>CAVXYN010000007.1:0-104144 GCA_963766045.1 uncultured Actinomycetota bacterium | reverse complement strand
CACTGTTGGGTCCTGAGGCAACACGCTGGTGTTGTTTCTGGTGTGGTGTTTGAGAACTGTAGAGTGGATGCGAGCATCTTTGTGGTCAAGTTGTTAAGGGCACATGGTGGATGTCTTGGCTTCAGGAGCCGATGAAGGACGTGGGAGGCTGCGATATGCCTCGGGGAGCTGTCAACCGAGCTGTGATCCGAGGATTTCCGAATGGGGAAACCCAGCACCAGTGATGTGGTGTTACCCGCATCTGAATATATAGGATGTGTGGAGGGAACGCGGGGAAGTGAAACATCTCAGTACCCGTAGGAAGAGAAAACAACCGTGATTCCGTGAGTAGTGGCGAGCGAAAGCGGAAGAGGCTAAACCATGCACATGTCAAGCTGTCAGGCGTTGTGTGTGTGGTGTTGTGGGACCCAGCGTCGAGGATCTGACAGTCCTCGGAATGGTCGCGCGTGTTAGTGGAATCATCTGGGATGGTGGACCGGAGTGGGTGAGAGTCCCGTACGCGAAAACACGTTGTGGATTGTTTGTTTGGTGTTCCCGAGTAGCAGCGAGCTCGTGGAATTTGCTGTGAATCTGCCGGGACCACCCGGTAAGCCTAAATACTTCCTGAAGACCGATAGCGGACTAGTACCGTGAGGGAAAGATGAAAAGTACCCCGGGAGGGGAGTGAAAGAGTACCTGAAACCGTGTGCCTACAAGCCGTCAGAGCCCGAGCACTCTTTGTGATGTTACGGTGATGGCGTGCCTTTTGAAGAATGAGCCTGCGAGTTAGTGCTGCGTGGCGAGGTTAACCCGTGTGGGGTAGCCGTAGCGAAAGCGAGTCTGAATAGGGCGAATGAGTCGCGTGGTCTAGACCCGAAGCGGAGTGATCTACCCATGGCCAGGCTGAAGCGTCGGTAAGACGTCGTGGAGGGCCGAACCCACTTAGGTTGAAAACTGAGGGGATGAGCTGTGGGTAGGGGTGAAAGGCCAATCAAACTCCGTGATAGCTGGTTCTCCCCGAAATGCATTTAGGTGCAGCGTCACGTGTTTCTTGTTGGGGGTAGAGCTACTGGATGGTCTAGGGGCCTTACCGGGTTACCGAAATCAACCAAACTCCGAATACCAATAAGTGAGAGCGTGGCAGTGAGACGGCGGGGGATAAGCTTCGTCGTCGAGAGGGAAACAGCCCAGAACACCAGCTAAGGCCCCTAAGTGTGTGCTCAGTGGGAAAGGATGTGGGATTGCCCAGACAACCAGGAGGTTGGCTTAGAAGCAGCCACCCTTGAAAGAGTGCGTAATAGCTCACTGGTCAAGTGGTCCTGCGCCGACAATGTAGCGGGGCTTAAGCACACCGCCGAAGCTGTGTCATTCACACATATACATCCACCGCCTCCTTGAGAGTGTGGTGCAGTGGTGTGGATGGGTAGGGGAGCGTCCTGCATCCAGGGAAGCGGCGGCGGAAGCCAGTCGTGGAGGGTGTGGGAGTGAGAATGCAGGCATGAGTAGCGAATGCAGAGTGAGAAACTCTGCCGCCGGATGACCAAGGGTTCCTGGGCCAGGCTAATCCGCCCAGGGTAAGTCGGGACCTAAGGCGAGGCCGACAGGCGTAGTCGATGGATAACGGGTTGATATTCCCGTACCCGAGCATATGCGCCCAGGATGAGGCGGTTGATACTAACCACCCGAAGCGCCATCGCAAAGCCTTCGGGCAGCGTGGTGGTTGTGGAGCGTGGGATCTGATTCCGTAGTAGTCGAGTGATGGGGTGACGCAGGAAGGTAGCTCCGCCAGTGAGTGGTAGTACTGGTGTAAGCGTGTAGGCCGAAACATAGGTAAATCCGTGTTTCATGAGGCTGAGACGTGATGCGTAGCCGATTGAGGTGAAGTAGAGTGATCCTATGCTGCCGAGAAAAGCCTCTAGCGAGTGTATGCACGGCCCGTACCCCAAACCAACACAGGTGGTCAGGTAGAGAATACTAAGGCGATCGGGTGAACTGTGGTTAAGGAACTCGGCAAAATGCCCCCGTAACTTCGGGAGAAGGGGGGCCAAACATCCTGAAGTCCTTCGCGGACTAGGGGTGGGTGGCCGCAGAGACCAGCGGAAAGCGACTGTTTACTAAAAACACAGGTCCATGCGAAGTCGCAAGACGATGTATATGGACTGACGCCTGCCCGGTGCTGGAACGTTAAGAGGACCGGTTAACCCTTCGGGGTGAAGCTGAGAATTTAAGCGCCAGTAAACGGCGGTGGTAACTATAACCATCCTAAGGTAGCGAAATTCCTTGTCGGGTAAGTTCCGACCTGCACGAATGGCGTAACGACTTTCCGGCTGTCTCAACCACAGGCCCGGCGAAATTGCACTACGAGTAAAGATGCTCGTTACGCGCGGCAGGACGGAAAGACCCCGGGACCTTTACTATAGTTTGGTATTGGTTTTCGGTTCGGCTTGTGTAGGATAGGTGGGAGACTGTGAAGCCGGCACGCTAGTGTTGGTGGAGTCGTTGTTGAAATACCACTCTGGTCGGATTGGGAATCTGAACCTCGGACCATGATCTGGTTCAGGGACAGTGCCTGATGGGTAGTTTAACTGGGGCGGTTGCCTCCTAAAGAGTAACGGAGGCGCCCAAAGGTTCCCTCAGCCTGGTTGGCAATCAGGTGTTGAGTGCAAGTGCACAAGGGAGCTTGACTGTGAGACAGACATGTCGAGCAGGGACGAAAGTCGGGACTAGTGATCCGGCACCACCTGGTGGAAGGGGTGTCGCTCAACGGATAAAAGGTACCCCGGGGATAACAGGCTGATCTTGCCCAAGAGTCCATATCGACGGCATGGTTTGGCACCTCGATGTCGGCTCGTCGCATCCTGGGGCCGGAGTAGGTCCCAAGGGTTGGGCTGTTCGCCCATTAAAGCGGCACGCGAGCTGGGTTTAGAACGTCGTGAGACAGTTCGGTCCCTATCCGCCGCGCGCGTAGGATACTTGAGGAAGGCTGTCCCTAGTACGAGAGGACCGGGACGGACGAACCTCTGGTATGCCAGTTGTCACGCCAGTGGCATGGCTGGTTAGCCACGTTCGGAAGGGATAACCGCTGAAGGCATCTAAGCGGGAAGCCTGTTCCAAGATGAGGTATCCCACCCCTTGTGGGTTAAGGCCCCCAACAGACCATTGGGTTGATAGGCCAGAAATGGAAGCACAGTAATGTGTTATCGAGTTGACTGGTACTAATAGGCCGAGGACTTGCCCACAAAGATGTTACGCATCCACTCTACAGCTCTGAAACACCAAGCCAGACGCTTGTGTTGTTTCACAGTGTTTCGGTGGTCATAGCGTCAGGGAAACGCCCGGTCCCATTCCGAACCCGGAAGCTAAGCCTGACAGCGCCGATGGTACTGCAACCGAAGGGTTGTGGGAGAGTAGGACACCGCCGGACTAACTTCAGGACAGGGTCCTGGCCAGGGTTGAGAACCCCTCAGGTTCTCCCCAGGTCAGGGCCCTGTCTCTTTTCGTGTCTCAGGACGGACTAGAATGGTCCGTTGGCTCACCCTGCGGGTGGGCGAGCATCAAGACTTTTCAATAGTGGCAGGAGGCCAGGTGTCCGAGTTCGGTCGACGTGACTCAGATGATGGCGCGTCCGGCCGGTCGGGTCGCCGGGACGAAAGTCCCCGCGGAGGCCGGTCTGACTCGCAGCGAGGTGACCGGCGCGGTTCCGCCGGCGGACGACAGGATCGAGGCGGCCGCGACGGTGGCTATCAGGGCCGTCCTCGCCGTGACGACCGTGGCGCCCGCGGTACCGGTGGCTCCGGTGGCTCGGTGGCGGTTACGCCGGCAAGCCCGCCCGCAGTGGCGACGGCCCCCGTGACCAGCGTTCCGGTGGCCGTTTCGGCGGCCAGGGACGTGACGAGAACCGTCCTCGCCACAACGACGACCGCCGGGGTTCCTTCGGCGACCGCGACCGTCGTGACGACCGCTCCGGCGGCCGCGACGGTGACCGGCGTGGCGGCTACCGCTCGGACGACCGGCGTGACGGCCGTGGCGGCGAGCGCGGTGGCGGCTACCGCTCCGAGGGCCGTTCCGAGAAGCGCTATGACAACAAGTCGGACAGCCGTTCGGACAATCGCTCCGAAAAGCGGTACGACAACCGTTCGGACAACCGCTCCGAGGGCAGGTACGAGAAGCGGTCCGACAGCCGTCCCGCCCGCTCCGGCTACAACTCGGACAACCGCTCCGGCGAACGTTCCGACAACCGCGGCCGGTACGACAACCGTTCGTCGACCGGCCGCTACGAAGGCCGTCCCCAGAGCAAGTCGTACGGCGACCGCGATACCCGTGACAACCGCGATAGCCGTGACAGCCGGGATGACCGGCGTCCGTCCTATCGCGACGATCGCGGCGGCTCCCGTTCCGGCGGCTACAACAACGATCGCCGTGACAACAACGACCGGCGCGGCCCGTCCTCGGGAGACCGCCGCACCGGTGGCCACCGCGACGAGCGCAAGAGCTTCGACAACCGCTCTGACAGCCGCCCCGAGCGACGATCCGACAGCCGCCCCGAGCGGCGCAACGACGACCGTCGTGACGACCGGCGGACCGAGTCCCGTGGCGAAGGCCGGTATGAGCGCAAGCGCGACGACCGTCCCCAGCGTGACCGTTACGAGGGCCGCAAGGACTTCCGTTCCGCGCCGCGCACCGAGGACAAGCCGGTCGACGACGAGACGTTGGCGCGCGAGCTGCTCGAGGCCCCGGAACTGCCCGAAGGCATCGAGTTCTCCGACCTCGACGAAGAGGCGCGTCGCGAACTGCGCACCCTCCCCAAGGGGCTCGCGGAGACCGTCGGCAAGCACCTCGTCGCCGCGGGCGGGCTGATCGACAGCGACCCCGAGGCCGCGCTCGAGCACGCCAAGTACGCGAAGGCGAAGGCCTCGCGGGTGCCGATCGTCCGTGAGGCGCTCGGCCTGGTGGCCTACCACGCCGGCAACTGGTCCGACGCCCTGTCTGAGCTGCGGGCCGTCCGCCGGATGACCCGGTCCGACGACCATATCGCGATCATCGCCGACGCCGAGCGCGCCATCGGACGTCCGGAGCGGGCGCTGGACCTCGCGAAGGAGGTCGACAAGGAGCGTCTGCCGAAGGCGACCCAGATCGAGCTCGCGATCGTCGCCGCCGGCGCCCGTCGCGACCTCGGTCAGCTGGACGCGGCCGTCGTCTCCCTGCAAAGCGACGACCTCAAGGCGGAGAAGCGCGATCCGTGGAGCGCGCGGCTCTTCTACGCCTACGCCGACAACCTCGCCGCCGCCGACCGCAAGGAAGAGGCGATCCGCTGGTTCCTCAACGCGGCCGAGGCCGATGAGGAGGACGAGACCGACGCAGCCGAGCGCGCCGCGGACATCACGAATGGCTGACGCCCTGTCGGCCGGGTACGACGCGGTCCTGTTCGACCTCGACGGCACGGTCTATCACGGCAGCCAGGTCATCCCCGGCGCCCCGGAGGCCGTCAAGGCGGTGCGTGACCACGGGACCGCGGTCCGGTACGTCACGAACAACGCCTCCAAGGCACCGGAGGACGTCTCGGCGCATCTCGAGGCTCTCGGCCTCGCGGCCACGCCGGACGAGGTCCACACGAGCGCTCAGGCGGCCGCTGTCCTGTTGGGCGAGCGGCTGCCACCGGGCGCCGTCGTGCTCGTCGTGGGTACCGAATCCCTTGCCGCCGAGGTCACTTCGGCCGGTCTGCGCCCCGTGCGCGAGGCCGGGCCCGAGGTGGCCGCGGTGGTTCAGGGGCATTCCCCGGAGAACACCTGGGCGGCGCTCGCCGAGGCCTGTATCGCCATTCGCGCGGGTGCGCTTTGGGTGGCCTGCAACGTCGACGCCACCTTGCCCACCGAACGAGGCCTGCTGCCCGGCAACGGTTCGATGGTCGCCGCCCTGCGCATGGCGACCGGCACCGAACCGCTCGTCGCGGGCAAACCGGCGCCGCTGCTGTTCACCACCGCGGCCGAGTCCGCGGCGGCGGAGCGGGTGCTCGTCGTCGGCGACCGGCTCGACACCGACATCGAAGGCGCGGTGGCTGCCGGGGTCGATTCGCTGGTCGTCCTGACCGGTGTCGACAACGCCGAATCCCTGCTCAAGGCGACTGCCGCGGAGCGGCCTCGGTACCTCGCGGCGGATCTGACCGGGCTGACCCAGCGTGCCGACCTGCTCGAGATCGGTCCCAAACCCGGTTGGCGGGTGGAGGTCGACGACGGCGTGCTGGTCGCCGAGGGTGAAGGACAAGCGTTGGACCTGCTGCGGGCGTTGTGCGCGGTGGCCTGGGAATCCGGGATCACGGCCGTCCGCGGCGAGGGTGACACGGCTCGCGCCGCGCTCGCCGAGCTGCGCCTTGGCTGAGTCACGCTGCTAACTTGGTGGGGTGCAAGACCACCAGTACCCCGTTCCGCGACCCCCGGTGCCTGGGCCTCCGCCCGCGCGGCCTCCGGTCGTGGAAGACCAATTCGAGCAGCAGGAGACCGACCCGCGTGCCGGGATCGACGAGGCCGTCGCCGGTCTGGACGACCTCGCCAACCTGCCGCTCGCAGAGCACGTCGACCGTTTCGAAGCCGTGCACACCGAGCTGACGGTGGCGTTGACCACCATCGACAAGGTCTGACCGCGTGCCCAAACGCGCCCGCCTGGACGCGGAGCTCGTACGGCGCGGTCTCGCTCGTTCACGCGAGCAGGCGTCCGCCCTGATCGCCGAGGGCAAGGTCAGTGTGCGCGGGATGGTCGCCACCAAACCCGCGACCGGGGTCGAGGCCGGCGCGCCGATCGTGGTGCGCGACGCCGACGACCCGGGCTGGGCCTCTCGCGGCGCGCACAAACTGCTGGGCGCGCTCACCGCGTTCACCCCGCAAGGCCTTTCCGTCGAAGGGAAGCGCTGTCTCGACGCCGGCGCTTCGACCGGCGGGTTCACCGACGTCCTCCTGCGCAACGGCGCCGAGACGGTCATCGCCGCCGACGTCGGACGCGGTCTGCTCGACTGGCGTCTGCGCACCGACGACCGGGTGGTCGTCCTCGACAAGACCAACGTCCGCAACCTGACCCCCGAAGATCTCGGCGGGCAGGTCGACCTCGTGGTCGGGGACCTGTCGTTCATCTCGCTCAAAATCGTGCTGCCCGCGCTGGCCGCCTGCGCACGGGACGGCGCCGATCTGGTGCCGATGGTGAAACCGCAGTTCGAGGTCGGTAAGGACCGGCTCGGCAGCGGTGGTGTGGTCCGGGACCCGGAACTCCGGGTCGAATCCGTTTTGGGCGTGCTCGCCGAAGCCGAGAAGCTGGATCTGCGGCTGCGCGGCGTGGTCGCGAGCCCGCTGCCCGGGCCGTCCGGGAACGTCGAATACTTCGTCTGGCTTACCCATGGGGCCGGAGAGGACGCCGGCATCGACGCCGAGCGGCTCGTCCGGACCGCAGTCCTGGAGGGACCCCAATGAGCGATCGCGAGGTGCTGCTCGTCGTGCACCCGGACCGGGACGCGACTCGAGACGCGGCACACGAGGTGTCGGCACGCTTCGCCAAGGCGGGTGTCCGGCTCCGGGTACTCGACGAGGACGTCAAGCAGATGCTGGAGGCCGATGGCGGCATCGGCGGGCCCTGCACGGTCATGGCACCGGAGGAGGATCCCGCCGCCGGGACAGAGCTGGTGTTCGTACTCGGCGGCGACGGGACGTTGCTCCGCGCGGCCGAACTGGCCAGGCCGAACGCCGTCCCGGTGCTCGGCGTGAACCTCGGCCGCGTCGGGTTCCTCGCCGAGGCCGACTCGGACAAGCTCGCCGACACGGTCCAGCGGGCGGTGGACGGCGACTACCAGGTCGAAGAGCGGATGACCGTCGACGTCTCGGCCAGCATCGACGGCGAAGAGGTCCTGCAGACCTGGGCGCTCAACGAGGCGAGCGTCGAGAAGAGCTCGCGGGAGCGGGTGCTGGACGCCCTCATCGAGGTCGACGGCCGGCCCGTGTCGTCCTTCGGCTGCGACGGCGTCCTGTGCGCCACTCCGACCGGCTCGACGGCGTACGCGTTCTCCGCGGGCGGTCCGATCATCTGGCCGGATGTCCAGGCGCTGCTGGTGGTGCCGAGCAACGCGCACGCGATGTTCTCGCGGCCACTCGTCGTCTCACGCGACTCGGAGATCACCGTCGCCATCGATCCGGACGGCTCGCCCGCCGTCCTGACCTGCGACGGATCGCGGACCTTCGATCTGCCAGCGGGTGCGACCGTCCGCGTGACCTGCGGCCGTGTCCCGGTGCGGCTGGTGCGGCTCTGGGAGGGCCCGTTCACCGACCGGCTGGTGCACAAGTTCTCGTTGCCGATCAAGGGCTGGCGGGAGCGCCACGCTCGCTGAGCTGTTATGAACGGATCTTTCATAACAGAATTTGTTATGAAAGATCCGTTCATAACGTGGCGGGTGCGGGATTGGTCGGGGTGGGCAGCTACGGTGGGCGTCGTGCTGGCCGAGATGCGCATCCAAGGCCTCGGAGTGATCGAGGACGCCCTGCTGGAACTGCACCGTGGCTTCACCGTGGTCACGGGTGAAACGGGCGCGGGCAAGACGATGGTCGTCAGCGGGTTGCACCTGCTCTCCGGCGGCCGAGCCGAAGTGTCCAAGGTGCGGACGGGAATGCTGAAGGCCTTCGTGGAAGGCCGGTTCGAGCTGGGCGGAGCCGAGGGCGCCACCCGGATCGTCACCGACGCCGGTGCCGAGGTCGACGAGGACGGCAGCGTCATCGCGCTGCGCGCGGTCTCGGTCGACGGCCGGTCCCGTGCCCACCTCGGCGGACGATCCGTGCCGGTCGGTGTGCTGGCGGATCTGTCCGAGCAGCTGATCGCGGTGCACGGGCAGAACGACCAGCTGCGGCTGCTGCGTCCCGCCGAGCAACGCGCGGTGATCGACCGGTTCGCCGGTGAGGCGGTCTCCGAGCCGCTCGAGGAGTACCGCGCGGTCCGCGACGAATGGCTGTCCGTCGTCGCCGAGCTGAGTGAGCGGTCCAACCGCTCCCGCGAGATGGCCCAGCAGGCCGACCTGCTGCGCCACGGTCTCGCCGAAATCGACGCCGTCGCGCCGGAGCCCGGTGAGGACACCGAGCTGACCGAGCAGATCAAACGACTCGCCGCCGTCGATGAGCTGCGTTCCGCGGCCAGTGCGGCACAGGCAGCCGTCTCGGGATCGGCCGACGGTGATCCGGACGCACCGGGCGCGCTCGGGCTGATCGGTGAGGCCACCCGGCAGCTCGCGGGTTCCGAGGACGCCGTGCTGCGGGACCTGGCGCCCCGTCTCGATGAGGCGTCCGTCCTGCTGTCCGAGGTCGGGACCGAACTCGGTAGCTACCTCGACTCTCTCGACGCCGACCCGGCGCTCTTGGAGAAGGTGCTCGCGCGCCAGGCCGATCTGAAGCGGCTGACCCGGAAATACGCCGCCGATGTGGACGGCGTGCTCGCCTGGGCGGAGGACGCTCGTCGCCGTATGTCCACTATGGACACTTCCGAGGAGGCCCTCGCAGAACTGGCCGCCCGCCGCGACGAGCTGGCGGGAAAGCTCGCCGAGCACGCGTCCGGGCTTTCGGAGGCCCGCGTCGAAGCGGCCGCCGAACTGGCCGAGGCGATCACGGCCGAGATGGCCGGGCTCGCGATGGGGCAGGCGGAAATCGAGATCACCGTCGAGCGGCGCACGGTGGACGAAAGCGACTCGCACGCGCTGAAGGTCGACGGCAGGCTGGTGCACGCCGGCCCGGACGGCGTCGACGACGTCGAGCTGCTGCTGCGCGCGCACAACGGCGCGCCGCCGCTGCCGGTGCACAAGGCCGCGTCCGGCGGTGAACTCTCCCGGGTCATGCTCGCGATCGAGGTCGTGCTCGCCCACGCGGACACCGTGCAGACCCTGGTGTTCGACGAGGTCGACGCCGGAGTCGGCGGCCGCGCCGCGGTCGAGATCGGCAGGCGGCTCGCCCGGCTGGCGCGCAGTCACCAGGTCCTGGTCGTCACGCACCTGCCCCAGGTGGCCGCGTTCGCGGACCAGCACCTGGTGGTGGACAAGGGCACCAGCGGCGGGGTGACCCGCAGCGGCGTGCGCGTGCTCGAACAGTCGGAGCGCGTCGTCGAGCTCGCGCGGATGCTGGCCGGTATGGAGAGCACCGAGACCGGCCGCGCGCACGCGGAGGAACTGCTCGCCGTCGCCGAGGCGGACAAGAGCGCGCCGGACAAGCCCAAGTCCCGTCGTGGTGGGAAGCGCAAGAAGACCAAGTGAGCAGGCGAGGGTTGACCTCGAGCGCGCACCAGCGCCTAGCGTCGTCCTCATGAGTGCGTCAACGCCCGGGAACCAGGCTCCTCGCCGGTTCCTGGTGCTCGCGATCTGCTGCGCCAGCGTGCTCATCGTGGTGATGGACATTTCCATCGTCAACGTCGCGCTGCCCGCGATCCGCAGCGACCTTGGCGCGTCGGTGTCCGGTCTACAGTGGACGGTCGACGCGTACACCCTGGTGCTGTCCTGCTTCCTGTTGCTGGCCGGGTCCACCGCCGATCGGTTCGGCCGCAAGCGGGTCTTCCAGATCGGCCTGGCCGCCTTCGGGCTCGGCTCGCTGCTGTGCGCGCTGGCGCCGAGCATCGAGTGGCTGATCGCGGCGCGTGCGCTGCAGGGGGTCGGCGGCACGATGCTGAACCCGGTCGCGATGGCGATCATCGCCACCACGTTCCCCGTCCCCGCGGAGCGGGCGAGGGCGATCGGCGTGTTCGGCTCGATCACCGGGCTTTCGCTGGCGCTCGGACCGATCCTCGGCGGCGCCTTGGTCGACGGGTTCGGCTGGCATTCCGTGTTCTGGATCAACGTGCCGATCGTGGCCGTCGCGATCGTGTCCACCGCGCTGTTCGTGCCCGAGACTCGCGCGGCAAGGGCGCGCCGGTTCGATCCGGTCGGTCAGCTACTGGTGATCGTCGTGCTTGGCAGCGTCGTCTACGCGATCATCGAGTCCGGGAGCCTTGGCTGGACGTCACCGGTCATCCTCGGCCTCCTCGCCGTCGCCGCGCTCGGCGTGGCGGGCCTCGTCGCCTACGAACCGCGCCGTGGCGATCCGCTCCTGGAGCTACGTCTGTTCCGGAGCGTGTCGTTCAGCTCGGCGATCCTCATCGCGGTCTTCGCCTTGTGCGGGTTCACCGCGTTCCTGTTCGTGACCACCCAGTATCTGCAGGACGTACGTGGGATGCCGGCGCTGACCGCCGGGCTGTGCCTGCTCCCGTTCGGGCTGCTCGTGGTCGTGCTCTCGCCCATCACCGGCAGGCTCGTCGGCGGGCGGGGGCCCCGGCTGCCGCTGGTGATCTCCGGGACCGCGTTGGCGCTGGGCGGTTTCGTCTCGCTCTGGATAGGCCCGACCACGCCGTTACCTGCTCTGCTCGCCATCTATCTGGTGTTCGGGGTCGCCCTCGGCACCGTCAATACGCCGATCACCAACACCGCGGTTTCCGGGATGCCCGCGTCGATGGTCGGGGTCGCCGCGTCGCTGCCCTCCGCGGGACGGCAGACCGGCGCCACCCTCGGCGTCGCGATCTCCGGAACGATCGTGGGATCGGTGTCCACCCGGAACGGAACGGCCTTCACCGATGCGGAACAGGGCGTGTGGTGGCTGATTTTCGGGCTCGGTCTCGGTGTCGTGGTTCTCGGACTGCTCAGCACCGGGCGCTGGGCCTCGGAAACCGCCGGGCGAGCGGCCGCGTTGTTCGAAAGTGTCGAAAAAGGACTCGTTGGTCATCGCCGGCGCGGACGAAATAACGCTCCGGAGCCGGGTGAACCCATTCGTAGGACAAGCGGAGTGGCCGGAACCGGTGTGGGTTAATCGGTGTGTTTTCTTCGGCGTGGCGGATGACGAAGGCCCTGTAGGTTTGTCACTATCGGTCGCATGAAGCTCACCGGCTTACTCACGCGGAACCACGAGGCCCTTCCCGGGATCACCGGCGTCGCCAGGGTCGACAGGCGCGCGCGCGAACTCCTGCGCCGGCTGAGCCCTGGTGACATCGCCGTGCTGGATCAGCTCGACCTCGACCGGTCGACCGCCGATGCCTTGGTGGAGGCCGAAGTCGCGGGCGTGGTCAACGCGTCGCCGTCGATCTCGGGCAGATTCCCCAACCTGGGTCCGGAGATCCTCCTGGAAGCCGGGATCCCGCTCGTCGATTCGGTCGGCGGGGAACTGCTGCGCAAGGTCAAGGACGGGACGAAACTCCGTCTGCACGAAGGCGTCGTCTATATCGGAGAGCGCCAGCTCGCTTCGGGAATCCAGCAGACGCGGGAAAGCATCGCGGATCTGATGATCGAAGCCAAGGCCGGGATGTCCACCCAGCTTGAGGCCTTCTCCGCCAACACCATCGAATTCCTCCGCCGCGAACGCAGTCTCATTCTCGACGGGGTCGGTGTACCGGAGATCCGGGTTCCGCTCAAGGAACGGCACGCGCTCGTGGTCGCGGGCGGCAATGGGCACGCCGAAGACCTCAAGAAACTCAAGAAGTACATTTCCGAACACCGGCCCGTGCTCATCGGGGTCGACGCCGGCGCGGACACGCTGCGCGCGCAGGGATATCAGCCGGACGTCATCGTCGGTGATCCGCACGGAATCGGCGCCGAAACGCTCCGCAGCGGTGGTGAGGTCGTGGTCCCGGCGCAGCCGGACGGTCACGCGCCAGGCGTCGAACGTATCCAGGACCTCGGGATCGGCGCGGTCACCTTCCCGGCAACGGGCAACGCCGAGGATCTGGCGCTGCTGCTTGCCGACGCACACGAGGCGAGCCTGGTGGTCACCGTCGGCTTCCAGGCGACACTGCGGGAATTCCTCGACCACGGCCGGTCCGGGTCCAACCCGTCGACCTTCCTGACGCGCCTGAAGCTCGGCACGAAACTGGTGGACGGCAAGGCGGTCGCCACCCTGCACCGCAGCCGCGTCTCGATCGGCGCCATCGTCCTGCTCGTCGTAGCGGCGCTCGTGGTCGTCGCGGCGGCCCTGCTGGTCTCCGACGTGGGTTCGGTCTACCTCGACTGGATCCGCGACACCTGGAATTCGTTCATCGCGTGGGGCAAGGGGCTTTTCCAGTGATTTCTCTGCGGTACCACATCGTTTCCATCGCCGCCTGCTTCCTGGCACTGGCCATCGGGGTGGTGCTCGGGTCGACGGCGCTGAACGGTTCCCTCCTTTCCGGTCTCGCCGACCAGAAAGAGGATCTCGGTACTCAGGTGGCGGATCTGGAGGCGCAGCGCAACACACTCAACGCCCGCCTCGGCGACGCGGACGTGTTCGCCGGCGCGATGGGCCCCAAGATCGTCGCGGGCCAGCTGGACAAGCGGTCGGTGGTGCTGGTGACCACGGAGGACGCGAAGCCCAGCGATCGTGATGCGCTCAAGCAGCTCATCGGGCAGTCGGGTGCCGCCGTCACCGGGGAGATCCAGCTGACCGAAGCGTTCTCCGACCCGATGCGATCCGATCAGCTGCGCGACATCGTCACGCGGCTGCAGCCGGCCGGAGTGCAGTTCCCGACCGCGGGTGATCCCGGCACTCTTGCCGGGGCACTGCTCGGCTCGGTGGCGTTGCTGAACAAGGACACCGCGCAGCAGCAGTCCACGCCGGTGGAGCTGGCCGCCGCGATCGGCGGGCTCACCGACGGCGGTTTCGTCAAGGCCAGCCAGGACGTGAAGCCGGCCCAGCTCGCGATCGTGCTCACCGGCTCCAAGTTCTCCGGCGACGGCGCGGGCGACCGGGCGTCCACCGTGGCCAGGTTCGCGGCGCAACTCGACCGGTCCGGCGCCGGAACCGTCCTGGCGGGCGGCGCCGGTTCGGCCGATGGCACCGGTGCGGTCGGCGTCGTGCGCGCGGACACCTCGGCGACGGCGATTCTGTCCACTGTGGACAACGCGGACACCGCGGCGGGCCGGGTCACCACGCTCATGGCGGTCCGCGAGCAGCTCGAAGGCGGCGCCGGGCGGTATGGCACCGCGGGCAACGCACAGGCCCCCGCGCCCGGTATCTCCACCGCCGGCAACTGACCCACCGCAACTAGAGGACTAATTGCGGGAGTTACGTGGGCCAGAGCCGGGTCTTGGGTAGGGGACGGGCGTAGGAACCGGCCCGGCTGGTCTTGAGGCCGAGCGCCACCAGGGATTCGGCCAGCCGGACCGCGGCCGCGACGCCGTCGATGACCGGAATGTCCAGCATCGCGGCGATTCTGCGGTCGAGCCCGGTCATTCCGGCGCACCCGAGGACGAGCACCTCCGCACCCGCGTCCCGTGCGCGTCGCCCAGCTGTCAGCAGCGCGGATTCCGTCCGGCGCTCGTCGGTCAGCTCGAGCACTCCGAGTCCGGCACCGAGGACACCGACGCAGTTCCGCGCGACGCCCGACGCGTGCAGGCTGTCCTCGATGAGCCCGCACGTACGGTCCAAAGTGGTCACCACGCCGTAGCGTCTTCCCAGCAGACAGGCCAGGTGTGCGGCGGCTTCGGTGATGTCGACGACCGGGACGTCGAGCAGTTCCCGTGCCCCTTCCCGGCCGTGCTCGCCGAAGCCCGCCATCACGACCGCGTCGAACTGCTCGTCCAGCCCGTTCAGGAGATCGAGGACGGCGGCCGCGCTCAGGAAGCTGTCCAGCCAGCCTTCCGCGGATTCCGGTCCCCACAACGGGGTTCTGGCCAGAATCTCGGTGCCGGGACTCGCCGCGGCCCTCGCCCCGGCCTCGATCTCCTTGGTCATCGCCTCGGTGGTGTTGCAGTTGGTGACCAGGATCCGCATCACGCGATCCGCTGTTTCCGGGACACCACCAGGTAGAGCGCGGCAGCGGAGGCGGTGCCGATGAACCACGAGTACGGCGCCGCCGGTGCGAAGAACGGGACGAGCGCGATGACCGCGGAAAGCGCGGCCGTCGGCAGGAAGGTGGCCAGTGCCAACGGGTTCACGCCGCGCTTGTAGTGGTACGGCGAATCGGAGCCGACGACGAACAGCTTCTCGACGTCGATCCTGCGGCGTTTCACCAGGTAGTAGTCGACGATCATGATCCCGAACAGTGGCCCGAGGAAGGCGCCGAGCCCGCCGAGGAAGTAGTTGATCACAGCGGGGGAGGAGTACAACTTCCACGGCAGCACGCACAATGCCGCGACCGCGCTGATCATCCCGCCGAGGGTGAAGGTGATCCGCTTCGGCCAGATGTTGGCCAGGTCGTAGGCGGGCGAAACGAAATTCGCGACGATGTTGACGCCCATGGTGGCGATGGCGAAGGTCAGCGCGCCGATGATCAGCACCGGGGTGTTGTCGATGCGCGCGAGCAGCTCGGCGGGGTCGGTGATGGCTTCGCCGAACACCTGCAGGCTGCCCGCGGTCACGAGCACCGAGAGCAGCGCGAAGGCTGTCGAGTTGATCGGCAGTCCCCAGAAGTTACCGCGCCGCACCGTTTTCTGGTTCGGCGCGAACCGGGAGAAGTCGCAGAAGTTGAGCATCAGCGTGCCGTAGATCGACAGGATCAGCCCCACCGCGCCGAACCATTGCCGGACCTGCTCACCGGTCGAGAGCGCTTTCGGGTTGCTGGTCAGGGAGATGTTCCAGTCGGCGGCGGCCAGTACCCAGACCGCGAGCGCGATCATCACGACCCAGATGCCGGGACCACACCAGTCCTGGAACTTGCGCACGGATTCCATACCGCGCGTCAGCACCAGCGCCTGTGCCAGCCAGAGCGCGATGAAACAGATCCAGCCGAGTGCGTGGAGACCGAGGAAACCGACCTCTGTCAACGGTTTCAGGCCGGGGTCGATGGCGAGGACGAGCAGCGTGATGGCCACCGAGGCGAGGTAGGTCTGGATGCCGTACCAGAAGATCGCGATGATCGCGCGGATCAGGGCCGGCAGGTTCGCGCCGAAGGTGCCGAAGCTGATGCGGGCGACCACGGGGAACGGGACACCGGTCTTCTGCCCGATGCGGCCCATCAGGTTCATGCCGAAATAGATGATCACGAAGCCGGTCAGCAGCGCGGTGAACACCTGCCAGGCCGAAAGCCCGAGCACGAACAGGCCGGCCGCGAACGTGTAGTTGCCGAGGTTGTGCACGTCGGACATCCACAGTGCGAAGATGTCGTAGACCTTCCAGCGGCGTTCTTTCGCCGGGGCGAGATCCTCGTTCCAGAGCCGGGGATCAGACTTGGCTTCCGCGGGCGTTTCGGTGGCTGGGGCGGCGGTCATGCGGGCCTCCGATCGACGTGGGACGTGCAACGCCCGGCCAGTTTGGTATCCCAAACTTTTGGCATCCCAAATATCGCCCCGCGATGGTCTGCCGTCAAGACTTGTCCCGATAAACTCGGGTTACGAGCTATTACGGCAGTGTTGAGCGAGGGGGTCGGGTGGCCGAGGAAGCACCGCGGCAGCCGCTGGCCGCGACCCGGCAACGGGTCCGGGAAGAGCTGCGTGAACGGATTCTCACCGGCCGGTTGAAGCCGGGCGACAGGCTGGTCGAACGCGAACTGGCCGAGGATCTCGGTGTGTCCCGGGTTCCGGTGCGCGAGGCCATCCGGAGCCTGGAGGCGGAAGGCTTCCTCGCCGTGCAGTCCCCGCGGCGGATCGTCGTCCGGCAGCTCGCGCGGGCCGACGTCGAGGAGCTCTTCGACGTCCGGGAAGCGCTTGAAGGCCTCGCCGCCGGCCTCGCCGCCGAACGGGCGGGCAAGCCGGAGCTCCGCGCGCTCGAACGCCTGCTCGCCGAGGCTGCGCGCGCGACCGAAAGCGGCGACCCGGCTCAGATCACCAAGCTCAACACGCGCTTCCACGACGAGATTGTCGCAATCTCGGGCAACGGGCTGCTGTGGGAGATCCTGAAGCCGCTCGAAGGCCGGTTGCGCTGGCTGACCAGCCAGAACGAGCACTGGGGCGAGCTGCTGGACGAGCACCGCGGCCTGTACGAGGCGATCGCGTCGGGAGACGCGGACAGCGCACGGGCCCACGCCGTCGAGCATGTGCGGGTCAACCGCGGGGTCACGCTGAGGGCGTTGTTCCCGGAGGACGACGGCGAGCGCTCGGCGGGCTGATCCTCGCGAAAAGGATGAACCGCGGGCAAAGCATGCATGACAAACTCGGGGCATGATCACCGATGAACACCGGGCCGCCCGCACCTCGCGGGCGGTGGCCGCCGCCGTTTCCGCCGGTCGCGATCTCGGCATCACCGTCGAGGAACCCGAGGTCCTGTACGACGTCTTCTCCGTCATCGTGCGGCTGGCGCCCTCGCCCGTGATCGTGCGCGTGCCGACAGTGCTGCCGCGGACGACCACACCGGAGATCCAGCTGATCGATCAGCGGCGAGAACTCGCCGTCACCGGCTGGCTCGCGGAAAAAGGGCACCCCGTCGTCCCGCCGAGCCCGCTCGTGCCCGCGGAACCTGTACAGCGCGACGGTTTCTCGATGACGTTCTGGCAGTTCGTCGAGCACATCAAGGACGCCGAGATCACCCCGGAGCGCTCGGCCGAGGTCGTCGCGAAGCTGCACGCCGCGCTCCGCGAATATCCGGGCGACCTGGCGTTCCTGAACGGGCTCGACCCATTCATCCCCGACGGCT
The DNA here is from genome assembly GCA_963766045.1 of uncultured Actinomycetota bacterium. GTDB lineage: Bacteria > Actinomycetota > Actinomycetes > Mycobacteriales > Pseudonocardiaceae > Amycolatopsis. Next base: position 86,598 of record CAVXYN010000007.1, on the reverse strand, counting down.
TCGCTCAGCTTGAAGACCGGCCGGACCTGCTCGATCCCGCCGACCTCGACCGCGCCCGCCGGGAATGGGACGTGTTCAGGCCGATCCTCGAATCGGAGGATGCGTTCGCCGTGGCCTTCCCGGATGCCACCGTCCAGCCGATCCACGGCGACGCGCCCGGCTACAACCTGATCGCCACCCCTGACGGCGAGCTCTACGCCGACTTCGAACTGGTCAATCGCGGTCCGATCGAGCGCGACCTCGCTTTCAACGGTCCCGAGGGCATCGAGGCCTACAACGCCGCCGCCGAAGCGCTGGGCCTGCGCAAGGCGGACGAACGCGTGCTCAGGACACTGGAAGCGGTGAGCCTGCTGCAGCTGATCGCGTGCCTCTCGATGGCGCCGGAGCTACCGATGCTCGTGGAAGGCCTCAAACCGATGATCGACCAGTGGCGTGGCACGCCTTTCGCGGGCGGTCTGGGCTAGCCCAGCATCGAGGTCCACGCGCCGACGAACCCGGGGTAGGTCTTCCCGACCGTCTCCGGGTTCTCCACCTCGACGCCTTCGACCCGCAACCCCAGGACGGCGGCGGCCATCACGAGCCGGTGGTCGTCGTAGGTGCGGAACTTCCCGCCGTGCAGCGGCGCCGGCGTGATCCGCAGGCCGTCCTCGGTTTCGCGGACGTCGGCGCCGAGCGAGGAAAGCTCCGTGGCCAGCGCGGTCAGCCGGTCGGTCTCGTGGCCGCGCAGATGCGCGACACCGGAGATGACCGACGGACCTTCGGCGAAGCACAGCAGCGCGGCGATCACCGGGGTCAGCTCGCCGACCTCGTGCAGATCCAGTTCGACGCCGGGGATCGCGGAGCCACCGGTGACCGTCAGCCCGGAGGCGTCGAGTTCGGCCGTCGCGCCGAGCACCGGCAGCAGGCTCCTGAGCCAGTCACCGGGCTGAGTCGTCCGCTCCGGCCAGCCCGCGACGCGCACCGTGCCGCCTGTCGCGACCGCGGCGGCGACGAACGGGGCGGCTGTCGAGAGGTCCGGCTCGACGACGTACTCGGGGCACGAAAGCCGGGTGGGGGCGACGTGGAATTCGGCGCCGTCACGGTCCACTGTGGCGCCGAAGCGGCGCAGCATGTCCACCGTCATCGCGATATGCGGCTCGCTGGGCGGATTGCCGCCCACCAGACGCACCGTCACGCCCTGTTCGAACGTCGGCCCGGCGAGCAGCAGGGCGGAGAGGAACTGGCTCGACGCCGACGAATCCAGCTCGACCTTCCCGCCGGGCAGCCCGCCTTCGCCGTGCACGGTGAACGGCGGCGCGCCCCGGCCGTCGTCGTCGATCCGAGCCCCGACTTCGCGCAGCGCGTCCAGCAGTGGCTTGATCGGGCGGCGACGGATCGCCTCGTCGCCGTCGAACAGCACCGGGCCGGTGCCCAGTGTGGCGAGCGCGGGCGTGAACCGGGCGACCGTACCGGCGTTGCCGAGCGTGACCCGCACGGTCTCGTCGGGATGCACGCGGCCGGGTCCGAGCGGGTGCACCAGGTATCCGTCGATGCTCTCCTGCGAATGGGAGCCGAGCGCGGACAGTGCGCCGAGCATCAGCCGAGCGTCACGGGAATCCAGCGGCCTGCGCACCCGGGTCGGCGCGCTGGCGAGCGCGGCGAGCACATAGGCCCGGTTGGTGATCGACTTCGAGCCGGGGACGCGGATGTCCGCGTCGAGCGGACCCTCCGCGACCGGCGCCGTCCAGGTGTCGCGCGCGTCTGTCACGCCGCGAGGGTATCGGTTTTCCACTCCATCGGACGCTTGCGGCGTGGCCGGTGAGCGCATCGGCGGACGTGCGATAAGGTGGAAGCCCGTGGGACTTCAGTCGCGGGCTACCAAGTATGTCTTTGTCACCGGAGGCGTTGCCTCCTCTCTGGGTAAGGGACTCACGGCTTCCAGCCTGGGTCAGCTCCTTACCGCACGTGGGCTCCGGGTCACGATGCAGAAGCTGGATCCGTACCTCAATGTCGATCCAGGCACGATGAACCCGTTCCAGCACGGTGAGGTGTTCGTCACGGACGACGGCGCCGAAACCGATCTGGACATCGGCCACTACGAGCGTTTTCTCGACCGGTCCCTCGACGGCAAGGCCAACGTCACCACCGGGCAGGTCTACTCCGAGGTCATCGCCAAGGAGCGCCGGGGTGAGTACCTCGGCGACACCGTGCAGGTCATCCCGCACATCACCGACGAGATCAAGGCCAGGATCACCGCCGCCGCCGGCGCTGACGAGGACGGGAACAGCCCGGACGTCGTGATCACCGAGGTCGGCGGCACCGTCGGCGACATCGAGTCGCTGCCGTTCCTGGAGGCCTGCCGTCAGGTCCGCCACGACGTCGGCCGGGATCACTGCTTCTTCCTGCACGTCTCGCTGGTGCCCTACCTGGCCCCGTCGGGCGAGCTCAAGACCAAGCCGACACAGCACTCGGTGGCGGCGCTGCGCAATATCGGTATCCAGCCCGACGCGCTGGTCTGCCGGGCGGACCGGGAGCTGCCGGAGGACCTCAAGCGCAAGATCGGCTTGATGTGCGACGTCGATACCGAGGCCGTCATCGCCTGCCCCGACGCTCCGTCGATCTACGACATCCCGAAGGTGCTGCACAGCGAGGCGCTCGACGCCTACGTCGTCCGCCGCCTCGGGCTGCCGTTCCGTGACGTCGACTGGACCGTGTGGGGCGACCTGCTCGACCGCGTGCACAACCCGTCGGAGACGGTCCGGGTCGCGGTCGTCGGCAAGTACATCGATCTGCCGGACGCCTACCTCTCGGTGACCGAGGCACTGCGCGCGGGCGGGTTCGCCCACCGCGCCAAGGTCCAGATCGTCTGGGTCGCCTCCGACACCTGTGAGACCCCGGCCGGAGCCGCCGCCGCACTGTCCGATGTGGACGGTGTGCTGGTGCCTGGTGGATTCGGCGTGCGCGGGATCGAGGGCAAGGTCGGTGCGATCGCCTACGCCCGAACCCACGGGCTGCCGCTGCTGGGCCTGTGCCTCGGCCTGCAGTGCATGGTGATCGACGCGGCTCGCAACCTGGCCGGGATCGCCGACGCCAACTCGGCCGAGTTCGACGAGACGAGCGCGAATCCGGTCATCTCGACGATGGCCGACCAGCGCGACGTCGTCGCCGGCGAACGCGACATGGGCGGAACGATGCGTCTCGGCGCCTACATCGCCAAACTCAAGCCGGGTTCGCAGGTCGCCAAGGCCTATGGCAACGATGAGGTCTCCGAGCGGCACCGCCACCGCTACGAGGTCAACAACGCTTACCGCGAGCGCCTTTCCGAGGCCGGACTGGTGTTCTCGGGTACCTCGCCGGACGACCACCTGGTCGAGTTCGTCGAGCTGCCCGCCGACAAGCACCCGTTCTTCGTCGGCACGCAGGCGCACCCGGAGCTCAAGAGCCGTCCGACCCGCCCGCACCCGTTGTTCAGCGCGTTCGTGAAGGCGGTCGTGGACCGCAAGGTCGCCGAGCGGCTTCCGGTCGAGCTGGCCGAAGCCCCTGTGGTGGCCCGGTGACCGAACCGGGTAGGCACGAGTTCAGCGTCGCGTCCACAAGGGACGTCCACATCGGACGGGTCGTCGGGCTCAGGGTCGACGAGGTGGTGATGCCCGGCGGCGGCACGGCCAAACGTGAGGTCATCGAGCATCTCGGCGCTGTCGCCGTCCTAGCGCTCGACGACGATGGCGCGGTCACGCTGATCCACCAGTACCGCCACCCGATCGGACAGCGGCTGTGGGAGCTGCCCGCCGGCCTGATCGACAAGGCGGGGGAGGACCCCGTCGGCGCGGCGAAACGTGAGCTCGTCGAGGAAGTCGGGCTCAGCGCCGAACGCTGGGAGACGCTGGTCGACATCGCGGCGTCACCCGGCTTCACCGACGAGGTCGTCCGCGTCTACCTCGCCCGTGGACTGTCCGAAGTGGACAGGGAAGTCCTCGGCGAGGAGGAGGCCGACCTCGTCACGGCGAAGTTCCCGCTCGCCGAGGCGGTCCGGATGGCGCTGGCGGGCGAGTTGATCAACGGTGCGACCGTGGGCGGTGTGCTGGCCGCGCACGCGGTGCTTTCCGGTGCGGCACAGGGACGTCCGGCGGACGCGCCCTGGGAGACCCGGCCCAGCCGGTTCGCTTCGCGCTCTCTCTGACGACGTTCCGTGAAGGCCTCCTTCCCTACTCTCAGGGTAGGGAAGGAGGCCTTCACGGCATGCGGAGTCCGGCTGCAGCACACCGGCGGTGATCAACGGGCGAAGTTCGGCCAGCGTCACCGCCTCGTAGCAGGCGAGGACGCGTCCTTCGTATTCGTCCGGGGTGAGCCTCCCTGGCTGAAGTGGTCGGCGAGCAGTCTTGCCGCCTCCTCGCGCTCAGCAGTGCCGATGCGCACCTCGTCGGGATCCTGGGCCATATCCCAAGGTAACCCGTTTCTTGCCGAGAATGCGGCTAGCGCGGCGAAGCACCAGAACGGCCGAGTGGTCCTAGAGTGTCCGTGTGGCAGGGGCCGGCGGTATCGGAGTTGCCCAGGTGGTCGCCGCGTACCTCGACCATCTGGTCGTCGAACGCGGGACCGCCCGCAACACCCTGGACAGCTACGCGCGCGATCTGCGCCGCTACACCGCCTACCTCGGCCATGCCCACGTCGACCGGTTCACCGACGTCACCCCGGCGCACGTCACCTCGTTCGGCGCGGCGCTCCGCGAGGGCGATGAGGAACATCGCGCGCTGGCCGCCTCTTCGGCGGCGCGGGCTCTGGTCGCGGTGCGGGGCCTGCACAAGTTCGCGCACGCCGACGGCATCACCGAGCACGACCCGGCCCGCGAGGTCCGCCCGCCCGCCGCGGCGAAACGGCTGCCGAAGGCGTTGCCCGTCCACGATGTGCTGAAGCTATTGGAAACTCCGCCACCGGAAGGCGAGCGGTCCTTGCGGGACAGGGCACTTCTGGAGCTGCTCTACTCGACCGGCGCGCGGATCTCCGAGGCCGTCGGTCTCGACGTCGACGACATCGACGAAACCGAACGCACCGTGCTGCTCGACGGGAAGGGCGGCAAACAGCGCCTGGTCCCGATCGGGCGTCCCGCGCTCGAAGCGGTGGACGCGTACCTTGTCCGGGCACGTCCGGTACTGGCCTCACACGGACGCGGGACGCCGGCGATGTTCCTGAACGCCCGCGGCACCAGGCTTTCGCGGCAGAGTGCCTGGCAGGTTCTCAAGACGACGGCCGAAACCGCCGGTATCACGGCCGGCGTTTCCCCGCATACGTTGCGCCATTCGTTCGCCACCCATCTGCTCGAAGGCGGGGCGGACGTCCGGGTGGTCCAGGAACTGCTCGGGCACGCCTCGGTGACCACTACGCAGGTGTACACGCTGGTCACCGTCAACACCCTTCGCGAGGTTTACGCGACAGCACATCCGCGTGCACTCGGCTAATCGACCCGATCGGCCCCGGCGAGCCGCTTTGGCTCGATTCAGGATTCGCGCTTAGGCTGCCTCAGACCCTGCCGAAGGAGCTTTCGCGCCATGTCGACACCGAACGAGCCGGCGAAGCCGTCCGCGTCCGCCGGTTCGGCCGCGGCGAGCCTCAACCAGGTGACCATCGCAACCACCGCCGATCACGACGGTGACGACCCGTCGGAGGACACGATCTCTTCCCGTGGCCGCAAGGCCAAACGCGCCAAGGAACTCGAGAACGACGGCATAGGCCCGACAGGCCGTCCACTTCGCGAGATCCCCGAACCACCCCCGCTGGATCGGCACGGTCCGGCCCTGGTGATGGCCATGTGCAACCAGAAGGGTGGCGTCGGCAAGACGACATCGACCATCAACCTCGGTGCCGCCCTCGCCGAATGCGGGCGCCGGGTGCTCCTGGTCGACTTCGATCCGCAGGGCGCGCTTTCGGTCGGTCTCGGCATTCAGCCGCACGAGCTCGACCAGACGGTCTACAACGTCATCATGGAGCGGTCGGTCAGCATCACCGATGTCGTCCGCAAGACCCGGGTAGACGGCGTTGACCTGCTGCCGAGCAATATCGATCTGTCCGCGGCCGAGGTGCAGTTGGTCGCAGAGGTAGGACGCGAACACACTTTGTTACGGGTCCTTCGTCCGGTGATGAACGACTACGACTATGTTCTTGTCGACTGCCAGCCCTCGCTAGGCCTGCTGACGGTGAACGCACTGACCGCCGCGGACGGTGTGATCATCCCGCTGGAGTGCGAGTTCTTCAGTCTGCGAGGCGTAGCGCTCCTGATCGACACCATCGAGAAGGTGCAGGAACGCCTCAACCCCAAACTGGACATCACCGGGATTCTCGCCACCATGTATGACCCGAGAACCCTGCATTCGAAGGAGGTCATGGCGAGAGTGGTGGAGGCATTCGGCGACATCGTGTTCGACACGGTGATCAACCGCACCGTGCGGTTCCCCGAGACGACGGTCGCGGGCGAGCCGATCACGACGTGGGCTCCCAAATCCGCCGGCGCGACCGCTTATCGCGCGCTGGCTCGTGAGGTGATAGCTCGGTGAGCAGGCGAGCTTCCCTGCCCGGAGCTTCTGAACTGTTCAGGATCACCTCCAGCCCCGCCCTCGATCTCCCGCCGAAACCCGAGCCGGCTCCCGTTCGCGAGAACGGAAACGGCAATGGCAACGGCACAACGGGGAACGGCGACGGGCAGGCACACAAGGAACAACTGACCCGTGCCGCGCGCAGCGGTTCCGGGCGGACCAAACACGACGCGAAGATCACCGTCTACGTCTCCGGCGACGAACTGCTGGCGATGGAGCAGGCCAGGCTGAATCTCCGGGCGAAGCACGGTCTCGTGCTCGACCGCGGCAGGCTGGTCCGCGAGGCGGTCGCCGTGCTGCTGGCGGATTTCGACCAGCATGGTGAGGAATCGGTGCTCGTTCAGCGATTGCGGGCGAGCGCTGAGGACGGGAAAGAGATCGAGAACTGATGGACGACCCGGCCTCGGCTGCTTCTGTACCGCCGGAGCCGGTCGAGCAGCCTGGAGAAGTCGAGCAGCCAGGAGAAGAGGAGACCCCCGCCGCCCACGAGACCGTGCACGGCGGGATGGTCCCCGAAGGACTGGCCAGCGAAGAGCTGAGCACGTCGAAGTTCAAGGTGCGCCTCGCGAACTTCGAGGGGCCGTTCGACCTGTTGCTCCAGCTGATCTCGCAGCACCAGCTCGACGTCACCGAAGTCGCGTTGCACCGGGTCACCGACGATTTCATCGCCTACACCCGCGCGCTCGGTTCGGACTGGAACCTCGACGAGACGACCGAGTTCCTGGTCATCGCGGCCACCCTGCTCGACCTCAAGGCGGCGCGCCTGCTGCCCGCCGCCGAGGTGGAGAGCGAAGACGACCTCGCCCTGCTCGAAGCACGGGACCTGCTGTTCGCGCGCGTCCTTCAGTACCGCGCGTACAAACAGGTCGCGGCGCTGTTCGGTGAGCTGGAAGCCGGTGCGCTGCGGCGGTACCCGCGATCGGTGGCGCTCGAGGACAAGTTCGTCGGTCTCCTGCCCGAGGTGATGCTCGGCGTCGACCCGGCGAAGTTCGCCGAGATCGCGGTCGCGGTCTTCCGGCCGAAACCACCGCCGACGGTGTCGATCGCGCATCTGCACATGGGCCGCGTTTCGGTCCGGGAGCACGCCGCGCTGCTGCGGCTGCGGCTCGCGGAACAGGGACAGGCGACGTTCGGCCAGCTGGTCGAAGACTGCGAGCACACCGTCGAGATCGTGGCGCGGTTCCTCGCGCTGCTGGAGCTGTACCGCGAATCGACGGTCCAGTTCGAGCAGACCGAGGCACTCGCCGAGCTGCACGTGCGCTGGACCGGCGGTTCCGTTCAGGAGGCGTCGGCGGCGGCCGAACAGGACCGCGCCGCCGCGGAGGATGAGGAGTACGGGTGAGCCCCGAAGACAGCGAGACCCCAGCGACCCCGGAGACCCCGGAGATCCCAGAGGCGCAGGCCGAGACCGAACCCGAGCTGGACGCGGATCTGGTGGCGGCTGGCGACGGTGACTTCCCGGACGTCTCGTCCGACGAGGCGCTCGAGGCCGCTCTCGAGTCCCTGCTGCTCGTCGTGGATTCGCCCGCGAGTGAGGAAATGCTGGCCGAGACGGTCGGCCAGCCCGTCTCGCGGGTGCTGGTGGCGCTGCGCACGATGGCGCAGAAGTTCACCGACCGGGTCAGCGGAATCGACCTGCGCCGAGTCGGCGAGGGGTGGCGGTTCTACACTAGGGACGTCTATGCCCCGTTCGTGGAGAAGCTTCTGCTCGACGGCCAGCGTTCCAAGCTGACGCGAGCCGCACTGGAGAGCCTCGCCGTGATCGCCTACCGGCAGCCGGTGACCAGGGCCAGGGTCGCCGCCGTCCGAGGTGTGAACGTGGACGGGGTGATCAGGACGCTGCTCGCACGCGGCCTGATCGAAGAACACGGGGCCGACCCCGAAACCACTGGCACGCTGTACGTGACGACCGAGCTGTTCCTGGAGCGACTGGGCCTGTCGTCCCTGACCGACCTACCGCCCATCGCTCCTTTGCTACCCGAAGTGGACACCATCGATGACATCTGACCCGCATCCCGACGGCGTCCGGCTGCAGAAGGTCCTTTCCCAGGCGGGCGTCGCTTCGCGGCGCGCGGCCGAGGACCTGATCGTGCGCGGCCGTGTGAGCGTGGACGGCAAGGTGGTCACCGAACTCGGCCGCCGGGTCGATCCGGACAACTCCGTGATCCACGTCGACGGCACCCGCGTCCAGGTCCGCGACGATCTGGTCTACCTCGTGCTGAACAAGCCCAAGGGCGTGCACAGCACGATGAACGATGACCGAGGCCGCCCGTGTGTCGGCGACTACCTGCGCGGCCGTTACGAGGAGACGCCCGGCATCGTGCACGTCGGCCGTCTCGACGAGAACACCGAAGGCCTCCTGTTGCTCACCAACGACGGCGACCTCGGTCACCGGCTGATGCACCCGTCGTTCCAGGTGCTGAAGACGTATTTCGCCGAGGTCGAGGGCATTGTCCCGCGCGGTCTCGGCAAGGAACTCCGCGCCGGGTTCGAGCTCCCCGACGGCATCGTCAAGGTCGACCAGTTCCGGGTCAAGGACATGCTCGCCGGCCGGACGCAGATCGAGCTGGTCATCCACGAGGGGCGCAAGCACATCGTGCGCCGGCTGATGGCCGCCACCGGACATCCGGTGCGCAAACTGGTCCGGACCGCGCTCGGCGACGTCCAGCTCGGCAACCAGCGCTCGGGTTCGGTCCGGCGGCTCAACCGCGGTGAGGTCGGATCGCTGTACCGCGCGGTCGATCTGTAAGACTTTCCGCTCTACTGCGACGGTGATCATCGCGTTTAGCTCTTCCTGACGGGCTTTTAGGCCGATGGGAAGGCTCAGCTGTGAGAACTGTTGTGCTGGCAGGGATTCTGGCCGTCGCGGCGGCCTTGCTCGTGGCGCCCCAGGCGATGGCGAAACCGCGGGGCAGCGAACCGGTGTACGACTTCGCGCAGGCCGTCCGCGAAACGGCGTGGGTCGACATCGGTCTCGACGGGGACGGTGACGGCCGGTCCGACCGGGTCGCCGCCGACATCATCCGGCCGAGGGAACCAGCGGCGCAGGGCCGGAAGATCCCGGTGATCATGGACGCCAGCCCGTACTACTCGTGCTGCGGCCGGGGCAACGAGAGCGAGCGGAAGAGCTACGACTCGGCGGGCAGGCCGGTCGGGTTCCCGTTGTTCTACGACAACTACTTCGTGCCGCGTGGATACGCCGTCGTACTGGTGGATCTGGCCGGTACCAACAAATCCCGCGGCTGCACGGATATCGGCGGGCGGTCGGACGTCGACTCGGCGCGTAAGGTGGTCGACTGGCTCAACGGCCGCGCCACCGGGTACAAGACGGTGACCGGGACGGCCAGGTCGGTCGCGAGCTGGGCGAACGGCGCGGTCGGCATGATCGGCAAGTCCTACGACGGGACCATCGCCAACGGGGTCGCCGCGACCGGCGTCGACGGGCTGAAGACGATCGTCCCGATCGGCGCGATCAGCTCCTGGTACGACTACTACCGCTCGGACGGCGCGAACCTGCGCTCGGGCAGTCCCGCCGGGCTCGCGCAGACCGTGTCACAGGGCAACGGCGGCCAGAATTGCAGTGCGGCGAACCGGAAACTGGCCCAGGGCGCCACACCGAACGGCGACTACGGGCCGTTCTGGGCCGAACGGGATCACGTCGTCAACGCGTCGAACGTGCGCGCCAGCGTGCTCGCGTCGCACGGCCTCGGTGACCTCAACGTCAAGACGATCAACTTCGGTCAGTGGTGGGAGGCACTGCGCGTCGAACGCAAGCTCTGGCTGACCCAGGCCGGCCACGTGGACCCGTTCGACTATCGCCGGGGCGGCTGGGTGGACACGCTGCACAAGTGGTTCGACCACTACCTGCTCGGCTACGACAACGGGATCGAGAAGACCGCGCCGGTGAGCGTGGAACGCGCGCCCGAGGTCTGGGCAGATCAGGCGGCCTGGCCGTCGGGTCGTCCGGTGACGATGCGACCGGCGTCCGGTTCCACTCCGGGTGTCGGCACGTTGAGCACGACGGCGTCGACAGGTGCGGAGTCGTTCACCGACTCGGCGGGGCAGACGTCGACCGGTTGGGCGGCAAGGCCCACGGAGACGGCGAACGGGCGGGTGCTGTTCACAACCGGGGCACTGGTACGGGATCTGCACATCTCCGGGACGACGAAGGTCACCGTCACGGCGACTCCTTCGACGGGGACCGCCCGGCTTTCGGCGGTCCTGGTCGACTACGGCCCGGCGACGATCCGGAACTACACGGCGGCGGGTGAGGGCGTGGTGAACGAGACCACCGAGTCGTGCTGGGGTTCCAGTGCTCCTGGGAACGACGCCTGCTACCTGAACACCCGGGCGACGACGGCGTCCGTCGGGCTCGAGGTGTTCAGCCGGGGCTGGGCCGATCTGGCGAACCACACTTCGCTCAGCCGCGAGGTACCGCTCACGCCGGGGCGGCCGTACACCATGACATTCCGGCTTGCGAGTACGGATCACGTTGTGCCGCAAGGACATCAGCTCGCGTTGATCATCGGCGGCACGGACGCGTCGTTCATCCAGGGACCGGCGCAGTACCCGAAGATCACGGTGGACCTCGGCAAGACGTCGTTGTCCCTGCCGGTCGCAGGTGCCGGTCCCTCGGGTGCTCCCAGCGCACTCCCGGTGACTCCGGCTCAGCTCGCTCCGGTCACCACGTCCGGCCTCGAACGCGGCTGAGTCGCCTGTCCCCGGATGCTAGGAACGGACCGTTCCTAGCATCCGCCGCCGGGGTTACGAGGCGAACAGGTGACTCGCCGTCGTGGTGCGGATGTGCACGAGCGCGTCGAACGCTCCGAGCAAGGACGGCACGGTCATGTTGTAGGCGGATCCGTCGTTGTCGTCCTTGTAGGACGGCAAGATCATGCGCTTCGTCGTCTGCCCGCCGAGCCAGTCACGAACCGGCCGAGGCGCCGGAGCCCGCAGGTCGAGCAGGTAATCGGCGTGGCGTGCCTTGCCGAGCGTCGTATCGAGGAAGCCTGGCGGCGGTGCGCTGATCCGGTGGGGCGCGGGCCGCTCGAAGTCGGAGCTGATGGCTCCCTCGTGGAACACCAAACCGATCGAGACGTAACACGGGCCAAGGCGTTGGTGCAGGTAGCCACCGGCCGTTGTGCCGGTCCAGCCGCCGCCGGGGTGGCGGTAGGTGACCGACGGGGCCTTCGTCGAGTGCGCGCTGGCTGCCCAGTAAGCGACTTTGGTCCCGGTGATTCGCTGCCACCAGCCGATGGTGTCGGCGATGAAGACCTCCCGCGGTGGTCTGAAAGTGTCGTCGAAGAAGGCTTCGTGCCAGCTGAAGATCGTCCGGGCGTGCTGCTCGGCGTACTCGCGCTCCAGCTTCGGAGCCGTTTCCGGCAGTTGATGGACCACCCGGCTCACCCGCCGGGCGTTGTCGATCATTTCGAGCCGCTTCTCCACGGGCAGATTCCGATACCACGATGTGTGGTCCGGCCGTTTCGGCTCGAGAGGTTCGAGCAGGCTTTCCACCTCGCTGAGCCGGTCTGGAGCGACCCGGCGTACGTAGCCGGTCACCTCGTCGAAGCTCAGCTTGCGAAGCGCGATGACGTCGGTGCCGAGGAAGCGCACCTTCTCGTCGTGAGTGAGGTTGTACGAGCGCATCCACTGGACCAGGTCGAGAATCTCTTCGCAGATCCAGAAGGGAAAGCCCATTCCTTCGACGAGTTGCCGGGGGTCGCCCTCTCCAGTCGTGACATAGCGGTCGAGCAGGACACCGTGGGCGAAGTCGTGTTCCAGCCCGACAGTGCGAAAGCCCATGTGCTCCACGAGAAACCGGACCATCCGGTGTTTGACCCTGAACTGTTCGCGCGAGCCGTGACTCGATTCGCCGAGCCCCACGACAGTTGCCCTCCCGACGACATTCCGCAGCGCGCCCAAGTCGCCGAGCGGTGCGGACGGGTCGGTCGATTTCAGTGGTACAGCGGTGCGGTCGATCCACTCGACGACCGCGTCGTGCTTGCCGTCGGCCTGCGCCGGTGTGGTCAACCCGACGGCGAGCACGCTCGCCAGCACACCGGCCAGCACCGCTCGTCGGCTGCTGGCCTTGAATCGCGAACGCTTTCTTCGCCTTGCTCCGATCATCATGTTCCCTCCCTTGGTTTTCGGGCAGGGACAATCATCGGATGCAGGAGCGGCGGCGTCGTCGCCCCGGAGGCGGGTCCTGCGGCTACGCTCGGCGGCGTACGAGTCAGCCGGGCTGGGAAGCGGGACTCTGGGACCCGGCGGGTTTGCGTTGCAGCGCACGGGCGACCGGCTCCACGACACGCGCCGCCGTCGGACCGAGGATCGCCATCAGCAACACGTACGCGGTCGCGAGCGCGGCGAGTTCTCCGGTCACCGCACCCGCCGCCACGGCGAGTCCGGCGATGACGATCGAGAACTCGCCTCTCGCCACCAGCGCGGCCCCGGCCCGGGCACGACCCATCTTCCCGACGCCTTGCTTTCTCGCGGCCCACCAGCCGGTGCCGACCTTGGTCAACGTCGTCGCGACGGCGAGCACCACGGCCCAGCCGAGCACCGGTGGAATGGACGCGGGATTGGTGTTGAGGCCGAACACCACGAAGAACATGGCCGCGAACAGATCGCGCAGCGGTTCGAGCATATGCGTCGCGTTTTCGGCGGTGGAGCCGGAAATCGCGATACCCAGCAGGAACGCGCCGACCGCGGCCGAGACCTGCATCGCCGACGCGAGGCCGGCGACGAGCAGTGCCGCGCCGAGCACCTTGAGCAGGAAGACCTCACGGTCCGGGCTGTCCACGGCGGCGGAGACGTAGCGGCCGAACTTCAGCGCGATCACCAGGACCACGGTGATCACCATCAGCGAGATCCCGACGGCCTTCATCCCGCCGAGGAAGCTCACGCCGCCGAGCACCGCGGTCAGGATCGGCAGGTACAGCGCCATCACGAGGTCTTCGAATACCAGGATCGAGAGGACCACCGGCGTTTCGCGGTTACCGAGGCGACCGAGGTCGCCGAGCACCTTCGCGATGATCCCGGACGACGAGATGTAGGTGACGCCCGCCATCACGATCGCGCCGATCGGGCCCCAGCCGAGCAGCAGCGCGACGATCGCGCCCGGCGCCGCGTTGAGCACGATGTCGAGCAGACCCGCCATCCACGAGCGCCGCAGCCCGGTGAACAGTTCCGCCGCCGAGTACTCCAGCCCCAGCAGGAGGAGCAGGAGCACGACACCGATCTCGCTGGCCAGGTGGGTGAAGTCGCCGATGTCGCCGAGCGGGATGAACCCGCCCTGGCCGAAGCACAGGCCCCCGATCAGGTACAGCGGGATCGGGGACATCCCGATCTTCCCGGCGAGACGGCCGAGCACGCCCAGCCCGAAGAAGACCGCCCCGAGTTCGATCAAGGCGAGTGCTGTGTGATCCATCCGCGATCAGCCGTACTTCAAGATCTTGACGGCCGACTCGAGCCCTTCCGACGTGCCGACCGCGACGAGCAGGTCTCCCGACGTGAAGGTGAAATCCGGGGTGGGGGAGGGATGGACCTGTCCGGCCCGCATCACCGCGACCACCGAGACGCCGGTCCTCGTGCGCATCGTTGTGTCGCCGAGAGTGCGGCCGTCGAAGGGGGAGGACGCCCTGATCGGCAGCTGCTTGGTGTTGATGCCCGGCAGATCCCGGTGCTCCTCGGTGAGCTGCGCGACGAGTTGCGGCGCGCCGAGCAGGTTCGCCAGCGCGCCCGCCTCGTCGGTGGTGAGCGGAAGCGAGGCGAGACAGGCGTCGGGGTCGTCCGTTTTGGACACGATCAGCTCGACATGCCCGTCCCGATGGGTCACCACACCCACACGGCGGCCGTTGCGGGTGGCGAAGTCCTTGCGGACGCCTATTCCAGGGAGCGGAGTCACTTCGACGTTCACGACATCAACACTAACTCACTGTCCGTTTTGCGCCGGGCGGATCAGGAACAACGCCGAGATCACCACCATCACGGTGGCGGTCGCACCGTGGATGCCGAGCGCTGCGCCCACGGACCCGTTGTGGGTCAACACGATCAGCATGTCGCCGAGCGGGATGAACGCCAGCGCGAGGAGTGCCCAGCCCAGCGCGCGGGCGTTCCGGAACAGGAGCAACGCGAGCACTACAAGTGCCGTGCCGATGTCACGGACGCCCTTGACCGCGAGGATCGGATCACCCTTCGACGGCATGACCGGCAGACCGAAGCCGCCTGTCTGGGTCTCCGGGAAGAACACATAGCCGGTACCGAAGTAGAGGACGAAAAGCACGAGGGCGGCGGACAGGGTGTAAGCGATCTTGATCCTGGTCATGGTCTCCGACTCCAGAAGCTAGCAGTGCTAGGAACAGCGCAGACGCTAGCGCTAGCACTGCTAGGTTGTCTAGCGGTGCTAGGATATTCGTATGGTCACGAACCCCCGGCGCGAGCGGGACCGCTCGCAACGCGAACAGCTGATCGTCACCACCGCTCGCGAGATCGCCGAAGAAGAAGGCTGGGACGCGGTCACCACCCGGCGACTGGCGGCGAAGATCGAGTACAGCCAGCCGGTGCTCTACAGCCATTTCTCCGGCAAGGGCGCGATCATGGCGGCCGCGGCGCTCGAGGGATGCACTGAAATGGCCGCGGATATGCGGAAGGGCGCCGGGACGGCGGAGGACTCGCGTGGCGCCCTGCGGCGGCTGGCCGAGAACTACTTCGACTTCGCCGACCGCAAACCCGCGCTCTATGACGCGATCTTCACCCTCGCCAGTGAACTGACGTTCGCCAGTCCGGACAGCCCGGCCCCGCTGCGGGACGCGTTCGGTGCCCTGCTCGAATGTGCGGGCCCCGTGGCGGGTGAGCACGACCCCGCCCTCTACACCGAAACCTTCTGGGCGGCCCTGCACGGCCTGGTCACCCTCGAACGCAGCCGGCGGCTCCCGGCGCACGCGCGCGCGGAACGGATCGGCATGCTCGTCGACCGGTTCGCCGTGGGCGGCTGAGGCGTGTCGTTCGCCACCAGGCAGAATGGGGCTCGATCAGGTGAGCGACGAATGAGCTGAGGAGAGTTTCGGTGGCGGGAGCCCTACGTGGTGTGGTCGCGATGGACGGCCCGTCCGGAACCGGGAAGTCCACGGTCTCGCGCAAGCTCGCGGCCAAGCTCAGCGCCGGTTACCTCGACACGGGCGCGATGTACCGCGTGGTGACGCTCGCCGTGCTGCGCGCCGGTGTCGATCCGGCCGACGCGCCCGCCGTCGCCGACGTCGCCAAGAAGATCGACCTCGCGATCGGCACCAGCCCCGACGCCCCGACCGTGACCCTTTCCGGTGAGGACGTCGCCGCCGAGATCCGTGGCGGCGAGGTCACCACGGCCGTGTCGCCGGTTTCGGCCGTGCCCGCGGTGCGCGAACTGCTGGTCGCGCGGCAGCGGGAGATCATCGCCGAAGTGCTCGGGCGGATCGGCGGCATCGTGGTCGAAGGCCGCGACATCGGCACCGTCGTCGCCCCGGGCGCGCCGCTCAAGGTCTTCCTGACCGCGTCGGCCGAGGTCCGTGCCGCGCGGCGCAGCGCGCAGGATTCCGCCGCCGGCCGTGAGTCCAGTGTGGACGGTGCACGCGAGTCGGTGGAACGCCGTGACCGCTTGGACTCCACGCGCGCGGCGTCGCCGCTGCGAGCCGCCGCCGACGCCGTCGAGGTGGACACCTCCCAGCTGAATATCGACCAGGTGATCGTCGCGCTCGCCGAACTGGCCAGCCACCGGGGCCTCCTCGAGGGTTGCCCGGCCGAGGCGACCCGGTGAGCGCGAAGGGCCTGCCAGAAGGTGCCAGCGGCCCGATCCACACCTTCGGCCGCGGCATCTCGCAGTTCATCGTCGCCCCCGCGTTCCGCGTCCGCGTGCACGGCCGGGATCGCGTGCCGTCGACGGGGCCGGTGGTGATCATCGCCAACCACAGCTCGATGGTGGAACCACAGCTGCTCTTCGGAATGTTGCCGAGGCGGACGGCGTTCTTCGTCAAGGAGGAACTCTTCCGGGGGTTCGTCGCCTGGTTCTTCCCGAAGCTGGGCCAGATCCCGGTGAAACGGGGTGCGGTGGACCGCAAGCCGCTGATGGCCGCGGTGAAGGTGCTCGAGGACGACGGCGCGATCGGGATCTTTCCCGAAGGCACCCGCGGCCTCGGTGACGCCGAAAACTTCGAACGGGGTGCGGCCTTCCTCGTCCGCGCCTCGGGTGCGACCGTGGTACCGGTCGCCACTCGGGGAACGTACAAACCCGCCGGCGCCAAGAGGCGTTGGCGGCCACGCGTCGACATCATGGTCGGCGAGCCCTTCACTCCCGTGATCGGGAAGGGGAGGGCGGGGCTGGAAGAGGGCACCGAGCAGCTTCGGCGATCGCTCGCTGACCTGGTGAAGGCCTTGGACGAATGGCGCTTGGAGCACGGGCTCCGAGACACGCGACAAGATTGAGATAAGCAATGACAGAGCTTGACGGAGTCGGCGAAATCGACGGCTCCTGGTCCGACGAGTCCGAATTCACCGCGCTGGACGCGCAGATCGCCGCGGGCGAGGCCGAGGAGGAAGCGCAGCTCACGCAGCCGGTCCTCGCCGTCGTCGGCAGGCCGAACGTGGGCAAGTCCACCCTGGTCAACCGCATCCTCGGCCGCCGCGAAGCGGTCGTGCAGGACGTCCCCGGCGTGACCCGCGACCGGGTCGCCTACGACGCGTTCTGGGCGGGCCGCCGGTTCACCCTGGTCGACACGGGCGGCTGGGAACCGGACGCGACCGGGCTGCAGGCCGCCGTCGCCGCGCAGGCCGAGATGGCGATGGCAACCGCCGACGCCGTCCTGCTGGTCATCGACGCGACCGTCGGCGCGACAGCGACGGACGAGGCCGTTTCGAAGGTGCTGCGCCGCTCGAAGAAGCCGGTGCTGCTGGCGGCCAACAAGGTCGACGACGACCGCCTGCTCGCCGACACCGCGTCGCTGTGGTCGCTCGGCCTCGGCGAGCCGTACCCGGTCAGCGCGCTGCACGGCCGCAGCTCGGGCGACCTGCTCGACGCGATCGTGAAGTCCCTGCCGTCCATGCCGCGCGACGGTGACCGCGCCACCACCGGCCCGCGCCGCGTCGCGCTGGTCGGCAAGCCCAACGTCGGCAAGTCCAGCCTGCTGAACAAGCTGTCGGGCGAGGAGCGTTCCGTCGTCGACTCGGTCGCCGGCACCACGGTCGACCCGGTCGACTCGCTGGTCGAGCTGGACGGCGACACCTGGCGGTTCGTCGACACAGCGGGTCTGCGCAAACGCGTCAACTCGGCCAATGGCGCGGAGTACTACGCGTCGCTGCGGACCAAGACGGCCATCGACGCGGCCGAGGTCGCGATCGTGCTGCTCGACGCCGCCGAACCGCTTTCGGAACAGGACCTGCGGGTGCTGACGATGGTCGTCGAGGCGGGCCGCGCCTGCGTGCTCGCGTTCAACAAATGGGACCTCGTCGACGAGGACCGCCGCCACGCCATGGTCCGCGAACTGGATCGCGGCCTGGTGCGGGTGCCGTGGGCGGAGAAGGTCAACATCTCGGCGCTGACCGGCCGTTCGGTGCGCAAGCTCGCGCCGGCCCTGCGGACCGCGTTGAAGTCCTGGGACCAGCGGGTCCCGACCGGTCAGCTGAACGGCTGGCTGGCCGACCTCATCGCCGCGACCCCGCCGCCGGTGCGCGGTGGAAAGCAGCCGAAGGTGCTGTTCGCGACGCAGGCGGGCATCCGGCCGCCGACGCTGGTCCTTTTCACCACCGGGTTCCTCGAGGCGGGCTATCGCCGGTTCATCGAACGCAAGTTCCGAGAGCGATTCGGCTTTGACGGAAGCCCCGTTCGGGTGAATGTCAGGGTTCGGGAAAAGAAGCAAAAACCCCGTCCTGGCATCAAAAACAAGACCCGTTAATTTTCAACGGGCAACTCGCGTGCTTCAACGGGCAACTCGCGTGATTGGACGGGTCACACACCGGCTGAGCTGGTGCTTTGGTGTGTGCCCCTTTCAATCACGTGTGTGACCCATCGCATCACGCGTGTTCTCTTATGCGGTGAGGTTCGACACCCTGCCGAGACCTTGTCGAGATCTGGCGTTCACCTGCGGTAAAGTCATCAGTCTGCTAGCGGGCGCCTCATTCGGAGAGCAAGCCCGAATGACGCTCGTCTGAAAGGTGAGTGATGGGCTTGCGCGCCCATGCTTCAGCCGTGTCCGTGGTGAATGCCCGATGACTCTGACCGCGGATCCCCGCCCTCTCGAGAACCCTGCGATCGCCTGCGTCGCCGACGTGACCGTCGCTCCGTCGCCTGCCCCCGTTGCCGACCGTGCCCTGTTCTGGTCCGGTCTCGGCGCCAGCGAGCGCACCCTGGTCGACATCCTCGCCGAGACCGCCGCCAGCCACCCCAACGCGGGCGCGATCGACGACGGCGAGACGACGCTCTCGTACCGCAAACTCGTCGAGGAGATCGACACCTACGGCCGCAAGCTGCGCGCCAACGGCGTCGGTGTCGGCGACCGCGTCGGCGTCCGGATCTCGTCCGGCACGGCCGAGCTGTACGTCGCCATCCTCGCGATCCTGTCCGTCGGCGCCGCCTACGTGCCGGTCGACGCGGACGACCCCGCCGAGCGCGCCGACCTGGTCTTCGGCGAGGCCGACGTCGCGGCCGTCGTCACCGACGGCGGCGCGATCACCGTCATAGGCACGCCCCACGACATCGAAGGCCGCCCGGCCCCGGCCGACGACGCCTGGATCATCTTCACCTCGGGCTCGACGGGTAAGCCGAAGGGCGTCGCCGTCTCCCACGCCTCGGCCGCCGCGTTCGTCGACGCCGAAGCGCAGCTGTTCCTCACCGAAGAGCCGATCGGCCCCGGCGACCGCGTCCTCGCGGGCCTGTCCGTCGCCTTCGATGCCTCGTGCGAAGAGATGTGGCTCGCCTGGCGCTACGGCGCCTGCCTGGTCCCCGCGCCGCGTTCGCTCGTGCGCACCGGGGTCGACCTCGGCCCGTGGCTCGTCGCGCAGGGCATCACCGTCGTCTCCACCGTGCCGACGCTGGCCGCGCTGTGGCCGGCCGACGCCCTCGAAGACGTCCGCCTGCTGATCTTCGGCGGTGAGGCCTGCCCGCCGGAGCTCGCCGAACGGGTCGCCGTCGAGGGGCGCGAAGTCTGGAACACCTACGGCCCGACCGAGGCCACCGTCGTCGCCTGCGCCGCGCAGCTGACCGGTGAGGAACCGGTCCGCATCGGCCTTCCGCTCGCCGGCTGGCAGCTCGCCGTCGTCAACGATGCGGGCGAGCCCGTCGCGATGGGCGAGACCGGCGAGCTGGTCATCGGCGGCGCCGGACTGGCCCGCTACCTCGACCCCGAGAAGGACGCCGAAAAGTTCGCGCCGCTGCCGTCACTGGGCTGGCGCCGCGCGTACCGCAGCGGTGACATGGTCCGCGCCGAAGCCGAGGGCCTGCTGTTCCTCGGCCGCCTCGACGAGCAGGTCAAGCTCGGCGGCCGCCGGATCGAACTCGGCGAGGTCGACGCCGCCCTCCAGGCACTGCCCGGTGTACAGGGCGCCGCGGCCGCGATCCGCCGCACCAAGGCCGGAAACCAGGTCCTGGTCGGCTATGTGGTGCCCGCCGGGGGTGCGGCCTTCGACCACGACGACGCCGCGACCCGGCTGCGTGAGCAGCTGCCCGCCGCGCTTGTTCCGCTGCTGGCGCTGGTCGACGATCTGCCGACCCGTACCTCCGGCAAGGTCGACCGCAACGCACTCCCGTGGCCGTTGTCCACTGTGGACGCCGCGAAATCCGGTCTGTCGCCGACGGAAAGCTGGCTCGCCGAAGGCTGGGCCGAGATCCTCGGTGTCTCCGTCGACAGCCCGAAGGCCGACTTCTTCACGCACGGCGGCGGCAGCCTTACCGCTGCCCAGCTGATCGCGCGGATCCGCACCCGGCACCCGCAGGTGTCGGTGAACGACATCTACGCCAACCCGAAGCTCGGCGCGCTGGCCTCGTTGCTGGACGCGTTGCTCGGCCAAGAGACCGAGCGCCGCGAGATCGCGCCGACCCCGCGCAAAACCGGGGTCATCCAGTCGCTGCTGACCGTCCCGCTGATGGGCCTGGTCGGCCTGCGCTGGGCGACCATCGCCGCCGCGCTGTCGAACGTGCTGTCGCTGGCCGGTTTCACCTGGGCGCCGACGCTGAACTGGGCGTGGATCGCCGCGGCCTGGGTCGTGCTGTTCAGCCCGGCGGGCCGGATCGCCATCTCCGCGACCGGTTCGCGGCTGTTGCTGCGCGGTATCCGTCCCGGCAGCTACCCGCGTGGTGGCAGTGTCCACTTGCGACTGTGGACGGCCGAGAAGCTCGCCGAGTTCAGCGGTGCGGACAGCGTCGCCGGCGCGTCGTGGATGACGACGTACGCCAAGGCACTCGGTGCCCGGATCGCCAAGGACGTCGACCTGCACTCGCCGCCGCCCGTCACCGGAATGCTGAAGATCGGCCGTGGCGCGGCCATCGAACCCGAGGCCGACCTGTCCGGCCACTGGGTCGACGGCGATCTCGTGCATATCGGCAAGATCCGCATCGGTGCCGACGTTCGGATCGGCTCGCGCAGCACGCTGTTCCCCGGCGTTCGGATCGGCAAGGGTGCGGAGATCGCGGCCGGGTCGACCGTCCGTGGAGTCGTCCCCGCCGGTCAGCGCTGGGCCGGTGCGCCTGCCGCGCGTACCACCAAGGACGCGCTGAAATGGCCGGCGAGCCGTCCGCCGCGTTCGCGCTTCTGGGCCACGGTCTACGGCGCGACTTCGGTCGCGCTTGGCCTGCTGCCCGCTGCCGCCGCACTGCCTGCCATCGCCGTGCTCGGTAACGCGATCGCCGGTTCCGGCACGCTCGCCGCCGCGCTCGGCCAGGCGCTGCTGTTCGTCCCGTTGGCGACGATCGCGTACTTCCTCACGTATGCCCTGCTCGTGCTCGTCGGCGTCCGCGCCCTGAGCATCGGCATGGTCGAGGGCTACCACCCGGTGCACGGCCGCGTCGCTTGGCAGGTCTGGGCGACCGAGCGGCTGATGGGCATGGCGCGTGAGGGGCTGTTCCCCTTGTACGCCAGCCTGTTCACCCCGGTGTGGCTGCGGATGCTCGGCGCGAAGGTCGGCCGCAACGTCGAAGCGTCCACCGTGCTCGCCCTGCCGAAGATGACCAAGGTGGACAGTGGCGCGTTCCTCGCCGACGACACCATGGTCGCCACCTACGAACTCGGCCACGGCTGGTTGCACGTCGCGCCGGCGCGGATCGGCAAACAGGCGTTCCTCGGCAACTCGGGGATGACCGCGCCGGGCCGTTCGGTGCCGAAGCGTGGCCTGGTCGGCGTGCTGTCCTCGACGCCGCTGAAGGCCAAGAAGGGCTCGTCGTACCTCGGCATGCCGCCGCTCCCGGTCCGCCGGGCGGTCGGCGACTCGGACACGAGCCGGACCTACACCCCGCCGCTGCGGCTGAAGCTGGCCCGCGCGCTCGTCGAGCTGTGCCGGATCGTGCCGGTGATGTGCGGCGTCGCGCTGACCGTGCTGGTGGCCGCCGGGATCTTCGCGCTGGCGTCTTCCTGCGGCTTCCTGATCGCGGTGCTGCTCGGCGGTCCGCTGCTGCTCGCCGCGGGCGCCGCCGCCGCGCTGACCGCGACGCTGATGAAGTGGCTGCTCGTCGGCAAGTTCCGGGCGGTGGACCACCCGCTGTGGAGCTCGTTCGTCTGGCGCAACGAGCTGGCCGACACCTTCGTCGAGGCGCTCGCGGTGCCATGGCTGATCGGCTCGATCGGCGGCACCCCGCTGCTGAACGCGTGGCTGCGCACCATGGGCGTCAAGATCGGCCGCGGTGTCTGGCTGGAGACGTACTGGCTGCCCGAGTCGGACCTGGTCAGCCTCGGCGACGGCGCGACGATCAACCGCGGCTGTGTCGTGCAGACGCACCTTTTCCACGACCGGATCATGTCCATGTCGACGGTGACCCTGGACGAGGGAGCCACGCTCGGGCCGCACGGTATCGTGCTGCCTGGCGCGAGCATCGGTGCGCGGACGACCGTCGGACCGGGGTCACTGGTGACCCGGGGCGACGCGGTCCCCGCGGACTCGCGCTGGCTGGGCAATCCGATTTCAGCTTGGACGAGGTAACGGGAAGTGGGGTTCTGCGCGGGTGATTTCGAAGGCCTCCGCACAGCCCTCGCCCGGTGCGGACACCTCCGGCGATTCCTATCTGCCCCATCACGGTAACGGCGGTTACCGCGTCCGGCACTACGATCTGGAGCTGGACTACAAGATCGGCCCCAACCGGCTGTCGGCCTCCGCGGCGATCACCGCGGAGGCGACGCAGGCCCTGTCGCGCTTCAGCTTCGACTTCGGTGAATTCCGGATCAATCGGGTGCTGGTCAACGGAAAACCGGCGAAGTACACGAAACGGCTGAACAAGCTGCACGTGAAGCCGGCGAAGTCGATCGCGGCCGGTGCCGAATTCAAGGCGGAGATCCACTATGTGGGCAACCCGCGGCCGCTTTCCGGGTTGTGGGGCGACATCGGCTGGGACGAGCTGACCGATGGCTCGCTCGTCGCGAGCCAGCCGGTCGGAGCGCCGTCGTGGTTCCCGTGCAACGACCATCCGGCCGACAAGGCGTCCTACCAGGTCGCGCTGACGACCTCGTCGCCGTATCTCGTTGCCGTCACAGGGAACCTGGTCTCGCGGTACGAACGCGCGAGCACCACCCGCTGGGTCTTCGAGCGGCCTGAGCCGACGCCGACGTATCTGATGAGTGTCCAAATAGGACGGTATGACGACGTCGAACTGGTCTCCGGCCCGCGTTCTGGCTGGTTCTCGCATCCGGAGGCGCGTGCGTACCGGATGAGCCTCGGCTCCGGACAGGTGGTGGCCGCCGTGCCGCAGCGAGCCGCTGTGCCGCAACGTCTACTGAAGCCGTTCGCGCGCGATTTCGGCCGCCAGGGCCGGATCATGGACTCACTGCAGCGGCTGTTCGGCCCGTATCCGTTCGGCGAGTACGTCATCGTCATCACCGACGACGACCTCGACGACCCGATCGAGGCGCAAGGCATGTCGATCTTCGGCGCCAACCACGTCGACGGCCGGCGCACCCACGAACGGCTCGTCGTGCACGAGCTGGCGCACCAATGGTTCGGGAACAGCCTGACCGTGGCGGACTGGCGGCACATCTGGCTGAACGAAGGCTTCGCGACCTACGCCGAATGGCTGTGGTCGGAGGAGTCCGGCGGGCAGACCGCCGACGCGTGGGCGAAAACCTGGCATGCCCGGATGAAAATGAAGCCCGCCGACCTGCGCATCGGCGATCCCGGTGTGGCGCGGATGTTCGACGAGCGGGTGTACAAACGCGGCGGTCTCACCTTGCACGCCCTGCGGCACGAGGTCGGGGACGACGCGTTTTTCGCGCTGGTCAAGGCTTGGGCGGTGGAGAACCGGCATCGGACCGTGACCACCGCACAGTTCGTGGCGCTCGCTGAACGCTTTGCCGGCCGGTCGCTGGCCGCTTTCTTCGATGCTTGGGTGGAGCGGCCCACTTTGCCTGCCCTCCCTTCTGCCTGAGGTGCCGGTGTCCCCAATGCCACGTATGAGACGTTCAACGTCTCATACGTGGCATTGGGGACACCGGCGAGTTGTCCACAGTGGGGCTGGTGTGGCGAGTTGTCCACAGCTGGAGAATGTGGCGCTGGCGCGGGCAGGCGTGTGCGGCTGACGATCTCGGGGTGCGAATCGGTGAATGGGCTCGCGACCACGAGGCCCTCTATGAACAGAGCCGTGGCGGGGTCATCACCGTCGCACGGCTGGTGGAATTCGGTGTTCCGAGGAGGACCTGCTATCGGCGCTGCCGCCCGGGCCAGCCGTGGCAACGGCTGCTTCCGGGAGTTCTGCTGCTCGACTCGGGAGCGCCGACACGCCGCCAACTGGTGGACGGCGGGCTCCTCTACGGCGGGCCGGATGCGCTCGTCACCGGCGCCGAAGCCTGCCGCAGGCAGGGGCTGAAAGACCCGCAGTCCGCCTCCGGCCGACTGCATCTTCTGGTCCCTGACCATTGCAAGATCGGTAGCTCCGGCTATGTGCTCATCGAGCGGACCACCCGGTTGCCGGAGCCGGTCTTCAACGACGGTGTGGCCATGGCGCCGCTCGCGCGGGCGGTCCTCGACGAATGCCGGCGGTCCGGGACTCGTGATCCGGTGCGTGCCTTGTTGACCCAAGCCGTTCAGCGCGGTGGCCTGAGCCCGGTGTCGTTGTCCCGGGAACTCGAAGAAGGAAGTGACCGAGGCAGCGCGGTGCCACGTGAAGTCCTGCAGGATGTGCTCCGCGGAGCGAGGTCGGTGGCCGAGATCGACGCGATGGCGGTCTGGAGGAGGACAGGTTTGCCCGAACCTCGCTGGAATCACGAGATCCGTGATGCCTCCGGCCGGTACGTCGGGAAGCCCGACGGGTATTTCGAGGATGTCGACCTCGCGTGGGAGATCGACTCCTATGACTTCCACTTCGCGAAGACGCACTACGCGAGCACCCTCGAACGCAACGGCAGATATGCCGCCGCCGGCATCGCCCTACTTCAGACGCTTCCCGGCCGCCTGCGATCCGAGCCCCGGATGGTCGCCGCGGAGCTCGTCGCTGCCCACCGCGCCGCGGCCGCGCGCTGGGTGGAACGTCCCCAATGACGCGTTCGAGACGTTGAGCGTCTCATACGTGGCATTGGGGACGCTGACCTTCGCGTCATCTCTGCCAAATCTGCCAGAGATCGGATGTATTTGCGGCTTTGCGGGTGAAGGGGGTGGTCAAAATGGGACATCGTCTGGAAACATCCCGGGCGCCGGGGCGTGGCGTCGGCGAAACATAGTATGAATCTGGAGGGCAACCCATGGCCGAGCTGTCCAGGCGATCGATGCTGAAGGGTGCTTCCGCCGCTGCGGGGGTGGCGGCTTTCGGTGGGCTTTGGGCACAGGGGGCGCCTCCGGCGTTCGCGGCGGAGGCGGCGGCGGGCGGCGTTCATCGGGATGTCGTCGACGACGCGCGCATGATCTGGAAGCGCTTACCGAAGAGCTGGCAAGAGGGTCCGTTCCTTGCCAACGGCTTCCTCGGCGTCCAGGTTTACGCGGGCGCGCAGCCCAATGTGCTCAAGGTGATGATCAGCCACTCGCAGGTCCAGGACCAGCGTGGACAGTGGGAAGCGGCGATCGGGTACTCCCGCCTGCCGATCGGCTACCTCACGCTCACCTTCGCCGGCGCGATCACAGCGGTCGACTGGCATCTCGACCTGTACAACGCCGAGCTCGCCGGGACGATCACGACCACTCAGGGCTCGGTCGAATTCTCCACGCTCGTGCAGAACGACCAGAGCCTGCTGATGTTCTCGCTGAACCCGACGGCGGGGGAGGCGCAGGCGGCGTGGGACTTCCATCCGCTGGAGTCGGCCACCACGCGGACCATCCGCAAACCGCCGGAGTACACGGCCAATCCGGCCCCGACCTTCGGCTCGAACGGCCGTTTCAAGTATTGCGAACAACCACTTCACGCCGGTGGCGGCTACACGACGGCCTGGTACGACCGGCCGGTCGGGACGAGGCGGTGTCTGGTGGCCACCGTCGTCTACGGCTTCCCGAAGCCGACGCATACCGCAGAGGCGATGAGCAAGATCCTCGCGGCCGGATTCGCCAACCTGAACGTGCTGGTCGCGGATCACCGGCGCTGGTGGAACGCCTTCTATCAGCGGAGTCTCGTCTCGGTACCGGACAAATGGGTCCAGCGGTTCTACTGGATCCAGTTGTACAAGATCGCCTCCGCCACCCGCGCGAACGGCCCGGTCGTCTCCGAATGGGGGCCATGGTTCCCGGAGGTCGGCAACAGCTGGACGGCGGTCTGGTGGAACCTCAATGTCCAGGTCACCTACCCGATCGTCAACAGCAGCAACCATCCCGAACTCGACGCGGTCACCGCGACCTTCCGCCGCGACCACGCCAACCTCGAACTCTCTGTCCCTCCCGCCTACCGGGACGGCGAGACCTACGCGCTTTCGCATCCGGGCGACTGGCGGCTGCGGCCCGGCGGCACCCGCGCGGTCGGGATTCCCGGTCCGACCACCAAAAACGACCAGACCGGGAATCTGATCTGGGGGCTGCACAATGTCTGGCTCGCCTACCGGCACAGTATGGACGAGCGCATTCTGCGCGACGTCCTGTATCCGACACTGGCGAAGGCGCTCAACTACTACCGCCATTTCCTCACCCCGGGCGCCGACGGTTTCCTGCACCTGCCGATGACACGCTCGCCGGAGTACGCGGACGCGGCCGACTGCACCTACGACCTTTCCCTGATCCGCTGGGCGGCTCGCACGCTGGTCGAATCGGCCGCCAAGCTGCACATCGACGATCCGCGGGTGCCCGCGTGGCGGGAGATCGGCGAGAAACTGGTGCCGTATCACCGGAATCCCGCTCAAGGTGTGATGATCGGCGACGGTGTCCCGCTCGCCGAATCACACCGGCATTTCTCTCACCTGCTGTGGCTCTACCCGCTGCGCGAGAACCTGTGGGATCGTCCCGGCGATCGGGACATCATGCGGCGCACCTTCGATCACTGGGTGAGCATCCAGGACAAATGGCACGGCTACAGCTACGCCGCCGCGTCGTCGATGAGCTCGGTGATGGACGCACCCGAGGAGGCCTTGCGGTACCTGAGGTTCTTCCTCGACCGGAACATTGTGGACAGTACCCAGCTCACGCCGAACACGATGTACCGAGAGGGTTCGAACTTCGCCATCGAAAGCCCGATCACCGCGGCACAGTCCGTTGTGGACATGCTGATGCAAGGTGACCATGGAGTGCTGAAGATCTTCCCGTCGGTGTCCTCGACCTGGCGCGACGCGTCGTTCGAGAGCCTGCGCGCGGAGGGTGCCTTCGTCGTCGACGCCTCGCGCAGGAACGGGGCGACCGAATGGGTCCGGGTCCGCAGCGAGGCGGGCGAGCCGCTCACCCTCCAGCACGGTATCCCCGGCGACATCGAAGTTCGTGACGCGCGGGGAAGGCAACTTCCTTGGCGTGCCGAAGGTCCGGGCGCGATCTCGATCCCGCTCGGCCGCGGCGGGACGGCGGTCGTGACCCGTCGCGGCGCGCGGCCGGAGCTGGTCCCTCGCGATGTGACCGCGAACGGCACCGCCCCCGCCTGGGGACTCCCCACCTGAACATCTCTTCTGGACAAGGAGGTCTGAAGAATGGACATCACCCGCAGAACTGTGCTCGGGGGAGCACTGGCCGGAGTGGCCGCCGGCGCGGCCGGGGTGACCGGCCTCGCTCCGTCCGCCACCGCCGCGGAGACGGATTTCGCGCTCGGCGGGCTCGACTGGGCCGGTTTCATCGGCTCGGCCGACCTGGTGTGGCGCAAGATGCCGACGACCTGGTACGAGGGTCCCTTCCTCGGCAACGGTTTTCTCGGCTCCGGTATCTACGCCGAGCCGGGGAAGAACGCGATCCGGTTCAACGTCCAGCACAGCCAGGTCCAGGACCATCGGCCGGAGTTCGGTTCGCTGTTCGGACTTTCCCGGTTGCCGATCGGGTTCTTCACGCTCGAACCCGTCGGGGCGATCACCGGGATCGACTGGCGCATGGACCTGTGGAACGCCGAACTCAAGGGCACGATCACCACCGCGGCGGGCAGTCTCTCGCTACGCGCCATAGTCCACACAGGACAATCGCTGCTGGCGGTCGAAATAACGCCGACCGAGGGCGAACGTGGCTTCAAGTGGGTGTTCCATCCGGCCGAGGCGGTGAGCCCGAGAACCGACCCGAAGTTCGGGAAGCCGCCGCCCGCCGGATATGTCGCCAACCCGCCCGCGACCCTGGAAACGAGCGGCGACACGCGGCTTTCGGTCCAGAGCCTGCTCGCGGGCGGCGAGCACGTGACGGCGTGGCGCGAGGTCTCCTGGGGTTCGAAACGCACGCTGTACACCTCGGTGGCGTGGTCGCATCCGGAGAAGACCGCGGCACGGGAGGCGCTGAAGACGGTGCGCCGCGCCGAACCGTTCGGCGTGCTGACCATGGACCACCGGCGCTGGTGGCACGACTACTACCGGCACGGTTTCCTGTCCGTTCCGGACACCCGGCTGCAGAGCTTCTACTGGATCCAGCTGTACAAGGTCGCCGCCGCAGCGCGCAAGAAAGCGCCGGTGATGGCGACCTGCGGGCCCTGGCTCGAACCCACGCCGTGGCCGGCGACGTGGTGGAACCTGAACGTCCAGCTCGAGTACTGGCTCATCCACGGCTCGAACCATCTCGAGCTCGATGCGGTCAGCCATGCGCTGAGCAAGTTCCGTGCCAACCTGACCAACCAGGTCGCCGCGCCTTACCAGCACGATTCGGCCGGGATCCCGCGGACCACGGATATGGAGCTGCGTAACGGAATCAGCAACGCCACGAGCGGTTTCCCGGTCGGGATCCCAGGGCAGGCGTCGCCGACACCGGAGGTCGGCAACCTCACCTGGGCGCTGCACAACGTCTGGTTGTCCTACCGGCACACGATGGACAAGCGGCTGCTGAGGGATACGTTGTTCCCCTTGCTGCGCAAGGCGATCAACTATTATCTGCATTTCCTCGCGCCCGGCGCGGACGGGAAACTGCACCTGCCGGAGACGTTCTCGCCGGAGTACGGCGTCAACGCGCCGGACTGCAACTACGACCTCGCGCTGATCCGGTGGGGCTGCAAGACCCTGCTGGAGTCGGCGAAGGAACTGCGGATCGACGACCCGCTGGCGAAGCGCTGGCAGGAGGTCCTGGCCAAACTGGTCCCGTACCCGACCGACGCCAACGGCTACATGATCGGTGCGGGCGTGCCGTTCGCGAAATCGCACCGGCACTACTCGCATCTGCTTCAGGTGTATCCGCTGTACGAGATCACCTGGGAACGGCCGGAGAACCGGCAGATCATCGAAACGTCGCTCAACCACTGGGTCGGGTTCGAAGGTGCTTTGCAGGGCTACACGTTCACCGGTGCCGCGTCGATGTCGGCGCAGATGCTGCGCGGCGACAAGGCGGAGTTCTACCTCGGCGAACTCCAGCGGCGCTACATCCAGCCGAACACGATGTACAAGGAATCCGGTCCCGTCATCGAAACACCGCTTTCGGCCGCGCAGTCGCTGCACGACATGCTCGTGCAGAGCTGGGGCGGGGTCATCCGGCTGTTCCCGGCCGTGCCGGGGAAGTGGGCGGACGCCGCGCTGCGTGACTTCCGTACGGAGGGCGCGTTCCTGCTCAGCGCGTCGAGGCAGGGCGGGAAGACCCGCTGGGTCAAGATCACCAGCGAGGCAGGCGCGCCTTGTGTACTGCGGACGGACATCGAGGGAGACCTCGCTGTCCGCGACCGGTGGGGCAGGCCGAAGCGGTGGCGGCGGCTGTCGAACGGTGACGTCCAGATCGATCTGCGTCGCGGTGAGGAGGCCGTCGTATATCGGAAGGGTGACCGGCCGGACCTCGAGATCCGCCCGGTGACGCCGAACGGCCCCAGCGCGCCGTGGGGGATGCCCTGATCTGTCCGTGTTCCCTGTGAGTGTCACAGTCGCCCTGCCGGTCGCCGATAGGCGAGAGTGTCCCCGAACTCTCGACGACAGGAGCGCAGATGTCCCAGCCGCAGCAGCCGGGCGAGCACGAAGGCCAGGCCCCCGATCCCGGGCCTTCGCAGGGGCAGGGTGGCGTGCCGCCGACGGGCGGTATGCCACCCGCGCCCGACTGGCAGCAGCCGTACCAGCACCAGCCGTACCAACAGCAAGGCTGGTACGGCCCGCCGCCGTCACAGAACAAGACGGCGCTGTGGATCGGGCTCGGTGTGCTCTCGGTCGTGGTGGTGATCGGCGTTGTCGCGATCACCGGATTCGTGGCTCCGGGCTTCTTCCTGGCCGACCCGGTGCAGAAGGGCGCGGTGGCCACGTCGTCCTCGGCACCGTCGTCGAGTGCTCCGGACACGACGTCGCAGACTCCGGTTCAGCTCCCGTCGGAACGCACCCCGCTGCCGAAACGCTCGACACCGCTGGCGGATCCGACGACATGCGCCTATCCGCCCGATTCCACCGGGGTCGTTCCGAAGCCGGCGAACCCGCCCGCGGCCGGCCCGACCCCGGCCACTGGCGCGGTGCCGGTCACGATCAAGACGTCCGCGGGTGAGATCGGGCTGAACCTGGATCGCGCTCTCGCGCCGTGCACTGTCGCCAACTTCATCTCCCTGGCGCAGCAGCGCTACTACGACGGCCACTCCTGTCACCGGCTCGCCACCGAGGGCCTGCAGATGCTCCAATGCGGCGACCCAGGCGGCGACGGCAGGGGCGGCCCGGGGTACACGATCCCGGACGAGGTCTTCCCCGAGCTGAAGTACGGCCGCGGAATTCTCGCCATGGCGAAGACGCAGGCTCCGAACTCGGGTGGCAGCCAGTTCTTCTTGGTCTACGGTTTCGCGGAACTGCCGCCGGACTACACGATCTTCGGGAGTGTCTCGGACGCCGGCCTGCAGGTGCTGGACAAGGTCGCCGGCGCGGGTATCGACGAGAGCGCGCCGTCGGCGGCGGGGGACGGAACCGGTCCGCCGAAAATGCCGGTGACCTTCCAGTCGGTCACCGTGGGCTGAGAAAGCCTCACGCGTCCGGTGGCTGCGGAAGCCGCACCGGCCCCGGCAGGGTCGACGGGTGGGAATCACGGGGCGGCAAAAGCATCTGAACCAGGCACTCATGCGCATTCCGCGACGCGCGGAGAGCACTGACCGGGCGACGCTGACGAAGACGTTCGTGACGGGGGGCTCGCTTTCGGCGCTGCTGCATTCGACGGATCACCAGATCCTGTACGGGCGAAGAGGTGCGGGAAAAACCCACGCGTTGCTCTATTTGAGCGATCTGGTCGAGCGCACCGGCGATATCGCCGTGTACCTGGACTTGCGGACCGTCGGCGAGTCGGGAGGGCTGTACTCCGACAGCAGTCTCAGCGCGTCGGTGCGGGGAACCCAACTGCTCGTCGACACTCTCGAAGCCATTCACGAAGAGCTGTTGACCGTGACGTTGGAGCGTGAGGTCGGTGAGGATCGGACGCTGCTGCCCGCGCTGGACGCCTTGGCGGAGGCGGCGAGCGACGTCGAGGTCGTCGGCGAAGTCGAACGGGAGACGCGGAGCGGCGCGACCGAGGAGGCCGCGTCCGGGCTTGAGCTGGGCGTTCCGCTGAAGGCGTCGATTTCCTTGGGGCACAGGCGATCCGTCATGGGAGAGAGTCGTTTGCGGCGGACGGGGACGGAACGGCACCGGCTCGTCTTCGGCCCGCTCAGCCGGGCGCTCCGTGCGGTCGTGCGCGCGTTGTCGGGGGTACGGATCTGGCTGCTGCTCGACGAATGGAGCAGCATCCCGCTCGAGCTCCAGCCGCTGCTGGCCGACCTGCTGCGACGCAGTGTCCTGCCGACCGCGGGGATCACGGTCAAGATCGCCGCCATCGAGCGCCGGTCCCGCTTCCGGCAACGAATTCCCGACGGCGACCACCTCGGCATCGAGGTCGGCGCCGACGCCGCCTCCGCGGTCAGCCTCGACGACCTCATGATCCTCGACGATTCCCGCACCAGGGCACAGGAGTTCTTCGGGCAGCTGTTCCACAACCACGCGGCGGCCCACCTCGTCACGATGATCGCCGACCCGCCGCACGACGCCGGAAGCTTTGTCGAGGAGGCTTTTCGCGGAAATGCCTTCGCCGAACTGGTGCGGGCCGCGGAGGGTGTTCCCCGCGACGCGATCAACGTCGCCGCGCTGGCGGCCCAGTACGCGCACAACGAGCCGATCGGACTGCGGGACGTCCGGCTGGCGGCACGCGACTGGTACCTGCGCGACAAGCAGGCGGCGGTCTCGGGGAACGAGGACGTGTTGCGACTGCTGCGCTCACTTGTCGACGAAGTCGTCGGAAAACGGCGATCGCGGACGTTCCTGCTGGATCAGCTCGCCGGCGGCCTGCGGCACGAGATGATCGAGGATCTGTACGACGCGCGGTTGCTGCACGTGCTGCGGCGTGGGTTGGCGGATCCGCGGCAGCCGGGCACGTTGTACGACGGATTCGCCATCGATTACGGGTGCTATGTGGCCTTGTTGCTGGGGAAGGACGCGACCCGGCGGCCGCATGCCAGGGGCGGTTGGTTGAATTCGCCGAAGGGAGTTCCGCCGGACGGGTTCGCATTGGCGGGCGAAGCCTTGGACCTGGGCCGGCTCTGAACCCACTTGCGTCAGGGGTGCCTCAGATCGGGTTGAAGGCACCCAGCGGCGCGGTGCAGAACGGCCCGCCGACGTACTCGGCCGCCAGGCCGGTCGGCGCGGTCTTGCCTGCCATCTGCTCGGCGTACGACTCCGCGTTGTCGAGCGACTTGTAGCCCAGCGCTTCGGCTTCGGAGATCGAGTAGATCCGGCGGGTGTTGTCGGAGACGCCCCAGATCAGCCGGTAGCCGGGGGAAGGGAAGCTCAGGCATGCCTCGAACAGGCGGGCGCCGTCGTCGGGGGAGAGCCACGTTGTCAGGCCGCGCGGGCCGAGGATGACCGGGGACTCGAAGCAGGAGCCGATGCGGATGACGATCACGTCCATACCGAACCGCGAGTGATACAGGCTGCCCAGCGATTCGATGGCCGCCTTGCTCACGCCGTAGTAAGTGTCCGGCCGGGGGCTCGAGTCGGCGGGCAGACCCGTTTCGCCAGCCTCGTCGTTGCGGCGGAAGCCGACGGAGTGGTTGCTGGACGCCAGGATCACCCGCGGTACCCCGGCCGAACGGGCGGCTTCGAGCACGGTGTGCGTTCCGTTGATGTTGACCTCGAGGGTCTCTTCCCACGAGTTCTCGCGGCTGTGCCCGCCGAGGTGGATCAACGCGTCGACGCCGGCGCACGCCTTCGCCATCGCCTCGGGGTCGGTCACCGAAGCGGTGACCAGTTCGACGTCTTCACCGGTCTCGGCTTCGGGCTGCGGCGCGAGGTCCAGCAGGCGCAGCACCCGTCCGGCGCGGCGCAGCCGTGGCCGCATCAGGGTGCCGACGATGCCCGCCGAGCCGGTGATGAGGACGCGCTGGTCTGCCATGGGAGCCCTTTCGATGGGGAGGAATGAGGAGACGTTCAGCGGATACCGGCGCGGCGCAGCTGCTGGCCGAGCTCGGTGGTCGTTTCGGCGAGCAGTTCGCCGACGCGCTGGGCGTCGGCGTCGGTGACCTCGGTGACCGGCATGGAGCAACTGATCGCGTCGGTGCCGGGAATGCGATAGGGGATCACGGCCGCGACGCACCGGACGCCGAGGCTGCTTTCCTCGATCTCCGCCGCGTAGCCGCGTTCGCGGGTCTTCGCGCACTCCGAATGCAGTGCCTCGAGGGTGGTGATGGTGTTCGGGGTCAACGCGGGCAGGTCACTCGTCAGCAGTTCGCCGATCTCGTCGTGCGTCAGTTCGGCCAGTAAGGCCTTCCCCAGCGCGGTCGCGTGGGTCGGCAGGGTCCGCCCGACTCGGGAGACGAGATGCGTCGAATGCCGTGACTCGCGGGTTTCGAGGTAGACGACGTCGGTTCCCTTGCGTCGCGCGAAGTGCGCGGTGAACCCGGTCTTCTCCCGGATCCGCTCCAGCGCCTCGGTCGCGAACGGCACGACGGGATCACGATCGAGATACGCGGTGCCGCAGATGAGTGCCCGTACGCCGAGCCGGTACCGCGCGGTGTTCGTGTCGGCCTCGAGCCAGCCGGCTTCGAGCAGCGTGCGCAGCAGCCCGTGCAGGCTGGACCTGGGAAAACCGGTGCGCGCGTGGAGATCCGACAGCGAAAGCCAGACGTCGTTGGCGGCGAACGTCTCGATCAGATCGATTGCTCGCCGCGCCGATTTGACCCCGGCGGGTTCCGGCGCGCTGGACGCGCCGTTCGCCACCGTGACAGCGGCTTCCTGCTGCGGCATCCGCGCTCCTCCATCCGGCCGTTGACTTGTGACTCCGGCCATATTAGCGTCCCGAACAGCGTTCTTATGGATGAACATAATCACTATAACAGACTCCGTTCATGGATGTGAACAGCTAGTCGCATCGACGTGGACGTGGAGAGGAGTCAGCGGTGCACGTACTCGACTGGACGATGGTGTGCGCGTATTTCGCGCTAATGATCGTGATCGGCTGGTGGTCCCACAAACGGATCCACAACGTGAAGGACTTCTTCACCGCGGGCGGCAGGATGCCCTGGTGGCTGACCGGTATCTCGCACCATATGTCGGGCTACAGCGCGGTGCTGTTCGTCGCCTACGCCGGTGTCGCGTACACGGACGGTGTCACCGTCTATTTCTGGGGCATGGCCAGTATCGGTGTCGGTGTGGGTATCGGTAGCTGGCTGTTCGCCGGCCGCTGGAACCGGCTGCGGTCGAAGCTCGGTGTCGCCTCACCGCTGGAGTACCTCGCGAAGCGGTACAACATCCCGACCCAGCAGGCCCTCGCCTGGAGTGGCAGCCTGCTGAAGATCTTCGACATCGCGGCGAAGTGGTTCGCCATCGCCACGATCCTCAACGTCTTCGCCGGGGTGGACTACACCTGGGGCATCATCATCACCGGCACGATCACGCTGATCTACTGCACCGTCGGTGGTCTCTGGGCCGACGCGCTCACCGACTTCGGCCAGTTCGTGATCCAGGCGATCGCGGCGCTGGTGATGCTCTGGGTGGTGCTGGATCGCCTCGGCGGCATTTCCGGTCTGTGGACGATGTGGGGCCAGTTGCCGCCCAGCCACCTCAACCCGACGACGTCGAAGTTCACCACCATCGTGCTGCTCGTCTACGTGCTGGTGAAGACCCTGGAATACAACGGCGGCATGTGGAACCTGGCGCAGCGGTACATGGCCGCGCCGGACACGCACGCGGCCCGTCGTGGTGCCCGGCTGTCCTCGATCCTTTACCTGGTCTGGCCGCTGTTCATGATGTTCCCGATGTTCGCCGCGCCGCTGCTGTTCCCGGATATCCAGAACCCCAACAACGCGTACGCGATCATGACCACCGAGCTGCTGCCGACCGGCCTGATCGGCCTCGTGCTGGCAGGCATCTTCTCCCACACCATGGCGATGGTCTCCTCCGACGCCAACGCGATCTCCGCGGTGATCACCCGGGACATGATTCCCGTGCTGGTGAAGAAGACGAGGCGGTGGACCGATTCGCAGGGTCTGCTGGCCGCCCGGGTCACGACCGTCATCTTCATCGTGCTCACCATGGCCGTCGCGACGCAGGCACCGGCACTCGGCGGTGTGCTGGGTATCGTGGTGCTCTGGGTGGCCGCGCTGATGGGCCCGATCTCGGTGCCGTTGCTGCTGGGCATGCTGCCGTGGTTCCGCGGGTCCGGTTCGCGGGCGGCGCTGGTCTCGTGGGCGGGTGGCCTGATCGCCTACGCGATCGCCTACTACGGCTATAACGCGACGCTTGCGGTCACCGTGTCGACGCCGATCCTGGTGTCACTGGCCCTCTACATCGGGCTCGGCTATCTCATGCCCGAGCGGAAGGCCAGCACGGACGAGATCATCGACACCATCGGCGGCGACGACGACGTCACGCCCGACAAGACCGAGAAAGGCGCCACCGTGCCTGCCTGAGGAACCGGCCATCCCGGGACCCGACCACCGAGGACGAAAGAGAAATCCATGGCACAGCCCAAGTTCGAGGCACGCTTTCCCGCCGAGAACTCATCAGGCAGAGTCGAGCTGGACGGCCTACTGGCGTTCCCACTGACACCCTTCACCGAGGGTTTGGAACTCAACCTCGACGCGTTCGCTGAAAACGTCGAGAGCCATGTGGCCGCCGGAGCCGGTGCGCTGTTCGTCGCCTGCGGTACGGGCGAATTCAGCTCACTGTCCCCGGACGAGCACGCAGCGATCCTGCGTAGGGCTCGTGAGGTCGTTTCCGGGCGCGTCCCCGTATGGGTGGGGGCCGGCGGTGGCGCGGCGTCGGCCCGTGCCGGGATCGCGGCGGCGGAGGAGGGCGGAGCGGACGGCGTCCTTCTCCTGCCGCCGTACCTGGTCACCGGCCCGCCTTCGGGTTTGGTGGACCACGTTCGTTACGCCGTCGGGGATTCGTCGGTTCCGGTGATCGTCTACCACCGGTCGGCCGGAGTGGGCGTGTTCACCGCGGGTTCGGCGGCGACCCTGCTCGACATCCCGTCGGTCGTGGGTCTCAAGGACGGTTTCGGGGACGTCGAACTGATGACCCGCATCGTCACCACCATCCGTGCGCAGGAAACCCCGCGAGCGCGGGATTTCCTGTTCTTCAACGGACTCCCGACCGCCGAGGTGTCCGCGCGGGCGTACTCCGCCGTCGGTGTGGCGCGGTACTCCTCGGCGGTGCACTGCTTCGCGCCGGAGATCGCGGTCCGGTTCCACCGCGCGCTGTCCGAAGGCGACGACGCGGTGATGGAGGCCCTGCTGGCCGGGTTCTATCTGCCGTTGGTCGCCTTGCGCGACGAGACGCCGGGCTTCGCCGTGTCGCTGGTCAAGGCCGCGGCACGGCTGCGCGGCGACAAGGTCGGCTCGGTCCGGCCGCCGCTCGTCGAGCCGACGGCCGATCAGATCGACAGGCTCGAGAAGATCGTCGACGACGGGTACGCGGTCCTCAAGTCCGTCGAGGCCGGTGCCTGAGATGAAGGTTCTCGACGTCGTCCTGACCCCGGTCGCCTTCGCCGACCCGCCGCTGCTCAACGCGATGGGCGTGCACGAGCCGTTCGCGTTGCGCGGCATCGTCCAGCTGATCTGCGAGGATGGCGTGGTCGGGCTCGGCGAGTCGTACGGGGATCTCGCCTTCCTCGACCAGGTCAGGAAGGTGCTGCCCGAGCTGCCGGGGCACGACGTGTTCGACCTGCCCGCGCTGCGCCGGACCGTCGCGACCACCCTCGGCGAGGTCGTCTTCGCCGACGCGCACGGGCTCACCGGCGGGTTCTCCGTCAGCAAGACCGTTGCCAGCGTGTACTCGCTGTTCGAGGTCGCCGCGCTCGACGCGCAGGGCAAGTACCTGAACCGGCCGGTGGTGGATCTGCTCGGCGGCAAGGCGCGCGACGCCGTCGACTTCTCCGCGTACCTGTTCTACAAGTACGGCGCGCATATCGACGCGGAGCAGGACTCGTGGGGCGAGGTCACAACCCCGGCGGCGCTCGTCGGCGAGGCGCGTCGGATGATCGAGGACCACGGCTTCCGGTCCATCAAGCTCAAGGGTGGCGTTTTCGAGCCAGCGCAGGAGGTCGAGGGCATCCGTGCGCTCGCCGAGGCGTTCCCCGATCATCCGCTGAGAATCGACCCCAACGCGGCGTGGAAGGTGGACACCGGAGTCCGGGTCGCTGAGGAACTCGACGGCGTCCTGGAGTACCTCGAGGACCCGACGCCGGGGATCGAGGGGATGGCCAAGGTCGCCGAGAAGGCGAACATGCCCCTGGCCACCAACATGTGCGTCGTGCGGTTCGCCGACATCGAACCGGCGTTCCGGCAGCGCGCCGTGGGCGTGGTGCTTTCCGACCACCACTTCTGGGGCGGGCTGCGAGACACCCAGGCGTTGTCGATCACCGCGGAATGCTTCGGCGTCGGCCTTTCCATGCACTCGAACAGTCATCTCGGGATCAGCCTGGCCGCTATGGTGCATGTGGCCGCGGCGACGCCGCACCTGACCTACGCCTGCGACACCCACTGGCCGTGGAAGACGGCCGACGTCATCGCACCGGGTGCGCTGGAGTTCCGGGAAGGGGCGGTCGCGGTGCCCGACAAACCGGGGCTCGGTGTCGAACTCGACCCCGACGCGCTGGCGCGGGCCCATGAAGACTATGTCCGATGTGGACAGATCAAACGGGATGACGTGACCTACATGCGGAAGTTCGTCGGAAACTTCGAACCCAATACGGCGCGGTGGTGACCGGAGTGAAGGTCACCGGATACACCTATCCCTGGGACGTGCTCGACGATCCCGGGTTCCTCGAGCGGGTGCGTGAACTCGGCGTCGACGAAGTCGCCGTCGCCGTGTCGTACCACAGCGCCCGTGCCGCGACGCCCTGGTCGGCCGAGCGGACCTCGGTCATCGCCCGCCACGCGGCTCTCTACCGGCCGGTGCGCGACGAGGTCTGGGGTGAGCTGAGGCCCGCCGAACCGGACTGGGTCGAAAGCCGCGACAGCGCGGGGGACGCGGTCCGGCAACTGATCCAGGCCGGGATCCCGGCCGCGGCGTGGATCGTGCTGACCCACAATTCCCAGCTGGGGACGGCGTTCCCCGAGTTCGCCGTGCGCAACTGTTTCGGTGAGCGGTACCCGTGGGCCTTGTGCCCGGCGCAGCCCGCGGTGCGCGAGTACGCAGCGACTTTGACCGCGGAATGCCTTGAGGGGCTCGACTTCTCCTCGGTCATCCTCGAGGCGTGCGGCCCGTTCGGCGCGGTTCACCAGCACCAGCACGAGAAGACCGACGGCGTGTGGTCGCCCGCGACCGCTCGGCTGCTGTCGATCTGCTGTTGCGATGCCTGTGCCGAGGGCTGGGCGGAGGCCGGTCAGGATCCGGAGAAGGCACGCGGCAAGCTGCGCGCCGAGGTCCGGCGGCTGATCGACAGCGGCGATCTCCGTGCCACCGAGGACAAGATCCTGCCTACGTTGCGGCAGGTTCTGCTGGAGACCCGGCAGAAGGCGACGGACGCGCTTCGGCGTGAGGTGCTCGCGAAGATCCCGGCAGAGCTCAGGATCGTGCTGCACGGCGCCCTGGATCCGTGGGTCACCGGCGCGCTCCCGGGGATCACACCGTCGACGGCGGACGACGTCGACGCGGTCGTGCTGCAGAACTGGGCACCCGGTCGTCCCAGCGTCGAGGCGGTCGCTTCGGCGCGGGTGAAACTGCCGGAGAAGGTCGCCATCGGCAGCTACATCACCGCCGTCGCCGCGAGTCCGGTGCCGGATATCGAGGCATACGCGGTCGAACTCGCCAAGGCCGGATCGACCGAACTGCACCTGTACCACCTCGGTCTCGCCGGGCCAGGGCGCTGGGCAGACCTCATCGCCGCCACCAGCGCCGCGCAAGAAATCGTTTAGGCGCTTGGAGGCGGAGCAGAGGTGTACAGCGAGAAACAACCACACGGTGAACCCGCCCGGCCGAAGGCCCCGCTATCGCGGTGGCAGGGCGCCCTTCCCACACGACGTGACATGACATGCCAGCGAGCGTCCTGCCGACGTCGATTGCGGTCGCGGGTTCACTGAAGACAGAGGAGAATCGAAGAAGATGAGCCAGGCAACAGATCCCGCCACGCTCGAACAGATCCTCGCGGCCGCCGCGGCTGCGGCAGGCACCGCGGCGGCCGCGACCCCAGCCCAGCGTGCCGGCTGGCTGACCGCGGCGGCGGACGCGCTCGACGCGTCCGCCGAGGAGCTGATCGCGCTCGCGGCGGAGGAGACGCACCTCCCGGCTTCACCGCGGCTCCAAGGAGAACTGAAGCGCACGACGTTCCAATTGCGCCTGTTCGGCGAGGTGCTTGCCGACGGCACTTTCCTCGGTGCCACCGTCGACCACGCCGATGCCGCATGGCCGATGGGGCCACGTCCCGACATCCGGCGGCTGCTGACCCCGATCGGCCCGGTGCTCGTGTTCGCCGCGAGCAACTTCCCGTTCGCCTTCAGCGTCGCGGGCGGCGACACCGCGTCCGCGCTCGCCGCGGGTTGCCCGATCGTCCTCAAGGCGCACTCCGGGCATCCGGAGCTTTCCGCCCGTACCGGCGAGGTTCTGCGCGACGCGCTGGTCAAGGCCGGTGCGCCGGAAGGGATCTTCGCGGTCATCTACGGCCAGCAGAACGGCGTGGCGGCGTTGAAGGATCCGAGGATCCAGGCGGCGTCGTTCACCGGCTCGGTCCCTGGCGGGCGCGCGCTGTTCGACATCGCGACGTCCCGGCCGTCGCCGATCCCGTTCTACGGCGAACTCGGCAGCGTCAACCCGGTGGTCGTGACCCAGGCCGCGATCGACGCGCGCGGCGAGGCGATCGCCAAGGGCTACGCGGGTTCGTTCACTCTCGGTGCCGGCCAGTTCTGTACGAAGCCCGGTCTGCTGTTCCTACCCGAAGGTCACGGACTCGAGGACGCGTTGCGCGACGCCACCTCGACCATCCCGGCGCAGGCGATGCTCAACGAGCGCATCGCCGCCGGATTCACCGATGGGCTGGCGAAACTGCGTGACGTGCCTGGCGTCGAGGTGGTCTCGGAATCCGGTGCGGACGAGGGAATCTCGCACGGCCCGACGTTGCTCGCCACCACCGGCAAGGACTTCCTCGCGGACTCCGACACCGTCCGGGAAGAATGCTTCGGCCCGGCTTCGCTGATCGTCACCTACACCGACCAGGCCGAGCTGATCAGCCTGCTCGGCGTGATGGAACCCGGCCTCACCGCGACCATCCAGGGTGAGGAGTCCGATGTGGACTGGGTGCGCGGAGTGATCCCTTCGCTCACCCGGATCGCCGGCCGACTGTTGTGGAACGACTGGCCGACCGGAGTCACGGTCACCTGGGCACAGGAGCACGGTGGTCCGTACCCGGCGACCACCGCGCCGACGTCGACGTCCGTCGGGACCGCGGCGATCGAGCGGTTCCTCCGGCCGATCGCCTGGCAGAGTTTCCCCGACGCGTTGCTGCCCGAGGCACTGCAAGAAGCGAACCCGTGGGGGGTGCCCCGCAGGACCAACGGGGAACGCTAAAAGCTCGTGAGTGGTAATGACGGTTAGAACCGTCATTACCACTCACGAGCCACCCACTCCGCCGCCGCCCTTTTCCCACTCGCCCGACCCCCGGGAGGCACCGTCATGCCCGCGAACAGCGCCATCAACCGGAGAACTGCCCTGCGCGGCGGAGCGGCCGCCACGGTCGCGATCACCACCGCGGTGGCGGCCCCGGCCTTCGCCACGAATGCCCTGGCGGCCAACGCGCGCGGCGCCTCACCGGTGCCGTCGTCAACGGCGGCGATCGTGACGGGGTACCGGGAACTGCAGACCGGGATCAACCGGTCGTCCGCGGAACGTACCGCGGCGCTGGCCAATCTGGACCGGGTCGCCAAGGCCTACAACGAAAGCATGACGGTCAGCGGCGGTCCATTGTGGAAGGACCTGCCGCTCGGGCCGGGCAGCGACTTCACCACTTCGATGTACGCCAGGCTCCGCGCCATCGCGGTCAACTGGGGTACGCCGGGTGGCGCGCTCTCGGGCGATCCGGTCGTCCTCGACCGGATCAAGACCGCGCTGGAACTGTTGTACACCAGCGATCAGTACAGCGAGAAGACCGCCGAGATCGGCAACTGGTACACCTACGAGATCGGCATCCCGCTCTATCTGCTGCACATCCTCTCGACCGTGGCGGACGAGCTGACGCAGGCCGATCTCGCCAAGTACCTGAAGCCGGTACTGAAGTTCTCCGGCGATCCCAACCGCCGCACCAACAACCAGAGCATCGTCGAGACCGGGGCCAACCGCGCCGACAAGTCGACGATCTCCATCGTGTCGGGAGCGATGCTCGGCGACACCGAGCGGATCAAGCGCGGCGTCGGGGCTTTCACCGACGTCGAAGGCGGGGGAGTCGCGAGTGTCATCGCCGAACTCGACCGCGCCGCGGGCGACGGCTTCCACACCGACGGTTCCTTCATCCAGCACGACTCGGTGCCCTATCCGGGGCACTACGGCATCATCCTGCTGACCGCGGTCGCGGCCGCCATCCACGTCACCAAGGGCACGGCGTTCGAGCTGGCCCCCGACGTCAAGGACGCGACGTACGCCTTTGTCTCGGACACCTTCGCGCCGTTCGTCTACGCGGGCGCGCTCATGGAGTCGGTCCGCGGGCGTTTCCTTTCCCGGCAAGGCGAATCCGCGCATGACATCGGGCACCAGCTCACCGGCGCTGTCGTCCTTCTGGCGCGCTCGGCGAGCGGGCAGCGGAAGGCCGAGCTCGGCGGACTCGCCGCGAAGTGGATCACCGAGGACAGTTTCGCGCCGTACCTGAAGATCCCGGACCCGGAACGATTCGCCCCGGGCCCTGATCTCGTCGGCATCCCCGGAATCGAGTTCGCCCAGGAGCTGCTGGCGACGAAGGTCCGGCCGACGCCCACGATCGCGACGCATCGCGTGTTCGGCCAGCAGGACCGGATGGTGCACATCACCGAAGGCTGGTCGGCCTCGCTCGGGGTCAGCTCGACGCGGATCTCGCGCTACGAGTCGGTCAACCTGATGAACCTGCACGGCTGGTACACCGGCGACGGCTCGCTGTACCTGTTCCTGCCCAAGGCAAAGGGCCATTTCACGGACGCGTACTGGCCGACCGTGGACCCGCTGCTCCTGCCGGGGACGACCACGAAGACCGGACCGACTCCCACGCTGGAACAGGTGCCGCTGACCACGAAGCCACATTGCGGCGGCGTGCGCTGGGACGCGCGGCACGGCGCGCACGCCCTCGACTTCGTCTCGCAGGACGGCACGCTGACCGCGAAGAAGTCGTGGTTCTTCACGCCGGCGGGCGTGGTCTGCCTCGGCGCCGGGATCACCGACGCCTCCGGCGAGCAGATCCGCACCACCATCGAAAACCGCAACCTCGGCGAGGGCGGCTCGGGCACGTTGCTCGCCGACGCGCGGAAGGTCGACGTCACCCTCGGCCGCACGGAGACGTTGCGGCGTAAGCGATGGCTGCACCTGGACAAGGTCGGCGGGTACGTCCTGCTCGACGACGCGCAGGTGACCGCGCTGCGCGAGGACCGGACGGCGACCTGGCGCGACGTCGACAAGGGCGCCAACACCAAGGGCACTCTGGTGCCCTATACGCGGCGCTTCCAGAAGCTGGTGATCGAACACGGCGCCAAACCGTCCGGCGCGAGCTACGCCTACGCCGTGCTGCCCACGGCCTCGGTGCTGGAGACGGTCGCTTCGGCGTGGGCTTGGCGCGTGCGGTCCAACACACCGGTCGTACAGGCCGTCCGGCTGTGGGACGCGACCCTGCTGGCGAACTTCTTCGCCGCCGGCGCGGTCGACGAGGTATCGGTGTCCGGACCCGCTTCGGTGGCGTTGGGGCGCGGCAAGCACGGCTGGCAGCTGGCGGTTTCCGACCCGACGCAGCTGCAGGACGTCATCCGCGTGACGGTGCGGCGCAAGGTCGTCGAAGTGCCGGTGAAGAACACGTTCGGTGCCACTCAGGTGGTGTCGCTCGGCCGCTGATCTCCCCCTCCCGCGGGGTGCGCGATGCTATGAACGGTCCGTTCCTGGCAAAATTTGCAAGGAACGGACCGTTCATAGCACGACCTGGATCTATTAGGACATGGTCTGGCCTATATGGGTCATAGGCTCTCCCCATGACCGAGATCAAGCAGTTCCGCATCGACATCCCGCAGGCCGACCTCGACGACCTCAATGACCGCCTCGCCCGCACCCGCTGGCCGAAGGCGCTGCCCGGTGCGGAGTGGAGCCGTGGCGTGCCGGTCGGCTACCTGAAGAACCTGGCCGAGTACTGGCGGGACGGCTACGACTGGCGCGCGTTGGAGAAGCGGCTCAACGAGTTTCCGCAGTACACCACGGAAATCGATGGGCAACGGATTCACTTCCTGCACGTCCGCTCGCCGGAACCGGACGCGATCCCGCTGATCATGACGCACAGTTGGCCGAACTCGGTGGCCGAGTTCGTCAACGTCATCGGTCCGCTCACCGACCCGCGGGCGCACGGTCTCGACCCGTCGCGGGCGTTCCACGTGGTCGCGCCGTCGTTGCCCGGCTTCGGGTTCTCCACGTTCCCTGAACCGGCCGACGAGCGGCCGTGGGATATCGCAAGGGTGGCGCGGACCTGGGCGGAGCTGATGAGCCGTCTCGGCTACGAACGCTATGGCGCACATGGGAACGACGCGGGCGCTCTGGTGACGCCGCAGCTCGCCGTGCACGCGCCCGAGCATGTCATCGGCGCGCACATCACCGCGGGTCTTGGCATACCGATGGGTGACCCGGCCGATTTCGAAGGACTCACCGAGCAGGAGCAGGCCGACATCGGTGAACTCGCGGCGAAGTTCGCGGGCAGCAGTCAGTACGGCCCGTACCTGGCGAACCGGCCGC
This sequence comes from uncultured Actinomycetota bacterium, assembly GCA_963766045.1. Classification (GTDB taxonomy): domain Bacteria; phylum Actinomycetota; class Actinomycetes; order Mycobacteriales; family Pseudonocardiaceae; genus Amycolatopsis. The sequence continues at coordinate 41,951 of CAVXYN010000007.1, read as the reverse complement.
AAACGCTCAGCTTCGGGTTCGCTGACTCGCCGGTCGCGCAGCTCGGGTATCTCCTCGAGCGCATCAAGGAGTTCGACGGCTGGCCCTCGGGCGGGGAACCGGCCGAGCCGATCGACCGAGACCTGCTGCTCACCAACGCGATGCTGTATTGGCTGACCGGTACCGGCGGGTCGTCGTCGTGGACGTACTACGAGGGTGCGGCGGGGATGCCGATCGACCAGACCGTGGTGCCGACCGGGGTTTCACACGGCGGGTCGTCCGCGCTGCGCAAGATCGCTTCACGCAAGAACGACATCGTCCGCTGGGGCGAGCGCGAAAGCCCCAGTCACATGGTCGCGATGGCCGTGCCGGACGAGCTGGTCGCCGAGATCGGAGCGTTCTTCGCAGAACTCGGGAAATGATGTCGAGACGTGGTCATCGGCTCCGACTCCAGTCCGGGGATACAGTCGAGCGGACCCCCTTCAGGAGGAACTGATGACCACGTCACCCGAGACCGTGACCTCGGCCGATGGCACCACGATCGCCTTCGAACGCACCGGAGAGGGCGCGCCGGTGATCCTGGTCGGCGGCGCGTTCAACGACCGGGCGACGGTCACCGGCCTGGCCAAGGCCCTGGCGCCGAACTTCACCGCGATCGCCTACGACCGCCGCGGCCGAGGCGACAGCGGTGCCGGCGCCGTCTACTCGGTGGAGCTGGAGGTCGAGGACCTCGCGGCGTTGATCGACGAGACGGGCGGCCCGGCCGCGGTCTTCGGACATTCATCGGGCGCCGTCCTGGCGCTGGAGGCAGCCGCGCGAGGCGTCCCCATGACCAGGCTGGCGGTATACGAACCGCCGTTCATCGTCGACGACAGCCGCCCTCGGCCCGGCGACGACCTCTTCGACCGCGTCCGCGCCCTGATCGCCGACGGCGACCGTGACGCCGCCGCCGAACTGTTCCTCGTCGAGGGGAGCGGCGCCCCGGCCGAAGCCGTCAAAGGTATGCGGGACAAGGAAATCTGGGGTTCGTTCACTGCCATTGCCCATACGCTGCCCTACGATCTCGCGATCTGCGGCCCCGGCAACAGACTTCCGATGGACCGCCTCGCCAAGATCGCCGTCCCGACGCTGGTCATGGACGGCGACGCAAGCGACGGCTGGATGCGCGCGGGGGCCCGCGCGGTCGCCGACGCCATCCCTGACGCCCGCCTTGTCAGCGTCCAGGGCGAGGACCACGGCGTGCTCCGCAATCCGAACGCGTTGCGCTCGCTGCTCACCGATTTCCTCGGCTGAGCCCCTTCACGGCCTTGAAGTGACGACCGTGGGCAGGCCCATCTCGGCATAGTGGACCTGAGCCTCACGAAGCTCAGCGTCGCCGTCTTCGCCCAGTTCGGCGCGCGCGTGCCCGATCCCGGTGAGCGCTCGGGCTTCCTGGAGCCGGTAGCCGATCCGCCGGGCGGTGTCGAGGGCGAGCCGGTGCCGGGTCAGGCCCGCGGAAGGCTCGCCGAGCGCGAGGTATGCCGTGCCCAGGCTGTTGGCGGCCATGGTGAGTAGCAGCGGATGGTTGAGCCGCGACAAGATCGCGCATGCGCGTTCGGCGTGTTCGCGTGCTTCGTGGGGACGGCCTGCCGCCAGCAGCGCTTCGGCGTGATCGATCCGGCTCCAGGCGATGCCGAAGGCGTAGCTGTGATCCTCGGCGGCGCGGATCGCGCGGCCGGTGGTGTCCAGGGCTTCGGGGTACCTGCCCAGCTTGGCCAGGACCAGACCGAGTTGCGCCGCACTTTGGATCGCGCCGCGCTGATCGTCGATCTCTTCGCGGATGGCCAAGGATCTACGCGCCGACGTCAACGCATCGTCGAGGAGGCCGACGGTTTCTTGCGCGTTGCTGAGATTTCCCCACAGTAGCCCGGAAGCCGCCGGGCTTCCCGTCTCGCCTGCCACCGCCAGACCGTCCCGGTAGCAGGCGATCGCCTCGTCGTACCGGCCGAACATGCTGTGCAGAGCGCCCACTTTGGACAGTGCGGTGGCTTCGGCGGCGCGATCACCCGATTCACGGACGGCGTCGAGCCGCCGCAGGGCGCACGCCATCCCGTCGGCGAGCCTGCCGTTCTCCCAGTAGGCGGTGGTGAGGCTTTCCAGGCTCAGCTGGATCGCGTGCGGGGAGCCGATCCGGCGCGCGGCGGACATTCCGGCTTCGGCGACCACGAGCAGTTCGTCGAGATGACCGGTCTCACGGAGATAGGCCGCGGTGTCCGCGGCGATCCGCCAAGCATGATCGTCGTGGCCGGTGTCGAGGGCGTACCTGGTCACCGCGACCAGGTTGGCGCGTTCGGCCGCGTACCAGCGGTCACCGTGGCCGTCGCGGTAATGGTCGAGAAGCCGGTGCACCGCCGGTGTGGTTTCGTCCTCCTGTGCCGCGTTGCGTGCGTGCTCGGCGATCAAGTCGTGGAAGGCGTAACGGCCCATCGCGGGCTGTTTGAGCAGATGCGCGTCGAGCAGGTCTTCCAGCAGTCGTTCCGCTTCGGACTCGCCGACGTCCGCGAGCGCGGCGGCCGCGGGGACACCGATGTCGCTGCCCGGATTCCCGCCGAGCAACCGGAACATGCGTTGCTGATCGGCCGTCAGGTCCTGATAGGACAGGGTGAACGCCGCCGCCACGTCACGTCCGGCGACCTTCAGCTCGGCCAGCCTGTCGTGTTCGGAACCCAGCCGCTCGGCCAAGCCCGAAACTGTCCACTGTGGACGATGTTGCAGCCGGGCGGCCGCGATCCGGATCGCCAGCGGCAGATTCCCGCACAACGCGGCCACACCGGAATCGGGCCGCCCCGACGCCGCGGCGAACAGTGCACCGGCCTCTTCGTCCGGTAGGACATCGAGGCAGATCGACGCGGCACCGTCGACGGCGGCGAGCCGTCGCCTGCCGGTGATCACGAGCGCGACCGTGGCCGAACCGGGCAGCAGCGGACGTAACTGCTCGGCACTCGCGGCGCTGTCGAGGACCACGAGCAACGACCGTCCCGCCGTCCGCGCCCGCCACAGGGCGGCGCGGCGATCGAGTCCGGCCGGGTGCCTGCTCGCCGGGATGTCCAATTGCGCGAGCAAGGCTTCGAGTGCGGCCTCCGGTGACAGCGGAGCGCGGGTCGGCGAGTGGCCGTGCAGATCCACGAACAGTTGGCCGTCGGGGAAATCGGGGGCGAGCCGGTGTGCGGCGTGCAGGGCGATCGACGTCTTCCCGACGCCTGCCATCCCATCGATCACCACCGGGCGGCCGAGGCGGACCGAGTCGCACAGCTGCTGGACCTCGTTCTCCCGGCCGGTGAAATCCGGTACGTCGTAAGGGAGAAAGCAGCGGATCTTACCGTACTCCGGTTCATCGCTCAGGATCCGCTCGTACACCTCGCGCAACGCCGGTCCCGGGTCGATCCCCAGTTCGTCCACCAGCCGGGTTTGCGCCTGCCGGTACGCCTTCAGCGCGTCGGCCTGCCGTCCCTGCTGATGCAGCGCCCGCATGAGGAGGGCGACGAATCCTTCCCTGAGCGGATGTTCGGCCACCAGTGCCATCAGTTCGGCGGCGACGTCGTCACCGGCGGAGACGGCTTCGTCGAGACAACGCTCCACAACGGACAGACGGCGCTCGTCGAGTTCGTCCGCTTCACCGCGCAGCCCCACACTGTCCACACCGGACAAAGCCGGTCCACGCCAGCAGTCCAGCGCAGGACGGAACTCCCCGCGAGCGACATGCTCTTCGAACGTGTGGACGTCGAGCTCCGGTGGCCGCAGCACGAATCCAGGACCTTCGGCGGTGAGGACGTGCTCGTCGGCTCCGGCGGAGACCAAGGTCCGTTTCAGCGCGGTGGTGAGATTGCGGATCTGCCGGGTCGCCGTGGCGGGCGGGTCCTCGTCCCAGACGACGTCGACCAGCCGCGACACCGACACCACCCGGCCGGCGTCGAGCAGCAGGGCGGCCAGGATCCGTTCCTGGCGTGGACCGGCCAGCTTCAGCGGCCGATCACCGACATGACACTGGACCGGCCCCAGGATCCGAAACTCCATCGCACCCCCTCAGCGCGAGGTTAGCCCGCCGTCCGGCGGGGCCGGTGCGGAAGTGATGCAGCTGTGATGCGGCGGCCGGGCAGCGTCGTGGCGAGGAGAACACCGGACGTTGCAGAGGAGAAACCCCATGCGTAAGCGGTACTACGCGGCGTTGGCCGGGCTGGTCGTGGCGGCGGCGGGGATCGCCGTACCCGCCGCGGCCGCGAGTGACCAGAGCGCCGAGGGTGAGCGGCAGTCTTGCCGGCGCACGTTCGATCGCGCCGTCTGGGAGGACATGGACAGCTACAACAAACGCGACGAGGCGCGGTACCGGGCGATCATCCACGAGAACATGGTGACCGTCGGCCGCAAGGGCAACCTGTACATCGGCTACGACGCCAACGTGGATCCGGTGGTCAACGAGCAGTTCAAGCTCCCGTACGAGTGGAGCATGCCGTGGACGGTCACCCACACCGTCGTCGAGAACTGCGCGATGGGCTTCGCGATCCTCGACGCCTACTACAAGGCGCCTTCGCAGAACATCAACCGGCACTACACCATCAGCCTCACGCTGGTCCGTGACCACGGTAAATGGCAGGTCATCAAGGACACCGTGACCGACGTCGTGCCCTGACCAGCGTCCGGACGGTCCTCGACTGACGTCAGGGCTTCCGGCCGACACCGGCGTAGGGAAGCGAGTTGATTTCCGGATCGTCCGACATGTCGCCCGCGCCCTGCGGATTCCACATGGCGCAGCCGACGACGCCGGGCTCGATGAGGTCGAAGCCGTCGAAGAACTTCAGGACCTGGTCGTGGGTGCGAGGGATCGGGTTGTTCTGCGTGCTCTTGTACGCCTCGATGGCCTCGTCGAGTCCGGTCGAGTCGGCGTCGGCCGCGACATGCGAGACGGCGAGGAAACTGCCCGATGCCAGGCGTTCCCGGTAGCGGGCGAGGATCGCGGACGGATCCCACGAATCAGGCACGAAATGCAGCAGCAGCAACATGAACACGCCGACCGGCTGGTCGAAGTCCAGCAGTTTCCCGGTCTCCGGAGCCTCGAGGATGTCGTTGACGTCGCGCAGATCCGCCTGGATCGCCGCGCACCGGTCGTTGTCGCGCAAGAGCAGCTTGGCGTGCGCCACGGCGACCGATTCGCGGTCGACGTAGACGACCCGGCAGGTGGGGTCGATCTGCTGGACGATCTCGTGCAGGTTGCCAACGGTCGGTATGCCGGAGCCGATGTCGAGGAACTGCCGCACACCGTTTTCGACCATGTACAGCGCGGCACGGCGCAGGAAGGCGCGGTTGAGCCGGGCGGCGTCGCGGATCCCCGGCATGATCTGCAGGATCTTCTCGCCCAGATCGCGATCCGCCTGGAAGTTGTGGTCGCCGTCGAGCCAGTAGTCGTACACCCGCGCCGGATTCGGCACGTTCGTGTCGACCTCGGGTGGGACCCAGCTCAGATTCGCAGTCACCCTTGTCGCCGCCATTCGTCGGATCCGTTGGGGGAAAGGAGTCTAGCGGCCCGGACATCGTCCGATCGTGTGGATGTCCGGTGCCGGAACCCCGCCCGCCGTCGCGACGGACCTATCGTTGCCGGGTCCAGCGCCGACGCCCCCGGGAGACGAGCACGATGGCAGCAGGTCCGGACGTCGCCGTCGCACCCGGCCGCTGGCCGCTCCTCGGGCATACCGTCCCGATGCTCCGCGATCCGCTCGCCTTGCTGTCGTCGCTGAGTTCGCACGGCGACGTCGTCCGGCTGGACTTCGGCCCGATGCCGGTCTACCTGGTGACGACACCGGAACTGGCGTGGCGGCTGCTCGGGGCCGACGCCGCCAAATTCGACAAGGGCATCGTGTTCGACAAGATGCGCCCACTGTTCGGCGACGGCCTCGCCACCTCGAACGGTGCCTTCAACCAGCGGCAACGCCGGATGATGCTGCCCGCCTTCAGCCGAAGCCGCCTCGCGCTCTACGCCGAGACCACGATGACGAAGATCGCCGGAGAACTGGCCGACTCGTGGAAACCGGGCGACGTCGTGGAGTTCGATCGGCGGATGCAGGACCTCGCGCTGACGATCTCCGGGCGGACGTTGTTCTCCACCGAACTCGGTGACGACGCGCTCGCGGAGATCCAGCGGTCGATCCCGATCATGCTGAAGTACGTCATGGTCCGCGCTTTCTCGCCGAAATTCGTGGAAAAACTGCCGATTCCGGCGAATCGCGAGTTCGATGCCGCGGCTTCCCGCCTCCGGGGCGTCATCGGCGATGCCGTCTTCAAGGCCAGGGAACAGGGCGGAGACCACGGCGATCTGCTGTCGATGTTGCTGCTGGCCAAGGACGACGAGACCGGCGACGAGATGACCGACCGCCAGGTGGAGGACGAGGTCATCACGATCCTCACCACCGGCGCCGAGACCACGGCCGTCGCACTGGCCTGGTTCTTCCACGAAATCGGCCGGAATCCGGAGATCGAGCGCAGGTTCCATGCCGAGGTCGACGAAGTGCTGGCAGGCGGGCCTGCCCGGTTCGAGCACGTTCCGCGCCTGGTCTACACCCAGCGGATCATCAACGAGGTCGTCCGCCGCACCCCGCCGGTGATCCTGATGCGGCGCGCGCGGGAGGACGTCGAGCTGGGCGGGGTGCGTATCCCCGCGGGCACCGAAGTCGCTGTCAGTCAGCACACCCTGCACCGCGATCCGCGCTGGTTCCCCGAACCCGGGCGATTCGACCCGGACCGGTGGGAACCGGACCGGGCCGCCGCGTTGCCGAAGGGCGCGTTCATCCCGTTCGGCGCGGGAGCCCGGCTCTGCCCCGGACATCAGTTCGCCCCCACCGAGATCGCGCTGGTCGCAGCCACCATCGGTGCGCGGTGGCGGCTGGTCCCGGTGCCGGGAGTCGCCGTATATCCCAAGATCAAGGCGACGATGCAACCGAACCGGCTACCGATGGCGGTGGAACCGAGGACGACGGCCTGTCGGTGAGCGATCGATTACCAGGTGTAAGCTTCGTTCTCCTTCCGAGCGTTCCGATTCCGGAGAGGGTTCTGTGAGAATGCCGCTCAAACTGGCCACGGCGGTGGCCGCCTGCTGCGTGCTCCTCGGTGGTTTCCTGGTTGCGACGCCTGCCGCGGCGGTCGACATCCGCTGCTCGGACCTGGACCTGCCGGTGAGCGGTCCCACCGCGCCCGCCACCGTGCACGGACGGCTGTGCCTGCCAGCCGGACAAACGCCGAAGGCGGTCCAGCTGCTGGTGCACGGCGGCACCTATAACAGCTCCTACTGGGATCTCCCGTACGACCCGGATCGCTACTCATACCAGCGGGACATGGCCAAACACGGCTACGCGACCTTCGCCGCGGACCAGCTGGGCACCGGCGGGAGCACGAAACCGTTCAGCGTCCCCCTGTTGCTGCCGGTCCTGGCACGGTCGATGCACGAGGTGATCGGACAGCTGCGCGCCGGCCGGGTCGGCGGTGTCGCGTTCGAGAAGGTCGTGATCGTCGGGCATTCGGTCGGTTCGGGGATCGTCTCGGCCGAGGCGTCGACCTACCATGACGTCGACGGCGTGATCCTTTCCGGTATCACGCATCTTCCGTCGGTTCCGGCGCTGACCCTCGGCGTGCTGTTCGGCCTGCAACCGGCGTTCGCTGACGACCGACTGGGTTCTCTCGGCAGTGACCCGCTGTATTTCACGACGAAACCGGGAGCGCGTGCCGGACTGTTCTACGCGACGGAAAATACCGATCCCCGGGTGATCGAAGCCGACGAAGCGACCAAAGACCAGGTTTCGGTGCCGGGAATGGGCACGGTCGCCGTCTTCGGCATCGTGCTACCGGCGACGAAGGACATCCGGGTTCCTGTTTTCCAGGCTGTCGGCGGGAAGGACATCCTGTTCTGCGGCCTGTTCGCACTTCGGGATTGTTCGAACGGACAAACCCTGCGACCGCAGGAAGCCCCGTATTACCGGCCCGAGGCCCAGCTTTCCACGTATGTTCTGCCCGGTGCCGGACATTCGTTGGGGTTACACAAGAACGCGGCCGAGTACAGGGATGCCATACGCGCCTGGTTGCAAGATCGCGTGGGAGTTACAGTACCGTAGGGTTATCACCCGATCGGGTGACCGGTAAACCGTGAGTGTGGATAGAGAATCCTGGAGGATGCTCATTCACCCGGAATGCGCTCCACCCCCGAATACCATGCGACCCCAGGACCGGCGGACGTGACTGCCCCATTCCCGAACGGCGAGCCTTACCCGGCATCGTCGGACGAGAGCCCGAGAACTTCATCCCAGGCATCGCCGAAAAGGAAGAATGCCGCGCCATCGCGAGCCACCCTCGCTCGCAAATGGGCCTACCTGGTCAGCGCGACGGCATACCTTCCCTATACCCACGCGCAGATCGAGGACTATTTCGCCGGTCTGCTCGACGGCGTGTTCGACGCGGTGCTGAGTGACGCGGCCGAGCCCGCGCAGGCCACCGCGGCCGGCGCGCGGCTCGTCGAACTGAGATGCGTCGGCCCGGACAGTCTCCGTCGCACGATGGACGTGCTCGGCAAGGGACTCCTGCACGAACCGGAACTGCGGAAGGTCGAACGGCTTCCCGAACGGGTGCTGCAGGTGCTCGGAGCGCTTGCTTCCGGGTACGGCGAAGCGTTGCGCGAGAGCATCCAGGCCCAGCAGGAGGACCTCAGCCGCACGCTGGTCACCATCGAACGCGAGACCCGCCGCGAACTGGTACTCACCCAGGCGCGCTTCGAGCGCTTGTTCACCGGCTCGACGACCGGGGTCGCGGTCACCAGGGTGGACGGCCGGGTCCAGCGAGTGAACCCCGCGTTCGCCGAGATGTTGCACCGTCCCGCGACCGATCTGGCCGGGCTCAACCTGTACGACCTGATCCATCTCGAGGACGTCGACGGCCTCCGCGAGGCCTACCAGAAGTTGCTCGAGGGCAAGTCCTCACGTCTCGAGCTGGTCCGAAGACTAGTGGCCGAAGACGGGGAAACGATGTGGGCCACGTTCACCGGCGCGGTGATCCGTGACGCGGCGGGCGAGGCACAGCAACTCCTCACGCTGGTCGACGGCGACACCGACGTGTCACTGCTCCAGCGGCGGCTGAGTCACCAGGCGCTGCACGATCAGCTGACCGGCCTGCCGAACCGGCAGTTCTTCAGCACCCGCCTGGAAAAGGCACTGCGGCACGCCGACCCGTCGTTCGGCATCACGGTGTACCACCTGGATCTCGACGGCTTCTCGTTGATCGCGGGCGGGCTCGGCCAGCAGCAGAGCGACAAGCTGCTGAAGAACGTCGCCGCGAAACTGAGCGCCGTCGTGGGAGGCGAGGAGGCGATCGTCGCGCGGATCGGCGGCGACGAGTTCGGCATCCTCATCCGGAACACGGCCGCCACGCCGGATGTGGCCACCGTGATCGGCATGATCAACCAGGAGCTGGCCGAGCCGGTCTACCTGGACGCCGGGAACGGTGTGGCCGTCTCGGCCTGCGTCGGAGTGGTGCACCGGCCGTCGCGGGACATCTCCCCGGCCGAACTGCTCAGGGCCTCCGGTATGACTCTGCGGCGCGCCAGGGCGAACGGCTACCGGCAATGGCAGCTTTCCGACTCCGTGCTCGACACGCGGGAACGGAAGGAGTTCAGCCTGGCCGTGTCGATGTCGGGCGCCTGGGAGACCGGCGAGATCGACGTCGGGTTCCGGCGGCTGGCGTGGCTGGAGGACGGCGGGACGGCGGCTCTCGAGGCGCAGCTGGTGTGGAACCATCCCCGCCAGGGCCGGATCGAGCACGACGTCTGCGTCCGGCTCGCCGACAAAACCGGCCTGATCCTCCCGCTCGGTGAATGGCTGATCCAGACGGTGTGCGACCGACGGCCCGAACGGATCCCGCTCGTCGCGGGGCTGACGGCGCACCAGGCCGCGGACCCGGACCTCGTCGGCGCGATCCGGCGTGTGCTCACCGAGACCGGGCTGGATCCGGAACGACTGCGGCTCGGCTTCCCGACCGGTGCGGTACTCGCCGGGCTCGGCGAGACCGTCGACAACGTGCAGCTCCTCGCCGAAATCGGGATGGGTATCGAACTGCGGGACTTCGGCGCCGCGGGTGACGCCGTCTGCCTGGTCGATCTGCCGGTACGCATGGTCCGCATCGCTCCCCGCCTGGCCAGGCGCCGGGACGAACCGCTGGCCGAGCGGTCGCTGGTGAACCTCATCGAGACGGCCCGGCTCGCCGGGGCGGCCGTGATCGTCGACGGGATCGGGACCGCCGACGAGGCGGAATGGTGGCGGCTCGCCGGTGTCGACCTGGGACTGGGCCGGTACTTCGACTAGTGTCGCGTGAACCCAAGGCCCCTTCATTGCACGTCAGGCCGGGGAAGCCGGAGGCGTCGTCGGCGGAGGAGTGGGATCACGCGACGCAGGACATTAGGCCATCTGCCGCACTCGCGCGGGCGTAAGTTACCCGAGGGTTGACGTGCGCGGGCGGATTGGGCAACATCCCTGGTCTCGCACCGCACCTCGGAGGCATGCATATGCAGGTTGGCCCGAGGCGTGGACGGCGTGTCAACGCGCCCGTGATCGTTTTGAGCCTGCTGCTCGTGATCGCGCTGGGCGCCTGGTGGGGCGTCGACTACCTCCGCGCCAGGTTGGCAGGCAACGGTTGTGACGAACTGACGCCGGTCGAAATCACCGCAGCGCCCGACATCGCGCCCGTGCTCACGCGGATCGCGAGAACCATTCCGCAGGAAGAATGCTTCAGCGTCAACGTGACTTCGAGCGAGTCCGCCAAGACCGCCGAGGCGCTCGGTGCCAGTGGTTCGGCCGGTCCGGACGTCTGGGTTCCCGAGTCGAGCACGATGTTGTTGCAGGCCAGGGACGCCGGTGCGTGGAACCTGCCGGAATCCGGTCAATCGGTGGCGAGTTCCCCTGTCGTCCTGGCACTGACCGACGAAATCGCGAAGAACTTCGGCTGGCCGGGAAAAGCGCCTGCCTGGCAACAGATCCTCGACGGCGCACCGGTCGGCTTGCCGGATCCGGCCAAGGACCCGCTCGGTATCACCACGTTGCTGGGTCTGCGGAAACTGACCGAGAAGGCGCCCGATCCGGGGGCGGCGCTCACCGCGTCGATGCGGAAGCTTTCGGTGCCGGGCCAGGCGCCCGGCCAGTTCCCGGCGTCGTTCCCGGCGACCGAACAGTCCGTCTTCGCCCGGAAACTGGTGGCCTCCTATCCTGGGGTGCAGGTGCCGAGTTTCGACTATCCCTATGTCGTGCTGCCCAAGGCGTCGGAGGCGTCGAGGGGCGCGGCCGAACTGTTTCTCCGTCTCCTACTCAACCCGCTTGCCGGGAACACCTTCGCCGACGCGGGATTCCGTGCGCCGTCAGGGGAATTCGCCGTCCCGAAAGGACAGGACGGGCGGACCGATTCGGCACGGCAACAGCCGGGTCCACCGCCCGCCGCGGATATGTACGCGGTACTCCAGGCCTGGGCGGGGGTGAACCTCAGCGCCCGGGTGCAGGTGCTGCTCGACGTCTCCGGTTCGATGGCCGCGGCCGTTCCCGGCACCGGGAAGAGCCGGATGCAACTCACTCTCGAGGCCGCGACACAGGGGCTGGGTCTGTTCAAACCGACTACCGAGCTCGGCCTCTGGCTGTTCTCCACCAAACTCGACGGTGACAAGGACTACCGTGTCCTGCTGCCGATGCTGCCGATCGCCGAGCAGAAGTCTTCAGGCGGGGTGCAGCAGTTGCAGGCGGTGCGGCCGAAACCCGGTGGGGCGACGGGGCTTTACGACTCGATTCTCGCGGCGTACCAGAACGCCAGGCAGAACTGGAAATCCGGCCGGATCAACGTGGTCGCCGTGCTGACCGACGGCCGCAACGAGGACAGCGAGACGGTCGGCCTGCAGCAGCTGCTCGCCGAACTCGGGAAGCTGCAGGACCCGCGGAAACCGTTGCCCGTCATCGGGATCGGCATCGGCCCGGACATCGATGCGCCTGAGCTACGACAGATTTCCGCCGCTACCGGTGGAGAAGCGTTCACGACTCCGGATCCGCGGAAGATCTCTGACGTCTTCTACCAGGCGTTGAGCAAGATCATGTGTCAGCCGCCGACCTGCAAGAATTGAGGCGCGAAGTGTTGCTGGGGGAGAAACCGAAAGTTCGGCTGGGCAGACCGTCGCCGATCGTGCTCGCCGCGTCCGTGGCCGGTTTGGTGCCGTTCGTCTTGCACGTGCTCGCCGCGTTGAACGGCAGCCTCGCACAGGACGACTTCATCATCACCTACGACGCCGCGAAAGCGGGCCCGTTCGACTTCGCCTACTTTTTTCAGGACTACCACGGACATCTCGCGCCGGGTGGTTTCCTGCTCGCCGATCTGCTGACGGCGTGGGCGCCGTTGAACTTCGCTGTGCTGATGCTGCCGGTACTGCTCATGCAGGCGGCGTCGTCCGTGCTGTGGTGGATGGTGCTCGTCCGCTGTTTCGGGCGCCGCTGGGGGATTCTCGTCCCGTTCACCATGTTCACGACCTCGACGTTGGTGCTGGTCCCGACGTTGTGGTGGGCGTACGCGATCCAGATGGCGCCGGTGCTGCTCGCCGCGACGGCCGCCTTGCACGCGCATGTCCGTTATCTCGCAGACGGTGGCAGGTGGGCCATCGCCACCGTGGCCTGGACCGTTTTCGGCCTCGCCTTCTATGAAAAGGCCGTATTCATCCCGCTTCTGCTCGTCGGGGTCACTGTCCTGCTCGGCGTTTCGCTGCGCAAGCACCTGGTCCTTTGGGGAGTCCTCGCCACGGTGCTGGTTGGCTACGCGGTCCTCTTCCTTTCGCTGACCACGAGCCAGGTCGGGCAGGGCGGCGGCCCGGTCACCGTCGGCACGGTGGCGGATATGACCGGCCGGATGATCGGGGACACCCTGCTTCCCGGCATCGTCGGCGGGCCGTGGTCCGGTCCCGGTCCCGGCGCGCTCTGGGCGCCGTCTCCGATCGTCGTGCGGCTCCTGCTCCTTGTCGCGGCAGTCGGGGTGCTGGTCGTGGGAATGCGTCTCGGCGGGCTCCGGGCGCGTCGGGCGTGGATCCTGCTCGGCCTGGTCTTCGCCGCGGACGTGGGACTTTCGGCCGCAACCCGGCTGACCGAGATCGGTCCTGAACTGGGCAGCGATCCCCGCTATGTCGCCGATCTGGCGCTCGTCGTCGCACTCTGCGTCGCGTTCGCCTTCCTGACGCCCAAACCGCTCGAGCGGACGTCGGATATCCCGCCGTCCACGGCGAAACGTCCGCTCGCGCTGGCGTTGAGCGTTCTGCTGATCGCGAGTTCCGTGGTCGGCTTCCAACGGCTCGCCCCTGGACTACGGTTCGACCATTCCCGCGAATTCCTGGACAACGCGCGGGCCGCGATCGAACGAGACCCCGAGCTGGTCCTCTACGACACGGACGTGCCGAGCGACATCCTGCACGCGTGGTTCGGTATGAACGCGCGGACGTCGCGCGTCGTCGGCCTCGTCCCCGGAGTCCTGTTCGATCAGCCGACGAGCGGGATGTCCTTACTGGACTCCACGGGACGCGCGCGGCCGATCTCCGGCGTGGACCCGGTTTCCCGTGGCCTTCCCGGCCCGGTTGCCGGCTGCGGGTACACCATCGGTGATCAGCTGGTGCGGGTTCCCTTGGACACGGCCGTTCTCGGCCGGTACCTCCTGCGGGTGGACTACTTCACGTCGGACGGAGGCGAGGGTTTCGTGGACCGCGACGGCGCCCGTGTCGCGGTGTGGTTCCAGCCCGGGCTGCACACGATCTACCTGCCGATCGAAGGACTCTTCGACAACGTCGGCTTCCAGCTGGCCTCGAAGGGTGCTCCCGTATGTGTGGCGAAGCTGGAGGTCGGCAGGCCGATCACTCAGTAAGGGTCGTAAGGGCTGTCGTGGCCGAAAAGCCTTGCCACCGGCTGAAGACGCAACCGCAGCAGGACCTTGATCCCGACATTGCGCACGAACCACGGCAGCTGGGCGATCACTCGCAGCCGGTCTCTCGCCGACGGCGGAGACAGCCGGAACCGCGCCATCGACGTGGCTCGGTCGAGGTAGGTGTACCGCCGTCCGAAGAGGACCTTCGCGATGGTGCCCAGGGTGACGCCGATCGAGGAAAAGCAGTCGTGTACCAGGATTTCCTTGCCCTCGTCCAGGTGTGCGGACCAGCGCAGGTCGTCGGTGTAGGTCCAGTAGTCGTGTTTGCCGTCGATGTACAGCAGCTGGATCGGGCGATCCCATCGCGGGCGCAGTTTCGTGCTGTACTCCGCGACGAGCTCCACGAGGTCGTCGACGCCCGCCGCCTTGAGGTTCGCCTCGAACCGTTGGCGGGTGGGCGATCCACCGAACAACCGGCCGTCGACGAACGGGTCGACGGCGACGACGCGCGCGCCGACCGTGCGTGCCGCGGCGGCGAGCACGATCGTCGACCGGCCCTGGTGGCTGCCGATCTCGACGATCAGGTCGCCTTTCTCCAAACGGCATGCCGCACTCCACAAGGCCAGACCCTGATCACGGGTCATCCAGCCTTTGACGGGTTCGGCGAGCGACCACGCTTCTTCGAAACCGTCTGTCAGGGGGATCTGCTCCTGAGTAATGAAGCACCTGCCTAGGCCGCGGGGACGAAATGGGTAGGCGCATAGTAGCCACGTTTCCGCCTAGTATCTACCGGATGGTAACCACCGGCGAACGAACGGGACGCGAGACGGTGCGGCGATCCGGACGTCGGTTTTCGCCTGTGGCGCTCTTGGGAAGGCCGAGTACGTGGATCGTGCTGGCGCTGACCGTGCTGTCTTTTCTGCAGCGTCCCGGCAAGACCACGTTCGACACCAAACTGGACCTCGCTGTCGACCCGCTGAGCTTCCTCGGAAGGACCCTCCACCTGTGGAATCCGCAGGCGACGGCGGGCGAGCTGCAGAACCAGGCCTACGGCTACCTGTTCCCGATGGGCCCGTATTTCGCGCTGTGCCAGGCCGTCGGAATGCCGGTGTGGATCGCACAGCGGCTGTGGTGCGCGATTCTGCTTTCCGTGGCGTTCGCCGGCGCCCTCCTGGTGGCTCGCGCGCTCGGAATTGGGACCGAACGGACTCGGCTGATCGGAGCAGTCGGTTACGCCTTGGCGCCGCGGATGGTCACCGAAATCGGGTCGCTCTCCTCGGAAATGCTGCCCGCCGTCCTGCTTCCGTGGGTCCTGCTGCCGCTGATCCACGCCGATCGGATCGGATCACCACGCCGCGCCGCCGGGCTGTCCGCCCTCGCCGTACTGTGCATGGGCGGGATCAACGGCGCGATGGTCGTGATGGCGCTCGTGCTACCCGGATTGTGGTTGCTGACCCGCGCTTGGCGCGGCGCGCACGTCGAGCTCGTGATCTGGTGGTTCGTCTTCGTCGTCGGCGCGACGCTGTGGTGGATCTTGCCACTGGTGCTGCTCGGCCAGTACAGCCTGCCGTTCCTCGACTACATCGAATCCGCGACCAACACGACGGCGCCGATGTCGCTGTTCGAAGTGCTGCGCGGCACGAACCAGTGGGTCGCTTACGTCGTACAGGGCACGCCGTGGTGGCCGTCCGGCTGGGCGCTGATCGACAACCCCGTGCTCATGGCGGCCACCGGGCTGGTGGCCGGGGTCGGTCTGCTCGGCCTCGCCCGGCGCGGACTTCCCGAACGCCGTTTTCTGCTGCTGGGTGTGATGACCGGGCTGACGCTGCTGACGGTCGGCTACGTCGGCACGCTCGACAGCCCGATCGCGGAACCGGTGCGGCAGCTGCTCGACGGGCCGCTCGCGCCCCTGCGCAACGTGCACAAGTTCGAACCGGTACTGCGGCTGCCGCTGATGCTGGCGTTCATCCACGGAATTTCCAGCTTCGCGCCTTCCGCCCGCCGGAACCTGCGGCCGGCGTTGGGCGCGTTGCTGGTCGTCGCGATGGCGGCACCCGTGTGGCTGCTGACGTTACGGCCGGGGCCGGGCTGGGACGAGGTTCCCGGTTACTGGTACGACGCGATGGGGTGGGTGGCCAAAACCGACGCGCAGGCGCGCACGCTGATGTTGCCGGCGACCAGTTTCGGCGAGTACGACTGGGGCCGCACGGTGGACGAACCGGCGCAGGCCATCGCGGACAGTCCCTGGGCCGTACGCAACCAGGTGCCGCTGGGTTCGGAGGGCAACACCCGGCTGATGGACTCCGTCGACGCCGCGCTGGCCGACGGCCGGGGGAGTCCGGCGCTGGCTTCGTTGCTCGCGCGCTCCGGCTACCGGTTCCTCCTGCTGCGAGGCGATATCGAACGGACGAAGGTCGGCGCGCCCGACGTGATCACGTTGCGCGCAGGGCTGGCGGGATCACCCGGGATCGGGAAGGCGGCCGAATTCGGGCCGTTGGAGATCTATGAGGTGCAGCGCCCGGTACCGGTGGTCTCCGCGACGTCCACAAAGGACGTTCCAACGGTCAGTGGCGGCCCGGAGAACCTGGTGCCGCTGATGAATTCCGGACAACTCGATCCGGGAACGCCGACGGTGCTCACCGGAGACGGCGGATCGCCGGGCGGTCCCCGGCTGGTCACGGACGGGTTGCGGCGGGCGGAACGCAATGTCGGTGGGGTGCGGGATAATCTGAGCCAGACCCTGACCGCGGCGGAATCGCCGAGACAACAACGTGCGGCGCTCGACGTCCTGCCGTTCCCAGGGGAGCAACACCAGACGGTGGCGGCCTATCGGGGAATCCGGTTGGTCACGGCGTCGACGGCGGCGTCCTTCGCCGACGCGTTCGGCGGTTCCGATCCGAGTCACCAGCCGTTCGCCGCCCTCGACGGGGATCCGCGCACGGCCTGGCATTCCTCGTCGTTCACCGGGCCGATCGGTCAATGGCTCGAGGTCGAGCTGGACACCCCGAGACTGGTGAACACGGTCGATCTCGCGATGGTCGACGACATCCGCGTCGGCTGGCCGGCGACCAAGATTCGCATCACCACCGACAACGGGTCCCTCGATCACCAGGTCGTCCGGGGCGCGGGTACACATACCTACCCGGCGCCGCCGGGGGTGACCCGGAAGGTACGGATCACGTTGCTGTCGCTCGTGGTCGGGCGGCAGGACGGCAACGTCGGCATCGCGGAACTCAAGATCCCCGGCGCCGAGCCGCAACGGGCACTCGAAGTCCCCTCCGACCTGTCGCCGGGCGCGGCGCCGGGATTCGCATTCACGCGCGGGGCGCAGCCGCGTTACGCGTGTCTTCCCGACAACGGGCATATCCGGTGCGATCCCGGGCTCGCCCGCGACGGGGAGGAACCCGACGGGATCCGGCGGCTGTTCTCGACGACGGCGCAGCAGGCCTACGAATTCGGCGGCACCGTCCTGCCCGCGGGCGGCGGGAAGAGTCCGGTGGTCCTGCCCGGTGTCCAGGTGGCAGGCAGTTCACAACTCGGCGGCGATCCGTCGGCGGGCGGCTTCTCCGCCGTCGACGGGGATCCCGCGACCGCGTGGCTGCCGGATATCACCGACCTGCGCCCCACACTGACCCTGGACTGGGCGAAAGTGCAGAAGATCTCCGGAATCCGGGTCCTCGTCGATCCGGAAGGGACGGCGAAGGCACCGATACGGCTGGAGCTGACGACGCCGTCCGACAGCCGCTCGATCGAACTCGACGCCTCGGGCGCGGCGACGTTCCCGCCACTGGACGCGACGCAGCTGAAGATCACCTTCGCCGGTCTCGACGACGACCAGCGCACGAGGTCGTCACTGGGCATCGGCAGCCTTACGCTGACCGGCGCCGACCTGCCGTCGCCCGAGACGACGTTCACACTGCCTTGCGGGTCCGGGCCGAACGTCCATCTCAACGGCTTCGACTACGACACCTCCGTTCGCGGCACGCTCGCCGATTTCACCGCGCACCGGCCGCTGGCGCTGGCCGCCTGCCCGGATTCCCAGGGCGGCATCGACCTCGCCCCCGGAGGGCACGAACTGCGCACGGACCGCTCGGATTCCTTTGTGGTCCAAGATCTCTGGCTCAAACCCGCCGGGAAACCCACCGCGCCCGCGAGCCATCGCGGGGTCGAGGTCGGTACCTGGGACGCCACGTCCCGCACGGTCACCGTTGCCGGGGGCGACGAATCCATCCTCACCGTTCCGGAGAACGCCAACGCGGGCTGGACGGCGACCCTCAACGGCGCACCGCTGGTGAAGACCCGCGTCGACGGCTGGCAACAGGCCTGGATCCTGCCCGCCGGTGAAGGCGGCCTCGTCGAACTCGAGTTCGCACCGGACTGGAAGTACCGCTCCGGCCTGCTCATCGGCGCCGTCGCCATCCTCGCGCTGCTGGTCGGCGTGCTGTGGCCGGTCCGGCGGCGACGGCTGTCCATCGAACCGGCCACCGGGATCGTGGTCCCGGTGGTACTCGTCGGCCTCCTCGCCGTCCTTGGCGGCATGCTGCCGGTGGTCCTCCTCATCGCCGTCCTCCTGGCGCGCCAATTCAGCGAGCGCGCGCCACGCTATCTCGCGTTCGGCGGGATGGCCGTGGGAACGCTGGTCGCCGTGGTCGGCCGACTGCTGGGGAATGGGCAGGAGTGGGCCTATGGGCCCGTCACCCAGGCGTCGCTACTGCTCGCCGCGGCCGCGACCGTCGCGATGTGCCTGCCGTGGTTCGAAGGGAGATCCGCCGAAGGCCCGGAGGAACGCCCGCTCTGACGGGGGCAGACGCGTCCCGAATGCCACATACGAGACGCTCAACGTCTCCAATGTGGCATTGGGGACACCCCGTGGGGCCGCAACGACCCCAGTCACCCAGGGCGGCGGCGGGTGCGGAGTTCCAGTACGGCACCGGAGAGGGCGAGCCCGCCCACACAACACGCGGCGACAGTGACCACCTGCGTAGCCGACGAGTGCAGCCAGGCCGTGACGAGCACGGTCTCGATCACCACGGTCGCCCACATCAGCACGGTCACCCGGCGGTCGCCGGCGGCGAGGCGGGAGAACAGGAGGATCTGGACCAGGGCGAGCATCGAGCCGGCGAGGGCGAACGGCCAGACCGGCATGGTGCTGGCGGCGTAGCCGGGGCCGCCGATGATCGACAGGAGCCGTGGCCCGAAGCCGACGGAGACGGCGAGGACGACGGCGTCGAGGGCGGCGCAGACGGCCAGGGCGGCGGGGAGGATGCGGCGCCGGTCCTCGCCGTTGGCGAAGCGGGGGAGGACGAGGACGCCGACCGCCTGGGGTAGCCAGTAGGCGATCTTGGTGACGATCGCGCCCAGCGCGTACTCACCGGCCTCGGCGGCGGGGAGGGCGTGACGGGCCAGGACCAGGTCGAGGTTGACCAGCAGGACCAGCGCCAGCATCGCCTGCGCCGCGTGCAGTACCTCGCCCGCCTGCCGGCCTGCCTTGCGGGGACGGTGTCGTCCGCAGAGGATCCAGCCGGAGAGGACCACGAGGTACGAACCGATCGCGGTCCCGGTCAGCGCGCCGGTGGCGTTCCCGCCGACGACGAGCCCGATCAGGGAGCCGCCGACCTTGCCGACACCCTCGAGCGCGATCAGCCCGGCCAGCAGGGCGAACCGGCCGCTGCCTTGCAGCAGGCCGTGGAACAGCCCGAGAAGCGTCAGCGGCGCGAGAGTGATGGCGAGCAGCAGCGCGGGGACGATCGAATCGAGGTGCAGCACGAACACCAGTACCGGCGCCAGCACCAGCCCGATGGTCCCGACGATCGCGGCCGTGGTCAGCCCGAGCGCCAGCAGGGTGCCGGTGTCCTGAGCCTCATTCGACGCGCGCAGTCTCGCGACACGAAGTGCGACCACGGTCTGCAGCCCCATCGCGGGCACGACGCCGATCACCAGCACCGCCAGCAGCGAGCTCAGCTCACCGAACGCGCTCGGCACGAGAAGTCTCGCCGCGACGAGACTCAGCGCGTAGGCGCCCGCGTTGTTGCCGGCGAGTGCGAGCGAGACAAGGATCGCCGCAACACGCTTGTCGGTTCTGACCTGGTCGACCTCGACGTCTACGCTCAAGAGCGCTCCTATTACCGGCGAGTAATCGAGCGACCATAACCGCGACGGCAACGGAAAGGAAGGTCATTGGGCGCACGTAGCGGACCGCTGGCCGAACGCCTTGGCCTGGCGGCGATTTCGGCCGGGTTGGCCTTGCTGGTGTTCCTTCCGGTGCTCGGACGGGGCTTCGTCCTGAGCTACGACATGGTGTTCGCGCCTAGTCAGTCGCTCGTTCCGGACGCGGTGGGGCTCGGTTCCGCGCTGCCTCGTTCGGTCCCCGCTGACGCGGTGATCGCACTCGCGACAGCGGTGATTCCCGGTGACATCGTCCAGAAATTCGTCCTGCTCCTCTCGCTTTTCCTTGCTGCATATGGCGCAGGGCGATTGGTGCCGACGGAGCATTTCGGTACGCGGATCGTCGCCGCCACCGGATACGCTTGGACGGCCTACTTCGCGGAGCGACTGTTCATCGGTCATTGGCCGCTTTTACTCACCTATGCCTGCCTTCCGTGGATCGTGCGGGCCGGACTTTCCTTGCGGGAAGGCGAACCGAAGGCGCTCGCACGGCTGGTGCTCGCCTGCGCGCCCGCGGTGCTCACCCCGCCCGGTGGTGTGCTGGCCGCTGTCGTGGCCGTCGTCGCGGCCGGGCCGAAGAAGCTCGGGCGGACGCTCGGCGTCGCTGTCGTGCTGAACCTGCCCTGGCTCGTGCCGACCTTTCTGCATCCCGGTGGAGCACTGTCCGATCCTGGTGGTGTCGCCGCGTTCAGCGCCCGCGCGGAAAGCTGGGGGCCGGCGATCCTGAGCGTGCTCGGGCTCGGCGGGATCTGGAACGGTGACGTCGTGCCCGGCAGCCGTGGCGGGCCGATGACCCCGATCCTCGTCATCGTGACCGTCGGAGTGGCCTTGGCCGGACTCCGCCCGCTTGCGCGGCGATGGGGGACACCGCCGGTGAGATCGTTGCTGCTGCTGGGAGTTCTCGGCGTCGTACTCGCCGCACTGGCGACGTTGCCGCTCGGCGAACCCCTGCTTTCCTGGGCGATGAGCCATATTCCCGGCGCCGGATTGCTACGTGACGCCCAGAAATGGGTCGCTTGGTGGGCGTTGCCGGTCTCGCTCGGTTTCGCGCTCGCCATCGAGTCGGCGGCTTCCCGGCTGCGAACGGAGGCGGCGCGGATCGCGCTCGTCGTCGCCGCGGCGCTCTTTCCCTTGCTCACCATGCCCGACCTCGCCTGGGGAGGTTGGGGGAGGATCGAGGCGGTGCGGTACCCGGACGACTGGAACGCCGTGCACCGGATCCTCGCCGACGACGACCGGCCCGGTGACGTCGTCGCGTTCCCGCTCTCGACCTTCCGCAGTTTCGCCTGGAACGACCACCGCACTCAGCTCGACCCGGCGCCGAGGGCGTTGCCGGAAACCGTCCTCATCGACGACACCCTGCGCGTCGGGACCGAAGAGATCTCCGGTGAGGACGGCAGAATGGCGCAGGTGCGCGCCGCGACGTCGGCGGCCGAACTGACGGCGGCCGGAATCGGCTGGATTCTTCTGGAGAATGGGACACCGGGGAAGACGGATCCGCGGTTGCTGACCGGCGCGACACCGGTATGGTCCGGTCAATGGCTCACGCTTTTCCGCACTCCCGGTGAACCCGAGGTAACCGAGACGGGATCATGGACACCGGTGGTGCTGGCAAACGGAGTAGCGCTGATGTCGATCGCCGCCGCACTGTTGTGCCACATGTTACCGATGCGTACATTGAGCCGACGCAGGAATTTCCTGTTGCGGAAGGAGTAGGTCTTGGGCACCCTCATCGGCGCGGCCGCCGCCGTGATCATCGGGCTGGCAACGGCTGCAGGGGGGAGTTTCGCGCTGACGAACTCCGCCGATCCCGACGCCGCACCTCAGGTGCAGGCCAAGATCAAGGAGCAGTTCAACCCGAACATGGGCCCGGACTACATCATCTACGGCAACCGCTGACCTCTGCGATGTCCCAGCTCGCCTCCGACCACGCGCATCGCGTCGTCGGGCTCTACGGCGACCCCACCGTTTCCTGGAGCATTCTCCTGGAAGCGAGCCTCTCTTCGGTGCTGACACCGGAAAAGGCGCGGATGCGGCTGGCCGTCGCGACCGAGGAGCGGCCTCATCTCGGCGCCGCACCCGAGGTTGAATCCGTTGCGGGGAAAGAACTGTCAGTTGTACGAGACAGGTTCGCGGAGGCGCCGTACGAACGCGGCGCGCCGTTGATCCGCGTCGCCGTCTGCATCGACGAGCCGGTCGTGCTCATCGCCGCGCACCACGGTGCGCTCGATGGGCTCGGCCTGCTCGCCGTGCTCGGTGTCGTCCTCGACGTGCCGATCTCTTCCGCCGCCAAGGGTATCGGCTCGCGGACGCCGGACCGGTCGTTCCTCGGTTCGGCGTTCCGCAGGCTCGCTGAGGCACTTTTCGCGCCACCGGCACGGATTTCCCCTCGTCGCGCCGAAAGCGGCCCAGGCGACGTCTTCGCGGCCAGGAACATTCCACGCACGCGGCTCGGTTCGGCGGCCTTCGCCGCGGCGGCCGCGAATCTGACCGAGAGGTGGAATTCCAGGCACGGCAAGAAGACAGCGCGCGTGGTCGCGGCGGTCGGGGCGTCCTGGCGGGGTGGCGCGGCCCCGCAACCCGAACACGACAGCGCGTTCTTCAGGTTGCGGCTCGGCCGCGAACCGGTCGCCGCCGACGTGAGCGCGCTACTGGCGAATCAGCCGCCCGAGCCCGATTTTCCTGCCCGCAGCAGCAGGATCGCGCGAATCGGCACCCGTCTGCTCGCGAGTAGGCTGGGCTCCACCTATCTGGTTTCGAACCTGGGGATCGTCGCGTGCGCGGACGCGGTGACCTCGATCGCCTTCTATCCGGCGGCGAGCGGGCGGTCAGGCGTGGCGTTCGGCGCGGCGACCGTCCAGGACACGAGCACCGTCACCGTTCGCGCGCGCCGCAAGGACTTCGACGACATCGCCACGGGCGGACTCGCCGACGGGCTCGTCGAAGCGCTGCGGCGTCAGGATCCGGGGGCGGGGAGCGGGGATCCCGGCGACGTCGCGAACGAGTGATTCGAAGCGGCTTATGCTGTGTTCCCAGTCGAACCGGTTCGCCCACTCGACGCCGGCCCGTCCCATCGCGACACGTCGTTTCCGGTCGGTGAGCAGATCGTCCACCTGAGCGGTGAAGTCGTCGAAGTCGTTGGCCAGTAAGCCGGTCTGGCCCTCCACAATGGATTCCGACACGCCGCCGGCCGCCCGGTAGGCGACCGAAGGCACGCCGTGTGAGGCGGCCTCCATGATGACGATTCCCCAGCCCTCCTTGACGGACGGGCACAGGTGTAGCCAGGATCGTTCCAGGACCTCGTGTTTCTCGTCCTCGTCGAGCCAGCCGTGCAGACGCACGCGGTCTTCGACGCCGCGTTCTCGGGCGTGGTTGCGGAGAACCTCTTCCCACGGTCCCTGCCCGACCACCTCGAGCTGCAAGGTCGGCCACCGTCGCGCCAGTTTCGCGACGACGTCGATGGCGTGTTCGATCCGCTTATGTGGCACCAGCCTGCTCACGGCGACCAGCGTCGGTTCGGCCTCGCGTTCCGCGCGGCCGCGCGGCGGGGCGTCCAAACCGTTGGGCACCACGGTGATCCGGGATCCTTCGATGCCGAGGCCGGCGAGCTCCCGCTTGGTGACCTCGGAGACGGTGACGTACCGGCAGCGACGGAACAGCCACGGTGCCAGCCGGG
Organism: uncultured Actinomycetota bacterium; assembly: GCA_963766045.1. Classification (GTDB taxonomy): domain Bacteria; phylum Actinomycetota; class Actinomycetes; order Mycobacteriales; family Pseudonocardiaceae; genus Amycolatopsis. The sequence goes on along the minus strand of CAVXYN010000007.1, from coordinate 18,199 downwards.
ACTCGATCCACCAGCCGATCCGGCCCAGTGTCTCGCCGAGCGCGCTGATCCACTGCTCACGGTGCACGTGGTGCACGAGCACGAGAACCGGGCAGCCTGCCACCATGCGGGCGAAGAACGGCATCCCGTTCTGGACGTCGACGACGAGGTCCGCGTGTGCTGTCCGGATCGCCCGCAAAGCGTGGAGATAGACGCCGAACTTGTTGCCACGACGTCGATAACGGACGCCGTCACGCCATTCCCCGGCGTTCGCTCCCGGATAGGCGGCGCATTGGATTTCGACCCGGTAGCCGGCTTTGGCGAGTCCTTCGGCCATCCGCTCGACGTACCGCTCCGAACCGCCGCCTTCCGGATGCCCGGTGTCGCGCCAGTTGACGAGCAGCACACGTGGCCGTTCCATCGTGGTTCTCCCAACTCGGTGCGACAATGCTAGGTTACCGGTGCGTACAAGGTAGATGAATCATTCTCGGAAAGCGATGGTTCGATGGTAGGTAATCGGCCGGTGACCCTCTCATTGCCGCCTCACCGCGCGAATCTGCGCAGGTCGGTGACGTTGTTCAGGACCTTTCTCACCGAGCAGACGGACCCGGACGGCTTCTACTCCGTGCTGGCCGATGACTCTGTCCGGCAATTGGCTCAACACACTCCGTTGAACGGCCGAACCATCGTCGACGTCGGCGGTGGACCAGGCTATTTCTCCGACGCTTTCCGCGCAGCCGGAGCCACCTATCTCGGTATCGATCCCGACGTCGGCGAGCTCACCGCGCGCGGTGAGGCCGGTGAGAACATGGTACGCGGTAGTGGCACGAAACTGCCAGTACGCAGCGGATCCGTGGACATCTGTTACTCGTCGAACGTCCTGGAGCACGTTTCCGAGCCGGACGTGATGCTCGAGGAGATGTGCCGGGTGACGAAGCCGGGCGGGACTATTTTCGCGTCGTTCACACCCTGGTATTCGCCGTGGGGCGGACACGAGACGGCGCCTTGGCATTTCCTGGGCGGCGATTACGCCCGGCGACGTTATCTGAAGACCGAGGGTAAGGAACCGAAGAACAAATTCGGTGAGAGCCTGTTCGCCTTTTCGGTCGGCGCGGCCATCCGGTGGGGGAAGGCCACGCCGCTCGCCGAACTCCAGAAAATCTATCCTCGTTATCACCCGTCCTGGGCCATGTGGATCGTGCGTATTCCCGGCGTCCGGGAAATCGCGTCCTGGAACCTGGTGATGGTGCTCCGTAAGCGCTGAGCCTGGTAACTAGTGTCTTGACGAAACCGGGCGACGGCTGCGCGGCGCCTCGGACGGCGGTGTCGGTTCTTCGGGACGCCGCTTGCCGAGGAGGTACACGCCGAGGGCGAGGAAGACCGCGCCGCCGACGCCGAAGGCGATCGGGCCGGTGTAGCCGATGAAGTCGAGCTTGCCCTTGTTCTCCTCGACCTGCGCGACCATCTTGTCCACGGTCTGGTCGGTGAACGCGAGCTTTCCGTCGAAGACGACGGTGGGCACGGGGTTCTCGGCGGCCCGCAGTTCCTGGTGGGACTGCTGTTCCTGCTTGACCTGGATGCCGGTCACCGGCTCGATCCAGCTCGTGACGGTCCCGCGGTAGAACTGGCCGGCCTCCACGCTGTCGCCGGCGGCGCCGATGAGCGAACCCGGCACCTTCTTGGTGGCGACCTTCTCGTCGGGGATCTCCTGCACGAACTTGTAGACCTCGACGCCCTTGATCTCCTCGACACCCTTGAACTTGGCCTGGACCGCGCGACCGGTGTTGTCGTCGTAGACCTGGTAGTCCTGCTGCTTGGTGTCGAAGGGCCACTTGAAGTTCAGCCCCGGCTGCGGCTTGTTCTCCTGGATCTCCTTGGGCTTCTCGCCGTCCTTCTCAGGCTTCTCGTCGAGCTTGGTGACGAAGCTGCTGTTGTTCGAGCACTTCGATTCCTCGTCGCCGGCCGGGGGTACGTAGCCCATCGACGTCCGGCGGTCGAAGCAGACCTGGCGCTTGCTCGCGCTGACGACGGTGTTGTCGCTGGTATCGGCGACCGACACCGCCAGCAGCCAGACGGCGACGTCCGTGCCCTCCCGCATCTCAGGAGGCGCGAAGTTCGCGACGACGTGAGCGGTCGCCTTCAGGTTCGCGTTTTCGCGGACCTCGGTGACCGTCTTCCCGTCGACCGTGGTCACCGCCAGGACCTTGGACGCGGTCCCCTCGAGAACCGACGTCGAATCCTGGTTCAGTGGCACTTTGGCGAGTTCCGGTTTGACATAGGTCGGCAGCAACACTGCGCCGGCGACGGCGAATACGCCCAAGGTCAACAAGATCAGGCTGAAAGCACGTCGCAACGGTCCTCCTGGTGAGACCACGAAACATCGAAATTACCCATCGGTAATCAGTCGCAAGATACTGGCTCGCCTGTCAGGCAGCGTCAAAGTGTGACCGGCGGTCACAGGTACCCGGTGCCACCGGAAGGCCGCATGGAAGCCGCCATTCAGGGGAAGTCGCCAAACATGTTTGTTCCCGGGAACAACGAGAAGCGGACCACCATCGGACGACCTTCCGGATGTTCCACCGAAAGGACCCATCGAGAGGACCCCATAGAGAGGACCGTAGTGCCGCAGGACTCCACCGACCCCAGCGCGCTGGACATCGGCGCGTATTCGGACTCCATCACCGACGTCGAACTCCGTGACGCGGTCGCGGATGTCGCCGCGTTGCTTTCGTTGCACGGCAACGTGATCCGCGACCTTGACGCGAGGAGATCACGGTGGCGTCCGGGGCGGCGGGCCCCGCATCCCGACATCGTCCTGTCCGCGGCCGGACGCCGTCCACAGTGGACACGATCGGCGAATCCGGCGGTGACCCTGCCGGTGGGCACCACCTCGCGCGGCCGCACGCTCGCGGTCCGGCTGACCGCTCGGCCCGGCCTCGGGCATACCCTGCTAGACCTGGCGCGGATCATCGACGCCGACATGGCGCAGGGCGGGCATCGCTAGGGCGTGTCCTGCGCCGCATTCAGTCCCCGCCGTTCAAGCGGACCGCCTCGAGGGCGGCATAGAGCTCGCCGACGTCGACCGGGTCCGACAGATCGCGTTTGGTGAGTTCCTGAACCCGCCGCAGCCGGTAGCGGACGGTGTTCGGATGGACGATCAGCCGGTCCGCGGCCTCCTTCGCCGACCCGTGCCCGGCGAACCACGCGATCAGCGTGTCGAGCAGGACCTGCCGCTCCGCGCGGGGCAGCACCAGGACCCCTGTGAGCACTGCCCGCACGACGTCACGGGACATCGCGGGCGCGCTCGCGATGAGCGTGGTGACCGGCGAGTCGCCGAAGGCCGACACGCCGGCGGCGCCCGAAGTCAGCGACCGGCGGGCGATCCTTGCCCGGTGCACGGCGTCCGGGATCTCGAGGAAACCGTTGAACGGCCTGCTCAGCCCTACCGCCAACGGCAGGGTGCCCAGTACGTCGCGCAGCCGCCGGATGTCCTCGACCCGGTCGATCACGACCAGTCCGACCTCGGCGCCGGGCCGCCAGGCCGATTTCCAGCGCCTCGCCCGCAGCAGTGCCTCGACGCCCGTCTGCCCGTCCGGTTCGATACTTTCCGTGACGATGGCGACGAAGGTGCCCGCCGTCGGGAGCCCGAGTTCCTTGGCCGCGTTCTCGACGTCCGCCTGGCTCGAGAAGCGGCCTTGCAGCAATCCGTCGAGAAGAACGAGCTTCTCGTGGGAAAGCTCGGCGGCGACTTCGTTGTAGGCGGTGGTCAGTGCGTCGGAGTAAAGGTCGATCGTCTTCCAGACGTTGGAGTTGATCTCCACGGTCCGCGCCGGGTTGATGAACCCGGGGCCCGCGAGCTCCAGCAGCCCTTCGTAGACGAAGATCCCGCCGATCCGGAAGGCCCGCAGCACCGACGGCAACGGGATGCCCTGTCTTGCCTGTGCCAGCCCGGTCTTGCGGGCGGCGTCGAGCGCGAGGCCTCGCCCCTCGACGAGCCAGGTCAGCGCTCGTTCGAGATTCGCCCGGCAGACCTGACGAAGTTCCTCCGGTGATCTGTTCTCGACCTGGTGGTAGAACTCGTCCTCTTCGCTGAGCAGGTGTGCCAAGCGGTCGCTGAACTCGGGCAGCCGGGTGAGCATCGCCTGCACGAGTTCGCGCTGCTCACGAGGTACCGGAGTAGCGAGAGCCTCAGTGCCCATCCGGCAACTCTAACCCGCTGAAGCTCCCGGTTTTTATCACGATGCGACGAAAGGGCCCTTCGCCGCGTCCAGCGCGACGAAATCCCGTGTTGCGGATGGCGCACCCCGCGCGACAAACAAGGGAAGGGTTCCCCCGCGAAGGGTGGCGGCTGATGTTCGACCCGGTGAGCCTGATCGTGGGCGCGTTGGTCAACGGGCTCCTGGCGGGTGTGCAGGCCTCGGCGCAGGAGGCGGTGACCGACGGCTATCGCGCCCTGCGCGACTCGATCTCCCGTAAGTACGGCGACCGCGTCACCGCGAGTGTCGCGATGCTGGAACGGAATCCCGAATCGCCGCAGTGTCGTGCCGCCGTCGCGAGGGAGCTGCGTGCCGCCGGCGCCGACGCCGACCGGCAGCTGATCGACCTCGCCGAGCGGCTGCGTGTGCTGGTCGAAAATCCCGAGCAGGTCCTGTTCGGCCAGGACCGGGTCGAACAGGTGCAGCGCCGGAGCGCGCTCGGCGCCATCGGCCGGGTGCTCGACGAGCATATCGTCAGGGTGCAGGACGCGCGGGCGAACCACAGCGTCGAGGCGACCGACCTACTGACCGCGAACGTCTCCCGCGCCGGGTCGGTCGATCAGCAGGTACGAGACGGCGTCCTGGGGCTGCACGACCGGATCCGGGGGATCATCGAGCAGATCGCCGAGCGGATCGAGAGCAGCCGCTACCAGGAGGTCGAGCACGCCATCATCGATCTTCAGGCCGGGCTGGCCGAACGGCAGTGGGCGACGAGACTCGTGCAGACCGAAAAGCAGATGCACGTTTCCTACGAATCGCTGCGGCTCACGGTCGAATTCCTCAGCGCGCTGAACCAGAACATCCTCTCGCGGATCGAGAACGAGACGCAGCCGCAGCGGCTGTCCAACATGATGTTCGGGAACGCGATCGTCATCTTCGAGCTGACCGACTTCGTGATCGGCTACATCCGCGGGTTCGCCCTCGGCGGCGATCTCGACCAGCTCCACCAAGAGGCGAAACGCCGGGTCGGGCAGGCACGCGAACAGCAGCGCGCGCTCGAGGAACAGCTGCGTGGCAGGGAGATTCCCGCCACCGTACGGGACCAGATCCTGGCCGACGTCCGCAGCCGCGAGGACGCGTTCAAACAGCTGGACCTCGAATGGGACTCGTATCTCGGCGAGGTCGAGCAGATGCGCGGGATGGTCGAAGAGGTCCGCACCATCGTGCCAACGCTGGAAATGGTGCGGGAGAACGCCCGTATCCAGATCATGACCCTGCAGCTGGTGGCGATGCTGCGGGTGCTGAAACAGAATTCCGAATCCATCCGCGGCATGGTCGACACCCTCCAGGGCTTCCGGCTCGCGCCGCTGTCGTCCACACGGGTGCGGCGACTGCTCGGGATAGAGGTGGTCTCGCGATGACCGAAGACCTTTCCGCCATGCCGACACCGGAGCTGGAGAACCTGTTGCGCCGCACGGATCTTTCGTCGTCGCGGCAGGAAGAGGTCGAGGTGGAGCTGAACCGGCGCTATACCGAGGAACTCCTCGGGAATCCGGTCCCGCCGCCGCGGCAGCCACCGCAAGGCCGGCCTCCGGTGCCTCCTCCGCAGAATCAGCAGCCTGTGTTCCCGCCCCATCAGGGGCAGCTGCCTCCGCAGCAGGGAGGGGTGCCTTTCCGCTACCGGACACCGGCGAAGCCGGGTTCCAGCGTCGGCAAGACCGTCGCCTGGGTGGTCGCGCTGCTGCTCGCCGGCGTTGTCACCGTTGTCGTGGTCGCGGTGCTGCTCATCGATGACAGTTCGCCGGCGGTGCGGACGGGCACGGTCTGCGTGGTGCGGGGCGATTCGTGCCCGATGCAGGTCGGGCTTCCGGTCGGGTCGTCGTGCGTGTGCTCCGACGGGTTCAACGAGTTCCCCGGCGTGGTGCAGTAGCGGACCCTCGCCGCGTGCTATGAACGGTCCGTTCCTTGCAAATTTCGCAAGGAACGGACCGTTCATAGCGTCCGGGAGGCCCTGGTATCCGACGGGATCAGTGGTTGATCTTGAACCAGGGCTGCGACCAGCCGAGGTAGGTCATGGCCCACTTGCTCCTGATCTGCGAAATCGTGGTCTCGGTGTAGCTGCCGTTCCCGTTGATGTCGTTCGACAGGAACTTGCCGCCACCGATGGAGATCATGGTGTGTCCGGTGCCGCCGTTGCTGAAGAAGGCCAGGCCGCCGGCCGGGACCTGCGTGTCGCCGGGGTGCTTGTACGAACCCGGGATCTGGGTCCAGTGCACGTACGCCGTGGCCGAGCCGCTCGCGGACCAGCCGTAGGCCCACGCGTTGATCCGGTCGCACCAGCGGTAGTAGTCGGGGTTGTTGTTCGTGTGCACGTGGGCCTTCGCCCAGGCGACGGCCTCGGCGCAGGTCTTGGGGTTGCCGGTGCCCGCTGTGGAGCACGACAGCGTGCTGCCGGCACAGTCCGGCGCGACCCGGCCGCCGGAGCCGGTGTAGACGTAGGTGTCGCTGATGTAGCCGCCCTTGGCAGGCACGTAGTCCCAGATGTCGCTGGTGCCGTACTTCCCGGTCACCGTTTCGCCGTTGATCTGGCAGTCGATGGTGACGGCGGTGCCGCTCGCGACCGTGCCGACCGAGCTCGCGCTCGTGTTCGGCGCGGACCGCACGGTCACCGCGACCCCGGAGTCGGTGTTCACGGTGCCCGACGCGGCCAGCGCTTCGCCCGCTCCGCCGAGCAGGATCGCTCCGGCCAGCGCGATGGTGCCCACGGCGCCTCTGGCGATTCTCGACCGGATCTTCATCTCTGTCCTCCACTGGGTCATACGCGGATGTGGGGACAGGATGCGGCGCCGTCGTACAAGTGCCGTACAAACGGTGTCGTGGTCCGAAGTGGACGCTTCTATACCGGGACGAGCTCCTGATCGGCGACTTTCCCGGTGGCCGGAACATCGGGCACATACCGGTCGTTTCGTCCCGACAGCAGGGCGCGAAGCCTTGCGAGCGCCCGGAACTGGGCGATGCGGACCGCGCCCGCACTCGGTAAACCCAGGCGTTCTGCGGTTTCCTCGGCCGACAGGCCGAAGACGAACCGCAGCGCGAGCACCCGCCGGTGCGGCATCGGCAATCTGGACAACAGCAGGCCGGCTTGCAGTTGCTGTTCGAGACGCTCGATCTCGTCCGGGGCGCGACCGGTCCACATCGTCATTCCGTCGGCGATCTCGGGCAGGGACGCGACGGGTTCGCGGGCGCGTCGCCGGTACACATCAGCCACCTTGTGCCCGGCGATGCCGAGAACGAACGCGAGGAACCGATCCGGCCGGTACCGGTAGCGGGGTAAGGCGATCAGGACCGCCTGCAGTACTTCTTGCGCGCAATCCTCGGCGCCGCAAGCACCCGTTTCGGCGCCGCCGATCCTGCTTGCGCAGTAACGGGATACGTGCGGCAAGAGGAAACGAGTCAGTTCCCGGACCGCTTCCGGGTCGCCGGCGACGGCGGCGCGAACCAGACGGCTGTCGGGATTCGGAAGCTTGTCCGCCGATTCGGCTGCACGGGAATCCGCGGGGACCGTCGACGGTGCTACCTCGTCCAAGGCTGTACTCCTGGGTTCGGTCTTCCCTGTCCGGCAACGGGTTCATCGCCGTTGCCGCGGTCGTGCGCCCGTCATCGGGGACTGGGACTCCGTGCGCGGGTGTTCAGACTGCCGGGCCGCGCAAGGGATGTCCACTCGATCGGCGGGAAGTCATCCGAACCGACGCAATGTCTATTGTGGACGATGGCGCGTCGCCCCTTTCAAGCACGACAGGACCGGGGGATAGGCCGTGGCGTCCGCTCCGAGCAGATCGTTGGTCCAGACGAGGCAGTGCGCGAGGACCCGTATCCGGTGTTCGAGATCGGTGTTGTCGCAGGCCTCGCCGATCTGGTCGGCGCAGGCGTCCCGGTCGTCGCGGATGTTCGCCGCGATGGCGCGGGCGATCGCCCGCACTCCCGGATCGAGTATGTCCGGCCGGACGGTCGTGCCCGCGGTATCCCGCAGGCGCAGCGTGAACGGCTCCTGGATGCGCAGCGAACGACGCCGGTTTTTGGTCGTAACGGAGAAAGTGTCGATCAGGCGCCCGACGACGTCTCCGAACGCCGGTTCGCGGTGCGTGGCTGAAGCGGTGGAAACCAGGGCGGCGGCGAGGCGGTCGGCCTCACCGGTCCTGATGAGGAACAACAGATCACAGGCGACGGTTTGCGCGGGTCTGTCACTGGGTTTCATGTCGAGCCCCTCGTGAGGCGGGTGCCGGACAGCGATACCCGCGTCACGAACGGCTAAACACGAAAACTTGTCAGGTTGGAACGGATGGGGGTACGAGTTGTGCCGTTCGGTGCACGTTCGGGAGTGGGCGCGTTGGTCGTGAGTGGCGATTCGGGTTAGAACCGTCATTACCACTCACGACCCCAAGCTGCGGCGAAGGGCGTCAGCGGGCGAGCAGGTCTCGCAGGGCCTTGACCACGTCGGCCGGGGATTCCTCGGCCATGAAATGCCCGGTGGTGACCGTCCGGTGGTCCAGGTCCGCTGCCCACGTTTGCCACCGGGCGACGGCGTCGAAGCCGAGCGCGGCACCCCAGTCCTGCTGGAGGACGGTGACCGGCATCCCGAGCCGGGCGCCGGCGCCGCGGTCCACGGTGTCGTGCTCGACGTCGATGGTGGCCGACGCGCGGTAGTCCGCGACGATCGAGGTCACGGCGTTCTTCGACGCCTCCAGGTACGCGGTCCGGACGTCGGCCGGGATCGCCTCGAGGCGTTGTGTCCACACGTCGAGGAAGTGTCCGAAGAACGCGTCGGGAGCGGCGCCGATCAGCTGTTCGGGCAGGCCGGGCGGCTGCGCCATCAGATAGAGGTGGAAGCCGACGGCGGCGGTGGTGCCGTGCAGGACATCCCACATGTCCAGGGTCGGCAGGACGTCCAGCACGGCGAGGTGGCTGATCCGCTCCGGATGGTCGAGCCCGGCGCGCACGGCGACCAGTGCCCCGCGGTCGTGACCCGCCAAGGCGAACCGGTCATGCCCGAAGGCGGCGGCGAGCGCGACGACGTCGGCCGCCATCGCACGCTTGGAGTAGGTCTCGCCGGTGTCGGCCGGCTTACCGCTTTCGCCGTATCCCCGCAGGTCAGGGCAGATGATCGTATGATCGGCCGCCAGATCCGCGGCCACGTGGCGCCACATGAGGTGAGTCTGCGGGAAGCCGTGCAGCAGCACGATCGGGCTTCCGGTGCCCCCGACGGCCACGTTGAGCGCCACGTCGTCCGTCACGGGCACCCGCTGGTAGTCGAATCCGGTGATCCGCATGGTGAACCTTTCTCCTGGTGCAAGGCCACCGCTCGGTGGCGCGACTCCAGCGTCCACGTCGTGAATCAGCGCCGGGTCAGCGTCGGCCGAGCGGAGCGGGCACGATGATCGGTGTCAGACAGACCGCCGAGGAGTGTGCCGATGTGGTTCGGGGTGCTCGGCCCGCTCGTGGCCGAGGACGCGCATGGCCCTGTCGGGCTCAGGGGACCCCGGCACCGGGCCGTGCTGGGCAGGCTGCTGATCGCCCGCGGCCGGGTCGTCCCGGTGGAACGCCTGGTCGACGACCTGTGGGAGAGTCCGCCCGAGGGTGCCGTCGGCGCCGTTCAGACCTTCGTCGCCGCACTGCGCCGGGAGCTGGAACCGGACCGGGCACCGCGTGAACCCGCACGCCTGCTCGTGACGGTCGCCCGCGGCTACGCCGTCCGCGTGGAGCCGGATGCCGTTGACGCCTGGCGTTTCGAGGCTTCGGTGACCGCGTGCCGCGAACTGCTGGAGGCCGGACGGCCCGACGCGGCTCTGTCGCAAGTGGACGAAGCGCTCGGCCTGTGGCGCGGACCCGCGTATGCGGAGTTCGCCGAAGAAGGCTGGGCTCGCGGTGAGATCTCGCGGCTGGACGAACTCCGGCTCCTCGCAAGGGAACTTCGCGCAGAGGCGTCGCTCGAATTGGGCCGGGCGGCTGAGGCGGTTCCCGGACTCGAAGCCCAGGTAAATGAATATCCGTTGCGAGAGAACGGTTCGCGGCTGCTCGCGTTGGCGCTCTATCGGTCGGGCCGTCAGGGAGATGCGCTCGCTGTGCTGCGACGGGTCAGGCATAGGCTGGCTGCTGATCTCGGCATCGATCCGGGGCCGGGTCTGCGGCAGCTGGAAGCCGACATCCTGGCCCAGACGTCGACGCTGAACCCGGTGGTCAGGACGAGCCCGCCGGAGCGGCCGCTGGTCGGGCGAGACGCGGAACTCGCTGTGCTGAATAAAGCAGCTGCCGATACGGTCTCTTGTGGACGGTCGCTACCTGTGTTGATCTCGGGTGAGGCCGGGGCGGGGAAGACGGCGCTCGCCGAAGAGTTCGCCGCCCGCATGGCGGCTCGAGGTTGGACCACCGCGCTGGGGAACAATCCGGATGACGAGGGCCTTCCGCCGGCGTGGCCGTGGAGCCGGATCCTGACCGCGCTCTCCTCCGCCGGTCACGGGGCCGTTCCGATTCCCGATTCCACGACCGAAGATCCAGTGATGGCGAGGTGGCGGTGGCACCAAGCGGTTCGCGCCTGTCTTGCCGACGCGGCCGGACGCGCGCCCTTACTGCTCGTGTTGGACGATCTGCACTGGGCGGGGGAGGAGACGTTGGGTCTGCTCGCGTCTGTGGTCACCGAACCGATCGCCCGGCCGTTGCTGATCGCCACGACCTATCGTGGCACCGAGATTTCGGTGCCACTGGCCGGTTTCCTCGGCCGGGTCGCCCGTGTCGAGCCGGTCCGGATCTACCTCGGGGGTCTGCCGAGGAGTGCCGTACCGGAGCTGGTGCGCGCCACGACCGGGCAGGAGATCGATCCGTCGGCGGCCGAGGTGATCCATCGGCGCAGCGGCGGAAACGCGTTCTTCGTCCGCGAACTCGCGCGCCTTCTTGCCGCGGACGGTGTGGCCGCGCTGGACTCGGTCCCACCTGGCGTGCGCGACGTCGTCCGCCGTCGCGTGCTGGGACTGCCGGACGAGGTCCAGGCCGTGCTGCGGCAGGCCGCGGTGATCGGCGCCGACGTCGACCTCGCGCTGCTGGAAGCCGTCGCGGGCGCACCGGCACTCGACGCGGTCGAAACCGCCGCGCAGCAAGGATTCCTGACCGAACCGGCACCGGGCCGGTTCCGGTTCGCACATGCTCTGGTTCGGGATACGCTCTATCATGGGCTCTCCCGCTCACGCCGGGCTCGCGAGCATGGTCGGGTCGCCGAGGCGATCGAGCGCTTGCGTCCGGACGACGTCGGGGCCCTCGCACAGCATTTCGTACTGGCCGAGGAGCCCGCCGACCGTGCCGCGTTCTATGCGCGAGCCGCCGCCGAAAGGGCGGAAAGTCGTTTCGCACCAAGCGAAGCGGCCCGGTTTTGGGACGCGGCACTCTCCGCATACGACCGCTCCGGCGCCGACGACGTCCAGGAGCGGCTGGATCTGATCATGGGTTCGGTGCGGGCCCTTGCCGTCGGCGGCGATCTCGGGCAGGCCCGTCGTCGGCGGGCAGAAGCGTTGGACCTGGCGGAGAAGCTGGGCGATTCCGCGGTGACCGTCCGGGTGATCGGCGCGTTCGACGTCCCGGCGATCTGGACCGAGAGCGACGACCCCGCACTTTCCGCCCGGATCGCAGAGGTCGTCGAGCGGACGTTGACCGCGCTGCCGCCGGACAAGGAGGCGGAGCGATGCAGGCTGCTGGCCACTCTCGCACTGGAGCTGCGGAACTCCGGCGGCGAACGGTCTCGTGAGGCGGCGCGGGAGGCCGAAGCTCTCGCTCGGCGGCTCGACGATCCGGCGCTGTTGGCGTTCGCCCTCAACGCTCGCTTCATGCAGACATTCGAGCGTGCCGGGCTCGCGTCGCGGAGAGCGGAGATCGGCGCGGAACTGGTCGAGCTGGCGGCCCGCCATCGACTGGTCGCTTTCGAGGTGCTGGGCCACCTGATTCTCGTACAGGCCAACAGCGCCTTGGCGGATTTCGGCGCCGCGGACCGGCACGCCACCGCGGCCGACGAACTCGGTGACGAGTACGGCCTCCCGCTCGTCGCCGTGTTCACCCAGTGGTATCGCGCGATGCGCACCGCCGTCACCGGCACCGGTGCGGAGGCCGCATACCGGGCAGCTGCCGCGACACTTGCCGGAACGGCGATGTCCGGTGTGGACAACGGAATTCTCGCGCTCGCCATGCTCTGCGACCGGCTCCAGCGTGGTCTTCCGCCTGCTGCCGGGGACGAGGATTTCGGCGGCTACGAAAGCTGGTGTCGTCCGGTGGTCCTGCTCGCGGCCGGGAAACGGGACCACATTGCCGTCCCGGACTCACCCCGCGATCTCCTGAAAGAAGCCCGCACTTGCCTGCACGCCGTCGTCGCCATCGAACTCGGCGACCGAGACACGATGGAACGCCTCTATGCCGAACTCCTGCCCGCTGCCGGTGAGATCGCCGGGGCGGGGAGCGCGATGCTCACTCTCAGGCCGGTCGCGCACCATCTCGGCGACCTCGCCGCGGCCCTCGGCCGTCACGATGAGGCCGTCGTCCAGTATCGGCAGGCGCACGCCATCGCGGTGAAGGCGGGCGCGCCGCACTGGGCCGGCGCCGCACTCGAGGCTCAGCGGTAGGCCTACTTCTCGCCCATCGCGCGGCGGATCTCGGCCAGCTTGTCCTTGGCGGCCTTGTCCCGGTCGGCGATCTTCTTGTCCAGCGACTCAGCTGTCTCCGGACCGCCGATCCCGGCGATCTCGGTCGCGCCGATCGAAGTGGTGTAGCGCTGCTCGATGCGGTCCCGGACGTGGTCGAACGAGGGCACCCCGGACTCGCTGTAGTCCGGCTCCGGGATCGCCGTGGGAGCCGTCGGCGTGTCGTCGACGATCTCGGCGTCCAGCACTTCGGGTTTCTCTTGTCCGGTATCACTCATGGTTCACTCCTTCGCGCCAGGATACGGCTTCGGCCATCAAGCCGAGCATGCCCGAAACCAGCCGCATCTGGTCCACCGTGCGGATGTCGGCCTCGACCAGCCGCGGGGAACAGACGACGATGGCGAGCGCCTGCGCCCGTGAGAGCGCCACGTTGAGGCGGTTGCGGGAGAGCAGGAAGTCCAGCCCTCGGGGGAGGTCCACCGCGGAAGACGACGTCATCGTGGTGATCACCACCGGGGCTTCCTGCCCTTGGAACCGGTCGACCGTGCCGACCCGGACGCCGGGGAAACCGGCTTGGTCCAGCGCTCTGGCCACGACCCGGGCCTGGAGGTTGTACGGCGCCACGACCAGGATGTCCTCGTCGCCGAGCGGCCTCGACGGACCGTGGTCGGTCCAGGCACGGCCGTGGAGGTCGGCCACGATGGCGGTGACGGCCTCGGCCTCCTCGACCGATCGGGTGGTGTTCCCGTGGTGATCGACTTCGGCGAGGTAGAGACCGGCTGCCAGACCGTCGATCGCGCGTTGGCCGGTCGACGGGTGCGAGTGCAGACGGCCGGCGTAGGACAGGCTGGAGACCGGCGCGCAGACGGCGGGATGCATCCGGCGGGTCTCGTCGAGGAAGTAGCCGAGTTCGGCCGGGATGATGTCGGCCTCGCCGATCAGGTGACCCAGCGCCGAGGCTTCGGCGCCGGCCGGATGCGTGCCCTGAACGACCTGCGGCAGCTGCTGCGGATCACCTAGCAGCAGCAGGTTCTTGGCGCACATCGACACCGCGAGCGCGTCGGCGAGGGCGAACTGCCCGGCCTCGTCGATGATCAGCAGGTCGAACGGCTCCTCGCGGATCGCGGCGTTCGCGAAGGTCCACGCGGTCCCGCCGACCAGATGCCCGGTTTCGTGCTCCTCGCGCCATTTCACCAGCACGGGATTGGTCTTCGGCTGCTCCCAGAGCGCCTTGGGGTCCGGCGTTTTCTTGGCGCGCTTGGCACACGGCAGGTCCGGCGCGTTCTTGAGCGCGGCGGACAGCACGTTTTCCACGGCCTTGTGGCTGGTCGAGGTGACCGCGACCGTTTTGCCCGCGCGGACGAGCCGCGCGATCAACCTGCCGGCCAGGTAGGTCTTGCCCGCTCCCGGCGGACCCTGGACGGCGAGCGTGGAGCCGTCGAGCGCCTCGACGGCGTCGATGACCGTGCGCACCAGATCCGGTCCCGGCTCGGGAAGTCCGATGTCGTCACGCAGCCGGGGCGAGGTGCGTCGCAGCAGGTCGATTCCGGGATGGGCGGGCAACACCGGGAGCGCGTCGACCGCAAGGCGGGCAAGATCCGCGACCGCGTCGTCCTTGGGTGACGGCCGCACTGGGCTTCCGGGCAGGACCGCGACCGGCCGGTCCGCCGTGGTCTCGTCGGGCGGGCAGCTTTCCTCGAGGGTCAGTTCGACGGCGGAGGCGGAGACGACCTTGGCGTCCCGCGCGGCCGCGCCATCGCGCAGCCAAATGTCATAGCGCAGCCGGACGTCGTCGCCGGGTGTGAAGGGATGCGGCCGGTCCGGATCGCACCGGAGCACCAGCGTGCGTTTGGCCTTGCGGACACGGCCCGAGGGCGGCACCCATTCCCGGGCCTCCATCGCGACCGGAACGGTGCAGGCGTTGTCGGTCTCGAGATCCCCGAGCGGAGCAGCGAGCTGGCGGAAGTACTCCCACCAAGCGGGGTTCGTCTCACGGCGGTGGTAGCCGACGGACGCGGCCAGCAGCGCGCGGGCGCGGTCCTCGCCGGTGAACTCGGCCGGATCGTCGGGAAGCCCGTCCAGCAACGGGTCGACCAGGGCGGCCAGCTCCGCGGCCCGTTCGGCGCGTTTCGCGGCGGCTTCGTCCTCCTGGGTCGTCCGCAGCAGAGCGTCCACATCGGACTCTTCCGGCGGTTCGGCGAGCGCGATTCCTGCTTCGGTACGAACCTTGTGGAGGAATTCGAACAGCCTGAGCGTCGAGACGCAGTCGTATTCGTTGTAGTCGCCGATGCCGCGCAAGACCTCGTCCGCGCGTTCGGTCTCGCCCGAGCGCGTCAGCGTCAGGTAGTCCTCGTAGGCCTCGATGCTCGAAACCGCGGTCTTCACATCGCCGTCGCGCGCCTCGGGCATGTACAGCGGCTCGAGGTATTTGATGGAGTACGACCGCTGGGAAACCCGGAGTGCCTTGCGCACCACGGCATACAGGTCCACCAGGCCGCCGCTGCGCAGGAGGTGGTCGACGGCCTCCTCGCGGGTCCCGTGCACGGCCGCGAGCCGTTTGATCGCGGTGACCTCGTACGGCGCGTAGTGATAGACGTGCGAACCGGGATACGCGGCGAGCCGTTCGGAGGCGAAGTCGACGAACTCCTCGAACGCCCGCTTCTCCTGCGCCCGGTTGTGTGCCCAGAACGGTGTGAACCGCGTGTCGTCTTCGGCGGTCACCGCGCCGAAGAGGTACTCGAGCCCTTCGCCCGCCAAGGCATAGGGATCGCCTTCCATATCGAAGAAGACGTCGCCGGGAGCCGCCGGCGGCAGCTCGGCCAGCGCGTCCGGATCGATGATCTCGTAGGCGATCTCGCCGGTGGCGTCCTGGCGGACCTGGATCGCGGCCTGCGCGCGCAAGGTGGTGAACGACGTCGCCGAGATGTCGCGCGGCCGGTCTTCAGGTGCGGCTTCCGCGAGCGCGTCGATGGTGCCGAGTCCGGCGGCGACGAGCTTGCGCCGCTGGTCACCGCGCATCCCGGCCACCAGCGACAGATCGCGGTCCGCCTCGCGGGCGGTCGCGCAGTGCTGGGCGTAGGAGCAGCCGCCGCAGGCCGGGCGTTCGTCGGCCCACAACGGGACCGGCAGCGTCGGCGTCCGGTGTCCCAGGCGGGTGCGGAGCCGGTCCACCAGCGGCAGGAAGTCGTCGACCCGGAAGCTGCGGGTGCTGTTGTCGCCAAGGAGCAGGTGCATCTGCGGACCGGCAGGCCAGCCAGCCCGTCGCAGGGCGTCGGCATACGCGGTCAGCTGGACCACCGCGGCGGGCTTCGCATGCCTGGCCAGCTTCGTGTCGTAGACCTCGTAGCGACCTTCGTCGTCGCGCATCAGGAAATCGGCGCGCCCCGAGAACTCGCCGTCGTGGAAGACCGCCTGGTAGATCACCGGCGCCCCCGCCCGAAGCGCCTCCTCGGTGGCCTTCGCGGCGACGGCCGGGTCGCGCTCGTCGATCTCGACCACGGCGTTCCGCTCGCCGCGCAGCCGGCTCAGCGTCGCGGCCTCGTGCGCGCGTCCGTGCGTGACCGCCAGCTGATCGGGCCCGGAACCCGGCCTCGGCGCCCCCGGCAGACCGGCGCCCAGCGCCTGGTTCAGGATGCTGCGGTGCTCGCATTCGAGCAGGTCGGCGAGATCGGACGGGGTATACATCGCCCGGGAGTCTTACACGGCCGGTGCGTGCTCCCGCCGTACGGCGTCCCGACACGCCGGGGGCGGGATACTTCGGCTGTGGCGGAAGCGAGCCGGTTCAGCCGACCAGTTTGTCCCGCCACGTCACCCAGTGCAGTTCGCGGTCGGCGACCGGGGGCGGTTCTGCTTCCGTAGGTGGTGGTCGGATTGCGATTCGGTCGCGAACTCGCCGCGAGAGGGTACCGAAACGTCGACCATTTCGATCGAGCCGTTAACGATCCCTGTTCGCTGCTCGCCTTCCTTTTGAAGCTGTCGAAAGTCGCAGCTGATTGAGGAAGGGGACGCAATGACGAATGGAAACCCCGGAACTGCTCGCCGCCATGGCGCTCGGGAAGCCGAAACCTATCGAGACGCCTACCAGAGGGATCGGGACCGGGTCCTTTATTCATCCGCGTTCCGGCGATTGGCCGGTGTCGCCCAAGTCGCCGCCGTCAACGAGCAGTTGGTCTTGCACAACCGGCTCACGCACAGCCTGAAGGTCGCACAGATGGGTCGAAGACTTGTGCAGTACCTGAGGTATGAGGCGGACAGAGCAGGTCGCGACATTCCTCCGGAATCGGCGGTTAACGAGGACGTCGTCGAGACTGCTGGCCTCGTGCACGACATCGGACACCCACCGTTCGGTCACACTGCGGAAGAAGTGCTCAACGATCGCATGATGCGAGTGCCAGGGCTTGAGGGATTCGAGGGCAACGCACAGTCGTTCCGGGTGGTGACGAAGCTCGCGCGCCGGAAGTCAGAACACGCAGGCCTCAACCTGACCCGCGAAACACTGAATGCGGTGCTGAAGTACCCACGCACGAAGTCATGCGAGTCGTGCACGACGAGCGCGGAATGGTCCGACCGTGGCTTTGGTGAGAAGTGGGGTGCCTATCGAAGCGAGCTCGAAGATTTCCTGTGGGTACGAGGTGACACCGCTGGCCAGATGAGGTCTGCGAACGCGGTCCTGATGGACTGGGCCGACGATATCAGCTACGCAACTCATGATCTTGAAGACTATTTCCGCGCGGGATTGATCCCCCTGCACAGCCTGGAGGTCGACAAGGACCGGATAGTCAAGCACGGCCTGCGGCGCCTAGGAGGACTCAGAGGTTTCGATGAATTCTCCTTCAAGAATCAGCTCGACAAGGTTATCGAGGAGTTCGGAGGGAGCCTCCACTCGCCGTGCTGGGACACCCGTAGGAACCGTGTTCAGATGAACAAGATCACCAGTGACCACCTCACACGGTTCGTGAAGGCTGTCCGGACCGTCGATGAGCCGCCCTACGTCAAGATCGACCAAGACAGTCAGTATCGGGTGGCCGCGCTTAAGGAACTCACCTGGTTCTACGTGATCGACAGACCGCCGCTGGCGATACAGCAAGAAGGTCAGAAGAGGATCATCGGGGAACTTTTCGACCAGCTGATTACGTGTTTGGAGAAGTCTCCGAACAGCCCGAAGATTCCCATCAGCCTCCGCGTGATATATCGCGACATCGCAGCGCAGGGCATCTTCGAGAAGAAGGTGGCACGGTGCACTCGGGCTGTTGCTGACTACATCTGCCTGCTTACCGAGGCGCAGGCAGTTGATCTTGGTGAACGGCTCGCGGGCAGATCACGGAGCTCAATGTTCGGCACCTGGTTCAGCTG
>CAVXYN010000006.1:0-63350 GCA_963766045.1 uncultured Actinomycetota bacterium | reverse complement strand
AATCGACCGACAACCACATCCTGGCCGGGCGCTACCACAATCGGAGGGGATCGCACCCAACTCCTGCATGAGGTCGAGTTGGTCGAACTGGGTCGAACTGGGTCCAGACGTCAGTGATCCTCCCTTCCCTTGGCCGAGCCCGAGGACCAGCATGCTCAGCGGGATTGTCCTTCGGCGCGGGCGATCGGAGGCGAGGAATTCAATCCTCTCCTTCCGGCTGGTCCTGCGGATGGCGGACGGGCATGAGCCCGACCCGGGCGGCGTCGCCCGGCTCTCATCTCTCAGCCATCCCAGGATCAACCTCGAGGCGGAGACCGGACTACAACGCCGAGCGCCCGGCCAAGAATGTCGAGCACCTGGCGGCCTGTACGATGCACTCCAACGACCCTCCGCAACCGCCTCCTGCGTTCGGATCCTGTACGGATCCTCGTCACAGACCCGTCTGAGGATCAGGGCCGGGACAGACCAGAGCCACGGCACCAGCGAGGAGGGTCGGTGGAGGGCCTGAAGACCCGAGGGTGAGGTTCACGCCGCCACGGGCCTCGAGGCCGTCTCGGAGGTCTCGAGCAGCGGACCTGCCCATGGCCACGGGAGGGTGCCGCACACAACGAAGACAGCAGTAGCCCAGACGATACGAGGCAGCACATTGACATCTTGCCGCTGGATGGGGATCCACCGCAACGTCCCTGAGCCAGCTCCCCCTTTGCGACGAGCGGTTATGGGACACGCCCCCGGCAAATGGAATCAATGGCGCCGGAAGACGGGTTTCGAATCGCCGCGCAAGCCGCATGGTCGCTGCGCTCGACCGGAGGTACTGGCGCGGCACCCGGCGGTCGATCGCCTACCGGTCAAGCCTGGGGAAAGAAGGGCTGCGGCTGCCCGCTGGCCGCATAGCTGGCCAGTCGGTCCATGATGAGCGCCCACGTCCGGGCGGTGTGGCCGAGGTCGACTTCAGGGTAGGCGTCGCCGAAGCCGTAGTGGCGGAAGAGAACCCCGATGCCCGCGCCGGGGAAGCCGGTCCCAGTTCCCATTCCCAGGTTGAGCCCTCCCAGACGGAAAGCCGGAGGTGACGTGCATCCGGACCAGCTTGCCCGGCTCAGTCGTCACGTCGGTCTCCAGGTCGACGGGGGCCTGGGCGAAGCCGAAACGGGCTCGGGTCGCCGACACGTCGCAGTCGGCAGTCCAAAACGCCCGCTGGCCATCGACGGTTGACAAGATCTGGAACGCCCGATCGCCGTCCTCGGCGACGCGTGCGGACATGTCGACCAGCTTCAGCGGCAGCGATGAGTCGCTCGAATAGGGCCGTGACCGAGATACCTCGTCGAGGGAGAACAGCCCTTGCGGGAACCACTCGGTGATCCCGGATCGTGGCAGCACGACCCCGTACTCGATGAAGCAGGTCGACCCGAACGGGGACAGCAGTTCTGTCGGCTTCTTCGGCCACAGGGTCGGGTCGACCTCGAGGGTCGCGGTCCGCCGCACCAGGCTTCTCGCGTCGACCGTGACCGATCCGTCGCGGATGCCGACCTCGTCGGAGCCGAACCACGGCGACATCACCGTGATCCGGGGAACGATCGAATGCGTCGAGTCGCCGAGCACGACGCTGGCCTCGGTCGACGGTGTCCACACGCGAGCCCCCTACGCCGCGTTCACAGACGGGGGCGCGACCTCGTCATAGGGCGCGGTCAGCGTGCGGTGGTCGATGTAGGCGGGGTTCCCGTTCGCGCTGTGGCTGACAGGTCCGAGCGAGAGCCACCGGTCGTCCTCGTGGTAGTCGCCGGGCGCTCGCAGCAGAACCGGCGCCAGGTCGGCGAACATGGCGTTAAGCCGGTCCCGCTCGGCCCATGACATTGCCTCGAACTTGATCTGACCGCTGGGTGCTTGACGCTGGGCACCGTTCACGACGACGGCGTACTTGGAGTCCAGCGGCCGGAACACGCCACGCTCGGCGGCGAACTCGTGCTCAGGCACCTCGCCGACGATCACCGAGAGCGGATTGGCCGGGTCAGACGGGTGGGTCAGCCAGGTCCGGTTTCGCGACTCGAGCATCAACTCGTCGGACACCTGCTGCCCGCCGAACGCGGTGGCGTTCGCGACGATGTACCGGACCGGCTGGTCCAGCGGGCACTTGCCGTCGTCGAACGTCAGCACCGGCGGGAGTACCGCGACCGACAGGTGCTGGACACCGAGCCACACCGCGGCTGGTGTCTCGCCGTCGAAGAATGAGCCGTCGGTGTCGCCGCGTTCCAGTGTCACACCGTCGATGTCCACCCATCCGCTCGACGGCATGCCCGCTGCCACGATTTTCACCGTGGGGGTGACCGCGCCTACCGGTGTCGGGATCAACGCGACCTGCCGGGCCCACAGGCCGATCGACCGGTTCACGTCGGCAGAGGACAGCGCGACGGTCGACGTCACCAGTGGATTCCCTGCCCCGTCGGCCCACCCGATCTGCAGGGTCACCGAGGTAGGCCGCACGGAGAACCGAAGATCGACGCCCATCGTGATCGACTGGCCGCCGGACATGCTGGACGGCACCGTCACCCCGCATGACCCGGCTGAGGCGATCGTGGCGCGGGTCGCTTTCGCGCCGCGGGCGGCGGAGGGTGCGTCGCTGAACGTGGGCGAGCCGACGTCGGAGACGTAGCCGTTCCGGCCTGCCTCGGCGGACGGGTTCGGGCAGAAGTTGCGGCGGGTCGGGATCGTCACCGCGAGCGGGTTCGCCGCACGGACCGGATGCAGCGAGCCGTCGCGATGCACCCGAAGGATCTGCAGAACGGGCGCGTCCGGCCACCAACCGGCGACCGTTACAACCCCGCGTTCCGGGATAGGCAGCAGCGATACACCGCCGCCTGGATAGGACAGGGCAGGCTGGCGTCCCGCCCAGGACTGCATGCCCCATCCGATGATCGGGCTGCGCGTGTAGGTCCAGGTGCGGGTTCCGCCGGGGATCGGTGGCGGCATGTCCTGCCGCCCGGGCGGTGCCCCGATCTCGTATCCGGGTCCGGAACCGAACGGCGTCTTGCCGTAGGTGCCGGTCGACCACGCCACTGGTCACCACCCGACCGCGACGTACATGTAGCTGGCGGTGGCCGACGCGTAGCGAGATTTGTCGCCGTTGAGGAAGTAGACCTCGGCACCAGTGATGGTGATCGCCCCGACTACGCACTGGCCGCCTGCGTTGAGGAACGTGCTGACAGGGATGACGGCCATGACGCCGTTCGGGAACGGGGTCGCGAAGGTGCACGCCAGCAGGCCGTTGGACGTTGTGGTGCCGACCTTGACGCCGATCCGCGTGAGGAGCACCGCGCCGTTAGGAGGTGTGGCGCCGTGCATGTTGGCGCCCTGCTCGTGCGGATGCCCCATGCCGGCGCTGGGCGCCCAGCCGCCGAGCCCGGTCCGTTCGACTGTGGCCAGCCTGTCGGTCTGGACGACGCGTTCGCCAATATGCGGGCTGGCCGGGTTGGTGCCGCTGGTGACGACGGCGAGGCCGTCACGTTTCGCGGTGGGCGCGCAGGTGATGCTGGATCCGGCGGCCCATGGCAGGGCAGTGGTTCCTTCCTGCCCGCGCAGCACGTTCACCGTCGTGTTGCCCGCGGTGTGTGCGTTGACCCACACGACCTCGGAGGCGCCGGTCGCGAAGTCGTTCAGCACCAGCGGCAAATACTTGCCGCTCGCGCCGGGAGAGTAGTCGGTCGGCAGGTTCTGGAACGCCGACGACACCAGGGTCGTGTCGGACGCGGCCCGGTCCTGCGACAGCGTCCCGGAGAAACTGTTGATGGCATCCCGGAACTCGTAGCTCATCAAAGCCGCCTTTCACAGGAGGGTCAGCCGCGGGTGCCGTGGGCGATGGCAGTGCCGGTGGCCTGGCCGGCCTCGTGGATGTAGCCGCGGATGTAGGCAGGAAGCCCGTTGACGGTCACTTCGCCGCTCATTGCGATCGGTCCGTGCCCGCCGGTGCCGTAGCTGTTGGGAGCGCTGGTGCTGACCGCGGCCACCAGCCGGTCGAAGGAGCGGGTCTGCGGCGGTGTGAGAATCCGCTCGCCCGGGGTGAGGCGACCGAATACGGAGTCCGGGCCGCCGGAACCGGGCACGATCCCGCCGAGCCGGTAGCCGCCGGACTTGTTGTATGCCGCAGCCAGCGATCCGTAGGTCCCAAGGGCGTACCGCATCGACGCGACTACGTTCGCCATCGGATCCAACAGGTTGTTCACCAGCGAGACGTCGCGGAACCGGTCGAACGTCGGCCGGATGACCTGCATCAGGCCCGACGACGGGTACCCAGCCCTCGCGTTCGAATCCCAGTTGTTGATCGCGCTCGGGTTGCCGCCGGATTCCTGCATCATGCGCCGCAGCACGATGTCCACCAAGGACGCCGGCTGCCCGACCCGCGCGAGCGCCTGCAGCACCAGCGGACGCCACCGCTCCACGCTGGCACCGCCCGGATCGACCGAGCTCATCAGCTCGGTCATCCGCGCGATCGCCTTGGCCTTCACCGCGTCGAGCGCCTGCGTGGCGATCGCGCCACCGAAGAGGCCAGCGGTGTTGCCCGGCCAGCGGCCGCCGACCTCGGCTGCCATCGCGTAGGCCGGTTTGAACGCGTCGCCGACGAGCTGCGACGGATCCAGGAACGCAGCGTTGCCGCCGAACGCCCTGCCCGCCTGCCCGGCCTTCAGGAAGCTGGTGTGGACGTGGTCGAAGTGGTTCGCCGTGATGCTGCCGCGATCGGCCATCGGCGACCAGCCGCCACCCTCGTTAATCCGCTGCCGCCAGATCAAATACTTGACCATCAAGCGTGCCGCGTTCGCCTGCAGGTACCCGGCGATCCGGTCACCGAGCCCGAGGTTCTGCATCGTCATGAAGTCCAGAGCAAGACCGAACGGGTGATCGGACACGTTCGGTCGGGAGCCGACACCGCCGATCCCGCCCGGCAGACGACCGAACTTCTGTTCGATCTCCGCGCCGGCCATCGCGACGTGCGGCTGCACACCGCCGAACAGGAAGCCCAGCCCGTCGAGCGGCACCTTCCGCATCAGCTTCAGACGCCTCCCGGCGTCTCCCGGTCGCCGGCCGAGGTTTGCGTCCGGTCCGATGACTCCGGCCCGCGCTAGCTGGTGCAACCGGTCGACCGCGGCGACACCACCGAGGTTCGCGATCGCGGGCTTCGACAGCACGTACTCGCCAGGGGTGAGGAAGGCGCGGACGCTGTCCCTGTTGCCGTGGCCGGGCACCTGCCCGCCGACGGCGAACGGAATCCCGACCGGCGCGACGTGCTTGCCCAGCGCGAAGTCTGCGTTGAGCTTGTTCCACGCGGCGATCAGCCCGGCGTTAAAAGGCTGCTGCAGCACCCAGCGGATCGGGTCTGCTGCCGCCGCGCGGATCCGTCCGTACTGGCCGACAGCCCAGTCCGCCGTCGCACCCATCGCCGCGCGGACCGCTGCCATGCCGTTCATCAGCACCGTAAACGCGCCGCCCTGTGCGTTCACCGAGGCCCAAACCGCGGCCTGCGTGACCGCCCACGAGGTCGCCATGAACTGCTGCAGAAGGGTCTGCCGAGTGGTGATCTGGTTGGCCGCGTCGACGGTCGCCGTCGTGATCGCGGTCCAGTGCGCCAGGATGTCGGCGACCAGCGTCGCCAGCTGCATCTGCAGCAGCGCGACCGCCTCGGTCACCGCGGCGGCGACCTCACCTAGCGCGGCGATAGCGGCGACGTCGATCGTCAACGCCGCCGGCGCGGTGGCGGCGACCGGGGACAAGGAGCCGCCTGTGCCGACGAGACCGCCGGCAGCGAAGTGCTGGGCGTTGATGGTCTCCAGGTAGGCGCGGTTCCGTTTCGTGGCCTCCGCGTTGACGACGAACTCGCCGTTGGACAGCATCGCTGGAATGACGTCGTCGCGCGGGCCGCCCGGTCCGGCGATGTAGCCCCCGTCGGCGCGGCCCATCGGCCAGGCGCCCGGCATTTGCTGGAGAAGCTCGGCAGAAGGGAGTCTGCCGGTGAGCCCTCTCCACAGGAAGTCGGCCGCGCGACCGATGCCTTCGGCCCATTCCCGGCCGACCTTGTCCCAATCGACCTTGAACAAGCCGATAATCAGTTCGCTGATTCCGAATGTGGCGATCGCCAGTGCGGCGCGACCGATGATTGTGCCGCCGCCTGTCGCGAACCACTCGCCGACCTTCTCCCAGTCGATTTTGAATAGGCCGTAGATCAGTTCACTGAGCCCGAACGACAGGAGTCCCAGAGCGACTCGGCCGACGATCTTCAGTCCGCCGGTCTGGAACCATTCGCCGACCTTCTCCCAATCGATTTTGAAGATGAGGTAGATGACCTCGCTGAGCCCGAACGTCATGAATCCCAGAGCGACTCGGGCAAGGACGCCGGTGGTGCCGGTGGTGAAGGCCTCCTTGACCTTGTCCCAGTCGAGCGTGAAGATTCCGATAATCAGCTCGGACAGGCCGAGGGTGGACACAGCAAGATAGATGCGAGTGAGCGTCTCGAAGACGCCGGTCGCGCCACCCGTGAGTTTCCGCATTCCTTCGTCGGCCTTGCCGAAGAACTTCACAATGTTCGCGATGAATTCGAGAACCTTGAGGACGAAGTTGCCGATGTCGCCGAACGTCTTGCCTACGTTGTAGAAGAACTTTTTGCCTTCTTCCGACTGGGCGAAGGCGATGAAGTCCTTCAACATCTGGCCGAGGTTGTCGTAGAACCCGGAGTCCTCCACGCCCTCGTTCAGGCTCGTGATGATGTCGACCATCGCTTTGCCGAATGCCCAGACACCCTTGATGATGTCGGTGATCACCTCGACGGCGCCGGCCATCCAGTCCTTGAGCTTGCCCGAATCCCGCAGCTCCTTGATCCAGTCGCGGAATGCGGTCCCGGCACCTATGGCCTCGTCACTCACGTCCGCCAGGACTTCGACGCCGACATCGGCGATCATCAGGAACGCTTCGATGATCGGCGACATCGCGGCGCCGAGGTTTTTCACGATCGTCGCGGTGCCGTCGAGGATGCTCCGCACCGACTCGGTGTTCTGCCCCTCGAGGAGCATGTCGACGATCTCGCGGGCGGCGTCGTTCGCCGCACTCGCGATCCCCGACAGCCCGCCTTCCACGATCGGCAGGTACACCTCGCCCAGGTCGATCAGCTTCTGGTCGAGCCCTTGGAACAGCGCGTCCTGGATCGCGATGCGGGCGGCGTCCCAGGCAGGTTTCATGCCCCACACGGCCTGCACGAACTTCTGAGCCTCCGGCGACAGCGCGGCGAGGGCTTCCTTCGCCGCGTCCGCGTTCGCCGAGCTGGCCGTCGCAGCATCGTTCGCAGCCCGGTACGCGGCGGCCAGCTGGGTCTGCGCGTCCGCCATCTGCCGGCTCGCCTGAACGGCGGCCTGCGCCCGCGCGTCCTCGGCGTCCGAGAGCTGCCGGGTCGCGGCCGCGATCGCGCGCCGCGACTGGATCTCCTGGTGCGCCTGCTCCTCCCGGGCCAGCGCGACACCGGCCTCGGCGTCGGCCACCGCACGGGTGGCGCGGTCCAGGCGCTCCTGGGCCTCGACGACCGCGTCCGCGCCCTTGACGCCTGCTGCTTTCGCCTTCGCCTGCTCCTCGGCCAGTTCGGCGTTGCTGTCGGCGATCTGTTCTACCGACAGCTGCTGCCGCTCATACGCGATCCGCAGCCGCTCCAGCTGTTCGCCCTGAATTCCGGAGTCGAGCGCGCCCTGAAAGCGGCGTTGCGCGTCCGCGAGGTCCAAAGCGGCCTCGGCAGCGTCGAGCGTGCCGCCCCGGACCTGGAAGTTAAGTTCCTCCTGGGCGTCGGCGGCGTCCTTGACCGCTTGTGTCAGATCCCGTTGCGCCTGCAGGTGCGCCTTGACCGCGTCCGCGACTTGCCGTTCGGCGGCGACAACCTGGCGTTCGGCGGCGATCGCCGCACGGGCCGCGTCCTCGCGCGCGACCTGCAGTGCCTCCTCCGCTTCGCGAACTCGCTGCGCGGCCTGAGTCTGTGCCCGCGCTCCGTCTTCCTTCGCGCGCGACACCGCGGTTTCTGCCGCCGCCACCTGTGCAGCCGCCGACGCAACCGCGTTCCCGTGGGCCTTCGCGTCTTTCGCAGCGCTGCCCTGGGCCTTCCCCATCGCCTCGACGGCGTCGGTGATGCCCATGGTGCCGATCGCGAACGTCGCGAACACGGCACCGCCGGACGCGAGGCCACCGGGGATCAGCCCGACAGCGCCGGATGCCGTGATCGCGGCGTTCGCCAAGCCGATCAGACTGGCCGCCGCCGCGCCGGCACCGCCGACGATGACCGCCAGCCCAGCACCGGCGATGACGACCGCGCCGATCGGCCCGAGTGCCGACGCGGCACCGCCGGCGAGGTTTCCGAACGCCCCGGCGCCGGTCACCGCCAGCTTGCCCATCGTGCCGCCGACATCGGCGGCCGCGCTGCCGAGCTTTGTCAGGTTCGACACGGTCGCCGCGATGTCGCTGGTGTCGTTGCGGAACAGACTTCCGGACCGGGCTTCGTCGAGACCCTTGCGCTTGGCCACCAGTGCTGCCTGAGCGTTCTTGGTCTCGTTCGCGGCAGCGGCCGAAGCGCGGTGCGCCTGGGCGACCTTCAGCTCCGCCGCAGCGATCTGGGACGCCTTCGCCGATGACTTCGCGCGCGTCTCGGCGAGCCGCTTCTCCGCGATGTCTGTCTGCGCGGTCGCGTCCGACGCCGCGTCCCGGGACGCCTTGACCCTCTGCTCCGCCGCCGTGACCGCGGCTTCGGCCTTCGCCAACGATGCCTGGTTCACCCGCACAGCTATCTCGGCGGCGGGCAGCCGCCGAGTCGTCTGGGCGACCTGCCGGGTGAACTGCTGCATGTCCGCCGTGACCGTCACGGCGGGGTTGATGTCCCGCATCTCCGTGCGCAACCTGGAGTGGAACTTGTTCAGGCTGGGGAGCACATCCAGCAGCGCGGTTCCGGCGTGGTAGGAGCCAGCCACAGTCAGCTCCCCCCGGCGATCACCCGCTCGAACTCGTCCTGTGGCACGAACCGAATCGCCGCCTCGATCTCCAGGTGCGTCTCATAGGCACGGCGGCGCGCGTAGATGTCCGCCGCTGTCTTCGGCCGTGGTAGCGGCTTGACCTTCGGTTTCCCGGTTTTTCTTGGAGCGCCGGCGGCCGACCAGTGAATGAGCTGCTGCAGCAACTCATGGATCCCCATCAGCACAGACGTCGCGTGATCGACCTCGGTCAGCGACGGACTGGACTTGCGTTTCGGCTGATCCTTGGTCGCCTCATACAGTTCGAGGTCCAGGGACTGCGCCTCAGCGAGGTACGAGGTCCGCATCCGTGAGAAGGCACCGACGAGGTTCGCGAGCGTGCCCGGGGTTTCCCGGCCGGTGAAGAAGTCCGAGAGCCGGTACGGGGTGCGGAACGCCAGGTCGAGTTCGATCGCATCCCCGTACCGGTCGAGGATCGCGTTCAGCTCGCGCGTTTTCCCGGCTCAGCCCCGTAATGGGCCATGACGTCATCAGTCAGCGCCCGCGTCTCCTGGATTTCCGCGGTCTTCCACTCCGCCCACCACAGATCCCAGTCCTCAGGTGACAGCAGCGCCTGCAGCACCTTGAGCGGGTTGGGCTGCTCGACCAGGTCGAAACTGGTCTCGGTGTCGACTGTGTTCGGGTCTCGGAACGTGACGAACCGCGGGTTCTCCTCGGTCGATCCTTCGAGATCGAGCTGGAACGGCTCCCGGCGGGCTTCCTTGGCGTAGTCGCGACGCGATTTGCGCATGCTGCTCTCCTGGGTTTCGTGTGGTGCGAACGGAAACGGCTACTTCGCGGGCTTGTTCCGTGACGACACCGGCGGTTTGTCGGTGCTCGTTGACGTGTCCGGCGGCGGGGTACCGGTGCCGCCGGCCTCGGATTCCTGGGGTTCCGGTGGCGTGCTCTGGGCGGGCTCGTCGACGACGTCTGTGTAGCCCTGGCCGCGCAGCTGCGCGGCTTCGATCGCCGAACCGACGACCGCCACGTAGTCGCTGTTCGGGGCCTTCAACCGCACATCTGGCATGACGATCTCCTTGCGAGGTAAAGGGGTTCCTGGGCATTAAAGGGGTGGGCGGGCGGCGCAACCCAGGAAGGAACGCCGCCCGCCCACGATCAGGTGGCGACCGTCAGACCCATGTCCGCGGCGGCCGCGAGCGCGCCCGGACCGAAGAGGAATTCGGTGCCGATCGTGCCGAGGGTGTCGTCCGGGACGGCGGCCATCGTGACGCCGTACTGCACCGGGTCGTCGCCGTCGGTCCACGCCTCGTCGTCCATATCGGACACGAGCATCTTGTGGAACACCTTGGCGGTGTAGAACGTGCTCGCCCCGGAGCCGTCCTTGCCGAGCGCCAGCACACGCCACCACACGATGTCCGGCCTGACCAGCAGGTCGTACTTCCACTCGCCGGTGGCGGTCATCTCGGCCGCCGCGGACAGGTCCCGGTTGACGCGCAGCTCACGCGTGAGCCGTTTCGTTTCCAGCGCGGAGAACTGGATCGTCGAGTCCTCGGTGCGGATGTCGCGCCGCAGCACGACCGCCGCACCCCAGCCGCGGACCTCGGAGATCTCGCGGGCCGTGGTGAACGACAGGCCATCCTCGGAGATCCAGCCGACGCTCTCGTAAGTAGAGGCGACGTCGATCTGGCCACCGGTGGCCACGAGGGTCGTGATCGCGGGGGCGGTCCCGTACTTGCCGAGTAGCACCGTCCCGGCCAAGGGCTTGCGGATGTTGCCGGACTTCTGGTCGGCAACGACGTCGAAACTGGCGGCAGCCATAGGATCCGGTCCTTTCTGGACAGGTGAGAACACCGACCAGTGGCCGGTTCATGGACGCCTGGGTTTGGGTGGTGCTACTGCTTGCGAGAGGTGACTTGCCAGGTGGACGGAACCCACCGCATCTGCTCGTCCTCCCACGGAAGCTGAGTCGGGGGCCCAGCTTCCTTGATGCGGTCGATGAGCCCTTGAGGTGTTGCGACGCCTCGCGCGCCGGCCAACCGGTTCCGGATCTCGGTGTTGAGAGCCAGCGACTCGGGTCGCGTCTTGGCCCACGTCTGAACTTCGACGTGCGCGGTGTCTTCCCAGCCCTGACCGTTGGATCCGCTACCCGGCACCCGCTGCACGCAGATGTACGGATCCGGGATCGTTTCCGGCACCGCGGTGCCGACCTCGCCGAGATCGTCGAGCAGCGAGCCGAGCGCCTTCTCGACGTCGATGAACCCGGGCATCACACGCCTTCCCAAGCCCGGGTCATCGGCCGGGTCGGGCGGGTGCGCTTGTTTCCGAAATGCAGCGGCACCATCGCACCACCGAATGCGACCGTGGTGCGGACGCGGTCGTTCTTCCGCCCGCCGATGCCCTGCAGCAGCCGCCCGGACGCCGCGGTCTCCCCGGAGTCCTTCGCGACGATCAAACGGGTCCGCGCGAGCCCGGCCGCTGCGGCGAGCGTGCACACGCGACGCGCATCGTGACTGACCAGAAATCGGCCCATCCCGCGGTAATCAGCTCGATACTGCATGGTTCACCCCGTTACGCGCTTGATCTGGATTTCGGCTCCCGGTGCCCATCCGGTCAGCGGGCTGGCCCACGGTGACGGACTGCCGGCGACCTCCCAGACCAGCCCGCCGGGGAGGCGGAGTTTGTTCTGGGCAGTGACGGCAGGCGATCCGGGCGGCACGTACAAGGTCGCCGTGGTGGTGACCTGTGCCTTCCGATCGGTGTCTTCTGTGGACGAGCCCGGAGCGAACGCCGCGCCTTCGATGACGCCGGCGACTCGCTCGTTGCTCAGGTCGCCGTCGTTGTCCTGGTCGTAGGCCAGAACCTCGACCCGTATTCCGAACGGCGCCATCAGCAGTCACAGTCCGGTTCGCAGCCCGGCCGTGGCTTGTTCCCCACCCACCACGGTCTCGGCCCTGGCCGTCGAGTCGGGCGACACAGCGCGTCGTCGGACATCTGAAGGCTCACTGCGCCCTTGGACAGCCCGAGTTGGCGGAGGTCGTCGGCGTCGAGGTACAGCTTCCCGGATGCGTTGCTGCGGTCCTGCGTATACCCGAAGGGTCCGACATTTTGCTGCCGGACACCCTTGGGATTTTGCATCCACCGGATCACCATGTTGCACAGGACGATCGTCACGTCCTCTGCTGTGCAGCGCTCGGCCTCGATCGCCGCCTGGATGTCGCCGAGTCGACGCCGGACCTTCGCCTCAGCGTCCGCGAGTTTCGTCGGTAGCACGGCTTCCAGGTGCGCCGGGATCGACTCCTCGTAGCGTTCCTGGACGTCGAACACCGTTGCGAACGCCACCGAAACCGCCGCTACTTGCTCGTGCCGGACGACTTCGGAGTGGCCTTCGTCGCCGACTTTGGCGGGTCGTCCACGTTTGCCGTGCCCCCGGTAACACCCGCGACGGTGTTCACCTCGGGCGGCTCGGTGTGGGGGAGTGTCCCGTAGTAGCCGTGATCCGGGCCGTCGAGCGGGTGAATGAACTCACCCTCGGAGATCTGGCCCGGAACCCCCTCGGACACCTTGCCTTCGGGCCTCTTGTCGTCAGACATGCTGCCGTCCTCCTTCAGGAGCGGGAAAGGGTGACGCGGACGATCCCGCCCGGGTCGGTGATGCCGGTGGCGATGTGGATGGAGCGCCACTGCAGCGTGTCGCCCGCGGCCACCACGAGGTTCGCCGCCGTGGCGGACAAGGTGATCGCCTTCTCGTCGTTCGCGGCGGCGTCCACGCCCGACGCGAAGTTGAGAGATGCCACCGTTGCCGTGCCGGTGCCGTCCGCCGCCTTGTTCACCAGCGAAACCGTGCGGTTGTTCGTTGCGGCGCCGGTGATCGCGGCCTCCGGCACGTACTCGACCTTCGTCACGGTGCCCGCGAACGGGGCCTGGCCGATGATGGTGTCGTCGTCGTTGC
Source organism: uncultured Actinomycetota bacterium (assembly GCA_963766045.1). Taxonomy (GTDB): domain Bacteria; phylum Actinomycetota; class Actinomycetes; order Mycobacteriales; family Pseudonocardiaceae; genus Amycolatopsis. The sequence goes on along the minus strand of CAVXYN010000006.1, from coordinate 50,427 downwards.
CCGCGGTGCCGACCGCCGGGACGTCCTGCTCGAGGACGCGTTCGAGGGGTGCAGTCATCGTCTCCGTACCTCAGAACTTGAGTGCGGCGACCGGGTAACGGGTCGCGTTGTCGGGGTTGTCGTTGTTGATGATGTTGGCGACCTGCCAGCCGGCGCGGAACTTCAGCCGGTAGGCGATCATGTCCTGCTGCGGCAGGTTGTAGACGATCGCGCCGGTGTTGTCCTGGATCACGGCCTCGGTGAGCAGCTTCATCGAGATGTCCTGACGGACACCGATGACGAACTGGTCCCACTGGCCCGCGAACAGCCGGACGTTCTCGCCCGCGCCGCCGTTCGCCGCCCACAGACCTCGCATCGGATACGAGATCGGCAGCCCGTCGAGCTCCTTCAGGTCCGCCGCGAGGCGCCCGGGGTCATTCTTGCGGCCCTGGGTGTCGCGGGCGGCCCGGAACTTCCGGCGAGCACTGCGTGCGGCGACGAAACCGTCGACGTCGTAGCCGTCGTCCTCGACGTCGGCGATCAGGTTGTCGAGGTCGCCGAAATAGCCGCCTGCGGCGGCGTTGGCCGTTCCCTCGGCCTCGGTGTTCCCGGCCGCGGTAGCCGCGGCGAGGATGTCCGTCGGGAACGACGAGGGCGCGTTGATGCCGAAGAAAACAGCGGTATCGAGGGTCCGGTGGATCGCCTCTCGGACGAGCGGCTCCGCCGTGTCCCACATGTCGCCTTCGATGTCGTCGGCCACGTTCTCCGGCACCGGCAGGATGACCGCGATCTCTTCGACGTTCAGATACTTGTTGTCCCAGGCCATCTTCGAGGTCTGCTTCAGCCCGGTGTCCCCACCGACCCAGTACGCGACCGGGAGGGCACTGATGATCGGGAACCGCATCTTGTTGCGCTGCACCGGAATGTGGCGAAACATCTTCAGGGCCGCCGACTCCTCGGTCAGCTTCCCGAGCATCGACTTGGAGACTTCCTCCGGCATGAGCGCTTCAGCATCGGAGCGCGTGACGGCACTGTTGTACGGCACGGTCTACCTCCATTGATCTTCGCGCAGCGGTCCGGCCGTGCCGCTGGCTGCTGTCTATTTGCGGTTGCGCGCCATCTGGCGCATGAGGTCACCCATCGTCTGAGGCTTCTCGCCGTTGCCGTTCTGCCCCTGATCTGGATCAGAGGTCGCTCGGCCGGCGACTCGCGCGAGCCCGCGCGCGAACCTCGCGATCGCCTCGTCGTCCAGTTCGCCGTCCTTGAGAAGGCTCTTCGGGTCGACGTTGTCGAAGACGTCCTTGACGTCCTCTTTCCGGATCCCCTGCTCGGCGAGCAGGGCGTGCACGGTGGACATCGCGAGCTTCCCGTTCCGGTCGAGGTCTTTCGTGTCCCGGTCGGCGAGGTCCTTCTGCAGCTTCGCGACGCGCTCCTCGAGCGGCTTCGACGCGTCCACCTGCGACTTGAGGTCGTCGTAGTCCGCGTACTTCTTTCGCTCGCGGGCGATGCGGTCCGCCACGACCCGGTCGACGTCGGCCTGCGTGAACGTCGGCTCAGACTTGCCCTGCTGCTTCGTCGTGGTCGACGACGAACCGCTGTCCGAGCCGGATCCCGTCGAGGTTGCGGACGAAGTGCTGGTGGTGGTCTTCCCGGCGTCGCCCTGCTGGCCGGCGCCGTCGTTGTTCGTACCCTGGCCGGCTTCGCCGCCAGCGGTGGTGGTGTCAGACATTCGTTGCTCCGTAAGCCCGTCGGCATGATCCGTCCTTGAGCGCGGACGTAGCGCCACCCCGCGATCCGCGGGGAAGTCGTTCGAACTCCCAGCCTGGGAGAAACTGGGAGTTCGCTGGGAGTTAGAGCGCGGCCTCGGTGGTGAAGTGGTCAAGCGGGCGGGCCAGCATCGGGCCGACCTCGCCGTGCTCGCGGGTCATCTGCAGCACGATCTTGCGGTAGTCCGGCTCGCGGCCGCCGGCGTCGGCCTGCCCGGTCAGTTCCTGCACCGCGTCATGCGCGCGGCCGAGCAGTTCCTCGTCGATGACCTGGCCCGGATCCGTCTTCCCCCAGATCGGCTTCACCCGGCAGTCGCAGCCCGGATGGATCGGGTTCAGCTTCTCGATGTGGTACCGCTGGGTCGAGGCCAGCACGCACAGCGCACAGTTCTCTTCGCCGCGCAGTTCCCGTCGCCAGAACCGTGGCTGCGCGTCGTCCGGAAGCTGCTCCATCGCCGAGCGGGACGCTTCCGCGTAGGTCTGTTGCAGGTCGAGCTCGACGACCTCACGGATCCGGTTCTCTCCGAGCAGCACCGCATCCGGCAGCGACTTCCCCTTCGCCAGCGCCGCGTACACCGTCCGAAACGGACGCTCGTACACGTCCTCGGTGTCGACACCGCGCCGCAGGTTCACCGCGGCGCTGTCCGGGATCCCGATCGGCGCGATCGCCCGCCCGAGAGCCGCCGACGCGTCATAGGCAATGTTCAACGCGGTCCAGATGGCCAGCTGCCGCTGCGCGGCCTCGACGAGCGGCACAGCCTGCTGCACGAACACCGCGAGTTCGTCGTCGCGCCACGAACCCGGCTGAAGGAACAGCTGCTTCAGGAACTGGACAAGCCTGTCTGTCAGTGTCCGGCGAGCCGCGGTGAACTGATCCGGGTTCACGACGCCGGAACGTTAGGTGGCGGCGCGCCAGCTTCGAGTTGACGAGGCGGTTGCACGGCCGCCATGAGCGCACGCTGCAGTTCCACCTGCGCCAGCTCGGTCCGCAGCTGCGAAACCCGCTGCGGCGACCAGCCGACTTCCTCCATCACCATCGGCAGCGGGATCCCCGAGGCGACATTCTTTGAGATGTAGTCCGCCAGCGCCGCGAGGTTGAAGTTCTCCGGCCGCTCCCACACCAGCTCGGCCAGCGACAGATCCCGCTCCAAGCCGGCGATGTCCGACATGCCCTGCAGGAGTTCTTCGCCGTTCTCCGTCCACTGTGCCTCAACCTGCTTGATCTTCTGCACGTGGCCGGCGTCGAGCGCGGCGACCGCGTCCGCCCCGATATTGATCATGTCGCCGGGCAGGTAGTAAACCGGCGTCAGCGTGGTCATGGCGAACGCCCGCATATCCGCCTCGCACCCGCGCAAGATCCCCGACGTGTCGGTCTGCGGCAGCGAGAAGAACTTCGGCTCAGGCTCGCCCGGCTCCGGTGGCGGCACCGTCCAGATGTGGTCGGCGCCCGGGTTGAACGGGCTGATCGGCAGGCCGGTTGCCTCGTCTTCTTCGGGCGTGTAGTTCGTCAGCCCGAGCTGCCGGAATGCGGAGAACCGCTCCGAGGTCAGCCGGTTCAGAACGGTCAGGTTGAGCCGATCTTGCACGTCCAGGCCGACGTCGAACGCCGCGACCGGGTCCTCACCCTCGTCGCCGTTCGGGAACTCCCACACCGGAACGTACGACAGCGACCGGCCAGGCTCATCGTCACGTGCTTCCCATGCCTGCGGCTTGAACGACAGCGCCGAGCTGACATCGGATTTCGACTTCTGCACCGACTGCCAGCGGTAGCGCAGACCCGGGGCTCCAGGGTTGGCGCCTGGCAGGTACAAGGTCGAGTACCAGCGCCTCGCGATGTCGTCGTGCCACATCCGCAGTCCCGCGAGCCGCCGCGAGTGGTCACCCGGGTCCGTCTCGACGATGACCGTCTCGGGTCCTTCGATCGTCACCCGCGGCGTCGTCGCGTTCCTCGGATCGACACCGAGGATCGCGTACGACGTCGACCGGGAATAGCTCTTGCGCCACAACCCGTACTGGCGTGCGTCGAGCCGCGCCCGCTGCCACAGCCGCCACACCGGATCCAGCTCCCGGCTCTTGTAGAGCGGATCCCGGAACCCGATGATCTGTGTCCGGTGCACCATGCTTTCCGCGCACAGCAGGCACAGGTTCAAGCGGGCCTTCGCCTGGAATCGCCGGTAAGCGTCCCGATGCTGCGACGGACCCGCCGGCAGATCCTGATCGCCCTCGTAGTAGCGGCGCCAGTAGTCGATCCGCGGCCGGCGGTCCTTCAGCTTCTGTCCCAGCCGGGCCAGCCACTCGAACGGTGTCAGGTCGGAGGCTTCAGCCACAGGACGCCCCCTCAGAAACCTTGTGCCCGCCGGGTTTTCCGTTCACGTGCCAGCCCCATCGCGACCGCGTCACCGCGGCACTCGTAGGCGAGGGTGGCGGCCATCGCTGCGTCGATCTTCCGGGGCGACTTCGGGTACTCCTTGCGGATCTCGACGCCCGCGCGGCCGTCGTCCTTCCGCCGCGCGTTCAGCACGTGCTGAGTGAGCACCGAGCTGCCGTCGTGCGTGACCGAGCCGTCCATGATCGCCGTGTGGAGCCGTTTCAGCGCAGCCACGATCGCGGTCGGCCGGTTCGTCCACCACTCCAGCGGACGGACCTTCGTCGCCTTCACCCGCAGCCGGGCGCCGTACGCGGTGTTCCAGGTGTCGATCGTGTCCTGCCAGTGCGCCGGGTCGCAGTACATGCCGACGACCTGGTACTTCGCCATCGTCTCGGCGACCTTCGCCTTGACCGCCTGCCGATCTACCTGCCAGGTCTTCGCATCGGGCCCGGCGGGTTTCTCCCAGCAGTCGATCAGGAACAGGTGCCCGTCGCGGACACGGCAGCCGACCAGCGCGGTCGAGTCTTCCCGTAGCGACCCGTCGAACCCGAGGGTGATCCGTTCGCCGTCGGCCACGACCTTCGTCGCGTCCGCCCGCGCCGCCCAGTGCTCTGCCTTCACCCACGCGTCCGCCTTGGACGTCCGCGCGTTCAGGAAGTACCGGCGGGAGTCCTCGATCTCGAATCGGGTGTCGTAGAACTGGTCGATGATCGCGTCGACGTCGTTCCACTCGATCGCCTCGCCGAACGCTTCGAGGATCGCCGCGCGCAGCATGTCCTCGGCGGTGAGGTCCTCGCACTCGCCCCAGCGGTGGTCGTACAGCAGCCGGTGCCGCAGCCGCGGGTAGCGCGGCGAGCCATCCGGCTTCCGCTCGGCCAGCTTCTCCGCCAGGTCGTAGGTTTTCTCGGCGACGCTCTGCTCGCCGGGGGCGAACATCGTCGTCGTCTCCAGAAACCAGGTCCCGGCGATCTTCTTTCGCTTCCGAAGGTTCCGGGTGACCGTCGCGTACATGCGCCGCAGCTCAGGCGTTGTGTACAGGTGCGTCTCGTCGAAGACAGCGAAGGTTTCCTTGCCGCCATCCTTCGACGCCGCCGACGCAGTGGACGGCATGATCTCGCCGCCGCCCGGCAGCAGCACCCGCGTCAGGCCAGCGTCGACACCGGGCACCTGCCACAGCGGTGCGTCCTCGTCGGTGAGGTTGTAGTGGATCGAGTCGTAGACGTTTCCGGTCTGTTCTTCCTCAGTGGCCAGGATCCGCACGTACGGGGTTTGCACAGGGCGGCCCATCGGCTCGCCCGGCTCGTACTCGTAGCTGAACCCGAGTCCCCACGGGTCCTCGTAAACCTCGCCACCCTCAGCCCAGCCGGCGAACCGGCACGGCCCGAACGCCTCAAACAGCGCGAACCGCGAGCCGAGCCCGCTCTTGTCGCAGCCCTTCGGACGGGACAGGAACCCCGAGTCGTACAGCCGCCGCCCGTCCTGGTCGAGCGCGTAGCAGTCGACGATGAACCCTGTGAATTCGTCGCCGTGCTCAACCGGCTGGCCCTGCACATCGCCCGGGCCGTGGACGACGAAGAACTCCATCCACGCTGTCGCCAGCCACCCCAGCGACCGGCTCCGGTCATGCGATGGCGCCCGCGCGAGCGTGCGCGGCATGGTCAGCTCGTCAGGCGCTTGCGCCGCGAGTCGATCGACGTTACTGACGAGTCACGGCTCGGTGGCGGGGGAGCAGGCGTCGAATCCGGGTTCTCGATCGTCAGCTTCAGCCTCAGCCGGTCCTCGAGCGTGGCCCCGAACTTCGCTGCTCGCAGCCGCAACTCACCAGCGAGGTCGGTGCGCCCCCGGCTCCACATCGTGTGGTGCAGCAGCGCCGTGTCGAGCAGGAACTGCCAATCGGTGTCGATCATCCGTTGCGCTTGCGGAGACCGGCGCCAGATGTCCCACCATTTCCGGGTGGCCGGGTGCCACGGATCGCCGTCGACCGTCTTCGGCAGTGCGAACCCGCGGAGCTCACCGTCCGCAGAAATCTTCGTCTGCTCCGCCGCGCGCCGCCGCGCGTCCCTCGTCCGTGACCGCGTCTCTTTCGGCGCGAACCCCCGTCCAGCCATCAGCGCTCACCCCCGCTCGCCTGATGTCCAAACGCGACCCAATAGGGCGCAGACTCCTTGAAGGAAACCCGATTCATTTTCCGGATAGACCAGACGTTTCGGGGCTAGGCATTCCACCAATGACCGTCGCTGATCCAGCCGTGGAGCGAGCAGCCGCGGCAGAGAATCGAGGGGCGGACGGTCAGCGGATCGTGCTGTTCGACAGTCCAGCCGTTCGCGCCGAGCGGAAGCGTGGCCTGCGCTCGGTCGAAGTGGGCACTGCAGTCGTGCCAGACCTCGACGTGCTCGCCGTCGTCGGCGAGGCGGAACTCGACGTTGCGCGGGTTCGCGGACGTGGCCATGGCACCTCAGATTCTCACAGCGCGGCCAGCTGGCTCAGGAACGGCTGCAGGTCACTGAGCGTCGCGGGCGCCCGGCCGAACGGCCTGGACGTCACCGTGATGTACCGGCCCGCCGAATACGCCTCGACCGTCCCGCCAGCGAACTGGACCCGACGTCCCGGATCGATCACCCCACGCCCCCACACATGCAAACCCTCACCAGACGGCGACACCTCGATATACGTCGACGGGACCTTCCGCAGCGCCTTCCGCGCCCACAACACCGGCTCCCCATCGACCAGACAATGATCCAGATCCAGGCACGCAATGCCGTCTCCGAGCACGAACCCCTTCCGCAGCTTCGACCGAACCCGCGAGTACGACGTCCACGTCGACGGATCCGTCGACGACGCCGGTTTCCCGTCGAGCTGCAGCGGCACCTTCTTCGGCGACCACGTCACCCAGCGATCCAGCGCCCGCATCTCCTCCGGAACCCCCGCTGGCGCCCGGCCGCGGTACGCCCGCTGACGACACGCCGCCGAGCAGAACCGCGCCGACGGCCGCGCGAACCCCGAGATCGGGCCGTCGCACTGCGCGCACGAGCGGCTCGTCATGGCCAGACCGGGGTGTTGGGGTCGTGTCCGTTGCGGGTGTTGTCGGCGTACTCGTACGAGCCGTAGCAGAACGTGAAGTCCGGGTCGGCGTGGCGGATCCGGGCTTCACCGGAGATCGCGCGGCCGAGCTCGTCGACCGCGCACCACCACCAGTAGACGAACGGACGACCCACGTACGGAGCGGCACCGCAGGCCTTCTGTCGAGTCAGAGTGGTCGTGCTTGACGAGGTGTCCTTCGGTGGTTCGTGAGGGTCAGCGATGCCGGAGATCAGCGGGCTGCGGAGGTTCGGGAGGACGAGGTTCATCGAAAGGCCATGTCGACGTCCTTCGAGCCAATCGATCAGCCAGGCGCGGTCGCGGTATGCGGGATGCCACTCCAGCGGAGCAGGCGGCTTCTCGGTCATGCAACCATTCTATCTCGCCGTTACGGAATATGAGCTTGACCAGCGGCAACGAAACTGTGGCAATCAGTTGCGATCTGATGACGCCCTCAGCGCTCGCTAGCCAGCGTGGACCGTCAAACCGTCTAGAGTCGCCCCGCCGCCGCACGAGCGAGGCGCACAGACCCCCAAAGCCCCCAAGATCATCGAACCCGCCAGTGTCACGCGCACCGCGAGGACCAGCACCTCCCGGTAGCGGGGTGACCCGGGGGAGGGGAGTGCATACCCACCCCCGGCTGTCAATGGTTTGGCAAGGGGTTTCTGAAGATCTTTTGTGGTGTGCTGGTGATCGTTACGCGAGGCCTGGGTGTGTCTCGGTGGGTCGGTTTCGGCGGTGGTGCCAGCGTGCTGCGTTGCCTTCAGCGGAGGTCTTGTCGCGGTGGCAGGGGTCGTCGTGGATGGCGCCGAGGTTCTCGTGGCGGTGGTCGTCGCCATGCTGCTTGTGGTCGACCTGCGTCGCGCCGCCGTGACCGCAGACGTAGCAGATGCCTTGATCGCGTTCGAGGATGAACGGGACGATCTCGCTCTGCCAGTTCGATGGCAAGCGTGCTGCTCGGGTCGAGCCTTGCCATTGGCCGGCCATGGGCTACAGCAGGCCGCGTTGCTGTGCTTCTTGGTGCAGTGTGGCCAGGCACTCGGTCATTGCTGCGTCGAGGCCTTGGTCGTTGAGCTGCCACGCGATCTGCTGCTGGTCGGATAGTGCGCGGAAGGCGTCCTGCCAGCGCTCGGGCATGGCCAGGATCTGCTCTCTGGTCCAGCCTCCGAGGTGGTCGGTCTGCTGCTGGGCCTGCTGCATCTGCACCCCCTCCGGAATTACATGGAATTACATGGTGTGACGCTTGGTCACTTCTTGTTCTTGGAGCCCTTCTTGGAGCCCTTCTTGGGTCCGGGCTTGGCGCCGCGGCCCTTGATGCGGCCGTCTTTCGGGGTGCCTGAGTTCGGCGTGGTGCCGGTCACGATGCCTCCAGGGTCGGCGAGTCGGTAGACGGGTTCGAGGTCCTTGGCGGTCCAGCCGTGCTCGGGGTACGTCTTGGGGCTGTTGTCGTGCCAGCCGTGCTTGCGAAGCCAGGCTCTGTCGGCCGGGGTGAGGGCGGCGGTGGCTTCGCGGTAGCGGGCAATGGCCTGGGGGTCCGCCTCGACGACAGCCATGATCAGCGACGGGCGGGACTCCGGTCGCGGGTGCCCTTGAACCAGCGCTCGTAGACGGTCATGAAGGGGATGTCGGTGACCGATTCGCGGTCGTCGGTCATGCGGACGCCGGCGCGGATGAGCGCGTCGGTGACCAGCCATGCGGGGAGCTTCGTGGCGAACCACGGTCGCAGTAGCGTCATTCGCCGGGTGATGTAGTGGTAGCGAAGCTCGCGGGCGACGGCTGCCGGGCCGTGCGGTGCGAGTGCCTTGATGATCTTTGCAGCTTCCATCGACGTTCAAGCCTCCTCGAACACGTGCCAGACGATGGGTTGGCCTGGCATCTGGACGGTGTCGATGTGGTTGAGGACCTTGCTGGGCATGGGGTTGCCGGTGCCGATGATCCAGATGTATCGACGCGTGGGCGTGGCGTCGAGGCTAACGAGGGCCCAGATCACGAGCTGGGGTCCTTGGTACTGGGCGCTGAGGATCCTGGCGCCGGCGGGCATGAGGATCGTCTGCTGGTCGGTGATCTCTAGCGGGTACTTGTAGATCTTGCGGGCCATCAGGTGTCCGTGGTGGGCGTCTCGTCGACGACGGAGATGCGCATCTGGTCCGGGGCGGTGGCGTCGCCTGTGACGACGAGAAGCTTCCCGTCGTGGGCGTAGACGGTGGTCTCACCGGCGGCGGTGTCGCCAAGGCCGGCGGTCTCGAGGATTTCGGAGATGGGTGTAGCCATGGGTTCCTCCCTCGACGTGATGGAAGACCCCCGTGGGCCCGGATGATCAGGCACAGCTCCGCCCGGGGTCAGCGTGACACACGCGATCACCTGCGGCAATCTTCGCTACCCGTTCGTTGTGTCGCGGGTTCGACTGTCCACATAGGCGACGATCTCGGCGAGGTCGTAGCCGCGGCGTCCCCCGGTGATGTGGCCGCGTTGGACCCATTTGCGGAGTGTGCTGGCTTTGATTCGGAGGGTGTTGTTGCCGGTGCGGTCGGCTTCCTGGTGAAGCAGGAGGATGACGTCCGCGGCGGCAACCCGGCTCATCTGGGGGTCGATGGTCGGGGACGTCGGAGGCCGAGCCGTCGTGCTGTGTGAGGCACGATGGTGGTCTGGATCGGGATCCGATCGCTGGGTTCCGGGATGAACACTCGCCGCACGGGGTCGGCGACGCCCCACCCCATGATCTCGAATTCCCTCATGCCGTCATTGTCACTCAGGAGTGTCCGAACGGGACGGATCGCGAGCTGCGCCGCGCGCCTCGCTACGGGGCCTCCACTCGGCCTTGCGCCTGTCCCGTATCTCTTTCCGGACGCGCTGGAATCGGTCGATCTCGTCGTAGATGGCACGGCGGATGGGCCCGGGGACCTCTTCCACCGTGTAGTCCTCGCGAGGTCGATGGAGCATCTTCTCGAGATACCAGTCTCGCTCGGACTCGGTCTCGCCCCAGTCGGGCGAAGGGTTGGTGCCCAGGCTGACGCGGAGTTCGTCGCGCAGTGCGATCTTCCAGACGGTCGGCTCGGGTGACATTGCGGGCTCCTGGGGGCTGGATGGCGGGGCCGGGTTCTTCCCCAACCCGCCCCGCCAACCCAGCACGCTAGAACACGTGTTCGAAGCGCGCAAGCCAGGGTTCAGTCGACCGCGATGGTGATCGGCAGGTCGCTGGCGTTCAGCTGCCCGCGGTCGTCGTCGTCGAACTGGATGAGCCGGTTCGCCCCTGGTCCTTCGCTGATCTTGGTGACCGTGCTGCGCTTGTTCGCCGGCGGGTCGCTGATCCAGACGTCCCCCTCCTTGAGGTCTCCCCAGGTTGCTTCGCGTCGATCGTCGGACATGGTGGGCTCCTGGGTGTCGAGGGTGCGGCGGTCGCATTGTGTCCCAGCGCTGTCGAGCTCAGCCACCGCGACCGCGAGGAGCTCGACGAGCGTCCGCCGGTCCCAGGACGTGACCCAGCCGATCAGATCGACGATGGCCTGATCTCGGCCGTCAGTCCGGCGGGCTGCGGCGAGGCGTGCGCGCAGCAATGCGAGGTCGCGACGGTGTCGATCGAACGCCATGATCGACACCGTCGCTGATGCGGATCCGCAACGCGAGGACCCATGCGGGTCAGAATGGCCAGTCGGCGTTTCGTCCCGCCTCGAGGAGCGGGATCATCCGGAACGTGGCGTCGGTCAGTCCGCCGAACTCGTGCCGGTTCCCGCTACCGGTGGCCATGGCCGCCTTCTCGTAGCCGGCGAGGTTGAATCCGTAGATCGGGATGTTGCTCGGCACCGATTCCGAGACGCCGGCGGCGTAGTGGCCGCCGATGGTCTGCATGTCCGAGATGATGAACACCCGGTCGTGGCCGGCGTAGGCCGCGCGCAGTGACCCGGCGATGTCCGTGCCGTGTCCGACCTCGCCGATCCGCTTAAGGAACCGGTCGACCTCTCGGATCACACCCGCACCCTTCGGGATGTCATGGCGGAAGGTGCCGCTCGCAAACCCGACGACGTCGACCTGCTCGCCCTTCGCGCCAAGCGCGACGCCGAACACCGCGGCCGCCTTCGCCGGGGTGACCTTCGACCGCGCGGAGATGGTGGTGTGCGTCATCGACGCCGAGGTATCGATGAGGATCAGCGACCGGCCCGGCAGTGCCGGGAGGTTCCGCAGCGAGTGACCGAGTGCCTCGTCGAGCGCCTGGCCCCACCGCAGCGACGGCGCGGTCTCATACGCGGAGAGGAACCGGAACGGGAACTGCCGCGAGGTCGCGACCTGCTCCGGGTCGGCCAGCCGCGCGACGACCTGCTTCGCGATCTCGGCCGAGACGCCGGCCTCGTCGAAGTTGCGGAGGTTCCGCAGCAGCGCCATGTACCCCATCGACGGGATCATCGCCTCCCATGCCCGTGAACCCATCGGGCCCTGGAGCCACCCGGCGAGCGACTCCCAGGTCATGCCCGCGTCCTTCAGCACGTGGCGCGCGGTGTCGAGTTCGGGGCGGCGGAACAGGTCGCGGCGCTTCTGCAGGTCCCATGCCATCAGCTCGGCGCGCACGGCGATGACCTCGAGCTCGGCGGGAATCTCGCGGTCCGGGTTGAACCGGACGTCGACGATGTGCTTGAACAGCGCGTCCTGCACGGTGTCCTTCGGGTCCGGGTGAACGAGGCCGAGGACGTCGGCGAACCGGACGCCACGCGCGTCGCTATCCCACTTGACGAAGGACTTCTCGTGGTAGAGCCGCGTAACGGCGTCGGCGACGCCGCGCTTGACCGGCTTCGGGATCCTCTTGCCGTGCACCGAAGTCCAGTAGGCGAGCAGTTCGCCGGGCTCGTCGGCGCGCTGGAGTACGGAGTCGATGGCCTGCCGGGACATGCCGTCGAGGCCGGCGTCGAGGCGGGCCTTGGTGAACTCGGCCGCGCCGACGAGTGAGGCGGAGCGCATGTTGCCGTCGCTGCGCAGCCACGCGAGGAATCGGGCCGTCCACTCGGGATCGGCGAGGGTGGCCTTGCGGACGAGCGCGGCGTAGCGAGTGTCGCGCTTGTCACCAGTCTCGTAGAAGGTGTTCTCGCCGACCATGTTGGACACGGCGAGCAGGAACAGCTCGGACTTCGTGTCGCGTGCGTAGCCGTCGCCGCCTTCGAAGGTGACGCTGGACGGCGTGCGCTCGGTGGTGATCGGCGACTTGGTCGCCGGGCGGGTGCTGGCGGTGTTGAACTTCGACATCCTCAACCCTCGTTCGTTCGAGGGGAGCTGTGACTCCAGATTGGGCCCGAGAAAAGTCGGTGACGGTGACAAAGGTGCTCTGCCAACTGAGCTACCAGGCCGAAGCCTGGACGGGACTCGAACCCGCGACAACCCCGTTATCAGCGGAAGTAACCGTTACCTGCGCACCGGGCACATCTGAAGTTGTGGCTCCCGAGAAAAGATCGGCGACGGTGCCTTAACCGAAGAAGTATCCGTAGCCTGCGCACCGGGAGTGCTCGCCCAAGCTAACAGATCACCTTCGTTACGGCGCGCCACTTTCGGTGCCAGGGGTGTCCTTGAGCGCTGCTCGAGTTCGTCGGCAGCTTCGCGGAGCAGACTCGGAAGCTCTTCGGCGACCGTGTTGAGGTGCCCGATGATGTGCTCTTGGCCGTCGCCGACCCGGCACCGCACCGGGATCCCGTCGTCAGCCTGCCCGGCCACGACGCCTCCGTGCGACATCCCCTTCGGCTGGGTTCGGTTCGTCGACGAGTTCGTCGATGCGGCTGATGAGGTCGGACCAGACGGCGCCGCCGCCGGAGCTGTCGAGCGAGTGCACGCTGCTCGTCTCATCGCGCTGAAGGGCGCCTTCGCCGAGGAGCCGGTCCCGGTGCGTGATGTCCCGCCCGATACCGAACACCCGGCCCGGTGTAATTCCGCCGATCCGGGCGAACAAGTCGGGGCCGAGGCGGCGCACAGCATCCGCCGGAACGTACGCCGCCCCGGGCGATACTCGGACGGGCACAGCATCGCCCGGGAGCGAGCCAGGCGGTCTGATGTAGCCACCTTGAGCCCACTCGCGCACCCGCTCGACGGTGTCCTGGAAGGACGGTGCTGGCTGTGCCGCACCGGCGGCGAACTGGCGCACGGCCTCGTGGTGCCGTGTGACAGCGTCTTCGAGGTTCCGGAACGCCCCTGACACCATGCGAAGGGCGCCTTCGAGCGGCTGCAGTTGCATCTGCTGGAACTGGAACTGTCGGATGACGGGGCCTTCAGGACCGATCGGTGGCCGGCCTTCGCGGCGGCGTCGCCGATCGCGGCGCTGCAGTTCGGTGTAGCGACGACGTTCGCGGGCTTGGTCGACCCGCTTCGGGTACCGCGGTGTGTCCTGCAGGGGAAGGAAGTTGGCGTCGGCGTCCCGAAGCGCGACCGGGCGCCGCCGGTTACGCGGGGCCTGGACCCCGCGATGTTCGATGCGGACGCCGAAGAGCCGTTGTTGCCAGTCGGCCAGGTGAAACTGTCGGGTAAGGAGTGCCTGTAGGTCTTCGACGTTGGGCCGAATGACGACTTCGACGGTTGCTTCGCGGTAGTTGCCGGGAAGCGCCGGCGTGTTGTCGTAGGTCCACATCGCCTCATCAACGACGCCGACGGACTGGAATTCGTGGCCTTCGGGCGCGAGGAACAGTTCTCCCGCTGCATGGCGCTGGGGCATGCGGTCTCCTGGGTGTTTGGCGAGGGTTCAGCTGGCGTTGCGGTGTTCGAGTTCGTTGGCTGCCAGGCGGAGGAAGGCCGGGGCGTCGTCCGTTCTCGTGTTCAGGTGGCCGATCAGGCGCTCTGGCCGGTTTCCTACGCGGCAGTACACCGGGGTCGGCCCGGGCCTGTATTTCCGGAACGGTCTGCGGTCGCCTCGCCAAAGCTGGAAGGCGGCTTCGGCGACGACAATCCACCCGGCGATCTTCAACGCCACCGCGAGCACGTTCAGGAAGGCGACGTCGCCAAGTTCGCCGGCGAGGCCGACCCCAAGGCCGAGCACGTAAACGACGATCGCGGCTTCGAGGAATTGGAGCGGGCCGGCGTTGTCCGTCATGCCACTTCCGCTGCGGCGCCGAGGCGGACGAGGTTGAGTCCGTCGTAGCTGCGTTTGCAGGCGGCGCAGCGGGCGGGCTGTCCGGGGCCGCCCCAGTAGACCGAGCCGTCGCAGGTGACGGTAAGGCATTCGGCTATGGCCTCCTGGGGTTTGTCGTTGGCGAGGTCTCTGGCTTGGTGGTGCAGTTCGGTGAGGTCGCTGGCGAGGTCGTCGATCCACGGCTGCATTCCTGCCCAGTGAAGGTTTCGGCGGATGTAGTCCATGGCCGTGCCCTCGTAGGCCTTTGCGTCGAGCCGGTCGTCGGCGATGCCGAGTGCGATGTAGTGCAGGGAGCCGGGGATGGAGCGGATCCAGGTGGGTGTGTCGTCGGGTCGGCGGGTGTGGGCTTCGCCGTCTTCGTCGACGTCGCTGGCGATGGATCGCGGGTCGAGGGCGATGATGACGGTGTCGGTAGCCGGGGAGCGGGATCCGTAGCCGGGTTGCATGCGCCCGGTTTGGCCGCGGGCGGGCTGGATCATGCGGGGTAGGTAGTCGTCGAGGTAGGTGCCGAGCTCGCGGAGGATCCGGAGTAGGTGGTTGTTGCAGCCGGTGCAGCAGTAGAGCGCCGAGTAGATGGTGTCGTTTGTGGTGCAGACACGGCATTTCCCGGCCGCGATCTGTCTCGGCGCGGTCATGACCGCGCCTCACGCAGTTCACGCCAGATGTTGTCCAGGTGCGGGCGCATCTCGGCAGGGATACGTTGGCCCTTGGCGAGCGTCCGAAGCATTCGGTGCGCGTCGGTCGGCTGTTGCCGCCAGGCGCGGAAACCGAGGCAGTCGATGCACCGGCCATGGCCGCTCCGGCCGAGGTTCGGCGTCTCGCAGTAGCAGAGCCGATGGGCGTGCTCGACGTTGGAGCAGTCGCCGTGGAACAGGCCGGGTTCGCCGCGCCACCACGGGCTCTTCTCGTGGTCCCACTGGTGCGAGACGTTGACGTAGTCGCCCTTACGGCTTCGCCCACCACACCAGGCGCAGCGGGTCAGTGCCCACCGGCGAAGCGCCTGGAGCGGCGAGATCTGAATGCGCCAGTGGTGGATGTGCAGTTTCCACCAGCGCGGATAGGAGTGCTTCCACGTGCCGTCGGGCAGTTGCTTCGACGTGTGGTGCTTGCAGATCTCGCCGGAGTCGTGGCCGCCGGGTTCGCGGTGCCAGATGGTGACGATGGACGGGAAGTACCAGCCGCGTCCGGCCAGAGTCCAGAAGGGGCTCCATCGGATCCGCCAGCGACGTCCGTCGCGTGACCTGTCGGCGTCGTACGAAGGTGACCGACGTGGCCAAGGGCGGCGTATGTCGAACGCAACAACCAATGGGTCATGCATGGCGGCGGCCTCCTGGTGGCATAACTGGACATTCGTGCGCGCGGCTCGTTTGTGCAGGTAAACCGAAGTGTAAAACCGTGTCAACTGTGGTTAGCGGTCGCTAACTTTGTCCCGCCAGTGGGACACCAATGGTGAAGTCCCACCCATGGGACAAGCACTCGACGAATCCAGCGAACCGGCCGCTGGCAACGAAACCCCACGAGTCGCCGAACTCGAGCACGCGTCCACAGAGGACCTCGTCGGCTGGGTGACCTACCTCGCCGCCAACCAGAGAACGATGCAGCATGTCGCCGGCCGGATCACCGCCGAGCTCCTGCGTCGGCGTGTCCTCACCATCCGGGAACTTGAGGACGCCACCCACGTCCCGCGGTCGACACTCGACCGGTGGGCGGCGCCGTTCAAGACGGCGGTGGCGTCCTGATGATCCGCAAACACACTCAGACCGAACACACCCGGTGGCACCGCTGGCAGCTCGGCCACCTCGACCTCAAGAAGAAGCGCCGAGCCGACCGCGACGGCCGACGGGAGAAGAAACGCGCCGCGCGCGCCACCCGACAGGGCGACCGGATCAGCCTGACCGTCACCGTCGTCACCATCGTGCTGTCCATCGGGGTCGCGATCCCCAGCCAGTTCGACTGGTTCCTCGCGAAGCTCGCCCACGACACATGGGCCGACCCGAACGCCTGGAGAGCCGTCGCGATGACGCTGCTCGTAGAGGTCCTGTGCTGGCTGTGCGCCATCCTCTACGCCCGCACCGTCCGCGACCACCCGGTCAAGATCTACCGGGTAGGCACGTTCGTGTTCGCCGGGACCGCAGCGTGGATCAACTACGACCACGGCCGCGAGCTGAACCCGACGATCGGTGTCGTCTCCGCGCTCGGGTCTCTCATGGGTGTCGGTGCCTTCGAGCTCTACATGCACCGGGCCCGGCACGACGCGTCCGGCATGACGATCGTCGAGGTCCGGCTGTGGGCGCTGCGGTGGCGGAAGCACCCGCTCGTGATGCGGGAAGCGTCCCGGATCGTCGCGACGTTCGGGCTTGCTGTGCCGCGTGAGGTCGCGTTCCGGATGGCGTATCTGCGGAAGATCGGGAACCCGACATTGCCGGTCGCGATCACCTCGCCGCGCCTCGCCGGCTTGCCCGGTGTCGAGCCGAAGCCGGAACTCCCGAAGCGGAAGCGCGGCGCCGCGCTCGCGGCGGAAGCCACGGTGGAACTTCCGGTGGACTGGTCGTGTCCAGACACGATCGCGGAACTGACCGGGGAAACGTGGCCGACTCCCGGGCCGGAACTGGGCGGAACAGCGGTGGCCGCACCGGAGCGGAAGCCGGAGCCGCCGCGCGACAGGCAGACACAGGCCCCGAGTTCCGGTCCGTCGAGTTCCGCCTCGGCCACGAAGCCGAGTTCCGCCCCCGTGCCGACCAGCGCAGTTCCGAGTTCCGGTGACGGGCGGAAGCCGTCCCGCAGCGTGCTCAGCGGCCTGGTGCGGAAGTCGCCGAGTTCCGACCGGATCCAGTTCGAGCCGACATCGGCGGAACTCACAGGTTCCGGTGCCGCGATTGCCCGCATCGGTCAGTACCTCGCCCGGGCGGAAGCCGAGGGCCAGTCGCTCGCCGCTCTCGACCGCGGCTACATCGCCGCTCAGTTCAAGGTTTCGACCAAGCAGGTGCGGAACTCGGTCACTGCCTACAAGGAGACAAAGAAATGATCATGGAATGGGTTCGGAGCGCCATCGGCTTCGTCATCACCTGCATCCTCGCGATCATCGCGCTCGCGATCCTGATCTGGGCGCTGCGAAATCCCGCCACAGTCGGCAGCGTCGTCGGATTCGTACTCCACGGAATCGCCAGCATCGGCACCAGCATCGGGAACGCCATCACCAGTGTCGTCAGCAGCCTCGTCTGACCACGGCCGGAAACGCACGGGAGGAACTCCATGGCGGACGAGAGCGGTAGCCCGGCGCTGCCGGCGGCGTTCGCGAAGGCGAGCTCGCCCCCGGCGGGCCGCGTCCCCAAGGCCGCCGGTGAAACGCCGACTCCGGCCACGCCAGCAGCCGACGAGACGGCCACGAACGCCGCCACGGACGGGGACACCAAGAAGCCAGGCGCACCGAAGCAGCCCGGTCTGAAGTCCAAGGGAGTGCCGAAGCAGCGGCTCATGTGGGCCACGCTGCCGACGGCCGGAGGAGTGGCAGGAGTCGGAATGTACAGCGGGAATGCGATGGTCGCGCTGGTCGCGATCGGTCTCGCGGCCGTGGTCTGTGGTGGCGCGTTCGCCATGCACATGATCCGCAAGAGCGGCGGCGGCGCTGGGCGCAGTGTCGCTGGCGCCGGGCTCAGCCGCCGCGGATCCGGTGGCGGCATGCCGGGCCAGCGCCGTGGCCTGGGGCGGTTCTTTCCGGGAGGTCGGGGACGCGGCGGTGGGATGACCGGTGGACGAAGTGCTGCTGGGTCGCCGGGGCGCCGCGCGGGCGGCGGACAGCCGGGCGGCCTTGGTCGGGCCACGGCAGGCCGGAAGCCGCTCGGCGGCGGGTCCGGTGGCCCTGCAGGCCGGGGCACGGCAGGTGGCGTCGGCGGCCCGGGTGCGTCGGGTAGTAAGGCCACGACCGGGACTGCGCAGCGGCGCGGCGGTCGGCTGAACCCGATGAACTGGGGCCGCGGCCAGGCCGGGACGAGCACGGCCCACGGCTCGATCGGCGGCGGCACCCGGCGCCCTACGGCCGGTTCCGGTGCTGCCGGGTCCCGCACGCCGAGTTCGGGACGTACCGGGTCGCGGCTGAACCCGATGAACTGGCGGCGCACCTCGAGCGGCGGTTCGGGTAGCGGGCGGCCGGGGGCTGCTGGGTCAGGAGGCGGGACCGGGCGTAGCCGCGGCGCCAGCACGAACTCGGCCAGCGGGTCAAGCCCTGGCCGGGGGAGTTCCGGCTTGCGGCGCCTGCTGCCGTCCCGGGGCTCGGGCAGTAGCAAGCCCGGTGCTCGCCGGGGTGCGACGACACCGAAGTCCGCGCAGCCGCGGGTGGACAAGACGAGCACGTGCGGCCCCACCCCGGCCGGCAACCGCTGGTGGAACCGCCGTAACCAGCCGGGTCCCTCGGCGGCCGGGGCCGGGCGGCCGGAATCGAAGCGTCAGCGCGACCGTCGGCAGGCGGCGCCGCAGACCCAAGTGAAGCCGTCGCGGTGGACACGCGTCCGCGGCTGGTGGCGTGGACGTCACGACCAGGCTGCCAGCTCGCTGTCGACCACCACTGCGACAGCGTCCGAAGCGCCGCCCACACCGCAGCCGACCCCACGCCCGAGGTGGGCCGGTCGACGGGCTCGCCGACGCCAGCGCGCGGCGAAGGTACCTCCGACGAGGGCCAGCACGCCGGCGGAAGCGCGGGACATCGGCGCTCAGGAACAAGGCAGCCGTGTGGGGTGGCGAGGCCATCGACCGTTGGGGCGAACGGCTCGCCGGAAGCGGCGCGCGGCTGCGGCACCACCGGCAGACGAGGTGGCTGCGAAACGCGCGGAGAGAGCCGCCGTGGACAAGTGGCTCGACGAGCACCCGGTCGACGACGCGGGGTTCCCGCTGGTTACGCGGCCCGGGCCGCGGCTCCTGCCGCGGGCGGCAGTGACCGATCCGATGGATGACTTGGCCGTGCGAGTGCGTGCGGTCGGGATGAGCACCAGTGCGAAGGAGAGACAAATGGCAGTCGACACCGCGAAGTACACGGCCATGGTGGACACCTCGACCCCGGCCACCCTGCGGAACACCCTGGCCGCGGCCGGGGACACCGCGACCCGTGACGCGACCGATCTCGACGAGCAGGCCAACGACCTGAAGTCCAAGGCCGGCGACCTCGACGGGATGAAGGGGATGGCTGAGGCCGTCGAGGGTCTGCAGCGCGAGGCGGCAGCTCTCGCGGAGACCGCCGAAGGGCGCCGCGGCATCGCCGCCGGGTTCCACGCCCAAGCGGCCGGCATCGCCGGATGACTGAGCGGGGTGGGCCCGCCCGTGCCGGGTCCCACCCCGCTCAACCTCCATCAACCCGTCGTGAAGGGGCTGAACCCTGATGATCTCGTGGAAGCTGTTCTGGATCGTCGGCTCCGCGGTTTGTGTCGCGGCCGGCGCCGCGCTGATGGCGCTTGCCGCGGTCCCTGCTGCCGTCGCGATCGGGCTGCTGGGCCTTGCCGCGATCGTGTTCTGGGTGTCAGCGCGCAGCGTGGTGCAGCGGGCGGCCATGTTCGAACCGCTCACCTTCGAGCAGCAGCAGCGGATCGTCCGTCTGCTCGGGGCCGCCGCCGCCGCGCACGTCGCATGGGGCACGGCGTTCACGATCCGGCCGGAACTGTGGTTCGGATGGCTGGTGGCGCTCGCGGTGCTCGGCGGGGTCGAGTTCTTGATCGCGCAGGCGAACGAATACGCCCTCACCAAGCTGAAGCCAGCCGAGATCGTCAAGGCGGAGCGGACCGCCGCGACCCGCCCAGTCGATGCCCGCGACATGGCCGTCGCCAAGCTGCGAGAGGCACTGGCCCGGTGCCGCAAGGAATACCTGAACTGCCTCGGATACACCGTCGTCACGGCCGGCACCACTGGCCGCCCGGTCGGGATCATGTACCGGCTGCAGGTGCCGTCGCAGATCGTCGCCGCGGAGAAGAACAAGAAGGAGTCGACGGTCTCAAGGCTCGACGACAGCGACCGGGAGCCGCTGGCGATCGCGTTCTCCGAGGTACTCGGCATCCCGATCCACTCGGACTGGGTGCAGATCATGAAAGAGCCCGCGGCCGGGGTGTACACGCTGTCGGTCACCGTCGAAGACGTCCTCGCCGCCGTCTACCCGTACGTCGACGACCCGCGACCGGCGAGCATCAACGACCGGGTCCTGATCGCCCACGAGATCGACGGCACGCCGATCACCCAGCAGATCAACCGGCACGGCGCGGACACCGGCTCGTCGCAGAAGGGCAAATCGAGCCTCGTGCACGTCCGCATGGCGCACGTCACCAAGTGCCCCAAGGACGCCGCACAGTGGGTGTGCGGTGTCGTGAAGCTCTACGACCTGGTGTCCCCGTGGACCGACCCGTACCAGGGCACCGACAACAAGATCCCGTTGCACTGGGTCGCGGCCGGTGTGGAGCACACCGCGCTGATGCTGGGCACAGGGTTCGCGATCGCCCGCGCTCGGCAGAACGCGCCGATGGCGATGCGGGACCAGTTCAAGGAAATCATCATCGAGCTCGACGAGGCGTCGTTCGCCTTGCCGATCCCGGGGAAGGTCGTGTTCGTCGACGGGGTCTGGTACTCGCTGTCGGAGATCGTGCGGGCGCTCGAGTTCGGTGCCACCAGCGAGAAGGTCAAGATCCACCTGGCCGGGCAGCGCGCGACGAAGGACAACTGGGGTTCCGAGGGCGGCAACATCAACTCCGGCCTGCAGTGGCAGACGGTGTTCGCGACCGGCGACAAGGACGAGATCGGCCGCGCGATGGACAACTACAAGCTCCCGGTCCCGACCCATCCGGGCGAGTGCTGGATCAACCTCGGCACCGACCCGCAGCCAGGTGACGACCGGGTGATCCTCAAGGGCAAGTGCCTGTACATGCAGGAGACCAACAAGGGCAAGAAGGTGCTGCACAGCGGCGCGACCATCGCCGATGTGTCGTGGGCTCGCCGGATCTTCGAGCACGAGCTCGACGCCTTTTCCGAGGCGGTCGCGAACGCTTACGCCGGCGATGTGTACGCGAACCGGCACCGCTACGCGACGGACGCGCTCGACGCGTACTTGCGCGGCCGCAGCGACATCCACGCACCCGCGGTAGCGGCTAGCGAGTACCGCCAGGAGCTGTCGGGCGGGCCTGCGCGGGCAGGGGCGTTCGCCGAGGCGGAGCAGCAGATCACCGAGGAACTGCAGGCGATGATCGCGGCGGCGCCGTGGAACACCTCGGGCGACGGGGCAGTTGCCGGCTCGGCGGACACCGGCGGCGGGGTGGCGACGCTGGTCGGCAAACGGACGCTGAAGGAACGCATCGTCGACGTCGTCACGGCCGCAGGTGGCCCGGTGACGTTCGCCGAGATCTGCGAGTCGCTGGGGGATGTGAAGAACCGGAACACCGTCACGAACGCGCTGACCGGCCTCGTGCGGGACGGGGAGTTGCGCCGGCCGGAGACGAACGTCTACCAGGCCGCATCGTGACTACTTTCCGTTGAACACACACACATACACACACAACCAGTACCACCCGTGTCCGCAGGTAGCGCCATTCCCGGGGCTGAGATGCCCCCTGAGAGCCATATGTGTGTCCGCGTGTATGTGCGACACAGAGTGAGGAGACAGCTATGAGGAACGTACAGGCCGAAATCGAACGGTTGCGGCAGCAGATCAGCCAGGAACGGGCCGTTCTCGACGCCCAGCAGGAAGACAGCCCGTACTGGCACGATTTCCGCCGCAACATCCACTTCCTGACCGGCCAGCTGCTCCGCTGGCGGGAGCTCGAGCCCCGCCTCGCCGAACTGGACGCCGACATCCGGCAGACCCAATTCCGGCTACGGGAGGCGAAGCACAGCCGCGACGCCAGCAACGCCATGTCCGCGGCCAAGGTCCTCGGATTCGGCGGTCTGCTGATCCTCATCGTGCTGCTGCTGTGGCCGTCCCCGCCCGGGTTGCTGATCGCCTTGTGCATCCTGCTGCTCCTCGCCGCCGGCGGGATGCTCTGGGTGGATTCCCGCGGCCGGCAGGCACGCGACCAGCTCGCGGAGTCCGCCCAGCTGGACCTGAACATTCTGCGGAAGAAGTGGCAGGGGCTGGTGCCCGATGGGCGGGCGTGGCTGGAGACGGAGAACGCGCCCGTGCCCGTTGCCGGGCAGGGCGCGTTCGAGGACGAGCTGCAGGACGTCGACTAGTCGTGCTGGCGCGGGGAGGGGAAGCCGCCGTCGTCGACGAGCAGCTCGGCGACGGGTTCCTGGTGGGCGGCGGTTTCGGCGACAGCGTGGGTCAGCCAGTCGGTGAGGCTGAGGCCGGCGTCTTCGGCTTTCGCGGTCGCGATGGCGAGTGCGTCGTCGGCGATCTCGATGGCGGCCACGGTGTCCTCCTGGGTGCGGGTTACGTCGATGGTGTCACTCGGGCGCTGCTGGCGCCATTAGTCGTCGTTGATGTCCCGGCCGTGTTCGGCTGCCCAGGTTCGGACGTCGTCGGTGCGCCAGACCTTTCCCATTTTGAGGGTGACTTCGGGTTCGGGGAAGTCGGCCCGGTTGACCATCTGCTGCACGCGTTGGCGTGAGACGCCGAACATCTGCTGGATCTCGGCGGCGCCTACGAGGTGTTCCACGTCGGTGAGCATAGTCCTAAGACTACTAGTCTCTTGCCTAGTTGTCATGTGACTAGTACAGTAGTCACATGACTAGCCGTCCCATCAGAAAGGCCACACAATGACCGTTCCCACCACCGCCCAGATCTCCGCCGCCGCATACAACGCGCGGATCCGCTTCTACACCAAGGCGTTCATCGTCATGACCTTCGTGCTGATGGTCGCCGGAGCCTGCAGCGGCAAGGGCTTCGACCCCTACAACTACTGAACCGAGCCTTGAGACGGGCGAAATCTTCACTGCGGCAGAGATTCTCGCTGAGCACCGTCATCTCTACGCCGAAGCGATGCAGCAAATCGCCGAGGAGAACAGGAATTTTTCCTTCGGCAGGTAACACCGCCTCCCCGGAATCGTGACCGGGCTGACAACCCCCGCATGTGAAAGGTGGCTTCGCCATGCCCGAAAACAGCCCGGCCTCGACTCCCGAACCGCCGGACTACCTGCAGCGGCTCACCCGCGGTCAGGCGAACCAGTTGATCCACTGGGTGTTCGACGGCCACCTGCCGCAGCGCGATGCGTCGCTTGAGGTCATCGCCGCGGTGTTCCACATGATCGGCGCCGCTGTTTCGGCTGGGTTCGCCCTATCAATGTTCGACGACCGGCCCGCGATCGTGGTGTGTGCGCTCGCTGTGATCGCAGGCGTTCTCGCGCACATCGCGAGTGAGAACCTGGTCGCCGCGTTCAGTGCCCGCCGGGACCGGCCGGTGGCGGACATCGTCGAGGAGTACTTCGCGCCAGGACCGGCGTCGTGACCGGCCGGTCGGCGCGCTTGAAGGTCGACGAGGTGCCGTCGATGGAGTTCCGCCACGACGGGGCGTGCCGCGACGAGGACCCGGAGCTGTTCTTCCCGACCGGCACTTCTGGTCCCGCCCTGCGGCAGGTCGCCCGGGCGAAGGCTGTGTGCCTCCGGTGCCCGGTGCTCGAGCAGTGCCGCGAGTGGGCGTTGCAGACGGGGCAGGACCGGGGCGTGTGGGGCGGACTGTCCGAAGAGGACCGAGCCGAGATCAGGCGACGGAAGTACCGGAAATAGTCCACTGGACAGAAAGGTGACAAAACCATGTCGAACGGCGAACTGGTCGACCAGATCCCCAGGTACTGCCACATCGACGGCCCCCACACCCGCGACACCGTGCTCGACGCGGCCCGGTCGATCGCCGAACTGGTGCGGTACCTGAACCACGCCACCCAGCAGCCGGCCGCGGCGCGGACGTTGGAGTGGGCGAACACGATCTACGGCTTGCTGTCCAACCTCACTGCGGCCGCGTACGGCATGGACCAGTTGCTCCAGCAGCTGATGGCGGTGCTCAAGGCGCAGGCCGGGAATCCGAAGCTATATGACGACCGTCGCGACCGTCCCGGTGGGCCGACGGCGTGCGAAGCGGAGATCGAACTCGTCAACGCGCTCGACGCGGCGAGGACGCTGGCCATATTCCTGGAGTCGGCTCGGGACCTGACCGTCCACCTCGGAAACGATGACTGAAGAAGACGGGTCGCGATGAGCAGCAGCTACGCCGAAGACGGTTCCTTCTGATGATGGGTCGGACGCATGCGCTCACCGGCTGGTGCGCGGGGCTCGCCGTCGCGCCGGTCGCTGGGGCAGGAACTGGGTCCAGTGCGATCGTGTTTGCGGCGACGACCGCGGGTTTCGCACTGCTGCCGGACCTCGACCACCCAGGTGCCACGGCGTCCCGGCTGCTGGGCTGGCTCACCGGCGGGATTTCGCGGGTGCTGCGCTGGTCCTCGGCGCGGCTCTACGCCGTTACGAAGGGCCCGCGTGACGAGCGCTGCTCGGGGAAGCACCGACACCTCTCGCACACCGTGTTGTTCGCTGTCGTTCTCGGGGCGGCCGCCGCGGTAGGTACCGAGGCGGGTGGCAGGTGGGCGGTGCTCGGTGTGGTGGCGTTCGGGCTGCTGCTCGCCGCGGCCGTCCTCGGAGAGTGGCTGCTGCTCGTCGGGCTGGCCGGCGCCGGGGCGATGGTGGCGAACACCGACGCCGCGGCCGCACTCTCCGATGTGACCGGCTGGCTCGGGATCGCCGTCGCCGTCGGATGTGTGGTGCACGACCTGGGGGACGCGGTCACGAAGTCAGGTTGCCCGTTCCTGTTCCCGATCCCGATCGCGGGGGAGACCTGGTACGAGATCCGGCCGCCGAGGTGGCTGCGGTTCCGCACCGACTCGAAGGTCGAGCGGTGGCTGGTGTTCCCGGTGTTCGCCGTGCTCGCGGTCTTGCTGCTGCCGGGCGCGTGGGAGCTGGCACACGAAGTGTGGGCCGATCAGTTCACGCCGCCGGTGTAGTAACGGTGCCGCCCCTCTGGCCGACTAACGAGTGCGTCGACTAGAGGGGCTGAAGCCAGCCGTGAACCAGTACCCGCCGCCTTACCCGCCGCGGCCCAAGAGGTCGAAACTGCCGTGGATCCTGGGTGGCATCCTGGCGGCCCTTTTCGGCGGGTTCCTTCTTGTGCTGATCATCGTCATCGGGATAATGAACAGCGCGAAACCGAAGAACGCCTCCGCGCCAGCAGGCACCTCGACGCTGACGGTCTCGCCGTTAGGCCTTATAGCCGTCGCGGACCCACAGGCGCATCGACCATTCGCACCCCGTGGTCATGGCGATCCCATTGGCTTTGCCTACGTGGCTGGCCTTGCCGTCACATCCGCAGCCGCAGCGGCTTCGGTTCCGGAGACGCCCGGGCAGTAGTTCCATGTGCCGCGGGTCGGTGGCGGCGTTGGCACTCATCTGCCATCCCCCGCGGCTTGCAAGCTGGGCCTTCAGCCGGGCGGGGTTGTTGTCTGAATGGGACCGCTTTTCAATGTCGGCCATTACGCGCGTGCGCGGACTGGTCGCTTGTGGACGGTCCTCACGGTGTGGACCTGCTCCGCGAGTTCTTCGCCGAGCAGGGCCTCGACCTCGTCGCGGCGGTTGTCGGGGACTAGGTCGACGAGTTCGATCAGCCGCAGTAGGGGAATCGTCGCGATCGCCTTCTCCGGCGCGGCGTTATCGCGGTACCGCTGAACTCGCAGACGGTGCCCTTCCTTGCACTCGGGACAGGCTGGAATGTCGTTGCGTTGGTGCCATTGATAGCCGCGAGCCGTGCCAGCGACGGCGGAGTGCTCGGCAGCTTGGTCAGCGTTCATGTCAGGGTCCTCCGCATGGCTTTGTAGGCTTCAGGGCCTTTTCCCCGAGAACAGCACGAGCGAAAGCGAGAGCGTCGGGATCGGCTAGCTCACGCTGGTCCCGCTTCAACGTGGTCGTCAGCGCCTCGACCGCCTTCGCGATCGAATCCAGCCACGCCGCAAGCGGTTCGGCCTTGTCTGGGCCCATGAGGGCGATCCAGGCGGCGTTACCCTCCATGCCGACGGATTCGAGGTCAGCGACTGTCCCGCATGTGACGCTGTCGTATTCCTCTGTTCGGTGGTTGACCCACCAGCATTCGTGGTTGTCCAGGTACTCAGTGGTCCAGATGCCTCCGACGGTGGCCTTGGCCATCTCGCGAAGTTTCGTGGCTGCTGCCCGAAGTTCCTCGGCGGGCGTCACGGGTTTCGACTGCTGTGTCATCGTGCGTTTCCGCTGGATTCGATGGGACATCAAGGCGCCTTCCGAATGTCGGGCGGCTGGTAGTCAGCGAGCGCGTCCGCGACAGTCGTCCATGATCGGCCTTGACCGGGCCGGGAGACGAGCCGGACCGTGCGGACTTGCTCGGGGTGCAGCAGCGCGCCGAGCAGGTCGCCGTCGGGGGAGACAGCGACGTTGAATCCGGTGGCATAGACCGCGAACCACGCGTGCGGCTCGGTCGGGTGGCCGCGCTCGACACTTCCGGGCGTGGGGACCCAGCCACCGCAGTCGCAGCCCTCGACGAAGCACTTCTGCCCGCGGGTGCCTTCGGACAGCCGGTGTCCGGTCGGGAGTTTGGTGGCGTGGCCGGCGACGACTGGGCAGGCATGGCTGCTGTAGACGGCGCACTCGGGGTGCAGCGGCGGTTCGTCGAACAGAAGCTGCCGGAGCTGGGTGGGCCCGCCGAGTAACACGATCGGTGTCGTAAGCGGCTGACTGCACACCTGGCAGCGCTGTTCGTCGAGGGCGGCCCGGAGCTTGGCGGTGTGCTGGGATCGGAAGTCGACGCCGCCGTCGCCGAGACGCACGTTGACCCAAGGGATCACGCGCCCGCCGATGGTGGGACGTTCGGCACAGCGGGCCGGGATCGCGGGCGGGGTGGCCTTCTGCTCACGCTCGTCGGCGGTCATCATGCTGTTCCCGGAGATCCGGCGACCTGCTCGCCGGGAACGACCCTGGGGTCACCTTGGGGACGGTGGTTCTTGAGAGTGAGCACTACGGTGCCCGCCGCCGGATGCATCTGTGTGTGTTCCAGGAAGCACGGCGCGAACGGGATCAGCATGAAGTCGCCGGCCGCGACCTCCATCGCCTGCTTTTCGCCGGTGTCCAGATCCTCGACGGTGACGCGGAACCCTTTGCTCATCTGGACTACCTCTCGATTTTGATGGTGAGCCAGCAGCGCGGACCGGGCTCGGGTGGGCGGACGATCGCGGGCTCGAGGATGGTCACGTACTGGTCGGTGTCATCGGGGACGAGCGACAGCCCGGTCCACGGGCGGGACCGTGGGTTGCGTGGGTCGACCTTCCTCGCGGGCCGGGCGAGCGCGTCGACGACGGCTTTCACGGTGGGGTGCAGATTGTGGCCGTCCATCCGCTGCCACGTGCCGGGCGCGTAGTGCAGCTGGATGGTGAGGTGCTTGCCCTTCGGCAGCTTGTGATGCTTCGCCAGGTACATGACGTCGTGCTGGACTTGCTGCACGATCCTGCCGCGGGCGCGCGGGTTGGACGGCATGCTGTTCGAGTTCAGCAGCGGCCGCTGCCACGGCAGGTCGATCCGGAACGCCGCATGCCCGGCCGGGGCGGGAGCAGCGAGCGGAACTGCGAGAATCTTCTTGGCAGTGCTGGCGTTGACTTTCTTGCGGCTGCCGCCGAGCAGCATGTCGATGTTGCGGCGCGCGACACCGGCGGCCCGCCCGATCGCGGCCGCGGACCAGTCGAGCGAGGTGAGTTTCCCGAGGTGCTTTCGGACCGGGACAGCGTCGACGTAGCCAGCGGTGACGAGGCCGCTGCGGCGGTGAGCGCGGTAGCAGGTGTCGCAGAGGTCCTTCGCGACGGCGGGGCGGCCAGCGTGCCCGGGGCGCTTGCAGGTCGGGCTCGTCACGCGGCACCTGCCGGGTTGGCTCGCAGCACCACCGCGTTGTCCTCGGCGAAGTTCGCCAGGTCGTTGCAGAACGCCGCGATCATCTCGGACACCCACTCGGCCTGGCAGTCGCCGCGGTAGATCGCGCCCTGGGTGAAGCGGCGCGACAGTGTTCCGTACAGGTCGCGGCAGACGCGTTCGACGACACCAGGATCCCCGCCGGCGAGGCCGACGAGCCGCACGACGATCTCGTCTACAGGCTCCAGCTCGGGCATCAAGTCTCCTCGAAGGTAATGACGCGGCTCAGCGGTTGGCCTTCGATGTCGCTAGTCGGGAGGACTTCGAAGAAGCCGGTCTGGTCTGGATCGTCGAGCGGAATGATCAGGGTCTCGTGCCCGCACTCCTCGCACTCGGTGATTCGGCTGCGGGTGTGCCACGTCTCGCCACATCCGGCACATGTGATTTCTCGGCAGCGCTGCATTTCCTGTTTGGCTACGCCCGGGTAGATCGCGAAGGCGCCGGTGACGGACAGCGGGTATCCGTAGTCGGATCGGACGAGGTCTGCGTGGTGGGCTTCGGCGTCCTCACGGGTCGCGTGGTGGGTGATCTCCCAGCAGTCGTCGCGGTCGATCCACCAGCACGGCGTCGGCAGCAGGATTGGTTCAGTCACCGGACACCACCTCGGGTTCTGCTGGGCGCATCGGTTCGAGGCTGAGGAGCCAGGCCAGTGCCCGGTCGTGATCGGGGGTGTCGGCCGGTGTGATGGCGAGAAGGTCGGCGAGGGATGGGAACGGCACCGACTCGATGTCGCCGCGCCACCGCCGGAACATCGCCGTCAGCGGGTCTACGGTCGCGCCGGCCATCACGCTTCGCCCCCGGCAGAGCTGATGACTTCGAGGATGGCCGGCAGCTGGCCAGGAGTTGCCAGAACATCGCGAACACCGGTGCCGCCGGGGTGCGGCCCCACGACGTTCAAAGCTTCGAGCTGGTCAAGGATCTCTTGCGCGGTTTCGTACTCGATGCCGAGCTTGCGCATCAGGAATGAAGGCGACGGGAACCGCTCGGTGATGACGAGTTCGGCGGCGCGCTGCAGGACTGTGGTTCCGTCGTGCTCGACACCGAGGAGGTTGAGCGAGGCCTGTTCGGCCACTGGCGCCGAGGAAGGTACGGGGATTGCTACCGATCCGGTGCGGCTGCGTGGCCGACGCGGTGGGACGCCGAACTTTTTGGTGTAGCAGTCGCGGCCGTACTCGCGTTCCTGGCTGGCCGGGTCGGTGAGGGCTTTGCCGCATTCGCGGCATGTCTTGGTGGTCATCGGGCACCTGCCTGCCTCTTGTCGTGCCGGATGGTCGGCCACATGACCGGCGCCGTGTCCGCCGCGAGGTAGAGCGGGTGCTTTGGGTTGCCGTTGCTGTTGAGGCCGAGGTGTGCGAGCGTGGCGCCCGCGGCGGCCAGCATCTGCTGGGTGATGTCGCCTTCGTTGCGCGGGACGTTGTTGCCCCATGCGCAGATCGTCAGTGGCTCGTCGCCGGCCAGCCGGAGGTGCGGGCCGTTGTCGGGTCCCCACTTGTCGCTGGCCGCGTGGAGGTTCCGGGGGTTGGTGGCGCGGAACGCGTAGACGTTGCGGACGACGATGCCGCCGTAGCCCCACTGGTCGGCGAACCGCATGCACCGCCGGATCGTGGGGTCGTCGACGTTGGCGTCCGCGGTGGACGGGTTGCACATGACCCAGCCCAGCAACGGACTCTCGGCCCACTGGCGGCGAAGCTCGTAACGGAAGCTGCCGTCGTCACTGATGATCGCGGAACGTCTCATCGTGCACCTGCCGGGTACTGGTCCCAGAGTTCGCCGTCGAGTGTGCGTCCGGCGCGACCCTTGCCGACTTTCCACACGCCCTGCCAGTCGCCGCCGTCGGCGAGCGCGCGCTCCTCGTCGGTAACCTCGCCGGATTCGCGGGAGACGTAGGTCGTCGGCTCGCTGCAGCCCGGTCCGGGATCACTCCAGGTCCACTGGCCACGCTGCTTGAACAGGAACGGCACCGAAGCCGCGAGGCACTGGTCACGGATGGAGCGCGCCCACGCCGGATGCATTGGCCGCGCGCCCGGCCCGGACTCACCGCCGACGACCACCCAGTTCAGGCTCTGGTTTTCCCTAACTGAGCGCGGGCCGAAAGAGGTGTACGAGAAGGTCCCGTCGTCGTGCACGATGCGGCCGATGTTGTTCCAGGCGTGGACATATCGTCCGGTGATCTTCGACGCGTTCGGTCCAAAGCCGTCGTCTAGCGTCACTGTGGCACCGAACGCAGGCGCGCCCTGCTCGTGCATGTTCCGCATCCACGCGTGCGGACCGCGTCCCCATCGCTCCATCCAGAACTTCTCGACGGGCTCGCGGATGCCGGTCGGAACCCAGGCTGGCCAGGTCCACTCAGCCCACGTCTTCGGGGCAGATGCTGGATCCATCGGCGAGAGTGGCGGGATCCACTGGTTCAGGTCGATCGGCCCGAGCAGCGGTTCGGCGGAGATCCACCGCACGGCAGCCGGAGTGTCGAGCAGCGCCGGAATGCGGATGTTAGCCCACTGCTGGTCCTCGACGGACACGCCAAGCCACACGTTCGGCAGCGGCCAGCTGACCGGGTCGGCATGGGTGTAGTCAGCCATAGCTGTCTCGACGTCGTCGAAGAAGCCCGCCGTGCCGGGCTCGCCGCGGTTCAGCATCGACCGCATGCGAGCGTGCCGCTTCGTGAGAATTTGGTAGGTGTGCTCCGGTGTCGCGGCCATGACGGCGAAGATGCGGGCGATGTACTCGTCCGGTACGTCGTCGTGGAACAGGTCTGCCATGGAGTTGACGAACACCTTGCGTGGCTTCTTCCAGCGCAGCGGCAGGTCGAGCTTTTCCGGTCGCAGCTGGACGTCGAACCCGTGCTCGAAGTGGTGTCCCGGCGTGCCGCGCCACCGTTCGGCGAACGTCTCGGCGTAGCAGTGGTCACAGCCCGGCGATACCTTCGTGCACCCGGTCACTGGGTTCCAGGTCGCGTCTGTCCACTCGATTGTGCTGGTGCTGCTCATGGTGTGTCGTCCTGTCCACTTGGGATTTGGTTTGACAGGTCGTTGAGGAGCCCGGTGTCGTCGAGGCGGTAGGCGATCTTGAGGGCTTGGAGTCGGGAGTTCGCCACTGCGGTGAGCGCACCGACGGCTACGAGGATGCGGAGCGGGTGCGGGCCTTCGAGTCGTTCGGCCCAGCGGGCGGTTTCGGTGTCGGTGATGAGTCGCATGCCCAGGATCTCGGCGATCTCGCGCTGGTCGGAGTTGTCGCTCATCAGATCGTGCCTCGCGGAAGGTCGGGCAGCAGGCGGGCGCCGTCGGCGCGGCCCCACAGGTGCAGTGCCCTGGGGTGGATGTTGACGTGATCTTCGGGCGGCACGAACGCCTGATAGGCGTTCCCGTCGGGCCACACCGCTGCATGCAGGAGCTTGAGGTCCTCGTAGGACGGGAGCGTGGTGGCCCGGGTCATCGAGGCGTGGATCCACTCAACGCCGCGGTCGTCCCAGCCCGTCACGATGATCGAGCCGTTGCCGTCCTTGGCGACGAAAGAAAATCCGTCTGGCCCCATCGGCTGCGGGGCGAACCACTGGTCGCGGCCGAGGCGCCGCCTGATGGCGAGACCGTCGATGATTTCGGGCACTAGTGCTCACCTGTTTCTTCGCGGTGTCGGCGGCGGAGGTTGTTGAGGGCGCGGGCGATTAGGTCGTCTCGCGTTTCGCGTGGTCGTCGCGCGGGCGGTGTGGGTTGCGGTGTGACCGGCTCGGGACCGGGCTCGGGTGCGACGGCAGGTGTGCTCGGCGTGCGCTGCATCCGGGAGACCGGGGTGGCGTGTTCCAGGCAGGCCCGGGTGCGGTGCACTGCGACGTTGGGGCAGCGTCGACCTTCCAACTCGACCTCGCAGAAGTCGACGTTGACGTGCCGCGGGTGACGTATTGCGAGTTCGGTCATGACATCGCCTTCCGAGGCAAAAGCTTTCGCGACGGACCGGGCGCTAAATCGAGGCGCTGCACCAGAATTTCGTACTCGCGAAGACCGGTTACGGTCGCGAGCACTCGGCCGACGCCGAAGCCGTGCGGGCCGCTGCGTTCATAGCGAAGCAAACCGCGGAGGACGTACAGCTGGATCTGCTCGCGATCGGCCGAGGTGATAGTGAGCCCTGGCCAGCTGCTGTGATACTCCGGGGCAAGATCCTTGTCGCGAAAGCAGACGAGTTGCATTTCGATGGCTGCGGCGAGGATGTCGCGGTCTCGCTTCGGGGAACGTCGCCAGTGACTCACGACAGCTCCTCGGAGAAGGCATCGGCCGCGCGTTTGAACGGCGCGAGCGGCTGTGGGATCTCCGAAATCACCTGTTCCGCTGACTGTGTGGCAGCACGCGGGGCAAGGGCCGTCCAGGTGGCAACGATGCTGTTGTCGAGCGGCTCCCCGGTGCCGGCTTCGACCCAGCCGTGCTGGTCGGCGACCGCCACCGTCCACACGCCGCCATGTATACCGACCCGGAGTTCGGGAATCGTGGTGTCAGGCATTCGGAGGCACCCACTTATCGTTGGCGAGCAACAGAAACAACGCGATACAGAAACAGAAGACGGTGCTCACGACTGGCTGGCGGGCGCGGTCGTGACGCTGTCGAGCAGGTCCTTCAGCGCCACCCGTGCCTCGCAGCCGGAGCACCGCGGCTCGGGCGACGGCTTCACCGGGCCGGGGCAGGCGTAGTACAGGCACGGCACGTGCTCGATCGACGCCAAAATCTCAGTAAGCCCGTCGGCGAGCTGGTTCCGGGCGGCGCGTGCGTCGTCCTTCGCCAGGTTCGCGTCGCCGAGCTCTGCCGCGATCTGCTGTGCCTTGACCGTGATTTCGCGGGAGTCCAGGCCACTATCGAGGTGCGAGATCCCGAAGATCCCGGCGACACTGAGCCGCAGTTCGCGCAGTTCCTCGACCTCGACGGCGTTGGCCCGTGCGCCGGCCCGGTGCGTTTCGATCTCTTTCCCGAGTTCGCCGATGACCGCGGCGTGCGACGGAACATCGGGGGAGCCGGCGCACCGCTGCACGAGGCTGACCGCGTCGTCGAGTTGTCCCTGCAGCCGCGTGATCTCCGCCCATGCAACGTCGGCACCGGCCTTGAGGACGATGTCGTTGAACTCGGAGCGAGCGGCGACGTCGCTGCCGAGCTGTTCTGTGACAACGGACGCCACCGCCGCTTCGACGGCCGCGGTGAATGATTCGCGGGTCATCGGGCGGATTTCGGTGTCCTCGGTGGACTGTTCGGTGGTGGTCATGCCAATTGCTCCTGTGCTCGTTTCAGGGCTGTGCTTCGATGTCGAACAACCTGGTGTCACGCGACACCCGCTTCCGGGTGGTGGAGGCTGGCGCGCAGTCGTTTGCCGATCCACGTCCCGACCGACGGCGACACCGCGTTGCCGAAGCCGTCCGTCTGGTCGCGCGCCGAGCCCCAGACGATGAAGCTGCCCTTGTAGCCAGGGAAATCGACATCGAAGTCGCAGCCGCGACCAATCTCGTGGGCGAACATCATGCGGAAAAAGCAATCCTCGAGAGCGATCTCGGAGAGAGCAGCACGCCATTCGGCGAGCAGCAGCGCGGTGGTGTCCCGGACGGTGAGCGTGCCGAGCGGATCTGCGAACGAATGCGGCGCGGTCACGTCGGCGTCGGTGCCGTTCTGCTTGTACCACCCAGCGAACAGCGTGCCTGTCGCGGTGAGCAGACCGGGGATTTGGTCAGATGTGACGGTCGGCATCGCTTCGCCGTGCACCGTCGGGATCGTGTTCTGCCGGAACGGCACGACGCCAGACGACAGCATGCCGAGGGTTTCCGAGCCGACCTGTGTCGGCAGCGGTTCGGCTGCACTGCGCGGCGCGCCCTGGTAGTTGTCGATTGCGAGCAGGACGGCCTTCTCGTGGGTCGAGGTCACGGTGTCCATCGGCCTCGTGATGTGCTGCCCGTCGCCGTTGTGCCGGTGCGCGGCGATTATTGAGCCTGTGGCGACCGCGACCGGCGGCGTGACCAGACCAGTGCCGTTCGTGCCCGTCTGCGCCCACAGTGGCTGATCGAGCCCGCGGGACCGGCAGTCAGAACCAGGCCTCTCGAACGTGTTCCCGGCCGCGCCGATTAGCGCACCGGTCGATAGCAGCGCGGTCTCCTGCTGGCTGGTCTGCGTGGCCATCGGCTGCCACGGGTGCCGCTCCGAACCGTGCACGGCCTTGGCCGGCATGAGCACCGCAGGGAACTCGGGGAACCGTTGGCGGCACCGCTCTGCGCGGGCCATCGTCGCTGCGGCAAGCGGCCCGGTCGAGCCGTCCCGCTGCTTCTTGACCGGCTTGTCACCGATGCGGGTGCCGAGGTTGGTCAGGTCGAGCGCGGCGAGCGCGGGCGTCATCGGCGGGATGACCTCGTTGCGGCAGCTCGGGCAGCGGTAGTTGTACTGCTTGCCATAGCGCACCGACCCGGTCGGCGGCACGCCAGTCTTCCAGGACCAGGCGGCCTGAACGATCGTCTGGCAGCGGTCGCACCACGATTCCGGCCGGTGCTCCAGGTCTGGGGCAGGCAGCCGCTTGTCCCAGAAGGCGATGTAGAGCCGATCCCTCGATTGCCCCACGCCGAAGAACATGCTGTTCAGGTAAAGGATCTGGTACTCGTAATCGAGGTTCTTGAACTGCTTGAGCCACCACCGGAACGTTGAGCCGTCGCCGACCTTCGGGCGGCCGGGAAGGGCCGGACCCCACGAGGTGAGCTCGGTCGTGCACTCGACGAGGATCAGCCGCGGGTGATGCTGCGCTGCGTAATGGAGCACGCAGTTCGCCGTCGCCCGGTCACGCTCCGACCGTGTGACCCGCGCATCGAAGTCCGGGTCGTCGAGATCGAACAGCGACATACCCTGCTCGTACGCCTTCTGCGTGTTCGCCTGGGAGTGGTTGACACAGCTGACGCCGGCGACGAGCAGGTCCGCGGCGGGAAGGTCGCGGGCTGAGTGGTAGTCAGACGACTCCGGGTCGACGAGGTCGGCGATCCAGTGCTCGGCCTCGGGGTGGTTAGCCTCGTGAACCTCCACTTTGTACTCGTTGTGGTTTGCGGCCATGATCGTGGTGAAGCCGGCCTTCTTGATGCCCTGCGTGAGCCCGCCGAATCCGCTGAATAGGTCGACCGCCATCAGGTCGTCGTGGCGAAATCGCCGGCGCCGTTTGGCGGGCCGGTGCGTAGCGAGGCGGTAGCGGGGTTTCATCGTCAGCCCCGGGTGTCCGCGTCGATCTGCAGCTGGTTCTGCTTGTCCCAGTCGGCCTGTGCTGTCGCGAGTGCCTCGGCCAGTTCGCCTTCGGTCCGCTGCCGGGCCACGACGATCGTGTTGCCTTCGACGACAACATCGAGTTTCTCGGCGTAGAGCGCGTTGTAGAAGCCGACGAACTCGTCGGCGGCGCGGAGAAGGCCGCCGCCGATAGCGAAGTTGTCGAGGATGATCTGGGCGAGGACGACCGGTTCGGTCATCGACTTGGTCAGGTCGTCGAACGATTCCGGGCGCAGGCGAGGTTCGCTCATGGCAGTTGGCTCCTGGGTTTTATTGCTGCGCTTGGGTTACTGGTGGATTTCGGTGGGCAGCCCGGTGGCGGCGATGTCGTCGCCGACCACGGCCTCGAACGTGCGCGGCTCGGGTCCGTTGTGCTGGTGCACGCCTGGCGCGGTGACCACAGGGCTGCAGGCGCAGTCGGCGGTGCAGGTGTGCACCGGCTGCGGCCGGTAGAGCCAGCGGTGCGGGTTTCCGGTTGCGGTGCAGGTGATTTCGCCGCTACGGGTGAGGTGCCCGAGTCCGCCGAGGACCTTGTGGGTGGGGTGGCCGCCATCGCCTCGGTGGTGGCTGGCGGTCTGGACGTGCCGGTTGATGTCGAACACGTCCTGGGCTCCGGCGGCGACTGCGGCGCGGAGGTCCTCGAGGAGAACGAGGAGCGTGTCGTCGACAGGTGCGGCCGTCATTCGTCGTCGCCGGTCTGCTGGGCCGCGGCGCGGAGCATGTTCTCGAGGGAGGTGATGTCGGGCTCGGGCTCGTCGCCGAACTGGACGAGCGCGACGGTGCGGTCGAGGAACGCGCGGACGCCGGCGGTGCGGAAGGTCGCGGTGGCGGTGCCTTCGGGGCTGCTGAGCAGGATGGAGATGTAGCGGTCGTCGTCGCGGGCGATGTAGACGTCGCCGTCGCCGGACGGGTATTCGAGGCCGTCGGCGAGGAGGGTGCGGGCGAACTCCCACTCGGTCGCCGGCTTGCCCGCGGGCCTGAACTCGAGGATGACCGCGAGGGGCTGCTCGGCGGAGAAGTGCAGCCAGCAGTCCATCGGCGCGGTGTTGTTGTCGATGCCGCGGATGGTCGCCTGGAGGAGCTGGTTGATGGTGCTGGGCGGCTGGGGTTTCGGCGCGTTGATTCGGGTGCCCATGGTTTCTCCTGGTCGGAGGGTTACGGGATGCTGCGTGCTACCTGGTTGTATCGCACTTTATGTCAAACCGTGTCAACCAACAAGGGTCCTTCGACCCTTTCACCAGTTGGGAGTAGCCGATTCCCCAGTCGAAATCGGCCTGACCAGGCGGGACGCCGATGCGCAAAACGGCCTATCCACCCGGCCGGTTCGCGCATCGCCGCGACAAACCGGGCTTCCGGGTGAAACGGGGCCGACAAGCCGGTCGAACGCGGCACAGACGCTCTCAGGGCCGAATCACGATCAGGCTTCGTTCAGGTGCGACAGTGACCCGGCACGGGCGTAGTACGGCGCCCAGGACAGCCGCACGTCTCCGAGCGGGCCCTGCCGGTTCTTCGCGACGACCAGCTGCCGCTCGCCCTCACGCTCTGGGTTGTCCCACAGCAGCAGCACATTGTCCGCGTCCTGCTCAATCGCCCCGGATTCCCGCAGGTCCGCCAGCACAGGCCGCGGCGTCGAGCGTGCTTCGACGCTCCTGTTCAGCTGCGACAGCGCAACAACCGGGCACTTGAGCTCCTTCGCGAGGACTTTCAGCTGCCGCGAGAACTCGGCGACCTCCAGCTGCCGCGACTCCGCCCGCTTCCCGGACGTCATCAGCTGCAGGTAGTCCGCGACTACGAGCCCGCAGCCAGCCTTGTGGCGCGTCAGGTCCCGCGCGAGACCCCGGAGTTTCGTCATCGACATGTGCGGCGTGTCCTCGATCCGCAGAGGCGTGTCCTGCAGCTGGCCCGACCAGTACCGGACGAGTTCCCAGTCGTGTTGTGTCAGCTGATGCTTGGTGAGCCGTCGGAGTTCGATCCCGCCGAGCTGCGCGTAGACCCGGTCCATGACCTCGCTTCGCGGCATCTCCAGCGAGGCGAACATCGCGCCGATCCCGCTCGAGCGCACGGCGTTCACCGCGATCTGTAGCCCGCAGATGCTCTTCCCGACTGAGGGGCGGGCGCCGATGACGGTCAACGTCCCGGGACGGAGACCGCCGTCGAGGAGTTCGTCGAGGTCAGCGAATCCGGTTGGCACAGCGTGCGGCCGGGGCTGCGCATAGCGTTCTAGCGTCTGCACGGCGAGGTCGCCGACGAATGTGCCCTCGTCGTCGCGTCGGCGTTCGAACGCCGTGGTGGCCTTGTCGATCGCCGCCCGGGCTTGCTCGAGCAGGCCGGCCACGTCTTCGGCCATGACGTCGCCGTGGGCCATGTCGTAGATGCTCACCGCGGCCTCGGCTGTGCGACGGAGCGCGGCCTTGCCGGTGATGATGTCGACGAAGTAGGGGACGTTGGCGGCGGTTTGCGCCAGGCTGTACAGCTCGAAAACGTAGGTTCCTCCGCCGCATCGCTCAAGCGTGCCGAGGGCGGAGAGCCGCTCGCTGATGGTGACGGGGTCAGGCACGTCGCCGCGGTCGACGATGTCGAGGATCGCACCATAGATCGCGGCGTGCGCCGGGCGGTAGAAGTCCTCGGCGGCCAGCACATCCACGACGTCCACGAGCACCTTTGGCGCCATGATCAGCGCGCCGAGCAGAGACCGCTCCGCGTCGACGTCCTGTGGTGGCTGCTTCTCGCTTGTCATGCGGCACCTGTACTGCGGCGGTTCCATGCCCTGAGGAGGATCCGCCGGACTTCAGCGCGCCGCTCGGAGGTGCGTTCCGCGCGCCATTCGGTGAAGAACTTGGTTCGGAGGGTGGCTTCCTCACCGCTGTAGCCGTCGGGGTGGTCGGCGTCGGGCGGGTACGGGGGAGGGGAGACGGAGTCGGGGCCGAGGACGCGGTCGACGACGGCACGGCTGAGGTATCCGTCCGGGATGTGCTGGGGGTCGATGCGCGGGAATCCGTGGTCGTCGATCAGTGGCCGGTCGGTGTCCTGTCCGGCGTTGCGGCGTGAGACGGCGTCGTCGTAGAGCCCGGCGAGGACCTTCGGCGAGAACAGGTCCGGTCGGGAGTTCCATTCGCGGAGCGCGGCGCCGAGGCAGTCGATGTCGTGGCCGGCTCGGACGGCTTTGTCGACTTCGGCGGTCATCTGGCTTATGAGGCGGGCGGTGGGTTGGGTGGTGTGGGCGGATCGCCAGCCGTCGATGAGGTGTCGCGTCTCGGTGCGGGTTGCTGTGGTGTTGAGGTCGTCGAGGCGTTTGCGTCGTTCGGTCGGGGGAGGTTCGTCGTGGTCGTTTTCTGGCTCCTCGCGCGTCGCGCGTGTGCGCGCACGTGTCGCGCTCGCGCGCGGGGCCACTACCTCCGTAGGAGGTAATAAAGAGGTGGCTGGTTCGATTCCCGTACTAGGGTCTGCGTTTCCGCTGGTCGTAGGTGGTTCGATTCCCGTACTAGGTGTACCGGGATTCGTACTAGGGCTGGTTCGATTCCCGTACCACCCCTGGTTCGATTCCCGTACTACCCCTGGTTCGATTCCCGTACTAGGGGTGCGGGCCAGGCGGTAGACGCTGTGGTCGTTGCCGCCGTCTTCGCGCTGCTGCCGATCGGTGGCCAGAATGCCCGCCTTGCGGAGCTTGGTGAGCGCGCTGTTGGTGGTGCTGCGGGCGAGCCCGCACAGGTTCGACAGCGCGGTGAGCGACATGTCGGGACTGCAGAGCCCGTCGTTGTCGGCGTCGACGGCGAGGACCATGAGGACGAGCTTCTCGGCTGTGCCGGTGAGTTTGGGCAGTTGGCGCAGTGCCCAGCGAGTGATCTTGGTGCCCACCCGAGTGCCTTCCTGGTGAGAAGAAAGTGGTGTGGTCGTGCTCGGTGCTCGGGCCGAGTTAGGGAGGTCGGCAGTCGACGTGGACGTCCCAGGCGCGGAGCATCGTGGAGAGGTCTTCGGCGACCTGGTGCAGCACGGCGCCGGCCGCGGTGTGTCCGGCGGCGCTGAACGCGATGCTGTAGCGGTGGCAGGACGCGATGTAGTAGACGAGCCAGGCGCGCGCGTCGTGCGCGGTGATGGTTTGCTCGGCTGTTCTCTGCTCGGGGACCATGATCAGGCGTCGCTGTCGATCGGTGAGATGCCAACCCGGCTTGGTGTGTCGGGTGCACGCTCCAAGTCGGGGGTCGGTTCCGTTGGAGCGTCGCCTTGCAGCGCGGCGCGGATGCGGTCGCAGATCTGCCCGGCCGACGGCACCTTGCCGAGCGGCACCCGACCGAGCGAGTACTCGCGGTTGCACTCGTCGATCGCAGCGTCGATGCGGGCTTGTCGTTGGTGTGCGGTCTGTCGGGTGGCGAGCCACTGCGCATGCCAGCCCTGACCCTGCTCGACGGCCGCGGCGAGGTCGGTCTTCAGCTGGTCCCGCTCGGCCTCCGCCTGTTTCCGTGCCTCATGCGGCGTGAGCTTCCCTGCACGTTGGAGAGTGAACACGTACCGCTCGTACTCCCCTGCGGCCTTGACCTCCATCTCGGTCTTGGGGAAGTCGATGCGGGTCTCGCTGTAGTTCGGGGCGTCGCCGAGCATCCCCCGCGCGGCCTCGACCCATGCGAGCACAAGCTCGTGCGGCGGAACCAGTTCCAGGGTCGCGGTGCCGTCCTTCACGGACAGGCCCTTCATCTGTGTCTGGTCCACGAGTGCTTGTGCTGCCTGATCGTCCTGTTCGGGGTCTGCGAGGAGACCAGCAGCAGCCAGGGCGCGGGCGACGTGGCCGCTCGCGAGGTCGCCGACAGAGCGCCCAGTGCGCGTGAGGACCTCATCGTCGATGAGTTGCCGGGCCTGTTCGATCAGGTCGTCTCGGGAGCCGGCTGGTGTGGTGTGGTCGGTCATGCGGACTCCCCGATCTCCTTGATGAGCTGCCGACATCCGTCGCCGATCCCTTTGAGGCGGGACTCGTACCCGGAGACCTGCCGCTGGATCCGGTTCGCTGTGGCTCGCGCGGTGCCGAGCTTCTTCAGCTCCCCGATGACGTCCTCGACGTGGAGGTCGATGCTCCAGTCGCCGAGTCGGTCGCCGTATCCGCCGAGGCCCCGGACGATCTGCTCGACGAGCGTGTCCTGTGAGGACTTGGGGCCAAGGAGTCGGCTGTCGTTCTGCAGCCCGTGCAGGCGAGTGCGTAGCGACTCGGCGTCCCGCTCGGTCGCTCGGCGTTGGTTCTGCTCCCGATGCAGCCGCCAGTGCAGCCACGTCGCCAGCGTCCGCAAAGCGGGCCCTTGCTCGTCGGGGGTCAACTTTGGGGCTGCGACCTCGACCGTCATCGACCGGGTACGACGACCGGACGGTGGCGTCATCACACCCCAAGCCGGAGGAAGCTCCAGTCCCTCCGCCAGCTCCATGGTCGGTATGACCAGGTACCAGCGGTCGCAGTACCGCATCCACGGGTCAGCCTTCGCGGGCTCCGCCAGTTCCGCGAGCAGATCGGCGCGGGTCACCTTGATCTCGTGTCCGACGAGATCTCTGCCGATGACCGTGACGCCCTGCCAGATCAGGTCGGCACGACGACTGGACCCTGGCGCCTGGATCTCGGGTGCGAAGATGCCGCCCGGTTCCTTCGATTCAGGCAGGTAG
Organism: uncultured Actinomycetota bacterium; assembly: GCA_963766045.1. Classification (GTDB taxonomy): domain Bacteria; phylum Actinomycetota; class Actinomycetes; order Mycobacteriales; family Pseudonocardiaceae; genus Amycolatopsis. The sequence goes on along the minus strand of CAVXYN010000006.1, from coordinate 9,326 downwards.
TGCCGTCGCAGCATCGCGACCATGTCGCGAGCTGTCGTCGCGGGTTCGGTCACGGTGTCACCTCGGGTGGGTTGGGGGTGGCTGGTGTCATGCGGCACCACCGAACAGCGAGTCCTGCGCAAGACGTCCCGCAGCGATCTCGCAATACCGCTCCTCCAGCTCCACGCCGATCGCCTTGCGGCCTTGGAACTTCGCGGCAACGAGCGTCGACCCAGCCCCCGCGAACGGGTCCGCGATTACGCCTGGTGGGCACATTGAGATCAGTTGCTCCATGACGTCCACCGGCTTGGCGTGCGGGTGTCCGTAGCGGACAGTTAGTCCGTGCGACCCGGCTTGCAGTCGCGTTCCGCTCGACAGCAGGGAGCTTTCGCCGCCTAGCCCGGATGGCCACGGTCCGATGAGGTAAACCGCTTCTAGATCGCGTCGGCGACCTCCTGTGGCGCCGCGTCCGCCAGAGTCGTTCGCCTTTCGGTAGACCATGACCTGTTTGGTCCCAGGGGCGGGCGGAAGCATCAAGTCTCCGAATGCAACCGCAGGGCGCCCCCCCCACTTCGTCAAAACGTCGTCGCGGACCGTGGTGTCCTTGTCGCCGCGAATTCCTGCATGCTTACGTCCGCCTTTCTTGTACTCGCCCTGGCGCCAGGCACGTCCGTATGGCGGGTCGGTGACGAGGACGTCGGCGGTGAGCCATTCGGAGATTTCTCGACAGTCCCCGTGGTAGAGGGTGACCGACTGATCTGCGTAGTAGGGCTCAACCATGATCGGCCGCCGGGGCTTGCGGGGTGGCTGGTGTCCACGGACCCACCAGGCGACGTTCGGGGGTTCGGGACTCGTCGGTGTCGGTCACGGGTTCACTCCTTCCGTGTGCGGGGCGATGCCGCGTTCGAGGTCCCAAGGTTCGTACGGCCAGCGGACGAACAGGGGGTAGCCGATGCCGTCGTGCTCTCCAGGGCCGGGAGCGTGCTGTCCTTCGTGGTCCTGCTGGTGTCCTGCGTCGAGGCGGCAGTCAATGCCGGTGGCGCCCTCGGATCCCTTGCAACGCGGCTTCCGATAGGCGTCGAAGGTGCACGGGCATCTGCCGTCGTTGCGCAGCTGGTGATGGTCGACTTCGTAGAGGCAGCCTGAGCCATCTGAAGCATGGGCCTGCGTGTCGTGGTCGCAGGACTTGCAGCGCTCGGTCACTGCTTGGCCTCCCGCCGGTTCCAGCGGACGACGACCGTCGGGAATGGGCACACGTAGTGGTGGGTGTCGCCCCGGTAGTAGCCGATCCACCAGTCGTTGAAGTCGAAGTAGACCTTCACTGCTTGGCCTCCCGTTCAGCACGGGCACGAGCAACGACGGCCTGCCACTCGGAACGCGCCGGTTCGAAGACCTCCACTGCCGCCCCGCCAGGGACGCTGTGCAGCTGCCAGGCAATCCCACGATCTCCGTGGATCCAGCCGCCACGGTCGACGATGCGGACTCCCTTCGGCACCATGTCACCGGGGAAGAACACGCGCGGAGACGGCTTCTCGACACTGCCGAGGACTTCGACGCCGACCATGGTTCCGTCGGCGGTCCAGTCGATGTTGACCGGCGCGCCTTCGGTGGTGTGGTGCACCTGCTCGTCGAGGATCCGGACGTACCAGGCGCCCGCTTCGCCGTCGACTTCGAGTTCCTGCGCCTTGACCTCGGAACACGCCGGCTGGTGTTCGGCGACCAGTTTGAGGATGTGTTCCGCGGCCTCCTCCCCGGAATCCGCCCACGTCTCATGCGGGAAACCATCCAGGAACTCGGCAATCGCGGACTTCAGTGGCAAGGTCACTGGGTCACCAACACGACCGCAGGTCACGCTGGCTCCTCGGTGCCGTCCGCCTGATCCTGCTGCCGCATCTGGGAAAGCGTGCTGCGCAGCACCTCGGCTGAGTTGTCCTGCTTGAGGATGCTGTCCAGCAGTTCGATCACGACCGAGGCCTCAGGCTTTGTCGCCTCAGCAGACGAGGCCACCGGCCGCTTCAAGAGCGTGCTCAGGACCTGAAGTTTCTCGTCGTCCTTCGACACACCGAGTTTCCCGAGCTGGGTGTGCACCTTCGTCAGCTGTGCCCTGGTCGCCTTCTCCTCGACAGCCGGCTCGCTCGACTCGGCGACGGGCTCACCTTCCTCGAACTCGCCGTCGATATCGTCGTGCGCTGGCTGTTCCCCATACAGCATCGCGTCTGGGTTCGGCGCAAGATCCACCCGTACAGTGCCGTCGGCTTCGATGGCGGACGCGAAAGCGGTGCTCTTGGGAAGGAACTTCGACAGCTGCCGGATTGTCGTCTTCATCGACATCGCGTCGAATTCGTCAACCCAGACGCCGAAGACCTTGCCCTCCTTGGTCTTCGTGGTGGCGTACTTGTCGCGGTACTCAAGCATGTCGGGTTTGCCCATCACGAAGAACAAGCGTCCGCCCGTGGTGGTCTTCGCGACGGCGTAGTAGGCGATCGGTTCGCCGCGGTTGCCCTTCATCTCCGGCTTGTGCACGAGCCGGTCGTCGAGGCCGTACTCGACTTCGAAGACGTCGTTCTCGTAGACGACGCGCGCGACGATGTCCTGGATCTGCTCGGAGCGGTATGCGAGCGCGATCATGCCCTGGTAGCCGATGACGAACTGGGCTCGGTACGCCCCGGTGCGCTTGCGGTTTTTGTCGTCGAGCCACTCGTAGCGCCTGTCCCAGAAAGGCAGGACCCAGGCCTGGCCGAGCACGCCAGGGCGGAGACCGAGCTGCGCACAGGTCATGAGCGCGCCGAGCACGGACTGCGGCTCGCACTCGGCCAGCTTCGGCGTCTGGCGAAGGCAGGTCATCGCGTCCCGAACTAGCTGTGTCGCCTCGGCGCCGCGCGGCATCGCGGCCTGGAACGCCTTTTGCATCTGGACGATTTGCGTGCCGAGCATTTTGCGGCCCGCTTCTTCGCGAACGGCCTTCTCATCGGCGTCCGTGCGGGCGGGAGCGTTTTCGCCGCTGGTGTTGCGGCGGACTCGCTGCGTGAGGTCTGTTCCCATGTGGACAGTTCTCCTGGTGAGAGATGTTGTCAGTTCTTGAAGTTCAGAACCCGCCCGCGGCAGGCCCGGTAGATGTCGGGGTGGTCGGCAGCGAGCCGCTCGGTGTCGAGCACGGTCTTGGTGACCTCGTGCTCGTACTCGGCGGCCAGTTTCGGATGCGCAGCGCGAAGCCGTTTCTCGAGGAACTTGCCGCTGTTGCGCCACGTCGCGACTTCGATGTCGCCGCACATCAGTCGCTCCGCGTCGCCGATGAGACCGCGTACCCGGTTCTTCAGCGCGTCAGCATCCGCGACGGCGGCCTTCTCCGCCGCGAGGGTTTTCTCCCGCAGCCGGGCGATCTCGTCCCGCTCGTCCGGATCGACTTCGACGAACGTGTCATCGAACGCGGCCGGATACCGCTCGGTCAGGAATACGGTCGCGGCGTCAGAGCCGCCCCACTCCGGCGCGGTCCCACGCTGCACGTGGTCGATCCAGAACCGGCGCGACACGTCGACCAACACCTCGACCAGTTCGTCATCGCGTTCGATGGACCGGTACTCGTTGTGCTGCCCGCCGATCAGTACCGCGACGTGCCACCCGGTCAGGCCGGTGACGGCCATGCACCACTGCGCCTGCAGCTCGGCGTGGTCCGCGGTCTGGCCGTTCTTCCAGTCGTGCGCCACCCACAGGCTGCAGGTTTTCCCCTCGTATCCAGCGCCGTCGCTGCAGATCCCGTCCGGGTTGGCCAGCATCCACGGCCACTCCCGCGACCGGTACGTCCCGACCAGGGTGACCGTGAGGTCGTGAACACGGGCGAATCGTTCTCGCACAACGGGTTCGAGCAGAGTGCCCATCTCTGCGGCCTCGGACGGGCTGTCGTCCAGCAGCGGAAGCTGCCCGGACTTGTCCATCCACAACTCGAAGAGCGAGGTGTAGCGGGAAAGGCCGGCGAGGGTGGACGCGTCGGACCCACCGAGCCCAGTGCGCCGGACACGTAGCCACGCACGCCGGTCCGCGCCCGACGGCAGGACAAGTTCAGCGACGGCCGGGTCGATTCCCTGAACCGAGTGCGTCGCGGCCGTCACGAGGCGCTCACGATCGGCTCGTCGCGGCCGGACAGGTACTCGAGGATGGCGCTCTTCGGGATGATGTACCGGGCGCCGGTCTGACGGGCCCGAAGCTTCCCGTTCTGGATCAGGCGGCGCACGACCCAAGGCTTCACGCCGAGGATCACTGCGGCCTCATCAGAGCTGAAAGCCTCTTGCGGAAGGTGCTCAAGGGACACAGTGGTGGTGGTCATGATGGATCACCGGCAATTGCGCCGGCCGGGTTCTTTCCGTGCGCGACGCAGCGGGATTCATCGCCGTCGCGTGGACTGGGCTCCAGGACGCTGAACGGCACCTTCAGTGCGTCGGCGAGCTTGCGAATTGCGGTGTTCCCCGGCTTCTGCCTGCCGTTCAGCAGAAGACGCACGTATTCGTGCGATAGGCCAGCGGCCGCGCCGAGTTTACGCAGGGTCCAGTGCCCGTCGCGCTCGACGATTGTCGCCAGCTCCAGCCAAGGCTGGGGTTGTGCGGGCGGTTTCGCGGTGGTCATGGACGGCACTTTATGTCAAACCGTGTCAACTAGCAATATTTGACATCATTTGACGGATTGGTATGCGTTTGACCTGCGTAAACGAAGTTTGGCGAAGCTAACAACTAGTGGCGCAGAATTTGGCTCTACGTCAACATGAGCCCGTGGCAGCACAACGCACCGATCCATGGCCTCTGGGTAGCAGGCTGAAGAAGGCACGCGAGGCGGCCAAGCTCAGCCAGCGGCAAGCGGCCGCCCGAGCCGGCTTCTCTGTCACGACCTGGGGGCAACTCGAGTCGGGCATCAAGAAACTCGGCGGTGGCCTGACGTCCCCGATGAACCCGCGAGCGACGATCGTGATCTCGGCCGCCCAGGCAGTTGGCCTGGATCCGGCGAAGGCGCTGCAGCTGGCGAAGATCGACCCGTCCAGGCACAAGCTCCCGCAGGCCCAGCGGCCGCTGGTATCCCAGAGCGAACTCCTCGAGTACTACGCCCAGCTCGACGAGGACGAGCGGCAAGCGCTACTCATGTTGATCAAAGTCATGCTCCGGCGCCGAAACGGTGGGGATGGCACACCGGTCGTGCCGCCGATGGGGAAGCCGAAGGCCGTGGAGATCAGTCGAACGCCGAGCAAACAGCGAAACTAGCGCTGGGCGCGTTCCTGGCGAAGCTGCTCAAGGGTTACCTCGAGGAGCCCGATCTGCGCGTCGAGGCTGAGGCCGAGCGACGGAATCCAGGCACAGGACTCGACGACGTCGCCGTCGTGGTCGAAGTTCGCGGTCTGGGCTGCGATCACATACCCGGTGATCATCGTGTTCCGGGCGACGGTGCCATGTTCCATCAGGCGCGCGGCGATGGCCTGCTCCGCCTCGTCGGTGCGGGGGGCGGGGGTTCTGGCCCAAGTACCCGTCATCGGTGTCCTCCCAGCTCAGCGTCCCCCGCGTCGCCGCTTCCCACAGGTCGGGTCCGATCAGGACTGGTGGGTGACATGGTCACCGATCGGTGTGCGGTTATCTGTCTGTGGGAAGAGCCCCACTCCACCATCCGGGCGTCAGATCTGCATCTTGCATGAACCCTTCTCATGCATATGGAGCAATATCTACTACGCCAAGGTTACTCATGGTGTGTCGGTGGATCGTTCCTGGGACGAATTCGGTGGAACACCGCGAGGCCAGGACGGGTCGGGGGTTCACTCCCGGCCCCGCGGCTGATCATGGGGTAGCGAAACCGAGAACTTCGGCGGCTCGCGGGCAGATATCGCAGGTGTCACTCGGAAGCGTCACCAGCGAGCCGACGGCGACCTTGTGCCCGCACAGCGCGGTGACCCGGACTCCGAACACGACCCCCGCCGTAGCGAGGTCATCGCGCACGAGGTGCTGCTCCCCGTCATCGGCGCACGTCATGTGAAGTGCGTACACGGCGTCCGCAGCCTGCTCGACGATGTCCGCCCGCATCGTGGACCCCTTCGGTTGACGGTCAACTGGCACACCTTGAAGCTATGCGCAAGCTATTCTCCGGTCAAGGTATGTCATTCGAATAGTTGCCACCTGTTGACCGCGATCATCCGAGGAGACACCATGAGCAGGTCGAATACGACTCGCATAGGAAGGTCGGGACATGCGACTGGAGACTCTGGCCAAGGACAAGGACAGCGGCGACGACGGCTGCCCGTCCGTCCACCTCGATCACGACGACGGGACCCTGGTGGTGCAGGGGGAGCACATCGAGAACAGCCAGCTGCCGCATTACCTGCCCGGCGAGGGCGGTGTGAAGATCTCCCCGGAGATCGTCGCCGAGGCGATGCGCATCTACACGGCCCGGGGAGTGCTGTGACGGCTGATCTGATCGCACCTGGGTCAGACCAGTTCCAAGGTCTCTTCACCTCGTTCCGCCGCTCCGCGTTCAGGCTCGAGACACTCCAGGCGTATGCCGCGTCCGGCGAGGACCCCGCGTTCGACGCGTTCCTCGCCGGCCGCGGCTACGTTCGGCATCCCGGGAAAGTCAGGTGGCTCGGCGTCATCGGCGCCGCCATCCGCGCCGGCCGGACCATGAGCCGTGTCCACGTGGTCCGCGAGCCGCTCACGGACTACATGCGCTTCGAACTGACCTGGGCGTACGCGCCGAACGTTGCCGCAGGCGAGGAGATCGGCATCATCCCTGTGCCTGCCGGCGGCACCTGGCCCAGAGACGTCCTCGAGGGCTACGACTTCTGGCTCCTGGACGACACCGACCTCTACGAGATGGTGTACGACGAGGTCGGCACGTTCATCGGTGTCCGGTTCGTCGACGAGCAGTACCGGATCGCGGAGGCGCGGCGCTTGCGCGATGCAGCGGTAGAACAGTCGGTGCGGTGGGCAGAGTACGTCGATGCCCGACCGGGTCTGGCCGCGCACATCCCGGCCGCGAGCTAAGGCGGTCGACGTGTCTTCGCCTCAGACGATGCGCGACCGGCTGGCCGCCCGCATGAAGGAAGCGCGGGTGGCCACCGGCCTTTCCGGCAGCGCCTTCGCAACGAAACTCGGGTGGGGGCAGCCTAGGGTCTCGAAAATCGAGACGGGCGCGCAGCTGCCGACGCGCGAGGACGTCGCAGCATGGGCGACGGCTGCCGAGCTCACACAGGCAGCGACCGACGAGCTGCTGGAGCTCGCCCGGTACGCCTACGTCGAGTACGAGACCTGGCGGGCTGCCTACTCGCGAGACGGCGGCGCGGCGCAGAAGCAGACCGCGATCGGCGAGCGCGAACGCAAGGCCCGCGTCGTGTCCCAGTTCTGTCTGGGCATGCTGCCAGGGCTCGTGCAGACGCCGGCGTACGCACGCGACGCGCTGAGCATCCCCGGCGGGCCGCTGGCGTGGGGATCGATCGAGGCCGACATCGAGCGGATCGTCGCCGCGCGGATCGAGCGGCAGGCCATCCTGTACGACACGGGTCGGGTGTATCGGGTGGTGCTGCCCGAGTCCGCGCTGAGGACCCGGTTCGGCACGGTCGAGACCTTGCGGGAGCAGCTGGATCGGCTCACTGTCGTGGCCGGGCTCGCGTCGGTCGACCTACGGGTGATCCCGTCGGGCGCGCAGTGGCCGGTGTTTCCGCTGGCTACGTTCAAGCTTTTCGACGACGAGATGGTGCTCCTGGAGCAACCGGTGGGGGAGCAGCTCATCATCGATCCGGAGCAGGTGAAGATCTACACCACGTTTTTCGAACTCCTGCAAGGCGCTGCTCTGGATTCGGCCGCGTCAGTCAATTTGATCCGGCAGGTCGCTGCTCAGGTGTGAAATCGTTGCCGAGAAGTTGCGCTATCATATGTAACGTCAGCGCGTCCCGCCCATGGGACTAGCGCTACCTGGTGAGAAGACGAGAAGCGGGAGCCCAGACCTGGCTCCCGCTTTTTCGTGCCCTCAGGGCTTGAACAGCCCATCGAGCGCCTGCGCCACCTCAGGGTTGAGCCAACCCCGGCCCATGTAGACGTCCTGCGTCATAGACGGCTTCGCGTGCCCGAGCTGATCCGCGATCTCCCGCGCGGAGTGGCCAGCCTTGTCCAGCACGGTGCCGACGGTCTTCCGGCCGGCGTGCGTGCGGAACTCAGGGAAACCGATCCGCGTGCGCATCCGCCGGATGGACGTCCCCACGTTCGACGGGTGCCGCCACGTCCCGATGCGGTTCGGGAAGATCGGTGCTGTGTCGGGCACGCCGAGTGGCTTCCGCACGAGAAGCATCGTGTAGAGGAAGTCGGGCAGGATGACGATCCGGTTGGACTTCTTCGACTTCAGCGGATGCCGGACGAGACCGACCCCGTTGACGTACACGATGTTCCCGTTGATCCACAGCGAGTGCGGTGGCAGCTCGACCTCATCGTCACGCTCTTCGGCGACAATCGGCTCATCGGACAGGTTGAGATCGCACCAGCGGGCGCCCAGGGACTCCCCGAACCGATTGGCCGTTCCGAAGGTGAACCGGAGGAAGTCGGGAAGGTCCTGGCGTCGGGCGATCGTGTCGCCGTCGACGCGCGCGAAGAACGTCGTGAGGCTGACTTGCTTCATCGCCTTCGCGGCCCGCACGGTGCCACCGGTGATGTCCGGCAGATCCCGGACCGGATTGTGGTCGATCACGCCTTCCTCGACACCGACCGCCATGATCCCGGACAGGACGGTGCGGATCCCGCGCTGTGTCCACGCGGGCATGCCCTGACGCTGCAGCTCCAGGAAGTAGGTCTTGAGGACACTCACCGAGGCCTCGCGGTACAGCAGCTGCCCGAGCGCGAGGAGGACGTGGTTGTCGACGCGGCCCTTGTAGCGGTCGTAGGTCGTGGCCGCCCTGTTCAGCTTGACCCACTCGAGGTAGATCTTGGCGCCGTCGGCGAGGCGGGCGGCTGAGGTGAGTTTGACTCGCTTGCCGGATCGATCGGCGAGCTCGTCCTTCAAACGGCGAACCGCCTTGGTCTCGGTCGGACCGGTCTTCTCGACCTGCCGGGTGCGGCCGTCGTAGCCGCGGTAGTTCGTCATCGCCCGCCACGAACCGGGATTCCGGGCGGTCGCGATCGAGGCCTTCGGAATCCACTCGTTGTCGACCCGGCCGTAGGTGCGGATCTTGCCCCAAGTGCCGAGGGGCATCGGCCGGCGGGCCATCACAATCCCGCCCGCGGGATGGTGTCACCAAACGCTCGCACGCTCATGGTCATCTCCATTACGCATGGATTTCGTATGGATAGACCCATGATAGCTGGTGACGACAGCGTTCTGACCTGCTGCGGAGAGTG
>CAVXYN010000005.1:0-52650 GCA_963766045.1 uncultured Actinomycetota bacterium | reverse complement strand
CCCCCGGTGAGATTCGAACTCACACTGGACGGGTTTTGAATCCGTTGCCTCTGCCAGTTGGGCTACGGGGGCGCGATGCGAAGACTCTACGGGATGATCACTTCGGGGCCTGCGCCGGGCCTGGACGTGACGCACGTCCGACGTGGTGAACGCCATCTCGCCGTCTGGATCGTTCCCGGTAGGCTTCAGGTTCGCGGACAAAGACCGCGAGCTGATCAGCCCGACGACCTTCAGGAGGACCCCGGTGACCGAAGAGGCTGCCGAGGCCGATGGTGCCGTCGCCGCGCCCCAGCGCCGGGTGCTCGTGGCCGAGGACGAGGCGCTCATCCGTCTCGACCTCGTCGAAATGCTCCGTGAAGAGGGCTACGAGGTCGTCGGTGAGGCCGGGGACGGCGAGCAGGCCATCAATCTCGCTACCGAATTGAAGCCCGACCTGGTGATTCTCGACGTCAAGATGCCCAAGCTCGACGGCATCGAGGCAGCGTCCAAGATCACCGGCGACCGGATCGCGCCGGTCGTCATTCTGACCGCGTTCAGCCAGCGTGACCTCGTCGAGCGGGCCAGGGACGCCGGCACCATGGCGTACCTGGTCAAGCCGTTCGCGAAGCGCGACCTGGTGCCCGCCATCGAGCTGGCCGTGAGCCGGTTCGCCGAACTGCAGGCGCTCGAGTCCGAGGTCGCGGGTCTTACCGACCGGCTGGAGACCCGCAAGGTCATCGACCGGGCCAAGGGCCTCCTGATGAGCCGCCAGGGACTCACCGAGCCGGATGCCTTCCGCTGGATCCAGCGGACCGCGATGGACCGCCGGACCACGATGAAGGCGGTGGCCGAGGCCGTCGTCGAAAGCATCGGCTCGTGAGTGACTTGGGTCGTTAGGGCGAACCGTCACCTGTCGACTTACGGGTGCCGCAGCGGCCCTCGCGTGCTATGAACGGTCCGTTCCTTGCAAATTTTGCAAGGAACGGACCGTTCATAGCGTCGGGCCTGGGGTACGTGAGGGCCACCCTCACGCGCTCGCGCGGTCGCGATGGCCACTTTCGCAACCCCCTTTGGTGCCCGATGATCCGCGCTTCAGCTCCGACGTCACCACCATCACCCAGCAACCGTCCACACCGGACAGACACGTCCCGAATGCCACGTTCGAGACGCTCAATGTCCCCAATGTGGCATTCGGGACATGCCAAGGGCAGCTGCAGCGGGGCGACCGGACAGTTGCGTGACCGGGGAAGCGCGACGGCGGGTACGTGGTGCGTCTCGTGAGGGTGGCCTTCACGCGCCCCCGGCCCACGACGATTGGTGGAGCAGGCTCTACCTACCAGACGCCCCTTGGCTGCACTGACTTCCGCGGGGCGGATTTCTAGCGTTGTGGCATGACTTCCACAACGTCCGAGGACACCACCCTCGCCCGCGAAAACCGTTGGCGGACTTTGGTGTTCCGGTATCCGCTGATCGCGTTCTTCGGGCTCGCCTACGGCATCAGCTGGCTCGTCTGGATGCCCTACATCCTGTCGCTGGACGGATTCGGGGTCCTGCCGTTCCGCTACCCGGACCTCATCGAAGGCAACCAGTTGACCGCGATTCTCCCCGGCGCGTATCTCGGACCGTTGGCCGCGGCGTTCACGGTCACCGTCGTGACCGAGGGGCGGGCCGGGTTGCGCCGCTGGCGCAGGCGGCTGTTCCAGGTCCGGGTGGGGCTTCGCTGGTACGCGCTGGCGTTGTTCGCGGTCCCGATCGCGGTCGTGGCGGGCACGCTCGCGATGCCGGGTGCCGACCTGCGGATTCCGTCGATGATGGCGGTCGCGGTCTATCTGCCGATGCTCGTGCTCCAGTTCTTCACCACCGGCCTCGCCGAGGAACCGGGCTGGCGGGACTTCGCGCTGACCCGGCTGCAGGAGCGGCATCACCCGATGGTGGCGACCAGCATCCTCGGCGTCCTGTGGATGATCTGGCATCTGCCCCTGTTCCTGACACCGTGGGGCGGTCCCGATGCCGGTTTCGAGGTGATCGCGCGGTTCGCCCTGATGACGCTGGCGATCAGTTTCGTGATGACCCTGGTGTTCAACAGGACGCGGCAGAGCGTGCCGCTCATCATGGTGCTGCATTCGAACGTCAACAATTTCATGTCCGTCCTGTGGCCAGAGCTCTTCGGCGGCGATCAGCCCGGTCTGCTCTGGGGACCGGCCTTCGGGCTCTGCGCACTGGCGGTCATGGCGATCGCGATCAGCCGTGGCAGGCTGGGCTACACCCGCGTCGCGCCCTCGTCCGGCGCTTGACGACTGATTCCTCGAGGAGCCGTCCCCGTGTCCGATCACGCTCCAACACGGTCGTGGCGCTTCGTCGCCTTTCATCTGGTCGTGGGGCTGAAGGCACTGTTCCTGGTGATGGGGATGGTGTTGTGCGTGGCGTTCGTCGTGACGCTGCCGCTGCTTCCCCGCCTGATACCCGCCGTCCGGCGGCTCGCCGTGAGCGAACGTGGACGGATCGGCCGGTTTCTGGGGACGCCGATCCCGGGACCGCCCGCCACCGGGGACAGCCTGGGGGAGGTCGTGTCCAGTCCACATGACCGCCGTGATGTCCAGTGGCTGGTGCTACAGGCCATTGTCGGCCTGTTCGTCGGTTCCGTGGCGGTCGGTTCGGTGACCGGGGTGCTGCAGAACCTTGTGGTGGCGGCGTTCTGGGAGCTCATCCCCAACGCGACCACCTCGCTGAACGTGCCGGTGACGTCTTGGGGTGGCGCGGTTCTGGCGGTGGTGACCGCGGCGGGGTACGGCCTGCTGGGCCTTGTCGCGGTGCCACCGCTGGCCCGGTGGTACGCGAAGGTGAGCGCGGCCCGGCTCGCGCCACCGAAGCGGACGCTCACCGAACGCCTGGCGGAGGTCACGGAGACCCGGGCGGCCGCTCTGGAGGCTCACGGCACCGAGCTCCGGCGCATCGAACGCAGTCTTCACGACGGCACCCAGAACCGGCTCGTCGCGGTGGTGATGCACCTCGGCATGGTGGAACGCGCGCTGGGCCGCGACCCCGCCGCGGCCCTGCCGATGGTGCTCACCGCGCAGAACGCGGCGACCGACGCGCTCGCCGAGCTGCGCCGGGTGGTCCGCGACATCTACCCGCCGGTGCTGTCCGATCGGGGCCTTTCGGGTGCGGTGGCCTCACTGGCGGCGCATTGCGCGATCCCTTGCGCGGTCGAGGAACATCCGCTGCCGCGTGCGCCGGCGGCGGTGGAGGCGGCGGCGTACTTCGTGGTCGCCGAGGCGCTCACCAACGCCGTCAAACACAGTGGGGCGAACGGGATCACCGTGAGCCTGCGCGACGAGAACAGCGTGCTCGTCATCGAAGTCACCGACGACGGACACGGTGGCGCGGACGAGACCCTCGGCACCGGGCTGGCCGGAATCCAGCGAAGGGTCGCTGCCTTCGATGGCACGACAGGCATCGAAAGCCCGTCAGGGGGACCTACCGTCTTGCGGGTGCGCATCCCTACGGGAACATGAGCCGTGCGCATTGTGATCGCCGAGGACGACGCCCTCCTCCGAGAGGGTCTCACCCACCTGCTGCGTGCGGAGGGCCTCGAGGTCATCTCCGCCGTCGACAACCCTGAAGGGCTTCTCGACGCCCTCGCGGCCGACCGCCCGGACGTCGCGGTGGTCGACGTCCGGATGCCGCCGACGTTCCGCGACGAGGGCCTGCGAGCCGCCGTCGAGGCACGCAAGCGGTGGCCGGATCTCGCGGTGCTCGTCCTTTCGGCGCACGTCGAGGAGAGCTACGCGACCGAGCTGCTGGCCGGCGGGAGCGGAGGAGTGGGCTACCTCCTCAAGGAGCGTGTGGGCAAGGTCGCCGACTTCCTCGACGCGCTGCACCGGGTGGTCGCCGGCGGTACCGCGATCGACCCCGAGGTTGTCGCCCAGCTGCTTTCGCGACGCCGCACGGACGATCCGCTCCAGAGCCTGACCCCGCGCGAACGGGAGGTGCTGGGGCTGATGGCCGAGGGCCACTCCAACGCCACGATCGGCAGCCTGCTGGTGGTCAGCGATGGCGCGGTTCACAAGCACATCGGCAATATCTTCGCCAAACTCGGCCTGCCCACGACGGACGCCGGGCACCGGCGGGTTCTCGCGGTGCTCGCGTATCTGAAGGCGTAAGCACTACGACGCTTCAAGGGGCAGAATCGGCCGGGTGCGCACTGGAATCGTCCGCGGCCTGACGTCGGCCGCCCTGCTCGCCCTGCTGTCCGGCTGCTCCGGCAGCGAACCGGAAACGCCGCCGGCGCAAGCGGTCTACGACCTCCCCGCGCGCACGGTCCGTCCGGACGAGACGGCCTTGCATCTCGCGCCCGCCATGAACGGCGAGACCGAGTTCTCCCTGATCGGGTTCGCCGCCGGGCTGCCGAGTATCACCGGGAGCCACGCCGAATTCACCGCGAAAGGACAGTTCGTCCGGATCCGGCTGGTGGTGACCGGCAAGGGGGTGTCCGGGATTCTCTTCGACACCAAGCGACAGCAGCTCGTGGCCGAGGGCGGAGCCGTTGCCGCGGTGGACAACCAGGCCATGACGATCAAGCGGCAGCCGGACAAGTTCGAACTCGGGCGCGGGGTCCGCGTCGAGTTCGACCTCTACTTCGATCTCCCAAAAGAGGCGAAACCGATGGCACTGCGGGCTTTCGGGGGTCCGACCCTGACGGATATGAAGAACCTCAACGGAACGGACATCAAGCTGGCATGAAAAGGGCCCCGCCGCAGGGAATGCGACAGGGCCCTTTCATATCAGACGTCAGACGCCGAGGTCGCCACCGAGGTAGGCGGCCCGCACCTGCGGGTCGTCCAGCAGCTCGGCACCGCGAGCGCTCTTGACCACTTCACCGGTCTCCAGCACGTACGCGCGGTCGGAGAGCTTCAGCGCCTGCTGCGCGTTCTGCTCCACCAGCAGCACGGTCGTCCCGCGCTTGTTGATCTCGCGGATGATGTCGAAGATCTGCGCGATCAGCATCGGCGCCAGACCCATGGACGGCTCGTCGAGGAGCAGCACCTTGGGCTTGGTCATCAGCGCGCGACCGATGGCGATCATCTGCTGCTCGCCACCGGACATCGTGCCGCCGAACTGGGTCTTGCGCTCGGCCAGCCGCGGGAACAGCCCGAATACCTCGTCGAGGTCGGCCTGGAGGTTGTCCTTGCGGGTGTAGGCACCCATCAGGAGGTTCTCCTGCACCGTCATACCGGGGAACACACCCCGGCCTTCCGGTGACTGCCCGATCCCGAGCTGCACGCGTTTGTGCCCGGGCGTCTTCGAGATGTCCTTGCCGTCGAAGAGGATCCGGCCGCTGGTCAGCGGACGCAGACCGGAGATCGTCTTCAGCGTCGTGGTCTTGCCGGCGCCGTTGGCCCCGATGAGCGAAACGATCTCGCCTTCGCCGACCTCGATGCTCATTCCCTTGAGCGCGGCGATCTTCCCGTAGTGGACGTTGATGTCCTGAACCTCAAGAAGCATCTTCCGCCACCCCCAGGTACGCCTCGATCACCTTCTGGTTGTTCTGCACCTCGTGCGGGAGCCCTTCTGCGATCTTCTGGCCGAAGTCGAGCACGGCGAGCCGGTCGCTGATGTGCATGACCAGGCTCATGTCGTGCTCGATGAGCAGCACGGTCCGGCCGTCGTCACGAATCTTGCGGATCAGTTGCTGCAACGAGTTCTTCTCCGCCGGGTTCATCCCCGCGGCGGGTTCGTCGAGCAGCAGCAGCTTCGGGTCGGTCCCGAGCGCACGCGCGATCTCCAGACGGCGCTGATCGCCGTAGGAGAGGTTCTTCGCGGTGTTGTGTTCGACCTTGCCGATGCCGACGAAGTCGAGCAGCTCCCTGGCCTTCTCGCGGCCGTGCTTCTCTTCCTTGCGGTGCACCGGCAGGCCGAGCGTCGCGGAGATCGCCCCGGTCTTGTGGTGCGAGTCCACGCCGACCATCACGTTCTCGAGCGCCGACATGTTGTGGAACAGCCGGATGTTCTGGAACGTGCGGGCGATCCCGGCCTTGTTGACCTTGAACCGCTTCATGCCGTCGATCCGGGTACCCGCGAAGCGGACCTGGCCCTCGGTCGGCTGATAGACACCGGTGACGACGTTGAACACCGTCGTCTTGCCGGCGCCGTTCGGGCCGATGAGCGCGAAGATCTCGCCCTCGTTGATGGAGAGGTTCACTTCCTTCAAGGCCGTGACGCCGCCGAAGCGCATGGTCACGTTGTCGAATTCGAGCAGCGCGCTCATTTCGTCACCTCCGCCGAAGCCTCGGAATCCGGACCTGCGACTTCGGCGCCCAAAGCACCCATCCCGCCTGTTCCTTCACGTAGTTCCGCCTTGCGCTGCCGCGACGGCAGCAGGCCTTCGGGCCGCAGCGCCATCATCAGCACGAGCACGGCACCGAAGATCAGGATGCGGTACTCGGAAAGGAACCGGAATCGTTCCGGAAGCCATGCGACGAGGAAGGCGCCGAGGATCACGCCGGGCAGGTTGCCCGCACCACCGAGCACGACCGCCGCGAGGATGGTCGCGGACAGGATGAACGGGAAGTTGTTCGGCTCGATGAAGACCGCCTTGCTGGCGTAGACCGCACCGGCCATGCCGCCGAGCATCGCGCCGATGGCGAAGGCGAGGAGCTTGAACCTGAACGTCGGCACGCCCATCAGTTCCGCCGCGTCTTCGTCCTCACGGATGGCAGCCCACGCCCGGCCGACCCGGCTGCGGTGCAGCCGCACCGAGAAGACGATCGCGACCACGATCGCCACCAGGACGAGGTAGTAGTACGGCGCCGGGTCGAGCAGGAACTCGACACCGAAGATCGGATCCGGGTGCGGCACGTTGGTGATACCGCGGGCGCCACCGATGCCGTCGGTGTTGTTCGCCGTGATCCGGACGATCTCGCCGAAGCCGAGCGTCACGATCGCGAGGTAGTCACCTCGGAGCCGTAGTGTCGGCGCACCGAGGATGACGCCGGACATCGCCGCCAAGAAGATGCCCAGTACCAGCGTGGCCCAGAAGCTCCAGCCGTACGTCGTGCCCAACGTCGCCAGCGTGTAGGCGCCGATCGCGAAGAACGCGACGAAACCGAGGTCCAGCATGCCCGCATGGCCGACGACGATGTTCAGGCCGATGGCCAGCAGGATGTAGATCCCGACCGGGAAGATCAGGACGGTTGTCCAGTCCGAGTCCGGCGACATGAACGAACCGATCGCCGGTGCGGGGAGGATCAATGCGCCGATGATCAGGGCGAGGTAAACGCCATAACGCTGCCAATGCGGGGCATCAGCCCACCAATCCCGCATGCCGTCGACGGGGTGAAACCCGCTGCGCGCAGGCTTTCCTGTTTCCGTAGCCACTTCTTCGTTGCCCTTCATGCGCGAGCCCGCTGCAGCGATTCACCGAGAATGCCGGTGGGACGGAACATCAGGACCAGCACCAGAACCACGAAGGCGGTGACGTCCTTCCACTCCGAACCGAGGAAGATCGAACTCCAGTTCTCCACCAGGCCCAGCACGATACCGCCGAGTAGAGCACCTCGAAGGTTGCCGATACCGCCGAGGACGGCAGCGGTGAACGCCTTGATACCGAGGAGGAAGCCGATCCGGTAGTCGGTGTTCTCGTATTCCATGACGTACAGGGCCGCGGCGACACCGGCCATGGCGCCACCGAGCAGGAAGGTGATGCGCACGATCCGGTCGATGCTGACACCCATCAGCACGGCGGCCTCGGGATCCTGCGCGGTGGCACGGATACCGCGGCCGATGCGGGTGCGGCTCACCAGTTGGTCGAGCATGACCATCATGATCACGGCACCGACGATGACGAACACGTGGTCTGTGCGCACGACGCCGTTGCCGATGTGGAACAGTTCGTCGTGCGGGATGAACCGGGGCGCGTTCTGCTGGACACGGCCCGATTTCCCGGTGAGCCACTCGATGACCTCGAGGCCGAACAGCTCCTGCAGGAACAGCGACGCGCCGATCGCCGAGATCAGCGCGGCCAGCCGGGTCGCGCCCTTCTTACGGAGTGGCCGGTAGGCGACCTGTTCGAGCAGAACGGCCGCTCCGCCGGACACGGCGGCCGAAGCGATGATGATCAGCAGCAGCACGGCGATCATCCCGAACACGCCGAGCGTGATCGGCGCGGTGCCGCCGGCGATCGTGATCAGGAGGAAAAGGGACGTGACCGTCCCGATCATGAAGATCTCGGAATGGGCGAAGTTGATGAGCCGGAGAACGCCGTAGACCATTGTGTAGCCGAGGGCGACTAGGGCGTAGATGCTTCCGGCGACCAGTCCGCCGATGGTGCTACCGAGGAACTGGGCTTGTAGGTCTTGAAGCATGACGTGGTTGCCTTACGAGACGGGGCGAGGAGTCGTCTTTCGCCACATTTGCGGGAAGCGGGGGTGCTGTGTTTCCAGCGCCCCCGCTTCCCGTTAGGTGTTCTTACCTGCTCCGTCAGCCGTTGAGCTTGGCTTCGGTCGAGGCGCCGAGGTTCTTGATGACGCCACCCGCGACCTGGTAGACGTAGATCGCGTTCGTCTGCGGCTCGCCGTTCTCCTTGAACTTGATCTGCTTCGAAGCTCCCTTGAAGTCGATCGTCTTCAGGAACTCGTTGATCTTCTCCGACGTGGTGTTACCGGCCTTGACCGCGTTGATGATCGCCGTCGCCGCGTCGTAGCCCTCGGTCGCGTAGATCGCCGGGTCGACGTTGAACGCGGCCTTGTACTTGCCGACGAACTCGTCGCCCTGCTCCGGGCCGACGATGTTGCACGGGCAGCCGATGACGGCCTTCTCGGCCGCGGCGGCACCCGCACCGCTGACGAGCTGGGCGTCGAGCGAACCGTCACCGGTGGCGAACGTGGCGGTCACGCCGCCGTCACGCAGCTGCTTGAGCAGACGGCCACCCTGGGCGTAGTAACCACCGAAGGTGATGACATCCGGGGCCGCGGCCTTGACCTTCTGCACGGTCGAGGAGTAGTCCGACGCGTCCTTGGCGAACTTGTCGCGCTCGGTCGTGACGCCCTTATCCTTGAAGGTCTTCTCGAACGCGTCCGCGAGGCCGACGCTGTATTCCTGGTCGTCCGAGATGACGTAGGCCTTCTTGGGCGACTTCGCCGTGATCAAGAAGTTGGCGATGGCCGGGCCCTGGTCGTTGTCGTTCGCGACGACACGGTGCCAGTACTTCCAGCCGTTCGTGGCGAGACCCGGGTTCGTCGCCGAAGGCGAGACACTCGGGATCTTGTTCTGCTCCAGCTGACCGCCGATCGCCTTCGACTCACCGGAGAAGGCCGGGCCGATCAGCGCGGTGATCTTGTCCTGGCCGACGGCGGTCGCGATCAGCGACGTCGCCTGCTCGGGCTTGCCCTGGCTGTCGTACTCCTTCAGTTCCAGCTTTGTGGCCGGATTCGTCTTGTTGTACTCGTCGATGGCGAGCTTCGCCCCGTTCTTGGGCGGGATGACGATCCCGGAGTTCTCACCGGTGAGGTCACCCATGAACCCGATCTTCAGCGTGCTGCTGTCACCGCTGCCGGACGTGTTGCTGCCGCCTGCGCAGCCCGCCAGGGCAAGCGACGCAGCCGCCGCGAGGGCGAACACCCGTCCAAAACGCACTCCTGACACCGACTACCTCCCATGACCAACCAGCCGCCGGTAGGCGTTGCCCCCGACACAGGGGCTAGGTTAGGGCAGGAAGATATCCCCCTCCGCCATGAGTTGCACAGGCGGCCATCACTCTGTGTCCACATCGTGACGGTCGAAACCAGAACGAACTGCCCGAAAAGGCGAATGTTGCCGGTTGGCGAGTCTGCGCTGGTCACGCTGGGGATTCACCGTTACGACGTCGATCATGCTGGTGGGTAATGATCATGTTTCGGCGGCGGGTCATCCGCTTTTTCACCGCCCAAGGGCGCGCCCATTCGCCGTAGCAATGCTGCCCCAAAGGGCTCGCTCGACGACAACCACCGGTTGTCGTCGAGGCCCGAACGGCTGTTGGATCACCACCCCGGGTTCGCGGTTAGCTCTTCTCAGAGCCGGAACACACCGAACGACCTGGGAGAGAAAGCATGAGCATCGAAGCGATCGAAGGCGTGGCGGCGGGAGTCCCCTTCGTGGCATTGCCCCCGGCGGACAAGGCCCGGCCGGCTCCGCTGGTGGTCACCTGGCACCTGCTGGGCGCGCCCTTCAGTGAGGCGGCCATGGCGGCGGCGCTGCCGATGACCGGTCTGCACGCCTGGCGGGTGCATTTCGGGTTGCCGCTGACCGGCAAGCGTTTCCCAGAGGGCGGCTTCGAAGGATTCTTCCGGCTCGCCAGTGAGGACAACGTGCTCAACGTGGTCAAGCCGCTCACCGACCAGGTGGCCGAGGAGTTCCCGAAGGCGGTCGCCGAACTCCGTTCGCGGTTCGGCATCGCGGACGGGCCGGTCGGTGTCGTCGGCGGTTCGCAGGGCGGTGGGGTGGCGCTGGAGATGCTGACCCGCCACGACGTCCCGATCGCCGCCGCCGCGCTCATCAACCCGGTCACCCAGCTGGCGCCGGTCGTCGCGGCGAACGAACGCCTCTACGACGTGACCTACCACTGGACCGACGAATCCCGCGCGGTCGCCGACGGCTATGACTATGTGAAGCGCGCCGAAGAGCTGACAGCGCCGGTGCTGCTGGTGATCGGCGAGGAGGACGACGTCGCGATCCGGGAACCCGCAGCGGCACTGGACAAGGTGCTGGGGGAGCGATCGGAACTGGTCACCATCCCCGGGATGGCGCACGAATTCGCCGAGGCGCCGGGTATCGAGCCCGCTCCGCAGACCGCCGAGGCCAAGCTGGTCGACGCCGAGATCACGCGCTGGTTCGCCCGCCACCTAGCGGTCTGAGGTCGTCGTCCGGCAGCCAGGCCCGCTCGGGATCGTAGGCGCACCAACCTTCTTCACGGCTGGTCCGGCCCGCGAGCGCCAGGAGGCGCCGCAGGGCCGGGCTTTCGCCGCGCCGCCACACCACCGACCAAGGGAACAGTGGTGACGGCTCGAAGGGCAGCACCTTCAGGTTGAGGTCGGCCGCCAGATCCATGTCCGCGCCGGCGAGAGTGACCCGTTGTTTGCCGTACCGGGTCTGTTCGAGTGTGTGCCGGAGGTCGTAGCTGACGCCGGAGTCGTCGATCGGGACGTCGAAGGCCTTGCACAGCCGTTGCAGGTAGGTGAGCCATTCGACCGGCCCGCCCAGCTGCGGGATCCAGATCCCCTCTTCACGAAGGTCGGCCAGCCGCAGCACTTCGGCGCCGGCCAGCGGATGCTCAGGAGCGAGGAGGGCGACCAGCGGTTCCAGCCGGATGAGCCGGTGTTCGAGCTCGTCCGGCACTTCGCGGCCGAGGTCGGCGACCCGTCCGAACGCGAGATCGACCTCGCCGCGGACCAGGGGATCCAGCGCGTTGGCCAGGCCACGCCCGGCCAGCCGTTCGACGGCGAGCCCGGGTTCGCGCTCCGCGATCCGCCGTAACATGAACATCGGCGACAGCCGCGGATCGATGATGTCGAGCCGCGGCGGACGTGTCTTGATCCCCATGGCGGCGACGGCGGCGTCCGCGGCGCGGATCAGCTCACGCGCGTGCGGCAGGAACCGTTCGCCGTCGGCGGTCAGCTCGACCGACCGGTTCGTGCGAAGGAACAGCTGGACCGAGAGGGCGTCCTCGAGCTTCCGGACCCGCTTCGAGAGGGCCTGCTGGGTCAGGAACAGCGACTCCGCCGCGCGGCCGAAATGCCGTTGGTCCGCCGTGGCGACGAACGCCCTGACCTGTGCGGTGTCGAGATCCACCCGTTCCCTGCCCTCACGTGTGCAATGAAAGGCCCTTCATTGCACGGTTTCAGTACCTGGGGGGCCGAGCGTCAGGCACCAGGCGGCTGGTCCCGGATGACGCAGGTCAGCCGCGCGGTGCAGGTGCGCCTGCCCTGCTCATCGGTCAGCACGATCTCGGCGGTGATGGTGCCCCGTCCGACATGCACCGGCGTCGCGACCCCGGTGACCCGGCCGGAACGCGCCGCGCGGTGGTGGGTGCACGACAGTTCCAGTCCCATCGCCGCCTTGCCGGGGCCGGCGTTGAGCGCGGCGACCATCGAGCCGAGCGTCTCGGCGATGGCCGCGTTCGCCCCGCCGTGGAGGAGGCCGTACGGCTGCAGGTTGCCCTCGACCGGAATGCTCCCGACGACGCGCTGAGCGCTGAACTCGCTGACGTCGAGCCCCAGCTTCGTGTCGAGTTGCTGGTCGGCGTAGGCCGGGTCGATCCTGGCCAAGGCTTCGAGGGCTTGTTCGATCACGCACTGCTCCTTAACAGACACGACAGGTAGGACTGTCAGACCCTCACCCTAGACTCGCTCCCGTGAGCCCGAGTGAGAACACGACCGTTGCCAACGCCACACCCGCCACCGCACAGGCCGAGCGGCCCAAGCTGCTGCTGATCGACGGCCACTCGATGGCGTACCGCGCCTTCTTCGCGCTGCCCGCGGAGAATTTCAAGACGAAGACAGGGCAGACGACGAACGCGGTATTCGGGTTCACGTCGATGCTCATCAATCTTCTGCGCGACGAGGCGCCGACCCACCTCGCGGTGGCGTTCGACCTGTCCCGCAAGACGTTCCGGTCGGAGACGTTCGCCGAGTACAAGGCCAACCGCAGCAGCACGCCGGACGAGTTCAAGGGCCAGGTCGGGCTGGTCGAGGACGTGCTGAAGGTGCTCGGCATCCCGGCGCTCACCAAGGAGAACTACGAAGCCGACGACATCATCGCCACGCTCACGACACAGGCGACGGCCGAAGATTTCGACGTTCTCATCTGTACGGGTGACCGTGACGCGCTCCAGCTGGTGACCGATCAGGTCACGGTGCTGTACCCGAAACGCGGTGTTTCGGAGATGACCCGTTTCACCCCGGAGGCGGTGGAGGCGAAGTACGGCCTCACGCCCCGGCAGTACCCGGACTTCGCGGCCCTGCGTGGCGACCCCTCGGACAACCTGCCCAGCATCCCCGGCGTCGGCGAGAAGACCGCCGCCAAGTGGATCAAGCAGTTCGGTTCGTTCGGCGAGCTGATCGACCGGGTCGACGAGGTGAAGGGCAAGGTCGGCGACGCGCTGCGCGAGCACCTCGGCGCGGTCATGCTGAACCGCCAGCTCACCGAGCTCATCCGTGACGTCGAGCTGGAGGTCGGCCCGTCCGGGCTCGAACTGCGACCGTGGGACCGCGAGGCGGTACACGCCCTGTTCGACGAACTCGAGTTCCGTGTCCTGCGCGACCGCCTGTTCGCCACCTTGAGCAGTGCCGAACCCGAAGCCGAAGAGGGCTTCGAGGTCACCGGCGCCAAACTCGACCCGGGTGCGCTCGGTGCCTGGCTCGCCGCGCACACCGGCACGGACGAGCCTGTCGGGCTGGCCTTCCGCACCACCGGGTCGTCGGTCCGGTCCGATCTGCGGGCCATCGCCTTCGCTGCGCCGGACGGCGAAGGCGCGTATGTCGACGTCCTCGCGATGGACGCTTCGGACGACAAGGCGCTCACGGCGTGGCTCGCGGACGAGAAGGTCCGGAAGATCGGCCACGAGCTGAAGATCCCGCTGCACGCCGTCGGCGCGCGCGGCTGGTCGTTCGCCGGGCTGGTCATGGACACCGCGCTCGCCGCGTACCTCGTCCGGCCGGGCCAGCGCACCTTCGAACTCGACGACCTCGTCCTGCGGTACCTGCACCGCGAGCTGCGGTCCGAGGCGGACACCGGCGACGGACAGCTGTCCCTGCTCGACGGGGGCGGCGCCGAGGACCTGGAACTCAAGGAGATCCAGGCCGAGCTGGTCAAGGCGCGCGCGGTCGCCGAACTGGCAGGCGCGCTCACCAATGAGCTCGAGGAACTCGGCGGCGCGCAGCTGCTCGTCGAACTGGAACTCCCACTGCTGCAGGTGAT
The DNA here is from genome assembly GCA_963766045.1 of uncultured Actinomycetota bacterium. Lineage (GTDB taxonomy): Bacteria > Actinomycetota > Actinomycetes > Mycobacteriales > Pseudonocardiaceae > Amycolatopsis. Next base: position 38,721 of record CAVXYN010000005.1, on the reverse strand, counting down.
CACCGGACTCGAAGCGGCGGGCGTCGCGGTCGACATCGAGCATCTGACGGATCTGGAATCCCATTACCTCGGCCGGGTCACGCAGGCCGCCGACGAGGCGTACGCGGTCATCGGCAAGCAGGTCAACCTCGGTTCGCCGAAGCAGCTTCAGGTGATCCTGTTCGACGAGCTCGGCATGCCGAAGACCAAGCGCACCAAGACCGGCTACACCACCGACGCCGAGGCGCTGCAGAGCCTGTTCGAGAAGACGGAGCACCCGTTCCTTCAGCATCTGCTGGAACACCGGGACGCGACCAGGCTGCGCACCACGGTCGAGGGCCTGATCAAGTCGGTCGCCGACGACGGCCGCATCCACACCACGCTGCTGCAGACGATCGCCGCCACCGGACGGCTGTCCTCGGTCGACCCGAACCTGCAGAACATCCCGATCCGCACCGAGGAAGGCCGCCGCATCCGCGACGCGTTCGTCGTCGGCGACGGCTACGCCGAGCTGATGACGGCGGACTACAGCCAGATCGAAATGCGGATCATGGCGCACCTGTCGCAGGACGAGGGGCTGATCCAGGCCTTCAACAGCGGCGAGGACCTGCACACGTTCGTGGCGTCGCGCGCGTTCTCGCTGCCGCCGGAGGAGATCACGCCGGAACTGCGGTTCCGGGTCAAGGCGATGTCGTACGGCCTGGCCTACGGGCTTTCGGCGTACGGGCTCTCGCAGCAGCTGCGGATTTCCACCGAAGACGCCAAGGAACAGATGGAGGCGTACTTCGCCCGCTTCGGCGGCGTGCGCGACTACCTCCACTCCGTCGTCGGCGACGCGGCGAAGGTCGGTTACACCGAGACGATCTTCGGCCGCCGCCGCTACCTGCCCGACCTCAACAGCGACAACCGGCAGCGTCGCGAGATGGCCGAGCGGATGGCGCTCAACGCGCCCATCCAGGGCAGCGCGGCCGACATCATCAAGGTCGCCATGCTCAACGTGCACCGCGCGCTGACCGAGGCGAACCTGCGTAGCCGCGTGCTGCTGCAGGTCCACGACGAACTCGTCCTCGAGGTCGCCGAGGGCGAGCGCGAACAGCTGGAAGCGTTGGTGCGCCAGGGAATGGGCTCGGCCTACGAACTGGCCGTGCCGTTGGAGGTCTCCGTCGGGTATGGCCGCTCCTGGAACGAAGCCGCGCACTAGAGCGGGTGCCGTGAAGGCCTCCTTCCCTACGCTCAGGGTAGGGAAGGAGGCCTTCACTACCTCCTGGGTCGCCACACCCGCCCCAGCGTGCTCAAGCGTCACGATCGCGGCACGTGAAGGACCCCTTCCCTCGGCTCAGCGCAAGAAACCCGACCTTCACCCCCTCGGCGGCGCCTCCCCGGTACAGGAAGGAGGCCTTCATGTACTTCCACGCGTCGGTGAGCAGTGGCCTTCGCGACACGGCGCCCATGTCACGGGCCCACCGGAATCCGAACATGACCTACAACGCGAACTAACGACTTAGGACGCTAGGCCTCGTGAGTGGTAATGACGGTTCTAACCGTCATTACCACTCACGATCGGTAGGGTCGTTCGAGTGACTTCCGAGCGCGGACGCTGGCGGGTGCGGCTGCGCGATCATCATGGCCGCCGGATCCTTGGCGCAGGCACCATGCTCGACGTCGATCACCTCCTTACCTGTGCGCACGTGATCCAAGGCCACGACACCGTCACGGTGGATTTCGTGGGACTGCCCGGTGTCGAGCCCGGATTCGCCACGATCGTCACCGAGGTACCGCCGATCGGCCGCGACGGTGGTGACATCGCTTTGCTCCGGTTGCGGGAAACGCGGGCAGAGGTCACCGGCGCCCCGCTGCACCGGACCGCGCTCGAGAACCATCAGCTCGTCCGCGCGTACGGCTTCCCCGAGGGCGCGGACAGCGGAATGTGGTCCCTCGCGACCGTCGTCGGCGACGGCGGGCTCGGGCTCGAGCGGGTCCAGTTGCACCGGACACCCGATGCCGAGCCGATCACGTGGGGGTTCAGCGGCACCGCCGTCATCGCGGAAGAGACCGGCCACGTCGTCGGTATGGTCGCGACGCGCTACGAGACCGAGGCCGCCCGGGTCTCCTGGATGATCCCGGTCGAGACGATGCTCGGTCACCTGCCGGAACTGGGCCGCTGGGCCAAAGGCAGCCTCGCGATCGACACCAGCTTCGCGCAGCAGCCCGGATCGCAGGACATCGACGTCCCGTTCGCCCGCGAGTTCGCCGGCTGGCTCGGTGGCCACGGCCATTCCGACGTCTGGGTGATCATCACCGGTGAGCATGACTCGGCGACCGCGACCTCCTTGCGGCGCGCCGTCGTCCTCGCCGACCGGGAACATCGCGCCGGACACGGAACCAGCGGGACCAGTGGACCGACGGTGCCGCCGGTGGGCAGCGTCGCGCTCGCCGTCGACGCCGCGGGCAAGACCGCCGAGGAGGTCCGCCGCCGTATCGCCGACCGGCTCGACGTCGTGGCCGACTCCCCGGCGGGCCGCCACGGCACCGGCCGGACGGTCGTCGTCGACGCGATCGACGAGTCGGCCGAACCGGACCGGCTCGTCGACGAGGTGCTGGCACCGCTGGCCGGACGCGCGAACGAACTCGGGCTCCGGCTCGCGCTCGCCTTCCGCAAGGAGACCTCGCCGGGAGTGAGTGTGGTCCGGTCGAGCAGCGGCGCCATGCCCGTCGGCGAGGACGACGTCGAGGGGCGGCTGGCCCTGCTGGAAACCCGGCTGACCGAACTCGTCCGGCTCGAAAAGGACAATCTCAAGGACGCGCCGAAGTTCACCTATGCCCCGGAGGCGCAGGCCAAGGCTCGCAGGCTGAAGGGTGCCTTGACGCAGCTTCGCGCGGCGGAGCGGGACGGCGAACTCGACTGGGTGAAACGGCACCTTCCCGCCTGCGAGCGCGCCGCCGCCAACGCGGGGGAGCGTGCTCGCGATCTTCGGGGGCTCCTTGACCAGAACCTGGCTCGGCGCGCCGAGCTCCGCGCACGGCTCGACGCGTACGGCGAGATGGCCCGTAACAGTGGCCTCGTCGAAGACGTCGAACTGGACGCCGCCTACGCTCCCGCGTGGCGGATGCTCTTCGAAGGACCGTGTGATCTCGCGGCCGCGGCGGACACCGTCGAGGTCTACGCGAACACCGTACGGAAACGGATCGACGGATGACGGCTTGCGGACGGGGAAGCTGCCCGGGTGTTCTGGGTAAGACCGGCTTCTGCAAGGTCTGCGGCCTGCCGCCGGGAACCGCCGAGGAGACGCCGCCACCGCCGGTGGCCCGGCCGACGCTGGTGATCCCCGGACCCGGCGACGCGGCGACCAGGATCACCAGCACCGTCGTCACCCGTTCGCAGCAGATGGCCGGGCACGCGACAGCCGGCGATCACGTCCCGCTCCCGATCGTCGAGCTGCCGGACGTCACCAGCCGCGTCCTCGCCGACCCGCATGTCCCGGAGGAGGAACGGTTCTGCGGGAAGCGCGGCTGCACCGACACCAAGGTCGGCCGGTCGATCGACGGCGGTCCGGCGCCGACAGAAGGTTTCTGCCCGGTCTGCGGGACGCCCTTTTCGTTCTCTCCCAGGCTCGAACCGGGTGACGTCGTCGACGGCCGGTACCAGGTCCTCGGCTGTGTCGCGCGAGGCGGGCTCGGTTTCGTCTACCTGGCAACGGATTCCGGCCTCAGCGGGCTGCATGTCGCGCTCAAGGGCCTGATCAACACGAACAACACCGCCGCCGTGCGGATCGCGGAGACCGAGAGCCAGGTACTCACCGCGCTGGAACATCCGAACATCGTCCGGATCCTCAACGTCGTCGAGCACGGGGACTCCCGCTACATCGTGATGGAGTTCGTCGACGGCCTTTCGCTGCGCGAGATCAAGAACCGGGGCCGCGCCCTGCTGGATTCCAGCGAGGGACGGCTGCTCGTCGAACACGTCGTCGCGTATGGGCGCGAGATCCTGACCGCGCTCGACTACCTGCACGGTGAAGGCCTGCTGTACTGCGACATGAAGCCGGACAACGTCATCCACGGTGAGAAGCGGATCAAGGTCATCGACTTCGGCGCCATCCGCAAGATCGGCGACGAGACCAGCCCGATCGTCGGCACGGAGCCCTATCAGGTCTCCGCCGACGAGTTGGCGAAACGTGGGCTGACCGTCCGCTCGGACATCCACACCATCGGCGTGACGCTGCGCGAGCTGTACGTCGCCAGCGACGGCGGGTCTGTCACCGGCAACGCGCGTGGCATCCAGTTCGGCATCGAGTCCTTCAGTCGCGTCCTCGACCGTGCCACAGCCCCGTTCGAGCAGCGGTTCGCCACCGCGAACGAGATGCTCGTCCAGCTGGACGGCGTCCTCAACGAGGTACTTTCGTTGCGGGACAGGCAATCCCGTCCGGCGATCTCGACGCTGTTCACCGAACCGGCCGTCCTGCTCGACGCCGGTCTCGGCCAGGCGCCTCCACTGGAACACTGGACCGCCGGGATGTCGGTGTCGCTCGATCAACGGCCATCGGCGGCCGAGGTCGCGGTCGGCCTGCCGGTGCCCCGAGAGGATCCGGACGACTCGCAGCTGTCGTTCCTGCGCACGGTCCGCGCTCCCGACGCGGGACGGCTGCTGAAGAAACTCGACAAGGCCCGGAGTTCGGTCGAGGTCGAACTGCGGAAATGCCGGGCGCATCTGGAACTCGGCGAACCCGGCCGGGCGGCGGCCTGTACGAGTGAAGCCGAACGACTGCTCGGCGGCCGGGCGGCCCACGACTGGCGGGTGGCGTGGCATCGCGGCCTGATCGCCTTGGGCGAGGGGGATTTCGCCGAGGCCAAGACCCGGTTCGACGCGGTGTACCGCGACATTCCCGGCGAGGAGACACCGAAGCTGGCTCTCGGCCTGTGCGAAGAGCACCTCAATGGTGCCGCGGCCGCCGAACGTTACTACGACGCCTTGTGGGCACGGGATCATTCGCAGGTCAGTGCGGCGTTCGGCCTCGCGCGGGTCCGGCTGCTGCGCGGGAACCGGGCAGCAGCGGTCGACATCCTCGACCAGGTACCGGAGTTCTCGCGCTACGACGAGGCGGCGCGGATCGCCGGGGTTCGTGTGCTGTCCGGAACCATGCCGGAAACCGGAGACCTCCCGAAATCGGCCGAACTCGACGACGCCGTCGTCCGGCTGTCCGCTTTGGACCTCGAGGACGACGCACGGGAACGGCTGGTGGCGGCCGTCCGCGAGACAGGGCTGGCGGGTGTCCTCACCGGACGGGACGGGATCACCGACGGCGAGATCCTGCGGCAGGACGAGACAGGCGCGCGTACCGTGCTCGAAGATTCGTACCGGCGGCTCGCCCGCCGGACGCCAACGGCCGCGCAGCACGACGTCCTGATCGATCTCGCCAACTCGGTCAGACCGGCGACGCTGGTGTGATGGCTGGCAGGCGGAGCTGAGAGGGACTCGAAAGGTGACCATAGGTGTGAACCCGCCCCGGCCGAAGGCCCCGCGATTGCGGTGGCAGGGCGCCGTCTCAGTCAGTCGTGAGGTGAATTACCGGCGAGCGCCCTGCCGACGTCCATCGCGGTCGCGGGTTCACCCCGGACTGAAAGGGGAGCGATGAGCGGGGAACCGAACCTGGACCTCGAAGTACACCAGAACAAGTTCCTGGCCGCGGGCGACCGGTCGATGATGGCCATCGTCCGGGTCGTCTCGCATGGCGGCGAGGCGCGGGTCGCCGAGTCGGCCGCCGAGGTCCTCCTGATCGACTGCTCGAGTTCGATGCGGTTTCCCTCCACGAAGATCGGCGAAGCCCGGCGTGCGGCCGCGGCGGCGATCGACGTCCTTCCCGACGGTGTCCAGTTCGCGGTCGTCCAGGGCACCGACCGGGCGAAGATGATCTATCCGGCCGAGGACGCCCTGATGACCGCTTCCGTGGACACCCGGAGGGAAGCGCGAGCCGCGGTCGAGCACCTCGCCGCGGTCGGCGGCACCGCGATGGGCACCTGGCTGGCCAAGGCACGAGACCTCTTCGAACGCGCCCCCGACGCCGTCCGCCACGCCATCCTTCTCACCGACGGCCGCAACGATTCGCAGACCCGCGCCGATCTGACCACCGTCCTCAACACCTGCGAGGGCAGGTTCGTCTGCGACGCCAGGGGGATCGGCGACGGCTGGGAACCCGCCGAACTCACCGAAATCGTCAAGGTGCTGCGCGGCGACGTCGACTCCGTCGTCGAGGACGACCGGCTCGCCGAGGACTTCCGGCAGCTGGTGGAAAGCGCGATGACGAAGGTGCTGCCCGACGTCCGCCTGCGCATCGGCACGATGCCCTACAGCGCGCTGCGCTCGGTGAAACAGGTCCTCCCCAACGAATACGACCTCACCGATCGATGCCGCGAGACCGGCCTTCGCGAGTTCGAGCTCTCGCTCGGGTCCTTCTCCGGTGAGGAGATCAGGGACTACCAGCTCATCCTCGATCTCGACCCGGATCTGGAACCGAACCACGGGCAGGACAGACAGCTCGCCTGGGTGGAGCTTCTGCCGGTGCCGGGTGCGGAGGTCTCGGACGACGCGCTGGTCGTCGCCGGGCAGTGGACGCACGATCCGCTGCCGCCGACGTTGATCCACCCGATGATCCTGAAGTACACCGTCCAGGCCGACCTCGGGGACGCGTTGACCGCGGGCGGCGACGCCTACGCCGCCGACGATCGCGAAGGCGCCGAGCGGGAGTGGGGGCGTGCGGCCGCGCTGGCGGCCGAAGCCGGCAACGACGAAATCCTCAATCGGCTGGCGCGCGTCGTAGAGTTCGACGATGTGGAGAGGGGCATCGTGCACCTGCGCGCGGAAGTGACGCGCAGCGAGATCCTGCAGGTGCTGATCTCCCGCGTCTCCAGGATTTCCCGGATCGCGTCCGGTGACGAAGAGCAGGTCGTAACTTCCCAGCCGGATGTGCCGCCGCGGACCTGCGAGCACTGTCCCGCGCTTTCCCCGGCGGGAGCGAACTTCTGCGTCGGCTGTGGCAAACCGTTCGCCGGGGCGGTCTCGTGAGGCAGACGGCGACACGAGTGACGTTGGTCCGGCTCCGTGCCGGCTTGCTGGTGCTCGTTCTGGCCGTTCTCGTGGTTTCGCTGTGGGCATTCCACAATGTCCAGAACAGCGCGGAGACCGTCCGGGACCGGACGACGCAGGCCGTGCTGGAGGTGAGCGCCGCCCGCGCCGCGCTGGTGGCCGCCGACGCCGCCGCGATCGCGAGTTTCGATTCCGGTGAGGCGAAACTCGCCGGACCCGGACAGGAGTACATGAACCAGCTCGCGCTGGCGAGCCAGAGTCTCGCGCGGGTCGCGGAGTTCAACCAGGCGGCCGAGCCGGGCGGCAGCGCACTGCAGGTGGTGGAAGGCCAGGTCGCCGCTTACTCTGCCGCCCTCGGCCAGGCCGATGTTCATTTCCGCCAGCCGGACGCGGTGGTGCTGGGGGCGGTCGACCTCTGGAACGCCTCACGGCTGCTGCACGCGAACGATGGTGTCCTCGAGCAGCTGGAATCCTTGCAGGGCAAGCAACGTGAGGCACTGGACGCGCAGCTGGCCTCGACGGGGATGAGCCCCGGGATGCTCCCGTTGTGGCTCCTGCCGGTGCTCGCCTTGCTGGTGCTGCTCGTGCTGACCCAGGTGTTCCTGAAGAAACGGTTCCGCCGGACGGCGAATGTCCCGCTGTTGCTCGCGACGGTCTTGATCGCCGCGATCGGGGTGGCGCTGGTGTTCACGCTGGTCAGCCGGAGCCGGCTGGACTCGGTCGGTGCCCGGCTGGATGGCGTGGCCACCGCCTGGAACGCCCAGATCAAGACGGCCGACGACGAGGGGCAGCGACGGCTCGCCGAACTCCTCAGCGGGTTCTGTGATGAGGCGCAGGGCTGCGGCGTGAGCGTCGACGCGTTCCGCGCCGGGATCCGGCCGGCCACCACGGTCGTGACGGACACCCGCACGGTCACCACCGGGGCCAAGGCCGTGGCGGCCGACGCGGCCGAGGCCGCGGAATCCGGTGGACGGGAATTCCTGATCCCCACCGGGACCGTGCTGGCAGGCGGGCTGGTCCTGCTCGGTCTGTACGCCCGGATCGATGAATACCGGTACCGCCCATGAAACGACTGCTCACACTGGTCATGGCCCTGTCCCTGCTCGCAGGCGGCTGCTCGGCGTCCGCCGGCGGCGAGACGGTCAGCGTGCTCGCGTCGTGGACCGAGAACGAGGAGAAGGCGTTCCGCCAGGTGCTGGACGCGTTCAAGGCCGACACCGGGATCGACTACGACTATCAAGGGACGCGGGCGATCGAGCAGGTCCTCGCGTCGGACGTCCAACGGGGCACGGCGCCGGACGTGGCGGTCCTGCCCAATCCCGGAGTGCTCGCGAAGTACGAGAAATCGGGAGACCTCCTGCCGCTCGACGGCGTCCTAGAGGGTTCTGCCGCTGATTCGTACGGGCAGCAATGGCTCACCCTGCAGAAGATCGGCAAGACGAAGCAGTACGCGGTCGCGGTCAAGGCCGATCTCAAGAGCCTCATCTGGTACAACCCCGCTCGGCTGACCGGTCCGAAACCGACGACCTGGGCGGATCTCCTTGCGTTCAGTACGAACCTGGCCGCGACGGGAGGCACCCCGTGGTGCGTCGGCATGGGCGCTCCGCCGACGTCGGGCTGGCCGGGAACGGATTGGATCGAGGACATCCTGCTGCATTCGGCGGGACCCGGTGTTTACCGTGCCTGGTCGTCCGGACAGCTGGAGTGGAACTCGCCCGAAGTCAAAAAGGCTTGGCAGGACTGGGGTTCGATGGTCGCGGCGCCCGGCACCGTCCGGGGCGGTACGGCGGCGGCGCTGTTCACCGATTTCGCGGACGCCGGCAAACCGATGTTCGCGACCCCGCCCGGCTGCATGCTCGAACATCAGGCGTCGTTCATCATGAGCCGGTACCAAGACCTCGAACGAGCCGACGGAACCTCTCCGCGCCCCGGCTCCGATTTCGACTTCCTGCGCTTTCCCGGTCGCGACGCGTATGAGGTGTCCGCCGACCTGGCAGGGATGTTCCGCGATACCCCGCAGGCGCGAAAGCTGATCTCGTACCTCGCTTCCGAAAAGGCACAACGGATCTGGCCGGCGATCCCGCGCGCGAACGCGTTCTCCGTGAACCGGAAGGTCGGCCCGGACGTCTACGCCGACCAGGTCAGCAAGAGGATCGCGGACACGCTGACGTTCGCTCCGGAGCTGTGCTTCGACGCGTCCGACCTGATGCCCGCCACGATGAGCGGCGCGTTCCACCGGGCCGTTCTCGAATACCTGAGCAATACGGAACGGCTGGACACCCTGTTGAAACAGCTCGAAGAAGTCCGGATGAGCATCCCGGAGGACCAGTGGCTGGACATCCCCTGTGGACAGTGAGGAGCACTGAGTGAACGACCTGGCGCGGTTCCCGCTCGAAGGCGGCGGTTCGGTGGTCGTGGAGGTCGATCACGTTCCGGGCACCGCCCCGGTTTCCCGTGGCAGCCTGATCGACGACGCCAAGAGTTCGTTCGAGGCGGCTCTGGTGAACGTGCGGGAAGCGGCGGTGTCGGCGCTGGGGACGTTCCAGTCGATGTCCAGGAAACCGGACGAGGTCGAGATCAAGTTCGGCGTGAAGCTGACCGCGCAGGCAGGTGCCGTGATCGCGAAAACGGGGCTGGACGGGAACTTCGAGGTCAAGCTCAAATGGGTCCGCGACCCCGCCACCGCTTCGGCCGCCGCGCCCGACGAGCCCCCGGAGAGCTGAGACAGCGTCCGTTCAGCTCTTGCCGAGGCCTCGGATCAGGACCATCACCGACTCGCGCACGTCGGCTCGGGTCCGCTTGGGCTGGAACACCTGCCAGTCCAGCGCGACCACGAGCATCGTCCCGAACAACCCCGCCGCGGCGGTCTGGATCTGGACACCCTCGGGGAGTCTCCCGGCGGTTTCGAGGCGGTGCAGCTGCTCCCGCACGATCGAGATGATCTCCTCGCGCAGCAGCGTCAGCGTCTCGTGCCACTGACCGGGCGTCCGCCACATCTCGCTGACCAGGATCTGCGAGAAACCGGGATATTCGGCGATGAACCCCAGTGCACTGTCCACTTGCGACTCGATGATCTCCATCGGGTCACCGTCGCCCGCGGCCTCGCGCAGCCGCTGGGCCAGCACGCCGACGCCGTACCGGAGCAGGGCGTCGACCAGACGGTCCTTGCTGCCGAAGTTGTAGTAGACGGTGCCCTTGGCGACCCCCGCCTCGGCCGCGATGTCGTCCACCGTCAGCCCGACGAGGCCACGGCTGGCCGAAAGCCGCAAGGTCGCCTCGAACAGCTTCTGCTTCGTCGCCTCACCCCGGCTGGTCATAACGCCAGCTCGGGTTTCAGCGCCGAAACCGTCCAGGTGCGGCGTTTGCGCGCGGCCAAGGTGGACACCAGGATCCCGCCGACGAGGTAGGCGAGCAGTACGCCGATGTCGCCGAGGATCTCCATGGACGCCCCGCTGTAGAGCAGGTGCCGGAACCCGTCGATCGCGTAGCCCATCGGGAGCACGATATGCAGCGGGTACAGCGCGTCCGGGATGGTCTGCCACGGGAACGTCCCGCCCGCGCTGACCAGCTGCAGCACCAGCAGTACCAGGCCGAGGAACTTCCCGACAGCGCCGAAGAAGGCGTTGAGCGCGTGCACCACCGAGGTGAAGGTCAGCGAAACCAGCACGGCGAACCCGATCGCGCCCAGCGGATGCGCGACGTCGATGCCGACCAGCCAGGTCACCGCGCCGAACAGCACGATCACCTGCGCGACCCCGAGCAGTGCCGAGGAAAGCCAGCCGCCGAGCGCGACCCGGAACGGCGAGGCACCGGCGGTCAGCGCGCGGGTGGACAGCGGGCGCAGCAACAGGAACAGCACGAACGCGCCGATCCAGGTCGCCAGCGAGATGAAGAACGGGGCAAGACCCGCGCCATACGTCCCGGCGGAGGCGACACCGGACGAGCTGACCGCGACCGGATCCGCGATGGTGTTGGCCGTGGCCGCGCGGGTCGGGTCGTCGGGGTTCGGGATCTGTTTGAGCCCGGCGGCGAGCCCGTCCTGCAGCTGCACCGAACCGTCGGCGAGCTGGTTCGTCCCGGTGACCGCGGTCCGCTCGCCGTCGCTCAGTTTCGTGGCGCCGTCCCGGATCTGGCCCGACGCGTCGGCGGCCTGCGCGATCCCGCTGGTGAGCTGCGGGGTGGCGGCGGCGAGCTGATGCGCCCCATCGGACACCTGACGCGCACCGGCGGCGAGCTGAGCGAGCTGGCCGTTCGCGGTCTGGATCTTCGCGTTGGCCTGGTCCACCGGCGAACGGAGCTGGTCGAGCCTGCCCAGGATCTCCTGAACCTGTGGGTCGGGGACACCGGCGTCGCGCAGATCCTGGGCGAGCTGGTTTCGATAGCCGTCGAGCCTGGTCTGGATGTCGCCGGACGCACCCGCGGCGAGCGCGGCCGCGTCGGCGACCTTCTGGTTCCCGTCGGCGACTTGACCGGCGCCGTCGGCGAGCTGCTTCGTCTGATCCGGCAGCTGCGCGGTGCCGCTGCGCAGGGTGCCGAGCCCGGTCGCCAGCTGCGAACTTCCGGAAGCGAGTTGAGCCGCGCCGTCGGCCAGCTGCTGTTGACCCGACTTGAGCTGCCCGGCGCCGTCGGCGAGTTGCGTGGCGCCGGTCGACGCCTCCTGGATCTTGCCGTAGATCGTCGAGAACCCGACCAGGAACTTGTCCGCTGCCTCGCTCCCGACCTTCTCGGCGATCGTCTTGCGGACCTGCTCGGCCACCTGTTTCGCGATGGTGCCGGACAGGTAGTTGTTGGCGTCGTTGGTGGTCAGTGTGATCGTCGCCTGCTGCGGCTGGAAGTTCCCGGACGAGAGCAGCGCCGCGGAGAAGTCGCGCGGGATGCCGATGGCGAACGAGTACGTATCGTCACGAACGCCCTTCGCGGCCTCCTCCTGGGAGACCTCGTGCCACTGGAAGGTGCCGGATTTGACCAGCTCGTCGGTCACCTCACGGCCGACATTGCGCTCCGCACCGGCGGAATCCTTCGCGCCCGCGTCGGTGGTGAACACCGCCGCGGGGAGCTTGTCGAGGCGCGAGTACGGGTCGAAGTTCGCGTAGAGATAGAAGGAGGCGTAGAGCAGCGGGACCAGGACGAACGCGGCCATCGCGAGCTTCGGCAGGGTGCCGGCGGTCAGCCGTCGCAGCTCGTTGGCGGCGATCCGGACGGGGTTCATTCCTGGTCTCCTTCGGAGCCGTTGTCTTCGGTGCTGTCCGGCTCTGGTTCGTCGGATGCCGGTTCGTCGGGAGCACAGCGGAGGGGTTCGGGCTGCTCGACACTGCCGAGCAAGGCGGGCTTCTCCGGCAGCGCCGAAACGGGCGTGGTCGCGATCAGCACGACGACGGCGAGCCCACGCTCGGCGTGCTCACGGGCGATCCGCGTCCAGCCGTCGACGTCGCTGGTGTGCCGGTCCGGGGTGTCGAGCACGAGCACCTCGACACTCTCGCGGCTCGCGGCCAGCGCGGTGAGCAGGCGGGTGCGCGTCACCGGCTCGATGTTCTCGAAACGAGTGGACGCGAAGGCGGCGACGTCGTTCTCGGCGAGCCAACGCGCGACGGCGGCCTTGCCGGCCGGACGTTTCGCCAGTTCGAGTTCCTCGCCGACGACGACCTGCAGCGGCAACGCGCCATCGGGTTCGCTGACCCCGGGGGAGTCAACGACGGCCACCACGCGACGCGGGTCACCGTCGACGGTCACCGCCCCGGTGGTGGGCTTCAGCCGTCCGGCGAGCGCCAGGCCGAAGGCCGTGACGCCGACTCCCGGCTCACCGTGCACGATCGCCAGCTCGCCGCCCGAGACGGTGAGCGAGGTGGGTGCCAGCAGTGTGCCGTGGGGCCCGTTGACGGACACCCTGTCGGCTTGAACCCGCACGAGGACCCCCTGATTTGAACTGACTGGTCAGTTCAAATACTGGTCCCGACCTGCTGCCCGGGCAAGCTAGGGGGGCCCAGGTCACACCCAAGAGTGACGAAACCACCGCAATCCGGACGATCTTCCGGACTCCTTTACGCGCTAGCGCAGCGCCGAAGCCGGGTGGATCTCCCAGGACGTCCACAGTGGACGATAGCCCTGCCGGTGCCAGAACACCGAGGAGAGCGGGTTGGTCGGGTTGTAGTAGAGGTAGGTGCCGTCCGCGCCTTCGCCGTCGAACTCCTTGTGCACCACCGCCATCAGGGTCTGCCCGAGGCCGCTCCCGCGCAGGCCGGGCACCGTCACGACGTTGTTGACGTATCCCCAGCGCCCGTGGGGCAGCAGTTCGGCTTCGGCCGACCCGGGCGTCGACTCGATCCACGCGGCGTGCGCGAACGCGGCGATCTCGCCGTCCCGTTCCGCCAGCCAGACCAGGGGACCGTCCTTGTCCAGTGCGCGTTCCAGCGCCGGGCCGAGCAGTTCCGCGGCGTTCGGGCGCTGCCGGGTGGCGACCTGGCCGATGTAGTCGTGCGTCGACACGGCCATCCTGAGCACCTCGTCGAAATCCGCCGGACCCGCGCGGCGGATCGCCGCACCGTCCGCGGCCGGCCCTTCCCGGGGGGAGCCCGTGCGCACGGCGAGCGCCGACATCGGCACCAGCCCGTGGTCGAGGAAGGCGCGGATCGCCTCGGCGTCGCGGCTCGGCCAGTTGACCACGCAGGACGAATCGTCACCGGGGGATTCGTCGTCCATCCACGTCCGCCACGCGCGCAGCAGGACGTCCATGCCCTCGGTGCCGGTATTCCCGATGAACGGGAACAGCTGTCGCACATCCGCGGCCGACCAGAGCAGTTCGACGTCGTCCGGACCGTGCAGCTGCCGCTGCACGACCCCGGTCACCTGGACGCCCGCGGCCGTCGCCGCGTCCACGCGTTCGCCTACGGGCGGCGGTGGGCCCGCCTCGGGCAGCAGGCGATCGATCGCCGCGAACCGCGTCCGGTGCGCGTCGAACAAGGTCTTCTCGATTTCCATCCCGTCCCCAGAGAGATCGCGCCGGTCATCGCTGACGCAGGGCCGTGGCCGGGCTGACCGCCCACGTCGTCCATAGTGGACGATAGCCCTGCCGGTGCCAGAACACCGGGGAAAGCGGATTGGCCGGATTGTACGAAACGAACGTACCGCGCATCGGCGGCGAGAACAGTTCATCATGCGCGACCGCCGTCAAAGCGCGACCGATTCCGCGTCCGCGCGCGGCGTTCGTGACGGCCAGAGTGCCTATGTAGCCCCATTCGCCGGACCGCACTCGTCCGTCGAGAGCATCGCCGGGGACAGGTGATCGTTTGCCGCCGCTCACGATCCCGACGGTTACGCCGCCCTCTTCGGCGATCCACACCCGGCCGCCGAACTGCAGTCCGCGGCGGACCTCGTCGGTGAGCAACGCCTTGGCGTCCGGACGGACGACGCCGTGCCCGACGAAAGACGCATAGCGCAATTCCTCGAACCGGAGTTCAACGATCTCCTCGAGATCCCCGCCGGCCGATCCCCGGATCGTCACCCCGGGCACGGCGTGCGGCTCACCCGGCGCCGGAGCGCGGACGGCGAGCACGAGCTGCGGAGCGAAACCGTGATCGAGCAGAGCGCGGGCCACCTCGACGTCCCGGCTGGGCCAGGTGACGGTGCACGCCGAATCCGGTTCGACATCGGCGAGCGCGATCCGCTCGCGCAGGATGCCGAGCAGTGCGCTCATCCCCGCGGCGGCGTCCGGTCCGAGGATCGCCGAGAGGATCACCAGATGCGCCGGTCCCCAGAGGCGTTGCCAGGTACCCGCCGCGAACCGGATATGCGCGATCGTCCCGACGGCACCTGCGGCTTCGATCGGTTCGCCGCGCATGAGCGACGAGGTGGGCGGGAGCAACGGGTCGAGCGCGGCGAACCGCGCCCGTTGTCGTTCGCTGTCCGGAGTCATCCCCGCTGAGTGCAGAAGATGGCCGTGCCGGGGAACAGCTTGCCGCGCAACGGGCTCCACTGTCCCCAAACGCGGGAGTGGCCCTCCGGCCAGGCCGGCTCGATGAGATCGGTCAGCGCGAACCCGGCATCGGCGAGCGCGCGCACGTAGTCGCCGACGGTGCGGTGGTACTCGACGTAGGTCGCGACGCCGTCTTCGTCGACCTCCACATAGGGCGTCCGGTCGAAATAAGGCTGGGTGACGGTGAGGCCCTGCGGGCCGGGGTCGTCGGGGAAGATCCAGCGCATCGGATGGGTCACCGAGAACACCCAGCGGCCACCCGGTCGCAGTACCCGGTGCACTTCAGCGAACACGACGTCCACCGAGGCCACGAACGGGATCGCGCCGAAGGCCGAACAGGCGGCGTCGAAACTCGCGTCCGCGAGCGGCAGTGACTCCGCGGTCGCCTGCAGTAGTGGGACGGCCATGCCGGTCCGCGCGTTTCCCTCCCGCGCGTGCCGGAGCATGCCTGCCGAGAGATCGGTCGCCACCGCGTCCGCGCCCCGGGCGGTGAGCCAGCGCGAGCACGCCGCCTGTCCGCAACCGACCTCGAGGATCCGTTTGCCCGCGACGTCACCGAGAAGTGCGACGTCGGCTTCGCGGACGCCTTCCGGGCACCAGACGAAGTCCGCGTCGCCGAGAAAGCCGCCGTGCGTGGCTTGATAGTCGTCGGCGTCCGCGTCCCACCAAGCCAGGTTCGCGGCGGTCGCCTCCGGCGCCGAGACAGCCCGGTAGGCGACTCCGGTCGTGCCGAGTCGTTGCTCCGCTTGGGCGTGCCTCTCGGCCGCGGTTTCCTGCTCGGTGGCGGGCTGCTGACTCAAACCGGTATCCTTTCCCCAGGTCAAGGCCCAGGTCAGGGCTTCGCGGGACAGCTTATCCGCCCGAGGTGATCGCGGCGGCGACCCTGATTGTGCCGTGTACAGGCGGCCGCGTAGGATATCTGTTAGCGCAGTGGGTTCGCGCTACTCTTTCCCCCGGTTCGCCCAGCGACCGGGTCAGGGGGTCGCGCACCGTATGCGGTGATGCTCGCGGTCGTTCCCTGTGGACGTTTGCATATGTGGTCGCCTCATGTCGGAAGAGCCCGTCGCGCCCAAAACTGCAAACCCACTACTTCCCATCCACCGGAGCAACCCGCCTAATGACCACCGACACCGCCACCGCCCCGACCGCCCCCGTTGGGGCCCCGCAGGTCGCCATCAACGACATCGGGTCGGAGGAAGACTTCCTCGCGGCTATCGACAAGACGATCAAGTACTTCAACGATGGCGACATCGTCGAAGGCACGATCGTCAAGGTCGACCGCGACGAGGTCCTGCTCGACATCGGCTACAAGACCGAGGGCGTCATCCCCTCGCGTGAGCTGTCCATCAAGCACGATGTCGACCCGGCTGAGGTTGTCACCGTCGGCGATGAGGTCGAAGCCCTCGTTCTCCAGAAGGAGGACAAGGAAGGCCGTCTGATCCTGTCCAAGAAGCGTGCGCAGTACGAGCGCGCCTGGGGCACGATCGAGGAGCTCAAGGAGAAGGACGAGCCCGTCAAGGGCACCGTCATCGAGGTCGTCAAGGGCGGCCTCATCCTGGACATCGGCCTGCGCGGCTTCCTGCCCGCTTCGCTGGTCGAGATGCGCCGTGTGCGCGACCTTCAGCCGTACGTCGGCCGTGAGCTCGAAGCGAAGATCATCGAGCTGGACAAGAACCGCAACAACGTGGTCCTGTCCCGCCGCGCCTACCTTGAGCAGACCCAGTCCGAGGTGCGCAGCGAGTTCCTCAACGCGCTCGCCAAGGGCCAGGTCCGCAAGGGCGTCGTGTCGTCCATCGTCAACTTCGGTGCCTTCGTGGACCTGGGTGGCGTCGACGGCCTGGTGCACGTGTCCGAGCTGTCCTGGAAGCACATCGACCACCCGTCCGAGGTCGTCGAGGTCGGCCAGGAGGTCACGGTCGAGGTTCTGGACGTCGACATGGACCGCGAGCGCGTCTCGCTGTCGCTGAAGGCGACCCAGGAAGACCCGTGGCGCCAGTTCGCCCGCACCCACGCGATCGGCCAGATCGTGCCGGGCAAGGTCACCAAACTCGTTCCGTTCGGTGCGTTCGTGCGCGTCGAAGAGGGCATCGAGGGCCTGGTCCACATCTCCGAGCTGGCCGAGCGCCACGTGGAGATCCCGGAGCAGGTCGTCCAGGTCAACGGCGACGTGATGGTCAAGGTCATCGACATCGACCTCGAGCGCCGTCGCATCTCGCTGTCGCTGAAGCAGGCGAACGAGGGTGTCACCCCCGACACCGAGTTCGACCCGACCCAGTACGGCATGGCCGCCGAGTACGACACCGAGGGCAACTACATCTACCCCGAAGGCTTCGACCCGGACACCCAGGAGTGGCAGGACGGCTTCGACAAGCAGCGTGAGGAGTGGGAGCGTCAGTACGCCGAGGCTCACACCCGCTACGAGGCTCACATGAAGCAGGTCGTGAAGGCCGCCGAGGCCGACGCCGAGGCAGCTGCCGACGCCGCGACCGGTGTCACCAGCGGTGGCGGCGACGCCGGCGAGCAGAGCTACACCTCCGCTCCGGCCGAGGCCAAGAGCGGTGGCACGCTTGCCAGCGACGAGCAGCTCGCGGCTCTCCGCGAGAAGCTCTCCGGTGGCGCGTGATCCACGCTTAGCCAGTAGCTGACAGACAGCGGCCCCGGTCCCTTGTGGACCGGGGCCGCTGTCTTACTCGTGAGTGGTATCGACGGTTAGAACCGTCAATACCACTCACGAGACTGGACCACTCGGCCGCCCGTGGTCGCGTCTGGGGCCGGGAGTGCGTGACCGGGGAGTGCGTGAGGGCCACCCTCACGCACTTCACCTACCTGCGCCGGACGCTAGGAACGGACCGTTCATAGCGCCCGAGGGCCGCTCCACTGCTCACGACCCCCAAGGTCGCCAAGCGGGAAACCCGTCAGGTGCCCGGCCGGTTGACAGTCCGGTCGGTGTAGTCCCAGGTTAATGCGCGAAGTCCCAGCGAGTGGCGCCGTGGGGCTCGGCTGAGGCCACAGCGATGGCACGGTGCAGGACGAACCGGTACAGGTGCCACGGCGGAGGGCCGGCGCTGGGGGCGCTGTACGGGGCCGTGAGCGCGTCACCCTCCACAGTGGCCGGCCAGCCGCCCGTGCGGTAGACGGCCGACACCTGCTCCAACGTCGCCGAGTCGGTGACGCGGTCGGCCTCGCCCTCCAGTGTGAGGTCGATGCCCTGCAAGCGCACCGAAATGGTGCACACGGGGTTCTCCGCCAGGTTGCGCGACCTGCGCGTTTCCGGACCACCCTTGAAATACAGCGTGTCGTCGACCCAAACGGCCCCGACGCCTGCCGAGTGAGGTCGTCCGTCAGGTCGAACGGTCGTCACGAAGAACGTCAGGTCGGCAGTGGGCGTGTCGGCGTCGAGGACGTCGCGAACGCGGCTCCACGGCAGTTCCGGGGACCCGTATCGGTCGAGGTTCTTGGTCGAGGTCGGCTCGTTCACAATGTCAGTCATACCTCTGCGTCGAACGAGGTGGTCCCGAATCGACATTCGGATCGAATCCGGGGTTTCGCAGCGCCAGACCGCCGATCATGGAGCGCACCCCGGTCAGGTAGATCTCCTCGTGCGCGGCCTCGGTCGGCAACAGGTACCAGCCGGTCAGCGGCGATTTCGAGCCGATCGTCAGCTCCGCGCTCACCAGCCCGTGCATCACCGCCCAAAGGCTGTAGCCGGCGGACCGCGGGTCCGTTCCGGCCGGGCAGACCCGCGAGACCCGCATGATGAACTGCCCGAACGCGGTCCGGACCACCGTGGACCGCAGTGCCGGATCGGGGTTGAATCCCGCGACCGGCCGCTCGAACATCAGTGTGTACCGGGCGGGGGAGTCGTGCGCGAATCGCCGGTAGGCGGCCGCGACGGTCAGCAGGTCGGCGATCCCGTCGGCGGTCTGCGGCGGCAGACCTTCGAACATCTCCCGGAGCAGGTCGAACGTCCGCTCGTACAGCGCTTCGATGACGCCGGCGCGGCCGCCGAACCGCGTGTAAACCGAAATCGGCGACGCACCGGCGAGTTCCGCGACCGCGCGGACGGAGAGACCGGCGAGGCCGCGATCCAGCAGGACGTTCAAAGCGGCGTCCAGGAACCGCTCCCGGGCGTTGCGGTTGGCCGGGTCCATCGACAGATGCCGGGTGGCCACGGCCCAACCTCCTTTGCGGACACCGCTTTCCACGGCGTGACGGGGTCGCGGTTGCGCAGCCGAAGATACGACACCGGAGCGTCCTTGGGAATGCCGCCGTACGGCCGGATCAGCTCAACCGTCCACAGAGGACAGCCATGGTCCGGACCACTGGTGCGCGGTGGTCCGCTCAGGAAGTGGCAGGGCGGACCGACGGCACCCAGATGCGTTCGAGTGCGGCGGCACGCGCCTTGCGGCGGAGTCCGGCGAAGCTGTGCTTGGCGGGAACCATGAGCGCGCTGAGCCATGTCCGCCGGTATTCGGCGAGGGCCTCGGCCACGGGGCGATGGATGACACAGTGCACCAGCCCCGGCGTACCGAGCCGGTGCCTCCCGACGTGCTTCCCGTCTGCCATCTTTCCTCCGTGTGGGCTACCTTCGCCGCGCACGGTACGCAACCGAGTCGCTAAAGCCCCGTAACCACCCGGCGTGTCACCCATAAAGGTTGGGTCACGCGTCACAATGATCTTGCATTTCGCATCCTGATGTGCCGGACGCCGGTTTCTGTGCCCTGAGCGGCCGGGACGGGTGCGCCACTAGGGTGATCGTCATGCTGCGTGTGGGCCTGACCGGCGGAATCGGCGCCGGAAAATCGACGGTGGCGAACCGGCTTTCCGAGCATGGCGCCGTCCTGATCGACTCCGACCGGATCGCCAGGGAAGTGGTGCGGCCGGGAACGCCGGGGCTCGCCGAGATCGTCGAAGCGTTCGGTGAGGACGTCCTGGCACCGGACGGTTCGCTCGACCGCGCCGCGCTCGCCGCCAAGGCCTTCGCCACCGAGGAGTCCCGCAAGCGGCTGAACGCGATCGTGCATCCGAAGGTCGGCGCCCGGACGGCCGAGCTGATGGCCGCTTCGGCGCCGGACGCGATCCTCGTGCACGACATCCCCCTGCTGGTCGAAGGCGGCCTCGCGCCGATGTACCACCTTGTCGTCATGGTCGACGCGCCCGAAGAGATCAGGGTCCGCCGTCTGGTCGAGGCCCGCGGGATGTCCGAGGCGGACGCCCGGGCCAGGATCAAGGCGCAGGCGACCGTCGAGCAGCGCCGGGCCGTCGCCGACGTCTGGCTCGACAACAGCGGCGCGCCGGACATCGTGCTCGCCGACGTCGACGCGCTGTGGGCGGACCGGCTGGTGCCGTTCGAGGCGAACGTCCGGCTGCGCAAGCCGCGGCCGCCGATGTCGCCGAAGATCGCCCAGTACGACCCGTCGTGGCCGGCGCAGGCCGAGCGGGCGCTCGCGCGCGTCAGGACGGTGACCGGGGAGCGGGCGATCCGCGTCGACCACATCGGCTCGACCGCCGTTCCGGGCCTCCCGGCCAAGGACATCGTCGATCTCCAGCTGGTGGTGTCCACGTTGGACGTCGCGGACGAGCTGTCCGGCACGCTGTCGGACGCCGGTTTCCCCAGGTTGGAAGGCGATTGGGCCGACGACGCCCACGATGAAGAGGGCACCTGGCCGAAGCGGCTGCACGTAGGTGGCGATCCGCGTCGGCCGGTCAACCTGCACGTCCGGTCCCAGGAGACGCCGGCTTGGCGGCTGGCGCTGTTGTTCCCGGCATGGCTGCGGGCGAACCCTGGTGAACGCGACGCCTACGCGGAGATCAAGAACAAGCTGGCCGCGAAGCACTCCGGCGACGGAACCGTCATGGCGTACGCGGAGGAGAAGCAGGACTGGGTCGACGCCGCCTTCACCCGGGCCGACGCCTGGGCCGAGTCGACCGGCTGGACCCCCTGATCCCGCTCGTCACACCTTGAATTCTCTCAGCCCCGGCCAGATCACGTCCCAGCCCGCGGTCCTGCCGGTGACCAGCCAGATCGGCATTTCCCGGCTCACGTTGCGGACGCCTAGCGCGTTGTCCACCCGGGACACGATCCGGGCGTCGGTGAAGGAACGTGCGAGCCGGGCTGGATCGGGACCGACGAACAGCACGGTGTCCGCGGATTCGGGTGGCCGTCCGAAGTACCAGAAGCCCCGGCTGGGGCTGTACGCGGCGGGCAACCCGAACTCGGGCCCGTACCGGTCGATCGCCCCCGCCTGCCAGTACCCGGCCGTGACGACGGTGGTGTGCTCGCGTTGTTCAGGCGGCAACCGGTGGTAGGTGTCCGCGACCGACCTGGCCAGGTCCGGCCAGCCGATCTCTTCCAGGGCGTAGGCCGGACGCGGTACTTCCCGGCCTTCGGCGAGCCAGGTGGCTGGCCACACCGGCAGGGCGTACGGGAGGGTGTACAACGCGGACAGCAGGAACACCGGCCAGGTCGGAATCCAGCGCCACCACAGGGCGGGCTTGAGTTGTCCGATGTGGACGAACGCGGCGGCCCACAGGATCCCGAACATCCCGGCCGCGTAGTAGTAGCGGCCGTTGGACAGGATGAACAGCCCGATCACGCCGACCGTCGCCCAGCCGAGGAACCGGTATTCCCTCAACCGGGCCGAGAACAGCAGTACGGAAAGTCCATAAAGGACGCCGAGCGCGCCGATCCCGATCCCGGCGCCGGTGAGCAGGGCAGGCAGGAACCCGGCCCGGCCGGTCCAGCCCCCGGTTGTCTCGTGCGCGATAACGTCGCCCATCTCCAGCTGTGGCCAGCCGTTCGCGGCCTGCCACCACAGGGTGGGCACGAGCGAGATCGCGGCGATCCCCGCGCCGATCCAGAGTTTGGGCCTGCGCAACAGGTCTCGCGGTCCGAAGACCAGGATCGCCACCCCCGCGGCGATCCAGAAGGCGGCGACGAGGAACTTCACGTTCAACGCGACGGCGGTGGCCACACCCAGCCAGAGCAGCAGGTCGTCCTCGCGGGTCCGCATCCACCGCACCACCAGCCACCCGACGACCGTCCACAGTGCCGGGTCGACGGTCGACGTCGCCAGGTAATGCCCGCTGCCGATGAACTGCCCGCAGATCGCGTACGCCGCGGCCGCGCGGGTCTGCGCCTTGCGGTCACCACCCAGCTCGTACGCGATGAGCCCGGTGAACACGACGCCGGCGGCCGTCGCGAGGACCGCGGGCAGCCGGAACACGAAGAGATTGCCCGGCGCGAGGGAATCCATCGCCCACGCCAGGAAGGGCAGCACCGGTGGTTGGTCGGCATAACCCCAGGCCAGCCGCTTGCCCGCGGAGAGGAAGTACAGTTCGTCGCCGAAGTAGCCGTACCGCCATGCCGTCGCCAGCAGGGCCGTCGCCGCCGCGGCGGCGAGCAGGACCACCGGAAGCCTGGCGAACGCAGTACCGGACGCAGTCGGTGTTTCGGCCGCGTTGGCGGCTTCCATCAATTCCTCACAGATCCCTCGGGGGCCGGTCCTCTCGCACCCTACGTGCCACCGAGGTGGCGCACCGGATGCGAGCGGACCGGCGGGGCTCAGAAGCCCTAGTCGGTGAGTTTCGGCCATACCGTGTCCCAAGCTCCGTTCCGGCCCGTGGCCAGCCAGATCTTCATACCCTGACTGGAATTCTCGATGCCGAGCCCGTTGTCGATCGCACCGACCTGACGCATTTCGGTGAAGTACGGCACAAGTGCGGACGGGTCGTCCCCGACGAACAGGGTGTCCGCGGCGGATTCGGGCGGACGAGGCAACGTGACGTAGCCGCGGTTGGGGCTCGACGGGCCGGGTAGGCCCTGTTGGCGGCGTTTGGCCACCGGTAGGCCCGCGCTATGGACGCGGGCGTCTTCAGTGGCGGCGCCAGCCGAGGGTGATGTCCCTTGTGGACAGCCAGCCGCGCAGGTCGTGGCCGTGGGTGGCGAGACCGTCCACGGTCGCGTGGCTGATCGCGAGCGCGCGTTCGCCGTCACTCGGCGACAGCAGCCCCGACGTGACCGCGGCGAGGAGTTCGTCGGTGTCGATCACCTCGACCGACACCTTGTCCCGCAGGACCAGGTCGAGATACAGGTCGGTGACGACCCAGACGCCGCCTTCACGCCGGATGTCGACGACGTCGAGATAGAAGTCCTGATCGCGTTCGTGTCCGGCGTTGAACCAGAAGTCGGTGATCCGGAGGCCGAGCTCGGGCAGCAGCCACGACTCGAGGTAGTGGAACTGCTTCCGCCCGGGGGTCGGACGCGCCATGTACAGCCCGAAAGGCTCTTCGCGGTATTCCTCGACGTCCCTCACGACACCCTTGGGGTCGGTGTTGGTCTTCTCGGCGGGGTCGAAGAACTCGACTTTCGGCGGATGCAGCGCGGTCATGGCCCCATCTTGGAAGGCTCCGGCACCCGGGCGCACCGCCCAACCGGGTGGACGATCACGCATTTGCTGGTCCAAAAGAGCGTCGTTTCGCCGGAGTAACGCCGCGTCGCCGGATAGGGTGCGCTGGTTCTGCCGTACGGGTGCCTCGGGGAGACCACGCATGTTCGGGATCATCAGACCTTGCCGTCACCGGCTTTCCGACGGTCTCCACGCGGACTGGCTCGCGCATCTGTGCGGTCTGTGCCTGGCGTTGCGCGACGAGCACGGCCACGTCGCGCGCATGGTCACCAACTACGACGGCTTGATCATCTCGGCGCTCGTCGAAGCGCAGTCGCCGCGTGCGGAAGGCAGGCGTGACGCCGGGCCGTGCCCGCTTCGCGCGATGCGGGGGACGTCCGTCGCGCAGGGTGGCGGCGCTCAGCTCGCGGCAGCGGTCTCCCTGGTGCTGGCCTCGGCCAAGATCAACGATCACGTCGATGACCGCGACGGTGCCTTCGCGCGCCGGACCGTGGCCGTCGCTGCCCGCCGCGTCGCCACTCGCTGGGCAGCACAAGGGACGTCGACGGGAACGCGGATCGGCTTCGACACCGCCGTCCTGACCGAGGCCGTCGACCGGCAGGGCGAGATCGAACGCGCCGTCCGGCTGGGTGATTCGGCGGTGCTCGCCACGGAACCGGCCGAGCTGGCGACGTCGGCCGCGTTCGGGCATACCGCCGTCCTGGCCGGACGTCCCGAGAACGTCGCGCCACTGGCCGAGGCAGGCAGGCTCTTCGGCCGGGCCGCCCATCTGCTCGATGCCGTCGAGGACCTCGCCGAGGACGAGGCGGCGGGCGCGTGGAACCCGCTCACCGCGACCGGCACCGGACTCGCCGAGGCACGTCGGCTGTGTGACGACGCCGTGCTCGGCATCGAACTGGCGCTGCGCGAGGCGCGGTTCGACGAGCCCGCACTGGTGCACGTCCTGCTGGTGCACGAGCTGCGTCAGGCCGTGCGGCGGGCATTCGGTCACGGCCACGGGCCTCAGCAGCCGCCGCCCGGCTGGATCGGGCCCGGTCCGGCGCCCCAGCAGCACCACCCGTATCCGCAGGGTGGGCAGCAGGTACCTCCGCCGGGACAAGCCCCGCCGCAAGGCGCGCCGGGTGGAGGTCCGCCGCAGGATCCGCCGAAGAAGAAGGGGAAGCGCTCCGGTGGGCCTCCGGCCGACGGACAGGGAGGCGGCTGCTGGGTACCGAAGTTCCGGGTCCCGCCGCGGTCGCGGAACTTCTTCGCGGGGTGTGCGATCGCCACCTACATGTGCTGTTCGTGTCAATTCTGCTGCCGGGACCCGTTCCCCGGTCCGTGGAGCGGGAAACCGCATGGCAGTTGCGACTGTGACTGCGATTGTTGTGACTGTTGCTCGTGCTGTGACTGATCTCAGTGTCCTGCGTCGGAAATCCGGTGCGTATATCGGCGGCCCAGCTTCCTGCCGGCGACGTTACCGGTCCGGCCGAGTACAACCCGGTACTCCGGCGATCCGGTGCCTCGCCGGCAGAAACGTGGATCCACCGATATACGCACCGCATTTCCGACGCAGGACACTAGGGAGGGCGACATGCCGGAGCCGATGGAAGAACTCCACCGTCGTGGGCGGGAGAACTTCGCGGAGCTCGTCGAAGGTGGTGAGAAACGGCTCGACGCGCTCTTCGCGACCATCCCCGCGCTCGGAGAGCTCGCCGTCGGCACCGTGTACGGCCATCTCCACGAGCGTCCGGGGCTCGATTCCCGGACCCGGGAAGCGGCGACGCTCGCGGCGATCGTCGCCGCTGGCATGGTCGGGCCGCCGCTGAGTGTGCACCTCAAGACCGGGCTGGCCTCAGGGCTCGCTCCCGCGGAGGTCTGCGAGGTCGTGGTCCAGACTGCCGCGTTCGCCGGGTTCCCGCGCGCGGTCTCGGCCGCCGACCAGCTGAACCGGCTCTTCGCCGACAACGGCCTGCCTTCGCCGCCGCCGCGGGCGCCGCGCGAGGTGGTGCTCGAGCACATCGCCCACTCCGACGCGGCGGCCGGGTACACCCGGATCGAGGTCCACGCCACCGGTCCGGACCGGGTGGTCGCGGAGTGTTATGACGACGGGCCGATGCCGGCCGTCCTGCTCTTCTTCCAGGTGAGCGACGGCGAGGTCACCGAGGTGACCGGCTACCGGCCCTGACCAGGCGGACCGGAAACTGTCGGACCTTGCGCCTACTCTTGTCGTCGTGGCTTTCGCATCCGAACACCCCGTGCTCGCCCAGTCGGACCACCGGCCCGTCACCGAGATCCCCCGGACCGGTGGCCGGTTCGAGGTGGTCAGTGACTACAAGCCCGCCGGTGACCAGCCTGCGGCCATCGACGATCTCGAACGCCGGATCAAGGCGGGGGAGAAGGACGTCGTGCTGCTGGGTGCGACGGGTACCGGCAAATCGGCCACCACGGCATGGCTGATCGAGCGCGTCCAGCGGCCGACGCTGGTGATGGCGCCGAACAAGACGCTGGCCGCGCAGCTGGCGAACGAGCTGAAGGAGCTGTTCCCGCACAACGCGGTCGAGTACTTCGTCAGCTACTACGACTACTACCAGCCCGAGGCGTACATCGCGCAGACGGACACCTACATCGAGAAGGACTCGTCGATCAACGACGACGTCGAGAGGCTCCGGCACTCGGCGACGATGAACCTGCTGTCCAGGCGCGACGTCATCGTGGTCGCGAGTGTGTCCTGCATCTACGGTCTCGGCACGCCGCAGTCCTATCTCGACCGGTCCTCGATGCTCAAGGTCGGCGAACAGCTCGACCGGGACGTCTTCCTCCGCGCATTGGTGGACGTCCAGTACACACGGAACGACATCGCGTTCGCACGAGGCACGTTCCGCGCGCGCGGCGACACGGTCGAGATCATCCCGGCGTACGAGGAGCTGGCGATCCGCGTCGAGTTCTTCGGCGACGAGATCGAGAAGCTGTACTACCTGCACCCCCTGACCGGCGACATCGTGAAAGAGGTCGACGAGGTCCGGATCTTCCCGGCCACCCACTACGTCGCGGGCCCGGAGCGGATGGAGCGGGCGATCCGCGCCATCGAGATCGAGCTCGAGGAGCGGCTGGCCGAGCTGGAGAAGCAGGGCAAGCTGCTCGAGGCGCAGCGGTTGCGGATGCGGACGGCGTACGACATCGAGATGATGCGCCAGGTCGGGTTCTGCTCGGGCATCGAGAACTACTCGCGGCATATCGACGGCCGTGGCGCGGGGACGGCGCCTGCCACCCTGATCGACTACTTCCCGGACGACTTCCTGATGGTCATCGACGAGTCGCACCAGACGGTCCCGCAGATCGGCGGGATGTTCGAGGGTGACATGTCGCGGAAGCGGAACCTGGTCGAGTACGGGTTCCGGCTGCCGAGCGCGGTCGACAACCGGCCGCTGACCTGGGAGGAGTTCACCGACCGGATCGGGCAGACGGTGTACCTCTCGGCGACGCCGGGGCCGTACGAGATGGGCCAGGCCGGCGGCGAGTTCGTCGAGCAGGTCATCCGGCCGACCGGTCTGGTGGACCCGAAGGTGGTCGTGAAGCCCACCGAAGGCCAGATCGACGACCTGGTGCACGAGATCCGCGATCGGGCCGAGAAGGACGAGCGCGTGCTGGTCACCACGCTGACCAAGAAGATGGCCGAGGACCTCACCGATTACCTGCTCGAGCTGGGTATCCGGGTGCGGTACCTGCACTCCGAAGTGGACACGCTTCGCCGCGTCGAGCTGCTGCGACAGCTGCGTGCGGGCGATTTCGACGTGCTGGTCGGCATCAACCTGCTTCGTGAGGGGCTCGACCTGCCCGAGGTCTCGCTGGTCGCGATCCTCGACGCGGACAAGGAAGGCTTCCTCCGCAGCGGCACATCGCTGATCCAGACGATCGGCCGCGCGGCGCGAAACGTGTCGGGCGAAGTGCATATGTACGCCGACAAGATCACCGACTCGATGCAGCACGCCATCGACGAGACCGATCGCCGCCGCGCCAAGCAGGTCGCCTACAACGAGGAGCGCGGCGTCGATCCGCAGCCGCTGCGGAAGAAGATCGCCGACATCCTGGACCGCGTCTACAGCGAGGCCGAGGATTCGGAGTCGGTCGCCGTCGGCGGTTCCGGCCGGAACGTCTCGCGGGGCAAGAAGCCCGAGCAGGGCGACCGGGTCCGCAGCTCCGGGATGCTCGTCGACAAGGACGTTTCCGGGATGCCGCGGGCCCAGCTGGCCGACCTCATCCAGCAGATGACCGACCAGATGATGCAGGCTGCCCGTGACCTGCAGTTCGAGCTGGCCGCCCGCCTGCGCGACGAGGTCTCGGACCTGAAGAAGGAGCTGCGGGGAATGGACGCGGCCGGCATCAAGTAGAGGACTGATGGCGGGAAGTGCTGGGGTGAGTGATGACCGTCGAGGAAGTGATCGAGTACTGCCTGGCCAAGCCGGGCGCGGAGGAGACCTACCCGTTCGGTGACCACGTTGTGGTCCCGAAGGTCGGAGGGAAGGCTTTCGCGTTCATCGGCCAGGAAGAGCCGGTGTCCGTCGCCGTGAAATGCGGCGTCAACCGCGAAGAGGCCGCTGCCGTCTCGTGAGTGGTAATGATTCTTCTAACCGTCATTACCACTCACGAGGGGTCAGAGGCGCGGGCGCTCAAGCATGGTCAGGTCCGCGTCGAAGTCCGGGAACCCGGCAGGCGCCGAGCGTGCCGTGAGGCCCGAGTCGACGGGTGGTAGCCCCGCCCAGCGCCGCACGGTGTTCGTCGCCTCCGCGGCCTGCGCCGCCGGAAGTTGAGCGATCCGAGCGCCGTGGTTCCCGCCGGGCACGGTGTAGCTGTACGCATCCTTCGTGCCGAAGCCGGCCTCGAACGGTTCGGCACCCCACGGGTCGTTCTCGCCATAGATGAACAGGAACCGCTTCGCCTGCGAGCGCACCCAGAAGTCGATGTCCGGCATGGCCCTGTGGTCGAACCGCGGGATGTGGAGCGTCTTCGGCACGAACGTGCGGGACACGTTGGCGCCCGGGTACCGCATCAGGTCCCGGAGATAGCTCTCGTAGGACTCGGGGGCGCCGAGCTGGTAGGCCGCCTGGAAGTAGTAGGGGACGAAGGCCCTGAGGTTCTGATCGGAGTACGTGTTGAGGGATTCCACGCGTTCGAACCAGGCGTAGATCTCGGCCGCCGGGCCGCCCGCCTTGGGGACCGACGCGCAGTCCGCCTGCTTCTGGTACTGCCAGAAGGCGAAGTAGGAGTCGATCACCGAGATCTCGAGCGAAATGTCGGCCGAGCCGACGATCGAGAACGTGAAGCCGTTCTTGGCCGCGTCCGCCGCGGCGAGCGCCGCGAATTCGGCGCGTCGCGTCAGGACGTCCCGTTGGATCGCCTTCAGCGCCGAGCGGCACGCCGGGTCGTTGCCGACCTTGGACAGGAACTGGTTGTACTTGTCGTGCGAGTTGATGACGTCGTTGGGCGCGACGTACGGGATCGTCGCGTCGACGTCGTTCGGGAAGAACCTACGGAAGTAGGTCGCCGTCATGCCGCCCTTGCTGCCGCCGGTCGCCAGCCACTTGCCCGGGTAGATCGCCTTGAAGGCCTGCACCGCGCGGTGCTGATCGGCGGCCGCCTGCCAGATGGTCAGCTCCTTGCCCCAGTCCGGCCACTCCGGCCGCGACGGCGTGAAGAACCGGTACTCCATCGACAGCTGGTTGCCGTTGACGATCTGTGTCGGCTCGGAGCGGTTGGGGGCGTCGGAGACGTTGTAGCCGCTCGTGAACGCCACGGTCGGCGCGCTGAACTCCTTGTGCAGCAAGGTGTATCGCTGCTGGAAGACGGCAAGGTCCGGCCGGCGGTGATCGACGGGCTGCAGATAGCCGAGCTTGAAGAACCGGTAACCGGTCGGCGCCGGATCCTCGGACAGGACGGTCAGTCCGGGAATGCGGCCGAGCGCGTCCTTGATGTCTTCCGGCGCGGACTGCGCGGGGGGCGTGAGCCCCAGCAGCGTGAGAATCGTGATCGCCAGAACCGGCCATGCGCCCGCGAGCTTCCGCATTCGCGTCCTCCCCATCCGGACCTTTTCAGCCGTCGGATACTCACAGAGTCGAGGGCGGCGGGCAATCGGCTATCCGGACGTCGTCCCGGTGGCCGGGACTCGCTCAGGCCTTGTCGCCGAGCACCCGGTCGACGTAGGCCTTGATGGACGCGAGTGCCTCGGGCGAACTCCACAGCTCGAGGACGTGGGCGTCGTCGCCGGTCCGGTGTTCGGCGATCCGCTCGTGATACGGCCGGTGTAGCTGCGCTTTCGTATGCGCGAACGCGGCCGCGGGGATCTCGGCGAGCTTCCCGGCCAGCTCCAGAGCTCGCGGCAGGACGGTCTCCGGTTCGGTCACCTCGTTCACCAGCCCGAGGCGAAGCGCGTCCTCAGCCTGATGGGTCTCACCGAGGAAAGCCAGTTCGCCGAGGATGTCGGCGCCGAACCCGCAGCGCAGGATCTCCAGCGCCGCCAACGGGAACGGCACGCCGACGAGTAGCTCGGTGATCCCGATCCGGCCGGGGCCGGAGGTGAAGACCCGGCGGTCGCAGGCGGCGGCGAGCACTCCGCCGCCCGCTATCGCGTGACCGTTGACGGCCGCGACCACGGGACCGGGGAAGCCGAAGACCGACAGGAACGCGTCCGTAAGCGCGGGCAGGAACTCCTCGACGTAGGAAGCGCCGCCGTCCTGGACGCGCTTGAGGTCGACGCCCGCCGAGAACATCGACCCCGAGCCGGTGAGGACGACGGCGTGGTACCCGCCGAGTTGGACGTCCTCGAGCCGGACGATCAGCTCCCGGCACAGTTCGGTGTCGAGCGCGTTCGCCTTGCCGTGCTGCAGGGAGACGACGGCGATCCCGCCCTCGTCGTCCACACGGATCGATGAGGTGGTCATGGGCCAGACCGTACCTGCCGGGACCGTCGACGGCATGTGCTCGTGCGGCGGCTTACTCCGGCAGGCGCACGGTGATCGTCGGGCTGAAGGTCCGCCGCCGGTTCCAGCCGTGCTCGGCACCGATGCTCAGCTGGATGGACCGGTCGGCGGGCGCCCAGTAGCCGGTACGCACAAAATACGCGTCCATCGCGCACAGCCTGCTGCACGACTTGCGGGTGCAGATGGTCTCCCAGCCCCATTGCCTGCCGCATTCTTCGACGCCGTTGCGCCGGACGAACAGGTGCGGGTTGCCGATGTCGCGGCAGTAAGTGCTGCCCTCGGCGATGTAGAGCACTCCGTCGATCTTGTAGAAACGCCGGTTGTCGAGAAGCGTCACCCGGCCCGAGACGGCGAATCCGACGCGGCCACCTTTGTCCGCCTTTATGGTCCAATCAAGGGCGAATTCCTGGACCGGGATCTCGATCGACTGGGTCATGGTGACGTCCCCGCTTTCCGCTCGCGTCCCCACCGCCCTTTCAAGATAAGGATTACCCGCAGGTCGGCGAAGTCGAAAGGGAACTTTTCACCCAATGAGTCGATGATCTGAAAATCAATGTTCTCATGCGCATGAATGGCGGTTTCTGCCGCTATTGGGTGAAGGTCGACACAGCCGGTGAAAAACGGGACCCACCAGGGAAGGCAATTCGTCTTCCCGGGTGGGTCCCGTGGTTTCGGCGGGGCGCCGAAGGTGTCAGCTGGTGATGTCCTTCTTCGCGAACCGGCGGCCCGCGAGGAGGAAGAACACGGTGCCGTACAACGCCGCCGACAGCAGGCCGTTCGCCATGTTCGTCCAGTCGATGTCGGTCGAGATCAGGTCCATCCACGAGAACCCGAAATGCGTCGGCAGGTAGTCCCGCAGCCCTTCGAGCGCGGTGATCTGGTCGAGGATCTGCGAAACGATCGCGACGATCACCGCACCGCCGACAGCGCCGAGCGGGGCGTCGGTGGCGACCGAAAGCAGCATCGCCAGTCCGGCGACCCACGCCAGCTGCAGGATGATGTAGACCGTCGCCAGCCCCATCGCTATGAGACTGTCGCCGAACGACACCGCGTCCCCGGTCGGGCTGATCGCGTCACCCGCGCCGTACCAGATGACACCGGCTATCAGCGACACCAACGGCAACAGGATCAGCGCTATCGCCGAGAGGATGCCGGAGACGATCGCCTTCTGCCGGAGCACCCGGTGCCGTGGCACCGGGATCGCCAGCAGGTATTTCAGGCTCGACCACGACGCCTCGCTCGCGATCGTGTCGCCGTAGAACAGCGCCACGATCATCGGCAGCAGGAACGTGCCGGAAACGAACAACGCGAGCACCACGAAGTTCGGCGCGCTCGCGGTGGCGAGGTCGACGAACCCGCCGGTGCGTCGGTTCGGATTGGCCTGGCCGATCTCGAACGAGATCACCAGAATGAACGGAAGCAGCGCGACGAAGCCCAGCATGAGCTGGGTCCGCCGCCGTTTCAGCTGCCGCTTCAGCTCGACGCCCAGCCGCAGCGTCCGTTCGGCGCGATAGCCCGCGACGGCGCCGTCCGGGCCGACCTCGGCCGGCTCGTGCGACGCGACCTCGGTCAGCTCCAGCAACGCGGCCGGGTCGGTGTGGACGCCGTGATCCACCTTGATGCCGGGGGCTTCCCCGTTCGTTTTACTCACGGTTCGAGTCCTCCCCGACCAGTTGCAGGAACGCGTCTTCCAGGCGGCGCCTCGGCCCGGCCTGCTCGACGGCCACACCGGCGCGTACGAGCGCGGCGACCGCTTCGGCGCGGGCGAGACCGTCGAGGTCCGCATGGACCAGCTCGCCGTCGACGTCGACCCCGGAAACGCCGCCCACCTTCCGCAGCGCCTCGGCCGCTTCGGCGGGCTTGTCGACCCGGAACGTCGCTTCGCCGCTCGACGCCGCGAGCTCGCCGACCTCGCCCGAGGCGACCAGCATGCCGCGGTGCATCACGACCACATGCGTACAGGTCTGTTCGACCTCCGCGAGGAGGTGGCTCGAGACGACCACCGTGCGCCCCGTGGCGGCGTACCGCTGGAGCACCTCGCGCATCTGGTGGATCTGTGGCGGGTCGAGTCCGTTGGTCGGTTCGTCGAGCACCATCAGCTCGGGGAGACCGAGCATCGCCTGCGCGATCGCGAGCCGCTGCCGCATGCCCTGGCTGTACGTGCGGACCTTCCGGTCAACCGCGTCACCGAGCCCGGCGATCTCGAGCGCCTCCGAGAAATGCGCCTTCTCCGGGGGACGGCCGGTGCTCGCCCAGTACAGCTCGAGGTTCGACTTACCGGAGAGGTGCGGCAGGAAGCCCGAACCCTCCACGAAGGACCCGATCCGCGAAAGCACCGGCGCGCCGGGTGCGATCAGGTGGCCGAACACCCGGATGTTGCCGGACGTCGGCGTGATCAGGCCCATCAGCATGCGCAGGGTCGTGGTCTTGCCCGCGCCGTTGGGCCCGAGCAGGCCGAGCACCTGGCCGGGCTCGACCCGGAAGGAGAGGTCCTTCACCGCGACGAAGCCGCCAGGGTAGGACTTGTACAGTCCCTCGATCACGAGCGGCGTCTTGGACAGGCTCTCGTCGACGTCGTGGGCGCGGCGACGGCGGAACGCGGCGATGATCGTGATCGCGATCCCCGCGAGCAGGGTGCCCGCGATCCCGAACAACTGCGCGGTGGGCGCCTCGGTGCCGACCGAGGTGCCGTGGACGACCGGGACGCCGAGCTGTCCGCCGTTCGCCAGCCCGATACGGAACACGGCGGGCTCGACCGGTGTCGCGTACGCCTGGTCCGTGGTGCCGACGACCAGCTGCAGCCGATGCCCGGCGTCCAGCGGCCGCACGATGCCCGGCAGCGTCACCGTCACCTCGACCGGACTGCCGTCGGCAGGCAGCCCGGACACCCGGAACGGCGCGACCGCGTTCGCCGGAAGTGTTCGCACGCCTTCGGAGTTGACGTCGTAGAGCTTCGCGAACAGCACCGCTTCCCGTTGCGGCGCGACCGGATCCGCCGCGACCTGCAGGCGGACCGTGGACGAACCGGCCACGATCGTCTGGGCGTCCAGCGGTGGCGAGACGAACTGAGCCGCCTGCCCAGGCGGGTCGATACTGAACAGTCCTGACAACCTGGAGGAGCCAGAGACCGCACCGTTGAGCCCGGGGATCCCGCTCACCGCGGCGGGATTCCCGCCGGCGGGGCGGACGGCCGGCTGGGCCGGCCCGGCCAGGGTGACCTGCTGCCGCTCGGTCGTATCCCCGGTGGCGCCCGGATACGTCGGTGCGGTGATCGACCGGACCGACGGGGCGCCGTTGGCGCGCAACGTGCCCTGGACGTCGTAAGTGAACCCGGTCCCGGGGTCGGTGCCCTCACCGGTCAGGGCGAAGCGGAGGAAGTCGGAGATCGACGTCCGCAGCTTCTGGCCCGGTTTTCCGCCATCGTGGCCGCCGGTGTACCAGATCGTGCGGACCTTGCCGCCCGCCGCGGTGATCTGCCGTGCGGTGGCGTCGGACTGGTCCAATCCGAACAGGGTGTCGCTCTCGCCCTGGACCAGCAGGGTCGGGACGGTGATCTTGTCCGTCACGGAAACGGGAGAGACGCGGCGGAGCAGGTCGACGGTCCGCCGGCTCGCCTTACCTGTGGTCGCGAGTTCCGTATACGCCTGGCAGACCTCCGCGGTGAACCGTCCACAAGGGTCGGCCTGACCGGACGCCGGCCGTTGGCCACCGGGACCGCCTTGGGGAATCGCCTGCGCCGCCGCGGCGGCGGTGCCGGCGGCCTGCGAGGCACCGGATTCGCTTGTCTCGTCGCCTGCTTCGGGCGCGTCGTTGGAGGGTGAACCGCTCACCGCCGCCCCGGAACCCGCGGAGAAGAAGATGCCGGCCCAGGACCTCTTGAAGACGCCGTCCGCGGCGAACGCCCCGGCTGCCGGGGTAGCGGCCGTTGGCGCGGTACCGGTCGCGGCGTTCGGGACCAGGCCCTGCCCGAGGTCGTTGTAGGTGATCACCGGCGCGATCGCGTCGACACGTTGGTCGGTACCGGCGAGCAACAGGGAAAGAGCGCCACCATAGGAGGCCCCCGACACGGCCACCTTCGGGTCGCCGTTCTCGCTGAGCACCTCCGGCCGGGAAGCCAGCTGATCGATCAGCTTCCGCGCGTCGGCGACTTCGCGGTCGGGGTCGTTCAGCGCGATCTTCCCGGTGCTGCGGCCGAAGCCGCGCGCGGACCAGGTGAGGACGACGAAGCCCTTGTCGGCGAGCTCGCGGGCTTCCGTGGCGACGCTGTTCTTGTCTCCGCCGAAACCGTGGGCGAGCAGGACGGCCGGAGCCGGGGTCTGCTCGGGGACGTAGAGGGTCGTGTCGATTTTCACGAGCTCCGACGAGCCCGGGGTTTCGGGCAGGTCGAGGACCGATTCCTGGGTTTTGACCATGGACGGGGCCGGTTCGCTGTTCGTCCATACGACGGCCGCGGCGGCCAGGACCACCACGACCGCGCCGAGCGCGGTGAACCGGGCACCGCGCGAGCTGGGGAACGGGATTCGGGGCACGGAATGACCGTATTCTCCCCAAGCTGAGAATGTCTCCACCGGCTCACGCGGACCACACAAGCGTGGCGTTAGCCGACGGCGAGCGGGGCTGTATAGCGTGGGAGGAGAGGTGGATGTGACGGGAGTTACGCCACCATCTTGGTGACAAGGGCAACCTTAACTGGCGTCATGCGTACAGACAGGTCAAACTGGACCAGCTGTGAGGGGAGTATTCCTTCGCGGCGGTGTCGTCAACACGGCGGTCCCTCGGGGCCCCCGGCGCCGTCGGCCGGTCTCGTACCGGCGGAAGAGACCTCCGGTTAGTTGCTGTTGCGCGCTATCCGGAAGGTTGAATAAATGTCTGTTCCCCTGTGGCTATGGATCGCCACGGTCGGCGGTCTGCTCGCACTGATCGCTCTCGACCTGGTCATCGTCGATCGCAAGCCGCATGAGGTGACCACCGGTGAAGCCGCCCGCTGGGTCATCTTCTACGTCGCCTGCGCCGTCGCCTTCGGCGTCGGCGTGTGGATCTTCGGCGGCCACGATCCCGGTGTCGAGTTCTTCACCGGTTACATCACCGAGTACTCGCTGAGCGTCGACAACCTGTTCATCTTCATGATCATCATGACGTCGTTCAAGGTGCCCGCCATCCACCAGCACCGCGTGCTGCTGATCGGCATCCTGCTCGCGCTCGCCATGCGCAGTGTGTTCATCGCCGTCGGCGCCGCGCTGATCGCCCAGTTCGTCTGGGTGTTCTTCCTCTTCGGTGCCGTCCTCATCTGGACCGCGGTCAGCATGATCCGCAACAAGGACGAGGAAGAGGAGTACGAAGAGAACGCGCTCACCCGCTGGGTGCGCAAGCTGTTCCCGGTCACCAACGACTGGCACGGCCACAAGTCCTTCGTGAAGAAGGACGGCAAGCGCTGGATCACCCCGATGTTCCTGGTGATCGTCGCCATCGGCAGCGCCGACCTGCTGTTCGCGGTCGACTCGATCCCGGCGATCTTCGGTATCACCCAGGAGGCCTTCCTGGTGTTCACGGCCAACGCGTTCGCGCTGATGGGCCTGCGCCAGCTGTACTTCCTGCTCGGCGGGCTGGTCACCAAGCTGGTCTACCTCTCCTACGGCCTCGCCGTGATCCTCGCCTTCATCGGCGCCAAGCTGTTCCTGCACGCGCTGCACGAATACCACGTGGTGCCGGACTGGCTGGACATCAACAACTGGGTCTCCCTCGGCGTCATCGTCGTCGTCCTGACGATCACCACGCTGGCCAGCCTCGCGAAGGCCAAGCGGATGGAAGCCGCCGAACGCGAAACTCCAGTTGGTAGTTAGAGCTGCTAAGCATCGGGTACCGTCGGGGCCGTGCGTCCCGTTGACATCGAAACCCTGACGGTCCCCGGCGCCCCGGCGCTGCGCGGCGATCTGCTGCTCACCGCCGTGAGCAGCCCCGATCTGAAGACGAACAGCTACCGCGGCGGTCTGCGCCGCGTCGGCTTGGCCGGCGGGGAAGGTCCCTGGACCTACGGGACCAAGGACTCCGCTCCCGCCATCTCCCCGGACGGCCGATGGGTCGCGTTCCTCCGGGCAGGCGAGGGTTCCGGCCGGGAAGCCAAACCGCAGCTCCATATGATCGCCGCGGCCGGCGGTGACGCGAAGCGGATCAGCGACCTGCCCCTCGGCGCCGGTGCCCCGGTGTGGTCGCCGGATTCACGCCGGATCGCGTTCGTGGCCCGCGTGCCCGAGCCGGGTCGCTACGGGACGAAGAACGAGGACGGAGAAACCCCGGAACCGGGGGAGGAAGCGCCGCGGCACATCACCAACCTCCTCTACCGGCTCGACGACATCGGGTTCCTCAACGACCGTCCACAGCGTCTGTTCGTTGTGGACGCCGTCGCCGCTCTGGACGAAGCCGAGCCTGCCGAGCTCACGCCGGTGACCGACGACCGAGCCGACGTCGAACATCCTTCATGGACGGTCGACGGCGAGTTCGTGCTGATCGTGGGGCCGCGCGACTGGAACGCCGAGGACACCGTCCGTTCGGACGTCTACGCCGTCCCGGCCGGGGGCGGCGAGCCCCGCCTGCTGGTCCGGACCGGCGGGACCGCGGCCAGGCCGGTCTCCGCTCCGGACGGTTCGATTCTCTTCTATGGCATGGAATTCCCCAGTTCCGACGAGGTCGCCCGCAACACGGGACTGTGGAGCGCCCCGTGGCCTTCGGGCGACGGGCCGTCGCCCGCGCGGCGGCTGACCGAGGTCGAATCGGTGGACTGCGACATCGCCGCCGGCGTCCCGGTCGTCCACGGTGCCGAGACACTCGTCGTGGTGCGCACCCGAGGCTCCGCCGAACTGCGCGCCGTTCCGCTCGACGCGGACCTCGCGCAGCTGAAGTCGCTGCGACGGCTGGCCGGCGAGCGTGCCGCGGTGAAATCCTTCGCCGTCGACGGGGAAACCATCGCCGCGGTGATCGGCACTCCGGAGAGCTCCGGCGAAGTCGTGCTGGTGTCCGAAGCGCCGCGTGTGCTCACGGACTACTCGAAGGCCTTGCGGGACAGCGGTATCCGGCCACTGGAAGAGCTCGAAGCCACCGCGTCCGACGGCTACCCGGTACACGGCTGGGTCGTCCGCCCCGAGGGCGATGGACCGCATCCCGTAGTGCTGATGGTGCACGGCGGTCCGTTCGCGCCGTACGAATGGAAGGTGTTCGACGAGGCGCAGGTCTGCGCCTCGGCCGGATACGCCGTCGTACTGGCGAATCCGCGCGGTTCCGCCGGTTACGGCGAAAGCCACGGCCGGAGCATCGTCCGCGGTTTCGGCACCGTCGACGCGTCGGATCTGCTGACCCTGCTGGACGAGGCGCTGAAACTGCCCAATCTGGACGGTGATCGCGTCGGCGTCATGGGTGGTTCGTACGGCGGCTTCATGACCAGCTGGCTGGCCGCGCACCACGGCGGCCGGTTCCGCGCCGCGTGGAGCGAGCGCGCCGTCAACGCGCACGACTCGTTCACCGGGAGCTCCGACATCGGCTGGTTCTTCTCCACCGCCTACATCGGCGACGACGTCGAGGAGCAGCGCAAGCGCAGCCCGCTGACCTACGCGGGGAAGATCGACATCCCGTTCATGGTCGTACATTCCGAACAGGACTGGCGTTGCCCGCTCGAGCAGGCGCAGCGGATGTACGTCGCACTGCGGCAGAACGGGGTCGAGGCCGAGTTCCTGCTGTTCCCGGGCGAGGGGCACGAACTCACGCGGTCGGGTAAGCCGCGGCACCGGGTGCAGCGCTTCGACGCCGTCCTCGAGTGGTGGCGGCGGCACCTCTGATCTTTCGTGCGACGGGATGTTATGAACGGTCCTTTCATAACACGAGACGTCAGCTGAGCAGCGTGTAGTTCAGCTCTTCGCAGACGCGGCCAAGTGGGACGTCGAGACCCGGGTGGTCCAGCGGGAGCAGGACGTCGGGCGCGATCGGGAGGGCCTCACCGGCGTGCGGGTCCCACAGCGCCATCGCGGGCCCGCCGGAGTCCATCGAGGACCGGTACCAGATCCCGTCGAGGTCGCTGAACGCGCTGCGGATGGCGCGTGCCCAAGCCTGGGTGATCTTCTTCGGGCCGCTGGAGATCTCTTGCGAGGCGCCGACCCTGGTCGGCCACAGGCCCGCGAGGTCGAGCAGGCGCAACGTGCGGGTGGGCCGCACGACGACCAGGCGCGGGCCGCGGGATTTGCGGTCGACCGTGGAGGTGGTCTGGAAGACCTCCGCGACGCTGGTGCGCACGGTGAGCCCGAAGTACAGGACACCGTTCCCGGGGTCGGTCACCGGTCGCCCGCC
>CAVXYN010000004.1:437500-1743424 GCA_963766045.1 uncultured Actinomycetota bacterium | reverse complement strand
GTCTTGCCGTCACGGCGGGATCGACCATGAAGGGGTGCGGCGATCAGGTTCCCGGCTCCGCCGGTGGGCAGGACGTCCTGCGCGGGGAACAACCGGTCGTAGCTGGCCAGATCCATCCGCCCGCGCAGGGCCATCGCTTCACGAAGCAAGCCAGTGCCCAGTTTCCGTGCGGCCTCGGCTGGCACTGGCGCGGCGAAGAAGATCCAGACGTGTGCCCCCAAACCTGAGCGCGACACCTCAAGTCCTGCGGGAACGCGAACCGCGCGTGCCGCCTTCAAGTACGCGAGGGCGTCCAGCATCGCCGCCTCGCCATCGAAGTCGGCGGCGAGAAACCAGCAAGTGTCCCCATCCAGCATGGGATACAGGCCAAGATGATGCTCGCCGGACAGATGAGCGGTCACCACCTCCGGGGTCAGCGGGAGGTAGTCTCGGTCCTCGTGACGCACTCCCTTGCGCCACCCGCCCCGCACCGCCGGTAGCCAGCCGGCCTTGCCCGTGCGCTGATTTTCCCAGCGCAGGGCGTAGATGTCTGTTCGTGCACCGAAAAGAGCACCGAAGAACGCGACTTTCTGATCGGGTGGAGAGCCGATGTGCACCGGGCCTGGTGGCGCCTCGAACATCCCGGTCTGCGTCGGTCCAGGCGGCGCGGCCTCTTTCGGTGATAGCTGCAGCAATCGAAGCAGCCGGTATTCTCCGCGCGCAGCCGTGCGACCTCGGCACGAAGGGCGTCCAGTTCGCTGGTCAGTGAATCATTGTGACTGTTCAAATCGCCTGCCGGATCCTGCGGAGAAGGAGTAGCCGGAGCCGGTGCACATCCGGATCCACGGATATGAACGGGTTCTGATATGTCTGCTCGTACGCCGTCTGGATCAATTCGTGTGCTTCAGCAGACGAAACCGTGACCGCTAGTGGCATCCTCGAGCGCATCTCGCGGGTACGGAACGACGCTGTGACGTTCGTGGCGCAGCCACCCGAGAGGTGATTGATGAACACGCTGATCGCGTGTTCCCTGCCTGCGTACGAATACTCCCCGGTCGCGATCACATAGCCGGAATCGTCCTTGTCATCGAAGATCCAGCACTCACCCGGAACGAGGTCGTTGACCTGCTTCGCCCAGTCTGGCTCGGCGATGCCGGCTGCGGCGAGCTTGTCCGCCTCGGCCGTGGCGTTGCTAGCGACATCGTGGTCGGGCAGAACGGCTGCCATTCCGCGCAAAAGTGCGAGACTGCGTCGGCTGGACACTGCGACTGCGGAGCCGATCAGCGCCGTCCAGAGCTCCTGCTCGCCCTTTCCCGCGAAGGTCAACGATGACTCGTCCGGTCCCTTCGGCGAAAGCAGGCTCATAGCGGGCAACCGGGGACCATACGGCGTGGACGAGTTCCACAAGGCGGCTTCGGTGAGCGCGGCGCCTGTGATCATCTCGGCGTCGAGTGGATCCGTGATCTGCGGAAGGTCGCGTGCGATATCCACGACGTGGCGTTGTTCCGGCGGGAGGTCCACTGCGGGCCGAGTGGGACGCCGAACGGCCGGGATCGGCTTGCGGACGACTGCTTTGCGCACCTTCTTGCTCACGACACGCACACTACTCGGCCGATTCTTCGGCGCTTCCGGTCGCGGTATGCGTCGAGCCGCTCGCTCCCAACTAGCGGCGCCGTCAGTGAAGGCTGAGACCAACTCGCCCCTGGCAGATCGGGTTTCGGGTGCCCAGAGAGGTACCGGTCAGCGCTGGCGCGGTCGATAAGGGCCAGTCGAGCTCGAATTCCCTGCCCTGTGAAAACCGTAGGGACCTGGGTCGACGTTACAGGGATTCATGGTCTGGGAAGCCAGACCGCGACTTCGGTCAGGGCGTCCAGAACACTGCTATCGAGATGACCGTTCGCGGCCTCCGCTTCGGCGACGACCACCTTGCTGTTGTCGCGGCGGGAGTCGAAGTGATGCCCGGTGAAGCGAATGTCGGCCAGGCCCAACGCGGTGGTGGCAAGTGGAGTTATATCGCCGTTGCCATGAACCTTTTCGATTCGTTCGAAGGCCTCGGCGTCGGCGCGGTTGTGAAAACCGGCCCAGGCAACCGAGATCACCGCGGAGTTGCCGCGGTCATCGCCGACGGCCAGCAACAGCCGCTCGAGCGACTTACACGGAGTATGCAGGAAGAACTCCCGGATACGATCGGTCGACGCCGCCAAGCACTTGACCTCCTGTTTCACAGTCTTTTTCAGCGACCGTAGGCCCATGCGCTTCCAGGCTTCGTCCGCTTTGCCATTCTTGGCGGACTTCTTGCCCTCGCTCTTGCGGATATTCAGATCGCGCGACAAGGCGCGGTCCGCGGCGGTGCCGCTTCCGCCTGCGCCGCCGCCGAGGCTGATCGCGCCAGTGGAGCCTCCGGCAACGACAAGTGCAAACGCAGCTGCAACGACTACGGCTCCTCGTCCTTTGCCTTCACCCTTGTCGGAGCCGCCACCTGCTCCGCCGATCCTTCGGCTCGCCATCCCGCCCTCCGAATCCCTGAGGGGAGACTACGTAACGTGATTCCCGTATGGCTGCCGCCATTTGGGCCTTTCAGCGCGTCAGTAGCTCAACTGCAGATCCGAAGTCAAGAACTCAACTCACGAACTCTTCGGCGACAGCGCGGGTGAGCTACCGGGCTGATACAACGGAACCTGGTACTGCTTCGTCCCCTCCAGAAGCGCTCCTGCAGAGTCGTCTCGCGTGCCGCGACCACGTCGTGTCCTCTCGATCTATGACTGGATTCCGAGGCGGTGCTGCTCGGCGAGAATGATGCGATGCTTCAGGGGAACTGCGTTGTCGTCGAGAACTGTCGGTCGGTGTTCGCTGGTGTCGACGGAGCGGCTGTCGGCTTCCTTGGCGTCGCTCTTACGGGCGAACTCGGCGAACAGGAGGCTCTTGCGCTCCTGGATCTCGAGCATCCGTTCGTCGACGCTGCCTTTGGCCAGTAGGCGATGGACTTGAACCTTCCGGATCTGGCCCATCCGGTACGCCCGGGCGATCGCCTGTTCCTCGATGCTCGGCTTCCACTGTGGTTCCACGATGATCACGATCGAAGCGGCCTGCACGTTCAGGCCTACTCCGCCGGCTTCGATCTGGCTGAGCAGAACTGCATGGCCTTCTCGCTGCGTAAAGGTGTCGACAAGCTGCTGGCGTGTCACGGGCGGTACCGAGCCGGTCAGTGGCCCGACCACAGCTTGACCAAGCCTGGTGTGGATCGCCTTGAGCACATTGAGGAAGGTCGAGAAAATCACGACCTTGAGGCCATCTTCGCGCGCTTCTTCCACGATCTCGGCGAGTCGTTCGAGCTTTGCGGAATCGGCCGAGTGGAACGCGGCCTGGCGCATCTGCATGAGATTCTTCTCGCGGACGGTCGCGGCGTAGGCGGCGTCATCGGCACGAGTGAACTGGACCCAATCCTCAACCTCGATCTTGTCGGGAAGTTCGGTGAGCACGTCTTCCTGGTTCCGTCGCAAGTAGGCGGAAGCCACCGCGCGTCGAAAACGCTTTGCTCCCGCCAGGGCGTCTGTGACGTCCAGTCCACGAGCAACGCGGGGCTGCAGGTAATGGACCAGGTTGCGAAACTCTTCGACGCGGTTCTCCATCGGCGTACCGGTGAGGAACAGAGCCCGTTGAGCCTTGGCAACGACTTCGGCCACGAACTTCGATCGCTGAGAATCTGGGTTCTTGATGTAGTGAGCCTCGTCAACTACGAGCATCGCGATGCCGGCGTCGGCGATGTTGTCGAAACGGCCGAGGGTGGTGAACGTGGTGACCGCGACTCCTCCGGTCCGCAACCATTTATGCGCGGCGGAATCTCGGCTGGCGCCATGCAAGCTGTGCGAGATAAGGGAGGTGTGCTTGCCGATCTCGTTGATCCAGTTGATCTGCACACTGGCGGGGCAGACCACGAGGAAACGGGTCTGCCCGTTCGCGGCCATATGTGTCATGGTCGCGAGGGCTTGCACGGTCTTGCCGAGACCCATCTCGTCGCCGAGAATGGAACGCTCCTGGTGGATTGCGTACTGGGCGCCGAACACCTGGTAGCCACGTAGTGTCGCCTTCAGTTGGCTGGTGTCCAGCGGGACCGCGGTGATCCTTTGCCGTAGTTCCTCAGAGAGGAAACCCAGCGAGGCTTCGGAGTCGTCTTTTTCACCGTGGCCACCCAATGTGGAGAGCAGGGCGTTGAAACCGGCGGCTTCGTTGGCGTAGTCCTGCCACAGCTGAGCTGGGCGATACGAAGCAGGATTGACGGCTCGCTCTTGTCGTTCCACCGTCTGGTGCAATCCGACCACACGAGGGTCCGCGAGGATCGCGTCGAGCTCGGCCAGTGCGGCCAGAGCCGCGTGTTTCTTCGCTTTGCCGCGGAAGAGCATGGCGGATCGACGAGTGGTGGGCTCGGCCTGCCTCACAAGCGGATCCGTCTGCCTGGCGAACTGCTGCAGCGGGGCTTGCAGAGAAGACCGCGCGCTGTCGGCATTCCGGGTGGCTGCGAGTGTGGCGAGTAGTTGCGTGTGCCCGGGGTCCTGCCGGTCCGGGTCGAAACGGACACGGTTTTCCTTGCGCATCTCGCTCGCTAGCCGGCGGGCTGCGGCCGACACCTGCTGCGCATTCTGCGGACCGATGCCGGGTACAGCTTGCAGCTGGTGTGGGCTCGCCCCGAGGACGTCGGCGACCGTTCTGTACCCGGCATCAGCAAGGGCGCCGAGCCTGGCTCCCTTGCCGGCGAGAGAACGGAGATCAGTGACCGGACGGGCTCGCAGGGCTGCGTAAGCCTCTTGATCAGCGAGTATGCCGATCTGCTGGCGAGCACTTTCGCGGAGTGTGTCGGATGCCTGAAGAAGGGTCGTCGCTCGCTGGGCGAAGGCCCCGACGTGATCGAGTGTCACCCTGGCCGCTGCGCCGACTTTCGCCTTTGCGAAGCCGATAGCTGTCGCGCCGACAGCCGCAACACTGCCGCCTGGTGCCGGTTCAGTGGTGTTCACCCGTTCCCTCTCGCGATGGGCTTCAACGTGACGATCACCATGTCGTTCTGGACCTCGGAGACGTTTCCGTGGTGTTCACGGAGGAGGTGGCGGCCACGCCGCTCGCGAAGCGGCCGTACGACCTGCGGCACGCGGGTGTGTCGACGTACTTCAACGGCGGCGTGCCGCCGGCGCGCGTGGAGGAGTGGGCCGGGCACAGCCTCGAAGTCCTGCTACAGGTCTACGCGAAATGCCTGGATGGGCAGGAGAGCGTTTCGCAGGAGCTGGTCGAGCAGGCGCTCGGGCATGGTCCATGCGGTGGTTCACGCTGACACGATCCTGACACGCACAGCGGCATTTGCTCGCCGTCAACTGCATACAGCCGCACAACGCAAGATCGCCCACCACCGGTGTTTCGCTGGTGAGTGGGCGATCTGCTGTGGTCAAGCGGAGTGCCCCCGGCAGGATTCGAACCTGCGACACCCGCTTTAAGAGAGCGAGTCGCGGCTATCGGCGACGACGCGGTGAGCTGCCGGAAGAGCCGTTGGAGGGACTGATTGCAGGCGGACGGCCGAGAATGTCATTCCGGCTCGGTTTCCCAGCCGAGTGCGGTCCCGTAGGTCGTGCGAACGAGGTCCAGACAGTGCTGAGCGGGCGGCAATGTCCCGGTCTGGTGGCCGAGTTGGACCGCCCAATCGAACGATGGGAGTCTCGTGAACCCGTGGCGTGCCACGGTCCAGCCAGTCACGTCACGGACGAGCTTCGCGGTGTCCGCGGTGAGTCCCCCGATCCTGGCGAGCGCGGCGAGGTCGTAGAGATCACGGGCGGCCGCGCGGTCCAGCCACGCCACGGTTTTCATCGCGCCGAACGAAGTCAGGGTCGGGACGTGCAAAGAGACAGGTGGGATGTCGGCGTAGCGCATCCGGATCGGTTCGAGCTCGGTCGGCCACTCAGCAAGTTCGCGGTGCTCAGACGTCGTCAACAGCTGGACACGGACCTGCAGGCCCTCTCGGGTGACCAGCCTGGCGGGGTCGATCGCGCGAACGTCGGCCGGTGCAGGATCCCAGCGGGTGCCGGGAAACTCCCGGCGCAGCAGGCGGGGCATCTCCTCGATCGCCTTGGCGACCGCTTTACGGTCGGCCGTGTAGAGATCGACATCCTCGGACAATCTCCCGCCGGCTGCCGGGTCGGGCAGCCAGGTGCGCGCGAGGGCCGTGCCGCCGAAGAACACGATCGGTTGGGCGAGCCCGGCCAGCGCCGCGAGCAGGTGGCTGATCAAGTGATCTC
Organism: uncultured Actinomycetota bacterium; assembly: GCA_963766045.1. Classification (GTDB taxonomy): domain Bacteria; phylum Actinomycetota; class Actinomycetes; order Mycobacteriales; family Pseudonocardiaceae; genus Amycolatopsis. The sequence goes on along the minus strand of CAVXYN010000004.1, from coordinate 1,737,170 downwards.
GTTTGACCTGATCCTCGGCGACGCCGAAGGCGATGGCGGTATCGGTGAGTTCCGCTGAATCAAGCATTCGGACCACGGTCCGTCAGCGTGGTGATCGTGGTGAGTGCAGCAGGTCGATGTTGGGTGGCGGCTAGGTTTGTCAGGAGCGGCCAGTCCACGCGTAGCGCCAATGCGCGAATCGCTTCATGTGCATTGGCGACGTTGATGTCGCCGAGCGTCGGACGGGCTGCGAGGTCGAGAGCTGTCTGCTCGACGGTGGTGACCCAACCAGGCCCGAGTTCGGTCTCGGCTCGTTCCAGGTCGAGCCGCGCGATATTGCGTTTCACGAAGGTAATTCGTGCCCCGACTGCCGGCAACGGCGGACGTTGCTTCGGGACCGCAAGGACCGCGGTCGCGAGGCGTCGTGCGGTTGCGCCATGAATGTGGGCGGCGCTGATTCCCATCAAGGCGACCGAATCCGCACCGTAGTCGGCTTGACCGATGCCCAGGGCCGCAGCGGCAAGCTCGGGAACCCAACGGGTGTCTCCCAGCCGGTTCAACGGTGCGAGGGCGTAGTAGCCGTTGGCAAGGCGATGGAGGATGCCTGAACGCGTCAAACGTGCGATCTCGGCGCGTGGGTGCGCGTAGAGGTCAGCCAGGTCCCGCGGCCGGACCACTCGTCTACGGCGTTGCGCCAGTGCAGGTGGCAGGCTGACGGCCGTCCTCGTCATAAGTAACACCTCCGTAGGCTTAGAGCCTACTCTCATAGTAGTCGATGGAGGTGATCCGCGCTCGGATTCGCACGCGTGTCAGACCCGCGATGAGCTAGGGGCATCGATGGCTGGCGCCGCGAGCAAAACGCCAGGCGAGCGCGTCGCAGATACGTCCAGTTGGGTCATGAAATGGGTCACGCAGGTGGATCGCCGACCCGCGTAGTGCCTCTGACCTGGTGCCCCCGGCAGGATTCGAACCTGCGACACCCGCTTTAGGAGAGCGGTGCTCTATCCCCTGAGCTACGAGGGCATGTACTGCCAGGCGACAGCCTACCGGGTCCCGCGGACCTATCTCGGCGGGAGGTCGTCGTCACAGGCGAAACCGCGAGGCGGCAGCGTCCGCGAGACCAGGTAGGCGGTGAGCGCGGACCGGGCGCAGGTGCTGTTGCCGTACCCCGAGTGCCCCTCGGTGCGCGAGATCAGCAGGTGCCCGTTGTCCAGCACCGACGCGAGCGCGACGGCGTCCTGGAACGGCGTGTCGGGATCGCCGACCGTACCGACGACCAGGATCGGCGGCGTGCCGGGCGCGTTGAAGGGGCCGGAGTAGCGGGACGCTGACGGAGATTGCCATTGGGTGCATGCGGTGGCGTGACCATGGTCGTAGGTCGGGGTCGCGTAGGCGATGGCCGGGCCGGCCAGCGGAGCCAAGGCGGACGACAGTAGGAGCTGGCCGAAGAGCTGGCCGCGAGGGAATCGGCGATCCGCGCATTCGGTGGCGATGTTCTGGGCGTAGAAGTCGGCATCGGCCTGGGTGTTCTCCACAAGCAGCGAGCCGGTGCGGTTCTGGGCGTCGCGGAGGGAGTTGGCCAGGGCGACCCAGCGGCGGTGGCCGCCGCCCAGTTCGAACAGGACCTGCAGGGTCAGGCTGACCCCGTTCACCGTGCCGACGGGGTTCTTGTCCAGGGCGTTCTGGAGCGCGACGAAGGCGTTTCGAGATCGGCCGTCGCCGAAGGGGCAGGCTGACGTGTCGCACCAGGAGAAGAAGCGGTGAAGGGCGCCTTCGACCGCCAGGAATTGGCCGCGGTCGTAGTCATACGGGCGGTTCGCGTACGACTCGGGGTCGTAGGCGCCGTCCAGGGCGAGGGTGCGGATGCGCGAAGGGAAGAGATTCGCGTAGACCGTGCCGATGTACGTGCCGAATGAGATGCCCAGGTAGTTGATTTCGCGTTCGCCGAGGGCTTCGCGCAGGAGGTCCATGTCGCGGGCCGTGTACTCGGTGCCGATGTAGGGGAGCAGCCGTTCGGCGCACGAGTCGACCAGGGAGCGGCCCAAGCCGAGGGCCAAAGGAAACGAAGTGCCGCGAGAAGAAGTAGAAGCCAGTGCCGTGTTCAGTTCGGCGGCGGATTGGCAGGTCACGGGGGTGCTCTCGCCGACACCTCGCGGGTCGAAGCCGACGATGTCGAAGCGTTCCCCCAACTCCGCTGGACCTCGGTTGGCGACACTTCGGGCCAGGCCGATCGCGGAGCCGCCGGGGCCGCCCGGGTTGACGAACAGGGTGCCGATGCGCCGGGAAGGAACTGTCGCGGGCTTACGGACGAGCGACAGCGACACGGTGCCGGCGGACAGGTCGCGGTAGTCGAGCGGAACCGCGGCGCGAGCGCACTGGAAGCCGCCGCCGCAGTCCGTCCAAGTCAGTGACGGGACGGGTAACCCGGACAGCGGTTGCGCCGACGCCGGGGCCGCGACAAGGCCCAGCATGATCAAAACGGCGGTCAAGACTCGTCCGCGCACAGTTCTCCCGGGTGTCGACCTGCGGATGCGCGACGATGCAATCAGAATCCGAGGCCGCGAAAAAGGGCCGAACGGACGCCGTCGGACCGTCCTAGATCGACACAGATGACCCGCGCGGGTCACTCGGACGTGTCTGGTTTCGAATCCCTGAACAACAGTAGGTAATCTTCGTTAACGGGACGCGAGACACCGCTCCCCCGGCTGCCGGAGGGCTTCGTTGATCAAGCTCATGTTCGCCGACGACGAGGAATTGGTCCGTTCGGGCCTGCGCGCAATGATGTCCGGCGCCGCCGACATCGAAATCGTGGGCGAGGCGAGCGACGGGAGATCAGCGGTCGAGGTCGCCAGGCGGTACCACCCGGACGTCGCCCTCCTCGACATCAAGATGCGTGCCCCCGACGACGGCATCCGCGCGCTGCGCGCCATCCTCGCGCTCCCGGACCCGCCGACCGTGGCCATGTTGACCACATTCGACATCGACGACTACGTCAGTCTCGCCCTCCGGCTGGGCGCCAACGGCTTCCTGCTCAAGGACATCGACCCCGCCGCGTTGCTGCGCGCGGTCCGCGACCTCGCCCGTGGCGGCGCGGTGCTTGACCCCGGCGTCGCCGCGCGGATGGTCCAGTCGCATCGGGACGAGCAGCGTGCCGCGCAGCCCGCGCGCAAGCTGCTCGCCTCGCTGTCCGAACGCGAGCGTGAGGTCGTCGGCCTGATCGGGCAGGGACTGTCCAATGCGGAGATCGGCGGGCGCCTGCACCTGTCCGAGGCGACCGTGAAGGGCTATGTCTCCGCGGTCCTGTCGAAGATCGGCGCGGCGAACCGGGTGCAGGCCGCGTTGCTGGCCTACCGCGGTGGCCTGCTCGACCAGTAATGCTCCTCGCCGCACTCGAGTACATCGGCCTGATCGCGTTCGCCGCGTCGGGCGCGCTCGCGGCGGTGCGGTCCAGGTTGGACGTTTTCGGCGTGGTCGTCGTCGGGCTCACCACGGCGCTCGGCGGCGGCATCATCCGTGACGTCCTGCTCGGCATCACACCGCCGACGTCGTTGCGGAACTGGTTGTATCTCGCGGTCTGTGGCGCCACGGCGCTGATCGTCTTCGTGTTCCACCCGCAGATCGCGAAGCTGCGCCGTGCGGTCCTCCTGGCAGACGCGCTCGGGCTCGGCGTGTTCGCCACGGCCGGGACGACGATCGCGTTGAACGCGGGCGCGACCGTGTACGCGGCGTGCCTGATCGGCATGACGACCGGTATCGGTGGCGGTGCGGTGCGTGATCTGCTGCTGCGGGAAATCCCTCTGGTGCTGCGGAAGGAGATTTACGCGGTCGCGGCGCTCGCGGGTGCGGTACTCGTGGTCGGTGGTCACGCTCTGCGACTGCCGCCCGGTCCGGTGACCGTCGTCGCGGCGGCCGTGGTGGTCGCCGTCCGCATGCTCGCCCTGTGGCGACGCTGGAACGCGCCTGTTGCGAAGGCTCCTGAAACCGGCTGACACGTTCTGTCGTCTTTCGGAGTGACAGATTCTCTTTGTTCGTTCTGTGTGTGTTCTTAGGCGAGTCTCAGCACGCTGCGTAAGACTGTGGCCTATGCGCATCCTCGTGGTGGACGACGACAGGGCCGTCCGTGAATCACTCAGGCGATCACTCGAGTTCAACGGGTACCAGGTGGAGCTGGCCGGTGACGGTGCGCAGGCCCTGGAAGCGATCATCGCCAACCGTCCGGATGCGATGGTCCTCGACGTGATGATGCCGCGGCTCGACGGTCTCGAGGTCGCTCGCCGCCTCCGCAGTACCGGCGATGACCTGCCGATTCTCGTGCTCACCGCGCGGGACACCGTTTCGGACCGCGTGTCCGGTCTCGACGCCGGCGCCGACGACTACCTCCCGAAGCCCTTCGCGCTCGAGGAGCTTCTCGCTCGCCTTCGCGCACTTCTGCGCCGAGCGATCCCGGACGACCAGCAGGGACAGGCCGCCGAGCTGCTCTCATTCGCGGATCTCACCCTCGACCCCGGCACGCGCGAGGTCCGCCGCGGCGGCCGGGAGATCAGTCTCACCAGGACGGAGTTCGCGCTGCTCGAGCTGTTCTTGTCCTATCCGAAACATGTCCTGACTCGCAGCCGCATCCTGGAGGAAGTGTGGGGATACGACTTCCCGACGTCGGGCAACGCGCTGGAGGTCTACGTCGGCTATTTGCGCCGGAAGACCGAAGCGGGCGAGGAACCCAGGCTGATCCACACGGTTCGGGGAGTGGGCTACGTCCTGAGGGAAACTCCGCCGTGACCGAACCTGTCTCCGTCGTCGACGTCACGGAGAAGGATCCGCGAGGCGACCGTTGGGGCACGCGGCGCTTCTCGCTCCGCGGGCGGGTGACGCTGCTCGCGGCGGCTTCGGTCGCCGGCGCGGTCGCGCTCGTGTCCCTTGGCGCGTATCTCGTCGTGAAGGACAACCTCTACCAGCAGGTCGACGCCAACCTGGTCGCGCGTGCGCAGGCCGCGGTGGGTTCGCCGCCGGTGCGGACCGAGCTGGAACAGGTGCCCGGAGCCTTCCTCGCCAGCGCGGATCTGCAGATCGGCCAGCTGAACATCGGCAATCCGGTCACGCTCACCTTCCCGCGGTCCGGCGTCAAACCGCCGTACGGCGAGGACGAGATCGCGGTCGCCTCCGGTGACTCGAAGATGTCGCTGCGAACCGACAAGAAGACCGACAGCCGGGTGGTCGCGCTGCCGTCCGGACCAGGACAGGCGATGGTCCTCGCCCAGTCGCTCGCACCGACCAAACGGACCTTGAACGAGCTTTCCGTGGTCCTGTTCCTGATCGGCGGCGCCGGGATCCTGGTCGCCGCGGCGGCGGGAACGGCGGTGGCGCGAGCGGGTCTGCGGCCGGTCGACAGGCTGACGGGCGCCGCGGAGCGGGTCGCCACGACCGGCGACCTGCGGCCCATTCCGGTCAGCGGCGACGACGAATTGGCCCGCCTGACCCAGAGTTTCAACACGATGCTCGGCACGGTCGCCGAATCCCAGGAACGGCAACGCCAGCTCGTCGCCGACGCCGGCCACGAGCTGAGAACCCCGCTGACCTCCCTGCGCACGAATTTGGAGCTGCTGCTTTCCGCGAGCAGGCCGGGCGCGCGCACGCTGTCCGATGAGGACCGCAACGACATCGAAGCCGATATCCGCGGCCAGCTCGACGAGCTGACCCAGCTGATCGGCGACCTCGTCGAACTCGCGCGCCAGGACGAGCCGCGGATGGAGTACGAGCGGGTCGACTTGATGGAGGTCGTCGAACGGGCACTGGACAGGGCGCGCCGCCGGGCCGGGGAGATCGAGTTCGACGTCTCGCTCCAGCCGTGGGTGCTGATGGGTGACACGAGTGCGTTGGAGCGTGCGGTGCTGAACCTGCTGGACAACGCGGTGAAGTTCTCGCCGGAGGGGTCGACGGTCGGGATCCGGCTGTATCCGATCGGCGACGGCACCGCGGTACTCGAGGTCGCCGACGCCGGCCCGGGCATCGCCGACGAAGATCTGCCGAAGGTCTTCGACCGGTTCTACCGCTCGTCGGAGGCGCGGACCCTGCCTGGTTCGGGGCTCGGGCTGGCCATCGTCAAACACGCGGCACATCGGCACGGTGGCGACGTCTATGCGGGACGAGCTCCCGAAGGCGGCGCGTTGATGACACTGCGGTTGCCGGGAGCGCCCGCCTGATGGCCGACTACCGGCCTGCCGTGCTGGACCTGTTCGAAAGCGTCGGCGCCGCGGACTTCGGTGCGGAGTCCGTCGGGTTCGTCCACGGCGGCGTCTACCAGCGTCCGGGACTTTCACTGGCACAGCGGCAATTGGTGACGATCGCGGCGCTGCGAGCGTTGGGTTACGCGGACGCACAACTCCGGTTCCATGTCGGAGCGGCCGCGAACGTCGGCTGCGAGCAGGAGCAGATCGACAGGGTGCTGGCCGCCGAGGAAGGCGACCTCGACGGCGAGACGCCGGCGAGTCCAGGGAAGCCATCGAGGCGATCCTGCATGTCGCCGTGTACGCGGGCTTTCCCGCCGCCCTCAACGCACTGACCACTGCTCGGGATGTCTTCGGCGAGCCGTACTCTGGCGAGTGATGAGCACCGAGAACGCGCCCCGCCGTCTCCTCTGGACATTGCTGGTCGCCGCGGTACTGGTGGTGGTGGACCAGCTGACCAAGCTGTGGGCGGTGGACGCGCTGACCGGTAGCGCCCCGATCCCGGTGATCGGTGAGTTCATCCGCTTCCGGTTGCTCTACAACCCGGGAGCCGCGTTCTCGCTGGGCGCCGGATCGACCTGGATCTTCGCCGTCTTCGCCGCGGCCGCGGTGGTCGCGCTGCTGTGGATTTCGTTGCGGGTCCGCTCCGCCGGCTGGGCGATCGGCCTCGGTCTGCTGCTCGGCGGCGCGACCACGCATCTGCTGGACAGGCTGTTCCGCGAGCCCGGATTCGCTCGCGGTCACGTGGTCGACTTCATCGACTACAACGGCTGGTTCGTCGGCAACGTCGCGGATATCGCGCTGTTCTTCGGCGTGGTCGCCCTTCTCGTGCTGAGCTTCCGCGGGATCGCACTCGACGGCACCAAGCAAAAGCGGGTGCCTGGCTCGTGAGTGGTAATGACGGTTAGAACCGTCATTACCACTCACGAGCCCACCTGCCAGTTGCGCGAAATCCATGTTTGATCGTGTAGGATTTTGTGTAGTTGGCGAATGGAGGCACGCGTGCTCGCGCGGCAACGACAGGCGGTGATCCTCGAAGAGGCGCGCCGGACCGGGGCGGTCCGGGTCAGCGACCTCGTCACGAGGCTCGGCGTTTCCGATATGACGGTGCGCCGAGATCTCGACGTGCTCGCCGGGCGTGGGCTGGTCGAGAAGGTCTACGGCGGCGCCACCTCGATCGTCGGCAAGAGCACCGACGAGCCGGGCTTCGAAGCCAAGTCCGTGCGCCAGCGCGCGCAGAAGGAAGCCATCGCGCGGGTCGCCGCCGGGCTGGTCCGCCCGGGCACCGCGATCGGCATTTCCGCCGGCACCACCACTTGGACGCTCGCGAGGGCGCTCGAGGAGATCCCGGGCCTGACGATCGTGACGAACTCGATCCAGGTCGCCGACGTGCTGCGCGGATCGAGCCAGTCGGATCGCACGGTCGTACTGACCGGCGGTGTCCGTACCCCGTCGGACGCGCTGGTCGGTCCGGTCGCCGTACAGAGCCTGCGGTCGCTGCATCTCGACGTCGTCTTCCTCGGCGTGCACGGGATGGCCGACGGCCCCGGCTTCACCACGCCGAACCTCACCGAGTCCGAGACCAACCGCGCGCTCGTCGAAGCCGGGCGGAAGCTGGTCGTGCTGGCGGATCACACGAAGTGGGGCATCGTCGGCATCTCGACCATCGCCGGGCTCGAGGAGGCCGACGTCGTGGTCACCGACGACGGATTGTCGGACCGCGCAAAGGAAACACTCACCGAAAAGACGGGGGATCTGATGGTCGCCGAGACGGCGGAGACGGCCGAGGCAGAGGAAGCGTGAAGCGCACGGTAAGGCACCTGGCCGACGGCCGGGAGATCATCTATTTCGACCAGTCGGGTGCGTCCGAGCGAACCGCCGAAGACATCCGTGATCTGCCGCCGGTGGCGGCCGCGTCGGAGATCAGACTCGACCCGCTGACCGGCGAGTGGGTGGCGATGGCCGCGCACCGGCAGACGCGGACCTACAAACCGCCTGCCGACCTGTGCCCCCTGTGCCCCACGAAACCCGGCAAGCCCAGTGAGATCCCCGAATCCGACTACGACGTCGTCGTGTTCGAGAACCGGTTTCCGTCGTTCGCGCGCAACGTCATCGGCGAAGAGTCCACAGTGGACAACGCTGGTCTGGTGCCGGTGGCGCCGGGCGTCGGCCGCTGCGAGGTCGTCTGTTTCACCAGTGACCACGACGGTTCCTTCGCGAGCCTGACGTCGAAACAGGTCCGCGCCGTTGTCGACGCCTGGGCCGACCGCACCGCTGAACTGTCCGCGATGGACGGTGTCGAGCAGGTCTTCCCCTTCGAGAACCGGGGCGAGCAGATCGGCGTGACGCTGCATCATCCGCACGGCCAGATATACGGCTACCCGTTCGTGACGCCGAAGACCGCGCGCATGCTCGAGGTCGCTCGCGCGTACGAGGCCGAACACGGCCGCCCGGTGATGGGGGACGTCCTCGCCGCCGAACGGAAATCCGGTGCCCGTGTCGTGGTTTCCGGCGAGCACTGGACGGCGTTCGTGCCGCCCGCGGCGCGTTGGCCGGTGCAGGTCCAGATCGTCCCGCATCGCCAGGTACCCGACATCCCCGCGCTCACCGAAGACGAGCGGGACGACTTCGCCGACGTCTACCTCGAGGTACTCCGCCGCTGCGATGGACTCTACGACCAGCCGCTGCCCTACATCGCGGCGTGGCACCAGGCGCCCGCGAAACGCGATCGCGAGCTGGGCTGGCTGCATCTGGAGCTGTTCTCCGTATTGCGCTCCAAGGACAAGCTGAAGTACCTGGCGGGTTCGGAGTCCGGAATGGCCGTGTGGATCAACGACGCGACCCCAGAGCAGATCGCGGACAGGCTGCGCGCCACCCGCTGACGGGGCCATACTCATGTGCGATGCACAGCTTTGGCTCAGGAAGCTCTCAGGACCATCCCGCAAGGTAGAGACATGACCGAGAACGACTCCACCGGCCACGACGCCGAGCAGGCGCGACCCGGCGGTGCTCAGCCGGGCGCGGAGCAGGGTGCGCAGGGGATCTGGGCTGCTCAGCCGGCCTCGCCGTCGCAACCCGATTCGACCGGACTCGGCGGCCATGCCACGGGCCATCAGGCCTACACCCCTTCGCCGGAACAGACGTACACGAATCCGTGGGCGGCGCAGAGTCACCAAACGCAGAGTCACCAGACGCAGGGCCACCAAGAGCAGGGCCGGCACGCTCAGCAAACCCAGCAGGCGCCGTACGGGCAGCAGACGCACACGCCGAGTGGGGCGTTCTACGCCGTGCCGCCGCAGCACCAGGCGCCGGCGAAGTCCGGCTCCGGGAAGCTGCTGGCCGGCGTCGCGGCGGTCGCGCTGCTGGTCGGCGGGGTCGCGGGCGGCACGGTCGGTTTCCTGACTTCGGAAGCCGGCGACAGCGGCGTCGTCAACGCGCTCGACCAGCCGAAACCCGCCCAGCAGACGGGTAATTCCCCCGCTGGGTCGGTCGAGGCGGTGGCGCAGAAGCTGTCGCCGAGCGTCGTCGAACTGCAGGTGGCCGGGCAGCAGGGCGCGGGCGAAGGCTCCGGCTTCGTGCTCAGCACGGACGGCTATGTCCTGACGAACAACCACGTCGTCGAGGTCGCCGCCAACGGCGGCACGATCACGGCGGTGTTCCAGGACGGCAAGAAGGGCACGGCCACCGTCGTCGGTCGTGACCCGACGACCGACGTGGCGGTGGTGAAGGTCAGCGGCGTGAACGGACTGACCCCGGTGGAACTGGGCCGGTCCGACGACCTGAAGGTCGGGCAGCAGGTGGTCGCCATCGGTTCGCCGTTCGAGCTGGCAGGCACGGTCACCTCGGGCATCGTCAGCTCCCTGCACCGGCCGGTGAGCGCCGGCGGCAGCAGCGGCGACCAGGCCACGGTGATGTCGGCGGTGCAGACCGACGCGGCCATCAACCCGGGTAACTCGGGTGGCCCGCTGGCGAACATGTCCGGTCAGGTCGTCGGCATCAACTCGGCGATCTACAGCCCGCAGTCCGGTCAGGGGTCCGGCGGCGAGAGTGGCGGAAACGTCGGCATCGGCTTCGCCATCCCGATCGACCAGGCACGCCGTACGGCCGACGACATCATCAAGACCGGTCAGGCCACCCAGACCTTCATCGGCGCACGCGTCCAGACCACGCAGGCAGGCGCGCAGCTCGGCGACATCTCCGGCGGCAGCCCGGCGGAGAAGGCCGGTCTGAAGTCCGGCGATGTCGTGACGAAGCTCGGCGACCGCGCCATCCCCAACGCCGACGCACTGGTCGCGGAAATCCGCACCCGGGCACCGGGCGAGAAGGTCACGCTGACCCTCGAAGGGGGCAGGACGGTCGAGGTGACCCTCGGCGGCCAGCCAGTCGTACCGAACTGATGCAGACGCTCGGCCGCAGTGCGCGGCCGAGACCAAACTCCGGCTCGAACCCCCAGCGGGCCGGACCTTCAGGGCCACGTGCGACCGGCTGCCAATCCCGGTCGCGCGTGGCTTTTTATTTCGCGTTTCGTCCTCTAATGGCGGTGGCTCGACGTCGAACCACCGCCATTAGAGGACGAAACGCGAGCACCCCGAGCCAGATGACGGCGAGGGTGACGAGCAGGCCGGTCGCGGTGTCGGCGTCGTGAAGACCCGGGTTCTGTGGGCCACCGTAAGGCCGCCACAGCAACGGAATCGCCAGGAGGGTGAGCACTCCGGTGAGGACGGCTCCGGCTTTCACCGGAGTCCGCCACGGATCCGGGAGGAACCGGCTGAGCAGGAACCCGGCCACACCGACCACCGGAGCCAAGAGGACGTCGTGCACCAGCGTGCCGCCGACGAGCCAGCCGAGGGTGCCGAAGACGTCGGGACGCACCGGTAGCGCGTATTCGGCGAACAGTACGGCTCCCCAGACGAGTGCGCCCAGACCGGGCAGGATCAGCAATAACCGCAACGTTTTCACAGCGTCTCCAGGCGGGTTACCCATTTCGTCTGCAGGACACCCGGCCGGTTGGGTGCGATGATCCGGCAGGGGAAGCCGTGGTTCGCGTCGAGGATCTCGCCGTTCAGCTCCAGTGCCAGCAGGGTGAGCTCGTCCGAGGTGTGCTCGCCCGGCAGTTCGCTGATCCCGTAGATCCCGGCTTTCTCCAGCGAGAAGACCCGCACGGGTGTACCTGGCGTACTTCCGGCTTCCCGCAACAACATCGGCAGTGAGACACCGCGCCACTGCGCGGACTGGCTCCAGCCTTCGACGCAGGTGATCGGCAGTTCGGCGGTCGTCTGGGGCAGCGCGCGGAGCTCGGCGAGCGAGTAGGTCTTCGTACCCGACGGCATCACGACCGAGAGCCGCCAGTTCGGATCACGCGCCGTGTCGAGAACACCTGCGGCGGCGGCCGTCCGGTTCACCGGCAGGCCCTGTGGCCCTTTGTCGCTGCGCCAGGAGAGGCCGGAGACGTTGCGCAGCAACGGAACCGTCGCCCCCGCGGTCGCGATGACCGACACGCCCGCAGCCAGCCATGTCGTGCGCAGAAAGGCGCGACGGGAGAGGTCGGGTTCGGGTTCTTTGGTGAGCGCGCGGCGGATCACCGGCAGTTTCACCGCGATATGCACCAGAATCGAGCCGATCGCCACCCAAGCGACGGCGTAGTGCAGTTGCGGGAAGTAGAACGTCCACGGGTAGTTCTGCGCGATGTTGAACAGTCCCGTGACCAGTTCGAAGAACGCGGCCGCGGAGAGCACCAGGATCGACAGGCGTTCGAGCGCATGCGGCAGTGAACGGATCAGCGGGCGGCCGAACAGCTTCGGATAGACGGTCCAGAGTTTGGCCAGCAGCAAGGGAATCGACGCGATTCCGGAGAGCACGTGCGTGCCCTGCGTGACGCGGTAGAGCCAGACGGGCCGGCTCGGCCAGCCGAACCACGACGGCGGATGCTGGATGTAGTGGCTGATCAACCCGGTCAGGAAGCAGAGGCTGAAGGTCACCGCGAGCGCGAGACCGATGCGGGAGGTTGCTTGTTCCGCGTGTGCGGCCGATCGGAACTTCATGATTTCTCCAGGCAGGCGAACCAGCGGTGGCCGTTTCGAGTCGTCCAGGCGACTCGCATGGCGCTCTGCGTGGCCAGTCCGGTGATCGCGTCGGCGCCGACCCAAGCCCAGATGAACCAGGAGCCGTCGTCGTCGGGACGCAGCCGGACCCGGTCCCGGCGGATCCCGCGACCGGGCGGATCGAGCTCGACGAGGACCGTGCCGCCGCCCGCGATCAGGTCGGAAGCACGTCGTAGCAAGCGAAGCGGGTCTCCGCCGATGCCGATGTTGCCGTCCGCGAGCAGTGCGTGCCGCCAGCGTCCTTCGCCGGGCACGTGCTCGAAGACGTCGCGATGCAAGGCGACCGCGCCTCGCGCGTGCGTCAGGCGCACGGCCGTCGGCGAGATGTCGACGCCGAGCGAGGCGACGCCGCGTTCGGTGAGCGCGGCGGTGAGGCGGCCTGGGCCGCAGCCGATGTCGAGCGTCGGTCCCGCGCAGGCGTCGAGGAGGACGTCGTCGCCGTTGCCGGGAGTGGCGGTCCAGCGTTCGACCGGCAGTTCCACGCGTTCGCCATTGGCCAGCTCCAGCCAGCAGCGATGGCCGAGCAGGCCACGATCGAAGGCGGTCACCGGACTACCGCGACGGCCTGGGCGAACCGGCCGTCAGGATACAGTGCGGCGACGCGGCGGGCGTCGGCCATGGTGTCCACATCGGACAGTGTGGGTAGCGATCCCGGGTGCAGTCCGATTTCACGCAGGGCGCGCAGGGTTTCTCTGCCGGTGTCGTCCCGCGACATCGGTACCCCGGCCAGGACCTTGGCGTGTAGCGGATCGGCGAGGCCGAGTGCCCACCAGCCGCCGTCTTCGGCAAGCCCGAGAACGGAGTCCTGTCCATGGCGCAACGGTTCCGCGGCCGCTGCCAGTGATTCCGGTGTGACCTGCGGGGTGTCCATCCCGATCTGCAGGACCGGCAGGTCGGGATGGGTGGCCGCCGTGTCAGCGTGAGCGTTGGCAAGCCGGACGTCGAAACCGTTGCCGTGCTGGGGAATCACTGTGATCGCCTTGAGCGCGGCAGCGATTTCGCGGCCATTCGCCGCCGAATTGAGGTCTCCGGTCATCGCGACGATCACCTGGGCGTTCGGTGTCCCCGCGGCGGCGTCCAACGTGTCGAGCAGAGCGGCGGCCGCGATTCCGGCGGCCTGTTCCGGCGTCGCAGGTGGGCACAGCCGTGTCTTCGCGAATCCCGGTACCGGCGCCTTCGCGACGATCAGCAGGCAGAAGTCCAGAAGACAGGGGTTCATCGAGCCAGCACCCGCCCGAAATCCCGGACCGCACGCAGGGTCCCCCGCAGCGAACCGGAAACCTTCGATTTGGTGCCCTTGGCGCGTTCGCCGTAGCGGACGTCGAATTCGGCGACCCGCCAGCCCGCGCGTTGAGCCTTGATCAGCAGTTCCAGCGGATAGCCGAACGCCCGGTCGGTGACATCGAGATCCAGCAACGCCTGCCGTCGCACGGCGCGCAACGGTGCGATGTCGCGCACCGGCAAACCTCGGCGCCGCAACAGGAGCGAGACGAGCATGTTGCCCGCTCGCGCGTGCCACGGCCAGACGCCGGGTCCGTCCGGTACCCGGCGACCGACGGCGAGATCGGCGTCCGCGAGGCCGTCCACCAGCATCGGCAGTTCGGCGAGGTCGAGCGATCCGTCGGCGTCGGCGAAACAGACGATCTCCGCCGTGGCGGCCTCCAACCCGGCATGCACCGCGGCGCCGTAGCCACGGCGAGGTTCATGGACGACCTTCGCCCCGAGGCCGGCCGCCACGGCCGCGGAATCGTCGGCCGAGCCGTTGTCGACCACGATCGCCCGGTAACCCTCGGGCAGGGCGGCCAGTACCTGCGGCAGAGCACTGGCCTCGTCGAGACAGGGGAGCACGACGTCAACCTGGTCATTGTTCACCCATAACACGTTAAGTCCGATATAGACGGACGAGAACCCTTGCTGTGCTTACCAAATCATGACGGCGGCGAAGTTCTTACCAACTCGTGACGGACCGCGTTCCGGCGGTGCTCACCGTGCGGATCGGGGTTATGGTGCCCGTGATGAGCAGTGTCCGGCTCGCAGAGCCCACCACCCCGGAAGCGACGGCAGCCGGGTCGGCGCGCCGAGCCGACCTGGTCGCCGTCGCGCTGGCGATGATCCTGGTCGCCGCGGCGATCGTGGTCGGCCTGTACTACAACCGGCCTGGTTCCGGGGTGGTGATCTACGCCTTCGCGCCACCGCTGTTCGGTCTTTGGCTGCCGCATGTCGGACCCGGCTCGGTCGCGGCCGTCTTGATCGCCATCGCCGTCGTGACCTGGGGACCCCTTCTCGCCGCACGCCTGCGCTGGCGTCCGCTACTCGCACTCGGGTACGTGACGGCGCTGGCGTGGACGTTCTCGCTGGCCATGATCGACGGCTGGGTACGCGGCTTCACCGGCCGCCTCACCACGCCGCAGGAGTACCTGCACGAGGTACCCGGTATCACCGACATTCCGGTGATGCTGCGCGAATTCTCCTCTCGCATCCTGGATTTCCAGCCGGACTCGTGGACCACGCACGTCTCCGGCCATCCGCCGGGCGCGACGCTGGCGTTCGTCTGGCTCGACCGGCTCGGTCTCCACGGCGGTGCGTGGGCGTCGATGCTCGTCGTCCTCGTCGGGTGCTTGGTCGTCGTCGCCGTGCCCGTGACGCTTTCCTCGCTGGGTAAGGAGGAAGCGGCACGGACGGTGCTGCCGTTCGCCGTGCTGACTCCGGGCGCGATCTGGATCGGCGCGTCGGCGGACGGGCTGTTCGCCGGGGTGACGGCGACCGGGATCGCGCTGCTCGCGCTCGCCGTCCGGCGTCGGATCTACGCCATTCCCGCCGGTGTACTGCTCGGGTTCGGCATTTTCCTTTCGTACGGCCTCGTGCTCCTGGCCGTGATCGCCCTCGCCGTCGTCCTGTTGACGCGTCAATGGCGGATCGCCTTACTGGCAGTGCTCGGTGCCGCCGCCGTGGTCGCGGCCTTCGCTTTGGCCGGGTTCTGGTGGCTCGACGGCTATCACCTGGTCGTCGAGCGCTACTACCAGGGGATCGCCACGCTGCGCCCGTACTCCTATTGGGTGTGGGCGGATATCGCGTGCGTGCTCATCGCGGTCGGGCCGGCGGTGATCGCCGGAACCCGGCGCGCGGGTGCCGCGTTCCTCGCGGAACCGAAACGGTCGTTCGTCGCTCCGATCACCTTGATCGTGCTTGCTGCCTTCCTGGCCATCGCGTTCGCCGACATTTCCGGCCTGTCGAAGGCGGAGGTCGAGCGCATCTGGCTACCGTTCGAGGTGTGGCTGTTGCCGGCGGTGGCGCTGCTGCCGTCGCCGGGACGGCGGTGGTGGCTCGCCGCGCAGGCGGTCACGGCGCTGATGGTGAACCATCTGGTGCTGACGAGCTGGTGAGGTGGGAGTGATGACCGAACAGGGCCGCGTGCTCGTGGTCGACGACGATGAGACCGTCCGCGACGTGGTCCGGCGGTACCTCGAGGTCGCGGGATTCGACGTCGATGTCGCCGGAGACGGCACCGAGGGACTGAGGGTGTTTTCGGCGACCGGACCGGATCTCGTGGTCCTCGACGTGATGATGCCCGGGCTCAACGGGCTCGAGGTGTGCCGTCGGCTGCGGCAGGTGAGTCAGGTGCCCGTCGTCATGCTGACCGCGCTCGGCGAGGAGGAGAACCGGATCGCCGGACTCCAGCTCGGCGCCGACGACTACGTCACGAAACCGTTCAGTCCCAAGGAACTCGCGTTGCGAGTAGCGTCGGTGCTGCGGCGCGCTCGGATGCCGCGGCCGGAACCGGCCGTCGTCGAACTCGCCGACGGGAACCTGCGGCTGCAGATGAACGCCCGTCAAGCAACCCTCAACGGTGCTGAACTTCCTTTGACCAGCCGGGAATTCGACCTGCTCGCGTTCTTCCTCGCTCATCCCGGTGTGGCGTTCTCCCGCGCCGCTCTGCTGGAGAGGGTCTGGGGCTGGGACTTCGGTGATCAGTCGACCGTGACCGTCCACGTGAGACGGTTGCGGGAGAAGATCGAAAGGCGACCGGCCGAACCCGTCCGGGTCGCGACCGTGTGGGGCGTCGGTTACCGCTATGACCCGGTGCGACCATGATCGGCTCCGGAGAGCCCTTTGCCGACATGCTCACGCATGCCTGGCATATCCTTCCGTTCGCGCTCATGTTCGCTCTGCCGGTCGTGCTGCTCGGCGGGGTGGCGCTGTTCCTGCTGAGGCGCGGATCGCTGGCCAGCACCATGACCGTGCTGGTCCTGATCCCGGTGCTCGCGACGCTGACCGCGGTGCTGGGGATCAGCGGGTTCATGTTCACCCCGGCCCTGACCACGATGACGCTCGTCTGCCTGCTGGTCGCGCTGGTGACCGTTCCCGCGGCGGTCCTGCTCGGCCGCGCGATCGCGCGCCGCAGTGTGTGGGAGCGTGAGGCGCGGGAGCGGGAACGGGCGGCCGAGGCGTCACGGCGTGAGCTGGTCGCGTGGATCAGCCATGACCTCCGCAGCCCGCTCGCCGGTATCCAGGCGATGGCCGAGGCGGTCGCAGACGGGGTGGTCGCCGATTCCGGCGAGGTCACGGACTACGCGCGGCGCATCTGCGGCGAGACCACCCGGCTGTCCGGCATGGTCGGCGACCTCTTCGAACTTTCGCGGATCACCGCGGGTGCGTTGGAGCTGACCATGGCGTCCGTGCCCTTGCGGGACGTCGTGAGCGACGCCGTCGCCGCGCAGGCGCCGCTCGCCGAGCAGAAACGTGTGCGGATGGTGGAGTACGCGGACACTTGGCCGATCGTTTCCGGCAGCGACCCCGAACTGGCACGTATCGTGCGGAACCTGGTGTCCAACGCCGTCCGGCATACCCCGCCGGACGGGACGGTCGCGGTCCAGCTGGGCATCGAGGGTAACGAGGCGCTGCTGGCTGTCGACGACGGCTGCGGCGGGATCCCCGACGACGAGATCAGCCGGGTTTTCGACGTCGCCTTCCGTGGCACGCAGGCGCGGACACCCGAACGTGGTGGGCTGGCGAGCGGCGGCGGCCTCGGTCTCGCGATCGCGAAGGGGCTCGTCGAGGCCCACCGTGGCCGGATCGGCGTTCGCAACCACGGCCCCGGGTGCCGGTTCGAAGTCCGCCTGCCGCTTTCGATGCCCTGACCCCTCGCAAGTAGAGGACGACTTGCGGGATCAGCCCCCATTGTCGCTCGGCCTAACCGCGACAACGGGGTGGGACTCGAGTCTGTTCCCCCGGATCAGCTGCGGACCGGTTCCCGAAGTTCGGCGTCGGCGAATTCGGCGATTCCTTCGGCGAAACCGGTCCGTGCGGCGAACCGGAGTAGTTGCTCCGCGCGGGCGGGGTCGGCGACGACATGCCGGACGTCCGCCGGCCTTGCCCCGCCGACGATCCGCGGGGACGGCCCGCCGCAGGCTTTCGCGAGTTCCTCGGCCAGCTCGCCGACCGTATGCGGCTGTCCGGAACAGATGTTCAACGGGGTCAAGTCGCCTTCTGGGCCGCTCGTCCGGAGTGCGAGGACATTCGCCCTGGCGACGTCGTGGACATGCACGAAATCCCGTTGCTGCCTGCCATCTTCCAGCACAGTCGGCGCTTCGCCGCGCTGCAAGGACGAACGGAACAGCGACGCGACTCCGGCGTACGGCGTGTTCTGCGGCATCCGCGGGCCGTAGACGTTGTGGTAGCGCAAAGCCCACACCGTTCCGCCGGTTTGGCGAGCCCACGCCGCAGCGAGGTGTTCCTGCGCGAGCTTGGTGGCGGCGTACGTGCTTCGCGGCTGAAGCGGAGCGTCTTCGGGCACGAGCCGCCAGCCGAGCTCGGCGCCGCAGGCCGGGCACGACGGCTCGAACCGGCCGGCGTCCACATCGGACTGTTCCCGTGGTGACGGCGGGACGATTCCGTGTTCCGGGCACGCGTAGCGGCCTTCGCCGTAGACGACCATCGACGACGCGAGCACGAGTTTCCGCACTCCGGCGGCGTGCATTCCGGCGAGCAGAATGGCGGTGCCGTAGTCGTTGTTCAGCGCGTACGACGGCGCGTCGGACGGGTCGATCCCGTGTCCGACGACGGCCGCCTGATGGCACACCGCGTCGACGCCGTCCAGCAACTCGGCGACGAGCTCCTTGTCGGTGACGTCGCCGCGCAGGAACCGGTGACGGCTTGTGTAAGCGGGCGGCCGGGACGAGCCGTGGGCGGTGGGCAGCAGGTTGTCGAGGACGACGACCTCATCGCCGTCGTCGGCCAGCAGATCGGTGATGTGGGAGCCGATGAAGCCGGCTCCTCCGGTTATCAGAACTCGCACGCCGTCGACGCTAGAGCGGATCTTCGGCTCTGGCCCCGGATCGTGTGTTCACGTCATGGAATCGTCAGAACTCGTGGTGCGGGACACCGTGGGAGCGAAGATCGGCTCAAACCGGATACGGTGTGCCCATGGAACGGAGTGCACAACGGCTGGGACGCGCGCTCGTGGTCATCGTGGACGATCGCGTCGCCCACGGCGAACACGAGGACAACACGGGTCCGCTGGTCACGGAGCTGCTCGAAGAGGCGGGTTTCATCGTCGACGGTGTCGTGGTGGTCGAGGCCGAGACGGCCGCGATCCGCAACGCGCTCAACACCGCGGTGATCGGCGGCGCCGACCTGGTGATCACCGTGGGCGGGACCGGCGTCTCGCCGCGTGACCGCACGCCCGACGCCACGGCCGGTGTGCTCGACCGCCCCATTCCGGGCATCGGCGAGGCGCTGCGTGCGTCCGGGCTCGCCGCCGGCGCGGTGGACGCTGGTATCTCCCGTGGTCTCGTCGGCGTTTCCGGCAGCACCCTGGTGGTCAACCTCGCTGGTTCCCGCGCGGCGGTCCGCGACGGCATGGCGACGCTGTCGGCGCTGGTACCGCATGTCATCGACGAACTTTCCGGGCTCGAAGAGGCCTAAGGTGCGGTGGCGGGCCCGGGACCTTCCTTCCCGGGTTCGTCATCCTTCGGTCCGTCCTTGTGCAGCACTCCTTCCACCTTTTCGGTGACGTGGCCGATCTTGTCCTCGAACCGGCCGCCGGTGACCTTGTTCGCCCCGGCCGACGCCACCGAGACACCCTTCGCCGCGACCTCGCCGGCCTTCTCTGCCAGCGGTCCCGCCTTCTCGCGGACTTCGCCCGCGACTTCTTCCGCTTTGTGGATGGCCTGCGCGGCCATACCCTTCGCTTTGTCGACAATGCTCATACGCTGATGGTCCCACCGGGCGGTGGGCACCGCGACCGGTGCGAAAATGGACGTCATGCCAGGTGAAGACGAGGACAAGCGCCCTGCCGACTCCGCGCGGCGCCGCCGGATGGACGACATCTTCGGCGACGTTCTTCCGGAGACGACCTCGGATGAGCGGGATCCGGAGCCGCGCTCCCCGGACTCCGACTCGTGGTACTTGGAGAACCGGCCGCCTCACCACGACCGGTGACCCAAGTCAGCGCTGGCGGTTCTGCTGCGAGCGCAGCAGATCACGGATCTCGATGAGCAGTTCGACGTCGGTCGGCTCGGCCGGACCGGCTTCTTCGCCGCGTTTGCGGCGTTCCTGGACGTGCTTGACCGGCAGCACGATCACGAAGTAGATGATCGCCGCGACGATCACGAAGTTGATCGCCGCGTTGATCACGCCGCCGAAGTCGAGGAACGTGGCGTCGTTGGCGCTGAGGACATTGAACCCCAGCCCCTTCGCGGCGTCCGAGCCGCCGATGGCGCTGATCAGCGGTTTGATCAGGCCGTTGGTGAAGGCCGTGACGATCGTCGTGAACGCGGCGCCGATGACCACCGCGACCGCGAGATCGACGACGTTTCCGCGCATCAGGAAGTCTTTGAAACCCTTGAGCATGACGCTCTCCTCTTCGCCTGGAACGGTTCGCCGACCGTTCCGTGCCGTACCGGGGGGACGCAGGCGCCCGCCGCCGGAGGGGCAGGCGCGAGCTAGCGGAGGGTAACCGTAACGGGACGTTCCAGAGAGGTGGCAGCGACCCGTGTCGCGACGTCGGCAGGTAGCGACAGCAGCACCAGTGGTCCTTTGCCGGCGCCCCGCCCGGCTTTGGAGTCCGTGCTCTCCTGCCCGCCGACCGCCGCGATGACGGCCATGCTGGCCAGCACAGACGCCTCCCGTTCGGCCGCGGCAGGCGCGATGACGTCGACACGCTGTCCAGGCCTGAGCAGTTCGGCGACTCCGGCGTCGGCCAGTCGCACCGGAACCGTCGAAATCCCCGGATCACCCGTTCCGGGGATGGCCGCTCCCACGAGCCGGGCATCGGTCAGCGGCTCACCCGCACGGGCAGCCCCGACGAGCAATCGCCCCTCGATCGAGTGGGCCTCTCCGGTGGATCCTTGAGGCCGGACGTCGTCCGGTATTTCGACCAGCTTGAGCTGCTCGGCGCGGAGCACCGCGCCGGCCGGAAGGTCGTGAGCCGCGACGACCGTCGCGGTACTCGGCAGGCCACCGGCGGACGCGGGCACGAAGAGCGCGACACAACCGGTGAGCAGGAGCGATATGGCAAGCCAGCGGCGCATCAGCCGGGCCGGCCTGCCCTGGATTCTTCGCAAAATGGGCAGATTGTGGAGCACGGGTTTCCCCCTCGTCGATCGGGCTACTGTCATCGACGCTAGGGGTCCGCGGGGAGCCCATGGAAGGGCGAAAACCCCCGGCTGTGGATAACCAGGGGTCTGTGGATAACCAGAGGGCTCAGGAAGCGGCGGCGGTCGTTTTCGTCGTACCCGAGGAGGAGGATGCCGAACTCGTGTCCGACTTCGACTCCGTCTTCGTGGTGGACGGCGTGCTGGTGGCGCTGCTCGGGGTCGTGCTGCCGGACTTGGAGTCACGCGAGTCGGTGCGGTAGAAACCGCTGCCCTTGAAGACCACGCCGACCGCGCTGAAGACCTTGCGGAGCGGGCCCGAGCACTGCGGGCACACGGTCAAGCTCGCGTCGGAGAACGACTGCACGGCTTCGAAACCGTGGTCGCATTCCTTGCAGGCGTACTGGTAGGTGGGCACTGCTGCTCCTTCGTGCATTGGCACTCAGCCGACAAGAGTGCTAACGCCATACGGTACCGGCGCATTCCGGAGCAGGTCAAACAAGGTTTCCCAAGCTCACATGACTGCCTGGTCACGTCGTCTGTTCCGTACCGGTTCGGAATCGGCCTCTGCCCAGGCTACGGGCCGTCGTGAGCTGGGCGATCTCCCAGAGTGCGCGCCGCCGCAGCGGACACCGGTTCAGCGGTACCGCGCCCGCAACGCCTTCTTGTCCGGCTTCCCGAGCCCGGTCAGCGGCAGCGAGTCGGCGACGATGACGTGCTTCGGCGCGTGCACCGGGCCCTTGCGGTCCCGCACCGACGCGGAAATCTCGTCGGTGAGCTTGGCGATCGCCGCGTCGTCCGACGGGTGGCCATCGCGCAGGACGATCACGGAGGTGACGGCCTCGCCCCACTTCTCGTCCGGGGTACCGATGACGCCGACCTGCGCGACCGCGGGATGTGAGGCGACCACGTCTTCGACCTCGCGGGGGAAGACATTGAAACCGCCGGTGACGATCATGTCCTTCACCCGGTCGACGATGAACAGGAAGCCGTCCTCGTCCTGGCGCGCGACGTCGCCGGTGTGCAGCCAGCCATCCCGGAACGCCTCGGATGTCGCGTCCGGGAGGTTCCAGTAGCCGTCGGCGAGCAGTGGTCCGGCCACGCAGATCTCACCCGGTTCGCCGGGCGGGACGGGGTTGCCGCCTTCGTCCAGCAGCGCGGTCCGCAGGAAGGCCGAGGGACGCCCACAGGAAGACAATCGCGCGTCGTCGTGTTCGTCCTTGGCCAGGTAGCTGATCGCCATGGGCGCCTCGGACTGACCGTAGAACTGCGCGAAAATCGGGCCGAAGCGGTCGATCGCTTCGCGGAGCCGGACCGGGTTGATCGCCGCGGCGCCGTAGTACACGGTCTCCAGCGACGACAGGTCGCGGGTGCGCGAGTCCGGGTGATCCATCAGCGCGTAAAGCATCGTCGGCACCAGCATCGTCGCCGTGATCCGCTGCTCCTCGATGGTGCGCAGCACTTCGGCCGGGTCGAACCTCGGCAGCACCACGAGCGAACCGCCCTTGATCAGAGTCGGCGCGAAGAACGCCGCGCCCGCATGCGAAAGCGGCGTACACACCAGGAATTTCGGCGACCGCGGCCATTCCCATTCGGCCAGCTGGATCTGCGTCATGGTGGTCATGGACCGCGCGGTACCGATCACGCCCTTGGGCATTCCGGTCGTTCCGCCGGTGTAGGTGATCGAGACGACGTGTTCGGGCGGCAAGGCCGCGGCGGTCAGCGGACGCGATTCGAAGGTCGCGGCGGCCGCGGCGAGATCCTTGGCACCCTTGGCTTCCAGCGCCTCGGGCACCGGTCCGATGGTGAGCACCTGACGGAGTCCGGGCACCTTGTCCAGCAGTCCCAGTGCACGGTCTACAAAGGATGGAACGGGGTCGATGATCAGCGTGGTGATACCGGCGTCGTCGAGGATGTACGCGTGATCGTCCAGTGAGCCCAGCGGATGCAATGCGGTGCGCCGCGATCCGAGCATCTGGCCGGCACCGATGATCAGCAGCACTTCGGGACGGTTGAGCGAAAGAAGTGCCGCGGTCTCGCCGGTTCCGGCGCCGAGCGCCTCGAATGCCTGCGCGTACTGGCTGATCTGCGCGGCGGTTTCGCCGCCGGTCAACGTCGTGTCGCCGAGCACCATCACCGGCTTGTCCCGGTGCTGCCGCAAGGCGGAGATGACCAGATGGCCCAGGTGATTCGGCTGCCTCATTGGTTTCCTTTCTGGTCGGTTCCGTTCTGCGGAGCCCGGTAGAGCGTGACGACGCAGGGGCCGCCGAGCCCCAGGTTGTGCGCAAGACTCATGGCGGCTCCTTCCGTGCGCGCTGTTCGTAGGCCACGCGCTCGGCGGACCCGATGGCGTCGACCATCGGAGTGTCGGCGCGAAGCGTGTGCTGCAGCCAATCCCCGAACCGGCGGCCCGTCAGCGCACCGAAACCGGATCGCCGCACCGATGCCGCGTCCGGCGCCGGTGACCACGGCGACCTTGCCGTTCAGCGTCCTCATCCGGCCGGCAGTGCGACGGACTTCAGTTCGACGTAGCCGTCGATGCCCTCAGGCCCGAACTCCCGGCCGATGCCGCTCGATTTGAATCCGCCGAAGGGTGCGTTGAAGTCCAAGAGGTACTGGTTGATGCCCAGCGTCCCGGTGCGGACTCGCCGTGCGATTTCGAGGCCATGGTCCACATCGGACGTCCACACCGAACCCGCGAGCCCGTAGTCGGAGTCGTTCGCGATCCGGATCGCGTCCTCCTCGTCGTCGTACGGGATCACCGCCAGGACCGGACCGAAGATCTCCTCGCGCGCGATGCGCATCCCGTTGTCCACGCCTGCGAACACCGTCGGCTTCACGTACCAGCCGGTGTCCAGCCCTTCGGGCCTGCCCGGGCCACCGACGGCGAGCCGGGCGCCTTCCTCCTGCCCGATCTTCAAGTACGACTCGACGCGTTCCTGCTGCCGCTGCGCGACAAGCGGGCCGATGAAGTTGGCGTAGTCGAGGGGATCGCCGACGGTCAGCCCGCCGACCATCGCGGCGAGCGCGTCGGCCACTTCGTCATGGCGTTTGCGGGAAGCCAGGATGCGAGTCTGGGCGATGCAGGCCTGCCCGCTGTTCATCAGCGAGGCGATCTGCAGGCGTTCGACGGTCTGCGCGAGGTCGGCGTCGTCGAGGACGATCGCCGCGGATTTGCCGCCCAGTTCGAGGGTGACCCGTCGCAGATCCTCGCCGCAGAGGGCGGCGATGCGCCGTCCGGCCGTGGTGGATCCGGTGAAGGAGATCTTGTCCACGCCCGGATGCCGTACGAGGTGTTCGCCGACCTCGCGGCCGCCTGGGAGTACGCTGACGACGCCTGGGGGCAGGCCCGCTTCGTCGAGGATCTCCGCGAGGGCCAGCGTCGACAGCGGGGACTCCGGTGGTGGTTTGAGCACGACCGTGCAGCCGGCCAGCAAGGCGGGCGCGAGCTTCGCCATGATCACGAAATGCGGCACGTTCCAGGGCGTGATGATGCCGACGACGCCCGCGGGCTCCCGGCGCACCACGACCTCGCCGCCGAAGGCACCGGTCCGACGTTCTTCCCATGCTGTCCCGCTTGCCGCGTTCAGGAAGGCATCCAGCGCCATCCCGGTCGCGCCGACCTGCCCGACCTGGGAGAACCAGAGCGGGGAGCCCATTTCGGTGCTGATCAGCTGGGCCAGCTGGTCTTGCCGAGATCGGTAGGCGTCGGCGAAGCGCCGCACGGTGGCGATGCGCTCGGCCGGGTCCGTCCGCGGCCACTCACCGGTGTCGAAGGCTTGCCGTGCCGCGTCGACCGCGGCGTCGACGTCGGCGATCGACGCTTCCGGCGCGCGCCCGACCGGCTGCTCGGAATGCGGTGAGATCACCTCGATCACGCGGTCCGTGGCCGGCGCGGTCCACCGGCCTCCGACGTAGAGCTCCTTGTACTCGCGCATCCGTGCTCCTCGTCCAGGTGGCGGGCAGGCACTTACCCTGGAAACTAGAACACGTTCTTATGCTTGCGCAACCTGCCGGGTAAGGCAGGAACGAGATGAACTAGAACAGATACTCTTGGCGGGTTGCGGACGTCATCGTTTCGGCAGGATCATCGTCTCGGCGTTGATCGACGTGCCGATCATGCCGAACCTGGTCATCAGGTCGGGGATCCGCTGCAGACGCCTGGCATCCAGCTGGCTCGAGAAACCGACCAGTGGCATCAGTGCCGCGGTCTGCTCGTCCACGTTCGCGTATTTGTGCACGGCGTTTTCGACCTTGGTGCGGTCGTCGTCGGCCTCCGTGACGCCCCGGCTCAGGGCCCGCTGGAAGGCCGCGAGGGCGTTCGGATACCGGCCGAGGAACTGATCCGACGTCGCGTAGCCGGAAACCGGGAGGTCCCTGGTGGGGCCGGACGCCGCGTCGAAAAGCGGGAAGGCGCCGGTCTTCATGCACACCTCGGTCACGTACGGCTCGGCGAGCAGGGCGGCGTCGACGGTCTTGTTCTGCATGGCGGCGCCCATTTCGGTGTACGGCATCTCGACGTAAACCGGGGGAGCGAGTTGGCTGCCGGCGGCGTCGAGCGCCGATTTGATGATCAGATCGGCGAGACCATTGGTGATCGTGACCGCGACACGTTTACCTGCGATGTCAGGCGTATTCAGGAGCTTCGAATCCTTGGGTGCCACGACCATGAACGTTCGGGCTTTGGCGTAGTAGCCGTCCGCGACCAACTTGATCGAGTTCGTGCCTTTGGCCTGCTCGGCGAAAAACGACACATAATTCCCGAACACGATATCCAGGTCGCCGTTCGCCAACGAAGGCAATGCCGTTCCAGAACTCTGGATGGTGACGAACTCGACGTTGAGGTCCTCTTCGGCGAAGTAGCCGGACTCGGAGGCCAGGAAGGCAGGTGCCGCACCGACAATGGGCAGGATGCCCACCTTGAGATCGTGCTTCTCCACTTCGGGCGTCCCCGAACTGCCGGTTACGAATTCGCACGCCGAAACGATCATCGCGACCAGTGAAACCACGACGAACCGAATGAAATGGCCACGTCGCCGGAGCCTGCTCATGAATACCGCCTATCGGTTTCCCCTGTGGTGGGAGACCCAACCCCAGGAGCGATCGCGGCGCAAGACCAAAGCCCGGGAACACAATGAACACAATTCCCGGGCGCAAGCCGTTAAGGTTTCGCCTACTCGCGAGTTCAGTAGGCAAGAGTAGGGAAGCCGCGCGACCAGTCCTTGTCGTCGATCGCCTGAATGACAAAACGAGCGAGGTCGGTCCGGGTGATTCTCGTGCCGTCCTTCGGATTAAGACCGTCCTCGACGCGGTAGACGCCGGTCGCCGGCTCGTCGACGATGCGGCTGGGCCGCACAAAGGTCCAGTCGAGCGGGCTTTCTCGCACGATGTCCTCCATCAGGCGCATGTCGCCGTAGAGTTCTCCCATCAGGGTGCGCGCGACGACGCGATACCAGAGCGGGTGGTTCGGGTCGTCGCGTCGCGCGCCGCTGGACGAGAGGGCGATGAGCCGGTCGACGCCACTGGCGACCATGGCGGCGACGAACGCGCGGGCACCGGCGGAGTAGAGGCCGTCCGCGCGCCGGCCCGCCGGTCCGATCGCCGAGATGACCGCGTCGTGGCCGGTCACGGCGGCGCGGACGCTGTCCGGGTCGCGAATGTCGGCCCGGACGACAGTGATCGGCGCCTCGGCGGGAATCGCTCCGAAACGTGCCGGGTCGCGCACTGCCGCGGTGACTCCAGCGTCGCTTTACGTCTACGTCGCGGACCGCCGCGAGCTGATGGCGCTCGCGCACGATCTGGCAGTGGCCGACGTCGACTTGCCGACCGATGCCGACGGCGACTGGCGCACCCGGCTCGAACTACTCGTCAACCGCTCCATCGACGCCCTGGCGGCCCACGGGGACATCGCCACGATCAGCCGAACAGACCTCGCAGCTGGCCCGAATTCCTTACGGATCATCGAAGAAATGCTGCGTCTACTACAAACCGGCGGCGTCCCCGACAAAGCCTGCGCCTGGGCCGTCGACCTTTTCGGCCAATACATCGCCTCGTCAGCCTTGGAAGACGCACACAACCAACCCCCCGACGCGTTCTCCACCCTCTCGGCCGAGGCCTATCCCACGATCCATGCCCTCGGCTCGCACCTGACCACCGGCGACCCGACCTCGCGAGCAATCTGGAGACTTCGCGTCCTCGTCGACGGAATCCTCGCCCAGCCCCAATAAGGGCCAAATAAAGGGCCACAAATAGGAACGCGAATACCGACGCGACCACCGGTTGGGGGTCGGGGGGCGAAGCCCTCTCGGGCTGGGTGTGGGGTTGCACCCCCACAAGACACGCGGAACAGAAGAGACTCGCGCCCTCAAACGGCGGTACGTCGAATCGATCTCACCGAGTTCACCACGCTGACACCCCATGGCAAGGGCTCCGAAGTTCAGCGCCCGGAACGGGACCGGCCAGTTCGGTTTCATCGCCGTCAACGGTTGGCTGGACTGCCGCCCGGTCGAGCGGGACGGCCGACCCGGCATGGAGTTCACCTGGGAAGGCTCCGACGAGGGCGATCAGGTCAGCGGACGCGGCTGGGCAGTCCTTGTCAACGACGACACGATCGAGGGCCATCTGTTCTTCCACCTGGGCGACGACTCGAGTTTCCGGGCGAAGCCGTTCACCAGTGCCGACTACGACGCGCACCTGTATGTCGCCAACTGGGGTACCCACCGGGTGATGTTCCGTCTGCCGTGCAAATCTGCTCGATCCCGATGTCGTCGAGGACTACTGCGTCGGTGACGAGTCAAGTGCCTGCGTCACGGACGAGTTCGTCGTGCTCGAACTGATCAGCGAGGACCACGCTGGTGAGTTCGACTTCGACTACGACCCCGAGAACCTGCTGTCGACGATCGTCGGAGTTCGTGCCGAACTCGCCGCGGGTGATCTCCGGCCTCTCTATCTCGCCTGGCTGGCAGCCTACGGTGCCTGGGAGCGTGATGAAGACGCTTTCGATCGTGATGCTGACGACGATCTCGAACCACCTGTTCCGCCCGGGCTGGGCACGCTCACTGCCGCGCAGCGGGCGCTGGCCGACTTTCTCCGCCTCGATGACGATTTGATCGCGATCGCGGGTCAGGCTTCTCCACCGCTGGGCGAGACGGTTGACCACCCTGATGACCTCGGCGTTTGGGTGGCTCGCCTGCCGGGCACCGAGAAGGACCGGCTCTTGGCGCGGGTAGCGCAGGGTGAGGCGGCGCGGGTACAGATGGAGTTGCTGCGTCGTTTCCGCGGCGACACTGCTCCGATCAGCCCCGTCCCAGCCCGCCGGACCGTGGCCGACCTGCTCGACAACGCGGCGCGGCGACGAGCCGACCGTGCTCACAACCGCGACAGCCGCCGATACTCAAAACTAACTTGACCTCCATCGATCGAGTGACGCTGAAACTAAAGTTTTGCTGTAGGATGAGCTGGTGCCCGCTGATCGACGCGACCTCCGGCGGCGACTCTTCGAGCTCGCCGCCCAGCAGGGTGGCTACTTCACGGCCGCGCAGGCGAGGTCGCTCGGCTACTCCCACCAGGCGCAGGCCTATCACGTTGGAGCTGGTAACTGGTGGCGCGTTGATCGCGGCCTGTTCCGCCTCGTTGAGTGGGTTCCGGGCGTCCATGACGAACTCGCTCGCTGGACCCTTTGGTCACGAGGACGAGCGATCGTGTCACACGAGTCGGCCATGGCCGTCCATGGCATCGGCGAGTTCGAATCACGGTATGTCCATCTGACGGTTCCGCCCGGATTCACCATGCGTGACGAAGCTGTAGCCCTTCACTACGCCGAGCTTCCTGCCGATGACGTCTCCGACCGCTCGGGATACCAGGTGACCACTCCGCTGCGCACGCTCGTCGATATCGCCGCGAATGCGGCCGATGAGGATCAGCTTGCCCGCGCCATCGGCGACGCGCGGCACGCCGGCCTCGTCACCAATCGCCGCCTCCGCTCCCGTGCCGAGACCCTTGACCCCCGCGCCGCGCTCTACATCGAACGCGCGATCCAGCAAGCGGAGACACAGTGACCTACCAATCGGCGCCGGCGCTCCGCACCGCATTGGAGCGCCGGCTATCGGCACGATCCGCCGAGACCGGGGTCAGCCTGGACCGACTACGCCGGCGGGTGATGTTCGAACGCGTCATCGCCCGTATACAAGCGGCGGAGCCGGGGAAATGGGTACTCAAAGGTGGTATGGCACTTGAGGTTCGTCTACGCGACGACGCCCGCCACTGCCGGCCCGCCCGAACGGCTACGCGACGACAGCGGCGGAGTCCCTACCTGGCGGGCCAAAGTCAACGCGCAACTGGCCGACAAGCCTTTCGGAGGCATCCAGCTCGACGTGTCCCCCAGGATTCATGAACTTCATGCCACCGACAGGCTTGCCGTACCCAGTTCCTTGGCGTTCGCAGGGATCCCAACAGTCGAGGTCGAAGCGGTCGACATTCACCGACACGCGGCGGAGAAGTTCCACGGCATGCTCCGCGACTTCGGGGAACGTGAGAACTCGCGGGTTCGCGACCTCGTCGACCTCACCATCCTGCTCGAACACGATCTGCTCGAACCCGTGCAAACGGCAGCCGCGGTCCGATCCGTGTGGCTCGAACGCGACAACACCGAACCACCGGGCAACCTCCCGCAGCTGCCAGAGTCGTGGCCCGACCGCTACCAGCGACTTGCTGCAAGCCACGGCATTGGAATCCCGCCGTACGTCGCAGCGGTGGCTACCGTGACCCAGCTATGGCGCACCATGTTCCCTCGCGAGTAGGGGACACAACAGCCTGGCCAGCAAAAAACCCTCTCGCTCAGATAACGAGCAAGAGGGTCACCAAAATCGAAACTTTTGTGGAGCTGAGGGGAATCGAACCCCTGACCTTCTCGATGCGAACGAGACGCGCTACCAACTGCGCTACAGCCCCTTGATGAAGCTCCATGAGCCTATCAGTGGCTCATGGAGCTTCGTGAGCGGGGGTCACTCTCCGACAGCGCGGCGGAAGGGCCTGGTTCCCGGCTCGTCGAGCTCGTGGAAGGCCGGGTCCTCGTCGTCGAGGTCGACGACGACCGCCTGTCGCCGGATGCGGGACATCGGGGATGGCCTGCGTTCGACGACTTCGGGAAGTTCGGTCGCGACGACCTCGATGTCCTCGAGGGGTTCGTCGGCGATCGGGGGTCGGCGGGGCGCGCGGGTGCTGTTGTACCGCGCCATGCGGCGTTGCCGGATCTCGGTTTCGATGCGGACCTGGCGGCGCAGGTACGCGAGGTACCCGATGAGGATCGCGTCGGCGACGCCGTTGCCCCACCAGACGATCGGCATGAGGAAGCCGGCGACGGCCGCGGTGGCGACCACGAGGACCAGCAGCAGGACGACGACCCGCTGCCGGAACGCGTACTTGGCGCGTGCGGCGATCTCGGCGGCTTCGGGGTCGAAGCCGCCTCGGCCCGGACGGTAGCCGGCCTGGTTGCGTTCGGATTCGGCTCGCGTCG
This sequence comes from uncultured Actinomycetota bacterium, assembly GCA_963766045.1. GTDB lineage: Bacteria > Actinomycetota > Actinomycetes > Mycobacteriales > Pseudonocardiaceae > Amycolatopsis. Next base: position 1,706,761 of record CAVXYN010000004.1, on the reverse strand, counting down.
CTCGTGACGGCTGGGGGAGCGGCTCGGGCTCCAGCTCCTCGTCTTCGAGGTCGGCGTCGAGCTCCGCCTCGAGTTCGGCCAGGTCGTCTTCTACCGATGGTTCCGTGTTCTCCGCCATGGCGAACTCCTCCGGTCCCTCGTGGCGCGTGCTCCCGCTCCGCACGACTCGCGCCGCTAGGGCCGAGTCCGCCGTCCGCGCGACCTGCTGGCGCTTGCGGGCGACCATGGGCACGAGAACGACGAGCCATGCCGCTGCGAGCGCGACGATGATCACCGAACTGGGCATCTCCCGTCACCTCCCCCGATCCGCTGCTGTAGTCACGCTAGTCACAACAGTCACACACGCCGCGCAGACTCGCCGGTTTCGATCACAGAAAATGCATCACCAAATTAGGTGAATCTCACAGGTTGTGGTAACGCGGTCACCGAAACGGCCCGGTAACCGGGGTCAAAGCCGTTCGGCGAGGCCCTTCGAGACGAGCCGGGACACCAGTCCGTTACCGGTTTCTTCCTTGGTGACCGCGTAGCAATAGTGGTCCCGCCAGCCGCCCGCCACGTCGAGATATCGCTCGAAAAGGCCCTCTTGCCGGAACCCCGCCTTGGCGAGAACCCGCAGGCTGGCGGAGTTCTCGGGGCGCACGGTCGCCTCGAGGCGGTGCAGTCCGGCGAAGTCGAAGGCGTGATCGGCGACGAGGGCGACGGCGCCCGTCGCGACGCCGCCGCGGACGATCTCCGATGACACCCAGTAGCCGATCCAGGCGGACCTCAGCGAGGCCCGGATGACGTTACCCACAGTGATCTGTCCGGCGAAGCGTCCGTCGACCGTGATCGTGAAGGGGAGACACTGCCCGCGTCGCGCGAGTCCGCGCAGCGCCATCCACTGCGACGGCCACGACCAGAGCGCGTTGCGGTCCGGCCATGGCCCGGCGCCGGTCGGTTCCCACATCTCGAGGTGCTCGCGATCCCGCAGCCGGACGCGGCTCCACTCGCCGCCGTCGCGCAGCCGGACCGGACGGACGGCGAGGGCCCCCGCGGGTACCCGGATCGGCCCCAGTTTCGCGGGCCAGCCCGGGTGCCTGCTCTCGATCGGATACGCGACGCCGGAAATCGGAGCGCCCATTACGCTCGCTGGGCCAGGAAGGTCACCTTGACCTGCTCGCCCGCGGCGACCTCGGTGAGGTCTTCATCGATGTTGATCAGGCAGTTCGCCTCGGCCAGTGACGCCAGCAGGTGCGCGCCCGACGTGCCGAGCGGTTGCACCAGGTACTCGCCGTTCCCCTCGTCGCGAAGCAGCTGCCCGCGCAGGAAACCCTTGCGTCCCTTGGTCGAAGTGATCGGCGAGAGCAGGCGAGCGCTGACGATCCGGCGGTGCGGGTTGCGGGTGCCGCGTGCGGCGCGGATCAGCGGGCGGACCAGTACCTCGAACACGACGAGCGCGCTCATCGGATTTCCGGGGATGAGGAAGGTCGGCACCGAGTCGGGGCCGAGCCTGCCGAACGCCTGCACCGAACCGGGGTGCATCGCGACCCGCGTCATGTCGATATGGCCGAGGTCGGACAGTGCCGCGTGCACCTCGTCGCCCGCGCCACCGCCGGCGCCACCCGCGACGACGACGATCTCCGACATCAGCAAGCGGCCTTCGACGATCTCGCGCAGCCGTTTGGGATCGCCGGGCACGATGCCGACGCGGCTCACCTCAGCGCCCGCGTCCCGCGCGGCCGCGGCCAGCGCGTAGGAGTTGACGTCGTAGACCTGACCGACCGACGGCGTGCGGTCGATGTCGACCAGTTCGTCGCCGACGGAAACGATCGACACCCGCGGCCGCGGATAGACCAGTACCTTCGCCCGGCCGACCGCGGCGAGCAGTCCGACCTGGGCCGAGCCGATGGTGTCGCCCTTGCGCACGGCGACGTCGCCGATCTGGACGTCCTCGCCGGTGCGGCGCACATATCCGGCGGACGGCACCGACCGGTGCACGACGACCTTGGCGTGGTGCCCGTCGGTGTAGCCGGTCGGGACGACGGCGTCGGCCAGCGTGGGCAGCGGCGCGCCGGTGTCGACCCGGACGGCCTGGCCCGGCTGCAGCCGGCGGGGCTGGCGCGAACCGGCGGCGATCTCGCCGACCACCGGAAGCTGGACCGGTTCCTGACCGGCATTGCGGACGTCGACGCTTCGGACCGCGTAGCCGTCGATGGCGGCCTGGTCGAAACCGGGCAACGCGTGTTCGGCGACTACTTCCTCGGCGCACAACAGGCCTTGCGCCTCGGAGATCGCGACGCGGACCGGACGTGGGCGCACGGCGGCGTCCAGGGTCAGCGCGATCTGCTCTTCGACGGAACGGAACTGTCCCGCGGACTCGGTCTCCGCCGGTTCGGCGATGGGCTCCGTCATGACTGGGGGGTCTCGATCCGTTCGCTCAACCAGGCACGCGATGAAAGCCCGTCGGTGAACTGAAGTTCACCACCGTTACCAGGAGTGATGCGGTCTGAAGCCGCGGAAATCGCCCGATCGGGCAAGCTCCGTGCGGTTCGGAACGCCTGGATGGTCGCTGCGCCTGTCATAGGCGTGAAGCCTAACCTGACCGCGTGGACAGTTCCGGCAATGAACACCTTAGTAAAACGGAGTGGCGTTCTCGGATAACCGCCGAACGACGTTCGGTGGTACCGGAAAACCGGGCGGCGGAGGCGGCGTCTCTCGTCGCCGCGGCCGCACGGCTGCCGGGCGACGTCGTCTGCGCGTACGTCCCGATCGGAACCGAACCGGGTTCCGCCGAGCTCCTTGATCAACTTCTCGACCAGGGCAAACGTGTGCTGCTGCCCCTTGTCGCCGAGGCGCCCGGTCCGCTCGACTGGGCCCGCTACGAGGGCCCTGCCTCGCTCGGGCCCGGCCGCCTGCGCGGGTTCCTCGAGCCGGTCGGCGACCCGCTGGGGGTCGCCGCGATCGGAACGGCGGATCTCGTGCTGATCCCCGCGTTCGCCGTCGACGACGCGGGTGTCCGGTTGGGCCGAGGCGCCGGGCACTACGACCGGTCGCTTGGCTACGCCGCTCCGGATGCCGCGCTGATCGCCGTCGTCCGGGACTCCGAGTTGGTACGCCGGCTGCCTTCGGAACCACATGACGTCCTGATGACCGGGGCCCTCACCCCGGACAAGGGGCTGGTTCGCCGCCCGGTAATAGACTGACACCCCGACGCAGTGGTTCAGAAAGGGCACAATGAGCTCTGACGCGCACCTGTCCGATGGTTTCGCCGAGACGCTGTCGAAAATGCGTTCCGCGGGAGCGCACGCCATGGAGCTGGCGGCTTTGCGGCGGCGCCTCGAACAGCTGACGGAACCCGGTGCGGGCCAATTACCCGGGTCGGAACTCGAACCGCTCGGCGACATCAGCAAGCTGGTGGACCTGCCCGAGCCGGATGCCGGGGAAGCGCGTCGAGTGCTGGATCGCACAGCCGTCCTCAAACTCAACGGCGGTCTCGGCACGAGCATGGGACTCACCGGGCCGAAATCGCTGCTGGAAATCAAACCCGGCAAGACCTTCCTCGACGTCATCGCGATGCAGGTGCTGTCGACGCGCAAGGCGTACGACGCGCGCCTGCCGCTGATCCTGATGAATTCGGCAGGCACTCGCGAGCCGTCGCTGGAGCTGTTGAAAAAGTATCCCGATCTAGCCGACGACGTCATCCCGGCGGATTTCCTTCAGGGCCGGGAACCGAAGATCACCGCCGATGGCAGCCCCGCCGAGTGGCCCGCCAATCCGGAACTCGAATGGTGCCCGCCGGGCCACGGCGACATCTATGTCGCCCTCGCCGTGAGCGGCATGCTCGATACGCTGCTGGCGGAAGGCATCCGCTGGTGTTTCGTGTCCAATGCGGACAATCTCGGCGCGCTGCCCGACGCACGGATCGCCTCCTGGCTCGCGAACGAGGAGATCCCGTTCGCGATGGAGACCGTGCTCGGCACCGCTGCCGACCGCAAGGGCGGTCATCTGGCGCGCCGCGACGGCCGGATCGTCTTGCGGGAGTCCGCGCAGGTACCCGACGGCGACGATTCGTTCGGCGACGTCGCGAAGTGGCGGTACTTCAACACGAACAACATCTGGTTCGACCTCGAGCGTTTGCGGGAACTGCAGGACACAGACCCGGCAGCGCCGGTACTTCCGCTGATCGTGAACCGGAAGACGGTCGACCCGGCCGATTCCGGCAGCACGCCGGTGATCCAGCTCGAAACGGCGATGGGCGCGGCGATCGGCTCGGTCGAGGGCGCCCAGGCCATCGTGATCCCGCGGACGCGGTTCGCTCCGGTCAAGACCACCGACGATCTGCTCGTCGTCCGATCCGACGCCTACGTGCTGGATTCAGGCGGGGAGATGATCCCGGAGTTCACCACCACTCCGCCGGTCGTGTCGCTGAGTAAGGAGTTCTACAAGCTGCTGCCGGACTTCGACGCGCGGATCCCGGTCGCCCCTTCGCTCAAGGAGTGCACGAGCCTCGAGGTGGAAGGCGACGTCACCTTCGGGAAGAACGTCGTCGTCCGGGGCGATGTGAAGATCGTCGGCCCGAAGTCCGTCCCGGACAACGAGGTCCTCTAGTCCGCGCGCTGGGTCACGAACACGAACTCGCGACCTGGCCGGTCCGGGGCGTCCCGCACGTCCAGGACCCGGAAGCCGTGCTCGGTCAGCATTGCTTCCAGGTCTTCGCGTTCACGGAACCAGAGCGTCGAGTTCGAGGTGACGACCTCGCCGTCCGTCAGGAACCGGTAGCTTTCCCGGAACGAGACGAACGGGAGGCTCACCTTGGTGACCTCGCGCGAATGCTCCACCGGCCCGACGCCCGGTACGTCAAGGGTGAGATGAGCGGGGCCGGCGGCCCAGTCCTCCCAGGCACGACGGCCCGGACGCCGGATTTCGAACACCAGGTGCCCACCGGGGCGTAGGGCCGAGTGGATGCCTTCGAGGGTCCGGTTCCATTCGTCGTGGGTCAGGAAGACCTGGGCCACGTTCGCCGTCATCACCGCGAGATCGGCGTTCACCGCTCCCACGGAGGCCGCGTCGCCGTGGATCCACGTGACCTTCCCGTCCGGATCCTTGGTTTTCGCGACTTCCAGCGAAGCTTCGGCCGGGTCGACACCGATGACCTCGTACCCGCGTTCGGTCAGCAGGACCGCGAGGCAACCGGTGCCGCAACCGACGTCGAGCACCCGGCTCGCGCCCAGTTCTTCGGTGATCGCGAGGTAGGCGTCCAGATCGTCGCGATCACCGTCGAACGCGTCGTAGATGGGCGCAAGCCGGGTATGGGCGTAGATCGCGTCAGGCACGCGGGGACGATAGCTGCGGCTCGACGATCTTGGCGACAGGTTTACGGCTCGGGCGCCAGACCCTTTCACCCAGTAGGGCCATGGCGGCCGGCAGCAATACGCCCCGGATGAGCGTGGCGTCGATCAGGACGGCCACCGCCATTCCGACGCCGACCATCTTGTACTCGATCGCGCTCAACGTGATGAAGACGCTGAACACGCCGACCATGATCACCGCCGCGCTGCTCACCACGCCCGCGCTGGTGCCGGTACCGCGAACGATCGCCGCGAGGGCGCCCTTCGCGCGGTGTTCGCGGATCCGGCTGAGGATGAAGATGTGGTAGTCCATGCTCAGCCCGAGCAGCAGGACGAACATGAACATCGGCAGCCAGCCGACCACCCCGCCGTACGGCGTGAAGCCCAGCAACGACGTGAAGTGGCCGTCCTGGAAGATCCAGGTGAGGACACCGTAGGCCGCGCCGATCGACAGCAGATTGAGCAGGATCGACACCAGCGAGACCGCCACGGACCGGAATGCCAGCAGCAGCAACACAAAAGCCGCCAACAGGACGAAGCCGAAGACGAACGGCATGCGGTCGATGACGCGATCCGCGAAGTCGCGGGCGTTCGCGGTCCGGCCGGAGACGGCGAATTCGACACCTTCGACCGTCCCGACGGTCGCCGGTAGTGCCTCGGTCCGCAGCTTGGCGAGCGCTGCGTCAGCGGCGGGATCCCGTCCGGCGCCGGAAAGCGGAACCCGGACGACAACGGCGTCATCGACCTTCGCGACCGTGACCGGTTTGTTCAGCACCCCACCGGATTCGTCGATCCGGGTTTCGAGGTCCCGGATCGACGACCGCAGCGCGGGACTGTCGACCGGTCCGCCGTTCTCGGCCGTGAGCACGACCGTCGCCGGGTACGAGGCGCCGGGAAACGCTTCTTGGGTGCGGACAGCGGCGTCGATCGTCGACATGGACCGGGGCAGGCTTTCGGCGGGAGTGGGATCCTGCAGGCGCATCCCGAGGGCGGGCAGGGTCATCAGTACCAGCAACGCGGTCGCGAGGCCGCCCCACAGCGCCGGCCGCCGGGTGACCGCGCGGGCGACAGCGGACCAGAATCGTGAGTTCTCCGCGGCGGTCCGGCGCTTGCCCAGCCAAGGAACCCGGCCCCTGTCGACCTTGTCGCCGAGGAGCGAGAGCAGCGCCGGCAGCACGGTGACCGCGCCGAGGACGGCGAGTCCCACGACGATCGCCGTGCTGATCGCCAGTCCGTTGAAGTTGTCGAGCCCGGTGAAGATCAGACCGGACACACAGAGGACGACGGTGATGCCGGAGACGACCACGACATGCCCCGACGTGCGGGCCGAGATCCGGATGGCATCGTCGACCGAATGCCCCTGTGCCCGTTCTTCCCGTTGCCGTCGCAGGAAGAACAGCGAGTAGTCGACGCCGACCGCCATCCCGATGAGCAGGGTCATCACGGTCGTCGCGCTGTTGATCGGGGTGAAATTGTCCAGTACGGAAAGGAAACCGAAGGTGGCCGCGACACTTGTGCCCGCCAGCAGCAGGGGGACCGACGCGGCGACCAGCGCGCCGAAGACGATCAAGAGGATCACGATCGTCAAGGGCAGGGACAGGACCTCGGACCGTTTGACGTCCTCGCGGATGCCTTTCTCGACCACGGTCGAGAGACTGAGATCGCCGGACTGTGCCAGCCGCACGGTGGGATGCCGGGCGGAAACGGCTTCGATCTCCTTGGTCGCGGTTTCGAAGTTCGGACGGATTTCCTTTTCCCCGCCCGAGATCTCGAAGCTGATCGAGACCGGACAGGCCGTCCTTCGACAGCTGCTCGGTGGTATCCGCCAGAGGAGATCTGACGTCGGCGACCGCGCCGGATCTGGTCAGGGTGGTGACCAGATCGTCGGTCGCGCGCCGGAGTTCGTCGTTCGCCGCGAACGGTCGCGAACTCGGATCCTTTGCCTGGACAAGGACGTTCTCGCGGAGCGGGTCGAAGGTTTCCTGTGCTCTCAAAGCGGTCTGTGCGCGACCGGCTTCGCCGGGGTCGGTGCTGCGCTGGTTCTCACCGTCCACCAGCATTCCCGACAGCAGCGCGATCAGCACCAGGGCGACCCAGCCGATCAGGGTCAGCGCGCGGTGGCGGACGGCCCAGCCCGCGATCCGTTCGGTCACCGGGGCGCCTCGCGTGGAGGTTCCAGACGTGCCGGAGTTGTTTTCGGGCAGCATGAACTACAGTCCTTTGCGTGAAGGAGTGAGATGCCTCGGGCGAGGTTTTGCTTCTTCTCTTTCCTGGGCCGTCGAGTTGCCGCTCGGCGGCCCAGGGTCTATTCCTGGGCGGTCAGTCGACCTCCTTGAGGATCCGCTCGACCGATCCCACGCTCTTCTGGAGATCGGCGAGACGGCCGTCGAGTTCGGTGAGTTTGCGTTCGGTTTCTTCCTGCGCCTGGACGGCCTTTTCGGCGAGCCTCCGGTATTCCTGCTCGCGGGCCAACGCTCCCCGTGCCCGGATGGTCGCGCCGAACTGCCAGACGACAACCGTGATCACCACGGTGAGGAACACGAAGATGCCGATCACGCCGGCGACCTCCTGCCATTGATGCCAATTCACGGTCGTTCCCCCTCGTCGCCGGAGTCCGGTGTGTCTGCTGTTGAAGTACCTGCTGTTGATGTCGTCAGCGTCGGCACCGCGGCGGCGACCGTCTCCGGGCTCAGCTCGACCAGGAACGGTTTCACCTCGTAGAACTTCATCGCCTTCCCGTCCTCCGACAGCTCGAGGGTGGCCGACACGAGCCCGGCCGCCTCCAGTTTCCGCAGGTGGAGCTGCAGCAGTGCCCGGCTGATGCCGAGCTCTCGCGCCAGCTGGCTCACGTACGCACGCTCCGCGAGAAGCGACGCGACGATCCGCAGCCGGTGCGGGTTCGCCAGGGTCCCCAGCAGCCGCAGCAGTTCGTCGCCGGACGGTCCGGTGGCGGTCATAGCGGCAACCTGCACATGCCAAGAAATGTTAGCAGGTGCTCGGCAGGAGTGACAGGTGTTGTCGGCGAAGTTCAGGGATCACCCTGAGGTGCCGACCTGATGCTCCAGCCAGACGTTGGGCTCGACGTAGACACCGACGTCCAGTCCCGCAGAGGCGAGCACCGGCGCGATCCCGCCCGGAACGGTGGTGAGACCGTTCTCGAGTGGGACGCCGGTCCATGTTTGCCACTGCGCGAAGGTGCCGGTGACCGTCATCGCGAACGGCGCCACCTTGACGAACCGGGCGCCGAGCCGCTCATGGGTGCGGAGCCATGGGTCTTCAGGCAGCCCGTCCGGACGGCGGCGGGCGACGTAGTCCTCAAAGGACAGTTCGGGTTCGTGCTCCTTCCCGGCCGGGCGTACCGGCACGACGAGCTTGCGTTTACCTGTTTCCGCAGCACGTTTTTTCAGTGCTTCCAAGGCTTTCGTGGCCAGCCCGCCACCTCGGTGGTTTTCGTCGACCGTCACTTCCAGCGCGATCAGGGTGTTCGTTTCACGGTCGTCGATCAGGTCTTCGGCGGCCCAGATGAGGGCGGCGTCCCACCCGTGGTCCGGTAGCTCCGCGCGTTCCGCGGTCGGGAATTCGACCGGGACGGCAGCCGCGCGAGCCACCGGGACTCCGTCGTGCAGCAGGACGAGGAAGTACTCCGGCCACCGTGCGGCCAGGTGGGATGCCTTCGCCAGCAGGCCGACCTGGTCATGCAGGAGGAACTCGCCGCCGACCACGCCGAGGCCGAGCGCGGCCTCGCGCAGATCGGGCCGGGTGGTCATGTCTTCGATCACGATCATGTCCTCAGTAGAACCGAGGACAACTGTTCTCACGAGGTGATTTCACGGTATGGAGGAGGAGCGCGAACTAAAGCGGTCCTAGGTGCGCACCGGCAGTGCCTGGCGGCGGCCGGTGAGGCCGGTGGTGTTCAGGTTCGCGCGCTCGCCCGCCGAATGGCCGTCGAGGTAGCCAGTGCCGGACAGCCGCCGCGGCGGGGCCGAACGCAAGTCGCCGAACTGCTCGTCGTACGCCTGTTGAACCAGTGACGTCCGGTCCCGGACCACCAGCTCGGCGGACCGCTGGCCGGGGGCCGCGGTGTGGGTGCGGGCGGCGGTGTCTTCGCTGCGGCGGAGCCGTTCGTAAACCGCGCCCGAGAATCCGTGCAGCCAGGTGCGCCGGTACGCGGCCAGTGATTCGCCCAGGAACACCCGGTTCTCCGGGCGGACCCTGGTCAGCTGAGTGGTCGCCTGCAGCAGCAGGCTCGTATACAGCAGCTCGACGCGTTCGAGGTCGGACCGGAAACCGAATACGGTCACCGCGGTGACCGATTGCCCGAGGCGATGTAACAGCGCCCGGCAGCGCAGAGGATGCGCGATATTCGTGAGCAGGCCGGCCTTGTCCCGGCTGTACGGGTTGTCGAGGGTGATCTTGACCTGGGTGATCTCGTCCTGAGCCGCACCGGAGGCGGCCAGCACCGCCTGATCGATGCCGTATCTGGCGATCAGCTCGGCGGCCTTGGTGTTGTACGACTCGGCTTCGGCCTCGGTGACCGCCGGGTCTTCCGCTTTCGCGAGAAGCTTCCGGACTCGCGCGAGTAGCGTGTCGTGGTCGGGCATGGCCCCCCTTCCTGGTTGGGTTGGTGCGGACCAAGCTAGGCGAGGGGTCCGACAATATTCGATCACGTGTTCGGATCTCGGTGAGGGGGTGCCATGGCGGTCGATGTGTCGGTGGTCGGGTCCGGGCCGAACGGGCTCGCGGCCGCGGTGCTACTGGCGAGGGCCGGGTTGTCGGTCGAAGTCCATGAGGCGGCGGAAGAAATCGGCGGCGGGACCCGGACGGCGACGCTGTTCGACGACGACGTCCGCCACGACATCTGTTCCGCGGTGCACCCGATGGCGGCCGCTTCGGCGTTCTTCCGCTGGTTCGACCTCGCCGGGCACGGCGTCGAACTCCTGCAGCCGGAGATCGCCTACGCGCATCCTCTTGACGGTGGCCGGGCCGGTCTCGCGTACGCCGATCTGGACCGGACCTGCGAGAACCTCGGCCGCGATGGGCGGGCTTGGAAGTGGTTGCTGTCCCCGTTGGTCGAACGCAGCCGCGAGCTGACCGAACTGCTGCTCGGCGACCTCAGGAAGCCGCCGCGCGATCCGCGGACCGCGGCGCTGTTGCCCGCCCGGATGCTGATGCTTGCTTCCGGGCTGGAGCGAAGGCTCTTCGCAGGTCCTGAAGCGCCCGCACTGCTCGCCGGGATCTCGGCCCATGTGATGAGCCGCCAGCCCGGATTGCCTGCCGCGGGCGCGACCCTGATGCTGGGGCATCTCGCGCATGCGACGGGCTGGCCGGTGCCTCGTGGCGGCAGCCAGACCATCGCCGACGCGATGGCCGCCGACCTCGTCGCGCATGGTGGGCGCATCCATACCGGCAGCCGGGTCACGGACCTCCGGCAGTTGGCGAAGTCCCGGACGGTCGTGCTCGATCTCGCTCCGCGCGGTTTCCTCGAGATCGCCCGCGATCTGCTTCCGGCGCGGTATCGCAGGGCGTTGGAGTCGTACCGGTACGGTCCCGGCGCGGCGAAGGTCGATTTCCTCGTGTCCGAGCCGATTCCGTGGGCTCTGCCAGAGGTGGGCAAGGCGGGCACGGTCCATCTCGGAGGCACTCGCGACGCTGTCTACGCCTCCGAGAACGCCATCGTGGGCGGTGGCGATCCGGATGACCGGTTCGTGCTCGTGTCCGATCCGATGACTCTCGACCCGTCCCGCGGGCTACCGGGGAAGCGCCCGGTGTGGGCGTATTGCCATGTCCCCCATGGAGATCCGCAGGACGTCACTGACCTCGTGCGTCGTCAGATCGAGCGGTTCGCGCCCGGGTTCACCGACACGATCCTGGCGAGCCGGTGTCTCAGCGCACCGGAACTCGAGATGTACAACGCGAACTACGTCGGTGGCGACGTCGCGGCCGGCGCGGTGAATCTCCGGCAGGTGCTGGCACGGCCGGTGCCGCGGTGGAATCCACATAGGACTCCGCTGGGCGGTGTCCATCTGTGCTCGGCCGCGACGGCGCCGGGGGCCGGGGTGCACGGAATGGGTGGCTGGTTCGCGGCGAAAGCCGTGCTGGGCAAGGACTTCGGGCGGGCTCTCGCGACAAGGGCTGCGGCTGGGTAGGTGGTCTCGTGAGTGGTGGTGACGGTTAGAACCGTCACTACCACTCACGAGCCACGTGGCCGGATCAACCCGGTCTCGTACGCCACCACCACGGCCTGCGCCCGGCTGGAGATCCCCAGCTTCGTCATCACGCGGTTGAGGTGCGTCTTCACGGTGGCCTCGCTGACCATCAGGCTCCGTGCGATGTCGGTGTTGGTCATACCGGTGCCGACGAAGCGCAGCACTTCGAGTTCGCGTTCGGTCAGCCCGGCGAGCTCGGGCGGCGACGCCGGCTGTTCTGGCGGCCCTTGGGTGAAGGCCTCGACCAGCCGCCGGGTGATGGTCGGGCCGAACAGCATGTCGCCCCGCGCGACGGCATGGATCCCGGCGATGAGGGTCTCCGGCGGGCTGTCCTTGAGCAGGAAACCCGCCGCGCCCGCGCGCAGTGCCGTGTAGACGTACTCGTCGAGGTCGAACACGGTCAGCATCAGCACGCTCGGCTTTTCGGGCCCGGATCGCGCCAGGATCTGCTCGGTCGCCTTGACTCCGTCGAGTTCGGGCAGCCGGATGTCCATGAGGATCACGTCCGGTCGCAGTTCGAGAGCCTTCTCGACGGCTTCGATCCCGTTACGCGCTTCGCCTGTGACGTGGACGTCAGGGACCGCTTCGAGCAGCGCGACGAATCCTGCGCGGACGAGGACCTGGTCGTCGACCACCAGCACACTGGTCACCGGGCGCTCTCCTGCTGCAGATAGGGAAGGGTCAGCTCGATCGCGAAACCGCCGGATCGGGCAGCTCCGATTTCGATCGAGCCACCGTACATTCTGGCCCGTTCGCGCATTCCCATCAGTCCTTGACCGGAGGGATTCTCCGGTGCCGGGCCGGAACCGGAATCCGATATCCGCAGGACGAGGTCGTCGGTGTCGTATTCGACGATGAGCAGTGCGGTCGCCGAATCGGCGTGTTTGATCACGTTCGTCAACGCTTCCTGCGCGACGCGGTAGGCGCACAGCTGAAGTCCGGACGGCAGCCGGCGTGGTTCACCGGACGTTCGCATTTCCACTTCCAACCCGGTTTCGCGAACGCGCGCGATCAGTGCCGGCAGATCGGCGAGCCCAGGTTGTGGCCGGTATTCGCCGGGTTCGTATCGGGGTGGGCGCAGAACACTCAGCAGGCGGCGAAGCTCGTCAAGGGCTTCGGTGGTGGTTCCGGTGATCGTATCCAGCGCGGTGCGCGCGGTCTCCGGCGAGGATTCGAAGACATAGCGCGCGAGATTCGCTTGAACCGAAATCACCGAAAGGTGGTGTGAAACAACGTCGTGCAGTTCGTGCGCGATGCGGATGCGTTCCTCCGCGACGGCTTGTTCGGCCTCCAGCTGGATTTCCCGTTCGGCCCGCTCGACCCGTTCCACAAGCCGTCCCGCACGGACATAACTGAGCCGTCCGACGAAGATCGTCGCCGCGCACTGCGCGAGCATCCGCATGGTTTCGACCGCGAAAGACGGTGCCTGGCCGAGGTAGAGACCCAGTACGAAGAGCAGGACCCAGACGATCGTCGACGGCAGCGCCTTGGCAGGCGGATGACGCGCCCAAACCGTGTACGCCGCGATGAAGGACGCCGGTTCGCCCAGGGTCGCGCGGTAGCCGAGCGCGGTGTAGACCGTCATGACCGCGACGCAGATCAGCAACACCGCGATCGGGTACCGGCGACGCACGACGAGCGGAACCGCGATGAGCACGGCGAGGATGATGCCCTCGGTGGCGACCGGATCGCCGAACATTCCTCCACGAGGTGCCGCGCCGAAACCGAGCAGGATCGCCGAGACCGTCGCGAGCAGGCAGTCGACGAGGAACGGCCGTGCGCGAAGGGCCCGCAGGGCCTTGTCGAAGGACGGCACTTCCGCAAGCTACCGCCAGCGCGTTATCAAACCCAATTCCTGCAACGAACGTGGTAGGAGGCGTGACGATATACCGCAAAGGTTTACCTCGGTCTCCGACTCGCGATGATTCCGTTGGCGCACACGCGCGGCTACTGTCGGTCGCGGATGGTCATTCCATTCCCCCAGGCTCGGCGAAGAGGGAACCCGTTCTGGGCGGGGAGGGCCTTACGGGCCACCTCTTCGCCGAGTTGCTCCCGGCTACTACTGCTGGATGGGGTTTCCGTCGGTTCCGCAGATGTAGCCGCCGTTGATGCAGGTGCTCACCCGGCGCTGCAGTTCGTTCTGGTTCCAGGCGTTGAAGAAGTCACCGTGGAACGTGTACCCGGGTGCGTTGGTCACCAGTGCGCCGTTCCGTGTCCCGGCAAGGGTGAGCCCGCCGCCGTTGACCGGATAGGTGATCAGCAGTTCCACGCGCGGGACGACCTTCGGGTAACCGGCCGGACAGGTCTGCCCGAGCGCGAAGGCCATGTGGTCGCGGTGGTTGGGCGAGTCCAGGCGCACGCCGTCCCAGCAGGTCGGGAAGTCCAGATAGTTCTGCAGTTTCGACCCGGGCGCACAGTTCAGGAAGTCCCGGCTGGATTCCGGGGCGCCGAGGCAGGACCAGCGGGCGGCCGGATTCTGGTCGGGGCTGGTCGCGCCCGCGTTGCCGATGACATACCGCAGCCCACGCGGCGGTGCGATCGCGTTCTGCATCTGGGTGATGCCCTGGTAGTAGACGGTGACGCGTTCGGGCGCGACCGGCTGGCCGTTCTTGTACAGCGTCGGCGTCCAGTAGGAGGACAGGTCGACGACAGGGTCGCAGTTCGTGGTCCCCGCGCTGAGTGATTGGAGAGTTGAGGAGGCGTTCGCGGTCCGGTTGCCGAAGAACTCGTGGATATGTGAAACCCCGGGCTGACCGGGGAAGACGATCGGGTCGTCGCCCTTGCGGTGGGAGCTGTAGCAGTCCGCGCGGAACTCGGAACCGCGGACGGGGGCGAGCGCCTGCTGGGCGATGATCGCCTGGGTCTGCTCGGCGGACGGGACGTGGAAATGCAGGCTGTGGTCGACCTGACCGTGGTGACCGGCGTTGTGATCCGGTTGGATGAAATGGACTGCCGCGGCGATCATCACGAGCACGGTGGTCGCCGCGCCCGTGAAAGTGAAGAGGTGTCGAGTTCGCATCGCGCGCTCCTCTGCTTGGCGGAGAGACGGAGACGGCGGATATGTTGCCGGTGGCAACAAATCGGTGAACTCATGACAGCTCGCCCAATTGGTCTGGACAAGCCGCCGAGTGGGTGAGCGGCTCCCGGTGAACGGGATTCAGCCGAGATAGGCGTCGAGCGTGACCGCGAGCGCGACTTCGGGGGACGGCGCGAAGCTCGCGCCCGCCAGTCCTCCCCATAGCCACAGCTGGGCCAGGCCGTGCAGGGACGCCCAGAGAGACGCCGCGAGCAGCCGGGAATCGGTGCCGGGACGGCTTCGTGTGTCGGCCTGGACCTCGGTCACGAGATCGGCGAACAGGTCGAACACCGAACTGCTGACCCTGATCAATTCGGGATCTTCGGGGTCGATCAGGTCGCGGCGGAACATCAGCTCGAACATGGCCGGATTGCCCAGCGCGAAGTCGAGATAGCCGTGGCAGGCCGCGATGAGCCGCTCCCGGGGTGTCCCGGCCGGCAGGTGCGAGCCGCGGCCCAGCAGTTCCGTGTAGCCGCGCGTCGCGACGGCCGAAAGCAGCGCCGCGCGGCCGGAGAAATGCCGAAGCGGCGCGCCGTGTGAGACACCGGCGGCCTTCGCGATTCCGCGCAGCGTCACCGCGCTGACGCCCTCTTCATCGAGGAGGTTCGCCGCCGTGTCGATCAGGCGTTGTCGTGCGCCCATACCTGCGTTTCTTCGTTGACGGGAAGGAGTTCGGGTCGTTTGGCGAAGAAGCCGTCGCCGGGCTGGCGGCCGATGAGCCGGTTGCGGGTGCGGGAAACCGCGACCGGGAGGACCTCGCGGGTCAGCCAGCGCAGGTCGGCGCGCAGTCCGGGACGTCCGGCGTGGCCGGGGAGCGGTTCGAGCCAGGCGGGGTCGTGGCTGACGCCGAGTTTGCCGAGTACGTGACCGGCGAGCCGCCGGTGCCCGGATTCGGACAGGTGCAGCCTGTCCGGACCGAAGTAGCGGGAATCGTGCGCCGCGTGGTCCGGCCAGAGGTCGACCAGGACGGCGCCGTAGCTGACGGACGCCTCGCGTATGGCGTCGTTCAGCGCGACGAGACGGGGTCGCATGCGGCGGCCCAGCGGCATCCGGTGGGAGATGTCGCTGAGGGTGAAGGTGATGACGGTCGGTGCCATCCGGGTGCAGGCGCGGACGGCGTCGTCGACCCGGCGGGCCACCACGCGCGCGTCCCAGCCGCGGCTCATCACGTCATTTCCGCCGCCGAACAAGGCGATCAGATCCGGCTCGAGCCTGCTCGCCGGCCGGGTCTGCTCGGCGACGATCTGGTCGAGACGCCGTCCGCGCACCGCGAGGTTGGCGTAGCGGAACCCGGGTTCTTCCTGGGCGAGGCGTCCCGCGACGAAGTCGGCCCAGCCGCGGTAGAGCCCGCCCACCGGATGCGGGTCGGCCAGCCCTTCGGCGCAGCTGTCGCCGAGTGCGACGAAACGTTGGTAGCCCATCCAGATCCCCGTAACCGTCAGTTCATCTTGAAGCCACTTTGTACCAAAGGGATGTAGACGCTGTCTACTTTTGGGCGGCGTTCAGGGGTGGATGTGCGTCACGTCAGGGGTGGGAGCAAGGGACCTTTGCTACCGCCGGTGGTCCTGACCTGCGGATCGACGTCGCTCCCGGTTGTTCAGCGAGGAGGGATCGGCGGAGCTGAACGACCCAGCAACGCGATGAGCCGTTCGCCGGGACCGGCGTCCGACCGCGCCTCGACTGCGTGGGCGAAGGCGCCGCCGGGTCCGCGTACCGGCGCGACATCGGGATAGCGACTCGCGATGGCCAGCGCGGCCGTCGCGAGTTCGTCGTCCCACCGGTGTTCGCGGCCGAGCGCGGCGTCGAGATCCCAGCTGTGCACGAGGGTGTCGACGAAGAGCACGGCCAGCGTGTTCTTGCCGGGGAGCGGCCCGAATGCGCCGAAGTCGTAGGTTTTTTCGATCGCTTCGCCGTCGAAGGCGTCGATGAACTCGGCGGAGCTTTCCTCATAGGCCTTGGCGAGGTCGCTGTCCGGCCCGGAGCGGGTGTTCCGCTCGCGGCCGGCTGCCTGTGAGGCGCGGCTTTCGTTGTTGTCGATCAGGTGCTTCACGATGTCGCGGACGGTCCACTCGGCGCACGGGGTCGAGCGGTCCCAGTCGCCGGCGGTGATGCCCGCGGTCGTCGCGCGCACTTCGTCATGGGTTCGTTTCGTCAGTTCGAGGAAGTCCATACCGATAAAATATACGAACGATCGTGCTATCTTCTAGAGGGTGAGCACTCTCGAAGTGAATGAGGTCTTCGTCGGACGGCCGACTGTGCTCGGCCTGAAGCGGGACGTTCCCGTGTACAGCGCCATCGCCAAGTCGCGAGTGGAGGCGGCGTCGCTGAAGCTCGGCGAGATCAACCTCGCGGGCGACGACCAAGCTGATCGCACCGTCCACGGCGGTGTCGATAAAGCGGTTTATGTCTATCCGGCTACGCACTATGCGGCGTGGGCCGAGCACGGATTCCCCGTCTCACCAGGGGACTTCGGGGAGAACGCTTCGGTCGCCGGTGCCGACGAGTACCAGGTTCGCATCGGCGATGTCTGGGCCTGGGGCGACGCGCTGGTCCAGGTCTCGCAGCCGCGCACGCCCTGCTTCAAACTCGCGATGAAGACCGGCCGCAAGGACGTCATCCCGGCGATGATCGATACCGGTCGCAGCGGCTGGTACCTGCGCGTGCTTCGGACGGGGGAAGTCCCGACGTCCGGTTCCATGACCCTCGAACGACGCGATCCGATGAGTCCGACGATCGCGGAGGTGTACGTCGCGTCGTTCACGAACGTCGCCCGGTTGGATGTGGCCGCGCGGCAGGCGTATCTGCGTCTGTGTGATCGGGTCCTCGCCGCCCCGGCGCTCGCCCGGCAGTATCGTGACCGCCTGGAATCCGCGTGGCGGCGAGGGGAAGAGCGAAATGCCGGTTGACGGCCGCGTTGCCCGAGGCGACGCGACAAGGCGGATCGTGCTGCGGCGCGCCGTCGACATCGCATCGGTCGAAGGGCTCGACGGACTGTCGCTCGGCAGGCTCGCGACGGAACTGGAACTGAGCAAAAGCGGCGTTTTCGCGCTGTTCGGATCCAAGGAGGACCTGCAGCTCGCGGCCATCGAGACGGCGAGCGCGATCTTCACCGAGAACGTCGCCGGCCCGACGCTGGAGGCCGAGCCGGGGCTCGGCAGGCTGCGCGCGTTGTGCGACAACTGGCTGGACTACTCGGAACGCCGTGTCTTCCCCGGCGGCTGTTTCTTCTTCAACACCGGAGCCGAGTTCGACGCGCGCGACGGCCGGGTCCACGACGCAGTGGCCAAGGCGAGCCGGGGGTTCGCCGGATTCATCCGGCGCACGGTCGAGGAAGCCAAGGAACTGGGCCACCTCGACGCTTCCGTCGACGTGGCCCAGCTGGCCTTCGAACTGCACGCCCTCGGCCGGGCCGCGAACGCGGATTCGGTCATGTTCGGCGGCAGCGAGCCCTACGCGCTCGCTCGAGCCGCCGTACGCGCCCGTCTCGACGCAGCAGCCGTGCAATAAGGCCTACTTCCAGTCGACCTGCGACGACCGGTAGAAGTCGATCCCCTGCCGCACCCACCGCGGGCTCTGCTTCGCCAGCCGCAGCCGGTAGGCGTCCCAAGTGCGGGAAGCCTGGGGCGACCAGCTCATCTCGGCGTAACCCGGCAAGCGCGGGAACGCCATGAACTCGATGTTGTCACTGGTCACGAGCGTCTCCGCCCACAGCGGTGCTTCGACGCCGGCGATGTTCTTCTCCGTCAGGCCCTGTAGGTAGGTGGCCGGATCCCAGTCGTAGCCGTCCTTGACCTCGATGTATCCGGCCCAGTCCAAGCCGAGCGGCGTCTGGGCGTTGTACTTCATGTCCATATACGCCTTGTTGGCAGGCGACATCAGGATCTTGTTGCCTCGCTGTGCGGCCGCGACGACGTTGGCGTCGGTGTTCTCCGTGCCCCAGAACTGCGGGATGGCCGAAACCGGCGGGTTCGTCTTGGCGATGTCATGCCAGCCGGTGATCGACTTGCCGTACTTCGCGACGATCGGCTGAACCTTCTTGGCGAAGGTCTGGTAATCCTCCGGAGTGGTCGCGTGCGCCTCGTCGCCACCGATATTGATGTACTTCCCTGGGGTGATCGCGGACAGCTCACGCAGGACGTCATCGACGAACTTGTAGGTGATGTCCTTGCCGATGCACAGCGAGCTGTAGCCGACCTCGGTGTCCGTGCGCAGTGGCACCGCGACGCCGTTGCAGTTCAGCTCGGCGTAGGAGGCCTGTGCCGCGTTGGTGTGTCCCGGCATGTCGATCTCGGGAACGATCGTGATGTGCCGTGAAGCGGCGTAGCGCACGAGTTCCTTGTACTGCGCCTGGGTGTAGTAACCGCCGGAGCCGCCACCGACCGCGGTCTGGCCGCCGAAGGTCGCCAGACGCGGCCAGCTCTTGATCTCGATCCGCCAGCCCTGGTCGTCGCTCAGGTGCAGGTGGAGCGTGTTGATCTTGTACTGCGCGATCTGGTCGATGTAGGTCTTCACCTGTGCCGGTGTGAAGAAATGCCGGGCGACGTCGAGCATCGCGCTGCGGTAGCCGAAGCGCGGGTAGTCGAGGATCGTGCCGCCGGAGACCATCCACGAGCGGTGCTGGACGGTCTTGGCCTCGATCGCCGACGGGAACAGCTGCCGCAGCGTCTGCACGCCGGAGAACAGTCCCTTGTCGGTGTTCGCCTTCAGCGTCACGCCGAAGTGGGAGACCTTCAGCTGGTAGCCCTCGGCACCGACCCGTTTGCCGGCGTTGCCGATTTCCAGAGAGATCGCCAGGCCGCCGCGGTGACCGCTGACAACGGGCAGCCGGTAGCCGGTGGCGGGCCGGAGCAGCCCGGCCAGGTATTCGGCGACCTGCTTGCCCGCCCGGTCGGTACGGATGACGGTCGCGGGGGTGAGCCGGAAGTTCGCGCGGGAGTCGGCTTTCGCTTCGACGGGAGCTGGGACCACGTCGGTTACGGCCCGTTCGGTTTTCGCGTGCTGCGCGGCGGGATCGGCGGCTGCCGGGATCGCCGCCGCCGGCAGGCCGAGAGTCACGAGACTCAAGACGGCCATGCCGAGCACGGTTTTGGACAGGCACTTGTTCATGGAGCACCTCCGGTCGGGGAACTGGAGACTCGCTTCTCTTGGAGGTATAGACCAATAGGGTAAACGGGACAACACCCGATCGGACTACGGCGGCGTACCGCTCACCGGTTCATTCACCGCGTAGTACCGCTTTCAGTGCGTCGAGAACGCTCGCGTCTTCGATGGTCGACGGCACCTGTTCGTCGCGGCCGTCTGCTATGCCCCGCATGGTCTTTCGCAGGATCTTCCCGGACCGCGTCTTGGGCAGGGCATCCACAATGGACACATCACGGAACGCCGCGACGGGACCGATATCGCGCCGCACCATCGCGACCAGTTCGGCCTTCAGCGTTTCACCGTCTATTTCGACACCGGATTTCAGCACGACGAAACCGCGCGGAAGCTGCCCCTTGAGCTGGTCCTTGACCCCGATCACCGCGCATTCGGCGACGGCCTGATGCGAAGCGAGCACCGCTTCCATGGACCCGGTCGAAAGCCGGTGGCCCGCGACGTTGATGACGTCGTCGGTACGGCCCATGACGAACAGGTAGCCGTCTTCGTCCACGTATCCGGAGTCACCCGTGAGGTAGTAACCCTCGTAGCGCGAAAGGTACGCCTCGCGATACCGGTCGTCGTCCTGCCACAGCGTCGGGAGCGCACCCGGCGGCAACGGCAGTTTGATGGCGATCGCACCCTCCTGTCCGGCCGGAAGCGGACCGCCCGCCTGGTCCAGGATGCGCACATCCCAGCCTGGCACCGGTTTCGTCGCCGAACCCGGCTTGACCGGCAACGGTTCGAGTCCGCGCGGATTCGCCGCGATGGGCCAGCCGGTCTCGGTCTGCCACCAGTGGTCGATCACCGGTGTGCCGAGCTTCTCGTGAGCCCAGTGGTAGGTCTCCGGATCGAGCCGCTCACCGGCCATGAACAACGTCTTGAATCGGCCGAGGTCGTATTTCGCCAGTTCGTTCGCATCGGGGTCGACCTTCTTGATCGCCCTCAACGCGGTGGGTGCGGTGAACAGCGCTTTCACGCCATGATCGGCGATGACCCGCCAGAACGCGCCCGCGTCCGGCGTCCCCACCGGCTTGCCTTCGTACATGACCGAGGTGGCACCGATGAGCAGCGGCGCGTAGACGATGTAGGAATGCCCGACGACCCAGCCGACGTCGGACGCCGTCCACCACACGTCGCCGGGGTGGACGTCGTAGATGGCGCCCATCGACCAGGCCAGCGCGACCGCGTGGCCGCCGGTGTCCCGCACGACGCCCTTCGGTTTCCCGGTGGTGCCAGAGGTGTAGAGGATGTACAGCGGATCGGTGGCCGCGACCGGGACCGGGTCTGCCGGGGCGGCGGTCCGGACCAGCGCATCCCAGTCGATGTCGCGTTCGCCCAGTTCGGCACGGGCTCGGTCCCGTTGCAGCACGACGACGTTGTCGGGCTGGTGCGCGGTGCTCGCCAGGGCTTCGTCGATGATCGGTTTGTACTCGACGACCCGAGTCGGTTCGATTCCGCAGGACGCGGCCACGATGACCTTGGGTTTCGCGTCCTCGATCCGGGCCGCGAGCTCCTTCGGGGCGAACCCGCCGAACACCACGGAATGCACCGCGCCGATCCGGGCGCAGGCGAGCATCGCGATCGCGGCCTCGGGGACCATCGGCAGGTAGATGATGACGCGGTCGCCCTTTTCGACGCCGAGCGACGCGAGGGCGCCGGCGAACCGGGCGACGTAGTCCAGCAGTTCCGCGTAGGTGAACCGGCGGACCGAACCCGTCACCGGGGAATCCCAGATCAGCGCGGTCCGGTCGCCGTGGCCGTCCCGGACGTGCCGGTCGAGCGCGTTGAACGCCGTGTTCAGCTCGCCGTCCGGGAACCAGCGGTAGAACGGTGCCCTCGACGCGTCGAGGGCACGGGACGGCGGACGGGACCAGTCGATCGCCTGAGCGGCTTCAAGCCAGAACCCCTCCGGGTCCTCGAGACTCCGCTGGTACGACTCGGCGTACATCGAATGCTCCTTCGCGCTCGGGTACGGACCCATCATTACCCGACGCAGGCGCGAATGCCGTACCGGAGAACGGGTGCTCGGCGCCATGCGGAGATCGTCACACCACATACAAGGACACAGCCGAGACAACCCGGCAACCCTGTACGGCCGCGGAGCGTCCTAAGCTGAACCGGGGGAAAACCGCCGGAAACGGTCTCAACTAGCGAGGGGAGCAGGGTCCATGGGACTAGCGAGCGCGCTGCTTTCGTTCGCGCACGGCCTGTTCGGGCCAGGTATCTGGCCTGGTGACTGGGTGTGGGCGACGAGCACCGCGGGAGCGCTGGTCGCGCTGCTGCCCGCATTGGGCGCGATGATCGTCGCGATCATCCGCAAAGGCACCGGCAACCGCTACGACGTCGTAACGCTTTCGGTGTTCGGTGGGATCGGCCTGGTCTCCGTCTTCCTGATCCCGTGGCTGCTCGCCACCGGGATCTCGCAGGTCTACCAAGAGGCCGCCACGAAGGGCGGTGGAGAGTCCGGGTTTTCGGGAAGCGACCTGTCGACCTTCAACGCCGACTACTCCCCGCTGATCGGCGCGCAGAGTAAGTACCTCGGCGGCGGCCAGAACGTCTACGAGGTGCTGTTCTATCCGAACGGGATGCAGCTTTCGTACATCGTCTACCTGGTCCTCCTGATCGCGCTGCCCGCCGGTTCCTTGCTGTTCGTGATGCTGCAGGCACGCACCGCGTTCCGTCGCGGCCCGAAGTGGCCTTCGCGGTTCTTCTGGATTCCGTTCGTGCTGATGGTCCTGGCAAGTGTCGGGATGGGCGCGAACACCGCCGTGCACTTCTGGCTCGGCTTCCTGCCGCTGAGCGTGCTGGGCCTGATCCCGGTCGCACTGGTCGGGCCGCCCGCCTGGTCGGTGATCAACCGGCCGGATCCGCAGCCCCGGCAGAAGGTCGAGCCGTACCGTCCGGAGCCGCCGGCGCAGCAGCCCAAACCGCAGCAGCAGCCGCCACCCCCGCCGCCTCCGGTCAAGCAGTACCCCGCGACGGCACTCGCCCAGGCCCCCGAGCCACCGGCGCTGGCCGCGGTGCCGGGCCCGGTCCCGTCTCCGCCCGGTTCCCGCAACTCGGGCGGAAGCCGGTACAAGCGCGTCAAGCGGCTCGGTCACGGTGGCTTCGGCACGGTCTGGGAGGCCGTCGACACCCAGCTCAATCGCACGATCGCGCTGAAGATCGCGCATGCTCCGGACCGCGACACCGAGGAGCGGATGCAGCGTGAGGCCAGGGCGCTGGCCGTGGTGAACCATCCCAACTGCGTCCGGGTGTACGACCTCGCCGAGGAGCCGGACGGGCTCGCGCTGGTGATGGAGTACCTCGAGGGGCGCTCGCTGGCCGAAATCGTCGACACGCAGGGCCCGCTCGACGACATCGCCGCCGGGCGGCTCTGGTCGACCATGGCGGGCGCGCTCGCCGCGGCACACGAGAAGGGTGTGCTGCACCGCGATATCAAGCCGTCGAACATCATCCTGGACCGCTCCGGGATCGCGCATCTCATCGACTTCGGTATCGCCCGCAGCCAGGGCGATTCGAAGATGACCGCGACCGGCATGATGATCGGCACGCCGGACTTCGTCGCCCCCGAACAGGCGATGGGGGCCACCGCGAGCCCGGCATCGGACGCGTGGCAGCTCGCCGCGACGGTCAGCTACGCGCTGTCGGGACAGCCTCCGCGTGGCACCAGGGAGACGCCGATGGCCGCGCTCATGGCCGCCGCTCGTGCCGAACCGGTGTCGAAGCTGCCGAACCGCAGCGCGCACTCCCGGATCCTCATCGCGTCGCTCGACCAGGAGCCGCGCCGCCGTCCGACGCTGACCTCCGTGCGGCGTGAGGTCGAAGGATGGCTGGCCCGCGCCGGCAAGTCGCCGGACGGCCCGGTGACCCGGATCGTGCCCCGCCAGCCACACGGCCACCCCCGCTGACCTGCTGAAGTGAGCAAGGGACCTTTGCTATCACTCTCTCCTGGAGAGCGATAGCAAAGGTCCCTTGCTCACTCGCGAGCCTGATCAGCCGACGATGACCCAGGTTCCGTCGCGCCACTCCAGGTTGGTCGGAGTGTCGTCGCCCTCCATGATCGAGGACTTCGGGCCGTAGGCGGCGGCCGGGATGACCACCTTGTCGGGGCCCTTGCTCTGCAGCATCGAGCGGTTGACCTTCGAGACGCTCAGCTTCTTGATGTCGTCCTCGGACAGCATCCCGAACAGCATCGTGGTGTTCTGCCGGCATTCCTTCATGCCGCCGTCGAAGGCGGGACCACTGATCCGGCAGGCGACCTCGAGGTTCTTGGCGGCGACCGCGTGCAGGTACTCCTCGAATACGCCGCCCGCGCCGTCCGGAGTGTGCGCCGCGGGCTTGCCGGTCGCCGCCTTGGTGGTGGTCGCACTACTCGTCGCCGGGCTCGACGAGATCGGCGGAGCACTGGCGCTCGGCGGTGGGGCGGTGCTCGCCGCCGCCGAGGTGGGAGCGGGGCTGGACTGCGGCGCCGCCGTCCCCGCGGTTTCTTCCTTACAGCCCGCGAGCAAGAGCAAGGCCGCGGCCGCGAAGGTCGCGCCGAGCGGTCGGATCGTCATGGTGTCCCCTGTCAAAGTGCTACTGACCGGGGAAGAGTAACAACCGCACCCTAAGTGTCACAGGGAAACGGGAGAACCCGACCTTGACGAGCGATGGATACCTTGAAAATATCTGCATGTATCTACATTAGATGTACGAGCATGTAAATCCTTGGGGGAATCATGCCTACGCTCGGCCGCACCAGCGGCCTGGTACCGCTTCTGGCGTTCGCGGCGTTCACCGCGACGCTCGACGTCTACGCCGGGAACCAGGTCCAGACGTTCAGCCCACTCAGCGTCGCCGCGATCTCGCTGAGCCTCGCGGCCGCCTTCTTCCTCGGCGCCGACATCGCACGACGGGGCCTGGCCGCGGCCTTGAGATCCTTTCGCGAGCAGCGAGGCGACGTCCTGGCCATCAACGTCACCACCGCCGTGACGTGGGTGACCATGCTCTACGCGCTCAAATTCCTCGAGCCGGCCGTGGTCAACGTGATCAGCCTGGCGATCGGCCCGGCTCTGACGGTGCTGCTCGGAATGTTCCTGCGTCGCGGAAGTCCGGTACTGCGTGGGGAGATCGCCGCGGCGGCCGGGATCGGCGGACTCCTCGTCGTGCTGGTCTGGGCGTCGCTCGCCGGGCACAGCGGAGTCGGGGAGCGCCCGGCTTTCGAGATCATTCTCGGTATCGTGCTCACCCTCGTCTGCGGGCTCGCGTCCACGGGAAACGTCATTTTCTCGAAGCGTCTCAGTGAAGCCGGCTGCAGCCCGCGTTCGGTGCTTGCCACGCGTTTCGGGCTGATGGTCGCGATCAGCTGGATCTTCGTCGCCCTCGATGACGCGCCCCGCCTCGGCGAGGCGTTCCTGCCGTCAGCGGTGATCGCGGTGATCGGCGTGGCCCTGCCGATGTACCTGTTCCAGGTCGGCGTGCGCCACACCGAACCGATCACCGCGTCACTGATCACGACGCTGTCCCCGGTGTTCGCGCTCCTACTGCAACTGCCGGACGCCCGGCTGCGCCCGTCGGCGGTTTCGCTCGCCTGCATCGTCGGCATCACCGCGCTGGTCGCGGCCGGGGTCTACGTCCGCGCCCGGGCTACGCCTCGCGTGTCACCAGAGCCAGCATTGACACCGCCAGGATGAGCTGCGCCGAAACGCAGGTCCGGTCGAACGACTCCTTCTTCTTACCGATGAAGTCGACCTGCACGACCTGACCGTTGGAAAGCTGCGCGCTCACCGCGCAGGCCTCGGCGGTCTGCTCGTACCTGGCCTTCAACGGCCCGAACTTCGCGGCCTGGACTTCCGCACCCTGCTTGGGCGGCACGGCTTCGAGCCCGCCGGTCCCGGTCGTGTACATCCCGACGGCCTTCGCGTAGGCGACTTCGTGCGTACACGTCGGCCCGAGCGGGCTTTCGCCCTTCTGAGCGCCTTCGCGGCCTGCGTTGATCCCGGCGAAGTTCGTGTGCGTGAACTTGACGACTTCGCAGATGTCCGCGTTCTTCAGCGTGTCGGCGACCGGCTCCTGGACCGTGCTCGGCCAAGGCGTCCCGCCTGCCAGCGGCACGTACTTCTTGAGAAGGATTTCGGCGACCTTCTTCGCCAGCTCACAGTGTTCGTCGCGGTTGCCGGCCTCGTCGCTGGTGGTGTCGTAGGCGTCTACCGCGATCGAGGCATACGCACGCACGTCCATGTTGACCGAGCAGAAGGTGACCGGTGCTTCGTCGAAGGCGTACTTCCTGCCCTTGACCCCGGCGATCTCCACCGGCTCCATCACCGGGGAGTCCTGCGTGATCCAGCCGTACGAACCGTAGGCGTGTACCTGTGCGCCCTTGTTGTTGGGGAATTCGAACTGGCAGCCGCTGAACACGGCCTTCGTCCCGGTCACGCCGAGCGGTTGCAGGTCCGCCTTGAACGACTCGATCCAGTCGCAGCCGTCTTCGCCCTGCACCGCGGGAATGCCCAGAAGCTGGTCGAGCGGCTGGTCGCTGAAGCCGGACCCGTCGGCCGGCGGCTTGTATTGGGGGAGGCCCGAATCGCCGCTGCCGGCGGCGGGTGCTCCACCCTCGCGGAACGCCTTTCCGTCGATGCTGCTCGCGCATCCGGCGAGAAGTACCGCGATGGCCACGAAATACGGCCAGCGAGACATCATGACCCCCGTAATCCTCAATTCGGACGGGAGTCTAAGCCGCTTTACAGTGCCGCGCTGGGTCTTGCGTCAACCGGTCGGGTCACCGCCAGGACGGCAACCACATTTCGGAGTTCCAATGCGCGTTCGTGATCGGGACGCCGTTGAGAATCGGCCACAGCCACGCGAAATTGGCCACGACGAGACCCACATACAGTGCGACGACGAGCATGCCGGTGCCTCTGCGTTCGAACCCGCGTTGCGCGCTCCCCAGAATATGACCGAGCACCAGCGTCAACCCGAGGATCAGGAACGGCGCCAGCGGCGTCGCGTAGAAGTAGTACATCTGGCGGTCGATGTTCGTGAACCAGGGCAAGAACCCGGCGAAGTAGGCGACGAGCACGGCGACGTAGCGCCAGTCCGCGCGGAAGAACGAGCGCCACAGACCCCAGCCGAGCATCGGCAGCGCGAGCCACCACATCGCCGGCGTGCCGATCAGCATCGTCGCCCGCACACAGGTCGATTCGCCGCAGCCGGTCGCCTCGGCCCCACCCTCGTAGGAGTAGAGCATCGGCCGCAGGCCCATCGGCCAGGTCCACGGCTTCGACTCCCATGGATGTGGTTTGTCCTTGGGCGTGACCAGGTTCGCGTGGAAATCCAGGACGTTCATCGAGTAGTCGCCGAGCGACCGCAGCGCGGGGGGCATCCAGCCCCAGAACCCGGCGTCGATGTTCTTGATCACCACGTAGTTGCGGTCGGTGGCGGTCTCGCTCGCGAACCAGGCCCAGTAACAGGCGAGGTAAATCAGGATCGGGATGACCACGATCGCCCACAACGCGGGCAGTACGTCCCGGAGAAGCGTTCCGGCCCATGGCCGTTGCACCCCGGCGGCGCGGCGCGCCGCGACGTCGAAGAACACGATGAGCAGACCGAAGGCGGCGATGTAGTACAACGCCGACCACTTGACGCCGAACGTCAGCCCGATCATCAGGCCGGCGCCGAAGCGCCACCAGCGGAACCCCAGCTTCGGGCCGAAACGGGATTCGTTGACCCAGCCCTCCCGGACCGCTACGGCCAGCCGCTGCCGGACCTGGTCACGGTCGCACAGGATGCAGGCGAACGCGGCCAGGACGAACAGCGCGATGAAGATGTCGAGCATCCCCATCCGCGACTGCAGGTGAAGTACGCCGTCGCTGATCACCAGGATTCCGGCGACCGCGCCGAGCAGGGTGGAGCGGGTGAGCCGCCGCGCGACC
Organism: uncultured Actinomycetota bacterium; assembly: GCA_963766045.1. GTDB lineage: Bacteria > Actinomycetota > Actinomycetes > Mycobacteriales > Pseudonocardiaceae > Amycolatopsis. The sequence goes on along the minus strand of CAVXYN010000004.1, from coordinate 1,679,100 downwards.
CGGATGGTGAGGAACACGATCAGCGTGCCCGCCAGCGCGGGCAGGAGCCGCCAGCCCCAGCCGTTGTAACCGAAGAGCCACTCGCCGATCGCGATGAGCTGCTTCGCCAGCGGCGGGTGGACGATCAGTTCGTAGCCGTAGTTGTCCTCGTAACCGCCGTTGCGCAGTATCTGCCACGCCTGCGGGACATAGTGCTTCTCGTCGAAGACGGGGGTGCCCTTGTCCGTCGGCGTCCCCAGGTTCTGGAGCCGGACGATGCCGCCGATCAACGTCAGTACGAGTGTGACGATCCAGCCACGCAGGCGATCGGTCGGCATCCCTCGGCCGAGGAGGGTCGCCTCCCGGTCGCTCGGCGGCCGGAGTGAGTCGCCCGGATCCGGCCGCACGCTCTCGTCGTCACGGGTCAGCAGTGCGGTCACGGGGGCTGATCCTACGGGCGCCGGAGTGAACTCGGTGTCCGGATCGGCGAACCGGTTAACCTTCGGGAATGACCCAGGGACGCCTCGTGCTGGCAGCCACCCCGCTCGGAGACGTCCGTGACGCTTCACCGCGCCTTTCGGAGGCGCTCGCGACGGCTGACGTGATCGCGGCCGAGGACACACGCCGCCTGCGCTCCCTCGCCAACGCGCTCGATGTGTCGCCGACAGGCCGCGTCGTCAGCTTCTACGAAGACGTCGAGACCGCTCGCCTGCCGAAGCTCGTGGAGTCACTGCAAGCGGGCGAGACGGTCGTGCTGGTCACCGACGCGGGCATGCCGAGCGTCTCGGACCCCGGTTTTCGCCTGGTCGCGGCCTGTGTCGACGCGGACATCCCGGTGACCTGCCTTCCCGGTCCCTCCGCGGTGACCACTGCACTGGCGCTTTCGGGCCTGCCATGCGATCGCTTCTGTTTCGAAGGTTTCGCTCCTCGAAAGCCCGGCGAACGTGCGAAGTGGCTTGGTTCCTTGAGGAACGAATCCCGCACGGCCGTGTTCTTCGAGTCGCCCCACCGTGTGGCGAGCACTCTCTCGGACGCCGCCGAAGTGCTGGGCCCCGAGCGTCGCGCCGCCGTCTGCCGCGAGCTGACGAAAACGTACGAAGAGGTCAAACGTGGCACGCTCGGCGACCTGGCCACCTGGGCGGCCGAGGGCGTCAGGGGCGAGATCACCGTCGTCCTCTCCGGCGCCGAACCGCGCTCGGTCAGCGTGGCGGATCTCGTCTCGGAGGTCTCCTCCCGGGTCGAGTCCGGCGAACGTCTCAAGTCCGCGGCGGCTGAGGTCGCCGAAGCCGCGGGGGTGTCCAAGAAGGAGCTCTACGACGCGGTTCTCGCGTCTCGCAGGTGACGATCCTGCCTATTGCAGCAAGGCTGAGGCGGCTGCGTGCGCCTTCGACGCGTCGGGCTCGGCGCCGGTGATGACGTCCGTATAAATGAACGATTCGCCGATGCGCACCAGCAGGTAGGCCAGATCCTCGACCGGCAACGGGGGCGTGAGCCGGTCCGCTGAGACCTCCTCCTCCAGGAACTCCCGCAGTTTCGTGATCGCCCGGCTCTGCACGACGCTGGCCTTGGTGGTCAAGATGCGAAGCGCCCGTTCCGGCTCGTTGCGAAGGAACTCCCGGAACGGCTCCGAGCCGTTGACCGTCCGTACGAACTCGCCGACGAGATCAGCGATGCCTTCCGGTCCACGTCCGAGGGAGCCGGAGGAGGTTCGCGCCTCGAAGACCTCCACGGTCATCGACCAGAGGATCTCGCCGAGGAGTTGATCGCGGCTGCCGACCCAGCGGTGCAGGGTGGCGCGGCTGATACCCAGCTCCCCGGCCAGATCGCGCATGTCCACGCGGCGGCCTTCGAGGAACCAGGTGCGCGCGATCGTGAACGCGCGCAGGACGTCCGGGCGCGGCGAGCGGAGCTGGCGTTCGAGTGCGGTGTCGATGCGTGAAACCTATCACGTTCTGTCTCATGGATGAGACATATGCAAGAATGTCTCATCTCGACGAGGAGGATGTAGATGCGTGCAGTTCAGGTGACCGAATTCGGTGGACCGGAGGTTCTCAACCTCGTCGACCTGCCCGAGCCAGTACCCGGTCCCGGTCAGCTGCTCATCGACGTCGACCGGGTCGGCGTCAACTACGCGGACACCCACCAGGCCGAGAACTCCTACCTCGCGCCGAGCAGCCTCCCGCTCGTGCCCGGCGGCGAGGTCGTCGGCCGCATCGCCGGTGGCAAGCGGGTCGTCGCGCTGCTCAACAACGGCGGCGGATACGCCGAGCGTGCCGTGGCCGACGAGGCCACCACCTACGGCGTCCCCGAGGGCGTCGACGATCTGACCGCGCTCTCCTTCATCGTCCAGGGCACCACCGCTTGGCTTCTCCTGCGCAAGAGCGCCCACCTCGAGCCGGGTGAGTCCGTCGTCGTGCATGCCGCCGCGGGTGGCGTCGGGTCCATCGCGGTCCAGCTCGCCAAGGCTTGGGGAGCGGGCCGGGTCATCGCGACCGCCAGCAGTGAGGAGAAGCGCGCCCTCGCACTGGAACTCGGTGCCGACGTCGCCGTCGATTCACGTGCCGAGAACATGACCGAGGTGCTTCGCGAGGCCAACGGTGGCAAGCGCGTCGACATCGTCCTCGATATGACCGGTGGCGTCGTCACCGACCAGAGCATTGCGGCGCTCGCGCCCTTCGGCCGTCTCGCGTTCTACGGGATGGCCAGCCGTCAGCAGCCCAAGGCGATCGAGGCGCGCAACCTGCTCGGCCACAGCACCACCGTTTCCGGGATGTGGCTGCCGCACGCCTTCAAGCTGCCCGGCGACGTCTTCGGACGGGCACTCGACGAACTCTTCTCACTCGCTCTCGCCGGTCAGGTCCGCGCCATCGCGGGCGGCGAGTACGCGCTGTCGGACGCCCGTGCCGCGCACGAAGCCCTTCGGTCGCGCGGCACCGTCGGCAAGCTCCTGCTCGACCCGGCGAAGTAGCTCAATCGAGCAGTCGTTCCAGCGGGGCGGATTTGTGCAGGCATTCCTGCCATTCCGCCTCGCTGTCGGAGTCGGCGGTGATCCCGCCGCCGACTCCCAGCGCGATCGTGCCGTCGTGGATCTCGAAGGTCCGGATCGCGACGTTGAGTTCCATCCCCGCGATCGGTGAAGCAAGCCCGATCGCGCCGGTGTAAACGCCACGTGCCGCGGGTTCCAGTTCGGCGATCAGGTCCAGTGCCCGGATCTTGGGTGCTCCGGTCACCGAACCGGGCGGGAACGTCGCCGCGAGAAGGTCCGTGTCGTCGGCTCCGTCCGCGAGCACTCCCTCCACAGTGGACTCAAGGTGCCACACGCCGGGAGCAGGGCGCACTTTGAGCAATTCGGGTACCCGCACGCTTCCGGTGGCGCAGACGCGTCCGAGGTCGTTGCGCACGAGATCGGTGATCATCACGTTCTCGGCGACGTCTTTCGTGGACTCCCGCAGCCGTTGGGCGAGATGGTCGTCGGCGGCGCTTCTGCGGGGAAGTGTGCCCTTGATCGGCGTCGACCGAACGTGTCGTCCTTGCCGGGCAAGGAAGAGCTCCGGCGAGAACGAGACGACCGAGCCCCATTCGCCGGTGAGGAACGCGGCCCGACGGGACCGCAGACGTCGAACGCCCTCGGTGAACAACGAAACCGGATCGCCGTCGAACGCGCCCGTGAACCGTGTGCAGACATTCGCTTGGAACAGTTCCCCGGCCTCGATCGCGTGCACGCACGCCTTCACGGCGTCGTAGTGCTCGGACGGCAACGGCCTGGACAACGGACCGGATACCCACTCCGACGCTTCGGGAGTATCGGTCAGCAAGGACTCCACCGAGGACACGTCGCCGACCGGATCCGGCTGGTCATCAGGAACCAGCGCTTCGAACCACCACGAACCGTCCGCGTCCAGCCGCAGCACCTGGCCGACCCAACCCCAAACCGCCGGAGGAAGCTTCCCCGAGCGACCGGATGGATCGGTCAAGTCGTAGGCCAGGTAACCGAACCAGCCACCTCCGACAGCTCCGGGTACCGCGTCGCGCACGTGTGGCAACCGGCTGGGAATCGCGAACGCGTCGCCGGCATCTCGCACCGGCGACAACGCCGCGCTCAACGCGATCACCGCGCGGGACGAGAACCATTCGCCGCAGAGGGCCGCCGGCGACGCGACGCCGAGCGCCCGGGAGCGTACGGCGAGAGCCGCCAGCGCCCGCTCGGGCGTGACGTCCGCCCGCAGCCTCCGGCGCATCAACCGCACGGCGACATTGTTGCCGCCCAAGTGTGCGAAGAGGCAACCTGCCGGCAGGAAAGTGACTTCCGCGACCACATATGCCGCGGTGTGGGTAGCGTGATGTGCACCCACGGTCACGGGGAAGGGGCGCTATATACCCGCGTTCGAGACTTGGCCCCTACAAGAGCACGTCGGTCAGTGAGAACGGGTAGACGACGGCGTCCTGGGCGACCAGTCCGGTCACTCCCGGCAGCCCGCCACCGAAACCGTGCTGGTGGAGACCCAGCCGTGAATGGAACCAGCCGGGCCTGCCGGGGATCTCGTTGTGGCGAACGAGCCACAGCACGACTTCGCTGTCCGCCCACTTGTCCGGGTGCAGGCGCTTCGTCCAGCACTCGTACCCGGCGTAGACCAGGATGCGCTCGACCCGTGCCGCCTGCCGGACGTGCTTGATCCAGGCCTTGATGAACCTGTCGTCGACGCTGGGAGCTTCGACCTCGAGCGCGGGCGCGAGCGACCCTGGTGCGAACGCGCCGAGTGCGCTCGCGGTGCGGACGAAATGATCGGCTTGATCGTGAACGGCCCCAGGCCGCGCATAGTGTCGGGCGCCGGTATGGATGCCGACGTGCTGGGCGCCCGCGAGATTGCGCTCGGCGGCGACGTCCCGCCAGTTGGTGTTCTCGCTGATGGTGACCGAGGCGAACCGGATATCGGCACCACGCACCGCCGCCCAGTCCGTCACCGTCTCCCGGTGGGACAGCGTTATCCCGCGTTCGACTTCCGGTTCGGTCAAAGTCACCGCCCTCGAATTACTCCCCAGTACGCCCGAAAGGCCACCTTACGTCCGCAATGCGGTCGTAAGGTGACCTTTCGGCGCAGCGTGTCTCAGGCGTTCTCGCGCTGGAACGTTCGAGATCCCCACCAGACGGCCAAGATCGCCATCACCAGAACCACGACGCCTCCGGTGAACAGCGCGTCCATCGAGAAGTCGCCACGGAAACTGTTCCGCTCGACATCCACCACATGCCGGAACGGGTTGATCCGGGAAATCGTGTACAGCCAATCCGGCGCCGATCCCGCGGTGATCGGGATGAGGATTCCGGAAAGCAGCAGCAGCGGCATGAGCACCGCGTTCAGCAGCGCGGGGAAGGTTTCCTCGCTCTTGAGGGTCAGCGCCAGCGCGTAGGAGCACGACGCCAGCGTGATCGACAGAAGGAAAACGATCACCAGGCTGAGCACCACGCCGCTGAACGGCGCGTTCAAGTCGAACACCAGATACGCCAACGCGATGATGAGCAATGCCTGGACGACGGTCTGCAGCGCGTTCGCGAGAACCTTGCCCAGCAGTAGGGCCACCCGGCTGACCGGCGTGACCCGCATCCGCTCGACCACGCCGGAGCGATATTCGGCGAGCAGGCCGAACCCGACGAACGAACTGCCGAACAGGGCCAACTGCGCGATGATCGCCGGCGTGAAGATCATCCAGCCGTCCACATCGGACAAGCCCTGAGCGTTGAGTGCCTTGACCAGAAGTGGTCCGAAGAAGAACAAATACAGCAGCGGCTGCATGATGCCGATCATGATCCAGGTCGGATTGCGCAGCGCCGCGAGCATGTCCCGGCGGAAGATCAACCAGGTGTCATGCAACATTTGTCGCCTCCTTTTCCGGCGTGTCGGCGAGCTGGGTGCCCTCTTCGGCATCACGCAGGCTCCGGCCCGTCAGGGTCAGGAAGACGTCGTCGAGCGTCGGGCGGTGCACCTGCATGGAGATCATGGTGATTTCCCGCGCGTCAAGCGCGCGCAGCAACTCGGGCATCGCGGTGTCACCGCGCGGCACCCGGAAGCTCACAGAGCCGTCGGTGACGGCCATTTCGTGCGCCCCTTGGAGCTTGCCTGCGACCTCCGCGGTCTCCGCCGCCGATTCCGGGGCGACTCCGATGGAGACGCTGTCGCCGGAAACCCTCGACTTCAGGGAATCCGGTGTGCCTTCGGCGACGATCTTCCCGTCGTCGATGACGATCAGCCGGTCGGACAGCGCGTCTGCCTCGTCGAGGTAATGCGTGGTCAGGAAGACTGTCACTCCCTGCTCGTCACGCAGCCTGCGGATGTGGTCCCACAGGTTCGCGCGGCTTTGCGGATCGAGACCGGTCGACGGCTCGTCGAGGAACACCAGGCCGGGTGAGTGGATCAGCCCGAGTGCGATGTCGAGACGCCGGCGCTGACCGCCGGACAGTGTCTTGGTCAGCCGCTGGTCGAGCCCGGCCAGATCCAGCTGATCCGCGAGCGTGGCGCCGCGCTTGAGCGCGTCGGCCTTGCTCATCTTGTAGAGCCTGCCCTGGAATTCGATCTCTTCGACGACCTTGCTCTCCGGTGCCGTACCCCCGCCCTGAGCGACATAGCCGATTCGCCGGCGCACCCCCAGGGGGTCGGCGAGCAGATCGCAGCCACCGACGGTCGCTTCACCGGCGGTAGGTTTGAGCAGCGTGGTCAGCATGCGCAGAGTCGTGGTCTTGCCTGCGCCGTTCGGTCCGAGGAAACCGACCAATTCCCCGGCAGAGACGTCGAGATCGACCCCCTTGACGGCGTGGACCTCCCCGCCGTTGCGGCCCTTGCGGCGGAACCGCCGCTCAAGGCCGCGTGCCTTGATCATGAGAACCCCTCTCGTGAAAGCCGACTAGTCAAACTTGACTAGTCGGACGGGTGCACTGTGCCCTATGCATCGTCAGCTAGTCAAATTTGATTACTTCGGCGGCTCGCCGAACGCCTGCTCGCCTTCGCCCGACATCACGTAGTCGCCGGCTTCAAGACGTCCGATCAAGTCACGCATCCAGGTCACGTTGGCTTCCGCGTGTGCGCTCCATAGGCGGTACAGCTCGCTGACATGTGGCGGTTTACCCAGGTCGACCGCGTGCTCGCGGGCATAGTGGGTGGACTGTGCGTGGGCTTCCATATTCGCCAGCTGCTGTTTGAGCAGGGCCAGGACCTGTTGCCGGGGAAGGCTCGGCATCAGCGTGACAGCGGCTGACAAGCTGTAGCCGTTCGCGTCATCGCTCGAAAGGGCCCTGCCGAGCTGCACGAGAAACTCGGTTTCCCCGTCCTCGGTCAGGCTGTAGGCCACCCGGTCGGGACCGTTGCCGCCGTCGGTGTCCGCGACCTGTTCCAACAGCCCTTCGGCGGTCATCTTCTTCAGCGCGTGATAGATCGAACCCGGCTGGACATTGCCCCATTTGTCGGCCGCCCACGAGAGCAGTTCACGCCGGACCTGATAGCCGTGTGCCTTTCCGTACATGCGCACGACACCCAGCACCAGCAGACGCGTGGCGGACACCCGAGGCCTCCGATCCTCTCCCGGACAACAATGCCTTAGACGGCGTCCGTAGGCTAAACAAGCATGAGCACCCCTGTGTTGACAGCGGTGGCCTGGCCCTACGCCAACGGCCCCCGCCACATCGGCCATGTATCCGGATTCGGCGTCCCGTCCGACGTCTTCTCCCGCTACCAGCGAATGGCCGGCAACCGGGTCCTCATGGTGTCCGGTACCGACGAACACGGCACGCCGATCACCGTTCAGGCCGACAACGAAGGCCTCACCTCTCAGCAGACGGCCGACAAGTACACCCGTCAGATCGGTCAGGACCTGCAGGGACTCGGCCTCACCTACGACCTGTTCACCCGCACCACTACGGGCAACCACGCCGACGTTACGCAGCAGATCTTCCTCGCGCTGCACCGCAACGGCTATGTGGTGCCCAAGACGACCCGGGGCGCGATCAGCCCCTCGACCGGCCGCACGCTGCCCGACCGCTACATCGAGGGCACCTGCCCGATCTGCGGTTACGACGGCGCGCGCGGTGACCAGTGCGACAACTGCGGCAACCAGCTGGACGCCGCGGAGCTGATCAACCCCAAGTCCCGGATCAACGGTGAAACGCCCAAATTCGTCGAGACCGAGCACTACTTCCTCGATCTGACTGCGTTCGTCGACACACTGGGCAAGTGGCTGTCCAGTAAGACCGACTGGCGCCCGAACGTCCTGAACTTCACCAAGAACCTGATCGACGACATGCGGCCGCGTCCGATCACTCGCGATCTCGACTGGGGCGTGAAGATCCCGCTGGACGGCTGGCGCGATCAGCCGCTCAAGCGGTTCTACGTCTGGTTCGACGCGGTCATCGGCTACTTCTCGGCGAGTGTCGAGTGGGCCCGGCGGTCGGGGAACCCGGACGCCTGGCAGGAGTGGTGGAACAACCCCGACGCTCGCTCCTATTACTTCATGGGCAAGGACAACATCACCTTCCATGCCCAGATCTGGCCTGCTCTGCTCTTCGGCCACAACGGCGAGGGTGACCGCGGCGGCGAGCCTGGCAAGTACGGCAAGCTGCACCTGCCCGACGAGATCGTCTCCAGCGAGTTCCTCACTATGAGCGGCTCCAAGTTCTCGACGTCACGCGGCACCGTTATCTATGTGCACGACTTCCTTCGCGAGTTCGGCCCCGACACGCTGCGGTACTTCATCTCGGTTGCCGGCCCGGAAACCCAGGACACGGACTTCACCTGGGACGAGTTCGTCCGCCGGACGAACTTCGAACTGGCCAACGAGTGGGGCAATCTGGTCAACCGCTCCATCTCGATGGCTCACAAGAACGTCGGAGCCATCCCGCGACCAGATGCCCCTGCGGCGGCGGACGAGGAACTCAAGGAGCTTTCCCGCAAGGCCTTCGATACCGCCGGCGCCCACCTCCAACGGTCTCGGTTCAAGGCGGCCGCGAGCGAGGCCATGCGCGTCGTGACCGCGGCGAACCGGTATCTCTCGGACCAGGAGCCGTGGAAGCTCAAGGACGATCCCGCCCGCCGCGACAGCGTTCTGCACACAGCACTGCAGGTTGTGTCCGATGCGAACACCCTCCTGACGCCATTCCTGCCGCACTCGGCGCAGAAGGTCCACGAGGCCCTGGGCGGAACCGGCGTGTGGGCGGCCCAGCCTGAGATCCAGGAGGTCGAGGATCTCGACATCCCCGGCCGGATCAACCCGATCCTCACCGGGGACTACAAGTCCGAGCAGGCGCGCTGGAAGTCCGTGCCGATCGAGGTCGGCAAGCCGCTGGAGAAGCCGACCCCGCTGTTCGCCAAGCTGGACCCGGAACTCGGCGAGACCGGTCCCGAATGGGCGCCGATCTCGAAGTGATCAGCTGATGGGTGAGGAAAAGAAGGAGCTGCCACCGATTCCGGACAGGTTGCCGGTGTCGGTGGTGGACGCGCATACCCATCTCGACGCGTGCGGCGCGGTCACCGCGGCCGATGTGACGGCCATGGTCGACCGCGCCGAACGCGCCGGCGTCTCGCGGGTAGTGACCGTCGCGGATGATCTCGCATCCGCTCGATGGGCCGCGGAGGCGTCCACTTGGGACAGCCGGGTCTGGGCCGCCATCGCAATTCATCCCACGCGTACCAAGGACTTCGGTGAGGCGGAGAAATCCGAAGTGGAGCGTCTCACGCAACAGTCCCGAGTGGTCGCTGTCGGCGAGACAGGCCTCGACTACTACTGGGACTATTCGCCTCACGCCGCCCAGCAGGATGCCTTCCGATGGCACATCGACCTCGCCAAGCGCATCGGCAAGCCGCTGATGATCCACGATCGGGATGCGCATGATGACGTCCTTCGAATCCTTGAGGAGGAAGGTGCCCCCGACGACGTCGTCTTCCATTGCTTCTCAGGCGACGAGCGCGTTGCACGGCGATGTATCGACGCCGGCTACGTGCTGTCGTTCGCGGGGACGGTCAGCTTCCGCAACGCGCGAGGTCTCCATGAAGCGGCTCGGATCGTCCCGGCAGGCCAGTTCCTCGTCGAAACCGACGCGCCGTTTCTGACACCTCATCCGTTCCGAGGGCGCCCGAACGAGCCCTACTGCGCCGCCTACACTGTCCGGCACCTCGCTTCACTGAGAGGCGAAGCGGTGCACGAAGTGGCCGAATCGGTGCGCATGACCGCTGAGCGGGTCTTCCGCTTGCCGACCGTTACCCCGAGTTGAACGGACTGCGACATTAGAGATCAGCAATGGTCCACACTGATGAGTGACCAAGGTCACGACACTCCGGGGGGTGTTTGCGCAACCCGGCAAGGTTCGTTACTGTCCCGTGATCGTGCCGGTCGGTACCCGCTAATGCGGTTGTCGGCTGTTACGCCCACAGTCACGTCAGTGCACGTCGGGGAAGCGGAACCGGGAGCGGTACGGCCTGGAACCGTGACGATGGCGCTGGCTGCGGGTGTCGGACTTCTAGAGGTGCGCCGAAGAGCGCACCGAGACGAAGGACGTTGTAGAGCGGTTGTTGAGCTCTCGGACGTCTTGGGAAAGGGAACGACCCAGTGACTGGTAGCAGTAGGCAGGATGGCTCGCGCCTCGGCGCTGAGACGAACACCTTCGCTTCCGCCGGTTCGGTGGCCGTGCTCGACCGCGACACTCACTACGGCGAGCTGGACTACTCTGACGACCCGCGCATCACGCATCAGGACGTGCTGGCCGCGCTCGGCCCCGACGCCGATGCCTTGATGGCCGAGATCGACGTCGACGTCGACGAGCTGATCCGCCTGATCAGCGCCGAGACCACGATGCTCCCGCCGATCGTCATTCCTGACGAGCTGTCCGGCGACCGCACTGCGGGCGCGCCCATGAGGGTCGCGACCAAGGACGAGGTCATCTCGGACGCGACCCGCACGTGGAAGAAGCGCTTCCTCAAGGGCACCGTTATGGCGGTCCTGCTCACCCTCAGCGGTGGCGGCGCGGCCGCGATGGCGATGAACAAGAGCGTCACCCTCGACGTCGACGGCCAGCAGCGGACCGTGCACAGCTTCGGCGACACGGTCGGCGAGGTCCTCGAAGATGCTGGCCTCTCGGTCGGTGCGCACGACTCGCTTTCGCCCTCGCCCCAGGCCGAAGTCGGCGACGGCGGCGTAATCAAGCTTGAGCGCGGTCGCAAACTGAACCTGGTCGTCGACGGCGTGGCGCAGGAATCCTGGGTTCGTGCGACCAACCTCGGGGAGGCGCTGAACCAGCTGGGCCGGTCCGACCTGGCAAAGACCGGAACCTGGACCTCGATCCCGCAGAACGGTGAGCTCCCGCTCGAGGGCGCCACCGTCGAGGTCAAGACGCTCAAGAATGTCATGGTCTACGACGGCGCCAACGAGCCGCGCAAGGTTCAGACCAACGCGGTCACCACCCAGGAATTCCTCGGTGAACTGCGTATGACCCTTGGTCCGGACGACGAGGCCATCGGTGGCCTCGACGTCAAGCTGACCGACGGTGCCGAGGTCCACATCAGCCGGACCGGTGTCACCATGGTCAAGCAGAACGAGGAAATCGCCCCGCCCGAGCAGAAGGTCGACGACCCGGAGCTGGAGAAGGGCAAGACCAAGGTCGAGGACCCTGGCACGCCTGGTCAGAAGACCGTGACCTACAAGGTCACCAAGCGCAACGGCAAAGAGGTCGGCCGCGAGAAGATCTCGGAAGAGGTCATCACCGAGGCCAAGCCCAAGATCATCAAGGTCGGCACCAAAAAGCCGGCCGACCCCCCCATCGGTGACTCCTCGGTCTGGGACCGCATCGCGCAATGTGAGTCGACCGGAAACTGGGCCGCCAACACCGGCAACGGCTACTACGGTGGCTTGCAGTTCAACAAGAGCACCTGGGATGCCTACGGTGGCGACGAGTACGCCCAGTACCCGCACCAGGCCAGCAAGGCCCAGCAGATCGCCGTCGCTGAGAAGCTTCGGGACGCCCGCAACGGCTACAGCGCTTGGCCGCACTGTGGCAAGAAGGCCTAGCGCCACAACCATTCATCTCTGAAGGCCACTGTGAGGGACGAAGTCCCACACAGTGGCCTTCAGGGCGTTTGAGGGTCGGTAGCGCCTGGCGTGGACTTCGGTGCAGGAGTTTGAGTCTTGCCATTGACGGTGTTGGCTCCCTTGGATCTCGGTTTGGAGAGTCGTGACCACCAATGCGGAGGCCGGGTGCGGGTTGTCTCCCGCGACTGACTGGTAGTGCCCTCAGCTCTTGGCCTGGATGCACTTCGGCGCAGGTGTGAGTGATCGTGCAGTCGGGCCTGCACAGCCGGCGGACGGTGATGCCGAGAATCCTGGACGTCAGGGTCGTGGTGGGGCGACGGCTCTTCAACCAGGTCGTTCGGTTCAGCGTGGCCGACAGGGCCATCCGATTCTTGACGAGGCGAAGGGATATGAGGGCTGCTTTCCGCAGCTGCGGCCACATCGACGATCTCGGCGAATGCGTCGCCACGTCGCTGTGCGGGCGTACGTGGATCGGCCGCGCCGACCGCGATCGGGTGGGCGAGGGGTACCAAGAGTGCGTTCAGGCGGGCCCCGGTCTCTGAGTCGAGGTTGCCTCGCACGTCCCAATTGCCGGTCCGTTTCTGGCGCAACCAGAATTCTCGTCTTGGGGGCCGGGGTGTCTGATTCTCGCTGTTCGATCCTTCCGGGTCGTAACGCGCGAGTATGTCGGTCCCGGCCGTTGTAACGTCGCGAGGCCTGGCGACGGTCGCGAGATCCACCAGATCCTTCTCGGCCTCGATGCGTGCTTCTGCGGCCATGTGGTCGGGCAGCCTTTTCATGACCGTGACGATTCGGTCGATGCCGGCGTTGGCAAGCGTGCCCTTGTCCGCGGCAGCTCCGGTCAAGGGCGCGACGGGTGGTATCGGCGGGCCGCCGGGCTGGCGTCTCGAGTGGAGCGCGAGCGCTCTGTCGGCCACCTTCTCCGCCTCGGCTCGGGTTACCCGGGCCACATGCTCGTAGAAGACGGCGATCGATTTGTAGCCATAGAGCTCTCGAACACCGCGGGAGTCGATCTCGGCCAGGATCTGGCCGACCTCGGCGAACAGACGTCGCCCTTCGCGTAGCCGTGTCTGCAACTCGTGGAGAAGCAGATCAGGGTCGCCTGCCCGCAGGTTCTGCTGGGAGGACTTGGGGGTGTTTTTGCTGGTCATGACTCGATTGTCACGAGTCACTCGAACAAATGCACGGTATCTTTCGGGTGAATCATCGTCACCGTGAGCGCGGATGAAGTTGCTCCGATCACCCAGGAGTATTGCGCGGGCAGACTGAAGACCTATGACGAGTGATTCGGGGGTCTTCGGCGACTCTCAGGTCGATGATCGCCAGACTGGAACGAGGGTCCGGCAGCCCGCAGTGGGTTTGGTGAGCTACAGGGGCATCGAGTCGGCATCGGCAGCGGTAGTGCGACCGAAGTACGGACCGTTCGTTTCGTGCCATCGCCGCGTGGGATCGAGCAGGTCGCGAAGCGACTCGCGGTCCGATGTCCGCCAGTCCCGCAGCCTGACCTTGTCATCTTCGAGTACGACGTCGTCCACCGGTCATTGGTGACTGATCGGGCCTGGCTACGATCGTCCGGTGACTGAACTGCTCGGGCCTGCGGAGATCAGGGCGCTGGCGGCCGAGCTGGACGTGCGTCCGACCAAGAAACTCGGCCAGAACTTCGTGCACGATCCCAACACAGTGCGTCGCATCGTCGATCTCTCCGGTGTCGGCGAACGCGACGTCGTACTGGAGGTCGGTCCGGGCCTGGGCTCGTTGACACTGGGTCTCCTCGCCACCGGCGCTCGGGTCGTCGCAGTCGAAATCGATCCGGTGCTGGCTGGGCGCCTGCCGAAGACGGTGGCCGAGCGAGGTGACGCTGAGCGCCTCACCGTCGTCGGCGCGGATGCACTGCGGATTGCGGCAGCGGATTTGCCGGAGCGGCCCACGGCCCTCGTTGCGAACCTGCCCTACAACGTCGCTGTTCCGGTGGTGCTGCACTTGCTCGCCGAACTGCCGACGCTGGCCCGTGGGCTCGTAATGGTCCAGACGGAGGTCGCGGATCGGATGGCGGCCGGTCCTGGAAGCCGCACCTATGGCGTTCCCAGCGTCAAGCTCGCTTGGTACGGCACGGCGCGCAAGGTGGCCGCGGTGCCTCGATCGGTGTTCTGGCCCGTGCCGAACGTCGATTCCGCGCTGGTCGCGTTCGAGCGCGGCGAGATGGTGTCCTCCGTGGGGCGAGAGCAGCTGTTCGCGGTCGTCGACGCCGCATTTTCGCAACGTCGCAAGACCCTCCGGGCGGCATTGGCCTCGTGGGCAGGCTCGGCTGATCGTGCGGGTCAGGTGCTCGAGATGGCAGGCATCGATCCCAGGACCCGCGGGGAACAGCTGGATGTCCATCAATTCGCCCGGATCGCCGCCGCGAACTGACCAGCCGAAATACCGGTCAACGACGGTCATCGTCGTGGCGCCTGTGCTCGGCGTCGCACCCCAGCGAGTGCTGGTGAAGGTCAGCAAGACGGCGTAAACGTCCTATATGGACCACGCGACCTAGGTGCGTTTGCGCAGGCAGAGGCCCTGTCGTCGGCATGACGATCTGACAATTGTCTCATAATATGGACAAGCGATCCTGTATTATGGACGCGGCCGGACGTGTGATCTGCGCCTACGCGCTTGCTTTCATCCAGTGGGATCGGTTTTACTCAGTGAGCCATCCCGAGCGACTGAGAGACCTGGCTCGCCGAAGTCGCAGCAACCACCCTCCACAGGGCAGGTGCTACAGCCAGGACCGATGGAGGCTGTGCCGAATGAACAGGGTCACCCACCCGCTCCTGCTGACCAGGCGACGCGTCGTCGATGAGGGTCGCCGCACGGTAAGTGCGTGTCGACGCTCCACCGTTACTGCCTGAGTCCTCATTCCCTTTCTCTGAAACCCGTCCGTTCTGGACGGTTACTCGGTGACGGTCGGCGCGCTCGATGAGCAGCAGCGCCCCATTCGCATGGAGCCCTTCGTGATCACTGTCGAAAACCTGTCCAAGTCCTTTCCTCTCAACGGAAATCCCGTGGTCGCCCTTCGCGATGTGAACGTGGAAATCCAAGCCGGCTCGCTGTTCGGCGTGGTCGGTCCGGCCGGCTCCGGCAAGTCGACCCTCGCTCGCTGCATCGGTCTGCAGGAGCGTCCCGACCGCGGCGTGGTTCGCCTGGACGGCCTCAACACCGGGACGCTCGACGGTCGCCGCCTGCGGGAGATTCGACGGCAGGTCGGTGTCGTGAGCACCAAGCCGGAGCTGCTCGCCGAGCGCACCATCGCCGGCAATATCGCTTCCCCGCTCGAGCAGCTCGGCCTCGACGGGCCTCAGCGTCGCAACCGGGTCGGCAATCTGCTCGACCTGGTCGGATTGACCCAGCGCGCCGGACAGCGCCCTGGTGAGCTGACCGAGGGGCAGCTGCGCCGGGTGGCCATCGCCAAGGCCTTGGCGGCCGGGCCGTCCGTGCTCCTTGCCGACGACCCGACCTTGGGCGTGCGGTCCGAGGAGACCGGTGCGGTGCTGACCGTGCTCGATCGTGCGCGGGCCGAGCTAGGCGTCACTGTGCTGCTCACTACGCCGGACGCGGGCGTGGTGCGGCGCGTCTGCGATGACGTCGCGGTTCTGGAGGCCGGCGCGATCATCGAGCGCGGCACCGTGCTCGATCTGGTCGCCGACCCGAACAGCCGCACCGCGCAGGCGTTGCTCCCGGCTATCGAGACAAGCCGGGCCCAGGCTTCGAAGTACGACCGCGCGGTGGATGTCGTGCTGGTCGGCTTCGCGTCGGTCGGTGCTCTGCTTCCTGAGGCCGCAGGCCGCTTCGACGTCGAACTCGCCACCATCGGTGGCGGCTTGACCCGGATCGGCGACACGCCGGTCGGCCGCTTCCGTCTGGGAGTTCGCGGAGAGCGCGCGGACGCCGCGCTCGCGTGGATCGCCGAGCGCGGTGGCCACGTCACCCACCCGGTTCGCGGCCCGCAGGGCGTCGCTGCCTGATTTCTCGCGGAAGAGCCGCTCGGGACGAAGGTCGTCACGGGCGGCTCTTTCGTTGAGGAGCTGTTCTGTCGTCCTTTCTCCTGGTGACAGCGCAAGTGGAGGAGCCACGTAGGCTTGAGCCGTGCTCGCCGTCGTACCGCCCCCAGTCACCGTCCGGGTTCCCGCCAAGGTCAACCTGCACCTGGCGGTCGGTGACGTACGCCCTGACGGCTATCACGAGCTCGTCACCGTGTTCCAAGCGCTCTCGTTGACCGATGAGGTGACCGTCGCGGTCACCGAGGATCCAGGAGTCGAGGTTTACGGCGAAGGCGAAGGTTCCGTCCCGACCGGGGCGAACAACCTCGCCTGGCGCGCGGCTCAGGCACTCGCGGCTCATGTCGGCAAGGCCGGCGGCGAGTCGAAGGTCCGCGTTGTGCTCCGAAAGGGCATCCCGGTGGCCGGCGGGATGGCGGGCGGCAGTGCCGATGCGGCCGCGACTCTGGTCGGGCTCGCCTCACTGTGGAAGCTCGATATCTCCCGCGACGAACTCGCCGGTATCGCGGCCAAGCTGGGGAGCGACGTCCCGTTCGCGCTTTACGGAGGGACGGCGCTGGGCACCGGCCGCGGTGAGCAGCTGGTGCCGGTGCTGTCCCGGCACACATTCCATTGGGTGCTGGCCTTCGACCAGCGCGGTTTGTCGACGCCTCGGGTGTTCGGCGAGCTGGACAGGCTCCGCGAAGAGGGCAGCCCACCGCGTATCGGGTCGCACACGCCGGTTGTCGAGGCGCTGGCGTCCGGTGACCCGCGACAGCTCGCGCTGTTACTGGGCAACGACCTTCAATCGGCTGCGGTTTCGTTGCGTCCGGGTTTGCGCCGAACCTTGCGAGCGGGGGTCAGCGCGGGCGCGCTCGCCGGCACCGTGTCCGGATCCGGGCCGACGTGCGCGTTCCTTTGTGCGGATGCCCAGACGGCCGTCGAGGTCGCGGCCGAACTGTCGGGTGCCGGTGTTTGCCGGACGGTCCGTGTCGCGCACGGCCCGGTCCCTGGGGCCCGGCTGGTCGGTGGGGACGATGCTCCGCGACCGGCGCCGCCGCGGGTGCATGCCTGAGAATGTCCGAAATGGACATCGTCGAATTCATTGTGGTGCAAGCATTTAGGAAAGGATCGGCTGAGGAATGGCCAACCTGGTCAACCTGGAGTCGGTGAGCAAGTCCTACGGGGTGCGCCCGCTGCTCGACGGTGTCTCGCTCGGCGTGGCCGAGGGGCAGCGCATTGGTGTCGTCGGCCTCAACGGGGGCGGGAAGACGACCTTGCTGGAGGTGCTCGCGGGAATCAGCGAGCCGGATTCAGGAAGGGTGAGCCAAGTCCGGGATCTGCGCATGGCGGTGGTGACTCAGCGGACCGAGCTGCCGACGGGCAGCACCATCGCGGATGTCGTCCTGGAGCGGTACGGAGCCGAGCATGAGTGGGCTGCCGACGCCCGCGTTCGGTCCATCATGGATGGTCTCGGGATCACCGCTCTCGGCGTCGAGACGCCGACTGCGAATCTGTCCGGTGGTGAACGGCGTCGTGTGGCGCTGGCGGCCGCGCTCACCGGGGAACTGGATCTGGTGGTCCTCGACGAGCCGACCAACCATCTCGACGTCGAAGGTGTTCGCTGGCTGGCCGATCATCTGCTCAATCGAAAGATCGCGGTCGTCGTGGTCACCCACGACCGGTGGTTCCTCGACACGGTCGCGAGCGTGACGTGGGAGGTCGCGAACGGCGGTGTCGAGCAGTACGAAGGCGGTTACGCGGACTGGATCTTCGCGCGGGCCGAACGGGCGAGGCTGGCGGCGACGGCCGAGGAGAAGCGGCAGAACCTGGCGCGCAAGGAACTTGCGTGGCTGCGTCGAGGTCCGCAGGCTCGGACTTCGAAGCCGCGATATCGAGTCGAAGCGGCTGAGGCCCTGATTTCCGATGTTCCGGAGCCGCGGGATTCGGTCGAGTTGCTGGCCTTCGCACGGCGGCGTCTGGGGAAGACCGTGCTGGAGCTCGAGGACACGACCTTGACCGCCGGTGACCGTACGCTGCTCGACCACGTCACCTGGCGGATCGGACCAGGAGACCGTGTCGGGTTGGTCGGCGTAAACGGCTCAGGCAAGACGACCTTGCTCAAGTTGCTCGCCGGTGACACCGAGCCGATGACGGGTCGACGCATCGAGGGCAAGACGGTCAGTGTCGCGCATTTGCGGCAGGAACTCGACGATCTTCCCGGTGGCCTTCGGGTGCTCCAGGCCGTCGAGGAGGTCGCTGGGCGAGTCGTGCTGGGGAAGCAGGAGCTGTCGGCGTCGCAGCTTGCGGAAAAGCTGGGATTCCCGGCCGCACGCCAGTGGACACCGGTGGAGGACCTTTCCGGCGGTGAACGGCGTCGTCTGCAGCTGTGCCGGCTCCTGATGGCCGAGCCGAACGTGCTGCTGCTCGATGAGCCCACGAACGATCTGGACATCGACACCCTGCAGCAGCTGGAGGATCTGCTCGATTCGTGGCCGGGCAGCCTTGTCGTCGTCTCCCACGACCGGTACCTGGTGGAACGCGTCTGCGACACGATCGTCGCCCTCTTCGGCGACGGGCGGGTCACCCACCTGCCGGGAGGGATCGATGAGTACCTCGACCGGCGGATCACGAGCCGGGAGAAGGCGGCCGCCGGCAAAAAGCCGGTTTCCGATGCCGCTGCGCCCAAGAAGAGTGCGGCCGAGCAGCGCGCGGCGCAGAAGGAACTGTCGCGGCTCGAGCGCAAGCTCGACCAGTTGCACGCCAAAGAGGAGAAGCTGCACGCGGCGTTGCTCGCTGCCGCGACCGATCCGGGCAAGCTCATCGAGCTCAACACCGAGTTGAAAGCTGTCGAAACGGAGAAGGAGGACGTCGAGGCGCAATGGCTCGAGACCTCCGAAGCGATCGAGTGAGTTCACTTGACGGTGCGCGGGTGTTCCGGGGCGGACAGTAATGTGGCGCGCATGAGTCGGTTCGTGGACACGCTCGTCGCCACCGCGGCGGGGCGAGGTCAGCAGCGGGGAATGGTCACGGGTGAGCCCAAGGAGCCGGTTCGGCGTACTTGGGCCGAGATTCACGAGCAGGCCCAACGGGTGGCCGGAGGCCTGGTGGCCGGAGGGCTCGAGCCGGGCAAGGCGGTGGCGGTTCTGGCGGCAGCGCCGGCGTTGATCGCGCCGACGGTGCAGGCCGTGTGGCTCGCCGGTGGCAGCGTGACGATGCTGCACCAGCCCACTCAGCGAACCGACCTCGCCGAATGGGCTGAGGACACGGTCCGCGTTCTGCGGATGATCGGCTCCGGCCTGGTCCTGCTCGGTGAGCCGTTCGACCAGCTGGCGCCGGTGCTCACCGAGCACGACATCGCCTTCCAGGTGATCACAGATCTGCTGGAGGCCGAGCAGCTCGCTGAGGTTGTGCCGACTGCCGAGTCCGACACGGCGCTCCTTCAGCTCACGAGTGGGTCCACGGCCGAACCGAAGGCCGTTCGGATCACGTACGGAAACCTGTACTCGAACGTCAAGGCCATGGTCGATCGTGCCGAGTTCGATTTCGACACCGACGTGATGGTTTCGTGGCTGCCCACCTTCCATGACATGGGCATGGTCGGCTTCCTGACGGTGCCGATGACCTTCGGCGTCGAACTCGTCAAGATCACGCCGCTCGAGTTCCTGTCCGGTCCGTTGATCTGGCCGCAGCTGATCAGCAAGTACGGTGGGACGACTACTGCCGCGCCGAATTTCGCCTACGCGATCGTCGGCAGGCGGATGGCGCGCGTCGAGGATGACGACGCCTACGACCTTTCAAAGCTCCGGATCGCGTTGAACGGGGCCGAGCCCGTCGACGAGACGGCCGTGCAGACGTTCGTCGACGCCGGCGCTAGGTTCAAGATGCCCGCCGAGTGCGTTTTCCCGGCGTACGGCATGGCGGAGGCGACTCTCGCGGTTTCGTTCGCGCCATTGTTCACCGGGTTGACCTTGGACACCGTCGAAGCCGACGCGCTCGAGGCGGACAACCGGGCGGTGCCGGTGCCCGAGGGCGACCCTCGGCGAGGAACCGATGATGTCCGGTCCTTCGCGGTACTCGGACCGCCGCTTGACGGGCTCGAGGCCGAGATCGTGGACGACAAGGGCACGGTGCTCGGGGAGCGTCAGGTCGGGGAGATCCGCCTGCGCGGCGAGGCCGTGACGCCGGGGTATCTGACCATGGACGGGCCGCTCGCGACACAGGACGAGAACGGCTGGCTGCTCACCGGCGACCTCGGCTACCTGGCCGACGGCATGATCGTGATCTGCGGCCGCCGCAAGGACGTCATCATCATGGGCGGCCGGAACCTCTACCCGACCGACATCGAGCGAGCCGCGACTTCGGTCGAAGGCGTGCGGGCGGGCAACGCCGTTGCGGTGCGGCTCGACGCCGGTAGCCGCCGAGAACGGTTCGCTGTGGTCCTCGAATCGAAAATTGCCGGGGATCCCGACTCCGAGAAGGCCTTGGCGAAGGAGGTCGCGGCCAAGGTTCGCGACGCCGTCGACATGCGGCCCTTCGCCGTCGTGGTGCTTCCGGCCGGGAGCCTGCCGAAGACGCCGTCAGGCAAGGTGAAGCGGGCCGCCACCGCCATCCAGTTCGCGGACAAGATCGCCAAGAACGCCACTACGGCCTGAAGCCCACACGAAGGGGCCGGTTCCGCGAATTTGGCGGAACCGGCCCCTTCGCCGCACCTCCCCGGGTCAGCGGCGTCGCCAGAGCGGCTTGCGGGTGTGGGTGTGTTCCAAGGCGGGTGCGATGTAGTAGCCGGACGAGCGCGAAAGTCCGGCCAGCGTGCTCTCGACATCCCGCAGAAAGGCGTCGACCGCCGTTGGGTCGTAACCTCGTTTCGACAAGGGCGCTTTGGCGAATGCCACATTGTGGACCTCCGAAACCGACAGGTCGTCGTTGCCGTCCAGGGTCGCGGCGACCCGTTCGAGGAAGGCGTCGACGTGGGGCTCGGAGTATCCGCGAGTGCCGATCGGTGCCCGGTCGAATTGTCTGGTGCGCGCCTCGAAGGCGCTGACGGGCACTAGTGCTCCTGTAGGTGGTCGACGGGGCTGCGGTCCGGAACGGCCCGTTCGGTGGTCGCCTGGCTCTCGTCACGCGCACCGGGGACCCCGAGGGCCTGCTGCCCGGTGCGGTGGGCGAGCTGCTCCTCGACCTTGTCGAGGAATTCGTCGACTTCGCGTTCGTCGTAGCCGCGCTTGCCGATCAGCGGCCTCGAGAACATGACGTGGTGGACTTCGGCCGCGGTCAGGTCGTCCCGGTCGGCGATGGTGTCCGCGATCCGCTCCAGGAACGCGTCGACCTCGTGCTTGGCGTAGCCGCGTCGCCCGATCGGGGCGTTCGGGAAGGTGACGCCGGTGATGTCTTCGGCCGTAAACGACATGAAACTCTCTCCGGTTTCGGTGGGGAATGCGATCTCCGCATTCCGTCCTAACTGGTTTGAGAGTTCCCCGAAAGGGCTGAAGCTATTCGACGACTCGATCAGGGGCGTGGAGAAACGCCTTCGGGTGACGATGTGTAACGCACCGCTATGTGAGCGGGTTCACCCAGCGTGGAAGGTGTTCTGGGCAGCCGTGAGCCCAGTGCTGATAAGCGCTTCAATCGCGTCTGCGCAACGGTCTATCTCGAATGCCAGTTCTTTGCGTTCGGCCGTCGAGAAATCCTTCAGTACGAAATCGGCCGGATCCTGGCGCCCCGGTGGACGGCCTACGCCGAAACGGACGCGGTAGTAGTCCTTCGTACCGAGCGATTTGGTGATCGAACGAAGACCGTTGTGGCCGTTGTCGCCGCCGCCCAGCTTCAGCTTGAGAGCGCCGAACGGGACGTCGAGTTCGTCGTGGACCACGACGATGCCCGCCGGGGGGATCTTGTAGAACCGGGCGACACCTACGACGGGGCCGCCGGAGAGGTTCATGTACGAGCGCGGCTTGGCCAGCGCCACCCGCTGCCCGGCGAGACGGCCTTCGAGGACCTCTGCGCCGCTCTTGTGGGCCTTGAACTTGCCGCCAATCCGGCCGGCGAGTTCGTCCAGCACCATGAACCCGACGTTGTGCCTGTTGCCGGCGTACTGAGGCCCGGGATTGCCAAGGCCGGCGAGCATGATCTGCTCGCCGGCCCCGGGAAGTACTGCTTCGCTCACACGAGAGACTTTATTCGGCGTCCTCGGCGGGAGCCTCGCCAGCCTCGGCCTCTTCGCCACCCTCGAGCGAGGCCTCGGACGGCGCCTCGTTGACGGCGACGACGAGCGCCTCGGGGTCGGTTACCAGGGTGGCGCCCTTCGGCAGGGTGACCTGCGAGGCAAGGATCTGGGTGCCGGCGGCGACGCCCTCGATCGACAGCTCGACCTGCTCCGGGATGTGCAGTGCCTCGACCTCGATCTGGACGGTGTCCAGGTCGGTGGTGACCAGGGTGCCGGAGGCGGCGGTGCCGGTGATGACGACCGGGACGTCGACGGTGACTTTCTCGCCCCGGCGGACGACCAGCAGGTCGACGTGCTCGATGTAGTTCTTCAGCGGGTGCACGACGATGGTCTTCGTCAGCGCGAGCTCGCTCTTGCCTTCGAGGTCGAGGGTGATGACGGCGTTGCTGCCGTTCTCACGGACGACGCGGGCGAACTCGAGCGCGGGCAGGGCATAGTGGCGCGGGTCCGAGCCGTGCCCGTACAGCACCGCGGGGATCTTGCCGGCGCGACGCGTGCGACGCGCGGCACCCTTGCCGAATTCGGTGCGGGGCTCAACGGACAGGCGTACCTCGGACACGGTGTTGCACTCCTTCAATTCACCAACATGTTCAGCGAAAGCATGCTGCGGTGGGGATCATTCGGGGCGGTTCGGGTGTCGGCGGCGAGTTCCACAGGCGTGCTCGATCGCGTGTGGCCACTCAAGCCGCCGCGTCGATCACGTCGGGCACCAGGTGCTCACGGAACCCGCCTCGCCGAGACCGGGAAAGTGTAGACCAACCGGTCGCGACGGGTTCCCGCCGGGTGGCCCGTTCAGGTGACAAGTCGGTGACAGCTGCTGCAGGAACCTGCCGATACGGTGGTGCGCGACCCCTTTTCTGCGGTGTGATCTCCTGCAGTCGAGTCACAGGGGGTGGGATGCGGACACGGATGAGGATCGGTGCGGTCGCGATCTTGGGCTGCCTCCTGGGAGGTTGCCAGGTCGAGATCGACGGCGCGGCGGGGGTTTCGCCCGCCGAACAGCAGCGGGCGGATCGGCGCGCCGAACAGCGTGGCGCGGTCGAAGCAGCCTTGAAGGCCTTCGAGCAGTCGCCTGCCGTCGTATACAAGTCGACGGTGAAGGACGCTGCCGGGAAGCCCGCGGAGCTGCAGTTCCGGATCACTCGCAATGGAAGTGCGCAGGGCGCGCTGCCGGTCGACGGCCAGACCGTCCAGCTTGTCTCGGCCGACAACCAGCTGTACATGTCGGCGACACCGGATTATTGGAAAGCGCACGGGCTCGGCAACAGCGATCAGTACGGCACCAGCTGGGTCCGGACCGACAACACCGACCTGCCGGTGAACGTCATCGAGGTCCTCAGCCCGCGCAAAGCCGCGTCGACCTTGCGGACGGCGGCGAAGACGATGAACCGGCTCACCGATCCGGTCCGGTCGAAGCTGCCGGACGGAACAGAGGTCTACGACGTCGGGAGCGGGCTCGGGGCGCTGCGGGTGACGACAACGGCACCGTACCGGGTGGTCAGTTTCGCGCCTTCCCTCGTCGACCCGGCGGCCGGGAAGACGCTCGGAGCCGAACTGCGGCTGGAGTCGCTCGCCGGCGACTCGCTCAAGAAACTGCGGTCCGATCTGGACGGTACGATCGGCGGGCTCGGCCAACCGCTCGACGCGCTCACCCAGGTCAGCGTCAGCGTGGTCAACGACAAACTGAACTGCACGGATTTCGTCGGTACGTGCCGGGCGACCATCGACGTGGCCAACACCGTCATCGGCGGGCCGGGTGGAACGCCGGTGCATCTGATGTTGAGCGTCGAGTTCACGGCGCAGTCGCTCGGCAGTCAGACCTGTACGACCGATGCCAACGCGGCCCCGGAAACCACGACGAGCATGACGTGCGAGGTCAAGTTCAAACTTCCGAATCGGAACGCCAGCTACCAGGTTCTGGCCAGGCCGACGGCCCGTGGTGAGATCCGCGCGTCTGTCGATGTCAACGGCGTTCGCGAAAAGCTCAAGTCCGAGTTCGCGGCGTTGGGCGGCTGACCTGCACGCTCACCTCGGGGTGCGTTGCATACGTTGAAGTAGCCGATCTTGCGTTCTTAGCATCGGCGCCATCGCTCACGAAATAGGGAGAAACGCGATGGCGAAGCTGGTTGTGTTCGGAGGAACCGGGTACGCGGGCGGCAAGATCACCGCCGAAGCACGCGGCCGGGGGCACGAGGTCCTGGTGGTGGCGCGGAACGCCGAGGGTGATGGGACCCGTTCCGGGTCGCTGTACGACGAGGAATTCCTCGCGGAGGTCGTCAAGGGCGCCGATGTGCTGGTCATCGCCGTTCACGGGCAGGGCGGTCTGCTCGACGCGGTTCCGTCGATCGCCCGGACCGCGAAGGACAACGGTGCGCGGATCGGCGTGGTCGGCGGGGCCGGAAGCCTCCGTGTGGCCGAGGGCGGACCCCGCTTGATCGACACCCCCGGGTTCCCCGACGAGTACAAAGGCGAAGCGGGCACGCACGCCAAGGTGCTTGAGGCGTTCCGTGAACTGCCCGAGGACGTCGACTGGTTCTACCTCAGCCCGGCGGCCGAGTTCGGCGCCTGGGCCGAGGGGGAGCGAACCGGGAACTTCCGTATCGGTGGCGACGTCCTGCTGACCGACGAAAACGGTGCCTCGAAGATCAGTGGCGCCGACTACGCGATCGCGTTCGTCGACGAGATCGAGAAGTCGGCGCGGCCGCGCCAACGTTTCTGCGTGGCCTACTGAGTGGTCGCCTACTGACCGGAGAGTTCCTTCACCACCGGAGCAAACGTCTCCAGCATCGGTTCGAACACCGTGATGTAGGAGAAGCCGTATCGCTCGCGACGCTCCTGGAGTTGCCGGACGATCTCGTCGACCGTTCCGAAGAGCAATTGCGGGGTTTCGAGCAGCGCGTCGACGGAGAGACCGTCGTGGTCCTTGTCCTCGTCAAGCCAGGCCTCGGCGGCTCCGCGCCGGTCGTCCGTGACGATGATCCGCTGGACCAGCATGTTCTGCTCGGGGTCCCGGCCGTCCGCCTGCGAGCGGAAGAAGGCGACGCGTTCGTCCATCCGCTCGGCGTCGTCGAGACGGAACGTGCCCGGCGGCCTTCCGGGAGCTTGGCGGAGGCCCGCGAAGCCGACGATGTCGGCGTGGCGGGCGGCGAGGGAGAGCACGCCGTCGCTGTTGCCGGCCAGCAGCAACGGCGGGGGCGTGATTCCTTCGGCGGCGAGGTGTGCGC
This sequence comes from uncultured Actinomycetota bacterium, assembly GCA_963766045.1. Lineage (GTDB taxonomy): Bacteria > Actinomycetota > Actinomycetes > Mycobacteriales > Pseudonocardiaceae > Amycolatopsis. Next base: position 1,653,598 of record CAVXYN010000004.1, on the reverse strand, counting down.
GCAGGCGGTCAAGGCTGTCGGTGAGGTACTGGATGCGTTCCTTGGCCGGCGTCCAGGGCAGGCCGGCGCCGTCAAATTCGGACTTCATGTGCCCGGCACCGAGCCCGAGGTCCAGGCGGTCGCCGGTCATCTTCACCGTTGTGGAGACTTCGCGAGCGAACAGCTCGAGGTTGTAGAAGGGCACGTTGGACACCATGGTCCCGACGCGCGGGCGCTGCGTCACGGCGGCCGCCATGGTCAGAGCCGGAAAGGGTGCGTGCCGACCGGGGCCTAGATGATCGGGTACGGAGATGACGTCGTAGCCGAGAGCCTCGACGCGGAGGCATTTCGCGACCCAGTCTTCGCGGTTCTCGGCTCGCCACAGGTTCACACCGAATTTGAATTTCCCCATGACAGTGAACCTAGCCACGCCGGGCCCGCGGGGGCGCGCCGTTTCGCGAGGAGCCGAAAACGAAGCAAGGGACCTTTGCTACCGCCGGCAAGCGGTAACCAGGGTCCCTTGCTTCGATGAAGATCAGGCGTTGCCGTCGAAGAGGGACGTGACGGACCCGTCTTCGAAGACCTGCTGGATCGCCTGTGCCAGCAGCGGTGCGATGGACAGCACGGTCAGGCCCGGGAACCGCTTCTCCTCGGGGATCGGCAGCGTGTTGGTGACGATCACCTCGCGCGCCTTGCAGTTCGACAGCCGCTCGGTGGCGGGGTCGGACAGGATGCCGTGGGTCGAGGCGATGACGACGTCGGCGGCGCCTTCGTCGAGCAGGGCCTCGGTGGCCTTCACGATCGTGCCGCCGGTGTCGATCATGTCGTCGATCAGCACGCACAGCTGACCGCGCACCTTGCCGACGACGCGGTTCGCGACGGCCTGGTTCGGCTTGTCGGGGTCGCGGGTCTTGTGGATGAACGCGATCGGCCGGTCGCCCAGCTGGGCCGCCCACTTCTCGGCGAGCCGCACGCGACCGGAGTCCGGCGAAACGACGGTGATGTTCTCACCGTGGTAGGTCTTGTTGATGTGCTCGGCCAGCACGTTCTGCGCGAGCAGATGGTCGACCGGGCCGTCGAAGAAGCCCTGGATCTGTGCGGTGTGCAGATCGACCGTCATGATTCGGTCGGCGCCGGCGGTCTTGAACAGGTCGGCGATCAGGCGCGCGGAGATCGGCTCGCGGCCCTTGTGCTTCTTGTCCTGCCGCGCGTACGGGTAGAACGGCATGATCACGGTGATCCGCTTGGCGCTGGCCCTCTTCAGGGCGTCCACCATGATCAGCTGCTCCATCACCCACTCGTTGATGGGTGCCGGGTGGCTCTGGATGACGAAGGCGTCGGTCCCGCGCACCGATTCGTTGAACCGGACGAAGATCTCTCCGTTGGCGAAGTTGTGCGCGGTCTGCGGGGTGATCGTCACCTTGAGGTGCTTGGCCACCTCTTCGGCGAGCTCCCGGTGTGCGCGCCCGGAGAAGAGCATCAGGTTCTTTTTCGGCGTACCGGACTTCGGACTCATGCTGGCGACTCCCCGTCGTTTCCTGTTGCTGAATCGGACACGGCGGTGTCCTGCTGTGCGGCGGAAGCAGCTTCCGCCGCGGGTGTCCCCGGCCTGCGCCGGACAACCCAGTCCTCGATGTTGCGCTGCGGCCCGGTCGACACGGCGAGCGAGCCTGGGGGCACGTCTTGCCTGATCACGGTGCCAGCCCCACTGTAGGCGCCGTCACCGATCGTCACCGGAGCGACGAACGTGTTGTCCGCGCCGAGCCGTACATGGGAGCCGATCGTGGTGTGGTGCTTGTTCACACCGTCGTAGTTGACGAAGACGCTGGAGCAGCCGATGTTGCTGTTCTCGCCGATGGTCGCGTCGCCGACGTAGGTCAGGTGCGGCACCTTCGTCCCGGCGCCGATGTCCGCCTTCTTGGTCTCCACGAAAGCGCCGAGTTTGGCCTTGGTCCCCAGTTTCGTGCCGGGGCGGAGGTAGGTGAAGGGGCCGACCTGGACGCCGTCGCCGAGTTCGGAATCCGAACCGTGCGTCCGGACCACCGACGCGCCCGCGCCGACGGAGACGTTGTCCAGGGTGCTGTCCGGTCCGATCTGCGCGCCTTCGCCGACCGACGTCGAGCCCTTCAGCTGAACGCCGGGCTGGATCACGACGTCACGAGACAGGGTCACGCCCGCGTCGATCCAGGTGCTCGACGGGTCGACCACGGTGACGCCCGCCCGCTGCCAGCCACGGATGATCCGGCGGTTCAGTTCGGCACCTAATATCGAGAGTTGCACGCGGTCGTTGATGCCCTCGGTCATCCACGGGTCGTCGATGACCAGGGCGCCGACACCCTTGCCGTCGCCACGGGCGATGCCGAGCACGTCGGTCAGGTACAGCTCGCCCTGCGCGTTGTCCGTCGACAGCCGCGAAAGCCCGTCGACCAGCACCGGGGCGTCGAAGGCGTAGACACCCGAGTTGATTTCGGTGATTTCGCGCTGTTCCGGGGTGGCGTCCTTCTGCTCGACGATCGAGGTGACGACGCCGTCTTCGTCGCGCACGATCCGGCCGTAGCCGGTCGGGTCCGCGACGACCGCGGTCAGCACGGTGACCGCGTTGCCGGTGGCGCTGTGGTCGGCGATCAGCGAACCGAGTGCCTCGCTGTCCAGCAGCGGGACGTCGCCGTAGCTGACGACGACGGTGCCGGTCAGCCCGCCCGGCAGCTCCGCGAGCGCGCACGAGACAGCGTGCCCGGTGCCTTTCTGCTCTTCCTGGACGGCGGTGACGACCTCGCGGCCGAGTGCCTCACCGACCTTGGCCAGCTGTGCGCCGACCGAGTCGCGGCCGTGGCCGATCACCACGACCAGGTGTTCCGGGTCCAGCCCCGCCGCGGCACGGACCGCGTGCTCGACCAAGGGCCGGCCGGCGATCGGGTGCAGCACCTTAGGAATGGACGAACGCATACGGGTGCCCTCACCCGCGGCGAGGATCAACGTGCTCAGCGGGCCGGTCACGACGCTCCCAACGATTCACCAACGGTGGTTGTCGGGCATTGATCCTACGTGGGCTGCTCCGCGTCCCACGCGGGGTCGGTCGGAGCATCTTCACCCGGCCATCCGGTCGCCGGATCGACGGCCATCGAGTTGACCGACGAAACCTGGTTCCCGCCGCCGCGTTTCGCCTGGTACATGGCCGCATCGGCGCGTGCGAGGACCTGCTCGGCCCGCTCCTGCGGCCGGAGCGACACGAGCCCGACCGAGAGCGTGACGCCATGCGAAAGATGGTGCGGCAAAGATGCGACGGCATTCACAGAACGGCCCAGTGCCTGCTTCGCCGCCGAAGCCGGTGCGCCCGGCAGAAGCACGATGAATTCATCACCGCCGTACCGCGCGACGACGTCGTCCCCGCGCAACGCGTCGCGCAGCGTGCTCGCGATGACTCGCAGCACGTTGTCGCCTTCGGCGTGGGATTGCTTGTCGTTGACGTCCTTGAAACCGTCCAGGTCGACCAGCGCGACCGCCAGCGGCTGGGCGTCCGCGGACGACGCCAGCGACCGCAGCTTCTCGTCGAGCGCGCGGCGGTTCGGCAGCCCGGTGAGCGGATCCTGGAGTGCCTGCTGGGTGATCGCGCCGTGTTCGGCCGACAGACGTTCGTGTTCGCGGCGCGCGTTGAGGGTCGCGATCTGCGATTCACGCAGCGACCACATCTCCGATTCCAGCGTGGTCGCATAGTCGATCAGCGATTGGCTCGCACCCGACGCGTAGTCCGGTGTGGTGTCGAGCCTGGCCAGCTCGCGGGCGAGGTTCAGCCGCATCGACGGCAGGGACGCGTCGTCCGAGTTCTCGGCGCGGACCTGTTTGAGGACCTGCAGCGCGTCTTCGCGACGGCCCGCCTTGTCCAGGCAGCGGGCGAGCGCGATGGCGACGACCTCGCGCTCGTGCGGGAACACGAGTTCCGCGTGCATCAGCGCGCCGAGCCGGTCGATATGGCCGGAGTCCGGTGAGGCCAGTGCGCCGGCCGCGGCGAGCACGCCGACCTGGTCGATCGCGGGAACCCCGGCCTTGCGCGGGAACAGCGACTCGGTGAACGGCCCCTCGGCGGCGCTCGCCATCGACGCGGCCGTGCGGAACTTGTCCGCGCCTTCGTCGTAGCGCTCGATACGTTCGAGCCGCAGGCCCCAGCCGAGCAGCATCTTGACCCGGTTGATCAGCTGGAGCGCGATCTCGTGCGGGCTCGCGCTGTCGCGGATCGCCTGTGCGGCGCGGGCGATGGCCTCTTCGGCGGCTTCGTACACGCCGAGCTGGTTCAGCACGAGCCAGCAGTCGACCAGCGTGGAGGACAGCATCCGGTCCCAGCTGCGCCGTCCTACCTGGCGGTCCGGAACCGCGGAGTCGTCGAGGATGGCCAGTGCCCTGGCGATCTCGGTGAGGGCCGCGTCCTCCTGTTTGGCGATGACCAGCCGTCGTCCGCGCAGGGCGTGTGCGTCGGCGCGCATCAGCGCGAGGCCGTGACGCCGGGTGTGCGCGAGCATCTCGTCGAGCCTGGGTTCGGCTTCGGCGGCGAGGCCGCGGGTGACCAGCCGGGCCACCGCGGAGTATCGCAGCAGCTGGGAGACCAGGAGTGGTTCGCCGCGCCGCTGGGTCTCGTCGAGAAGTTCGTCGAGGCTGGTGATGATGTCCAGCTGCTCGTTGAAGGGGACGCGCTGAATGGCCGCTCCGAGCTCGCGCGCGCGACCGTAGAGCCAGGCGTCGGACATCTCCGCAAGCGCCGGCCGCCTGCTGGTCGTCGGGTCGATCGCGTCCTCGGTCAGCCGCACACACCCCCACCGTTGAAGTCGCCGCTGGTCATCTGTTCGTCTGCTCCGCCGCCAGGATTCGAACCTGAACTGTCAGAACCAAAATCTGAAGTGCTGCCGATTACACTACGGCGGATCGATCCTGGTCAGGATATCCATGCCGGAGACGTCCATGTGCGGCCGGGGGTTGCGTCACAGTCGCGAGCACTCCCCAGGGGCCTGAACCTCCTGTACCGTAACTTACGGCATCGTAGGTAAGGTCACCCTTAGGGAACCCCTCAGGGCAGCGCATAGAAAAGAAGTGACTGTATGACGGCAACCCTTGACCGCTCTCAGAAGCCCGCGAAGGGCCCCAAACCGGTTATCGACGGACAGCGATCGGGTGCCGTGCAAGCCTCGGTCTACTTCGGGGTCATCGCTCCGCTCGCCGCCCTTCTGGTCGCCGTGCCGTTCGCGTGGGGCTGGGGATTGAGCTGGGTGGACGTCGGGCTGTTCGTGGTCTTCTACGCGATCAGCGGCCTCGGCATCACCGTCTCGTACCACCGTTACTTCACGCACGGCTCGTTCAAGGCCAAGCCGTGGCTGCGCGTCGCGATGGCGATCGCCGGCAGCATGGCCGTCCAGGGCCCCGTGATCACCTGGGTCGCCGACCACCGGCGCCACCATGCCTTCTCCGACCGCGACGGCGACCCGCATTCGCCGTGGCTGTTCGGGACTTCGCCGGTCGCCATCGCCAAGGGTTTCTGGCACGCCCATATGGGCTGGCTGTTCGACCGCGACCAGAGCAACGCCGACCGCTTCGCGCCGGACCTGGTGAAGGACCCGGCCATCAAGAAGGTCGACGAACTCTTCTGGCTGTGGAGCCTGCTCACCCTGGTGCTGCCCGCGGTGCTTGGCGGCCTGATCAGCTGGTCGTTCTGGGGTGCGGTGACCGCGTTCTTCTGGGCCGGGCTGGTGCGGGTCTGCGTGCTTCACCACGTGACGTGGTCGGTCAACTCGGTCTGCCACATGATCGGTGAGCGTCCGTTCAACGCCCGTGACAAGTCGGCCAACTTCTGGCCGCTGGCGATCTTCTCCTTCGGTGAGTCGTGGCACAACCTGCACCACGCCGACCCGACCTCGGCCCGGCACGGTGTCCAGCGCGGCCAGATCGACCTTTCCGCAAGGCTCATCTGGATTTTCGAGAAGTTCGGCTGGGCCTACGACGTTCGCTGGCCGACCCCCCAGCGCCTCGCCCGCATCTCCGCCGAAAGCAAATAGCGAGGTCACGTTAGTCTCCTTCAATGGCGGGGAGACGGCGAACCAAACGTGAAGCGGTCACCGGGGCGCGTCCTGCGGCCCCGGTGGCTCGTGTGCGGATGACGGGAACCGAACGCAGGCAACAACTTCTCAACGTCGCCAGAGCCCTGTTCGCGGAGAAGGGCTTCGAGGGCACCTCCATCGAGGAGATCGCGCACCGCGCCAACGTCTCGAAACCGGTGGTCTACGAGCACTTCGGCGGAAAAGAGGGCATCTACGCCGTCGTCGTCGACCGCGAGACGCAGCTCCTGCTCGATCGCATGGTCTCCACCCTCCACGGTGGACACCCGCGCGTGATGCTCGAACAGGCCGCGATCGCGCTGCTCTCCTACGTCGAGGATTCGCATGACGGCTTCCGCATCCTGGTGCGGGATTCGCCGGTCGCGAGTTCGACGGGCACGTTTTCCACGGTGCTGAACGATATCGCCAGCCAGGTCGAGCACATCCTCGCGCAGCAGTTCGCCGCGCGTGGGTATGACGAGAAGCTGGCGGCGCTGTACGCGCAGGCGCTGGTCGGGATGGTGGCGCTGACCGGACAGTGGTGGCTGGACGCCCGGAAACCGAAACGGGACGAGGTCGCCGCCCATCTGGTGAACCTGGCGTGGAACGGTCTGTCCAATTTGGAGCACAAACCCAAGCTGCGGCTGCGCTGAGACCTTCGTCGCGAGCTGTAACGTTTACCGGCCGGTAAACGCTACGTCCCCCGTAAAGATCGTTCAGCTGGGGGAATCGCCGTGGAAAACTACCCTGCTCCCGCCGTGGAACCGATGGTGCCGCGGAAGCGGACGTGGCTCAAACCTGTCATCCGCCTCGGGATTTTCGCCGTCGTCGTCTTGGTCGCGATTCTTGCCGCGGATCCCTTCACAGCATCGAGCACCGAGGTCGGCGCCTGTCTCAGGGGCGATGTCACCAACGCGGACAGCGTCAAGGCCGCCGAATGCGGACAGCCTGACGCGAACTTCAAAGTCGTCGGGAAACAGGAAGGAAAGTCGGAAATCGGGCTCCAGCTCTCAGGCGGGTCCGAATGCGACGAGTACCCCACCACCGACCTGTACTACTTCCAGGGCAAGAAGACAGCCTCCGACGGCACCCTGCTTTGTCTTGAGAATCTCAAGAATCCGGGCGCGCGGTTGCCGGCCATCGGGGACTGCCTCCCCGGGGACGCACCTGCGGCGAAGAAGCTCGAGAAGGTGGATTGCGCGGGAGCGCACTACAAGGTCCTCGCCATCGAAAGGCGGTCCGGGGTTTCCGTCGAGGACTCGGCTTGCGCCTCGGTGCCGTCGACGGACATGAAGCTCACGTGGCAGTCGGGTGGGGGCGGACTGATCCCGGCGGAACGGGTGCTGTGCCTCGACGAATTGAAGTAGCGGTCATCATTCCGTGGCGATCCCCGCGAGCACCATCGTCTTCACGCCGAGGCCGCGCAGGAGTTCGTCGAGGCCGGTGCGGTAGAACGCGCCGATGGACGAGCGCGGTCGTCGCCGGGTCGATCTTCGTCATGGCGCGAGCCTAATGTGCCTATCCTGATCACATGGGGCAACGCAGAGAAGTTGTGATCACCGGTGGCGGCACGGGAATCGGGTACGCGGTGGCGGCCACGTTCGCCGCGCAGGGCGAGCGCGTGACGATCACCGGCCGCCGCGAACAGGTCCTCACGGAAGCGGGGACCTTGTTAGGCGCCAACCCGGTCGCGTTCGACGCGGCGGACCCGGAAGCGGTGGAGCGTGCGCTCGCGGATCTGCCGGAGCGAATCGACGTCCTGGTCAACAACGCCGGCGGGAACACGGACTTCCAACAGGAGTCCGCCCAGGATCTGAAGTCGTTCGCCGCGAACTGGCAGGCGAACCTGGACGCGAACGTGTTCAGCGCCGTCCTGGTCACCCGTGCGGTGCGGAACAGGCTCGCTGACGGCGCGCGGATCGTCACCATCGGCTCCATCGCGGCGCGCACCGGCGCCGGATCCTACGGCGCGGCCAAGGCCGCGATCGAGGCGTGGAACGTCGACGTGGCAAGAGAGTTCGGTCCGCGTGGGATCACCGCGAACGTCGTCGCGCCCGGATTGACCGATGACACCGAGTTCTTCCACGGCAAGCTGTCCGACGAGCGCCGCGCGATGCTGATCGGCAACACGTTCACCAAACGGGCCGGCGACCCGGCCGACGTCGCCGAGGTGGTCACGTTCCTGGCGAGTCCGGCGGCCAAGCACGTCACCGGCCAGGTCGTCCACGTCAACGGCGGCGCGTACCTCGGCCGCTAGGCGCCGGGGGTGACGCGCAGCAGCTTGTCGTCGTCGCCTTCCGAGGTGGTGACATAGAGGGCGCCGTCCGGGCCGCTGCGCACGGCCCGCAGCCGGCCGAACTTGTCGTCGAACTCCGGCGGCAGTGTCACTTCGGTGACGGCGCCCGCGTCGTCGAGGCGGAACAGCAGCATCTTCTGTCCCTTCAACGCGACCACGGCGAGCGACCCTTCGAGGGTGCCCCACTGCGAACCGGTGATGAACTCCGCCGCGCAGATCGCCTCGGTGATCTCGCCGGTGGTCCACAAAGGACGGACCGCGTCCGGGAACCGCGTGGTATCGGTCATCGGAACGCTTTCGTCGTAGCTGGTTTCAGTGCCGCCCTTCGACGGATCCCAGCCGTAGTTCGCGCCGGCGCGTTCCCTGTTGACCTCGTCGTCGATCGTCGGCCCATGCTCGGCGGTGAACACCTGCCCGGAACCCGGCCGCACCGTGACGCCCTGGATGTTGCGGTGCCCGTAGGTGAAGACCCGCTGTTCGTTCGGGTTGGACGCCGAGATGAACGGGTTGTCCGGCAGCGGATTACCGGTCTTCGCGTCGATCCGCAGGACCTTGCCGCCGAGGCTGGTGCGGTCCTGCGGATGCTGCGGCCGGGCCGTGTCGCCGGTGCCGACGAGCAGTGCGCCGTCCGCGCCGAAGGTCGGGCGGCAGCCCGAATGCCTGCCGCTCGGGTTCACCGGGAACCCGGTCAGGAGGTCCTTGACCTTCGTGGCGCTCGCGTTGTCCTCGGCGAGGCGCCAGGTCACCAGCCGGATGTCGACGGGGTTGTCGCCTTCCTTGTGCGTCTGGCAGGTGATGAACTCGCGCGAAGTCGCGAAGTCCTTGCTGATCACCATCCCCATCAGTCCGCCCTCACCCCGGACGTGGACGTCGGAGAAGTCGGCCGTGACGTCGCGTTTGGTCCCGCCGTCGATCAGGGCCAGCCTTCCGGGACGCTGGGTGACGAGGATCTTCCCGTCGGGCAGGAAGCCGATGTCCCAGCCGTGTTCGAGGCCTCCGGTCACCTGCTCGACCTTCAGCGACTTCACGGCGGGCTTCGAGGTGACCGGCGGTGCACTCTGCACCGGCTCGCTCGACGCCCCGGAACAGGCCGTGACCAGCAAGGACAGGGACGCGATCGCGACGACGGCGGTGGTGCGCATGGCAACAGCATGCCATTGTGCGCAACCGGCGGAGGAGTCCGAGCCACCAGCGGGTCAGGATTTCGGCTGTCGCGGCATCGGCGGGAAGGAACGTCTCCAGCCTCAGTTCGGACACGGTGACGTCGGCGGCGGTCGCGAACGTCGTGATGGCCGTGATCAGGCGGAACTCACCGGCCGAAGTGGACAGTCGAATCGGGACGGCGAACCCTGGATGGTCCGGGCCGGGTGGGTCAGGTCGAGCGCGTCGTCGCGGGCGGCGAACGCCGTACCGGTCGACCACGATCGCCGGGTAGGGACGCCCGGTGACGCCCGCCCTGTTCGCGACGAGGTCGTGTCCAGGTGGGGAGTTCGACGACCAGCTGCCCAAAGTCGTCGAGGCCTTGCCTCGGTAATGGCGCGGCGGAGTGTCGGTGGCCCCACGTAGGCTGGGACGGTGACAAACGCTCCATTGTCCGGACTCCTCCATTCCGTCCTTCCCGATCCGGCCCTTCGTGGGGTCGTCGAGCGGGCGGGCGCCCCGCTGCTCGAGCTGCAAGGCGCGATCGCGACCCGTCAGCTGGTCGCGGCCGCATTGGCCGCCGACGAGGGCGCGGGCCGCCCGGTGCTCGCCGTGACGGCCACCGGCCGCGAGGCCGACGAGCTGACCGCCTCGCTCACGTCCTTCCTCGGCGAAGGCGCGGTAGCCGACTTCCCTTCATGGGAGACGTTGCCGCATGAGCGGCTGTCCCCGCGCGCGGATACCGTCGGCCGCAGGCTGGAGGTGCTGCACCGGTTGAAGACGGGTGCCGACGACCTCCGCGTGGTGGTCGCGACCGTCCGCAGCCTCATCCAGCCGATGGCGCCCGGGCTCGGTTCGCTCGCGCCGATCGATCTGGTCGTCGGCGAGGAACAGAGCTTCGAAGGACTGCTGGAGCGGCTGGTCGAGCTCGCGTATACGCGCGTCGACATGGTCGAGAAACGCGGCGAGTTCGCCGTGCGCGGCGGCATCCTCGACCTGTTCGGGCCGACGGCGCAGCATCCGGTGCGTGTCGAGTTCTGGGGTGACGAGGTCAGCGAGATCCGCGCGTTCGCGGTGTCCGACCAGCGGTCGCTGCCGGGGGAGATCCAGCGGGTGACCGCGCCGCCGTGCCGTGAGTTGCTGCTCACCGAGCCGGTCCGGGTGAAGGCCGCCGAGCTGGCGACGACGTACGAGGCGGATGCCCAGCTCACCGAGATGCTCACCAAGCTTTCGGGCGGGATCCCGGTCGAAGGGATGGAAGCGCTCATCCCTGTGCTGTGCGCGGACGAGCTGGAGTTGCTGACCGACGCGATGCCCGAGGGCACGCACGTGGTGCTGGCGGATCCGGAAAAGATCCGCGCCCGCGCGGCCGACCTGGTCCGTACCGGGCAGGAATTCCTCGAAGCGTCCTGGACCACGGCAGCTGCGGGCGGGCAGGCGCCGATCGACCTCGGTGCCTCCGCGTACCGGGACCTCGCCGAGATCGCGAAGCACGCGCAAGAGACGAAGCGCCCGTGGTGGACGCTGACGCAGCTGGCCAGCGACGATCCCGACGTCTACCGCGTTTCCGTCGAGGGTGCTCCGAACTACCGCGGTGAGGTGGAGCGCGCCACGACCGACCTGCGCGCGCACACCGCCGCCGGAGGGGCGGCCGTGCTCGTCGTCGCAGGTCACGGCACCGCGGCGCGCGCGGTCGAGCAGCTGTCGGCGGGCGACGTTCCCGCGTCTCTCGCCGAGGGGCTGGCCGAGGCGCCTCCCGCCGGTGTCGTGACGGTGACCTGTGGTGGCCTTTCGGACGGGTTCGTTTCGCCGGAGCTCGCGCTGGTGGTGCTGTCCGAGTCGGACCTCACCGGTCGCGGTGCGGGCGCCGGGACGTCCACAAAGGACTTCAGCACCAAGATGCCGTCCCGTCGGCGCAACGCGGTCGATCCGCTCGCGCTGAGGACCGGCGACTACGTCGTACACGACCAGCATGGCATCGGGCGGTTCGTCGAGATGGTGCAGCGCACGGTCGCCGGCGCCACCCGCGAGTACCTGCTGCTGGAGTACGCGTCGTCCAAGCGCGGACATCCGGGCGACCGGTTGTTCGTGCCGACCGACCAGCTCGACGAGGTTTCGCGGTACGTCGGCGGTGAACTTCCGACGCTGAACAAGCTCGGCGGCTCCGACTGGAAGAACACCAAGGCCAAGGCTAAGAAGGCGGTCAAGGAGATCGCCGCCGAACTGGTGCAGCTCTACGCCGCCCGTCAGGCCGCTCCGGGGCATCCTTTCGGACCGGACACGCCCTGGCAGGGCGAGCTCGAGGATGCCTTCCCCTTCACCGAGACCAACGACCAGCTCGCCGCGATCGACGAGGTCAAGGCGGATATGGAACGTGGCGTCCCGATGGACCGCGTGATCTGCGGTGACGTCGGCTACGGCAAGACCGAGATCGCGGTGCGCGCGGCGTTCAAGGCGGTGCAGGACGGCAAACAGGTCGCCGTGCTGGTGCCGACGACGCTGCTCGCGCAGCAGCACCTCAACACCTTCACCGAACGCATGAGCTCGTTCCCGGTGAAGATCAGGGGCCTGTCGCGGTTCACCAACAAGATCGAGTCCGACGCCATCCTGGAGCAGCTGACTTCCGGCGACGTCGACATCGTGATCGGCACGCACCGCCTGCTGCAGACCGGAATCCGGTACAAGGACCTCGGCCTGGTGATCGTCGACGAGGAACAGCGGTTCGGCGTCGAGCACAAGGAACACATCAAGGCGCTGCGGACGCACGTCGACGTGCTGACGATGTCGGCGACCCCGATCCCGCGGACGCTGGAGATGTCGCTCGCCGGGATCCGGGAGATGTCCACGATCCTGACCCCGCCCGAGGACAGGCATCCGATCCTGACCTATGTCGGCACGTACGACGACAAGCAGGTCGGCGCCGCTATCCGGCGCGAGCTGCTGCGCGACGGCCAAGTCTTCTACGTCCACAACAGGGTGTCCTCGATCGAGAAGGCCGCGAAGCGGATTCGTGAACTCGTGCCGGAGGCGCGGGTCGTCACGGCGCACGGGCAGATGAACGAGGACAAGCTCGAGAAGATCATCCAGGGTTTCTGGGAGAACGAGTACGACGTCCTCGTCTGCACCACGATCGTCGAAACCGGGCTCGACATCTCGAACGCGAACACGCTGCTGGTGGAACGCGGTGACCTGCTGGGTCTCGCGCAGCTGCACCAGCTGCGCGGACGCGTCGGGCGTGGGCGCGAGCGCGGCTACGCGTACTTCCTGTACCCGCCGGAGGCGCCGTTGACCGAAACGGCGCACGACAGGCTGGCGACGATCGCGCAGAACACCGAGCTGGGCGCGGGCATGGCCGTCGCGATGAAGGACCTCGAGATCCGCGGCGCGGGGAACATCCTCGGCGCGGAGCAGTCCGGGCATATCGCAGGTGTCGGCTTCGACCTGTACGTGCGGCTCGTCGGCGAAGCGGTCGACGCGTTCCGGCGGCACGCGGGTGCGGACACGGCGGAGGACGAAGAGCTCGCCGATGTCCGGGTCGATCTCCCGGTGGACGCGCATATCCCGCACGATTACGTGCCGGGCGAGCGGCTGCGGCTGGAGGCGTACCGCAAGATCGCGGCCGCGCCGGACGCGGCCGGGCTCGACGCGGTACGCGAGGAACTCATCGACCGGTACGGCCAGCCGCCGGCCTCGGTGCGCCGCTTGCTCGCCGTCGCCGCGTTCCGGCACACCTGCCGCGCGGCCGGTGTCACCGAGGTCGCCGTCCAGGGGACGTCGATCCGGTTCGCCCCGCTCCCTCTCGCGGATTCGCAGCTGGTGCGGCTGAAGCGCTTGTACCCCAAGGCTTTGTACAAGGCGGTGACGAACACCGTGTCCGTGCCGAAGCCGACCGAAGGCCCGGCGGGCGGGCGGATGGGCGCACCGGTGCTGCGGGACGAGGAGCTGCTCGACTGGTGCGCGAAGCTGCTGGCGAACCTGATGAAGGCGCCTGCGCCGGTCGCGTGAGCAGGCGGGGTCGTGAGTGGTAATGACGGTTCAAACCGTCATTACCACTCACGGGACGAGGTCAGTTGAGCGGACGGGTGTTCGCCGGGATGCCACCGCCCTCGTGCACGGATTCGACGAGTTCGGCGAGCGCCGTGAGCGCCACGCGCTGGGACAGCGGTCCGTAGGAGATCCTCGCGACACCGAGTTCGGCGAGCCGTTCCTGTGACGGGATTCCCGGGATGCCGACCACGGTCAGCCGCTGCGGCCCGAACGCCTCGGTCAGCGCCACGACCTGGTCTTCGGACAACAGCCCCGGAACGAAGACGACCGGCGCGCCGGCTTCGAGGAACGCCTTGCCCCGTTCGATCGCGTCGGCGAGCACCTCGTCCTGCGGCCGGTCGCCCGCCCTCGGGAAGGCGTCGGTGCGCGCGTTGAGGACGAAGTCGGGGATGCCTTCCGCCGACGCGGCCTTCATGATCGCCTCGACCTGTGCGGCGGCCTCGGCGAGCGGCTTCATCTGGTCCTCGATGTTGGCACCGACGATGCCGGCGCCGATGGCCTTGCGGACCGTCTCCGCCGCGTCGCCGTAGCCGCCTTCGAGGTCGGCTGTCACCGGCAGTTCGGTGGCCGCCGCGATCCGCCGGACCTCCTCGATCATCTCGTCGACCGGGATATTCTCGCCGTCCTCATACCCGCGAGACGCGGCGATCGAGTGGCTGGCGGTGGCCAGCGCCGCGGTGCCCGGGATCGCGGACACCACCTTGGCGCTGATCACGTCCCAGACGTTGACGACGGTCAGGATCTTGGGGCTCTGATGCAGTTCGAGCAGCTTCTGCGCTCGCTCATTCGTTGCCATGTCGTCCGTTCTACTCGTCCGGCCGGTGACCGGATAGGCGGCGGATGCGCGATCGGGTCAGCGGAGATCGCAGAGTGCGTCCGCGTCCCCGACGCAGGCGTAGTGCTGGAACCCCGCCAAAGCGCTCCTGCCCTCGGGCGCGAGCAGGAAGCCCTTGAACGCGTCGGCCAACGATCCCGGCTGGGACCGGGCGTGGCTGTACACGTACTCGACCGTCCAGAACGGGTAGCCGTTGTCGCGGATGTCTTCGAGACTCCCGACGCGGCCGTCCAAGGTGACCTTCTTCGCGCCGGAGGCTTGATCGACGTCGGACACGCTCGCGTACCCGATCGCGTTGTCGAGGTTGGCGACGCGATCGATCAGGTCGCCGGTCGAGCCCTGCTCGCACACGATCGGCAGCCGCGATGCAACTCCGGGCAGCCGTTCCCGGCAGGAGTCCGAGGTGGCGTCCACCTGTCCGGCAGGCGCGCCGGGGGTGCTGAGGACGTACCGTTCCAGGGCCTGCCGGGTCCCCGAGTCGGTGGACCTCCCGACGACGCGGATCTCACCCGTGTCGCGTGGGTTTCCGGTGATATCACTCCAGATTCGCGCCTCGCCGGTGAAGATCCGCCGCGCGTCCCTTGTCGACAGCGAGGCGATCGGCACATTGTCGCTGACCACGAAGGTGAACGGCACGATCGCCAGCGGTTCCGCCACCAGCTCGTGGAATTGCGGCTCGTCGAACCGGCCGTCGGACAGGGCCAGATGCTGGGTCCCGTTCCCTGCGGTGTCCACCAGCCGTTCCAGACCTTCCCGGCTGCCGGGTGTCCGGACCTTGATCGACGCCTCCGGGCAGTAGGCGCCGTACGATCCGGCCAGTTCCGCCGCGGCACGGGCGAACGCGGACGAGCCCTCGACTGTCAGCGAACCGGGAACGCACACGACGCCTTCGGGGAGTTTCGTGAACGGTGTGACGTTGTTGAGCAACAGCACCACCGCGAAGGCCCCGGCGCAGATCGCCGTCAGTCCGCCCCATACGAGTGTCTCGGGGCGGATCTTCTCCTTACCCTGGCGCGTGGTGATCCTGCCGTCGCGCAGTCCGCCTTCGACCGCGATCTGGTGTTTCGTTCCGGGCTTAGTGCCGGACAGCACGATCACCAATTTGAAGGAATGACCCGGTTCGAGGCCGATCATCGGCAGCTTCACCCGGTCATGCTCGATGGTGAAATCCGGCAGTCCGTTCAGCACCCTCTGCAGTTCGACGGGCTCGAACTCGGTGGCATCGACGGAAACCACCGTCCGGCCCGGAAAATGGAGGGCGAGCGGGGACACGTAGTCCTCCGGGTCGAGCGGCGTGCCACCGGTGTTCTTGATCCGGACGACCACCACTCCGGGATCGGTCACGGTATGCCGTTCGCCCTCCAGCCGGACGGTTTCCCCGATGTCTACGCCGAACGGGGCGTCGATCCGCACCCGGCAGGACAGGATCCGCTCCCGTCGGGACCGCACGGCGGACACGATCGTCCCGACTCCCGCGACGGCGGCCGCGGCCAGCAGACCGGCGATGCCGACCGTGCTGATGGCGGCCTCGGCGACCCATTGCCGTTCCGTGATCCCGAGGACGGCCCCCATGACCGCGACCGCGGTCAGCGCCGCTCCGAGGACGATTCGCCGTCGAGTGGAGCGCCGTCGTGGATGGGCGCGGTTGATCACCGAGTCGGACAGACGGCGCGCGCCCGCCGCCGTCGAGGTCTGCGCCTCCTTGGCCTGACCGATCCGTTCTTCGGCCGTGGCGACCTGCTCGTCGATCCAGGAAGGATCCTTGTCCGGGTACGCCGAGGCGTGCAGCTCCCGGGTGATGTCTTCCACGCTGTGCCGGATCTTCGGGTCACGGTTCGCCATGGGTATCGCTTTCCTGGCCGCATTCGGGGCATCGGCCGGACATGCCGTCCAGCACATACGAGGCCTCGAGGACGGCCTCCCACATGACCCGCTTCGGTCCCTTGCCCCGATCGGCCACCGCGTTCAGGAACTTCTCGACGATGATCTCCCAGTGGTCCTGTGCGGTTCGCCAATTGCCGTTGTGGCGCAGGACGAAGCGGATCCCGAAGTAGTGCGGGACCTCGAAACCGTGCCTGCCGTACTGCAGGCGGTCGAGCAACGGGATGGGCCCGATCCGCCGTGCGGCGGATCGTCCGCGCGAGCGCCTGAGGTTCCGGTTGTCGGTCACCTCGGTGACCACGTAGCCGGCCACGGCGCCCGCGAATCCCGTCACCACCAGCCAGCCCGCGATCGAAAGTGGCAGCGCCACCCACGGGCTCGCCGTGTCCCATGGCGACTCGATCTGCACGCTGACGTCGTAGGCGGCCCGGCCGCCGATGACCACGGCGTTGACGATGTAGAGACCGGCGAAGGCGGCGAGAATGTAGTAGCCGCGGACCCGCAGCCAGTACTGGATGCCGGTGTGCCTGCCGAGAGACCGGCGATACCGCCGGATGAGCGCCTGCGGCGATTCCCGCCGCGGCGGGTCGATGTCACTCGACTCGCTCGTGCCGACCGGATCCGCTATCTGTTGCGCTGACATCATTTCCGCTCAGGACGTCTGCCAGTTCCCTACCCCTGCAGCGGGAAACTACCTGACTTGGAATGTCCACATCGCACTCGTTTCCCGTTGTCCATCGTCAGTTCATTCCGGGGTCATCGGGTGTGGCTCACGCCGGGGCGGGTGTGAGAGGGTATGAGCTGTGATGCGGATCATGAGGCGCCGTCGTGCGCTGGTCGCGGTTCTTGCCGGTCCTGTCCTGCTCGCCGGATGCAACGCCGGACCGGGTCAGATCGGGGCGGCGGTGATCATCGACGGCAACGCCACCTCGGTGGATCGCGTGCAGCAGCTGATCGACAAGGCCGTCCGGGAGCACCCGTACGGACAGCAGCTCGCCAAGGAGCACAAGCTGGACCTGGTCGGCCGCGAAATCGTGCGCCAGGAGATCCTGCACGACCTCACCATGCGTGCCGCCGTGCGCGAGCAGATCAAAGTCGAGGAATCGGCGGTCGTCGCCGCGTTGCAGAACGATCCGCTGGCGACGCCGATGGAGGCCAACCAGCAGGACGACCCCGCGACCAGCGTCCAACAGCTCGTTGCGCGTGTGCGGGACCACCGGGACGCGCTGGTCGACGCCGCGCTGCAGAGTCAGCTCGCGCTGAAGTACCTCGAGAAGCTTACTGTCACTTTCGATTTCAGCTCGGTTTCCTCGACCGACGCCACCGGTGCGGACGCGGACAAGCTGCGTGAGCAGGCGATCGAGAAGGCCCAGAAGTTCGCGGCCTCGCCGACGGCCGCCGCCGAGATGATCGCGCAGGACCAGCAGCTGCCCGACGCACAGGCCAACACCGACCAGAAGCTGCCGGCGTTGCAGTCGCCCGCCACCGCGGCCACCGTCCTGTTCGGGATCGAGCCCGGCACGGTCGCCGCGTTCCAGCCGTCGCCGCAGCAGCCGCTGTGGGTAGTCGTCGTGGTTCGCGAGCGGACCGCCGACAAGCCGGTCGCGGTCGATCAGGCACCGCAGCCGACCGCTCAGCAGCTGGCCAACGTCGGTATCCGGCTTCTCCAGCCGTACGTCGACCAGGCCGGCCTCAAGGTGAACCCGCGCTACGGCGTATGGGATGTTGTCGGGATGGATCTCGCGCCCTCCGAATCCTCGAAGAAGGGCATCGTGCTGCCTGTGCACGGTGCCACCCCGCCACAACGGTGACGGCTGCCGTTGTCGTGATCGCCCGCGGGGCGACACTGCCGGCCGCGGCACTCCAGATCTTGAGAAGCAGCGACGCCGTCTACGCCGCGTCGGATATCGATCCGGCTGTTTTCGGTGTGCCCGCCCTCGGCGACGCGCAGGTGCGTGAACTCGTGCTCATCGCCGGTTCGCGCAAGGAACCGAAGGCCGCGTCGCTGATCCGGGCGGGTGCGCGGGTGATCGAAGCGCCGGTTCCGCCGCTGGTCGAGGCCGCCGAGGTGATGGACAGGCTCCGCTCGCCCGGTGGCTGCCCGTGGGACGCCATCCAGACGCACGAATCGCTGCGCCAGTATCTCGTCGAGGAAACCTACGAACTTCTCGACGCCATCGAGGAGGGCGACCGGATCGCCTTGCGCGAAGAGCTCGGCGACGTCCTCCTGCAGGTGCTGTTCCACGCGCGGGTCGCCGCCGAGGATCCGGCCGATCCCTTCGGAATCGACGAGGTCGCTTCCGCGCTGGTCGCGAAGCTCGTCGGCCGTCATCCGCACGTGTTCACCGACGCGGCTCGGGTCGACACCGTCGAACACCAGAACCTCAAATGGGAAGAACTCAAGCAGGCCGAGAAGCGCCGCCAGTCCATTGTCGACGGCGTCGCCCTCGGCCAGCCCGCCGTGGCCCTGGCCGGGAAGCTCGGGCAGCGCAGCGGTCGCGCCGGGATCCCGCTCGACCTGTTCCCCGAGGGTGCCGACACGGCTGCCCAGCTCTTCCGGCTGGCCGCGGCCGCCCGTCGTGCCGGGCTCGATCCCGAAGGTGAGCTTCGCGCCGTTTCGAAGCGGTTCGCCCTCGATGTCCGAGCCGCCGAGCAGGCCGCGCGCGACGCCGGGCTGGAACCGTCGACGCTCGAAGCCGACGGCTGGCGCAAGTTCTGGCCGGACCAGCCCGCCTGACGAACGCTGTGAACGGTCTGTTCCTGGCAAATTTTGCCAGGAACAGGCCGTTCGTTGCATCGTTGCATCGTGATCCGACATCGCTGTGACCCAGCACACAGTCGAGTGAGAACCGATTCCGGGGTCCCGGCGTCTTGCCGGGTGTGAACGGAACCGAACCGGACGAAGAGCTGCTCGTCCGCCGCACGGCCAAGGGGGACCGTGCGGCGTTCGAGGAGCTCTATCGCCGCACGTCGCCGTGGCTGGCCGTGCGCCTGCGCCGCCGCTGCGCCGACGAGCAGGTCGTCGCCGAGGTGATGCAGGAGACCTACCTCGCCGTGTGGCGGGCCGCCGGGTCGTTCGCCGGTGCGGCCACCGGGGGCACTGCGGTCGGCTGGTTGTGGACGATCGCGGCACGACGGCTCGTCGACGCGTTTCGCCGCCGCGCCCGGCATGCTCAGCCGCTGCCGGTCATGGAAGCCGTCGTCGCGCCGGCCGCCGAGGAGGAGGCGCTGGCCGGGGCGGTCGGCGACCACGTCGGCGACGCGTTGCGACGGCTCGCTCCCGAGCTGCGGCAGGTCCTGCAGGCCATGGTTCTCGACGGACTGACCGTCCGTGAGACCGCGGTCATGCTCGGGCTGCCGGAAGGAACGGTGAAGACCCGCGCGAGGCGGGCCCGGATCGCGATGCGGGAGGCGCTGTCGTGAACAAGAGAACACGTATCCGAACGGCTCCTCACCGGCTACATCCGTGGGGACGACGGTCTCGCGGGCGATGAGGTTTGGGCGGTCGAGGCCCATCTCGAGTCTTGTGCCGAATGCCGGGGACGGCTCGCCGGGATCAGCACGCCGTCGGTGACGGCGCTGGTCGACAGCGTCTGGACCGGGCTCGCTCCGAAGCTGACCGAAGTGGTTCCCCGACCACTGCGAAGCCGATGGACCGCGCGGATGCGGACCTGGGTGACGCCGGTGATGGTGCCGTGGCTGGTGATGATCGTGCTGGTCCCGCTGCTCGGGCTCTTGCTGGACGGGGTCTCCTTCGTGGCCGACGACGAGTTCTCGTTCGTCGAGCTGTTCGCGCCGGTGCTGCCGGTCCTCGGTGTCGCGGTCTCGTGGTCCAAGGGCCTCGATCCCGCGTACGAACTGGTCACGTCGGCGCCGAGGGGCGGGTTCTACCTGGTCCTGAGGCGGACGACGGCGGTGCTCGCGGTGGTGTTGCCGATGCAGGTCGTCACCGGCCTGATCAGTGGTGGCGGGTTCGGGCTCGGCCTGTTGCCGAGTCTGGCGTTCACCACCGGGACGCTCGCGCTCGGCGGGCTGATCGGGGTTACGCGGGCCGCGTTCATCCTGGTGGGCTTGTGGGTGGCGGTGATCGTGGCACCCGCTGTGGCCGCGCAGCGGCAGGCGGAAGCGCTCGAACCGAAGCTGATCCCGGTATGGGGCGGGATCTTCGTGCTGACAGCGGCCGTGGTGGTGCTCCGCCGGAGCGCCTTCGGCCTGCTCGGCGGATCTGACCGATGAATGAAGGGGAGAAACCAATGCGTGCTGTCGGGGCCGCGGAGGTCGCACCGACGACCTATGCGTGGGAGATCAAGGCGGAGGGACTGAAGGTCAGAGTCGGCAAGCGAAAGCTCGCCGTGAACGGCGTCGACCTCGAGCTGGGGAAGGGGGTACACGGTCTGCTCGGCCCGAACGGAGCCGGCAAGACCACGCTGATCCGGGCGCTGGCGACGGTGCTCCGGCCGGCGGAAGGGGGGCTGGCGCTGCTCGGTGAGTCTGTCGGGGGATTCACCGATCAGCGTCGGCTGCGCCGCCGGATCGGCTACCTGCCGCAGAATTTCGGCTTCTACAAGCGGTTCACCGTCCGCGAGTTCGTCGAGTATATCGCTTGGCTCAAAGAAATGTCCAAAGAGGACATTCCGGGGGCGGTGCAGCGATCGATCGAACGGGTCGGCCTCGCCGACCGAGCGGAAGACAAGATGAAGACGCTGTCCGGCGGAATGGTGCGCAGGGTCGGGATCGCGCAGGCGATCGTGAACGATCCGGACATCCTCCTGCTCGACGAGCCGACCGCCGGGCTCGACCCGGCGCAGCGGGTGCGATTCCGGGACCTCATGCAGGAAATCGGGCTGGACGCGTGCGTCCTCGTCTCGACGCATCTCGTCGAGGACGTCGCCACCGCGTGCGCCGACGTCATCCTGTTCGACGACGGAAAGCTCGTCTTCCAAGGAACTCCGGACGAGCTGGCCGCGGTGGGGACTTCGGAGTACGTCGGCGACAGCCCGATCGAACGCGGCTATTCCGCGCTGCTCGGTCACGAGCCGGGGCGGGGGAACTGGTGAACGCGCGCATCCTGCGGATCGAACTCCGCCGCTCGATCGCGCCGTGGGCCGCACTCGCCGTCCTGGTCGTCGCGTTCGGTTTCCTCTACGCGTTCACGGGACCTTGGTGGAAGTGGCCACTCGCCTGGAACGAGCAGTGGACCCACGCCGCGTCGTGGACACGGTTCCTGATGGTGTTCCTGTGGCCGATCGCGGTCGGTGCCGGTGCCATCCAGGGCATGCGCGACAGCCGGTCCGGCATGGTCGAGCTCGTGTCGACGATGCCGCGTCCCGGCTGGCACCGCGCCGCGAAACTGGCCGCGGCCTTGGCCATCCTGCTGGTGCTGGCCTATCTGCTGATCTTCGCCGTGGGTGCGGTTCAGGTGATCGCCTACGGTGGGTTCTTCTCGTTCGGCTGGCTGCCGATCGTGCTGGTCGGCCTGCTCGGGATGATCGCGGGTGCCTGGATCGGGCTCGGCGTCGGCCGGCTGCTGCCGCATCCGCTGACCGCGCCCGCACTGGCCGTAACGGCTTTCGCGGCGATGATCTTCCTGCAGATCGCTTCGTCCGAGGGAAGCGTGGTCGAGGGCGCGGTCCCGCGACATCTCGCCTTGCTCTCACCGGCGTTCGACGTCTTCAACGATCCGTTCCTCACGACCGTTGGCAGGATGGACCTCGGCCAGGCGGTGTGGTTGCTCGGTCTCGCCGTCACCGGATTCCTGTTGCTGGCAGTGGGTTCCAGGCGGGCGAAGGCGCTCGCGGTGGTACCCGCGGTGGTGGCGCTCGCGGTGGCCGTTCCCGTCCTTCCCGCCACCATGGCCGAGGCCAGGGTCGTCGACCCGCTCGCGACGGCGCAGGTCTGTGACGGCCCGATCTGTGTCACGCGGATGCACGAGGCCGACCTCGCCTGGTTCGCCGGACCGGCCAAGGAAGCGTTGCGGCTCTTGGGAACGCTGCCGGCCGCCCCGGTCAAGGTGGTCGAACTGGACCGGCGGCTGACATTCGACGAGGTGTCTCCGCGCGCTGCCGACGCGGTGCTCATCGATTTGAGCCAACGCTATCTCTCCAGGAACAGCGATCCGGTCGAGGTGAAGCGGGAACTGCTCGCGGGAGCCGGGACGCCGCCTTGCGCCACCTACGGCAATGGCCGGTCCACCCTCGACGAAATCATCGCGGGGACGATCACGGCGAGCTGGTTCCTCGGCGAGTGGAAACCGTTCGCCAGCCGTAGCGTCTGGGTGGACAAGGGGATCACCGCGAAGATCTTCCAGATGTGGGAGACCTTCCGGGCCCTACCGCCCGATGAGCAGCGCACCCGGATCATCGCGGTGCGGCAAGCGGGCTTGACGTGTAACGGGAACCAGCTCGACATCATCACGGGTGGAGCCGCCCGATGAGGTGGGCGGCGCTTTACGCGCGGTCGAGACAAGTGCCCGCGTCGCTCGCGGCCTTGCTGGTGTGCACGGCGGTCGTATGGTTCGTGGCAAGGGATTCCTGGTCGTCGTTGGCGGTTTCGCTCGCGCTGACGTTCGGGGTCGCGGTGACCGCGACCGGGCTCAGCGGACAGGACGCCGACCTCGACCGCACTGCAGCGATCCCCTGGATTCTCCGGCGTGGTGCACACCTCCTGCTGATCGGCGTCGCCGCCGCGGCGGCCGTGCTGGTGCCGTACCTGTGGGAGACCGGGCCCGTTCCGCTCGACGTCATCGTGCGGGACGCGGCCGGACTCATCGGACTCGCGGGTATCTCGGCCGTGGTGTTCGGCGGGGCCTACGGGTGGACGTTGCCGCTGCTGGCGGTGGCCATCGCGTTGTTCACGCCGCCGGGCAGCGGGGCCGGGACCGAGATCGCGACGTGGCTCTTCCAGCCGATGGAGGTGGTGGTGGCGACTTGGACGGCCGTGGTGTTCGGCGTCGCCGGTGTCGCGTCCTACGCGGTCTTCGGGAACCGTCGCTGACCTGCCCGGGGATGTTATGAAAGGACCGTTCCTAACAAAATTTGTTAGGAACGGTCCTTTCATAACACGCGCGGGGCTAGGAAACGTCCCGGTTGTGCGGGATCAGGTCGAGCGGGTCGTGGTCCGGGTCGTCCACGCCGAGGCTGATGATCCGGGTCGGGTGGATCCGGATCACCGCGCCGTCGAAATGGCCGTCCGCGGTGAAGACCCCCGTCAGTGCCTCGGCCCGGCCGCGGATCTCGAGGCAACGGACCCGCATCGGTTCCAGCGAAGGCTGGTCGTCCACCACGAACGCGGCCCGGCCGTTGGCGGTGACGTTCCGGAATTTCTTGCTCTTGGCCAGGTTGTAGCCGGTGACGTCGATGGTCCGTGTCTCGGTGTTGTAGGTGTAGCCGACCGGGCTGATCTGCAGCGTTCCGTCCGGCTGCGCGGTGGCGAGCCGTCCGAGTCCCTGGGTGGCGAGGTAGTCGAGTTCCGCTTCACTGAACATGAACCCGAGTCTGCGACTTCGAGTTAACTAGAGGTCAAGCGAACAGTCCTTCGCCCCAGAAACCGCCTTCGCGCACGCCTGGTGGGACGGCGAAATGGGCCGATCCGGTGTGCTGCAGGTACTCCATCATCGCGTCCTTGGACGACAGCGCCTGCTGCATCGGGACGAACTGCTCGCGCGTATCCCGGTTGAAGGCCAGGAAGAACAGTCCCGCCTCGAGGTGGCCGAGGCCGTCCGAGCCGTCGACGAAGTTGTAGCCGCGACGCAGGATCTTGGCGCCGTTGAGGTTCTCGTGTGAGGCGAGCCGGATGTGGGCGTCTTCGAGGATGAGCTTCTCGCCGTCCGCGCCGCCCACGTGGAGATCGGGTTCGTCGAACTCGGCGGTCTGGCCCAGTGGCGCGCCGGCCCCCTTTGTCCGTCCGACGATCCCTTCCTGGCCCTGCAGCGTTTCGCGGTCCCAGGTCTCGATGTGCATCCGGATCCGGCGCGCCACCAGGAAGCTCCCGCCCGCCATCCAGGGCTGGCCGTCTTCAGCGGTGACCCACACCTGGTCGCGCAGAATGTCGGCCTCTTCGGCCTTGATGTTCCGGGTCCCGTCCTTGAATCCGAACAGGTTCCGCGGTGTCGACTGCGCCCGCGACGTCGACGAACTGCGCCCGAACCCGAGCTGCGACCAGCGCACCTCGGTGACTCCGAAGCCCAGCCGCACCAGGTTCCGGATCGCGTGCACCGCGACCTGCGGATCGTCCGCGCAGGCCTGGATGCAGATGTCGCCGCCGCTGCGCTGTGGGTCGAGTTTGTCCTGCGGGAACAGGGGAAGATCGATCAGCGCGGCCGGACGTTTCGCCGCCAGGCCGAACCGGTCGTCGAACAGCGACGGGCCGAAACCGATGGTCAGGGTCAGCGAGGACGACGCCAGGTCGAGCGCCTCGCCGGTGTCGCTCGGCGGAGCGGCCGCCGGGCCGCCGATCGCGCCACCCGTCCCGACCTCTTGGCCCGCGGTCATCCGTCGTGCCGCGTCAGTCCACGTGCGAAGCAGCTTGACGAGCTTCTCGCGGTCCTTCGTCGTCACGTCGAGTGCGACGAAATGCAGGTTCTCCTGCACCGGTGTGGTGATCCCGGCCTGATGCTCGCCGTGGAACTCGACGACGTGCTGCGCCGCCTCCGCCGGACTGTCGCCACCGAGCATCTTGTCGACGCCGATTCCGGCCGCCGCACCGGTTCCGACGAGAGCGGCACCCGCTCCCGCCATGCCGAACAGCTTCCGGCGGGAGACCCGGGTGTGCTCCTGGTCGGTCATTGCGCCGCTACCTCCGCGACCTTGCTCAGCGGCTCGCCAAGTGAGTCGACCGCCGAGGCGAATTCCTTGATCTGTTCCTGGCTCAACGCGGTGTACAGCTTGAAACCGTCACCTTCTCGCTGCATGTCGAGCAGGCCCTGCACCTTGCCGAACTCGCTGTCCAAAGTGGACACGAGGGCGGGGTCCTTCGCCTGCAGCAGCGGGCGCAGCGAGTTGATCGCCGCCTTGGAGCCGTCCAGGTTGCCTTGGAAATCCCAGAGATCGGTGTGTGAGAAGGCCTCTTCCTCACCGGTGATCTTGCCGGTGGCGATCTCGTCCAGCAGCTCCTTGGCGCCGTTGGCGAGGTCGAGCGCGTTGAGCTCGATCGCGGCCGACTTGGCCACCAGGTCCTTGACGTCGACGAGCAGTTGGTCGGCGATCTGGCCGGCGTCGGGCTGCAGGCCCGTCACCCACAGGTCCTTCTCGAGCCGGTGGAATCCGGTGAACTTCTGGCCTGGTTCGAGGTCGGCCTCGCGGGCATCGATCGCAGGGTCGAGGTCGCCGAACTTCTCGGCGACCGGCTCGACCCGTTCGAAGTAGACGCGGGTCCGCGCGTAAGCGGCCTTCGCCTCGTCCACCTTCGCGCCCTTCACCAGCGCGATGAACTTGGCCGTTTCCTCTTCGAGGGCGCGAGTGTTGTTCCCGACGTACTCGGCGTAGCTCTTGACCGCCTGTGCCTTCTGCGAGTTCGGGTCGGTCTGCTTCGCGGCGCCGCCGGTGACGGTGAATTCGCCGCGGATGCCGGTCCCGGTCATCCCCGGTTTGCACGCGGTCTGGTACTTGCCCGCCTCGGCGACCTCGACGATGAGACGGCGGTTCAGCCCGGGCGCGATGTTTTCGACCTCGCCCATGATCCGGTCACCCTCGGCGTAGAGGTAGAACTCGGTGACCTTGGTGCCCTTGTTGGTGATCTCGAAGGTCACGTTGCCCGCGTTCGCGGTGTTCACCGAGACCGCGCACGCGACGTCCGTCGCCTCGACCTTGATCGGCCCGCCGGGGGCGGCGGCCGGGTCCTCGGTCCCACTGCAGGCGGTGAGCACCAGCGCGCCGGTACCTGCGAGCACGGCGAGCGGGGTGAGACGGGACTTGCGCACGGTTACTCCTTCACCGTGACCGCGGCCGGAGCCGCCGCGGTCTTCTTCGTGGGCCTGAGGAAGAGCGGCAGCACGATGACTACGTAAGCGAGCCACGCGATGGCCTGCAGGACGGTGGTCTGCTGCGAATAATTGAAGATCCCCTTGAGTAACGCGCCGTACCAGCTCGTTTCCGGCAGCACGGCCGAAGCGTCGAACGCCAGGACGTTCAGGCCGGGCAAGAACGCGGCCTCCTGGAGGTCGTGCAGGCCATAGCCGAGAACGCCGGCCGCGACGAACACCAGTAGCACGCCCGTGATCGTGAAGAACTTGCCGAGGTCGAAGCGGACAGCGCCGCGGTAGAGCAGGTACGCGAGGACGATCGCGGTGAGGATGCCGGCGCTGAAGCCGATCAGCGGCTCCGTCGTCCCACCCTGCGCGGTTTGCACGGTCGAGTAGAAGAAGACCGCCGTCTCGAGGCCTTCGCGGCCGACCGCGAAGAACGACAGGATCAGGACGGCGAGCGGGCCGACGTTGAGCGCTTCGTCCATCTTGCCGCGCAGTTCGGCGGCGATGGTCCGGCCCGCCTTGCGCATCCAGAAGATCATCGCCGTCACGAACGCGACCGCGACGATCGAGAGGGAGCCGCCGAGCAGCTCCTGCTGTTCGAACGACAGCTGCGCGGTGGTGTAGGTGAGGATCGCGCCGACCCCGACCGAGAGCAGTACGGCGACGCCGACACCGAGCCATACCCAGCGGAGCGCTTGCCGCCGGTCGGTCTTGACCAGAAAGGCCACCAGGATGCTGACGACGAGAGCGGCCTCCAAGCCTTCACGCAGCCCGATGAGCGCGCTCGCGAACCACACCGTCGTCTCCGTCCTTTGGGGAACCTCCTCGTTTTAGGTAAGGCTTGCCTGTAAGTCCAGCCTGCGAAAGAGGTAATAAATATGGAGGAATCGCCCAAAAGGGCGCTAGTCGGGCGGGTTAGGCTAGGTTAACCGCAGGTCAGGGTGGTCGGCCGAACGTACGTAACGAATCGGCTGTCATTGCCCGGTTCACGAGACGGTTTGCCGTCTGCTTGCGCCGTCAACCGAACGGGTCATCACCCGGCGGGGTGGCGAAGTAATCTGACCGAGTGGCCGAAACCACCCAGTCGAGTGTCGATGCCCCCGAGTACGACTCGCGCCCCTTGCCGCGGCGTCCCTATATCCCCAGGCTCGCGCTGGCGGGTGGGCTCGTCCTCACCGGTCTGGTGCTGATCCTGACCGTCGGCGTGAACCGGCCGGAGGGCCAGGAGCCGCCTCCGCCGCCGGATCCGCAGCCCGCCCTCGCGGTTCCCGATCAGAAACCGCAGCCGGGAGTGGCGACCCCCCGGGCCGGGCTGGCCGCGCCGCCCGACCGGCCGACGGTGTCCGACGAGGTCGAACTCGCGGCGTGGGCGCAGCGAGTGTCCGGCAAGACGAAGCTCGACGCCCGCGAGGTGTCGGCGTACGGCCGCGCCGAGATGTGGCTGCGCCGGCAGAAACCGGGCTGTCATCTTTCGTGGGCGACCCTCGCCGGGATCTCCCACGTCGAGGCGGCTCAGGGCAGGCCCGGTCCGATCGGGCTGCGGGCCGAGGTCTGGAGTCAGCACGCCGTGCGGGCCAGCGGTGACGGGGGGCAGCCGAATCCGAAGGACCCGGCCGACGCCGCGTTCGCCGCCTCCCGCTATCTGTGTTCCGGCGGGGACGACGTCGCCACTCCGGCGGGCTGGTGGAAGGCGATGCGGGTCTTCAACCCAGCCGTTCCGTACGTCCAGGAAGTCTTCAGCGCGGCCGACGCCTACGCGGACGCCAGCGTCGCGCCCTGATCCTCGGTGATCAGGTCGAAGTTGAGTGCCGCGGCCAGCCGGTAGGCGTCGCCCGCCGCGACGATCAGCTGGGCCATCGGATCGACGACGTTCCCCGCCGCCCAGACCCCGTCGACGCTCGTACGTCCTTGCGCGTCGACGGCGACGAACCCCTCTTCGGTGTGTTCACAGCCGATCTGGTCGAGCAGCTTGTCATGTGGCACGAACCGGGGCCCGACGAAGACGGCGTCGCGCTCGACGAACTCGCCGTTCACCATCCTCACTCCGATGAGCCGGTCGTTCTCGGCGACCAGTTCGGACACCTTGCCGTCGACGATCCGGATCCCCAGCGCGACCAGTTTCTCGCGATCCTCGGCGGAGAC
Organism: uncultured Actinomycetota bacterium; assembly: GCA_963766045.1. Lineage (GTDB taxonomy): Bacteria > Actinomycetota > Actinomycetes > Mycobacteriales > Pseudonocardiaceae > Amycolatopsis. Next base: position 1,625,237 of record CAVXYN010000004.1, on the reverse strand, counting down.
ATCTTGCGTATGCGGGAAGAACACCAGGTCCTTGCTCCACTGCCAGACGATGAGCGCCTGGTGGACCGACTTCTCGGACGTGCCGAGGACGGCGAGCCGCTGATCCCGGACCTCCCAGCCGTGGCAGTACGGGCAGTGCAGCACGTCGGTACCGAACCGTTCGCGGACACCGGGGACGTCCGGCAGTTCGTCGGCCAGCCCGGTGGTCACCAGGATCCGGCGTCCGGTGACGACCCGCCCGCCCGCGAGTTCGACCGCCTTGTCCTGCCTCAGCCGGAAGACGACGTCGTCGATGATCTCGACGCCGTAGCCGCGGACCTCCTCTCTGCCTATTTGCAGAAGTTCCTTGGGCGGTATGCCGTCGCGGGTCAGGAATCCTTGGGCGTGCGCGGCGGGCGCGTTGCGCGGAGTGCCGCCGTCGATCACCGCGACCTTGCGCCGCGCCCTGCCGAGGACGAGGGCCGCGCTGAGGCCCGCCACACCGCCGCCGACGATCACTACATCGAATTCATTCATGAATCCGAGGATCCGACCTCGTCGGCGAACTGGCAAAGTTCATTGCCGATTTGGCAAACTGGGGGTATGGAGGATATCGAACGCAGGCTCTCCGAGGTCGGGCCGCGGCTGAAACAGATCCGGAAGGAACGCGGCACGACCCTTTCCGCGCTGTCCGAGGCGACGGGGATCTCCGCCAGCACGCTCTCGCGGCTCGAATCAGGCGCGCGTAAGGCGACCCTGGAACTGCTGCTGACCCTGTCGCAGGCACACCAGGTCCCGCTCGACGAACTCGTCGGCGAGCCCGAGCCCGCCGATCCCCGCGTCCGGATGAAGGCGCAGCGATTCGGCCGGTTCACCGCCTGGCCGCTGAGTGCGCAGCCCGGTCAGCCGCAGGCGTTCAAACTGCTGATCCCGGTCGAGGACGTCGAACCCGTGCAGCGAACGCACGAGGGGTACGAGTGGATGTACGTCCTCAGTGGACGATTGCGGGCCTTGCTCGGCGACCGCGACTTCACGATGGGACCGGGGGAGGCGGCGGAGTTCGACACGCGAGTGCCGCACTGGTTCGGGAGCGCCGGGCCTGGACCTGTCGAGCTGCTCGTACTGTTCGGGAAGCAGGGGGAACGGGCGCACCTGCGAGCCCGATCAAAGTGAGAGCAAAGGTCCCTTGCTCATTTCAGTCACGCAGTGCGATGCGGGCGTTGACCTCGCTGATCGCTTCCAGGTACTCCGGGATCGGATGCATCGCCGACGCGATCCGCATCTGGGCGAGTGCCTCGGTGAACCGGCCGAGGCGCTGCAGTGTCCGGCCGAGTACGAACCGCGCGTAATGATCAGTGGGGTCCAGTTCCAACACCCGGGTGAAGGCGCGTTCGGCGCGGCGTAACTGTGCGGAATGGAAGTAGGCCCGGCCGGCGAGCAGGTGCACGCTCGGTTTGTCGGTTTCGTCCTCGAGCAGCGGCTGCAGCGCCTTGAGCGCGTCGAGCGGCCTGCGGCTTTCGACCAGCGCCTCGGCCTGACGGAAGGCATGAAACCGGGCTTCGCCGGACGAATCTGGACCAGGGTCTGGGGCGGGTTCGGCATCCATCATGGTCCGCTCCATATTACGCCGGGGCAGGGGCGTTCACGAGGAGCTGAAACGGTCATGGTGGACTGTCCTGCCATGAGCAGCGGCGAAGCGGACAGCACCGAAAGCGAGCCCGGCTACCTCGGACTCGCGCCGTACCTCTACTACGCCGACGCGACCGAAGCGGTCGCGTGGCTGGTCAGGGTGTTCGGTTTCACCGAGGAGGTGCGGTACGCCGACGCCTCGGGCGAGGTGTTCCAGGCCACGGTGTGCGCGGGACCGGCCAGGATCCAGCTGGCCGGCGTAGGTCCGGAGTACTGGGAGGCCAAGGGCGTCGACGGTCCGGTCGGGCAGCTCAACATCGTGTACGTCGACGATGCCGACGCCCAGTACGAGCGGGTGCGCGCCGCACTCGGTGACGACGCCGATGTCGATGCGCCACAGGACCAGCCCTACGGCGCCCGGGTGTTCACCGTTTCCGACATCGGGGGCAACAGCTGGACGTTCTGGCAGCAGGTGACGGACACCGTCGAGCTGCCGTCGGGCTGGCGGGAGATTCGTGCAGGTGAACCAGTAGACGACTAGGTCCGCTCGGTCGCGTGCTGTGGCGCGTGCCTCCAACGGGTGAACCGCGCCGACGGCTAGGCTGGTCCCCGTCACCGCAGGCACAACCCACATGAGGAGCATGGCGTGGCGCTCATCGAGCAGGTAGGCGCTCGCGAGATCTTGGACTCGCGAGGCAACCCGACGGTCGAAGTGGAGGTGGCTCTCGACGACGGCACGCTGGCGCGGGCCGCGGTCCCCTCGGGTGCGTCCACCGGCGAACACGAAGCAGTCGAGCTGCGTGACGGCGACACCGGCCGGTACAACGGCAAGGGTGTCGAGCGCGCGGTCGCGGCGGTTCTCGACGAGATCGGTCCGGACCTGGTCGGCGTCGACGCCGTGGACCAGCGGATCGTCGACCAGAAGCTGGTCGATCTCGACGGCACGCCGGCGAAGTCCCGCCTCGGCGCGAACGCCATCCTCGGCGTTTCGCTCGCCGTCGCGAAGGCCGCCGCCGAGTCGGCCGAGCTGGAACTCTTCCGCTACCTGGGCGGCCCGAACGCGCATGTGCTGCCGGTCCCGATGCTGAACATCCTCAACGGTGGCGCGCATGCCGACACCGATGTGGACGTCCAGGAGTTCATGATCGCGCCGATCGGCGCCGAGTCGTTCCGCGAAGCTCTTCGCTGGGGCACCGAGGTGTACCACTCGCTCAAGTCGGTTCTGAAGGGTCGCGGCCTGGCGACCGGCCTCGGCGACGAAGGCGGCTTCGCGCCCAGCCTGAAGAACAACCGTGAAGCGCTCGACCTGATCCTTCAGGCGATCGAGAAGGCCGGTTACGCCCCGGGTCGCGACGTCGCGCTCGCGCTCGACGTCGCCGCGACGGAGTTCTTCTCCGACGGCGCGTACACCTTCGAAGGCGCGAAGAAGAGCGCCGAGCAGATGTCGGCCTACTACGCCGAACTGCTCCGCGACTACCCGCTCGTGTCCATCGAGGACCCGCTGAGCGAGGACGACTGGGACGGCTGGGTCCAGCTGACCGCCGAGGTCGGCGAGAAGGTCCAGATCGTCGGCGACGACCTGTTCGTCACCAACCCGGACCGGCTCGAGGAGGGCATCACCCGCCGCGCCGCCAACGCGCTGCTGGTGAAGGTCAACCAGATCGGCACGCTGTCGGAGACCCTCGACGCGATCTCGCTGGCCACCTCGTACGGCTACAAGTCGATGATGAGCCACCGGTCCGGCGAGACCGAGGACACCTTCATCGCGGACCTCGCCGTCGCCACCGGTGTCGGCCAGATCAAGACCGGCGCCCCGGCGCGCGGTGAGCGGATCGCCAAGTACAACCAGCTGCTCCGGATCGAGGAGACCCTCGCGGACGCGGCTCGCTATGCAGGCGACCTGGCTTTCCCGCGGTTCAGCCCCGAAGGCTAAAGATGATGGCGGACCGGGGGAGGGCGCGAACCCGTCGTGACGGGCGTGCGGACGGAGGCGGCTCCAGCAGGGGCCGCCGTCCCGAGCGCGCCCGCCGCACGACGACGGAGGTCGGTGCCCGAACCCGGTTACGCCGCAGTCTGGCGGCGAGACGAGCGTCGGGCGCCGCGAAGGTACTCGGCATGTCCACCACCCGCCGGGCCGCGGTGGTGGCGATCGTGGTGTGCGCGCTCGCGTTCACCATCGCTGTTCCGCTGCGCACGTACCTCAGCCAGAAGTCCGAGGTGACCGAGCAGCAGAAGTTGCAGTCCGAACTGCAGGGCGACGTCGCACAGCTGGAGGGCCGCAAGGCCGAGCTGAGCGACCCCGCGCAGATCGAGGCCGAGGCCCGCAAGCGCTTCGGGTTCGTCAAGCCCGGCGAGACGCCGTACATCGTGCAGCTGCCCGACGACAAGGCTCCGGAGCAGGGCGGGCAAGGTCAGCAGCCGGTTCCCCAGGGTTCTTGGTACGAGAAGCTGTGGGATCAGGTCGCGGGTGGTTCGCAGCAGGCGCCCGGCTAGCCTTGTCGGCGTGAACAGCACGGAAAAGTCCAGGTTTGAACCCGTCTCCGACGCCGACCGCGAGATCATCGCGGAGCAGCTCGGGCGGGTACCCCGTGCGCTGCGTGCCGTCGCGGCGCGTTGCCCGAGCGGGCATCCCTCGGTCGTGCAGACCAGCCCCCGCCTCGACGACGGCACGCCGTTCCCGACGCTCTACTACTTGACCTGCCCGAAGCTGACCTCGATGGTCGGTACGCTCGAGGCGTCAGGGCTGATGAAGGAGATGACCGACCGGCTCGCCGAGGATCCCGAGCTGGCCGCCGCCTACCAGCGGACCCACGAGACCTACCTCGCCGAACGCGACGCCATCGAGCCGCTCGGGCACCAGGTCACCGCCGGCGGGATGCCCGGCCGGGTCAAATGCCTCCACGTCCATTTGGCGCATTCGCTCGCTGTCGGTCCCGGGGTGAATCCGTTCGGCGACGAGACCCTCGCCCTCATTAAGTCGAACGGGTGGCCCACCGGCGACTGTCAGGGGTAACACCGGCGCTTGGTGGACAGATAGTTCCTCCGGGTGGGCGAATTCGCCCGTTGTCGATGAACTGGTCCCCTCAAAGGGGTGAAACCGGTCACCGTATGCGGCAGGCTGTGGACCAGGTGTGGCCTGTAGGGGTGGACAAGTAACGGATCGCCGAGCGCGGTCCGCCGGGAGGGTTCTGAGGTATGCGCGTGCGGCACGTGCCAGGCGCGGTGACCGGCCATGTGCGGAGACTCTGTCTCCGGCATCGCACCATCGCCGCGGTGACCGGAGGTGTCCTCGCCATCGTCCCGGCCTGCGCGGCGGTCATCGGGACCGGCAGCTGGGCCGCCACGGCCAGCACCATCCATACCGATGACGTCGCCCTCGTCGGCGGCTACGACCCGAAGAACCCGCTCGTCCAGCAGATCGGTGTCGACGGCAGCCTGCCGAACGCGCCGACCCCGCTCCCGCTCCCCGCGGACGAACTCCCCAACGGACCGCTCGGCATCCCGGTCACCGCGCTCGCCGCCTACAAGAACGCCGCCGACATCCTCATCGCCGAGCAGCCCGGCTGTCATATCGACTGGGCTCTGATCGCCAGCATCGGCCGGATCGAGTCCAATCACGCGCGTGGCGGTTACGTCGACGCGAAGGGCAACACGCTCGAACCCATTCTCGGCCCGGTCCTCAATGGAGCCGGCCCGTTCGCGGCGATCCCGGACACCGACCAGGGCCGGTTCGACGGCGACACGACCTGGGACCGCGCCGTCGGCCCGACGCAGTTCATCCCGTCGACGTGGGCCGGATACGCCTCCGACGGCAACGGCGACCGCGAGTCCAATCCGAACAACATCTTCGACGCCGCGCTCGGCACCGGCCGGTACCTGTGCTCGGGCGGGATGGATCTGTCCAAACCGGACCAGTTGCGGGCGGCGATCTACCGGTACAACCACTCCGAGACCTACGTGAACACCGTGCTGATCTGGGCCGAGGCCTATCGCACCGGAGTGCTGCCGACGCCGGACAGCAAGGTGCCCATCGGCGCCCCGAATGCCGGAGCGGCACCGCCGCCGCCTTCGGTTCCGCCGCCTCCGACGCCGACGATGACCGCGACGATCCCGCCGTCGTCGACAACGCTGCCGCCGACGAATTCGACTTCGTCGTCGAGCAAACCCCCTCCGCGGTGCCCGACGGTCACCGTGACGGAGACGTCCTCGTCGAACACGAGCACCGCGCCGCCGACCACCACAAGTACGACCACCACTCCGAAACCGCCGACGACCTGTACGTCGCCGACGACAACGACCACGACGACCGCGCAGACGACCAGCGGCGGACCTACCCCCTGATCGGCCTCTAGGATCGGGGTATGCCTCGTGTTGCCGCGATCGACTGTGGGACCAACTCCATCCGTCTGCTCGTCGCCGAGCTGACCGCGCGTCACGACGGGACGGTCGATCTGCGCGACCTGCATCGCGAGATGCGGATCGTGCGGCTCGGCCAGGGCGTCGATGCGACGGGCAGGCTCGCCCCCGAGGCGCTCGAGCGCACGCGCAAGGCGCTGGCCGACTACACGGTCGCCGCGCGCCGAAAGGGCGTCGAGAAGGTCCGCATGGTCGCGACCTCGGCGACCCGGGACGCGAGCAACCGCGACGAGTTCTTTGCGATGACTCGTGAGGTGCTCGGCACCGAGGCCGAGGTCATCAGTGGCGACGAAGAGGCCAGGCTGTCGTTCACCGGCGCCGTCGGCGAGCAGGACCCGGACGACGGCCCGTTCGTCGTGGTCGACGTCGGCGGCGGCTCGACCGAACTGGTCGTCGGCACCTGGGACGGCCGCCGCGCCGAGGTCATCGCCGCGAAGTCGGTCGACATCGGTTGTGTGCGGATCACCGAGCGCGCGCTGAAGTCCGACCCGCCGACCGCCGCCGAGATCGCCGAGGCCCGTGAGCTGGCGGGCAAGGTCCTCACCGAGGCGTTCGACGTCGTCGACGTCTCGGCCGCGAAAACGTGGATCGGGGTCGCCGGCACGGTCACCACCCTGTCCGCGGTGGCGCAGGAACTGCCGGAGTACGACTCCGGGCGCACCCACCTCTCCCGGCTTTCGCACGCCGATATCGACCGCGTGGCGCAAGCGCTCCTCACGGCCGACCACGCCACCCGTTCAGCGAATCCGGTGATCCATCCGGGTCGCGTCGACGTCATCGGTGGCGGTTCGGTGATCGTGCAGGTACTCGCCGAACAGTTCGCTGTGCGTGGTGGCCCGGACACCTTGGTGATCAGCGAGCACGACATTCTCGACGGGATTGCACTGTCCCTCGCCTGAATGCGTTTTTCTCTTACGTGAAGCCATTTCTTTCGGTGATCACGCGGTGACCTCCTGTCCGCGTTAGGCCGTTCGGCGGAATAGACTTCCTACCAAGGTTGTGCTCTAACCGGGTGGTCCGGAAGACCGTCACACATTTGCAACACCAACGCACTGTGATCGGCTTCACGCGTCCCATAGCGTCGTCTCACCTTCCGGACGGTATGCGGCGACAACGTTTACCGGCCGGACCGACGACAAGAAGTTGGAGGGGACATGCGGCGTTCGCGCGGGATCTGGGGAACGACGGTGGTGGTGGCCACGGCGGCCCTGCTGCTGACGGCCTGTGGGGGTGGTGGCTCCAGCGACAGCCCGGGTGCCGGCGCGACCGACCCGAACGGTTCAGTATCGGTCTACGGCACCGAACCGGAGAACACGCTGATCCCGGCCAACACCAACGAACTCGGTGGCTCCAAGGCCCTCGACCCGATGTTCGCGCGGCTGATCGACTACAAGGGCGACTCCGCGGAGCCGTACAACCTGATGGCCGAATCGATCACCACCACCGATTCGAAGGTCTTCGACATCAAGATCAAGGCCGGCTGGAAGTTCCACGACGGCACCGAGGTCAAGGCGAAGAACTTCGTCGACGCCTGGAACTACAGTGCCCACGGCCCGAACGGCATGCAGAACGCCTCCTTCTTCGCCCAGATCCAGGGTTATGACGAGGCCAGCGCCGAGAAGTCGACCGTCAAGGAGATGTCGGGCCTCAAGGTGCTCGGCGACCACCAGTTCCAGGTCACGCTGAAAGCTCCGTTCTCGGTGTTCTCCACCAAGATCGGCTACCTGGCCTTCGCACCGTTGCCGGACAAGTTCTTCGCGGACCCTGAGGCGTACTCCAAGGCTCCGATCGGCAACGGGCCGCTGAAGTTCGTCTCGCGCGCCCCGAACCAGTCGATCAAGCTGACCCGCTTCGACGAGTACCAGGGCGAGGACAAGGTCAAGTTCAAGGACCTCGAGGTCCGGATCTACACCAGCCAGGAAACCGCGTACCAGGACCTGCTGAGCAACCGCCTGGACTTCATGGAGGCCTTGCCGCCGTCGGCCAAGGCAGGCGGGAAGTACAAGACCGACCTCGGTGACCGGCTGGTGGAAGGCACCCTGCTCGGGATCAACACGATCGCCATCCCGTACTACGTCCCCGGCTACAACAACCTCGACCTCCGCAAGGCGGTCGCGATGGCCATCGATCGCGAGCAGATCGTCAAGACGGTCATGAACGACACCTACGTCGCGGCCACCGGCTACGTGTCCAGCGGTATCCAGGGCCACCGGCCGGGCGTCTGCGTCGACTGTAAGTACGACCCCGTCAAGGCGAAGGAGCACTTCACGAAGTCCGGATTCACCGGCAAGCTCACCATCACCTCGAACGCCGACGGTGGTCGCAAGGAACCGCTGGTGGCGGCCTGCAACAGCATCAAGAACGCGCTCGGCGTGGAATGTGACTTCGTGCCGGCGACCGACTTCGGGCAGTTCCGCAGCATCGTCAACGCCCACCAGTTGACCGGAATGGCCCGCTCCGACTGGGCCGCCGACTACCCGTCGATCGAGAACTACCTGAACCCGCGCTACAAGACCGGGGCCTCGTCGAACGACTCGGTCTACACGAGCCCGGTCGTCGACGCGCTGCTGAACCAGGCGGACAGCACGGCCGACGTCCAGGCGGCCATCAAGCTGTACCAGCAGGCGGAGGACCAGATCGCGAAGGACCTGCCGCAGATCCCGACGTTCGAGGAGAAGGGTGTCGCGGCCAAGTCGAACCGCTTGAAGAGCGCGGGACTCCACTTCGGCAGGCGAGCCGACTACAGCTCCATCGAGGTGGCTGCCAAGTAGTCGGGTGATTGCGTGGGTCGTGGGTGGTGTTTCGGGTGCTGACCCGAAACACCACCCACGACCAGCCGGACCACCACCCAGCCGCGCGATCCCCAGGACGGCTCGACAATGCCCCAATACATCCTTCGACGGCTTCTTCAGCTGATCCCGGTCTTCTTCGGAACGACATTTCTCATCTACGCCCTCGTCTGGGCTGTCCCCGGCGACCCGTTCGCCGGGAAATGCGGCCAGGTCGCCTGCCCGCAGGCTTATATCGACCTGATGACCGCGAAGTTCAACCTCGATGATTCGGTCTTCGTCCAGTACTTCAAATACCTCGGCCAGCTGTTCACCGGGGACTGGGGCGAGACCTTCAACGGCGTCTCGGTCGGCGAGCTGATCTCGAATGCCTACCCGGTGACCGTCCGCCTCGCACTGATCGCGGTGGCCATCGAGGCGGTCATCGGCCTGTCCGCCGGCATCCTGACCGGTCTGCGCGGCAAGGGATTCCTCGACAACCTCGTGCTGATGTCCACCACGTTCCTGATCTCGATCCCGGTGTTCGTCACCGCGATCGTGCTGCAGATCGTGCTGGGCTCCGAGCTGGGCCTCATCAACGCCAGCGTGTCCGAGGACGCGACGTTCGGGGAACTGATCGTGCCGGGATTCGCACTCGGCAGCCTGTCGATGGCCTATGTCGCCAGATTGACCAGATCGAGCATCGCCGAGAACCGCCACGCCGACTACGTCCGCACCGCGGTGGCGAAGGGCCAGCCGCGCAGCCGCGTGGTCGGCGTGCACCTGCTCCGCAATTCGGTGATCCCGGTCCTCACCTTCATCGGCACCGACGTCGGCGCGCTGATGGGCGGGGCGATCGTCACCGAAGGCGTGTTCAACATCAACGGCATCGGCGGGCTTATCTTCCGCGGCATCTCCAACCGGGAGGGCGCCACGGTCACCGGGATCGTCGTCCTGCTGGTGATGGTCTACCTGCTGGTAAGTCTCATCGTGGACCTGCTGTACGCCGTTCTCGACCCGAGGATCCGTTATGACTGACCCGAATGTGGCGGGTGGCGTGTCCTCTGTGGACGTCGCCGAAGCCGTCCGAGTCGATGATTCCGGTGCGCCGGCGCATAAACCGCGCAGTCTCGGAGCCGACGCCTGGCGTCAGCTCCGCCGCAAGCCGACGTTCGTCATCTCGGCCGTGATCATCCTGTTCGTCGTGCTCATCGCCATCGCCCCCGATCTGTTCAGTTCGCGGCCCGCCGGGTTCAGCGATCTGGCGCACGCCAACGAAGGCCCGTCAGGGGATGCTTGGTTCGGTTACGACAACCAGGGTTACGACGTCTATGCGAGGACCATCCACGGCGCGCGGGCCTCGCTGCTCGTCGGAGTGTTCGCGACGCTGTTGACCGTGTTGTTCGGCTCGTTGGTCGGGATCATCGCCGGGTACTACGGACGCCTCGTCGACAGCCTCTTTTCCCGGGTCGGCGACATCTTCGCCGCGTTGCCGTTCGTGCTCGGCGCGATCGTCATCCTGACCACCTTCAACGCGCCGGGCACGAACCCGGGCGCGTTCACCATCATCATCCAGGTCGTCATTTCGATCGCGGCGCTGAGCTGGCCGGTGGCGATGCGCATCATGCGGTCGGCGACGTTGGTGGCCAAGCAACTCGATTACGTCAAGGCCGCTCGCGGTCTCGGCGCGAGCACGCCGCGCATCGTGTTCCGGCACCTGTTGCCGAACACCGTCGCGCCGGTGCTGGTCTACGGGACCATCGCGCTAGGCGCGTTCATCGGGGCGGAGGCGACGCTGGCCTACCTCGGTGTCGGTGTGCGGCCGCCGGTGGTCTCCTGGGGCGTGATGATCAGCGACGCCCGTGACTACTTCCGCGTCATCCCGCACATGCTGCTGTTCCCTGCCGGATTCGTCACCGTCACCGTGCTCGCGTTCGTGATGCTCGGCGACGGTATCCGCGACGCTCTCGACCCGAAGGCCCGGTGAGCGACAGTGGACACTGTGGACAATGAGCTGCTGCTCGAAGTCGAAGACCTGCATGTGGAATTCCGTACCTCCGACGGCGTCGCGACCGTGCTCAACGGGGTCGACTACTCCGTGCACGCCGGGGAAACCCTCGCCGTGCTGGGGGAGTCGGGCTCCGGGAAGAGCGTGACCGCGCAGACGGTGATGGGCATTCTCGACAGCCCTCCGGGCGTCATCACCGGCGGCGCCGTCCGCTACCGCGGCGAGGATCTGCTCACGGCCACCGAAGAACGACGGCGTGAGATCCGGGGCGGGGAGATCGCGATGATCTTCCAGGACGCGCTCTCCGCGCTGAACCCCGTGTTCACCGTGGGGTTCCAGATCGAGGAACAGCTGCGAGTGCGGCTCGGGATGTCCAGAAAGGACGCTCGCAAACGCGCGATCGAACTGCTCGACATCGTTCGCATCCCGGCCGCGGCCAAGCGGATTCGCGAGTATCCGCACCAGTTCTCCGGCGGGATGCGGCAACGCGCGATGATCGCGATGTCGCTCGCGCTCGACCCGGATCTCCTGATCGCGGACGAGCCCACGACTGCGCTGGACGTCACCGTGCAGGCCCAGATCATGGACCTCCTCGCGGAGATCCAGGCGGAACGGCGGATGGGGCTGATCCTGATCACCCATGACCTGGCGGTGGTCGCCGAGGTCGCCGACCGGATCGCGGTGATGTACGCCGGCCGCATCGTCGAGCAGGCCGACGTCAGCGAACTGTTCCGCTCGCCAGGACATCCGTACACGTCGGCGTTGATGAGTTCACTGCCGCGCCTCGACCTCAAGGGTCAGACGCTGGAGACGATCAAGGGGCTGCCGCCGAGTTTGCTGAACATCCCGCCGGGCTGCCCGTTCCATCCGCGGTGCAAGCGGGCGGAGGGCAGATGTGAAACCGAGCGGCCGCCCTTGCACAGCCTCGGTTTCGGCCGGGTCAGTGCCTGTCACTTCGCCGAGGAAGTGGTGAGCGGCCATGCCTGATCCCATTCTGAGTGTCGAGAACCTGGTGAAGTACTTCCCGGTGCGCGCCGGGGTGCTCTTCAAACGCACGATCGGCCACGTCAAGGCCGTCGACGGGGTCTCGTTCGACCTCATGCCCGGGGAAACCCTTGGCGTGGTGGGGGAATCCGGTTGCGGGAAGTCCACCTTGGCCCAGGTGCTGATGCGGCTCGAGGAGCCGACCGGTGGGCTCGCGACCTTCGACGGTCGTGACATCTTCGCCTTGCGCGGTGCGGAATTGCGGCGGCTGCGGCGCGAGATCCAGATCGTGCTCCAGGATCCGTACACCTCGCTGAACCCGCGGATGACGGTCGGCGACATCATCGGCGAACCCTTCGAGATCCACACCGAAGTGGCGCCGAAGGGATCCCGGGCGGCGAAAGTGCGAGAGCTGCTCGACGTCGTCGGGCTCAACCCCGAGCACATCAACCGCTATCCGCACCAGTTCTCCGGCGGGCAGCGCCAGCGCATCGGGATCGCGCGGGCGCTCGCGTTGCGGCCGAAGGTCATCATCTGCGACGAGCCGGTCTCCGCACTGGACGTCTCCATTCAGGCGCAGGTGATGAATCTGCTCGGGGAACTGCAGCAGGAATTCGGCCTTTCCTACGTGTTCATCGCACACGACCTGTCGGTTGTTCGTCACCTTTCCACGCGGGTCGCCGTGATGTATCTCGGAAAGATCGTGGAATTGGGGACGGAAGAGGAGATCTACGAACATCCGGCGCATCCCTACACGCAGGCGCTGCTGTCCGCGGTCCCCGTCGCCGATCCTGCGCTGCGCGGGCAACGGCAGGTGATCCGCCTGGAAGGGGACGTGCCGAGCCCGCTGGATCCGCCGTCCGGCTGCCGGTTCCGTACTCGGTGCTGGAAGGCGCAGGACATTTGCGCGGACGAGGAACCGGCTTTGATCACCCGGGCGGGCGGGCATTTGTCCGCCTGTCATTTCGCGGAGGAAAAGATGGTCGTCCCCTGACTTTCGTCTGGACTTCGTTGATACCCGTCGATTGCTGACGTAGTTTGCATGAACGGTTTTCTGCAGGAGGCATGAAGTGAAAAGAACCAGGTCTCTCGTAATAGCACTCGCGGTACCGCTGTTCGGTGCAATCGCCGCACCGGCCGCGTCCGCGCAACCACAGCTTTCCGGCCCGGCGACCGAATTCTCTGTTCTCGCTCGATCGGGACAGGACGTCGCGACGGTCGAAAAGGCCGTCCGCGCGGCAGGTGGAACAGTCGTCGCGAGCAACGCGGCCGTCGGCCTGATCACCGCTACGGCGCCCGCCAACGGTTTCGCCGAGCGGATCTCCGCGAACCGGTCTGTTTTCGGGGCGGCGAAAGCGAAAGCCATCGGGGCCGCGCCGAAGAACAACAAGGCCAACCCAAAGCCGAACGTGGTCGAGAAGGAGAGCCGCGGCGCCGCGTCCGCGCGCAAGGGCGCGTCGACGAAGGCCGTCGGTCTCGACCCGCTCGACGATCAGCTCTGGGGCCTCAAATCCGTGCGTTCGGACCTTTCGCGGACCGTGCAGCCCGGTGACAAGCGGGTCAAGGTCGGCATCATCGACACCGGTGTCGACGCGAGCCACCCGGATATCGCGCCGAACTTCGACAAGGCGGCTTCGCGCAACTTCACCAAGGACATCGTCGCCGACGTCAACGGCGAGCCGGTCGACGGCCCGTGTGAGTACCGCGGCTGTGTCGACCCCGTCGACGTGGACAACGCCGGCCACGGTACGCACGTCGCCGGCACCATCGGTGCTGCCGCGAACGGCTTCGGCGTCTCGGGTGTCGCGCCGAACGTGACGCTGGTGAACCTCCGCGCCGGGCAGGACTCGGGCTTCTTCTTCCTGCAGCCGACCGTGGACGCGATCACCTACGCCGGCGACGCCGGTGTGGACGTCGTCAACATGTCGTTCTACACCGACCCGTGGCTGTACAACTGCACCGCGAACAGCGCCGACTCGCCCGCGCAGCAGGCCGAGCAGCGCACGATCATCGAGGCGACGACGCGGGCGCTGAACTACGCGCATCGCAAGGGCGTCACCCAGGTCGTCTCGCTGGGCAACCAGCACAGCGACCTCGGCACCCCGCAGCCGGACGGCACGAGCCCGGACTACCCGTCGAAGAGCGCGTACGCGCGGCAGATCGACAACGCGAGCTGCCTCTCGCTGCCCGTCGAGGGCCCGCACACGATCGGCGTCTCGGCCTTCGGCCCGTCGCAGGCGAAGGCGGACTACTCGAACTACGGGGTCGAGCAGATCTCGGTCTCCGCGCCGGGTGGTTACTTCCGTGACTACTTCGGCACCCCGTGGCACCGCACGGTCGAGAACCAGATCCTCTCGACGTACCCGCGCAACGTCGGCGTCGCCGAGGGCAACATCGACGCCGCCGGGAACATCACCCCCGCCGGGGTGACCGCGGGCGTCCAGAAGGCGACCGCCGCCGACGGGCGGGTCGGTTTCTACCAGTGGCTGCAAGGCACCTCGATGGCCTCGCCGCACGCCACCGGTGTCTCCGCACTCATCGTCTCCGAGTACGGCAAGGCTTCGCGCGGCGACTTCGGGCTGAACCCGGACGCCGTGCAGCGAGTCCTCGAAGGCACGGCCTCCGACATCGCCTGCCCGGTGCCGCGGACCGTCGACTACCTGGACGAAGGCCGGGACGCCACGTTCACCGCCACCTGCACCGGTGACGCTTCGTTCAACGGCTTCTATGGCCATGGTGCCGTTGACGCTTGGTCGGCCGTTACGCACGGGGCTCAGTACCTGCGAGGCTGACTCAGTCGATCCCTAAGGTGCCAATGCTATGAACGGTCCGTTCCTTGCAAATTTTGCAAGGAACGGACCGTTCATAGCGCGGTAGGCCGCGCTTTAGGCCGCTCGTTTACTCCCTTGTATGGACACGTTCGGCCGTGGGCGTTGTGCTGCAGCCTCGGCAGCGGCACAGAGTTCCGCAATGACCTCGGCGGGTTCATCGCGTATCCGGGAAGGCAAGGTCTGCACGACAATGATTCCGGCAGCCGCATAACGGTTGTTGCGATGAAGCGTCTTCCGGAACGCTTCCCTGCCGAAATGGAACGCGTACGAGTCGATCTCCCAGGCCATGGCAAGCTCATCGCACCATGAGTCGGGCTTGCCAACGTAGTTGCCGTGAGCGTCGCAGATCGTCACGTTCCGCTCGGCAGGAGGAAGTCCCGCACGTTTCCAGATTTCCAGAGCGGCAGCTTCCGGCACGGACTTGACATCGGCCGCAAGCTCTCGAAGTACGGCACGCGGAAGCGCCGTTCCTCTCCTGCTGCCTGATTCGAGCTCGGCGCTTAGTTCCCTGACTGAGCACAGGCCTGTTTCGACGGACTCGATCAATAGAGCACGTACCGGGTCAACTTCGCGTATACGTCTCACGCCGTCCAAAATCGCGCGTGCCGGAGCGGCTAGCGGGATTCCTTCCACCACACGACGATCGGGCCGATGGATCGTTCGTTCAACGATCGCGAACTTGGCGCTTCGGATCTGGCGCGGTTCGGGGATCAGGACGTGGACGGTCCCGTATGGATCGGCCTGGCGCAGACCATAGCGTCGTGAGGCCTCGAATCCGGTGACGACGCCCAAGTCATCGGTGTGCATGAGAGCGGCTTCGATCCGTTGTCTCGCGGTCGGCTGTTCCTTCGACAGAAGTACGATTCCTGGCAGCAGGTGGGTCCACCTCCCTCCTGGCAGACATCTTCGGTACGACGTGCTTTGTGGAACCCCGAGTTCCTCAAGGGTCGCCACCCGGATCACGCCGTGCCGGCTGTGTTGACGTAGGTATGAATCTGCGAGTGGAGCTCTGGATAGGTACACGCCGCCATGATGATCGGTAAGTCCGACAGGACCTCGCTCCAGCGTGCTATGAACGGTCCGTTCCTTGCAAATTTTGCAAGGAACGGACCGTTCATAGCACTCACCGTGGCGCGAAAGGGACCCTCGCTACCGCGCCGAGGCGGACTTGATGAACTTCGCCAGGTCCTTCGACTGCTGCACCCGAGATTCCTCGTGCACGTACATCATGTGCCCCGCGGGGTAATAAGCCGTGTCGATGTTCTCGCGCAGTTCTTCGGGGATCTGCAGCCGCGCGAGGACGTGTTCCGCCGCGAAGTACGGGGTCGCGCCGTCGTAGTGGCCGAAGGCGACGTGGACGCGCAGATGCGGGTTCGCGCGCATCGCGCTGCTCAGTGAGTCCACAACGGACACTGAGCGGCCCTCGAAGTCCGAGTAGGACCACGCCTTGAACACGTCCATCGACAGGACCTCGTACGGCAGGTCGTTCTCGTAGCCGAGTTCGGCGCGGACGTAGTGGTTGAGTCCGGCCGCGTAGGCGCCGATGATCCGCGAGATCGACGGGTCGTCGCTCATCTGCTCGCGGCCGCCGTCGGGCTCCCAGGTGGTGAACCGGCCGTCCATCCGGCCGACGGCAAGTCCCTTGTCCCGCAAGAGTTCCGTGAAGAACCGGATGTGTTCGATCCGCAGGTTCACCCGGTCCACATAGGTCTCGCTGAGTCCGGTCAGGGAGGCCAGCGTCGCCACGGCTTCCGTTCTGTCCTGTGTGGACAGACGGGCTCCGCGAGCGAGGGCCCAGGGGAGTTCCTTGGCGGCGAAGTCCTCGGCGTCCGCGAGAACGTCGTCGAGCGGGCGCTCGCCGTGGAGGCCGTGGTAGTGCGCGATGGCGGCATAGGTGGGGACGAAAAGCGAGTACGGCAGGTCGTTGCCCTCGGTGAACCGCAGCGTGCCGAGGTCGAGCACCGACGAGATCAGCAGGAGCCCATTCAGGTACATCCCGTGGCGTTCCTGCAGATGCGACGCCAGCCCGGCCGCCCGCAGGGTGCCGTACGACTCGCCCGCAAGGAACTTCGGCGAAAGCCACCGCTGCTTACGCGAAACCCACAGCCGGATGACCTCGCCGATGGACTCCACGTCCGCCGTATAACCGTGGTAGTCCTTGGCTTTCTCGCCGTCGATAGCACGCGAGTAGCCGGTCGACACCGGGTCAATGAACACCAGGTCACTGTGCGCCAGCAGGGTTTCCTGGTTGTCGGTCAACCCGTATGGCGGCGCGATCGGGTCGTCGACGTCGCCCGACAAGGCGCGACGCGGGCCGAGCAGGCCCATGTGAAGCCAGATGCTCGCCGAGCCCGGCCCGCCGTTGAACGCGAACGTGACCGGCCGCGTGCCGGGATCCGCGTCGTCGAGCGTGTAGGAGGTCACGAACACCTCGGCCTTGGGCTTGTGACCCTCGGACTTGCCTTCGGTGATGACCTCCTTCCGCAGGACGATCCGGCCGGTCTGGGCCGTGTACGCGAGTTTGCGCCTCTTGAGCGTCAGCGTGTGGTTCGTGGTGACCAGGTCGTCGATCGGTTCGGCCTTGGTCTCCGCCGAAGGGACGTCTTTGTCGTCGGCCTTCTCGGCGGTGTTTTCCTCGGAAGTCTTGTCCGGCATGTTCCCAACTTACTGGCAGGCTGTGTGGGTGGACATCGTCGAGGCTCATGATCACCCACGGACTCCCAGGGAGGCGCGGGAACGCCTGCGCGGGCTGGTCGACCGCACGGACGCTTGTCCACAAGAGATCGTCACGGTCACCGGCCTCGACGTCGCGTATGACGAGCGGACCGGGCTGCCTGCCGCCCTGAAGGAGGCGATCGCAGCGTGAAGTTCCACTCGCTCGCCGAACTCGACGCAGAGGTCGTCGGCTGCCGGGCCTGCCCGCGGCTCGTCGCGTGGCGCGAGGAGATCGCCGTGGTCAAGCGGGCCGCCTTCGCCGGCGAGACGTACTGGGCACGGCCGGTGCCCGGGTTCGGGCCGCCGGACGCGTCGCTGGCGATCGTGGGGCTCGCCCCCTCGGCACATGGTGCGAACCGGACCGGCCGCATGTTCACGGGTGACCCATCGGGTGACGTTCTCTTCCGGGCGCTTCACCAAGTCGGTGTCGCGTCGCAGCCGACGTCGACCCGGATCGGCGACGGGCTCGAGCTACGCGGGACCCGGCTCGTCGCCCCCGTTCGCTGTGCTCCGCCCGCCAACAAGCCGACGCCTGAAGAACGGGACACCTGCCGGTCCTGGCTGGCCGCCGAGCTGGCGTTGATGAAGCCGTCGCTGAAGGCCGTCGTCGTACTCGGGGCGTTCGGCTGGCAGGCGCTGCTTCCGGTGCTCGCGGAGGCGGGATGGCCGGTGCCGGTACCGCGCCCGAAGTTCGGGCATGGAGCCGAGGTGGTCTTGGGCGATCTCCGGCTTTTCGGCTGCTATCACGTGTCGCAGCGCAATGTCCAGACGGGCCGCCTGACGCTGGACATGGTGTGCGATGTGCTGGCCTCCGCGACCTCGGCGGCTGGCCTGAACTGAATCGGTGCGGAAACCGTGGCGATGCTGGTCACAGCGGGATGGGGTACACGAGCGATCTCAGCCCGTGGGTGGGACTATATGAGTATGGCTGGTGTTAAGTCGGAACCGACACGGATCCTCGTCCTTGGTGGTGGGTACGTCGGGCTCTACACGGCGTACGGGCTTCAGAAGATGCTCCGGGCCAACGAAGCGTCCGTGACGGTCGTTGACCCGCAGCCGCATATGACCTACGCCCCGTTCCTCCCCGAGGCGGCGGCCGGAGCGATCGAACCGCGGCACGTGGTGGTGCCGCTGCGGCGCGTGCTCAAGCGCTGCCACGTGCTCACCGCGCGCGTGACGAAGATCGAGCACGAGCGCAAGGCCGTGACGGTCGAAGCCGCCGACGGGCATATCGAGCAGCTGAACTACGACGTCCTCGTGGTCGCGCTCGGCGCCGTCGCGCGGATCCTGCCGATCCCCGGCCTGGTCGAAGAGGGCATCGCCTTCAAGACCATCGGTGAGGCGATCTACCTGCGCAACCACGTCATGACGAAGCTGGACGAGGCGGCCAGCACCCTCGATCCCGAGGTGCGCAAACGCCTGCTGACGTTCACCGTCGTCGGCGGCGGATTCGCCGGTATCGAGGCGCTCGCCGAGCTCGAGGACATGACGCGGTTCGCGGTGGAGAACTACTACCCGAACCTCAAGGTCGAGGACATCCGCTGGGTGCTCGTCGAGGCGGCCGGGCGGATCCTTCCCGAGGTGCGCGAGACGCTCGGTGTCTACACCGTCGAGCAGCTCGAGAAGCGCGGCATCGAAGTCTATTTGTCGACAGCCGCGAAGTCGTTCGAAAAGGGGCACGTCGTGCTCTCGGACGGCACCGAGTTCGACACCGACACGATCATCTGGACCGCCGGTGTGAAGGCGAATCCGGTGCTCGCCGAGTCGGATCTCCCGCTGGACAAGCGCGGACGCGTCGAGGCCACCGCCGCGATGCAGGTCGTCGGTCACCCCGACGTCTGGACCGCCGGTGACAACGCCGCCGTGCCGGATCTCTCGCGTACCGAGCAGGACCCGACCGCGACCTGCCCGCCGAACGCGCAGCACGCGGTCCGTCAGGCGCGTCTGCTGGCGAAGAACATCATCAAGGTGATCCGCGGCGGCAAGCCGAAGGACTACTACCACAAGAACCTGGGTGCGGTGGCCAGCCTCGGCCTCCACAAGGGTGTCGCCGACGCGCTGAACCTGAAGATCAAGGGCTTCCCGGCCTGGCTCTTCCACCGTGCGTACCACCTCAAGGCGATGCCGACGTGGAACCGCAAGATCCGCATCCTGTTCGACTGGATGCTCGGTGGCCTGTTCCGGCGCGAGGTCATCTCGCTCGGCCAGATCAACAACCCGCGCGAAGAGTTCGACCGGCTGTCGAAGAAGCAGTAGCTTCCGTAAGTCCGTGAAGGCCTCCTTCCCTACTCTCAAGGTAGGGAAGGAGGCCTTCACGGCATTCAAGGTGTTCGGGTGCGCGGGGAACTCCACGATCATCCTCGGCCTGCAGAACCTCAATCCTTGGACCGGCACGGCGTTCGCTGTGGGTGCTGATGGAGGAAGGCCAATACAAGTTCTACCGGCTGCGCGACGAGCTGACCCACTACATCGCTTCGACACCGCCCGAGAAGCTGGACCCGGCCGTCCTGCGCGGCAAATTCGACAAGTATCGCCAAGCCGATTCGGCGAACTCGGTCAACATCGGACGGCGGCGTCGCTTAGGCTGTCCGATGCCCCCGTAGCCCAACTGGCAGAGGCAGTCGACTTAAAATCGACCCAGTGCGGGTTCGAACCCCGTCGGGGGCACCAGTGCTGCTGGTCAGAGCTTATCCGGGTTCTTCTCGTCAGGCTCAGCCCCCGGTTTACCCCCGGAATTGGCCGGATCGTCCTCACTCCACATGCTCTCCAGGGCGACCGCGTTGTCCCGAGAGACGGTCGTTCTGCCCATATAGACGTCCTGGGTGATCGAGGGCCGGGCATGACCGAGCTGATCGGCGATCTGCCGGGAGCTGAGCTTGGCATCATCGAGCACCGTGGCTGCCGTCTTGCGGAAGACGTGTGACTTGACCCATGCGAAGTCCTCTGTTCCCCGAGCCTCGCGTAGATCCCGGCGGGTGTTGGAGGGGTCGCGCAAACCGCCCAACGTGTCCGGGAAGACCGGACTTGCCAGCCCGCGCCCGGCTTCCTCTGCAAGGCGCCGACGTTCCCGCAGCACGGACACGGCCCACGACGGGAGTGGCAGTGTCCGGTCGCCGGACTCCGTCTTGAGCTTCTTCACCCGCCGTAGTCCGACCTTCCGGATCCGAATCACCTTCCAGTCGATAGCGACCGTTCCAGCCTCAAGATCGACGTCTTCCCAGAAGACCGCGAGCGCCTCTCCGATCCTCACGCCGGTCGCCAGCATGAAGCGTGTCAGGTCTGGCAAGTCCCTTGCTACTGCCTTCGAATCCGCTTCGAGCTGTTCCAGCCACCTACGTCGCTCAGTAGAGGACAGCGCGCGAGGTTTCTTGCGCTTCCCGTCTTCGATTCGCTCAAGCTCCCGGACCGGGTTGGACCCTAAGGCCCCTTGTCGCACTGCGTATCCGAGCACGCCACTCACCACAGCGCGGGCCGTTCGGGCATGGGACGCGCTCGTTTTCGCTTTAACGGCGGGGAGAAACGCGTCCAGCCGTGGCACGCTCACCTCGTGCAGCCGAAGATCGCCAAGCGCGGGCAGGACGTGATTCCTGAGCATGCTCCGATAGTTGTCGAGCGTGCCGTGTGCCCGTTCTTCCGCTTCGACACGCTCAGCCTGCCGGGTGAGCCACTTGTCGGCCACAGCGCTGAACTTGGTGTTGTGGTCCATGTCGCCGCCTCCGGGTGCCTTCAGGGCTTCGCTGATCGCCTTCTTCAGTAGTCGCTCTGCCTTAGGCCGACTCTGGCCGGTGCGCTCAATGTCGTGCGCCTTCCCGTCGTAGCCCCGGTAGCTAGCTCGTGCCCGGACACCATTCGGCGTGTCACTGAAACGGATCTTGCCGTGAGTCCCCACGTCCAGGGGAGGGCGCGCCATCAGGCTGTCTCCTGTGCATCGAACCACGCATCGACAACCGCGCGCCGGTACTTGACGTGCTTGCCGACCTTCTTGCCCGCCGGACCGTAGCCGGTTGTACGCCACCGGTAGAGGGTGTTCACGGGGACACCGAGGTAGTCGGACACGTCCTCAATGGACATGATCGAGTTATTCATGGCGGTTCTCCTTCGATAGGTTTTCCTTGCGTTGCAGTCGTTTTCCTTCGTAGATCGCTTCGGCAATCTCGCGTTCGTGCGGGTTGTTGTAGCCGTTGCCGGTGTAGTTCCAGTGGTTGACCACGATCACGCTGTCTGGGGTGGCTCCGAGGGTTTCGAGCGTGGCTAGGTGCTGGTGGGCGCGGCGGTCACCTCGAAGGGTGGTGAAGGTGACGGAGTAGCGCTGTGACTTGGTGAGGAAGTGGCCCCGGAATCCGAGCATGTGCGCCCATTTCCGGAGGAACGCGAGATCTCCGCTCGATCCGAGATCCCACGCTGTGGTGATCATGCGCCGGTGGTGTGGGTGGACGTTTAGGTGCTCGATGGCACGTTCTGACCTGATTGGACGGTCGGGGACTTCGCTGGTGCTGGTGCCTTTGGTGGCGTATTTGGCGATGTATCCGGCTAGTGCCCGGTCGCTGATTTCGCCGTCGTCGCCCTCGATCTGTTCGGCGTGTGCGGGGCGGATGGGGCGGATGTCGATCTGTTGGCCCCAGGTGAAGGCGTGTTCGGTGCTCTGGCCGTCGATCATGTAGGTGCGGGTGACCTGGGTGGTTTCGGCGGCCGCGTGGACGGCGTGTTCCATCAGTGCGTTGTCGGCCCAGGCGGGGGCGGGGTCGTGGGCGCCCTCGGGGCCATCAAGGCGGACGACGGCGTGGAAGTGGATGAGACCGCGTTTCTGGTATTCGGCCACCTTGGCGTAGGAGAGCCGGGCGTGGTCGGCGAAGGCGCTGACCTTGATTCCGGTCGCGCGGGCGATCTCGCGGCGGAGGCGGATGGTGAAGCGGTGCCAGAGTTCGCCGGTGTGGCCTTGCCACAGGACCGCGCCCCGGTAGTCGTAGGCGTCCGGGTCGATCGCGGTGCCGACGCGGGGGTCTGCGTCGTGGTGGTATTCCCCGCAGCCACAAGGGATCCGGCGGCCGGTGCGGGTCATCCGGCGGCCGTGGACCGCGCCGAAGGAGGGGGCGGTGAGGGTGATGAACAGGCGGGGTTTGTCCGCCACGGTCTCGGGGATGGCTTTGCCGCCGGTCATTCCGGCGCGGATGAGGTGGAACGCGTCGGCGGCGTAGCGGTCGGAGCAGGCGGGACACACGGTTTCGCGGCGGTTGCCGCACGGGGCGAAGACGACCCCGGCGTGGTGTTCGAGGGTGTGGCCGGTGGCGCGGTCGGTGATGGCGCGGTAGCCGGAGAGGTGGACCGGTTGCAGGCATCCGCCGGTCGCGGTGACGCGGTCGCGGACGTGGCGGATGTTAGTGCGGGTGAGGTGGTCGGTGATGCGGGTAGCCAGTGAGGACCCGTCGTTCTCGGTGATCATGGCTCTCCTTCGTGCGGGCACGAGAAAGCCGGGCCACCCCGTGGTGAATCTGGGGGTGGCCCGGCGAACGTGCGGATGGTGCGGGGACCGGTCAGGTGGTGACCGGGTGGTGGTTGATCGAGGCGTTCAGCTCGTCCACGAGGGCGGTGAGCATCGCCTCAGGCAGGGTGACCCTTGCGCTCAGGTCGTCGGCTGTGACGGGCCTGCCAGCGGTGTGAGCGGCCGCCGTGGCGGTGGTGACGCTCTCGCGGATACTCGTGGGGAGCTTCCCGAGGGTGCCGGTCGTTGTCGGTCGTGGGGGCTGGATCGGGCGGGGTGCCGGGGGCTGGATTTCGGCCGGCGTGGGCACCGGGGAGCCCGCGGTTTCCTTTCGGGTGTTCGTGCTGGTCGCGGGTGGTGTGGCGATCGGGGCGCGGCGCATGAGGAGCTTGACGACCACGAGGAACCCCAGTGCCGGGACCGCAGCCACGAGCCACCCGGACGGTGTCGGCTCAGCCAGCGACACCTGGGCGGCCATCTGGACCACGAACGCGGCCACGAGGACCACGAGGGGGAAGGTGATCGGCCGCCGGTTGCCTGCGCGGTGATCGCGTTTCACCTCGAACCCGGCGACAACCGCCATGCCCTCGATCACCACGGCGTCGGCCCAGGCGAGCCAGCCGATTTGGCCGTGGTGGGCGGCCCAGTCGTGGGTGTGTTTGAACCCGGCGGCCATGCCGATGCCCCCGAGGACCACGGTGATGAGCACCCGAAGCCCGTTGACGAACTTTTCCGTGGACATGGCGGGCCTTCTCCTTTCATGGATGGTGTGAGCGAGCGGACGGACGGGCGTGGGGTGCCCGTGGCCCATCGGAGATCTCACGCGCTGCGCGTCACGAGGACTCCGCACGTGCCGGTGGAGCGGTTTGGATGTACCGGGCCTGTGCATCGAGCAGGGCCGCGAGATAGCGGGCGAATGCCGGGGGCATCGACAGTTCCCACGCCCGGTCTGCTTTGCCTGGCGGGGTTTGGGTGACCCGGAGCACGACGTCGGTGGCGGTTCCGGAGACGGCGGTGTTCGCGACCGAGGCGCGTTCGAATCGCACGCCGTCGATCGAGTGCAGCGGGTAGATCCCTAGCCCGTCCTCCAGGGCGGCGACGGCGGAATGCCACACGTCCGCGTCCGGTCCGGGTAGCGATTCGACATCAGACATGATCGGCCCCTTTCGCTAGGGCGACACGCGATCGAGTGCTGTGATCGCTTGAGCTACGAGGTCTTCCGCCTTTCGTGTCGCGGTGATCCGGCGGGCCTTGAGTTCGGCGAACCGTGTTCCGCTGAGCTGACGTTCACCAGGAGTAGCGGACCAAGTTCCCGTGACCAGCCGGTCAAGCGCTGCCTTGAGGTGATCTCGCACGTCGTCATAGACATCGGCGAATGCCTCTCCGTAGGCCATGGCGAGTGTCCTTTCTGGTCAGTCGCGGGTGTAGTGGATGACTTGGTATTGGTAGGTTCCGGCGCCATTGCGTTCGGCGCGCCATTCCTTCCACATCGCCACGGTCAGCCCGAGGTAGATCAAGCCGGTGGCCCCGACAGTGACGACCGGCCACCAGAAGCCCCGAAAGATGATCAGTTCCAGTGCGATTGCCAGCGCCGCGAGGCCGGTTAGCTTCAGCCACGTGGCAAGGAATTTGAGAGTGATCACAGCGCTTTTCCTTCCTGCTTGGCGATTTCGAGGGCGATGAGGTACAGCTCATCGGGGGTGACCGTCTCGTGGTCTCCCTTGCGGAGTGACAGATGCCGCCGGGCCCGGCTGTAGGGGAACGAGTCGTAGACGCGAACCTTCGTGCCGGACGGCCCGCGACCGTTGAGCGTGATGTGAAGCTGACCGTCGCGGGTGTGCCACCAGTCCCCGTGAAGTCCGGTCAGGCCGTGCGTCCAGATGAGCAGTGAACCGATCACGGTCACCGGGTCGGACCCGGCGTCAGGCTGGATGCTGATGTTGAAGGTGCCTGGGTGCAGGGTGACGCTGAAGGGTTCGGGTGCCGGTGTTTCGCGCACGAGCTTGGTGGCGACGGCCGCGAGTTTGGCCACCCCTGTCAGTGGTGCGAGTGCCGTTGTCATGGCTCTGTCCTTTCTGGACGGTTAGGCGGCGACGGAGATGAGGACCCCGGTCGGGCCGTCGTAGTGCGGGTTGCAGAGCCGGACGAGTTCGTCGATGTCCTCGTCGGTGCTGTAGCCCGCGCGGACTCGGATGGGGTTGCGGGACTTCTCCGAGGTGCGGTAGCCGATGCCTTCGCAGCCCTCTTCTGGGATCTCGTCGGCCAGGGCGCCGCGTAGCCGGGCGTCTTCACCGAGCACCATGTCCACATAGGAGGCGGAGCCGGTGCGCAGGGAGATCCGGCGGGTGAACAGGTCCCGCACGGGAACGATGTCCTTGGTGGGTTCCTGGACGTAGGCGACGATCGAGAAGCCACAGGCGCGGCCCTGGGTGAGGATTTCGGCCAGGACCTTGTTCACCGCCATGATCGTGGCGCGGCGGCCACCGAGGGCGGTGAGCATCGCCAGTTCGTCGATCATCAGAACTTCGAACGGCGTCTCGGCCGACGCGGTGAACTTGCGCTTTTTCTGCTGCCGCAGCGTTTCCTGGCGTTCCTTCATGGCGTCGCGGAACTCGTACAAGACCGCGAGCATCGCGTCGATGTCGTCCGGGCCGTCACCGTCGTCATACTCGGTCTCGTCGTCGGCGGAGGTGGCGTAGCGGTAGAACAGCGGCCGCCCGCGTTCGGTCTCCATGCCGCCCTTGGGGTCGATCATCCAGATCCGCGCAATCCGGTCGCGGATCATCGGCCCCATCGCCCGGAGTGGGTTCCACAGCAGCGATCCCTTACCGGACCCGGTGGCACCGGAGATCAGCCAGTGGTGCCCGACGAGGGGTTCGGTCCAGATCTCACCGAACTCGGTGTCTCCCAGCTCGATCGCCTTAAGGTCGACATCCTCGATCTCGCCAGGGATGTCGGCCGGGGGAATCACGTCATCGAACGGGTTCCCGTGCACCAGGGTGATCGCCAGGACGCGGGGTTTGGTCTTCTCGATCGAGATCACGTCAGCCCCGAGCGCGGACGCGAGTTCCTCTTGCGCGTCCTGGAAAGTTCGCAGTGACTGCCCTTTGACGATCTTGACTTTCAGCACGTCGATCGACGGAGTCGGGGAGGCGACCTTCATCAGGCGCGGGACCCGAAGCTGCCCGGTGCGCCGGTCCTGTGGTGCGAGGCTGCAGTAATCCAGGGTCTCTTTCCAGGACTTCCCGATGTAGCGGGTCCAGCGGCGCCGGAACGAACGAAGCCGCGGGGCCGCGTGTGCGGTGAACGAGTCTTTGTGCAGGTAGCGCCAGGACAGCCCGGCGCTGACGAGTCCGGCTACGGCGGTGCCGGTGGTGACCGGTCCCAGCTCGAGGACACCCGCGCCCAGGGCGGCCGGGGTGGTGCTGATGCCGGGGTGGCGCAGCATCCAGGCGCCGCAACGGGCCGGAATCGGGGTCTTGCCGGTGGATCGGCGGGTCTTGTTCTTGGGGCTCTTCATCGGTTGATCTCCTGTGGATGGTGGACAGGAGGGCCGCAGAGCCCCGATCGCTGGACGGAGGTCTACGGCCCTCTACGTCCAGGTGGGTGGGTCATGCGCGTGTGCGGTATTCGGTTGTCTCTAGTGCTCTCAGGGGGTCAGCGGCGCCGGGCGCGGGGACTCTTCGGCCCGGTGGTGAACAGCGGTTTCGCGGCCTCCACGGTGGTGATCGCGGTCGCGACCGCACGGGCGGCGGCGGTGTGCTCCTTGCCGAACCCGGCGACCCGGTTGGAAAGGCTCGTCATCGACGCTCGAAGCTTCTTCATCGTCTTGTCCAGCTCGGTGAGCTTTCCGTCGATCTGGTGTGTACTCATCGATTCCTCCTCGACATGGTGGGGCGGGTGACCATCAGACTCGCCAGCCCCGCGAGATCAGTTCCGCCTTGCGCTTGAGTGCGGCCGTCCGGAGTTCGTCCAGTGCGGCGGATGCCGTCCGGAGGTCGCTCTGAACGTCGGCCTTGCTGGGGACCTGCCAGCCCTCGAACCGATCCGCCGTGCCCGTCTTGTTGTTCAGGGACTTCCCGAGCTTGCTCACCTCATCGAACGCGGCCCGGACCTGATCGAGCGCGAACTCGAACTCACCGAACCTGATCTTGTTGTGGTTGTTGATCGATTGCGAGGTCATCACGAGGCCTTTCGGTTGCGGGAACAGGGAATCGGGGTCAACGCGCGCCACTTGCGTGCTTTGGCCTTCGTCGCCTTGGGCACCAGGACCG
Source organism: uncultured Actinomycetota bacterium (assembly GCA_963766045.1). Taxonomy (GTDB): domain Bacteria; phylum Actinomycetota; class Actinomycetes; order Mycobacteriales; family Pseudonocardiaceae; genus Amycolatopsis. The sequence goes on along the minus strand of CAVXYN010000004.1, from coordinate 1,598,154 downwards.
AGTTCCCCGGCCCCTCATACCCGTGACAGGTGTAGATGTGGGTTCCTCCCTTCGTCAGCCACTTCGCGCTCAGCAGTTGGTGCACTGCCTCCGCCTCGTACCGGGGGGCGCTCTCGATGACCTTCGGGGCCACCTGGTGATAGACCCGCTCAGCAGGGCCGACCAGCACGTATCCGGTGTTCTCAGCAACCTGCAGCACCTTTTCGATCAGGTTCATGTCGTTGATCGGAGGTGCGGCCGGCATGTCCATCACCGGCTCCTCCAGTGGGTTCCCGAACAGGTCCGTGGCGCCGGTCATCGCTTGCTCCGGGTCCCGATCACGATGAACAGGCCACCGACAAGGGCGAGCACCCCGGCGACCGGCATCGCGACCACCAGGCCCGCCACGAGCAGCAGCCACAGCGGATAGAACGTCAGCTCAGCGAAATTCGACATAGCAGCCTCACATTTGCCATTGGCGACCGCAGACGTTGCAGGTCGCGATACGGGTGGGGGAAAGCCAGAAATTCGCGGAACACACGTGGCCTCCCATCACGCACCCCGCTTCGGGCCGTGCGGGTCGAACGAGGAAAGGCCACTCCGCAGAGCGTCCACAGTTGCCTTACGCATTGCTCTTCACCTCTTCAAGGTTCTTGCCGATGGATTGAATTTCCTGATTGATCACGATCAATTCCTCAACGACGTGATTGGTCCGGAGTCGCCCGGTAGCGTCCTCGCCGCGCGCCAGGGTCACCGCCTGGTCCAATTCGCGGATTACTTCCCGAACTCCTCGATAGGCACTCTCATAGGCGCCGAGTAGGAGTTTCACGGTGTCGTTCACTCGTCGCCCTCCCGCTCGAACGGGAAGTCCCACAGATCGCGGTACAGCCTGGCCGTCATGACCAATCCGCCTCGATAAAGGACGCCGCCTGCATGTCCCCCGCGCAGTCCATCAGCGATCGGGCAACCCGCCGTACGCGGTTGTGAGCCCGACTCGTGCAGCTCCTCCGCACTCTCGATTCCATAGGCGCGAGCAGCCAAGGTTCGCAATTCCTCAACGATTGCCGCGAATTTCGCCGACAGTTCAGTGTGCTTGTCCATCACAGTTCGTCCTCTCCAGTCAGATGCAGCCACGGCCACGCGTTCAACTGGGCAGCCAAAATCTCGTACTTGTTCATCAGTAATGCCTTTCGTCTAGGACGGATACACCCGCCGGTCCCCGACGAAATGAGGTCAGGAACCAAAGCGCGTAGCCGTATTAGGCGCGTTTTTGGGCATAGTTGGGCTCACTATGTATTTGTCAATGAGCAGAAGAATTCAGTGCCCGAATGGGCAGATCGTTGATCTGGCGGTATTCACGCGACGCGTGATCAGAACAGTGGCTTCATGCCAGCCGCGCCCCAGGCAACGCCCGAGACGGTCTCGCCCTTCTCATTCTTGAACGAGTACGGAGACACGCGCGGGTCGATCAGCTCAACCCGAGTCATCTCGTCCTCCGAGAAGCCCTCGCCCGGGTCCGCGTCCAGCGTTACCCGGATCTCCTCGCCCTTCTGGCCTTTGGCCTTCACGATCAGAGCGACCGTGTACTTCGCCACGCCGTCGCGATCGGTGACGACCTTGTCCACGCCGTCCTCCTTGCGCATCTTCAGCTCCGGGTTCTCCGAGACCGTGAGCCGGTAGCCCGACAGGTTCACCGGGATGTTCCTCATGTCTGCCTCCTGCTAGAGTTGGTACGCCAACTTGAGTTGGTACGCCAACTTTAACCGAGGATGGCGAGGGATGCAAGGAGTTGGTACGCCAACTTCAGAAAAGGGGCCTTGACCATGGAGAACGAGCCAGTGGAGCACATGTACGAGCGGATCGCGGGGGCGATTCGAGATCAAATTCTTGCTCGCACGCTGGCGCCAGGTTCGAAGCTGCCTACCCAGGAGGACATTGTTGAACAATTCGGGGTCTCGCGGACCACTGTGCGGCAGGCGCTCGATCTACTGGAGTCTGAAGGGCTCATCAACCGAGGGCGCGGCGCTGCTCCCAGGGTCCGTCTCTACGACCCGCTCATCAGGCGTGCTGACCTGCACTACAAGTCAGAGCCAGGGGCGCCCTTCGCGGATGAGGCGATCGCAACCGAAAGGGTGCCCCGCTACAGCCACGAAACCTACCCGGACCGGGCAGGACTCGAAGTAGCGCATCGCCTGAAGATCAGCGTCGGCGACGAGGTGATGCGGACCGAGTATGTGTCCTTCGCCAACGATGAGCCGATGATGCTTGTCACCTCGTACGAGCCCCTGGCGATCACTCGCGGTACGCCCATCGAACGCCCCGAAGAGGGGCCGCTCATGGGAGCAGGGATCGTAGACCGATTTACGAGCATCGACATGAGGCCAACGGAAGTTGTTGAGCGGCTTCATGCGCGCATGCCGCGCCCTTCGGAGGTTGAAAAGCTCAAGCTGCGTCCGGGGATTCCTGTTGTCTCGATCGTCCGCAGGGCATATTTCGGCCACAAGCCGATCGAAACTGCCGACATCTTGCTTGCTGCGCACCAGTACAAGCTGGAGTACGCGACCAAAGTCGCGCCATTGGTCGACGCGTCCGAGGAGGACTGAGCACCCAACGTGACGCTTCGATGAACTCCCTCAGTCCTATGGGTTCTATCCCCGACGGCTGAACTGTGGCAAGAAGGAACATGACAACCACGTTCACCACAGGAGGTCACAGTGTCCTTGACAGTTCCCCCCGCGCTCCTCGAACAGGCTCAGCAGGGATCGGTGAACGAGGAAGACTTCCTTGCTTGCATCCAGGCATCGCTGCCCTTCGCGTGGTCAGTCGTTATAGGAACTGCCGAGAAGCTCAAAGCGAATGGGTCATCACAGGAGGCGAGCGAGGAAGTCCCGCAGACTGATAAGGAGTGGGGCCAGCTCTTCCGCCTCATGGCGAGCGACTCCATGCGTGCCGCCGTGGAACGCAAGTTCGGCGTTCGTCTGGCGTTCCAAAACTGTTGCAAGGTAGGCGTGTTCGAGCCCGAAGCAACGCGCGAGTACGAGGAATTCATCTCTATGCGCGCCCAGATTCTCAACCAGAAGCCTGAGTTGCTGGACTGCTAGCCTCTCTGACCGAACGCCCGGTGATCGTTGAGCGTGGGCCAAACCTCGCGATCGCCGGGCGTTCCCTATGTCCAGTCCGCACGGTCTCAAGATCTCGTGTTCAGAGTTTCCTTACTTGTTCAAGGCGGCCCCTTCGGGGCCGCGCCGCTATCGGCCGGCACGCGCGGGGCCCGCCTTCGGCACCCACGCGACCGCCCGGCGGCTGCACCGGGGGCCGCGTTCAAGAAGAAGAGAAGTGTCCTCGCCGGACGGGCAGGTCTCCGAGATGGCCGGCCAGCGCACGGCAGTCGCGTCCGTGAGCGACCGCAACGGCATCCCGACGACCTCCCGGAGGGCTATCACGTCGCGTCAAGGGGGCAGCTTCGCAGGCAGGCGCCGGACAGGCGGAACGTGCCCCCTTGACCCGACGTGATCGGGCTACGCCAGGTCGACGAGATGCCGAAGGGCCACCCACTTGCAGGGAATCAAGCTGTAAAGACGCGCAGCATCACGTCATGCGGTCCCGAAGAAACTCAGCCAGGGATTCATGAGTGGCGGTGCCATCTGCAATCAGGTAGATGATTGCAACGAGTTCCGTCTCAGTCAATTGCGGACGGTATCCATTTGTGTAGCAGAACACCAGACAGGCATAAGCCGCCGCCCTCTTGTTGCCATCAAGAAACGGATGGTATGTCTTGGCTATACAGAACGCGAGAGCGGCGGCCTTACGTGCAACATCGGGGTAAAGATCTTGACCATCGAAGCTTCTACCTGGTGAGGCAGCCGAGGCTTCCAGTCCCTCCTGGGACCGAACACCGAGCGCACCACGTCTCATAGCAAGGTCAAGAATTTGACCGACGCTCAGATAGACCCAATCAGTCAAATTTAGATCATGCCAAGAACATCGAGCGCATTGCCGTATTCCTTGGCAACCTTCTCCGCAGCTTCCTCGAAGCTCATCGGATTCGGTCCCGGCTGCGTGAAGTCAGGTTGCGGAAGCAGCTCATGAGCACGCTGACGCGCCTGACGGACGTCACACTCAAGAGTTGGTGCGCTCATGCTTCCTCCTTAGACCGCATCGGCGGTTACATGCTTGCAAGACTACCCGACGTAGCTCGGCTAGTCTCTCCTCTTGAGCCGCAAGCCACTCGCATACGCTCAGAACTAGCACTCAAAGTAATTGATCCGACACTCTGAGTTATCACGACGGGCCCCGAATGCGCTCCAGTCACTCCTTGCCCCTCGCAAAACCCTCGCCGACGGTCGGCAGACTACGGTAGCTGGCAGCCGAGGATGAGCCGTTGCGTTTGCTAATCTTGCTGGTAGTGGCAGGCGTTGACCGATGCCCATGGCAACCGTGAGCATGATCCTCAAAAGCGGTGTCGCAGGTCGGGTGCGCGTCGGGAAACCACGCAAGAACAACTTGTAGGCAAAGATCAAGATCGACACCCGGGTTACCCCTGGATTTGGGCGCTCCGCCACGATGAGCAACAGCGAACAACGACGATTCACTTTTGCTAATCTTGCAGGTGGTGCACGGTGACGGCAGTGGATGACCAGTGTCGACCACTGCCATCCCAAAATCGACCCAGTGCGGGTTCGAACCCCGTCGGGGGCACCAGTGCTGCTGGTCGGGATGATGCCGCATACTCCCGATATCACCGTGCGTGACCCGCGCCGGTTCGTCATAGCGGTTAGCGCCCCTTGCCGCGGCTCTCGTCACATGTATCGAATTTGTATCCCGGCTCTCCATGGTCGATCCCTTGCGACGGACGAAAGGGAAACGACCATGGAGATATCGGCATGAGACGTTCGCTGCCGGGGGCGTTGGCCGTTTGCGCCGCGCTGGTCGCCGGGCCGTTGGGATCGGCGCAAGCGGTCGACCTGCAGTTCACCAACAACGGATTCGACGACGGGTTGACCGGGTGGAGTGGTTCGCATACGGCGGGCGGAGTCACGGCCGTCAAGTGGGACGGGCGGACGGCGGCGCGGATCGACGACAACTCTGCGGACAATGCGTATGGGCGGGAGAGTCAACCGGGATTGCCTGCCGCTGCCGGAAGTCGTTACACCGCATACGCGAAGGTGTGGACGGAAGGCGGGAATGCCGATTTGTACCTGCGGTTCCGTGACGCGTCGGGGGAGTTGCTGTCCGGAGCGGTGAGCAAGTCCGTCGCAGGTGGGAAGTGGAACGACGTCGCCGTCAGCGGAGTGGCACCCGCGGGTACGGCGAAGGTATCCGCGTTGATCTATTCCGGCGTGTCCAATGTGGGCACAGCGTACTGGGACGAAGTCCTGGTCACCAAGGAAAGTACCGACCTCGGCGTCCAGCTCGAGAGTAGCGTGCCGAACGCGACGACGTTCGCGGGTGGCAAGGCGTACGCGATCTACACGGGGACGGCGGATTCCAATCCGCAGCTCGCCGAGATCGATGTGGCCACGGAGAAGGTGACGCGGAAGATCACCATTCCCGACACCGACGCCGCTCCCACGGTCGGCGGCTGGGCCGCGACCACCGCGACCGACGGCAGTGTGTACCTCGGAACCTATCCGAATTCCAAGTTGTACCGCCATGTTCCCGGCCAGCCGACGATGACGGACCTCGGTCGTGCGGAGGGCGGGTACTCGTTCATCTGGGATCTCGAGGCCGGTGCGGGCGGCAAGGTCTATGGCGGGACGTACAACGACGGCCGGTATTTCAAGTACCAGAGTGGAACGTTCACCACCATCGGTACAGCGCCGATCGTGGAAGGCGCCGAGTACATCCGCAGTATCGCGCACGATCCCGTCGCCAATGCGACCTATCTCGGCACGGGGACCAACGCCTCACTGATCCGGTTCGACAATGTCACCGGACGCAAGGACAATCTGCTGCCCGCGGCGTACGCGCACAATTCCATGGTCGGTGGTCTCACCTGGACCGGTGACCGGCTCTTCGCCTGGCTCGACCGGACTCTGCTCGTGCTGAAGGTCGTCAAGAACGCCGACGGCTCCTACAGTTCGGTCGTCGACGCCACGCTCACCGACACCGATCTCCACCATTCCCCGGCCGGCGGCGGAAAGGTGTGGTTCGTCAAGGAAGGGCTGCTGCATTCCTATGACATCGCCACCAAAGCGGTGCGGGCGACGACGGTCCGGCCCGGCCTCGACACCACCGGCTACAGCTGGGCGAACAACACCCTCGTCGCACTCGGTTCGGGCGAGGACGGCACGCGGATCTTCAAGTACAACCCCGCGAACGGCCAGGCGAGTACCCGGTTCGTACCCGGAACGCCGCTGCTTCCCGCCGCGATCAACGCGCTGGGTGCTGGTCCGGACGGCAAGATCTACACCGGCGGTTACCTCACCGGCGGCACCGGGGTGTACGACCCGCTGCGCGGCGACGCCGACGTCGGCAAGCCGGACACGTTGACCCGCACCGGGCTCAGTCAGACCGATAGTCTCTTGTCCCACAACGGAAAGCTGTACATCGGCGCTTATCCGTCGGCAAAGCTCTACAGCTACGAGCCGGGAGCGGCGTGGCCGCCCGTCCTCAACTACGCCGGTGGATCGGCCGGCAACAAGGCCGACGACTGCGAACCGGGCCAGGGGCCGCCGCCGCAGGATCGGCCCTATGCCCTGGCGGGAGCTCCGGACGGAACCATCTTCATGGGCACGGTTCCCAAATACGGCAAGCGAAGCGGCGCGCTGAACATCTGGAAGGAAGGCGCCGTGGGCAAGACGATCTGTGTCGTACGGGACCAGTCCGTGGTCTCGCTGGCTTACGCGGGCGGCAAGGTATTCGGCGGGACGTCGACCCGGGGCGCGCTGGGCGTGAACCCGGTGTACGCGCCGGGTGCCTCAGCGACGCTGTTCTCCTACGACGACGCGACCGGGCAGGTGACGCCGCATCCGCTGCCGGTGCCGACCAAGGCTGTCACCGCGTTGACCGAGGTCGACGGGCAGATTTGGGGACTCGCGGGTGGATCGTTGATCACCTTCGACCCGGCCAGGCCGGATGCGATCACGGCGAAGCGGCTGCTCGCCGAACCCGACTACGTGAACAAGTCGACTTTGGCTTGGCGTGATGGGGTTCTCCTGACCGTGGCCAAGGATCCGCACCATGTGTACGGCACGGCCGGCGACCAGATCTTCAAGATCAACAAGGTGACGAAGGCCGTCACCGTGCTGCTTTCGCAGGGCGGGGTGGAGGATCTCGCCGCCGACCGGAACGGCGACCTTTACTACAAGATCAACGAACGCCTCTTCCGATTGACCGTGACCCCGTAGAGGCGCGGCCGGGCAAGTCCGTGAAGGCCTCCTTCCCTACCCTGAGCGCAGGGAAGGAGGCCTTCACGGACTCTGGGTGCGAGGCGGTGCGGTGGACCCGCGAACCACCAGTTTCACCGGCAGTACCACCGAATGCGGAGTGTCCGCGGGGTTCTTGAGCCGGTCCAGCAAGAGCCGCGCGGCCTGGACGCCGAGGTCGTGCTTGGGGATCCGGATGGTCGTCAACGGTGGATTGATCTTGTCCATGAACGCCAGATCGTTGTAGCCGACCACGGAAATGTCGTCCGGGCAGCGCAGTCCCGCGTCCGCCAATGCGCTGATCGCGCCAAGGGCGATCAGGTCGTTGCCGGCGATCAACGCCGTGAAAGGGATCTTCGCGTCGAGCAGTTCTCGCGCGCAGACCCGGCCCGCGTGTTCCGCGTAGCCTGCCGCGACGCGGGTCAGTTCTGGTTGCGGGGTCAGGGAGTGCTCGGTCAGCGCCTGCTGGAACTCGCGCCAGCGGATCCAGCCGGTCGAGGTGTCCTGCGGTCCGGCGAGGTAAGCGATCCGCTGGTGCCCCAGTTCGACCAGGTGCCGGACGGCGGCGTGCATTCCGGCGGCGTCGTCGCCTACGACCGAGGGGATCTCGTGGTCGTCGACGAGCCGGTTGATCAGCACGACCGGGACGCCGCGGGCGCTCGCGTCGCTCACCAGCGGGTGCTCGCGATGCGCCGTCGCGAAGATGTAGCCGTCGACCTGCCGTGCCTGCATTGTGACGAAGACGTCGTGTTCGCGGTCGACGTCGCTGTCAGTGTTGGCCAGCAGTGCCGTGTAGCCCTCTTCGTGGAGGGTCTCCTCGATGCCACGCGCCATCGGCGGGAACAGCGGGTTGGTCAGGTCCGGCACGATCACGCCGACGATGAACGATTTCCGCGTCCGCAGCCCGCGCGCCACCGGGTTGACGGTGTAGCCGAGCCGCTTGGCCGATTCGAGCACCCGCTGGCCGGTCCGCTCGCTCACGAGGTGCCTGGTCTGCGGATTCAACGCCTTCGACGCCGTGCCGGGATGCACGCCGGCGTCGGCCGCGACGTCGCTTAACTTCACGTCATCGGCCATGGCTCACCTTAACGCCGTCGATCGGGCAGCCGGTCGGGCGCTTGACAGTGACGGAGCTCACGAGCATGGTATGACAATCGATTGCGATGACCTCGATGTCAAGCAAGGAGTGTCAGGAGCGATGATCCAGCTCCAGCGTGGCAGGACCAGGAACAAACGTTTGCGTATTGCAAGTTTATTGCTGGCCACAGCCACCGTGCTGGCCGGTTGTGCCGATACGCCGGGAGACGCTCCACCAGGCAATACGACGCCGCTCAAGATCGGCATCTCGCTGTCGCTGACAGGTGATTTCGCTGATCCGGGCAAGGCCGCGCAACGCGGTTACGACCTGTGGGCGGACGAGGTCAACAAGAAGGGCGGAGTGCTCGGCCGCAAGGTCGAACTCAAGATCGTCGACGACACGTCGAGCCCCGACAAGGTGGTGACGAACTACCAGAACCTGATCACCGGCGACAAGGTCGATCTGGTGTTCGGGCCGTTCTCCAGTCTGCTCACCATTCCGGCGTCGCGGGTCGCCAAGCGCTACGGGTATGCCTTCCTCGAGCCCGCCGGCGGTGGCCCGAAGGTGTTCGAGGAGAAACTCGACAACCTCTTCTTCGTACAACCCGCCCCCGTGGTGAAGGGTGGCGACGTCTTCGCCGACTACATCCTGTCGCTGCCCGCGGACCAGCGGCCGAAGACCGCCGCGTACCCGAAGCTGGACGACCCGTTCGCCGCGCCGATCGCGGACAACGTCAAGCAGCGGTTCGAAGCGGCCGGGATCAAGACGGTCTACGACCACGTTTATCCCGCCGAGCACGGTGATCTGACGCCGGTGGTCGCGCAGGTCGCGGCGGCCAACCCGGACGTCGTCGTCGCGGGGACCCAGGTCGAGGACGCCTACGCCCAGGTGAAGGCGATGATCCAGCTCAAGTTCAGCCCGAAGTGGCTGTTCATGTCGAACGGCGCGAACTCGCCGGTCGAGTTCCCCGACAAGGTCGGCCGGCCCAACACCAACGGCATCTTCTCCAGCGGTGACTGGTACCCGGACTCGCCGATCCAGGGCAGCAAGGAATTCATCGCCGCGTACACCGCGAAGTACGGCGGGGACGCCAACGGCATCGACAACACCTCCGCCGAGGCCTACTCGTGCGGGATGCTGGTCGAACAGGTGGCGACGAAGACCGGGAAGGTCGAAAACGACACGATCATCAAGAGCCTGCACAGCGGCACCTGGCACACCCTGGTCGGTGAGCTCAGCTGGGACGCCGTCGGCGCGCCGAACGGCTCGTTCCTCCTGGTGCAATGGATCGACGGACGCCTGCAAACGGTGTTCCCGCAAGCCATCGCGCAGAAGGCGCCCCTATCACCGAAGCCCCCCTGGGCGGGCTGATGCACGCACTGCTCCAGGCGATCATCCTCGGCGTGCTGACCGGAGGCGTCTACGCGCTGATGGCCAGCGGCCAGACGCTGATCTTCGGCGTCATGAAGGTGGTCAACCTGGCGCAGGGCGCGTTCGTCGTCCTTTCCGCCTACCTCACCTACAGCCTGTTCACCGCGACCGGGATCGACCCGTTCCTCGCCGTCCTGATCACCACCCCGGCGATGTTCCTGCTCGGCGCCGGGGTGTACTGGGTCGTGCTGCGGCCGCTGCGGCACGACGAGGTCGGGCCGCTTTCCCTGTTGGTGACCTTCGCGGTCGCGTTGGGGATCGAAGGGCTGCTCGCGGTTTCGTACAACACGACGTTCCGTTCGGTGCAGCCCGGCTACGAGAACCGGGGCTGGACGGTCGCCGGGTTCCAGATCAGCGAGGTCCGCCTCATCGCGTTCGGCCTCTCGGTCGCCCTGCTGATCGCGCTGTACCTGATGCTCGAACGGACGCGGCTGGGTATGGCGATCCGTGCCGTGGTCCAGAATCCGACGTCGGCGAAACTGCTCGGGGTCGAATCGAACCGGGTGGCCGCCCTCGGTTTCGGGCTGGGCGCCGCGACGGCCGCCGCGGCCGGTTCCGTGTACGGCCTGTTGTACCCGTTCAACCCCGGCAGCCACTACGACCTGATCGCCCGGCTGCTGACGATCGTGGTGCTCGGTGGGATGGGCAGTGTCGGCGGCGCCGTGGTGGCGGCGCTGATCATGGGCGTCGCGTCGTCGGTGGTCTCCGCGCTGGCTTCGCCGGTCTGGTCGGATTTCAGCTTCTTCGTCGTCCTTCTCGCGGTTCTGCTGGTCCGTCCGCGCGGTCTGTTCGGCGCCCGGCTCCGGGGGGCGCTGTGAACTCCGGACGGGTATTGCGGGTGACGGTCTTCTTCGGACTGCTGATCATGCTGCCGCTCGGCATCGGTCCACAATGGATACTCAGCCTGCTGGTGTTCACCCTCATGTACGCGGGCCTCGCCAGCTCGTGGAACATCGTCGGCGGTTACGCCGGATACCCGTCGCTCGGACACGCGGCGTTCTTCGGGATCGGCGCCTATTCCATCGCGATCATCTTCGAGAACGACGTCGGTGACGGCTTCGCGCCGTTCTGGGTCTTGCCGCTGATCGGCCTCGCGGTCGCGGCCTTCGGCCTGCCGATCGCCTGGATCGCCATGCGTACCAGGGCGGACGTCTTCGCGATCGTGACGATCACCCTGCTGTTCATGGCACAGACCCTGGCCTTCAACCTCCGCGAGCTCACCGGCGGTTCGCAGGGCCGAAGCGTCGCGGCGGCACCGTTCGACGTCAGCACGTACGACCGCCCGTTCTACTACGCGATGCTGGTCCTGCTCGCCTTGGCGATGGGGATCTCGGCCGCCATCAACGGTTCCAAGATCGGCCTCTCGCTGGCCGCCGTCCGCTCGGACGAGGACAAGGCGCAGGGTGTCGGAGTTCACGTGACCGGCGTGAAACTCACCGCGTTCGCGGTCAGCGCCGGGCTCACCGCGATGATCGGCGGGGTCTGGGCGTACTACGTCGGGTTCATCTACCCGCAGTTCGCGATCGACCCGCTGGTGACGATCGGCATGGTGCTGATGACCTTCCTCGGCGGCCGCGCCACGGTGTGGGGACCGGTGCTCGGCGCGGCGATCCTGGTGCCGGCACAGCAATACCTGGCCTACGAACTCGGCGCCAGCAGGCTGTACCTGCTCGGGTACGCGGCCGTGTTCCTGCTCATCATGGTGCTGCTCCCGCGCGGCATCCTGCCGAGCCTGAGGCGGTCGTGATGGGTGCCTTGCTTCAGGTCCGTGGCCTGACCAAGCGATTCGGCGGGGTCGCCGCGGTCGACGACTGTTCGTTCACCGTCGATGAAGGCACCATCACCGCGCTGATCGGGCCCAACGGTTCGGGCAAGACCACCGTGTTCAACATGATCACCGGCTATCTCCCCGCGGATTCGGGCGAAGTGACCTTCGATGGCGAACTCGTCCGCCGTCCGCGTCCGGCGAGGCTGTACCGGAAGGGCCTCTGCCGGACGTTCCAGCAGGCACGCGTCTTCCCGGAACTGACCGTGCGCGAGAACCTCGTAGTCGCGGCGGGGCACGGCTGGAAAGACCTGTTCGGCACCAGGGTGTCCGGAAAGGACCGAGAGCAGGCGGGGGGCCTGCTCTCGGACTTCGGCCTCGCGGAACTCGCGACGCTGCCCGCCAAGAAGCTTTCCTACGGACAGCGCAAGCTGCTCGAATTCGCCGCCGTGCTGATGAGCAAGCCGAAATTGGTGCTGCTCGACGAGCCGACCGCCGGGGTGAACCCGGTGATGATCGAAACGATGGAGCGGCATGTCCGTGCCCGCAACGAAACGGGTACGACCTTCCTGATCGTCGAACACGACATGCACCTGGTGATGCGGCTGTGCAGCCCGGTGATCGTGCTCGACCGCGGTGCGCCGATCATGGCCGGGCAGCCTGCGGACGTCCAGCGAGATCCTCTCGTCCTCGACGCCTACCTGGGTGCCTGACATGACCGTACGCCTTCGCTCGACCAGGGTGGCAGAGATGACCGGAGAGACAGTGACGATGGCGACCACTTCCGAAGGTGGACGGACCGGCGTGCTGCTCGCCCTGGACGGGGTGACCGCCGGCTACGGCGCCGGGCTCGTCCTCCGCGGCGTCGACCTGACCGTCCACTCCGGACATGTCGTCTGCCTGATCGGACCGAACGGGGCGGGGAAATCGACCGTGCTCAACACCGTCAGCGGACTGATCCGCCCCGCGAGCGGGCGGATCATGTTCCGTGGCGAGGACATCTCCCGGCTGCCGGCGAAGGACCGGTTGCGCCGCGGCATCGTGCACGTGATGCAGGAGCGCAGCCTCTTCCCGGCCATGTCGGTGTGGCAGAACGTACGAATGGGCGCCTTCATCCTCAAGGACAAGGCGCTGATCAGGCGACGGATGGACGAAGTCGCCGAACGGTTCCCGATCGTGGCGGAACGCCGGAAGACCCCGGCGGGCTCGCTTTCCGGTGGGGAACAGAAACAGGTCGAGCTGGCCCGCGCGGTGATGCTCGATCCTGCCTTGATCCTGCTCGACGAACCTTCCATCGGACTGGCACCGAAGGCCCGCACGGCGGTCTTCACCGGCATCACGCAGCTGGCCCAGGACGGACGAACCGTCCTCCTCGTCGAGCAGAACGCCCGATCCGGGCTGGCCGTGGCGGATCACGCCGCGGTCTTGGACGGTGGCCGCGTCGCCCTCACCGGCACCGGCACCGAACTGCTCAAGAGCGCCGAAGTAGCCCGACTCTACTTGGGTGCGGCACCAAAGATCGCTGAAACCAAAGGGGATTCGCCATGACCGCCACCGGACTGAGTTTCGGCTGGATCGGGACCGGCCACCGAGGCTTCCTGCTCGCCTCCCGCCTGTTGCAGGCCGGGCACGAAGTCGCCGTCTACAACCACACCTGGGTCTACGTCGAACCGCTCGTCGAACTCGGCGCGCGCATCGCCGACCGCCCCGATCAGCTGGCCGATCAGGACATCGTGTTCACCACGATGCCCACGTCCGAGGATTTCCGTGAGGCGATCCTCGGTGACGACGGGCTGCTCTCGGTCCCCGGGCGGTATCCACTGACCATTGTGGACTGTTCGGCGGTGTGCGACGCGGTGACCGATGAGGTCCGGCTGGCCGCGAAGCGGTGTGGCTCACGTTTGGTCGTCGCGGGAAGGCCCGCTGAAGTAAAGGAGTTCCCATGGCTGCTGCAGGTCTGAGGCTCGGCTGGATCGGTACCGGCCGGATGGGCTACGCGCTCGTGTCCAGGTTGCTGGAGGCCGGCCACGACGTCGGTGTCTACAACCGGACACGCGCGAAAGCCGAACCGCTCGCCGAGCTCGGTGCCACCATCGTCGACACGCCGGAAGAACTGGCCGATCGCGACGTCGTGTTCACCTCCGTCGCCGCGTCGGACGACTTCCGCACCGTCGTCCTCGGGCCGCGCGGCCTGCTCAGCACTCCGGGAAAGAGTCCGCAGGCCATCGTGGACTGTTCCACGGTCTCCGCCGAGGTCTCGGCCGAAGTCCGGAAGGGGGCCGACGGCGTCGGAACCGCCCTGATCGCGGCTCCTGTTAGCGGTAACGCAAAGGTGGTCAAGGCGGGCAAACTCTCGATCGTGGCCTCAGGCCCGGCCGATACCTACGAATTGGTCAAGCCGCTTCTGGACCAGCTCGGTTCCGGAGTCACCTACGTCGGCGAGGGCGAGGCCGCCCGGCTGGTGAAGTTGGCGCACAACCTCTTCCTCGGTGTGGTGATCCAGTCTCTCGCCGAAATCACCGTGCTCGCCGAGAAGGGAGGCGTCTCCCGGCAGGCGTTCCTGGAGTTCCTCAACAGCAGCGTCCTGGGTTCGACGTTCACCCGGTACAAGTCGCCGGCGCTTGTCAGCCTCGACTTCACCCCGACGTTCACCACTCGTTTGCTGCGCAAGGACTTCGAACTCGGTCTCGCCGAGGCTCGGGCGCTCGACGTGCCCCTCCCGCTGGCGGCCGCCGCGTCGCAGATCATCCAGGCAGCCATCGGCGTCGGCTACGGGGAGAAGGACTTCGCCGGGTTGCTGCCGGTGATGGCCGCGGCCGCCGGGCTGCAGTTGATCCCTGAAGACGCCGTCGTGGACGACGGCCTCGGCAGTCCGAGCCGGCCATGAGCGGACCGCTCGTACCGTCGCCGGGGCGGATGGGCGTCGACTTCGAAACGCGGGTCGACTTCGACCGGCTGCGCGCGTACCGGCTCGGCCGGGCTCGCGCCGCGCTGGAGGCCAGTGAACTCGGCGCGTTGCTGGTCTTCGACATCAACAACATCCGCTACCTGACGTCGACGATGATCGGCGAGTGGGCGCGCGACAAGGTCGCCCGGTACGCGCTTCTGACCCGGACCGGCGAGCCGATCCTGTGGGATTTCGGTTCCGCGGCGAAACATCACGAGCTGTACGCGCCGTGGCTCGCCGAGGGCAACAGCCGGGCGGGCATGGTCGGCCTCCGCGGTTCCGTCGCCCCCGAGGCCGGGCTGATCCGCCGCGCCGTCGCGGAGATCGCGGGCATCCTGCGTGAGCACGGGGTCGCGGATATGCCGATCGGCGTCGACATCGCCGAACTGCCGATGATCCTCGAGCTGCAACAGGCCGGGCTCAAGGTGCACGACGGCCAGCAGGTCATGCTGGACGCCCGGCAGCTCAAATCGCCGGACGAGCTGGCCCTGCTGTCGACGGCGGCGTCCATGGTGGACGGTGTCTATCAGACGATCGTGGAGGCGCTGAAGCCCGGGATCCGCGAGAACGAGATCGTCGCGCTCGCCACGAAACAGTTGTACGACATGGGTTCCGACGACGTAGAGGCGATCAACGCGGTTTCAGGGGAGCGCTGCAATCCGCATCCGCACAACTTCTCCGACCGGCTGATCCGGCCGGGGGACCAGGTCTACTTCGACATCATCCAGTCGTTCAACGGCTACCGGACCTGCTACTACCGCACGTTCGCGGTCGGCAGATCCACCGTCGCGCAACGGGACGCCTACAAGCAATGCCGTGAGTGGATCGACGCGTCGATCAGCCTCATCCGGCCCGGCGTCGGCACCGACGAGATCGCGCGCGCGTGGCCGCGGGCGGAGGAATTCGGCTTCGAGAACGAGATGTCCGCGTTCGCGCTGCAATTCGGGCACGGGCTCGGGCTGGCGTTGCACGAACGCCCGATCATCAGCCGCCTCAATTCCTTGGAACATCCCTTCGAACTGGTCGAGGGCATGGTGTTCGCGCTCGAAACCTACTGTCCGGCCAAGGATGGCGTGTCGGCGGCGCGGATCGAGGAAGAGGTCGTCGTCACCGCCGACGGACCGCGTGTGCTCACGCTGTTCCCGGCGGAGGAACTGTTCGTCACCAACCCTTACTGAGGGGGCGTCATGAGCGATGTCCGGTTGGCGCTGTACCGGAAGATGACCGAGGTGCGCGTTTTCGAGAAGCGTGCCTACGACCTGTTCCTGCAGAACCTGGTGAAAGGGACCAGTCATCTTTCCCTGGGGCAGGAGGCGATCGCCGCCGGGTTCGCGGTGGCGATGCGGCCGGACGACTACACGTTCGCGACCTACCGGGGCCATGCCCATACTCTCGCGCGCGGCGCGTCGATGACCGGCGTCATGGCCGAATTACTGGGGCGTGCCAACGGGTTGATGGCCGGACGCGGCGGCTCCATGCACCTGACCGACGTCGAGCACGGGATGATGGGCTCGTACGCCATCGTCGGCGCGCACCTCCCGATCGCGACCGGCGCCGCCTGGTCGGCGCAATACCGGAAGTCGGGCCAGGCGGTCGTGTGCTTCTTCGGTGACGGCGCGACGAACATCGGCGCCTTCCACGAGGCGCTCAACCTCGCCGCGATCTGGCGGCTACCGGTCGTTTTCGTCTGCGAGAACAACCTCTATATGGAGTACACGCCGATCGGTTCGGTCACCGCCGTCCCACGGCCGGCCGCGGACCGCGCGGCGGCGTATGGACTCGAACCGCTGGCGATCGACGGCAACGACGCCGACATCGTCCATGAGGCGGCGCAAACCGCGTTGGCGCGAGCGCGGGCCGGTGACGGCCCGAGTCTCATCGAGGCCGTGACCTACCGGCACGGCGGGCATTCCCGCGCCGATCCGGCGAAGTACCGGCCGGAGGGCGAAGTCGCGGAATGGCTGGCGCGTGACCCGATCCCGGCGTACCGGACGCGGTTGGAGACCTCCGGGGTCGACCCGCAACTGCTGGACGACATCGAAAAGCAGGTCCGCGCGGACGTCGATCTGGCGACCGACGAGGCGAAGGCCGGTGCCCCGCCGGGAGAAGAGCTGCTGCTGACCGAGGTCTGGGCGGACGGAGGATCGTCATGGCGCAACTGAGCTACCGCGAAGCCGTCGCGCGCGGGCTGGCGCAGGAGATGCGGCGCGACCCGAACGTCGTGTTCCTCGGGGAGGACGTCGCCGCGGCCGGAGGCGTGTTCAAAACGACGGGCGGGCTGCTGGAGGAATTCGGCACCGACCGGGTCCGGGACACGCCGATCAGCGAGCAGGCGATCCTCGGCGCCGCGATGGGGGCGGCGATGACCGGGCTGCGGCCGGTTGCGGAAATCATGTTCAGCGACTTCTTCGCCGTCTGCTGGGACCTCGTAGCGAACGAGATCGCGAAAAGCCGGTACATGACCAACGGGCAGGTGTCGTTCCCGTTGGTGATCAAGACCGCCAACGGCGGCGGGCTCCGATTCGGCGCACAGCACAGCCAAAGCGTGGAGAACTGGGCGATGGCGGTACCCGGGCTCAAGGTGGTCGCTCCGTCGACCCCGGCCGACGTCGTCGGACTGCTCGCCGCGGCGATCCGTGATCCGGACCCCGTACTGTTCTTCGAACACAAAGGCCTGTTCGCCGGGAAGGCCGACGTCCCCGACGGCGAGATCGTCGACACCCTCGGCACGGCTTCCGTGGTGCGGCAAGGTTTCGACTGCACGATCCTCGCGCTTGCGGCGATGGTCCCGCGTGCGCTGGAAGCGGCCGAGCAGCTCACCGAACACGGGGTGAACGCGACCGTTGTCGACGTCCGGTGCCTGGTTCCGTTGGACACCAAGACGATCCTGCGCGAGGTCGCGAAGACCGGACGGCTGTTCACCGTGGAGGAGAACCCGCGGCTGTGCGGCTGGGGCGCGGAGATCGTGTCGATCGTCGTCGAAGAGGGTTTCGAGAACCTAGACGGGCCACCGCTGCGGATCACCACGCCGCATATCCCGTTGCCCGCCGCGCAAAGTTTGGAGGACTTGGCCCGGCCGTCGGTCGAACGGATCGTGGACACCATCGTCAAAGCCATGAACTGAGCGGTGGCTACTGCTTGTCGGCGCGGGGAAGTCCGTGAAGGCCTCCTTCCCTACCCTGAGAGTAGGGAAGGGGGCCTTCACGGACTCGCACCTCCGCCCCGTCCCGGCCTCATGCTCGCCTCCGATGCCAAGATGGCAAGGTGACTCCGACCTTCGTTCTCGTGCACGGCGCGTTCTCCAACTCGTTCACCTGGGCACCACTGCAGCGTGAGCTCGCTTTGCTCGGGCACCGCTCACTGCCGGTCGACCTGCCTGGACACGGTTTCGCGGCCTCGTTCCCGGCGTCGTATCAAGCCCCGCAGGATCCCGCGGCGCTGGCGACGGCGCCATCGTCGATGGCCGGGTTGGGGATCGCGGACGCCGTCGAGCATGTCGTCGGGGTCGTGCGCGAAGTCGCGGAACGCGGGCCGGTGGTCCTCGTCGGGCACAGCCGGGGCGGGCTCACCCTCACCGGGGTCGGGAACGCGGTCCCCGAACTGATCGACCGGATCGTCTACATCTCGGCCTGGTGCTGTGTGGACCTCACACTGGGCGGGTACCACGGGGAGCCGGAGCACGCGACGAGCACCACCGCCGGCGCTGCCGGGGCCATGGCCGGCGACCCGGCCGTCATCGGGGCACTCCGGATGAACTGGCGTACCGCCGATCCGACCCTGGTGGCCGCGATGAAGGCGGCGATGCACGACGGCCCGGATCACGAGTTCATGGCCTACCTCAACACTCTCGAACCGGACGAGAGCCTCGACGCCGGGACCGAACGCGTCGACGCCGGCACCTGGGGCCGGATCCCGCGCACCTACGTCAGGCTCACCGCGGACACGTCGATGCCGCTCGCCCTGCAGGACCGGTTCATCCGCGAGGCTGACGCGCTCACCCCGGACAACCCGTTCGACGTGCGGTCACTCGACAGCAGTCACGTGGGGTTCCTGATCCATCCGAAACAGGCGGCCGAAATGTTGGCCGGACTCGTCTGACGGCAAAGCCCGTCCGGCTACTCTCCCCGCAGGGGACGAGGAGACCGGAGTTTTCATGAAAGACGACCAGCTCACCAAGGGGCATCTGATCACGCTGATGATCAGCTCGGCCATCGGTGTGGGATTCGGCGCGGGTTGGTGGTTCTTCGGCGCCTCCTCGGTTTCGGGAGCGACGACGGCACTGCTCGCGGTCGGCGTAGCGACGGTGCTCGCGCTGATCGGCTGGCTCGTCGTGACCGCACGGCGAGGCGCCGGTCTGCCCGCGGGCGGCGGCCGGGAAGACAGCCCGTTCGGCAAGCAGTACGGGATCGCCGTTCTGCTGATGCTGGTGGGGATCTTCGCCGGGTCGCGGGTGCTCTCGGCGGTGTTCGAGGTGCCCGAGGCCGTGCCGGCTTGGGTTCTTTTCGTGGTGGGCCTGCACTTCCTGCCGTTCGCGAAGCTGTTCTCGTCGCGCCGGTTCCTGGTGCTCACCGTCTCGCTGTGTGCGGTCGCCGTACTGGCGGCCGTTCTCGGCCTCGCGGGATGGGCGGCCGCCTGGCGGCTCGTGCCTGGATTCGGTGGCGCGCTGGTGCTTTGGGCGACGGTTGTCGCGGGCCTGCTGGAAGGCGCCAGGTCGATCGGTACGCGTCCCGTTCCGGCCTGACGTCAGCAGCGCAGCAACGTCAAGGAGCGACGAGCCCGGCTTCGTAGGCGAAGATCGTCAGCTGGACCCGGTTGGTGGCGTCGAGTTTCGCGAAGATCCGGGTGATGTGGGTCTTCACCGTGGCCTCGCTCAGGTGCAGCTCGGCGCCGATCTCGGCGTTGGTCCTGCCCCTCGCGACCGCGGTGACGATTTCGCGTTCCCGCTCGGTCAGGGTGCCCAGCCCGGCCTGAGCACGGTGCCGCCGTGGGCTCATCCGCGTCGCGACGAAATGGCCGATGAGTTTCCGCGTCGTGCGCGGGGACAGCATCGCCTCCCCGGCGGCGACCACACGGACCGCGTCGATGATCTCCTGCGGCGAACCCTCCTTCAGCAGGAATCCGCTCGCGCCGGCGCCAAGCGCGTCGAAGACGTACTCGTCGAGGTCGTAGGTGGTCAGCACGAGGACCTTCGGCGGATTGGCCAGCGCGGTGACGGCGGCCGTCGCGGCGAGCCCGTTCATGCGCCGCATCCGGATGTCCATCAGCACGACGTCGGGGGCGTGCATCGTCACCTTCGGCACGGCTTCGTCCCCGTCACCGGCCTCCGCGACGACTTGGATGTCGTTCGTGCTGGACAGGATCATGGACAGTCCTGTTCGCACGAGGGGATCGTCGTCGACGAGCAGCACTCGCAAAGGGCGCTGGTTCACCGGTACAGATTAGTGGTGTCCCCACGGTAGCCAAGCCCGGACGGCGAACGTGCGCTCAGCGGTCGGTCCGGCGCTGACCCTGCCGCCGATCAGCGTGACGCGTTCGCCGATGCCGGTGAGACCGGTCCCGGACCCCGGCGGTTTCCCGCCGTTCACCGTGGCGGTCAGCGGATTGACGACCTCGACGGTCAGCCCGTTGCCGGGACCGCCGCGGACCGAGACCTCGGCCGCGGTGCCGGGGGCGTGCTTCAACACGTTCGTCAGCGACTCCTGGACGATCCGGTACGTCGTCGTGCCGAGCAAGGCCGGTGCGCCGCCGGCGTCGTCGAGCAGGATCGTGACGTTGACGCCAAGCCCGGACCGGCGGGCGTTGCCGACCAGTTCGGGGATGTCCGCCAACGTCGGCTGCGGCGGTTCAGGGTGGTGTTCGTCTGTGCCGTTCTCCCCGAAACTCTGCCCGTCGCGAAGTACGCCGATGACCTGGCGAAGGTCGTCGAGCGACTGGCGCGCGGTGGTGCGGACGGTCTTCGCCGCCTCCGATGTCGAGGCGCCTTGGCTGACCTCGAGCGCGCCGGCTTGTAGTGACAGCAGGGAAAGCCGGTGTCCGAGGACGTCGTGCATCTCGCGCGCGATGCGGGTGCGCTCCGCCCGCCTGGTCATCTCGGCGCGGAGTTCCTCCTCCTTCGCCGCGCGGATCGCGAGCGTGTCCTGCATTCCTCGCACGACGCCGACCGTGAGCGGGATCGCCGTCATCACCAGTGCCACCGTGAGTGTCCCCACCACCTGCACCGCCGAGAACTGCTTGCCGACGATCTGCCCGGCGACGGTGATGTCGGGATGGCGGTTCGCGTCACCGAACAAAGCCCACGCCGTGGCGATGTAGACCAGAATGCTCCCGGTCCACAACAGACGGTCACGACGATGGGCCCCTAACGCCGCCAAGGCGATCAGTGCCGCCAGCGCGTCCGATCGGAACAGCAGCGGCGGCACCAGTGCGATCCCGAGAACGAGCAGCGGCCATCTGTGCCGCCAGCACAGCATGACCGCGGCCGCGATCCCGGTGAAGAACCCGAGGATCGACCACCAGGTCGCGTCGAACGACTTGGTCTCCGGGAGATAGCCCTGGGTACT
The DNA here is from genome assembly GCA_963766045.1 of uncultured Actinomycetota bacterium. Classification (GTDB taxonomy): domain Bacteria; phylum Actinomycetota; class Actinomycetes; order Mycobacteriales; family Pseudonocardiaceae; genus Amycolatopsis. Next base: position 1,577,027 of record CAVXYN010000004.1, on the reverse strand, counting down.
GAAGACGAAAATGCTGCTGATCACGCTCACCGCGACGGCCACCACGGTGAGCACCACGCCGAGCACACGCCTTCCCATGCGAAGAGCGTACGCAATCCGACCACTTGGTCCGCATCAGCGGATCCGGTCCTTCCGCCCACGGAAGTTACGACTTTCGTCGTAACGGGTTCGCGCGCCGAGTACGACGCGGAGACCTCGCGATCACTGGTTACATCTCGCCCCGTTCATCCCTTTGGAAAGGAAAATCCCCCGTGACCCAGCAAACCCCCTACACGCCGGCCCCGCAGCCCCCCGTCGCCGCCCCCATGCCGCCCCGCAACGGCATCGGCGTCACAGGCTTCGTCCTCGGCCTGGTGGGGCTGGTCTTCTCCCCGATCCCGTTCATCGGCGTCATCGCCTGGCCGCTGGTCATCCTCGGCCTGATCTTCTCGATCATCGGGCTGGTGCGCGTCAAGAGCGGGAAGGCCTCCAACAAGGGGCTTTCCATCACCGGTATCGCGCTGTCCGCGCTCGGGCTCGTGGTCTGTGTCGTGTGGATCTTCGTGTTCAACGCCGCCGTCGACGAGGTCAACACCGAGCTCAACCGCACGGCCAAGGTGTCCTATGAGGTCACCGGCGACGCGACCGGCGTCGAGGTCATCTACGGCGAGGTTCTCAACCCCATCACCGAAACGGTTCCCGCGCTGCCGTGGAACAAGGACGTCGAGAACAAGGGCGCCATCAAGGGCGGCACGCTGACCGTCACCACCGGCGAGGCCGGCGGTTCGGTCACCTGCAAGATCACCGTCGACGGCACGGTCGTCTCGACCAAGACCGCGACCGGAGAATTCGCGATGGCCGCCTGCACCGGTATCTGATGCCGCGGCGCGTCTCTCCGTGAAGGCCTCCTTCACTACCCTCAGGGTGGGGAAGGGGGCCTTCACGGTTTCGCGATCACCCTGGCCACGAAGGCACCGAGGACCGCGAGCATCCCGGCCCCGGTGATCCATGGCCATACCGGCATCGAGTCGCCCTCTGCCGGACCGGCCGCCGCGGCGGACTCCTTGCGTACGGCGGGATCCGCGGCCGTACCGCCACCCGCGGCGGTCAGCGTGAACGGGACCGAACCCGAGACCGGGTGCCCGTCCGCGGAAACCACGCGGTACTTCACGGTGTAGACGCCGGCGGCCCCCAGCGCCCGCAATGGCGCCGACAACTTCTCTCCGGCGATCGCCGGAGCGCCACCCTCCCAATGCGAGGAGCCGTCCGGGCCGAGCACGGCCAGTTCGGTGAACCCGCTGTCGAGCGGTTCGTTGAACACCAGTGTTACGGCGGGCGGCGCCGCCGCGAGCGAAGAGTCCTTCGCCGGGTCGCTCGAGACGAGCACGCTGTGCGCCATGGCCGGCTGGACACCGGCGAGTGCCATGAACAGCACCAATGCGGACACGAAGACGCCGTACAACCGGGTTCGTGCCGAGGGCCGGGAAAGCGACATGGGTCTTCCTCACGATTTCGTCGACTGACTCCGAATGCGGACTCAATGGTCGGCGACGTAAGTGATCTGCCAGGTTGCGGCGAACAGGTTCGCGCAACATCGGCGTTAACGAAAACTCACCGCCTTTCGCCTGACAGCACGCAAAGGCCGTGCCCTGAGACCGATCACCACCCGAACGGCCGTACGGGACGCGCATTCGGCGGGGCAACTCACCGCCGTCCGGAGGCATTGAGCCGGGCAACTTTACGTGGGCTTCATGTGGCGATCATGCCGGGTAACGCGCCACCTGGTTTTCTTCTCGCCCATCGAGCAGTTCCCTTTCCGGCTCAATTCCCGCTTTCCCGCATGGGAGGACGAATTCGTGGCATTGCGAGGTATCGCCGTCCGCCGTGATCACCTGATCGCGGCGAGCCTCACCGGCGCCGTCGTCATCGTGGTCGGTTACGCGTCGGGTCTCGGGCTGAAGCCTGGGGCGGCCGCGGAAACACCGCCGGTGGTGGCCCAGCCCGCGCCGACTCCCGCCACCTCCGTACCGCCGGGGAAGCCGCCCTCTCCAGTGCCGGTCCCGTCCCTGCCGGCGGTTCCGGTCGCCGATGTCCCCGCGCCGGCGGCTCCGCCCGCGCTCGGCGGGGGTGTCGAAGTCCAGCCGTCGACACCGTCCTCAGAGGACCCGGTGCCGACCCATCCGCATCCCGTGCCAACGCCGACGTTGCCGCCGCCTCCGCCGGGCGAGGAGCTCCCCGACTGTCGACCCGGTGCGGTACAACAGGTTCTGGACATCGTCGCCGCGCTCCCGCTGCTCGGTGGCGTCACCGGTGGTCTCGGTGTGACGGGTCCGGACGGTCTCGGCGCGACGATCCTCGGCTACTGCCGCGCACCCGACGGCACGGTCCTTCTCGAAACGGTCCCCGTCCCCGTCGCGGGCGGGTGAGCCATGGTCAAGACCTGGTACGTGCTCGCGCGCTCCGTCGACTACTTCGGCATGACGCTGTTCGCGGGTGGCCTGTTCTTCCTGGCCTTTCTTTGGCCCGCCGGCGCGGATCAGGGCCGGGCGCGCAAGGTCGTCGGAATCGGCTGGCTGTTGGGGCTCGCGGGCACGATCGCCGGGCTGGGCCTGCAGGGGGCTTGGGCCGCGCAGCGTCCGGCCGCCGACTTCCTCGACTGGGATCTGCTCGGCCAGGTCCTCGACACACAGTTCGGCCGCGTCTGGTTCGCGAAGACGTTGCTGTGGCTGCTCGCGGGGGTCGTTCTCGCAGATCTGTTGCAGCGCGGGCACATCGCGGCGCGTTCGACCGCGTGGCGGGTCGGCGCCGGAGTGGTGACGCTGGGCGTGCTACGCACCACCGGGCTGACCGGGCACGCCGTCGAAAGCACGAGACCGCTGCTCACCCAGCTCGCGGATCTCGTGCACCTGGCGGGGATCTGTGCCTGGATCGGCGGTCTGGCGGTCCTGTTGTTCGGTGTGCTTTCCCGGCGGGATCCCGGCGAACTCGCCAGTGTGGTGCCGCGCTATTCCAAGCTGGCCATGGTTTCCGTGCTCGCGGTGATCGCGGCAGGCGCCGTATTGGCCTGGCAGACGGTCGGGACCTGGGATCGACTGTCCACAACGGACTACGGACGCACCCTGGTCGTCAAGCTGCTCGTGCTCGCGGTCGTCCTGGTCATCGCGCAAGGCAGCAAGAGCTGGGTCGCCAGACGGCTGGACTTCGCCGTCGTCCTGCGCGGTGACGCCGCCACCGTCCGCCCGTTCGTCTATTCCGTCGCCGCCGAGACCGCGCTCGTCATCGTGGTCCTCCTCGCGGCGAGCCTCCTCGTCACGGCCAGCCCCGGCCGGTGACCGTTCTAATGAAAGGAGTGTCCTTCATGGACAACCCAGAGCCCAAGAACCCCGCCACCGAGCCGCCGTCTCCGGCGTCCCGGCGGCGGACCTGGCCGGTGGGGGTGGCGATCCTCGCCCTGGGTATCGCGCTGTTCAGCCTCGCCACCCTGCGGGGCGGGCAGCAGGCGGACACCGGCCGGACCGCCGATGTCGACCTCGCCGCGTTGTCGAAGCAGGGGCCTCTGGCGGTTCCGCTGTACCAGGGACTTTCCCAAGAACAGCCTGCCGAGGCGTCGGCCGCCGCGGCCAAGACCGTCGAGATCATGGGGTACAAATACAGCCCCGCAACTCTTTCGGTCGCCGTCGGCGACACGGTGACGTGGACCAACCACGACACCGCGCCGCACAACGTCGTCATCACCGACGGCCCGGAGAAGTTCACGTCGCCGACGCTGCAGCAGGGGCAGACCTTCAGCCACACCTTCACCAAGGCGGGGGACTACTCCTACTACTGTTCGGTGCATCCGGATATGAAGGCCAGCGTCTCCGTCGCCGGTTCCGGCACCCCGCCGACCACACCGACGAGTGCTCCCACGAGTGCGCCGACCACCACGCCGCCGGCGTCGTCGCACTCGATGCCGCCGACCAGCCCCGGCGGAGGATCCTGCGTGCCCAAGGGTGTGCTGCAGCCGATCATCGATCACGTCAAGGCGGCACACCTGCAGACCTCGCCGGGCCAGCAGGTACAGGACATCCTCAACCTCGACCAGTACATCAAGACGCACACCGTGTGGCTGGAAACCGTGCTCGCCCCGGTGCTGGACGGATCGGCCGACAAGGTGGTCGCCGACACGCTCGCGCCGATCGTCGCGCATATCAAGGCCGCGCATCTGGAAACGTCACTCGGCCAGCAGGTCACCGATCTGCTGAGCCTCGACCAGTACATCAAGACGCATACAGTGTGGCTCGAAACCGTGCTCACGCCGCTGCTGAACCAGGCGAGCTGCTAGCCCTCGCCCGCGACTTATGACGACAGGGGGCCCGGCCGGTAAGAGGCCGGCCGGGCCCTTCGCCAGTATCCACTTTCGGAGCACGGAGACGAGCGATGTCCGACACCGAAGTTCTGCCCGCTCCCGTCCAGCCGGGCTACCGGCTGCGTTCTGACCGCTGCGTCATCGAGCCGTCGATGAGGTTCCTGCGGTTCCCAGTGGCTCGCGCCCGGTTCGCCGCGACCGCGGGATATCTGGACATTTCCGAGGAACCGGGACTGGTCGTGGAGCTGGACGTCGTTTCGCTGCGGACCTATCCGTGGCCGTTGCGGCGCCTGATCCTGAAGCGCCGCATCACGCCGGTGCTCACCTTCATTTCGGAAGAAGTCTTCTTCGATCAAAAGGAAGTACATATCGAAGGGCGGATCGGAGACCGGATGCTCGTGCTCGACGGCGATCTGCGCCATTCCGACGAGGACCGGGTCGTCTTATGGGCCAAGGGAATCCTGCCGCGGCCACGCCGCGCACCGTGGTTCGCCCGGCGGTTGCACGTCGAGATCGCCATCGAGTTCGTCCGATGAACCGGCTCACCGGTCTCGCGCTGGCCGCGATGTTCCTTGTCCTGCAAGCCTTCCTGCTCACGCCACCGGCGAGCGCGGCGACGCAGCAGGTGATGATGCAGAACTACGCCTACGGTCCGGCCGCCCTGACCGTCCGGGTGGGGGACACCGTCACCTGGATGCAGCACGATCAGGCGCCGCACGACGTCGTCACGACCAGTGCGCCGGTCGCGTTCCGGAGCCCGAGGTTGTCGGCCGGGCAGAGCTGGAGCTACAAGTTCACGAAGCCGGGAACCTATTCCTACTACTGCTCGGTGCATCCGGACATGCGCGCGACGGTCACCGTGCTCGCAGCGGAAACGCCCGCGAAGCAACCGGCCACTCAGGCCGCCGCGCCGCCGAAACAGACGCGTCCCGCCATATCGACGCCCGCGAATCCGTCGTCGAACCCGGCGCCGACCAGCGGTGCTGCGCCGGCTCCTGCCGCGCCCACGAGCGAGACCACTGAACCCGCGCCCGTCACGCAACAGGCCGCGGCGCCGGAACCCACGCTGGATCCGATGTTGCTGGTCGCCGGGGCGGTCACGGCGGTGGCCGTACTCTGCCTGCTTCTGGTCGGGTCCCGACCCGCCGGGTAGCCCGATTCCGAGCGCCGGCGGGGCGCCTTCCAGCAAGATTCGGGGTATGACCGAGTTCGCGCACCCGTTCGCCCCGCCCGCCCACGAACGGCGCTGGATCGACGTCGTCACCGAATTGGCCGAGGGCTTCGCCGCCTCCGCGGCCGAGTTCGACGAGACAGCCGAGCTGCCGCTCGCGAACCTCCAGGCACTGCACGCGACCGGTCTGGACCGGGCGACACTGCCCGCCGAGTTCGGCGGTGAAGACCTCAGCTACCGGACGTACGGCGAGATCGTCCGGATCCTCAGTGCCGCCTGCTCCTCGACGGCCTGCATCTGGGTCATGCACATCGGTGCCGCCGTGGGGCTGGTCCAGCTTTCGGCGCCCGCCGTCGCGCGGTTCTACGCCGGTGAACTCGCCGACGGGAGGCGGTTCGCCAACGCGCTGTCGGAACCGAGTAGCGGCAACATGTTCCTGATGCCGCAGCAGGTCGCCGAACCCGTCGACGGCGGGTTCCGGCTCACTGGGGCTAAACGGTTCGTCTCCGGCTGTGAGGTCGCCGACCACTTCCTGGTCAACGCGCTCGTCGACGGGGCGCCCACGTTCTTCGGCGTCTCGCCCGACGACACCATGGCTTTCGTGCCCATCTGGGACACCATGGGGCTGCGGGCAAGCCGTAGCCAGCTCGTTTCGTTCGACGGAACCGTTCTGCGCGAAGACCGCAGGTGCCCGCCGTCCACCGAACGCCGCCCGAACCACATCGCGGCCGGGCTCGCGTTCCTCTCTCTCGGCATCGCCGACGCGGCGGAGGATGCCCTGGTGACACACGCCCGGAGCCGCGTCATCCCGTCGACCGGGCAGCCGCTCGCCGAGATGCAATGGCTGCAATTCGAGGCCGCGGACGTGCATTCCCGCCTCGAAGCGGCGCGCGTGTATTCCAGGAACATGGCGTGGCTCGCGGATCGGAATTCGCCGGAGTTCCTGCCCGCCACCATGACCTCGAAGGTGCTCGCGAACGACATCGCGCGCGATGTGGCACAGCTGGCGCTGAAGGCCGGAGGTGGTTCGGGTTTCCTGCGCACATCGCCGATTCAGCGGCTGTTCCGCGACGCGCAGGCAGGTGGGCTGATGGCTTACTCGGCCGAGGTCTGCAAGGACCGGATCGGCAAAACGGTGCTCCTGCCCGAGAACTGACGGGCACGAACCGGCCGGGTGACGTCACGCCCAGCCGGTCACGGGTCAGCAGCAGCCGCTGCCGCAGCAACCGGATCCGCAGTCACACCAGTCGTCGATCCGCATGGTCATCCACCTCCTCCCGTCGGCTCGCAGGAAGGCGGGCACCAGCCGTCGGGCAATGGCTCGGTGCAGTCCTCACCGGATATCCGGGCAAGCATGGTGATGAGCTCGGTCTTCACCGCGCTGAGCCGCGCCATCTCCGCTTCGACCTCGGCGAGATGGCGTTCCAGCATGGTTTCGGCCGGTTCGCATGGGCATACACCGGTGTCGCGGACGCTCAACAGGTCGCTGATCTCGGCCAGCGTCAGCCCGAGCCGCTGGGTGCCGCGGATGAAGCGCAGCCTGTCGATGACGTCTTCGTCGTAGCGCCGGTGCGCCCCGGTGGTCCGCGCCGGGGTGGGCAGGAGGCCGATGCGCTCGTAGTAACGCACGGTGTCCGGCCGCACTCCGGCGCGGGACGTCACCTGGGACATCGTCAGCGCCGTCGTCGCGTCGGTTCGCATACCTCGAGGGTAGAACTTGGACCCGGCTCCAGAATCAAGCGCTTCTCAGGAGAAGACCTCACCGACGCGCACCCGGATCATCGGGATGGGTGGAATCGGCGAGAGGACGGCACGGTGACCGGTTTACAGAACGTGATCAGGGACCTCACCACGGACGGTGAGCAGGTCGACGCTCTGGTGTCCGATTTGGACGATGCGGGCTGGGACCGGCCGACTCCGGCCCCCGGCTGGACCGTCCGGCATCAGATCGCACATCTCGCGTTCATCTTCAAAATCGCCGGACTGGCCGCGTCCGAACCGCAGAAGTTCGGCGAACTCGCGAAGGCGACGAAGGCGGTCGGCTTCGACGCCGCCGTCAACGCGGCACTGAACGACTACCTCGGCGACCCCAACGAGGTCCTGCTCAGCCGGTGGCGCGCCGAACGCGACGCTGGGATCAAGGCGCTCGCCGCAGTCCCGGCGGACCAGTTCGTGCCGTGGCTGGTCAACCCGCTGCCACCCGCCATCCTGGCCAGCGCCGGGATGATGGAGGTCTTCGGCCACGGCCAGGACATCGCCGACGCACTCGGCGTCAAGCCGTCGCGGACCGACAGCCTCGGCCACCTCGTCGGGTTCGCCGCCCGGGTGCGGGACTTCGGGTACGAGGCCAGGGGGCTGACACCGCCGGAGCAGGAGTTCCGGTTCGAGATCACCTCGCCGTCCGGCAAGCTGTGGGCGTTCGGGCCCGAAGACTCGCCGCAGCGGATTTCCGGTGGCGCCGAGGACTTCTGCCTGCTGGTCACGCGGCGTCGTCACCGCGACGACCTCGACCTGCGTGCCGAAGGCGAGCTGGCCGATCACTGGCTGGACATCGCGCAGGCCTATCGCGGCCCCGCGGGCGAGGGCCGGAAGCCGGGGCAGTTCAAGGGCTGAGCCTCCACGAAGATCTGTGCCATATTCGGCATCGGGCATCCAGGAAGTGGCGATCGGCTCCAGCTCGGTGCCAAGGTCGGTGGACACGGGGTCTAGGAGGCGATCGTGGTACGGGTGTGGTTGATCAGACACGGCGAAAGCGAGTCGAACGCGGGTCTGCCCGGCGGGGAGCCGGGGGCCTCGCCGCTGACCGAGCTCGGCAGGCGCCAAGCCGTCGAAATCGCGGAATCGCTGGCCGAACCGCCACGGCTGATCGTGACGTCGCCGTTCGTCCGGGCACGCCAGACCGCGCAGCCGACGATCGACCTGTTCCCCGGCGCGGCGTGTGAGGAGTGGCCTGTCCAGGAGTTCAGCTTTCTCGGCGAACTCCATGGACAGGTCACCACCACGGCCGGCCGCAGGCCGCTCACCGAGGCCTACTGGGATCGGGCCGATCCGCACCACGCCGTCAACGGTGCGGAGTCCTTCTCCGAACTCTTCGCACGTACCAAGGACTTCCTTGGGCGGCTCGGAGCGCGGGAGCCGGGACCGATCGCCGTTTTCACGCACGGGCTCTTCATCCGTGCGGTCATGTGGTCGCTGCTGACCGGGATCACCACCCCGGACGGCGACGCCATGCGCGGCTTCCGCACGTTCGCCGACACGTACCTCGTGCCGAACGGCAACGTCACGGAATTGCGCTACACCCAAGGAAAACGGGTGCCGGTGGTCGTCGTGCCACTCGCGACCCGGTTCGGCTGATCCCTACGGCTTGACCCGCAACGGGAGCCGGTCCACCCCGGTCATGCTCGGACTGGGGATGAACGATGGCGGCTCGGCCGGATCGGTGCGCAGATGCGGGAACCGGTCGAGCAGGATGTTCAACGCCACCTTGCCTTCCAATCGGGCGAGCGGCGCGCCGATGCAGAAATGGATGCCGCGGCCGAACGCCAGATGCGGGTTGTGCTTACGAGCCGGATCGTAGGTGTTCGGATCCTGGAACGTCCTCGGGTCCCGGTTCGCGGCCGCGACCCAGATGGCGAGCATCTGGTCGGCCGGAATCGTCTTGCCGCCCAGTTCGACCTCGGTCGTCGTACTGCGGGCGACCAGGGCGAACGGGCTGAGGAACCGCAGCGATTCCTCGATTGTGGCGGGCAACAGCGAGCGGTCTTCACGGACGCGCTGGAAGTCGTCCGGGTGAGAATCCAGGCACAGCACCGTGTTCCCGAGCAGCATGGTGGTGGTGATGTGCCCGGCGATCAGCAGCACGTTCGCGAAGTTGACGACTTCGGTCTGGGAGAGCCGTTCGCCGTCCACCTCGGCCTCGACGAGCTTGGTCAGCAGATCCTCGCGAGGATTCCGCCGCCTGTCGTCGACGTGCTCGGAGAGGTAGTTCACCAGGTTCTTCAGCTGCTCGACGGATTCCGCGGCGGTCTTCTTGTCCTCTTCGGTCTGGTTGACCAGCGAGGACTGCTTGCTGTTCTGCAGCATCTTGCCGACCCATTTTTTGAACAGATCGCGGTCACCGGCCGGGACACCGAGGAGTTCGGCGATGACGATCACCGGCAACGGATAGGCCAGATCGGTCACCATTTCCAGCGAATCCCGGCCGTCTGCGGCGTCGAGGAGTTCGTTCGTCAGCGCCGCGATCCGCGGCTCGAGGTCCGCCACCACCTTCGGGGTGAAGGCGTGACTCACCAAGGTGCGCAGTTTCTTGTGATCGGGCGGATCCATCTGGAGAAGATTGCCTTCGACGAACAGGTCCTTGTCCGGCGACAGTTCCTTCGGGACCAGGCGCATGGTGTCGGAGGAGAAGACCGCCGGGTCGCTCAAGGTCTTCAGTGCTTCGGCGTGGCCGTAGACGTTCCACATTCCGGTTTCGGCGTCGTACCCGACCGGTTCGTCCGGGAATTCGCCCCTGAGCCAGAACTGGTGTTCGCTGACTCCCCAGCTTTCGGCGAGGGTTGTCATATCGTGCCCCCTAACTTCTCGCGGTGAAGGAACTCGGGTCAGTCGGGCTCCCCTGTTTCGTTCCGCCGGTAGATCCAGGTGCGATAGGTCGAGATCAGCTCCCCGAACAACTGGATCACTTCGGCCGCGGTGGCGGCCACGTTCGACGGTGACGGTTCCTCCGGCGGCTCGAACGCCGTCCGGATGATGTGCGCGAGGGCGTCGGCCTTCTCCTCGGCCGTGAGGCCGGCGCCGTCGGTGCTGAAGCTGTCCAGCAGATAGAACCCCAGCGCCGAGGAACGCAGGGCGAACTGCAGGTTCGGGATGTCGTCGCGGAGCAGCCCCCGCTCGGTCATCGTCTTGAGATATCGCTCGGTGACGACGGCGTCCTGATCCTGCAAAGGGTGCTTCTTCAACCGGCCCAGCAGTTCGGTGTCGCCGGAAACGAGCGAGGCGAGCAGCGGGTTCCGCTGGGTGTACAGAAAGGTGGCCCGCTGGAACCGGTGCGGGATCACCTCCGCCGGATCCTCTTCGATTCGTTCGAAAAGGGTCTCGGCGGCTAGGAGCGATTCGCGCAGGAGCAACGCGTGGAACAGGTCTTCCTTGGTACGCCAGTGCAGGTAGATCGTGCCCTTCCCGATACCCGCCTGGTTCGCGATGTCTTCGATGGTCACCTTGCGATAGCCCAGCCGGGTCAGCAGGACGCCGGCCGCGTCGAGGATGCGATCGGCGCGGCCGGCGGTGCGGTCCGGAACCTCTGCCACTTGCGCTCCCCGAATCTGACTTCGTGACCAGATTGGCTTATCTGGTCATGCGGTCAGGTTCGAAGGTAGCGCCGTTCCAACATGTCCGGCAAGGAACTCGGCGGTTTTTTAACGCAAACGGTGCGCGAGGAAGAAGCGCCAGATGATCGGGGTGGCGTCGATGACCGTCGGAGTCGCCGAGTCGTTGTTGGGCTTGGTGCTCGGCCAGACGTGTCCGGCGCCTTCGACGCGGTAGTGCTGGAGTGAGCAGCCGATCCACTGCTGGACGACGACGCCGGCCTTGGGCGAGTACTCCACCGGACGAGGGAAACAGTCGTTCCGGTCCGACCACGCGGCAAGCCAGTCCGGCAGCGGCGGCAGGCCCTTGGCCGGGTTGCCGGCGTAGGGGATCGTTGCGTCCGCGGTGCCATGGAAATCGAGGATCGGCGCCCGGCGCGACGGATGACATGCCCCGCCCTCCGGGTAGAACGCTCCGGCGACCGGGGCGAACGCGGCGATCCGGCCCGGCATCCGGCAGGCGAGCACGCCGACGAACCCGCCACCGTTCGACTTGCCCGTCGCGTAGATCCGGCGGGCGTCGACGCACAGTTCCCGCTGGAGCGCGTTCAGCAGATCGCTGGTGAACAGCACGTCGTCCGCGGCGGCCGAATACGGCGCCCCGGTCCAGGCGGATTCACCGTCGGTCCCAGGAAGTCCCTGGGGATAGACGGAAATCGCTTCGTACGGGGAAAAACCGGACAGTTCCTCCTGGTATTTCGAAGTGCGCTTGTGGCCGTGGAAGGACAGCACCGCCGGGTATGGGCGCGACGGCCGGTACCCCGCCGGAACGTGCACGGTGTACTCGCGGACGAGACCGCCGGACGTCAGGGTGCGGAGCGTGGTCGCGCCCGCGGGCACCGGCGACGGACGGTGGCATCCCGTCGTCGGCACCGCCCGGTCGATCGGCGCGGGCGCGGCGACCGCCGCCGGAGCGGTGAGCAGACTCAGACCGGCCGCGACGGCGGCGGCCATCGCGAGACGGCGTACGGACTTCGTGGTGAGACCAGGCACGCGATCCTCCTTGATCGGGCGGCGGGGCGGTGATCAGCGTCACTCCCCGGCCCGGCCTGGTCAGCATTGTGTTCATAGTGTTTTCGTGCGACTCGAGACCGGATGCGCCGGACCGGACGTCCGTCAGCCGCAGGCCTGCTTCGCCGTGAGCACCCGCGCGAGCGCCTCGTCGACCCTGGCGGCGGGCAGTTCGCCGGACGCAAACGCTTTCTCCAGCCTGTCCAGCACCGTCCCGACGCTTCCGCCGGACGACCACAGCGCCTGGTCCGCGCCGGCCTGGAGCGCCTTCAGTACCGCGTCCGGCAGCGAGTACTGCGCGGTGATCGCCTTCATCGCTCCGAGATCGTCGGTGATGACCGGGCCGTCGAACGCGTAGTCCTTCCGCAGCAGTCGGTAAGCCGGAGCCGCCAGAGTCGACGGCGCGCCGCCGGTCAGGCCGGGTACGTCCAGGTGCCCGACCATGACCCCGATCTCGCCGTACTCGCCGATGTCGCGGTAAGGCACCAGGTCCACCTTGCGCAGGTTCTCGAGCGGGGGTGTCCGCACGAGCCCCTCATGCGAGTCGCCGGTCGCGTGCCCGTGTCCCGGGAAGTGCTTCAGCACGGGCTGCACCCCGGCGTCACGCAATCCCTGCGCGAACGCGAGGACGTACTTCCGCGCGACCTCGGGATCGGAGCCGAACGACCGGTCGCCGACGATGTCGCGATCCGGCTGATCGGTGATATCGGCGTCGGGCGCGTAGTCGGTCGTGACCCCGCGGGCTCGCATCTGGCGGCCCCGGTCCGCGGCCGTCTTCCGCACCTGGGCGGGGGTCATCGTCGTCGCCATCTTGCGGGCGCTCGGCATGTTCCCGTCGAGGGCGTCGATCCGCTGGACGCGGCCGCCTTCCTCGTCGATCGCCACCGACACCGGGACCTTCGCGGCCTGCTGGACCTTGTCCAACGCGCCGTCCTGCAGCAGCACTGTCGCGTTGCCGCCGAGGAAGATCCCGCCGACCTGCTGTTCGCGCACCATGGTGACCGTCGTGGGCGGATCGCCGGCGTCCACGCCGACCACCACGAGCTGGGCCAGCCGTTGCCGGGGGCTCATCCCGGCGACCACCTTGCCGCAGTCCGGAACCGGCGCCTGTTCCGCTCTCGGTGACGGCGAGGGCGGAGCCGGGCTCGCGTTGGACGGGCTGGAAATGGTGCTGCTCGGTGGGGGCGTCGTCGCGGGGAGCGCGGAACCTGACCGGGTTTCGGCGGTACCGCACTGCACGCTGGTGAGCAGAACGGTGGCCGTGCCCAGAATGACGGCCGCCCATCGCTTCGTCGTCTTCGGTCGCCCGGAGTTCATCGGTCCTTTTCGTTCGTCGTCCATGCCGGTATCGACGGTAACCCCAGCCTTGCTCGCGGCTGCGTTCGCATCGGCTTGGTCTCGTACCAGCTCCTTCCTTTCGTCATCTGCCTCGCGGACTTGACAGTGCGAGCTGCTCCGCCTTAGATTACCACATGGTTATGGAACCGCAAGGTTATCGATGGCCTTGGATTCGACGGACATCGTGAGAAGTCGTTTACGTGAGCACTGGATTCGTGAGAACCGAGAGGCGGGCAACCGTGGCGCAGGATCTCCTCGACGGCACCTTCGCGGCGCTTGCCGACCCGACGCGTCGCGCGATCCTCGCGCGGCTCACACGCGGAGAGGCCACGGTGACGGAGCTGGCCGAACCGTTCGCGATGAGCCAGCCCGCCATCTCCAAGCACCTCAAGGTGCTGGAGCGGGCGGGGCTGGTCGCGCGAGGCCGCGACGCGCAGCGCCGTCCCTGTCGTCTGGTGGCCGAACCGCTGAAGGACGCCACCGAATGGCTGGGTGACTACCGCCGCTTCTGGGACGAGACCTTCTCGCGCCTGGACCTCGTCCTCGACGACGTGGTGCGGCATCCGGAACAGCAGGCCGGGACCGATTGACCACCCCACCGCACGAGCGGAAAGGAAGACAGCACGATGGGAAGAACTCTCAGCGTGGCGAAATCCGGCGATCTCGAGATCGTCATGACGAGGCTGTTCGACGCCCCGAGGACGGTGGTCTTCGACGCCTGGACCCGGCCGGAGCTGGTGCGCCGCTGGTTCGGTCCGCACGGCAGCGAATTGATCGAATGCGAGATCGACCTGCGGGTCGGCGGGCGATGGCGCTACCGGCTGCGGCACGGAGGCGGGATGGAGATGGTGCTGCAGGGCGTCTACCAGGAGATCCTGCGGCCCGAAAAGCTGGTGTCGCTCGAAGTGAACGAAGACTGTGACGCCTCGGAGGGTCAGGCGCTCGCGACCGTGACACTGACCGAACACGACGGCGTCACCACGTTGAACCAGACCTTGCGCTACGCCTCGCAGCGGATCCGGGACGCGGTCCTCGAATCCGGGATGGAGCGTGGCGTCGGCGAAGGCTACGACAGGCTGGCCGAGGTCGTCGCCGTGCCGGCAGGAGCGTGAGCACGATGACCGAGATCGCCGATCGCTATCGCGCACGGGCCGACGCCTTCGAGGGCAAGGTCGCCGCCGTCCACACCGGACAATGGGAGAACCGGTCTCCGTGCGAGGAATGGAACGCCAAGGACGTCGTCGGGCATATCGTCGACATGCACGCCGTGATGCTGCGGCCCTTCGGTCGTGAACTCAGCCCGGCGCCGTCGTTCGACGAGGACCCGCTCGCGGCGTTCAAGGCGGCCCGGGCCGACGTCGAAGCCATCCTTTCCGATCCCGCGCTCGCCGCCACGGAATCGGAAACCCCGATGGGGAAGGTGACCGCCGAACAGCACATCGATCAGGTCGTGAGTCTGGACATGGTGGTCCACGGCTGGGATCTGGCCCGCGCCACCGGACAGGACGACACCATCGATCCGACAGAGGTGGCCGGGATGTGGCCCGGTGCCCAATCGATCCCCGAGGAGATGAGGATCCCCGGCGCGTTCGGTCCGGGTGTCGTCGTTTTCGGGCCCGAGGTGAAGGTGCCTGAGGACGCGCCCTTGCAGGACAGGCTGCTCGGACTGATGGGCCGTGACCCTTACGCCTGAGCCTGGGAGTCGAGGTCGGTCAGATGGATGCCCCGGTGTCGCCGGGCGGGCCGGGGAGGGACCGGTACCGCGGCGGTGTCGGTCCCGTTGGCCGCGGCGAGGACCCGCTCGAGAACTGAAAGGGAGGTGGTCAGCAGGTCGATCTGGCTCCGGATCCGTGTCCGGGCGACTTCCAGTTCACCGGTCAGTCCCGGTGAAGGCACCAGGTGCGTGCCGTCACCCGAAACACAGGGGAGGACTTCCGCGATCTTGCCGCTGCACAGCCCGGCCGAATAGAAGAGCTGGATCTGCAGGACCCTGGTGACGTCGTCTTCGGCGAAGGTCCGGTAACCGTTGACGCCACGCTCGGGCAGCAACAGGCCTTCCGCTTCGTAGTACCGCAGCGAGCGCACGCTCACTCCGGTCCGCCTGGCCAACTCGCCGATCCGCATGAGTTCCACGATAACCGCGGGAAGCCGGTGTTGACCTTGACGCCGGTGTCAGGGTTTAGCTTCGCGCCATGAAGCTGCTCGAACCCTTGCACCGCCCCGAGTTGCGGTTGCCGAACCGCGTCGCCATGGCGCCGATGACGAGAGGACGTGCCGACGACACGACGGGCGTGCCCCACGACCTGACAGCGCGGTACTACGCGCAGCGAGCCGGTGCCGGACTGATCATCAGTGAAGGAATCTGGCCCTCCCGGACCGGCAAGAGCGGGCCGGGGATCCCGGGCATCGTGACGAGGCAGCAGATCGGAGCCTGGCGTGCCGTGACGAAGGCCGTCCACGAGGAGGGCGGCAGGATCTTCGCCCAGCTGTGGCATGCGGGTCGCGTGAGCCATCCTGACGTGCTGGGCCGGACGCCGGTGGCACCTTCGGCGGTCCGGCAGGAAGGACGGATCTTCGCCCCCGGCGGCTGGACGGACACCGTCGAGCCACGAGCGCTCGGCGAGGACGAGGTCGGCGAGATCGTCGATGACTTCGCCCTGGCGGCAGGCGTTGCCATCGAGGCGGGATTCGACGGGGTGGAACTCCACGGTGCGAACGGCTACTTGATCCAGCAATTCCTCGCCCGGAACACGAACCGCCGCGAAGACCGTTACGGCGGCTCGGTCGCCGCCCGGCTGAGGTTCCTGCTCGAGGTGGTGGCGGCGGTGGCCGCTCAGATCGGGGCGGCGAGGGTCGGCCTGCGGATATCCCCGGGCAATCCGGAGAACGACATCAGGGAAGACGACTGGAAGGAGACGTATCCACGACTGCTCGCAGAACTCCGGCGCCACGAGCTCGCCTACCTGCACATCATCGACGCCCCTGACCTCGAGGCGCTCTCGCTGCTGCGACCGCTGTGGCCGGGGACGCTCGTCGCGAACCTGCGGTCGGCCGAACCGACCACACAGGCCGAGGGCGAGTCGTTGCTCGAGTCGGGGCTGGCCGACGTGGTCGCCTTCGGGCGGCTGTTCATCGCGAACCCGGACCTGCCCGTCCGGTTCGCCCGGCAAGGCCGGCTCGCACACGCTGACCACGACGTCTACTACGGCGCCAGGCTCGACGGCTACGCCGACTTCCCGGCAATTGAATCCGCGTGAAATAAGTTAGTCTGTTCGGCCCGCAGTGGATCTTCTTCGCCCGATCTACAGTGCGGGGATGGTCCTCATGACGGCGGTGGAAATCGCGACGGCGGTGCGCGCTGGAGAGCTCGATCCGGTGCAGGTGACCCGCGAGGCCTTGGATCGGATCGCCGCGGCGGACGGCGTGATCGGAGCGTTCCGCCGGGTCCGTACCGAAGAGGCACTCGCCGAGGCGGCCATCGTCGCGAAGCGGCCGGATCTCGCCGACTTGCCGTTGGCCGGAGTCCCGGTCGCGGTCAAGGATGTCGCCCCGCTGGAAGGCGAGTACGCCACCTGGGGTTCCCGCGCCGGGACGACCGAGTCCTCCACGGAGGACGGTGAGATCGTTCGCCGTCTGCGGGCGGCCGGCGCGGTGATCGTCGGCCTGACCCGGGTTCCCGAGCTGTGCGTCTGGCCGTCGAGTGACACACCGGACGGGGTGGCGCGCAATCCGCGTAACCCCTCCTACGCCGCAGGCGGGTCCTCGGGCGGTAGCGCTGCTGCCGTCGCCGCCGGGATGGTGCCCATCGCGCACGGCACCGACGGTCTCGGCTCCATTCGGCTTCCAGCCGCGATGTGCGGGATCGTCGGTCTCAAACCCGGAGCCGATGTGGTCCGGGTGCCGGGGGAGACCGGCTGGTTCGGGATGTCCGAACACGGCCCGCTGACCACCACGGTGGCCGACGCGGCCCTGCTGCTTTCGGTGCTGGCCGAAAGCCCTGGTCTCGAGCAGGTCGCCGACCCGAAATCGGCAAGGATCGCGCTGTCGACCCAGGTCCCGGTGACCCGGGCTCCGCTTCCACGCGCCTTCACCCGAGCCGTCGGCCGAGCGGGCGAGCTGTTTCGCGCCGCCGGACACGAGGTCGGGCCAGGTGCTCCTCGCTACAGCACCCGAGCTGTCGGTGGAATGTTCGCGCGCTGGGTCGCCGGCCCGGCCGAGCAGGCCCGTGACTACGACATCAGGGCATTCCAGCCAAGGACACGGACTCACGTCAAAATCGGGAACCTCTTGGCCGACCGGGTTCGCGAAGGTACCCGCGAGCACTGGCTGGAGCGAACGGAAGAGTTCTTCGCCGAGCATGACGTCCTGGTCACCCCGGCGATCTCGACCCTGCCGCTGAAGGCCAGTACCTGGCATAAGCGGCCCTGGGTCGCCAACCTGTTGCCATCGGTCCGCGTCGCGGGTTTCACCGGTTTCTGGAACCTCGCGCAGTATCCGGCGATGTCGGTACCGATCGGCGTGCACCCCTCGGGCATCCCCGCCTGCGTACAACTGGTCGCGGCCCCCGGCGGTGAAGCCCTTCTGCTCGGCCTCGCCGCTCAGCTCGAAGCCGCTAATCCTTGGCCTCGCACCACCGCCTCCTGACGACCCGGAAAGAGAGCAGGGGACCTTTGCTATCACTCTCCGAAAGAGAGCGATAGCAAAGGTCCCCTGCTACTTTCCGCTGGTCAGGAGCCGGTTTTGGCGGGTGCGGGCTTTTGACCGTTCGCCTTCGGACCGGTCTGCTCGCTCTGCCCGTTCTTCGGCGCCGCGGCGGCGGGCGCCGAAGGGACGGGCTTGGCGGGTGCGGGCTTCGGCGGCGCGGACGGCTTCGGCGCGGCGCTTTCGGCGGGTTTGGCCACCACGGCCGCGGGGACCTTCGGAGCAGCGGCAGGCGAGGAGACCGGCTTGGTCTCGTCGGGCTTGGCGTCGCCACCGACGAGCTTCGACGCGTGCGGGATCACCGACTCTTCGGGGAGTACGGCGAGCATCGCTTCTCCGCTCTTGAGCACCGCGTCGGCCTGCTGCAGGCTCTTGCGGGCCTGCTCGCGGATCTCCGCGAGCCGCTCGACCTTGCGCTGCGCGGCCGTCGTGCGCTGAGCCGCGGTCGTCGTCGCCTCGTCGAGCCGGCGCTTGGCCTCGGCCGTCGCATCGTCGATACGTCGCTTCGCCTCGGCCGTCGCCTCCGCGATCCGGCGCTCGGCCTGGTTCTTGCTGGCCGTCTGCTGGTCGGCGATGTGCTTCTCGAGCGCGTTCCGCTGCGAAGTGATCGTCTGCTCGAAATCGCGCTCGATCTTCCGGCGCTTCCGCTCGGCCTCGTTGTCCAGCAGCTCACGCCGCTGCGCCGCCTCGACGGTCAGCCGGTGGACCTCGGCCCTCGTCTCGGAAAGCGCGTTCTCGTGCTCGGAGTGCAGCGCGTCGGCCTGCTTGTCGAGCTCGGCCACCAGCCGCGAATACCGCTCACGCAGTTTCGAGGAAGCCTCGCTGGAGGACGCCCAATGCTTCTCGGCCGCGACCTCGGCGCGTTTCGTGATCTCGTCGGCGCGCGCGTGTGCGAGCTGCACGGTGCGCTGCATCCGCTCGTCGAGATCTTCGAGCCGCTCCGGCGGTTTCTTCAATTCCTCGATTCTGGCGTTCAGTTTCGCCACCTCGTGGCGAACGGTTTCCACTTCGCGCGCCGCCGCCGTCGCTTGCGCGATCGCGGCGTCGCGGTCGGTGATCACGCGATGCAGCTGGGCTTCGAGATGATCCAGGTACTGGCGCACTTCGTTCCGGTCGAAGCCGTGCCAGGCCTGGGTGTACTCGCGCCGCAAAGGCAGCAGGCCATTGTCTCGCTCGGGAACCATGGCCCCGACGGTACCTGCGCACACGGCGTCGTCGTTGTCAGGCTTGGTGATTCACCGACGTGTGTCGGCTCTCAGCGGGGATAGTCGCCTGAACGGCCGCCACCCGTGTGCGCAGGGTCACCAATGGAAGCCGCGGCTGAGCCGGGCGAGTGCCACCGCCGCACGCGACAGATGTTGATCGCCCTTGCCGATCTTCAGCCCGCCGCTGCCACCGGCGGCCGCGGAGTCCGGGAAGACGCGGAAACCTTGATAGGCCACGGCATCCGTGAGTCCCGGGGTGAGCGTGTAGGCGAGCCCGATCGCCTGGCCGGCCGGCGTGCCGATGTGCTTCGGCCGCTCCTTCAGCGCCTTCATCACCATGTCCGCGGCCTGATCCGGCGACTTCGTCGGAAACGCGTCATAGATCTTCGTCGGCCGGATCATCGGTGTGCGCACGAGTGGCATGTGGATGGTCGTGAACGTGATCCCATCGCCATGGGTCTCCGTCGCGGCGATTCGTGAGAAATAGTCCAAAGCGGCCTTCGACGCCGCGTATGCCGAGAATCGCGGCGCGATTCCCTGCACACCGATCGAGGAAACATTGACGATATGCCCGAACTTCCGTTCGGACATATGCGGCAGCACCGCGAGGATCAGCCGGACCGCGCCGAAGTAGTTGATCGCCATCGCGCGCTCGTAGTCGTGGAACCGGTCGTAGGACAGTTTGATCGACCGCCGGATCGAGCGCCCGGCGTTGTTGACCAGCATGTCGATCCGGCCGTGTTCGGCGAGCATCGCGTCGACGGCCTTGTGCACCGACTCCTCGTCGGTCAGGTCGGCCGGGTACACCGAAGCGGTGCCGCCTGCGGCGATGATCTCGTCTCGCACTTCTTCGAGTTCGTGCTGGCGCCGCGCCACGAGCAGCGGCACCCCGCCGGCGGCCGCGACCTTGAGCGCGGTCGCCCGTCCGATGCCCGACGACGCGCCGGTGATGATCACGCGACGGCCGTCCAGTTCACCGCGCGGACCGTGCTTCCGCGCGCGGAACGGGTCGAGGTGCTCACGCCAGTAGCGCCACAGGGTGGGCGCGTAGTCCTCGATACGGGGCACCTCGACACCCGAGCCGATGAGCGCCTTGCGCGTCGACGCCGAGGAGAACACCGACGGGAACGCCATGGTCTCCAGCAGCACCGGCGGAATCCCGAGCCGCTCCATCACCGCGTCGCGCGCGATCGTGAAGCCGGGAATGTGCTCGCTCAGCTTCACCAGGTTGACGATGCCCTTGGACACGCGTTCGTTGAGCTGCACGGAGATCGTCGGTGCGCCCGCAGCCTTCGCGAACGCGTTGTACACCGAGACGACCGGCTGCGGCTCCGGGTTGACCAGGTGGAACGCGCGCCCGTCGAGGCCTTTCGTGGTGACCAATGCGAGCAGCGACTCGGCGACGTAGTCGACCGGGACGACGTTGGTGTCGCCGAGGTCGGGGCCGACGATCGGCACGTCGGGCAGCCCGGCGAGCCTGCTGATCGCGGGGAACAGGTAGTACGGGCCGTCGATCTTGTCCATCTCGCCGGTCTCCGAATGCCCGACCACCACCGCGGGCCGGTAGACCCGCCATGGCACGTCGTGCTGCTCGCGGACCATCCTCTCGGCCTCGAACTTCGTGCGGTGGTACGGCGTCATGAGCCGCTGGCCGACGTCGAACATCTCCTCGGTGAACATGCCCTCGTGATCACCGGCCACCGCGACCGACGACACGTGGTGCAGACAGCCCGCGTTCAGGTCCGCGGCGAGCGCGATCACCTGTCCGGTTCCTTCGACGTTGGCCTTGATGCTGGCATCGTCGTCCGCGGTGAGGTCGTACAGCGCGGCGAGGTGCACCACGTGGTCGATACCGCGAAGCTTCTCGCGGTCGCCTTCGCTGACACCGAGAAGCGGTTCGCCGAGGTCACCGGTGATCAGCGTGACGCGTTCCGGATGCGGCCAGGTGTTCACCAGTTTCGCGAGTTTGTCCTGTGAGGACGCGCGGACGAGGAGGGCGACCTTGTCGGCTTCCTCCCTGGCGAGCAGTTGCCGGGTGAACTGGCGCCCGATCAATCCGGTCGCTCCGGTCACCAGAAATGTCGCCATGTCGTTCACCCTTCACCGTGCTCGCCCGCGTCCACAAGGCATTCTGCTGTATCCCGACGGCCCTGACCACTACGGCGGCCGTGAAGTTACTCACGGGTAACTAGGCGGGGTCGGCGATGACGACCCGGTTCTCCGCATATCCGGTCGAGCCGCCGACCCAGCGGCCCCCGCAGGTGACGAGAACCATCCGATGTGGACCGGACTGGCCGAACAGCTCGTCCGCCCGCTGCGGCAGCTCGTTCTTCTTCAGGGTGATCAGCTGGGAAATCTTGTACTGCCAAGACTTTCCGGCTTTGTCCACAATGGTGACGGCGCCGCCGATCCGGTCGTTCCACAGCTCCGCGAACGGCCCTGTCTGGCCCTTCCAGTTCACGTGCCCGGCGAACACACTGGCTCCGGTGGCCGAGTTGAGCTCGGCTCCCCACCACGTCGCCTCGCCGAGATTCTCCGGCACCGGAAGTTCCGCTCCCGGTCCGAGTTCCTTGCGCACGAGCATTGCCGATCCGCCCGACGGCAGCCGGAGCGTCCCCGGGCCCTGCGGCGCCGGAGTCTCAACGGCGGGAGGCGGTGTCGTCGGGACGATCTCCGGCGACGGCGGAACCTGCTGTTGCGCGGGCGCGGCCGGAGCCCCGCCCGCGACGACGGCGGCGGAAACTGGCCGAGCCGTCCCCGCCACCACCGTCGTCGGCGGCCAGATGATCAAGGCCGCGACGAGGTCCGCGCCCAGGACCGTGACGGCTCCGAGCGCGAACCCACGTCGTACTGACATCGTCAATCCTCTTACCGTCGCGATGACCGCCGTGCGGCCGCGCCGACCAGTACCGAACCGAGCAGCGCGAGCGCGCCGAGCCCGATGATCCCGGCTGCCGACGCGGAGTTCTCGACGGTGCCCTGCATCATCGCCACCGGCTGATCACCCGCGGGAACGGTCCGCGGAACCTCGTTGGGCGTGTTGGCGACCTTGAACGCCAGCGTCTCACCCGGTTCGACCTCGCCGCAGGCGGACGGCGGGTTCTTCGGGTCGAACGCGTTGGTGTAGCCAGGCGGCGCGTTGACCTCGACCACGCAGATCTCCTGCGGAGTCTGAAGGTTTTCGACGGTCACCACGCCGTCCGCGCCGGCGGTGGTGACCACGGCGGGCTTGCCGTCCGCACCGTTGAGCGGTTTGCCGTCGTGGCCGACGGCGGCCTTGGTCTTGTCCTTGGCGGTGATCCGCAGCGCCGCGCCGGCGATGCCCTTGCCGGTCTTCGCGTCGACCTTGGCCACCTGGACCTTGCCCGGCTTCGAGACGACGGCGACGCCCTGCGCCTTCAGTTCCTTCTCGCCACCGGTCGAGACGACCTTCTGGACGTTGGTTTCGACCGGGAACCGCACGTACGGCCGGTCCGCCGGAGCCGACAGCGAACTGCCGAGCTTCGGCTGGTCACCGGTCGGCGACAGCTTCACCTTGACGGTGCCGTCCTCGCCGGTCTTCACCGTGACGGCCTTGGCGTTCGCGCCCGAAGAGGTCGAAGCAGGCTTCGTGGTCTCGCCGCTTTCGATCGTCGCGTCGGACGGTGTGAGCTTCACCGGGACGCCGGAGACGCCCTTGCCCTTGGCGTTCTTGACGCTGATCGTCCACTCGCCGGGTGTGCCGATGTGCTGGTCTTCCTTGGGCGGGGTGATCGCGCTGGTCCACGGGCCGCGGTTCGCCTCGGCGTCCTTGGTCAGCTTGTCGACGGCGGCCGCGGCGTCGGAGTGCTGAGCCTTCAGCTTCTCCAGGTGGAACGGCACGTCGTAGCCGATCTTGGCCGCGGGCAGGGACGGGTCGAGATCGGCCGCGGAACGCGGCTTCGACGTCCACGAGTGGAGCAGGTGCGCGAGCGCGGCGGCGTCAGCGTTGGTCTCGGCGGCGCCGTAGCGCAGCAGCAGGTAGGAGATGTTGGCCGCGACGTCGTCGGGCAGCTTCTGGCCCCATTTGTCCAGCAGTTCGTCGCCGGGTTCGTACTGCTCGTTCGTGTCCGGCGCCTTGAGCTGGAAGCTCACGCAGAACACATGCTTGCCGTCGACGACGTAGGAACCGAGCCAGTCTCGCGTGCCCGCGTTGCCCAGGTACGGCTGGCCCGGCGTGACCTCGTAGCCGACGCCTTCCTGTTTGGCCGCCGCGGCCGGGGGCGCGGCGATCGTGACGGACAATGCGCCGAGGAGGCACGTGGCGATCAAGCCGGTGAAGGTGCGCAGTCGCACGCTCGGGCGTGTGGTCCACCCCATAGTGTGTTGACTCCTTTGGCCATGCGCTGTCACTAACCGATCGGCCCCGACGCCTTTACGTCGCCGCAGTTCACACGATCGATAGGTTCCCCGACACGCCTTCGGTGAGGATCCGAACACGCAGTGTGCAGGGTGGCCCGTGATCAGCGGTTTTGGCAAGAGGTCGTCAGGTGGGGTATCGGTGAACGGTCGTGATCTGCACCGCATACGGTGTGGGAGGCGGTTCCGGCCCGAGATGTGAGTAAAGTCGTCTTTACTTCGACGGGAACCGGGCGGCCCATGCGGTCGTTGAACCCGATGCAGGTGCCAGTAGATCCAGGAGGATCAGGTGCGTT
The DNA here is from genome assembly GCA_963766045.1 of uncultured Actinomycetota bacterium. Lineage (GTDB taxonomy): Bacteria > Actinomycetota > Actinomycetes > Mycobacteriales > Pseudonocardiaceae > Amycolatopsis. The sequence continues at coordinate 1,553,238 of CAVXYN010000004.1, read as the reverse complement.
CCAGTAGCAACCCGGCGTTCCGCAACCTGCCGCGTGGCGCGGCAGAGTACGGACCGAACGTAGGCTTCAACCAATCCCAGGGCGGCGTGCCCGGCTACGGCCCTCCGCAGACCTCCGCCGGTGCCGGCGACCGCCCGATGACAGTCGACGACGTCGTCATCAAGACGGCGCTGAGCCTCGGCACCGCGTTGGTGACCGGTGTGCTCACCGCGATCTGGGCGATCAGCCAGATCCCGCTGTCGGCGAACGGCAAGATCCTCGGGATCCCGGCCGCGGTGATCGGCGTGCTCGTCGGCGCGATGATCGTCGGCCTCGTGATTTCACTGGTGATCATCTTCAAGAAGATGCCGAGCGGCCCGCTCACGCTGGCGTATTCGGCCGTAGAGGGTGTCTTCCTCGGTGCGATCAGCGGTCTGTTCGAGGCGCTCTACCCCGGTATCGCGCTCCAGGCGATCGTCGGCACCGCGGGTGTGTTCATCGCGATGCTCGTCGTCTACAAGACGGGTGCCGTCAAGGTCACCCCGAAGCTGACGAAGTGGATCATCGGCGCCGTGGTCGGCGTCGCGATCCTGATGCTGCTCAACCTCATCACCAGCTTCTTCGGCTTCAGCCCGCTGCGTGATGGCGGCCCGATCGCGATCATCTTCAGCCTCGTGGTGATCGGTGTCGCGGCGTTCAGCTTCCTGCTCGACTTCGACCAGGCCGACCGGATGATCCGCGAAGGCATGCCGTCGAAGTGGGCGTGGTTCGCCGCGTTCGGCCTGATGACCACCCTGGTCTGGCTGTACCTGGAGATCCTGCGGTTGCTGTCGTACTTCCAAGGCGACTGACCCAGAACATGAAGGAAGGGCGCTCCGAGCGATCGGGGCGCCCTTCTTCGTGTTGGTGAATACTCTGATCCACCTTTCGACGACCGGGGAGCACGTATGACCGAGAACCAGAGCGAGCCTGCCCGGCCGAAACGGTCCAAATGGTTCTGGGCGGCCGTCCTGGTGCCGGTTCTCGTGGTCGTGCTCAGTGCCGTGAGCCTGTTGAGCGGGTACTTCGCCGGACCGGGTAACGCCGAGGCGGGTGACTGCTACGCGATCACCACCTTCGGCGAGATCGACAACGATCCGGCGAAGGTCGACTGCGGGGCTCCCGACGCCAATGCCAAGGTCGGGGTCAAGGTCGACGAGAGCGCCCCCTGCCCGCAGGGTGAGTACGACGAGATCAGCGTTTCCGGCATGTTCGCGGCGTACAAGCTCTGCATGATGATCAACGCGAAACAGGGCGATTGCCTGGTGAACTTCCTCGCCGAGACCGTCGCTTACCAGAAGGTGCCCTGCTCGGATCCCGCCAAGGACGCGGAGATCGTGAAGGTCGCGGGCGGCGTCGCGAACGAATCCGCCTGCGAAGACACCGAAGCGACCCACCTCGAGGTTTACGCGACTCCGCCCTCGACGCTCTGCATCAAGAGCAACTAGGTATCAAGAGCAAAGAGGCCCTGGTCCAGGGCGTTCACTCTTTTGGGGGCCCGCCTGCGGACGTTGATCACCGTACGTGTTTGATACCGAGGTTCTATTCATCCTTCACAACTGTGAGGTTTCTCGGTGACCACTCCCCAACCGGGCCCTGGGGGCCAACTGCCGGTGGGACAGCCCGACGCGTTCGGCCAGCCGCCTGTCGGCCAGCCGATCCCGCCGAAGCGATCCAAGCTCGCCTGGCTGAAGTTCGCCATCCCCATTCTCGTCGTCGTCCTGAGCGCGGGCGCCTTCGCGGTCAACTACCTCACCGGCACTGACGGTGCCAAGGTCGGCGAATGCCTGACGGTCACCGAGTTCAAGAGCGGTGCCGACGAGCCGAAGAAGATCGACTGCGGTGCGGAAGAGGCGAACGTCAAGATCGCCGCTCGTGTCGAGGGCGAGGCCGCCTGTCCTGAAGGCGACTACGACAGCATCTCGATGACCGGCCGGATGTCGTACAAGCTGTGCCTGACGGTCAACGCCAAGCAGGGTGACTGCTTGACGGGTTACAAGTCCGACACCGCCGGCTACAAGAAGGTGCCGTGCACCGACCCCGCCAAGGACGCGGAGCTGGTGAAGGTCGCGGATGCCATGGACGAGGCCGTCTGCGAAGGCACGGAGGCGACGCACGTGCAGAAATACTCGACCCCGCCGACCACGATCTGTATCAAGGCGTAGTCCAGTAGTCCCGTGAAGGCCCCCTTAGCTCGGCTCACCCGAGTTGAAGGGGGCCTTCACGCGTTCGCGAGACGTCGCACACTGTGGGACGGGCTGCGATCGCGAGGTCACCGGTCCTAACGTTGATCGTCCCCAGCCCCGCCGAACGACCTGGAGTCCTGGTGGCGACGACAGAAACGCGAGCCGGTGAGAAGAAACTCCTCGACTTCCCGACGTCCTGTGCCGCCCCCGTCCCTCAACCGGAAGAGCCGGTGCGGGTGGTGCCGCTGGCCGTCGCCGGCGTCCTCGCCGTCGGCCTGACCTGGTACGTCTGGGCCGCGCACGGTGCCAAGTTCGGTGTCCTGCTGATCCTCGGACTGCTGCTCGGCCTAGCGCTCTTCCATTCCCGTTTCGGGTTCACCTCCGCATGGCGGCAGCTGCTCGCGGTCGGGAACGGGCAGGGACTGCGGGCGCACACCCTGCTGCTCGGCACGGCCGCGACGCTGATCGCGCTGATCATCGGCACCGGATCCGGCCTGTTCGGCAGCAAGCCGACACCGACCGCGGGCGGGCTGGGCCTCGCGTTGTTCGTCGGCGCGACGATCTTCGCTATCGGCATGCAGCTCGGCGGCGCCTGCGCTTCGGGCACGTTGTTCGCGGTCGGCTCCGGGCAGTCGGCGATCGTGCTGACGCTCGGCGGTTTCGTCACCGGTTCGGTCATCTACACCTGGGCGTACCCGGTGCTGTCCGGCTGGCCGGAGTTCAAGGGGATCCTGCTCGCCGAGCACGTCGGCTGGTTCGGTTCGTGGGCGATCACGATCGCCGTGCTGGCCGCGATCGTGGTGGGTACCCGGTTCGTGCAGAAACGCCGCAACCCGCCGCCGGCGGACGTCGTCCCGACCGCGCATGGCGTCGCCCGGATCTTCCGCGGCTCATGGCCATTCCTCGTTGGTGCGGTCGTCCTCGGTGTGCTGGCGGGCGCGGTTTTCCTGGTCTCCGGCGGCATCTGGGGCGTCACCAGCGCCTTCAGCCTGTGGGGCGCCAAGATCCTGCAGGTGTTCGGGCTGCACCCGGAGTCGTGGGAGTTCTGGCGGATCAAGGCGAACGCGGCTTCTCTCGCGGGCCCGATCTGGAAGGACAAGAACAGCCTCACCGATATCGGCATCATGATCGGCGCGGCGGTCGCGGCCTCGGCGGCAGGCGCCTGGAAGATCCACAGCTCGATCCCGTGGCGCACCGCGCTCGCCGCCGTACTCGGCGGGATCCTGATGGGGATCGGCGCGCGGATGGCGAACGGCTGCAACATCGGTGCCTACCTCGGCGGTATCTCGGTCGGCAGTCTGCACGGCTGGCTGTGGGGCGTGTTCGCGCTCGGCGGCACCTGGATCGGGATCAAGCTGCGGCCGCTGTTCGGGCTGTCCAACCCGGTCCCGACCGACAGCGTCTGCTGACCACTCTGCGTCATCGGCCGTACGCGAGACTGCCCTAAAGGTCCGCGTACGGCCAAATCGTTGGCATGTGAAGCCCGCGTTCGGCTACCCTCGGCAACATGTTCACGCTTGTGCCTTAATGCACAAGCGCCATGGGGAAGGCCTGGCGATGTCGCCGGGCACCAATTCCGAGGTCGCGCCAGGCGGGGGTCGTCGCGTCCATGGAACAAACCAGGGGACGGATTTCTCATGTCAACGCAAGGCTCGGCCGCGCCCGCGAGCGACAAACTCGACGCCGGCGTCCTCAAGATCGCCGGCGTCGTCATCCTCGGCGCGATCATGGCGATCCTCGACACGACGGTCGTCAACGTCGCGCTTCAGAAACTCACGATCGAGTTCGAGACCTCATTCGACACCATTCAGTGGATCGTCACCGGCTACATGCTGGCGCTGGCCACGGTCATCCCGATCACCGGCTGGGCGTCCGACCGGTTCGGCACCAAACGGCTCTACATGGTGGCGATCGGGCTGTTCCTGATCGGCTCGATGCTCACCGGGCTGGCTTGGAACGTCGAATCGCTGATCATCTTCCGGGTCGTGCAGGGGCTCGGCGGCGGCATGCTGATGCCCGCCGGCATGACCATCCTGACCAGGACAGCCGGCCCGCACCGGATCGGGCGTGTGATGGGTGTCCTCGGCGTGCCGATGCTGCTCGGCCCGATCGGCGGCCCGATCCTCGGCGGCTGGCTGGTCGACGCGGTGAGCTGGCGCTGGATCTTCTACATCAACGTGCCGATCGGCCTGATCACCATCCTGCTGGCCTGGCGCCTGCTGCCGAAGGACAAGCCGGAACCCGGCGAGAAGTTCGATTTCGTCGGCATGCTGATGGTGTCGCCGGGGCTGGCCGCGCTGATCTACGGCGTTTCGAACATCCCGTCGGCGGGTGGCGTCGGCGAGGTGGGGGTCTGGCTGCCCGCGCTCGGCGGGCTGGCGCTGCTGGTGGCGTTCGTGCTGCGGGCGAACCGGGTCGCCAACCCGCTGGTCGATCTGACGCTGTTCAAGAACAGGTCGTTCTCCATGGCGATGGTGACGATGGCGCTGTTCTGCGTCGCGTTCTTCGGCGCGATGCTGCTTCTGCCGACGTACTTCGTGCTCGCGCGCGGAGAGTCGGCGATGAACGCCGGCCTGCTGCTGGTGCCCCAGGGTGTCGGCGCGATGCTGACCATGCCGCTCGCGGGCAAACTGGCCGACCAGATCGGTGCGCGCAAGATCGTGGTGCCCGGCCTGGTGCTGATGGTCGCCGGGCTCGTGACGTTCACCCAGGTCGACCCGGCGACGCCGTACTGGCTGCTGCTCTCGGCGCTGTTCGTCATCGGTCTCGGCATGGGCGCGACGATGATGCCGATCACTTCGGCCGCGCTGCAGACGCTCGAGTCGAAGGACATGGCGAGGGCTTCGACCGCGACGAACATCTTCCAGCAGACCGCGGGCGCGATCGGCTCGGCGGTGCTGTCGATCATCCTGGCCGCGCAGCTCGCCGGGAAGTTCGGCGTGCCGACCGCTCAGGGCCAGCTCGCCGCGACGGCCGCGGTCATGAACCCGGCCACGCACGACGCCGCGTCCGGTCTGGTCGCGGACTCGTTCGCGACGACGTTCCTGTGGTCGCTCGTCCTGCTGGCGCTCTGCCTGATTCCGGCGCTCTTCCTGCCGAAGACCCGCCCGGCCGCTCCCGCTGGAGCGGCTGACGGTGCGGTGCCTGCCGCTCCGCCGATCATGACCCACTAGCGGTCGTGAGTGGTAATGACGGTTCTAACCGTCATTACCACTCACGAGACCTGACCACTCGGCCACCGGTGGTCGGCTACGACAGCCGCTCCAGCACCATGGCCATGCCCTGCCCGCCACCGACGCACATGGTCTCCAGGCCGAACTGCTTGTCGTGGTGCTGCAGCGAGTTGATCAGCGTCGAGGTGATCCGCGCGCCGGTCATGCCGAACGGGTGGCCGACGGCGATGGCGCCGCCGTTGACGTTCAGCTTCTCGATGTCGATCCCGAGATCCTTGTAGGACGGGATGACCTGCGCGGCGAACGCCTCGTTGATCTCGACGAGGTCGATGTCGCCGACGGACAGCCCGGCACGCGAGAGCGCCTGGCGGGACGCCTCGACCGGGCCGTAGCCCATGATCTCCGGCGACAGCCCGGAAACGCCGGTCGAGACCACCCGGGCCAGCGGGGTGAGGCCCAGCTCGCGAGCCTTCGTGTCCGACATGATGACCACCGCGGCGGCGCCGTCGTTGAGCGCGCAGCAGTTGCCGGCGGTGATCCGGCCGTCGGGGCGGAAGACCGGTTTGAGCCCGGAGACGCCTTCGACCGTGACACCGGCGCGCGGACCGTCGTCCTTCGAGACGACGGTGCCGTCGGGCAGGGTCACCGGGGTGATGTCCTTGGCCCAGAAGCCGTCGGCGATGGCCTTCTCGGCGAGGTTCTGCGAACGCACGCCGAATTCGTCCATTTCCTCGCGCGACACGTTCTTCACCCGCGCCAGGTTCTCGGCGGTCTGGCCCATCGCGATGTAGACGTCCGGTAGGTCGCCGTTCTCACGCGGGTCGGTCCAGCCGTCGGCGCCCTCGGCGGCCACCTTCGCGGTGCGGGCCTCGGCGTCGGCGAACAGCGGGTTGTGCGTCTCGGGCCAGGAGTCCGAGCTGCCCTTGGCGAAGCGCGAGACGGTCTCGACGCCGGCGGAGATGAACACGTCGCCTTCGCCGGCCTTGATGGCGTGCAGCGCCATGCGGGTGGTCTGGAGGCTGGACGAGCAGTAACGGGTGATCGTGCAGCCCGGCAGGTGGTCGTAGCCGAGTTCGACGGCGATCGCGCGGCCCATGTTGAAGCCCTGCTCGCCGCCGGGGAGGCCGCAGCCGAGCATGAGGTCTTCGATCTGCTTCGGGTCGAGCTCGGGGACCTTGTCGAGCGCGGCACGGACCATCTGCACGGCGAGGTCGTCCGGGCGGATGCTGACGAGCGATCCCTTGCCGGCGCGGCCGATCGGGGATCGGGCGGTGGAGACGATGACGGCTTCGGGCATGAACGACACTCCTCTGGGTCACGCAGTATCTGACACACGCTAAGCGGTTGCTCACCTCATCCTGGTCCAACCGATGCCGTCGGTCAAAGGCGAACGCGACTCACGCCACTGCATCCGATGGCACAATCACCGCCCGTGGGGAGCGAATCAGCGATCGGTGAGCATCGAGTCCTGTCCATTCGCACGATCGCGTTGTGGAGCGCGGGAATGCTCATCCTGGCGGGTCTCGCCGCGATGCTGCTGCTCTGGCAGCTCGGCGGGGGAAGCCCCCAGGACTCGGCACGGCTCGACGCGTTGCGCACGGCGGCGAACATCGTCGTCGGTACCGGTGGTGCCGCGGCGCTCCTGCTCGCCGCGCGGCGGCAGCGCTCCGCCGAACTCGACCTGCTGCAGAAGGACCACGACGCCACGCAGCGGCGGGTCACCGAGCTCTACGGTCAGGCCGCCGAACAGCTGGGCAGCGAAAAGGCGCCGGTCCGCCTCGCCGGGCTGTACGCGCTGGAGCGGCTGGCGCAGGACTACGAATCCCAGCGCCAGACGATCGTCAACGTCATCTGCGCTTATCTCCGCATGCCCTTCGAACCGAACGCCGAGAGTCCGGAAACCCTGCAGGAACTGCAGGTCCGGCAGACCGCGCAGCGGGTGCTCATCTTGCACTTGCGGGCGGGCGCGAACGGTGACGCCGGCTCGTTCTGGCCGAACATCGACCTCGATCTCAGTGGGGCGACCCTGGTCAATTTCAGCCTCACACACTGCACCCTTCGCTCGGCCGTGTTCTACAAGGCGTCCTTCCACGACGTGGCCGCGTTCAGGAACACGACGTTCACCAGCAAGGCGGATCTCAAGCACGCCGTCTTCGCGGGAAGGGCCGATTTCCGAAATGTCGCTTTCGAAAACACCGGCGCGTTTTTCGCCGGAACGACATTCGAAAATGAAGTCGATTTCGGTGACAAAACCGTCGCACGATTGACCGGTGCGATCACCCGAACCGACCACGGATTGCGGCGGAAATGGCCAAGCGGTTGGTCGGAACGGGCGATCTCCGGCCGGGACGGTTACGCCGATCTGGTCACAAACCCTGCTGACGCAACGGAAGCCGATACACTCCCGCCAATGGCTACCACCAAGTGATATGCCGACAAAGGGGAGCTGGGAGGCATGGTCCCTTTTACGCCTGTCCATTACCGGAGTGACACCGCGCTAGGCACCGCGTCCCTGACCGGGGCCGGGTTCGCGCTGTGCGCCGAACCGGTTCTCCAGGACGGGATGGCGTATCGGCGTGCCGCGGCCCTCCGCCCGGCGCCGGCGTGTCAGCGCGGCTTGGTGGTCGCATAGACAGCACTCCGGAGCCTGACGGACCTCGCTCCACGTCGCCCCGCCTGACCGAGGCGCACCTGGAGTCCGCCAGGTGATCGGCGTGACCCGTTCCGGTCGTGGCGCGCGTCCTTCGACCTGCGCGGATTAGGCTGTCGGACGTGGAATACGTCGAGCACATCGTGGACCTCGTGGGCAATACCCCGCTGGTCAAGCTGAATTCAGTGGCAGAGGGGCTACAGCCGCTCATCCTGGCCAAGGTCGAATACGTCAACCCCGGCGGCAGCGTCAAGGACCGCATCGCGCTGCGCATGATCGAGGCCGCGGAGCGTTCCGGCGAGCTGAAGCCCGGCGGCACCATCGTCGAGCCGACGTCCGGCAACACCGGTGTCGGGCTGGCCATGGTGGCGCAGCGCAAGGGGTACAAGTGCGTCTTCGTCTGCCCGGACAAGGTCAGCGAGGACAAGCGCAACGTGCTCAAGGCCTACGGCGCACGCGTCGTGGTGTGCCCGACGGCGGTGGCGCCGGAGCATCCGGACTCCTACTACAACGTCTCGGACCGCCTCGTGCGCGAGATCGATGGCGCCTGGAAACCGAACCAGTACGCCAACCCCGAGAACCCGGCCAGCCACTACCACTCCACCGGTCCTGAACTGTGGAGCCAGACCGAGGGCAAGATCACGCACTTCGTCGCCGGTGTGGGCACGGGCGGCACGATCTCCGGGACCGGCAAGTACCTCAAGGAGGTCAGCGACGGCCGTGTCCAGGTCGTCGGCGCGGACCCCGAGGGTTCGGTGTACTCCGGCGGCAGCGGTCGGCCGTACCTGGTCGAGGGCGTCGGCGAGGACTTCTGGCCGGAGACCTACGACCGCGATATCGCCGACCAGATCATCCCGGTTTCGGACGCGCATTCGTTCGAGATCACCCGGCGGCTCGCGCTCGAAGAGGGTCTGCTCGTGGGCGGTTCGTGCGGGATGGCCGTGGCGGCCGCGCTGAAACTCGCCGAGGGCCTCGGCCCCGACGACGTCGTCGTCGTGCTCCTGCCCGACGGCGGCCGCGGTTACCTCACGAAGGTGTTCAACGACGACTGGATGTCTTCCTACGGCTTCCTGCCGCCGGACTCGAGCGGCGCGACCGTCGGCGACGTCCTGATGAAGAAGAGCGGCTCGCTGCCGAGTCTCGTGCACAGTCACCCGAACGAGACTGTCGCCGAGGCCGTCGCGATCCTGTCCGAATTCGGCGTCAGCCAGATGCCGGTGGTCAGCGCCGAACCGCCGGTGATGGCGGCCGAGGTCGTCGGCGCGGTCAACGAGCGCGAACTGCTCGAGGCGCTTTTCACCGGAAAGGCGCAGCTCGCCGACCGGCTGGAGCAGCATATGTCGTCCCCGCTGCCGACCATCGGCGCCGGGGAACAGGTGAGTTCCGCCATGAACGCCCTCTCGGGAGCCGACGGCGCGTTGGTGCTGGTCGACGGCAAGCCGGCGGGGGTCGTCACGCGGCACGACCTGCTCGCCTTCCTCGCAGGACGCTAAAGAGGCATTCCATCGGATGGCCGGGCCGGGGCGTTACGAGCGACCTCCCGGCCTATCCGATAGCGTGTTCCGTGAGTTGAACTTTCATGTCCTCGTCAAGGGGGTTCAAGACCCAAATGAGTGCTCCGCAGCCACCGGACCAGCCTTGGGGTGGCGCCCAGCCACCGCAGGGACCCCCGAGTGGCCCCCAGCCGCAGCAAGACAACCCGTTCGGTTCTCCGGAACCGACCCAGGTCGTGCAGCCCGGACAGCCCGCTCAACCGAACTACGGGCAGCCTTCGTACGAGCAGCCGCAGGGTGGTGGTTTCGGCGACACCCCGGAGCCCACGCAGGTCGTGCAGCCGGCCCAGCCCGGAGCCGACGCGACCCAGGTCGTCCAGCCGGTGCAGCAGCCCGGCACCGGCGATCCCAACGCGACCCAGATGGTCCAGCCGGTGAGCGGCGGCGGAGACGCCCCCGGTGCCGACTCCACCCAGCTGGTGCCGCCGGGATCCCAGCCTCCCGCGATTCCGTACGCCCCGCCGCCTAGCGCGGCTGACAACCCCGCCGCCTACGGCGCGCAGGGTGGCTTCGGTCAGCAGCAGGGCTTCGGCCAGCAGGGCTTCGACCCTTCGCAGGGACAGCAGCAGCCCGGTTTCGGCCAGCCCCAGCAAGGCTTCGGTGGGCCGCCTCAGGGTGGCTTCGGCCAGCAGCCCGGTTTCGGTGGACCGCCCCAGAACTTCGGCGGCCCTGCTCCGGCGAGCGGCGGCGGGAACGCGCTGTTCGGCTACATCGCCGGTGGCCTGGTCGCGCTCCTCGGCCTGGTGGCCTTGATCTTTTCGTTCGTCTACTTCGGTAAAGCGAGCGACTACGCCGATTACTTCGAAGGCGCGCCGAGCGACGAAGCGATCGACAAGTTGCTCGACCAGGCCGGGCTCTCTTCGCCCGGTTCGGTCTGGCTCTTCGTGATCCTGCTGCTCGTCGGGTCGCTGATCGCGACCGCGAGCGGCGCCGGACTCGCGCTCGCGAGCAAGCTCAGCGGCATGCTGAAGACGATCGTGCCGATCGCGGTCGCGGCCTCCGGGTTCCTGCTGGCGGTCTTCGGCGTCCTCCTGCTGACCGGTACGACGGTGTCCGGCGAGCTCGCGGAGCAGGCGAGCAGCGCCGGGCAGAAGATCGACGTCGGGATCGGGTTGCCGCACATCATCTTCGGCATCCTGATCCTCATCGTCGGTGTGGTCGGCCTGATCCCGCCGACCGCGCAGTTCGTCGGCCTCGGTGGCGGCGGTTCGGTGCTCGGTGCGCCGCAGTCCGGCCAGCCGGGTGGTTTCGGTGGCCCGCCGCAGGGCGGCTTCGGCCAGCCAGGTCAGCCCGGTCCCTACGGACAACCGCAGCCGGGCCCGTACGGCCAGCCGTCCTCCGGTGGTTTCGCGCAGCCTGGTCAGCCGCCGCAGCAGGGTGGTTACGGCCAGCCGCAGCAGCAGCCGGGCGGGTTCGGGCAGCAGCCCGGCCAGCAGCAGGGTCCGCCGAGTGGTGGTTTCGCGCAGCCTGGTCAGCCGCCGCAGCAGGGTGGTTACGGCCAGCCGCAGCAGCAGCCGGGCGGCTACGGGCAGCAGCCCGGCCAGCAGGGCCCGCCCGGTGGCGGTTTCGGCCAGCCGGGTCAGCCTGGTCAGCCTGGTCAGCCGCCGCAGCAGTGGTGATCAGCTCGCGCTGAACGGTTTCGTCCGTGATGCCCCCGGCCACCTGGCCGGGGGCATCACGTTTTTCGGCGGTGTCTCCGATTCGCCCGCCATGACCGGGTTTCCCCGGCTAGGGTGAGCGCCGACATCCCGCACCCGGCTGATGGGGGAGTTGTGACAGGCCCGTACGGATATCCCGCGCAGCAACCCGGACCGGCCGGCTACGGGCACCCCCCGATGCAGGCGAGGCCGACCGGGGCGACCGCGATCCTGGCCGGGCTCTACGGGCTGATCGGCGCTCTCGCGGCGGGGTACATCCCGATCTACTTCTTCCTCGAACTGCCGTCCGGGTTCAGTATCGGCAACCTGCCGGGTCTGGTCCTCACCACGCTGGGGCTGTATCTCGTCGCCGCGCTGTTCCTGTTGATCGGCGCGCTGGCGACGTTCTTCCGCTCCGTCGCCGGCGCCGTCCTGCTCGTCCTCGGCTCGTTACTCGCGATCGCCGGCATCCTGGTCGAGCCGCTCGCGTTCAACGCCCCGTACGACCTTTACTTCAAGATCCAGTTCGAGTTCGAGACGTTCGTCGCGATCGTCCGCGTGATCATGTTCGCGTTCATCCCGTTCACGCTGATCTTCGCGGTCCTTCCGCCGACGCTGAAGTACCTGCGCTTCAAGCCGCAGGCCGTCCAGCCGTACGCGCCGCAGAGCCCATATCCGCAGCAAGGCGGCTGGTGATCGTTCGCCTATCCTTCTCGTGAATCGACGAGGGGGAGCTGGTGGCGTATCCGGGGTTCAAGCCGAAACCGGGGCCGGAACGGTACCTGGGGATCGTCGCCGCGATCCTGATGATCTGCCTTTCGGTGTGGAGCCTCCTGCTGGGTGTGCTGATCGACGGGGTGGGCAAGGCCCGGTGGGACGACTTCCTGTTCCCGGTGCTGGTCGTCCTCGTGATCGAGCTGCTCGGCTGGATCCGGCCGACCGCGAGGTTCGTCGGCCGTGCGGCGTGGCGGACCCCGGCACCACCTGCGCAGGCCTATCCACGGCCACTCAGGTAGTGGAAGGCTGGGCGGTCCGGTCGCAGCGACATCGGCCCTGCGGCGCCGGTTGAATCTTGGGGGGTTCGATGACCTATCGGCAGAATTCGGCCACGAGCGGTACCGCGATCGGAGCGGCCGTGCTCGCGTTCCTTTGCGGGACGCGCTATCTGTCCGAAGCGGGAGCCTTTCTCCTGCAGCTGGCCATGGATGACATGGTCTTGGAGAACGACACGGTTCCGCAGACCATTGTCGGGACCTTGTGGAACGCCTTGCTGGCGGTGGCCTTCATCCTGGGCGGTGTCCTGTTGCTGATGCGGCGGACTCTCGGGCGCACGCTCATCGTGGCCGCCGCGGTGCCTGCTTTGGTGGTCGCGCTGCTCTTCGTCGGCGAGATCCGGTCCTACGTCTTTGTGACGGTCGACGGGCAGGATCTGTTCGCGAGCGACTTCTTCGCGTTCGTGCTGACCGCCATGTCGGTGGCCACCGTGGTGCTTGCCGTGGTCCGGCCGACCTCGGATTGGCTGGAGGGGAAGAAAGCGAGCGATCAGGAGCCACCGCCGCAAGATCGCCTTCCTGGCTGGTAGTGGCTGACAAGATGAGCCAAGGCCTTCGCTGAAGGGGGAGACATGGCGTATCAGCAGTACCCGCCACAGGGTGCCTACCCGCCGCCGGGGATGGCTCCGAAACCAAGCGGCGCCACGGGCATCACCGCCGGGATCCTCGCGATCCTCGGCGGGCTGTGGGTGCTCTCCGGGTTTGTCATCCACGTCATCATGTTGTTCGACGGCCGATTCGCGTCGTACTACGTTCTCGGTGCTGTGGCCGACCTGGTCGCCGGTGGGCTGCTCCTGTTCGGCGGGATCTTCCTGGTCATGCGCAAACGTGCCGGGAGGATGCTGACCGTGGCCGGCTCCGGCGCGGCGATCTTCTTCGCCTTGGTAACCGTCGTCCTGAAGATGGCCGGATTGCCGTTCTACTTTTCGTTCGGAGGAATTGCCGTCCTCCGCGGGTTCCTCGGCCTCATCGTGCTGGTCCTGATCCCGGCGATCGCGACGATCGTGCTGGCGTCGCTCCCGACGACCGCGAAGTGGCTCGGCGCGAAGCAGGCCGTCGCGATGCCACCGCAGAACTTCGGCTATCCGCAGGGACCACCACCCGGATACCCACCACCCGGTCCCACCATCCGGTTACCCGCCGGCGCCCGGTCCACAACGGCCGGGGCCGCCACCTGGGCAGTGGTGAGATCCATCCCAGCCGATGGGATCGGAGGGTACTGGTCGTACCCTGGACACCATGGCCGACGACTACTCTCTGCTGGGCTTCGAGACGCGCGCGATCCACGCCGGGCAGACTCCTGATCCCCGGACCGGTGCGGTCATCGTGCCGATCTACCAGACCTCGACCTATGTGCAGGACGGCGTCGGCGGCACTCGTGAGGGCGACTTCGAATACTCGCGCACCGCGAACCCCACGCGCACCGCGCTCGAGGTCCAGCTCGCCGCGCTCGAAGGCGCACGTCACGGCCTCGCATTCGCTTCGGGGATGGCGGCCAGCGACGTCCTGCTGCGGGCCACGCTGCGCCCCGGTGACCACCTCGTGCTCGGCAATGACGCGTATGGCGGCACGTTCCGGCTGATCGACAAGGTGCTGAGCCTGTGGGGTATCGAGCACACGGTCGCCGACCTCGGCAATGTCGCCGACGTCCGCGCCGCGATGCGGCCGGAGACGAAACTGATCTGGTGCGAGTCGCCGACCAACCCGTTGCTGGGCATCGCCGACATCTCCGCGCTCGCCGAAGTCGCCCATGGCGCCGGCGCCCGCCTGGTCGTCGACAACACGTTCGCCACCCCGTACCTGCAGAACCCGCTGGCGCTCGGCGCCGACGTCGTCCTCCACTCGACGACCAAGTACCTCGGCGGCCACTCCGACGTCGTCGGCGGCGCGGTGCTGACCAGTGAGGACGAGCTGCGGGAGCAGCTGTTCTACCTCCGCAACGCCGCCGGCGCGGTGCCCGGCCCGTTCGACGCGTGGCTGACCCTGCGCGGGATCAAGACACTCGCGCTGCGGATGGAACGGCATAGCGACAACGCCGAGCTGATCGCCCAGATGCTGCTCAAGCACCCGAAGGTCGAGCGTGTCTACTACCCGGGCCTGCCGGAGCACCCGGGCCACGAGGTCGCCTCGAAGCAGATGCGGCGCTTCGGCGGGATGATCTCGTTCACCCACGTCGACGGCGAGCAGGCCGCACTCGACGTCGCCTCGAAGACGAAGCTGTTCATCCTCGCCGAGTCGCTCGGCGGCATCGAGTCGCTCATCGAGCACCCCGGCCGGATGACGCACGCGAGCACCGCCGGTTCCACCCTCGAGGTGCCGGACAACCTGCTCCGCCTCTCCGTCGGCATCGAAGACGGCAGTGACCTGGTCGACGACCTGACCAAGGCCCTCGGCTGAGCTCCTGAAGAGAGAGCAAGGGACCTTTGCTACCGCTCGCTTAGGCATGCTAAGTAAGCGGTAGCAAAGGTCCCTTGCTCTCCTTTTTCAGGTGAGCGCCGTTACGGGCGGAAGTTGCTCGGCTGCACGCCGCCGGGCTTCGCGTCGGCCTCGTGCGAGGTCCCCTGCGGCGCGGCGGGCAGTTCCGAGCCGTCGAGGCAGCCGCCGACGAGCTCGATGTGGTTGTCGTGCCGGATGTACTGGCCCGCGTCCATGCAGCCTGCCCGGTCGACGGTGTAGACGGCGGCACCGGTCAGAAGGGCGGCCGAGGTGATGGCCAGCACGACCGGCAGCATTCCGGCGGAGCGGGTCGCCCGGACCCTTCCGATGTTCCCCCGTGCCATGCGCGCTCCCTGGTCACCGTCGCTTTCGCGTCCAGAGTACCCGGACGGCGGTCATGTCACGCGGAGGTATCGGCCAATGGCATCATCCGGGTCATGGAACTGGTCGGTCTCGAGAGGATCCAACAGGCCCGTCAGCTGCTGGAAGGCGTGACCCGGGTGACTCCGATGGAGCACGCCAGGGATCTGCGGAAGCTGCACGGCGGCCCGGTCCACCTGAAATGTGAGAACCTCCAGCGCACCGGTTCGTTCAAGATCCGCGGCGCCTACACCCGCATCCACGGGTTGTCCGAAGAGGAACGACGGCGTGGCGTGGTCGCCGCCAGTGCGGGCAACCACGCCCAGGGGGTTGCGCTCGCGTCGGTGCTGCTGGGCACGAAGGCGACCGTCTTCATGCCGGAACGCGCGCCGCTGCCGAAACTCGCCGCGACCCGCGCTTACGGCGCCGACGTCCACCTGCACGGCGCGGTCCTCGAAGAGACACTGGCCGAGGCGATCGCGTTCGGTGAGCGCACCGGGGCGGTGTTCATCCACCCGTTCGACCACCCCGACATCATCGCCGGGCAGGGCACGGTCGGGCTCGAGATCCTCGATCAGGTCCCCGGGGTGCGGACCATCCTGATCGCCACGGGCGGCGGCGGACTCGTCGGCGGGGTGGCGTCGGCGGTGAAGGCCGTCCAGCCTGATGTGCGGATCGTCGGTGTCCAGGCCGCGGAAGCTGCCGCGTATCCGCCGTCGCTGGCCGCGGGGGCGCCGGTCCGGCTGAGTGAAATGCACACGATGGCCGACGGGATCGCCGTCGGCGAGCCGGGGCCCGTCAGCTACGCGCACGTCGCCGAGCTGGTCGATGAAGTGGTGACGGTGACCGAGGAATCCCTGTCGCGCGCGGTTCTGCTGTGCCTGGAACGTCGGAAGCTCGTCGTCGAACCGGCGGGTGCGGCCGGGGTCGCGGCCATGCTGCAGCATCCCGGCGCCTTCGAACCGCCGATCGTGACAATCCTTTCGGGCGGTAACGTCGACCCGCTGCTGCTGCTTCAGATCATCCGGAACGGGATGACCGCGGGCGGCCGTCATCTCAAGCTGCGCCTGCGTGTTCCCGACAGGCCGGGATCACTGGTTTCGGTGCTGTCGTACGTCAGCGGACTGGGCGCGAACGTGCTCGACGTCGAGCATTCTCGGGTTTCGGGCAGTCTCGCGGTCGGCGAGGTCGAGATCTCGCTAGCGCTGGAAACCCGCGGTCCGGAGCACTGCGCCGAAGTGACGGAAGCGCTCCAGAGCGCGGGCTACACCGTCGTCTGACCGAGCCGGCGATCAGTCCTCTGTGGACTGTTGTCCGGTGATGGCGGCGACGGCCAGTTCCCGTTCGGGCTCGCCGACATCCGGCAGGCTGAAGCGCAGCGCCCGGATGTGGGTCAGCAGCTCGGGATCGGGCGCGACGTCGTGCTCGCGCAGGTAGTAGGCCACCGCACCCGGCCAGTACCACCGGCCGTCCGTGCGGAAGTTCAACGGCACCAAGGGTTCCCGGTCGGGAGCGAAGGCGTCGGCATCGTAGGTCCGGGACGCCAGCACGACCGGCGCGTTGTCGAGATACTCCAGGACCCGATCCCGCTCGGCCGGGTCCAGTGGCTCACGGTTCACCACGGGATGGCCCGACTCGTCGAGACCGTCGTAGACCCGTGGCGTGCGCAGGGCATCCGGCGCTTCCGCGGGCGGCGTGGCGACCAGCGGTTGTGCGGTTTCGAGGCCTGCCCGGTGCCGGAGCCACGCCGGGATGTTCTGCTCCGCACGCGGGAAGAACCGCAGCTCGTCCTGGAAACCGATCGCCGGCGGAGCCTGCCGCCACGGCGGTTCCACATCCGCGAGGAAGTCCGTGCTGAGCACAGAGGTGGAGCCGTAGACGAGGATCGTACTGAGCCAGGTTCCACGCCCCGGTTGGTACATCCCGGCCCGGAGATTGCCCAGCAGTCGTAAGGCATCCTGGCTCGGCTGAACCGGACGCGGCAGGCCTTCCTTGCCGGTGACGAGCAGATCGACCTCGACATGCCTGCCCGCCGCGCGGTACTCGACACGCATCTGCTGCCAGCCGGGCGGGATCGGCGTCGCGAGCGCGTGACCGATCTGCCAGACGAGCTGCTGTTGCTGCTGCGGGTTCAGTGGCACCGGTGGCTGGCTCATGTCCCCTCTTTCGCCGATGGTCAGTTCGCCGCCGACGCAGCGGCAAGCCGCTGCCGGAACCACTCCGGCATGTTCTCTTCCGTCCGTGGATAGCGCTCCTGATCCAGGAGGTACTGCTCCGGAGCCGGAGCCGAGCGGAAACGGGGCTCTTCGTCCCGGTTGAACTTGACCGAATAGGTGTTCGGCGGGTCGACGATGAGCTCGAGCGAATACCAGGTGCCGACGCCGTCGACGTACATTCCCTTGCGGAGACGGGAAAACAGCTTCGCGGTCTCCTTCGGCGGACTGAACCGCTGCGTCGATCCGTCCGCCATTCGCACGCCGGCCGCGACGTTCACATGACGGCCGACGGCCATGAAGTCCATGATCAGCCGCTGCCAGCCCGCCGGTAGCTCCTGGACCAGGATCGTGGTGATCTGTCCGAGCAGTTCGTTCTGCTCAGCGGGAGTCAACGGCGTTGCCGAAGTCATCGTTTGCTGTCCTCCTGGGCTCGGGGTGGGAGGTTCCCGTCCGGCGTACCGGTTTCGACACTAGTACCAGCCAGCTCCAGCACGTTGCGCAGCCAGTCCGGAATATGTTCATCGGTACGGGGAAACGCCCTCAGGTCACGAGCGAACTGCTCCGGCGGCACCGGGGGCCACCAAGCAGGATCCTGGTCATAGTTGAACCCGGCCTCCGGAGGCTCACCCGCCCGCACCTGGAACCGTGCGGAGAACCAGGTTCCCCGCCCCGGTTCGTACATTCCGGACCGCAGCTCGGCGACGATCCCGGCGAGACCGGGAGTTTCCACCGTCGCCGTCTTCCCGTCGGCCATCACGACCAGCAGTTCCAATTGGTACATGGCCACGCTGGCCAAGACCTTGAGCTCGACGCGGTGCCAGCCCGGTGGTGCGGCCGCGACCAGCGCGTCACACACCGCCTGCACGAGGTGTTCGGGATCTCGTTCCGCCATCACATGTTCTCCGGCACGTTGACAAAGACCCGCTCGAACACCCGGCTGACCGGATTCCCGTCCGGTCCGGGTTCGGTGATCCGCCAGCGCATGGTCACCTCTTCCGGAATACCGTCGGCGTTCCGGCGTGTCCCATGGGCTTGAAGCTGTTCGACCACGCGATCGGGCGGTGAATGGTAGGCACTGAACTGCTCTTCCTGCGCACGCCAGGTATCGGGCCGGTCCCAGCCGTCCTGGTAGGTGCCACTGTTGGACGCCGCCATCTGCGGATGCATGTTGCCGTAGCCGGGCGGCCCACCGGACTCGTTGGCCGCGAAGTGACCACCGGCCCATTTGACATCGCCATAATCGGGATGGCCCTGGTAGGCCACCTTGCCCTCGTGACCGGCACGGATCTGGCCGCTGTATTTGCCGCTGTCGTCGCGATATTCCGGATTCGACTTCTGATACTCCGGCTGACCGGTCATCGACTCCGTCTGGCCCCGGCTGTCGGTTTCGAAATCCCACTTCTTGGCGGGATCGTTGTAGTTGTCGACCCGGTACTTGGTGTCCGGCAGCAACGGATAGTCGAAGTCCGGGTTCGCCGGCAACCGTTTCCCGTCCGCCCCGGGGCCGGTGCCAGGGCTGAGCTCCGCCCACTTGACCCGGCCGTTCTCATCGGTGAAGAAGCGGGTCTCCGAGGCGATGGAACCGTCCTTCGCCTTGTTGGTCACGTGGTACTCGGTGTTCGGCGCCAGCTGGGTGTGATCCGGTGGCAACGTGTGGCTTTCCAAGACCTTCGGCACGGTGCTCGGTACCTTCGGCTTCGGATCGGCGCCCGGCGTTTCAGGCTTTTCGAACAGGTGCTCGCCCGGCTTCGTGTAGTCACGGGCGCGGGGGTCGGACTCGATCTCCTGAGGTGAGTCCGGCGGCCGGTGGTACGGGTTGTCCGGGTGGTCACGCGGCAGGTCGTGTCCTGGCCGGTCGTAGTCGACGAACCTGTGGTCGAACCTGGGGTCGTCGTGATCGATCTCGTGCTCGTCCCAGTCGGACGTGTCGAAGTCGTCGTCCTCGTCGCCGCGGGCGCGCGCGTCGTCTGGATCGAGGTCCTGCTTGTCGGCGTGCGAGGTGTCCGGCGTGAAGCCGTCATCGCTCGCCCGGCGGGCGGTGCCGTCGGGGCTGTGGACGTCCCAATCGCCGTTCGGCGGGATCTTGGGTCGCATCTTGCCGTCGGGGCCGACTTCGTAGTCCGAGGAGAAGACGCGGCCGTTCGAGTCGGTCCATGCCGGCTTGCTCGGCGCCATGACTTCGGTGTCGAGCTCGCGCGACAGGCGTTTGGCGAAGTCGTTCGAGCCCGCGTCACAACCGATCAGCCGGATCGGGCGGCCGTCGTAATCCCCGTTGCGGCGCAGGATGTCCGCGAACTCCTCGGGGGTATAGGTGCGGTTGCCGATCCGGGCGTGGCCGTCCGGGGTCACGTGGACGTCGACGGTGTAGCGGCCGTCCGGATCCGGCTGGACCCGGTGCGGAAGGTCGCCCATGTCGCCGTCGCCGCGGTGATACGAGCTACCGGCCGGCGTGCCCTCGGAATGGCGCTGGTTGACCTCGTCGGGCGTCAGCGGCTTGTCCGGCTCGCCGTCGGGTGCGGGGGACCACCGTCCTGATGCGGCGTGTCCTGGCGCGGGTCGTGGCCGTCGGGACCGTGCCCCGGGGTGCCGTTGTCCGGCCCGTGCGGCGGACCGCCTGGACCGCGGCCACCAGGGCCGTGCGGGCCGGTGTTGCCGGGCCCCGTGCCGCCGGGCGGCCGGTTGCCCGGGCTGTGCGTGCCGGGCGCGTTGGTGTGCGGCTGCGTGCCGGGACCGTAGTCGCCGCCGCGAGCCACCGGCTGCGGCTGGTTCGGCCGTCCGTCGGGGCCGGCCCGGTCCGGACCGCGGCTGGGGCCGGTATGGGTGTCCGGAGTGCGCGGAGTGTGGGTGTCCGGGGTTCGTCCGCCGGGGCTGCCGGGCGTGCCCGTCCAGCCGCCGCTCTGTGGACGGCCGCCAGGCGAACCGGGACTGCCGGGGGCACCACCGGGAGCGCCCTGCGGCGGCATGCCACCGGCCATCGGCCCGCCCTGCGGCGAACCGTCGCCGACGCCACCTCGCTGGGAGGGGACGTGCGACGGGCCGGCGTCTGCCAAGCGCGGCGACGACGTGGGCGCGGAGCCGCTGGTCGTCGTACCGCTGTCGGTCGGACGCGCCGCGCTTCCGCCATCGCCACCGTGGTGGCCGGGAGCGGGCGAGCCGCCGCCGTCACCGCCGTGGGTGCGCGGCGACGGCGAGGAGCCGCTGTCGCCGGTGTGGCTTGGTGATCCGCCGTCTGACCGAGCGGCGCTGGGCGTGCCGCCGTCGGAAGCCCGGTTGGGTGTGCCGGAATCGCTTGTGTGGCTTGGTGATCCGCCGTCGGAACGGGCGGCGCTGGGTGAGCCGCCGTCGGAAGCTCGGCTGGGTGTGCCGGAATCGCTTGTGTGGCTTGGTGATCCGCCGTCGGAACGGGCGGCGCTGGGCGTGCCGCCGTCGGAAGCTCGGTTGGGTGTGCCGGAATCGCTTGTGTGGCTTGGTGATCCGCCGTCCGATCGGGCGGCGCTGGGCGTGCCGCCGTCGGAAGCTCGGTTGGGTGTGCCGGAATCGCTTGTGTGGCTTGGTGATCCGCCGTCCGAGCGGGTGTGGGGTGCGGACCCGCTGTCGGATGCCCTGGCGGCACTGGGAGAGCCGCCGTCTGGCGTGCGTCCCATGCCGTTGTCCCCTGTGGACGGTGAGTCGCCGTCGCCCGAGCGGCTGGGAGATCCGCCGTCGGAACGAGTCGGCGATCCGCCACCGTCCCTTGTGGAGGGTGAGCCGCCGTCGCCGCCGCGCGTCGCACTGGACGGGGTGTTCGAGCCGCTCTCATCGCCGGAGCGGCTCGAATCCCCGGAACTGCTCGAGTCACCGGAACTGCTCGAGTCGCCGTCGGAACCGCGGGAACCGTCGCCGGAACCACTCGAGTCGCCGTCCGAGCCGCTGCCCGAACCGTCGCCGTCCGGGCCGTCACCGGAACCGCTGCCGGATCCACCGCCGTCCGGGCCGTCGGAACCACCGCGGCCGGTGCGCCCGACGAACCCGTCCCCCTTGATGTTCCTGGTGTTGATCGCATCGAGGCCGGTGACCTTGCCCGCGATCTTGCCGAGGACCTTGATGATCTTCTCGAAGACGTCGGCCAGCTTGCCGAGCAGCGGCGAAGCGCGCCGCATCGCGTCGCCGAGTGCCTTGAGTTTGTCGGCGATCTTCGCGGCCCATTCGGCGATCGCGGTGACGGCCTGCGCGACCACCACGGGCGTCCCGAAACCGAGCGAAAAGACCGTCTCCATCACCCAGGAGATCAGCTTGCCGACCGCGTCCGTGATCAACTGGCGGATGAACTCGCGGACGAACGCGACGACCTCGCCGAAGATCATCACGACAGTGCTGATCGCGCCCGCGGCGGTGGCCGCCCCGCCGATCGCTTCCCCTTGCTCCGCGGCCTGTTTGCGGTACGCGTCGGCGGCGTCACCGGTCCAGCCTGCGGTGCCGTTCTTGACCGCGTTCGAGAACTCGACCTGGGTGTCTTCCAGCTTCTTGGCGACGTTTCCCCAGGTCTCGGAGTACGACTGGATCACCGGCGGATCGCCCGCCACCGCGTCGAGCATGTCCTTCAGCGGCTGCATATGTTCCATCAGGAACGACGCGACCGAGGACATGAGGTAGCCGAACGGGTCGATCGCGGCGCTGGCGATCTCGCCGGCGAGGCTCAGCACCCCGAGCCCGCCGCCGATCCAGTCGCCGTTCGCGATGCCGTTGAAGGCGTCCATGGCCGACTCGGCGACACCGATGCCCGCCGCGTAGCCGTATTCGCCGTTCCCCGCGGTCAGCGGACCCGGGCCGTCACCGTCTGTCGGCGCCTTCGCGACGAGCGGATTCCCCTCGGCCATCAGTCAGGCACCTGCATGCTGTTGAGCATGGCGGCGTTGTCCTGATCCTGGGTGTGATACGCGTTCGCCGAGGACCGCACGTTGTTCGCCACCGCAGTCGCCGCTTCGACCGCCTTGTTCAGCGAGTCGATGCCGAATTGCTCGACCGGGTCGAGCATCATCCGGAACGGCTGGCAGATGATGCCGTACGCGTCGGTGGGCATGCTCACCTGCTGCGCGGCGTCGACCGCCACCTTCAGCGAATCCGCGATGCCGTCGATCTGCTTGGCGTGCCCGTCCAGGTCGGAGCCGAGCTCGTAACCCTTGCCTGCCATGGTGGTCTCCCCTTTACCAGGCCGGATGTTCGTCAGGAAAGAATGCTGCCGCCGAAGTCGTCGTCATCGTCGTCCTGCGTGCGGCGGCGGCGCGGGATCGGCTTCGGTTGCGGCGGTGCCGTCGATGCGGGCGGAGGCGGTTCCTCGTCCTCGGGCCCGAACCGGAGGTGCCGCTCGGGTTCCGGCGGAGCGACGTCCTCTTCCGGCGGTGCTTCGGGGAAGGTGCTCTGTGCCTCCGCGATCACCCGGCTCGCCGTCGTGTCGGTGGTGCCGACCGTTTCGGCCATCGCCTGCTGCAGCAGTTCGGGGATCCGCGACTGCGCGAGCTGCACGAGCCGCATGACCTGCGCCGACACTTCGGCCATCCGCTTGCCGCTCACGGCTTCGGAGATGACGAGGTTCTGGAGCAGGCCCTTCGAATCGATCGTCACCTCGATGGTGTTGTCCTTCGACCGCTCGGTCACGGTCTGCCCCTGCATCCGTGCGGCCATCGCCTGATAGCGCGCGGCGGTCTCCTGGGCCTGCTTCACCCAGTTGTCCACCATTCGGTCGCTGGCGTCGACGCTGTCCGGCATCAGGGCCCTTCCACAAGCTGCTTGCTGACGTCTCCACACTGACGGCTCGAAGACGTCACCGGTTCCGGTGTACTCGAAGTTTCCTCGAACAGCCTAGTGCCGTCCGGTCTACCATCCACGGCCGACAACTCCCGGCCCGGGACGCATTGAAAGGCCCCTTCATCGCAAATTTCGCAATGAAGGGGCCTTTCATCTCACGCGCCTGCGCGCGCTGCGGGGGGTCAGAGGTTGCCTCGACGCTCCTGCTCTCGTTCGATGGCCTCGAAGAGCGCCTTGAAGTTGCCCTTGCCGAAGCCGAGCGAACCGTGCCGCTCGATGAGCTCGTAGAACACCGTCGGGCGGTCGCCGATCGGCTTGGTGAAGATCTGCAGCAGGTAGCCGTCCTCGTCGCGGTCGACCAGGATGCGGTGTTCCTTCAGCGTTTCGATCGGCACCCGCACCTCGCCGATCCGGGCGCGCAGCTCGGGGTCGTCGTAGTAGGAGTTCGGCGTCTCGAGGAACTCGACGCCCGCCGCGCGCATCGCCTTCACGGTCGCGACGATGTCGTTGGTCGCGAGCGCGATGTGCTGGCAGCCGGCGCCGCCGTAGAACTCGAGGTACTCGTCGATCTGCGACTTCTTCTTCGCGATCGCGGGCTCGTTGAGCGGGAACTTGACGCGGTGGTTGCCGTTGGAGACCACCTTGCTCATCAGCGCCGAGTACTCGGTCGCGATGTCGTCGCCGACGAACTCCGCCATGTTCACGAAGCCCATGACGCGGTGATACCAGTCGACCCAGTAGTCCATCTTGCCGAGCTCGACGTTGCCGACGCAGTGGTCGACGGCCTGGAAAAGCCGCTTCGGCGCACCCTCGGGGCGGACGATGTTGCTCGACCGCGGCTGGTAACCGGGCAGGTAGACACCTTTGTACTGCGAACGGTCGACCAGGGTGTGGCGGGTCTCGCCGTAGGTCGCGATCGCGGCGACGCGCACGGTTCCGTGCTCATCGGAGACGTCGTGCGGCTCCTCGAGGACGGTGGCACCCTGCGCGCGGGCGTGCTCGATGCACTTGTCGACGTCGGCCACCTCGAGGGCAAGGTCGATGACGCCGTCGCCGTGGCGGCGGTGGTGATCGAGCAGCGGGGAGTCGGGCTTCACGCCGCCGGTGATCACAAAGCGGGCGGAGCCGGACTTCAGCACGAAGGCCTTCCGCTCGAACACACCGGTCTCCGGACCCGAGTAGGCGACGAGCTGCATTCCGAACGCGACCTGGTAGAACCACGCGGTCTGCGTCGCGTTGCCCGCGATGAAGACCACCGCGTCCATCGCCTTCACCGGGAACGGGTCGGCGGAAGAGTCGTGGTCGACGAGACCGACGAGCTGACGCAGCTGGTCGTAGCTCACGTCGTCAAGAGCACCCTTGGGTTCCACTGTGTGCGTCATGCTTCGAAGCATCCGGCCATGGGGCAAAATGTGCAATGGTGGAAGATTTTACTGGACATCATGCCCAGTCGGTGACCGTTCGGCGCCGTAATGGTGGACAACCTGTGTAGGGAGATCGAAGTGCTCGACGCACTGGACGCGCGGCTGCTGCTGTTGCTCACCGACACCCCGCGGCTCGGCGTCCTCGAATGCGCGCGGCGGCTCGGGGTCGCGCGGGGCACCGTGCAGGCCCGGCTCGACCGGCTGACCGAACGCGGGATTCTCGGCGGTTTCCCGCCCGAACTCGACCTCGCCGCGATGGGCTACGGCCTCACCGCGTTCGCCGTGCTCGAAATCGCGCAGGGCCGCCGAGCCGAGGTCGCCGAGGCGCTGGCCGCGATCGACGAGGTGTGCGAGGTGCACGCGACCACCGGTCAGGGCGACCTCTTCGTGCGGATGGTGGCGCGCAACAACGACGACCTGCAGCGGGTGGTCGACGAGGTGGTCGGCGCGCCGTACGTCCGGCGGACGTCGACGTCGATCGCCCTTTCGACGCCGGTGCCGCCGCGGGTGCGGCCGTTGCTGGAGCGGCTGGCGAGAACCTCGTGAGTGGTAATGACGGTTAGAACCGTCATTACCACTCACGAGACTGGACCACTCGGACACCGGTGGTCGCGCCGCGTACCGGGGCCGGGAGTCCGTGAGGGTGGCCCTCACGCACTTGCGGCGGCCGGTCGCGACGGCTAGCCCCGGACATTGGCAGCCCCAGCCAGGGCGCCATGAACGGTCCGTTCCTTGCAAAATTTGCAAGGAACGGACCGTTCATGGCACGCCAGGGCTGCCGCAGCACCGTAGGTCGCCAAGTGACCGTTGGCCCTAACCGTCATTACCACTCACGAGACCTGGGCCAGGTACCGCTTCGCCGAGCGCTGGACCGCTTCGTGCCCGTCGGTGCGGATGATCGCGTCCCACCAGGCGCCGTAGATCGCGTCGAACTCGTACGGATCCATCGTCTCGGCCGCCCGGCGGACGATCTCGGGCCGCTCGGGGACGAGGTTCGGGTAGCTGTACATCATGCCGACGAACCGCCGGTCAGGGATGACCTGCAGGATGTCGCCCGAGAGCACCGCGCCGCGGCCGTTCTCGCCGCCCGGCCAGTGCAGCACCGTCCCGCCTGCGAAGTGCACGCCGAGGTTGATCAGGCGCAGGTCGGGGGCGACGTCGAGGGTCTTGCCGCTCCACAGCTGGATGGCCGGATCCGGCCTGCCGATCCACTGCCGGTCGTTCTCGTGCAGGTAGACGGACACGTCGAAGGTGTGGGCCCACTCGACCATCGTCGTGTAGTAATGCGGATGACTGATGGCGATCCCGCTGATGCCGCCGAGTTCGTTGACCTTCGCGACCAGGTCGTCGTCGAGGTAGCCGGCGCAGTCCCACAGGAAGTTGCCGGATTCGGCCTTGACGAGCAGAGCCCGCTCACCGATGGCGAAATTGGGGGTGGACCCGACACCGATGAGGCCGGGGCCTTGCTCTTCGACGCGCGCGGCGTACGTCCCGCTCTCGCGAAGGGTCTTCAGATCGGTCCAGTGCTGACCCGACGGCAGGACGTACTGACGTTCGTCCTCGCAGATCGGGCAGTCGGTCCGGGGTTCCGCGTACTGCGTGCCGCACAGCACGCAGATCGGCAGGTCGCTCATGGTGTCCTCCCAGATGATTCAGGGGGACACGCTAGCCGCTTGTATGCGCGCCCGGCCATGGTCGGCCGGGCGCGCTGTATGGCTTACTTACCGGTGTAGGGCACGGCCTTGACGAGCGTGACCTTCTGGATGCTGCCGTTGGGCAGTTCGTACTCGCGGGTCTCGCCCTCCTTGGCGCCGTGCAGCGCCTTGCCGAGGGGCGACTCGGGCGAATACACGTCCAGCTCGCCTTCGGTGCCTTCTTCACGGGTTGCCAAGAGGAACTTCTCGTCCTCGTCGTCACCGTCGTAGCGCACGGTGAGGACCTTGCCCGGTTCCGCGATGCCGTCGTTGGCGGGCGGCTCGCCCACCTTCGCCGAGCGGAGGAGCTCCTGGAGGTGACGGATGCGGGCCTCGTGCTGCCCCTGTTCCTCACGGGCGGCGTGGTAGCCGCCGTTCTCCTTGAGGTCGCCCTCTTCCCGGCTGTCGTTGATCTTCGCAGCGATGACCGGGCGGAGCTCGATGTACTGGTCGAGTTCCTGCTTGAGCCTGTCGTAGGCATCCTGGGTCAGCCAGGTCACCTTTGTGTCGCTCACGGTCACCATCTCCTCGTAGGGCCTGCCAGGCTTGGGTGTACAAGCCGGCGTCCAGGCCGGCATGGCGTGCCGGCCTGGCTGAGATAAAGGAA
Source organism: uncultured Actinomycetota bacterium (assembly GCA_963766045.1). GTDB lineage: Bacteria > Actinomycetota > Actinomycetes > Mycobacteriales > Pseudonocardiaceae > Amycolatopsis. The sequence continues at coordinate 1,526,448 of CAVXYN010000004.1, read as the reverse complement.
AAACACGGCCCGTCTTGGGCCGTGCCGGTAGATCAGAGTAACACGGCGCGCGGCATCGCCGCCGGTCAATTCGGTCGCGCGTCGGCGTTGGGCGCGTGTTTCACCCCGTTGGCCGCTATGGCCTTGACAAGTACCGTGGTACGTCGTACGAGCATCCGAAGATATCAGCTGTCACCGGTCGTCCGATGCTCTTGATGGTGGTAGTCACCCTGCTGTTCTTCGCTCCGGGCTGAACCAGTACTTCTTTGCGGCCGCTTTCGGCGCCGGCCTTGTCGCGGACCCGGACCACGCACACACCCGCACGATCCGGGTCGTTCCTGGTCACGTTGATGGTGATTTCCATCGCGTTGTCCGGTTTCTCGGAAAATAAGACACGCTCGCCCTCGATGGGCGCGCTGCCGAAGTTCGCGTACGCCACGTAGGCGATGGTGCCGCTGACCAGCAGCGCGACCACTCCGAACAGCAGACTGCGCCAGCGGCGGGGACGCGTACCGCGGGTCTTCCCGTAGCGGCCCTCGGGCAGGGCCGTCCGGGTGCTTTCCGCGGTGGAAGCATCCTGTCCCGTGCTCAACCAGGGCCTCCCGGTTCGTCTTGTCGTACCCGCAGGGACAATGGAGCCGTATGCGAGTGGTTCCTGCTCGAGTATCCGCGCCGCCCGCGCGGGCGCGGCAGGCAGGGTCGGGCGGAATACGGAACGAGAAGGGGACGTTCGGAGCATGGTGCGAGCCGATGAACTGCCTAAGTCACGCCTGCGCCTGATGACGGTGCACGCGCACCCCGACGACGAGTCGAGCAAGGGCGCCGCCACGCTGGCCAAGTACTCCGCCGAAGGGCACGAGGTCATGGTCGTGACCTGTACCGGCGGCGAAGCGGGCAGCGTGCTGAACCCGGCGATGAACCGACCCGACGTGATCGCCAACATGACCGAGATCCGCCGGGAGGAGATGGCCCGCGCGGCCAAGATCCTCGGCGTGAGCCACAACTGGCTCGGCTTCATCGACTCGGGGCTGCCCGAGGGGGACCCGCTGCCTCCGGTGCCCGAGGGCTCGTTCGCGGTCATCCCGCTCGAGGAGTCCACCGGGGCGCTGGTCAAGGTCATCCGCGAGTTCCGCCCGCACGTCATCGTCACCTACGACGAGAACGGCGGGTACCCGCACCCCGATCACATCCGTACGCACGAGATCTCGGTCGCGGCCTTCGACGCCGCCGGCGAGGCGGAGCGCTACCCCGACGCGGGCGAGCCGTGGCGACCGGTGAAGCTGTACTACGTGCACGGGTTCTCACGGGCCAGGATGACCGCGTTCCACGAGGGCCTGATCGCCCGCGGCCTGGAGTCGCCGTACGAGGAGTGGCTCAAGTCGTGGGACCCGGAGAAGGCCGACGTCATGGAGCGGGTGACCACCCGCGTCGAATGCGGTGAATACTTCGAGCAGCGTGACGAGGCGCTGAAGGCGCACGCCACCCAGATCGACCCGAACAGCCGCTGGTTCGCCGTCCCGCTGGATCTGCAGCGTGAGGTCTGGCCGACCGAGGAGTACGAACTGGTCCGCTCACTTGTGGACAGCACCCTGCCGGAGGACGATCTGTTCGCCGGGGTCGAGGAGAAGGTGGGATAGATGAGTTTCTTCGTGCCGGCGTTCGCTGTCATTCCGGTGACGGCGTCGTCGCAGTTCCTGGCGCAGCAGCCCGGAAACGGCGACAACGGCGGCCAGGGTGAGGACTTCGGCAAGTCGTCGCCGGTGGGCTTCCTCGTCCTGATCCTGTTCCTGATCGCCGTCGCGCTGCTGGTGCGGTCGATGACCAAGCACCTCAAGCGCGTGCCGGAAAGCTTCGACGACCCGGCCGAGACCCCCGACGTCAAGGCACCTGCCGAGAGGTCCGGCGACGAGTCCGCTCCGGGGGAGAAGCCCGAGGCCGATTCGGCCGAGCGTCCCGCCACCAAGTCGGACTGACCCACAGCGCCCTCGACGCTATGAACGGTCCGTTCCTTGCAAAATTTGCAAGGAACGGACCGTTCATAGCGTTTCGGAACAGGGTCAAAGGCGAGGATCGACCGGATCCGACTCCAGTGCCAGCACGGCGAACACGCATTCGTGCACCCGCCACAACGGCTCCCCGCGCGTGAGTCGCTCCAGTGCCTCCAGTCCCAGCGCGTACTCGCGCAAGGCCAGCGCCCGCTTCCGGTTCAGCCCCCGCTTCTTCAGCCGCGAAAGGTTCTCCGGCAGGGTGTAGTCGGGCCCGTAGATGATCCGCAGGTACTCGCGCCCGCGCACCTTCACCCCCGGCTGCACCAGCCCGCGTGCGCCGCGGGTCAGGTTCGCGGCCGGTTTGACGACCATGCCTTCGCCGCCCGCGCCCGTCAGGTCCTGCCACCACTCGACGCCGCGCGACACCGACGCCGGGTCGGTCGTGTCGACGGCCAGTGTCCTGGTGCGCGTGAAGAGGTCGCCGGTGAGCCGGTCCAGCTGCGAAAGGTGCCAGTCGTGCGGCCGTTCGTGGTATGACCGGCCCTCTGACGCCAGCAGCTGGAACGGCGCGAGCCGGACGCCGTCGAGACCGTCGGTCGGCCAGCAGTATCGCCGGTACGCATCCCGGTAAGAGTCCACAGTGGACTCCCGGAGCCGGGTGCGTGACAGCAGGTCACCCACGTCGACGCCGCGAGAACCGGCGGCCGTCAAGGCCGAAACGGCGGCGGGCAGCACCGATTGCGCCGCCGCGCCTACAGCCGCGTACTGACCCGAGATCAGCGATCCCGCCTTGGCGCTCCACGGCAGCAATTCGGCGTCGAGCAGCAGCCATCCCGTGTTCAGTTCCTCGAACAGATCCGCGGCCGCCGAGCGCACCCCGGCCAGAAGCCCGGCGTTCTGCGAAGGGGTGAAGAACGGCCGCCCGGTCCGGGTGTACACCGCGCCCGGACCGCTGATCCCGAAGCGTGCGGGCGCGACGTCGTCGTCACGGCACACCAGCACGACCGCCCGCGAACCCATATGCTTTTCCTCGCACACAACGGATTGCACGCCCGCGGCACGGAACTCCGCGAACGCCTCCTCGGGGTGTTCGAGGTAATCCTCCAACGTGGACGTCGAACAAGGCGCCATCGTCGGCGGCAGGTACGGCAGCCAGCGCGGGTCGACCGCGAACCGGCTCATCACCTCGAGCGCCGCGGCGGACTGCTCCGCCGAAACGCCCACCCGGCCATGGTGGTGGGTCTGGATGATCCGCTTGCCGGTGACGTCGCCGAGCTCCAGCACCGCGGGCTCGCGCCCGGCCAGCGGCCGCTCCGGTTCGAGCGGACGTGTCGGTTCGTACCAGACCTTCCGCGCCTTGACCGAGACGACTTCCCGCTCCGGGTAACGCAAGGCGGTCAGCTTCCCGCCGAAGACGCAGCCCGTGTCGAGGCACATGGTCCCGTTGACCCACTCTGGTTCCAGCGTCGGCGTGTGTCCATAAAGGACCATCGCGGTGCCGCGGTAGTCGCGCGCCCACGGCAGTCGGACCGGCAGACCGTATTCGTCGGTCTCGCCGGTGGTGTCGCCGTAGAGCGCCGTGCTCCGCACACGACCGGACGCCCGGCCGTGGAACTTCTCGGGCAGCCCGGCATGCGCGACGACGAGCTTGCCGCCGTCGAGGACGTAGTGCGCGATGAGCCCTTCGCAGAACGCGTGGGCCTTCGCACGGAACTCCTCGTCCTGCGCGCCCAGTTGCTCCAGCGACTCCGCGAGTCCGTGTGTGTGCTGGACCTTGCGCCCGTTGAGCGCGCGGACCAGCTTCTGCTCGTGGTTCCCGCAGACGACCAGTGCGTTGCCCGTCTCCTCCATGGCCATGACGCGCCGCAGCACGCCCGGGGTGTCCGGTCCGCGGTCGACGAGGTCGCCGACGAACACCGCGGTGCGGCCCTCGGGATGCACGCCGTCGGCGTAGCCCAGTTCGGTGAGCAGTTCCTCCAGTTCCTCGGCGCAGCCGTGGACGTCGCCGATGACATCGAACGGTCCGGTCACCTCTCGGCGGTCGTTCCGCAGCGGCTCGACGACGATCTCCGCTTCGGCGACCTCGGCTTCGCTTCTCAGCACGTGGACACGCCGGAAACCCTCACGCTCCAACGACTTCAGCGACCGGTGGAGCTCGCCGCGCTGGCGCCGGATCACGTGCTCGCCGAAGTCGCGGTCCGGCCGCGAGGAGTTGCGTACCTCGCAGACCTTCAGCGGCAGGTCGAGGACGATCGCCGTCGGAAGGACGTCGTACTCCTTCGCGAGCTTCAGCAGGCTTGCCCGCGAAGCGCGCTGGACGTTCGTGGCGTCGATGACCGTGATTCGGCCGGCTTCGAGCCTCTTCGCCGCGACATAGTGGAGGGTGTCGAACGCCGCGGCCGACGCGCTCTGGTCGTTTTCGTCATCCGCGACGAGGCCGCGGAAGAAGTCGCTGGACAGCACCTGCGTCGGAGCGAAATGCGTCCGCGCGAACGTCGACTTGCCCGAGCCGGAGGCACCGACGAGCACGACGAGGGACATATCCGGGATGGTCAGCTTCATGCCACGGCCTCCTTCCGAGAGGTGAAAACGGCCATTTGGGTCGGCGGTCCTGATTCCTGGTCCTCGGGTCCCACCGGCAGGTGGCGGACGTCGTAGCCGCGCCGCGAGGCGACGCCTTCCGCCCACGAACGGAACTCTTCGCGAGTCCACTCGAACCGGTGGTCGTCGTGCCGGAACCGGCCCTCGCCGAGGAATTCGAAATGCCGGTTGTACTCGGCGTTCGGCGTGGTGACGAGCACGGTGCGCGGCGCGGCGATGCCGAATACGGCGTGTTCCAACGCGGGCAGACGTTCCTCGTCGACGTGCTCGATGACCTCCATCAGCACGGCGGCGTCGTAGCCCGCCAGCGACGGGTCGGCGTAGGTCAGCGCGGACTGCCGCAACGTGATCCGGGACTTGTCTTTGAGCCGCTTGTCGGCGATGTCGAGCGCACCCGCGGACACGTCGATGCCGACGATCTCGGTGAAGGACGGTTCCTTCTGCAGCACCTTCAGCAGCGCACCTCCACCGCATCCGAGGTCGAGCACACGTCGCGCGCCGGCGGCCCGGAGCGCGGCGAGCACACTGCCCTGGCGTTGGACGGCCAGCGGTTCCGGCCGATCCGGCAGCTCGGTGACCAGCGCTTCGGCCTCGGCGGGCACGTCGTCCGCCTCGGCCAGCTGTGCGAGCGCGTACGAGACGATCGGGCGACGCCGTTCGAGGTACCGGTTGGTGATCAGCTCGCGTTCCGGGTGGTCGGCGAGCCAGCCGTCACCGGCGCGAAGCAGCTTGTCGGCCTCGTCCTGGCCGACCCAGTAGTGCTTGTCGCCGTCGAGCGCGGGCAGCAGGACGTACAGGTGCCGCAACGCGTCGGCGACTCGCCGGCTTCCGGTCAGACGGAGGTCGACATAGCGCGAATCGCCCCACTGCGGGAACTCCGGGTCCAGCGGGATCGGCGTCGTCTCGACCTGCCAGCCGAGCGGCTCGAACAGCTTGTGCACGACCTCCGCACCGCCGCGGGCGGTCAGCGACGGCACGTGGATCTGGAGCGGGAAGCGTTCGTCGACCAGCTCGGGCCGGTTCGCGCACCGGCCGGCCATCGCCGTGGTGAACACCGTCCGCAGGGCCACCGCCAGGTACGAACCACCCGCGTACGGCCGGTCGTTGACGTACTGGGTCAACGACGTCGCGCCGTTGCGCACCAGGGCGATCGGGTCGATTTCGACGAGCAGCGCGGCCGTGCAGCGGTCGTCGGACGCCTCCGGGTAGAACACGTGTGCCGTCCCTGCCGAGAGCGTGAACGGCTGGGCCTTCTCCGGATGTTTGTGCAGGAGAAAACCCAGGTCGGTGGCGGGTGGACGCGTGGTCGTAATGGTCAGCAACACCGGTTCAGTGTGTCGGTTCCCGCTCGATGGCGCGCCTGGATTTCGCGAGACAAACTTTCCGGACACTCTTGCTGTTGGTGGTTTTCGTTGCCTAATGTCGCTTTCTGTGTGATCGCTCGCTCGCCGCGCGTGCGGTCCTGGAGCTCGTGTTCTTTCACTGAGAGAGAGACGCCCATGCGCCGGAGTCGTCGCTGGTCCCTAACCATTCTTCTCGCCGCGATGGGCGCGGGTGGTCTGGTGGCTCCACCGTCGGTGGCGGCGGCTGATCCACCTTCGGACGTCTACACCTACCTCGACAACCCTCAGATGGTCGGCGAGGGCCAGGAACCGCACCACGTGGATCTGAATCAAGTTGAAAGCTTGGCCGCCGACAACGATGTCAACGCGGGTGCCAGGTGGACGCGCTCGCTGGACGGGAACTGGAAGATCGCCATGGCGGACCGGCCGGACAAGGTCCCGGCCGGTTTCTACGCCGAGGGTTACGACACTTCGAAATGGCGCACGGTCTCGGTGCCGCATACGTGGCAGACCGACGGCCTCGACCACCCGATGTTCCGCAACATCCCGACCGAGATGTGGCCGGACGATCCGCCCAAGGTGCCCCGTGACGGCAACCCCACGGGCGCTTATGTGCGCACCTTCGACCTCCCGGCGGACTGGAAGGACCGCCGCGAGTTCATCCGCTTCGAGGGCGTGACGAGCGGATACTTCGTCTGGGTCAACGGGAAGTACGCCGGATACGACCAAGGTGGCTATTCGCCCGCCGAATTCGACATCACCGACAAGCTGCATCCCGGCCGCAACACCATCGCCGTCCAGGTGCACCGCTGGTCCGCCGGCGCGCACCTCGAGGACTACGACCAGTGGCGCTTCGCCGGCATCTTCCGCTCGGTCAATGTCTACTCGACGCCACAGACCTTCGTGCAGGACATCGGGATCCGGGCCGAACTCGACGACCAGTACCGCGAAGGCAAACTCGGCGTCGACCTCGAACTGAAGCGAAAGGGCGGCGCGCCCGGCACTTACAAGGCGCGGGCGACCCTGTTCGACCCGGCGGGCAAACCGGTCGCGACCGCGAACGGTGACATCACCGGCGAAACCGCGACCCTGTCGACGCCGGTTTCGAGGCCCGCGCACTGGTCCGACGAGACGCCGAACCTCTACAAGGTCGTCGTCGAACTGACTGATCCGTCCGGCCGCACGGTTCAGGTGACCAGTCAGCCCGCGGGCTTCCGCAAGATCGAGATCAAGGACAAGGTGCTGCTGATCAACGGCAAGCGCGTCCTGATCAAGGGCACCAACCGCAGCGAGACCAGCGCCGAGAACGGCCGCGCGGTCAAACCCGAGGAGGTGTGGCGGGACTTCCGGCTGATGAAGCAGTTCAACATCAACGCCGTCCGCACCTCGCACTACCCGAGCGGCCCGCTGCTCTACGACATCGCGGACAAACACGGGCTGTGGATCAACGACGAGGTCGACATCGAGACTCATCACCACGACGGCTGCCCGGACAACTGCCTCGCCGAACGCGACGAATGGCAGACCGCGTTCATGGACCGCCACACCGCCATGGTCGAGCGCGACAAGAACCACCCCAGCGTCTTCATGTGGGACCTCGGAAACGAAGCAGGACTGGGGAAAGCGCACTACACGATGGCCGACTGGACGCGGAAGGCCGACCCGAGCCGCCCGCTGTATCACCAGCCGAACTCGCCGGACGGCGACGCGCCGTTCGCCGACATCGCCGGCCCGCGCTATTCCGCGCCGTTCACCTCCGCCGACGGCCGTCCCGGTCTGGAAGAGGCCGTCAAGAAGACGACCAAACCGATCATCATGGGCGAGTACGAACACGCGCAGGGCAACAGCCTCGGCGGGTTCAAGGAGTTCTGGGACGTCATCCGCCGCTATCCGTCGGCTCAGGGCGGGTTCATCTGGGACTGGGCGGACCAGAACATCGATCTGCCGTTGAAGACCACACCTGATTCGTCGCCGAGCGGCATCCTCTCCTGGCTCACCGGAATGCCGTCGCAAGTGGACGGTCGCCGCGGCAAGGCGCTCTCGCTGTCCGGTTTGGACGATTACGTCGAGGTCTACCGTGACAAGCGGCTCGACGACGTCGGAAGCGCGCTCACTCTCGACGCCTGGGTCAAGCCGACGGCGTGGAGTGGTGACTTCACCATCGTCAGCAAGGGGAGCTCCTACGGGCTCGGGATGGCCGACGACAAGACGCTCGAGTTCTCCGTCGCCGGCGGTGGCAAGAAGTCGGTGAAGGCTCCCGCACCGCAGGACTGGTGGGGCAACTGGCATCGCGTCTCGGGCACTTTCGATGGGAAGGTGCTGCGGCTGCTCGTCGACGGCAAGGAGGTCGGCAGCACCGAGTACGCCGGCGCGATCGACCGCACCTGGCAGCCGGTGAACGTCGGCCGCAACATCGACACGCATCAGGAGAACGCCACCACTCGGATGACGAACGGCGTCCTCGATGACGTCCGCGTCTACTACAAGGGACTGACGGCCGCCGACCTGCAGCAGGATCCGAAGAGGGATTCCTTGCTGGCGCTCGATTTCGACCGGGTCGACGACAAGGGAACCTACCTGTCGTACGGCGCCGGGATGGGCGGGATCGACGGCGTCGTCAACCCAGACCGCACGCCTCAGCCGGAGACCGCGCAGCTGACCTGGGTGCACGCGCCCCTGCGGTTCGCCGATCTCGGCGACGGGAAGATCTCGGTCAAGAACGAGCGCTCCTTCATCGGTACGGACGATCTCCAGTTGCGGTGGAACGTCAAGGAAGGCGCGCGGACCGTCGCCTCCGGGGAACAGCCGTTGCGGATCGCCGCCGGTGCGACCGAAACCGTGCAACTGCCGAAGTGGCCGCCTAACCGGGACGGGCTCGAACGGTTCGTCACCCTCGAGGCCGTGCAGAAGGGCCGGACGGTCTGGGCGGACCGCGGACAGGTCGTCGCCTACGACCAGTTCGGTGCGGGCGGCAGGCAGGTCGCGGGCATCGCGGCCGCCGAACCCGCCGGGAAGCTCGACGTCCGGCAGTCACCCGAGGGAACCACTGTGTCCGGAAAGGACTTCAAGTACGGCTTCGACGCCAAGGGAAACCTGACGTCGATGAATGTCCGCGGCGCCGAACTACTCAAGGGCGGACCGCAGCTGGACGTCTGGCGCCTGGTGGCGAACGAGATGTACCAAGAGGACAGCGGCTGGCGGAAGGCCGGGCTCGACAGGCTGGTCACCACGCCCGGTGCCGTCACGGTGAAGCCGGGCAAGGACGAGGTCGAGATCTCGGTCAAGTCGAACGCCGCCGCGCCAGGCGTCACCGATGCCTCGATCGACCAGACGCTGAGCTACCACGTCGGCGGCAACGGTGAGGTCCGGATCTCCCAGCGCGTCGATCCCAAGGGCCAGGTCCGGAACACGTCGTACCTGCCGAAGATCGGGTTCAGTCTCAGGACGCCGCAGGAGTTCCAGAAGTTCTCCTTCTACGGCCGCGGTCCGGTCGAGAACTACGACGACCGCGCGGAAGGCAGTCCGATCGGGGTTTACCAGTCCACTGTGGACAAGCAGTTCCTCGAGTACTACCGGCCGCAGGATTATGGCAACCACAGTGATGTCAGGTGGGCGACGCTGACCGACGGCCGGACCGGTGGTCTGCTCGTCTCGGGCGATCTGCAGGTCGCGGTGAGCGGCTACGACGAGATCGACCGGGCGGCCTACCCGTTCGCGCTGCAGCGGAACAAGGGCTGGAACACGCTGCACGTCGGGAACAAGGTCAGCGGCGTGAGCGAGACGTTCCATGCGCCGCTGCCGGGCTACCGCACGGCGGCGGACAGCGAGCACGCGTTCTCGGTGACCCTGCGTCCGCTGAGCTCCGAGGAGGTCCGGGGCGGTGGCGCACCGCGTGGTCCGGTCGTCTGCGAGCCTGCCGCGAAGATGTCGCCGGAGACGGGCACGATCGAGGCCGGCGGCTCCGCCGACGTCACCCTGACCGTGACCAACGACTGCGGTGTTCCGCTCGACGCGGCAACGGCCGCCTTCCAGGTGCCCGAAGGCTGGTCGGTGAAGACCGAAGGCACGCTCGGCAAGCTCGCACCCGGCGCGTCCGCCCAGGTGAAGGCGACGGTGAGCAGGCCGGAAACCGCGCCGGGCGGTAAACGACTGGTGACCGCGGACGTCACCGGGGTGCTGCCGGACGGCCGGAAGATCGCGGTCGGCGCGCAGGCCGAGTTCACCGGGATGCCCGCCGCGCCGCGTGGCGAGGTCGCGGTGAGCAAGCTCGACTTCCTGCTCGCCGAGAACGGGTGGGGCCCGGTCGAACGGGATCGCAGCAACGGGGAGAACGGCGGTGGTGACGGCGGACCGATCCGGATAGCCGGAACCGAGTACCCGACCGGTCTCGGCGTCCACGCGGTGTCCAATGTGGACGTGTACCTCGGTGGCCGGTGCTCGACGTTCACCGCGTCCGCGGGAATCGACGACGAGACCGGCGGCGGTGGCAAGGTGTCGTTCGAAGTCCTCGGTGACGGACAGCGGAAGTGGGCGGGCGACCCGATCTCCGGTGGCGATCAGGCGCAAACCGTGTCCGTCGATGTCACCGGCGTGACGACCCTGCGGTTGCGGGTCGACGACGGCGGTGACGGCAACGGGCTCGACCACGCCGACTGGGCCGCCGCCACGCTCCGCTGTAGCCCCTAAGGCCTCGTGAGTGGTAGTGACGGTTCTAACCGTCACTACCACCACTCACGAGCCCTAGGCTGGGGGTATGTCGAACCGCCTGAAGGCCGCGACCAGCCCGTACCTGCTCCAGCACGCCGACAACCCGGTGGACTGGTGGCCCTGGGGTGAAGAGGCGCTGGCCGAGGCGAAACGGCGGAACGTGCCGATCCTGCTGTCGGTCGGGTACGCGGCCTGCCATTGGTGTCATGTCATGGCGCATGAGTCGTTCGAACACGAAGCCACGGCGACCCTCATGAACGCGAACTTCGTCAACATCAAGGTCGACCGCGAGGAACGGCCGGATATCGACGCGGTGTACATGACGGCCACGCAGGCCATGACCGGTCAGGGCGGCTGGCCGATGACGTGCTTCCTGACCCCGGAGGGCGAGCCGTTCCACTGCGGCACCTACTACCCGCCGGCGCCGCGGCCGGGGATGCCATCGTTCTCGCAGTTGCTCGTGGCCGTCACCGAAGCCTGGTCCGAGCGCCCGGACGAGCTGCGTTCCGGTGCGCAGCAGATCATCGCGCATCTCGCCGAGAAGAGCGGTCCGCTCCCGGAGTCTGTTGTGGACGGTTCGGCGCTCGAGTCCGCGGTCGCGTTGCTGAACAAGGAGTTCGACCAGAGGTCCGGCGGTTTCGGGGGAGCGCCGAAGTTCCCGCCGACGATGGCACTCGCCTTTCTGCTCCGCCATTACGAGCGCACCGGCTCCGAGGAGGCCCTCGTTCCGGTGAAGCGCACGGCCGAGGCGATGGCACTCGGCGGGCTCAACGACCAGCTGGCCGGTGGTTTCGCGCGCTACTCCGTCGACGCGGACTGGGAAGTGCCGCATTTCGAGAAGATGTTGTACGACAACGGTTTGCTGCTGCGGTTCGCTGCGCAGCTCCATGGCGTCACGGGTCTCGAGTACGCGCGGCGGACGGTCGAGGAGACCGCCGGTTTCCTGTTGAGGGACCTGGGGACGGCCGAGGGCGGGTTCGCCGCGTCTCTCGACGCCGACACCAACGGCGTCGAGGGCCTCACCTACGTGTGGACGCCCGCACAGCTCGTCGAGGTCCTCGGTGAGGAGGACGGGGCGTGGGCCGCCGAGCTGTTCCAGGTGACCGAGCGGGGCAACTTCGAGCACGGCACCTCGACGTTGCGGCTGCGCGAGCCGCATCCGGAGGACTCCGAGCGCTACGAACGGGTCCGGCGTGCGCTGCTGGCCGTACGGGACGAACGTCCTCAGCCCGCACGTGACGACAAGGTCATCGCCGCCTGGAACGGTCTCGCGATCACCGCCCTGGCCAAGGCGGGCGCTCAGTTCGATCGTCCACAGTGGATCGATGCGGCCGCTCGCGCCGCGGCTTTCCTGATGAACACGCACTTCGTGGACGGGCGGCTGCGGCGGACGTCGCGGAACGGCGTCGTCGGCACATCCGCCGGAGTGCTGGAGGACTACTCCTGCCTCGCCGAAGGCCTGCTCGAACTCCACCAGGCGACCGGCGACCCGCGCTGGCTGGCCGACGCGGTCACATTGCTCGACCTCGCGCTGGCCCACTTCGGGGTCTTGGACTCCCAGGGGTCCTACTACGACACGGCGGACGACGCGGAAGTGCTGGTGCAACGCCCTTCCGACCCGACCGACAACGCGAGTCCATCGGGAGCCTCGGCGCTCGCGAACGCCTTGCTGACCGCGTCCGTGCTGGCCGGACACGACCAGGTCGGCCGCTACCGCGACGCGGCCGAGCAGGCTCTGGCCCGAGCGGGACGGCTCGCGTCCCGCGCGCCGCGGTTCGCCGGGCACTGGCTGACGGTCGCCGAGGCCGCGGCCGCCGGTCCGGTCCAGGTGGCCGTGGTGGGTCCGGATGCCGCCTCCCGCAAGAACCTGCTGGTCACCGCTATCGCCTCAGTGCCGGACGGCGGGGTCGTCGTGGGCGGGGTTCCCGATGCCGAAGGTGTCCCGCTGCTCGCCGACCGGCCGCTGGTCGACGGTGGGGCGGCCGCGTACGTGTGCCGGGGTTACGTATGCGAGCGGCCCGTCACCACCGCTGACGACCTTCGCGCTCAGCTCGCCTAGAGCGCCGGACTCGTCGAGGTTCGCCGGGGGAGAACACGGGTGCTTCTCGCCAGTTACGCGCGTAGCGTCAGTAGCGATGTAATCATGTAATCGCGGAGGCGATCATGCACACCTACTTCAGGATGGCGAGGCATATGGGACGCGGCGGATGGAAGGGCCGGGGCGGCTGGCAGCAGGCCGAGATCCCGTCGGCGGACGACGCGGCCGCCTGGTTCGGCGGACGGCTTCCCGATGACTGGTTCGTCGGAGATGCCGAGGTCACGGTGGATCGCGAGGAGATCATCATCGTCGGCGAGCTTCAGCCCCTCACCGGCGACTACGCCGACGACGCGGCGCGAGCGGCGGCCGAGGACGGCCGGATCAGCCGCTTCCGTGAGGACACCCGCGACGAGCGCATCGAGATCGCACGGCAGGCCGAGCACCGCTACCAGCGCAAGGTCGCCTGGGGCGCGAGTCTCGGTGGCTCGCGGCAGCTGTTCACCACGCATTCCGCACCGGTGATGACCCGGCTGCGGCAGCCGGAACGCCTGGTCCTCGACACCCTCGTCGACGCCGGCGTCGCCCGGTCGCGGTCGGAAGCCCTGGCCTGGGCGGTGCGCCTCGTCGGTCAGCACGCCGACGCGTGGCTCGCCGAACTCCGCGAGGCGATGAGCAAGGTGGACGACCTCAAGTCGGAGGGCCCGGACCTTTCCTGACCGAACGCGAGCGGCGGGTGACAGGTCTGGACCAGCGCGCCGCTCGCCAATACATTGGGCAGGTACCACCGACACGGTCAGTGCCGTGGTTCCGCCGTCGTGACAACGAGTCTCTCTTGCGAAAGAAGGCGTCATGGACGGCAGGTTCACCCGGCGGCAGCTGATCAAGGGCGGGCTGGCGGTGGCAGGCGCGGCGGCGGCCGCCCCGTTGCCGGCCCCCACCGCCTCGGCGGCTCCCCGCCCGTACGCGGTCGCCGTACCCGACCTCCCCTGGCCGGCGGCCAACGACATCGTCGCCCAGACGAAGCTCCCGGTCTTCCCGGACAAGACGTTCTCCGTCCTCGACTACGGCGCGAAGGGCGACGGCAAGACCGACAACACCGCCGCGATCAAGAAGGCGATCGACACCGCCAACGCGCGGGGCGGTGGGCACGTCGTCGTCCCGAAAGGCACCTTCGTGACCGGTGCCGTGTACCTCAAGAGCAACGTCGACCTGCACCTCGCCTCGGGCGCCGTGCTCAAGTTCAGCGGCGACTCCTCGAAGTTCCCCAACGTCCTCACCCGCTACGAGGGCATCGAATGCATCAACCGGTCGCCGATGATCTACGCCTACAAGGAAACGAACATCGCGCTCACCGGCCCGGGCACCCTCGACGCGAACAGCACGTCGTCATGGAACAAGGGCAACGACCGCGCGTACCTGGAATCGCTGGTGTCCAAGGGAACCCCGCCCGAGAAGCGGATCGTCCCAGGCTCCGGGCACACCATGCGCTCGTCGTTCGTCGAGCCGTACTCGTGCGACACCGTGCTCATTCAGGGCATCACGCTGAAGAACTCGATGTTCTGGCAGCTGCATCCCACACTGTGCAAGAACGTCACCGTCGACGGCGTCACCACCGACGCGAGTACGGCGCATTCCAACACCGACGCGTGCGACCCGGAATCGTGCGACCACATCGTGATCGTGAACAGCAACCTCGGCGCGCACGACGACAACATCGCCATCAAATCCGGCCGTGACGCCGACGGCAGGCGGATCAACGTGCCGTGCCAGAACATCGTCGTCGCGGACTGCGTGATGAACGGCAACTGGGGCGCCATCACCTGCGGCAGCGAGCAGACCGGCGGTATCCGCAACGTCTACGCGTACAAGATCGCGGTCAAGGGCGAGACCAAATACGCGCTGTACGTCAAATCCAACACCAAACGCGGCGGCTTCTCCGAGAACATCAACCTCGACAGCTTCTCCGGCACGTTCGCGCGCTCGATCGTGCACGTGCGGCCGGATTACAACGGGCAGACCGGCTCCTTCGTCCCGCAGTTCGGGCCGTACGCGGTCACCAACTCGTCGAGTACGAAGTGCGGTCAGGCGGCGTTCAACATGAGCGGGCTGTCCAACTCGCACGTCCGCGGGCTGACGGTGACCAACTGCAAGTTCAACGGCGTCGCCACCACGACGAACACGATCAAGTACACCGACAACGTGAAGTTCACCAACACGACCATCAACGGCAAACCGGTCTAACGCCGTCCTGCGTGTTCCGATGCGGTGCGGCAGGCTGATCCCGACCGCACCGCATCGGAGGAATCATGGACACGCCAGGACTTCCAGCGAAGATCGACCCGGACGCGCTCACCGCCGTCCTGGATGGACGGTGGGCCGAACTGCGTCGCGCGGTCCGTGCGCAGATGGCGGCGGAGGACTTCCAGGACCCGGTCGATCTCGATGTCGAGGCTCACCGCGCCCAGGTCCTCGACCGGCTGCGGCTGCTCGCGAGCACGGACCGGCCCGGCCTCGGTTTCGATCCGGCCTACGGCGGCGGTGGCGACGTCGGCGGGTCGGTGATGTCGTTCGAAATGCTCGGGTTCGGCGATCTTTCGCTGATGGTCAAGGCCGGCGTCCAATGGGGGCTGTTCGGTGGAGCGGTGCAACTGCTCGGCACCGAGCGCCATCACGAGCGGTATCTGCGGCAGATCAAGGACCTTGAGCTGCTGGGCTGTTTCGCGATGACCGAACACGGGCACGGCTCGGACGTCCAGCATCTGCGGACCACCGCGACCTACGATCCGGCCACGCGCGAGTTCGTCCTGGACACTCCGGATCGGGACGCCACCAAGGAGTACATCGGCAACGCCGCCCGCGACGGACAGTTCGCGGTGGTGTTCGCACAGCTGATCACCGGCGGCGAGTCACGCGGTGTGCACGCGTTCCTGGTGCCGATCCGCGGCGAGAGCGCGCAGGGCGTCGAAATCGAGGATTGTGGCCGGAAGGCCGGGCTCAACGGCGTCGACAACGGACGGCTGAGCTTCACCCAAGTGAGGGTTCCGCGCGAGGCCTTGCTCAACCGGTTCGGTGATGTCGCCGACGACGGCACGTACACAAGCCCGATCGAGAGCGACGGCCGCCGGTTCTTCACGATGCTCGGCACGCTCATCCGCGGCCGGGTCAGCGTCGCGGGCAGTGCGGGCAGCGCGACGAAACGGGCGCTGGCGCTGGCCGTCCGGTACGGCGAGCGGCGGAGGCAGTTCGCGCGGCCGGGGGAGAGGAGGTCGTCATCCTCGATTACCGGGCCCACCAGCGGAAACTCCTGCCCGCACTGGCGACGTCGTATGCGCTGCACTTCGCGCAGGAACAGCTCGTCGGCAAGCTCCACGACATCGCCGAGGACGCGCCGGAGGAGGAACAACGTGAACTGGAGTCACGGGCGGCCGGGATCAAGGCCGTCGCGACCTGGCATGCCACGGCCGCCATCCAGACCGCCCGCGAGGCGTGTGGCGGCGCCGGGTACCTGTCGGAGAACCTGCTCGCCGGGCTGAAGGCCGACACCGACGTCTTCACCACCTTCGAAGGCGACAACACGGTGTTGCTGCAGCTCGTCGCGAAGGGCCTGCTGACGAACTACAAGGAGCACTTCGAAGACCTCAGTCCACTCGCGACCGCGCGGTTCGTCGCCGAGCAGTTCGTCGAGGCCGTGATCGAGCGGACCGCCGCGCGCAAGTTCATCGAGCGGCTCACCGAGGCCGACGACAGTGACGTGCTGTTCTCACGCGAGTGGCACCTGAAGCTCTTCGAAGACCGCGAAGAACACGTACTCGGCGGAGTCGCGCAACGTCTGCGTAAAGCCGCTTCCGACCCATTCGGCGTGTTCAACGCAGCTCAGGACCACGTGCTGCGAGCAGGTCGTGTTCACGTCGATCGAGTGGTGCTGGAGGCGTTCGTCGACGCGATCCCGCGGTGCCCCGATCCCGAGGCGCGGGAGCTGCTGGAGCGAGTGTGCGATCTCTACGCGCTGGCGAACATCGAGGCCGACCGTGGCTGGTTCCTCGAGCACGGCCGCTTGACCTCCGGGCGTTCGAAGGCCGTCACCGCCGCCGTGAACGCGTTGTGTTCGGACCTGCGCCCGCACGCGCGGACCCTCGTGGACGCGTTCACTATCCCCGAGCAGTACTTGGCCGCGCCGATGCTGCTTCGCTGAGGTCGGCTTCGCCGAGGTCGGCCTGTGCTGTGCGCTGCTCCGCGAGCTCGGCTCGCAACGCCTTGACTTCGCGGGCCAACTCGTCGAGGTGCTCGCGGGTGACGGTCTGCGCGGACTCCTCGGCTTCGGCGACCCGGCGGATCAGCCACGACGCCAGCGTCGCGGTGACCACACCGAGCAACGCGATCCCCGCCACCATGAGCCCGACCGCCACCATCCGGCCGGTGCCGCTGATGGGATACCGGTCGCCGTAGCCGACCGTGGTGATCGTCGTGATCGACCACCAGAGTGCGTCCGGGAAGTCGGTGATCGGCGCCTCCGGATCGGCCCGCTCCGCGTCGAGCACCGCGAGCGCGGAGCAGAAGACGATCAGCGCCGTCGCACCGACGGTGTAGAGCACCACGCGGCCGCGCAGCGACAGGCCGGCATTGCGGTTGAGGATGCTGAGCACCGTGACCAACCTGAGCAGGCGGAGCTGCCTGATCAGCGGCAACAGGATGATCGCCAGGTCGAACACGTTCTTCTTCAGGAAGACGCGCTTGTCCGACGCGTGCGCGAGACGGACGCCGTAGTCGACCGCGAAGACCACCCAGGTCAACCAGGTGACGACCTCACACCAGACTCTGCTCGTCGTGCCGAGGGAGGGTTGCAGGATCGGCCACGCGTAGGCGGCCAGGAACACTACCGCGGCGGCGTTGAGCGGCCACTCCATCCGCTTTTCCCACATCGCACGACTCCTCGCCTGGCGTTTCCCAGGTGGGTACGTTAGGCGATGTCGAGTGCCGTCCCATAGAGGCGGTCGGCCCGGAGGTGGATGAACAGCCTCCGCTCGTCCGTGCTGATGTCGACTTCGGACAGCTCGACCTTGCCTTCGGCGACCGCGAAGGACCAGTGGTCCTCACTGGACACATGGAGGGTGGCGCGGGGATCGCGGCGCAGATGCTTGACCTTGAGGCGGTCTTCGGTGGTGCTGATCCGGATCTCGCGGGTCTCGGGATCCCAGGTGTAGACGACGGTGGACAGATGCGGCAGGCCGTCACGCTTGATCGTCGCCAGGGCGCCGAAGGTGTGCGTCGCGATGATCTTCTCGAGGTCGGCGTCGTCGAGGATGCGGGGTGGTGGGCCGGATTGCTTGGTCATGGTGGTGATCATGAGTCCGGCCGGCAGCCTACGGAAGAAGGCACTTTCTTGTGCCAGAGGGAACACGCGTGTGTCCCCGCAGGTCAGGTAGAGAGCGGCGGTCCGCCTGGCATGTGCGACGTACGTGAAGTACTTGACGTACGTGACGTACGTGAGGCAGACTGGCGATCGATTCGACTGGGAGGCCGCCATGTCAGCTCTTCATTACGACAGCTACTCCGAAGCTCGTGCACATCTGAAGGATCTGCTCGATGCTGCCGAGAAGGGCCGCGTTGCCACGGTTCGGCGAGATTCGGTCCAGGCCGCCGTAGTGGACGTGGAGCGTTTGCGCCATTTCCTCGCATCGATCCTGCCGTCGTCCGCTGAGGTCGTTGCCGAGGGGGACGGTTGGTCCGTGTTCATTCCGGGCTTGCCGGTCGCGGCGGACGGCGCCACTTTCGATGAGGCGATCACCGAAATGGTCGATGCGTTGCGGGAATACGCAGAGGACTGGCAGATGCGTTTGCTCGATGCTCCGAACCACCGTGACAACTGGGGCCTGGTTCAGATGATCAGCTTCAGCGATGACGATCAACTTCGAGACTGGCTGGTCGGTGCTGCGCGGTGACCTGGCCGGAGCCCACACGTAAGGACCACGAGTCGTTCTGTCAGATTGAAGAGTGGCGCAGAGTTCGGAACGCCCGCGGGCGCACGGGCACACACCATGTCACTTATGAACTCGATCTGATGGACGGGCGGATTCTGCGAACCCGCATCTCACATCCGGTAGACCGGACGGGGTACGGGAAGAGCATCTGGAAGCACATTCTCCGCGATCAGCTCGATGTCGACGAGCCGTGTTTCTGGGCGTGTGTACATGACGGCGCAAAGCCGGATCGCGGATTGCCCGCACCTCGGACAGAGGCTCTTCCGGCGGATATCGTGCACATGCTGCTCTCGCGCGTTGGTCTCACCGAGTCAGAGGTTGCCGGCCTGACCAAGGCCGAGGCGATCGCGCGGCTCCAGCAATTCTGGACTGAAAACAGCTGACCTGTCGGGGTGGCGTGGATGCAGATGGAGAAGATTTCACCATCGTCGTAGGCGATGATGTGCTCGGGTGGAGCAGAGGCCGCTAACGCTCGTGATTCTGTAGCCAACGCCAGTCTCTTCGTGAACCTTGGTCGGCGGAGCGGGCGCAGGCGGTGTTGAAGGCGCTGCCGCATCAGTATCGGCCTGCGGTCCAGATCCCCGACCGGGCTCGGCCTTCGGCGGGTGGGGTGTTCGGGTTCTCGCTCGACGACGTCGACCGGGAACCTTCTTCTCGTTGACCATGGCGGTTTGCCGTTCCGGCGACGTGGTTCCGGCTCGGGGTGTGAAGGTCCTATCGCGCACTACCTAGGGCACGCCTGCCCAGGGCTTCACGCTCCGCGTCCATATACACCTGATGCCGACGAGTCGCGAGACGACGCCTCCGGGAAGGTCTTCGACCTGGGAAGCGGCCAGGCCGCATGACGGCCTTGGGGAAGATCTACAAGGGTAAAACCCCAGCTAGGAGTACATGGCGAGCCAGATCGCGACATAGTGCGAAACGGCCGCAAGCACCGTGCAGGCGTGGAAGTACTCGTGGTACCCGAACGTATCCGGGAAGTGGTTCGGCCACTTCACGGCGTAGAAGACCGCGCCCAGCGTGTAGAACAGACCGCCGACGCACAGCAGGACCAGCGCCGCGATACCGGCGTGGGCGCCCAGTTCGGGCAGGACGAAGACGGCGACCCAGCCCAGTGCGATGTAGATCGGCACGCCGAGCCAGCGCGGGGCATTCGGCCAGAGCATTTTGAGCGTGACGCCGCCGATCGCGCCGCCCCAGACGATGGCGAGCACGATGTAGCCGGTGGGCTGGGACATCGCCAGGAGGGTGAACGGGGTGTAGGTGCCGGCGATGAACAGGAAGATCATCGAATGGTCGGCGCGCTTCATCCATTCGTAGGCTCGCGGGCTCCACAGTCGACGGTGGTAGAGCGCGCTGACGCCGAAGACGCCGAGCACGGTCAGGCCGTAGACCGAAGTGGACAAAGCGGCGATAGGGGACACCGTCGAAGCGGCGAGGCTGATCAAAGCCGCGGCGCCCGCGAGGGCGCCGAAGAAGGACCAGAAATGAAGGTGCCCCCGCAATCGGGGACGGGTGTCCACCAAGGGCGTGGGGCCGGACGGCTGCTGTTCGGTCGCTACGCTCACCCTTCCAGGTTACGGCACCGTAGGTTTTTCGCCAGTGTCCGTGGCGCGTCCCACTAGGGGGCTAGGGGTGCGTACCCTCCGGTGACGTGAGTCTTCGGTCCTTTGTGTCAGACGTCCTCTACAGCGCCTACGGCAGGCGCCTGATCCAGCAGGCCAAGGGGCGTCATCCCCGCCATATCGCCATCATGTTGGACGGCAACCGCCGCTGGGCGCGCGAAGCGGGCTTCACCGACGTCGCCGACGGTCATCGTGCGGGCGCGAAGAAGATCGCCGACTTCCTGAGCTGGTGCAACGAGGCCGAGGTCGAGGTCGTCACCATGTGGCTGCTCTCGACCGACAACCTCGGCCGCGCGCCGGAAGAGATCAACGCACTGCTGAAGATCATCGCCGACGTCACCGACGAACTGGCCGCGCCGCACACGCCCTGGCGGCTCCGCATCGTGGGAGCCCTGGACCTGCTGCCACCCGAGATGGCGAAGCAGCTCGCCGCGGCCGCCGAGCGGACCGAAGGCCGCACCGGGATGGAAGTCAACGTCGCGGTCGGTTACGGAGGGCGTCAGGAGATCGCCGACGCGGTCCGCAAGCTCCTCCTCCAGCACGCCGACGAAGGCACGTCGATCCGGGAACTCGCGAAGATTCTGGACGTCGACCATATTTCCGAGCATATGTACACCTCGGGTCAGCCGGATCCGGACCTGATCATCCGAACCTCGGGTGAACAGCGGCTGTCCGGATTTCTGCTCTGGCAGTCCGCGCATTCGGAATTCTGGTTCACTGAGGCGTACTGGCCCGCATTCCGCCGGGTCGATTTTCTCCGCGCGCTTCGCGATTACGCGTGGCGGCACCGGCGCTTCGGATCCTGACCCGGACAAGACGAAAGGCCCCGGAGCGAACTCCGGGGCCTTTCGAGATCCAGGCTTGGATCAGCCGTGGTGCTCCAGCGAGTGGAGGATCAGAGCCGGGGTGGTGGCGATGCCCGCGTAGGCACCGGCGACCAGGGAAGCAGCGCCGTAGCCCAGCGCGCCGCCGCCTTCGATGAAGGTGTTGTAAGCGTCGCCGAACGTGGGGTCCGGGGTGCCCTCGGCCCCACCGGTCGCTGCGAACGCGGTCCCGCCGACCATCATGATGCCCGCGGCGACGGCGGCTACGAAACCAGCCTTCTTCAGCACTTCGCACACTCCTAGGTAGAGATATTCAGGGATCCGGGGCACCGAAGCTTCCGGTGGTGTGTCCCGCAGTGAGAAAATTACTCGCTAACGGAGACTCGCGATCGTCGTGTACGCCCATTGTGTAAGGCGAAAATGAGCCGCTTCACTCGGTCCGGTTCATTTTCCCGACCACGAAATGCGCTCGGCTACTACGCGTGGTAGAACCTGATCCGCCATTCGGTAATCGCCCTGTGTTGCGATGCTCCAATCGGGTAGCGCCAACGAGCGTTCCCGGATAGAGATCAAGACTACGCAACGTGACGGTGACCTGCTGTTGATGTCGGACGACCGACAGTGAGATGACGAATTGGCGAATCACCTTGGTGGCTGCCTGCACGATCGCCCCGACGCAGGTACCTTCCGGAAGTGAGGGTTCGCGTCCCATGCGGACTCTCGCGGGAGGCCCTGGTCGTGGCGGTTATCGACAGGGCGGCGCAGCCGCCCAGACGATGCACGAGGGGGCCGGCACCCGGCCCTCGTGGCCGTGCCGACTGACGCGTACAGCGTCAGAAGGAGCGGTTAGCCAGGGAGGTGCCCGGCCCAGCGAGTGCGGGCGTGGTGCCACGCCCACGAGGGAGATGCCGTCGTGACTGCGCAGCGTTCACCCCGCAAGGCCTCATCTGGCCGTTCTTCGACCGGTGCCTTTGGCCCGGAGAAAGCCTCGATCTCGCCCGAATCCCAGCGGTCCACGTACGTGCTCGACACGTCCGTTCTGCTCTCTGACCCCTGGTCGGTGACTCGTTTCGCCGAACACGCGGTCGTGCTCCCGCTGGTCGTCATCAGTGAACTGGAGGCGAAACGTCACCACCCCGAACTGGGCTGGTTCGCGCGTGAAGCGCTTCGCATGCTCGACGACCTGCGTCGTCAGCACGGCAGGCTCGACGCGCCGATCCCGATCGGCGAGCACGGCGGCACCTTGCAGGTGGAGCTGAACCACTCGGATCCCACGGTGCTCCCGGTCGGCTTCCGCACAGACTCCAACGACCACCGCATCCTCGCCTGTGCGCTCAACCTGGCGGCGGAACGCGCGTCGGTCACGCTGGTGACCAAGGACATCCCCTTGCGGGTGAAAGCGGGCGCCGTCGGCCTCGAGGCCGACGAGTACCGCGCGCAGGAGGTGACGCCTTCGGGCTGGACGGGAATGGCGGATGTGGACGTCCAGCAGGAACTGGTCGACGCGCTGTTCAGCGGGTCTTCCGTGGATCCTGCGGAGTTCGGGCTGGCCGAGGTCGGCGAACTGCCCTGTCACACGGGGCTGAGATTGCTGGCCGGCAGTTCGAGTGCGTTGGGGCGGGTGACCGCGGACAAGCGGATCCGGCTCGTACGGGGTGACAAGGAGGCGTTCGGCCTGCACGGCCGCTCGGCCGAGCAGCGGGTGGCGCTGGATCTGCTGCTGGACTCCGACGTCGGCATCGTCTCGCTGGGCGGGCGTGCCGGTACGGGTAAGTCGGCGCTCGCGCTCTGCGCGGGGCTGGAATCGGTGATGGAACGCCGCCAGCACCGCAAGGTCGTGGTGTTCCGGCCGGTTTACGCGGTCGGCGGCCAGGAGCTCGGCTACCTGCCGGGTTCCGAGAGTGAGAAGATGCAGCCGTGGGCGCAGGCGGTGTTCGACACCCTCGGTGCGCTGGTCAGCCAGGACGTCCTCGACGAGGTCTTCGACCGCGGCATGCTCGAGGTGCTCCCGCTGACCCATATCCGCGGGCGTTCGCTGCACGACACGTTCGTCATCGTGGACGAGGCGCAGTCGCTGGAGCGCAATGTCCTGCTGACCGTGCTTTCGCGGCTCGGCACGGCTTCGCGAGTGGTGCTCACGCACGACGTCGCGCAGCGCGACAACCTGCGCGTCGGGCGGCATGACGGCGTCTCGGCGGTGATCGAGAAGCTGAAGGGTCACCCGCTCTTCGCGCACGTCACGCTTACTCGCTCGGAGCGTTCGCCGATCGCCGCGCTGGTCACCGAGATGCTGGAGGATCACGGGTAGCGCATGAGATGAACGGACCTTTCCTAACAGTTTTTGTTATGAAAGGTCCGTTCATAACAACCTTTCGCGGCTTACCAGCCTGCCGGCAGCGGACGTCCCTCCGCGAAGCCGGCGGCGGACTGGATGCCGAGCAGCGCTCGCTCGTGGAACTCCTCCAACGTCCGCGCACCCGCGTACGTGCACGCGGAGCGGACGCCGGAGCCGATCGAGTCGAGCAGGTCCTCGACGCCGGGCCGCGCCGGGTCCAAGGCCATCCGCGACGCGGAGATGCCCTCTTCGAAGAGGCCCTTCTTCGCGCGGTCGAAGACGTTGTCGGTGCGCGTCCGGGCGCCGACTGCGCGCTTCGACGCCATGCCGAACGACTCCTTGTACGGCTTGCCCTGCTCGTCGTAGCGCAGGTCGCCGGGGGATTCGTGGGTGCCGGCGAACCAGGAGCCGACCATCGCGGCGGACGCGCCCGCGGCCATCGCGAGCGCGACGTCGCGCGGGTGCCGCACGCCACCGTCGGCCCAGACGTGCTTGCCGAGTTCGCGGGCCGCGGCGGCGCATTCGGCGACGGCGGAGAACTGCGGGCGGCCGACGCCGGTCATCATCCGGGTCGTGCACATCGCGCCGGGGCCGACGCCGACCTTGACCACGTCCGCGCCCGCGTGGATCAGGTCGCGGGTGCCCTCCGCGGTGACCACGTTGCCGGCGACCACCGGGACCTTCGGGTTCACCGACCGGACCGCCTTGAGCGCCGAGATCATCTTTTCCTGGTGGCCGTGCGCGGTGTCCACGACCAGCACGTCGACACCGGCCGCGAGGACGGCCTCCGCCTTCGCGGCGACATCGCCGTTGACCCCGATGGCCGCGGCGACGCGCAGGTTCCCGGAGGTGTCGACGGCCGGGGTGTAGATCTCCGCACGCAGTGCGGCGACCTCGGTCAGAACGCCGGCGAGACGCCCTTCGGCGTCGATGCCGAGCGCGAGACGGCCGCCATGGTCGTGCAGCCGCTCGAAGACCTCGCGCGGCGGAGTGTCCAGCGGGACGGTGACGACGGCGGGCTCCGCGACGTCGGCGAGCCGGGCGAAGCGGTCGACGCCGGCGCAGGACGCTTCGTCGACGACGCCGACGGGCTTGCCCTCGTCGTCCACCACGACCACCGCGCCGTGGGCGCGCTTGCCGACCAGGTTCAGCGCGTCGGCCACCGCGTCCCCGCCGGTGAGCACGAGCGGGGTGTCCCAGATCGTGTGACGGCTCTTGACCCAGGCGACGATGTCGGTGACCGCGGCCACGTCGACGTCCTGCGGGAGCACCACGAGCCCGCCGCGCCTCGCGACCGTCTCGGCCATCCGGCGGCCGGCGACCGCGGTCATATTCGCCACCACGATGGGGATCGTCGCACCGGTTCCGTCCACAGTGGACAGGTCGACGTCGAAGCGGGACTCTACGTCGGAACGGTTCGGCAACAGGAACACGTCGTCGTAGGTCAGGTCGTGAGCGGGCTTGTGCCCATCCAGAAAGCGCACGAGTCCCCAGGCTACCCGCGTGGGAGAATGCCGGCATGACCGACCGGGACCGCGACGAAGCCGGACGAGCCCGCAACGCGCGGCCGAGGGACGGTCTCGGCAGGCCGCTTCCGTATGGGGCCGACGGTGTCGAAAGGCAGCCGGAGGGCATCGAACGCGCCCCCGCCGACACCATTGCCGAGGCGCAACGCCTGCTCGACGAGGGCCGCCCGTTCCACGCGCACGAGGTGTTCGAGGACGCGTGGAAGGGCACCGACGGGCCGGACCGGGAGCTGTGGCGCGGCCTCGCGCAGCTGGCCGTCGGGCTGACTCATGTGGCGCGAGGCAACGGGACCGGTGCCGCGGCGCTGCTCGACCGTGGTGCGCACAACATCGAGCCGTTTCGCGAGGAGTACCCGCACGGGATCGACGTCCCCGGCCTGCAGGACTGGGCCCGGTCGATGGTGGACGAGGTGAAGGTGCGGGCGCGGGTGGAGCCGGTCGCTCCCCGGCTGCTGGGCTGATTCCATACCGAGAGTAGGTTACTTCAAGTAGACTACTGATCGGTAGGTTGTCGGCGAGAGGATGCGCCCCATGAGCGAGCCCAGGGAACTGCTGGCCGAACCGCTCGAACTACGGTGCGGGGCGGTCCTGTCGAACCGGCTCGCCAAGTCCGCGCTGAGCGAGCAACTCGGCGACCGGCGGAACCGGCCGACCCCCGAGCTTGCCGGGCTGTACCGGACGTGGGCGCGCGGCGGCGCCGGGATGCTGCTCACCGGCAACGTCATGGTCGATCCGACGGCGCTCGGCGAGCCGCGCAATGTCGCCGTGCCGAACGAACCGGACGCGACCGAGTTCAAACCGTGGGCGAGCTCGGTCGACGGGACCGACACGCGGCTGTGGGTCCAGCTCAACCACCCCGGCCGCCAGAGTCCGCGTTTCCTGTCGCGGCAGCCGGTCGCGCCGTCGGCGGTCCCGTTCGGCGCTCGCGGCATCCGGTCGGTCTTCGCGACGCCGCGGGCGCTCACCGGCGACGAGATCGAGACGATCATCGACCGCTTCGGCGTGGCCGCCCGGACCGTCGTCGACGCGGGCTTCACCGGCATTCAGATCCACGGCGCGCACGGCTACCTCGTCTCGCAGTTCCTTTCGCCGCTCACCAATCAGCGCACCGACGGCTGGGGCGGTGACGCGGTGCGGCGGCGCAGGTTCCTACTCGAACTGGTCGGCCGCATCCGTGACGAGGTCGGCGACCGCGTGCCGATCGCGGTGAAGCTCAACAGCGCCGACTTCCAGCGCGGCGGCTTCGGCGAGGAGGAATCGCTCGAGGTCGTTCGCGCGCTGGGCGAGGCGGGTATCGATCTGCTCGAGGTTTCCGGTGGCACCTATGAGAAAGCCGCCATGATGGGCTCCGGACGCTCGAGCACGGCGAGCCGTGAGGCCTACTTCCTCGACTATGCCGCGAAAGCGCGTCAGCTCACCGATGTCGCGCTGATGGTCACCGGCGGGTTCGCCAGCTCCGAGGGGATGGCGGAAGCGCTGCGCTCGGGGGCGCTGGACGTCATCGGCCTCGGCAGGCCGCTGATCGTCGACCCGGGTCTGCCCGCCCGTCTGCTCGGTGGCGAGGACGTCCGCGCCGAACGCAAGGCCCCGAAAACCGGCCTGCGGCTGGCCGACAGTCTTCTCGAGATCCAGTGGCACACCCAGCAGATGCACCGCGTGGCCGCCGGGAAACCGGTCGACCCGGGGCTGGGTGCGGTGCGCACGCTAGTGCGGGCTGGCGTCGCCGATCCGCTCAACGCCTTCCGCCGGGTCCGGGGCTAGTTCGTCCGGGCCGCGGCGGGTGAAGGTCCGGTCGAAGCCGACAGCGGCCGCCGCGAGTCCGGTGAACAGCACGCCGATCAGCACGCAGTTGAAGGCGACGCCGCCGTAGCCGTTGATCCCCGGATCGATGAACGGATACGGGTAGAACCCGACGAGGGCGCCCCGCACCAGGGTGACCGCGAGCCAGCCCAGCGGATACAGCAGCGACCACCACAGCACGCGCCACGAAAGCAGACCGCGCGGACCGAACAGCAGCCAGCCGGCGACGCACATCAGCGGTGACACCTTGTGCAGCATCGTGTCGGCGAACGCGCCCCAGCCGTGCAGCTCGTAGAGATCGGCCAGCGCGACCTGGAAAACGACGCCGGTCACGGTGATGCCGACGAGGCCGCAGAGTCTCAGCACGCGGAAGAACGTCGAACCGCCGGTCGCGCCGAGCGCGAGCAGCAGACACACGACGCCGACCAGGATGTTCGAGTCGATCGTGAAGAAGGCCAGCAGATTCGTCACCCGGCTGACGGGAGTCTCGAAAGTGCCGGCGGTGCTTTCCGCGGTGACCGGAATCTGTACGGCCAGGCCGGCGAGCACCACCAGCGCTGTCAACCCGAACCAGGCGCGCGCGATTTTGGACCCCTGCATTCCGGATACTTTATTGGGCCTCGCGCCGTCGCGCTCCGGCCGAACGGACCGTCGCCACTCGATCGGGGTGGTCCCCCGCCGCCAAAAGCGGGACTCGGCCCCATATCGTGGAAGTGATGGACGTCGAGCGGAGGCCGGGGCGCCGTGGCCGAGTCGCGCGGGGGCCGGCGGAAGACAGCGGTCCCGTCGCCACGTTCGCGCGACGGCTCTGGGAGCTCAAGCGGGCCGCCGGTGATCCCTCCTATGACCGGATGCGAGACGAATTCGGTGCGCTGGCTTCGAAATCCGCCCTTTCCGCCGCCGCGCGCGGGGAACGGCTGCCGAGCTGGGACACGTCCTGGGAGTTCGTCCGGGTCCTTGCCGTCGGGATACTGGACGGTGACGAGGACGAGACCCGGCAGGAATGGCGCGCTGTCTGGGAAGGCGCGCGATCCGAACTGGCCGGCGGCCCGGCCGTGGAACCCGTACCGGAACCCGGTCCGGAACGCGGGCGCCGGATGGCCTTCGTACTCGCGGGGGTCATCGCAGCTTTGCTCGTGGCGGCCTTGGTGGTCGTCGTCGCCAATCCCTTCAAAGCCGAGCCCTTCAAGACCGAACCGGCCGCGCCGGCAGGAGACGTGTCCGAATTCGTCGCCGACGTCACCATTCCCGACGGCACCGAGGTGCAGGCTGGGTCGACGTTCGTGAAAACGTGGGAACTGCGCAATGCCGGAACGGTCGGCTGGGTCGGCCGCTACCTTGACCGTGCCGGCTCGTTCGGGAACCCCGGCGAATGCACGACGCCCGCCCGCATCCCGATTCCCGTGACCGCGCCCGGCGAGAACGTGCGTATCTCGGTCGAGGTCCGGGCGCCCGATACGCCGGGGCATTGCCAGGTCTACTGGAAGATGGCCGATGAACAGGGGCGGCTCCTGATGCCGCACACCCGCGCGGTGTTCTTCACGGTGCGGGTGGTGTGATCTCGGGGCGGTAGCTTCCGGCAGGACTCCGGGTCACATGGGCGGGGTAGTGAAAGCCTCCTTCACTACCTTCAGGGTCGGTAAGGAGGCCTTCACGGCCTCCCAGGCAGCCGCAGGTCAGGAGCGGTCTCCCCGCAGCAGGCCGCGCACGGTGTCGATGGTGTCGGCGTCGCCGGCCTCCTTGTCAGGCCGGTAGCGCACGACCCTGGCGAACCGCAGCGCGAGCCCGCCGGGGTACCGGGTGCTCACCTGGGCGCCGTCCAGTTCGATCTCGACCACCAGCTCCGGCCGCACGTGCACCGCCCAGTCCGTGCGATGGGTCTCGATCTCCTGGAACGTCTTCGTCTGCCACGCGAGCAGTTCGTCGGTCATGCCCTTGAACGTCTTGCCGACCATGATCGGCGGCCCGCCGTCGGGGTCGCGCGCGCCGAGGTGCAGGTTCGAGAGGGTGCCGGTGCGCCTGCCGTGTCCCCACTCGGCCGCGAGCACGACCAGGTCGATCGTGTGCACCGGCTTCACCTTGAGCCATGCGCGCCCGCGCCGCCCCGCCGCGTACGGCGAGCTGAGGTCCTTGACCATCACGCCCTCGTGCCCGGCGGTCATGGCCCCGTCCAGTACGTCGGCCGCGGAAGTGGGTGCGATCTCGCCGGGGATCACATGCTCGCCCGCGACCTTGTGCAGTGCCGCACGCCGTTCCGAAAGCGGCGCGTCCAGCAGGTCGACGCCGTCCAGGTGCAGGCAGTCGAAGAAGTACGGCCGCAGCAACAGTGCCTTGACCTGTTCCTCCCGCGTACTGCCGAACCGGCTCAGCGTCTCCTGGAACGGCCGGGGCCTGCCGTCGTCGGTCAGCGCCAGCGTCTCGCCGTCGAGCACGACCGATTCGCACGGCATCGCCAGCACGAGTTCGACCAGTTCGCCGACACTTCCGGTGATCTCCCGCAGCGTGCGGGTGTAGATGTGGACCTCGTCGCCGTTGCGGTGTACCTGGATCCGGGCACCGTCCATTTTGTACTCGACGAGCCTTTCGGCGTGTTCGGCGATCGCCTCGTCCAGTGATTCGGCCGGCGACGCCAGCATCGGCCGGATCGGCCGCCCCAGCGCGAGACGGAACTCCGCGAGCCGTTCGCTGCCGCCGGTCATCGCCGCCAGCCCGGTCACCGGCAGCTGCCCGGACAGCATGAACGCCCGCCGGACCTCCTCGACGCCGACCTCGGACGCCGCCGCGATGGCGTCCACCATCACGCCCTCGAGCGCGCCCTGCCGCAGCTCACCCGTGAGCAACCGGAACAGGAACTCCTGCTCGGCCTTGGTCGCCTTGCCGAACAACGCCCGCAACGTCTCCGTCCGGAGTTTCACCGAACCCGAGCCCGACGCGGCACCGACCGTCCCCAGCGCCGTGTCCACTTCGGCCACCGTCAGCGCCGGTTCCGGCGCGGGGGGAGCGTTCAGATCCGCGAGCGTCCGCCAGCCGGTGCCGATCCGCCCCTGCGTCGGCTGCCCGGTGAGGAACGCGACCACCGCGGGCAGTTCGAGCTCCCCGGCGGCGCGCAGCAGCGCGGCAAGGGTGGCGATCTTCGCCTTCCTGGACCTCGTGGCGGCCAGTTCGGCCGACGCGGTCACCGCCGCCGTGAGCAACATGGCTCCATCATCACCCCAGGCACCGACATTTTCCGCCGGAGCGGTTCTATTCGGGAGCGACCAGGTCCGCACACGAACGTTCGTCGGGCAGGAGCGGCCGGAAGACGACGAGCCAGGTCGTGCCCGCGGTCCGCCATCGGGTCGCCGGGGTGGCCGACCTCCCCACGGCTTCCGCCTGCCGCGCCGCTTCGCCCTCCATGAGGAGGCACGGTCCGCCGTCGACCCTCGGGGGCTCGGAGAGCGCTGCGAACGGCCACGGCCGGACGTCCGTGCTTTCGGGGCTCTCGCTGGGCGCCCAGCCGACGGCCACGAGCCGTTCCGGCCGGTAGGGTTCAGGGGCGAGCTCGGCGTACTTCGCCACTTCGCCGAGCTCGTCCTGGAAATCCGCGAGCTCGCCGAGCCTGCCGCCCGATTCGGTCGACGGGGTGGCTGCCCGGACTCGGTGCAGCTTGCCTTCGCCGCCGTAGAGAGTGAAGACGAGCAGGTAGCCGTCCATGACGTTGTTGTCGACGTACTCGTCGCGGTCGAGATCGTCCTGGTAGGCGGAGCGGTAGACCTTCTTCGCCGTCCGGTCGTCGAGGTGTTTCTCGCGGACGACCTGCAGCGCGCCCTCGCGGTCACCGGGCACGAGCAGCCGTCCACCGCCGAAAAGGCTGAACTCGGGTAGTTCCGCCGGTTTCGGGCCCGGCATGCCGACGAACGATTTGGCGCGCAGTACCAACGTTTCGCGGTCGGACGGCAGGGCCGGCAGCCCGACCGATCCGCAGGCGGTCAGGACGACGGCGAGCAGCGGTACGAAAACAATCCCCAGACGCATGCGGGCTGGACGGAACTCCGGGGCGTCCTGGTTGCACCGAGACGCCCCGGGCGATCAGCGGCCGCCGCGCGCCATCCGGAGCACGTCGAGTGCTTCGTCCAGCTGCGCTTCGGTGAGCTTCCCGTTCGCGACGTGACCGCGTTCGAGCACGACCTCGCGAATGGTCTTGAGTTCCTTGAGAGCCTGCTTCGCGATCGCAGCCGCTTCTTCGTACCCGATGTAGGAGTTCAGCGGCGTCACGATCGACGGTGAACCTTCGGCGTACTCCCGAGCGCGATCGACGTTCACCGTGACGCCGGCGAACACCTTGTCCGCCAGCAGCCGTGAGACGGCGGCGAGCAGCCGCGCCGATTCGAGCACGTTGCGCGCGATCACCGGCAGGTTCACGTTCAGCTGGAAGTTCCCGGCCGCGCCCGCGAAGGCGACCGCCGCGTCGTTCCCGATCACCTGGGCGACGACCTGCAGGGTCGCCTCCGGGATCACCGGGTTGACCTTGCCCGGCATGATCGACGACCCCGGCTGAAGATCCGGCAACGCCAGCTCGGCGAGCCCGGTGCGCGGGCCGGAACCCAGCCACCGCAGGTCGTTCGCGATCTTGTTCAGCGATACCGCGACCGTCCGCAGATGTCCGGACGTCTCGACGACGCTGTCCTGGGTCGCCTGCGCCTCGAAGTGGTCACGCGCTTCGGTCAGCGGCAACCCGGTCACCGACGCCAGTTCCCGCGAAACCGCCGCGCCGAAACCTTCGGGCGCGTTGAGCCCGGAACCGACGGCCGTCCCGCCGATCGGCAGCTCGCCCAGTCGCGGCAGGCCCGACCGCAGCCGCTCGATGCCGAACCGGACCTGCGACGCCCACGCGCCCGCCTCCTGGCCGAAGGTGATCGGCACGGCGTCCATCAGATGGGTGCGGCCGGACTTCACGATGTCCGACCACTCCAAGGCCCGCGTCTCGATCGCGCCGGCCAGGTACTCGAGCGCCGGGATCACGTCGGACAGCACGGCTTCCGTCGCGGCGACGTGGATCGTCGTCGGGAACGTGTCGTTCGACGACTGCGAGGCGTTGACGTGGTCGTTCGGGTGCACGTCACGGCCAAGCGCTCGCGAGGCGAGCGTCGCGATGACCTCGTTGGCGTTCATATTCGACGAGGTTCCGGACCCGGTCTGGAAGACGTCGATCGGGAAATGGGCGTCGTGCTTGCCCTCGGCGACCTCGTCGGCGGCCGTCGCGATGGCTTCGGCGACCTCGGTGTCCAGCACGCCGAGTTTCGCGTTCACCCTGGCGGCGGCCGCTTTCAGCAGGCCGAGCGCGCGGATCTGGGCGCGCTCCAGGCCACGGCCGGAGATCGGGAAGTTCTCGACGGCGCGCTGTGTCTGCGCGCGGTAGAGGGCGTCGACGGGGACGCGCACCTCACCCATGGTGTCGTGTTCGATCCGGTATTCCTGTTCAGCCATGTCCCAAGTCTTGCGCAGTGACCGGCCGTGCGCTCCGTGTCTTTCGGCACCCGTTGAGGTGCCGGGCGGGGCTAGGATCGACTGTGTTCTCGATCACGCCGCCCCACCACCGGCTGGAGAGTTGTTCATGAGCGAGTCCGCTGGGGAAACGTCGTACGACCTCGTCATCATCGGGGCCGGTCCGACGGGTCTGTTCGCCGCCTACTACGCGGGGTTCCGCGGCCTGTCGATGGCCGTCGTGGACTCGCTGCCGGAGGCGGGCGGACAGGTCACCGCGATGTACCCGGAGAAGATGATCTACGACGTCGGCGGCTTCGCCGAGATCCGGGGACGAGATCTGGTGCAGGGCCTGCTCGACCAGGCGGCACCATGGAAGCCGACGTACCTGTTGGGACGTAAGGCGGAGAAGCTCGAAAGCGTCGAAGACGGCATCACCATCACGCTCGACGGCGGCCAGGTCGTGCGTGCCGGAGCCGTGCTGATCACCGCCGGAATCGGCGAGTTCACCCCACGCCCGCTGCCCGCCGGCGACGGCTGGCTCGGCCGGGGAATGGTCCATTTCGTGCCGTCGTTGTCGGCGCATGCCGGGCAGCACGTGGTCGTCGTCGGCGGCGGGGACTCCGCGTTCGACTGGGTACTCGCGCTGCACCCCGTCGCCGCGAGCGTCACCCTCGTCCACCGGCGCGCGAAGTTCCGCGCGGCGGAGTCGATCGTGCGGCAGACACGGGACCTCGGCGTCCGGATCGTCACCGACGCCGAAGTCACCCGGTTCATCGACCGATCCGATGTTCTCGCGGAGGTGGAGATCCAGGTCAAGGGCGAGGAGCCCGAGGTGCTACCCGCCGACGCGGTGGTCGCGGCGCTCGGCTTCACCGCGGACCTGGGGCCGATCGAGAGCTGGGGCCTGCGGATCGACCACCGCGCGATCACCGTCGACTCGACCATGGCGACCCCGCGGGACCGGGTCTACGCGGCCGGAGATGTCGCCGCGTATCCGGGGAAGGTGAAGCTGATCGCGACCGGATTCGGGGAAGCCGCGACGGCGGTCAACAACATCGCGGTCATGCTCGACCCGGACGCCCACTTGTTCCCTGGGCACTCCAGTAACGCCGAGTAGCGCGCGCAATGAAGGACGCTTTTGCAATGAAAGCGTCCTTCATGGCACGTCAGGCGGGGGGAGCCGGAGGCGGCGGAGCGGGCTGAGGCTGCGCCGGAGGCGTGATCTTCTCGGTGATCCAAGGCCCATAAGCCACCACGGACGTCGCGATCGAAGGCGCGGTCGCGCAGACCGGGTCGGCGTTGCCGGGGCGGCTGATGGTGCCCAGCAGCACCCACTTCTCGGCGACCTCCGCGATCTCCGGTCCGCCGGAATCGCCGTAGCACGAGCCCGATTTCCCACCGGGATTGTCGGTGCACAGCTCGACCGTGCCGTCGAACTTCGCCGTGCAGCGCGTGCCTTCGACGATTTGCGTGTCCAGCTGCTGAAGGACGGCCGGGCCTTTGCCACAACCGGAAGTCGGGCACGTCTGACCCCAGCCGAGCAGCCGCGTCGGAGTTCCCGGGGCCACGACCGTCCCGATGGTGATCGGGGCCGCCTTGACCGGGGCGGCCAGCCGGGCGAGCGCGAGGTCGCCGCCCGCGTGTTCGGGAACCGGGTTGTAGGCCGGATTCACGATGATCTCGGCCAGTTTCGCGGTTTCGCCGCCCTGGGTGTTGTCGTTGCTGCCGACCCGCGCGCTCAGGTTCGCCGGATTCTTGCTCTCGAGGCAATGCCCGGCGGTCACCAGCCAGTCCGGCGTGAGCAGCGCACCGGCGCAGAAAGCCTTACCCGAAGCCGAATGCAGCGAAACGATGAACGGATACGGCTCGTCGGCCTCCTTGCCGCCGACGAGGTCACCCGCGCCCGTGGCCTGTCTGACCGGTGTCAGTACGAGCACCGCCAGCAGGACCACGAGCACGCGTTTCAGCACGATTCTCCTTACGGGAGCGGGGGAACGACGTCGTCTTCCAGCGAGTCGTCGAGGTGGCCGTCGAAGTTGACCGAGGAGTACGAGCGGAGTTTGGTCAGCCGGTGGTAGCCGTCGATCATCCGGACCGTGCCGGACTTCGAGCGCATCACGATCGACTGGGTCGTGGCGCCGCCGGCGCGGTAGTGCACGCCGCGCAGCAGGTCGCCGTCGGTGACGCCGGTGGCGCAGAAGAACACGTTGTCGCCTCGGACGAGGTCGTCCGTGCCGAGTACGAGGTCGAGGTCGTGGCCCGCGGCGAGCGCCTTCTCGCGCTCCGCGTCGTCCTTCGGCCACAGTCTGCCCTGCAGTTCGCCGCCGAGGCACTTCATCGCGCAGGCCGCGATGATGCCTTCGGGAGTGCCGCCGATGCCGAGCAGCATGTCGACGCCGGTGCTCGGCCGGGCGGCGGCGATCGCGCCCGCGACGTCGCCGTCGGAGATGAACCGGATGCGGGCGCCCGCCTCGCGGACCTCCTTGATCAGCTGCTCGTGGCGCGGCCGGTCGAGGATGCACACGGTGACGTCGGAAACGCTGGAGTTCTTGGCCTTCGCGACCCGGCGGATGTTCTCCGCGACCGGGGCGGCGAGGTCGACCTTGCCCGCGGCGTCGGGACCGACGGCGAGCTTTTCCATGTAGAACACGGCGGACGGGTCGAACATCGCGCCGCGTTCGGCGACAGCGAGCACGGCCAGGGCGTTCGGCATGCCCTTGGCCATCAGCGTTGTCCCGTCGACCGGGTCCACCGCGACATCGCAGTCCGGGCCGTCGCCGTTGCCGACCTCTTCCCCGTTGAAGAGCATCGGGGCTTCGTCCTTCTCACCCTCGCCGATGACGACGACACCGCGCATCGAGACGGTCGAGACCAGCTGGCGCATCGCGTCCACCGCGGCGCCGTCACCGCCGATCTTGTCGCCTCGTCCCACCCAGCGGCCCGCGGCCATCGCGGCGGCTTCGGTCACGCGGACCAGTTCCATCGCGAGGTTGCGGTCGGGCGCTTCACGGCGTCGGGAAGGGCTGGCGGACGGGGTGGGGGTGGGCATGAGGCCTCCCGGGTCAGGGAACTCGGCGGGGTGACAGTCTCTCAGATACCCACGGCACTTCGGCCGCACACGAGCATGGTGAACGTCACTGACCGTCGCCGGTCTGGTCCTCGACGGAGGACAGCGCGGCCTCGACCCGTTCGCGCGCGCCTTCGAGGTGGCGTTCGCAGACCTTGGCCAGCTGCTCGCCCTTCTCCCACAGCTCGAGCGACTGCTCCAGCGACAGCCCCCCGGCTTCGAGTTCGCGGACGACCTCGACCAGCCTGTCCCGGGCCTGCTCGTAGCCGAGTTCGGCGGGTATCTGAGAGACTGGGGCCCCACCGGATGTGCTCACGCTGTGCTCTCTTCCACGGTCTCGTCCGCACGGCGTCGATGCTTGCCGATACCCGCGCACACTACCGCGCCCGCCATCGCGTTGTCGTAACCCACGAAGGCGAGAGCGAACTCCTGACCGTCACCCTCCGCGATCGCCGCGACGAGATTTTCCTGGGCGCGCGCCACCCGTTTGCGGTGTCCGGAGCCGTCCGCGAACCACCATCGGGTGCCGACATGTTCGGCGGTCGCTTCGGACAACTTGCGCAGCTGGGCGTCAAGTCCCCGTTGGGCACTCCACTGTGCTGATGCGCCCTCGGCGGGAAAGCTTGCCTCGGGCCGGCAGCCCGCCAGCAGCACCGTCCAGCATTCCGCGGCCGCACGCTCGGTCAGCAGCGCGTTCCGGAGGACCTCCGGCGCGTCGGCGCGTTTGGCGGCGTCGACGGTCAGAGGCAGGAAACTCGCCGTCAACGCGCCTCCTCCGGTCCGTCCGAAACGACGGCGCCGATCGCGCCGTCGACCACGCGGACGCGCAGTTTCGCGCCGTCCGTGACTTCGGAGACGGACCGGAGTACCTGGAGGTTGCCTTCGGCGTCGGTGAACTGGACGACCGCGTAGCCGCGTTCGAGGGTCGCCGCCGGTCCGAGCGCGGTGAGCCGGGCACGCGCGCTCGCGATCTCGGCCTGGTCCTTCGCGAGCAGGGTGAGTATCGCGCGGCGCCCGCGTTCGCGGTGGATCTCGACGTCGTCGGAACGACGCTGGATCGGACCGAGCGGATCGGCGAGCACGGGACGGCTGCGCAACTGGTCGAGCAGCCTGGTCTGGGTGTCCACCCAGCCGTGCAGGGCGCGGCGCCCGCGGTCGCGCATCTGGCGGACCCGCTGGGTCTCCTCGCGGACGTCGGGCACGATCCGCTTGCTCGCGTCGGTCGGCGTCGAGCAGCGGAGATCGGCGACGTGGTCCAGGAGAGGGGTGTCCGGTTCGTGCCCGATGGCGCTGACCACCGGTGTCGCTGTGCTCAGCGCGACCGCGCGGCACAAGGCCTCGTCGGAGAACGGCAGCAGGTCCTCGACACTGCCGCCGCCGCGGGCGATCACGATGACGTCGATATCCGGGTCCCTGTCCAATTTGTACAGTGCCTGGAGGATCTGCGGTACCGCGAGCGAACCCTGTACCGCGGTGTTGATCACCTTGAACGCGACATGCGGCCAGCGGGTCTGCGCGTTCACCAGCACGTCGCGTTCCGCCGCCGAAGCGCGACCGGTGATCAGGCCGATTCCCTTGGGAAGGAACGGAAGTTTCCGCTTCCGCTCGGGGGCGAACAGCCCTTCGGCGGCCAGCAGACGTCGCAGTCGTTCGATACGCGCGAGCAGTTCGCCGATGCCGACCGCGCGGATCTCGTTGGCGCGCAGGCTCAGCGAACCGCGGTTCATGAAGAACGTGGGCTTCGCGTGCACCACGACACTGGCGCCTTCACGCAGCGGCGGTTCGATCGAGCGCATCAGGCCCATCGGGCAGGTCACCGACATCGAAACGTCCGCCGACGGGTCGCGCAGCGTCAGGAACGCGGTGTTGGTGCCGGGGCGGGCCGAGATCTGCGTGACCTGGCCCTCCACCCAGACCGCGCCGAGCCGGTTGATCCATTCACCGACCTTGCGCGCGACCGTGCGGACCGGCCACGGGTTCTCGGCCGACGTGGACGGACCGGCCGAAGCGGAGGTGGACTCGGCGCTCACTGGCCTTCCGCGCTGTCGCCGCCATTGTCGTCGTCGGCCTTCTTCACGTTGCCGATCCGGCGGGCGAGCATGCCGACGAACGACGGGCGATCGGCGTTCGCGCGTTCGTAGGTCAGCAGCTCCTCCAGCTGAGGCAGGTCGAAACGGCGCAGGCGCGCCCGTAGCTGCGGCAACGTGAGCGAGTCGTAGTCCGGCAGGCCGGCCGGGCTGGAGACGACGGGCGCGGGGGTGCTGTCGAACTCGCCGTCGGCGTGGTCCTCGGCGAGAGCGCGTTCCTCCTCGGCCCACGGATCCTCCGTGAGCTGTTCGAGGTCGGCGAAGTCACGCGGGTGGCCGTTGGCCTCGGCCCGAGGTTCGGGGACCGCGGCCTCGCGGATCGGGACGACGTTCGTTTCGCGCTCGTCCGGCTCGCGTTCGTCGCGGTGTTCGTCGGGGTCGGGCCGTAGGTCTTCGTCGAAGGTCGCCCAGCTGGGGGTGTCCTCGACCGGGCGAAGGCCCGAGAGCACGTCATCGCCCTTGATCGCGAGCTCGGTGACATGCTGCTGCACGCGCATGGAGAACTGCAGTACCTGGCTGACCACCGTGACGGGGAGCCCGGTGAGCTGTTTCGGGAGTTCGCGAACCCGCTCGGCGGTGGTGACGGCGAGGCCCGCGGCGACCCGGAGGGGGAGCGGGAGAGGCTTCATACGTCTAGCCTGCCGTATCTGGTCCATCCTGCCCAACCGAACGGGTGTGTCGCCTCACAGGACGTGACTCCACGCACATACTTTCGAGGGGTTCCCTGGTCACCTGAACGTGAGTGCGAGGAGCCCCCGGGACAGGCCGTACCCTGGGGGTCATGAGTTCTGCGAGTCCCGGAATCACGCCCGCCGGCAGCCCGACGATCACCGATTCAGGTGTGCCGGCAGGTGGCAAACGTGTCCTGCTCGCGAAGCCTCGCGGCTATTGCGCGGGCGTCGACCGCGCCGTCATCGCCGTCGAAAAGGCACTCGAGCTCTACGGCGCACCGGTGTACGTGCGCAAGGAGATCGTGCACAACCGGCACGTCGTGGACACCCTGCGTGAGCGCGGGGTGATCTTCGTCGACGAGACGTCCGAGGTGCCGGAAGGCGAACTGGTGGTGTTCTCCGCGCACGGCGTCTCGCCCGCGGTCCACGCCGAGGCGGCCGAGCGCAACCTGCGCACCATCGACGCCACCTGCCCCCTCGTGACGAAGGTGCACAAAGAGGTCAACAGGTTCGCGAAGGACGACTACGACATCCTGCTGATCGGCCACGAAGGCCACGAAGAGGTCGAAGGCACCGCCGGTGAAGCGCCCGACGTGGTGCAGCTCGTCGACACCGCCGAAGACGTCGACAAGGTCGAGGTGCGCGACCCGTCGAAGGTCATCTGGCTCTCCCAGACCACCCTTTCGGTGGACGAGACCATGGAGCGTGTCGACCAGCTTCGTGACCGCTTCCCCGGCTTGGCCGACCCGCCCAGCGACGACATCTGCTACGCCACCACGAACCGCCAGGTCGCGGTCAAGGCCATGGCCGCCGAGTGCGACCTGGTGCTCGTGGTCGGTTCGACGAACTCGTCCAACTCGAAGCGGCTGGTCGAGGTCGCGCTGAAGGCGGGCGCGCGGGCTTCGCACCTCGTCGACTTCGCGCACGAGGTCGACGAAGCCTGGCTCGAGGGCGTCACCACCGTCGGCGTCACCAGTGGTGCTTCGGTGCCCGAGGTGCTTGTCATGGACCTGCTGACCTGGCTGGCCGAGCGTGGCTGGGGCAACGTCGACGAGGTCACCACGGCGAACGAGAAGATCGCGTTCGCGCTGCCGCACGAGCTGCGGAAGGCCGCCAAGGCCTGACCCGTTCACACGAAAAGGGCCGTCGAGGATTTCCTCGGCGGCCCTTTCGCAGGTCATCGGGAGGGCGGTAGCAAAGGTCCCTTGCTCCTCAGCGCTCGTCGTCCCAGGGGCGGGAGCGGCGCGGCTGGCCTCGGCGGGGGTCGTCCGCACGCGGCTGGCGTCGCGGCGCACCGGGTGCGCCATCGGCACGGGGCTGGCGGCGGCGCGGCTCGCCGTCTTCCGGCCGCGGGCGCCGAGGCTGACGGGCACCGGGCGGAGGCTTCCGTGCGCCGGGCTCGGCGTCGCGGCGAGGACGGCCTTCTTCGTCGACCGGGCGGCGTCGGGGTGCATCACCACGAGGCGGCGCACCACGAGGGGGCGGCGTCTGACCGGTCCGGCCCGCCGGACGTCCGCGGCCCGGTGCCGCTTCCCGGCCCCCCGCGGCCGGGCGGGCAGCGGGTTTGGCCTCTTCGAGGCGCTCGGCTTTGGCGTTCGACTTCGCCTTCACCGGCGCGTTCGGATCACGCTCGCGATAGATCCGGAACAGGCCGATCGCCAGCGTGACGCCGGTGGTGAGGGCCATCGTCGGGAACCCGTTGATCAGCGGCGTGCCGACGTCGAAGGCTCTCGACAGCAGGTCGGTGCCCTTGCTCCCGTCCGAGGTCAGGAGGATGACCCCGGGCACGGTGACGGCGAGGACCAGAGGCGGCTGCACCATCGGCCCGAAGAGCCCACGGCGCTGCACGGCCATCACCGCGAAGACCGCGCCGATCGCGTAGCAGGCCTTGAACAGCAGCCCGAGGTCCTTCTGAAGCATCATGTCGACAAAGGCGCCAAGAATGGCGAGCCCGAAGCCAACCAGGACGGCCGCCCACCAGGGCAACCCGCGCCTGGCGCCGACGAGCGGACGCTCGTCCCAGGCAACGGGGACGTCGTCGGCATCAGGATCGCTCTGGCGATCGCGAATCGCGGTCACAGGCCCCACCGTATATCCACGCTGCGGTCATACCGCCAACAGGCGGTATGTCTATCGCCTGGTAGTGGTCATTCCGGACCACTCGGACCCACCACCCGGGCGCTTCCACCGGGTATGACGGGTGGCGGGGTCATTTGGTTGCGGCGGGTGGTCCGTGGTCGGTACCGCGTCCGACTGCGGGTGTGAAGTGCGTGAGGGCCACCCTCACGTACTTTCCGGATAGGGGCAGCAGGTTGCGAAGGCCACAACGTTGAAGGTTGCGGTGGCCTTCACAACGCCCCTTTGGCCCTCAGCACGTGGGCGGCCGGGGCCAGTGGGCTCGTGAGTGGTAATAGCGGCTAGAGCGGGCCCTCATTTGCCTACCTACCCGTGACGTGGGGTGATGCGTTGCGAAGGCCACTTTCACCGCCTTCGCACCGGGATCGACCCCACTGGATAGGCATGTCCCGAATGCCACGTTCGGGACGCTCAATGTCCCCAATGTGGCGTTCGGGACATCCTCAACCGTCGTTACGACTCACGACCAACCCGGCCGCCGCGCGTACCTGCCCTCAGCTCGCA
Organism: uncultured Actinomycetota bacterium; assembly: GCA_963766045.1. GTDB lineage: Bacteria > Actinomycetota > Actinomycetes > Mycobacteriales > Pseudonocardiaceae > Amycolatopsis. The sequence goes on along the minus strand of CAVXYN010000004.1, from coordinate 1,485,773 downwards.
GGCAGTTCGTCCGCCTTCCGGATCAGCGGCACCGGAGCCGGGCTCCCGGAGGCGTCGGTGAGCGGAGTCACCGTCGCGCGGAAGGTCTCCAGCGCCTCGAGTTCCCGGCGTCGTGCCGAGATGAACCGCTGCAAGTGGGTACTCGACAGGTTCAGCGCGTCGACCGCGTTGCCCGCCGCCCGGTGCGCGGCCGCCGCACCGGCCCGGACCTGTTCGACATCGTCGACCAGGGTGCGTTCGGTCGCCGCGAACAGGGCGGCGGATGCGAGGACGGCGAAGCCGGTCGGCCCGCACAGGAACACCCGCCGGTCGAGCATCCAGCGCAGTAGTTCGGGATCGGTGTCCAGAGCGGCGACGACGGCGGCGTCGGACGGGACGAACATGATCGTCCCGTAGATCGCGTCCGCCCAGCGCTGGTAGCCCTTGCCCGCGAGCTCGGCCGCCCGCGATCGCAGCTGCCGGACGTGGACGCGCAGCGCGTCGAGCCGTTCTTCGGGGTCGTTCGTCTCCACGGCTTCGGCCCAGCAGGCCATGCTCGCCTTGGCGTCGACAGGCACCGTGCGCCCGCCGCCGACCCGGAGCACCATGTCGGGTTTGGCCGCACCGCCACCGGCCAGGTCCGTTTGCAGGGTGAAGTGCAGTTCCTCACGCAGCCCGAGCGCGCGAGCGGTCTCGATCAGCACCTGCTCGCCCAGTTCGCCGCGGCCGCTGATGGAGGCGAACGCCACCTCGTACCGGCGCAGCGCCAGCTGTTGCCGATCACCCTTCGCCCGTTCGGCGGCGACGAGTTTCGCCGAGGCGTCCGCCCGCCGCATGCCGTCGTTGTACAGCCGCCACAGCAGCGCGACGGCGACGAGCAGCAGCAACGCGAGCACCACGGCCGCAGTGGTGATCACGGTCGCCAACCGGCACCTCCTTCGGATCGAGTCGGGGCCATCATGGCGGAACCCACCGACAAAACCCGACCGCCCGATCGCTCTCCGTATCTGACCAGCGCGGTCCCCGGCGTGTCGAGAACCGATGTCCGGCTCCGACCGACCAGTGCGAGAGCCCATCGATACAGGAGGAACAACCAGTGGCCTTTCCCCTCATCGGCGTCGGTTTGCCCACCTTCGAGCCGAACGCGGAGCCCGAGAGCATCCTGGCCGTGGCGAGCGCCGCGGACCGGCTCGGCTTCCACAGCGTGTCGACGACGGACCGGATCCTGCTGCCCGCGGGCCCGGATTGGTCCAACGACTTCGGTCTTCCCGAGCACGCGTCGTTCGACCTCATCGAGCTGCTCACCTGGGTCGCCGCGCATACCGAACGGGTACGGCTGATGCCCGCGGTCGTCATCACGCCGTTCCAGTCGCCGGTGATCCTCGCGAGGCGGCTCGCGACCCTCGACCGGCTGTCCGGCGGCAGGCTCGACGTCGGCGTCGGCCAGGGCTGGTTGCCGGAGGAGTTCGCCGCCGTCGGCGTTCCCCTGCCGGAGAGGACCGCTCGCTTCGAAGAGCACCTCGCGGTCATGCGGGCCTGCTGGGGGCCTGACCCCGTATCCGCCGACGGCCGGTTCTATCCGGTCCCGGCCGCCAAGATCGGCCCGAAGCCCGAGGGCGGGACGCTGCCGGTGCTGATCGGTGCCGTCGCACCGAAGGCCGTGGCGAGGGCGGCCAGGCTCGGCGACGGTTTCGTCCTCGGCTTCCGCGATTGGGACAGCACCCTCGACCAGATCAAGATCTACCGCGATTCCGGTGGCACCGGCCGGATCGTGCTGCGGGCCGGGCCGATGCTGGCCGACGCGCAGCATCGTGAGCGGCCGACGACGTTCACCCGTCTCTCCGTGGTCGAGGACCTGCGCCGAGCAGCCGATCTGGGGATCGCGGAGGTGCAATGGGATCTCAACGTCATCGGCATGCCCGCAGCGGCCCAGGTGGAGTCACTCGAATGGCTGGCAGACATGGTCGAGCTATCCTGATCTACTAGAACACACGTTCGAGTAGACTCTCGGCGCGCCTCCCCTCTTCGGTCGGCGTGCGGCCCTACCTTGGGTTGCGTGAAGCTCCTGCACACGTCCGACTGGCATATCGGCCGCACCTTCCATGGCGCCGATCTGCTCGCCGAGCAAGAAGCCGTGCTCGGTCACCTCGCCGACCTCGTGGTCGCCGAGTCGGTCGACGTCGTGCTCGTTTCCGGGGACATCTACGACCGTGCGGTGCCCTCGGCGGAGGCCGTCCGCGTCGCGACCCTCGCGCTCGGCAGGCTCCGGCAGGCCGGGGCGCAGCTGGTGATGACCCCGGGCAACCACGATTCCGCGCCGCGGCTGGGCGCGTTCGCCGAATTCGCCGCGGCGGGCGGACTGCACCTGCGGGCCACGATCGACGGGCTGGCCGAGCCTGTCCTGCTGCCCGACGAGCACGGCGAGGTCGCCTTCTACGGAATTCCGTACCTCGAACCGGAGCCCGCCCGTCACGCACTAGGTGTTCCCGAGGCTCGCGGGCATACCGGTGTGCTCACCGAGGCGATGCGCCGGATCCGGGCCGATCTGGACACGCGCCCGGACGGAACCCGTTCCGTGGTCCTCGCGCACGCGTTCGTCACCGGTGGCGAGACGAGCGAATCCGAGCGGACCATCGCCGTCGGCGGCGTCGAGCAGGTGCCGGGTTCGGTGTTCGACGGCGTCGACTACGTCGCGCTCGGCCATCTGCACGGCCCGCAGACCCTGGCCGAACACCTTCGTTATTCCGGTAGTCCGCTCGCTTATTCGTTTTCCGAGACACGCCAACGGAAATCGGTGTGGCTGGTGGAACTCGACGCCGACGGGCTGGCCGAGGTCCGCAGGCACGAGCTACCGGTCCCGCGGCACCTTGGCATGCTGCGCGGAGAGCTGGCCGAACTGCTGGAGAACCCGGAGTACGACGAACTGACCGAGCATTTCCTGTCGTTCACGGTGACCGACCGGGTCCGTCCGATCGACGCCATGCGCAAGCTCCGCGAGCGGTTTCCCTATGCCGTGCACATGGATTGGCTGCCCGAGGGTGGACCGCACGGTGCACCGCTGAAGTACGCGGAAGCGGTCCGCGGCCGGTCCGATCTCGACATCACCCGCAGTTTTCTGGAGGACTGCAGGGGTTCCGAGCCGACGGCGAGCGAAGAGCGTTTGGTGCTGGCCGCCTTGGGCGCCGCCGGCCGGGAGCGCGAAGTATGAGACTGCACCGGTTGGAGGTCGCGGCTTTCGGTCCGTACGCGGGCCGGGAGGTCGTGGACTTCGACGCGCTCGGCGCCGACGGGCTGTTCCTGCTGCACGGCGACACCGGCGCGGGGAAGACGACGCTCCTCGACGCGATCGCCTTCGCGTTGTTCGGCACGGTTCCCGGTGCCCGCGGCGAGGTCAAACGGCTGCGCTGCGATCTCGCCGAACGCGACCAGGTCACCGAGGTCGTCCTCGAGCTGACGGTGCAGGGCCAGCGGATGCGGATCGCGCGCAATCCCGAGTACCAGCGCCCGAAACGGCGAGGTGAAGGAACCACGACGCAGCAGGCGAAGGCCGTGCTGAACTGGGTCGGCGCGGTGCCGGCCGGACACGTTCCCGAGGGCATCACCCGGATCGACGAGGTCGCGCGCACGATCGAGCGGCTCATCGGCATGACGCACGAGCAGTTCTTCCAGGTCGTGCTGCTGCCGCAGGGCGAGTTCGCGCGGTTCCTGCGTGCGGACACGACCGAGCGGGAGAAGCTGCTGGAGCGGCTCTTCGGCACCGAGCGGTTCTCCGACGTCGAGCGCTGGTTCGCCGATCTGCGTGCCGAACGCGGCCGGGAACTGCAGGCACGGCAGCAGTCGCTGCGGGAATGGGTCGCCCGGTTCGCCCAGGTCGCCCAGCAGGAGGCGCCCGAAGAGGGGCAGGCCGAATGGGTCGATCAGGTGCTGGCCGAGGCCGCCGAGCAGGCCGGCAAGGCGCGTGTGCGGGAGGAAAAGGCCAGGAAGGCGGCCAATCGGGCCGAGCTCTACTGGCAGGAGGACCAGGCCGCCGCCGACCACGTGCGGCGGGTGCGTACCGCCTACACCCGGCTGGCGGCGATCGCCGAACAAGCAGGCCAGCGGGCCGAATGGGCCGAGGAGGTCGAGGCGGCGCATCGCGCGGCGGGCGTGGCCGCCGAGGCCGATCTTTTCGAACGCCGGACCGAACAGCTCGCCGACGCCGAGGCGGCGGAAGCCATCCGGATCGGCGAACTGTCCGAAGTGGACTTCGACGCGGTGGAGAGTCCGCCCGCCGATTTGCGGGTCCGCGCCGGCGGGCTGCGTGAAGAGGCCGGCGCACTCGCCGAACTTGTGGCTGAAGCCGAGCAGCAGCAACGGGATCGACTACGCCGGGACGAGCTGTCCGCGGCCGCGGCGAGGGCGGCGAAACAGGTCGAGGAGTTCACCACCGAACTCGAGACCGCGCCGGGGAAGCTCGCGGAGCTGCGTACCAAGGTGGCCGCCGTCGCCGAAGCCGAGGCGAAGCTCGACGGTGCCCGCGCCCGGGTCGACGAACTGACCGTGGTGGCGCGGGACGCTGACGCGGTCCCGAAGGCGAAACAGGCCGCCGAGCGGGCTCAGGCCGCGCTGCGTGAAGCCGTCGACGTCCATCAGCGGGCTCGGCAGCATCGCCTCGACCTGCGTGAACGTCGGCTGGACGGGATGGCGGCCGAACTCGCGGCCGGACTGGCCGACGGCGAGGGCTGCCCGGTGTGCGGGTCGACGGAGCATCCGGAGCCGGCGACGCATACAGGTGGTCTGGTCGATCCCGAGACCGAACGTGCCGCCGAGGTCGCCGAGCAGCGGGCCGAGGCCGAGCGCGAGCGGGCGAACGCCGGGTGGCTCGAGGCGGAAACCCGGCTGACGGCGTTGGCCGAGCGGTTGGGAGAGCGCACCGCGGAATCGGTGCGCGCCGAGCTCGGTGAAGCGCGCGAGCTGGTCACATCGCTAATGGAGCTGGCTCGTCGTAAACCCGCCTTGGACGCCGAACTCCTTGGCCTGGAACGGAAGATCGAGCAGCTGACCGAGCGGCGGCGGACGGCCGAGCAGGCGTCGGTCCAGTCGGCGACCGAGGTTCGCACCCTCGAGGAGCGGCTGGCCGAACGCGAACGGCGGCTGGAAAGCGGACGCGGTGAGTTCGCCGATGTCGCGGTGCGGCGACGGCATCTGCTCACCTTCGCGAACCGCCTCGACGCACTCGCCGAAGCGAGGCTCGGCGTCGCGGGTGCGCGCGAGCGGCGCGACGAACAACGGCGGCTTGTCGAGAAAGCCTTGCGTGCCAAGGGTTTCGCGAACCTCGAGCAGATGCGGGCGGCGTCGAGGGAAGACGAGCAGATCGAGAAATTGGAGAACAGCCTCGCCGACGCGAAGGTGATGGAGCAGTCGGCGCGGCAGGTCCTCGCGGAGCCGGAACTGTTCGGCATCGGGCCGGAGGACTTCGTCAACGTCGCCGCTTCGGGCGACACGGCGCAGGGCACCCGCGGCGAAGCCGAGCAGGCGCTCGTGGCCTTGCGGACCGCGACGTCCCGGCACGGTGAGCTGGCGAAACTGGCCGAGCGGATCAAATCCCTGATGGCGGAGCTCGCGCCGGTCGAGGAGCAGTACCTCGAGCTCAGGGCACTGGCCGAGGTGGTCAACGGGCGCGGGCAGAACGCGCGGAAGATGTCACTGCGTTCCTACGTGCTCGCTGCCCGGCTGGAGGAGGTCGCGGTCGCGGCCACCGCCCGGCTGCGCACGATGAGCCAGGGCCGCTACTCATTCGTCCACTCCGACGCCGCCGGCGCACGCGGCACCCGAGGCGGCCTCGGACTCGACGTGCTCGACGACTACTCCGGCACCGTCCGCCCCGCGAAGACGTTGTCCGGCGGCGAATCCTTCCTCGCTTCACTGTCCCTCGCGCTCGGCCTGGCCGACGTCGTCGCCGCCGAAACCGGCGGTGCGCTCCTCGACACCCTGTTCGTCGACGAGGGCTTCGGCACCCTCGACGCCGAGACGCTCGACATCGTCATGAACATCCTCGACGAGCTCCGCGCGGGCGGCCGGGTGGTCGGCTTGGTGTCGCACGTCGAGGAACTCCGCCAGCGGATCCCGACCCGGCTGCGCGTGCACAAGGCGCGCAGTGGCTCAACACTGGAAATCCACGCCGCTTGAGCTTGTCAAGCCCTCGTGCTATGAACGGTCCGTTCCTTGCAAAATTCGCAAGGAACGGACCGTTCATAGCGTTCGAGGAAGGCTCAGTCGGCTTCGTGGGTCAGCAGCCACTGCTTGGCCGCCACACCCCACCGGAAGTTCCCCACCGCACCGCCGGTTCGCACCACCCGGTGGCAAGGCACGAACAACGCCGCCGCGTTCCGCGCACAAGCCGAAGCGGCCGCCCGCACCGCCGACGGATTCCCCGCCAGTGCCGCGTAATCCGCGTAGCTCACCGGCTTCCCGGCGGGCACCGTCCGCAGTGCTTCCCAAGCCCGCTCACGGAACGCGCCGGACCGCTGCCGCACCTCGATCTCCGCGACCGCGTCCAGCTCGCCGGCGTGATACCGCCGGATCGCGGTGCTGACCGGCCCCAGGTCCCGCCGCTGCCTCACCTCGCTGGGTGCCAGCGACGGCGAGATCAGCGGCGTCAGTTCGGCGACGTCACCGGTCCAGCCCGAGGCGAGCACGGCGCCGTCTCCCGCCACCACGGCGGTGAACGGGCCGATCTTTGTGTCCATTGTGGACCAATAGGCGATGCTCATCGTTGTTCCTTTCCAGCACGCAAGAGGTACATGCCGGCGTACGAGGACCAGGGCCGCCAGGCCCGCGCTCGTTCGGCCAGCGTCTTTTCGTCGTCGGCGATCCCCAGCGCGGCCGCGCCGCGGCGCAGGGCGCCCTCGCCGGTCAGCAGGATGTCCGGGGCGCCGAGGACGCGCATCAGGACGTAGTCGGCGGTCCATGGCGTGATGCCTGGAAGATTGAGCAGTTCCGCCCGCAGTTCTTCGGGGTCGCGGCCGACGTGGACCGACATCCGGTCCGCCAGCGCACCGGCCACCGCGACGAGCTGAGCCGGTTCGCGCAGGACCTCCGCGCCGCGCTCGGCGACCTGGGCGGCCGTCGGGAACAGCGTGGTCACCCCTTCCAGTGACTCGTCGCAGCTGGGCACGCGCTCGCCGAGGGCATCGGCAAGTGAAGCCGCCTCGGACGGCGCCAGCATCGCGCGCAGCACGAGTTCGTCTCCGTCGACAGTGCCGGGCACCCGGATACCGGGGATCGCTTCGACAAGGGGCGCGAGCGCCGGGTCGGCGCCGAGGACCCGAGTGACCGCCTCAGGATCGGCGTCGAGGTCGAAGAGCCGCCGCATCCTGGCCACCGCGCTGCTCAGGTCGCGCAGGTCGGTGAGCCGCAGGTCGGCCAGGACGTGGTCGTCTTTCGCCGTCAGCCATACGACGCCCGAGCCGTGCGCGAGCCGCAGCGTGCGCCCGTAGCCGGTCACCCCGGAATCGTCGCGCGTCACGTGTTCGACGCCCGGGATGGCCTGGTCGGCCAGGAAGTCCAGCACTCCGGCCGCGTCGAACGGCTTACGGAACGGCAGCCGCAGGCTCAGCCGGGTTCCGGTCGGCGTCTCGTCGGGATTGCCCTCGTGAGCGTTCCTTCGCCCGCGTCGCAGACTCGCAGCGCGTAGCTGCGAAGGCGTTGTCGCGAACACTTCGCGGATCGTCTCGTTGAACTGACGGACGCTGGAGAACCCGGCCGCGAACGCGACGTCGGTCAAGGGAAGCTCCGACATCTCGATCAGCAGCCGCGCCGAATGCGCCCGGTGCGCGCGAGCCAGTGCGAGTGGCCCGGCACCGAGTTCCGCGGTCAGCACCCGTCCGAGCTGGCGTTCCGAGTAGCCGAGCCGCCGCGCGAGCCCAGGGACGCCGTCGCGCTCGACGGTCCCGTCCGAGATGAGCCGCATCGCCCGCGCCGCGAGGTCCGCCCGGATGTCCCAGTCGGGCGAGCCGGGGACGGCGTCGGGGAGGCAGCGGCGGCAGGCGCGGAAGCCGTTCGACTGAGCGGCGGCCGACGTCGGGTAGAAGCGCACGTTCTGTGCCTTCGGCGTCGACGCCGGGCACGATGGCCTGCAGTAGATGCCGGTGGTGCGCACGGCCATGATGAACTGGCCGTCGAACCGCGAATCACGGGCGGCGACGGCGCGGTAGCACCGTTCGGTGTCGCGCCACAGGGCCCGCTCGGCCAATGTCTGCTGGGTCATGACATCGATCGTGCCACCAGGTCGAGAGCTCGGCTGGCGGAAATCCGACACGGCGATCACGGCCTCGGTGACCGGCGCGGGTTCCCGCGTCCGGGTGGCACGTAGACTTCTGGCCCGTGAGTCTCACCCTCGGTATCGTCGGCCTGCCCAACGTCGGCAAGTCCACCCTGTTCAACGCGCTGACCCGCAACGACGTGCTCGCCGCGAACTACCCGTTCGCCACGATCGAGCCCAACGTCGGCGTCGTCCCGCTGCCGGACCCGCGGCTGGACAAGCTCGCCGAGGTCTTCAAATCGGAGAAGACGGTCCCCGCCGTCGTGTCCTTTGTGGACATCGCGGGCATCGTGAAGGGCGCGTCCGAGGGCGCCGGGCTCGGCAACAAGTTCCTCGCGAACATCCGCGAGGCCAACGCGATCTGCCAGGTCATCCGCGTGTTCGACGACCCGGACGTGATCCACGTCGACGGCAAGATCGACCCGGGCAGCGACATCGAGACGATCAACACCGAGCTGATCCTCGCCGACCTGCAGACCCTGGACAAGGCGCTGCCGCGGCTCGAGAAGGAAGCGCGGACGAAGAAGGAGAACAAGCCCGCGCTCGACAACGCCCAGAAGGCGAAGGAGATCCTCGACGCCGGGCGCACGCTGTTCCAGGCACAGAAGGAGGTCGACTTCGAGGCGCTGCGCGAACTCAGCCTGCTCACCACGAAGCCGTTCCTCTACGTCTTCAACGCCGACGAAGGCATCCTCACCGACGACGCCCGCCGCGAAGAGCTGGCCAAGATGGTCGCGCCCGCGGACGCGGTGTTCCTCGACGCGAAGGTCGAGGCCGAGCTGCTGGAGCTGGACGACGAGGAGTCCGTGCGCGAGCTGCTGGAGTCCGTCGGCCAGCACGAGCCGGGCCTCTACTCGCTGGCGCGTGCCGGGTTCCACACGCTCGGCCTGCAGACCTACCTGACAGCCGGCCCGAAGGAGTCCCGGGCCTGGACGATCCCGCAGGGCGCCACCGCCCCGCAGGCCGCCGGCGTGATCCACACGGACTTCGAGCGCGGCTTCATCAAGGCCGAGGTCGTCTCGTTCGATGACCTGATCGCCGCCGGCTCCATGGCGGCCGCGCGGTCCGCGGGCAAGGTCCGCATGGAGGGCAAGGACTACATCATGTCCGACGGTGACGTGGTGGAGTTCCGCTTCAACGTCTAGGCCGGCCGATGAAGCTCAGCGAGTTCGTCGGCTTCGTGCGGTCCACGCGGCTCGGAGTCGTCGCGATGGTAAACGCGTCCGGCGGCCCCGAAGCGGCTCTCGTCGGGGTCGCGGTGACGGATCAAGGCGAGGTCGTCTTCGATTCCCTGGCTGCGGCACGAAAGGTCGCCAACATCGCGACCAAGGGACGAGTGGCGATGGTGATCGGCTGGGAAGACGACGTTTCGGTCCAGAACGAGGGTGAGGCCGACGTGCTGGCCGGCGCTGAGCGCGAGGAATACGGCCGCGTCTATCTCGACCATTCCCGGGGTCGCGAGTGCTGAATGCCGACTTCGCGGTGATCCGCGTCAAACCCCTGTGGCTCCGCCGTTACGACGCCCGTCCGGTCCCGCCGCGCGTGGTGGAGAGTCACTGGGCATGATCACGGCACCTCGTATTGGTCATGGCGAGCGTAGAGCTCGGTCCACTCCTCCGGCGTGAGCCGGCGGCCGGTGGCGACAATGTCGGCGAGTTCCTCGAAGTAGGCCTCGCGGGGTGCGCCTGGCGTGAACAACACCAGCATCGACGCGGGCGCGCCGGAGTTGTTGCTGAAAGCGTGCACCCCACCCGGCGGCACGTACAGGAAGTCGCCCGGGGTGGCATCCAGCCACCGTTCGCCGTTGTAGAGCGAAACGGTGCCGTCCAGGACGAAGAACGACTCGGTGAAGGTCCGGTGGAAATGGGCGCCGGGCGTATTCGGGATCGCGGCCATATCCCAGCGGTACAGACCGAACCGGCCATCGGTCGTGTCCCCGGTCGCGAGGTAGCCGACCCGGGATTTGACCCCGATCTCGAGGTCGGGTTTCGCGTCCGCGGACCGGTAGGTCGCCGTGGCGGCGCCTTGATCGGCGAAGTACTGCGGTGGTGGATAGGACATCGGTGTGCTCACCTCGTCACGTCGTAGACCGCGAGATGCTACGAGGCCGCGGCGGCCCATCGCCAGATCCAATTCCGGCCTTCGCCCGTTGGGCCAATCCCGGCAGAGGGGCTCAGAACAGCCCGACGGCGAATCCCTCGTCCTGGACACCCAGGTAGCGACTGGGCTGCAACCGCCGCATCGCCTCGTCGATCGGCGCGATGAGTTCTGGTGAGTCACCGAGTGGCAGCCGGTACGCGTTCTTCGCGCGGTGGAACTCCCAGAGGTGCTCCAGTTCCGGCCGCCTCGTCCGGACGCCGGCATCCGCGGGGGTCAAATCCAGGCGCACCATCACGGCGGGCCTGCTCAGGCGTGTGCCGGGCACCACCCGCTGCTTGGTGCGAGAGATCGCCACCGTGGCGAGCTCCGGCCATTCGAAGGCGAACGACTTGCCCCGCGGATCCACGTAGCGGATCCCGCGCTGTTCGACGACCAGCTGCCTGGACCGGCTGAGCAGCTTGAACGCCAGCAACACCGGTATCCCGATCAGCAGCAGGAACCCGCCGAAAACACCAGCCCCGACGCGCACCCCGACACCGCCGTGAACAGCACCGGTCACCGCGCTGACGACGCCGAGAAGTCCCATGCCGATCGTGAAAAGCGCCGCCGCGAGCATCATGCCCTTCTTGGTGGCGCCGAGCTCGAGAACGGTCGGGGCCGGGTCTGGATCCATTCGGTGACCCTAACCGGGCACCGCGCCGACAGCGGTCCAGCTGCAGGACGGGTGAAACGTGCCATCCGGCGGTGCCCCGGTGGGCGGCCCCGGCGATAGCGTGCCGCCGTCACCTGGAGGTGTTTCATGCTGAACACGTTCGCGGCAGCGGCTTTTGCCCTGTCCACCGTTGTCGCACCGCCTGGAAGTGTCACGATCGAAGTCCTCGCGGTCACCGGCGAGGGCTGCCCCGTTGGGTCGGCCACTGTCGGGATGTCGCCGGACAACGAGGCGTTCACGGTGACCTACAGCGATTTCGTCGTGAGCGCGCGGGGGCCTGGCGCGCACAAGACCTGCGAGATCACGCTCAAGGTCCATCACCCCGAGGGTTACACCTACGGCATCGCCGCGACCGACTACCGCGGGTTCGCGAACATCGGAGCGGGCTCACATGGCGAGGTCAAGGCCCACTATTTCTTCCCCGGCCGGCCCACAAGGCACAGCTCCCAGAGGTATCCGGGGCCGGTGAGTGACAACTGGCAGGTCACCGACACGCCGGACCCGGGCTCGGTCGTCCATGGTCCCTGCAAGGACCGGAAGCCGCTCACCATCAAGGCCGAACTGCGGGTTTCCGGCAAGGCGGCGGAGAGCTTCATGACCATGGACTCGACCGACAGCAGCGTGAGTGCGAAGTTCAAGCTGTCCTGGCGGAAATGCTGACTCAGGTGGCCTCGTCGTCGTAATCGTCTTCGTCCACGAGACCGTTCACGAAGTTCTCGAAGTCGGGCGCGCGACATAGGCTGCCGGCAGCCGATATCGGACCTCGTGAGTGGTAATGACGGTTCTAACCATCATTACCGCTCACGAGACCACGTGCTTACTTGCGCGCCAGGTTGTACGCCGCCGCTCCGATCAGCTCCAGCGACACCTGGAGCCGCTCCAGGCTGACGTTGTCCTTGATGGTGTCTTCAGGCGTGTGATACGTCGGCTCGAGGATGTGCGGGCCGGCTTCGCCACGCCAGCTGAAGTTGCCCGAAGCGATCCCGCGCTCGAAGAACGGCACGTGGTCGCTCGAGCCGCGCGCGACCGGGCCCTGCACCTCCGGGTCGTAGCCGAGCCGTGCGGCGGCGGCGTTGACGGCCTGGGTGGTGGCGTTGTCGGCGCCGTCGACGGAAAGCAGCCAGTAGACGGTCGCCGGGTCGTAGGCGGTGGCGACCATGTCGTTCTGGAAGCAGCCGGCGATGCGCTGCGCCTCGGGGTCGGTCAGGTTCTTGACGTAGTGCCGCGACCCGATCAGGCCGTATTCCTCCGAACCCCACAGCGCGAACCGCAGCGCCTTGTTCGTCGGCAGGTGCCGCAGGACGCGCGCGAGTTCGAGGCACAGCACGGTGCCGCTGCCGTCGTCGTTGGCGCCGGGGGAGCCGGGGACGCTGTCGTAGTGCGCGCTGACCATGACGACGCCCTTGTCGCGGCCGGGGAAGGTGGCCGGGCGTTCGGCGATCACGTTGTAGGAGGTCAGATTCTTGTGCTGGACGGCCGACGCCTTCACGCGGACGGCGCCCTTGGCGAGCCGCTCGCGCAGCCGCTCGACCTGGACCTGGGCGAGGCCGAGTACCGGGATGGTGACCGGGGTGGCGAGCGTGGGCGAGAACGCGGACAGCTTGCGCAGGGGGTCGGGGCCGATCCGGCCGAGCAGGACGGCGACGGCGCCCCGTTGCGCGGCGGTCAGGTACGCGTCCGCCTTGGTCGTCACGGCCGCGATCAGCACGATCTTGCCGGTCAGGTCGTCCGGCAGTGTGGTGCCGTCGCCGACGTCGACGACGGTGGCTTCACGCGTGACGTCCTGCAGGCTCTGCGGCGACGAACCCGTCTGCCAGCTGTCGCGCCCGACGGCGAGGGTCCCCAGGAACTTGTCGGCGACCGGGAACGGCTGGAGGGTGACCTGGTAGCGCAGGTCGCGCAGCACCTTCGCGATGTAGTCCTTGGCGCGCAGCTCTCCCTCGGTGCCGGCGATCCGGGGACCGATCTTGTCGCTGAGCACCCGCAGGTGCTCCAGCGCCCGCCGCGCCCGGACCCGGGCGATCACGGGGTAGTCGCCGAAGTCCAGTGACGGCGGGTACTGCGCTCCCGGGCGTTGCTGGGTGGCGGCAGCGGCGGCGCCGGGGTTCAACCCGATCGTCGCCGCGCCCGCCAATGCCACCGCGCCCGCGAGCACCTCACGTCTGCGCAGACCAGCCATGGAACACCTCTCACACTCTCGAAATCCTTTGTTCGTGTAGCTAAGAGAGGCGCGGGGCGGAGGACAACCTCCGATCGTCCCCTTTTTCCGGACTGTCCCCTTCGTCAGATGGCGGCGGTCCTGCGGTAGGCCCGCGAGACGGCGACGACACCGCAAATCGTGGCCGCGACGGCACCGATCACCTGCAGTGCGGTCCCGAGGAAGGGTCCGAAAGCGGACGGGTCGCCGAGACGTCCCCAGAACGAGCCTTCGATCACGGCGCCGACCAGGATGAACACGGGGGCGACGATCCCGGCGAAGAGGATCCACCGGTACTTGGCGGCCAAGGCCAGCACGAGGATTCCCGTCCCGCCGAGGATGATCGGGCCGGGCGGGATATCGGGGAATCCGGGGACGCCCGTGACGATCTGGACGACGAGGCCCGCCGCGGAGAGGAACAGGAAGAGGGCGTTCGCCACGGCAGGCGGGGTCAGCGAGCGGGTGGTGGTCATTGCGGGTCTCCTTCGGCGGAGTGGTTCGTTCGACCACCAAAGGGTCCTGCTCAGGCCCGCCGAAGTCGTCGCACCGGAAGCGACAACCGTGCCTACGCGGGTTTACGTACGGGAGAATAGGTCAGCCGAGCACGCCGAGCACGATGATCGTCAGGAGCGTGACGGCGGTGGCGAACGCGAGCACCCAGGTGCGCTGGGCGGCGGTCAGAGCGGTGTTGTTCATGGCTGTTCCCAGGGGATAGAAGCGAAAAGGTCCGTCGGGAACAGCGCGCTGATCAAGGTTCTCGTTACCACCGGCGGCACGTTGTGCGCAAGATCACTGGTCGGACTGGTGACGCCGTCCGCGCGCGGTGAACCACAGCACCCCGCCTGCTGCCGCCACCATCGCGCCGAAAGCGGAGAAACCGACCACGAGCGTCTGAGTCATCAGCCATCCCTTCTCTTTTGTGTTCCTACAGAGATGACGCCCGAGAAGGATCTATGTGGCGTGGTGGTTACGGACGTCACATGTTGTCGAGTACCCCGTCGATCTGCGCCGCAAGCGCGAAATCCTTCTCCGTCAGCCCTCCGGCGGAATGCGTGCTGAGCCGGAAGAGCACCGTCCGCCAGCGGATGTCGATGTCGGGGTGGTGATCGGCCGCCTCCGCCAGCTCGGCCACCTTGCCCACCGCTTCGATGGCCTTCGGGAAGCTGGGCAGCTTCGCGGTTCGCTCGATCGTGATGCCGTCGCGGGTCCAGCCGGACAGCTTGGACACGGCCTCGTCTGCCTGGGTGTCGTTCAAGATTTCCGTCATGACTCCATGGTGGTACGCCGTCGGCTACGCTGCACGTTTGCCACGGGTCCCCCTTTTCACAACGCAGGAGGCTAGATGAAACGCGCCGTCCGCACGCTGGTTGCGGCAGGCACGGTGGCCGCCCTCGCCGCGGGTTGCTCGCTGTCGGGGACTACGGGGAACGACCCGCAGGCGCCGACGACGGTCACGCTCGTGACGCACGACTCCTGGCTCGCCCCGCAGGACGTTCTCGACGCGTTCGAGCGGCAGTCCGGGATCAAGATCGCCGTCCTCAAACAGGGTGACGCGGGCGCGCTGACCAACAAACTCGTGCTGACGAAGGCGAATCCGATCGGCGACGTCGCGTACGGCGTCGATTCCACCTTCGCTTCCCGTGCGCTCACCGAGGGCGTTTTCGAGCCGTACACCAGCCCGGAGGCCGATCGCGGCCCGCAGCGCTACTCGGTCGATCCCGAGCACCGGCTTTCGGCCGTCGACCTCGGCGACGTCTGCGTCAACATCGACACCAAGTACTTCGCGGACAAGGGGATCCCGGAACCGAAGACGTTCGACGACCTCGCGGACGCCAAGTACAAGGACCTGATGGTCGCGGAGAGCGCGGCCACCTCGTCGCCGGGCCTGGCCTTCCTGCTCGGCACGGTCGCCCAGTTCGGTGAGCAGGGCTGGCAGCCGTACTGGACGAAGCTCAAGGCAAACGGGCTGAAGACGGTCAGCGGCTGGGAAGAGGCCTACACCAAGGACTTCTCCGGTTCCTCGGGCAAGGGCACCAAACCGATCGTCGTCTCTTACGCGTCTTCGCCCGCGGCCGAGATCGGTGACGACGGCAAGCCGCGCACGAAGGCACTCCTCGACACCTGCTACCGCCAGGTCGAGTACGCCGGTGTGCTGGCCGGCGGCAAGCAGGTCGAGAAGGCCCGCAAGGTGGTGGATTTCCTGCTGTCCCAGCAGTTCCAGGTCACCGTGGCGAGCAACATGTACGTCTACCCGGCACGTCAGGGCGTCGAGCTCCCGCAGGGTTGGGCGCAGGCCGCGCCGCAGCCGCTGGAGCCGAAGACGCTCGACGCGGCCAAGATCCAGGCCGGGCGTGAGCAGTGGATCACCCAGTGGCGCACGCTGTTAGAAGGCTGACGACTCACCGTGTGACCGGTCGCGGGGCCGGGCTGGCCGCACTCGCCGTGCTGCCACTCGGTTTCCTCGTGCTGTTCTTCGCCTGGCCCGTCGCGGCGATCATCGGCCGCGGCTTCAGCACGGGCGGCGTAGGCACGGCCATCGGCGACCCGCTGACCTGGCGCCTGGCCTGGTTCACCGTCGCGAGCGCGGCGGTGTCGACGGTCATCGCGGTGCTCGCCGGGTTGCCGGTCGCGTTCCTGCTGGCGCGGGTCCGGCTCCCGGGTGTCTCGTTGGTGCGGACCCTCGTTCTTGTTCCGTTCGTGCTGCCGACGGTCGTGGTCGGGCTCGCGTTCCGTGCGCTTTGGCCCGACGGCGGACTGCTCCCTTTGGTACTGGCCAACGCCTTCTTCAACGTCGCCGTCGTCGCGCGCACGGTTTCCGGGCTGTGGGGCCACCTCGACCCGCGCACCGTGGACGCGGCGCGAGCGCTCGGCGCGTCGCCGTGGCGTGCTTTCCGCACGGTCACACTGCCGGCCCTCGCACCAGCCATCGCGTCCTCGGCGGCGGTCGTGTTCCTCTTCTGCGCCACCAGTTTCGGTGTGGTGCTGATCCTCGGCGGGGCGCGCTACCGGACGCTGGAGACGGAGATCTACCTGCGCACGGTGGACCTGCTCGACCTGTCCGGCGCGGCCGCGCTTTCGCTGGTTCAGTTCGCCGCCGTCGTCGCCGCGCTCGCGGTGGGTGCCCTCGCCAGGCGTCGCCGGGAGAACGCGGTGCGGCTGCGGTCCCGGGCCGAGACCGCGAGGCGGCCGCGGGGCGGGGAATGGTGGGTTGTGCTGGCCGGGCTCACGGTGGTCGCCCTGCTGATGACGCCGATCGTGGCGCTGCTCATCGAATCGGTGTCCACTTCGGACGGCTGGAGTCTCGCCGGGTACGAAGCCTTGGGCGGTCAGGGATCCCTTGGTGCGCTTCAGGTTTCGGGCTGGGCCGCGGCGTCGATGTCCTTGCGGACCGCGTTCGACGCCACGATGCTCGCGATGATCGTCGGTGTGCTGGCTTCGGTCGTCTTGGTCGCGTTGCGCCGCACGCCGGGGCGGCTGGCGCGCGGAATGGGCGAGACGATGGACGCGGCCCTGATGCTGCCACTCGGCGTGTCCGCGGTGACCGTCGGCTTCGGCTATCTCGTGACCCTGGACGCGTTGCCCGGTGATCTGCGGACGTCCCCACTGCTGGTGCCGCTGGCGCAGGCGCTGGTGATCATCCCGTTGGTCGTGCGGATGGTGCTGCCGGTGCTGCGGTCGGTCGACGTCCGGCTGCGCCAGGCGGCGTCGACGCTGGGCGCGAGCCCCGGACGGGTATGGCGCGAGATCGACCTCCCGCTGACGGCTCGTTCGCTCGTCGCGGCGGCAGGTTTCGGTTACGTGGTCGCGCTCGGCGAATTCGGCGCGACGAGCTTCCTGGCCAGGCCGGACGCGCCGACGCTGCCGGTCGCCGTCGCGACGCTGATCTCACGGCCGGGTGAACTGAACAACCAGATGGCCTACGCGGCCTGCGCGTTGCTCATGATGGTGACCGTGGTGGCGGTGGTGCTGATCGACCGGTTCGGCGCGGTCCGCGGGCAGAATTCGGTCGGGGAGTTCTAGTGTCGCTGTCGGTACGGGATCTGACCGTCCACTATGGATCATTCGCGGCGGTGCGGGACGCGCGGCTCGACATCGCCGACGGCGAGGTCCTGGCGCTGCTCGGCCCGTCGGGATCGGGGAAGTCGACGCTGCTACGGGCCCTCACCGGGCTGGAGCCGCTGACGTCGGGCACCGTGCACTGGGACGGCGAGGACCTTTCCGGTGTGCCCGTGCACCGGCGTGAATTCGGGCTGGTCTTCCAGGACGGGCAGCTGTTCCCGCACAAGGACGTCGCCGCCAACATCGCCTTCGGGCTCCGGATGCACGGCATCCCCAAGGCTGAGCACGCGAAACGGGTGGGCCGGCTGCTCGAACTTGTCGGGCTGACCGGCTACGAGCGGCGGCGGGTCACCGAGCTGTCCGGTGGGCAGGCGCAACGCGTGGCGCTGGCCCGCGCGCTCGCTCCGGAACCGCGGTTGCTGCTGCTTGACGAGCCACTGTCCGGTTTGGACGCCGGGCTGCGGGAGCAGCTGGCGATCGACCTCGCGGCCTTGTTGCGGCGCAGCAAGATCACCGCGTTGCTGGTCACGCACGATCAGGAAGAGGCGTTCACCATCGCCGACCGGGTCGCCGTGCTCGACGGTGGCGAGATCCGGCAGGAGGGCGCGGTGCGCCGCGTCTGGCGGCAGCCAGTCGACGAGGGGGTGGCGCGATTCCTTGGTGTCACGACGTTCGTCGACGGCGAGGCGGCCGACGGGCTGGTGCGGACGGTCCTCGGCGAGGTCCGGCTTCCCGAGGTCAAGGACGGTCCGGTGCGGCTTGGCCTGCGCCCGCACGGCGTGCGGGTGGCGTCGTCCGGGGTCGAAGGCGAGGTCACGGCGGTGGTGCACCGGCGGGAGCACGTCCGGCTCGTGGTCGCGCTCGGCGGCGAGGTGTCCACTGTGGACGCCGTCGCTCCCGTGACGTCCGACCTTCGCCCCGGTGACCCCGTCCGGCTTGAGCTGGACCCCGATGGCGTCGCCCAACTACCGTAACTAGAGCCGATTTGTTAATTCGCCGGCCACCTCTCACGCCACCACCGTCACACCAGCACCAGTCCACACCGCGCCCCAAAGTCGTGAAGGCCTCCTTCCCTACCTTGAGAGTAGGGAAGGAGGCCTTCACGGACAGTCGGAGACGCTCAGCCGTCCCGGGTGGTGATGCGTGCGTAAGCGATGGACATCGCGATCGCGATGTAGCAGACGGCCCGTAAGGCGCCTTCTCCGAGCAGCGTGCCGCTCAGCGGATCCATCAGCACCTCGGCGGGTGCCTGCGCCCAGTTGGTGTTGAGCAGGAACGGATGCAGCCAGTCCACTGCGGACAGGAAGCCGAGGATGGTGAACACGATCGTCCCAGCCAGTACCGAGGCGACGACGAGCATCGGGTGTTCGGTGAACGCCGAGATCGCCAGCGCGACAGCGCCGACCGCCCAGAGCTGCAGGATCACCCAGGCGGCCACGAGCAGGATCCGGCCCAGCGCGTCCCAGATGCTCAGCGTGGTGCCGGTCAGGGTGAACATCGAATCGCCGCCGCCGATGATGATCCCGGTGATGAAACCGGTGAACGTCATGGACAGGACCGCGACCGCCGAAACCGTCGCCACGCCGAACGCCTTGACCGTCAGGAGCCTTCCCCGGCTGACCGGGGCGACCAGCCAGCCGCGCAGCGTCCCGTGCGCCGCCTCGCCGGCGATCGCGTCCGCGCCGGCCATCGCCGAAGCGAGCGGGAGCAGCAAGCCCAGTGTCATGATCAGCGCCGCGACCGGAAGGATGAAACCGTTGCTGACCGCGGAGGCCAGCAACGCGCCGTCACCGTCGTTGCCGCCGGGCCCTCCGCCCGAGCCTGCCTGCACGTCCACCAGGGTCAGCGCGACCCCGATGATGACCGGGATCACCGCGAGCAGTCCCAGCACGGCCAAGGTGCGAGGACGCCGGAAGATCCAGCGCAGTTCGGCGCGGAAGAGCCGGAGCAGGCCGACGGTGTCATGGCCGGTGCGTGCCGCGGGTGCCGCGGCCAGTGCCTGGGTCATGACTCCCCCTCGCCGTCGACAGTGGACCTGCTGGACTCGGCGCCGTTGTCGGGCTGGGTCAGCCGCGCGAACAGATCGTCCAGACCGGTCCGCGCCCTGGCCGCTTCGTGCACGGCGACACCGGCCCCCACCAGGTGACGCAGGACGTCGGGAACCTCGGCGGCGGTGAGGTCCACGCGGACGCCGTCCGGGGTGAGCCTGCTGCCGATCCGTCGCGCCCGCAGGGTTTCCATCGCCAGTTCGGCGTCCGGCGTGCGCACGAGCAGTGCCGCGTTCCCCGATTCCAGCAGCTCCGCGAGTTCCCCCTGTGCGATCACGTTTCCTGACTGCAGGACCGCCACATGCGTGCACGTCGCTTCGACTTCGGCCAGCAGATGCGACGACACCAGCACGGTGACGCCGTCGGCGTGCAGTTCGGCGATGATGCGGCGGATCTCCCTGGTACCAGCCGGATCAAGGCCGTTGGTCGGCTCGTCGAGCACGACCATCCGCCGGGGCACGAGCAACGCGCTCGCGAGCCCCATGCGCTGCTTCATGCCCAGCGAATACCCCTTGTAGCGCCGGTTCGCCGCGTCGGTCAGGCCGACCCGTTCCAACGCCGTGTCGACGGCGATGGCGATCCCTGCGCTGGCGAGCCTCGGCTCGGCCGCGCCCACCCGCATCAGGTTTTCGCGCCCCGAAAGAAAAGGGTGGAATCCCGGCCCTTCGACCAGCGCGCCGACGTCGGGCAAGGCATGCGCCGCCTCGTCCGGCATCCGCTTCCCGAACAGCTCGACCTCGCCCTCGGTGGGGCGCACCAGCCCGAGCAGCATCCGGATGGTGGTCGTCTTGCCCGAGCCATTGGGGCCGAGCATGCCCAGCACGGCGCCTTCGGGAACGTCGAGGTCGACGTGGTCTACGGCCACCGTGCGGCCGTAGACCTTGCGCAGGGCCCTGGTGCGGGCCGCCATGGGTACCGCCGGAGCGGACGCCTCCTGGGAGACGTCCGCTCCGGCCTCGAACGTGGTGGTCACTTCGCGGCCAATGCCTCGAAGAGGACCTGCTCCGGCACCGCGCCGGCGGCGAACCGGCCGTCGTCGGTCAGCACGCCGCTACCGACCTTGGTGGTCACCAGCCAGCCGCTGCCCCAAGCGCCGCTCACCGGCTTGGCGAACCGCGAAAGCAGTGCCTTCGGGTCGACCTGCCTGCCCTGGCCGTCCTTGGCTTCTCCGGCCTTCGCCAGCGCGTCGGCCGGGAGCTTGCCGGTGACGGTGGTGTCCCAGCCGTCGCCGACGACCTTGACGTCGTTCAGCGCCTTCTCGGCGAGGTCACGGCTCTCCTGGTCGACCTCCGCGGTCTTCTCGGTCACCTTCGCGCCCTTCGGCGGGGTGAAGGTGAAGAGTTCGGCGGGCTGGCTCGCGAAGTTGATCTCGCTGAACGACACCTCGAACGCGGGGGCCGATGTGCCGTTGGCCAGCACCGTCAGCCGCAGCGGCATCCGCGTCTGCGAGTCGATCGCGACCCGGATCTCGCGCAGCAGCGTCCGTTCGGTCGGCTTCGGCGTCAGCACCAGTTCGTACGCCGAGCGGTTCGCCACCGAGGACGTCCCGTCGACGGCGATCGTGCTGCTCTCCCGCACCTTCCCGAGCAACTGGGTCGCCGCCGTGGCCGGGTCGACCGCTTGGCCCTCGACCTTGCCCTTGTGCTCCTTGGCCACCTCGGCCGGGATGGTGATCTTGGTGGCGCTGTTGTCCTTGGAGTTGTACTCCCAGACGGTGTTGCCGTTCTGGACGATCGTCTGCTGACTCGAACCCTCCGTAAGCGACACCTTGCTCTTGCCGGTGCCGTCGGTGGCGATCGTCGCGGAGTCGACGTTGAGCGCGGACGCGCCGGGAATCGTGCTGCCGATCTGCGGCAGGCCGAGGTCG
Source organism: uncultured Actinomycetota bacterium (assembly GCA_963766045.1). Lineage (GTDB taxonomy): Bacteria > Actinomycetota > Actinomycetes > Mycobacteriales > Pseudonocardiaceae > Amycolatopsis. Next base: position 1,464,509 of record CAVXYN010000004.1, on the reverse strand, counting down.
TTGCTGACCTTGACCTTCCCGTCGAAGGCGGGTGGCTTGGCGTTGATCGCCGACTGCACCAGCTCTTCGGCGCTGATCTGCGGCAAGATCGGCGCGTCACCCGCGGTCGCCGGCATCGCGACGAGGGCGAGTCCGCCGACGCCCAGTGCCGTCCCCACCACCGCGGCGGTGATGGCCTTCCTCTTCGGTTCCATGCTGTCTCTCCCTGTTTTCCCCTGCACCAGTGTGCTCGGGTCCCAGCGACAACGCTTCCCCGGAAACGCTGAGATACCGCTCAGACTCCGCCCCCGTGACTGAGATGGCGCTGAGAGATCGCGCGTGAGCAGGTGAAACCGTGAATGATGAGGGACGTGAAACCTCGGGTACTGGTGGTCGACGACGAGCCTGGCGTACGCAAGGCGCTGCTGCGCGGGCTGCGCGCGGAGGACATGGACGTGGTCACGGCGGCCGACGGGCCCAGTGGTCTTCGGCTCGCGCAGACCGGTTCGTTCGACGTGGTCCTGCTCGACATCATGCTTCCGGGTCTTTCCGGCTATCGCGTGCTGGAGCGGCTGCGGGCACTCGGCGTCACCACGCCGGTGCTGATGATCTCCGCGAAGGACGGCGAGGTCGACCAGGCCGACGGCCTCGACCTCGGCGCCGACGGCTACCTCGTGAAGCCGTTCTCGTTCGTGGTGCTGGTCGCGCAGGTGCGCGCGGTGCTGCGGCGGGCCTCGCCGGACGCGATCCGCGGACCGCTGCGGATCGGCGCGCTCGAGGTCGACCGGAGCCTGCGCCAGGTCCGCTGGGACGGGATCGAGGTGGCGCTGAGCCCGCGTGAGTTCGCGCTGCTGGAGGTGCTGGTTGGCCGGGCGGGGACGGTCGTCACCAAGGACGAGTTGCTGCGAGCGGTCTGGGGTGACGAACAGGCGGCGACCAGGAACGTCGTCGAGGTCTATGTCGGTTACGTGCGCCGCAAGCTCGACGCCGTCGGCGCCGGCGCCCTGGTCAGAACGGTGCGCGGGCACGGCTATCTCGCTTCGGACGCGCAACTCGACGAGGTCTTGACTCCCGGAACCCCGGCGGGACAGGGGTGATCGGCTCGCCGTCTTGGTGGCGCCGCCGTTCGCTCCAGGTCCGGATCACGCTGCTCGCGGCGACGGTGACGTTCGGCTTCCTGATGGGGCTGGCCGCCCTCGCCGGGGACAATCTTGAGCCGCTGCTCATCGATTCGGTCGACGACGAACTCAGCTCCCAGCTTTCGAAGGCGACGGACGCGGTCGTCGCCGGACGGCCGCTTTCCGGCACGTCGGTCACCATCCGGGTCCTCGACACCGCGGGCGGACCGGTGGACGGCCTTCCCGCCGCGGATCTCGGCCCGCTGGACATCCGCGCGCTGAAGGCGGGGGAATCGGTCACGGTCGGCGGTGAGCACCGCTGGCGCTGGGCCGGAACCGTGGTCAGCGCGCCCGACGGGCAGCAACGGCTGGTCGTGGCCGGTTCGGGTCTCGTCGGGTTCGCCGCCGCCGTGCGTTCCGGCGGCGTCTGGCTGTTCGCCGTCGCGTCGGTGGGTGCGGTGCTCGCCGGGCTGGCGACGTGGCTGCTGGTGCGGTTCGCCCTGCGTCCGGTGGCGAGGATGCGCGGGTCCGTGCGGGCGCTGCCGCCGGGGGCGCGGCTGCCGCTGCCGGATTCGCACGACGAGCTTCGCGCGCTGGCGGAGGAGTTCAACGCCCTCCTGGCGCGCCAGGAGGAGGCCGCCGGGAGGCTGCGGCGGTTCACCGGGGACGCCGCGCACGAACTGCGGTCGCCGGTCGCGTCGATCCGCGTGCAGGCCGAGGTCGCCGTCACGAATCCCGACGCCGACCTCGCGCACGAGACGCTGGGCGACATCCTCGAGGAGGTGGAACGGCTTTCGGCGCTGCTCGACGGCCTCCTCGCGCTGGCGAGGTCGGACGCGGGGGAGGTCCCGTCCTCGGAACCCGTCGAGCTGGTGAGCGAGGTGCGGGACGCCGTGGGACGGATGCCGTCGGACGCGCCGGAGATCCGGGTGAGCGGGACGGTCGGGGAGGCCTGGGCACTGGCGACGCACGCCGAGGTCGAACTGGTGCTGAGCAACCTGCTGCGCAACGCCTCCCGGTACGCGCGCGGGCAGATCGTGGTGTCCGTGCTCGCCTCGCGCTCCACCGTGCGGGTGGTGGTCGACGACGACGGGCCGGGTGTCGCGCCGGAACACCGCGAGCGCGTCTTCGACCGGTTCTACCGGGTCTCCGGTTCGCGTGCGCGGTCTTCGGGCGGTACCGGGCTGGGCCTGGCGATGGTCGCGGAGGCGGTGCGACGGCGGGGTGGCCGGGTGCGGGTCGGCGAATCCCCCGACGGGGGAGCGCGGTTCCAGGTGGTCTGGCAGGCGGCACGGCCTCAGTAGGGTGTGCGCGTGGTGATCGTGGGCGCCGCCATCGTGCGGAACGGACAGTTGCTGGCACAGCAGCGGGCTTGGCCCGCCGACCATGCCGGGCAATGGGAACTGCCGGGCGGGCGGGTCGAGGACGGCGAAGGCGACCAGGCCGCTCTGGCGCGCGAATGTCTCGAAGAGCTCGACGTCGCCGTGGTCGTCGGGGAGCGCGTCGGCGAGGATGTTCCGTTGCCCGGCGGGAAGGTGCTACGGATCTACGCAGCCTCTCTGGTCACACCCGAGAACGAGCCGCGGGCCGTCGAGCACAAGGACGTCCGGTGGCTCAGTGCCGCCGACCTCGATGACGTCGACTGGCTGCCCGCAGACAGGATCCTGCTCCCGGCCCTCCACGACTTGATCGCAAGTCCGTGAAGGCCTCCTTCCCTACCCTCAAAGTAGGGAAGGAGGCCTTCACGGACATGTCTTCAACCAGCCCCGATGAGGCGGAGAGCGGACTGCAGGCGATGCTCGCCCCGCTCAGCCGCCCGGACAGCGCCCGCCTTCCGGACCCGCTCCAGCTCACCGGGATCGGCCAGCAGCGCGAGGGTGCGCTCACGAAGGGGCCGCAGCTCCTCGATGAGCGCCTCGGTGACGGCCTCCTTCACCTGCCCGTATGACGTGTATCGATCGGCGAGGACGGCAGGCTCGTCCCCGGCGCACGCCGCGAGGATCTCCAGCAGATTCGCCATTCCCGGCCGGGTTTCCGGCGCGTAGACCGGCTTCGAACCGCCGTCGGTCACCGCGCGTTTGATCTTCCGCCGGACCTGGTCCGGTTCGTCGAGGACGAACACGATTCCGGCCTCGTCCCGCGTCGACTTCGACATCTTCCGGGTCGGCTCGGCGAGATCCATGATCCGGGCCCCGGCCGGCGGCAGCACCGCCCTCGGCATGGTGAAGACGTCGCCGTAGGTGGTGTTGAACCGTTTCGCCAGCGTTCTGGCCAGCTCGACGTGCTGCCGCTGGTCCTCGCCGACCGGGACCTCGCCCGCGCCCTGCAACAGGATGTCCGCCGCCATCAGCACCGGATAGGTCAGCAGGGAAAGCCGGACCCCGGCCCGCCCCTTCGACTTCTCCTTGAACTGGATCATCCTGGCGGCCTCGCCGTAGTTGCAGGTGCATTCCAGGACCCAGTTGAGCGCGCCCAGCTCACGGGCGATGTCGGACTGCACGAACACGCGGTCCGGGTCGATCCCGGCGGCGATCAGCACCGCCAACTGTTCGGAGGCGAGCGAACGCAGCTTCGCCGGATTATGCGACGCCGTCATGGCGTGCAGGTCCGACACGAAGTACAGGTCGTCAGGCCCGCCTTCGGCCGCCCAGCGCCGGATGGCCCCCAGGTGATTTCCGACGTGCACGTGACCGGACGGGGTGATCCCGGACAACCTGATCATCTGCCTTCTTCCCTTCGGATTCGGGCCACCCCAGGTTCCGGGCACGAAAAAGGCCGCCCGGTGGGGCGGCCTTGTCGATGCGCTCTGGTGTCAGCGCACGACTGCGGGGCCGCCGGAGGGCGGCCACCACTGAGCGTTCATCGTGCGCATGCCCTCAGCATACGAACCACCGCAAGTAGAGAACTACTTGCGAGGAGAAAAAGGATCAGTTCACTCATTCCGGGCAACCGGCGTCAACACTTCATATCTTCTGATCGAGTACGGCTGTCACGTTGGAGATCGGGGTCTACCTTCATGTCATGTATGTCGTGCTGCTGACCTACACCGCACCCATCGAAGAAATCGACTATGTGCTCCCTGATCACGCCGACTGGCTGACCAAACAGTACGAGCACGGCCATTTCCTCGCCTCCGGCAGGCGCAACCCGCGTATTGGGGGTGTGATCATCACACGCCCTATGAGCAGGGGAAAGCTGGACGCGATACTGGCGACCGACCCGTTCTCGGTCAAACATCTGGCGAGTTACGAAGTGATCGAATTCTCGCCGACGCGGACGGCTCCCGAACTCCGGGCGATCAACGAAGCGGTGGTGCGCTGAGACGGGCCGCGGCTAGGCCGCGTCGGCGATCTTCGCTTTCGCCTTCTTGAGGGCGAGAACGGGGCATTTCCCACAACGTGACTTCGACCGGCAGCATTTCTTCTTGACCTTGCCGGCCTTCATCAACTTGCGCACGACCTTATGCGGGTCGGCGGGTTGCTTCTTGCCCACATGCACTCCTCGTCGGACTTCGTCGGCGACGTCCGCCTCGGCTCATCAGGTTAGGTGAGGCTAACCGATCATGGGGCGTGGGGGTGCTCACAGTTCGGCTACAGGTATCCTGGTGTGGTCCGCGTGTGGCCAAAGTCGGCCCGCCGCCTTTTCGAACATGTCCTTGAGGCGGCGCGGGCACCACACCCGAACTTGAAACCTCAGGAGCCTTCGCGTGCCCGCAGCCAGCGCCACCGCAGTCGATGCCGGCCGCCATTCCGGCAAGACCCGGCCCGACCTGCGCAACGTCGCCATCGTCGCACACGTCGACCACGGCAAGACGACCCTCGTCGACGCGATGCTCCGGCAGTCCGGTGCCTTCGAGGAGCGCGCCGAGCTCGTCGACCGCGTGATGGACTCCGGAGAGCTCGAGCGGGAAAAGGGCATCACCATTCTCGCGAAGAACACCTCCATCCACCGCGAGACCGAGAACGGCCCGGTGACCATCAACGTCATCGACACCCCCGGCCACGCCGACTTCGGCGGCGAGGTCGAGCGCGGCCTTGCCATGGTCGACGGCGTCGTCCTGCTGGTGGACGCGAGTGAGGGCCCGCTCCCGCAGACCCGGTTCGTGCTGCGCAAGACCCTCGAGGCCGGCCTGCCGGTGATCCTCGTGGTCAACAAGACCGACCGCCCCGACGCCCGGATCTCCGAGGTCGTCGAGGAGACCCACGACCTGCTGCTCGACCTGGCGGGCGACATCGAGGACGCCGACCTCGACGCGATCCTCGACCTGCCGGTCGTGTTCGCCTCCGCGCGTGCGGGCAAGGCGAGCCTCGAGCAGCCCGCCGACGGCGCGGTGCCCGAGAGCGACAGCCTCGACCCGCTGTTCGAAACCCTGCTGCGCCACGTGCCGCCGCCCTTCGCGGACAAGGAAGGCCCGCTGCGCGCGTTGGTCACCAACCTCGACGCGTCGAACTTCCTCGGCCGGATCGCGCTGATCCGCATCCACTCCGGCAACCTGCGCAAGGGCCAGACCGTGGCCTGGATGCGCGAGGACGGCACCATCCAGAACGTCCGGATCTCCGAACTGCTGGTCACCGAGGCGCTCACCCGCGTCCCGGCGACCGAGGCCAGCGCGGGCGAACTGGTCGCCATCGCCGGTATCCCCGAGATCACCATCGGCGACACGCTTGCCGACGTCGAGAACCCCGAGGCGCTGCCCCGGATCGCCGTCGACGAGCCCGCGATCTCGATGACCATCGGTGTCAACACCTCGCCGCTGGCCGGCCGCAGCGGCGGCGACAAGGTCACCGCGCGTCTCGTCAAGGCCCGCCTCGACCAGGAGCTGATCGGTAACGTCAGCATCAAGGTGCTGCCGACCGAGCGTCCCGACACCTGGGAGGTCCAGGGGCGTGGCGAGCTGGCGCTGGCGATCCTCGTCGAGCAGATGCGCCGCGAGGGCTTCGAGCTGACCGTCGGCAAGCCGCAGGTGGTCACCAGGATGATCGACGGCAAGCTGCACGAGCCGTTCGAGCGTCTGTCGATCGACGCCCCGGAGGAGCACCTCGGCGGCATCACGCAGCTGCTGGCCTCTCGCAAGGGCCGCATGGAGCATATGGGCGGACACGGCTCGGGCCGGATCAAGCTCGACTACGTCCTCCCGGCGCGCGGCCTGATCGGCTTCCGTACCGACTTCCTCACCGAAACCCGCGGCACCGGTATCGCGAACCACGTGTTCGAGGGGTACTTCCCGTGGGCCGGCGAGATCCGCACCCGGCACTCCGGTTCCTTGGTCGCGGACCGCTCCGGCCCCATCACGGCGTACGCGATGATCCAGCTGGCCGACCGCGGCACCTTCTTCGTGGAGCCGGGCGCCGAGGTGTACGAGGGCATGGTCGTCGGCGAGAACCCGCGCGCCGAGGACCTCGACATCAACATCACCAAGGAGAAGAAGCTGACCAATATGCGTCAGTCCTCCGCCGACGTGATGGAGACGCTGGCCCGCCCGCGCAAGATGGGCTTGGAAGAGGCGCTGGAGTTCTGCTCCGTCGACGAGTGCGTCGAGGTCGCGCCGGACGTCGTCCGCATCCGGAAGGTGACGCTGGACATCAGCCAGCGCGCCAAGGAGCGCAACCGCAACAAGAACCGCGGCTAATAACTCTCAGTAGTCGCTCGAAGTCCGGTTGTGATGAACGGACCTTTCCTAACGAATTCTGTTAGGAAAGGTCCGTTCATCTCATTTGGACGGTGTTCAAGGAGCGGTCGCGGCCACTCGGCGCGGTGACAGGACGGCCGTGCAAACGGTGCCGATCATTCCGATGCAACCCAGTGCGAAAGAAATGATCCGGAATGCGTCCGTATAGGACTCTCCGGTAATCGACGCGAGTACGGCACCGCCAACCGCGATCGCGATCGTTTCCGTCGCCAATCGTGCGGTGGTGAACATTCCGGCCGCCGTTCCGGAATGTTCCGGGCCGACGGAACCGATTGCCAAACCGTCCGGCAACCCGATCGTCGCGGCCAGGCCCGCGTCGAGGTCCCTGACGATGGGTCACTACCGCAAGTTATCCGCTGGTTACTTCGTGGTGCTAAGGGTTTTCTCACGCCGTGAGCAGGAACCTGAGAGGGTGCCCGGACGTCCATCGAATGGTGGTACCGGCACCGGTCGCGGAACAGGCGGGCCGATGTGGGAATCTCGCTGCGATGCTCACGTCCACCGTGGCAGCATGGCGGACGGGCGAGGAAATTCGGGAGGAATCAGGCGTGCGGGTTGCGAACAGTGCGGCGCCCATGCTGGCGTGCGCGGCCGTGGTCCTCGCTGCCTGCAGCAATACTCCGCCACCACCCGTGGTGTCCTCGTCGGCCACTCCGGCGAGCGTCTCGTCGACGAAGACGCCTTCACAGGTCGTCGTGGGTGTCGACGACGTACTCGGCGGCTACAACCCGCACAACATCGCCGACGCCTCGCAGGTGACGTCGGCGCTTTCGCAGCTCCTGCTCCCGTCGGTGTTCCGGCCCAAGGACGACGGCACGGTCGAGCTCGACAAGAACCTGATGAAGTCCGCCGAGATCGTCTCGCAGCAGCCGTTCACGGTCGCCTACACGATCCGGCCCGACGCGTCGTGGTCGGACAGTGCGCCCATCGCCGCCGAGGACTTCGCGTACCTCCGCGAGGCGATGCGTGACCAGCCTGGCGTGATCGGGGCCGCCGGGTACCGGCTCATCTCCGACATCCAGTCGCGTGAAGGCGGCAAGCGCGTCGAGGTCACCTTCAGCAAGCCGTACCCGGGTTGGCAGACGCTGTTCAACGACCTGCTGCCCGCGCATCTCCTCAAGGACGCGCCGAACGGCTGGCAGGGCGCGCTCGCGTCGACGTTCCCGGCGGTCGCGGGTCCCTACTCGATCAAGGGCCTCGACACCGCGCGCGGCGAGGTGACGCTCGAGCGCAACGAGCGGTACTGGGAGAAACCTTCCGCGCTGGACCGGATCGTGCTGCGCGCGGCGGATCAGGACGGCACCCTCGCCGCCCTGCGCAGCGGCAACGATCAGTTCGCGATGACCAGGACCGACGGCGCCTACCTCAAACGGCTGGCGGAGCTGGGCTCCGCGGTGCAGCTGCATACGGTCGCCCGGCCGACGGTGGCGGAAATCCTGCTTCGACCGGTGAGTTCGACGCTGTCGGATCCGAAGGTGCGCGAAGGCGTCGCCGCGTTGATCGACCGCGCCAAGCTGATCACCGAGGCCGCGGCAGGCGGCCCGTCGGACAAACTCCGGGCCGACGCTCAGGTCCGCGTGCCGTCATCCAAGTCCGGGTACCAGGCGACGATCCCGAATCCGGGGCCGCCGTCGGCGACCGATCCGGTCAAGGGCGAGGAACTGCTCAAATCCGCCGGATACACCAAGGAAGCCGGCACCTGGCGCAAGAACGGGAAGAATCTTTCGCTGGTCGTCGCCTCTCCCGCCAAACAGGAGCCGTACGCGACGATCGCCAAGGAACTCACCGCGCAGCTGGTGGCCGCGGGCATCGAGGTCAACGCGATCGCGCCGCAGCCGAGGGAGCTGTTCTCCAACCTGCTGGCCATGCCGGTGCTGAACGGCGTGCAGCAGACCTCCCCGGAAGGCGCGGGCAACGTCGGCATCGACATCGCCGTGATCGGGCAGTCCGCCGGAAGTGCCGATGTGGCTTCGGTGCTGGCGTCCACGTTCGGCTGCCGTCCTGATCAACTTGTCGACAAGGCGAGGGCCGTCGTGCCCGGGAACCCACTCGGCTTCTGCGATCCGGCACTGCAGCCGTCGATCGACGCCGCGCTGGCGGGCACTACTCCGATCGCCGACGCGCTTAAGACCCTCGAACCGGAATTGTGGCGCCGGAATGTTGCCATTCCGTTGTTCCAGCTGGCCGATACCCTCGCGATCGGGTCTGGTATTTCCGGAGTAACCGCAGGTCCTCCTATGGTGGGCCCATTCGGGTCTGCGGTGAACTGGACGCGCGGTCCGAAGTAGCCGTTTCGCGACCAAAGTCGACCCGGAGGGTGACCTTTCTCGGCGCGTAAGAGTGGCCGACTGATTCCTCCTGGTAACCAGCGTATTTCTCGAAGTCAGCCGCAAGTTACCCTTTGGTCACGATCGCCCCGGAACTGGTGACTGTTCGTACTTTTCCTTTCTAGCGTGCACCCGCAGTGCGCCAAATGAGTGTTGCTTGGCGTGTCATAGGCTCCGGGCCATCTCACCGGAGCGGTGTGGGGTCCTGTTCCGATCTCAGGAGCCCAGTGCTAGGAGGGCACACTTCATGAGGAAGTCCAAGGCAGTCTCCGCCTGGTCGCTGATCGCGGCCTCCGCGCTTGTGCTGAGCGCATGCAGCGGTGGCGACAGCGGTAGCACCGACCAGAACGGGTCGTCGACCGACATCAAGAGCATGGCTGTCGGCAAGGCGCAGAACGGCGATAACTTCAAGCTCGCGGAAACCCCGGGGTGGGACGGCACTGTCACCGTCGGCATCGACGACGGGTACTCGGGGTACAACAACGACACCCCTGACACCAACTCGTCGTACAACAACTACATCCTCACGGCTGTGCTCGCCGGCGCGATGATCCTCGACGGCAACAACAAGGTGCTGTTGAACAACGACGTGTTCGAGTCCTGGGACATCACGAACAAGGCGCCGCAGACCGTCACGTACAAGATCAAGCCGAACGTCAAGTGGTCCGACGGCGAGGCCTGGGACTGTGACGACATGTACCTGGCGTGGCTGTCGCACAGCGGCAAGGCCAAGGGCGCGGACGGCAAGCAGGTCTTCCTGGCCGCATCGACAACCGGTTACTCGCTGATCAGCCAGGCCACCTGCAAGGATGACCTGACCTTCGAGACCGTTTCCGACGAGCCGTACCTGGACTACCAGGGCCTGTTCAACGCCCCGGCGATGATGCCCGCGCACATCGTCGAGAAGCAGACGGGTATCGCGGACATCAAGACGCTGACCCCGACCAGCGACCCGGCCCTGTTGAAGAAGGCCGGTGACTTCTGGACCAACGGCTGGAAGGGCTTCAAGGCCGAGCTCATGCCTGGCTCCGGCCCGTACAAGATCACCGCGTTCGACGCCAACCAGAAGGCCGTCACGCTGGAGAAGAACCCGAACTGGATCGGTGGCAAGGGTGGTCCGTCCAAGCTCGTCGTGAAGGCGATGGAGGACACCAAGGCCATGGCGACCGCGCTGCAGAACGGTGAGATCGACATCGCCGCTTCGACCCAGCCGGACGCCACCGCTGCAGCCACCCTGAAGGGCCTGGCTCCGCAGGGCGTGACCTACGGTTCCGCTTCTCAGCTGACCTTCGAGCACTTCGACCTCCAGTACAAGCGGATGTTCAAGGACCAGGCGCTGCGCAAGGCGTTCTTCGAGGTCGTCAACCGCCAGGAGATCACCGACAAGCTGCTCAAGCAGGTTCAGGCCGACGCGACCCCGCTGAACAGCATCGTGTTCTTCCCGGGTGAGCAGGGCTTCAAGGATCTGTACGGCAGCAAGGCCGGTCTCGGCGCCCAGGCGGCGATGAAGACGCTGGAGGATGGCGGCTGGGCCAAGGGGCCCGACGGCATCTACGCCAAGGGCGGCCAGCGCGCCGCGTTCAAGATCTCGCACAACCAGAACGCCCGTCGTCAGCAGACCGTCGAGATCGTCATTTCGCAGGCCAAGGCCGCCGGTATCGAAATCACCGACGACCAGGACGCGAACTTCCTCAAGGGTGGCCGTCTCGCGGCCAGCGACTACGACGTCGCGCTCTTCGGCTGGTCCTCGACCCCGCAGAAGGCCGAGCAGAAGTCGATCTACATCACCCGTGTCGACGACAGCAGCCAGAACTACCAGGGGCTGTCGAACCCGACGATCGACTCGTCGTTCGAGGCGGCCGTGAAGGCGACCGACGAGGCGGTCATGCTGGAGAACTACCAGAAGGCCGACCAGGCGCTCGCGGACGAGTACGCGACGTTGCCGCTGTTCCAGACCCCGTCCATGTGGGCGTTCAAGGGCATCGACCGCGTGTACATGCAGTCGTACAACGGTGTCCTGTGGAACGTCGGTGAGTGGGAGAAGAAGTAGGGTCTCGGCCCTCTTTTTCACCCCTCGCTAACGCGATCCTGGTGGTACGGGGGTTCGGCCACAAGCCGGGCCCCCGTACCCGCCGGAAGTAGCTGTTGACCGTAGGGTTACCGCAACTACGGTGGACAACCGGGTGACGGTCCAGCACTTCGGCGACCAGGCCCGGATGAGGAGCAGTTCGTTGAACCTGGTGATCTACATTCTTCGCCGTCTGGCGATATCGATTCCCGTCCTGTTGGTCGGGACTTTTCTGTGTTTCATCATGGTCGCCGGCACCGGTGACCCGCTTGGTGAACTGAGGAGCAACCCGGCCATCAGTCAGGACACCCTGAACCAGGTCGCCAGCGACCTCGGTCTGGACAAGAACATCGTCCTCCGGTACTTCGACTGGCTCGGTAGCTTCGTGACCGGCGATTGGGGCATCTCGATCGCACAGGGCAACGCGCTGGCCCCGGTGTTCCCGAAGGTCATGGCCGCGTTCGAGGTCACCGCGAAACTCGTCGTCGGCGCCGAGCTTCTCGCTCTGTGCCTTGGCGTTCTCGTCGGTGTCGTGGCCGCGGTCAAGCAGTACTCGATCGTCGACTACATCGCCACGACGCTGGCCTTCCTGCTGTTCTCGATGCCGATCTTCTGCGTCGCGATCGTGCTGAAGGGCTACGCGATCGAGTTCAACGGCTGGGTGCGCGATCTGGGCCTGTCCGACGTGCTCGGCAATCCCTGGATCCGCACCACGAGCCCGGAATCGCTGAACTTCGACGGCCCAGGCGGTTTCCTCGCCAGCTATGTCGGGGCGTATCTGCTGCCGACGCTGTCCATCATGGCGATCAGCTTCGCCGCGTACAGCCGGTTCCAGCGGGCGTCGATGCTGGAGACGCTCAACGCGGACTACGTCCGGACCGCCCGTGCCAAGGGCCTTGCCAACGGACGGGTCATTTTCCGGCATGCGTTCCGGAACGCCCTGATCCCGGTGACCACCTTGTTCTCCGTCAACTTCGGTGCCGTGCTTTCCGGCGCGATCATCACCGAAACGGTGTTCAACTGGCACGGAATGGGCACACTGCTCGTCGAGGCCGTGGTCAAGAGCGATCCTCAGGTGATGATGGGCTGGCTGGTGGTCATCTCCGGCAGCATCATCCTGGCGAACCTGATCGCAGACCTGATGTACGGCATCCTGGACCCGAGGATTCGCGTTGGCTGACTTGAATTCCCTTATCGCGGCCGACGACTCCGCGGCCGCCGCCGAAGGCAAGGTTCCCGCGGAAGCACTGCCGGAGCCCCGTAGCCAGGGCAAGCTGGTTCTGCGCAAGTTCCTGCGGCACAAACTGGCGATGGTCTGCACAGGGATCCTGCTGCTGCTCGTGCTGACCGTGCTGATCATGCCGATCTTCTGGCCGTACGACTACGAGGACAGCTCGTTCCCGTCGTTCGCCCCACCGAGCGGCGATTACCCGCTCGGCACGACGCAGGTCGGCAAGGAGATGGTGTCGCAGATCCTGCGCGGCACCCAGTACTCGCTGCTGATCGCGCTCATCGTGTCGATCGTCGCCACCACCATCGGCACCGTTTTCGGTGCCATGGCGGGATATCTGCGCGGCTTCGCCGACTCGGCGATCTCGCGCGTGACGGACCTGTTCCTGATCGTGCCGCAGATCGCCGCCGCGGCGATCCTCGCGAAGGTGTTCGGTGGCGGTAGCTGGTACATCGTCGCGATGGTGCTGGCGGCCTTCGGCTGGATGCCGATCGCGCGAATCGCCAGGGCCGAGTCGATGTCGTTGTCCCAGCGCGAATTCGTGGATGCGGCCCGCGCCTCCGGGGCCGGAACGTTCCACATCGTGTTCAAGCACCTGGTACCGAACATGGTCGGTCTCATCACGGTCAACGCGACCCTCGCGATCGCGCAGGCCGTGCTGATCGAGGCGGCGCTGTCGTTCATCGGGCTCGGGGTGCAGCTGCCGGACACCTCACTCGGCCGAGTCATCCTCGAGAACTACGCACAGCTGCAGACCAACCCCGCGTTGTTCTTCGGTCCGTTCATCGTGCTGGTGCTGATCTCGCTGACGATCAACTTCATCGGTGACGGTCTTCGGGACGCCTTCGACCCGCGTCAGCGTCGCCAGAAGGCCTGAGCTTATTGCCTGCGCGCTAACGCAAACGCGCCGAAGGGGCGCCGTTCACATTCAACCTCGCGTTGGTGTGGAAGGCGCCCCTTCATCGCGTTTCCGTGGGCCTTCGGCCCAAAAACGGCGCGCAGGGGTGAAGTCTCCGGTCGGGCGCTGGCGCGCCCTTCCCGGAGACCTTGGGGTGCTGTCTACAAAAAGGGTGCCTGGGTACGTGTGAAGGCCCCTTCATTGCGTCTGTGAGGCGCGCTCACCGGTCCGGTAGGTGAATGCGCGTGAAGGCCCCCTTCCCCTTGGGTTCTAGTGGTGGTTGCAACACCTGACTTGTTCAGGGGTTGTGATGTTCGAGATTCGGGAGGATCGGTCGCCTCAGGGGCCGAGGAAGCTGCTCGCCGAGCGCTGGACTTATCTTGATCTTGTGGCGTTAGGGATGGGCACTGCCGAGGCGTGCCGGGTCGTGGGGATCAACCGCCGGACCGGGCATCGGTGGCGGCAGGATCGTGCGAGTCAGGCGGGGCGGAATACCGGTCGGTGTTCCGTCCCGTCGTCGCGTCCACCCGCGACTCCGGCGGCTCAGTGCCGGTCTGCTGCCGGGTCACCGGTTCCGGCCACCCGGTTTCTGTCCCAGGACGAGCGGTTGCTGATCGCGGATCTGGTGCGGGCCGGGCATGGTCCTCGGGAGATCGGCCGCTGGCTTGCCCGGCCTGCCTCGACGATCAGCCGGGAACTGGACCGCAATGCCGATCCTGCCAGCGGTGAGTATCTTCCCTATTCCGCGCAGGCCCGGGCCGAAGCTCGTCGGCCCCGGCCCAAACCGGGCAAGATCGCGACTACGCCCGAGCTGCGGGACCGGATCCAAGGCATGCTGGATGACCGGTGCAGCCCCGAGCAAGCCAGTCGTCGGCTGCGCCGTGATCACCCCGACCAGCCGGAGCTGCACGTGGTCCACGAAACCATCTATCAAGCGTTGTATGTCCAAGGCCGCGGGGAGCTGCGCCGCGAACTCAAAGCCGCGTTACGCACCGGCCGCACCCAGCGCAAACCCCACAACAGCGGCGAGCAACGCCAACCCCGGTTCACCGCACCCATGGTGATGATCAGCGAACGGCCCGCCGAAGCCACCGACCGCGCCGTCCCCGGCCACTGGGAAGGCGACCTCATCATCGGCGAGAACGGGGCATCAGCGATCGGCACCCTCGTGGAACGCGCCACCCGCTACGTGATGCTCGTGCACCTCGGCCGATCCCGCACCGCCGAACACGTCCGCGACGCATTGATCACCACCATCAGCACACTGCCCGAACACCTGCGCCGATCACTGACCTGGGACCAGGGCGCGGAAATGGCGCGACACCACGAATTCAGCATCGCCACCACCATGCCCGTCTACTTCTGCGACCCACACTCACCCTGGCAACGCGGCTCCAACGAGAACACCAACGGCCTGCTCCGCGAATACTTCCCCAAAAGCACCGACCTGTCCGCACACACCCCCGACGACCTCGCCACCGTCGCCGCCCAACTCAACCGCCGCCCACGCAAAACACTCGACTGGGACACCCCAGCCGAGCGCTTAGCTAAACTCCTGGCCGAAACCAATTGACCACCAGTGTTGCAACGACCCCTGAAATCCGCCCCCTCGGCTCAGCCGAGGGAAGGGGGCCTTCACGCGCTAGTGAGCGTCAGTCCGCGACGGGGGCGAGCTTGCCGGCTTCCCAGGCGGCGCGGCGCTCCGCCTGCAGGACGGGGTCGGCCACCGGAGCGGCCGAGAGCAGCCGCCGCGTGTAGTCCTCTTGCGGCGAGTGCAGCACCTGGTCACGCGTGCCGACCTCGACGAGCTTCCCGTACTGCATCACCGCGACGCGGTCGGCGAGAAGGTCGACGACGGCGAGGTCGTGGCTGATGAACAGGCAGGCGAACTGCAGCGAGCGCTGCAGGTCCAGGAACAGGTCCAGCACTCGCGCCTGCACCGAAACGTCCAGCGCCGAGGTGGGCTCGTCCGCGATCAGCAGCGCCGGGTCGAGCGAAAGCGCCCGCGCGATGGCGACCCGCTGGCGCTGGCCGCCGGAGAGCTCGTGCGGGTACCGGTTGCGGTAGTGGCCACCGAGCTCGACCTTGTCCAAAAGGGACGCCACCCGGTCGTTCAGTGCCTTGCCGCTCAGGAACTTGTGCAGCACCATCGGTTCCGCGATCGATTCACCGATCGTCATCTTCGGGTCCAAAGTGGACGCCGGATCCTGGAACACGATGGAGAAGTACCGGCGCAGCGGCCGCAGTTCCTTGTTGGACATGTTCGTGATGTCCTTGCCCGCGATCGACACGGTACCCGCGGTCGGGCTCAGCAGGCGGATCGCGCAGCGGCCGACGGTGGACTTGCCGGAACCGGATTCGCCGACCAGGCCGACGATCTCGCCCTTGGCGATGGTCAGCGAGACGTCGTCGACGGCGCGGTTCTTGGCCTGCCCGCGGCGGCCGGGGTACTCGAGCACGAGGTTCTTGATTTCGAGCGCGGGCGCGCTCTCCTCGATCACGGCTTCGAGTTCGGCGTCGGCGAGACGGATCTCCTCGGCGATCTTCGCGGCCTCGTCGCTGTCGACGTCGATACCCGCGTCGTCGAGCAGACGGCGTCCTTCGGGACGCTGGCCGAGCACCGGCACGGCGGCGAGCAGCTTGCGGGTGTAGTCCACCTGCGGCGACGCGAACAGGTCGCGCACCGGCGCCTGCTCGACGATCTTGCCCTGGTACATCACGACCACGCGGTCGGCGAGGTCGGCGACGACGCCCATGTCGTGGGTGATCAGCACGATCGCCGTGTCGAGGGTGTCCCGCAGCTTGCGCAGCAGGCCGAGGATCTCGGCCTGGACGGTGACGTCGAGCGCCGTGGTCGGCTCGTCGGCGATGATCACCTTCGGGTCGCACGAGATCGCCATCGCGATGACGACACGCTGGCGCAGACCACCCGAGAGCTGGTGCGGGTACTGCTTGAACCGCTGCGGCGGGTTCGGGATGCCGACCATTTCCAGCAGCTCGATGGCGCGCTTGTCGGCGGCCTCCTTCGAGATGTCCTGGTGCGAGCGGAGCGCCTCCCGCAGCTGCCAGCCCACGGTGTACACCGGGTTCAGCGCGGTCATCGGCTCCTGGAAGATCATCGCGACCTCGTTGCCGCGGATCTTCTGGAGGTCCTTCTCCTTGAGGTCGGCCAGGTTGCGCTCACCGAGGCGGAGTTCGCCGGCGATCCGGCTCGTCTTCGGGAGCAGCCCGAGCACCGACATCGAGGTCACCGACTTGCCGGAACCGGACTCGCCGACCACCGCGACGATTTCACCGGGCTTCACGTCGAATCCGATGCCTTTGACGGCGTCGACGACGCCTTCGTCGGTCGGGAACGAAACGCTGAGGTCGGAGATGGACAGAACCGATCCCGACACGCCGCCGAAGTCCGACGATGCTGCTTCAGTGCTCACCAAGATGCCCTTCGTGGGGGTACATATGGTCACGGCGCTGGCCATGACGTGCGCGAGGATAACCGAGAGTCGTCCGACTAAGGTCGGTGCTCGGGGCTTCCGTTCCCGACACCCTATAAAGGAAAGCCCGCCGTGTTCGAATTAGTCTTCAAGCCGTGATCTCCGCCCAGGCCAGCAGGTTGCTGCTCGTGCACGCCCATCCCGACGACGAGAGCATCACCACCGGTGGAACGATCGCGCGCTACGCGGCCGAAGGCGTCGACGTGACGGTCGTCACGTGCACGCTGGGTGAGGAAGGCGAGATCATCCCGCCGTCGCTCGACGGGCTCGGTTCGTGGGCCGCCGACCAGCTCGGCGGCTATCGGGCGGGCGAACTGGCGTCGGCCTGCGCCGCGATGGGGGTCTCGCGGCACCGGTATCTGGGCGGTATCGGCCGCTGGCGGGATTCGGGGATGGCCGGGACACCGTCGGCGGCGCATCCGCGCGCGTTCTCCGGTGGCGACCTCGACGAGCAGGCCGCGCAGCTGGCGGAGATCCTCGATGAGGTCCGGCCACAGGTCGTCGTTACTTATGACTCTTTCGGGGGTTATGGGCATCCCGACCACATTCGGGCGCATGAGGTCACGATGGCCGCCGCGCCGAAGGCCGAATCCGTGCGGCGGGTTTTTCACACGGTTTCTTCACGCGACGCGGTGTCGGCCGGGCTCGCGGCGATCCGCGGGAGTTCGCCGTTCCAGGTGCCGGACGACGGTGAGCTGCCGACGACACCGGACGAGACCATCACGACCGTTCTCGACGTCCACGCGTATCTCGCGGCGAAGACGGCCGCGCTCCGCGCGCACGAGACGCAGGTCAGCGTGCCCGCCCCCGATCATTTCGCGCTGAGCAACAGCATCGCGCAGCCGCTCACGCCGAACGAGTACTTCGTGCTCGTGCACGGGCCGGGCGAGGGGGCCGAGGCCGATCTGTTCGGGGGACTCCGGAGGTGACCCAGCCGCAACCGCTCACGTCGTCGCAGCGTGGGTTGCTGATCCTGCTCTGCTTCGACGCGGCGTTGCTCGGGCTGATCGAACTGTTCTTTCTGCCGCTGCGGATGGACGGCCTCGTGTTGCCGAAACTCGGCGACATCCCGATGCCGCTGACCGCGGTGCTCGCGGTGATCACGACGCCGTTGCTGGTGCGGGCGACGGCCAAGTCGATCCGGCCGTCGTTTTCGGCGCTCCCGCTCGTGGTGTGGGTGGTCGTCGTCTTGGGTATGGGGATGGCGGGACCGGGCGGCGACCTGGTGCTGGTACAGGACTGGCGTGCGCTGCTGCTGATCGGTGGCGGGGCGTTGCCGGGGGCGCTGGCGCTGGGTGGCGGTCTGGGGTCCGCGGCGAAGGCGGCAAGTGGAGGAAAACGTGGGTGAAGCCATTTCGGACCGCCAGGTCGTAGCGGCGCTCCGGCCGTTCGTGCGAGGTTGCGGCCCGATGGTCGACGCGCTCCGCGACGCGGATCCGTTCGGCCTCCAGGCCAGGGGCCGTCGCGAGGACGTGCTGGAAGGCGTCGAGGCCGGGCTGAAGGACAAACTGCTCGATGGGATCACCTCGGTCAAGGTGCCCGGCACGGCCGCCTGGGCGGAGATGACCAGCTACCAGCGGACGAACTGGTGGGTGAACCGGGTCGGCCGGTTCACCGCGCTGATCACCGCGATCCCCGGCCTCGGCGGCGCACTCGCCGACCGGCTGCCGGTGCAGGACGCGCTCGGCGCGGCGGCACAGGGTCTGCTGTTGTGCGCGATCGCGGGGGAGTACGGCGTGACCGACGTCGGCGCCCGGGTCCGGCTGATCGCGTGGGTGCTTTTCGAACGCGACATCGATCCGGTGATCGCGGCCGGCAAACACGACGAGCACGACGAAGCCGCGGAAGACACCGAAGCCGCGAAGCTCACCGAAGAGCTCGACGAGTCGAAGAAGAAGCACGGCAAGATCACACTGAAGGCGAGCGCGGGCACGCTTTGGCGGCTCGGGCGGGCACTGCTGGGCATCACCGGAGAACTGGAGAAGCGGCCGCGGGGACGGCTCGTCCACCGGGCGCTCGGCATGCTGCCCGTGGTCGGCATGGCGGGCGACTACCTCGGCGAGCGGTCCGGTCTGAAGCGGGTCTGGAAGCGCGCGCACGAGTGGTTCACCACGCATCCCGACGGCTCGTGACGTGAGAGCCCGGCCTACTTCCAGAACATGAAGGCATCTTGGCCGTACATGGCCGCGAGCTGGAAGCCGCCGACGGCGTCGAAGATCACGTAGGAGACCCGGAACAGCAGCTGGCTCGCCCCGTCGACGAGGAACAGCACCGCGAACAGCACCAGCGGAGCCCACGGCCGCGCCCGCGCGCCGAAGTGCCGCGCGCCCGGCGAGAGGTACGGCTCGATCGCGCCCCAGCCGTCGAGGCCCGGGATCGGCAGGATGTTCAGGAGGAATGTGACGATCTGAAGCAGCGCCAGGAACGACAGCCCGATCACCAGACCGCTCGCCATCGGCACCAGCGCGACCACGAGTGTCAGCAGCGCGCCGACGGCGAGGTTGCTGAGCGGCCCGGCGAGTGACACCCAGGACTGGACCGCGCGCGAGCGCAATCGTCCATGTTCGATCCACACCGCGCCGCCGGGGAGCGGGATTCCGCCGATGATGAGGAACACCAGCGGCAGGATGATGGACAGCGCCGGATCCGTGTACTTCCGGACGTCCATGGAGAGGTAACCCTTGTGGGCGACACTGTGGTCGCCGCCGCGATACGCGACGATCGCGTGCCCGAACTCATGCAAGGTCAGTGACGCCACCCAGCCGCCCGCCACCAGGAGCACGACTCCGGCGATGGTCAGCGGGTCGTAGTCCTGGGTGGAAATCGAGGTCGCGTCACCGAAAGCCGCCAGTACACCGCCGAGAACGGTGACCGCGAGGATGCCGAGGAAGATCGGGCTTGGCCGCACTGCTGATCTCTGCACCCCTCCAGTCTTCCGTATGCCCGATGTGAAGTTCTCGGCGTGTCCCCTTGCGCGAACGGGCCGAGGTATCCCCCGAACTCGCTACTCCGCTTGACCTGACCGCACTACACGGGTGTAATCACAGTGATGTCATTCGCCGCTGGAAGGGGGCGGCGGATGGTGTTTCAACACCGCCAGCCTGGGGAGTGCGTGGATAGCGAGGAGGCGGACGTGCGGTTGGAAGCAGATGGAAGGGAATGGGGGCAAGTCGTGGGCTGGGGTGAGATCCCGGAGCAGCAACTGGGAGATCTCCACGAGCTTTTCGACGATGCCGCCGCGGAAGAGCAGGACTGGCAGGAGCGAGCCCTCTGCGCGCAGACGGATCCGGAGGCGTTCTTCCCTGAGAAGGGCGGCTCGACCCGCGAAGCCAAGCGGATCTGTCTCGGTTGCGAGGTCAAGGACGAGTGCCTCGAGTACGCCCTCGCACATGACGAGCGGTTCGGTATTTGGGGCGGGCTCTCCGAACGTGAGCGCCGCAAGCTGAAGAAACGAGTGGTTTAGACGGTGCTGCACGGTCTCCCCAAGGGCGCTTTGCGCCTGACGGAGACGTCAGCGCGTGAACTGCAACCCAGTAGGGTGGCGGCACCCGAGTCGCCGCCCCTCTGGAGTTCCGTTGTCGCGAACAGCCGCGCCGCCCGTTGTGCGCACGGTCCCCGTTCTGGCCATTGTGGTCTGTCACAACGGCGAAAACTGGTTGCCACTGGCGCTTTCCGCGCTGCGGCGCAGCAGTATCCGGCCGCGGCACGTACTTGCCGTGGACACCGGCTCGACCGACACGACGGCGAAGCTTCTCGCCGAAGCCGCCGCGCCCGAAGGTGTTGTCGCCGGGCCTGACAGTGCGCCGGTCCTCGACGGAATTCTCACACTTTCGGGTGACATTGGCTTTGGTGCCGCTGTCGGCGAGGCGGTCGAGCACGCCGTCGAACGCTGGGGCGACCCGGGTACGTGGGTCTGGCTGCTGCACGACGATTGCGCGCCGGAACCCGATTGTCTCGAAAAACTGTTGGTGGCGGCGGAGAACGAGTCTTCCGCGCAGGTGCTCGGCCCGCTCGCGCTGGACTGGAGCGATCCGCGGCTGATCGTCGAAGCCGGGTTGTCGACCGACGCCATCGGGCACCGTCAGCAGACCGCGGCCCCCGACGAAACCGACACCGAGGTACTCGCCGTACCGAGTGCGGGATCATTGGTGCGGCGCGAAACCTGGCATTCCCTCGGTGGCTTCGACCCCGGGTTTCCCTTGCTGCGCGAGGACATCGATTTCGGCTGGCGCACGAACGCCGCGGGTGGGCTGGTGCTTTCCGTGCCGTCGGCCCGGATCCGGCACGCTCGCGCGCTCACCACCGGACAACGGAAACCGGACGCGCTCGGCACGTCCCTCGCCGCCGCCAATCGTGCGCACGGACTTCGGGTCTTCCTGGTCAATTGCTCTCCGTTGTCGTTCTGGTTCGGGCTGATCCGGATTCCGTTCTTCGCGGTGTTGCGCGCACTCGCGTTCCTTTTGCTGCGCCGCACCGGTGAGGCGGGCGCGGAGCTGTCGGCGATCTGGTATCTGCTGAGCGGACGCGGGCGGCTGTTCGCCGCCCGCGCCGAACGCCGGAAGACCGAACGGCCCGGCACCGTGCGCGGACTTTTCACCGGCCGCACCGCGCGGCTGCGCAACGCGGTGCGTGCCGGCGTCGTCGGCCTCGTGCGGCGCGGCGTCGAACGCGACTTCGCCCTCGGGACCGTTCCGGAGACGGCGGATCAGGAAGGCGCGTGGATCTCGCCGGAGGCGATGAACGCGGAGAACGATCGGCCGGTCGGCCCGGGAGCGTTGCCGGCGGGTGCGATGCGTGGTGTCGGCTCGCGAGGGACCGGGTTGCGGCGGCCCAGCGCGGTCGTCGCGGTCGCGGTGCCCGAGCAGTCCACCGAGCCTGTCGAAGGCAGGCCCAAGCCGTCGCCGGTGCCTCGTGACGGCGAGAGGTCCGAGCCGGAGCTCGTCTTCGTCGAAGTCGACCGGAAGCGCGTGCTCGGCGCGACCGTGTTCGCCCCGCCCGTCGTGATGCTCGTGGTGCTGACGGCACTCGCGTTCGTGGTCAACGGTTCCCGGCTCGGACTCGACCTCTCCGGCGGACGACTGCTGCCGGTGGGCGGGCTCGGTGAGATCTGGACGTCGTACCTCGCGCCGTGGCACGCGGTCGCCGGCGGGACGGCGAGCCCTGCCCCCGCGACGCTACCGGTGCTCGGCATCCTCGGTGCGGTCTTCGCGCCGATCGGTGGTCCGGCCGCGCTCGTCGCGATCCTGCTCATCGCCGACATTCCCTTGGCCGCGCTGAGCGCGTACGCCGCGTCTCGACACCTTCGCGTGCGTCGCTGGGTTCGCGCCGTCATCGCAGCGGGGTACGGGGTGCTGCCCGCCGCCACGGCTTCGGTCGCGCAAGGCCGGCTCGACGTCGTCGTCGTGCATCTGCTGCTGCCACTGGTGATCGCGGGTATCGCGGGGCTGCTGGTCCGGGCGGATTCGCGCTGGCTGCACGTGTCCGCGCTCAGTGCCATCGGGGTCGCCCTGCTCGGCGCCTTCTCGCCGCTCGCGCACGCGCTGACCCTCGTCGGGCTGGTGATCGGGTTCGTGGTGCTTCCCGCGCCGAGCGGGCTCGCGCGCCGGATCGCGTCGGTCGGCATCGTCGTCGTGCTTCCTCTGGCGCTACTGCTGCCTTGGCCGAGTGTGCTGCTGCGGCATCCCGAGCTCTTGCTGCACGGGCTCGGCGGTGCCGCCACCGCCGCGTCGGGGGCAGACCTCGCCGGGCTTGATCCCGGTGGGCAGGGCGCTTGGCCGATCGGGGTGGCGCTGGTCGCGGCCGCGATCGTCGCGCTTGTGGTCCGGCCGACCAGGGGCGCCGGCGGCGGGGTCGCCGTCGTGATGCTCGGTCTCCTCGGGCTCGCCGCCGTGCGGTTCGTCGCGGTGACACCGATGACCGGCGGCGCGCACGCGACCGGGTTCGCGGGGGTGCCGCTGCTCGTGATCGGTGCGGGCCTGCTGTGGACGGTGCTGGCGACCTGGCAGCGCGGCGGTACCCGCGTGGAGCCGGCGCCGTGGCTGACGAAGGTCACGGCCGTCGCCGGGGTGATCGTGGTGCTGGCCCTGGCGACCGGGGCGGTCGTCGCCGGACGCGAAGGTCCGCTGCGCGCGAGTGTCGCGACGGAACTCGCCGCCGACGCCTCCGCCGAGCTCACCTCGACCGGACGGTCGGTGTTGCTGCTGGGCGCCGCGACCGAACCGGTGCGTCAGGTCGGCGGACGGCTGCCGAAATACGGCGACGACGAACTCGCGCCGACCCCCGGCAGCGCCGACCGGCTGGCCGCCTGGCGCCGGGATCTGCTGCAGGGATCGCCCGACGCCGTCAAACAGGCTTTCGCGGCGGCCGCGGCTTCGGGCGTGCTGTACGTCGTCCTGCCGAGCGGTGCGGACGGCAACGTGTTCGTCGAACTCGCCCGCGACCTCGTCGCCCCGGCGGCACCGACCACCGATGGACGGCCGGTCCTGCGCCTGCTTCCCGCGGGCGGCCAGGTGGCGTTGATTTCGCCGGAGCTGGCGAAGCAGGCCGTGACCGGGAAGGGCGCGCCGGGCATGTCTCCCGGCGTGTCGCCGGTGCAGGCCGGACTGCCGGACGTGCGGGTGCGCGTTTCGGAAGGCCCGACCGGACGGCTGCTCGTACTTGCTGCGGAGTTCGAGGCGGGCTGGCAGGCCAGTGTGGACGGCAAGGCGGTGCCGATCGTGCCCGCGTGGGGCCACCAGGTGGCGGTCTCGGTGCCCCCGCAGCCTTCGGAGGTCGTTCTCGAACACCCCGGCACGACCCGGAACCTGTTGCTGCTCGGCCAGATCGCCGCGGTCCTGTTCACCGTCCTGACCGCGGTGCCCACGCGGCGGCGCCCCGTCGAGGGCTAGTTGATCACACGCTTGCGGGGGTTACTCGCCTTCGATGACGTCGGGTTCGACGCCGAGGTAGCCGGCGACCTGTTCGACCAGGACGTCGTGGACCAGTTCGGCGAGTTCGCCGGGGTCCTTCGCGCGGGCCTCGAGAGGGCGGCGGTAGAGCACGATGCGGGCGCGCGTCGGGAGACCGGCGCGGTCGACGCCGGCGGGGACGAGCCGCGACAACGGGACGGCGCCGTCGTGCAGGACGCCGTCCACACCGTTCGGTGCGCCATCCGAGCGAACTTCGGGGACGTCGTCGACGGCGACGTCGAGTTTGGTCAGCTCGTGACGCCAGCGCGCTTCGATCGGTTCGAGGGCATCGAGAACCAGCGCGTCGAACCTTTCCGCCCTGCTAGCGGCCGCGGGAAGGGTCGACGGGTACAGCGCTCCACGCAGGCCCCGGCCGTGCCGGTCCCGGCGCATTCGCCGTCGCTGTCGGGAATCACGAGCCGTCGCCACGAATCGAAGAGTACGCGCTCGGCGAGTCGGAGCGCGTGTCGCCGGTGCGCCGCGCCTGCGACGCGCTATCGTTCTCGATCGTGCGGAGCGTACGAAAGTGTTCGCGAACGGGTTGTCTCGAACCCGCTGTCGCCACGCTCACGTATGCCTACAGCGATTCCACCGCTGTCGTGGGGCCTCTGGCCACCGCGTCCGAGCCGCACTCCTACGACCTCTGCGAAGCCCACGCGCTCCGTCTGACGGTGCCGAAGGGCTGGGAGGTCGTCCGGCACGAGGGTGCCTTCGCGGCACCCGATCCGTCCGCGGACGAGCTGACGGCGCTGGCCGAGGCGGTCCGTGAAGCGGGCCGTTCGGACACGCCCGCGCCCGAGCCCGAAGGCGACGGCCCCTCCGGCAGGCGCGGTCACCTGCGCGTCCTGCCCGGCCGAGCCTGACGCAAGGGCTCGCCGGTAGGCTTTCGGGGCGCCAGAGGGCGTTGTAACGAGACTATCGGCGGGGAGCAGGCGTGCCAGACCTTTCGGGCATCGTGAAGGCCTACGACATTCGCGGCGTGGTCGGCGAGCAGCTGGACGCGGCACTCGTACGCGACCTCGGCTCGGCGTTCGCGCTGCTGATCAAGCCCGAGTCCGACTCCGTCGTCATCGGTCACGACATGCGCGACTCGTCGCCGGAGCTGTCCGCCGCGTTCGCCGACGGCGTGAACTCGCAGGGACTCGACGTCGTCTCGATCGGCCTCGCCAGCACCGACCAGCTGTACTTCGCGTCCGGCTCGATGAACCTGCCCGGCGCGATGTTCACCGCCAGCCACAACCCGGCGAAGTACAACGGCATCAAGCTGTGCCGCTCGGGCGCGGCCCCGGTCGGCCAGGACTCCGGGCTCGCCGAGATCCGCGACACCGTCGAGCAGGGCGTCCCGGCCTTCGAGGGACAGCGCGGTTCGGTGACCGAGCAGGACGTCCTCGCCGACTATGCGGCCTACCTGCGCAAGCTCGTCGACCTGTCCGGCAGCCGCCCGCTGAAGGTGGTCGTCGACGTCGGGAACGGGATGGGTGGCCACACCGTGCCGACCGTGTTCGGTGCTATTCCTGGTCTCCCGATCGACGTCGTCCCGATGTACTTCGAACTCGACGGCAGCTTCCCGAACCACGAGGCCAACCCGCTCGACCCGAAGAACATCGTCGACCTCCAGGCGAGGGTGCGCGAGGAAGGCGCCGACGCGGGCCTGGCCTTCGACGGCGACGCCGACCGCTGCTTCGTCGTCGACGAGCGAGGCGAGCCCGTGTCACCGAGCGCCATCACCGCGCTGGTCGCCGTGCGTGAGCTCGAGAAGGAGCCGGGCGGCACCATCATTCACAACCTGATCACGTCGAAGGGTGTGCCGGAGATCGTCGCCGAACACGGCGGCAAGCCGGTGCGCACCCGCGTCGGCCATTCGTTCATCAAGGCCGAGATGGCCAGGACAGGCGCGATCTTCGGCGGCGAGCACTCCGCGCACTACTACTTCCGCGACTTCTGGCGCGCCGACACCGGCATGCTGGCCGCCCTGCACGTACTGGCCGCGCTCGGCGAGCAGACGGGCCCGCTGTCCGAGCTGACGGCGGAGTACTCGCGCTACGCGGCCTCCGGCGAGATCAACTCGACGGTGGACGACCAGGTCGCGCGCATGATCGCGGTCAAGGACGCGTTCTCCGCCCGCGACGGTGTCGAGATCGACGAACTGGACGGGCTGACCGTGCAGCTGCCGGGCGGCGGCTGGTTCAACCTCCGTCCTTCGAATACCGAGCCCCTGCTCCGGCTGAACGTGGAAGCCGCCGACGCCGAGGCCGTGCGAGCGCTGACCGAAGACGTACTGGCGATAGTTCGTGGGTAACGAATGTGACGTGAATGCACACTTCCTGACATCACTTCGTCTCGAAGGTGGCATTTCTCGCACGCCCACAGGTAGGGAGTAACCATGGCCGTCACGCTTGACGCACAGTTGCTGGAGATCCTGGCCTGCCCGTCCCCCGATCACGCACCGCTGCGGCCGGGGACTACGGCGGACCCGGAGGCCGACGCGCTGACCTGTACGGAATGTGGTCGAGTGTATCCGGTCCGTGATGGAATCCCGGTACTGTTGCTGGACGAAGCCACCGAGCCGACAACCCCGGATGGCGCCCATGCCGACGGTCCCTGACGATTCCCTCCTCGACGATCCCGCGCGGCTGGCCGAGGCCGACAGCGCGGGGCTCCTTCGTGCCGCGGCGATGGCCGGTGCCCAGGTCCGGGCGACCCTCGAGGCCGCGGCCGAACTCGAACTGAGCGAACGGCTCGACGTCGGCCGCCCGCGTTCCCTCGTCCTGATCGACCGGCCAGGCGTCAGCCGCACGCTGACCCGGCTGGTCGCCTCGCTGCTGACGCCGTCGTGCCCGGTGCCGGTGGTCGTCGCCGAGGTCGTCCCCAGCTGGATCGGCGCCCTCGACGTCGTCTTCGCGCATACCGACGACCCCGGTGACCGCGAGCTGGCCGCCTCGCTCGAACGCGCCGCCCGGTTCGGCGCGACCGTCGTGCTGTCCGCGCCCGCCGAGGGGCCGGTCCCGGCCGCCGTCGCCGGCAAGGGCATCCTGCTCGCGCCCCGGATCCCGGTGCCGCCGGAGATGGCCTTCCCGCGTGGGCTGGCCGCCGCCCTGCTCGCCGCGAACGCGCTCGGCCTGCTGGTCGCCGATCTGGAACAGCTCGCGGACCAGCTCGACGCGGAAGCGGAGAAGGATCACCTGGCCAGGGACTCGTTCGCGAACCCGGCCAAGGCGATGGCGCTGAAGGTGGCGGATCGTCAGCCGCTGCTGTGGGGACTCGATCCGGTCGCGGTCGCCGTCGGCGACCACGCGGCCCATGCGTTCGCCGCGCACGCGGCCCTCGTTTGTGACGTCGAAGACTATCGACAGGCTCTGGCGAGGCCGGCTTTGCGGCGTGCGGCATTGTCCGGGGGAGCGGAGCGCGATATCTTCGCTGACCCGGAGGATGGGGTCGGCGTGGTGCCGAGGGTGTTGCTCCTCTCGGTTCGGACGGGACCTGCTGCGGAAGCCGCTCGCTACCAGGCTGAAGACGTGCTGCCCGGTGCGGATGTGATCGCCCTTGCCGAGGAGATCGAAACGGACGAGATCGTGCGGGCCGCCGTGCTCGCGCTCCGGTTCGAGCTGGCCGCGGTCTACCTGGGGCTGGCTGTCGGCAGCATCGGCGGCGCCGGGAGGTACACGCCTGCAACGGCGTGAGCCCCGCGCGCGACCTGAGATGAAAGAGGGCCGGCACCACCCGTGCCCGGCGAGGAGTTGAGGTGACAGTGGAGCTGCTGCGCAATGCCGTGCGGCCCTATGCGTGGGGATCGAGAACGACGATCCCCGAGCTGCTGGGGCGCCCGGTTCCGGCGCCGCACCCGGAAGCGGAACTGTGGATGGGCGCCCACCCGGGTGATCCTTCCCACGTCATCGGTCCGGACGGCACCGAGCGGAGCCTGCTGGAGCTCGTCGAGGGCGATCCGGTCGGCCAGCTCGGGACGCGCTGTGCCGCCCGGTGGGGCGGCAGGCTGCCGTTCCTGCTGAAGATCCTCGCCGCCGAAGAGCCGCTCTCGATGCAGGCTCATCCGTCGGCCGCGCAGGCCGCGGAAGGCTATGCCCGGGAGGAGTCGGCCGGGATCCCCCGTGACGCCTCGAACCGCAACTACCCGGATCCGACGGCGAAGCCCGAGCTCGTCTGCGCGTTGACCGAGTTCCACGCGCTGGCCGGGTTCCGAGCCCCGGAGCGCACGGTCGCGCTGCTGAAGGCGATCGAGACGCCGGGACTGGCGAAGTACGCGGTGCTGCTCGAGGCCCAGCCGGATCCGGCCGGGTTGCGCGCGCTGTTCACCACTTGGATCACCCTGCCGCAGGCCGCGCTCGACGAACTCCTGCCCGAGGTCCTCGATTCGTGCGTGCGGCACGTCAAGGAACACGGCGAGTTCGATGTCGAATGCCGGACGATCCTGGAGCTCGGCGAGTCGCATCCTCGTGACGCGGGTGTGCTCGCGGCGCTGCTGCTCAACCGGCTCACGCTGAGCGCGGGCGAGGCGATCTACCTGCCCGCCGGGAACCTGCACCTGTACCTGCACGGCACCGCCGTCGAGATCCTTGCGAACTCGGACAACATCCTGCGCTGCGGGCTGACCCCGAAGCACGTCGACGTGCCAGAGCTGCTTCGCGTCGTCGACTTCGCGTGTGGCGAGATGCCGGTCCAGAGCGGTGTCGAAGAGCAGGGGATGGCTGTGTACCGCACCGACGCCCCCGAGTTCGAGCTGTCGCGGATCGAGTGGGAGGCGGGTGACGGCGGCGAGATCGCCGTCCACGACGTCGGACCGCAGATCCTGCTGTGCACCGCCGGCAGCCTCCTGGTGACCGCGGACGACGGTGAGCAGGTCGAGCTTCGGCGTGGCCAGTCGGTGTGGCTGCCAGCCGCCGATCCCGCCGTCCTCGTGAAGCCACTCTCCGGCGAGCGCACCCAGGTGTTCCGGGCGACCGCCGGCACCTGCTAGAGCGGACCTCGTTTGACTACCTGCGTGTGACCTGCGGGGTTCGGTCTCGGACCGGTGGGTCTGTGGTCGGCCGGGGTGCGAAGGTGCGTGAGGGCCACCCTCACGTACTCCTGGCTCCCAGCGCGACCACCGGTGGCCGAGTGGCCCAGTCTCGTGAGTCGGCGCAGGCGGCCAAATACCGCCACGAACCTAGGGCGCGAATCAACAACGCAGGACACAAGCTGGCAATTAGAGGGCTAATTGCGGTAGTTGTATGAGCAAGGATCGCGAGTAGTTCGCGCTTTGCCGAAGTGTGTTCGTTCCGTGTGGCGGCCTTCTCCACTATCACCCGTTGGGGTGACCCGGCGGTTTTCGTCGGCTCAATCCCCCGACATCGATAGCCAAGGAGAAAGCTGCTGTGACTTCCCATCCCGACGCGGCGACCGGACGCGCTTACCGGGTGCTGACGGCGACGCCGGTGCCGCTGCGTGCCGGCACTTTGCTCGCCGCGGTCGGATTCGCCGTCGTGACCGCGCTCGTCCCGGTCGTCGACGGAGTGCAGCTCCTGCCGAGCGGCCGCGACCTGGTCGCGACGGCTCAGGCGCTCGCGGGTATCGCCGGTGACGCGATCGCATCGGTGCGGGCCGCGGGCGCCGGCCTCCACACGCTCGCCGCCGCCGCGGAGGACAGACTGAGCCTCCCGCTGATCGTGCTCATCTCGCTCGGCGCGCAGGTAATCGTCACCGCCGCGCTGGTCCTCACGGCCGCGCAGTCCACGCGGGTGATGCTGACGGTGGCCGGACTGATCAACGTCTTCGCGGTCTCCCGTATCGCGGATGACCCCGCCGCTTGGGACGCCGTCGTCAACGGCCTGCTCGTGATCGTGCTGGCGTGGCTGCCCGCGTTCCAGCGCCGGAGCGAACCGCGGCTCGGGGCCGCATAAGGGATTTCCGGGTGGTGCTCGTCTGAGGGGTCGGGCACCGCCTGGTCAGGCCGGGGCGGGTTCGGTGAGCGTCAACAGCAACCGGACGAGAGTCGAGGCGTTGGCGTCGTGGGGGTCTGCCAATCGTTTCGCCTCTTCACCCGCCGCCTCGGCCGCTCTCGTCTCTCCGACGGCCTCGTAGGCCCGCCGGAGTACGTGCAGGGTCAGGCCGGTCGCGGGCCGACCGCCCATCGCGCGGAACTCGTCGAGACATTCGCGCAGTACCGGGATCGCCCGGTCGGCCCGGCCGTCGCCGATCCAGCTCGCCGCGATCGCCCGCGTGCACGACAGCACTCGCGGCCGTTCTTCGAGTGCGCCTGCCAGCCGTCGGGCGTTCTCGTACGCGTGCACCGCGTGTTCGCGCTCGCCTTCACCGGCGAGGATCGCGCCGAGCGTGCGCAAGGATCTCGCCAGCGCCGATTTCGCCGTGGTCCGCCGGAGCACCCGGACCGACTCGTCGATCGCTTCCCGCGCCTTGTCCGTCTGCTCGGCGAGCATCAGCGACCACGAAAGTCCTTGCAGGGCAACACCGAGCTGGCGTTCGTCACCGGATTCCCTTGCTTGGACGAGAATCCTGCGGTCGATCTCCAGCGCCTCGGTGACCTTGCCGAGCCGGTGCAACGCCGCCGACTCCGCTCGCCGCGCGTAGCTCCCCGGACCCGAAGCCTCCACAGTAGACAGTTTGCGGGCGTGGGTGGCCGCGTGCAGTGATTCCCCGGCGCGGCCGAGGCCGACCAGGCAATGCGCCAGG
Organism: uncultured Actinomycetota bacterium; assembly: GCA_963766045.1. Lineage (GTDB taxonomy): Bacteria > Actinomycetota > Actinomycetes > Mycobacteriales > Pseudonocardiaceae > Amycolatopsis. The sequence continues at coordinate 1,434,074 of CAVXYN010000004.1, read as the reverse complement.
TTCGTCTCGACCCACGCCTGCGCCGAACTGTCGCCGAGGGCGGCCAGCTCCTTCGAACATTCGCGGTATCCCACCACCGCGCGTTCGTACTCGCCCCGTGCGTGCAGTAGCACCGTCAGGTTGGCGTCCGCGATCGTGGCGATATGCCGGTCACCGGCCTCGCGGGCGGAATCGCGCAAGGTCTCGTACGCGATCCGCATATCGGCGTAGTGGCTGTGCAGGTACAGGTACGCGCTGAGCCTTTCCAGTATTCGCAACGCCTTCCGCCGCCAGCCGATGGCGCACAGCGACGAAACGGAGGTGACCAGATTGGCCCGCTCCACGGCGAACCAGGCCTCGGGATCGCGCACCAGGCGCTCGACCAGTTCGCCGGGCAAGGGCTGTGCAGGCAGTTCCTGATCGGACAGCGGCATCGGGACCGTCCTCGGCAGGCGCCGGGCCGCGGTGTCGGCGAGGCACAGTGCCGCGTCCGCCACCTTCCGGACCGTGGCCACACGCTCGGCGTAGGTCTCCAGTTCGCGGCCGAGTTCGGTGGCGAACACGCGCACCAGGTCGTGCACCCGGAAGCGCTGCTCGCCGGTCCGGTCGACGCCGGTGGGCTCCAGCAGACTGGCTTCGACGAGTTCGTCGACGGCCTCCTCGGCGCCGGAATCGTCGATCATCGTCGACACCGCCCACGCGGGGAGGTCGAGATTGCGGCAGCGGCCGATGAGCCGGAAGGCACGCTGCGCGGCCGGGCTCAGCGCCTCGTAGCTCAGTGCGATACTGCCGCGGACCTGGAGATCGCTCACTTGGAGTTCGTCGAGGCGGGAGACCTCGTCCTCAAGTTTCCCGGCGAGTTTCCCGAGCGGCAGACCAGGCCGCATGGCGAGCCTGCTGCCCGCGATCCGCAGCGCCAGCGGCAGGTGTCCGCAGGCCGCCACGATCCGCTCGGCGTCCGCGCGTTCCACCCCGACCCGGTCCGCTCCGGCGAGCCGCTCCAGCAACGTCATCGCCTCGGTGCCGGAAAGCGGACCGAGATGGAGCCTTTCCGCGCCTGCCAGGCCGGAAAGCCGTCGCCTGCTGCTGATCAGGACGGCCGAGCCCGGTGTGCCCGGCAGCAGCGCGCGGACCTGCTCGGGTGTGGCCGCGTCGTCGAGCACCACGAGGACCCGGCGGTCGGCGAGCCGGCCGCGATAGACCGCCGCCCGCGCCTCGACGTCGTCAGGGATCGCGGGTCCGGTGACGCCCAGCGCGCGAAGGAGATCGCCGAGGACGTCGGAGAGATCGCGGGGATTGGAGGCGCCGGCCAGCTGGACGAACAGCTGACCGTCCGGGAAGAAGCGGCGCAGCCGGTGCGCGGTGCTGACGGCCAGTGTGGACTTGCCCGCGCCGGGTTCGCCGGCGATCACCGCGACCGGGACGCCGGTGCCGTCGCCGAGCATGCCCGCGAGTTCGGTGATCTCGCCGTCGCGGCCGGAGAAGTCCGCGATGTCGGGTGGCAGCTGGCAGATCGGCCAGACCGACGGCGCCACGGTTGTCGCGGCCGCCTTGGTCCTCGGTGTCGGATCCTCTCCGCGCAGGACGGCCGCGTGCACCTGGCGGACTTCGGCACCGGGTTCGACGCCGAGCTCTTCGACCAGGGTGGTGCGCAGATCGCGGTAGACGGCGAGGGAATCGGCCTGCCGCCCGGCGCGGTGCAGCGCGATCATCAGCTGGGCGGCGAGCCGTTCGCGCAGCGGGTGGTCGGTGATCATGGCCTGCAGTTCGCTGGTGAGCTCGCCGTGCCTGCCGTCCGACAGTTCGGCGTCGACGCAGTCCTCGAAGGCGGCCAGCCGCTCCGCCTCCAGCCGTGCGACGTCCGCGTCGAGCCGGGGGATGTGCAGCCCCGCGAGCACCAGCCCGCGCCATTTCCCCAGCGCGCGGCGGAAATGTCCGGCCGCGCCGGCCGGATCGCCCTCCCGCGCTGCCCGTTGTCCGGCGGCGGTGGCCTCGCGGAAGGCCAGCAGGTCGAGGTCGGCGGGGTCGACCAGCAGCCGATAGCCGCGGATGTCCCGCTCGATCTCAAGCCCTTCGATACGCGCCCGCAGCCGGGAAACGTACGTGTGCAGGTTCGACGCGTACGACTTCGGCGGCATCTCCGGCCAGAGCGTCTCGACCAGTGCGTCGACCGGCACGTACGAGTTGGCGTTGAGCAGCAGGACGGCCAGCAGGCTGCGTTGGTGGTCACCACGCAGCGCCGGCCATTGCCCGGGTGGGCTCTCGATGGTCAGCGGTCCGAGCACCCCGAATCGCGGCATGGGCACCTCCCCAGGTCTGTGTCAGCCAATCAGAGGGGCGAGGGTAGCGACTGGTTCCGACAATTTGTGATCCGCGTCCGGGCCGGACCGCCGGACGCGAACGGGCCCACCTGCACTGCTAGCCTTCGAACCCGGCATATCGGGACACCATTTGGGGAGTTGGCACGTGTCAGCAGGTGGCGGAACCAAAGCGATCATCGCCGCGCTCGTGGCGAACGCCGGCATCGCGGCCGCGAAGTTCGTCGGATTCCTGATCACGGGCTCGTCCTCGATGCTCGCCGAATCCGTGCACTCCGTGGCCGACACGTCGAACCAGGGCCTCCTGCTTCTCGGCCAGAAGACCTCGCAGCGCGCGGCGACCCGCACGCACCCGTTCGGCTTCGGGCGTGACCGCTACTTCTACTCCTTCATCGTCGCGCTGATGCTCTTCAGTCTCGGCTCGGTCTTCGCTCTCTACGAGGGCATCCACAAGATCTCGGAGCCGGAGGACCTGAGTTCGCCGCTGGTCGCGGTCGGCATCCTGGTGGTCGCGATCGGGCTGGAGTCCTACAGCTTCTACACCGCCATCACCGAGTCGAAGAAGATCAAGGGCGACGCCGGTTGGTGGGCGTTCATCCGCCAGGCCAAGACGCCCGAACTGCCGGTGGTCCTGCTCGAGGACGCGGGCGCGCTGCTCGGCTTGGTCTTCGCGCTCGTCGGTGTCGGCCTGTCGGTCATCACCGGTGACCCGGTGTGGGACGGCATCGGCACCGTCACCATCGGCCTGCTGCTCGGGATCATCGCGGTCATCCTGATCATCGAGATGAAGAGCCTGCTGATCGGCGAGGGCGCCTCCGAGCCCGACCTCGACACGATCGTCGACCAGCTCGCCGCCGGCAAGGTCGAGCGGGTCATCCACATCCGCACCCTCTACATCGGCCCGGACGAAATGCTGGTCGCCGCGAAGCTCGCTTTGGTGCCGGGACTGGACACCGCCGAGGTCGCGCGGGCCATAGACGACGCGGAGGCGCGGGTCCGCGCGAAGGTTCCGACGGCGAAGCTGATCTACCTCGAGCCGGACCTGGACCGCCACCTGGTCAAGTAGGCAGGCGTGCCATGAACGGTCCGTTCCTTGCAAAATTTGCAAGGAACGGACCGTTCATAGCGTCCGGCCGCTCTACTTCGTTACTCCTCCACCGGACGGGTCCCTGCCCGAGGGGATAGGGTCGTTGAACCGCAAACCAGGTGTAGGAGGTCAACGGTGCCCGGAAACGGTCTGTGGCGTACGAAATCCATCGAGCAGTCCATCGCGGACACCGACGAGCCCGGGAGCAGGCTCAGGCGCAACTTGAGCGCGTGGGACCTGACCGTTTTCGGTGTCGCCGTCGTGATCGGTGCCGGGATCTTCACCCTCACCGCTCGGACGGCCGGCGACTTCGCGGGGCCCTCGGTCTCGCTCGCGTTCGTGTTCGCGGCCATCGCCTGCGCGCTGGCCGCCCTTTGCTACGCGGAATTCGCGTCCACCGTCCCGGTGGCCGGGAGCGCGTACACGTTCTCCTATGCCACGTTCGGCGAGTTCATGGCGTGGATCATCGGCTGGGACCTCGTGCTGGAGCTCGCGGTCGGTGCGGCCGCGGTGTCGAAGGGCTGGTCCGCCTACCTCGAAACCGTGCTCTCGTACATTTTCGGCAAGGGTACGAAGACGTCGTTCGAGATCGGCGGTGTTCCGGTCGACTGGGGCGCGCTCGTCGTCGTGCTCGCACTGGCCACGCTGCTCGCGATCGGGACGAAACTGTCGTCGCGGTTCTCGATGGTGATCACCGGGATCAAGGTCGCGGTGGTGCTGTTCGTGATCGTGCTCGGCATCTTCTACATCAAGGGCTCGAACTACAGCCCGTTCATCCCCGAAGGCGAGTCCGCCGGAGCGTCGTCGGCGACCGGGGTCGACCAGTCGCTGTTCTCGCTGGTCGCGGGCGGCGGCAGCAGTGCGTTCGGTGTCTTCGGTCTGCTGGCCGCCGCGTCGCTGGTGTTCTTCGCGTTCATCGGGTTCGACATCGTCGCGACCACGGCGGAGGAGACCCGCAACCCGCAGAAGGCCGTGCCACGCGGCATCTTCGGCTCGCTCGCCATCGTCACCGTGCTGTACGTCGCGGTGTCCCTGGTTGTCGTCGGAATGGTGAACTACAAGGATCTGTCGACCTCGGCGGGCGACGGCGGCAAGAAGACCCTCGCCACCGCGTTCGCGTCCAACGGCGTCGACTGGGCGGCCAACATCATCTCCGTCGGCGCGCTCGCCGGTCTGACGACCGTCGTCATGGTGCTGATGCTCGGCCAGATCCGGATCATCTTCGCGATGTCGCGTGACGGCCTGATGCCGCGCGGGCTCGCGAAGACCGGGGAGCACGGCACGCCCAAGCGGGCGACCATCGTCGTCGGCGCACTCGTCGCGGTCGCGGCGACGTTCTTCCCGGCGGACAAGCTGGAGGAGATGGTGAACGTCGGCACGTTGTTCGCCTTCATTCTCGTCTCCGCCGGTGTGCTGGTGCTTCGCCGGACGCGGCCGGATCTGCCGAGGGCGTTCCGGGTGCCGTGGGTGCCGGTGATCCCGATCCTGGCGATCCTCGCCTGCCTCTGGCTGATGCTGAACCTGACGGTACTGACCTGGCTGCGGTTCCTGGCTTGGATGGCGCTCGGCGTGATCATCTACTTCGCCTACAGCCGCCGTCATTCGTTGCTCGGCAAGCAGAAGAAGGACGAGGTGCCGACGTCCGTTTCGGACTGATCATTCTCGTTTAGACGGCTCACCATTCCTTTGTGGATGGTGGGCCGTCTCTTTTTGTCCGATTGTCTTGGTCTCGGAGAGATAACGGTTCGGAGCAACACGGGGACCCCGTGTGACCGTAAAATCCGCGTGCGATACCGTCCGGGCTCCTGCTTCCCCCTGACGGGTTACCTCAGCTTCGTGAGTCGCCACTGCGAGTTGGATGTATTCCCTCGGAGGAAGTACCGCGTTTTGCTCGTTTGTCCCCCGATCGGTACAGGAGAGCTCTGAATGCAGATCAAGTCCAGACGGCCCATCCGCGCTGCCGTCACCGTCGTCGCGCTGGCCACCGCCGCTCTGCTCGGAACGGCAGGCTCCGCGCTCGCATGCCACAGCGATGACGGCCGCCCCACGCCGATCCCTGGCAAGATCAGCAAGTGTGAGGAAGCCAAGGGCGGCAAGGCCCTGAGCAAGGACGACTTCAAGTTCACCGGCGGCGAGGGTGAGCGGACGCTCGAGATCACCGGCGTCGAAGAGGGCGTCAAGGTGAAGGCCATCGTCGTCCTCGGCGGCGACGACGGCTACAACGTCTACGAGCCCGGCAAGGGCCGCGGCAAGGAGAAGCTCAGCGAAGCGCCGCCGTGGAAGGAACTGCGCGCCCCGCTGAACCGCAACGGCAGCAAGGCGAACATCGACAAGTGGTACGCCTGTGGCGAGAAGACCACCAAGCCGACCGAGCCGACGAAGACGACCACGGCGAAGCCGCCGACCTCGGCTCCGAGCACCCCGAAGACCTCCGACACCCCGACCAGCACCACCGCCCCGGCCCCCGCGGTCGGCGGTAACGGTGGCAACGGCGGTGGCCTCGCGGACACCGGTTTCGACAACGCCTGGCTGCTGTGGGCCGGTGGCCTGCTGGTCCTGGCCGGTGCCGGCGTCCTGGTCCTGCTGCGCGCACGCCGCAAGACCTCCTGAAGTAGCTAGCTAGCGCGTGAAGGCCCCCTTCCCTCGGCTGTGCTTTTAAAGACCGAGCCGAGGGAAGGGGGCCTTCACGCGCATCAGCGCATCTGTGGGAAGTCTCCGAAGAGAGAACCCTGTTCGCCCCAAGGGATCGCAGAGCGAGGACGGCCGAGGCCCGCGGCCATCGCGACCGCGTTGTCCCATTCGGCGTCGACGACGTAGTCCGTGTGCCTGAGGACTCCGGGGGCCCAGCGGTGGCGTCCGGTCGGCCCGCGCATCGGGTCGGGCAACCAGTGGTCGCCGCCGAGGACCAGGACGCCTTCGCGGTCGGGTTCGGCGGCCAGCGGACCTGTTCCGCCGCCAGGCAGATAGCCGTCGCCGAGCAGTTTCCCGGACACCACGCGGTGCCGCCAGGTCGTGACGCCGCCGCCGAAGATGTCCGTCCCTCGGCACAGTGCCCGCCACCGGCCGTCCAGCTCCGCGAACAGTTCGTTGAGTTGCGCCTGCGGCAGCATCGCGGGGAAAGCCCTTTGATAGCCCCATTGCAGCGGTGAGCCCGCGGTCAGCAGGCCGACGCGTTCGCGGTCGGCCTCGGGGAGTTCGGCGAGCACCCTCGACGCGGCGAGCACGGTGAGCAGGCTGCCGAGGTTGTATCCGGACAGCACGACGCGCGTGCCCGGATCGGCGAGGTGTTCCTTGACCCGGTCGGCCAGTTCGGGGACGACCTTGAGCGCGTAGCTCGGCGGGACGGTCGGATGCGCGGCGCGCGGCCAGAAGCACACGAGGTCGGCCAGCGCGCCGAGGTGACGGCTGCGTTTGGGCGTCGTCGCGGCGGCGAAGACGACCCGGAGCAGCCCGGCCGCCAGCGCGCCGAGCGCGAACACCCCGATCGTCGACAGTGGCGTGAACCAGCCGGGCAGGTGCTCGAAACCGAAGCGCAGCACCAGAAGCGCGCCGCCACCCGCCGCCATCGCGAGTGCGACGGCGAGCGCGAGATGGTGCAGGTGCTTACGTTCCCAGGATGCGAGGGCCCATGCCGTCGCGGCTTCCTGTTCCTGGACCTTGTCGATTTCCATCAGTTCGACGATCTCCGGGATGCCCCGGCGCAACCGTCGCAGTGGGACGGCCACCGCGAACCCGAGGATGCCCAGTACGACCGTCAGCGCGAGGCCGGCGCCCCACAGCACGGTCACCAGGAGATAGGTGTCGGGCAGGCGGAGTTCGCGTGCGCCGACCAGTTCGCGCAGTGCGACCGCGAGCCCGGAGCCGAAGCCGCCGCCGAGCAGACCCGCGAGCGCCACGACCGGTGCGGCGGCCCAGCCGCCGAGCCACGGCCGGAGCCGATGCGGCAGGTGTTTCCAGACCGGCCGTCCGAGCAGCGCGGCCGGGATCAGGACGAGCGCGAACAGGACGGTCACCGCGACCATGGCCGCGCCGAGTGCCTCGACCGTCCCGTCGGCGCCGCCGAGCCCGCCGCCGGGGAGCCCTGGCGGCAGCGGCATCCGGCGGACGACGGCCACTCCGACCAGCACGACGGCGAACGCGATCAGCCCGCCCCGGATCACCGGGCCCGCCGAAAAACCGACGGTCGACGCGACCAGAGCGGCGAGGACGAGCGCCAGCACGCCGATCCAGACCACCAGGTCCAAGGTCGCCGACGGAATCCGGAAAGGACCGCCCAGTAAGGGCAGCGCGACACAGGAGAGCGCGGCGACGGTGTGCAGCGTCCGCAGTCCCGGCGTCCGCGGGGTGTCCTGCGGCTGCAGCGGGCTCGCCGTATGCGCTCGGTGCAGTTTGTTCCGCGACCGCCAGTCGGACGACGGGATCCGGTCGAGCACGAAGATCAGCAGCAGTAGCGGCACCACTCCGATGGCCGTCCGCAACGGCGCGAAATCCTTGAGCCACGAAGGCGCACCGGGCAGGCAGGACGAACCGGGCGCGAGACACTGCGCCGCGAAGAGGTCGAGCGAGACGACGGCGAGCTGGCTGATCAGCAACATCGTCAGCAACAAGGCCGCGACTCGCAGCAGTCCGCGGCAGAGCGAACGGAGCAGTTCCGCGAACCGTTTGCCCTCCGGGACCGGCGGCAGCATCCAGTGCGCGACATTCGCGAGGGAGAACGGGAACAGCAGCGCCCACGTGGCCTTCGCGGCGCCGCCGGAGGTCATCCCGCTCCAGAGATAACCTTCGAGAATGCGCGGGATCGACCGGCCGAGCGCGGGCAGCACCGGGCCAGGGGCGGGACGGCGCAGCCGGTCGGACGGGCGGATCAGCCTGCCGATCCCGTCACCCGCGACGTCGACCACCTCGGTCGCGTCGAGAAGGCTCTCACCGCTTGTGCCCACAAGCCCGGGTACGCGTATTTCGACGACGCGGGTATCGGGACCCGGCATGACCACGGTGAAGGCCTCCAAACCATTTCAGTGGGCATTGAGCCGTCAACGGTACTGTTCCGGTGTCATCCATCCTTGGAGGAAGCGCACTATGACCCCCGAAAGCGTTGCCAAGCGGCACGACACCCGCAACGGCATCGAGTTCGCCGTCGCCGATCTCGAGGCCGCCGAATTCGGCCGCAAGGAGATTCGCCTCGCCGAGCACGAGATGCCGGGCCTGATGTCGCTGCGCCGTGAGTACGCCGAGGTGTATCCGCTGCGGGGAGCCCGGGTCTCGGGCTCACTGCATATGACGGTACAGACCGCGGTGCTGATCGAAACCCTCGTCGCGCTCGGTGCCGAGGTGCGCTGGGCCTCCTGCAACATCTTCTCCACCCAGGACCACGCCGCCGCGGCGGTCGTCGTCGGCCCGCACGGCACCACGCAGGAGCCCAAGGGTGTGCCGGTGTTCGCCTGGAAGGGCGAGTCGCTCGAGGAATACTGGTGGTGCACCGACCGGATGCTCACCTGGGACGGCGAAGGTCCCAATATGATCCTCGACGACGGCGGCGACGCCACCATGCTGGTGCACAAGGGAACCGAGTTCGAGAAGGCGGGCGTCGTGCCTTCGCCGGACGAGAACACCTCGGACGAGTTCCGCGTGTTCCTCGACCTGCTCAAGGCTTCGGTCGCTGCGGACACCGGCAAGTGGACCAAGATCGGTGAGGGCATCCGCGGCGTCACCGAGGAGACCACCACCGGCGTGCTGCGGCTGTACCAGCTCGCCGCGGCCGGTGAGCTGCTGTTCCCGGCGATCAACGTCAACGACGCGGTCACGAAGTCGAAGTTCGACAACCGCTACGGCATCCGCCACTCGCTCATCGACGGCATCAACCGCGGCACCGACGTCCTCATCGGCGGCAAGGTCGCGGTCGTCTGCGGCTATGGCGACGTCGGCAAGGGTGCGGCGGAATCGCTGCGCGGCCAGGGCGCCCGGGTCATCGTCACCGAGATCGACCCGATCTGCGCCCTGCAGGCGGCGATGGACGGCTACCAGGTCAAGAAGCTGGAGAACGTCCTCGGCGAGGCCGACATCATCATCACGACCACCGGCAACAAGGACGTCGTGCTGGTCGAGCATATGGCGCGGATGAAGCACCAGGCGATCCTCGGCAACATCGGCCACTTCGACAACGAGCTCGACATGGCCGGCCTTCAGCGCTACCCGGGCATCCGGCGGATCAACATCAAACCGCAGGTCGACGAGTGGGTCTTCCCGAACGGCAACACGATCATCGTGCTGTCCGAGGGCCGCCTGCTGAACCTCGGCAACGCCACCGGGCACCCGTCGTTCGTGATGTCGAACAGCTTCTCCAACCAGGTGATCGCGCAGATCGAGCTGTTCACCAAGTTCGAGGAGTACGACAAGGAGGTCTTCCGCCTCCCGAAGAAACTCGACGAGAAGGTCGCGAAGATCCACCTCGACGCTCTTGGTGGCGAGCTGACGAAGCTCACGAAGGACCAGGCGGAGTACATCGACGTCGACGTCGAAGGGCCGTTCAAGACGGACCACTACCGCTACTGACCGGATGCGAGTGTTATGAACGGATCTTTCATAACAAAATTCGTTATGAAAGATCCGTTCATAACAGGCTGGCTTGCACGCGTCAGCGGGACGGGCGGCTCGACATCGACGGCGTGAACCGCGTGAACTCCGGCTGCACGGTCACGTAGTTGAAGGTCTCGAAGTCGAACGACGTCTGGAAGCCAGGACCGAACTCGGCCGCCTCCGCGTTCAGCCGCCGCGCGTCGAGACCGGGCCACCGGCCCGTTTCGATCCGTTCGCTGAGCTTGCGCAGCACGACGATCTCCTCGGCGGCCGTGAACGCGCAGTGTCCGGCGCGGTCGGCGTAGAGCTGGCGCAGGCGGCCGGGGTCGCCGTGCTCCCGGACCCGGTCCGCGTACCACCGCTCGTGGCCGACCTCGGCCCCGTCGGCCACGTTGTGCAGCGTGAGAACCGGAGACGGCGTGGTTCCGCGTGGGACGCCGTACCGCTCGAGCCATTTGCGCGCGGCCGGATCAGCGCTGATCCGGGGTGCCTTGGCCAGGACACCGAGGTCCGCGCCGAGGTCGCGAAGGTCGACGCCCGGCTGCCGGTACGCCTGGAAGACCAGGCCCCGCTCGGCGGAACCGGCGAGCTGGCGGCCGTAGTCGACGCCGGTGTTGAAGGACGGGTTCCCGCCGGCACGCCGTTCGAGGTCAACCCGGCCGCGCGGGCCGAAGGGGTCGACGGCGAGGTTCTGGAGCAGGAACGCCTGCGCGGTGATCTGCTCCACCAGGTCGGTCGGCCGCGGCTTCGCGGCGGAGATCCAGCCGGGCACGTTTCCGAAGGAGGCCACCAGCGCCAGCCGTGCCCGTCCGAGCGGGGTCGCCAGCGCGTCCTGCACCGCCTTGGCGAGTTTGGCGACGCTGCCCGCGGCGTCGGTGGGCCGCACCAGTTCGATGTTCTCGCCGGGCGCGAGCAGCGTCTTGATCGCGAAGTTCATGTCGAGCACGCTGTTCCAGGTCCCGTTCAGGTCCAGCGGCCCGCAGAGCGGTGCGACACCGTCGATCCGGCGCGCCAGGCGTTCGGCCAGCGTGACCGACAGCGCCCCGCCCATCGACGATCCGAACGCGACGGTGTGCTCCGGCCGCCCGACGTTGGCGTCGAACCAATCGAGCAACGCCGTCTGGTCGAGCAACGCCTGGTCGTACACGGCACCGTTGACGCCCTTGAAGTTGGACGCCGCGAGCGCATAGCCGTCTTCGAGCAGCCGGGCTTCGGAAGTCGGGTGACTGGTCAGCCCGACGTCTTCGATCGGGAACCCGACCGGGTAATAGCCGTGGCTGTACAGCAGAAGCGTGCCGTTCCAGCGTTCCGGCATCTCCACCCGGTACTTGGCGCCGTCGATGACGCCGGTGTAGCTGCGGCGCCCTTCCGCGGCCCCGGCCGACGGCGCCATTCCGAGCAGCATGGCGAAGGCCAGGAGTAGGGCCGCCACCCTTCTTGCTGAGTTCTGTCTCGACCCGATCATCTCGCCCTCCAGTGCGGTCGTCAGGAGCGCGAGAATAGGTGACTGTTTAGTCACATGTCAACGGTGCTCAAACAAGGCGGTGTTCAATCGAGAAAGGGAGGTCAGCGCCACTCGACTTCGATACCGGCAAGGCCGGGGCCCGCGTCCTTGAAGAAGCCGCTCGTCACGCCGCCCATGTCGCACGGAAGTTCCTCGGACTCGACGGGCACGGCGTCGTCACGGGTCCGGAACTGCCTCGTGCAGCGGGCCGGCAGCGCGCCGAGCACGAACTTCAGCTGCACCAGGTAGCTCGAGCACTGGTCCCGCAGCATCCGGAAGTATCCCGGGGATGCGGCGCCGGAGTCGTCGCGGACCTCGAAGCAGAACACGTGGATGTCGCCCTCGGCGAGCTTGCGGTCGAAGAGCAGTTCGGTGGCCATCGTCTCGGCCTCGGGATTGCGCCGGATCCGGCCGACGCGGCAGCCCTCCGCGGTGATCAGTTCGACGTCGGCGATGTGGCAACCGGGATCGCCGTTGTAGACGGTGACGTACCGGTCTGGGCCATGCCGCCGTGCACGGGTCACGAGCCGGGTCTGCACACTGACCTGCCGGTGTGCCGCGTCGAAGGTGATCGTGTCGTGGACCGCGAGCATTTCGAGGTCGGCGTTGTAGCGGTTGGCCGAGGGGTATGCGCCGAGTTCGGCCAGCAGCTGATCGACGACCGAGCCCATGTCGCCGGACCGGATGTCGTGGAACGACGCGGCCATCTGGTGTCCGCGCGGCCGGCCGGTCCGCGGTCCGATGAGTACGACCAGCGCGTCCGGAGGCAGCTGTAGCACCGATTCCAGCGCGCGGACCGCCGGTAGCGCCTTGGGCACCTCGGGCTGGCGCAAACCGCGCTGCCAGTAGCTCAACGTCGACTGTCCTATTTGGACGCCGCGGAGGCCGAGATGGGCACGGAGCCTGGCCAATGAGAGGCCGCGGTAGGCGATGGCCAGGCGCAGCGCGTGGTGGAATTCGCCACGAAGGGCCTCGACGAGCTCCTTGGGCAGGATCTCGAGCGGTTGGCGGCGCGTGCCATCGATGATCGCCGGGGTGTCGCCGTTCGAGGCAGGCTTTCCCGTCGAGAACGCATCAGCGCCGTCTCGAGTCACCGCTCGTCCCTTCATCAGACCTGCGTGTGCGCTGAGCGTGAACACCGCGGAACGTTCACGTTAGCAGCGCCCTGTGAACGCTACGTCCCCCGTTCGGGGTCGTTGGCCCCGGAAGAGTGGCCGTTCCGGCCTCCGGAAACGCCCCGGAACGGTCCGTTCCGCCGACTGCCCATCTTGCTCTGCGTAGGCCTGCTGTTCACCGTTGTGACCACGTTGGTTCGCCATGGTGAGCGGAGGCCTGCCGTGCCGGTGTTCTCGAGGAGGGCTTGCGCCGCAGGCGCCGCGAGCCTCGTGATGTGGCTGGTGGTCCTGACCCCGGCGAGCGCGCTCGCCGTGCCGCCCTCGTTCTACCAGAACTCCATTTCGATGCAGGCGCAGGAAAAGGCCCAGTGGTGCTGGGTGGCGTCCGGGAACACCATCGCGGCGCACCACGGGGTGACCGTCAGCCAGAGCGAATTCTGCCGGATCTCCAGCGCCGCGGGCGGCCCCGACTGCGCGAACAAGCCCGGAACGCTGGCCGACGTCAGACGCGCCTTCGGCAAGCTCGGGTTCTCCGCACCGGGAAATTACGTCAAGGGGCGGATCGGCTACCCCGCCGTTCAGGCGCAGACCGCCACCGGCCGTCCGGTGCAGACCCGGGTCGGCTGGGCGGCGGGCGGTGGCCATATGCACGTGCTCTACGGCTACGACAGCGGCCGGAAGTGGATCTCGTGGGGTGATCCTCTGCCGAGCAACAACCGCTACAACTGGTCGACCTACGACTTCTACTCGAAGAACCGGGCTTTCACCTGGACCCACACCCTCACCGGGATCCGGCGATGAGCGCGCGGCGGGTCCTCGTCCTCGCCGGGCTGGCCGCGGTCGTTCTGTTCGTGTCCGTCCCTTTGGCGCATGCGGATCAACTATCGAGTGAAGATCTCGCGGCCGCGAAGGCCGCGGCCGAGGATCCCACCCTCCGTGCCGAGCTCGGCCGCTTCTTCACACAGACGAGTGGCGACAGCCAGGAGCCCTCGGTCAGCGTCGTGGACGAATCATTCCCGGTCTACGAGCTTTCGAAAGGGTTCGTCGCCGGGAAGAAGGCGCCTGCCGGGCAGCTTGCGTACGTCGCAGTCACCGTGACGGCGTCCGACGGGCAGGCCGCGACGCTCTGGACGGTCCGCGGTGAGGATGGCGCTTGGCGCGTCGGCAACATCGCTTCGGGTGACCGGGAGAGTGCGTTGTTCCGGAAGCTGCCGCCCGGCGCGACCTTGCTGCACGAGCCGCAGGTCGACGCCTGGTACGCGGTGAGCGACGGCCGGGTCACCTTGCTCGACGCGGGCGCGAGCGGCCGGGCGACGGGTGCCATGGTCTCGCTCGCCGCGTACCAGCAGGCGGTCTCCGGTCTCTACGGCGAAATGCTCGAAGGCTCGCCGTACGCCAGCGAAGGCAAGGCCGGTGGCTTCGGTGCACAGGTGATGCCTCGCGGCGACGGCGGACCCGCGCCCGACGCGCAGGACACGGGCTTCGTCCCGCTGCTGATCTTCGGCGGTCTGTTCCTCATCGGCGTCGCGACCTTCTTCCTGCATTCGAAGCGACGCGTCCCCTGAACTGATCGGTGGGCCGGGCGTGATCGACCCGCCTGGCCCGCCGATCGACCACGCGGTCTCATAACCCCGCCTTCCTCCCCACCACCACCCTCAACCGAGCCGCTGCGCGGCGCTCGTCTTTAATTGTGGGGTGGGACGGCTTGTGGTGATCGAAGGACTGGACGGCGCGGGTAAGCGCACGCTCTCGGGCGCGTTGACCCGGGCGCTGAACGAGGCGGGCGCGAGCGTCACCTCGATCGCGTTCCCGCGCTACGGCGAAAGCGTGCACGCCGACCTCGTGCGTGAAGCGCTGCATCGCGGTCACGGCGACCTCGCGGATTCGGTGTACGGCATGGCGATGCTCTACGCGCTCGACCGCCGGGGCGCGGCAGGCGAGATCCGCGATCGCCTCGCCGACCACGACGTCGTGCTGCTCGACCGGTACGTCGCGTCGAACGCGGCGTACGGCGCGGCCCGGCTGTACCAGGGTGCGGACGGCGAGTTCGTGCGCTGGCTGCGGGAGCTGGAGATCGACCGGTTCGGCCTGCCGGTGCCCGCCGCGCATCTGCTGCTGCGGGTCTCCACCGACGTCGCCGCCGAACGCGCCCAGCGCCGTGCGGAAAGCGACGAGGACCGCGCGCGGGATTCCTTCGAGACCGACGACGCACTGCAGAAGCGTTGTTCCGTGGTCTACGACGAACTCGCCGCCGTCGGCTGGCTCGCTCCTTGGCACGTTCTCGACGGCGTCGCCGGTGTCGACGCCGCCGCCCTCGCAACCGCCCTTCTCCGCGATTAGTCCTCTACTTGCGCCAGGAGCCACTCGTGGAATTCGCCGATGTGGTGTTCCGACGGCATGAGGACGCCTCCGCCGGTGTAGGCACGGGACGACATCGCGGGCTGGCAGCGTTCGCAGGCGTCGAAGTCCTGCTCGTTGACGCGGTGGAACAACTCGACCGACCGTGACACGTCTCGCCCGGACGCGATCACTTCCTTCGAATACAGCCAGTCGCATTCGACGATCGTCCGGTCCGGCGCGAGCGGGTACATCCGGTGGAAGATCACGTGATCGGGCACCAGGTTCACGAAGACCTGCGGCCGGACGGTGATCGCGAAGTACCGCCTGTCCTGTTCACCCGCGACGCCTTCGAGCCTGTCGAAGCCTGTGGTCCCGTCGATGGTGAACCCGTCGACCCCTTCACCGAACTCGGCGCCGTGCCCGACGAAGTACTGCGCCGCGAAGCCATCCGCGAACTCCGGCAGGACCTCCGTCAGCTCTGGATGGATCGTCGCGCAGTGGTAGCACTCCATGAAGTTCTCGATGATCAGTTTCCAGTTCGCCTTGACGTCGTAGGTGATCCGGCGCCCGACCGACAGCTCGTCCATGCCGTACCGCTCGATCGATTCGAGGTCTCCGAGCCGATCGCGCACCGCGCCTTGGACGTCGGTCTCGAACGGCGGCGGATCGGCGGCGAGGCACACCCACGCGTAGCCGAGCCATTCCCGCAAGTGCACGGTGTGCAGCCCGTACCCGGTGCGGTCGATGTCCGGCAGGTTCGCCAGATTCGGCGCCGCGATCAGCTTTCCGTCGAGGCCGTAGGTCCAGGCGTGGTACGGGCATTGGAACGCGCGCTTCACCGTGCCCGCGTCCTCGGTGCACAACCGCGCGCCGCGGTGACGGCAGATGTTCAGGAAGGCCCGTAGCGCTCCATCGCGCGCCCGGTTGACGAGCACGCTCTCGCGTCCGATTTGGATGGTCCGGAAGTCGCCGGGAGAAGGCAGATCCGCTACGCGCACGGCACAGAACCACATGCGCTCGAAGAGTCTCTCCTGCTCCGCCGCGAAGATCTCGGGGTCCGTGTAGTACCGGCCGCCGAGGGTGGGGATCAGGCTGGGGGTCGTGGTGGGCGGCTGTTCGGTCTGGGTCACTGCGGTACTCCCGTCAGCCGGGCGGGGTCGAACAGGGCGATGGGATGCGTAGTGCTGCCATCGACGACAAGGTCCGCGAGCACCTCGCCGACCACCGGGACGAATTTGAAGCCGTGCCCGGAGAATCCGCACGCGACCACCACACGTTCGTGGCCAGGGTGACGGGAGATGGCGAAATGGTCGTCGGGGGTGTTCGTGTACATACAGGCCGTCGCGCGCAGGAACTCGCCGGGCAGGGACGGCATCCGCGCGCCGGCGACCGCGGCCATCTCTTCGATCTCTTCCGGATACACCGTCCGGTCGAGCGTCTCCGGGGTGCACTCTTTACCACCGTGGTGGAGTGCGACCTTCACACTCCCGGCGTCGTCATGTGAAGGGAAGCCGTAGAACCGGCGGCCGTTCTCCCGTTCCCAGACGTAGATCGGATGCGATTCGGCCCGGAACGGCCCTGCGCCGCCGCTGGGGGCGAACCAGTACTGCACCTGTCGTTCGACGGTGAAGTCGATCCCGAGTCCGGTCAGCAGCTGCGGAGCCCAGGCTCCGGGACAGACGACCAGTTGTCCGGCCGTGTAGAAGTTCTGCGAGGTGCCCACCCGGACTCCGGACGAGGTTTCCTGCCACGAAAGCACTTTCTCCTCATGACGCAGTTCCGCCCCGGCCCGTACGGCGAGTTGCAGATGGGCCGCGACGCTGCCTTCCGGCAAGACGAAGCCGGCGTTCTCTTCGTACAGCCCGATTTCGTGGTCACCCGGGTTCATCGTCGGGAACCGCCGCCGGATCTCCGGCGCGTCGAGCAGTTCGTGCGGCAGGTCCCATTCCCGGGCGCTCAGCAGGCTTCCCGACACCGTCCGCGAATCCGGCCCGCCGAGCATGATCCCGCCGCAGCGGGTGAAGATCCGGCGTCCGGAGTCGCGTTCGATCCCCGCCCACAGTTCGTGTGCGCGGATCAGGAGCGGGACGTACGCGGGATCCTCGAAGTACGCCTGCCGGGTGACGCGCGACCCGCCGTGGCTGGAGCCGCGGTTGTGCACAGGCGCGTACTGGTCGATCCCCAGCACGCGCTGTCCCCGCTGGGCAAGCCGGTACGCGGCGGCGCTGCCCATCCCGCCGAGGCCGATGACGATGACGTCGTAGTGCGTCATTCGGCGCTCCTGATCCGGGTCATTCCGGCGTCGAACAGCGGTTCCTCGGCCACGACCGCGGGGATCTTCTCGCCGAAGTACTCGATCTCGAGTGGACGGCCAGGGTGCGCCAGCTCGGCGGGAAGCCAGGCATACGCGATGTTCTTGCCGATCGTGTACCCGTACGCCGCACTCGTGACGTATCCGGCCGGACGGCCGTCGGCGTACACCGGCTCCTTGCCGAGGACGACGGCATACGGGTCGTCGACGGTCAGGCAGGTCAGTTTCCTGGTGACCGTCTCCTCGGACCGGCCTTCCAGCGCCTCCCGCCCGATGAAGTAACCCTTGTCCATCCGCACCGCGAAGCCGATCCCGGCTTCGTACGGGTCGTGCTCGGCGGTGACATCGGTGCCCCAAAGGCGGTAGCCCTTCTCCAGCCGCATACTGGAGAACGCCTCCCGCCCGGCGGCGATGATGCCGTGCTTCTGCCCGGCTTCCCAGAGCGTGTCCCACAGCTTCCGGCCAAGATCGGCGCTCGTGTAGAGCTCCCAGCCGAGCTCGCCCACATAGGACAGCCGCATCGCGGTGACCGGAACCTGGCCGACGCAGGCCTGTTTCGTCTTGAAGTAGCCCATCGCCTTATGCGAGAAGTCCGTTGTGGACAGTGGCTGCAGGACGGCCCGCGCGAGCGGCCCCCACAGTCCGATACAACAGGTGCCCGGGGTGGTTTCGTGGATCTGCACGGTGCCGTCGCCAGGCAGATGCCGCCGCAGCCAGTCGACGTCGATGTTCCCGTTCACGCCGACCTGGAACCGGTCCGGGCCGAGCCGGGCGACGGTCAGGTCGCTGCGCACGCCGCCGTTCTCGTCGAGCAGCAGCGTGTAGGTGACCGAGCCGGGTTTCTTGTCGAGCTGGTTCGTGGTCATGGTCTGCAGGAACGGCAGCGCGCCGGGTCCGGTGACCTCCACGCGTTTCAGCGAGGTCATGTCGAACATCGCGACCCGCTCGCGGGCGACGAGGGCTTCGGCGCCGCCGATCGGGGACCAGTACCGCGAGGCCCAGTCGTTGCGCCGCGGGATCAGGTCGACCTCGGGCAGATTCGCGTTCGCCTCGTACCAGTGCGGCCGCTCCCAGCCACCCGCCTCCAGGAAGAAGGCGCCGAGTCCGGCCTGCCGCTCGTAGAACGGGCTGGTCCGCAGCGGACGCGGTTCTTCCATGGGCTGCAAGGGATGGACGACGTCGTAGACCTCGACGAAACTCTGGCAGCTGCGCGCCATTACGTAGTCCGGGGCCAGCTGGACGGTTTCAAAGCGCGCCAGATCCGACCCGTGCAGATCCAGTTCGGCCTGCCCGTCGACCAGCCACTGCGCCATCGCCCGTGCGACCCCGGCCGAATGCGTGATCCAGACGGCCTCCGCAAGCCAGAATCCGTCGAGGTCGGGGTGTTCGCCCAGCAACGGCATTCCGTCCGGGGTGAACGAGAACAGGCCGTTGATGCCCTCCTCGACCTTGGCGTCACCGAGCGACGGCAGGAGTTCGACGGCCGCCGCCCAGGACTCCTCGAAGTCCGCCGGGGTGAACGAGAGCTCCGACGGCATGCCTTCGCTGGTGCGCGGATCGCCGATCTCCCTGGCGGGCAACGGCATCGGCCGATGTCCGTAGGCGCCGATGCCGATCCGGTCGACGTGCTCGCGGAAGTAGAGGTCGGCGTCCTGATGCCGCAGGATCGGCTTGGTCGCCTCGTCGAGTTCGGTGTTGAGTCCGGTGAGTCCCGGCAGCGGGGTGGTCCGCGCGTACTGGTGCGCCATCGGAACGAGTGGGACGGCTAGGTCGACGAGTTCGCCGAGCACCGGTCCCCACATCCCCGCGCACGAGATCACGATGTCCGCGCGGAACAGGTCGGTCTCCGTGGTCACGCCGGTGACCCGGCCACCGGACCGCTCGACGCTCACGACCTTCTGCCCCGCGAGGAACTTCGCGCCGCGCGCGATGGCCCGGCGGGCCTGAGCCTCGGCCGCGCGGAGAGGTTTAGCGAGACCGTCGGACGGGATGTGGAATCCGCCGAGCACCTTGGCCTGGTCGAGCATCGGATGCATCTCGGCGCATTCGGCCGGGTCGACGAGCCTGCTTTCGATACCCGACGAGGTCGCCCAGCCATGCCGCCGCTCGAGATCGGCCAGCCGTTCCGGCGTCGTGGCCACCTCCAGCCCGCCGACCGGCCGGAAACACCACTTTCCGTCGACGTCGAGATCGCCGTATTTGGCGACGGTGTACTTCGCGAATTCGGTCATCGTGCGGCAGCCGTTGGTCTGGAAGACCAGTCCGGGTGCGTGGGAGCTGGACCCGCCGGTGGTGAACAGGTCGCCCTGCTCCAGCACGGTGAGTTCGGTCCAGCCGCGTTCGGTGAGCTCGTCGGCGAGTGCACAGCCGACGATGCCGGCGCCGACGATGACGACTCGGGGTCTGGGGGCCATGGGAGGAATACCTCCTGCCTGCCCAGGGCGTCCACAGTGGACACGCGGGCATCGGGGTGACAGGCGTGTTCGTCGAACACCGCGTCGGGGGCGCGGGCGCCGGTGATCGAGAGTTGCGTATTAAGCACGTCGTTCCGTCTTCTGCAACAAGGTGCGTCACGTCTCGGGCCGCTGTCAAGAGCCGAAAAGGTCCCAGTCTTCAACCTGTCAACCCGGAGACGCTATGAAGGGCCCCTTCCTGGCAAAATTTGCCAGGAAGGGGCCCTTCATAGCGTCCGTGACGGCCGCGACCGGGCCGGTCATTGCTCCGTGAAGTACCCCAGCTGCGCCGAAAGGTCTGCGGCGGCTTCGGTCATCGGCCGCACGATTTGCCGCACGCGCTGCCGCGAGAGCCGGTACGACGGGCCCGAGGCGCTCATCGCCGCGACGACCTCGCCGCTGGGACCGTGCACCGGGACGGCGACAGCGTGCATCCCCAGCTCCAGTTCCTCGAAGCACGCCGCGTAGCCGTCCTCGACGACGCGGTCCAGCTCGGTGATCAGCTCGTCCGGGTCGATCGTGGTCCGCTGGGTGAACTGCTCGAGTTTCCGTCGTAGCAAACGCTTGCGCTCGATCTCGGCCATGTAGGCGAGCAGCACTTTCCCGCTGGACGTCGCGTGCAGTGGGGTGCGCTGGCCGGTCCAGTTCTGTGTGGTGATCGCGGCGGAACCGCGGGCCTGGCTGATGTTGATCGCGACCCCGTCGTCGGCGATCGCGATGTTGACCGTCTCCCCGAGGGATTCGGCCAGGCCCTGACAGGTCTGCCTGCCGAGTTTGGCGAGGTCCATCCGGCCGGCGGCGGCGCCGGCGAGCCGCACGATGCCGAAGCCGATCGCGTATTTCCCGCGCTCTCCGAGCTGCTCGACAAGGCCTCTCGACTCGAGAACACTCAGCAGGCGCGAGGCCGTCGATTTGTGCACGCCGAGCTCGCCGGCGATCTCCGTGATTCCCGTTTCCCCGTTACGCGCCAGCAACTCCAGCACACTGATCGCGCGGTCGACGGACTGCACCTGACTGGGTGTTGCGTTCCCCGGATCCTGGTTCCGCATGACGCAACAGTAACCGTTTCGCCCGGATTCGATCGGCTGAGTGGGCGAACCCCTTGACGCGAAGGCCCCTCAGGAGAGATTGTTGCGCAGAGCACGCCACGTCTCGTAATGCGCAACATTCACGAACAACGCCAATACCTCGTCCGGTCCTTGCCCCGGAGGCCCCGATGATCCGCGCCTGCTCCGTAACCGACCTGCCCGAAGGCGAAGCAATCCGTCTCGAGGGGGCGACACCCGTTTCGGTTTTCCACGCCGAAGGCGGGTACTACGCCCTGGACGACACCTGCACCCACCAGGACGCGTCGCTCGCCGACGGCTGGATCGAGGGCTGCTTCGTCGAATGCCCGCTGCATGCCGCGCTGTTCGATCTGCGGACCGGCATGCCCACCTGCCTGCCCGCCAAGGAATCCGTGCGGACGTACCCGGTCGTCGTCTCCGATGGGGTGATCTACGTGGATACCGGGGCCGAACAACAGGAAGTCGCTTGAAAACGATCGCCGTCGTCGGGACCTCGCTGGCCGGACTGCGTTCGGCACAGGAACTGCGCGCGCAGGGGTTCGACGGGCGGCTGGTGATGATCGGCGCCGAGCCACCCTACGACCGGCCGCCGTTGTCCAAGGATTTCTTGCTGGGCAAGCTTTCCGCCGCCGACCTGGCGTTGGCCGAGCAGGACGACCTCGACGCGCTGGACGCCGAATGGCGCATCGGGATCCGTGCCGAACGGCTCGACGGCGACGGCGTGACTCTCGAAGACGGCACCGCGATCGCCGCGGACGGATTCGTCATCGCGACCGGAGCCGTGGCCAGAACCCTTGGTGCGGCCAGGAATCTTCGGGGCGTGCACACCCTGCGGACGCTCGACGACGCGATGGGGCTGAAACGGGAACTGGCCGCCGGTCCCGGTTCGGTGGTCGTGATCGGCGCCGGGTTCATCGGCGCCGAGGTCGCGTCCGCCTGCCGCCTGCTCGGGCACGACGTCACGGTCATCGAGGCGATGCCCGTCCCGCTCGCCCCGGTCGTCGGCGCGTGGATGGGCGCGGTGTGCGGGGGACTGCACTCCGGGAACGACGTCCGGCTGCTGGCCGGTGTCTCCGTCGCCGGGTTCAGCGGGACGGAACGCGTCACCGGCGTTCGGCTCTCGGACGGCCGCGAACTCCCGGCGGATCTGGTGATCGCCGGGGTCGGGGCGCGTCCGGTCACCGAATGGCTGACCGGATCGGGTCTCGCCGTCGACAACGGGGTGCTGGTCGATTCCGGCTGTGTCACCGCGAATCCCCGAGTGGTCGCGGTCGGTGATGTCGCGCGGTACGACTGCCGTCTCCAAGGCAGGCGGGTCCGCGCCGAACACTGGACGGCCGCGAACGAGCAGCCGTCCGTCGCGGTGGCGAACCTGCTCGCGGGTTCGACCGTCAGGCATTTCGAGCGGCACGGTTACTTCTGGTCCGATCAGTACGGGCACCGGATCCAGTTCGCCGGAGTGGCCACCGAAGACGTGCGGATCGTCGAGGGCGAAGTCGCCGTGAACAAGTTCGTCGCCACGTATCACCGCGGCGAGGAGCTGAGCGGAGTGCTCGCCATCGACAGCGTGCGCCCCTTCACCCGCCTCCGCCGCTCGCTCTGATCCCCTGCTCAGGGAACATCCGACGATGGGACCAGAGCCCAAATGCCCCACTCGGATGGAGCAATTTGAACACGATCAATGATCTTTCTGGTGGTCACATCGCCGGGTCGCGCGTCCGCCCGGGGAAACTAGTGCGAACATAGGTTTATGAAGGCACGTGTTCTGGTCGTCGACGACGACCCTGCTCTCGCGGAGATGCTCACCATCGTGCTGCGTGGGGAGGGGTTCGACACAGCCGTCGTGGCCGACGGCTCACGCGCGCTACCGGCGCTGCGCGAGCTGAAACCGGACCTCGTCCTGCTCGACCTCATGCTGCCCGGGATGAACGGCATCGACGTCTGCAAGGCGATCCGGGCCGAGTCGGGCGTGCCGATCGTGATGCTCACCGCGAAGAGCGACACCGTGGACATCGTGCTCGGACTCGAGTCGGGCGCGGACGACTACGTGGTCAAGCCCTTCAAACCGAAGGAGCTCGTGGCGCGCGTCCGGGCCCGGATGCGCCGCACCGAGGCCGAGCCCGCCGAGTCGCTGACGATCGGCGATCTCGCCATCGACGTCCCCGGCCACGAGGTCACGCGCGAGGGCAAGGCCATCCCGCTGACGCCGCTCGAGTTCGACCTGCTGGTCGCGCTCGCCCGCAAACCGCGTCAGGTGTTCACCCGTGAGGTGCTGCTCGAGCAGGTGTGGGGTTACCGCCACGCCGCCGACACCCGCCTGGTGAACGTGCACGTCCAGCGCCTGCGCTCGAAGGTGGAGAAGGACCCGGAACACCCCGAGGTGGTGTTGACCGTTCGCGGTGTCGGGTACAAGGCCGGCCCGCCGTGACCACCCGATGAGGGGACCTTCACCCTCGTATGCCCAAAATGAGTCAATGGACTCACCGCGGGAGAGCATGCCAAGAGCCGCGGCGCGCCACATCCGGCGCGTCGTGGTTTTCGTGCGTCGCCGGGTCGTCGGGTTCAACGAGCTGTGGCGGCACTCGCTCCAGTTCCGCGTCACCGTGTCGACCCTGGCGCTCTCCTCGGCCGTGGTCTTCGTGCTGGGCATGGTGCTGCAGAACCAGATCACCGAACGGCTGCTCGAGACCAAGCAGACCGCGGCGATCGCGCAGACAAGAGCGGTCGCCGAGACCGCGGCCGGAGAGCTGGTCGGCGTCGGCGCCGAAACGCCCGAGGCGATGGTCGCGCGGCTGAACAACGCGCTCAAGAAGATCTCCAGTACGACGACGACCCAGGACGCCGCCGGTTCCGCCGCGGGCACCTTCGAACCGGTGCTGGCCGCCGCCGGGCGTGACCAGGCGGAGGAGCCGGCGTTCGCGGGTCCCTACGGCAAAGTGCCGGCGCGGCTGCGCGAGTTCGTGGAGACCGAGCAGGTCAGCTACCTGATGCACACGGTCACCGAGCAGGACGGCGGCAAGACGACGTATCTGATCGTCGGCGCGCCGCTGAGCACCATGGTCAACCCGCTCCAGCTGTACCTGCTCTACCCGCTGACGAGCGAGCAGAACACCGTCTCGACCGTGCAGAACACGCTGCTGGTCGGCGGGCTCGTACTGCTGCTCCTGCTTGCGGGCATCACCAACCTCGTGACGAGACAGGTGGTCCGGCCGGTGCGGCAGGCCGCCGCGGCCGCGGGAGGGTTCGCGGGCGGTGACCTCGACCAGCGGCTCGCCGTCCTCGGCGAGGACGATCTGGCCAAACTCGCGGTGTCCTACAACGAAATGGCCGCGAGCATCCAGCGGCAGATCCGCCAGCTCGAGGAGTTCGGCGGGCTGCAACGCCGCTTCACCTCCGACGTCTCGCACGAACTGCGTACCCCGCTGACGACCGTCCGGATGGCCGCCGACGTGCTGCACGCCTCACGGGAGCAGTTCCCGGCCGGGCTCGCCCGCTCCACGGAACTGCTGGTCGACGAGCTCGACCGGTTCGAAGCGCTGCTCGGCGACCTGCTCGAGATCAGCAGGCTCGACGCGGGTGTCGAGGAGCTGTCCGCGGAGCTGATCGACGTCCGGCCGATCGCGACCAGGGCCGTCGAACAGGTCCGGGTGATCGCCGGGAACGCGGGCAGTTCGGTCGAGCTGATCCTGCCCGATGACGAGGCACAGGCCGAGGTCGACGCACGCCGCGTCGAGCGGATCCTGCGCAATCTGCTGGCCAACGCGGTCGACCACAGTGAGGGGCAACCGGTGGTGCTGACCCTCGGGGTCAACGAGACCACGGTCGCCATCACGGTGCGCGACCACGGCGTCGGCCTCCGGCCCGGCGAGGCGGAGCTGGTGTTCAACCGGTTCTGGCGCGCCGATCCCTCCCGCAACCGCCGGACCGGCGGCACCGGTCTCGGGCTCGCCATCAGCCAGGAGGACGCCCGCCTGCACGGCGGAGTCCTCGACGCCTGGGGCGAACTCGGCCACGGTGCCTGCTTCCGGCTGGTCCTGCCGCGGCATCAGGACACGCCGATGGGGGAGAGCCCGCTGGTCCTGCCGCCGCCCGATCACAAATCGAGCGACTCGCTCGGCCTGTCGTCCGGGCTGCTCGAAGTCCGGCCGGCGCCTGAAGCGATCCTCGCCGAGCCCGAGGAGGTCGGCCGGTGAAACGCCTGCTCGCCTTGGGCTCGGTTTGCCTCCTGCTGGTCACCGGATGCGCGAACATCCCGCTCGAATCGCAGCCGGTCGTCGTCTCCGGGGACAAACCCGCGCAGGCGCCGGTCGACGTGCCCGAGCCGGCGGCGGGGATCGACCCGCTGACCGTGGCCCGCCAGTTCGTCCGTGCCTCCGCGCTGCCGGGCCAGGGGAATCCCGACGCCCGCGTCTACCTCGACGACGACGCGCGGCGTAACTGGAAACCCGCACCCGGCCTGACGATCATCGACGACACCTTCGGCACGGTTTACGAAACCGGGGCGCCGCAGCCCGCCGACCCGAACGAGCAACTGGTGAACGTCCGCGGGTTCGTGCTCGGGAAGCTCGGGCCGGACAACGCGTTCGCGGCGAAGAGGGACACCTACCAGAAGCAGTTCAAACTGCGGAAACAGGCGAACGGGCAGTGGCGGATCGTGGACCCGCCGACGGATCTCGTCGTCACCGACGCCGATTTCTCGGTCAACTATTTCCGGGTTCCGGTCAACTTCTACGCGCCCGATTCCGGAGCGTTCGTGCCGGATCTGCGCTACGTCCCGGCGAAGCCGCAGTCCGGGCGGCCCGGCCGCGTGATGGACCTGGTGCTGCAGGGACCGTCGGACGGGTTGCAGGGCGCCGTCAAGGACCTGCTCGGCGACTCGGTCACCACCGCGGGCAACGTGCTCAGCCAGGACGACGGGACGCTGGTGGTCGCGCTGGAAGGCGTCGGCGCGATCAGTGCCGCCGACCGGAACCTCATCGCCGCGCAGATCGTCCTGTCCCTCCAGACGGTGACGCTCGGCCGGATCCGGCTGCTGGCCGACGGGACGCCGCTGGTGCCCGGCCACGAATACTGGCGCTCCAGCGAAGTTCTCGCGTACAACGCCGGTGTCGCGCCGAGCTCGGAACTGCGCGGCCTGATGACGGTGCACGGCAGGATCCGCTCGCTCGGCGACGGCCTGCCCATCCCGGGCCCTGCGGGTAACGGCGGATACCAGGTGGTGAACGCCGCACAGTCGGTCGATGGCAAACGGCTCGCCGCCGTCGAATCCCGGGACGGCAGACAATGGCTGCGGATCGGCGACTTCGGCCACGACCTCGCCGCGGCCGACCTGTTCGGCAGCTCGCTGAGCCGCCCGACCTGGCGTCCGGTCGCGCCCGATGGCGGCGGCTCCGGCGAGGTGTGGACGGTGGTCGACCACCGGACCGTCGTCCGGGTGGCGCTCGCCGCCGACGGACGCTGGGTGAAGGCCGCTGTCGACGCCAACACTCTCACCCAGCTGGGTGAGATCACCGAGCTGCGGCTTTCGCGGGACGGCTCCCGGGTGGCCGCGGTGATCAACGGCCAGCTGGTGACCGCTTCGATCGTGCGGACGGCGGATTCGGTGAGCGTCCGGGCGCCAAGGGTCCTGCAGGAACGCGACCTGAAGGATGTCATCGACGTCGACTGGGCCACCCAGGACGCGCTGATCGTGGCGACGTCGTCCAGCGCCCAGCCGGTGGTCAAGGTGCCGCTGGACGGATACCGGATGGACGCCTTCAACAGCTCCAACCTCACCCCGCCCGTGCACGGCGTCACGGCGGCGCCGAGCAGCCAGAACCTGGTCGCGGACGCGGGCGGGCTCTGGGTCGCCTCCGAACTGGGCGAGGTCTGGCGGCCGCAGGAGCACACCGTCACCGACGCGGACCCCTTCTACCCGGGCTGACGCCTCTCGTGAGTGTTGAAGAGGGTTAGAACGGACCCCCTTGCCTACCTACGTGTGACCTGGTGCGCTGTGCGACTCCGTACCGGGATGCCGCATTTCGTTCTCTGGTTGCGGTAGTTGCACGCGCAAGTACCGCACCTCGCCGACGACTTGCTTCGCCTCGCTCCCCAAGTACGTGAAGGAGGCCTTCACGTACTTGGCCGATGTCCCGAACGCCACGTTGGGGACATTGAGCGTCCCGAATGGGGCATTCGGGACATGTCTGTCCGGTGTGGACGGTGGCTGTGACGGTCGCAACGCATCGCCCCAGGTCACGGGGCAGGTAGGCAAATGAAGGTCCGCTCTAACCCGCAACACCACTCACACCCAAAACTGTCGGTGGTCGGGTCGACACTGTTCGCCATGTCCCTTCTCCTTGATCTGCTGATCCCCGCCCGCTGCGCGTCCTGCGGGACGCCCGGGAGCCCGTGTTGTTCCACCTGTCAGACCACCTGGGGTTCGCTCAGCGAGATAGCGCGTGGCCCCACCACCGGCCTCGTGCCCGCCTACGCCCTCGCCCGCTACGCCGACGAAGCCCGTCGTCTGGTCCTCGCCTACAAGGAACGCGGACGGCGCGATCTCGCGCCGTCGCTCGGTCAGGCGCTCGCCGAGGCCGTGCCGCAACTACCTGCCAACCCGCGGGCGCCGGACGGCGGCTGGTGGCTGGTGCCGGTTCCGTCACGGCGCCACGCGTCGCGTGTACGGGGCGGGCCGCACGTCGAGCGGATGGCCGAGGAATGCGCGAAAGCCTTGGCGGGAAAGGGGAATCCGGCGGCCGTCGCCCCGGTACTGCGGCTCGGGGCGGGAGTCCGGGATGCCGCGCGCCTGAACCGGGCCGAGCGGGCGGCGAACCTCGACGGGCGGATCCGGTGGGTACCGGACGCGGCCCCGCCCAGCGGAACGCCGGTCATTCTTCTTGACGACGTCATCACAAGCGGAGCAACAGCTGCCGCTTGTACCCGAATTTTAGATGCAAATGGAATTCACGTTTCAGCGGTGGTCGCGCTGACCGCTGCCGGGTGATCGGCTTGTCACCTACAAGAGTGACGAATTCTCGGGAACGGGAATGGGGACAACGGCGTTGTCGGGATATGAGGGAGCTCACGGGGAACACTCACATGGCGGGCCACTCCACCGGGGTGGCGGCTGATTCCCCGGAGAGCGTCACCCTCGGCTTTTTCCTGTCCGATGCCTTGCGCCGTCCGCGTGAAAACGAATCACGGGGACGACGCTCGACAGGCCGGATTGTCCCGCTGGTCATGCCGTCATCGTCGCGTGCGGTGACGAGGTCTCACGTCTTGACATCCCCCGGCTCGGGGGCTGTTGCTTCCGGCGTGATGCAGCTAACGTGCAGCGCTATCAGCAATCCCGGCAGGCAGGGAGGTGACCAGCCCATGTCCCTGGCGCCGGAGCCGCGCTGAGTCCGCGCTCGACATCCGCCACGAGACGTCGTGACCGTATGGAGAGTTCTCTCATCGCCCGCGATCCGGGCTTCGTCCCCGCTTTACCGGCGCCCTAGTGAACACATCTACAGCTCGCAGTCATTTCAGCGAGGGAGGTCGTGTATGGACATCGTCGTTAAGGGCCGCAACGTGGAGGTGCCCGACCACTATCGGGCACTTGTCAGCGAAAAGCTGGCCCGGCTAGAGCGCTACGACAAGAAGGTCATCCGTTACGACGTGGAGCTCTTCCATGAGCCCAATCGCAGGCAGTCGAAGAACTGCCAGCGCGTCGAAATCACCGGGAAGGGCAGGGGCCCCGCCGTCCGCGCCGAAGCGTGTGCCGGCGACTTCTACGCAGCGCTGGATTCCGCACTGAACAAGCTCGAGAACAGGTTGCGGAAGACACACGACCGCCGGCGCGTGCACTACGGCCGCAGCCGCCCGGAATCGGTCGCCGAGGCGACCTCGATGGCGGCCGCCGGTGGCACGACCACCGATACCGGATATCTGGCGGGCACCGCTGTGCTCGAAGCACCTGAGGCCGAGCCGATGACCAACGGTTTCGCGGCCGAGAGCGGTGAGGAATTCGAAATGCCCCAGCAGCAGCGCTGGGATGACGGGGTGACCGAACACCAACCCGGTCGCGTCGTCCGCGAGAAGAAGCATGACGCGGATCCCATGACGGTGGACCAGGCTCTCTACGAGATGGAGCTGGTCGGCCACGACTTCTACCTGTTCAACGACTCCGACGCCGGCTGCCCGAGCGTCGTCTACCGGAGGCGAGGCTTCGACTACGGCGTGATCCGGCTGAGCTGACCGGAACGTCGCGAAACGTCCCCTATGGCGGCCCGCACGACCTCACGTGCGGGCCGCCGTCATGTCCGCGACAGAAATCAGAGAGGTCCCGACGCAGCCGTGCGTGCGCGAACACCGAGGTGTTCCCTACGATAGGGGCGGACGGCGGTGCGTACCCAGGCGCTGCCGCATACGAGACTGCCCGGGATCGGCTCGGGTGCGATCACAATCAGCTAGTGAGGTCGACCGGATGGTGCTGAACCGCCTGCTCCGCGCGGGCGAGGGCAAAATGGTGAAGCGGCTGCGTCATATCGCCGATCACATCAACACCCTCGAAGACGACGTCAAGGAACTCTCGGACACCGCACTGCGC
The DNA here is from genome assembly GCA_963766045.1 of uncultured Actinomycetota bacterium. GTDB lineage: Bacteria > Actinomycetota > Actinomycetes > Mycobacteriales > Pseudonocardiaceae > Amycolatopsis. The sequence continues at coordinate 1,404,752 of CAVXYN010000004.1, read as the reverse complement.
GCGAAGACCGACGAATTCCGTAAACGGTACGCGGACGGCGAGTCGCTCGACGATCTCCTTCCGGAGGCGTTCGCGGTGGCCAGGGAGGCCGCCTGGCGCGTGCTCGGCCAGCGGCCCTACGACGTCCAGCTGATGGGCGGCGCGGCGCTGCACCTCGGCCAGGTCTCCGAGATGAAGACCGGTGAGGGCAAGACGCTGACCCAGGTGCTCCCCGCCTACCTGAACGCCGTGGCCGGCAAGGGCGTGCACGTCATCACGGTCAACGACTACCTGGCCAAACGTGACGCCGAATGGATGGGCCGCATCCACCGCTTCCTCGGCCTCGAGGTCGGCGTCATCCTGGCCGACCAGACGCCTGAGGTCCGCCGCCAGCAGTACGCCGCGGACATCACGCACGGCACGAACAACGAGTTCGGCTTCGACTACCTCCGCGACAACATGGCGTGGAGCCTCGAGGACTGCGTCCAGCGCGGTCACAACTTCGCGATCGTCGACGAGGTGGACTCGATCCTCATCGACGAGGCGCGGACGCCGCTGATCATCTCCGGTCCGGCCGACCAGTCCTCACGCTGGTACGTCGAGTTCGCGCGGCTGACCCCGCTGATGAAGGTCGACATCCACTACGAGGTCGACATCCGCAAGCGCACCGTCGGTGTCAGTGAGAAGGGCGTCGCGTTCGTCGAGGACCAGCTCGGCATCGAGAACCTCTACGAGGCCGCGAACACGCCGCTGGTCGGCTACCTGAACAACGCGCTGAAGGTCAAGGAGCTCTACAAGCGGGACAAGGACTACATCGTCCGCAACGGCGAGGTCCTCATCGTCGACGAATTCACCGGCCGCATCCTGCACGGCCGCCGCTACAACGAGGGTATGCACCAGGCGATCGAGGCCAAGGAAGGCGTCGAGATCAAGGCCGAGAACCAGACTCTCGCCACGATCACGCTGCAGAACTACTTCCGGCTCTACGACAAGCTGGCGGGCATGACCGGTACCGCCGAGACCGAGGCGGCCGAGTTCCACCAGACCTACAAGCTGGGTGTGGTGCCGATTCCGACCAACAAGCCGATGGTGCGCGCCGATCAGGCCGACCTGATCTACAAGACCGAGCAGGCCAAGTTCGAGGCCGTCGCCGAGGACATCGCCGAGCGGCACGAGAAGGGCCAGCCGGTGCTGGTCGGCACCACGAGTGTCGAGAAGTCCGAGCACCTGTCGAAGCTGCTGCTCAAGCTGGGTGTCCCGCACGAGGTCCTCAACGCCAAGCACCACGACCGGGAGGCGCTGATCGTCGCCCGCGCGGGGCGCAAGGGTGCGGTCACGGTCGCCACCAACATGGCCGGTCGTGGTACCGACATCGTGCTCGGCGGCAACCCGGACATCATCGCCGACGAGGAGCTGCGCGAACGCGGTCTCGACCCGGTGGAGAACTCCGAGGAGTACGAGGCCGCGTGGCCGAAGGTGCTCGAGGACATCCAGGCCGAGACCAAGGCGGAGGCCGACGAGGTCATCGAGGCAGGCGGCCTGTACGTGCTCGGTACCGAGCGGCACGAGTCGCGCCGGATCGACAACCAGCTCCGTGGTCGTTCCGGCCGTCAGGGCGACCCGGGCGAGTCACGGTTCTACCTGTCGCTGGGTGACGAGCTCATGCGCCGCTTCAACGCGACGATGGTCGAGCGGGTCATGACCACCATGCGGCTGCCGGACGACGTGCCGATCGAGCACAAGATGGTCTCCAAGGCGATCAAGAGCGCACAGACGCAGGTCGAGCAGCAGAACATGGAGATCCGCAAGAACGTCCTCAAGTACGACGAGGTGATGAACGAGCAGCGCAAGGTGATCTACGCCGAGCGTCTGCGCGTTCTCGAGGGCGAGGACCTGCGCGAGCAGATCGAGCACATGCTGGTCGACGTCATCAACGCCTACGTCAACGAAGAGACCGCCACCGGCTACGCCGAGGACTGGGACCACGAGAAGCTGTGGACGGCGCTCAAGACGCTGTACCCGGTCAACGTCAGCTGGGACGACCTCACCGCGGACGACGACCTGGACGCGAACACACTGCGTGAAGCGCTCCTCGACGACGCCCACCGCGCGTACGACGAGCGCGAGGTCGAGATCGACGGCAAGGTCGGCCCCGGCGCGATGCGCAGCCTGGAGCGTCAGGTGATGCTCACCGTGCTCGACCGGAAATGGCGTGAGCACCTCTACGAGATGGACTATCTCAAGGAGGGCATCGGCATGCGTGCCCTCGCGCAGCGTGACCCGGTGATCGAGTACCAGCGCGAGGGTTACGACATGTTCAAGGCGATGCTGGAATCGTTGAAGGAGGAGGCGGTCGGCTTCCTGTTCAACCTCCAGGTCGAACAGGCCGAGCCCACCGCGCCGTCCGCCGAATCCGCTTCGACACTGCCTGCCGGTGTCGCCTCCGGGAACGGCCAGGGCGCCAACGGCGACGGGCGCCACGCCCGTCCGGCACCCCCGCAGGGGCCGTCGACCGACACCGAATCCGTGCCGTCCGCCTTGCGGGGCAAGGGACTCGGCGGCGGTTCGCAGAGCGGGTTCACCTTGTCGGGCCCGTCTGAGGACGGCAGCGTCGAGTCGCATTCGGACGGTGGCGACGCCGGTGGCGAGAGCGGGACCCGCCGGGAGCGTCGTGCCGCGCAGCGCGCCGCTCAGAAGAAGGGCAAGAAAGGCCCGCGCCGCTAAGAGCAGCTGAAAAAGGACCCTTCACCGCATGCCATGCGGTGAAGGGTCCTTTTTCTCTCCTGGCCGTCAGGCGGCGACGCGGACGCTGCCCTCGCCCGGCTCCAGCAGGTGGAAGCGGGTGCACAGCCAGCCGGACCGCGTCCGCTGGAACCGGGCGGCCAGTGCCACGTAGCGCGTCCCGTGCTCGACGGTCGCGCACGCCTCGATCGCGCCGTCGGCGGGATGGCACAGGTGCACCGACCGGGTCACGTAACCGTCGCCTGGACGGCGGCCGCGGTCGAGCAACATTCCGTAGAGCGACGGGTCGACGATCGGCCGGACCTGGATCGCGGGACGGCGTCCGTCGCACGCTTCGAGGATCGTGGTCACCAGCCTGCGGATCTGCCGCCGGTCCAGCGTCGCCGGCACCGGGCGCAGCCTCGGCGCCGGCCGAAGCCGTCCCGCGGGCAGCGCGAGATCCAGCTCGAGCTGATCGCTCGGCCGTGGAACCCGCTGCACCGAAGCGCCCCGCCCCGCCTCGCGGCGGACCGGCTCACATTTCTTCAACGGTCTCAGCTGATACGTCGTCATCTGCTCGTCCCCTTCCGCGGCCCCTCGGCCGCGCCCAGCTATAAGGGGCTTCCAGACGGCGAATCGTGGACACGAACCGCCCGAGCGGATGAAATAGCGCATTTCGGCCCCATCGGGGGTCCTGCTGAGCTAGGGCGTGTTTCACAAGTCAAGTTCGCGGTCTTCGCGATCCAGGAATCACCTGGATCACGAAGCCCATCGAACAGACTTATGAAACACGCCCTGGTCCACTGTGGAGATCGCGCAGAATCGGAGATTCCGGAGTGGACGGCGCCGGTAATGTGGCCGAGTGCTGAAGGGGCTGGTTGTCGATTACGCCGGGGTGCTCACCGACCCGGAGGCGGACGAGCTGTACGCCTTCCTGCTGGCTGCCAGGGAACGCGGCATCCGCACGGCGCTGCTCTCCAACGCTCCGGGTGCGTCCGACGAGGCAAGACGTTCGCTGAAACCGTTCTTCGACGCGCTCGTCTTCTCCGGCGAGGTCGGCGTCGCCAAACCCCAGCGCGAGGTCTACCTGCTCACCGCGGGCCTGCTCGGCCTGCCCGCGGCGCTTTGCGCGTTCGTCGACGATGCCCCGCACAACGTGGTCGGTGCCGTTGAGGCGGGGATGGCCGGAATCCATCACACGTCGGTCGATGACACCCTGGCCGAACTCGGCTCCCTCTTCCCGGCCAACCGCGTGCAATGAAAGGCCCTTCATCGCACGTGAGCGCGCCGGACCAGCTCGAACGACAGCACAGCGGCCGCAGCCGAGACGTTGAGCGACTCGACCTCACCCGGCATCGGGATGGACACCCAGTCGGTCACCAGCTCGCCGACTTCGGCGCTCACGCCGTTCGTCTCCCCGCCCAGCACGAAAGCCGCGCGCTGCGGTAGGTCGACGTCGAAGACCGAACTCCGCGCCGACGCACGCAGTGCGAAGAGCCCGTAGCCCGCTTCAGTGAGCATCTCAGCGGCTTCGCGGGAGCTGCCGCAGCGAAGCACCGGCGCCCGGAAAGCGACGCCTGCCGAGGCTTTGACCACCATCGGATCGAGCGCGGCCACCCCACGCCGGGGGACCACGACGCCGTCGAGCCCCGCGGCCGTGGCGGTGCGCAGGATCATCCCGACGTTGGCGGGCGTGGTGATCCCGTCGAGCAGCAGCACCCGGGACGGCGGGCGGCCGGCGGACAGGGCCGCGTGCAGCGAACGCATCCGCGGGGCGACGACGTCGGCCAGGACGCCCTGATCCTGCTTGCCGTTGCCGGCCAGCACCTTGACCCGGTGCGAGCTCGCCCGCTGCACCTGCACTCCGGCGGCCTTCGCGGCGCGCTGGATCTCGGCGGCGTTCGGCCCGCGCACGGTGTCGGCGAGAATCACCTTGTCGACCTCGAGCGCCGGATCGTCCAATGCCTCGAGCACCGGTTTCCGGCCGTACACCGTCAGGAACCGGTCCTTCGGCGAAATCACCGACTCATCACCCACACCGGCGAGTGTCCCACTGTGTAAGGATCGGCCCATGCCCGACCGCCTCTCCGCGCTGGACGCCTCGTTCCTCTACGTGGAAGACCACGCGACTCCGATGCACGTCGGCGGCGTGGCGATCTTCGAGCGGCCGCGTGCCGGCTTCGACTACGAGCAGCTGCTGGACCTGGTCGGACAGCGCCTCGCGTATCTGCCGAGGTACCGGCAACGGGTGCTGGAGGTCCCTGGACACCTGGCCCGCCCGGTGTGGGTCGACGACGTCGATTTCGACCTCAACTATCACGTGCGCCGGTCCGCGCTGCCGCAGCCGGGCACCGACGAGCAGCTGTTCGACCTGGTGGCGCGCCTGATGTCCCGGCGGCTCGACCCGGGACGGCCGCTCTGGGAGGCCTACTTCGTCGAAGGGCTCGCAGGGGACCGTGTCGCGCTGGTCACCAAGACCCATCAGTCCGTTGTGGACGGTATCGGCACCATCGAGCTCGGCCAGCTCATCCTCGACGCCACCCCGCAGGAACCCGATCCGTTCGAGGACCACTGGCATCCGCGCCGTGAGCCGAGCCGGACGCAGCTGATCCTCGACGCGATCGCGGAAACCGTGCAGCGGCCCGGGGAGCTGGTGGAGAACATCCGTTCCGTGGTGAACGACGCCACCGCGATGGCGGGCAAGGTCACCGAGACGGTCGGCGGGGTCGCGTCGGCGTTGCGGACCATGGTGCATCCAGCGCCGTCCGGACCGCTCAACGTGCGTACCTCGGGCGGCCGCATGTTCGCCGTGGTGCGTACGCGGCTGGAGGATTTCCGCAAGATCCGGGCCGCGCACGGCGGTACGGTCAACGACGTCGTGCTCGCGGCGATCAGCGGTGCGCTGCGGGAGTGGCTGCTGTCAAGAGGATCGAGTCTGACCGCGACCACGACGCTCCGCGCGCTGGTGCCGATGGCCGTCCGGGACGCCGAGACGGCCGAGTACTCCACTCCGGCGCTGGTCGGGAACCAGGTCGACGCGTACCTGATCGATCTGCCGGTCGGCGAGCCGAACGCCGTGCTGCGGCTGCAGCACATCGGTCACGCGATGGCGGACCACCTCGACTCGGGTCGTTCGGTCGCGGCGCGGGGCCTGCTGACCGTCGGTGGGTTCGCGCCCGCCACCTTGCATTCGCTCGGCGCGCGGGCCACGGGGTCGATGTCCGGGCGGATCTTCAACGTGATGATCACGAACTCACCGGGGCCGCAGGTGCCGCTGTACGCGGGACAGGCAAGGATGGTGGAGATGTACCCCGTCATGCCGCTGGTGCGCAACCAGGCACTGGCGATCGGGGTCACCTCGTACCATGGCGGTGTCTACTTCGGACTGAACGGCGATCGCAAGGCCGTGTCCGATGTGGACGTTCTCGCCGGGATGATCGAGGAATCATTGGAAGAGCTGAAGGGTGCGCACTGGTGAGGGTCTATCTACCCGGGACGATCGCGATACTCCGTGAGCTCGAAACCGCCGGAGAGTTCCGGCCGCCGAGCGGTACCGCGTTCGCGCTGACCCCGGCGCTGCGGGAGTCCTATGCCAGCGGATCCGATGAGGAGCTCGAGTACGCCGCGCTGCTGGACGCGGCCAGGGCATCGCTGCGGCTGATCGCCGCGGAGGAGAAGGCCGAGCCAAGGCGGGTGGTGATCTCCGCGGATATCGACGCGGTCACCTTGCGCGCGGACCTCGACGCCGCGGTCGTCCGGATCGCCGGGCCGGTGAAGATCGACGACGTCGCCGCGATCCACGTCGACGCGACCGAAGCCGCGGAGTCGGTGCTGGCCGCGTCACAGGTCATCGATGCCGCCGACCTCGGAGACCCCGACGCGGAGTTCACCCTCGGCGACGCCGAAGACCACGAGCTCGCCTGGTACGCCCCCCAAGAACTCCCCTTCCTTCTGGAGCTCCTCTAACCCGGGGTCAGAACCACGCGGGGGACGGCGTGGGGAGGGCGGGGCGCCAGCCGGTCGCTTCGGTGAGCCGGGTCGAGACGACGCGTTGCGAGCGGGCCAGGACCGACATCAGGCCGATGCGGTTCGCGAGCCACTTCGGGATCGCCCGAGGCCGCCGGACACCGGCCGCGGCGGCCATCACCTCGCCGAGTTCCTGCTTTCGCACCGGATCCGCGGCGAGGTTGTAGACCCCGCTCGGGGCGCGCAACGACGCCGCCACACCCGCCGCCGCGTCATCGGGGTGGATCGCCACGGTCCAGTCGGTCCGCTTCCCGATGATGAGCGGCGAACCTCGCCGTGCGGCGGCCAGCATCGCGGTGGTCATCGCGTCGTCTCCGACCAGCAGCCCGAGCCGAAGCCGGACGGCCGTCCGCCCTTCGCCGGCCAGTTCGGCGATTTTCGCGTGCCCCACCATGGATGACGTCGTGTTGCCGCGCGCCGCGACAGGCGCGTCCTCGTCCAGTTCGCGGTCGCCGCCGTCGGCGTAGACGAACGAAATCCCTTCCTGCACCACGATTCCGAGCTCGTCGACCCGGCGCACGGCGGCCGCGAGGGCGGTGCTGCCCTCGATCCGCACCCGGTCGTTCTCCGCCCAGCCGGCCATCGTCATGGCGTGCCGCGCGTCGGGGATCCGGGTCGCGACGTTGGCCACCGCGTCGTGTCCGCTCAGCGCCCCGGCCAGGGAATCGACGTCGAAAAGATCGCCGAGGACGGGCTTCGCGCCGGTCGAGCGCACGGCCGCGACGCGGTTTGCGCCGCGGGCCAGCCCGCTCACCTCGTGCCCCTCGGCGAGCAGACGCCGCACCAGCGGTCGCCCCAGTACACCCGTCGCCCCGATCACCATCACGCGCATTTGCCTGCTCCTCCTGATCGCTCATGACCTGGACGAGACCCACGGCGAGAACGTGACAGCGTCAGCCTGCGGGAATCTCACCGATCTGGTCCGGCGGTGGAGCCTGGATGTCGACCTGAATTCCCCATTCGGTGTACCGCGTGGTGATCCTGGCCCTCGCGCTGTCCGGAACGCCCGAGGCGGCGAGGACCGGGGCCAGGTCGAGCATGACCTGCAGCGGCCGGTGCGTGTCATCGAGCCAAAGTTCCATGGGGAGCTTGACTTTGCCCTGCAGTTCCCCGACAGCCTCGGCCGATAACCCGGCGGGCAGATCCGCGCCCAGCTTGCCCATGTCGATGTCCAGCCGGTAGTGCTCGGCGGCCACCCCATCGAGTTCGGTGCGCTCGGATCCGGTGAGTGTGCCAGCCCGCCGGACCTGGTCGAGCGCGCGGCCCGGGTCGTTCTGCTTCGCCAGTTGATCGAGGCTGCCGCCCAGGACCTGGGAGAACGGGTCAGCGCCGTCGGGGGAGACCTTGACCCACGGCTTGCCGTCGGGGACCTCCTCGCGGGAGCTTTCGGGGACCTTCGCGAAGACGATCTTGTCGATCAGCCGGAGTTCGAGCGGCTCGCCGACGAAGTCCGTGGTCATGACCAGCGCGGTCCCCACGCCCGCGAACCGGGCCTGCCCTTCGCTTTTCGACCGCATCGCGCCGGCGGTGACGTCCGTGGTGAACTTCGCGGACTTTCCTTCGATGGCCGCCATGGTGCCGTCGGCGACCGAACGAGCGTCGGCGAACGAGACGCTGTCGCCGTCACACGAGCCGAGCAGGGCACCGAGAACGAGCACTACGGCGAGCGAAGCCGTTCTCCGCATGGGACCGTCCTCGGCTGTCGGGAAGCGTGGGCTCCCAAGACAAACACAGCCACCTGGCCGGACCCGATCGGGGGAACGCGGGTTACAGGGTCGCGACCGCCTCGGGCGGCGGGGCGACGATCACCACGTCGGCCGACCAACTGCTGTACTTGACCTTCGTCGCGCCGAGCGTGACCTGCACCGGCCGTTGTTCGGCGTCGACCCATACCTCGGCCGGGGTGGTGCCGTCGGCGAGTTCGAGGACGTAGTGGTTGACCTGCGCGCCGTCCAGTTCGGTCTGTTCGGACCTGGTGACCTTGCCCGCCTTCGCGATCCGGTCGGCCGTCCGGGTCGGATCCATGGCCTCGACGACGCTCGTCATCAGCTTGCCGTCGGCCTGGGAGATCGAGTCCTTGCCGTCGGCCGAGATCCTGACCCACGTCTTGTCGGTCTTGAATTCCTGAAGCTGCTTCTCGGACAGAAGATAGTAGAGGGCGCCGTCGGAGAAGATCAGGTCCCGTTTCTCTCCGGCGATTTCCGCGACCATGGAGAACTTGCTGTTCGGGCCTTCATAGATCCCGGAACTGGTCACCACGACCTTCCGGCCGTCTTCTCCGGTGGTCTCGACGGCCACCTTCGACGAGTGGGCCTTCTGCGTACTTTCCCGCGCGGAGGACGCCAGCTGTGCCGCGTCACCCGCCGGGGGCGCCGCCGCCTTCTCCTCCCCGGAACAACCGCTCACGAGCAGGATGGCGGCACAGACTGCGGCGAATCCGGTGGCACGCATAGGACTCCCTCCGGTGAGTGGTCTGTACCACCGTAACGCCTAACGCGTGAATTTCCACCGTCTGATTTCCCCGGAGGCGGCACGAGCGAAGCCGGTGTCCTGTGTTGTTGATTCGCGCCGTAAGTTCGTGGCGGCGTTTGGCCGCTGCACCTGCCCTCACGTACCTAGAGTCCGTCAGGGTGGCCCTCACGCACTTTCGCACCCCGGCCGACCACGAGCTGAGCTGCGGCGATGGGGCGCCCCGCTAGTTACGGGCGTTCTTGAGAAGCTCGACGAGGTCGCCGACCTGGTCGGCGGGCGGTGCGGTGACGGTGACCGGCACACCCCATTCGGTGTACTTGGTCATGGTCTTCGACTCGCCGTCACCCGGCGCGCCGATGGCCTGCAGGAGCGCGGTCTGGTCCGTGGTGATCTGCACCGGCAGTGTGTCCTTGTTCAGCCACAGCTCGGCCGCGATGACCAGATTCTTGCCCTTGATCTTCGCGTCGATCTGCTCCTGCACCCTGGCGGGCAGCTCCATACCGGCTTCGCTGGTGAAGAGGCTGATCGCCTTTTCGACGTCGAGCTCGAGGGTGTAGTGGTTGACCTTCTCGCCGTTCAGCTCGACCTGGTCGGTCTTCGTTATCCTGCCGGCCTTCGAGACCTGCTCGAGCGTGCGCGTCGGGTCGCCGAACGGGGAGGCGAGCGTCGCCCCGCCTGGTTGCCGGAGCCGCAGCCCGCCAGCACGAGCGTGGCGGCCGCGCCCGCGGCGACGAGTTTGATAATGCGCATGAAAGAAACCCCCAGTAATTGTTCCGAGCCAATCGGACTCGAACGGGGGTATCGCCAGAGGGGGAATTTGGGTTACCGGTCGTCGTCGATCCCGGCCCGGGACCCCAGCAAGCGGCGCAAAGAGGCCAGCCGTTCCGGACTGGCGTCTCCCTCGGTGACGACGTCGTCGAGCGCGCAGTCCGGATCGGACGGAGGGCCGAGGTGCCCGCATCCGGACGGGCACTCCTCCGCGGCCGCGGCGAATTCTTCGAAGGCGAGCACGATGTCGTCCGCGGTCACGTGCGCGAGGCCGAATGACCGGACACCAGGGGTGTCGACCGCCCAGCCGCCGTCGGGCAGTGGGATCGCGACCGCTGCGACCGACGTATGTCTGCCCTTGCCGACCGCGCTGACCACGCCGGTCGCCAGCCCGGCATCGGGGACCAGCCGGTTGACCAAAGTGGACTTCCCGACGCCGGAGTGCCCGACCAGCGCGGTGACCCGGCCCTTCAGCCGTTTCGCGACTTCGTCCGGATGCTCGTCGTGCCGGGTGACGATGGCAGGGATGTCGAGGCCCGCGTAGCCGGCGAGGAGCTCGTCCGGGCTCGCGAGGTCGGCCTTCGTCAGGCAAAGGATGGGGTCGAGCCCGCCCGCGTAGCAGGCCACCAGGCAGCGGTCGATGAAGCCGGGGCGCGGCGGCGGATCGGCCAGCGCGGTGACGATCAGTAGCTGTTCGGCGTTCGCGACGACCACTCGTTCGTAGGGATCGGTGTCGTCCGCGGTCCGCCTGAGCACACTCGAGCGTTCATCCACCCGGATGATCCTGGCCAGGGTGTCCGGCTTGCCGCTCACGTCGCCGACGATGCCGACGGTGTCACCGACGACCACCGAGACCCGCCCCATCTCCCGTGCCCGCATCGCGGTGACGACCTGTCCTGGATCGGAGTCGATCGCGCAGGTCCAGCGGCCGCGGTCCTTCCCGATGACCATCGCCGTCGAGGCGTCCGCGTGTTCGGGACGGCGTTTGCTGCGCGGCCTGGTGCCCTTGCCGGGACGGATCCGCACATCGGATTCGTCCAGCCTGCTCCAGTCCTTGCCCGCCAAATCGCCTCCAGCTCTTCGAACACCGCGGAAGAATGATCCCATGCCGCTCGCCATCGGCCCGGCCAGCGTGTAACGATGGCCCTCCGATTAGGAGGTCTTCCCATGTGCGGGCGTTATGCCGCCACGAAGGATCCCGCCGCGCTGATCGACGAGTTCGCCGCGGTGGACCTGACCGAGGGCAGGGCACGAACCGACCACAACGTGGCTCCGACCAAGGACGTCGTGACCGTGGTCCAGCGGCATCCGCGGGACGCCGACGGCGCGGTGCTCGAGGACGAGCCCGCCGTCCGGTCGCTGCGGATGATGCGCTGGGGCCTGGTCCCGTTCTGGGCGAAGGACGCCAAGGTGGGCGCGAAGATGATCAACACGCGCTCCGAGACCGCCAAGGAGAAGCCCGCGTTCCGTAAGGCGCTGTCCTCGCGGCGCTGCCTGGTCCCGGCCGAGGGCTGGTACGAGTGGCGGCGTGACGGCGACGAGAAGCAGCCGTTCTTCATGACCGGCCCGGACGACGCTTCGCTCGCCTTCGCGGGGATCTGGGAGACCTGGCGGCCCAAGGATGACAAGGACGCCGACCCGCTGATCACGTTCTCGGTGATCACCACGGATTCCGTCGGCAGGCTCACCGACATCCACCACCGGATGCCGCTGCTCATGCCGGCGGAGAAGTGGGACACCTGGCTCGACCCCGACCTGCCCGACGTCACCGAGCTGCTCGTGCCGCCGTCGACGGAGCTGGTCGACACGATCGAACTGCGGCCGGTCTCGAACCTGGTCAACAGCGTCCGCAACAACGGTTCGAAGCTGCTGGAACGGGTCGACCCGGCGGCGAAGGTCGCGGACGAGAGCGCACTCTTCGAAGTGCCGGGCTCATGACCAGGCTGAAGATCGGCACCGCGTACGGCCCGGCGTATGCCGAGCTGCACTGTGCCGAGGAGGGCATCGCGGTGCTGATGCTCGGCCACGGCGCCGGTGGTGGGATCGGCGCGAAGGACCTGGTCGCCGTGACCAGGGCGGCGCAGGCCGCCGGGGTGCATGTCGCGCTCGTCGAGCAGCCGTACAAGGTGGCCGGGCGGCGGGCGCCCGCACCCGCCCAGCAGCTCGACACCGCCTGGCTCACCGTGGCCGACGAACTGGCCGAGCACTTCGACGATCTCCCGATGGTCTTCGGCGGCCGGTCCTCCGGCGCGCGGGTGGCCTGCCGGACCGCATCGGCAGGCCAGGCCGTCGCCGTGCTCTGCCTCGCCTTCCCGGAACATCCGCCGGGCAAACCGGAGAAGAGCAGGCAGTCCGAGCTGGACGCCGTCGACGTTCCGACGTTGGTGGTCCAGGGCGAACGCGACCCCTTCGGGATGCCCAAGGCGGGTCCGCATCACGAGATCGTGGTCGTCAACGGCGACCACAACCTCGGCGCCGACCTCGAAAGCGTGTCACGCGCGGCTTCCGAATGGCTCGAGCGCGTGCTGCGACCGCTGACCTGAGAATCGCCGCCAGGCGTAGTGCACGGTGACCGCGGCCAGGAGGGGTCCCCAGAGCAGCAGCGGCGCGTAGCAGGCCGCCATGACGACGTCGTAGACCGGCGATTCTTCCCAGCTCCCCGGCGACATCGACGAACCCGCTTCCGCCCAGTTGAACAGTCCGGTGAAGCCGATCCACATCAGCGCGATCGCGCCCGCGGCCGCCGGCAGGATCGCCGCGAGCGGTGGAATCGCGCGGCCGCGCAGGCCCGGGATCCATCGCGGCCACACCTCACCCCACGGCCGGATGAGGCCGAGCGTGAGGAACGCCAGCGCCTCGGCGAGGACGCTCAGCCCGAACACGTATGCCGTGCCCCAGCCGGGGATGCCGAACTCCGCCAGTCCCTGTTCGGTGAACCCGACCGGGAGCCCCAGCCCCATCGCGATCCGCCATAACCCGGACGGCCCGGTCGTCAGCACCGTCGCATACGCGGCGATGATCGCCCATTTCGGCACGTTGGGCAGGGTCTTGGTCATTTCGGCGCTCCCCAGAGGTCGTCGTTCTGTCCAGGACGACGATTCCCCAGGTGGGGCGCGTGATCTTCCCGCGCGGGACCGAGCCCGCTCCCTCCCGAGGGGGAGCAAGGGACCTTTGCTACCGCTTACTTAGGCATGCTCAGCAAGCGGTAGCAAAGGTCCCTTGCTCTCTTTTCGCAGGTCAGCTCGCGATGGGGGCCACAACGGCCTGAGTGAGGCGCACCAGGTCGGCAGGCGCCAGCTCGACCTCGAGCCCGCGGCGCCCCGCCGAGCAGTGCACGGTCTCGAACTTCTCCGCCGAAGCGTCGATGACCACCGGGATCCGGCTCCGGTGTCCGAGCGGCGAGATCCCGCCGAGTACGTAGCCCGTCGCGCGCTGCGCGGCGGCCGGGTCGGCCATCTTGGCCTTCTTCCCGCCTGCCGCCGCGGCCAGCGCCTTCAGATCGAGCTGGCCGGTGACCGGCACCACGCCGACGGTCGGTTTCCCGTCGACCTCGGCGACCAGCGTCTTGAACACGCGCGCGGGGTCGAGCCCCAGCGCTTCGACTGCTTCGAGGCCGTACGACTCGTGCCTTGGATCATGGTCGTACGCATGCAGAACGTGCGACACCTTCTGCTTCGCGAGCAGCGCCGTCGCCGGGGTTCCCTTGCCTGCCATGGGCGGAGTCTACGAGCGAGCGGATCACACCGGGGAATGCATTACCGCCGGGTTCTGTTGAAACGGGCGTGTCCACCACGCTTGAAGCTCTTCGCATCGTTATCCCGCACACGCCGGACGGCCGGGTGATCCAGCCGCGCGTAAACTCGTCGACGTCTCATGCGCACAGGCGCATCGACGCCGATCGGGAAGGGAACGGTTTGCCGAGCACGCAGAACCCTGCGCCGGACACGGGCGCGGACGCCGAAGAGGTGGCCGCGCGGGCTGAGCGCTTCGAGCGGGACGCGATGCCGCTGCTCGACCAGTTGTACTCGGCCGCCATGCGGATGACCCGGAACCCCGCCGACGCGGAGGACCTCGTCCAGGAGACCTACCTCAAGGCATACGCGGCTTTCGCCTCGTTCAAGGCCGGGACGAACCTCAAGGCGTGGATGTACCGCATCCTCACAAACACCTACATCAACGGCTATCGCAAACGTCAGCGCCAGCCGGTGCAGCAGCCCACCGAGGAGATCACCGACTGGCAGATCGCCAAGGCGGAGAATCACACCTCCAGCGGTCTGCGCTCGGCCGAAGTCGAGGCGATGGACAACCTGCCGGACGCCGACGTCAAGGAAGCCCTGCAGAAGCTGCCCGAGGAGTTCCGTCTCGCGGTCTACCTCGCGGATGTCGAGGGCTTCGCGTACAAGGAGATCGCCGAGATCATGGATACGCCCATCGGCACCGTGATGTCCCGGCTGCACCGCGGCCGCGCCCAGCTGCGTGACCTGCTCGCCGACGTCGCCCGCGAGCGCGGCTTCATCCGCGCCGGCAAACAGCAGGAGGTGGCGGGGCGATGAGCGACGACTTCTGCGGCGGGGCCGACGACAAGGTCAGGTGCGAGGAAGCTCTCGCCGACATCTACCTGCTCCTCGACAAGGAGTGCAGCGCGGAGCGCGACGCGGCCCTGCGCAAGCACATCGAGGACTGCCCGCCGTGCCTCGAGGAATACGGCATCGACGAGCACATCAAGCAGCTACTGGCCCGCAAATGCGGTGGTGAGCACGCGCCGGACGACCTGAAGTCCCGGCTGCGGGCCTCGATCCGCCAGACCGTGGAGACCAGGGGCGCGATCACCATCGAGCGCACCGAGGTCACCATCGAGCAGCGGTCCGACTAGCTCTCCCGAACAAGCGACGGCCCCCGCACCGAATCCGGTACGGGGGCCGTCGCACGTTTGAGAGAACCCAGCTGATCGGCGATCAGGAGTTGGGCTTCTTGCCGTGGTTCGCGCCGTTCTTCTTACGGTCGCGACGCTTACGGGCGCGCTTCGACATGTTTCACTCCTCGTCCAGGTGGCCCCTCGCGGGGTATTACGACACCGCTGGGCCGGGTCAACCTCTCCAGTGTGTCATGTGGCCTTCGCTCTGGTTGGATTGGGACGCACAGCTCACGTCGTCGGGAGGCAGCATGGCCGGGGAGATCCGGGCCGAGATGATCGGCAACGTGATGAAGGTGGTCGCGAAACCGGGCGACACCATCGCCGCCGGGGACACGCTGGTGATCCTCGAGTCGATGAAGATGGAGATCCCGGTGCAGGTCGAGGCCGGCGGCCGGGTGGCGAGCGTGGCCGTTCGCGAAGGCGACACCGTCCGGCAGGGGGACATCCTCGGGGTGGTCGAGTAGTTGTCCACACTTTCCGATCTGCTCGCCGAGAACACCGGGCTGTCCGGTGAGGCCGCCGACCATCTCCAGACCGTGGTCGCCGAATGGCAGCTGCTGGCCGATCTGTCCTTCGCGGACTTCCTGCTCTGGGTCGCCGTCTCCGAAGAACTGCAGCCCGATGGCGGTGACTTCGTCTGCGTCGCGCACGCGCGGCCGACGACGGCGCCGACGGCCCATCCCGAGGACGTCGTCGGATCGCGGTTCACCGACGCCGAGCATCCGCAGCTGGCGAAGGCCACGCGCGATGTGCGGATCTGCCGCGAAGAAGACCCTCATTGGTACCGCGACCTGCCGATGCGTCGTGAGGCCATCCCGGTGGTGTTCGCCGGCACCGTGATCGCGGTGCTGAGCCGGGAGACGAACCTGGCGGCTTCGCGGGTGCCGAGCCCGCTCGAAATCGCGTATCTGGGCAGCGCGGGCGACCTGTGCCAGATGATCGTCGACGGCACGTTCCCCAGCCCCGGCAACCAGACCGACACACATACCAGCCCTCGCGTCGGCGACGGCCTGATCCGCCTCGACCCGACCGGCACGGTGGTCTTCGCCAGCCCGAACGGGTTGTCCGCCTACCACCGGATGGGGCACGAATCGGACCTCGTCGGCCAGCGTCTCGCACCGCTCACGAGGTCGCTCATCCGCGACCCGTTCGACGCGACCGAGGTGTCCCACCGGATCATCGAGGCGCTCGACGGCAAACCGAGCAGCCGTACCGAGGCCGATTCGCGGCGCGGTGCCGTGGTCCTGTTCCGAGCGCTTCCCCTGCGCCCGGCGGGGCAGGCCGCCGGCGCACTCGTGCTGGTCCGCGACGTCACCGAGGTGAAGCGCCGCGACCGCGCATTGCTTTCGAAGGACGCGACGATCCGCGAGATCCACCACCGGGTGAAGAACAACCTGCAGACGGTGGCCGCCCTGCTTCGGCTCCAGTCGCGGCGCACCTCCAGCGAGGAGGCGCGGCTCGCGCTCGGCGAGTCCGTGCGCCGGGTCTCGTCGATCGCGATGGTGCACGAAGCACTGTCAATCTCGGTGGACGAGCGGGTGGACCTCGACAAGCTGCTCGACAACGTTCTGCCGATGGTCGGCGAGGTAGCGACGGCCGAGTCCCAGGTCGGATTGTCGCGAAAGGGCTCGTTCGGCGTCGTCGTCGCCGAGATCGCGACCCCGTTGGTGATGGTGCTGGCCGAACTGGTCCAGAACGCCATCGAGCACGCGTTTCCCGGCGGGCGGCCCGGCAAGGTCGAGCTCGTGGTGGAACGTTCGGCCCGCTGGCTGGACGTCGTCATCCGCGACAACGGGCGGGGACTTCCCTCGGGCTTCTCACTCGAACGGAGTGACGGCCTCGGACTGCAGATCGTGCGGACGCTCGTGGAGTCCGAATTGCGCGGTTCTCTCTCGCTGCGCGGCCTGCGCGGAGACGGCGACGAATCCAGTGCGCGCCGTGGCGGAACGGAAGCGGCTCTGCGCATTCCGTTGTCACGCCGCCTCTGACCCCACGCAAGTAGTCCTCTAATTGCGTGAGAAGACCGCAATTAGAGGACTACTTGCGTGGGGTCGGATCGTCCTTTGTGGACTGTCGATCATGGACACGTTTAAGGGCCGGCACCTGAATATGGTGCCGGCCCTGCAACGGTTCCGCGGGAGGACTGAAAGTCCGGTGAGGCCTACCCCTGTCAGGGATGCTTTGGCCTCGCTTGTTAAGCTTCATCCGGGTAGGTATCACCTCGCAGCGCGTGACCGCGAAGTCACTGCGCTGCGGGATTTCCCGAAGCTTGGGGTGATGCTGAGTTTTTGGTTCTGATGTTCAGTGGTTCTGATGTTCCAGTACTGCAGATGAAGCGTGCTGAGCCGGTTACGGCTCAGGCGGAGGTACGCGTGCCGATGTGCGTACGACGGCGCTTCAGGGCCCGTCGCTCGTCCTCGCTCATCCCGCCCCAGACGCCTGCATCCTGTCCGCTGGCCAAAGCCCAGGCCAAGCAGTCGGAAGCAACGGTGCAGCGGTGGCACACGGCCTTCGCCTGCGCTACCTGCGACAGAGCAGGACCGCTGGTTCCCACGGGGAAGAACAGCTCGGGGTCCTCGTCTCGGCAGGCCGCGTCATGGCGCCAGTCCATGTTTCTGAGCTCCTTCATAACGGCGCGGTACTCCGCGCCATAGTCGTCATGGCGGTCGTTTTTTTGGGTGCTTGTGAATGCTTTCACGAAGCACCGGTTTCGACAAGGGTTTTCTGAAGATCGGTGAGTCAGCTCACCCGGCCGAGCGACCCTTCTGACCTGCGGTTTCTGTCCGAAACAGCCCTTCGAAGGAAAGGCCGATGCGGTGAGTGGAGGTTCTGCGTCGACGAGCGGCAGGTTGCACTTTGCCGCAGGCGATCAGCGGCCCGGTTGTCAGACGGTTACCGTCAGTGCTCCCGGGACGCTGAAGAACTCCACTCTCGTCCGCTGGCCGACGAGGTCGCCGTCCACCTGGAAGTTTACCGGTTCAGCAGCGTCAATGCGGATCATCGGCAGGTCATCGTGACGAAGGAGACGTCGTCCGCGTTGGTTGCTCTTCGTGAGCAATGCCTGCCGTACATGCCTGAACACGGTGGGCAACGCAAGACCGCTCAACGCGAAAAGGCCCAATCCGGTGTCGAACGAGCTGCCGCTGTTGAGATGGACCGGACGGTCACCCAGGTAGCTCCATGGATCGGTATTCGACACGAAAGCGGTCATCACCTCGGTGGGTTCCTCGCCTGGGATCCGCACCGTGAGGGTCGGTCTGCCCAGCGGCGGCCGCAGATGGGACACGACAGCGGCCCGCATGTACAGGCCGGCGGTCGTCTGCTTGCCCCGGCGCTTCGCGACCCGGCCCACGACGTCCGCGTCCCAGCCCATGC
Organism: uncultured Actinomycetota bacterium; assembly: GCA_963766045.1. Taxonomy (GTDB): domain Bacteria; phylum Actinomycetota; class Actinomycetes; order Mycobacteriales; family Pseudonocardiaceae; genus Amycolatopsis. Next base: position 1,386,496 of record CAVXYN010000004.1, on the reverse strand, counting down.
CGGCGTTGAAGGTGAACCAGTGGCCGTCGGCGATGCCGAGGCCGACTTTGCGGCTTCGGTCGTTCTCGATGGCGTTGAGGAGCTGGTGGGTCGCCTCGACCGGGTCACGGGCGATCCCCAGCGCGCGGGCGAACACATTCGCCGAACCGCCGGGCACGACGCCGAGCATGGGGACGTCGCCGATTTCGGCCGGATCGCCGTCGGAGTCCGCGAGCAAGCCGTTGACCACCTCGTTGACCGTGCCGTCGCCGCCGTGTGCCACCACCAGGTCGATGCCGTCACGAGCGGCCGACCTGGCCACGGCCATCGCGTGGCCGCGGTAGTCGGTCTCCACGACGTCGAGCTTGACCTGGCTGGCCAGCGCGTGGGCCAGCACGTCCCGGCCACCTGCGGTGGTCGAGGTGGCCTGAGGATTTACGACGAGGATTGCGCGCACTACCGCAGGGTAGGTGACGTCAGCCCGAAGGTGGGAGCTCTCCGGCGCCCAGGGTGACGCACTGCTCAGCAGGCCGCGACCGTTCTCGTGCATCCCTGTGGCGGGCGTCCTCCTCTGCCGATGACTGTCCGCTCGTCGTGACAAGTGCACCCGGGCCGACCGCCCGCTCATCGACGACACCTCTAATTTTTTCCCGCTCAGTGGCCCGGGAAAACCGGCCGACCGGGTGGCATACGATCGAATGTGCTCACGTACGGTGACCCGCCCTGGTGGAGCGCCGCGTCCGGAAGCCTGGAAGGCTGTTTCGCCGTGTCCATCGCCGACAAGCTCTCGCCCGCTCCCCGGGAAGTCCGCCTCGCCGGGCTCATCATCGCGCTGCCGGGGCTCGCCCTGGTCGTGTTCGCGGTTCTGCTCCTGATCAACGGTCAGGCCGAACCGGGGAACCTCTACGCCGAGGTCGCCTACTACCTGGTCCTCGCCGCCGGAACGCTGGCGTGCGCCGCCGGTCTGGCGATGGGCAAGACGTGGGCGAGGTCGCCGGGAGTCGTCGTCGCGCTGATCCTGATCGGCGTCGGCTGGTACGGCGCGGGACCGTCGGGACAGCCGGTGTGGGGGGTGCCGCTCGCCCTGATCGGCGTCGTCGTCGTCGTGCTGCTGTTCCGCCGCGCGTCACGGGCGTGGGCGCTGGGGATACGGGAAGGCGAGACCGAGGAAGAGGCCGCCGAACGTGACGGCGCCGCCGGCCGCGCGGCGCGCCGGGAACAAGAGGAACGCGACTAGGCGTGCTGCCTGCTCACCATCGCGGTGATCCAGATGGGCGCGAACGGTGACGTGCAGTTCGGGGGAGTCGGGTAGTCCTTGAGTACCTCGAGGCGCTCACCGATGTCGATCGCGCGGGCGCGGTACTCGGCGTGCTCGATCCCGATATGACCCAAGCACTCGTTCATCACCCACTGCAGGCGATCCGGTGCGCCCTTCATCTCCGCCTCGATGACGTCGAGTAGTCCTTTGAGGTCGATGCCCTCGGGCTTCTTCGTCACGCGTTCGGTGCTCAGCGCCCAGCCGGCGCTCGCGACCACCGGATCCGGATCGTCGAACCAGGCCAGGCGCAGCTCTTCGGCGTGCGGGTTCTTCTTCACCACGTAGCTCACGAGCCAGTCATGCACCTTGGGCGTGCGCGCCTCGCGCAGCATGGCGTCCAGCTCCTCGCGCTCGAACACCTTCGGGCGGCAGATCAGGAGTGCCAGCAGCCTCGCCGCGGTGTCCTCCGTCTTCCAGAGCTGGAGCGCGAGTTCCTGCTGCGTCTTCAACCGCTTCGCGATCGCGCGCAGTTTGCCGAGGTTCACGCCGTGGTCGTCACCGTGCTTCTCGTTGACCGCGCGTGCCTTCGGGTCCTCGAGTGCGGCCAGTTCGGCCATCACCTCGGCCACCGTCATCTCAGCCGTCCCGAACCTCGGCCGCCAGCTTGCGCAGGGGTTCGTCGGTGAGCCGGTCGACGGTCCACTCGTCCATCGGCACCGCGCCGAGCGACTTGTAGAACCCCTGAGCCGGGTTCCAGTTCAGCACCGACCATTCGAAGCGGGCGTAGCCGCGCTCGACGCATACGGCCGCGAGCGTGGCCAGCAAGGCCTTGCCGAGACCGGAACCGCGCTGTTCCGGACGGACGTAGAGATCCTCGAGATAGAGGCCGTGCACTCCGCGCCAGGTCGAGAAGTTGAGGAACCACAAGGCATATCCGACGATCTGGCCGTCGATCTCGGCGACGTGCCCGAACAGCGCGGGTGCCTCGCCGAAGAGCGCCGTACGCAGTTGCTCGGGGGTCAGGTGGCATTCGTCAGGGGCGCGTTCGAACTCGGCGAGGTCGTAGACGAGCTGGACGACGGGCTCGACGTCTTCTTCCCGGATTCGCCGGATGCGGTCGTCGGCCATTTGTCAGTCCTCCGTGAGGGGAAGCAGGTTAAGGTGCTCGATCTGCGGCTCGCCGCGTTCGTCGCCGAGGACCGCGACGCCGGCCGGGTCGAGTCCGAAGTGGACGCCGGAGGTGGACGGCATGCCGATCCAGCGTGCGACGAGGACGCGGCTGAAATGGCCGTGCCCCACCAGGATCACGTCGCCTTCGCCGAGTGGGTCGCGGACGCGTTCGAGCAGTTCGTCCGCGCGGGCGTTGACGTCCTCCGCGCTTTCACCTCCGGGAATGGGATGTGTCCACACCGTCCATCCGGGAACGGTCTCGCGGATCACCGGAGTCGTGATTCCTTCGTAGTCGCCGTAATCCCATTCGGCGAGTTCCTCGGTGACGTCGTCGACGCGCAGCCCGGCCAGCTCGGCCGTCCGCAGGGCGCGGGTGCGAGGGCTGGACAGTACGAGCGCCGGAGAGCCGCCGAGGACGGCGCGCAGGGTGCCGCCCGCCGCGCGGGCCTGGCCTTCACCCGCCGTCGTGAGCGGGATGTCGGTGCGTCCGGTGTGCCGTCCGTTGACGGACCACTCGGTCTGGCCGTGACGGAGAAGGAAGAGCCGATTAGCCACGTTGCGAATATAGCCTGCGGTCCGGTTATGCTACTCGTGAGTAACTTGATGAGGGAGATCATGATGGCACAGAACTCGACCTACGCGCTGTGGAACAGGCTGGTCGGCAAACCGGTCGGCAGGCAGTTGTTCTCGGCCGCGATGTGCCTGCGTGTGCCCTACTTCCGGACCGTGCTGCCGTCGGTCCGCGACCTGCGGCCCGGCCGCAGCGAGGTCACCGCGCCGAAGTGGTGGGGTGTCCATAACCACATCAAGACCTTCCACGCCATCGCGGCCTGCAACCTCGCCGAGATCGCTATGGGGATGCTCGCCGAGGCGACCGTGCCGTCCACTCACCGGTGGTTGCCCAAGGGAATGACCGTTTCGTATGACGCGAAGGCCGAGACCGGCCTGCGTGCCGTCGCCGAACTCCCGGAGTTGCCGGAATTCGGCGACGACGGTTTCGAGCTGCCGGTCCCGGTGACCATCACGGACACGAACGGGAATACGGTCGTGACCGCGACGATCTCCATCTGGGTGACCCGAAGGAAGTAGGCCCGCTCAGAGCGGTTTGAACTGGACGTACGTGACCTGCTTGAACACGTTCTTCCCGATCCCCGACGGAAGTCCCAGTGCCTGATCGGCGAGCCACGACATCCGTCCGCACCCCGTCGTCCTCGGCAGATCCAGTGTCGCGTCGACGACGCCGAACTTGACCGTCATCGGGTTCTGCGAGATCACTTCGAACGGGACGTCCGGATCATCCTGCACGACCGAGTGGAGCGGCGCTTCGAGCGTGCCGACGGTGCATTCCTTGGGCAGTAAGGGATGCCGCAGCACCGCATAAAGATCCAGCTCACCTCGCCGCTCGTCATCGGACTGGAAGTCCGAGTAGCCGCCGTAGTGCAGCTGGATGGTCGCACCGTAGGTGCCGCGGATCCGCGCGGGAGCGTGGCGGAGTTCCCCGAAGACCTGCGCGTACTTCCCGTTCACCTTGCCCTCGGAGAACGTCAGCCGCATCTCGCCGAGCGGGATGCTCCGCTTGCCGATGGTCAAGGTTCCTTGGGAGACAAAGGCTTCACAGCGCCAAGTGCCCGGGTCGGCGTTGGCGGGCGGGGCCGGGCAGGCGGAGAAGTCGAACTCCGGCAAGGGATCCGGAGCCGCGGAGACAGGTGCGGGCAGGAGGACGAGGGCGGCTGCCGCCAAGGTGGCCGCGGCCGCTGCGAGAAGGCGTCTCATGCCGGAAAGCCTGGCCCATCGCGATCTGGGTCACATCGGGGAAGTCCCTGACCTGCTCCCGGAGATCCGGTGACCCAGCGGGTCGTTCATAGCGTCGGGGCTTGGGCTGCCGAAGACCACCCCGGCACTCGGGTGACCCCTATCCGCGCAGCTTCTCGTAGTACGCCACGCATTCGTCGTATTGCGGAAGCAACCCCAGTTTCTGCGCATCCTTCAGGCCGGGCGCGTCGGTGTCCTTGCTGGACAGAACGTGCTCGATGTCCTGGGGCCACGGAAGGTCGAGGTCCGGGTCGAGCGGGTTGATCCCGTGCTCCCCGGTCGGGTTGTAGGGCTCCGAGCAGATGTAGGACATAGCCGTGTCGTCCTCGAGCGCGATGAAGGCGTGGCCGAGCCCTTCCGCGACGTAGACCGAGTTGAACGCTTGGCTGTCGAGCCGCACCGAGTCCCATTCGCCGAACGTCGGGGAGCCGACGCGCAGGTCGACGACGACGTCGAGGAGTGCGCCACGCGCGCAGTAGACGTATTTCGCCTGACCGGGTGGTGTGTCGGCGAAATGCACGCCCCGGATCGTCCCGCGCCGGGAGACGCTGTGGTTGGTCTGCGCCAGGTTCAGCCGATGCCCCACCGCTTCGGCGAACACCTCACCCTGAAAAGGGGACACGAACAGGCCGCGGTGGTCGGAAAAGGCTCGCGGGGTGAACTCGTAGGCGTCAAGGACGCTCAGGCGCCGGGAATGCATAGGGGTCATGCTAAACGGGCCTTCCCAAACCGGATGGACGTCTTGCAAAACCTCTCTTGAGCTGCGCAAAGACCCCTGTGTTTGTGACATCAACCGCACCAGCGGGGCACACTGGTACGTAGTCCTGTCACAATGATCTGACCGCTGCGTCCGCGGCCCTCGCCACACCCACGGCATCGATGGCCGATTGGACGCTTCGCCGACAGGCCGGCGCTACCGCGCTGGGCTGCCGTGTCGGAGGACAAGCACCCCAGGTGGACCGGCCATGTCCTTGGCCTGCTCATCTCCAGTTCCCCCGCTCGCAGTCCCAGGAGAATTCCAGTGACCTTCGCTCGAATCGAGAGTCCGCTGTCCCTCAATGAGGGGATGACGGAAGCAATGACAGGAACCACGATGACCTCGCCAGTGACCGACACCGAGATCTTCGACGGCCACGAGGGCGGCAAGCTCTCTGTCGCCGCGACGCGGCCGATCTCTTCGCCCCGTGACCTCTCGGTCGCGTACACGCCTGGTGTGGCGAAGGTGAGCCGTGCGATCGCCGAGGACGCGGCCAAGGCGAAGCGGTACACGTGGGCGGACAGGCTGGTCGTGGTGGTCAGCGACGGCACGGCGGTGCTCGGCCTCGGTGACATCGGCGCGAGCGCTTCGCTGCCGGTCATGGAGGGCAAGTCGGTCCTGTTCAAGACCTTCGGCGGGCTCGATTCGATCCCGCTGGTGCTCGACACCACCGACGTCGACGAGATCATCGAGACCCTGGTCCGCCTCCGCCCGTCGTTCGGCGCGGTGAACCTGGAGGACATCTCGGCGCCGCGGTGCTTCGAGCTCGAGGACAGGCTCAAGGAAGTCCTCGACTGCCCGGTCATGCACGACGACCAGCACGGCACGGCCATCGTCACGCTGGCCGCGCTGCGCGGGGCGAACCAGGTCCTCGGCAAGGACATCTCCGGCCAGCGCGTGGTCGTTTCGGGAGCAGGTGCGGCGGGTGTGGCCTGCGCCAAGATCCTGCAGAACGCGGGCGTCGCCGATGTCACGGTGCTCGACTCCCGCGGCATCATCCACGAGGGCCGCGACGGCCTGAACCCGATCAAGCAGAAGCTCGCCGAGACGACCAACTCGTCCGGGCTGCGCGGCGGTCTCGCCGAGGCGCTGAAGGGCGCCGACGTCTTCCTCGGCCTGTCGGGGGCGACCATCGACGAGAGCGTGCTCGCCGGAATGGCCGGCGACGCGATCGTGTTCGCGCTGTCGAACCCGGATCCGGAGGTTCACCCGGCCGTGGCATCGCGGTACGCCAAGATCGTCGCCACCGGGCGCAGCGACTTCCCGAACCAGATCAACAACGTGCTGGCGTTTCCCGGCGTCTTCCGCGGTGCGCTGGACTCCGGCGCGCGGGCGATCACGGAGAACATGAAACTGGCCGCCGCCGAGGCGATCTTCTCGGTCGCGCAGGACGACCTGGGCCCGGACCGCATCGTCCCGAGCCCGCTCGACCCGCGTGTCGCCCCTGAGGTCGCTTCGGCTGTCGCGAAGGCCGCTGAAGCGGATGGCGTGGTCGGGTAGTTTCGCACCCCCTCAAACGCTATGAAGGGTCCTTTCATCACACAATTTGTGATGAAAGGACCCTTCATAACACGCGGGGGTTGTCAGGCGAGCAACTCTGTGAGCCGGTGCCGCGGCAGGTCGATGAGCCGAGCGTCCGTCAGGTCCGACGGGACATCGAGGGACACGTTCGCAAGCCGAGCGTGAGCCCGCGTCAGCAATTCGTCGGGATGCTCGACGGCGTCCGCGACGACGACGGCGTGCCGGTTGTCGGGGGTGCTTCGCAGGAGCCGCAGCCGGTACTTCCGCCCGACCAGGTCGTTCAAAGCCACCTGTGCCTCGGCATTCGCCAGGTCGGGATGGGAATTCGGGACCAGCAGCGCGAGGCGGCGGGCGTTCGTGCCGAGCAGGGTGCGCAGCAGCCAGGGGCCGGGATCGGCCGAGAGGTCCATCGCGACGGCGTCGCCTTCCGGACCGGAGACCGACCAGTCGACCGGTCTCGACTCCAGTGCCAGGCCACCTTCGATGGCGATTTCGTGCAGTTTGTCCAGGAGCGCGGGCTTCGCCTTCCCCGCGGACGACTCGACGGACTGCGGCCCGTGTGTGTAGATCCCGGAAGCCTTTCCCTTACCCGCGCGGATCTTCTTCGATTTCGCGGTCGGCTGGCAGACGTACAGGTCCGCCGCGCTCCCGATCGCCTGCGCGCCGAAGTACCGGTTGAAGTCCGGAAGGATCGCTTCGAAGGTCAACCCCAGAGTTGCCAGCGACCGCTGTACCTGTGCACCCAAAGTGGGATGCCGCGGGCTGTAGCCGTAAGCGAGCAGCAATCGCCCGTCCGAGGGTTCGCGCAGTGCCTGGACACCGCGCGCCGCGAACAGGCCCATTCCCTCGGACGTGTAAGGCGGGTCGCTGAACACGAGATCCATCCGCCCGGTCACCGACGGTGGCAGCCCGACCCGCAGATCCGTGTGCAGGGTGCGGATGGACCGGTCGCTCAGCTCGTCGATGTAGGCGAGTACACGGTCGTCGAGGTCGACGACGGTGAGGTTCGCGTCGGGCCGTAGCGTGCGTACAGCCAGCGAAGTGAGGTCGTGGTCGCCGAGGAACAGCAGCTTCGCCGAACCGAGGTCGTACCGCTCGTCCAGCCACAGCGCGCGTTTCACGACGGTCTCCGGCGTCGCCTGGACGTGGTCGAGCGCGGCCAGCGGCGCGGGCACGTTCTCGACGTACCGGGTGACGGTCGTCAGCGTGTTTGCCTTCAGCACAGCGGGAGCGGGCTCCCGGCTCTGCGCGTCGAAGCGCGCGTACTTCTCGCGGGCGGCCGGAACCAGCCGGAGGCGGGCATCGTCCCGCTCCAGGTCGTCGCCGAGCGCGGTCAGGACGTCTTCGACACTCCGGCGAGGCGCCGCGCTGAGCCGGATCAGCTCGCCGAGTTCACGCCAATCCGTCCGGAGCAGGGAAATCACCTGATGGAGCGGTCGCACGTGGACACCGTGCGCCGCGAGGACGTCGTCGACGAGAGAGCTCACAGCGGGCAGCCTAGTGACCCGATCCTTGGGACACCGTGCCAAGGCGCGAGATGTGGGCTACGGTTTTTCGACCAGACATGGGGAGAGACACGTGACTATCGAGTTCCGTGGCGTGACCAAGCGGTATCCGGACGGAACGGTCGCGGTCAACGACCTGAACCTCACCGTCGAGGACGGCACCATGACGGTGTTCGTCGGCCCGTCCGGCTGCGGCAAGACGACCTCGCTGCGGATGATCAACCGCATGGTCGAGCCGACCGCGGGCACCGTTCTGCTCGACGGCAAGGACGTCAGCGAAGGCGACCCGGCGCTGCTGCGCCGCGGCATCGGCTACGTCATCCAGCATGCCGGCCTCTTTCCACATAGGACGGTCCTGGACAACATCGCCACCGTGCCGCTGCTGTCGGGCTGGGACAAGGGCAAGGCGCGCAAGCGTGCGGCCGAACTGCTCGAGACCGTCGGCTTGCCGGTGGAACTCGGCAAGCGGTACCCGGCCCAGCTTTCCGGCGGCCAGCAACAACGCGTCGGCGTCGCCAGGGCGCTCGCCGCGGATTCGCCGGTCCTGTTGATGGACGAGCCCTTCTCCGCCGTCGACCCGATCGTCCGCGAGGAACTGCAGGACGAGCTGCTGCGGCTGCAGTCTCAGCTGGGCAAGACGATCGTGTTCGTCACCCACGACATCGACGAGGCCGTGCGCCTCGGCGACAAGATCGCCGTCCTCCGCGTCGGTGGCGTGCTCGCCCAGTACGGCACCCCGTCGGAGGTGCTGCGCCATCCGGTCGACGACTTCGTCGCGTCGTTCGTCGGCAAGGATCGCGGGTATCGCGGACTTTCGTTCCTTTCCGCCCAGGGCGTCGAGGTCGAAGAGGCCAAGCGGGTCGAGGTCGGGACGGCCGTCGAGGGAACGACGACCGAATGGCTCGTCGCGGTCAACGCGGACGGCCGGCCGCGCGGCTGGCTGCGACCCGGGTCCACTGTGGATGGCGAGCTCGCCGAGACCGATCTCGTGGCGGGCGGATCGCTGTACGTCCAGGGAACTCCGATCCGCGGCGCTCTCGACGCGGCGTTGTCCTCGCCGGCAAGCCTCGGGGTGGTCGTCGACGCGGACCACAAGGTCCTCGGCGTGGTCAGAGCGAAACAGGTCCTCGAGGTGATCGAAGCGCTGCCGCTGGGTTCCTGATGGGGGACTTCTTCTCCGAACTCGGGCGCTACCTCGCCAGTGCCAACAATCGCGCGCAGTTCTTCGGGGATCTGCTGGACCACATCTACCTTTCGCTGGTCCCGCTGGTGCTCGGCCTGCTCATCGCGATCGTGGCCGGCTGGCTCGGCCATCGCTGGCAGCCGGTGCGGACCGTGCTGCTGGTCGTGTCGAACCTGCTCTACACCATCCCGTCGCTGGCGTTGTTCGTGGTGATCCCGGGCATCATCGGCTCGAAGATCCTCGACAGCATCAACGTCATCGTCGCGCTGACCATCTACACCGCCGCCCTGCTCGTGCGGCCGGTGCTGGACGCGCTCGACGCCGTCCCGCCGCATGTCGTCGCGGCCGCGACCGCGATCGGCTACAAACCCGCGCGCAGATTCCTCGCCGTGGAATTGCCGCTTTCGGTACCGGTTCTCGCCGCCGGGGTGCGGGTCGCTTCCGTCAGCAATATCAGCCTGGTCAGCGTCGGCGCGCTGATCGGCACCGGCGGGCTCGGAGTGCTGTTCACCGACGGTTTCCAGCGTGAGTACTTCTCACCGATCGTCGTCGGCATCGTGGCGACACTGCTGCTCGCCCTGATCGTCGACCTCTTGCTGGTCCGGCTGCGCGATCTGCTCACGCCGTGGAACCGTACGAAAACCGTGGGGGCGAAATGATCGCCGACGTCTTCTCCTGGTTCGGCGACCCGGCCAATTGGCAGGGCACCGAGGGGATCGTCAACCGGCTGCTGCAGCATCTCGGTTACACCTTGCTGGCATTGGTCATCGCGCTGGTGATCGCGGTGCCGCTCGGACTCTACGTCGGGCACACCGGGCGAGGCGGCGTCGTGCTGGTGAGCGTGGGCAACGGGATCCGCGCATTGCCCACGCTGGGGCTCGTCACGTTCTTGTTCCTGCTGTTCACCGAAAGCGTCACCGCGACGATCATCGGGCTCGTGGTGCTCGCCGTCCCGCCGATCCTCGCCGGGACGTACGCGGGACTGCAGGCGACCGATCACGGCGTGGTCGACGCGGCACAGGGCATCGGAATGACCGGCTGGCAACGGTTGTGGAAGGTCGAAGTGCCGATCTCGCTGCCGCTGGTCCTCGGCGGGATCCGGAACTCGGTGCTGCAACTCGTGGCGACGGCGGCTGTCGCGGCCTATGTCGGGCTTGGCGGACTCGGCCGGTTCCTGCTCGACGGACTGGCCATTTTGGACTACTCGCAGGTCGTCGCGGGCGCGATCCTGACCACCTTGCTCGCCGTGGTGCTGGACCTCGTACTGGCCGGAGTCCAGCGCGCACTGGTACCCAAGGGAGTACGGCTGGCCCAGGCCGCCAGCGGGAAGAAGGCGGCGGTATGAGGCGCACGATGGTCGCGTTGTTCGCCGGGATCGCCTTGCTGGCAACGGGTTGTGGAAATCCACTCGCCGGGGGTGCCGAGGGTGGGGCGACCGGGGACATCATCATCGGCGCGTCCGACGTCGGGGAAAGCCTCCTGCTGGCCCAGATCTACGCAGGCGCGCTGCGTAACGCGGGGGCGGAGAACGTGACAGTCCGGCCGCCGGTCGGCAGCCGTGAGGTCGTCGTCAAGGCGTTGCAGGACAAATCGCTTTCGGTGGTGCCGGACTACAGCGGGAACCTGTTGCGCTACTTCGACAAGGACACGCAGGCGACCACCCCACAGGACGTCTACGCGCAACTGCGACAGAAACTGCCGCCAGGATTCGAGGTGCTCGCCCAGGCGCCCGCCGAGGACAAGGACCTGCTGGTGGTGCGGAAGGAACTCGCCGATTCGGGGGTGAAGACCTTCTCCGATCTCGGGGCGCGCTGCAAGGACCTCGTGTTCGGCGGTCCCGGTCAGTGGAGCAGCCGGTGGAAGGACAAGATCAAGGCGCTCTACGGCTGCGAGTTCAAGGAGATCCGCACGACCGACACCGGCGGTCCGGTCACGGTCGCCGCGCTGAAGTCCGGGGACGTCCAGGTCGCGGATCTGTTCAGCACGTCGTCGACGATCGCCGCGAACGGGTTCGTCCCGCTGGTGGACGACAAGAACATGTTCCCCGCGCAGAACATCGTGCCGCTGGTCGCGAAGGGCACGTTGTCGCCGCGCGAGGTCAAGGCCCTGAACCGGGTTTCGGCGGCGCTCACCACCGAGCAGCTGACCGAGCTGAACGTCCAGTTCACCGAGGAGAAGCGCAATCCGCTCGACATCGCCGAGGAGTTCCTGCGGCGCAACAACCTCCTCGCGCCCGCCTGACCTCCGCAAGTAGTCCTCTGGTTGCGGAGTGTCAGAGGCGGTCGAAGGCGGGCGAGTAGCGGAACTCGCCCTTGAGGCCGGACGTATAGGCGTGGAGGGTGCGGACCTGGAAATGCTGCGCCCATTCCGGGGTCTGCGGCGTGATCCCGAGTGACCCCGCGAGGACGAAGCCGAAGCGGGAGTAGTAACGCGGATCGCCCAGCAGGACCACCGCGCCGTAGCCGAGTGCGTCCCCGGCGCCGAGGACCGCGTGCATGAGAGCCGATCCGACGCCGGAGGCGTGATACCGGGGCAGGACACCGAGCGGGCCGAGCCCGACCGACGCCTCGGCGGCTGTGCCGATCCGGCCGGGGCTGCAGCAAACATGCCCGACGACCTCGCCGTCGCGTTCGGCCACGATGGACAGTGCGCCGAGCAGATCTCCGTCTTCCCGAAGTTCGTCGACCAGTTTGGCCTCGACGACGGGCTTGTCGTACTTGCCGAATGCCGCCGTGTGCACGGCATGGATGGCCTCACGGTCGGCCGGGTCTTCCTGTCGGAGCAGCATGCGCCAGAGTGTGCTCCATCCGAACGTAGGATGGAAAACGATTTCTGCTCGGCGAGGCCGCGACTTTAGTAGGCGGCCATCCGTGTGTTCTTTCACGGCGATGAAACGCCCGCCCGGCCGGGAAACGACCACAAGCTGTGTGATAGCCCCATTCTCCGTGGGCCGTACGGTGCAAAACGCGACTAAAGGCGGGGGCTGAACGGTGCCCGACCTGCGCGTCTACGACGTCCAATACTCCCGTGATGTCGGTAATGCAAGGTCTTCCTTCGGGTGAACGCGAGACTTAGTCTCAGCCTGCGCTCCTAAGTGGAACGCGTTTCACGTCTGTCACCCCTTCAGAGACCCGGCGGGTTGCGTCATGCCCGCGGGTCGCCCCTGCCTGGGAGGAATATCTTGAGTAATTCCCTGGGAACCTTGAAGAGACGCGTGCCCGCATTCGGTGTGGCCGCGGCCGTCGCCGTGCTGACCGCGCTCGGCGGCTCCACCGTCGCCTCGGCGGCGGAAGGCACGATCGTCAATGCCGGTGGTGCCAAAGCCGTCAAGGACAGCTACATCGTCGTGCTGAAGGACGGCACGTCGGTCGAAGCGACCGCGAAGTCCGTGACGAATCGCCACGGCGGCAAGGTCGAACGGACCTTCGCGACGGCGGTGCGTGGCTTCACCGGTGCGCTGACCGAGACGCAGGCGAAGCGCGTCGCGGCCGACCCCGCGGTGGCTTACGTGGAGCAGAATCAGGTCGTCTCGGCCTCGGTCGACCAGTTGAACCCGCCGTCCTGGGGCCAGGACCGGGTCGACCAGCAGAGCCTGCCGCTGAACCAGAAGTACAGCTACAGCACCACGGCGTCGAACGTCACCGCGTACGTCGTCGACACCGGCATCCTCACCACACACCCCGACTTCGGCGGGCGCGCGTCCCACGGTCGCGACACCGTCGACAACGACAATAATGCCACCGACTGCAACGGCCACGGCACCCACGTCGCCGGCACCATCGGCGGCACGGCCCACGGTCTTGCCAAGGGCGTCAAGCTCGTCGCGGTCCGCGTGCTGAACTGTGCCGGTTCCGGGACGACCGCCGGCGTGATCGCCGGTATCGACTGGGTCACCGCGAACGCGGTCAAGCCCGCCGTCGCGAACATGAGCCTCGGTGGTGGCGCCTCGGCGACCCTCGACCAGGCCGTGCAGCGGTCGATCGCGGCAGGCATCACCTACGGTGTCGCCGCCGGTAACGACTACGGCGCCAACGCGTGCAACACCTCCCCAGCCCGCACGCCCGAGGCGATCACCGTCGGTTCGACCACCAGCACCGACGCCAAGTCCGACTTCTCCAACATCGGCACCTGCCTCGACATCTTCGCGCCGGGCAGCGGCATCACGTCGACTTGGCTGAACAACGGCACCAACACCATCAGCGGCACCTCGATGGCGACCCCGCACGTCGTCGGCGCCGCCGCGCTGTATGCCTCGGCCAACCCGACCGCCACGCCGCAGCAGGTCCGCGACGCGCTGGTCAACAACGGCACCAAGGGCAAGGTGACCAGTCCGGGCACCGGCTCGCCGAACGTTCTGCTCTACACCGGAACCGGCGGCACCGACCCCGAGCCGCCGACCTGTGGCATGCAGACCAACGCCACCGACGTCTCCATCCCTGACTTCGGTGCCGCGGTGACCAGTTCGGTCAGCGTCGCGAACTGTGCTCGCAACGCTTCGGGCACCACCAAGGTCGCGGTGAGCATCGTGCACACCTACGTCGGTGACCTCGTCATCGACCTGGTCGCGCCGGACGGCACGTCGTACCGCTTGAAGGGTTCGAGCAACGACTCGTCCAACGACATCAACACGACCTACACGGTCAACGCCGGTGCCGAAGCAGCCAACGGAACCTGGCAGCTGAAGGTGCAGGACGTGTACCGCGTCGACACCGGTTACATCAACAGCTGGTCCCTGACCGTCTGATCCACCCCTGGAGTACGTGAAGGCCCCTTCCCTCGGCTCAGCCGAGGGAAGGGGGCCTTCACGTATCAGCTCCCGCCGGGGATGAGGTACGGGGCCTCGATCCGCATGGTCTGCGTGATCGACGTGAGCGGGCCGTTCGGACCGGTCACCGTCGTCGTGGTGATGTAGTCGCAGGACACCTCGAAACCGTTGCGGAGCGGGGTTTTCGGACCCAGCCCGCCCTTGCCGTTGGTGCACTCCTCCGCGAGCTTCGTGTATGCCTGCTTCGCTTCGTCTTGCAGTGCCTTGTCTTCCGGCCAGAGGTTCCTCAGCGCGATGGTCATCGCGTCGTCCGCGATCGTCTTGGTCTTGCCGTTGTCGGTCTGCTCGTTCTTCCACGACCTGGCGCCGGTGCTCGCGAGGACGCGCACCGTGGTCATCTTGCCCTGCGGGTCGCGGGTGTCGGTTTCATAGCCGATGTTCATCGTGACGATGTAGGGCTGGTCGGCGCTGTTGGATGCCCGGCAGACGCCGGGTTCCGAGACGTCCAGTCCGGTCTCGTCCTTGTCGCCCTTCTTGAAACAGGGCCATTGCTGCTTCTGCTTGATGCGATCCAGGAAGGCCTGGCCGGTCACCGCCGGCGGGAAGCAGGACGGGCCGCCTTCCAGATTCGGGTCGCACGGCACGGGCGCGTTGGGGTCGGCCGACGGCGCGCTGCTCGACGCGGTGGCGGGTGGCGGAGCCTGGCTCGTCGCCGCCGTGGTCTGGCCGGATTTCCCGGTCAGTGTCACGACGAGCACGATGACCACCGCGAGGACCACGACCCCGGCGACCGAGCCGCCGATGATCCATCCCTTCTTCTTGCCGCCGCGACCGGGCGCTGTCGCGATATGCGGAAACTGCGGGTTCCCGCCGCAGGAGCGGCCGTTCTGCTGGTCGAACCAGACGCTGGGAGCGTTCGGATCCGGCAGGACCGGCTGGCCGCAGCGTTCGCACTGCGAGGGTTGCGTCGGTGTGGTCATTTGCGTTCCCCAGGTCAGGATTGCTGTAAACGCAAGGAGGCTACTGAGGCTGGACGCGCCAGGTGAGCCGAAACCGGATCTCGAAAGACTGAATTTTCCGGAGTGATCCGGGGCCGAGTTGCCGGATTCGTCCTATGAGGACTGCGCGGACGGCTTAATCTCTGCGCATGCAGCCTGGACCGCCCTATCCGCAGGGACCGCAGTACCCGACACAGGGATACCCGCAGCAGGGATACCCCCAGCCCGGTTATCCGCAGCCGGGGTATCCGCCGCCGAAGAAGTCGAACACCGGCCTGATCATCGGGATCGTCATCGGCGCGGTGGTCCTGCTCGGCGGCGGTGGCGTCGGCGCGTTCATCCTGTTGTCCGGGGACGGCGATTCGTCGTCGGCTGCTCCGTCCAAGAAGGCCGGCCCGCCGGACAAGTACACCTCGATGCCGACCTGCGCCAAGATCGAAGCCGGCGTGAACAACCTGCCGCCGCTCGAGCCGTCGGAGGGTGAGATACCCGCGGGCAACTCGGACTCCACCATCACCTTGACCCGCTCGTTCTGCACCTGGCGGGAGCCCAACGCGCCGTCGGCCACGGTGGGCATGTACCTGGCCAAGTCGAAGGAGCCGGGATCGGGTAATGGCGAGGCCTCGTCCAAGGCAGGGGTCGACGTCGCGATGCAGGACGGTGGCGTCGAGATCCCCAGCATGGCGAATTCGACGAAAGCCGTGTACGCCAAGAGCGCCTACGAAGGCAGCTGCGTGATCAAGTTCTATCAAGGCAACATCGAGGCCGACATCACCGTGACCGGGGCGGATCCCTCCAAGAAGGTCGACCAGAAGTTCTGCAAGGAGAACGCACTGAAGGTCGCGAAGGCGACCTCCGAAGCGATCGGCTAGCCCATCGCGCGTGAAGGCCCCCTCGGCTGAGCCGAGGGGGCCTTCACGCGCAATCAGGGATTTATTCGAAGGCCTTCGCGATCAGCGCCCTCTGCTCGACCTCGTGCACCTTGGACGAACCGGCCGACGGCGCCGCCATCGGACGCCGTGCGGAGACATCCAGGCTTCGCGAACACCTCCGGGAACTTCCGCGGCAGGTTCAGGCCGAAGAACGGCCACGCACCCTGGTTCTCCGGCTCTTCCTGGACCCACATGATCTCGGACGCGCCGGCGAATCGCTCGATCGCCGCCAGCAGCTTCTTCTTCGGCAGCGGGTAGTACTGCTCGACCCGCACGATCGCGACGTCGTCCGCCTTGCGCTTGGTGCGCTCGGCGACCAGCTCCCAGTACAGCTTGCCCGACGTCAGCAGGACCTTCCGGACCTTGGCCGGGTCGACCTCGGCGTCGTCGATGACCGACATGAACTTCGTCTGGCCGGTGAAGTCCTCGACCTTCGAAGTCGCGGCCTTGTTGCGCAGCATCGACTTGGGGGTGAAGGTGATCAGCGGCCGGTTCACGCCGTCGAGGGCGTGGCGGCGCAGCAGGTGGAAGTAGTTCGCCGGGGTGGACGGCACCGCGACGGTCATCGAGCCCTCCGCGCACAGCGAGAGGAACCGCTCGATCCGGCCAGAGGTGTGGTCCGGGCCCTGACCCTCGTGGCCGTGCGGCAGCAGCAGCACGACGTCCGACAGCTGGCCCCATTTGGCTTCGCCGGAGGAGATGTACTCGTCGATGACGGTTTGTGCGCCGTTGACGAAGTCACCGAACTGCGCTTCCCACATGACCAACGCTTCGGAGTTGGCCACGGAGTAGCCGTATTCGAAGCCGACCGCCGCGTACTCCGAGAGCGCCGAGTCGTAGATCATCACGCGGCCTTGGCCGTCGGCGAGGTTCTGCAGCGGCGAGTACTCCTGGCCGGTCTTGCGATCGATCATCACCGAGTGGCGCTGGGTGAAGGTGCCGCGGCGGGAGTCCTGGCCGGACAGCCGCACGAGACGGCCTTCGATCGCGAGCGTGCCGAACGCGAGCAGCTCACCGAAGGCCCAGTCGATGCCGCCTTCGCGGGACATCTTGTGACGGCGCTCCATGACCGGCTTGACCCGCGGGTGCGGGGTGAAGCCCTCGGGCACGTTGACGAACGCGTCGCCGATGTGCTCGATGATCTCGGTGGTGGTCGCTGTCGGCACCTTGGCCGGGACCTGCTGCTCCTCCTCGACCGACGGGCTGGCCTTGGCTGGGTGCTTTTCCAGTTCGCGGACCTCGTTGAAAACGTGCTCCAGCTGGCTGGAGAAGTCGCGCAACGCGGCCTCGGCTTCGTCGACGGAGATGTCGCCGCGGCCGATCAGCGATTCGGTGTAGGTCTTCCGGACCGAACGCTTCGTGTCGATGATGTCGTACATCGCCGGCTGGGTCATCGAAGGGTCGTCGCCCTCGTTGTGGCCGCGGCGGCGGTAGCAGATCAGGTCGATCACGACGTCCTTGTGGAACGCCTGGCGGTACTCGACGGCCAGCTTGGCCACCCAGTGCGCGGCTTCGGGGTCGTCACCGTTCACGTGGAAGATCGGCGAACCGATCATCTTCGCGACGTCGGTGGCGTACTGGCTGGAGCGCGAGTGCTCCGGCGCGGTGGTGAAGCCGACCTGGTTGTTGACGATGACGTGGACGGTGCCGCCGGTGCGGTAACCGCGCAGCAGCGCCAGGTTCAGCGTCTCGGCGACGACGCCCTGGCCCGCGAAGGCGGCGTCGCCGTGCATCAGGACGGGCAGGACGGTGAAGCCCTCGCCGCCCTTGTCGAGGATGTCCTGCTTCGCGCGGACGATGCCCTCGAGGACCGGGTCGACGGTTTCGAGGTGTGACGGGTTCGCGGTCAGCGACACCTTGGTCTCGCCGTCGCCGAACATGCGGAAGTACTTGCCCTCGGCGCCGAGGTGGTACTTCACGTCACCGGAACCGTGTGCCTGTCCCGGGTCGAGGTTGCCCTCGAACTCCTGGAAGATCTGCGCGATCGGTTTGCCGACGATGTTCGCGAGCACGTTGAGGCGGCCGCGGTGCGGCATACCGATGACGACCTCGTCGAGTTCGTGCTCGGCGGCCTTGTCCAGCAGGGTGTCGAGCAGCGGGATCGCCGTCTCGCCGCCTTCGAGGGAGAACCGCTTCTGGCCGACGTACTTGGTCTGCAAGAAGGTTTCGAACGCCTCGGCGGCGTTCAGCTTCGAGAGCACGTATTTCTGGACGGCGGGGTCCGGCTTCTCGTGCGGGATCTCGACGCGGTCCTGGATCCAGCGGCGCTCCACCGGGTCGAGGATGTGCGTGTACTCGATGCCGACCGTGCGGCAGTAGGAGTTACGCAGCACGCCGAGGATGTCCCGCAGCTTCATCCGCTCCTGGCCGGCGAAGCCGCCGACGGGGAACTCGCGGTCCAGGTCCCACAGGGTCAGCCCGTGGGACAGCACGTCGAGGTCGGCGTGGGTGCGCTGCCGGTAGTTCAGCGGGTCGGTGTCGGCCATCAGGTGACCGCGCATGCGGAAGGCGTCGATCAGCTCGATCACGCGGGCGGTCTTGTCGACCGGGCCGTCCGGGATGTCGGCGACCCAGCGGATCGGCTCGTACGGCAGCCGCAGGGAGGTGAAGACGTCGTCGTAGAAACCGTCCTCACCGAGCAGGAGCTGGTGGATGCGCTTGAGGAACTCGCCGGACTCCGCACCCTGGATGATGCGGTGGTCATAGGTCGAGGTCAGCGTCATGATCTTGCTGATGCCGAGGTCGACCAGGGTCTTCTCGCTGGTGCCTTCGAACGCCGCCGGGAACTGCATGGCGCCGACGCCGATGATCGCGCCCTGCCCGGCCTGCAACCTGGGCACCGAGTGGTTGGTGCCGATGCCGCCGGGGTTGGTCAGGGAGATCGTGGTGCCGGCGAAATCGTCGGCGGTCAGCTTGCTGTTGCGGGCCTTCTTGACGATGTCCTCGTAGGCCTGCCAGAACTGCATGAAGGTCATGTCTTCGGTGGCCTTGATCGAGGCCACGACGAGCGTGCGGGAGCCTTCCTTGCCCTTCATGTCGATCGCGAGACCGAAGTTCACGTGCTCCGGCGTGATCGCGAACGGCTTCCCGTCGATCAGCTGGTAGTGCCGGTTCATGTTCGGGAAGTTCTTCAGCGCCCGGACCATCGCGTAGCCGATGAGGTGCGTGAAGGAGATTTTCCCGCCGCGCGTGCGCTTGAGGTGGTTGTTGATGACGATCCGGTTATCCGCCATCAGCTTCGCCGGAACCGCGCGCACGCTCGTCGCGGTCGGCACCGACAGCGAGGCGTCCATGTTCTTCGCGATCGCCGCGGCCGCGCCACGGAGCTGCTTCGACTCCGGCTCGGCGTCCTTCTCGGCGGTCTTCGCCGGGGCCGCGGCCTTGGGAGCGGCCGCCTTCGGGGCGGCCTTGGGCGCCGGCTTCGCCGAGGCGGCCGTCTTAGACGGGGCCGTCTGCTGCGCGGCGGACTCGGCGTTGCGCACGGTCTGCGGCGACGGCGCTGCGGCCTGGCCGTTGACGTCCGCGGTCTCCTTCGCGGGGGCCGTGGAGGTCTGACGTGCGTCGTCGGCCTTGGCCTGCGCGGCCTGTGTTGGCTTGAAGTCCGCGAAGAAGTCGTGCCAGGCGGCATCGACTGAGGTCGGGTCGGCGAGGAACTGGTCGTACATTTCCTCGACAACCCACTCGTTGGGGCCGAATTGTGACGCAGGGCTGCTGCTGGACACGGCTTGGGCTCGCCTCTATCCGTCTCGAGATCTTGAACACCGCTGATGCGCCTACCAGGCTAACCCCCTTGGTGACAGCCGTGTGATGGAACTGGCCTGTGTGAGGCGTGGCGCACTAGGCGATGGGTCACTGTCTCGATCAAGAGATCGAAACCGAACCGCCAGGTGGTTCAGGCCACGCCCGCGATGGGAGCAAGGGACCTTTGCTACCGCCTCACCGTCCGTGCAGGTCAGGTCACTGCTTCTTCGGGAAAGATTGGCGAACTGGACGTGCCGGGACAGTTCTGTGTTCACGTCGGCGGGTTTTGCTACGAGGAGGATGCGGCCGGTGTCGTGCCGGTCGCCGAACACCCCGCGAGGTGGTGGCAGCCGATGTGGCTGGACGAATGTCCGTCGTTCTGGGACGAAGGTCGCGTACGCCCGTTGATCACCGAATCCGGCAAGGTCGTGCTGATGTGCGACTCGTGCTCCGCGGTGTGGCCGACGCTCGCCGACTTCGAGGAGATGGAGCACGTCGAGCCCGACGAGCCGGACTGGGCGGTGACGGCCGGGGTGCACGTGCGGCCGGGGACGTTCCGGTGGGCTTCGCCACAGGACCTGGAGGTCGCCGGGATGGGGGGCCTCGCCTGGCGCTCCTAGCCGGGGTACGGACGCTCCGCGGGTAGGAGCGCTTCGGCCTCGTCGAGGCGGTTCGCCGCGACGTGGATGCCGATTTCGCGCATGACCGGTGTGACATCGGTCATTCCGGTGATCCACTTGTCGACATAGCGATCGACGGCCTCGCCGCTCAGTCCCATCTGGAGCGAGCGGTGGTTCAGCGGTCCGAGGCGGATGCTGCGTTCCGGGTCCCACTGGATGCGCACCGGGCTGGCCTTCACCTGGTGTTGCCACGTCTTCTCATCGGGATGCACGTCCCGGTCGTAGTGGCTGAGCGCGGCGTTGGCCAGCGCCCACTCGAACCCTTCACGCGTGATATCGATGGCGAGCACACGCTCTTGGCCGGGTTTGGCCGCCCAACCGCAGCGGTATGCCATCCAGAGGAAGGACGGCTTGATCCAGGTCATCCGTTCCCGTTTGAACGGTGGAACGAAGGTGTCCGCCTTCAGGGCGGGGTCCGCGATCTGGGGCGAATACGCCTGGTAGATGCGGATCGTGGTGTCGTTGTAGACGGCGCGGATCTGTCGCGCCGGTGTCGTGTTGTCTTCATTCATTTGCGTACAGCGTGACATCGGGCCGGTGAACGCGCCTCTGATTTTTCGCGGTGGTGCCTCGCCGGATCGTTTCCGATGATCTCGAAATGCACTACGGGCTGTGCCATGTCCGCTCCCTTGTCGGTGTCTTCTAACTCAGCCCAAAGCCCAAAGCCGCGCGTAGTGGCCGTCCGCCGCCAACAACTCCGCATGGGTGCCTTGTTCGACGATGCGGCCGTGGTCGAGCACCACGATCCGGTCGGCCTTCGCGGCGGTGGCCAGGCGGTGCGCGACCACGAACGTCGTCCGGCGGCGGGCGAGTTGTTCGGTCGCCCGCAGGACGGCCGCTTCGGTGGACGGGTCGAGGGCCGCGGTCGCCTCGTCGAGCAGGAGGATGTCCGGGGCCACGAGTTCCGCGCGTGCCAATGCGACGAGCTGGCGTTGCCCGGCCGAGAGGGAACGTCCACGTTCGCCGACCGGCTGGTGGAAGCCGGCGGGGAGAGCGGCGACGCCGTCGAGTGCGCCGACGGACCGGACGGCTGCCTCGACCTCCGCGTCCGATGCGGAAGGCCTGCCGTACCGCACGTTGTCCGCGACCGTCCCCGAGAACAGGTGCGCCTCCTGCGGCACCACGCCCATCCGCGCGCGTAGCCCGGGCAGGTCGTACTCGCGGATGTCGACGCCGTCGATCCGGACCACACCGCCTGTCGCGTCATAGAATCGCGCGACGAGCTTCACCGCGGTCGACTTCCCGGCACCCGTGGCGCCGACCAGCGCGACCGTCTCGCCTGCCGACACGTCCAGCGACAGCCGGCCAGTGCCGGCTCATCTGTCGCCGGTGTAAGCGAAGTCGACCTCCTTGAAGGTGACCTCGCCCCGCAGCTGCTCCGGCACCGAGACGGGTTTCTCCGCCTGCGGAACGGAAGTCGGCGTGTGCAGGAGGTCACCGATGCGGGACAGGCCGACCCGCGCCTGCTGGTAACCGTCGAAGACCGACGACAGCTGCTGGATCGGCGAGAAGAACTGGCCGAGGTACAGCAGGAACGCCACCAGCACGCCGGCGGACAAGGTCCCGGCCGCGACCCGGTTCGCGCCGACGACCAGCACCACGACCTCGGCCATGCCGGAAAGCATGGCGGCGAACGGAAAGTACGTCGCGACATAGCGTTGGGCGCGCAGCCGCGAACGCCGGTAGTCGTCGCTGCGGGAAGCGAACGTCTCCGCCGATCGCTCCTCGCGTGTGTACGCCTGCGCGACCCGGAGACCACTCACGTTCTCCTGCATGTCCGCGTTGACGACGCTGACCCGTTCCCGCGCTTCGGTGTACGCCTGCGAGGACGCGCGACGGAAGATCACCGTCGCCACGATCAGGATCGGCAGCACCGCGAGCGCGTACATCGCCAGGCCGATGTCGGTGATCAGCAGGGCCGTCGCGATCCCGACCAGCGTCAGCGCGCTCACCACGGCCTGCGCGACACCGGTCTGCATGAACGTGGACAGGGCGTCGACGTCGGTCGTCATCCGGGTCATGATCTTCCCGGACAGCTCGCGTTCGTAGAAGTCGAGCCCGAGCCGTTGCAGATGCGCGTAACTGCGCACCCGCAGCGAGTACAGCACGGTCTCGCCGACCCGTGCCGTCATCCGGGTCTGCGCGTTGACCACCAGCCAGTCCGCGAAGATCACCAGCGCGCCGATCCCGGCGGCCAGCCAGATCACGGCCTCCGCCCCGGCCCGCACGCCGCCGTCGACACCTTGTTGGTACAGCGCGGGAATCGCGATCGCGGCCAGCGCGTCCGCCGCGACCAGAGCGATCACCACCGCGAGTGGACCGCGCACGGGTTTCAGCAGCCGTCCCAGCCGGAACTTCGGGTCGGGCGCGGTGACATCGGTGCCGGGAAGGTGCGGACTGTCCGTGGCCGGCGGCAGTTTCCGTACGCCTTCGAGGAGTTCACCGCTCGGTGGAAGGTCGACGTCCCACTCGCCGCCGGTTCCCGCCCGCTGTTTCGCGTGCCAATTCGTCGACGTCGTCGGACGACGCGTTGTCGGGCCACAACGCGGGCGTGATCCCCTTCGGCCCGCAATCGAGACCTTCGCAGCGGTGCGGTTCCTCGACGTCGTCACCCGGCCCCGCGACGAGTTCGCGGAAGAGCGGGCACCGCGCCAGGAGTTCGGATTCGGTGCCGATGTCGACCACGCGTCCCTGGTCCACGACGGCGATCCGGTCGGCGAGGGCGAGCGTGGACCGGCGGTGCGCGACGAGCAGCGTCGTCCGGCCCGCGGTGACCGACCGCAGGGTTTCGTAAATCGCCGCTTCGGTGACCGTGTCGATCGCGGACGTCGCGTCGTCGAGGATCAGCACGCGGGGATCGGTCATCAGGGCCCTCGCGAGACCCAGCCGTTGCCGCTGACCACCGGAAAGCGTCAGGCCGCGTTCGCCGACGAGCGTGTCGTAGCCGTCGGGGAGGCGTTGGATGAACTCGTCCGCCTCCGCGGCCCTTGCCGCGGTGCGGATCTCTTCGTCGCTCGCGTCCGGCCTGCCGTAGGCGATGTTGTCGCGCACTGACGAGGAGAAGAGGAAGGCCTCCTCGAAGACCACGCCGATCGCGCTCCGCAATTCCTTCTGCCGGACGTCGCGGACGTCGACGTCACCGATCCGGACCGCAACCACTGTGGACGTCGTAGAACCGGGGCAGCAGCAGGGAGATCGTCGATTTGCCGGAACCGGCCGTGCCGACCAGCGCAAGGGTTTCGCCAGGCCGGGCTTCGAGTGTCAGGCCGTCGAGGACCGGATCCGACCGCGTGTAACCGAAACCGACGTCCTCCAGCCGGACACCGAGCGGACCTTCGGGCAGCGGCCGCGCGTCCGGGCTGTCGACCACGTCCGGCTGCGCGTCGATCAGCTCGTTGACGCGTTCCGCGCCCGCGCGCGTCAGCTGGGCCTGCACGACCAGACTCGAGATCATCCTGGCCGGGCCGATCAGGATGGACAGATAGGTCGCGAACGCCAGGAACGTGCCGAGGCTGATCTCGCCTTTGAGCGCGAGGACACCGCCGACCGCGAGCACGGCGACCTGACCGGCCGCGGGCAGCGCCGCCGTGGTGGCCGTGGGCAATGCGGACAGCCGGGCCGCCCGCATGCGTTCCGCGAAGAGCTTCTTCGCCGTCTTCTCCAGCTTCGCGACTTCGCGCGCCTCCTGACCGAACCCCTTCACGACGCGGACGCCGGTGACGGTCTCCTCGACGTGCTGCGCGACATCGGCCGCGCGCTGCTGGGCGGCCCAGGTCGCGGGGAACAACCGTTTCCGGCTCATGGCCATGATGATCGCGATCGCCGGTGCGACGACCATGGCGATCAGGGTCAGCGTCGGCGACATCCACAGCATCGCGCCGAGCGACAGCAACGCGAAGATCACCGAACCCGCCGACAGCGGCACCTGCATCAGGACCGAAGTGACCAGCTGCAGATCGGAGATCGCGCGCGAGGCGACCTGCCCGGTCCGCAGCGCGTCCTGTTTTCCGCCGTCGAGCCGGGAGACGGCGCCGAACACCTGGCGGCGCAGGTCGTGCTGGACGTCGAGCGCGAGCCTGCCGCCGACATACCTCCGGGCAAAGGCGTTGCCGAAGGTCAACAGCTGCAGCACGGCCATCACGCCGGCGAGCAGGCCGAGCCGGGACGTGTTCCCGGCGACGGCGTCGTCGAGCGCCTCCCGGATCAGCAGCGGACCGGCGGCCTGCAGACCGACACCGATGATCGCCGCACCCAGGGAGAGCACGACCAGCCAGGGGTGTTTCCAGCAGGAAGCGGCCAGACGGCGGATCCAGCCCCGGGCGGGTACGGGGGCCGTCTCGCGGACCGGTCTGGCTTGACGCGGACGAGGTGGAGCAGTGGTCACCTCGCCAGCCTAGGCGGCACCTCCGACAGACCCGCTCCGCTTTTCTTGCCCGGACGCTATGAACGGTCCGTTCCTTGCAAATTTTGCAAGGAACGGACCGTTCATAGCACTCGCCGCTCTTACGTGATGTCTTTGCCGCTGGTTCACGGCCCAGCCGCCCAGGAAGAAGACCATCGTCCAGGCGAAGAAGATCAGCGCGGACGCCCACCACGAGAAGGCACCCGGCGCACCGGCCGCATATTGGAGGCCCCACGCCAGTTCGTCGGTCATCCCGGGCACCTTGATACCTGCGGCGCCGAAGGCTTCGGCTCCGATCGCGCCGACGATGCCGTTGACCGTGCCGTTCGGCAGGACACCGCCGAGCCAGTCGATCTCCGCCGTGCCGTAGAGCACGAGGATCAGCAGGTTCTCCACGACCAGCATCCAGATCGTCAGCGTGATGATGCTGCCGACGACGCTGCGCCATACCGCGCCGACACCGATGCCGAACAACGTCGCCAGTGTCGTCGCGAGCACTCCGGCACCGAGGATGGCGAGCCATTGCCCGGTCGTCGGCAGGCGTTCGCTCGACACCGTGATGACCGTGCCCAGCGCGGCCGCGGCGACGATGATCACGCCGTAGGCGACGCCCCACGCGATGTAGGTGATCATCTTCGCGCCCAGCGCGGACACCCGGTTCGGTGCGGTGAGGAACGTCGTGGTGATCGTCTTCTTCGTGTACTCACCGGCGAGGGCGAACACCCCGAAGATGATCGGGAACATCGTGCCGATGTTGATGCCGTGCCCCAGCGCCAGCAGGCCGACCGGCAGGACACCGGTCTCGATGCCGAGCGCGGAGGTCAGCTCCCTGGTGTCCGAGCTGCCGAGGAAGTCGCTCAGGTCGTTCGTGAGCGCGCCCCAGCCGAGCGAGAACCCGAAGGCGAACAGGACAGCGGGGATCATCAACGCCCACCACGCCTTGAGCGTGAGCGTCTTGCGGAACTCCGCCTTGATCAGGTTGCCCATCAGCCCTGGCCTCCCCAGCCCTCGTTCTGACCCTGCTGCGCCGGCTGCTGAGGCGGCGCCTGCTGATACTGCTGTTGCGGGGGCTGGCCCTGCTGGAACTGCTGCTGCGGCGGGGCGAACCCGGGCGGCGGCGTATTCGGCGCGAATCCGGGCGGCGGCGTGTTGGGCGCGTGACCCGGAGGCGGACCACCTTGGTAACCGGGCGGCGGGCCGCCCTGGTAGCCCGGAGGCGGACCTTGATAACCGGGAGGCGGACCCTGCTGGAACCCGGGCGGCGGCGCGGCGAACTGACCCTGGGTCAGCTGGAAGAACATCCGCTCCAGATCCGCTGTCTCCTCCTGCATGCCGTACACCGCGATGTTCGCCTTGGCGGAGATGTCGCCGATCTGCTGCACGGTCGCGCCGGAGACCGCGACCCGGCCGTCCGGAGTCGGCGAAACCTGCGTGATGCCCGCTTCCTGAAGCGCGGACACCAGACCGTTCGCGTCCGCGGACTGCACCAGCACCCGCGACTGGTTGCTCTTGCGCAACTGGTCCAGTGAGCCGTTGTAGCGCGTCATGCCCTGGCTGATGATGACGACCTGGTCGATCGTCTGCTCCACCTCGTTCAGCAGGTGGCTCGAGACCAGGACCGTGCGACCCTCACGCGCATAGGCGCGCAGGAAGTTCCGCAACCACAGGATGCCCTCGGGGTCGAGACCGTTCGTCGGCTCGTCCAGCACCAGTACCTGCGGATTACCCAGCAACGCCGTCGCCAGCGCCAGCCGCTGCCGCATACCGAGCGAGAAGCCGCCTGCCTTCCGGTCCGCCGCGGACGACAGACCCACCAGGCCCAGCACCTCGTCCACCCGCTGATCCGGCATCCCGATCGCCGCCGAGTACACCCGAAGATGGTTCCGCGCGGTCCGCCCAGGGTGGAAACCCTCGTTCTCCAGCACCGACCCCACGACCCGAGCCGGATGCCCCAGCTGATCGTGCGGGCGCCCATTGATGGTCGCCGTGCCGTTCGTAGGCGTCACCAAACCCAGCAACATCCGCAGCGTCGTCGTCTTCCCGGCCCCGTTCGGGCCGAGGAAGCCGGTCACCGAACCGGGCTCCACGGTGAAACTCAGATTCTGGACCGCGTTGACCGCACCGAACTGCTTGCTCAGGTTCTGCACCGCGATGCGGCCACTGCCGTCGTGCATACCGTCCCCTTTTGTTGACGAAGGCCGATCAGGCGACATCCTGCCGTACCCGGTCCATCCGCACTCGCGGAAGGGTCAATCCGCCAGAAGCGACCTTCATCACGTTCGGCCCTGTGACCACTCCGTCCCCCAGTGCACCCGGCATTGAGCCGAACGGCCGCTGACTACCGGTTTTTCCACCCGAAGCGGGGAAGTTCACCGGTTCCGACGACAACTCGTGAAGAAATAATTCGAACGACATGGCAACCCCATGCGGCGAACCGGCGACTTATTACCTAAGCTATAGGAGGCGGCCCGCTCCCAGTGACCCCCAGGCTGGTCGAGCGGGCCGCCCTCAGCCCCGTTGCCCTGCCTTGTTCGGCGCTTGCGCGCCTTCCCAAGGCGGGGCTTCGTCGTATCTGGCGGGGGCCGAGCCCCGGACCCCCGCGGTGCGGTGTGCGGCGGTTGGCAGGCGTGGCGTGGTCCCGTAGGTGCCTGGTCTCGTGAGTGGTAATGACGGTTCTAACCGTCATTACCACTCACGAAAGGCGCGAGGGACCTTCGCCCTGGGGTGGCAAAGGTCCCTCGCTATATGGGTGTGGACTTAGGAGATGACGGTTTCCAGGTCGGTGTGCGGGAGGTCGTGGGCTGCGGCCACGGGGGCGTTCGTCAGGGCGCCCGCGTGGGTGTTGAGGCCCTTCGCGAGCGAGGCGTCGGCCTGAAGCGCCTTGTGCCAACCGTGCTCCGCCAGCTGGACGGCGTAGGGCAGGGTCACGTTGGTCAGGCCGTAGGTCGACGTGCGCGGAACGGCGCCCGGCATGTTCGCGACGCAGTAGAACACCGACTCGTGGACCTTGTAGGTCGGCTCGTCGTGCGTGGTCGGACGCGAGTCGGCGAAGCAGCCGCCCTGGTCGATGGCGATGTCCACCAGCACACTGCCGGGACGCATCCGGGCCACGAGTTCGTTCGAGACCAGCTTCGGGGCCTTCGCGCCCGGAACTAGCACGGCGCCGATGACCATGTCGGCTTCGAGCACCGACTGCTCGACCGACAGCGCGTTCGAGGCCAGCGTGCGGATGCGGCCGCCGAAGTCGTTGTCGATCTGGCGGAGGCGGTCGACGTTGGTGTCGAGGATCTCGACGTCCGAGCCGAGGCCGAGCGCGACCCGGGCCGCGTTGATGCCGGCGACCCCGCCGCCGATCACGACGACCCGCGCCGGGTGGACGCCGGGGATGCCGCCCGGCAGCACGCCGCGGCCACCGCTCGGCTTCATCAGGGCGTACGCGCCCACCTGCGGCGCCAGCCGTCCGGCGACCTCCGACATAGGCGCGAGCAGTGGCAGCGCTCGGTTCGGGGTCTGCACCGTCTCGTACGCGATACCGGTGGTGCCCGCGGCCAGCAGCGCGTCGGTCAGCGGCCGGTCGGCGGCGATGTGCAGGTAGGTGAACAGCACCTGGTCGCCGCGCAGACGCGGGTACTCCTCGGCGATCGGCTCCTTGACCTTGAGCACCAGTTCGCCCTCGGCCCAGGTGTCCTCGGCGGTCGCGAGCACCTTCGCGCCCGCGGAGAGGTACTCCTCGTCGGTGATGGACGAGCCAAGGCCGGCACCGGTCTCGACGAAGACGTCGTGGCCGCGCCCGGTCAGTTCGTGCACGCCCGCCGGGGTGAGCGCCACCCGGTACTCGTGCTTCTTGATTTCACGGGGGACGGCGATACGCACTGCGTGCCTCCTGCGGCGGTCTACGGATGTACGGGCGTACAAAGGTGCTGCCACTCACGGTGAACCACCCGGACGGCGGTGTCATCGTCCGTTCAGAACAGTCTTGACGGCTATTCATCGTTATATCGGCACAATCACTTGACCTCCAGTCCAGTGGAGCTTGCACCTTGAGTGACATGAGAGCCGTGTGGTTGAACGAGTTCGGCGGGCCGGAAGTGCTCGTCCCGGGTGACGCGCCCGATCCGGTGGCGGCACCAGGCGAGGTCCTGATCGAGGTGGCGTTCGCCAACATCACGTTCGTCGAGACGCAGGTGCGGGCGGGCTCCGGTCCCTTCCCGGTGAAACTGCCGATGATCCCGGGAAACGGCGTCGGCGGGGTGATCAGCGCGGTCGGTGAAGGTGCCGACCTCGGGCTCGTCGGCAAAAGAGTCGTGACCTCGACCGGCGGATCCGGGGCGTACGCGCAGCGAGTCGCCGTCGACGCCAAGGCTGTTTTCGAGGTGCCGGAGGGGCTGGCCCTCGACGCGGCGGTGGCGATCCTCGCCGACGGCCGCACCGCGACGGCGCTGGTCGACGCCGCGCGGATCAAACCGGGGGAGCGCGTGCTCGTCGAGGCCGCCGCAGGGGGTGTCGGCGGCCTGATCGTCCAGCTCGCGAAGGCCGCGGGCGCGGAGGTCGTCGGCGTGGCGGGTGGCCCGGCGAAGGTCGAGCACGTGGCCGAACGCGGCGCCGACCTCGCGGTCGACTACCGCGAACCGGACTGGGCGGCGAAGGCCGGCGAGGTCGATGTCGTCTTCGACGGGGTCGGAGGGGACATCGGTACGACGGCCTTCGGGCTCGTCCGCGAAGGCGGACGGATGCTCATCTACGGACTGTCCAGCGGCTCGTGGACCGAGGTGTCCGAAGCGGACGCTGCCGCGCGCGGTGTCACGGTGATCCAGGAACTGGGTGGTCCGGCGGAAATGCGGTCGTTCACCGAGTCCGCGCTCGCCGAAGCCGCGGCAGGCCGGCTGCAACCCGTTATCGGGCAACGGTTCCCGCTCGAACGGGCGGCCGACGCGCACGCGGTCATGCAGTCTCGGGCCGCCTTTGGCAAGACGCTGCTCGAGGTCTGATGTTCGGCGTCGACGAGTTCCTCGCCGGACCGCTGACTGCCCGGGTCGCCACCGAGGGCCAGACCGTGCGCCCGACCTGGTTCCTCTGGGAGGAGGGCGCCTTCTGGATTCTCACCGGGCCGTGGGCGCGGTTGGCCGGCATTGTCCGGACGTCGCCGGAGATCGCGATGGTCGTCGATGTCGGTGAGCTCGAGACCGGTCTGGTGCGCCAGGTCATCGCGCAGGGCGAGGCGGAGCTGCTTCCGTTCGACGTGCCGAGGGGACATCGGCTGCTGAGCCGCTATCTCGGGCGGGACCAGACGAAATGGGACGCGCGATTTCGTCGTTATCTGCACGACGATCCCGAGGTGAAAGGGACCGTTTGGCTGCGCTTGGTCCCGCGGCGGCTGGTCGCCGACGACCTCGGCTACCAGGTCTGATGCGCGGTCGCGTCCACTGGGGTGGGCGCGACCGTGCAACCTGCGAAACGGGAAATGCGGCCCGATCGAGTCGCGATGTTGATCTTACTCGCCGGTAAGCTGCCATTCTGTTGCGCATGACAAACCAGGACTGGCGGCGAGAGCGGCGTGTCCGCACCGTCGACACCGAAGGCAATCCGGCCGATGTCATCGTGGGTCTCGTCGAATGTCCTGGACGCGGTTACGAAGCCGCGCTCCGAGTGGACGGCGGGCCCAGTGTGCTGCTCCCGCTCTACCCGGGTGCCGATCTGCTCGCCGCGGTCCGCCAGACCATCGAGGACGGTTATCGCGCCAGCGCCACCCACTGATCTCCTCACGCGATGAAGGGTCCCTTCGAGACGCTGTCCGTCTCGAAGGGACCCTTCATTCACGCGTGCTGGGTCAGCCGCGGTAGGAAGTCCACGCGCTGTTCATGCGCGTGCCCTGGCCGGTGGTGAACTCGTACATGCAGTTGTCGTAGCTGTAGTCCATGAAGTTGTGGATCGGGTCGACACCGGCGGAGGTGCAGGTGTCCTGGCCGGTCGGGCAACCCGACGCCGAGGTCCGCTCGGCGGGGGTGTCGGAGACGTAGTCGCCCGAGCCGCTGCAGCCGCCCTGGAACGTGTGGTAGAGCCCGAGCCAGTGACCGACCTCGTGAGTCGCGGTGTCACCTTCGTTGTAATTGGCGGCGTTGCCGCCGGGCAGCGAGCCGGTGAGCAGCACGACGCCGTCGTCCTTGGGGGCCGACGAGTAGCTCCACGGGAAGGTCGCCCAGCCGAGCAGGGACTGGCCGAGGTTGGCGGTGTAGACGTTCAGGGCGTTCGCGCCGCCCTTGCGCAGCGAGTTCTTCATCGAGGTCTGCGCGGACGAGCCGGGGACGAGGCCGTTGTACCAGGACGAGTTGTTCGTGGTGTCGCTCCCGGCGAGGGTGAAGGTGAAGCCCGCCTTCGAGTAGGCGCTGTTGAGCACCGAGATCTGCTTGGAGATCGTCGAAGACGACACCGCGCCTGCCGAGCCGCTGGTGATCACGTGGAAGTACACCGGGATCGAGACGGCCTGGATCGCGTTGGTGCTGAAGGCGCGCTTCGAGGCGAGTCTCGCCTGCATGTCCTGCTCGACCTTGGCCGCCTGCGCCGGGCTGAGCTCGTTGACTCCGCCGTCCTTGCCGCGTTCGGCGGCGTGTTCCGGGGTGAAGCAGTCGGCCGCCTCGGGGGCGGCGGACACGGTCTGCGTGCCGACCGCGGTACCCGGCACGGCCAGGCTGGCGAGCGTGAGCGCGGAGAGGGCGCCCAGCTTCACTGCCTTGCTGATCTTGCTCATGAACACTCCTACTGTGACGGTGTGACGACCGTGAGTCGTGGAGCGAAGAATCAGCCAAGTGATCAATCGGCAGTACCGACTAAAGAACGGGAATTCCCAACGCAGATCTTCCGGATGCGGCTATACGTATCAATGCATACGACTGAACGGGTTAGGCGTTACTCGCCGGTAGCGCGGTTAACTCCAGCGTAACGAGACGAGCTGTGTCACCAGCGCGAGCCTTACGTCCGGATCGTCCAGATCGAGCGGGACGAGGTCGAGCAGCCGCCGCATGCGGTAGCGCAAGGTGTTGGGGTGGATCCTGAGCTCCTTCGCGGCCGCGCGCGGGTCGCCGGGATGCCGGAGCCATTGGTAGAGCGTGTCGACATAGCCGGTTTCGTGGGCTTCGTCGTGCGACCGGAGACGGCCGAGCGGGCCGAGTTCGGCCACCTTCGCCGTACTCGCGGCCGTCGCGCCGCGATGGAGGGACAGCGCCGTCCAGGCCTCGTCGAAAGCGACGACGCGACCAGGAACGAGGCCGGCGCGAAGCAGGCTCAGCGCTTCGTCGGCCTCAGCGCGCGAGCCGGCGAGGTCGCCGATTTCGCCCGCCGAGCCCGCAGCCGCTCGTGGCATCCCACCACGGCGTGACGCGGGCAGTGCCTCGAGTGCCGCCCGCAGTTCGGTCCAGCCGTCGCCGTCCGGGACGACGGCGTAGAGCACGCCACCGAGTTCGGTCGCCACCGGCCGACGGCCGACTCCCTGCGAGATCCGCTCGAGCAGGGCGAGCCGGAGGCCTTCGTCGTCGCGTCCGTCGCCGCCGGAGACCTCGATGACGACGACCCGGTGCGGCTCCTCGGACAGGTCGAGTTCGGCGATCGCCTTGCGGGGGCTGGCTTTTCCTTCCAATACGGCTCGCAACAGCTCGGCCGAGACGCGTCGCTGCGAGTCGGTGTGCGCGCGACGGCGCAAGAGATGCAGCGCGACGACCGGGGCGGCGTCGGCGAAGGCGGCCGCGCGTTCGTCGGAGACCGGGCCCGCGACGACGGCCCACATCGAGCCCAGCAGCTCGCCGCCCATCCGGATCGGCACGATGAGCCGCGGCAGGGTGCCATCTCGTTGTGCGGGCACGAAAATCGTCTGCCGCCCTCGGGAAAGCTCGCGGAACACCCCGCGTGAGCGGAATCGGGCGAGGACGTCGTCGGGGATGCGGCGGCCCATGATCGTGGACACGCGCGCCGAGTCGGTCAGGTCCTGCCGTGCCGAGTAGGCGAGCACGCGCGAGTTGGTGTCCTCGATGGTGACGGGGGCGTCGACGACCGAGGCGACCGCGTCCGCGAGCCGGAACAGATCGCCCGATCCGGGGCCGCCGCCGTCCTCCAGTGCGTCGGATTCGTCGGCCAGCGCGTCGAGAACCGTGCGCAGCAGCCAGACGAGCTGTGCCCACGACGTCGCCGAACGCACCTCGATCAACGCGATTCCCGCCGTCTTCGCGGCTCGTTTCACCGAGGGTTTCGCCGCGAGCGGTGGTTTCAGCAGAACCGCGGCCGCGCCTTTCCCGGCGCTGACGCGGACGAGTTCGGCGGCTTCCGAGGTCTCGGTGATGGCGACGCCGAGCACGAGATCTCCGGCGGCGAGCGTGGCCGGGCTGCCCGGCTCGGCGATGACGACGTCACCGACCGCCGCCGAATCCTCGGGAACCTGCAAGGCGTGCAACAGGGTCGGCCCCACCCGGTCGACCACACTGCGCACAGAGACCATGCCTTATTTTGCGCCCGCTGACCGAAACCCGCCGAAGGGGGGATCAGACCTCGGGCGGTGTCCGCGCCTCGATGTCCTCTGGCGCGAACTGCTCGCGTTTGGTGGTCAGCGCCCAGCGATGGCCGTCCGGATCCACGATCCGGCCGTAGCGTTCGCCGAAGAACATCTCCTCGACGGGCGCTTCGACCCGCGCGCCCGCGAACACCGCGCGCCGGATCAGGTCGTCGGGGTCGGTCGTCTCGAGCGTCAGCAGCATCGGCGAGCCGCCGATGCTGACCGGCGCCAGCGCGTCCAGCTCCGGGATCTCCTGGCTCACCAGCAGCCGCGCGTCGCCGACGGCGAGCTCGACAAAGAGCACGACCCCGTTCGGGAGTACGTTGCGGAACAATTCGATCGCGCCGAACGCCTTGCCGTAGAAGGAAAGCGACTTGTCGACGTCCTTGACGAACAGATGCGGGACGAGGCCGAGTGCCCGTGGGGTGCTCACGCCGACTCCGCCCGATTCAGCAGCCCCGCCTGATCCGCGACGGCGACGAGACGGCTCAGAAACTCCGCTTCGCGAGCGGCGACCGCTCGTCCGGCACGCGTCAGCCGGTAGTAGCGGCGGCGCGAATCGTGTGGCTGATCCTCGCTCTCGCCGGGAGCCTCCTCGACCAGGCCGTCGGCCACGAGTCTGGCCAGCGTGCGGTACAGCGTGCCCGGACCGAGTTGCGCGGAACCGCCGCTGAGCTCGTCGACGAACCCCATGATCGCGTACCCGTGCGCGCGGCCGCCGTTGCCGTTCGCGAGCGCCAGCAAGGTCTGGAACGCCGCGGGGGTGAGCTGCGGGTTGCCGTCGGCCATACGAGGAGCATACACTCCGATATCGTTATATCCATCATGGATACATGTCATGGATACAGTCAGCGTCCTCGAGGAGCTCGTCGTGTCGATTCAAGGGGTCAGCAAGGTCGTCGTCGGCGTGCACGACCAGGAGCGGGCCAAGAGGTTCTGGTCGGAGATCATCGGTTTCGAGATCACCACCGATGTGCCTTACGACGACAAGGGAAACCGTTGGGTCGAAGTGACTTCCACCGACGGCGCGACGGCTTTGGTGCTCAGTACCGCACCGGAGGATATGAAGCGGTTCGAAATACGCGACGAGCTGCCGACGTCGAATTTCTTCTTCTATGCCGACGACATCGAGAAGACGTACGAGGAGTTGTCCGCGAAGGGCGTCGATTTCCCGGCTCGTCCGGAGCAGCAGCCGTGGGGGTGGTGGGCGATGTTCACCGACTCCGAGGGGAACAGGTTCGCGTTGCAGCAACGGTAAAAGCTCGTGAGCGGTAATGACGGTTCTAACCGTCATTACCGCTCACGAGCGCTTTAGTCGGAAACGGCGTCCGAAATCCAGGGCGCGACCGGCAGATCGCGATCGAGACATTCCGCGGAAAGCCGGATGGTCCACCGAAGTGCCTGCAATACAAGGCTGTCGACCTCGTCCGGCGCCGCATTGGCGAGCGCGATCTCGACCTGTTCCTGCGCGGCCTCGCTGTTGCCGTGGACTTCGGCCAGCAGGGTTCGCACGGCCGTGCGCACCGGGGGATCGGCTTGGTCGATGGAGACCTCTTCGCCGTCTTCGTCGAATACCTGGACCTTGACCGGAGCGCTGCCGCCATCGCCGAGTGTGGTCACCATCGCGCTGCACTCACCGAACAGCATCATCACGAGTTCTTTGGTCTCGTCGGTGCGAGCCTGCGGCTCGGCAGCGGTCGGCGAGAGCTCGTCGAGCGCCTCGGCGTCGTCCCCGAGACTGATCGCGACGAGCGCACGCTGCGCCTTTTCGACGAGCCTCCGCTCGTACTCGCTCCTGTCCGGCTCCACGTGCCTATCAAACACCAGTGAACGAGATAGTGGGGATAGCCCGAAACCCGGACGGGGTCAGGCGTTGCTCACTTGGCGGCGTGAAGAGCACCCAGCGCGAGGTGGCATAGCAGGTCGGTCAATTCCGTGTCACCGAGATGGCGGTTGTACGGCGTCGAGTTGATCAGCCCGAACACGGCGTGCGCGGCCGAGCGCGCCTGCCGCTCGCCGATTCCGGGGACGGCATCGCTGATCGCGCGCACCCAGACCTCGACGTACTGGCGTTGCAGTGCGCGCACCTGTTTGCGGTCGACGTCCGTCAGGTTGGCGAGGTTGCGTTCCTGAACGGTGATCAACGCGGGGTGCGTGAGCGCGAACTCGACGTGGAAACCGACCAGTGCCTCGAGGACGTCGCCGGGTTCGTCGCGCTGGCTCGCGCGGGCGGTGCCGCCGTCGAGCAGATACCGGCTGATCGAGTTCAGCATCTCGCCGAGGATGGCGTCCTTGCTGCGGAAATGCCGGTACAGCGCAGGCCCGGAGATGCCGACCGCCGCCCCGATGTCGTCGATGCCGACGCCGTGAAACCCGTGGTGGGCGAACAGTTCGGCGGCCGCGGCCATGATCTGTTCACGCCTGTTCGCCTTCTCGCCGTTCACGAGTGGGGTGGGGTTCGCCGGCATCTGGCCATATTAAGGCCGCTGGTTAGCGAGCGCTAACACGTGGTCCGTACTTCCGACCTGAGCCAAGCGGGTTACCTGGGGAAATAGGGGTTCCTCGTTGGTCTACCACCTGGTAATCGTAAACCTAGTTGACCTGTCACGAAGGAGTGACCATGGCCGTCCCTGCTCGGATCAAATCGCTTTCCTTCACTCGTCTCGGTGCGGCCCTGGGGGTCGCTGTCCTTGCCACATTCGGGTTGGCCGGTACCGCGCAAGCGGCGACCAACTACGTGGCGCTCGGTGACTCGTACTCTTCCGGTGTGGGTGCCGGAAGCTACGGGAACTCCGGGAACTGCATGCGAAGCTCCAACGCCTATCCGCAACTGTGGGCCAACGCCCATTCCGGCACGACGTTCAAGTTCGCCGCCTGTTCCGGCGCGCGTACCGGCGACGTGCTCAGCCAGGCTTCCAACGTCACCTCGAGCACCACGCTGGTCACCGTCAGCGTGGGAGGCAACGACGCCGGATTCGCCGACGTCATGACGACCTGCACCACCGGCAGTGACCAGACCTGCATCAACCGGGTCAACACCGCCAAGACCTACATCAACAACACGCTGCCCGGACTGCTGAACAACGTGTACAGCACGATCAAGTCGAAGGCGCCCAGCGCGAAGCTGGTCGTCGTCGGCTACCCGCGCTTCTACACGGTGCCGGGCTCCTGCTGGGTCGGATTGAGCGACGCCAAGCGGTCCGCGATCAACTCGGGCTCTGACGCGCTCGCCTCGGTTCTGTCGGCGCGGTCGTCCGCGCACGGCGCCAAGTTCGTCGACGTCCGGGGCGCGTTCACCGGGCACAACATCTGTTCGTCGGCCGATGACTGGCTGCACAGCCTTACCTGGCCGGTGACGAACTCGTACCACCCGACGGTCGCCGGTCAGCGTGGCGGCTACTACAACCCGCTGGTCGCCGCGATCGGCTGATTTTCGACTGCACGTGAAGGCCCCCTTCCCTCGACTCAGCCGAGGGAAGGGGGCCTTCACGTGATCGCTCACGACTTCGGCCGATCGACGCGGTCGGCGATCATATGCGTATGGCGACTGATCAGGACGACCGGCAAGAACTGCGAGACCGGGCGCTGGCCCACTGGCAGAGCCTCAGCGACAACTGGCGCCGTCGAGCGCGGTGGAACAAGACGACCTCGAAGTTCTTCGCCTACGGCAGCGTGATCTTGACGGTGGTCACCACCGCCACGGCCGGCATCCCGGCGGTGCCGAGAGTGTGGGTCATCGTCGCGAGCGCCGGTGCGGCCCTGGC
This sequence comes from uncultured Actinomycetota bacterium, assembly GCA_963766045.1. GTDB lineage: Bacteria > Actinomycetota > Actinomycetes > Mycobacteriales > Pseudonocardiaceae > Amycolatopsis. The sequence goes on along the minus strand of CAVXYN010000004.1, from coordinate 1,349,493 downwards.
CGCCGGGCTCATGAACGCCACGAGGTCGCACGAACAGTGGACTCTGGCGCGCGAGGTGCAGAATCGGCTGTACGCAGAGCGATTCCTCTTCGAGCAAGGTGCCGGTGCTTATGCCGGACTCGCCGACGACGAGCGGACGCGGCTGTTCTCGGTGCGGATCACCGAGATCGGGATGGCCGGTCACGGCTCGTGGGCAGGCCACGTCTCGGAGGCGGCCACGGCCGTCGTCACCGCCGAGCGCGGTGTGTCCCCACGCGGTTCCGGGTCTGCTGGACAGGCGAGTTAGCAGGCGTTAACCTGGCGAGACAAGTTAACGACGGCTAACTTGGCGACGAGGAGCCATGGACACACCCGTACTGAGCACTTCGGCCGACCCGGGCAGCGACGAGTACGCCCGGAGCGTCACCTCTCACGCCGAGCTGGTCGAGGACCTGCGCAAACGCCTCGGCGTGGCCCGGCTCGGCGGCCCCGAGAAGTCCCGTACCCGGCACGTCGAACGCGGAAAGCTGCTGCCGCGCGAACGCGTCGACACGCTGCTCGACCCGGGTTCGCCGTTTCTGGAGTTGTCGCCGCTGGCGGCCACCGGACTGTACGACGACGAGGCGCCCTCGGCCGGGATCATCACCGGGATCGGGCGGGTCTCCGGCCGTGAATGCGTGATCGTCGCGAACGACGCCACGGTCAAGGGCGGCACCTACTACCCGATGACCGTCAAGAAGCATCTGCGCGCTCAAGAGGTCGCGCTGCACAACAATCTGCCGTGCGTCTACCTGGTGGACTCCGGCGGCGCGTTCCTGCCGCGACAGGACGAGGTCTTCCCGGATCGTGAGCACTTCGGCCGGATCTTCTACAACCAGGCGACCATGTCCGCGCGGGGCATTCCGCAGATCGCCGCGGTGCTCGGCTCCTGCACCGCGGGCGGCGCGTACGTCCCGGCGATGAGCGACGAAGCGGTCATCGTGCGGAACCAGGGCACGATCTTCCTCGGCGGCCCGCCGCTGGTGAAGGCCGCGACCGGCGAGGTCGTCACGGCCGAGGAACTGGGCGGCGGCGACGTCCACTCGCGCCAGTCCGGCGTCACCGACCATCTGGCCGACGACGACGCCCACGCGCTCCGCATTGTTCGCTCGATCGTGTCCACTTTGGGTCCGCGCACTCCGCGCCCGTGGGACGTCCTCCCGACCGAGGCGCCTGCCGCCGACCCGAACGAGCTCTACGGTGTCGTGCCGACCGACCCGCGCGTCCCCTACGACGTCCGCGAGGTCATCGCCCGGATCGTGGACGGCAGCAGGTTCGGCGAGTTCAAGAAGGAGTACGGCTCGACGCTGGTCACCGGGTTCGCCCGGATCCACGGCCATCCGGTCGGCATCATCGCGAACAACGGCGTGCTGTTCAGCGAGTCCGCGATGAAGGGCGCGCATTTCATCGAGCTGTGCGACAAACGCTCGATTCCGTTGCTGTTCCTGCAGAACATCACCGGGTTCATGGTCGGCCGCGCCTATGAGGCAGGCGGGATCGCCAAACACGGCGCGAAAATGGTCACCGCGGTCGCCTGTGCCCGGGTGCCGAAGCTGACCGTCGTCATCGGCGGCTCGTTCGGCGCGGGCAACTATTCGATGTGCGGCCGCGCGTATTCGCCGCGGTTCCTGTGGATGTGGCCGAACGCGCGGATCTCGGTGATGGGCGGTGAGCAGGCGGCGTCGGTACTTTCGACGGTTCGCCGTGACGCCATCGAGTCTCGCGGCGGCGAGTGGTCGTCGGAGGACGAAGAAACGTTCAAGGATCCGATCCGCGAGCAGTACGAGGCGCAGGGCAGCCCGTACTACTCGACGGCGCGGCTGTGGGACGACGGCGTGATCGACCCGGCGGACACCCGCACGGTGCTCGGCCTCGCGCTTTCCGCGGCGGCCAACGCGCCCTTGTCCGATGTCAACTACGGCGTCTTCAGGATGTGAGCATGTTCGACACAGTTCTGGTCGCCAACCGCGGGGAGATCGCCGTCCGCGTGATCCGGTCCCTGCAAGGGCTCGGCATCCGCTCGGTCGCGGTCTACAGCGACGCGGACGCCGACGCGCGCCACGTACGCGAGGCGCACACCGCAGTTCGTATCGGGCCCGCCGAAGCGGCGAAGAGCTACTTGTCCATTCCCGCGATCGTGAAAGCGGCGCTCGACACGGGCGCGCAGGCCGTCCACCCGGGTTACGGATTCCTGGCGGAGAACGCCGAATTCGCGCGGGCCTGCGCCGAGGCAGGACTCGTCTTCATCGGTCCGCCGGTCGAGGCGATCGACGCCATGGGTGACAAGATCCGTGCCAAGGCGACGGTGTCGAAGGCCGGGGTCCCGGTCGTGCCCGGTGCGTCCGATATGGACATTCCGGAGGGCGGCTTCGCGGTCGCCGCCGAAAAGGTCGGGTATCCGCTCCTGCTCAAGCCGTCCGCCGGTGGTGGCGGCAAGGGGATGCGGCTGGTCACCGAACCGTCCGAATTGGACGCGGCGGTCGAGTCGGCTCGCCGTGAGGCCAAGGGATCCTTCGGCGACGACACCCTGCTGATGGAGCGGTTCGTCACCACGCCACGGCATATCGAGATCCAGGTTCTCGCCGACACGCACGGCAACGTGATCCACCTCGGTGAACGCGAATGCAGCCTGCAGCGACGCCATCAGAAGATCATCGAAGAGGCGCCGTCGGTCCTGCTGGACGAAGCCACCCGCGAGAAGATGGGTGCTTCCGCCGTCGAGGCCGCCCGGTCGGTCGGTTACGTCGGCGCGGGAACGGTCGAGTTCATCGTGTCGGCGACCGCGCCGGACGAGTTCTTCTTCATGGAGATGAACACCCGCCTGCAGGTCGAGCATCCGGTCACCGAGCTGGTGACCGGACTGGACCTCGTCGAATGGCAGGTCAAGATCGCCGCGGGTGACGTGCTCACGGTGGCTCAGGGCGACGTCCGGCTGGACGGCCACGCCGTCGAAGCGCGGGTCTACGCGGAAGATCCCGCACGAGGGTTCATCCCGACCGGTGGGACGGTGCTCGCCGTCCACGAGCCGTCCGGCGACGGCGTGCGGGTCGATTCGTGGATGAGTGCGGGCGCTGTCATCGGCTCGAATTACGACCCGATGCTCGCCAAGGTCATCGCCTGGGGTCCGGACCGTGCGGCCGCGCTGCACCGGCTCGATCTGGCGCTCGCGGACACGGCTTTGCTGGGCCTTGGCACGAATGTCGCCTTCCTGCGCGGACTGCTCGCCGACGACGATGTCCGTGCGGGCAGACTCGACACCGGGCTCGTCGACCGGCAACTGTCCACTTTGGTCTCCGAGATCGTACCGCCGGAGTTCTTCGTCGCGGCCGCGCTGGACCGGCTGCTTTCCTTGCAGCCGCAGGGATCCGTCGTCGATCCGTGGGAGGTCCCGAACGGCTGGCGGCTCGGTGCTTCCGGCGGGGTCGACTTCGCACTGAAGTCGGGCACGTCCGAAGCGACCGTCCGGGTTCAGGGGACTCCGGCCGACGCGCTCGTCAGCGTCGACGGCGCCGAGCCGGTCCGGGTTTCCGCGCGGCGCGAGGGTGATCTCCTGGAAGTCCGGCACCCCAGCGGTTTCCACCGCTACCGGCACGCCGCCGGCCGCGGCAAGACCATCTGGCTCGCCCGCGACGGCCACTGTGTCGCGATCGGTGAGCGCGAGAATCTGCTGTCCGCCTCCGGTGCCGCGGGCGGGGCCGGACCGGTCACCAGTCCGATGCCCGGCACCGTCCTCGTGGTGAAGGCCGCCGCCGGGGACGTGGTGAGCGCCGGGACGCCGCTCGTCGTCGTCGAGGCGATGAAGATGGAACACACGATCACCGCGCCGATCGACGGCGTGGTCAGCGAACTTCCTGTCCGGGCCGGCCAACAGGTCGCGCTGGACGAGACGGTAGCCGTTGTGACACCCCAAAAGGATGCGGAATGATCGACTTTCGGCTGGACGAAGAGTATGAAGCCCTGCGCAAGACGGTCGAGGAGTTCGCGAGGTCCGAGGTCGCCCCGGTCATCGGCGACCTCTACGAACGGGAGGAGTTCCCGTACGAGATCGTCGCGAAGATGGCCGAGATGGGCCTGTTCGGACTGCCGTTCCCTGAGGAGTTCGGCGGAATGGGCGGCGACTACTTCGCGCTGTGCCTGACGCTGGAGGAGCTGGCGCGGGTCGATTCCTCGGTCGCGATCACGCTCGAAGCCGGGGTCTCGCTCGGTGCGATGCCGATCTACCGATTCGGGACACAGGAACAGAAAGAGCAGTGGCTGCCGCAGTTGTGCGCGGGTGAGGCACTCGGCGGCTTCGGGCTCACCGAACCCGGCGGCGGTTCGGACGCCGGCGCCACCCGGACGCGCGCGAAACTCGACGGCGACTCCTGGATCGTCAACGGCAGTAAGTCGTTCATCACCAACTCCGGCACCGACATCACGAAGCTGGTCACGGTCACCGCCGTCACCGACGTGAAGGAGAACGGGCGCAAAGAGATCTCGGCGATCCTCATCCCGTCCGGCACCCCCGGCTTCAACGTCGCACCGAAGTACTCCAAGGTCGGCTGGAACTGCTCGGACACGCACGAGCTTTCGTTCGACGACGTCCGCGTTCCGGCGGAGAACCTGGTCGGCGAGCGCGGTCGTGGCTACGCCCAATTCCTGTCCATTTTGGACGAAGGCCGGGTCGCGATCGCCGCGCTGAGCGTCGGGCTCGCGCAGGGCTGTGTCGACGAATGCCTGCGGTACGTCAAGGAACGCGAGGCGTTCGGGCACAAGATCGGCGAATACCAGGCGATCCAGTTCAAGATCGCCGACATGGAGGTGCGTACGCACACCGCACGGCTGGCGTACTACGCGGCGGCGTCGAAGATGCTGCGCGGGGAGCCGTTCAAGAAGGAGGCGTCGATCGCGAAGCTCGTCGCGTCCAACGCCGCCATGGACAACTCACGTGACGGGACGCAGATCTTCGGCGGGTACGGCTTCATGAACGAGTTCCCGGTGAGCCGTTTCTACCGCGACGCGAAGATCCTCGAGATCGGGGAGGGCACCTCCGAGGTGCAGCGAATGCTGATCGCGCGGCATCTCGGCGTCGCCTGACCGGAAGGTCCGTGAAGGCCTCCTTCCCTACCTTGAGGGTAGGGAAGGAGGCCTTCACTACATCCGGCCCGCGCGCTTGCCTCCGATAACTATACCGGTATAGTTATCGGCATGGTTGAACTGAAGTCGCAGGGTGAGCTGGACGCGATGCGGGAGTCCGGTCGAGTCGTCGCGCGGACGTTGCAGGCGGTCAAGGAGGCGTCGGCGGTCGGCGTCAGCCTCCGCGAGCTGGACGCGATCGCCGCGCAGGTGATCAGCGAGTCCGGCGCGAAGCCGTCCTTTCTGGACTATCACCCCCATTCCGCCCCGACGCCGTATCCCGGGGTGATCTGCACCAGCGTCAACGACGCCATCGTCCACGGGATCCCGTCGGGTTACCGGCTGCGTGACGGCGACCTGGTCAGCATCGACTGCGGTGCCTACATCGACGGCTGGCACGGTGACGCCGCGATCAGCTATGTCCTCGGCGAGGCCGACCCGGCCGATCTCGAACTCATCGCGACCACCGAACGCGGGCTCGCCGCGGGGATCGCCGCCGCGCAGGCCGGAAGCAAGCTCGGCGACATCGCCCACGCCGTCGGCGTCGTCGGGCGTGAGGCGGGCTACGGCATCCTCGCCGATCACGGTGGCCACGGGATCGGCCGCGCGATGCACGAAGCCCCGCATCTGCCGAACGAGGGAAGGCCGGGCCGGGGGATGAAGCTCAAGCCGGGGCTGGTGCTGGCGATCGAGCCGATGTTCATCGCCGACGGTGGCGACGACTACCGGCACGCCGCGGACGGCTGGACGCTGCACACCGTGGGTGGTGGACGGGCCGCGCACGTCGAACACACCGTCGCGATCACCACAGAAGGCCCGCGAATCCTCACGGTGTTGTAGAACGGAAGGATGAACGACTTCATCATCCGTCCGGGTGGTTCTGGGGACTTCGAGACGTTGCTGGGCATGTTCGACGAGGCCGTCGCCTGGTTGGTCGAGCGAGGCAGTGAAGGGCAGTGGGGGACCGAGCCGTGGTCCACGATCCCGCAGCGGGTCGAGCGGGTTCGCGGGATGGCCGACGAGCCGGGTCTGTACATCGGCGAGGTCGGCGGCGAACCCGCCGGCGCGATCATCCTCGGTGACCCGCTGGCGTATGTCCCGGCGATCACCGAACCGGAGATCTACCTCCGCCTGTTGATCACCTCTCGCCGGTTCGCCGGGCACCGGGTCGGTTCGCGGCTCATCGAGTTCGCGCTCGCCGAGGCGCGTGAACGCGGGATCGGGCTGGTGCGGGTCGACTGCTGGGCCGGCGGGGACGGCGACCTGCAGCGGTACTACGAGAGCCAGGGGTTCAAGCCGACCGAGCGGTTCGACGTCAACAACGGTTGGATCGGGCAGGTCTTCGAACAGCGTCCGTAGGACTGGCGGTCTCGCGGCTCCGGGTGCACCATAGTTGACAAGTTGCCAACAGTGCCCCGGACAGCGAAGTCGCAGAGGAGCCCGCCATGGCCAAGCAGCTCATCTCCCTCGTCGGCAAGGTCGTCGTGATCACCGGCGGCGCGCAAGGTATCGGAGCGAGTACGGCGACAGCGCTTTCCCGGCTCGGTGCCAAGGTGGTCATCGGCGACCTCGACCAGGTCCTCGCGGAGAAGACGGCGGCCGAACTGGGCGCCGAGGCGCTGCCGCTCGACGTCACCGACACCAAGGGCTTCACCGAGTTCCTCGACGAGGTCGAGCGGCGCGTCGGCCCGATCGACGTGCTGATCAACAACGCCGGGATCATGCCGCTCGCGTCGCTGGACGAAGAGGACGACGCGGCGACCCGGCGACTGATCGAAATCAACCTGCACGCCGTCATCCACGGCACCCGGGAAGCGATCAAACGGATGCGCCCGCGTGGCACCGGCCACATCGTGAACATCGCGTCGATGGCCGGAAAGGCCGGGTTCCCCGGCGCGGCCACCTATTGCGCCACGAAACACGCGGTCGTCGGACTTTCGGAATCGGTGCATCTGGAACTGCGCGGAACAGGCGTCCTCGTCTCCTGCGTGATGCCGGCCGTGGTGCGCACCGAACTGGCGAGCGGACTCGGCGAGGCGAAGTTCTTCAAGTCGGTCCAACCCGAAGATGTGGCGCAGGCCATTGTCGATGCGTTACGCCGTCCCAAATTCGACGTCTTCGTTCCCGTATCGCTGGACGCCATGGGCAGGATCACACGACTGCTCCCACGCCGGGTCGGTGAGGCCATCGCGCGTGCACTCGGCGGTGACCGTCTTTTGGCTTCAGCGGCCCATTCCACGGCTCGGGCGGAGTACGAATCACGTGCCGCGCGCAGTGCTCCGGCGGCGGAAAAACGCGCCGATTCGTAACTCGGACGGCCTAACGACAGTCCGAAGTGGACGACCTGGAGCGGCGGCGGTGTTGAGTCGCGCGCCAGTACGCGGCAAGATTGCGTTTTACCGCGCGTTCACCTCCAGGAGGCACCTCATGGCCACACCCCCGGCACGGCTTGCCGCCGCCGCGTCGAACGTCGTCGGCAAGGTGCTGCACGGTGGTGTCGCCGATCTCCGCCCGGTTCCGCGCGTCATGATCGACCAGGGCCCCAACCGATCGGTGTACCGGCTGACGAACGGTGGCAAACCGGTGTCCGGGCCGCCGGTCCTGCTCGTGCCGCCGCTGGCCGCGCCCGCGCTGTGCTTCGACCTCCGCCGCGGCTGCAGCCTCGCCGAGCACCTGGTCGAGGGCGGCCGCAACACCTACCTCGTCGACTACGGGAACGTCGCCTTCTCCGATCGCCGCCTCGGGATCGAGCACTGGATCGACGAGGTGCTGCCGCGCGCGATCCGCAAGGTGAGTGAGGATTCCGGCGGTCAGGGCGTGCACATCATCGCCTGGTGCCTCGGTGGGATCTTCTCGCTGCTGGCCACGGCCGATCAGCCCGATCTGCCGATCGAGTCGATCGCGACCATCGCGTCGCCGTTCGACTTCACCGCGATCCCGTTGATCGCGCCGTTCCGCCCGCTGGTGGATCTCACCGGCGGGCACCTGCTGACCCCGATCTACCGGGCACTCGGCGGTGCACCGTCCTATGTGGTCAGCAAGGTCTTCCGCGCGACCGGGATCAGCAAGGAGATCACCAAACCCCTTGCCATCCTTAAGAATCTCGATGACCGGGACTACCTGGCGCAGATCGAGGCCGTCGACCACTTCATGGACAACATGATCGCCTACCCTGGGCGCACCTTCGGCCAGATGTACCACCGGTTCTTCCGCGCCAACGACCTCGCCGAGGGCAGCGTCGACCTCAACGGCCGGATCATCTCGCTGTCCGGGGTCAAGGTGCCGACACTGATCATCGCCGGGCAGAACGACACGATCGCCCCGCGGGCCGCGGTCGAGCGGCTGACCGGGCTGCTGGACAACGCGCCGTCCGTGCGCTTCGAAACGGCGCCTGGCGGGCACCTCGGCGTGCTCACCGGACGCAAGGCGCGCGGTACGACGTGGCGCCACCTCGACCGGTTCCTCGACGAACAGGTCGGCTGAGTCAGCTCGATTTCCGGCTTCGCCGCCAGGCCAGCCGCACCACTCCGCGCAGGGGCTGTGCCGTGTTGACCTGGTGGACCATCGCGGTGACCTGCCGGAGGGCGTCGGCGATTTCGGCCCTGGCCCGGTCTCGTTGCCGGGTGACGGTCGACAGGATGAGCGCCGTCAGCGCGACCGTGCCGTCGTAGGCCTGCAGAATCAGCATGCGGCTGGTCAGGTCGGCTGTAGCGAACAGGGTCTCGTCGCGCGCGACCGCGAAGATCACGGCCGTGCACACGAACAGGGCGCAGGCGACCGCGGCCGCCTGGCCGAACCGCAGCGCAGCCCAGGCCAGTACCGGGAAGGCCAGGAAGACCGGCCGCGCGACACCCATCGTCGCGATCCCGGTGGTGCCCACGACGCATACGCAGAGTGCGAGGCCCTCCAGCACGCGGGTCAGGAAGATCTCCCGCGGGAGGCGGAATCGCGACGTGAGCAGCAGGAGCGGGGCCACCGTGAGCACGCCCATCGCGTCGCCGGTCCACCAGATCAGCCAGGCGGTCCAGAACGCGCCCGGTTCGATCGCGCCGTCGGCGAGCAGCGCCGTGGACCCCGCCGTGGCGCTGACCGTCATAGCGATCAAAGCGCCGCCGAACACCAGGATCACCACGTCCGTGAGCCGGTCGAGTTCGCGGCGGAAGCCAAGGCGCCGCATCAGGAAGTAGGCGAGCACCGGGCCGGCGGTGTTGCCGAGGACGATCGCCGCCACCACCGGAAGCGACGGTCCGAGCGCGAGGTTCGTCAACAGGGCCCCGACGGCGATCCCGGGCCAGAACCGGAGCCCGAACAGCAGCAAGGCGGCGACCGCGATCCCGGTCGGCGGCCACAACGGCGTGATCTGATCCCTGATCAGCGCGAGCCGCAGCCCCGCCTGCGCGACGCCGAAGTAGCAGACGGCGAGGGCGAGGGCGCCGAGGAACCAGGTCGCCGCGCGACGGAACCGCTCCGATCTGCCGGTCACCGATCCCGCCTCGTCGGCCTCAGCCGGCGATTTCATCATCGACAGGCTTCCGCTGCCGCGCGGTCATGGCACTGCGCAGCGACTGGCGCGGCGCGATCATGTTCACCATGTCGCTGATCTGCCGCAACGCCTGGCTGAGCTCCGCTGTCGCCCGGTCGCGTTGGAGGGTCACGGTCGAGAGCACCAGCGCGGTCAGCGCGACCGTCGCGTCGTACGCCTGCACCAGCAGCATCCTCGTGGACAGGTCATACGTGCCGTAGGGACCCAGCCCGTGGGCGGTGGTGACCATCATCCACGCGCATACCCCCAGGGAGATCGCCAACGCTCCGGCCTGGCGGAAGCGCAACGCGGCCCAGATGAGCACCGGGAACACCAGGAACAGCTTGGGCGGGGTGGTGGACGCGAGGATCGCCACGCCGACCCCGCAGGCGCCGAGCGCGGCGGCCTCGGCCCAGCGCGTCAGTGGGAGCGTGCGCGGCAGCCGGAACCTCGACGCGACGAGAAGCAGCGGCGTCACCGTGAGGACGCCGATCGCGTCGCCGGTCCACCAGACCAGCACCGTCGGCCAGAAGTCCTGCGCGCCGAGGACGCCGTCGAGAGTGAGCGTGCCGGTGCCGGCGACCGCGAGCGCCGCCATCGAGAACATCGCGCCGACGGCCACCAGCAGGACAGCGTCGGACATCCGCTCGAGCTGATGACGGAAACCCAGCTGCCGCAATAGGAAATAGGCCAGCAGAGGACCGAGGGTGTTCGCGGTGGCGATCACCAGCACGACCACCGGCGACGCCCCGACCATGATGGTCGTCAGCAGCGCGCCGAGCGCGATCCCCGGCCAGAAGCGGATACCCGCGAGCAGTGGTACGGCCAACGCGAACCCCGCCGCCGGCCAGATCGGCGTGATCTCGGCACGGACGATGGCCCACTGGATGCCGATCTGGGCGATGCAGACATAGCCGACGGCGACGGCCAGTACACCGAGGGACCACCGGGCTCTCGGGCCGAGCCGAAGGTCACCCATGCCGGCCTCGTCTCCTGCTCAGTCGTTGAGGAGCGGTGAAAGGTAAGGAGCGTACTCTCCCCAGGTCAGGTCTCGGTCACTTGAGCTCGGCGGACGTCTTGCCCAGGATCCTCCGCGCCACGATCAACTGCTGGATCTGCTGGGTCCCCTCGAAGATGTCCAGGATCTTGGCGTCCCGGCTCCACTTCTCCAGCAGCGATTCCTCGGTGTAGCCCAGGGTTCCGGCCAGTTCGACGCATTTGAGGGTGATCTCGACGACCGAGCGGCCCGCCTTCGCCTTGGCCATCGAAGCCTGCAGCGAGTTCGGCTTGCGGTTGTCGGCCATCCAGGCGGATTCCAGGGTCAGCAGGTACGCCGACTCGTAGTCCGCTTCCAGCTGCAGAAACGCCGCCGAGGCCGCGTGCTGGCTGTGGATCGGCTTGTCGTAGTCGATGGTCACGCCGGCTTCGGCGAGGATCCGCTTGGTCTCGTCCAGCGCGGCGCGGGCGACGCCGATCGCCATGGCGGCGACCAGCGGGCGGGTGTTGTCGAAGGTCTGCATGACCCCCGCGAAACCCTTGGCCGTGTCGATCTCCGGCGTGCCGAGGAGGTTTTCCTTGGGGACGCGGCAGTTCTCGAACCGGAGAACCGCGGTGTCGGAGGCGCGGATGCCGAGCTTGTGCTCGACGCGCACGACCTCGAAGCCCGGCGTCCCCTTCTCCACGACGAACGACTTGATCGCCGCGCGGCCCTTCGTCTTGTCCAGGGTGGCCCAGACGACGACGGCGTCGGCGCGTTCGCCCGCGGTGACGAAGATCTTCTCACCGTTGATCACGTACTCGTCGCCGTCGAGCCGCGCGGTGGCGGTGATCGCGGCGGAATCCGAGCCACAATCCGGTTCGGTGATCGCCATCGCCGCCCAGAGCCCGGAGAACTTCTTGAGCTGTTCGTCCGTCGCGACCGAGCCGATGGCGGCGTTGCCGAGTCCCTGACGGGGCATCGACAGCAGCAGGCCGACGTCGCCCCAGCACATCTCGATCGTGCCGAGCACGATGTTGAGGTTGGAACCGTTGCGGTTGCCCGGTTTCTCGTTCTTCTCGGACCGGCGGACGCCGGCCGCGCCAGCGCCGCCCTCGCCGGAGGAATTCAATCCGTCCAGCAGCGCGGCGAACATGTCGAGTTCGGTCGGGTAGGTGTGCTCGGCGCGGTCGTACTTGCGCGAGATCGGCCGGAACACCTCGGCCGCGGCCTGGTACGCCTGGTTGATCAGGGTGCCGGCCTTCTTCGGAGCCTCAAGGTTGATCATGACTGCCTTTCGAAAGTCCTAGAGCGCTAGAGAAGGACGGCGCCTTCCATCACGCCGATCGCGCGGAGGTCGCGGTACCAGCGTTCGACCGGGTGTTCCTTGACGAAGCCGTGCCCGCCGAGCAGCTGTACCCCGGCGCTGCCGATCTGCATTCCCTTGTCGGTGGCCAGTTTCCGGGCCAGCGCGACCTCGCGGGCGTACGGCTTACCCCGTTCGGCGCGGGCGGCGGCGCGCAGCGTGACCAGCCGCAGACCCTCCAGCTCGATGGCGATATCGGCCACCGAGAACGCGACGGCCTGGCGGTGGCTCACCGGTTCGCCGAACGCCTTGCGCTCGTTGACATACGGGACGACGTAGTCGAGGACGGCCTTCGCGGTACCCGCCGCGAGTGCGGCCCAGCCGAGCCGCGAAAGGCGGACGACCTCGGTGAAGACCTCGGCCTTGCCGCCGCCGAGCAGTGCGCCCGCGGGCAGCGAGACCTTGTCGAGATGCAGCTTCCCGGTCGCCGCGCCGCGCAGGCCCATCGCCGGTTCGGTCTCGATGGTGACGCCGGCGTTCGAAGACTCGACGAGGAACAGGGCGGGACCCCGGCCGTCGAGGTCGGCCGACACGATGAACAGTTCGGCGTCCGCGGCCCGCGGGACCAGCGACTTCACACCGTCGAGCTGGTAGCCCTTCGGGGTGCGGCGGGCCTTGGTCGCGGGCTTGAACGGGTCGAACAGGGCGGTGCGTTCCTGCAACGCGAGCGCGGCCGCCGGCACGTTCTCGCCGACGAACGCGGGCAAGTAGTCGGCTTGTTGCTGCTCGTCGCCGTAGGAAACGAGCGCCGTGCTGACCGCGGACGGCGCGAGCACCGCGACCGCGAGGCCGAGGTCGCCGTGCGCGAGGGCTTCGGCGACGAGCGCGTTGGTGACGACTGACCGTTCCGTACCGACGCCGCCCAGCTCCTCGGGGATCCCGACCAGGCTGATGCCGAGTTCCGCGGCCCGGCTCAGCAGGCCTTCGGGCGCGTCGAGCTTCGCATCGGCATCGGCCGCCGCGGGCCGCAGCTGCTCGGCCGCGAAGTCCGTCACCGTCTCGACGATGAGCTGCTGGTCTTCGGTCGGGGTGAGGTCGAACAACCCGGTGTCCTCGGCCGTCTGAAGCCGAGCCGGCTTGCCAAGACCGGCTTTTCCAAGATGCTGTGCCGACTTGAACGTCCTGTTCGCCGCCCCGGCGACCCGGAAGCCACTCCGCGTACCTGCGGCGACCAGGTTCTGCACGGGTTTCCGCAGCCCGGCCCGTTCCACGACCTTGCTCCCGGCCAGCCGGGTGAGCGCGGCGAGGCCGAAGCCCATCGCGTCTCGTTTCCTAGGCGCACCCACGGTGAATCTCCCTACTCCGCGTACCTACTCACGAGTAGGTTAGCTGGGTTGGGGTGGATGCGCCACTGGGAGCACCCTCGCGCGTGCTGGAGGGCGAGATCCCGGCAGCGAAAGTCCATGAGACACAACAACTGCTGCCGTCGGCGACGCGTGGCGAAGGGTGATGGCGTAGACGAAGACCAGATCGAAGAAGAGCTCCAGGGTGGTGACCTTGTGATCTTCTTCCTCGGTCACCAGATGCAGGCCGTGTTTGGCCGGCACGCGCATATCGTGCCCTCTGCCGCTTGGCGAGGCACGCGAGTTCGCGCAGAGAGGAGCGTTCAGTTCACGCCGAGGACCGTTCGCATCATCGCGGTCAGTTCCGCCTCGAGGTTGGGGCGGCCGTTGACGCGCCGGGTGCGGGCGAGGTCGTTGGCGATGGTGAGCGCGGCGTGCACGGTGATCTTCACTTCGCGCACCCCGAGATCCGGTCGCACCTGCGAGACGAGCGCGACCCAGCGTGCGACGTAATCCCGCTGGATGCGGAGCAGATCGGCCTTGTCGCGTTCGGGCATGGACGCCGCGTCGGCCGAGAACGCCACTGTCAATTCCGGAGTCCGCAGCAGGGTTCGCACGTAGGACGCCGCGAGCCGCTCGAGCGCGTCGCGTTCGTCGTTGGTCTGCAGCGCGCGTTCGGCGGCGATCGCCAGCCTGTCGGCCGCGCGATGCCCGATGGCCACCATCAGCGCGGCCTTGCTGGAGAAGTGCCGGTAGACGCTGGGCCCGGCGATCCCGGCCGCCGCGCCGATGTCCTCCATGCTCACCGCACGGAACCCGCTCCGCCCGAACAGTTCGGTCGCGGCTGCGAGCAGCTGCTCGCGCCGGGACGGCTCGCCGAGCGCGATCGACGGCGTCTCGGGGGCGGTGTCGCCCGCCTCGGGCAGTGTGACATGCAACACCGACTGCGCCAGCTGGACCAGGATCTGCCCGAACCGTTTCTTGGCGACGGAGGTGTGGTGGACCGACACGCTGCCGAACACACTCAGCCCCGCCCAACACAGGAACTCGGCGTCTTCGGCGTCCAGTTCGGGTCGTAGCCCGAGGAGTGCCTTCGTCCACGCGGCGAGCACCGCACTCGACCGGCGGCGGATCTCCCGTTGGTCTTCCTTGGGCAGATGCCTGCCCTCCCAGCGCCACAGCGCGCCGATCTCGCGGCGCTCCACGGACTGCGCGGCGAGTGCTCCGAGCAGGGCATTGACCTGCTCGGGGCCGGGGGTCGCGACGGTGGTGAACGATTCGGCGGTCGCCAGCTCCATATCGTCGATGCCGGACAGGACGACGTACGAAAGCACCGCCTGCTTGTCCGCGAAATGCCGGTAGAGCGCCGGCCCGGTCACCCCGGCCGCGGCCGCGATGTCGTTGATGCCGACGCCGTGGAACCCGCGAGCGCGAAAGAGCTCCGCGGCGATGCCGGCCAACTGGGCCTTGCGGTCGCGCGGTCGGGACGAACGCTCGGTCGGGTGATCCATAGGTGAACACACGATAGCGCGGGTTGCGTGGATCGCAACCCATTGACACCATGGGGTTATCGCGGTTTATGTTAATGAGCATTAGCATGGCTACCGGCCGGTACGATCCGGCTGTGTTCATCCCCGATACAGCGCCGTACTGCGGAGGAGTTTTCTGTGAGTAGCGAGGCCTACATCTACGAGGCGATCCGTACGCCTCGCGGCAAGAACAAGGGCGGTGCTCTCCACGGCACCAAGCCGGTCGATCTCGTGGTCGGCCTCATCGAGGAACTGAAGGTTCGCCACCCGAACCTCGACCCCGCCGTGATCGACGACATCGTCCTCGGCGTGGTCTCCCCGGTCGGTGAGCAGGGCGCCGTGATCGCGCGGACCGCCGCGCTGAACGCGGGCCTGCCCGAGACCGTCGCCGGCGTACAGCTGAACCGCTTCTGCGCCTCCGGCCTCGAAGCCACCAACACCGCCGCGCAGAAGGTGCGCTCCGGCTGGGACCAGCTGGTCATCGCCGGTGGTGTCGAGTCGATGTCGCGGGTGCCGATGGGTTCCGACGGCGGCGCGCTCTTCATGGACCCGGCCACCGCGTACGACAACTACATCGTCCCGCAGGGCACCGGCGCCGACCTGATCGCCACGATCGAGGGCTTCTCTCGCGAGGACGTCGACGCTTGGGCCGTCCGCTCGCAGGAAAAGGCCGAGGCGGCCTGGTCTGGCGGCTACTTCGCGAAGTCGGTCGTCCCGGTCAAGGACATCAACGGCGTCACCATCCTCGACCACGACGAGCACCGTCGTCCGGGTAGCACCGTCGAGGGCCTCGGAAAGCTCAAGCCCGCCTTCGCCGGCATCGGCGAGCTGGGCGGCTTCGACGCCGTCGCGCTGCAGAAGTACCACCAAGTCGAGCGGATCGACCACGTCCACACCGGCGGCAACTCGTCCGGCATCGTCGACGGTGCCGCGCTGGTCCTGGTCGGCAGCGAGCAGATCGGCAAGACGTTCGGCCTGACCCCGCGTGCCCGCATCGTGGCCACCGCGACCGTCGGCTCCGAGCCGACGATCATGCTCACCGGCCCGACCCCGGCCACCGAGAAGGTCCTCAAGACCGCCGGCCTCACCCCGGACGACATCGACCTGTGGGAACTGAACGAGGCCTTCGCTTCGGTCGTGCTCAAGTGGATCAAGGACCTGCACCTCGACGAGGAGAAGGTCAACGTCAACGGTGGCGCCATCGCGATGGGGCACCCGCTTGGCGCCACCGGCGCCATGCTTGTCGGCACTGTCGTCGACGAGCTGGAGCGCCGTAACGCGCGCCGCGCCCTGGTCACCCTGTGCATCGGCGGCGGCATGGGCGTCGCGACCATCATCGAGCGGGTCTGAGGAAGAGACAATGACTGAAGCGAAGACCATCCGCTGGGAGCAGGACGCCGACGGCATCGTCGTGCTGACCCTCGACGACCCCAAGCAGTCCGCCAACACGATGAACGCCGACTTCCGTGAGTCGCTCGCGGTCGTCGTCGACCGGCTGGAGGCCGAGAAGGACTCCATCACCGGTGTCGTGCTGACGTCGGCGAAGAAGACCTTCTTCGCCGGTGGTGACCTCAACGACCTGATCCAGGCGAAGCCGGAGCACGCGGTCGAGTTCACCCAGAGCAGCGCCGCGATGAAGGGCCAGATGCGGCGGCTCGAGCAGCTCGGCAAGCCGGTCGTCGCGGCGATCAACGGCGCCGCGCTCGGTGGCGGCCTGGAGCTCGCGCTCTCGACGCACCACCGCATCGCGGCCGACGTCAAGGGCAGCCAGATCGGCCTCCCCGAGGTCACCCTCGGCCTGCTCCCCGGCGGCGGCGGCGTGGTCCGCACCGTGCGCCTGCTCGGTATCCAGAGCGCGCTGCTGAACGTCCTGCTGCAGGGCCAGCGGCACCGCCCGGCCAAGGCGCTCGAACTCGGCCTGGTGCACGAACTCGTTGGCACCGTTGAGGAACTGGTCCCGGCCGCGAAGGCGTGGATCAAGGCCAACCCCGAGGCGAACACCCAGCCGTGGGACGTCAAGGGCTACAAGATCCCGGGCGGCACGCCGTCGAACCCGAGCTTCGCGGCGAACCTGCCCGCGTTCCCGGCGAACCTGCGCAAGCAGATCAAGGGCGCGAACATGCCCGCCCCGCGGGCGATCCTGGCCGCGGCGATCGAGGGCGCGCAGGTCGACTTCGACACCGCGATCACCATCGAGACCCGCTACTTCATCCACCTCGCCACCGGCCAGGTCTCGAAGAACATGACAAAGGCGTTCTTCTTCGACCTGCAGACCATCAACTCCGGTGGCTCGCGGCCGGTGCCGGATGCCGCCTCCGCGGGAGGGAGCACGTCGGCGGGCGGTTTCGAGAAGTACACGGCCAAGAAGGTCGGTGTGCTCGGCGCCGGGATGATGGGTGCCGCGATCGCGTACGTGTCGGCGAAGGCCGGCATCGACGTCGTGCTCAAGGACGTCACGCTCGAAGGCGCCGAAAAGGGCAAGGGCTACGCGGCCAAGCTCGAGGAGAAGGCTCTCTCGCGTGGCAAGACCACGCAGGAGAAGTCGGACGCGCTGCTGGCGCGTATCAAGCCGACCGCCGACCCGGCCGACTTCGCCGGCGTCGACTTCGTGATCGAGGCAGTCTTCGAGAGCGTCGAGCTGAAGCACAAGGTGTTCGGCGAGATCGAAGGCGTCGTCAACGCGGACGCCGTGCTCGGTTCGAACACCTCCACCCTGCCGATCACCGCGCTCGCCGAGGGCGTGCAGCGGACCGAGGACTTCATCGGGATCCACTTCTTCTCGCCGGTGGACAAGATGCCGCTGGTCGAGATCATCTGCGGGGAGAAGACCTCACCGGCCACGCTGGCCAAGGTCTTCGACTACACGTTGCAGATCAAGAAGACCCCGATCGTCGTCAACGACAGCCGCGGCTTCTTCACCTCGCGAGTCATCGGCACGTTCCTGAACGAGGCCGTCGCCGCGCTGGGCGAGGGTGTCTCGCCGTCTTCGATCGAGCAGGCCGGCGCGCAGGCCGGATATCCGGCGCCGCCGCTGCAGCTGATGGACGAGCTGACCTTGACGCTGCCGCGCAAGATCCGCAAGGAGACCCGCGAGGCCATCGAGGCCGCCGGTGGCACCTGGAACGCGCACGCGTCCGAGGCCGTCATCGACCGCATGGTGGAGGAGTTCGACCGCAAGGGCCGCTCCACCGGTTCGGGTTTCTACGACTACGACGAGGCCGGCAAGCGGACCCAGCTGTGGCCGGGTCTGCAGGACGCTTTCAAGTCGGGTAGCGCCGAGGTTCCCTTCGAGGACCTCAAGGAGCGCATGCTGTTCGCCGAGGCGCTCGAGACCGTGAAGTGTTTCGACGAAGGCGTGCTGACGTCCGTCGCCGACGCCAACATCGGCTCGATCTTCGGCATCGGTTTCCCGGCGTGGACCGGTGGCGTCATCCAGTACATCAACCAGTACGAGGGTGGCTTGCAGGGCTTCGTCGACCGCTCCCGCCAGCTGGCCGAGCGCTACGGAGACCACTTCACCCCGCCCGCTTCGCTGGTCGAGAAGGCCGCGAAGGGTGAGATCTACGAGTAAACCGCTTCGCAGCCCGAAGTGACACGAAGGGGCCGTCTAGGACAGAAACGTCCTAGACGGCCCTTCTCTACGTCAAAGGGGTGGTGCGCCCAGCGGCTGTTGCCTTGCCGTATTTCTCCGGCTATCGATGACCGAATCGGTGGGGGCCGGCCAACTGGGGGTTGGGTTAATGGGGTTTCCGTATTCGAGCCTGCGTTCCGGCTCTGTTGTTCGCCTACTCTTCCGCTGATGCACGTCAAATTCACTGATCTTGGGGAAGGTGGTATTTGTCATGCTCGAATTGGTGCAGAAACTCGGCGATCGGATGCTGAGCAAGCTCGTGCCCGAAGTGTCCGCGTCCGCACATGAATACTGCGGCTGCTGGCCGGACGAGGCCGGTCGCCGCTGGCAGTTCTACAAGGACTGCGTGAGCTGCCTTTGTTACCAGGTCAGCACCCGCTGCTAGTCCTGGGGAAGGCGGCGGATCGCTCTGCCGCCTTCCCTTTCCTGGGGCAAGGGAAACAACATGTACTTGTCGACCGCTTGTGCTGTCGCGTTGATTCTCGTATTCGCCGTCTCGGCTACCGGCAAAATCGGGGGTGAAGGCTTTCGTGTTTTCGTGGCCTCGGCCGGGCCGCTGAAGTTGTTCCCGCGGACAGGGCGGACCGCGGTCGCGAGAACAGTCATCGCGGTCGAGATCGTCGTCGTTTCTGCATTGGCCATCGGTTTCACCGGCCGGTGGTGGAATACGTTGACGGCATTGTTCTTCCTGGCGTTCGCCGGCGCGACGGCAATCCTCGCTGCGTTCACCGTGGCGATCGCTCTTTCGTTGCGGCGGGGTGACCGCACGCCGTGCAACTGTTTCGGCCCGAGCTCGGCGCCACTGGGGCCGGCCCAGGTGCTGCGGAACGCCCTACTGCTGGGTATCGCGGTGAGCGGCTCGGTGGCTTCGCTCGTCGAACCGCACGACCGGCAGGTGCCGGGAGTGGCCGTCGCGGCCTGCGCGGGCCTCGTCGCGGGTCTCGTCGTCCTGCGCTGGGACGACATCGTCGAACTCTTCCGGGACATACCGGAACTGGCCAAGGAGTAGGTATGGGGATCCTGATCGCCGTTCTCGTCCTCGTCGGCGTTCTGCTCGTCTTCGATCTGGTGCTGACATTCGGAGTGATCAAACGGCTGCGTGCCCACTCGGAACTGATCGGCAAGGCGCTGCGGGACCGGGCTCCCGCAGGGCCGGTCATGGTGCACGAAGGCGACACCGTTGCGGACTTCACCAGCCGGACCATCGACGGTGCCGAAGTGTCGCGAGCAGGCATCACCGAGCTGACTCTCGCCGGCTTCTTCGCGGTCGAATGCGATACCTGCGTAGACAAGCTCCCCGACTTCGTCGAGCACGCAAGGGGCTATCCGCGAGAACGCGTTCTCGCCGTGGTCCAAGGGGACCGCGCGGACGCGGCCGAGTTCGTCGCGGGCTTGGAACCGGTGGCCAGGGTCGTCGTCGAACCTGTGGGTGGCGTTGTCAGCAAGGCGTTCGCGGTGCGCGGAACGCCGGTGGTGAGCGTGGTCGGGCCCGGCGGACGCGTGGTGTCGAGCGGTTTCCAGCCGGATGTGCTGTCGGCTCTGGCGGGCAGGTGAGCCGTCCGGGACCCCAGTCCGCCGCCCTCGCCCTCGGTGTCACCTGGACGGCCGCACCCTTGGTGCTGCTGGGTTCTCTCACTGTCAGCGTGCTGACCGGTGTCCTCCCGGTGGTCGTCGCGTGGCTGACGAAGCTGGTCCTCGACAGGGTCGTCGCTGCCGAGGTCCGGCTGGACGAGCTGACCTTATTGGCGTCAGGGCTCGCTGTCGCGGGCGTGACGATCGCCCTCCTTGGCGAGGCCGGACGCTACCTCTCCGGTGAGCTGGCACGCCGGGTCACCGTGCTCACCAGGGACCGGTTGTACCTCGCCACTGGGCGGCTGGGCGGTCTCGCCCGGCTCGAAGAACCCGCCTACCGCGACCGGCTTCACTTGGCGCAGCAGCACAGCTATTCCGGACCGGGGGTGATCCTGGATTCGACGGTTGGCGGAATCCAGGCCTTGCTCACCGCCCTCGGTTTCCTGGCGACGCTGACCGCGGTCAGCGTCCCGGTCGCCGGTGTGGTCGTGCTCGCGGCGATCCCGACGCTCGTCGCGGAACTGAAGCTCAGCAAGCGGCGCGCGGCGGTGTTGACCGGGCTGAGCCCCACCGAGCGCCGCGAGTTCTTCTACATGCAGCTGATGACCGGCCTCGATGCGGCCAAGGAGATCCGGCTGCTCGGGCTGGGCAGGCTGTTCCGGCACCGGATGCTGGCCGAACTCGGCAAGGCCAACGCGCAGCGGCGTCGTACCGATCTTCGTGAGCTCGGTGTCCAAGGCGTGCTTGGCGCCCTTGGCGCCGTCGTCGCCGGTGGTGGGCTGATCTGGGCTGTGCTCGCGGCAGGCCGCGGTCAGCTGACGGTCGGTGACATCGCCGTTTTCGTCGCGGCCGTCGCCGGGGTGCAAGGTTCTCTCACGTCCCTGCTCGGCCGGCTCGGCGCGGCGCACAACGCCTTGCTGCTGTTCGAGCACTACCGCACCGTGACGTCCGAGGAACCCGATCTGATCGAGCCGCCGGAGCCGAAGCCCGTTCTCCCGCTTCGTCACGGGATCGAATTCAGGGACGTCTGGTTCCGCTACAGCGAGGACCACCCCTGGGTGCTGCGCGGGGTGAACCTGTTCATCCCTTGTGGACGGTCGATGGCGCTGGTCGGGCACAACGGAGCGGGGAAGAGCACACTGGTGAAGCTGTTGTGCCGGTTCTACGACCCGACTCGCGGCTCGGTGCTGTGGGACGGCGTCGATCTCCGCGACCTGCCGGTCGGCGAACTGCGACAGCGCCTCGGGGCGGTGTTCCAGGACTTCATGACCTATGAAATGAGCGTGGCGGAGAACATCGCGGTCGGCGACGTGGACGACACGGATAACACGGAGGAGCTGGATTCGGTGGGGCAGGACCGGATCGAGGCCGCCGCGCGCCGGGCGGGGATCCACGAAACCCTGACCCGGCTACCGCGCGGCTACCGGACCCTGTTGTCCCGTGGCTTCGTCAGCGAAGGGGACAAGGACGACCCCGAAACCGGAGTCCTGCTTTCGGGCGGGCAATGGCAGCGGGTCGCGCTCGCGCGGGCGTTCCTGCGCGACCAACGGGATCTGCTCATCCTGGACGAACCCACGTCCGGTCTCGACGCCGAGGCCGAGCACGAGATCCACACCTCGCTCGCCGAGCACCGGGCTGGCCGGACGAGCGTGCTGATCTCCCACCGGCTGGGTTCCGTCCGGGCCGCGGACCGGATCGCCGTCCTCGTCGACGGCAGGGTGGCGGAACTGGGGACCCACGCCGAACTGGTGTCTTCGAACGGAACTTACTCGAGGCTTTTCCGGTTGCAGGCCAAGGGATACACCGGCGTCGTGCAGGAGGTCTCGTGAAGATCCTGCTGGCCTTCGCGGTGTCATGCGCACTGGTGCTGCGCTGGGTCAAGTGCCGATGGGCGGTGATCGCGGTGACCGGTACCAGCATGACGCCCACGTTCCAGGAAGGCGATCGCGTCCTGGCTCGACAGCGGCCGAAACGCATCGCGGTCGGGGACGTCATCGTGCTCGAGGAGCCTGGCGCCGGTCCGGGGCGGTGGATCGTCAAACGGGTGGCGGCCGTCGCCGGGGACCCGGTCCCCGGCGAGGCCGCGGGGGTGGTCGCGGCGGGCGAGCTCGTGCCGCCGCGGCACGTGGTCGTACTGGGCGACAACCGGGCGCACAGCGCGGATTCCCGGCACTACGGTTTCCTTGCCGCGCACCGGGTGTACGGCCGGGCACTTCGTCGTCTCTGACGGGGGACCGTTCCCTCAGCAGCCGATGGTGAAGTGCCGGTCGGTTCTTGGGCGGGCTTCGGGGAGACCTGGCCCGCGAGCATCGCGGCGAGGGCGAGGGCGAACCCGGCCAGTTGGACCGGGCCGAGGGACTGGCCGAGCAACAGCGCGCCGAGCACGGCGGCCACCATCGGTGACAGGAGGCCGAGGACGGCGACCGAGGTGACCGGCAGCGCGGTGATACCGCGGAACCACAGGACGTAGGCGAGCAGACCGCCGATCAGGCCGAGCCAGAGGTAACCGAGAGCGGCGCCCAGGTCGATGGCGGGCGGGGCGCCTTCGAACAGGAACGTCACGGGCACCAGGAACAAACCGCCCGCGGTGAGCTGCCAGCCCGCGAACGCCGTCGGGCCGACGTCGGCCGGACGGCCCCAGCGTTTGGTGAGTGTGACGCCGAGCCCCATCGCCGCGGCGCCGCCGAGACCGGCCACGATTCCGACGACGTCGAAGCCCGCTTCGGGGCCGATCACCACAAGTCCGACGCCGACGACCCCGGCCGTTCCCCAGGCGAACTTCCAGGCCGACGGGCTCTGCTTCAGGACCGTCACGGCGAGAACGGCCACGATGAGGGGCTGAGCGGCACCGAGGGTCGCGGCGACGCCGCCGGGAAGGCGTTCGGCGGCGACGAACAGGAGCGGGAGGAAGATCCCGATGTTCAGCACGCCGAGGGCGGCCGCCTTCAGCCACCAGGTTCCACGCGGCAGGGTGCGGGTGATGGCCAGCGCGATCAGGCCGGCGGGCAAGGCGCGCACCAGCCCGGAGAACAACGGATGGCCGAGCGGCAGGAGCTCGGTCGTGACTACGTAGGTCGTTCCCCAGACCATGGGTGCGAACGCCGTAAGAACGGTGCCGGAGAGGCGGCCCGAGAGCGGTGTTGTCGTCAGCGTTTTCACGCTTTTCAGCTTCGACGCTCGCGATCAATGAGTCCAACACATGTTTGTCACGTGATCCATCTTGATTCAAGATAGGTGGATGGAGCTTCACCAGATGCGGTACGTCGTCGCGGTGGCGGAGACGAACAGTTTCACCCGTGCCGCCGAACGCTGCCTCGTCGTCCAGTCGGCACTGAGTCACCAGATCGCCCGGCTGGAGCGGGAACTCGGTGCCCGGCTCTTCGAGCGCACGAGCCGCCGGGTCCGCCTGACGCCCGCCGGTGAAGCGTTCCTGCCCGCGGCGCGGCAATGCCTGGAGGCCGCCGAGCGGGCAGCGGCCGAGGTGGCGGCCGCCGTCGGCGAAATCCGCGGGCGGCTCACCGTCGGGATCATCCCCACCGTCGCGGCGGTCGATATCCCGGCCGTCCTGCATACCTTCCACCAGCGATATCCGCAGGTCCGGGTCGGGCTGCGGGTCGGTGCGAGCGAGGAACTGACCGAACAGGTGCGGGAGGGAACGATCGAGGTCGCCTTTCTCGGCCTGCCGGTGACCGATCGGCCCGTCGGCGTCAGCACCTGCGAACTGGCCCACGACAACCTGGTCGCCGTCGTCGCGCCAGGTCATCCGCTGGCGGGCGAGGCGGAGGTGGACTTGAGGAGGCTGTCTTCCGAAGTGTTCGTCGACTTCCCAGCCGGGACCGCGGGACGGATCCAGTCGGATCAGGCCTTCGCCGCCGCGGGCGTGACCCGCGAGGTGGCCTTCGAGGTGACCACCGCCCCCGACTTCATGGCGCGGCTCATCCACCAAGGACTCGGCGTAGCGCTGCTTCCGTCGAACTACACGCCGTATCTCTCCGGCCTGGTCACGATCCCGGTGACGGACGCGCCCGCCCGGATCGAGCACCTGATCTGGAACCGCTCCTCCGTGACCCCCGCGGCGACCGCGTTCCTCGAGGCCGTGGGCGCGCCGACGGGCTCGTGAGTGGTAGTGACGGTTAGAGTCTTTGATCCCGGTGGTGGGCATGGGTCGGGCCTCTGTTAGTGATCTAGACACCACATCAAGATCATGTACCAGCAGAGGCCCGGTCTTCTTTGTACCTCGTTGCCGGTCAGCCCCACGTCAGCGGGCTGCCGTACTCGTCGTTACCCGTCGGACACCACCGATGCCGAGTGGGCGTTGCTGGCGCCGTTGCTGCCCAAGCCAGCGTCTGAAACCCCGGGCAGTGGTCGGCCGGAGAAACATCACCGCCGCGCGATCCTGGACGCGCTGCGGTATGTCACCGACAACGGCATCAAATGGCGTGCTCTGCCGTCGGATTTCCCGCCCTGGCAAACGGTGCATGGATTCTTCACCCGCTGGTCCAAGACCGGGGTGTTCGAGAAAACCACCCTGCGGATCACCTTCGACATCGTCAAAAGATCGTCGGACAGAAGACATTCGTCATCCTGCCCCGCCGCTGGTCGTCGAACGCACCTTTCCTGGATCACCCAAGCCCGCCGCAACGTCCGCGACTACGAACGCCTCCCCGACCACTCCGCAGCATTCATCAACCTCTCCATGATCACTATGTTGACCAGGCGCCTAACCCGCGAAAAGCGCACCAGGACCACCTAGCCAGGTTCAAAGACAGGCTCTTAGAACCGTCACTACCACTCACGAGCCACCACCTGGCGCGACGAAGGTTCCAGAGCCACGTGGGGGAGCCGCCGGCCCAGCCACTTCGGCAGCCACCAAGCCCGATCACCCAGCAGCCGCATCACCGCGACCACGAGCGAACCGGCGAGCACCGCCACGGTGGCCGCGATTTCCGCCGCGTACCACCGCAGGATCGCCACACGGCCAGCGTACCGGTCGGATCCGTCATTGACAAAGTTATTTTTTACGTACAAACTCATTTTTGTGATGAGGGACGTGCAGTACCTGGAGGAGCTTGAGCAGGCTGAAGCGCTGCTGAAGCCTCAGCGCGTCGACGTACTGCGGCAGCTCGCCGAGCCGCGATCGTGCACCGAGGTGGCGTCGGTGCTGGATCAGACACCGCAACGGGTCTACTACCACGTTAAACGCCTCGTGGAGGCCGGTCTGGCGAGTCAGGTATCCGAACGGAAGGTGCGCGGGATCAGTGAGGGCGTGTACCAGGCGAGCGCGCGTTCGTACTGGTTGTCGCCGCGGCTGGTCGGGCGGATCGGTCCGCGTGCGGCGCGTGACGAACTGAGCCTCGGCTACCTCGTGGATCTGATGGAGGAGGTCCAGGAGGACGTCGCCGCGCTCGATCGCGCGGCGCCGGAACTGCCCTCGATCGGTGTCTCGGGCGAGATCCGGGTACCGCCGGAGCGGCGCCAGGAGTTCCTCGACGAGTTGAAGACCACTTTGCAGGACTTGTTCACCCGCTACGGCGGCGAGGAAGGTGACGCTTTCAAACTCGCCGTGGCCTGCTACCCGAAGGGAGAATCCCGTGACTGAACCGACGAGGTTCCGGATTCGCGTGCGGGCGCCGCTCAAAGAGGTTTGGCATGCGCTGACCGACCCGGAGTCGATGCGTGTCTGGCTGGCCGAGCATGTCGAGGTCGATTTGCCGCGGCGGTACGAGTTCTGGGGCCGGTACACGCCGGAAGGCGATGCGCCGCACCAGAAACTGTTGCACGCCGAAGACAACGTGCTGCGCTTCGCCTGGACTCTCGAGGAAACCGAGACCGTCGTCGAGATCCGGCTGACCGAGGACGGGCAGTCGACCGTGCTGGCGTTCTCCCAGACCGGGTTGCCGGACTACGACGACATGCTGGCGAATCCGGACGCGCCGCTGAGCCTGATGCATACGTTCTGGGCGCTGGCGATGGCAGATCTCGCCGACTACGTCGAAACCCGCGAGATCACCGCGCGGTGCGACTTCGCCTCTCCGGTGATGCGGGAGGAGTTGCATATCGGTGCCCCGCGGGAGCAGGTCTACCGCTCGATCGCCGATCCCGCAGAGTTCACCCGGTGGTTCGGCGCGCAGATCGAAGCCGAGGTCGAGGTCGGCGGCCGGTGGGCGATGGGATCGCTGGAGAAGGACCCGTCTCCGGCGAAGATCGTCGACCTCGTTCCCGGCGAGAGGATGTCACTCGGCTACGAGGACGGCATCGTGTCGACCTGGGAGCTCGAGGATTCCGGCGGTGGTACGAAACTCACGTTCGTCCAAAGTGGATTCGACGAGCAGTGGCCGCCGTACGGAGCGTGGATGGGCTGGCTCAGCGGCCTGAGCGAGTTGCGCCGTTTTCACGAACTCGAGGAATGGAACCCCCTCTGGGTCGACGTCTTCCTCGAGGGAACTCCGGAAGGCCTCATCAAACTGGACGGACAGTAGGAGGATCCGATGTTGCTCGAGGGTAAGAACGCGATCATCTACGGCGCCGCCGGCGGGATCGGGAACGCGGTCGCGCGCGGTTTCGCACGGGAAGGTGCGACCGTGCATCTCACCGGCCGGACGCTGAAGAAGCTCGACGCCCTGGCGGAGGAGATCCGTTCCGCCGGTGGGGAAGCCGAGACCGCACAGTTCGACGCGCTCGACGAGACGGCGGTGAATGAGCACGTCGCAGCCGTCGTGGGTTCGGCCGGAAGTGTCGACATCTCGATGAACCTGATCACGCACAACGACGTTCAGGGCACGCCGTTGGTCGAGATGTCGTTGGACGACTTCGAAAGCCCGGTGCGGACCGCGGTCAGGACGCACTTCATCACGGCGCGGGCGGCGGCCCGGCAGATGATCGGGCAAGGGGCCGGGGTGATCCTCATGTTCGGCGGCGACGGTGATCCGCTGCCCGGGTCCTACCTGGGCGGGCTGCAGGTCGCCTTCAGTGCGATGGAGGCGTTGCGGCGCGGGCTGGCGTGCGAACTCGGTCCGCACGGCATCCGCGTGCTGACCCTTCGCACGGGCGGAATCCCGGAGACGATCCCGCCGGGCGCCGGCCTCGATGAGGCCATCCGCGACATGGTCGATTCGACGATGCTCAAGCGCACGGCATCACTGGAGGATGTCGCGCGCGTCGCGGCCTTCGCCGCATCCGATCACGCGCGCAGCATGACGGCTACGACGCTGAACATCAGCTGCGGCACCATGGTGGACTGACGTAGGCCGAACCTCGTTCCGTTACGTGCCAAGCCGGAGGCGGCAGATCGATGTGTAGGCTACGCATGTAATCGGGTGTGAAGAGGGGGAGCGGTGTCGCGGTCTGGTGAGGCACCTTCACCCCGTCTTTTCGTTGTGGTGCTGGCAACCTGCGGGCTGGTCGCCTCGTTCATGCAGACGCTGGTCATCCCGCTGATCCCCGCGTTCCCCCGGCTGCTCAACGCGTCCCCGTCCGATGCGTCGTGGGTCGTCACTGTGACGTTGGTCGCGGGTGCCGTCGTGATGCCGGTGAGCGGCAGGCTCGGCGATCTGTACGGCAAACGCAGGATGCTGCTGATCAGCCTCGGTTTCCTGATCGCCGGATCAGTGCTGTCCGCGGTGACCAGCTCGCTCCTGTTCATGGTGGCCGGGCGCGGGCTGCAGGGCTGCGCGATGGGGGCGATCCCGCTCGGGATCAGCATCATGCGCGACGAACTCCCGCCCGCACGGGTCGGCGCCGCGATCTCGGTGATGAGTTCGACCCTCGGAGTCGGCGGTGCGATCGGGTTGCCGGTGGCGGCGCTGGTCGCCGAGAAGGCCGACTGGCACGTGCTCTTCTGGATGTCGGCGGGACTCGGGCTGGTGTGCGGTCTGCTGATCCTGTTCGTGGTCCCCGAGTCGCCGGTGAAAACTCCCGCGCCGTTCGACTATCTCGGCGCGGCGGGCCTTTCCGTCGGGCTCGTCTTTCTGCTGTTGCCGATCGTCAAGGGCGGGGAATGGGGCTGGGGCAGCGGTCGCACCCTCGGCTTCGCCGGCGCGGCGGTGGCGGTGCTGCTGGTCTGGGGCGCGTACCAACTACGTCGTCGCGAACCACTGGTCGACCTACGAGTCTCGGCGCGGCGCCCGGTGCTGTTCACGAACCTGGCCTCGATCATGATCGGCTTCGCCCTGTACTCCCTGGCCCTGTCGTTCCCGCAGCTGCTGCAGGCGCCGGCGTCGACGGGCTACGGCCTCGGCCTGACGATGGTGCAGGCCGGGCTCTGCCTGGCGCCGAACGGGCTGGTCATGATGATGCTGTCCCCGGTGTCCGCGCGCCTCATCGCCCGGTACGGGCCGCGCACGACGCTGATGACCGGCGCCGTCACGATCGCGGCGGGCTATGGATTCGCGACCGTCCTGATGGACAACGCCTTCGAGCTGATCACCGCGTCGATCATCATCGGCGGCGGCGTCGGTATCGCCTACGCGGCCATGCCCGCCTTGATCATGGGCTCGGTCCCGGTCACGGAAACGGCGTCCGCGAACGGACTGAACTCGCTCATGCGGTCGGTCGGCACGGCGACGTCCAGCGCGGTGATGGCGACCATGCTGGCGCAACTGGCGATCACCGTCGGCGGCGTTTCGGTCCCGTCCGCGGACGGATTCCGGGTCAGCTTCGTGGTCGCCGGGGCGGCAGCCCTGGCCGGGCTGGCTCTGGCAGCGCTCGTCCCTAGGCAGCGGGCAGAGGTGCTCGTGAGTGGTAAGGACGGTTAGAACCGCCATTACCACTCACGAGCCCTAGAAGAGCGGTGGCACGATCGCGTCGATCAAATGCGGCCCCGGCTCGGCCAGCGCACGCTGGAACTGCTCCGCCAGCTCCTCCGCCGTCGTCGCCCGCGTCGCCGGAACACCCAAGCCCTCGGCGATCTTGACGAAGTCCATGTCCGGCCGCGATAGGTCGAGCAGCTCGTTCGCCTTGGGGCCGCTGGCATCCGCGCCGACCCGCTGCAGCTCCAGTCGCAGGATCGCGTACGCGCGGTTGTTCAGCAGGACCGTGGTGACGTTGAGGTTCTCGCGTGCCTGCGTCCACAGCGCAGAGATCGTGTACAGCGCGCTGCCGTCGGACTGCAGGTTGATCACCGGCCGGTCGGGCGCCGCCACGGCCGCGCCGGTCGCGACGGGCATGCCGTAGCCGATCGCGCCGCCGGTCAGCGTCAGCACATCGTGCCGGGGCGCACCCGCGGTCGCTGCCGGCAGCATCAGACCGGACGTGTTCGCCTCGTCCGCGATGATCGCGCGGTCCGGCAGCAGCGCGCCGATCACATCGACCCAGTTCTGCGGAGTCAGCGGACCGGACGGGAGCGCGGGCCGGGAAGCCTGCTGCAGCACCGGTTCCGTTTCCGCGGCGACCAGTTCGGAGACCTCGTTGAGGGCGCGCGTGACGTCCTGACCGACCTCGGCCAGGACATGGACCTGTGCGCCTTCCGGCACCAGGTCGCTCGCCTTGCCCGGATACGCGAAGAACGACACCGGCGCCTTCGTGCCCGCGACGATCACGTGCTTGACCCCGTCGAGCTGGTACGCGACCTGCTCGGCGAGGTAACCCAGCCGCTCGATCGTCGGCAGTCCTTCTCCGCGCTCGAGCCGCGAGGGGAACGTCTCGATGAACGTCTTCACACCGGTCGCGGTCGCGATCCGGCTGGTCGCGCGCAGGCCGGCTTCGCGGCAGGCGCCACCGCCGACGAGCAACGCGACCGGTTCGCCGCTGGTCAGCACTTCGGCGATTTTCTTGACGGTCGTCGCGTCGACGGCCTGCGGTACCCGCGGCGGGATCGGCGCGCAGGCCTCGCCGCCTTCGCCCCACGACGCGTCCGCCGGGAGGATCAGCGTCGCGATGCGCCCGGGGGCGTCCTGCGCGGCCGCGACCGCCGCGGCGGCGTCGGCACCGACGTCCTTGGTGTGCTCGGAGCGGCGGATCCAGCCTTCGAGCGTTCCGGCGACGGCCTCGATATCCGATTCGAGCGGTGCGTCGTACCGCTTGTGGTAGGTCGCGTGGTCGCCGATCACGTTGACCATCGGGGTGTTCGCGCGGCGCGCGTTGTGCAGGTTCGCCAGTCCGTTCCCGAGCCCGGGGCCGAGGTGCAGCAGCGTCGCGGCGGGTTTGTCGGCGATCCGCGCGTAACCGTCCGCGGCGCCGGTCACGACGCCTTCGAACAGGCCGAGCACGCCCCGCATCTCGGGGACGGCGTCGAGCGCGGCCACGAAATGCATCTCCGACGTGCCGGGATTGGAAAAGCACACGTCGACGCCGGCGTCGACGAGCGTGCGGATCAGGGACTGCGCGCCGTTCATCTCACTCACTTTTCAAAGCCCTCTCAGCGGAAAAGAACACCGGGGTTGAGGATCCCGGCCGGGTCGAAGCTCTCCTTGATCCGGCGCATCAGCGCGATCTTCGCCGGGTCCTCCAGGTCGAGGAAGTATTCGGATTTGGTCTGCCCGAGGCCGTGCTCACCGGAGATCGCGCCGCCGAGTTCCATGCCAAGCGCGAAGATGTCGGTCAGCAGTTTCTTCCGCTTTTCCGGATCCTTGCAAAAGATGCCCAGGTGGACGTTGCCGTCACCGGCGTGCCCGCAGCCGAGCGCGCCCGCCTCGCGTGACAGGGCCATTTCCCTGGTCCTGCGCAGGAATTCCGGCATCGCCGCCCGTGGGACGACCACGTCGATGACGTCGTCCGCGCCGACGGCCTTCGCCGTCCAGAACGCCTTCTCGCGGGCTTCGATCAGCCTGCGCGCGGAGCCGCCTTCGAGGACATAAACGTCGATCGCCCCGAGTTCGCCCAGCAGACCGCCGAGTTCCTCGATGTCCGCGTGCAGCCGGTCGTTGTCGCGATTTTCCAGTGCCACCACCAGATACGCCTGCGCGCTGTCGCGGATTTCGTCCGGGATGCCGAGGCTGAGCTTCTCGTTGTAGCTGATGGCGGCGAGCGTGAGGTTGTCGATGTACTCGAGGATATGCGGTGCCAGCCCGGTGGAGATGATCTTCGGGACGACCGCCATCACGTCGTCGAAGGTTCCGAAGGGCGCCAGCACCGTCGCGCCGTGCGCCAGGCGCGGATACAGCTTCACGATGACCTCGGTCGCGATCGCGAGCGTGCCCTCGGAGCCGATGATCAGCTGGGTCAGGTCGTATCCGGTCGACACCTTCGACGTCTTGCCACCCGTCCGGATGATCTCGCCGGTCGGCAGGACCGCCTGCAGGCCCACGACGTTGTGCCGCGTGACGCCGTACTTGACCGCGCGCATTCCGCCCGCGTTCGTGCCGACGTTGCCGCCAACACTCGCACTCAGTTCGCCGGGGTAAACGGTGTAGCCGAGCCCGGCGGCGGCGGTCTTTTCGTCCAATTCGGACAACGTGACGCCCGGCTGGACGACGGCGACATGGTTCTCGGCGTCGATCTCCAGTACCGCGTTCATCCGTTCGAAAGAGATCACCAGGCCGTCTTCACGC
This sequence comes from uncultured Actinomycetota bacterium, assembly GCA_963766045.1. GTDB lineage: Bacteria > Actinomycetota > Actinomycetes > Mycobacteriales > Pseudonocardiaceae > Amycolatopsis. The sequence continues at coordinate 1,317,995 of CAVXYN010000004.1, read as the reverse complement.
GGCCGCGCGCCACCCGAAAGTCCCGTTCCCGACCCGCGTGCGGTGACCGGCACGCCCTCCTCGGTCGCGGCCTTGAGCAACTCCGCGACCTCTTCGGCGTTCGCCGGTTTCGCCAGGTAGGCGGGCTGCTGCGGGGCGGCCGTCAAGGCCTCGTCGTGTGCGTAGTCCTCGGGGATGGCCTCGCCGGCCAGCAGATTCGTGTCCCCGACGATCTCGGCGAACCGTGCCGCAACATCGCCCATCGACAGCCCTTCCTCACGCGTCCTTGCCTGGTTACCGAAGCGTAGTACGTCGCGCCGAAGGATGGCTATGAATCTTTTTCACATTTGGTGATCGTGAGTGGTAGTGACGGTTCTAACCGTCACTACCGCTCACGAGCTTTACACGCGAGCGAAGGAGAGTGTCTCCCCTTCGACGCCTCTGAGCCAGAGGTCCTGCGCGGCCGCGGCCATCTCGGCCAGCCCCTCTTCGATCGTCGCGAACACGTTGCCGGGCACCCAGCCCGCGTCGCCGTTGATGAGCAGATTGTTGCGGCCGTAGAAGATCGCGAGATCCGTCGCACCCTGGTCGCTGTGCGCCTCGCTGCCGTCGTCGTAGCCGTACGCGGGGTTCCCGATCTCCCATGCCTCGAAGCCGAAGTACACGACGTCGCCCGGAATCGGTGTCACCGTGGGGTTTTCGCGGCCCGGCTTCGGCTCGGCGAAGGGCGGTACGAGGGTGTAGACCTCGTTGCGCGCGTACTTCGCGTGGTAGGCGGAACCGCTTTGCGGCAACGCATCCCACACCGCACGGCAGGTGCGCGGTGCCTCGTCGTCGAGCAGGCGGGCTCGGCAGGACACGCCGCGCTTGTCGAGGGTGATCGTGATGTAGCGGGCCATCAGGCGACCCCCGCCACGACGTCGCCCCAGATCCGCAGGGCCTCGTCGACCTGTTCGGTGTTGACCACCAGCGGCGGCACCATCCGGACGACGTTCATGTACGCACCGCAGGTCAGCAGCAGCAACCCGTTGGCGTACGCGGCTTTCTGCGCCGCCTGCGCCTTCGCGGTGTCCGGTTCGCCCTCCGGGGTGGTGAACTCGGAGCCGACCAGCAGGCCGAGTCCTCGTACATCGCCGATAGACGGCGACTTGTCGGCGATCACCCGTGCACCTTCCAGCAGTTGGCGCCCGCGGTCGGCGGCGTTCTCGACCAGGCCCTCCTGCTGGATCACCTCCAGCGTGGCGATCGCCGCGGCACAGGCGACCGCGTTGCCGCCGTAGGTCCCGCCCTGGGAACCCGGCAGAGCCTTCGCCATCAGTTCCTCGGACGCGGCGATGCCGGAGATGGGGAATCCGCTCGCGAGCCCCTTCGCGATGAGGACGATGTCCGGCCGCACCCCGAAGTGGTCGTGTCCCCAGAACCGGCCGGTTCGGCCGAAACCGGTCTGGATTTCGTCGACGACCAGCAGGATCCCGTGCTTGTCGGCACGTTCACGCAGTCCGGCCATGAACTCCGGGTTCGCCGGGACGTACCCGCCTTCGCCAAGGACCGGTTCGACGAAGAACGCCGCGGTCTCGTTCGCCGCGCAGACCGTCGCGAACAGGTAATCGAGCTCCCGCAAGGCGAACTTCGTCGCGGTCTCCTCGTCCCAGCCGTAATGGAATGCGTAGGGGAAGGGCGCGACGTGCACGCCGGACATCAGCGGGGAGAACCCGGCACTGAAGCGGGTACCCGACGTCGTCATGGTCGCCGCCGCGACCGTGCGGCCGTGAAACCCGCCCTGGAACACGATGACGTTGGGGCGTTTGGTCGCCTGACGTGAAAGTCGTAGCGCCGCTTCGACCGCTTCGCTGCCCGAGTTCGCGTAGAAGAGGGAATCAAGTCCTTCCGGCAGGACTCGGCCGAGCCGCTCGGTCAGCTCAAGCATCGGCTTGTGCATGACCGTCGTGTACTGCCCGTGGATGAGCCTGCCGATCTGCTCCTGCGCGGCTTGCACGACGTGCGGGTGACAGTGGCCGGTGCTGGTCACGCCGATACCGGCGGTGAAATCCAGGTGACGTTTGCCATCGGTGTCGTAGAGGTACACCCCTTCACCGTGGTCGACCACGACGGGCGTTGCCTGCTTGAGCAGCGGTGATAGCTGGGCCATGGGCTGCGCTCCTAGGTCGGCTGAGCTGTTGTCGATTGTTGACAATATCCATAGCATGGCGGTCGGGACAACACGGAGGAGCGTTGGGATGAGCTCGATCAGCGAGGCCGGCGTAGTCGCGGCGGTCGACAAGGAACTGTTCATCGGAGGGAAATGGGTGCCCGCGGCAGGCGGGAAGACCTTCCCTGTTCTCGACCCCTCGACAGGCGAAGCACTGTGCGAAGTGGCCGACGCGTCACCGGCGGACGGGGCGGCCGCACTCGACGCCGCCGTCGCAGCGCAGGCCGACTGGGCGACCGTCGCACCCCGCGAACGCGGCGAGATCCTGCGCCGCGCCTACGGACTGCTCGTCGAACGCGCTGACGAGCTGGCACTGCTGATGACCCTCGAGATGGGGAAGCCGCTCGCCGAGTCGAAGGGCGAGATCACCTACGCCGCCGAGTTCTTCCGCTGGTTCGCGGAAGAGGCCGTCCGGATCGACGGCGGCTATGCGGTGGCGCCGAACGGAGCCGGCCGGTTCCTGGTGACGAAACAGCCTGTCGGGCCGTCCTTGCTGATCACGCCGTGGAACTTCCCCATGGCGATGGGCACGCGCAAGATCGGCCCCGCTGTCGCGGCAGGTTGCACGATGGTGATCAAGCCCGCTGCGCAGACCCCCCTTTCGATGCTGGCCCTCGCGGCGATCCTCGCCGAGGCGGGACTGCCGGAAGGTGTTCTCAACGTGCTCACGACGTCGAACTCCGGCGGCGTGATGGAACCGCTGATCCGCGACGGCCGGGCGCGCAAGCTGTCGTTCACCGGTTCCACGGCGGTCGGGCGGAAGCTGCTGGAACAGTGCGCGGACAAGGTGCTCCGCACGTCGATGGAACTCGGTGGCAACGCTCCCTTCCTGGTATTCGATGACGCCGACCTAGACGCCGCTGTCGAAGGCGCGATGACGGCGAAGATGCGCAACATCGGCGAGGCCTGCACCGCGGCCAACCGGTTTTACGTCCAGCGCGGGATCGTCGACGAGTTCTCCCGGCGTCTCACCGAGAGGATGGAGGCGCTGCCCATGGGCCGCGGCACCGAGGAAGGTGTCGTCGTCGGCCCGCTCATCGACAAGGCCGCCGTGGAGAAGGTGAGCAGTCTGGTCTCGGACGCCGCCGGCCGCGGAGCACGCGTCCTCACCGGTGGGTCCACTGTGGACGGGCCGGGCAACTTCTATCAGGCCACGGTGCTCACCGACGTACCACGGGACGCCCGTCTCGCCTCCGAAGAGATCTTCGGGCCGGTCGCTCCGATCACGCCGTTCGACACCGAAGACGAGGCCGTTACGGCCGCGAACGACACTGAATTCGGGCTCGTCTCCTATCTGTACACCTCCGATCTCAAACGGGCGTTGCGGGTTTCCGAACGGCTGGAGGCCGGGATGATCGGCCTCAACCAAGGGCTGGTCTCGAACCCGGCCGCGCCCTTCGGCGGGATCAAGCAGTCCGGGCTCGGCCGCGAGGGCGGCACGGTCGGCATCGAGGAGTTCCTCGACGTCAAGTACGTCGCGGTGGCTCTGTGACATCGGAAGCAGTGACTTCAGACGTGGCGACTTCCTCCTATCGCATCGCGAGCATTCCCGGAGACGGGATCGGTGTCGACGTCACGGTCGAGGCCCGCAAGGTCCTCGACCGGGCGGCGGCGTCGCACGGGTTTTCCTTGTCCTGGACGGAGTTCGACTGGAGTTGTGAGCGGTACACGAAGACCGGCTCGATGATGCCGGAGGACGGTATCGAGCAGCTTTCCCGTTTCGACGGAATCCTGCTCGGCGCCGTCGGCTTTCCCGGTGTGCCGGACCATGTCTCGTTGTGGGGCCTCCTCATTCCGGTGCGGCGTGCGTTCTCTCAGTACGTCAACCTGCGGCCGGTCCGGCTGCTGCCGGGGACGACCTCCGCACTGGCAGGGCGAAGGGCTGACGAACTGGAGATGGTGATCGTCCGCGAGAACTCCGAGGGCGAGTACTCGGAGATCGGTGGCCGGCACAACCGTGGCCAGGCGAACGAATTCGTCTTGCAGGAATCGGTGTTCACCCGGGTCGGGGTGGAGCGGATCATCCGCTACGCCTTCGAGTTGGCGAAGACCCGGACAGGTCGGGTCTGCTCGGCGACGAAGTCGAACGGGCTCATTCACTCGATGCCGTTCTGGGACGAGATCTTCCTGGAGATCGCTTCGGAATATCCGGACGTGCACAGCGAACAATGTCATGTCGACGCGCTCGCCGCGCGGATGGTGCAGGCGCCGGACCGGCTCGATGTCGTGGTCGCTTCCAATCTTTTCGGCGACATCTTGAGCGACCTGGCGGCGGCCGTGACGGGCGGGCTCGGAATGGCGCCTTCGGGCAATATCAATCCATCTGGTGACTTTCCCTCCATGTTCGAGGCGGTGCACGGCAGCGCTCCCGATATCGCCGGACAGGGCATCGCGAATCCGGTGGCGCAGATTCTGGCGGGTGCGATGCTGCTCGACCATCTCGGAGAAAGCGTTGCTGCGCAAGAGATCCAGGCGACGGTGGAGAAGGTGCTCGAGGAGGGGGCGGTGCTGACCCCGGACCTCGGCGGTACATCCACCACCGCTGAACTCGGCTCCGCGGTGGTCGCCTCTCTATCTTGAACCATCGATCACAAGGCTTGTCAAGCTGGAGCGGCTATCGGGTGCTATGAACGGTCCGTTCCTTGCAAAATTTGCAAGGAACGGACCGTTCATAGCGTCCGGGCGCCCTCACGACTCCAGCGGTTCGCAGTTTTTGTCGGTGCCCCGGCGCATAGTGCTGATCATCCGATCCGCCGAGCAAAGGAGCGCCTATGTGCTGGCACTGTGACCACCCCGAGAAGAACCGCCACGACTATCTCGCCGACGAAGTACGCCCACTGATTCGGGAGCACGGCTGGATGGTGCAGACCGTGGACGCCGGCCGCCTGCACGCCGAGCTGGCCTATACGGTCGGGCTCACCGATGCCGGTCTACCGGAACTGGTCCTGACCGGCCTCCCGGAGCGAAGATCGGGCCGGCTCCTCAACTTCCTCGCCGGACAGATGGTCCGCTCCGGGCCGCCGGCGCCGGGTGAGGTGCTGGTCGCCACCAAGGAGTTGCCGGCATTCGAGGTAGTGCGGCTCAGTTCGCCTTCGGCCCATCTTGTCACCGCGGTCCAGATGTACGGCGAAGAACTCCGCGCGCTGCAACTGGTGTATCCGGACGAGCACGGGAAATGGCCGTGGGATCGCGATTTCCGGGGTGGTGCGGGCGGTCAGCCGGTGCTGGGGGCGCGCGGCCGTGGCTGAAACCCGGAAGTTCCTAAGGAACCGCGGGAGCTTCCCCTTCGCGAAGGCTGGTTCCCGGAGCGAGCCGCTGGACGGCGTCCTCCATATGGGCCTCCAGCAAGGCCACCGCGGTCTCCTCGTCGCCGTCCCGGAGGGCTTCGATGATCCGGGTGTGTTCCCCGACGCGTTCCTCGACCCGCTGATAGGTGCCCTGCAGCGCGGTGAGGCACATCCGGGTCTCGATCAGCAGGGTGCGCGCCATCCGAACAAGCCGTTTGCTGCCCGACGCCGCGATCAGCGCTTCGTGGAAGGCGAGGTCCGCCCACGAGAGCGCGGTCGGATCGTCGTCGCTTGCCGCGATCGCCATCGCGGCCACGGCCTTCTCGAGTTCGACCGCGACCTTTTCCCGGTCCCCCCGCAATGCTCGCAGCATCGCGGCCCGCTCGATGGCCGAGCGGGCCGAGTAGATGTCGTAGACGTCGCCGGGCTCGAGGTCGATCACGAACAGCCCGCGATGCCGCTCACTGCGAAGAAGCCCCTCGGAGACAAGGTGCTGCATCGCTTCGCGCAGCGGCCCACGGGAGACCTGGAACCGGGAGGCCAGGTCCGTCTCGCCGAGCTGGGTGCCGGGTGGCAACGCGCCAGTCATGATCGCGTCGCGCAGCTGGCGCGCGATGATCCCGGCGGTCGATTCCCGGCTGACCGGCTCGATATCGGGCAATGTCATGGTTCAGGTGCCTCTCTTACCGAACAGCGCGCCCAGCGTACGGACGAGCGGGGCCTTCCCGACGAGCCGCAGGCCTTCCCAGACGGTGACCTGGTTGGCGGTCAGCACCGGTTTGCCCAGGCGCGTTTCGAGCGTGTTGATCTCGCCGAGCGTCCTCATGGCGGTGTCGGGGACGAGCAGCGCGTCGGCCTCCGGGTGGTCGTGGCCGGCCGCGAGTTCGACAACGGCCTCCGGGGTGAGGTCGCCGACCTCGGCGGCGGTGTCGATGTCCGCGCTGCCCATCGAGACCACCTCGATCCCGCCCGCGCCGAGGAACTCCACGAACAGCCGGGCCACGTCCGCCGGATAGCTGGCGGCGACCGCGACCCGCCGCACTTCGAGTGCCTGTGCGGCGTGGACGAAGGCGAAAGAGGTGCTCGATGCCGGGACCCCGGCGACGGCGGCGAGCCGGTCGGCCTGGTCGCGTGCGCCCTCCCAGCCGTAGACGAAGCTGCCGCTGGTACACGCCCACACGACCGCGTCCGGTTCGTGTTTCGCCAGTAGTGCGGCGCCGTCGGCGAGCCGGCTTTCGCTGCCGAGGTCCAGGAGTTCGGGAACGGCGTGCAGGTCGGTGCCATAGATGTGCTCGACCGGAAGCTTGATACCGGCCGCGTCCCCGCCGAGGAGCTGTTCGGCGAGCGGGTAGTCGTCTTCGGCGGCGTGATCGGGATAGATGAACCCGATGGTGGTCGTCTCGGCCGGTGGCTCGGGTGGGGTGGGCGTGATGGGCACGGGACCTCCGGAGGCAGATTGTCGACAATCCTAGGGGAGGGGGTCAAGCAACGTCGCGGAGCCATTTACCTGGGCCGACGATCGGCAGGTCCATCCGCCGCAGGCAGGCCCACATCGTGAGCTGGTTCGCGGTGAGGACGGGTTTGCCGAGCGCGGTTTCGAGCGGCTCGATGAGATCGTAAGTGGGGAGGTTCGTGCAGCTGACGAAGATCGCTTCCGCGTCGGCATGGTCGGCGGCGAGGATCCGCTCGGCGATGGTCCGGTAGCTGACCTTCCAGATGCCGCCGCCGAGTCCGAGGTGGTCACTCGAGACCGTGCGCACGCCGAGTTCGGCCAGGAAGTCGTGCAGCTTCCCGGTCAGGTCGCCGTCGTAGGGCGTCAGCACCGAGACCTGGTGCAGGTCGAGCTGATGCAGAACCTCGGCGAGGGCGCCGGAGGTGGTGACGGCGTCCGGCGCGCCCGCGTCGCAGATGGCCTTGGTCAGGGACCGTTCGTAGTCCACACCGTTGACGAAGCTGCCGGAGGTGCACAGGTAGGCGACGACTTCGGGTTCGACGTGCAGAACGTCTCTGGTGGCGGCCGAGAGGTGTCTGCTGTCGCTGACTAGCTGGGCCATCTCCATGCTGACCGGCACGGGTTCGTAGGGCGTCCGTGCCAGATGGAGGGAGACCTCCATCGGCACCCAGCGCCAGAGTTCCCGTTCCAGGGCGAGGTCGAACGGAGCGATGATGCCGATGCCGCGCTGCGCCAACGGGCCTTCGAACTCCAGTAAGTCGAAATCCAAGTCTCAGCCTCCGGAAAACCTTCTGCGTGCCACAGGTCCGGTGCTCCGGGGGTCGTTCCTCGGATTGTTGACAATCATACGAGTCACTTTTACGGTGTCAACGTGATCGGCTCGGAGACCCCGGTGCTGGCGGTGCTGTGTGGAGACGCACGCCCTCCGGACATGCGCGCTATCGAAGCCGACGCGGTGGTTCGTTACACCGATGCGGCCGGGTTGGCCGAAGCGTTGTCCGGAGCGGACGCGCTCTTCGTCTATGACTTCCTCTCGACCGCGGTTCCAGGTGCCTGGCATGCGGCTGACGGCCTGCGCTGGCTCCACATCGCCAGCGCGGGTGTCGATCCCGTGCTCTTTCCGGGGGTGCGGGACAGCGACGTCGTGCTCACCAACTCGCGCGGGGTCTTCGACGGGGCGATCGCCGAGTACGTCCTCGGCGTCATCCTCACCTTCGCCAAGGATTTCGCCCGTTCGTGGGAACTGCAGCAGCGGAAGCGATGGCAGCACAGGGAAAGTGAACGGATCTCAGGTCGCCGGGTGCTGGTGGTCGGTACCGGTCCGATCGGCCGGTCGATCGCCCGGATGCTCCGGGCGGCCGGGATGGACGTGGCCGGCGTCGGTCGGCGGCCGAAGGAGGCCGACCCCGATTTCGGTGACGTATACGCGTCCTCAAACCTGGCGCGGCATCTCCCGGATGCGGACTACGTCGTCGCCGTCGCACCGTTGACGGAACAGACGAAAGGCATGTTCGACGCCGATGCCTTCGCCGCGATGAAACCCGGTTCGCGGTTCGTCAACGTCGGCCGCGGTGAACTGGTGGTGACTTCCGACCTCGTCGACGCATTGCGGGCAGACCGGATCGGCGGTGCGGCGCTCGACGTCTTCGACACCGAGCCGCTGCCCTCGGATAGTCCATTATGGACAATGGAAAACGTGTTGATTTCGCCCCATATGTCGGGTGACTTCGTCGGCTGGCGTAATACTCTGGTAGAGGTGTTCGCGGACAACTTCCGTCGCTGGCGTGCGGGGGAGCCGCTGCGCAACGTCGTGGACAAACAGCTCGGGTACGTGCCGTCGGAGACGCTTCGCCAAGGTTAGGGGCCGGATGAACGACACCAAATTGACCGCGAGCGAGCTCGTTGCCGCTTATGCCACCGGGGAGCTGTCACCGGTCGAGGCGACGCAGAACGCGTTGCGTGCGATCGAGGAACGCGACGACGAATGCAACGCGTACTGCCTCGTCGACCCCGATCGCGCGCTCGAACAGGCCAAGGCGTCGGAAGTTCGTTGGCGGGACGGGAATCCGATCGGCTGGCTGGACGGTGTCCCCGCGTCGATCAAGGACATGTTCCTCACTCAAGGCTGGCCGACACTGCGCGGTTCGCGCTGTATCGACCCGGATCAGCCGTGGGACGTCGACAGCCCGGTCACCGCGCGCCTGCGTGAGAACGGTCTGGTGCTGCTGGGAAAGACCACGACCCCCGAACTCGGGTGGAAGGGCGTCACCGACAACACGCTGACCGGTATCACCCGCAATCCTCATGACCCGACGGTCACGGCCGGTGGTTCGAGCGGTGGCAGCGCGGCGGCTGTCGCGGCAGGCATGGGCGAACTCTCCGTCGGCACCGACGGCGGTGGCTCGGTGCGGATCCCGGCGTCATTCTGCGGAATCGTCGGACTCAAACCGACGCACGGCCGGATCCCGCTATTTCCGGCCAGTCCGTTCGGCCCGCTTTCGCATGCCGGCCCGATGGCCCGGTCCGTGGACGACACCGCCTTGCTCCTCGATGTCCTCACGATGCCGGACTATCGCGACCCAGCCGCGCTGGCTCCGCCCGTCTCGACCTACCGGGAAGCCGTCCGTCGCGACGTCCGCGGGTTGATCGCCGCCTATTCGCCGACGCTCGGCTATGTCGACGTCGACCCGGAGGTCGCGGCCATCGTCAAGTCCGCGGTCGAGTCGCTGGGCGACGCGGGTCTGCAGATCGAAGAAACCGATCCCGGTTTCGCCGATCCCAAGGACGCCTTCGATGTCCTGTGGTCGACGGGCGCGGCCAAGTGGCTGGACGCCTTCCCCTCCGGATCGGAGACCAAGGTCGACCCCGGACTTCGGAAGGTCTGGGAATTCGGCAAGACCTTCTCCGCCAGCGATTACCTCGGAGCCAACGCCGAACGCGCCGCGCTGGGCATCCTGATGGGAGAGTTCCACACGCGCTACGACGTGCTGATCACCCCGACCGTCCCGATCCCCGCGTTCGAAGCCGGTCACGACGTGCCGCCGGGAAGCGGTCTGAGCTCCTGGCCGGACTGGACCCCCTTCACCTACCCGTTCAACATGACCCAGCAACCCGCCATCAGCATCCCGGCGGGACGGACGTCGAGCGGACTGCCGGTCGGCTTGCAGATCGTCGGCCCCCGGCACTCCGACGATCTCGTCCTCGCGGTCGCGAAGCTCCTCGAAGAGGTCCGCCCCTGGCCGTGAGCCGGGCAGGGAGCAAGGGACCTTTGCTACCGCTGTGCCGCTGACCTGCGGAAAGAAGCAAGGGACCTTTGCTACCGCCGGGCGGTCAGGGGGAGGCGGGCTCGGTGGTCGCCGGGTGGGTCTTGCGAGTCAGGGTTCGCACCTGGCGGCTGCACAGGGCGAGGCACGTGGTCACCACGATCAGGATCGCGCACGCGATCAACGTCGTCTGGACGCCGAAGTGGTGCGCGAGAGGACCCGCGGCCATCTGCCCCACCGGCAGGGCGATGTAGGAGCCGAGCATGTCGTAGGAATAGACGCGCGCGAGTTTCTCCTCAGGCACGTTCTCCTGCAACGAAACATCCCAGGCCACGACGAACTGCTCGATCATGATCCCGGATAGGAACATCGCCGTCAGCAGGAGCGGCAGCCACGGCGCCTGGCCGAGGACCAGCAGCGGCAGCGCTTCGAGGTTGATGACCGCGACGCCGAGGAACAGCGCATGCCTGGGTTGCCACCGGGCTACGAGGACGCCGCCTACCAGTGAGCCGATCGTCTGCACGGCCAGGGCGAATCCCCAGCCGGACCGGCCGAAGGTGGAGTCGGCAACGATCGGGCCCAGCACGATGATCCCGCCGGCGATGACCGCGTTCACCACCATGAACTGGACGACCACGACCCAGACCCAGGTCCGTGAACGGAACTCGCGCCAGCCGTCGACGAGTTCCGCCAGCGGGCGGCTGCCAGGGATCCGTTCGCGGCGGTTGAGCCGGATCCGCCGGTAGGACAACGCCGAGAGCAGAAACAGCAGCGAGTTGCCGGCCAGTGCCCAGCCGGGGCCGGCCGCGGTGACCAGGATGCCGGCCAGTCCGGCGCCGGCGATCCGGCCGGAGTTCGAGAGCAGCCTGCCCAGCGCGTTGGCCTGCGCCAGCAGGGTGGCGGGCACCGTCAGCGGGGTGAGCGATGCCGAGGCGGGCGCGGATATCGCGGTCACCGCACCGTTGACAATGCTCAGCCCGACCAAGAGCGGGATCGACGCGAATCCACAAAGGACGCTTGCCGCGATCGTCGCCTGCGTCAGTGTCGCGGCGACTTCGGTGCCTTGCAGGATCACCGATCTCGGCAGTCTGTCCGCAAGGACGCCGCCGAACAGCAACAGCAGCACACTCGCCACCGACCGGGCGCCGACGACGATGCCGATGTCCACCGCCGAACCGGTCAGGTCGATCACCGCGAACGCCAGGGCGAATGGGGCCACGGCGTTGCCGAATTCCCCGAAGGTGCGGCCGGCGGCGAGCCAACGGAAGTTGTGGTGGCGCAACGGTGCGCGCAGTGTCGTCACTGCTGGGACATTTCGAAGAGCGAGACCGTGGCACTGACGTGGATCGTGCCCGGCGTTCGTGGCGGCTTCGCGGCGGAATGCAGCAGCCCGCTGAGTTCCTTCGCGTGTCCGAGCACCCTCTCCCAGGTCGCTTTGTCGACCCATACCTCGGCGTCGGTCATCGATCCGCGTTTGCCGGTGGCGCGGAATTCGGTGCGGCGTTTGAGTTCTTCGGCCAGCGCGGCGGCGAGAAGCTGTTCCTCGTCCGGATTCCCGGAGGTGAAACGCTTGCCGGACTCCGGGTCGTGCCGATAGCGCTTCGCCTTGCCTCCCCGGATCTGGACCTCTTCGGCGACGTCCAGCAGACCGGCTTCGTGGAGCCGCCGCATGTGATAGCTGAGATTCGCCTGCGTCTCACCAAGTTCACGCGCGGCCTCCGCGGCACTCATCGCAATACCGGTCAAAAGGGACAGAACTCGCAGTCGGACCGGATGGGCGAGCACGCGAAGTTCGTCGAGCCGCGGGGATTCGGGCATGGGTCGAGTATCGGATCTTGGAACAACGACTGTCAAACGACTATTTGGGGGTTTCGTTGGCCGGGAAGCAGCCCCGAGATCCGGTGCAATGATCGGATGTCTGTGCTCTTCTGGAGGTATGCGTACGACGATATTGGGCAGGAGCGGTCTCGAAGTCTCGAAGATCGCCTTCGGCACTTGGCAGCTCGGCGGCGACTGGGGCTCGTTCGACGAGGACACGGCGATCGCCGCCATCCACCACGCTCGCGAACTGGGTGTCAACTTCTTCGATACCGCACAGGCGTACGGCTTCGGGAAATCCGAAGCGATGCTCGGGAAGGCCTTGCGGGACGAACTCAAACGTGACCGCGACGACCTGGTCATCGCCACGAAGGGCGGGATCAAACCGCGTTCCGAACGGCCGCGCGATTCTCGTCGCGAGTGGCTGACCTCGGGAATCGAAGACAGCCTCCGGTTCCTCGACATCGACCACCTCGACCTCTACCAGATCCACTGGCCCGACCCCGGCACTCCCGCCGAGGAAACCCTTGGCGTTCTGCAGGAATTCGTCGATGCCGGGAAGATCCGGCACCTCGGTGTCTCCAATTTCGACACCGCTCGGCTCGCCGAGTTCGACAAGGTCCGTCCTATCGAGACTCTGCAGCCTCCGTACCATTTGTTCCGGCGCGACATCGAGACCGACCCGCTGCCGTATGCGCGGGAACACGACACCGGGGTGCTCGTGTACAGCCCGCTCGGCAGCGGCCTCCTGACGGGATCGTTCACTCCGGAGAAGACCTTCGAGAAGACCGACTGGCGTTCGCGGTCGTCGGCGTTCACCGGGGAGAACTTCCGCCGCAACCTCGCCGTCGTCGACAAGCTCACGGAATTCGCCGCCGGCAAAGGGATTTCGGTCAGTCAGCTCGCGATCGCGTGGACGCTGGCGCAACCGGGCGTGCACGTGGCCATTGTGGGAGCGCGGAAATCCGCCAACATCGAAGCCAGCCTCGCCGCGGCCGACGTCGACCTCACTGCGGACGACCTGGCGGAGATCGACCTCCTCACCGAGGGCGCCGTCCCGGTCTCGGGTGCTAGCCCCGAAGGTATCGCCTGACCCGCGACCGGTTGTTATGAACGGATCTTTCATAACAAATTCTGTTATGAAAGATCCGTTCATAACACTCTCGGGTGGTCAGAGCTTGAACTCGGTGCCGTCTCCTGGTAGCTCCGCCCCGCCCGCGAGGACGGCGGCGTATTCGGGAGTCGAAGGATCCACCACCGGGTTCGTGTTGTTCAGGTGCGTGTAGGCCCAGCGTGGACCGGGCCGTTCCTGGATCTTCGCGAGACTGCCATGGGGGCCGGCGATCGGCAGATGTCCCATCGCCAGCTGGGCGCCGTCCCCGACCTCGGCCCGGGTGGCGCCCGACATCTCGTCCGGCGCGTAGAACGTGCCGTCCAGCAACACCAGGCTCGCCCCGTCGGTGAACGCGTCGAACCCTTCGGGCCATCTCTTCAGACACGGCGCGTAAACGAAAACGCCGCCCGTGAGCGGATCCTCGATCCGGTAGGCCACCACCCACGGACCGTCCTCAGCGGACGAGCGCGCGTACTTCGGCTGTTTGTCGCTCACCGGGAGCACGCGCACCCGGAGCCCATCGATGGCGACTTCGGCCGACCGGAGCCACTCCCAACCGCCGTAGCCGTCGATGATCGACCGCGCCGGGAAATGATCCGACAACGCGTGCAGGACGGCGTCCGGTGCCCACACCGGGAGCCCGCCCGCCTCGCGCAGCATGAGCAGGCCCAGCGAATGGTCGAGTTCGGCGTCGGTGAGCAGCATGCCGCGCAGTGGGATCTCCCTCGGGCCAGGGCCGGCCCGAAGTGCTCGGGTGGCAAGGATCTGCGCGCGGATGTCGGGGGAGGCGTTGAGGAGGTACCAGCCCTTGCCGTCCGTGCTCACCGCGACACAGTCCTGGCTCCGTGGCGGGGCACCCGACCTGCACAGGGCGCACGCGCAGTTCCACTGCGGGAACCCGCCACCCGCCGCGGTTCCGAGCAGGATCACCCTCACCGCGGCGCCACCGTTTGTTTACGCATCACCAGTTCGTCGGTCTTGGGCGGCGTGGCCAGGATCAGGTCGACGACGTCGCGCTGTGGCGAACGCGAGCAGACCGGGTCGGTCGCCGCGGCGTCCCCGGTGAGCTGGAAAGCCTGGCAACGGCAGCCACCGAAGTCGATCGAGCGCCGGTCGCAGGTTCGGCACGTGTCCGACATCCAGTCCTCGCCGCGATAAGCGTTGAAGGAATCCGATTCGTACCAGATCCGCGCCAGCGACGTGTCCTTGACGTTGTCGAATTCCAGCGTCTTGATCGCCGTCGATGCCGGGCAGGGCAGCACGTTCCCGTTCGGTGCCACGGTCAGTTGCCGCGCACCCCAGCCGTACATGCACGGTTTCGGGTACGGCTCGTAGTAGTCGGCCACGACGTAGATGATCTCCATCGTGCCGCGTAGCCGCTTGGTGGCCGCTCGTACGATCGGTTCGGCTTCGGCGAGCTGTTCCCGGGTCGGCATCAGGGCGTCGCGATTCTGCAATGCCCAGCCGTAGTACTGGGTGTTGGCCAGTTCGAGCCGGTCCGCACCCATTTTCTCGGCCAGTTCGATGATTCCGGCCAGCTGGTCGTGATTCTGCCGGTGCAGCACGACGTTCACCGAAAGCGGCAGCCCGGCCTTCTTGATCAGTTCGGCCACCACGAGCTTCCGGTCGTGTGCCCGCGCGCCCGCCAGCAGGTCGGCGCGTTGTGCCGTCGCGCCCTGGACGGACAGCTGGATATGCGCGATACCGCGCTCGATCAGATCGTCCAATCTGGACTCGGTCAGTCCGAGTCCGGACGTCACCAGGTTGACGTAGCAGCCCAATTTCGTCGCGTGTTCGACGAGCTCGGACAGATCCGGCCGTGCCAGCGGCTCCCCGCCGGACATGTGCACCTGGAGAACGCCCAGCTCCCGCGCCTGCGTCAGCACGGATAGCCATTGCTCTGTGGACAGTTCGCCGTCGCGTGTGATTAGTTCGACCGGGTTGGAGCAGTACGGGCAATGCAGCGGGCAGCGATGGGTCAGCTCGGCCAGCATCCCGAGCGGCGCTGCCGCGGTCGAGGTGTCGATGTTCAGGTCCATTCGACGATCCGCCGATCTCCCAGCCTGGACAGGACGTCCAAGATCTCTTCTTCGCGCACGCCGGTGTAGTGCTTGCGCAGCGCGGCCGTGATCGCCGTGACGTCCGTGGTGCCGTCACAGAGTTTCAGCACCGCGGCCGCTGTCGGATTGGGAACGAGTACACCTTCGGGGAACAGCAGGACGTGCGTTTCCCTGGTCTGGTCATAGGTCAGCCGGACCCCGCGCCGAAGCCGGGGGATGGAGCCGACGGTGATGGTGGCCATTCCTACTCCTTGGCCGCGGCGCGCTCGATGGCGTCGAGCATGGACCAGAGCACGTCGGTTTTGAACGACAGTGCGGCGATCGCCTTCTCCTGCTGTTCACGGGTGACGGCGTGCCGGACGACGATGTCGAGGGTTCCCTTGCCTTCGCCGGAAACCTTGTCGATGCGGTTGGTGAAGTACGCGAGGTCCTCGCGGGCGATCCACGAGTAGTTCGCCAGCATGTCGGCGACACGTCGCTGCATCAGATGGCCGGCGAACATCTCGGTCAACCCGGAAGCGATGGCTTCGAGCCACGGCTTGGTGCGGGCGAAGTTCACGTAGGCGTCGACGGCGAACCGGACGCCGGGCGCGACGTGCCGCTGATCGAGAACCTCTTCACGGTCGAGTCCGACCGCGGTGCACAACCGGAGCCAGCGCTCGATTCCGCCGTCGCCCGCCTGTGCGCCGTCGTGGTAGACGATGCGGTCCAGCCATTCGCGCCGGATCTCGGGGAGCGGGCAGTTGCTGATGATCGCCGCATCCTTCTGCGGCAGCATGCACTGGTAGTACCAGCGGTTCGCCGCCCAGATCTTCAGCTCGTGTTCGGAAAGTTCGCCGCCGTGCATTCGGTGATGGAACGGATGCGTTCCCCAGTACCGGTGGGAAAGGCCGCGCAACGCGGCCATGAATTCCGATGAATTCATCGGTGAGAGGGACATCTTCGTGCCTCCGGCTGCCGGGGTGCTCACTGAATGGGACGGCGGCACGGTGGTGGGGGAGCGGCCCCCACCACCGGATGGGAAATCAGTCCTCCATGCGGGCCGCGTAAGCGGTGACCTCCATGGGAGTTTCGTACTCGACGAAGTCGGGCGTCGTCCATACTTCGGTGGTTTCGATCATCTTGTACTCCTCGGATCACTAGTGTTCACCGCCGGTACGTCCACATGGGAACGGGCCGGTCCGAGCCCCGCCACAGTAGAAGCGCCGCCTCGCCGCTGGCCAGATGTACGGCCGAAGTTCTCACGGTATTTGTAAAGTTTCCTACCTATGGCGGATCGATATGACGGTATGGTCACGCTCGGCGCACGGATAGATCAGATGTAAGCGCTTTCCGTAGCCCGTCCAGTGGTGTCCGGGTCACACCCGGTGTGTTTGTATCCAACTCGATGGGTGTTCCCCGACCACCCGTCCCCCGCCGTCCGAGCTCCAGGGGTGTAGCTGAAGGAGGCGTCAATGTCCTTATGTCGCAATCTCGCCGTCGTGGCCGCGGCGGCCACGACCGCGGCCATCATGGCCGGACCCGCGGTGGCCACCGCGGCACCGTCTGACGATGTGTCGATCCAGGCGAGGAAGCAGATCGCCAAAGGCCTGAACCAGGCCTGGGCGATCGACTTCCTGCCGGACGGCACCGGTGTCTTCACGCAGAAGGACGCCAAGACGATCAGCACGATCGACAAGGCGGGCAAGGTCACCAAGGTGCAGACCATCTCCGGGGTGAGCGTGACCAAGGAGGCGGGCCTGCTCGGCATCGCCGTCTCGCCGAAGTACGCCGTCGACAAGACGGTCTTCATCTACTACACGACCAGCTCCGACAACCGCATCGCCAAGCTGAAGCTCGGTGAGACACCGACCCCGATCGTCACCGGTATCCCCCGTGGTTCGCAGTTCCATCACGGTGGGCGGATCAGGTTCGGTCCGGACGGCTTCCTGTACGCGGGCACCGGCGATGGCCAGAACGGCAACAACGCGCAGAACAAGAACTCCCTCGGCGGCAAGGTCCTGCGCGTCACCACCGATGGCGCCCCCGCGCCGGGCAACCCGTTCAACAGCCGCGTCTACTCCTACGGCCACCGCAACGTCCAGGGCCTGACCTGGGCCGGCGGGCAGCTGTACATCTCGGAGATCGGTGCCAGTGACGTCGACGAGCTGAACAAGATCGAGCCGGGCAAGAACTACGGCTGGCCGAAGTGCGAAGGCTCATGCGGCGACGCGGGGATGACGAACCCGGTCAAGACCTGGCCGACGTCGTCGGCGACGCCGAGCGGCCTGGCCTTCTACAAGGGCTCGCTGTTCATCGCTTCGCTCAAGGGCGGCACCTACAAGACGAACCTGAGCGGCAGCGGCGGCAAGATCTTCACCGACCTCGGCCGTACGCGTGACGAGGTCGCCGGCCCCGACGGCCAGCTCTACACCATCACCCCAGGCGCCATCTACACGTCCGACGGGAGCTGACGTCTCGTGAGTGGTAATGACGGTTCTAACCGTCATTACCACTCACGAGCCCTGAACCGTCAGCCGCGCCCTATCGACGCCGCATGCTCCAGTTCGGCGAGCGCGGTGTCGAGGTGGGTGAGGATGCGCTGCAGATGCGGGACGCTCCGGCGGCAGCCGGTGATCCCGAAGCAGAGGTTGTCCCCATTGCTGGTCAGCGTGATGTTCAGGGCTTGCCCGTCGAGCAGCACGGACGCCGGATAGATGCCGTCGAGCGCGGCGCCGTTCCAGTACATCTGCTTGCGCGGCCCCGGCACGTTGGAGATCACCAGGTTGAACGGCGGCCGCGTGTTGTTCACGATGCCCGGGATCGGCGAGGCGCCGAGCTGGGCGACGTTGATCCCGGAGAGCAGGAGCGTCTGCAGCGGCGTCAGATCCGAGAACAGTTTCTTGCCGTTGCGCATGGACGCGTTGATCGTCGCGAGCCGCGCCGCCGGGTCGGTGAGATGAGTCCCGAGGTTGCACAGTAGCGCGCCGATGTTGTTGCCCGTGGCGTCATCTCCCTTACGGCGCAAGGAAACCGGGACCATGGCGATCAGCGGCACGTCAGGAAGCGCGCCCTGTTCGATCAGGTAGTCCCGCAGCGCTCCCGAGCACATCGCGAGGACGACGTCGTTGCGCGACACACCGGCCGCGGTCGCGACCTTGCGCACGCGGTCCAGCGACCAGTTCTGCGCCGCGAACCGCCGGGCACCGCCGATCGGGACGTTCAGCATCGTCCTCGGCGCCTGCGACGGAAGGGTGAGCGTGTGCTCCTGGAACGCCTCCCGCGCCACCCGCATCGCGGCGGGCGCGATCCCGGCGAGCTGGTTGATCGTCTTTCCGGCGGTCTGGAGCACCGAGACGGACGCCTTGCCGTTGCGGGAGCCTTCGGCCTTGCGCCTGGAGCCCCACGGCGGCGGGCAGTCGAGGTCGCCCGGGTCGTCCGACAGCGTTCCCTGCAGGTGCCGCAGTGCCGAGACGCCGTCCATCAGGGCGTGGTGGATCTTGCTGTAGATCGCGAACCGGCCGTCCTGCAGGCCCTCCACCAGGTGGATCTCCCACAGGGGGCGGTGGCGGTCGAGCAGAGTGCCGTGCCAGCGGCCCGCCAGCTCCAGCAGCTCACGGATCCGTCCCGGCTGCGGCAGCGCCGAATGCCGGAAGTGGTAGTCGAGTTCGAGATTGGCGTCGGTGGCCCAGGCGATATGCCCCGCGGTGCCCACCGGCCTCGCCGGACGGCGGCGGAAGACATCGCGCATGTTGTCCGATTCGAGCAGGTTCTTGCGGACGTCGCGCAGATAGTCCGGGCCGGCGCCCTCGGGTTTCTTGAACAGCTGGAGGCCGCCGACATGCATCGGATGTTCGCGGGTCTCCACGAGGAGGAACATCGAGTCGGTCACAGGCATCAACGGCATCGTGGGGACCACCTTCCGCGCGGCGACGTGCAAGCACGCCGGGTGCCAGAGTCTACGCACACCGCAACCACCTTCTCACGCTTTAGGGTGGCTGACATGACGATCCCGACCGATCCGAAGACGGGTGAGTTCCGCCGGTCCGCCAACCGTTTCGACGCACGCATCACCGCCGACGGCCGCGACGGCTGGCCGGTCGAAGCGGGGAGATACCGCTTGGTGGTCAGCCGGGCCTGTCCCTGGGCGAGCCGAGGGCTGGTCGTCCGGCGGCTGCTAGGGCTGGAGCAGGCACTGGGAGTGGCGGTGGCAGACCCGATCCAGGACGACAAGAGCTGGCGCTTCACCCTCGATCCCGATGACCGAGACCCCGTGCTCGGCATCAAATACCTGGCCGAGGCCTATCACGCGGCGGATCCGCACTACATGGGCGGGATCAGCGTTCCGGCCATTGTGGACATTCCGAGCGGGCGGCTGGTGAGCAACGACCACCCCCAGATCACGCTCGATTTTTCCACCGAATGGACCAGTCTTCAGCGGCCCGGCGCGCCCGAGCTCTATCCCGAACGGCTGCGTGCCGAGATCGATGAGGTCAACGCGTCGGTCTACGCCGACGTGAACGCCGCCGTGTACCAGGCCGGGTTCGCGAGCAAGCAGGGCGCGTACGAGGACGCCTACACCCGGCTCTTCACCCGGCTGGATGCGCTTTCCGAGCGGCTCGAAAAGCAGCGCTACCTCGTCGGCGACACCATCACCGAGGCGGACATCCGGTTGTTCACCACGCTCGTCCGCTTCGACGCGGTGTACCACGGCCATTTCAAATGTAATCGGAACAAACTGACCGAAATGCCGGTGTTGTGGGGCTACGCCCGGGATCTGTTCCAGACACCGGGATTCGGCGACACCGTCGATTTCGACCACATCAAGCGGCACTACTACGCGGTGCACGAGCAGGTGAACCCGACGCGGATCGTGCCGCTCGGGCCGGACCTTTCGGGCTGGACCACGCCGCACGGGCGCGACGAGCTGGGTGGCCGTCCGTTCGGTGACGGCACCCCACCCGGCCCGCCACCGGAGGACGAACGGATATGAACGCGATGCCAGAACAGGCCGACGTCGTCGTGATCGGCGGCGGCATCATCGGAGTCAGCTGCGCGTACCGGTTGGCCGCGGCCGGCGCCGGGGTTCTGCTCCTGGAGCGGGACATGCTCGGCGGTGGATCGACGGCCAAGGCCGCCGGCGGGATCCGGTCGTCATTCACCAGCCCCGTCAACATCGAGATCGGGCTGCGCGGGCTGGCCGAGTACGGCTCGTTCGCCGACACGTACGGCGCCGAGATCGACTTCCGCCGCGACGGCTACCTGTACCTGATCACCGACGCGGCGGATCTACCGGAGTTCGAGCGCTGCGTCGAGCTGCAGAATTCGTACGGTGTCCACAGCAGACTCGTCGAACCCGCCGAAGCCCGGCGGTATTCGCCGCTGATCGAGACCGACGGCGTGGTCGCGGCGCTGTGGTCGCCGGAGGATGCCAAGGCCACTCCGGATTCCGCGGTCCAGGGGTACGCACGGGCGGCCCGCGGGCACGGGGCGGTGATCCGCACGGGGGTCGAGGTCGTCGGCATCGAACGGGACGGCGACGAGATCACCGGTGTCCTGACCAGCGCCGGGCTTGTGCGGACCGGCGCCGTCGTCTGCGCGGCGGGCGCCTGGTCGGGACGGATCGGCGAGCTCGCCGGCGTCGACCTGCCGGTGCGGCCGTTCCGGCGGCAGGTCGTCTTCACCGGGCCGATCGCCGATCTGCCCGAATCGCTCCCGCTGACCATCGAGATGCCGTCGGCGTTCTACTTCCACCGTGAAGGCCTCGGCCTGGCGATGTCGTTCTGCGACGGCGATGGCGATCCGGGATTCGATACTCGCTACCAGCCGGGCGAGTGGTTGCCTAAGCTGGCGGAGCTGGCCGCGCGCCGGGTACCCGCGGTGCTCGACGCGGGGATCCGCAGCGGCTGGGCGGGACTGTACGAAGTCACCCCCGATCACAACCAGATCGTGGGGGAAAGCGTGCAGGTGTCGCGGTTCTTCTACGCGACCGGGTTTTCGGGACACGGGTTCCAGATGGGCCCGGCCGTCGGGGAGATCGTGCGGGACCTGTACCTGGGCCGTGCCCCGGCCATCGACGTCACCGAGCTCGACGTCCGGCGGTTCGCCGGCGACCGGGCCGTCGCGAGGGAGCACAACATTGTCTGAGGGATTCGTCGAAGTCACCTCCGAAGCGGAGCTGCGCGAGATCCTGGCGCCTCCGCTGGAGCGGACCGCGAACAAGGCCCGGCCGAAGCTGCACGAGCTGGACAGGCAGTGGCTGGCGGCGTCGCCGTTCGTGCTGGTCGCGACCTCCGCGTCCGATGGCACGTGCGACGTTTCGCCGAAGGGCGACCCGGCCGGCTTCACGCGGGTCCTGAGCGACACGCGGATCGCGATCCCGGAACGGCCGGGCAACCGGCGGGCGGACGGGTTCCGGAACGTACTGTCGAACCCGCATGTCGGGCTCATCTACCTGATCCCGGGGCGCGGGGACACGTTGCGGATCAACGGCAGGGCGCGGCTCGTACGCGAGGCGCCGTTCTTCGACGACATGATCGTCAAGGGGAACCGGCCGGACCTCGCGCTGGTCGTCGACATCGACGAAATCTTCCATCACTGCTCGAAGGCCTTCATGCGGTCCCACCTCTGGGCACCCGAGACCTGGTCCCCGACCGCCGTCGCACCCCGCGCCCAGATCTCGAAAACCTTCGAACGCCCGGACGACACCCTCGCCGACCTCGAGACCTACTACGACCCCGCCAACTACGCCTCCGGCCTCTACACCTGACCGGGGCACACGTGTGATCAGAAGGGCCATACGCGTGATTGGAGGGGCCACACACGTGTTGCCTTTCCTTGCACGCATGTGACCGGTCGAGACACAGTGATGGTTGCCGGATCGTTGAACGATCTGGCAATATCCGGAGGGTGCCTTCACCCACCGGAGCCCAGCATCTGGCCGACACGCTGACCGCTCTCGGGACCGAAGTCGTCTTCGGTCTCCCTGGGGTGCACAACCTGCCGTTATGGGAGTCGCTGGCCAGTACGGACATCCGGCTCATCGGCGTCCGGCACGAGCAGACGGCGGGGTACGCGGCCGACGGTTACGCCCGCGCGACCGGCAAGCTCGGGGTCGCGCTGGTGACCACCGGGCCGGGCGCGGCGAACACCCTTGGCGCCGTCGGCGAGGCGATGGCGTCGGCGGCGCCGATGCTGGTCATCGCGACCGACATCCCATCGACACTGCGGCGTCCCGGTGTGGTGCGCGGCGTGCTGCACGAGACCTCCGACCAGCAGGCGATGTTCGCGCCGGTCACCAAGGGCGGGTTCACCGTGCGCGGCGCGGACCAGGTGGTGAGCACGATCCACCGTGCGGCGCGGCTCGCGCTCCAGCCGCAGAGCGGGCCGGTCTACGTCGGTATTCCCACGGACTTCCTGTCCGCGCGGGCGCCTGGCCGGGAGCCGCCGTCGTCGCACGGCAAGGACGCCGAGGTCCCGGATCTCTCCGCCGCGGAGCAGCTGCTTTCGACGGCCACGCGTCCGCTGATCTGGGCCGGCGGTGGCGCGTTGCGCGCCGGTGCCGGTGAGGCGATCGGCAAGCTCGCGGAACGGCTCGCCGCCCCGGTGCTCACGACGTTCGCCGCTCGCGGTCTTCTTTCGCTCGATCATCCTTGCCTCGCACCGAATCCCGTGCACGCGCCCGAGGTCGGAGCACTGTGGGACGAGGCCGACGTCGTGCTCGCCATCGGCACCGACTTCGACGGCCTGATGACCCAGAACTGGCTGATGCCCCAGCCGAAGAAGCTCATCGCGATCAACGTCGACCCCGACGACGCCGCCAAGAACTACCAGCCGGACATCACCCTGGTCGGCGACGCGAAGGTGCTCACCGAGGCGCTCAAGGTCGAGGAACGGCCGGGGATAGCGGCTCTCGTCGGCAGGCTGGCCAGAATCTCCGCGCGGTTGAGGGCTCGTATCCGGGAGGAGGAGCCGCAGGCGGCAGACCTTCTGTCCACTTTGGACGAGGTACTGCCGGAAGACGCCGTCGTGGTCTCGGACATGTGCGTCGCGGGCTACTGGGTCGGCGGCTTCCATCGCGTCCGCGCGCCCCGCAAACTCGCCTACCCGATGGGCTGGGGCACCCTCGGCTACGGTTTCCCGGCGTCCCTCGGCGCGGGCGCGGCGGGCGCGGGCCGGGCGATCTGCATCAGCGGCGACGGCGGTTTCCTGTTCGGCTGCGGGGATCTCGCCACGCTGGCGCAGGAACAGCTGCCGGTCACGGTGATCATCGTCGACGACGGTGGCTACGGAATGCTCAGGTACGACCAGGATCGCGCCGGCCTGCCACGCCGGGGCGTCGACTGGGACAGCCCCGATTTCGTCGGCCTTGCCAGGTCGTTCGGCGTCCACGCGGACCGCGTCTCCGGCTTCGGGCGCGCGTTCCGGAGGCTGCTCGGTGAGTTCGTCGAGTCCGACGAACCGAACGTGCTCGTCGTGCGCGCAAAGCTCAAGCCACCGCTCAACACGTCTCCTCGGTGGTATCGCAAGGAGGCTCAGTGAGCAGGCTGCGCGTAGGTGCCGACATCGGCGGCACCTTCACCGATCTCTGCGTGCTCGACGACACCGGTGTCGTCGCCGTCGGAAAAATCCTGACGACGCACGACGAACCCGCGCGGGCGGTCGAGGAAGGTCTCAAAAGGACACTCGCCGAAGCGGGGCTGGACGCGGCAGATGTCGAGCAATTCGTCCACGGCACCACCCTGGTCACGAACGCGCTGATCGAGCGCAAGGGTTCCCGAACCGCGTTGCTCGCCACCGCCGGGTTCCGTGACATGCTCGAGATGCGGCGCGAACATCGGTACGAGTTGTACGATCTGCTCATCGAGCTGCCGACCCCGCTGGTCCCGCGGCATCTCCGGTTCGACGTCCCCGAGCGGATTCTGGCCGACGGGACGGTCCACATCGGACTGGACGAGGACTACGTCGCCCGCCTCGGCCGTGAACTGGACGCTCGCGGGATCGACGCCGTCGCGATCTGTTTCCTGCACGCCTTCACCAATCCCGAGCACGAACGCCGAGCCGCCGACGTGCTCAAGGAGGTCGCGCCGAGGCTGCGGGTCGCGCTGTCGAGCGAGGTCGTCCCCGAGATCCGCGAGTTCGAACGCGCCTCGACCACGGTCGCGAACGTCTACGTCCAGGACCTCACCGAGCGTTATCTGCGTGACCTGGAACGGCGTCTGCACGAGGCCGGGGTCCGGTCGTCGCCGCACATCATGCTGTCCAACGGCGGGATCGCGACCGTCGACACCGCCGCGCGATACCCGATCCGCATCCTCGAATCCGGTCCGGCCGGTGGAGCGCTCGCCGCGTCCGCCATCGGTTCCGCGGCCGGGGTGACGGATCTGCTGGCGTTCGACATGGGCGGCACCACGGCCAAACTCTGCATGATCTCCGATGGCGCGCCGCTGGTGACGCACGAATTCGAAGTGGACCGGAAGTACCGGCTGCTGCCCGGTTCCGGGCTGCCGGTCAAGGTCCCGGTCACCGACATGATCGAGATCGGCGTCGGCGGCGGCTCCATCGCCCGGATCGACGCGCTCGGTCTGCTCACGGTCGGCCCGGATTCGGCGGGTTCCGAACCAGGTCCCGTCTGCTACGGCCGCGGTGGCACCGAGCCCACCGTGACCGACGCCGACCTCGTGCTCGGCTACCTCGACCCCGGCTATTTCCTCGGCGGGGGAATGACCTTGGACGCCGAGGGCGCGCGCGAGGCGATCCGGGCGAAGATCGCCGAGCCGCTGGGTGTCAGCGTCGAAGAGGCCGCTTGGGGGATTCATGCCAGCGTCAACGAGGACATGGCGAACGCCGCCCGGGTGCACGCAGTCGAGCGCGGCAAGGACCCGGCGAAGCTGCCGATGTTCACTTTCGGCGGAGCCGGCCCGGTGCATGGCGTCGGTGTCGCACGGGCGCTCGGCGCACCCGAGGTCGTCGCCCCACCCGCGGCCGGGGTGATGAGCGCGGTCGGCTTCCTCACCGCGCCACTGGCCTTCGACTTCGTGCGCTCGGCGCGCGCGGCGGTGCTCGACCTGTCTTGGGGTCAGGTTGATTCCTTGTTCGCCGAGATGGAATCCGAGGGCGCGGCGCTCCTGGAAAAGTCCGGTGTGGACAGTGCGAAGGTGACGCACAGCCGGATCGCCGAGATGCGGTATTCCGGACAGGGCTATGAAATCCGGGTACCCGTGAACCTCGATGAGGCGAGTTGGCCCGACGCGCTGGTCGAGGAGTTCACCAAGACATACCGGACGTTGTACCAGCGCACGGGCCCGGACGTCGCGGTCGAGGTGCTCAACTGGCGGGTCGTATCGAGCGGTCCGGCGCCTGAGGTCACCTTGAAACTCAAAGCCGCCGCTGCTGACGGCGACCCGCGGAAAGGCTCGCGTCCGGCGTTTTTCCCTTCGACAAGCGGATTCACCGACGCCGCGGTGTACGACCGATACCAGCTCAAACCGGGCGACCGGGTCGAGGGCCCTGCCATCGTCGAGGAGCGTGAGTCCACTGTGGTCGTTCCGCCGGGTGCGAGCTGCACGGTCCGTGAAGACGGCAGCCTGGTGGTGACCGGATGACCGTCGACCCGATTCTGGTCGGTGTCCTGGGAAACCGGCTGCATTCGATCCTGGCCGAGCAGCAGAGCGCGCTCGTCAACACGGCGTTCTCTTCTGTCGTGCGGGAATCGCTCGACCTCGCCTGCGCGGTGTTCGACTCGCGCGGCGAGATGATCGGGCAGTCGGTCGGCGGGACTCCCGGCCATATCAACGCGATGGCGACGGGCATGCACCACTTCGTCGCGGCGTATCCGCCGGAGACGCTGGAGCCAGGCGATGTTCTGCTCACCAACGATCCCTGGCAGACGGCCGGGCAGATCAACGACATCACCGTTGCCACCCCGGTGTTCCTGCGTGGCAGGCTGGTCGCCTGGTTCGCTTCCTGTTGTCATGCCCCGGATATCGGCGGGCGCCTGGTTTCGGCCGAGGCCAACGAGGTCTTCGAGGAGGGCCTGCGGCTGCCGATCATGAAATTTCTCCGCGCGGGCGTGGTCAACGCGGATCTCGACCTGCTGATCCGGGCGAACGTGCGTACACCGGAGGAGACGATCGGCGATCTGTACGCGCAGGTCACCGGTAACGAGGTCGGCGCCGCCAGTTTGGTGCGGCTGCTGGAGGAGTTCGAACTCGACACGCTGGACGACGTCGCCGCCGAGATCATGAACCGGTCCGAGCGGGCGCTGCGCGAGGCACTGGCCCGGATGCCGGACGGGACCTACACCAGCGAGCTGGTCACGGATGGTTTCGACGACGAGAACGTCGTTCTCAAGGTCACCGTGACAATCGATGGCGAGGACATCCACCTGGACTTCGCCGGGTCGTCGCCGCAGAGCCGTCGCGGGATCAACGTCGTGCTGAACTACACGCGGGCGTATGCGTCTTTCGCGGTCAAGGCGGCGATTTCCCCTGAGGTGCCGCATAACGCGGGCTCGTTCCGGCCGGTGCACGTCACCGCGCCCGAGGGCTCGGTGCTGAACTGCCTGCCGCCCGCGCCGGTCGCTTCCCGGCATCTGATCGGGCATTTCCTGCCGTCGTTGCTCATCACGGCGCTGCGCGAGGCGTTACCAGGCAACGCGTTGGCGCACAGCGCGGACGCGTTGTGGATGACGATCTGGCGCGGTGTCGATGAGTCCGGTGCCGAGTTCATGCTCAACGTCTTTCAAACCGGCGGTATCGGCGCAAGGTCTACCAAGGATGGCCTCAACACCACTGGTTTCCCCAGTGGCCTGCGTTCGACGCCGACCGAAGTGATCGAGACCATGGCGCCGCTGGTGCAGCGCGAGCGGGTGCTGCGGAACGATTCGGGTGGTGCGGGACGCCACCGGGGCGGCCTCGGTCAATGCACGACGATGGCGGCGCGCGGCAAAATCTCCTGGAGTGTCAACGGGAATGTCGATCGGGTGCTTCGACCGGCGTCCGGAGTGGACTCGGGGCATGATGGGGTGGCGGGCCGGTTCGAGCTGACCCGCGGTGTCGTCCTGCAGCCGAAGAGCCGGGTGAACCTGCGATCGGAGGACGTGGTGAACGTGTTCCTCCCAGGCGGCGGCGGTTACGGCGATCCGTTCGAACGGGAAATCGAAGCCGTACTCGCCGACGTCGTGGACGGCTACGTTTCCATGGGCGCCGCGCGTGAGTTGTACGGCGTCGAGGTCCGCTACCACGGAGAACCCGGTGCCCTGGTGCGGCTTCCGGAGGATTACACAGCGATTTCGTTGAGAGAGAAGAGATGAGCATGGGTCGGTTGGCCGGCAAGGTCGCGGTGGTCTTCGGCGGTGCGCGGGGCATCGGCCTGGCCACCGTGAAGGAGTTCATCGCGGAGGGCGCGACCGTGTACGCGAGCGACATCCGCGAGCCCGCCGAGAAGGTCGATGGCAGCTCCCACTCCATTGTGGACGCCACCGACGAGAACCAGGTCGACGAGTTCGTCCGCGGCGTGCTGGCCGAGACGGGCCGGGTCGACGTGCTCTTCAACAACGTCGGCATCCACCTCGGCAAGCCGTTGGCCGACACCACGCTCGCGGAGTTCGACAACATCTTCGCCCTCAACGTGCGGGCGGCTTTCCTCGGTACGCGGGCGGTACTGCCGGGGATGATCGAGCGCAAGACGGGCAGCATCATCACGACGTCGTCCAACGGCGGTGTGATGGGCCGCCCCGGCGACCCGGTGTACAACGCCACGAAACACGCGCTGGTCGGCATGATGAAGTCGATCGCGGTCGCTCACTCGCATCAGGGCATCCGGGCGAACACCGTCAACCCGGGCGCGATCGACACCGACATGCTGCGTGGCACGCTGGCCTCACCTGAGGAATTCGAGACCAAGCAGCACGCGCTGGTCGCGAGCACCCCGGCTGCGCGGGTCGGCGAGGCGTGGGAGGTCGCGAAGGCCGTCGTCTTCCTGGCGAGCGACGAATCCCGGTTCATCAACGGGATCGCCTTGCCGATCGACGGCGCCAAATCCGCCGGTGCCATGCCGGGCAACCGGTACAGTCTCGACTTCGATCTCGGCGTCCGGTAGCCCACCGTGTCCACTGTGGACGCCGAGGGAACGCTGGCGCGCGATCGGTACCTGCTCGAACGCAGCGGGACGGCGGAGCGCGTCGCCGCGATCCTGCGCCAGCGCATCACCGAAGGCGCCTTCCCACCGGGGACGCGGCTGTCCGAGCCGGCGATCAGCGCGGCCTTGGGCGTCTCGCGCAACACGCTGCGCGAGTCGTTCCAGCTCCTCGCGCACGAACGGCTCGCGGTGCACGAACTCAACCGCGGCGTCTTCGTGCGCGAGCTGACGGCACGGGACATCGCGGATCTGTACGTCATGCGGCGGGTCACCGAATGCGGCGCGCTGCGACGCGCGGCCGAGCTGTCCACAGTGGATCTTTCCCGGGTCGAACAGGCGGTATGCGATGGTCGCTCCGCTGCCGAAGACGGTGATTGGCAGGTTGTCGGGACCACGAGTATCGCGTTCCATCAGGCGCTCGGTGATCTCGCCGGCAGCGAGCGGGTCAGCTTGACGATGCGACAGGTACTGGCCGAGACCCGGCTCTTCTTCGTGCTGACCGAGAACAGTCGCGCGTTCTTCGAGCCGTTCCTGGAGCGCCACGAGCGGATCCTGCGGGACCTTGAACGTGGTCGGTTCAGTGCCGCCGAGACGGCTTTGGAGAAGTACCTGCGGGATGCGGAGAAGCAGCTTCTCGCTGCGTACGATCGCCGCCCCTGACTGCCCCACGGACGCTATAAAGGGGCCTTTCATAGCAAATTTTGCCATGAAAGGCCCCTTTATAGCGTGCCGGAGGGGCTCAGCAGGTCAGTGCGGCGGCCGCCCAGTCGGCGTGATCGGAGTTCGTGCCGTCGCCGCCGTCGGTGACGACGAGGTCGAGCACCTGTACTCCGGCGAGCTGGGCGGTCAGCTGTTGTGCGGGCTGACCGCGTTTGATCAGGTCGGTGCCCGCCAACTGCTTCCCGTCGCCGACGATCGCGAAGGTCACGCTGCCGATGGTCTTCTCGTCGTCGACGCCGACGAACGAGCTGAAGGACGTGCACTTGCCACCGAGGTACAGCCGCACCTTCGACGGCGCGTGGACGCCGAGCCCGTCCTCGTAGACCACTCCGGCGATGCTCATCTTGTACCCGTCACCGGCCTTCGATTCGCCGTTGCTGGTGCCGCGTTCCACCGGTCCATAGCCGTTTTCGGCTGCCATGAACGTCGCCTTCGACAGCGCCGTCGTCCCGGCCGCGGGTGCGGTGACCATGGGCGCACTGCCCTCGGCGCTCAGTGAGCGCTGCCCCCACGCCGTCCAGTAGCCGACGTTCCCCGCCACGTCGATGCGATCCCCGGCGGGGGACACCGGACGGACGGTCCAGGCCTTCTCCCAGGATTTCCCTGGCGCGACAAAGGGAATCCAGGCGTCGGTGCGGCCGTCCGCCTTCCAGCCCGCGGGAACATCGAGCTTCACCTTGCCCGCGACCACGGGGGTGCTGCCGTCGTTGAACACCCGCAAAGTCGTGGTGAACGGCTTGTCCGCGGCCGCGTATTCGGGCGCCTGCATGGCGAGCGTCGTATGCGGCGCAGCCTTGGGGTACTTCGAGGGCCAGACCCGGAACACCGCCGAACCGTGGCTCGGCACCCCGGCCCGCAGCACTCCGGCGGACTCGGTTTCCTTGCCGGTCCACAGATCCCGCACCCGGTAGCCCTGCGAACCCGCGGCGCCGACCTCGGCCGCGGTGCTCGACAGCATCGCGGGCGCACTGCCGCGGTTGAACAGGACGACCGTCGTCGAACCGTCGGACATCGGCTTGACCCAGACCTCGGTGTCACCGTCGTCGCGGATCTTGTGGCCCTGCTTGCCGCCCCAGTCCTGGTTGACGGCGAGGAGTTCCTTGTTCATCAAGATCTTCTTGGTGGCTTCGGACATCGAGCGAAGGTCGTTCCCCGCCAGCAGCGGGGCGTTGAGCAGCGACCAGAGCGCGAAGTGTGAGCGGTACTCGGTGTCGGTCATCCCGCCGTTGCCGACCTCGAGCATGTCCGGGTCGTTCCAGCCGCCAGGACCGGCGTAGCCCTCGAGCCCGACCTGCTGATCCAGCAGGCTGGTCATGCTCGCCCAGGTGTCGCGGATGTCGCCGGTGGTACGCCACAGCTGGGCACCGGCGCTCTTACCCCATTCCCAAGGCTTGTTGTCGCCCCATTCGCAGAGCGCGTAGACGATGTGCCGCCCGGTCTTCTTCAGCGCCTCGCCCATTTTCGTGTACCGCTCGAGCGCGGGACGGCCCTGGTTGTGGCAGTTGTCGTATTTGAGGTAGTCGACACCCCAGTCGGCCCAGGTCTGCGCGTCGACCTCTTCGTGGTCGAGCGAACCGGGCATGGTCCTCGCGCAGGTTTCCGTCCCGGCGCTGGTGTAGATGCCGAGTTTGAGGCCCTTCGCGTGCACGTAGTCGGCCAAAGCCTTGATACCGCTGGGGAAACGCGTCCGGTGCGGCTCGTACTTCCCGTCGGGCGTGCGGTTCTTCTCGGCCCAGCAGTCGTCGAGGTTGATGTACTGGTAGCCCGCGGCCTTCATCCCGGAAGACACCATGGCGTCGGCGGTCTCGCGGATCAGCTGTTCGTTGATGTTGCAAGCGAACTTGTTCCAGCTGTTCCAGCCGAGCGGCGGGGTCGCGGCGGGTACTTCCGAAGGTACGGGCGGGCTTTCGGCCGCGGTGGCCGGTACGGCGTACACGGTGGTGAGCGCGCAGGCGACGACGAGCGCGCCAGTCAGACGACGCATGAATCCTCCCAGGAGTGCGCAACTTTGCACAAACTCAATCAACAATCAACAGGACTGGCTCGGAAGGGTCAATGGGCCGTTGGGATGGCGTGAGAACTTCCCCAGGTAGAACCGAAAACCGGTGTCCCGCTCACGGGGACCGCGGGGGACAGAGTGGACAGGTCGATGGCGTGAACTGTGCACGATGGAGTGTTCGCGTCGCGGCCGGATCCGGGTAAGGATGAGGGCACGAGCTGAGGAGGAAGACCATGGTGTCGTCGGCGTCCGCGCGGAATCCGTTATGGCATCCCTTCGCGGACATGGGAGCGGTCGACGGCGATCGACTGGTCATCACCCGCGGTCAGGGTTCCTACGTCTGGGACGACGAGGGGAAGCGGTATTTCGACGCGACCGCGTCACTCTGGTACGCGAACTTCGGGCACGGGCGTGAGGAGATCGCGCAGACCGTGGCGGAGCAGCTGCGGACCCTGGATTCGTACAACCTGTTCGGTTACTACGCCAACGAGCCCGCGTTGAAACTGGCCGAGCGCGTCTCGGCGCTGGCACCGACTCCGGGGTCGAAGGTGTTCCTCGGTTCGGGTGGCGGCGACGTCATCGACACCGCGGTCAAGATCGCCCGATCGTATTTCTCGCATACCGGACGACCCGAAAAGGTGCACGTCATCGGGCGGGTGCAGGGCTATCACGGCACCCACGGCTTCGGCACGGCCGTCGGCGGTATCGCTGCCAACGCGGCGGGCTTCGGGCCGCTGCCGGGCGATGTCTCGCACGTGCCGTACGACAGTGCGCCGGCGCTGGAAGCGGAGATCCAGCGAATCGGACCGGATAGGGTGGCGGCCTTCTTCTGCGAACCGGTGATCGGCGCGGGCGGAGTGCTGCTGCCGCCGGACGGTTACCTCGAGGCGGTGGCCGAGATCTGCCGCGAACACGATGTCCTGTTCGTCGCGGACTGCGTGATCGCGGCGTTCGGGCGGCTCGGGACCTGGTTCGGGATCGACCGGTGGGACGTGAAGCCGGACATGATCACGACGGCGAAAGGCATCACGGGCGGGACGATCCCGCTGGGCGCGCTGATCGTCGCGCCTCGGGTGGCGGAACCGTTCTTCACCGGCGCGCCCGGTGCGCCGATGCTGCGTCACGGTGCCACTTACGCGGGACATCCGGTCGCCTGCGCCGCGGCGAACACGACCCTCGACATCTACGAACGCGAGCAACTCATCCCGCGCGGCCGCGAACTGGAGAAACCGCTCGCGGACGCGCTCTCCGGGCTGGCGTCGCATCCGCTGGTCGGCGAGATCCGGGCGGGGCTGGGCTTCCTGGCCTCCGTGGAACTGAAGGCCGACGTACTCTCGGCGGATCCCGGCGCGCCCGGACGGCTGCAGCGCGCGGCGCGGGAGGAAGGCGTCCTGGTGCGGCCGCTCGGCAAGGGCATCGCGATGTCGCCGCCGTTGATCGCGGGTGAGGCCGAACTTGACCTGCTGGCTTCCGCTTTGCCGCGGGCGCTGGACCGGCTGGCGGTCTAGGACTTTCCCGGCGGCTGGGCACGGCAGCCCGCGGCGCCTGCGTGACACGACCAGCGACTGGTTGTTATGAAAGGACCGTTCATAACAAAATTCGTTATGAAGGGTCCTTTCATAACGCACCCCCAGTGCGAGTGACCCACCGGCGGGCCGCTCACGAGAGGCAGAGTTCGTTGCCCTCGGGGTCTTCGATGGTGATCCACTCGTGCGGGCCCTGTTTCCCCCGGTGCAGGAATTTCGCCCCCAGCGCGGTCAGCCGCTCCAGCTCGGCCTCGATCTTGTCCGCGCCCATCCGGATGTCGAGGTGCATGCGGTTCTTCACCGTCTTCTCCTCGGGCACCAGCTGGAACAGGAACCGCTGTTTGGACTCCGGATGGAAGATCGCCTGGCCTTCTCGCCAGACCAGCACGCCCTTGTGGGTGGTGGTCTGGTCCTCGGTCGCGTACCCCTTCGCGACCATCTCCCGGATGAAGTCCTCGTTGCTCGGCTCGACCTCCCATCCGAGCATCTCCGCCCACCAGTCGGCGAGCTCGTGGGGATGGGCGCAGTCCAAAGCTATCTGGAAGTCATAGGCCATACCGGCACATTAACCACCCGCCCCGACATTTCCGGCAGCTCGTAGCCGCTGACCACGGTGAATCGCCATTTGTCGACCCCACCACCGATGATTTCGGCGTAGCGGCGCGCGCCGTCGGCGTTGGCGAACCGCACCTGCTGGCCGTTGGTGAGATGGGTGATCTTGACCGCCATCGTGTCTCCTCGAAGTCCGATGCCGGCCCGCGGAGCTTCCCCCTCCGGGGCCGGCGCCAAGAGTAGAACACACGTTCGATCGACGCGCCCAATGGTACCCCCCACCCGGGTTATCGCCGCATGGTCACCCTCGGCCATTTATCCAGGCCACGGGCGATTTCGTGGGTGCGGACGGCACGCAGACCGTCGGTGAGGTCGTCCTCGCCGAGGGTCGCGAAGCCGAGCCGGGCGTAGTACGGCGCGTTCCACGGGACGTCGGCGTAGGTCGTCAGCGTCAGGCCCGCGAGGCCCTCTCGCGTCGCCCAGGCCGCTGCGTGGTCGATGAGTTGCCGTCCGAGGCCGCGCCGCGCGTGGTCCGGATGGACCGACACCTGCTCGATATGCCCGTACCCGTCGACGACCTCGGCCAGCAGGTACGCGACCGGACCTTCGCCGAGATCGCAGAGCCAGGCGCGGCCGGCCTGCCGGAACGCCTCGAGGTCCGCCAGTGAAGGCGGGTCGTCGTCGGCGATCGCGGCCATGTCGAGTGCGCGGAACGGTTCGCCCGCGGCTCGTTCGATGTCCTGGAGGCGCGGCAGGTCCTCAGCGGTGGCAGGTCGGAT
The DNA here is from genome assembly GCA_963766045.1 of uncultured Actinomycetota bacterium. Lineage (GTDB taxonomy): Bacteria > Actinomycetota > Actinomycetes > Mycobacteriales > Pseudonocardiaceae > Amycolatopsis. Next base: position 1,284,117 of record CAVXYN010000004.1, on the reverse strand, counting down.
CACGGACCGGTTCTACCCGGTCCGCCCTTCGAAAGCGCGCGAATTAGCGCGGGGTCAGAGGGTGAACGACGAGACGATCCGGTGGATCCGGTTGGCGTACGACTGCAGCGAGGCGATGGCGGCCCGTTTCGAGTCGTCGCTGATCCGGGTCGCCGGCGCGGCCATGCTCAGCACGGCAGGCCGGTGCCCGACGCCCGGGATCGGGACCGCACACGACCACACGCCTTCGTCCAGCTCGCCCCAGCTGACCGAATAGCGGTTGATCCCGGCGCGTTTGACCTCTTCGCGGACGCTCGGACCGCGGCGCTGGACGATCGACGAGAGCCGTCGTTCGCGTTCGCCTTCCGGCAGCATGGCCAGCAACATCTTGCCGGACGAGCCGGCGCCGAGCGGGACGGAATGGCCGGGCTGGAAGGTGAACCGCATCGCCCGCTCGCATTCGACCCGGTCCGCGCAGACCGCGGAATCGCCGAAATGCTGGAACAGCAGGACGGTTTCGCCGAGATCGCGGGCCGCCTCCTCCATGGTCGGCCGTGCCAGCCTGGCCAGATCGTTTGCCAGCTGCGCGGCCCTGGCGAGCGGCATCACCTGGCTGGTCACGTGGTAGCGGCCGGTCTTCCCCTCCTCCAGCAGCTGAAGTTCCTTGAGCAGTGCGACATAGCGGTATGTGGTGGCGACCGGCGTGCCGATCGTCGCGGCGAGTTCGGCGACGCTCGCGTCCCACCGGCGCTCGGAGAACGACAGGAGCAGCTGGAGGACTTTTCGTGAGCTGCTCGCGCCCGGGGTGCGTTTCGGGGGAGCGGAGCCGTTCACGGTTCTTGCGGCAGGCGTCATCTCGACCTCTCGCTGGGTCAATTACCGTCGCTATCACAAAGAGTCAGGAAACTAGCACATTGTGTGAATTCCGGACCAGGGTCTTTGGTCCATGAACGGACGCAGGCACTAGGTTCGTGACCATGGAAAAGCCATTGGCAGGCAAGATCGCCCTGGTCACCGGGGCGTCTCGTGGCGCAGGGCGAGGAATTGCCGTACAGCTGGGGGCTGCCGGCGCGACCGTTTACGTGACCGGTCGAAGCAGTGGTTCCCAGCAATCGGAAATGAATCGTCCGGAAACGATCGAGGAGACCGCGTCGCTCGTCGGCGAAGCGGGCGGACACGGAATCGCGATCAAGGTGGACCATCTCGTCGCCGACGAGGTCCGCGAACTGGTGGCCAGGATCGACGCCGAACAGGGCGCCCTGCACATCCTGGTCAACGACATCTACGGCGCGCCCATCGAATGGAACAAGACCGTCTGGGAGTCCACATTGGACACCGGACTGCGCACCCTGCGGCTGGCGATCGACACACACGCCATCACCAGCCATTTCGCGTTGCCGCTGATGATCAGGAACCCGGGTGCGCTCGTCATCGAGGTCAACGACGGCACCACCGAGTACAACTCGGAGAACTACCGGGTTTCGTTCTTCTACGATCTGGCCAAGACCGCTGTGAACCGGATGGCGTTCGCGCTGGGGCACGAGCTGAAGTCGCATGGCGGTACGGCGGTGGCGGTCACGCCCGGCTGGCTGCGGTCGGAGGCGATGCTCGAGGCGTATCAGGTCACCGAAGAGAATTGGCTGGACGCGACGAAGGTCCAGCCGCATTTCGCCATTTCTGAAAGTCCGGCCTTCGTCGGCCGGGCGATCGCGGCGCTGGCCGGGGATCCCGAGGTGACTCGCTGGAACGGGCAATCGGTGTCCAGTGGTGAATTGGCGAAGGTGTACGGATTCACGGATCTCGACGGCAGCCGTCCCGACTGCTGGCGGTACCTCGTCGAGGTCCAGGACCCGGGCAAACCCGCGGACGTGACCGGGTACAGGTAGCAGGCCTGTCCAGCGGGTGCCTGGCTCGTGAGTGGTAATGACGGTTCTATTGAGGGATTGGGCAAAGGCGGCGTGGGTGGGTCACCCCCGCGCAGGCGTTCAGCCTGCCGTGAAGGCCTCCTTGCCTACCCTGAGGGTAGTGAAGGAGCCCTTCACTACCCCGCCGACGTGATCTCTGACGAGAGCGGGGCAACCGTGACACCAGTGTCCGGTCGAAGTCCGACACGACACCTTTGCCTTTCGGCTCAATAACCATCACTATCACTCACGAGCCCGGCACCTGCCGCCGCTTCCTCGAATTTCAGGACCTCGACGCCCTTACAGGTCGCGGACGGCGCCTTCAGTGGGCAGCACGCCATCTGCGCAATGCCGGTCAGCATATTGCCGATGAGCTCGCATTGGGCCCATTTCTTGATGTCGATCGACTCGTGCGGGTACTGCTTGAACAGTTTTCCACCGCCGTTGTTGTGCCCCGGGCGGTAATCCCAGTGTCCACCGTTCGGCGGCTGGAACTGGATCGCGCTCAGCGCGTCGCGGATGGGGTCGGTGGTGCCCCAGATCAGCACGGTGGGTTTGTGGTTGCCGGTGACCTGGCGCAGGCTGAAGATCCAGCGGAACGAACCGACCTGTTGCTTGTTGTAGTAGATCCAGCCTCGTGAAGTGCCGTTCCCGTGGAGGCCGTGGCGAAGGCGGAGAACAGGGCGATACCGGCCGCGATGGCCAGCACGCTTTTACGCAGGCTCCTGCCGAACATTCGCCGTCCTTTCGCGAGTCTTCAAATGCGGGCAACTGCATTCGGACGGCGACCATCAAGCTACGAGCGGTGAACGTGAAACGTCAACCGTCGTCCCGCTCCGTGGCAAGCGAACGTCGCAGGAACGGGGTGAGCAGACCGGGCGCGGCCTGTTCGGCCATCGCGAGTCCGGCCGATTCGCCGACGTCGACGACGTGGTAGGCGCCCTTGCCCGCCGCGATCGGGGCGATCACGGTGATCAGCCCGGCGCGGCGCTGAAAGAACGAGCGGCTCGACGACGATCCCGATGAGCCCTTCGCGGCGGACCGCCACCGTCGTCCGTGCCAGCGAGCCGGACCTGCTGACGAGGTAGCGCCCGACGATCGCGTGCCCGAGGTTGCGGTAACGGTCCCAGCCGACGAGTGCGGCGAACGGCACCAGGATGAGCGCGACCTGCCACATCCACGAAGGCAGGAAATCGATCCACGCCAAGAAGAACAACAACGCCGCGAGAATCAGGACCCCGCCGGCCGCGCGGTTGATCCGGCGGTTCAACGCCCGTCGCGGATGCCGGGTCAGGGGAACAGTGACGGGGTCGAAGCTCTCCTGCAGCACGTCGGCCGCGACCTCGTGGACGCGTCCGATCGGTGCGGGCGGCAGCAGAAGCCCGCCACCCTTGTCGCCGCCCTTTCCCTCGCGCAAGCCGCCCGCGATCGCGGTGAGTTTGGCTCCGCCGGCCATGCGCAGCGGCAAGGGTTCCTTTACTTCGACGCCGCGGAGTCGTTCCTCCTCAATGGACACCGAACGCGTGGTGATCAGTCCGCGCCGGATGTGCAGGGTGCCCTCCGCCTCCCGGGTCAGCCGGAAGTTCCAGAACGAAAGGACATACCCGCCAACGGAAAGCAGCGAGACGACCACCAGCAGGAGTACCGCAGCGACGACGACGATCAGCCAGATCGCCGTATTCGCCAGCTCGTCCATGAGGTCGTGCAGCGGCCCGACGTCGACCGGGTCGATCTGCAGCTGATGCGCGAAATGCCAGACCGTGGCGAAAACCGCGCCCACCACCGCGAGGCCGGACAGCGTGAACGGCGCGTACCGCAGCCACTTCCGGTCGACCTCGGCGATGATCCGCTCCGGTGGGGGAGCGGCGGTTTCGGCGGCGTCGACCTTTTCCTTGCGGTGCAAGAGAACGGTGCGAAGGCGGTGTGCCTCGGTCGCGGAGACGGCGTCGAGCACCAGCTGATCGCCGCCCGGTCCCTGGCCGTGCGAATGCCTTCCCGTGCCGATGCGGACGGCGCTCAGCGAGAACAGCCGGTGCTTCGGCTCGGAGGTCACGTCGACGGTGCGGACCCGGTCCAGCGGGATCGCACGATGCTTGCGCAGCAACAGTCCTGTGGTCCATTCGACCTGTTCCGCGGTGATGCGGTACCTCGACGTCAGCACGTGCGAGACGCCGACGAACACGGTCAGCGCGGTGACGCCGAGGCCGAACCACTCCCAGCCGTTGCCCCGGCCGAGGATCACCGTCCCGATCAGGATCGGAAGGGATTTGACGACGTCGAGCACCGGACGGATGAGCAGCATCCGGCGGTCGAGCCGGTGCCACTTCTCCAGATCGGCGGCCTGCGTCGTGGGCGTGGTCTCGGTGCTCATGTCGCGTCGCCGCGCGTCGCCTGGGTGGCCTTCGTGAGCTCGGCGGCCAGCGCCAGTGCTTCGGTGTGGTCGAGTCCGGCGATCTTCACCGGACCCGCGGCCGACGCCGTCGTCACGGTGATCTTCGCGAGCCGGAACAGCTGCTCGACCGGGTCGCGTTCGATGTCGACGGTCTGGATCCGCGAGATCGGCGCGATCCGCCAATCCTGTTTGAGCCAGCCTTCCTGGGTGTACACGGCATCGCCGGTCACTTCCCAGCGGTGGATCCGGTAGCGCCACTGCGGCATCACGAGCAGATGCAGCGGCGCGAGTACGCAGGACACCGTCAGCGTCACCGTGAGCCACGACGGCGGATCGTCGTTCGTGAACACGATGACCGCCTGGATGCCGATGAGCACCACCCAGCCGATCGCGGCCCACGTCGCCCAGTACCCGATCGCGCGGCGGCTGACCCGGTTCGCCGGCGGCCGCAGGGTGAGCCGCTCCACCGCAGTTTCCTCAGTCACCCCTCCAGCCTGCACCACCTCGGGCCGGACCGCCCACGACAACTGTCACGGGCCGATAGGATCGTGACACCGTCGGCGGAATGGATACGCCCTCTCCGGGCGTTGCCACCCACAGACGGTTATGAGCCCGAAAGCTGGAGGAACTGGTGGCGCTGGACCCGGAAGAACTGTTCGAGGCGGACTCAGACGTCCCCGACCTCGGCGGGGCCGTGCTGCTGCACTACTTCGACGGCTTCATGGACGCGGGTTCGGCGGGCAGGCTGGTCGCCGAGCATCTGCTGAACACCTTCGAGCACCGGGTGATCGCGCGATTCGACGTCGACCGCCTCATCGACTACCGCTCGCGCCGCCCGACGATGACCTACGCGATCGACCACTGGGAGTCCTACGACGCGCCCGAGCTGGTCGTCAACCTGCTGCACGACGCCGACGGCGTGCCGTTCCTCCTGCTCACCGGCCCGGAGCCGGATCATGAATGGGAGCTGTTCTGCGCGGCCGTGCGCGCACTGGTCGAGCGTTGGGACGTCCGGCTGACGGCGGGTTTCCACGGCATCCCGATGGGCGCGCCGCACACCCGTCCGCTCGGCGTGACGGCTCATGCGACGCGTGACGAGTTGGTCGGCGAGCACCGGCCGTTGCCCAACCGCATGCAGGTTCCGGGCAGCATCGCCGGGCTCCTCGAGTTCCGGTTCGGTGAATGGGGCCACGACGCCGCCGGTTTCGCCGCGCACGTTCCGCATTACCTGGCGGAGTCGACATACCCGAGCGCCGCGCTGCATCTGCTCGAGGCGGTCGCCCGGGTCGCCGGGTTGAACCTGCCGGACGCGGAACTGCGGGAAGCGGCGCGGGAGGCCGACGCTGAGATCGACCGCCAGGTCGCCGAATCGGACAAGGTCGCCGACGTCGTCCGCGCGCTGGAGCGCCAGTACGACACGTTCATGGAGGCATCGGAGCGGGAGAGCCTGCTCGCGGAGTCCGTCGAGCATATGCCGACAGCCGAGGAGCTGGGCACGCAGTTCGAGCGCTTCCTCGCCGAGCAGCAGGGCAACGGCGGCGACAACCCCGAGCGCTAGAAGTACATGAAGGCCCTTCCTCGCGTTGAGCGCAAGGAAGGGCCTTCATGTACTCGGTGTCAGTGCCAGCTGAGCGAGGCGATGAGGCCCCAGGTTTCGGCGAGGCCGTTCGAGTAGGCCAGACCGGACGTGACGAGGCCGGAAGTCCCGGGAACGGCGGCGAAATCGAGGATCGTGCTGCCCTCGGCATTTTCGGCGACCTCCGGCGGAAGCTCGTCCTTCCGCCACTCCGTCCCGTTCCAGTAGGCCATCAGCGTGTACGAGCTGTCGGAAAGCCAGCCCGCGGTCCACAGCTTCCCGGAGGGGTCGAGACCGGCGGCGTTGACCTCATCGAACGTATTGCCCGCCAGCGGTTTCCAGTTCTGCCCGTCCCAGCGCGTGACCAGTGCTGGGATTCCGGTCGGATTCCATTCGTTGACGCGGCCGACGACGTACACCGAGCCGCGGCCGTCCGGCACCAGGTGATTGACCAGCCAGCCCTTCGGATAGTCGGACGGCAGGGGTACCGCGACCTGGCTCCAGCCGTTTCCGTCGCGGTGCAGCAGGTACGGCGTTTCCTTGCCGTCGTTCGCCACGGAGGACGCGGCGACCCACAGGTCGTCGTCACCGGTGCCCGCGACGCGGGCGGGCTCGAGCGGTCGATCGCCGAGCGACGGCAGCTCCACCCGCTCCCAGACCTTGCCGGTCCAGTGGTCGAGCCAGCCTTTCGACTCGAAGGTCTTGAGGTCGAAGTCGTAGCCGCTCAGCCACACCGAAGTCGGCGAGAACACGGTGAGGCCGCTGACGTAGGCGTCGAGGCCCTCCGGTGGTTTCGGGCGCTCGATGCCGGTCCACTTCCCACCGTCCCATCGCTGGACGACGGTATGCGTCGGCGGGGTGTCCGCCGATGGCCTTGCCTTGCCGTGGCGGGGATCGCGGACCCTGGCCTGTTTCCCGGCCGCCGCCAGGGTGCGCTGACCCGCCATCCAGACGTTGTCCGGTGCCGTTGCGGCGATCTGGTCGAAGCTCGCCCCGGAGCCCTCGATCGGCGCAGGCGTGGTTTCGGCCCATTTCGTGCCGTCCCAATGAATCGCGAACGGGACCTCGGCGGTGCCGTTCCAGCCACTGCCGACGGTCCACACGTCGTTCGTGCCGGTAGCCGCGACGCTGGAGTAGATCCGGTTCACCGCGCTTTCCAACGGCTGTTCGAGCTGCCACGTCTCACTCGCCGCGGCCGTGCTCGTGAGCAGGCCCGACAAGCCGAGGACGAGACCGGACACGTGTTTCAGTTTGCCTTGCATCTGGGACCCTTCCAGTTGTCATAAGGCGTTACGTGAATCCCTTACGGAGCACGGGCGCGGAAGGTTGCGCTCTGCGTTGATCAGCGGCCGCTCGTCTGCCGGCGTTCACTCGAATGGTGCTGGTGTATCGTCCCGGAATGCCCCACCTGTTACCCCATTCAGCCCTGAAGGCGTTGGGCCGTTCGGCTCGCGGCACGTTCGGCCGGGGTCTGCACCGGCTCGCCCGGCGGTTTCATGATCCTTATACCGAGGAACTGAACCGGGTCGCCGCCGAACTGCGCGCGGAGATCGTCCGGCAGGGGGATCGCTGTCTGGATCGCGTCGTCGAGTTCGAAATCCGCAGCCGCCGCGACATCATTTTCGCAGGCGACCGGGACGCGGCGGCCGAAAGCAACCGGTTCGCCCGGGAAAACCTGGCCGGAACCCGCCATTTCGCACGCCCGCAGGAGACCCTCGCGTACGCCCTTTCCCTTGCACCGTCAGGGGGAATGGCCCTCGAATTCGGTGTCGCGAGCGGGAACACCCTGCGCACGATCGCCAAGGCGCGCGGCGGTGTCGAGACCTACGGATTCGATTGGTTCCAGGGTCTGCCGGAGAACTGGCTCAACGGGATGCCCGCCGGCTCGTTCGCCCGCGAGGATCTGCCGGACGTCCCCGGCGCGGAACTCGTCGTCGGCCTGTTCGCCGACACCCTTCCCGGTTTTCTCGACCGCCACGATGGCGTTGTCGATTTCCTGCATGTGGACGGCGATCTGTACAGCTCGGCGAAAACCGTGCTTGATCTCGCGGGTCCGCGGTTGCGCCCGGGCAGCATCGTGCATTTCGACGAGTTCTTCAATTACCCCGGCTGGCAGAACCACGAGTACAAGGCGTGGCTGGAATACGTCGAACGCACCGGCGTCGAATTCGAGTACGTGGCCTACACCTATGCCGACAACCAGGTCACCGTACGGATCACCGGCGCCCCCGAATGAGGAACCTCGCGCCAGCCAGAGTGCCGTGAAGGCCTCCATGCCTACCCTGAGGGTAGTGACGGGGCCCTTCACTACCCCACCGATGTGATCTCTGGTGGACCCAGAGTCGGCAAGGGATTCTTCACGGACCCGCTTCCGCCGCTCAGGGGAGAGTGATCACGTCGAGGTCCTCCAGGCGCGGCGACCAGAGCACGCCGTCGACCGGCGGCCGGGGCATGGCGGCGACGGTCGCCAGCACTTCACCAGGCGGCCGGACGGCGAACGACAAACGGACCACGTTCCTCATGGTGGCACGATGTCCCGATGGATGATTCCGCGAGCCCGTGACCGAATCGGTATGGATCGATCTCCATTCCGGCGATCTACGCGAACTGCGCGCTCGAAGCGGAAATCACCGCACGGTAGGCCATGCGCACCCCTCGTCAATGGGCCGAGCGGGTGACCGCGCCCCGTCCACCTGGCGGGGGACGGCGGTAACGAATGTCCGTTCCGGGGCGACTGAGGTCGATGTCCGCACCGATCGGCGCGACGCACCCGACCGGAATTGTGAGAACCGATGAAGCTTCGAAGAACCACACTTCTGTCCGTCGTGGCAGCGGTGGCGGCGATCATGATCGCCGCACCCGCGACCGCGATTGCGGCTCCGCCGACCAGTGCGGTGGAGGTCAACCCGACTACCGTCCAACGTGGACAGACCTTCACCGTCAAGCAGACGATCTACAACGCCGACCCGTCATCCACGATCCTCGGCACCAAGGCGACCCTCTACGGCAAGGAGAGGTCCCTTCCGGAGACGGTCGATCTCGTCTCCTGTCCGGAGGCCACCGCGTGCGACATGCTCGGCACCAGCGTTCGTGCCGGGCTGGGCAACATCGCCCCCGGCGACTCCCGCTTCGTGACTTACACCTTGCGGGTCAAGGACGAGGCTGCTCTCGGCAGCTTCACGCTGCAGCACCAGTTCGTCGGTGAGAACGCCAGCTTCGAGGTCCTCGACGGTCCCGTGCTGACCATCACCGACACGCCGAGCGCGGCGGACCTCGGCGTCACGCTGACCGCGTCACCACGCGGGATTCTGACCTCGCGGATCGACTACACGGTCAAGCTCACCAACGCGGGTCCCTCGAACGCGACCGGGATCCGGGTGGCGACCACCCTCGGTTCCGGGCTGAAGTTCTCGGGATCGACCCAGTGCTCGAACCCGGCCGGTACGAAGATCGTCAACTGTGACATCGCGTCGCTGGCGGTCGGGGCCAATGCCACGGCGAAGTTCTCCGTGACGACCGGTCTGCTCAGCCTCGGCTCGATCACGTCGACGTCGAAGATCGTGCAGGGCACCCCTGCCGATCCGGAGGCGGCCAACAACACTTCTTCCGTCACCTGCACCGCGGTCACCGGACTCCTCGTCCTCTGCTGATCGCTAGTGTCCTGGCACCAGGTCGCGGTGGTTCATCATCGAACCACCGCGACCTGGTGCCGTTTCGCGTTCAGGGCGAGCGCAGGCGGGCGGCACGCGAGTTGAGGTAGCGCTGCTGCGGCAGGCTGGTCGCGCGTTTCGCGGCCTCCTCATAGGACTCGAGCGCCGCGGCGGTTTCCCCGGCCATGTCCAGCAGATGTGCCCGGACGGCGTGGAACCGGTGATCGCCTTCGAGCCGGTCGCCGAGCTTTTCGAGCGCGGCCAGCCCCGCATCCGTCCCGCGAGCCATCCCGACGGCGACCGCGTGGTTCAGCGACACCATGGGATTGTCGGAGATCCGCAGCAGAACTTCGTACAGCGCCTCGATTTGTGGCCAGTCGGTCTCGTCGGCGCTTTGTGCCTCGTCGTGTAGCGCGGCGATGGCCGCCTGGATCTGGAACGGGCCGGTCGTCCCGTGCGGCAGCGCTTCCGACAGCAGCGAGACACCTTCGGCGATGTACTCGGCGTTCCAACGGCTTCGGTCCTGCTCCGCCATCGGGATCGGGGCGCCGTCCGGTCCGGTCCGCGCCGGGCGTCGCGCGTCGGTGAGCAGCATCAGTGCGAGCAGTCCGGTGACCTCGCCGTCGCCGGGCAGCAGCCGGTGCACGATCCGGGTCAGCCGGATCGCCTCTGCCGAAAGCTCGCTGCGGAGCAGATCGGGACCCGAGGTGCTGGCGTAACCCTCGTTGAAAATCAGGTACAGCACGTGAAGCACGGCGTCGAGCCGTTCGGCGCGGTCGGCTTCCGGTGGCATGCCGAACGGGACGCCGCTTGCCTTGATGCCGCTCTTGGCGCGGCTGATCCGCCTTGTCATCGTCGACTCGGGGACCAGGAACGCGCGGGCGATCTCCGGCGTGGTGAGGCCGCCGACCGCCCGCAGGGTCAGCGCGATCTGCGACGCCGGGGACAAGGACGGGTGGCAGCAAAGGAAAAGCAGGATGAGCGTGTCGTCGGAATCGGCAGGCTGCCGGTCCGCGGAGGGCGCGAGGTGTTCCTCCGGCAACGTCCGGTGCGTGACGGTGTCTTCGCGACGCCGTCGGGCCTGTTCGGCGCGCAACAGATCGGTCAGCCGCCGCGAAGCGACCGTGATGAGCCAGGCGCGCGGGTTGTCGGGCAGGCCTTCAGCGGGCCACTGGGTCGCGCCCGCGAGAAGTGCCTCCTGCGTCGCGTCCTCCGCCAGATCGAAATGCCCGTACCGGCGGACGAGGGCGCCGAGGACCTGCGGCGAAAGCGCACGCAGCAGGTCCTCGACGCTGTTGTCCGGCACTCAGAGTTCCAGGTCTTCGAAGCTGTCGGCGCACGGCCGGATGTCGACGTACCACTCGTGGCTGAGCACGGTGCCTTCCGGATACGGGGTGTTCGCCAGTTTGGCCGCGATCTCGGTCGCCCGGTCGTAGCTCGCGCAGTCGACGGTCGTATAGCCGACCAGGACTTCCTGCGTCTCGGCGTACGGCCCGTCGGTGACAACGGGTGCGCCATCGCGCAAGGAGATCCGGCGGGCGTGCGCGGGCTGATCCAGGCCCTGTGCGTCGACGAACTCGCCGGACTCGACCAGTTCGTTGTTCCACTTGGTCATGAAATCGTGCAGCGCCGCGATGTCGTCGGCGTTCCAGCCGCCCTCGCCCTTACCACCGACCGTCTCGAGATCCTGCTGCGAACCGAACATCATGATCATGTACTTCATGGTTCTCTCCTCTCGGCCGGCACCGCCTCGGTGCCTTCTCGCCGGGGACGTCGGAGCCACCGGACGCGACCGGACATCGGGTCGCCACCTTTTCGGAGAGATTCTCTCTCAACCGCGGTCGGCCGCGGTGTTCATCGCGTCGGCCGATTCGAGGATTCGCCCGCCGGTGATCTTCGCGTAGAGGTGCTCCCCGCCGAGCACCGGCGGATATTTCGGCGGGTTCTCCGCCGTTCGGCAGGTCGGGAGGCATTCGAACCGCGCGTCGTAGTCGCCGTCGAAGAAGAACGCGACACTCCGCCGCCGCGACGGTCCCGGCCCGGACGGCGGGACGACCCGGTGCAGCGTGGAGCGCCAGCGGTCGTTGGTCCACTGCGCGGTGAGGTCGCCGAGGTTGACCACCAGCGCGCCGTCGGCCGGGATGACGTCGTGCCAGACGCCGTCGGGGCCGTAGATCTGCAGGCCCGGCACCTGGTCGGCGTAGAGCACGGTGACGATGCCGTAGTCGGTGTGCGCGCCTAGCCGCATCTGGCCGGGCAACGGTTCCGGCGCTCCAGCGCGGCGTTCGAAGTGGTTGACGCGCAAGGTTCGCGTCGGATGCCGGGTGAACGAGCCCAGGTAGTCCTCGGGAAGTCCGAGTGCCTTCTCGAAGATCTGGAGCAGCAAGCGCGCGACGCGGTGTGCCTCGGCCGCGTATCTGGTGAGCGCGGGACGCAGGGTCTCCGGCCGGCCGGGCCAGATGTTCGGGGTGAAGAAGCCGTAGGGATCGGCGACGATCGCCGGGTCCGAGCCGTCGACGTCCTCCGCTCCCATGACGAACGACTCCGACAGATCGGGCGGCGTCGTCTCGCCGAGGCTGTACGCCAGGCCTTCGGTGCCTTCGGCGGCATACCCGCGATCGGAGGCTCGGTCGGCGGGAGCCGACTTGAGCTTCTCGGCGGACGGCAGGGCGAAGAAGGCCGCCGTGGCCGCTCGCATGTCATCGATCGCCACCTGTGGGATGCCGTGCCCGGTGAGCTGCAGGAACCCGACCCGGGTCAGGGCATCGTCCACGGCAGCCGCCAGCTTCGCCCGGTCGCCGTTCTCCCAGGCGCTCAGGTCGATCGTCGGTACGAGAGTCATGATCCGACGGTATCCAGCCCGGTGGCCGATGATCGCGTTTGCGCGGCCGTCCGATCGGGCGGTCAACGCTGCCCTTTCGGGCTCATTGAGAATCCTCTCAGATGGATAGTCATACTCTCCGTTGTGGAAAGTGGAGCTATCCATCTGGAGGGAAACGTGGGCGGAGCAGTGGGCAGGCGCGCTGTACTCGGGGGAGCGGCGGCAGCCGGGCTGGCGGCGTTGTCGGCGACGACCGGGGCGGCGGCGGAGGAACCGGGACGTGGCAGGGGGCGCTTCGCGGGAAAGGTCGTGGTCGTCACCGGAGCCACGTCGGGGATCGGCAGGGAAGCGGCCATCGCCTTCGCGGCTGCCGGCGCCAAGGTCGGTTTCTGTGGACGGCGGGAAGAACTCGGGCGTGAGGTCGAGCGGGAGATCCGGCGCGTGGGCGGTGAAGCGACCTACGTCAAGACGGATGTCCGTGTGCCAGAACAGGTTCAGGCGTTCGTCGACGGCGTCGCGGGCCGGCACGGCAGGCTCGACATCGCGTTCAACAACGCCGGGATCCATCTCGGCAAACCGTTGCACGAGATCTCCGTCGACGAATGGGAGGACGTCCAGCGGACCAACGCGCGCGGGGTGTTCCTCGCGATCAAGTACGAGGTGCCGCATCTGCTGAAGGCGGGCGGCGGGGTGATCGTCTGCACGGCGTCTTCGCAGGCGGAGCACACCCGGCCGGGACATTCCGCTTACACCGCGAGTAAACGGGCCGTTCAGGGAGTCGTCCGGGCGGCCGCGCTGGACTACGGCACCAAGGGAATCCGTGTCCTGTCCGTCGATCCCGGCACAACGGACACGCGGCTGGTGCGTCCGCCGGGGATCCCGGACGACCTGTGGGCGCAGTTCAAGAAGGCTTGGGGGCCGCTGAACGTCCACGGCCTGGCCCGGATGGGCGAGGCCAAGGAGATCGCGTCGGCCGTGCTGGCGTTGTCGTCACCGGATTTCGCTTATCTGACAGGCACTTCGGTCCTGGTCGACGGCGGCCTCAACGCCGGGCGCCCGATGACGATGCCGCCCGGGTTCCCTTCGCCCGTCTGACAGCAAGCGCGTGAAGGACTCCTTCCCTCGGCTGTGTTTCTCAAGCATGGCCGAAGGAAGGAGTCCTTCACGCGCGTTGAGTCAGCTACTGGACAGGCACTTCTTGGCCTTCCCCATGGCGAACGCGACCTCGTCCGTGTCCATCTTCAGTGAAACGAACGGGTCGGCGGACTCCGAATGCGGCTTTTGCGCGGCTTCGAAGGCGGCGAGACCGGCGTCCAATCCGGCGTCGCCCTTGCTCGCGTCGAGTTTCCGTTTCCCTTCGACGGCCGCGTCCCGTGCCGCGGTGTACTTGTCCAGCAAGGACTTCTTCGCCTCGTCACCGCCCGGGATCGGTGACGGGGGCACGGCGTTCAGCTGGTCGATCGCCTTTCCGGCAAAGCCGCCGAGTGCCTCGAGGTCTTCGCTCAAGTTGCGCTTCGTCACGACACGGCCGGACTGCTGCTTGCTCGCGTGGTCGTTGTTGGCGTTCCGGTAATCGTTGACCGTGCCGCACATCCCGTCCAGCCAGGCCACGATCTTCACGTCCGGCTCCGTGGGCAGCGCGGGCGCCGAGGACGACGGGCTGACCGTGACCGTCGCCGGTGCCGGTGGTGTCTCCGCCGAACAGGCGGTGGCCGCGAACAGAGCGCCTGCCATGGACAGGATCAGAACTCGGTATCTCGTGTTCATCGGTAACTCCCCTCTGACCGTGAACACGCTCCCGCGGCACTTCGCGTTGCCTCGAAGTTCAGACCAGTCCGGCGGCGACCAGGAGGACGAGCACGACGGTCACGACGGCCAGCAGGCCGTGCCCCGCCACGATCGCCACCGGGAACCGGCGCTCGGGCGGGGCCTCACCCCCGGCGGCCCGGTAGACCGGGATCCAGCGCGCGAGCATCACGAATCCCAGCGCGGCGACCGGGACCAGCACGACGAACGCCGTCCACGCGAGACCCGTTCCGCCCGCCACGAGATAGATGATCCAGACGACCAGCCCGGCCGCGGCGAGCGCGAAGTGCCCGAAAATGACCGCGGGCGGGAACTTGCTGGTCCGCGGTTCCCGCAGCCCGCCCTTGGCGATCCACGTGGCCAACATGACGAACCCGCCGCCGGCGGTCAGTACCCAGGTGATCAGTGCCGCGATACCCATTTCGATTCTCCTGACGTGGTGGGAATCAGTTCCGGTAGCCGTCGGCCTGCGTGGCTTCGTCGGCGACGCGCACCCCGTAGCGGAAGGCGAGTTTGCCGCCGAGGAAACCGGCCACGCCGAGGACGGCGAGGCTCGCCACCGAGAGAGCGAGCGGGCCGAGCGCGACGACGTCCTGATCGGCCCGTCGCCACGTGAAATTGACCGCGTAGGCGGCGGTGACCAGGAGATTCAGGACCATATGCAGCAGGCCGGTCCGAAACGCCCGGGTGCCGCCCGGCAGAACGAAGAAGTCCAGGAAGCCGACCATCGCCGCCGCGAGGGCGCCGACGACGCCGATGCCGATCAGCCACAGCGAACCCCGGGCAAGGAAGACCGAGTCCGCGCTCCACCGCGTGGCGACGTCGAAGACCAGGCTCGCGACCCAGCAGCCGATGGGCACGGTGACCAGGATCGGGTGGAACGGATGCCCGTACGGGCCCGCGAGCACGGCGCTCACCGGCCGTTTGGCCTGCTGTGGATCTCCGGTCATCGCCGACCTCCACTTGCCGCGTGGTTTCGCTAACAAGTATTGGTCTAATAGCTCAGCGGGTCAACAGAGGGTCGGTGAAGCTGGCGATTGGAGTAATGGGTTTGGTCTTAGGTACGGCTACTCCTGCTCGATCGCGTAGGCCTCGATCTCGACCTTCATCCGCGGATTGAGCAGCGCCGATACCTCGACCATGGTGGCTGCGGGCAATACGTCGCCGAAGGCCTGGCGATGGGCTCGCGCCACCAGTTCGGCGTCCTTGATGTCGGTCACGTAGGTCACCGTGCGCACCACCGCGGCCAGGCTCGAACCGGCGTCCCGGAGCGCGGTTTCGATGATCGACAGGATGGCCGTCGCCTGTTCGTAGGCGTCCCCGCCGAGGAACGGGTCGCGCGCCGTCGTCCCCGAGACATGGACGTGCTCGCCGACGCGGACCGCTCGGCTGTAGCCGAAAACCTGCTCGAAATCGCCACCCGAGGGGACGTTCACCCGTTCCGTCACGAAGGCCTCCTAGAAGTCTCGATCAACGTACAGCGCGGGCGCCGGTATCCACCTGGACACCGGCCCGACGAAGAGCTACGTGAGCGGGTTGTCCTTAAAGCCACTCTTGTAGCAGGTGTCGGAGCCCAAGTCGTCGACGCACGTCACCACCTGCACGGCGCCGACGTAGAACCCCGTGTCGTAGGTGAGGCCACTCCAGGAGCGCGTCTTTCCACAACCGTCTCCGTTCTCACGGTGCTTCGTCGAATAGATCTGCCCTGTGGTCCGCTTGGCTTCGAAGTAGATGTAGACCGAATTCCCGTCACACTTCGTGTCCCGGACCGCGGCGTTGCCGTGTGCCCACGGCGGTGAACTGGCCGACCGGCTGGGCATCTCCGCCGCGGCGGTCTCTCGGCACACCTCGGTCCTTCGCGACGCCGGCCTCATCACCAGCACGCGTGATGGCGCAATGGTGCTGCACAACGCTGGGAGCCGCACTCCTCGGCTGAACCCTTCATGCTCTCCCCCTTGTGGATTCACGAGGAGCCTGCCGGAAGGGTGTCCAGCCCTTGCCGCACTTAGTGAAAAGTTAGCGATCGCTCCTAGCGTCCGGATACGACACCGGCCGGCACAACGGGAGGAAACCCATGTTCAGCCTCAAGAAAGCAGCTATCACCGTGGCGCTCGCGGGAGCCGCCGCGCTGGCACCTCTGGCCCCGGCGGCCGCCACGACGGCCGCGCCCGACTCCGTCCAGGCGAAGTGCGGATTCCAGACCTACTACGTCCAGTCCACCAAACTCGCCTACTACTACCACTGCGGTTCGACCACTGTGATGATCCACGTCGACGTACCCGGCCAGGGTAGTGCGAACGACTACAACTACTGCAGCAAGGCTTGGGAAGTAAGGAACTTCGGCTTGTCCGGCAATGTGCTCAACGCGTACTACATCGGTGGTGCGGGCTGCCGGCCCTGATCCGGTCCGCTCGCACCTCGTGAGTGGTAATGACGGTTCTAACCGTCGTTACCACTCACGAGACCTGGCGATCGTCGAATTTTCGTTACCGGGTTGAGATGTGCTCGGACGTATCCGGCAATGCCGCTTTCCCGACTTCAAACAGGTGGTCTGTTCGTCGGTGAAAGGGAGGCTGTGATGGTGGTCCGGTTCGTCTCGCCCGGCCCGAACGCATACCCCGCACAGGAAGCCGGTGAGGAGGCCTACCTGCCGCCAGTTCCCCCGGAGTTGCTGGAACGTCATGGCGCGCGGGTGCTCGTGCCTGCGGAGGGGATCAGCGTCGAAGGGTGGCCCTCGGCGCAGTCGAGCCGATTCCTGCCGACGGTCTATCGCGCGAGCATCCTCCTGATGCCCGTCGACGCCTGGGACGATCCGGATACCCGTGCCGGGATCGAGGACGTCCTGAGCGACATGGATCTTCAGGCCTTCCCGCCGTCGAGGGAACTCCGTCCGGCCGGGGCGCCGATCCCGCTCGCCTTGGGACTGGCCCGTGGCGCGCCTGCGCGGATCGTGGACGCCTGGGAAGTGTTGCAGCAGATGCGTTCGGCCACCGCGGCCGAGGGGGCGAAACTCAAGCCCGCGATGGTGCGGCGGTTCTCCTTGGACCACCTCATGTTCACCTCTCCCGGTCTGACCGGCGTTCCCTGGGACGTCACCGGACTCGGCGGGAGGGTTTCCGGTGGCCGGGCGGGCGGGCGGTCCCGCGTACCGGTTTCCCTCGCCGTCTCCCCGCCGACGCGTCCTCGGCTACCCCGGCGCCCGACGGTGCTGGTTCCCGACTCGGGCACCGGCCCCCATCCCTGGCTCGACGTCTACGACCCGGCTCAAGGCGCTCCGGCCAACGATGAATTCGTCGTCGTGGCGCCGGACATCCAGGCGGCGATTCTCGAGAACGAAAGGCATCTGGCCCTGAAGGCGCCGACAGAGTTCCTTGTCGACCACCGCGACGGGCCGATGACGACGGACGCGCTGATCGGGGAGGTCGCCGCCGACGCCGGGCATGGCACGTTCATCGCCGGTGTCGTCCGGCAGGCGGCGCCTCAAGCGAGGGTGCTCGCGGTCAGGGTCGTGCACACCGACGGCGTGGCCTACCTTTCCGACACCTTGCTGTTGTTGCACAAGGTCTTGGACCGGGTTCGCGCGGCACAGAAGAAGCAAGGCGATCCCGATCTCATGATCGACGTCGTTTCCCTGTCGATCGGCTACTACGAGGAATGGCCGGAGGCCTCGAAGTACACGTCTCAGCTCGCCGAGGTCGTCGGCATGTTGACCGAGCGTGGCGTGGTCGTGCTGGCCGCGGCCGGCAACAACGCGACCACCCGTGAGTTCTTTCCCGCGGCCCTCTCCGTCCGTCTCCAGAACGGCGGGCCGCGGGTGATCGGCGTCGGCGCGCTGAACCCGGACGGCAGCAAGGCCCTGTTCTCCAACGACGGCTCTTACGTGACCTGTTGGGCCGACGGCGTTTGCGTCGTGAGTACCCATCCGACGGACGTCGACGGATCGGAGACTCCCGACCACGATGTGCCCGCGCTGGGCCGGAAGGGTTTCGACCCGGACTGTTTCTCGAGCGGGTTCGCGATCTGGGACGGAACGTCGTTCGCCGCGCCGCTGGCCGCCTCGGCCGTACTCAACGCGCTGATCGAGGTCGCGGGAAAGCAGGGACCGCGTCTGAACGTCTGCACCCGAAGCGCCACACTGAAAAGAGCCAAGGCGGCCCTGGAGCTGCTGCGATGACCACGCCGGCAGGCGCCATCGATTTCGAACAGGTCGCGACGCTGCTCAAATCCGCGCAAAGCGGAGATCGGGACGCCCTTGACGGGCTGATCGGGACACTGACCCCGCTGCTGTGGCACGTGGCTCGAGCCCAAGGCGCCGACCGGGAACGCGCGGCCGACGTCGTCCAGACGTCGTGGCTGACCCTTCTCGGTTCGCTCCAAGAGATCCACAGCCCGGCCGGCCTGACTGCCTGGCTGATCACGGTCACCAAACGGGAGACCTGGCGAGCACGGGATCAGCACCTGCGCGAGCGCCCACTCGACGAGCGGCGCGCCGAGCTGACCCCCGCACCCGGCCCGCGTCCCGACGAAGAGGCGGTCACCGCGGATCGACGGCAGCGGTTGTGGGCCGCGGTGAACAACCTGCCCGAGCGATGCCGGACGCTGCTCCGGATCGTCGCCTTCGTGCACCGGCCGGACTACGACGAGATCAGCGCCGCGCTCGGGATGAAACGCGGCAGCGTCGGACCGACCAGAAGCCGTTGCCTGGCGCGGCTCAAGCAGATCCTGATCACCTCCCACGGTGAGGAGTGGCGATGAACGGCACCAGCGACGAACTGGACTGGGAGATCCTCCGCCAGTTGCGTGACCTGTGGGAGGAGACCGATCCGGTGCCAACGACACTCGTCGAGCAGATCCAGTTCGCCGTCCGGCTCCAGGATGTAGAACTGGAAGTGTTCCGGCTGAGCGAATTGGTCGGGATGCCCGCGGCAAGGGGAGACGAACACAGCAGGTTGCTCACCTTCGAGTGCACCAGCCTCACGATCATGGTCAGTGTCGGTGTCCGCAACGACGGCACGGTCCGGCTCGACGGCTGGGTGCAACCTGCCTCCGCCCTGCCCATCGAAGTCCGAACGCCGTCCGGTTCGATCACGGTCAGCTCCGATCAGGAGGGACGGTTCGCCGTCGACCGGGTGACTCACGGCCTGATCCAGCTGATCGTCCGGCCGCCAGGCGAGAACCGGACCATCAGCACACCGGCGGTGGAGCTCTAGGCCGGAATCGTGACGAAGCCGTCGCAGGATATCGACGATCACGTGCGCGGGCTGCACCGTGACGGGGTCGAAGCGACCAACAGCGGGCAGCCGGTCCTTGGCGCGCAACTGCTTCGTACCGCGTTGAAACTGCTGGACTGGCCCGCACTCGTCACGGCGCCGGCCGGTCGTCCGGAGTGGCCGACGCTCACCGCGAGGGTGCTGAGCACTCTCGGTGGGGTCGAGGTCGTGCTCGGCAACAGCGAGCGCGGGTTCGACCTGCTGGACGCCGCCGAGACGATGCTGATCTCGCCTGGGAACCGCGGAGCCCTCCGACAGCAGCGTGGGCTGGCGTTCATCCTGATCGGCCGGATGACCGACGCGCTCGCCTGCCTCGACGAGGCCATCCCGCTGCTGCGGCGGTCGGAAGAGCCGGTCGCGCTCGCCAGGGCGTTGCTGAACCGCGCCTTGCTCCACCAGACCGCCGGCCGCGTCCGGCTCGCGCTCGCGGACCTCGATGCCTGTGCCGAAATCGCGGGAACGCACGGTTCCGCCGACGGACTTCCCAGGACGTTGGCCAAAGCGCTCCACGGCAGGGGACAGGCGAAGGTGCTCACGGGGGACATCCCCGCCGCGCTACGCGATTTCAGTGCAGCGGCCGAGGTTTACGCGGAGCACGGCGCGAGCATGCTGGTCCCGCTCGCGGTGGACAAGGGACGGGCTCTTCTCGCGGCAGGTCTGCCAAGTGAGGCGGCCGCCGAACTCGATCTCGCGTTGGCGCGATTCCCCCGGCTCCGGATGGATCAGGAACACGCCGAAGCGGAGCTGACCAGAGCACGGGCCGCTCTGGCCTCCGGAGATCTGGCGGGTGCTCGTCGCTGGGCGAGCCGAGCGAGACGCCGATTCCGCAAGCGTGGCAACGAAACCTGGGCGGCCATCGCCGGACTTACCTTGCTGCGCGCCGACTTCGCGGCGGGCGGGCGAATGAACCGGGTGGCGGCGGGCGCGGCGGAACTCGCGACACGTCTCAACGAGCTGGGTCTGCGAAATGACGCCGAGATGGCAACACTGGTCGCCGCCAGGGCGAACGTCGCGCTGGCAAGGCCGGACGCCGCGCGCGCCGCGCTCGGAGGCCGTGCGCTGCCGGGGGTTCCGCTGGCGAACCGCCTGGTCCGCCGGCTGGCACTGGCCGAACTCGCGTGGTCCACCGGTGACCGGCGGACGACCCTGGTTCAAGCGCGGGCCGGATTGACGTCGTTGGAAGCACACCGAAACCGGTTCGGCAGCCTCGACCTGCGAACCGGAATGGGATCGCTCGGCCACGATCTGGCCGGTATCGGGTTGACCGCGGCGTGGAGGAACGGTTCGCCGGAGGTCGTGTTCCGCTGGCTCGAGCGATCGCGTGCCCAGGCGTTCGGCGTCCAGCCGGTTCGGCGGCCTGCCGACCTGGACACCGCGGACGCCGTCGCCGAATTGCGCCAGCTCGCCCAGAAGGTCCGCGACGCCGAGCTTGCCGGAGCTCCGGATCCGTGGGCGCGGCGCCGGTGCACCGAACTGGAACGCCGGATCCGGGCCAGGGAATGGGAAGCCGAGGGATCCGGCGGCCAAGTGGCCAAGGTGACCTATCGCGGTGTCCGCGAAGAACTGTCCAAATCGGACAGTGTGCTGCTCGGATTTCTCGCCGATCGTGGCCGATTCCGCGCACTGGTGACCGACGGGCAGCACGCTTCGCTGGCCGATCTCGGTGACGTGGCCGTGGTTTCCGAAGCGGTCGCGCGGCTCCACAGCGATTTGAACGCGGCATGCGGGCGAAGGCTGCCGCCCGCACTCGATCAGGTCATCCGGTCCTCTGTGCGTCGCCAGGTCGGCGTGCTCGCCGAGGAGCTGCTGGCACCGGTGCTCGCGGAACTGAGAGACGCCGACGTCGTGGTGGTGCCCACCGGAATTCTTTCGGTCGTGCCCTGGGGTCTCCTGCCGCCGTTGCGCGGTCGCCCGGTCACCGTCACGCCGTCGCCTTCGGCGTGGCTCGCCGCCCGTGCGGGGTCGTCCCGCTGGAACTCGGGCCAGGGCACGACATTGGCCGTCGCCGGACCAGGGCTCGAACACGCCGCGGACGAAACCGACCGCATCGCGAAGGCCTACTCCCACGCGAAGGTGCTGGCCGGCCCGGACGCCACGATCGAGTCGACCTTGAACGCCCTCTCGGAGGTCAGGTCCGTCCACTTCGCCGCGCATGGACATCACGAACAGGAGAACGTGCTCTTCTCCCGGCTGGATCTCGCCGACGGTCCGTTGATGGCGTATGACGTCCAGCTGCTCGACTCCGTACCCGAGCACGTCGTTCTGTCCGCTTGCGACATCGGCCAGGCCGTGGTCCGTCCCGGGGATGAGATCCTGGGATTCACCGCGGCCTTGCTCTACAGCGGAAGCCGGACCGTGATCTCCAGCGTCGCCAGGGTCGACGATCGCGCGGTCGTCGGGGTCATGGAGGCCTACCATCGCGCGATGGCTCGAGGGATCCCGCCCGCCAGGGCCTTGGCCGATGCCACCGATGGCGAATCGCCGATGCCGTTGGTCTGTTTCGGTCAGGGTGGGTGAAGAGCTCAGGAGAAGCGCAGCACCGTGATTCCGGCCAGTACGAAGAACACGAGTACCACCAAGGTGCCGCTGTTGCCGCCGGTCGAACTGTTCACGACCTGCTCGACCGAGCCGGTCAGCCGCACACCGCAGTCCGCGACGACGGTGTGCCGTCCCGCCTCGATCCGGGTGAACTCGACCGCCGCGGTGAAGGCCCCGGTGTCGTCGGCGTAGGCGCTGCCGACGCGGTCACCGTCCGATGTCAGCGTCACGGCTTGACCGGGCAGGCAGCCCTTGCCGGTCGCGGACAGGCTGTCGCCCGGCTGAACGCTCGGCCGGTCGAGGACGAGGTCGCCGGGCCCTGGCGGGGTGCTGGTCGGTGACGGGACGTCGGTCGGCACCGGAGAGGTGTCCGTTGTGGACGGTGGGGTTGTTGGGGGAGTCGTGGTCGGGACCGAGGTGTTCGGAGTGGTGGTCGTCCCCGGTTCGGTCGGCGTGGTCACGGGGACCGTCGGCTTCGTCGGCGTGATCACCGGGGGCGTCGTCGGCGTGGTGGGTATCCCGGTCACGCGGAAGGTCGCGCTTCCGGTCAGCGGGCGGCCGGTACGCGCGTTCGTGCAGTTGCCGGTGACGACGTAACTGTCCGGCTTCGCGCCGGCGGGCACCGCCGCCCCCACCTGTCCGCTGGGGACCTGCGGCGACGCGTTGGCCGACGCGAGTGGCGCTCCCGCCCAGGTGAAAGAAACCGGTCCTTTGCACGGATAGAAATTCCACGAAATTGTAAAAGAACTTCCGGCGGGACCACTCGACGGTTTCAAACCAACTGTCGACTGATAGGGAGATTGTTGCGCGTTACCCGTCCCTGCCAGGGCGAGAAATGGCAGCAGACCGGTCACGATGACGAAAACCAGCCGAACCACGATACGCATTGAACGTCCCTCTCCGGTAAGTGCTCGCTGTAGCATTCCGGACCAGTCGGATAAAGCAAGTAGGGGATGCACAAAATGGGACGTGTCATCGCGGCAGGGGTTGCGTTGGGTTTGTGGGCCGTCCTCTTGGGCGCGTCACCCGCCAGTGCGGCAGATGGCGGGCTCGGGCTGTCGGTCACGATCGACGGCCGTCCGATCGACAACGCCACGGTCGCGATCGATCCGGCCAAGCAGATCGAGCTCAAGGTCACCGCGACCAACAGTGGGGCGAGGACGGTCAAAGTCCGCAACATGCGGGTTTCCGGCGTGGCGCTCGCGTTGACCTTCTTCGCCCATGACACGACAGCACCGTTCGAGGTCCCGGCGCACAGCCGGGTCACCAGGACGTACACGCTGGATCTTGCCGACCTTTCCGGCCAGGCGATCGGGCTGCTCCCCTCCACCGTCGAGTTGCTCGACGCCCAGCGCAACAGCCTCGGCGAGGCGACCACGGTCGCCGATGTCCGTGGATCCATCTGGTCCGTCTATGGCGCCTTCGGCCTCGCGATGCTCGCGCTCACCGTGCTGACGTGGCTGACCGCCTTGCTCGCGCTCGCCCGCCACCGTCTGCCTCCCAACCGCTGGCGCCGCGGGCTTCGCTTCCTGCCCGCCGGGTTCGGCACCGGGCTGGTCGCGGTCGTTTCGCTGTCGGTGCTGCGGCTGGTCCCGCCGGAGCCGGAGATCGAGATCCCGGTGGTGGTCGGTGCCGCCGTGATCGCGTTCCTGCTCGGCTACCTGACCCCGCATCCGGCACCTCGGCCGGTGAGCGGGCCCGTCGGCGACGAAACGGACCGATTCCCCGACGTCACCGAGGAAATCACCCGATGAGCGCTCCTGCCGAGGTCATCGCGGCGTTGCCCCAGTACGAGATCGGAGCGGCGATCGGCGAGGGCGGGATGGGAGTCGTCTTCGCCGGCGTCCACCGCTCGCTGCGTCGCGATGTCGCCATCAAACAGCTCCCGTGGGACGTGCTGAACCACGCCGTGAGCAGTGAGCATTTCGACCGCGAAGCGCGTGTGCTGGCCAGCCTCGACCACCCGCATATCGTGCCCGTCTACGACTACGTGCGCACCGGCCGCGAGCATCTGATGGTGATGGAACGGCTGGACGGCGGCACCGTGCACAGCCGCTTCCACGGTCAGGGTGTCAACGGGGAGCAGGCCTGCGCGATCGGCTTGGCGATGCTCGCCGGGCTCCACGCGGCGCACGAGTCGGGTGTCCTGCACCTGGACGTCAAGCCGAAGAACCTGCTCTTCACCGCGCAGGGCGTGATGAAGGTGGCGGACTTCGGTATCGCGAAGGTGATCAGCGAAGGCGCCACGCTCGTCACGCATGGCGGCGATGTCCTCGGTACACCCGCCTACATCGCGCCCGAGCAGGCGCTGGGCAACGCACTGAGCCCGGCCGCCGACGTCTACGCGGCCGGCACCGTGCTCTACGAAATGCTCTCCGGGGAGTTGCCGTTCGACAACACCAGGGGCGCGATCAGCATGATGCGCCAGCACATGTTCACCGACCCACGCCCGATCGAAGGCGTGCCGGCACAGATCGCCGGGGTCGTCATGCGCAGCCTCGCCCGCGAGCTCGACTCCCGCTACCGAGACGCGGAGACCTTCGCGGCAGACCTCGCCGCGGCCGCCACCGCCGACTATGGGCCGGGCTGGCTGGAGCGGTCCCGGGTGCCGGTCCGCCACCTCACGCCACGGGTGATCTCCGCGCTCAGCACGCCGGCCACGCCACCGATACCGGTCGGCGACGCCGCCACACAGCCGGTCCGGCGACCCAGCGCACCGGACCGGACGTTGTCGGCGACCCGCGCTTCGCTCCAGCCCCAGCCCGCGGAGCAGCCGCGTTCGGTGCTCTGGTGCCGACTCGGCGCCGCGCTCGCCCTCATCACGCTGGTGGCGATCGCGCTGCTCACACCAGAGCGTTTGCCGCACGAGGCCACGACGCTGAAAATCGACGGCGCGGCAGCGGTCGCGCCGGTGGAGGTCGACCTCAGCAAGACCTTCACGGTGACCGGTACGGGAACTCCGCAGCAGCTGGGCCTCGACCTTTCGGCCGCGGGGATCCCGCTCGGATCCGCCACGGCGATACCGAAGGCCGACGGAAACGGCTTCCGAGCGGAGGCCACCTTCCCCGGTATCACCCGGTGGATCGTCGGTGGGGCCGTCACCGCCACGGTGACGGCAGACGGCACGTCCCAGACTTTCACGCTGGTCACCCAGCAGCATCCGCTCGCGAGCGCGCTCGGCGCTGGCAGCCTCATCCTGGCGCTGTTCGCCTTGGCATACCTGGAATCCGGGCTGCGGACGATCCGCAACGGCCACCGCTGGCGAGGGGCACTCGTCGCCGGCCCCGTGCTCGGCCTGCTGTTCGGAGCCACGGTGTGGCTGTGCGTCTCGGTCCTGCGGCTTCACGAGCCGTCTGTGGTGTCCGGCGTCGGATGCGCGGTCGCGGGTGCGGTGGCCGCGGGGCTCGTCGTCGCGGCGGCGCGGAACCGGCACCCGAAGACCCGGTAGGTGGTCGGCCGTGAAGGCCTCCATGCCTACCCTGAGGGTAGTGAAGGAGTCCTTCACTACCCCGCCGACGCGGCCTGGGCGCTGAATCGATTACGCATCCCTGAGCGCTTTGTTTCGCGAGCCTCGACTGGTACGCATACGTAATGCATGCGTTTGGTATCCGCTGAGAAAGGCTCGACATGTTCGTTCGTAACCCGGCACCTCCCGCACTCGACGCCCAGGTGGTCGCGGCGCTGTCGCGGGTCCAGACCTCGACCCTTGGCCACCTGCGTGACTACGGCTTCCCCCAGGGGCTGGCCCCGCTGTCCCGGCCGCTGAAGTTCGTCGGTGCCGCGTTCACCGTCCGGCTGCCGCATCTGGACTCGACCGCCCTGCATGTCGCGGCCGACGAGCTACGCCCCGGAGATGTGCTCGTGGTCGACCAGTCCGGCGATACCCGCTCCTGTTTCGGCGGCATGGTGGCCTTCACGGCCGCCCAGCGCGGTGCCGTCGGCGCGGTCATCTCCGGGTCGGTCAACGACGTCGACGAAATCCGCGAGCTCGGGCTGCCCGTCTTCTCCTCGGGCGTCTCCGCGCTCACCACGCGGCTCCTCGGCGTCGAAGGCACCCTGAATGTGCCGATCACGGTGGGCGGCGCGGTGATCAACCCCGGCGACGTGATCCTCGGCGACTCCGACGGCATCGCCGTCATCGCACCCGGTGACGCGCTGGAGATCGCCGCGCTGCTGGAGGAGAAGGAGTTGGCGGAACCGGCACTGAAGGAGAAGATCGAAACCGGTCTCAGGCTCTCGGAGTGGTCGGGTGCGCTGGACCTGTTCACTGCGTCGGAGGTGGGTGCGCCATGACCCTGCGGAGCGCCAGCGTGAACGTGGCGCCGGACACGGGGCTCCGTGGCAAGACGCGCTGGCTGCTGGCGGGAGGGCTGCTGCTGCCGGTGACCTTCGTGATGAGCATGGACCGGGCGGCAATGGTCGCCGTGGCCCCCTTCGTGCAGAAGGAATACGGGTTCTCGATCACCGAGATGTCGGTGATCCTCACGTCCTTCTGGTGGTCCTACGCACTTTTCCAGGTTCCCGGCGGAATGCTCACCCAGCGCTTCGGGCCGCGCAAGACGCTGGCGCTCGCGGGAATCTGGTGGTCGCTGTTCACCCTCATCACCCCGTACGGCGGCGTGTTCCTCGGCTTCGTCGTGATCCGGATCCTGCTCGGCATCGGCCAGGCCGCGGATTGGCCCGCCTCGGTGTCCACGCTGCACCGCTGGTTCCCGCCGGGAGAACGGTCCCGTGGCAACTCGATCCTGTTGTGCGGGCTGTACTTGGGCAACATCGTGGGCACCCCGCTCGTGGTGCTGATCATGAGCAGTCTCGGCTGGTCCCAGGTGTTCCACATCTTCGCCGCGGCCGGGCTCGTGCTCGCGGTGCTGTGGTGGTGGCAGGTGCGCGACGATCCGGCTCAACACCCCAGGGTCTCCGCCGCCGAAGCCGCCCACATAGGCACACCCGACCCCGAGGAGGAGCGGAAACCGGTGCCGTGGCGGACGTTCATCCAATCCGGGCAGTTTTGGGCGATCGGCGCGCAGTACGCGTTCCTGCTCCTGATCCAGGGGTTCTTCATCACCTGGCTGCCGACCTATCTCGTCCAGGACCGCGGACTTTCGTTGAAAAGCATGGGCTTTCTCGGCTCGTTGCCGTGGATCGCGATGCTGGGCGGTGTTTTCGCCATGGGGGCGGTCAACGATCGCTTCCTCGCACGCTGGCCTTCCCGGGTACGCGCGGCGGCGGTCGGTTACCTGGCCGCTGCGGCGTTTCTGGTACTCGGCGCGCTGTCGGCGAGTGTGACGCTCATGATGGTGTTCCTCTGCCTGAGCCTCGGTGCGGTCGGCACCGTGCAGGTGCAGGTCTGGGCCGCCTGCCAGGATCTCGGCGGCTCACATTCGGCGACAGTGACCGGCTGGACCAACCTGTGGGGCAACCTCATGTCGGCCGCCGGGCCGCTGTTCACCGGGATCCTGGTGGGCATCGGCGGAAACTGGTTGCTCGCTCTCGTCATCCTCGCCGCGGCCAGTGTGCTCGGCGCGGCGTGCTGGTTCTTCGTCCATCCCGAACGGCCGCTGCGCGCGGCGATCCCCGAAGGAGCCCATTGATGTCCGTCACCGTAGCCGTGCACCAGTTCAGCGCCGGCCTGGACAAAGACCTCAACCGCAAGCAGGCAGGCGAAGCCGTTCTCGCGTCGGCCGCCGCCGGTGCCGAACTGGTCGTGCTGCCGGAGAACAGCATGTACGCCGATCCACTTCGGACGGACACCGACACGTCCTACCCGGAGCCCTTGGACGGGCCGTTCGTCACCGCGCTCGCGGAGAACGCGCGTTCCGCGGGCGTGACCGTGGTCGCCGGCATGACCGAGACGATCCCCGGCGAGCCGCGTTCGTCGAACACGCTGGTCGCGCTCGGCCCGGACGGCACACTGGCGGGTGTGTACCGCAAGGTCCACCTCTACGACGCGTTCGGCTACCGGGAATCCGACACGGTCAAGCCCGCCGAGATCGTGCCGCCGCTGACCTTTTCGCTCGGTGGCATCACGTTCGGCGCCATGACCTGTTACGACCTGCGGTTCCCCGAAATGGCGTGGACGCTGAGCGATGCGGGGGCCACGGCGCTGGTGCTCCCGGCGGCGTGGATGGCCGGACCTGCCAAGGAGGATCACTGGCTGGCCCTGCTGCGCGCCCGCGCGATCGAGAACACGTGCTACGTGCTGGCGGCGGGGCAGACCGCGCCGCACTGCACCGGGCAGAGCGCGATCATCGATCCCATGGGCACGCTGGTCGCCTCCGCCGGTGAGCAACCGGGGCACGCGCTCGCCGAGCTGCGGCCGGAGCGGGTCGAGCAGGTGCGCGTGACGAACCCGTCGCTGGCCAACCGGCGGTTCCGCGTCGTGCCCGCCTGAGAGCGGGTCCGGGGGCCTGTGTCACTAGACTCGATCGGGCGCAGGCCCCCGACCAGGAACAGGACCGATGACGAACTCGATCTCCGCGCACTCCGAACGCCCTGTGCTGCCGGTCGTGCGGAGGCCGGAGGACGTGCCGGCCAAGGACTTCGCCTACTCCTACGTCAAGGGCCTGATCATCGACTTCACACTGCCGCCAGGCCACATCGTCACGGAGATGGACGTGGCCAGGGTGACCGGGCTTTCGCGCACGCCGGTGCGGGAGGCATTCCTGCGGCTCGACGCCGAACGGCTGATCCAGCTGCTGCCCCGCCGTGGCGCACTGATCACCCAGGTGACCGCCCGCCAGGTCCGCGAGCTGTCCCAGACCCGGCTGATCCTGGAACTGCACGCGGCGCGGGAGATCTGTGCCCGCGAGATCCCGATGGAGCGGGTGCTGATGCCGCTGGTCGAGCGGCAGGAGCAGCTGGTCGCCGAGCAGGCCGCCAAACCCGAAATCATCGCGTGCGACCGGGAGTTCCACCTCTCGATCGTGCGCGCGGTCGGCAACAATGAGCTGACCGAGCTGTACGCCTCGATGGGCGACCGCCAGCAACGCACCGGTGTGGCCTCGTTCCTCGCCCAGCCCGGCCGCGCCGAACAGGCCGCCCAGCACCACCGCGCACTGGCTGAGGCACTGGTGGGCTTCGATCTTCCCGCCGCCGAGGAAATGCTGCGGATCCACCTTGACCGCAACAGCCGGGAAATCGACCGTTACCTGCCCTGAACCGCAGATGGGCGTGTGACTGCAGCCGCTGGCTGCGTCGTCAGCGTGGGCACGACTATCCTTTATGGACTTGGAGTAGCGAAAGGGTCTTTCGCTGCATCTGTTGAGGTGAAAGGCCCCTTCATAGCACGGTCCGGCCGCTGCGCCACGTTTGAGCTACCCGTCAATAAGTCTGCGACAAGGGATAGCCAGATTGGATTCGACGGCGGGCATCCAGGCGAGAATGCCGATCAGTGCGACGAAGGAAACAACTTCGACGAACCACAGTGACAGGCGCCAGCTGCCCAAACCGCCCAGGAAAGTGCCGACCGGTACGCCTAAGGCGTCGATCGTCTGATGAGTCGGCGTGCCTGCGAAACGGCCGCGACGCGGTCGGCGTGGCCACCCCGAGGGACCACGTCGACCGCGCCGCGGCCGTCTTGTCGCGACCCCAACGACTGTTCAGTTTCGTGCACAGCTCCCACGAGTATTGTAGTCTTTGCGGGACAGGTGTTGTCAAGTTTTCGAAACAGGCAGGCATGGCTCATGTTACGTTTTATCGAAGTGGGGGTGAGATGCCGTGCCTGACGAGCGGAGTTTCGCGGACCGGCTGGCACACCTCATCGCGACGGTGCACCCGCCGGACCGCAAGCCCTACTCCTACCGCGAGATCGCCCAGGGTGTGGCCGAGCAGACCGGTGTGACCATGTCGCCGACCCACGTGCAGCAGCTCGCCGTCGGCGCCCGTCGCGACCCGAAGCGTTCGCACATCCAGGCGCTGGCCCAGTTCTTCGGCGTGCCGGTCACCTACTTCTTCGACGACGAGGTGGCAAAGCAGATCGACACGCAGGTCGGCGATGTCGTCGCCTGGCGCGACACCGAGGCCCGCGGGCTGGCCGAGCGTGCGATGCAGCTTTCGCCGCGGGACCGGGAAACCGTGTCCGCGCTGATGGATCAGCTCAACAGCTACGACGACAACCGGCGCCGCGGGGGCCGCAGGCGCAAGCCGGAGTGAACACGGGGGAGCGGGCCGTCGGCGGTCACGCGCGGCAAGCGGTTCGGTTACCATGACGGTCGCCGGGTCGATCGCGGTGGCGCCGCGGTGCAGCCGGCTTTCCTTGCCGCTCGCCGAACGGGGAGGCGTCATCGATCCGCACCATGTGCCGATCCTGCGCTCGGGAGCCCGTGCCCGCGTGCGCGCCATCCTCGCCGAAGTCCCGCTTCCCTCGCCGTGGTCGATGAACGCCTGGGTGGACCGGCTCGAAGCCTGGCGTGGCCGCGAGATCGACCTGCTGCCGGTCCAGTACCAGCCCGGTCAGCCGTCGGGCGCGTGGCAGGCGCGGGAGTACTACGACCTCATCGCCTACACCGAGCACACGTCGGCGCTGCACCAGGACCACATCATCGCCCACGAGCTGGCGCACATGCTCTGCGCGCACACCGGGAACTGCCTTATGTCCGAAGCCGAGGCGGCCGTGCTCGCCCCGCAGTTGAGCCCGCAAATGCTCTCGCACCTGCTCACCCGGGTCACCACCAGCAGCGACGAGTACGAGGCCGAGCTCATCGCGGTGCTCCTGATGAGCGAGGCGACGACGGAGCCGCCCGCCGTTGTGCCGGGTGCGTCCGGCCGGGCGGCGGATCAGGCTAGGCGGCTGGCGTCTCTTCTGGGATAGTGCCGCTTCGTGATCGACGTACTTTTCGTCGGAGTCGGGGTTTTCGCGCTCGCCATCGGGATCTGGCGTGCCATTCGCGCGCGGCGCACCGGGAGTGGAACAGGGCTCGCTGTCGCACTGATCGCGCTCGGTGCCGCGTTCTGCTTCCTGTCCAACCGGGCGCAGATGATCGAAAGCCAGCTCTACCCGAGCCTGGGCAGGCTGCTGTCCAACCTGGCGACCATGGTCGCGGCCTACGGCATCGGGCTGACCGTCGCGGAGATCAGCGGCAGGCGCGACCGCGGGCGGCGGACGCGGCTCGTCGCGCTCGGGGCGGCGATGGTGATCCTCATCGTCATGTTCTTCAGCACGTCCGGGTTGCCACGCGGGATCGGCGTGTTCAACGAGCTCTACCAGTCGCACCCGACCTTGGTCGTCTATGTCCTCGCCTATTCGCTGTATCTCGGGTTCGCGGTGGTGGACATCGGCATCATGTCGGCGGTGACGATCCGGGCGAGCGGCGGCGCGCTGCGTGCTGGGCTGGTGCTGCTGCTCATCGCCTCCGCGCTCGCGGTCGCCTACCTGGTCGGCAAGATCGTCGCGACGATCCAGGACATGGTCGCCGAGCAACCGGTGCAAGGCCTGTGCGCCGGGGCTTTCTCGACCCTTCGTTGCACGCTGGACGTCGGATTTCCCGCGCTGTCGGTGTTGCTGATCGTGCTGGGGCTGACCGTTCCCGCGGTTCCCGGCATGGTCCGTACGCTGCGCGACGGGTGCACGATGCGCGTGCTGCGGCCGATGCGCGCGCACCTGACCGAGCGGTTCCCGGAGATCGTCCGGCTCGACGAGCCGGGCACGACGCGCCGCGAACGGCTGCTGACCACGATGAGTGAGACCAACGACGGCCTGATCCTCGCCGGGGTGCTGCCGTCGATGGAGGCGGCTACGGCGGCGCGGCGCGTCCAGGACGGCGGTGGCGCACCGGAAGAAGACGAGCCAGCGCCGCCGGTGGCCTCAGGCGAGCCGGCGTTCGCTGCCGACGTCGCCCGGTTGCGGGCTATCGCGCGGTCGTACCGGCAGCTGAGCCGAACGGCGCGGTGAGCCGCGTCCGCCAGCCGTATTCGGTCAGCTCCACCAGGTCCAGCGTTTCGGCACGCTGGACTATCGGCAACAGGGGCCGGACTTCGTCGGCAACGCGGGCGAGCTCGTCGTCCGTGCCGCCCATCGCCACGGTCAGGTGCGCGGCCGGGCGCGGGCCCCACCTCCCGCCGTATGGCCGGAGGTGAGGCCAGCGTGTGCAGGCGGCGTCGGCGAGATCCTGGAGCGCGGGCGCGGGCGCGGCGGCGAATCCAGGCTCGGTCAGGATTTCGGTGAGCACGACGTCGGCAGGAGGGTGTCCCGCGGCGAGGTCGCGCACCTCCTGCTCAACGGTGCCGGTCAGTTCGGCGGCAGGCAGGAACGGGTAGAGCGCCGTCACGTGGGCGACGATGCCGGGGCGGACGAGGTCGGGGTTGATCTGCCTTGCCGCGTAAAGAATCCCTTCGGCGGCGGGCAGGGTGATCACCAGTGCGGTGGTTCCGGTTTCGGGCACCCGCCCATCCTGGCACCCAGATCAACTAGATCAAGAGATCGAGCGGTCAGATGAATGGGTTGGGGCCACGATGAGCGTTGTCGATGTCGAGCGACACGGTGTCGTCGCGATCAGCGACGGCGACCATGGAGCGGCGTACCAGGCAACGGAATGGTTGAAGTCGTCCCGTTCGGCGTCGGCCCCATCCAACTCGTCGACGCCCATCCGGATGCACGTCGAAGCGCTGCGCAGGTTCGGCGGAATGACCCCGCGCGCCCTGATCGGTGGGCTGTTCGTTCCAGGTCCAGGAGACCGGACGCAGATCAGCGTCGGCGTGGCAGGTTTCGGACTGTTCGACGCCGAGGACGAGCCGACCTGCCCAAGCAAGCTGTGGAACCAGGCGTTCACCATCGGTCTGCCCAGCGAATTCGCCCGACCAGTAGCGAGGACTCTGGACGAGGGACCTCAACTCCCGCCAGGAACGCTCACGATCGACCGGGCAGGCTTTGATCTGATCAACTCATCGGAAATGATCTTCGCGCAGGCTGTATCCGTTCTCCAGGCTGTGTTGGTCGCTCGCCTCGGTGGCGAAGATGCCGACGAGGCAGCCCGCGCTGTGATAGCTACCTGGTGAATCCGTTGCGCAGCCGGATGCCCGAGCTGGTCGTAACGCGATACTGGCGGGACCTGGTTGCCTCGTGGACTGGTGTTGCTATCGCGGGGGTCCTGCCATGATTCTTGCCAAATAATCGTCCAGCGTAGGTGCCCGGACGGTGTTTGGTCGTGTCGGAAGTGTGCCCTCGGCAGGATTCGAACCTGCGACACCTGCCTCCGGAGGGTTGGGCCTCGTGGAAGATCGACACGGCTTTGACCTGCATGGACGTGAGGCAAAGAGGCTGGAGCAGGGGGGTGTTGTCCACGCACTGTCCACGTCCCCCTGTTTCAGCCGTAGTTACACCAGTGACATAGAGAGAGTGTGGGGACCTCATGAGGCGTGTCCCTGTCACTCTCGTGTCACCCGTCTTTGTGCAGGTCAACGGCAACAGAGTGACAGAGTGACAGGTGTGACAGCTCCGACACGCCTTACTGTCACTTCCAGCCTGATTGAAGCGATTCTGCTACATGCCGAGAAGGTTCTTCATCACAGCACCGGCAACCTGACCCGCCGTCCCTGCGATGAACGGGTACAGCAGGCCCTTGACCGCGTCCGCCCAACGACCTTTGGCTTCGTCATCCTTTGGATCGAGAGACGTGCTGGCCGCAAACTGCATCGCACCGGTCAGCCGAAAGGTGGCGCTTCGTGCGGGAGTTTCTCCATATTGATCTATCTGCTTCAGGCAGCCCCTGACCTCGTTGATCAGCGCATGCAGGTAGTGGCGAACGCCCTCGTGCATGCGCTGGTCGTGAGAAACCAGCTCCTCGGCCGCATCGAGCGCCGCCGCCAGCTTCGTCGCGCCGTCGGGCGCGAAGAGCGCGCTGCCTTGGAGATCCAGGAGTGTACTGAGTGAGCGGAGCAGCCTTAGGTCTCCCACAGGCATCAAGTCCCGGCCAGTTTGACTTGGAGCGTGCCAACCCAAGTCGTACGAGAACGCTGCCCTGTACCAGGTCGGCAAGGTGTCGATGAAATGCTGAACATCGTGGCCGCCAGCCTCAAGTCCAGCGATCGCTGTTTCGATTTCGCCAAGGAGCTGTACCGCTCGTGCCTGGTGTCGCCAGAACTCGACACCATCTAGCGCGCCACCGTTGTTGTTGGTGCGGACCTGCGCTGTCGTGTGACTGGCAGGAACTGACCAACTCTCAAAAAGATCAGCTAGGTGCCTGGCGGGGTTGCTCATGCGCGGAGCCTAACTCAGGGGTGGCTTGACTCAAGGCCAACGACGTCGGTCGCGAGCAGGTCTCGTGTTCAATGCTCAACGGAGCCGCTCAGCGCGAGACTGGCGGCCTTAGCTTGTGGAGGTAGCTTGGACGTCATGGCCGTCGTTCAGGACGCAGCAGACGTTGCGCAGCAGCTAGTCAGCCCGTTGGGGCGGCGTTGGGATCACGTCCAAGCTGTGGCAGCCAGAGCGCACGAACTCCGCCGTGCGGTCGCGGCGGAAGATCAGGACGCATTGGTTGCGGCAGCCTGGCTGCACGATATCGGCTACTCGCCAGCGATCGGACACTCCCGGTTTCATCCGCTTGACGGCGCGCGCTATCTCCGTGAGCACGGCTGGCCGGACCAAATCACAAACCTTGTGGCGCATCACTCCGGGGCACGGTTCGAGGCTGCGGAGCGTGGGATGTCCGATGAGCTGAGCGTTTTCCCGTTCGAGGATTCACCGGTATTGGACGCATTGGTGACGGCTGACCTCACCACGGGGCCGGGTGGCGAGCGCCTTGCCTACGATGATCGGATCGCGGAAATCTTGAAGCGCTATCCGTCGAGTGACCCTGTGCATCGCACGTGGGTAAAGGCTGCCCCGATCCTCAAAGAATCCGTTGTGCGTACCCGTGAACGTCTTTCTGCTTACCCCAAATAGGGTGCCTGGCGGCCGCTGTCTAAAGCGTGATCGATCCTCAAGCGCATCGACGGGTGAATGTTGAGCTTGTCGAGATCCGTCGTAGCGACCCATCGAACGGCTTTCGTTTCGGTTCCGTCTTCGCGCGGTATGCCACCGATCCGGCGACCTTCAAAGCATAGGGAGAATTGCTGGCGAACCTCGCCGTCGTCGTAAGCCATAACGTGGCGCGGATCGGTGTACGTTCCGACGAGCCGAATTAGCTCAATGTCCAGCCCGGTCTCCTCTCGAACCTCGCGAATGGCGGTGTCTGTGATTCGCTCGCCTACGTCGTGGCCGCCACCGGGAAGTGCCCATAGGTCGTTGTCTATCTTGTGGATAAGCAGGATCCGGTCCTCGCCGTCGAGGACTGCCACCGTGACGGAAGGGACAACGCTGTTTGCGGCAGGCGCAGCGGGGTCATCGAAGTAGTCAACGCGAGCCATCAGATCGTCTCCTGTGATTCTTCGGGTGTCGCTGTGGACCATGTCCGTTCGAACGAACGCATGTAGTGCTGCCAGATCTGCCCGTTTGGCATTCGCTTGAGATGCATCACCGGGCTTTGTCCAGCCAATGCTCCGTGGGAATGTCCGTTCACTAAGAGTTCGTCGTCGAACCGATAGATTGAGTTGTACAGAATAGTTCCGTGTGTGCGCACTTCGACGCCGTCTGTGTCTACAACGTCTGCGAGGTATCGGCGCATGAGTTGTATTCGGCCCTCTAGGCCGCCTGGTGTTCCTTCGTCGATTGCGCGTTGGATGACGGCCGGGGAACTTCTCGTCGCCAACGAGGATCCGGAACTTAACTCCCGAATTGGCCTTCTCTCGAATCAGTGGAATCAGATTGTACTGCTCAACCAGGAATGCGCCAGAGAATACGAGCACGTCCATTGATTCCTCAACGCCGTTGAGAAGCGCCTCCCATGCGGCCCCGGTCATTGCCGAGCGGGACGGATAGAGGTGAACTAGCTCCGACTCGGTGGGCGCGGGCCGGGCGTCATTCGCCAGCGCTGGCCAAAGATCCGCCTCCCGAACTTCGAGGACCTGCGTGAGCATGTGGCGCGCTGCACGGCGCGGATGACGGTCCTCATTGCTGATCCAGCGCTCAACCGTCTTGGGATCGACGCCTACCTTCGTGGCCAGCTTGTCCACTGTCAGGTTCGCCGCGAGCATCGCGGTCCTTAGCCGGTCATTGGCCATGAGCTTCGCCCTTCCCCAGGGACGTTTGGGACGTTTCGGCGGGACGCTTCCGCCCCGCAAAGTGTCCTAAAAGGTCCTTTGAAACGTGGTGTTTGCGTCCCGGGAGCTGCGGTTTTCTTAGATCAGGCCCGACGGGGGCCGGAACCGCAGCAGAAAGATCGGAGAACATCATGGGACGCAAGACCGCCCAGATGCCTGTACCCGCGAAGTCGGGAGGCTCCGCGTGGAAGTGGCTTAGCTTGATCGCGCTCGTCATCTTCGGAGTGCTCACGATCAAGCATCCGGATGCGGCCGCTTGGGTCGTGGGCGCCTTGTGGGATGGCATCGGCAACGTGGCGAGTGGAGTCGCAGAGTTCATCGGGTACATGAAATGACTAGCAACCCGTGCTGGCGTCTTCGATCCTCTGGACTCGGTCCGTGAGGTCCTTGAGCGCGCTTTGCAGGCCTCGAACCTGGCTCGCTAGGTCGGACTCGTTAGCCGCGTCGGCAGGTGGTTCGTTAACGAAGACGCCAACGGCTGGCGTGGCAGTAAGCCACTTCTCATCCTGCAAGCGAGTCAGGGCTTTCTGTGCAGTACCAAGGGAAACGTTGTACTTCTTTGCGAGGGCGCGGTTTCCCGGCAGCTTGTCGCCTGGCTGTAGACCCCCGGTACGGATGTCATGGCGGATTGATTCGGCAACGCGATCGGCCTTGCTAGCCGTCTTGACGTCCATGCCGACAGCGTACCTCTTCTGACTCAACCTGACATAGATCACTCGAACGGCCGAATGGCAACTGACTCATGCTGATATAGATTGCTCTATGTCAGTCGACGGAAAGGGAGACCCGATGAGGTCCACGCGAAACACCCGCTACCCGGCACCTAGTGCCGCGTTCCCGCTGGTCACCGATGGGGGAGAGGCTGCGGGCTACTGCCCGGACGGTCTCACCGAAGCTGCGATCGACGCGATGCTCGAAGAGGTTGATCGGGAGCTGGCGGCCGATGAGCACGCCGCCGCTGCGGCGTTCCTTTACGACTTCAACGACCAGCGCCGGGCCGCCCGTACCCGCCGTCGCACGTCTCGGCAGGTTCTGCGCGAAAGCCACTGGCTGATCGCGGGCATGCCGAGTCAGGGCAAGTCGGCGCAGAACTGGCGTGCCGTGATCTCTGACGAGATCGAGGCCGCGTGATGGCCGCCCCGAACGTGCTGGCGAAGATGGGTGCCTTGCACCTGACCCGCCCGGCCGCCGACGCGCCGGATGTCGCGATCGCCGCGTGGTACGAGCGGAAGGCCGAGGTGTTCGAGCACCTCGCCGACGCGGGCACCGCCGGTGCCGCCGACCAGGCCGTCCAGGCACACAGCCACGCCGCCCGGCTATTGGCGGTGGCGGCATGAACGGCCGGAGTGTTCGCGGGTTGGCGTTGTTCGCCGCGCTGCAGGCCACGTTCGCCGACGTGCACCCGTTCTGCGACCAGTGGTTGCAGTCGTCGGAAGACGCGATGGGGAAGGGCGTGTCGGGGCGCGAAGGTGCGAAGCACTGCGCCCGTCACGTCGGCTCCTACACCGCTGGTCAGGTCGCGGCGGCCGTGGGGGTGACCCGTGTTCTCGGGTTCCGGATCCCTATGCCGGCATTCCTGGCAGGGGCGGCGCTCAACGCGGTGACGCACTACGTGATCGACCGCCGGGAGCCGTTGAAGCGGGCGGCCCGCCGGTTCGGCAAGGGCGGCTATGTCGAGCACGCCACGGTGCAGCGCCGCGAAGGCGTCGTCGACCAGGCCGGGCCGGGCACCGCGCTGATGGAGCTGGACCAGTCCGCGCACCGGGTGATCGGTGTTCTCGCCTCGCTCACCACGACGTGGTTGGCGCTGCGGACGGAGTCCCGCCGATGAGCACTCGCATTCAGATCACGTGCCCCGACGCGGCGGCCCACTCCGCCAAGAACGCGCCGACCGCGCCGGGTCCCGACCAGCCAGCAAAGGACTCGAAGGGAAATTCGATGGTAGAGGACGAAACCCGCGCCTACGCGGCGAAGACACGAGAGTGCGCGGTCCGCCAACTCCAGGACGCCCGCGATGTGATGGGCGAATGGATGGACCTCATCCGCCAGGGCGCGGAGATCCGGGTCGACAGCTACGAACCCAACGACGTCGCCACCGATCCCGCGTACCGCGAGGCGTTGCGGCTCTACGCACGGGTGACTGCCGCTGTCGAGCTGTACAGCTACCGCGCCCCGGCGATCGAAGCGGGTGCAGGCGAATGAGCGCCGCGCGGTACATCGTGCACGTCCCTTATGGCGACAGCGCCTTGGTGGATTTGGCCCGGGGGTTTCGGGACGGCCTGCCGGTGTTCGGGTGGAACGAGGCGCCTGCCGGGCTGTACACCAAATCGCAGCTGCGGGAGGGCGGGTTGTCGGCGGCCGGGCTCGATCCGGTGGCGCTGCTGGTGTTCCGGCACCGCAAGCCCTACGCCCGTCAGACCGTTGCGGAGCTGTTCGCGCTGATCGATGCCGCCCGGCGGCCAGTGCCGAGTGAGGCACAACGGGTTTCCCGCCTACGGAATCTGGAACTCGCGGAGCGTGCTCTACGGACCTGCGTGGACTGCGTGACCGAGCAGGACTACCGCGTGCCGACGTCCACCCGCCAGTGCTGGACCTGCTTCGAAATCGAGATGGCCAACACCGTGGAGGTGGCGGCATGACGGCATTCGACGTGCTGGAGCGGTTCGGCACCGCCGCGCTGTTGCGGTTCGCCGCTGCGGTGGCGCTGTTCCTGGTGCTGCACCTGGTCCGGATCCCGCTGGTGCTGGCGGCGCGGGTGCTGGAAGGCGTGATGTCCCGTGTGGACGGCTACGCCGCGAAGCAGGCCAGCGAGCGACCACGCGGCCCGATCAACCACTACTTCGCTGCCACGACAAGGGAAACGGAGGCTGCACATGTCTAGGGAACTGTGGGAGACCGCGGAGTGCTCGGACCCGCTCGCGCACCTGGAAGTGGAGCGCCACGCCCGCGCGTGGTGTCAGGAGGCAGACGACGCCGCCGACATGGTGACCGGTGCGGTGGTGCTGGTCTGCCTGGTGCTGGCCGGGACGTATGTGCTGTTCGGCGGCTGGGTG
The DNA here is from genome assembly GCA_963766045.1 of uncultured Actinomycetota bacterium. GTDB lineage: Bacteria > Actinomycetota > Actinomycetes > Mycobacteriales > Pseudonocardiaceae > Amycolatopsis. Next base: position 1,244,995 of record CAVXYN010000004.1, on the reverse strand, counting down.
CTGGTCACGGCGCTGCTGGCCGGATACATCGGGATCTACGGGCTGCTGGCGCTGGGAAACATCGTGTCCCTGTGCTCCCGTGGCCGCCCGCTGCTGGCAATGGGAGACAAGGCCTTTCCTGCGGTGCCGCCGGTGCACGAGTGCGGCGCGGCTGATGAGACGGAGGTGCGGTGATGACGGCACAGAACGAGCGGACCCACACCGATGCGGCCGTGGCCTGGTCGGTCGGGCATGCCGGGGAACTGGCCGGGATCACCCTGCCCGCGCTGGCCGGAGTCCTGGTATGGCCGTGGATCGCGACGGTATCCGGCGCGGTCGCGCTGTGGTGGGCGCTGAACGAGTACCGCGACCACCGCACCCGGATCGAGTTGCAGAGCAAGCGGGCGCCCCGGCAGATCGAGGGTGCGGATGAGAGTGCCGGCACTTCGGCCGGGCGGGAGGTGCGGGCATGAGCACGTGGCGACAGGAACAGCGCGCCGACAAGGTTGCGCAGCGGGAACAGGACCGTCTGGACGCGGCCGCCCGCTCGGAACGACGGATGGCGGAACGGGCCGCGCTCGCTGCGCAGCAGCGGCAGGACGCCACCGCTCGTGCGGAGCTGGAAGCCGCGGGGAACGCCGCACGGCAGGCGAAGCGTTCGGCCCGCTGGGCGGCCGCGTGGGCGTGGCTCGCGGCGCACCGGGTGGACGGCCCGATCTACCTGCTCGGTGTGGCGGCGGCGGTGCTGGCGGTGCCCGCGATGGCGCGTCACGGGATCGAGGTCTACGGCAGTGTCCTGGGTTCGGTGCTCCCGTTCATCTCGGAACTAGGCATGTGGGCCTTCGCGGTCGCGGTGCAGCTGGCACGCCGCACCCCGGGCCGTCCGGTGTGGGCGCTGCAGGCCGGGATCTGGGTGTTCGCCGGATACGGGTTCGCCCTCAACCTGATGGACGGACTCAGCCGGGGCTGGTCGGCCGGTGTCCTGATGGGCCTGGTGTCGATCGCCGGGGTGATCGCGCACCAACTCGCGGTCGCGTCGCCGCGTCGATCGCGGATCGAGAAGGCCGCCGCGAAACTTGAACGCCAAGCGCTCAGGAAGACCATGCGCATCCGGGCGGCGGCGATCCGGCACGCGGTCGGGGAGATCGACCAGGCCGGTGCGGCAACGCTGGTGTTCGCTCCGGGCCGGTACGTGATCGACCGGCGCGGCCGCCTCACCGAAGCGATCCTTCCCGCCCTGCCGGTCGAGGACGCCCCGTCGATCGCCGACACGCTGGCCGATGACGTCGCGGCGTGGTTGGCGACGCAGGATCGGCCGTCGATCCCGGCCGACGACGACTCCGACACGCCGGGAACGGGCGCGGTCGCGGTCCTCGATCCCGAGGGTGACCAGCGGAAATCGAGCCCGCGTCGCCGCACGATCCGGGCGCCGAAGGTCCGGTCACAGGAGGAGTTGCGGGCGGAGTTCCGGGCGCTGATCGAGGCCGGGGACGTCGACCCGACGAAAGCGGAGTCGATCCGCAAGGCGCTCAAGTGCGCGCCGAAGACCGCCCGCAAGCTGCGTGACGACTACCAGGGAGGCCCCCGATGACCACCCCCAACACCCCCGACCAGACGGGTACCGAACTGGCCACCGTGCACCACCTCCCGAACACCGGTGAGGCGATCGAAGGGGAACTCATCTCCGAGGAGGAATACCAGCGCCTCACCACCCAGAAGGCCCGCGCCCTTGCCCGCTACCAGAACTACAAGAACGACGTCGTCACCGTCGCCCGCGTCACGAAGAACGTGGCCACGCATGACCGCACGAAGACGGCCACGAAAGCGGTAGTGCGCAACGCCGTCTACGTCGGTGGCGGGGTGAAGGTGCTGGCGGTGCGGGCATGGGAGTCCTCGACCAACGCCCGCTACGACCGGCTGATGCGCGGTGCGGAGCTGCGCGGGGACATGGAATCGCTGCGCGAGTGGGACGAACGCGCCGAAGCTGCGAAGGAACGCCGCCACTCGCGGCGGATGGACTGGCTCGACGCACCGGGCAAGGTCGTGAAGGCGCTGGGTGTCAGTGTGCTGGCCGGGATCGGGTTCCTGCTCGCGCTGGGGATCGTGCTCGCGGTCGCTAACGAGCGGATCGCCGATGTGATTGCCCCGATCACGGCGGTGATCGACGCGATCGCTTGGGTGGTCATGGTGTTCACGATCGCGTGGGGCCCGATCGTGCTCGCGGCGCCGTGGGTCGCGGTGATCGGGCTGTGGCACTTGGGTCGTAAGGCGGGTGCGGCGCCGGGCTGGTTGCAGACCTCGGCGGAGTCCGATGTGGACGTGTCGATCGATGAGACCACGATCGCCGCCGCGCTGTCGGCTCTGCGTATCCCGCAGATCACCGCCTACCTCAAGACGGGTTCGCCGCTGCAATTCCTCACCCCGGCCCGGGTCGACGGCCGTGGCACGCACGCCGTCGTCCGTCTCCCGGCCGGTGTCACCGCCGAAAAGGTCGCCCGCCGACGCGGCGACCTCGCCACCGGCCTGCACAGGTTGGCGAAGGAAGTGTGGCCCACCACCGGATCTGAGGCCGGGATCCTGGATCTGTGGGTCGCGGACAAGGGCGCCCTGGCAGAAGGCGCCGGGGCATACCCCCTGCTCAGCGACGGTGTGGTGGACGTGTTCAAGGGCGTTCCGTTCGGGAAAACGTTGCGGGGCAACCCCATCAACGCCCCGCTCATGGAGCGGAACACGATCTGCGGTGGCATGCCTGGTCAGGGCAAGTCGTCGGCGGCCCGGGTCATCATGGCCGGTGCGGCCCTGGATCCCACTGCTGAGCTGCGGATCTGGGTGCCGGATGCGAACTTCGACTTCGAGGTGTTCAAGCCGCGGTGCACCCGCTACGTGATGGGCGCCGAAGACGAGAAGATCGAGGAAATCCTTGCTGACCTGAAAGATCTGCACGCTGAGGTCCAGCGTCGCGGGGAACTGCTGGTCAAGTACGAAATCCCGGCCGTCACCCGCGAATACGCGTCCAGGAACGTCGGGCTGCACCCGATCTTCGCGCTGCTGGAAGAGGCGCACGTCGCGATCCAGCATCCCAAGTACGGCAAGGAAATCGCGCGGCTGCTGGTCGACATCGTCCGGTTGGGACGCAAACGCGGTATCCACCTGATCGTGTCCACACAGGCCCCGACCAAGGACTCCATGCCGCGCGACGTCACCCGCAACTGCTCCAACGGCATCGCGTTCGCCGTCGGCGACCACGTCGCCAACGACGCCCTGCTCGGGCAAGGGGCGTATGCGGCCGGGCACCGCGCCACCGAGCTCATTCCCGGGACGGACAAGGGAACCGCCGTGGTGAAGGGCTTCACCGGGGAACGCTCGGAGATCGTGCAGGTCTACTTCCTGGACGTGTCCAAGGACAACGACCAGGTCACCCCGATCATCGAACGGTCCCTTGCCGCGATGAAGTCCCTGCCGGGCCGCCCGGCGCCGGTGCGGGAGATCCCGGCCGCACGGGACCTGTTGGAAGACCTGGATGCCGTGCTCGGAGACGTCGCGGTCCCCGCCGCGAACGTGCCCCCGCTGCTGGCCGCCCACGCCCCCGATTGGGCGCCGTACCGGACGCTCACCGGCAAGGGTCTTCGGGAGGTCCTCTCCGCTCAGTACGGGGTCAAGGTGCCCTCCACGGGCAACAAATGGCCGGTCGATCCGGTCACCGTGCGTGAATCTCTCGCGAAGCAGGCGACGGCCGATCTCGACGAAGACCAGTAGCCGAGTGAGCCCGGCCCCGGTCACACCGAAACCCCGATTCCGGGGGCCGAACCGCCGACCAGCAGACCGGGCTAACTCGGCTCACTCACCTAACTTTCCGCAGATCGGCAGGCCAGAGACCCAATCTCACCCCGGAGGTTAGAAACCTAACCCGCCACCGGCGACCTCACTCCCCGGCTCACTTCAACTCCACACCACCCCGGCGACGCGCCACCGGCCGCCGCCCCGGCACCCCCATGCCAAAAACGGTCACCCAACGTCACAACCGAAGGGATCCCGATGGGAAGCAAACAGTTCGTTCACCGAGGCAGCAAGAGCTGGTGGTCCGGCGATTTCACCGCCCTCTGCGGGCTGGTCATCCCCGCTGGGCAAGGCAGGTCACCGTGGTTCACCAGCCCGGCATGCCCGGCCTGCGAAGCAATCCACAAGGCCAGCAAGAACGGAGGCAAGCGATGAAGACAACCATCACGATCACCGGCCTCGCGGCCGCCGTCGCGCTCACCGCCGGATGCAACCTGCCCACCGCCACCGGAACACCCGGCGCCAACAGCAGCACCGACCCGGTCACCGCCACCCGACAACTCGCCAAGCTCACCGTGACGCCCACCGACACCGGCGCCCACTACAACCGCGACGACTGGCCGCACTGGGACTCCGTGGGCAAGGGCTGCAACCGCCGCGAGGACACCCTCAAAACCCAGGGCCGGAACGTGAAGACCGGCAAGGGCTGCAAAGTCCTCAGTGGAGAGTGGACGTCGGTCTATGACGGCGTGAAGGTCACCGACCCCGAAACCGTCGACATTGACCACATGGTGCCGCTGGCCGAAGCCGCCCGATCCCACACGCGCGACTGGACCGAGACACAGCGGGAGACCTACGCCAACGACCCAGCCGTACTGGTCGCGGTCACTGCGAAGTCCAACCGCAGCAAGGGCGACCAGGACCCGGCGAAGTGGCTGCCCGGCAAAGACCGATGCGCCTACGTCGCCCACTGGGTGCGGGTGAAGACCACCTACGGCATGACCGTCGATCAGGCCGAACACGACGCCATCGCCGCCGTCCTCCGCCACTGCTGAAAAGGGGAACCGTCATGGACACCACACACGAACACCTCCTGACAGCCGCGCTGGACGCGGCCGGGCGCGGCTGGCACGTCTTCCCGCTCCGCCCCGGCCGCAAGCAGCCCGCCGGACACAACATCGACGCCTGCCCCGGCACCGGCCGCTGCGCAGACGGGCACCGGACCTGGGAGCAGCGCGCCACCACCGACCCCGCCAAGATCCGGGCGGCGTGGACGCAGGACCGCTACAACATCGGGTTGGCCACCGGCCCGTCCGGGCTCTGCGTCATCGACCTCGACACCCTCAAGCCCGGAGAGGAAGTCCCCGCGGCTTGGGCCGCTCACGGCGCAGCGTGCGGTGAGGATGTGCTCGCGATCGTGGCCGAGCAGGCCGGGCAACCGCTGCCCGGCGACACCCTCACCGTCCGGACCCCGTCCGGGGGGCTGCACCTGTACTACCGGGTGCCGGACGGCGTGACGCTGCGGAAAACCGAGGGCGACCGAGGTGCCGGTCTGGGCTGGAAAATCGACACCCGCGCGTGGGGCGGCTACATGGTCGCGCCCGGCAGTCAAACCGGCGACGGCGTGTACGAGTACCTGTTCGACGGGCCAATCGCGGATATGCCGGCATGGCTCGCGGCGCGGCTGACCCCGGCCGTGCCGCCGCCCGCGCCGGTGGTGCCGATACGGACCGGGCGGGGCCGCCGGGACCGGTTCCTGACCGCCGCGATCACGGCGGAGGCCGGGAAGGTCGCCGACGCGACGAAGTCTCAGCGCAACGCCACGCTCTACACCTCAGCTCTCGCCCTCGGGCAGCTCGTTGCCGGTGGCGCGCTGGAGGAAGCCGAGGTGACGGCGGCTCTGCTGACTGCCGCCGGTCGGCACATCGCGTGCGGTGCCTACAGCGAACGACAGGCCCACCAAACCATCGCGTCCGGTCTGCGTGCCGGGGCGAACCGTCCCCGCCGGATCGCCTGACCACCTGCTCTGTGGAGGTTCGAAACTCATGACCGCCCAACGCGCCTTAGCGCCCGTGCCGAACCCGCCCGCCCGCCGCACCCGGTGGACCGATGCGGAGCTGATGCGAGAGGAGTTCCCGCCACCGAAGTGGGCCGTCCCCGGACTGCTCGCGGAAGGGCTGAACCTGCTGGCCGGTGCGCCAAAGCTGGGCAAGTCATGGCTCTCCCTCGGACTCGCCGCCGCAATCGCCAACGGCGACCCCGCGTTGGGTTCGATCGACGTCGAACGCGGACCGGTCCTGTACTGCGCCCTGGAAGACACCGGCCGCCGGTTGCAGCGTCGCCGCCGTCAGATGCTCGCGGCCGGTGGCCGGGCCGCGCCCCTGCTCACCCTCGAAACCGCCTGCCCCACCATGACCGGCGGCGGGGAACGCGTGCTCGTCGAATGGTTGGAGGAGAACCCGTCCGCGCGGCTGGTCATCATCGACACCTACGAAAAAATGCGCGGCAACGACGCACCCGGCCAATCCGCCTACACCGGCGACTACGCCGCCGCCGGACGCTTCAAACGCCTCGCAGACCACTACAGCGTCCCGTTCCTGCTCATTCACCACGTCCGCAAACAAGGCGCTGAGGACTGGCAGAACCTCGTGTCCGGCACCGCCGGACTCACCGGCGCAGTCGACGCGACACTCGTGCTCGAGCGCGGACGCGGGCAAGCCGACGGCGTTCTTCACGTCACCGGCCGCGACGTCGAAGAAACCGACTACGCCATGACCTTCGACGCCCGCGCCGGTTCCTGGACCAAGCTCGACGGCCCCGCGTCCGATCACACCGTGTCCGACACCCGCGCCGACATTCTCCGCCTGCTCCGCGACCACGGACCGCTCAAACCCGCACGAATCGCCGAAGCGCTCGACATCGTGCCGAACACCGCACGCCAAACCTGCAAACGCATGTCCGACGCCGGGCAACTCCGCGTCGCCAAAGACGGCTCCTACTGCGTCCCAGACGCCAGTGACAGCCGTGACGTACCAACACAGTCACCCCTGTCACCACTGTCACCCTAAGACGCTGACCAGCACAAACAGGAGTGACAGCCAGAGTGACACTTCAGCAGACCTGTCACCCCTCTCGCCTGTGACTGCCGGGACATGTCTCCGCTGTCACCACCGTCACCCCTGTCACTCCCGGCTCCTGACCAGGGCAAACACCAGTGACACATGAGTGACACCGTCCTTCGGCTGTCACTCCAATCAAAGGAGGCCCCGTGTTCGACCCGCTGTGCCAGCGACGCAAGCAATCCATGGGGAAAGGCATCACAAATGGACGCCCGCGAAATACACCTGACGGTGGAAGAAATCTGTGCCGCGCTCGACATCGCGCGGTCGACATTTGATGAATGGCGCGCGAAAGGGCGCGCTCCGCGATGCCTCAAGCTTCCCAACGGAAAGCTGCGCATTCGCCGCGACGACTACGACAACTGGCTTGAATCGTGCTTGGAGGCTGCAGCCTGATGAACACCACATACAAAGTCAACGTATGGGCAATTAAGCCTCGCAAGAACAGTGCCGGGAAGGTTACAAGCTACGGCGTTCGCTGGGCCGTCGAAGGAACGCCTTTCTACGAGTCCTTTAAGAAGCGCGCTCAGGCCGAGGGGTTTCGCGGTGAGTTGCTTGCAGCGCAAGGACGCGGTGAGGCGTTCGACCGCACCACCGGATTGCCGATCTCAATGGCAAGGTCTGCTGAGGACATGTCTTGGATCGCGTTCACGTTTCGGTACATGGACATGAAGTGGCCGGATCTTGCGGCTACGGCGCGGCAAACCGTCGCGGAGGCGTTGATGCGTGTCGCTCCGGTCTTCCTGGCAAAGGGAAAGGCGGAGCCGGACGCGAAAGATGTGCGCTCGGCGCTCAGGCAATGGGGATACAACACACCGCTTCGCGGAACCGACGTCGTCCCGGCAGACGCGGCCAAGATCCTCGACCGCTGTGCGCGGACCTCCCGATCAGTAAAGGCAGTGACCGACCCCGAGGTTTTGCGGGAACTCCAGCGATCCATTACCCGCCGCCTGGACGGGCAGCCATACGCGCCCACCGTCGCGCGAAAGACGCGCTCCGTGCTATCGAACGCATTGGACTACGCGGCAGATCTCAGGCTGATCGACAAGAACCCTCTCTCAGATGTGAACTGGACGACGATGCCGAAAGGAAAGCGCAAGGTCGACAAGCGCGCCGTGCCGAACCCGATCCAGGCGCGAAGCATCCTCGCAGTCGTTCGTGAGACACCAAGGAGTGGTAGAAGGCTTCGCGCCTATTTCGGCTCGATGTACTTCTGTGCCTTGCGTCCCGAGGAGTCGACCGCGCTCAACAAGCGCCACCTCGATCTCCCCGAACCGACCAAGAACGAGGAGACCGGAGAACTTGAGTACGGGTGGGGACAACTCCACCTCGATTTGGCCGAGCCGTACATCGATGCCCGGTGGACTGACGGCGGGACCGCGCGGGACGCCCGGCACCTGAAATCGCGTAATGCGGGGGAGGGGCGCACTGTTCCGTGTCCACCGGAACAGACACAACTCTTCTACGAGCACATCGAGGAGTTCGGCTACGGGGACGACGGACGGGTGTTCTGTGGTGAGCAGGGCGATTCGATCTCAAAGGTCACGTACGGCAAGTTGTGGCGAGCCGCGCGAGCGGTGGCACTGACGCCGGAAGCACATGCGACGCCGCTTGCTGCGCGGCCGTACGACCTGAGGCACGCCGCAGTGAGCACGTGGCTCGCGGCCGGAGTCGACCCCGCCACGGTCGCCGAATGGGCCGGGCACTCGCTGGCGGTCCTGATGGAGATCTACGCGGCCTGCCTGTATGGAGCCGAAGTGACTGCACGGCAACAGGTGCAGGCCGCGCTGGGGCATCGGGGGTGAGTGTCCACGCATTGTCCACGGATGCCCGTATCCGGCCGGGTTTCGCCGTGGCTGGCCGGGAGCGGCATGAATCGGCCCCTACCGCGTTTCCGCTGGTAGGGGCCGGTTTTCCCTGCACATGTGATGTGCCCTCGGCAGGATTCGAACCTGCGACACCTGCCTCCGGAGGGCAGTGCTCTATCCCCTGAGCTACGAGGGCGTGCCGCGTTAGCGACGTTCGAAGCTTAGCGCATGCGCGTTGAGCGGTCCGCGCATGGTGGTCGTTAACGGCGGTGGTGGTCTGCAGGGGCTCGTCCATCGTGAGCGGGTGTGCCACGGTGGCGGTATCGAACAATCTGGGAGGACGTCGTGATCGAACCGTACGAGGTGCGGATCGAGAAATCCGCCATCGCCGATCTGCGGACCCGGCTGCATGGCACGCGCTGGCCCGAGCCGGCGACCGTGGACGATTGGGGGCAGGGTGTCCCGCTGGAGTTCGCACGCGAACTCTGCCGGTACTGGGCCGAGGATTATGACTTCGGACTTGCCAAGCGTGTCAACGTTTTTCCCGGTTTCAAGACCACTGTGGACGGTCTCGGGATCCACTTTCTGCACGTCCGTTCGCCGGAGCCGGACGCCATGCCGCTTGTGCTCACGCATGGCTGGCCGGGGTCGGTCGTCGAGTTCCTCGAGGTGCTCGGGCCGCTGACCGATCCGCGGTCGCATGGAGGCGATCCGGCGGACGCGTTCCATGTCGTGGCGCCGTCGTTGCCGGGGTTCGGCTGGAGCGACAAGCCGTCGGCGACGGGGTGGAACGTCGAGCGTATCGCGCGGGCGTGGGACGAGCTGATGGGCAAGCTCGGCTACGAGCGCTACGCGGCCCAAGGCGGCGATTGGGGCGCCGCGGTGACGAACATGCTGGCCAAGGTGGTGCCGGAGCGGCTCATCGGCGTTCACGTGAACATGGCGGGCGCCGCGTATGACCAGGCAGTGCTGGGGGAGCCGACGCCTGAGGAAGCGAAGGCGATCGGTGACCTGGCGCGGTTCCAGGCCACCGGCTCCGCGTACGCGCGGCAGCAGGGGACCCGGCCGCAGACGCTCGGTTACGGGCTCACCGATTCGCCGTCGGGCCAGGCGGCGTGGATCGCCGAGAAGCTCTGGGCGTGGACCGACAACGACGGCTCGCCGGAGACCGCGTTGTCCTGGCGCCAGATGCTCGACGCGATCTCCGTCTACTGGTTCACCGGGACCGCGGCGTCGTCCGCGCGGATCTACTGGGAGAACACGGAGCGAGAACTCTCCCCGGTCGCCGTTCCGTCGGGGATCTCGATCTTCCCGCGCGAGATCATCCGCCCGTCGCGGCGCTGGGCGGAGCTGCGCTACACCGATCTCCGCTGGTACGAGGAGCTGGAGAAAGGCGGGCACTTCGCCGCCTTCGAGCAGCCGGGACTTTTCGTCGGCCAGCTGAGGGGGTTCCTCCGCTCGCTGCGGTAGCTCGGCGGGGTAGTGAAGGGCTCCTTCACTACCCTCAGGGTAGGCAAGGAGGCCTTCACGGCCAGCTGAGCGCCTGTACGGGGTGACTCACACGCCACATTGACTTACCCCTCAATAGAACCGTCATCACCGCTCACGAGACCGGACCACGCGGACACCTGTGATCGCGCCGGTTCCAGGTTTCGGGAAGGCCCTCCCGGGGGATGGTTTCCGGGGTGGACTTGCGTCATCGTGAAGTAAGGCTCACCTGTATTGCACATATGCGCATGTAACAATATATTCGGCCTGTCGGCGTAACGAGAGGCGGAGGAATGGGTCACGGGCACGGGCATGGGACGGCGGCGCCGTCGAGCGCGTCAGGCCGCTACCTGAAGAGCCTGACCATCGCCCTGTGCGTCGGCGCCGGCTTCATGGTGATGGAGTTCATCGTCGGGTTCGCGACCGGTTCGCTCGCGCTGATCTCCGACGCGGCCCACATGTTCACCGACGTTCTCGGGGTCGGCATGGCGCTGGCCGCGATCCTGCTGGCCAGGCGCAGCGGGCCGACGTTCAGCCGCACCTTCGGGTTCTACCGCGCGGAGGTTCTCGCGGCACTGGGCAACGCGGTCCTGTTGTTCGGCGTCGCGGGGTACGTCCTGTTCGAGGCGATCGGCCGGATCAGCGACCCGCCCGCCGTGCCCGGTCTGCCGGTACTGCTGGCCGCCGCGGCGGGTCTCGTGGCGAACCTCGTTTCGTTCGCGGTGCTCCGCAAGGGTGCCGAGGAGAGCATCAACGTCCGAGGTGCGTACCTCGAGGTCCTGGCCGACCTGATCGGGTCGGTCGGTGTGCTGCTGAGCGGCGCGATCACGCTGCTGACCGGCTGGCGGTACGCGGACCCGATCATCGGTGTCGCGATCGGGCTGTTCGTTCTGCCCCGGACATACACCCTCGCTCGTCGTGCACTGCGGATCCTGTTCCAGCACGCGCCGAAAGGTGTCGACGTCGCCGGGATCCAGACCGAGCTCGGCGCGCTGACCGGCGTCAAAGACGTCCATGACCTGCACGTCTGGACTCTCACCTCCGGGATGGAGGTCGCGTCGGCGCATCTGACGATCGCGCCGGACGCCGAACAGTCGGCCGTGTTGACGGAGGCGCAGAACCTGCTCGCGAGTCGCTACTCGATCGAGCACGCGACCCTGCAGATCGAAGTCCCCGACAGCGCCCAACGCTGCCGGGAACTCTCCTGGTAGGTCAGAAGGGGAGGGGCTGGGCACCTCGCGCCTGCAGCATCTGCTCCATCAGCGTCATCTCGGCGCCCTGCGTCTTGAGCATGCTGTCGGCCAGCGATTTCACCGCGGCGACCGAGGTGTGGTCGAAGACGTACTGGGCCATCGCCGTGCCGCCCATGTGGTGCCGGAGCATGAGCTGCAGGAAGAAGACGTCCATCTCCTTGCCCGACAGCGTCTTCAGTTCGGCCAGTTCGGCCGACGTCGCCATGCCGGGCATCGGCGCTCCGTTGGACGGCGTTTTCGCCATCGCCCCGTGTCCGGCGTGGCCGGCCATCGGTCCGGTCATCCAGGTCATGTACGCGCCGACGGCCTGCTCGGGCTGGTCCCATAGGGCGAGCCAGCCCTTCATCCGGCCGACCTGGCCGGTCTGCGTCCGCTCGATGTCGAACGCGAGGGTCTTGATCGCCGGGTCGGTCGTGTGGTCACGGGCCCAGCCGGCCATGGTGACGGCCTGCAGGTGGTGCACCGACATGTCCTGCGAAAAACCGACCTCGACCGAGCCCGCCCCCGGCGTCGTGGCGGGGGCGGGCTCCGCGTCGATGACCCTGGTCAGAAAGGCACCGAGGCCGACGCCGAGGACCAGCATGACGACCAGGGCGGCTCCGATCACCAGCCACCGGCTCACCGAGGACCGATCCGTCCTATCCGGTTCGTCGGTTTGCTGGAGATCGGAATCCATCTGTGTCACCTGGTCGCGGGCGCCGATGCCGGAGCCGAAGGCGGGGCCTGGGACGGCTGCGCGCCACCCTGATCCTGCGTAGCGCCCTCGGTGCCCTTGTAGTCCATCGGCTTGGCGTCCGGGCCCGGCGGCGTCGGGTCGAAAGCGCCCGGCTCGATCTGCGCGTCGCAGGTGGCGTCACGCTCGGGATAGGTCGACGGGTTGGTGCGCAGAGCGGCGATGAACTGGTCGATGCGCTCGTCGCCGGCACTGTCCAGCTTCAGCTGGTGGCCCCAGGACTGGAGCGAGATCGGCTTGTCGAGGCCGGGGAACGGCGACATCATCGTGTACGGCTTGCCGTCGACACGGACCTTGAGCAGGTCGAGGTCCGCGCCCTTGATCTGGTCCGGGTTGTAGGCGATCCACACGGCGCCGTGCTCGAGGCCGTGGACCATGTTCTCGGTGCGCACGGCGTTCGGATAGACGACGCCGTTGCAGGCGGCCCACGACTGGTCGTGCGGGCCACCGAAGGCCGGGGTCTTGTCGTACGCGACGCGCTCGGTCGGCAGGACGTGCGCCTGACCGGCGTATTCGGCGGTGATCACGCCGGAGATGCGCTTGGAGGGATCGGGGTCCTGCGCCGAGGGCGCGAAGGCGGCCGCGGTCTCTTCACGCGTCTTCTGCTCGCGCTTCGGCGCGGACTGGACCATGTAGTACGTGACCACGGAGGCGGCAAGGGCGACGACCGCGATGACCGCGATGATCGTGCCCCACGGCGTGCCCTTCTTGGACACGACGGAACTGCGCGCGGCCTTCATAGCGTTCTTCGGCGCGCCCTTTTTTCTGGTTGTCCCGTTAGCCATGGCTCCTGCGTTCTCCAAAGGGGGGTGGTCCCTGCGCGGGCCAGTGTAGAGACCAAACGTCTGATCACCGTGAACAGGCGGAAGATCACCGGCTCGGCTCACACCTTCCGGCGGTCGCTGCGAAGCCCGGACCAGGTCACACCTAGAATTCCGCAAGTGACTCCCGCAGCTCTCGCCGACCTGGTCCGTAACTCCGCCGTGCAGGTTCTCACCGCACGCGGCCTCGACGATTCCGTGCTGCCGGAGAAGGTGACGATCGAACGTCCCCGCAACCCCGAGCACGGTGACTACGCGACCAACCTGGCGCTGCAGGTGGCCAAGAAGGCGGGTATGAAGCCTCGCGACTTCGCCGACGCGCTGGCCGCCGTGCTCGCCGCCACGGACGGGATCGACTCGGCCGAGGTCGCCGGGCCGGGTTTCCTCAACCTGCGGCTCGCCGCCGACGCGCAGGGCCAGATCGTCCAGCAGGTCCTCGACGCCGGCGAGCGCTACGGCCTCGGCGACGAGCTGGCCGGGGTCAAGATCAACCTCGAGTTCGTCTCCGCGAACCCGACCGGCCCGATCCACCTCGGCGGCACGCGCTGGGCCGCGGTCGGTGACGCGCTGGGCCGCGTACTGTCCGCGCAGGGCGGCGAGGTCACCCGCGAGTACTACTTCAATGACCACGGCGCACAGATCGACCGGTTCGTCCGTTCGCTGATCGCCTCCGCCAAGGGCGAGCCCGCTCCCGAGGACGGCTACGCCGGCGGGTACATCAACGACATCGCGGCCGAGGTCATCCGGCAGGAGCCGAGTGCGCTTTCGTTGCCGGAGGACGAGCGCAACGAGACGTTCCGCCGGGTCGGCATCGAGCTGATGTTCGGCGAGATCAAGCAGAGCCTGCACGATTTCGGCACCGACTTCGACGTCTACTTCCACGAGAACTCGCTGCACGAATCGGGCGCGGTCGGTGACGTGGTCCAGCAGGTCAAGGACTCCGGCAAGCTGTACTTCGACGACGGCGCCTGGTGGCTGCGGACCACGGAGTACGGCGACGACAAGGACCGCGTCGTCATCAAGACCGACGGAAACCCGGCCTACATCGCCGGCGACCTCGCCTACTTCCAGGACAAGCGCAAGCGCGGTTTCGACCTGTGCATCTACATGCTCGGCGCGGACCACCACGGCTACATCGCCCGGCTGAAGGCCGCCGCGGCCGCCTTCGGTGACGACCCGGCCGTGGTCGAGGTGCTGATCGGGCAGATGGTCAACCTGGTCTCCGACGGCAAGCCAGTGCGGATGAGCAAACGTGCCGGCACCGTGATCACCATGGAGGACCTGGTCGGGACAGTCGGTGTCGACGCGGCGCGCTACGAGCTGATCCGGTACTCCGTCGATTCCACTTTGGACATCGACCTCGATCTGCTGCGCAAGCACTCGAACGACAACCCGGTCTATTACGTCCAGTACGCTCACGCGCGACTGGCTTCCTTGCAGCGCAACGCTTCTGAGCTTGGTCTCAAGTCCGATGAGGACGTTGACTACGGTCTTCTGACACTGCCGGCCGAAGGTGACCTGATCCGGACACTCGGCGAATTCCCCACAGTCCTTCTCCGGGCCGCACAGCTGCGCGAACCGCACCGCGTCGCCCGTTATCTCGAAGAACTCGCCGGTGCGTACCACAAGTTCTACACCATCGGCCGCGTGCTTCCCCAGGGCGACGAGGAGGCCACCCCCCTCACGTTCGCCAGGCTCGCGCTGTGCGAGGCCGCTCGCCGAGTGCTGGCGAACGGCCTCACTGTGCTCGGTGTTTCTGCTCCGGAACGGATGTAATCGATGGCTCACCCCGCGGGCCCCCGCCACGCCGACGTATATCCACACGCCGACGCTTCCGGTTTTCCCCCGGCAAGCGCCGAAGAACTCGACCGCCTGTACCCGAAGGTCTGGCCCCGCAACACTTTCCGTGGTACGGACGGCGTCGTGCGCATCGCCGGCGTCGACGTCCGTGAGCTCGCCGAGCAGTTCGGCACGCCACTGTTCGTCGTCGACGAGGCCGACTTCAAGTCGCGTTGCGCCGACTACGCCGAGGCGTTCGACGACCCGGCGCTCGTGCACTACGCCTCCAAGGCCTTCCTTTCCATCGAGATCGCCCGCTGGGTGGCCGAGCAGGGGCTGAGCCTGGACGTCTGCAGCGGCGGAGAGCTCGCCGTGGCGCAGCGCGCGAACTTCCCGGCCGAGCGGATCACCTTCCACGGCAACAACAAATCGGTAGCCGAACTCGAAGCCGCCGTCGAGGCGCGCGTCGGCACGGTCGTCGTCGACTCCTATTACGAGATCGCCCGGCTGGCCGATGTCGCCGCCAAGCACGAGATCGTCCAGGACGTGCTGATCCGGGTCACGGTCGGCGTCGAGGCGCACACCCACGAGTTCATCGCGACCGCGCACGAGGACCAGAAGTTCGGGTTCTCACTGGCTTCCGGTGACGCCGCCGAGGCGGTCCGCCGGGTGCTCAACGCCTCGTCGCTCAAGTTGATCGGCCTGCACAGCCACATCGGCTCGCAGATCTTCGACGCCGACGGTTTCGAGGTCGCCGCCCGCCGCGTCGTCGGCCTGCTGGCCGAACTCGCCAAGGAGCACGGCACCGATCTGCTCGACCAGCTCGAGATCGTCGACCTCGGCGGTGGTTTCGGTATCGCTTACACCGACAAGGACAACCCGCCGCCGCCCGCGCAGATGATCACCCAGATCCGGGAGATCGTCCGCAAGGAATGCCAGTACGCGGGTCTTCCGGTACCGAAGATCGCCGGCGAGCCCGGCCGCGCGATCGCCGGCCCCGGCACCATCACGCTGTACGAGGTCGGCACCATCAAGGACGTTTCGCTCGGTGACAACGCCGCGCGGCGCTACGTCAGCGTCGACGGCGGGATGAGCGACAACATCCGCACGGCCCTGTATGACGCGGTGTACGACTGCCGTCTCGTTTCCCGCTCCGCGGACGACGGTGACGGCCAGGCCACCGCCGCACTTTCCCGGGTCGTGGGAAAACACTGTGAATCCGGCGACATCGTCGTCCGAGACTGCTGGCTGCCCGACACCCTGGCTCCCGGCGACCTGCTCGCCGTGGCGGCCACCGGGGCGTACTGCTACTCGATGGCCAGTGGGTACAACCGCCAGCCGCGGCCCGCCGTGGTCGCCGTGCGTAACGGCGGCACCCGGGTGCTGCTGCGGCGAGAGACGACGGACGACATGCTGCGCCTGGAGGTCTAGCAAGTGTCTACTGTAGACGGACGCGCGATCAGGGTCGCCCTGCTCGGCTGCGGGACGGTCGGCGGTGAGGTGGTCCGGCTGCTCACCGAGCAGGCGGACGAGCTCGCCGCCAGGGCCGGCGCGCCGGTCGAACTCGCCGGAATCGCGGTGCGGCGTCCCGACAAGCACCCCGAGCTCCCACCGGAGCTGGTGACCTCCGACGTGACGAAGCTCGTCACCTCCGACGACGTCGACGTGGTCGTCGAGCTGGTCGGCGGGGTCGAGCCCGTACGCGAGTGGCTGCTCGACGCGCTCAAGGCAGGGAAATCCGTTGTCACGGCGAACAAGGCGCTGCTCGCCGAGCATTCCGCCGAGCTGTTCGAGGCCGCCGACGCGGCCGGTGCCGACCTGTACTTCGAGGCGGCCGTGGCCGGGGCGATCCCGCTGTTGCGCCCGCTGCGCGAGTCGCTCGCCGGTGACCGGATCACGCGCGTGATGGGCATCGTGAACGGCACCACGAACTACATCCTCTCCGCGATGGATCAGACCGGGGCCGGTTACGCGGAAACGCTGGAAGAGGCGAGCAGGCTCGGGTACGCCGAGGCGGATCCGACGGCCGATGTCGACGGTTACGACGCCGCGTCGAAGGCCGCGATCCTCGCTTCGCTCGCGTTCCACACCCGCGTGACGGCGGGTGACGTGCACCGCGAGGGCATCGGCGACGTCACCGCGTCGGACCTCGCCGCGGCGAACACGCTGGGACGCACGGTGAAACTGCTCGCCATCTGCGAACGCGTGATCTCGGATGACGGTGCCGAATCCGTTTCAGCCCGCGTGCATCCGGTGATGATCCCGCGCAGCCACCAGCTCGCCGGGGTGAGCGGCGCGTACAACGCCGTCTACGTCGAGGCCGAAGCCGCCGGTGAGCTGATGTTCTACGGCCAGGGAGCCGGGGGAGCGCCGACCGCGAGCGCCGTGCTCGGCGACCTCGTCGCGGTGGCGCGCAACCGGGTCGTCGGCGGCCGCGGCCCGCGCGAATCCGCGCACGCGGCGCTTCCGGTGCGGCCGATGGGCCAGACGCCGACGCGGTACCACGTCAGCCTCGACGTCGCGGACCGCGCGGGTGTGCTCGCCCAAGTGGCGCTAGCGTTCGCCGCGCACGGCGTGAGCATCGCCGCGGTACGGCAACGGGACGCGAACGACACGGCCAGCCTGGTCGTGGTGACGCACCTGGCGCCGGATTCGGCTCTTCAGTCCACTGTGGACGATATTGCTGAACTCGACGTCGTCAACGAGGTCGTCAGCGTGATGCGCGTGGAAGGCGAAGACCAGTGATCTCCCAGCCCTGGCCCGGAATCATCAAGGCGTACCCCGACCGGATCCCGGTGCCGTCCGGCGCGAAGGTGATCACCCTCGGCGAAGGCAACACGCCCCTGCTGCGGGCGCCGCATCTTTCGGAGCTGACCGGCTGCGAGGTCTATCTCAAGGTCGAAGGCGCGAACCCGACCGGTTCCTTCAAGGACCGCGGGATGACCGTCGCCATCACGCACGCGCTCGCCAGCGGGCTCAAGGCCGTCATCTGTGCCTCCACCGGCAACACCTCGGCATCTGCCGCGGCGTATGCGGCCCGCGCCGGGCTCACCTGCGCGGTTCTGGTGCCCCAGGGCAAGATCGCGATGGGCAAGCTCGCCCAGGCCGTTCTGCACGGTGCGCGAATCCTTCAGGTGGACGGGAACTTCGACGACTGCCTCGAACTCGCGCAGAAGACGGCGGTCGACTACCCGGTCACGTTGGTGAACTCGGTCAACCCGGTGCGCATCGCCGGGCAGAAGTCCGCCGCTTTCGAGATCTGCGACGTTCTCGGCCTGGCGCCGGACGTGCACTGCCTCCCGGTCGGTAACGCGGGGAACATCACCGCTTACTGGGCGGGATATTCCGAGTACGCGGGCGACGGTGTGGTGAAGAACACCCCACGGATGTTCGGCTTCCAGGCGGCCGGTGCCGCGCCGCTCGTGCATGGCGAGCCGGTCGCCGATCCCGACACGATCGCGACCGCGATCCGCATCGGCAGCCCGGCCTCTTGGGATGCCGCCGTGAAGGCGAGGAACGCGTCGGCGGGGCTGTTCGAGGCCATCACCGACGAGAAGATCCTCGAGGCGTACCGGCTGTTGGCCCGCAAGGAAGGCGTTTTCGTCGAGCCCGCCTCGGCGACCAGCGTCGCCGGGCTGCTCCATACGGTCGCGGATGGCCGTCTCCCCAAGGGATCGACGGTGGTCTGCACGGTCACCGGCCACGGTCTCAAAGACCCGGCCACGGCGCTGGACGGTAACGTCGAGGTCGAGCCACTGGCCGTCGACCCGACCGCCGTCGCCGCGGCACTGGACCTGCGATGACGTTGCTCAAGGTCAAGGTCCCGGCGTCGTCGGCCAACCTCGGTCCGGGGTTCGACGCGCTGGGCCTGGCGTTGGCGCTGTACGACATCGTCGAGCTGCGGATCACCGACGCCGGGCTCAAGATCGAGGTGATCGACGCCGGCGCGGGCGGTGTCGAGGACGTCCCGACCGACGAGTCCCACCTGGTGGTGCGTGCCTTCCGGCGTGCCTGTGAGCATGTCGGCGTCCGGCCGCCAGGCCTCCATGTTCGTTGCTTCAACGCCATTCCGCACGCCCGCGGGCTCGGCTCTTCGGCCGCCGCCGTCGTCACCGGTGTCGCGGCCGCGTATGCGCTGGCTGAGAAGGCTCTGGACGGCGACGCGCTCCAGCTGGCGGCTGGATTCGAGGGGCACGCGGACAACGCCGCCGCGAGCCTGCTGGGCGGCTTTGTGGTCGCCTGGAGTGAGGGCGAGCGGTTCCGTGCCGAGCGGCTGCGGCCGCATCCGGAGATCCGGCCCGTGGTCGCGATCCCGGGCCTGCGTTCCTCCACCGATGCCACGCGTGGTTTGCTGCCCGCCCAGGTGCCGCACGTCGACGCCGCGTTCACCGCCGGCCGCGCGGCATTGGCGGTACACGCGTTCACCACCCGGCCTGACCTGTTGCTCTCCGCAACCGAAGATCGGCTTCACCAGCATTACCGGGCGCCCGCGTACCCCGCGAGCAGCGAACTGGTCCGGTCGCTGCGGGCCGAAGGGGTGGCCGCGGCCATCTCCGGCGCGGGTCCGACCGTGCTCGCCCTGACGGACGGCGGAATACTCCCACCGGCCGCAAACGTTACATCTTTCGACGTCACCGAGCTGTCGATCGATCTGGACGGCGTTCAGGTTGCGGCTGAGTAAAGCCTCGGTCACGTGCCGGACCCTCGCCCCGCCACGCGGGGGGTGGTTGTTGCACCCGGCCGTGGTGCGGTCTACCCTCGGGGGCGTTCGATCACCGTGCGTTTCCGCACCCGGTGCCGGTCCAGGTGAGCATCCTTGGATCGCATCCTTCGTTGATCCGCCAGTTCCGCACACCGCCTGGCAAGCGGAGGTAGCGGATGGACGCAGGCGGGTTCCCGGTTCCGGCGGTGCCGAATTCCGCTTCCTCCGTATGGAGGACGCAAACCCCTGTGCTGGAGGCCCTTCTTGATCCTGTTGCACACAGCTCACTGTGTTCAATAAGGCCGAGGAGCTGATCGCCCGTATCGGGGGGCAGATACGCCGTTTCGCAATCGGACGCGAACGGCGGTCCGCTGATCCACCTGGAGGCGTGGATCGGTCAGGAAGGACATTTGTGAGCAACACCGATCTTTTGAGCGACGTCGAGAGTGGCGCCGCCGAGTCGAACGGCGCCGTCGCTCCCAAGCGGGCGGTCGGCGGGTTGACCGGCAAGACCGTCGCGGAACTGCGCTCGATCGCTGGGGACCTTGGCATCGGCGAGACCACGGGTATGCGTAAGGGCGACCTGATCGCGGCCATCCGCGAGCGTCAAGGAAAGAGCAAGCGCAAGGCCGCCGCGGCGAGCGAAACGCTTCCGCTGGAGGGGATCGACGCGTCGCAGAAGGCGCCGAAGACCCCGAAGGCGGCGGCCCCGAAGCAGGAGGCCGCGCCCAAGGCGGATGCGCCGAAGGCCGACGCGCCCAAGACCGAGTCCGCCCCGGCGGAGACCTCGGCCCCGCGCGCCGAGAAAGTCGCCGAGAACGGTTCCGCGCAGGTCGCCGAGCGCCCCGCGCAGCAGGAGAACCAGCAGGACGGCCAGTCGCAGCAGGAAGAAGGCGGCCGTAGCCGTCGCCGCCGCGGCTCGAACCGCGCCGCGGGTTCGCCCGAGCAGGGCGGTCAGCAGCGTGAGCGCGGTGAACAGCGTGAACGTGGCGAACAGCGCGATCGTGGTGAACAGCGTGACCGTAACGACCGTGGTGAGCAGGGCGGAAACCGTCAGGGCAACCGCGACGGCAACCGCGACAACCGCGGCCAGCGCAACCAGCAGGGCGGCCAGGACAACAACCAGCGCCAGGGCCAGGGCCAGCAGGGTGACGACGACGAGGAAGGCGGTCGTCGCGGTCGTCGCTTCCGCGACCGTCGCCGCCGGGGTTCCGGCGGTGGCCGCGAACAGGGCGGTTCGCCCGACACCGAGATCCGCGAGGACGACGTCCTGCTGCCCGTCGCGGGCATCCTGGACGTGCTCGACAACTACGCGTTCGTGCGGACTTCCGGCTACCTCGCCGGACCGAACGACGTGTACGTCTCGCTTTCGCTGGTCCGCAAGTACGGCCTGCGCCGCGGTGACGCCATCACCGGTGTCGTGCGCCAGCCGCGTGACGGCGAGCAGCAGCGGCAGAAGTTCAACCCGCTGGTGCGCGTCGACTCGATCAACGGCCTGGAGCCGGACGAGGCCAAGCGCCGTCTCGAGTTCACCAAGCTGACCCCGCTGTACCCGAACGAGCGACTGCGTCTCGAGACCGAGTCGCACAAGCTCACCACCCGCGTCATCGACCTGGTGATGCCGGTCGGCAAGGGGCAGCGTGCCCTGATCGTGTCGCCGCCGAAGGCCGGTAAGACCACGATCATGCAGGACATCGCGAACGCGATCGCGACGAACAACCCCGAGTGCCACCTGATGGTCGTGCTCGTGGACGAGCGTCCGGAAGAGGTCACCGACATGCAGCGGTCGGTGAAGGGTGAGGTCATCGCCTCCACCTTCGACCGCCCGCCGTCCGACCACACCTCGGTCGCGGAGCTGTCCATCGAGCGGGCGAAGCGCCTGGTCGAGATGGGCCACGACGTCGTCGTGCTGCTCGACTCGATCACCCGTCTGGGTCGTGCTTACAACCTCGCGGCGCCGGCGTCCGGCCGGATCCTCTCCGGTGGTGTCGATTCGACCGCGCTGTTCCCGCCGAAGCGTTTCCTCGGCGCGGCGCGCAATATCGAGAACGGCGGCTCGCTCACGATCTTCGCCACGGCGATGGTCGAGACCGGGTCCACCGGTGACACGGTCATCTTCGAGGAGTTCAAGGGCACCGGTAACGCGGAGCTCAAGCTCGACCGGAAGATCGCCGAGCGGCGCGTGTTCCCCGCGGTGGACGTCAACCCGTCCGGTACCCGCAAGGAAGACCTGCTGCTCTCGCCGGACGAGCTCGCGGTCACCCATAAGCTGCACCGGGTGCTGCACGCGCTGGACTCGCAGCAGGCCATCGACCTGCTGATCTCGCGGCTGCGCAAGACGAAGACCAACATCGAGTTCCTCATGCAGGTCTCGAAGACGGCCCTCGGTTCGAACGACGACGACTGATGGCCTCGTGAGTGGTAATGACGGTTAGAACCGTTATTACCACTCACGAGCCACCCACCCACCGCCGCCGGAATACGCGGCGGTGGGGGTGCGTTAAGCCCCCTGCCAGCGCGTCTGGCAAAATGACCCGCTGAAGTCCGGCTCCGGTTCACCCCGCTTGTATCGACTGGGGACCCGGCGCCAACGAGAGAGGACACCATGAAGAGCGGCATTCACCCCGAGTACGTGGTCACGAACGTGAACTGCGACTGCGGGAACAGCTTCACCACTCGTAGCACCAAGACCTCCGGCAACCTCCACGTCGAGATCTGCTCGAACTGCCACCCGTTCTACACCGGCAAGCAGAAGCTCATGGACACCGGCGGCCGCGTCGCGCGCTTCGAGGCTCGCTACGGCAAGCGCAAGAAGGCCGAAGACGCCAAGTAGCTTGAAGCAACGGCGCCTACCCGCATGCTCGGGTGGGCGCCGTTTTTCTTGCTAGTTGGATTCGCGGCCGTAGAGAGGTGGAATGGTGGATTCGAGTTCGCTGAAGGGTCTGCTCCAGGAGCACGCCCAGCTGGAAGAGCAGCTGGCCGACCCGTCCGTGCACGCCGACCAGGCGCGCGCACGCAAGCTCGGCCGCCGTTACGCCGAGCTGAGCCCCGTCGTCATGACGATCCGTGAGCTCGACTCGGCGCGCGACGACCTCGAAGCGGCGAAGGAACTCGTCTCGGAAGACGCGACCTTCGCGGCCGAGGCCGAAGAGATCTCCGCGAAGATCCCCGCCCTCGAAACCAAGCTCACCGAGCTGCTCCTGCCGCGCGACCCGTACGACGGCTCCGACGTGGTCATGGAGATCAAATCGGGTGAAGGCGGCGAGGAGTCGGCTCTGTTCGCCGGCGACCTGCTGCGTATGTACCTGCGCTATGCCGAGCGTCACGGCTGGAAGGCCGAGGTACTCGACTCGGTCGACTCGGACCTCGGTGGGTTCAAGGACGTCACCGTGTCCATCAAGAGCAAGGCGGCCGATGTCGAGGGCGTCTGGGCGCGGCTGAAGTTCGAAGGCGGTGTCCACCGCGTGCAGCGCGTGCCCGCCACCGAATCACAGGGCCGCATCCACACGTCGGCGTCCGGCGTGCTCATCTACCCCGAACCCGAGGACGTCGAGGTCGAAATCGACCCGAACGACCTGCGCATCGACGTCTACCGCTCGTCCGGCCCGGGCGGCCAGAGCGTGAACACCACCGACTCGGCCGTGCGCATCACCCACATCCCGACCGGCGTCGTCGTCTCGTGCCAGAACGAGAAGTCGCAGATCCAGAACCGCGCCCGCGCGCTCCAGGTCCTCCAGGCCCGCCTCCAGGCGATCGCCGAGGAAGAGGCCGCCGCGAAGGCCTCGGATGCCCGCCGCTCCCAGGTCCGCACCGTCGACCGCTCCGAGCGCGTCCGCACCTACAACTTCGCCGAGAACCGCATCGCGGATCACCGGGTGAACTACAAGGCTTACAACCTGGACCAGGTCCTTGATGGCGACCTCGACGGCGTGCTGGACGCGCTGATCGCCGCGGACCGCGAAGAACGCCTGGCCGCCCACGCCGGCTGAGCTTGCGCGGGTGGCCGAGTACGACTTGGCGAGTGGTCACGTTGGTCGTGAGTGGCGATTCGTGTTCTAACCCGAATCGCTACTCACGACCCTACTGCTCTGTCGCCGAGAACATTCCTAGGGCGATGTAGCTGTATCCCTTTTCGATGAATTCTGTCAGTTCGGCTCGGAGTTCTGGATCTTCGGTTTTCTCGGCAAGAAAATCGAGTACGTGACCCAAAAGTAGACGGGAAGGCATCCATAACAGAAATTCTGGCGGGTCGACCCGGCCAGTCGGGTCGATGACGAAATCTCCGGACACGCCTCAAGTCTCCTGAGTGTCGTGAGTGGTGATGATCATACTTGGACGATCTGATCACTGCGGGCCGCGAAGAACGCCCAGTCGCCCACTCCGGCTGAGCCTTGTTGACCAACTTCTTGGTTTCGACCAGCCTGCGCGCGACGTAGTAGCGCTATGGGTGCCGCCAGGACCTCGATCCTGGCGGCACCCATTGCTCCGCTGCTTCGCTCAGTCGTGACGCTTATCCAGGACTCTGGAATTCCTGCGAGTTGCGTCTCCAAGTTCCAATTGACCGGCTCTGATTTTCGGTTGCTCCATTTTGCTCCCGCTGCGACCACTTGCGTCGGTAGCGGCCTACGCCAATCGGTGTCGCGTCTTCATAGTTGTCCGGTAGCCATGCACCGCCGGGCCTACGACGAGACGGCGGCCGGCTCATCCGCGGTTTCAGTCTCGTCGACGGGCGCGGGCTCGTCGGGTCGCCGCGGTAGGAACGAGAGACCGACGAACGCGGCAGCCAGCAGAGTCGGGAAGATCGTCAACTGCTGGTGCTTGACGTTCTCGATGCCTTCGGCGAGGCCGGAGACCAGGAATTGGCCCATCGCGAAAAGGAGGAACATCAGTACGACGATGCCGATGTCGCGGCGGCCGGTGCGTTTGCGGAAGGCTCGGATGCCGCCCCAGGCGATGAGCAGCCAGATCGGCAGGAGGGCGAACAGGCCAAGCGGGGCGAGCCAGCTGGAAATGCCAGAAAGGACCGGGATCCGGTATTCCTTCGCCAGCGGCGCCTGTCCGGCGTCCTCGCCGAAGCTGCCGAGGTTCGGTACGCGTGCGGTCAGCGTTTCCTGCGCGGACTTGTGCAGGATTTCGACCACGCGTCCCGGATGTGAGAGGTAGTACTGGGCGACGTTACGGCGGCTGATCTTGTCGCGGTACGGCGCGTATTCGCCGGGGGAGCGCCAGGCGGCGTTCGAGCTCCACCAGCCGGTGCCGACGTATTTCGCGAACTCGGGCGGGAGGCCCAGTGCGGTGAGGTCGCCGGTGGTGTCGTGTTTGCCGTCGACGATCGCGTTGAAGACGACGTGGTACATGTTCGCCTCGCGGTACTCCGCGTTGGCCGAGTCGCCGGCGCCCTGCACCAGCGCGGTTCCGGTGCCCGCGACGGCGAGAACCACCAGCGGTAGCGCCCAGCGGGCCAGGCCGCGGCTGCCCGCGGGCCGGATGAACAGCAGCGCGAGCGCGAACAGCGGGATCAGCAGCAGGGTCTGCGACTTCGCGTTGATGCCGATCATCGCGCCGACCACGGTCACCACGGCGCCGGTGTAGCGCCACGGCCCGGTTCGGTGCATCAGCAGGAGCCCGCCGGCGAGCAGGAGCATGCCGACGAACGCCGCACCTTCGCTCAGCACAGAGGCGAAGTAACCGAAGAATGCCGAGTCGGCGACGACGAGCAGCAGCGCGGCCGTCGCGATGAGGCTGTTCCGCACCGAAAGCCGCAGGCCCGTCACGATCGCCGCGATCCCGCCCGCCACGAGCAGACAGCCCAGCACACCCAGTACCAGCAGGTTCAGGATCGCCGACGAGCCGAGCAGCTGGCCGATCTCGCTGGCGATCTTGTCGATCCAGCTCTGGCTCGAGATGTACTCGCTCTTGCAGGCGGGCGCGGGACCGTAGGCGAACCGGACGAAGTACTCCGACGGCCGGTCGAGTTCCTTGGCGCCGAGCTGGCACAGAATCCGCCAGCCGTCGCCGTTGTCGGCCATCCCGATCGGCCTCGGGACCAGGAAACGCACGAGCAGGACCCCGAGCGCGGCTACGAACACGCCAAGTGTCAGTCGGATTTCCCGGAGCTTCACCCGCGCCACCTTAGAAGACTCCGTTGGGTGACCGATCGGTGCCTCCCGGACGACGTGTGCGAAATGATTCGTCATGCCGGTGACGTTGGGAATTGACATCGGTATGAAGGTCGACCGCGAATGATGGGGGCCATATGCGAATCGGGGAGCTGTCCCGGCGCACAGGGGTGAGCCGGCGGCTGCTGCGCTACTACGAGGAGCAGGGATTGCTGGAGTCGCGGCGCGACTTCAACGACTACCGCGCTTACGACGAGGACGCGGTCACCACCGTGCGCCAGATCCGCGCGCTGCTCGGGGCCGGGCTGACCACCCAGGTCATCGCCAAGGTGCTGCCCTGCGCGAACGGTGTACTCCCCGAGCTGGACATGTGCCCGACCGTGGTGTCCGAGATCCGGCGCGAGCTCGCGGCGATGGACGACCGCATCGACGCCCTCCGGCAGCGTCGCGGGACACTGGCCGGATATCTCGTCCTCGACGCGTAGGAGAAGCGTGGAATCGCTGGCTAGGTTCGGTTTCGAACTGGGAGTGCTCAAGCGGATCCGGCGCGCCGGATGGTGGCAGGCCGGGGTCCGCGACCCCGAGTCGGTCGCGGAGCACACGACCAGGGTCGCGCAGCTGGCCGGATTGCTGGCGGCCGAGGGCGGCGCCGATCCGGCGCGGGCCGCGTATCTCGCGCTCTGGCACGACACGCAGGAGACGCGGACCGGCGACCTCCCGCATACGATCAAGGGCTTCGTCGAGAAGCCGGACCCGAGGGCGATCACGGCGGCGCAGACGTCCGCGCTTCCCCCAGCGGCGCAGGAATCCGTGCGCGACGCCGTCGACGAGTACGAGTCCGCGGAGAGCCCGGAGGCGCTGTACGCACGCGACGCGGACAAGCTCGAGATGCTGCTTCAGGCCGTCGAATACCGGGACATCGGCGTGAAGAACGTCGACGAATGGATCGCATCGGCGACGAAGAGCCTTCAGACCGACCTCGCGCGCCGCGTCGCCGAAGCCGCCGTGACGCTGTCGTCGCTCTCCTGGCGCGTGCGCTGACTACGAAAGTAGCCGGCCACGCGGGCTGAAGCGTCCGGTTTTGGCGGCCCAGAACAGCACCGCGGCGGTGGCCGAGAACAACGCGACGGTCAGCGTCGAGTAGTACGCGACGAACGCGCCGGGCAGCGGCTGGACCCACCACGAGGCCACCGCGTAGTTGGTCAAGTGGAATCCGCCGTGGACGCCCACGGCGGCCCAGACCGATCCGCCGGCGATCCGCATCGCGGTCGCGAGCGCTCCAAGGCCGGTCGCCATCACGACGTAGAGCAACTTTTGGGAGAACGAGGTCGCGCCGGATTGCGACAGGATGTGCAGCGCTCCGAACAACCCGCTGCTGAGGACCACGACACCCCAGGCAGGCAGCGAAGCGGCGCTGGTCTGGAACAGATAGCCACGGAAGAGCAGCTCTTCCGGCACCGCCTGCATCAGGAATGCCAAGGCGAGCACCATGACCAGCGACGGGAACGGCTGAGAGCTGGACGTGGTCTGGCCGGTCGCGGACGCCACCAGCGCTGTGACGACGACCGGAGCCGCAACCGCGACCAACCCGGCCAGGAACACGAACGGCGTCCGCTTGCCGACCGCGACGCCCAGCCGGTACAGCCGCCTCCGGTCGACGAATCTGGTCAGGACCCCGATGACGATCGCCGCCACCACGGTGCTCGCCACGCCGGCGCCGAGCAGGAAGAGCCATCGGGGCCCGCCGCGCAGGAGAGTGCCGACCGGCATCGCGGCGCCGACCGCGGCGAACATCGCGACGACGGTGAGGCCGGCGCGCACGGCCAGCGGCAACCGGGGTTTCGGGATGGTGGGCGACTCGGTAGTGGTCATGGACCGAAGCTAGGAGCGCGGGTGCCGGGCACACATCGCTCCAGCGACACCGTCCGGTCATGGTCTCCAGGCATGACCACGGTCATGGGTCTCCCGTCCTCAAGACGGATGTCGGAAGGACGGCGGACGCCTAGGCTCCGATCATGGCCGGAATGCGGTGGGGGGTGCCGCCGACGTTGCGCGATCCCGATCGCCCGCTGCTGTTCAGCCTGCTCTTCTGCGTCGGGGTGGCCGGTCCGCTGGTCGTACGAGCGCTGCTCGAGGTGCCCGACTGGATGTTCGGTCCACTGTGGCTGGTGCCGCTGCTCGTGCTCGCGGCCGTGCTGTGGTTCGCCCTGCCGTGGCGCGGCGATATCGGCCGACGCTGGGTGTCGGCGGCTTTCCTGGCCACGGCGGTCCTGATCGCGTACGTCGACGGAACCGGCTCGAGCATGACGCTGATGCTGCTCGGCTTCGCGAATCTCGCCATGGTGTTCCGTCCGGGCGCCGGGGTGGTCGCCGCCGCGTTGCTGACCGGGATCCTGATGGTGTCCACGGTCCACGTCTTCCACCGGTCGGTCGAGGCCGCGCTGATCGAGGGGATGAGCATCGCGACGCTTTCGGCGCTGGTGCTCGCGCTCGCGTCCGCCATCCGAAGGTCGCGACAGGCACACGAGAAGGCCGACAGGCTGCTCACCGAGCTCGCCGACGCGCACCGGGAGCTGCGGCGGCAGACCGACCGGGTCCACGAACTGGCCGTCGCGGAGGAGCGCACCCGGATGGCCCGCGATCTGCACGATTCGGTCGGCCACCACCTCACGGTGATCAAGGTCGGCCTGGAGAACGCCGAGCGCTACCGCCACCGCGACGAGGAAGCCGCCTGGGCGGAGGTCCGGCAGGCCAAGACGCTCACCGTCGACGCCCTCGCGGAAATACGCCGATGGGTCCGCGCGATGCGCCCGCCGTCGCTGGACGGACGCCGCGGCAGTGAGGCACTGCGCGCGCTCGCCCACTCGTTCGAGGGAACCGGTCTCACGGTCGACGTCGCGGTCGAGGGCCCGGAACGGCCGGTGGACGAAGGCAGGGAGATCGTCCTCTTCCGGGTCTTGCAGGAGTCGCTGACCAACGCCCTGCGGCATTCCGGCGCGCAGAACGTATCGGCGAAGCTCGGGTTCGAAGCGGATGCGGTCTCGATGGCCGTCGTCGACGACGGGCGTGGTGGTTTGGGCGCGCCCGCCGGCTTTGGTCTTACTTCGCTGGAGAGCCGGGTGACGTCGGTGGGCGGCCGGTTCGAAGCCGGCGACGACGAGTGCGGCGGTTTCGCCGTGCGAATCCGGCTTCCGGAGGACACCCGGTGACCGCGCCGATCCGGGTCCTGCTCGTCGATGACCAGGAACTGATGCGCCACGGCCTCCGCAAGCTGCTGGAGATCGAGCCCGGGATCGCCGTGGCCGGCGCGGTCCCCGACGGGCAGGCGGCGCTGGAACTGCTGAACCACACGCAGGTGGACGTCGCACTGGTGGACGCCCGGATGCCCGGGATGAGCGGAATCGAGCTGATCGGGCGGATCGCCCACGCGCATCCGCGGGTCGAATGCCTGGTGCTGACCACCTTCGACGACGACGAATTCCTCTACGGCGGGCTGAACGCGGGCGCGCGGGGGTTCTTGCTCAAGGACGTCGCTCCGGAGGCGCTCGTTGCCGCGATCAGGACCGCGGCTTGTGGTGGGACCGTTGTGGACGGTCAGGTCGCCGGCCGGCTCGTCGCCAGGCTGTCGGCTGGTTCGCCTGCCGTCGACGCTCCTGAGGAGACGGCCGCGCTGACCGGCCGCGAACGCGAGATCGCCGGTCTGGTCGCGACCGGTGCGGCGAACCGGGAGATCGCGGCACGGCTGTTCCTGGCGGAAGGTACGGTGAAGAACCACGTTTCGTCGGCTCTGCGCAAGCTGGGCCTGCGTGATCGGACGCAGCTCGCCCTTTACTTCGCCGATCGCACGATTGGTTGAGCCTGGCCGGA
The DNA here is from genome assembly GCA_963766045.1 of uncultured Actinomycetota bacterium. Lineage (GTDB taxonomy): Bacteria > Actinomycetota > Actinomycetes > Mycobacteriales > Pseudonocardiaceae > Amycolatopsis. Next base: position 1,215,550 of record CAVXYN010000004.1, on the reverse strand, counting down.
CCGGCGTCCCGTCCGCCGTCGCCGGGGCCCGCTATCGTGACAGAAATCCGTGCCAGGCTTGACGATGTGAAGGAAAACCAGTGAACCGGCAGCCGTTGCGCCTTGCCATCATGGAAGCGACCCGGATCCTCACCGAGGCCGGAGTGGCGTCCCCGCGCTTCGACGCGGAGATCATCGCTTCCCATGTCCTCGGCGTCGAACGCGGCCGCCTGCCGATGGTGCCGCTGGTCGACCCACCGGTCATCGACGCGATCGGCCAGCTCGTCGCGCAGCGCGCGAAGCGGATCCCGTTGCAGTACCTCACCGGCTGGGCCGCGCTCGGCGAAATCACGGTGAACGTCGGCGCCGGGGTGTTCGTCCCGCGTCCCGAGACCGAGTTGCTCCTCGAATGGGGCCTCAAACTGCTGCACGGACGCGAATATCCGGTGGTGGTGGACCTGTGCACCGGCTCCGGTGCGCTTGCGCTGGCTGTGCAGCACGCCCGGCCGGACGCCGTCGTCTACGCCGTCGACATCGACGCGCAGGCGCTCGCCTGGGCGCGGCACAACGCCGACGTCCACGCGGACGCCGGCGACACGCCCGTCCGGCTGTACTCCGGCGACGTCGCCGACAGCACGATGTTCGCCGAGCTCGACGGGCTGGTCGACCTCGTGCTGTGCAACCCGCCGTACGTTCCCGAGGGCACCCCGGTACCGCCCGAGGTCGCCGACCACGACCCGGCGCGCGCGGTGTTCGCGGCGGAGAGCGGCCTCGCCGTGATCCGGCACGCGATCGCCGCCGCCGCACGCCTGCTGAAGCCGACCGGCGGGCTGGCGATCGAGCACGACGACACCCATGGGTCCGCCGTCCCCGCGCTGGTGCGGGCGCGGCGCGTGCTGACCGACGTCCAGGGCCACCTCGACCTGGCCGGCCGGGCGCGCTTCGTCACCGCCCTGCGCGCCTCGTAACCCACTTGCGGTGGGGCTCGGCCGGATGGTTAGCAATACTCACGACTTCCGGCGGTGCCCACGGCAAAGCCCACCTCCTAACGTCGATCCCGGCCGCCTCATCGGCGGCCCGACTGGGAGGTGTACCCCGATGCGATCGTCTCTCCGACGAGCCCCACTCAGAACACTGGCCGTGGTGGCCACCGCCTTGCTGATCCCGGCTCTGGTGGCCCAGCCCGCGTCCGCCGCGCCGCCCGCCCCCGGCTGGCCCGCCGCCATCGACGGGTCGACCTGGGAGAACCAGGACCATATGACGTGGGACGACTACCGGAAGGTGCCCGGGACGAACTGGGCCGATCCCGCGTTGAAGCCGACCAAGCGGATGTTCAAGGGTGCCGTGGTGCTCGCGGACTATCCGGACCAGGAATTCGCGGTCACGCAGGCGCCGCATTCGACGGTGTTCGGGAATCCCGGACCGGCGGCCAGCAATATCCCCAGGGCGAACGTCGCGAAGTTCTACCAGGACTTCCTCAACAAGCCGGGAGCGCTCAACCGCGGTCACACGATCAACGAGTACTGGATGGAGGATTCCGGCGGCAGGCTGGGCGTCGAACTGACGGCGTTCGGGCCGTATCGCCTGCCGGGCAAGGCCTTCGAGTACGGCATGGAGTTCCAGCCGGGCGCCTGCCCGCCGAGCGCGAACTGCAAACGGGATCTGCGGACCGACGCCGGCGGTCTCTGGCGCGCCGACGTGGGTGACATCGCCAAGCAGTTCGACTTCATCTTCTACCTTTCCGCCGGACAGGACGAGAGTTCGACCTGGCAGGAATTCGGCATCATGAAGTTCGGCGAGAAGGAGAACGTATCCGCCGAATTCGGCCCCGGGGTCGAGGGAATGCCGAACTACGCCTCCACCCGCTATGTCCCGTGGACGTCGTGGAAATCGGCGTCGACGATCTGGCCCAACGCCGCCAATGGTTCCTCGACGCAGGCGGAAAGCTCCGGCCAGTCGGTCTACGCGCACGAATTCAGCCATATTCTCGGGATCGGCGACAACTACAACAACCCGTTCGGGATACCGCCATCGCGGACGTACACCGGGCCGTGGGAAATGATGTCGCGTGGCACCTTCAACGGTCCGGGCGGACCGCACACGCGGTGGCAGATTCCGGCGACGCAGGGCAGTTCGATGGGTGCGCACCACATGCTGCGCACCAAGATGAAGCTCGACATCGTCGACCCGGCGGACGTGCTTTCCCTTGACCGCAACAAACTCGCGAAGACAGGCCCCGTCTCCGCGCGGATCACCGCACGGTCCGTCCAACCGGGACAGGGTGCCTACACCGGCCTCAACATCGTGCTCACGGGCGGGGATCTCTCGCCGAAATGCGACCGGGCGAAGGACCCGTTCTGCGACGGCGGCGGCTACAACAATTACACGGTCGAGGTCGTAGACCGGATGGGCAGCGATTCGTTCGCCCCGGACTCCGGAGTCATCATCGCGAAGACGAAGAACCAGGACAACGCACCGTTCGAATGGATCGTCGACGCCAATCCGGCCGACATCGGCATGACCGACTACAAGAAGCCGGACGGCACCCCGGTGCCGATCCCCATCGGCGACTACCGCCAGCTCAACGACGCGGCGTTCAAGGCGGGCACCGGTTCGGCGAGCAAGTACGAGTACACCGACGAGGCGAACCGGCTGAAGTTCCTGGTCTCGGACGTCGAACGGGACCGCAAGGGCGTGCTCTCCTACGTCGTCACGGTCGCCTCGCTGGACGGCGCCGGATCGCAGGCAAGGGGAGTCGCGCTGTGGCCGTCGGCCCCGGCGTTCGCCAAGAGCGGGCTCGCGAGCTGCGCGTTCCCGGTCATCAACACGGGCAACCCGAAGGGTGCGGCCGCGCCGTACAACACCGACACCTACCGCCTGAGCGCGTCCACCACCGCGCGGGGCTGGGAGGTCCGGCTGCCGAACGAGCTGTCCACGGTTCCGTTCGGCGGGCGTTCGTCGGCGACGGCGTTCGCCAAGCGTGCGGCGGGAGGTGACCACGCCGCGCACATCAAGCTGACCGCGACGTCGATCGCCGACCCGACGAAGACGGCGACGTCGTTCTGCACGGCCTTCGCCTTCTAGACCCAGGGCACCGGCTCGCGCAATGAAGGCCCCTTCATTGCGCGAGCGCGGGCACCTTCGCGTGCCCCGGTTCCGCCCAGGCTAGGCTCAGGCGCCATGAGCGCGGTGTACGACTGCAGCAAACGTGACTCGCGGGCCGACGGGCTCGCCGCGGCGGCGAGCGCTGTGCGTTCCAGCCGTCTCGTCGTCCTTCCGACGGACACGGTCTACGGAATCGGCGCGGACGCCTTCGATTCCGGCGCCGTCCAGTCACTCCTGCGGGCGAAGAACCGCGGCCCGGATATGCCGGTCGGCGTGCTCGTCGGCTCCTGGTCCACTGTGGACGGACTGGTGCTCGGCGTGCCACCGCAGGCCCGCGCGCTCATCGAGGCCTTCTGGCCGGGCGACCTTTCGATCGTGCTGCCGCATGCGCCGAGTCTCCAGTGGGACCTCGGCCAGTCACGCGGAACGGTGATGCTGCGGATGCCGCTTCACCCGGTCGCGTTGGAACTCCTTCGTGACGTCGGCCCGATGGCCGTCTCGAGCGCGAACGTCTCCGGGCAGCCGCCTGCGTCCACCGCTCAGGAGGCGGAAGACCAGCTCGGCGACAGCGTCGCGGTGTACCTCGACGGAGGGTCCACAGGCGAACCCGTTCCGTCCACGATGGTCGATCTCACCGGGGACGATCCGGTCATCCTGCGCGAAGGCGCCGTCAGCACGGCCGCCGTCGCGGAGGTGCTCGGCGTACCTGCCGAGTCGTTGGTGTAGTGGTTACGACCGGAAGTCTGTCGGGGGTCTCGACGGCCCAGGTTTTCGCTGGGCGCACGGCCGGACGACCCGAGTACAGCACCGGTACGAGGGTCATCCGGCCGCACACCCAGCGAAAACCTGGATCCGCCGAATACCCCCAACGAACTTCCGGTCGCAACCACTAGTGCCCTTATCCGGCGTATCCCCCGAGCGCGGTAGCGTGTTCAGGTGACTTGGACTTCGGCGGCGTAACACACCCATGCCCACGCAAGGCCTCCCGATCCGGGAGTACATCCTCGTCGCCCTGACCGCGGCGGCCGTGACCTTCCTGCTCACCGGCGTCGTGCGCCGGGTCGCGATCCGGATCGGCGCGATCGCGAATCCGCGAGCCCGCGACGTCCACGTCACCCCGATCCCACGCATGGGCGGAATCGGCATCTTCCTCGGCGTGGCCGCCGCGATGGGGCTCGCGCATCAGCTGCCCGCGCTCAGCCGCGGCTTCGACTTCTCCTTCGACTCGGTCGGCGTGCTGCTGGCCGCCGGGGTCATCTCCCTGATCGGCGCGCTGGACGACCGGTTCGAACTGGACGCCTGGACGAAGCTGGCCGGCCAGGTCATGTGCGCCGGGATCCTGGTCATCTTCGGTGTGCAGTGGGTGTCGTTCTGGGTGCCGTGGGGCGGGATCGGCGATTCCTTCGGCCAGGTGCTGGTGCTGGACAAGAACCAGGGCGCGCTGCTGACCGTCGTGCTCGTGGTCGTGATGGTCAACGCGATGAACTTCGTCGACGGCCTCGACGGGCTCGCCGGCGGCCTCGGCTTCATCGCCGCCGCGGCCACTTGTTCGTTCTCCCTCGGGCTGCTCGACAGTTCTGGCGGCGACGTCGGCGCGTACCCGCCCGCCCTCATCGCGGCCACGCTCGCCGGCGCCTGTCTCGGCTTCCTGCCGTACAACTTCCAGCCGGCCAAGATCTTCATGGGCGACTCGGGCTCGATGATGATCGGCCTCATGCTGGCCGGTGCGACGACGTCGGCCTCCGGACGCGTGCCGTACCCGCAGTTCAGCGGTAAAGACGCCTTGGCGCTGCTGTCGCCGTTGGTCGTCGTCGCCGCGGTGCTGTTCGTGCCGCTGCTCGACCTGATCATGGCCGTCATCCGCCGGACCCGCCGGGGCGAGAGCCCGTTCGCCGCGGACAAGATGCACCTGCACCATCGGCTGCTCGAGATCGGCCATTCGCAGCGCCGCGCGGTGCTGCTCATCTACTTGTGGGCGGGACTGCTCGCGTTCGGCGCCGTCTCGGTGACGCTGTTCGACAGCGCCGCGGTGTTCTGGATCGTCGGATTCGGTTTCCTGCTGGCGACGCTGGTCTCGGTCATCCCGAGGCTGCGGTCGCGGAATCGGACTGCTTGAACCACCAGATCAGCGCGGGCCTACACTGGTCGGCTGAGACGAATAGGGAGCCTCTTGTGAGCGAGACCGAGAAGACCGTCGAGGCGGAGGAGAACCCTCACGCCAAGGTGGTGCTGCAGGCGGCCAACGCGATGACCAAGGCTTCGCTGCTCTTCACTCCGCCCGTGGTGCTGGTCTGCATCGTGGTCTTCACGATCCTCAACGGCGTGACCGGGCTCGTCGGCTCGGTCATCGGTGGCGTGCTCGCCATCCTGTCCGCCCTCGCGACGCTGGGCATGATGCGCTTCAGCGCGGGCATGGACCCGATGTTCGTGATGGTGATCGCTCTCGGTGGTTACGTCTTCAAGATCCTCATTCTGTTCGCGGCGCTGACCCTGCTGCGCGGGGTTACCTGGCTGCACCCGATGTCGCTGGGGATCACGATGATCGCGGCGATCTTGGTGGCCGCGGCGGTCGAGTTCGCGGCGTTCCGCAAGACCAAGATCCCGACGATCATCCCGGCTTCCCGCTGACCCCGAGACTTAGGTCCTGACCTGGGACGGGACCTAGGTCCTCGGCCGATCGGGGGCAAAGTAGTACGCCTGTACGGCGCCGGGCGACCTGCTGATATGGTCCGCGTTGTGGGCGGTGGCCTCGGTCGCTCCGCTCCCGATGACGAACCCGAACAGCAGTGTGGCGACGGTGTTGAATCGTCCCGTTACCCGCTGGTAGGCGTCTGTCTCCCGGGAGCACTGCAGCGAGAATCCTCGTGTGCGGAACGTGAAACCGTGTTCAGCACATAGTGGGGTAGCCGCCTCCGACGGCCCGATACGTGTCGGGTACGTTAAGTCCAGATCGTGACGATTCCCCCGGCGGAGTGAACGCCGGCCGGGAGAACCGGAAGGAGCCCAGTGGGCGCGCTGGTACTAACCGAGGGCGAGACGTTCACGCCGCCCGGCGTCAAGGACTTCAACCTGCCGCCGTTGTTCGGCTCCGGCTATTGGTTGAGCTTCACCAAGCCGATGCTGCTGCTGGTCATCTCGCTCATCATCATCATCACTTACTTCATGGTGGCGTCACGCAAGCTGAAGGTCGTCCCGGGTAAGGGACAGTTCTTCGCCGAGTCGGTCTACAACTTCGGCCGCAACAACATCGCGCGAGAGCAGATCGGCTCGAAGGACTTCAAGCCGTTCATTCCGATGATCCTCGGCCTGTTCACTTTCATCCTGGTGAACAACCTGTTCGGAATCATTCCGTTCTTCCAGTTCCCGACCATGGCCCGGATTGGTTTCCCGGTCGCCCTGTCGTTCCTCATCGTTTACCCGGTGTACCACTACGTCGGGTTCAAGCGCCACGGCTTCAAGGGTTATCTGAAGAAGGAACTGGCGCCGGCGGGCATTCCCGGGTTCGTCTTGCCGCTGTACTCGACCATCGAGTTCGCGCAGAAGTTCTTCATCGCCCCCGCCACGCTGGCCATCCGAGTCTTCGCGGCCATGTTCGCCGGGCACCTGATCATCATGGTCTTCACGCTCGGCGGGAGTTTCCTGCTGACTGAAGGCGAAGGTGTGGTGAAGGTGGCTTCGCCGGTGGCGTTCCTTTTCGCCATCGCGATGACCTTCCTGGAGGCATTCATCCAGGTCCTGCAGGCATACATTTTCGCTCTTTTGTCCGCAGGGTACATCGGCGCCGCGCTGGCGTCGGAGCACTGAGAACACCAAAGCCCCCGATCCGCGTGAGTCGCGCGGACCGAGTTTGAAGGGAAACGCACGTGAGCAACATGTTTCTTGCGCAGGCTGCCGACGCCGCCGCCAACATCAACCCGGGTCTGGCCGCCATTGGCTACGGCCTCGGCGCCATCGGCCCCGGTATCGGTGTCGGTCTGATCTTCGCCGCCGTCATCAACGGCACCGCGCGTCAGCCGGAGGCGCAGGGCAAGCTCCAGGGCATCGCCTACTCGACCTTCGTGCTGACCGAGGTGCTGGCGCTGATCGGTATCGTCATCTACTTCCTCGCCTCCGGCGCCTGAGTTTTCACTAGCTCATCTCGCTTGAAGGAGACGTTGTGCTGAAGACCGAATTGGTGTTGGCCGCCGAAGAAACCAACCCGATCGTGCCGCACATTCCCGAGCTCATCCTCGGGTTCGTCGCATTCCTCCTTCTGCTGTTCGTTCTGAAGAAGTACGTGGTTCCTCGTTTCGAGGCGACGTACGAGGAGCGGACCCAGCTGATCGAGGGTGGCATCGAAAGGGCCGAGAAGGCACAGGCCGAAGCCGAAGAAAACCTTGCGCAGTACAAGGCGCAGCTGGCTGAAGCTCGTTCCGAGGCCGCGAAGATCCGCGACGACGCCCGGCTCGAAGCCGAGCAGATCAAGGCGGAACTGCGGACCGAGGCGGAGGCCGAGTCCCAGCGCATCGTCGCACAGGGGCAGGCCGCGCTGCAGGCCCAGAAGGCGCAGATCGTCGCCGAACTGCGCGCCGAACTCGGCCGTAACTCCATCGAGCTGGCCAGCCGCATCGTCGGCGAGTCGCTCGAGGACGAGACGCGCCGCCGCGGCACCGTGGACCGGTTCCTTGCCGAGCTGGAGACCTCCGGTGCCTCCAACGGAGCGGGGAAGTAGACCAGAATGACGCTGCATGCTGCGAGCCGTGAAGCGCTCGACCTCGCCGAGAACCGTCTCGGCGAGGTTCTGGCCGACGCGGGTACAGACCCGGCGACGGTCGGCGACGAGCTGCTTTCGGTCGTCGCCCTGCTGGACCGGGAGATCGGCCTGCGCCGGGCCGTCGCCGACGGTTCCGCCTCGCCCGAAGCCCGGGTCGGCCTCGCCCGCGGGATCCTCGCGGGCAAGGTTTCCGAACCGGCCCTGCAGGTGCTCGACACCGTGGCGGGCAGCCGCTGGTCGAGCCCGCGCGAACTGGCCGACGGCCTCGAGGCCCTCGGCCGCTCGGCGCTGCTCACCAGTGCGGAGAAGTCCGGGAACCTCGACACGGTCGAGGACCAGTTGTTCCGGGTCAGCCGTATCGTTGCGGGTGAGCCGGAGCTCGAACGGGCTCTGTCCGAGCTGGCCGCTCCCGTCGACGCCAAGCGGACCCTGGTCCGCGGCCTGTTCGCCGACAAGGTGGACGTGGTCACCCAGACGCTGGTCGAGCAGGTCGTCCTGCGCGCCAAGGGGCGCGGTGTCGGGAAGGGCCTCGACGAGCTGGTCAGGCTGACCGCGGAACGCCGCGAACGCTCGGTCGCCCGGGTGACCAGCGCGAGCGCGTTGTCCGACGAACAGCGGACCAAGCTGGCCGAGAAGCTGACCGGTCTCTACGGGCGGCCGATCGCGCTGCACGTCGAGGTCGACCCCGCCCTCGGCGGCGGGCTCGTCGTCCGCGTCGGCGACGAGGTCATCGACGGCAGCACGGCTGGACGTATCGACGCCCTGCGCCGCCGGTTAGCCGGCTGACAACACAAACGACTTTGCACACTGGCACGAACGAAGCGAGAGCGGGAACGAAATGGCGGAGCTGACGATCTCCTCGGATGAGATCCGTAGCGCGATCGAGAACTACGTCTCGAGTTACGCCCCGGACGTGAGCCGGGAAGAGGTCGGCGTCGTCGTCGACGCCGGTGACGGTATCGCCCACGTCGAGGGGCTTCCCTCGGCGATGGCCAACGAGCTGCTCGAGTTCCCCGGCGGGGTCCTCGGCGTGGCGCTGAACCTGGACGCGCGCTCCATCGGTACCGCGATCCTCGGCGACTTCGAGACCGTCGAAGAGGGCCAGCAGGTCAAGCGGACCGGTCAGGTCCTCTCGGTCCCGGTCGGCGAGGGCTACCTCGGCCGCGTGGTGAACCCGCTGGGCGCCCCGATCGACGGCCTCGGCGAGATCGAGAGCACCGACCGTCGCCCGCTGGAGGTCAAGGCCGCTTCGGTGGTCGAGCGCCAGCCGGTGTCGGAGCCGCTGCAGACCGGTATCACCGCCATCGACGCGATGACCCCGATCGGCCGTGGCCAGCGTCAGCTGATCATCGGTGACCGCAAGACCGGTAAGACCGCGGTCGCGGTGGACACGATCATCAACCAGAAGGCCAACTGGGACTCCGGCGACCCGAAGCAGCAGGTTCGCTGCATCTACGTCGCGGTCGGCCAGAAGGGCTCGACCATCGCCGCGGTGAAGAAGTCCCTCGAGGACGCCGGCGCGATGGAGTACACCACCATCGTCGCGGCCCCCGCGTCGGACTCCGCCGGCTTCAAGTGGATCGCGCCGTACACCGGCTCGGCCATCGGCCAGCACTGGATGTACGAGGGCAAGCACGTCCTCATCGTGTTCGACGACCTGACCAAGCAGGCCGACGCCTACCGTGCGATCTCGCTGCTGCTGCGCCGCCCGCCGGGCCGCGAGGCGTTCCCCGGCGACGTCTTCTACTTGCACTCCCGTCTCCTCGAGCGTTGCGCGAAGCTCTCGGACGAGCTGGGCGCGGGCTCGCTGACCGGTCTGCCGATCATCGAGACCAAGGCGAACGACGTGTCGGCCTACATCCCGACCAACGTCATCTCGATCACCGACGGTCAGTGCTTCTTCCAGTCGGACCTGTTCAACGCCGGTCAGCGCCCGGCCATCGACGTGGGTATCTCGGTTTCCCGCGTGGGTGGTGCCGCGCAGGTGAAGGCGATGAAGGACGTTTCGGGCTCGCTCCGGATCGACCTGTCGCAGTACCGCGAGCTGGAGGCCTTCGCGGCCTTCGCCTCGGACCTCGATGACGCGTCGAAGGCGCAGCTCGAGCGTGGTGCCCGCCTGTACGAGGTGCTCAAGCAGCCGCAGTACTCGCCGATCCCGGTCGAGGAGCAGGTCGTCACCGTGTACCTCGGTACCAACGGCCACTTCGACACGGTTCCGACCGAGGACGTGCGCCGCTTCCGCGACGAGTTCGTCGACTCCGCGCGCCGCAAGCACGGCGAGCTCCTCAAGGACATCCGCGAGTCGGGCAAGTTCGCCAAGGAGACCGCTTCCGGGCTGGTCGACGCGGTGAACGAGTTCAAGAAGGAGTTCACCACCTCCGAGGGCAAGAGCCTGGTCGAGGTCTCCGACGCGATGGCCGCCGAGAAGGTCGGGCACGAGACCGTCAAGGTCAACAAGCCCGCACCGAAGAAGTGAGCTGGTAGCTCATGGCCGCACAACTCCGAGAACTCCGGTCGCGTATCAAGGCGACCAAGTCCATCGGCAAGATCACCAAGGCGATGGAGCTCATCGCCACCGCGCGCATCACCAAGGCGCGGGCGAAGGTCGCGGCGTCCCGGCCGTACGCGGACGAGATCACCAACGTGCTCTCGGCGCTGGCCAGCGCCTCGGCCAACCTCGACCACCCGTTGCTGGTCGAGCGCCCGAACCCGAAGCGTGCGGCGGTCCTCGTGATCACCAGCGACAAGGGCCAGTGCGGTGGGTACAACTCCAACGTGCTGAAGGCGACCGGGGAGCTCCTCACGCTGCTGCGTGAGCAGGGCAAGGAGCCGGTGCTCTACGTGACCGGCAACAAGGGCTTGAGCTACTACCGGTTCCGTGGCCGCGAGGTGACCGAAAGCTGGTCGGGCTTCTCCGACCAGCCCGGTTACGTCAACGCCGCGACCGCCGGTGAGCTGATCGTCGAGTCCTTCCTCAACGGTGCCGACGACGACGAAGGCAACGCCGACGGCATTCTCGGCGTCGACGAGATCCACGTCGTCTACACCGAGTTCGTCTCGATGCTCACCCAGCGGCCGGTCGCCAAGCGCGTCGCGCCGCTCGAGGTCGAGTACACCGAGGAAACCGAAGAGAAGCCCGCCTCGCTGTTGCCGAGCTACGAGTTCGAGCCCAACGCCGAAAAGCTGCTCGCCGCGTTGCTGCCGAAGTACATCAACACGCGGATCTTCGCGGCGATGCTCGAGTCGGCCGCGTCCGAACTCGCCGCGCGCCGTACCGCGATGAAGGCCGCGTCGGACAACGCGAACGAACTGGTGGGCACGCTCACGCGGGAGATGAACCAGGCCCGCCAGGCGCAGATCACCCAGGAGATCTCCGAAATCGTCGGTGGCGCGAACGCGCTCGCCGCAGCAGGAAGTGATGATTGATGACCAGTACTGAAACCCCGCGCGCCAAGGGGCGCATCGTGTCGGTGACCGGGCCGGTCGTCGATGTCGAGTTCCCGCGCGGATCCGTACCCGACCAGTTCAACGCGCTCAAGGTCGAGATCGAGTTCGAGCAGCTGCGCAAGACGGTGACCCTCGAGGTCGCCAGCCACCTCGGCGACAACCTCGTGCGCACCATTTCGCTCCAGCCGCAGGACGGCCTGGTGCGTGGTGCCGAGGTCACCGACACCGGCGGCCCCATCACGGTCCCGGTCGGCGACAAGGTCAAGGGCCACGTCTACAACGCGCTCGGCGAGTGCCTCGACGAGCCCGGCTACGGCGATGACCTCGAGCGCTGGGGCATCCACCGCAACCCGCCTTCCTTCGACCAGCTCGAGGGCAAGACGAAGATGCTGGAGACCGGCCTCAAGGTCGTCGACCTGCTGACCCCGTACGTCGAGGGTGGCAAGATCGGCCTGTTCGGCGGTGCCGGCGTCGGCAAGACGGTGCTCATCAAGGAGATGATCACCCGTGTCGCCCGGAACTTCGGTGGTACGTCGGTGTTCGCCGGTGTCGGCGAGCGCACCCGTGAGGGCAACGACCTCTTCCTGGAGATGTCCGAGGACGGCGTCATCAACGACACCGCCCTCGTCTTCGGCCAGATGGACGAGCCGCCCGGCACGCGTATGCGCGTCGCGCTGTCCGCGCTGACCATGGCGGAGTACTTCCGCGATGTGCAGAACCAGGACGTGCTGCTGTTCATCGACAACATCTTCCGGTTCACCCAGGCCGGTTCCGAGGTGTCGACCCTGCTGGGCCGCATGCCTTCGGCCGTGGGTTACCAGCCGACGCTGGCAGACGAGATGGGTCAGCTGCAGGAGCGGATCACCTCGACCCGTGGTCGTTCGATCACCTCGATGCAGGCGATCTACGTCCCCGCGGACGACTACACCGACCCGGCCCCGGCGGCGACGTTCGCCCACCTGGACGCCACCACCGAGCTTTCGCGTGGTGTCTTCCAGAAGGGCATCTTCCCGGCGGTGGACCCGCTGGCGTCGACGTCGACGATCCTCGACCCGGCCATCGTCGGTGAGGACCACTACCGCGTCGCCTCCGAGGTCATCCGGATCCTGCAGAAGTACAAGGAACTGCAGGACATCATCGCGATCCTCGGTATGGACGAGCTGTCGGAAGAGGACAAGCTGACCGTTCAGCGCGCGCGCCGCATCGAGCGGTTCCTGTCGCAGAACATGCTGGTCGCCGAGGCGTTCACGAACATCCCGGGTTCGACGGTGCCGCTGTCGGAGACGATCGAGTCGTTCGACCGCATCACCAAGGGTGACTTCGACCACTACCCGGAGCAGGCGTTCCTGGGTATCGGTGGCCTCGAAGACCTCGAGAAGAAGTACAAGGAAATCACCAAGAAGTGATGTTCCGGTGAGCGGCGGGATCAGTGTCTACTGTGGACGCTGGTCCCGTCGTTCGCTTACTGGGAACTTTGACTATTAGACTCGGTGGCAGCACCTGGAGTGAAGGGAAGCTACGTGGCTGAGATTTCTGTCGAGCTGGTAGCCGTAGAGCGCCGTCTCTGGTCCGGTACGGCCACCTTCGTGGTCGCACAGACCACCGAGGGCGAGATCGGCATCATGGCCGGCCACGAACCGGTACTCGGCCAGCTCGTCGAGGGTGGCGTCGTGAAGGTGACGACCACGGACGGCGAGACGGTATGCGCCGCGGTGCACGGCGGGTTCCTGTCGGTCACCGCGACCGGTGTGAGCATCCTCGCCGAGAGCGCGGAGCTTTCGGACGAGATCGACGTCGAGGCGGCCAAGAAGGCATTGACCGGCGAAGACGAGACAGAGCGGGCTCGGGCGACCGCCCAGCTTCGCGCGGCCGGTCAGTCGGTCTGACCGGGCGACGGGCAGGGGCCGGGCCGTGGAAATCGCCGTGGGTGTTCTCGGGGCCCTGACCATCCTTGCCGTCGTCGTGGCCTGGTATTCGCTGCGTTGGGTCCGGATGCGCCGCGGCGGTGGCGTGAGCGTCGCACTGCGGTGGCGTCCGGACGAGGCGCGGTCCAGCTGGCATCTGGGGCTGGGCCGCTACGAGGGCGACGAGTTCGTCTGGTTCCGGGTGTGGAGCCTGCGCACGGGCCCGGACCGGGTCTTCCAGCGGGCGAGTATGGAGATCGCGGACCGTCGCGACCCGTCCGGCACGGAGGCGTACGCCGTCCCCGAAGGCTCGATCGTCCTGCGGTGTGAATCGGCCACGCAGGAGGCGATCGAGATCGCCATGGGCCCCGGTGCCCTCACCGGCTTCCTTTCCTGGCTCGAATCGGCGCCTCCCGGCCGCCGTCTCCCGCGCGCTTCCTGACGTGTTGCCCCTCCAATCACGCGTGTTGCCCCTCCAATCACGCGTGTGCGCCGTCTGATCACGTGAGTTCGCCATTCGAGCACGTCGTATGCTCCCGGCGTGACCATCGTCGACATCCCCGGCTCGAAGTCGATCACCGCCCGAGGCTTGTTCCTCGCGGCCGCCGCCCACGGCACGACCGTCCTGGGCAGGCCTCTGCATTCCGATGATTCCGAAGGCTTCGCCGAGGGGCTGGTCAAGCTCGGCTATCAGGTCTCCCGTGACGCGGCGGAATGGACTATCGAAGGCCGTCCCGCCGGGCCGGCGGTCGACAGTGCCGACGTCTTCTGCCGCGATGGCGCCACGACCGCCCGGTTCCTGCCCGCGCTGGCCGCCGCGGGACATGGTGTGTTCCGTTTCGACGCGTCCGAGCAGATGCGCGCGCGGCCGCTGGGCCCGCTGACCGACGCGTTGCTCGAGCTGGGCGTCGACCTCGCCTTCGAAGGCGAGCCTGGACATCACCCGTTGGTCGTCAAGGCGAACGGCATCAAGGGCGGGGACCTCACCCTCGACGCCGGTCTGTCGTCACAGTTCCTGACCGCGCTGCTGCTGGTCGGCCCGTTGACCGCCGAGGGACTGCGGATCACCGTCACCGACCTGGTTTCGGTGCCCTACGTCGAGATCACGATGGCGATGATGCGGCGCTTCGGCGTCGAGGTCGTCCGAGACGGGAACACGTTCATCGTGCCGCCGACGCCGTACCAGGCCTGCCACTACCCGATCGAGCCCGACGCCTCGACGTCGAGCTACTTCTTCGCCGCGGCGGCGCTCACCGGGCATTCGGTCACCGTCCCCGGCCTCGGATCCGGTGCGCTGCAGGGCGACCTGCACTTCGTCGACGTTCTGCGGCAGATGGGCGCTGACGTCGAGCTGGGCGAGGACTCGGTGACCGTCACCGGCACCGGTGAGCTGCGCGGCGTCACCGTGAACATGCGCGACATCTCCGATACCGTGCCGACCCTCGCCGCCATCGCCCCGTTCGCGGACGGGCCCGTGCGGATCGAGGACGTCTACAACACGCGGATCAAGGAATGCGACCGGCTCGACGCGTGCGAGGAGAACCTGCGCGCGATGGGCGTCCCGGTCGAGACCGGACGGGACTGGATCGAGATCCGGCCGGCCGAGCCGAAGCCCGCGCATATCGCCTGCCGCCGGGACCACCGGATCGCGATGTCCTTCAGCATCACGGGATTGCGCACCCCGAACATCACCCTCGACGACCCGCCCTGCGTGCGGAAGACGTTCCCCGGCTTCCATGACGCGCTCGCGAAACTTCGGGACGAATGGGATCTTGATTGACCGGCATTTCTGCCGGGGTTCGGCGGTGTGCAGTGACTATTCTTGGATCATGAGCCAGAGCGAGGACACGAACCGCTGGAGCCAGCTGCCCGAGCCCGTGTCGCTTGAGGACACGATCACCATGAAGGCCATCGACCCGGGCCAGGAGGGGACCCCCGAGGTCGACCTGGAGCGCTACTGGGCGGCACGCGAACAAGGCTGAAGGGTGCGGTCTCGTGAGTGGTAATGACGGTTCTAAGCGGACCCTCATTTGCCTACCTACCCGTGACGTGGGGTGATGCGTTGCGAAGGCCACTTTCACAGCCTTCGCACCGGGGATCGTCCCCATTGGATAGGCATGTCCCGAATGCCACGTTCGGGACGCTCAATGTCCCCAATGTGGCGTTCGGGACATCCTCAAGGGGCAGCGGCGGCGGACACGCGTGATTGGGTGGACGACTCGCTGTGTGGCTCGGCCGCGCGGTGTGTCGTCCAACCAGTCACGCGAACCGGCCAACCCGGCATCAGGGTCTCGTGAGTGGTAATGACGGTTCTAACCGTCATTACCACTCACGAGCGGGCCTCCCCGCCGCCCGGCCGCCACAGGATGTCGCCGCCCGGGTTCGCGAGCCGGGACAGGATGAACAGCAGGTCCGAAAGCCGGTTCAGGTACTTGATCGCGAGCTGGTTCGTCGTGTCCTGCTCGGCTTCGTAGAGCGCCCAGCCTGAGCGTTCGGCGCGGCGCGCCACCGTCCGGGCCTGGTGCAGGAAGGCCGCACCGGGGGTTCCGCCCGGCAGGATGAACGACGTCAGCTTCGGGACGTGCTCGTTGAACTCGTCGCACCAGCCTTCGAGCCGCTCGATGTAGCGCTCGGTGATCCGCAGTGGCTCATACGGCGGGTTCTCCACGATCGGCGCGCACAGATCTGCGCCGACGTCGAAAAGATCGTTCTGTATGGCACGCAGGACTTCGCCGATTTCCCCGGAAAGGCCGCCCACCGCCAATGCCAGTCCGATGACCGAGTTGGCTTCGTCGACGTCGGCGTACGCGGACAGCCTCGGCGACGTCTTCGGCACCCGGGAGCCGTCGCCGAGCGCCGTGGTGCCGCTGTCGCCGACCTTTGTGTAAACGCGATTGATACGAACGACCATGAAATCGACTCTACCGGCCCGGCGTAAGGCAAATCCGGGCGAGAGGGCATGATTGGCGCCCATGAGCGAGCACTTCGACGTGCACGGCGGAGCTCGGCTGGTCGGCGAGGTCGACGTGGTCGGGGCCAAGAACAGCGTCCTGAAACTGATGGCCGCGGCCCTGCTGGCCGAGGGTACGACGACCATCACGAACTGCCCCCAGATCCTGGACGTCCCGCTGATGGGCGACGTCCTTCGCAGTGTGGGCTGCGACGTCGTCATCGAGGGCGACACGGCCACCATCACCACGCCTGCCGAGCTTTCGCACCGGGCCGACTCGGCGGCGATGGGCAAGCTGCGCGCGTCGGTCTGCGTGCTGGGTCCCTTGGTCGGCCGGCTCAAGCAGGCCGTCGTGGCGCTGCCGGGCGGTGACGCGATCGGTTCACGACCGCTGGACATGCACCAGAACGGACTGCGGAAGCTGGGCGCCACCAGCACCATCGAGCACGGCTGCGTCGTGGCGAAGGCCGACGGCCTGCACGGCGCGCAGATCTGGCTGGACTTCCCGAGTGTCGGCGCGACCGAGAACATCCTGATGGCGGCCGTGCTGGCCGAGGGCACCACAGTCATCGACAACGCCGCGCGCGAGCCCGAGATCATCGATATCTGCACGATGCTCATCGAGATGGGCGCGAAGATCGAGGGCGCGGGAACGTCCACCCTCACCGTTGAGGGCGTCGAGCAGCTGCACCCGACCGAGCACCGCGTGATCGGTGACCGGATCGTGGGCGCGACCTGGGCGTTCGCCGCGGCGATGACCAGGGGAGATCTGACCGTGCGCGGGGTCAACCCGCACCACCTCGACCTCATCCTCGACAAGCTGCGCCTGGCGGGCGCCGAGGTCGAGACGTTCGCCGAGAAGGGCTTCCGCGTCATCCAGGCCGAGCGTCCGAAGGCCGTCGACTGGGTGACGCTGCCGTACCCGGGCTTCGCGACCGACCTGCAGCCGTTCGCGGTGGCGCTTTCGGCGGTGTCCGACGGGACGTCGATGATCACGGAGAACGTCTACGAGGCGCGTTTCCGGTTCATCGAGGAGATGATGCGGCTCTCCGGCGACGCGCGCACCGATGGCCACCACGCCGTCGTCCGCGGCGTCGAGAGGCTGTCCAGCGCTCCGGTATGGGCGTCGGACATCCGCGCCGGGGCCGGGCTGGTGCTGGCCGGGCTGTGCGCGGACAGCGTCACCGAGGTCTGGGACGTCTTCCACATCGACCGTGGCTACCCGCACTTCGTGGAGAACCTGAACCGGCTCGGTGCCCGTATCGAGCGGGTCTCGGGCGAGCCCGAGCGCAACTAGCCTTCGAGAACGAGAGCGGCGCCGAAGCCGACCAGCGCCGTGCCGGTGACGCCGTCGAGCGCGCGCCGGACCTTGCGGCGTTCCAGCCAGGCGCGCACGCGGTGCACGAAGAGCAACAACAGGAGTTGAGCGATCGTGCCCGCCGCCGCGATCGTGTACGCGAGGAGAAGGGCGTCGCCGGTGCCGGTGACGCCCGGGGTCAGGAACTGGGGCAGCACCGACAGATAGAGCACCAGCACCTTGGGGTTGGTGACGTTGGAGAGGAAACCCTCGCGCCAGCGGCGGAATCCGCTCCGGCGGGCGGCCGCGGTCTCGGCGAGATGCCGGTAGTCGCCGCGGATCGCGCCGATCAGCGCCCGGATCCCGAGGTAGCAGAGGTAGGCGGCGCCGAGCCATTTCACGGCTTCGAACACCGGCCGGGAGTTCATGATGACTGCGCCGAGCCCGAGTGCGGCGGCGGTGGCCTGCGCGAGGTTGGCGGCAGCGATGCCGAAGCACGCCCAGCCGCCACCGCGGATCCCGCCCGACAATGCGTTCTTCAGCACCACCATGTTGTCCGGCCCGGGAACCAGGGCCAGCGCCAGCATCATCAGCGCGAAGCCGCTGTACACGCCCCAGGTCATGACTCGAACGCCAATACCGCGCCGAAGCCGACCAATGCGGTGCCGGTGGCGCCGTCGAGCGCGCGACGGACCTTCCGGCGTTCGAGCCAGGTCCGCACGCGGTGCACGAAGAACAGCAACACCATCAGCCACACCGCACCCAGCACTGCCACCGTGTACGCGAGCAGCAGCGCGTGCCAGGTCGACGTCGTCGCGGGGTCGAGGAACTGCGGCAGCACCGACAGGTACAGCACGAGGACCTTCGGGTTGGTGATGTTCGAGAGGAAGCCTTCACGCCAGCGGCGGAACCCGCTCGCCTTCTGTGCCTTCACGGCCTCGACGCCGTTGTAGTCCCCGCGCCACGCGCCACGCAGCGCCTGGAAGCCGAGATAGACGAGGTACGCGGCTCCGAGCCACTTCAGGGTCACGAACACCGGCTGAGACTGCGCGATCACGACCCCGAGGCCGAGTGCGGCGGCGGTGCCCTGGACGGCGTTGCCCGCGAAGATCCCGGCCGTCGCCAGCAGCCCGCCTCGCGTGCCGCCGGACAGCGAGTTCTTGAGCATCACCATCGTGTCGGGCCCGGGTGCGAGCACGATCAGGACGACGATGACCAGATAGCTGCTGTACGAACTCCACGTCACGTATGTCCACGTTAGACGGCCTCCGAGCGCGAGTCTCGCGGATTTCGGTCACAGTGCCGGGCCCACCTGGTGGTCTGGACCAAGCCTCAGGCCGTGAAACACGGCGCTAGTTCAACATCAGGTTGGTCGCAACCGACGATCGGACACTGCCACGCGCCGCGTCGGCAGGTAGTGTGCCGTGGCATGCATGAGGGGCAGATCGACCTCCTTCCAGGCGAGCGGGTCATCTGGGCCGGACAGCCGGTGCGCAGACCTCTTTTCAACCCAGGGGACCTCTTCAACGTCCCCTTCGGGTTGCTCTGGCTCGCGGGCGTCACGGTGTTCTTCTTCTACAACCACGACACGCTGTTCCACACGGTCGCATGGGTGGTCCTGACCGTCGCGGGCGTGTTCCATCTCGCCGGCAGGCCGCTGATCCGGTACCTCAGGCTCGGTTCGACGACGTACGCCGTGACGGACGGCCGCGTCATCGCCACCAGTTCATTCTTCGGCCGCCGGGAACAGACGGCAGAGCTGGCCGAGCAGGACGACCCGGTGGTCACGCAGGGTCCGGCGAAGACCGGGACGATCACCTTCGGCAAGCTCGGGGTGCTGGCCTGGGCGTCGGCGAACTACGGCGCCGCTACCGGGAAGGACCGGAAACCGTCGGTCGTCCTGGTCGGGGTCAGCGACGTCAACAAGGTGCGCGACAGGCTCGCGAAGGCCGTCGCGGAGGCGCGACTGCGGAAGCCGCGGCCACCTGAGCCGCCCAAGGCCGAGTCGCCTGAAACCAAGCCGTCCAAGACCGAGCCTTCGAAGACCGAGCTGCCCGAGGTCAAGGATCCGGAGGCCGAGGCGCCCGAGCCCAAGGGTTCCGAAACAGAGGCCTCCAAGGCTGAACAGCCCACGACTGAGCTGCCCAAGGTCAAGGATCCGGAGGCCGAGGCCCCCAAGCCTGAGGCCCCCAAGCCTGAGGCCCCCAAGCCTGAGGCCCCCAAGACGGCGGCGCCTCAGGCTGAGCAACCCACGACCGAGCTGCCCAAGGTCAAGGATCCGGCTCCTACGACCGAGGAACACACCCCCTGACGACAGGCGGGAACCGACCCGGCCACAACACTTCCACAACCTCTCCCGGTGGTGCCGGGTGTGAGCCTCTCCTGGTCAACGCGGAAACGCGGCCCTACGAACAGGAGAAACTCATGCGCAAGATCGTGGGCAAACTGGGCATCCTGCTGGCCTCCGGCGGCCTGGCCTGACCGTCGCACCGGCCATGGCGGACGCGGCGACGGCACCCAACTTCAGGATCGGCATCCAGTTCGCCGACAACGGCGGCCGGAGCGGATTCGGCGTCGAGCAGTTCACCGGGTTCGCGAACTTCGGCACCAGCGTGTCGCCTTGGGCCGGGGACAGCAACAACTTCGATCCGGACGTAGCCCGGGATCAACCTGGACCCCGCGTTCGGCGGCGGCGTGGTGAACCAGATCGACTTCCGGATCGGCGGGCAGGCCACCGACCGCGGCGGCCGGGAAACCGGCCCCGTCACCTACACACCCTGGGCGAGCCAGGGCGGCGGCTCGACCGACAACATCACCGACAGCAACTCCTTCGACCCCGATCAGTACCGGTTGTTCCTGGAAACGCGACCGCTGCCGCCCGGGGTCCAGATCAGCGATCTGCGCCTGTCCATCCTGGCAGTCGACCGCGGCGAGCCCGACGGTGTGCCCACGTTCACCCGCTGGGCGAGCCAGGGTGGTGGCCGCAGCGGCATCGCTCTGGACATCAACGCCTTCGACTCGGACGGATTCCGTATCGGTCTCGAAGTCGTCTGATGCCGGTGCTCAGGCCTCGTGTCGCCACCCGGGGCCTGGTCGCCTTCCAGGCGAAAGACGACCCGACTGTGTCCGATTCAACTCCGCGACCGATGTTACCGGCCGGTACACTCAGCTGGACGTCCAGCGCCGGAGGTGCACCGTGCCTTACCCAACGGATCGTGAACGGGACCGCCCGTGGGTGATGCGGACCTACGCCGGTCACTCGTCGGCGGCCGCGTCCAACGAGCTCTACCGGCGCAACCTCGCCAAGGGCCAGACCGGCCTTTCCGTCGCCTTCGACCTGCCGACCCAGACCGGCTACGACCCGGACGACCAGCTGTCCAAGGGTGAGGTCGGCAAGGTAGGCGTCCCGGTTTCGCATATCGGTGACATGCGGCGGCTCTTCGACGGGATCCCGCTCGCCGAGGCCAACACGTCGATGACGATCAACGCGCCCGCCATGTGGCTTCTGGCGCTGTACGTCTCCGTGGCGCGAGAGCAGGCAAAAACAGAAGGACGCGACGACGGTGAAGTCGCTGAAGTGCTCGCGAAGCTGACCGGCACCACGCAGAACGACATCATCAAGGAATACCTTTCCCGCGGCACCTACATCTTCCCGCCCGGCCCGAGTCTCCGGCTGATCACCGACATGATCGCGTGGACCGTGCACCACGTGCCGAAGTGGAATCCGATCAACATCTGCAGCTACCACCTGCAGGAGGCCGGTGCGACGCCGACACAGGAGGTCGCGTACGCGCTGTGCACCGCCATCGCCGTCCTCGACGCAGTCCGCGATTCCGGCCAGGTCGAAGAGGCCGACATGGCCAAGGTGGTCGCCCGGATCTCGTTCTTCGTCAACGCCGGCGTGCGGTTCGTCGAGGAGATGTCCAAGATGCGCGCGTTCACCGCGCTCTGGGACGAGATCACCCGGGATCGTTACGGCGTCAAGGATCCGAGTGCGCGGCGGCTGCGCTACGGCGTGCAGGTCAACTCGCTCGGCCTCACCGAGGCGCAACCCGAGAACAACGTCCAGCGCATCGTGCTGGAGATGCTCGCCGTGTCGCTATCGCGCGGCGCGCGTGCCCGCGCGATCCAGTTGCCCGCGTGGAACGAGGCGCTTGGGCTGCCGCGGCCTTGGGACCAGCAGTGGGCGCTGCGGATGCAGCAGGTGCTGGCCTTCGAGACCGACCTGCTCGAGTACGAGGACATCTTCGACGGCTCGCATGTCATCCAGGCCAAGGTCGACGAGATCATGGCGGGCGCGCGCGAGGAGATCGCGCGGGTGCAGGATCTCGGTGGCGCGGTGGCGGCCGTCGAAAGCGGCTATATGAAGTCCCAGCTCGTTTCCTCGCTCGCGGAGTACCGGCGTGGCATGGAAAACGGCGAGCGGGTTCTGGTCGGTGTCAACAAGTTCGAGACCACCGAGCCGTCTCCGTTGCAGACCGACGGCGTCAAGGCGATCGAGACCATCGACCCGGCCGTCGAAAAGCAAGCCGTGAGCGCCATCGAGGAATGGCGGGCACACCGTGACAACGCGGCTGCCGAAAGCTCGATCGACCGGCTCAAGGCCATCGCGAAGACCACGGAAAACATGTTCGAGGCCACCCTGGACTGCGCTCGTGCCGGCGTCACCACCGGTGAATGGGCTCAGGCCTTGCGTGAGGTGTTCGGCGAATACCGCGCTCCCACCGGTGTTTCCGCCGCGTCCACGGCAGGCGAGGGCAGCGACGAGATCCGCCGGGTCCGCGACCGGGTCAAGGCGACGAGCACGGAGATCGGCGAGCGGCTGCGGATCCTGGTCGGCAAACCCGGCCTCGACGGGCATTCCAACGGCGCCGAGCAGGTCGCCGTGCGGGCGCGCGACGTCGGTTTCGAGGTCGTCTACCAGGGAATCCGGCTGACCCCGGAACAGATCGTCGCGGCCGCCGTCCAGGAAGGCGTGCACGTCGTCGGGCTGTCGGTGCTTTCCGGTTCGCACCTCGAGGTCGTTCCGCAGGTCGTGGACGGGCTGCGGAGGGCGGGCGCGGGCGACATCCCGGTCATCGTCGGCGGCATCATCCCGCCGGATGACGAGAAACTGTTACTGGAGCGGGGAATCGCCCGGGTCTTCACGCCGAAGGACTACGAACTCACCGACATCATGGACGGAATTGTCGGATTGGTGCGGGAGCGCCACGGACTGAGCACTTAACGTCACCTTCGATCTCGGTCCGATAACGGCGCCTCGGAAAATAACCGCCTCGCCCTGCTTTGAACGGGTGTGCCCCCTACGTTTCGATGAGAACGATTAATCGAAAAGGGGTGCTGCAATGGAGCACGGCGAGTGGTCGCGACGAGACTTCTTCCGACGATCGGCGCTACTGGGGGCAGTCACGATCGGTGGTCCGGTTCTGCTGTCCGCCTGTACCTCGACGTCGTCGGGGGACGCGCTGCAGGCGGCGAAGGACTCGAAGAAGATCAAGATCGGGATCGCGAACGAGGCCCCTTACGGGTTCACCGACCAGAGCGGCAAGGTCACCGGCGAGGCGCCGGAGGTCGCGCGGGCGGTGTTCAAGGCCATGGGTATCGACAACGTCGAGGCCAGCGCGGTTTCCTTCGATCAGCTGATCCCCGCGCTCAACGCGAAGCAGTACGACATCGTGGCCGCCGGGATGAACATCAAGAA
Organism: uncultured Actinomycetota bacterium; assembly: GCA_963766045.1. GTDB lineage: Bacteria > Actinomycetota > Actinomycetes > Mycobacteriales > Pseudonocardiaceae > Amycolatopsis. The sequence goes on along the minus strand of CAVXYN010000004.1, from coordinate 1,192,414 downwards.
GCAGCGGTGCGACGCGGCGGCGTTCTCCATCCCCGACTATTCGGCGCTGACGGCCTTGCTGGTGCCCACGGGAAACCCGCAGCAGGTGCTGAAGTTCGAGGATGTCGCGGCCAAGAAGGTCAAAATGGCCGTGCTTTCGGCGGCGGTCGAAAAGGACTTCGCCCTCGACTCGGGCGTCGCCGAGGACCAGATCGTCACCCTGGACACCCAGGACAACATGCTTCGCGCCGTCACCGACGGCCGCGTCTACTGCGCTGCCCTCACCGACATCTCGCTGAAGGACGTCCTGAAGAAGAACGCCGGCGCCGCCGCGGAGGTGACCCCGGGCTTCGACCCGATCAAGGACGGCCAGCCGGTGATCTCGGCGGGCGCGTTCGTCTTCCGCAAGGACGACAACCCGTTGCGCGAGGCGTTCAACGCCGAACTGAAGAAGCTCCACGACAGCGGCGAATGGACGCGGATCGTCACCCCATTCGGCTTCAGTGAGGCGAATCTGCCGAAGCCGGATGTGACCACCGAGAAGCTCTGCGCGGTTTAGCGGACACCGCGCCATGTCGTCGTCCGTATCCCATATCATCACATCTGTCCTCAGTGGACTGACCGCGACCGCGATCGCTGCCTTCGGCGGGATCGTGCTCACTGTCGTACTTTCACTCGTCGCCGGGCTCGCGCTGGGCGCCCGGTCACGGCTGGTGCGCGGGATTTCGCGCGTCTACGTCGAGATTTTCCGCGGCACTTCGGAGGTCGTCCAGCTGTTCTGGCTGTTCTTCGTGCTGCCCGTGCTGGTCGGCTTCCAGCTGGTGCCGATGTTCGCCGGAATCCTGGTGCTGGGTCTCAACCACGGCGCCTACGGGGCGGAGATCGTGCGTGGCGCGGTGGGTTCGGTGCCGCGCGCGCAGGTGGAGGGTGCCATCGCGCTCAACCTGACGCCGGCTCAGCGGATGCGGCGGGTCGTTCTCCCGCAGGCGTTCGCCGAAATGCTGCCGCCGTTCAACAACCTGTTCATCCAACTGCTGAAGAGCACCGCGTTGCTGTCGTTCATCTCTGTCCCGGAGATGGCACGGCAGGGCGAACTCCTGCGGCCGGTGTTCGGTGCGGACATCGGCTGGATCTACGGCACCGAGCTCGTGCTCTATCTGCTGCTCGCCGTCCTGATCACCACCGGAATGCGGGCGCTGGAACGGCGCGCCGCCCGGCGCCTCGGCAGGGCGCCGGCCAAGATGGCGGCAACGGCAGGTGGTGTGTGATGGACTGGAGCTGGGAGGCGGCGTTCGACTCAATTCCCTTGCTGCTGGAGGGTTTGCTCGTCACCGTCGAAATCACCTTGCTCGGCTCGGTGGTCGCCTACGCGCTCGGACTGGTGTTCGCGCTGATCCGCCGCGCGGGGATTCCCGTGCTGTCCCATGCGATCTGGCTGTTCATCGAGTTCGTCCGCAGCACACCGTTGCTGATCCAGGTGTTCGCCATCTACTACCTGGTTCCGCCACTGACAGGGTTCACGATGTCGGCGTTCGTCACCGGCGTCGTGGCTCTCGGTGTGCACTACGCGACCTACTCGGCCGAGGTGTACCGGGCCGGGATCGAGGCCGTCCCGAAAGGACAGTGGGAGGCGGCGACCGCGCTGAACCTGCCGCGTTCCCGCGTGTGGACGGCGGTCGTGCTGCCGCAGGCGATCCCGCGCGTTTTGCCCGCGCTGGGCAACTACACGATCTCGATGTTCAAAGAGACCCCGTTGCTACTGGGCATCGGCGTGCTCGACGTGCTCAACCGGGCGAAGGAAGTCGGCGCCGAGACTTTCCGTGTCGTCGAGCCGTACACCCTCGCCGGGGTGCTGTTCCTGCTGGTGAGCCTGCCGGCGTCGATTCTGGTCCGAAGGTTGGAGCGTCGTGCCGCCCACAGTTGATTCCTCGATGATCCGATTTTCCCAGGTGGTCAAGAAGTACGGCGACCACGTGGTGCTGCGGGAACTCGACTTCTCGGTCGCGTCAGGGGAATTCGTCTCGCTGATCGGGCCGAGCGGTTCCGGCAAGACGACGATCCTGCGGCTTCTGATGACTCTGGAACGGGTCGACGGCGGCACCATCGAGGTCTGCGGTGACTACCTGAGCCATATGAGCCGCGGCGAGAAGCTGGTGCCCGCCGACGAGAAGTATTTGCGCGGTGTGCGAAAGCGGATCGGCATGGTGTTCCAGCAGTTCAATCTGTTCCCCAATATGAATGTGCTGAGCAACATCACCGAGGCGCCGATCCACTCGCTCGGCGTACCCCGTGAAGAGGCCGAGGCGCGGGCGATCGAACTGTTGGAGATGGTCGGGCTCGAGGAGAAGAAAGACGCGCATCCGATGCGGCTTTCCGGTGGCCAGCAGCAGCGCGTCGCGATCGCTCGTGCGCTCGCGATGAAGCCGGACGTGCTGCTGCTCGACGAGGTCACGTCCGCCTTGGACCCGGAACTCGTCGCGGATGTGCTGCGGGTTCTGCGGGAGATCGCCACGTCGACCGACATCACGATCCTTTGTGTCACGCACGAAATGCAGTTCGCGCGGGACGTGTCGGATCGGGTGATGATGTTCGACCAGGGGCAGGTGCTCGAGGACGCCCCACCGGACAAGCTGTTCAGCGATCCCGATCACGAGCGCACCAAGCGGTTCCTGAAGGCCGTGATCGACCGCGAGTGAGTGGGGGGTCTCGTGAGTGGTAGTGACGGTTATTGACCCGTAAGGCAAATGTGGCATGATCGTGGTGTGAGTGCGAAGGTTCGGGTGACGGATGCGCGGCGGCTTTCCCAGCAATCGCAGGAGGATCTGCGGCGGCGGGTGGTCGCCGCGGTCCAGTCTGGTCGGTCGCAGGTCGAGGCGGCGGAGTTGTTCGGGGTGTCGCTGCGGTCTGTGACGCGGTGGTGGACGGCGTTCGAGCGTAACGGGAATCGGGCGTTGTATGCCGGGAAACGTGGCCGGCGCGCTGGGGAGCAGAAGGCGCTCGATGTGAAGCAGCAGGCGCGGGTGAAGCGGGCGGTGCTGGGGAGGTTTCCGGATCAGCTGGCGTTGCCGGGGCTGGTGTGGACCCGGGGTCAGGTCGGTGAGCTGGTGAAACGCTGGTTCGGGCTGGAATTGTCGCGGGTGACGGTCGGGAAGTATCTGCGGTCGTGGGGTCTGTCGCCGCAGAAACCGGTCCAGGTGGCGTATGAGAAGAATCCGGAGAAAGTCACCGAGTGGCTCCAGCAGCGGTACCCGGCGATCGTCGAGCGGGCGCGGAAAGAGAAGGCGACGATCCTGTGGCTGGATCAGACCGGGCTGCGCTCGGACGCGACGGTGACGGCCACGTGGGCGCCGGTCGGGCAGACCCCGGTGGTGCCCAACAGTGGGAAACGGTTCACCGTGAACGCGATGGCCGCGATCAGCAACAAGGGCGAACTGTATTTCACCGTGTTCGAGGGCGGTTTCAATGTCACGGTCATGATCGGCTTCCTGGATCGGCTGGTGCGGCATCTGGACCGCAAGATCCACCTGATCGTGGACGGGCACCCCAGCCACAGGGCGAAGGTCCTCGGCCGGTGGCTGGCCGAGCGGGAAGCACGAATCGAGATGCACTTCCTGCCCGGCTACAGCCCCGAACTCAACCCCGTCGAACTCCTCAACGCCGACCTCAAACACCACGTCACCGCAACAACAAGCCCCCGTGGGAAGGCCGAACTGGCCGACGGCGCCCGCACCCACCTGCGCCGCCGCCAGAACCAGCCCGACCGCGTCAAAGCCTTCTTCGGCAAGGAAGAAGTCCGCTACGCAGCAGACTGACACGCCACATTTGACTTACGGGTCAATAGAACCGTCACTACCACTCACGAGACCCCATGCTCACCGAGGACTTCCTTAGTCGAGGTGACCGTGGCGAACCCGCCGCCGTGCAGGTTCGTCGCGGTCGCCTTGCCGAGTTCGTCGGCGGTGAGCACGCTGCCGTCCGGCCCGGCGAGGTCGAACGTGAACGTGGCGTCGAGGGCGAAGGTGACGTCGTAGCCGAGATTTCCACCGACGCGGGCCGTGGTCTCGCAGCAGAAGTTCGTCTGGATGCCCGCGAGCACGAACCCGGTGATACCGCGGGTTTTCAGCCAGCCGTCGAGGTCGACGTCGCCGTGGAAGGCCGAGTTGACCTTCTTGCCGAATACGAGATCCGCCCGCACGCCGTCGAGTTCGGGCTTGAAATCGTTGCCCGCCTGGCCCGGCCGCAGCGGCGAACCCGGTTTGACCGAATCGTGGTGCACCAGCACGATCGGCTGCCGCCGGTCCTGCCAGGCGTCGAGCAGTGCCTTGATGTTGGCTTCCGCGCCGGGATTGTTGCGTGGGCCCCAGAAATCCGCGTCGTCGAAACCGCGCTGGACGTCGATCACTAGCAATGCTTTCGTCATGCGACGAGTTTCGCGGCTTGCCGACCGCGATGGGAGTGGCAGAAGAAGCGCGATGCGGTACTTTTCTGCCATGCGTACCGTGGGTGTGCTCCTCCTGCCGGGCAGCCGGTCCTTCGATCTGGCCGTGATCGGCGAGGTCTGGGGGCAGGACCGGACCGACAGCGGTATCGGCCCCTTCGAGCTCCGGCTGTGCTCACCAGGGCGTTCGTCCGTCGCGATCCATCCGTTCGGCCTGGTCGAGGCGACACACGGGCTCAGCGGACTCGCCGGCTGCGACCTGGTCCTCGCGCCCGGCAGGGTCGATCCGCACGCCGACGTGCCCGTGGCGGCGATGACCGCGTTGCGAAAGGCGCATCGGGCTGGGATCACCGTGGCGTCACTGTGTTCCGGTGCTTTCACCCTCGCCGCGGCCGGGCTGCTCGACGGCCGGTCGGTCACTACGCATTGGCGGCTGCTCGACGACCTCGAGACCGCCGCGAGCTCGGCCATTGTCCAGCGCGATGTGCTCTTCACTGACGAAGGTGACGTGCTGACCTCCGCCGGAGTGGTCGGCGGGCTGGATCTCTGCCTGCATTTGGTGCGGCGTGATCACGGCGCCGAAGTGGCTGCCGCTCTCGCCCGGCGGCTGGTGATGCCGCCCGCTCGGGAAGGCGGGCAGCGGCAGTACGTCGACAATCCCATGCCGCCCAAGCCGTCGCGACCGAGCATTTCGTCCACAATGGACTGGGCGCTGGAGCGGCTCGCCGACGAGATCGGGGTCGACGACCTCGTCGGGCACGCTCGGATGAGTGAACGGACGTTCCACCGCGAGTTCGCCGCGGCCACCGGGGTCACTCCGGGCCGCTGGCTGCGCGCACAGCGGATCCGGCTCGCGCGCCGTCTACTTGAGACCACCGAACTGCCCGTCGAGCGGGTCGCGCAGCGGTCCGGACTGGGCACGGCGGCGAATCTGAGGCGCCGGTTCCACGCCGACCTCGGCGTCGGCCCCGATTCGTATCGCCGCACGTTCTCGTCGGTTACCGTCGAGGTATGGCCGAGTACGAACACATCCTCGTGAAACGGGACGGTGACACCGTCACCATCACCATGAACCGCGCCGCGCGGCGGAACTCGCTGTCCGCGGATCACCTGGCCGAGCTGCTCGCGGCGTTCCGCGAGGCGGGCGAAACCGACGCCACCGGAATCGTCCTCGCGGGCGCCGGGCCGGTGTTCTCGGCAGGGCACGACTTCGGCGACGTCGCCGCGCGTGACCTGATGGGCGTTCGTGAGCTGCTGCGGCTGTGCACCGATCTCATGGGCACCATGCAGTCGGTTCCGCAGGTCGTCGTCGCTCGGGTGCACGGCCTCGCGACCGCGGCGGGCTGCCAGCTGGTCGCCTCATGCGATCTCGCCGTCGCCGCCGAATCGGCCGGGTTCGCCCTGCCGGGCGGGAAGGCCGGCTGGTTCTGTCACACCCCCGCGGTGCCGGTGGCCAGGGCGATCGGGCGGAAGCGGTTGATGGAGCTGGCGCTCACCGGCGACGTCGTCGACGCGGCGACCGCGCTCGACTGGGGTCTGGTGAACCGGGTGGTCCCCGATGCCTCATTGGACGACGCCGTCGCCTCGCTGTTGGAGCGGGCCACGCGGGGCAGCCGGGCGAGCAAGGCGATGGGAAAGCAGACGCTCTACGCACAGCTCGACCGCCCCGAGGCCGACGCCTACGCGCTGGCGCTCGAGGTGATGGCTTCGGCGTCGCAGCTGCCCGGGGCCCGTGAGGGGATGGCGGCGTTCCTGGAGAAGCGCTCGCCGGTCTGGCCCGACTGAGCCCCTCGCGCGCGGCCGAGGTCAGGCGCGTTCGTGGAGCAGTAGCAGCGTGTAGGCGGCCAGAGTCTGTGCGTCGGTGATGTCACCCGAAGAGATCATCTTTTCGAACTCGTCCCGGTCGAACCACGCCGTCCGCATGTCCTGTTCCTCGACCTCGCGCTGCGCTTCGCCCTGCGTCAGGTCGGTCGCGAGGTAGACACGCCCACGCTGGCTCGACATCCCGGCCGCGACGTCGGTATGCCCGAGGTCGACCATGGAACCGGCGATCAGTCCGGTCTCCTCGCGTAGCTCGCGCTCGGCGAGTTCGTGCGGCGGGACGTCGGCGCGGTCGGGGGCGGTGCCCATCGGGAACTCCCAGCGCCGCCGGCCGAGCGGGTACCGGAACTGCTCGACGAGGTGCACCCGGTCGCCGTCGAGCGGGATCACCACCGCACAGGTCGGTTTGTCGATCACGGCGTAGATGCCCTCGGAGCCGTCGGGCCGCTGGACGGTGTCCTCGCGCACGGTCATCCAGTTGTTCCGGTACACCTCGCGCGAGCTGACACGCTGAATGGGGTCCATGCGATCAGTATCGCGGGGCTTGAATTACCCTCGCCCGGTGCGCCTAGTGATCGCTCGCTGCCAGGTCGACTACGCCGGCCGTCTGACCGCCCATCTCCCGATGGCCACGCGGCTGCTGCTCGTCAAGGCCGACGGCTCGGTGTCCGTGCACTCGGACGACCGCGCCTACAAGCCGCTGAACTGGATGAGCCCGCCATGCTGGCTGATCGAAGACGGCAAACTGTGGATAGTCGAGAACAAGCAGGGCGAGAAACTCGTCATCACCCTCGACGAGATCTTCCACGACCACGCCCAGGAACTCGGGGCGGAACCGGGCCTGCAGAAGGACGGCGTCGAGGCGCACCTGCAGGAACTGCTCGCCGAACACATCAAAACGCTCGGCGACGGCTACACCCTGGTCCGGCGTGAGTTCCCGACCGCGATCGGCCCGGTCGACATCATGGCGCGCGACAGCGACGGCGGCAGTGTCGCCGTCGAGATCAAGCGGCGCGGCGAGATCGACGGCGTCGAGCAGCTCACCCGGTACCTCGAACTCCTCAACCGCGACCCGCTGCTCGCGCCGGTGCAGGGCGTCTTCGCCGCGCAGATCATCAAACCCCAGGCGCGGGTTCTCGCCGAGGACCGCGGCATCCGCTGCCTGACGCTCGACTACGACGCGTTGCGGGGCATCGAATCGGACGAGTTCCGCCTCTTCTGAGGGGCAGCCTCCCGTAAAAACGCCGTCAGAAGTGACGGTGCCCGCCGGTAAGATCGACTGACCGGCACAGCCGTCAGGCAGGGGGGCTGGGTGGGGCGCAACGGATGGTGGAGCTACTTCCGGGGGTATGTCCAGCGGCGCCGCTACTACGTCGCGATCGCCGGCGTACTGGTGCTCGTCACCGGTGTACTGCTGGTCCTCGCGGGCGGGATCGACGCGTACGGCAAGAATCTCGCGCTGAATCTCGCGGCGGACCTGATCGGCACGATCGTCGTCCTGTTCCTGATCGCCCCGCTGATCGAACGCGGGGATCGCGGGCGCGATTCGGTGCTGGATCGCTTCGATCACAAGGCGTTCATCCGCCAAACGAGTGATGCACGACAGCGGATCATGGTGCTGGAACTTTGGCTCGACCTGCTCCAGGGCGCGTACCGGACACCGTTCACCACGGCATTGCGGACCGCGTTGGAGCGCGATGTCGAGTTGCGCATCCTTTTGCTGGACCCCGACGCGCCTGCCGCCGAACAGCGGGCCGACGATCTCGGGCGCGAGAACGTCAACACCAATATTCTCGAGAACCTCCAGCGCCTGCACGAATTCCGCCGCGGTCTGCCGGAAAGGCTGCGCAAGAATATCGACATCCGGGTGTATTCGGCACTCCCGCCGGTGCAGATGTACCGCGTCGACGACCATCTGATCGTCTCGTTCTTCCCGGTCAACATGACGTCCTGGAACGCGGCGCAATATCAGACCAAGGCGCAGGCGCAGCTCGGGACGTTCGTCTGCTCGAAGTTCGACGAGCTGTGGGAGGCCGAGAACACTCGCACGCTCGACCAGTTCCGCGCGATCACCGTCGAGGTGTCGTCCGGTTCCACTCGCAACAATCACGACGTGCGGTTCGTGACCTCGGGCGACGACACCTACCTCAGTGGACGCGACATCGTGGCGCATCATCTCAACACCGGGATCGCGGGCCTGCGCGCCCGGCACCCTCGCGCCCCTCGACCCGGACGACCCGGAACACGAGGACGCGCAGAGCCTGTTCGAGCGGAAGTACGGGCAGAACCACGAGGTCATCCTGAAGCTCGTGCGAGACCCGAGGACCACCTCTCCCGTCCACTGAAGACCCGATATCGAATCGATGCCAGGTTCGTGTATCTGATTTCCCGGCCGGGACACGCGGCGCCCGAAAGGGCAGAGAGAAATTAACGAACTCGCTGCGCCGAATGGAATAATCGCCTTTTTGTGCGCCATTCAGGTGAAGGCGGGATTCGGTCGATATGGCCTGTGTCACACTCCTTTCCCGAGGGGTGATGAACATGGCTGTTTCCGAGAAGCGCGTCGATCTGGTCCTTGAAGGCGGGGGCGTCAAAGGTATCGGACTGCTGGGCGCGGTACTCGAGTTGCACGAAGCCGGCTACACGTTCCCGCGCATCGCCGGGACGAGTGCGGGGGCGATCGTCGCCACCCTCGTCGCCGCGTATCAGAAGGCGGGGAAGGATCTCGGCGATCTCGAAGCGGTGATGAACGACATGGATTGCCGCCGGTTCCAGGATCAGTCCCTGATCGACCGGGTCACCGGCCCGATCGGTGACGGAGTGGATTTGATCCTTCACGACGGGATGCACACCGGGGACTATCTCACCGAGTGGCTGACGCCGTTGTTGGAAAACGTCGGAGTCCGGACTTTCGCCGACCTCGCCATCGACGACCCCGGAAGTACTTTGCTTCCGTACCAACGGTATTCGCTCGTCGTCCACGTCAGCGACCTGACCCGCCGCGTCCTGGTCCGGCTGCCTTGGGATTATTCCCAGTACGGTCGCGATCCCGGTGAGGAAAAGATCGTCGACGCGGTGCGCGCATCGATGTCGATCCCGTTCTACTTCCGGCCGGTGCAGTTCGACGTCCGCCCGGAGGGCACCGTCACGTGGGTCGACGGCGGCCTGCTTTCGAACTTCCCGATCACCGTCTTCGACCGCACCGATTCGCAGCCTTCGCGGTGGCCGACATGGGGCGTGAAGCTTTCCGGTGAACCGGTCGGCGGCAGGGACAAACCGGTGAAGACAGCGTTGCGGATCGCCATCAGTTCGCTCGAAACGCTTATGTCGGACTGGAATCGTTACCGGCTGCACGAGGAAGGTGTGAATCGGCGCACCGTGTACGTCGACACGACCGGTGTTTCCGCCGTCGACTTCGGGCTCGGGGACGAGGAGAAGAAACGCCTCTTCGAAAGCGGGCGCGATGCCGCCCGGCGATTCCTGCAAAACGTTGTGTCGTAGTGAACTCGCCGGCGGTTTACCGGTGGGATGAGGGATAGGAGGATCCCATGCGTTATCGCCCGATCGGCAGCGACCCGGTGGACGAACGGCTAGGCCGGTTCATTCCCGACGACTGGCGCCACATCGAGCGCTTTCCGCTGACCGCGCTGGCCACCGAAGACCGGCCCACGCGTTCGCCGGTGGTCATCGGTGTCAACTGGTACAAGGAATTCGACGTTCCGGAAAAGGACGAGAAGTCCGGCGAGTTCTTCGTCGCGAAAAAGGGTGCCAAGTCGCTCACCAGGATCCGCGGCGGGCACTGTGTCTGCCTCGAGCCCGGCGAGTCGACGGACGGCGACACCCAGTACGAGTTCTACGACCAGGGTGCCGAAGGCGCCTGCGTCGGATTCGGCTGGTCGCGCTGCATGACGATGTTCAATGGCGAGCTGTACGCCGCGCGGTGGCTGTGGGACCAGTCGAAGATGCGCGACGAATGGGACGAGACCAACCCCGGCGACAACAACGGCACGTCATGCCGTGCGGCGGCCGAGGTCCTGCTCGAACTCGGGCACGTGCCGTGGTCGGAAACCTACGCCGACGACGACCACATCAAACGCGCGGCGTACACGCCGGACGTGAAGAACGGCATCCAGGCCTTCCGCTGGGCGAAGAGCGTCGACGAGGTGCACGAGGTCCTCGGCAACCCCCGGGCCGACGAGCTCGGGGCGGTCCCGTTCCTCAACTCGTGGGGCCCGAACTACCCGCACCGGACGTACATGCCCGACGACGTCCTCGCGCGGCTGATCAAGGAGGACGGCGAAGTCGGCCTCCCCACTGACCGGTAACTCCCCGCCGGTCGCGCAATGAAGGGGCCTTTCATCGCAAATTTTGCGATGAAAGGCCCCTTCATTGCGTCCCGTCGCACCGACCAGCCCGCGACATCGGCGCGGCGGGGCTAGGGTCGATGACCCGGCCAGGCAACGGAAGGGACGCGTCGTGGGCACGCTCGAGGGCAGGGTCGCTTTGATCACCGGCGGAGCGCGGGGTCAGGGGCGTTCACACGCGGTGCGGCTCGCGCGCGCGGGCGTCGACGTCGTGGTGTGCGATCTGGCCGGAGAGCTCGACACCGTGCCCTATCCGTTGGGGACAGAGGCGGAGCTGGCCGAAACGGTGCGGCAGGTCGAAGCGGAGGGACGTCGTGCGGTGGCCGTCAAGGCCGATGTGCGGAGCCTGTCCGAGATGCAGGAAGCGGCCGAACGCGCGATCACCGAGTTCGGTCGTATCGACATCCTGCTCGCCAATGCGGGCATAGCGGGCAATTCGCCGGTCGCGGAGATGAGCGAGCGGCAATGGCGCGAGATGATCGACGTGAATCTCACCGGCGTTTTCACCTCGTTTCGCGCGGTGGTGCCCCATATGATCGAGCGGGGTTTCGGCCGGATCGTGGCGACCTCCTCGATCGTCGCCCGGATGGGCGGCACGAACAGCGGGCATTACACCGCTTCGAAATGGGGCGTCCTCGGCCTGGTCAAGTCGCTCTCGCTCGAGGTCGCGGACAAGGGCATCACGGTGAACGCGCTCCTGCCGGCCGGGGTGAACACCCGTCTGCTGCACAACGAGGCGACCTACAAGGCGCTGCGCCCGGACCTGGAACATCCCACCAGGGAGGACATCGAGCCGATGTTCGCCGGCGGCCCAGGTCTGCTCGAACCGGAGAACGTGTCCGACGCGATGATGCTCCTGGTCTCCGACGAACGCGGCCACTACAACGGCGAGACGCTCACGCTGTCCGCCGGGATGAGCGCCGGTACGACCTAGCTTCGTGACCCGGAAGTTGCTCCCTTTGCCGGACAACCGGCCGCCGCGCCCGGTGGGTGGTGATGCCGGGCCGGCCTTTTCGTGTGACTGGTTGGACGACACGTGTGATCCGACGGACGACACGCGTGACGGGATGGACGACACGCCGCAGCCCGGACGCCATCAACGGGGCGTTCCTTGCAAATTTCGCTAGGAACGGACCGTTCCTAGCGCGCCAGGGGCCGCGCGCCCACCCAGACTGCCGGTCCTGAATCCATGCAGTATGGTCCGCGATTGACGCGCTACCGGCGTCGTTCGTGAATGTCTCATCGTGGACCATTTCAGTATGGAGGTGGGTCGGTTGCACGTCCTGGCCGATGCGAACCTGCGACTCGACGCCAGTCCGATCGACTACGTCCTGCTCGCCTTCTATTTCGCCCTGGTCCTCGGTATCGGGTACCTGGCGCGCAGGCAGGTCTCGAGCAGTCTCGACTTCTTCCTCTCCGGGCGCTCGCTGCCCGCCTGGGTCACCGGCCTCGCCTTCATCTCGGCGAACCTCGGCGCGGTCGAGATCATGGGCATGTCGGCGAACGGCGTGCTCTACGGCCTGCCGACGGTGCACTACTTCTGGATCGGCGCGATCCCGGCGATGCTGTTCCTCGGCATCGTGATGATGCCGTTCTACTACGGCTCGAAGGTCCGAAGCGTTCCGGAGTTCATGCTCCGCCGGTTCGGCAAACCCGCCCACCTCGTCAACGGCATCAGCTTCGCGAGCGCGCAGATCCTCATCGCCGGCGCGAACCTGTTCCTGCTCGCCAGTGTGGTGAACCTGCTGCTCGGCTGGCCGCTGTGGGTGTCGATCATCGTCGCGGCCGCGGTCGTGCTCTCCTACACCGCGCTCGGCGGCCTCTCAGCCGCGATCTACAACGAGGTCCTGCAGTTCTTCGTGATCGTCGCGGCGCTGCTGCCGCTGACCATCATCGGCCTGGTCAAGGTCGGCGGCTGGCAGGGTCTCGTCGACAAGATCAGCGCGAGCCCCGGTGGCGACGCTCAGCTGCACTCCTGGCCAGGCGACAACCTGACCGGGTTCGGCAACAGCTTCCTCTCGATCCTTGGCCTGGTCTTCGGTCTCGGTTTCGTGCTCTCGTTCGGTTACTGGACCACGAACTTCGTCGAGGTCCAGCGCGCCATGGCGTCGAAGAGCATGTCGGCCGCGCGGCGGACGCCGATCATCGGCGCCTTCCCGAAGATGTTCGTCCCGTTCATCGTCATCATCCCCGGCATGATCGCCGCGGTCACCGTGTCGGAATACGTCCAGGACAAGCAGATCCTGCTCGAGGGCGGCGACGCGCCCAGTGGGGTCACCGCGAACAACGCGATCCTGCTGCTGATGCGCGACCTGCTGCCCAACGGCATGCTCGGTGTCGCGCTCGCCGGTCTGCTCGCGTCGTTCATGGCCGGTATGGCGGCGAACCTGAGCTCGTTCAACACCGTCTTCACCTACGACATCTGGCAGTCGTACGTGAAGAAGGACAAGCCGGACCACTACTACCTGAGCCTCGGCCGTGTGGTGACCGCGGTCGGCACGATCCTCGCGATCGGTACCGCGTTCATCGCGTCGAACTCCGGGAACATCCTGACCTACCTGCAGGACCTGTTCTCCTTCTTCAACGCGCCGCTGTTCGCCACCTTCATCCTCGGCATGTTCTGGAAGCGGATGACCGCCACCGCCGGCTGGGTCGGCCTGGTGGCCGGTACCGCGTCCGCCATCACCGTCTGGGCGCTGTCGCAGGCCGAGATCCTCGGCCTCACCGGACAGGGCATCAGCTTCGTGGCGGCCGGTACGGCGTTCGTCGTCGACATCACGGTCAGCATCGTGGTCTCGCTGGCGACGGCGCCGAAGCCGGAGGCCCAGCTCGTGGGTCTCGTCTACTCCTTGACGCCGAAGGAAAGCCTCAAGCACGACGACACCGGTGAGAACGCGGGCTGGTACCGCAAGCCGGGTCTGCTCGCCGGCATCGTGCTCATCCTGACCATCGTGCTCAACATCATCTTCTAGGAGGCCGGAGATGGCTGAGGAATCCAACGCCCCCAAGAAGGCAGGCGTGTTCGACATCCGGCTGATCATCGCCCTGCTCATCGGCGGCTACGGGCTGGTGCTCACGATCATGGGCATCGGCTTCACCACCGAGGAGGAGCTGGCCAAGTCGGCCGACGTGAACATCAACCTGTGGGCCGGGATCGGCATGCTGGTGTTCGCGGCCCTTTTCGTGCTGTGGGCGCGGCTGCGGCCCATCGTGGTGCCGCCGTCGGCCGACGGCGGGGAAGGCGAATAACCGGGTTGTCCGGACAGCGCCGAGGCGGCCCCGCTACCGTGCACTTCGTGCTGCTCAACGCTCGAACTCGCCGGATCTCGTCCGTATTGGCCGTCCTCGCCGCGCTCTGCGTGGTCTCCGCCTGCGGCCAGAACCTCGGCAAGTCCAACTTCGCCCGTACCACCGCCCCCGCCGAAGCGGGCTCCGGGCAGGCGCCGACCGGGGCGATCAACGACCCGGCGGTCGCGGTCGCGGTGCTGCGCACGATCGACCCGTGCCCGCTGGTCGGCAAGGAGGTCCTGGGCAAGTTCGGTGTCGCCGAGGAGCCGACGCCGGACTCGACGTCGTTCGGTAGGTGCCGCACGAAGGTGAAGGACGCGGGCGGCAAGGAGTTTTCGGTCTCCGTCGACTTCGGCGCGTCGGTCATCGCGACCAACGGTACGACCACCTCCGCGGTGGATGGCCTGCCGCAGCTCGAGAAGAAGGCCAAGGACGGCAAGTCCTGCGACGTCGGCATCCTGACGATGCGCAGCCCCGACCGCGGGATCCTCTTCACCGCCAACTACGACGGTGGCGACTCGTGTGCGACCGCCCGCGCCGTCGCGCAGGCCGCGGTGAAGACCCTGCACGCCTCTCCGCCGAAATATCCCGAGTCCAAGGGCTCGCTGGCCCCCCTCGATCCGTGCACGGCGGCGGACGAGGCCGTATTGAAGGAGGTCGTGCCGAACGGCACGGCGAAACTGACCAACTTCCACGACTGCGACTGGTCCCCGAGCACCAACCCGTCCGTTTCGACCGGGTTCCGATATGGCCTTCCGCCGCAGGAACGCGATGGGATCAAGAAGATCGAACTCGTCGACGGGGTCTCTGGCTACCAGAAGGCCGGCTCCGGGAGCACGGCCGAATGCAAGATCGAGTGGCAGCACAAGCAGTGGACCGATGACCAGGTCGAGATCGCGAGCGTCATCTACACGAACTACGACGAGCCGAAGAACGAGACGACCGCCTGCGAGAAGGCCATCAAGGTCGCCAAGTCGATCGTCCCGAAACTGCCGAAGCCGTAGTGGTGGCGGCATCCGGCCGGGGGCGGTAGGAAGGGGACACCCCACCCGCCGACGTGCCGGAGGCCACCATGAAGAAGATCATCAATGACCCGAAGACGGTGGTGGCGGAATCCTTACGGGGACTGGCCGCCGCGCATGCCGACGTGCTGCGGGTGCAGGAGGATCCGGCGGTCGTGGTGCGCGCCGACGCACCGGTGGCGGGCAAGGTCGCGGTCATCTCCGGCGGTGGTTCCGGACATGAGCCCCTGCACGGCGGCTTCGTCGGCCAGGGCATGCTGGCCGCCGCCGTTCCGGGCGCGGTGTTCACGTCGCCGACACCGGACGCCGTCCAGGCCGCTGTCACGGCAACCACCGGTGACGCGGGGGCGCTGCTGATCGTCAAGAACTACACCGGTGACGTCCTCAACTTCGAGACCGCCGCCGAACTCGCCGCCGCTGAGGGCCTCGACGTGCGCAGCGTGGTCATCGACGACGACGTCGCGGTCAAGGATTCGACCTATACCGCCGGCCGCCGTGGGGTCGGCGGGACCGTTCTGCTGGAGAAGATCACCGGGGCCGCCGCCGAACGGGGCGATTCGCTCGACGCCGTGGAGGCCTTGGCGCGCAAGGTGATCGGCCAGGTCCGGTCGATCGGGGTCGCGCTGACCGCGCCGACCGTGCCCCATGCGGGCGAGCCCAGTTTCGACCTTGCCGACGACGAGATCGAGTTCGGCATCGGCATCCACGGCGAACCAGGCCGTGAGCGGACTCCCGCCGTTTCCGCCGACGAACTTCTCGCGCGGATGGTCGACGCGGTCGTCACCGACCTGCCGTTCGCCGAGGGCGACAAGGTCCTGCTGTTCACCAACTCGATGGGCGGGACACCGCTCGTCGAGCTGTACCTGGCGCACGGGATCGCCGAGCGCCTGCTGGCCGAGCGTGGGATCGTGGTCGAGCGGCGCCTGGTCGGGCCGTACATCACCAGCCTCGAGATGCAGGGGATGAGCCTGACTTTGCTGAAACTTGACGACGAGCTGACCGCGCTATGGGACGCACCGGTGCGTACCGCGGCGCTGAGGTGGGGAGTCTGATGGGCTGTACAGCCGAAACCATGGCCGCCGCGTTGCGCGCGGCGGCCGCCGTGATCGCCGAGCACCGCACCGAGCTGATCGACCTCGACCGCGCGATCGGGGACGCCGACCACGGCGAGAACATGGACCGGGGATTCGCCGCCATCGTGTCCGCTTTGGACGCGGGAACGCCGGAAACCCCTGGCGGCGTTGCGAAACTCGCCGCCACGACGTTGATCTCGAAGGTCGGCGGGGCGGCCGGTCCGTTGTACGGCACGGCTTTCCTGCGTGCGTCGGCCAAACTCGGTGACGCGGCGGAGGTGGACGGGCCACTGCTGGTCGAGGCTCTGCGTGCGGCGCTCGAAGGTGTTCAGGCGCGTGGCAAGGCCGTCGGGGGAGACGCGACCATGGTCGACGCGCTGGTGCCCGCGGTCTCCGCGGCCGAGGGAGCGGTGGACTCGGATCTCGCGGCGATCCTGACCGCGGCCGCCGACGCGGCCGACAAGGGTGCCGAGTCCACAGTGGACCTGGTGCCACGCAAGGGACGTGCTTCGTATCTCGGCGAGCGTGCGGTCGGGCATCTCGATCCCGGTGCCCGGTCGACGGCTTTGCTGCTGCGCGCGTTCGCGGAGGCTGCCCGGTGAGCGTCGGAATCGTGCTCGTTTCCCACAGTGCCAAACTCGCCGAAGGGCTCGCCGAACTCGCCGCGCAGATGGCGCCGGACGTCACCATTTCCGCTGCGGGAGGCCTGCCCGGTGGCGGGATCGGTACGGATTACGACGAGGTCGTCGCGGCGACACAGCGTGCCGACTCGGGTTCCGGTGTGGTCCTGCTGTACGACCTCGGCAGTGCGCAAATGACCGCCGAGCTGGCCATCGAGTCGCTCGCCGATCCATCCGCGGCCGTGGTGGCGGACGCTCCACTTGTCGAAGGCGCCATCGCGGCCGCCGTCGCGGCACAGGGCGGTGCGGACCGCAAGGCCGTCGCCGAGGCCGCGGCGTCGGCGGGAGCCCCGCAGGATCTGACCTTCGACGACGACGTCGAGGACGGCGACGCCACCGTCGAACTCACCCTGCGCAACGACGTCGGCCTGCACGCGCGCCCGGCGGCGGTGCTGGTCCGGAGCCTGTCCGGGCTGGACGCGGAGGTCACCGTCCGGCTCGGCGACGAGACCGCGGACGCGCACAGCGTGCTCGCGCTGATGGCGCTCGGGGCCAGGCAGGGCGACCGGATCGAGGTTCGCGCGCGCGGTGCGCAGGCCGAGGAAGCGCTGGCCAAGGTCAAGGAACTCGTCGATCAGAACTTCGGCGAGTGAGGCCACTGACTCGATTCGGAGGGTGACAGCCGCTGCTTTCCGGTGCCCGGCATGGCAGTATCGGAGAAATTACCAGCGAGTAACCTCCGGAGGCCGGTTGTGGCGCGGGAAATCTCGAGTGTGGGAGTCATCGGTCTCGGCACCATGGGCGCCGGGATCGCCGAGGTGCTCGCGCGCAGCGGCGTGTCCGTGATCGCCGTGGAGATCGACGACCATGGCGTGACCCGCGGCCGCGGGCATCTGGAGCATTCCACCGAACGAGCGGTGGCCGGTGGCAAACTCGACGCGGCCGGCCGGGACGCGGTGCTCGGCCTGATCCGCTGTACCACGTCGCTGCAGGAACTGTCCGATGTGGACCTCGTGATCGAGGCGATCCCGGAAAGCCTTGAAGCCAAGGCGGATGTGTTCGCGGAGCTGGACAAGATCACCGGACCGGACACGATCTTCG
Organism: uncultured Actinomycetota bacterium; assembly: GCA_963766045.1. Lineage (GTDB taxonomy): Bacteria > Actinomycetota > Actinomycetes > Mycobacteriales > Pseudonocardiaceae > Amycolatopsis. The sequence continues at coordinate 1,174,708 of CAVXYN010000004.1, read as the reverse complement.
TCTCCAACACCTCGTCGTTGTCGATCACCGAGATCGGCGTGCACACCGCGCGGCCGGGCAAGGTCGTCGGGATGCACTTCTTCAATCCCGCGCCGATCCTGAAGCTGGTCGAGATCGTCCGCACGGTCGTCACCGAACCCGATGTGGTGACCGACGTCGTCGCGTTCGCCGAACGCCTCGGAAAGACCCCGGTGGTGATCGGCGACCGCGCCGGGTTCATCGCCAACGCGCTGCTCTTCGGCTATCTCAACCACGCCGTGCGCATGTACGAGCAGCGCTACGCCACACGTGAGGACCTCGACGCGGCGATGCGATTCGGCTGCGGCTATCCCATGGGCCCCTTGGCTTTGCTCGATCTCATCGGGCTCGACACCGCGTACGAGATCCTTGACACGATGTATCACCAGTCCCGCAATCGGCTGCACGCGCCGGCGCCGCTGCTGAAGCAGATGATCACGGCGGGGCTGCTCGGCCGGAAGACCGGGCGCGGGTTCTATGCTTATGATGCTCCGGATTCGCCGACGGTGGTCGACTCGGTTGCGGCGTCCACAGTGGACAGTGCGACCCCGCGCGAGGTGCGGAAGGTCGGCGTCGTCGGAACGGGAACGATGGCGACCGGCATTGTCGAGGTGTTCGCGAAACGCGGCTATGAGGTCGTTCTGCGGGCGCGGAGCGCGGACAAGGCCGCGGCGTCGGTCGCGCGGGTGAAGAAGTCGTTGGACAAGGCCGTTGTCAAGGGCAGACTGTCCGAAGAGGACGCTGCCGCGGCACTCGGCCGGATCTCGCCCGCGGTGGAGTTCGAGGAACTCGCCGGCGTCGATCTCGTCATCGAGGCGGTGGCGGAGGATCTGGCGATCAAGCAGGCCGTCTTCGCCGCACTGGACGACGTCGTGAAACCCGGTGCGGTGCTGGCGACGACCACTTCTTCCTTGCCGGTCATCGAATGCGCGGCCGCGACGTCCCGTCCGTCGGATGTGGTCGGCCTGCACTTCTTCAATCCCGCACCGGTGATGAAGCTCGTCGAAGTCGTCTCGACGATCGCCACCGCGCCGGACGTGCTCGCGACCGCGGACGCTGTCTGTGGTGCGGTCGGCAAACACGCGGTGCACTGCGGTGACCGGGCGGGGTTCATCGTCAACGCGTTGCTGTTCCCGTATCTCAACGACGCCGTGAAGATGCTCGAAGCCCACTACGCGGAAGCCGACGACATCGACACGGCGATGAAGGTGGGCTGTGGCCTGCCGATGGGCCCGTTCGAACTGCTCGACGTCGTCGGGCTGGACGTTTCGCTGGCGATCCAGCGGACTCTGTTCAACGAGTTCCGCGAAGAGGGCTTCGCGCCCGCGCCACTGCTCGAGCACCTGGTGACCGCGGGGCGGCTCGGCCGGAAGACCGGCAAGGGCTTCAAGGACTACTCGGCCAGGTAGGGACGGCCTTCGCGGAATCTGGGTATCTTCTGAGGTATGCCGGTTTCCTCGGGGGTCAGGAAGCGGATCCGGGAATTCCTCGATCCGGACGACGAGATCCAGTACGTGTTCCCGGCCGACGTCGCCGGCAGCGCCACACCCAGCGTGATCTTCGTGGTCGGCCGCAAGGTGATCACGGTGCTGTCGACCGGATTCTGGAGCAGGAGGCGGCCGAAGTCCGTCACCGGGACGACTCCGCGCAACCAACGGCTCGGGCCCGTGGAGACGGGCTCCACGCCGTGGTTCGAGTTCTGCGGCGTCGTCTACGAGGTGGACGACGAGTACGTCTCGGTCGTCCTCGCAGCCGATGCCGAGATCATGCGCGACGCCCCGAAGCCGCAGGACCCGCTGCCCGACCTGTAGAACGCCTCGTGAGCGGTAATGACGGTTCTATTGAGGGATTGGGCAAAGGCGGCGTGGGTGGTCACCCCCGCGCAGGCGTTCAGCCGGCCGTGAAGGCCTCCTTGCCTACCCTGAGGGTAGTGAAGGAGCCCTTCACTACCCCGCCGAGGTGATCTCTGGTGACAGTGGGGCAACCGTGACACCAGTGTCCGGTCGAAGTCCGACACGACACCTTTGCCTTTCGGCTCAATAACCACCGCTACCACTCACGAGACTTGACCACTCGCCAAGCCGTGCGTTCACGCGGGCGGTAGCAAAGGTCCCCCGCTCCAGTGCTGGAACACCAGGTTCGTATGGACCCGCGCCACCTCGTCGCGCGCGGTCAGCTCGTCGAGCACCAGACGCTGCAGTTCGGTGGCCGACGCGGTGGCGACGTGCGCGAGGAAGTCGTCCGGGCCGGTCAGGTGATAGACGGCGCGGACCTCGGGCAGCGCCAGCAGGTGCTCGACGAAGGTGTCCACCAGCTGGCGCCGATGCGGGCGGACCTGGACGAACAGGAGTGCCTCGAGCGGGCGGCCGAGTTTGGCGGCATCCACCTCCGCGTGCTGGCCGGTGATGACCCCGGACTCCCGGAGCCGGTTGACGCGGTCGAGGCAGGTCGACGGCGCGATGCCGACCATGGCCGCCAGATCCTTGTTCGAGATCCGGGCATCGTTCTGAAGCCGGCGGAGAATCTCGAGGTCAGCCGTACTCAATTCGATGGAATCCGACATCGGCGAATGATATCCGAGGATGTTGCGCAGGATCCGGAGGAAAGCTCACCATCGCGGTATGACCGCAACGCTGCGTACCCGCGCCGTCCACGCCGGCCGTGACGATCTCACGGACCTCGGCGTCCACGCCGCGCCGCTCGATCTGTCCACGACCTACCCGTCGCGGGACAGCCTCGACGAGGCCGGCCGCATCGACGAGTTCTCCGCCACCGGTTCGCTGTCCGGTATGCCGGTCTACGGCCGCCTGAGCAACCCGACCGTCGAGCGATTCGAGACGGCCTTGGCCGAACTCGAAGGGTTCGACGACGCCGTCGCGTTCGCGACCGGGATGGCCGCGGTTTCCGCCTGCCTGCTCGCTGCCGTCGCGCAGGGCAAACGGCACGTCGTCGCGATCCGCCCGGTCTACGGCTGCACCGACCATATTCTCGGTTCGGGCCTGCTCGGCACCGAGGTCACCTGGGCCGCGCCGGACGAGCTCGCCGCCGCGCTGCGCCCCGACACAGGGCTGGTGCTGGTCGAGACCCCCGCGAACCCGACGCTGCGCGAGGTCGACATCGCCCAGCTCGCCCAGGCCGCCGGTGACGTCCCGCTGCTGGTCGACAACACCTTCGCGACTCCCGTGCTCCAGCGCCCCGGCCGCCACGGTGCCCGGCTGGTGCTGCACAGTGCGACCAAGTTCCTTGGCGGCCACGGCGATGTGATGGGCGGTGTGGTCGCCTGCGGTACCGAGGAGGCCGGGCTGCTGCGGCGGATCCGGTTCGCCACCGGCGGCGTGCTGCACCCCCTCGCCGGCTACATGCTGCTTCGCGGGCTTTCGACGCTTCCGCTGCGGGTGAACGCCGCGTCCGCGACGGCGGCGGAGCTCGTCGAGCGGCTGCGAGGTCACACGAACGTCAGCGCGGTGCACTACCCGGAACTCGGCGGCCCGCTGGTCGCGTTCGAGGTCGACGGCGACCCGCACGAACTCATCGGCGCGGTCCGGCTGATCACCCCGGCCGTCAGCCTCGGCAGCGTCGACACGCTCATCCAGCACCCCGCTTCGATCAGCCACCGGATCGTGGCCGAGGACGACCGGCACGACGCGGGAGTCACTGACCGGCTCATCCGAATGTCGGTCGGGCTCGAGGACGTCGAGGATCTTTGGCACGACCTGGACCAGGCGCTCAAGGCCTGCTGAACGGCTGTGATCAAGTCGATGTCGACAAATCGCCCGGTCTGGCTAACCTGGTCGGGTGAAAGATCTGGTCTCGTCCTGGGTGGAATCTTCGGCCCGAACCACACTTTCCCGGCTCCACGAGCAGATCGGCGTGGCCGGGCTCGCCGCCGCGGCGGCCATTCCGGCGCTTTCGGCGGTGTTCGACCAGCATTCGGCGGCCGTGCGGGACATTCTCGCGGCCGGGGTCGAAGGATCGGCGGCGGTCGCCGGGGTCGTGCTCCTCGCGGGCTACGCGCGTGGACTGCTGGACGAGGCCAAGACCACGGGCTGGACGTTCCGCGTCCCGGCCGACCTCTCCGCCTGGACCACCAGTGACTGGATGACCGCGCGCCTGGTCGGCGTCTGTTCGCTGGCCGCGACCATGAACGGACGGCACGGGACCGGGAACGGGTAGGGCGGCCGGACGCCCCACCCGCTCCCGTCGGAAGGTCAGCGGTACTCCGGCGGAGGGGGCATCGGTCCACCGGGTGGCCGCTGGCCGGGATCGTGCTGCTGTTGTCCCTGCGCCTGGGCGGGCGGGAACTGCTGGTGCGGCTGCGGCCCAGCGTGCTGGTGAACGGCCGTCTGCTCGGTCGGCAGCTCACCCGAGCGGCTCGCGTCCTCCCGGCCTCGCTGATAGGCCTCGGCCTGCGCCTTCGCAGCGGGGATTTCGGCCTCGGCGCGGCCGAGCCACCGTTCCCAGCGCTGCTGCATCGGCTTGATCAGGCCGCCGCCGACACCGACGACGGTGATCCCTCCGATCGTGGCCAGCACCGTGATCAGTACCGGGAGGGTGACCGCGGTGGCCACGCCGATCTGGTTCAGTGCGGCGATCACGCCGAGACCCCAGATGAACACCGAGGCGATGGTGGCGAGCACCCCGCCGTAGGAAACGCCGCCGAGGGCGTTGCCGACCAGATCCTTGACCGCCTTGGCGATCGCACCGGCGATCACCACGATGACGATCGCGACGATGGCCCGCGGCAGCCAGGCGACGATGTCGTTGAGCAGCGTGCTCACCGGGTTCGGGCCGAAGGCGCCGAAGGCGATCTGCAGTGTGATCAGCAGGATCGCGTAGTAGATGATCTTGCTGATGATGTTCGACGCGTCCATCTGACCGCGTGCGAGCATCTCTTTGAAACCACCGCGTTCGACGAGCCGGTTGAACCCGACCTTGTCGAGCACCATGCTCACGGCCTTCGCGATCGCCTTGGCGATCAGCCAGCCGATGAACAGGATGACCAGGAACGCGAGCAGTTTCGGGACGAAGGTGGCGACCGAATTCCAGGCGCTGGACACGCCTTGACCGAAATCGACGGCCGCCAGTGCTGATGTGGCCACTGGTCTGTTCTCCCTTCCCATCCTCAAGATCAGGACTGGTGGGGAAGGAATACCCGGCGATCAAGCGGTCACACGTGGGCCCACCCGATCGGGTGGTTCAGCTGCAGCAGCCGCCTCCGCAGCAGCCACCGCCGCCCGAGGGGGCCGGTGCGGGGCCCGAGGCGGACCCGGTGAGCGCGACCGTGGTCAGCAGCTTGACGGTGTCCTGGTGGCCCTCCGGGCATGGCGCGGGCGCACCGGACTCGCTCATCGGCCGCAGCAGTTCGAAGGTCCCGGTGCATTCGCGGCAGCGGTAGGCGTAGGTCGGCATGACGGGCATTATCCCATCCGCCGGTGGCAAGCTGGGCTGGTGGAACTGCCTGTCGCGGCACGGGTGCCGCACCTCGGCCAAGTCGTCCCCTCGGTGCTCGCGTCGCTCGGGGCAGGCGAGTTCGTCAATTCGCTCAGCCTGACCGAGGCGGCAAGCGCTTGCGTGCTGCTCATCGACGGCATGGGCTGGGAACTGCTCGCCGAGCACGCGGCCGACGCGCCGGTGCTGACCCAGCTGGCGAAGTCACCGCTGCGAGTGGGGTATCCCTCGACGACCGCCGCCGGGCTCGGCGCCATCGGCACCGGTCTGGCCTCCGGCGAGCACGGCTTCGTCGGGTACACCTTCGACATGGCGGGCGCCGGTGTCCTGAACGCGTTGCGCTGGTGCAGCCATGAGGACGGAGGCGATCTCCGCGGTGCGTTGCCGCCACGCGAGGTGCAGCCGCTGCCGACGACGTTCGAGCGTGCGGCGGCCGCCGGGATCGCGACGAGTGTGGTGGCGTCCGCGAAACTCGCCGACACCGCGCTCACCAGGGCGACCCAATCCGGCGGACGGTATGTCGGCATCCACGCGCTCGGCGACCTCGCCGCGTGCATCCTGCACAACCTGTCCGCGCGGCCGGCGTTCTGCTACGGCTACCACGGCGACCTCGACATGCTGGGCCATATCTACGGTCCGGGTTCGGCACCGTGGCGGATGCAACTACGGCAAATCGACCGGCTCGTCGAGTCCATTGTGGACGGCTTGCCGCCGGGTGCGCTGCTTGCCGTCGTCGCCGACCACGGGATGGTGACCGTGCAAGGCGCGCTCGACATCGACGAAACGCCAGAGCTGCTCGAAGGTGTCCGCGCGATCGGCGGCGAGGTCCGCGCGCGGCATATCTACAGCGAACCCGGTGCCGAGGCCGGCGTCCTGGCGGCCTGGCGCGACGTGATCGGGGACCGGGCGTGGATCCTTTCCCGGGACGAGGCCGTCGAGGCCGGGTGGTTCGGCCCGGTCGCCGACCGGATCCGGCCGCGTATCGGTGACGTCGTCGCTGCGGCGAAGGGCCGGTTCGGGATGGTCCGGGAGCTGGCCGAGGCCATCGAGTCGTCGATGGTCGGGCAGCACGGGTCGCACACCCCGGCCGAACAGCTCGTCCCGCTCGTCATCGCACGGGGCTAGGGCGCCTGCGTCCACTTGCCGGAACAAGGGGGCGGTGGGGAACTTTCCGGCCCGCGAACGCGACTCGTCGATCACGTCAGTATCGACGAGCGGAGTGGGCATGGCTGCACTGAACGGGATCGGCATCGTGGGCGCGGGCGGCGAAGGTCGCGCCGTGGCGGCGTACCTGGCGTCCCGTGGACTTCCCGTCCACCTCTGCACCAGGGATCTGGCCGCGGTGGAAGGGATCGCGCGACGCGGCGTCATCCACGCCACCGGTGCCGTGGCAGGGGAATTCCCGCTCGTTTCGGTGACCGACGATCCGGCCGGGCTGGCAGGCCGCGAAGTCGTCCTGATCGCGACCGTGACCACCGCGTACCAGGACGTCGCCGAGCGGATCGCGCCGTTCCTGACCGCCGGGCAGGTCGTGCTCCTGTTCTCCAGCAAGTTGTGCGGCAGCGTCGAATTCACCCATGCCCTGGCCAAAGCCGGGGCACCGGGGATCGACGTCGTCGAGACCGACGCGCTGTTCGCGGCCCGTCCGGACGGTACCGGCGGCGTCCGCGTACTCGGGATGAAGAAGTGGAACCTCATCTCCGGAGCCACTCGCGAGGCCGTCGCGCGGCATGCCGATCGGATCCGCGAGTGGTTCCCGGCCTTGGAGATCGCGCGGAATCCGGTCGAGCGTGGGCTCACCGATTTCGGCGCCGTCGCCCATGTCCCGATCGCACTGGCGAACCTCGGCGCGATCGATCGTGCGGAGGAGCTGCTCTTCTACACCGAGGGCCTTTCGGAACGGACCGTCTCCCTGCTGGAACGCACGGAAGCCGAGTTCGCCGCCGTCGCCAAGGCGTACGGTGCGCGGCTGCTGCCGATGACCGAGGTTCTCGACCGGTACTACGGCTGCACCAAGACCACCCTGCTCGACGCCATCCGTACGGTCGAGCCGTACAAGGCGATCACCGCGCCCGCGAGCCTCGACCACCGGTTCCTCAGCGAGGACATCTCGTCGACCCTGGTGCCGCTGCAGGCGCTGGCCGCCTGCGCCGGCGTCGCGACGCCGATGGTCGACTCCGCGATCACGATCATGTCCGTCCTCGGCGGCCGGGACTATCGCGACAGCGGCCGCACCCTGCGGCGGCTCGATTGGGACGGTCTCAGCCACCACCGCATCCTGCGCCTGCTCAGCGCGGCTTGACGGTGTGACCCTGGGCGCTTACTTCGGCGGCTGAAGGCGGAGACCGAGGAAACACGGCTACCGTTTCGGGCGTGCCTCGACGTAACCGGCCCGATCGCGGTGGGCGTGCCGAACTCGGCGCGTCGACCGGCTGGGCGCGCTCCGAAACGGCCAAGGACGGCGACTGGCTGGTCCGGACCGTGCCCGGTGCACAGGCCACCAAGCATTACCGTTGCCCCGGCTGCGACCACGAGATCCGGCCGGGGACCCCGCATGTCGTCGTCTGGCCCGCCGACGAGACCGGCGGTGTCAGCGACCGGCGGCATTGGCACAAGACCTGCTGGGACGCGCGTGCCCGTCGGCGTCCAGGCCGTTGGTGAGTCAGCGCCGCATATGCAGTGACGTTTCGCCCGCGTACTCCTCCTCGGTGTGGATCTTGAACCCGAGCCGCTCGGCGACCCGGATCGACGGTTTGTTGGCTACCACGATGTTGGCGACCACCGAGACCTCGGGAAACTCCCGATCGGCCCATTCGAGGACGGCTGTCGCCATCTCCGTCGCGTAACCCTTGCCCCAGGCGGACGGCCAGAAGCGGTACGCGAGGTTCAGCACTCGCTCGTCGCGCCATTCGAGGTACCGGACTCCGCCGAACCCGACGATAACGTCCGGACTGTCCGATTCGGACACCGTGAGATAGCCGAAGCCGTGCTCTTCCCACTGGATCATCCAGGCGCCGAACAGCTCCTGCGCACCCTCGATGGTGTGCGGATCCGGGTTGTACCTATTCGTTTCGGGATCGGCCTGGAGCGCCACGAGCGGCTCACGGTCGTCTTCGCGCAGCCGGCGCAGCAGAAGCCTCTCGGTTTTGATCTCTGTCAGCACATCGCCGACGGTAGCGCCAGGGTGCGACAGAATTATCGCCATGACGCACCTCCCGCTGGTACTGCTGCACGCCTTCCCAGTCGACGCCCGGATGTGGGATCCGGTGCGCGCACCGCTTTCGGAACGCCTCCGGCTGATCACGCCGGATCAGCGCGGCCTCGGTCGCAGCCCGTTGCCGGACACCGATCGGGAGCCGAGCCTCGAAGACGCCGCACGCGACGTCGTGGCCGTGCTCGACCGGCTCGAACTCGGCAAGGTCGTCCTCGGCGGCTGTTCGATGGGCGGCTATCTCGCGATGGCGGTGCTGCGTGCGGCGCCGGAGCGGGTGGGCGGCCTCGTGTTCATCGATACGAAGGCGACGGCCGATACTCCCGAGGCCGCGCAAGCCCGCCTGGACCTCGCTTCCCGCGTCGAAGCGGAAGGCACCGGCGGGCTCGCCGAGACCGTGACACCCAGCCTGCTCTCGGGCAAAACGCGAGCCGACCGGCCGGAGGTAGCAGAACGGCTCCGCGAGCTGATCACGACGCAGCCGCCGTCGGGCATCGCGTGGGCGGCGCGCGCGATGGCGTCGCGGCCGGAATCCGTCGAACTCCTGCGCTCGGCGGAGGTGCCGTCGCTGGTCGTCGTGGGAGAAGAGGACGGCCTGACCCCGCTGGACGCGGCGAACACCCTGGTGGAGGCGCTGCCCGACGCGACGCTGGTGGTGCTGCCGGAGGTGGGGCACCTGACGCCGTTGGAGGATCCGGCGGGTGTCGTCGAAGCGATTCTCGGGTGGTATCCAGCCTGACCAACGCGCTCAGGCACCCGTCGCCGCTGGCCCGGAGCGTCTCGAATGCCTCGTTGGGGACGTTGAGCGTCTCGTATGTGGCATTGGGGACGTGGCCTTCGCAACACGGCGTCCCCCACGTCACGGGCCCGCGGCGCGACCACGACTCAAGTAGCGGTCGAGTGCAGCGCGGGCCTCGCCGAGCCGGTGGGGAAAGCGCTGAGCGATCACGAACCGCCAAGGGATCTCGAAGAGGCGTCGCAGAGCGATGAACGGCTCCAACGACGCCGGATCGACGTCTTCCGGATAGGCGTCGAGCGCTTCGGGACCTGTCTCCGCGTAGAGGACGCCGAGGTCCCAGGCGAGCGGCCCGCGCCAGGTGTCCTCGAAGTCGAGCCAGCACGGTCCGCCCGCCGTCGCGATGACGTTGCCCGAGTGGGCGTCCCCGTGCAGCGGCCGGCTCGGGTCGGACGGCAGCGCGGCCACGACCCGTTCGAGTTCGTCGTGCAGCCTGGGCGCCGCGCCGTCCATCGCGGCGCCGTGCCGGTCGAGCAGGGTCCGGAGGTCGTCGACCGGGCCTCGTTCGGGCAGTTCGCCGGGGTAGTCCACGAGTACGGCATGCACCCGCGCCAGCGACGCGGCGACCTCTCGCGGCGGGCATCGACGGTCTGGTTCGTGCGGTGTGTAGTGCCAGAGAGTGACCGGCAGACCGCCCGCGAAATGTGGTCCCGCCGGGGGATCCGTGGTGGGTGAGACGACGAGCACATCACGTTCCGTGAGGTACCGGGACAGCGCCACGTCCCGGGCCAGCCACGCGGAAGGATCGGGTCGCGCGAAGAGCGTCGTCCCCGGCGCCCGTGCCACCACCGGACCCAGCCTCACCAGCACGTTCGACTTGAAATGCAGGACCTCGGGATCTCCCGTCGGCAACCCGAACCGGGTTCCCACTTCGATCGCCGCGGCCACCCCGGCACGGGTGTATTCGTCGGCCACGGCCCGATCTTGCCAGCCGGTGCGCGCGACTGTGGGTAGTGAGGGCTACGATCCCCACTAGCCGCCGGAGTGGGTCCCGAACCCGCACTGACGGCGGAACATTGACCACCACAAGGTTTGAGTGTTGGAGGCAGGAGTGACGGCCGTAGCCCCCAAGCCGATCGCCACGCGCCCGTACCCCGCGCGCGAGTCGGTTAAGGGTTCGTACCTGCTGCGGTTGTTCCGCACGACGGACCACAAGCAAATCGGCATCATGTACCTGGTCACGTCGTTCGCCTTTTTCATGGTGGGTGGCGCGATGGCGATGCTGATCCGCTCCGAACTGGCGCGGCCGGGACAGCAGTTCCTCTCGCAGGAGCAGTACAACCAGCTGTTCACGATGCACGGCACGATCATGCTGCTGCTGTACGCGACGCCGATCCTGTTCGGGTTCGCGAACTTCGTGCTGCCGCTGCAGATCGGTTCGCCCGACGTCGCGTTCCCGCGGTTGAACGCGTTCTCGTACTGGCTGTACCTCTTCGGCGGCCTGATCGTGATGTCCGGCTTCCTGACCCCGGGTGGCGCCGCCGACTTCGGCTGGTTCGCCTACACCCCGCTGTCGGACGCCATCCACTCGCCCGGTGTCGGCGCCGACCTCTGGATCACCGGTCTGGTGATCTCCGGTCTCGGCACCATCCTCGGCGCGGTCAACATGATCACCACGGTGATCTGCCTGCGCGCCCCCGGTATGACGATGTACCGGATGCCGATCTTCACCTGGAACATCCTGGTCACCGGTATCTTGATCCTGCTGGCCTTCCCGATCCTGACCGCGGCGCTGATGGGCCTGCTCGCGGACCGGCATATCGGGGCGCATGTGTTCGACCCGGCCAACGGCGGCGTGATCCTCTGGCAACACCTGTTCTGGTTCTTCGGCCATCCAGAGGTCTATATCGTCGCTCTACCGTTCTTCGGAATCGTGTCGGAGATCTTCCCTGTCTTCAGCCGGAAACCGATCTTCGGATACAAGGGCCTGGTCTGGGCGACGCTGGCGATCGCCGCGCTGTCGGTGGCGGTGTGGGCACACCACATGTACGCGACCGGCGCCGTGCTGCTGCCGTTCTTCTCCTTCATGACCTTCCTGATCGCGGTCCCGACCGGCGTGAAGTTCTTCAACTGGATCGGCACGATGTGGAAGGGCCAGCTGTCCTTCGAGACGCCGATGATCTTCTCGATGGGCTTCATCGTCACGTTCCTCTTCGGTGGTCTGACCGGCATCATGCTGGCCGCGCCGGCGATCGACTTCCACGTGTCCGACAGTTACTTCGTCGTCGCGCACTTCCACTACGTGCTCTACGGCACGATCGTGTTCGCCACGTTCGCCGGGATCTACTTCTGGTTCCCGAAGATCACCGGCCGCATGATGGACGAGAAGCTCGGCAAGTGGCACTTCTGGACCACGTTCCTCGGCTTCCACATGACGTTCCTGGTGCAGCACTGGCTGGGCGCGGAAGGTATGCCGCGGCGGTACGCGGACTACCTGACCAGCGACGGTTTCACCACGCTGAACACGATCTCCACGATCGGCGCGTACATTCTCGGTGCCTCGACGCTGCCGTTCATCTGGAACGTCTTCAAGAGCTACCGGTACGGCGAGATCGTCACGGTGGACGATCCGTGGGGCTACGGCAACTCGCTCGAATGGGCGACGTCCTGCCCGCCGCCGCGGCACAACTTCACCGAGCTGCCCCGGATCCGTTCCGAGCGGCCCGCGTTCGAGCTGCACTATCCCCACATGATGGAGCGCATCTACAAGGAGGGTGAGATCGGCTTCTTCGGGAAGCAGCGGGTCAACACCCACCGCGCGCCGTCGCAGGTGCTCACCGAAGCGGCCATGCCGGGTGATCACACCAAGGACAACTCGAGCGAGCAGTGACCCGACGAAAGGCGCGTGCCATCCCTCACAGCGAGGCGGGGCACGCGCCTTTTTCGTGCCCAGGTAAGGAAGACTGAGCCCGTGACGCAGACGCCCGTCCTCATCACCACCACCGGCCCCGACAAGCCGGGTGTGTCCTCCGTGCTCTTCGCCGTGCTCTCCCGCCATGACGTCGACGTGCTCGACGTCGAGCAGGTCGTCATCCGCGGGCACCTTGTTCTCGGCGTCCTCGCCGGGGTCTACCGCGATCCGGAGGGCCTGCAGGAGTACGTCGAGCAGGCGATGGCGTCGGTCGGGATGCAGGTCGATGTGAAGATCGGCTCGGCGATCGGTGCCGACCCGTTCGCCACCGGGCAGCGGGATTCGACGCATGTACTGCTGATGCTCGGCCGTCCGCTGACCGCGCGTTCCTTCTCCGACGTCGCGCGCAGGCTCGCCGCGCTGAACGTCAACATCGACTCGATCCGCAGCGTCGCCGACTACCCGGTCACCGGGCTGGAGATGTACGCCTCGGTCGCCGAAGACACGCACGAGGCCGACGCCGCGTTGAGGACTGCGCTGGCCGACGCCGCGGTGGAGGCCGGGATCGATATCTCGGTCGAGCGGGCAGGGCTCGCCCGCCGGGCCAAGCGGCTCGTGGTGTTCGACGTCGACTCCACGCTCATCCAGGGCGAGGTCATCGAGATGCTCGGCGCGCACGCCGGCGTCGAACCACAGGTCCGCGAGATCACCGAGGCCGCGATGCGCGGCGAGCTGAACTTCGGTGAGTCGCTGGAACGCCGCGTCGCCCTGCTGGAGGGACTTCCGGAGACGGTGCTCGACGAGGTCGCGGCCTCGATCGAACTGACGCCCGGCGCGCGCACGACGATCCGCACGCTGAAGCGAATGGGTTTCCGCTGCGGTGTGGTGTCCGGCGGGTTCACCAGGATCATCCAGTCTCTTGTGGACGAACTGGGGCTCGACTTCGCCGCGGCGAACGAGCTCGAGGTGGTCGACGGCAAGCTGACCGGCCGGGTGGTCGGGGATATCGTGGACCGTGCGGGCAAGGCGACGGCGTTGCGCCGGTTCGCCGAGGAGTACGAGATCTCGCTGGAACAGTGCGTCGCGGTCGGCGACGGGGCGAACGACATCGACATGCTCTCGGTCGCGGGGATGGGTGTCGCCTTCAACGCGAAGCCCGCGCTGCGCGAGGTCGCGGACACCGCCCTTTCGCATCCGTACCTGGACGCCGTGCTGTTCCTGCTCGGTGTCACCCGGTCCGAGATCGAGGCCGCCGACGCGGCCGACGGACTCGAGCTGTCCCGGCCATGAGTGTGCTCGAACCGCTGGCCGCGCGCTACGCGTACTGGCTCGGGCTACCCGCCGAAGATACCGTCGACACCTCGGACGAGGACCCCGCCGAGGTCCGGGCGATGCCGGTGATCCTGCGGATGGAACGCGCCGAACCGCCTGATCGGACAGCGCTGCTGGAGGCGGCCGCCGCGGCAGCGGTCGCGGTCTGCCTCGACGAGCGCGCCGAACCGGAAGGCGAATGGCACGAATCGCTCAAGGCCTGGGTCGACGGCCGGATCCGCAAGGTCGCGCGCCGCGCGCGGGGTGCGCATTGGCAGGCCGTGCGGGAACTGCCGGGCATCACCATCGAGGTCGACGGCGCCGAGGCACGAGCCCTGCTGCCCGGCCGCGTCATCGACACGCCGAAAGAAGTCTCGCGGCTGCAGATCTCCGGGAGCGAACTGCCCGCCGGCGAACCCGGGCCGTCGCCCGAGGGCATCCCGCGGCTGCTGCTGAACCCCGAGGTCACGATGACCGTCGGCAAGGGTGCCGCGCAGGTCGGGCACGCGACGATGATCCTTGCTTCCCTGCTCGACGACGGCGAGCGGGCGGCGTGGGCCGAGACCGGATTCCGTTGCTCGGTGCGGACTCCGCCGGTCGCGGTGTGGAAGGCGCTCTGCCCGATCGAGGATCCCGAGGGTGCGTGGCGGCGCGACGGCGTCATCGTGGTCCGGGACGCGGGCTTCACCGAGGTCGACCCGGGAACGGTCACCGTGCTCGCCCAGCGCGCTTCATAACAACCCGATGGCAGGAACCGGCCGACCCCCCTTTAGGCGGTTCGGAGTAGTCCTATACTCGCCCAATGGGTGATCGGCTGATCGCCGGGCGCTATCGCTTGGAGGAGCGGATCGGCGCCGGGGGAATGGGTGTCGTTTGGCGCGCCATCGACCAAGACCTCGGCCGGGCCGTCGCTCTCAAACGCTCACAGGCGGGCGACAGCGGCCAGATCCGGCGTGAAGCGCGGATCGGCGCGGGTCTGCATCATGCGAACGTGGTCACCGTCTTCGACGCGGTCATGGACGGTGAAGACCGCTGGCTGGTCATGGAGTACCTGCCGTCACGCAGCCTCGCGAACATCCTCGACACCGACGGGCCGCTCCCCGCCGGCGTGGTCGCGAAGATCGGCGTCCAGCTCGCCGCCGCGCTCGCGGCGATGCACGACAAGGGCATGGTCCACCGTGACCTCAAACCGGGGAACGTGCTGGTTGCCGAGGACGGGACCGCGAAACTGACGGACCTCGGCATCGCGCAGTGGGCGGAGGTCACCCGCACCGGCGGCGGTCTCGAGGGTGGCACGCCGGGCTACGTCGCACCCGAGATGGCCGAGGGACAGCCGGCAGGCGCGTCCGCGGACGTCTTCTCGCTCGGCGCGACCCTGTTCGCCGCGGTCGAAGGCACCTCGGTCTGGGGAGACGCCAACGCCGGGCCGTTCGTGCAGCTGCGCCGGGCGACGGCCTACACCCTGGAACCGATGCGCAACGCGGGACCGCTCGCGCCCGTGCTGACCGAGCTGCTGCGCCGCCGGCCCGCCGGACGCCCTGACGCCGCACGTGCCGCGGAACTCCTCGGCCAGGTCGCCGACGTCGACGTCCCCGTGCGTGCGCGCAGGTTCCGCCTGCCCAAACGCCCCCTCGCCATCGGAGCCGGTGCGGCGGTGCTCGCGCTCGTCGCGGGCCTGACATATGTCGCGGCGGAGCAGGAGCGACCGGCACCGCCCGTGGGTACGGCAGGTACCGCGCGAGATGAGCGGACGGCCGATCCCTGTTCTCTGCTCGACCCCGCGGTGCTGAGCGAGTTCGGTTTCGCCAGGCTCGACCCCCACTACGGCAATTACAACGCTTGCGGGGTCCTTGTCGATCAGGGCTACCAAGCGGAAGACACCGTGGAAGTCCGGCTCGACCTGTCGATTCCCGAGACACAGCTGCCCGACAAGCCGCTTCCCGGCCAGGTGAGCGTGCGCGAGCGGCCGGGTGAGAAGGACGGCAAATGCGAGCGGACCATTCCCATGCCGGACGGCTATCAGGTGTGGATCGTCGCCCGTCACACCAAGGACTGGCACGCGCACCTCTGCGAATACGCCGAGAAGGTGGCCGCCCACGCGGTGTCCGCGCTGAACAGTGGTCCGATTCCCTCGCGCACCGGCGATTTCGAGCCCGGGACGCTCGGAAGCCTCGATGCCTGCCGGCTCGGCGAGGGCCTGACGCAGGACATCCTCGGTGGCGTGGCCGAACCGGATCCGGTGTTCGGCAGCTGGGAGTGTTACTGGGACTACCGGGAAACCCAGGTGGTCATCCGCTTCGACCGCAAATGGTTGCCGCTGGAGGGCGAGGGCAGGCGTGTCGACGTCGGGACGCGGGACTTCTACGTCGAAGTCAATGAGACTTGGGAGGCTTGCCAGGCCGAGTTTCCGCATCGGACCTACCGCAGCGGTGGCCGGGACATGATCGAGACGGTGCAGATCTATGTTCTGCGCCGGAACGCCCCACCGCAGGAGATGTGCCCCGCGGCCGAACTGCTCGCGAAGGACATCGCGCCAAGGCTGCCCCCGATCTGAAAGGACCACCTGTGACCCTCGAAGTTCAGTGGGAGGGCGAGCACCGGTTCGTCGGCCGCAACGAACGCGGCGCCGAAGTGCGGATCGGTCGCAAGAACGCCGAGGGCGCGTTCTCACCGTCGGAGCTGCTGCAGATCGCGGCCGCCGGCTGCTCGGCGGTCACCGCCGAGCAGCTCATCACCCGCCGGATCGGTGAGGACGCCAAGTTCCGGGTCGCCGTTTCCGCGGACAAGAACGAGGTCGCCGAGGAACTCGACGCCGTCCACGTCGAGTTCGATGTGGACGTTTCCGCTCTCGCCGCGGACGACTTGGCTGCGCTCGCCAAAGCGGTCGACCGCGCGATCGAGCGGTTGTGCACGGTGAGCCGGACCCTCAAGAAGGGCATCCCGGTCACGGAGACGTTCCCGACCGATCGACCGCTCAGCTGATGAAGCCTTCCGCCTTGAGCCAGTCACGTGCCACGTCGACCGGTTTCAGGCCGTCCACACTGACCTTCTTGTTCAGGTCGGTCAGCTTCGCGGTGTCGAGTTTCGCCGCGATCGGGGCGAATACCTGCTCCAGTTGCGGATATTGCTGTGCCACCGGGGTGCGGATGGCGATCGCCGGGTTGTAGATCGGGAAGAAGGCCTTGTCGTCTTCGAGCACGGTCAGCTTCTGGGCGAGGACCCGGCCGTCCGTGGTGGCGACCTCGCCGAAACCGCAGGTATCGCCCGTCCCGACGGTCGGATAGATGACGGCGTCGTTGAGGAGGTGTTCCTGCGCGGCGGGAAGGTCGAACCCGTAGGCCTTTTCCAGTCCCGTGAACCCGTCGTCGCGGCTCTTGAACTCGGGACCGATGCAGGTCGACGCGGCCGCCGGATTCGAGTTCACCAGCGCCGCGTAGTCGGAAAGCGTCTTGACGCCGGTCTGTTTCAGCGTGTTCTCGTTGACGGCGATCGCGTAGGTGTCGTTGGCGGGTGAGCGGCCCCACCACGTGACGTTGTTGGCGTTATCGGCCTGTTTGACCGCGTCGTACTGTGCCTGTGGATCGCTGATCGGCTTGGTCTGCTTGAGAAAGCTGATCCACGCGGTACCGGTGTACTCCCAGTACAGGTCGACCGCGCCGGAGGTGAGCGCCTGCCGGACGTTGCTCGAACCGGTGATGTTGGTCTTGTCCTCCGGGCTTGCTCCGGCCGCCTGCAGTGCCACGATGGCGATCTGCCCGAGAAGCAGTTGTTCGTCGAACTCTTTGGAACTGACCTTGAGCTGGGCACCGCTGAGTGCGTCGATCTTCTTGATGGACCCTTCGCCGGCCTGCGTGCCCGCGTCGTCCTTGCTGATGGTGCAACCAGCCGCGAGTGCCGCGGCCGTGACGAGCCCGAGCACGATGGCCAGCGGTCGGCGGGGCATGCGCATGGTCTGCTTCTCCTTGCGGTGAGAGGGCTTGTGGTCAGGTTCCGCGCGGCCGGAGGAACTCTTCCACGACGAGTCCCAGCCAGTCGGCCAACAGTGCCAGTGCGGCGACGATGATGCCGAACGTCAGGCTCAGTGTCGGGCGGTACAGCCCGATCCCGGCCACGAGCCCGCCCCCGAGACCACCGCCATCGATGAACGTGGCCAGTGTCGCACTCGCGACCGTGAGCACCAGCGCGGTGCGGATCCCGGCCAGGATCACCGGTACCGCGAGCGGCAGCTCGATCCGCCACAACACGCCGGTCCGGGACATCCCCATTCCCCGCGCGGCGTCGGTAATGGCCGGATCGACGCCGTCCAGCCCGACGATCGTGTTGCGCAGCACGGGAAGCGTCGCGTAGACGACCAGTGCGATCACCGCGGTCCCCGTCCCCGGCCCGATCCACAGTGCGAGCAACACCACGAGACCGATGGAGGGGATCGCCTGGCCGAGGTTGCCGAGGCCGAGCCCGACCGGTTTGAGCCAGTGCGCGGATCGCCGGGTGAGCAGGATGCCGAGCGGCACCGCGATGGCGACCGTGAAAACCGTTGAGATCAGGGAAAGCCGGACATGTGCGGAGAGTTCGGCGAAGATCTCGTGGCCGTTGAGGTACCGCTGTTCGATCGAGTCGAGCGGTTGCGCGCGGATGACGAAGTACAACGTCGTCAGCGTGACGGCGAGCAGCAAAGGGCGTACGAGCAGGCCGATAATGCCCCTTCGGGGCCGCCGTCGCGGGGTGTCCGGGCGGTCGGGCTCCGGTTCGCGCTGGTCCACGACCACCGGGGCCGCGGTCTCTTTTTCGGGCTGCAAAGCGGAAACGAGGCCGGCGGCGTCGCATACGCCTAACGCCTTGCCGTTGTCGGTCACCAGGATTTCGCCGCTACCGCTGTGCAACATCTTGTCCAGCGTGTCCCGCAAGGTCGTCTCGCGCGGCAGGGCCGGCAGCCCGTCCGGACGTTCGGAAACCGGCCGGAGCGCGACGTCACCGACCTGGATCAGGGCCAGCCGTTTGAGATGCCGTCCTCTGCCGATGAAACTCACGACATAGTCGTCCGCTGGTGTGGCGAGGATGGCGTCCGGTGTGTCGTACTGCGCGATCACCGAACGTGGGCGCAGCACGGCGATCCGGTCGCCGACCTTGAGCGCTTCGTCGAAATCGTGGGTGACGAAGACGATCGTCTTGCGGACTTTCCGTTGCAGCCGAAGGAATTCATCCTGCAGCCGGGTGCGGGTGAGCTGATCGGTGGAGCCGAACGGCTCGTCCATGAGCATGACCGGGGGATCGGCGGCCATGGCCCGTGCGACACCTACCCGCTGTTGCTGACCGCCCGAAAGTTCGCGGGGAAAGCGGCTCGCGTGCTCGGGCTTCAGGCCGACGACTTCGAGGAGCTCACGAGCCCTTGCGGCGATGCGCCCACGGGACCAGCGCAACAGCCGTGGCACCACACCGATATTGCCCTCGACCCGCAGATGCGGGAAGAGCCCGATCTGCTGGATGACGTATCCGGTGTCGCGCCGGTGCTCGTCGACGTCCAGTGCCGCGACGTCAGTGCCGCCGACGGTGATCGTGCCCGTGGTGGGCTCGACAAGACGGTTGATCATCCGCATGGTGGTGGTCTTCCCGCAGCCCGACGGGCCGGTCAGCACCACGATCTCCCCGGCGGGGATCCGCATCGAAAGGGCATCGACGGCGGGGGAACGCAGACCGGGATACCTCTTGCCGATCCGGTCGAGTTCGATCGCCTGGCCTGGCTTGCCGCCGATTTCGCCGGTGTCGGCGAGCGGAAGGGCCGGACGGCGCCGCAGTGTGGTCAGCTTGCCGAGCACCACGAACGCGAGGTCGAACAGCAACGCCAGCACGACGATTCCGAGCGTCCCGGTCAGCACCTGGTTCAGTGAGTTGACCGAGCCGAACCGGCCGAGTCCGTCGAAGATCTCGTTGCCGAGGCCGGGGCCCTTCACATACGCGCCGAGTGCGGCGATACCGATGGTGATCTGGGTGGACACGCGGATACCGGACAGGATCACCGGCCACGCCAAGGGCATCCGGACCCGCCACAGCAGCCGGGTACGGCCAAGCCCCATGCCTTGACCGGCGTCGACCACCGCTTTGTCGACACCGCGCAGCCCGACGATCGTGTTGCGGGTGATGGGCAGCAGCGCGTACAGCACGAGCGCGAACAACACATTGGTGAGGCCGAGCCCGAACGGACCGATCAGGATGCCGAGCAGCGCGATCGACGGCACTGTCAGGAACGCCGCGGTCGTCGTCGTCGCCATCGCGGCGAACAGCGGGCGGCGATAGGTGAGGACCCCGATCGTCACCCCGATGAGTACGGCGAGGGCCATCGCCGCGAGGGTCACGTCCACATGCAGAATCGCGTCGTTGACGACGTCGATCCAGTTCTGGCCGAGGTACTCCCAGAGACTCAGCGACCCGCTCCTCGCTCGTCATGGGGACGCCGACCCACTCCCCAGTAACCGGTGCGAGTCACAGCGGAGCACGGAATGTGGTGCCGTGTCCACCGGCGCGGGGCACGGGATGTTATGAAAGGTCCGTTCATAACAAATTTTGTTATGAACGGACCTTTCATAACACTTGGCTAGTGCTTGGCGGAGTGGTCCTCGGCGCTCCAGACCACGTACGCCTCGTCGGCGTCGGTGGTCATCGCCTCGATGAACTTCTCGTTGTCGAAGCCGGGCAGCGTCTGCAGCCGCTCGATCAGTGCGTCGGCGGCCGGGTCTCCGCTGGGGATAGCGGTGCCCTTGCCGTCGGCGCCCGCGAGCATGAAGAAGACGTCTTCCTTCCACGGGCCTTCAGGGATGACTCTGACCACCACCGCGGACAGCTCGGACCACGTAACGGCCTCTTCGCTGCCGTCCGCGAGCTGGCGCCGCACACCGGTGTCATCGACGCTGACGGTCCGGGATTGTGCGTTGGGCGACTCGTGGGACAACCGGTTCTCCCTGTCTTCGGCGTTCTGTTAACGGTACCCGCCCGCCGGGAACCGCTCAGGACGGGGCGGCCGCGTCGAGTCTGCGCAGCGCGTCGCGGGCGACGTTCGGGTCCATCGTCGGCCAGAACGGGGGCAGCGACGCGCGGAGGAATCCGCCGTACCGGGCCGTTGCCAGCCGCGAGTCCAGTATCGCGACCACCCCTTTGTCGGTGACCGACCGGTGCAGCCGTCCGGTGCCCTGAGCCAGCAGCAGCGCCGCGTGCGTGGCCGCGACGGTGAGGAAGCCGTTGCCGCCTCTGGCCTCCACCGCACGTTGGCGAGCGGACGAGACCGGGTCGTCCGGGCGCGGGAACGGGATGCGGTCCACCACCACGAGCTGGAGCGACGGGCCGGGTACGTCGACGCCCTGCCACAGCGAAAGCGTGCCGAACAGGCAGGTCCGCGGGTCTTCGGAGAACTTCTGCACCAGCAGGCCGGTGGAATCGTCCCCTTGGCAGAGGATCGGCACCTCGAGCCGCTCGCGCATCTCCTCCGTGGCCTGTTTCGCCGCCCGCATCGAGGAGAACAGGCCCAGCGTGCGCCCGCCCGCGGCCTCGATCAGTTCGGCCAGCTCGTCCATGGTCGAGGGCTGCAGCCCGTCCCGGCCCGGCGGCGGCAGGTGCTTGGCCAGGTAGAGGATGCCGTTGCGTTTGTGGTCGAACGGCGAGCCCACGTCGAGCCCGGTCCACTTCGGGCCTTCGGCGTCGTCGCTGTCGGCCGGGGCGGCCTTGTCGGTCGCGGTGCCCGGAGACTTCTCCACCTTGGCGCCGCCGGGCGGGAGACCCCACTGGCGGGCCATCGTGTCGAACGTGCCGCCCAAGGTCAGCGTCGCCGAGGTGAGGACCGTCGTGTGCTGGTTGAAGACGCGCTCGCGCAGCAGGCCGGCCACCCCGAGCGGGGCGACCTTGAGCGCGGGCGGGCGCGGACTGGCGGAGAAGCGATCGCCGGTCAGCCAGACGACGTCCCGCTGATGCGCCTTGTCGTCGTCGAACGCCTCGAGCAGCCGGACCGCGGTGTCGTGGACTTCTTCGACCAGCGACCGGGCCAGTTTGCGGGCCGTCGCCTCGTCGACCTCTTCCTTACGGTCCTTGCCGAGGGAGGCGAGGCAGCGATGCGCGGCGTCGCGGACCGCGGGGATCGCGCCGTTGAGGGCCTGCGGCAGCGAGTCCATCCGGCCAGAGGGCAGGTCGTCGAGAATGAGGGCCAGCCCGTCGCTCGCCTCGAGCAGCTGGTCCGCGACCTCGTCGTCGACGAGCTTTCCGCAGCGCCTCGCGGCGGCGGAGACCATGCCGCTGGTCAGCTCACCCGTCGCCACCGACGTCACCCTGTCGACCAGGTCGTGCGCCTCGTCGATGATCACCAGATCATGTTCCGGAAGGACCTGGTAACCCTGAAGGGCGTCGATCGCCAGCAGTGCGTGGTTGGTGACCACGACGTCCGCCCTGCCCGCCTCGGCGCGGGCGCGTTCGGCGAAGCAGTCCGTGCCGATGGGGCAGCGCGACGCTCCCAGGCATTCCTTCGCGGTCACGGAAACCTGGCGCCACGCCTGGTCCGTCACGCCGGGGACCAGCTCGTCGCGATCGCCCGTTTCGGTGTCGGAGGACCATTCCCGCAGCCGCGTGACCTCCTTGCCCAGCCGGGAGACCGCGAACGGGTCGAACAGCTGCGCGTCCTCCGGCTCGTCCGGTGCGCCGGTGTCGAGACGGTGGAGGCAGAGATAGTTGCGACGGCCCTTGAGGATCGCGAAGGTCGGCTCGCGGCCGAGGGGCTTCTTCAGCGCTTTCGCCAGCCGAGGGAGATCGCGGTCGACCAGCTGGCGCTGCAGGGCGATGGTGGCCGTCGAGACCACGACCGTGGCCTCCTTCTCGACCGCGTGCCGAATCGCGGGAACGAGGTACGCCAACGACTTCCCGGTTCCGGTGCCCGCCTGGACGGCCAGATGTTCGCCGGTGCGGATCGCGTGGCCGACCGCGTCCGCCATCTGGACCTGGCCCTCGCGCTCGGCACCGCCCACGGACTCGACCGCATGGGTCAGGAGTTCGAGGACACCGGGGAAATCAGCTCGGGTGGGCACGGACAAGACGATAGCCGGGCCCCCTGTCAAGATCCGCCAGGCCGTGCAATGAAGGGGCCTTTCATCGCAAATTTTGCGATGAAAGGCCCCTTCATAGCGACCGGTCGCGGAACGAGCGGACCGTTCAGTCCTCCTTGCGGAACTTCGAAACCAGCGCCCAGGCGCCCGGGAGCAGCGCGGCCGCGACGACGATCTTCAGCGCGTCCCCGATGAGGAACGGGACGACGCCCTTCTCCAGCGCGGTGTCCAGGCCGAAGCCGGTCGACGCCATCAGCCACGGCACGCCGACGGCGTAGATGACGAGGTTGCCCAGCACCATCGTGCCCGCGGTGCGCAGTGGCGTCCGGTCACCACCGCGGCCGGCGAGCGCGCCCACCAGCGCGCCGGCGAACACGAAGCCGACGATGTAGCCCGCGCTGGCGCCGGTCAGGCCCGAGGAACCGTTCTGGAACCAGCCGAAGCCCGCGGCGCCGACGGCGAGGTATAGCGCCATCGAGAGCGCGCCGCGCTTCCAGCCGAGCGCCGCGCCGACGAGCAGGGCGGCGAACGTCTGGCCGGTCATCGGCACCGGTGAACCGGGCACCGGGATCAGGATCTGTGCGGCCGCACCGGTCAGTGCGGCGCCGCCGGCGACGAGGATCGCGTCACGGACGAGTGCGCCGGGAACGAGGTCGGCGAGGACCGGACGGGAGCCGGCCACGGACAGCGAAGACACTCAGACCTCCAGTAGGTACACGGATGTGAACCGAGGTTAACCGGCGGGAACGGCCTGCGGACCGAATGTCGGGCACCTCACGGCAGGGGTTGATCCACTCGTCCGGGTGGTGTACGTCCGCGCCGGTCAGGGTGGTGGCGAAGGCTGCCGATGTCGAAGCGGGTGCTCTCGAATCCGTGAGGAGGCCGGTGATGAAGAAACCCACAACGGCAGGACGGCTGCTATCCGCGACGGTGCTGGCAACGGCGCTGGTGACCGGAGGTCCGGCGACGGCGTCGGCCGAACCCGCGCCTTCGACGGCGTCGGCTTCGGTCGGGTCGCTCGACGTCGAAATCGGCAACGAGCACATCGTCACCGGCGAACTCGCCGAGTGCGATGTGGACGGGCCGGTGAACGCGCGCACCGCGGGCGGGATCACCGGCGATTTCGCGCGGTTCGGCGGCGGTGACTCGACCTGCGGCCGCACGGACACGGTGTCGGTCGGGCGGGCGACCGGGCGGCGGTTCGAAACGACCCTGCTCAAACGCTATGGCGGTCCGGTGATCAAGGTCCGCACGTACGTGGCCAAATGCAGTACCACCAAGGACGGCAGCCTCGGCTACATCGAGTTCGGCGATATCGTCGGGTTCTCGCTGCCGGAGAGCATCCCGCAGAACTACCGGATCACCATCTCCGGCGGCAAGGGCGGGACAGCGCTGGCCTCGCTGACGGTCAACGAGTCCATCACCCCGACCCCGCCCGACGGGAGCCTGGTGACGCATATGCTGCACATCAAACTCTTCCCACAGGGTGGCCCGGCGAAGGGCGACATCTACCTGGGCACCGCCAGGTGCGACCCCTACGGCAAGAAACCACCCGCCTGACGCCCATTAGTCCTCTACTTGCGCTGGTGATAGGCGCAAGTAGAGGACTAATGGCGCGGGATCAGGTGCGCGAGGCGAACTTCGCGGCTTGGGCGACGAATTCACTCGCGCGGGTGGCGAGGTCCGTGAGGGAGCCGGCGGAGGTGAGGCTGTCGCCGAGCAGTGGGGTCGCGGCGGCGACGGCGATCGAGCCCGACTCGAGGTACTTCGCGACGTCGGCGAGGTGGACCCCGCCGGTCGGCACGAGCGGAATGTCCGGCATCGGCGCCCGCAACGCGCGCAGGTAGGCGATCCCGCCGACGGCGGCGATCGGGAACACCTTCACCGCGGCCGCGCCGAGCCGCCACGCCGTGTCGATCTCGGTCGGGGTCAGCGCCCCGCAGATCACCGGCAGTCCGCGCTCGTGCGCGCGCTCCATGACCAGCGGGTTCACCGTCGGCGTGACCAGGAACGTCGCACCCGCGTCCGCCGCGATGTCCACATCGGACACCTCGCGGACGCTTCCGGCGCCGACATCGGCTTCATCGCCGAACTTCTTGCGCATGGTCGCGATGGCTTCGGGCGCTCCCGGCGTGGTCAGCGTCGCTTCGAGCACTCGGATACCGGCCGCGTGCAACACCGTCGCCGCGTCGGCGAACCGGTTCGAGTTTTCGGCCCGCAGAATCGCGACGAGCCGGTTTTCGATCAGTTTGTCCTGGAGGTCGTGCTGGATCATGCGGACGGAACCGGGGCCTTTCCGGTGTAGGTCACGCCGGCCTCGTCGAAGTCCTTGAGCGCGGCGTCGACGGTCGGCTGCGAACCGCCGACGGTGAGGTCCAGCAGCACCTTGACGGCGAAGCCCGCCTTCGCCGCATCGAGCGCCGTCGCGCGCACGCAGAAGTCGGTCGCGATGCCGACGACCTCGACCTCGGTGACGTCGTGCTCCTTGAGCCAGGCGGCTAGGGTCTTGCCGTCGCGCGCGTTGCCCTCGAAGCCGGAGTACGCGGCGCTGTACTCGCCCTTGGAGAAGACCTCGTTGATCGGGACGACGTCGAGCGCGGGGTGGAACGAGGCACCGGAGGTGCCGGCGACGCAGTGGCGCGGCCAGCTGTCCTTGAAGTCCGGTGTCTCGCTGAAGTGTTCGCCCGGATCGATGTGGTAGTCCCGGGTGGCGACGACGTGCGTGTAGTCGCCTTCCGCGGCGAGCTTCGAGATCGCTTCGGCGGCCGCGGCGCCACCGGGCAGGCCGAGTGACCCGCCTTCGCAGAAATCGTTCTGCACATCGACCACGATCAGGGCGGTCCCCATGTCTTGCTCCTGAGTCTCGAAAGAACTGTTATACGAACAGGGTCGGAATGGCGGGTTCGCCGTGCGAGAGCTTGAGACCCTCCCACGGCAGGCTCACCAATGCGCGCCGAAGGCGCTGGCGCGCGTCGTCCAGCGTGGGCAAATCATCCACCGTCCGGCCGTCTCGGACCAGCGGAATCTGCAATTCGTGGTCGTTCGAGTCCCTTTCCGGGGTCTCCGACGCGGCCGTCCAGATCACCTCTTCGACGGCGGTGCCGGTGCCGCGGTGCCTTCGCAGCGCGGATTTCCGGCCGCCGCGGGATTCCTTGTGCGCGCTGCGCTTGGCGACCGGTTTGCCGTCGACCTCGACGAGTTTGTAGACCATCCCGGCGGTCGGCGCGCCCGAGCCGGTGACGAGCGACGTGCCGACGCCGTACGCGTCGACGGGTTCCGCCCGCAGCGCGGCGATGGCGTGTTCGTCGAGGTCACCGGAGACCACGATGCGGGTGTCCTTGGCGCCGAGCGAGTCGAGCTGCTCGCGGGCCTTGCGGGCCAGCGGGCCGACGTCGCCCGAGTCGATGCGGATCGCGCCGAGTTCCGGCCCGGCCACGCGGACGGCCGTTTCGATGCCCTTGGTGATGTCGTAGGTGTCCACCAGAAGTGTGGTGTCGGCACCCATCTTGGACACCTGAGCGCGGAAAGCGGCCTCTTCGCTGTCATGCAGCAGCATGAACGCGTGCGCGACGGTGCCCCGAGTCGGGATTCCGTAGCGGCGCCCGGCTTCGAGGTTGGACGTCGTGGCGAAACCGGCGAGGTACGCGGCGCGCGCGGCGGCGACGGCAGCGTACTCGTGGGTGCGGCGCCCGCCCATCTCGATGATCGGCCTGCCGTGCGCGGCACCCGACATCCGTGCGGCCGCGGACGCGATCGCGCTGTCGTGGTTGAGGATCGACAGGGTCAGCGTCTCCAGTACGACGGCCTCGCCGAAGGAGCCGGTGACGGTCAGGATCGGGGATCCGGGGAAGTAGAGCTCACCTTCGGGGTAGCCGTCGACGTTCCCTGAAAAGGAGTAGTCCGCGAGCCACGAAAGGGTGGCGTCGTCGACGACGGCGGTGGCTTCGAGCTGGCTCAGTTCGGCGTCGGTGAACCGGAAGTCCGCGATGGCGTCGAGAACCCGGCCGGTGCCCGCTACGACGCCGTAGCGGCGGCCGTCGGGCAGACGACGTGCGAAGACCTCGAAGACGCAGGGCCGGCTGGCGGTCCCGTCGGCGAGGGCGCTGGCCAGCATGGTCAGCTCGTAGTGGTCGGTGAGCAGCGCGGTGCTGGCGCCTGTGTTGGCTTCCGGGAAACCCATGGTGCCAGCCTATTCACCCACATGGCCGGACCTGCCAACCCATACCGGGTTGGGCCCGTGACACCATGGAGTGCATGTCCACGCCTGTCGCATCCGAGCAGACGCAGGTCGATCCGCACGGGGTCGAGGTCACCGCAGCGGACACGCCGTGGCGGACGGTCGTCTGGAACGACCCGGTCAACCTGATGTCGTACGTGACGTACGTCTTCCAGAAGGTGTTCGGCTACAGCCGGGACCACGCGACGAAGCTGATGCTCGACGTGCACCACAAGGGCAAGGCCATCGTGTCCTCCGGTTCGAAAGAGAAGGTGGAGACCGACGTGGCGAAGCTGCATGCCGCAGGCCTGTGGGCGACGATGGAGCAGACCTCGTGAACGGTTGGCGCCGCAAGGGCGAAACCATCGTCGCCGGCTTCGAGCAACAGGAAGCCGCGGTGTTGCGCGGCCTGGTCAGCCAGCTGGAGGACATGCTCACCGCGCGCGCCGAGGAGGCGCCGCAGGACGAGCTGGCCGAGCTGACCGGGATCCGCATGGGCCCGACGGAGTCGCCGGACGATCCGGTGCTCTCGCGGCTGCTCCCCGACTTTCACAAGCTCGACCCCGACAATCCGACGCGCGAGGACATCGATTCGGCCGCCGCGATGCGGTCGATCCACGAGCCCGAGCTGCTGGACAAGAAGGTCGGCGTCGCGAAGATCGTCCTCGACACCCTTCCGCGTGACGGCGGGAACGTGCAGCTGACCTTTGAGCAGGCCGACGCCTGGCTGGGGGCGCTCAACGACGTCCGGCTGGCACTGGGGACCGCGCTCGACGTCACCGAGGACATGCCCGACGAGCTGCCCGAGGACGATCCGCGTTCCCCGCATCTGGGTGTCTATCACTGGCTGACCTGGGTGCAGGAGACGCTGATCCAGTCGTTGTCATCATGATCACCGACGTTCCCGGTGTCCTGGTCGGGCATCACGAGCGCGTCGGTGACGGCTGGGCGACCGGGACGACGGTGGTGCTGGTCCCCGGCGGCGCCGTCGGCGCCGTCGACCAGCGCGGCGGAGCGCCGGGGACGCGGGAGACGAACCTGCTCGAGCCGGAGAACCTCGTCCAGCACGTGAACGCGATCTGCCTCTCCGGTGGAAGCGCTTACGGCCTGGCCGCGGCCGACGGCGCGATGCGCTGGCTCAGTGAGCGGAACATGGGGCTGCCGGTCGGCGTGAAGCCGCACGAGGTGGTGCCGATCGTGCCCTCGGCCGTGCTGTTCGACCTCCCGCGCGGCGACTGGGGTAACCGGCCGGACGCGTCTTTCGGTTACGCCGCTTGTGAAGCGGCCTCGGACGGTCCGGTCGTGCCCGGCACCGTCGGCGCCGGGGCCGGAGCGAAGGCGGGTTCACTCAAAGGTGGGATCGGCACGGCTTCGGAACGGGTCGGTGAGTTCACGGTCGGCGTGGTCGCCGCGGTGAACGCCGCGGGCGAGGCCGTCGATCTCACGACCGGACGCCCGTTCGCGGCGGATCACGAGGTCGACGGCGAGTTCGGCATCAGCTGGCCGGACCGCCCCGGCGACGTCGAGGAGAAGGCGGCCGGGCTCAACACCACGATCGGCGTCGTCGCGGTCGACGCGGCGCTGTCCAAGGCCGAGGCGCGACGGCTCGCCGTGGCCGCCCAAGACGGTCTCGCGCGCTCCGTCCGCCCGGCGCACACGATGTTCGATGGCGACACAGTGTTCGCGCTGGCCACCGGGGACCGCGAACTGCCGTCGGGCAAGGGGCCGGTCGCGGCGGTGCAGCGGGCCGCGGTACTGGACACGCTGTGCTCGGCGGCCGCGAGGGTGTTCGCGCGGGCGATGGTGCACGGGGTGCTCGCCGCCACCTCCGCCGGCGACATGCGCGCCTACCGAGACGTCTGGCCCGAAGCCTTCGCGTAACGGCGAAGGGGCGCTGGCGATCAAGACGGCATGTATCAAGGGGGGTCGTGGATCGTCGAGATCCACAACGACCACATCAACACCTCGACCGGTGTGATGCTCGTCTTCGAAGAGCTCCTCGGCCTGTCCGTCGAGTCCGCGCACCAGGCGGTCTCCGACGTCCACCACCACGGCCGTGTCGATCTCGCGCCGATGCCGTTGGCCGAGGCGGAACGGCTTGCCGCCGCGTTCCAGATCCGTGGTCTCAGCGCGAAGCTGCGGGAGGCCCGGCGTGCATGACGCGGCGCGGATCACCCGCGATGGTGACTTCGTCCGGATCGAAATGTCGGAGAACGTCGCCGAAGTGCTGCGGTTCATCCTGGTCGAGTTCGGTGACGCGCTGGCCGCCGATCCCGCGGGGCCGGGCGGGGTGCCGGACGAGCTGCTCTTCCCGGATACCTATTCCCGCAAGACCGACAGCGCCGAGTTCCGGACGAGGCACGGGCAGGCCATGAGGATGGAGATCGGCGCCGTCGTCGCACGCGTTCTCGCGGGGTGGCCGGGCGGACGGTTCCTGATCCTCGACCGTGGCGGAGTGCGCGACCTGCGTCTGGCGCTCGTCCACGCCCAGGTCAGGTACCTGCGCAAGCCACGGTGGAAAGCCGACCCGCCGGATGAGCGCTATGCCAAGAAGGACGCCGACGTGAAGTCGTTCTGGCTCCAGTCACTGGAGGGCATGATCACCGCGGCGATGTACGACGACCCCGCCACCCCGCTCGTCCACACGCTGTAAGTGGCCGCAGTCTCACAATCTGGACCCGGTGCGTCCAGCACCTAAGATGTCGATGTGCTCCGGATCCGCCGTGAACTAGTCGACGAGATCGTCGCCCATGCCCGCCGTGACCACCCCGACGAGGCATGCGGGGTGATCGCCGGTCCCGAGGGATCGGACGCCCCCGAGCGGTACATCCCGATGCTGAACGCGGCCCGCTCGCCCACGTTCTACGAGTTCGATTCGGGCGATCTGCTCAAGCTCTACCGCGAGATGGACGCGAACGGCGAGGTCCCGGTGGTCATCTACCACTCGCACACCGCGACCGACGCCTACCCGTCACGCACCGATGTCTCGTACGCCTCGGAACCCGACGCGCACTACGTGCTCGTCTCCACCAAGGACCCCGATTCGCACCAGTTCCGGTCGTACCGGATCGTGGACGGGGAGATCACCGAGGAGCCCGTCGAGATCACCGGCTGAATCCCCGGCCACGGAATAACCCGGGCCGGCCCGAACGTCTGCGTAGTAGAGAACCCACCGGAGGTAGAAAACCATGGCCGTGACCGTGTCCATCCCGACCATCCTGCGCACGCACACCGGCGGCGAGAAGTCCGTCGAGGCGAGCGGCAAGACCGTGCTCGAGGTGATCGACGACATCGAGTCCCGCCACGGCGGCCTCAAGGCCCGCCTGGTCAAGGAAGAGAAGCTGCACCGTTTCGTCAACGTCTACGTCAACGACGAGGACGTCCGCTTCTCCGGTGGCCTCGAGGCCGAGGTCAAGGACGGCGACACCCTGACCATCCTGCCCGCCGTGGCCGGTGGCTGATCAATGGCTCGCTTCGAGTCGCTGCTCGACGCGCTCGGCGGCACCCCGCTGGTCGGCCTTCCCCGGCTTTCGCCCACCCACGACGTGCGGTTGTGGGCGAAGCTGGAGGACCGCAACCCGACCGGTTCGATCAAGGATCGCCCCGCGCTGGCGATGATCGAGGCCGCCGAGCGTGAAGGCACCCTCCGGCGCGGCGCCACCATCCTGGAGCCGACGTCGGGCAACACCGGTATCTCGCTCGCGATGGCCGCGAAGCTCAAGGGCTACGGCCTGGTGTGCGTCATGCCGGAGAACACCTCCACCGAGCGCAAGCAGCTCCTGCAGGCGTACGGCGCGCGAATCGTCTTCTCCCCGGCCGCCGGTGGTTCGAACGAGGCCGTCCGCCGGGCGAAGGAACTGGCCGAGGCAAACCCGGACTGGGTCATGCTCTACCAGTACGGCAACCCGGCCAACGCCGACGCGCACTACCGCGGAACCGGCCCCGAGCTGCTCAAGGACCTGCCGACGCTGACCCACTTCGTCGGCGGCCTCGGCACCACGGGCACCCTGGTCGGAGTCGGCCGTTACCTGCACGAGGTCAAGCCCGACGTGCAGATCATCGCGGCCGAGCCCCGCTACGGCGAGCTGGTGTACGGCCTGCGGAACCTCGACGAAGGCTTCGTCCCGGAGCTTTACGACGCGAGTGTCCTCAACGGCCGGTACTCCGTCGGCGCGTACGACGCGCTTCGCCGGACACGGGAGCTGCTGGAGCACGAGGGCATCTTCGCGGGGATCTCGACCGGCGCGGTCCTGCACGCGGCCATGGCCGTCGCCGAAAAGGCGGCGGCATCCGGGCAGGCCGCCGATGTCGCGTTCGTGGTCGCGGACGCCGGGTGGAAGTACCTCTCGACGGGCGCTTACTCCGGGTCCCTCGACGAGGCCGCCGAGAGGCTCGACGGGCAGCTCTGGGCCTGACTCACGACCGGTTGTTATGAAAGGACCCTTCATAACACTCGCGCGCTGGCACCATGGCGGCTATGAAGGTCATCGGGTTGCTGGGCGGGATGAGCTGGGAATCGTCGGCCGTGTACTACCGGCTCCTCAATGAGCGGGTCCGGGAGCTGGCAGGCGATACCCATTCGGCGCCGACGGTGCTGTACTCCGTGGACTTCGCGACCGTCGAGACCTTGCCTGCCGAAGGACGCTGGGACGACCTCGGGCGTGAGCTGAATCGCGTTGCCCGCAAGATCGAAGCGGCGGGCGCCGAGGTCCTGCTGGTGGGGAGCAACACGATGCACCGGGTCGCCGACCAGCTCACCGAAGGGCTCCGAATACCGCTGCTGCACCTCGTCGACACCGTGGCCGCCGCGATCCACCGCACCGGGCTGGGCCGGGTCGGGCTGCTCGGCACCGAGTTCACCATGGCGCAGCCCTTCTACCGCGAACGTCTCGCCGCACACGGAATCGACGTCGTCGTCCCGGATGAGGCGGACCGCGAGACGGTCCACGGCGTCATCTACCACGAGCTCATCCGAGGCATCGTCTCCGACAAGTCACGGCAGCAGTACCGCGAAGTCATCCAGAGGCTCGTCGACGCGGGTGCGGAAGGCGTCATCTACGGCTGCACCGAGATCGAGCTGCTGGTCGGTCCCGAGGACAGCCCGGTGCCGACCTTCCCGACGACCCGCCTGCACGCCGAGGCGGCCGTGGACTACGCGCTGGGCAGGGCCGCACTCCCTTCCGCACCTTCACGTTCCGCGACGTAGCGTTCGTGCTGCTCGACGGCCTGCCGCCACAACCTGG
Source organism: uncultured Actinomycetota bacterium (assembly GCA_963766045.1). Lineage (GTDB taxonomy): Bacteria > Actinomycetota > Actinomycetes > Mycobacteriales > Pseudonocardiaceae > Amycolatopsis. Next base: position 1,142,540 of record CAVXYN010000004.1, on the reverse strand, counting down.
CCCGCTCCTCGCCGGTGAACACGCTCGACGGCACGCCGAACACGTCGCCGAGGGCCGCCCACCAGTCGGCGGGTGACTCCAGCACCGTCTTCTCACCCGGCAACCGGCCCAGCGTGAGCGAACGCAGCGAGTCGACACCGTCGGCGTCCCGGCGCTGCACCGCCAGCGTCCGGACGAAACCGGAGCTTTCGGATGTCGACAGCTCACGATGCTTCTCGGCGAAGTCCGGCAGTACGGCCACTTCCGGGGCGAAATCCATGCCGGTGAAGCTCCCCTGCGGATCGTGGTCGAGCCGCCATCCGCCAGGGGTGACCTCCGACCGCCGCACTCCGAACAGCAGCGGCCCTTGTTTGTACACACCCTCACGCAGCGGGACCGGCACGTGGATACCGTCGCCGAGGCCCACGTCGACCAGCCAGTCCGTATCCGGCTCCTCGGAGAGACCGGACACGGTCAACGGCAGGTGGTTGAGGTGGATCCCGGCCTCGTCGCCCGTGCCCTGAACCCCGCCCGGATGTCGCGTGACCTGATAGCCGAGCGCGCTCAGCAAGGCCGAGAACGCGCCGTTGAGGTGGTAGCAGTAACCACCTCGCCCGGTCGCGATGCGGCCGAAGGACACCGCCGGATCCAACGACGTCACACGGCCGAGCTGAACCTCCAGATCTTCATAGGGCACCCGCTCGACATGAGCCGCGTGCAGCCGGAAGAGCGCGCCGAGGCTCGGCGGCTCGTGATCGACGCCCAGCCTGGCCAGGTAGGCGGGCACGTCGATCTGTTCGGAAGCCGGAATCCCCATGTCGGAGACCGTATCGGTCCCCACCGACATTTCAGGGTTCTCACCGAGGCGATCAGGCCCGATCCCGCCGTAGCCTGGTGAGGTGAGCACTTTGCCTCCCCAGCCGGTCCCGGCGAGCGAGTCGTCCGGCACAGACCCGGCCAAACGCGTCCTCCCGCCGAACCCGAAGGCCGCCGTGATCGTCTCGCTGGCCTTCGTCGTGCTGCTCTACCTGGTGGAGCTGGTGGATGTGGTGCTGCCGGCCGACCTCGACCAGGGCGGCATCCTCGCCCGCGACCTCGACGGCCTCGACGGTGTGCTCTGGGCGCCGCTGCTCCACGCGGGCTGGGGTCATCTGGTCTCCAACACCGTCCCCGTCCTGGTGTTCGCCTTCCTCACGATGGCGGCCGGGATCGGCCGCTGGGCGATCGTGACCGCGATCATCTGGGTGCTCTCGGGGATCGGGGTCTGGCTGATCGCCCCCGAGAACACGGTGACCGTCGGCGCCTCCGGGGTCGCCTTCGGCTGGCTCGCGTTCCTGCTGGTCAGGGGTATTTTCAACCGGGCCGTCGGGCAGATCCTGGTGGCCGTGGTGCTGCTGGGCATCTGGAGCGGGATGCTTTGGGGACTGCTGCCCGGCGATCCCGGCATCTCGTGGCAGGGACACGCGTTCGGCGCGGTGTCGGGCGTGTTCGCGGCCTGGATCATGGCGCGGGTTGACAAGTTCCGAGCCAAGAAGACGGACGTGGAGGGTCCGGGTAGCCTCGCCGTGTGAGCAAGCCGAACGCCGACGCCCCGATCGGCGTCTTCGATTCCGGAGTCGGCGGGCTCACCGTCGCCAGGGCGATCCTCGAGCAACTGCCCGGCGAGCAGCTGCGCTACGTCGGCGACACCGCCCGCAACCCGTACGGCCCGCTTCCCATCGCGACGGCGCGCCAGTATGCGCTCGCCGCGCTGGACGACATCGTGGCCGGCGGGGTGAAAGCCCTGGTCATCGCCTGCAACACCGCGTCCGCGGCCTGCCTTCGCGATGCGAGGGAGCGCTACGACGTCCCGGTGATCGAAGTGGTCCTCCCAGCCGCGCGAAGGGCGGTCTCCGCCACGCACAGCGGCCGGATCGGGTTGATCGGCACCGAGGGCACGGTCCGATCCCGTGCCTATGAGGACGCCTTCGCAGCCGCGCGGAACGTCGAGATCACCAGCGTCGCGTGCCCGCGGTTCGTGGACTTCGTCGAACGCGGCATCACCACCGGACGGCAGGTGCTCGGGCTGGCGCAGGGCTACCTCGAGCCGTTGCTCAGCGCACAGGTCGACACGCTGGTGCTGGGCTGCACGCACTATCCGCTGCTGTCCGGGGTGCTGCAGATCGTCATGGGCCAGGATGTCACCCTGGTATCCAGCGCCGAGGAGACCGCGAAGGATCTCGTGCGGGTCCTCACCGAACAGGATCTGCTGTCCGAACAGGACACTCCGCCGCGCCACGAGTTCGTCGCCACCGGCTCGGCCGAGCCGTTCACGAGGCTCGCTCAGCGGTTCATGGGCTTCGCGCCGGGTGTGCTCGCTCCCACCAGCGCGTGAAACACCGGATCCGTGCTTAAGGTGTCACCGTGCGTTTGACGATCCTCGGCTGCTCGGGCAGCGTCCCCGGACCCAATGCCGCCGCGTCCGGTTACCTGATCGAGGCGGACGGGTTCGTCCTCGGGCTCGAACTCGGGAATGGGACGCTCGCTCAGTTGCAGGCCCTGCGCGACCCGTTCGATCTCGACGCGCTGATCCTTTCGCACCTGCATCCCGATCACTGCGCCGACGTCACCGCGCTCACCGTGCTGCGCCGCTACCACCCCGAACCGCCGTATCCGGCGAGGCCGCGACGGCTGCCGCTGTACGCGCCGTCGGACGCGCCCGGGCGGCTCGCCAACGCCTACGCGCCGAACGAGGACGAGCGGGTGATCACCGACCTCTCTGACGTCTACGCCTTCCAACCGCTCGAGACCGAACCCGTCGCGATCGGGCCGTTCGAGGTCACCGCGGTCCCGGTCTACCACCCGACGCCGGCGTTCGGCCTGCGGATCGGCCACGATGGCCGGAGCCTCGCCTACACCGGTGACACGGGCATCTGCGACACCCTGACCGACCTCGCCGACGGCGTCGACGTGCTGCTTTCCGAGGCGTCGTGGACCGATTCGCCCGACCGCCCGACCGGCGTCCACCTGTCGGGGAAAGAAGCGGGCGAGCTGGCGCGCAAGGCGGGTGTCGATCGTCTCCTGCTGACCCATATCGCGCCATGGACGGACCGTGACGCGGTCCTCGCCGAGGCCGGGGCGGTCTTCCCCGGGGCCGAGCTCGTGAAGCAGGGCGCCGTCTACGACCTCTGACGCGGGGTCCTAGAGTGGCGTCCCGTGGCGAGAAAAGATGGCAGGAACGACGACCAGCTCCGCGACATCAAGATCACTCGTGGCTTCCAGCGGTGGCCCGCGGGCTCGGTGTTGATCGAGTTCGGCGACACCCGGGTGCTGTGCGCGGCGAGCGTCACCGAAGGCGTCCCCCGCTGGCGGGCCGGCTCCGGCCTCGGCTGGGTCACCGCCGAATACGCGATGCTGCCGTCCGCGACCAACACCCGCGGCGACCGCGAATCCATCAAGGGCCGCGTCGGCGGCCGCACGCACGAGATCTCCCGGCTGATCGGCCGGTCCCTGCGCGCCTGCATCGACCTGGCCGCGCTGGGGGAGAACACGATCGTCATCGACTGCGACGTCATCCAGGCCGACGGCGGCACCCGCACGGCCGCGGTCACCGGTGGCTACATCGCGCTCGCCGACGCCGTCACCTGGCTCGGTGCAGCGGGCAGGCTCGCCGACCCGCAGCCGCTCTCGTCCTCGGTCGCCGCGGTCAGCGTCGGCGTTGTGGACGGCCGCGTGCGCCTCGACCTGCCGTACGAGGAGGACTCGCGCGCCGAGGTCGACATGAACGTGGTCGCCACCGACGCGGGCACGCTGATCGAGGTGCAGGGCACCGGCGAGGGAGCCACCTTCGCGCGGTCCACTTTGGACACCATGCTGGACATCGCGCTCGCGGGCTGCGCCGAGCTGACCCGCCTGCAGAATGAGGCGCTCGCGCAGCCGTACCCGGGCGAGCTGCCCGAACCTCGTACGGACAAGAAGAAGGGCGCGAAGTGACCAGGCTGCTGCTGGCCACCCGCAACGCCAAGAAGCTCGGCGAACTCCGGCGTATCCTCGCCGCGGAAGGGATCGAGGGCGTCGAGGTCATCGGCCTCGCCGACGTCCCCGAGTTCCCCGAAGCGCCCGAAACCGCGCCGGACTTCGAAGGCAACGCGCTCGCGAAGGCGCAGGACGCCGCCGCCGCGACCGGTCTCCCCGCGGTGGCCGACGACTCCGGCATCTCGGTCGACGCGCTGAACGGCATGCCCGGCGTGCTCTCGGCGCGCTGGTCCGGCAAGCACGGCGACGACGACGCGAACCTGGACCTCGTCCTGGCGCAGCTGTCCGACACCCCGGACGAGCGCATGGGCGCTGCCTTCGTCTGCGCCGCCGTCCTGGTCGTTCCGGGTGGTGAGGAGACCGTGGTGCGCGGGGAGTGGCGGGGTTCTCTGGTCCGGGAACGCCGTGGTGCCAACGGCTTCGGCTACGACCCGATCTTCGTACCCGAGGGTGAGACGCGGACGTCGGCGGAGATGGAACCGTCCGAAAAGGACGCCTTCTCGCACCGGGGGCGGGCGTTGCGGGCGTTGCTGCCGGAGTTGCGCAAGCTCGGCTCCTGACGTGGCTCGTGAGTGGTAATGACGGTTAGAACCGTCATTACCACTCACGAGCCAGGCACCCGCCGCAGCTCCCTTCAGGTGGCCAGCGAGAGGTCCCGAAGCAGCTTCGCGACGTGCCCGGTAGCGCGCACGTTGTACTGAGCCACCGCGATCTTGCCGTCCGGGTCGACGATCAGCGTCGAGCGGATGACGCCTTCGTAGACCTTGCCGTAGTTCTTCTTCTCCCCGAATGCGCCCCACGCCTTGAGGACGCTCTTCTCGGTGTCGGAGAGCAGCGGGAAGGTGAGCTTCTCGGCCTCGACGAACTTCGCGAGCTTCGCGGGGGCGTCCGGCGAGATGCCGAGGACCTGGTAGCCGGCGTCGTTGAGCTGCGCGAGGCTGTCCCGGAAGTCGCAGGCCTGCTTGGTGCAGCCCGGGGTGCCCGCGTTCGGGTAGAAGTACACGACGACCGACCGGCCACGGAAGTCACTGAGCGAGACGTCCTTGCCCTCGCTGTCGGGAAGGGTGAAATCCGGGGCGTCGTCGCCGGGGGAGAGTCGCTGCTCGGTCATGCCCACACGGTAGCGAACCGGGGCTTTCAGACCTTTCCGCAGTAGGTCGCGGCGACCGCGTCCGCGGCGCTCGGCCGCACCTGCAGCCGGAGTTTCACCGGCTGGTCCGGGACGGCGAACGCCAGGTCCAGCCGGACCGACCGACCCGGCGGTACGTCCTTGCCCGCGTCGGCGATCCCGTTGTAACCCTGCACCGCGTCGACGACCTGTTTGACCACCGTGCTGCCGCCGTCGATCTCGGCCGTGACGGAAAGGCCCGAAAGCCGGTAGGTCCCGTTGCCTGCGTTGAGCACCTCGATGCCGAAGGCCACCGCGCGGGGGCTCTGCGGGTATGCCGAAGCGCTGGGTCGGAACGACTGCGGGGCCGCCACCGAGATCGTGACGCCGGTTTCGAACCGGTGTGGCACACCGAAGGCGAGGTCGCCTTCGGCGTTGCTCGCGGCCAGCCTCTGCGCCGGGGCTTCCGCGCCGAGTGCGGCCGCCCCTTTTTCCGGTGCCGAAACCCCGCACGCGGCCGCCAGGATCAGCGAGCAGGCGGCGAGCAGGATCTTCGGGGTGCGCGGGGGCGCCATGTGCGGTCGCTCCAGTCGGCGGGGCGGATGGGCCGTTCGAGGTAGGTATTGGTACCGGAGGAGTCCAGGGTGGCGGTCTTCGTCAGCCGAGAGGAGCGACGTGGCCGTGTTGAGGCGCACCTGGTGTACACCCGTGGCCTATCCGTGATCGGAAGGGTACGGCTAGTGACAGCCGTCACCTCGATGGCACATTGGAAAGGTTCAGACCGCCAGGGCGAAGAAGAGGATGAAGACCGCCAGACCCGCGGCCCAGGCGACCAGCAGCCAGCCGAAGTCGCGCACGGGATCGACCGCGCGGCTCTCCTCGCCGGGGACGTAGACGCCGCGTTCTTCGAACCAGTCCGCCCAGCGGGTCACCCAGCGAAAGGGGCTTCGTGACGCCATGGCTGTCACAGTACGGGTATGGGTGAGCGTGGTCATCCAGGAAGGTGCCGCCCAAAAGGGCGAATCGGACGCCCTGCTTATCGCCCACTAGGCCCTTTTGTCCAACAGGTTCACCCGTCAGGCTGTAAAGATGGCGCTGGGAATAGATGTCTACAGTCGCTTTCAGACGGTTACTGACTGGCAAGCGGTCAAGCGGCACGGCGTGACCTTCGTGTACGTCAAGCTCACCGACGGTGGTGGACTGCCGAACGGCGGCAAGAACACCGGAGACGCGTTGGTCGCCGGGGCCAGATCGGTCGGTATTCCGGTAGGGGGTTACCACTTCGTTCAGGCGAGCCCTTCACCTGAAGCGCAGGCCGACGTGTTCATCGCGGAGGTACGGCGGCTCGGTGCGACGACGTGCGCACCGATGCTCGACCTCGAAGACAACCCGCCGGGTTCGGGCTCGCCGAACATCCCCGACGGGCGAAAACGTGATTTCTCGATCAGATTCTGCAACCGGGTCGCGGCGCTGGGGTTCAAACCCGGCGTCTACATGAACAACTCGCTGGCCAAGGCGCTGCGGCCGGATCAGTGGGGCGTGCCGAACCTGGTCATCTGGATCGCCCGCTACGGCGCGAAACCCGACGCCGCTGCCGGCCACTACGACATTCATCAGTACTCGGACGCCGGTCAGGTACCGGGCATCCGGGCGAGCGCAGTCGACCTGAACGAGTCCTACACGAATGCCCATTTGACCGGCGGCGGCGCCGCCCCGAACCGGAAGGTGACGACCGAACTCATGGAACGCAGGACCATCGCCGCCAGCCCCTCGACGACGTCCGTTCGCCTGCTGCTTTCCGGCAGCGAGTCGGCCGCCATCATCGTCCGGCCGCGCGTCGACGGCGACGGCATCACGGAAGTCCCGGTGTGGCAGGGCAACATCTTCGCTTGGGGCAGTGACAAGGTCGGTGTCGGCGGGAATCCGTTGCAGATCCCCGGCTTCAACCCGAAAACCGTCTCGCACCGGCGCTACAACCTGGCCGGCGCCGTCTGGGCGGACTACGAGTACAGCTCGAACGCGGACTTCGAGATCGACATCGTCGGCTGAGTCGCTCCCCCTGAAGTACATGAAGGCCCCCTCACTTGCGTTAGGCGCAAGGAAGGGGCCTTCATGTACTTCGAGGTCAGCGGCCTGGGGCGGCGTCCCGGACGGGCTCTGTACGCCGGCGCGAAAGGCTTCCTCCCCAAGGGATCGCCCGGCGGTGCGCTCGCCGACGTTGATCCGCCGCGTGTACGCCGGATCCCGCTACGTCGACCCCGCGCTCGCCGCTGACGCCGGAGAGATCGCTCCGCTGGACGCGGACCTCGCGGCCTTTCAGCTGGACGCGGTGCTAGTGGCCGTCAACACCGCGCTGAGGTTTGGGCGAGGCGGACGCGGTGGCGAAGGTGCGGCTGCTGCTGGACGGGATGTTGGCGCGAGCAGCTCATTGAGCGGCTCCAAGTACTTCGTCGGCGGCCCGCTGACCGGCGCGAACCGCGCCGTCCAGATGGCCTTCCCCGAGATGTGAGGATTCCGCTCCAGCCCAGTGGACGGCGCCCGCCGGGCGGCCGAGCCAGGGCTGACCGGTGGCGAGCACGCCGGTGGGAACCCTGGGGACGCAACCGGTTTGCCAGGGTTCACCGGCCCAGTCCTGTTCGACGTAGTTCTCGGCGTTCCTGGCGTCCGGCCCGAAAAGCAGCGCCAAGTCCGACAGGACATGTTCGCGTCGCCGGGACGCCGAACCGGGTTCGAGGAGTTTCGGATCGTCGGTGGCCGCCAGTCCGATGAAGGCGAGCAGCACACCCGGCTCACCTTCGGGAGGGCTGACGTCGAAGGTCAGCCGGGTGGTCCCGGTGTCGGTGACGGCTGCCCCGGACAGGCCCTGGTCGCGCCACCATGGCCGCCGGTAGAGCACATGGGCCTTGATGCCGGTGCCCATCTCCCAGCGGCGCTGGAGTTCGGCGCGCTCGAGGGGCAGCGGCGGATCGTGGGTGATGGAGTCCGCGGTGGCCGGGTCGACGGCGACGATGACCCGGCGCGCATGCACCGGCGGCCGGTCGTGGCCGATCAGCGTGACGTGCTCCGCCGAGCGCCGGATCTCGGTGACGGGGTGGCCGAGCCGCACGCGGTCGTCGAGCCGCTCCGCCAGCAGCGCCGGAAGCCGGGCGGCGCCGCCCGAGATCCGGTAGGCCAACGCGCCGTCGCGAACGCCGATGAGGTCGCCCAATCCGCCGTTGCCCCGGACGTGGGCGGCGAAGGCGAGTAGCGACAGTTCTTCGGGGCGGCAACCGAAACTCGCGGCGGTCGACGCTTCCAGAACCAGTCGCGCGGCGGCGGTCCGGACGTGCCGCCGCATCCAGGTCCGCAGCGTCCGCTCGTCCAGCCTGGCCGCGAAACCACCGGACCACGGTGGCGCGCCGAGGCGCGCGGTCAGCCGGTTCACCGCACACTGCATCCGGGCGAGATCGAGCAGCTCGTGTGGACGCAACCGCGGAACATCGCCTTCGTACCGGTAAGTGCGGCCACGAACGCGCAGCAGATTCGCACCTTCGCTGTACTGCGGTACGAGGTCGATCCCGAGTTCGCCGAGCAGGGCGAGCACGGCGTCTTGCCGCGGCCCCACCCAGGAACCGCCGGAATCGACGCCGACGCCGGCGGGGGTACGCGAGGTCAGCAACCTGCCGCCGACACGGTTCTTGGCTTCGAGCACCACGACTTCGGTGCCTGCCTGATGAAGCCGGTACGCGGCGGTCAAACCCGACAGACCCGCGCCGACTACTACGACATCGATGATGGAGGACAACGGTGGAACACCTTCCGGCCGAGGCACACCCGGATCTGGGCGTGCCGAACTGGCCGGCGTGCTCCACCTACCACCGACGCCGGAATTCGATCACCTTCGACGGTAGCGCAACTCAGCGGCCTGTCAGCCCGTCCGCGACTTCTTGGAGCATCTTGACGAAAGCCTCACGACGGCGGTCGTCCCCGGTTCCGCGGCGACGCGCGACGGCGGTGGTGCGCGTCGCGGCGGGATGGCCGATGCGTACGACGGCGACGTTCGCGGGGAGCGCGGGCACCGCGAGACCGGGAACGACGGTGATCCCCAGTCCGGCGGCGACAAGGCCGAGTTTGGCGACCCAGTCGCGCGCGACGAAGGCGATGTCCGGCTGCCACGAGGAATCGCTCCACGTACCCAGCAGGCCCGTGTCGGGCTCGGTGCTGCCGGTGATCCACCGTTCGCCGCGGAGCATCGCACTCGTGACGCTGGAACGGCCGGCGAGCACGTGGTCCGGCGCCATCGCCACGAACAGCGGATCTTCGAGCAGCGTGGTCAGCTCGACGTCCTCGGGAGATCGCCGGGGCGCGGCCACCACGGCGACGTCGAGACGTCCGCGCGCGACAGAGGTGAGCAGGCTCGAACTCAGCCCTTCGCGCAACGGAATCCGCGTCTGTGGCTCCCGTTCGGCGAAGGCGGCGACGGTTCGGGGCACCAGGATCGCCATGGCGGTCGAGAACGCCCCCACCCGCAGCCGTCCGGGTGGCTGCGCGCCCAGATCCTGGAGATTCTGTTTGGTGGCTTGGAGTTCGCTCAGCACCGTTTCGGCATGCCGGACGACGACCCGGCCCGCCTCGGTTGGTCGCACGCCGCGCGCCTGACGTTCGAACAGCGGCCGCCCGGCCGCCTGCTCCATGAGCGCGACCTGCCGGGAAATCGCCGATTGCGTGTAGCCCAGCCGTTCGGCCGCCGTCGAGAAGGAACCATGACGAGCCGCTTCACGAACCACGCGTAGTCCGACGACAGTGAACTCACTCATGCGTAATAGTGATAGCACATGTGCAAAGTAGTCGTTTGTCGCATGACTTCTCTCCGCTTAGCTTGCTGTGTATGAGTACCGCGGAGAACAAGAAGCTGCTCCAGGACGTCTTCGAGCAGATGTCGCAAGGGAATACGCGAGCACTGAGCGACGCGATGGCGGAGGACTGCCACTGGGTGATCCCGGGCAACTGGACGTGGTCCGGCAGGTGGGGCCCCAAGGCGGTCATGCTGAAGGAGTTCGTGCGACCGCTCATGGCGCAGTTCGAGGACGGCTACCGCAGCGAGCCCGACCTCATCCTCGGCGACGGCGACCGCGTGGTGGTTCAGACCCGCGGATACGCCGTCACCAAACGCGGGGAGCCGTACCACCAGACGTATTGCTTCATCTTCACGGTGGCAGACGGGCGCATCACCGAGATCGTCGAACATTGCGACACCGCGCTGGTCGAACGGGTTCTCGAACCGGTGGCCGGTTCGTGATCATTTGACCTATCGATCGTCGATAGCTATCGTTTGACGATATTATCGATCGTCGATAGGTGGTGCGTATGTCCAAGCTGACGGCCCGGTTCAGGGAGGCGCTGAACACAACCGACAAACGTATCGTCACCGTGGCCGGTCTGGCGTTCGTGACCGCGTTCGCGCTGGTGAACTACACGACGATCCGGTCGGCCATGAGGGGGTGTGTCGAGGCCGGGAACGCCGCGCCTGTGGGGCCCGCGACGGGTGGGGGACCGATCGTCGGCACCGACTCGATGGTGGTGGCCGCGACGGCTCGCCTGTGCCCGAACCCCTTCGCCGGCCCGAGCGGATCCGAGTTGGCCATGTCGCTCGCCGCCACGTTGCCGAGCATCGTGTTCAGCGCGATCGCCTTGTTGCTGCTCTGCCGGTTCCTATGGGGCGCGGTTCGCCCGGGACTGCACTCGCCGGTCACGCCCGGACGGCTGCGTACGCTGGGCTGGTTCGTGCTCGTCGTCGGGCCTGTCGCCGAAGCGGTGCAGTACTTTTTCCAGTACGAACTGGCCTCGGCGCTGATCAAGAACACCACGGAATACCGGGCAGGCCGAGCGGTCGCCGACTTCAACGGGGACTACAACGCCTGGTCGCAGGAACTTCAGATGCACTTCCCCTGGTGGTGTGTCTTCGCCGGGGTTTCCGCGCTGGTGGTGGCGAAACTGCTGCGGATCGAGGTCCGGATGGCCGAGGACCTGGAGGGGACCATCTGATGCCACCCGCGGAACCGCACCGCATCCGGATCTGCCTCGACAAGGTGCTCGCCGATCGCGGGATGACCGTTGCCGAGCTGGCCGAGCGGGTGGGAATCACGCCGGTGAACGTCTCCGTGTTCAAGAACGGCCGGGCGAAGGCGATCCGTTTTTCCACGCTGTCCAAGCTTTGCGAGGTCCTCGACTGCCAGCCGGGCGACCTGCTGGTCTACGAAAAATAAGGCGACGATTCGGCGAACAAGAGGGAGGCTGGTGCCGGCCCGGCCGTGAAGGCCGCGTCCCGAGGGGGATTCATGAAGGACGGCACCGAAAGAGCTCCCGAGATCCGCACGACCGCCGGACGGGTGCGAGGTTGCGTCGAGGACGGTTTGGCGGTCTTCCGCGGAATCCCGTTCGCCGAGCCACCGACCGGCGAGTTGCGGTTCGCCGCGCCGCAACCGGTCAAGGTGTGGGACGGCGTTCGCGAGACGGTCTAGTTCGGCCCCCCGCCACCGCAGTCGCAGATCCTCGGGTCGCCGTCGGATCGCGCCGTACCCCGAAGACGTGTCGCGTGGTCTGTTGGCCCGCCACGCCTTCGCACCACTTCCTCTCCTGGAGGCCTAGCCCGTCCTGCGCCTCGCTCCCAAGTACGTGAAGGCCTCCTTCCCTACCCTCAAGGTAGGCAAGGGGGCCTTCACGCACTCGGCCGAACTGCGTTGACCCGATGGCCGCGACCTAGCCCGTCCGCAGGTCGTACTTGTCCAGCCAGGCGGCGACCGAAGTCGCGATTTCGCCGGGCCGGTCTTCCGGAGTGTGGTGGCCGGCGACGACGTCGTGTTCCGCGACGTCGAGACCGGCGATGGTGGCGACGCACCATTCGACGAGCTCGGGGCCCATCATCGAACCGGGACCGGGTCGGAAGGTGAGCAGCAGCTTGGGCACGTCGGCACTGGTCGCGAGCCAGCCGTCGTAGTCCTCGATCCTCGCCACCACGTCGGCCGGCTCACCGCCGAGCGGCATCGATCGCGCCCATCGCAGCAGCGGCAGGCGACTCGTGCGTGTCGGATAAGGCTTCCGGTAGATCTCGAGGTCTTCACCCGCGAGCGGGACCGCGACGGTGCCAGGAAGCATTTCGATGAACGCGTTCTGGTCGAGCATCATCGCTTCGCCGGTGCCCTCGGCCTTGATCGACCGGAACAGCTCACGTCCGCCCTCCGGAAACTCCTGCCAGGACATGGGTTTCACGATCGTCTCGGTGAACGCGATGCCACGTACCCGGCCGGGATGGCGGGCGGCCCAGTCAAAGGCGAGGGCGCCGCCCCAGTCGTGCCCGATCAGGACGACGTCGTCCAGACCGAGCGCGTCGAACCAGGCGTCGAGGTACCGGGCGTGATCGTCGAAGGTGTAAGCGATGTCCGGCTTGCCGGAATCCCCCATCCCGATCAGGTCGGGCGCCAGCCTGCGGCCGGGATCGCCGACGGCGGGCAGGATGTCCCGCCACAGGTGGGAAGACGTCGGATTGCCATGCAGGAAGACCAGCGGCACCCCGGTGCCGGTCTCCCGGTAGAAGATGGTCGAGTCGAGAACTTGGGCGGTAGGCATGCTTTTCTCCCGGTCTTACTTGAACGCCACGACGTTGCGTGCCGCCCACTCGGCGTAGGTGCGGGGCGGACGGCCGATGAGCCGCTCCACGTCGGGACTGACGCGCTGCTCGTCGGCGGACGGCGAGCCGAGGATCCCGAGAGTGGACTCCACGACCGGCTCGGGCATGTACTCGAGCATCTGGCTCCGCGCTTCCGCCCGGCTCAGCTCAGCGAACCGAACCGGTTCGCTCAGGGCGTCGCCGATCGCCGCGGCCTGCTGCCGGGGCGAGATCGGTTCAGGCCCGGTCAGCGTGTAGATGTTGCCCTCGTGGCCTGGCTCCCGAAGCGCGACGGCGGCGACTTCGGCGATGTCGGCCGGATCGACGGCGGGCAGCGCGACATCCGCGAACGGCGCCGTGACCACCCGGTGGGTCCGGACCGACTCGACCCACTGGAGGGTGTTGGAGCTGAAGTTGCCCGGCCGGAGCATCGTCCAGTCCAGACCCGACCCGATTACGGCGTCCTCCAGACCCGAGGGGTGGCGCTGCGTACCCACGCCCTGGGAGGACAGCAGGACGACGCGCCGGATGCCGGCCACCCGCGCGACCGCCAGGACGTCACCGAGGTCGCCGTTCGCCATGAAGCCGGCAGACGTCAGCAAGAACAACGCTTCCGCCCCGTCGAGGGCGGGCTTGAGACTCTGGGGCTCGGTCAAGTCGGCTTGGTGAAACGAGGCTCCTGACGGCACCTCGGCCACGTTCCGGGAAACGGCCGTCACCGGCTCGCCCGCGTCCGCGAGGGCCTGAACCAGCGGCCGTCCGACGTTCCCCGTCGCTCCTGTCACCACGATCATGTCGATCTCCTCTTATGGGTTCCCTGTACGAACGCGGCCACGTTACTGTCGCGGGGGTAGTAGGTACCTAGAGGAAAGTGGGGGTCGAAGTGACCGAGGCCACAACCGAGATCGCCCCGGAGCAGGCGTGCCCGATCGCCCCCGTGGTCGACATCGTCTTCAGCCGCTGGACCACGCCGATCCTGTGGACCCTCAACGAATATGGACGGCAACGGTTCGTGGAACTGGAACGGCGCATCGCCACGATCACGCCCAAGGTGATGACACAGCGGCTACGCCAACTGGAGCGCGACGGGCTCGTCGTGCGCACCTATCACCCCGAAGTCCCGCCGCGGGTGGAGTACGAGATCAGCGACCTCGGGCGCAGCCTGGCGCCCCTGTTCGCGACGCTCGCCGAATGGTCCGTCAACCTGGACAAGGTCGACCAGGCGCGTCAGGACTACGACGCGAAACAGTAGACCGTGTCGCGAAAGCCTCGTTCATAGCGTCCCACCGGTGGGGTCTGGGGGTTGCACCCCAGGGGACACGACGAGGGATTCCGGCGAGCGCTCTCCGCGAGCAGGGCTCGCCCAATCCCGAGTGGGCCCGGAGAGACTCGAACTCTCACTGGCACGGACCTAAACCGTGTGCCTCTGCCAATTGGGCTACGGGCCCCAGTCACCGCCCCGAAATCGTAGCGTGCGACACGATCGGCGGTTCTCGGCGTGGCCGGTGCCGTCGCCGGGGGTGGTGTCCTCTAACGTGGGGCGCCTGCAAGTCCGTTCGGCGAGGAGGACACGTGGCTCGCGATCCCGAGACCATCGAGCGTGAGATCGAGCAGGCCAGGAACGCTTTGGTGGCCACGCTCGACCAGCTGGGCACGAAGGCGAACCCCGCGAAGCTGGTGGACAGCGCGAAGACCGGTATCCGGGCCACGCTGGATCAGCCCAAGGTGAAGTACCCGCTGATCGGCGCGGCCGTGTTGATCGGCGCGCTGCTGGTCCGCAAGCTGTTCAAGTAGGGCTTCAGGAGCTGCGCGCGGCCTTGGCTGTCGCCTTGGCCGCCGCGGCCGGTTTGGCCTTGGTCTTGGTCTTGGCTTCGCCGACGGCTTTGGGAAGTTCCTTGCCCTGGGGCAGCGGCCGTTTGGTTTCGGTCTTCTCCTTGACGACTGCCTTGGCCGGGGGCGGAACCTCGAGCGGTTCGATCTCCGGCAGGGTGAGTCTGGCCGTCATGTAGGCGGCGGTGAATTCGAGTGCGCTGCCATTGAGCAGGTGCACCACCGTCGACCGTTCCGGCGGGGACAGTTTCTCGACGAGTTGGTCGGCGCGGTCCCTGGCCGCGATGATGCCCGGCGCGCGGCCGGTCAGTTCCTTGCCGGACCCGCTGACCGTGACCTGCCAGTCGTCGTCCTCCTGGACGTACGACGCGGTGATCGGTTCCACGCGCCTCACCCCTCTCCCTCACCAGCATGCGTCACTCGTGTGGACTTCGCCACGCCTTCGCCATGACGCCGCTTTCAGGCTGCGGCGCCCCCTCCTGGCCGAGGCCGTAACTGTCCATCAGAGTTTCTACAGTGTCATCGATACAGTAGGACAACTCTGTGTCACAAGACACTGGACGCAATGTGCGCTGAGTGACGACCGAATGGCCTAATGCACGAGCATCTTCACGGGCGTTTCAGCGAGCGCGTCCGCCGAGGCCGGACCACAGCACGTTCATCGCGTACTCGGTGGCCATTTCGGGGCTGACGTCGTCGTGTCGTTCGCACCAGATCGCGAGCCGCTCGCAAGCGCCGACGACGAACTCGGCGGATGCCTCGGCCTGCAGTTCGTCCCCGGTTTCGAAGTAGCCGCTCATCAGTGCGTTGATCAGATCGGTCTGCTGGCGGCGGGTCTGTTCGATCTCGTCGGCGGCCGGGGTGCCGATCAAGGCCATCTCGTGCCGCAGCAGTGACCAGGCCTGACGGCGTTCCCGGATGAAGACGAAGAACGCGAGCAGTCCGCGCCGAAGCGCTTCCTCGGCGGTGGTGGCGCCGATCGTCGCCCGCTCGGTGACCTCGCGCAGGGCCGCCCGCGACTGCCGGATGCAGGCCAGGAGCAGGCCTTCCTTGGAGTTGAAGTACTCGTACAGCATCGGCTTGGAGACACCGACGCGTTCCGCGATCTCGTCCATCGACGCCGCGCCGTACCCGCGTTCGGAGAAGACCTCTTCGGCGATCTCGATCATCTGCCGTTCGCGCTCTGCCCGTGGCATGCGCTTCCGCTTCGCCGTCGTCACCAGAACACTCTACCGAACGCCCTACCGCCGGTAACCTACTTCCAGTAAGGTGGACTTCGGGTAACAGGTATGTCGAGCGAGAGGTCGGGATATGGGCAACCGCACCGAGACCGGTGTCGTCATCGTCGGGACCGGCTTCTCCGGCCTGGGCATGGCCATCCAGCTGCGTAAAGAGGGCCGCGACGACTTCGTCATCCTGGAGAAGGCAGACGACGTGGGCGGCACCTGGCGGGACAACACCTATCCCGGCTGCGCGTGCGACATCCCCTCGCATATGTACTCGTTCTCGTTCGAACAGAACCCCGGCTGGTCGAGGGCCTATTCGCCGCAGCCGGAGATCTGGCGGTACATGCGCGACGTCGCCGAGAAGTACGACCTGCGACGCTTCATCCGCTTCGGCCAGGAGATGACCGGCGCCCGCTGGGACACCGACGAGAACCGCTGGTACGTCGCGTCGAAGTCGGGCGACGAGTTCGTCGCTTCGGCACTGGTCGCCGGCGTCGGTGCGCTGCATCTGCCACAGATCCCGGAACTGCCGGGCATCGAACGCTTCCAGGGCCGCGCGTTCCATTCCGCGCAGTGGGAGCACGACTACGACCTCGCCGGCAAGCGGGTCGCGGTGGTCGGCACCGGGGCGAGCGCGATCCAGTTCGTCCCGCGGATCGCCGAGGATGTCGCCGAGCTGACCCTGTTCCAGCGCACACCGCCGTGGATCATGCCGAAACCGGACCGCGAGATGCCGGATCGCCTGCGGGCCGCGTTCCGCTCGGTGCCGCTGTTGCAGCGCGCCTTCCGCAACGTCCTCTACTGGATGCTCGAAGCGCGTGCGATCGGCTTCAACGGGCAGTCATGGGTGATGAAGATCGGCCAGCGGATCGCGAAGCGCAACATCCACAAGGGCGTCAAGGATCCGGTGCTGCGCAGGAAGCTGACACCCGACTACACCATGGGCTGCAAGCGGGTCCTGGTGTCGAACGACTACTACCCGGCGCTCGCCCGGGAGAACGTCGACGTCGTCACCGACGGGATCACCGAGGTCCGCGAGCACAGCGTTATCGACGGCGCCGGGGTCGAGCACGAGGTCGACGCGATCATCTACGGCACCGGATTCCACGTCACGGACGCCTTCGACGACCTCGATGTCATCGGTCGCGACGGACGGAACCTCGGCAAGGAATGGTCGACCGAGGGGATGCGGACGTATCAGGGCATCACGGTGTCCGGTTTCCCGAACCTGTTCTTCCTGCTCGGGCCGAACACCGGGCTGGGACACAACTCCGTGGTGTTCATGATCGAAGCGCAGATCGCCTACGTCGCACAGGCCCTGCGGCTCGCCCGCGGCAAAGCGCTGGACCCGCGTCCCAAGGCGCAGGAACGGTTCAACGCCGACATCCAGCGCAAACTCGCGAAGGGCATCTGGACCCAAGGTGGCTGCAAGAGCTGGTATCTGGACGCCAAAGGTGTCAACCGGACCATCTGGCCCGGCTTCACCTGGCGGTATTGGCTGGACACTCGCAAGGTCCGGCGCGAGGACTACGAACTCCTCGGCTGAGACGCGGCAGCGTCCGGTGCGCGAAAAGGGAGGGTCCGTGAGCGCCAGGATTGGGGGGCATGGCTCTCACGGACCGGGGAAGCCGGCCTCATGAGGGGTTGAGCCGGCGAAGCCTTCCGATGAGGTCGACGGTGGGGATGCCGCAAAGCTCGGCCATCCGTTCCAGCGCCGAGAAGTCGAGGTGGACCTCGGGGGAGCCGGAGTCGCCGGAACGTTTGAGCCGGTCGTCCGCCCACCGGCGCAGGGGGAGCAGTTCGGGCTGGTCGTCGTTGATGACCACGCGCAGGTCGATCCGGACCCGGCCCGGCTCGTCCACGAACGCGCGGCGGTGCACCTTGGCCAGCAGATCCTGCGGCAACTCGTCCATCGCGAGGCACAGTTCGACCAGCCGCACCACGGAACAGTGCCGGGTGCCCAGTTCGTACGTCGCCAGCGTCTGCAGCGAAATCTCGCTCTGCAGATGCTGGTTCAGCTCCTTGCGTGTCCAGCCACGCTCGCGGCGGAGCTTGCGGAGCTCGTCTCCGAGTATCCGCTGATAGCTCTCAGCGTCGATCAGCACTCCCGGACCCCTGCTCTGCCAACCTGCTGCCACCGCTCACCCCGTGTGACTAAAACCGGGACGAGCGCACTCACGTGTATGAAAGTCGGCAGGTGGTCTGCTCTTACGCGGTTTTCGGGATGCTTTTCGTACCGATTTCACCGGATGCGCCGAATGGGCTAGTCAAACTGACGGAGCGGGTGCGTCAGTTCACGCAGGGAACGCCCTCGGCGGTGATGGGCTTCTCGTCGGTCTGCTCGGGCGGCGGAGCCGCGGCCGAGGTCCCGGCGGCGTTCTGGGACCCGACGGCCTGGGCACCGTTCGCGGCCTGGTAATCCGAGCCGAGGAAGACCATCACGCGGCCGGCGTCGACGCTCTTGTCCTCTTGGACGGTCGGGTTGCCGCCGAGCGCGTCGGCGACGGCCTGGCCGGCTTCCTTCTGGCCCTTGGCCACCCAGATGACGGTCTTCTTGCGCGCGCTCGCGTTGGCCGTGTCACCGGCGGTGAAGCCCTTGTCGACGAGCTGCTTGAGCACCGTCGACGCCAGCCCGTCCCGTCCAGAGGAGTTACGGACGTCGACCGTCGTCCCCTTGTTGGGTGAGTCGGACGGCGGCGGGGCCTGCTGCTCGCCCGGGGGCGGTCCGGCGAGGCCCTGCACGAAGTCCTTCACCTGTTTCGGGTCGACCTGGATGGCGACGCCGTCTTCCGGGGTCTTGTACTCGATGTTGGCGATCGGGATCGTGCGGAACTCGAGCTGGCCGCCGGTCAGGCCCTTCATCTGCTGCGCGAAGCCGAAGATGTCCCAGTTCTGGTTGAGCACGACGGACTTCTTGATCGCCGTGATCAGGTCGTTGAGCCTGCCGGGGTTCGCGAGCGTGCCCGCCGAGAGCACCTTGCGTGCCATCCCGGCCATGAAGACCTGCTGGCGGACGACCCGGTCGAGGTCACCACGCGGCAGCCCGTGGCGCTGCCGGACGAATCCGAGTGCGTCGACACCGGAGATGGTGTGCTGGCCCTTGGTGAACTTCGCCCCGGAGAACTGGTCGTTGACGTTGTCGTTCAGGCAGACATCGACCCCGCCGATGGCCTGGGTGATCTCGCTGAACCCGAGCAGGTTGATGGCGGCGTAGTTGTCGATGGTCGAACCGGTCAGCTTCTCGACCGTCTTGATCAGCGTCTTCGCCCCGGCCTCGTTGGCCTTCTGGTCGAGTTCCTTGGGGTCTGAGACGCCGTCGTCCTGCAGGGTCTTGCGAGCGTCGAGCATCGCGCGGGCGTACGCGGAGTTGATCTTGTGTTTGCCGAATCCGCCCGGGATCTCCACATAGGAGTCACGCGGCAGGGAGATCGCGACGGCCTTGGAGCCGTCGTTCGGGATGTGCACGAAGATCAGCGAGTCGGTGTTCAGCTCGCCGTCGGCCTGGCCGGCCCGGAGCTGGGCGAGTACCTCTTTGGACAGCGGATTGCCCTGCGCGTCGGTCCGGCTGTCGAGGCCGACCAGCAGAATGTCGCGGGCGCCGTCGGCGGGCTTGTCGCCTCCGTCGCCGTCGATCCCGACGTTCGCGGTGGTCAGTCCGTCCAACGCCCCCCACGCGTAGCCGGTCAGGCCCATCACCAGCAGCGACACCAGGGCCAGCGCGATCTTCGGGCCGCGGAACGACCTCCGTGGTGCCGGACGCCGAGGGGCCGCTTGACCAGGCTGGGCGGAACGGGAAGGAGCGCGTCCGGGCGCGTCCTGCCTAGGCCGGGCGGGACGTCGGTCCCCTTGCCCATTCCGAGGCGGGTACTCCACGCGGTCTGCTCCTTTACTCGTTACTTGCTTACGGCCTGCTTCGGGGACGCATGGTGCCTGTTGCAGGTTGTCGCAGGATTACATATCCCCCCGAAGATGTGGCACGCACCACCGGTTTTCGGCTAACGGTACGGGTAATGCCTGGTCAGCGCCGTGTGACTCAGGACAACACGCGCCGGGCGGTCCGGGCCGGGACCAGGCTGGCGGCGGCCGCGAGTATCGCGACGACGATCGTCGCGACCGGCAACGCGACCGCGGCGGCGCTCACGTGCTCACCTTCGAGCGCCGTCATCAGCGGCGGCGCGCAGGCGATCGCGCAGACCAGCCAGGTGCCGGTCATCCGGCTCGTGCCGGTGCGCACGGTATGCAGCAGGTACACGCCGAGCAGCAGGTTCACCAGGCTCTGTACCGGGCCGAATCGCAGCCCGAGCAGGTCGGCGTCGGCCGAGACGCCGCCGAACCGGGCCAGCGCGAAGCCGAACACGCCGAGCATCGCGTAGGCGATCCCGACGGTCGCCGCCGCCCGGCAGAACACCGCCGCGCGCAGCCCGGGTTCGTCGACCGCTCGCGGTTGTGGCCTCGAGTGGCGTTCGAACCACCAGAAGACCGCCGCGGCGGGGACGGCGAGGAGGGCCAGCGCGAGCAGGATCCGGGGCCGGGCGAGCCAGCTCAGGCCGTCCACGAACGGCCCCGGCAGGTAGACGACTCCTACCAGCAGCAGCATCGCCGAGAGGAAGCCGAGATAGAGGCTCATCGGTGCGCGCAGGACCAGCCGGGTCGTGGCGACGACCGCCGGCCGCGCACCGAGCCGGGACAGCGGACCGGCGAACAGGCCGAGGAGCGCGAGCTGCGCCACGCCGAGCAGGAGCACGCCCCAGGGCGGCGCCGAGAGCGCGGCTGGGGCGCCTGGTCCGCCGAGCAGCATCGGTGCCTCGCCGTGGATCGCGACCGCGATCCACAGGCCGGTGAACCCGGTGAACGCCGTTCCGAGAAGGACCAGGCGAGACGGGCGGAACCCGTCGGCGTGGGCGAACGCGAGCTGCTGGACGAACAGGACGAGGAACAGTGTCTCGGCGTATCGCGGGATGGACGAACCCGACCACTGTGCGGCGACCTCGCCGGCGACGATCAGGGCCAGCAGTCCGGCGATCGAACCGGCCCGGGACCGGCGATACAGCGTCAGCAACGCGGGTGCGAGGACGACGGTCAGGAGGAACACCCCGAGCAGCCACAACGGATGCAAC
This sequence comes from uncultured Actinomycetota bacterium, assembly GCA_963766045.1. Taxonomy (GTDB): domain Bacteria; phylum Actinomycetota; class Actinomycetes; order Mycobacteriales; family Pseudonocardiaceae; genus Amycolatopsis. The sequence continues at coordinate 1,121,621 of CAVXYN010000004.1, read as the reverse complement.
GCGATCCGCATGACGGTCGCGTTCGTGCCGGCGGGGATCCCCAGTACCTCCAGCGCCAACGGCACGACCAGCGCCACGACGGCGAAGATCAGGGCCGGGCGGAGCAATGGGCTCGCGCGGTCGGCCAGGTACTGCGGATAGCGCCCACCCGACTCGCGGACCGACCGCCAGCCCGCCTCGTTGATCCGGCCGACCGCGAAGAAGATCAGCGGGCTGAGCTGGGCGAGCCAGGTGAACGGCCACAGCGACCGCTCCGGCGCGCCTGCCCAATGCGCGAGTGCGACCCCGGATTCGCCGAGCAGCATCAGCACCACCCCCGCGACGCCGAGCAACGCCCACCGCCCGACCGGGGTCCGAGGTCGTGGCGCGGCGGGGCGGGGGAGCGCGACGACCGTGCGGCGGGCGCGGACCCAGCCGCGGAGCCGGAACACCAGCAGGGCACCGATCACCAGTACCCCGACGATCATCGGCCCGACGGGGTCGCCGATCGGCGGTCCCCAGCGCTGATGCCAGGAGTTGAGCACGAGACCCGCGTTATAGAGGGAGGCGACGACCTCGCAGGTGCCGCGGGAGTCCATCGGGTTGAGCCCGCACGCGTTGTGCATGTCGGCCGAAAGGCGGTCATCGAGCGCGGTGCGGGCCTCCTGCCCGAGCGGATGTCCCTTGCGCTCGGCGTAGCGGAGGAGGTCATAGCCGAGGTCGTGGGCTTTGCAGGGGACGGCGTAGTCCCATTTGGTGTTGTCGTCGCCCCAAGGCGCCGAACAGCCGCCGTCGGTGTGGACCGCTCGTACCGTCCCGTCCCGCGCGGTCATCACGCCAGGGGTGATCCCGCTCACCGCGGTGAAGTCGGCGGGCAGCCGGTGGATCACGTCCTCCACCGGACCCGGCCGCGCCAGCGCGTCGACCGCGTTCTGGGCGGCGAGGATGTCACCCGCCGGTGGCCCCTGGTCCGGCGGCGACGCGGGCCGTGACGCGATCAGGCCGAAGCCGAACACCAGCAGCGTGACCAGCAGTAACCAGCCTGAAGTCGACCATGGCCGCCGAAGTCGGGAGGACAGACCGGCGGCGTCGGCTGTGGCTGGCATGGCGTCCAGGGTGCCATCCGCCGATCGGGCCCGGTATCCGGCTAACCCCCGGTTTCACTCGCCAGGGGGTCGAAGCCCGTTTTCCACGGTCCCGCCGGTGTCGGGGGCGAACCAGACCTGGTTGCGACCGTGCTCCTTGGCCTCGTAGACCGCGACGTCGGCGGCGTGCAGCAGCTCTTTCAAGGTATGGCCGTGGTGCGGATAGCGCGCGACCCCGATCGACGTCGTACGGCGGGAGATCTTGGTCTCACCGCCTCGTTTGTCCGATGTCACTATTTGCAACTCGGCGATCGCCGAACGTATTCTCTCGGCTGCTTCCTTTGATGCGGCGTCGTCGATATCCGGAAGCAGTACGAGGAATTCCTCGCCACCGAATCGACCGACGACGTCACTCGGCCGGGTGGACTCCTCCACTGTTTGCGCGATGTTGCGGAGTACATCGTCCCCGGCGGGATGCCCATATGTGTCATTAATCCACTTGAAGTGGTCGAGATCGATCATCAACAACGTGAGCTGCCCACCTGCGCGAACGGTCCGGTCGAACGCTCGTTCGGCCGACTCCGACCAGCCGCGCATGTTGAGGACCGCCGTTTTCGGATCCGTTCGCGCGTCGTCCTGCAGTTGATCCAGCTCAGCCAGCCGATTGAACACCACGGTCACCACCGCCATGACCGCGACCATCGGCGGTACCACCGCGAGTAGGACGGCCGTGACCGCACCGAGGCCGATGGTGATCGCCTCGAGCAGGTTGTCCGCCTTGCTGCCGAGGACATTGCGCAACGTGGGTTCCGAGGACAGGCCCAGTGCCAGTGCGCCGCCGATGTAGATGATCTGGACGGCTTCGTACACCAATCCGGTCAACACGATGGTTCCGAATTCGGTCAAAGCCGACGTGAAGGTCAACTGACCCCAGGCGAGCCCGCCGAGGGAGAGGTAGATGAGATGGGCGCAGGTCGCCGCGAAGCCGTGGGTGATCGAAGACAATATGAAGTTGTGCGCCGGGCGGCGGGAAATGAACCAATGCTGGGTTCGGACGACCAGAATTATCAGGAGGATGAACGGCACCGGAAGAATCATCGCGGCGGAAAAAGTCCAGACCGCCGTCAGGTCGATGAGCACGGCCTGCTTTTTATTTCGTCGCCGTTCTTCCTGGCGCTGGGTGAGCTGAATATGAATTGTCGCGCCGGTCGCCAGAATGAGCAGGTCGACCCAGTCGACCGTGCTCGGAGCGGGAGAGGTCATGACCGCGTAGGCCAGGACCCCGACGGCGACGGCTTCGGCTATCAGCATGAAGGCGATGAGCCGGGGAGGTCGCCGCCAGAGGGCCCAGCTGCGCGGATGATACGGATGGCGGGCTTTTGTCATCGCCGAGGCGTCGTCGGGCGCGGGCTCTCCGCCGCCCGTTGTCATTTCCGGCTCGACCGGCCCGGTGCCGGAGGGCTTCCGGCCCTGCCCGGGCGCCCCGGACGATTCGGCGTCCGCCCCTGGATGCAATTGGTCACCTCCTTTCCGTCCGCCCATGGCGTTGAGTAATCTCATCGGTACACGTCTGAGTGTCCTTGACAATCGAAGGGCTGTACCATTTCATCCCATCAGTTGCCGGCAGGCGTGAGAAGGGTGCCCAGGCGAGTGGATCTTCTTCGAAGCTGCCTTCGAGGGAGGGTATCCCAGTCCTTGGCGAAGTCGTTGATCTTGTCCTCGGAATTGTGTATTGAGTCTTCGGACAGGAAGGGGTCTGGAGTGAAGAACCGCGATTGCTGATCCCCGATTGTCCGATGGTCGAACTCGTGCCGTGAAGGAGGTGTCGTTCGATGCGCAACCGAGACGCGTGAAGACGAGTGTGGGACCGCCCCCACGGGCGGCCATGGTGGTGTCCGTCGGTTCATGAGGTTTGCGGCGCAGGCGAGGCCCGGTGCACCCGGGCCCACGCGACAGCGGTGGGAATCGCCAGCGCCAGGCCGATCAGTCCGGCCCATGCGATCGCGGAGTTCGCCGAGCCCAGTGCCTGGGCGGCAAGACCGCCCAGTCCGACCCCTATTCCCTGCATGACACGTAAACCGGTGCGGAACAGGCCCCCCGCGCCGCCCCGAACCTCATTGGGCACCCAGGTGAGGAACGTGGCCGTCACGGTGATCATGTAAGCGCCGGTCGCGCCAGCCAGTGCCAGCAATACCAGCGCCATGACCAGCCCTGGTTCCATCGCGAACCCGATCAGCGCGACCAGTGGCATGACGGCCAGTACGCCCATGAACCTTCTGCGGTTCTCCGCCGAGACGAAGCGCGACAGCAGGAACGTGCCGATCACGAACCCCAGCGGATCGGCCGCGAGCAGCCAGCCGACCGCCTGTCCACCGAGCCCCATCTCTTCGGCGAGTGGTGCCGCGAGCCCCTCGGGGACGACGGCGAGACCCACCAGCCACGACAGCATCAGCAGGACCCGCAGCCGCCGGTCGCTGAACACGAGGCGCACGGCGCCGAACCAGCTCCCCGAAGAATCCCCCGCCGCGGGACGAGCGGAAACCGTCGAGCGCACGGCGAGGGCGGCGATCAAGAACGTCACCGCGTCGAGCAGAAGCGCCAGCGTGGTGCCGACTCCCACCACCAGCAGCCCGCCACCGGCCAGGCCCAGCAGCATCGCCGCGTTCACGCTGATCCCGCGGACGTCCTGGCTCTGCAGATAGACCCGGTCGTCGGTGAAGACTTCGCGGGTCAGCGCGTTCTGTGCGGCGTTGCCGGGTGCGTTCGCGAGTCTCGCCAGGACGAACAGGGCGAACAGCGCGGGCATCGGCAGCTGCGGAATCGCCATGAGGCCGATGAGCACGGCTTGGGCGAGCGACGCGAGGACCAGCACGGTGCGGCGGGGAAAGCGGTCGGCCAGCTGGGACAGGCCGAGCCCGCCGGCGAGTGCCGGCAGGAAGGTCAGCGAGTAGACCACGGCCGACAGCAGCGCCGAGCCGGTGCGGTCGTAGACGAGGATCGCGAGCGCGACGATGGTGAGCTGATCCCCGATCAGGGACTGAACCTCGGCGAACCAGAGTGCGCGGAATTCTCGGTTGGCCAGGGCGGCGGTCATCCGCGGCGCCGCCTTCATCTTCACTCTGTGACCACCTCCCCCCGATCGGGTGAACTTCGCTCCCTCGCATTCTTGCCTGTCCTGTTACAAGGCCGTCGAGGGAGTCACAGTTACCGACCCGCCGTTCCACGTTCAGTATGCCTCCGGCTACTGGGAGACGACAGAAGACGGTCCGATCCATCCGCTGTTAGGCCGATGGAGCTAGGCCGTCTGACCGGTGGGTTACCTCGGCCTGACTGGTGCGCGGGTATCTGCGCGCCGATCGTTCCGGGCTCGCTCGGCGCATCGCGGACACCGTTCGCCGCCGCCCGTGTTCACGTTGCGCCGAACGGGCCAACACTGGGAGTGGGACCGGTCTGGTGTGGAGGCCGGCCATGCAAAAGGGGTGAGGGCATGAACGGGTTGCTTGGCGACAAGGCTGTCGTGGTGACCGGGGCGGGGCGTGGCCTTGGCGAGGCGTTCGCGGTGCATGTGGCCAGGGCGGGCGGCGCCGTCGTGGTCAACGACGTCGACGCCGAACTCGCCGAGCGCACGGCGGCGAATATCCGCGAGTTCGGCGGCCGGGCGGTCGCCAGCGGGCATAGCGTCGCCGATCCGCAGCAGGCGCAGGCGATCGTGGACCTGTGCGTTTCCGAATTCGGGGGGATCGACGGCCTGGTCAACAACGCGGGGCTCAACTACGAGGCACTGCCGTGGGAGGACGACGTCGAGCAGGCCCGCGAGCTGGTCGAGGTCAACGTCCTCGGCGTGATGTACACCGGGCTGGCCGCGATCAAGGCGATGGTCGGCCGCGGCGAACCGGGCTCGATCGTCAACATCTCGTCCGGTGCGTCGCTGGGCCAGCGCAAACTCGGCGTGTACGCCGCGAGCAAGGGCGCCGTCGCGTCCCTGACCTACTCGTGGGCGCTGGATCTGGAGGAGAGCGGGATCCGGGTCAACGCCGTCTGCCCGCTCGCCCACACCCGCATGGTGTGGAAGTCCGAACGCTCGCTACGGGCCTGCCCGCCGGACCGGACGCCGTCGCGGATCGCGCCGGTAGTGCTGTTCCTGCTCGGGGCCGGGTCCGACGGCATCACCGGGCAGATGATCCGGTGCAACGGGCCGCAGCTGCACATCATGGGGCAGCCGTACCTCAAGCAGCCCATCCTGGAGCGGCCGATGTGGGACACCGAAACCGTGCAGCGCGCCTTCGACGAGGTCTTCAGCGCCCACTTGGAGAATTACGGCCTCGAGAAGCGGGTCCCGCCGCGGCTGCGGAAGTGGACGGAGTCGACGCGGACCGCTTGACGCCCCTCACCGAGGTTATGAACGGATCTTTCATAACAAATTCTGTTATGAAAGATCCGTTCATAACACGCGCCGGTGACCGTTCGGCTCAGGATCCGGCCGCTGGTGCGGGTGCGGGTGCCTCGGCCGGGGTTCCGGTGTAGAGGTCGGCGATCGCGGGACCGTAACGGTCGTTGATGATGCGCCGCTTGAGCTTCAGCGTCGGGGTCACCTCGCCGCTTTCCGGCGTCCACGACTTCGGGATCACGTGGTAGCGCTTGATCTGCTCGATCCGGGCCAGGCGGGCGTTCGCCGCTTCGACGGCCGACTCGATCTCGGCGCGGACCCGTTCGTTGTCGGCGAGCGCTTCGCCTTCGGCGAGCTGGATGCCGTTCGCGGCGGCCCAGCCCGGGGCGATCTCGTCGTCGATCACGACCAGCGCGGTGACGTACGGCTTGTCGTCGCCGATCGCGACGGCCTGCCCGATCAGCGGGTGCTCCTTGAGGAAGCCCTCGATCTTGGTGGGGGCGATGTTCTTCCCGCTCGAGGTGATGATCAGTTCCTTCTTGCGGTCGGTGATCATGACGAAGCCGTTCTCGTCGATCGTCCCGATGTCACCGGTGGCGAGCCAGCCGTCGGCGTCGATGTCCGGCTTGATCGAACCGTCCTCCTGCAGGTAGCCGAGGAATACGATCGGGCCGCGGACCAGCAGTTCGCCGTCGTCCGCGAGCTTCACTTCGACGCCTTCGAGCGGGCGGCCGACGCTTCCGGCCTTGAACGCGTCCGGAGTGTTGGACGTGACCGCGCCCGTGGTCTCGGAAAGGCCCCAGACCTCCTGGATCTCGACGCCGAGCCCGGCGATGAAGTACAGGATCTCGACCGGCAGCGCGGCGGCACCACTGGACGCGAGCTCGATCTTGTCGAGGCCCAGCATGGCGCGGACCGGCGCGAGGGCGGCTTGATCGGCCTGCGCGATCTTCTCGGCCAGCTCGGCCGGGACCTCCTTGCCGTCGCTGCGCAGCTTGTAACCCTGCTGCAGCAGTTCGTTGGCGCCGAGCAGCGCGGTGCGCTTGTCCTCAGGCACCGAACCGAGCAGGTTCTTCAGCCCGGCGACCATCTTTTCCCAGACGCGGGGGACCCCGAAGAAGCCCTGCGGGTGGACCTGGCCCAGCGCGCCGACGACCGCGGTCGGGTCGCCGACGGTGTGCACGTGCCCGGCCCACACGATCGGCATGTAGATCGACAGCTCGCGTTCGGCGATATGCGCCAGCGGGAGGTACGCGATGTTGGTGGCGTGCATCGGCGAATCGTGCAGCGCCTGAACCGCGGTGGCCTGGTAGATGGCGTTGTGGTGCGAAAGCACGACACCCTTGGGGTCGCCGGTCGTGCCGGAGGTGTAGATCATCGACAGCGGGTCGTCCGGGTTGATGGCGGCCCACGTCGTTTCGAACACCCCGGGGTCGGCCGCGTGCTGCTCGGCGCCCGCGGCGCGCAGTTCGGCGAACGACAGGAACCGTTTGTCACCTTCGGGGACCACGGAGCCGTCGAACAGGACGACGTGCCGCAGCGCGGGCAGGTCGTCGAGGACCTGCGACCAGCGGCCGAGTTCGTCGGCGCCGCCGAGCACGACGATCTCCGCGGCGCTGTGCCTGGCGACGAACCCGATCTGCTCCGGGCTGAGCGTGGCGTACGCGGTGCACGGGATCGCGCCGAGATGGGCCGCCGCGAGGTCGGCGATCAGGTGGTCGGGACTGCTCGGCGCCATGATCAGCATACGGTCACGAGTGCCGAGCCCGAGCCCGGCGAGCCCGCGCGAGACCTCGGCGATCGCGGTGCGGAACTCCCGCCAGTTCAGGGTCGGCTTGCCCTCGATGTCGAGTGACGTGACCGCCGGCAGGTCGCCGAATTCGGTGGCGTTGCGGTGAAGCAGGGCGGGAATCGTCTTGCCTTCGGTCTGCTCGGCGACGGACGGCTGGGTGGTCAACGCTGGCCTCCTCGATGCTGCCTGATCAGCCACACTGTAGGTGCTCCCGGCAGTGCTGGATAGAGAATCGCGGCCACGGTCGAGACACGCGAAATGTCCACCTTTTCCGGTTTCACCAGGTCAGTCGCCGACACGCTTAAATGGAATGGACGTGATCCCCGAACGAGCAGGAGCCTTGACGATGACCGGATCGGCACGCGAGTTGATCGACGCGGTGCAGGCGGAACTGGCGCCGCACGACGACGACAACCGGCTCGTCCCTCTGGTCGAGAAGGGGGAGGCGGCGCGAGAGGTGTTCGCCGCCGTCGCCGCCGAGGAGTACCGGATCGTCCGGAGTGACTGGCGCAGTTTCCTCACCCTGGCTTCTCGTTCGCAGGAGCAGGGCGCACGAGAGTTCTTCGCCGCGCTGGCTTCGGGCGAGGGATTGGCCCTCGGCAAGTTGCCAGGGCTCGCCGAGGAATCGCCCGACTTCGAGCCGCGGGCGGGCTGCCAGGCGTATCCGGCGTTCGTCGCGTGGCTCGCGCTGAACGGCGAACCCGCGGAAGTGATCGTCGCGATCGTCGCCAACTTCGCGGCTTTCGGCCGGTATTGCGCGGCGATCGCCGCCGCGATGCGTGACCAGTACGGCTTCGACGACGAGGCGTGCGCGTTCTTCGACTTCTTCGGTACGCCGTCGCCGGAACTGGAGGAGCTGGCCGTCGCGGCCGTCCAAACCGCACTCGACGCCGGACGTCTGTCCGAAAAGGACGCTCGCACGCATGCCCGGCTGTTCCAAGCCTATGAGCTGGATTTCTGGAACACGCTCGCCGACGAGTTCTGCGAGTGACCGCTCTCGATGCAGAGGCCGCCGCTTTGGATGCGGCGGATCCGTTGGCGCACAAACGAAACGAATTCGCCCTTGATCCCGGAGTCGCCTATTTCGACGGCAACTCGCTCGGTGCGCCGCCCAAGCACGTCGCCGAACGACTCGCCGCCGTCGTCCGCGAGGAATGGGGCGGCAGGCTGATCCGCTCCTGGTCCGACGGCTGGTGGGAGGCGCCGGTACGGGTCGGCGAGCGCATCGCGCCGCTCGTCGGTGCCGCGCCGGGGCAGGTGGTGGTGGCCGACTCGACCAGCGTGAACCTCTTCAAGGCACTGGTCGCCGCGACCCGGCTCAACCCGGGCCGCGACCAGATCCTCGTCGACGCCGACACCTTCCCGACCGATGGCTATATCGCCGATGAGGCGGCCAGGCTGACCGGACATACCGTTCGCCGGGTCGTCGCGGAGGACATGCCCGACGAGGTGAGCGAGCGGACGGCGGTCGCGCTGATCAACCACGTCGACTACGTCACCGGACGGGTCCACGACATGGGGCCGCTCACCTCCGCGCTGCACGGTGCGGGCGCCTTGGCGCTCTGGGACCTCTGCCACAGCGTCGGCGCGCTGCCGGTCGAACTGGACGCGCTTGGCGTGGATCTCGCCGTCGGCTGCACCTACAAATTCCTCAACGGCGGCCCGGGCTCGCCCGCGTTCCTTTACGTGGCAAGCCGACTGCTGGACCGGTTCGAGCAGCCACTGTCCGGCTGGGCCGGGGACCGCGACCCGTTCGCCATGCGGCCGGGCTACGAGGCGAGTGCCGGGATCGCCCGCGGCAGGTCCGGTACGCCGGACATCCTTTCGCTACTGTCCCTCGACGCCGCACTGGACGTCTGGGACGGCGTCGACCTGCGGCGACTACGGGAGAAGGGCCTCGCGCTCGGCGAGTTCTTCTTCCGGTGCGCGGACGAACTCCTTGCCGGCGCAACGATCTTGACCCCGCGCGACACCGGCCGCGGACACCAGGTCTCGATCACCGACGACGACGCGGCGAAAACGATGGCGGCGTTGATCGAGCGCGGGGTGATCGGGGACTTCCGGCCGCCCAATGTGTTGCGCTTCGGTCTCGCGCCGCTCTACACGACCTATGCCGAGGTTCTTCGCGCCGTTACGACCTTGCGAGATTGTTCGTAATCCTCCGATGAATACGCGATCACCTCGCCCCACTGGGGGAGAGAAGGCGATTTCTCGCCGGCCGCTGTTGAACTCGGCATTCGCTCTTCGCGAGTGTGACGTAGATCCTTGTGCTGCGGCGTAAGGGAATGCGACCTCGCGCGTCCCTCCCGGTGAGGCGCGGGTCACGGCGCTCGAAATGGAGGGACAATGCCCTTGCCCATTGCGAACCGCTGGCCTCAACGCGTCCGTCCGGTGTCGCTGACCTATGTGGTCGTGGCCGGGTTCGGTGTCGTCTTCGGTTTCTTGATAACGAATTCGGTTCGCGTTATCCGGTCGAGACGGTGCTCGTCGCGATCTTGATCTTCGGGGTGGCGACGTTGTGCTGGGCCGGCGCGCGGATGCTGCGGGACGCCGCCAGGACGGTCGACAAGCTCCTCGACGATGAGCTCGGCAGGCGTGGGTCTCGTGCCGATCGGGTCGCATAACCGATCAAAGTCACAACGCGATGAAGATCATTTCGCGGATTCGTGTGTATTTGTCGTCGATAATTCTCGATTTCACGGATCCGGACTCGTTCTGGCGTGGTCCGTCCGGCGTGATGTCGTTCGCAAACCGAACGGTATGCCGAGCGCTGGGCCGAAAGCGTGAGCGACGTCACGGCGAGTAGTTTTCGTCGACTTTCTCGATGAGACATGAGTAGGGTCTCGGTGCGGGGTGACCGGGTCGCTTGACCGGCGATCAAGGCCGTGCCCTCGGTAAACCTCCAGGTGACGTGTCCGAGTACGCCCTGGTTAATGCCCAAAAGGGCGTGGTGGACTTTCGAGGTCGGCCGCGTGGGTGTCAGGGAGTCACGGAAAGACATGACTACCCTTCGCGTCTGGACTTGACTCACCCGTTTGGGTCTCCTAGCGTCTTCGCGGGCGGAGCGGACCACGCTGTGTTGATCCGGCTATCGGATCCCGGGTGATGAGATCCCCGGCGACCCGACACCAATTAACTGCCGGAAGGAAAACGGACCACGGTGAAGCAGATTCCCCTTCGACGAGGCCGCGGCTCTTCGATTCGTTCGCGCGTTCTGACGATCGCGCTGATTCCGAGCATCGCGCTGATGCTCGTCGGTCTCGCGATCGGCGGCTACCTGATCTTCGACGCGGTCAACGGCCGCGACTACGCGCAGCGCATCCGCGATTCGGAAGCGCCCTCGGTCCCGTTCTTCTCTCAGATCCAGGAGGAGCGCCGCCTGACGCTGCGCGAGCTCGCGGGCGATCGCTCGCAGCACGCCGCGCTCGTGGAGCAGCGCGCCAAAACCGACGCGGCGACCCAAGGCGTCGTCGCGAACCTCCAGAAGTTCATCGGCGACTCGCCCGACTCGGTCCAGCGGAACATCGCCATCGTGAACGGGCTGTTCCAGCGGATGCCGCAGATCCGGCAGTCGGCCGACTCCGGCCAGCTCCCGCTGCTGGAAGCGTTCACCTACTACAACCAGATCATCGACCAGTTCGTCGACGGTGTGACCGGCCTGGCGCAGGACGCCCCGAGCGCGGAGAACGCCTACCAGCGGATCACCGCGGTGCCGTTGTTCACCGCGATCGACCAGTTGCAGCGCGCGAACGCCCTCGCCGCCGCGGCCGTCGGCGGTGGCGGGTTCACCGACGAGACCTACCGTGCCTACGTCACGCAGGTCGGTTCCTACCGCTCGCTGCTCGACGCGTCCGTCTCGCGGATGATCCCCGACGTCAAGGCGAAGTACGACCAGCTGGTCGCCAGTGACGGCTGGAAGGCCGTCGCCGGCGTCGAGAACGCGTTCCTGCAGAACAGCAAGGCGACCCTCCCCATCCCCGAGGAGACGTGGCTGCAGGCGGCTCGTGGCGTCGGTGAAGCGATGATGCGCGGCTTCGTCGAGCAGAGTGGTACGGCCACGACGCAGGCCATCGACGACGCCGACCGCACGCTGGTCATTTCGGCCATCGCAGCGGCGATCGCGCTGCTCGTCGCGATCCTGATCTTCATCATCGCGCTGCGGCTGTCCAACCGGCTCATCGGCAGGCTGGCCCGGCTGCGTGAGGACACCCTGGACGTCGCCGAGATCCGGCTGCCCGAGCTGGTGGACCGGGTCCGGGCGGGTGAGCCCGTCGACCTCGACGACAAGGGTCACTTCCTCGACCATGGTGACGACGAGATCGGTCAGGTCGCCGAAGCGTTCAACAAGGCGCAGCAGACCGCCATCGCGGCCGCCGTCGACGAGGCCAAGACCCGTGAAGGCACCAAGACGGTGTTCCTGAACATCGCGCACCGCAGCCAGGTCATCGTGCACCGCCAGCTCAAGGTGCTCGACCAGGCCGAGCGCAAGCAGGAGGACCCGGAGCAGCTGGAGACGCTGTTCCAGCTCGACCACCTCTCCACCCGTGCGCGCCGCAACGCGGAGAACCTGATCATTCTCGGTGGCGGCCAGCCCGGTCGTCAGTGGCGCAAGCCGGTCACCCTGGCCGAGCTGACCCGTGGTGCTTCGGCCGAAACCGAGGACTTCGCCCGGGTGAAGACGGCGAAGATGCCGTCGATCGCGGTGCAGGGCCCGGTCGTCGGCGACCTTGTGCACCTCCTCGCGGAGCTGATCGACAACGCGACCTCCTTCTCGCCGCCGCAGTCGCGGGTCGAGCTTCGAGGCAACGTGGTCGGCAAGGGTGTCGTGATCGAGGTCGAGGACCAGGGACTCGGTATCGAGCCCGAACAGGCCGCGGAACTGAACCAGATGTTGGCCGATCCGCCGGACTTCGGCATCATGGCCCTGTCATCCGAGCCACGGCTGGGCCTGTTCGTGGTGGCGCGGCTCGCCGCGCGCCACGGGATTTCCGTGCACCTGCGCGAATCCGCGTACGGCGGCACCAGGGCCATCGTGCTCGTCCGCACCGACCTGCTCGCGCCGGTCCCGTCTGAACAGCCGGAGGACGAGGTGGACGCCGAGAGCACCGAGGTGCCCGACTCGGCTCCGTTGCGCCCGGGCCGCCGTGCCCGGCACCGGACCGACGTGCCTGCGGAGCCCCCTCAGCTCCCGGTGCCGATGCCCGTGGCGCCCCAGCCTCAGCAGCCGGTTCCTGTTCAGCAGCACCAGCCAGGTCCTGATTCGCCAGGAGCTTCGTTGCCGCCTCTGCCCCCGCGCCAGCCGCGGGTGCCCCGGCCCGAAACGCCGCGGCCGGAGCCGATCCGTCCGGAGCCCGTGCGCGGCGAGGCCAGGCCACAGCCTGTGCAGCCGCCCGCGTGGCCGCCGGCCGACAGTCGTCCACAGGATGTCCGGCCGCCGCAGACCCGGCGTCCCGGGCCCGAGGCGCCGGGCAGGCCACCGCTGCCGCAGCGCCGTCGGCAGACGAACCTGGTCCCCCAGCTGATGGAGGACCGGCCCGCTGCACAACAGCGGGAAGAATCCCGGGAGGACAGCCCGGAGCTGGCCAGGAACCGGCTCGCCGCGTTCCAGCAGGGCACGCGCCGTGGCCGGGATACCGAACCGACCGACGACTACACCGACCTCGACATGTACGGAGATCGTGACTAGATGGCCAACGCAGGAGTCAGTGAACTCGACTGGTTGCTGGATGACCTGGTCAAGCGAGTGGCCGGTGCCGACAGGGCGGTAGTCCTGTCGGCCGACGGCCTGCTCATCGGACGGTCCGGAAACCTGTCCGAGGCGGACGGCGAGCATCTGGCCGCGGTGGCCTCCGCGTTCCAGAGTCTCGCCAAGGGCACCGGACGTCACTTCGGCGGCGGGAACGTCCGGCAGACCATGGTCGAGATGGACCACAACTTCCTGTTCGTCACCGCGGCCGGTCGCGGCGCTTGTCTCGCGCTGCTCGCCAAGGAGGACGCGGACATGGGCCTGGTGGCCTACGAAATGAACTTGATGGTCAAGCGGGTCGGCGCCGTGCTCACCTCGGCTCCCCGCGCCGCAACGCCCACGTCGCCATGAGCGGCCGGCACGAGTCGTGGTTCGAGGAGGACGCCGGGCCGCTGGTCCGGTCCTACGCTGTCACGGGCGGGCGCACCCGCTCGGACACGCTCGGCCTCGATCTGATCACCTTGGTCGTGGCCATGCGCTCCGCGCACGAGGTCGCCGGATTCGAACCCGAGTACGGGCGGATCCTCAACCTGTGCCAGAAGCCGACCTCGGTCGCGGAGGTCGCCGCACGTATCGACCTGCCGCTGCCGGTGGTGAAGGTGCTGTTGAGCGACCTCATCGAGCAGAACCTCGTGCTGTTCCGCACCGCGACGCCGGTGACCGATACCCCCAACAAACACGTACTCCAGGCGGTTCTTGATGGCATCCGGAAACTCTGAGCCCCGGCGATCCTTGACCGCGAACGCGGTCAAGGTCCTCATCGCCGGCGGGTTCGGGGTGGGAAAGACCACGATGGTCGGTTCGGTCAGCGAGGTTCCCCCGCTGCGCACCGAGGAGGTCATCACGGCGGCCTCCGAGGGCGTCGACGACCTCACGGGTGTCGAGCGGAAGACGACCACTACGGTCGCCCTCGACTTCGGCCGAATCACCATCAACCCCGAGTTGATCCTGTACCTGTTCGGCACGCCCGGACAGGACCGGTTCTGGTTCATGTGGGACGAGCTGGCCGAGGGCGCTCTCGGCGCCGTCGTGCTGGCGGACACCAGACGACTCGACAGCTGCTTCGCCGCCGTCGACTACTTCGAACGCCGCGGGCTTCCGTTCGTCGTCGGCGTCAACTGCTTCGACGGGGCGTACCGCTACGGCACCGAGGAGGTCCGGCAGGCGCTCGACGTCAGCATGGATGTCCCTCTGCTGCTGTGCGACGCGCGTGAGCGTGAGTCCACGAAGCAGGTGCTGACGGTGCTGATGGAGCATGTGCTCGAGCTGTCGGACCTCGCCGCGGGTCTGCCGCAGCCGCAGAGTCGCTGACGCCCCAAGCGTGAGATGAAGGCCTTTCATCGCAAAATTTGCGATGAAAGGCCCCTTCATTGCGTCGGTCAGGAATCAGGGGCGGCGTCGGCGGCGCAGCGTGTCGAGGGCGTAGGTGCCCGGCCCGACGATCGCGAACAGCAGGAAGATCCACGAGTACAGGGCGGCGGTCTCTCCCTTGTTCTGTAAGGGAAGTAGGGCCGCCGGCTGATGCACGACGAAGTAGGCATAGGCCATCGTTCCCGACAGCACAACCGAAACCGGCCGGGTGAACAGGCCTACGAGGACCAGTGCCGAGCCGGCAAGTTCGATGACTCCGGCGTACCACCCCGGCCAGGTGCCGAACGGAGTGGCGGGTTTGTCGAAGAAGCCCATGCTCTGCAAACCGTGGCAGAGGAACAGGAACGAGACGACGATCCGGACCGCGGACAGGGCGATGCCCTGCCATCTGGTGGTGGACGGACTGAGCTCAGTACTCGTGGCGGCGGCTGTCTGGGTCATGACGCATCCTTCCGGCTCAAGGTGGTCTAAACCTTTTATCGGTCGAGGATGCCCGCTACCCCCGCCTGTACGGAAGTTTCTTTCGTGGGGTTTGTCCGAAAATGACTTGAGAAGTGCCCTTCCTTCGACTGATTCCGAAGGAAGGGCACTTCTCGTGATCGTGTTCAGCGGCGGCGACGGCGGAGGGTGTCGAGGGCGTAGGTGCCGGGGCCGACGATCGCGAAGAGCAGGAAGATCCAGCTGTACAGCGCGGACAGCTCACCCATGTTGTGCAGCGGCAGCACGCCGACCGGCGCGTGGACGGTGAAGTAGGCGTAGGCCATCACGCCGGACAGAACGATCGCGGCCGGGCGGGTGAACAGGCCGGCGAGCACCAGCACGGCACCGACGACCTCGATGACACTGCCGTACCAGCCGGGCCAGGAACCGAGCTCGACCGCGGTGCCCGCGCCGTCGATACCGCCGAAGAATCCGAATCCGGCAAGGCCGTGGCAAAGGAACAGGAACGAGACGACCGCCCGCGTCGCGGACTGGACCGCACCCTGCACCTTGGCGGAACGAGGCTTGGTGGCCTGGGTCGAGGTGGCGGTGGTCTGGGCGGGGGTGATGGTCTGGGTCATTGGTCTGGTCCTTCCGGGTCTTCTCGACTGGTTCTCGGTGGCTTCTGCTAACGCGTCGTACCGGCACGACACGAATCGACATCCGGCCGGAACTTTTTTTCGTGGGGTTGTCGAGACCCCTCGTTCGCCGGCGGGCAGACTGGTCGCCGTGGCGGGTAAACGAAGTGCCGGAATCCTGGTTTTTCGCAGGTCAGGCGAGGTGACCGAGGTACTGCTCGGACATATGGGCGGGCCGTTCTGGGCGAAGAAGGACGCGGGCGGCTGGTCTGTGCCGAAGGGCGAGTACGAGCCGGACGAGACCCCGGAGGCAGCGGCGCGGCGCGAGTTCCAGGAGGAGCTCGGGCTCCCGGCGCCGGAGGGGGAGTACCTCGCGCTCGGCGAACTCAAGCAGTCCGGCGGCAAGGTCGTCACGGTCTGGGCGGTCGAGGCCGACCTCGATCCAGGGCGGGTCGTGCCGGGGACGTTCGAGATGGAGTGGCCGCCGCGTTCGGGACGGATGCAGGAGTTCCCCGAGGTCGACCGGGTCGCGTGGTTCGGCCTGGCCGAAGCGGAGGAGAAACTGCTGAAAGGACAGCGCCCGTTCCTGGTCCGGCTCGCCGATCGGCTCAGCGAGTAAGCAGCTCGGCGAGCGGTTTGTCGGCCAGGGACGCCACGACGAGGTCGGCGTGGTCGAAGTTCAGCACCGCGGTGATCGGGTTGGGCACCGCGACGCAGGTCAGCCCGGCTGCCTTCGCCGCGGTGACGCCGTGCGGTGAGTCCTCGAACGCGATCGCCTCTTCCGGCGGGAGATCCAGCGCGGCAAGGGCGGCGAGATAGAGGTCCGGGCTCGGCTTCGCCTCGTGGAGATCACCGGTGAGGACGGCCTCGAACACGTCGGTCAGCCCGAGCCGTTCCAGATGTCTGCCGACCCAGCCGCCGGTGGAACTGGACGCGATCGCGAGCCGGAGGCCGAGTTCTTTCGCCGCGTCCAAGTAGTCCTGGACGCCTGGGCGTGGCCCTTCGAACTCCAGCAATTCGGAGACGCGGGCGCGCAGACCGGACCGGATCGCGAGCTGATCCACTTCTTCGCCGCCCTCGGCGAGCAGCGCGAACATCGCGGCGGCGGTGTTCTGGGTGCCGATCACGGTGTGCCAGACGTCGATCGGCAGCTCGGAGCCGCGCTCGCGGAAGATCTCCTGCCAGGCGATGAGGACGGCCGCCTCCGTATCGATCAGCGTGCCGTCGAAGTCGAAGATCAGCGCGCCGGTCATTCCGGGAGTCTACTTCTTGACTCGCTGAGTGGAACAGATTACAGTCCGCATTCGTTAAGAAAGTTACTAAACGAAGAACGCCGCGTGAACACCGTCCCTTGCCCGCCGCCACGGATCCCGGGGAGAACGATGTGAAGACACGAACGCGTCTAATGCCACTCGCAGCGGCGATGATCTTGCTGCCAACTTTGCTCAGCGGCAGTGCTCAAGCCGCTGATGTCCTGCTGTCCCAAGGAAAACCGGTTCAGGTTTCCTCGGTGGAGACTTCGAGTTACGGCGGTCCGCTCGCCGTCGACGGGAAGGCCTCCACCCGCTGGGCCAGTGCCTACGGCTCGGCTCCGCAATGGATCCGCGTCGATCTCGGCGGTCCGTCGGACGTCCGCCGCGTCAAGCTGAACTGGGAAGCGGCGTACGCCACGGCGTACCGCCTGGAGATCTCCAACGACGGTACGCAGTGGACCGCGGTCAAGTCCGTGACCTCCGGCAACGGTGGCACCGACGATCTGACCGGCTTGTCCGCCCGCGGCCGGTACCTGCGCCTCGTCGCGACCAGCCGGGCCACGAACTACGGCTATTCCCTTTGGGAGATGCAGGTTTACGGTACGTCGGACTCCTCGAGCGACACCGAGGCGCCGTCGGCGCCTGCCGGGCTCAAGGCCGGCGCGATCACATCGTCCACTGTGGATCTGAGCTGGTCGCCTTCGACGGACAACGTCGGTGTGGCCGGGTACGAGGTGCTCCGCGGAGGCAACGTCGTCGCCACCGTGGAGTCCTCGGAGGGCCCGTCCTACACCGACACCGGACTGACCGCGTCGACGGCGTACACCTATACCGTCCGGGCGAAGGACGCCGCCGGCAATGCTTCTGCGGCAAGCAACCAAATCCAGGTGAGTACGCAGTCGGGCGGCGGTTCGTCGTTCATCCTCGCGGCCGCGGGGGATATCGCGGAACAGTGCACCGCGTCCTCGTCGTCGTGCATCCACCCCAAGACCGCCGCACTGGTCGGGCAGATCAACCCGGCCGCGGTGCTCACCATGGGCGACAACCAGTACGACGACGCCCACATCGAGGACTTCACGAGCTACTTCGACAAGACCTGGGGCAAGTACAAGAACATCATGCACCCGGTCCCCGGCAACCATGAGACGTACGACCACACTCCGCTGGGCGCCTACAAGAAGTACTTCGGCAAGGTCGCGACTCCGAACGGGAAGACCTACTACAGCTGGGAAATGGGCAACTGGCACTTCGTCGCCATCGACAGCACGGAGTTCTCGCCCGGGCTGGCCGCGAACGCCGCCGGCGACGAACAGCTGAACTGGATCAAGCAGGATCTGGCGAAGAACACAAAACCCTGCGTCGCGGCGTACTACCACCACCCGCGGTACAGCTCCGGTGACCACGGCGACAACGACAACATGACCGGCCTGTGGAAAACCTTGGTACAGAACAAGGTCGATCTCGTGCTCAACGGCCACGACCACCACTACGAACGGTTCCGGCCGCAGAACGCCGACGCCGACCCGGACGTGAACGGCCCGGTCCAGATCATCGGCGGTGGCGGTGGTGCCTCTCTGCGCCCGGTCAAAGCCGAGCATCCGGCGACGGACAAGCTGATGTCGGTTTACGGCGTGCTCAAGCTGAACATGTCCGATAACGCGTTCTCGACGCAGCTGATCGGGCTCGACAACAAGGTGCTGGACTCCTCGCCCACCTACACCTGTCACTGAGTTCCGCGACCCGGCAGCGTCTCCCACAAGACGCTGCCGGGTCGCGGTCTCGCGCACGTTAGGAGTGCGAGAATGTACATAGCGACAAGCAGGGCGGCGGCGGTGGACGTGCCGAAGAGCGGGGTGGCCAAGGCGGTCTCCGGGAACGTCGTCGCGCTCGGCCTGGTCAGCCTGGTCACCGATATCTCCTCGGAGATGGTGACCGCGGTCCTCCCGCTTTACCTGGTCCTCGGTCTCGGGTTGAGCCCGCTGCAGTTCGGCGTGCTCGACGGGCTCTATTCCGGCGTCACCGCATTGGTCCGGCTGCTCGGCGGTCATCTCGCGGACCGGTGGCGGCGGCTCAAGGCGGTCGCCGGTTTCGGTTACGCGCTTTCGGCGGTGGGCAAGATCGGCCTGATCATGGCGGGTTCGTCCACCGTCGCGATCGGCGCCGTACTCGCGGCCGACCGCACCGGCAAAGGCGTCCGGACGGCTCCGCGCGATGCCCTGATCTCCTTGAGCAGCAAGCCGGAACACCTCGGGCGGGCGTTCGGAGTGCACCGGGCGATGGACACCTTCGGCGCGTTCCTCGGTCCGTTGGTGGCTATGGCGGTGCTGTGGCTCAGCCTCGGCAGCTACGACTCGGTCTTCTTCACCAGCTTCTGTATCGCCACGATCGGCGTGATCATCCTGGTGGTGCTGGTGAAGGACCACCGGCCGGCGCCGGGAACAGAGCGTCGAACCGTCTCGCTGCGGGAAACGGCGGGACTGCTCCGGGCGGCGCCGTTCCGCCGGATCTGCGGCTGGGCGGCGTTGCTGGGCCTGGTCACGCTCAGCGATTCGTTCCTGTACCTCGTTCTGCAGCGCCGGTGGGAGCTCGGCGCGGTCTACTTTCCCTTGCTGCCCTTGGGAACGGCGGCGGTGTACCTGCTGCTGGCCGTACCGCTTGGCAGGCTTTCGGACCGGGTCGGCCGGTGGAAGGTCTTTCTCGGCGGGCATATCGCCCTTGTCGCCGCAGTGCTGGTGCTGCTCGGCCCGGTGGACGGCGGCCTGCTCGCGGTCCTCGCGCTGGTGTTGCACGGGGTCTTCTACGCCGCCACCGACGGCGTGCTGATGGCCGCTGCCGGACCGTTGCTGCCGGAACACCAGCGCGCCGGGGGATTGGCGCTCGTGCAGACCGGCCAGGCGACGACCCGGATGCTCGCGTCCGTCCTTTTCGGACTGGCGTGGACAGCCTGGGAGCTGAACGCGGCCGTCCTGGTCGCCGCCGGCGCGCTCGCGGTCGTGGTCGTCGCGGCCGCGGTCATCCGTCCACTGAGGACGAACCTATGAGGGCGCGGATACTGAGTGTGGTCGCGGCGGTCGTCGTCCTGATCGCGGCGGCCGTCGGGTTCGGCCTCTACTCCCGGGACCGCGGCCCGGACGTCAACGCCGTGGCGGTGGTCTCCGGACAGCCGGTTTCGACGCAGGTCAAGGGACAGCTACTGTTCCGCAATATCGCCGACGGCCCGGACTTCGGCCACGTCGCCATCGTCCCGGTCGACCGGCCGGGCGAACCCCGGCGTGTCGCCGGTCTTTCCTGTGACCGGTTCGCCGCCTCCGCCGGAACGGCACTGTGCCTGTCCGCGCAGCCCGGCGTCCTGCCACCGCTGACCGACGTCATCGTGCTGGACAAGGACCTGAACGAGATCCGCCGCCTCGAACTGCCCGGCACGCCCAGCCGAGGCCGGGTTTCGCCGGATGGCGGACTCGTCTACTGGACGATGTTCGTTTCGGGGGATTCCTATGCACAGAACGGGTTCTCGACGCGAGCCGGAATACTCGACGTGCGGAGCGGCAAACTGCACAAGAGCATCGAGGAACTACCGGTGCTCCTCGACGGCGAGCGGTACATCGCCTCGGACGTCAACTACTGGGGCATCACCTTCGCCGCCGACGGCAACCGGTTCTACGCGACCTTGGGCAGCAAGGGGAAGACGTACCTCGTCGAAGGGGACTACCGGGCGTTCGGCGGGAAGGTGATCCGGGAGAACGTCGAGTGTCCCTCGCTCTCGCCGGACGGGAAGCGGATCGCCTTCAAGAAGCGGGTTTCGGCAGATCTCGCGGCGCCGTGGCGCCTGGCCGTCCTCGACCTGGCCTCCGGCCGGGAGACCTTGCTGGCCGAGACCCGCAGCGTCGACGACCAGGCCGCGTGGCTCGATGACCGAACCATCGCCTACGGCCTGGAATCCGGGATCTGGGCGGTTTCCGCGGACGGGAGCGGGGCGGCCCGGCTGTTGGTCGAGGGAGGTGCTTCACCGGCGGGAACGTAGGGAGGTCGTGAGTGTTTTGGGTCGTTAGGGCCAACGGTCACTTGGCGGCCTACGGGTGCCGCTGCAGCCCTCACTCGCTCGTGGCCAAGGCGCAACCACCGGTGGCCGAGTGGTCCGGTCTCGTGAGTGGAAATGGTGGCTAGAACCGTCATTACCACTCACGAGGCCGGTGAGCCCACAGCGGCCACGCGCCGTAGTCGGCCATGAGTTTCAGCGCGCGCATGAGGGCAACCTAGCCACTGGTTCGCGGTCAAAGCTCCATTGCTCGCGCCTGCTCCCTGAACACCTCGTGAGCCGCGCTCCCGAAAAGCACGAACCGCACCAGTTCGACCGAGCTAGCCCCGGCCGACAGCGTGTTCACAACGGTTTCGAGGGCGATCTCGGCGGCGGACTCGACCGGCCACCGGTAGACCCCGGTCGAGATGGCGGGGAACGCGACGGTGTGCGCGCCGAGGTCGGCGGCGACGTGCAGCGAGTTTCGGTGGCAGGCGGCCAACAGCGCCGACCGGTCTTCGTCGGCGGAGAAGACCGGGCCGACCGTGTGCACCACCCAACGTGCCGGAAGGCGGCCCGCCGTGGTGGCGACCGCCTCTCCGGTTTTCAGTCCGTTGCCGTAGTGCCCGTCGCGCAGTTTCCGGCATTCGGCGAGGATCTCGGGGCCGCCCCGCCGGTGGATCGCGCCGTCGACTCCGCTGCCACCGAGCAGAGACGATTTCGCGGCGTTGACCACGACGTCGACCTGCTGTTCGGTGATGTCGCCCTCGACCAGCTCGATCTTCATGATCGCTCCGTCATCCGTTGAAGTAGTCGATGAGCACCGGGGCCACCGCCTTCGCCTTGAGCATATGTGTCTGGCCCTCGATCGTGCGGTGTTCGGCGCCCGGGACGGCCTTGGCCAGTGCGGCGATGCCGTTGCGCATCCAGGCCGGGCTCTTGCCGCCGTCCATGATCAGCGTCGGCACGTTGACGCCTGCCCATCGGCCTTCCGGCAGCGGGTTGCCGGACTGCAGGTCGTCGAACATCGCGGCGTCGTAGCGGAGGGTGGGGGCGATCTTCTTCATCTTCGGCCACGCCGGCATCAGCCGCATCATGAAGACGAACGCTGCCGGCACACGGACGCCGTCGCGCATGAAGATCTTGATCGCGTCGCCGTTGCGGCCCGACGCGATGGCCTTCTCCAGCCGGTCGGTGTAGTCGGCCGGGACCGGCGGCCGGGTGTCGTCGACGACCAGCGGGAATTCGTACACCGCGAGTTTGGTGATCGGCAGCCCGGCCCGTGCGGCTTCGAGTGCGAGCGCGGCGCCGGAGGAGATCCCGTAGACCTGCGCCGTGCCGCCGGCTTCCTTGATCAGCGCGTCGAGGTCCTCGACCTCGCGGGTGACCGAGAACGGCGCGGTGTCGGTGCTTTCGCCGCGGCCGCGGCGGTCGTAGGTGTAGACGGTGAAATGCGGGGCGAGTTCCGCGGCGAGCGGGGTCGCCGGGCCGAACTCGCGATGGCACATGGCGCCGTCGACGAGGATGACGGCCGGGCCGGAGCCGATGCGGGTGTAGGCGATGGTGGTGCCGTCTTGCGAGGTCACGGTGCTCATGGCTGAGGTTCTCCTGTCCAGAGGTGCTTCGTTTACCGGGCGGCGTGGGTGCGGGTCAAGTGGACGACGACAGCGGTGACCCAGCCCCAGGCGAGCAGGACCGCGGCCCAGAAGGCGAGCATCACGGCGGCGTTCGCGTTGCCGGAGGTGATCCCGGCGAAGGCGACGAAGAACGCGATTCCGGTGGCACGCGAGTACACGGCCCAGCCGCGGCGGTCCTCCGCCGAGAAGCGGCTCGCGAGCACGAAGGTCGACGCGATCACGGCAAGGAAGCCGATGGAACCGGCCGCCATATGCAGCAGACCCGCGGTGCTGATCGTCTGCCCGGACGGCGTGCCGACGGGGAAGCCGTTACCCGGATCGGCCTTGAAGATCCCGGCGGCGATCAGGCTGACGCCGTAGACGCCGAGCAATCGTGGGCCCCAGACTCCGCCTCTTCCGGGCTTGAGCACCCGGCCGAGGCCGATCGCACCCGCGATCATCAGCACGCCGGTGACCAGGAAGTTCGTCACCTGGATCCAGCCGGCGTCGCCGTTGCTGAGCATGCTCGCGGGGTGCTTCGTGATGTCGAAGCCCTCGCGCACGGCGGCCTGGGTGAACGTCGTCAGGAAGTACAGCGGACCGGACACCGCGCCGCAGGTGAGCAAGGTGCGGGTGTCGATTCCGGTGGCGGGGCGGGTGCTCGCGATGGTCATCGGTTCGGCCTTTCGGGGCGAGGGCGGCTTGATAGAGACAACCTTCGCCCCGAAGGTTCGAATTGTCAAGACAAAAAAAATTGTCGGTGAGACCTGAGGCGTCGCAAGTAGTCCTCTAGTCGCGGTGGAGTCGGCTACTTGCCGTTTCGCAAGGTCAGGACGGTGATCTCGCTGGGCGCGAAGACGCGCAGCGGCGGTCCCCAGAAACCGGTGCCGCGGCTGGTGTAGAGCTGGGTGCGCTCGCCGTGGCGTGAAAGACCGGACAGTACGGGCTGGTCGAGCCGGACCAGAAGGTGGAACGGCCAGATCTGGCCGCCGTGGGTGTGCCCTGAGATCTGGAGGTCGATGCCGGCTTCGGCGGCCTGCCGGACCTGCTTCGGCTGGTGGGCGAGCAGGACGACCGGGGTGCTCGCGGCGACGCCGTCGAGGGCGGCCGGAAGGTCCGGACCGTGTCCGGGCAAGCCGGACGCGGCGCCCGTCGGGTCGTCGATACCGGCGAAGACGAGCGTGTCACCGCCCTGCTCGACGGACAGGTGCCGGTTGTGCAGCGGCTCCCAGCCGAGGTCGCGCATATGGTCGAGCCATGCCTGCGCCTCACCGAAGTACTCGTGGTTGCCGGTGATGTAGAACTTCCCGAGTTTGGCGCGCACCTTTCCCAGCGGTGCGACCTGCTCCTGCCGTTTGGCGACGGAACCGTCCGCGAGGTCGCCCGCGTGGCAGACGACGTCGGCGTCGAGTTCGTTCACCACCTCGACGACCTTCTTCGACCAGTTCGCCCGGTTGAGCGGGCCGAAGTGGGTGTCGGTGATGATCGCGAGACGCAAGCCCTCGAGCCCGTCGCCCAGTCGTGGGATCACGATGTCCTGCTCCTTGAGCCGCGGTACACGGCGGGCCTCGACCATCCCGTACGCCCCGAGGACCACCCACACGCCCGCGACCGCGCCCGCCACGATCTCGGCCGCACTGTCCACTCCGGACACCGCGAGGATCGGGCGGAGCACGTTCCCCAGTACCGACATGGAGAACAGGAGCCAGATGAGACCGAGGGCGAGGTCGCCGGTCTTGGCCGCGACGTCACGTTGCCAAGGGCCGTGGCCGAAGATCATCAGCGCGGGCAGCGCGACGGCCGCGACGGCGAACAGGATCGTGCCGGTGTATTCGAGGGCGGCCGGCAGCTCGGGGGAGCCGATGACGGTCCACCAGGGCACGCCGAACAACAGGCCGACGATGGCGATCAGGGCGGAGACGCGGACGATGATGCGCGGCATGAGCGGGGTCTACCTCGGAATCTGCTCGGTGTGCCTCCAGGCTAACAGCCCATCGGTCTCTACCGGTTTCGTCGCTGAGGGCGCGCGGCTTTCACCTGGTGGCGTTCTCAGCGTACGTAGCTCGGCGTACGTCAGGTGTCGCTTCGTGGCCGACGACCTGAGCGCCTCCCGGGAAGACACTCGTGGGCATGAACGAGTTGCGAAGGATCTGGACCGACGGCAGGCGGATCGAACGCGTCGCCTACGTGATCGGGGCGCTCCTGTTCGTCAGCGGTCTCGTACATACGGTCGTGCTGGTGGTTTCCGGTGGTTCGTGGACGGGACCGCTGTCGATGCGCAAGGCGGTCACCTTCGGCCTGTCGTTCGGGCTGACGCTCGTCTCGGTGGCCTGGGCGACGTCGTACGTCTCGGTGCGGCCGCGGGTGCGGAACGTCCTGCTCGGCGTGTTCACCGGCGCGAGCGTCGTCGAGACCGCGCTCGTCAGCATGCAGGCCTGGCGTGGGGTGCCGTCACATTTCAACTTCGAGACCGGCTTCGACAACGCCGTGTCCACGACCCTCGCGGCGGGCGGTGGCGTGCTCATCCTGACCGCCGTCTCCTTCGCGGCCGCCGCGATGCGCGGTGAAGGTGAGACGTCGCCCAGCATGCGGCTCGCGGTGCGCTTCGGGCTGCTCGCGCTGCTCGTGGCACTCGGCACGGGCGCCGCGATGATCGCGAGTGGCGTGGTCGAGGCGCGCGGCGGCGACCCGCAGGCCGCGTACACCACCGCCGGCGCGCTGAAGCCGCTGCATGCCGTCGCGATGCACGCGATCCTGATCCTGCCCGGGCTGGCCTGGCTGCTGCGCTTCGCGGACTGGACCGAACAGCGGCGCGTAGGGCTGGTCTGGATCGCGATCGGCGCCTACACGGTGCTGACAGCGGTGGTGGGCTACGAGTCGGCTCGTGAGTGCTAGTGACGGTTCTAACCGTCATTACCGCTCACGAGCCGTTCCTGCGCCTCCGCCAGGTCCTCCTCGGTCGGCGCGTCGTCCTGGGTGAGCTTCAGCCGCCAGTGCCCGGTGAATTCGATCGACCGCTTGGCGACACCGCGTTCGACGAGGTTCCGCCGTAGCGAGCGCACCACGCCGGCCTCGGCGGCCAGCCAGGCGAAGACGTTGCCGGGCAAGAACTCCACCGCGCGGACGGCATCGACGAGTAAGGAACTGTGCCCTGCCTGGACACCGTCGCGATGGAGGTAGACCAGCGAGATGTCGCCTGCCGACGTGAACCGTTGCTCCTCCGAAGCGCCGGTCACCTCGACGAAGACCAGTGCACGTTTCCCGGCGGGCAACGATTCCACGATCGAGCCGATCGCCGGAAGCGCCGTCTCGTCCCCGGCCACGAGCAGCCAGTCACCGTCCTCAATGGACTGACGCAAGGGGTGTTTCCTGGCGAACAGCGCCGAAGGCCCGAACATGCCGAGGGTGTCGCCCGGCGACGCCGACGCCGCCCAGCGGGTCGCCGGGCCGGCGTCGTCGTGGAGAACGAAATCGATGACGATCCGCCCCGAGTCCGGATCGTGCGCGCGGAGCGTGTAGCTGCGTGTCCACGGCTGCTCGTCCGCCGGGATCTCGCCGAAGGCCTGGTACCAGCTCATGAAGTCGTCCCCGGCCTCGGGCAGGCGCGGCGCGTTCTGCCCCGGCCGGGGGAAGTACAGCTTCACCTGCTGATCCGGTTCCTGGTAACCGAAATCGGCGAGGTCGTCACCGCCGAAGGTCACGCGGACCATCCGCGGCGTCACCCGGGAGACCTCGGTGACGCTCATGAACCGAAGGGGGAGCGTGCTCATCGCCCCTCCCAGCCGACGTAGGTCCGCAGGTGCTGTGCGGTCAGGGTTTCGCTCTTGGCGACCAGTTCGGTGGGTGTGCCGGTGAAGACGACCTCGCCGCCGTCCACGCCGGCCCCGGGACCGAGATCGACGATCCAGTCGGCGTGCGCCATCACGGCCTGGTGGTGCTCGATGACGACCACGGTGTTCCCGTCGTCGACGAGCCGGTCCAGCAGCCCGAGCAACTGGTCGACGTCGGCGAGGTGCAGACCGGTCGTCGGCTCGTCGAGTACGTAGGTCGCGGACTTCTCCGCCATCCTGATCGCCAGTTTGATGCGCTGGCGCTCGCCGCCGGACAACGTCGTGAGCGGCTGTCCGAGGCCGAGATAGCCAAGCCCCACATCGGAAAGCCGGTCGAGGATCGTCCGCGCCTGGCCACGCGTGAAGAACTCGCGAGCCTCGGCGACCGGCATCGCGAGCACCTCGCTGATGTTCTTGCCGTTCAGTCGGTACGTCAGCACTTCGGCGGTGAACCGCTTGCCCTCGCACTCCTCGCAGACCGTCGCCACCCCGGCCATCATCGCGAGGTCGGTGTAGATCAGCCCGATGCCCTTGCACTTCGGGCACGCGCCTTGGGAGTTCGCGCTGAACAGGGCGGCCTTGACGCCGTTGGCCTTGGCGAACGCCGCCCGGATCGGGTCCAGCAGACCGGTGTAGGTCGCCGGGTTGCTCCGCCGCGAACCGCGGATCGCCGATTGGTCGAGCACGACGACGTCGTCCCTTGTGGACAGTGAGCCGTGGATGAGCGAGCTCTTGCCCGAACCGGCGACCCCGGTGACCACGGTCAGCACGCCGAGCGGGATGTCGACGTCGACGTCCTTGAGGTTGTGCAGGCCGGCGCCGCGGATCGGGATATGCCCGGCGGCCTCGCGTACGTTCTCCCGCAGCTGAGCCCGATGGTCGAGGTGCCTGCCGGTGAGCGTGCCGGATTTGCGCAGGTCGGAGACATCGCCGGTGAAACAGATCTGCCCGCCGTTCGGTCCGGCGCCCGGCCCGAGGTCGACGACGTGGTCGGCGATCTCGATCGTCTCCGGTTTGTGCTCGACGACGAGCACCGTGTTCCCCTTGTCCTTCAAGCGAAGCAGGAGGTCGTTCATCCGCTGGATGTCGTGCGGATGGAGGCCGACGGTCGGCTCGTCGAAGACATAGGTGACGTCGGTGAGGCTGGAACCCAGGTGCCGCACCATCTTCACGCGCTGCGCCTCACCGCCGGAAAGCGTCCCGGATTCGCGGTTGAGGCTCAGGTAGCCGAGCCCGATCTCCACCAGCGACTCGAGGGTGCCGCGCAGGGTCGCCATCAGCGGGCCGACCGACGGGTCGTCGAGTTTGCGCACGAAGTCGGCCAGGTCGCTGATCTGCATGGCCGAGCAGTCGGCGATGTTCAGGCCGTCGATCTTCGACGACAGCGCCGCCTGGTTGAGCCGTGCGCCCTGGCAGGCCGGGCACTGTTCGAAGGTGACGGCCCGGTCCACGAACGTCCGGGCATGCGCCTGCATCGCCTCCTTGTCCTTGGCCAGGAAGAGCCGCTGGACCTTCACCAGCAGGCCTTCGTAGGTGGTGTTCATCCCGCCGAGCTGCACCTTCGTGGCGGGCTTGTACATGAAGTCGTCCCACTGCTGCGGGGTGTAGTCCTTCAGCTTGACGTCCGGATCGACGAACCCGGACTCCGCGAGGCCCTTCCAGTACCAGGTGCCCGGCGCGAAGTTCGGGACGGTGATCGCCCCTTCGTTGAGCGAAAGCTCCCTGTCGGCCAGCTGGTCGACGTCGATCGTCGTGACCCTGCCCAGGCCCTCGCATTCGGGGCACATCCCCTCCGGCAGGTTGAAGCTGAACGCACCCGACGTGCCGACATGCGGCTGTCCCAGCCTGCTGAAGACGATCCGCAGCATCGTGTGCGCGTCGGTCGCGGTGCCGACCGTGGAGCGGGAATTGGCCCCCATCCGCTCCTGGTCGACGATGATCGCCGCGCTCAGGTTGTGCAGCGTGTCCACGTCCGGCCGTCCGACCGGCGCCATGAAGGACTGGATGAACGCGGTGTAGGTCTCGTTGATCAGCCGCTGCGACTCGGCGGCGATGGTGCCGAACACCAGTGACGACTTCCCGGAGCCCGAGACCCCGGTGAAAACGGTGAGGCGGCGCTTCGGGATGTCGACCGAGACATCGGCGAGGTTGTTCTCTCTGGCACCGCGCACCTGGATCATTTCGTGGCTGTCGGCGGCCGAAGGCATAGGACTCCCCTGGGTAGAACACGCGAACTCTTTAGGCTGTAAAGTGAGGGTAGCAGATGTCAGTTTAGGGTGTAAGGAGTTACCGGTGGTCGTCTACGCGGCACAGGGGGACCCGAAGCGTTCGATGGCCCTGCTGTGGCGGACGGACGCGCCCGCGACCGAGCGGCCGGGGCCGAAACCGGGGCTTTCGGTGGACCTGATCGTCGACACGGCGATCGCGATCGCCGACGCCGAGGGTATGACGGGCCTGTCGATGCGGGCGGTCGGTGACCGGCTCGGGCGCACGGCCATGGCGCTCTACACCTACGTCCCGAGCAAGAGCGAGCTGCTCGACCTCATGTACGACAAGGCGCTCGCGGAGCTGCCGAGCTCGTACGACGGCGAGGGCTGGCGCTCCGACGTCGTCGGCTGGGCGCACGATCTGTGGGACTTCTACCTGCGGCATCCGTGGATCCTGCAGGTCTCGCAGGCGCGGCCGGTGCTGGGGCCGAACGAGTACGTCGTGCTCGAGACGCAGGTGAAGATCCTGCGCCGGACCGGGTTGCCGCCGCTGGTGCTGCGCCGGCTGGTCGGCGCACTGTTCGGCTGTGTGCGCGAGTCGGTCCGGACGGCGGCCGAGTCGCGGATGGCGGAGCAGGCGACGGGGCAGTCCGACGACGAGTGGTGGTTCGCCCGGTCGGCCGTGCTGCTCGAGGTCGCACCCGATTTCGCCGAACGCTTCCCGACGGTGACCTGGATGGAGAGCGAGCACGCCTTCCGGATGGATGACGAGACCGTCCCCTATCTGGAGCAGGAGGCGCGGGAGACGTTCGAGGCCTCACTGGCCGTGTTACTGGACGGTATAGAAGCCGCGATCAAAGTGGAGTAGCCTTCTCCGTATGCCCAGTGATTTCCAGCTGAAGACCATGAACGCCGTCCACCGTGTCATCCTCAAGCTCAGCGGTGGCCGAGCCGGTTGGGAGGTCGCCGGCATGACCGTGCTGGAGCTGACCACCATCGGCCGCAAATCCGGCCAGCCCCGTACCGTGCTGCTGACCTCGCCCCTGCGTGACGGCGACGCGTACGTCATCGTGGCCTCCCGCGGTGGCGACGACACGCACCCCGCCTGGTTCCTCAACCTCCGCGACAACCCCGAGGTCCAGGTGACCCTCAAGGGTGAGTCCGCGCAGCCGATGATCGCCCGGATCGCCGACTCCGAGCAGCGTGCCCGCCTGTGGCCGAAGATCACCGCGGACTTCAAGAACTACGAGGGCTACCAGAAGAAAACGGACCGCGAAATCCCGCTGATCCTCCTCGAAAAAGCCTGACGAAAACCGGTAACGGAACGGGCCGGGTACATCGGCCCTACCGGCGAGTCGGTAAGGGCGGGACCGTGGACCTCGACGTAGTTTGGTGCGACGGGAACGCGGGGATGCCGATGTCCGACTCCTTGGGTCTCGAGAACCTCGAGCGCGAGCAGTGCCTGGCGCTGCTCGCGGGCGGCGGGGTCGGCCGGGTGGTGTTCACCTCCCGGGCCCTGCCCGCCATCCAGCCCGTGCGGTTCGTGGTGCATCACGGCGGGATCGTGGTCTGCGCATCGTCGCACACGGCGCTGTTCGCCGGCGTGCTCGACAATGTGGTCGCGTTCGCCGTCGACGAGTTCGCCCCCGATCTGCTGAGCGGTTGGTTCGTCACCGTGCTGGGGCGTGCCACGGAGGTGCGTGACCCGATCGTGATAGCCGAGCTCGCCACATTGCCGTTGGGCTGCTGGACAGGCCAGAACGACGCGCGATACCTGCGGATTCCCCTCGAGTCGGTAACCGGTAGGAGGATCCTCGGCGCGTCGGGTAACGAAGCACACTCCGTGATCGACGCACCAGATGAGCGATCCGGGCGCGTTTGTCATTCCTGACCCCACTGCCCGGGGAGTTACTCCGGGACGGTGACGCCAGTGCGGCGGGTGAGTACGGCGGGTGACGCCAAGGCGCCCAGAATCCTGGACGCGGTGGCGGGGATCGCCCACGATCTCAGCGTTCCCGACGTCCTGCTGCGTCTCGTCGAATCCGCTTGCGAGCAGACCGGTGCCCCGTTCGGCGCACTGAGCGTCCTCGATTCGGATGAGTTCATCCGGGTCGGCGACGCCTGGCAGGCCCCGCCGACCCCCGAAGAGTCCCGCGTGGTCCCGGTCCGCGTGCGCGGCCGGATCTTCGGCATGTTGTATCTCGCCCCCAAAACGGACGGTGAGGAGTTCACCGAATCCGACGAAGATCTCCTCCTCGGACTCACCGCCGCGGCCGGTGTGGTGATCGAGAACGCCGGTCTGTTCGACCAGTTGCAGCGGCGTGAACGCTGGCTTGAAGCGTCGTACCACGTCACCGGAGCGTTGCTGGCCGACCAGGATCTGACGGCGACGCTGCGTCTGATCGCCGAACGCGCCCGGGTGGTCTCGGGCGGTTCCGCCGGGGCGGTCGCGCGGCCGCGCGGTGACGGGGTCCTGGTCTTCGAGATCGTCGAGCCGCCCGGTCCGGACGCCGACCGGCTCGCCGGGCTCACCGTGCCGATGAAGGGCACCGCCACCGGGATGGCCTTCACCAGCGGCAAGCCCGTGGTGGTGCGCCAGTACGGGGAGAAGGTGATCGAGCACCAGGGAGAACGCGGTATCTCGGTGCCCGCGATGATCAAGGACCTCGACTCGACGATCGCGGTCCCGCTGATAGCCGGTGACGAGAAGCTCGGCGTCCTCCTGGTGGCCAAGTTCCGCGACAAGACACCGTTTTCCGCCTCCGACGTCCAGCTCGCGGAGACCTTCGCGGGTCATGCGGCGCTGGCTGTCGAATTCGCCCGCGCGCAACAGGACCGGCAGCGGCTCGCCGTCTTCGAGGACCGTGACCGGATCGCCCGCGACCTCCACGACCTCGTGATCCAGCGGCTGTTCGCGATCGGCCTAGGCCTGGAGGGGCTGAGCCGGCTGGCGGGGGAGCCTGCCGTAGCCGAGCGGGTCACCGGATTCGCGCACGAGATCGACCGCACGATCCGCGAGATCCGCAACAGCATCTTTTCCCTGCAGGAGCCCGCCGAGGCGCAGGGCAGCCTGCGCTCGGAACTGCTGCGCGTCGCCCTCGACGCCGGTTGCGCTTCCGAACCCCGGGTCGGGTTCGACGGGCCGCTCGACTCGTCGGTGCCCGACGTGGTCCGCTCGGATCTCATCGCGACGCTGCGCGAGGCGCTGTCCAATGTGGTGAGGCACGCCGAAGCGACTTCGGTCTCGGTCGACGTCTCGGTCGACCGCGACGGGCGGTTCCTGAGCTTGGCGGTGGTGGACAACGGAATCGGGATGCCCGCTGAACCGGGGCATCGGAGCGGGGTCGCGAACCTCGCCGAGCGAGCGGCCCGGTGGAACGGGTCGTTCGCCGTCGAAGCGGTCAGTGAAGGCGGGACAAGGCTGGAGTGGCGGGTAGAACTGCCGGTCCGTGGTCGAGCAGGGAGTGTTGGATGACGATTTCGGTGTTCCTGCTGGACGATCACGAACTCGTCCGTACCGGGCTGAAGACCGTGTTCGAGGCCGAAGAGGATCTCACCGTGGTCGGCGAAGCCTCCACGGCCGCCGAGGCGTACGTGCGGATCCCCGCGGTCAAACCGCAGGTGGCGGTGCTCGACGTCCGGCTGCCGGACGGGGAGGGGATCAGTGTCTGCCGCGAGATCAGGGCGTCGGTCGACCCGCCGCCGGCTTGCCTGATGCTGACGTCCTACTCGGACGACGACGCGTTGTTCGGCGCCATAATGGCCGGCGCGGCCGGGTACATGCTCAAGCAGGTTTCCGGCGGAGCGCTCGTCAAGGCCGTCCGCACGGTCGCCGCGGGCGGCTCGCTCCTGGACAGCACGCTGACTGCGTCGGTGATGAACAAGCTGCGCGGCGAGAGCGAACTCCCGGACCCGCGGTACGAACAGCTGAGCCCGCAGGAACGGCGCGTGCTCGACCACATCGCCGACGGCCTCACCAACCGCCAGATCGCGGAAAAGCTTTACCTGGCGGAGAAAACGGTCAAGAACTACGTGTCGTCACTGCTGCACAAACTCGGCTTCGAACGCCGCACGGCTGCCGCCGTCTACGCCTCCCAGCGCCGGAAGGCGTAGCTTCCGCGTCACTCACGTGATTGAACGGGCCACACACGTGATTGGAGGGGCCACACGCGTGTGGCCCCTCCAATCACGCGTGTGGCCCCTCTGATCACGTGAGGTGCGGGTTAGAACAGGGCGATTCCCTCGGCGAAACCGGGATCCTGCCGCAGGACCCGGCGCAGTTCGTTGAGCGCGCGATGCTGGGTGACCCGTACCGCGCCCGCGCTGGCCATGCCGAGCGCGTCGGCCGTCTCCATCGCGCTGAAGCCGAGGATGACCCGCAGCACCAGCACATCCCGTTGGCGCGTCGAAAGAACCTTGAACAGCCGCGAGAGCCGGCGGCTCCGATCGGCCCGCTCGACCTCTTCGAACGTCGGGTTCGCCGGACCGTCCGATTCCGGCTCCGGGTCGGGCACCGGTGCCGACGGATCGCGGGCGAGATTTCGCCGGACGTCGGCGACCTTGTGGGAGGCGATCCCGAAGACGTACGGCAGGAAGCTGCTGTCCTGGTAGCGATAGCGCGGCAAGGCGACCAGGACGGCCATCAGCACGTCCTGCGCGCAGTCCTCGGCGCTGGAGATGCCGCGGTGTGTCCCGCCCAGCCTGCCCGCGCAGTACCGGAACACGATCGGCCGGAGCATCGCCAGCAGGCTCGCGATCGCCGGCCGGTCACCACTTATCGCCGCACGGACCAATTCGCCGTCCGGTTCTCCCGGCCGGGGCGAATACGTCGGGCGCACGGCTTCCGACACGGTCATCACGCCGGATGGGCCGTTCTCGGCACGGTCCTGTGAGTTCCCATCATCCCCACCTCCCTGTACCCCCAGCCGTTTTGTGGCGCCTCCGACGTTACGGAGCGCGTTCGCGAGTCACACCGGTACAGCAGCCTGGACCGGTCGGGTCTTTCGGCCCTGGTGGGGAACCGGCTATGGACTTTCCGCACATTGGTCTAGACAATTGGCCGTAACGGCATTCCGCCGCCTTTTGATCTGGAGGATCCGCGATGAGGCGTTCCAGACCCCTGGCCTTCCTGGCCGTTCTCGTGCTCACGTTCGCCGGCCTGGTGACCGGCGCAGGCATCGCGAACGCGGCCAATCTGCTCACCAATCCCGGTTTCGAGGCCGGCTCGACGTCGGGCTGGTCGTGCGCCGGCGGCACGGCCGTGACCTCACCGGTGCATTCGGGCGGTCGCGCCGTCGCGGTCACGCCGGGTTCGACGACCGGGAAATGTGCACAGACGGTGTCCGTCCAGCCGAACACGACCTACGCGGTCTCCGCCTGGGTGAACGGAAACCCGGTCTATCTCGGGGTCACCGGTGGTCCGTCGACCTGGACGGCCGCGACCTCCTACACCCAGCTGTCGCTGTCCTTCACGACGTCGGGGACGCAGACGACGGCCGAGGTGTACGTCCACGGCTGGTACGGCTCGGGCACGTACTACGCGGACGACATCAGCTTCGACGGCCCGGGCGGCGGCAACCCGGGCGGTCCGGCGACGCCGGGCAACCCGGCCGTCGGCGCCGTGACGAACTCGTCGATCGCGCTCTCGTGGGGCGCCTCGGCGGGCACGGTCACCGGTTACCGCGTGTACGAAGGCACCGCCGTGCGCGCGACCGTGACCGGAACTTCCGCCACCATTTCCGGTCTGGCGGCCTGTTCCTCGCACAGCTACTCCGTGGCCGCGTACAACAGCGCCGGCGAGTCGGCCAAGACCACCGAGGTCAGTGGTACGACGTCCGGCTGCGTCAACACCGGACTGCCGAAGCACGCGTTGATCGGTTACCTGCACGCGAGTTTCGCCAACGGCTCCGGCTACACGCGGATGGCCGACGTCCCGGCGGCCTGGGACATCGTCAACCTCGCCTTCGGTGAGCCGACCTCGGTGACCTCCGGCGACATCCGCTTCAACCGCTGCCCGGTGGCGGAATGCCCGAACGTCGAAAGCGAAGCGGACTTCATCGCCGCGATCCGCGCCAAACAGGCCCAGGGCAAGAAGGTGCTGATCTCGATCGGCGGCCAGAACGGCCAGGTCCAGCTCACCAGCACGGGTGCGCGGGACGCTTTCGTCAACTCGGTTTCCGCGATCATCGACCGATACGGCCTCAACGGTCTCGACATCGACTTCGAAGGCCACTCGCTGTACCTCAACGCCGGTGACAGCGACTTCCGCAGCCCGACGACGCCGGTGATCGTGAACCTGATCTCCGCGTTGAAGACGCTGAAAGCCCGCTATGGCTCGGGATTCGTGCTCACCATGGCGCCGGAGACGTTCTTCGTCCAGACCGGCTACCAGTTCTACGGCAGCATCGGTGGCGGCGACAACCGCACCGGCTCGTACCTGCCGGTCATCCACGCGATGCGCGACGCGCTGACCGTGCTGCACGTCCAGGACTACAACTCCGGTCCGGTGATGGGCCTGGACAACCAGTATCACTTCATGGGCGGCGCGGACTTCCACATCGCGATGACCGACATGGTCAAGGCCGGATTCACCGTTGCCACGACCGGAATCCGGTTCCCAGGCCTGCGTGAGGACCAGATCGCCTTCGGCCTCCCGGCCGCGGTCAGCGCGGGCAACGGCTACACCGCTCCGGCGGCCGTACAGTCCGCGTTGAACTGCCTGGTGAAGAACTCCGGGTGTGGGTCCTACACGTTGCGCGGCGGGGCCTCACCGGCGCTGCGCGGGCTGATGACGTGGTCGATCAACTGGGACCGGTACTACAACTGGGAATTCCAGAACAGCCACGAGCCGTTCCTGAACGCCCTGCCGTAGTGGTGGTCGTGTTATGAACGGACCTTTCCTAACAGAAAATGTTAGGAAAGGTCCGTTCATAACATCCGGTGGCTACTCGACGTAGTACCTGAGGTTGCGGAAGCGGGCCTCGGCGCGGCCGGTGCCGTGGTGATATACGCCGTTCTTGAAATGCCGGGTGGCCGCGCCGTTGTCCGACTTCGTGAACGTGAGTGCGTCGTTGACATAGATCCTGATCGAGCCGGTTCCGGTGGTGGCGGTGTGCTCGACCCGGAGTTTGACCCACTTGTTGTAGACCCCGGTCGCGACCACGTCTTCGCTGTAGGGCGCCTGCAACCTGCCGCCCTGTGCGTTGACCACATTGATCATCAGGTCCGTCGCACCGCTGCCGGGGGCGCCGCCGCTGACCCGGAGGATCTGCATGACAGTGGCGCCGTTGGTGCCTGACGGGATGTAGACCTCGCCTTGCCAGGCGCGCTTACCCGTCGTGTATTCCTGGTGCCAGCGCATTTCCGTGCGTGGGTCGGTGTTGCTGGTCGACGTATGTGGTTTGTCGGTGTCATAGACCCATAACGTGGCGACGCCACCGGAATTGGTGTAGCGCGCGCTCTGCGGAAGGTCGTACGGCTTCTGGATGTTGTAGGTGAACGGGGTCTGCGTCCACGCCAGCGCGGGCGTCGCCGTCGCCACCATCAGCGCCGGCGGGACCAGGGCGAGTGCGGACAACTTGAGCGCGGAACGGCGGGACAGGTCAGGAACATCCACGATGATCTTCCTTTCGGCGGTCTATCCGGCGGGGTGCAACCGGTCTCGGGGGACGATCTCCTGCCGTTGGTTCGGGCTCGACCACAGCAGTTTCAAGAAGGCCTCGCCGGTGTGCTCGGCGTATTCGACCTTGATCGGATATCGCTTGCCCGCCTGAAGTTCCACGGTCGCCTTGTCGATCTGGACCTCATGCGGTTCGCTCGCGTCGATGACGAGCTTCCCGTCGATCCATACCTTGGCGACGTCGTCCGAAACAGTGGCGAAGGTGTAGGTGTCGCTGTACCGCGGCTGGACGAAACCGGTCCATCGGGCCGAAAAGCCGTCCGCCGGAGAACCGGTGTACCGCCAGGAGAAGTTCAGATTCGCGTCCGTCCGGCGGAGTGCGGGTTCGCCGGACAGGGTCGGGTTCGGGAAGTACTCGGCTTTCAGGCCCCGCCCGAAGCTCCACGGCGCACCGAGTTCCGGCAGGATAGTGAGCTCGATGACCGTGGCCACACCGTTCGTCGCGTCACCGGAGGGAATCAGGTCGTAGCCGTCACCGGCGCGCTCGACCCGCATCCGTTGGCCACTGCCGAGCACTCGGGCGCCCAGCACGGTGAAGTCGTCGTTGGCCTTGAGATGCAGGCGGTTTCCCGCGCCGGGCCAGGAGTAGACCGACGCGTAGAGCCGGTTTCCGTTGCGGCTGACCGAACCCCACTCCGGATCGGCGACGAGCCCGGCCGCCTCCGCACCGTGCACGGCCCGGTTCTGGCCGACCGTGCCGAGCCAGGAACCCATGGCGCGCAGACGATCCGCGGCCTCCCGTGGAACGGCGCCATTCCGGTCCGGGCCGACGTTGAGCAGGTAGTTCCCGCCGCGCGCGGCGATGTCGATCAGGTTGCGGGTCAGCACGCCCGCGTCCTTCCATTTCGTGTCCCAGCGCGCGAATCCCCATTTCGCGGCGATCGTCATGCACGACTCCCACAGCTGGGCGTCCACCTGCGCGGTGGGAATGCTCTGCTCCGGCGTACCGAAATCGCCGTCGACGACCCGCCGGTGCTTCACGCCCTCCGGCCGGAACCCGATCCGGTTGTTGATCATCATCCGGGGTGACAGCTCACGCAGGTAGGACTCGAGTTCCGCGCCGTACTCCCGTTTCCACGGATTGACCGGGTTCGTGGTCGCCCAGTCGCCGTCGAACCAGAGCACCGCGGGGTCGTAGTTCTCGACGAGTTCGGTGAGCTGCGCGCGCATCCGCTCGCGGTAGGCGGAGAACGTCGCGGGGTTGGCGGCGTCGGGATCGTGCCAGTCCCAGATCGAGTAGTAGAGGCCGAGCTTGATGCCCTGCCGGTCGGCTTCGTGTTTGAGCTCGGCGAGGATGTCACGGTTCCTGTCGAACGACGAGTGGTCGCGCAGGTTCCACTTGTTGACCTTCGTCGGCCACATCGCGTAGCCGTCGTGATGTTTGCTGGTGATCACGATGTAGCGCTGCCCCGCGGCCTTGGCCAGCGACACGATCTCCTTCGCGTCGAACTTCGCCGGGTCGAAGTCTTCGATGAGCTTTTCGTACTCCGCCTTGGGAACCGCGCACTGGCGCTGGATCCACTCCGCGTCCTGGCACAGGGTTCCGTCAGGACGCCGCCATTCGCCTTCGAGCCGCGAATACGCTCCAAAGTGGATGAACATGCCGAAGCGGTCCTGCCGGAACCATGACGTCCGCTGAGAGGTGAACGGGTCATCAGATGTATAGACCTGTTCAGGGTGGCCTGGCTCGGCGTCGGCCGGAACCGCGCCTGCGGTCACGGCGAGCAGTATTCCTAAAAGAAAACCGGAGAGTCGCAGGAGTGAGCGCATCGGGGTAGCCCTTCCTCGGCGCCGAGACATCCCGAAAGTAAGTCACCAAACATCCGATGTCAATGCGGAGGGGCAGAAGAACGGGCCCACGCCATAGTGCTCGGCGCGGGCCCGTTTGAAAGACAGTTTCCTTTACGAACTCAGAAGCCGGCCGTCACCCTGGTGAAGTCCCAGTCATTCTGCGCGATGCTGCTACAACTCGAGTTGACCGGCTGCCCGGGGCAGGGACGGTCACGGTTGACCGACCAGAAGGACAGCCTGCCGAGGTTGTTCGACTTGGCCCAGTTGGTGATCCTGGTCCAGGTGTCGAGACTGGTCAGCTCCTGCTGGTCCGAAACACCGTTCATCCCGGAGATGCCAATGCGGTTGTACGCCTGGGCATCCGTCAACCCGAACGTCGACTTCACCTTTTCCTTCAGTCCATTCGTCGCGTTGATGGTGCTCGCGTACATATCCGCGCCACCGCCGAAGTCGAACGGCATGATGGTGATGAGGTCGATGTTGGTGTTCAGTGCCTTCGCCTGATCGATCAGGCGAAGACCCCACCAGCCGGGGCCGGTGGTCGTCGTCGGGATGGTGACGATCGTCTGCAGGCCGGGGTTGTTGGCCTTCACGATCCGCAGGGCGGTGAGAATGCGGTCCTGCACGGTCGCGTTCTCGAACTCGTCGGTGTTCTCGATGTCGATGTCGATCGCCTTCAGCCCGTAGGCGTTGATCACCTGCTGGTAGGCGTTGGCGAGCGCTTCCGGTGTCGAGCAGTTCGGGCCGAGCTTGTTACCGCTCCACCCGCCGAACGACGGGACGACCTGGCCACCCGCCGCCTTGATCTGCGCGATCGCGTTCGCGTCCGCGCTGCCCTGCAGCGGACGGCTGCTGTCCCACGCCGGGTTGCATCCACCGGAGGCATTGATGAACGCCATGGTGAACCACTTGACCCCGGTCGCGTTCATGACCGTCTGCGGGTTGGGCGGGTTGCCCCAGCCCATGTAGAGATACGGCGCGCCACGGCCACCCGGTTGCGGGTTGTTGCTGGTCGTGGTCGTCGGCGGGTTCGCTCGGGGTGGTCGGCGGTCGTCGGGTTGGTCGGGTTGCTCCCGCCCGGGTCACATGAACCGCCGTTGAGTTTGCAGTTCGCCGGAGCGGAGTGAGGAACCGGAGTACTTCACGTTGAAGCCGAAGCTCACCGAGGCGCCGTTGCCGAGGTTCCCGTTCCAGGTGTTCTTGACGGTCACGTGCTGGCCGGAGACGGTGTAGCTGCCGTCCCACAGCGAGCTGACCGTATGCCCGGACGGGAGATCGAATTCGACCGTCCACGTGGGAAGGTTCGAACCCGAGTTGTTGGTGACCGTGTACTTGCCTTCCCAGCCGGTGCCCCAATCGGAGCCTTTGGAGAAGGCGGCGCCAGCGCCGCCCGCCGCGGAGGCCGGCGCGATCACGAGGACCGCGCCGACCGTTGCGGCAGCGGAGACCAGCCCGAGGGCCTGGAGCCATTTCCGCTTTGCCATGTTCAGCTCTTTCAGTTCAGGCCGTTGCGCATGGCCGTGATGAGCTCACCATTGGTCGTGTCACCGGTGAGTTCCCAGAAGAAGGCGCCGCCGAGCCCCTGGTTCTTGGTGTAGGTCATCTTCCCGCCGATGGTCGCCGGGGTGTCGTAGCTCCACCAGTTGCTACCGCACTTGGCGTACGCGGTTCCGGCGACGGTTCCGGTGGCCGGGCAGGTGTTCTTGAGGACCTTGTAGTCCTCGATACCCGCCTCGTAGGTGCCCGGTGCGGCGCCGGTCGCGGTGCCACCCGGGGTGGCCTGTGTGACGCCGGTCCAGCCCCGACCGTAGAAACCGATGCCCAGCAACAGCTTGCTCGCCGGGACGCCCTTGGTCTTGAGCTTCTGGATGGCCGCGTCCGAGTTGAACCCGGCTTGCGGGATACCGGTGTAGGACGTCAGGGGGGAGTGCGGAGCGGTCGGGCCCTGCGCTGCCCAAGCACCGAAGAAGTCGTACGTCATTACGTTGTACCAGTCGACGTACGCGGCGGCGCCGCCATAGTCGGCCACGTCGAGCTTGCCGCCGTTGCTGGCGTCCGCGGTGATCGCCGCCGTGACCAGATGGCTCTGGCCGAACTTGGCACGCAGAGCCTGCATCATGTTCTTGAACGCCGCCGCACCGCTGGTGTCACAGCTGAGACCACAGGCGTTCGGGTACTCCCAGTCGATGTCGATCCCGTCGAAGACATCCGCCCAGCGGGGGTCCTTCAGCAGGTTGTAGCAGGAATTCGCGAACGCGGCCGGGTTCTGCGCGGCCTGGCCGAAGCCACCGGACCAGGTCCAGCCGCCGAACGACCAGAGGACCTTGATGTGCGGGTACATCTTCTTCAGCTTGCGCAGCTGGTTGAAGTTACCGCGGATCGTGCCGGCGTCCCAGGTATCCGAGACACCGTCCACACTGGACGCCGCGTCGTAGAACTTGTCGTAGTCGGCGTAGGGGTCGTCGTTCGCCGAACATTGCCCGTTCGTCACGTTGCCGAACGCGTAGTTGATGTGCGTCAGTTTCGAGGCGGAGCCGGAGGTGTGGATGTTCTTGACGTGGTAGTTGCGGCCGTAGACGCCCCACTGCACGAAGTAGCCGAGGTTCTTCTTCGCACCCGGGTTCGGGTTCGGATTCGACGTTGTCGTCGTGGTCGGCGGATTCGTCGTTGGCGGGGTGGTCGTGGTCGGTGGGTTCGTCGGGTTGGTGCCACCCGGATCGCACGAGGCGCCGTTGAGCTTGCAGTTGGCCGGTGCGCTGTAGCCGCCGGAGTACCTGACGTTGAAGCCGAAGCTCACCGAGGCGCCGTTACCGACGTTGCCGTTCCAGGTGTTCTTGACCGTTACGTGCTGGCCGGAGACGGTGTAGCTGCCGTCCCACAGCGAGCTGATCGTGTGCCCGGCCGCGAGGTCGAACTCCACGGTCCATGTGGCGAGGCTGCCGCCCGAGTTGTTCGCGACCGTGTACTTGCCTTCCCAGCCGGTACCCCAGTCCGAGCCTTTCGTGAACGTTGCGCCGGCGCCGCCCGCCGCGTTCGCGGGAACGGTCACCAGTCCCACCGCGAGCGCCGCCGCGGCGGTGAGCAATCCGATGAGATGCCATCTCTTTCTGGACAAATTCCACTCCTAACCCTGGTACTGGGCGATGATCTTGGAGAAGTCGTACGGTTGCTGGGAGACACTGCTGCACTTGCCGTCGACCCAGCCGACGTTGCCGGTGCACACGCGGTCCCGGTTGAGGGACCAGAAGGAGAATCGGCCGAGCTTGTGGCTCTGCACATAGCCGAGCAGCGTCCGGAAACTGTCCACAGTGAACAGTTCACTCGGCTGATCGGTATGGCCGTTCATCAGGATCAGCCCGGTCCGGGCGTAGACGCCGTTGTCGTCGAGTTCCGGCCGGAGCGCCTTCAGCTGGCCGTGGACGAGTCCCATCACGCGCTGGACGTCCGAAGCCATGCTCCCGCCGGGGCCGCCGTAGTCGAAGGCCATGATCTTGTAGAGGTCGATGACCACGCCGTTGTCCTTGGCGCGCTGGATCTCCGCCTTGCCGAGATCGGACAGCCCGACCGTGGTCGTCGGCAGGGTGAGGGAAACGTGCAGGTTCGGGTTGCGCTGCTTGAGCGTCTTGATCGCCTGGAACCGTTTCGTCTCATTGGGGACGTCGCCGAGGTCGTCGCCCTCGATGTCGAGATCGATGTGGGTGAGCGAGTACTTGTCGATCACCGCCTGGTAGGCGTTCGCGAGAGAAGTCACGTCACCACAGGCCTTTCCGAGCTCCAGTCCGTTGTAGCCGCCGAACGACACGGACACGTCGCCGCCCGCCTGACGGATGGTCCGGACCTTCGCCGCGACGGCCGTGTCGGAACCGACCGGCTGTTGCGCGTTCCCGTCCCACGTCGGTGTGCAGCCGCCACCGTTGGGTGCCAGCACGAAGGCGAGGATGTAGCTCTTCTGCCCGCTGGCGGCGATCGCGGCACCGATGTCCTGCGGGGCGTTGTCGAGTGGCATGTAGTAGGGCGCCGCCGCCATCGCCCCCGCCGGGGTCGGGGGGTTGTTCGTGGTCGGCGGCGCCGTGGTCGTGGGCGGAGTGGTGGGTGTCGTCGGCGCACTGGTGGTGGGGATGGCACCACCGGTGCAGGGAAGCCCGTTGACCAGACAGTTCTGCGGGCTCGCCGTCCCGGAGACGTTGAACCCGAACGAGGTCGACGCGCCGGCCGCGACATTGCCGTTGTAGTTGCGGTTCGTGAAGGTGTAGTGGCCGCCGCTGGTCGTCAGCAATGAATCCCAGTACGTCCCGACGGCGCTGCCCGACGGAAGATCGAATTCGAGCTTCCAGTTCGTCAGCGCGTCCGAGCCGGCGGTGATCGTGTATTGGCCCGTGTAGCCGGTATCCCAAGCGGACGCTTTGGCGAATGCCGCACTCGGCGCGGTGGCGGCGCCGGCGAGTGTGCCGCCCGCGACGAGGGCGGCCGCGGGGAGGAGCAGTGCTCCGGCGGCGACCGCGATTGTTTTGAGCAGGCGGGGATGCGTCTTCATCGACCACCTCCGTGCGGGCGAACAGCGCTGTTGTCGCAGACGGTACGTGGTCTGGACCAATATGGGAAGAAGGACTACTCAGCGTTCCGATATTCGTGCGAACGGCCTAAGACTTTTGGATCGTTAGACGATCACCAGATTGCTCCGTATTTTGACGGATTTCCGACAGTGGCGGACTTCCGCCGGTCGAGAGTCCCGCCGGATCACTTACTTTTCGGCTGGAGAACGAATCTTCACCTTCATCCCGATCTCTTCCCTGCGATCACAGGTGGGCGAATATGAGAAGGACCTTGTTCGGCGCGGTTTCGGCCGCGCTCCTCGCGATCTCGTCGATCGTGGCCATACCGGTCACGGCAGCCGCCGCCGAAACCGGCGGATACATAGTGGTACTGAAGGAAGGCAGGAAGGACACCGTCCGGCCGGCGGAGCTGGCCGTCCGGTACACCCGTGAGCACGGGGCGCGGACCGGATTCGTCTACACCACGGCACTTCAGGGGTTCTCGGCCGAGCTTTCCCCGGCGGCGGTGCGCGCGTTACGGGCCGATCCCGCCGTGGCCTACGTGGAGCCCGACGGCATCGGACACGCGGACGCGCAACAGCTTTCCACCGGTGTCAAAAGGATCTTCGCCAACACGAATCCCGGGCTGAAGGTCGGTGACGGTATCGA
Source organism: uncultured Actinomycetota bacterium (assembly GCA_963766045.1). GTDB lineage: Bacteria > Actinomycetota > Actinomycetes > Mycobacteriales > Pseudonocardiaceae > Amycolatopsis. Next base: position 1,078,612 of record CAVXYN010000004.1, on the reverse strand, counting down.
TGAGCGGGTGGACGTCGACGTCGCGGTCCTCGATACGGGCGTCGACTACCGGCATCCCGACCTGAACCTGGTGAAGCGGTACGACTGCCAAAGCGGTTCGTGCGCGGAGAACGCCGGGGACGACGAGAAGAGCCACGGCAGCAACGTCGCGGGGATCGTCGGCGCGATCGACAACGATCGCGATGTCGTCGGTGTCGCTCCGGGCGCCCGTCTCTGGTCGTACAAGGTGCTCAACGACGACGGGAACGGCAACGACTCCTGGGTCGTCGCCGCACTCGACTCGGTGGCCGCGAACGCGAGCGAGATCGAGGTCGTGAACATGAGCCTCGGCTTCGGCCCGGACGTCCAGTCGATCAAGGACGCGACCAACCGCGTGATCGACAAGGGTGTCGTCGTGGTCGCGTCGGCGGGCAACAGCCGCAAGGACGTCAGCAGTCAAACCCCGGCGAACATCCCGGACGTCATCACCGTGTCCTCGTTGTCCGACAGCGATGGAAAACCGGGTGGCACCGGCCCGGACTTCAAGGCTTGCAACCAGGGCAACAACAATGTCGACGACCGGCTTTCCGATTTCAGCAACTTCGGCCCCGGCGTGGATCTCGCCGCACCCGGCGACTGCATCGTCTCGACCGGCAAGCACGGCGGCCTCTCGAACTGGTCGGGTACCTCTCAAGCGGCTCCGCAAGTGGCGGGCGCGGCGGCCTGGCTGACCTCCGGCGGGAACCGGCCCGCCGACCGGGCCGGGGTTCGTGCGATCCGCGACACCTTGGTGGCACAAGGGAACTTCGCGTGGACGGACACCTCGGGCGACAACGCGAAGGAGCCACTTCTCGATCTGTCCGACCAGAACGTCTTCCCGCCCAAGCCGGCGGACCCCGGTGCTCCGTCGGCGAAGTTCACCGCGAACTGCTCGAGCGAGGAGGCGAAGTGTTCCTTCGACGGCTCGACGTCGACCGATCCCGACGGCTCGATCAGCTCGTACAGCTGGGACTTCGGTGACGGGACCACCGGTACTGGTGCCAACGTTTCGCATACCTACAGCCGTGCCGCGTACTACTCGGTCAGTCTGACCGTGACCGACAACGCGGGTAAGACGCACAAGATCCGTAACCAGGTCAAGGCGGGCAACCTGCCGCCGAACGCGTCCATCGCGCAGAACGCGTGCATCGCCCAGCCGCAGTGCACGTTCGACGCGGGGGCGTCCAACGATCCTGAAGGCTCGACGCTGGTCTACAGCTGGGACTTCGGTGACGGGACAACGGGTTCCGGGGTCAAGGCGACGCACGGCTACCCGTCGAAGGACGCGAAGTACACGGTGACGCTCACCGTCACCGACAACCGGAACCAGACCGGGAAGGCGACCAAGGTCGTCGACTGCAAGAAGCTGCTAAGCACCGTTCAGTGCTATAGCTTCTGATTTCCGGGAGAGCGCCGTGAAGGCCTCCTTCCCTACGCTCAAGGTAGGGAAGGAGGCCTTCACGGACTTTCCCGCCGCCGGGATCACTCCCAGCCGGCGGCGTGCAGACCCGCCTGGAGCCGGGTACGCGCGCCGAGCTTGTCCATCATCCGGCGAACCCGCCGTTCGACCGTTCGCTGCGCGACGCCGAGCTTCCTGGCGATGGCGCGGTCGGTCAGCCCGGCTGCCAGCAGCGCGAGCAGCCGCTGTTCGTCGGACGTCAGTGGGCCGGTACCGCCGTCGTCCGCGCACGCGGTACCCGGCCAGAGCGGTGTCGCGCGTTCCCACAGCATGTCGAACAGGATGATGAGGCCGGTCAACAAGGGTGAGGATCCCAGGAGGACCGCCTGCGAGCCCCCGTCGTCCTGTGGGACGAGACCGATCCGCCGGTCCGCGATGACCAGTTTCATCGGGAGATCGGGTAGCACCCTGGCCTGCTCGCCGGATATCGCGAGCGAGCGCAGCTCTTCTATCCGGTCGGTGTCATCCAGCGCGCCGCGGTGGTAGATCGTGCGGTATCGCACGCCGCTCGCCTGCATCCGCCGTTGCAGTGCGTCCTGGCCGTCCGGTTCGACGAGGTACGGCGGCTTGTCGAGGATCATCATCTCGTGTCTGGCCAGCTGCTGAAGCCGCCGGAACCGGCGCGCGACTGCCTCCGGGCCCATCAGCTCGTCAGAACCGGGCATGGCGGTCGTCTCCTCCTGGCTGAATCCGGCAACCAGGTCATCCTGGTACGAGTGTGATCCCCTCAGCCCCACCGCGGTGCAGACCGGTACCAAGGTCCAGACCTGGCCCCGGACGGCGGTGTCCGAAAGGGCCGGGTTTCGCGTCGGCGTCGATTACCATTCGGCTGTGCCTGGCAACGAACCGTTACCGAATCCGTTCGCGGACACGCTCCGGGTGGCGATTCGCGAGAGCGGGCTGAGCCTGGAGGGGATCGTCCGGCGGCTGGGTGCCAAGGGCAGCACGATCAGCGCCGGGGCGCTCAGCCACTGGCAGTCGGGCCGGACGTCACCTGCCCGCCGGGATTCGTTGCGTGCGGTGGGGCACCTCGAGGAGGTGCTCGGGATCGCCCCCGGAACCCTGCGGGACCTCGTCAAACCGGCGGCCGTTCGTGGCCGCCCGATCCGGGAGTCGAGGATGGCGCCGGTCGGCAGGCCGGCCGGGCACGCCGACCGGGTGCGTGACCTGATCGCCAAGGTCGACATGAGCTCGGACGACAAGCTGATGCGGATCAGCCAGCACGACCGGTTGCGCGTCGGCGCCGACCGGGCGCAGGAATCGCTGGTCGTCCGGCAGATCCTGCGAGCGATCCAGGATGGGCCCGACCGGTTCGTGATCGTGTTCTGGATCGACGACGAAAGCTGGCCGTTGCCGGAGCTTCGTGCACTCCGCGGTTGCACACTCGGCACGGTCGTGACAGACGAGACGGCGAACGCGATGGTCGCCGAGCTGATGTTCGGCCGTGCGCTGTCCCGGGGCGAAAGCGTTGTCACCGAGCATGAGCTGACCGCGGTCACCCCACCTCCGTGCGGTCCGGACAGCTACGGCAGAAAGCTGCGGCACCCGATCCGGGAATGCCTGATCGAGGTCGACTTCCCTCCCGACGCGCCGCCGTCGTGGTGCGAAGAGGTGTTCATCCCCGAGGGTGCGTCGGAAGACGAGGCCGTGCGACGGAAGCTTGTCGCCGACGAGGCGGGGCGAGTGCACGCGATCGCGCTGGGCGTCGGCCCTGGTGACTTCGAGATCCGCTGGGGCTGGGACTGAAACCTCGCGGCCGACTATGAACTATACGGCCGATGATCGTTGACCCAGGCCCGGCCGCCCGCTGATTCTGTGGGGGAGGCCGAAAGGATCAGCTTTCATGGCATATCCGTTGCCGGTCGTCCCTGTCGATGACGCGGGTGCGATCACCGTCGGGATCGCGCACGACAACCAGATGGTGCGAGCGGGCTTCCGCCGGGTCGTCGAGCGGGATGCCGCGTTCGAGGTGGTCGAAGGCCCGATGGCGGGTGTCAGGGACCTTGTGTTCCGGCACCGGCCGCGGGTGCTCGTCCTGGATCTGCGGCCGGACGTCGAGGACACGATCGGAGAGGTACTCCTGGCCGCACCCGGTACCCGGATCTTGCTGCTGGCCGACTCCGCTGCGGACGACGCCGGTCGAAGCGGCCTGTCCGCCGGTGCGTCGGGAGTCCTCGTCCGCCGGCCCGAACCCCTCGTCCTGCTCGGCTCGCTACATGTGATCGCGAGCGGCGAAACGTTGCTCTGCCCGGTGTCCTCCCGGCACGAGCTTCCGCTTCCGCCCTCCCAGTCGGCACAAGCGCGGCTGAGACTGCTCACCGTCCGCGAACATCAGGTGTTGCGCCATGTCGTGGCGGGTCTCGGCAACGCCGCCATCGGTAAACGGTTGTTCGTCAGCGAGAGTGCCGTCAAGACCCATGTCAGCAACATCCTCACCAAGCTGCGCTTGGAGAACAGAGTCCAAGCCGCGTTGCTCGGTTATCAGTCTGGCCTGTATCGATGAAAGCCAGGCCTGTATCGATGAAAGCCAGGGAAATGCGGAAATGGTCGTCTTGGGTTCTCCCGGTCGTCGTGCTGATGTTCGGCCTTCCTGTCCCGGCAGGGGCGGAACCGGGCGGGGCCGTGCCATCGGTGTTCCCGGTGCCGCAGTGGATGAAGCCGCGCGGTGACAACGTCAAAATTCCGAGCGAGGTCACGGTGGTCGCCGGTGCCGCCACCGATGAAGCCGCGCTCGGCGTCGTCGACACCGTGCTCCGCGACGCCGGTGCTCGTACGATCCACCGGGCCGCCCAGCCGCGGCAGGGCGATCGGCTGACCGTGTTCGTCGCTGGTGTGAGGGAGAATCCCGCCACCGCGGACGCCTTACGGCGCCTCGGGATCAGGGACGCCGTCGGCCTGCCCGCGGAGGGATATGTGCTGGCGTCGGGGATCGGCCGGGACGGCCGGGCGCACATCGTCCTCGACGGCGTCGACGCGACCGGAACCTTTTACGCCGCACAGACCTTGCGTCAGCTCGTCACCGGGTCGCGGATACGTGGTGTCGAGATCCGTGACTGGCCCTCGTTACGGTGGCGAGGTGTCGTCGAGGGCTTCTACGGGCCACCATGGACGGACCGGCAACGCCTTGCCGACTTCGCCTATTTCGGCCGCCACAAGATGAATACGTACCTCTATGGCGCGAAGGACGATGCGTACCTGCGTGCCGAATGGCGTCAGCCGTATCCCGCCGACCGGCTGGCGGGGATCACCGAACTGGTGCGACAGGCCAAGGCGAATCATGTCGAGTTCGGGTATGTGTTGTCGCCTGGGTTGTCAGTCTGCTATTCGAGGCCATCGGAGGCCGACGCACTGATCGGCAAACTCGAGTCGATATGGGCGATCGGGGTCCGTTCGTTCGTCATCGCGTTCGACGATATCGACTACCAGCGATGGAACTGCGACGAGGACCGTGCCGAGTTCGGGACCGGTGCCGCCGCCGCGGGTAAGGCGCAGGCGCACCTGCTCAACCAGGTGCAGCGGGATTTCGTCCTGACCCATCCCGGCGCGCTGCCGATGCAGGCCGTGCCGACCGAGTACTGGGGAACCGCGGAAACCGGCTACACCAAGGTGATCGCGGCCGAGCTCGATCCGGCGGTGATCGTCCAATGGACCGGTCTCGACGTGATCGCGCCGCGGATCACCCGCGCCGACGTCGACGCCGTTCGTGACGTCTACGCACATCCGATCCAGATCTGGGACAACTACCCGGTCAACGACTACGTCACTTCCCGCCTGCTGCTCGGCCCGTTCACCGGACGAGAGCAGGGATTGCCCGTCGTCGGTCTCACCGCCAACCCGATGCCGCAGGCGGAGGCCTCGAAGACGTCGCTCTTCACGGTCGCCGACTTCTCCTGGAACGACAAGGCATACGACCCGTGGCGATCCTTCGCAGCAGGGCTTTCCGAGCTGGCGGGCGGAGACCATCGAGTCGCCGCCGCCTTGCGTGTCTTCGCCGACGTCCACCATTCCTCCCGGCTGGATCCGGTGTCGGGCCCACTGCTCTCCAGTGAGATCAAGAGGTTCTGGTCGTCCTGGTCCCAAGGGGACGGTCAGGGTCTCTGGCACCTGCGTAAGGCGCTGAGCCGGGTGCGTGAGGCACCGGACGTGCTGCGTGCGCGACTCGGCAATCCCGGGTTCCTCACCGAGACGAAGCCATGGCTCGACGCGACCCGCGCGTGGGGAAAGGCCGCGTTGACCGCGCTGGACATGCTGACCGCGCAACACAGAGGGCGTGTCGCGGAGTCTCGGGCGGCGAGGCAGGCTTTGCCAGGGCTGATCGCCGAGGCGCGGTCGTTCACGTGGACCGGCCTCGATCCGACACGGCCCGTCCGGGTCGAGACCGACCCTGGCCTGAGCAAATTCGTCCGGGAAGCGCTCGCCGAGAACGCCCGCTGGCTCGGGCTGCCGTCCCCGAGCCCGCTCACCGACCTTCCGCCCCTCGATGACCGGTTCCCGATGTCGAATATGGTCGACGGCGACCCCGAAACGTATTTCTGGGGTGCCGCGGCGGCCAGGCCCGGCAACCATGTCGGCGTCGACCTCGGCAAGGCGTTTCCGCTCACCGGTGTCGAGGTGCTGATGTCCAAAAGCGACAGTCCCGAGGACTACATCCATGCCGGGGTCGTCGAATACTCGGCCGATGGTGTGAGCTGGACGACTGGTCCGAGTTTCACCGGGAAGCCGGAACTCGCCATGGATCTCTCCGGAGTGACCGCACGGTTCGTCCGGCTGCGCGCGACCGAGGCGCAGGACTACTGGGTCGTGGTCCGGGAATTCACCGTCAACGTGGCCGCCTGAGTTCGGAGGAAGACCTATGTGGTCGAGATTGCTCGGTGCCGTGGTCTTGGCAGCCGGTGTGCTGAGCGGCGCGCCCGCCGTCGCCGCACCGGCGAACGAAGCGCCGCCGGTGGCGCCCGCGCTCCGGCAATGGTCCGGCGGAACGGGCGAATTCGTCCTGTCGCCCCGGACGCGGATCGTGCTGCCGGACCACCGGCTGGCCGATGAAGCCGGGGTGTTCGCCAAGGATCTGGCGCGGATCACCGGCCGGGTGCTCCCGGTGATCCCGTTCGGGCAGCCGCGATCCGGTGACATCGTGCTGACGCTCGACCGCGCCGCGCCGGAACATCGTGAGGGCTACTCGCTGGACATCGGAGACAAGATGGTCCTGTCGGCGCGGGAGGACACCGGTATTTCCCGTGGCACGCAGACCATCGAGCAGTCGTTCAGCCTCAACGGCGCCATCCCGCGGGGAAAGGCCCTTGACTGGCCACGGCTCGCCGAACGTGGGTTCATGATCGACGCCGGGCGCAAGTACTGGGAGCCCGCGTACCTCGAGCAGCAGATCCGCACGGCCGCTTGGTACAAGTACAACTCCGTCCACCTGCACTTCTCCGAGACGGAGGCGTTCCGGCTCGACAGCCCGAAATTCCCCGGGCTGGCAGCGGAACAGGCGTACACGAAGGCCGACATCGCGCGGTTCGAGTCGGTCGCGGCCAAGTATCACGTGACCCTCCTTCCCGAGATCGACCTGCCCGGTCACGCGGGAGTGCTCACGAACTACCGACCGGAGACGAAATGGTCCTGCGAGTCCATGACCCAGAAGCCCTATCCGGCGAATCTGAACACGACGAGGCGAGCAAGCCGAGACTTCGTCAAGGAACTCCTCGATGAGTTCATCCCCTGGTTCTCCGGGCCGGAGTTCCATGTCGGCGCGGATGAGACCCCCGGTCAGTCCAATTTGGAGCAATGTCCGGAGCTGGTCTCCTATGCCGCCGAAAAGGGCTTCGCCAACGTGGCCGATGTGAACGTCGACTTCATCAACCACATGGACTCGATCGTCAAGGCCCACGGCAAGCGCACGGTGATCTGGAACTGGTGGGAAGTCAAGGCACATTCGTGGAAACCGAACCTGTCACCGACGATCCACCCGCACCGCGACATCAAGGTCGAGGTGTGGTGGAACAGCGAGCTGCCCTATTTGGACATGGGCTACGACGTCGTCTCATCGCCGTACCGTGGTTTGTACGTGACTCCGGGAGCGCCGCCGGGTGGCGGGACCGCGCCGAACACCAAAACCCTGTACGGGCAATGGGAACCGATCGCCCACCCGCGGCTGACCGGGTATCGGCTTTCGCGATGGACCGATCGTTCGACCACCGAACCGGACGACTACCACGACTGGTTCGCCCATCGCCCGCAGCAGGTGCTGGCCGACCGAGCTTGGGGCGGGCCGAGACAGGGCACCCAGTTGGACTACGAGAATCGCCTCGACCGGATCGGCGGGCCCCCCGCCGTCACCCTGGGTTTCGCCGCGATCCGTCCGGGCGCGGCGCCGGTCATGGGAGCACCATACGGAACCGGCTCTGGGCATGAGAAGGCGTTCGACGGCGACCCCACGACGTTCTTCGAGGATCCTCTTCCCGACGGGGGCTACACGGGGTTCGATGCCGGTCGTGCCGTGCGGATCGGAAAGGTGCGGTTCGTGCCGCGCTCCGCGGACGTCGTGCATCTGAAGCGCATGATCGGCGGCAGGTTCCAGGGCTGTTCGGCCGGTCCTGACCAGGGCTGCGTGGATCTGGCGACCATCACGTGGCGGCCACCTGGTCACGACTGGCTGCAGCTTCCCGTCGATGATCCCAGGCCGTACCGATGGTTGCGCTACCTGAGCCCGGATGGTGGATTCACGAACGTCGCCGAGATAGAGTTCCGCGCCGCTCGCCGTTAGGCGTCCAGTTCGCCAAGCTTGGCGATGTTCGCGGCTTCGTCCGGATCGGGTTCGATGCCGGAAAGAAAGGCCTTCGCGATTTCGACCGCGACTTCCGGGGCGAGCCGTTTCAAGCTGAGCGCGAGAACGTTGGCGTCATTCCACCTACGTGCGCCCTCGGCGATCCACGCATCCCACGCCAGCGCGGCGCGGACGCCGGGCACCTTGTTGGCGGCGATGGCCGTGCCCGTCCCGGTCCAGCACATGACGACGCCGTAGTCGGCCTCGCCCTCGACGACCGCTTTCCCGACCGCAGCGCCGATTTCCGGCCAGGCGTCCGACCGTGCCGGGTGCACCAGCTCGTGGCCGGCCGCGGCGAGGAAGGCCTCGACTGCGTCCGTGGTGGCATTCCGGTCGTCGGTGCCGAAGGCGATCTTCATGGCTCGATCGTACGACGGTCAGGGCGGATCGTTCGGTTCCGGCGGCGGTGGAGCGTCCAGGAGCAGTTTGAGCACCTCGCACGCACGGTCCCTGTCCGCTTTGGTCTTCGCTTTGCGGGCATGCCGGACAAGGGAGTGGACGGTCCACGCGCGCAACAAGGCGGGGGCCCGCTTCACGATGCCGCTGAAGATGAAGGCGAAGGCGGCGAGCGCGGCCGGGGCGAGTGCTCCCGACTCGAGTGCCTTGTGGAGAAGTTCGAGCATGGCCGGCTCCCAACCGACTCGTGCGGGAGCCGCCGGGCAGACCTACCTCAGGGCGAGCGACACTCCGCGAATGACCAGGAATCGAGTCATCCGCTTCGTGTCGGGGCCTCGGGTGGCGTGGCCGCCGGACATCATGATCCGGCCTGGTGGCCGCATCGACCGGTAGTCGGCCCAGAGCCGCCCGGATCGGAACTGTTGTGCGAGAAGCCGGATCGACCGGCCGGGATCGGCGCGCTGCCACAGGAACATCAGGCGGTGCAGGAATTCCACGATCGACGCGCGGTAGTCCGTGAAGCGCGGCTGCGCCCGGGGCTGCGGAGATGGTGGTTCTGGTTCGGCGAACAGGTCACCGCGAGCGCAGCCGGCGTAGATCCGGTTGGAAGCGGTACCCCAGAACAGGGCTTCGAAGTTCTCAGAAGGTGGCGGCGGAGCCCAGTCACCTGTCGGTCGTGCGGACCAGACGAGGCCGTGTGCCGTTTCGGTGTCGTCGAGCCGAACGAGGTCGGCTCCGGAGTCTTGGCGAGCCCGCGGGCCGGTGGCGCGGCGGAACTCGCGGATGATGTCCCGAGCCAGATCCCGACGCGGGGCTTCGAACGCCGCTGAAATCTCTTTGCGACGCCCTTCGAGAACCTCGCGCCACAGGTCTTCGGGGGAACAAGCCCCTGGGAACCGGACGCCCATGCCGACGATCGCGATCATCGATCGCAGGGCGTCTTTCGCCATGGGGTCCTCCGAGGCTCGTGTCCGATTGTCCCGGCTGTCGCCGGGTTTGTCACGGATTGGCAAGGGACTGCGTCACAACAGGTGACGAGCCGACTCCCGTGGGAGGATTCCCCCCGTGGACTCGTCTGCCGACACCCGCCAACTCCTGCAGGAGCAGGAGATGGCGGCTGCCCGGAAACGGATCTTCGACGTAAGCGCGCGAATCATCGGTGAGGTGGGGTTCGCCAGGCTGAAGATCGGCATGATCTGTGCCAGGACCGGCTATCCCAGCGCGGTCGTCTACCAGCTGTTCGGTTCCAAGGAAACGCTGGTGCAGCAGCTGGTCGAATTCGCGGCGAAGAAGTTCGCGCACGTCTTCAGTGAAGCGGTCGCCGCCCGGACCGGCGGCCTGACGCCGAGCCCGATGGACATGCTGCGTGCGCTGCTGGACATCTACTTCGAATTGCTAACGGATATGCCGCCGCTGAACCGGGCCTTCGTGGTGCTGTGGTCGGACGCGACGGTCGGCGATCCGGCGGTCCGCACCGCGATGACCGAGGCCGACCGCCGGTACCGGTTCGCCATCGCGCAGACCGTCGCGGCCGGGATCGCCGACGGGTCGATCACCGGTATCCGCGATCCCGACGCGTACGCGGCGGCGTTGGTCGGCCAGTTGCGAGGCATCTCCGTGCAGACGCTCATCGATCCCGGCGGGCTCGACGTGCGCGCGGTGCGTGCCGAAATGGAACTCGCACTGGACCGTCTCAGCGCTTGAGCAGCTGAGCGGCGCCGAAGGACACGTTGAAGCGGTCGCACCAGACGGTCACGCTCGAGTACGGCGTCAGGTCGAAGCCGGCGGGCAGGGGATAGTTCTGGCTTCCCTTGTTTCCCTTGAGTTTCCCGGCGCTCACATACTTTCCGTCGTCGAACACGCCCCAACCGTCCTTGCCTGGCAGCACCGGCGCGTCGGTGACCCAGACCCGCAGATCCGGGCCGTTGCTGGTGTCCAGGTTCTCCAGTCGTAGCACCAGAGATCCGTCGGCGGCACGCAGGATCCGGACGGTGCCGCTGGTCGTGTGTTCGTGGCTGATGAATTCGCCGGTCGCCACCGTCTCGGGTTCGGCGGGCGCTGTCGCCGTCGCGGGTGTGGACGACGACGTCTCCGGCGCCGCGGCCGGCGGCAGGGCTTCCTGGACGGTCTCGTTCACCCACAGCTTCCAGGGCTGGAACCAATAGAGCCCTGCCGCGACGGCGACCAGCGCGGCCACCAGGATGGTCAGCACCCATGGCCTGGTGAGCAGTCGTCGTGCGCGATTCATGTCCGTTTCCTCCCTCGGGCCGATGTCCTATTCAAGCGCGAGGACGAGAGGAATCATCGCCTTCGGGCGGTTACCGATCTCTTACGGGTCTTTCGTCGGATGTCCGGTCACGAAATCACGAGGTCACGACTCGGGTGTGGGTAGCTTGACGGCCCAGTCTCCACTTGCGACGATTGCCGATCTGAAAACGGCATATCGGACGGAGGCCCCACCGATGGGTTCGGCGATCTTCTCGACTCTCCTGCCGATAGCGCTGGCGCTGGTCATGTTCGGTCTCGGGCTGGCGCTGACCATCGCCGATTTCACCCGGGTCCTGAAATACCCCAAGGCCGCCGTCGTCGCCTTGGTCTGCCAGATCGTCGTGTTGCCGGCGATCTGTGTCGGTCTCATCATGCTGTTCGGGCTCAAAGGGGTGCTCGCGGTCGGGATGATGCTGCTCGTCGCGTCACCCGGTGGCACGTCGGCGAACCTGTTCAGTCATCTCGCCGGCGGGGACGTGGCGCTCAACGTGACCCTGACCGCGATCAACTCCGTGCTCGCCGTGTTCACCCTGCCGCTGGTGGTGGGGCTGTCGATGGCGCAGTTCCTGGACAGTGGCGAGGCCTCGGTCGGCTTGCAGCCGGTGAAGTTCATCCAGGTCTTCGCGATCGTGCTGATCCCCGTCGCGATCGGCATGGCGGTGCGGCACCGTTTCACCGGCTGGGCCGAGCGGATGCGCAAACCGGTCAAGATCGCTTCGGCCGTCGTACTCGTCCTGGTGATCGTGGCCGCGATCGCCCAGGAGTTCCAGACCCTGCTGGACAACATCGGTTCGCTGGGGCCGGTCGCGCTGGCGCTTTCCGTGCTCAGCCTCGCGATCGGCTACTACGTGCCGCGTCTGTTCCGGGTCGACCGCGGCCAGTCGATCGCGTCGGCCATGGAGATCGGCATCCACAACGCGACGCTCGCGATCGCGGTGGCGGTTTCCGTGCTCGGCAACGAGGCGATGGCCGTCCCGGCCGGGATCTACGGCGTGCTGATGTTCTTCCCGGCGGGTCTGGCGGCCTTCCTGCTGTCCCGCAGCCGTGAGACCGCCGCGGTCTGAGCTACCTTGGGCTCGTGAGGCGGGCTCCCATCGGCGACATCATCGATGCGCGCGGCGTCGCCGTCCACGTTCGGAGGGACGGGGATCCCGGCGCCAAACCGATCCTGCTACTGCACGGATACTGCGGTTCGGTGCACTGGTTCGACCGCCTCACGCCCCATCTCGCGCGGGATCACCACGTGCTCCGCGCCGACCTCCTCGGCCACGGCTGCACCGGCGGGGTGACCGGTCTCGACGCCCGCTCCCAAGCTCGCGCGATCGCCGCCGTTCTGGACGAACTCGACGTCACCGAGGTCGCCGTCGCCGGCCACTCGTTCGGCGCGGACGTCGTCCTCGCCCTCGCCGAACTCTCCCCACGGATCAGGGAGGTAGTCGTGATCGCGCAGGCTCCGGATTACAGCTACGCCTCATTCCCGCGTGGCAGTAGCTTCCTCCTGCCACTCTTGGGTGTTGTCGTCCGGCGGATCGCGTACTGGCGGCTGGTGAGCCTGGTGCTGAGGCTGCGCCGCGGGGCGCCTTTCGACGATCCCCGCCAGGACCTGATCGACCACGCCGTCACCGCACCGGCCATGGCCCGCGTCGTCCTCTCCGATCGTGCACGCCTGCTCGCTTCGCGTCCTTTGGATGTCCAGCTTGGTGAGCTTTCCTTGCCCAACTTGGTAATTCTCGGGCGGCGTGACCGATTTTACGACTGTGCCAAGACTTTCGCCCGGTACTCCGCTGTAGGTGCTCGTGTTGAGGTAATCGAGGGTGCCGGCCATTCCCCGTTCCTGGATCGGCCGGCCGAAGTGGCTCGATTGCTTCGGGATTTTTTGACCGCGTAGCCGCTCGAGCACGCGTGTCGTCCATCCAGTCACGCGTGTCGTCCGTTCAATCACGTGAGTTCTGTGTGGAGACGGACGACTCGCGTGATCAGACGGAGTACACGCGTGATTGGAGGGGTAACTCTCAGAGGCCGAACCGACCGCACGCATACCCGATGGCCTCATCAAGAATCGCGAGTCCCTCCGACAGCTCCTCCTCAGTAGCCGTCAACGGCGGCGCGATCCGGAAAACCCCACCCATCCCAGGCAGCTGCACGATGTTCATATGCAGCCCCAATTCAAGACAGCGCCGGGTCACCAGGGCGCCGAGTTCGTCGGAGCTGCGTTTCGTTTCCCGGTCGACGACGAGTTCCAGGCCGGCGAGGAGGCCGCGGCCGCGGATGTCGCCGACGACGGGGTAGCGCTCGGCGAGGGTGTCGAGGCCACGGCGGAGATGGGCGCCGAGTTCGGTGGTGCGGATGTCGAGGCGGTCGCGCGTCAGGACGTCGAGGACGGTGTTTCCGACGGCCGCGACCAGGGGGTCGGCCACGTGGGTGGTGAAGAACAGATAGCCACGATCGTGCGCTTCCTGCTCGATTTCCGCGCTCGTGATCACTGCAGCCAACGGGAGGCCGGCGCCGAGGGTCTTGGACAGGGTCAGGATGTCGGGAACGATGCCATCGCGTTCGAAGGCGTACCAGTTTCCGGTGCGGCACAGTCCGGTCTGCGCCTCGTCGAGAATCAGGAGCATGCCGCGCTCGCGGCACTTTTCTTGCAGGGCGGTGAAATAACCGGGAGGCGGCTCGATGATCCCGCCCGAGCTGAGGATCGGCTCGACGATGCAGGCGGCGAGGCTGCCGACGGACTGGGCGTCGATCAGTTCGAAGCCGAAGTCCAGTTGACGTCGCCAGTCCAGCTCCCCGTCACTCCCGACGAAGTCCGGTCGATAGGAGTTCGGTGCGGGGATGGCGAAGTTGCCCGGCACGGCCGGGCCGTATCCCTTGCGGCCCGCGCTGTAGGTGGCGTTCGCGGCGGCCTGCGTCATACCGTGCCACGAGCGTGCGAACGAGACGATCTCATGCTTTCCGGTGACGAGTTTCGCCATCCGGATCGCGGCCTCGTTCGACTCGGCGCCGGTCGTCAGCAACAGTGCCTTTTCCAAGGGTGCAGGCAGTGATTCCGCGAGCCGACGGGCGAGGTCGACGACGGGGCGGCTCAGCATGCCGCTGAAAAGATGGTCGAGCGAGCCGACCTGACGTCGCACGGTGGCGACGATCTCCGGATGCGAGTGTCCCAGGATCGCGCTCATCTGCCCGGACGTGAAGTCGAGGATCCGTCGACCGGATTCGGTGAACAGGTAGCTCCCGGCGGCGTGGTCGATGATCTCGCGGGTGAAGTCGCCGGCGCCGGCGTAGCGCACGAGGTGCCGGTCGGCGTCGGCCCAGAATTGGTGAGCGGTGGATGTTTCAGCAACAGGAGCGGCCATGCTTACGACGGTAAGGGCCAACCGAGCAACACGTCCATCTCACAATTCCGCCTGTGCTGTTCGGAGAATCCGTACAACAATGGCGGCATGCTGAACCCTTGGAGGCTCAGTCTCCTGAGCCGGCTGGACACCCTCGGCACCGTCCGCGCGGTCGCGCAGGCGGCCAACCTGAGCGCGTCGAGCGTGTCCCAGCAGCTCGCCGTGCTCGAGGCGGAGACGCGGACGCAGCTGCTGGAGCGCACCGGTCGCCGCGTCCGGCTGACCCCTGCCGGGCTGATGCTGGCCCGGCGCGCGCGAGCGATTCTCGACCATATGGACACCGTCGAGGCTGAACTGCGCAGCCTCGGCGAGGAACCCACGGGGCTGGTGCGGTTGGGTGCCTTCCAAAGCGCGATCCACACGTTCGCCGTTCCCGCCGTGACGCGACTGGCTCGGTCGCATCCGCAGCTGGACGTCGAGCTGCTGGAACTCGAACCCCACGCGAGCATGCCCGCACTACGAGTGGGTGACGCCGACGTCATCGTCACGACCACGGACTTCGTCGAGCAGCCCCTGGGACCCGACCTCGATCTCGTGCCGCTCGCGACCGACCCGATCGTGCTCGTCGTGCCGGAGGGCCACCCCGCCGCCGGACGTGAACCGGCCGACCTCGCCGCGTACGCGAGTGAGCCCTGGGCGTTCGACATGCCCCAGTCGTACATGGCGAACCTCGCCACTCGTCTGTGTCGCGAATCCGGGTTCGAACCGCGCGTGGTGTGCCGGTTCAGCAATTACATGATGACGCTGCAGCATGTCGAGGCCGGTCTCTCGATCGCCCTGCTGCCCGGCCTCGCCGTCGACAAGCGCTACCGCGTGGCCACACGCGAACTCGCGTCACCCGTCACGCGGACGATCACCGCGGCGATCCGGCGCGGATCTCCGCCTCGTGCCGCCGTCGGTCTGGTCCTCGACGCGCTTCGGCGTCATCCGGAGCTGCCGCTGTGAACCCGTGCGCGCGGGCCGCCAGCACCACCACCAGGGCAGGAAGCAGGAGCACCAGAACGCTCCACGGGAACGACGTCGCGCCGAGGCTGTCGAGCAGCACGCCGCCGACGACCCCGCCACCGGCCATGGCCGCGTTCCACAGGGTCACCAGCATGGCTTGCGCGATGTCCGCCGCGCCGCCCCGGTCCACGGCCCGGGCCACCGCGGTCTGCAGAAGCGTCGGGATCCCGCCCCAGCCGAGGCCCCAGAGCGTCACGGCGGCGTAGACGAGCACTGGGTTTTCGCCCAGCAGAGCCAGAATCGTGGCCGCGACGGCGACAAGGAGCGTGCTGACGATGGTGAGACCGCGCAGCCGCCGGTCGATCAGCGCGCCGACGATCCAGATGCCCGCCATGGAAGCCACTCCGAACACCAGCAGGATGACGTCGACCGCTCCGCCCATCGAGACGTGGTTCAGGAAAGTGGCGATGTAGGTGTAGAGAATGTTGTGCGCCAGCACGAAGACCACCGTGACGAACAGGACCGCGGAAACCCCTGGCACGGCAAGAGTTTTCCGGACCGGCAGTCGGCCGACCTTCTCCTGTCCGGCGAAATCGGGGACGGCCAGCGTGATCCAGCCGATCAGGGCCAGTGCCAAAAGCGACATGATCGAGAACGTCAGCTGCCAGCCGAACAGGCCGCCGAGAAACGTCCCGGCGGGAATGCCGAGGGAGAGCGCGAGCGGGATCCCGGTCATCACGACGGCGATCGCCTTGCCCTGCAACCGTTCCGGTGCCATCCGACGGGCGTAACCGGCCAGCAGCGCCCAGACGACGCCCGCGGCGATCCCGGCGACGAAGCGTGCGCCGAGCGTCAGCGGGTAGTTCGTGGAAAGTGCCGTGATCGTGTTGGCGACGGCGAATCCGGCCATGCCGGTCAGCAGCAGGCGTTTCCGCCGCCAGCCCGCCGTCGCGGCCGACAACGGGATCGCGGTGAGCGCGGTCCCGATCGCGTAGACCGTGACGAGCTGGCCGGTGGCGGACTCGCCGACACCGAGACCGGCGCTCATCGCGGGCAGCACGCCCGCGGGCAAGGCCTCGGTGAGCACGGTGATGAACGCCGCCGTGGTCAGGGCGAGGAGGGAGCGGAGTGGGAGTTTTCCAGCCATGATCCGTATGCTCGAACCCTCACATAGATGTGAAGGTCAACCTGGCTGAGGTGAGGTCGAGCACATGCGGATCGGGGAGCTGTCGGAGCGGACGGGGACGTCGCGCCGTCTGCTGCGGTACTACGAAGAGCAGGGTCTCATCGTTTCGCAGCGATGCGCCAACGGCTACCGCGACTACGACGAGGCGTCCGTCGACCGCGTCATCCAGGTCAGGGGACTGCTCGACGCCGGACTGCCGACCCGGATCATCAAACAGGTCCTGCCGTGCCTCGACAAACCCCGGCAGATCTACTTCCCGGACGCCACGCCGGAAATGCTCGAAACGCTGGAGACCGAACGCGACCGGATGACCCGGCGCGCCGAATGCCTGCTTCGCAATCGCGACGCCATCTCCGAGTACCTCGACGCCGTCCGTGCCTACGACCCCACTTCTTGATGAACTCGGCATGACGAACGCTCGTTGATCGTTTATGCTCTGTTCAAACGGTCAAACGAACAGGTGGCGGGATGCGGGAGCCGGGTGCCGATCGGCGCCGGAGGGTGCTGGCGGTGGTCGAGGCGCGCGGGGAGGTCCGGGTCACCGACCTCGCCGAGGAGCTCGAGGTCTCCGTGGTCACCGTGCGGCGTGACGTCGAGGAGCTCGCACGGGAGGGCAAGCTCCGGCGTGGGCACGGTGTCGCGCGTTCGCTCGTGCCGGTCGTCCCGGCGCAACCGGTGCGGGACGCCGACGGCGGCGCCGTCGCGCTGGTGGTCCCGGAGCGGCACGCCTATCTGAACGAAGCCGTGCACGGCGCGCGTTCCGCGCTCGAAGAGGCCGGTATGCGGGTGGTGCTGCACATCGCGCCGAAGGCCAAAGGCGGCGCCGAGCGGCCGATCGTCGAACGTGCGTTGTCGGACGACGTGCGGGGTCTGCTGATCGCGCCTCGCTGGCGCACGGTCGCTTCGGAAGAGGAGGACTACCGCTGGCTCGCCGACGTGCGGGTGCCGATCGTGGTGATGGAGCGGCGGCCGCGCCCCGGCGGCATCCTGCACGCGACGGATTCGGTCTGTACCGACCACTGGTACGGCGTCCACCTCGCGGTCGATCACCTGATCTCGCTGGGGCACAAGCGGATCGTGCTCGCCGCGAGGGACGACAGCCCGACCGCGCGCGCGGTGCGGGCCGCCTTCGCGGAGATCGCCGCGAGCAGGCCGGAGATCGAGGACCGGGTCGTGATCCTCAGCGCTCCGGACGCCGGTCCCGATCCTGAGGTGCCACCCGTGGGGGAGACCCCGCTCGCCGAACTCGTGGGCGAACGCGGCTTCACCGCGGCCGTCCTGCACGGCGATGTCGACGCGCTGATGCTGGTAGAGCGGCTCGCCGAAGCCGGGCTGCAGGTGCCGCGAGACTGCTCGGTGGTTGCCTACGACGACGTCGTCGCCGCACTCGGCAGTACCCCGCTGACCGCCGTCGCACCGCCGAAGGCCGAGGTCGGCCGGGTGGCGGCGGAGCTGCTGATGCGACGGCTGACCAGTGCCGGCCAATCGAGCCGCCGCCCGCAGCGCATCCAGCTGATGCCGGAATTGAAGGTCCGCGGCTCCACCTGGCCACTCCATCTCAAAACTCTCTGATCGTTTGACCGTGTTAAACGAAACTATTGACCGTAAAACGCTCAGGTGATCAGAATGCGGTATTCGTCGTGAACCGCAGGAGGCATCAATGCCCTCTCGACCGAGCCGCCGGTCCGTGCTCGCCGCGAGTTTCGCGCTCCCGCTCGGTGCGGCGCTCGGTGGTTGTTCC
Organism: uncultured Actinomycetota bacterium; assembly: GCA_963766045.1. Classification (GTDB taxonomy): domain Bacteria; phylum Actinomycetota; class Actinomycetes; order Mycobacteriales; family Pseudonocardiaceae; genus Amycolatopsis. Next base: position 1,060,384 of record CAVXYN010000004.1, on the reverse strand, counting down.
CCGGCCGCGACGACACCGCGGAACAGTGGCGGCATGACCACGATCTTCTTCTGGTCGGCACTGCGTGGCAGTCAGCAGGTCGTCGACGCGTTCAACAAGTCGCAGAACCGGATCCAGGTCGTCTTCCAGCAGATCCCGTCGGGCGACTTCGGCGGCTACGCGAAACTGAGCAACGCGGCCCGCGCGGGGAACGCGCCCGACGTCGCCACGATCGAGTACCCGCAGGTTCCCGGTTACGCGATCGACGGCGTGGCAAGGGATATCACCGACCTCGTGAGCGAAGGGCTGCGGGCGAAACTGCTGCCGCAGGCGTTGGGGCTGACCACGTTCGCCGGTCGCGTGTTCACCGTTCCGCTCGACGTCGAACCGATGGTGCTGCACTACCGCAAGGACGTGTTCGATCAGCTCGGCCTCGAGCCGCCCCGTACGTGGGACGACTTCGCCGCGGTGGGCCGTGCGGTCCGCGAGAAGTCACCTGACGGCAGGGTGAGCGTCTTCCCGACGGATGGTGCGACACAGTTCGCCGCCTTCTCGTGGCAGGCGGGCGCCCAATGGTTCGACACCCGAGGCGGGGCTTGGAACGTCTCGATCGCCGACGCCCCGACCCGCAAGGTCGCGGGCTACTGGCAGGGGCTGGTCGACGACGGTCTCGTGTTCGCGAACGCCGCCGCGGGCAGGCAGTACGACGCGCAACTCAGCCAGAACGTGGTCCTCACCAAGCTCAGTGGCGCCTGGGACGCGGGCGCGCAGATGAAGGCCCGGCCAGGCCAAAAAGGACGGTGGTCGATCGCGCCGATTCCGCAGTGGGATCCGGCGAATCCGGCCGTCGGCACGCACGGCGGCTCGACATTCGCCGTCACCAAGGACAGTCAGCACCCCGAAGCCGCCATGGAGTTCATCGAATGGCAGGTTTCGCATCCCGACGCGTTGCGCGCCCGGCTCTCCAGCGGGGCCAGCAGTCAGTACCCGGTCGCGTCCGCGCTCGTCGACGTCGGCAGACAGGCCTTCGATCGCGCGTACTACGGCGGTCAGGACATCTACACCCTTTTCGAATCCGAGGCCAACAAGATCCGCGACGGCTGGATCTGGGGGCCGAGGATGACCGCGACCAACCGGGTCATGCAGGACGGCTTCGCGCGAGCGAGCGCCGGCGACGGGACGATCCTCGACGCCATTCGCGAGGCGCAAAGTGGCACCATGCCGGATCTCGCGGCACTGGGGCTGACCACGACCGAACATAGCTCCTGAAGCGCCGCGACAGAAAGGTGGTGCTCCATCGATGACCGCGACCCTGTCCCCTCCGGTGACACGAAAACCCGCGCCGAGCGGCTCACGGGTGAAGTCGAAACGCCGCGAGCACTTCGCCGCCGGTGTGCTGATGACGCCGTTCTTCGCTTTGCTGGTAACGGTCTTCCTCATTCCGGTCGGTACGGCCGTTTGGCTCAGCTTCTTCGGTGACGACCAGCCGGGGCTCGGCTTCGGCCCGGAAGCCACGGTGTTCGCCGGCTTCCGCAGCTACGCCGCGGTCCTCTCCGATCCCACGTTCCTTGGCGGGCTCGGCGTCGTCTTCCTCTACTGCCTGATCTACATCCCGCTGCTGGTCGCCGGGTCGCTGGCACTGGCGTTGCTGCTGGATTCCGGCGCGACGCGGCTGCGCGCGTCGGCGCAGCTGGTGCTGTTCATGCCGCACGCGATCCCCGGCATCATCGCCGCCCTCATCTGGGTGTACCTCTACACACCCGGCCTCAGCCCCGTCGTCGACCTATTGAGCAAGGCCGACATCGAGGTGAACTTCCTTGGTGTGCAAGGTGTTCTGCCGTCGATCGTGAATATCGCACTGTGGAGCAACCTCGGCTACAACATGGTGGTCTTCTACGCTGCCCTGCAGGCGATCCCGCGTGAGGTGATCGAGGCGGCGGTCGTCGACGGTGCCGGCCCGGTCCGGACGGCGCTGCTCATCAAGACGCCGCTGGTCCGGTCGTCCGTCGTCATGGTCATGCTGTTCTCGCTGATCTGGGCGCTGCAGTTGTTCACCGAGCCGATGTTGCTCAGCCAGTCGACGCCAATGGTCGGCGCCCGGTTCTCACCGAGCATGTACATCTACGACGCCGCCTTCACCCGCAACAACTACGGGTTGGCCGCGGCGGCGTCGGTGATCCTGCTGGCTTGCACGATCGCGCTTTCGTACGGCGTGACACGCTGGTCGAACCGCGACCGGGGAGAGGCGATCTGATGAGCACTCCCGCACTGCGTCCCCGCGTTCTCGGCCGGTCGGCCGTCAACGTAGTCGTCGGCATCTCCGTTCTGTACACGCTGCTGCCCATGCTGTGGCTGGTGCTCGCGGCGTCGAAGGACCGCGATGCGCTCTTCGGTAGCGACCTCTTTTCCGCACAGGGGTTCTCGCTACTGCAGAACGTCGGCGATGTGTTCGGGATGGACGGTGGCATCTACGGCCGCTGGTATCTCAACAGCCTGCTCTACGCGGTGATCGGCGCCGCGATCAGCGCGCTGGTGAGCGTCGCCGCCGGATACGCGTTCGACAAGTACGAGTTCCGCCACAAGGAAAAGCTCTTCGGACTGGTGCTGGCCGCGGTGATGGTGCCGCAGACGGTGCTCGCGCTCCCGCTTTACCTGATGGCGTCCGAGGCCGGGCTGGTCAACACGTTCTGGTCGGTGTTCATCCCGGTGCTGTTCAACCCCTTCGGCGTGTACCTGGGCCGGATCTTCAGCCAGGGCTACGTTCCCGGTGAGGTACTGGAGGCCGCGCGGATCGACGGCGCCGGCGAATTGACGATGTACCGGACCCTCGTTCTGCGCATGCTGGCGCCGGGGGTGGTGACGGTCTTCCTCTTCCAGCTCACCGCGATCTGGAACAACTTCTTCCTGCCGATGGTGATGCTCTCGGATCAGAAGCTGTACCCGGTGAGTCTGGGGCTCTACGCGTGGAACAGTTCGGCATCGGTCTCGCCGGAGTACTACCCGGTCGTGATCATGGGCTCGCTGCTCGCCGTCGTTCCGCTGGTGCTGGCTTTCGCGCTGCTGCAACGGTTCTGGCGCTCCGGGCTCACCGCCGGGGCGGTCAAATGACCGTGTTCCCGCATGCCGCGCTGGCGATGAGCAAGGCCGCCGCGGCCGCCGTCCTCAGCCCTGAGCCCTTGGCCGAGCTGAGCCTGGTCTGCGACCTCGTCGCGGATCCCGTGCTCGACGACTTCACGACCGCCGAGGCCCACGACGTGCTCCGCGACGTGGAGGTCCTGGTCACCGGCTGGGGCTGCCCGCCGCTCGACGCGGCCGCACTGGCCGCGGCGCCCCGGCTCCGGGCCGTCGTCCATACCGCGGGGTCCGTGCACGGTCATGTCACCGGGGAATGCTGGGACCGGGGGATCGAGGTGGCGTCGGCCGCCTCGGCCAACGCGCTCCCGGTGGCCGAGTACACGGTGGCGATGATCTTGCTGACCGGCAAGCGCGTGCTCGAAAGCGCGAGTGACTACCGCGCGGCCCGCCAGCGCGTGGATTCGCTCTCCACACCGACGGACGTCGGAAATTTCGGCCGTACCGTAGGAATCCTGTCCGCGTCCCTGATCGGGCGACGCGTGATCGAGTTGCTGCGGCCGTTCGATCTCCGGGTACTCCTGCATGATCCTTATGTGACCGAAGCGGAGGCAACAAAGCTGGGAGTCGAGGCGGTCGGGCTCGGCGAACTGTTCGCACGCAGCGACGTGGTCAGCGTGCATACGCCGCTGCTGCCGGCCACGCGCGGACTTGTCAGCCGGGAACTGCTCGCCGCGATGCGACCGGACGCCGTCCTCATCAACACCGCGCGAGGAGCCGTCGTCGATCAGGACGCGCTCGCCGAGGCCGCGGTCCAGAAGCGGATCAGGGCGGTTCTCGATGTCACCGATCCCGAGGTCCTTCCACCGGGACATCCGTTGTGGGACAGCGAGAACGTGCTGATCACGCCACATCTGGCCGGTTCGCAGGGCAATGAGTGGCGGCGGCTCGCGGACCTCGCCGTCGCCGAGGTCGCCCGCTGGGCTTCGGGTGAAGGATTCGCCCATCCGGTCCGGCGAGACCGGCTGGGGAGGATCGCATGACCGGGCTCGGGCTACCTGCCGAAGACCGGGTGCTGAGCCCGCATACGGGGTACACCAGGCGGCACTGGGAGGCGGCCGCCGATGGTCTTCTGGACGCCGCGTGGCGCTGGGCGAGCCCACGCGGGGCGTTCCTCGATCTGCCGGGCAGGCCGTCGGCGAGCGGTGTGCGCTCGGATGGGCTCGAGGGTTACGCGCGTACCTTCCTCGCCGCCGCGTTCCGGGTGGCGGGCGCCAAGGGCGACGACCCGCGCGGCCTGCTCGACCGGTACGCCGACGGGATCACCGCGGGGACAAGGGAACCCGGCCGCGAGGACGCCGAATCGTGGCCGCTCATCCTGGACCACGACGTCCAGGGGCAGCCAATGGTGGAATCCGCGTCCGTGGCGCTGGGCCTGCGGTTGACCCGGGAGTGGCTTTGGGACCGGCTGGATCAGTCCACACAGGACCATGTCGAGCACTGGTTGCGTGGGGCCTTACGGCATATACCCGCACCGAACAACTGGTACCTGTTCCCTTATACCGTGGCGGGTTTCCTGGAGTCGGTGGCGCGCGGCGACGCGGAGACGGCCCGCGTGCGGGAGCGGGCACTGGACCTGCTGGAGATCTGGTACCGGGGTGAGGGCTGGTACTCCGACGGCGATGGCCGCGCCTTCGACCAGTACAACGGCTGGGCGATGCACCTGTATCCGGTACTCGACGCACACCTCGCCGGTCAGACCGCGGAACACGGTCCGCGGCTGCGCGAGCACCTTGAGACCTTTGGGTACCTCTTCGGCGGCGACGGCGCACCTGTCTACTTCGGACGGTCGCTGACGTACCGCTTCGCCGCCGTGGCGGCGATCGGGCTGGGGGCGGTCACCGGGCATACGCCGTTGGTGCCCGGTGGCTCCCGCCGGCTGATGAGCGGGGCGTTACGATACTTCCTCGATCGCGGCGCGGTCGGCGAGGACGGGTTGCTGAGCCTCGGCTGGCACGGCCCGCACGCGGCCTCATTGCAGGCCTATTCCGGGCCGGGTTCGCCTTACTGGGCCTCGAAGGCGTTCGTCTGTCTTCTCGCTCCGCCGGAAGATCCTTTATGGACCGACAGCGAGGAGCCGGCGCCGAGCGAGGGGCCCGACACGGTGCTGGCGGTGCCGTCGGCCGGACTGCTGGTGCAGACGACGCGGGCCGACGGGATCGTTCGGCTGCACAACCACGGCAGCGACCACGTCCGGCCGCACGAGCCGGATGCGGCCGAGGGCGAGGACCCCTTGTACGCCCGGCACGCGTACTCGACCACGACCGGTCCGACGGCGATCGGCAACGCCGCCGACAACCACTTCGCCGTGGTCGTCGGCGGCGTGCGGAGTGTGCGGCGCCGCATCCATCCGCTGGGTGCCGGAGATGGTGACGGATGGGGCTGGGCGGCGTCGTGGCACCGGCCGGTGTTCGGGGCCGGACCGCCGATGGTTCCGGGGCTGCGGGTCGTGAGCGTGACCGTCGTGCGAGGACCGTACGAGCTACGGGTGCACCGAGTGGTCGGCGCGCCGCCCAGGACGCAAGTCGAGCTGACCGGCTGGGCCACGGACCCCGAGGCGTCACCGCGTTCGGCGTTGCGCTCGCTGTACGGCTGGACCGGCCAGGACGAACTCCGTGCGCCGCAAGGCACGGCGTTCACTCGCTGGGCGGTGGTCCCACGCCTCACCGCCGGGACGACGGGCACCGCGGTCTACGCCGCCCTCGCGACCCTCACGGCGGAACCACTCGCACTGGACGACGTCGTCGATGAGGTCACAGGCGGTCCAGACTCACTCGAGGTCCGCTGGGCGGACGACGCGCTCGTCCGCGTCGAATTCGATCCCCTCTCGGTGACCCACACATGACACCGGAGAGGTCCTTCACCGAAAGGAGGTCCACGGCACCTGAGCGGCATGACACGAACAGCGATCGAGGAGGCGGGATGGGCCGGCGGTTCGCCGTGAGCACGCTGGGTATGCCGGGAATGCCCGTCGCGGAGGCGGCCGGAATCGCCGCCGAACACGGCTGCCACGGTCTAGAAGTCCGGGCACATCCGACCGAGGCCGTCCACATAGGACTTACTGGGAGAGAGGTCGCCGCGGCGCGCGCCCAGATCGCCGATGCCGGGCTGGAAGTGGCCTGCCTCGCCGGATACGTGAAGGTGTGCAAGCCCGGCCCTGACGAGCCGGTGATCGGCGAGCTACGCGCGCTGATCGAGCTCGCACACCGGATCGGTGCGCCTTCGATCAGGGTTTTCCCCGGTGGTGACGGCCGGCCGCACGACCGGATCGCGACCGTGCTCGACGACCTCAGGGGCGCCGGCGTCCGCCTGCTCCTGGAGACCCACGATTCCCATCCCACAGGAGAGGCGGCGCTGGCCGTCGTCGAACCGTTCGGCGATCCCGCCCTCGTGGCCGTGCTGTGGGACGCGTTGCACCCGTGGCGTTCGGGTGAAGCGCCGGCCACAACCAGGGCCGTGCTCGGCGAATACCTCGGCTACTTCCAGGTCAAGGACGCCGTCTCCGCCGAAGACAGGACACCCGTGCCGCCGGGTGAGGGTGCGGTCCCGCTCGGCGAATGCGGCGAGCTGCTGCGGAACTGGTCCGGCTGGATCTCCCTGGAGTGGGAGAAGGCGTGGTATCCGGAAATCGCCCCGATCGCCACGCCGTTGCGCGCGGCCGCCACTTGGTTCGAGAACTTCCATCCTTGATACATCCGACCTAATCGAGGGTTTAGTAAGACTCTTACCGTTGATCGAGACGATCCGATGCTGCTTGACATCGGTAAAACTCGCGTGAACACTTCAATCCCGAGCGCCAAGGGGGTAGGCGACCGGGCGCGAGTGGCCTCGGGATGAGGAGTTCGACCAATGAAGGTCCGACGTTTACTGCGACGCCTCGTCTCGGCTTCGTTGGTTTCCCTGCTCCTGACCTCAGGTATGGCGCTCGCCTCGGAGGCATCGGCCGAGGCGCCACCGAGCCACGACCCAGGCTTAGGGCTCAGCCTCCAAAACTGGTTCGACAAGGCGAGCATCGGCTGGTTCCCGCACTGGGGTCTCGGCACCGGCCGTCCCGAGGACCGGGTCGAAGGCTCCTCCTACGTCTACCGCAACGCCGACGAGTTCGAGCGCGCGGCCGAGGCGGCCGGATGGAACGCCGACAACATGGTGAACGTCGCCAAGCGGATGCGGGCGTCCTACATCTCGATCGCGTCGCTCCACAGCAGACTCGGTTACCTCAAGATCTGGCCGTCGGGCGTGCCGGGAAGTCTCAGCACCAAACGGGACTTCCTCGGTGAACTCGTCGCGGCCGCGGATCGGCAAGGCATCAAGGTCGTCGTGTACATCACCGGGGATCCCTTGTGGTGGAACGACAATCGGGACGACCAGAACGCGCCGCCACCGAAGTGGCTGCCCTACGGCGACAGCGGCTGGCTCGACTACCGCGCCTATCAGGCGTACAAGGGCGACCCCTCGATCGACATCCGCAAGCGGGTCGACTGGAAACTCCACTACGCCAAGGACGTCATCGACGAGATCATCACCCGGTATCCCAAGGTCGGCGGTTTCTGGTTCGACGGATGGGGCGGTAACGAGAGCAGTGCCGAGGGCCGCGCGGCCATCGAGGTCTTCCAGCACATCCACTCGCGCCTGCCCGGTGCGGTCAACATCAAGAACAACGGCGGCGGTGTGCGGGTCCCCGGCGAGGACGTTGCGGCGATGGAGGACTGCGCGTCCTGCCTGCACCGCAAGGAACCCGACTACGACGTGCCCAGCCAGCACCCGCGCAGCCCGTACCAGTTCGAGAGCGTCTTTGACACGCTCGGCTGGTGGTACCGCCATTCGGACACCCAGGCCTGGCCGGCGGAGCAGATCGCCTTCCATCTCAAGAAGGCGATCACCTCGATCGGCAACGGCTGGCGGCCGGGCTGGGGTATCGGCAACGACATGAGTGGCGGTCTGCCGCCCGCGGCGGAAGGCCTCGTCGCCCAGTTCGATCGCTTCATGTCCTGGGCGTCGGATTCACTGGTCGGGGTCCGTCCGGGCGGTTACGCCGAGGGCGGCTTCGACCCGGGTTACTGGAACGACGGCGCCTACGGCGTCACCACGATGAACCCCCGCAAGAACCTGCACTACCTCAACGTGCTGACCCCGCCGAGCGGGAACCGGCTCGTGCTCCCGGATTCCGGCTACGACGTCACGCGGGTCAAGGATCTGCGGACCGGCAGGCCGCTCCGGTTCACCCAGCGCGGCGGGAAACTGACCATCGACGTCCCCACGTGGGACGCCGCGGTGAAGCAGGCCGCCACGGTGCTCGAGGTCAAGACCGAAAAGCGCGACCGCGTCCTGGACACCGCCGGCTGGACGGCGACCGCGCCGACGGCCGACGGCACGAACGTTCCGGCCAACGCACTCGACGGTGACTACACGACGTTGTTCCGCGGGACGGGCACCGGCACCGCGCTCACCGTCGACATGGCGAAACGGCGGAAGATCTCCGAGTTGCGCGTCACCCAGCCCGAGTCGAGCCGGATCGCCGGGGTGAACGTCGGCGACAAGATCCAGAGCACCCGGATCAAGGACTACGAACTGGCCGTCAGCGCGGACGGCGTGACCTGGACGAAGGTGAGCAGTGGGCAGCTCGCCAACCAGCGAGGCAGGCAGACGATCACGTTCGGCGCGATCGACGCACGCTACTTCCGGCTGACGGGCGTCACCACCCACAACGACGCGAACAACCGGATGGAGATCGTCGACGTCCAGGCGATCGCGCCAGGACGGGATTGCTGAACCGTCGTCATCACCGGGTGGCCGGCAGGCTGTGCGGGTAGTCCGGTGCGCGGTGCTGGAAGGCCAGGATGGCTGGATTGCGGATCACGCCGTCTCGGATTTCGATGGCATTCCGGATGGTGTCACGGGATTCCCAAGCCGTGGGGCCGGCGAGCACGGAGCCCAGATAGGGGAGCACGGCTTCGCTGATTTCCCAGGTGGCCGAGTTCCACAGGTAGGACGGGCTGTGGTCCACCGCGTAGTAGGTGACGTTGTCGCCGACCACGAAGGTCGGTTGCGAGAACGTGGTCGGCCGCGCCCAGCTGAAGCCCATTCCTTCGTCGCATGAGACGTCGATGATGAGGCTGCCCGGTTTGCACAAGGCGAGGTCCTCGTCGATGAGGAAGGTCAGCGGAGCTCCCGTGTCCTGCAGCACGCAGTTGACGATGATGTCGTGCTCAGCGAGAAACCCGGCCAGTGGTACCCGGCCGCGATCGGTGAGCGCGTGGCTGCGGCGAGGGTCGCCGGGGCTGTTCACGTCATGGTCGAAGTGCACCATTCTCGCGGAGTGGATCGGCGAGCTGACCGCGGTGACGCCGCGACCGGTGAGGATGTCGACGTCGTGCACCCCGAGTGCGCTCAGCGCGGTCACGGCCCCTCGCGCGGTCGCACCGAAGCCGATCACGGCAGCGCGCAATCGCCTGCCGTAGTCGCCGGTCGCGCCGGTCAGCTGGAGGGCGTGCAAAACGGAGCTGTAGCCCGCGAGCTCGTTGTTCTTGTGGAAGACGTGCAGCGAGAACGAGCCGTCGCGGTTCCAGTGGTTCATCGCCTCGAAGGCGATCAAGGTCAGCCGCCGGTCGACGGCCTGCTGGGTGAGCTTTTCGTCCTGGACGCAGTGCGGCCATCCCCATAGGACCTGGCCCGGCCGCAGTTCCGCGAGGTCCTCTTGTAGCGGCTTGGCCAGCAGGATGACGTCGCATTCGGCGAGCAGCTGCTCGCGGGACCGCATTCCCGCGACGAACCTGTCCAGATACTGGTCGGATACGCCGAAACGTTCGCCGTAGCCCTGTTCGAGGTAGATGTTCTCGCGCACGTCGGCGTCGATTCGCTCGACGTGCAGCGGGTGGATCGGAAGCCGGCGCTCGTCCTGCTTACGAGATCGTGCGATGACACCGAGACTGAGCTGGTGCACGTAGGCCCCTTTGCTAGAAGCCAGTCTTAACACACAGCAGCTGGTCTCTCGGGTCTTTGCGGCCGTTTGATCTAACTTTGGATCAAAACAGACATACTTTCGTTGACTTTGAGCGAAAGTGTCTCGTAGCGTCAGCCGGAGCCAACGCGGAGATCCCCTGTTGTCTTCGAGGAGCGACGATGCTTCTTCTTCCCGCTCGCAAGCCCCGCCGCCGCTTGTTCGTCATGGCGATGGCCTTGACCGCCGCCCTGTCCGGACTCGTCGCCGCTCCCGCGCTGGCGGCCGTTCCACCGCAAGAGCCGGGTGTGACGCTGCGCGTGTTCGACATGCAGACCGAGATGGACAAGTTGTGCGTGCTCAAATCCGGCCAGACCCCCAACGCCGACAAGCTGATGCCGGTGATCAACTGGACCGGTACGGCCGACTTCGGAGCCGGTGATTTCTTCGTTTCCGAGGTCACTGGCAATATCGACATCGCGACCGCCGGTAACCACGAATTCCGTCTGACCAGCGACGACGGATCCAGGTTGCGCATCGACGGGAAACTGGTGATCAACCACGACGGATTGCATTCGGGGACCCCGGCGACCGGTGCCGTCCAGCTCGGCACCGGGTATCACGCCCTGAAAATCGACCACTTCGACAACGCCGGCGACCAGCAGGTCACCCTCGAATGGCGGCCGCCGGGCGCGACGGATTTCGCGGTGGTGCCGAACTCGGTGCTCAGCACCGACGCCGACGTCGTCCGCGTGACTTCCCCGGGGCGTAAGGAATGCGAGGCTTCCGGCGACACGCCCGGTGACGGTCTGCCGCTGAACGCCGTGCACCCCGGCTTCACCCTGACCGATCTGCGGCCCGCCGGTTTCCAGCCGCAGGTGACCGGGATGGACTGGCTGCCCGACGGCAGGCTGGCCATCGCCACCTGGGGTGGCACCGACAATCTGCTCGGCGAGATCCATCTCTTGAGCAATGTCGCTGGGACGACCGATCCGTCGAAGGTTCAAACGCAGCGCGTCGCCAGTGGTTTGAAGGAACCGATGGGCGTCAAGTACGTCGACGGAAAGCTGTACGTTTCGGAGAAGACGCGGCTCGTCGAACTGAACGACACCAACGGCGACGGCGTGACCGACGTCTATCGCACGGTCGCCACCTGGCCGTTCGGCGGCAACTTCCACGAGTTCGCGTTCGGCCTGCTGTATCAGGACGGCTTCTTCTACGCCAACCTTTCCGTGTCCATCAACTACGGTGGCGCGACGACGAATCCGCAGCCGGCGCCGAACCGCGGCACCACGATCAAGATCAACAAGGACACCGGCGAGGTGTCGTACATCGCGGGCGGCTTGCGCACTCCACACGGCATCGGCTGGGGCCCCGAGGGCGGCATTTTCGTCACCGACAACCAAGGTGGCTGGCTGCCGGCGAACAAACTGGTGCACATCAAGCAGAACCGCTTCTTCAACCACTATATGAATCCGCCGGGACCGTTCGACGCCCAGCCGGTGACGGCGCCGGTGTTGTGGTTGCCGCACAACGAGATCGCCAATTCGCCGAGCAACCTGGTCATGTTGTCCCAGGGTGTGTTCGCCGGCCAGATGGTGTACGGCGATGTCACCTACGGTGGGCTTCAGCGTGCGTTCCTGGAAAAGGTGAACGGCGAATACCAGGGCGCCGTCTTCCGGCTCACACAAGGACTCGAATCGGGGGTCAGCCGGATCAGTCTCGGACCCGACGGCGCGATCTACACCGGCGGGATCGACGGCGGCGGTAACTGGGGACAGCCGGGCAAACTCGCATACGGTCTCCAGAAAGTGACGCCGAACGGCACCAACGCCTTCGACATCTTGGCGATGCGCGCCGTCGCGGGCGGGTTCGAACTCGAATACACCCAGCCGCTTTCCGCTGAGACCGTGCAGGACCTGATCACGAAGTACCAGGTCGAGCAGTGGCGTTATGTCCCCACCGCCGACTACGGCGGCCCGAAGGTGGACGAGCAAAGCCTCACGGTCACCGGCGCGGCCGTATCCGCCGACCGCAAGAAGGTGACGCTGCAGATCGCCGGCTTGCAGGCCGGCCGCGTCGTCCATGTCCGGTCACCGCGGCCGTTCTCGTCGGAATCCGGCGCGTCGCTGTGGAGCACCGAGGCGTGGTACACCCTCAATTCCCTGGTCGGTGGTCCGTCGGGCGATGTGACCTACGAAGCGGAGAGTGCCGCGTTGAGTGGCGGCGCCGCGGTCAACACCGATCACGCGGGCTATTCGGGGACCGGGTTCGTCGACGGATACTGGAACCAGGGCGCGACAACGACTTTCGCCGTCAATGCGCCTTCGGCCGGGACCTACAACGTCGGCCTTCGGTACTCCAACGGCCCCAATCCCAGCTCCGGCACCAAATCCGTGAGCCTGTACGTGAACGGCACCAAGACGAAACAGGTGCAGCTCGCCGACACGGGAAACTGGGATACCTGGGCGCTGCAACAGGAATCAGTGAATCTCGCCGCCGGGGCGAACACGATCGCCTACCGCTACGACGCCGGCGACGTCGGCAACGTGAACCTCGACTACCTCACCGTCAATACGGGACAGCAGCGGATCCAGCTCTTCGACGGTACGAATCTGGACGCCTGGGAGAAACGGTCGGGTGGCGCCGCGACCTGGCCGATCGCCGGCGGCGCGATGGAATCGAACGGCGGTGACATCCGCACCAAACAGAAATTCGGTGACTTCCGTCTGCATGTCGAATGGAACGAACCGGACTACCCGCCGGACGTGACCGGGCAGGCCAGAGGGAACAGCGGGGTCTATCTGCAGGAACGCTATGAACTGCAGGTGCTGGAATCGTTCGGCGACACCACCCTCGCCGACAACGAAGCCGGCGCGATCTATTCGAAGAAGGCACCGGACCGGAACATGGCGACCGCGCCCGGAACCTGGCAGACCTACGACATCACCTTCCGTGCGGCCCGTTTCGACGCAGCCGGGAACAAGACCCAGAACGCCCGCGTAACCGTTGTCTGGAACGGGGTGCTGGTGCACAACGACGTCGAGATCAACGGCGGCACCGGAGACAACATCCCGGAAGACCGGAACCCGGGCTCGATCCGGTTGCAGGACCACGGTGACCCGGGGGAGAACCCGCGGTTCCGGAACGTCTGGATCGAGCCCCTGGGCTGAGGCCTGGGTTCCTAGCGTCACACCAGCAACCGTCCATATCGAACAGACGCGTCCCGAATGCCACATACGAGACGCTCAACGTCTCCAATGTGGCATTGGGGACACTCTGTGGGGGCAGCGCACGAGTTATTGCGCGGGCCTGGCTTCTGTCCACTTCAGCGACAGCACTTCAGGCCCGCGCTGACGCCGCCCCGCCAGCCACGGCACGTCTTCCGGCGCGCCAGCGAAGTCGAGGTCCGGGAAGCGGGCCAGCAGCGTGCCGATGGCGATCTGGAGTTCCAGCCTGGCCATCTGCGAGCCGAGGCAGTGATGGGGACCGTGGCCGAAACCGACGTGGTAGTTGAGTTTGCGGGTCAGGTCCAGCTCTTCCGGCCGCTCGAAGACCGTGGTGTCGCGGTTCGCGGCGTCGAGGTCGGCGAAGACAGCCTCACCGGCGCGGATGACGTGACCGGCGATCTCGACGTCTTCGGCGGCGATATGCGCGAAACCCGCGCCGGCGTTGAGCGGGACGTACCGGACCAGCTCTTCGACGGCTGAGGGCAGCAAGCTCGGATCCGCGCGCAGCAGTGCGAGCTGGTCCGGGTGGGTGAGCAGCGTGTAGATCAGGTTGGAGATGTGGTTCGCCGTGGTTTCGTGGCCCACGGCCAAAATCCCGCCGGACAGGTCGATCAGCTCACCCTCGGTGAGCCTGCCCTCCTCGTCGCGGGCCCGCACCAGCGCCCCGATCAGGTCGTCGGTGGGAGTCTCCCGGCGTTCGGCCACCAAGCCCGCGATGTACCCCCAGAGTTGCTGCTGAGCGTTCATGATGTCGGTGAAATCTTGGCCCGCGCCGCTGAGCGAGAGCATCGTGTCGGTCCAGGAGTGGACCTTTTCCCGGTCCTCCAGCGGAACACCGAGCAGCTCGCACAACGCGGTGATCGGCAGCGGGATCGAGAAGTTCTTCACCAGATCCGCTGGTGAGCCCTGCTCGATCATCCGGTCGATCAGCTCGTCGGCGAGCTCCTGGATACGAGGCCGGAGCAGTTCGACACGCTTCGGGGTGAAGGCCTTCATCACCAGACGGCGCAGTCGCGAATGCTCCGGCGGGTCCATCGTGATGATCGAGCTTTCACTCTCGATCGCCTCGGTGGAACGCGGCGCGTCCTTGCCGACGGTCAGGCTGCGCATGAACCGGCGGTCGATCAGCATCGCCCGGACGTCGGCGTACCGCGTCAGCAGCCACGCCTCGCCGCCGAACGGCAGTTCGACCCGGCTGACCGGGTCCTTCTCGCGGAGGGTGGCGAACTGCGGCTCGACGGCGAGCTTGTTCGGCTCGAACGGGTAAGGGCAGGCTCCTGTGGTCATGAAACTGGCTCCTCGGTGAAGGTCTTGATCGGCAGTTCGGTCAGCCAGGCGAGAACAGCGTCCGCGGTGGTGTCCGCGTCCTGCTCGACCAGGCTGAAATGGTCACCGGGCACGGTGACGACGCGGTCCGCGCGTGACCAGGTGCTTTGCCAGGACTCGGAAACGTCCTGTCTGTCGAACCGGCTTTCGGCCCGCAGCAACAATGTCGGCGCGCTGACGGCCGCCAGTTCGGCGTCGGCCAGCAGGCCGAGATAGCGGCCCATGGCGGTGAGCCGGGCCCGATCGAATCCGCCGTCCCGGCGCGCGAGCAGGCCATGGGCCATATCCTGCACGGCATCGAGGGCCGGACCGTCCATTTCGTACGTGTCCAGAAGGCAGACTCCGGCGGGTCCTTCGCCGGACCGCTCCAGCTCCGCGGCGACCGCATAGGCGAGCAGCCCGCCCGAGGAATAGCCGAGCAGCGCGAACGGCTCGCCGCCCGCCTCCTCCTTGGCGCTTGCGGCGAGCACACCGACGAGAGCGGTCAAGCTGTCCGGAACCGGTTCGCCCGCGACGAATCCGGGCAGGGTGAGGGCGGAAATCCTCCGCATCTCACGGAAAGGAGCCGCCAACCGGGCGTACTGGACGGCCCCGGTCATCGCCGCCGGTGAAGGAAGACAAAGCAGGGACGGCCGCTGGGGTCCGTCGGCAAGCCGGACCGGTAAGGGCGGTTCCGCCAGCTCCGCCACCGAACCGAACGACGGCCGCAGGTTCGCCGCCGCCCCCAGTAAGGCGACGCCGTCGGGCACCTTGCCCGCTGTCACGGCTTCGGCGAACAGCGCGGCGAGTGGATCGTCCGGTGCGATGTCCGCCGCCTTTTCGGGGTCTCGCCCGAGGGACTCGTTCAGGAATATGGCCAGGTCGGCGACGGTCGGGTGGTCGAAGACAACGGTGGCGCTCAGCGTGAGCCCGGTCAGCTCACCGAGCCGGTTGCGTAACTGCGTCGCGGTGAGCGAATCGAACCCGAGGCCGGCGAACGTGCGCTCGGCGTCGAAAGCCGAGCCATGGCCGAGCGCTGCTCCGGCATTGGTGATCACGAGCTCCCGCAACTTGTCGAGACGCTCGTCGTCGGGAAGCCGTCGCAGCGCTGCTGGAGAGTCGTTGCCGGCCGCCGCCCTCCGCGCGACCGGGATGAGCACGCGAAGCAACTCGGGCACCTCCCCCTGCGCGCGCCACGCGGCCGGGTCCAGCTTCATCGGGACGAGCACCGTGTCGTCGGCACCGATCGAGTCGTCGAACAGGGCCAGCCCCTCGGCCGCCGTCAGTCCCTCGGGTCGCCCGTCCGATTGCCACATGCCCCAGGCAAGCGATTGCGCGGGCAGCCCTCGCGCCCGGCGATGGTGCGCGAGCGCGTCCAGGAAGGCGTTGGCGGCGGCGTAGTTTCCCTGCCCCGGCGCGCCGAGTACCCCCGCGGCCGAGGAGAAGAGCACGAACGCGCTCAGGTCCCCGGCCAGCTCGTGCAGGTTCCAGGCGGCGACGGCCTTCGCGTCGAAGACGGCGTCGACCTTTTGCGCCGTAAGGGAACTCAGAACACCGTCGGCCAACAGGCCCGCGGCGTGCACGATCGCGGTGACCGGATGCTCGGCGAGCAACGCCGCCGTCGCGTCGCGGTCGCCGAGGTCGCAGGCCACGACGGCCACGTCGGCCCCGAGTTCGGTCAGCCCGGCGACCAGGTCGTCCGCGCCGCGTCCGCTCCGGCTGACCAGCACCAGTCGCCGAATCCCGTGCTGCCGAACGAGATGTGCCGCCACCAGTTGCCCGAGCCTGCCCGTGCCACCGGTGATCAGCACCGCACCGTCGCCCCAGTCCGGTGTGCCGGACGCCGTCCCGCGGACCAGCCGCGGCACCCAGGCCTCGTCGCCCCGCACCACCAGCGTGGGTTCGCCGGCCGACAGCACTGCCGCGATCCGTTCGGACGTGGGCTCGACATCGCTGTCGAGATGCACGATCCGACCGGGATGTTCTGTCTGGGCCGAGCGAACGAGACCGGCCGCGGCGGCGCCCGCGAGATCGCCGAGCGATTCCCCCGGCAACGCCACCGCGCCCTGTGTCAGCACCAAGATCGGGCGGTCGCCGTCGAGTTCCGCCAGCAACTCGGCGAGAACCCGGTGGGTCTCTGTGCGGGCGGCCTCGACGTCCGTCCCGGCGGCCACCTGCAGCAAGGTCACGTCGACGGGTGCCGAGTCGGGAAGCGGTGTGCGTACCCAGTCCAGCCGCAGTGGTGCGCCGCTGCGCACGGCGAGCTGCCGCTCGGAGACCTGGCGTAGCGCCAGCGAACCGACGGACGCGACGGGTGCGCCGGTGCCGTCGGCCAACTGTAAGGAGACTGTGTTGTCGCCCAACGGTTTCACCCGGACCCGCACCGAGGACGCGCCGGTCGCGAGCAAGTCCACTTCGGACCACGAGTAGGGCAGCAGGGTGCCCTCGACTGCCGCCGGACTGAGCCCGATCGCGTGCAGGGACCCGTCCGCCAGTGCCGGGTGGAGCCCGAACGCCTCGGCTTCCACTACGGCCGTCTCGGGGAGACAGACCTCGGCGAAGACCTCGTCGCCGCGCCGCCAGGCCGCCTTCAGCGATTGGAAAGTGGGGCCGTAGCCGACCCCTTGCTCGGCGAGCAGGTCGTACATCCCGTCGAGGTCGACAGCTACGGCGCCCGGTGGTGGCCACTCGCTCCACTCGAACTCGGGTGCGGTGCCTGCCGCCAAGGTCCCACTGGCGTGGAGAACCCAGGTGCTGCCCGCGTCAGCGTGGATGCTCAGTTCACGGCCACCGCCCTCGCCCAGCGCCCCGGCCCGCACCTGGATCCGGACGGCGTCCTCGCCGAGCACGAGCGGTGTGTGCACGGTCAATTCCCGGACGCGCTGGCAGCCGACCTCGTCGCCCGCGCGCACCGCGAGTTCCAGAAAACCGGTACCTGGGAAGAGGATCGTGCCACCGACGGCGTGCTCGGCCAGCCAGGGGAGGGTGGCGACGGAGATCCGTCCATAGAGGACAGCGCCTTCGCCGTCGGCGAGCAATGCCGCGGCGCCGAGCAGCGGATGACGAACGGGATCGAGTCCCGTCGCCGTCACGTCTCCCGCCTCGGCGGAGACGTCCAACCAGTACCTCTCGCGCTGGAACGCGTAGGTCGGGAGGTCGACGGCCGACGCGTTGCGCGCGGCGAAGAAGGCTTGCCAGTCCGGTGAAACCCCTTGGGCGTGCAGGGTCGCGAGAGCGTCGGCGATGGCCGTGTCCTCCGGTTTCCCCTTCCGCAGCGCGGCGACGGCGACGACGCCGTCCGGCATGACGGCGGTCAAGGGCCCGTCCGCGCCCAGTTCGAGGAACCGGTTGACACCGTGCGCTTCCAGCGTGCGGACCGCGTCGGCGAAGCGGACGGTCTGGCGGACGTTGCGCACCCAGTAGTCCGCGTCGAACGACTCGATGAACTCACCGGTGACCGTGGAGACGATCGGTATCTCCGGCTCGGCGTAGGTCACCTTCGCGGCGATCGCGCGGAACGTCTCGAGTATCGGGTCCATCAGCCGGGAGTGGCACGCAACCGGCACGGGGAGCGTTTTGGTGCGACGGCCAGCTTTTTTGAACCGGGCGGCTACGTCGCGCACGATCGCTTCCTCGCCGGACACGACCACCGAGCGGGCACCGTTGATCGCGGAGATGTCGAGCGCGAGGTCTGCGCATTCTTCGGGAGTCGCCTCCAGTGCCACCATCGCGCCGCCTTGTGCCTGCATCAGTTTCGCCCTGGCGACCACCAGTCCGGCTGCGTCGGCAAGGGACATCACGCCCGCACAATGCGCGGTCGCCAGCTCCCCGCCGGAGTGTCCACAGAGGACTTCCGGGTGCAGGCCCCAGGATTCGGTCAGCCGGAACAGTGCCACCTCGATCGCGAACAAACCGGCCTGGATGATGGCGAAATCGGCGAGTGCGCCCTGATCCGCGACCGCGCCACGCAGCGGGCGGCCGAGGTGTTCGCTCAGCTCGGCGCAGG
Source organism: uncultured Actinomycetota bacterium (assembly GCA_963766045.1). Classification (GTDB taxonomy): domain Bacteria; phylum Actinomycetota; class Actinomycetes; order Mycobacteriales; family Pseudonocardiaceae; genus Amycolatopsis. The sequence goes on along the minus strand of CAVXYN010000004.1, from coordinate 1,041,795 downwards.
CGGAGTCGTAGGCTTCGGCGAACACCGGATACGCCGCCGCCAGCTCCAGTCCCATGCCGGCTCGTTGGGAGCCGGCACCGGAGAACAGGAATCCCGTCGTGGTCTCGCCCCTGGCCGCCCGGATCCGGAGATCTTCCAGACCTGCCAACAGTTCTTCGTGGTCCCGGCCGGACACGACAGCGCGGTGTTCCAGATGCGTACGGCAGGTCGCCAGCGTGTACGCCACATCCGCCGGACGCAGCCCCGGGTTCGCGCGCAGGTGTCCGGCGAGCCGTTCGGCCTGTGCACGCACCGCTTCGGGACTGCGGCCGCTCAGCGGTACGGGCACCGCGACGGCGTCCAGCGCGCGCGGTGCGTCGTCGAACTCGGGAGCTTCCTCGATGATCACGTGCGCGTTCGTGCCGCTGAGCCCGAAACTCGACACCGCCGCACGGCGCGGCCGGTCGGCGCGAGGCCAGGGCACCGGCTCGGTCAGCAGCTCGACCTCGCCCTCGGTCCAGTCGATATGCGAACTCGGTGCGTCGACGTGCAGCGTCTTCGGCATGACCTCGTGGCGCAGGGCGAGAACAAGTTTGAGTACGCCCGCGACCCCCGAGGCCGCCTGGGTATGCCCGAGGTTGGACTTGAGCGCACCGAGCCGAAGCGGTCTCTCGCCATCGCGTTCCCGGCCGTAGGTGGCCATGAGCGCCTGAGCTTCGATCGGGTCACCGAGTGGCGTGGCGGTGCCGTGCGCCTCCACGACGTCGACCTGCGTCGAGGACAGCCGGGCGTTCGCCAGCGCCTGCCGGATGACCTTCTGTTGTGCCGGCCCGTTCGGCGCGGTCACACCGTTGGACGCGCCGTCGGAGTTGACCGCGCTGCCGCGGATCACCGCGAGCACCGGGTGCCCGTTCCGTCGCGCGTCGGAAAGCCTTTCCAGCACAACCGTTCCGCAACCCTCGGACCACGCGGTGCCGTCGGCGGACTCGGCGAAACTCCGGCAGCGGGCATCTCGCGACTGCGTTCCGTCCATACTGAACTCGACGAACGTGCGCGGCGTCGACATCACGGTGACCCCACCGGAAAGCGCCAGCGTGCATTCACCCGAACGCAGCGCCTGCACCGCCAGGTGCAACGAGACCAGCGAGGACGAGCACGCGGTGTCCACGGTGACGGCGGGCCCTTGCAGACCGAATGTGTAAGCCACCCGGCCGGAGATCATCCCGGAAGCGGCGTAGCTGCCCTGGTAGTCGTGGTACATCACCCCGGCGAAGACGCCGGTTCTGCTGCCGCGCAAGGACAACGGCGGAATCCCGGCCCGTTCCATCGCTTCCCACGAGGTCTCCAGCAGCAGGCGCAGCTGCGGGTCCATCAGGACGGCGTCACGTGGGCTGATGCCGAAGACGTCCGCGTCGAAATACAGCGCGTCGTGAAGGAAGCCGCCTTCCCGTACGTAACTCGAGCCAGGCCGCTCACCGGTCGGGTCGTGGAGCAGGCCGAGGTCCCAGCCACGGTCGCCGGGGAAGTCGCCGATCGCGTCGCCGCCGTCGGCGAGCAGCCGCCACAGGGCTTCCGGCGTGCTGATCCCGCCTGGCAGCCGGCAGCCCATGCCCACGATGGCGATCGGTTCCGCGCCCGCGTCGGTGAGACGGCGGTTCTGTTCTTTGAGTCGTTGTGTCTCCTTCAATGATGCGCGAAGTGCCCCGACAAGTTTGTGTTCGGACTCGCTCACGAAACCCCCAACGCGGATTTTGCCTAGGCTTAACCCGAGATCCACGATACGAGCGGCCGAAGCGCGCACCAGCCCCCTAATGCGCGACCCGGGCCCCTATCGTCGCCACGACACCACGACGAAACCCTGGTGATACCCGCCGTCAGCGGTTTCCTGAAAGCCGCCCGAAGCCACGGTCGGGTGCGGCACGATCTGCGCATGAGCGCCGCTTCACCGTCCCGGGACCTGACCGCCGTGCGGGTCAGTGATCTGCACGCCTTGCGCGAGTTCCCGCCGTCACCGGATGACGACCTGCCGGACGAGCACGGCGGTGCCAACGATTCGCGTCGGCGGGGTAGTGAAGGGCTCCTTCACTACCGTCAGGGTAGGCATGGAGGCCTTCACGGACCATCCGTTGACGCGTCAGCCGACCGGAAGCGTCAGCTGCCCCGTCAGATCGTCCCGCTGTCCCCCGGGTTGTTGAACGTCGAGCCGCCGTGCTGGTGGGTGACGGCTCCGGCGTCGTCGAGGTACAAGACGCCGTCGCCAGGAGTAAAAGCACTGCCGCTGAGACTCTGAGAGCCATCCCGCCATCATGCCCGACCTTGCCGGAGCGGCAAGGTTCCGTGCTTCGCGCAGCGGAGTCGGGTAAAGGTGAAGACATGACCACCACACGCAAACGCGACCTGGGTCCACCGACCACGGGAGTCGACGAGAAACAGGTGCTCACCGGCTTTCTCGACTACCTCCGGGCCGCCGTGATCGCCAAGGCCGAGGGCGTGCCCGAACCGCAGATCCGCACACCCGGCGTCGACTCCGGCACCAATCTGCTCGGCCTGGTCAAGCACCTCACCCACGTCGAAGCCCAGTGGTTCCTCGCCGAAACCATCAGCGATTGGCCGGCCACGTTCCGGCCGGCGCCGACCGAGACCGCCGAAACGATCCTCGCCGCCTACCGCGCGACCACCGCACGGGCGAACGAGACGATCGCAACTTGGGACGACCTCGACGGGCCTGGTCCGCTCCGGGGCAAGCGGGGCGACCCGCTGTCGCGGCGCTGGGTGCTGACCCACCTGATCGAGGAAACCGCCCGGCACGCCGGCCACGCCGACATCCTGCGCGAACTCATCGACGGCTCGATCGGACGCTGACCACAATGGACAGTGAGGATCAAGCCCGGCGGACGGCGCCGGGGGCGATCCCGATGGTGCGTTTGAAGGCGCGACTGAACGCCGCTTCGGATTCATAGCCGAGCCGGGGAGCGAGTTCGGCGACCGAGAGGTCGTCGTGCTGCAACCGGTCGAGAGCGACCTGCATGCGCCAGCTGGTCACGTACTGCATCACCGGTTCGCCGACGAGTTCGGTGAACCGGGCGGCGAAGGCCGACCGTGACATGGCGATCTCCCGTGCCAGCGAGGCCACCGACCAGGGTTGGGCCGGATCGCGGTGCACGAGCGACATCGCCCGGCCGATGCGGGGATCACGCAGGGCTCCGAGCCACCCGGTGTCTCCCGCCGGTTCGGCGGCGATCCAGGTGCGGATGGCCTGGATCACCAGGATGTCCGACAACCGGGTGAGCACGGCCTCACCGCCCGGCCGTAGTTCCCGGCCCTCGGCGGCGATGAGCCGGAGCGTGCTGTGCATCCAGTCGGCCTCAGGTGACGGGGAACCCGGTGCGCCGTCGAGGAGGATCGTGCGGGGCAGCAGCGCCACCAGGCTGTGCGCGGCCGGATGCCCGAAGCGGACCGTGCCGCACACGACGCTCGTCGGCGTTCCACCGCCGCCATGCCGCAAGATCGCGTAGCGGTCACTGGTGTAGTCGTAGGCCAGTTCGTCGACGCGTCGTGCCGGGCTTCCGGGCTCGCTCGACAGCAGGTGACCCTCGCCGTGGGGAACGAGGGCGAAGTCGCCGGGCTGGAGCTGCCGGGGTTCATCGCCCTCGACGTCGAGCCAGCAGCGACCCGCGGTCACGACGTGGAACCACATCGAGCCGGGCTCGGGTGGCAGGTGCAGTCCCCACGGTGCCGTCAGCTCGGACCGGCAGTAGAACGTGCCCGAGACGCGCAGGAAATGAAGGGCTTCACCAAGGGGGTCGTGGGTGGTCCAGGGATCCTCGCCTCGCATGAGCCCAGACTGTCATTGCGAGTCCATTCATCCAATCGGTTTGGACGAACGAGCATGAATCGGCGATTTTCGAGCATTGTCCCGCTGGATCGTCTCCTTCAGGCTGGACATACCGACCGCCACGAAAGGACCCATCCGATGACCGGCCAAACCTTCGGATACCCGGCTCGACCCGCCGCACGCCGCTCCGCCGGTCAGTGGTGGACCGGCCTCGTGCTCGGCGCCGCGTTGGTGGTGATGGCGCTCGTCGCCGGGTTGAACTTCACGTTCTCGGCAGCGGTCATGCCCAACCTCGCCGGCGTCGACGACCACACCTTCATGCTGATCATGCAGCGGTTCAATGAGAACCCCGTGTTCCCCGTCAGCTTCACGGTGGCGCTCCTGCTCACCATCCTCGCGGTCGCGCTCCAGGCATCGTTCGCCCGAGGAGCCGCCGTGCGCTGGGTCGTCGCCGCGCTCGTGTTCTACGGGGTCGTCCTCGCCATCACCGGGGCACTCCACCTGCCGCTGAACGAACAGGTCAGCCAAGCCGGTGCGCCTGACTTCGCCCAAATCCGGAAGCAGGTCGAAACTCCTTGGGTGATCGGGAACGTCGTGCGCACGTTGTTCTGCACCGCCGCGGTCGCCGCCCTCGGCCGCGCTCTCCTGCTACTTGGGCGGCAGAGCGGGGAAAACGTCCACGCGAATCGTGGCTGACCCGCCGCCCAAAGGCTGACGGGGTGTCACGCGCCTTGGGTGTCCTGTTGGTCGAGGGGCTGATCGATCTGTTCCCGAAGGATGTCGCCGTGTCCCGCGTGCCTGGCGAATTCTTCGATCATGGCGAGCAGGGTCCATCGCATGCTGACCGTTCCCTCGAGAGGATTGTCCTTGGTGTCGTCGAGGTCGAAGCGGGAAGCGATCTCACGTGATCGCCGGCTGGCACGCTCGAACTCGGCGATCACGTCGGCCATGGTCTCGTCGTCCGCGACGGTGAAGGTGCCCTCGTCTCGCCTCGAGTATCCGTCGCATTCGGATTCGTCGAGTCCCGCCCAGAACCGTTGGAACCAAATGCGTTCCGCACCGGCGGCGTGCTTGATCACCGAGATCGGTGTCGTCAGTGACGCGACGAGTCGTCGGCGGGCGTCGGCTTCGGAGAGGTCGCGTGCGGTCTCGATCAGGGCTTCGCGGTTGCGGTCGAGCATGTTCTCGATCAGCTCTCGCTCGGCGCCGTTGGTGATTCGGCCGGTACTCATGACTTTGACTCCATTCTCGGGTGCGGCTGTGGTTCAGCGAGGGACTTGAAGGTGACGATCGCATCCAGAGCCCGGAGAACGGGCTGGGATGGCGGGGCGTCCGATGTGCTCACCGCTGTGATGCGCGGGAGCTTGTCGACGCGGGAAGGGTGAACACCGCAGTAGCCGGAAATCCAAGCTGCGTGATCGACGGCGCTCAGCGTATTCGAAACAAGGCGCCGTGGCGAGCCGGGCGTGGCGGTGGCGGGTCAGGGGCGTTGAGCACCTCTTGAAGGGCGACGTGGTCGAAGGCAGGAGTGTGGTGCACGCCGGGAACGGTGTCGGGCAGCGAATCGAGCTGCGTCAGGAACGCTGAGCCGCGGAGTTGCTGCAGAGCCGCCGGATCGTGTGTGGTGATGAAGTCCTTGAGCCGCGGGAACAGCTGGAGCGCGGCCTTGATCCAGTTCTCGAGGCCGGACGCGGTGGAGCCGTGGCTGATGGGTGCCAGCCCGATGACGTTACGCACCTTCAGGGCGCCGCCGAAGAATTTGACGTAGTACTGGGCCACGGTGCCACCGAGCCGGTTGCCCGGGAGGGGCGGTGTGGGGGCGCCGGCAGTCCGGCGCCCCCATATCCGTTCCTATTCCGCAGCGGTCGTCAACGAGGCGATGTTGATGGCACTCACCTCGACGGTCGGGCGCCGGGTCGGCTCGTGCGAGGCCTGGACGGTGATCGACTCACCCGGCCACAGCGCCGCATAGTTGTCAGACCAGGTCACCGGCAGCAACGGGGAGCCATCGGCTTTGCGCAACGTCAGCTGGGCGGCCGGGATGATGGCCGTCGACGTATTGCGGACGGTCACGGTCGTCTTGTCGCCGTGGGTACGTGCCTTGACGTCGACCGTGGCCTTGGGCAGCGTCGCCAACCCCTTCAGGTCCGCGAACGTGCTGGCCGGCGTGTAGTACCAGTCGCTGTTGTCCCAGTCGACCACGTCCGGTTGAGCCGACAGCCAGTAGGTGTTGCGGCTGACGTCCCGGCCGTGGCCGTCGGTCAGTTTGAGCCGCACGAAGTACGTCGACGACAGGCCGGTCAGCTCGGGCAGGGTGAACACCTCCGCCACGCCGGGCAGCGAGACCGAGATCCCGCGCTTCTCCTGGCTGTGCACCAGTTTGCCGTCGATGGTGTATACCTCGGCCTTGGCGGTCAGCCGATCCGCCGGTTTGGGGCTTTGTCCGACGATGACCACCGAGCGGTCGTCGTAGGAGTACTGGATGTGGATCGGCTCGTTCGACTTCTTGGCGCCGAAATACGAGCCGGCCGGGTTGAGGTCGTGGCTGTAGAGGTGCCAGTTCAGCGACGGCCAGGGGTTGTTGAGCATCCAGTAGATGAACCCGGTCGCCGGGCGGTCGGCGTTCATCCGCCGGGCGTTGGCCTCGAACTGGGCGCGGACCTGCTCGTAGTTGGCCAGCTGTGCCTTGTTGACGTAGTCCGGCAGGCTGGTCGGCGTGCCGTAGCGCTTGGCCAGCGCGGTGCTGAACAGGTTGAGGTTGTCGAACGGCGGGTTGCCGCGACCGGTGTGGAACTGCGGTGTCGCGGGCTCACGCCACAACTGCTCTTGTTCGGCAGGTGTGAGCATGCCTTTCAGGGTGTCCAGCGCCGGGATCGAGTGCCCCGCGCTCAGCTCGCCCGCGAAACCGAAGGCCGCGCCGAGTTTGTCGCCGTACCAGTAGTTCGGCGGGACCCAGTCGTACGGACCCTCCATCTTGCTTCCGGACGGGCCGAGCGGCGGTACCGGACCACCGTTGAGCGAAGCCGCGGGCAGCACCGGGTTCGGCCACCCGGCCTTCTCGAACTCGGCGACGTACATCCGCTGCACGTCCTCCGGCGGCGAGATGTCGCTGCCGATGAAGAACGCGACCACGCTCGGGTGGTTACGCAGGAAGCGGGCCTCCGCGGCCATGGAGCCCTGCGCGATGGGGTAGTCGCTTGGCGTCCACGCCTCGCCGCCCCAGCCGGTCCACGGCTCCCACTTGTCGCAGCATTCCCAGCCGGGCAGCAGCATGATGCCCATACGGTCGGCCAGGTCGTACATCTCGGGTGTTTCCAGCTTGCCTTCCAGCCGGATCGCGTTGAGCCCGAGGTCCTTGGTGTACTTCAACTGCGCCGCGAGGCGCTCGGGCTGGGTGCGCAGCAGCAGGTCCGAAGCCCAGCCGCCGCCGCGGATCTGTGTCTGCTTGCCGTTGATGATGAACTGCCGGTCGCCCTTGGCGTTCAGATTCGCCACGACGTCCCGGATGCCGAACGTCGCGCCGCCACGGTCGGAGTGCCTGCCGTTGACGCGCGCGGTCAGGTCGAGCCGGTACAGCGGCTGGTCGCCGTACTGAGCCGGCCACCACACGCGCGGGTTGCGCAACGTCTGCGCCGGGAACGAGACGGTCCGCGACTCGCCCGCGTTGAGCCTCGCGACCTGGAACAGCCCGCGGCCGGCGACCTCGCCACGCAGTGTCACGTCCTGCACGGCGTTGGTGTTGTTGCGAACTTCCGCGAACGCCGTGACGTCGGCCTTCTCCAGGCCGGGCACGGCGAGCTTGGTGTGCACGTACGAACCGACAAGCGACACCGGGCCGGTACGCGTGATCTCGACATCACGCCAGATCCCCATGTTGTTGTCGGGTGCGGGCTGGGCCCAGTCGATCCAGCTGATCGCGAAATCCTTCTGCGGATCGGCCGGCGCGACCCGGATCGCCACCGCGTTGCGGCCCGGTCTGACCAGCGCGCTGATGTCGAACTCGCGGGCGTTGTAGACGCCGACGACGTCGCCGAGCCTGGTGCCGTTGAAGAACACCTCGCCTCGGGAGACCACGCCCGGAATCTTGAGCGTCATGTTCGGCGACTTCTCACGCACGGTGAACTCGGTGCGGTACCACCACGGCACCTGGAAGTCGGCACGGTTGACGTTGTCTCGCAGGTTCGTGCCGTAGAACAAGTTGGGGTAACGCCCGTTTTGCACCAGGCCCGCCATCACGGTGGAGCGTGGGCCGACCGGGTACCACCGCGATCCGTCGAACCGCGACTGCGAGATCTGCTCGCCGGTCGCGGACACCTGCGCGGACGACTGGATCTGCCAGCCGCGAACAGCGGTACTACCGGACTGGGCATCGGACAGGTCGGACAGGACTGTTGACACATCGGCGGCCGCAGGCGCCGCCACCGCGGCCGGAGCCAGCGGGAAAGTCAGTAAAGCGGCCAGGATCAGGGCTACACGCACCCGTAACGAGGACATGCGGGGCCTCCTCCGCGTCAGGCGGTCGCCTATTGATAGGCAACTTTCCTTACAAAGTCAACGCCCTGACCGCCGGCATTGGACGGGGAACGACCTCGCTGCCGCGATCGCCGACCTCGATCTCGAGCCGTTCATCGGCAGGTACTGGACACTCGACCCGGGTCCACAGTAGGAAGCACGCCGGTTACACCGCACGCGACAGCCTGCGCGATCGCTGAACGGTTGACTGTGCTGGTCGCTGACGACCGGTGTGAGGTGTGCCGCGAGACTTGCGGCACACCCTGCGATTCAGTCGGCAGAGCGGAGTTCGTGGTTCTCCCGCTGGGCGTCGTGGAGCTGGTCCTCGAGGGTGACGATGCGGCAGGCGGCGTCGAGGCCGGTGCCGTTGTCGACCAGTTCTCGCACGCGCGCGGCGAGGCGGAGCTGGTAGCGGGAGTAGCGGCGATGACCGCCGGCGGAGCGTTGCGGCTGCAGGAAACCGGCTTCGTCGAGGCTGCGCAGGAAGCCCTGCGTCGCGCCGAGCATGTCCGCGGCCCGGCCCATGGTGTAGGCGGGGTACTGATCGTCGTCGAACTTGTCCGGCCCGCCGCTGGGCGGGGTCGCGCCTTGCTGGTCAGGAATCATTCCACCTCCACATCACAAGGGACCCCGGATGCCATGAGGCATCCGGGGTCCCTGGGTTGGGTTTCACCATTGTCAACCGGCCGTGAGGCCGACTTCGTGTATCCGCGGTGTCCGCCCGAGAGGCTGACGACGCGGAGATCGCTCATTCGTAACCGAGAACCACCTACCAATCTGATGGGACTGCGGTACCCGCGCGGCGCGACTAGCCGGCCGCTGCGGGCGATCCAATGATGTGCCCTTTCCCTTCCTTCCTGTGTTTCCTTACCTTGCATCACTTCTACTGCTGCGACCGTCACCGGCTGGAACCCTTTCACTGATCGGCCCCAGCACGCGTCACGCCGCTGGTCACTGCCCGGAGCCCTGACCATGATCGGCTCCGGCCACCTGACCGGTATTCACCATCTGACTTGCCACTGCTGACTTCGACTACCACTTACTTGACTTGCGTGTTGCAGTAAAAACTTGCCGCAGGTCGGACGCACCGTGCGCCCGACCTGCGTCCTGCACAACTGCGCCGGAACCGTCTTACTTACTTCGTCTTCATTACCCGGTCCCGGATGCTGCCCCGGCCACCAGTCGAAACCTGTTCACAGATTGGCTTCGTCCTGCCTGACCGTCTTGTCTCACCTCGCGGGTAGTTCCGTCATCTCCCGCGCCTGCTTGACGTTGTCTCTCTCGGTATGAACAGAACACTACACACACCTGAGCTTGAATGTCTACCCTCGCCATCATAGATTTGCTCGTGTTCAGGTGGAAAGCTTCACCGGAAACCTGGAACCGCAGGTCAGCGGCGATGGGCGTGCGGGCAAGGACACTCGGAAGGGTGATGAGGGGATGAGCGAGTCGATCGCGGCAGGATCCGTTCGACCTCGGCAGGGTGCGCGATCACCAGGAGTCGCACTCGCGATCCTGGTTTTCGGTGATCACCAAATGCGGATCAGCTCCAGCCGTTCTTGCCACTCACGAGGTGACCACGCACTTTCGTCAGGTCCGTTACAGCGCGCGATCAAGGCGGTTCGGCGCGATAGCGGGTGATCCGGTCGAGCAGGTCGCGGGTTTCGGAGTCGGTCGCCCGTTCGCGGAGTAGCTTTTCCAGCGGAGCAAGGCGGTCCTTCGGCCGGACGGAGCCGAGGTCGTGTGCGAGATCCACTGCTTCGCCGCCGATGCGTGCTGCTAGGTCGAGATCGCCTTGAAGTGCGTGGTTCTGGGCGAGCATGATCATGGTCAATACCAGGCTGCGGGCCATGTCCGTGTCGTAGTGGTCATGGGCGTCGAGACGTTGGGTGATCGCCTGCTCGCTGTGTCGGGGACTGACGAGGTGGGCCAGTTCGGTCAGGACCGTGCCGCGCATGGCGGCCATGTCCGCGGGAATTGGGTGCGGCGATTCGTGATCCGGTTGAGTTGGTGAGCCAGTTCGTCGACGCCGAGATCGCCCAGTTGACCCGGTCTGGGTATCGCCAGGGCTGTCCGATTGCCACCGTGGCGCTGGAGATGGCGAGTGAATCAGAGTCGATCAGAACCGCTTGTCAACGGATCTACTTCGGGTGGATCGCCGCATTGGCCGAGGCCTTCACTCCTGGCTTGGGGGATCGTGCACGAGACGCGGCCGAGAACGTGGTCGCCGCCCTCGAAGGAGCCCTGCTGCTTGCCAGGGTCGCCCAGGATCCTGGCCCGTTGCACCGGGCTCGAGATCTTCTGATCTCAGGAGTCCTCACACCTGGCTCGCCGGCCTGACCGGGCCTCCCGCAGCCAACGCGACGAAGTCACCGATGGGCCTCGCCGATCACGCTGCATGACTGGACGTGGATGTCGCACGCGACATCAATACGACATGTCGTGTCGTTTCTTCGGTAGGGCCTGCCCCCCTCCGGGTCCGGTGGTCGGCGCCAGTGCGTTGTCGCCGTCGGGTCGGCAGGCTCTTCCTGGGTAAGGAGAAACTCGAGTCTGGGGGACTGGCGTGGTGGTGGACGGTGTGCGGCGGCACGGTGCCGTGGTGGCTGTGGGCGCGTTGGTGTGTTCGGCGGCTTTGCTTTATCTGGGCACCGGGCTGGCGCCGATTCCCGCGTTGACGTGGTTGGCGCCGTTGCCGGTGCTATTGCTGGCGCCGCGGGTCAGCGGCCGGGTGGCGCTGGTCGTCGCGTTCACCGCCGCTGTGCTGGGCACTGCCAACAGTTGGTCGTATTTCCTCGGGTCGGACTCGATCCCGCTGCTGACGGTTCCCGTGATCGTCTTTGGTTTGTCCCTGCTGCTGATGCTTGCCGTTGGGCTGTTCCGGGCGTTGGTGGTGCGGAGCCGTCCGCTGACGGCGGCGTGCGCCGCGCCGGCTGTGTGGGTGGGTGGGCTGTACCTGTTGTCGTTGACCAGCCCGGTAGGTGTCATGGGAACGCTTGCCACGACCCAGGCCGATCTGCCGGTCGTGATCCAGGCCGCCGCCGTGACGGGGTGGTGGGGGGTGGAGTTCTTGGTACTGCTGGTGCCCTGCGCGGCTGCGGCGGTGCTCGCACCGGGGATCGCCACTGCGGCGCGGCTGCGCACCGGCGTCGTGGTGACGCTGTTGCTGGTGGCCGTCTTGGGCTTCGGAGCGGCACGGCTGCCGGACTCGACGGTGTCCAGGTGGCGTGTCGCCACCATCGCCTCGTCAGCCAACAAATGGGCGACCGACATCACTGGTCCTGCCGGCAAGGAAGTCATCCGGTCCTATGTGGATCAGATCGCGGCGCTGCCCGGCGGTGTCCGGCTGGTGGTGTTGCCGGAGGCGGTGTTCGCGGTTGACGAGGCAGGCATGGACGCTTTGCTGGGGCCGTTCCGGCAGGCCGCCGAGGCCAAGGGCGCCGATGTCGTGGTCGGCGCGATCGTGAGGTCGGCCCACGGTGGCAAGTACAACACCGTGGTGGGCATTCCCGCTGACGGCGGGCCTCCCGCGGTGTTCCGCAAGTGGCACGTGGGCAGCTCGCCCGGCACGCTACCGGGCGACAAACTGGCGCACCTACCTACCGGCGTGGGTCTGCAGAACTGCATGGACGTCAACTTCCCAGCGCCAAGCAGGGATTACGCGCTGGCCGGCACGTCCTTGGTGGCCGTCCCCGCCGACGACGAAGACGTCGACGGCTGGCAGCACAGCAGGACCGCGGTGCTGCGCGGCGTGGAGAACGGCATGGCCGTCGCCTGGGCCGCCACCGACGGCAGAACCATCGTCGCCGACGCGTGGGGCAGAGTGCTCGCCGAGGACCGCACCGGCGGCAAGCCGTTCGCCGTGGCGATCGCAGACGTGCCCAGCGGCGTCGGGCCCACGCCCTACAGCCGGCTGGGCGACTGGTTCGCCTGGCTGTGCATGGCGATGGCGCTGGCCGCGACCGCATTCGCGACCCGCCGACCATCCCCCCCCGAGTCTCAGCACCAAGTGCATGAACAGCACCGGCTGACAGCAACGTCGGCGTGCCGGCGGCTCGGGCTCGGATCAGACCACAGTGGACGGTAAAGAGTAGAAGAAATGCGTCCACATAGCACAAAACCCCACGTTATCAAATTCAAAAACGTGGGGCTTGGGAGTGCGCCATCAGGGACTCGAACCCCGAACCCGCTGGTTAAGAGCCAGCTGCTCTGCCAATTGAGCTAATGGCGCGTGTTTCTACTTGAGTTGTTCCGGCCGCCGTGGTTTCCCTCGGCGACGTGGAAAACATTAACACAGGGTTGCTGGGCCCCGGTTCAGGGGGGTCCTCTTGCCTCGTCGCGGAGGTCATGCGGACGTAATTGGCCATCCGGCCGCGGGCGTTGTGGCCGGTCAGGCAGACTATAGCCAGACGTAGGGGTTCGTACCACGCGAAACGGACGGTGTGCATGAGGGTCTGGGGAGCGACGGGGTGGTCGCGGGTTGCGGTGGTGGCTGTGGTCGCCGGGTTCACACTGGCTTCGTGCAGCAGCACACCATCGAGTGACTCGGCCTCACCAGGGGGTGCGCCGGGAGGGGCCCCGGCGAGCACTTCGACGGCTCCGCCCCCGAAGCCGGCGGCGCTGACGCTGACTCCGGCGCAGGGCGCGGCGAACGTTGAACCGGGTCAGCCGGTCACGGTCGCGGTCGCCGACGGCAAAGTGGGCGAGGTCAAGCTGACCAACGCCGACGGGAAGGTCGTCGCGGGCAAGCCCAAGGAAGACGGCTCGGGCTGGGAATCGGCGGAGCCGCTCGGTTACAACAAGTCGTACACGGTGACAGCGGCCGCGACGGGGTCCGACGGCAAGCCCGTCACCGCGACGTCGACGTTCACCACGGCCAAGCCGGGGCGTCAGATCGGGGTCTCGATCAACCTGGTCGAGGGAGAGACGGTCGGGGTCGGCCTCCCGCTGATCTTCAGCTTCTCCGGCAACGTGCCGGACAAGGCGAAGGCGGAGAAGGCGCTCAAGATCGTCACCGAGCCGCAGGCCGAGGGTGCGTTCCACTGGTTCGGCGAGAAGACGGTGATGTGGCGGCCGAAGGAGTACTGGAAGTCCGGTACGAAGATCTCGGTGAACGCGGCGATCTACGGCAAGGATCTGGGTAACAACACGTTCGGCCGTGAGGACAAGCCCGCGAAGGTCGTCGTCGGCGACAAACTGGTGGCGACCGCCGATGGTGGCACGCACCAGATGAAGGTCGTCGTGAACGACCAAGAGGTCAAGACGATGCCGATCTCCATGGGCAAGCCGTCGAGCAGTACGCCCGCCGGCACGTACACGGTGATGAGCGAGCACGTCGGGTACACGATGGACTCGAGCACCTACGGCGTCCCGTCGGACAGCAAGCAGGGCTACCGCACGTTCGTGAAGTACGCGGTGCGGATGTCGAACAGCGGAATCTTCTATCACTCGGCGCCGTGGTCGGTAGGTTCGCAGGGGAAGCGGAACGTCAGCCACGGCTGCCTCAACCTGTCGACAGAGAACGCGAAGTGGTTGATGGACACCTCGAAGAAGGGCGACATCGTCACAGTCGCCAACTCCGGTCCGCAGACGCTCGAGGCGACCGACGGCTGGTCGGTGTGGCAGATGTCGTGGGACGACTGGAAAACCGGCGGCGACCGCAACTAACCCCGGCCTCTGGCTGACCTTGCCACATGTCACGAGGGTCCCATAGGACGGAAATGTCCCGTGGGGACCCTTGTGACGTTCAGGGCTCAGCCGATGGGCCCATTGAAGTACTCGCTCTGCACCTCGCCGCTCGTCTTGTAGCGGCATTTCTGTCGCTGTGTGTCCCAGATCTTCTCAGGATCGCGCACGCACTTCTGGTACTCGAGCTCAGCCAGGTACTTCTCTGACTGAGCCTTCGTGCAGTTCGGATATCCGGGTTCACACCGCCACGGCGACTTCCGCGCGGTGCTCACCTTGGGCGGCACCGAAGGTGACGTCACTGTCGGCGCCACTGCAACCGGAGGCGTCGCGGTCACCGTTACGGTCGGCGTGGACGTCACCGTCGTTACTGGCGTCACCGCCTCGGGTGCCTGGTTCGGCGGATTGGTCGTACAGGCGCCGACCAGCACTCCGGCCGCCAGCCCGATTCCGGCCATTACCGAGCCTCGGCTCCGCTTCACCATCCACCACCACCGTCCGCGCTGCTTGCCCCTCACTCGCGCGGCGCCCTAACCCCGTTACACCCACCAGCCCGGCCCGACCACGCGTGATCAACCGCGCGACTCGCGTGATTGAAGGCGTAACTCGCGTGATCACACGGACGACACGCGTGATCAGCGGGACGACACGCGTGACTGAACGGACGCCACACCCGCACGGACGACACGAACGGGACCACATCCCGGCACCCGAGGCACCACAGGATGGGGGTCCGGGGGCGAAGCCCTCCGGCGGGGGTTTGGGGGCTCGGCCCCCAAGAAAAGGCGAAACCCCAGCCTGCTGGGAAGAGGACCGAAGGCCCTCGAACAGACTGGGGCAATGGGGTGAGCGACGGGTTTCGAACCCGCGACCTCCTGGACCACAACCAGGTGCTCTACCAGCTGAGCTACGCCCACCATCGCCGGGCTCGGGAAAGCTCCCCATCGCCTCGGCCGCACTATCGTAGCGTGCCCCTTTTCGGGGGTCGCAACGGGTTACCTGTCGTGGCGTTCTTGCACTTCAGCGGCTACGGCTTTGGCTTGTTCGCTGGTCGGGCCGGGCTGTGCGACGAAAGCGACGCGGCGGTAGTAGTCGAGTTCGCCGATGGATTCCTTGATGTCGGCGAGGGCGCGGTGGGCGAGGCCTTTTTCGGGCTTGGCGTAGTAGATGCGCGGGTACCAGCGGCGGACGAGTTCCTTGACGGAGGAGACGTCGACCATGCGGTAGTGGAGGTGGCCGTCGAGGGCTGCCATGTCGCGGGTGATGAAGCCGCGGTCGGTGGCGATGGAGTTGCCGGCGAGGGGGGCGCTGTTGACCTCGGGGACGTGCTCGCGCACGTAGGAGAGGACGCGTTGCTCGGCTTCTTCGAGGGTGACCGTGGAGCGCCGGACCTCCTCGGTGAGGCCGGAGCGGGCGTGCATTTCGCGGACGACCTCGGGCATGCCGTCGAGGGTTTCGTCGTCGGTGTGGATGACGATGTCGACGCCTTCGCCGAGGACGTTGAGCTCGGCGTCGGTCACCAGGGCGGCGATTTCGATCAACGCGTCTTTGCCGAGGTCGAGCCCCGTCATCTCGCAGTCGATCCAGACTAGGCGGTCGTTCACCCCGAAACCCTAACCCGACCCGGGGATTCGGGGCGCGCGACGTGCGTGTTCGGCGCGTTACTGGCAGCGTGAGCACCCTGAGGTGAGCGGTATCACAGATCGGGGGATCGACCAGTGGCCGAACAGGGTCCAGCCCAGGAGATCGCGCTGGGGTACGTCAGTGAGGGGGCGGCGGTCGAGCTGGGCGCCGTGATGATCGACGGCAAGGCCGACGCGGGGGCTGCGGTGCGTTTGCCGTTGGCGACGTTGAACAGGCACGGGCTGGTCGCGGGGGCGACCGGTACGGGTAAGACGAAGACGTTGCAGCTGGTCGCGGAGCAGTTGTCCGCCGCCGGTGTGCCGGTGGTCCTGGCGGATGTGAAGGGCGACCTCTCGGGGTTGGCGGCGACGGGCGAGAGCAATGACAAGCTCACGAAACGTGCGGAGGAGCTGGGCGATCAGTGGGCTCCCGCGTCGTTCCCGGTGCAGTTCCTGTCGCTGGGCACGGGCGGCAAGGGCTCGCCGGTCCGGGCGACGATCACGAGTTTCGGCCCGATCCTGTTGTCGAAGGTGCTGGGGTTGAACGAAACCCAGGAGTCGACGTTGGGGCTTATCTTCCACTGGGCGGATCAGCGTGGGCTGGCCTTGCTCGACACGAAGGACCTCCGCTCGGTCATCACGCATCTCACCGGCGATGAGGGCAAGGAGGATCTGAAGGGCATCGGCGGGGTCTCGGCGGCCACGGCCGGGGTGATCCTGCGGGCGCTGTCCAATCTGGAGGCTCAGGGCGGCGAGGACTTCTTCGGCGAGCCCGAGCTGGACGTGCACGACCTGATGCGCCAGGCCGACGGCAAGGCCGTGGTGACGCTGCTGGAGCTGGACAACCTCCAAGCGAAGCCGGCGTTGTTCTCGACGTTCCTGATGTGGCTGCTGGCCGAGCTGTTCGAGGAGCTGCCCGAGGAGGGCGACCTCGACAAGCCGAAGCTGGTGTTCTTCTTCGACGAGGCGCATCTGCTGTTCAACGACGCGTCGAAGGCGTTCCTCGAGCGCATCGAGCAGACCGTGAAGCTGATCCGGTCGAAAGGCGTCGGTGTGTTCTTCTGCACGCAGCTGCCGACGGACATCCCGAACAACGTCCTCTCGCAGCTGGGCGCCCGGGTGCAGCACGCGCTGCGCGCGTTCACGCCAGAGGATCAAGCGGCGCTGACGAAGACGGTCAAGACGTATCCGAAGACGGCGCACTACGACCTCGAGACGGCGTTGACGTCGCTCGGTATCGGCGAGGCGATCGTGACCGTGCTGTCCGAGCGAGGCGCGCCGACGCCGGTCGCGTGGACTCGCCTGCGTGCGCCGCGCTCGAAGATGGGCTCGATCGGCGAAGAGGCGATCTCGGCGGCGACGACCGCTTCGGACCTCCACGCGAAGTACTCCGAGACGATCGATCGCGAGTCCGCCTACGAGAAGCTCGCCGCGAAGGTGGCCGGGCCTCCTCTCTCAGAGGGCGAGGCGCCGCCCGCGGAGGCTCCGGCCCCGGCGCAGGAGAAGGAAGGGCCGGGGATGGTCGAGCAGGCCATGAAGAACCCGGCGGTGAAGTCGTTCCTCCGGTCGGCCGCGAGCGCGCTCGGCCGGGAGATCACGCGCGGATTGTTCGGCAACCGGAGGCGGTAGGAATACCTGACGCGATCTGTCAGGTATGTCCGGCAGGCTCGGTCGTGCCACCCGCTCTGGAGAACAGGACAGCATCGATGACCAGTACCGCCATCGCGTCGTTCGTTGTAGAGGACTGGGACCAGCAGTCCTCCGAGGCCGCCGAAGGAACCGAGTTCTCCCGAACGTTGCTGCGCAAGACCTTCATCGGTGGCGTCGAGGGCACCAGCACGGTCGAGATGCTCTCGGCGGTGAACAAGAAGGCGTCGGCGTACGTCGCCTTCGAGCGGCTTTCGGTGTCCGTCGATGGCCTTAAGGGTGGCTTCGTCCTGCATCACTCGGCGGGCGAGAACGGTCATCACCTGATCGTCTTGCCGGGTTCCGGGCACGGCGAACTGACCGGCATCACCGGCACCGCCCTGATCACCCAGGACGAAAAAGGTAACCACACCTTCGCCCTCACCTACGACCTCTGAAAGCGTTGTCAGCCGACGATCTGTTCGACGATCTTCTTGGCGTCGTTGATCGGAATCGCGAAGCCGATACCGATGCTCCCGGTGGAACCCGGGTTGTACAGCGCCGAGTTGATGCCGATGACGTTCCCCTGCCCGTCCACGAGTGCCCCGCCCGAGTTGCCCTGGTTGATCGAGGCGTCGGTCTGGATCGCGGTGTAACTCGGCCCGGTCTGGTCCGACGTCCGGTCGTACGGCGAGCGCTGGCCTTTCTGGCCATTGCTGAGCTCGTCGAGCTTCCGGTTCAGCGCGCTCACGATCCCGGTCGTGACGGTGTTCTGGAGTCCGCCCGGCGAGCCGATGGCGATCACCTGCTGGCCGACGACGAGCTTGCCTGAGTCACCGAGCGAGGCCGCGGTGAGACCGCTGGCGTCCTTCGCCTGGAGGACGGCGATGTCGGCCTTCGTATCCGAACCGACGACGCTCGCCTTGTACTGCTTGCCATCCGAAAGCGTGATGGTGACGTCGCCTTCGGCGTCGGCGACGACGTGTGCGTTGGTGAGGATGCGTCCGTCCGTCGTCAGGATGACGCCGGATCCGACGGCCTCACCCTGCGAGGTCGTCACGTTCACCTGGACGACGCTCGGCAGCACCTTCGCGGCGACACCGCTGACATCGCCGGCCGTCGAGTTCCCGACCAGCTGCCCGGTGGCGACCCCGGATGAACCGGTGCCGGTCGCGGACGCGTCCGAGTCGAAGCCGATCAGAGCCGCTCCTCCGACCCCACCGATCAGCGCGGCGGCGAGCGCGGTCGCGCTGACGAGAACGGCCACGCGGCCGCCCTTCTTGGGCGGGGCCGGGGGCTGCTGCGGCTGCGGGGTGAAGAGCGGATTCGGCGCGGCCTGCCATCCGTGGTTGTAGTGCTGGTGCGGCTGGTGCCCACCGGTGGAGGCGGGGCCGGGCCGACTCTCGTTCTCGGTCATGGCACCAAGATTCGTGCCTGTCCTTGTGAGCAGGCTGTGGATATCCCCTGTGCTTTCCTAAGAAGAATTACCTGAGAAGTCTCAGCCTTTCCTCAGTCGAAGAATGCCGGGACGTCCAGTGCGCCACCGCTCGCTTCGAACTCCTCATGCACAGCGGCGCGGAGTTCGGCGTCTGCGAGATAGTCGGCGGCGGTCAGCGCCAGCCCCTGTGCGCCGTCGAGCACCGCGCGATCTCCGTCGGCAGATCCGGCCGCGGCCGCGAACTCCTTGGTGTGCAAGGCGGTCGTCGGTCCGGCGATGGCGATCATCGGATGGATCGCGGGCATCCGGTAAGAGAGATTGCCGAGATCGGTCGACCCGGTGAGGAATTCCGGCACGATCCCCGGTGGCAGCGGTTTGCGGCCCGCTTCGACCTGATGGACCGACCAGCGTCCGGCGAGCGTGGTGTTGAACCGGATCGGCAGGTACGCGGGCTGGCCGTCCCACCGCAGTTCCACTCCGCAGCCGGTCATCTCGGCCGCGCCGCGGGCGATCGCCGAAACCCGCTCGGCGAGGTCGCGCAAGGTCTCCGGTTTCGCGGACCGCAAGTAGAACAGCAGTGCGGCGCGTTCGGGAACGACGTTCGGCCGCGCGCCGCCGTCGGTGAAGATCCCGTGGGCGCGGTCGCCTGACGGCAGATGCTGCCGAAGCGCGGCGACACCTTGATACGCGGCGACGGCCGCGTCGAGCGCGTTGCGCCCCATGAAGGGCTGAGCCGACGCGTGCGCGCCGACGCCGTGGAACACCATTTCGAGCTGGCGCCTGCCGAGGAACGGGTGCATCGCGATGTCGTGGCTGAAGGGATGCAGCATGAGTACCGCGTCGACGTCGTCGAAGACGCCCGCGCGGGCCAGGGTTTCCTTGCCTCCACCGCCTTCTTCGGCAGGCGTGCCGATCAGGGACACTCGGCCGCCGAGCCGTTCGGCGACCGCCGCCGCGCCGAGGTAGCCGCCCGCACCGGCGGTGCAGATGATGTTGTGCCCGCAGCCGTGGCCCAGTCCCGGAAGCGCGTCGTATTCGGAGAGGATCGCGATATGCGGGCCGGTTCCGGGGGTGCTCGCGATCAACGCGGTTTCGAGCCCGCCGGCGCCGATCGTCACCTCGTGCCCGTGCCGCCGCAGCAGCTCGCCCAGCGCGCCGACCGATCGGTGCTCGGCGAAACCCTCTTCGGGATGAGCGTGCAGATCTTGGCTCAACGCCACCAACTCCGCCGAGAGCGCGCGGAGTTCGGCGTTGACGGCGTCGCGGGTGGCCGAATCCGCGCCATCGTGCGGCGAGCCGAGCGGCTCGGCCGCGGCGACGGCGTCCGCGGTCGCGTCGACCAGCGAGCGGAGGTAGCTGTCGTCGGGGGGAGTCGGCGAAGCGTGCTCAGACCGGATCATGGCCGGATGTTAACCGGTAGCGCTCCCGTCACGATTTGCGTGACGCCCGCGTATTGCTCCGTCACCCCGGTGAATCCGCGGTCCCGCAGTTTGTCGCCGACTTCGCCGCGGTCGAACATCCGCTGGCCGCTGAGCCTGCCCAGCGCGGTGTCGGCGAGCCGGGCAGGTTGGGTGCGGTGCCGGGCACTGGTGAGCAGGACGACCGAGCCGCCCGGCTTCAGCACCCGCGCGAACGAGTCCAGTGCCGCGTCCGGATCGGCGAACATGTGCAGTGCGGCGAAACAGCAGACGGCGTCCACTGTGGAATCGTCGAGCGCGAGGTCGACAGCGTCCGAGCGCAGGTAGGCCACGGGGTCCGGGGAAGGAGCGGCGACCGCCTTCTCCAGCATGGTGACCGAGCCGTCGAGTCCGATCGCCAGCCCGTCCGGACCGACAGCGGCGCCGAACGCGCGGGTGAAGCGTCCGGTGCCGCAGGCGACGTCGAGTGCCACGTTGCCGGGCCGCAGACCCAGCAGTTCGGTGGCGATCCGGACCTCGTCCGTCATGCTGGGGCCGTTGAGTCCTTTCGCGACCCTGCCCAGCGCCGGCCGCCAGTAGCGTTCGTAGATCAACGGCACGGCCGAGGTGCGCATCAACCGCTGCGCGAGTCCGGTCGGCGGGCCCGCCTGCGGGGATTCGCCCAGCAGATCGAGAAATCCGGTGCCTTCGCCGGTTTCCAGACCCGGCCTCAGCAGGCTCACCAGACGTTCGCGGGTGGTCGGCATCGACGGCTCCCTTCACGGTGTTCCCTCGAGAATCTGTCATGACCGGCCCGTTCGCGACATTCCACGCACCGGGAAGCCGAAACTGTCGGTGGCCGTCTCTAGCGTCCGTGGAGTCGCCATTCCCCAGACGAAGGAGCATGAAATGACCGGCTCGACCCTGCAGCACGCCGCGTCGATCACCCGGCAGATCCCGGTGCGAGGACCGTTCGATCTCGGTCAGTCCAGCCGGTTCCTGACCGGTTTCCCGGCCGCGTGCCGCGCGGACGCCGCCGCCGAACCCGGCACGCTGCGGTTCGCCTTCCCGGCCGAAGCGGGCTGGGAGCACGTCGGTGCGGCCGTCAGACAGAGATCGCCCGGCTCGGTCGAGGTGGAGATCTTCGCCGCGGAGGGCCTCGCCGACGAAGTGCTCGCACAGATCCGGCGGATCCTCTCGCTCGACATCGACGGCGTCGGCTTCTCCCGCGTCGGCGGCACGGATCCCGTCGTACGCCGGCTTCAACAGGACTTTCCCGGTCTGCGGCCGGTCCTGTTCCACTCGCCGTACGAAGCCGCCTGCTGGGCGATCATGAGCCACCGTGTGCGGACGTCGCAGGCGGCCGGGGTGAAACAGGGGCTCGCCGAGGAGTTCGGGCAGCCGGTGGACGTCGGCGGGCGGATCCTGATGTCCTTCCCGGCGCCGGACGTCCTGGCCGGGATCGCGGTCCAGCGGGGTCTTCCCAATGTCAAGGTCGCCCGGCTGCACGCGGTGGCCAACGCGGCGAAGGACGGCCTGCTCGACGCCGCGTACCTGCGTGCCATGCCGGTCGCGAACGCGATGCGATGGCTTCAGCGGCTGCCGGGTATCGGCCCGTTCTCCGCGCAGCTGATCCTGATCAGGGGCGCCGGGCATCCCGACGTCTTCCCGAAGGACGAGCCGCGGCTGCAGGAGGAGATGCGAGTCGCCTACGACCTGCCGCTGGCGCCGCCGGAAGAGCTGGAGCAGCTCGCCGAGGCGTGGCGGCCGTTCCGCAGCTGGGTGGCGTTCGCCCTGCGCAACGACCGGGAGTTTCGCATGCGGGGGATCCGGGGTTCCGCCACCTCCTAACACGGGTTGAATCCGCCTTGTGGTGAGCTGACCGGGTGAGCTCGTCTCCCGTTGACACGGTTTCCGACATCGCCCAGTCCACCCCTCCCGGCACGATCACCCTGGTCACCGCGGGTATCGCGCTGCTCGTCGTGGTGTCCGGGATGCCGTGGCGGATCGCCCGCAACCTGATCACGCTCGTCCACGAGGCCGGGCACGCCGTCGCGGCCGTCCTGGTCGGCCGCCGTCTGCAGGCGATCAAGCTGCACTCGGACACCTCCGGTGTCACGGTCTCCCGTGGCAAACCCGAGGGACCTGGGATGGCGTTCACCGCGCTGGCCGGGTACACCGCTCCCGCGGTGCTCGGGCTGGTGTTCGCCGGGCTGCTGTCGTCGGACCTCATCACGGTGGTGCTGACCGTGACCGCGTTGATGCTGCTGGGCGTGCTGGTCATGGTGCGCAACGCGTACGGCGTGTTCGCGGTGGTGGCCAGCTCGATCGTGCTCGGGCTGGTCGCGCTGGTGACCCCGTCGTGGTTCCAGGCCATCTTCGTCTACCTGATGACGTGGTTCCTGCTGTTCGGCGGCGTGCGGCCGGTGATCGAGCTGCAGATCAAACGGCGCAGAGGTGCGGCGCGGGATTCGGACGCCGATCAGCTCGGCAGGCTGACCGGTATGCCCGCGGTGCTGTGGGTGCTGGTGATGGCCGTGTTGACCGTGAGTTGCCTCTTCGTGGGCGGGTTGTGGCTGCTGGAGCCCACCGTCGCCTGACGAGGGCGGTACGGCAGACTGGTGACTCGTTTCCGTGCGGAAGGAGTCGACGATGGACGAGGTCGCGAAGGCTGTCGAGGAATGCGCTCGATCGGCGAAGCGGGCCGCGCCATCGTTGGCCGCCGCCTCTCCGGAGGCGATCGACGCCGCGCTGAACGCCATGGCTGACAAATTGGTCGCGCATGCCGATGCCGTACTCGAGGCGAACCAGGCGGATATCGCCAAGGCACGTGAAGATGGGATGAGCGCCGGCCTGCTCGACAGGCTCACGATCACCCCCGAGCGGCTGGCCGGCATGGCCGAACAGCTGCGGCTGCTGGCCGGTGCGCCGCACCAGGAGCGGTCCGTAGAGGTGTCCACTTTGGACGGCGGACTGCGGCTGGTGGAGCGTCGCCGCCCGGTGGGCGTGATCGGCGCGAACTACGAGGCACGCCCGAACGTCACCGTCGATGTCGCGTCGCAGCTGGTGAAGTCCCGCAACGGCGGGGTGCTGCGCACGGGCTCGGCCGCGCTCGGGTCGGCGCAGCGACTTCGCGAGACCGTGATCGCACCCGCGCTCGCCGAAGCCGGGATCGACCCGGACGTCGTCCAGCTGGTGCCGCGTGCCGAACGCGAGGCGGCTTCGGCGCTCGTGCGGTTCCCCGCGCTGGTGCCGCTGGTGATCCTGCGGGGCAGCGGCGACAGCACTCGCGCGCTGGCCACCGAAGCGGCCGTTCACGGCGTCCGCACCCTCGCCCACGCCGACGGTGGCGGAGTGCTCTACATCGACGAAGCGGCTGACACCGAGAAGGTGCGCGAGCTCGTCTTCGGCAGCCTCGACAGGCTCGGCGTCTGCAACCGGCTGAACCTGCTGCTGATCCACGAGGGCGCCCACGACCGCGTCTGGCCCGGCATCTCCGGCGCGCTGGCCGAACGCGGCGTCACCGCTTCGCTTGCCCCGCACGACCACGCCATCGGTTACGAATGGGCTCTCGACTCGGACCACGAAGCGACCGTCACCGTCGCGAAGGTCGCCGACCTGACCGCCGCGGTGGAGATCGCCAACGAACAGACCTCGGGCCTCGCCGCCGGCATCGCCACCGAATCCAGCGAAGCCGCCGAGTCGTTCTTCGACGCCTACACCGGCACCGGCGTCTTCTGGAACGCCCCGACCCGGCTCCTCGACGGCTTCAAGCTCCTCGCCGTCCCCGAAACCGGCATCAACCTCGACAAGGTCCCCGGCCCGCGTGGCCCGGTCACCTACACCGACCTCTACGTGCGGCAGTACGCCGTTCTACCCGCCTGACCGACGCAATGAAAGGCCCCTTCATTGCACGGCGCCGTTGGCTTCAGCGGCGCCCGCGGCGTTTCGAGCGGGGCTTCGGCGGCAGTGAGTCCGCTGTCGCGTCCTCAGGCTCACCGACAGCCTCTTCCCCAGTACCGGACAGCTCCTCAGTACCGGACGCAGGCGTAAGGCCGAGCATCTCGGCGGCGAGTTGCTGGGAGCTGGCGAACATCCCCGAAGGCCGCTCCCGCGCCCTCCGCAGCGAAGAGGGACGCAGGCGGCTGTAGCCGCGCACGGACACGGGCCGTCGCGCGCGCACTTCGTAGGCCGGTTCTTCGGCGAGTTCGGTCGCGAGTTCGCGGTCCACCAGGATCGTGCCGGGCCGGGCGACGGAGGTGAGGCGGGCGGCGAGATTCACGACGGAGCCGTAGACGTCGCCGAACCGGCTCAGGATCCGGCCGGAGGCGAGGCCGGCGCGGACGCCGGGCAGGCCGTCGTCCGCCTCGGCGCGTTCGGAGAGGGCGAGCGCGATCTCGGCGCCATCGACGGCGGAGTCGGCGACGAACAGGACCTCGTCGCCGATCATTTTCACGATCCGCCCGTGGTGTTCGGCGACCACTTCGGTGGCGACCGATTCGAACCGGTCGAGGACGGCGCTCAGTTCGTCCTCGTCGATCCGCCTGGTCAGCCGGGTGTAGCCCACCATGTCGACGAAGCCGACGACTTCGGTCCTCGCCTCGAGATCCTCGTCGGGCGACGCGAGCGCTCGCCCCGCATAGGCCGCGAGATGCCGACGCCAGACGAAGTTCTGCACTTTTTCCAGCTCCGGGAGTAGCCGGTCGACCAGCCGCCCGATCTGGCGTTCGCTGCTGCCGATGTCCTTGTTCTCGGTGATCAGCGTCCACAGCATGTGGACCTGCCATTCCGCGAGCCGCGAAAGATGCTGGCCCAGCGCGCGGGTCACCGCCAGTTCGATACTGGGGTCGATCAGGCCCGAGCGCACCAGTTGGTCGGCTGTGCGGATCGCGTCGACGTCGGCGTCGGTGAAGACGACCTCGCCGTCATCGACCGTCGCGAAGCCCAGCGCCCGCCACAGCCGACGCGACCGTTCTTCTGGGACACCGGCCTTTTCGGCTACCTCGAGCCGGGTGTACTTGCGTTTACCGCCGAGCAGGATCCGTTCGAGACGCTGCTGCAACGCGTCGGGCGAGAGCTCGCCGGGATCGGCCATTAGGTGGTGTGGACGATGAGGACGTCCACTCCGGACTTCCGGGCGACTTCCGACGGCACGGAGCCGAGGATGCGGCCGGCGAGCGTGTTCAGGCCCCGGTTGCCGACCACCAGCAGGTCTGCCGAGCGTTCGGCGACGACCTTGCGCAGCGAGTCGACCGGGTCGCCGACGACGGCGGCGGTCTCGACGTTCTTGGCGCCTGCCTTGCCTGCCCGGTCACGGGCGGACAGCAGGGTGTCTTCGGCGGGCGCGGAGCCGACGACCTGGTAGGCCTCCTCGCGGAGGACGTCCTGCGCCTTCTCCACGTCGTTCCTGCTGGCGGGGTAGTACGCGCACACGATGACGAGGGTGGCGCCGGAGTCGGCGGCGACCCCCGCCGCCCGGTCGACCGCGGCGAACGAGGAATCCGATCCGTCCGTGCCCACGACCACGGTCCGATATGCAGCCATCCGCAACCTCCACCGAATCTGTCCGCTCGCGTGTGCGCGCGAGCAGCGACGATAACCGCTCCGCGACCTGCCCGCAGGCCGTCGCGAGCCCGGTCGGGTGAAGAGGTTACTCGCCAGTCGGTTTCTGCGCTGCCGCAGGACGCGGGGAAGGCTTCGCGCCGGATGTGGCCTTCGGCACATCGGCCGTACGGAGCTGCACGGTGGCCTCGGAGTCGGGCGACGGCTTCTCCTTGAGATCCGCCGGGACCTGCGGTTCGTCGCCGAGTACGTGGGTCGCTTCGGCGAGCGCGGTGCGCGCCGTGCGGACCTGTTCGGCGAGGCTGGAGCGCACCTTCCTCAGCGACTCGACCCGCTCGGTCGCCTGGGTGATCCGCCGGTTCGACTCCTCGGTCGCCTGCCGGACCCGGCGGCGTGCCTCGTCGGCCGCCTCGGCGAGCCGGGCGTTGGCCTCGGTGATCGAGTCCTGCTTGCGCTTGTTCGCGTCCAGGACGGACTCGCGCTGGCGACGCTCGATCTCCGACTTCGCCGTGCTCTCCTCCTCGAGCACCTTCGCCCGGATCTCGGCCGCGTCCTCGGTGGCCTCGCGGACGCGGCGAGCGGCCTCGGCCTTGCTCGCGGCCTCCTGCTCGGCAAGCGCGTGCATGGCTTCGGTGCGCCGCGACGCCATGGCGATCTCGAAGTCTTCTTCGACCTGGGTGCGGCGCTGCTGCGATTCGGCGTCGAGCCGGTCGCGTTCGGCATTCGCCTTGTCGGTGATGTCCTTGGCCTCGGCGTGGGCCTTCTCGATCACGCCTTTGTGCTCGGCCTCCATTTCCTTGCGGCGGAGGTCGAGCTCGTTGAGCAGCTGCTCGTAGCGGGCGCGCATGGCGCTCGCGTCGGTCTCCGCCTTGGCGCGGATGTGCCCGGCTTCGGCCTCGGCGCGTGCCTTGGTGTCGGCGGACTCGTCCTGCGCGAGCCGCAACATCCGCTGCAGGCGCTCGGAAAGCCCTTCGACACTCGTCGGCGGCTGGGCCAGCCTGTCGACCTGGCCGCGCAGATCCGCGATCTCTCCGCGCGCGATCTCCAGCTGCCGCGCGAGGTCTCCCGCCTGTCCGATGGCGGCATCGCGATCGGCGGTGAGCATCTTCAGATCGGCGTCCAGCCGCTCGAGATGTTCGTCGACCTGCGCACGGCTGTAACCGCGCTTCGCCACGTCGAAGCCGGCTCCCAGCGGCACTAGCTCCCGTTCCTCGCCAAGGCTCATCTCTCTACCGTAGTCGAGCTGAAGTCACGGAAGGGTGAGTACCCACGGAAAGCGCGGTGAATGCGCGTTCCGCTGCGACGAACGATCACTCACCCCGGAAAGCATTGATGGCGTCGAGGTGCTTTTCGCGCAGTTCGTGGTTGCGCACTCCCAGACCTTCTTCCGGCGCAAGGGCGAGCACGCCGACCTTGCCCTGATGTGCGTTGCGGTGGACGTCCAGCGCGGCCTGTCCGGTGTCCTCGAGGGTGTAGGTCTTCGAGAGCGTCGGGTGGATCAGACCTTTCGCGATCAGCCGGTTCGCCTCCCACGATTCGCGGTAGTTCGCGAAGTGACTGCCGATGATCCGCTTGAGGTTCATCCACAGATAGCGGTTGTCGAACTGGTGCATGTACCCGGAAGTCGACGCGCAGGTGACGATCGTGCCGCCCTTGCGCGCGGCGTAGACCGACGCGCCGAACGTTTCGCGACCCGGGTGCTCGAACACGATGTCCGGATCCTCGCCGCCGGTCAGTTCGCGGATCTTCTTGCCGAACCGCTGCCATTCCTTGGGGTCCTGGTTGTTCTCGTCCTTCCAGAACCGGTAGCCCTCGGCATTGCGGTCGATGATCAGTTCCGCGCCGAGCTTCCGGCAGATTTCCGCCTTTTCGGGGCTGGAGACCACGCAGACCGGGATCGCGCCGCCATTGAGCGCGTACTGCGTCGCGTAGGAACCGAGGCCGCCCGAAGCGCCCCAGATGAGCACGACGTCGCCCTGCTTCATGTCGGCACCGTTGCGGGACACGAGCTGCCGGTATGCCGTGGAGTTCACCAGGCCGGGTGAGGCGGCCTCTTCCCACGTGAGGTGATTCGGTTTCGGCATCAGCTGGTTCGCCTTGACCAGCGCGACTTCGGCGAGCCCGCCGAAGTTCGTTTCGAAGCCCCAGATGCGCTGCTCGCTGTCGAGCATCGTGTCGTTGTGCCCGTCCGGGCCTTCGAGTTCGACGTTGAGGCAGTGCGCGACGACCTCATCGCCCGGCTTCCAGTTGTGCACGCCGGCACCGGCCCGCAGCACGACGCCGGACAGGTCCGAGCCGACGACGTGATAGGGCAGGTCGTGCCGTTTGGCCAGCGGCGAGAGCCGCCCGTAGCGCTCGAGAAACTTGAAGGTCGGGATCGGCTCGAAGATCGAGGTCCAGACGGTGTTGTAGTTGATCGCGCTCGCCATCACGGCGACCAGCGCCTCGCCCGGGCCGAGCTCCGGCGTCGGGACGTCGTCGACGTGCAGCGACTTCCGGGGGTCCTTGTCCCGGCTCTCGAGACCTTCGAACATGCCGACCTCGTCGGCGTGCACGGTCACGCCGCGATAGGTCTCCGGTATGTCGAGCGACGCGACGGCGCCGAGGTCATCGTTCAGAATGGCCTGCTGGATCTCGCCGAGCTGCGTCATCGAAACCTCCGCAAGTGGGGGGACGGCGTAGGGCGCACTGTGTTGATGTTGCCTCACCGGGAAAGAGTGGTTCGGCCAAATTACTCACCGGTAACACGTGAACACAACTGTACGAGACATGGAGCACGTACACATCCCGAAGTGTTATCGACAGGTCTTGACCGGCCGGCCAATCAAGGCGGATCATCGGCAGTGGAGATCTCTCCGACCTGCAGGTATTGCCGAGCTGTGTTGAATATCGGAGGTGAGCACGCATGAATGAACCCACGACGCGCCCCTGGACTCGTCCCCATGACTGGGCCGAGGTGGTCATCGGTGTCGTTGTCGCGGTTTCACCCCTCTGGATGAGCACTGACAACACCGCAATGTGGACGCTCGTCATCCTCGGCGCGCTGATCGCCCTCGACGGCCTCGCGTCGCTTGCGATGCCTGGCATGGTTTACGGCGAAGGTATTCAGATCGTGCTGGGCGCGCTGCTGTTCGTCTCGCCATGGGTGATGGGATTCTCCGGCTTCATGGGCGCGTCCTGGACCGCCTGGATCGGTGGCGTCCTGACCGTGGTGGCGGGGGCGGCCGCGATGCCGATCGCCCAGGCAACACACAAGATGGCAGGGCAGCACTGAGTGTCGCCGAAGTAAACCGGGAGCGTGTGTGAAAGAGGATTCGGCGAAACAGCGCATCCTGCGAGCAGCGGAGGCGCTCTTCGCCGAATCCGGATTCGACGCGACACCCACGTCCCGGATCGCCGCGCAGGCCGGCGTACCCAAAGGCCTGGTGCACTACTACTTCCGGCGTAAGTCGGATCTGCTGACCGCGCTGGTCGCCGAACTGCCGGACGCCCGGATCGAACCGGCCGTCGTGGTGGTCCCCGGCGACCTCGCGGGCAGCTTGCGCGGGCTCGTCGGAGAGCTCGACAGGCGGTTCAACCGGTCCTTGGCGCTATCGCATCTGCTGTGGCGCGAGGCCGACACCCACGGTGCGGTACGCGACGCGCTGGCCGATCGGTTCCAGCAGCTGGTCCGCCAGGTGAAGGCGGTCATCGTCGCCGCGACCGGCGGCAAGATCGCGGCGGCAGACGTCGATTCGGCGTCCGGGCTGCTCGCACGGGCGGTCAGTCACCGGCACGCGACCGCACGTCACAGCGACGACGGGGACCCCTCCGAGATCGACCGCGAGGTGCTGTTCATCGCGGAGGCGCTGACCCGGCGCGAGGCCTGAGTCCCTTTCAGCTCGCGGCGGGTTCGACCAGCTCGACGAGCACGCCGCCGGCGTCTTTGGGGTGCACGAAGTTCACCCGGCTGTCGGACGTCCCGCGCTTCGCCTCGTCGTACAGCATCCGGAGGCCCTGCGCGCGCAGCGCCGCGGCGGCGGCGTCCACATCGGACACTCGGTAGGCGAGCTGCTGCAGTCCCGGACCGCTCTTCGCGAGGAACTTGCCGATGGCCGAGTCTTCGCGAAGCGGCGCGAGGAGCTGGATCGCGGTCTCCGTCCCGGCGGTGCCCGGCGCGCGCAGCATCGCCTCGCGGACGCCTTGCTCCTCGTTGACCTCCTCGTGCGCGACCTCCAGGCCGAAATGTTCGGCGTGGAAGGCGATCGCCGCGTCGAGGTCCGGTACCGCGATGCCCACGTGATCGATGGCCGTCACGAACGGTTTCAGCGCCTGGTTCATGCACAGCAGGATAGGTCCCGGTTCTAAAGCGGCCATGGTGCGCCGCCTCACACTGGCTCCATCAAGAGGGCCGAAGCCCAGGTATGGTCGCTGAGACTGCCCTTGCGCCGATGCTTGGAGGACGCCGTGTCCGGTTCCGTGATCCTGGGTGCCGCCCGCACACCGATCGGGCGATTGCTCGGTTCGTTGAAGGATTTCTCGGGGGCGCAACTCGGCGGGGTCGCGATCAAGGCGGCCCTGGAACGGGCGGGCGTCGCTCCGGACGCGGTCCAGTACACGATCATGGGCCAGGTGCTCACCGCAGGCGCCGGGCAGATCCCGGCCCGCCAGGCCGCCGTCGCCGCGGGTATCCCGATGAGCGTTCCGGCGCTGAGCATCAACAAGGTCTGCCTGTCCGGTCTCGACGCCATCGCGCTCGCCGACCAGCTCATCCGCGCGGGTGAGTTCGACCTGATCGTCGCGGGCGGCCAGGAGTCGATGACCCAATCGCCGCATCTGCTGCCGAAGTCCCGTTCCGGCTTCAAGTACGGCGACACCACGCTCGTCGACCATATGGCCTACGACGGCCTGTTCTGCGCGTTCGACCAGGTCGCGATGGGCTCGTCGACGGAGAAGTACAACAGCCGCTACGGCCTCACCCGTGAGCAGCAGGACGAGTTCTCCGCGCGCTCCCACCAGCGTGCCGCGGCCGCGATCGAGGCAGGCTACTTCGACGCCGAGATCGCGCCGGTGTCCGTCCCGCAGCGCAAGGGCGACCCGGTCGTATTCGGCAAGGACGAGGGCGTCCGTGCCGACACCACGGCCGGCAGCCTCGGGAAGCTGCGCCCGGCGTTCGCCTCCGACGGCACGATCACCGCGGGTTCGGCGTCGCAGATCTCCGACGGCGCGGCTGCGGTCATCGTGGCCAGCAAGGCCAAGGCCGAGGAACTAGGGATCACCCCGCTCGCCGAGATCGGCGCGCACGGCGTGGTCGCCGGACCGGACGCGAGCCTGCACGAGCAGCCATCGAACGCGATCCTCGCCGCGCTGGCGAAGGAGAAGCTGACCGCCGATGCGCTCGACCTGATCGAGATCAACGAGGCGTTCGCCGCGGTCGGCCTGGTCTCCACCGAGAAGCTCGGCGTCGACGCGGACAAGGTCAACGTCAACGGCGGCGCCATCGCGCTCGGCCACCCGATCGGCGCCTCCGGGGCGCGGCTGGCCGTGCACCTGGTGCACGAGCTGCGCCGTCGCGGCGGCGGCCTCGGCGCGGCCGCGCTGTGCGGTGGCGGCGGCCAGGGCGACGCGCTGCTGATCCGCGTTCCGTAAGCCTTTGCCCGTACAGCTGGATGTCGACGAACTGGTCGGTCGCGCACGGGACGGCGTTCCCCGCGCGATCGCCCGGCTGCTCTCTCTCGTCGAGGACGCCCATCCGCAACTGCCCGAGGTCGCGGCGGCACTGACGCCGCACACCGGGCACGCGCGGGTCATCGGGCTGACCGGGCCGCCGGGTGTCGGTAAGTCGACATCGACGTCCTCGCTGCTCACCGCGTTGCGGGCCGAGGGGCTGCGTGTCGGCGTGCTGGCGATCGACCCGTCGTCGCCGTTCTCCGGCGGCGCGTTGCTCGGCGACCGGATCCGGATGACCGAACACGCCACCGACCCCGGCGTCTTCATCCGCTCGATGGCCACTCGCGGGCATCTCGGCGGGCTGTCGTGGGCGACCCCGCAGGCGGTCCGCGTTCTCGACGCGGCCGGGTTCGACGTCGTACTGATCGAGACCGTCGGGGTTGGACAGTCCGAAGTGGACGTCGTGAGACTGGCCGACACCACGGTGGTCCTGCTCGCGCCGGGAATGGGTGACGGCATCCAGGCGGCGAAGGCCGGAGTGCTGGAGATCGCCGACGTATTCGTGGTGAACAAGGCCGACCGCGAGGGCGCGGACGCGACCATTCACGACCTCAAGCAGATGATCTCCTTGGCACGCCGGGAGATCCGGGGCCCGAGCTGGCGTCAGCCGATCGTCCGGACGGTGGCCTCACGCGGCGAGGGTGTCGCCGATGTCGTGCGTGCCTTGGGTGAGCACCATGACTGGCTGGTCAACCGGGACGAACTACCGCGGCGCCGGGCGGCGCGGGCACGCGACGAGGTCGAGGCGATCGCCGTCCAGCGACTGCGCGGGGAGATCGTGGACCTGCGCCACGGCGACCGGCTCACGGAACTGGCGGAACGCGTGGTCGCGCGGAAACTGGACCCCTTCGCAGCGGCCGAGGAGCTCATTTCGGACCTGCGCGGCTCGTGAGTGGTAATGACGGTTCTAACCGTCATTACCACTCACGAGGCCCTAGTGGTCGTCGACGTACATCCGGATGTCGCCGAAGTCGCTGTCAAGGTTGTCCAGGTGGCTGACAGCGTCTTCCTTCCAGACTTCGAGCTGGTTGTTCTCGCCGTAGGTCAGTTCCTCGCCGGCCGCGACCTTGTTGGCGTACTTCGTGATCGTGGCCGTCTGGCCTCGGCAGAATTCCACGCGCTCGAGGAAGCTGTCGGCCATCTTGGGGTCGAAGACGCGGCCCATCCGGATGTAGCCGTTGTTGATGTGCTCTTCGCAGTAGAAATGCGCGGCCGCCGAGGCGATCCAGTCGGTCAGTGTCGCGTCGTTGCGGGGCCACTTCGACTGGATGTGCGGCTTGAGCTCCCGCGAGATGCGGACGACCCGCCGCCGCTCGACGCCGGTCATGCCGTCTTCCTTGCGGAAGTCCAGGATCATGTCGTCGATGACCTTGGCCAGCTTGAGGATCCGGGGTTTGTCGAGCTCGGCGGGTTTGTCCGGGGGAAGCCCGGCCATGACCCGTTCGTGGACCAGGACGTACTGCGTGTACGCGTAGAGGAACGTCAGCGCGTTCAGCTGGTATGAGTGTCGTTCAGCGGTCTCCACGGGTCCGACTTTAGCCGCGGACCTACTTACGGACCTGTGGACTCGGCGGGGATTCACCCTATGCTCTTCTTCTTCGTCCACGGCTGGGAGGCAGGAACCGTGCAGAGGATCGCGAAGATCGTTGTGGGTGTGCTGAGTGCCGGGCTGATGCTCGCCGCCGGGACCGGTACGGCGTCAGCGGAGGGGGCGCCTCGAAAGGTCGCGTCTCCCTGTCAGTACACCGAGACGCCGGACGAGCCCGCCGCGCGGCCGGTTCCGCTGCCGCCGGACCCGCGACGCACGCCGAACCGGGGCAAGGTGCCGGTCAACCTGAAGACCAACCAGGGCCCGGTCGACCTCACTCTCGACCGGGCGAAGGCGCCGTGCACGGTGCAGAGCTTCCTGCACCTGGCGCTGCACCGGTTCTACGACCGCACGACCTGCCACCGGCTGACCGCGTACCCGACCCTGAAGGTGCTGCAGTGCGGCGACCCGAGCGGGACCGGCGAGGGCGGGCCGGGCTACAAGTACAAGGACGAACTGCCCACCGACCTGCCGCCCGCGCCGACCGACCCGACCGGCGAGCGGAAGGTCTACGCCCGCGGTGTCCTCGCGATGGCCAACGCGGGACCGGCGACGAACGGTAGTCAGTTCTTCGTGGTGTACGGCGATTCCGCGCTCCGGCCGAACTACACGATCTTCGGCACCGTGGGTTCCGACGGCCTCGAAACCCTCGACAAGGTCGCCGCGGGTGGCATCAAGCCCACCCCCGAAAACCCCGCCCCGGTCGACGGCGCCCCCGTCCTCCGCACCGACATCCTCCGCGCCCGCCTCTGGTGCTGACCCCCTTCGCAAGTCGTCCTCTAGTTGCGGAAGTGCGCACAACGAACCACCGCATTTAGAGGACGTATCGCGGGTCAGGTGACCTCGAAGATGGCTTCGAAGAGGGCTTGAGTCGCGCCGGCGAAGGCGTGCTTCGCGGCGGCGCCGTAGCCGACGATGAGGCCTTCGCGCCGGGGCTCGCCGATCCAGTACGCGCTGAGCCCCTCGAGCCCGATCGCGCGGCGGCGGCAGGCGGCCAGCAGTTCCTTCTCACTTGGGACGCACCCGGGGAACTGGAGCACAAGGTGCAGCCCGGCCGAGATCCCTTGCGGCTGCACGAAATCGGGGAGCGCGGTCAGCAGTCTGTCCCGCCGTGAGCGGTATTCGGCACGGCAACGGCGGATGTGCTGGTCGTACGCGCCCGACTCGATGAGCTCGGCCAGCGTGAGCTGATCGAGCAGCGCCGGCCGCGCGCCACTGGCCGCCATGGCCGCCCGAACCGGTTCGACGAGGAACCGGGGCAGCACCATCCAGGCCAGCCGCAGCGACGGCGCCAGGGTCTTGCTCGTCGTGCCCACGTACACGACCCGCTCGGGGGCGAGCGCCTGCAGGGCGCCGACCTGTTGGTGGTCGAACCGGAACTCGCCGTCGTAGTCGTCCTCGATGACGACGGCGCCGGTTTCCGTGGCCCATCCGGTCAGTTCCGCACGCCGATGCGGGGCGAGGGTGACGCCCATCGGGTACTGGTGTGCCGGCGTGACCACCACCGCCTGAGTGTCCAAAGCGGACACTTCGATCCCGTGGTCGTCGACGGGGACACCGACCACCCTTGGTCCGTTCGCGGCGGCGATGTCCCGGTAGATGTGCAGCGACGGGTTCTCGAACGCGATCCGGTCCGCGCCGCGTGCGTGCAGGACGCGCGCCAGTATCGCGATCGCCTGAGAGAACCCGGAGCACACCAGGATGCGCTCGGGGTCGGCCACGACGCCCCGGCTCCTGGCGAGATAGGTGGCCAGCGTTTCGCGCAGCTCCGGGGCCCCCGATTCGGCGCCGTAGTCGAACGCCGTCATCGGCGCCTTGTGCAGTGCCCGCCGGGTCGCCGCGAGCCAGGCGGACCTCGGGAACGTCGAAAGGTTCGGCCTGCCCGGCCGCAGATCCCAGCGCGGCGCGGGATTGCGGGGGACCGGCCGAGGTGGTGACGCGGGCAGCGCGCCCGCTGTCGCGACGCGGGTCGGCGCGCCCTGCGCCGTCCGCAGGTAGCCCTCGGCGGCGAGGTCGGAATAGACCCTGGTGACCGTGCCCCGCGCGA
This sequence comes from uncultured Actinomycetota bacterium, assembly GCA_963766045.1. Classification (GTDB taxonomy): domain Bacteria; phylum Actinomycetota; class Actinomycetes; order Mycobacteriales; family Pseudonocardiaceae; genus Amycolatopsis. The sequence goes on along the minus strand of CAVXYN010000004.1, from coordinate 1,006,798 downwards.
CGCCGAGATCCTGCGCCAGGGCCCTGGTCGACGGCACGGCCGCGTCGGCCTGCCAGCGACCCTCCCGGATGGCCGTGCGGATCGCCGCGGCGATCCCGGCCCGGCCGCTTTCGGGACGCCAGTCCAGGTGGACGTCTATTCCCGAACTGGACCAAGATTCTGCCATAAGACTGGACCATACCCGTGGGCCAGTTGTCAGTAGGTTGAAGGCATGACACAGCGAATCCACCTGGGCAAACGAGTCCCGGAGATCTACCAGGCCATGGCGAACCTGCAGGCCGAAGTCGAGAAGGCCGCCGCCAACGCCGGGGTCGACCCGAAGACCTTCGAACTGGTGAAGATGCGGGCGTCACAGATCAACCACTGCGCGTTCTGCCTCGACCTGCACTCCCACGACGCCCTGCAGATGGGCGAGTCGGCGCGACGGCTGTTCGTGCTGGAAGGCTGGCGTGAGACCGAGCTCTTCACCGAGCAGGAGCGCGCCGCGCTGGCGCTCACCGAGGCGATGACCAACGTGGCCACCCTGCACGACGTCCCCGACGACGTCTACGACGAGGCGACCCGCGTCTTCACCGAGGACCAGTACCGTGCGGTCGCTTGGGAGGTCATCGCGATCAACAGCTGGAACCGCATGTGCGTCACCAGCCACGCGCCGTTGCCCGAGCGCGCCGAATGACCGCCGCGCGGCTGCGAGAACTGCACGTCGCGGGGAATCCGCTCGTCCTGCCGAACGCCTGGGACGCCGATTCGGCACGGCTCGTCGAGGCGGCCGGTTTCCCTGTGGTGGCAACGAGTTCGTACGCCGTCGCGAAGGTACTCGGTTACGACGACGGTGAAGCCGCACCGGTCGATGAGATGCTCGCTGCCGCGGCCCGGATCGCGCGGGCTGTCTCGGTCCCGGTGACGGTCGACGTGGAATCCGGCTACGGCCTCGAGGCGAGCGAACTCGCCACGAGGCTGGCCGAGGCCGGTGTCGTCGGCTGCAACTACGAGGACACCGACCACGCGAACGGCGGGCTCAGGTCACTGGAGGAGCAGGCCGGACGGATCGCCGAGTTGCGCAAGGCCACCGGAGACGCACTCGTGATCAACGCTCGCGTCGACCTCTTCCTGGGGGCCGACGACGAGCGGGCGGTGCTGGACGCGGCGGTCGCTCGGGGCCGGGCCTATCGCGAGGCGGGCGCGGACTGCGTCTACCCGATCCTGGTGAAGTCGCCGGACGTGCTGGCCGAGTTCGTGAGGGCGGTCGCGCCGGGCGCGGTCAACGCCGCGCCGTTCCCCGGCGGCCCGGACCTCTCCGCGCTCGCCGGACTGGGGGTAGCGCGGATCTCGCTGGGCACCGGCTTGTGGCGCTCCGTTCGCGGAGACATCGAAGCGAAGCTGGCCGGGCTGGCCGCGGGCAAGCTCCCGTATTGAGCCGAACACACCGAAGGGGCCTTCCTCGCGGCGCTGCGAGGAGAGGCCCCTTCGGCTTTGGGGAGCGGGCTGGGTTGATGCGCTCTCGGCGGGAAAGCGTGCCTCGAGCGTGGGAGCGGGGGACCTTTGCTACCGCCCGGTCAGCAGGGTCCCCCGCATGTACCGCGGGGACTTGGGAACCGGGGCGGCGGGCCGGGGGGCGTTTGGGATGCCCGGACCGCCGCCCCGGCGACTAGTGGGCGACCGCCTTCTCGGCGCCCGCACCGGTGAGGGAGCGAACCTCCATCTCGGCGTACTTCTTCTGGTTGTGCTCCTTCGAAAGCACGGTGCCGAGCCAGCCGAGGAAGAAAGCGACCGGGATGGACACGATGCCCGGGTTGTCGAGCGGGAACCAGTGGAAGTCCACGCCCTGGATCATCGACGCGCTCTTGCCGGTCTTCGCGTCCACAGGCTTACCCGAGACCGCCGGCGAGAAGACGATCAGCAGCACGCAGACCCCGAGACCGCCGTAGATGCTCCACAGCGCGCCCTGGGTGTTGAACCGCTTCCAGAACAGCGAGTAGAGGATGGTCGGCAGGTTCGCCGACGCGGCCACCGCGAACGCGAGTGCCACCAGGAACGCGATGTTCTGCCCGTTGGCGAGGATGCCGCCGAGAATCGCGACCGCGCCGATCACCAGCGCGGTGATCCGGGCGACCTTCACCTCCGAAGCCGGCGACGCCTTGCCCTTCTTGATCACGCTGGCGTAGACGTCGTGGGCGAACGACGCGGACGCCGTGATCGTCAGGCCCGCGACCACCGCGAGGATCGTCGCGAACGCGATCGCCGCGATCAGGCCGAGCAGGATCGGACCGCCGAGTTCCAGCGCCAGCATCGGCGCCGCCGAGTTCACCCCGCCGGGGGCGGCGCGGATCTTGTCGGCACCGACCAGCGCGCCTGCGCCGTAACCGAGCACCAGGGTGAACAGGTAGAAGACACCGATCAGGCCGATCGCCCAGACCACCGAACGACGGGCTTCCTTGGCCGTCGGCACGGTGTAGAACCGCATCAGCACGTGCGGCAGACCCGCGGTGCCGAGCACCAGCGCGATGCCGAGTGAGAAGAAGTCCAGTTTGGTCGTCCCGGTCTTGCCGTACTGGTTACCCGGGCCGAGCAGCGCCTCACCGGTCTTGCCCGCCTTGTCGACAGCACCCTGCAGCAGGCTGGAGAAGTTGAAGCCGTACTTGCCGAGCACCCACAGCGTCATCGCGAGCGCGCCGGTGATGAGCAGCGCGGCCTTGATGATCTGCACCCAGGTGGTGCCCTTCATGCCACCGATGAGCACGTAGGCGATCATGATCACGCCGACGACCACGATGACGAACGCCTGCCCGGTCTTGCTTTCGATCCCGAGCAGCAGAGCGACGAGGCCACCGGCACCGGCCATCTGTGCCAGCAGGTAGAAGAACGACACGGCCAAAGTGGACGTCGCCGCCGCGGCCCGGACCGGACGCTGCTTCATACGGAACGCGAGCACATCGCCCATGGTGAACTTGCCGGTGTTGCGCAGCAGTTCCGCGACGAGCAGCAGCGCGACCAGCCACGCCACCAGGAATCCGATGGAGTAAAGGAAACCGTCGTATCCGTAGATCGCGATCGCACCCGCGATCCCGAGGAACGAAGCGGCGGAGAGGTAGTCACCGGCGATCGCGACGCCGTTCTGGGGACCGGTGAAGGCGCGGCCCGCGGCGTAGTAGTCGGACGCCGTCTTCGAGTTCCGGCTCGCCCGGAACACGACGAACAGCGTGACCACGACGAAGAGGCCGAAGATGGTGATGTTGAGTACGGGGCTGCTGCCCTCGACTCCGGCGGCGAGGGTCATTTGGTCTCACTCTCGATGTCCGTGCGGATCTTCTCCGCGATGGGGTCGAGTTTCTTGTTCGCGTAGCGGACGTACAGCCCGGTGATCACGAAGGTCGAAACGAACTGCAGCAGACCGAAGACGAGTCCGACGTTGATGTTGCCGAACAGCTTCGTGCTCATGAAGCCGTGCGCGTAGTCGGCGAGCAGCACGTAAAGCAGGTACCAGACAAGGAAGAGCGCCGAGACGGGGAAGACGAAGCGCCGCAGCCGCGACCGCAGTTCCTTGAATTCCGCACTGTCATGCGCCTTGTCCCAGTCCGTGTCCGGTGGCCCGGTGGGCGCGTCCGTTTCGGTGCTCATGGTGGTCTCCTTGCTGTCCACGAGAACGACCGCGACTCCGGACTCGGGAAACCGCAGATGCACTCGAACGCACATGAGGTCTCCCTTCGCCACGCCGCGTATGTGTTCCGCGCCACGTTAGGGAGGAAACCTGTCGAACCGGAACAGTCAGCGGTTCAAACGTCTGCCGAGACGACGAACGGTCGACGAACGGTATTGGGCCCACGACGAAGGGGTTTGGGCCGTGCGATCGTCCAGGTGCAGCCGCAACATGGCAGCCGTTGACCAGGAAGGAGGCCTACCACGTAAGGAAACCACGATCATTACGCCGAACGCCAGTGGAACCGACCACGGAGCGGGCTGGGAGACCAGAATGGCGGGCAGCCCGGACAGCGAGGGCCCGAACAGCGCCACGAGGATCGAGCCCGAAGACGCCACGAGTCCGGTGAGGACACCGCTGATCCCGCCGGCCGCGGTGAGTTTGTTCCACCAGATTCCGAGTACCAGCAAGGGACAGAACGTCGACGCCGCCACGGTGAAACCCCAGGTGACGAGCAGCCCCGCGTCCAAACGCGCTGATGGCAACGCGAGCAGCACCATCACTGCCGCCGCTCCGAGCACCGACCAGCGCAGCCGCCGAAGGCCGCCGGGCATCAGGTCGTGCGCGATCGCACCGGAGATCACCAGCAGCAGACCGAGTGACGTCGCCAGGAACGCCGCGAACGCGCCGGCCGTCAGCAGTCCGGTGAACAACGAACCCGCCCAGCCTTCGTCGACCTGTGCGGGCAGCGCGACGACGACGGTGTCCGTCGCACCGGAGACGTACAACTCCGGAACCAGGACCCGGCCGAGTACCCCGTAGACCCCGGGGAACAGGTAGAAGACGCCGAGCAAAGCGACCGTGATCGCCGCCGTCCGGCGGGCGGCGCGGCCGTCGGGGCTGGTGTGGAAGCGCATCAGGACATGCGGCAGCCCCATCGTGCCGAGCATCGTCGCGATCAGAATCGCCCAGGTGCCGAGCAGGGGGTAGCCGTGGTCGCCGAGGTCGAGCAGTGGCCGTTGCCAGTCGGGACCGCCCAGCGGGGCACCGCCCCGGACGGCGGGAACCGGTGCGCCCTCGGCGAATTCCAGGACCTGTCCACTTCTGGCCACCAGTTCTCCCGGCGGCACAACGTATTCCTTCCGGTCCGGCGTGAGCAGCGTGGTCGGCTCGCGCAGGGTCAGCGTCACGTCGATCTCGAACGACAGTCTGGTGTCGCGCGCGAAGTTCGTGAACTCCACCGGCCGCACCGCGTCGTTCCGCTCCTCGGGCGTCACCTGTGAGACCAGCCAGATCGCGGGAATGAGGAACAGCAGAAGTTTCAGTACGAACTGGAACGCCTGTACGTAGGTGGCCGCGCGCATACCCCCGAGTGCGAGGGTGGCGCTGACCGCGGTGCCCGCGATGACCACGCCGACCCAGTACGGCGTCCCGCTCACGGCGGTGAGCACCAGCCCCGCCGTACGGAATTGCGGTACCAGGTAAAGGGTTCCGATCACGAGGACAACGACGGCGGCGAGGCGGCGCAGGCCAGGCGAGGCCAGCCGTGCCTCGGCGAAGTCCGGGACGGTGAGCGCGCCGGACCGCCGCATCGGCGCGGCCACGAGCACCAGCATCGCGATATATCCCGCGGTGAACCCCACCGGGTACCAGAGCGCGCCGATCCCGTCCTTCACCACCAGTCCGGCGACGCCGAGAAAGGAAGCCGCGGAAAGATATTCACCGGAAACCGCGGCGGAGTTCACCAGCGGGGAGATCCGGCGTGACGCCACGAGGAAATCCGACGTCGTGCGCATGGCCGCGACCCCGCGCAACCCGATCAGCAGGGTGATCAGCACGACGGGGGTCACCGCGAGCGCCGTGACCATTACTCGTCCTCGATCTTTTCGGCGCGACGCAGCTGCCACCACGACAGCAGGGCCATCGTCGGGTACGGCAGGATCGCGATCATCAGCCAGGAAAGCGGAATCCCCAGTAACCGCACCGAATCCAGGCCGGGGAACAGCGAGAACAGCAAAGGCAGACCGAACAGCAGCCCGAACATCCCGGCCAGCGCGGGCACCCCTCGGCGCCGTTGCGCGCGGTAGAGCCTGTCCGCCCGCTCGGCGTCGCCGACGGGCAGCCGGGGCACCCGCCAGCGGCCACGCGACCGGCGCCGCGAACGCGCGAGCCGGGTCTGCGGACTGGTGACGGCGACCCGTTTGACGCGGCTCACGCGCGGCCCCCGGGGCGGCCCAGCTCACCGCGTTGCGCGGCGGCCAGCAGCCTGTCCCGCAGGTCACGCGCGTGGCGGCGGCTCACCGGCACGTCGCCTGCCTCGGTATGCGCGAGCAGGCCGCCCGTGGTGTCGCTGCGCAGCTCCAGCACCGCGTCGACCGAGAGCAGGAAACTCCGGTGCACACGGGTGAAACCCATGCCCTCCCAATACTCTTCGAGCCGGGAGATGGGCATCCGCGTGACGTGGACGCCGGATTTGGTGTGCAGCCGTACATAGTCGCCGTGCGCCTCGACGAACTGGACGTCGTCACGCCGGACGTAGCGCGTGCGCCCGCCGGATTCGACCGGCAGCGCGGCCATCGCGTCCGGTGCCGCTTTCGCCTCCTCGGCCTGGTTGCCCACCATCCTGACCACTTTGGACAGTGCGGCCGAAAGTCGTTCCGCACGGACGGGTTTGAGCAGGTAGTCGACGGCGCCGATGCCGTACGCCGTCACGGCGTGCCCGTCGTGCGCGGTGACGAACACGATCACCGGCGGCTCGTTCAGCCGGGCCAGCAGGGAGGCGAGTTCGAGCCCGTCGAGACCGGGCATCGAGATGTCGAGGAAGACCGCGTCGAAATGGCTGCCCTGCAACAGTTTCAACGCGCTGAGTGCGTCTCCGGCGGAGACGACCTCGGTCACCTCCGACGCTTCGCGCAACAGACTGCACAACTCGTCGAGGGCGGGCGGGACGTCGTCGACCGCCAGGACCCGCAGTCCCGGGGAAGACACCGAAGACACCGTCACGGCAGTACCCCCGGCTGGAAGCGGGGCACGCGCACCACGACCCTGGTGCCCGCGCCGACCTCGGTCTCGACGGTCAAGCCGTACCAGGGCCCGTAGACGCTGCGCAGCCGTTTGTCCACATTGGCCAGTCCGACCCCGCCGTCGTCGTGTCCGGCCAGGATCGCCGCCGCCCGTGCGGGGTCCATCCCGACCCCGTCGTCCTCGACGCTGATCACGCAGTCGTTCCCTTCCGCCTGTCCCTGTACCTGGATGAAGCCCGCTTCGGAGCGTGGTTCGATTCCGTGCCGGATCGCGTTCTCCACCAACGGTTCCAGCACGAGATAGGGCACCGCCACGGCCAGCACCTCCGGCGCCACCCGCACCTGCACGCGCAGCCTGTCGCCGAGGACGGCGCGCTGCAAAGCCAAGTACGTCTCGATGGCGCGGAACTCCTCGGCGAGCATCGTGTACTCGCCGTGCTGGGAGAGGCTGTAGCGCGTGTAGTCGGCGAAATCGAGCATCAGGTCGCGTGCCCGGTCCGGATCGGAGCGGACCAGTGAAGAGATCACGGTGAGCGCGTTGTAGACGAAATGTGGCGAGATCTCGGCACGCAGCGCCCGCAACTCGGCCTCCGCGGCCTGCTCGGCCGACGCCTCCAGCCTGCCACGCTCGAGTGCGTGCACCACGAGTTCGGCGGCCTGGCGGGCGACGGTCGCTGTCCCGCCGGCGATCAGCAACACGCCGGAGAGTTCGTCGTGGACGTGCAGCGGCAAGGCCAGCAGACCGGGTTCGGACACCGGCGTCTCGGAGTGCAGCACCTCGTCGAGCGCCGAAGCGACGACGTCGTCGGCGGCCGGGCGGCCCGACCAGATCAGGGAACCGGAGAGATCGGTCAGCCCGAGACCCGGGACCGCGAACAGCCGCCGCAGCCCGTGCGTGGCGTGGCGGGTCCGGGGTCCGGCGAGTCCGTCCATGAGATCGTCGGAGACCCGCTGGGCGGCGGCGAGCACCGGAACCGGATCCGTGCCCGCGGCGGGACGCCACGGTAAGCGGGTGGTCATGGGCCTCCGACCTCCCTCCGCGACGTTGAGGGCTAGATCCTAACGTCGGTGGCGGCCCACGATGGTTACGCTCCGGTCATGGACACGGACGTGACGATCATCCGGCTCGACGTGGTGATGAGGCGGCTCGCGGCCATCGGATTCCTGGTCTTCGGCGGCGGCGGCGTCGCGGCGGTCGTCGTCTCGCTGACCGGGATGGCCAGGCAAACGGGCTCGCAAGCGATGTACGGGGTGATCTTCGGCCTGCTCGCGATGGCCTTCGCCGTGCTGATCGTGATCGGCCTGCGCCGTTCTTCGGCGACCCTGACCATCGACGCCTCGGGGTTCGCCGTGACGGCCCGTGATGTCACGTTCCAGGTCCGCTGGACCGAGGTCACGGGGATGAACGTGTGGCGGGAGAAGCGCCGGGTCGGGCGGTGGATGAGCTGGTGGTTCTACCGTCTCGAGTGGACTTCCTCGGCGGCTGAGCCGTCCTACGCGTTCCTTCGCGAGGACGATGGCGGATATGCGTACGCGCTCGGCCACTTGGGCGGTGCTCGGGCGCTTTACGCGGCCCTCGAGCGCTTCGCTCCTTCGGGCGTACTGAGGCCGTGAAGGCCTCCTTCCCTACGCTGAGGGTAGGGAAGGAGGCCTTCACGGCGTGCCGTTTCAGCCGAGCGTCAGCAGCTCTGCTTGTAGAAGAACTGCGAATTCGCGTCCATGTTGGCCTTGGTGATGGAGTGCAGTTCCGCGGTCAGGTTGCGGGTGACCGGCTTGCCTTCCAGCGCCGCGATGGCCTGCTGCACGCCCTGCTGCCCGATCGCGGCGGGGTCCTGCGCGATGAGCGCCTGGTACTCGCCCTTCTTCAGGCCTTCGACCTCGGACGGCGAAGCGTCGAAGCCGATCAGGTTGACCGCGCCGACCTTGCCCGCGTTCCGCAGACCGGTCGCGGCGCCCTCACCGGTGTTGAGGTTCGTCGCGAAGATGCCGATCAGGTCGGGGCTGGCCGCCAGCGCGGCGGTCACCTTCGACGCGGCCTGGTCCGGCTCGTTCTGCGTGAACTGCACCCCGGCCGACTTCAGGTTCGGGTAGTTCTTCAGCTCGTCCTCGAAGCCCTTCGCGCGGGCGTTCGTGGTCGAGGTACCCGCGATGGTGTCGAGCACGAGGACCGAACCGGACTTGCCGGCGGCCAGTTCCGACATGGTCTTCGCGGCCAGCCTGCCGCCCTCGGCGTTGTCCGAAGAGATCGAAGACTCGGCGACGCTGGTGTCCTTCAGCGCCGTGTCGACCTCGATGACCTTCGCGCCCCTGCTCTTCACCTGCTGGATCGGTGCCAGCATGGCCTGCGCGTCGGTCGGCGCGATGAGCAGCGCGGCGGGCGGGTTGGAGCCCAGCGCGTTGACCAGCTGCGTCTGCATGGCGGCGTCGAACTTCTGCGGAGCCTGGGTGGTGATTTCGTAGCCGGCCTTCTTGGCCTCGGCTTCGGCACCGCACTGCATCGAGATGTAGAACGGCTCGGCCTGCACACCGGGCAGCAGAGCGAGCTTCTTGCTGTTCTGCTTGGCGCCGGCGTCGCCGCCGGACGGGGTTTCGCCGACAGTGCCGCCGCCGCAGGCGGTCAGCAGGACGGCCGCGGACAGGGCGGCGCCGGTGGCCAGGATCGTCTTGCTCAACTTCATGGAAATTGCACCTCTTTGTGCGTAGGGAATCAGCGGGAATTGCGGCGACGACGACGCCGCTGGTCGAACCAGACCGCGGCGATCAGCACCGCGCCGACCGCGATCATCTGCCAGAAGTCCTGAACCTGCGTGATGTTGAAGCCCTTCTTGAGGACGGCCGGGATGAACACGCCGATCACCGTGCCCAGCACCGAACCGACGCCGCCGAAGAGGCTCGTGCCACCCATCACCGTGGCGGCGATGGCGTTGAGGTTGTCGGTGGTGTGCGCGGAAATCGTCGTCGACGCGTAGTACGCCAGCGAAAGGAATCCGGCGACACCGGCGAGGAACCCGGTGAGCGTGTACACCTTCAGCAGGTGCGCCGTCACCCCGATACCCGCCCTCCGCGCGCCCTCGGCGTTCGAGCCGACGGCGAAGGTGTAGCGGCCGAACTTGGTGGTGTGCAACAGCCATGCGCCGATCAGGGTGATCACCACGGCCACCAGCACCAGGTTCGGGACGCCACCGAAGGACGTGCCGTAGCCGAGCGTCTTGTTGAGCTCGGTCGGGACACTGCGCACGTCGGACCCGTTGTTCAGCAGGTAGGCGGCGCCCAGCGCGGCACCCATGGTGCCGAGGGTGACGATCAGCGGCGGGATGTTGGCCACCGCGATGAGGAAACCGTTGATCAGGCCCCACACCGTTCCCGCGACGACGGCGGCGAGCAGTCCGACCAGGATCACGTCCCAGCCCGCCTTGCTCGCGTCGCCGTCCGGGCTCATCGCCTCCATGGTCTTACCGGCCACCATGCCCGCGAAGATCAGCACGGAGCCGACCGAAAGGTCGATACCCGAGGTGATGATCACGAACGTCATGCCGACCGAGAGCACCAGCAGCACCGAGGTCTCGATGAGCAGCGTCTGGAAGGTGAACAGCGTCGCGAACTCGTTGGGCGCGATCGCGGTGAACACGATGACCAGCGCGAGCAGTACCAGTGCGATCCAGAACGTGTTGGCGCCGATCAGCCGCTGGCCGATCGAGCGTTTTCCGAAGCCACCGTCCACAGTGGTCTGGATCTCGGGGTCCTTCTTCGTCGGCGTAGACACGGTCACGCCGCCTCCTCTTGAACTAAAGCCCCCGTCATCGCGGCGACAAGGTCTTCCAATTTCGTCTCGGCGCCGTTGAACCGGGCCACGCGCTTGCCGAGCCGCAGCACCTCGATGCGGTCGGAAACCGACAGCACCTCGGGCATGTTGTGGCTGATCAGGACGACGGCGATGCCTTTGTCGCGCACCTTCTTGATCACGTCGAGCACGCGTTCGCGCTGCACGACGCCGAGCGCCGCCGTCGGCTCGTCCATGAAGACGACCTTCGAGGCCCATACGACCGAACGTGCGACCGCGACACTCTGGCGCTGTCCCCCCGAGAGCGAGCCGATCGGGACGTCGGTGCTCTGCAGGGTCACGCCGAGCCGCTGGAACTCCTCCACGGCCCGACGGCGCATCTCGGGCTTGTCGAGCATGCCGAGCTTGCCGAGGATCCCCTTGCGGTGGATCTCGCGGCCGAGGAACAGGTTCGCGGCCGGATCGAGCTCCGGCGCGACCGCGAGGTCCTGGTACACCGTCTCGATCCCCATCCGGCGAGCCGTGGTGGGGGAATCGAAGTGCACCTCGACGTCGTCGAGCAGGATCTTGCCCGAGGTCGGCTGCTCCGCGCCGGAGAGGCATTTGACCAAAGTGGACTTGCCGGCGCCGTTGTCGCCGATCAGCGCGGTGACCTCACCGGCGCGCGCCTGGAACGACGCGCCGCGCAGTGCCTCCACCGAGCCGTAGTGCTTGACCAGGTTCTGTGCGTCGAGCAGAAGTTCGCTCACGGCTTCTTCCTCTTTTCCGGTGCCGGCGGCCTGCAGCGGATGACCGTGACGTCACCCTCCACAGTGGATTGCCCGGCGTCGTGCGGGACGACGTACGTCTCGCCCTTCGTCAGTGCGTACTCGCCGTCGTGTTCGGTGCGCAGCGTGCCGGAGCCGTCCATGACGACCAGCACGGCGAACGACGGATCGAGTGACAACGTTGTCGTCATGCCGGTCAGACCCGGGCGCAGTTGGTCGGCGCGGAAGAACGCGTCGCTGCCGTCCGCGAGAAGATCCACTGTGGACGACTCGTCTGCCGCCGTGCGCTTGACGATCGAGCCGAGCCGCTCTTCGTCCCAGCCCGAGGTGTCCAGCGTTTCGATGGCGGTCTCGAAACCGATGCCGAGATGCGCCTTCTCCGGGTTCGGCAGGAAGTCGCGCCACTCGAGGGTCAGGGAGAAGTCGGTCGGCTGCTGGAGCTCGACCACGAACACGCCTTCACCGATCGCGTGCGGCAGGCCCGCGGGGATGTAGACGGTGTCGCCCGCGCTGACCGCGACGCTGTTCAGTGCCTCGAGCATGGCGGGCGCGTCCTGCGTCCGGGCCCATTCGTTGACCGTCTCCTTGCCGACGGTCTCCTTGAAGCCCGGGTAGACGCGCGGATCGTCGCCGTAGGTGCCGACCACGATCCACGCCTCGGTCTTGCCGAAGTGCGAGTCGAAATGGCTCTGCGCGAACGAGTCCGACGGGTGGAAGTGCACGGGCAGGCGCTGGCCCGCGTCGAGCAGCTTCACCAGCAGGCCGGTCGAATCGCCGAGCACCTCGACGTGTTTCGCGCCGAGCCACGCCGACGGGTTCTCACGGACGGCGTCACGCAGCCAGACCCCGCTCGGGAGCTTCGTCAGGCCGTTCGTCTCCTGGCCGAACATCGTGGTGGCCGAGCCCACCCAGTCCTCCGGGCCGAACTTCACGCCCGAGGTACTTTTTCCCGCCGAGGGCGCATCAGACGCAGCTGAGTTGGACGCTCCCCGAAGGGCCGCGATGGCGTCGCCGCCGCGATAGAACTGCGGAGGCTGGTTCGCCGGAAGGCGGATCGGTTCGAGGTGACCGCTCATGAAGGGGCGACCTCCCCGGAACCGCGGGCTACGAGATGCACGGGCAGAACTACCTTTCTCGGTGCGGAATGGTCCCCTTGGACGCGGGCGAACAGCAGCTCGGCCGCCGCCCGGCCGAGGGCGCTCACGTCGTGGGCGATCACGGAGACCGGCGGATTCAGCAGGTCCGCCAGTTCGAAGTCGTCGAAGCTGATCATCGCGGGCCGGCGGTCGGTATGTGCCAGCGCGCGCAGCAGGTGCACCGCGACCCGGTTGTTGCCGGCGATCACGGCGGTGGCCGGATTCGGGCCGGTCAGCAGCCGCCGGACGGCGTCGCCGACGCCCTCGGCGGTCGGCGTCCGCAGCATGACGAGACCCTCGTCGTACGGGATCCCGTTGCGGACACAGCCTTCCCGGAACCCGCGCAGGCGTTCGCCCGCGGTGAAGATATCCGGGCTGTCGGCGAGGAACGCGATCCGGCGGTGGCCGTGTTTCGCGAGGTGGGTGACGGCTTCGATGGTGCCGCCGATGTTGTCGACGAGCACCGTGTCGGCCACGATGTCGCCGGCCGGCCGGTCGAGGAACACCACGGGCGTCCCGGCGCGCATCTCGGGCACCAGGTAGCCGTGCTGCATCCCGGCCGGGACGACGAGGATGCCGTCGACGCGGCGAGAACAGAATTCGAGGACGAGTTCGCGTTCGCGGTCGGAGTTCTCTTCGGACGAGCCGGTCAGCACTTGGCGGCCGAACGAGGTCGCGATGCGCTCGACAGCGCGGTTGAGCTCGGAATAGAAGGGGTTCCCGACGTCTTCGACGATGAGCCCGATCGTTCCGGTCGTCGAGCCGCGGCGGAGGTTACGTGCGCCGAGATTGCGCCGGAAACCGAGCTGCTCGATGGCCGCCATGACGCGCTCCGCCGTGTCCGGGTGGACGGCGGGCTCGTCGTTCACGACCCGCGAGACGGTCTTGATGCTCACGCCCGCGAGCCTGGCCACGTCACTCATCGTGGCCCGCCGGCTGGTGGTGCGGTGGCCGTTGTCCGGGCCGCTGGAAGACAACGTTGTCATAGTGGCCGGGATTTCACACCAGAGCGGCGTCGATGTCAATGCCCGATTCGATCCAGTTCTGTTTTCCGAGGTCAAACCGTTACGGCCGTGACCTGCTCGGCCACCGGCCGTAGGCTCGTGGCGCCGGGCCGGAGGAGTCGGCTGCCAACGGCGCCGATCTTGTCTATGGGGATCACATGAGCGAGGTTTATCAGCCGTTCACGCCCGCTCGGCCGGTGGATTGGCCGGGTACGACCTCGTCGGAGTGGGAGAGCCTCCTGAGGGCCTTCGTCACGCCGGGGCGTCTCAGGTTGATCGTCGAGACCGTGGCGGGTCCGGGGACGGTGGGCCGCGTGCGCTTGCTCGTCGACGGCGATTCGCTGGCGACCGAGCTGGGCGCGACCGAGGAAGCCGCGAGGGAGATCATCGAGCTGGACGCCGAGAACGAACTCACCGAGATCGTCCTCGAAGGCCTGCGGCAGTCCGGGCACGGTGCCGTCCGGGTGGCCGCGTTCATTCTTACTGTCTCGTGAATCAGCTTTGTCTTGAACCGGACAATCCTTTGCGGACCTCTTGACCACCTGGTCTGTTCCTGTCGAAGGTAAAGGGAGGCAGACAACGTTGTCAGGAGGCGGCTTCCATGCCTGCACCAACCCGGATCATCGGATTGCTCACCGCGCTCATCGTTCCGGCCGGGCTGGTCACGCCCGCTGCCGCAGCCGCACCTGGCGGCGACCCGGTGGACGCGGTCAACACCTTCATCGGCACCAAGGACGACGGCAACACCTTCCCCGGCGCGTCGGCGCCGTTCGGGATGACCCAGGTCAGCCCGATCTCCTCGCATTACGCGGGATACCGCTACGACGACACCGCGATCCGCGGGTTCGGGCATTTCTTCCTGTCCGGCGCGGGTTGCTGGGAGCAGGGCGGTCTGGTGTCGACCCTGCCGACGACCGGCGCGGTCGGTCCCGGCGCGGCGTTCGACACGGCCAAACCCGAGACCTTCGACCACAAGCTGTACGCCTCGCCGTACACACATGACGGCGAGGTCGGGAAACCCGGCTACTACAAGGTGCGGCTCACCGGTTACGGCGGCGTCGACGCGGAGACCACCGCGACCACGCGGACCGGCGTCGAGCGGTACACGTTCGCGAAATCGGGCGATGCCAACGTTTTCGTCAACGTCGGGCAGGCGAACGACAAGGAACCGGTGACGGCCAGCAATATCCGCGTGGTCGGGGACCGGACCGTCGAGGGAATGGTCGAGTCGCAGGCCTTCTGCGGCGGCAAGCCGTACAAGACCTGGTTCACCACGACCTTCGACAAGCCGTTCAAATCCTTCGGCACCTGGTCGCCGACGGGCGGAACGCCGGGCTCGAAGGAATCCGCCGGCGGTGCGGGTCTGCGGGGTGCCTGGCTGACCTTCGACGGCGGACCGGTCACCGCCTCAACGGCCATTTCCCATGTGGACGCTCTCGGCGCGCGGGTCAACCTCGCCGCGGAGAAGGGCCGTTCCTTCGACGCGGTCCGTGAGGCCGCGCAGAAATCCTGGCGCAAGGAACTGTCCTCCGTGGACATCACCGGTGCCAAGGACGACCGCACGGTGTTCTACACGTCCCTGTACCACGCGCTGCTGCAGCCGTTGACCGGAAACGACGCGGACGGGCGGTATCGCGGCTTCGACGACAGGATTCATCGCGCACTCGGCTGGACCTACTACGAGTTCTTTTCCTTGTGGGACACCTATCGCACGCAGAATCAGCTGCTCGCCCTGCTTCGTCCGGCGCGGGCGAAGGACGTCGCGAAATCGGTACTGGCCATTCACGACCAGGGTGGCTGGCTTCCGCGCTGGGCGTACGCGAACCAGGAAACGAACACGATGACCGGCGATCCGGTCACGCCGTTCCTGGTCGACCTGTGGCGGTTCGGTGCGTTGTCCGGTCAGGAACTCGAGGCGTACCAGGCGCTTCTGCAGAACTCGCGTGAGGTGCCGCCCGCGGAATCGCCGTTCCAGGGACGTTCGGGCAACCCGGGCTACCAGAAGGACGGGTTCGTCCAGTACGACCCGGACTTCCCGAAGAAGGGTCAGGACACCGACCCGAACCACGGCGCCTCGGCCACCCTTGAATACGCGCTCGCGGACTGCTCGCTGTCCATCATGGCCACCGCACTCGGGAAGAATGCGGACGCGAAAGCCTTGTCGGACAAGGCGCGCACCTATCGCACGCTGTGGGATCCGACGGTCACCGACCGCGGCTTCACCGGTTTCTACCGGCCCAAGGTCACGGGCGGCGGGTGGTTCAGCCCGGTCGGCAAACCGTTCAACCCGCAGAGCCCGGACGGGTTCCACGAGGGTACGTCGTGGCAGTACCAATGGCTGACCCAGCAGGACGTGCCTGGTCTGGTGGAACGTATGGGCGGCAAGGAATCCGTCGGCAAGCGGCTCGACGACTTCTTCGCCTACGCGGATTTGGTGAAGGATCCCGCGAAGACCGTCCGTGAGGAATGGGTCGTCGGCCCGTACAACTACTACAACCAGTTCCGGTACAACCCGAACAACGAGCCGGATCTGCACTCGCCGTGGATGTACACGCTGACCGGTCAGCCGGCGAAGACCTCGGCCGTCGTGCGGGCGGCGCATACGCTGTTCACCAACGCGCCCAACGGGGTCACCGGAAACGACGACCTCGGGACGATGTCGGCCTGGTACGTCTTCAGCGCGCTCGGGTTGTACCCGGCGGTGCCCGGCACCGGGCAGTTCGTGCTGAACGCGCCGCGGTTCGCCAAGTCCGTGGTGCACCTGGAGAACGGACGCGACATCACGATCAAGGCGGGCGGTGCCGACGCGTCGAAACTCCAGTACGTCCAGGGGTTGCGCGTCGATTCGAAGTCCAGCGACCGGGCATATGCCGGCTTGGAACAACTGATGCGGGGGACCACTTTGGACTTCCGGCTCACCGAAGATGTGGCCTCGGCCACCTGGGCGACCGGACCCGAAGGTGCCCCGAAATCCCCGTGTGCCGGGTGATCCGAGTGGTTTAGACCGGTTCACCAGGGGTCGTGAGAAGCATCACGGCCCCCGGTGTTCCGGTGAGCGCCGTCACGCCTCACACTGGTCTTACCACGTCCGACAGCGCTGTTGACGTCCCTGGCGAGTCCGCCTTGGACAGTGCTTGTCGGACGTAGTCATGTCAGCACACATAGTGGTGAGACCCCACAGGAGGAGAACGTGTCCAGCAAGGCCGCTCTAGTGTTCCGCGTGGCCGCAGTAGCCGAAGCCCTGTCCTGGGCCGGGCTGCTGGTCGGGATGTTCCTCAAGCGCGTCGTCGGCCTCGGCGAGGGCGGCGTGCCCGTCCTCGGCATGGTGCACGGTGTCGTGTTCGTCCTCTACGTGCTGGTCTCCCTCTCCGTGGCGAAGCCGCTCGGCTGGCGCCCGAAGACCGTGATCTTGGCGCTGCTCGCCAGCCTCCCGCCGCTGTTCACCTGGTGGTTCGAGACCTGGGCGCTGCGCAACGGCAAGCTCGACGGCCCGCAGCGGCTGTCGCACGGCGGTGTCGGCCTGTTCGCCGGCAAGACCCGGGAACCCGCCGCCGCCTGATTTCCTAGTTGCGCGTGAAGGCCCCCTTCCCTCGGCTCAGCCGAGGGAAGGGGGCCTTCACGCGCTTCAGGGGTCGGTCAGTCGCTGAAGTCGCCGGTGGCCTTGCGGACCTTGGTGAGCAGCTCGGTCAGCTGTTCGGTCTGCTTCCCGGTGAGCCCGTTCAACCCGAAGTCGATGTCGGTGACCGCTTTGGTGGCCTCTTCGCGCCGTACGCGGCCGTCGTCGGTGATCTCGACCAGAGTGGTCCGGCGGTCGGTCGGATGCGGGACGCGCTTGACCAGGCCGTCCCGTTCGAGGCGGTCGACGATGTTGGTGACACTGGTCGGGTGCAACTGCAGCCGCTCGCCCATCACGCGCATCGGCAACCGGGACGCCCGCGCGAAGGTCAGCAGCACGAGAGCTTCGTACCGCGCGAAGGTCAAGCCGTGCGGTTTGAGCGCGGTGTCCACGGCGGACTGGATGATCTGTTGCACGCGCATGATCCCGGTCACCGCGGCCATGGTGGTCGACGGCCCGATACGGGTCTCCCACAGCTGCGCCGCGCGGGCGATCGGGTCGAACGGCAACGGACGGCTCATGGCGTTCGAAGTTACCAGCGGGTACCCGTGCCACGCTGCACGACGGGTGTTATGGGTGGGAAAAGTTTTCCGAACGAGGAGCAGGACATGATCGTGGCATTCAGCGTCAGCCCGTCCGCGGCAGGCGAGGACGGCGGTGTCAGTGAGGCCGTCGCCCGCGCTGTGAAGGTGGTGCGGGAGTCGGGACTGCCGAATTCGACCAACGCCATGTTCACCAACATCGAGGGTTCCTGGGACGAGGTCATGGACGTCGTCAAACGCGCCGTCGAGGCCGCGGGGGAGGGTTCGTCACGCGTCGGGCTGGTGCTCAAAGCCGATATCCGGCCTGGATTCGAAGGCCAGCTGACCGCGAAGGTGGAGCGCGTCGAGCGGCATTTGGAGGGCTAGTCCTGCTCATTGGGGCAGGGGCGGGGTGAACGAGATCATCCAGCGGCCGTCCTTGGTGGCCACCGCCACCGGATAGCCGAATTCCCTGCCGTCGCCGAGTTTCCCGCTGACCGTCGCGGAGGTCGGTGCGACGTCGTCGGGCACGAGCTTCACGGTGACGGCGTGGGCGCCGCGTCCGGTCAGCGTGTCGATGTAGGACTTCGCGAACTCACCCGATGAAGCGGGCGGATAGTCGACGAGCTCGGAGAGGGCTTCGACGTCGTGCCGGTTCAGCGCGGCGGTGAGGTCCTCTTTGAGCTGGCCGGGAGACGGGGCGCCCGGGTCGGGCTGATGTGCGATCAGGACCGTGATGACACTCACCCACGTGACGGCGATGGCGACCGCGACGATCACGGTCGTCGTCCTGCGTGTCGGAATGTCGATCACCCCCTCGGACCGAGCCTGCCGGAACGAGGTCGTCCTGCCAAGCGGGCAGCCGGGGCACCTGCGGTGAAACGCGTACGGATGCGTGCCAGGATGGAACCGTGACACACCCACGCGGATCAGCAGCGAAGTCAGCGGCCATGTCCGCCGCACTTTCCGGCGCGGTCGACCTTTCCGCGCTCAAAGCACGTGCCGAAGCGGCACAGAAGCAGCCCCCGGCGCCGCCGCGGCCCCCGGCCGACGGCGACGCGCCCGCCGCACCGGCGAGCTCGGGTGCAGTGATCGAGGTCACGGAGGCCACTTTCCAGGCCGACGTCGTCGAGCGCTCCCTGCACCAGCTGGTGGTCGTCGACCTTTGGGCCGAATGGTGCGGCCCGTGCAAGCAGCTCAGCCCGGTGCTCGAGCGCCTCGCCGCCGAATCCGGTGGCGCCTGGGTGCTCGCGAAGATCGACGTCGACGCCAACCCCCGTATCGCGCAGCTCTTCGGCGCGCAGTCGATCCCGACGGTCATCGCCATCGGCGGCGGCCAGCCGGTCGACGCGTTCTCGGGCGCATTGCCCGAACCGGAGATCCGTAAGTGGCTCGGCTCCCTGCTCGATGCCCTGCGCGACAAGCTTCCTGGGATCAAGGCCGCGGAGCAGAACGGTGGCGGTGTCGAGCAGCCCGAGGACCTGCGGTTCGTCGACGCCGAGGAAGCCTTCGAGCGCGGCGACTTCGAGGCCGCACAGGCCGCCTACGAGCGCATCCTCGACGTCGAGCCGGCGAACGAGCTGGCCAAGACGGCACTCGCGCAGGTCAAGTTCACCGCCCGCGCCGAGGCGGCGGGGCCGGACGCCATCGCGAAGGCCGACGCCGACCCGTCCGACCTCGACGCCCAGCTCGCCGCGGCCGACCTCGAGGTTGCCGGGCAGCAGGTCGAGGAGGGCTTCTCGCGGCTGATCGACGCCGTCCGCCGGACCGCGGGCGACGACCGGAACAAGGTCCGCGAGCACCTGGTGGCGCTGTTCGACCTCTTCGACCCGGCCGACGAGCGGGTCATGAAGGCGCGGCGGTCCCTCGCCAGCGCCCTTTACTGAGGACCGGGCCGAACCTGGCCCGCCGGATGCTATGAACGGTCCGTTACTTGCAAATTTTGCAAGTAACGGACCGTTCATAGCATTTCAGGACCCGGTGACCGGCCCGATCAGCCGTACTGGGTCGAGCACACCGAGGAGCTCTCCAGGTAACCCTTCCGCAGCGCCTCGATCCGCTCGAAACCGTTCTCGACGCGCTTGCCGTTGACGTCGGCCGAAACCAGGCTCTCCGGGCTCAGCAGGTCCGAGATGGCCTCGTCGAGGTCACCGGCCGAGAGCCGTAGCGTCGCACCGGGCACGGTGCTTGCCTTCGCCCACGCGCCGACCAGGCAAGCGGTGCGCAGGCCCGCGTTCGCATTGTCGATCTGCGCGCCGACACCCTTCTGGATGCCCATGGCGTAGCGGGACGCGATTTCCGAGAACGCGGCGAAGTCACCCTTGCCCTCGCTCTTGCCGCTTTCCCATTCGGCCTGCTGGTCGACCGGCTGGGCCAGTTCGCGCAGCTTGGACATGTCGATGCTGACGGTGTTGTTGTCGGGGCAGTACGACGCGGGCGGGGTGCTCGGGCCGCCGGAGCAGCTGCCGTTGCCGTCCTCGGTGATCTCCGGGCCGGGGACGCCGGCGCCCTTGAAGGCCTCGTCGAGGCTCTTCTTCAGGATCTCGACGATCTGGGCGTCGATCTTCTCGTCGCCCTTGCCCTTGTCACCCTTGTCGAACGGGCGCTCGGTGATCCGCGCCTTGATGTTCGCCTCGTCCATCGCGGCGCATTCCTTCGGACCCTTCTCGAACCCGACCTGGAACGCGTACGTGCGGTCGAACGCCGTGCCGTGCGCGCCCTGCTTCGTCGCGCTGGTGCCCGCCTGGTCGCGGATCAGGAACAGCGACGCCATGACCTGGTTGAGGCCCTCGGACGTGGAGACCTGGTAGTACTTGCTCTTGTCTTCGGCGACCCAGCGGAAGTAGCCGCCGGCGAAGCAGTCGGCCTGCTGCTCCTTGACGATCGACGGGGTGTTCTTCGCGATGTTGGCCTTCTCGCCGAGCCGGTACTGGACGGCGTGGCCGAGTTCGTGCGCGAGCACGACGGCGCTCGCCATCTTCCCGAACCGCTCACGCAGCATCGGCAGAAGCACGCCGCGGTCCCACGCCACCGAGTCGTCCGGCGGGCAGTAGAACGCGTTGATGAGGCCCTTGACGCTGCCGCATTCGGTCTCTTCGTCGTCGGTCTTCGCGCTGTAGGACAGCAGGCCCTTCAGCGGCTCGTACTGCTGGCCGAAGTCCCTGGGCATGACCTCGGCCCAGTAGGTCTGCGCGTCGGCGATCGCGGCGATGGCCAGCTGATCGTCCTCGGAGCCGTCCTCGTTCCTGACCTGCAGATCCGGCTTCGGCGCGCCGGACTTCAGCCCGCTCTCGAAATGCGTGACCGGCAGGCCGGCGATGTCGCCGGCGCCCGGCTGGCTGCCTTCCTTCGCGTTCGCCCCGCCGCCCTTGTCACCGCTGCAAGAGCTCAACCCGAGGGCCAGCACTGCCACGATCGCGATCAGAGCCGGGCGGTTGAAGCCCCGCGCTCCCCCTTGGATCATGTTCACTCGCTTGTCGTCAGGGCCCCGACCGGGCCGCGTACTCCGGCAAGCACGGACCATACCCAGCGCTTATGCGACGCGTGCAGGTAATCCCCGAAGTGGGTCATGAGCGGCGCGGACGCGTGGCCGATATGGTCGCTCTTCATGAGAGCTGTCCGCCGGTTCACCGTCCGCGCGAGTCTGCCGGAGTCGCTCGCCGGCCTCGGTGACCTCGCCACGAATCTCCGCTGGACCTGGCATCCGCCGACGCGCGACCTGTTCGCGTCGATGGACGCGGAGTTGTTCAACCGGGTCCGCGACCCGCTGCGGATGCTCACCGCGCTGCCGCCCGCCCGGCTGGACGAACTGGCCGTCGACGACGCGTTCCTCGCCCACGCGCGGGAAGCCGTCGCCGATCTCGACCGCTATCTCGCCGAGCCGCGCTGGTACCAGAAGCAGGACGACGATCTCCCGTCCGCCGTCGCGTACTTCTCGATGGAGTTCGGTGTCACCGAGGCGCTGCCGAACTACTCCGGCGGACTCGGTGTGCTCGCCGGCGATCACCTCAAGGCGTCGTCGGATCTCGGCGTGCCGATGATCGGGGTCGGACTCCTTTACCGCGCCGGTTATTTCCGCCAGTCGCTTTCGCTCGACGGCTGGCAGGTCGAGCACTACCCGGTGATCGACCCCAACGCGTTCCCGCTGGAACTGCTGACCGACGGCGGCGAACCGGTGCTGGTCGACGTCGCCATGCCCGCCGGGCGCACCTTGCATGCGCAGATCTGGAAGGCCCGCGTCGGCCGGATCCCGTTGCTGCTGCTCGACACCGACACCGAAGCCAACGACGAGGATCTGCGCGCGGTCACGGACAGGCTCTACGGCGGCGACGCCGATCACCGGATCCGCCAGGAGATCCTGGCCGGGATCGGTGGCTTCCGCGCGGTCCGGCGCTACTGCGAGCTGACCGGCCATCCGCAGCCGAAGGTGTTCCACACCAACGAAGGCCACGCGGGGTTCCTCGGACTGGAGCGTGCCCGCGAGATCATCCAGGCCGACGGGCTCGCGTTCGACGAGGCACTGCCCGCCGTCCGCGCGGGCACCGTCTTCACCACGCACACCCCCGTCAGCGCGGGCATCGACCGGTTCCCCGTCGACCTCGTCCAGCGGTACTTCACCGACGGCAGGCTGGTGCCGGACGTCGACCCGCGCCGCGTCCTGGCACTCGGCGCGGAGGACAACCCCGGCCTGTTCAACATGGCGCATATGGGTTTGCGGCTCGCGCAGCGCGCCAACGGTGTTTCGGCGCTGCACGGGCGCGTGTCACGGCGGATGTTCTCCCGGCTGTGGCCCGGTTTCGACGAGGACGAGGTGCCGGTCTCCTCGGTCACCAACGGCGTCCACGGGCCGACTTGGGTGGCTCGCGAACTGAGTGCGCTGCTCGGGCGCAACCATGAGGAATGGGGTCTCGACGGCCACCAGGGCAAGCCGCTGCGTGACGGCGTCGGCGACGAGCAGCTGTGGGCGCTCCGGCGTGAACTGCGGGAGAAGCTGGTCGCCGAGGTGCGGCGTCGCGTGCGGGCGGCGTGGATGCAGCGCGGTGCGTCGGCGCTGGAACTCGGGTGGACGGACACCGTCTTCGACCCCGAGGTGCTGACCGTCGGGTTCGCGCGCCGGGTTCCGACGTACAAGCGGCTCACGCTGATGCTCCGCGACTCGGAACGCTTGCGCGCGTTGCTGCTGCACGAGAAACGGCCGATCCAGCTCGTCGTCGCCGGGAAATCGCATCCCGCCGACGAGGGCGGCAAACAGCTGATCCAGCAGATCGTCCGGTTCGTCGACGATCCCGAAGTGCGGCGCCGGATCGTGTTCCTGCCGGACTACGACATGTCCATGGCGCGCTACCTCTACCGCGGCTGCGACGTCTGGCTGAACACGCCCGTGCGGCCGCTGGAGGCGTGCGGGACGTCCGGGATGAAGTCGGCGCTCAACGGCGGGCTCAACCTGTCCATCCGCGACGGCTGGTGGGACGAGTGTTACGACGGCAGCAACGGCTGGGCGATCCCGACCGCGGACGGTATCGGCGACCCGCTGCGCCGGGACGAACTGGAGGCCGCGGCGCTGTACGACCTGCTGGGGCACCAGATCGCGCCGTTGTTCTACGACCGCGGGGCCGACGGTGTGCCCGGCGGCTGGCTGTCGATGGTGTGGCACACGCTCGAGACGCTGGGGCCGCGTGTCCAGGCGTCGCGGATGGTGCGGGAGTACGTCGAGTCGGGGTACCTGCCGGCGTCACGGATGGTCGCGGCGGCGACGGGGGATTCCTACCGTGGCGCGCTTTCACTCGCCGACTACCGGACCAAATTGGACGTTTCCTGGCCGCGGGTGCGGATCTTCGACACCGAGCTGCTCGTCGAGGATGCCGCGCCGATGGTGACCGGGACCGAGGTGACCATCCGCGCGCGGATCGACCTCGCCGGCCTCGATCCGTCCGAAGTGGACGTTCAGGCGGTGGTCGGGAAGGTCGGCGATGGGGACGAGCTGACCGAGCCCGTCACGGTCCCGATGTCCGGTGACGGGATCGGCGCGTTCGCGGCGCGGCTCAAACTGCCGCATCCGGGTTCGATCGGCTACACCGTCCGAGTCCTGCCGAAGCACGCCCTGCTCGCTTCGCCCGCCGAGCTCGCGAAGGTCGTCCTCGCCTGACGCAATCAGGGGACGGCGGGGGTGCCACCGTCGCGCAGCGGGAGGCCTGCCGAGCGCCAGGCTCGGAAGCCGCCCTCCAGGTCGGTCGCGTTCGGCAGGCCGAGGCGCTGCAGGTCGGCGGCGGCAAGGCTCGACGAGTACCCCTCGTTGCACACCACGATCACCGTCGAGTCCGGTTCGACCCCGGGCAGCCGCCAGTCGCTGTCCGGGGCGAGCCGCCACTCGAGATGGATCCGCTCGACGACCACCGAGCCCGGGATCTCCCCCTCTTCGAGCCGGTTGACGTGTGGGCGGATATCGACGATCAAGGCGCCGTCTTCCTGGAGCCGAAGTGCCTGCGAGGGCTCCGCCCGGTTCAGTCCGGACCGGGCAGAGGCCAGCAGTTCGTCTAGCACACTCATGCCTTCTCCCCGTAGAGGGTCGCTTTGCGTTGCATGAGCGCGCACTGTGTCATTGATTCGCTCGCAAGCTCGCTCATATGCCCAGTATCGGGGCCAGCGAGGGGATCTCGGCGGGGACATCGGCGAGCGTCCTGTATTCGCGGGTCGCGACCAGCGGCGGCGAGTAGGCGTGGACGCTGGCGGCCGGCGCGTCGCCGATCCCGGTCACCTGGTGGGCGCGTCCGGCACCGAAGCCGATGGCTTCGCCGGCCTTGTGGGTACGACGCCGGATCGGGCCGCCGGGGTAGCGATATTCCTCACCCAGCTCGCCCTGCAGCACGGCGAACGAACCGGACGCGCCGCCGTGGTCGTGCGGTTTGGTCTGCTGGCCGGGCACCCAGGACAACAGCCACAGCTCGAGACCGTCGGTCAGCGCGAGCCGCGCCCACCAGCGCCGGTCCTCGTCGAAGCGCAGCAGGCCGCGCAGTCCGGCGGTCAGCTCGGTGGTGACGGTGGAGGTCAGGTCGGCGAGCTCCCGCGGCGTCCAGAGCAGACGCTCGGGATGCAGCAGCTCGGGCAGCAGCGGGTCGATCAGCCGCGGGTGGATCTCGATGTCCTGGCGGGGGGTGATGGACGCGGTCAACGTGGGCTCCTCGTGAGGGGTCGCGAACGAATGGGCCGAACGCGGCGCGACACGTGGACCTGGGCACACGAGAACGTGTGCCGGAAAAGAGGGCTCAGCCGTGTCGCGCGGTGGTACACCCGCACGAGGCGACGAGGAGCAGGTCGATCGTGCGACGGCGCCAGAACGAACCCCCGATGACGGGGAAGGAGGCGGGCACGGACCTGATCACGCCTCAGATACTGCCACAGCGGCGACATCGAGGGTTACCCCTAGGAGCTCCGTCCCACTTCCTGGACCTGCCTCTTTCGCGCCACCGGCGGGCCGGTGTTCACGCGCGCGCGTGTGCGGACACAATGGGCGCGTGAGCGAGCCGATCCAGCCCAGCGAACTTGACGACCTCGTGGTGAGGATGACCGGTGTCGGGGTCCGCCGAACAGGCAACGACCTCCTCGCCGACCTCGACTGGACCGTGGAACTGGACGAACGCTGGGTGGTGCTCGGCCCGAACGGCGCGGGCAAGACCACCCTGCTCCGCCTCGCCGCGGCCGAACTCCATCCGACCTCGGGCACGGTCGACCTGCTCGGCGACCGGATCGGCAAGGTCAACATCTTCGAGCTGCGCCCGCGGATCGGGTTCACCTCGGCCGCGATCGCGCAGCGGGTGCCCGGTGAGGAGCGCGTCCTCGACGTCGTGGTCAGCGCCGGGTACGCCGTCGTCGGCCGCTGGCGTGAGGAGTACGACAAGCTCGACACCGAGCGCGCGATGGAACTGCTGGGCGCGATGGGCATCCGGCAGCTGGCCGACCGCACCTTCGGCACGCTGTCCGAAGGCGAACGCAAGCGGACGCTGATCGCACGGTCGCTGATGACCGACCCGGAGATGCTGCTGCTCGACGAGCCCGCCGCGGGCCTCGACCTCGGCGGCCGCGAGGACCTCGTCGCGCGCCTTTCCGAGCTCGCCTTCGACCCGGAGGCCCCGGCCATGGTGCTCGTCACCCACCACGTGGAAGAGATCCCGCCCGGTTTCACCCACGCGCTGCTGCTCCGGGACGGTCGCGCGGTCGCCTCAGGCCTGGTCGACGACGTCGTGACCAGCGAAAACCTGTCGAAGACGTTCGACCAGGACCTGCTGCTCGAGCACTCCGGTGATCGCTACTTCGCCCGTCGGCGCTGACAGGTCTTACTGACCGGTAGCCTGCAGGCTGTCCATGGGGACGGCTCGTTAAGGAGGACGGCGTGGGAGAGTTCGTAAGCCTCGAGGTCGAAGGCGGGGTCGGCACCATCCGGCTGGACCGGCCGCCGGTCAACGCCCTCAACAACCAGGTGCAGGCCGAGCTCGCCGAAGCCGCCAGGGAAGCGTCCGAGCGCGACGACGTGCGCGCGGTGATCCTCTACGGCGGCGAGAAGACCTTCGCGGGCGGCGCGGACATCAAGGAGATGGCCGAGCGGACCTACCCCGAGATCGCGAAGTTCGGTGCCGCGCTGACGTCGTCGCTGGCGACGATCGCCGCGATTCCGAAGCCGGTCGTCGCGGCCATCACCGGGTACGCCCTCGGCGGCGGCCTCGAGCTCGCGCTGACCGCGGACCGCCGCATCGCAGGCGACAACGTCAAGGTCGGCCAGCCGGAGATCCAGCTCGGCGTCATCCCCGGCGCCGGTGGCACGCAGCGCCTCGCGCGGCTCATCGGCCCGAGCAAGACCAAGGACCTCGTCTTCACCGGCCGGTTCGTGAAGGCCGAAGAGGCGCTCGCGCTGGGCATCGTCGACGAGGTCGTCGCGCCAGACGACGTCTATGCGGCGGCTCATAAGTGGGCGTCCCAGTTCGCGAACGGCCCCGCGGTCGCGCTGCGCGCCGCCAAGGCCGCCATCGACGGCGGTCTCGACACCGACCTCGCGAACGGGCTCAAGCTCGAATCCCACCTCTTCGCCGCCCTGTGGGCGACCGAGGACCAGCGCAACGGCATGAAGTCGTTCATCGAGAACGGCCCTGGCAAGGCCACTTTCGAGGGGAAGTAACACGATGACCCAGGTGAACGACCCGGCGCCGAACCCGCACGCGAGCGCCGAACAGGTCAAGGCCGCCTTCGACGACCCCAAGCTGGCCAACGTGCTCTACCACGACTGGGAAGCCGGGACCTACGACGAAAAGTGGTCCATCTCCTACGACGAGCGCTGCATCTCGTACGCGACCGACGTGTTCAACGCCGTCGCCGGTGAGGACGGCCAGCCGTACCCGACGGCGATGGAACTGGGCAGTGGCACCGGTTTCTTCCTGCTGAACCTGATGCAGGGCGGCGTGATCAAGAAGGGCTCGGTCACCGACCTCTCGCCCGGAATGGTCCAGGTCGCGCTGCGCAACGCCGAAAAGCTCGGTCTCGACGTCGACGGCCGGGTCGCCGACGCGGAGCGGATTCCGTACGAGGACAACAGTTTCGACCTCGTGGTCGGGCACGCCGTGCTGCACCACATCCCCGACGTCCGCGCGGCGTTCGCCGAGGTGCTGCGGGTGCTGAAGCCGGGTGGCCGGTTCGTGTTCGCGGGTGAGCCGACCAAGGTCGGCGACTTCTACGCCCGCAAGCTCGGACAGGTCACCTGGTACCTCACCACGAAACTGACGAAGCTGCCGGTGCTCAGCGGCTGGCGCCGTCCGCAGTCCGAATTGGACGAATCCTCACGTGCGGCCGCGCTCGAGGCCGTGGTGGACATCCACACGTTCGACCCGTCGGATCTCGAAGGGATGGCACGCGGCGCGGGTGCACAGGACGTCAAGGCGGTCACCGAAGAGTTCGCGGCGGCGCTCGCGGGCTGGCCGATCCGTACCTTTGAAGCCGCTGTGCCGCAGGAGAAACTGACCCTGCGCTGGCGTCTGTTCGCGTACCGGCTGTGGCTGCGGCTGTCCGCTTTGGACAAGAAGGTGCTCGCCAAGGTCGTGCCGCGCGAACTGTTCTACAACGTGATGATCACCGGTACCAAGCGTCCGTAGGTGCCTTACGCGTTCACTCTCGACGATGTCGCCTTCCTGCGCTCCGGCGTGGGAAGTGCGGCGCTCGCCGAGTGCACTTCGTTGCCGCTG
This sequence comes from uncultured Actinomycetota bacterium, assembly GCA_963766045.1. GTDB lineage: Bacteria > Actinomycetota > Actinomycetes > Mycobacteriales > Pseudonocardiaceae > Amycolatopsis. The sequence continues at coordinate 979,090 of CAVXYN010000004.1, read as the reverse complement.
ACCGACAAAACCCGCATCGCCGACGTCGCCGCCGTGCGCCGGATCGCCCCGGACCACGCGGCCGCGGTGCTGGAAACGGTGGTACTGCGAAGGAGGTCTTCGTCCAAACTGGACTCGGCGGCTTCGTGGCTGTTCACCGGCGACGCCCTTCAGCAGGCGAGTGCGACGGCGGTGGCGCGGCACCGGGCGGCCAGATTGGCCGGTCGCGATGTCCACGACGTGACGTGTTCGGTCGGCGCGGACCTGATCGAGATAGCGCGCTTCGCCCGGCACGCCGTCGGCTCCGACCTGGACAAGGTGCGTCTGGCGATGGCCGCGCACAATGTCGCCGAAGTGCCGGTGACCCTGGTGAGGGCGGACGCGTTGCGGCCGGTCAGCCGGGACGCGGTCGTCGTCGCGGATCCCGCGAGGCGTGACTCGGCCGGGCGGCGGGCCTGGAAACCCGCCGACTTCCTGCCGCCGCTCGATGGTCTCGTCGAGGCCTACCCGGGCCGCGAGCTGTCGGTGAAATGCGCGCCGGGCCTCGATTTCTCCATCACACCCTGGGCCGAAGAGGTCGAACTGGTGTCCCTCGACGGCCAGGTGCGTGAAGCGTGCCTGTGGCGTGGCGTCGGATCGAGCGTCTCGCGCCGCGCGACGGTGTTGCGTTCGGACGGTACACAATGGACGATCACCGACGCGGAACCCGACGAAATTCCCGCGCGGGCTCCGGGTGAGTGGATCGTCGATCCCGACGGCGCTGTCGTGCGGGCCGGGCTCGTCCGGCATTACGCGGCACGGCACGGTTTGTGGCAGCTCGACGAGCGGATCGCTTATCTGACGGGCGACACTCCACCGCCGGGAATCCGGGCGTTCCGGGTGCTCGATCAGGGAACGTACAGCGAGAAGAATCTTCGCGTATTGCTGAAGAAGTACGATATCGGGCGCTTGGAGATCCTGATCCGGGGACTCGACATAGACCCGGATGCCTTGCGGCGCAAGCTGAAGCCCCGTGGTGGTGAAGAAGCGACTTTGGTACTGACCAGAATCGGCCGTTCTGGAGTAGCGTTCCTGTGCCGCGCACAGATCACGTGAGGAGCTATTCCATGAGCCGGTTCTCCGGTCTGCTGAAGTTGGCCGCGGCGGCGGCCGTCGGAGCCACGATCGCCGGGGGCGTTTCCGCCGTCGCGAACCAGGACGACGCCGCTTGGCGCCGCGGTCACGAGCCCGCCAACATCGGTCAGGTCAAACTGGACGTGAAGGCGTATTACGGCGACACGGTGGACAGTGCGGGCAAGCACCACTATTCGGACGGCAGCCGGTTCGTGGCCGACACCAAGCGCCAGGTCGAGGACGCCGAACGGTATCTCACGCGGCGGCTCGACCGCGGCGTCAAGAACCCGGCTGTCGTGCTCGACGTCGACGACACCTCCGAGGTCACCTACGGCTGGGAGGCCGACAACGACTTCGGTTTCGACCCGGTCAAACAGCAGGAAGCGATCGACAAGGGCACGTTCGTCGCGAACAAGCCGGTGCTGGAACTGGCGAACTGGGCCGCGCAGCGCGGTGTCAAGATCTACTTCCTGACCGGGCGCAACGAGTTCCAGGGCCCGCAGTCGCTCAAGAACCTCGCCAACGAGGGCTATCCGGCTCCGGCCGGGGCGTTCTTCAAGCCGAAGACCGCGGCGCCGCCCTACCTGCCATGCGGGCTGACGTGCACCACCGTGCAGTACAAATCCGGCACCCGGGCACATATCGCCTCGACCGGCGCCACCATCGTGCTCAACCTCGGCGACCAGTTCAGCGACCTCGAAGGCGGCCATGCCGAGTTCCCGGTCAAACTCCCGAATCCGATGTACTACCTGCCCTGAGGGGAATATCCGCGTAGGCCTCGGCGCTGGACCGGGTAACAGCATCCCGAGGAGTTGTCATGCCTGAGAAGAAGGTGCTCAAACCCAGCGCGGAGCATCCGATCACGGTGACGCCGAACGCGGCGCGAGTCGTGGTCACGGTGGGCGGAAAGGTCGTCGCGGACAGCGGGAAGGCCCTCACGCTGCGGGAGGCGAGCTACCCGCCGGTCCAGTACATCCCGCGCGCCGACGTCGACTTCGGCCTGCTGGAACGGACCGAGCACGAGACATACTGCCCGTTCAAGGGCGACGCGGCGTACTACAGCGTCCGCACCGCCGGCGGTCTCGCCGAGAACGCGGTGTGGACCTATGAGGCGCCGTACGACGCTGTCGCCGAGATCAAGGACCACGTCGCGTTCTACCCGGCCAAGGTCGACGCCATCGAAGAGCGCTAGTCGGCCCGGCCGGAATGCTATGAACGGTCCGTTCCTTGCAAATTTTGCAAGGAACGGACCGTTCATAGCACGTGAGAGACGTTCTCAGCCGGTGTAGCCCGCGAAGATGCGTGAGAACTCGTAAGGCGACTGCGGCACGTTGGTGCAGCGGTAGAGGGCGCCGGTGCAGGCGTTCGCGTCCCGGCCGGTCTCCCAGAACGACAGCATCCCGAGGTGGACGGTCTTCGCGAAGGCCACGAGCTCGCGCGCGTCACCCTGGTCGAAGATCTCGTTCCGCGAGTCGTTGACCCCGAGCATCGGCGTCACGCCGACCTTCTTCCAGGCCGCCGCGTCGGAAAGCCCGAAGATCGACTTCACCTGCGCCTGTGTCGACTTGGCCGCCGCGATCGCCTTGGCGCCCTGATCGGCCGGGCCCTGGTAGTAGTCCATCGCCATCACGTTGACCATGTCCACGTTGACACCGGCGTTCTTGGCCGCCTGCACGACACCGAGCCCGTCGGCGGTGAGACCGGTCGGCAGTACGGGCAGGGTCAGCGAGATCTTGAGCCCGGGGTTGTTCTGCTGCACGATCTTCAGCGCCTGCGAGCGCCGCTGGACCGAAACCGGGTCGGCGGTCGCCGCGCCTTCGATGTCGAGGTCGATGTACTTGAGCCCGTAGGCCTTGACGACCGCGTCGTACTCGGCGGCGAGACTGGCCACGGTGGTGCACTGCTGGGCCAGCTCGATGCCGGACGCGCCACCGAAGGAGACCTTGACGTCGCCGCCGGCGTTGCGGATCTTGGCGATCTCGTCGGCCTGCCAGCCGGCGCGCGGGTCATAGGCGCCGAACCAGCTGGCCTTGCAGCCCCACGCGATCACGAAGCCGAGGGTGAATCCTTTGAGATTGCCCGACGAGGCCATCGAGGACAGGACGGGACTGGGCCAAGCCCCCATGTCCACATAGGGGGCCACTGGTAAAGGGGCGCCGGGCGCCGCCGAAGCAGGTGGGGTGATGCCGAAGGTGAGTAGGAGCAAACCGCTCAAGAGAGCGAAAAACCGGCGGGGAGAGAAGGGTCGCATGGTGAACCTCCAACACGGGAAGGCGACGACCGTGTCAACCTTCCTCATTATTGGTATAGACCAATGGTTCGGCCGGTGTCATCGGCCATTCGGATGCTCTGGCCGATGACGGAGAGTCCGCATGCTCAGGGGAGGCGGTTGATCCGGTCCGCGTCGGCGGCCAGTGAATCGTCGGGCTCGATCCGCCAGGCCTCCAGTCCCGGTGCCTTCAGGAGCGCGTCGACCAGCGCCTCTTCCCCGGCGACGAGGGTCGAGTCGAAGTCGATTTCGGTGGCGGCGCACCAGGCCTGGTCGTCCGGCCAGAACAGATTGGGGGACTGCGCCTCGAACCAGCTCGGCCGCGGGCGCCAGCCGAGTTCCGTCGCGGCGGTCAGCGGGCCGCCGAACATCAGATAGTCGCGGCCGGGGTGCTCCACCCTCGGGCCCTCGAGGTGCTCGCGGGTCAGCGTGGTGGCGTTCATCCAGCCGTAGCCCTCCCACAGGCAGAACCAAGTGTCCGAAGTGGACGTATGGTCGGCGAGGACGGCGAGCAGGGCGGTGAGCGTGTGCTGGGGCAGGTTTCCCCGGTCCGGTGGGGTACCACGCCAGAGTGATCCGGTGAGGTTCACCGGATCCGGCGAGCCCACGACGGCGTGCCACTGCATGGTGGCGTGCGCGCGCCGCCCGGTCTCGGCCGCGGCTTCGCGCCAGCTCGCCCATCCGCCGCGGTCGCGCTCCGCGGGGTGACAGATCCGGGCGTAGGCGTCGTATCCACGCGGGACGCTGCGGGTGGCCGCGCCGAAGGCCCCGCCGAGCCTTGACGAGATCCACTCGGCGGGGGACGGATCGAGCACCGGACGCAGCACGGCACGCAGTCTCCAGCAAGATCAAGTAGCGCGCATCTTGTCGGTGGGCGCGGGCATACTACGGGCGTGGGTGTTCCGTTGCGCCGAGAGGCGGGGCCGTCGGTCTATCGGGAAAGCCGTCCCGGTCCCGAGGTCGCGGCCGTCGTCGAAAGCGCCTGGACGGGGCGCGTGGGTTGCAACCGTTCCCTGCGGGTGTTCCCGGATGGCTGCGTCGACCTCGTCTGGGACGGGGGAGGGCTCGCCGCGGTCACCACCGCCGGCGGCGCGGTGCGTCATGGGCTGTCCACGGCTGTCTGGACGGTGGGCCTCCGGCTGCGCTGCGGCACCGGTGGCGCGGTGCTCGGGTCGTCGATGTCGGAGCTGGGCCCGGGTGCGACGCCGTTGAGCGAACTGTGGGGTGCGCCTGCCCGCCAGGCGGAAGAGGTGCTCGCCGGATGTGCGACGCCGAAGGACGCGAGGGCGGTGCTGGAGTCGCTGGTCGCCGCGCGGTTGCGGCAAGGTGTCGAGCTGAACGACCTCTCGATCGCGGCTGCCCGAGCGTTGCGTTCTCCGGTCGACCGCGCCGCTGACGTGGCCTCTGACCTGGGGGTGAGCGAGCGAGGGCTGCGGCGGCACGTGCGGCATGAGGTCGGCGTCGGACCCAAGGAGCTGCAGCGGGTGCTGCGGTTCCACCGGTTCCTGAAGCGGGTCGAGGACGTGGCGCGGGAGCGGACGTCGCTCGCCGACGTCGCCGCGAACCTGGGTTATGCGGATCAGTCCCATCTCGGGCGGGACTGTCGTCGCCTGTCCGGGGCCTCACCGGCCGCGCTGGTGCGATCCTGGGCACGGTCTGGCCGAAACGTTCCAGACTGAGCGGCCCGGTCGGCGTCAAGATCGGGGAGTGTCAGAACCTTTCCGCGTCACCATCGACATCCGTACCGACGATCTGGATATGAACGGGCATGTGCGCGGCCCCGCGTATCTTTCGTACGCCGATCACGCGCGCTGGGAATCTGTGTGGGCGGCAGGCGTCGATCCGGTCGCCCTCAAAGCCGGGAACCTCGGACCGGTCAACCTCGAGACGACCATCCGATTCCGTCGCGAACTCCTGGCCAGGGCGCGAATCGACGTCCTCACGACGTTCGTTTGGGAGCCGGGCAAAGTGTCTCGGGTCCTCCAGGAGTTCCGGACACCGGACGGCACCGTGGTGGCCGAGGTGGAAAGCCTGTCCGGACTGCTGGATCTCGAACGGCGTCGCCTGGTCGCGGATCCGGCACGGTACTGGCGGGAATACGCGGTGCGGCCCGAAATTATCGGACTCTCGTGAATATGGTGATTCTTTTTCGTTGATTTTCACGGGCATACTTGCGGTCATGGATCATTCTTTCTCTTTTGTGACCGAGCCGCCGTCGACCGCCGTATCGGCCGCCGCCTATGAAGACGACCTCGCCTCGGACGGCTATGTCTACAACCTGACCCGGCTCTGGTCGTGGAGACCGGACGTGATGATGTCGTTCAAGGACCTGCGCGCGGGCCTGCTGGCCGACTCCGGCCTTTCGTCGCGCGAAGTCGCGGTGATGGTCGCCGCGACGGCCGCCGCTCGGGGCGACTCCTACTGTGCGTTGGCCTGGGGAACGAAACTGGCGGCACTGGCGGACGACGGGACCGCGGCGAAGGTGATCCAAGGCGAGGACGCCGGACTCTCCCCACGCGAAGCCGCACTCGCGGCCTGGAGCCGCGCGGTCGTCGGTGACCCGAACGCGACCACTCAGTCCGATGTGGACGATCTCCGCGAAGCGGGCTTCGATGACCGCGAGATCTTCGAGGCGACGACCTGGATCGCGCTCCGGCTCGCCTTCTCGACCGTCAACGACGCCCTCGGCGCGCGCCCGGACGCGGAACTGGTGCAGAAGGCGCCGTCGCTTGTCCGAGAGGCGGTCGGTTTCGGACGGCCCGCTACGCCGTAGGTTGATGGGCTCCCCGTCGATCTCGTGCTAGCCTCCTCGACGAGCCCCGTATGGGCCTACGCATGGAGGTAGCGGCTACTCAGCCACCACAGAGATCGGCGCGTACCGTCTCTCGCATCAGCATCCACCAGTCGTTGGATGCTGCCTCCGTCCTGTGCGTACAAAGCAAAGGTAAGGCTCGCGGGTCGCTGTTTTCGTGCCCTTTCGCCGGTGGTTCCGCCCCTCCTGTCGACACTTCGATGGGAAAGGATTACATGACCGGCTTCAACGACCAGGTGATCAAGGAATTCAGGGAGAACAACGGAAAGCTCGGCGGCATGTTCGAGGGGTGGGAGTTGATCCTGCTCACCACCACCGGCACCAGGACCGGACGGCATCGCACGATTCCCTTGGGGTACAGCGAAATCGACGGGAAGACAGTCGTCGTCGCCTCGAATATGGGAGCGGCCGAGCATCCGGCGTGGTACCACAATATTCGTCACGATCAGCGGGTGACGGTCGAGACGGGAACCGAGACGTACGAGGCCATCGCGGCCATCCCTTCGGGTACGGAGCGGGACGCGTTGTTCGAGAAGGTCGTCGCCGAAGATCCGGGATTCGCCGAGTACCAGGCGAAAACGAGCCGGGAGCTGCCGGTGGTGACGCTGCACCGGCTCGACGACCGGGTTCGGGGGATGGGGGATTTCGTGGTGGAGGTCCATGATTGGCTCCGCGGCGAACTCAAGACGCTCCGCGCCGGGGTCGACGAGATCGTCGCCGGCCGCGCGGATTCCCTGGCGATGCGGAAAGATCTGCGCACACAGTGCGTGGCGTTCTGCGAAGCGCTGACGAGGCACCATACCGGCGAGGACGTGGGTACGTTTCCCATGTTGGCGCAACGGTTTCCCGCGCTCGCGCCGATGTTGACCAAGCTCGGTGAAGATCATGTCGTCGTCGCCGAACTGCAGAAGCGGATCCGGGCGCTCGTCGAGGGATACGTTCACGGCGAGAGTGATCCGGTCCGGTTGCGGGACGACTTCGAGGTACTCGCGAACAAGCTCGAAGCACATTTCGCCTATGAGGAGAAAACCGTCGTCGCGGCGCTGAATGTCACGGCGCCGGCCCCGGATTTCGGATGATCAAAAGGCCCGCCGGGAACTTTTTCCCGGCGGGCCTCGTTATCCGGGTAATCGACAAGAAAGTAACCATGACCTCAGCAGTAAGATCGCCGGAAACCGAAGAACACCGTACTCCGCAACCGATGTTGTCCGGCGAGCAGTCCCGCACCGAAAACCTCCTCGTCAAACTCTTCGCCGTGGTGCCGTTGCTGGCGCTGGCGGCGTCGGTCCCGTTCGCCTGGGGGTGGGGACTGGGCTGGGTGGATCTCGGCCTGGCCGCGGGCTTCTACTTCCTTACCGGACTCGGTGTGACCGTCGGGTTCCACCGCTACTTCACCCATGGCGCCTTCAAGGCCGATCGCGGCCTGCGGATCGCGCTCGCCGTCGCCGGCAGTATGGCCATGCAGGGCCCGGTCATCGGCTGGGTCGCCGACCACCGCCGTCACCACGCCTTCGCCGACCGCGAGGGCGACCCGCACTCCCCGTGGCTCTTCGGCACCGGCCCGGCCGCCCTGGCCCGCGGCTTCTGGCACTCCCATATGGGCTGGCTGTTCGACCGCGAGAAGACCAACGCGCAGCGGTTCGCGCCGGACCTGCTCGCCGATCGGGACATCGCCCGCATCGACCGCCTGTTCCCTCTGCTCACCGTCGCGACGCTGCTGGCTCCGGCCGTCCTCGGCGGGCTGATCACGATGTCGTGGTGGGGCGCGGTGACCGCGTTCTTCTGGGCCAGCCTGGTCCGGGTCGCACTGCTGCACCACGTCACTTGGTCGGTGAACTCGCTGTGCCACATGATCGGCGACCGCCCGTTCGCCGCACGCGACAAATCCGCGAACTTCTGGCCGCTCGCCATCGCGTCGATGGGCGAGTCCTGGCACAACTCCCACCACGCCGACCCCACCGGCGCCCGGCACGGCGTCCGCCGCGGCCAGCTCGACATCTCCGCCCGGCTGATCTGGCTGTTCGAAAAGGCGGGCTGGGCCACCGATGTCCGCTGGCCGAAGGAAGACCGCCTCGGCCGCAAGCTCAACCCCGGCTACGCCTTGTCGTTGCGCCGGAGCGCGCGGCGAACAGCGCCGCCGCAAGGGTGACCACGGTTCCGATCCAGGTCAGGACCGTGGGGCGGGGGCCGGGAGTGACCATGTCGAGCACCACCGCCCCCAGCAGTTGGCCCGCCACCCCGGCCAGCCCGAACACCAGCACCCCGAGGTATTTCACGACCAGCGTCGCCACCGCGATGGCGCCGACCCCGAGCAGTCCGCCGAGGTAGATCCACGGCTCGGCCGGGAACGATCCGGCCGGGCCGCCTCCCCAGACCAGCTCGACCAGCAGGGCCAGGCTCAGCGTGGCCGCCGCGACCAGGAAGTTCAGCAGAGTCGCGGGCCAAGGTGACGCCGCAGTGGCCGCGACCTGCCCGTTGACCGCCGACTGGAGTGCGATTCCCATGCCCGCCAGCAGGGGGAGCAGGAGCAGGACCGGGGTGACCGCGCCACCCATCCGGTCGATACCGGCAACGGCGACAGCGCCGACACAAGCCAGCGCGCCGCCGACCCTGGCGGCGGTGATCGGCTGGTGCCCGGCCGGGCCGAGGCCCCAGTGGTCCACCGCGAGACTGCCCGCGGCGGTGCCACTGACGACGGCCACCGTGAACACCGCGACCCCCAGCGCCCCGACGCTGATGCCTTGACCCGCCACGAACACCGCACCGCAAACGCCGCCGACGCACTGCCACGGCCGCAGCGCGCCCGTCCGGATCGCCGAGTACAACAGCCGCAGACCTCGCCGACCCGACGGCAGAACGGGTACGAAAGCCAGCAGTGCGAGCATCCCGATGGACGTCGACAGCAGCGAAGCCGCGACGCCGTCGCCGAGCCGGAGGCCAAGCTCGCCGGTCAACCTCGACTGCAGGGCGAGCGCGCCACCGGCCGCCACCGCCGCCGCGGCCGCCGCGGCTCGCCTGCGTCCGCTCACCGCGGTCAGCTCGTCGACACTCACAGCCAAGGATCATGCCAACCGGGGGAAGGGAATACGGCAGGTTAGGCCCGTGCGATGGCGTCGACCAGCTCCGGGCCGTCCGACAACGCCGGGTCGTTGTGGTCCGCGCCGGGTACCTCGATCACCGTCGCGCCCGCCGCTTTCGCCACTTCACGGCTCTGCTCGGCCGGGACGATCGAGTCGGCGGAGCCGTAGACGACGGTGATCGGTGCGCGCACGTGAGCTACGTTGTCCCTGGTCGGGAACTTGTCGAGCAGTAGCCAGCGCACCGGCAGGAAGGGGTATTGCCGCTGCCCGACCGACGCGAGGTCGACGAATGGCGAGCGCAGAATCAGTGCCGACGGCGGATGCTCGGTGGCGAGTTCGGTGACGACCGCCGAGCCGAGGCTTTCGCCGAAGTACACCAGCGGCGTCTTGGTTTCGCGGACCAGGAAGTCGCGAGCGGCTCGGACGTCGGTGGCCAAGCCGTCTTCGGTCGGGTCGCCCGGGTTGTCGCCGTAGCCGCGATAGTCGAGCAGCAGCACGGAAAGCCCGCGTTCGGTGAGTGCCCGCGCCAGCGGGATCCGGAACGACCGGTTCCCCGCGTTGCCGGGTGCGACGAGCACGGTGCCCTTCGCGTTGCCGACCGGGAAGTACCAGCTCCTGAGGCTGAGGCCGTCGGAGGTGGCCAGCGTGACGTCGCGGCCGCCGGGCAGGACGTCGGCCGCGCTCGGCAGCGGACCGCCGGACGGCAGGTAGATGAGCTTGCGCTGGAAGGCGAACGCGCCACCGAGGACCACGACCACGATGGTGACCGCCACGGCCAGCCCGATCAACACCCGCCTGCGCATCCCTCCATCATGCTCAACCGGCGTCCGGTTTGCCGTGTTCGGTGATCGCTCCGGTCACGACTGCCACGACCACGCACAACGCGATGACGACCTCGGCCCACAGGAAGGCCGTGTAGTCGAGCAGCGAGCCGATCGGCGGTGATCCCGGGGCCAGGTTGCGGAAACCGGCGAGCGCGAACAGCGTCGCCGCCATGAACCCGAACGACGGCCAGACCAGGCCGCGCCGCCGCGAGATCAGGTAGCGCGCGCCGAAGAACACCGCGATCGCCAGCGCCCACATGGTGACCATCATGAAGACGGCGAAGACCAGCACACTGGTGGACCGGTTGAACCGGACGTCGAGCCCGCCCAGGCCGTCCGACGCATGGTAGTCGTCGACGGAGAAGGAGAACAGGCTGTCCACCTTGTCCAATGAGAACAGCACGGGCGCGGGCTCTCCATTGTGGACGGCCGCGAACTGGATGCGTGCCTCGTAGCCGTCGAACGGGTAGTCGGTCACGGCGCCGCCGGTCAGGGCGATCGGGAGATCCATACTGGAGATCCGTTGGTGCGCGGGGAAGACGTGGTCGCCGCGCAGACTGGAGGAGTTCAGCAGCCGCAGCTCCCCGGCGGGCGCGACACCGTCGTCCTCGCCGAACTTCCCGAGTGGGACGACAAGGACTCGCAGCACCGCTTCGCGCGCGGCGGCGTCCACCCGGAGGACGGACGCGTTCACCTCGATGCGGTCCGGGACCTGGGTGCCGACCCAATGTGCGGTGTCCCCCGCGGTCCGGTCGGCCGCGTGCAGCCAGAGCCCGAGCCCTGCCGCGATCACCACGGCAAGCCCTGTCGCGACCGCTTTGACCACTGGCCTTTTCATCACCCGCATGGCGGTGATCGTGGCAGTCCGGTGTTCCGGCGGCCGCCCTTGTCACGCTGACAGGTGACGCCTTACGTGGAGCGAAGCGCCGAGACGGCCTGGGCGAACATGGTCGTCTTGATCGCGGTGAGGGTGCCCCGGTCCTTGCCCGCGAGCGGGCGGACGAGATCGGCGGCGTGCTCCTGCAGCACGGATTCCTCGGCGACCGCGTCGACGATGCCGAGCTCCAGTGCGTCCTGGCTGCCGAAGCGTCGTCCGGTGGTCATCGACGCGATCGCGGCCGCCGGGGTGAGCTTGCTCTGGATGAGGGCGGCCATTCCCGGCGTGAACGGGATGTTGATGTCGGCTTCGGGGAAGCAGAAGAACCCCCGGTCGGTCCGCATCACGCGGAAGTCGTGTGCCATGGCCAGCATCGCGCCGGCCCCGAACGCGTGCCCGTTGAGTGCGGCGACGGTGTGCACTCCGGAGGTCAGCACCCGGGCGAAGAGTTCCTGGACGTCGGCGACGTAGCGCTTCGCCTGATCGCCATGGCTCATCAACCATTCGAGGTCGAGCCCGTTCGAGTAGAACTTCCCGGTGCCGGTGGTGACCAGCACGGCCGGATCCGGGTGCGCGGTGACGGTGTCCAGATGGGCATGGGCGGATTCCAGCCAGGACAACGAAAAGCGGTTCTCGTCGTCGCCGAGGTCCAGTACGAACACCGGGTCTTCGTGGCGGAGCGCGGGCATGTCAGTCCTTTCGGGCGGTTCGGGAGGGTGGTGGCGGGAAGGTGAGTACGGCGCGGGCCGCCGCCACGAGCCGGACGCGCGAGTCTTCGGTGATCGGCTCGCCCGCGGCGAGGGCACGGTGGAACAGGGCAGTCGGCAGGTCGACCACACAGGTCGTGAGGACCTCGACGGCGGCGGCGTCCCGTCGGTCCCACAACCGCTGGGACAACCGGATCAGCAGCGAAACCACGCGTTTGTCCAAGGCCAGCAAGGCGTTGGCGAGGTCGTCCGGTAGCTGCGGCCCGAGGAGCTGCTCCTTCTTGACCGTGAACAGCATGCGAGCCGCGGCCGGCCGCCTTCCGGCGAACATCGCCGGGGTATCGGCCGCCGCGATCACCGCCTCGACGGGATCTTTCGCCTGGTCGGCGAGCTCGGTCTGCAGGTCGAGGAACTCGCCCGCCGCGCGCAGCCAGACGCGCGCCAGAAGGGCGCCGAGCGAACCGAAGGCGTGGTAGATCGTGCCGTTCGGCACGCCGGCGGCGGTGGCGAGCGACCGCACGGTGACACCTCCGGCGCCGACCTCGACCACCAGCCGCTCGGCGGTGTCGAGCAGCCGGTCCAGATCGTGCACGCGGGGTCGGGGCATGACACGAGAGTAACAGAGCATCTGCTCCAAAACTCGCGCGGCGAGGCTTCCGTCACATACTGAGGCGAGGTCAGGCGTCCGGGGACCACACCGCGAGTTCGGCTCCGCCGGGCTCGCGGAAGTGGAACCGGCGCCCGCCGGGGAAGCCGAACGGTTCGACCGTGACGACACCGCCGGCGGCCTCGACGGTGCTCCGCGCCTGCTCGAGGTCGTCGGTGCGGATCGTCACCAGCGGTGCGTTCGTCTGCTGGGCCTTGTCCTCCTGGAACCCGAGCGAAACGCCGCCGCTCTGGACGTCGGTGTACGTGGGGCCGTATGCCGTCGCCGTCCAGCCGAACGCCTTCTCGAAGAATCAGCTGGAGGCCGTGGCGGAGCCCGACGGGAACTCGACGAAGTCGATTTCGTACATGCGCCCGAACCTAGCCCAGGCCACCGACAGAAATCAGACGCTGCGCAGCACCGAGACCACTACGCCGAGCACGACCGCGCGGTCTCCGTCGATGACTTCGTAGGCGGGGTTGCGCGGTTCGAGGTACACGTGGCCGTCGCGGCGGCGGAACACCTTGACCGTCGCCTCTTCGTCGATCATCGCGGCGACGATCTGGCCCGAATGCGCCTCGTGCTGCTGCTTCACCACGACGATGTCGCCGTCGCAGATCGCCGCGTCGATCATCGAATCACCGCGCACCCGCAGCCCGAAGACGTTGCCGCGCCCGGTGAGTTCCCGTGGCAAGGTCATCACGTCGTCGACGTGCTCGACGGCCGAGATGGGCGTTCCCGCGGCGATGTCGCCGACGACCGGCACCGGCACCGAGTCCTCTGTGGACTCCTGTGACGACGTTCCCTGAAGAAACGCGCGCACGTCGATCGGCCGGGACATCGTGTTGCTGCGCCGCAGCAAACCCTTGTCCTCCAACGCCGCCAGATGCTTCGACACCGAAGACGTCGACCGCAGGCCGACCGCGTCACCGATCTCCCGCGTGCTGGGCGAGTACCCGTGCCGAACCACCCAGTCGCGGATCGTCAGCAGGATCCGCTGCTGGCGCTCCGGCAGTGAGGCGGTGTCCAGGTGCTCGAACGCGTCAAGATCGTGGTAGGCGGTCACGTTCGGCATGGTAGAGGGAAGGCCTGATCCTCAGAGCACCGCCACACCGCTCAGCCGGGTGAGCAGGCCGCCGCGATCGCGGCGGTGTCCCGATAGAACGGGCGTATTTCGCTGATGCGCCCGTCTTCGACGGTGATCGTCTGTAGACATCGGGAAATCGAGCTCGCGGCCGGTGACCCTGGATCGCGTGTGAACCCAGGTCAGGATGACGAGGGGCCTGGTGTCGCTCAGGAAGGTCTGCTCGACCATTTCGAAGGTGTCCCACGTGCCGCTCATGGCGAGGAAGAACCGCTCCATCCCCTCATGGCCACGCCAGACTCCGCCGTACGGCAGGGCGTCCGCCTGATGCAGCACGACGTCGGATGCGAAGAACGGCGCGAGAGGCGTGAACGACGCGTTCCCGGGACCGCCTGCCGGTTGCAGGCGCTGCAAGCCGGCATGTTGTGAAGGCCTCCTTCCCTACGCTCAGGGTAAGGAAGGGGTCCTTCACGTACTTGGTGTGGCGTTGCAGTTGCCGATTTTCGGAGGCTGTCGGTCCGGTGAGAACTCGCTGCGGGATACCGCGCAGCTGCCCTTGACATGTCTGTCCAGTGTGGACAGTTGCGGGGGTTGGGAAGGCCACTTGCTACCGCACCGCCTTGAACGCCGGGCCGTCGCGGAGCACGCCGCGCACCTCGTCCACGGAGATCGAGTGCGGGTCGAATCCGGTGAGGCACCAGGTCGCTCCGGCGTCCACATAGGACGTGACGTCGGCGCCGGGTTCGACCTCCACGGCGAAGTCGTAGGGCCGATCGTGATCCTCACGCAGGGCGTTGACCTGGTCAACCACCTCCGCGAATTGGTCCGGGGATGTCAAGTTGACCGGGAAGAACCCGTCCAGCCGGGCCGCCCGGCGCATCGGCCGGATCTTGCCGGGGAAGCCCGCGGCCCACACCGGAACGCCGGGTCGTTGCGCCGGCCGGGGCAGGAACCGGATCCCGTCGACGGTGTAGTGCTCGCCGTGGTGGTGCACGGTCTCGCCGGACCAGGCGACAGCCAGGATCTCCAGCGTCTCGTCCAGTTTGGCAGCGCGAACGCGGTCGTCCAATTCCTCGCCGGTACGGGAGAACTCGCCGCCGAACCGGTCGCTGCCCAGGCCGACGCCGAGCGTGAGCCGCCCGTCGCTGAGCTTGTCCAGTGTGGCCGTCTCACGGGCCAGTTTGGCCGGCCTGCGCCGGGTGATCGCCGAGACCATCGGCCCGAACCGCAGCCGCTCGGTGGCCATGGCGATCGCGGTCAGGGTGATCCACGGGTCGGCCACCTCCGTCACCGGCTCATTCCAGCGAAGGTGGTCCCAGACGAACATCCCGGACCAGCCGGCTTCTTCGGCTTCGGCGGCGAGGCGGGAGACGAGCAGCGGGTCGGCGAGGCCGTCGAAGATCGGTAGCCAGAGTGCGCAGTTCGTGGTCATGTGCCGAACGCTAGAGCCATCGCGGCATCAAGAAAAGCGATAGATTCCGATCGATTCGATCAGTGCTGCTGATGATGGACTGCTGCGGCGAGAACGCGGATGCCCCGGCTGATCTGGTGTTCGGTGACGTTGCCGAAGCCGAGCACGAGCGCGGGCGGGCGCGGGTCCGGTTCGGTTTTCGCGTCTGTGAACCGGTAGTGGTCGAGTCCGTTGACCCGGACGCCCATGGTCGCGGAGGTCGCCACGACGGCGCGCTCGGATGTCCCGTCGGCGAGGCGCAGCAGAGCGTGGCAGCCGGCCGCCAGCCCGTGCAGCCGTCCCGGTCCGAAGGCGGCCTCGGTCTCGGCCGCCAGCACATCCCGGCGTGCACGGTAGATCTCCCGCACACGTCGCAAATGGCGGTCGAACCGGCCCGATTCCATGAGCAGCGCCAGCGCTTCCTGGTCCAGGCCGGGGGCGCCGCGACAGCTGAGCCGTTTCTCCTCGACGATGCCCGCCACGAACCGCGGTGGCGCGAGCACCCAGCCCAGCCTGATCGCGGGTGCGAGCGTTTTGCTGACCGATCCCAGAGCGATGACGTGGGCAGGGGCGAGGCCCTGCAGTGAGCCGACCGGCTGACGGTCGTAGCGGAACTCGGCGTCGTAGTCGTCCTCGAGGATCACCCCGTCGACCTCGTCCGCCCAGGCGACCAGATCGCGTCGCCGCGACGGGCCGAGCGCGACACCGGTGGGGCACTGGTGGGCCGGCGTCAGCAACACCGCCCGTGCCCCGGTTTCACGCAGGCGGTCGACGTCGAGGCCGTCGTCGTCGACGGGAACCGGCACGGCGTCCAGGCCCGCGCGGCGGGCGATGACGTCGTGCTCGCGGGGGCCGGGATCCTCCAGTGCGATGCGCCGGATGCCGTGCTGTGCCAGCGTCGCGAGGGCGAAGGCCAGCCCCTGCCGGAACCCGGAAACGACGACGGCGTCCCCGGCGACCGCGCAGCCCGACCGGACGCGGCGGTGGTAGGCGGTGACGACCTCTCTCAAATGCCCCGAACCGGCCGGGTCGTCGTCACTCAGCTCCGCGGTCGGCAGGGACCGGGTCGCCTCGGACACCGCCCAGCTCCAGTCGGTCAACGGCACCGAGCCGAGATCGGGGATGCCGTACTCGAAGTCGGCCTCGGCCGGCCGGGACGGCGAGGCCGCGACGACGCCGGGCGCGTTCCGGACCGGTCCGCCGGCCGGCATCACGGCCACCCGCGTCCCGGAGCCGACCGCCGACTCGACGTAGCCCTCGGCCAGCAACTGTTCGTAGACTTCGACGACCGTGCCGCGTGAGACGCCGAGCAGCTCGGCCAGGCGCCGAGTCGACGGCAGGCGTTCTCCGGCGCCGAGCCGTCGATCACGGATCGCCGCCCGGAACTGGTCCTGGATCTGAATCCCGAGTGGACCGGCGCCGCGGTCCAACGCCACCAGAAAGTCGGGACCACCGCGCGCCCAGTCCACCGCCATGCCACCAGTACACCAAAATGGTCCGCTCCCCGGGGCCGCGAGTGGACCTTCTGAATGGACCGCCTCGCCCTCAGGCTCGAAGGCATGAACCTCGGAATCCTCTTGGCACTCTCGTCGGCTCTCGCCTACGGCGCAGCGGACTTCATCGGCGGCGTCGGCTCGCGCCGGTACTCCTCATGGCCGATCGTTCTGATCGGGCAGACCGCCGGCGCGCTCGTCATGCTCGTGGTCGGCCTGATGCTGCCGGGCAGCCCGGGCGCGGCGGACTTCGCCTGGGCACTGCTGGCCGGCGCCGGCTCGGCGACCGGCAGCATCTTCCTGTTCCGCGGGCTGGCCCGCGGCAGGATGGGCCTCGTGGCGCCGATCTCGGCGGTCGGGGCCGCGGTCCTGCCCGTGCTGGTGGGTGTCGCCCTCGGTGAGCGTCCCAGCTGGCTGGTCTGGGTCGGTGTGCTCGCCGCGCTTCCGGGGATCTGGCTGGTCTCTCGCGAGACCACGCCGGATGGATCGGCGGGTTCGCGGGGAGCACTCGTCGACGGCGCCATCGCGGGCGCCGGCTTCGGGGTCCTCTTCATCGCACTCGCCCAGATCTCGGCCGGCGCCGGTGTCCTGCCGCTTGCCGCCAACCAGCTGATCGGCGCGATCCTGACCGTGGTCGCCGCCATCAGCCTCAAGCAGCCATGGCGTCCCAGCCGTGGCGTGATCAGCTGGGGCAGTGCGTCCGGCGTGCTGGGCGCCTCGGGCACCCTCGCCTTCATGGTCGCCACCGGAACGACCAGCCTCGGCATCGCCGGAGTCCTCGCCTCCCTCTACCCTGCCGTCACCGTGCTGCTCGCGGCCGGCGTGCTCGGAGAGCGGATCGGCGCCGGGCAACGAGCGGGCATCGGTATCTGCACCCTCGCGGTCGCCACCCTGGCTTTCGGCTGAACCACCATCGCGCCAACCAACGAACCCAAGATGACGGAGGCAAGGACATGTTGAGGCAGATCGCAGAGGGTGTGCTGGTCCACCAGAGCGAGTTACTCCAGAACAACACCGTTGTCGTACAGGGCAAGGGCGGCGTGTTACTCGTAGACGCCGGGATAACCGGCCCTGAAATGGTCTGCCTGGCGAACGACCTTCGCGAGTTGGGCCGGCCCGTCGTGGCAGGCTTCTCGACGCACCCTGATTGGGATCACGTGCTCTGGGATGCCGAACTTGGCGAAGCGCCTCGTTACGGTACGGCCCGCTGCGCGGCCGATATGCGAGCTCTGCGGTCGAACGCGGACTGGAAGGCCCGCGCCGCCGAGGGGCTACCACCGGAAATCGCCGACGAAACACCGCTGGACCTGTTCGGCCTCATCACCGGTCTGCCTGCCGGGACCGCGCAGATTCCTTGGGACGGCCCCAAGGTCCGGATCATCGAGCATCCGGCGCATTCCCCGGGCCATGCGGCGCTGTTGATCGAAGAACGCCGGGTTCTCGTCGCCGGCGACATGCTCTCTGACGTCTTCATTCCGATGCTCGACAACTTCACCAGCACCAATGACCCGATTGCGGAGTACCTCGTCGGGCTGCGGCTGCTCGACGGCGTGGCGGACGACGTCGATGTCGTCGTCCCCGGTCACGGGTCCGTCGGCAGAGGTGATCAGGTACGCGCACGGATCGAACAGGACCGCGCGTACGTGCACGCCCTGCGTGACGCCCAAGTTCCCGACGACCCGCGGATCGGCCCGTCGGCCAAACCCGGCTGGGAATGGGTGAACGACATCCACGAAGGGCAAGCCAAGAGCGTCGCCGAAAGAAACTTGGGCTAAGTGGTAGCTGTCGGTCGGCCCGCCCCGGCGTAGTCGTCGCCCTGCTTCCGGTACGTGTGGACCTGCACCGCCTGCCCGGTCTGCGGCGCGTCGATCATCTGCTGGTTCCCGATGTACAGCCCGACGTGGTGGATCTTCGTATTCGGCTCGCCGTAGAAGATCAGGTCGCCCAGCTGGGGATCCGTCACCTTGCCGACGCTGTGGTACTGCGTGTGGGCGGTGCGCATGAGCTTGACGCCGGCGCTCGCGTACGCGGCGGTGGTCAGGCCGGAGCAGTCGAAACCGGGGTCGCCGCCACCGGTGCCGTTGCCGCCCCAGACGTAGGGCAGGCCGATCTTGCCGATGGCGAAGTTGACCGCGCTCAGTGCCGTGGCGTTCGGGGGCTGCGCGCTCTGGCCGACCGTGCCGTAGACGTTCACCGTGGCGAGGGTGCGGTGCATCAGCAGCGGCGCGGGGTGCAGCGTGCTCACCGCGTTCCACCAGGTCTGGCCCTGGCTGAGGTCCCGTCCGCCCGCGCACAGCGCGCGTCCCGCGGTGAGCGTGGCGTCGTCGATGTTCTGCGCGGTGGGTTTGCCGCCGGTCGCGGAAGCCTGGAACTCGCTCCAGATCGACGGCGCCAGCTGCATCGGGCCGCTCGCGTTCGCGACCGAAACGACGCGGTTGTAGAAGTCGCGGACCTCGATCGTCGCGATCGGCGCGGTCATCACGCCGTCGGCGTTGAGGTTCGAGCCGGTGACGCGGCCGTGGTCGGTGGTCGTCTTCCCGATGGCCGCCAGTGTCACCCAGGAAAGGTGGCAATCCGGCAGTTCCTTGCTGAGTGCCACGGTCGTCTTTGCATACCCGCTCATCGCGCGCAGCGGAATGTCGAGCCAGCCGCTGGTCTTCGACACCCAGGCGTCGAACTCCTTGCCCGGCTGCGGAAGTTTCGGCTCTTCCTTCGGCATTTCGGCCGGTGCCGCCGACGACGGCGGCGTCGGCGGGACCGACGACTGGACGGCGGCGGCTTCGGGCTTCGGCTGGTCCTTCGGCGCGAACCCGATGGCCGCCGCCAGCGCGGCCGCGGCGACTACGACGGCGGCCACGATCACCGGTACCCGGCTGCGGCGCGGTGTCTCTTCCTCGTGCTGGGGATCCATCAGTGGCCTCCGGTGATGCGGCCGAGCACGAAGTCGCGGAAGCCGTCGACGTCGGTGGTCAGCGCGACGTCGATGGTGCGGCCGGGTACGGCCTGCGGATCATCGCTCCTCAGCCTTCGCCGGTCGACGAGGGTCGCACCGCGCGCGGGGCCGAAGCCGCATTCGACGTCGACCGGGTACGACTCGGTGTCGAGGATGCCCGGCCGGATCGCTTCGGCGACCGCGACCGCGTCGTGCATGACCATCCCGGGGGAGCCGAGGATGGGCGTGTAGTGCTTCACGTAGGTGGGGGTCAGCGCTTCGAGCGCCGCGCCGAGCGGTCCGGACGCGGCCAGTTTCGCCAGCCAGTCGGTGTCGACGGAGCACTGGTGGGTGATGTCGAGCGGGACGAGGACCGTGGGGACGTCCTCGTCGACCAGCACCCGGCGGGCCGCCTCCGGGTCGCTCCAGATGTTGAACTCGGCGACCGTGGTGGAGTTCCCCCGCGTCACACCGCCGCCCATGATGACGATCCGGGCGATCTTCTCGCGCACCTGCGGATGGGCGGCCAGCAGCAGCGCGATATTGGTGAGCGGTCCGATCGGGGCGATCGTGACGGGCTCGTCGGAGGCCTCGAGGAGGTCCACGAGGAGCCGGATCGCGCCGCGTTCGTCGAGCGCGCGGTTCGCCTCCGGCAACGTGTCCGCGTGGCCGGACAGGCCGTCCTCACCGTGGACGAATCCGGCCGGTTCGGCGTTGTCGTAGACCAGGGGACGAGCGGCACCGGCGGCGACGGGCACATCTTCACGACCGAAGAGCTGCAGCAGCCTGCGCGCGTTGGCCGTGGTGTGGCTGAGCGGGACGTTGCCGAACACCGTCGTGACGCCCAGCAGGTCCACGTCCTCCGACTGCGTGGCCAAAGCCAGAGCGAAGGCGTCATCGACTCCGGGGTCGGTGTCGATGATCAGCTTGGTGCGCATAACGGATGCTCCCCTTTGCGATCGGCTGCCTGATCACAGGTTACGGTCACCGGTATGACGTCCATGTGGGGTGCGCCCGCTTTGTCCAGGCTCCGCGCCTGGCGCCAGGCTCGCCGTGACCCGCGGCAGGCGAAGTTCCTGACCGCCGCCTCGCTGCGCTGGGTGCTGCGAAACCGTGCGTACACCCCTTGGTACCTGGTCCGATACTGGCGGCTGCTGAAGTTCCGGGTGGCGAATCCGCACATCATCCTGCGCGGAATGGTGTTCCTCGGGAAGGACGTCGAAATCCACTGCCGCCCCGGTTACGGGCGCATGGAGATCGGGCGTTGGGTCCACATCGGCGACGGCAACGCGATCCGGTGCCACGAAGGTTCGCTGCGCATCGGCGACAAGGCGGTGTTCGGGCGCCAGAACGTGCTCAACGGCTACCTCGACATCGAGCTCGGCGCGGCCGCCCTAGTCGCGGACTGGGTGTACATCTGCGACTTCGACCACGTCACCACGGACATCACCATTCCGATCAAGGACCAGGGCATCGTGAAGTCGCCGGTGCGGATCGGCCCGGACACCTGGCTCGGCACGAAGGTCTCCGTGCTCAAGGGCACGCGGATCGGGCGCGGCTGCGTGCTCGGCGCGCACGCCGTGGTGCGCGGCGACATCCCGGACTACTCGATCGCCGTCGGCTCGCCTGCCCGCGTGGTGCGGAACCGGCAGGACGACTACGCCGCCGACGCCGCGCGTCGCGAGGCCGTCGCGGATATGGCGCGTAAGGCGAACAAGGCGCTTCAGAAGACCCTGGGCGTCGACTCCTGAGCTTCAGCCGCGGAGCTGTTCCCGTACCTCCATCAGCGCGAAGCCGAGCAGGTTCTGCCCGCGCCAGTAGTCGGGGCGCGTTGCGTACTTGTCGTCGCGCGCGACACCGCTGCCCCAGATGAGGTCCATCTTGGACGCCTCGACGATGACCCTGTCGCCGGTGCCGAGCAGGAACTCCTTCAGGCCGGCGTGCTGGCGGAACTTCTCGAGATTGCCGTCGACGACGATGTCGAAGCGGTGCCGTTCCCACTTTTCCGCGTCGAAGCCCGAGACCTCGCGGCCGAGGATTTTGGCGGTTTTCGGGTCGGGCGCCTGGCGGATCGCCTCCGCGGCCTCGAAATCGCCGAACAATTCGGCCTTGCTGGCCATCATGTAGTGCTCCGCGGTCGGGTACCGCTCCCCGCCCGCCGTGAACGGCGCGACCCACCACTGGCTCAGGCAGGCCGCGTTGATCCGCCCGCTCTTGAGCGGTGTGTGCCCGTAGAAGAGCTGGTACTCGGGCTCCGCCCCGTTGTGGACCAGCTCGAGCAACGCATCGAGACTGCGGATTCCGTCGACCTTGCTCACCATGCCGACCAGTGGACCACAACCGGCCGACAGTCCACTCCGCAGCCCGGCGCAACCAGGGCGGACCACTCTCCGCCGAGGCCGGGGGTGGGAAGTACATTCAGCATTCGTGCAAGGGATCGAAACCGTGAACGCCCGAACGGTCGAAGAGGCCGCGAAACGACTGGCCGGGGTGGTGACCCGCACGCCGCTCGAACCCAACGAGCGGCTGTCCGCGCGCGTCGACGCCCGGGTCTGGCTCAAACGCGAAGATCTCCAG
Organism: uncultured Actinomycetota bacterium; assembly: GCA_963766045.1. GTDB lineage: Bacteria > Actinomycetota > Actinomycetes > Mycobacteriales > Pseudonocardiaceae > Amycolatopsis. Next base: position 957,247 of record CAVXYN010000004.1, on the reverse strand, counting down.
ACCGTGCGGTCGTACAAGATCCGCGGCGCCTACAACTTCATCGTCCAGCTCGAAGCCGCGGAGCGTGAGCGCGGCGTCGTCTGCGCGAGCGCGGGCAATCACGCGCAGGGCGTCGCCTACGCCTGCCGTCGCCTCGGCGCGGACGGCCGGGTTTACGTCCCGGGCACGACGCCGCGGCAGAAGCGCGAGCGGATCGCGACGCTCGGCGGCTCGCATATCGAAGTCATCGTTGTCGGCGAAACCTACGAAGACGCCTTCAAAGCGGCTCGGCAGGACTCGGAGAGGACGGGCGCGACGCTGGTCCCCGCCTTCGACGCCCCCGAGACCGTCGCCGGGCAGGGCACGGTGGCGATGGAGGTCGTCGCGCAGCTCGGGTTCATCCCCGACGTGATGGTCGTGCCGGTCGGCGGCGGCGGACTACTGGCCGGCATCGCCGCCTGGGCCGCGGAACGCGCGCCCGAGATGCGGATCGTCGGCGTCGAGCCGGCGGGCGCGGCCTGTATGGCGGCCGCTTTGGCGGCGGGTGGACCGGTCCGCCTCGAGGGTGTCGACACCTTCGTCGACGGCGCGGCCGTCGCGCTGGCCGGATCCGTGACGTATCCGCTGGTGCGCGACAGCGGTGTCGAGCTGACCGATGTCGCCGAGGGCGCCGTCTGCACGGAAATGCTCGCGATGTACCAGTCCGACGGCGTGATCGCCGAACCCGCGGGCGCGCTCGCGGCGGCCTCGCTGGGTTCGACGGTGAAGATCGATCCCGGACAGATCGTCGTCTGCCTCGTGTCCGGCGGGAACAACGACGTCAGCCGCTACGGCGAGGTGATCGAACGGTCGCTGATCCACGAAGGACTGAAGCACTACTTCCTGGTGGGCTTCCCTCAGGAGCCGGGTGCGCTGCGGCGGTTCCTCGACGAGGTCCTCGGCCCCGACGACGACATCACGCGGTTCGAGTACGTGAAACGCAACAGCCGGGAGACCGGACCCGCGCTGATCGGCATCGAACTGGCCCGCGCGAGCGATCTCGAAGGACTGCTGGACCGGCTGGACGCGAGCCCGCTGCAGGTGGAGCGGGTCGAAGCGGGCAGCGCGCTGTTCCACTTCCTGGTCTGAGCGGCTAGCGGAACGCGGTCAGGTGTGCCTGTGCCCAGTCGGCGAAGCCGCGCGGATCGCGTCCGGTGAGATCGCGGACGGCGGTGGTCACGCTCGAGTCGTCGAACTCGCCGCCGGAGAAGAACCGGAAGAACGCGTCGACGTACTTCTCCGGCATTTCCGCACTCATCGTCTCGCGGGCTTCCTTGTCCGCCAACGGTTCCAGCCTGAGCTCGCGGCCGAGCAGCTCGCCGAGGACCGCCAGGCGTTCCGCCGGCCGGACGGCCTCGGGGCCGGTGATCGCGTATGCGCGTCCCTCGTGGCCAGGCGTGGTCAGTGATTCCGCCGCGACGGCCGCGATGTCATACGGATCGATCGTCGCGACCGGGACGTCCGCGAACGGCTCGCGCACGACGTCACCCGCGTTCAGCTGCGGCACCCATTGCAAGGCGTTCGACATGAACCCGCTCGGCCGCAGGAAGGTCCAGATCAGCTCCGACGCCCGGACCGCGGCCTCGGCCGCCATGTGCATACCCGCGACGGCGTTGTCCTCGTGTCCGCCGATGACCGACCTCGACGACAGCAGCGTGACCTGTTCCACGCCCGCGTCCCGCATCACCGAAAGCGCGCCCGTCATGTCGTTGTAGCCGCCGAGCAGGAAGACCCCGCGTACGCCTTCCAGCGCCGGTTTGAGGCTCGTCGGTTCGTTCAGATCACCCGGTACCCCTTCGACGCCGTCGGGCAGCGGCCGTTCCGAGCGGACCAGCGCGCGGACGGGATGCCCATTACGCGAGAGGATTCCGGTCAGTTCCGAGCCGACGTTCCCACCCGCCCCGGTCACCAAGATCATGTGATGCTCCCCAGTGCAATGGCCCATCGTCGCCGATGGACCGGTATGTTCTGCACACTGCCAGGGAGATCAGAACCGCTCAAGACGTCTTGGGCACCGCGGGGTACGGGACGAAGGTGCTGGTGTTCTCGTCCACAGTGAGCTGTTTGCCGATCGTGGGGAACGCACGCTGTGAACAAGCGGGGCGTTCGCAGACTTTGCAACCCATGCCGATCGGCGTGGCCGCGGCGGGATCGTCGAGGTCGAGGCCGGTCGAATAGACCAGCCTTTTCGCGTGCCGCAGTTCGCAACCGAGGCCGACGGTGAACGTCTTGCCGGGACTGCCGTAGCCGCCGATGTTGCGGGAAACCGTCCTCGCGATCCAGAAGTAGCTCTTGCCGTCCGGCAGCGTCGCGATCTGGGTGAGGATCTTGCCCGGTTGCGCGAACGCCTCATAAATGTTCCACAGTGGACACGCGCCGCCGACGCGGGTGAAGTGGAAACCCGCCGCGGACTGGCGTTTCGACATGTTCCCCGCGCGATCCACCCGCACGAAGGAGAACGGCACGGCCCGGTTCTTGGGCCGCTGCAGGGTCGAAAGCCGGTGGCACACCGTCTCGAAGCCGACGCCGTAGTGATCGCACAGCCGCTCGATGTCGTAGCGGAACCTTTCCGCGTTGGCCAAGAACGGTCCATAGGGGAGGATCAGCGCGCCCGCGAAGTAGTTCGCCAGTCCGACCCGGGCGAGCGACCGCGCGGCCGGGCCGGAGAATGCCCACGAATCGGCGAGTTCGGTGATCAGGTCGTCGTACTCCAGCAACGCGATCTGTGAAGCCATCCGGAACGCCTGCTGCCCGACGCGCAGGCTCGGCGCCAGCCGCAGGACGCGCGAGCCTGGTTCGTACCGGTGCTGTTGACCCGCGGCTTCATCGATGCCTTCGCTGGTGACCTCTACACCGGAGCGCTGGGCCAGGCGATCCTTCAGCGCGCCGAGGACTTCACCGCGGCGCAGCGGGGTCTCGAGCGCCATGCGCTCGGCGCGTTCGTCCAGCTCGGCGACGTAGTTCTCCCGCTCGTAGAAGAAGTCGCGGACCTCTTCGTGCGGAAGCGCCCCGGCAGCGCTTCCGTGCAGGCCGAGCCCGTTCTCCGTGGTCAGCGCGGCGGTGTTCTCGACGGCGTTGCGGTAGCTGCGGTGCAGTTTGACCAGCGCCTGCGCGATGGCGGGCAGGTTCGTGGCGAGGTCGTTGAGCTCGCTGTTCGTGACGTCGATGCCGAGCGACTCGTCGAGCAGGGCTTCCTTGACGTCGGCGACCAGGCGTGCGGTGTCGTTGTTGGCGAAGAACTCGGTATCGACGCCGAACGCCTGGGTGATGCGAAGGAGGACCGGGACGGTCAGCGGCCGCGAGTTGTGCTCGATCTGATTGAGGTAACTGGGTGAGATCTCGAGCACACGAGCCAGATCCGCCTGGCTCATGGACCGGTTTTCGCGCAGATGCCGAAGCTTCGCTCCGGCGAAGGTTTTGTCCACTATGGCCTCTCTGTCCGCAAGGTTTCCGGACCTGAACGATTAAGTGAACGGTCAAGCCCGTGGATTTTCGTCCACGTTGCAAACCTGCGATTAGCAACCTTCGCAAGATGTTACGGAAGCTTCGCAGAAATTGGCAAATTGGAGGCCTGGATCGCGTTTCCGTTGCCGTGTCAGGGTCTGGCCAGGCAAGGCGATCAATCGCAAACTTCGCAACACCGGGAGAATCCTGATGACTGAGCACGCGCAGCAGCTGGAGCAGGCGGCCGCCGAACTGACCAAGCAGTGGGAGACCGACCCCCGCTGGGCGGGCGTGCAGCGGTCCTACTCCGCGGCTGACGTGGTCAAGCTGCGCGGCAGTGTCGTCGAAGAGCACACCCTCGCCCGCCGCGGCGCCGAGAAGCTGTGGGACCTCCTGCACAACGAGGACTACATCCACGCGCTGGGCGCCCTGACCGGGAACCAGGCGGTGCAGCAGATCCGCGCCGGCCTCAAGGCCATCTACCTGTCCGGCTGGCAGGTCGCCGCCGACGCCAACCTGTCCGGCCAGACCTACCCGGACCAGAGCCTCTACCCGGCCAACTCGGTGCCGGCCGTGGTCCGCCGCATCAACAACGCGCTGTCGCGTGCCGACCAGATCAACTGGGCCGAGGGCAACACCGAGACCGACTGGTTCGCCCCGATCGTCGCCGACGCGGAGGCCGGTTTCGGTGGCCCGCTCAACGCGTTCGAGCTGATGAAGGGCATGATCGCCGCCGGTGCCGCGGGTGTGCACTGGGAGGACCAGCTCGCGTCGGAGAAGAAGTGCGGCCACCTCGGCGGCAAGGTGCTCATCCCGACCAAGCAGCACGAGCGCACCCTGAACTCGGCCCGGCTGGCCGCGGACGTGCTGAACGTGCCTTCGCTGATCGTCGCCCGCACCGACGCGCAGGCCGCGACGCTGATCACCAGCGACGTCGACGAGCGTGACCGCAAGTACGTGACCGGCGAGCGCACCGCGGAGGGCTTCTACACCGTTCGCAACGGCATCGACCCCTGTATCGACCGCGGTCTGGCCTACGCGCAGTACGCCGACCTGCTGTGGATGGAGACCTCCAAGCCGGACCTCGAGGTCGCCCGCCAGTTCGCCGAGGCGATCAAGGCGAAGTACCCGAACCAGATGCTGGCCTACAACTGCTCGCCGTCGTTCAACTGGAAGAAGCACCTGGACGACGCGACGATCGCGAAGTTCCAGCGCGAGCTCGGGCACATGGGCTACAAGTTCCAGTTCATCACCCTGGCCGGCTTCCACGCCCTGAACTACTCGATGTTCGACCTGGCGCACGGCTACGCCCGCGAGGGCATGACCGCCTACGTCGACCTGCAGGAGCGCGAGTTCGCTTCGGAGGAGCGCGGCTACACCGCCACGAAGCACCAGCGTGAGGTCGGCACCGGCTGGTTCGACCAGGTCGCGACCGCGCTGAACCCGACCAGCTCGACCACCGCGCTCGCCGGCTCCACCGAGGAAGCCCAGTTCTAAAGCCTCGTGAGTGGTAATGACGGTTCTAACCGTCATTACCACTCACGAGCCCACCACGAAAGGTGCGCTCCCATGCCCAGCCCTTTCCCCTACCGTCTGCACGTCACCGGCACGCCTGGTGACCGGTTCGACGAGATCCTCACCCCGGCCGCGCTGGACTTCGTGGCCAAGCTCGACAACGCGTTCGCCGGCCGTCGCCGCGAGCTCCTCGATGCCCGCCGCCTTCGTCGCGAAGAGCTGCAGTCCGGGGAGAAGCCGCTGGGCTTCCTGCCCGAGACCCGCGCCATCCGCGACGACGAGAGCTGGCATATCGCCCCCGCCGCGCCGGGTCTCGAAGACCGCCGTGTCGAGATCACCGGCCCGACCGACCGCAAGATGACGGTCAACGCGCTCAACTCCGGCGCGAAGGTCTGGCTCGCCGACTTCGAGGACGCGACCTCGCCGACCTGGCACAACGTGATCGACGGCCAGCTCAACCTGTTCGACGCGATCCGCCGCAACATCGACTTCACCACGTCGGCGGGCAAGCGGTACACGATCGGAGAGGAGCCGGCGACCATCGTCGCCCGCCCGCGTGGCTGGCACCTCGTGGAGAAGCACATCCGCATCGACGGCCGCCCGGTCTCGGCGAGCCTCGTCGACTTCGGCCTGTACTTCTTCCACAACGCGCGCCAGCTCCTGGCTCGCGGCAGCGGCCCCTACTTCTATCTGCCGAAGCTCGAGAACCACCTCGAAGCACGGCTGTGGAACGACGTTTTCCTGCTGGCGCAACGGGAACTGGGCATCCCGCGCGGCACGATCCGGGCGACGGTGCTGATCGAGACGATCACCGCGGCGTTCGAGATGGAGGAGATCCTCTACGAATTGCGCGAGCATATCGCCGGGCTCAACGCCGGCCGGTGGGACTACATCTTCAGCGTCATCAAGAACTTCTCCTCGCACGGCGCGGATTTCGTGCTCCCAGACCGCGCGCAGGTGACCATGACCGTCCCGTTCATGCGGTCCTACACGGAGCTGCTGGTGCGCACCTGCCACAAACGCGGCGCGCACGCGATCGGCGGGATGGCCGCGTTCATCCCCAGCAAGGACCCGGAGATCAACGCAACCGCGCTGGAGAAGGTCCGCCAGGACAAGGAACGCGAGGCGAACGACGGGTTCGACGGTTCGTGGGTCGCGCACCCCGGCCTGGTCCCGGTCTGCCGCGAGGTGTTCGACGGAGTGCTCGGTGGCTGGCCGAACCAGCTCGGCAAGCTGCGTGAGGACGTCGTCGTCACCGCCGAGGACCTGCTCGACGTGGCCAGCGCGGGCGGCGAGGTCACCGAAGCGGGTGTCCGCGCGAACATCAACGTCGCGCTGCGGTACATCGACGCGTGGCTGCGGGGCACCGGCGCGGCGGCGATCCACAACCTGATGGAGGACGCCGCCACCGCGGAGATCGCGCGTTGCCAGGTGTGGCAGTGGATCCGCAACGGCACGAAGCTCGAGGACGGCACCGCGCTGACCCGCGAGCTCGCGCTGTCCTATTTGGACGAAGAGCTGGCATCGGTGCGCGCCGAGTCGGGCGAAGGAAACCGGCTTGGCGACGCGTACGAGATCTTCACCGAGACGGCGCTGGGCGAGAAGCTGCCCAGCTTCCTGACGACCGGTGCGTACGCGCGGTACCTGACCGCTTCCTGAGATGAAAGCTCCGGCCGCCCCTACCTGACGAGGGGCGGCCGGGTTCCACACCGCTTTGGGACGGTGTGGGCCATGGGTCCGGTGGCGGAGGCTCCCCGTCGCCGGACCCGTCTCATTTTCGATTCCGCCGATGGCGAAACCGGCCGCGCGATACCGGGGACACGGTCATGATCACGGTATGACGGAATTGCGGTTCAGCGGCGAGGTCGCCGACTTCTATCAGCGCTTCCGGCGTGGCTACCCATCCGATGTCTTTGCCGCGCTGGCGAAGGAGTTCGGGCTGACCACGGACGACGCGGCGCTCGATCTCGGCTGCGGGACCGGTCAGCTGACCCTGCCGCTCGCCGGGTGGACGCGGTCGGTCATCGGCATGGATCCCGAGCCGGACATGGTCGCCAAGGCCAGGAAGGTCGCTGCGAAATCGGGGATCACCAACGCGAACTGGCTCGTCGGTGCGGACAGCGACGTCCCGGCGCTGAAGGCGTTGCTGCGTGAGGAAAAGCTGGGTGTGGTGACCATCGGGCAGGCGTTGCATTGGATGGACCACGAGACACTCTTCCCCGAACTCCGTTCCCTGCTCCGTCCAGGCGGCGGGATCGCGGTGGTGACCAACGGTGCACCGATGTGGCAGCACGACAGCCCATGGTCGAACGCGTTGCGGGACTACCTTTCCGGCTGGCTCGGCCAGCCGCTGGTCCGGACCTGCGGGGCCGAGCAGCAGGAACAGGACCGCTACCGGGTGAGTCTGGAGGCCGCCGGCTTCAGCACGAACGAGACGATCGTCGAGTACGACGATGAAATCGATCTCGAATTCGTCATCGGCGCGGTTTACTCCGCGACGCCGGAGGATCTGTTGCCGACGCCGGAGCAGCGCCCGGAATTCGAGGAACGGCTCAGTGTGGCCGTTTCCCCGAACGCGCCGTTCGTCGAACCGGTTCGGGTGCGGATCCTGACCGGTCGAAGGGGATGAACCGGTCACGGACCGCGAATAGGTAGCCGTACTTATTGTTTCCCCCGTTGTTTCCGGGGTGGACGGCGCGAATGCTCGGCGCTGGGCGGATATTCCGCCCGATCCCCGAGGAGTCCCCATGAAGAAGCAGTTGAGAACAGTCTTGGCCGCCACCTTCGCCGTCCTCGCTGTCATCCTTTCCGCTCCGGCGGTCTCCGCTTCATCGCCGGTTTCGATGCGACCGGACTGTGTCCGGCCCTGCCATTTCTGATCTTCGTCACCTATAACAGCCCCGTGCTGTGGCGTGCCGTTCGAGGGCTCGGTACGCCACAGCCGGTTTCGCGCTTCCTGGTCATCGGCGACGACTAGACATATGATGTCTGGACCAATTTCCTCCGCCGCCACGACGAGGGAGCTGCAATGTCACGTATGCGTGTCACCGCCGGAATCGCCGCCGCCATGGTCATGACCGTCGCCTCGGCACTGATTCCGGCCACCGCCTCCGCGGTGATCGGCACCGGCTGGACGCAGGTCAACCCGAAGAAGACCATCCAGGTGGTCAGCGGTGGGGTGAACCACCCGCACGACTGGGCCACGACGACGTCGGCCAGCGAGCCGGGCGCCTCGTATCAGCGGTCCGGTACGCAGGAGACGTTCAAACTGCTGAGCACCAAGTCGAACCGGGTCGAGGTCCGGGTGCACAACGACTACCGGACCGGGCAGCGCCAGTTCGAGGGCGAGCTGAAGGTGACCGGCCCCACGAACGACGAGTCCACGATGCAGATCTTCGGCAACGACGGACCCAACGCGACGACCCTGATGATCAGGGCGTTCTCGGCCAACGGCGGGGAGCTGCGCGACGGGGCCAGCAAGGTGCTCGTCAGCGGGATCTACGGACAGTGGGTTCGCGTCAACGTCCTTCACGACGGCACCGCGAACAAGCTGTCCATCTACATCAACGGAGCGCTGAAGCTCACTCGCAGCAGCGCGGTCGGCGACCACTACTTCAAGTACGGCGTCTACGGCACGCTGAAGACCGCCAGTGCCACGACTCAGTGGCGGAACGTGAAGATGTTCCAGAAGTAGCGGGTCCCTCGGCCGCGGTGTGTGACGTGCGCGACGGCCACCCTGATGGACTCTAGTGTCGTGCGTCGTTAATTCGCGTCGTAGGTCATGTCGGATTCCGCGTGCCCGTGACATGGGGCGCCGCGTCGCGAAGGCCATTGCTCGCCGACGCGTGGAGGCGTCGCCGAGGGGGTGAAGGTCGAGTTTCTTGCGCTGAGCCGAGGGAAGGGGTCCTTCACGTGCCGCGATCGTGACGGCTGAGCACGCTGGGGCGAGTGTGGCGACCCGGGAGGTGGTGAAGGCCTCCTTCCCTACCCTGAGCGTAGGGAAGGAGGCCTTCACGGCACCCGCTCTAACACGGCACCCTCAATACGGGTTGCGAAGGCCACATTCACAACGCTGAAGGTTGCGGAAGTGGCCTTCGCAACACCTCGCCGCCACGAACTGCGGCCGACGGTCGTGAGTGATTTGCAGCCGGGCCGGCACGCGAAGGCGGCTCAGGGTTCGAAGGCGTTACCGGTGGCGATCTTGGGCCGCCCCAGCTCCACGGGCTCCTGCACCCGCGCCCGTCCGTAGACCGCCGCGGTCGCCTCGGCGATCCGGCCCCAGTCGAAGTCCGCTGCCAGCCGTGACTGCGCGGCCAAGGCCCGCCGCGCTGCGGCGACCTCGTCGTCAAGGACGGCCTCGACGGCGTTGCCGAGCGCCTCGACATCGCCGGGCGTGAACGCGAGCCCGGTCTCTCCGTCGAGGACGACCTCGCCGAGCCCGCCCGCGGTCGATGCGACGAGCGGGGCCTTCGCGGCGGCAGCCTCGAGCGCGACGATGCCGAACGGTTCGTAGCGGCTGGGCAGGACGACGGCGTCGGCCGCGGCCAGGACCGCGCGCAGTTCCCGGTCGGTCAGGTGCCCGACGAAGTCCACCGCCCGGCGGATGCGCAGTTTGCGCGCCTGCTCGACGAGCTCCTCCAGATGCCGGCCCTTGCCCGCCACGACGAGCCGGGTCCCGGGGTGGCGGCGGCGAATGCGGGGGAGGGCGGCGAGCAGATCCTGCACGCCCTTTTCCCATTCCAGCCGTCCGAAGTAGAGCAGCAGCGGCGCGCCCGACGGGCTGTAGGTCTCGCGGGCGAGGGTGACCTCTTCTTCGGGGACCTGCCAGGTGCGTTCCTCGATGCCGTTGTGGATCACCGTGACGGCCTCGCCGTCGACCTCGAACAGGTGCGCCACCTCGCGGCGCATGGCCTGCGAGCAGGTGATCAGCGCGTCCGAGCGGTTGGCGAGCCACCATTCGACCGAGTGCACCTGCTGGTTGAGCGGATGCGAGAGCCAGCCGGAATGCCGTCCCGCCTCGGTGGCGTGGATCGTGCCGACCAGCGGCACCCGGGCGGCTTCGGCGACCGCGATCGCCGGATGGCTGACCAGCCAGTCGTGGGCGTGCACGACGTCCGGCTGCCAGGTGCGCAGCAGGTCGGTCGCGGCTCGGATCATCGCGTGGCCCATGGCCAGCGTCCAGGCGACGAGGTCGCGTTCGAAGGTCACGTGCATCGGGTCCTCGGCGACCCGGATGATCCGCACGCCTTCGACGACACGATCGGTCCGCGGGTGGGTCTCGGCGTCGGTGCCTGCCGTGTGACGGCACAGGACGACCACTTCGTGACCCTGCCGGGCGAGGTGCCTTGCCAGGGCGTGGACGTGCCGTGCGAGCCCGCCGACGACCACAGGTGGGTACTCCCACGACAACATCAGCACGCGCATGGGCAGAGGTTACTCGTGAGTCGGTTGCGGCCGGACGGGGCGGTGCGCAGGCCGAGCCCATGAAATGACCTGACCTCGGCAAAGCGTGCCAAGCGCTTTGCCGAGGTCAGGTCGTCAAAGCCGGGGCGAAGTGTCAGCCGCCGGCTTCGATCGGGCCACCGGAGTCCCGGACCCGCACGGGAACCCCGAGCAGTTGTGAAGGCAGCCGCTCGGGATCGTGGGAGGGGGTCACCCATACGTCGATCGTGGGCGAACCCTCGTCCTCGCCTTGCCCGACCCCCACCACTTCGGGGATCTCGTCGAGCCACCGCGACGCCGAGACGAGCGCGGCGTCGACATCCGACTGGTCGATATCCGCCATGCCTACGGGTGCACCCTGATTCCGAGCGAGGCCTCGACCAGCGCGATGCGGTTGACGATGGTGACGACCGGCGAACCCGCGAACAGCAGGCCGACGGCGTTCTCGCTCAGGTCCGCGACGAGGCTGCCGGAGTCGCCACCGGCCGACATGTCGGTGGTCAGCAGCTGCTGGGCGAACCTGGCCACCTGGCCGCCGCCGTAGTTGACGTCGACGGTCGCGTTGATGTTCGTGATCCGGCCGGTCGTCCAGTTCGTGGTCCGGCCGGTCTTCTGCACGATCGTGCCGACCGCGGGGGCGACGTTGATGCCCTTGATGTCGCCGATCCAGAAGACGCGCCGGTCGAGGTCGTGGAACTGGCCTTCGGCGATGGCGGCGTCGACGAAGTTCAACGGGACCGGCTGGCCGGGCTGGATGAACTTGATCGGCACGAACCGGCTCAGCCTGGCGATGACGTCGGTGGGCACGACGCCGCCGTCGAACGGGCCGGGCTGCAGGATCGGGTCACCGATGGCGGCGGCGTTGGAGTTCGCCAGCACGTGGTTGTTGGACAGGATGTAGTACCTGGTCGGCTTGCCGGGCAGCGCGGCGGCGTCGTAGACGGCGGTGCCGTACGTACCGGCCGTGATCTTGAAGTGGCCGACGCTCAGTCCGCCGAAAGCCGGGCGGAATCGCTTGGCCAGCGTGAACGGGCCGACCTGTTCACGGGCCAGCTCGTCGGGGCGGGTCAGCGTCGGTGAGGGGCGCTCTTCGGTCAGCGTGGGGGAGCCGTTCACCTTCGGCGGTGCGATGCTGCGGCCTGCCTGCAGCACGCCGACTTCCTGCACGTCGGTGGGTACACCGGCGAGCGTCGCGGGTACGAGGTCGTCCTCGCGGATCATTTCGTGCGGCATCTTCGTGTCGACCAGTACCGTGATCGCCTTTTCCCCGGTGTCGGATCCGCCCGACCATTTCGTGCCGAGAGCGACGCCTACGACGTTCTGTCTGTTGAGCAGTGCGTCCTCTTCCGCGGCCTGTACGCTCGCCAGGGAGAGGAATTCATCCGGGATCATATTGTTTTCGATCATGTCGGCCACACTTTTCTGGTTGTCGGCGGTGACGAAATGTGGGCTCGAACGAACTTTTCACGTGGTTTGGTGGGAGCCCCGACGTCGGAGTCTTCTCCTGGGGGCGTACGGGCGCCATAGGGCAATCGGGTAGACCGGTTCACCGCGGTTCGTGGAGATTTCCCTTGCGAGGCAAGGCTTTGTTATCGATCCACCGGACATCGTGGCCGAATGTGAGGCGTTTTAGGGACTTTGGTCCTCTGTTCCGGGGAAAAGGAAACGGGCGGGAACCCGGATTTTCTCCGAGTTCCCGCCCGTTGCCGGGATTAATCGCTGATCAGACGCCGACGGCGCCTTCGATCGCCTTGATGATCACGTCGTCTTCGGGTTCGGTGCGCGGCCGGAATCGGCCGATCACGTCACCGGACGGGGCAATGAGGAACTTCTCGAAATTCCATTGCACGTCGCCTGCCGATCCTTCTGCATCAGCCGCCTTGGTCAATTCGGCGTAGAGCGGGTGCCTGCTTTCACCGTTGACGTCCAGCTTTTCGAACAGCGGGAACGAAACCCCGTACGTCGTCGAGCAGAAGGTCTGGATCTCCTCGGCGGTGCCCGGCTCCTGCCCGGCGAACTGGTTGCACGGGAACCCGACGACCGAGAAACCCTTGTCCGCGTAGCGTTCCTGAAGCTTCTCGAGCCCGGTGTACTGCGGCGTCAGCCCACATTTCGAGGCGACGTTCACCACCAGCAGCGCCTTGCCCTCGAGCGCGCCGAGGGTGGTGTCCTCGCCCGTGAGTGTCTTCAGTGGAATGTCGTGGATCCCCATACTCACCCTTTCGTTATTTCTTCAGCAGATCACGAGCGTCGACGTTGCCGAACGGCCGGTCGTCCCGCCGGAAGGCGGTCGCGAGCTCCCGCGCCCGTTCGTTCGCGCCGTCCCGGATCGCCCCGGCGAGCGCGTCGAACCGTTCCGCGTGCACCCTGGCGCGCCGCCGTGCGTAGTCGGCCGCGGAATCCTTGGTGACCATGAACGCCCAGTCGCTCGAAAGCGCCAGCATCGTCTCGGCGACGGCCTGATCCCGGACGAGGTCCCTGGTCGTGGTGTCCATGTCCGCGACGAGGTCGAGCATCCGGCGCTGCAACGCCGTGTTGTCCTGGACCATGTCGGCGACCTGTTCACCGTCCCAGACGCGCCAGTCCTTGCCCGAACCCCACGACGACGCCGGGAGGTCGACCGGACCGCCGAGGTGGCCGGCCTCGAGGGCGCCCTTCAAGGTCGTGACGCGCACCCCGGCTTCCGGCAGGGAACGCAGGACGCCTTCGAGCCAGGCCGGTCCCTCGTGCCACCAGTGCCCGAACAGTTCCGTGTCGTAGGCGGCGACGACGAGCGACTCGCGGCCGTGCTCGGCCTTTAGCGAACGCAGCCGCGCGACGACCGTGTCGACGAAGTCCTTGACGTGCCCGCCGAGCGTGCCCGCAGCCATCGCCGGGTCGTACGGCGCCTTGTCCGGCGGTTCGATGGTCTTACCGGTCACCCGAGACGGCTTGAGGCCGACTTCGTGCGCCCAGGTGTGGAAGTCGCGGTAGGCGGCGTGACCCGGGTAGCCGGCCTTCGGCGACCAGACACGGTACGTGACTTCGAGGTCGCGGCCGAAGCACACGACGTCGGAGTCGCCAACGGTCCGCGCGGCGGACGTGTCGCCGCGCAGCGACGGGCCGTCGACCATGAACCGCCGCACGCCGGCGGCCGCGTAGCCCGCTTCCATACCGGGTTCGTAACCGCATTCGGGCGCCCAGATGCCTTCGGGACGACGTCCCAGCCGCAGCGCCGTGTCGGCGAGGCCGCCGCGCAGCATGAAGTCGCGGACCACCGGGTCGAGCAGCGGCTGGAACGGATGCGCCAGCGGGCCGCCGAGCAGCTCGATCGTGCCCGAGTCCACAAAGGACCGAAGAATCGGTGAGAAGCCGTGGCGCCACCGGGTTTCGAGCTCCTCGGACGCTTTGACGGCGGTCTGGTACTCGGTCGCGGCGAGATCACGCAGCAACGGATCGCCGTTCCACAGCGTGGACGCGTGCAAGGCGCGTAGCTGCCAATGGCCGAGCCAGTCGTGGAAAGCCTTGAGACAGTAGGGATCGTCGAGCTGCGCGGCGAGGACCGGCGTCATGCCGAGGGTGAGCACGTCCTCGCGGCCCTCGTCGGCGAAACGGCGCAGGAGGTCGACCATGGGCAGGTAGGAATGTGCCCACGCCTGGTAAAGCCATTCCTCGCCGACCGGCCAGGACCCGTGATGCGGCAGCCACGGCAGATGGCTGTGCACGACAAGGCAGAACGTGCCTTCGTACTCTTTCACGGGCGCACCGCCACGGCGACGAGGTCGAGGCTGCCATCGAGGTTTTCCCCGTGGACGGCGAAATCGGCTGCCTGGATGGCTTCGACGTCGGCCAGCAGCTCCGCCGGCCAGACTGCCTGCCCGGGTAGCTCACCCATGACGACGTCGAGCTGGGCGTCGATGATCGAACCGCCGTACCTATCGTCGAGCTTCCGGACACCGTCGCCGTGGTGGAGGCCGTGGAGCGTCTCGATTTCGAAACCGGCCTCGCGGAGTAGACAGTCCAATTCGGACGGCGCGAGTTCCCTGGTGTGGAAGGGATTCAGCGGAGTATCACTGTCCGGGGTGAAGGTCAGCCGGTTGGGGGTGGTGACGATCAGCCTGCCGCCGGGCGTGAGTACGCGGCGGCACTCGGCGAGAAAACCGGCCTGATCCCAGAGATGTTCGATGACCTGGAAGTTCGCCACCACCTCGACCGCGGAATCCCGCAGCGGAAGGAACGCCAGATTCGCCCGCGCCACCGTGACCTCCGGGTACCGGCGCGCGACGTGCTCGGTGGTCGGGATGTCGTAGTCGAGCGCGACCACGCGTTCCGCCACGGTCGCGATGAGTCCGGCGCCGTACCCCTCGCCACAGCCCGCCTCCAACACGGTCCGGTCCACGCACAGCGGCAGGAGTGCCTGGTAGGCGGCCTCGTGGCGGCGGAACCAGTAGTTCTCCTCGGCGATGCCGGGAACTGTGCGCTCACCCGTGAGGTGCAGCGCTTCGGCCCTGGTGGCTGGCGTGGTCACGCCCGCGACCCTACCGGTGGGTCACGTCTGCTCGGCCGAGGCAGGGAGAGTTCGGGGTCAGGCGCCGGCGTAGCGGTCATGGTGGGGCAAGCGCGCCTGCCTCCGAGGACCAACGGGCGGCGGATCTGGATCTGCACGAAGGCCGCTCGAGCAGTAGGCGTAGCGCTTCAACGACGTGCGTGACCGTTGATCCCTGTCATCCGAACCGCGTCTGGTCGCGGGTCTCCAGCCGTTCCACAACCGTGAGAGCCAGCGTCTTGAACTCTTGGTAACACCGCTGGACGAGGGTTTGCGTGCTGCCGAGCGCGCCATCGGCGGACCGCAGCTCGAACATTGGTTTCCGCGCATCGTGTGCCAGTGGCATCAGGCTCTGGTAGTTCCGCATTGTGGCGATCTCAAAACTGGAGTCCGGGGCCGAACGGTCGTCGAGAACCGCCTCGCGGTAGACGGTGGGGATGCGATCCAGCCAACGCTGGTAGGCCTTGACCGGCCGGTCGAGGCGCATAACCGGCTGCATGATCACATAGCCGACCGGGCGCATTTCACCCGACGGCGTGGGGATCGACGCTGGAGCGTGCGGAAGAACGGTCTGCTGCCAGGTTCGCCGCCAGCTCCGCAAGGTGGGGCCGAGGTTGTGGAGTCCGCGCAGCGAAAACAAGTCCGCCGCCAATGGAGTAAGGACGGTGTCTGCGGACAGGAGCGCTGCTCGGTTGATGGCGCCGAGATTGGGGCCTACATCGACGAGGACGATCTCTGCATCGACCTCGAGGCGAGCATGGGCTATCAACCGGTGGAACGCGGTTGTCGCTCGTATTGCGGCCGGGTCGCCAGTGAAGCACTTGCCCCATGCCTCTGAGAGCCGGTCTTCGAACGAACTCAACTCCAGGTCTCCGGGGAGAAGCCAGAGCCCGTCCGTGATCTGCACCGGCTGGGAGGGGGAGATGTCCCCCAGCCCTTCCCGGATCGGGGTCAGGGCTGTCGCGATGGTTCCGGTATCCCCGGTGACCTGGCTCCAGGCCCTGGCTTTGGGTGTTTCCCTCGACCAGGACGGACTCTGTGGTTCATGCCACAGCACCGCAAGGTCGTCCTCGTCGAGAAACTGCGCCGTCAGGTTCGACTGCGGATCGAGATCCACCGCCAGCACCCGCTTGCCCTGTCGCTGCAGCATGTGCGCGAGATGGTAAGTGAGCGTCGTCTTGCCGACGCCTCCCTTGTTGTTGAACATCGCGACAGAGGTCATATGGTCCTCCTGAGAGTGACGGACCACGACGAGGCGTCCACGGTGAACTCAGGCTCGGGATTGCCGTTGCGCGCAAGCGCGGCCTTTATCCTGCCGATTCCCCTGCCGAAGCGGTTGACGTAGCCGAGTGACTTCATGGCGGCCGCCAGCGACGGGTTGCGGTAGTCGTTCACCCGGTCGAAGTTGTCGGCTCGGACTTGCCCGAAGGGACCGCCAGGATTGGTCACCTCGATCCGGTCGTCGAACCAGGCGATGCGTACCGGGGCGTTCGAGTTCTCGTAGTTCCTGTGCATGATCGCGTTCATGCACACCTCGCGCAGAGCGTCCAGAGGGTAGTCAGGAGTCTGTTCCTCGCGGAATCCCGCACCCTCCGACAGGCTTGTATGCAGATGGCCACGCAGTACGGCTGCGAGGCGCGTCGCGGTTCCGATGAGGTTCGAGCGCATCTCCTGATCGTCGGCTATTGGCGCGTCCAGATCCGTGCCGCGGTACCGGACGAACTGGATGTAGGCGCCGGGAAGGTATGCGCTTGGATCCAGGCCGAGAACGAGTAGACCGAGCACAGTGGGATTGCCTTGAACGTCAGCGAGGCGCAAGGAGGCAAGCTGCTGCTCGATCGTGCGACCATTCTCCTCGATCACTTCCGGGGCAACAAAGGACGGTAGGTAGTCGGTTCGGAACAATGTCAGGTCGAGGTCGTCCAGCGAGGTCATAGTGACGGGACGGCTGTCGTAGGGGAGATCGGCTGCCCTGCGTCGTTCGCTGAGTACACGTTCGTCGTCCCGATTGGCTTCGCGTGTTGTCGGCCCCGGACGGACCCATGCGATGCCCTTGTAGCGGACCGGCGGGGTCGCGGACGCCCGAACTTCGATATGCACAACCGGCTTACCTTGAAAGGTTGCCTCTTCGACATGCATCGACGGCCGATCAAGGATCTGCCCGTCCTCGCGAAGATCGGTGAGTCTGAGAAGTTCGGCGTCGCTCGTGTCGACGTCGTCGACAGGCACTCCGTGCTTGTCGACACCGATCAGTAGGTGCCCTATGCCCTTCTGAGTGAGGTCGTTGGCCAAGGCGCAGATTGCTTTCCGCAGTGCATGCCGATCCCCGCCGGACCGCTTGAACTCCAGGTTGACAGTCTCCTGGGTGCCCAGCAGCACGGCGAGGTCATTTGTCATGAGCAACATGATCGCAGACCACATGTTCGAAGGTCGTTCGCCGCACCCTGGTTGTCACGTTTCGCGCCGCTGGGGTGTCCAGGAGGTATGCAACGGACAATCACGCGCGTGCTGCTGGTCTTCTTCGGGCTGCTCGAGGCCGTGGTCGGGACCTGGGTCCTGATCAGCCCCACGGGCTTCTACACCGACTTCCCCGGCTTCCGCACCGGCTGGGTGTCGATGGACGGCCCCTTCAACCAACACCTGCTCGCCGACTTCGGCGGGCTCAACCTGGCGCTGGCCGCGATGTTGATCGGCACCGCGGTGATCGGGACGACGATCGCCACCCGGGTGGTGGCGATCGGCACCTTCCTCTACGGCCTACCGCATTTCCTCTACCACCTGGGCCACGTGTCGCATTTCGAGCAGATCGACCAGGTGCTGATCATCGCGACGACCGCGGTCGGTGTGGTGCTGCCGGTGGTCCTGGTCCTGATACCGGGGAAGCGGGTCACGCCCGCGACACCGTGATGCTGAGCGCGCCCGGGCCGAGGTGGGCGCCGAGCACCATGCTGGCGTCGGTGACCACGTTGTCGGACATGCCAGGCAGCCGAGCGCGAAGCCTGCCGCCGATCTCGCGGTCGCGCTCGTCGGCCCCCGCCCGGTTCAGTGCGATGTCGACCCGCCCCTGCGCGGCGGTCCGCACGGCGATGTCGACGAGTTTCGCCAGTGCGCGTTTGCTGCCGGGGACGCGGGCCAGCGGCGAGATTTCCCCGTCCTTCACCGTGAGCAGCGGCTTCAGGGAGAGCGCGGTGCCGAGGAGCGCCTGCGCGGCACCGATCCGGCCGCCGCGGCGGAGGAATTCGAGCGTGTCGACGTAGATCAGTTCCCTGCTCGCGGCGATGCGGTGCTCGGCGGCCTGCACGACGCGGTCGGGTCCGCCGCCCGCCGCCGCGATCCGGGCGGCCGCGACGGCGCCGAAGCCGAGGCTCATCCCCGTCGTCCCGCTGTCGACCACGTGGACGGGCACACGGACCTGTTGCGCGGCCTCGCGGGCGATGTTCACGGTCTCGGACATCCGTCCGGAGATGTGCATGCTCACGATCGCGGTCGCGCCCCGGCTCGCGGCTTCCTGGTACGTCCAGAAGAAGGCACCGGGGTCCGGCGGCGAGGTGGCCAGCTGCGCGCCTTCGCGGAGCATCGAGAACACCTGGTCGCGCTGGAACCGGTTCTCCTCGTCGAAATGGTCTCCGACCTGCAGCTGGAGCTGGACGACGCCGATCCCCCAGCGATCGGCGACGTGCTGGGGGAGGCTCGCAGTGGAGTCCGTGACCACCGCGACATAGCCGGGGATGGAACGCATGGTGCGGCAGGTTAACCCGTCGGGATCTACTTGGAGTACCCCCGAGTACGACCGTTCGGGTGAGTAGCCGGTCCCGGTAGCCGGGAAGCGGGAAACCTGGACGATGGTCCCGGTAAAACGTGCATCCAGGTGAATGAGGTCACCTCGCCGGGTCACGGCGCCGAAATGGCCCTAATCTACCGGCCAGTAGAGCTGTATGCCCGTGGCCGGACTCCGGCCACTACCGGGAGGTCGAAGAAGACCCATGACGAACATCGTTGTCCTGGTCAAGCAGGTACCGGACACCTATTCGGAGCGGAAGCTCTCCGGTGCCGACAACACTCTTGACCGCGAATCCGCCGACGCCGTGCTCGACGAGATCAACGAGAAGGCCGTCGAAGAAGCCCTGAAGATCAAGGAAGCCGGCGAAGGCGAGGTCACCGTCATCTCGGTCGGCCCCGACCGCGCGACCGACGCGATCCGCAAGGCGCTGTCCATGGGTGCTGACAAGGCCATCCACGTCTCCGATGCCGCGCTTCACGGCTCCGACGCGATCGCGACCGCCAAGGTACTGGCCGCCGCGATCTCGAAGGTCGAGGGCTACGACCTGGTCATCACCGGTAACGAGGCCTCCGACGGCCGCGGTGGCGCCGTGCCGGCGATGATCGCCGAGCTGCTCGGTCTCCCGCAGCTGACCCACGTCAACGTGCTGAACGTCGAGGGCACCGCGCTCAAGGCCGACCGCTACACCGAGGACGGCGTCACGCACCTCGAGGCGAGCCTGCCCGCGCTGGTCAGCGTCGGCGAAAAGATCAACGAGCCGCGTTACCCCTCCTTCAAGGGGATCATGGCCGCGAAGAAGAAGCCGGTCGAGACGCTGACCGTCGCGGACCTTGGCCTGGACACGGCCGAGGTCGGCCTCGGCAACGCGTGGTCGTCGGTGCTCGAAGCCTCCCCGAAGCCGCCGCGTACCGCCGGTGAGCGCGTCGAGGACGAGGGCGACGGCGGCAGCAAGGTGGCCGCTTACCTGGTCGCGCAGAAGCTCATCTGAGACAGGTTTCGAGGAGGAATAGGGAAATGGCTGAAGTACTCGTCCTCGTCGACCACGTCGACGGTGAGGTCAAGAAGGTCTCGCTCGAGCTGCTGACCGCGGCCCGCGAGCTGGGTGAGCCGTCCGCGGTCGTCGTCGGCCCCGTCGGCACCGCCGCCAAGGCCAAGGAATCGCTTGCCGCGCACGGCGCCGCGAAGGTGTACGTCGCCGAGGGCGACAACGCCACCGGCTTCCTGGTCACCCCCAAGGTCGATGTCCTCGTGGCGCTCGCGGAGCGGACCTCTCCGGCCGCCGTGCTCGTCGCGGCCACCGCCGAGGGCAAGGAGGTGTCGGCTCGTGTCGCCGTCCGCCTCGGCTCCGGTCTACTCATCGATGCCGTCGGAGTGAACGCCGACGGCAGCGTCGACCAGTCCATCTTCGGTGGCGCGTTCTCCATCAAGGCCAAGTCCGCCAAGGGCGTCCCGGTCATCTCGATCCGCCCGGGCGCGGTCGAGGCGACCCCGGCCGACGGTGCCGGCGCCGAGGAGACCGTCGAGGTCCCGGCCGCCGACCCGGCGAAGTCCGCGCGGATCACCGGCGTCGAGCCGATCGTCGGCGGCGACCGGCCGGAGCTGACCGAGGCCTCGGTCGTCGTCTCCGGTGGCCGTGGTGTCGGTTCGGCCGAGAAGTTCGACGTCGTCGAGACGCTGGCCGACTCGCTCGGCGCGGCCGTCGGCGCGTCGCGTGCGGCCGTCGACTCGGGCTACTACCCGGCGCAGTTCCAGGTGGGCCAGACCGGTAAGACGGTCTCGCCGCAGCTGTACATCGCGCTGGGCATCTCGGGTGCGATCCAGCACCGTGCGGGTATGCAGACCTCGAAGACGATCATCGCGATCAACAAGGACGCCGAGGCGCCCATCTTCGAGATCGCCGACTTCGGTGTGGTGGGCGACCTGTTCAACGTCGCGCCGCAGCTGACCGAAGAGGTCCAGAAGCGCAAGGGCTGAGCCCAGGCGACAGGTGACGGCAAAGGGCCGTTCGAGACGAAGTCTGTCTCGAACGGCCCTTTTCTGTGATCCGAAAGTGATCTTCCAGTCTGAGAGAACCCTGAGAACCCGCAATTAACGGAACGTGCACTAATCGGCCATCGGGCGCATTGTCGTTGGTACCCCCCAGGGGGTAGACCTTGATTATGACGACGTCACAGCTCCTCGTCAGTACTGACCAGGCAGGTGTCGAACTCCCGGCCGACGCGCCGCGATACTCACTCCTCGTAGCCAACGGAAACGACGAAGTCCTTGCCGCACAACGGCTTCGGCATCAGGTTTTCGCAGAGGAAATGGGCGCGAACCTCAATTCCCTCCAGCCGGGGCTCGATGTCGACCAGTTCGACGAATTCTGCGACCACCTTGTCGTCCGTGACGACAACACGGACGAGATCGTCGGTACCTACCGGATGTTGCCACCAGATCGGGCGGCGCAGGCAGGGAAGCTGTACTCCGACAGCGAGTTCGATCTATCGGCGATCGAGGCGATGCGGCCTTCGCTGGTCGAGACGGGGCGCTCCTGCGTGCACCCGGATCACCGCAGCGGTGCCGTCGTCAGCCTCGTGTGGGCGGGGATCGGGCGCTACATGCTCCTTGCCGGTCACCGGTATCTCGCGGGCTGCGCCTCCGTCCCGCTGAACGACGGTGGAAGTTACGCGGCCGGGGTCTGGGATGTGCTGCGCACCAAGCACTATTCGGATGAATCACTCCGCGTGACCCCGCTGAACCCGTGGCGCTCCGAAGGTGTCGAACGGCCGTCGCGCGCGATTCTCCCGCCGCTCATCAAGGGCTACACGCGACTCGGCGCGAAGACGTACGGGCCACCGGCGCTCGACGAGGACTTCGGCGTCGCGGACTTCTTCGTGGTACTCGACCTCCACAATGTCGATGAGCGCTACCTGAAATTCTTCCTCGGAGTGCAGGGATGAGTCACGCCTGGATGCCGAAGTCGCCGTGCGGCGACGGGTGCCTGAGCGAAGGGGCGCCGACCGTGGCGTTCCCGCGCCGTGTCTTCAGATTCAGTGTGGCGATCGGCGTCATCTTCTGCGCGTTCCTGAGCGCGCCGCTGATGCTCGTGCTGCACGGTTCGGTGCGGGAACTGTTGCTGCGTCTGCTGTTCTCCGGCATCCTGCGGGCTTTCGGGGTCCGGCTGAGGGTGCTCGGCGGTGAGGATTTCCGCGCCGTCCCCGGCCGTGGCGCGCTGGTGGTGAACAACCACATCTCGTGGCTGGACATCATCGCGATCAACGCCATTCAGCCGATGCGGGCGCTGGCGAAGAAAGAGGTCGGCGCCTGGCCGATCCTCGGCTTCCTGGTCCGCCGCGGCGGCAGCATCTTCCTCGACCGCGAACGACTGCGGACCCTGCCAGCCACGATGGCCGAACTCGCCGACGCGATGCGCGGCGGATCACTCGTCAGCGTGACACCGGAGGGAACCACGTGGTGCGGCCTGGCTTCGGGCCGGTTCCGCTCGGCGACCTTCCAGGCCGCGATCGACGGCGGTGTCCCGGTGCGGCCGCTCGCGCTCCGCTTCCGGCTCGCCGACGGCCGCGAGACGTCGCAGCCCGCCTTCATCGGCCCCGAGTCGCTCATCGCCTCCCTGCGCCGGGTCGCGGCCCTGCGCGGGCTGGTCCTCGAGGTCCACGTGTGTCCGGAGATCGCGCCGGGCAAGGCCTCCGATCGGCGGGAGCTCGCCTTGCTCGCGGAATCCGCGGTGCAGGCGGCGCTGGGGCGGGTCCAGATCCCGGTGCAGCACCGTCGCCGTACGGCCGCCCCTGCTGCTTCACGCACTGCCACTCCTGCTCCCGCCCCTGCTCCCGCTCCCGCTCCGAAAGTGACCTCTCGCTAGCGCTCGCGCGCAATGAAGGGGCCTTTCATTGCAAAATTCGCAATAAAAGGCCCCTTCATTGCGTCGGCCACTTGACGAACCCAGGTCCGTCAGCTCACAGCGAGCGTGAGCTTCCCGCCCGCATGTCCGGTGGCACTCTCGCGGTGCGCCTCGCCGGCCTCGGTGAGCGCGTAACTCTTGCCCAGCTTGATATTCAGGCCGTCGCGCGCGATGAGGCGGTCCAGGACCGCCGCGCTCTGCTCGCCACCGCTCGAGAACTTCAGTCCCAGCTCGAACGCGGCCGCATCGGCGATGGTGATCAGCCGGTCCGGTGAACCGAGCAGCGTGACGGAGTCGGCGAGGACGCCGAATCCGGACGCGTCGAAGACGGCGTCGACCGGGTTCGGGGCCGCCTCGCGGACCCGCTCCAGCCAGCCGTCGCCGTACTCGACGGGGATCGCGCCCAGCGCCTTCACCTCGTCGAGTGACCGTGCGCCGGAGGTGCCGATGACGGTGGCACCCAGCGCGACCGCGGCCTGCGTCGCGAAGCGCCCGACCTGTCCGCTCGCACCGTGGATCAGCAGGGTTTCGCCCGGTTCGACCTCGAGTTCGCCCAGCACCCGCAGCGCCGTCTCGCCGGCGACGGGCAGCGCGGCCGCTTCGGCCCAGGACAGCCGGGACGGCTTGTGGGTGACGTTGCTTGCCAGCGCGTACTCGGCGTACGAGCCGGTGTCGGACCAGCCGAAGACCTCGTCCCCGACGGCGACCTCGGCACCTTCGCCCACCGCGTCCACGACACCGGACAGCTCCATGCCCAGGATGTGCGGGAACTCGACCGGGAAGGCCTCCGCCATCGCGCCGGACCTGATCTTCCAGTCGATCGGGTTGACCCCCGCCGCCTTCACCGCGACTCGCACCTGCCCCGGCCCGGGTTCGGGCAGCGGGACCTCTTCGAGCTGAAGGACGTCCGGCTCACCGAACCGGGTAATGGTGATCGCTCGCATTGCTCACTCCTCATCGGATGTTCCTCGATGAAGATCAGTCAACCCGCGTCCGTATGCCGCCCGAACCGCTCGGACGAGCAGTGTTCACTAGCCGGGAGAGCAGCGCCACCTCGCCGGACCGCGCCTACTGTGGAGATATGGACGAGTGGTCGGATCCGCTTTACGTGCTGGGCCAGGTCGAGGACATGCTCGCCGCCCCGCGCCCCGAAATGCTGCTGCGCTTCGTCGCGGTCACCGCGAAGGTCCTGCCCCATCGCGCCGCCGCCATGGAGACCGGTGACTGTTCCCGCCTGCCGATCAAGGTGGCCGGTGACCCGGCGATCACGGACGCGGTCACCAGTGCCGAGCTCAAGCGGCTCGCCGAGCTCGGGGTGCCCGGCGAGGCCGTCGTGCTCGACGAAGTGCTCGCAGCCGAGCGGCGGAAACTCGTCGTCTTGGCGTCGGCCCCGGCGATCGGGAAGGGCGCGATCATCGCGCTCGTACCAACGGAGGAGACACCGGACGCTCGCGGCCTCGATGTCGCCGCCAAGTTGTGGAACATCGTCAGCGTCAACGCCGGTCAGCGGGCCACCGACCCCGAACCCGCGGTACTGGAGAGCAATATCGCGGCGGCGACCGCGCGGGCGCAGACCATCACCGACCTCGGCCAGACTCACGCGACCACCTTGGCCTCACTGCTGTCGGTGCTGCGTTCGCGGCAGCTCGGGGACGCCTCCGCGCGGCAGACGGCGACCGATCTCGCCGCGGCCGCGCTGGTCGAGCTGCGCTCGATCGCCGACCGCGATCAGCAGCTGTCGTCGGAACCGGCGTCCGCGGCGTTCGACACCCTCGCCGTGCAGCTGGAACCGTTGGTGCGGCACAACGACGTGAGCGTCGACCTCGCGGGGCCCGCCGACGAACGGCCGCTCCCGCAGGACCTCGCGCACACCGCGCGAACGGTCACCCGCGGACTCGTCCTGGCCGCGCTGGACCGCGCGGGCACCACCCGCGTCCGCGCGGCCTGGCGGATCGACGGCCGGTCGCTGCGGATCACCGTTCGCGACGACGGACCGGACGTCGCGCGAGCCGTGCCCGCCACGGGACTCACCGAACGGATCACGCCGCTCGGCGGCACCTGGGAGGTCGACGCGGTCCCGGGCTGGGGCGCCACGATCACCGCGGTCCTGCCGCTCGGCACCCCGGACACCCCCGAACTCCGCCCGTTAGACCGGCTCAACACGCGGGAACTCGAGGTCCTCGCCGGAATCGCGCGCGGGAAGCGCAATCGGCAGATCGCCGAAGAGCTGCAGCTGACCGAGCACACGGTGAAGTTCCACGTGCGCAAGATCCTCGGCAAGCTCGAAGTCACCTCGAGAGCCGAAGCTGCTGTACTGGCAAGGGAACTGCGCCTGGAGCCGGTCACCGCTTGACCTCCAGCTCACTAGAGGTTGCAAGCTCGACGCATGACGATCACTGGGGATGCCGAAGCGAAACCGAAGGGCGTGCTCTGGACACCGGAGCACCGCGTGACCACCGCGGGGCTCCTGCTCATGGTCACGCTCATCGCGTTCGAGAGCATGGGTGTCGCCACCGCGATGCCGACGATGGTGGCCGACCTCGACGGTCTCGCGCTGTATGCCTGGCCGTTCACCATCTTCCTCGTCGCCAGCGTCGTCGCGACCGTCCTTTCCGGACGGATCGGTGACCGGAAAGGACCGGCGCCGGGTCTGCTGGCCGGCACGGCGTTGTTCGCCGCCGGGTTGCTGGTGGCGGGGCTCGCGGACGGGATGGCGATGCTCCTGCTCGGCAGGGGATTACAGGGTTTCGGCGCCGGCTTGCTGCTCGTTTCCGTGTCCCTGCTGATCGCGCTCACCTTCAGCGACCGCGAACGTCCGGTGATCTACGCCGCCAACGCCGCCGCGTGGGTGCTGCCCGCGGTGATCGGCCCGTCGGTCGCGGGGGTGGTGACGGTGAGTTTCGGCTGGCGCTGGGTGTTCCTCGGGCTTGTGCCGCTGATCGTGATCGGTGTGGCGCTGCTCGTCGTGGTGACGCGGCGCCTGCCCCGCCATATGCCCGACGCGTCCGGTCGCCGGGCCGGCGTGGTGCCCGCGGTGGTCGCGGCGCTCGGCGTCGCCGCGCTCACCTGGGCGGCTCAGCATCCGTCACTCGCGGCGCTGGCCTATGGCGGCGCCGGGCTGGTCGCTCTCGGGTACGCGCTCCGCAAACTCCTGCCCGCCGGGACGCTGACCTCACGGCCGGGGTTGCCGACCGTGATCGCGTCTCGCGCGCTGATCGCGGGTGCGTACGCCGGGATGGAGGCGTACCTGCCGCTCACGATGACCGAGGTCCACGGCTACAGCCCCGCGCTGGCGGGGTTGCCGCTGACGGTGACCGCGCTCGGCTGGTCGGCGGCGTCCGCCGTGCAGGGCCGGTTCCTCGACTGGTCGCGCGAGGCTTCGTTGCGGACCGGGTTCGCGCTGGTCGCGACCGGTCTGGCGCTGTTCGTCTTCGTGCCGCTGCCGTCGTTTCCCGGCTGGATGGCGTTCGTGGCGTCGGCGATCGGCGGTGCGGGAATGGGGATCGCGATGCCCGCGATCTCGGTCCTGCTGCTGCGCTACTCGCCCGAGGCCGAGCGGGGGTTCAACACCTCGGCGATGCAGCTCGGCGACTGGGTCGGCTCGGCGCTGACCATCGGGTTGGGCGGGGTCCTGCTCGCTTCGCTGGCTTCGGCGCGGGAGCCGTCGGTCGCGATCTTGGTGCTTTCGGTGCTGCTGACCGGGCTCGCCCTGCTCGGGGTGCGCTTGACGGGCCGGTGGCCGGCCGGGGTGAGCGCTGCCACCCGCGAGTGAGGGTGGGCTTGGTCACGGCCCGGAGCGGTCTACTCTGGTAGGGCGATGACCTATCTCGACCATGCGGCGACCACCCCGATGTTGCCCGAAGCCGTAGCGGCGATGTCAGAGGCGCTGTCCACCGTGGGCAACGCCTCCGCGCTGCATTCTTCGGGACGCCGGGCCCGGCGCCGAGTCGAGGAAGCCCGTGAAGTGATCGCCGCGGCGCTGGGCGCCCGGCCGTCCGAGGTGATCTTCACCGGCGGTGGCACGGAGAGCGACAACCTCGCGGTCAAGGGCATCTTCTGGGCCCGCAACGGGGAGAGCGCCGAGCGGCGCCGTGTCCTGTGTAGCGCCGTCGAGCATCACGCCGTCCTCGATTCCGTCGAGTGGCTGGAGCAGCACGCGGGTGCCGAGATCGTCTGGCTCGAGGTCGACGGGGCCGGCCGCGTGTCGCCCGAGACGCTGCGCGCCGCGATCGGCGAAAGCCCCGAGACGGTCGCGCTGGCCACCGTGATGTGGGCGAACAACGAGGTCGGCACGGTCAACCCGATCGCCGAGCTCGCGGCCGTCTGCGCCGAGTCCGGGATCCCGCTGCACACCGACGCCGTCCAGGCCGTCGGCGCGGTGCCGGTGGACTTCGCCGAGAGCGGCGCCGCCGCGCTCACCCTGACAGCGCACAAACTCGGTGGCCCATACGGCGTCGGCGCCCTGCTGCTCGGCCGCGACACCGCTTGCGTCCCGGTACTGCACGGCGGAGGCCAAGAGCGCAGCGTGCGTTCGGGCACGCTCGACGTCCCCGCGGTGATCGCGTTCGCGACGGCCGTGAAGGTCGCCGTCGAAGGGCGCGAGGAGTACGCGAAGCGGGTCGCGGAGCTGCGAGACGACCTGATCGAAGCGGTTCGGCGCGAGGTGCCGGACGCGCTGCTCAACGGTGGTGAAGGCGAGCGCCTGCCCGGCCACGCCCATTTCACCTTCCCCGGCTGCGCGGGCGACAGCCTGCTAATGCTGTTGGACGCCAAGGGCATCGAATGTTCCACTGGATCCGCGTGCACCGCGGGTGTCGCGCAGCCGAGCCACGTGCTGCTGGCCATGGGCGCCGACCCGGCCGCCGCGCGGGGATCGCTGCGGTTCTCGCTCGGGCACACGTCGGCGCCGGAAGACGTCGTGGCGCTGGCGGACGAGATCGGCCTGGTCGTCGACAGGGCGCGGCAGGCAGGACTCGGCGGAATGCGCAAGCAGACGCAGAAGCAAGAGGTGTGAGGGAAATGCGGGTACTGGCCGCGATGAGCGGAGGAGTCGACTCGGCGGTGGCCGCCGCGCGCGCCGTGGACGCCGGGCACGACGTCGTCGGCGTGCACCTGGCGCTGTCGGCGAAGCCCGGCACGCTGCGCACCGGCTCCCGGGGCTGTTGCACGATCGAGGATTCGCACGACGCGCGCCGCGCGGCCGACATCCTCGGCATCCCCTTCTACATCTGGGACTTCGCCGAGCGTTTCACCGAAGAGGTCATCGACACGTTCGTCGGAGAGTACGCCGCCGGCCGCACGCCGAACCCGTGTGTCACCTGCAACGAGAAGATCAAGTTCGAAGCGTTGCTGGACAAGGCGATGGCGCTCGGCTTCGACGCCGTCGCCACCGGACACTACGCGCGGCTGTCCCTTGTGGACGGTGTCCCGCATCTGCGGCGCAGCGTCGATTCCGGCAAGGACCAGTCCTACGTTCTCGCGTCCCTGACGCCCGAGCAGCTGCGGCATTCGCTTTTCCCGCTGGGTGATACGTGGAAGACCGACGTGCGCCTGGAGGCCGAGAGCCGTGGGCTTTCGGTGGCGAAGAAGCCGGACAGTCACGACATCTGCTTCATCCCGGACGGCGACACGAAGAGCTTCCTGGAGAAGCGGCTCGGCCAGCGACCCGGTCAGCTCGTCGACGCCGACACCGGTGCCGTGCTGGGACAGCACACCGGCGTGCACGGCTTCACGGTCGGCCAGCGCAAGGGCCTCGGCATCGAGGCGCCCGCGCCCGATGGCCGGCCGCGCTATGTGCTTTCGCTCGAGCCGGTCTCGGGCACCGTGAAGGTCGGCTCCTCGGCCGGCCTCGGCGTGAACGTGATCGAGGCCGACCGGCCCATTTGGCCCAGTGAGCGTCCGCTCGACGGCCCCACCGAATGCGTCGTCCAGGTGCGCGCGCACGGCGGGATCGTCGAAGCCGTCGCCGAGGCCGAGGGCGACTCCGTGACCGTCCAGCTGCGGGAGCCGCTGAAGGGTGTGGCGCCTGGGCAGGTCGTGGTGCTGTACCGGACCGACGCGGTCGAAGGTGACCTCGTGCTGGGGAGCGCGAAGATTTCGGGCACTCGCTAGCTGAAGACCGCTCGCACGGCGGCTTCGTCGCCTTCGATGTCGACGGCCTCGAGAACGTTGTCGAGAGCGAGCACGCCGGCCGCCAGGCCGAGGACGATCGAGGCGTCGCCGTGCACGACGGCATCGAGATCGCGGCCATCCGGCGGGCTCACCGCTGTGCCCGAGCGCGTCGTCCGCACCTGAAGCACCCGGTCGCCGACCGCGATCCCTACCGTCGACGACCGACCGGCACCCGCCCGGCCGCTGAGCAGGGCTGAGAGCGCGAGGACCAGCCAGTCGGCACGGAAGTGGTCACCGCCCGGCCCGCTCGTCATCAGCGGCGTGGACCAGCGGATGAGGCTCTCGACCGGCTCCCGCAGCTCGGCGCCCCACGGGGTGAGGGCATACACGATGGCGTTTCCCTCGCCGGCCAGGCGCCGCTCGATCACGCCGGCGGTCTCGAGGTCGCGAAGCCGGTCGGCGAGCAGGTTCGTGGCCACGCCGGGCAGCCCGTCGTGCAACTCGCGGTATCGGGCCGGAGCCATCAGCAGCTGGCGGACGATGAGCAGATTCCACCGGTCGCCCACGACATCGAGAGCCCGGGCGAGACCGCAGTACTGGCCGTAGCTACGACTCATTTCGCCTCCTTGACAATCTCAAGTAGGACTGATGATATCAAGTAAGATCATCGAAAGGGGCGGAGTGATGGCAGATATCGAAAGGCCTGAGTGGGTCGACGACGAGTTGTTCCCGTTCGAGAGCCGATTCGTCGCCATTGACGGCCACACCGTTCACTACGTCGACGAAGGTTCGGGGCCCACGCTGCTGTTCCTGCACGGCAACCCGACCTGGTCGTTCGTGTATCGCGACGTGATCCTCGCTCTGCGGGACAAGTTCCGTTGCGTCGCCTTGGACTACCCCGGGTTCGGACTGTCCTCGCCTGGCCCGGGCTACGGATATCGGCCCGAGGAACACGCCAAGGCGGTGACAGCCTTCGTCGACACCCTGGGTTTGAGCGGGATCACCCTCGTGGCCCACGACTGGGGCGGTCCCATCGGCCTGGCCACCGTCGAAGCACGGCTCAGCGCCTTCGACGGGCTGGTGCTCGCCAATACCTGGGGTTGGCCGATCACCGGCGCCCCGCACGTCGAGATCGCCACCCGTCTGCTGGGCGGACCCTTGGGGCGCCTGCTGAACAGGCGGCTCAACCTGTTCGTCAACGCGATGATCCCGACCGGGCACCGGCTGCGGAAGCCGACCGCCGGCGAGATGGCCCACTACCGAAACGCCATCGGCGCCCACCGGCGCGACGCGACGGCCGTGCTCCCTCGGGCCATCACCGCCGGCCGCGCCTTTCTCGCCGACGTCGAAACCGGACTTCCCGACCTCCCGGCGCTCATCATCTGGGGCGACGCCGACTTCGCCTTCGGGCGCAAGGAACGGCAGCGATGGGAAAAGACCTTCGGCGACCACCACACCGTGATCGTCGAAGGCGCCGGCCATTTCGTGCAGTCCGACGCGCCCGATCGGTTCGCGGCGGCGATCCGCGACTGGTGGAGCGCGCCCTCGGCTCGCGTGGTCAACCGGCGCGAAAAGCCACGGGAGGCGTAGTGACGATGGAGCAGGCTCGTGCGGCGTTACGAGACGTCGTCCCCAGCCTCGTCGCACTTCTGCGGAACGTCCCGGACACCGGCACCGCTTCGGTCGGTACCTGGACGGTGGGCGACGTCGCGGCGCACCTGTCTCATGTCTTTCGCTTCGACACCGATGCCCTCACCGGAATGCCGGTCCCGGAAGCCACCGTGACGACGGCGGGAATGGCCGAGGTCAACGCGCGACTGCTGGCCGAGGACGGCGAACGGGACCCAAACGTCCTCGCGGACCGCATCGCCAAGCTGGCAGACGAGTTCGACGAAGTCGCGTCGCCTTCGCGAGCGGCCACCGCGGATTGGCTGCAAGGTGTCCGCCTGCCGCCGTCGACGGTGGCTTGTCACCTCCTCGAGGAATGCCTGATGCACGGCCATGACCTCGCCCGAGCCCTTGGGCGCCCGTGGCCGATACGGCGTCACCATGCTCTCCTCGCGGTCGAGGGCGGCGCGCTTCCGCTCATCGCGGCGCTGCCGCCCACCGCTTTCGTGGACCAGGAGAAGGCGGCCACCTTCCGAGGTCGCTTCGAGCTACGCCTGCGAGGGGGCGCACGTACCCAGATGGTCTTCGAAGACGGTTCGCTGACCCTCCACCCCGATGGCACAAGTGACGTCGACGCCTATGTCTCCGCCGACCCTTCGGCGCTCATGCTGTTGTTCATCGGCCGGCAAGGGATAGCGAAACCGCTCCTTGAAGGAAAGGTCGCGGCTTGGGGGCGCCGGCCATGGAAGCTCGCCGGCATGCTCGCCGCCATCAGCCCCCCGTAGCGCGAAGGTCAGAGCTTGAGCTTGAAACCGGTGTGGCTCGCGACGAACCCCAGCCGTTCGTAGAACCGGTGCGCGTCCTCGCGTTCGACGTCGGACGTGAGCTGGACCAGTGCGCAGCCCTGACGGCGGGACTCCTCGATCGCCCACGTCATGAGCTCCCCGCCGAGTCCGGAACCGCGGTGGCTCGCCTGGACGCGGACCGCCTCGATCTGCCCGCGCAGTGCGCCTTTCCGGGCAAGGCCGGGAATGATCGACAGCTGCAGCGTGCCGACCGCGCGGCCGTTGTCGTCGGCGACCACGAGCAGCTGGGCCGGGTCGGCGTCGATGTCGTCGAAGGCCTTGAGGTACGGCGTCAGGTCGTCGGCCGAATCGCGGGTGCTGCCGATCTGGTCGTCGGCGAGCATCTCCACGATGGCCTCGACGTCGTCTCGGCGCGCGCGGCGAATGGTGGTCACGGGCGTCAGCTCACGTAGTGCCGCACGCCGTCGGTTTCGGCCGCGGTGAGTTTCCCTTGGGACACCAGCAGATCCAGATGCGACGCGGTCTCCAGTACGGCCAGCATCTGGTTGAAGACGTCCATCTCGGGAAGTTTCCGTTCCCGCCGCGTCCAGCCGAGCCGGAGTGCGACCTCGTACGCCGTGGTCGCGCCGTCGGCGATCTGCGCGCCCATGGTCTCCAGCCGGACCCGGTGGTGCTCCAGCAAAGCGTCCACCCGCGCGTGGACGCTTTCGGTCACCGGGCCGTGCGCGGGCAGCATGCGCCGGTCCGGCATCGCGCGCACCAGCCGCAGCGAGCCGAGGTAGTCGTTCAACGGCAGTTCCGCGGGCACCGGCTGGAAGCCGATCGACGGCGTGATGTGCGGCAGCACGTGGTCGCCGGTGAACAGCAGCCCGGCTTCACCGTCGTCGAATACGACGTGGCCGGCGGTATGTCCCGGCGTGTGCACGACGTCGAACTCGCGGCCGGGCAGGATCGTGCGCCTGCCGGGCGCGAGCCATTCGTCCGGCCCTTCCCACAGATCCGCCTCGGTGTGCCGGACTCCGCCGAACTCACGGGCGAGTTGCTCCATGACCGGTATCGCGCCGCAGCGTTGAAGCAGCTCGACCTGAGCCCGCATCGGCAGGAGGTCCGG
This sequence comes from uncultured Actinomycetota bacterium, assembly GCA_963766045.1. GTDB lineage: Bacteria > Actinomycetota > Actinomycetes > Mycobacteriales > Pseudonocardiaceae > Amycolatopsis. The sequence goes on along the minus strand of CAVXYN010000004.1, from coordinate 924,985 downwards.
GTCGCCCGATTCCCGCAGCGATGGCTCTTCCAGCTTCCCGAGGCCGATCTTCCCGCCGAACTCGCGACGCAACGACACGGCCATCGTGTAGTGGTCGCGGTGCACGTGGGTGATGAGGAATTCGCTGACGTCGCCCAGCCCCGCGCCGATCGCCTTCAGTCCGCGCGAAAGCCGTTCGCGCGCCGCTTCGAGCGCCCAACCCGAGTCGATCAGGACCAGGCGGCTGCCGTCGGTGACCGCGTAGACGTTGACGGCGCGCAGGGCGTCGTGGGGCAGGGGCAGCGGGATTCGGTAGACCCCGGGCGAAACGGTGTAGACGCCTGGTTCGGCCCAGTCCCGTTCGCTGTCTTCCGGCAACGGCTCCATGGTGACCTCCGTCCCGGACCGCACGCCGTCGTGCCGCCCAGTCCTTTCACCTTGAGCCGCCGGAAGCCGAGTGTCCACTTGAGCGGGGTGAGACGCCCGTCACGTGGGCTGGGGGCTCGTGAGTGGTAATGACGGCTCTAACCATCATTACCGCTCACGAGACTGGACCACTCGGTCAGCCCTTGTCGTCCTGCTTCAAAGCCGTGTCGATGGTGAGCGCCGACGCCACCACCATCGACGCCAACGGATCCCGCAGCGGCCGGTGGATCTCGACGACGTAGTTGTCCGCCGTGGTGAACGCGGCCTTCACGAAACCGCCCCAGGTCTTGGTGATCCGGGCGATCTCGGTGTCGGTGTGGTCCTTGATCGCGAAGTTCCAGGCCCGCCAGTTCTCCGCGAAGATCCCGCCGACCTTCTCACCGTTGACCACGAAACCCAGCCGGATCTTGCCGAAGACGTTCTCCTGCACGATTTCCCCGATCGGGGAGTCGTCGGCCCTGGTGACCACGAACCGGGATTTGAACACCTTCGCCGGCCGCGTCACCTTCAGCACGGTGCTGTGGTTGGCGTCGCGGATTTCGAAGCGGTGGGTGAGGAACTGGTCGTAGTTGGTCAGCAGCCGGATGGCCTTCTTCAGCGTGCTCTGCCCGACCTGGACGACGCCGCCGAGGCGGTTGCCGTTCTGGTCGAAGACGCCGAACTCGTTCGACATCTCGATGAGTTTCGCACGCTGGTTGACCACCAGGACCGGTTCGGAGAACAGGGTTCCGCCCCCGGCGGCCCCGCCCGACCGGCCTTGGGTCCCCTTCGCGGCCTGCGCCCGGATCTTGTTCGGGTCGTGGCCGCCTTCGATGTCCAGCTCGATCATTTCGGCGTCATGGGACGGCCGCGTGTTGGCCGTCCAGGCCTGCCCGTCCCACCATCGGTACACCCGGGGGTTCTGCTGGTCGGGATACCAGCCGGCGGGCTGTGGAGAGCTCGTCATGGCTGGTCAGCGTAATGCGCTCAGAGCCACTGCGGGCTCGGTCACGGCAATTGCGTCGAATGTCCGTGTCCCGGCCGCGCCCCGGACGGACGGGACCGCGCACAACGGGCAGAATCTCCGGATGTGAACGAACAACCTTGGCCCGCGGGTGCCGCCACCGCGATCGGTTCCATGCCCGGTTCCGACCCCGTCGAAGCGGCCTCCATCGTGTTCGGCGAGCTTCCGGTATTTCCCCATCTGCCGGAATTGCCGTCGCGCGGGGTGGGCGCCGACCTGATCGGCCGGACGGCCGCGTTGCTGGTCGACCTCGCCATCGACGTGGTGCCGAGCGGGTACCGGGTCGCTGCCCGGCCGGGGCACGAGCACCGCCGCGCGCTCGATCTGCTGCGCTGGGATCTCGACGCCGTGCAGGAAGCGAGGGAGAAGGCCGGTGCCGCGCCACAGGCGTTCAAAACGCAGGTCGCCGGACCGTGGACGCTCGCCGCGAACGTCGAACTGGCGCGTGGGCACCGGATTCTCACCGATCGCGGCGCGCTCAGGGACTTCACCGAATCACTGCTGGACGGCCTGACGGAGCATGTCGCGGAACTGAAGTCCCGGATCGGTGCGCCGGTGGTGATCCAGTTCGACGAGCCGTCGCTGCCCGCCGTCCTCGGCGGTGATCTTCCGACGGCGTCCGGGTACGGCACCGTTCCCGCCGTCCCGGAACCGGAAGCCCGCCAGCTGCTGTCCACCGTGATCGCCGGCGCCGAGCGCATCACCGGGCAGCCGGTCGTGGTGCACTGCTGTGCCGCGAAGCCGCCGATCTCGCTGCTCCGCTCGGCGGGCGCGGGGGTTATCGCGTTTGTCTTCTCGCTGCTGAAGGGCGCTTCGGCCGAGCAGCTCGACGAGATCGGCGAGACCTGGGATTCCGGGACGACGCTGATGCTCGGTCTCGTCCCGGCGACCGACCCGGGTATGCCGGTGAAGCTGCGCGACATCGTTTCGCCCGCCTTCAAACTCGTCGACCGCCTCGGGTTCGGCCGCGAGATCCTCGCCGAGCGGACCGTGCCGACCCCGGCGTGCGGGCTGGCGGGCGCCACCATCGAGTGGATGCGCCAGGCGCTGGAGCTCAGCCGGGACGCGGGCAAGGCTTTTCTCGAACCGCCTGAAGGCTGGTGACCAGCGCGGTAGCGTGTCGGGAAACCCCGACCCACAAGGATGTTCATGCGTTTGTTCCGCCGTCGTAAGGCCGCCGAGGAAGTACCCGACCCCAGGACGGCCTGGCCCGAGCAGCCGATCCCCGAAGACGCCGCGGCGGCCGCGGTGAAGTTCTGGGAGCAGTGGTTCGAGCTTCTTCCCGAGGTCAGCGCCGCCTTGGGCGACCGGGAACCGCAGCGAGTCGAGCACGACCTGTGCACGATCGTCGAGGCGTTGCACCCGCGGCTGCACTTTTCCCTCGATCGTGGCCAGCGGGCGATCTACGCCCTGGTGCTCACCGGTCAGGAGGATCCGGAACTGCGGCCGTACACCGATGCGTGGAAGGCCGCCGCGCCGCCGGAGGACGCGATCTGGGAGTACCACGATTCGGTGCCGCCGGTTCCCGATCCGAGCGAGGTCACGGTCAACCTCGGCGAGATCCGCATCCCGCTCGCCGACGTCCGGGTGACCGCGAAGGTCGACGAATCATCCGGACGGGTGGACGTCACCGTCTTCCATCCGTGGATAGAGGAACTCCAGCCGGACACCCGGGTGACCATGACCTTCCTGCCGCTGGACGCCACGTTGGGTGAGCGTGTGGCCGCCGAACGGCTGGGCCGCGTCGAGCTCGTCGGCGAGCCTCAGGAGGGCCGGCTGACCCTGCTCGAGTTCCGTGAACTGGTCGGACGCCTCGACGGCAAGCCCGACGAGAATGTCGGTGCCTCCGACTAGGCTTACCGACCGTGAGCAGCGACCTTCCCCAGAACGCGGAGACGACCGAAGCCGCGCAGGACGTCACCGAGGTTCCGGCCGAGATCCGGGAAAAGCACGGCGTCCTCGCCGAGGAGATCCGCGGGCACCAGTTCCGGTACTACGTGCTGGACTCGCCGATCGTGTCCGATGGCCAGTTCGACACGCTGCTCGCCGAGCTGCAGGCGATCGAGGACGAATACCCCGGGCTGGTGACGCCGGAGTCGCCGACTCAGAACGTCGGCGGCACGTTCTCCACCGACTTCACCGCGCACGACCACCTCGAGCGCATGCTCAGCCTGGACAACGTGTTCGACACCGGGGAGTTCGAGACCTGGGTCGAGCGCGTCCAGAAGGAGATCGGCTCGACGCGCTACCTCGCCGAGCTCAAGATCGACGGCCTCGCGATCAACCTGCTCTACGAGAACGGACGGCTCACCCGCGCGCTGACCAGGGGCGACGGCCGCACCGGTGAAGACGTCACACTGAACGTCCGCACGCTTGAGCAGGTGCCGGACAGGCTGACGGCGACCGGCGAATTCCCGGTGCCCGCGGTGGTCGAGGTCCGTGGCGAGGTGTTCTTCCGGGTCGAGGACTTCCTGGCGCTCAACGCCAAGATGGTCGAGGCGGGCAAACCGCCGTATGCGAACCCGCGCAACACCGCGGCCGGATCGCTGCGGCAGAAGGACCCGAAGATCACGAAGTCCCGCAATCTGCGGCTGATCTGCCACGGGCTCGGGAAACGCGAAGGATTCGAGCCGCGGCGTCAATCCGAGGCCTACAACGCGCTGGCCGCCTGGGGGCTGCCCGTTTCGCCGCACAGCAAGGTCCTCGGCTCGGACAAGGAACTGCTGGAGCACATCAGGTTCTGGGGCGAGCACCGGCACGACGCCGAACACGAGATCGACGGCGTCGTCATCAAGGTCGACGACGTCGCGCTGCAGCGCAGGCTCGGCACGACATCCCGCGCACCGCGCTGGGCGATCGCCTACAAGTACCCGCCGGAAGAGGCGGTCACCACCCTGCTGGACATCCAGGTCAACGTCGGCCGCACCGGGCGGGTCACCCCGTTCGCCGTGATGGAGCCGGTGAAGGTGGCCGGGTCCACGGTGGCCATGGCGACGCTGCACAACCAGGAAGAGGTCAAGCGCAAGGGCGTGCTGATCGGGGACAAGGTCGTCATCCGCAAGGCGGGCGACGTCATCCCCGAGGTACTCGGCCCGGTGGTCGACGCGCGCACCGGCGACGAGCGCGAGTTCGTCATGCCGTTGCGGTGCCCCAACTGTGACACCGAGCTGGCGTACCAGAAGGAGGGCGACATCGACATCCGTTGCCCGAACGCCCGGTTCTGCCCTGCGCAACGGCGGGAGCGACTGTTCCATCTGGCGAGCCGGAACGTCTTCGACATCGAGGTGGTCGGCTACGAGGCCGCGGTGGCCCTGCTGGATGCCGGTGTCGTGCACGACGAAGGCGACATTTTCGACCTGGACGAGGAGAAACTGCTCGAGGTCGAGCTGTTCCGCACCAAGGCGGGGGAGCTGTCGGCGAACGGGCGGAAGCTGCTGGAGAACCTCGAAGTCGTCAAGGACCGTCCACTGTGGAAGGTCATCGTCGGCCTGTCGATCCGGCATGTGGGGCCGACGGCGGCGCAGGCGCTCGCGCGCGAATTCGGTTCGCTGGAACGGATCGAGAACGCCTCGGAGGAGGAACTCGCCGGCGTCGACGGCGTCGGCCCGACCATCGTGCGGGCCGCGAAGGAGTGGTTCGAGGTCGATTGGCACCGCGAGATCGTCGAGAAATGGCGTGCGGCCGGGGTGTGGATGGAGGAGGAGCGTGACGAGTCCATCCCGCGTAACCTCGAGGGCCTCTCGATCGTTGTCACCGGTTCGCTGAACGACTATTCCCGTGACGAGGCCAAGGAATTCATCATGGCCCGCGGTGGCAAGGCCGCCGGTTCGGTGTCGAAGAAGACGGCCTTCGTCGTCGTCGGCGACGCGCCGGGAACGAAGTACGAGAAGGCCGTCCAGCTGAAGGTCCCGGTGCTCGACGAGAACGGCTTCCGGGTGCTGCTGGAAAGCGGCCCCGAAGCGGCCGCCGAGATGGCCTTGCCGACCGAGGAGGAGGAGAGCGGTGGGTGATCTGGAGATCCGGCCTGCTCGTACCGGCGAACTGAAGGCGGTCGGTGAGCTCACTCTTGCCGCGTACGCCTCGGATCGGACCCTCGTTGAGGGTGTGGGCTACGCCGCCGAACTCCTCGACGCCGCCCGCCGTGCCGAACTTGCCGAGTTGCTGGTCGCGGTGGACGGGGATGGAACCCTGGTCGGCACGGTCACCATCGCGCGGCCGGGCACCGAGTTCGCCGAGCTGTCCCGTGATGGCGAGCTGGAGTTCCGCATGCTGGGCGTGCTGCCTTCGGCCACCGGGCGGGGTATCGGCGAGGCGCTGACCAGGGCCGTCATCGACCGGGCACGAGAGCTGGACGCGGTCCGGATCGTGCTGTGCAGCCTCGACACGATGACGCGGGCGCATCGCCTCTACGAGCGGCTCGGCTTCGTTCGCCTCCCGGAGCGCGACTGGGAACCCCACCCCGGCGTCATCCTCATCGCCTACCGCCTCGACCTCTCGGGTCCTTCGGTGACGACACACGACGTTGCCGCGTTGGAAGGGATTGGTTGGGAAGGCGATCTGGCCGAATTGCGGGACGATCCGCCGGACCGCAAATGGCACGACGCCTCGTAGGTGGCGTTAGAGCGGCGCTTTTGGTGACCTACGTGTGACATGGTGGCTTTCGGCGCGTGAAGGCCCCCCTTCCCTCGGCTCAGCGAAGGAAACTCGACCTTCACACCCGAAGAGGCTCCGCGCCTACGGCCTGGACCTCTGATCCAACGCGATTCGTCCTCTAAATGCGGTACTTGCGTGTGCAAGGACCGCAACTAGAGGACGAATTGCGCGGGGTCAGGAGTCCAGGACGACGGCGACGATGCCGGCGAAGTGAGCCAGGCGCGCCACCTCGGCGGCCCGGAAGTTCGGCCCTCCCGGCCGAGCGACCAGCAGCGCTTTTCCGGGTTTCCCGAGCGGCGTGGCGGCGAGTTCCGTGCCCAATTCCTTCCAGGTCTCCGGAATCCAGTCTTCCTCGGCGTCGAGAATGGTGGCGCGTTCGAGCGGCAGCCACGGCAGGTCGGTGATCGGCGTCTCGGGGGCGGCGTTGGACGAGGCGAGCCGGATCGCGCCGGGCTCGGCGTGTTCGACGACGACGGCCCAGCCGGCGCGGATGATCCGCGGCACCCCTTCGGCGAGGATCTCCAAACCGGTCGCGGGTTGTGCGGCGATCTCCTCGACCAGCTCGAGTTCGCGATGGGTGTCGAGCACCCCGGCGTAGGGGCGGACGGCGTCGACCTCGACACCGTCGACACTTTCGGCGGCGGTGATCAGGGCGTCCGGCAGCCTGCCGGAGGGGATCTCGACGACGAGGTCGTCGATGGCGACACCATTGCCGCGTTCGACCACGTCAACACTCAGGATGTCGGCGCCGACAGTGCCGAGCGCGGTGGCGACCGCGCCGAGGGTCCCCGGGGTGTCCGGTAATTGGACCCGGATCAGGAACGACACACGCGCCCCTCTCGCCTCAGGCGTTCCAGCCTCGCCGTGGAACGCGCTACGCCGGGCGCCGATTGTGACAGACCGGACGGGGTAATGGGACCCGCCGTCCGGAGCGCGGGATAACGAACAAGGCACTCCCCGCCCGACTCGAGTGTGCCGCGGCGTAACCCAGTCGAGTCCGCCGACACCGCCACCATAGACTTGCAGCTTCCAAGAGAACCCGCACAGCACACCCCGGGAGTCACCCGCGTGCCCAACATTTCCCGCGACGAGGTCGCGCACCTCGCCAAGCTGGCCAGGCTTGCCGTCACCGAGGAGGAGCTGGACGTCTTCGCAGGCCAGCTCGACCAGATCCTGGACTCGGTGGCCAAGGTGAGTGAGGTCGCAGACGAGGACGTGCCGCCCACGTCGCACGCCGTGCCGCTGACCAACGTCTTCCGCGAGGACGTCGTCCGACAAGGGCTGACCCAGCAGCAGGCGCTGGCCGGTGCGCCTGCCAGCGAAGAGGGTCGTTTCCGGGTGCCGCGGATTCTGGGAGAAGAGCAGTGACCGAACTCATCAAACTGACCGCCGCGGAGCTGGCGGACAAGATCCAGGCACGTGAGGTCTCCGCGGTCGAGGTCGCACAGGCGCATCTGGACCGGATCGCCGAGGTCGACGACCACATCCACGCGTTCCTCCACGTCGACACCGAGGGCGCGCTCGAAGCCGCCCGCGCGGTGGACGCCGACGTCGCCGAGGGCAACGCGCCGAAGTCGCCGCTCGCCGGTGTGCCGCTCGCGCTCAAGGACGTGCTGACCACCAAGGGCATCCCCACCACCGTCGGTTCGAAGACGCTGGAGAACTGGATCCCGCCGTACGACGCCACCGTGACGCGCAAGCTGCGCGAGGCCGGTGTCGTGGTGCTGGGCAAGACCAACATGGACGAGTTCGCGATGGGTTCCTCCACGGAGAACTCCGCGTTCGGCCCGACCCACAACCCCTGGGACCACGCCCGTATCCCGGGTGGTTCCGGCGGTGGCTCCTCGGCGTCCATCGCGGCGTTCGAGGCCGCGATCGCGATCGGGACCGACACCGGTGGCTCGATCCGCCAGCCGGGCTCGGTCACCGGCACGGTCGGCGTGAAGCCGACCTACGGCGGTGTCTCCCGCTACGGCCTCGTCGCGTTCTCCTCGTCGCTGGACCAGGCCGGTCCGTGTGCGCGGACGGTGCTCGACGCGGCGATGCTGCACGAGGTCATCGCGGGGCACGACCCGATGGACTCGACCTCGATCGACGCGCCGGTCCCGCCGGTCGTCGCCGCGGCCCGCCAGGGCATGACCGGTGACCTCAAGGGTGTCCGCGTCGGCGTGGTGAAGGAGTTCGGCGGCGACGGCTACCAGCCGGGCGTCCTGCGGTCCTTCGAAGCCGCGGTCGAGCAGCTGCGCGCGCTCGGTGCCGAGGTCGTCGAGGTCTCGTGCCCGCACTTCACCTACGCGCTGCCCGCGTACTACCTGATCGCGCCGAGCGAATGCTCGTCGAACCTCGCCCGGTTCGACGCGATGCGCTACGGCCTGCGCGTCTCCGACGACGGCGAGCACAGCGCCGAAGAGGTCATGTCGCTGACTCGCGAAAAGGGTTTCGGCGCCGAGGTCAAGCGACGCATCATGCTCGGCACGTACGCGCTTTCGTCGGGTTACTACGACGCGTACTACGGCTCGGCGCAGAAGGTCCGCACGCTCATCACGCGCGACTTCGACGCCGCGTTCGAGAAGGTCGACGTGCTGGTCTCGCCGACCACCCCGACCACCGCGTTCAAGATCGGCGAGCGCGTCGACGACCCGATGGCGATGTACCTCGCCGACCTGTGCACCATCCCGTCGAACCTCGCCGGCAACGCCGCCATGAGCGTCCCGAGTGGACTGTCGCATGAGGACGGTCTGCCGGTCGGGCTGCAGATCATGGCCCCGGCGCTGGCCGACGACAGGCTGTACCGCGTCGGCGCCGCCTACGAGGTCGCGCGTAACGCCGCCGCCGGTGGTTCGCTGGTGCACGAGGTTCCGGAGCTGGGAGGAAAGAAGTGACCGCCGTGGTTGAACTCATGGACTACGCCGACGTCATCGAGCGGTTCGACCCGGTGCTGGGCCTCGAGGTGCACGTCGAGCTGAACACGAACACCAAGATGTTCTGTGGCTGTGCCAACGAGTTCGGCGGCGAGCCCAACACGAAGGTGTGTCCCACCTGTTTGGGGCTGCCCGGTTCGTTGCCGGTAGTGAACGGCAAGGCCGTCGAGGGCGCGATCCGGATCGGCCTCGCGCTCAACTGCGAGATCGCGCCGTGGTGCCGGTTCGCCCGCAAGAACTACTTCTATCCGGACATGCCGAAGAACTTCCAGACCTCTCAGTACGACGAGCCGATTGCGTACAACGGCTACCTCGACGTCACCCTCGACGACGGTGAGGTCGTGCGCGTGGAGATCGAGCGCGCGCATATGGAGGAGGACACCGGCAAGTCTCTGCACGTCGGCGGCGCCACCGGCCGGATCCACGGCGCCGAGCACTCGCTGCTCGACTACAACCGCGCCGGCGTGCCGCTGATCGAGATCGTCACGAAGACGATCGAGCACACCGGCGAGCGGGCCCCCGAGGTCGCGCGGGCTTACGTCACCGCGCTTCGGGATCTGCTGAGCGCGCTCGACGTTTCCGACGTCCGGATGGACCAGGGTTCGTTGCGCTGCGACGCGAACATCTCGCTGATGGCCAAGGACGCGACGGAGTTCGGCACCCGTACCGAGACCAAGAACGTCAACTCGCTGCGCAGCGTCGAGCGCGCGGTGCGGTACGAGATGACGCGTCAGGCGGCGATCCTCGCCGACGGCGGCAAGATCAAGCAGGAGACGCGGCACTTCCAGGAGGCCGACGGCAGCACGTCGCCGGGCCGCACCAAGGAGACCGCCGAGGACTACCGGTACTTCCCGGAGCCCGACCTGGTGCCGATCGCGCCGTCGACCGAATGGGTCGAGGAACTGCGCAAGACGCTTCCCGAGATGCCGTCGGAACGCCGCAAGCGCATCCAGCGCGAGTGGAACCTGACCGACGAGGCGCTGCGTGACCTGCTCAACGTCGGCGCGGTCGATCTCGTCACCGCCACGGTCGAGGCGGGCGCGACCCCGGACGAGGCGCGTCCTTGGTGGGTCAACACGCTGGCGCAGGAGGCGAACTCCCGCGAGATCGAGCTGGCGGAGCTGCCGATCACCCCGGCGCAGGTGGCCGAGGTCATCGCGCTGGTCAACTCCGGCGAACTGACCAACAAGCTGGCCAAGGAGGTCGTGCAGGGCGTCCTCGCCGGAGAGGGTTCGCCCGCCGAGGTCGTCGAGAAGCGCGGCTTGAAGGTCGTCTCCGACGACTCCGCGCTCATCGCGGCTGTCGACGAGGCGCTGGCCGCGCAGCCGGACGTCGCCGAGAAGATTCGCGGTGGCAAGGTGGCCGCGGCCGGGGCGATCGTCGGTGCGGTCATGAAGGCCACGAAGGGCCAGGCCGACGCCAAGCGCGTGCGCGAGCTGATCATCGAGCGAGTCGGTGCCTGACCTCGCACTGAAACGCGTCACCTGGCGCGAGTGGCTCGGCCTCGGGGCCGGGCTGCTCGCGCTGGTGGCGCTGTTCCTCCCGTGGACCACGCTGACCGCGTCACGGCCGGAGATCGAGGACGTGCTGACGTCGTTGCCGGCCTCGGATGTCACGCGTGATGCGTGGAACTCGGGCTTTCTCGCCTGGGCGCCGCCCTTTCTGCTGATCCTGACCGGCATCGCCGTGGTCCTGTTCGGCCGCGTCGACGCCGTCCGCCGCGCCGGGCTGCCGCACCTCTGGCTGATGGCCGCGGCCAGCGCCTTCCTGTTGCTGGCCCTCGGCTGGGCTACCCTCGACTGGCAGTTCGACGCCGACCAGCGGGGGATCCTCTCAAGTGCTGGGGTCGAAATCGGGTCCGGCCTCGGCCGCTACCTCGCCCTCTTCGCCGCCTTGGCCTCCGGCGCCATCGCCTTCCTCGACGTCCGCCACGCCCGCCGCTGAGCAGTCCGCAAGATGGTGGCAGGTTGCGTTAGAAAGCGCTTTCTGCCTACGTTGGGGTAGTGACGACCGGCAAGACTCTCCGGGCGGCCATCATCGGCACCGGGGGAATCGCGCAAAGCCATCTGACCGCTTACGAAGCCCATCCGTCGGACATGACCGTGGTCGCGGCCGCCGACATCGACGAAGCCAGGGTCGCCGGGTTCTGCACGGGCGATATGAAGCCGTACACCGACATCGGACGATTGCTCGCCGAGCAGAAGCCCGACCTCGTCTCGATCTGCACGCCGCCCGCACTGCATGTCGAGCAGACCGCCGCGGCGCTGCGCGGCGGTGCGTGGGTGTGGTGCGAGAAGCCGCCGTGCCTGTCTCCGGCCGGATACGACGAGATGACCGCTGCCGAAACCGAGGGCGGGCCGTACGCCTGTTTCGTTTTCCAGCACCGGTTCTCCTCCGCCGTCGAGCACTTCCGGGGGCTGCTGGCCGGGGGAGAGCTGGGGCGCCCGCTGGTCGCGCATTGCCAGACGACGTGGTTCCGCGACGCGGAGTACTACGCCGTCCCGTGGCGCGGCGAGTGGGAGACCGAGGGCGGCGGCCCGGCCATGGGGCAGGGGATTCACCAGATCGACCTCCTCCTGCACCTGCTCGGCGAGTGGACCGAGGTCCGCGCGATGGCGGACAGGCTGGTGCACGACGTCCGGACCGAGGACGTCTCGACGGCGTTGGTGCGCTTCGAATCCGGCGCGCTGGCGACCGTGGTGAACAGCGTGCTCTCGCCCGACGAGGTGAGCCGGATCCGGATCGACTGCGCCGACGCGACGGTCGAGCTGACTCATCTTTACGGCTACGGTAACGACGATTGGACCTACACTCCCGCGCCGCATGTCCGGGAGCCTGAGCGCGTCAAGAAATGGCGCACCCCGGCGGCGGACCTCGACAGCTCGCACACCGCGCAGCTCACCCACGTTCTGGCCGCGGTCAGAGCCGGGGAACGCCCACCCTGCAGCGGAGCCGACGGACGGCGGGCGCTCGACTTCATCGCGGCGATGTACAAATCCGCGTTCACCGGGCGAGGCGTCCAGGCGGGCGAGATCACCCCGGAAGACCCGTTTCACGCCGCCATGAACGGCGGGTTCCCGACGAGCTGGGGAGTGCGAACGTGAGCGAGGCCATCACCGTCACCCACCGGCACGGCGAACGCGTCACGGTCGAGGCGGCCGGCGTCGAGCTGCTGTCCTATGTGTACAAACCCGACCCCGTCGCCTACGAATCCCGCAAGCCCTACACGCACCCGCTGCGCACGCTGGCCGGGAACAAGGTCAGCGCATACCGTCCCTCGGATCACCGCTGGCACAAGGGACTTCAGATGACGTCGAGTCATCTGTCCGGACAGAACTTCTGGGGCGGCTGGACCTATGTCCCCGGTGACCGGTACCAGGATCTGCCCGACCTCATCGGCTGGATGCGGCACGAAGAGTTCGAGGAGTTCCGGGTCGATCCCGACACTCTCGTCCTCGGAGAGAAGCTGACCTGGATCGAGAACGGCGGCGGTGAGTGGGCGCGGGAACGCCGCGACCTCGTCGTGCATTCCGTGGAGCCGGACGAGGGCGCTTGGGCGATCGACTGGTCGGTCACTCTGACCAATATCCGTGACGAGCCCCTGGAATTCGGCAGCCCGACGACAGCGGGCCGCGAGATGGCCGGGTACACCGGGCTCCATTGGCGTGGTCCTCGCGAGTTCAGCGGCGGCGAGGTCCTCGGTCCCGGCGAACTCGGCGGCGAGGAGATGATGGGCGAGCAGTCACCGTGGCTCGCGTTCGTCGGCGCGCACGACGAGGTCGACGCGAAGTCGACGCTGATTTTCGCGCACGCGCCCGAGAACGAGGACGCGATTCACGAGTCGCACTGGTTCGTCCGCTCGCACGGCACCCCCACCGTCGCCTTCTCGTGGGCGTTCTTCGAGGAGTTCGCCCTGCCGCCGGGCGAGAGTTTCCACTACCGCTACCGGGTGGTGGTCGCGGACGGAGCCTGGGATCGCGACCGCGTCGAGGCGTACCTGAAGACGCATGAATTCTGAGGAGACCACAATGTTCCCGCTTCCGGGTGGCGTCGGCCTGTCCCATCTGCGCGCCTACGAATGGGAGGCGGCGGACGGCGTCTGTGGCGGCAGTCCGCATCTGCATCTCGCCTGCACCGAGGCCTACGTCGTCACCGGCGGACGCGGTGCGGTGCAGACACTGAGCGTCGACGGCTACCTCGAGACTGACCTCGAAGCCGGTGTCGTCGCCTGGTTCTCACCGGGCACGGTCCACCGGATGATTCAGCGCGGCGGGCTGAAGATCACCGTGCTCATGCAGAACAGCGGGCTTCCCGAGGCGGGGGACGCGGTGTTCACCTTCCCGCCCGAATTCCTCGCGGACCCGGCCACCTACGCCGAAGCGGCCGCGATGCCCGCAGACGACGACTCCGCACGCCGCCGTCGCGACCTCGCCGTCGAGGGCTACCTGCCCATCCGGGACGCACTGGCCGACGGAGATTCAGGGCCGCTGCGCGAGTTCCACCGGTCCGCCGCCGCGCTCGTGGCGCCGAAGATCGACGAGTGGATCCCGCGCTGGCGCGCCGGCGCACTCGCCGCGGCCGAACTCACCGGCGAGCACCTCAAAGCGCTGGCCGACGGCGACGCGAGTCATCTGGACCACTCTGGTGTCCAGGTTTCACGTCCGTCCAAACAGGACGGATACGGGATGTGCGGACGTCGCTCGGAATACGACATTCCCGGCGCCACCTCTCTCGTGAGTGGTAATGACGGTTAGAACCGTCATTACCACTCACGAGAGGTGACCTGCCGGTTCGGTGTCGGACGAGAGGTCTGTGGTCGGTGCCGTGCTCGGCTGCGGGTGCGAAAGTGCGTGAGGGCCCCCTCACGCACTCCCGGGCAGAGTGGTGCGACCCCAAGCGTGGCCATGGCGGCCGAGGAGGCTAGTCCTTGCTAGGACCGCCACCGCCGACCGACGGCGCGATGACGACCACACGGTCGTCGCTCGACACCGGTGTCCCGCCATCCTTGTTGAGTGTGCCGGTGACGGCCAGCTGCGGGTTGATCATGCTCATCGCCGACATGCGGCCGAAGGTCTTCGGCGGCTTGCCGGTCTTACCGTCCAGCATGATGTTCGGTTTGCCGGTGACGGCGCCGTCCTGGGTGACCGGCAGGTTCTGCAGGTTCCCCGCGATCGACGTCGTGACGTAGAGGTAGCCGACGGCGTCGACGAAATCCGCGCAGCCTGCGACGCCGGGCTTGTCCGTCCAGCTCCATGCCGGAGTGGTCAGCGGCTGGCCCGGCCGCACGCGGTAGAGCACGTCCTTGTCGGGCAGCCGGTCGGTCAGCCACTGGCGCGAGCCGCTCTGGTCACGGCAGAAGCCGCCGGGGGAGTGGACGCCGTTCGAGATGACCGCTGAGCCTGCCGTCGGGTTGCCTTGCGCGGGCTTGCCGGAGGTGTCGATGCGCAGCACCTTCCCGGCCAGTGACGCGGGATCGCCCGCGAGTCCCGGATTGCCGGCGTCACCGGTCGCGACCAGCAGCGCGCCCTTGACGTCGGTGCCGATCGCGCCGCGGTTGCCGGTAGCGCCCTTCGGGATACCGGTCAGCACCGGTTTCGGCGCCTGTCCCTTGGCCAGCCGCACGACCCGGTTGTCGGTCGGCGTGGTGATGTAGGCGAACACGAGCTGGTCTTCGGCGAAGCCCGGGGACAGCGCGAGTGAGGTGAGGCCGCCGTCGCCGGAGCCGTCGACCTGCAGTTCGGCCCATTCGGCCGGGTCCTTCTCCGTGACCGCGAGCACGATCCGGCCGCTCTTGCGTTCCCCCGCGAGTGCGCTGGGCGCGGTGCCGTCGCCGGGGATCGCGGCCACGGCGGCGACCGTGTCGAGGCAGGTCGCGATGACGGCTTTGTCGAAATCCTTGCAGCCCTGGGGCGGTGGGACGGGCGTCGGTGACTGGTTCGGCCCGTTTCCTCGGCCGGGACCGGAGTCGCCCGCGTCGCCGCCGTTGGGTCCGGCCTGCGGCGGAACCTCGGGGGATGGCGGGTTCACCTGGGTGAAGGTCTGGCCTGCCGCCGTATTGTCGAACTTGGCGCAGCCGGAGAGCACGAAGACACCGCAGGCCAGCAAAGCCAGCGGCGACGACCAATTCCGCCGGTACCGGGTACGCACGAAACCCAGCCTAGGTGGGTGTACGTGAGCCACGGGTAAGCGCCACTGGATACCGTGGCGATCATGACCGTTACCGTGCTGGTGCCCGACGAAGAGGGCGTGACCGCGCTGTCGGAGATCGACGGCGTGCGTCCGGTGCTGTACCGCTGGGGTGGGCCGGCGCCCACCGAAGCCGCGAAGGCCGAGGTCCTGGTCCCCGGCGAGCACCTGCCCACCGAGCAGCTGTGGCGTGAGCTGCCGAACGTCAAACTCGTCCAGCTGCTGTCCGCGGGCGCCGAGGACTGGGTGGGCAAGGTGCCGGACGGCATCCTGCTCTCGACCTGCCGCGGCGCGCACGGCGGGAGTACGGCCGAATGGGTCGTCGCGGTCCTGCTCGCGATCTATCGTGGGCTCGGAGGCTTCGCGGACGGCCAGCGCCGGAAGCACTGGGAGCGCCGGACCACCGACACCCTGCAGGGCAAGCGAGTCCTTGTCGTCGGTGCCGGTGACCTCGGCAGGCATCTGAGCCGGAGGCTCGACACCTTCGACGTGCGCTGCACCATGGTCGGCGTGACGGCCCGCGAAGGCGTGCACGGCGTCGCCGAGCTTCCCGCGCTGTTGCCGGAACATGACGTCACCGTGCTGATGGTCCCGTTGACCCCGCACACCCGCGGTCTTGCCGACGCGGAGTTCCTCGCCGCGATGCCGGACGACGCGATCCTCGTCAACGCCGCGAGAGGGCCGGTCGTGGACACCGACGCGCTCGTCGCGGAACTCGCGACCGGCCGGCTCCGCGCCGCCCTCGACGTCACCGAGCCTGAACCGTTGCCGCCCGGTCATCCGCTGTGGGACGTGCCGGGACTGCTGTTGACGCCGCATGTCGGCGGGGCCGTCCGCGGTGTCCGGCAACGGTCCTACGCGGTGGTGGTCCGGGAGCTCACCCGCTATCTGGGTGGAGAACTACCGAAGAACCTGGTCCACGGCGAGTACTAGGGCGTGTATTAGTCGCGCGGGGCGGGGGATTCCCCTACCCTTCGCGCGTGAGCAGTCAAGATGACTATCAGACCAGCGTGATCTCCGACGTGGCGGATTCCGACGGCGACTCGGGCTCCGGCTCGGGCGAGAGCCGGGGCGGCATCGATCTCGGCCTGCTCGTACTCCGGGTGGTCCTCGGCGTGACCATGGGCGCGCACGGCATCCAGCATTTGTTCGGCGCCTTCGGCGGACCGGGAATCGGAGGCTTCGCCCGAGCACTCGGCTCGATGGGCTACACGAGTCAGACGACCTTGCTTTCCTGGATCACCGGGATCAGCGAACTGGTCGGCGGCGCACTCGTCCTGGTCGGCCTCTTCACCCCGATCGGTGCGGCCGCGCTGCTCGGGGTTTGCGCGAACATCGTGTTCGTGAAGTTCGGCGGTGGGTTCTTCCAAGGCCAGGGGCAGGGTTTCGAGTTCGAACTCATGCTGGGCGCGGCTTCGCTGGCCGTCCTGCTCGCGGGCTCCGGCCGGATCGCCCTCGACGTCAACACGCCGTGGCGTAAGCGGCCGCTGCCGTTCGGGTTGATCGGACTGCTGCTGTCGGCCGCCGCTTCGGTCGTCGTGATCGTCCTCTGTCGCTGACCCTGCGACCGGTTGTTATGAACGGACCTTTCCTAACAGTTTTTGTTAGGAAAGGTCCGTTCATAACATCAGGAGCGGGGGTAGCCGACTACTTGTTCGGGTCCCGAACCGCGCCGGTGTCGGCCGAGGTGGCCATCCGCGCGTAGGCGCGCAGCGCGGCGGTGACCGGCCGGTCCCGTGAGACCGGCTGCCAAGGTCGTTCGCTCGCCTCCATCTTCGCTCGCCGTTCGGCGAGCACGTCGGCGTCGACGAGCAGTTCGAGGCGGCGTTCGTGGACGTCGAGCAGGATGCGGTCGCCGTTCTGGACGAGGCCGATCAGGCCGCCCGCGGCGGCTTCCGGGGAGATGTGGCCGACGGAGATGCCGGATGAGCCGCCGGAGAAGCGGCCGTCGGTGATGAGCGCGCATTTCTTGCCGAGGCCGGAGCCCTTGAGGAACGCCGTCGGGTGCAGCATCTCCTGCATCCCCGGTCCGCCCGCCGGACCCTCGTAGCGGATCACCAGCACCTCACCGGGTTGGATCTCCTTCTTGAGGATGGCTGAAACCGCCTCCTCCTGGCTCTCGAGCACGCGGGCAGGGCCCTCGAAGTGCCAGAGTTCCTCATCGATACCCGCGGATTTGATGACGGCGCCGTTTTCGGCGAGGTTGCCGCGCAGGATCGCGAGCCCGCCGTCCTTGGTGTACGCGTGCTCGACGTCGTGGATGCAGCCGTCCGCCGCATCGGTGTCCAAAGAGGACCAGCGGTTCTCGGTTGAGAACGCCTCCGTGGTCCGCACCCCGCCTGGCGCCGCGTGGAACAGTTCAAGGGCCACATCCGAGGGCTTCTCCGCGCGGATGTCCCAGGTGGCGAGCCACGATTCCAGGTCCGGTGAGTGCACGGAGTGCACGTCGGTGTTGAGCAGCCCGCCGCGGTACAGCTCACCGAGGATGGCCGGGATTCCGCCGGCACGGTGGACGTCCTCCATGTGGTAGTCCGAGTTCGGCGCGACCTTGGACAGGCACGGCACGCGGCGGCCGATCGCGTCGATGTCGTCGATGGTGAAGTCGACCTCGCCCTCCTGCGCGGCGGCGAGGATGTGCAGCACGGTGTTGGTCGATCCGCCCATGGCCATGTCGAGCGCCATCGCGTTCTCGAACGCCTTCCTGGTCGCGATCGACCGAGGCAGCGCGGATTCGTCGTCCTCGCCGTACCAGCGGTTGCACAGCTCGACGACGGTCCGCCCGGCGTTTTCGAACAGCGCCTTGCGGGCGGCGTGTGTCGCCAGGGTGGAGCCGTTGCCCGGCAGGGAGAGCCCGAGCGCCTCGGTGAGGCAGTTCATCGAGTTCGCCGTGAACATGCCCGAACACGAACCGCAGGTCGGGCAGGCCGAGCGCTCCACAATGGACAAACCGTCCTCGTCGACCTCGCTGCTGGCCGACGCGGAGATGGCGGTGATCAGGTCGGTCGGCGCCTGCGCGACCCCGCCGACGACCACGGCCTTCCCGGCCTCCATCGGACCGCCCGAGACGAACACGACCGGGATGTTCAACCGCATCGCGGCGTTGAGCATGCCCGGGGTGATCTTGTCGCAGTTGGAGATGCACACGAGCGCGTCGGCCTGGTGCGCGTTCACCATGTACTCGACGGAGTCGGCGATGATCTCGCGCGAGGGCAGGGAATAGAGCATGCCGCTGTGCCCCATCGCGATGCCGTCGTCGACGGCGATCGTGTGGAACTCGCGAGCGACACCGCCCGCTTCCTTCACCGCGCCGGCCACGATCTCGCCGAGGTCCTTGAGGTGCACGTGTCCCGGCACGAACTGCGTGTAGGAGTTCGCGATGGCGACGATCGGCTTGCCGAAGTCGCTGTCGGTCATCCCGGTGGCGCGCCAAAGCGAGCGCGCGCCCGCCGCGTTGCGGCCGTGGGTGGTGGTCCGGGAACGGAGTTGAGGCACGGCTGACTCCAGGGTTCGGGTTCGGGGACCAGGGGCACCGCCGGACGGGCCGCGCCAAACTGGTCCTACCAATCTACCCCTCGGACGTCGGCCGAGAACCCTCGGTCTTCTCCTCGGCCGCCTCCGGCGACTCCTGGGGCTCCGGCGTCTTGACGTCGCCAGGCTCGTCGGTGAGACCCGACGGATCCGCCATCCGTCCCGCGCTGACCAGCGAAATCACCGGAAGGTGCCGAGTGCGCACGGCAGGCAGGGCGATCTGGGTCTCGTCCTTCAGTACGGCGCGCACCTTGGCCTTGTCGGTGATCGCGAGCCCCTTGAGTGCGGCCCACGGTAAGTCCCGTCGACCGAACAACGTGCGGACTTCCAGCCCCTTCGCCGTCGCCGTCGTCCGGGTCCGGATGACGAATGCCGCCAGCCCGATCGGGAAGAGGTACAGCCACTGGAGGTAGGGCACTTCGCCCAACGCGATAGGCGTCACACAAACGGCGAGAAAAACGATCGCCAGCAACGCCGTGTTCGGGATTTTGAAGACGGCCTTACGGTCCTCGTTCGCCTGTTCCTGCTGCTTTTCTTCTGCCACCCTGAAGATGGTGCACCGCGGTCGCCGGGGCACCGAACGCGGGTCGTGCAGCAGGACAACGGTGTCCACCATGCGGAACGGCTATCCCGCAGAGTTGACACTCTTGTCGGGGACCGGCTAGTTTCACCCTCGTGACAACGCAGACCGGTCTCGTACTTCCCAAGCGCGTCGACGCTTAGGGGAAGTCTCCGCTGCGTCGACGCGCGACCCTCGTGCGACCACTCCGGTCGGCGGGGGTTTTTTGGTGTTCAAAACCAACACAGCGTTGCCTGGAAGAATTTCTCCCGCCGACCAGACACTGAATACCCGAACGAGTGACTAGACAAAACGAGGCAGACAGCGATGACTAGTGCCACCTCGCGCGCTGAAGCGAACACCGGGCCGACCCCGTCCGGTACCTCTGGAGCCCGTCCCAAGCCGGCGCCCCCGGCCGGAACCCCGGTGAGGGTCACGGGTGCGCAGTCGCTCGTCCGCTCGCTCGAGGCGGTGGGCGCCGAAGTCGTGTTCGGTATTCCCGGCGGCACCATCCTTCCGGCGTACGACCCGTTGCTCGACTCGACGAAGGTCCGGCACGTCCTGGTCCGCCACGAACAGGGCGCAGGCCACGCCGCGACCGGATACGCGCAGGCGACCGGCAAGGTCGGGGTGTGCATGGCCACCTCCGGGCCCGGCGCGACCAACCTGGTCACCCCGCTCGCCGACGCGAACATGGACTCGGTGCCGGTGGTCGCCATCACCGGCCAGCAGAGCCGTGCGCTGATCGGCACGGACGCCTTCCAGGAAGCGGACATCTGCGGCATCACGATGCCGATCACGAAGCACAACTTCCTGGTCACCGACCCGGCCGACATCCCGCGCACCATCGCGGAGGCCTTCCACCTCGCCTCGACCGGCCGCCCCGGCCCGGTGCTGGTGGACATCCCCAAGGACGTCCTGCAGGAGATGACCTCGTTCTCCTGGCCGACCGAGCTGCGGCTGCCGGGCTACCGGCCCACACTGCGCCCGCACGGGAAGCAGGTCCGCGAGGCCGCACGCCTGATCCGCAACTCGCGGCGCCCGGTGCTGTACGTCGGCGGTGGCGTGATCAAGGCGGACGCGTCGCGGCAGCTGATGGAACTGGCCGAGCTGACCGGGATCCCGGTCGTCACCACGCTGATGGCCCGCGGCGCCTTCCCGGACTCGCACCCGCAGCACCTCGGCATGCCGGGGATGCACGGTTCGGTCGCCGCCGTCGCCGCGATGCAGCGGGCCGATCTGCTGATCGCGCTCGGCGCCCGCTTCGATGACCGCGTCACCGGGCAGCTGTCCTCGTTCGCGCCCGACGCCGCGATCGTCCACGCCGATATCGACCCGGCGGAGATCTCCAAGAACCGCAAGGCGGACGTGCCGATCGTCGGCGACTGCGCGGAGATCATCACCGAGCTGATCGACGCCGTGCGCGCCGAGACCGACAAGTCCGAGAAGCCGGAACTGCAGGACTGGTGGACCCTGGTCGACTCGTGGCGCGAGGGCTACCCGGCCGGCTACGAATGGCCCGAGGACGGCACGCTTTCCCCGCAGTACGTCATCGAGCGCATCGGTGAGCTCGTCGGCCCGGACGCGGTCTACACCGCCGGTGTCGGCCAGCACCAGATGTGGGCGGCACAGTTCGTCAAGTACGAGAACCCGCGCACCTGGATCAACTCCGGCGGTCTCGGCACGATGGGCTTCGCCGTCCCGGCCGCGATGGGCGCCAAGTTCGGCGTCCCCGACAAGCAGGTCTGGGCCATCGACGGCGACGGCTGTTTCCAGATGACCAACCAGGAACTGGCCACCTGCGCCATCGAAGGCGCGCCGATCAAGGTCGCCGTCATCAACAACGGCAACCTGGGCATGGTCCGCCAATGGCAGAACCTCTTCTATTCGGAGCGGTACTCCAACACCGATCTCGGTACCCACAAGCACCGAATTCCCGACTTCACCCTGCTCGCGGAGGCACTCGGCTGCGCCGGGCTGCGTTGCGAGACCAAGGAAGACGTCGACGCGACCATCCGCCGCGCGATGGAGATCAACGACCGTCCCGTCGTGATCGATTTCGTGGTGGGGAAGGATGCCCAGGTGTGGCCGATGGTGGCCGCGGGCACCGGTAACGACGAAATCATGGCTGTGCGCGGGATCCGCCCGCTGTTCGACGACGACGAGGTCGCCGCCGAGACGGAGATCACGCAGGCGGCGGCAGAAGGAGACGCCCGATGAGCGTGCACACCCTGAGCGTTCTGGTGGAGAACAAACCCGGTGTCCTCGCCCGGGTTTCCGGATTGTTCTCCCGGCGCGGTTTCAATATCGAGTCCCTCGCCGTCGGGCCCACGGAGAATCCCGAGGTGTCCCGGATGACTATCGTGGTCGCCGTCGAAGAGCTACCGCTCGAACAGGTGACCAAACAGCTCAACAAGCTGGTCAACGTCATCAAGATCGTGGAATTGGAAAAGTCCACAGCCGTGCAGCGCGAACTGCTGCTTGTCAAGGTCCGGGCCGACGCGACCGTGCGCAGCCAGGTTTTGGAGACAGTGCAGCTTTTCCGTGCGAAAGTGGTGGATGTGTCCCCCGAGGCGCTCACCATCGAAGCCACCGGGACTTCGGACAAGATCGGGGCATTGCTGCGAATGCTGGAGCCCTATGGCATTCGTGAACTCGTTCAGTCCGGAATGGTCGCAGTCGGCCGGGGCGCCCGTTCGATTACCGCCACCTCCACCCGTTAAAATTCTTTAAGCAGGAAGTCAGGAAAGGAAGTAGTACCCCTCATGGCAGTGGAAATCTTTTACGACGACGACGCGGACCTTTCGATCATCCAGGGTCGCAAGGTCGCCGTGATCGGCTACGGCAGCCAGGGTCACGCGCACTCGCTCAGCCTCCGTGACTCCGGTGTCGACGTCCGCATCGGCCTGCCCGAGGGCTCGAAGTCGCGGGCCAAGGCCGAGGAACAGGGCCTGCGCGTGCTCACCCCGGCCGAGGCCAGCGCCGAGGCCGACCTGATCATGGTGCTCGCGCCGGACACCAAGCAGCGCGCCATCTACGAGAAGGACATCGAGCCGCACCTCAAGGATGGTGACGCGCTGTTCTTCGGCCACGGCTTCAACATCCGCTACGACCTGATCAAGCCGCCGTCGAACGTCGACGTCGCCATGGTCGCGCCGAAGGGCCCGGGCCACCTGGTCCGCCGTCAGTTCGTCGACGGCAAGGGCGTCCCGGCGCTCATCGCCGTCGAGCAGGACGCCTCCGGCAACGCACAGGCCCTCGCGCTGTCCTACGCCGCCGCCATCGGTGGCGCCCGCGCCGGTGTCATCAAGACGACCTTCACCGAGGAGACCGAGACCGACCTCTTCGGCGAGCAGGTCGTTCTCTGCGGTGGCGCCTCCGCGCTGGTGCAGACCGGTTTCGAGGTGCTCACCGAGGCCGGCTACGCCCCGGAGATCGCCTACTTCGAGGTGCTGCACGAGCTGAAGCTGATCGTCGACCTCATGTACGAGGGCGGCATCGCGCGTCAGCGTTACTCGATCTCCGACACCGCCGAGTACGGCGACCTGACCCGCGGCCCGCGCGTCATCTCGCCGGCGGTCAAGGAAGAGATGAAGAAGATCCTCGGCGAGATCCAGGACGGCACGTTCGCCCGCGAGTGGGTCGCCGAGGACGAGGCCGGACGGCCGAACTTCACCAAGCTCGAGGAGCAGGGCGCCAAGCACCCGATCGAGGAGACCGGTGCCAAGCTGCGCGGCCTCATGTCGTGGGTGGACCGGCCGATCACCGAAACCGCCTGACGTTATTCCGTGAAGGCCTCCTTCCCTACTCTCAAGGTTGGGAAGGAGGCCTTCACGGAATGTCCTTGCGTGAGCGCACCACTAGGCTGAATGTCATGAGTGAGCAGCCGGTCGACGACAAGGCCCATATCCGGCATGAACTGGATTTGAGCGACCCGCAGTGGATCCGCGCGGAGCCGGAAGGCGTCACCCTCGAAGACTGCGTCGAGTACGCGTTCGTGCCGCATACCGACGGCGTCACCTATGTCGCCATGCGGCAGTCGTCCAAACCCGAAGGTGTCGTCCTCGTATTCACCCCGGCGGAGTGGGACGCCTTCGTGAAAGGCGTTCGTGACGGGGAATTCGACCTTCCCGAAGAGCTGAAAGAGCAAGCGAACTAGACGATCTCGACGCCACCCTCGGGTGTTATGAACGGACCGTTCATAGCGTCCGGCCCTGAACTAGACGAGCTCGAACAGCTGGTCCAGTCGTCCCGAAGCCGCGGCCATCGCGAGATGGTCGCCGTAGTCACGGGATTCGACGATGAGGCCGTTGCGTACTCGCATCGCGAAGATGTTGGAGAAGCGGAACTCCGGGCTTCCCCCTGCGGTGCCCTGATAGTCGAATTCGCCGATCACCACTTCGGGATCGAGCGTCTCGTGGATGACGAGGTCGCGTGCCTCGATGTCGACGCCGTATTCGGTTCCGAAGCCGAAGTGCTCGCGCAGATCGTCGCGCGTCTTGAGGATCGGCGAACCCGGGAGGAACGGGTGCGTGACATGGGTTTCTTCGGCGTAGAGCTCCGGCAGCGCCGCCCATTTCCCGTCCGAAACGCCGTAGACGACCCGTTCGAAAACGCCGCGAGGGCTCGTTGGATCCGTTGCCGGAGCCGGGCGAGGCGGGATCGCTGTGAGCTCACGTGACGCGTTCGCGTAACCTTTGGCGAGGTCCTCGAGGCCGCCGCGCGCGGCGGTGAGCCGGAGATAGTCGTGGTAGTCGCGCGAGTGAACGATGAGCCCTTCGCGGATGCGCAACCACTGGATATTGGCGGTCTCAAAGGATTTACCGGTGCCGAGCACCTCGCCCTCGTAGTCGTACTCGGCGATGATCACCTCGGGATCGGGCGTCGGATGCACCAGGACATTCCGCCTCCGCATCCGCACGCTCGACGCCAGTGCGCCGGTGAAATGCCGTTCGATGGTCTCGCGGCCTTCGATGCGGGTCGGTACCGGCGGCCGTTGCGGATGCTCGACGACGGTGTCTTCCGCGTAGAGCGAGGAAAGTTCGCTCCAACGGCCTTCTGAGATGGCGTCGGACAAGCGATCGAAGACTTCACGGGGTGTGGTCACGGTGCCTCCCAGGCAGGCTGAAGCGGAGTCTGTAGTCCGCCTTTGACGATACGGACTACAGACTCCGCTTGTCTACGGGTGGGTCAGTAGGCATCTCTCAGCGAGTTGACCCGGTCCGTCAGTTCGCGGCAGGCTGGAGTCCCGCGCAACGACGCCAGTACCGCCGGAATCCGGTCGACCAGTGCGTTCGCGTAGTGGAGCCCGCCTTCGAAGAGGTCGATGGCTTCGTGGGCGAGTTGCACGGCGCGCTCGGGTTCGGCCGGTGCGGTGGCACGGGCGAGGTCGAACAGCGCCACGGGCCGTTGTTTGACCTGGTGGCCGGACAATCCGGCGAGTGCCCGTTCGAGATGACGGGTCGCGGAATCCCATTTCCGCATCCGCAGATCTACGCCGCCCGCGAAGCCCGCCAGCCGGTCCTCGCCGAAATAGTCGAGCCATACCGGGACCGGATCGTTCGTCCCGGAGGCGAATACGTCCTCGGCCCGGCGGATCTTGTCGCGGCAGCGGGGATCGCCGGTGCGGGAACCGATCTCGGCGGTGACGCAGTACACCCACGAACGGAGCCGCAGGCTTCCCGCGGCCCTGGCGTGGATGTTCGCGGGGGTGAGGAAGGCCGCCGCGCCGTCGGCGTCCCCGGCGAAACCGGGGACGTACGCCTGATGGGTGGCGATCGCGGCGGCGAGGGCGTTGTCCCGTGCGATCGAGACGGCGTTTTCGGCGACCGCGAACGCTTTGAGCGCGTCCATGGGCCGGTGCAGATCGAAGAACGACAGCCGCGCGCACAGCAGCGCCGACTCCGCGGTCGCGCCGGCGAGCTCGCGTTCCGCGGCGCTTTCCCCGCCGGATTCCCGCAGCCTGTCCCAGCCTTTCCGGGTATGCGGCCACGCGTCCGCGAGGAGGTCGCGGGCGGGCCGCGTCCAGTACTCGGCACGGAGGGCGGCGGTCATCGTCGTGAACGCGGCGGCCGTACGCGGGTCGGCGGCCCTGGCACGGGAACCGATGATCTCGGCGGCCTCGGTGATCGTTTCGCCGAGGGCGGGAAGACGAGTCTGGATTTCCGGCGCCTGCCGGACCGCGAAATCGGTCGCGGGCAGGAGGCCGAGTTCCGCGGCCGGTTTCTCGAAGACCCGCACGAGATGCTTGCGATAGGTACGCCCGGCCCGGCGGCGCCCGGTCTCCCAGCGGTATACGTCGTCCGGGGTCAGCGCGGTCGGCGGTTCACCGGCCTGCCGCACACTTTCCGCCAGCTGCCGGACGAGTTCGGCGCGAGTCCAGCCGCGTTGCTCGCGCTCCCACCGCAGCCGCTCGTTCGGCGGCGGGCCAGGGGTGGTCAGCCGGTGCCGGGCGAGCACCCGGTACACGGTGGTCTTCGCCGGCAGCGGTGACACGCCTTCGTCCGCCAGCGCGCGGATGATCCGGACGGCACCCCAGTCCGGATGGTTCTGCCGGAGCAGGCAGATCCGCTTCTCGATCTCGGCGGAGATCCGCGCCGACCGCCGTCGCCGCCGGGGTTTGGCCGTCAGCCCGCTTTCACCGGCTTGTTCGTAAAGCTCCACCCACCGGTACACGGACTGCCGTCCCACGCCGAGCCGTCCGGCGATCTCCTGGACGGGGGTCCCGGCTTTACGCAGTTCTACCGCGAGCAGCCGAAGCTCCGGTCCTGGTTTCCGTTCCTGCGCAAGGGTTACGCCGGGCCTCACGTCGGTGAACTCTGCCATGGATGTCTCAAATGTCCTGGGACCGCTGGAACAGGGGAGCCGAGCCGTGTGACCGCCGTGCGGATCTCGTCACGAAGATCGACTCAGGGTGGCGGAAACGCGGCTTGGGTGGGAAATATCTCACGAAATGTGTCGACTGTAGGTGCTTTCGTCGCGAAAAGTTCCCCCGGATTGACGTATCGAGGCTGTGTTCCCGCGCTCACGGCGACGCCATGGTGTGGACCTCCCTGGCAGCACCGAACTGGAGGATCCACGTTGCGTCGGCGTCGACAAACATCCATCGGCCGATTCGCGTCCCGAGGGCTGCGTGCCGCGGCTGTCGCCGGTGCCGTGCTGCTGACCGCGAGCTGCGGACTGCTCGGTGGCGGGGACGAACAGGCGCCGGCGGGCCAGAAGCAGGTCAAAGTCTCGGTACTGCCGCTACTCGACACCGCACCGCTGCACCTCGCCATCGAACGCGGGTACTTCAGTGAAGAAGGCCTGAACGTCCAGACGGTGAACGCCTCGAGCGGCCAGGACGGGATCACCAAACTCGTCGCCGGCGACGTGGACATCGCCTACGCCGGTGACATCTCCATCATCATGGCGCAGAGCAAAGGCGCCGCCAGCCTGAAGTTCGTCGCCGAGGCGTCTTCGGCGAGTCCTCGCACCACGGCGCTGATGGTGCGCAACGACGGGTCGATCAAGACCCTGAACGACCTCGCCGGCAGGAAGATCGCGATCAACGCGCCAAACGGCGTCAGCGACACCATGACGAAATCCCTGCTGAAGGAACACAACGTCGACTTCGACGGGGTGCAGTGGACGGCCATGCAGTTCCCGCAGATGGGGGCGGCACTCGCCAACCGCGACGTCGACGCCGCCTACCTCACCGAACCGTTCGTCACCCAGGCCTCCAAGGTGACCGGCGCGATCCCGCTCGCCGACCCGGCGAGTGGTGCGACCGCGGACTTCCCGCTCGCCGGCTACGCGACGACAGAGGCCTGGGCGACGCAGAACACCGATGCCACGGCGGCTTTCCTTCGAGCCCTGAGCAAGGGGTCGGCCGACGCGAACGCCGACCGCATGCTCGTCGAGCGCTTGGTCGTCTCCAAACCCGAGTACAAGATCGACGTGGACACGGCCGCGTTGATGACGGTTCCGTTCTTCCGCAGCACCCCGTCCGCCACCGCGTTGCAGCGTGTGCCGGATCTGTTGTGGCAGTTCGGGATCCTGCCGGCCCGGATGCCGATCGAGCCGATGCTCCTCAACCCCGGCAAGAAGTGACCGGGCTTCAGTCGGCGACCGTGAGGACGATCTTCCCGGTGGACCGGCCCTGAGCGCACAGGATCTGTGCCTTCGCGGCTTCTTCCAGCGGGAACACCCGTATTCGCCGCCGATGGTGGCGGCATGTGGCCACCTGTGCCTGGTCTGGCTCGGAGTGTCTCGAATGCCTCGTTGGGGACGTTGAGCGTCTCGTACGTGGCATTGGGGACGCGTCTGTCCTGTGTGGACTGTTGCTGGTGCCGCGCGCGGCGTCGAGGCGTCCCTGGAGGAGATCGCCCGCAACGCCGGCGTCGGCATCGGGACGCTCTACCGGCATTTCCCGACGCGCGAGGCCCTGGTCGAGACGGTGCTCCGCGAGCGATTCGACGATCAGGCCGCGGCCGCACGCGAACTGCTGACCTCGCCCGAGCCCATGAACGCGCTGAAGGTCTGGCTCGCCGGCCTCGGCCGGTCGTCGGCGACCTACCGGGGACTGCCCGAACTGATGGCCGACGTCCTCAACGACGAGACCTCGCCCCTGTACGCCTCATGCCACGCGATGCAGGACGGCGTGTCTCATCTGGTGGACAGAGCGAAGGCGGCCGGGGAGCTTAGGACGGACGTCACAGCGCACGAATTACTGGTGCTGCTGCACGCACTTTCCTGGGCCAGCGAACACCTTTCGGGTGACAACGGCCTCGACCGGCTCCTCGATCTCGTTTTCGACGGATTACAGGCGAGTTAACAAACGCCTGTCACCAGGGCTAAACTGCGGCGCAACCGGGCACAACGGCGTGGCCGCATCCGAAGTCGCAGGGCACAGGAACCAGATAGTGGGAGCCGTATCGTGACCAAGCCGAATAAGCCCGTCGTCCTCATCGCGGAGAAGCTCGCGCCTTCCGTGCTGAGCGTCTTCTCCGACGAGGTCGAGGTCCAGCATGTGGACGGCACGGACCGTCCCGCGCTGCTCGAGGCCGTGAAGACGGCGGACGCGCTGCTCGTGCGGTCCGCGACCAAGGTCGACGCCGAGGTGCTCGGCGCGACCACCACGCTCAAGGTCGTCGCCCGCGCCGGCGTCGGGCTGGACAACGTGGAGGTCCCCGCCGCCACCGACCGCGGTGTTCTGGTGGTCAACGCGCCGACCTCGAATATCGTCTCCGCCGCCGAGCACGCCGTCGCGCTGCTGCTCGCGGTCGCCCGCCGGGTCCCGGCCGCGGACCAGAGCCTGCAGGGTGGCGCGTGGAAGCGCAGCTCCTACTCCGGCGTCGAGATCCAGGGCAAGACGATCGGTGTGGTCGGCCTCGGCAAGATCGGCCAGCTGTTCGCACAGCGCCTTGCCGCCTTCGACACCAAGCTCATCGCGTACGACCCCTACGTTTCGGCCGCCCGCGCCGCGCAGCTCGGCATCGAGCTGGTCACGCTGGACGAGCTGCTGGAGCGCGCCGACGCGATCTCCGTCCACCTGCCGAAGACCCCGGAGACCAAGGGCCTGATCGGCGCCGAGGCGCTCAAGAAGGTCAAGCAGGGCGTCATCATCGTCAACGCCGCGCGCGGTGGCCTGATCGACGAGGAGGCGCTGGCGGACGCGGTGCGTTCCGGTCACGTCGGCGGCGCCGGCGTCGACGTCTTCGTCACCGAACCCACCACCGAAAGCCCCCTGTTCGGGCTGCCGAACGTCGTCGTCACCCCGCACCTCGGCGCGTCGACCTCCGAGGCGCAGGACCGCGCGGGCACCGACGTCGCGAAGTCGGTTTTGCTGGCGCTGCGCGGCGACTTCGTGCCGGACGCGGTGAACGTCGCCGGCGGCGGCACCGTAGGCGAGCACGTGCGGCCGTACCTCTCGCTCACCCAGAAACTCGGCACCGTGCTGACGGCGCTCAACCCGAAGGCGCCGACCTCGGTGACCGTCGTGGTCAAGGGCGAACTGTCCAACGAGGATGTCAGCGTGCTGACGCTCGCCGCCGAACGCGGCGTCTTCTCCGGCGTCGTCGAGGACCAGGTGACCTTCGTGAACGCGCCGCGCGTCGCGGAGGAGCTCGGCGTCCAGGTGGAACTCGTCACCGAGCCGGAGAGCCCCAAGTTCCGCAGCGTGGTCACCGTTCGCGCGGTCTACGCCGACGGCGCGACCCTGTCGGTGTCCGGTTCGGTCACCGGCAAGGACGAGGTCGAGAAGCTGGTCGAGGTCAACGGCCGTAACTTCGACCTCCGTGCCGAGGGTGACGTGCTGTTGCTCGAGTACCCGGACCGGCCGGGCATCATGGGCCGCGTCGGCACGCTGCTCGGCGAAGCGGGCATCAACATCGAGGCCGCGCAGATCAGCCAGACCACCGATGGTGCGGACGCGGTCATGCTGCTGCGGGTGGACCGTGCCGTGGACTCTCACCTCCTGGAGCCGATCGGCGCGACCGTCGGCGCCCACACGATCCGCGCCGTCAACTTCGGCTGAGGACAAGTACATGAAGGCCCCCTTACTTGCGCTAGCCGCAAGTAAGGGGGCCTTCATGTACTTCGCAATTCGTCGACGAGTTGCGATGGTTGTACGTGCAGGCTTTGCGGGAATGCAGGGCAAGATTCAATAACGGTGAAAAATCACTACTGAAGTCGGTGTGATCCACCGATAGGTTCTTGCGGCGAGGCCGAACCATCGCGTCGTCAAGGGCACGTCGCGGCGCCGGGGCTCACCGTCGGGGGTGTGTTCGAGCGGCAGGCAGGTTCTGAATTAAGGCCTCGAGTGAGGGCACGTACTCATGAACAGATCCCGCGTACCCCGGTGGGCGGTCCGCTCATCGGCCGCGGTCTTCGCCGCGCTGCTTGCGACGTCCATGACGGGGGCGTCAGCGGCCGCACAAAATGCTCCGCTCGCGGACGGCATCACTCCGGCGAAGATCGACCGTAACTCATTCCAGGGCAAGGTCGAACCGAAGCTGAAGGCCGCCCAGGGCAAGATCACCGCCTTCATCGAGCTGGCCAAGCAGCCGGCGGTCGATGCCTTCAACGCCGAGCAGAACAAGGGAGCCGGCAAGGAGAAGGCCAAGCAGGCGGCCAAGGCCGCCAAGGCCGACGCCGCCGCGGCGGTGAACTCCGTGGTCGGCCAGCTCAAGGCCGCCGACGCGAGCACCCAGCTGGTCACCCAGACGGCCAACGCGGTCGCGGGCGCGGTCGTCACGGCCGACGCCGCGAAGATCCGCGAGCTGGCGAAGCGCCCGGACGTCGTCTCGGTCCGTAAGGTGGTTCCGAAGACCCGCACCAACGGCAGCGCGGTCCAGCTGACCAACACGCTCAACACCTGGCAGCAGACCGGCCGGTTCGGTGACGGCATCCGCGTCGGCGTGATCGACGACGGCATCGACTACACGCACGCCGACTTCGGCGGCCCCGGCACCGCCGCGGCGTACAACGCGATCAACCGCGATGCGGCGACGGAAGCCTTCCCGACCGACAAGGTCGTCGGCGGTACCGACCTCGTGGGCGACGCCTACGACTCGGGCAGCGACGACCCGGCTCTCAATACCCCGAAGCCGGACCCGAACCCGCTTTCCTGCGGTCACCACGGAACGCACGTCGCGGGCACGGTCGCCGGATTCGGTGTCGGCGCCGACGGCAAGACCTTCACCGGTGACTACAAGAAGCTGAACAAGCAGAAGCTCGACGCGATGCAGATCGGCCCGGGCACCGCGCCCAAGGCCCTGCTGTACGCGATCAAGGTCTTCGGCTGCGACGGCTCGACCAACGTGACCTCGCAGGCGCTGGACTGGGCGCTCGACCCCGACGGCGACGGTGACTTCACCGATCATCTGGACGTGGTCAACCTGTCCCTTGGCGGCGACTTCGCCACCCCGGACGACCCGGACTCGCTGTTCGTCCGGAAGCTCGCCGCGAACAACGTCGTCCCGGTGTTCTCCGCGGGCAACGGTGGCGACCTGAACGACGTCGGTGGCGCGCCGGGCAACACGCCCGAGGCGCTGACCGTCGCGAGCACCCGTGACGCCTCGGTCCTGCGCGACGCCGTCGAGGCGGTCGCTCCGGACGCGGTCAAGGGAGCGAAGACCGGCCAGTTCAGCCAGAACTTCGCGACCTACGAAACGCTCGACGTCACCGCGCCGGTGGTCAAGCTGTCCGCCGCCAACGCGGCCGGCTGCAACCCGTACTCCGACGCCGACAAGGCCAAGGCCGCGGGCAAGATCGTCTGGCTCGAATGGGACGACAACGACGCGACCCGCGCCTGCGGTTCGGCCACTCGTTCCAACAACGCGCAGGGCGCGGGCGCCAAGGGCGCGCTGTTCTCCTCGGCGCTGGAGCACTTCTCGGCCGGGATCGCCGGTAACGCGGTCGTGCCGACCTTCCAGCTGACCGGCAGCGCGACCGCTTCGGTGCGCCCGGCGCTGAACGCGGGCACCCTGCAGATCCGGATGACCGGTAAGGGCCGGGTCTCCGTCCCGACCTCCGATCCGGCCATTGTGGACACTCCGAGCTCGTTCACTTCGCGCGGTGTGCGCGGCCCGGCGGTCAAGCCGGACGTCGCGGCGCCGGGTGACACGATCTCGTCGGCGTTGAGCGGCAGTGGCTCCGGTCGTCTGGTCATCTCCGGAACGTCCATGGCGGCACCGCACACCTCCGGGATCACGGCGCTGATCCGCCAGGCGCACCCCGACTGGTCGGTCGAGGAGGTCAAGGCCGCGGTGATCAACACCGCCGGTCACGACGTCCACGACGCGGCGGGCCACACCTTCGCGCCGCAGCGCGTGGGCAGCGGCCGGATCGACGCGAAAGCCGCACTGGACAACCAGGTTCTGGCCTACGTCGTCGACAACCCCGGCTTCGTCACCGTCAACTTCGGCACCGTCGAAGCGGCCGGCCCGGTCACCCTGACCAAGACGGTCAAGGTGGTCAACAAGGGCATCAAGCCGGTCGAGTACTCGGTGGGCTACGAAGCCGTGAACTCCCTCCCGGGCGTTCAGTACACAGTGGACAAGCCGACGGTGAAGCTGAGCCCGCGCGGGATCGCGCTGGTCAAGGTGACGCTGAAGATCGCGGACCCGAAGGCGCTCCGCAAGGTCATGGACCCGACGATGGTGGCCGCGCAGGTCGGCCTCGCGCGTCAGTTCGTGGCGGACGCCTCCGGCCGGATCGCGTTGACCCCGAAGAGCGGGACCACCGTGCCGCTGCGGCTTTCGGTGTACTCCGCGCCGAAGCCGGTTTCGACGATCAACACCCCGGGCACGGTCAACTTCGGGGCGGGCCAGGAGCAGGCCGTCCTGAACCTGACCGGCAAGGGCGTCGACCAGGGTTCGGGTGCGCAGCGGTACCGCTCGCTGATCAGTGTCCTGGAGCTGCAGGCGGAATCCCCGCAGTTGCCGGAATGCGACGGTTCGGTCACCACGGACTGCACGCTGAACGAAACCGCGAAGGGTGCCGACCTGCGTTACGTCGGTGCGGCGTCGACGGCCCCGCTGGCCAAGGCGCAGGGTGAGCCGGAGAACGCGCTCCTGGCGTTCGGTCTCACCACTTGGAGCAACCTGGCCAACCTTGGCAGCAACACCTCGCCGTTCGTGGACATCGACACCACGGGCGACGGCGTGCCGGACTTCGAAACCTACGTGACCAAGGTGACGGCGACCGACGTCCTGGTCGCGGTCACGGTGGCGCTGAAGCCGGGCTTCCCGCAGGTGGACATCCAGGCGGTCAACGGTCAGCTCGGCGACGTCGACACCAACGTGTTCGACACCAACGTCGTCGTGCTGCCGGTGAGCGTCGCAGCGCTGGGCATCGACCCGAACGCCGCGTCGCACCGGATCAGCTACACGGTCGGGACCTCCGGGTTCTACGCCGCTCCGGGCGCCGACTCGTCGACCATCGACTACGTCGGCACGCCGCTTTCGTTCGACGCGCTGGCTCCCGCGTACTCGGTTCAGGGTGGCGGCGACGCCGCGCTGGGCTACGTCGCGAAGCCGGGCACGGCGCTGGTGGTCAACCGCAACGCGGCCGCGCAGGACACCGTCCTCGGGCTGCTGGCGATCGAGCACCACAACGCTTCGGGCAACCGGGCGGCCGTGGTGAAGATCCAGGCGGCACCGGGCGGCGGCAACTCGGGTGTCGACCGTCCGGGTAACGGTGGGCGGCACACCGGGCGTCAGCCGATCGGGGTGGGCTGAGCCGACCTGCGGTGAACCGCGTTAGATGAGGTGGAGGACGCCCTGGCAGCACGCTTAGTGCCAGGGCGTCCTTTCCTTTTTTCACCCTATCGGCTGTCTCGCAATGCGGGAGGTTCCGGCATAAGGGTGGTGCGGCTACGGCTACCGGGCTACGGCCGGTAACCTTCCGCTGCTGGCGTTTTCTTGCGGATGGGCCATCCGGACCTGCCGGTGGCCTGGTCTACGGAGGTGTGTGGATGCGGCTCGCGGTGATCCCAGGAGACGGGATCGGGCCCGAGGTGGTCTCCGAGGCGCTCAAGGTGCTCGGTGAAGTAGTACCGACGGCGGAGATCACGAACTACGACCTCGGCGCCGCCCGGTGGCACTCCACCGGCGAGCTGCTTCCGGAGTCTGTGCTCGGTGAACTCCGCCAGCACGATGCGATCCTGCTGGGCGCGGTGGGCGACCCGACGGTGCCGAGCGGAATCCTGGAGCGCGGGCTGCTGCTGCGGCTGCGGTTCGAGCTCGACCACCATGTGAACCTCCGCCCGGCGCGGCTGTACCCGGGTGTGCGCGGACCGCTCGCCGAGTCCGGCGAGATCGACATGGTCGTCGTGCGTGAAGGCACCGAAGGTCCCTACGCGGGCAACGGTGGCTTGCTGCGCAAGGACACCGAGCACGAGATCGCGACGGAGGTCAGCGTCAACACGGCGTTCGGCGTCCGGCGCGTGGTGACCGACGCGTTCAACCGCGCCGAGGCCCGGCCGCGTAAGCACCTGACACTGCTGCACAAGACGAACGTGCTCGAGTACGCGGGTTCGCTGTGGTCGCGCATAGTCGAAGAGGTCTCGCTCGAGCACCCCGGGGTCACGGTCGCCTATTCCCATGTGGACGCGGCGACGATCCACCTGGTGACCGACCCGTCCCGGTTCGACGTCGTGGTGACCGACAACCTGTTCGGCGACATCATCACCGACCTCGCGGCGGCGGTGACCGGTGGCATCGGGCTGGCGGCGAGCGGAAACCTCGACATCACCCGGCGCAACCCGAGCATGTTCGAGCCGGTACACGGCAGCGCGCCGGATATCGCGGGCCAGGGTCTCGCGGACCCGACCGCCGCGGTGCTGTCGGTTTCGCTGCTGCTGGACCACCTCGGGCAGAAGGAGTCGGCGCGCCGGATCGAGGCCTCGGTTGCCTTCGATCTCGCGACCCGCGACCAGGCGTCGCCCGGTGCGACGCACGCGATCGGTGACCGGCTGGCGGCGCTCGTCTCGTCGAACGTGCGGCCGGTCACGCAGTCGTGACCCTCTGAGCTCCGTAATGAAGGGGCCTTTCATCGCAAAATTTGCGATGAAAGGCCCCTTCATCGCGTCCGGCGCCCAGGGCCGACTCCCAGAAGGTGGGATCTTCCGCCCGGCTTGTGGACGCCCGGCGGAGCGTGTGCCATGATGCCTTCGTGACTTCCTGCACCATCATTATCGCCGAGCGCGCCGGGTAGACGCTCCACAAGAGCCTCCGGCGCGCAACCTCTCGCACCCATGCGGGAGGTTTTTTTGTTTTCAAAAACACAGCGTTGCCTGAACCAGCCTTCCCGCCATGAGGAGATGAACCCCGTGAACCGCAAGGAGCCCGCCGATACACCGCTCGGCGACGCCTTCCACCTCTACGACACGACGTTGCGCGACGGCGCGCAGCGTGAGGGGATCTCCTACTCCGTCACGGACAAGCTGGCGGTGGCCCGGTTGCTCGACGAGCTGGGGGTCGGGTTCATCGAGGGCGGCTGGCCGGGCGCGCTGCCCAAGGACACGGAGTTCTTCGCACGGGCCGCGTCCGGGGAACTGAAACTTCGCCACGCCGCACTGGTCGCGTTCGGCGCGACCCGCAAGGCCGGGACCACCGCGGACCGGGACGCGCAGGTGCGGGCCCTGCTCGATTCCCAGGCGCCGGTGATCACGCTGGTGGCCAAATCGGACCTTCGTCACATCGAGCGCGCGCTTCGGGTCGATGTGGACGAAGCCTGCGCGATGGTGCGGGACACCGTCGCCTTCCTCGTCGGTGAAGGCCGGCGCGTCTTCCTTGACGCGGAACACTTTTTCGACGGCTACGCGTTCTCCCCGGACACCTCTCTGAAGGTGCTCGACGCGGGAGTCAACGCCGGTGCCGACGTCGCCGTGCTGTGCGACACCAATGGCGGCCAGCTGCCGCTCGGCCTCGCGGAAACCGTCCGCGAGGTCAAGGACAGGACCGGGTTCCGGCTCGGAATCCATTGTCAGGACGACACTTCCTGCGCGGTGGCGAATTCCGTCGCCGCCGTGCAGGCCGGCGTGACGCACGTCCAGTGCACCGCCAATGGTTACGGGGAACGGGCAGGCAACGCCGATCTGTTCGCCGTTACGGGAAATCTGGTGGCCAAACTCGGTATGGAGGTGCTCCCGACCGGAGGCGCCGCCGAGCTCACCCGGGTCTCCCATGCCCTTGCCGAAATCGCGAACATCGCCCCCTACACCCACCAGGCTTACGTAGGGGGGTCGGCCTTCGCCCACAAGGCGGGACTGCACGCGAGCGCGATCAAGGTGGATCCGTTGTTGTACAACCACATCGATCCAACTTCTGTCGGCAATGACATGCGGGTACTGGTCACCGAAATGGCCGGCAGGGCCAGCCTGGAGCTCAAGGGACGTGAGCTCGGGGTCGACCTTGCCGGCCAGCCGGAGGCATTGACGAGCACCGTGAAGAAGGTGAAACAGCTCGAATCCGAAGGCTGGTCGTTCGAAGCCGCGGACGCCTCGCTGGAACTGTTGATGCGCCGCGAACTCGAGGGCCCGCAAAGCGACGTCCTCGACGTCCCGCCGTTCGAACTCGAGTCCTACCGGGTCGTGCTGGATCACCGGTCCGGCGGCGAGGTCGTCTCGGAAGCGACGGTGAAGGTGCACGTCGCCGGGCAGCGGGTGATCGCGACCGCCGAAGGCAACGGCCCGGTGCACGCACTGGACGCCGCGCTGCGCGAGGCACTGAGTCCGCACCTGTCCTGGTTGGACAGTGTCGAGCTGGCCGACTACAAGGTGCGCATTCTGCCCGGCCATCCGGGCACCGATGCCGTCACGCGGGTACTTGTCGAGACCAGTGACGGTGAGCGGGAATGGACCACGGTCGGTGTGCACGGCAACATCGTCGAGGCGAGCTGGCTCGCCTTGTGTGACGCCCTCGTCCACAAAGCCCTCACCGTCGCCCAAGGTCAGGGGACGTCGTAGAGTGGGGTAGTGCGTCTAGCCCGTATTGCTCATCCCGGTGGTGTCGCGTTCGCTTCGGTCGAAGGGGACGGTGACGAGGCCCAGGTACTGGAAATCGCCGAGCACCCCTTCGGCACCCCGAATTTCACCGGCAAGCGCTGGCCGCTGGCCGACGTCCGGCTGCTCGCGCCGATCCTGCCGTCGAAGGTGATCGCCGTCGGCCGCAACTACGCGAAGCACGCCGCCGAGTTCGGCAACGAGGTCCCCAAGGACCCGATGCTGTTCATCAAGCCGTCCACCACCGTGATCGGCCCGAACGCCCCCATCCGCCGCCCCGGCGGTGTCGGCCGCGTCGACTTCGAGGGTGAGCTCGCGATCGTCATCGGGCAGCCGGTGAAGAACGTCCCCGCGGCCCGCGCGGCGAGCGCGATCCTCGGCTACACCGTCGCCAACGACGTGAGCGCCCGTGAGCTGCAGAAGTCCGACGGCCAGTGGGGCCGCGCGAAGGGCTTCGACACCTTCTGCCCGCTCGGGCCGTGGATCGAGACCTCGATCGACGCGTCCGACCTCGCGCTCAGGGCCGAGGTCGACGGCGAGCTGCTGCAGGACGGCCGTACGTCGGACCTGGTGCACAAGATCCCCGAGCTGGTCGAGTTCGTCTCCGGGGTGATGACGCTGCTGCCCGGCGACGTCATCCTGACCGGCACGCCCGAAGGCGTCGGCCCGATCACCGACGGCCAGACGGTGTCGATCACCATCGAAGGCATCGGCACCCTGACCAACCCGGTCCAGGACGTCTGACTCAAGTGCTATGAACGGACCGTTCATGGCATCGCGGGCCTAGCCGTCGACCGGCTCCATCGCCCGCCGCGCGAACGCCGGCGCGTGCTCGGGCCGGAACCCGATCCCCAGCAGCCGTGCCGGCAGGTACGACAGCACCGGGAACCGCTTGAACAGCTTGATCATCGGCGCGGGCGGGCCGTTGCGCCTGCCCTCCATGACCGGCCGCATGACGGACTTGTGCAGCAGTCTCTGCAGCCCCTGCACCAGCATCGTCGGCGCGAGACGGCGGGACCGGACCTTCGCCAGCTCCGACGTGGTCGGCCTGCCGCGCCGCAGCGGCTCGGCGAGCAGGGTGGCGGCCGCGACCGCGTCCTGAACCGCCAGGTTGATGCCGACACCGCCGACCGGGGACATCGCGTGCGCCGCGTCGCCGATGCAGAGCAGCCCGTCGACGTGCCAGGTGTGCAGCCGGTTCAGCTTGACGTCGAGGAACTTCACGTCGTCGGTGGTCTTCAGCTCGTGCACCCGGTCGGCGAACTCGGGGACGACCGCGGCGACGTTCTCACGGAACCACTCGATGCCCATTTCTCGCAGGTCCCGGCCCTTCGGGCCCAGGTAGGCGACCTGGTAGTAGCCCTTGCGGGGGAGCGGTACGGCGAACCGGCGGTCGTGCATTTTCGGGGTCAGCATGTTCCCGAATTCCTCGTCCTTGCGGGAGATCCGGAACCACCACGCGTCGAACGGGGTGTCGAACTCCTTCGGGACCAGCCCGGCCTCGCGTCGCGCGAGTGACCCGCGCCCATCGGCCGCGATCACCAGGTCGGCGCGCAGTTCACCGGTCTCACCGCCGGCCTCGCGGTAGCGGATGCCTGCCACCCGGCCGTTCTCGCGGATCAGGCCCGTCATCTCGGTGCTCACCCGCAGCGTGAAATTCGGCTCCTTCGCCGCGGAATCGGCGAGCAGGTCGAGGAAGTCCCACTGCGGAACCATCGCGATGTACTTGTGCGGGACGTTCAGCCGGGTGAAATCGGCCAGCAGCATCATCTTGCCGTCCTCGGTCGGGAATCCCGCCGAGGTGAGTTCGCTGTGCGGGATGTCGTGGAACTTCTCGCCGAGGCCGAGCTCGTCGAGCAGGGTCAACGTGCTCGGGTGCACCGTGTCGCCCCGGAAGTCGCGCAGGAAGTCCGGGTGCTTCTCCAGCACCGTCACCTCGACCCCGCCCCTGGCGAGGATCAGTCCGGCCACCATGCCCGCGGGCCCGCCACCGATGATCGCGCAGCTCGTGCGTTCGTTCATCGTTTCCACCCCTATCACCAGGTTGCTTATTCATCGCTTGTTGAATAAGTCCAGCATGCACCCGGGCGGTCGGTGCGTCAAGCGTGGCCGGGACAGATACGCTGATCGGGCTATGACTGAGACTTCAGCGGTACGCGCGCGCTTCTGCCCCTCGCCGACCGGGACCCCGCACGTGGGGCTGATCCGGACAGCCCTGTTCAACTGGGCCTTCGCCCGTCACAACGGCGGCAAACTGGTGTTCCGCATCGAGGACACCGACGCCGCGCGTGACTCGCAGGAGTCCTACGAACAGCTGATCGAGGCGCTGCGCTGGCTCGGCATGGACTGGGATGAAGGCCCCGAGGCCGGCGGCGAATACGGGCCGTACCGGCAGAGCGAGCGGCGCGAGATCTACGCCGACGTCGCGGCGAAGCTGCTCGCCGCGGGAGAGCTGTACGAGGCGTTCTCCAGCAACGAAGAGGTCGAGGCGCGCCGCAAGTCGGCCGGGCTCGACCCGAAGCTGGGCTACGACAACTTCGACCGCGACCTCACCGAGGAACAGCGGGAGGCCTACCGAGCGGAAGGCCGGCTTCCGGTCCTGCGGCTCCGGATGCCCGAGACCGACCTCACCTGGAACGACCTGGTGCGCGGTGAGATCACCTTCCCCGGTGGCACCATCCCGGATCCGGT
The DNA here is from genome assembly GCA_963766045.1 of uncultured Actinomycetota bacterium. GTDB lineage: Bacteria > Actinomycetota > Actinomycetes > Mycobacteriales > Pseudonocardiaceae > Amycolatopsis. Next base: position 885,551 of record CAVXYN010000004.1, on the reverse strand, counting down.
TCTGGTGCGTGCCAACGGGGAACCGCTGTACACGCTGACCAACCCGGTCGACGACGCACTGATGCGGATCACGCACGTGCTGCGCGGTGAGGACCTGCTGCCCTCGACTCCGCGCCAGCTCGCACTGTACTCCGCGCTGCGTCGGATCGGAGTCGCCGAGTTCACCCCGGAATTCGGGCACCTGCCTTACGTCATGGGCGAAGGCAACAAGAAACTGTCCAAACGCGACCCTCAGTCGAACCTCTTCAACTATCGCGACCGCGGGTTCATCCCGGAGGGCCTGCTCAACTATCTCGCCCTGCTCGGCTGGTCCATCGCCGACGACCGCGACGTGTTCAGCGTCGCCGAGCTCGTCGAAGCCTTCGACGTGACCAAGGTCAGCGCCAACCCGGCGCGGTTCGACCTCAAGAAGGCCGAGGCGATCAACGGCACGCACGTCCGCGCGCTGTCCGCCGAAGACTTCGCCGCCAGGGTCGTGCCGTATCTCGTTGCCGGGGAAGTACTTCCGGCCGAGCCGTCAGAAGCCCAGCTGGCCAGGCTCAACGCGATCTCGCCGTTGGTGCAGGAGCGTGTCACGGTTCTTTCCGACGCGGTCGCCATGGTGCGATTCCTTTTTGTCGACGAAGCCGATTTCTCGCCGGAGGAAGACGCCGCGGCGAAGAACCTCGGCGACGCCGCGGAACCCGTGCTGCGGGCCGCGATCGAGGCGCTCGAAGCGCTCCCCGCCTGGGAAACCGCCGCGATCGAGCAGGCACTCAAGGATGCCCTTGTGGACGGTCTGGGTCTCAAGCCCCGCAAGGCTTTCGCGCCTGTCCGGGTCGCCGTCACGGGGCGTACGGTGTCTCCGCCGCTCTACGAATCCATGGAACTTCTCGGCCGCGATATTTCACTCGGTCGTTTGCGTTCCGTGTTGCCCGGTAACTAAAACACGACATCTCACCAACTGGGAGTAGAGGGCCCGCGCCGAAACAGAGCAGCCTTAATCACCTTTTCGGCAGAGTCGCGATCGCGCTGAGTGCCCTAGCCTCACTTGGTGGATTTCGCCCTCGTGCCCCGGACCCCGTCACGAACCACACCAGCCGCCCCGGCAGCCTCGGCCCCCTGGGCGCCGCCGGAGTTGCGGCTGGTGTGTCTTGACATCGACGACACCTTGATCGATTGCACGGCGGCGATCCGGCTCGGCCTGCACGCGCTCACCGGCCAACACGATCTTTGGCCATTATGGGATCTGATCACCGAGGAGCATGTCGCGCTGGTCGTGGCGGGCGAAATCGACTACTCGACCATGCATCACAGGCGTACTGAATGCTTCCTCGCGGAGATCGGAATTCTGGCCGACGACGACCAGGTCGCCGGTTTCGAGAGACGCCGTCGCGAGATCCTCACCCGTTCGTGGCAATTGTTCGAAGATGTCCTCCCTTGTCTGGAATGGCTGCGGGCCGCAGGCGTCCTCATCGCCGCCGTCACCAATGCCTCCGGCGTTCATCAGCGCAAGAAGATCGCCGATCTCGGCCTCGCCCGGTTCTTCGACCACGTGGCGATCGCCGGTGAACTCGGAGTAGCCAAACCCGACCCGGTGATGTTCCACTCGGTCTGCCTCGGCCTCGGCTGCGATCCCGCCCAGGCCGTCCACGTCGGCGACAAGCTCGACACCGACGCCATCGGGGCCCGCGACGCCGGCCTCGGAGCCGTCTGGCTCGACCGCGACGGCATCGCCGAGCGCGCGCCGGCGGGCGTCCACACCATCTCCGGCCTCGACGAGCTCCCTGAGCTGCTCGTTTCCGAGTTCGCCAAGCTCGGCGTCCCGGCCCAGCGCGCGTCGGACACCCCCGCTTTCACGCTGCGGAACGGCGTGCTCTAGTATTTCTTCTCGTGCGGTGCTGAGCCGGTCAAGATCGGAACAGTGCTTCACTGGGGTATGGTGTAATTGGCAGCACGACTGGTTCTGGTCCAGTTAGTCTAGGTTCGAGTCCTGGTACCCCAGCTGGAGAACTCCCCGGAGTGAACACAGAGTGACCCCCCTGCGAAGGCGGGAAACCCGATCTGGTAAGTTCTCTACCGCAACACAGCAGGACAACAACTGAAAACCTCCTCTCGAGGAGGGGAAGATCCTAAGCCCCCGTCGTCTAGCGGCCTAGGACGCCGGCCTCTCACGCCGGTAGCGTGGGTTCGAATCCCATCGGGGGTACAAGCAGTTTTGCCCGGAGCCGTGACCGAAATGGTCACGGCTTTTTTGGTTATTTCGGCGGTGCGGTTCAGCGCGTGTGGTATTCGATGTGGATTTCGCGGGCAATTTCCAAGTTTGTCCCTTCGTCCATCCACCCTGGACAGAACGGGAACAACCTGACCGATTGCCGAAGCGTCCACTGTGTATGAACCTGATCAAGCCGCGTTCGAAACACGCACCTTCACGAATCGCCGCCGTACTGTCGATTGTCGTCGCCGTGCTGTCGGTTGCGGCCGTCCCGGCGTCAGCGGCCGAAGGCGATCAGGTGGTGACCAAGGTGAGCGAGCAGGACCGCGCCGCGGCGTTGTCCTACTGGACACCGGAGCGGATGCGGCAGTGGGTCGGCGATGATTCCCTGCCCCCGGCCGAAAAGATCGGCAAGAAGTGGGAAGGTCCGATCCCGGCGGGTGTCGGGCGGCTGTTCTTCACCGCGGTGCCTGGCGGCGACGAATCCTGCACGGCGACCGTGGTGCCCAGTTCCAGCAAGGATGTCGCCTTCACCGCCGGACACTGCGTCAACGGGGGCACGGACCGGTGGGACAATCCGATCAAGATCGTCAACGTCGTGTTCGTGCCGGGCTATGACCACGGGAAGATGCCGTATGGCGTGTTCCCGGCGCGGGCGTTCGCCTGGTCCGCCACGTATCCGGGCCCGTCGAGCGGGACGGACGACCACGCGGTGATCGCCCTGGACCCCGTCGGCGGGCAGCATGTGGCCGAAGTGGCCGGGACCCAGGACATCTCCTTCGAACACCCACCGTCCCCTGTGGACACGGCCATCCTCGGCTATCCGGTGTCGAAGCTGGCCGGGGGCGAGGCGCTGCTTTCCTGCGTGCGCCCCGCCACCCTCGACGTCAACTCGGTCACTTCCTCGTGGGAAACGGATTGCGATCTGGCCGGGGGTTCGAGTGGCGGTCCCTGGATGAGGAACTTCGACCCCGCCACCGGCAAGGGGACCATTTTCACGGTCACCAGCCGGGGCACGCTCAACGAGGACGGGGTCACCGAGAACATCACCGGCGCGGCCTTCACCGACCCCGTGCGGAATCTCTACCAGCGGGCCGGAGAACTCTGAGCCGTTCAGACGGCGGCGGCGGCCGACAGCGGTTCGGCGAGCTCGAGTCCGGCAGTCGTGCGATAGAGCTCTTCGAAGGTCTCGAGAGTCCGGGAGATGCTGTGCCGCGCGACTACCTTGCGTCCGGCTTCGCCCATCACGACTCGCTTTTCCGGGTTCGCGGCAAGGGCGGCGAGATGCTCGCCGAGTTCTGCCACGTTCCCGGGCCGGAAGAGATAGCCGTTGAGACCGGAGTAGACCAGGTGCGGCAGCGCCATGGCATCGGCGGCGAGGACGGGCAGGCCCGCGGCCATCGCCTCCATCGTGGCGATGCTCTGCAGTTCGGCCGTGCCGGGCATGCAGAAGAGCTGGCTGCTCCGGTAGGCGCGTACGAGCTCCGCGTCGCTGACTATGCCGTGGAAAGTGACGCGGTCGGCGACGCCGATCGCCTGCGCGAGGTCCTGTAGTCGCCCCCGGCATGACCCGTCCCCGACGATCTCCGCGTGCACTCCGGGGGCGTGAAGGAGCGCCCGGATCAGCTGGTCGACGTTCTTCTCGGCGTCCAACCGTCCGACGAACAGCGCCCGGACGAGGTCGTCGGAGACCTCTTGGATGGCCGGCTCATAGTGGGCGATGTCGATCCCGCACGACACCACCACGGGTTTGCCGGGGAGACCACGGCCGTCGATGAGCCGGGCCGCCCGCAACGTCGGCGTCGTGACGACGTCGGCCTGCCGGTACACCCGGACGAAATCCCGCCAGGCCAGCCTGGTCAGAGCCGACGCGATCGGCCGCGGCAGGGAGACGTAGCCGAGCAGGTTCTCGGGCATGAAGTGGTTCGTCGCGATGGTGGGGATACCTCGTTCGCGTGCGGCGGCCAGCAGGGCCCGGCCGACCCCGAAATGGGACTGGACGTGGACGACGTCCGGCCGGATGCGGTCAAGGAGCTCGTTCGCGGCGTGCCGGGCGAGCCGTGGCGTACTGAAGCGGAACGTCGGATGGAACGGTGTCCGGCGGGAGACGGCGTGATGCGACGTGTACGCCTCGTCGGGCACGAAGTCGTTGTGTGGCTGGGGAGTCAGGACGTGGACGTCATGGCCGCGGCCGGCCAGTCCCCGGACGAGCCGGTCTGCGAAGTGTGCCGCGCCGTTGATATCGGGCGGAAAGGTGTCCGCACCGACGAGGATGCGCAGGCCGGATTTGGATCGGGACTTAAGCACTGTGTTCTCCTCGGTTCGCTGGTCTGGAATGGAGCGGGCGAGCACGGCGACTCCCGCGATGGCGACGAGAGCCAGCCCGGCCTGAATGGCGACTACGGCCGGGGAAGTGGCGGGGTGCTCACCGAAGAAGAGGGCGCTGGTGGCGACCGCGGTGAGCGGGTCGAGCACGGTCGTGGCGGCGACGGCGACGGCCGCCGGCCCGGTCGCGTAGGACTGGTGCAGCAGCCAGCCGCCCATGAGCAGGAGAACGGCGGCTTCGGCGAGGAGAGTGAACCCCGGCGCCGGGGAGGCATCCAGTATGTGCAGGGAGGCGACCCGCATGATGGCGGCGCCGAGTCCGAATAGGACGGCCGCGGCCGAACTTTGGGCCAGGCAACGGGCACAGCCGCGAACGCAACGGGATGCCACGGCGACGACGACGCCGATCAGGACGGCTGGCTGCGCGGCTGCGAGAGAAGGAATCGGAGCCTCGGTGGCCGCCGAGGTGGACAGCAGAACGAAACCGCCGACTCCGGCGCAGACCACGGCGACCGCCGCCAGGACCCGGGGTGAGCGTGCCGGGTTCCCGATCAGCACGGTCAGCACCAGGCTCAGGACGCCGATCGGCTGGACGATCGCCAGTGGCGCAAGGGAAAGCGCGACCAGGTGCAGCGCGGCGCCCGCGACCGCGAGCGATGTTCCGCCCAACCAGGCGCGGCTGCGCATCACCGAGGTGAGCGCCCTGATCCCGAGCTTGTCGCCCGCGTTCTCGGCACGCACCGAACCGTGCTGCAGGCGCACACCCGCGGCGAAGAAGCACGCCGCCAGCAAGGCGAAGGCGATGGCCAGCAGGGTCATCGCTCCGCGCCCCTGATCGCCAGCGCCGCCGTGACGATGACGACGAGTTGCGTGATCAACGCGATCCGCTGCAACAGGCCCTGTGGGAGAGCGGGCACGAACTGCGCGACTCCGAACGCGGCCGCAGTGATCGCTCCCGCGAGAGCACTCGCGCGCAGCGGCCTGGCGGCGTGCGTCCAGCCGGGTTCCCCGCGCAGCCGCCGCGCGAGAGTCGCGCACGCGAGCGGGAGAGCACCGAACAGGAGGACTCCGCCGAAGCGGTGGATCTCACCGTGCACTGTGGATTCCGTCGTGGTCGCGTTGCCGGGGAAGATCAGCACGACGATCAGGCCGGCTCCCCAAAGTCCGAAAAGGACTTTCGTGGTCCGGTCGGCCGGCACAGCTGAGAGTCTGGCCGCCTCGGCGAGCGCGACCCAGGCGATCAGCACGAGCAGGACGGCGAAGGTGAACCAGTCGCCGGTGCCGGCATGGAGTCCGTAGTCGCTGACCGGGTCGCGGATCGGGTCGACGTAGGTGGTGAACGCCAGCGACAGGATGGAGATCAGGGCCAGCGAGGTGGCGGCGAGGCCGATCGCGAACCACGCCGGGCGGTTCGTCCGGATGGGGCGTTCAAGGCTCGTGGTCACCTGTACGACGGTGGCCGGGTTCGATGAGAACCTGATGAAAATGTGCCGGAGTTTGCTTAAGAAACCGGCTCCGCCAGCGGGAACGTCAGCTCGAACCGCGCTCCCGAACCCTCACCGTGCCCGGCGTACACCGTGCCACCGTGCTGGGTGACGACCTGTTCGACGATGGCGAGGCCGAGCCCGGAACCGGGGCGTGATCGGGCGGCTTCTGCGCGGTAGAACCGCTCGAACACATGCGGGAGGTCGACCGCGGCGATCCCCGGTCCCTGGTCCGACACCACGATCCGGGCCTGTGGCGGGACGCTTTCGTCGTCGCGCACGATTCCGGCTGTGACGACGCCGCCGGGCGGGCTCCATTTCGCGGCGTTGTCGAGCACGTTGAGCACGGCACGCTCCAGGGCGGCGGCCCTGCCGTTCACCTCCGCGGAGGTGAGTTCGATGTCGAACCTGATCTGCGGTGACCGCGCCCGGACGCGTTCGGCGGTCGCGCCTAGCACGTCGGCGAGGTCGACCCGGTCGACCGGTTCGGGTTCGTGGTCCCCGGTGGACAGGTCGACGAGTTCCTGCATCAAGGCGGTCAGCTCGGCGGACTGCACGCCGAGATCGGCCAGCAACCGGGCACGGTCCTCGGCGGGCAGCGCGCGATCCTGATCGTCGGCGTGGATCAGGAGCTCGATGTTGTTGCGCAGACTGGTCAACGGCGTCCGCAGCTCGTGGCCGGCGTCCTGGACCAGCCGTCGTTGCTCGTCTCGCGAGTCCCTCAGCGCGCTGAGCATCGCGTTGAACGCCTCGGCCAGCCGAGCGAGTTCGTCTTTGCCGGTGACCGCGATGCCGGTCGAAATCTCCTGCGTGCGGGCGATGTCCTCCGCCGCCACGGTGAGCGCGTCGACGGGGCGCAGCGCGGTTCGGGCGACCGCGCGACCGGCCAGCGCGGCACCGAGGATGCCGATCAGCCCGGCCGTCCCCAGCCAGAAGCCGAGTTCGCCGAGCGTCCGTTCCAGACCTTCGGAGTTACGCACGACCTGGACGGCACCGCCGTCGGGCCGGGCAACGGTCCAGATGCGATAGCGGTCGCCGGCGATCTTGTCCACATCGGACGCCGAGACGGACGCGCCCGAGGCGACCTGACGATCCTTGATCCCCACCGGGATGGTCGCCGGGGCGCCGGCGTCACCTGCCCTGGTGCCGTCGGAGTTCAGGAACTGCACGGCGAGCACGTCGCCGTGATCGGTCCCGGGATCGTTGTCCGCCTCGTGCCGCTCGACCGTGCGCAACGTCGCCAGTGCCTCCGACGGCGACGCCGACTTGGCCGCGACTTGGGCGTAGGTCTGCAGCTGTGCGTCGAACTGCAGGTAGAGGTAAGTCCGGGTCAGTACCCACGACGTCAACGACATCACCACGACCGCGACCGCCACGGCCACCGCCACGAGAACGGTGAGCCGGGTACGGAGCGACCGCTCGCGCCACCGCAACCGAGGTTTCACAGCGGGTCGTCCCGGAGCACGTAACCGACGCCGCGCACGGTATGCAGAAGCCGTGGCTCGCCGAGTTCCTCGAGCTTTCGCCGAAGGTAACTGACATAGACGTCCAGCCCGTTCGACGAGACGCCGAAGTCGTAGCCCCAGACCTGCTCGAACATCGCGGCGCGGGTGAGCACGATCCTCGGGTGCCGCAGAAAGGTCTCGAGCATCGCGAACTCGGTGCGGGTCAGCCGGATCGGCCGGTCGCCGCGGCGGACCTCCCGGGTATCCGGATCGAGGACGACGTCGGCGAATGTCAGCGTGGACCCGCCCGCCGGCCGTGGTGGCGCGTCGTACTCGACCCGCCGCAGCAACGCCCGGACCCTCGCCAGCAGTTCCTGCAACGCGAACGGCTTGACCAGATAGTCGTCGGCGCCGGCGTCGAGCCCGGTGACACGATCGGACACCCCGTTGCGCGCGGTGAGCATGAGAATGGGGACGAAATTCCCCTCGGCGCGCAGGACGCGGCAGCTGTCCAACCCGTCGAGGACCGGCATCATCAGGTCGAGCACGACCCCATCCGGCTTCTCCGCGCGGATCAGCTCCAGACCGGCCGCGCCGTCCGCGGCGAGGGAGACGGTGTAGCCCTCGAACCGCAGGGTCCGGGACAGCGAATCCCGCACGGCCTCCTCGTCGTCGACCACGACCAGATGCATCCGTCCCTCCCTTCGCCTTACAGCGTCCCTGGTGAAGATGAAAATACGATGAGGACGGGGGCTCGGCTCACCCGGTGGCTCGTGAGTGGTTTTGACGGTACTAACGGCCATAACCACTCACGAGCCCTAAAACGCGCCGCCCAAGCAGGACCGCGGTCGCGGCGAACCCCACGCACAGCCCGGTCCAGACACCCCAGCCACCCCAGCCGAAGACGTACGCGCAAACGACCATGGCCGGCACGCCGATCACCCAGTACCCGACGAGCGTGCTCCGCAGACCCGAGGCGGTGTCCCCGAACCCCCGCAGCAGACCGACCAGGATGTTCTGCGTGCCCTTGCTGAATTGCTGTACGACGGCGAACAGCAGCAGGGTCGACGCGGTGCCGAGAACCGCCGCGTCGGTGTCGTCGTGCAGGAACGGCCACAGCATGGCCTGCGGGACAAGGACATAGCCGAGGCTCACGATCGCCATGAACGTCCACGACAGGGTGAAGGCGCGCCGAGCGATCGTCGAGGCCGACCGACCTTCGCCGTGACCGACAGCGCGGCTGACGAGGATCGACGAGCCTTGTGACAGACCGATGTTGCACTGGTAGACGATGTACGCGAGCTGGTTCGCGACGTTCGACGCGGCGAGCATGGCGGGCCCGAACACTCCCATGAGGACGGTCGCGATCGACGTGATCGCGGCTTCCGAGCCATAGGTGAAACAGATCGGCGTGCCGTGCCGGACGATTCGCCGGACCACCACCGGATCCGCACGCCACGCGGCGAGGGACATCATCATGCGCAGTCGCGGGTCGCGGCGGATGGTCGAGGCGAACGCCGCGAGGGTGAGGAATTGCACCACTGTTGTCGACAAGCCGACACCCGCCACACCCAGTCGCGGCAGTCCGGCCCAGCCATAGATGAACGCGGCGTTGGCCACCGCGTTCACCGCGATCGACACCAGTGTCACTCCGAGCAGCGAGCCGGGGCGGCGCAGCCCGACCGCGAACTGTCGCAGCACGTTCAGCCATACCATCGGGAACAAGCCACCCGCGAGCGCGAACATCATCGCGCTCGCGAGAGAGGTGATCTCGGGGCGCTGGCCCAGCAACGGCAGGACCAGCGCGAGTCCACAGAGGACGGCCGCGCCCACCGCCGCGGTCAGCGTGGCGACCAGTAGCGCCGACCGCAGCATCGAGCGGATCTCGTCCCGCGCCTTGTCGTCGAGTTCACCCCGGCCGGTGCGACGTTCACCGGCCCCGGCGGCCGTGGCGACCAGGTTCCCGACACCGGTGACCATACCGACGCACATGGTGCGGATCTGGTTGTAGAGCAGGATCGCGAGGCCGCCCGCCGCCACCGCGGAAACGCCGAGCAGTCCCAGCATCGCCAGGTCGACGCTGGTAAGCGCGACCTGCGCGAGCTGGATTCCCGCGATCGGCGCCGCCAGCGACAGGAGGGTGCGATAGCCGTCGGCCGGGGCGGTCAGGGTCCGGGTCATACGCCCACCGCCACCGGTGCCGGAACCGCCGCCGGAGTGAGTACGGACCAGCCGTCGCGGGCGGCGGCCCGGACCGAGACGGCGTAGGTGGTGAACCACCGTTCCACCCGTCGGTGGGCGAGTTCGTCCAGGACTCCGCGTTCGCGCAGCCATTCGTCGTCGTACACCGAGTCCAGGTATTTCTCGCCGGCGTCGTTGCACAGCACTACGACCGTGCTCCCGGCTGGATACGCGAACAACCGTCGCAACGCGACCTGGATCGCGCCGCCGGTGGTCCCGCCCACCAGTAGACCGGTTCGGCGCGCCACGACGCGTGCGCCCGCGAAAGCGTCGCAATCGGACACCCGGTGGGCGTGGTCGATCAGGGAAAGGTCCACATTGGAGCCCACCGGGAATCCGGCCGGACTCCCCGCACCGGTCTGGTGGTAGACGCCGGGCGGGCCGCCGAAGATGATCGATCCCGCGGGTTCGACCGCCACCGACCGGGTCCGCGCGCCCGCCGCGCGCAGCCCGCGCACCGTGCCGCACAGCGAGCCGCCGGTGCCGACCGCGGCGACCAGCACGTCGACGGTGCCGAGCTGCCGCAGCAGTTCCGCGGCCAGACCCGCGTAACCGTTGCCGTTGCCGGGATTGTTGTGCTGATCGGGGTGGTACGCGCCCAGTTCGGTCGCGAGTCGTGCCGCGACCTCCCGTCGCTGCACGGAACTGACCCCGCCATCCGGGGGACAGTCGACGAACACGAGTTGCGCGCCCATCGCGGACAACATGCGCAGTTTCTCGCGAGCCGCATGCCTGTCGACGACGGCGGTGAACCGGTAGCCGCGTTCCAGTGCGACCAGCGCCAGCCCGCAGCCGGTATTCCCGGACGTGGGTTCCACGATGTGGCCACCCGGCCGCAGCCTGCCTTCGCGTTCCGCCTCGATGATCATCTGCCGGGCCATGCGCACCTTGCACGAGCCGGTGGGGTTCAACTGATCGAGCTTCAGCAGCAGCCGGGTCCCGGTGCCGGTGCGCGCGAGTTCCAGCAGCGGCGTGTCCCCGATCAGGTCGGAGGCGCGCTGGACGATCGTCATCGGATCTCCTGGATCGGGTAGTCGGTGTCGAGCCACCAGCGGTCACCGTCGACCACGACCTTCGGCGGCAGCGGCAACTGGTGGAAGCCGCTCTCGTTCTTGTCCATCTGATAGCCCGCGGTGTTGGGATAGACGATCAGATCGCCCACCTCCGGCGCGGCGGGCAGCTCGACCGTTCGCCAGGTGAGGACGTCGTATTCCATACAGCTCGACCCCACGACGGCGGTCCGAACCGGCTCGCCCGTCTTCGGCGCACCGGCGCGCACCAGGATCGGATCGGGCAGGAACTCGCTGCCTTTCCACTGTTCGGACAGGCTCATGCTGAGCCCGGCCACGGTGGTGATCAGGTGGTCCCCGCTCGGTTTGCGGCCCAGCACCGGAAACACCGAGAACCCGGCGCCGTCGACGAGCGCCCGGCCCGGTTCCAGCAGTAGTTCGATGCCGGCTTCGCGGAGACGGCCGGAGAGCGGCGTACCGCCGACGTCGTGCCGCAGGATCGTGGTGACCATCGCCGCGCCGGTCGGCGACTGGTGGTACGGGTAGGTCCGCTCCGGATTACGTCCGCTGTGGAACCAGCCGTCGTGTCTGCCCGCCTCGAACCGGGCCCAGTCCCCGGCATCCACATAGGACACCGCGATCCCGCCGCCGACACTGATCTTCGACGCGGGATGCCCGAAAGCGCGGGCATCCCGGCACAACTCGACCAGGCTCGCGGCGAGCTCGGCGCGAGGGACCGGGTCGTAACCGTCGAGGTGGAACGAGAAGCCGCGCAGGGTGACAGATCCCAGATCGGCACACCGGCGTACCGCGGCCGCGACGTCGTCCGAGGCGAAGCCGAACCGGCTCGCCGGTGCCGTCGCCGGGCGCACCCGCAACAACACGTCGGCCGTTTCACCGAGATCCCGGGCAAGCGCCGCGACCCGCTCCAGCTCACCGGCCTCGTCCACCGCCAGCAGACAACCGTGCCGCAACGCGAGCCACAGCAGGCCATCGGATTTGGCCGCGCCGGTCACCCCGATCGCCTCACCGCGCACTCCGTTGCCGAGGGCGTGCACCAGTTCGGGCACGCTCGCGACGTCGACCCCGGTGCCGGGACGCGTGCACTCACGCAGCCACGCCGCCGCCTTGTTGGCCTTCTTTCCGAAGTAGACAGTGCCGGCGGTGCGCTCGGCGGCCAGCGCGTCGACCATGCCGCCGAGGTTCTCCGCGAAGGTCGCCGGGTGGATCACGTGGAACGGACCGCCGCCGACCGCGCGGGCGATTTCCCACGGCGTAGCGGTGTCGCGCAGCTTCCGAGCCCACGGACGTTCGAGCGCGGGCAGAGGTGGCGACAAATCGCTGGTCACGTCCACAGGGCCACCTCGCGTCCGCGGCCGGCCGCGATGGCGCGCGCGGCGAGTGCGTGTGCCACCGGGATGTCGGTGATGATCATGCCGCTGCTGAAGGCGAATACCCGGTCCTCGTCGGAGCGGCGGCCGGGCACACCACCGGCAAGGATCTCGGGGAGTTCGGCGTCGATCCGGAAAACGCCGTCCGGCCCCGCCATCCGCCTCCCGGTCACCTCCACCTGCGCGGCACTGGTGGCCACCGTGTAGTCGGCCTCGGCGAGGGTGCCTTCCTGGACTCCCTTGCTGGCCACGGAAATCAGCAGCCCGCCCGGCGGAAGCCAGCCGAGCCGGAGCTTCGGATGCGCCGCACGGCCGGACGCCGCGATCACGATGTCGGACTCGCGGGCCGCGGCCTCGACATCGTCGACCAGCTCGACCTCACGATCCGGGAACTGGTCGGTCAGCGCCGCGATGCTGTCGCGGATGCCATCGGGATGGGTGCCGAACAACCGCAACCGGTCCAGCTTCGGCAAGGCGGTGAGCAGGTACGGCAGCGTCCGGATCCCTTGTGCGCCAGTGCCGACCATAAGCGCCGTGCGCGCACCCGGCGCGGCGCAGACCCGCGCGAGCAACGCGGTGCTGGCGGGCGTGCGGGTGGCGCCGACGCGGTGGCAGTCCATGAGCGCGAACGGCGCACCCGTGGTGTCGTCGTAGAGGGTGATGGTCGTGTAGTACTTCTCCGCCGACGTGCTGCCCTGCCGGTAGCTCGTCTTGAACGCCGCCTGCTCGAGCGAGCCGTCGTAGCCGAGCATCGAATACGCGACCGCGTCCCGCTCGGGATCAGGCATCGGCACCATCAACTTGGCCGGGTTCCGTGATTTCCCGGACGCGTAGGCCAGATAGCCGTCCTCGACCGTCGTGATCGCCTCGTGTGGTGCGAGTTCGAGGTCACGCAGATCTGTCCGGGTGAGAATGTGCAGAGACGGGTTCATCGAGTGACGACCTTTCTTGTGGAGGCGGAAACATCAGTCCCGCGCACTTCGAGGACACGGTCGCAACAGGCGTCGACCAGGGGGATGTCATGGCTGATGAAGAGCACGCCGGCACCGTCGTCGGCGGCGCGTCGCACGGTGGAGAGCACGGCCGCGGTGGTGGCCGGGTCGAGGGCTGACGTCATTTCGTCGCACAGCAGGTAGCCGGGTTCGCCGGCGAGCGCGCGGGCGATCGCGGCGCGCTGCAGCTGCCCGTCGGACACCTGGCCGGGCAACCGGTCGAGCAGGCCGATCGGCAGATCCGCCTTGGCGCACAAGCCTTCCCAGCCGACGTTTCCGGTGGCGCAGATTTCGATGGCGCGGCGCAGCGTGAGGCGCGGATCGCATGCGCGCCTCGGTGACTGGAACAGCATCGTCACGCGCCCGTCGGGGCGGCGCGGCCGAGGCTCCCCGTCCAGGAGCACTTCGCCTTCGAGAGGTGGATTCAGTCCGGCGAGGACGCGGGCCAATGACGTCTTGCCGCAGCCGGACGGGCCGGTCAAACCGACGATCTCCCCAGGATGGAGATCCAGATCGACGCCGGTGAGCAGGGCCGTGCGGCCGTGCCCGACGGCGACGGAACGTGCCGAGAGCATGGGATCAGCTTCCGTTTCGGTAATCGGCGGGCACCGCGGCCAGAAGATCGCGGGTGTACGCGTGCTGCGGCGCCGTGAGCACCTCAGCGGCGGGGCCGGTTTCGACGACCCGCGATGCGAACATCACCGACAGATCGGCGTCGTCCGTTGCTCCCCGGAAAGCTTCGATGTCGTGAGTCGTCACGAGAACGACGCGATCCAGGTGTACGGCCAGCTCCGTGAGCAGCGCGATGACGTCCCGTGAGCGCTGTGCGTCGAGCGCGGACGTCGGCTCGTCCGCGACGACCACCGGGGGGTCACCCGCGATCGCGGCGGCGATCGCGGCCCGCTGCACCATCCCGCCCGACAGCTCGTGCGGGTATTTCTTCAGCGCGCCGGCTTCGAGCCCGACGACGTCGAGTAGCTCGCGTGGGCCGCGCTCGCCGCGCAGGTGGCGCACCGTCTCCGCCAGTTGTCCGCCGAGCCGGCGTACCGGGGTGAAGCAGGTCATCGCGGATTGCGGTACGACACCGACGATCCGCCCGCGGTGTCGCCACAACTCGGGTGCGGCGACTCCTGACGTCGTCACGCTTCCGGTGAACCGGGCAGCGGCGGGAAGGAGTCCCGTCACGACCGAGCACAGCGTGGACTTCCCGGAACCTGAGCCACCGATCACGAAATGCGGTCTGCCAGGGACGGCCACGAGATCGACGTCGGTGAGGGCGTGCACTTCACCGATCCGGATACCGGCCTTTTCGAGAAGCAGGGTCATCCGGTCACCTCCGCCTGCTTTGCCGCGAATGAGCGCCCGAGGGCCGACAGTGCCAGGGTGACGGCCACGATCGCCCCGGCGGGGAACACCAGCCGCCACCAGTGGCCGAGCAGCAGCGCTTCGCCCGCATCCGCGAGCAGCGTGCCGAGCGATGCCTGATGTGGCGGCAACCCGACGCCGAGAAACGACAGCGTCGACTCGTGCCACACCGCGTGGGCGACGATCAGCACGGTCGCCACCCAGGCCTGGCCCGTGGCGACCGGAAGGAAGTGGATCCGGGCTATCCGCGGCGCGGGCAGCCCGCGAAGCCTGGCCACCTCGACGTATTCGGCTCGCCGCAGGGGAAGCAGTTCCGCGCGCACGACACGGGCGGTCGCCGTCCAGTGCGTGAGAACGAGCGACATGACGATGGCGGTGAGCGAGCCCCGGAACAGCGAGACGATCAGCAGCGAGAGCAGGAGGCTCGGGATCGCGGTCATCGCGTCGGCGAGGCGCATCCCGATGCGGTCCCACCAGCCGCCGAAGGCGCCGGCGGTGACACCGACGGCCAGTCCGATCAAGGTGGACAGGACCGCGGTCGCCACCGAGATTCCCAGCGACACCTGCATTCCCTTGGCCACCAAGGTGAACAGGTCGCGGCCGGCGGAGTCGGTGCCGAACCAGTGCGTGGCGCCGGGCCCCTGATCGCCCGCCGCGAAGTCGGTAATGGCCTCGTCGACCGGGTGGACGATGGGCGTGACGATCGCGTACGCGGCAAGGAGCGCCACGGCCGTACCCCATACGGCGCGTTTGTGGTCAGCCATCGGCCTCGATCCTCGGGTCGACGGCGATGGCTGCGGCGTCCGCGGCCAGGTTGCCCAGCAGGACGAGTCCGACGGTGAACACCGTGACGATCGCCAGCAGAGGGAAGTCCAGCGCCCGCGCGGAATCCACGGTCGCGTCGCCGAGGCCCGGCCACGCGAAGACGGTCTCCACCACGGTGGCGCCGATCAGGAGCTCCGGCAGCCTGCCGCCGATGAGGGCGAAGAACGGGGCCGCCGACATCGGCAGGATATGCCCGAAGGCCACCACGCGGCGGGGAAGTCCGCGGGCGCGAGCGCCCTGCACGGCGTCGCCGCCCGCCGCCCGGACGATCGTCTCGCGCAGTCCCAATACCAGCCAAGGCACTTGTGAGACTCCGAGAACCAGGGCCGGCAGGGCGAGGTGGCGCGCCGTCGACGCGGCCGTGACGGCCTCGCCCGGATCCGTGAGCCCTGAGCTGGGGAACAGGCGCAGCGTGACGGCCAGGACCATTACCGAACCCAGCGCGACGATGAACGGCGGGACCGCCTGCAGCACAAGGGACATCGCGCTGATTGCGCGGTCGGCGAGTCCGCGGGGGCGAAGGCCTGCCGCCGTACCGAGAGCGAAGGCGAGCACCACCGCCACCACCGAGCCGGTGAGACCCAGCAGCGCTGTCCAGCCGAGCCGGTCGGCCAGCACCTGCGCGACCGGTTCATGGTAGGTCCGCGAGTACCCGAGATCGCCGCTCACGGCGTCGGTCGCCCAATGCCACCAGGCGGAGATCCAGCTCTGATCCAGTCCCAGGGTGTGCCGCAGTGTCGCGCGTTCCGACTCGGTGAACCCGTCGCCGGCGCTGCCGAGGTACGCGTCCAGCGGGTCGAACGGACTCGCCGCCGCGAGGGCGAAGGTGGCGAGCGAGACGGCGAGGACCAGTGGGAGGCCGAAAAGCAGGCGACGGCCCGCCATCCGGGCGACGCGGGCGCGGCGCGACCGGATCACGGCCGCGTCCAGCGGGCCAGCGAATACCACGGACCCCAGGCCACGCCGTGTGTATGCGGCTCCAGCGCGGTGGTCCCGAACCGCCATCCGTTGTCGCGCACCACATAGACGTGGTTCTCCGAGACGAGTGCCAGCATGGCGGGCGCGGCATGGTACGCGGCCTGGAACTCGCGGTACAGCCGCGCTCGTTCGGCCGGATCACGTTCGACGCGGGCCGCCTCGAGTGTGCGGTCGACCTCGGGGTTCACGTAGTCCGAAGCGTTGTCCCACTTCGAACCCACGCCCGGTTCGGCGTAGCGGGAGTGGAACTTCGGGTACAGCTGGGTGTCCACTGTGTACGGCTGGCCACCGCCGCCGAGCAGGAACGCCGTGGCGGCCAGGTACTGCGGCGTCATCGTCGACTTGTCCACGGCCACCGGGTTCATTTCGAGCCCGATCTTCTTGGCGTCGGACACTGTCGCCATGGTGAGATCGCGGCGCAAGGTCTCGGTGGGGTAGTAGGCCACGTCGAACCTGGCCCGTTGGCCGTTCCGTTCGCGGACGCCGTCCGCGCCGACGCGCCAGCCGGCGTCGTCGAGGACCTTTCGCGCGCGATCCGCGTCGAAAGTGAAGTCCTGCGCCGGGTCGTAGGCGTCGCCGAACAGCGGGGTGACCAGGGTCGAGACCGGCGTTCCCTCGCCCTTGAGGATGTCGCGCACCATCGCCGCGCGGTCGACGCCGAGATTCAGGGCGAGCCGGACGGCGGGATCGCCTGCCACGGGATTGCCACTGGGCAGGCTGACGCCGAGCCAGTCGTTGGCCTTCGCGGTCACGGTGCGGTAGCCGTCCTTCGCGACGGCCTTGGCCAGCGCCGGGGGCAGCCGGGTGCCGTCCGCGTTGCCGGCAAGCTGTGCCGCACGGGCCTTGTCGTCGTCGGTCCTCAGCACGACGAAGGTCTTCACTTGCGGTTTCTGGCCCCAATACCCGTCGCGTGCGGTGAGCACGACCTGGTCGGGCCGCAGTTCGGTGAGTGCGTACGGCCCGGTGCCGACAGGATGGTCGCCCAACGGCAGCTTGTCGGCCGGGCCGGGTTTCACGAGTGACTCCGACGGCGCGATCGCGAGGAACAACCGGTGCGGCACATCGCCGTATGCCCCGTTAAGGAAGAAGTCGACGGTGTCGGGACCGGTCGCTTGCGCCGACTTGACGAAGTCGAAGTTGGCGGCGATCGGCGACGCGAACGCGGGGTCGACCACGGCGTTGTACGTGGCGACCACGTCCTCCGGCCCGAACGCGGACCCGTCCGAGAACGTGACTCCCTGCCGGATCCGCACCCGCCAATGGGCGAGGTCGCCGTCGACCGGCTCCGGCGCGCCGGCGGCGAGGACCGGCACCGCGTCGGGAATGCGGTCGTCCTGCCCCTCCGCGACCCGGTACAGGCTCTCGTAGAGCTTCGACTCCCCGTTGCTTCCATGCCCGGTCAACGGGTTGAAGTCGCCCAGCTCCTCGGCGTCGATCACGACGAAGCGATCACTGGAGGAGCCTGGCGCGGTGGGGGTTCCGCAGGCGGCGAGGGTGAGGGTCAGGGCGATGGCGGTCGCGGAGGTGAGCAGGGACCGGGGACGTCGGGAGGCGAGCACCGGGTCACAGTAACGAGAAAGATAATCGTTTTCAATAATGGTGATCGACGCAACTGAGGGTGAGTGCGTGGTCGAGGTGGTCGTGAGTGGCGATTCGGGTTAGAACACGAACCGCCACTCACGACCAACCCGGCCACCTGTCATCAAAACCTCATATCCGGGCAGCGAAGGTGGGCGCATGCAGTTCCGGAAACTCGCCGGGCCGACCGGGCGCCCGTCGCGGCGCGGGGAAAAGTGAGGTACATCGCCATGACCGTTCAGACGATGAGCCAGCTCAGCCTGGTCGTTGGCAACGAACCTGCCAGGGAACGCGCCGGGCTGGCGGAGCTCCTCGCCGGCGCGAGAAGTGAGGTGCTGATCATGAGTGCCGGTTCGGGCTCGGCGGCGATCGCCGCGTTCCGGCGGATCGCGCTCACGAGCGTGCGGCCGGGGGTGCGCTACAAGGTGCTGTTCCCCGACTCGGCGCGGATGTCCGCCGCGCTCAACCGGGTGTCGCGTGCCGGCGCGGAGGTGCGCACAGACGCCGAGGTGCCGATGGACGCGCTCGTGATCGACCGGAAGTCCGTGGTTCTGCCGGCGGACAACGGGGGACAGACGGGTTCGGCGGTGTTCCACCTGCCCGGGGTGGTCACCGCGACGGTGGGCCTGTTCGAGCGGATCTGGCAGGCCGCCGCACCGCTCGCCCCTGTGGAACTCGCGGAGCCCGGGAACGCTTCGATGCTGAGCTGCCGGGAGAGCGAACTGCTGACGCTGCTCGTTTCCGGCGCGACCGACGAATCCGCCGCGGCCCGGCTGGGCATCTCCGTTCGTACCGTGCGGCGGATGGTCGCCGACATCATGAACCGGCTGGGCGCGCGGAGCCGGTTCCAGGCCGGGGCGAAGGCGGCCGACCGTGGCTGGCTGATGGCGAAGGCCGGCTGATGACCGTCTCGCCCTCGTGAGCGGCAATGACGGTTCTATTGAGGGATTGGGCAAAGGTGGCGTGGGTGGGTCACCCCCGCGCAGGCGTTCAGCCGGCCGTGAAGGCCTCCTTGCCTACCCTGAGGGTAGGCAAGGAGCCCTTCACTACCCCGCCGACGTGATCTCTGACGAGAGTGGGGCAACCGTGACACCAGTGTCCGGTCGAAGTCCGACACGACACCTTTGCCTTTCGGCTCAATAACCGTCACTACCACTCACGAGAGGTGACCCGACGTCCACTGTGGAGGGACTACAGCATGGTGTCGACGAGAGCGCTCACCTCTGCGGGGGCGAGCGGCGACCCGGTCAGGAACCGCCGGTAGAACAGCGCCCCCGAAAGCGCCTGCGACGCGAGATCCGGGTCCAGGGAGTCAGGGAACTCCCCGGTTTCGACGCCGTCGGAGATCGCGTCGGTGAGGGCTTGGCGGCGGCGCGCGGAGTAGCCGTGCAGGAATTCGCGCACGGTCTCGTCCTGTTCGGCCGCGTGGATGAGGGCGGGCAGGCAGTCGGCGAACAGCGAACCGGCGAGTACTTCGGCGAGATGGCGCAGCAGGGTTTCTACGCGCTCCCTGGCGCTTCCGGCCGGGTCTTCGGTGGACGGCTGGACGTTGAGGGTCTCGAGCGCGTCGGCGATGAGGGCCGTTTTGCTGCCCCAGTGGCGGTAAACGGTGCTTCGGCCGACGCCCGCCCTCCCAGCGACCGACTCGAGGGTGAAGCCGCCGTAGCCGGCCTCGGCGAGCTCGGCCAGCGCGGCCCGGCGGATCACGCGCCGCGAGCGGGCGATGCGCGGGTCTGTCGAGATATCGGACATGTGTGTATCATAGATGACTCTACCAGCAAGGTTGGTGATCCCGATGAACGAAGTCAGGGTGCGCTACATCGTCGACGACGTGGAGAAGGCCGTCGGTTTCTATACCGGCCAACTGGATTTCGATGTGGTCATGCGGCCGGGGCCGGGGTTCGCGATGCTGCGTCACGGTGATTTGCGGCTGCTGCTGAACTCTCCACAGGGTGGGGGCGGCGCCGGTCAGAAGTTGCCGGACGGTTCCGTTCCCGCGCCCGGCGGCTGGAACCGGTTCCAGCTCGTGGTGGCCGATCTCGATGGCAAGATGGCCGGACTTCGCCGCTCTGGAGCCGAGTTCCGGAGCGAAGTCATCGAAGGTCGCGGAGGCAGGCAAGTCCTGCTTCGGGATCCCGCGGGCAACCTGGTCGAGTTGTTCCAGCCCTACCGGTGATCAAGCCGCCGTCGGTTGCCGCCGCCTGCCCAGGGTGTGCCATGCTCGACATCGCAGACGGAGGCGAACCGAGAGGTGACGAGGGTGTCCATCTGGGCAGGCGTGATCAATTTCGTCCGGACGCGGTACGAGGTGCTCGAGGAACGGGACGGCTGGCTGCGGTTCCGGATCGACACCGAGGACGGTCGCGGACAGCAGGCGTCCGTGCATCATCTGCCCGACCACGACGGAGCGGAGTGGGTGGAGATCTCGTCCCCGGTCGGCTGGGCGGACAAGATCGACCTCCGGCGCCTGCTCGAGCTGGCGGGTGGTGAGGCCGTCGGCGGCGCCGCCGTGGTGGACGGCGTCGCGCTCCTCAAGCACACGATCCCCCTCATCGACCTGAACCTGCTCAGCGAGTTCGACCAGCCGCTGAAGTCCCTCACCGCCCGTGCGGACGCCTTCGAGCACGAACTGACCCGCGCCGACGAGTTCTGAGCCGAGTCCTTTCAGGACGGTCGGCGACCCGCTTCTCCGGTGATTCATGCCGGAGTCGCGGCTTGCCTAACGCGTAACCAGTAGGTTACACTTTCCGGGTGGACGAAGTAGCCGGCGCGATCGCGGATCCCGTGCGACGGGAGATCCTGGTGATGCTGCGTGCGGGACGGCTTTCGGCCGGTGAGATCGCCGAGCGGTTCGAAATCAGCAGGCCCGCGGTGAGCAGGCATCTGCGCGTCCTGCGCGAGAGCGGGCTGGTTCACGACGAACTGGTCGGCAGGCAACGGTTCTATCTGCTCGACCCCGGTCGGTTCGCCGAGCTCGCCGAGTGGCTCGCGCAGTTCACGAGGCCGTCCGGCTGGGAACACCGCTTCGACGCACTCGAGACAGAGGTCTACCGAACGCGCCGGGAGCGCCGCACGGGCGCCCCGGCGAAGCCAGCAAGGGAGAACACGGCATGAGCCCAGTACCCACCGGGCGGTTGTTCCGCAACGGCGATGGCAGCGATCTGGTACTCCACCGGACGTTCCGCGCCCCTATGGACGACGTCTGGGCCAGCTTGACCGAATCCGACCGGACCGCCAGGTGGTACGGCCCGTGGGAAGGCGACGCCGCACCCGGCCGGACGATCAAGGTGCAACTGTCCTTCGAGGAGGGGAAGCCGTGGTTCGACATGCGTGTCGAGGCGTGCGAGCCGCCACGGAGGCTGGCGCTGGCGATGACGGACGACATGGGTAACTGGAGGCTCGAACTCCGGCTGTCCGAAGTGGAGGGTGAGACCGAGCTGCGGTTCACGCACTTTCTGGTGCCCGCGGACGCGGTCGGCGACATCGGACCCGGCTGGGAGTTCTACCTCGACCAGCTGGTGGCGTCCCGCGAAGGCAAGCCGTTGCCCGGTTTCGACGAGTACTACCCGTCGATGAAGCCCTACTACGCGGCGTTGACGACGGCCTAGCGAAAATCGCGTGAAGGCCCCCTTCCCTCGACTGAGCCGAGGGAAGGGGGCCTTCACGCGCTACTAGAGGCGTTCCTGGAGCGCGTCAGCGGCGGCGAGGAGGTCCGCTGCCCACCGCGCGCCAGGTTTGCGCCCGATGCGTTCGATGGGGCCCGAAACCGACACCGCGGCGACGACCGTGCCCGTCGAATCCCGCACCGGCGCCGAGACACTCGCCACACCGGGCTCCCGTTCCGCGACGCTCTGAGCCCAGCCGCGCCGGCGGACTTCGAGTAGGGTTCGCTCGCCGTAGACCGCTTCCGACAGGATCGTGCGCTGCGTATGCGGATCCGACCAAGCCGCGAGCACCTTCGCGCCGGAGCCCGCCGTCATCGGCAGCCTGGACCCGATCGGCACGGTGTCACGAAGGCCGCTGGGCGGCTCCGCGGTCGAAACACAGACGCGCTGGACGCCGTCCCGGCGGTAGAGCTGGACGCTTTCCCCTGTGATGTCACGCAATTTCGGCAGGACCGAACTCGCCGCGTCGAGCAGCGGGTCGGTCGAGCCGCCCGCCAGTTCGGCGAGCGCGGTACCCGGCCGCCAGCGCCCGTCCGGCCCGCGCCGTAACAGGCGATGCACCTCGAGGCCGACCGCGAGCCGGTGCGCCGTCGCGCGCGGCAAACCGGTCCGCGTGCACAGTTCTGCCAGGCCACAAGGATCTTCGGCCACGGCCTGAAGCACGGCCACGGCCTTGTCGAGTACTCCGATACCGCTATGCTGTCCCACAAGCCGATACTATCTTCCCGAAGTTTGAGATGTCCAGATGGTGGGAAGAACCACATTCACCGCATGGGAGGAGCCGGAAATGCCCCGGACACTGGCCGAAAAAGTGTGGGAGTCGCACCTCGTGCGGCGAGGCGAGGGGGCCGAGCCGGACCTGCTCTACATCGACCTCCATCTGCTGCACGAGGTCACCAGCCCGCAGGCGTTCGACGGACTACGGCTGGCGGGCAGGCCATTGCGCCGCCCGGACCTCACCATCGCGACCGAGGACCACAACGTCCCGACGATCGATATCGAGCTGCCGATCGCGGATCCCGTTTCCCGCACCCAGGTCGACACCCTTCGCAGCAACTGCAAGGAGTTCGGTGTCCGCCTCCACCCGATGGGCGACGCCGAACAGGGCATCGTCCACGTCATCGGCCCGCAGCTGGGCCTGACCCAGCCCGGAATGACCGTGGTGTGCGGTGACAGTCACACCTCGACACACGGTGCCTTCGGCGCGATGGCCTTCGGGATCGGCACCTCCGAGGTCGAACACGTGATGGCGACCCAGACGCTGCCGCTCCGTCCATTCAAGACGATGGCGATCACCGTGGAGGGCGAACTGCGCCCCGGCGTGACGGCGAAGGACATCATCCTCGCCGTCATCGCGAAGATCGGGACCGGCGGCGGACAGGGCTACGTCCTCGAGTACCGCGGCAACGCCATCGAGAACCTGTCGATGGAAGCGCGCATGACGGTGTGCAACATGTCCATCGAAGCCGGCGCCCGCGCCGGTCTCATCGCACCGGACGAGACGACGTTCGCCTACCTGAAGGGCCGTCCGCACGCCCCGCAGGGCGCTGACTGGGACGCGGCGGTCGAAAACTGGCGCGAGCTCCGCACGGACGACGATGCCGTCTTCGACGCCGAAGTCCACTTGAACGCCGACGAGCTGACGCCGTTCGTGACCTGGGGCACCAACCCGGGGCAGGGATTGCCGCTGGGCGCCCAAGTGCCCGACCCGGAGCGGATCGGCGACGAGAACGAGCGGATCGCCGCGGAGAAGGCCCTGTCCTATATGGACCTGAAGCCGGGCACCCCGCTGCGGGAGATCGCCGTGGACACCGTGTTCCTCGGCTCCTGCACCAACGGCCGGATCGAGGATCTGAGGGCCGCCGCGGATGTCCTGCGCGGGCACAAGGTCGCCGATTCGGTCCGGATGCTCGTGGTCCCCGGCTCGATGAGGGTCCGCAAGGCGGCCGAAGACGAAGGCCTGGACCAGGTCTTCACCGAGGCGGGCGCGGAATGGCGCCAGGCGGGCTGTTCGATGTGCCTCGGCATGAACCCGGACCAGTTGAAGCCCGGCGAGCGCAGCGCGTCGACCTCGAACCGCAACTTCGAAGGCAGGCAGGGCAAGGGCGGCCGGACGCACCTCGTCTCCCCGCTCGTGGCGGCCGCCACCGCCGTCCGGGGAACCCTGTCCAGCCCCGAAGACCTGCTGCCGGCCACCACCCGCTGACTTTCGCGAAGGAGTTTCCGACATGGAACCGTTCACCCACCACACCGGCGTCGGGGTCCCGCTGCGCAGGTCCAACGTGGACACTGACCAGATCATCCCGGCGGTCTACCTCAAGCGCGTGAGCCGCACCGGATTCGAGGACGGGCTCTTCGCCGCCTGGCGCTCCGACGAGTCGTTCATCCTCAACTCCGAGCCCTTCAAATCCGGGACGGTCCTGGTCGCAGGCCCCGACTTCGGCACCGGATCGTCTCGTGAGCACGCCGTCTGGGCCCTGATGGACTACGGCTTCCGGGTGGTGATCTCTTCCCGGTTCGCTGACATCTTCCGTGGGAACTCGGGCAAGCAGGGTCTGGTGGCCGCCCAGTGCGAGCAGGCGGACGTCGAACTGCTCTGGAAGGTGCTCGAAAACGAGCCCGGTACGGAGGTCACGGTGGACCTCGAGGCGAAGACGGTACGAGCCAAGGACTTCGTCGCGCCCTTCCAGATCGACGACTACACCCGCTGGCGACTGCTCGAAGGGCTCGACGACATCGCCCTGACACTCCGCCACGCGGGGGAGATCGACACTTTCGAGTCCCAGCGCCCCTCTTGGAAGCCGGTGACCCTCCCGGCGGCCCACTCACCGGGCTAGCCGGAGCCGGTCAGAGGGTACGGATTCCCTTGCTGAGCAGGGAATCCGTACCCGGACCGAAGGTTGGATACACAGCCCCGAAACCACGCCGAACGGCACCTCGGAAGGCCCTCAAGGGGTCCCTCAAGAGGCGGAACCGCCCCCGACACAAGGGAAATTTCCGCGCGTCGTTTGGAATTTGTGCTGCATTGGTAATACCGTGTGCGCTAAGTCGGCCGACGGGGCCGTGTAACAAGTTAGTTCTTCTTGGAGGACTGGAATGGCCAACAAGGCCCAGCTGATCGAGGCGCTGTCGGAGCGCCTGGGCGACAAGAAGGTCGCGTCGGAGGCCGTCGATGGCCTTGTCGACATCATCATCCGGACGGTCAACAAGGGCGAGAAGGTGAACATCACCGGCTTCGGTGTGTTCGAGAAGCGCGCTCGCGCCGCCCGCACCGCGCGGAACCCGCGTACCGGTGAGACCGTGCGCGTCAAGAAGACCAACGTGCCCGCCTTCCGCGCCGGCACGACCTTC
Organism: uncultured Actinomycetota bacterium; assembly: GCA_963766045.1. Taxonomy (GTDB): domain Bacteria; phylum Actinomycetota; class Actinomycetes; order Mycobacteriales; family Pseudonocardiaceae; genus Amycolatopsis. The sequence goes on along the minus strand of CAVXYN010000004.1, from coordinate 860,707 downwards.
AAGGACGTCATCAGCGGTTCGAAGAAGCTGCCGAAGGCCACCGCTGTGAAGCGCGCGACCGCCGGCACCACCACTCGCGCCGCCGCGACCCGCACGACGACGACCCGGGCTGCCGCCAGCCGCCCGGCCGCGACGCGCACCACCACCACGCGGACCCGCGCCGCTGCAGCGACGCGCACCGCCGCGAAGCCGGCCGCCAAGGCGACCGCGACCAAGGCTGCTCCCAAGGCCGCGGCGAAGACCGCGACCAAGGCAGCACCGAAGGCGGCGGCGAAGACCACCCGCGCCACCACGGCCAAGAAGGCGACCGCCACCAAGGCCGCCCCGAAGGCCGCGGCGAAGAAGGCTCCCGCCAAGAGGACTTCGGCGGCCGCCAAGAAGAAGTAAGCTCGCTCCCTCGAGAGTGAGCCGACGGCAGGGTCCTGCGCTGAGCGCGGGGCCCTGCCGCTCTTTTCGGGCAACCTCCTTCCCCGCACGGTGTTCGGCGTAATGTCCTGAACCCGCTCGCGCGAAGGCCGTTCTGTGCCACGCTTCTAGCCGGGTGCTGACGCGGAGACACCACGACTGGAGGGCGGCGACCATCGATATCCGGCTTCTCGGCCCGTTCCAGGTGGTCGTAGACGGTTCGGCGCGAACGCTTACGAGCGCACGCCAACGCGCGCTGCTCGCCACACTGGCACTGTCGTGCGGCCGCCTGGTGTCCATCGACGCGCTCGCGCGCGGTGTCTGGGGTGAGCGACCCCCGGAACGGATCCGCGGCAGTCTGCAGACGAATGTGATGCGCCTGCGGCGGTTGTTCGGTGAACACGTCCTGGTGACCGAACCGGACGGTTACCGGCTGGTTCTCGATCCGGACCGGGTCGACGCGTTGCGGTTCCTGAACCTCCTCGACGAAGCCTCGGAAACCCCGGAGTCCACGGGAAAACCGGTGGTCACCGCGGAACGGGCCCTGCTGGCCGAGGCGATCGGCCTCTGGGGCGGGACGCCGCTGGAAGGGATCGGTTCCCCCACGCTGGCCGACGAATGGGGACCGTTGCTCACCGAGCGGTATCTGTTCGCGATGGAAAGACGGATCGATCTCGATACCGGCAATGTCTCCGACGCCGAACTAGTGGCCGAATTGACGGATCTGGTGGCTCAGCATCCGCTTCGGGAATCGCTGTGGGAAAGACTCGTCCGGATCCTCGCGCGATCGGGTCGTCGTGCGGAGGCCTTGGCCCGCTATGCCCGCCTGCGTTCGGTTCTCGCCGAGGAATTGGGTGTCGAACCGGGAGCGGAACTGCGGCGGCTGCACGCCGAACTGCTCGCCGCGGACGCGCCCGCCGTCGCGCCGGCGCAACAGGTGTCACACGTGCCACGCCAGCTTCCCTTCGACGTCACGGGTTTCACCGGGCGGGAGCCCGAGCTCTCCGAGCTGGACCGGCTCTTCGAGCAGGGGCCGGGCGGTGCGGCACGGATCGTGGTCATCGAGGGGACCGCGGGCGTCGGCAAGACGTCGCTGGCCGTCCACTGGTCGCATCGGCTGCGGGACAGGTTCCCCGACGGTCAACTCTTCGTGGACCTGCGTGGGCATTCCGCGGGAACGCCGGTCTCTCCGTTGGACGCGTTGTCGGACTTCCTGCAGGCTGTTGGTGTTCCCGCCGACTCGCTCCCCTCCACAGTGGAGCAACGGTCGGCGGCGCTGAGGAGTGCGCTCGCCGAGACCAGGATGCTGTTGCTCCTGGACAACGCCCGCGACGCCGACCAGATCCGGCCCCTGCTGCCGGGTCCGGGCAATCTGGTCGTGGTCACCAGCCGGAACCAGTTGCGGGGGCTGGTCGCCCGTGAAGGAGCGCGACGGATGTCGTTGCGTTCGTTGGATGATCACGCGGCGAAGGAACTTCTCGCCGGAACCGTCGGGCGCGCCAGGCTCGACGCCGAACCCGGTGCGGTGGCCGAACTCACCGAACTGTGCGGCGGACTGCCGCTCGCACTGGCGCTCGCGGGGGAGCGGGCGTCCCGTTTTTCGGGAACCTCCTTGGCCGGGATCGTCGACGAGCTGCGGGATCAGCTGGTGCGGCTCGACACCCTGCGCGACCCGCAGGACGCGGGTACCGATCTGCGGGCCGCGTTCTCGTGGTCCTACAAGGCGTTGCGACCGGACGCCGCGAGGTTGTTCCGGCTGCTCGGCGTTTTCCCCGGCGTGCTGATCCGGGTTTCGACGGCGGCGGTCACCGCGGGCGTCGGTCTCCACGAGGCGAGGGGACTGATCGATCAGCTGGCGTCGGCCCATCTGCTGAACCAGTCCAGCACCGACCGGTACCAGTTCCACGACCTGTTGCGGGTCTACGCCGCCGAACTCGCCGACGCCGGTGACCCGGCCGAAAGCGAGGCCGCGCTGCTGCGGCTGATCGACTGGTACACCGCCGTGGTGGCGGCGGCCAACGAACTCATCCGCCCGGATCTGCTCACCTCGGACGTCGTCCTGGAACCCGTCGACGGGCCACCGCTCGGTTTCGCCGACCACGAGGAGGCGACGGCCTGGTGCGCTGCCGAACGTCCCGCGCTCGCCGCGCTGGTCCGCGTCGCCGCCGAACGCGGCTGGGCGTCACGCGCCTGGAAGCTCGCCTGGCTGCTGCGGGGTTTCTACACCGAACGGAACGAACGGGACGACTGGATCGCCACCGGCCTGCTCGCCGTGGAGGCCACCAGGGCGGCTTCCGACCCGCTGGGACTGCAGTACTCGGCCAACAACCTCGGTTCGGCCTATCTACGGGTACTTCGGACCGACGAGGGCCTGGAGGCGTTGGAGGAGGCCAGGAAGGCGTCCGTCGAGACGGGAGGTTCGGAGGTCTCCGTCGCGATCCTGTCGAACCTTTCCGGGGCCTACTACCTCCGCTCCGAATTCGAGAAGAGCGAACAGGCCGCCGCCGAAGCCGCGCGCCTCGCGAGCGACACCGGACAGCGCACCTTCATCCCGCACGCGCTTCTCAACGTCAGCGCGAGCCGCATCGGCATGGGCGCCTACGAAAGAGCCGTCGAAGCCGCGCTCGAAGCGAGACAGGCCTTCGCCGAACTCGGTGACAGATACCACGCGGCACTCGCCCTCTCGAACGCCGGCGAGGCACTGGCCGGAGCCGAGCGCTACGGCGAAGCGGAAAGTCATTGCTCCCGCGCTCTGGCCGAGCTCCGCGAACTCGACGCCGACTACGGCTGCATCGACGTCCTCATCACCCTCAGCAAGATCATGCACCGCCGGGGCAGAGCGGACGAGGCCACGGCTTTTGGAGCCGAGGCGCTGGCCATCTGCCAGCGCCTCGGTGATCCCCGCGCTGAAGAAGTCCAGACGATGCTTGCCGCTCCACCCCCAGGCTGAACGGCCGGCATCGTGGGTTGCGCCGTACCCCAAGCCCGGCGCATCCCCAATGAGGGATACCCCCGGAAGTAAAGCAAGCCCCGCTGTCATGTTGCTGTCACGGTGTCGTCTGTCGCGCGCTGACGGAAACCCGCCGAAGGGGCGCTGTCTCGCACGCAGTGTCGCGTTGAGCGCGAAGGCGCCCCTTCATCGTGTTTCCGTGGGCCTTCGGCCCGAAAGAGGCGCGCGACGTGAAGTCTCCGTCGGGCGCGGAGCGCCCTTTGGGAGACCTTGTGGTCCTTGCTAGGAACGCCCCGTTCCTAGCACGCCACGAGCGTTCGCTAGGGATGCGCGGGCGCCGGTGTGGGCAAGGGCGACGCGAAGTAGTCGGCGGCAACCAGTAGCGGCCCGTCCGAGCCGTCGGGCGGCCGGAACGACAGCACCCAGAACGACCCCTTCTTCGACGGCACCACGCCGCCTCGCGCCATGGGCAGGTCGACGCCGTCGCGATCGGCCAGTGCGCTCACCATGTCCGGGATCACGCCGCCCTGGCTGCTGATCACCGGCGTTCCACCGTCGCCGGCGATCGCCAGCAACCGCGCGATACCGAGCACCGGATCCGGCCAATAGCCCTCTTCCGAAAGCAGCGGCTCGTGCCGGACCTCCGTCCCGAGATCCTCGGCGAGCCCGCTGACCGTCTGGACACAACGGAGCCTCGGCGCCGAAAGGACCCTGTCGGGCCGGTAGAGCCGCAGCAGGGAACGCAGTGCCTCGGCCTGGCGCTGTCCCGCGTCAGACAACGGCCGCAGATCGTCGTCGCCGGTCCACTCGTCGCGTTTGCCCGCTTTTGCGTGGCGCACCAGGATCACGGTCGTCAGCTCGGCGGGCAGTGCGCAGAACTCGCGCAGCACACGGATGTCCTCGGACCGCGTCAGGAGTTTCTCCGCCGTTTCCGGGTCGAGCCAGCGGAGCTCGTCGACCTCTTCGTTCGGCACGAACTCACCGGCCGCGGCGTGCGCGGCGAAGTAGTCGACGGTCTTCGGGGCCTGTCCGTTGCGCACCGGGACGGTGTACTCGGTCTTGGCCAGATACCGGCCGAGCACCGCGTCGAACCCGGTCTCCTCGCCGATCTCGCGGACCGCGGCCTGGCCGATGGTCTCGCCCGGATCCAGTTTTCCCTTCGGCAGCGACCAATCGTCGTACCGCGGCCGGTGGACCAGCGCCACCTCGGTCCGGCCGTCTTCCCGGCGCCAGAGGACGGCTCCCGCCGCCCGCACGACCCCTGTCATCCGGCGGCTCCATGGCGTTTCGCCAGCTCGACCTGATGATCGCGGACGTCGGAACCGTCCGCCGGGAACGGCGTCCACTCGCCGGTCGAGGTGAGCACCCAGCACCGTGTCGCCGGATGGAGCGCGGACTCGAAGATGTAGTCCAGCTGCGCCGTCAGCTTCGGATCCTTGACCCGGACCATCGCCTCGATCCGGCGATCCAGGTTGCGGTGCATCATGTCCGCGCTGCCGATCCAGTGCGTGCCGCCCGCGCGGAAGTTGAACACCCGAGAGTGTTCGAGGAACCGGCCGAGGACCGACCGCACGTGGATGTTCTCGCTCAGCCCCGGCACTCCCGGTTTGAGCGCGCAGATCCCGCGGACCACGATGTCGACCGGCACTCCCGCCTGCGAGGCGTGGTACAGCGCGTCGATCACCTGCTCGTCGACGAGCGAGTTGCACTTGATCCGGATACCGGAGCTCTGTCCGGCGCGTGAGAGTTCGATCTCCTCGCCGATCGCGCGCACGATGCCGCGGCGGATCCCGTGCGGGGACGTGAGGATGTTGCGGTACGTGTCCTGCCGGGAGTAACCGGTGAGCACATTGAACAGATCCGTCAGGTCCGCGCCGATCGTCGGGTCCGCGGTGAGCAGGCCGAGGTCTTCGTAGAGTCGCGCGGTCTTCGGGTTGTAGTTGCCGGTGCCGATATGGCAGTAGCGGCGGATCGTCGAACCCTCCTGGCGCACCACCATCGACACCTTGCAGTGGGTCTTCAGCCCGACGAGCCCGTACACCACGTGCACGCCCGCGCGTTCCAGTGTGCGGGCCCAGGTGATGTTGGCCTGCTCGTCGAAGCGCGCCTTGATCTCGACCAGCGCGACGACCTGCTTGCCCGCCTCCGCCGCGTCGATCAGCGCGTCGACGATCGGGGAGTCACCGGAGGTGCGGTACAGCGTCTGCTTGATCGCCAGCACCTTCGAGTCCGCGGCGGCCTGTTCGATGAACCGCTGCACGCTCGTGGAGAACGAGTCGTACGGGTGGTGGACGAGAACGTCACCCTCTCGCAGCGTCGCGAACACGGACTTCGGAGTCTCGCGTTCCCCGAACGCCGGATGGGTGGCCGGGACGAAAGGGCGGTCCTTGAGTTCCTTCCGGTCCACTCCGGACAGCTGGTGCAGGCAGGTCAGGTCGAGCAGCCCCGGAACCTCGACGACGTCACGCGGGTCGACCTCCAGCTCGCGCAGCAACAGCTCGAGCATATGCTCGCTCATGTCCTGCGCGACCTCGAGCCGGACCGGCGGGCCGAACCGGCGCTGGGCCAGTTCGCGTTCGAGCGCCTGGAGGAGGTCCTCGTCCCGGTCCTCTTCGACCTCGAAGTCCGCGTTGCGGGTGACCCGGAACGCGTGGTGCTCGGTCACCTCCATCCCGGTGAACAGCTCACCGAGGTGTGCGGCGATGAGCTCCTCCAGCGGAAGGAAGGTCGCGGTGCGGACCTCGCGCGGCTGCTGCTCGATCCGCATCAGGCGCGGCACGTTACTCGGCACCTTGACGCGAGCGAACCGTTCGGTGCCGCCCTCAGGATCGCGGACGGTCACCGCGAGGTTGAGCGAAAGGCCCGAAATGTAGGGGAACGGGTGCGCGGGGTCGACGGCCAGCGGTGTGAGCACAGGGAAGACCTGTTCGCTGAAGTAGTTCGACAGCCGGAGCTGGTCGGAGCCGTCGAGATCGTTCCAGCCCACGATGTGGATGTCCTCGGCGGCCAGCTGCGGACGCAGGTGCAGCTCGAAGCCGTTGGTATGCCGCTCGACCAGGTCCTGGTTGCGTTTGGCGATGTAGGCCAGCTGCTCGCGCGGAGTGAGCCCGTCCGCGCTGCGGACCGGCAGGCCCGTCTCGTCACGGCGCTTCAGGCCGGCGACCCGCACCATGTAGAACTCGTCCAAATTGGACGCGAAGATCGCGAGGAACTTGGCGCGCTCCAGCAGCGGCTGCGACTCGTCCTCGGCCAGCGCGAGCACCCGGGCGTTGAAGTCCTGCCACGACAGCTCACGGTTGAAATACCGGTCGTCGGGCAGCGTTTCGACGGCGGCGGGCGCAGTCGTCACCGCGGGCGGGGCGGACGGCACCGAGCGGAACTCCTGTGCGGGACGGCTCGCCGAGCCACCGCGGGTGGCGCGGACACGCGGGGCGACCGTCTTCACCGCCGCGCTGGTCTTTCTCACCCGTGCCGGCTTTGTCTCGTCGTTGTCCGGTACGGGTTTCGCGGCGGAGGGCTTCCGCTTTCGTGCCGGGGTCGGGCTGCCGCCGTCGTTTGTGCTCACGGGCTTCATTGTTCACCACTCGGGCCGATTATGTACGCCCCGCGGTGGTCGGCCGGGTGAACTCCCGTCACGTCACCACGCAGGGTGTTCCCAACAGCGCCGATGTCCGTTTTCCGACACCCAGAGTGCAGGCGTGACGGAGATCATCCGCGGTGTCCACATCGCTGCGGAGCGATTCGGCGGTGATCGAGAGCGGGATTGCTCCGGACGCCGTGTGGGCCTGGGCCGAACCTGCTCCGAACCGCGGCTCGAGCGTCGCCCCGACCGCCGCGAGCAACAGCGTCGTGCCCGTGCCCTGCCGGTCCGCGACGAACGCCCGGCGTCCGGCGGCTTCGGCGAGAGCGGCGGTGAGGTCCTCGGTTCGCAGCGCGGGAAGGTCGGCCTGCAGGGCGCCGAGGACGCTGGCGTCCTGGCCGGGCCGGAGCAGGGATTCGCCGTAGCGCAGCGCCGCGTTCAACCCGCCTCGCGACGGCTCGGCGACGATCTCGACGCCCAGCTCCGTGAGATCCGCCACGGAAGCCGGGTCGGCGGCGACCACCAGGACCCGGCGGACGCCGTCCGCCGACGTCACCGCGGACAGGGTGTCGTAGGCCAGCGCGAGCACCAGATCGGCGTGCCGTTCGGTCACGACCGCGCCACGAAGCCGCGACTTGCCCACCGTGGGGCGTTTCATCGGCACGATCAGATCGACGTCCACGACTACCTTCATACCCGACCCTCCCTGTACCGCGCCGACGAGCGCGCGGCAGGATCAGGTGCGGGGGTCGGATGCGGAAACTTCGAGGAGGACGAATTGGCCCGGCGTGAGAAGGGCGGCTTCTGGGTGGGCCTTGCCGCCGCGATGTTCTACCCGGCGACCGCGATCGGCAAGCGGGTCTATCGCGGCAACGAGAAGATCCCTCGCGAGGGCGGCGCGCTGCTGCTGATCAACCATGTGTCGCATATGGACCCGATCGTCGACGCGGTCTTCGTGCACCGGCAGAAGCGGGTGCCGCGGTTCCTCGGCAAGGAGAGCCTGACCAGGACGCCGATCTTCGGCAAGATCTTCAACGGAGCGGGCCAGATTCCAGTCTCGCGGGGCTCGACCGCCGCCGGCGACAGCCTCAAGGCCGCGCATCAGGCGCTGCGCGACGGCAAGATCGTCGTCATCTACCCCGAGGGCACGATCACCAAGGACCCGGACGGCTGGCCGAAGAAGCCCTTCACCGGCGCCGCGCGGCTCGCGCTGGAGACCGACGTCCCGGTCATCCCGATCGCCCGGTGGGGGACGAACCATATTTTCAACGGCTACACGAAGAAGTTCACGCCGTTCCCGCGCAAGACCATCACGCATCTGATCGGCGACCCGATCGACCTCTCCGCCTACAAGGGCGGCTCGACGCGGAGCGCGTCGAAGCTGCGCGAAGTGACCGAGCTGATGATGACCGAGATCACCACCCTGCTCGCGGAGATCCGCCAGGAAGAGCCGCCCGCCGAGAAACCCGGAGACAACGACTGATGGCAGCCACCGACGTCCAGCGCATGACCGTGCTCGGCGCGGGATCGTGGGGGACGGCGTTCGCCAAGGTGCTCGGCGACGCCGGGCGAGACGTGACCATGTGGGCCCGCCGGCCCGAGGTGGCGGCGGAGATCAGGGACGGCCACGCCAACTCGTCCTATTTGCCGGATGTCACGCTGCCCGAGCGGGTCACCGCGACCGCGGATGCGGCCGAGGCGCTCGACGGCGCGCAGGCGGTGGTGCTCGCGGTGCCGAGTCAGACCCTGCGCGCGAACCTTTCGGAGTGGGCCGGTCTGCTGCCGCCGGAGACGATCCTGGTGAGCCTCGCCAAGGGCGTCGAACTGGGCACGCTCAAACGGATGAGCGAGGTCATCGCCGAGGTCGCGCGCGTCGACGACGGCCAGGTCGTCGTCGTTTCGGGCCCGAATCTGGCACGGGAGATCGCGCAGGGGCAGCCGTCGGCGGCAGTGCTCGCTTGCACCGACCACGAGAACGCCAAAGCCATCCAGCGGGCGAGTTTCAACCAGTACTTCCGGCCGTACACCAACACCGACGTCGTCGGTTGCGAGCTGGGCGGCGCCTGCAAGAACGTCATCGCGCTGAGCTGCGGGATGGCGGCGGGACTGGGCCTGGGCACCAACACGATGGCCACCCTGATCACCCGCGGACTCGCCGAAATGGCGCGGCTCGGCGCGAAACTCGGCGCCGACCCGCTGACCTTCGCCGGGCTCGCCGGCGTCGGCGACCTGGTGGCCACCTGTTCGTCGCCGCTGTCCCGCAACCGGACCTTCGGCGAGCGGCTCGGCCGGGGCGAGACCCTGGAACAGGCGCTGGCGGCCGGGGGCGGGCAGGTCGCGGAGGGCGTCAAATCGTGCACGTCGATCCGCGAACTCGCGATGAGCCTCGGCGTCGACATGCCGATCACCGACGCGATGCACCGCGTCTGCCACGAAGGTGTCGACCCGCGACAGGCGGGGGCGGAGCTGCTCGGGCGGTCCCAGAAACACGAGTGGTCCTGAGTCGTCCACGGAATGGGATCGGGTTGACCGCCGGTGCCCGTGCTGGTTCGCTGGTGGCATGTTCGCACGTGGGATGACTGTGTCGCGGGGCCTTTCCGGTCGCTGCGCGCTCCCGTGTGCATCGTGTCGCTGTTGTCGGTGAAACCCAGCCCCGGCCCAGCTCGACACCCTTCTTCTTCCTTGCGAGGACTTCTTCATGTTCGCCGTTCCGGACAACACGCTCGTCATTCCCGAGAACCCGGCTCTGCGCCACCCCGTGCGGGTCGCGCTCGAGTTCGCCGCGGATCGTGACCGCTGGCGTCACCTGCTGCGTTACGACCCCGACGAGCGGTTCTCCACGCTCGTCGACAGTGACGAACTGCAGGAGATCTGGCTGATGAGCTGGCTACCCGGCCAGCACACCGACCTGCACGACCACGAGTACGCCGCGGGGGCGTTCACCGTGGTCAGCGGGCAGTTGAGCGAGACCGTGGCGCGACGCTCACCCGATGGACGGGCGGTGACCGAGCTGCATTCGCTGTCGGCGGGCCAGTCGCGCGTCTTCGGTCCCGGGTACATCCACGAGGTCCGCAACGACGGCCCGGACCCGGCCGTCACCGTCCACGTCTACCGGCACGCGCCGCGCACCATGCGTCCGTACCACCTGGACCCCATCTCCGGCCCCATCAGGGACTGACCACTTGCGGGTCAGGAGGAGGACTCGATGATTTCGAGGGTGGTGGCCAGGTGGTGCTGGGTCAGCGCTTCGGCGGCGTCGACGTCGCCCGCGCGTAGCAACCGGATCAGTTCCGCGTGTTCGGCGTTGCTGTCCTCGCGCTGACTCGGTTTCCGCAGTGACAGCGCCACGAACGGAGTCGCGCTGTCCCGAAGCCCGGCGACGATATCCGCCAGCCGCGTCCCGTCCGACGGCGAGAACAGGACGTGGTGGAACTCCCGGTTGAGTTCGGCCCACCGCGAAAGGTCCGTCTCCTCGGCCATCCGGACGCGGAGTTCTTCGGCCCGCGAAAGCAGGTCCGGGTCGAGTGCCGCGGCGCTTCGCCTGAGTAGCAACGGTTCCAGCAGGATCCGCAGTTCGTAGATTTCCCGGACCTCGTCGAGGGACAGTTCGCGCACGAACGCCCCGCGATGCGGATCGAGCAGCACCAGACCCTCACGTGCGAGGTCCTGCAACGCCTCCCGCACCGGTGTCGTCGACAGCTGCAGCCGTGTCGCGAGCTCGGTCTGGATCAGTTTCGAGCCGGGTTCGAGCCGCCCCTCGAGGATTTCCGCACGCAGCGTCTGCCGGGCGAATTCATAGTTCGTCCGGGGGCGGTTGGTGTTCATCGTCATGGACTTTAGATGAGGTCGCCGCGCAGCCGGAATTCCGCTTCGATCCGCTCACGTGATGCCCCGGTGGCGAGCAGCGTATGCAGCAGGATGCGGGATTTGCGCGGGTCGAGCCAGCCTGCCATGGTCGCGCCCATCGCGAGCAGGCTCGACTCCGAACCGTGGAAGCCGTACGTACTCCGGAACGTCGGCCCGGCGCCGGTACGGCCGGCGACGACGATCGGGAGCTCCGGCAGTGAACGTTCGATCACGTCGGCGGTCCCGGAAGACACATGACCCACGCCGTTCGCGGCGACCACGACCCCCTTCACACCCGCCTTGACCAGGGTCTCCAGCAGTTCGCCGGAGTCGTCGAGCCCGCCTTCGATGATCGGTACCAGCCCGGAGAAATCGGCTTCCTCCAGGGAAAGCGCGGGCGGACGCGCCGCCACCGGGTGGAAGTAGTGCACCGCCCCCTCCGCGACAAGGCCGAGCGGTCCGGCGGGATTCGACGAGAACGCCTCGACATGGCTCGAATGCGCCTTGCGGACCCAGCGTGCCTGGTGGACGTCGTCGTTGAACGCGACCAGCGAGCCACGTCCCTGACTGCGCGGTTCGGCGGCGACGGTGAGGGCGGCGAGCAGGTTCGCGGCGCCGTCCGGGCTGGGCAGGCTCGGGTTCCTCATGGCGCCGGTGATCACGATCGGCGCGCGCTCCGCCCAGGTCAGCTCAAGGAAATACGCCGTCTCCTCCAGCGTGTCCGTGCCCTGGACGACGACGACCCCTTGTGCGCCATCGGCCACGGCACGGACCGCCCAATCCCTGCATCGCACGAGCGTCGCGAAGTCCATCGACGCGCTCGAAATCCCCGCGAGTGTCTCCGCGCGGACGTCCATCTCCAGATCCGTCCCGAGTCCGCCGAGCAGGTCTGATGCGCTCAGCCGGGGGACTACCGGCGAGTTTTCGCTGGTCGGGGCCATGGAGATGGTGCCGCCGAGGGCGGCGACGGCGATCAGGGGCCGTTGAGACTGGGGGTTGCTCGACATACTGTGCATTTTATAAAGTCCGGACACCCGAGGCAAGGAGTGCTGATGAAGACACCTCGATTCCGGTACGTGGTCTTCGGACTGCTCGTCGCGGTCGCGTTGGTCAACTACATCGACCGGGGCGCGATGTCGTACGCGGCCGGCCCGGTGATCAAGGAATTCGGCTTCTCGAAGGGCGAGTGGGGCGAGGTCCTCGGCTTCTTCGGCTACGGCTACATGTTCGGCGCGCTGATCGGCGGCTGGTCGGCCGACCGGTTCGGCCCGCGCCGGGTGTGGCTGTGGGCGGGGACGGCGTGGTCGGTGCTCGAGGTCGCTTCCGCGTTCGCCGGGGAGATCGGCATCGGCCTGTTCGCGGGTTCGGCACTCGCCGGATTCGGCGTCATCAGGATCCTTTTCGGATTCGCGGAAGGCCCGGCATACTCGACGATCAACCGCACCATGGCCGACTGGGCGGCCCCGCGCGAACGCGGTTTCGCCGTCTCCGTCGGCCTGCTGAGCACGCCGCTCGGCGCGATGCTCACCGCCCCTGTCTCAGTCGGCCTGCTCACCCTCACCGGGAACTGGCGCGCGACGTTCATCGTGCTCGGCGTCGCCGGCCTGATCCTGCTGCTGATCTTCTACCGGCTCTTCCGCGACCGTCCCGAAGAGCATCCCCGCGTCACCCCGGAGGAACTCGCCTACATCCGCACCGCGTCCGGCCCGGAAGCCCCGGCGGGCCGCCCGATCCCCGCGCGCGCGTTCTTCACCAGCCGCACCCTGCTGCTGAACTCGGTCGGCTACTTCGCCTTCATGTTCGTCAACTTCACCATTCAGACCTGGGTGCCGAAATACCTGCAGGACGAGTTCGGCTTCTCGCTCACTTCGCTCTGGTATGTCGGGATGATCCCCTGGATCGGCGCCTGCGTGACGATCGTGGTCGGCGGCCGGATCTCCGACCTGTTGCGCCGTCGCACCGGCAACCTGCGGATCGCGCGGAACCTGTTCGCCGTCGTGTCGATGGCGGCGACGTCGGTGTGCTTCCTGCTCATTCCGCAGATGTCGACCGCGACATCGGTCATCGCGTTGATGGCGTTGGGCAACGCGCTGAACTCGTTGCCCAACGCGGTGTTCTGGAGCGTGATCATCGATACGGCTCCGTCGCGCGCGGGCACTTTCGGCGGTTTCACCCACTTCATCGCGAACATCGCCGCCGTCGCCGCGCCCACACTCGCCGGGTACCTGGCGGCGTCATACGGCTACAACTCGATCTTCGTGGGCGCGGGCGTGGCGACCGCGGTCGGGATGTGCGCGATGGCCTTCCTGCGTCCCGGATATCTGGGCCGGAAGTGGGACCGTTCCACCGGGCGGGATGGTTTGGTCGGTGCTTCGAAGACGCCGTAGCGTCGCCCGCCGGTCCTCCCCAGTGAAAGGTTCTTCCGTGGCACCCGTGGTCATCTCCTCCTCCCGTGACGTCACCGACCTGGTGAATTCCGGTGCGGCCAAGGGCAGCCACGCCAAGATGGTGGTGATCATCGCGCTGGGCGGGATCTTCCTCGACGCCTACGACTTCAGCTCGCTCGCGTACGGCATGCGCGACATCACCGAGCAGTTCGGACTGTCCTCTGTGGGCACCGGTGTGGTGAACGCCTCCATCATGTTCGGAGCGATGGTGGGCGCGCTGTTCGGCGGCTACCTGGTCGACAAGATCGGCCGGTACCGCGTGTTCATGGCCGACATGGTGTTCTTCGTCGTCGCGGCCCTCGGCTGCGCGTTCGCGCCGAACGTCGAGGTGCTCGTCTTCTTCCGGTTCCTGATGGGCATCGGCGTCGGCATGGACCTGCCGGTGGCAATGGCGTTTCTGGCCGAGTTCTCCCGGCTGAAGGGCAAGGGCAGCAAGGGCTCGCGCACGGCGGCGTGGTCGCCGGCCTGGTTCACCGCGACCAGCGCCTCCTATCTGGTGGTGCTCCTGCTCTTCGCCGTGATTCCCGACGAAGACCACGGCCTGCTGTGGCGTTTCACGGTCGGTTTCGGCGCGATACCCGCGATCCTGGTGCTGCTGGTCCGCCGCCGGTACATGAACGAGTCGCCGTCGTGGGCGGCCGGGCAGGGCGATCTCGCGCGGGCGGCCGAGATCCTCCGCCGGTCCTACGGCATCGACGCCGTCGCGGAGCCGGGCAAGGAGCGGATCGAGGTGCCCCGCAAACGGGTCGGCGACTTCGCCGCGCTCTTCCGGACGCGTTATCGCAAGCGCACGACGCTGGCCTTGGCCGTCGGACTCGGGCAGACGTTCGGCTACAACGCCGTCGCCTACGGCCTGCCGGTGATCATCGCCGGACTCCTCGCGCAGGGACCGCTCACCACGATCACCGCGTCATTGGTGCTGAACCTCGGTTTCGCGGTCACCGGCGGACTGCTCGGCATCCGGCTCGCCCGCGCGCAGGGGGCGTGGCGCATGACGGTGCTGGGGTTCGCGGTGCAGCTGTCCATGCTGGTCGTCCTGGCCTTGATCGGGAAGCCCTCTGGGAGTGCGTTGGCGTTCTTCGCGATGGCCGCACTCGGCGGATTCCTGTTCGCGCAGGCCTGGGGCCCGGGCGCGCACTACATGACCTTCGCGACGCTGAGCTATCCGACCTCGTTGCGTGGAGTCGGTGTCGGGTTCAACCAGGGCATGATCCGTGTCGGCTCGATGCTGTCGTTGTTCCTGTTCCCGATCCTCAGCCAGGCTTTCGGAACCGGGGTGTTCTGGCTGATCGCAATCGCCCCGGCGGCCGGGTTGATGGCACTCGCGCTGATCCGGTGGGAGCCGGTCGGTTACGACGTCGACGCGGAAGACGTCCCGGCCCTGGTCAAAAGTCCGTGAAGGCCTCCTTCCCTACCCTCAGGGTTGGGAAGGAGGCCTTCACGGCGCAGGGGGTCAAGCTGTCGCGGCCTTTTCGGCGGCACTGCGCAGCACGCAGAACTCGTTGCCCTCCGGGTCGAGCAGTACGGCCCAGCCGGTCCCGTCCGGATTGCGACGGTCGTGCTCCAGGGTGGCGCCGAGCTTCAGGAGGCGTTCGACCTCGTCGTCGCGTGGGATGTCGGGCTGCAGGCAGAGATGCATCCGGTTCTTGACCGTCTTGGGCTCCGGTACCTGCCCGAAGAACAGGGTGACGCCGTTGTCCAGCACGACGATGGCTTCCGGATCACCGGGAACGTCGTCGTCCGCCAGCGGTTTGCCGACGACGCCGCTCCAGAATTTCCCCAGTTCGTATGCGTCGGCGCAGTCGAAGTAGATGTTCTGTACAAGAGAGGTCATGAGGCCGGAGTCTGCCCGAGGTGATCGGCGGCGGCCACCGGTTTAGGCCAGTTTCAGCCCGGGCGAGCGGTGCACCCGCCGTTCGCCGTCGACGATCAGGACGTCGCATCGGGGCTGTGAAGCGACCCAGTCGATCCCGTCCGTTCCCATCGCGAACGCGGCCGTGGCCAGCGAGTCCGCGGTGGTGAGGTCCTCGGCGACGACGGTGACGCTGAGCAGTCCGGTCGCGGGAAGCCCGGTCCTGCCGTCGAGGATGTGCGCGCCTCGTTCGTATTCCGCGGAAGTCGCGACTGCCCCGTCCGATGATTCCACCACCGCGCAGATCGCGTCCGGCTGTTCGGGATGGCGGATGCCGACTCGCCAGCCGCGGCCGGGTTCCGGCTCGCCGGAGGTGACGACGTCCCCTCCGGCGTTGATGCAGAACGTCCGCAGGCCCGCCGAGCGCAGCAGTGAAGCGCTCCGCTGGACCGCCCAGCCCTTGACCACGGCGCTGGGGTCGAGCGACCGTCCGGGGAGGCGGGCCTTGAACGCCCCACCGGACAGCCGCTCGTAGTGCTCGCACAGCGCGAGCACCGCGAGCAGGTCGTCACTCAGGTCCTCTGTGGACAATTCGTCGCGGCCGTAGCGGCAGACCTCACTGTCCACTTTGTACGTGCTGAACCTTTCGTCGACCTCCCGCAACCAGGCGAAGACGCCGTCGATCGCGGCCGTATGCTCGCCCGCATCGCGGACGTCGACCGAGACCGGCAGGCCCATCACCTGTTCGACGCGACTCATCTGGCGTCCAGCGCCGCCTGCAACGACTTGACATAGGACTCGCTCGTCGACGTCGCCCCGGAAACCGTGTCGATGTCCGCGCTCTGCGCCGTCAGCGTTTCCTCCTGGAGCACCGGGATCGCCTGGACCCCCCGGCCGCTGGTCGGCCGCTGCAGAAGCCGGACCTCCGAGATCGTGTCTTCGGCCGAGATCACCAGTTGTACCTGGACGGTGCCGTAGTTGTTGCTCTCGACCGTGCCGTCCACGGTGCGTTCGGATCCTTCGGATGCACCACCGTCCGAAGTGGATCCGGCCGAAGTGGACGGTGTGGGTTGTGCGGGTGCGGCGACGGCCACTGTCTCCGAGCCCAGCGGAGTCGGCTCGTACAGCCAGACTCCGAGGAAGCCGGCGGCCGAAAGGGCGACCGTGGCGGCGACGATGGTCTTCTTCATGATCAAGAACTCCTAGGAAAGGTCAGGCGGCGAGGCTGAAGCGTTCGGCGTGGACCTGCTGGTTCGGGACCTGCAGCTCGCGGAGGCTGCGCAGGGTCGCCGAGGTCATTCCCGGCGGGCCGCAGACGAAGGTGTCGCGTTCCCTGATGTCCGGCACCATCCGGCGCAGGCTGTGCGCGCCGAGAACGGGACCGTGCGGACCGCTGAGATCGGACGGTCCGGACAGGATCCGGACCACCGCGCCGCGGGCCCTGGCGAGCCCCATCAGTTCGGGCAGCAGGACGGCGTCGCGTTCGTTGCGGACGCGGTAGAGCACCACCACGTGACCGGAGATCTCTTCCAGCAGTGCGCGGATCGGGGTGATCCCGACGCCGCCGGCGACCAGCAATGCGTTCGGTTTCTGCTGGTGCATCGTGGTGAACGCGCCGTACGGGCCTTCGGCGAACACCCGCGTCCCGACCTTCAGGGAACGCAACGACGCGCTGCCTTCACCGGCGGCCTTCGCGGTCAGCCGCAGGGTGCGGCCGTCGGGCGCGGCGGAGAGGGAGAACGGGTTGGCCTGCCACCAGCGGTCCCTGGTCATGAAGCGCCACAGGAAGAACTGACCTGCCCTGGCAGGCATCTTGTCGAGGTGCTTGCCGGTCATATAGATGGAGACGACGTCGTGGGATTCGGGGACCACGGCGACGACCTTCAGCTGGTGGCGCAGGTTCCGGACCAGGGGCAGCACCACACGGCCGGCGAACACGGAGCCGAGCGCGACACTCCACATCGCCCACCAGTAGGCCTGTGCGCCGTCCGACGAGGTGAAGGATCCGCCGAGCGCGATCTGGTGGCTGAAGGCCAGCACAACCGCGGCGTAGGTGTAGAGGTGGATGAAATGCCAGGTCTCGTAGGCGAGACGTTTACGGGCGAACCGGGCCGAAACGCCGCCGACGATCAGGATCAGCGCGAACGCGACCACTGCCCGCAGGATCCCTTCCAGCTTGGTCGTCATCAGCACGAATTCGTCGACGATGCCGCTGTCCTCGACCTGGGCGTACCCGAAGAGGATGAAGACGAAGTGGCCGAGCAGCGTCCAGAGGAGTGTGAACCCGGTCCAACGGTGCCAGATGGTCATCCGGTCCATACCGATGCGGCGGTCCAGCCACGGCAGCCGGGCGACCAGGAGCAGCTGGAACGCCATCGCCAGCGCCCCGTACAGACCGGCGAGCCTGCCGATGCTGATGAGGACGTTGTCCGACGGCCCGGCGGCGAAGAAAAGGGTGGTCACGGCGACCACGTTGGCCCCGAGGAAGGTGAATAGACCTGCGCGTGCTGCGATCCTGGGACGGATCGCCGGGCGCGGTCTCACGGCGGTCTGCGTCATGCTAGTCACACGTCGTCCCTTTCAGTCCGGTTCACGAGGCCGAGCCTGCTGTGTCAACCTGTGACCTTTCTGGGCAGAACCTGTCGGCTTGCTGTCGTGTGCGCTCCCGCCTCGCTCTCGCGCGCGCGGTAACGGAGGATGGAAGCGTGAACAACGAAAACCCCGTTCGCCTGCTCGTGGTGGATGACGAGCCGCATATCGCCGATCTGGTCGCCACAGTCGCCAGGTACGAAGGCTGGAAGGCGGTCACCGCGGGCACGGGCGAAGCCGCGCTGACCAAGGCGGCCGAGTTCGTGCCGGATATCGTCGTGCTCGACCTGATGCTGCCCGGGATCGACGGGTTCACCGTGCTGGACAAGCTCCGCGAGACGGGTACGGCGGTGCCCGTCGTCTTCCTCACCGCGAAGGACGCCACTGCCGACCGTGTCGCCGGGCTCACCCGCGGAGGCGACGACTACCTGGTGAAGCCGTTCTCCGTCGAGGAGCTGATGGCGCGGCTGCGCGCGGTTCTGCGCCGCAGCAACGGACAGGCCCGTGAGGCGGCGAAGCCGGCGCTACTCGAGGTCGGCGACCTGACGATGAACGAAGACACTCGCGAGGTCGCCCGCAGGGGGAAGCCCGCCGAGCTGACGCCGACCGAGTACGAGCTGTTGCGCTATCTCATGCGCCGTTCGCCCGCGGTGATGACGAAGGCGCAGATCCTCGACCACGTCTGGGAGTACGACTTCGGCGGCCGGTCCAATGTGGTCGAACTGGTCATTTCCCATCTGCGGCGCAAACTCGACGCCGGGAACGAGCCGTTGATCCACACCGTCCGCGGCGTCGGCTATGTGGTCCGCCAGGCGGCGAAGTGAGAGTGGTGCGCCGGTGGTTCGACGCCTGGCGCCGCTCTCGGCTGGGAACCCGGCTGGCTCTGGGTCTCGGTGTGCTGGCCCTGGTCGTGTTCGCCGTCGTCGGCACCGTGATGGTCGGGATCATGAAGGGCTATCTCAACGACCGGCTCGACCAGGAACTCGCCAAGACCCAGATCAGCCAGGTTCCGTTGCTGAAGACCAGCCACAGCGGAAGTCCCAAGCAGAACTACGACTGGTTCTCGGCGGTTTACCACGTTCAGAACGGCAACGCCGTCCCGCAATCCGGGGGATCCCTTCCCGGCGACAGCGAGGACCTGGAGGAGGTCGCCCGGGACGCGACCGACACCGAGGTGCTGCGAACGGTCTACATCAAGGACAAGGGCACCTACCGGGTCCGGGCCTGCCCGGTCGATCCGGTCGCGAACATGGTGCTGGTGAGCGCGGCGCCGCAGGCCACCCTGGACCAGACGGTCAGCCAGCTGATCATGGTCGAGGTCGTCGCGTTCCTGCTCGCCTTGGCGGTGCTGGTGATCGTGGGCAGGCTCGTGCTGCGGCGGGGGCTCCGCCCGCTGAGCGACATGGCCGGGACGGCGCAGGACATCGCGTCGCACGACCTGACCGCGAACGCCGATCTTCCGGTGCGAGCGCGGGGAAACGGCGGTGGCGCCGAGGTCGAGGAGCTGCGGACGGCGTTCAACGTGATGCTGGCGCATCTGGATTCCTCACTGGTCGCGCGGACGGAGGCGAACGAGCGGCTGCGGCGGTTCATCGCCGACGCTTCCCACGAACTACGCACGCCGCTGACGTCGATCCGGGGCTACGCCGAGCTTTTCCGGTACGCGGAGGCGAACGAGCCCGCCGAGCGCGAGGCGCACCTGGCGAAAATCCGTGAAGAGACAGCGCGAATGAGTGTGCTCGTCGACGATCTCCTGCTCCTCGCGAGACTCGACGCCCACGACGCCGAGGCGCCGCTGCGGCTGGTCGACGTGGACATCGCCGAACTGGTCACCGACGCGGGGGAGGCCTTCGCCGCCGGCCGCCCGGACCATCCGCTGACGATCGCGGCGCTGCCGCGAGACGTCGTCCTGCGTGCCGATCCGGTGCGGCTGCGGCAGGTGCTGGACAACCTGCTCGCCAACGCGGCGATCCATACGCCGCCGGGCACCTCGGTCACGCTGTCGGCCGGGGTGGAGGCCGAGCACGTCGTCCTGCGGGTGAGCGACACCGGGCCGGGGATCTCGCCGGAGGATCAGGAGCGGATCTTCGACCGGTTCTACCGGGTCGACAACTCCCGTACACGGGCCAATGGCGGAACCGGGCTGGGGCTCGCGGTGGTGCTCTCGCTGGTTTCCGCGCACGGCGGGACGATCGAGGTGGCGAGCAGCCCGGGCGCGACGACCTTCACGGTGCGGGTGCCACGCGGCTCGTGAGCGGTAATGATGGTTAGAACCGTCATTACCGCTCACGAGGCCCCCTACCCGACGCGCGCCTTGACGTGGTCAGGCACCACCCACTCGGTCGCCAGATCGACCGACGGCTCAGGCTCGCCGAAGACCGTCCGAACCGGCAGCACTCCCGCCCACGACACGTCGGCCGAGACCTCGTCCGCGGGGTCGTCGGGTCCTTCGCCGCGCATCTTCACCGAGGCCTCGGTGAGATCCAGCTCCAGCACCGAAACGGCCGCGAACTCCTTCGCGTTGACGTCTCGGGCGTGCTCCCACGAGCCGGGGGCGAGGTGGTCGGTGATCACCTTCAGACCGTGCATCTTCCGCGAGTAATCGGTGGTCGTGACCGCCTTGCCCAGGATCACGGCGCTGCGGTAGTTCATCGAGTGGTTGTTGATCGAACGCGCGTAGACGATGCCGTCGAGCAGCGTCACGGTGACGCAGACGTCGACGCCGTCGGATTCGCGAAGGCTCCGCGCTCCGGTGGATCCGTGCAGGTAGAGCGTGTTGCCGTCGCGGCCGTAGCCGGTCGGGATGACGACGGGGGCGCCGTCGCGCACGACGCCGAGGTGGCAGATCAGGCCCTCGTCGAGCACCGCGTAGAGCGCGGAGCGGTCGGTGAGCGCACGATTCTTCTTGCGGCCGAGCGTGGTCCGGTCGGTGGGTGAGAGCGGCGTGGACATGGGAGTAGTCTCACCCGGATCAGTGGCCTGAAATAATGTCCACTTCTCGTACACTTGAGAAGGCCACTTTCCATCGTTGTGGAGCTCAGCGAATGTCCGACACCGCACTTCCGGTCAGCCTCGACCGTGACTCGCCGGTCCCGCTCGCGGTCCAGCTGGCCGACGCGCTGCGCGCGGCCGCGGGCGACGGGCACCTGCGCGGTGGGGACAGGCTGCCCTCGACCAGGGCGCTGGCGAACCGGCTCGGCGTCAGCCGCACGGTGACGTCGGCGGCGTACGAGCAGCTGCACGCGGAGGGCTGGATCTCGGGCCGTCACGGCTCGGGCACCTACGTTACGACGACTCCGCCGGCCGAGCGGCCTTCGAAAGGGCCCGCGCCAGGCGTGACCGCGGTGCCGCCCACCCTTGTCGATCTCTTCCCTGGCGTGCCGTGGGCCGACGGCGTCGAGAAGTCGGCGTGGCGGAGGGCATGGCGGGCGGCCGCCGACGCTCCGGCGACGTATCGCGAGGACAGGGCGGGCCTGCCCGCCTACCGGGACGCGGTTTCGGAGCATTTGCTGCGGCATCGCGGACTCGCCGCCGGGACGGTGCTGGCCACCGGCGGTACCACCGCGGCTGTGATCGAACTCGCGGGCGCGGTGCTCTCCCGAGGCGACCGGGTCGCGATCGAGGAACCGGGATATCAGCGCGCGGTGCAGGCGTTCCGGCGGTCCGGGCTGGAGGTCGTCGGCGTCCCCGTCGACGAGGAGGGCCTGCGCCCCGACGCCATCCCGGCCGGCGTCCGCGCCGTGTACTGCTCGCCGGCGCACCAGTACCCGCTCGGCAGCCGGATGAGCGCGTCGCGCCGGGTCGAATTGGTCGAACTAGCGCGGGCCGAGGGCATGCTGGTGGTCGAGGACGATTACGACGGCGAGCTGCGGTTCGACGTCGCGCCCCTGCCTCTGCTGGCCGCGCTGGCTCCCGATGTCGTCGCGCATTTGGGGACCACGAGCAAGATCCTCACGCCGACACTGGGTGCGGGTTGGATGGTCGCGCCCCCACGGGTCGCGGACGCGGTGCTGGAGTATCGCGAATGGACCGGCACCCGGCCTTCGCCCGCCGGGCAGCGGGTGCTGGTGGCGATGGCGAACCACGGGGATCTCGGCAGGCATTTGCGCAGGCTGCGCCGGGAGCTGTCCGAGCGGCGGACGCTGGTCTCGTCCGCGCTGACTTCGGCCGGGATCCCGGTGATCGGGGACGACGCCGGTGCGCACCTCGTGGTGCCTTGCGCGTCGGCTCGGGAGGAGGCGGAACGGATGGCCGCGGCCGAGCGCGTCGGCATCCGGCTCGACGGCCTCGCGCGGCACTTCTCGGGGACGCCGACGGTCTTCGGGAATCTCATCGGCTACGCGGGTTGTTCGCGCGAAGCACTCCAGTCCGCACTCGGCCCGCTACTCCCCGTGCTCCACGGCCGCCATTAGTCCTCTACCTGCGGCAGGCGCGAGGACGTTCGCGCTGGCAGATACAGTGCTGGCATGAGTTCTCAGAAGATCCGGGTGGCCGTGGTGTTCGGCGGGCGTAGTACCGAGCACACGATTTCGTGTGTGTCCGCCGGCAGTGTCCTGGCGAACCTGGATCCTGAGCGGTTCGAGGCGGTACCGGTCGGGATCACCCCGGCGGGCGGCTGGGTGCTGGGCACCGGCGACCCCGCGCAGCTGACCATTCAGGGCCGCGAGCTTCCTTCGGTCGAGGGCGGAAAGGCGCTGGTACTGGCTGGCGACCCGACGAGCCGCGAGCTCGTTTCGCTGGAGCCCGGCCAGGAGGTCGAGGTCCTCAGCGGAGTCGACGTCGTCTTCCCGGTGCTGCACGGCGCCTTCGGTGAGGACGGCACGATCCAGGGTCTCCTGGAGATGGCCGGAATCCCGTACGCCGGCCCCGGCGTCTTCGCCAGCGCGGCCGCGATGGACAAGGAATTCGCGAAGAAACTCCTTGCCGCGGAAGGACTTCCGGTCGGCAAGTACGCCGCCCTTCGCCGCGATGAGTCCACTTTGGACGACACCGAGCGTGAACGCCTCGGCCTGCCGGTGTTCGTGAAGCCGTCGCGCGCCGGATCCTCGATCGGGATCAGCAAGGTCACCTCGTGGGACGCGCTGAACGCCGCGATCGACCTGGCCCGCCTGACCGACCCCAAGGTGCTCGTCGAGGCTCAGTCCGTCGGCCGCGAGGTCGAATGCGGCGTGCTGGAATTCCCGGACGGCCACATCGAAGCGTCGCTGCCCGCCGAGGTACGCGTGCTCTCCGAAGACGAGGGCGCCTGGTACGACTTCGAGACCAAGTACATCGGTGACGACGCCGAACTCGACATCCCGGCGAAGCTCGACGACGACGTCACCGCGCGGATCCGCGCCATGGCGATCGAGGCGTTCCGTGCGCTGGACTGCCAGGGCCTCGCGCGCGTCGACTTCTTCGTGGGCGAGGACGGCGAGCCGACCATCAACGAGGTCAACACGATGCCCGGCTTCACCACGAAGTCGGCCTACCCGAAGATGTGGGAGGTCACCGGCGTCGACTACTCGACCCTGCTGACCACCCTCATCGACACCGCCATCGCGCGCGGAACCGGCCTCCGCTAGAGCCGCAGCAGCACCCGCTTCGGGAAGTGTGTGAGGGTGGCCCTCACGACCTCACCCTCCCGAGCCGCGCACACTAAAAGCGCAGCGGGAGCGCCGGAAGGTTCGCGGCGATGACGTCGGAGATCGTCTGGAGCGGACCGGTGCCCGCGGTGTTCGGCACGGTCAGCGCCGTGTAGACGGCGCGGTCCACGACGAACCACGTCGCGGCACCCTCGCCCTCGACCTGCAGCCACTGGACGCCGTTGATCGTCCTCAGCTGGGACGTCCGGGTCAGCTCCGGCGGTTTGCCCAGCCCGCACCGGAGCACGACCGGGTCGCCGGTGCCCCAGCCGATCGTCGCTTCGGGAGCGGGGTCGGCCAGTTTGCGCCTGACCAGGGTCGTGCCGGACGACGTGAGCTCATGCGGGAGCGCGCCGATGAGCTTCGCGCATTCCGGGGTACCCGATTGCGGCGCGGGAACCGGGACGAGCGGGAGCGGTCCGTCGGCCGATGGGGCCGCGGAATCCGCGCCCCGGGTCAGCCCGAAGACGGCCACCCCCGCGACGAGCAGGACCGCCAGGCAGGCGGCCGCGATCAGCAGCGGTTTCGGGGGAGCGCCGGTGTCCGTTTCAGCCACCGGACAACTACACCATCTCTTACAGAT
The DNA here is from genome assembly GCA_963766045.1 of uncultured Actinomycetota bacterium. Taxonomy (GTDB): domain Bacteria; phylum Actinomycetota; class Actinomycetes; order Mycobacteriales; family Pseudonocardiaceae; genus Amycolatopsis. The sequence continues at coordinate 836,831 of CAVXYN010000004.1, read as the reverse complement.
GCACGACCGGGCAGGTCAGCGTCCGAGTGATGCCCTCCACGTTCTGCACCTTGGCGACGACGAGCTGACCGAGCTGGTCGACCGTGTCGGCGGCCGCCTTGACGATCACGTCGTACGGGCCGGTGACATCCTCCGAGCTGGTGACACCGGGGATGCTGGAGATCTCCGCGGCGACCGCGGCGGCTTTGCCGACCTCGGTCTGGATGAGGATGTATGCGTGGACCACGGCGCGCCCCTTCGTCTGTCTTCGTCGGCTCAAGGTAGGAACGTTGTAGCAACGTATCGCCAGCCCCGGGAAAAACCTAGGGCTTCCGACTATCGGTGATCGACATTTGTTTCAACAAGAGAGAACGGAGGTGACGGGTGTCACCGAACGACGGCACGGTCGCCGGAACCGGTGAATTCCGGCTGATCGAGGCGGTGACGGCCGGCCGGAAACAGCCGGAGTCGACGCTGCTCGGTCCGGGTGACGACGCGGCCGTCGTCGCCGCTCCGGACGGCCGGACGGTCGCCACCACCGACGTCCTGGTGCAGGGCGTCCACTTCCGCCTCGACTGGTCGAGCGCGGAGCAGGTCGGCCGCAAAGCGGTCGCGGTGAACCTCGCCGACATCGCCGCCATGGGCGCGCGCCCGACGTCGGTGCTGGTCGGGCTCGCCTGCCCGGCGGACACGGAGACGTCGCTCATCACCGAACTCACCCGGGGCATGTGGGCCGAGGCGGATCGCGCCGGCGTCGGGATCGTCGGCGGCGACATGGTGCGCTCCGACCAGATCGTGATCAGTGTCACCGCGCTCGGCGACCTCGGCGGACGCGAACCGGTGAAGCGCTCCGGCGCCCGTCCCGGCGATGTCGTCGCGGTTTGCGGACGGCTCGGCTGGGCGGCCGCCGGACTCGCCGTGCTCGGGCGGGGTTTCCGCTCACCGGTGACCGTGGTCAACGCGCAGCGCTGCCCCGAGCCGGATTACGAGGCCGGGATCCGCGCGGCCGACAGCGGTGCGACGTCGATGATCGACGTCTCCGACGGGCTGCTGTCGGATCTCGGGCATGTCGCGGCGGCTTCCGGGGTCGGCATCGACGTGAAGACGGCACGCCTCGACGTGCCGACCAGGCTGACCGAGGTCGGGACGGCGCTCGGCGCGGATCCGCTCAAATGGGTCCTCACCGGCGGCGAGGACCACGCGCTCGCGGCCACTTTCCCGCCGTTCGGCGATCTTCCGGAGGGCTGGTCGGAGATCGGCGTCGTGACGATGCCGGAGTCGGGTGTGACGGTGGACGGAAAACGCTACGAACACGACAGCGGCTGGGAGCACTGGCGCTAACCTCCGATCATGGACATTCGCGTGGTGCCCTACGACCATCCCGACGCGACCAAGATGATCGCCGAGGTGCAGCTCGAATACGTGGACCGCTACGGCGGCGAGGACATCACGCCGATGAATCCGGCTCAGTTCGCTCTGCCGCTGGGACTGTTCGTCGTCGGCTATCTCGACGACGCCCCGGTCGCTTCCGGCGCCTGGCGCGCCCACGACGGGCCGGCCCCGCGGTTTCAGCCGGGGGACGCCGAGTTGAAGCGAATGTACGTCGTGAAATCGGCGCGGGGACGGGGTTTCGCTCGCGCGATCCTCGCCGAACTCGAGCGGACGGCACTGGAAGCGGGGCGGCGGCGCGCGGTGCTGGAGACCGGGTTCAAACAGCCGGAGGCGATCGAACTGTACAAGTCGTCGGGCTATACCGAGATCCCGGGTTTCGGGGTCTACGAAGACGAACCGGACAGCATCTGCTTCGGCAAGGTGCTTTAGGAGAACGTATGCCGATCTATGCCCTTGGCGATCTCGAACCTTCGATCCACCCGGACGCCTACGTCCATCCCGACGCGACGGTGATCGGCGACGTCCGGATCGCGGCCTTCGCTTCCGTGTGGCCGCAGACGGTGTTGCGCGGGGACCACGGGTACATCGAGATCGGCGAGCGGTCGAACGTCCAGGACGGCTGCGTGCTGCACTGCACGCAGCAGCATCCGACGGTGATCGGGAACTCCTCCGCCGTAGGGCATGCCGTGCACATCGAGGGCGCGAAGATCGGGCAAGGCTGCCTGATCGCGTCGGGATCGGTGGTGCTGAACGGAACCGTCATCGAGGACGGCGGGATGGTGGGCGCGGGCGCTGTACTGTCGTACGACTCCCATGTGGACAGTGGGCATATCGCGCTCGGCGTTCCGGCGAAGACCCGGCCGAACACGTCGTTCGGGCCGGACCTGATCAAGCTCGTCGTGGACGGCTATGTCGAGCGTGCAGGGCTTTTTCGTAGAGAACTCCGCCGGGTCGCGCTCCGCCGTCTCGACTGACGTGAGTAAGCTCGCACGCCGTGACCGCACGACCGCTGCAGGACATCGTCGAAGCTGGCTGGGCGAAAGCCCTCGAACCGGTGGCGCCGCAGGTCGCCGCGATGGGGGAGTTCCTCCGCGCGGAGATCGCCGGGGGCCGGACCTACCTGCCGGCGGGTGAACATGTGCTGCGGGCGTTCCAGCAGCCGTTCCACGATGTGCGGGTGCTGATCGTCGGGCAGGACCCGTATCCGACGCCCGGGCACGCCGTCGGGCTGTCGTTTTCGGTGGCGCCGGATGTCCGGCCGATCCCGAAGAGCCTGGTCAACATCTACAAGGAATACTGCGAAGACCTCGGGCACCCGTTGCCGTCGAACGGCGATCTGACGCCGTGGGCCGACCAGGGTGTGCTGCTGCTCAACAGGGCGCTGACCGTCCAGCCGGGTAAGTCGAACTCGCATCAGGGCAAGGGCTGGGAAGACGTCACCGAGCAGGCCATCAAGGCACTCGCGGCGCGAGACGAGCCGATGGTGGCGATCCTGTGGGGCCGCAACGCGCGGAACCTGAAGCCGATGCTGGGGCAGGTGCCGTGCATCGAGTCGGCCCACCCGAGCCCGCTCTCCGCGCACTCCGGTTTCTTCGGCTCGCGCCCCTTCAGCCGGGCGAACCAGCTGCTCGCCGACCAGGGCTCCGCCCCCGTCGACTGGAAACTCCCCTAGCCGCATTTAGTCCTCTACTTGCGGTACCAAGTCCGTGAAGGCCTCCTTCCCTACGCTCAGGGTAGGGAAGGAGGCCTTCACGGACTCTGCAGTCGCCACATCCGTCACAGAGGCCTCAGTCGTCACAACAGCGGCGCCTTCATGTACTTCGCCGGTCACGACCCCAGGCAACTACCGCAAGTAGAGGACTGGTTGCGGGCGCACAAAAATGGCGGGCCCTCCGGAGAGTGCCCGCCATTCCCAAAACTCCGGACTCAGCCGCGGACGACCTTGCCCGCCTTGATGCACGAGGTGCAGGCGTTCAGGCGCTTGCGCTGGGACAGACCGATCTTGGCGTGAACGGTCTGGATGTTCGGGTTCCACCGGCGGTTGGTACGCCGGTGGGAGTGCGAGACCGACTTGCCAAAGCCCGGTCCCTTGCCACAGACGTCGCACACGGCAGCCACGTCGAACTCCTCTGGATATGGGACGAAGAATGGTGCCCAGCACGCTGGGCAACTCGACCATAGTAACCAGTGGCTCCGAGACCTCCGGCACCGGGTCGATACGCTCGGCTGGACCAGGTAGGAGGTTACGGGTGCGGGTGCTGGACGTGGCGGCGGTGTCGGCGTGGTCGACGGCCTGTGTGCACAGCTTGGCGGTGCTGCGGCCGGCGATCGACGGCATCAACGTGTACCCCGTCGCGGATTCCGATACCGGGTCCAACCTGCTGTTCACCATGACGGCGGCACGGGACGCGCTGACCGAGGCGGAGCCGGCAGGCGCGGCGGAGGCGCTCGCGGCGTTCGCCAAGGGCGCTGTCGTCGCGGCCAAGGGCAACTCCGGCGTGATCATGTCCCAGGTCATCCGCGGGATCGCGGAGTCGGCGGCGACCAGGGAGCTCGACGGGCCTGGTCTCGCGGCGGCACTCGCGCGGGCCGACGAGGTCGCCACCGGCGCGGTGAGCCGTCCGGTCGCCGGGACCATCCTGACCGTCCTCCATACCGTCGCCGCGGCCGTCCACGGGGAGACCCGGTCCCTCGAAGAGGTGGCCGCCACCGCGGCGAGTGTCGCCGCCGAGGCCCTGGAAGAGACCCCGAAACAGCTGCCCGTCCTCGCCATCGCCGGGGTGGTCGACGCCGGTGCGCGCGGCCTGGTCGCGGTCCTCGACGCCCTTTCCGGCGTGATCTCCGGCGGGCCCACCGAGCCGGAACACCCGCTCGAGGCGCATCACGTCCACGCGGCCGAGGCGCCGACCGCCTGGGAGGTCATGTACCTGCTCGACGGCGTCGACGAGGTCAGCCTCCCCGCGTTGCGGAAGACACTGAGCGGGCTCGGCGACAGCGTCACGGTGGCGGGTGACGGCGCCGGCAGCTACGCCGTCCACGTGCACTGCGCGGACATCGGCGGGGCGCTCGAGGCCGGAATCGAGCTCGGCCGCCCCCGCAAGGTCCGGGTCGAGCCGCTGATCACGCCCACGCCGGTCGAGGTCGGCGGCGGGATCGACCGTTCGGTCGTCGCGGTCGTGCACGGCGGCCCGCTTGCCGAACTGCTGCGGGCGGAGGGGGTCGCGGTTCTGTCGGTGCCACACGGCATCATGCCGACCATCGAAGAGATGCTGGGCCTGATCAACGAGGCCGCCGGGCACCACGTCACGGTGCTCCCCGGCGGCCAGCAGCTGACGGCGGCGGCCGACGCGGCGGCAGGGCACGCGATGGCCGCGGACCGCGATGTCGTGGTCATCCCGTGCGTTTCCCCGGTGCAGGTGCTGGCCGCGCTGGCCGTGCACGACGCGGCCCGGCGGACCAACGACGACGTCGTCGCGATGGCCGAAGCGGCCGCCGCGACCAGGCGTGGCGAGCTGCGGATCGCGCAGGAGGAGTCGCTAACCTGGGTCGGGCGGGCCCAAGCCGGCGATGTCGTCGGCCTTGTCGACGGCGAGGTCGTGCTGATCGAGCCCGCGCCCGCCTCGGAGACGAACCTGGTCGCGGCGGCGGTCAAGGTGCTGAACCGGATGCTGGCCCTCGGCGGCGAGCTGGTCACCGTGCTCACCGGGGTCGGTGCGCCGCTCCGGCTGGCCGGAGAACTGGCCGATCAGCTGCGGGTCGAGCATCCCGAAGTCGAGCTGACGAGTTACGCCGGCGGCCAGTCCGACGCCGTGCTGCTGATGGGGGTGGAGTGACCGCATGACGAACCTGCGAGCAGACCTGAAGATGGTCGTGGGCGCGTCGACGGCGAAGGCACTCGTCAACGGTCTCAAGATCGAGACGGTCAGCGACCTGCTGCGCCACTATCCCCGCCGCTACGCCGAACGCGGCCAGCTGACCGACATCGCCGGACTCGAGCTCGGTGAGCACGCGACCGTCATGGCGCGGATCGAGCGGGTCAACAAGCGCCGCATGAAGTCCCGTAACGGCACCCTGCTGGAAATGGTGATCACCGACGGCAAACGCCGTCTGCAGTGCACTTTCTTCAATCAGGCCTGGCGCGAGAAGGAACTCATCCCCGGCAAGAACGGGCTCTTCGCGGGCAAGGTCACCGCCTTCCGCGACGTCCTGCAGCTGGCGAACCCCGAGTACGAGCTGCTGGACGCAGAACGGGAATCGCAGGTGATGGAGGACTTCCTCGCCGAGATCATCCCGGTTTACCCGGCGGCGCAAGGGATCCCGTCGTGGGTCATCGCCAGGTGCGTACGGCAGGTGCTGGACGTCCTCGAGGTCGACGAGGACCCGATGCCCGACGAGCTGCTGGCCCAGTACGGCTTGCCCAGCCTGGAAAGCGCGTTGCGCGGTATCCACCGGCCGTCGAGCTGGGAGGCGCTGAACGCGGCGCGGCACCGGCTCAAATGGGACGAAGCCATGGCGGTCCAGCTGATCTTCGCGCAGCGGCGGCATTCCCTGGTGTCGCGTCCGGCGAAGGCCTGCCCGCATACCGACGGCGGCATCCTCGACGCTTTCGACAAACGGCTCCCGTTCGAGCTGACCACGGGTCAGCAGGAGATCGGCGAGCAGATCTCACGCGACCTTTCGACGGCACATCCGATGAACCGGTTGCTGCAGGGCGAGGTCGGTAGCGGCAAGACCGTGGTCGCCCTGCGCGCGATGCTGCAGGTCGTCGATTCCGGACGGCAGGCGGCGATGCTCGCCCCCACCGAGGTGCTGGCCGCGCAGCACGCCCGGTCGCTGCGTGAAATGCTCGGCGACCTCGGCCAGGCGGGGGAACTCGGCGGCGCGGAGAACGCGACGCGGGTGACCTTGCTGACCGGGTCGATGGGGGCCAAGGAACGTAAGAAGGCGTTGCTGGAAGCCGTCAGCGGTGAGGCCGGGATCGTCGTCGGCACGCACGCGCTGATCCAGGACACCGTGTCCTTCGCCGACCTCGGGTTCGTCGTGGTGGACGAACAGCACCGGTTCGGCGTCGAACAGCGGGACGCGCTGCGCTCCCGCGGATCCGACGAGACCAGCCCGCACGTGCTCGTCATGACGGCGACGCCGATCCCGCGCACGGTCGCGATGACGGTGTACGGCGATCTGGAAACCTCCTCGCTGCGCGAGATGCCGGTCGGCCGGTCGCCGATCAAGACGTCGGTCGTCCCGGTCGCGGAACGGCCCGCGTGGCTGGACAGGGCTTGGGAACGCGTCCGGGAAGAGGTCAGGAAGGGCCACCAGGCCTACGTCGTCTGCCCGCGGATCGGCGACGAACCGCCGTCGGACAAGAGCGACAAACGGCCTCCGCTCGCGGTGCTCGACATCGCTCCCCTGCTCGAACAAGGGGCGTTGCAGGGCCTGCGGATCGCCGCACTGCACGGCCGGATGCCCAGCGACGACAAGGACGCCGTGATGCGGGCGTTCACCAGGGGCGACGTCGACGTGCTCGTGGCCACCACGGTGATCGAGGTCGGCGTGAACGTGCCGAACGCGACCGCGATGGTGATCATGGACGCGGACCGGTTCGGCATCAGCCAGCTGCACCAGCTGCGCGGCCGGGTGGGCCGGGGCAGCGTGCCGGGGCTCTGTCTGCTGGTCACCGAAACCCTCGACGGCACGACGACTCGCGAGCGACTGGCCGCCGTCGAGTCCACAACGGACGGTTTCGAGCTGTCCCGGATGGACCTCGAATTGCGCCGGGAGGGTGACATTCTCGGTGCCGCGCAATCAGGTAAGAAATCGACGCTGAAACTGCTGTCGCTGCTCCGCGATGAAGACCTCATCGCCGAAGCACGCGCCCGCGCGTCGGAAATTGTCGAAAAGGATCCGGCACTCGGGAATTTCCTCGGACTCGCGCATATGATCGCCGACGTCGTCGATGAGGACCGCGTCGAATACCTGGAAAAAAGCTGACCTGAACATCTCTGCCCGAACGGCCCTTGCCCTGGGGTGAGCGTTGGGGGTTTCCTCGATCTGTTCGCGCGCGAGGAGGGCCGGGGATGACGTCAGCGGTGCGGGTTCAGCTGGGGGAGGACGGAGCCGACGCCGAACGGGTCGAGCAGCTCACCGGATATCTCCGAGGGGAATTGCTCGAACTCGGTGTCGCCGAGGTCAAAGCACTTCCTGGAGGTTCGGCCCCACCGGGTTCGCGCGGGTTCGACCCGGTGACGGCAGGCGGGTTGCTGATCACCTTGGGCAAATCCGCGGAGGGACTGCGCTCGGTCGTCGCGACCGTGCGGGAATGGCTTTCGCGTGGCGGCCGGGTCAAGCGCACGGTCCGGCTCGAAATCGACGGTGACGTGCTGGAGTTGACCGAAGCCAGCATCAGCGATCAGGACAAACTCGTCGACCTCTTCGTCAGCAGACACGCGAAGCCATGACCGGCGACCGGCGGGCCCTGATCATCGCCAACGGTGAGTACGACAACCCCGGACTGCGGGCGCTGCGGTCCCCGGCGGCCGATGCGGGCGCGCTGGCCGCGGTGCTGTCGGATCGCAACATCAGCGATTTCGACGTACAGGTGGTGCGCGACGAAACCGCGCACGTCATCGCGGGCCGGGTCGAGGACATGTTCGCCGACAGCAAGCCCGACGACGTCCTGCTGCTGCATTTCTCTTGTCACGGCTTGAAAAGCGAGTCGGGCGAGCTGTTCTTCGCCGCGCGCAACACGCGGCCGGAACGGCTGGCGTCGTCCGCCGTACCCGCCGATTTCGTCCAGCGCTGTATGCGGATGAGCCGGTCCCGCAGCATCGTTCTGCTGCTGGATTGCTGCTACGGCGGGGCGTTCGGCCAAGGTGTCGTGGTGCGGGCGACCGGCGAGGCCAACGTCCTGGACAGCTTCCCCGGCGGCGGTTTCGGCGGTCGTGGGCGCGCGGTGATCACCGCGTCCAATTCCATCGAGTACGCCTTCGAAGGCGACCAGCTCGCCGACGATCACGTGCGGCCGTCCGTGTTCACGTCGGCGCTGGTCGACGGGCTCCGGACGGGTGACGCGGACCGCGACGAGGACGGCTGGATCGCGCTCGGCGAGCTGTACGACTACCTGTTCGACCGCGTCCGCGAGCGCAACCCGAACCAGACGCCGAGCCGCGACATCGAGATGCAGGGCGAGCTGTACCTGGCGAAGAGCAGACGCCGGAAGATCCGGCCGTCGCCCATTCCCTCCGATCTCGAGGCGGCGAGCGAGGATCCGAACATGTTCACCCGCCTCGGCGCGGTGACCGAGCTGCGCCGTCGGCTCACGAGCGACAACCTCCCGGTGGCCGTCGGCGCGTACGAGGTCCTGACGCGGATGGCGCAGACCGACATCCAGCACGTCGCGGACGCGGCCAACGCCGCCCGCCGTGAGGCGAAAGTTCGTTCGCCGCTCGAGGCGTTGCGATTCGGCGATGTCGTTCAGGGGACTTCGGCGGTGGCTCGGATCCAGCTGGACGGACCACCGGTCGCCCGGGCCTGCCGGTTCGAGGCGTCCGACACGTGGCTGCGGGTCACGGAAGTCGCCGGTGGAGCCGAAGTCGAGGTGGACCGCACGGAACTCGGGGAGTTCGCGGGGCGGGTCACGGTGACCGGGCCGACCGGGGAGCTGGTGGTCGCTGTCGAGGGGTTGGTGGTTCCGGAGCCTGCCGTCGAGCCGGAGCCAGAACCGGAGCCCGAACCGGAACCCGAGCCCGAGCCCGAGCCTGAGCCGGTGCCCGAGCCAGAACCGGAACCAGAACCAGAACCTGAGCCGCAGGCGACCGTTCCGGTGGTCGTGAAGCCGGTCGCCCGGCCTTCCGAGCCGGTGAAGGCCGTGGCGACGACGTATGCCCCGGCTGATCCGGTAGCAGGTCTTTCCGGCCTGCTCGGCATCGCGGTCGGTGCCTACGTCCTGATCATGGTGATCGCCATCGGGGCGGAAACCGATCTCGAGAACATGCTCGAGGACGGTGGCTGGTACTTCCCGCTGCTCGGCTTCTTCGTGTTCTGCGCGGGAATCATGATGCTGAACCGCCGGACACGATCAGTTGCGGGCCCGGGGATCATGACCGGTCTCGCGGTCACGATGCTGGTGCCGTTCGGCGCCCCGCTTGTGGTGCTGGCACACCTGACGCTGGTCGCCGCAGCGATTCTCGCGTTGGTCTCGGTGCGGCGAAATCCGGACCTCAGCCTGGGCCTTCGCCGTCCGGCGGATGCCTGGTCGGTGGTCACGATCCTGCTCGGCCTCACCGGTGTCGCCGGCCTCATCACCGAAGCCGTCGAACTCGTCGACTATTCGTCGAGCCGGGTGGATGAAGCTTCGCTCTACTACGTCGTCGCGGCACTGCTGCTGGCCGGGACTGTGCTGGCCGTCATTGTGCGGCCGCGGAGGTTCGGGGTGGCTTTACTGGCGGGAATTTCCCTTGGCGCCACCACTATCGTCATCGGTCTGTTCGCCGCCCTCTCCAGTTCCATGACCGGAGCCGGCTGGGGAATCGCCCTGGGAGCCACGATCGCGCTCGCCGTGCTCGCGGGTTTGCTGACGGTCCGGGTCGCCGCGGAGGAAGGCTGAGGATGGCCACGATCCGCCCCGCGACCGTCGAGGATGCCTGGCGGATCGCGGAGATCAACGTCCGGTCTTGGCAAGCCGCCTATTCGGGATTGCTGCCCGAGGCTTACTTGCGGGACCTGTCGATCGAAGGCCGCGCTGCCAACTGGGAGCGCTGGCTGGGGGATCCGGACGCCAAGAGTGCCGTGCTCGTCCTCGAAAACGACGGCGAGCGGGTGGGTTTCGTCGCCGTCGGCCTTGAAGCCGGTGAGCTGCGGGCGTTCTATCTCGACCCGGACCATTGGGGCGTTGGCCTCGGCAGGCTCCTGCACGACAGCGCGATGGCCGTCCTGCGGGAGGCAGGCCACCGGGAAGCGACGCTCTGGGTACTCGACACCAACGAACGTGCCCAACGGTTCTACGCCGCCGCGGGCTGGGTGCTGGACGGTGCGACGAAGTCCGACACCATTCCCGGCGAGGACGTCATGCTTTCCGAGGTTCGTTACCGGATCGCGCTGACCGACTGAGACCGGACCTCTCGGCCGCCCGCCCTACGATCGCCTACGTACTCTGGAATTACGCCCAAGAGCTGACGACGAGAGACGCGTTGGCCGCGATCGTTGACCCATGACCAGTAGACATCTTAGAACGTTGAGCATTCTGGCCACGGTGGCCGCGTTCGCCGTCGCGATACCCGTTGGTTCGGCCAGTGCGTCCACAATGGACACCGTCCGGACCGGCGATGGGTGGCTGCGCGGCATCGTGGCGGCGGAGCATCGCAGTTTCCAGGGTATCCCTTATGCGGAACCGCCGGTGCGCTGGCGCGCGCCACGGCCGGCCAAGCCGTGGCAGGGCGTGCGCGACGCCACCCGGCCCGGCAGTCAGTGCGCACAGATCGGCGCGAACGATGCCGGGCAGCCAGTGGTGGCCGGCAGCGAAGACTGTCTGTACCTCAATGTGACGACGCCGCGAAAGAGGACCGGACCGCTTCCGGTCTTGGTGTTCGTGCACGGTGGCGGCTTGGTGACCGGGTTCGGTTCGGCCTACGATCCTCAGCGGATCGTCAAGCAGGACGCCATTGTGGTCACCCTGAACTACCGGCTTGGCGCACTGGGCTTCCTTCGGCATCCGGCGTTGCGGGATCCCTCCTCGGGCAACTTCGGACTGGCCGACCAGCAGGCCGCGCTGCGCTGGGTGCGGCACAATATCGCGGCGTTCGGCGGCGACCGGCGCAATGTGACGCTCTGGGGTCAGTCGGCCGGTGCGACCAGTGTCTGCGGCCAGCTGGCCGCTCCCGGTGCGCGCGGTCTGTTCGACAAGGCGATCGTGCAAAGTGGACCGTGCGGAAACGCCGTTCTCGACCTGCCGACCGCGACCAGTCGTGGGCTCGGCCTCGCCGCGGAGGCCGGCTGTAACGCCTCTGCCGATGCGGAGCGGTGCCTGCGTGACACTCCGGTCGAACGCCTGGTCCGGCAGTCCGACCACGACCAGACCTTCCGGACGCTGAATCGCCACGCCGCCGACAAGCCGTGGATGCCGGTCGCGGGAACCGCTGTGCTGCCACAGCAACCTTTGACCGCCCTGCGCCAAGGTACGGCCGCGAGCGTACCGTTGATCCACGGTGGCACAGCGCAAGAGATGACGATCGCGGTCGCGATGGCGTACGACTTTCTCGGAAAGCCGGTCACCGCCGCGCAGTATCCGGGAATCGTCCGGCACCTGTTCGGTGAGGACGCGGACAGGATTCTGAAGGTCTATCCGGTCGCCGGCTACGCCACGCCGAGTATGGCCCTGGGAACGCTGCTGTCCGACTACGGTGGCATGCAAGGCGCCTGCAGCCAACTGCCGGCGATCGACGCCGCGAGCCGGCGAGCCCCGGTGTTCGCGTACGAGTACGCCCAGCCGGGAAAGCTGCCGATCGGCGCCCACCACAGTGCGGATCTGCCCTATTTCCTCGATCGTGAGCCCCCGGAGTTCACCCCGGAGGAGAAGGCGTTCGCCGAGCGGTTGATCGGCTACTGGACCACGTTCGCGCGGACCGGCGACCCAGGACCAGGCTGGCCCGCCTATCGCGGCGGTACGGCGACGGTGCGGTCGCTGGCGATCGCGAACCCGGATCCGGTGAACCTGGACCGCGAACACCACTGCGGCTTCTGGAGTTCCGTTCGGTGATCCGGCTTCTCGACCCGTGGTCCGTGAAGGCCTCCTTCCCTACCCTGAGAGTAGGGAAGGAGGCCTTCACGGACTTCAACCTAGGCCGTCACCGGTCAGAAAGGGGGCGGGCCGGAGAACCGTGGCAGCAGTGCCAGTGGTCGCTTCTCGTGAGTGGTAGTGACGGTTCTAGCCCTCATTGCCACTCACGACCCACGCGCCCCGGCACCCGCCGCCTGCCCCCTGTCGCTGCCGATCGGCGACACGCCAGATTGAGGTACGTGAAGGCTGCGGACGAATGTCGATGCGCCGCGACTCCCGGATCTCACGGACTCGCGACGTAGGCGCCTGCCCGGGCGGCAACGGCCACCGCGCGTGCCGATACCCGGGCATCCTCCAGCCCGACGCCTTCACGGGAAACGAAAAGCCGGTAGAACACCGGCCCGCAAACCGCACGGATAACCTCGACCGCGTCCGTCTCCACCGGAACGTCGCCCCGCGCTACAGCCCGCTCGACGATCGGGGCGGATCGCGAATGCCGGTCCACATAGAAGTCATGCAACGCCTCAGCCGCCGGTGGTGACTGAAAAGCCGCCAGAATCGACGCCGTCGGCAGTTCTCGTAGACCTGGTTCGGTGAAGTACCGCACCAGTTCCGCGGCGACCTCGTACAGATCGTCCTCGAGCGAACCGGTGTCGGGTGCCTTCCAGTCGTCCTCCGCGCCCATCTGCAGCGCGGCGGCGACGAGGCCATCCGGTGAAGACCAGCGGCGGTACACAGTGGTCTTGTGCACGCCGGATCGTTCGGCGACGGCGTCCACGGTGAGCTCGGCGAACCCGCGTTCGGCGAGCAGGGCGAGTGTCGCGTGGAGCACCGCCTGCCGGGTCCGCTCGGTCCGGCCTCCAGGGCGCTGGGTACCCGAGGTTGCCAATTGCGACTCCTGTTGCGTTAGTCTGCGCAGTATGCCACGCCTGGGGTTCGTCGAAGACTTTTCCGCCGGTGACGTCGCGCGAGTCGCCGAGCTGATCGGTGACGCGAAGATCGTCGCGATCGGGGAGAACAATCATCACATTCATGAGTTCGGTGCCCTGCGCGACCGGCTGCTGCGTCACCTCGTGGAGCAGCACGGCTTCCGCGTGCTCGGCTTCGAGTCGGGTTTCCCGGAGGGGAGGATCGTCGACGAGTGGCTGCGAGGCGCGCCGGGTGATGTCGCCGACGTCGGCCGCGACGGCTTCACCTTCTCGCTCGGGGACTCGCCCGAAGCGCACGAAATGCTGTTGTGGCTGCGTGAACGCGGAGACGTCCGGTTCTCCGGACTCGACGTGCCGAGCTCCGGCGGCTCGCCGCTGCCCTCTCTGCACGCCGTTCGCGAGTATCTGACCGCAGTGGACATCGACGCGGTCCACCTCGCCGACGACGCGATCGCCGCGACCGGAAAGTACGCGGCCATCAGCAGTGCGGAGGCGCCCGGCAACTACGCCGCCCTCGGTGCGTCCGATCGGGATACCGCGACGGCGAAACTCGGCAGGCTCGTCGCGCATCTGACCGCCCTCCGTCCCGTCTATCGAGGACGAGCCGGCGCCGAAGCTCAGGCGATCGCGGAACATCATGCCGACGGTGCCCTGCGCCTCGACGCCTATCTGGGTGAGATCGCCGAGATGATGGCGGGTACCGCGCCCGCGATGCAGGGTGGTTCCCGCGACGCCTACCTCGCTTCCTCTGTCCGGCACCTGCGCCGTTCGCACGGTGAGGGAAGCAAGATCGTCGTGATGCTCCACAACGGTCACCTGCAGCGGGTCCCCTTCTCCCCGATGCCGGGCCTGACGGCGCCTTCCGCCGGAACCCATCTGGCGGATGAATTCGGTGACGACTATTTCGCGCTGGCGCTGACCGCGGTCACCGGCAAGACCACCGGGCTCGCTCCGGACCCCGCCGGGCGCCTCGGGTTCCGGGTTTTCGAACAGGCGCTGGACACTCCGGACGAAGGAAGTGTCGAATCCGAGCTGACCGGCCCGTCCCTTGTCGATCTACGGGCGAACCGTGCCAAGGGGATCACCGGGCCGGGCAGCATCCGGCACGCGCACGTCTTTTCTCCGGTCGACGTCGTGGCCGCGTTCGACGCGCTGATCTGTCTCCCGGAGTCCACCGTCAGCGCGAACGTGACGGGTGTGTGAGAAAACGCTTTCCCTTACACTGGCGCGGCGGTCCTGTTCAGGGGGCTAGGAGGTCGCGGCTATGTCCCAGCCACCGGAAACCTGCGCCAGCTGTGGCAAGGAAATGGGCGACGCGCCACCAGGATCGCCGCGGTACTGCTCCAACGCCTGTCGCCAGCGCGCATACCGCGCTCGCCGGGCCAAACCGCCTGCGGAGCCGAGCACGCTCCCTCTCGCGCTGGACAGTTTCGTCGGCCGCACGGACGAACTCGCCAGCATTCCACGGCTGCTCAGACATGGCCGCCTGATCACCCTGCTCGGGCCGGCGGGGGTAGGCAAAACGCGGATCGCGCTCGAGGTCGCCGTCCGGGTCCAGAGCCGGTTCGCGGGCGGGGTGCAGCTGGTCGAACTCGGGATGGTGACCAGCCCGGAACAGGTGAGCCGCGCGGTGATGTCGGCGCTCGGTGTCTCCGAGCAGCCGGGTATCCCGCCCGCGGTGAGCATGGTGGACGCGGTGCGCGGCAAGGAGATTCTGCTCCTGCTCGACAATTGTGAGCACGTCGTCGAATCCTGCGGGGACCTCGTCGTCAGCCTGCTCAGGTCCTGCGGTGGGCTGCGCGTGCTCGCGACGAGCCGGGAAATCCTGCGCCTGCCGGGCGAACTGGTCTTCCCTGTCACCGAACTTCCCGCCACCGACGCCACCCGCCTGTTCGCCGACCGGGCGAGCGCGGTCGCACCGTCGTTCTCCCTTACCGGACGGAACACCGGCGACGTCGAGCTGATCTGCCGCAGGCTGGACGGGATGCCGCTCGCGGTCGAACTCGCCGCACGCCTGGTCCGTCAACTGCCGCTGCCGGATATCGTCGCCGGACTCGAGGACCGGTTCGGCATGCTCACCTCGAATACTCGGGTGGCCGAGGCGCGCCATCGCGATCTGCTCACCGCGATCGAGTGGAGCTACGAACTGCTGGAACCCTTGGAGCAGGCGATGTTCCGGCGTCTTTCGGTGGTGCCGGGTGGCTTCGGTCTCGATCTCGCGGCCGCCGTCTGCGCCGATCTGGAGCTGTCGCCCGGCGCGATCCTGCGGCTGGTGTCCAGTTTGGACGAGAAATCGGTGATCACCCCGATGGTCGCCGACCGCGCCAGGTTCCGCCAGCTCGAATCGGTCCGGGCGTACGCGCGCCGCCGTCTCGCGGAGGAAGGCGAACAGGACGCCGCGCTCGGCCACCTGGTGTCCTGGCTGACCGGACTCGCCTCCTCGCTCACGGAGTCCTTCACCACCAAGGGAGAGGAGATCGGCAAGCTCTGCGAAGAGCATCAGAATCTGTTCTACGCCGTAGAGCATCTCGCGGACGACGACGATCGCCAGCTCCTGCTGGTCAGCGCACTCGTCCGGTGCTGGGAACTCCGGGGCATCGCCGCCGACGCGCGAGAGCGACTGGAAACCGTGTCGCGCATCCCGAAGGCGTCGCCAGAATACCGTGCCGTCGTCCTCGAACAGATCGCGTGGCAGGACGCCTGGTTCGGCGACACGATGGCCGCGCTCGACCACGCCGAAAAGGCCGTGGCGCTGGGGGAGGAACACGGGAATCCCGCGTTGCTCGGCCGCGCGCTCAACGTCCTCGGGGTCGCGCGGCAGCTGCTCGGTGACTACGGGACGGCCAGAACCGCGTTCGACGACTGCGCGCGCGAGGTGCGCACGCTGGGCGAGCCGGTCAGCCTCGCGGTGTGCCTGCATAACCTCGCCTGGGCGACGATCCTCGACGGTGACCTCGTGCGCGCGGCGGAGCTGCTCGACGAGGCGATGCCCGTCCACCGGGAGCACGGAGACCCGGCCCGGCTGGCCGCGATCCTGCACAGCGCCGCCGTACTGGAGCTCGAGCGCGGAGATCTTGTCGCGGCAGGGAAATTCTTCGCCGAGTCGTTGTCCACTTTGGATCGCCGCCGGACGATGATCACGTCCTACGCGATCGAGGGACTGGCGATCACCGCGATCCGTGCCGGACGGCCCGAACGCGGGCTGCGACTGGCAGCCGGAGCCGAAGCCATCCGCCGCCCGTCGGGGCACGCGGGTGAGCCGTGGTGGAACGGCCGGGTCTCCGACGCTGTACGCCAGGCGAAGGACCGCCTTCCCGAACGGCGCGTTACGGAGTTGCTCGGTTTCGCCGCCGGGCTCTCCGCACGGCACATCGTGGACTACGCGCTCCAGGACGTCGACGCGGCGCTGCCCGGCCAGCCGCAGCAGCTGACGCGCCGTGAGTGCGACATCGCGGATCTGCTGGTCGATGGCATGACGAACCGGCAGATCGCGCACCGGCTGAAGGTCTCCGAACGGACCGTCGATACCCACCTCGAACACATCAAGACCAAGCTCGACGTCCACTCGCGGACGCAGATCGCGGCCTGGGCCGCGACCCATCAACGGGCCGTAACGCTGCGGCGAACCCGGATGTGACGGCCCGGCTCGCGGACGAGCCTGGGGACATCGACTCCCCGGCGAAAGCGAGCACGGCGATGAACGACAAAACCTCCTCCCGGGTCACGGACAAGCCATGAGGGCCCCGGATCTCGCCGCCTGGTTGCGGCGCCCGGAACCACGGCCGGGCGCCGACCTGCGGCTCTACTGTTTCCCCTGGTCGGGTGCGGGGACGTCGGCCTATCGCGAACTGGCCGCGCGGCTCCCGGCCGAGATCGAAACCGTCACCGTCCAGCTGCCGGGACGCGGCGCCCGAGCGGCGGAAACGCCGCGGGACAACACCGTCGGGCTCGCCATCGCGACCACCCGGGCCATCTTGCGCGATCTCCGCCGCCACGGCGGGCGGTTCGCGATGTTCGGGCACAGTTTCGGCGCGCTGCTGGGTTACGAGGTCGTCCGGAGGCTCGCCGCCGAGCGCTGGTTCCCGGAGCTGCTCGTGGTTTCGGGCAGCCGCACCCCCGAGGACGCGCCGCCGGTCGAACTGCACCGCCTGTCCGATCCCGAGCTGCTCGACCACCTCGTCCTGCTGGGCGGGATGCCCGGGAATCGCTTGGCGGACGGTGAGTTCATCGAGCGATTCCTGCCGGTGGTCCGCGCCGATCTGACCGCCTGCGAACGGCATCAGCGGGCCGATTGCGGACCCGTCGCGGTCCCGGTCAGTGCCTGGGCCGGTGCCGGCGATTGGTACGCGACCCCTGAGCTCGTCGACGGCTGGCGCCGGTTCGCCGCCGGAGAATTCCGCGGCCGGACGTTCGGCGGCGGCCATTTCTTCCTCACCGACGTCGCCGCCACGGGGACCGCCCTCCTCGACGATCTCGCCTGGGCTCGCCAAGAGACCGCGCTCGTCGCGGCGTGAACTTCAAGGAGCGAACCGATGTTCCAGCTGACCGACGTAAGCCCGGAAGACCGAGCAGACCTCCTGGCCCTGTTCGCGCGGAGTTCGGCCAAGACGCGCTACGACCGATTCATGACCTTCGCGGCCGACGCCGCTGACAATCACGTCGACATTCTTCTGGCCGACCCTGACAGTCTCAGCCTGACCGTCCGATCGGGACACCGGATCGTCGCGGTGGGTTCGTTGTTCTTCTGTGGTCCGACGCCGGCGGAGATCGCCTTGCTCGTCGAGGACGAGTTCCAGGGCAGGGGCGTCGGCCGGTTCCTCGCAGCCGGGCTGTGCGACCGCGCCGCCGAGCGCGGGCTGACCCGGCTGGAGCTGACCCTGTTCGCCGCCAACACGCGGATGGCGCGCCTGTTCCGAGGGCTCGCCGACGTCCGGTTCGGTCCTGCCGACGCGGGTGTCCTCACCGGCACCCTCGACCTGATCGCGGCGTGATGGCGATGAATTCCGCACCCACCAGGCTGAACGCGAAGCTGTACGCCGACGCGGCCGGGCACGACGAGCTGCTCGCCGAATGCTTTCCGATGGTCTTGGAGACCCTGCCCGAGCAGGTGGGGCCCTGGTCGTTCGATCGGGTGGCCGGCTCACGTCCGCACCTGTGGTTCAGGTTCCGCGGCCCGGTTCCGGTGCTCCGCGGGAGTTTCCAGGCGGGCCTGCGGAACTGGGGACACGATCTGGTCGACCACGGTCTCGCTTCGCGGCTCACCCTCGGCATGGACGGACCCGGCGGGTACGCGGATCCGGAACTGGCCGCGGTGGCCGAGGAAACGTCCTCGGCGGACAGTGAGGTGGTGCTGGTCCAGCTGCGCCTCGCCGGGGCGGGTGCGCTGACCATGGAACCCGAGCTGCTCGCCGCCCTCGGGATGGTCGATCTCGCCGGCGCGTTCTGCGCCGAACCGGGCCTGGACCGCCTGATGACCTGGTGGCGCGCGAGGCGGCCGGGAATGCGCCGCCAGCTGGATCTCCTGCTGCCGTCCTGGGACGTGCGGGCGGCCGCCACGCGGGGTTACGGCGAGCAGCTGCGGCGGCTGGCAGAGCGGTTGCGGCAGCCGTCGCTGGTCTCCGCAGCCTTGGGGAATCTGCTGCACAGGCATCACGTCCGGCTTGTGGGTGACGATCCGGCGCGGGTGGCCAGGTCGATCGGCCTCCTCGCCGACCCGGTCGAGTGGCTGGGCCTCCCGGAAAATTTCTTCCCGAAGATCATTCGTTCAGGTGACCCTCTGGGGTTGCCTGAGCCGCACGGCAGGCGTAGACGCAAGGCATGATCATTCGATTCGTGCGTGGCGCCGGTGTGATGGCCTTCTCGGCGATGCTGCTGGTGGTGGCCGCCGCGGCGCAGCCCGCCTCCGCGACTTCCGCGACGGAAGTCCAGCAGAATCCGCCGAACTGGGGGCTGGACCGGATCGATCAGCGCACCGGCCTGGATCAGCTCTACAGCTACGAGACGGACGCCAAGGACGTCACCGTCTACGTGATCGACAGCGGGGTCGACGCCGCGCATCCGGACTTCGGCGGCCGGGTACAGCCGGGGAAGGACTTCCTCAGCGGCGGCACGGACACCTCCGACACCAACGGCCACGGGACATACCTCGCCGGAGTCGCCGCTTCGAAGACCTTCGGAGTCGCGAAGGCCGCCAAGATCGTTCCGGTACGGGTGATCGACGCGGAGGGCGGCGGGGCGACCGACAAGATCATCGCCGGTATCGACTGGGTGACGCAGAACGCGCAGCAGCCCGCCGTCGCGGTCCTCGGCATCGGCGGCACCCCCAACGACCAGCTCGACACCGCCGTCCGTGCGCTCGCCGCGGTGGTCCCGGTCGCCCTCCCAGCGGGAGGCGAGGCCACTGACGCGGGCGGTTTCTCGCCGGGCCGCGTCGCCGAAGCGCTCACTGTCGGCGCGACCGACGCGCGTGACCAGGTCGGGCCGACGTCGAACTACGGCGAGGTGGTCGATCTGTTCGCGCCCGGGGTGGACGTCCCCGGGCCCAACGCCGGGGGTAACGGCGCCAAGGTGCTCAGCGGGACTTCGTCGGCCGCCGCACATGTCGCCGGGGTCGCCGCTCTGTACCGGGCCCTCCACCCTGGGGCCACGGCGGCGGAGGTTGCGAAGGCCCTGGTCGACGGCGCTTCCGTCGACGTCCTGGCCGGGGTCCACGAGGGCACCGCGAACCGCCTGCTCTACAGCCTCTCAGCGCGGGCGTAGCCAAACCCTGAGCGGGGATGATGTCCATCACCTGGACAACAGCTCCCGCCCTGCGGGACTCACCGGGTAACGTGCCTCATCTACCGATCCGTAGATGGGAAGGACCGGCATGTTCCGCAAGGTACTGGTCGCCAACCGCGGCGAGATCGCCATCCGCGCGTTCCGCGCCGGGTACGAACTCGGTGCGGGCACGGTGGCTGTGTTCCCGCACGAGGACCGCAACTCACTCCACCGGCTGAAGGCCGACGAGGCCTATGAGATCGGCGAACCCGGTCATCCGGTCCGGGCTTATCTGTCGGTCGAAGAGATCGTCGCGGCCGCGAAGAAGGCCGGCGCCGACGCCGTCTACCCCGGCTACGGCTTCCTCTCCGAGAACCCCGACCTCGCGCGCGCGTGCGAGGAAGAAGGCATCACCTTCGTCGGGCCGAGCGCGGACATCCTCGAGCTGACCGGGAACAAGGCCCGCGCGGTCAAGGCCGCACGCGAGGCAGGCGTGCCGGTGCTGGGCTCTTCCGAACCGTCGACCGACATCGACGCACTGGTCGCCGCGGCCGACGAGATCGGGTTCCCGGTGTTCGTGAAGGCCGTCGCCGGTGGTGGCGGACGCGGTATGCGCCGCGTCGGCGAACGGGCACAGCTGCGCGAGTCCATCGAGGCCGCCGCGCGTGAAGCCGAGTCGGCCTTCGGCGACCCGACGGTGTTCATCGAGAAGGCCGTCGTCGAGCCCCGCCACATCGAGGTCCAGATCCTCGCCGACGGCGCGGGCAACGTGATCCACCTCTTCGAACGTGACTGCTCGGTCCAGCGGCGGCACCAGAAGGTCGTCGAGCTGGCGCCCGCGCCGAACCTGCCGTCCGAGCTGCGCGACCAGATCTGCGCTGACGCGGTCAAGTTCGCCCGCCAGATCGGCTACCGCAACGCCGGCACCGTCGAGTTCCTCCTCGACCGCGAGGGTAAGCACGTGTTCATCGAGATGAACCCGCGCATCCAGGTCGAGCACACGGTGACCGAGGAGGTCACCGACGTCGACCTCGTGCAGTCGCAGCTCCGCATCGCCTCCGGTGAGACGCTGGCGGATCTCGGTCTCTCGCAGGACAGCGTCTACCTGCGCGGCGCCGCGCTGCAGTGCCGTATCACCACCGAGGATCCGGCCAACGGGTTCCGCCCGGACACCGGGATGATCAGCGCGTACCGCTCGCCTGGCGGATCCGGTATCCGGCTCGACGGCGGCACCGCCTTCTCCGGCACCGAGATCAGCGCGCACTTCGACTCGCTGCTGGTGAAGCTCACCTGCCGCGGCCGGGACTTCAAGACCGCGGTCGGCCGTGCGCGGCGCGCGGTCGCCGAGTTCCGGATCCGTGGTGTGGCCACGAACATCCCGTTCCTGCAGGCCGTTCTCGACGACCCGGACTTCCGCGAAGGCCGCGTCACGACGTCGTTCATCGAGGAGCGCCCGCATCTGCTCACCGCGCGCCATTCGGCCGACCGCGGGACGCGGCTGCTGACCTACCTCGCCGACAAGACGGTCAACAAACCGCATGGCGACCGTCCTCGCACGCTTGAACCGCAGGTGAAACTTCCCAAGCTGCCCAAGGATTTAGAGCCGGCGGCCGGGTCCAAGCAGAAGCTGGACGAACTCGGCCCGGCCGGTTTCGCCCGCTGGCTGCGGGAATCGCCGACCATCGGCGTCACCGACACGACCTTCCGTGACGCGCACCAGTCGCTGCTGGCCACGCGTGTGCGGACCAAGGACCTGCTCGCCGTCGCCCCGGTGGTCGCCAGGACCGTGCCGCAGCTGCTCTCGGTGGAGTGCTGGGGCGGCGCGACCTACGACGTCGCGCTGCGGTTCCTGGCGGAAGACCCGTGGGAGCGGCTGGCGAAGCTGCGGGCCGCGGTACCGAACATCTGCCTGCAGATGCTGTTGCGCGGCCGCAACACCGTGGGCTACACGCCTTATCCCACCGAGGTGACCAACGCCTTCGTCGAGGAGGCGACGGCGACCGGGATCGACATCTTCCGCATCTTCGACGCGCTGAACGACGTCGAGCAGATGCGTCCGGCGATCGAGGCCGTGCGCGAGACGGGAACGGCGATCGCCGAGGTCGCGCTGTGCTACACCTCGGATCTGTCGGATCCGGCCGAGAAGCTGTACACCTTGGACTACTACCTCAAGCTGGCCGAGCAGATCGTCGGCGCGGGGGCACACGTCCTGGCGATCAAGGATATGGCGGGCCTGCTGCGGGCGCCGGCGGCGGCGCGGCTGGTTTCCGCGCTGCGCAAGGAGTTCGACCTCCCGGTGCATATCCACACGCATGACACCGCGGGTGGCCAGCTGGCCACCTACCTGGCCGCGATCCAGGCCGGGGCGGACGCCGTCGACGGTGCCGTCGCGTCGATGGCGGGTACGACGTCGCAGCCGTCGCTTTCGGCGCTGGTCGCGGCGACCGACCATTCGGAGCGGCCGACCGGGCTGGATCTGCAGGCCATCGGCGATCTCGAGCCGTATTGGGAGAGCGTGCGCAAGATCTACGCGCCGTTCGAGGCGGGGCTCTCTTCGCCGACCGGGCGGGTGTACCACCACGAGATCCCGGGCGGTCAGCTGTCGAACCTGCGTACCCAGGCGATCTCGCTCGGGCTCGGCGAGCGGTTCGAGGACATCGAGGCGATGTACGCGGCCGCGGACCGGATCCTCGGCCACCTGGTGAAGGTCACGCCTTCGTCCAAAGTGGTCGGTGACCTCGCGCTGCACCTCGTCGGCGCGGGAGTTTCCCCGGCGGACTTCGAGGCGGAGCCGAACAAGTTCGACATCCCGGATTCGGTGATCGGCTTCCTGCGTGGCGAGCTCGGCGACCCGCCCGGCGGCTGGCCGGAACCGTTCCGCACCAAGGCCCTCGAAGGCCGCGCGGAACCGAAGCCGGTGCAGGAACTGTCCGAAGAGGACCGTAAGGGGCTGGCGGAGAACCGTCGTTCGACGCTGAACCGCCTGCTGTTCCCCGGGCCGACGAAGGACTTCGAGGCGCACCGCGAGCAGTACGGTGACACCTCGGTGTTGCCGTCCAAGGACTTCTTCTACGGGCTGCGCCCTGGCGAGGAGTACTCGGTCGATCTGGAGCAGGGCGTCCGGCTGCTGATCGAGCTCGAGGCCATCGGTGAGGCAGACGAGCGCGGGATGCGCACGGTGATGGCCACGCTCAACGGCCAGCTGCGCCCGATCCAGATCCGCGACACGTCGGTCGCTTCGGACATCCCGGCCACGGAGAAGGCCGACAAGTCCAACCCGAAGCAGGTGGCCGCACCGTTCGCGGGCGTGGTCACGCTGCAGGTGTCCGAGGGTGACGTGGTCGAGGCGGGCGCGACCGTCGCGACCATCGAGGCGATGAAGATGGAGGCCTCGATCACCGCGTCCACCGGCGGAAAGGTTTCGCGGCGCGCGATCAACGCCGTCCAGCAGGTCGAAGGCGGGGACCTGCTCCTGGTACTGGAATGAGCCAGGTCGCGTGAGTGCGTGGCTCGTGAGTGGTAATGGCGGTTAGAACCGTCATTACCACTCACGAGAGCCGCTAGCCTGGTCTGGTGCTGATCAACGCCGTACCCCAGTTCCAGGGAGCTCTCACCGAGCGCGCCAAGGATCTTCCCGAAGGCTGCGTCGCGCTCGCCGAACTGGCGGGCCATGTCCTTGGCAGTCCGGTGCACCACATCCTGCAGAGCCGGGCGACGTCGCCGGTGGTCGACGGCGTCGCCAACCGCGAGATCCTCACCGGCGAGAACCGGGCCGCCCAGCTCGCCGCGCTCGAGGCGCCCGGCGGGCCGGTGCTGACGATCGGCGGGGACTGCGGGGTCGAACTCGTCCCGATCGGCGTCGCGCGCTACCGCTACGGGCCGGGTCTCGGGGTCGCCTGGTTCGACGCCCATCCCGATCTCAATACCGCCGGGACATCGCCGTCGGGTGCCTTCCACGGCATGGTGCTGCGATCGCTGCTCGGCGAAGGCGATCTGGACTTCGCCGCCGATCCGCCGCTCGAACCCGGCCGCGCCGTGCTCGCCGGGACGCGGGTGTTCGACAAGGCGGAGCGGGAAGTGGTCGATCGCGGTCTCGTTGTCCCGGCCGACGACGTCGCCGCCGGTCTGTCCGGTGCCGAGAAGGTGTACGTCCACCTCGACCTGGACGTCCTGGATCCCGGCGAATTCGACGGCCTCAACTGCCCGGAGCCGGGCGGGTTGACGATTCCGCGGCTGGTGGCCATCCTTCGCGGGCTGAGCGGATTCGAGGTGATCGGCGCCGGGATCACCGAATGCGCCGGCACCGAGGTGCGCGTGCTCGAGCCCATCCTCGAAGCGCTGGGAGCGTTGCTCACCGGAGAAGGATGACACTCCGTCACGGAGACGAAGGGGCCGATTCCGCCTTCGCCCGTTCGTATGCACCGCGCGCGGCGTTTGCCGGACACTTGTCATCTTGGTTCTAACGGAACCCGTGATTTTGTCACAACGGTGACAAGAAATCGCTTTCTTCTGTGGAAGGTGACACATTCGCGGCTAGGTTTCCGATGTGTTCGTTGTCACCTCCCGATGATCGTGAGGTGGCCGGATTCTGGGCGGAGCAAAGGAGCTGCGATGTCGCTGGAGCGCGGATTCGATCACCCAGCGCCGCCGGCGGCGCTTCCGCGCAAGCTTGCCGACATCTTGCGTCCGGAGCTGGGCAGCCTCGCGAACGAGATCGTCGACGAGATCCGTGCGACCATCCCCGCTTACGCGCGCCCGCTCGACGGGCCGTACGGCAAATCCATCCGGGCGGGCGTCGAGTACGCGATCACGTTGTTCGTCGCGCAGATCGCCGATCCCACCGTCTCCAAGGAACAGTCGCACGAAGTCCATCACCGGCTCGGGCAGAACGAAATGCGGGAAGGCCGCAGCCTCGACACGCTCCAGTCCGCCTACCGCGTCGGCGCCAGGGTTTCGTGGCGGCGCATCATGCGCGTCGGCCGTCGTAGCGGGCTTTCGTCCGCGGTGATGTCACAGCTGGCCGACGCCATGCTCGCGTTCATGGATGAGCTCGCGTCCGTCGCGCTGGACGGCTATCTCGAAGCGAAGGCGCGCACGGCGGGCGCGCTGGACTCGTGGCGCCGCAAGCTGTTGCACCTGATCCTGGAGACGCCGCCCGCGCCGTCGAAGGCGATCTCGGAACTCGCGCAGCTGACCGGCTGGCCGGTGCCCGAACGGGCGACGCCCGTGGTGCTGCACCCGCTCGACGAGACCGTCAGACCCCGGCGGCACAGCACGGTGGATTCGGACGTCCTGGCCGAACTCGACTGCGCTGAGCCGCGTTTACTCGTGCCCGGCGAGATCACCCCCGCCCGGCTGGCGACCCTGCAGGCGTCCCTTCCGGACTACCGGCTCTCGATCGGCCCCAGCCAGCCGCTGGAGTCCGTCGCCGATTCCCTCCGCTGGGCGCGCGATGCCCTTCGCCTCGCCGAACGCGGCTTCATCCCGTCCCGGCGCATCATCCGAGCCGAGGAACATCTGGCCACCCTGCTCGTGAACGCCGACGTCTCGCTGACCGGCCTCCTGCGCCGCCGTCTGTTCGCCCCACTCGCCGAAATGACCGGAAAACAACAGGAACGGCTGCTCGAGACGCTCCGCGCGTGGCTCGACAGCCAGGGCAACGTCGTCGACATCGCCGAGCGCCTCCAGGTCCACCCGCAGACCGTGCGCTACCGCATGCGCCAGCTGCAGGCCACCTTCGGTGACCACCTGCGCGACCCCGGTGCACGGTTCGAAATGGAGCTGGCGCTGCGGGCCGGGGTGATTCCGGTTCCTGGCAAGGTTCCGCCGGGCTTCGCGCTACCGGAGGTTCTTCCGTCGCCACGCAAGAGTCCACAGTGGACTCCTAGCTGACGCCCGGTGGGGTGCCGCCCGTTTCGAAGTACCTAAAGGCCCCCTTCCTTGCGCTAGTGTCCTGCGTCGGAAGTTCGCGCCGTAGGTTCGTGGCGGCGTTTGGCCACCTGTGCTTGGTCTGGCTGGGAGTGTCTCGAATGCCTCGTTGGGGACGTTGAGCGTCTCGTATGTGGCATTGGGGACGTGTCTGTCCGGTGTGGACTGTTGCTGGCGGGCCGCCACCTCTCGTGAGTGGTAAAGACGCCTAGAACCGTCATTACCACTCACGACCCAACCGGCCGGGCGGTCAGCGCCTCGCCGGCGGCGGGTCCACGTTCGGGCACTTGCGTTCCGGCGGAATGGGCGACCCGTCGATCGAGATCTGGCTGACCCCGACGCAAGCCTGGTTGCCCGGCCCCGAGGACATGCCACTCAGCAGCGAGTCGAGGTCTTCCTTCACGCCGCAGCCGGAGAACGTGGGCAGGGTGAAGCCGCGGTAGAGCGGGTCGGGTGCGTTCGGATCGGTGCGCAGGACGCCGCCGTTGAACATGTCGTACTTCTCGCCGCGGAGGCTCAGCACGATCGGCTCGCCCGTGACGCAGTCGTCGCCGACGTCGAGGGCGACACCGTTCACGGTGACACCGCTCAGTTTTCCGAAGACCTCGAGCCGGGTGGTGACCGTCGAGGAGCCGTCCGGTTCCGAGATCACCGTGCCGTTGACGTCGATGATGTGGTTGCCGGTGCGGTAGTCCGGCGGCAGGAGTTCCATGGTCGCGGTGATCGGGATGAAGCCGAAGCCGAGGATGGTCACCTTGCTCGGCGGCATCATCGTGGTGCCGGTGATCTCGCTCGGCACCGGCGGGTCGGCGATCTTGACCAGCCACAGCGCGTCGAACATGAACGCGGGCTTCAGCCGCACGAACGCGCCGAGTTTGCTGATCGACGACGTGCCCCACAGCTCGAACGGCTGCAGGGCGATGACGATGACGTTCGGGTCCGGTTCGTCGAGTGCGTTCCTCGACGCGGGGTTCTTGGTCTTGTCCGGCTTACCGGTTTGTGGTTTCGCGGTCTTCGGCGACCCGAGCAGGACGACGCTGCCGAGCAGGTTGTCCTGATCCGGGTTCTGGGTGCAGGTGATCGGTTTGAGCGGGGTCTTCGCCGACGGCACCGTCAGCGCGAGTGACGGCGCGCCGGTGGACAGGCGGAGTTCGCCCGCGACGGTCATCACGACGTCGGGAACCTTGCCGGTCGCGACCAGTTTCAGCTCGCCGGTCGCGGGAACCGGGGTCGCCGGGATCGTGAGGGCCACCGGCACCGGGGTCTTCTTGTCCTCACGGGACGCCGTCAGTTCGACGGTCGCTCCGCCCTCGACCTCGGTGACCTCGCCGAGTGCGCCGGCCCCGATCGTGAAGGTGAGGGAGAAGTCCTTGATCTGTATCGGTTTTCCCGATTGGACGACCTTCGGCAGCGCCGCCTTGGTGTCCACTGTGACCGGTCGTGCGCCGGCCGGATCCGGGAAGACGCAGGTATTCGCCAGGCTCTGGTGCGCTGGAGTGCTGCCCTGGGCAGGCGGCGCGGGCGGGACCGAAGGGTCGGTCGCCGCCGAGCCCACCAGAGCACCGTTCACCCCGGCCAGCAGGATCACGCCTGCCAGCACGGGAAACCTCCCCAGAGCCCGGCGAACCTGCTGCGTCATACGCTTCCTTTCGTGGCGGTCAAGGGAAACCGTGTGGGGCGGGCGTCGCCGCCCCACACGGGGTCGGTCAGGTGACCGGGATCGCCGGGCTGAAGGCTCGGTTCTGAGCGGGGTTCGTGACCTTCACGGTGCAGTTGAAGGTCCACGCGGTCCAGCTGCCGTCCTTCTTGTGGAAGTCGAGCGTGGCGTTGATCGTGGTGCCGAGCGAGACGGTCGCCGAGCCGGGCGCGCCGGCGGTCAGCGTCGGGACGACGGTCCCGGCGTCCTGCACGATGTTGAACGATCGCGGGCCGGGCACGTACGGGTTGATCTGCTCGGGCACGTTCAGCGCCGTCACCGTCGCCGAGGCGGGAGTGGCGTTGGTCGCCGTGATCGGCATATTCGCCTTGCCGCGGACGCCGTCGTAGTTGGCGGCGTTGAGCAGCGCGTTGATGGTGGCGTTGATGGTCGCGGTGCCGCCGACGGTCTCCGGGGTGGCGGTGGCGCCCGAAGCGACGGAGTCCGGTCCGTTGAAGCCGGCCTTGACGTCCAGCTGCTGCTGGCCGATGCCGGGGAAGTTGCACATGTAGGCGACCGTGCCGGTCGCGTACGGGGTGACCGCCGCGGCCGTGCCGGCGGTCAGCACGGCGACCGCGCCGAGCACGATTCCGGTGGTGGCAACGCCGGCTGAGATCCTGCCAAGTCTGCGCGACATACCTGTCATCTCCTTTGATCCAGTTTACGTCTCGGGCGGCTTTCCAAAGTGCCTTTTTGGGCGTCTTTTTCGATCACATATGCTCGGACTCGAGCTGGCTTTCTCGGCGGTGGGGGTGAACCGAGGTTACCCGCGAGTTATGTACCTAACAAGGATTCATGTCGACATGTTTCCCGGTGTTGGGTTAACCCGTTCTTTCTTGTCAGCGAGTGCTGAATGCGATTATGAAGTTTGTCAGGGGATGACAAAGAAGCCACCGATCGGCGGAGTCGGGTTAACATTCCGCGCATGGCTTCAGGCAATGGACTCCTCCGATCCACCAGACGGCGCGTGGTCCGCATCGCGATAGCCGTACTGATCGCCACGGTTTCCCTTTCGGGCAATGCCCACGCCGCGCCCGCTGGTGAACCGCGGCCATGGGGAAGCAACGATTACATGCAGGGACAGGGCAACGTACCCGCGTCGGCCATGGGGGCGAGTGCGGTGTCCGCCGGCGCGCTCACGCATCTGGCCCTCAAGGACGGCGGCGTGATCGCCTGGGGCAACAACAACTACCACCAGGCCGAGGTGCCGGCCGCCGCGACGTCCGGGGTCTCGGCCATCGCCGCGGGTTGGGCGCATGAGCTGGCGTTGAAGAACGGCGGCGTCATCGCCTGGGGCAACGGGTTCTACGGCCAGAACGTGGTTCCGGCGGCGGCGACGTCAGGAGTCACCGCGATCTCGACCAGCGCGTACTTCAACCTCGCGCTCAAGAACGGTGGCGTACTCAGCTGGGGTTCGAGAACCGCGGTCCCCGCAACGGTTTCCTCCGGCGTCGGCGCGATCTCGGCCGGCGGTGACCACGGGCTCGCGCTCAAGAACGGCGGCGTCCTTGCCTGGGGCAGCAACGGAAAAGGGCAGATCACCGTGCCTGCCGCGGCGACGTCCGGGGTCACGGCGATCTCCGCCGGATTCCGGCACAGCCTGGCGCTGAAGAACGGCGGCGTCATCGCCTGGGGCGACAACTCCTACAGCCAGGTCGCGGTTCCGCCCGAGGCGCAGTCCGGCGTGGTCGCCATCGACGCCGGGTTCAACCACAACGTCGCGCTCAAGGCCGACGGGAACGTCTTCGCCTGGGGCAGCAACGTGAAGATGGAAAGCCGGGACACCGCAACGGAACCACCGACCGACTGGTGGAAGTTCTCCGGCGTCTGCGCCCCGGTCTACGCCGTTTCCGCAGGTGACTCCACCGGGCTCGCCCTGACCGACCCCGCCGCCCCCATGTTCTGCTGACCCGCGTTCAGTCCTCTAGTTGCGGTAGTTGGTGCCACGAACCAGCGCAACTAGAGGACTGAACGCGTGTTGGGGCTTAGAGGTTGGACTTCATGGTCAGGTTGATGGTGTTGTCCGGACCGGAGATCAGCGAACCGAGCGCGAGGTCGTTGATGAAGCAGTCCTTGAACGCCGGGATGGTGAACGTCCCCGACGACGGGATGGTCGGCGCGAACAGGTCGACGTTCTTCGACACCAAGGTGAGGTCCAGCGGGGTGACCGTTTTGCAGGCGTTCGGCACCGTCGGCAGCGGGATGACCGGCCAGAACAGGCCGACCACGATGTTGTCGATCAGCATGTTGGCCTGCGAATGCGTGGTCAGGTCGCCGTTGGCGAGCGTGCCGGTGACCTGACCGACCGGTTCGATCCTGACTCTCGCCTTTATCTTGAAGACACCCGATACGAGCGAGATGTTCGCCGTCGCGGGCGGAAGGGTGAGGTCGCCCCGGATTCCGACGTCGTCACCGTCGATGACCAGTGCGCCTTCGAGCCGGCCGGGGCCGAGGTCGAGGGTGCCGCCGGTCTTCTTCACCGTGGTCTGCCCGGTGACGGTGTAGGAGACGGGGATCTCCACCGGGTCGTCCGCGAGGGCAGGGGTTGCGGCGAGAGTGCCTGCGACGGCGGCCGCGGTGGTGAATGCGGCGATCGTGCCGAGACGGCGGGCGGTTTTCGGGCGCGTTCGACCGAACATGACTTCTCCTTGTTTTCTCTCCTGTTTTGCTATTGCGGACGAAAAGGGATGACCCCGTTTGTCACCGGGGGACGAGATCGGTGATGACCCAGACTTCGCCTTCGCGCTCGGCGGTTACCGATAGCTGTGCGGCGGCCGCCGTCGACGAATTGTTGTCTGCCCGGGTTGCCGCTTGATCGAGGAATACGAGCAGTCGCGCACGGCCGTTCGAGAGGTCTTGGACGGCCGATGAGGAAACGCGGGTGGTGAGGACGAGTTTCTGTGCCGGAGCCTTTTCCCGGACCTGCGCGAACAACTGATTGTACGACTCCAGAGCCTTACCTCTCAGCACCGCGGTGGCCGCCTTTTCGGTGACCTCGGTCCGGTCATAGGAATAGGAGAAGATCTTGTTGAGCGCCACGGTCACCGCCGAGTTCACCTCGGCCGTCGCGCCGACGTCGGTGAGCGCGCTGTTCGCCGCGGCCGGGCTCGCCGAGATCGACTTCGCCTCCAACGTGAACCACACCCCGGCCGCCGCGAGCACGACCGCCGCGACCAGCAGGATCAGTGGAAGCCGCGAGTGCCGGGGCGTCTCCTCGAGCTGCGGTTCCTCGACGTTCTCGGGAACTTCGGTCTCGGCCGTGGCGGTCATCGGGCACCCACCGGGAGCTGGTCGAGCGCGCTGAGCTTCCAGCCTTCGCCGGTCCGGGTCAGCCCGGCGGCGAACCGGTTGCGTTTGGTCGACGGCGCGATGCCCTCACGCGCCATCGTGATCTCCACCGAGGCCAGCATCTTCGCCGTTCCCGCGTGGTCGTCGAGTTCGCTGATCGCCGCGTCGAGCACCTTGCCCGTCGACACCGTCGCGTCCTTGGCCAGCGTCTGCTTCGTCGCGTCGTCGGTCTTGGAGAGCTGATCCCGCAGTGGACCGGTCGAAGCGGCGAGCCAGTCGGCGATGCCCTGGTCGATCCGGTGGTGGTCGAGGCTGGTCAGCCGGGCGACGAGTTCGCGCCCGGTTCGCAGCGCCTCGTCCCGCGAGTTTCCGTAGGACACGGCATCGGAACCGGCCGTGCTCAGCCAGTTGTAGCCCGCCCAGCCCGCGAACACGCAGGCCGCGGCGAATACGGCGATCGCGATCTTCAGTTGCGCAGCCACAGCATCTCCTCGAGGCTGGTGGACGTGGGCTGGCCGTCGGCGCCGAACCCGCCGGGGATCGCGGCGGGCGGCACGCCGCCCTTGGGCGCGTTCTGCGCGCCGCGGACCGAACTCGGGTTGCCCTTGTCGAGCGTGCAGGCGGCACCGGTGTTGAACGGGAGCGGCGCGAGGTCCGCGCTGCTACGGATCGCCGTACCTTCGTAGCCCTTGGTGCACGGCATCGGGTCGTAGAACGTCAGCGCCAGCGAGATCTTCGCCTTCCCCGCTTCGCCGTCGATGGCCGCGTCCATCGCGGACACCGCCTTCGGGGTGTTGATCAGCAGCTGCCGCAGGCCGTCGGTCCGCGCGGAGAACACGTGCGACGTCGTGAGGAGATTCGCCAGCAGGATCGGCAGTCCCGGCTCGTTGTCCCGTAGCAGCCCGGAGAGCTGGGTCGCCGCGCCAGGGGTGGCCGCGATCAGCTTGCGCAGGTCACCGTCCGATTGGGACAGTTGTACGGCGAACTCCCTGGCGTTGCTGCTGAAATCCCGCCACGCCTGGCTCGAATCGACCTGGGTCTTCAGCACGGTCGAGCCGTCGGTGATCAGCTTTTCCGTCTGTGGCAGGTGCTGCGCGGCCACCTCGGTGAAGTCCGTCGTCGAATCGAGCAGGACCTGGAGGTTTGCGCCGGAACCGCGCAACGCGTTGTCGAGTTCGTCGACCACGATCCGCAGGTCGTCGGTCGGGACGGACGCGGTGAGCGAGTCCAGATCGGTCAGCAGATGCTGGACGGGCAGCGGAAGCGTCGTCGACTCGCGCGGGATGACCGAGCCCTCACCGAGGAAGGGGCCGTCGGCTGTCCGCGGCTGTAAATCGACATATTGCTCGCCGACCGCGGACCGGTTCGCCACCACGGCCCGCGAGTTCGACGGGATGGCCGGAGCGTCGCTGTCGATCAGCAGATCCGCCTCCATACCTCCCGCGGTGAGCCGCAGCTCCCCGACCCGGCCGACGGCGACGCCGCGGTAAGTCACCTCGCCGTTGGTGAACAGTCCACCGCCGTCGCTCAGCGCGAGCCGCACGGTGTAGCCGCCGCCTCCGAAGAGCCGGCCGAGCCCGGCGTAGTTGGCACCGACGAAAGCCGTGGTCGCCAAGGCGATGACGACGAACGCGAGGACCTGGATCCGGACGCGCGTGGTGAGCATCAGCCACCTCCGGACGTGGGCAGCGGCAGCGTCGGCAGCCCCGGTGGGGTGCCTTCGCCCGCGGGCGGGAGTTCGACGCCGCGTCCCGGGATGACCGAGGCGTACACGTTCAGGTAGTCACCCTTGATACCGTCGAGGACCGCGTCGGTGAACGGGAACGTCGGGAGGATTTCGAGCGCCCGCGGCAGGTTCTGGCCGGCGTCGGCCAGCCGCTTGAGGATCGGGGCGAGCGCGGTCAGGTCGGCGACCAGGTCGTCGCGGCTCTTGCTGATCACGTCGACGCCGACGTCCGAAAGCTGGTCGAGTGCCTGCAACATCGAGACCAGTTGCGTGCGCTGTTCCGACAGGCTCTTGAGTCCGGGGGTGAGGTCGGTCAGCGCGCTCTCGACCTGTTTCCGCCGGTTGGCCAAGGTCGTCGACAGCTGGTTCAGCCCGTCCAGCGCGGAGGTGATGTCCGACCGGTGGGTGTCCAGATCGGACACCAGCTTCTCCACAGTGGACAGGAAAGAGCGGATCTCGTCCTCGTTCCCGTCCATCACCTTCGACAGTTCCTGGTTGATGGTCTGCAGCTGGCCGATGCCACCGCCGTTCAGCAGCAGGGAAAGCGCGCCGAAGATCTCCTCGAACTCCGGGTTGCGGTTGGTACTGCCGACCGGGATCACCGCGCCGTCGCCGAGTCTGCCCGGGGCGGTTCCGGTGCCCTGTGCGAGTTCGATGAACTTCTCGCCGAGCAGGCTGGACTGGCGCAGCCGCGCGATCGCGTTCGGCGGCAGGACGACGTCGCCGTTGACCGCGACGACGGTTTCGGCGGTCCAGCCGTCTTCGCCGAGCCGGATCGTCTCGACCCGTCCGACCGGGACGTCACCCACCTTCACCGCGGCCTGCGGAACCAGGTCGAGGACGTCGGCGAACTGCACGGTCACCCGGAACGGATGGTCACCGATATCCGCGCCGCCGGGCAGGGGCAGGTCGTAGACGCCCTTGAAGTCAGCCGAGCAGCCGGTGAGCGCGACACAGCACGCGGTGAGGACGGCGAGCACCCGTTTCGTGGTCATCGTCCACCCCGCTGACCCGTGTAGGTGTCGCCGGAGACCGGCAGTGGAAGCGGGGCGTAGTCGAGGAGCAGGCCGCGGCCTTGCAGGGTCCCGGTCTCCGGGTCCACCGCCTGGAGCACGTTGGTCACCGCCAGCGGGATGCTGTCGAGCGTCTCCGCCAGCGCGGCGCGTTTGTCGACCAGTGTCCCGGTCGTCACCGCGAGCTTGTCCACATTGGACTTGATCAGCGCACGGTTGTCCCGGATGAACGTCTGGATCTCGGCCAGGGCGGCGCCGAGTTTGGTGAGGGCCTGGGAGAGCTCGTTCTTGTTCTGCGCCAGCGTTCCGGACACCGAGGCGAGCTGCCGGTTGACGTCGCTGACGTGCTGGTCGTTGGTCGCCAGCATCGAGGTGAACCGCTGCAGTTCGTCGACGGTGGCGAACAGGCTCTGCGAGTTCCCCGAAAGCGTCCTGGCCAGGTCGGCGAAGTTGCGCACCGATTCGTTGAACGGTTTTCCGTTGCCCTGCAGGTTCTTCGCGCCGGTGCGCAGGAGATCCGACAAGGCGCCGTTCGCGTTGGCGCCGTTGGGGCCGAGTGCCTTGGCCAGCGAGTCAAGGCTGGTGTAGAGCTGGTCGAGTTCCACCGGGGTGCCGGTGCGGTCGGCCCCGATCACCGCGCCATCGTCCAGACGTGGGCCGCTACGCGTGAGCTTGGTGAACTGGACGTACCGGTCGGCGACCACGCTCGGCGCCACGACCAGAACGTTCGTGTCCGAGGCGATCGGCGTCGATCCGTCCACGGTCAGGACGACCTCGACCTCTTCGCCGCGTGGCGTGACCGATTCGACCTGGCCGACGCGGACGCCGAGAACCCGCACGTCCGATCCACTGTAGACACCGACGGCGCGCGAGAAGTACACCGTGACACGGTCGAGGCCGTTTCCGGAAAAGATCCACCACAACCCGCCGACGGTGGCCAGCGCCAGTACGACCGCCAGTGTGACGAACCTGCTGATCATCGGCCACCTCCACGGGGAATCGGCGGGGTACAGGGATCCCGGTTCTCCGGGATCAGCCCGCACAGGTAGCTGTCCACCCAGCGTCCGTTGCCGACCGTGTTGGTCACCAGCCGGAAGTACGGCGCCGCCAGATCGAGGCTCTTGGCGAGATTGTCGTTCTGTCGTTGCAGGATTTCGGTCACCTGTCCGAGCTGGCTGAGTGCGCCGCCGATCTGGTCCTTGTTGTCCGCGACCAGACCGGAGAGCTGGGTGGCGAGCTGTTGCGCGCCGGTGAGCAGGTCGTGGATCGCCTGCCGCCGCCGGTCCAATTCGGTCAGCAGCAGGTTGCCGTCCGAGAGGAGTCCGGCGAAGTCGTCGTTCGAGTTCGCGAGCGTCGTGGTGACGCTGTGCGCGCCTTCGAGCAGGCTCGCGAGTTCACTGTCCCGAGAGGACACCGTCTTCGACAGCGCCGTCAGTCCGTCGAGTGCCTTGCGGATGTGCTCGGGGGAGTTCTTGAACGTTTCGCTGATCGTGGTGAAGCTGTCCGCCAGCTGGCCGGTGTCGATCGCGCCGACGGTGTCGGCCAGTCCGTTGAACGCCTCGGTGACGTCGTAGGGCGTCACGGTCCGGGTGCGCGGAATGGTCTGCTTCGGGTTCTGCACCGTCTCGCCGGTCGGGCGCAACGCGAGGAACTTGCGGCCGAGCAGGGTTTTGATCTTGATCTCGACCGAGGTCTTGTCGCCGACCCAGGCGTCCTTGACCTTGAAGCTGACCAGCACGTGATCTTCGGCCAGTTCGACGTCGCTCACCTCGCCGACCTTGATCCCGGCGACCCGTACCTCGTCGTCGGCCTGCAGCCCGGCGGCCTCGGAGAATTCGGCCTGATACGTGGTGCCGGAACCGACGATCGGGAGGTTCTCGTAGTTGAACGTCGCGGCCAGCACGATCGCCGCGACGACACTGCCGATGACCCCGATGGCGATCGGATTCCGTTCCTTGAAGGCCTTCACGACGTGCACCTCTCCGCCGTCGCCGGTACCCCGCGAGGAGGATTGCTCTGCAGCACGGCCGAGCACAGGTAGAAGTTCATCCACGAGCCGTAGGTGCTGAGCCGGCCGAGCTCGTTCAGCTTCCCGGGCAGCACGGTGAGGAATTCTTCGACATCGGCTTTGCCGTCGACCAGCTGCCCGGAGAGCAGGCCGAGACCCTCGATGCTGTCCTTCAACGGTTCCCTGCCCTGTTCGAGCAGACCCGCGGTGGCCGTGGAAAGTCCGGCGAGGCCCTCGATGGCGTCCCCGATCGCGGTGCGGTCGCCCGCGAGGCCGGAGACCAGCTCTCGCAGTGCGGAGACCAAGGTGGACAGTGCGTCACCTTTGCCGTTGATGGTCTTCAGCACCGTGTCCAGATTCTTGATCACCTCGCCGATCACCTTGTCCCGGCTGGCGAGTGTGGTGGTCAGCGAACCCGTATGTGCCAACAGGCTTTCGACCGTGCCGCCCTCACCCTGGAGCACCTGCACGATCTCGCCGGACAGCTGGTTGACGTCCTTGGGGGACAGGGCCTGGAACAGCGGTTTGAAGCCGTTGAACAGTTCCGTCAGATCCAGTGCGGGCGTCGTGCGCTCCAACGGGATTTCGCCGCCCGGCTCCAGAAGTCCGGTGGTGCCCTTGCCGCGTTCGAGTGCGATGTAGCGCTGGCCGACCATGTTGCGGTACTTGATCACCGCGCTGACGTCGGCGGGCAGACGACGTTGCGAGTCGAGGGAGAACTTGACGCGCGCGAGACTGTGATCGGCGATCTCCAGCTCCTCGACCTGTCCGACGCGGACGCCGGATATCCGGACGTCGTCGCCGACGTTCAACGCCGTCGCGTCCAGGAATTTCGCGCTGTAGGGCTCGGTCTCGCCGAGCCCGGTGTTGGTGATGGACACCGCGAGCAGCACCGTGGCCAGCGTGGTGATCACCACGAAGATCAGCCCTTTGATCAGCGGGCTCACGAAGTTCCTCATCGCAGGGTCACCTCCGTGCCGCGGAAGAGGGGACCGACGAGAACGCTGCTCCAGGCCGGGACCTGGCCGGCCGGGACGCCGATGGACGGCGCTACCAGTGCCGAGAGCAGTTCCCGCTCCTGCGGGGAGTTCGCCAGGCCGAGGTCGCCGTCCGAACCGGGGAGCAACGGGTGGGCGCTGGTGTCTTCGCCGCTCACCGCGATCCCAGGGCTCATCATGCTGTTCGACGGATAGCAGCGCGGTTCACCGGTGGCGTTGTAGACCGGATCGTCCTTGCCCGGCACGTACTTTCCGCGGGACTCGGTCACGGTGACCTCGGCGTGCAAGCCGGGTTCGTTCGTACCGGCGCCCAGCACCTTGTCCATCTGCGGCTTCAGCTTGGCCAGCGCGTCCAGCGTGCACGCGAAGCTCGGCGAGTACTTCGCCGCGACCTCGAGCGGCGCACGGCTGTCGACGGCGAGCGCGATGATGTTGTGCCGGTTGTTCGCCAGGAAGGTCGTGACCTCCTGGGAGGACGCGGTCACCTGCTGGTACACCGCCCCGAGTTCGGCACGCTTCTCCTTGACGGTGTTCAGCGTGACCGCCGACGCGGTCAGCGCGTCCAGCAGATCGGGCGCGATGTCGCCGTACAGCTTGGAAACCGTGGCGAGGTCACGGATGTTCGCGTTGAGCGTTGGCAGGTTCGGGTTGAACTGTTCGAGATACTCGGCCGCGGTGGCCAGTGTCTTCCCGATCTGCTCGCCCCGGCCGTCCAGTGCGGTGGCGACCGCGGTCAGCGTGGTCGCGAGTTTCTGCGGCTGCACGGCCTTGAGCAGCGGCAACAGGTTGTCGAAGACCCGTTCCAGCTCGATCGCGTTCGCCGAGCGGTCCTGGGTGATCACGTCGCCTGTGGCGAGGGCGGGTGCGGTCGTGGCGTCCGGAATGGACAGTTGCACGTAGCGCTCGCCGAACAGGGTCTTCGGCACGAGCAGGGCCGAGACGTCCTTCGGCAGCTGCACGATCTTGCCCGGTTCCATCGCCAGCGCGATCTCCGCGCCCGCCGGGGTCGCGCGGACCGCCCGGATCTCACCGACCACGACCCCTCGCGCCTTGACCTGGCCGCCCTCGCGCAGCTGGTTGCCGACCCGGTCCGCCTGCAGGGTCACCGGAATCGACGTGACGAAGTCCTTCTCGTAGATCTTGATCGACAGCAGTACGAGTGCGGACATCACCACGAGGAACAGGACCCCGGCCGTCCTGACCCCGGCCTTGCGCAGACCGCGCCTGCTCATGCCTCCTCCTCGTACGGGGTTACTTCGCGTCGCATGAGCGGGCACTGTGTTGATGATTCGCTCGCAAGCTCGCTCATGCCTGCTCCTCGTACGGGGTTACTTCGCGTCGCATGAGCGGGCACTGTGTCGATGATTCGCTCGCAAGCTCGCTCATCCGGCCACCTGCACCGTCGTGGTGGCGCCCCAGATCGCCAGGCTGAGGAAGAAGTCCAGCACGCTGATCGCGACGATCGCCGTGCGCACCCCGCGGCCGACCGCGACCCCGACGCCCGCCGGGCCGCCGCTGGCGCGGAATCCGTAGTAACAGTGGGCGAGCACCACGACGACGCTGAACACCAGCACCTTGCCGAACGACCAGAGGACGTCGCCGGGTGGCAGGAACAGCAGAAAGTAGTGGTCGTAGGTGCCCGCGGATTGGCCGTAGAACCACACGGTGATCTGCCGCGACGCGAGATACGAGGTCAGGAGGCCGATGGCGTACAACGGGATGACCGCGAGGAAGCCCGCGATGATCCGGGTGGTCACCAGGTACGGCACACTCGGGATACCCATCACTTCGAGCGCGTCGATCTCCTCCGAGATCCGCATCGCGCCCAGTTGTGCGGTGAACCCGCAGCCCACGGTCGCCGAGAGGGCGAGGCCGGCGACCAGCGGGGCGATCTCGCGGGTGTTGAAGTACGCGGAAACGAAACCGGCGAACGCCGACGTGCCGACCTGGTTGAGCGCCGAGTAGCCCTGGAGGCCGACGACGGTGCCGGTGAACACGGTCATCCCGATCATCACGCCGATCGTGCCGCCGATGACCGCGAGCGCGCCGCTGCCGAAGCTGACTTCGGCCAGCAGCCGGACGATCTCGCGCAGGTAGCGGTGCAGCGCGCGGGGCACCCAGGCGAGCGCCTTCAGGAAGAACAGGATCTGGTCGCCAAGCGTGTCCAGGAACCCGAACCGTCTGTCGACGGCTTCGCGGACCTTCGCGGTGCGCGTGGGAGTCGTGGTGACCATCAACTGCCCTTCGCCGGGACGAGCTGCAGGTAGAGCGTCGTCAGCACCAGGTTCAACAGGAACAGCAACAGGAAGGTGATCACCACGGATTGGTTGACGGCGTCGCCGACACCTTTCGGGCCGCCTTTCGGATTGAGCCCGCGATAAGAGGCGACGATCGCCGCGACGAAACCGAAGATAACCGCTTTGATCTCACTGATCCACAGGTCGGGCAGTTGCGCCAGCGCGGAGAAACTCGCCAGATACGCGCCGGGTGTCCCGTTCTGCATGATGACGTTGAAAAAATAGCCGCCGAGGACGCCGACCACACTGACCATTCCGTTCAGGAATGCGGCTACCCCCATCGCGGCCAGCACCCTCGGCACGATCAGGCGCTGGATCGGGGAGACCCCGAGCACCTCCATCGCGTCGATTTCCTCCCGGATCGTCCTGGACCCCAGATCCGCGCACATCGCCGACCCGCCCGCACCCGCGATGAGCAGCGCGGTCACAATCGGACTGGCCTGCTGGATGATCGCCAGCACACTGGCCGCACCGGTGAACGACTGCGCGCCGATCTGCGCGGTCAGCGACCCGATATGCAGCGCGATCACCGCACCGAACGGGATCGCGACCAGCGCGGTCGGCAAAATCGACACACTCGCGATGAACCAGAACTGCTGGATCAGTTCACGGGCCTGGAATGGACGCCGGAAAGTCAACCGGACGACGTCGAGGCCCAGTGAGTAGAGCCTCCCGGTTTCCCGGAGCGCCGCCGCGCCGGGAAAAGAGGGTGCGTTCGTCCGGACGCCCAAGCCGACCCTCCCGTTTTCCGGGCACGGCGAATACACCCCAGGTAGTCAATTCCTTTGCTCCGAATGGCGGTACGGAATGGCGGAATAAGCTCGACAGGGTGATACCGTGCGGTTCCTACTGGTCGGTACGCTAATCACGCGCCTGCTTGGTGACAAGAACTTCGGTGTGATCAAGACATCACGTCCTGGTAACCGGTGAATTATTGTCGCTTTGTGACAAAGCCGGTCGAAGATCTTGTCGCTTTGTTCGCAAGAGTCCGTGAAGGCCTCCTTCCCTACTCTCAAGGTAGGCAAGGAGGCCTTCACGGAATGCCTTAGCCGGTGAGGTCGGTGACCAACTCGTAGGAGCGCACCCGGTCGGCATGGTCGTGGACCATCGTCGTGATCATCAGCTCGTCCGCCCCGCTGTCGGCCAGCAGGGTCTCGAGTCCCTTGTGGACGGTTTCGGGTGAGCCGATGATGCTGCTCGAGAAGCGGTCCTCGACGAACAGTCGCTCCATGTCCGTGTACGGGTAGGCCGCGGCCTCTTCCGGCGTCGGCAGCGGGACGGGGCGGCCCTTACGCAGGCTCAGGAAGGTCAGTCCGCTCGGGCCGGCCAGGTAGCGGGCGCGTTCGTCGGTCTCGGCGGCCAGGACGGAGACGCCGAGCATCACGTACGGCTCGTCGAGGACGCCGGACGGGCGGAACGAGTCGCGGTAGAGCGCCACGGCGGGCAGCGTGTTCTCGGCGCTGAAGTGGTGCGCGAACGAGAAGGGCAGGCCGAGTTCGCC
The DNA here is from genome assembly GCA_963766045.1 of uncultured Actinomycetota bacterium. Classification (GTDB taxonomy): domain Bacteria; phylum Actinomycetota; class Actinomycetes; order Mycobacteriales; family Pseudonocardiaceae; genus Amycolatopsis. The sequence goes on along the minus strand of CAVXYN010000004.1, from coordinate 796,543 downwards.
CGCCATGCGCGCGCTGAAGCCGCTCGAACCGAGCAGCCACACCGGCGGCTTGTTGCCCTCGGCGGTGACGGCGTTGACGGCGCGCTGGTCGGAGTGTTCGAAGTAGGCCATCAGCTCGGCGAACTGCTGCGGGAAGTTCTCGGCCGAGAGACCGCCGGGGCCACGGAGAGCGAGCGCGGTGCGCTGGTCGGTGCCGGGCGCGCGGCCGATGCCGAGGTCGATCCGGCCGGGGTGGAACGCCTCCAGGGTCCCGAACTGCTCGGCGACGATCAGCGGCGCGTGGTTCGGCAGCATGACCCCGCCGGACCCGACCCGGATCCGTTCGGTGGCCGCGGCCACCTGGCCGATCATCACGGCTGTCGCGGCGCTCGCGATACCGGGCATGTTGTGGTGCTCGGCCAGCCAATAACGGTGATAGCCGAGCTCCTCGGTCCGGCGGGCGAGATCGAGCGTGTTGCGCAGCGCGTCACCGACACCGCCCCCGCTCACGACGGGCGAGAGGTCGAGTACGGACAGCGGGATGTCAGGCAAGGAGGTCACGCACCGCTACAACGCCGGCGGAGGCCGATCCCTTCCCGGGCGTGGGTTCCGTCTCAAGTCCCGCTGGGCGGATTTCGAACGGATGACCGGAATTCACTGACGAGATGGACCCTCCACCTCGGGAACTTCGTCCGTTTCCACGGTACGGTTGGGCCGAAATCTGCCACTGGGGAAAGGGTACGAAGAAAGGAATACGAGTGCCGCGTCCGGAGCGACCTTTGGACCCGGGGGACGATCCGCTGATCGAGTTCGCCGCCGATCTCCGTCGTTTGCGCGAGAAGTCCGGAAACCCCACATACCGGGAGTTGGGCAGGCGGGCGCACTACTCCGCCGGCACCCTGTCCGAGGCCGCCGGCGGGAAGAAGATGCCCAGCTTGGCGGTGGCCTTGGCGTATGTCCGGGCCTGCGAGGGGTCCGAGGCGGAGTGGGAAGCCCGGTGGCATGACGTAGCCGAGCGGATGCAGGGTGAAGTCAATGATTCACCGGTTGTATCCCCGAATGGGGAATCCGCCCCTTATATCGGCTTGACCGCATTCGGCCCGGAGGACGCGAGCCGATTCTTCGGTCGTGAGCGGCTCGTCGAAAAACTCGCCACAAGGCTTTCACGGCAACGATTCCTCGCGGTTCTGGGTGCCTCCGGATCCGGGAAGTCGTCGCTGCTGCGGGCCGGGCTGATTCCCGCCGTCCATGGGGAGTCCGGACAGGACGGCAAGATCGCGCACGTCCTGCTGATGACCCCCGGTTCGAGGCCCCTGCAGGAATCCGCCGTCCACTTCGGTGCCGCACTCGGGCTCGCCCCCGGCGGACTGCTGACGGAGTTCACCGCAACTGCCCGCAACCTCGGGCTGGCCGCCCGCCAGCTGGTCGCCGACCGTGACGGCGACGTCCTCCTCGTCGTCGACCAGTTCGAAGAGGTCTTCACCCTCTGTCAGGACGCCGAGGAGCGGGCGAGCTTCCTGACCGCGCTCGTCACCGCGACGACGGACCCGGAGAGCCGGACCAGGGTGGTCCTCGGCATCCGCACCGACTTCTACACGCACTGCGCGCGGCACCACGAGCTCGTCGAGGCCATGCAGGACGCGCAGATCCTGGTGGGCCCGATGGGCACCGAGGAACTGCGGCAGGCCATCTCGCGGCCGGCGATCGACGCCGGATACCGGGTGGAGAACGCGCTCGTCTCCCGGCTGGTCGCCGACGCGACCGGGCAGGCAGGCGTACTCCCGCTCCTTTCGCATGCGCTGCTCGAGACCTGGCGCCGCCGCCACGGGAACATGCTCACCCTCACCGGGTACGAGTCGACGGGCGGGATCGAGCGGTCCGTCGCGCAGACGTCCGAGCACACGTTCACCGCGTTGAGCGAACGCCAGCAGCGGCTGGCGAACCAGATCTTCCTGCGGATGACCGCGCTCGGAGAGGGCACCGAGGACACCAAACGCCGCATCACCCGCGACGAGGTGGACTCCGACGATCCCGACGTCGCCGTCGTGCTCGACAGGCTGGCGTCGTCGCGGCTGGTCACCCTCGACGAAAACGGGATCGAGATCGCGCACGAGGCCCTGATCCGCGGCTGGCCGCGGCTGCGCGAATGGCTCGCCGCGGACCGCGAGGGACTGCGCGTGCACCGCCAGCTCACCGAAGCCACCGACGCGTGGGAATCCGTCGGCCAGGACTCGGGCTGGCTGTACCGCGGCGCCCGTTTGGCCATCGCCAGGGAGTGGGCCACCGAACACGACACCGCGCTGTCGCAGCGGGAACGCCGGTTCCTCGACGCGAGCGTGGCCGTCGAGACCCAGGAGCAGGCGGTCGCGCGCCGCGGCACAAGGCGGCTTCGCCAGCTGGTCGCGCTGCTGGCCATTCTGCTGGTGCTGGCGACCGCGGCGACCGTGTACGCCGTCCGTGCCGAGCAGACGGCCACCGATCAGCGCAACAGCGCGCTCGCGCAGAAGGTCGCCGGGCAGGCGCTCGAAATGCGCGCGACGAATCCCGCGCTGGCCGCGCAGCTCGCGCTCGCCGCCTACCGCGCCGATCCCGGCGACGAAACCCTGAGCAGCGTGCTCGGGATGTTCGGCACGCCCTACTCGACGCGGGTCGCCGGGCATCCCAACCGGGTCAACTCGGTCGCGCTCCGGCCGGACGCGCGGCTGATGGTGACCGGCAGCTGGGACAAGACGGCGAAGCTCTGGGACGTCGACGACCCGCACCGCCCGGCCGAACTGGCGACGCTGAGCGGGCACACCGCCAACGTCAACTCCGTGGCGTTCAGCGCCGACGGCGGTGCGGTGGCGACGGCAGGCTGGGACAAGACGGCACGGCTGTGGAACGTCACCGATCCGCGCGCGCCCGGCCAGGGGATCGTGCTCGACCATCCGTCCCGGGTCAACGCGGTCGCGTTCAGCCCGTCGGCCCCGATCCTCGCCACCGGCGACGGCGACGGGACAATCCGGCTCTTCGACGTCCGCGAGCTCAACCGGCCGGCCCTGGTGGCGACGCTGACCGGGCACACCGGCAACGTCAACGGACTGGCGTTCGGCCCCGACGGCCGGATGCTGGCTTCGGCGGGTGCCGACACCACCGCCCGGCTCTGGGAGGTGTCCGACGCGGCGAAGGCCCGTCAGCTCTCGGTGCTTCCCGGGCATACGGGACTCGTGCATGCGGCGGCCTTCAGCAAGGACGGCGGCATGCTCGCGACGGCGAGCGCGGATATGACGGCCAGGGTCTGGAACATCGCCGACCCGGCCGCGCCCGCGCCGCTCGCCACACTCTCCGGGCACAAGGCGATCGTGCGCTCGGTCGCGTTCAGCCCGGACGGGCGGACGCTCGTCTCGACCGGGTTCGACCGCACCGCCCGGCTCTGGGACCTCGGCGACCTGAAGAACCCGCGAGAACGGCCGGCACTCACCGGGCATACGGCCGCCGTCGTCTGGGCGGAGTTCTCCCGTGACGGCCACACGCTGGCCACCGCGAGCGACGATCAATCGGTCCGGCTGTGGGACATGCCCGGCCCGGCGATCAGCGACCATACGAAGGCGTCATGCGTGGTGACCGTCAGCAACGACGGAAGAATGCTCGCCAGCGGCGGCCGCGACGGCTCGTTGTTCCTCTACGACTTCGCCGACCCGCGGAACCCTGCTCGGTTGTCCAGGCTGGACGGGTTCGGCCCCGGCGCCTGCGGGGTGGAGTTCAGCCCGGACGGGCGGACGCTCGCGGTCGGCAGCTGGAACCACACGATGCGGCTCTTCGACATATCCGATCCGCGAAAACCGGTCGACGCCGGCGTCTTCGCGCGGCCGGCCAGTGACATCGACGCGGTGGCCTTCAGCCCCGACGGCCGGACGCTGGCGACCGCGGCCGACGAGCACACCATCAAGCTGTGGGATATCGCCGACATCCACAAGCCGGTCGAATCGGCGACGGTGACCGGCCACGAGGACGACGTGCACACGCTCGCGTTCAGCCCGGACGGCCGGACCCTGCTCAGCGGGGGCTGGGACCACACCGCGCGGTTGTGGGACGTGACGATGGCGCGCTCGCCGAAGCCGTTGTCGACCCTGAAGGGGCATACCGACACCGTGTTCTCGGCGAAGTTCAGCCCCGACGGCCGGTTGGTGGGCACTGGTAGCGCCGATCGGACCGCGCGGGTCTGGGACGTTTCGGACCTCGCGGCGCCTCGCCAGACGGCGGTGCTCTCCGTGCATACGGACACCGTCATCGCGGTGGACTTCAGCTCCGACCGGAAGACTTTCGCGACCGGCGGGTACGACCGGACCGTGCGACTATGGGATGTCTCCGATCCGAACGCGGTGCACCAGACGGCGAGCCTCACCGAGGACGGCGATCGGGTTTACGGCGTCGCGTTCGCCCCGGACGGCCACACCTTGGTGGGTGCCGTTTGGAACGGCGTCGTGCGATTGTGGGAAACCGGTCCGGAACGGGCGGCCGAACGCATCTGCGCCGCCGTCTACCCCCGGATCACCGAGACCGACTGGGAACAACGCCTGCCGGGCCTCGATTACCGGCCGCCATGCCCCTGACCTCGGCATAGCGGTTGTTCAGCGGGGTTGTTCAGCGTTGTTGTTCGGTGAAGTCGCCGTGACACCGAACAATGATTTCCCGATAGAAATATCCCTGGACGGGCAAACGACGTCCCAAGAACGTTTCGCTCACCGGGGGTCTGAAGGGCTCCTTCAGGACATTAACCAGTGCCCTGAAGGAGCCCTTCAGCTTATCTACACTACTTGAATTTTCAATGACTAGGCGTCGAGGCTCCGCAAGTCGTCCTCTACTTGCGGGGGTCAGGCCGCCGGCAACCAGTCCGGGTTCGAGGCGAGCACCGTCAGCTGCTGCGTAGCGCGCGTCAGCGCGACGTAGAGCACCCGACGGCCGGTGGTCGACTCGGTGATGAGGTCGTTCGGCTCGACCAGGACGACGGCGTCGTACTCGAGGCCCTTGGAGTCGAGGCTGCCGACGACCTTGAGCCGCTCGTCCGACAGTTCGCCGAGCCAGCCCTCGACCTCGGGCACCCGGTCCATGGCGGTGATGACGCCGACGGTGCCCTCGACCGAGCCCATCAGCTCCTTCACCGCAGCCTGTGTCGCCGCTTCGAGCCCGGAGCGTTCGACGGGCCGGACCTCGGGCGTGATGCCCGTCTGGCGGACGGCGCGAGGCAGTTCGTCGGCCTCGGCGTGGCCGGCGACGACCTTCGCCGCGAGGTCGAAGATCTCGGCCGAGTTCCGATAGTTGGTGCGCAGGGTGAACCGGCGCCGGGTCGTCTTGAGCCCGAACGCCTGATCGCGCGCCATGGCGGCCTCGGCCGGATCCGGCCACGAGCTCTGCACCGGGTCGCCGACCACGGTCCAGCTCGCGTACTTGCCGCGCCGCCCGACCATCCGCCACTGCATCGGCGAGAGGTCCTGCGACTCGTCGACGACGACATGCGAGTACTCGTCGTAGTGCTCGGGCCTGGTCGTGCCGCCGCCGCGCTCCGGGTTGACCTCGATGGTCTGCCTGCCACGGCGGCGCTTCGGCGGCGGACCGATCAGGACGCGCAGTTCGTCGAGCAGCGCGATGTCGGCGATGCTCCAGCCGCGCGAGCGGTCGGCCAGGTCGGCGGCGAGCATGCTGATCTCGTTGCGGTTGAGCAGTCCCTTCGCCGCGTTGGCGAGCCGCTTCTCGGTGCCGAGCCAGCGCAGGATCTGCGCCGGGTACAGGATCGGCCACCACATGACCAGGAACCGGTGGAACTCGATACGCTCGCCGAGTTCGGAGATCAGCTCGGCCTTGTCGAGCTGCCGTCCGTCGTCCTTCGCGTGCTCCTCGGCCTTCGCCGCGAGCGCCTCCAGCAGCAGTTCGGCCGCGCGGATCCGCGACCGGTTGGGCGGACCGCCCGCGGTGTGGACCTTGCGGCGCACCTTGTCGAGCTCCCGCGCGTTGAGCCGCAGGACCTCGCCGCGGTAGACGATCCGCATGTCCTCCGGCGCTTCCTCCGGGGTGTCGCGCAGCGCCCGCAGCAGGATCTTGCGCATCCGCAATGAACCCTTGATCGCCGCCAGCGGTGCCGCGTCCTGCCTGGTCGCTTCGAGGCCGTCGAGGACCTCGCCCAGCGCCCGCAGCTCGACGTTCGTCTCACCCATCGACGGCAGCACGCGCGAGATGTAGCTGGTGAACACCCCGGACGGGCCTATCACCAGCACGCCGGCACCGCCGAGCTGACGGCGGTGGCGGTAGAGCAGGTACGCCGCGCGGTGCAGCGCGACCGCGGTCTTGCCGGTGCCCGGGCCGCCGGTGATCTCGGTGACGCCGCGCCACGGCGCCCGGATGACCTCGTCCTGTTCCTTCTGGATGGTCGCGACGATGTCGCGCATCTTCTCGCCGCGAGACCGGCCCAGCGCCGCCATCAGCGCGCCTTCGCCGACGATCTCCATGTCCTCGGGCACGGCGTCGGCGATCAGGACGTCGTCGTCGACGTCGAGCACGTTCTGCCCTGAGCACCGGATCACCCGGCGCCGGACGACGTCCATCGGCTCCTCGGCGGTCGCCTGGTAGAACGCCGCGGCCGCGGGCGCGCGCCAGTCGGTGACGAGATTGTCGAACTCCGAGTCGCGGATGCCGAGGCGGCCGACGTAGATGTGGTCGTCGTCGAGATGGTCGAGCCTGCCGAACACGAGGCCCTCGTACTCCGCGTCGAGCGTCTGGAGGGTCTGGTTGGCGTGATAGACCATCATGTCCCGCTCGAACAGCATCGACGCCTGTTCGAAGATCGCCTCGCGCCCCGCGCCATGGCCGATTTCGTAGCCCTTCGTGCGCATGGCCTCAGCCTGGGCACGTAGTTCCGCGAGCCGGGTGTACACCCTGTCCACATGGGCTTGCTCGATGGCGATCTCGGCCCGTCTGACCCGAGGTTCGGACACGCAACGCTCCTAAACAGCTCTATCGCCTCCGAGGGCGAAGAACGACTCTACGCGAGCTGCGCGGCGGGTTCACCAAGTCCCGCCGAACGCCGCCGCGGATGTCGTTGAGGCACGATGCTCCAATGACCAGGATCGTGGCGGGGACCGCGGGCGGCAGGCGGTTGAAGGTGCCCCCGAAGGGCACCAGGCCCACGTCGGAACGGGTGCGTGAGGCCCTGTTCAACGCGCTCGAGGTCGCGGGCGAACTCCAAGGTGCCCAGGTCCTGGACCTTTACGCCGGTTCGGGCGCGCTCGGGCTGGAGGCGCTGTCCCGCGGCGCGGCCGGCGCGTTGTTCGTCGAGTCGGACCGGAAAGCGGTCGACGTGCTCAAGGGGAACGTCGCCGCGCTGGGGCTCGGCGGGACCGTCCGCGCAGGTCAGGTCGAGTCCGTGGTGGCCGCGCCGTCGCCGGAGACGTTCGACGTCGTCCTTGCGGATCCGCCGTACGCCGTGAATTCCACCCGCCTGGGGGAGGTCCTGGCCGCGCTCGCGGCCGGCCGCTGGGTTTCCGACGGCGCGCTCGTGGTCATCGAGCGCGCCGCGCGGGACGGCGAACCGGACTGGCCGGACGGCTTCGAACCGATGCGGACGAAGCGGTACGGCGACACCGCGCTCTACTGGGCGGAGTACGCGCCCGCCGGGCGGGTGTGACACCGGACCTGCGGTCGCGCAGGCGGGCCGCCACCTTGGTAGCGTCCGCGCCATGCGGCGTGCGGTCTGTCCCGGGTCCTACGACCCGGCCACCAATGGACATCTCGACATCATCGAGCGGGCGGCCAAACTGTTCGACGAGGTCGTCGTCGCGGTGGGGGTGAACAAGAGCAAGAAGGGCATGTTCACCACCGAGGAACGGATCGACATGCTGCGCGAGATCACCGCGAAGCTGCCGAACGTGCGGGTCGAGTCCTGGCACGGACTTCTGGTGGACTACTGCCGCGAGAACGACATCTCCGCGGTGGCCAAGGGTCTTCGCTCGGTCAGCGACTTCGACTACGAGCTGCAGATGGCCCAGATGAACCGGGAGCTGTCCGGCCTCGAGACCCTGCTGATGGCGAACAACCCGGCCTACGGGTTCGTCTCCAGCTCGCTCGTCAAGGAGGTCGCCGCGCTCGGGGGCGACATCGAGCATCTGGTGCCGCCGATCGTGTTCAAGCGGCTCAACGAAAAGTTCGCCGAACGCGGTTGACCTCTCGTGAGTGGTAATGACGGTCATAACCGTCAATTGCCTACCTGCGGGTGTTGGGGCGGCGTTCGGGTGCCATGAACGGCCCGTTCCTTGCAAATTTTGGTAGGAACGCCCCGTTCCTAGCGTCCGGCGCCGGCGGCAGGTGTGTGAAAGTGCGTGAGGGTGGCCCTCACGCACGCCCGGACCCGGCGCGACCACCACTCACGAGCCACCTGGCCATCCTCGCCGGCTCCGCCAGTCTGATCTGAACGGATGACGCCGTTCGTCGGTTTGCGGCGAACGGCAGGTCAGAGTTCATTTCGCGGCTTCCTGACGACCACCCGATCGGGTTACGGTCCGAAAATGACCAACAAACGATCACGGGTCGCCGCCGCGCTGCTCGTTCTGGTAGTCACGCTCCTGGGCGGGATCAGTGCGGCGCAGGCCGTTCCCGTCGCCATCCAGCAGAACCCGTGCGGGGACCTCACGGGTTTCAAGCACACGACGCTTTCGGCCCTCCCGCCCGAGGCCACGAAGACGTACAACCTCATCCAGACGAACGGCCCGTTTCCCTACCCGAACAACGACGGGGTGGTCTTCCAGAACCGGGAGAACATCCTGCCGAAGTGCTCGTCGGGCTACTACCACGAGTACACCGTTCCGACCCCGGGATCGTCGAATCGCGGTACGCGGCGCATCGTGACCGGCACCGGCGGCGAGTACTTCTACACGGGCGACCACTACGCCACGTTCTCCGTGATCGACATCAACGGCGCCCCGGCTCCGGCCTGCGGCGACACCTCGCGGCTGACCAAGGTCGGCTACTCGGCGCTGTCCTCGGCGGCGAAGACCGTCGTGAACAACGTCCGCAATGGCGCGACCGGCACCGTCTACCAGAACCGCGAAGGCGTGCTCCCGTCCTGCGCGGCAGGCTACTACCAGCTGTTCAACGTCGGGACGAACGACCGCGTGATCTCCGGAAAGGGCGGCGAGATCGTCTACACGCCGGACCGTTATGTCACGTTCAAACTGGTGAACCTCAACGGCTGAGGTGCTCGTGCAACGCTGAAGGCCTCCCCGTCCGTGAGGTACACCGGAACACGGACGAGGAGGCACGATGCGGACTGGGGACGACGCGAGCTTCAGGGAGTTCGCCAGAGACAAGGCGCTACCGCTCAGACGGACGGCGTACCTGCTCTGCGGCGACTGGTATCTCGCGGAGGATCTGGTCCAAACCGCGCTCATCAAGCTCTACCGGGTCTGGCCGAAGGTCAGCCGGAAAGGGCCCGTCGACAACTACACGAGGCAGATCCTGATGCGCTGCTGGCTCGACGAGCGGCGGCGACCGTGGCGGCGTAAGGAGAACCGCGACGGCGTCGTCCCCGAAGAGCCGGTCATCCCCGCGGAGTCGGGGATCTCGGATTCACTGCTTCGCGCCCTCTCCGAAGTTCCACCGAAACAGCGCGCCGCCGTGGTGCTGCGTTACTGCGCCGACCTGCCGGTCGGCGAGGTCGCCATCGCGCTGCGCTGTTCGGAAGGGACGGTCAGAAGCCAGGCCGCGCGGGAGTCGCCGAAGGTGAACCTGACCGTGCAGAAGGCGCGCAACCTTCAGCACCTGAAGGACGTGATCGGTGGCGTGCTTCCCGGTGCGAAGGACGTCGTGGTCAACGACTTCGTGCAGATGTACGGCGACAACGACTGGGACTCGATCACCGCGAACGTGACCTATGTGGACGCCGCGGGCAAGAAGCGCGGCTTCACTCTGACGATCAACGGCGCGGTCGCGGCCAAGATGGGGATTTCGGCTGATGAGTTCTGCGGCATGAAGACGCCAGGGGGGCAGCCTTCCCCGCGCCCGAACGGGCCCGACGGGAAGCCGATGCACTGCGACAGGCTTCCCCAACCTGGCGGTGGCACGGTGATGATCAAGGACACCGGTTCGCTGCTGGTGCCGCAGGCCGGTGACATTTCCGTCAAGGCGATCACCGGCCGTGACGCGGTCGCCTACCTGCCGGACGGTACGACGGTCAACGTGCTCGATCTGGGCGCCATGGCACCCGGCGGCGGAGTGGACCCAGAGGCCGGTGCGTCGCTGAGCGACGAGCAGCTCCTCACGCTGGTCACCGATCCCGCGTTCAACCTGAAGTGATCATCGGCGCGGTGCCGGGCGGGTCTCGTCGGGGGGACACGCCCGGTACCGCGCGCTTTCACCCCTTGTGGACCGAATGCGGGCAAACTGATCGCAGGGAATGGGGAATCGCTGTAGGTAGGGAGTGGCCGTGTACCGGGTTTTCGAGGCGCTCGACGAGCTCGTCACGATCGTGGAGGAAGCCCGCGGCGTGCCGATGACCTCCAGTTGCGTCGTACCGCGCGGGGACACCCTGGAACTGCTCGACGACATCCGCGACGCGTTCCCCGGCGAAGTGGACGACGCACAGGACGTCCTCGACAAGCGTGACCAGCTGATCCAGACCGCGCGCACCGAAGCGGCCGAGACCATCTCCACGGCGACCACCGAGGCGGACCGCACGGTCGCCGACGCGCAGGCAGAGGCCGAGCGCATCCTCGCCGATGCCCGCGCCCGCGCCGAGCAGATGATGGGCGACGCGCACGACGAGGCCGAGCGCATGGTCGCCGCCGGGCAGGCCGAGTTCCAGAGCCTCACCGATCGCTCGCGGGCCGAGTCCGAGCGGATGATCCAGGCGGGTCGCGACGCCTACGAGCGCGCCATCGAGGACGGCCGCGCCGAACAGGCCAGGCTCGTCGCGCAGACCGAGGTCGTCCAGGCCGCGCACGCCGAGTCGGCACGTATCGTCGACGAAGCGCACGCCGAGGCCGACAAACAGCGCGGCGAATGCGACGCGTACGTCGACGGGAAGCTCGCCGAGTTCTCCGAGCTGCTCGCGGCCACGCTGCGGACCGTCGACTCCGGCCGCAACCACCTGCGGTCGCCGGTCAACCTGCCGGGCAACAGCCGTACCTCGCTCTACGACTACCAGGGCTGACCGCCCGTAAACCGTTCGCACCCCCTGCGTACCCTGGTAGCCGATGTCTGAGAACAACTCGCCGCAGGCCAGGCCTGCGCAGCTGGACGACCGGAACCCGTGGGTGCTCGACACCCGCGAGCTCGGCCGTCATGCCGGCCTGAGCAAGGCCGTCCACCGCACAATTCCCGTCGAGACCGCCCTCGGCGTGCCCGATGTGATCACCATCGACAAGGGCTCCAGCGTGGAGCTGGACCTGATCCTCGAGTCCGTGGTCGAAGGCGTCCTCGTCAGCGGCACGGCGTCGGCCGTCGCGAACGGGCACTGCGCGCGCTGCCTCGACCCGATCACCGAGGACGTCGAGGTCGACCTGACCGAGCTCTTCGCCTATCCCGGCTCCTCCACCGAGGAGACCACGGACGAGGACGAGATCCCGCGGCTGATCGACGACCGCATCGACCTCGAACCGATGGTCCGCGACGCCGTGGTGCTCGCGCTGCCGCTGGCTCCGCTGTGCTCGGAGGACTGCCGCGGACTGTGCATCGAATGCGGCGTCAAGTGGGCCGATCTCGAGCCTGGGCACGGGCATGAGAAGATAGACCCTCGGTGGGCCACACTGGTGAAGCGTTTCGGCGACGAAACAGGCGATGACCAGGCTGAAGGCCCCGGAAAGCAAGCCTGACGAGCACCAGCTCGTTCCGGAGAAGCAAAGTTCGCTCGCGCCCGCGAGCAGACCGTCTTAAGGAGATCTACTCGTGGCCGTCCCGAAGCGGAAGATGTCGCGATCCAACACCCGCGCGCGCCGCAGCCAGTGGAAGGCGGCTCCGGTGCAGCTGGTGCCCTGCTCCAACCGCGCCTGCAAGCAGCCGAAGCTCCAGCACATCGCGTGCCCGGCCTGCGGCCAGCACAACGGTCGCCAGGTCGTCGAGCCCGCCTGAGCCGGGTAGCTGACGACATGGGGGGTAAGACGTCCGGTGGACCGGCCGCCGATCCCGCACCGCTGCTCGAAGCGCTCGGAATCACCATCGAATCCGAGCTGCTGACGCTGTCGCTGACCCACCGTTCTTATGCCTATGAGAACGGTGGGTTGCCGCCGAACGAGCGGTTGGAGTTCCTCGGGGACGCGGTTCTGGGCCTGGTCGTCACCGACCACCTCTACAACACACATCCCGATCTGCCCGAGGGGCAGCTCGCGAAGCTTCGCGCCAGCGTGGTCAACATGCACGCGCTGGCCCGGGTCGCGCGCGGCCTCGGCGACGGCGGTCTGGGTGCACACCTGCTGCTTGGCAAGGGCGAAGAGCTCACCGGCGGCCGGGACAAGGCGAGCATCCTCGCCGACGGGCTCGAAGCCGTCATCGGCGCCGCGTACCTGCAGCACGGCATCGAAAACGCGCGCAAGCTCGTGCACCACCTGTTCGACGGTCTGCTTGCCGAAGCGCCGCTGCGCGGTGCCGGTCTCGACTGGAAGACCAGCCTTCAAGAGCTGACCGCGTCGGCCGGGCTCGGCGTGCCCGAGTACAAGGTCGAAGACACCGGTCCCGATCACCGCAAGGAGTTCAGCGCCACCGTGCTCGTCGGTGGTCGCGAACTCGGTTACGGCTCGGGGACGACCAAGAAGGAAGCCGAGCAGAAGGCCGCCGAGACGGCCTGGCGCCAGCTTTCCGCGGAGCTCGACATCGAGCAGCCGCCCACGACGACCTGAGTCCTTTTCATTGGGACGGTTCGTTGACGCTCCAGCTGGTGAATCAGTAACGTAACGCGCAGTCCGCCGCCACTGACGCGATCCATCGGGGTCGCCTTGTCGAGAGGTCGGCGGATGCGTGTTTTCGCTGTTCCCTGTCTTGTCACCGCTATGGTGCTGGCCGGTTCCGTCCCGGTTTCCGCCACGGTCTCTGCCGCCCAAGTCGTCCGGGTGACTTCGCTCAGCGCGTTGCAATCCGCCATCGACAAGGCGAATCCCGGCGACGAGATCCGGCTCGCCGACGGGAGTTATTCGGCGGGTTCGGCCATCTCGATCAAGCGGTCGGGTACTTCGGCGTCGCCCATCACGATCACCGCGGAGAACGTCGGCAAGGCCGAAATAAAGGGATCCGCCGGATTCTCGTTCTCCTCGAATGCGTCGAACGTCGTGCTGCGGGGGTTCAAACTCCGGCACGGGGGTTCGCTGAGTGTGCCGACCAGCAGTACCGACAACCGGCTGACCCGGCTGGACATCCAGCTCACCAGCGGCGGAAACTGGGTCACCCTCAACGGGAACGACACCGAGTTCGACCATAACGTGCTGCAGAACCGCACCAGCCAGGGTGTCTTCCTCCAGGTGCTCGGCCCGTCCAACGACATGGCCAAACGCGTGCGGGTGCACCACAACTACTTCTACAACCACAAGTTCTCCGGTTCGAATGGTGGTGAGTCGATCCGGTTCGGGCTGAGCAATCATCAGAAGTACGCGGCCAACGGGATCGTCGAGTACAACCTGTTCGAGAAGGCCGACGGCGACTCCGAGGCCATCTCGGTGAAATCCTCGGACAACGTCATCCGGTACAACACGATCCGCGACAGCCGCGGCTTCATCGTGCTGCGCCACGGGAACCGCAGTGTGGTCGAGGGGAACCTGCTCTTCGGGCGGTCCGGCATCCGCTTCCACGGCAACGATCACAAGGTCGTCAACAACTACGTGAACACGACGGCCAACCGCGGGATCATCTTCGGCTCGGGCAGCGAGGCCGACAGCGGGCCGGACAGCAAGGAACACGACCGGCCGGACCGGGTCACCGTCGCCTACAACACCGTCGTCGGGACCACGGACGTCATTCACGGCGATGGCGGCAACTTCAAACCCAAGGACTGTGTGCTGGCGAACAACGTCCTGCAGGGCACCGGTGGGACTCTCGTGAGCATGCCGGGCGGATCCGTCGTGAAGTACGAAGGCAACATCGCCTGGGGCGGCTCGGCAGGTATGCCGTCGGGTGGCTACAAGGCCGTCGATCCTCGTTTGGTCAAGGACGGCAACGGGTTGTTCCGGCTGTCCTCGGGAAGCCCGGCCGTCGATTCCGGCGTCGGGTCCTATCCGTTCGCGGGGACGGACTTCGATCTGCAGGCCCGTTCCGGGAAGTACGACATCGGGGCCGACGAGATGCTGCCCGGTGGTGCGCGGAAGGCGTTGACGAAGGAGGATGTCGGGCCGCTCGCACCTTGATATTCGCCTGCGGCGACCGGGGCCGGGAGGGCATCATCTCGACATGATCACCTCGCCCGCACCGCTCATCCGGCCCGCTTCGCCGGACGACATCGAGACCCTGCACCGGTTCATCGTCGAACTCGCCGAAGTCGAGGAGTTCCCCGGCGAGGTCACCGCACGGCCAGAGGACGTGGCGGAGGCCTTGTTCGGGGACCGGCCGGTCGCGGAGGCCGTCGTGGCGATGGTCGAGGAGAAGCCCGCCGGGTTCGCGCTGTTCTATCCGACCTACAGCACGATCCTCGGGCGGCGAGGGATGCATCTCGAGGACTTGTACGTGAGCGCGGAACATCGGGGGAGCGGGGTCGGGCGGGCTTTGCTGGCACATCTCGCGGAAATCGCTTCGCGAACGGGTTGTGGACGCATGGAATGGTGGGTTCTGCGGAGCAATTCGTCGGCGATTCGGTTTTACCGGCGATTGGGGGCGCGTGGGTTGGACGAGATCGAGGTCATGCGGGTGACTGGGGATGCTATGTCTGGATTCGCTTCTGGCGCCTAGAGTTTCGCTTTCGAGTGGTCCAGTCTCGTGAGTGGTAATGACGGTTCTAGCCGTCATTGCCACTCACGACCCAGGTGACGCGGCACCGGCCGGCCTGAGCTGTGCCATCATCGAACCATGACCAGTATCCGAAAGGCAGATGGCGCGTAAGTCGCCCGCGGCGGTCCGCGCCGCACTTCCACGTCGGCCCGGCAGTGGGTCGAAACCCTCGGTGGTCGACGGCCTATCCTCCCGCACCGTCATCGAGATTCAACGGGTCGAGCGTGCACACCTGTGGCCGGGCTCGGTCGCGCGGGATCTGCTGCGATGGCGCCGGGCGGTACACCAGAACGTCTCCGCGCTGCTCGCGGATGCCGCCCAGGTGGGTTGTCCGTGTTGCGATCCGCTGGAGCCTCGCGAGGTCTTGGAACAAGTACTCAGCGCACTTTCGCCGAAGGCCCGGCGCGAATTCCGGGCCATCGTCGATCCGCTGGACGAGAAGTTCCGGAGCCGAACGATCCACGATCCCTACACGCCGCCGGAGTGGCCTTGGTGGCGTCGGAGGGCATGACGCGCCGAGTGCGAGAATCGGACCATGCCCGAACTCCCCGAGGTCGAGGTGGTCCGCGCCGGGCTGGAGGCGCATGTCGCCGGCCGGAGCATCACCGAGGTCGACGTCCTGCACGCCCGCGCGATCCGCCGCCACGAACTCGGCGCGGAGGACTTCACCGGACGGCTGTCCGGCACCAAGATCGCCGCCGTGCGCCGCCGGGGCAAGTATCTGTGGCTGGAGCTTTCCGACGGCCAGGCCATGCTCGCCCACCTCGGGATGAGCGGGCAGATGCTGGTCCAGCCAGAGGGCGCACCGGATGAGAAGCACCTTCGTGTGCGAATCCGCTTTGCCGACGAAGGGCCGGAGCTCCGCTTCGTCGATCAGCGGACCTTCGGGGGGCTCGCGCTCGCGGAGCTCACCGAGGTCGACGGGACGGCCCTGCCGAGCACCATCGCGCATATCGGCCGCGACCCGATGGATCCCCGGTTCGACCTCGCCCACGCCATCCGCGCCTTGCGGTCGAGGCGCACCGAGATCAAACGCGCGCTCCTCGACCAGACCCTCGTCTCCGGCATCGGCAACATCTACGCCGACGAGGCACTGTGGCGCGCCAAACTCCACTGGGCCCGCCCGACGGACAAACTCACCGCCGCCAACGGCCGGGCGGTTCTCACCGCCGCGACCGAGGTGATGGCC
This sequence comes from uncultured Actinomycetota bacterium, assembly GCA_963766045.1. Taxonomy (GTDB): domain Bacteria; phylum Actinomycetota; class Actinomycetes; order Mycobacteriales; family Pseudonocardiaceae; genus Amycolatopsis. The sequence continues at coordinate 780,447 of CAVXYN010000004.1, read as the reverse complement.
GAGGCGCTCAAAGCGGGCGGGACGTCGTTCGACGCGCTGTACGTCAACGTCAACGGCCAGTCCGGATACTTCGACCGCTCACTCGACGCCTACGGCCAGGAAGGCCTGCCCTGCCACCGATGCGGGACGGCCATCCGCCGCGACCCGTTCATGAACCGGTCGTCCTTCTCCTGCCCGCGCTGCCAGCCGCGACCGAGGAAGGCGTGAAAACTCACGTCAATTCCGGAGCATGCCGCGTCAACTAGGATGAACGGGCACGACATGAGGGAGTGGGATGGTGGCCGCGACCGAGCCCGGCAAGACGACGCTCGCCGAGAAGATCGACAAGCTGTTCCGGATCGTGCTGAGACCCGATCGTGAGTCCTACAGCCACGAAGAGGTCGCCACGGCCTGCCGCGAGGCCACCGGCGAGAGTTTCTCGACGACGTACCTGTGGCAGCTGCGCACCGGCCGCCGCGACAACCCCACCAAACGCCATCTCGAGGCGCTCGCCCAGTTCTTCGGCGTCTCGCCGGCCTACTTCTTCGACGACGAGCAGAGCGCGAAGATCGCCGAGGAACTCGCGCTGCTCGGAGCCCTGCGCGACGCGGGTGTCCGGGACGTCGCCCTCCGAGCGGTAACGCTTTCGCCCGACGGCCTCGACACCATCAGCGACATGATCGACGCGATCGCCCGCAGGGAAGCCGGACGGGGCGGCCCGAAGAGGGAGGCCTGAGGTGGGCAGCCGCCGTAAAGACCTGTGGCGACGCTGCCGAAGCCTCGCCGACACCGTCGCGCTGCCGGAGCCCTTCGACGCGGAGGGCTTCGTCGCCGCTCTCGCCGACGGCCGCCGACGCCCGATCGAGCTGATGCAGGTGAGCGTCCCTTCCAGCGGACCGTGCGGACTGCTGATGAGCACCGAACGCGCCGACTACATCCTCTACCCGGCCAACACCACCGCCCTGCACCGGCGGCATATCCTGCTGCACGAGGTCGGGCACCTGCTCTGCGGGCACGTCGGCTCCGACGCGGGCGCCGATGGCATCGCGCTCGACGCGGCGGCCAGCAAGGCGTTGATGCCGAACCTGTCACCGGAACTCGTCCGCAGAGTGCTCGGCCGCACAAGCTACAGCGCCGTCGAGGAACAGGAAGCCGAACTGCTCGCCAGCCTTCTCGCGCAGCGCGTCGCCCGGACAGCGAACCGCGGACCCGCGCGGACCGACGAAAGCGGAAGCGACCTCGCCGGCGGGATGGCCAGGGTCGACAACCTCTTCGGAAACCGGAGGCGACGAGCCCCATGACCGAGACCATCGCGTACTTCTGTTGCGTGGTGGCGTTCGCGGGCTTCGGGTACAAGCTGATCCAGGCGCGTCATACCCAGCCGCTGCGGCGGATGTGGTTCCTGAGCGGCTTCGGGATATGCATCGCGGGCGGCATCATGGTGCTCACCCCGGCCATGGAGAACGCTGTCGGCACCGAGGAACCCATCGGCAGCCTGCTGAATCTGGTGGCGGACCTCCTCAAGATCGGCGCCATGGCGTTCCGGTCGCGTTCGCGCATTCGCTGAAACTGGGGGAGGCCGAGCGGATCGGCCGGCACGCGGTGCTTTCCTGGACCACGGTCGTCGCCGAGACCGCGCTGTTCTTCCTTTCCGACAGCTACCGGGTCGGCGAGCACACCGCCGCCGGACCGGGCAGGCTCGGCTGGTTCGTCGCCTACAACGTGCTCTTCCTCGTCTACGGCCTCATCAGCCTGCTGGCGTTCTCGATCGTCTTCGCCCGTTTCGCCCGCCATGCCGAGCCTGGGCCTCTGCGCACCGGGTTGTGGTTGCTCGTCGGCGGTGGAGTCGCCGCACTCGGCTGGACCTTCTGGGATGTCGACGACATCTACATCCTCGCCACCACCGGCGAGGTCAACGCCGGAGAGGACACGGTCTCGGCGATCCTGGCCGCGCTGAGCGTCGGTCTCGCCGGAGCGGGCGCGACACTCAGCGTGTGGGGACCGGCCCTGGCCACGCCGTTCCGCCTGCTCGGTACCTACCGGACCTATCGCCGGATCGAGCCACTGTGGACGGCGATGCGGGAAGCCGTACCGGGAATCGCTCTGGACCCTGGGCCGGGTATGCCGGGCGGTGTCGAGTTCGCGTTGTACCGCAGGGTGATCGAGATCCGGGACGGTCATCTCGCGCTGCGCCCGTACTTCGACCCGGACATCCCGCCTGCCGCGGAAGCCGAGGCCCGCATGGCGAAGATCCCCGAAGCCCGCGTCGCCGCGACGATCGAGGCGGCCGCTCTGGCCGCCGCGCTGGTCGCCTCCGAGGCAGGCCACCGGTTCGTCACCGAAGACGACCCGGCGGCCTACCTCGACGAGCCCGACATCGCCGCCGAAGCCGACTGGCTGGTCCAGGTCAGCCGGGCCTGGCGACGGTCCACTGTGGTCGGACGCATCCGCGAACGAGCACAGAATACCGCCGCCACAGGAGGGTTCAGCGCTTGAGCGTGAAGGTGAAGTCGCCCGAGAGCTTGCCGCTCAGCCGGACCGCCGCGACGACCTTCCCCTCCGTGATCAGTCTCTCGACCTCAGACCGTGGAAGACCGCAGCCTTCAGCGATCAGCCGTGCGGGCCGGACAGGGATCCGGGCCGCGAAGCGGACCGAGATGTCGATGACCTCACGGTCCAGATAGTCCGATCCGCCGGTGTCGAGGCGCCAGGCGTTGTCCCAGTCCAGCGCGATGCGATTTCGGTGCTGCAAGACCGGATCCTGGAGCAGTTCGGCTGTCAGGTCAGGGTCGTTGTCATGCAGCCGGTCCAGTAGTTCCGGTCGCAGCGAGCGCACGTTCGTCCGCTCCAGGACCGTGAGCTTCGCGGTTTCCCCGCAACCGGTACAGAGCACGAGGAGCCAGGCGTCGAGGAGCTTGTGGTTCGCGTTGACGCGAAATTTGCCGCTCGCCCGGAAGCGCTCGGACGCGCACGCGTGGCAATGGCGGATGACGAGCGGTAGGCAGGTCGGCGTGACCACCCAGTTTTCGAGCACGGAAGTACACCCGTTTCAGTGAGGAGTCCACAGCGAAAGGAGCACGGCGCATACGCGCGCCGCGCGACGATTCAGCGATTGGGAGTTCTCACTTGGTGTACAACGGCACGTCCTTGCCAAGGCGACTTGGTTCGGCGACAGGGTAATGGTGTCTGGCGGCCCGGTTCCACTGGTTTTCCGGCGGCTCACCGTAAGTTCGTGGTGGCGTTGGTCGTGAGTGGCGATTCGTGTTCTAACCCGAATTGCCACTCACGACCAACGCGAGGACGGCCGCCGCCGCCGAGATCAGCCCCAGCCAGAGCGGCGGGAAGATCTCCTTGACCCCGTCACCGGCGCGCCGGTGCGAGACCGCCGCCCCGACCAGCAACGCCACCAGGCCCACCGCGGCGGCGACCCCCACGGGCAGCCAGAACATCCCGGCCACCAGCCCGGCGGCACCGGCGAGCTCGAGCGCGCCGATCCCCTGGATCGCCCGGACCGAGAAACCGAGCCGTTCGGTCCGGGCGATCATCGACGACTGACGCAGGACCTTCGCCACCCCCAGCACGGCGAAGAGCGCGGCCAGCATCGAAGAGAGCACAACAGAAGCCACAGCCATGACGAACTCCTTGGTGTGGAAGGGATTCTTGCGGCCGGGTCAGACCGTGATCCGTCGCAACGTGGTGAACCCGCCGGCCGCGGCGAGGACGATCAGCACCGCGAGCACCCCCGACAACCCCGCCGCGGTCAGCGAGGTGAAGAACCGCCCGAGCCGCGGCCAGCTGTCGGTCCACGTGAGCAGGACCAGCGCGCTCAGCAGTACGAGCACCTGTGCCGCGACGAACACAACGAGCCCCAGCACCGCCCAGCGGCGGTAGACCAGGCCGTACCACATGCCGTAGACGAACATCAGCACCAGCAACACGAACGACGTGAGCAGCGTCAGGTACCAGGAATCGTTGAGCAGCCAGGGAACCCGGAAGAAGTTGAGGTTGAATCCCCAGCCCCCGGTCCCGGCTTCGATCGCCTGGAAGACCGTGATCCCGGCCGCGTACGCCGCCGACAGCCCGCCCACCAGCAGGATCGTGCCGAGGTAGTAGGAACGCCTCGACAGGCCGAGTGCCAGTCCGAACGGCAGCGACTTCGTCATGCTCAGGTTGCCGCAGACGAACATGAAGACGAACAGGGTGAACAGGCCGCCGGAGTAGTTCTGGTGATCTTCCTGCAGCATCGCGAAGATCGCCAGGTTCACCGCGAACGCGAAAAGCGTGATGCCGATCGGGAGCAGGACGTACTGGAGGCGGTCCACCAGGTGATAGCGCGCGACGTTGATCAGGGTGTTCATGCGGATGCCTCCTCTGCGGTCTGTCCGTTCGACGTGTGCACCATCAACTGCTGCAAGGAAAGTGGTTCCAGCTTCAGATGCAGGGCGTTCGCCCGCGCTTTCGCGGCGGCGTCGATCGAATCGGCGACGGTGACCGAAGCCCGCGAACCGATCTTGCGGCGGTGCAGCACCCGTCGTCCCGCGACGAAGGTCTCGACGGCCGCGGCCGGCCCGCTGACCGTGGCGGCGGTGCCGCGCAACTCGTCGGCAGGCGCGTCGAGGACCACGCGGCCCTTGTCGATCATCACGACGTGCTCGAGCAGGTCGGCCACCTCGTCGATCAGATGCGTCGAGATCAGGATCGTGCGCGGATGGCTCGAATAGTCGTCGAGGAGCCGGTCGTAGAACAGTTGCCGCGCGACGGCGTCGAGACCCGCGTACGGCTCGTCGAGCAGCGTCAGTTCCGCCCGGGCACCCAGGCCGATCGTGATCGACAGCGCCGACCGCATACCGCGGGAGAGCTTCTTGATCGGGCGGCCCGTCGGCAGGTCGAAGTCCCGGAGCAGGGTTTCGGCCAGCTCGGCGTCCCAGTTCGGGTAGAACCACGACGCCGCCGCGAGTGCGTGCCGCACCTTGAAGTCGGGGAACTGCTGATCCTCGCGGACGAGCACGAGCCGCCGGAGCACGCGCTCGTTCTCGACCGGACTCTCGCCGAACACGCGGACCTCGCCGCGGCTCGCGAATTCCTGCGCGGTGATGATCCGCAGCAAGGTGCTCTTGCCCGCGCCGTTGCGGCCGAGCAGCCCGGTGATCTTGCCTTCCTCGATGTCGACCGTGACGTCGTCGAGTGCGAGCTGATCGCCGTAGCGCCGGGTCAGGCCGACTGTGGAGATCGTCGGTGTCATGCGGCCGGTCCTCCGTTCCGATGACTCTGCTGCCCGTTCCCGCGGATCAGCGAGATCAGGGTCTCGTTGTCGATGCCGAGGCGTTTGGCCTCGCTCAGCAGCGGGTCGAGGTACTGCTCGGCGAACCGCTTCCGGCGGTCGGTGAGCAGCTTGTCTCTCGCCCCGGTGGTCACGAACATGCCGATTCCGCGCCGCTTCTCCAGCAGGCCGTCATCGGTCAGCACGTTGATCCCCTTGGCCGCCGTCGCCGGATTGATCCGGTAGAAGGCGGCGAGTTCGTTGGTGGACGGCACACGTTCCCCCTCGGCCAGGTTCCCCTCGGCGATGTCGTCGGCGATCTGTTCGGCGATCTGCACGAACAGAGGTGTTCCTTCGTCGAGCACGACACCTCCGCCGGACTCCGAGACCACCGCCAGGTGCGGTGGTTCATTACTGGACTAAGTAACCCATGAACCGCCGAAGAGCGCAAGTGGCCCTCCGCCGTGCGCACTACTGCGCAATGCGTGGTACCTTCTCTTGCGTAAGACTGGAGGGACGCGACTGTGGAGATCAGTCAGCTACTAAAAGGCGTGCTGGACCTCGCCGTTCTCGCCGTGCTACGCGGAGAGGACGGCTACGGCTACGACGTACTCCGAAGACTCCGGCTCGCGGGCCTGGAGGAAGTGGGCGACGCTTCGGTTTACGGGACGCTTCGGCGGCTGTACAAGGCGGGCCTGCTGACTTCGTACGTGGTGCCCAGTGAAGAGGGGCCGCACCGGAAGTACTACAGCCTCAACGAGCCGGGTCGCGCACGTCTCGCCGAATCGGGACAGACCTGGCGGATTTTCGCTTCAACGATGAACAGCCTGTTGGGAGAGGCAGCATGAGCGAGCTTGCGAGTGAATCATCAACACAGTGCCCGCTCATGCGACGCAAGGTGACCCACTACGAGGAGCAGGCATGAGCGAGCAGAGTCCTACCGCCGTGCGGGTGTATCTGGCGAGGGTCAGGAGCGCGCTCGCCGACCTGCCCGAGAGCGAGGTCGAGGAGATCCTGGACGACGTCCGTCCTCATCTCGCCGAGATGGAGGCGGAGCTCGGGGAGAACCCCAAGGTCGACGCCCTGATCGAACGGCTGGGCACGCCGGAGAGCTACGCCGCCGAGTTGCGGGCGTCCGGCGGCTACCCGCCGCGTCCGGCCGACGGCGACAAGACCACCGTGCTGCAAAGGAAGACCGGGATCGGCGGGGCGCGATTCGCGTTCTGGGGACTGATCTTCGCCGTGGGCGGCTTCGCGTTGTTCGCCTTCGCGGCCGCGGTGTGGGTTCGCGTGGAACCCTTGGCCGGCTTGCTGTTCGTAGCGCCCGTGCTCGCGATCAGCGTTGTCTACATTATGAAGCGGGGGGTCGAGCCGATCTCGGAACTGCCCGAGGTCGTGAAGATCCGGGAGTCGGTGAACTCGTTCCAGGCCGACCGGGACGGCAAGGGCGTCGCGTACTTGCGCTCGCTCAAGCCCGCGTGGTGGCTGCTGTGTGCCGCGGTGCTGATCGCGTTCGGGTTGCTGCTCATGATTCGTGAGACCGAGGCCGTGCTGATCCTGCCGATCCTGCTGCTGGCCGCGGTCGCCGTGGTCTGGGCGGGGCCGAAGGTGAAGGGCGACCGGCGGCTTCTGTGGCTGGCCGTGCCGGTCTCGGCCTTCGTCGTGGGCAGCATCCTCGGCGGCGCGGGGGCCGTCGTCGAGCTGGTCGCGAACCGGTACTACTCCAACCCGTACCAGAACCATCCTGCCTCGAGCTACAACGACACCTACGGCAATCCGCAGCTGTCCTACGGCAATCGTGAGCTCGAGAACGTCTACGCCTTCGACGCGCAGGGCAAGCCGCTGACCGACATCTACCTCTACGACCAGGACGGCCGCCCGCTCAGCACGACGCGGTACGCCTGCGAGAAGAGCACGAGCGAGAAGCGGAAGGCCGGCGAGGACAACCGCTACCCGCGGCCGCAGATCGAACGGGGCGTCCAGGACGACCAGGGGAACGTCGACGGCTACAACGGTTATCGCAGCTACTGCAAGGAGAAGACCGAGGTGCCGTTCAGCGCGGCCATCCCGAAGGGGGCGCCGGTTCCGGCTCCTTCGTCCACCGCGCCGTCGTCTCCGGCCGCTCCGCCGACCTCGTCACCGCCACCGCCCACGACGACGAAGTGACACTTTCGGATGGAGGCGGGGTCGGGGCCGCCTCCATCCGATTCCAGGGAGCGCGTGAAGGACTCCTTTCCTCGGTCGCATTTCCAAGGCATTGCCGAGTGAAGGAGTCCTTCACGCGTGGACGTGATATTTCGTTAATCACCAACAGAAATGTGACCCGTCGGAGCACATTCGCCCCGGCCTGTGACCGCTACGATTCCCGCATGCGCCAAATGGCCCCAGGGGTCCAGCAACTCCTCGGCCGTCCGCCGCACCTGATGAACGTCTATCTGGTGGGGGACGTCCTCGTGGACTCCGGCACGCCCGGTGCTCGCAAGCGCATTTCCCGGCAACTGGCCGGGCGGGAGCCGAGCGCGAACGTCGTAACGCACGCGCATCCCGACCATTTCGGGTCAAGCCACGCCGTATGCGAAGAGTTCGATATTCCGCTGTGGGCAGGGGAAAAGGACGTCGAGGCGATCCAGACCGCGACGCCGGCGACGGCAACCGGCCGTATCCCCGAGCTGCTGTCGCGGATGAAGATGCCCGACCCGCATCCCGTCTCCCGGGCGCTGCGCGAGGGCGACGACATCGCCGGCTTCACCGTGCTCGACGTCCCTGGGCACTCGCCGGGGCATATCGCGCTGTGGCGGGAGTCCGACGGTGTCCTGCTCTGCGGGGACGTGTTCTTCAACATCGGGCGGCTCAGCGCTCCACCGGACTTCCTGACCTGGGACCCCGAACAGAACCGCGAGTCGATGCGCCGTCTGGCCGGGCTCCGGCCCCGGCTCGTTCTGTTCGGACACGGGAAGCCGATGCGCGATCCCGACCGCCTCAAGCGCCTGGTCGGATGAGATACGAGGAGCCGACCCTCGAGCGTGACCGCGAGCTCGGGCGGATCGAAGCGGCACTCGACTCCGCGATGGCGGGCGAGGGCCGGGTGGTGGTCATCGAGGGCCGGGCGGGGATCGGCAAGACCCGGCTCGTGCAGGAGACCCGTGCGCTCGCCAAGGCACGGAACTTCGGAAGACTCCAGGCGGTCGGCGACGCGCTCGAAGGCGCGATGGCCTGGGGCGTGGTCCGGCAGATGGTCGAGCGTTCGGTTTCGCGCTACAGCGGGGAAACCCGCCAGAAGATCCTCGACGGTCCGTCCGGCGCGGCGCTCGGGGCGCTCGACGGCGCGGCCGCCGACCCGAGCGAAGCCGAACTGGCCCGGACCCTGCATGCGCTCTGGTGGGTCGCCGTCGATCTGTCTTCGACCCGGCCGCTGCTCATCACCGTCGACGACGCGCAGTGGGCGGACCTTTCGTCGTTGCAGTTCCTCGTCTACCTCTCGCGCCGGATCGCCGACCTGCCGATCGCACTGGTCGTGGCGACCCGCCCACCCGCGGAGAACGCCGGGCCACTGGCCCATCTGAGCGTTTCCCGGCAGGCGGAACGCATGCTGCCGAGGCCCCTTTCGCTCGAGGCGCTCGCGGAGCTGATCACGGCTCGCGGAGTGCGTCCCGCCTGGGCCGTGGTCACGGCGCTGCATTCGGCCAGCGGTGGCAACCCGTTCCTGGCCAGGGTTCTCGTCGACGAACTCGACGCGCTCGCCCTGCCACTCGACCTCGACCAGACCGCCGAACGGGTCGGAAAACTGGGCCCCAGCACGGTTTTCCGTGCCGCGCTCGGCCGGTTGCCCGCCGAGGCCGTCCGGCTCGCCGGAGCGGTCGCGATCCTCGGTACCGGAAGCGATCCCTGGCAGGCCGGTTCGCTGGCGGAGCTGGGACCGGCGCAGCTTTCGCTCGCCGTCGAGGCATTGACGGCGGCGAACGTCCTGACCGGCGACGGCGACCATCTCGTATTCGTCCATCCCGTCGTGCGGGAGGCCGTCCTCTCCGATCTGGGGCCGATCGCCCGTGCGGCCCTTCACGCGGGTGCCGCCAAGGCGTTGCACGCGGCGAAGGCACCTTCGGACCGGGTCGCCGCCCACCTCGCACAGGCGCCCAAGGGAACCTTGCCCGACGCGGCCGAAATCCTGCGCAAGGCCGCGGCCGCCCTGCTCGCGGCGGGCGACCCGCGGACCGCCGCAACGCATCTGCGCCGGGCCGTCGAGGAGAGCCCGGACGACGCGGCGCTGCGTGCCGAACTCGGCCGTGCGCTGCTTCGCACCGGCGAGGCGGCCGAAGCGCGGCGACACCTGATCGCGGCCGCCGATGGCGTCCCCGATGCCGAACTCGTCGCGGCGGCCGCGTCCGCCACCGCGATCGTCGAGGGACCAGAGGTCGCCGTCACCGAACTCCGGGACGCGATCGCCGCCCGGCCCGGCGGGCCCCGCGAACCCGGACGGCTGCACCTCGAAGCCCGGCTCGCGGTCATCCGGTCCTTCCTGCCGCATCACCGCCAGACCGCGTCCGACCACCTGAACGCCTACGCGACACTGAGCGGCGGCACGCCGGACGAACGCACGCTGCTCGGACTGCTCGCGCAGATGGGCCGGTACGAGGTCCGGCCCGCGGACGACGTGGCGGCGACCGCCGTCCGTGCGCTGGCCAACGGCGCCTACTTCGACGACGCCACCGGCAGTACCGACGCGATGGTCGGCTGGGTGGTGGCGCTGCTGGCGCTGATCTCGGCCGACGGGATCGACGAGGCGCGGCGCGAAATCGAGCGGGCGCGGCAGCGGGTGCGCGCACACGGTTCGCCCGTCGAGTTCGCGATGGTCGCCAACGCCGCGTTGTTCCTCAACTGGCGGCTCGGGAACGTGGGCTTCATGGAGGCCGAAGCCGAGGGTGCGCTCGCCGCCGTCCGTGCCGAGGATCCGGTGCCGCAGGTGATCGCGCTGCGGGCGACGTCGACCCACTTCCTTGTCTACGCCGCACTGGAACGCGGCGATCTCGAAGTCGCCGCCGAAGTCCTGGCGCGGTTCGATGCCGACCACGGGGACGGCCCCAGCATGATGCCGACGATGTGGCTGCACGAACCCCGCGCACTGATCGCCTTGGCCGTCGGGAATCCCGTACTCGCCAGGATGCAGGCGTTCCTGCAGCGCGACGAGATGGCCGCGGCCGGCGTGGATCCGCCGACCATCCCGTGGCGGGTGCCTGCCGTGCGTGCCGCGATGCTGCTCGGCGAGGGCGACCATGCCCTGCGACTGGCCGGGGAACAGGTCGTCATCGCCCGGAAATGGGGCACCGCCACCGAGATCGGGGCCGCGCTGCGGCTGCTCGCGCATGCCGACGTCGACCGGCGCCTGGAACTGCTGGCCGAGTCGGTCGATGTGCTGGAGACGTCCCCCGCCCGGCTGCACCTCGCTCGTTCCCTGGTCGATCTCGGCGAGGCGATGCGGGTCGCCCGCCGCCGTGCCGACGCGCGTACCCCGCTCAACCGCGGGATCGAACTGGCCACCGAATGCGGCTCCGTCGTGCTTCGCACCAGGGCGGTCGAGGCTCTGGAAGCGTTGGGGGACAAGCCACGCCGGATGAGTTTCGCCGGGCCGGCGGCGCTGACCGCGAGCGAGCGGCGCGTCGCGGATCTGGCCGCCGCCGGCCGCGCGAACCGCGAGATCGCGCAGGAGCTGTTCGTGACCCCCAAGACGGTCGAGAACCACCTCGGCCGGATCTACACGAAACTCGGCATCACCGGTCGCCGGGAGCTGACGCAAGCCCTTTCGTGAGGGACCCCCAGACAGCGGCACTCAGGAGTTGAGGGATCACCCCTCATGCGTTTGGGGGGTCCGGAAGATCAGGCTTTACCTACCAGCCGGAACACAGAAACCGAAGGTAGGAGCCATGATCCGCAAGACCAGCCTGATCCTCGCCGCCGCCGCGACCCTCACCGGTGTCGCCACCCTCCCGGGAACCGCGTCGGCGGACGGGATCGGGACCCCCGCTCCCTGCGTCAAGGCGACCGATGTCTACGGCCCCGACTTCGACGTCAAGCAGTGCGGGGTCAGCGATGTCGACCAGTTCCGCGCCGGACTGGAGAACGACGGCAACGCGTACTGCGGACCTGCTTCGCTGTATAACGTCCTTCACTACTGGGGTCATGTGAAGGGTGCGCCTGTCGGCTGGCTCACCACCAGAGTCGGCCAGCTCGACCCGAAGGATCAGGCCGACTACAACGTCATCACCAACTCGATCTGGCGCATCGGCGTCGACGCGAAGTACGACGGCAAGACGACTCTCGGGAACCTGCAGAAGGCCTGGACCGTCGCCACCAAACCGGCGCGCGACGCGGGCTGGGCGACGTCGGTGGGGAACCTGAGCACCGCCGACACCCCCGACTTCTCGGGTGAGCTGGCGAAGAAGCTGAACGAGGGGCCGCTGCAGATCGCGTACGGCCGCTACAAGGCCGGCCCGACCGCCGGGAGCCTGCAGCGGGACGGCGGCCACATCGTCACCGTCGTCGCGGCGAAGGGTTCCTTCAACGGGAACACCGTCCAGCTGAAGCTGTCCGACCCCGGGCGGGCGGGTGACCACAACACGCCGGGCTACCTGAGCACGCAGTCCGACTACCAGCTGCTGGACGTCACGCTGCAGAAGAAGACGATCTGGGAGTACCGGCCGGTCACCGACGACCCCGACACCGGCGTCGACGAGAGCCTGCAGCCAGGCACCTACCGGTCCGTCGTCCGGTGGGAGCTGACCGGGCCGCAGTACATCGGCACCACGCGCCAGATGATCGAGAACTTCAACTGGTTCGACATGGCCGCTCCGCAGCACTACGGCGGCCATTAGCCTCCCGAGGCGTGACGAAGGACCGCACTTCGGCGACGAAGTGCGGCCCTTCCGGTCGTGCGTCAGTGGGTGAAGGCGCTCCGGGCGGCCAGGTCGGCCAGCAGGGCGCGGCCCTTCTCGGCGTTGCGCGGCTGGGCCAGTACGTCGTAGCGCCGGGCGACCAGCTGGCTCTGCGAGATGAACCCGCGCTTGTTCCTCGACGTCGCGTACCCGAGCGCGCCGAAGAGCAGGTTGAACGCGATACCGCCGACGAGGCCGACGAGGATGGGCACCAGTCCGGCGCCGGGGTTCAGCAGGCTCAGCACGAGGCCGAGGAACATACCGAACATCGCCCCCGAGAGTGCGGAGCTGGTGAGCACCTTGCTCCAGCCCATCTTGCCCGCGATCCGCTCGACCAGCATCGGTTCGACACCGACGATGGTGACGTCGGTGATCGGGAAGTCGGTTCCCGCGAGGTGGTCGACGGCACGCTGCGCTTCGGTGTACGACTCGTAGGAGCCGATGGGCCACCCGGTGGGCAGCGTCGGGAGCTGAGCCCGCCCCTGGGGCTGGGTGAACGTGGTCTGTGTGAATGCCTGTGTCATTCCTTCTCACCTCTCTTGATCCGTACAACGTTCCGGGTGCGCGGATCTCCTCCCGTGGCGACGGGATTCACAGCATCTTCTCAGCCGGGCATCACAGACATTCCGCCCAGGGATCATGGTCGTGATTCAATGGATAACGACTTAGACCATTGATTGAGTTGACCGCATCCCGGTCACCCGGTAGGAAGGAGCTGCAAAGGGACCGCTTCGAACCTTTAGGTGGAGCTGATGGCTAACAGGCGCGGCATGCTCACACTGGAACGGCTCCGGGAACTGGTGGACGCCGGAACGGTCGACACCGTGCTGGTGGCGATCACCGACATGCAGGGCAGGCTGCAGGGCAAACGCTGCGCCGCAGAGTACTTCGTCAACGAGGTGATCCCGCATGCCACCGAGGCGTGCAACTACCTGCTCGCGGTCGACGTCGACATGAACACCGTCGACGGGTACGAGATGTCGTCCTGGGAGACCGGCTACGGCGACTTCGTCATGCGGCCCGACTTCGACACGCTGCGCTTGCTCCCGTGGCAGGAGGGCACGGCGCTCGTCCTCGCCGACCTCGAATGGGTACAGGGCGGCAGCGTGCCCGCGTCGCCGAGGCAGATCCTGCGGAAGCAACTCGACCGGCTCGCCGCGCTCGGCCTCGGCGCCTACGTCGGGACCGAGCTGGAGTTCATCGTCTTCGACGACACCTACGAATCCGCGTGGGACAAGCGCTATCAGGATCTCCGTCCGTCCAATCAGTACAACGTGGACTACTCGATGCTCGGCACCGCCCGGATCGAGCCGCTGCTACGACGCATCCGCAACGACATGGGCGGCGCGGGGCTCTACGTCGAATCCGCCAAGGGCGAGTGCAACCCGGGCCAGCACGAGATCGCGTTCCGGTACGCGGACGCGCTGACCACCTGCGACAACCACAGCATCTACAAGACCGGCGCCAAGGAGATCTCCTCGCAGGAGGGCAAGAGTCTCACCTTCATGGCGAAGTACAACGAGCGCGAGGGCAACTCCTGCCATATCCACATCAGCCTGCGTTCGACCGACGGGGAAGCCGTGCTCGCCGGTGACGGCCCGGGCGGCTTCTCGCCGTTGATGGAGCACTTCCTCGCCGGTCAGCTCGCCGGACTGCGTGAGCTGACCTACTTTCTTGCGCCGAACATCAACTCCTACAAGCGTTTCGTCCCAGGGAGTTTCGCGCCGACCGCGGTCGCCTGGGGTACCGACAACCGCACCTGCGCGCTGCGTGTGGTCGGGCACGGAGAGTCGCTCCGCACCGAGAACCGCGTTCCGGGCGGCGACGTCAACCCGTATCTCGCGGTGTCCGCGCTGATCGCGTCCGGGTTGCACGGAATCGAGAACAAGCTGCCGTTGGAGCCGGAGTTCCGCGGCAACGCCTACGCCTCCGACAATCCGACCGTGCCGACGACCCTGCGTGAGGCCGCGGCGCTGCTGGACGAGAGCAAGCTCGCCAGGACGGCGTTCGGCGACGACGTCGTCGACCACTACCTGAACGCCGCGCGGGTCGAAGTCGCCGCCTACGACGCCGCCGTCACCGACTGGGAGAGGATCCGTGGCTTCGAACGGCTCTGAGAACGGCGCCCCGATCATCGGGCTCACCTCGTACCTGGAGCCTGCGAAGTTCCTGGTCTGGGAGACCGATGCGGCGCTGCTGCACCGCGTCTACGTCGACGGGATCGTGGCGGCCGGGGGAATCCCGGTGCTGCTCCCGCCGGTGAGCGACGCCTACGAACGGCTGGTGTCCGCTGTGGACGGTCTGGTGCTGGTCGGCGGCGCGGACGTCGACCCGGTCAACTACGGTCAGGAGCCGCATGCGACGACCTACACCCGGCCGAATCGCGACACCTTCGAGTTCGGCCTGCTCAAGGTGGCCATGTCCGTCGGAGTACCGATTCTCGGGGTATGCCGGGGACTTCAGGTGCTCAGTGTCGCTTTAGGAGGGACACTCGCCCAGCACCTTCCGGACACTTTGGACAGTACGGGCCACCAGCCTGCGCCCGCGACGTTCGGGACGACCACGGTGAGACTCGCCGCGGGGAGCCGGGTCGCGTCGATCCTCGGCTCCGAGACCAAGGTGCCGTGTTACCACCATCAGGCCATCGACAAGCTCGGTGACGGCCTGGTCCCGGTCGGCTGGGCCGACGACGGGACCATCGAGGCGGCCGAGCTCCCTGGCGACGGCTTCGTGCTCGGCGTCCAGTGGCATCCCGAACAGAACCCAGACGACACAAGGCTTTTCGAGGCGCTCGTAGCAGCGGCAAGGGAGAAGAAATGACCGCCACGTTCGAGGTGATCAACCCCGCCACCGAGGAGGTGGTGAGGTCGGTCGAGCCGACCTCGGCCGAGGAGACCGACGCGGCCATCGCCCGCGCACAGGCCGCGTTCCCCGCCTGGCGTGACGTGGCGCCCGGCGACCGGGCGCGGCTGCTGCGCCGGTTCGCCGACGCCGTCGACGCCGACATCGAGAACCTCGCGCAGCTGGAGGTCACCAACTCCGGGCACACCATCGGCAACGCGCGCTGGGAGGCCGGCAACGTCCGCGATGTCCTGACGTACTACTCGGCGTCGCCGGAACGGTTGAGCGGCAAGCAGATCCCGGTTCCGGGCGGGGTGAACATGACCTTCCACGAGCCGCTCGGCGTGGTCGGGGTGATCGTGCCCTGGAACTTCCCGATGCCGATCGCGGGCTGGGGTTTCGCACCCGCGCTGGCCGCGGGCAACACCGTCGTGCTCAAACCCGCGGAACTCACCCCGCTGACCGCGATCCGCCTCGGCGAACTGGCCCGGGAGGCGGGCATTCCCGAGGACGTGTTCCAGGTCCTGCCGGGCAAGGGATCCGTAGTGGGGCAACGGTTCGTGGACCACCCCGCGGTGCGGAAGGTCGTCTTCACCGGCTCCACCGAGGTCGGCAAGCAGATCATGGCTGGCTGTGCCGCGCACGTGAAGCGGGTGACCCTGGAGCTCGGCGGCAAGAACGCGAACGTCGTCTTCGCCGACGCAGACCTCGAGAAGGCCGCGGCGGCCGCGCCGTACGGCGTATTCGACAACGCCGGCCAGGACTGCTGCGCGCGTTCGCTGATCCTGGTGCAGGCGAGCGTCTACGACCGGTTCATGGAACTGCTGGAGCCCGCCGTCCACGGTGTCGTCGTCGGCGACCCGCGGCTGGAGAAGACGGAGATGGGCCCGCTGATCTCGGCCGGGCACCGCGCGAAGGTTTCGTCCTATGTGGACGACGAAGCCCCGGTCGCCTTCCGGGGCAGCGCGCCGGCCGGTCCCGGGTACTGGTTCCCGCCGACCGTCGTCACGCCGCCGAATCTTCAGCATCCGCTGGCTTCCGACGAGATCTTCGGCCCGGTCGTCGCCGTCGTCCCGTTCGCCGACGAGGTGGACGCGGTGAACATGGCCAACCACACCGAATACGGGCTGTCCGGGTCGATCTGGACTCGTGACGTCGGCCGTGCGTTCCGCGTCGCGCGCGGGGTGGAGTCCGGGAACCTCTCGGTCAATTCGCATTCATCGGTGCGGTACTGGACGCCGTTCGGTGGGTTCAAGCAGTCCGGGCTCGGCCGTGAGCTCGGCCCGGACGCCGTGGACGCCTTCACCGAGACCAAGAACGTGTTCATTTCAACGGAGGACTAAGGAACATGGTGCAGCGTTTCGAAGGCCGCGTCGCGGTCATCACCGGCGGTAGCAGCGGCATCGGTCTCGCGACCGCCAAGCGGCTGGCGAGCGAGGGCGCGAAGATCGTCATCGGCGACATCTCGGCCGAGGCGGGCAAGGCGGCGGCCGACGAGGTCGGCGGCCTGTTCGTGCAGGCCGATGTCACCGACGCCGACCAGGTCGAGGCCCTGTTCCAGACCACTGTGGACGAATTCGGCTCGGTCGACGTCGCGTTCAACAACGCCGGCATCTCGCCGCCCGAGGACGACTCGATCCTCACCACGGGTATCGAGGCGTGGGAGAAGGTACAGAAGGTCAACCTGACATCGGTGTACCTGTGCTGCAAGGCCGTGCTGCCGCATATGCAACGGCAGGGCAAGGGCTCGATCATCAACACCGCGTCGTTCGTCGCCGTGATGGGCGCGGCGACCTCGCAGATCTCCTACACCGCGTCCAAGGGCGGCGTGCTGGCGATGAGCCGCGAACTCGGCGTGCAGTTCGCGCGGGAGAACATCCGGGTCAACGCGCTGTGTCCGGGACCGGTGAACACGCCGCTGCTCAAGGAGCTCTTCGCGAAGGACCCCGAGCGCGCGGCCCGGCGGCTCGTGCACGTCCCGGTCGGCCGGTTCGCCGAGCCGGAGGAGATCGCCGGCGCGGTCGCGTTCCTGGCCAGCGACGATTCTTCGTTCATCACGGCGTCGCAGTTCCTGGTGGACGGCGGCATCTCGGGCGCCTACGTCACTCCTCTCTGAGCAAGCTGCGGTGAGTGCGTGGCTCGTGAGTGGTAGTGACGGCTAGAACCGTCATCAGCACTCACGAGAGTCATTGCCACGACGAACCGAGCCATTCGCGACGTCTGGCGCGGTGCGTCGTTGTACTGGTTGAGCCTTCGCGATCCATGGAGCCGAAATGGGGCGAATCGGGCAATGATGCAGGCCGGCGGGCGTCCGCGGGACGCGCACATCGACGAGGCCGTTCTCGACGCCGTCTCGGTGATCCTGGAGGAATCCGGGTATCGCGCGTTGGCGGTCGAGCAGGTGGCCAAACGCGCGAAAGTGAGCAAGACGGCGGTCTACCGGCGCTGGCCGAACCGCCAATCGCTCGTCCTCGCCGAACTCCGGCGACGGCTGGGCGAGGTCGAGACGCCCGACACCGACTGCACCCTGTGCGACCTCAACGAAGCCCTTGGCCTCTTCGCGCGGACCTTCCGGCGCATGGGGCCGGAGTTCTTCAGCCCGCTGCTCGCCGACTGCTCGGCCGACCCCGAACTCCGCACGACGTTCATGGAAACGCTCTTCGACCCGCCCCGAGACGCTGTCTACGACACCCTCTCGCTGGCGCTCCAACGCGGAGACCTGCGTGAGGGCATCGATCTGACGCTGACCGTCGACACGCTGGCGTCCCTCGTCCACTACCGGCTGCTCTTCGGCCACGCGCCGGTCAGCGAGACGGCGATCGAGCAAGCCGTCACCAGCCTGCTTTCGGGACTGGCCCGCGACTTCGACGCACTGGAGGCGAAGACGGCGAGCCATACCGGTCCGATGCATCCGTCACCCGTCCCGGTGGCTGAGATTGCAGGCCGCTGACCTGCGCTGTAGGTCTGAGATCGCGGAGCCGTCGGGTTTCGCGATCCGAGACGTGCGGAGGTTCGGAGAATGACCCGTCAGATGAGCACCGCCATGCGGGACTGCAGCGACATGTGCAACGAATGCCACGTGATGTGTGAGGGGATGATGTCGCGCGGCATGGAGATGGGCGGCGCTCGCCTGACCATGACGATGGTGAGCTGCGCCGACATGTCCCGTATGTGCGCCGACATGATGATGCGATGTTCGGCCATGAGCGCCGACCTCGAAATGATGCGCATGTGCGCGAAGATGTGCGGCCTCGCGTCCCAGATGATGCGGATGTGCGCCGACGAGTGCCTGCGGACCGGCGACATGGAGCTGCGTGACGCCGCCGAGATGATGATGCGCTGCGCCGAGCTCTGCGGCACCATCACCGCCGAAATGATGATGGAGAACGCATAACTCACGTGATCAGACGGGACACACACGTGCTCAGAAGGGTCATACCCCTCTGAACACGTGTGTTGCCCCTCCAATCACGCGTGTGCGCTGTTCTCCGGCCCGGAGACCGTGTCCGGGTGAACGGGACAAGTGACGTGCTCGGGGAGAAGTAGACGCGCGCCGAACGGGCCGGGTACGGTAGCCGCACAACTGCAGACAGGGCCGTTGAGCTGGAGCGGGAGAGCCCCCACGAACGTGGTGGGGCACCGAAGGAGCAAACTCCCCGGAATCTCTCAGGTACCCACTACCGCTTCCGCGAGGCCACTCTGGAAAGCAGACGCGAAAAGGCGTCTCACCCAAGGTGAAAGCCGCAGTGTCCAAGCACGCGGTGAAACTCTCAGGTGCCATGACAGAGGGGGAGTTCCCAGCGCACCGGTCTATCCGGCGCCTGACTCGAGGAGCTCCCTTGACCAGTACGACCTTCGACGCCCGGCATATCGGCCCCTCGGAGTCCGAGCAGGCCAAGATGCTCGCCGAATGCGGCTACGGCAGCCTCGACGCCCTCGTCCAGGCCGCGGTCCCGTCGGCGATCCGCGTGACCCGCGACCTCGAACTCCCTCCCGCCGCGTCCGAAGAGGACGCCATCGCCGAACTTCGCGCTCTCGCCGCCCGTAACCGGCCGATGACGCAGATGATCGGCCTCGGCTTCCACGACACGGTCACCCCCGCGGTCATCCGCCGCAACGTGCTCGAGAACCCGGCCTGGTACACCGCGTACACGCCGTACCAGCCGGAGATCTCCCAAGGCCGCCTCGAAGCCCTCCTCAACTTCCAGACCATGGTCTCCGAGCTGACCGGCCTCGCCACCGCGAACGCGTCGCTGCTCGACGAGTCGACCGCGGTCGCCGAGGCCGTCATGCTGATGCGCCGCGTCTCGAAGGCGAAGTCGAACAAGGTCGTCCTCGACGCCGAGACCCTGCCGCAGACCATCGCCGTCGTCCGCACCCGCGCCGAGGCGATGGGTGTCGAGGTCGAGGTCCGCGACCTCCTGACCGGCCTGCCCGAGGAGTTCTTCGGCGTCGTCGTCCAGTACCCGGGCGCGTCCGGTGTCCTGCGCGGCGCGGGCTTCTACAACGCGATCTCCGAGACGGCCAAGGCTGCCGGCGCGCTGTACACGGTCGCGGCCGACCTGCTCGCGCTCACACTGGTCACCGCGCCCGGCGAGTTCGGCGCCGACATCGCAGCCGGTTCGACGCAGCGCTTCGGCGTCCCGCTGGGCTACGGCGGACCGCACGCCGGCTACATGTCCGTTCGATCGGGCCTCGAGCGGTCGTTGCCGGGCCGCCTCGTCGGTGTCTCGGTCGACGCCGACGGCAACGCCGCGTACCGCCTCGCCCTGCAGACCCGCGAGCAGCACATCCGCCGTGAGAAGGCGACGTCGAATATCTGCACCGCGCAGGTCCTGCCCGCCGTGCTCGCCGCGATGTACGCGGTCTACCACGGCCCGGACGGCCTCAAGCGCATCGCGACCCGCGTCCACGAACTCGCCGCCGGACTGGCCGACGCTCTCCGGAAGAACGGCGTCGAGGTCGTCCACGAGGGCTTCTTCGACACCGTCCTCGCGCGCATGCCCGGCCAGGCCGAAGCCGTCGTCACCGTCGCCCGCGAGCACGGGATCAATCTCGGCCCGGTCGACGCCGACCACGTCCGCATCGCCGTCGACGAGGTCACGACGCCCGCGATCCTCGCCAAGGTGCTGAACGCCTTCGGTATCGACGCCACGGCCGCCGAGACGACCACCCTGCCGACCGGCCTGGTCCGCGAGAGCGAGTACCTCACGCACGAGGTGTTCCACTCGCACCGCTCCGAGACCGCGATGCTGCGTTACCTGCGCAGCCTGTCCGATCTGGATTACGCGCTCGACCGCGGCATGATCCCGCTCGGCTCCTGCACGATGAAGCTCAACGCCACCACCGAGATGGAGCCGATCAGCTGGCGCGAGTTCGCGGGTATCCACCCGTTCGCCCCGGCCGAGGACGCCGAGGGTTACCACGTCCTGGTCGAGCAGCTCTCCGGCTGGCTCGCCGAGGTCACCGGCTACGACAAGGTGTCGCTGCAGCCGAACGCGGGCAGCCAGGGCGAGCTCGCCGGACTGCTCGCGATCCGCGCCTACCACCGCGCGAACGGCCAGTCCGAGCGCGAGGTCTGCCTGATCCCGTCGTCCGCGCACGGCACCAACGCCGCGTCCGCGGTCATGGCCGGGATGCGCGTGGTCGTCGTCAAGTGCACCGACGAGGGCAACGTCGACCTCGACGACCTGCGGTCCAAAGTGGACGCCAATCGCGACACGCTGTCGGCGATCATGGTCACCTACCCGTCGACCCACGGTGTGTACGAGCACGACATCGACGAGCTGGCCAAGATCGTCCACGACGCGGGCGGCCAGGTGTACGTCGATGGCGCGAACCTCAACGCGCTCCTCGGCCTGGCCAAGCCGGGCGAGTTCGGCGGCGACGTCTCGCACCTGAACCTGCACAAGACCTTCTGCATCCCGCACGGCGGCGGCGGTCCCGGCGTCGGCCCGGTCGCGGTGCGCGCGCACCTCGCGCCGTACCTGCCGAACCACCCGCTGCTCGAGAAGGCCGGTCCCGAATCCGGCGTCGGCCCGATCAGCGCGGCGCCGTACGGCTCGGCGTCGATCCTGCCGATCTCCTGGGCTTACGTCCGGATGATGGGCGCGGGCGGGCTGACACAAGCGACTCAGGTCGCCGTCCTCGCCGCGAACTACGTCGCCCGGCGGCTCAACCAGCACTACCCGGTCCTCTACACCGGACAGGACGGTCTGGTCGCGCACGAGTGCATCCTCGATTTGCGCGGGCTCACCAAGGAGACCGGCGTGACCGTGGACGACGTCGCCAAACGCCTCATCGACTACGGCTTCCACGCCCCGACCATGTCGTTCCCGGTGGCGGGCACCCTGATGGTCGAGCCGACCGAATCCGAGGACCTCGGCGAGATCGACCGCTTCTGTGACGCGATGATCGCCATCCGCGCGGAGATCGACGCCGTCGCTCAGGGTCGCTGGGCCGCGGACAACAGCCCGCTGCGCAACGCGCCGCACACCGCCGAAACCCTTGTCGGCGACTGGGATCTGCCGTACGACCGCGAGCTGGCCGTGTACCCCGCCGGGGTGAACCGCAAGTCCAAGTACTGGCCTCCGGTGCGCCGCATCGACGGTGCGCGCGGAGACCGTAACCTCGTCTGCTCCTGCCCGCCGCTCAACGCTTACGAGAACTGAGGACTTGATGTCGAAAGAGACGTCCCTGCACGGAGTCCACAAAGGACTGGGTGCGCTGTTCACCGATTTCGCGGGCTGGTCGATGCCGATCCGCTATACGAGCGAGCTCGCGGAGCACAAGGCCGTCCGTGAGACGGCCGGGCTGTTCGACCTCTCGCATATGGCCGAGATCGAGGTGACCGGCCCGCAAGCGGCCGAGACCCTCGACTTCGCGCTGGTCGGCAACCTGTCCGGTGTCAAGCCGGGCCGCGCTCGCTACACGATGATCTGCGACAAGAACGGCGGCGTGCTCGACGACCTGGTCGTCTACCGCCTCGCTGACGAGAAGTACCTGGTCGTGGCGAACGCGGGGAACGCCGACGTCGTCGCTGCCGCACTGGCCGAGCGTGTCTCGGGCTTCGACGCGGTCGTCGACAACCGGTCCGAGAACGTCGCGCTCATCGCGGTACAGGGCCCGAAGGCCGTCGACATCCTCGGCGCCGTCACCGACGCCGACCTCGGTGCGCTCAAGTACTACGCGAGCGTCCCCGCCGTGGTGAAGGGGCACGACGTCCTCCTCGCCCGCACCGGCTACACCGGCGAGGACGGCTTCGAGCTGTACGTCCCCGCCGCCGAGGCGCCCGCCGTCTGGCGGCTCCTCACCGAGGCGGGGGAGCCGCACGGTCTGCTCCCGGCCGGACTCGCCTGCCGCGACACCCTGCGGCTCGAAGCCGGGATGCCGTTGTACGGCAACGAACTCAGCCTTCAGCTGAGCCCGTTCGAAGCCGGACTCGGCCGCGTCGTCAAATTCGAGAAGCCCGGTGACTTCGTCGGCAAGGCCGCGCTCGAAGAACTGTCCAAAGCGGACGTCCCGCGCGTCCGGGTCGGCCTCAAGGGTGCCGGCCGTCGCGCCCCGCGGCACGGCTACACCGTGCTCGCCGGTGAGACCGAGATCGGTGAGGTCACCAGCGGCGCGCTTTCGCCGACCCTGGGCTACCCGATCGCCATGGCCTATGTGGACCGGGAGCACAGCGAGCCCGGTACCGAGCTCTCCGTCGACATCCGCGGCCGCATCGAGCCCGTCGAGGTCGTCGCCCTGCCCTTCTACTCCCGCGCGTGATTAAGGAAATCCTTTGAGCATCCCCCAGGACCTGAAGTACACGAAGGAACACGAGTGGCTGCGCGTCGAGGACGGCGTCGCCACCGTGGGGATCACCGCCTTCGCCGCCGAAGCGCTCGGCGACATCGTGTTCGTCCAGCTGCCCTCGGTCGGTGACACGGTCACCGGCGGCGAGGTGTTCGGCGAGGTCGAGTCGACAAAATCCGTCAGCGAGCTGTACGCGCCGGTGGACGGCGAGGTCGTCGAGGTGAACGGGGCCACAACGGACACCCCCGAGCTGATCAACACGGACCCGTACGCCGAAGGATGGCTCCTGAAGGTGCGTCTGACCGGCGACGTGCCCGCCCTGCTCGACGCCCAGGCCTACGCCGTGCTCACCCAGGAGAGCTGATCCATGTTCAATGCCGCACTGTCTGAAGTGGACCCCGAGGTCGCCGCGGCCGTCGCCGCCGAGCTCGACCGTCAGCAGTCGACCCTGGAGATGATCGCGTCGGAGAACTTCGCCCCGGTGGGCGTGCTCGAGGCGCAGGGTTCGGTGCTGACCAACAAGTACGCCGAGGGTTACCCCGGCCGCCGCTATTACGGCGGCTGTGAGCACGTCGACGTCATCGAGCAGCTGGCGATCGACCGCGCGAAGGCCCTGTTCGGCGCCGAGCACGCCAACGTCCAGCCGCATTCGGGTGCGCAGGCCAACGCCGCCGCGATGGTCGCGGTGCTCAACCCTGGCGACACGATTCTCGGTCTCGACCTGGCGCACGGCGGGCACCTGACGCACGGAATGAAGATCAACTTCTCCGGCAAGCTCTACAACGTCGTCGCCTACCATGTCGACAAGGAGACCGGAATTGTCGACGTCGAGGAGATCGAGCGCCTCGCCAAGGAGCACAAGCCGAAGCTGATCATCGCCGGCTGGTCGGCGTACCCGCGTCAGCTCGATTTCGCCGAATTCCGTCGCATCGCCGACGAGGTCGGCGCGAAGGTCATGGTCGACATGGCGCACTTCGCCGGTCTCGTCGCGGCCGGGCTGCACCCGAGCCCGGTGCCGTTCGCGGATATCGTCACCACGACCACGCACAAGACCCTCGGCGGCCCGCGCGGCGGCATCATCCTGTGCCGTCAGGAACTCGCCAAGAAGATCAACTCGGCGGTGTTCCCCGGTCAGCAGGGTGGGCCGCTGGAGCACGTCATCGCGGCCAAGGCCGTCGCGCTGAAGGTCGCCGCGAGCGACGAGTTCCGTGAGCGTCAGCAGCGGGTGCTCGAGGGCGCCAAGATCCTGGCCGACCGCCTTTCGCGCTCGGACTGCGCGGAGGCCGGTGTTCGCGTGCTGACCGGTGGTACCGACGTCCATCTCGTGCTCGTCGACCTGGTGAACTCCACTTTGGACGGTCAGCAGGCCGAGGACCGGCTGCACTCCGTGGGTATCACGGTCAACCGCAACGCCGTCCCGTTCGACCCGCGCCCGCCGATGATCACCTCGGGCCTGCGGATCGGCACGCCGGCGCTGGCCACCCGCGGTTTCGGCGCCGAGGACTTCGCCGAGGTCGCCGACATCATCGCCGAGGCACTGCGTCCCGACTTCGACGAGGACCTGCGCCAGACGCTGTCCGCCCGGGTCGAACTGCTCGCCAAGAAGCACCCGCTGTACGCGGACCTCAACCGATGAGCGCGGCGCCTGAAGGCCGCAAGCTCCTCCGCCTCGAAGTCCGCAACGCGCAGACTCCGATCGAGAAGAAGCCGCCGTGGATCAAGACGCGGGCGCGGATGGGTCCGGAGTTCACCGAGCTGAAGGGTTTGGTGCGTCGCGAGGGTCTTCACACCGTCTGTGAGGAGGCGGGGTGTCCCAATATTTATGAGTGCTGGGAGGATCGTGAGGCGACGTTCTTGATCGGTGGGGATCAGTGCACGCGTCGGTGTGATTTCTGTCAGATCGATACGGGTAAACCCGCTGAGCTGGATCGGGCGGAGCCGCGGAAGGTCGCGGAGTCGGTGCAGGCCATGGGCTTGCGCTACTCGACGGTGACCGGGGTGGCTCGGGATGATCTCGACGACGGTGGTGCGTGGTTGTACGCGGAGACCGTGCGGCAGATTCATGCGCTCAATCCGGGGACCGGTGTCGAGTTGTTGATTCCGGATTTCAACGCGGATCCCGATCAGTTGGCTGAGGTGTTCGGGTCGCGGCCTGAGGTGTTGGCGCACAATGTGGAGACGGTGCCGAGGATTTTCAAGCGGATCCGCCCGGGGTTCCGGTACGCGCGGTCGTTGGAGGTCATCACGCGGGCTCGTGAAGCCGGGTTGGTGACGAAGTCGAACCTGATCCTGGGGATGGGTGAAACCCCCGATGAGGTCGCTCCGGCGATGCGGGATCTGGTCGATGCGGGCTGCGAGATCTTGACGATCACCCAGTACCTGCGGCCCTCGCCGAGGCATCATCCGGTGGACCGGTGGGTCAAGCCCGAAGAGTTCGTCGAGCATTCCAACGCCGCCGAAGCGATGGGCTTCGCTGGTGTCATGGCCGGGCCACTCGTACGCTCGTCGTATCGGGCAGGGCGCCTGTTCGCGCAGACCAAGGCCCATCGCGGCGAACCGTTGTCGGAGAACCTGGCCCACCTCGCGGCCGAAGGCCCCGCAGCCCAAGAAGCCAGCTCCCTGCTGGCGAGATAAGGAAGGGGCAGATCAATGGCGATCAGCGTCTTCGACCTGTTTTCCATCGGCATCGGGCCGTCCAGTTCCCATACGGTCGGTCCGATGCGAGCCGCGCTGACCTTTGTGGACGGTCTGGCCGCCGACGGTGACCTGAAGGCCACAACCCGTGTCCAATCCGAGCTTTTCGGCTCGCTGGGCGCGACCGGGTTCGGGCACGGCAGCGACAAGGCCGTTCTGCTGGGACTGTCCGGTGAACGGCCGGAAGCGATCGACACCGACACCGTGCCGGGCAAGATCGCGGAAATCCGCGAAGCGAAGCTGCTGCGGCTGCGCGGCGAGCGCGAAATCCTCTTCGACGAGGACACCGACCTCACCATGCACCGCCGCAAGTCGCTGCCCGCGCATCCGAACGGGATGGTCTTCCGCGCGTTCGACGAGTCGGGCGCGTTGCTGCGCGAGCGGACGTATTACTCGGTCGGCGGGGGGTTCGTGCGTGACGAGTCCTACGAGACCGACACGGTCGTCGTCGAGGACTCGACGAAGCTGGAGTTCCCGTTCCGCACCGGCGCGGACCTGCTCAAGCACTGTGCGGACACCGGTCTGCCGGTCAGCGAGATCATGCTGCGCAACGAACTGTCGTGGCGCACGCGTGAGGAGATCCGCGAAGGCCTGCTGGAGATCTGGCAGGTCATGGTCGAATGTGTACACAACGGCTGCGAGCACGACGGCGTCCTGCCCGGCGGGCTGAAGGTGCCGCGCCGCGCGAAGGCGTTGCACGAGAAGCTGCTCGCCGAGGACGGCGTCGGCGATCCGCTGTACGCGATGGATTGGGTGAGCCTGTACGCGCTGGCGGTCAACGAGGAGAACGCCGCCGGTGGCCGCGTCGTCACCGCGCCCACCAACGGCGCCGCCGGGATCATCCCGGCCGTGCTGCACTACTACCAGCGGTTCATGCGCGGCGCTTCGGACGACGGCATCGTGACGTTCCTGCTCACCGCGGCAGCGATCGGCTCGATCCTCAAGCAGACCGGTTCGATCTCCGGGGCCGAGGTCGGCTGCCAGGGTGAGGTCGGTTCCGCCAGCGCGATGGCCGCCGCCGGGCTCACCGAGCTCCTCGGTGGCTCGCCGGAGCAGGTCGAGAACGCGGCCGAAATCGGCGTCGAGCACCATCTGGGCCTGACCTGCGACCCGGTCGGCGGGCTCGTGCAGATCCCGTGCATCGAACGCAACGCCGTCGGCGCGTCGAAGGCGATCCATGCCGCTCGGATGGCGATGCGCGGCGACGGTTCGCATGTGGTGACGCTGGACAAGGCGATCAAGACCATGCGCGAGACCGGCGCCGACATGAGCGTCAAGTACAAGGAGACCGCGCGCGGCGGCCTCGCCGTCAACGTCATCGAGTGCTGATCCGGGCAGGCAAGCCGCGACAGCCGTGTGGTTGCGTCTCGTGAGCGATAACGATGGTCTAACCGTCATTACCGCTCACGAGCCATTTCACATGCGCGTGCAAGTACCGCAAGCAGAGGACTAGTTGCGAAAGCCCTAAACTCACAGGGTGGAGTCGAGCACGGTCGCGAACGCGGGTGACGCGCTGTTCCGTCCTGTGCGGACGGGCAACGCCTTCGAGGAGACCGTGGAGCGGCTTCTCCAGGCGATCCGGCTCGGGGTGGTCGGCGCGGGGGAGCGGCTGCCGTCGGAACGGGAACTCTCCGAGCGGCTCGGCGTCAGCCGGGTGACTCTGCGGGAGGCGATCCGCGCCCTCGCCGACGCCGGCTACGTCGAGTCGCGCCGCGGGCGCTACGGCGGGACGTTCGTCAACGAGGAACTCCCGGTACCACCGGTCGCCGACGGGCAGAAGGTCGACAACGCCACCCTGGAGGACGCCCTCGGGCTGCGGCACGTCCTGGAGACCGGGGCCGCCGAGATGGCGGCGTCGCGTTCGCTCACCCCGGCCGACCGGCAGCATCTGACCAGCACCCTCGCCGAGGCCGCGTCCGCCAACCTCGGTGACTACCGGCGCAAGGACTCGCGGCTGCACCTCGCGATCGCCGAGGTCACCGCGTCCGGCTCCCTGACGACGGCGATGGCCGACGCGCGGATGCGGGTCAACCAGCTGCTCGACATGATCCCGCTGCTCGAACCGAACCTCGAACACTCCAACGCCCAGCATGAGGCGATCGTGGACGCGATCCTCGCCGGCGACCCCGAAGCCGCCCGCCGGGCGATGGCCGAACACATCGAAGGCACCGCTTCGCTGCTTCGCGCGTTCCTCGCGTGAAGATCTTCAGCGATATTCGGTGATTTTCCCACAACCTTTTCACCCGTTCGGGCGTCTCTAGAGGCGTGGAAAACCCGGATGACGAAACAGCACCCGAGTCGGAAACCACGACCACCCCGGAAGAGGACCGGAAGAAGCGCAGGTGGCGACAGGTACGCCGGATAGGCGCCTGGTCCTTGGGACTCCTGATCGGCATCCCGGTGGTCGCGTTCGGGATCGCGTACGTCGTACTCGACGTCCGCAGCCCGCAGGAGGTGCTGGCCGGTCTCGACAAGACCGTCGTACTGCAGAACGCGGACGGATCCGAACTGCTCAAGGTGGTCCCGCCGGAGGGCGACCGGCTGTTCGTGCCCTACGACAAGATCCCGGCGAAGTTGCGCGACGCGATCGTCGCGACCGAGGACCCGACGTTCTGGGACAACGAGGGCTTCGACCTGTCCGGGCTCGGCCGTGCGCTGGTGACCGGGGTCGGCGGTGGCTCGGGGATCACCCAGCAGTACATCAAGAAGTCCACCGGTAACGACGACGCCACCATCACCCGCAAGTTCTCCGAGCTGGTGCTCGCCACAAAGGTGACCCAGCAGCAGACGAAGAAGCAGATCTTCGAGAGCTACATCAACATCATCTCGTTCGGGCGAGGCACCTACGGCCCCGCGTCGGCGATGAACGCCTACTTCGGCCGCCCGCTCGACGACTCGATCACCTGGAGCGAAGCCGCGTTCCTCGCCGGGATGATCCAGTCGCCTTCGGTGCACGACCCGTACGCCTCCACGCACGAGCACGCCATGAAGCGGTGGGCGTACGTCGTGAACAAGCTGGTCGAGCGAGGTTACGTCGGCCAGGCGGAGGCGGTCACACTGACCTATCCGGAGGATGCGATCCAGGCGCCCTCGGAGACCCGGGCCGGGCGCGTCACCTACGAGAAGTACCACATCAAGCAGCAGGTCCTCGCCGAACTCGAGCAGGCGGGCTTCCCGCTGGACAAACTCCGGGAAGGCGCGATGAAGGTCGAGACGACCATCGATCCACGTGCCCAGGCCGAAGCCGAGAAGACGGTGAAGGAACGGCTGCAGGGCGAGCCCGAGCATTTCCGCGGGGCGCTGGTCGCCGTCGAGCCCGCGACAGGCGCGATCCGTGCGTACAACGGCGGCGGCTGGAGCGTGCACGACTACGCCGGAACCCCGTACGGCGTCGGCTCGGCGTTCCACCCGTTCACCGTCGCGGCCGGTGTGCGCCAAGGGTGGGGCGTGGACGAACCCCTTCAGTCGCCGAAGGAGGTCGACTTCCTCGGCGAGACGTTCAAGTTCGGCGACGGCGAATGCGGCGGCACCGGGCGCTGCACGCTCCGCGAGGCCTTCGCAAGCGACGCGGAGGGACCGTTCGTCGAGCTGGCGAAGCAGCTGGGTGCTGAATCGGTCCGGAGTGCCGCCCTTGCCGCCGGCCTCCCGGAGACCCTCGACGGAGCGCCGACCATGCGCGAGAAGGACGGCTTCCTGATCGGGCCGGGCATCGCCGTCGGCCGGTACCCGTCGCGGCCCAGCGACATGGCCGGTGCGTACGCCACCTTCGCCGCCGACGGTCAACGCACCACCCCGCATCTCGTGTCGAAGGTGCGTGACGAGAACGGCGAGATCGTGTGGGAACGCCCGTCCTCCTCGGTGCCCGCGTTCGACAACGACGAGGCGCTCAGCCGCCGGATCGCCGGCACGATCAGCCGGGTGCTGATCAGCGGGATGAAGGACCGCCCGGCCGCGCTGAAAACCGGCGACTTCCGCTTCCAGGACACCGGCGACAACGCCGGCGGCTGGGCTGTCGGCTACACCCCGCAGCTTTCGACGGCGGTCTGGATCGGGCCCGACGAACCGCGCCGGATGCGGGACGCCACCGGTGAGAAGCTGACCGGAAAGACCCTTCCGTCCGACATCTGGCAGCGGTTCATGCTCGAGTACCACCAGGGGATGCCGGTGCAGTGGGCAGGCCCTCCCGGGCCGGAGGAAACCGGGCCGCCCAGGTGAGCGCGTTCATGAGGTGACGAGTGCGATGGTCAGCCCGTCGTACCCCTTCGCGCCGACGGTTTGCAACGCCGTCGCATCGACCCGGGGTTCGGCGGCGATCAGCTCGTTCATCCGCCGGATGCCCTGGACGGACGGGTCGGAGCTGGACTCGTCCGCGACGGCGCCGCCGCGGACGACGTTGTCGATCACGATCAGCCCGCCCGGCCGCGTCAGCTTCAGCGAGGCTTCGAAGTAGGCCGGATTGTTGACCTTGTCCGCGTCGAGGAACGCGAGGTCGACCGGGCCGTCGACATCGGGTAGCAGGTCCAGCGCCTTGCCGACCCGGATGTCGACGAGCGCGCCGAGCCCGGCGGCGTCGACGTTGCCGCGCGCGACTTCGGCATGCTTCGGATCGAATTCGAGGGTGACGAGCCGCCCCTGCGGCGGCAGGGCGCGTGCGAGCCAGATGGTGCTGTACCCGCCGAGCGTGCCGATCTCCAGGATCGAGCGGGCGCCGATCATCCTGGCCAGCAGGTTGAGCAGCTTCCCCTGGTTCGGCGCGACGGCGATGGACGGCAACCCGGCCTCCTCCGAGGCATGCAAGGCGGCGTCGAGGGCGGGATCGGACGGGACGAGCACTTCGGCGAAGTAGTCGTCCACTTCGGACCAGCGTTCCTGGGTCATGGCACCTCCAAGTGCCAACCTAGCGACTCACGCGGCGCGGCGGCCCGCCTTGGGGATCACCAGCGGCGTCCCCGTTTCGGGGCACGGCATGACCCGGCACGACAGCTCGAAGATCTCCTCGACGTTCGAAGCGGTTACGACGTCCTCGGGTGCGCCGGTCGCCAGCACCTGCCCGTCGCGCATCGCGATCATGTGGGTCGCGTAGCGCGCGGCGTGGTTGAGGTCGTGCAGCACGGCGACCAGCGTCCGGCCCTGCTCCTCGTGCAGCTGCGCGCAAAGATCGAGGATGTCCATCTGGTGCGCGATGTCCAGGTAGGTCGTCGGCTCGTCGAGGAGCAGGAGGTCGGTCTCCTGTGCGAGCGCCATCGCCATCCACACACGCTGCCGCTGTCCACCGGAAAGCTCGTCGACGAGCCGTTCCGCGAGGTCGTCGACGCCGGTGGCGCGCATCGATTCGGAGACCACTGTCGCGTCTTCGCGCGACCACTGGCGAAGCAGTCGCTGGTGCGGATACCGGCCGCGCGCGACGAGGTCGGCGACGGTGATGCCGTCCGGGGCGGTCGAGCTCTGCGGCAGCAGGCCGAGGCGGCGCGCGACCTCCTTCGCGGGGAACGTCGTGATCACCTGGCCATCGAGGTACACCGAACCCTGGCGGGGTTTGAGCATCCGCGCGAGCGCGCGCAACAGCGTCGTCTTCCCGCAGGCGTTGGGTCCGACGATGACGGTGAAGGACCGGTCGGGGATGACCACCCCGAGGTCTTCGGCCACGGTCCGGCCGTCATAGGCCAGCGTCAGCGCGTCCGCTTGCAGGCGGGACGTCGTCCTCTGCTCGGCGACGGTTTCAACGGTCTGCTCCACAGAGGTTAGGCTAACCTAGTGACCCGCCGTTGTGGTGTTCCGTAGGTCGCAGTCCCCTCACACCCGCGTTCGATGGCATCATCCGAGAGCAATTTCCCGAGCAGCCTCGGAGCGATCGAAGGTGATGTGTGGAGGACTACCGGATCGTCGCGGACGAGATCGCCGCGGACGTCGAGGCGGGCAGGCTCCGGCCGGGTGACCGATTGCCGCCGCAGCGGCGCTTCGCCCGCGAGCGAATGATCGCGAATTCGACCGCGGCCAGGGTGTACGGCGAGCTGGTGCGCCGGGGAGTCGTCGTCGGCGAGGTCGGCAGAGGCACGTACGTCCGGGCCGCGAGGCCGCCGCTCGAACCGGCGCTCGCGGAGCCAGGCGGGGCCACGATCGACCTCGAACTCAATTTCGCCGTCCTCCCGGAGCAATCCGCGCTCGTC
Source organism: uncultured Actinomycetota bacterium (assembly GCA_963766045.1). Classification (GTDB taxonomy): domain Bacteria; phylum Actinomycetota; class Actinomycetes; order Mycobacteriales; family Pseudonocardiaceae; genus Amycolatopsis. The sequence continues at coordinate 748,783 of CAVXYN010000004.1, read as the reverse complement.
GCCAAGTCACTCGAGCCGTTGCTGCGCGACGACGTCCTCACCGAGGCGCTGCGGCCAGGCAGCGTCGCCGGCTCGAAACAGACCCGGGACGCCGTGACCGGGTTGCTCGCGAAGGACGGCTGGACACCGGACGAGGTCCTCTTCGCCGGCAGCGGACGGCAGGCGATCGCCGCCGCGATCGCCGCCTTCGTGCCGATGGGCGAACGGCTCGCCGTCGAGGCGATCACGTATCCCGTGGTCAAAGCGCTCGCCGGACGGCTCGGCGTGCAGCTGGCGCCCATCGAAACAGACGACCTCGGACTCGTCCCCGAAGCCCTCGAAGCCGCTCATGCCGCGGCGCCCGTGCGTGCGGTGTACGTCCAACCGACGCTGCACAACCCACTCGGGTCCACAATGGACGATGCGCGGCGGGCGGCGCTGGCGGAGACGGTGCGCCGCCTCGACATCCCGGTGATCGAGGACGGCATCTACACTTTCCTGCGGCCCGAAATCCGCCCGTTCGCGGCCTTCGCGCCGGAACGCACGGTGTTCGCCGACAGCATGTCCAAACGGCTCGCCCCCGGGCTGACCACCGGATTCCTTGCCGTCCCCGCGGAATGGTCGGCGCGGCTCGCGGCGTCCGTCCGCTCGGGCGGCTGGGTCGCACCCCGGTTCGCCCTCGAAGCCGCCACCCGATGGATCGCCGACGGCACTCTGGAAACCGTCGAACGGGCGAAACGGCTCGACGCCGCGGACCGCCAGCGACTGACGGCCGAACGCCTGGCCGCGTTCACCCTGCGCGCGGATCCCGAGGCCTACCACTGCTGGTGGGAACTCCCGGAACACTGGCGCGCCGAAACCTTCGTCGCCGCGGCCGCCCGGCGAGGTATCGCGGTCACCCCCGCGGCCGCCTTCGCCGTCGTACCCGGGCACGCGCCCAACGCGGTCCGGCTCGCGGTTTCGTCACCACCGCTGGAGACGCTCGCCGCGGCGCTGGACGTGCTCGGTGGCCTGGCCGCCGGGCGGCCGGACGATGTCGGCGTGGAGTAACCCGCAAGTCACCCGCGAGGCGCCCACTTCCCGACGAAACTTCCGCAGGTGACCGTCTCCCCGGTGAGGCGCGACTGCAGCGCCTTCTCCAGGCCGAGGTAGTCGAAGATCGGGGTGTCCGGCGCGATCCCGGCGGGGACGGGGCCGCCGCCGGTGAGGGAGCTGGTGCGCACGGTCTGGAACAGCACCAGGTAGTCGCCTTCCCGGTTGAGGTCGTCCGCGGTCGCGATCATCCGTTGTGGAGCGTCGGCGACGATCTCCAGTGGTAGCGGCCATTCCAGCGGGAACGGGTTGCGCAGTTCGAAGGCCGGGTACGCGAACGGGTTGTCGGGCAGGATCGCCGTGCGCGCGGCGGGGAAGCGCGTGATGCAGTCGCGGATCTGCGAGATGTAGGTGAAGGTGCCCGGATTGGTCCGGATGCCGTTCATGGAGGGTGTCACCGCGCCGAGGTCCTCGGTCAGTTTCTCGTGCGCCATGTCGAGGTACGCGCCCTCGTCGTGGTGCGCGACCACGGCCCAGCCCGAGGCGATCACCGCGACCAGTCCCATCGCCGTCGCCGCGGTCAGGCCGATCCAGCGCGGCGGTTCCGGTAGTGGAGGCAAGCCGTCCGCCAGCAGCAGGAGGGCGGTCAGCGCCAGTGTCCCGGTGAACAGCGTCGGAGTGTCGTTGCCCCAGGAAAGGCTGGTCATGAAGCCGGTGGCGAACACCATCGTGCCTGCCAACGGGAACCGCCGGGTCGCCGCCCAGTTCACCAGGAGCGCGACGCCGAGGATCCACCACAGGACGTCCGCCCAGCGCGAAGCCCCGGTGAAGTGTCCGTCGACGACGGTGCCGATCACCACCGCCACCCCGGCGAGGACCAGCAGCCGGGCGAAGACCGCGCCCACGAAACCGGCCCGCTCGCCGAACAGCGTGACCAGCGCCAGTAGCGCCGCCGCGATGGCGAAGAAGGTCAGTCCCCGCACCGGTGGCCGCATCAGGGTTTCGGGATTCTCCAGCCACAGCGCGAGAAGCCGTTCGCCGTAGGCAGGGAGACCGCCGGTGAGCTGGTCCGCCATCACGCCGAGCCCGCCGTCGACGGCGACGATTCCGATGTAGAGGATGAGAAAGGCGTTCAGCGCCAGCAGATCCCATGCCAGCCGGGCCCACCAGCGGCCGGCCCGCAAAGCGCCTTCGCGCATCGACGGGTGCAGGACCAGCCAGAGGAACGCGATCACCGGAACCGGCGCGAAACTCTGTTTGACGAAGACCGCCGTTCCCAGCAGCACCAGCCCCAGCCGCCGCGGCCACGCCTGTCCGTTGCGCAGCCCCGAATCCAGCGCCCAGGCGCCGCACGCGGTCAGGAAGATCCCGTCGATCGTGTGCCAGGCCATCAACGGGAACGCGTTGAGGTTCAGCAGCGACGCGGCCGCCGTGAGCCCGGTGAGGCCCGGCCCCCAGTCACGGACGCGGCGCCGGGTGACCAGCACGGTGAACGCGATGGTCGCGAGGATGATCTCCAGCATGCTGAGCACGCTCGAGACGAAGAAAAGCGGTCCGGGCAGAAGGAAATCGACGATGTGGAGATACGCCGAGCCCAGTGGCCGCGCGGAGATGATTTCGGTGTGCGGGATCTCGCCGTGGAGGACCCGCCATGCCTGGGCGAGGATGAAACCCTGATCCGAGGGGTGGAAACCGAAGCGTCCCACCCGGAGTTCGGTGCCGACCGCGAGCGCGAGCACCCAGGCCGCGTGCAGGCTCAGGCGCAGCACCGTCCTGGACGGGCGTACCACTGCCTCAACCGGTCCGGTCGACAGCGGGGGACTGGCGACGTCCACACTGCCCCTTCCCGGTCGGCGGGCGCGTTGCAAATCCCGGCGTATCGGAAACCGATGGTAGCGGCCGGTGGCGTCCCCCGATCGAGCCCGGCCGCTCCGACGTCAGGGGTGGCGCCTCCACAGCAGCCGGGTGACCGCGCCCGCCACGGACGCCAGCGGAGCCTTTCGGGGCAGGCCACGGGTTTCCGGCGCGGATTCCGGCATCGCCCGGTAGACGAGATGGGCGAGGAACCTTGCCGTCTTGGGTGCGACGAGCGTCACCAATTCAGCGGCGCGGCCTTCGGGCAGGTTCAGGATCTCCGGCCGTTCCTCGAGGGCCTTCACGACGAGCTTGGCGGCCCGCTCGGGCGAACTCGCGGGCAGGCCACGATATGAGCCGGTCGCCGCGATCATGTCCGTGCGCACCAACGGCATCCGCACCGAGGTGAAGGTGATTCCGTCGGAAAGCGTCTCCCGGCCGGCCGTGAGCCCGAATTCCTCCAGCGCGGCTTTCGAAGCCAGATAAGCGGAAAACCGGGGCGTGTCGGTCTGCAGTCCTTGGGTGGTCACGTTGACGATATGGCCGAAACCGCGTTCGGACATCGACGGGAGCAGGCCGAGGATCAGCCGTACCGGCCCGAAGTAGTTGATCGCCATCGTCCGTTCGAAGTCGTGGAACCGTTCGGTGGACAGCGAAAGCGACCGGCGGATCGAGCGGCCCGCGTTGTTGACCAGCATATCCACCGCGCCGTGCGTGGACAGCACGTCCTTGACCAGTGCGTCGACGGCGTCGCCGTCGGTGAGGTCGCACGGATGCGCCGACGCCTTGCCGCCTGCCGCGACGATCTGCTCACGGACCTCGTCGAGTTCATCCGCGCGCCTGGCCACGAGGATCACCTCGGCGCCCCGCTCGGCGATCGCCAACGCGGACGCGCGTCCGATTCCCGAAGAAGCTCCCGTGACCAGCACTTTGCGGCCGTTCAAGGGGTCCGGCCCCGGACGGCGGCGGCCGCGATCGGGATCGAGCTTCTCGAGCCAGTACCGGTACAGCGGCCCGGCGTACTCCTTCAACGGCGGCAAGGTGATCCCGCTGCCTTCGAGCGCGGCTGTGGTAGCGGTCGTGCCGAAGTCGACGGCCATGCTCAGATGCGGCAGGACTTTCCCGCTGAGAGCGCATTGAAACAGTTCGTCCAGTACGGCAGCGCGGGCCGAACGTCCGCCGGGAACGCGGTCGAATCCGGCGGCCGCGGACTTCGCCAGCCTGGTTCCCGCGCGACGCAAGGTTTCGGACGGTCCCGACGGCAGGACGGCGGAGATCATCGGTGCGCCCGCTGCGCGTGCGAAGGCGTTGTAGACCTCGTGCAGAGGTTGGGGACGCGGCGACGCGAGGTGGTAGGTGCTGCCGCTCGGCGCGTCGAGGTGCATGAGGTGCTCGATCGCTTCGACGACGTAGTCGACGGGGACGAGGTTCGTGGCGCCGAGGTCGGGAGCGGCCAGAGGAAGCCGGCGGGGCAGCGCCGCGAGGCGGGAGATCGCCGGCAGGAAGTAGTACGGCCCGTCGATCTTGTCCATTTCGCCGGTGCGCGAATCGCCGACGACGGCGGAAGGCCGGTAAATACGGAAGGGAACTTTTCCTTGGCGGCGCACGAGTTTCTCGGCCTCGAACTTCGTCGCGTGGTACGGCGAGGCAAAGCTCTGGCCGAGGTCGAAGTCGGCTTCCGTGAAACGCCCGGCGTATTCGCCTGCCACCGCGATCGACGAGATGTGGTGCAGCAGCCTGGCGTTCGCCGCGGCGGCGAACTCGAGGACGTTGCGAGTGCCGTCGACGTTGGCCGAACGGTTGGCGGCTTCGTCCGCGGTGAGGTCGTAGACCGCGCCGAGGTGCACGACGTGGTCGAGGGGGCCCAGACGGGAGGGGTCGATGCCCAATGAGGGTTCGGTCAGGTCGCCGGTGACGGGAAAGAGCTTGTCGTGGCTCGGGAGTCTTCCTCGGGAGGTCTCCCGCACGAGAACGTGGACGGCTGCGGTCTCCGGTCGCCGCAGTAGGCGCGCGACCAGGCGTTTACCCACGCTGCTTTTCGGAAAACAGGGCGCGCCCGTCACGAAGTAGGTGGTCATGGCCGGCTCCTTCCGAACGGAGCCGACTCTACCTACTCATAAGTAGGAACGGTAGTTGTCATTCGGTGTGGTCGGGATGCTGCGCCACCGCGACCACGGCGTCGCGGAGTGCGGCGCGCAGGCGCCCCACGTCCAGCGGCCCGAGCACGGCAGCCTCTCCCGGCGGTGCCACGAGCACGATCTTGTCGCTGCTCACGAACACCGTCACGTCCCTGCGCCTGCCGGCCAGATCACGGCAGCCGACCGACCATTCGTCCCGCGGTGTCACGGTCCTCATCCTCCCGTTTCCCCTGAACTCTCCGAACCTCGTGCGTGGCTGGGACGGGGGCGTTTCGTGCCCGTGACGCGGGTTACGCCACATTCCTACTGATGGGTTAACCGCTCACTCGTTTCGTGATCAACTCGGGTCCACGCTAGGCCGGATGAGAACCCCGGCGCCCGGTTGGAGACTGGGCGTGCGAGCCCGAACGGGAGTAGCGTCCGCGTAGGAGACTGATCGGCGAGGCGGCGTGGGAGGTCGCGATGTCCGAACCCAGGAAGATCGTCATCGTAGGTGCAGGTCTGGCGGGTGCGACGGCCGCCGGAACGTTGAGAGAACGCGGCTACGAGGGCGAGATCCTGCTCCTCGGAACCGACTCGCATCGCCCGTACGAATTACCGCCGTTGTCCAAGGGACTTCTGCAGGGGAAGACCGATGAACCCGATTGGGTTCACGACGAGGGTTTCTACGAAGAGAAGAACATCGTGCGCAAGAGCGGCACGACGGTGACCAGGATCGAACTCGGCGCCCGGCTCGTTCTCGACGACGCGGACGGCGAGCATCGTTTCGACAGGCTTGTCCTCGCCACCGGTTCTCAGCCGCGTTCCCTGCCGGTCCCCGGCGGGGATCTGCCCGGACTGCGGACCCTGCGCACCCTTGACGACGCACTGGCCTTGCGTTCGGCGTTCAAGGACGCCCAACGGGTGGTGATCGTCGGCGCGGGCTGGATCGGGTCCGAAACCGCCGCGGCCGCACGGGAGCACGGCGCCGAGGTGACCGTCGTCGACCAGGTCGGTTCGCCGCTGCTCGCCGTCCTCGGGGAACAGGTTTCCGGGGTGTTCAAGGACATTCATACGCAGCACGGGGTCAACTGGCGGCTCGGCGAACGCCTCGCCGGATTCACCGGCGGACCCGACGGCGTGACCGGAGTCCGGCTGGAGAGCGGCGACGAGCTCCCGGCGGACGTCGTCCTGGTCGCCGTCGGTGCCGCACCACGCGTCGACCTCGCCCACGCCGCCGGCCTCGAACTGTCCGACGACGGTGGAGTCTGCGCCGACGCCGGGCTGCGCACTGCGGCACCTGACGTCTACGCGATCGGCGACATCGCCGCGCATTTCCATCCCCGCTACGGAAAACGCGTCCGCGTCGAGCACTGGGCCAACGCGAAATGGCAGGGCGCGCATGTGGCAGGCAACTTGCTCGGCGAGAACGAGCCGTACCTTCAGAGCCCGTATTTCTTCTCGGATCAGTACGATCTCGGCTGCGAATACCGCGGCCTCGCCGATCCCGAAAAGGACGAACTCGTCGTCCGCGGCGATCTCGCGGCCCGCGCCTTCACGGCCTTCTGGTTGCGCGACGGTCAGGTGACCGCCGCGATGAACGTCAACCAGTGGGATGACGGCGAGGCGCTCAAGGCGTTGGTCGATGGGAGGGCGACGGTCACCGCTGATCAGCTGAAGTCGGCGGACCTCAAGACTCTTGCGTGAACTACCCCACTTCGTCGCCGAAGTGCGGCACCCGCGTCAGGGTGGCGAAGGCAAGCAGGGCCAGTACGCCGAAACCGGCCATCGCGATCGCCATCGGCACCGCGGTACCCGCACCGCCCAATCCCACGAGCGGAGTGGCTAGGCCTCCGACGACGAACTGGAGGACGCCGAGCAGCGCGGACGCGGAACCGGCGGTTCGCGCGTGTTCGGCCAGCGCGAGGGAACTCGCGTTCGGGGCGACCAGACCGATGCTCGACACCAGGACGAACAGCGGGATCAGCAGCCCGACCAGACTCAGGTCGAGAACGACGGCCATCAGTACGCCAAGGCCTCCGGCGGCCGCGATGAAGAGGCCGGTGGTCAGGAGGGTCCGTTCCGGGAAGCGGCCGACCAGCCTGCCGTTGAGCTGTCCGGCCAGCACGATGCCGATGCCGTTGAGGCCGAACACCAGGCTGTACGCCTGCGGGCTGAGACCGTAGACGCCCTGGAGTGCGAACGACGAGCCGGAGATGTAGGCGAAGAGGCTGCCGAACATCAGGCCGGAAGCGAGCGCGTAGCCGAGGAATGTGCGGTCGGCGAGCAGGCCGGCGTAGGTCCGCATCACCGAGCCGAAGCGGGCGGGCGTCCGGCGTTCGGCGGGCAGGGGTTCCGGGAGTGCGAAGAACACGACGGCGAGCAGGATCGCGCCGAATACGGTCAGCCAGACGAAGACCCCGCGCCACGATGTCCAGTTCAGGATCTGCCCGCCGATGATCGGCGCCAGGATCGGCGCGAGCCCGTTGACGAGCATGAGCATCGAGAAGAACTTGGTCATCGCGGTACCGGAGTAGAAGTCGCGCACGGTCGCCCTGGCGATCACGATCCCGGCCGCCGCGCCGACGGCTTGGACACCGCGCGCGGCGATGAGGAGTTCGGCGCTCGGGCTGATGGCGCACAGCACAGAACCGACGATGTAGAGGGCGAGCCCGACGACGAGCGGCTTCCGGCGGCCCACTGCGTCGGAGAGAGGTCCGATGACCAGCTGCCCGACGGCGAGGCCGATGATGAACGCGCTCAGCGTGAGCTGGACCGTCGCATCGGACGCGCGCAGCTCGCCCGCCATCTGTGGCAGGGCGGGAAGGTACATGTCGATCGACAGCGGTCCGAACGCGGAAAGCCCGCCGAGAATAAGGACGAACCGGGCACGTCCGGTCCGAGATCGCGAGACGGTTTCCGAAGGTCGTTCGACCGCGATGGTCATACCCGTCCTTTCCCCAGTGTCGTTCCCAGGACGGACAACTTGCTTAGTGTCGGCAACTATTCCCGCTGTGACCCATGACACTAAGGAGGTCGAAGGCGGGAATGGACTACTGATCCGATCAATTTTCGGGACAAATCCGGACGACCTCTAGATGTCGCCGGAGGCGGTGCGGTATACATCGGATGTCTGTTCGTTGCTGTTGGAGCCGTTGTTGTTTTGACGGGTCGGCCGGAAGGGAAAATCCGTGCAGCTGTTGCGTCTCGGAGAGCCGGGAAGTGAGCGTCCGTTCGTACGTGCCGGGGATGGCACGCTGCGCGAGCTCGCGGGACTGACCGCCGATATCGATGGCAGCTTTTTCGCGAGCGACGGCGTCGCCCGGGTCGCCGCCGCGCTGGCCGCGGGTGAGCTGCCCGAGGCCGCGCCGGACGCCGCCGAGGCCAGGGTCGCCGCGCCGATCGCCCGGCCGGGCAAGGTCGTCTGCATCGGACTCAACTACCGGCAGCACGCCGAGGAGTCCGGTGCCGCCGTGCCCACCGAGCCGGTCGTGTTCATGAAGGCCGCCGATGTCGTCGTCGGACCGGACGACGACGTGCTGGTGCCGCGAAGGTCGACGAAGACCGATTGGGAGGTCGAGCTCGCCGTCGTCATCGGCAAGGAGGCGCGGTACGTCGAAAGTGTCGACGAGGCACTCGGCCACGTCGCCGGGTACGCCATCTCGAACGACGTGTCCGAACGCGAGTTCCAGCTCGAACGCGGCGGCCAGTGGGACAAGGGCAAGTCGTGCGAGAACTTCAACCCGCTCGGCCCGTGGCTGGTCACCGCCGACGAGGTGCCGGACCCGCAGGATCTCGGCCTGCGACTCTGGGTCAACGGCGAGAAGAAACAGGACTCGTCCACGAAGGACATGATCTTCACGGTCGCCGAGATCGTGCACTACCTGAGCCAGTTCATGGTGCTGCGCCCCGGCGACGTGATCAACACCGGAACCCCGCAGGGAGTCGCGCTCGGCCACCCCGACCCCAAGCCGTATCTGCGCGACGGTGACGTCATCGAGCTCGAGATCGACGGGCTCGGCCGCCAGCGTCAGACGGCGAGGCAGGCCTGATATGGCGAAGATCGTGGGTATGGAGGTGCTCGACGTCCGGTTCCCGACTTCGCGGGAACTGGACGGCTCGGATGCGATGAATCCCGATCCGGACTACTCCGCCGCGTACGTCGTGTTGCACACCGACGGTGGCCCGGACGGGTACGGCCTCGCGTTCACCATCGGCCGCGGCAATGACGTGCAGGCCGCGGCGATCCGCGCGCTCGAAGGGCATGTCATCGGGCGTGACGTCCCCGAGGACGCGGCGGCGCTCGGTGAGCTGTCCCGCGCGCTCATCGGTGACTCGCAACTGCGGTGGCTGGGTCCGGAAAAGGGCGTCTCGCATATGGCGATCGGCGCGGTCGTCAACGCCGCGTGGGATCTCGCCGCACGCCGCGCCGACCTGCCCGTGTGGCGGTTCGCGGCCCAGATGTCGCCGGAAGAACTGGTGTCGCTGGTCGACTTCCGCTATCTGTCCGATGCGCTGACCGAGCAGGAGGCGCTCGACATCCTTCGCGCCGCCGAGCCCGGCCGCGCCGAGCGGATCGCGCAGATCGAGCTCGACGGCTACCGCGCGTACAGCACGTCGCCCGGCTGGCTCGGCTACTCCGACACGAAACTCGTCCGGCTCGCCGAACAGGCCGTCGCCGACGGCTTCGAGATGATCAAGCTGAAGGTCGGCGGCAACCTCGAGGACGACGTCCGGCGGATGAAACTGGCCCGTGAGACGGTCGGCGCGGACATCCGCGTCGCGGTCGACGCGAACCAGCGCTGGGACGTGTCGGCCGCGATCACCTGGATGACCGAGCTGGCGCCGTTCGACCCGTACTGGATCGAGGAGCCCACCTCCCCGGACGACGTGCTCGGGCACGCCGCGATCGCCAAGGCGCTCGCCCCGATCCGCGTCGCCACCGGCGAACACGTGCAGAACCGGGTGGTGTTCAAGCAGCTTCTGCAGGCGAACGCGATCTCGGTGCTGCAGCTGGACGCCGCCAGGGTCGGCGGGTTCAACGAGAACCTGGCGATCCTGTTGCTCGCGGCCAAGTTCGGCGTCCCGGTGTGTCCGCACGCCGGCGGGGTCGGGCTGTGCGAACTCGTGCGGCATCTGTCCATGTTCGATTTCGTGGCGGTTTCCGCTTCAGACCGTGACAGGTCGATCGAATGGGTCGATCATCTCCACGAGCACTTCACCGACCCGGCCGTCGTCCGCGACGGCCGGTACCTCGCCCCGACCTCCCCCGGGTTCTCCGCGCGGATGCATGACGCGACCCTGCGCCGGTTCCGGTTCCCGGAGGGTCCAGAGTGGACGGAGACAGTAAGTGAGTGAATTCGAGGGCCTCGTCGCCGCGGTCACCGGAGGCGCGTCCGGGATCGGCAAGGCGACGGCCGAGCTGCTCGCCTCGCGCGGAGCGACGGTCGCCGTACTCGACCTGAAACCCGATGACCTCCCCGAAGGCCTGACCGGTTTCCGGTGCGACGTCAGCTCCGACGACGAGGTGCGTTCCGCGATCGACTCGGTCGCCGAACGCTTCGGCAGGCTCGACATCCTGGTCAACAACGCCGGGATCGGCGCGCAGGGCGACGTCACCGTCAACGACGACGACGAATGGCACCGCGTGTTCGACGTCAACGTCGTCGGCATGGTGCGGCTCGCCCGTGCGGCGCTGCCGCACCTGAGGAACTCGCCCGCCGCCGCGATCGTCAACACCTGCTCGATCGCCGCCTGGGCGGGGCTTCCCAACCGGTCGCTGTACTCGGCCACCAAAGGCGCGGTGCTCTCATTGACCCTGGCGATGGCGACCGATCATCTGCCCGACCGGATCCGGGTCAACTGTGTCTGCCCCGGAACGGCGGACACCCCATGGGTCGGCAGGCTGCTCGACTCCGCCGCCGACCCGGAGGCCGAGCGCGCCGCGCTGGCCGCTCGGCAGCCGATGGGCAGACTGGTCACCGCGGACGAGGTCGCGAACGCGATCGCGTACCTGGCCAGTCCGCTCTCCGCTTCGACCACCGGCACGGCACTCGCCGTTGACGGCGGGATGTACGGTCTGCGTCCACGCGGTCCGGTCCAAAAGTAAGACCATACTTGGTTTCCGCTGTCATCAAGGAGGATGCGGTGCGTACGAGGGTGATCATGGTGGCCGCAGCGGCCACCGCGCTCGGTCTGGCTCTGTCGGCTTGTGGGTCCACAAAGGACACCGCGACGGCACCTGGTGCCGGTGGCGCGCAGGGTGGCAAGGTCGGCGCGACACTACCGCTGCTGACCTCGCCGTTCTGGCAGGCATACAACAACTACGTGCCGCTGAAGGCGAAGGAGCAGGGCGTCGACGCGCTGCCGACCGTCAACGCGGACAGTGACTCGGCGAAACAGATCACGGATATCAACACCCTGCTCAACCAGGGGATCAAGGGTCTGGTCGTGACGCCGCTCGACTCCGCCGCGGTGGTGGCCGGGCTGAAGGCCGCCGAGAACAAGGCCGTCCCGGTGGTCGCCGTCGACGTCGCGCCGGAGAGCGGCAAGGTTGCGATGGTCGTCCGCGCGGACAACAAGGCGTACGGCACCAAGGCCTGCGAGGCGATCGGCGCGAAGGTGACTTCGGGCAAGGTCGTGCAGATCATGGGCGACCTCGCCTCGGTCAACGGCCGCGACCGCTCGGAAGCGTTCCGGGAGTGCATGAAGACGAAGTTCCCGGCCGTCCAGGTCCTGGAGATCTCCGCCGAGTGGAAGGCCGACAAGGCTTCGTCCGGTCTGGACAGCCTGCTCACCGCGAACCCGGACATCAAGGGCGTGTACATGCAGGCGGGCGGCGTCTACCTGGCGCCGACGCAGCAGGCGCTCAAGCGCAAGAACCTGTACTTCCCGGTCGGGGACCCGAAGCACGTGGTGCTGGTCAGCAACGACGGGATCCCGCAGGAGCTGGCCGCCATCCGCGCGGGCGAACTCGACGCGACGGTGTCCCAGCCTGCCGACGACTACGCCAAGTACGGCATGTACTGGATCAAGAAGGCGATGGCCGGGGAGACCTTCAAGGCGGGCCCCACCGACCACAACAGCACGATCGTCGAGGTCCGGCCCGGGATCCTCGAGGACCAGCTGCCCGCTCCCGTGGTCACCAAGGACAATGTGGACGACAAGGCCCTTTGGGGGAACAACCTGTGATCTCGGTACCCGAATCCTTGCGGGGTAAAGGCTCGTGAGCGCGCTGCCCGCCGGCTCTTCCGCCGTCCCGGTGGTCAGCGCGCAGGGCGTCGGCAAGCGCTACGGTCCGACCGTGGCGCTCGCCGACGTCAGTCTCACCGTCAACCCCGGGGAGTCGCACGCACTCGTCGGCCGCAACGGCGCGGGGAAGTCGACACTCGTCTCCATCCTCACCGGACTGTCCAAAACGGACACCGGTCATGTCGAGTTCGGCGGCGTCCCCGCGCCACCGCTGTCCAAACAGGACGACTGGAAACGCGCTGTCGCGTGCGTGTACCAGCACGCGATGGTCGTCCCGCAGCTGACCGTCGCGGAGAACCTGTTCCTGAATCGCCAGTCCGGTAAGGGTTTCGCGATCGGCTGGCAGAAGTTGCGTCGCCAGGCCCGTGACCTGCTCGACTCCTGGGACGTGCACGTCGACGTCGACACCCCGGCCGGTGAGCTTTCGGTCGAGGACCGGCAGTTCGTCGAGATCGCCCGAGCGCTGTCCTACGGGGCGCGGTTCATCGTGCTCGACGAACCGACGGCACAGCTGGACAGTCAGGCGATCGAGCGGTTGTTCGAGCGGATGCGTCAGATGCAGGCGAACGGGGTGACGTTCCTGTTCATCTCGCACCACCTCCACGAGGTGTACGAGGTGTGCCAGGCGGTCACCGTGCTGCGCGACGCGCGGCACATCCTCACCGCGCCGGTCGCCGACGTCGGCCGTTCGGAGCTGATCGACGCGATGACCGGGGAGCAGGGCGGCCTCGCCGTCCGTGACGCGGCCACCCGTGAAGCGCTGGCATCCGACGCGGACGAGGTGCTGGCCGTCGACGGCCTTTCCGGTGACGGCTTCCACGACGTCACGTTGCGGATCCATCGCGGCGAGGTGATCGGGCTCGCGGGCAGCAACGCCAGCGGCAAACATCAGGTCGCCGAAACCGTGTACGGGCTGCGCACCCCGGAGGCCGGCACGGTCAGTGTCGACGGCAAGAGGCTGAAGCCCGGCGACATCCCGGCCGCGATTCGTGCCGGGATCGGTTGCGTGCCAAGGGATCGGCATAATCAAGGGCTGGTCCTCGAACATTCCATCAAGGACAACGCCACACTGTCCATTTTGGATCGAATGGGCAAGGCGGGGCTCGCCTCGCCGGGAGCGCGGTACACGAGGGCGTCGAAGGCGTTGGAGGACTACGACATCGTCGCGTCCGACGCCGACCAGCCGGTGTCCGACCTTTCCGGTGGCAACCAGCAGAAGGTCGTCCTCGCCCGCGCGCTGGCCGGGGATCCGCGCGTCGTCGTGCTGATCAACCCGACCGCGGGTGTGGACGTGAAGTCGAAAGAGGCCCTGCTCGCGGTCGTCGACCGGGTGCGGGCCGAAGGCAAGGCGGTGCTGATCGTCAGCGACGAGCTCGACGATCTGCGCCTGAGCGACCGGGTCCTGGTGCTGCGCGCCGGTGCCGTGGTCGCCGAACACCAGGCCGGATGGTCCGACGGCGACCTCGTGGCCGACATCGAAGGAGTCGAGCTCGGTGACTGATCTGATGACCGATCCTCAAGCGCCGTCGTTGGCCGCACCACCGCCGAAACGCCGGAAGTTCGGCTGGCTGCGCGAACTCGCGCTGCTGCCGGTGCTGGTGGTCGTGCTGGTCATCGGTGCGCTGATCAGCGACACGTTTCTGACCTTCGGCAGCATCGTCGGCATCTTGTCCGCGTCGGCGGCGCTGTCGCTGGTGGTTCTGGGCGAGTCGCTGGTGCTGCTGACGGGCAAATTCGACCTGTCGCTCGAATCCACCATGGGTATCGCGCCCGCGCTGGGCGCGATGCTGGTGATCCCCGTCGCGTCCTCGGGGTTCGGAACCGAGTTCCCTGGATTCGCCGGCATCCTCGCAGTGCTGGTCGCGGGCGCTCTGATCGGCTTCGTGAACGGGTTCCTGATCGTCAAGCTCAAGCTCAACGCCTTCATCGTCACGCTGGCGATGCTGACGGTGCTGCGCGGCACGCAGATCGGGTCCACACAGGGCAAAACGCTGTTCGATCAGCTCGACGTGTTCACCGCGATGGCGACGACCACCTTCATCGGCCTGCCGATGTCGGTCTGGCTCGCCGCGGCGCTGTTCACCGCGTTCGGACTGGGCCTGCGCTACCACCGGATCGGACGTTCGCTGTACGCCATCGGCGGCAACCGCGAGGCCGCGCGGGCCGCGGGTATCCGGGTCGACCGGATCTCGTGGGGCGTGTTCATCGTGGCCGGTGTGCTGGCGGCGCTCGGTGGTCTCGCGTACACCGGCTACGTCGGCGCGCTCGGCGCCGACCAAGGTGACGGGCTGATCCTGCAGGTGTTCGCGGCCGCGGTGATCGGCGGTGTCTCACTGGACGGCGGCAAGGGCACGCTCGTCGGGGCGCTGACCGGTGTGCTGCTCCTGCAGACGGTTACGAACCTGCTGCAGGTTGCCCAGGTGCCCCCGGAGTGGCTTAAGGCGATCTACGGCGTGATCATCCTGGTCGCTCTGATCATCTCCCGCTATGCGAGCGGGAAGGCCCAGACGTAGGGCTGCCGCGTGTTATGAACGGATCTTTCATAACAAAATCTGTTATGAAAGATCCGTTCATAACACGTCCGGCGCCGATCTTCTGGACCGACGTGGAGATGCGGTGAGGTTACGAAGCAGCCGCGGGCGGGATGACCTCGGTGGGGTCGTCGGCCGAGCCGAGGGCGTTGCGGAGCCATTGTTCGACACCCGCCACGTGCACGGTGGCCCAAGAGCGCGCCAGCTCGGGCTCACGCGCGGCGATGGCCTCGTAGATGGCCATGTGCTGTTCGCGCGTCTTCGCGACCGCGCCCTCTTGGGTGAGACCACGCCAGATCCGGGCGCGCGCGGTGGGTCCCGAAAGACTGTCCAGGAGCGAGCACAGCACCGGGTTGCCGGAGCCGTCGGCGATCTTGCGGTGGAACTGCAGGTCGTTCGCGACCAGCGCTTCCACCGTCGGCGCGTCGGCCAGTTCGTCGAGCAGACGGCCCAGCTCCGCGATGTCGTCCTCGCTCATGTGCATCGCGGCCATCGCCGTCGCCGCCGGTTCGAGAATCCGGCGGACGGCGAGGAAGTCGAGCACGGTGTCGTCGCGGTGGAAGTCCACGACGAACGTCATGGCGTCCAGCAGAAGATTCGGCTCGAGGCTGGTGACGTACGTGCCATCGCCCTGGCGGACGTCGAGTACGCGGATCAGGCACAGTGCCTTCACCGCCTCGCGCAGCGAACTGCGGGACAGGCCGAGCCGTTGGGCCAGTTCGGCCTCCTTCGGCAGCCTGTCGCCCGGCGCCAGCTCGCCGGAGATGATCATGTCCTTGATCTTGTCGATCGCGACATCGGTGACCGGCATGTTCCACCGCCCTCCCCGAAGACCTCGGATGTTTGAGTGTTAGTTGACAGACTGCCATGTATCGAGCTGAGGAGGAGCGGTGACCCACGGTGTCGCACTACAAAGAGTGGCCCTCCACACCCGGTTGAAGCCGGGTAAAGAGGCCGAGTACGAGGCCGTCCACGCCGTCATCCCGCAGGATTTGGACGCCGCGTTACGCGAGGCCGGGGTGCATTCGTGGCGGATCTGGCGGGACGGTCGCGACCTGTTTCACCTGGTGGAGGTCGAGGACTACGGCAAGATGCGGGCGACGTTGCGTGATCATCCGGCGAACCTGCCCTGGCAGGCGCGGATGGCGGAGTTGCTCGACGTCGAGGACGACTACTCCGGTAACGATTCGGGTCTCGGCCTGGTTTGGGAGCTTCCATGAAGCCGGCTGTCAGCCCGCTCGGCCTCGGCTGCGCACAGCTGGGCAACCTCTACCACGCCATCACGGACGAGATCGCCGAAGCGACAGTCCGGCAGGCGTGGGACGAAGGGATCCGGTACTTCGACACCGCCCCGCACTACGGTCTCGGCCTTTCCGAACGGCGGCTCGGTGCGGCGCTGGCGGCGTATCCGCGTGACGAGTACGTCCTTTCGACGAAGGTCGGCCGGGTGCTGGAACCCGATCCGGACGGCGCCTCGCGCACCGACGACCAGGGATTCGCCGTACCCGCCGCGTTCCGGCGCCGCTGGGACCTCAGCCGTGACGGCATCCGCCGCTCCCTGGAGGACAGTCTCGGCAGGCTCGGGCTCGACCGCGTCGACATCGTCTACCTGCACGATCCGGACGACCATTTCGAAGACGCCGTCACCAGCGCCTTTCCCGCGTTGCTGGAGCTGCGGGAGCAGGGCGTCGTCGACGCCATCGGGGCCGGGATGAACCAGGTTCCGATGCTGACGGAGTTCGTCCGACGATTCGACCTCGACGCGATCCTCCTGGCCGGGCGCTACACCCTGCTGAATCAACCGGCCCTGGACGATCTTTTGCCGCTGTGCCAAGACCGCGGTGTCGACGTGGTGGCCGGGGGAGCGTTCAACGCCGGGATTCTCGCGACGGCGTCACCGGGCACGATGTACGACTACGCCGAGGCGCCGGCGGCCGTGATCGAGAAGGCACGGCGGATCGCCGAGATCTGCGGACGGCACGGTGTCGAACTTCCCCAAGCCGCCCTCGCGCTGCCCGCGGCGCACCCCGCGGTGGTCTCCGTTGTCGTCGGTGCCCACGATCCTGGACAGGTCCAGCTCAACGCGGCACGCTTCCGCAAGCCGGTGCCTGCCGAGCTGTGGACGGACCTGATCCGCGAAGGCCTGCTGCGGCAGGACACCGTGCTACGACCGGGAGGACGTCCGTGATCGACGCGCACCACCACCTCTGGGACCCTTCCCGGCGCGACTACCCCTGGATGGCCGGCGCCGCACTGGACCCGATCCGTCGTCCGTACACAGTGGACGATCTCCGCGCGGTCACCAAGGCCGCCGGGGTGAAGGCGACCGTGTTGGTGCAGACGGTCTCCACGGAGGAGGAGACGGTCGAGTTCCTCGAGACCGCCCGCGCCGAGCCGATGATCGCCGGCGTCGTCGGCTGGGTCGATCTGTGCGCCCCCGACGTCGCCGACCGCCTCGCCGCCCTCGAAGGGCCGCTCGTGGGAATCCGCCACCAGGCCGAGGGCGAGCCCGACCCCGAGTGGCTCATGCGGCCGGACGTCCTGCGTGGACTGGCTGCCATCGGCAACGCCGGTCTTGCCTACGACCTGCTGGTGAAGCCCCCGCAGCTGGCAGCCGCCCTGGCGGCCGCATCGGCACTGCCCGACCAAGTCTTCGTCCTCGACCACGCCGCGAAACCGCCGATCACCTCGGGCGACTGGCAGCCCTGGGCCGACGGCGTCGCGGCCCTCGGCGCGCTGGAGAACGTGTACTGCAAGCTGTCCGGCCTGGTGACCGAGGCGGACTGGGCGCAGTGGAAGGTCGGACACCTGACTCGCTGGGCCGAGCACGTGCTGGACTCTTTCGGGGCCTCGCGGTTGATGTTCGGCTCGGATTGGCCCGTCTGCGAGCTGGCCGCGGCCTATGAGGTCGTGGTGGACACCGCTGTTTCGCTGACCGGGTCGTTGAGCGACGCCGAGCGACTGGAGTTCTTCGATGGGACCGCTCGACGGGCCTACGGTCTTTCGCCTGGAGCGGGAGGAGAGAAGAAGGTGGACGGCGCGGGGTCCGGGCGCCGGGCCTGACCGCCGGTCGAAGAAGGACCAGGCGTCGGTGAAGATCAGAATTCGTCGTGGCTGACCATGGTGCGAAGGCGAGCCAGTGCGCGGTGCTGCGTCACACGCACGTTTCCGGCAGAGATTCCGAGGGCCTCGGCGGTTTCGGCGGCGGAGAGGCCGACGGCGATGCGGAGGGCGAGGATTTCCTGCTGCACTCGCGGGAGAGTGGCGAGAAGGCGGCTGAGCCGGGCACCGAGGTCGAGGTGCAGGGCGTGGGTTTCGGGCTCGTTGTCGGCGAAGGGTCGCTCCGGCAACTCCGGGACCGGTTCCGACCGGTCACGGGAGACCGCCCGGTAGGCGTCGGCGACCTTGTTGGCCGCGATCGCGTGGACGAGGTACAGGAACGAACCGCCGCGATCCTGGTAGCCGGGCAGTGCTTTCAGCACCGCGAGGCACACTTCCTGCGCGACGTCGTCGGCGGAAAGATAGGACAGGTCGCGGCCGCCCATTCTGGCGCGGCAGTAGCGGACGACGACGGGGCCGATCATCCGCAGCAGCGATTGGATCGCCGCCGGATTCCCGTCGCCGGCGTCTTTCACGAGAGGATCGAGATCCTCTTTCGTCAACCGCCCGCCTGGCCGCGGTAGTGCCTCCGGCGTCGTATAACCGGGGACCGCGTCCGAGGTGGCGGTTGTGGACGCACTTGAGATTGCTTGCATGGTCGTCCTCCCCGGCCGGCCCTGCGACCGTCGCTGTCGAGGGGTCAACACTCCGTAACAATTAAAGCGGCAGATGCTCCGTAAGATCAGGTACATCTGCCGCCGATGCGACGCAGCGTAATCGTAGGCGGCCGTGGGGCAGCCGTCCAGATTTCAACTAGAGATAGCCCATTAGACGGAGTCGGCTTAACACAACCGAGACTCTGTGTCGCCGAAAACGGGGTCGAGATCGCAGCATGTGCGCAGCCTTTAGCGCACCGCAATCAAAGACACCGCGGTGGCTACGACGAGTGCCGATGCGAGTACTGCCAAGGCGGGGTTGAGAGATTTCGGGATTCCCGTCTTTCTCAGTGCCCTTTCACGAATGGACCCGATGGCGGCCAAAGCGAGCACTGTGCTTCCGCCGGCGACGACCGGAATGACCGCGACTCCCCAGCCGCGCTGTGCGGCCATGTGTACCAACAGGAGTGTGCAGGCAGTAGCCGCGAGCGCGGTCCGGCGCCAGGCGAGCCCGGTGCGTTCTGCCTGCGCTCCGTGATCGCTCATGCTCATGAGAAGACCACGAGAGCGGCGGCCGCCAGGGTGATCACGAGGATCCCGGCGGTCAGTAGAAGCAGCATCCCGCTCTTCGGCAGCGGCTGTCCCGCGCGCATCGCGGCCTGAACACCGCGCCAGCGTGGGTACGCCGTCCCAGCGAGCACCGCGGCGAGCACGACGCACAGGCCGGCCAGGAGATCGCTCAGCACGGACGGGTCCGGCACCAGCTGGTGCACCGCGACCCCGCCGGCGAGCAGGCCGAGCGCCGTCCGCAGCCAGGCGAGAAAGGTCCGCTCGTTGGCGAGGGTGAAGCGGTAGTCGGGTTCCGACTCGCCCTCTCGCGGCCCGTCGATCTCTGTCACGACTCAGGACACTAGGCGCTCCGGCGCTCGAAGACCCACCAGCGAAGGACTGCGAAGCGAACGATGCCACCGACGACACTGGCGGCGAGCAGGACACCTGTCTGCTCGAGGGCGGTCGGTTCGGTGATCATCGCGTCGAGTGAGGCGAGCACGATCGAGCCGTACGCCGCGTAGAAGGCGAAGGTCACCAAATCCTGAAAGTGCCGCTTGCCCGCGTGATACTTCCGGGTCGCGAAGGTGACTCGTCGGTGGAACTCGGTGTTGCCGACGGTGGTGATCGCGAGCGCGACCAGATTCGCGGGTTGCGCGCCCAGTACGGGCTGAAGCGCCAGGAACAGGACCGCCTGCAGGCCGGTGGCGGCGACACCGGCGACCACGTACCAAGCGGCGTGGTGGCCCAGTTCGTGGTGCCGCTCAGGGGCTTTCCGGATAATCCGGTGCCCGGGCGCCCACCTGGTGGTGGTCATGTGGAGCACGTTACCTACCGTTCACGGAGTTGTGAAGCTAATGAACCAGCTTAATAACTGTGATCCCGGCTACACGAGGCTGTCGATAACCAGGGAACTCCAAGTCGGCTGAGAGTCACTCAGACGGCAGGCCGTGCTTGAACCCCCTAGCGTGGTCGGTCAAGTGCAAGACCGCGACGAAGGAAGGCCGAAGATGCTTGCTGTCACCGAAGCCGCCGCCGAGGCGATCACCGCACTGACCGGGCAGGAGGGAGCGGAAGGCGGCAGTGGCCTGCGTTTCGCCATGCATTCCCAGCAAGGGGAAAGTCCGCAGCTCGCCGTGTCCGTCGCACCCCAGCCGGAGAACGGCGACAGGGTGCTCGGCGCCGAAGGCGGCCCGAAGGTGTTCTTGGAGCCCGAAGCGGCACAGCTGCTCGACGACAAGGTGCTTGACGTCCAGCGTGACGAGACGGGCGAAGTCGCCTTCGCCGTACTCCCGCAGGCTCAGGCCCAGCCGCCGCAGGGCTGACAAAGGTCGGTTGATTCAGATCGGCTGATTCACGCGGACGCCCAGGTGCGGACCAGCTCGCCGGCCCGCTGGCGTAGGAGTTCGGCCGCGTGTTCCCGCGCGTGGTCGAGCGAAGGCGCATGGTCGATGAGGGCGGCACTGCCCACGACCCCGAGGTCGGCGAGCTGGCCGGCGGTCAGCTGAATCCGTCCGGCGAGAGCCATCAGCGGCACGGAGTGTTCCCGTGCGCGAGTCGCGATTCCGGCGGGTGCCTTGCCGTCGAGGCTCTGTTCGTCGAGTGAGCCTTCGCCGGTGATGACCAGGTCGGCGCCCGCGATGGCGGCGTCGATGCCGGTGAGTTCGGCGATGAGCTGGAAACCGGATTGGACCTTCGCGCCAAGGCCGGCGATGGCCCCGGCGGCCACGCCGCCACCGGCGCCTGCGCCCGGCACGTCGGAAACGTCCGGCGCCCCGGCGACCTGAAGCGCCCGCACCCAGCGGGACAGCGATTCGTCCAGCTGCTCGACCTCGCGGGGACCGGCGCCCTTCTGTGGTCCGAAGATCGCCGCGGCTCCACGCGGACCGAGGAGCGGGTTCGTCACGTCGGTGGCGACGGCGACCTCCACGTCGCCGAGCCTCTCCCGCACCGGGCCGAGTTCGGCCGACGCGACGCGGCCAAGGGTTCCGCCGCCCAAACCGACCGGCGCCTGGAACGCGTCGAACACCCCCGCGCCCAGCGCCGCCAGCATCCCGGCGCCGCCGTCGGTGCTCGCCGTGCCGCCGACCGTCAGTACCAGCCGCCGCGCGCCGTTGTCGAGCGCGTGCGCCAGAAGTTCTCCGACGCCCCAGGTGTGCGCGGCGAGCGCGACCTCCGGGCTCGGCTCGACGAACTCGATCCCGCAGGCCCGTGCCGATTCGATGTACGCGGTCCCGTCGAGCACGACATAGCTCGCCTCGACAGGGTCTTCGAGCGGCCCGCGGACCGGAAGTTCCACAAGACGGCCACCGGCCGCGACGAGCACGTCGAGCGTGCCTTCGCCGCCGTCGGCGACCGGACAGGACAACACTTCCGCGTCGGGCAACGCGTCCCGGACACCGCGTGCGATCGCTTCCGCGGCCTCCACCGCGGTGAGGCTTCCCTTGAACTTGTCGGGCGCGATGACCACGCGAGTCATGGACGAACCTCCGTCAGCGGGCTTCCGCCGGTGAGCACCGACGCGACGTTTTCGGCCGCCAGCACGGCCATGGCGGTACGGGTTTCGACGGTCGCCGATCCGAGATGCGGAGTCAAGACGACGTCTTCCCGGTCCAGTAGGCGCGGCTCGACCTCGGGTTCGGCTTCGAACACGTCGAGGCCCGCGCCGGCGATCTCGTCCGCTTCGAGCGCGTCCGCCAGTGCCGCTTCGTGGACGACGGGGCCGCGGGTGGTGTTGATCAGATAGGCGCTCGGTTTCATCGTCATCAGCGCGTTCGCATCGATGAGATGACGCGTCTCCGGCGTCAACGGGCAGTGCAGGGAGACGACGTCCGAGTCTTCCAATAGCTCGGTGAACGGTACATATCGTGCGCCCAAAGCCTTTTCGACGTCCTCCGCGGCTCGCGACCGTCCTGAGTAGACGATCCGCAGCCCGAAGGCGAGCGCCCGCCGCGCGACCGCCTGCCCGATCTGCCCGAGCCCGACGATACCGAGCGTCTTGTCCTGCAGTCCCGAACCGAGCAGGAAACCGAGATGGAACGACCACGGGGTGCGCGAGCGGATCAGCCGTTCGCCTTCGCCCAGCCTGCGAGTGACCGCGAGGATCAGCCCGAAGGCGAGATCGGCCGTCGCATCGGTGAGCACGCCCGGGGTATTCGTGACGGTGACACCGCGTTCGGCCAGCGCCGGGACGTCGACGTTGTCGTATCCGACGGCCACATTCGCGACGATCCGCAGTGAGGAGCCCGCCGCATCGGCGACCGAGCCGTCGATCCGGTCGTGCAGCATGCCGACGATCGCGCTTGCGCCGGCGACGAAATCACGCAGCTCCTCCGGTGTCAGCGGCCGGTCGGCCTGCGACAGTTTCACCTCCCCGACCGTGGCGAGCACCTGTACTGCGTCATCGGGAATCCACCGGGTCACCGCGATCGTGGGACGTGAAGGCACGGAGTCAGCCTAGTGCCCGGCGGTTGGTATACCAAACCTGAGAATCCCCACCATGAGGGAGGTGGTTCCCCTCCGCGGGTGAGCCGCAACTCCGGGCAGTGGCGGCGGGTGCCTGGTCACCTCTCGTGAGCGGTAATGGCGGCTAGAACCGTCATTACCACTCACGAGGATTTCAGCATGTCGATCTCCCCGCCCGGCGAGGACGGGTCGAAGCCGTGCTCGATCAGCCAGCGGATCGGCCGCAGGCTGCGCAACGACCACCACGCGCGGATCACGTCGAGGTCGACATCGGTGCCGTAGCCGGCCAGGAGGTCGGCAAGGCGCTCCCGGTGTCCGAGCGTCAAGGTGGCGAGGTCGAACAGCGCGTCGCCCCGGGAGGCTTCGGACCAGTCGAGTACGCCGGTGAGCTCGTCGCCGTCGACGAAGACGTGGGTGATCTGCAGGTCGCCGTGCGTGAACGCCGGTGTCCAGGGCCGGAGCGCGGCCTCGGCGATCCGGCGGTGGCGCATGACCAATTCGGCGGGAAGGACGTCGTTCGCGATAAGCCACTCGCATTCGCCGTCGATGCGCGCTGCCACCTCGTCGGGGCTGGGACCTGGCCAGGGCGGCAGCGGTGCGTCGTGCAGCCTTCGCACGGCGGCACCCGCCGCCGCCCATGCCGCCGACGACGCGGTGGACGGCTCGCCGAGGCGGCCGAGTGCGGTCCCTCCGACGGCGGCGAGCGCGAGCACGGGCGGCTTTCGCCACAGGACTTCCGGAGTCGGGATCGGCGCCAGGGCCATCGCCTCGACCTCGACGTCGGCGTTCGTCTGATCAGAGTCGATCTTCAGGAAGACGTCGCCGACGCGCAGGGTCGCGCGCTCGTGATGGGCGACGACGACCTTGACCTCTTCCACGTCGGCCATTGTCGCGGGAATGACCATGGACGTCGCCTGGTTTTCAGCCGAGCCGGGTGAGCCGGATCAGAGTGCTCGCATAGTCCTTGACGGACAGACCCGGATCGAGACCGTGCGACAGCAGGACGGCGCCGTGATGGACCTCGCCGGTGTCGTCGTCGCGATACCGCGCCTCCGGATCCAGCCCGGCGAGGACGGGTGGCACGAGGGGGCGGCCGTATTCGGTCGGCCGTTGCCAGATCAGGAGGACGACGCGGTCCTCGAGGACGTATTGGACCGCGGTCAAGGGGGAGTTGTCCGGTTCGCCCAGCCGGTACTGCGTGCCGTGCTGGACGACCGGGCGGATCTCCTTGTACAGAGCCACGAGCGCGGCGGCCTCACGTCGCTCATCGAACGTCCATAGTGGAAGGTCGCCGCCGAGGCCGAGTACTCCGGCCATCGCGACGTGGAACCGGAACCGCAGCGGGATCGCCCGCCCTGTCAAGGGATTCGGGCTGTCGGTGACCCACGCGGCCATGGTGCCGGCGGGATAGATCTGGCTGTAGCCGTGCTGGATGCCCAGCCGGTCGAACGCGTCGGTGTTGTCCGACGTCCACACTTCGTCGGTACGCGCCAGGATGCCGAGATCGGCCCGGCCACCGCCGCCCGCGCAGGATTCGATCCGCAGCCGGGGATGGTCCGCACGCAGCCGGTCCATCACCGCGTAAACCGCGCGGACGTGGTCGATCCACAGTCGCGAGGCCTCCTCGCCGCGTTCCGGCCAGCCGGCCTCGGTGAACGCGCGGTTCATATCCCATTTGAGGAAGTCGATCTCGTGGCTGCCGACCAGGTTGTCGAGCCATTTGTGCGCCCAGTCCGCGACTTCCGGTCGCGCGAAGTTGAGCACGAGCTGGCTGCGCAACGTCGTCCGTTCGCGGTTGGCCATCTGCAGCACCCAATCCGGGTGCGCGCGGTAGAGATCGCTGTCCGGGTTGACCATTTCCGGTTCGACCCAGATCCCGAACCGCATGCCGAGCCGGTGGACCTCGTCGATGAGCGGGTCGAGACCGGACGGGAAGCGTTCGGGGTTGGCGGTCCAGTCGCCGAGCCCGGCGGTGTCGTCGACGCGGCCGCCGAACCAGCCGTCGTCCATGACGAACATTTCCGCGCCGAGTTCGGCGGCCGCGACGGCGAGTGCCTTCTGTTTCACCTCGTCGACGTCCCAGCCGGTGGCCTCCCACGAGTTGTAGACGATCGGCCGGAGCTCTTCGGGATGCGGCAGGACGTGCCCGGAAACGTAGGCGTGCCAACGCCTGCTGGTCCCGCCGAAGCCGTCGGCGGCGTAAAGCCCGGCGAACACCGGGCTTTCCCAGGTCTCGCCGGATCGCAGGCGCCTGGTCAGGCCTTCATGGCCGAGACCGCCGGTCCAGGTGACGCGGTCGGTATGCGACCGCTCGGTGGTGATCCGCCAGCTGCCGCTCCACGCGAGCGCGGTGCTCCACACCTCGCCGTGGGTCTCGTCCGCGTCGCCCGCGTCGAGCATCGACCACGGATTGGCCTGATGGCTGGAAACCCCGCGCCTGCTGGTCAGCGTGGTCTCGCCGACAGTGAGCGGTTCACGGCGGACGCCGAACTCCGCGCTCCACGCGCCTGTCACGTGGGATAGCCGGTAGCCGGCGCGGCGCGGGAGGGTCCACGACGCGGAATCGGTGCGCAGCAAGGTGATCGGTGCTTCGTCGCCGATATGCCGCAGTGTCGTCCAGCGCTCGATGATGTCGGAGCCCTCGTGCACCCGGTAGTGCAGCTCGACCGCGAGCGGGTAGTGCCGGTCGCGCAGCCGCACCGTCAGCTCGCCGTTCTCGCTTTCGTGGCCGGCGAAACGCCATTCGAGCGCCTGGGTTCCGTCCGCGAACCGGACCTGCAGCCCGGCGGCGCCGAACGAGGCCCCACCTTCGGCCGAGAGTTCCGGCCCGGCGTCACCGGGTTCGTCGAAGCTGCTGTCCGCGGGGTTCTGCCGGGCGGCGATCGACGTGGCCTGCTCGAGGGTGAGCGGCCGGCCCCAGTGCACATGCGTCGGCCGGTCGGCGGAGTCGAGCCGCAACGCGTAGGAGGTGCCCGGGGTGCGAAGCAGCCAGAGACGGTGGGAGGGGTCGAACTCGATCCTCGACATAGGGCAGAGCGTAGAGCCGACCAGCGAAAAAATAAATTCTTGACGAAGTTAATTTATTCGTCGTACCGTACCGCCCATGCCACGCAGTGCACCGGCAAGGGCGCCGATCACGAGTCCCGCGGCAGCGACCGTGTTCACCACGGTGCTGACCCAAGGGCCGGTCAGCCGTGTGGACGTTTCCCGCCGGACGGGCCTTTCCTCGGCCGCGGTCACCAAGGCCGCACGTCCGTTCATCGAGGCCGGCTACCTGGAGGAGCTGGCCTCGGAGGAGCGGACCGGGCCGGGGGCCGGCCGTCCGGCGAATCCGCTGGCCATCCGGCCGGACCGCGAGTACTTCGTCGGCGTGAAGATCACCGCGGACGACCTCATCGGGGTCGTCACCGACCTTCGCGCCGGGATCCGAGCCTCCCTTCATCACCCCGTGCGCGATCACGACGTCGAGAGCGTCGTCGCCGCGTTGGCGGACCTGGTGAAGGAGCTGCTGGACGAGCGCTACCGGGACCGGACGTACAGCCTCGGCGTCGCCGTCTCCGGTGACGTCGACCGGATGACCGGACTCGTGCGGTACTCGCCGTTTCTCGGCTGGCGCGACGTTCCGCTCGCCCAGCTCCTCGACGACGCGACGGGCCTCAAGACGACGTTGGAGAACGACGTCAAGGCGCTCGCCGTGGCGGAGCAGTGGTTCGGAGAGGGAGTCGGCGCCTCTTCGTTCGCGCTGGTCACGGTCGGCACCGGGATCGGCAGCGCGCTGGTGGTCAACGGCGAGCTGGTCAGCGGCGCACACGGGGTCGCGGGCGAGATCGGTCATGTACCCATCGCCGACGGTGGCCCGCGGTGTCACTGCGGCGGAACCGGTTGTGTCGAGGCGATCGCGTCCACCGAGGCCATCGTGACCGCGGCGCGGGAGGTCACCGGCGAACCGGCGCTGACCATGGACGACGCCGTCACCAGGGCTCGTGGGGGAGACGAGTCGTTGCGTGAGGTTTTCGCCGCCGCGGGCCATGCCATCGGGCTCGGACTGGCGGCTTTGGTCAACCTCTTCGGTCCCGAGCGCGTGGTCGTCTCGGGCGAAGGTGTTGCCACGTATGACCTTTTCGAGGAGCAGATCCGCCGGACCTTCGCCGTGCAGGCGTTCGGGAGTGCGGGCCGGTGCGGTCTGGCGATCAGGCCGTTGCCGTTCGAGGAATGGGCACGGGGCGCAGCCGCCGTTGCCGTACAAGGTCTTTTCGTTCCCGACCGCCTTTAGGAGTTCCCATGGAAGCCCCGCTCAGCCGCCGCAATTTCCTTGTCGGCTCGATGCTCTTCGCCGGTGGCGTACTCGTCTCCGCCTGTAATACCGGTGACCCGCTGAACAAGAGCGGAAACTCCACGGGTGCCAAGGTGACGCTCAACCAGTGGTACCACGCGTATGGCGAGGACGGCACGCAGCAGGCGGTGCAGCGGTACGCGCAGGAGTTCACCAAGGCCAACCCCGACATCGCGGTCAACATCACCTGGATCGCGGGCGACTACGAGACCAAGCTGAACTCCGCCCTGCTCACCTCGCAGGCGCCGGACCTGTTCGAGTTCGGTGATTTCCGGTACCAGAACGTCAAGAACGGGTTGCTCGCCCCGCTCGACGACATCGTCGATCCGGTGCGCGACGACTACAGCAAGGCCGCGGTGGACACCGTGACCGTCGACGGCAAGATCTACGGCGTCAAGATGATGGACGACGTCATGATGCTCTTCTACCGCAAGAGTGTGCTGCAGGCCGCGGGCGTCGCGCCGCCGCAGACGTTCGCCGAGTTGCTCGAGGCGACCAAGAAACTCAACACGGACAAGCAAAAGGGTCTCTACCTCGGCACCGACGGGGTCGGCGATTCCGCGTACCTGTTGCTGTGGTCCGCCAGCGCGGACATCTTCGATCCGAGCGGTAAGAAGATCGCGTTCGACACCCCGCAGGCCGTCGCCGCCATCGACGGGCTCAAGCAGTTGCACGATTCGGGCGGGCTCCTCAAGGGATACACCACCGACTGGTCGGATCCCGGCGCGTTCAAGGACAAGGCCGTCGCCATGCAGTGGTGCGGGCTCTGGGCGATCCCGCAGATCAAGAAGGCACTCGGGGACGACTTCGGGGTGCTGCCGTGGCCGAAGTTCGGCGACGCGGGCAAGCCGGCCGCCCGGGTCGGCGGCTGGTGGCAGCTGGTCAACGCCAAGGGGTCCAATGTGGACGCGGCCAAGAAGTACGTCGACTGGCTGTGGGTGCAGCAGCAGGAACTGCAGAAGGACTGGTGTGTGAAGTACGGCTTCCACATTCCGGCGCGCAAGCAGATCGCCGCGCAGACCACCGAGTTCGCCGACGGTCCGGCCAAGGACGCCGTGACGATCTCCCAGCAGTACGGTCACACTTTCCCCGCGTTGTGGAACAAGGCCTCGCAGACCACGTTCCTGCAGTCGATCGTCAAGATCGCGAACGGGCAGGCCCCGGCGGCGACGGAACTCGCCGACGTCGCGAAGAAGGCGCAAGCCGAGACCGACAAGCAGCTCGCCTGAGATGACGACCACCGTGACCCCGCCCGCCCGGCCCCGCCTCGCCGGGCAGGCGGCCAAGACCCGGCGGCGCAAAAGGCGGTTGGACTGGCGGGCGATCGGCGCGTTCTGCGTGCTCACCGGCCCGACGGTGCTCGGCCTGGGGCTGTTCAAGTACGTCGCGATCGGCTGGAGCTTCCTGCTCAGCTTCAACGACGCTCGCGGCACACTCGACATCGGCGAATGGGTCGGCCTGGACAACTACGCCACCCTCCTCGCCGACGAGGCCTTCCTCTCGTCGCTGACGACCATCGGCCTGTTCACCGTGTTCATCGTGCCCTTGACGTTCGCGTTCTCCCTCGGGCTCGCGGTACTGGTGAACGGCATCCGCCGTGGTCGTGGCTTCTACCGGACCGCGTTCCTGATCCCGGCGGCGGTGTCCTATGTGGTCGCCGCATTGGTCTGGCGGATGGCGCTGTTCAACGGTCTCCCGACGGGGGTGGCGAACGCGCTCGGCGGGTTGTTCGGCGCGGAACCTGTCGCGTGGCTTTCGGAAACGAGTCCGCCGTTGTACTGGGTCGCGATCGTGACGTTGCGGTTGTGGCTGCAGGTCGGGCTGTACATGATCTTGTTCCTCGCCGGGCTGCAGGCGATCCCGCAGACGTTGTACGAGGCGGGCGAACTCGACGGAACCTCGAAGTGGCAAGCCTTCCGGCACATCACGTTGCCGCAGCTGCGGAACACGTCGGTCGCGGTGCTGCTGCTCATCCTGATCGCGGCGTTCCAGGCGTTCGACGAGTTCTACAACCTGTTCAGCTCGGCGCAGATGGGGAACGCGACCGCGCCCGTCCGGCCGCCGCTGGTGGTGCTCTACGATTCCGCGCTCGGTGACCAGAACTACGGCCTCGGTTCGGCCGGGGCGTTCCTGCTGACCCTGATCATCGTGGTGATCACGTTGCTGCAGGGCAGGATCGTCGGCTTCGGGAAGAAGGACTGACATGGCCGTCGTGACCGCCACAGCCACCGCCACCACGCCCGTTCGCG
The DNA here is from genome assembly GCA_963766045.1 of uncultured Actinomycetota bacterium. GTDB lineage: Bacteria > Actinomycetota > Actinomycetes > Mycobacteriales > Pseudonocardiaceae > Amycolatopsis. Next base: position 719,668 of record CAVXYN010000004.1, on the reverse strand, counting down.
GGCGCCGCAAGCCGAACATCGGCGGCTACGCGCTGGTGAGCGTGCTCGCGCTGATCTTCCTTCTGCCGTTCTACCTGATGCTGCGCAACGCGCTGGTCACCCAGGACCAGTCGTCGTCGGCGGACTGGTACTGGCTGCCGAATCCGTTGAGCTGGGCCAACTTCGGGAACCTGTTCGCCGATGAGTCGGTGCCGATGGCGAGTGCGCTCGGGAACTCGTTCCTCATCGCGATCATCACGGCGCCGGTGGCGACCCTGCTGGGTTCGATGGCGGGCTACGCGCTCGCCCGCATCGAGGTGCCGGGACGGCGGGCCGTGTTCAGCTTCATCCTGGTGACGCTGATGATCCCGCAGTCGGTCACCTTCGTGCCGACGTTCGTCGTGGTCGGCGCGATGGGCGGGGTGAACACGCAATGGGGGATCATCGCACCGAACCTGTTCAACGCGTTCGCCGTGATCCTGTTCCGCAACTACTATCTCCGGTTCCCCGCCGAGATCGAGGAGGCCGGCCGGCTGGACGGCCTCGGCCATCTCGGCGTCTACCTGCGACTCGTGCTCCCCAACTCCGGGGCGATGCTGGCGTCGCTCGGTTCGCTGTTGTTCATCGAAAGCTGGAACGCCTTCCTGTGGCCGCTGGTCATCGGGCAGGATCCGGCGTCGTGGACGGCTCAGATCGCGCTGTCCACCTTCCTCACCGCGCAGACGATCAATCTGCCCGAGCTGTTCGCGGGCGCGCTCGTCACCATCGCCCCGCTGGTCGCGATGTTCCTGGTCGCGCAGCGGTTCATCGTCCGCGGGATCACCGCGAGCGGGCTCAAGGAGTAATCCCTTCCCCACCAAGGAGACTCAATGCGGACTCTCCGCCGTTTGTGTGTCGTACTCATTTTGATCGCCTCGGCCGGCGCCGTGCCGGTCGCCGAAGCGAAGACCGGCTTCGTGAAGCCGTTCATGGGCTGGAGTAGTTGGAGCATCCAGTCGTCGAGCAGGCCGGGCTATGGGACAGGCTGGCTCACTGAGAACCATATCCGCGACGCGGCCGACGCGATGGCAGGCAAACTGAAGCTGGCCGGGTACGAATACATCAACATCGACGCGGGCTGGAACGCGACGATGGATTGGGTCTTCCACACCGACGCCAACGGCATCCCGGACGCGGAGCCGACCCGGTTCCCCAGCGGGATCAAGGCGCTCGCCGACTATGTGCACGGCAAGGGCCTGAAGCTCGGCCTGTACTCGGTGACGGGCCTGGAGAAAGAGGTCTACAACAAGAACGCGCCGATCGCGGGCACGTCATGCCGGGCACAGGACATCGCCTTCCAGCCGCTGACCCCGAGCAACATGTGGGGCGGCAACTGGAAAATCGACTACCGGAACCGCTGCGCCCAGAAGTACTACGACTCCATCGTCGCGAAGTTCGCCTCGTGGGGTGTCGACTTCATCAAGGTCGACGGCACCACCGCGGACAACGTCGCCGACATCGCCGCGTGGTCCAAGGCCATCGACCGCTCGGGCCGCAAGATGTGGCTGACCGCGAGCGCGTGGCCGGTCCCGCGGTCGGCAGGCGAGGCCCTCGCCCCGCACGCCAACGGCGTCCGCGTCGACACCGATATCGAGTGCTACTGCGAGACCGTGTCCTCCTGGGACGCCTCGGTGAAGGAGCGTTGGACGGACCTGCCGAAGTGGCTGGGCATCTTCGGCCGGAACTACCGGGCGGATCTGGACTCGATGCCGATCTCCAACAACACCGGCAGCGGCATCCAGGACGGCATCAACGACGTCGAGCGCCAGAGCGTCATGACGTTCTGGTCGATGGCCTCCGCGCCGCTCTATGTCGGCGGCGACATCTACTTCCTCGACGACAAGGCCGTTTCGATCCTGAGCAACCCCGAGGTGATCGGCGTCGACCATTCGGGCACGTACCCGACGCGAGTCACCGACGGGAATCTGCAGGTGTGGAAGAAGAAGCTGCCGGACGGCGGCTTGGCCGTGGCGGTCTACAACCTCGGCTCGGCGCCTGCCGACATCACGGTGAAGTGGAGCGACCTCGGCCTGCACGGCAAGCGCCACGTGCGTGACCTCGTGTCGCGGACCGAGCTGGGCAAGTTCAACGGCACTTGGACCGCGTCGGGTGTGCCGGCGCACGGGTCGCGGCTGATCCGCTTGCGGTAGCCGCGGGGAAGTACATGAAGGCCCCCTTCCTTGCGCCCGGCGCAAGAGGAAGGGGGCCTTCATGTACTTCCGAACCAGCCCCGAGTTCTGCTATGTTCAGATGTAGAACAAGTGTGCGGTATGCGAACGATGGAGGAGCGGGAGTCTGATGGCGGAGCTGCTGTCGCTGAAGGAGGCCGTGGCACGGCTGGTGCGCGACGGTGACGTCGTCGCGCTCGAGGGCTTCACGCACCTCATCCCCGTCGCCGCCGGTCACGAGATCATCCGCCAGGGCCGCCGCGGTCTGACGCTGGTCCGCATGACCCCTGACATCGTCTACGACCAGCTCATCGGGGCCGGCTGCGCGAGCAAGCTGATCTTCTCCTGGGGCGGGAATCCCGGGGTCGGCTCGCTGCACCGGTTCCGCGACGCGGTCCAGCACGACTGGCCGGTACCGCTGGAGATAGAGGAGCACAGCCACGCCGGGATGGCGAACCGTTACGTCGCGGGCGCGTCGGGTCTTCCGTTCGCCGTGCTGCGCGGCTACACCGGCACGGACCTCGCCGCCCAGACCGACACCATCAAGCCGATCACCTGCCCGTTCACCGGCGAGCAGCTCACCGCGGTCCCCGCACTCAACCCGGACGTGACGATCGTCCACGCCCAGCGTGCCGATCGCTCGGGCAACGTCCAGATCTGGGGGATCACCGGGGTGCAGAAGGAGGCGGTGCTGGCGGCGAAGCGGTCGCTGGTCACCGTCGAAGAGGTGGTCGACGAGCTGGAGCCCCGGGCAGGCGCGATCGTGCTGCCGTCGTGGGCGGTCACGGCGGTCGCCGAAGTGCCGGGTGGGGCGAGCCCGTCTTACGCTGCCGGGTACTACGAACGGGACAACGACGCCTACCAGGCTTGGGACGCGGTCAGCCGGGACAGGGAGACCTTCACCCGCTGGCTCGGCGAGCTGACGGGAGTCAAGGCATGACCGAGTACAACGCCGACGAGATGATGAGCGTTGCCGCGGCCCGCGCGCTCAGCGACGGAATGTCCTGTTTCGTGGGAATCGGGCTGCCGAGTACGGCCGCCAACCTCGCCCGCCGCGGCCACGCGCCGAACCTCACGCTGATCTACGAATCCGGTTGTCTCGGGGCGAAACCGAGCCGGCTTCCGCTGTCCATCGGTGACGGCGAGCTGGCGGATACGGCCGATGCCGTGGTCAGCGTCCCCGAGGTCTTCAACTACTGGCTGCAGCCCGGCCGGATCGACGTCGGATTCCTTGGCGCCGCGCAACTGGACAAGTTCGGCAATATCAACACCACCGTGATCGGCCCCGATTATGCGAACCCCAAGGTGCGCCTGCCCGGAGCCGGTGGCGCGCCGGAGATCGCGGCGTCGTGCCGGGAGGTGTTCGTGGTGCTGCGGCAGACTCCTCGAGCGTTCGTCGAGAAGGTGGACTTCGTGACGTCGTTCGGGCATGGCAGCGGTAAAGGCGACCGAGAACGACTCGGCCTCCCCGGTGCCGGGCCGACGCTGGTGGTCACCGACCTCGGCCTGCTGCGGCCGGATCCGGAGTCCGCCGAACTCACCCTCACCGAAGTGCACCCTGGCGTTACGGTCGAGCAGGCTGTCGAGGCCACCGGCTGGAAGCTCAAGGTCGCCGCCGAGCTGAGGACCACCCCGGCGCCGACAGCGGAAGAACTTCACATCCTCAGAGAACTCAAAAGGGTGAGCGCATGACCGACGTTTTCGTATTCGACGCCGTCCGGACCCCGTTCGGGCGGTACGGCGGCGCCCTCTCCGGCGTCCGGCCGGATGACCTCGCCGCGGGTGTCCTGCGGGCCTTGGGGGAGCGCAACGACCTCGATCCGTCCACAGTGGACGAGGTGACGCTCGGGGACGCGAATGGCGCCGGCGAGGACAACCGCAACGTCGCGAGGATGGCGGCGCTGCTGGCCGGCTGGCCGACGAGCGTTCCCGGCAGCACCGTCAACCGGCTCTGCGGTTCAGGACTCGACGCGGTCATGCAGGCGAGCCGGGCGATCCAGGTCGGCGACGCGTCGCTGGCCGTCGCGGGTGGCGTCGAATCGATGAGCCGGTCGCCGCTGGTCATGCAGAAACCGGAAAAGGCCTTCCCCGCCGGAAATCAGACGCTGTACTCGACCGCGCTCGGCTGGCGCATGGTCAACCCGGCGATGCCCGAGCAGTGGACGGTCTCGCTGGGCGAGTCCACCGAACAACTCGCCGAGCGCTACGAAATCGGCCGCGAGGAGCAGGACGCGTTCGCCGCCCGTAGCCACGTCAACGCCGCCCGTGCCTGGGACGAGGGCTTCTACGACGACCACGTCGTCCCCGTGGCAGGTGTCGAGCTGACCAGGGACGAGGGGATCCGGCCCGATTCGAGTACGGAGAAACTCGCGAAGCTCAAGCCGGTCTTCCGTCCACAAGGGACGGTCACGGCCGGGAACGCCTCGCCGTTGAACGACGGCGCGTCCGCGCTGCTGCTCGGGGACGAGGCTGCCGGGAAACGGCTCGGCAAGGCACCGCTGGCCCGGATCGCGGGCCGGGGCGCTGCCGGGGTGGATCCGGACGTCTTCGGGATCGGACCGGTGCGGGCAGCGGAGATCGCCTTGGAGCGGGCGGGGATCGGGTGGGAAGACCTGGCCGCCGTCGAGCTGAACGAGGCGTTCGCGGCCCAGTCGCTGGCGTGCTTGAGGGACTGGCCGAAGCTCGATCCGGCGATCGTGAACATCAACGGCGGGGCCATCGCGATCGGGCATCCGCTGGGGGCGTCCGGCGGACGGATTCTCGGGTCGCTGGCGCATCAGTTGCGCAGGAGCGGCGGGCGGTGGGGACTCGCCGCCATCTGTATCGGAGTGGGGCAAGGCCTGGCCGTGGTGCTCGAAGCCCAGTGACTCGCGCTTGGAGGAAGAAGTATGTCCGCACCCGCAGAACTCAAACTCCCGCGCTACCGGCCTGACCCGGACGGGACTCATCCACCGCTGGATTTCGCCGGCTACCGGTCGACGGCGTTGCGGCATCCCAAGGAGCCGCTGGTCGTACTGCCGCAGTTGCTGACCGAGGTCACCGGACCCGCACTGGGGCCGGGGCGGATCGGCGAGTTCGACAACGACCTCACACGAGGGCACGCGGGAGAGCCGCAGGGGCAACGGATCGTCGTCACCGGGCGGTTGCTCGACGGCGACGGCCGCCCGATCCGCGACTCGCTGGTCGAGGTCTGGCAGGCCAACGCGGGCGGGCGGTACCGGCACACCGGGGACCGCTGGCCTTCGCCGGTGGACCCCAACTTCGACGGCGCCGGGCGGACCCTGACCGACAGCGAAGGCCGCTACACCTTCACCACCATCAAACCGGGCGCGTACCCGTGGAAGAACCACGACAACGCCTGGCGTCCGGCGCATATCCACTTCTCCGTCTTCGGCAGCGCGTTCACCCAGCGGCTCGTCACCCAGATGTACTTCCCGGACGACCCGCTGTTCTCGCAGGACCCGATCTTCAACTCGATCCCCGACGAGAAGGCCAGGCAGCGGATGATCGCTCGGTTCGACCTCGACCGCACCGAGCCGGAATGGGCGCTGGCCTTCCAGTTCGACATCGTCGTACGCGGCCGCGAGGCGTCGGTCTTCGAGGACGAGGAGGACGAGCACTGATGCCCGGAACGACACCTTCCCAGACCGTCGGCCCGTACCTTTCAATCGGACTGCCGTGGGACGACGGTCCCGACGTGGTCGGTGCGGACGAGCCCGGCGCGATCCGGATCCACGGCCGTGTCTTCGACGGCGCCGGCGAACCGGTCCCGGACGCGCTGATCGAAACCTGGCAGGCCGACACCGACGGCCGGTTCGACCACCCCGACGACCCGCGAGGCGCGGTGCGGAGAGGTTTCCGGGGGTTCGGTCGCTGCCCGACCGACACGGCAGGGAACTACGCGATCCGGACCGTCATGCCCGGTGCGCTGCCGGGACCGGACGGCACCACCCAGGCGCCGCATATCGACGTTTCAGTACTCGGGCGTGGGCTCCTGAACCGCGTCGTCACCCGGATCTACTTCGAGGACAACGACAACGCGCACGACCCGGTGCTGGCCAGCGGTGCCCGAAGCCCGCCGGAGCACGCTGATCGCCGTCAAGTCCGGCGACGGCTACCGGTTCGACATACGGTTGCAGGGCCAAGGGGAGACGGTCTTCTTCGATGTCTGAGGGGAAACGCGCATGAGCGTTGAGGTGCACGGTGTTGAGGTGCACGGTGTTGAGGTGCACAGTGTCGCGGATGGACCGGAAGCCGGTCCGGTCGTGGTGCTCGGCGGGTCGCTCGGCAGCGACCTCCGCATGTGGGAACCGCAGGTAAAACCCTTGGTGGAGCAGGGTTTCCGAGTCATCCGGTACGACGCCCGCGGACATGGCAAGTCGCCGGTGCCGCCCGGTCCGTACAGTCTCGACGACCTCGGCGCCGACGTTCTCGCCCTGCTCGATTCCCACGGTGTCGAACGCGCTCACCTGGTCGGTCTGTCGCTCGGCGGAATGACGGGGATGTGGCTCGGCGCCCACGCGGCGAACCGGATCGAGAGCCTGGTGCTGTGCTGTACCTCCGCGAAGCTCGGGCCGCCGCAGATGTGGATCGACCGGGCGAAGATGGTCCGCGAGCACGGCACCGGGTCGATCGCGGAGGCCGGTGTCGGACGCTGGCTCACCGCCGGATTCGCCGACGAGCATCCGGACGATGCCGCCTTTCTGCGCGAGATGATCGCCGCCGTCGCGGACGAGGGCTATGCGGCCTGCTGCGAGGCGATCGAGCGGATGGATCTGCTCGGACACCTGCCGAAGATCTCCGCACCCACTCTGGTGATCGCCGGTGCCGAGGACCCGGCGACCCCGGTCGAGCACGCCGAAGCGATCGCTGCGGGCATCCCCGGTGCCCGGTTGGAGATCGTGGAAGGCGCCGCACACCTGGGCAATTTCGAGCAGCCGGAGCGGTTCACGGCGCTGATCCTCGAGCACCTGGCCGCGGCGCGATGACCGGCGACGACTTCTACGAGACCGGCATGCGGGTGCGCCGCGAGGTCCTCGGCGACGAGCACGTCGACCGTGCGATCGCCCGTAGCACCGAGTTCAGCCGCCCATTCCAGGACTACATCACCCGTGGCGCCTGGGGTTCGGTCTGGTCGCGGGACGGGCTCGACCGCAAGACTCGCAGCTGTATCACCCTTGCCGCGCTCACGGCGTTGCACTGCCACGACGAACTGGCCATGCACGTCCGCGCCGCGATCCACAATGGACTGACCGCCGAGGAGATCTCCGAGGTCCTGCTGCACACCGCCGTGTACGCGGGCGCCCCGGCCGCGAACGCCGCGTTCGCCGTCGCGCAGCGCGTGCTCGCCGAACTCGGTGAGCCTGCCGCCTCGGAAGAAGGGGGCGGTTAGGGTTCTCGTATGGACGAAGGCGAGGTGACCGAGCGCGGAGCGCACCATGTCCAGTCGCTCGAGCGCGGTCTGGCGGTGATCAAGGCGTTCAACGCCGACGCGGCCGAGCTGACCCTCAGCGACGTCGCGCGCTCGACCGGGCTCACCAGAGCCGCCGCCCGCAGGTTCCTGCTCACACTCGTCGACCTGGGCTACGTGCGGACCGACGGCAAGTACTTCTCGCTCACCGCACGGGTCCTCGAGCTCGGCTACTCGTACCTTTCGAGCGTTTCCCTGCCCGAGGTCGCCCAGCCGCATCTGGAACGGCTGTCCGCCGAGGTGCACGAGTCGAGTTCGGTGTCGGTCCTCGAAGGCACGGACATCGTGTACGTCGCCAGGGTCGCCGTTTCGCGGATCATGACCGTGAGCATCAACGTCGGCACCCGGTTCCCGGCCCACGCGACCTCGATGGGCCACGTCCTGCTGGCCTCGCTCGAAGCCCCTGACCTGCGCGGATACCTCCACGGGGTCAAACTCGACAAACTCACCGCGCATACGCTGACCCAGCAGGAAGACCTCCTCGCCGAACTGAAGCGGGTCTACCGGCAGGGTTGGGCCATGGTCGATCAGGAGCTGGAAGAAGGCCTCCGCTCAATCGCCGCCCCGATCCGGGACCGGCGGGGTCGGGTCGTGGCGGCGGTCAACCTGTCCACCCACGCCAGCCGCACGACGCCGGAATCGGTCGAGCGCGAACTGCTGCCGTCGCTGCTCGCGGCCGCGCGAGCCATCGAGACCGACCTCGCGTCGGCGCCGCCGAGCAAGGCGAGGCATGGCTGACCGTGGGGTGAACAGGGTCGCCGGACTGCTGCTCGCCGCGGGAGCCGGGCGCCGGTTCGGCGGGCCGAAGGCGCTGGCCGTCCTCGACGGCGAACCGCTGGTCGTCCGCGCGCTGAGGGTTCTCGCCGAAGCCGGCTGTACGCCGATCCGGGTCGTGCTGGGTGCTTCCGCCGCCGAGGTCCGTGCGCTCCTGCCCGACCCGGAGGTCGCCGTAATCGCGGAGGACTGGGAATCCGGCATGGGGGCGTCCCTGCGCGCCGGCCTGAACGCACTCCGGACGTCCGACGCGGACGCGGCTGTCGTACACCTCGTGGATCTCCCCGGCGTCGGCGCCGAAGTCGTGCGCCGGGTCGTCGAGGGCGCCGGAACGGACACCGTGACTCGTGCCGCGTACGACGGCGTTCCCGGCCATCCGGTCGTCCTCGGCAGGCGCTGGTGGACCGAGGTCGCGGCAGGTGCCTCGGGCGACAAGGGCGCACGGGACTGGCTCAAGGGGCGCTCTGACCTGCGGCTCGTCGAATGCGGGGACCTCGGTAGCGGCCGTGATGTGGATCGCCGCGCGGATCTGCCTGGCTGATCTTCGGCCCGACGAGGCCTACCATCGGGTCGTGACCGCCGAATCGCCCGAGAGACTGGCCGAAGCACTGGAATCGGTCGGTTACCTCGCCGACGACGGGATCGCCACGGCCGGCTTCCTCGCGCTGCGGATGGGGCGCCCGCTGTTCTGCGAAGGTGAACCAGGAACCGGGAAAACCTCGCTCGCGCTGGCTCTGGCGGAGGCGCTGGGCCTGCCGCTCATCCGGCTCCAATGTCACGAGGGCATCGACGCGGCCCAAGCCCTTTACGAATGGGACTTCCCGCGTCAGCTGCTGCATCTGCGGGCGCTCGAGGCCGCGGGTGACGGCGAACTCGACGTCGAGACGGCAGAGCAGTCGCTCTACACCGAACGCTTCCTACTCTCAAGGCCCCTGCTCCGGGCCCTGCAGACGGCGCCGTGCGTGCTGCTGGTCGACGAGATCGATCGGGCCGACGACGAGTTCGAGGCCTTCCTGCTGCAGCTGCTCGACGAGAACGCCGTGACGATCCCCGAGTTCGGCGAGGTCAGGGCCACGACACCGCCTCTGGTGGTGCTCACGTCGAACCGAACCCGCGAGGTGCACGACGCGCTCAAACGCCGCTGCCTCTACCACTGGCTCGAACATCCGGACCTGGTTCGAGAGATCACCATCCTCCGCCGTAAAATCCCACTTCTGGGTGAACGTCTCGCGGCTCAGGTCGCGACAGCTGTTCACCGGTTGAGGTCAATGGAGCTCCTCAAGCCACCCGGGGTCGCGGAGTCCCTCGACTGGGCTCAGGCGCTCCTGACCCTGGGGATGAACGAGCTGGATGCCGCGTCGGGGGCGCGGACACTGGGCTCGGTGCTCAAGTACAGCGAGGACCTCGACCGGGTCCGCGCCAAATTGGACAAGCTGCTCGCCTGATCCGACCGTGAGCGAGCGGCGCTCGACTTTCGTGAATGGGGAACGACCAAGTGAGCAGCGTCGACGTGGCAGAACCGTCTCCCGCCGTGGAGGCGGACCGTGACCAGGCCAGACCCGGGGACACCGGCAGGCGAAGATCCCGCAGAGGTGTCCCACCCTTCCTCGCGGCACTGGCTTCGGTGCTCGCCGGCACGGCCCTGATCGCCGTCCACGCAAGCCTTTATGGCAACTGGATGATGGACGACGCGGCCATCACTTTCGCTTATTCTCGCAATCTCGCCGACGGTTTCGGCCCGGTTCTTCAGCCGGGGGCCGAGCCGGTCGAAGGCTTCTCGAACCCGACCTGGATGGCCCTGCTGGCCCTAGGCAAGGTGTTCGGCCTTTTCGACACCGGGACGATCTTCGGAATCCCCGACTACATCCTCTTCCCCAAGGGTCTCGCGCTGCTGTGCTGTGCCGCGATCCTCGCGCTCGTGTACGTCGCCGCCAAGCGAGTGTCGACCCGGCCGGCGCTCGTCACCCTGATCGCGGGTGCCGCGCTCGCGGTCAACTCGTCATTCGTGATCTGGTGCTTCTCCGGACTCGAGAACTCGGTCTACGCCCTTTCGGTCACCGCGCTCGCGGTGGTCATCCTGTGTGCGGTGAATTCCGGGACGTTGTGGACGGCCAAGGTCGCGGCGTCGACCGGTGTGCTCGCCGCGCTGGCCGGGCTGAGCCGCCCGGACGGCGTCATCTACGCGGCCGCTTTCCCGATCGTGATCGCGCTGTTCACCCGGCGCGGCGGTTTCGGTTCCAGCGCCCGCGCGGTGCTGGTCTCCGCCGCCGGATTCCTGGTCCCGTTCGGCGGCTACTTGGTGTTCCGCTGGCTCGAGTACGGGCGTCTGGTGCCGAACACCGCGGTGGCCAAGGCCCAGCCGTTGCCGACCATCGCGGATATCGCCAAGGCCGGGACCGTGATCCAGTACGCGGGCTGGCTGCTCGTCGCGGTCGCGATCGTCTGCCTCGCGATGGTGATTCAGAAACCGTCGAAACTCCGTGCCGCGCTGATCGGTGTCCTGGTCCTGTTCGCGCTTTCGGTGGTCGCCTTCTGTGTCCTCCAGACCGACTGGATGGGGCATCTGCGGTTCGCCACCCCGATCTGGGCGCTGGGCACGCTCGGCGGGGCGATCGTGATCGTCGAAGCACTCCGAAGGGCCCGCGTCCGCGGCCGGACCGTGCTCGCGGTGACCCTCGTCGTGGCCTCGGTGGCTTCGATCAGCGGGTTCTACACCCAGGGCAAGACCTACCGGGCCAAGGTGATGACCCCGTTCTGCAGCGTCGTCGAACGCGACGCCCGCGTCACCAACGGCGTCGCCGACATCCTGAAACTGCCGAACACCGCCAAGATCGGTGTGATCGACCTCGGCGGAATGGCCATGGTCAGCAGGCTTCAGGTCGTCGACCTCGCCGGTCTCGCCGACCGCCCCATCGCCAACTACCTCCACGACGCCGACTTCGCCGGCGTGCGCAGGCACGTCTTCGACAACGTCCGGCCGGAACTCATCTCGCTGATCGGAACCTGGGACACGACCCTCGGTTTCGCGCAGGACCCACGGTTCGCGGCGGAGTACGAGGTGCTTTACCGCAGTCCTCGCGGTCCGGCCGGGTACGGCGACGTCGGCGTGTGGGTGCGCAAGGATCTCGTCGGCGATCAGGCGCTGCTCGCCGAGGCACGGAACTACACGACGGCGAAGACCACCGAGGTCGTCGGGCGCAACTTCGCGGGGCCTCTGCGTTCGTGCGGGGACGTCCTGCGGCCGGGCCAGACCGCCTGACCCACGACGGCCCAAACGCTATGAAGGACGCTTTCATTGCAAAATTTGCAATGAAAGCGTCCTTCATAGCGTCCGTGGGTCAGCGGCCGTTCAGCATCTTGAGGAAGCCGTTCTCGTAGCGGACGGGGTCCGCTTCGTAACCGAGGTTCTGCTGCGTCCCCTTCGGCGTGACGTAGGTGCGGCCTGCGGCATCGCCGTCCTGCCGGACGGCGATCTTCGCCGGACGCAGGCGCACCGGGCTCACCTCATCGAAGACCTCGGACGCCGCCAGGGTGTCCCACCAATACGCGGAGCCGTCCTGGATGTACGGCGCGAGGTCGGGCTGCGTGACGATCGCGTGGACCAGTTTCGCTTCCGCCGTACGGGCTTCGCGGCCGAGACGCTCCACATAGGACGGCGTGATCGGCACGTCGTCGGTGGCGTCGAGCGGCACGATGTCGAGGCGTCCACGCGGGATCCCGGCGAAGACCTTGGCGGCCGAGGCCGGGTCCAGCCATATGTTGACCTCTTGCGTGCCGTCGAACTTGGGCGCGTCCGGGCCGAACAGGTTGCCGGGGACGTTGAACGCGCCGCCCATCAGCGAGAGCCGCGAGATCCGCTTCGCCACACCTGGCACCTCTAGCGCCTTTGCGACGTTGGTCAGCGGTCCGGTCGCGATCACGACGACCGGTTTCGCCGACGTGAGCACGGTTTTGGCGAGCAGGGTCGACGCGCGGACCGGCGACGGGTGATACGGCCGTCCGGCGTCGCCGAGCGCGCCGTTGAGGATGGCCTCGGTCCAAGCGCGGCCTTCGGCGGGCATGGGATTGACGCCGGTTTCGGAGCCGTCCGCGACCGGAATGCCCGGCAGGCCGCACCTTTCGAGTGCGGTCCGCACGTGGGTCAATGCGCGGCCGGGAGTCCCGGCACCATTGTTGGTGACGGTCACCGCGCGCAGATCGATCCGGCGTTGTTCGTGGGCCTGGCAGAGGTAGGCGAGAACCGCGATGTCCGCGAAGTCGGAATCGCCGTCGAACACGACCGGGACCGGGGTGGGTTTGGGGGTGGCCGAGACGGCCGGAGCCGTGGCCGCGCCGAGAGTGCAGGCGAGCAGGGCCGCGAGCACGGCCTTGCCGAGACGAGGCGAAATCATGCCGACACCGTATCGGCGAGAGGGAGAAGGTCCAGCTTTTTCAGAACCCGGATCGAGGATTCGGTTCCTTCGGCGGTCAGCCTGCTCAGTGCCGCGGGGGTGGCGACCGACGGCAGGAAGAGATTCCAGAACCGGGTCAGCGACTGCCGTGAAAGCCAATTCGCGTCGTCCCGGCCGAGGATTTCGAATCCCGTTGTGGCCGCGACAACGGTTTCGGCGATTTCGTGGGGTTCGGTGCCCGCGCTCAAGGTGCCCTCGTTCGCGGCTCGTGCGAAGAGTCGCTCCACCCAGAATCGCCAGTTCCCGCGGAGGTCGACGGCGGGAGTGCGCGATGCCTCGCAGCTGAGCCGGAACCCGGCCCGGACGACCGCGTCTTCGGTAAGGAGATGTGCCACGGCGTGGGTGGTGTCGATGAGACTCTGCAGGGAGTCATGCCCGACACGGCGGATTTCGTGGGCAACCGCCAGTAGCGCCGTCGAGGCCTCGGATTCGACGGCGTCGGCGAGCGCGGCCTTGTTTTCGAAATGAAAGTGCAGGCCACCGGCGCTGACTCCGGCACCGGACCAGATGCGACTCAGCTTCGCGTTGTCGAAACCGTTCAGTTGAAAGATATCCGCGGCGGAACGGATCAGCTCGGATCGCGTTCGCGATGCACGTAGCTGTTTGCTCATTTGAAGACCCCTCCCGGGTGCGCCGTCGCGGTCGGTAAGCGATTGTGCACGTGTTGCGACCATCAAACCAATTCCGCCGTTTTGCTGTCCAGCGCCGAACAGGGGCGAATATGTGCGATGCGGAACACATGGCGGCTCCGGTCGAACGGCGCTGAACCTCGAATATGGAACGTGCACAGTGTTGTGTGGTGGGGTGCCGAGGTGACCGGGCTGCGCGACGACGGCGGCGTGCGTTACCGGACTCGGACGGCGTCGAACACGAATTGGCGGCGCCGCTGCGTCTACCCGGAAGTGCGTGAGGGCCACCCTCACGCACTTCACACCCCTGGCCGACCACGGACTGAACCGCAAGACTTCGGCAGGGTGCGCGCACAATGGGGTCGTGAGTGATCCCCTGGCGGGCTTCGTGGGCTTCGCGATGGCTCTGCGCGAAGCGGGCTTGCCGTGCGACGCGCACCGTGTTCAGGCGTACCTCGCCGCGGTCGGCCAGGTGGATCTCGCCGACGCCGAGCAGCTGTACTGGGCCGGGCGCCTGACGCTCTGCTCCGATCCCGACGACCTCCCGCGTTATGACGCCGCCTTCGACGGCTGGTTCACCGCCGACGACCCCGGGCCTCGACGGCGGAGCCGGGTGAAGGTCCCGCAACGGGCCAGGATCGCCGCCCTCGCCGCCACGTCGCCGGGCGAGGGTGAGTCTTCGGCCGAGCCGGATCAACTCCGGGTGGCGGCAAGTCAGGCGGAGGTCCTGCGACATCGCGACCTGTCCGAGCTGACCACCGCCGAACGCGTCCACCTGCGGGAATTGCTGGCGAAGCTACGTCCGTCCCTCCCGCTCAGGTCGTCGCAGCGCCGCCGTGCCGCCCGCCGGGGCACGCTTGACGCGTCCCGCACGCTCCGCGCGATGCTCGCCGGTGGCGGCGAGCCCCGGCGTCTGGCCTACCGGCGGCGGGGCGCGAAGCCGCGCCGTCTGGTCCTGCTGATCGACATCTCCGGCTCCATGGGGCCCTACGCCGACGCCTTGTTGCGGTTCGCGCACGTTGTCGCCCGGCACGCCCCCGGGCGGGTCGAGGTGTTCACCCTGGGTACGCGGCTGACCAGGGTTTCGCGCCAGCTGCGGTTACGGGATCCCGAGCACGCGATGCTCGCCGCGGCCGCCGCGGTGCCCGATTTCGCAGGTGGGACCAGGCTTGGCGAGACGATGAAGGTGTTCCTCGACCGCTGGGGACAGCGCGGCGTGGCCCGCCGTTCCGTGGTCACCGTGTTCTCCGACGGCTGGGAGCGCGGGGACGTAGGCCTGCTCGCCGAGCAGCTCGCCAGGCTGCGCAGGCTCGCGCACGTCGTATTCTGGGTTAATCCGCACGCGGGAGTCGCAAACTACACACCGATACAATCCGGCATCGTGGCCGCGCTTCCGTACCTCGATCGGCTGCTTGCCGGGCACAGCTTGGCCACGTTGGAACAACTGCTGGTGGAGATCGCCGATGCGTGACGTACTGGACGAACTGCACCGCCGATGGGCGGCGGGGGAGACGGTGGGGGTCGGCACGGTGGTGGCGACGTTCTCGTCGGCGCCCCGCAGCCCGGGCGCGGCGATGCTCGTCGCGCCGGACGGCACGGTCACCGGCAGTGTCTCCGGGGGTTGCGTCGAGGGCGCGGTCTACGAGCTCGCGCAGCAGGTCGTCGCCGAACGTTCGCCGGTGCTACAGCGCTATGGCGTCACCGACGACGACGCGTTCGCCGTCGGCCTGACCTGCGGCGGCATCATCGACATCTACGTCCAGCAGATCGACCGTGAGTCGATGCCGGAGCTCGGCGACGTCGTCGAGTCGGTCCACAACGGACAACCGGTGGCCGTGGTGACGGTGATCGAACACGAACGGCCGGGCCTGGTCGGTGAGCATCTGATCGTCTGGCCGGATCGGGTCGAGGGTTCGCTGGGCTCGTCGCGGATGGACGACGCGGTCGCCGACGACGCGCGCGGCATGCTCGCGGCCGGCCGCACCGGCACCCTGCACTACGGGCCTGACGGACAGCGTCGCGGCGAAGGGATGACGGTCTTCGTCAACTCCTTCGAACCGCCCGCCCGTCTGCTGGTCTTCGGCGCCATCGACTTCGCCGCGGCGATGGCGAAAATGGGCGCCTACCTCGGCTACCAGGTCACTGTCTGCGACGCGCGCCCTGTCTTCGCGACGAAGAGCCGCTTCCCCGACGCGCACGAGGTCGTCGTCGACTGGCCGCACCGCTACCTGCGGGCCGAAGCCGACGCGGGCCGGATCGACGCCCGGACCGCGATCGCCGTGCTGACCCACGACCCCAAGTTCGACGTCCCGCTGCTCGAGGTCGCGCTCCGGCTCGATGTCGGTTACGTCGGGGCGATGGGCTCGCGCAAGACCCACGACGACCGGTTCGCCCGGTTGCGTGAGGCCGGTGTCACCGAGGAGGAACTCGGGCGGCTGTCCTCGCCGATCGGCCTCGACCTCGGCGCACGGACGCCGGAGGAGACGGCCGTGTCGATCGCCGCGGAGATCATCGCCCTGCGGTGGAACGGCTCCGGTTCGCGACTGGGTGAACTCAGCGGCCGGATCCACGGCTGACCACAGGGCACCGGCGAGTCCGCACTTCTGAGGTTGTCGTGGCCGGCCGTTTCGGTAGGTTTGCTGCGACGGAGGTGACGACCATGAAACCCGACGAGGTCACCGAAGTACTCGAAGACCCGGTGGCACAGGAATTGCTGGCGGATGCCATTCCGGCCCGCTTCGCCTACACAGCCAAGGACGGCACGCCCCGGCTGGTGACGATGACGGTGCACTGGGATGGCGCCCAGATCATCGCGGCAACGCCGATGAACGCGCCGAAACTGCATGCTCTGCGAGTGAATCCCGCGGTCGCCTTGACGATCGACACGAACGTGCCACCGCAGAAGGCGCTCTTGGTCCGTGGCGAGGTCGAGATCGAAATCGTCGACGGGGTGCCGGACAGTTATCTCGACGGTGTACGCAAGTTCGTCACCCACGGCCATCATGACGAAGCGTGGATGGCCGAGTTCGAGCAGGGCGTCCGCTCGCTCTACGATCAAATGGCGGTGTTGAAGACCACGCCGGTGTGGGCGAAGATCTTCGACTTCGAGTCGCGGCTTCCCGGCCCGGTCGAAGCGCTGCTGCGCGAGAAGTTCGGCTCGCCCGGATGATCGATCCGCCGCGCTCGCGCGAACGATTTGAAATAGCCTTCGCAAACCGCAAATACAGCTAGATTCCTTTATCGGCAACGTATTTGCGGAGCCGGTCGGGAACCTTCCCATGGAGGGGGTTGTCCCGGCCGAGCAGAAGGAGCAGGCTCGACCGTGAGTCCGATCACGGTTTTCGCGTGCACCTTGGAGGCCTCATGCGCATCACCGTCAACGTCGACGGCACCAGCTACACAGACGACATCGAGCCGCGCACCCTGCTCGTGCACTATCTGCGCGAACGTGTCGGCAAGGTAGGCACCGTGGTGGGTTGCGACACCAGCAACTGCGGCGCCTGCACCGTCCACTTAGACGGTCACAGCGTCAAATCCTGTTCGGTACTCGCGGTCCAGGCCGACGGCTGCGAGGTCACCACCATCGAAGGCCTCGCTCGCGACGGCAAGCTGCATCCGGTGCAGCAGGCCTTCCACGACAATCATGCACTGCAATGCGGTTTCTGCACGCCAGGCATGATCATGCAGTCGATCGACCTGCTCGCCGACAATCCCGATCCGGACGAAAAGGCAGTCCGCGAAGGACTTGAAGGAAACCTCTGTCGCTGCACGGGTTACCAGAACATCGTCCGCGCGGTCCGGGACGCCGCACATCACATGCGGCCGGGCGCCGGTCCGGAAGCGGAACGCCTGTCCTCGGAAACAGCCTCACGCGTCGGCGCCGGTGGTGAGTGATGACCTCCACGATCGAACCGGAAGTGGGCAAGTCTCGCCGTCGCAAGGAGGACGAACGCCTGATCACCGGTCGCACCCGCTGGACCGACAACATGACGCTGCCCGGCATGGTGCACCTCGCCGTACTGCGCAGTCCCTTCGCGCACGCCAAGATCGTCTCGATCGACACGACGGAGGCGAAGTCCGCCCCAGGCGTCGTCGCGGTGTTCACCGCCACGGATCTCGACCCGGAAAGCACGATCGGCATGCCATGCGCGTGGCCGATCACGGACGACATGAAATCGCCGCGCCGTCCGGTGCTCGCCGCGGACACGGTGAACTTCGCCGGTGAGGGTGTCGCGGTCGTCGTCGCGCGCACGTCCGCCGAGGCGCACGACGCGCTCGAAGCGATCGACGTCGAGTACGAGGAACTCCCGGTGGTTCTCGGCCTCGAGAACGCGCTCGCCGAAGGTGCTCCGCTGGTTCACGAAGACCTCGGTACCAACAAGTGCGCTTTCTGGGTCTTCGATTCCGCCGACGCGGGAACGGGTTCCAGCGTCGAAGACGCGATCTCCGGTTCCGAGGTGGTGCTGAAGCGCCGGTTCCGCCAGCAGCGGCTGGTGCCCGCGTTCATGGAACCGCGGTCGGTCGTCGTCGACCCGACCGGGGCGCAGGCCACGATGTGGTCGTCCACCCAGATCCCGCACATCCTCAAGACGATGACCGCGGCGACCCTCGGCATTCCCGAGCACAAGGTCCGCGTGATCGCCCCTGACGTCGGCGGTGGGTTCGGCGGCAAGATCGGCGTGGTGCCGGAAGAAATGATGTCGATGCTGGTCGCGCGGCGGCTCGGCAAACCGGTCAAGTGGACCGAGACCCGGTCCGAATCGATGGTCACCGCGCACCACGGCCGCGACCAGGTCCAGGACATCACCATCACCGCGAACCGCGACGGCACGGTGACCGGCCTCAAGGTCGAACTGCTCGCCGACATGGGCGCGTACCTCGGGCTAGTCGCCCCGGGCGTGCCGATCCTCGGCGCGTTCATGTTCAACGCGATCTACAAGTTCCCGGCTTACCATTTCGCCTGCACCAACGTGTTCACCAACACGACGATCACCGACGCCTACCGAGGCGCCGGGCGGCCCGAGGCCACGTTCGCCGTCGAGCGGATCATGGACGAACTCGCCGCGGAGCTCGGGATGGATCCGATGGAGCTGCGCGAGAAGAACTGGATCACCCACGACGAATTCCCGTTCACCACGGTCGCCGGGCTGACCTACGACTCCGGCAACTACGAGGCCGCCACGGCCAAGGCCATGGAGATGTTCGACTACGACGGCCTTCGCCGGGAACAGCGGGAACGCCGGGAGTCGGGCGACCCGGTCCAGCTCGGCATCGGTATCTCGACCTTCACCGAGATGTGCGGGCTGGCGCCGTCCCGAGTGCTCGGTTCGCTGAAATACGCGGCGGGCGGCTGGGAACACGCGGCGATCCGGATGTTGCCGACGGGCAAGGTCGAGGTGATCACGGGCGCGTCCGCGCACGGCCAGGGACACGAGACGGCGTGGAGTCAGATCGCCGCCGACAGGCTGGGCGTGCCGTTCGAGGACATCGAGGTCATCCACGGTGACACGCAGTCCTCGCACAAGGGTATGGACACCTACGGTTCGCGGTCGCTGGTGGTCGGCGGGTTCGCGATCGTCAAGGCCGCGGAGAAGGTACTCGCCAAGGCGAGGCCGGTCGCCGCGCATCTGATGGAGTGCTCGGAGGACGACCTCGAATTCGAGGCAGGCACGTTCTCCGTGAAGGGCACGGATTCCTCGACGACGATCCAGGATGTCGCTTGGGCCATCTTCCACGCGCACGACCTGCCGGACGGCATCGAGCCGTCGCTGGACTCCGACGAGACGGTCGATCCGGAGAACTTCTCGTTCCCGCATGGCACGCATCTGTGCGCGGCCGAGGTCGACACCGAGACCGGCCGGGTGCGGTTGCGCTCCTATGTCTGCGTCGACGACGTGGGCGTGGCGGTCAACCCGTTGATCGTCGAAGGCCAGGTTCACGGCGGGCTCGCGCAGGGCATCGCGCAGGCCCTGTTCGAGGAGGCCGTCCACGACGAGAGCGGGACGCTGACCACCGGGACGTTCGCCGACTACCTGCTCCCGTCGGCAGCCGATCTGCCTTCCTTCACCACCGATCGCACCGAGACGCCGTCGACGACGAACCCATTGGGCGCCAAGGGAGTCGGTGAAGCGGGAACGATCGCTTCGACGCCCGCGGTGGTCAACGCCGTCATCGACGCCGTCCGTCAGTTCGGCGTGAACGACATCGAAATGCCGTTGAGCCCGATGCGGGTCTGGCATGCCATTCAACATCATTCGAGCTCGGCAGGCGGCCTGGGTTCCGAATCCGGTGGTGGCCTCGGTTCGATCGACGCTTCCGGAGGTGCCCGGTGATTCCCGCTTCGTTCGAGTACGTTGCTCCGTCCACAGTGGAGGATGCGGTCCGTGCCCTCGCCGAGGCGGGAGAGGACGCCAAGGTGCTGGCAGGCGGACAGAGCCTGCTGCCGGTGCTGCGGATGCGGCTCGCCACGCCGTCGACGCTGATCGACCTCGGGAAGATCAGCGAACTGAGCGGTGTCCGCGAAGACGGTGACACGCTGGTCATCGGTGCGATGACCACGCATTACGACGTCCAGCGTGATCCGCTCGTCGCGGCTCACGCCGAGCTGCTCAAGTTCGCCACCGACACGGTCGCCGATCCGCAGGTCCGGCATCGTGGAACCTTCGGCGGCTCCCTCGCCCATGCCGACCCGGCGGGCGACCTGCCGGCACCGGTACTCGCGCTCGATTGCGAGTTCGTGATCGCCGGGCCGAACGGGCGGCGGACCATCGCCGCGGCGAACTTCTTCCAGGACATGTTCACCACGGCGCTGGACGCGGACGAGATCCTCGTCGAGGTCCGCGTGCCCAAGTACACGGGCTGGCATGCCCACTACGAGAAGTTCAACCGGGTCGCGCAGGCATGGTCGATGATCGGGGTCGCGGCCTGCGTCCGCACCGAGGCGGGCACCATCGAGGAAGCGCGTGTCGCGCTGACCAACATGGGCTCGACCCCGGTCCGGGCCGCCGGCGTCGAAGCGGCCTTGGTCGGCAGCCCGGCCACGGCAGAAGCGATCCGCGGCGCCGCGGAACGTGCGGCCGAGGGCACGAACCCGACGGCGGACGGCAACGCCGACGTCGAGTACCGGCAGCAGCTCGCCCGGGTCCTGACCGGAAGGGCGGTCCTGGCCGCGGCCCATTCTTGAAACACTTCAGCGTGGACGACTCAAGAAGGGAGGTCGGCCCGTGCGGCTAGACCACGAATTCACCGTCCCGGCCCCGATCGAAGAGGTCTGGACGGCCGTGATCGACCCGGAGCGAGTTGCGCCGTGCATGCCGGGCGCCACGGTGACCGGGGTCGACGGCGACTCGTTCAAAGGAACGGTGAAGGTCAAGCTCGGGCCGATCTCCCTGCTCTACAAAGGATCCGGCAAGTTCGTCGAGAAGGACGCGGACGCGCGCCGGGTGGTGATCAAGGCGTCCGGCAAGGACGCGCGGGGCGCGGGCACGGCGTCGGCGACGGTGACGCTGACCTTGATCGAGAAGGACGGAGTCACCTACGGAGCCGTCGCCACGGACATGGCCGTGACCGGGAAACCCGCACAGTTCGGGCGCGGGATGATCGCCGAGGTCGGCGGCAAGATCCTCGACTCGTTCGCGGACTGCCTCGCGGACGAACTCGGCACCGAACCGGAAGCCGCGCCTGAACCTGTTGTCGAGGCTGAGAAGCCCGAACCTCGGCAACGACCCGCGTTGAAGGCCGTGAAGCCGGTTCCGGAGGCCGAGGCCATCGACTTGGTCGAGTACGCGGGCGAGTCTGTGGCCAAGCGGCTGGTTCCGGTGCTCGCCGTGCTGGCCGGGGTGCTCGCGATCGTTGCCATCGTGCGCGCCCTGAAACGTTGACTGTGACATAAGGGACGAAATAGCTGGGATCCGCAGCCGTTTAACCCGGTATGAAGGCGGATCACGAAGTCGACGTCGCGGTGATCGGGGCCGGCCAGGCCGGGCTCTCGGCGGGCTACCACCTGCGTCGCGCCGGGTTCGCCAATGAGTCGGGTTTCGTGGTGCTCGACCACGGCAAGCGCTCCGGCGGCGCGTGGCAGTACCGCTGGCCTTCGCTGCTGGTCGAGAAGGTCCACGGCATCTACGACCTTCCTGGGATGGCTTTCGGCACCCCCGATCCGAAGCGGCCCGCGTCCGAGGCCGTCTCCGAGTACTTCGGTCGCTTCGAGCGCACCTACGACCTGCCGGTCCACCGGCCCATTGACGTCCTGTCGGTGAGCAGCGAGGACGGCCGGCTCGTGGTGGCGAGCGCTGCCGAGACCTGGGCCGCCCGCGCGGTGATCAGCGCGACCGGCACCTGGGACCGGCCGTTCTGGCCGCACTACCGGGGGCAGGAAACCTTCCGCGGGAAGCAGCTGCACACCGCCGACTACACCGGTGTCGGCGATTTCCGCGGCAAGCGCGTCGTCGTGGTCGGCGGTGGTTCTTCGGCCGTCCAGCTGCTGTTGGAGATCGCACCCTTCGCGCACTCGACGCGTTGGGTGACGCGGCGGCCGCCGGTCTGGCGCGACGAGCCGTTCAGCGAGGACTGGGGTCGCGACGCCGTCGCCAAGGTCGACCGGCGGGTCCGGGAGGGCCTTCCGCCGGAGAGCGTGGTCAGCGTGACCGACCTGGCGGTGACGCCCGAGGTCCGCGCGGGTCTCGACGCGGGGACCCTCGACCGCAGCCCGATGTTCGAGCGGATCACCCCGGACGGTGTCGTCTGGGCGGACGGAACCTTCGAGCCCGCCGACGTGATTTTGTGGGCCACCGGTTTCCGTGCCGCGATCGACCACCTCGCTCCGCTGCATCTGCGCGCGTCTGGCGGCGGGATCCGGATGGACGGCACCCGGGTCGTCGCCGAACCGCGCCTGCATCTGGTCGGCTATGGCCCGTCGGCCAGTACCGTCGGTGCGAACCGGGCCGGACGTGCCGCGGTCACCGAGGTCCGTCGCCTACTCGGTCGCTGAGTTCGCCGAGGAGATCCACCAGATCGCCGGTGCGCTTGTGAGTGGTAATGACGGTTCTAACCGTCATTACCACTCACAAGCCCCGTGCATACCGCAGCTGGCTCGCTTTCCCCTCATCGACGCCTTCTCGTCCCGAGAGATGCTCTGGAACGCCGACCTCCCACCAGGCCCCGGCTTCCGTCCACGACTTCGGCCGGGTTCGGACCACGAGCACCGCAGGCCGCATCTGGGCCACCGCCGCTTCCCGAGCCTTCACATACGCGACCCGCAACTCGTCCAAAGTGGACGCGGTGAATGCCGTGCAGCCCAGTGATTCCGCATGCCGGGCGAAGTCGACGCGGGGCGGCGCGGAGTGCGTGGTCCGGCAGTCGGCGTAGAAGTTGTTGAACGGCTTGCCGCCCTGGCCTTCCTGCAACCGCGCGATGACCGCGTAGCCGTCGTTGTCGCAGACCACGGCCACGAACGGGTGGCCGGCGAAGGCGGCCGAGAACAGTTCGGAGTTCAGCATCAGGTACGAGCCGTCGCCGAGCATCGTGGTGACGAGCCCGTCGGCGTGCGCCATCGCCGCGCCCCAGGCGCCGGCGATTTCGTAGCCCATACAGGAGAATCCGTACTCGACGTCCATGCTGATCGAACCAGAGCCGCGCCAGCCGCCGATCAGCTCGCCGGGCATGCCACCGGACGCGGTCATCACGTAGTCCTGTGGTTCCGATAGTTCGTTGACCGCACCGACCACTTGGGCGTAGCTGGGAATCTCGCCGCCGGCGGCCCGGAGCGAGTCGATATGTGCGTCCCAGCGAGTTCGTTCGGCGCGAGCCCGTTCCGTCCACAAAGGATCAACGCGCCAGCTTTCCAGCTGGGCGGAGAGATCCGCGAGACCCGCGTCCGCGTCGCCCACGACGGCGAGTGCGCCGTGCTTGACCGCGTCGAATCGAGCGGTGTTCAGCGTGACCAGGCGGACGTCGGGGGAGAACACGGTCCACGACGCCGTCGTGAAGTCCTGCAGCCGCGTACCGACCGCCAGCACGACGTCCGCCTCGGCGGCCAGGACGTTCGCGGAGGCGGAGCCCGTGATGCCGAGCGGTCCCGCGTGGAGAGGGTGTCCGTGGGGGACCAGGGTGCGTCCGGCCGTGGTTTCGGTGATGGGAATTCCATGCCGGGAAGCGAAGTCCAGTGCTCGCTTCCTCGCGCCCGAGTAGCGCACGCCGCCGCCGAGCACCAGCAACGGTTTCCGGGACCCGCGCAGGACACTCGCCGCCCCGGTCACCGCACGGCGGTCCGGACGCGGGCGCAGCAGACGGTGGGTCACCGGCTCGAACAGCGCGTCGGGGAAGTCGTACGTCTCCACCTGGACGTCCTGCGGAAGGGCCAGCGTCACCGGGCCCGCCTCGGCCGGATCGGTGAGCACCCTGGCGACCTGCGGCAGCGTCGCCGTCAGTTGCTCGGGCCGGGTGATCCGGTCGAAATACCGGCTGACCGCGCGAAAGGCGTCGTTCACCGTCGCCGTCGGGTCGCCGAAATGCTCCACCTGCTGCAGCACCGGATCCGGCGCGCGGCTGGTGAAGGTGTCGCCGGGGAGCAGCAGCACCGGCAGCCGGTTGGCATGCGCGACTCCGGCGGCGGTGACCATGTTCAGCGCGCCCGGTCCGATCGAGGACGTCACCACGCCGACCTGACGCCGATGCGTCGCCTTGGCATAGCCGACGGCGGCGAGCGCCATGCCCTGTTCGGTGTGCCCGCGCCAGAGGGGAAGCTCGTCGCGGTGCTCCTCCAACGCGGTCCCGAGGCCGAGCACATTGCCGTGCCCGAAGATCGCGAACACCCCGGGGAACAACGGAACCTCGCGTCCGTCCAGGGTCTCCGAACGCTGCGCGAGCAGCCAGCGCACCAGCGCCTGTGCCGTGGTCAGCTTCATGAGACTCGCCCTTCGTGGGAGGTGACCGGGCATCGCGGATCGAGTTCCTGGTCGTTCCAGGTCTCCCGGACCCAGCCGTGCGCGGGGTCGTCGCAGAAGGCCATCGACCGCTCGGCCGAGGGACCGGCCAGGACGTTCAGGTAGTACATCGGATACCCGGGCGCGGCGACGCAAGGCCCGTGATAGCCGCGCGGGATCAGGAAGACATCGCCATCGCGGACTGCGACGTCCTCGTCGAGTTCACCGTCCGAGGTATAGGTCCGGTGCAAACCGAACCCTTCGCGCGACGGTGTGACACCGTCGCGGCCCGCGATGCGGAAGTAGTAGATCTCCTCGTTGACGACCTCGCATTCGGTCGCTTCGTCGTGTTTGTGCGGCGGATAGGAAGACCAATTGCCGCTGGGGGTGATCAGCTCACACGCGTTCAGCTTGTCCGCGTGATCCCAGACCCCGGGCACCCCGAAGTTGGTGACCTGCCTCGTCGCCTGCCCGGCACCGCGCACCTCCACCGGCACGTTCTCGGCGGGTCCGTAGCGCGGCTCGAGACGGCGGGTGCAGCGCGCCATCGGCAAGGCGACCTCGATGCCGTCCTCAGTGGACAGTTCGACCTCGGCCTCGCGAGGAACATAGGCGAAGTCCGTCACCCTGCTGAAAACCGAGTCACGACCGGTCAGCTCGAAGACCTGGCCATCGACCCGGACCGTGCACGCTCCCGCGAGCGGCAGGACGAAGGCCTCGTACTCGCCGGTGCGCACGATGCGCGTCTCCCCGGCGGCCAAGGAGAGCACCCGCAGCCCGCTGTAGGTCCAGCCCGCCGAATCCGGGCTGAGGCGGATCGGGTCCTTGTCGTCCGAAAGCGTCCCTAGTGGACGGTGGAGCTTGCTCACAGCAACTCCTCGATCTCCTCGGCCGTGGGCATGGCGTCGGCACAGGCAAGCCGGGACGCGACGAGTGCGCCGGCCGCGTTGGCGTAGGTCGCGATCCGCACCGGATCCCAGCCGGACAGCAGTCCGTGGATCAGCGCACCGCCGAACCCGTCGCCGGCACCGAGTCCGCAGACGACCTCGACCTGCTGCGGAGGCACGGTCCAGCGGCCTTCGTCGGTGGCCACCAGTACCCCTTCGGCACCCTTCTTGATGACCGCGAGCCGGACCCCGCGGGCGAGCATCCGGGACGCGGCCTCGTCGGGATCGGCGCTACCGACCGCGACCTCGGCCTCGATGCGGTTCCCGACGGCGACCGTGACGTGGTCCAGCATCCAGCCGATCTCGGTACGCGCGGCTTCTACGTCCGGCCAGAACATCGGCCGGAAGTCGAGATCCAACACGGTATGAGTGCGCTTGCCGCGCCGCTGCAGGATCTTGCGCTGAGTGCCGCGCGCGGGT
Organism: uncultured Actinomycetota bacterium; assembly: GCA_963766045.1. Taxonomy (GTDB): domain Bacteria; phylum Actinomycetota; class Actinomycetes; order Mycobacteriales; family Pseudonocardiaceae; genus Amycolatopsis. The sequence goes on along the minus strand of CAVXYN010000004.1, from coordinate 693,869 downwards.
TCCACGGACACTCCGGTCCCGGTCACCCACAGAAGGGGGACGGATTCCACGACGTCCCAAGGAACATCGGTCTCGTTGAGGGTCAGATCCGGGGCGACGGGCGAGCGGTAGAACAGCAGCGGCGGGTCCGCGGGCGGGTTGAGCTCGCAGAACACCACCGGGGTCTGCAACCCCTCGGACGTCCCGACGTGGTCAGGTGACACGCCGAATTCCCGCAGCGCCTGTCGTACGTACTCGCCGAAGCCGTCCGGACCGACCTTCGTCAGTACCGAAGTGGCCCGGCCGAGCCGCGCGGCGGCGACCGCGACGTTGGTCGCGGTGCCGCCGAGCGACTTGGCGAAGGTGCTGACCCCGGCCAGCGGTACGCCACTCTGTTCGGGGTAGAGATCCACCCCGACCCGGCCGATGGTCAGTGCTTCCAAACTCATGTCTCCACAGCTCGCAACTCGTGTTCGAGGGCTTCCAGTTCCGCACCGCCCGCCATCTGCCGGGTCAGCTCGCCCAGGTCGATCTCGGACTTCTCGTAGGTGCCGAGCGGCGCGCCCCGCTTGAGCAGGAGGAACCGATCGGCCACCGGATACGCGTGATGCGGATTGTGCGTGATCAGCACGACCCCTAGCCCACGATCACGGGCTTGCGCGACGTACTTGAGCACGACACCGGCCTGTTTGACGCCCAGCGCGGCCGTCGGCTCGTCGAGGATCAGCACCTTCGCGCCGAAGTGCACGGCCCGCGCGATGGCCACACACTGACGCTCACCACCGGACAGAGTGCCGACCGGCTGCTCGACGTCACGCAGGTCGATGCCCATATCGGACAACGCCTTCTTGGTCGTCGCGCGGCCCTTCTTCCGGTCCAGCATCCGGAAGGGCCCGAACCCCACCGTCGGTTCCGAGCCGAGGAAGAAGTTCCGCCACACGCTCATCAGCGGGACGACGGCGAGATCCTGATACACCGTCGCGATCCCGCGGTCGAGCGCCTCACGCGGCGAGGTGAACCGGACCGGCTCACCCTCGATCAGGAACGAGCCCTGATCGTGCTGGTGCACCCCGGCCAGGATCTTGATCAGCGTGGACTTCCCGGCGCCGTTGTCGCCGAGCACACAGGTGACCTCACCCGCGTTGACCACAGTGGACACATCGCGCAGCGCGATCACGCTGCCGTAGGTCTTGCCCACGTCTTTCACTTCGAGAAGACTCGTCATCGCCGGACCCTTTCCGCACGTCGCCGGAAGGCGTTGTTGACCAGGACCGCGGCCAGCAGCATCACGCCGAGGAACAGCATGAACCAGTCGCTGTCCCAGCGGGCGAACACGATGCCCTGGCGGGCCATACCGAAGATCAGTGCACCGATGGCGGCGCCGATCGCCGAGCCGAACCCGCCGGTCAGCAGGCAGCCGCCGATCACGGCCGCGATGATGTACTGGAATTCGAGCCCGATGCCCTGGTTCGCCTGAACGCTGGCGAAGCGCAGGATGTTGATCGAGCCGACCAGCCACGCGGCGAGTGCGGTGGTCATGAACAGGAGGATCTTGGTGCGCACCACCGGGACACCGACCGCACGCGAGCTTTCCTTCGAACCGCCGACGGCGTAGATCCAGTTGCCGAACCGGGTCCGCACCAGCAGCCAGGCCGCCAGCACGGCGAAACCGATCCACCAGACGATGGAGATCTGGAACCCGCCGAAGTCCACTATGGACGCGAAGACGAAACCGGCGGATTCGTAGCCGTCGGTCGAGCGCATCCCGGACACCTGGACCGTACCGGTGACGAGCCGCGTCACGCCGAGGTTGAGACCTTGCAAGGCGAGGAAGGTGCCCAAGGTGACGATGAAGCTCGGCAGCCCGGTGCGCAGCACCAGCCAGCCGTTGAACGCGCCGACGCCGAGGGCGAAGATCAGCGAAGCCAGCAGCGCGAGCCAGACGTTCCAGCCCGCTTGTGTCGCCAAAGTCGCCGTGACGAGCGCGGTGGACGCCGTCATCACGCCCGCCGAGAGGTCAAACTCGCCGCCGATCATCAGCAGTGCGACGGCGACGGCCATGATGCCGAGTGTCGACGCGTCGTCCAGCCAGGTCGCGATCCCGTTGCCGCTGAAGAACTGGTCGGTGACGATGGTGAAGAAGAGGAAGACGACGACCGCGCCGAGGAGGGCGCCGATCTCGGGCCGGACGACGAGCCGGTCGAGCAGCCGCGGTTTCGCGACGCGTTCGTCGAGTGTCGTGGTTGTCATCGCGTGCCCCTTTGCACGTACTGGCCGACCTTGTCCACAGTGGATTTGTCGACCAGGTCGGGACCGGTGAGCACCGGCTTCCCGCCGCCGACGACGTTCGCGTTGTCCCGGTACAGCTTGAGGAACAACACCGGCAGATAGCCCTGCTCGTATTGCTGCTGATCGACCGCGAAGACCACGTCACCGGACTTGATCGCGGCGACCACGTCGGTGTTGAGGTCGAAGGTGCCGACCTGCGCCGCTGAACCGACCGCTTTGATCGCGCTCACCGCCCGCGCGGCGACCTGCGAGTTCAGCGTCAGGATCGCATCGAGGGACGCGTCCGTCTGTACGGCACCGCGGATCCGCGACTCGGCGTCGGTCGGGTTGCTGATGTCGACCTGCAGGGTTTGCACATCGCCCGTGAACCCGGTCTTCGCGCCGTCACAGCGCTGCGCCTGGCCGACGTTGCCTGCTTCGTGGACGACGCAGAGGAGCTTCTTCTTGCCGAGTTCCTTGAACTTCTTCCCGGCCTCCTCGCCCGCGATCGTCTCGTTCTGCCCGACATGGGTGAGCGCGCCGTAGCCCGCGCTCTTGTCCTCGCCGGAGTTGATGGTGATGACCGGAATACCCGCGCGGACGGCGTTCTCGATCGATGTCTTCAACGCCTCGGGGTTCGCCATGGAGACCACCAGTCCGCCGACCCGCTGAGCGACCGCGTTGTCGATCAGTTTGGCCTGGTTGCCGGGATCCCCGTCGGAGTTGTACTCCACCTGGACACCGAGTTGCTTTCCCGCCTCTTCGGAGCCGTTCTTGACCACGTTCCAGAACGCGTCACCCGCGGTGCCGTGCGAGATGACCGCGACCCGGAGCGGGCCGCTGTTCTCGGCAGGAGCCGGGCTCGCGCCCTCCGCGGGTTTCTCCTCGGCCTTCGGCCCGGTGCATGCGGACAGGAGCAAAAGCCCTGCCGCGGCCACCAAGGCCGCCTTCAAGCGATAAGACATCGTCGTCTCTCCTCGCTTCTTCCTTTACTGGGCAGCCGGGAGCCGGCTGACGATTCCGTCGAGATGCGCCAGGCTCCTGGCCACATCCCGCTTCGGGAGATCCGCGGGACTCTGCGCTTTAAGAGCGGTGTCCTGCTCGAGCACGTACCACCCGTCATAGCCCGCCTCGTGGACGAACCTGACCATCGCTTCGATATCGACGTCACCGTCACCAAGAGGGACGTACAGCCCCTTGCCGACGGCCTCGGCGTACGGGAGTTCGCCGTCGCGGACGGCGTCGGCGAGTTCGCCGCGCACGTCCTTGAGGTGCAGATGTCCGACCCGTTCGGGATACCGCTCGGCCAGCGCGACCGGATCGGTGCCGCCGATCAGCAGATGCCCGGTGTCCAGGCACAGCGGGAGATCGGAATCGGCGAGGAAGCGTTCGACCTCGTCCTGGGTCTCCGCATGCGTTCCGACGTGCGGGTGCAGGACCGTCTTCAGGCCGTGCTCGGCGGCGATTTCCCTGATCTTGCTTGAAGTTTCGATGAGCGTCGCCCATTCGTCGTCCGTCAGCTTGGGCCGGTCGTCGTAACCGTCGAGCCCGGTCGCGGCGGCGAGCACGAGAACGTCCGCGCCGCACGCGGCGAAGAGCGCGGCGGAGTCCTCCGCTTCGGCCAACGCCGCCTCCTGGTTCTCGTGCAGCACGACGGCGAGGAAGCCGCCGACCAGGTCCAGCTTGTACCCACCGAGCAGTTCCCGCAGCTCGGCCGGCTCACGCGGGAGGTAGCCGGGAGGGCCGAGTTCGGTGGCGCGCACCCCCAGCTCCGCCATTTCGCCCAGCACGGTCTCCGTGTCGAGCACGCGGCCCCAGCCGGGGACTTCGCACACGCCCCACGAGATCGGAGCCGCGGCGATTCGGATCGTGGACGTCATCACTGGCCTTCCACTTCAGAGAGCGGGTTAGAGCGCTCTATTGATTAGAGCGCTCTAATCTTGTAGCGTCCATCACATCAAGTCAAGGGGCCATCCGGCCCGGCCGGGGAGGTACGGAAGATGGCACGGCCGACGATGGAGGACGTCGCCGAGAAGGCAGGCGTCTCCCGTGCGCTGGTGTCACTGGTGATGCGGAACGCGCCGAACGTTTCCGACGAGCGGCGCACGCGTGTGCTGTGCGCGGCCCATGAACTCGGTTACCAGCCCCACGCGATGGCCCGCTCGTTGGCGAGCCGGACGTCGACCGTGCTCGGGGTGATGGTCTCCGATCTCCGCAACGCGTTCTTCGCGGATGTCGTGGAAGGGCTCGACGCCGCGGCGGGTGCGGCCGGTTTCAACCTCATCCTCAACACGGGTGGCCGAAGCCCCGCTCGAGAGGCGACCGCCCTGCGCAGTCTCCTTTCCTTCCGGCCTGCCGGGGTGATCCTGCTGTCGCCGGTCATCCAGGCGTCGGAGATAGCGATCGCCGCCCGGGAATGTCCGGTCGTCCTTGTCTCCCGCACGTCCCGGGTGCCGGGCGTGGACACAGTGAACGACGACGGCGAGGCCGGTTCCGTACTCGCCGTCGAACATCTGGTTTCGCTGGGACACCGGCGGATCGCGCATCTCGACGGCGGCGGCGCCGCCGGTGCGGCCGCCCGGCGCAAGGGATTCCAGCTGGCGATGCAGAAGCACGGCCTGGAGCCGATCATCGTGCGCAGCGAGCACACCGACACCGCCGGTGAGAAGGCCGTGCATGAATTGCTCGGTGACTACGCGCGCGCGGATCTGCCGACGGCTTTGGTGGCGGGCAACGACTTCAACGCCGTCGGTGCGATCTCCGCGCTCGAGGAGGCGGGCTTGCGGGTCCCCGAGGACGTTTCCGTGGTCGGCTACGACAACACCTCGCTCGCCGCCTTGCGTCACCTGTCTCTGACCACAGTGGACCAGCCGCGGACCGAAATGGGGCGGCTGGCTGTTGAAGCTCTGCTCGAGCGGGTGCGCGAGGAACGTATCGAACCGGTCCGGCACCTGCTGCATCCCTCGCTGGTGGTCCGCTCGACCACCGCCGCGCCTTAGGAAATTCACAGGAGGTATCGACAAATGAGGTTGGGACTTGCCGGCACCGGCCGGATCGGCAATTCGCACGCCGAGACCTTGAAGAGCTTCGACGAGGTCTCCTCGGTGGTCGTCGCCGACGTCGACTCCGGGCGTGCCGAGGCCGCCGCGGCCAAGCTCGGCGTCGAGGTGGCCGCGGACATCCCCGCCCTCTTCGAGTCCTCTTTGGACGGACTGGTGATCGCGGCGGCGACGGACGCGCATCCGGAGCTCATCCTCAAGGCGGCCGACGCGGGCATACCGGTCTTCTGTGAAAAGCCGGTCGCTGCCGACATTCCTGGAACGCTCGCGGTGATCGACCGGATCGCCGGATCCGACGTGCCGGTGCAGATCGGCTTCCAGCGCCGGTTCGACGCCGGATACGCCGCCGCGCGGGCGGCGGTGACCTCGGGTGAGCTGGGCTGGCTGCACACGCTGCGCGCGACCACACTGGACCCGGCGCCGCCCCCCGCCGGGTACGTCGCCCATTCCGGCGGGCTGTTCCGGGACTGCGGTGTGCATGACTTCGACGTCGTCCGGTTCGTCAGCGGTCGCGAGGTCGTCGAGGTGTACGCCGTCGGGGCGAACCGTGGTGAACAGTTCTTCGTGGACGCGGGCGACGTCGACACGGCCGCCGCGACCCTGACCCTCGACGACGGCACACTCGCCGTGGTTTCGCTGACCCGCTACAACGGCGCGGGCTACGACGTGCGGCTCGAGGTGCTCGGTTCAGTGGGGAATGTCGTGGTGGGCCTGGACGATCGTGCGCCACTGCGGTCGGTGGAGCCCGGCGTCCAGCCGTTGCCCGGCCCTGCTTACCCCGGTTTCATGGAGCGCTTCCGGCCCGCCTACGTGAGCGAGCTGAAGGCTTTCCTGGACGTTGCCGCCGGTCGTACCGAGAGTCCGTGTGGCGCGGCCGACGCGCTGGAGGCGTTCTATATAGCCGAGGCCTGCGAGGTTTCGCGCCGCGAACGCCGTCCGGTCCGCGTCGACGAAGTACGTCGCTAGTGGGTCGTGAGCGGTAATGACGGTTCTAGCCGTCATTACCGCTCACGAGGTGGTGTCCTTACAGACGGTCGAGGATCAGCTTCGCGCGTTCCTCGACAAGGCGGTAGCCGGATCGTGCGGCGAGTTCCCGCGCAAGCTCGCCGTGCGTCCGGGCTTCGTCGAGTTTTCCTTGTCGCAGCAGGGTTTCAGCGAGCCCGGTCCGTGCGGCCGCCTCGCACCAGAAGAAGCTGGTCGTGCGCGCGATCGACAGGGCGAGCCGCAGGTGTTCGGCGGCTTCTTCCGTGCGCCCCAGCTGCAGGCAGACCTCGGCGAGCCCGACCAGTGTCCAGGCCTCGGTGCCGCGGTCACCGATCTTGCGGGTGAGTTCCACGGCGGTAAGCGCGTCCTCGCGGTTCTGCTCGCTGGGTTCCCGGCTGCTTTCCAGCACGGCCCGGCCGGACAACGCGGTGGCTTCGCCATAGGTGTAGCCGAGTTCCCGGTTCGCGGCCAGCGCCCGGGTGTAGAAGTCGTAGGCCTCGTCGTACTGCCCGAGCTCGCGGTACACGTTGCCGAGGTCGACCAGCAGCACCGCGACGCTGAACCGTGCGCCATCCCGTTCGGCGACGGAGAGAGCGCGGCTGAAGTGGCCGAGCGCTTCGTCGAGCTGCCCGGTCTGCCAGTACGGGAAGCCGAGATTGGCCAGCGCCATGGAGACACCCGGCATCGACAGTTCTTCGCACAGCCGCAACGATTCGAGACCGCAACGGATCGCCTCCTGCGGGTCGCCGAGGCGCTGATGCACCGCGCTCAGATTGTTGAGCGCGGCGGCCCGGCCCGCCGGCCAGCCTTCGAGAAGGTCGCCCCGCAACGCACTGGTGAGGTGTTCGCGCGCCTCGTCGTAGCGGCCGCTGTTCACGCAGGCGAGTGCGATGCTGAGATGCATCGCGGCCTGTGCCTGCCCCGCTTCACTCGCGCGTGCTGCTTTGAGCGCCGTCGAGGCGGTGTCGATCCATTCCGCGTGATGCCCGCGCTGGTGGAAGAACGCCCGGAGCGCGTCGGCGAGATGCCACGAGAACTCGGGCGGGCCGTGCTCGGCGCTGTGCTCGACCGCGGCCGCGAGGTTCGGCCATTCGGCATCCAGCCAGGCCAGTGCCTCATCGGTGTCCGCGAAGGTCTTGCCTTCGGGTTCTTCTCGTGCCAGCCGAAGGAAATGCGGGATGAGCACGCGGCCGGCCGCGTCCGCGGTGGTCAGGTAGCTTTCGAAGAGCCGCCTTTCCGCGATGTCCCGCTCGGCCTTCGCGTCCTCGGACAGCGTGCGCCCGGCCGCGAAACTGCGGAGCAGGTCGTGGAATCGGTAGCGGCCCGGGGTGTAGCGCTCGACCAGGTGAGCCGCCGCGAGTGCCTTTAGTTGCTGATTGGCTCGCGAGAGCGGGACGCCGGTCAGCGCCTGCGCGGCAGGTGCGGTGAACGTCTGGCCGGGGACCAGTGCGAGCCTCCGGAACAGCAGGCGGTGTTCCTCGGGCAGCGTCCGGTAGGAAACGCCGAACGCGGTGGTGACGGCGCTTTCCTCGGCGCCGTCGACGGTCAGTTCCGCCAGCGGGTCGCCGCCGGCCAGCTCCCGCGCGAGTTCGGCGATCTCGGGCTCGTCGCTCGCGCCGAGGTTGGCCGCCGCGATCCGCAATGCGAGCGGCAGATGTCCGCACAACCGTGCCAGCTCGGCGGCCGCGCCCGCTTCGGCCGCGACCGGCTCGCTGCCGAGCACGGCTTCCAGCAGATTCCGCGAATCCTCGGCGGGCAGGACGGACAGCGGGAGCGCGCGGGCACCGGTGCGGGCGATGAGGTCACCGAGCCGCTGCCTGCTGGTGACCAAGACCGTGCCTGACGGCGGAAGAAGCGGCTTCACCTGGCCGGTGTCGCGCACGTTGTCGAGCACCAGCAGGACTCGCTTGTCGGCGAGCAGAGAACGGAGAAGCGCGGCTCGCGCATCGTCGTCCGGTGGGATGGCCTTCGGTGCGGTGCCGAGGGCCTGCAGCAGCTGGGTGAGCGCGACCGCGGGGGTGAGCGGCTCGTGGTCAGGGTCGAATCCGCGCAGGTCGAGGTAGAGCTGGCCGTCGGGGAAGTCGTCGCGCACCCGGTGGGCCCAGCGCACCGCCAGCGCGGTCTTCCCGACCCCGGCGGTCCCGCTGATCACCCAGATGTCGGTGCCGTCGCTCGCCGAGCGGGTCGCTTCGTCGAGTCGCTCCAGCTCCGCTGCTCGCCCGGCGAATCCGCGCACGTCATGGGGGAGTTGCGCAGGACGTACCGGTTCGACTTTGGGTTCCTCGGGCGTGAGGTCGAGCGAGGGGTCGGCGGCGAGGACGGCGGCTTCCAGCTTGCGCAGCTCGGGCGACGGGTCGAGCCCCAGTTCCCCGGCCAGCCTGCCGCGCAGGGAACGGAAGGCCTCCAGCGCGTCGTCCGTGCGGCCTTCGCGATGCAGGGCGAGCATGAGCTGCCCGACGAACCGCTGCCTCAGCGGATGCGCGGCGACCAGCTCGGTCAGCTCCGCCAGCACCTGACGGCCCCGACCGAGCCGCAGTTGGGCTTCGGCGCGATCCTCGAGCGCGGTCCACCGCGCCTCATGCATCCCTCCGCGAAGCCGTTGCGCCACCTCACCGCTCACGACATCGGACAATGCCTCACCGCGCCACAGCCCGAGCGCCTCGTCGAGCAACTCCACGGCACGCTCGTCGTCTGCTTCGCGGGCCTTGGTGGTCAGCTCGGTGAAGCGGTGCAGATCGACCGCGAGCGGATCGACCTTCAGCAGGTAACGGGTCCCCTCGGAAACGATTTCCGGCCCGCCCGCGCCGCGGAACACCGCCCGCAGCCGCGACACCAGCGCCTGCACCGTGTTACGCGCGCTCGCCGGCGGCTCCTCGGGCCACAGCAGGTCGATGATCCGGTCCCGCGGCACGGGTCGTCCCGCTTCCAAAAGCAGAACCGCCAGCACGAGCCGCTGCTTGGGCGAACCCAGCTCGACCGGAACCCCACCGGCCCACGCCTCGACGGCGCCGAGGACGCGGAACTCCACCCGCTCACCTCCGCCCGCCCGTCACCAGAGCCTGCAAGCGTAGTGCAAGCCCCCTGCATCCGGCCGCCGCGATACTTCGGCCCGTGTCCACCGAGGACCCGTCGCCGGAACCATGCCCAACCAACTGACGGGCAGGACCCCCCAGTCGGTTCCGGTACGACGGTGGACACCTTTCAAACTTGCGCGGATCCCGCCGGACGCCGGTGGTACAGGCTGGGGGTAGCGCCACCTCGGCGTCCTCTGGGGCGTTGAGGTGGCGCTTCTTCTTTCACGACCTCAACAACCCGCACAAAAGCGACATATCCGATCAACCGGCAGGGTTTGCGTCCTTTGTGGACTCCGGGCACCTTACCTGTGGAAACGACTTTGCCGGGCCCCTGGCGCTAGACGCAAGGAAGGGGTCCTTCACGTACTTGTGCACGCCCCAGCTTGACAACCGCCCACCCATCCTCCACCCTTTCACTAGTTCATTAGTGAAAGGGTGTTGCCCGTGGTCACGTTCCACCTGGACAAGGGGTCTGGCGTCGCGACGTACGTCCAGCTCGTCCAGCAGGTCAAACACGCCCTTCGGCTGGGGTTGCTCGAACCGGGGGATCGGTTGCCGACGGCGAAGGAGGTGGTCGCCGAGCTGGCGATCAATCCGAACACCGTCCTCAAGGCGTATCGCGAATTGGAGCGGGAGGGGCTCGTCGAGGGCAAGCCGGGGCTCGGGACATTCGTCAAGAAAACACTCGGTGGCGCATCGTTCACCGAGCATGCGCGGTTGCGGAAGAGCCTGGGCGGCTGGGTTCGTGACGCGCGGGGATCCGGGCTCGACCAGGAGGATGTCGAAGCGCTGTTCGCGTCTGTGGTGGTCGATTCCTTTCGAGGGGAGCGGAGCGCATGACTGAAGACGCGATTGTCGAGGCGACGGGTCTCGGCAAGAGGTACCGGCGCACGTGGGCGCTGCGGGACTGCTCGTTGTCGATACCGAAGGGGCGCGTCGTCGCACTCGTCGGGCCGAATGGCGCGGGTAAGACGACCTTCCTGCACCTGGCTGTCGGGTTGCTCGACGCGACGCTCGGCTCGGTTTCGATCAAGGGGGAGACCGCGTTTCTGGCGCAGGACAAGCCGTTGTACACCGGCTTCACCATCGCCGAAATGCTCAAGTTCGGCCGCAAACTCAATCCCGGCTGGGACGACGAGCTCGCCCTCAAGCGGCTCGATTCCCTCCAGCTGCCACTCGACCACAAGGTGGGCAAGCTTTCCGGCGGCCAGCGCGCTCAGGTCGCGTTGACGCTCGCGCTCGCGAAACGGCCGGATCTTCTCGTGCTCGACGAGCCGCTCGCCAATCTCGATCCGCTGGCCCGGCACGACGTGATGCGGGGGTTGATGGAGGCGGTCGCGGAAACCGGGATGACGGTTCTCCTTTCCTCGCATGTGGTTTCCGATCTGGAGAACACCTGTGACTGGCTGATCGTGCTCAACGGCGGCCGGGTCCAGGTCAGCGGCGACATCGATGAACTCGTTGCCGGGCACCGGATTCTGACCGGTCCGGCAGCGGAAGCGGATTCCGTCGCCGAGCGGGTGACCGTGGTCGACGACGCCCGATCCCTGAAACAGGCCACGCTGTTCGCTCGCACCGAGCCTGTTCCATTGGCTCCACAGTGGACGGAACGGCCGGCGAACCTGGAACAGCTGGTGCTCGCCTACCTCAGGCGCCCCGACGCCGCGAACCTGCCGCGTCCGACTTTGACGACGACGCGTAAGGGGGAACCCATGTTCTGGCTCACCTACCGTCAGCATCGCGCGCAGATCCTGATCACCACCGGACTGCTGGCAGTGCTGGGAATCATCCTGCTGATCAACGGACTTCAGGCCGCGGGAAGCGCGGACCGCGCCGGGTACTTCAGCACGCTCCGCATCTACCTGTCCTGGCTTCCGGTCCTGCCGATCGCGATCGGCATCTTCTGGGGAGCGCCGTTGCTCACCGCCGAGTACACACAAGGCACGACACGGCTCGCGTGGACGCAGTCCGTTTCGCGGATGCGGTGGCTCACCGTGAAACTCGGCTTCCTTTCCTTGCTGGTCACTGCGGGCGGACTGGCGTACGGCGCGATGATCCAAGCCTGGCTAGACGCCTTCCCAGGTGTCAGCGGTGCCGATCGGTTCGGCGATCTCGCGTTCTTCTCGATGACAGGCGTCGCGGCCGGCGCTTGGTGGCTCTTCGGATTCCTGCTCGGTGTGGCCGCCGGAGCGTTGGTGCGCAAGGCATTGCCCGCCATGGCGATCACGATCGCCGTCTTCGTCGCGGTCATGGTCCTGGTCTTCGGATACCGGTCGGACTACGCCACACCGATCCTCGTGAATCCGGAGCCGGTCGCGGGCTCGATCACGCCGGAGGGGATGGTCGTCGGCACCAAGATGACCCCGGACCTGGAGCTGATCGGCTTCGAAGTCCATCCGTCCGACCGGTACTGGCGATTCCAATGGACCGAGGCCGGGATCCTCGGGGGCGGGGTGCTGATCCTCGCCGCGGTCACCACCCTCGCCGTCCGGCGTCGTTCGTAGAAAGGCTCCTTCTTGTTCTGGCTCACCTGGCGGCAGCACCGAGCCCAGCTGCTGACCATCCTGGGAGTGCTGATCGCGCTCGGTGTCGTACTTTTCCTGACCGGGCAGGCGGCGCTCGACGCCTCGAACGGGCAAACGTCCTCGTATTGCTACGGAGGCGGCGTGGCCTGCCGCGCCTACGACGCCGGAATGGAGGACCTCTACCAGCGGATGTACCCGTTGATGGTGGCCCTTCCGTTCGTGCCGCTCGCGGCAGGCATCTTCTGGGGAGCCCCGCTGCTGTCGAGAGAATTCGAGCGGAACACCCACCAGCTCGCGTGGACACAGTCGATCACCCGAATTCGCTGGCTTTCTGTCAAGTTCACCGTTCTCGCCGTTTGCGCGGCGCTGGCGGGGCTGGCTTCCGGACAGATGTTCGGCGCCTGGCTGCGAATCTTCCCCGGCAAGTTCGAAACGTTCGCCGAGACATCGTTCTTCGGCGCTGTCGGGGCGGCTCCGGTGGCGTGGTGGCTGTTCGCGTTCGTCCTCGGCACCGCGGCCGGGGTGGTGGTGCGCAAGACAATGCCGGCGGTCGCGATCACGGTGGGGGTGTTCCTGGCCGCTTCGATCGCGTTTCTGCTCCTGCGCCCGTACTACGCCGAGCCGGTCCGCACGATCGGGAACGATCAGGCCACTTTGGATGGACTGATCGTCCAGGCGGGCCGGGTCGCGCCGGACGGACGTGAGTTCAGCCTGCTGGACGATATCCCAGGATGCCCGCAGAGCTCGGGAAAGACGACTTGCGTCGAAGCAGCGGGCTACCGGGATTTCACCGTCTACCAGCCGGCCGACCGGTTCTGGCGGTTCCAGTGGACCGAGGCGGGCATCCTGCTCGCCGCGACCGCGGTGCTCGGGGGTGTCGCGGTAGGGGGAACGGTCCGCCGCCGTCGCTGATCCGGCGGCGGACCATCCGCCACTCGAAGAGAACTCAGTTGAGCAGGAGCTCGGGCGAGTACAGGTCGAGAAAACCGGATTGTCCCGCTCGGTCAGGACCTCTTTCACCTGCTGCTGCAACGCCGCCGCGTACCCCGGGTCCTGGGTGGACGGATAAGGACTCTTGACCCGGTCACGCACCGACGCCGGCAGCACGTGCTCGGTCGCGTGCCGCAGGAGGCTTTTTCCCTGCCGTCGAACGTCCTCAAGGCCCACTCGCAGAACGGGACCCGCACCTCGAGCCCGACGGCCATCGACGCCCGGTCCTTGCGGTCCAGCAACATCCGCACCGAACCTGGTCAGGTGCAGTGGCAGATCGTGCGCATCTTCGCGTCGATCTCGCTCTCGCCGTCGAGGTGGTCGACCTTACACAGGCTGTGCCGCAGGTCACCGGGCGTCAAGAACCCGTAAACGGACGCGATCGTGGCATCAAGAGGCCGTCAGCCAGGGTCGATTACCCCATGCGACAAGCGCACTGTTGCGACGTCCTGGTCGCCGATGGGGTGACCTGTCTTGAGAGGTGCCTAGTGGCCGACTTGCTCTACGCCGTCCTGTTGATCGGCGTATTCGTGGTCCTCGCGCTCACCCTGCGCGGTTTGGAAAAGCTGTGAGCGGCGCGGGCACCGTGGCCAATGTCGTCGGCGGACTGCTGGCGCTGGCGCTGATCGTCTATCTGTTCATCGCGCTGGTCAGACCGGAGAAATTCTGATGCGTCCCGACGTGCTCTTTCCCGCGGAGGGACTGGAATGACCGACACCACGGCCGGCCTCCTGCAGGTCGGCCTTCTTCTGGGCGCGCTCGCCGTGGTCCATCGGCCGCTCGGCGACTACATGGCGCGCGTCTTCTCGACGGAGAAGCACCTCAAGGCCGAGAAAGGCCTTTACCGGCTGTTCCGGGTGAATCCCGATTCCGAACAGCATTGGAAGACCTACGCGTCGGCCGTCCTCGGCTTCTCGTTCGTCTCGATCGTGCTGCTGTACCTGCTGCAGCGCCTCCAGACGATCCTGCCGTGGAGCAACGGCCGCGAGCCGGTTTCACCGGCCGTCGCCTTCAACACGGCGGTCAGCTTCGTGACCAACACGAACTGGCAGTCCTACGTCCCCGAGACGACCATGGGCCATTTCGTGCAGATGGCCGGGCTGACCGTGCAGAACTTCCTGTCCGCCGGTGTCGGTCTCGCCGTCGCCATCGCGGTGACACGGGGGTTCATCCGGTCGAAGACCGACCGGCTCGGGAACTTCTGGGTCGATCTGACCCGGGGCACGGTCCGTGTCCTGCTCCCGATGGCGTTCGTGTTCGCGATCGTGCTGATCGCACTCGGCGTCGTGCAGAGCTTGAAGAGCGGGATCGCCGTCACCAATCCCGACGGAAGCCAGCGCACGATCGCGCTCGCCCCGGTGGCCGGCCAGGAAGCGATCAAGGAGCTCGGCACCAACGGCGGCGGCGTCTTGAACGCGAACTCCGCGCACCCGTTCGAGAACCCGAATGCCTGGACCAACCTGGTCGAGCTGTTCCTCATCCTGGTCATCCCGGTTTCGCTGACCCGCACCTTCGGCAAGCTCGTCGGCAACACCCGCCAGGGCTACGTTCTGCTGAGCGTCATGAGTCTGCTGTGGACCGCGATGCTCGCGGTGACCTGGCTGTCCGAAGCCAACGCGAGTGGTCCCGCCGCACTGGCCGCCGGCGCGAACATGGAGGGCAAGGAGCAGCGTTTCGGCATCGGGCTGACGTCGCTCTTCGCCAACACCACCACCGGGACCTCGACCGGCGCGGTCAACGGCGCGCACGACAGTCTGTCGGGCCTGGGCGGTGGCGCACCGCTGCTGAACATGCTGTTCGGCGAGATGACGCCGGGCGGCGTCGGCACCGGCCTCTACGGCATCCTCGTGATGGCGATCATCGCGATGTTCCTCGCCGGGCTGATGGTCGGCCGTACCCCGGAGTACCTGGGCAAGAAGCTCGGGAAACGCGAGGTCACCTGCGCCGCGGTCGCCATGCTCGCCATGCCGACCGTCGTCCTGCTCGGCTCGGCGGCGGCGCTGCTGATGCCCGGCACCGCGGGCGCCCTCGGCAACTCGGGGGCGCACGGTCTGTCCGAAGTGCTCTACGGCTACGCGTCGACAGGCAACAACAACGGCAGCGCGTTCGGCGGGCTGACCGCGACCAGCGACTGGTTCCAGTCCTCGTTCGCCGTGGCCATGGCCTTCGGCCGGTTCATCCCGATCCTCGCGGTGCTCTGTCTCGCGGGTTCCCTTGCCGCGCAACGGAAGGTGCCCGAGACGGCGGGAACCCTGCCCACCACGGGACCGCTCTTCGGCACGATGCTCACCGGCACCGTGGTGCTGGTCGCGGCCCTCACCTTCATCCCGGCGCTCGCGCTCGGACCCATCGCGGAGGCGCTGGCATGACCGTCACACAGGAACGCACACCCGAAGAGGTGACCCAGCACCACGTGGAGAACACGGGCAGGGTCGGCGCGGGGATCTTCAACCCGCGTCAGCTGCTGACCTCGTTCCCCGAGGCGTTGCGGAAGCTGAACCCGAAACACCAGCTGGCCAATCCGGTCATGTTCGTGGTGTGGGCCGGCTCGGCGCTGACGACGGTCTTCGCCATCACCGACCCGAGTGTGTTCACCATCCTGATCGCGATCTGGCTGTGGTTCACCGTCCTGTTCGCGAACCTCGCCGAGGCGGTCGCCGAAGGCCGGGGCAAGGCACAGGCGGAAACCCTGCGGCGCAGCAAGAAGGAGACCGTCGCGCGCCGCCTCACCGAAGACGGCGACGAGGAGAGCGTGCCGGGTGCCGACCTGCGCATCGGAGACCTCGTGGTCGTCGAGGCGGGGCAGGTCATCCCCGGCGACGGTGACGTCGTCGAGGGCATCGCGACCGTCGACGAATCGGCCATCACCGGCGAATCGGCCCCGGTCATCCGCGAGTCCGGCGGTGACCGGTCCGCGGTCACCGGTGGCACCACCGTGCTCTCGGACCGGATCGTCGTGAAGATCACCACCAAACCCGGTGAGTCCTTTGTGGACCGCATGATCTCATTGGTGGAAGGCGCTTCCCGGCAGAAGACGCCGAACGAGATCGCGCTGACCATCCTGCTTTCGACGCTGACCATCATCTTCCTGCTCGCGGTGGTGGCGCTGCAGCCGATGGCGGCCTACTCCGGCAGCACGCAGTCGGTGATCGTGCTGACCGCGCTGCTGGTCTGCCTGATCCCGACGACGATCGGCGCGCTGCTTTCGGCGATCGGTATCGCGGGGATGGACCGGCTGGTGCAGCGCAACGTCCTCGCGACCAGCGGTCGCGCGGTCGAAGCGGCCGGTGACGTGAGCACCTTGCTGCTGGACAAGACCGGCACCATCACCTTCGGCAACCGCAAGGCCACCGAGCTGATCCCGGTCGGGGGAGCGGGCGTGGCGGAGCTGGCCGCGGCCGCCCGGCTTTCCAGCCTGGCCGACGGCACGCCTGAGGGGCGCAGCATCGTCGAGTTCGTCGCGCGTGAACACGGTCTCGGCGAGGTGGCGTCCGACGACGAGAAGCTCGCGGACTTCGTCGGGTTCACCGCGCAGACCCGGATGAGCGGCATCGACATCGGCGACCGCCAGGTCCGCAAGGGCGCCACCGCCGCATTGAACCGGTGGGTTGTCGATCATGGCGGCGACGTGCCCGAGGAGACCGAGCGTGTCGTCGACGAGATCAGCCGGCAGGGCGGGACCCCGCTGGTGGTCGCGGAGTATGACGGCGCGAAAGCGTTCGTGCGCGGCGTGATCCGGCTGTCCGATGTGGTCAAGCCCGGAATGAAGGAGCGGTTCGTCCAGCTCCGTGCGATGGGCATCAAGACGGTCATGATCACCGGGGACAACCCGCTGACGGCCAAGGCGATCGCCGCGGACGCGGGTGTCGACGACTACCTCGCCGAGGCCAAGCCCGAAGACAAGATGGCGCTGATCAAGAAGGAGCAGGAGGGCGGGCGGCTGGTCGCGATGACCGGCGACGGCACCAACGACGCCCCCGCGCTGGCGCAGTCGGACGTCGGGGTCGCGATGAACACCGGGACCTCCGCCGCCAAGGAGGCGGGGAACATGGTGGACCTCGACTCCGATCCGACGAAGCTGATCGAGATCGTGGAGATCGGCAAGCAGCTGCTGATCACCCGCGGTGCGCTGACGACGTTCAGCGTCGCCAACGACCTCGCGAAGTACTTCGCCATCCTGCCCGCGATGTTCACCGGTATCTTCGCCCAGCTGGGCGCGCTCAACATCATGCAGCTGGCGACACCGAAGTCGGCGATCCTCTCGGCGGTCATCTTCAACGCCCTGATCATCGTCGGGCTGATCCCGCTCGCGCTGCGTGGCGTGCGGTACAAGCCGTCCTCGGCTTCGGCGCTGCTGCGCCGGAACCTCCTGGTCTACGGCCTCGGCGGCATCGCCAGCCCGTTCCTCGGAATCTGGCTGATCGACCTCGTGGTCCGTCTCATCCCTGGAATCGGGTGACTCCATGAATTCACTGTTCAAGCAGACCCTCGCCGGGCTGCGCGTGTTGCTCGTCTTCACGGTCCTGCTGGGCGTCGTGTACCCGCTGGGCGTGTGGGCCGTTTCCCGGATCCCCGGCCTGGAAGGCAATGCCGAGGGCTCGGTCATCACGCGGAACGGGCAGGCGGTCGGTTCGTCGCTGATCGGGGTCGATCCGGTCGCGGCGGACCCGGCCAAGGACCCGTGGTTCCACAACCGCCCGTCCGCGGGCTCGTCCGGCCCGCTCGGCCCTGGTGACCCGTCGACGTCCGGCGCGTCGAACAAGGGTCCGTACAACGAGGATCTGGTCGCCGCCATCGCCGAGCGCAAGAAGCTCATCGCCGAACGCGAAGGGGTCCAAGAGGCGCAGGTGCCCGCGGACGCCGTCACGGCATCGGCGTCCGGTCTGGACCCGGCGATCAGCACCGCCTACGCCGACCTTCAGATCGCGCGCGTGGCACGGAACACCAGGTTGTCCGAGGAGAAGGTGCGGCAGCTGGTGGAGGAGAACACCGGTGGCGCCGGGATCGGCGTGCCGGGTGTCAATGTGCTGAAGCTCAACTTGGCCGTGCGCGACGCGGCCGGAGGAGCAAACTGACTGACGTGGATACGGACAGCAAGCCGCGCCGGGGTGAACTGAGGATCTACCTCGGCGCGGCTCCGGGCGTCGGCAAGACGTTCGCGATGCTCGGCGAGGCTCGCCGCCGCCTCGACCGGGGGACCGACGTCGTCGTCGGCCTGGTCGAGACGCATGGACGCCGGAAGACCGCGGAGCTCCTGGATGGCCTCGAAGCCGTGCCGCGCAGGCGGTTCGACCACCGGGGGCACGACTTCGAAGAGATGGACATCGACGCGCTCCTCGCGCGCGAACCCGAGGTCGCCGTGGTCGACGAGCTGGCGCACACCAACGTGCCCGGCTCGCGGAACGAGAAGCGCTGGCAGGACATCGACGAGCTACTGGACGCCGGTATCGACGTCCTGTCGACGGTCAACGTCCAGCATCTGCAGAGCCTCAACGACGTCGTCGAGCGGATCACCGGCGTCACCCAGCAGGAGACGGTGCCGGACGAGGTCGTCCGGAAGGCGGAACAGCTGGAGCTGGTCGACATCACGCCCGAAGCGCTGCGGCGGCGGCTCGCGCACGGCAACGTCTACCCGGCCGAACGGATCGACGCCGCGCTGGGCAACTACTTCCGGCCTGGCAACCTCACGGCGTTGCGGGAACTGGCGCTGCTGTGGGTCGCCGATCAGGTCGACGTCGCGTTGCAGCGGTACCGGGCCGAGCAGAAGATCACCGACACCTGGGAGGCCCGCGAGCGGGTCGTCGTCTCGATCACCGGCGGGGCCGAGAGCGAGACGCTCATCCGGCGGGCGAGCCGGATCGCGAACCGCGCGGGCGCCGAACTGCAGGTGCTGCACATCCTGCGCGGCGACGGGCTCGCCGGGATGGGGCCGACCGCGATCGGCAAGTACCGGAAGCTCGCCGAGGAGGTCGGGGCGACCTTCCACACCGTCGTCGGCGACGACGTACCGACGGCGCTGCTCGACTTCGCCCGCGGGGTCAACGCGACGCAGCTGGTGGTCGGCACGTCCCGGCGTTCGCGGGTGGCGCGGCTGTTCGACGAGGGGATCGGTGCCGCCGTGGTCCAGCGGTCCGGCCCGATCGACGTCCACATGGTCACCCATGACGAAGCGGGCGGACGGCTGAGGGCGCGGCTGAACCAGAGCCCGCTGACCGCGTCTCGCCGGCTCAGCGGCTGGGCGCTGGCGATCGTCCTGCCTTCGCTGGCGACGTTGATCGGTGTCCTGCTGAAGGAACAACTCGACTTCTCCACCGACGTGGTCGACCACGTACTCGCGACCGTGCTGGTCGCGCTGGTGGGCGGTCTCGGGCCGGCGCTGTTCGCGGCGGTGCTTTCGGCCGGGCTGCTGAACTTCTTCTTCACGCCACCGCTGTACACGTTGACCGTCCACGAACCGCGCAACGTGATCACGCTGGTCGCGATGGTGCTGGTGGCGATCCTGGTCGCGGCCGTCGTCGACACCGCCGCCCGGCGCGCCTCACAGGCCGCGCGGGCGCGGACCGAGGCGGCGCTGCTCGCGTCCTACGCGCGAACCGTGCTCACGCACACCAACCCGATCGAGCGGCTGCTCGAGAAGGTGCGGGAGAACTTCGGGATGACCTCCGTGACCCTCCTGGAAAAGCGTGAGAGCAAGTGGAAACGGGTCGCGACGGCCGGAGCGAATCCGTGCGCCGACCCCGACGAGGCCGACGCCGATATCGCGGTGACCGCCGACGTCCACCTGACCCTGCGCGGCCGAGCACTGCCGGCGTCGGACCGGGGGGTGCTGGAAGCGGTCGCGGGACAAGCGTTGCTGGCGCTGCGGCAGCAACGTACGGCCCGGGCGGCGGTTCGCGCTGAACGCAAGGCCGAGGCGACCGAACTGCGCACGGCACTGCTTTCCGCCGTCGGCCACGACCTGCGCACCCCGTTGACGTCGATCAAGGCCTCCATCGGCAGCCTGCGGGCGACGGATATCTCACTGTCCGAAGAGGACACCGCGGAACTGCTGGAAGCCATCGAGGAATCCGCGGACCGCCTGACGGGCCTGATCGACAACCTGCTCGACTCGTCCCGGCTGGCGACCGGCGCCGTCCGCCCCCATCTGCGTCCGGTCGGTTATGACGAGGTCGTCGCGCACGCCCTGTCCAATGTGGACGGCTCGGAGTCGGTCGTGGTCGCGGTGGACGACCGGTTGCCCTCGGTGCTCGCCGATCCCGGTCTGCTGGAACGGGTCGTGGCGAACGTGATCGACAATGCGCTGCGGCACGGGGTGTCCGGCGAGCCTGTCTCCGCCCGCGCGAGCACGCATTCCGAGCACGTCGAACTGCGGATCACCGACCACGGGCGTGGCCTCAAGAAGGGCACCGCCGAATCGGCGTTCGCGCCCTTTCAGCGGCTCGGCGGGGACCGGGACACCGTTCCGGGCGTCGGGCTGGGACTGTCCGTCGCGAAAGGATTCACCGAGGCGATGGGCGGGAGCATCCGCGCCGAGGACACACCGGGCGGCGGGCTCACCGTGGTCATCTCCCTGCCCGCCTATCGTGGACAGGATCCGGAAAAGAACCTCCTCGCCTTCGACGACGAGGCCGATTTCGATACCGAAGAGGAGGAGCGGGTCCGATGAGCGGTGATCCCGCGCCGGCGACCGTTTTGGTGGTCGATGACGAACCGCAGATCGTCCGAGCTCTGCGGATCAACCTGTCCGCGCGCGGCTACAAGGTGATCACCGCCCACGACGGGACGGCGGCGCTGAAGGCCGTCGCCGAGACCAAGCCCGACGTCGTCGTGCTCGACCTCGGCCTGCCCGATCTCGACGGCACCGAAGTGATCGCGGGGCTGCGCGGCTGGACGACCGTGCCCATCATCGTGCTCTCGGCCCGCGGCGACTCCGCCGACAAGGTGCAGGCACTCGACGCGGGCGCCGACGACTACGTCACCAAACCGTTCGGCATGGACGAACTGCTCGCCCGCCTGCGTGCCGCCGTCCGCCGCTCGGCGACGTCCGGTGTCGACGGTGTGGACGCGGTCGTGGAGACCAGTTCCTTCAGCATCGATCTGGCGGCCAAGAAGGTGCGCCGCGACGGCGAGGAAGTGCACCTCACCAAAACCGAATGGGGCGTACTGGAACTGCTGGTGCGCAACCGTGGACGGCTGGTGGCCCAGAAGCAGCTGCTGCACGACGTGTGGGGTCCGACGTATGAGACGGAATCGCACTACCTGCGGGTGTATCTGGCGCAGCTGCGGCGGAAACTCGAACCGGAACCCTCGCGGCCGCGCCATCTGCTGACCGAGCCGGGGATGGGCTACCGCTTCGAAGTCTGAGTCGCCTGGCCAAAAAATGTTATGAACGGTCCTTCATAACAAAATTTGTTACGAAAGGACCGTTCATAACACTCGGGACTAGTGGGCGCCGCTCGTAGACGTGCCCGAACTGGAGCTGGAAGTCTCACTCGGGGCGCCGGTGGAGCTGGAGCCACCGCCCGGCGGGTCCGACCGGGTCGTTTGCGTGGTGGTCGGCGTCGTCGGAGTCGTGGAAGGCGGAGTCGTCGTGGTCGGCGGCTTCGGCGTCGTGGTGGTGACCGGCGGAATGCCCGTGTTCGGGGGCGGCTGGCCGGGGCCGGGGTTCGGCGGAGGCGGCGGGACGACGACGCTCGTCGTCTCCTTCCCGTCCGGGCCGACCGAGGTGACCGTGGTCGGGGGCGCGGAAGAGCTGGTAGAGGTCGAGCCGGGCGTGGGTTCGCCGCTGACGGTCATCGGGCCGCCGGGAACGGCGTTGCCCGGGACGATCTGGACACCGGCTGGGGCAGATCCCTGTCCACCGGGGACACCGGTGCCGCCGGCGGTGACGTCGGTGCCGGGGCCGGCGAGTTCGGCGATCGCGGCGAAGGCCGTCGCCACCACGAGACCACTGACACCCAGGATGGCGTAGCCGGCGCGGTTCATCTTGCCGGTGGCGCCGCGTGGGGGCGCCACGGACACGCGTGAGCTCGAATCAGACCCGTCGGGGCGGGGCATGGCTTGGCTCCTCGGATGGGGGACTTCGGGGAGGTGAGGCGGCGCCGCGGTCAACGCTGTGCCGTCTCCGGCTATCCGGGGGAATAGCCCAAGTGGGGACTCGGGCCGGAGATTATCACCGTCCATTCACCGTCTGCGAACGACAGTGAGCCCTGTGCTCACTGTCCGCAGTCGCCGAGTTCGGGCACGATGGGGTGCGTGAGTGAGGAAGAAACGCACATCCGGCTGACCGCGTGGGTGCACGGCCGGGTGCAGGGTGTCGGTTTCCGCTGGTGGACTCGCAGTCGCGCGCTCGAGCTCGGGCTGGTCGGGAGCGCGGGCAACCTGGCCGACGGGCGTGTCGAGGTGGTAGCGGAGGGTGTTCGTGACCACTGTGAGCGGCTTTTGGCTGCTCTGCGCTCCGGAGAATCACCCGGAAGTGTGGATCACGTCGCCGAACGTTGGTCGCCGGCGAAAGGCGGGCTGAGCGGCTTCGTGGAGCGCTGACTCCGGGTCTGCGCCTGCTGAGGCTGTTGGGGCGAATGTGATTGCCCGAAGTCGTGACTGTGTGCTAAGGCACGCCGGGACGGGGACCACGTCCCACCCCGCGCGGGAGGGCACAGGTAGCCTTGACCGATTGAAAGACCGGTTCCCGCAGCCAGAGGGGTCAGCACGACGTGCACCTGAAGAGCCTGACGCTCAAGGGCTTCAAGTCCTTCGCTTCGGCGACGACGCTGCGTTTCGAGCCGGGCATCACCTGCGTCGTCGGACCGAATGGTTCCGGCAAGTCGAACGTCCTGGACGGGCTGCGCTGGGTCATGGGCACCCAGGGCGCGAAGGATCTGCGCGGCGGCAAGATGGAGGACGTCATCTTCGCCGGGACCGCCGGCCGCGCCCCGCTCGGACGCGCCGAGGTCACTCTCACCATCGACAACGCCGACGGCGCGCTGCCGATCGAGTACACCGAGGTCTCGATCACCCGTCGCATGTTCCGCGACGGCGCGAGTGAGTACGAGATCAACGGCGACCGCTGCCGCCTGATGGACGTGCAGGAACTGCTGTCGGACTCCGGTATCGGCCGGGAGATGCACGTCATCGTCGGGCAGGGCCAGCTGGCGGCGATCCTCGAATCCAAGCCTGAAGAGCGCCGGGCCTTCATCGAAGAGGCCGCCGGCGTCCTCAAGCACCGCAAGCGCAAGGAACAGACCCTGCGCAAGCTCGCGAACATGCAGGGCAACCTCGACCGCCTCGGCGACCTCACCACCGAGCTGCGCCGTCAGCTCAAACCGCTGGGCAAACAGGCCGAGATCGCCCGCAAGGCGCAGTCGGTGCAGTCCGAGCTGCGTGACGCCCGGCTCCGGCTGTACGCCGACGACCTGGTCACCCAGCGCGCCGGGATCGCGCAGGAAGAGGCCGACGAACGCGTCGCCCGCCAGCGCCGGGCCGAGGTCGAGCAGGCCTTCGAGATCGTGTCCGTCCAGGAGACCGAGCTCGAGGCGTCGCTCGCCGAAGACGCGCCGCGTCTGACCGCGGCGCAGGAGAATTGGTACAAGCTTTCCGCTCTGGCCGAGCGGCTGCGCGGCACCGTGCGGCTCGCGCTGGAGCGCCAGCGGCATCTGACCGCCGACGTCCAGGCGGCGACCTCCGGCCGTGATCCGGAGGAACTGCTGGCCGAGGCCGAACTGGTGGCCGAGCGTGAGCAGGAGCTCAACGAGGCGGTCATGGAAGCACGGGAGACTCTCGCGGAGACCGTGCTCCGTCGCGAGGACCTGGAAAAGCTCGTCCAGACCGCCGAGCGGGCGCATATGGCCGCCGTCCGGGCGATCGCCGACCGCCGGGAGGGGCTCGCGAAGCTCACCGGCCAGGTCGAGGCGTTGCGCAGCAAGAACGGCGCCACCTCCGACGAGATCGACCGGCTCACCGTGTCACTCGAAGAGGCCGCCGAACGCGCGGAGATCGCCGTCGAGGAGCTCGAAGAGGCCAAGGCCGAAGGCGGCGTCGAGGAATCCGACGACTTCGACCTGCAGGCCCACCACGATCGCGCGGTGTCGGCCAACAATGCCGCGAAGGCGCGTGTCGAGGAACTGGTCAAGACCGAGCGGACCGCCGAACGTGAGATCGCGTCCGAGAAGGCGCGCGTCGAGGCGCTGTCGATGGGCCTCCGCCGCAAGGACGGTGCCGGCGCGCTGCTCGGTGCGTCGCACCAGCTGCCCGGCTTGCTCGGCTCGGTGGCGGCGCTGCTCACCGTCGAGGCGGGTCACGAGGTCGCGCTGGCCGCGGCACTCGGCCCGGTCGCCGACGCGGTGGCGGTCAACGGCGGCGAGGACGCGCTCGCCGCGCTGAAGTTCTTGAAGGACAACGACTCCGGCCGCGCGGGCATTCTGCTCGGCGGTATGGAGTCCGCTGTGGACACCAGTTCGTGGCCATCTCTGCCCCATGGCGCCTGTTGGGCGCGTGAGGTCGTTTCGGCGCCGCCGGCACTGCGGTCCGCTGTCGAGCACGCGCTCGACCGGGTGGCCATTGTGGACGGTCTGGACGCCGCGCGCCGGCTCGTGGCCGTGTATCCCGAGGTCAGCACGGTCACCCGGGAAGGCGACGTTTTCGGCGCCCGCTGGGCGGTCGGCGGTTCGGCCCGCAGCGAGAGCGTCATCGAGGTCCAGGCCGCCGTCGACGAGGCGGGCGACCGGCTGCACGCCGCCGAGCGTGCGCTGGAACAGGCCGCCGCCGAACTCGAAGGTGCCCGCGCGGAGCAGCAGGCCCGCCGGGAAGAGGTCGGCCAGGCGAAGGACGCGCTCGGCGAGGCGAAGGTTCGCAAGGCGCGGTCGTCCGAGCGGTTGAGCCGGATGCAGCAGGCCGCGCGTGGAGCGCAGGCCGAGATGGAGCGGCTGAGCACTCAGCGCGCCAAGGTCGAGCAGAGCCGCGAGCAGGCGCTCCTTCAGCTCGCCGAACTCGAAGAGCGGCTGTCCGCCGTCGCCGACCAGGAGGTCGACGAGGACCCGGACACGGCCGAACGCGACCAGGCCGCCGACGATCTCGCCACCATCCGCCAGGAGGAGATGGAGTCCCGGCTCGCGCTGCGCACCGCCGAGGAGCGCGCCCGGAGCATCCAGGGCAAGGCCGAGTCGCTCCGTCGTGCGGCGCACGCCGAGCGGCAGGCTCGCGAACGCGCCGAAAAGGCCAAGGCCGCCCGGAAACGCGGCGCTGAAATCGCCAACGCCGTGGTCAACGGCGGTGAGGTCGCCCTCGAACGGATCGAGCTGTCCGTCCAGCGCGCCGCCCACGAGCGTGACGAGGCGCAGGCGCAGCGGCAGTCCCGGGAGACGGCGCTGACGCAGATCCGCGGCAAGGTCCGCGAGCTGACCGGCGAGCTGGAGAAGCTCACCGACGCCGTGCACCGCGACGAGGTGCTGCGCGCCGAACAGCGCTTGCGCCTGGAACAGCTCGAAACCAAGATCGCCGAGGACTTCGGCATCGGCCTCAACGACCTCGTCACCGAGTACGGTCCGGACATCCCGGTCCCGCCGAGTGCGGGGGAGATGGCCGAGTACGAGGCGGCGAAGGAGCGCGGCGAGGACGTCACCCCGCCGCCGCCCATGCCCTACGACCGCGACGCCCAGGCTCGCCGGGCGAAGCGCGCGGAGAAGGACCTGACCCTCCTCGGCAAGGTCAACCCGCTCGCGCTCGAGGAGTTCGCGGCGCTGGAGGAGCGCTACAAGTTCCTCTCGACCCAGCTCGAGGACCTCAAGGACACCCGCAAGGACCTCGAAGCCGTCATCAGGCAGGTCGACGAGAAGATCCTCGAGGTCTTCGCCTCCGCGTACGAAGACGTCGCGCGCGAGTTCGAGACCGTGTTCAGCGTGCTGTTCCCCGGTGGCGAGGGCCGCATGGTCCTCACCGATCCGAACGACCTGCTCTCCACCGGGGTCGACGTCGAGGCCCGCCCGCCGGGCAAGAAGGTCAAGCGGCTCTCGCTGCTGTCCGGTGGCGAGAAGTCCCTGGTCGCCGTCGGCATGCTGGTGGCGATCTTCCGCGCCCGGCCTTCGCCCTTCTACGTCATGGACGAGGTCGAGGCCGCGCTCGACGACACCAACATGCGAAGGCTGATCGGGTTGCTGGAGCAGCTGCGCGACTCTTCGCAGCTGATCATCATCACCCACCAGAAGCCGACCATGGAGATCGCCGACGCCCTTTACGGCGTGAGCATGCAGGGCGACGGCATCACCAAGGTCATTTCGCAGCGGCTGCGGACCGCCGAAGAAGAGCCCGTTCCCGCCTGACAGGTCCTTCATAGCGTCCGGCTGCGGGAGCCGTCCCCTCGCCGGGGCTACAGATCACATGTCACACGGGCTCAGGCTCCTTGCTGACCTCTTCGGAGAGCGGGTCCGGGGTGCGGTGCCGCAGTGAAAGCAGTCCGCCGACGACCAGCGTGATCACGACGCCGGACAGCGTGTACCAGGGCCAAGCCAGTGTCACCGTGTTGCCGGAGGCCCGGCTGAAGTCCACGCCGAGGAAGGCGCCGTCCGGCTTGTTGAACTTGATGCCGAGAATGATGAACGCCATCCCGAGCACGGTGACCACGAAGGCCACGACAGCGTCCGCCTGCCGGGCGCGTTTGATCATCAGCCCGAGCAGGAACGCGCCGAGCAGAGCGCCGTAGGTGTACCCGGTGATGCCCAGCGCCTGTACCACGATCGGGTCGGCCGAGGTCTTGTTGGCGGAGGCGAAGAAACCCGCGCACAGGATCAGCGCGCCCGCCCAGACGATCGTCCAGATCCTGCCGTGCCGCAGCCTGTCCGCCTCCGGCAGCTGCCTGCCGATCACCCGTTCGTAGACGTCGGTCACCGTGGACGAAGCCAGCGCGCCGAGCGACGAACTCAGTGCGGCGGCGAGGATGCCGGCGATCACGAATCCGGAGAGCCCGCTGGGCAGATCATTCACGATGTAGTTGGCGAACAGTTCGTCTTTGTTGGCAAGGCCGAGCCCTTCCGGCTTCGGCTTGGTCGGGTTCAAGCCGTTGTACAGCGCCCACAGCAGCACGCCGATGAACAGGAACAACGCGAACTGCAGGAACACCACGAAACCGCTGGCGATCAGTGCCTTCCGTGCGGCGCGCAGATCGTTGGTCGCCTGCAGGCGCTGCACGATCAGCTGATCCGAGCCGTGCGACGCCATCGAGAGCACCGCACCACCGATCACCGCGGTGAAGAACGCGAACTGCCCGGTGAGCATGTTCGAGTTGAAGTCGAAGATCTGGAACTTGTTGGCGTCGACTGCCTTGCCCAGCCAGCCCGACGGCAGTTCGGAGGAGATCGCCCAGATCACGACCACCGCGCCGAGGATGTACCAGAGCATCTGGATCGCGTCGACCCAGACGACCGCGCGGACCCCGCCGAAGAAGCTGTAGATCACCATCGCGATGCCGAGCGCGATCACGATGGCCCAATACGAAACGGACACGCCGTAGGCGGCGAGCACGACCTTGATCGGGATCGCGGTGGCGAACAGCCGGATACCGTCCGCCAGGGTGCGGGTGAGCAGGAAGGTCACCGACGCGGTGCCCTGCAGTCCCCGGCCGAACCGCTTGCCGAGGAAGGCGTATGCGGTGACCAGGTTGCCCGCGACGTAGCGGGGCAGCAGCACGAACGAGACCACGATCCGGCCGGCGATGTACCCGATGGCCAGCGCGAGATAGGTCATCCCGCCCTCGCCGGGGGTGGCGATGTAGGCGACCGTCGGCACCGAAAGCACGGTGAGCGTGGAGGTTTCCGCGGAGACCACCGAAAGGCAGGCCACCCACCACGAGATCTTGCCCTCGCCGACGAAGTAGTCGGCGCCGGATTTCTGCCTCCCGCCTATCCAGATGCCGAGCAGCGGCATGCCGACCAGAAAAATCCCGATGATCGCGAGATCAAGTGCGCGCATTGGTATCTCCTACCGCTCGCTGGGCGTTGCCGCTACCCGCAAGCGGGTCACGGTTGAGGCATGGGGGGTGGGAAGACGGAGCGGGCCTTCGCCCGGAGTGATGGAGCCGAGCAGTCGCCTGCCGCGGGCGCCGGTGGCGGACGGCAGGTTTCCCGGTACGCCGCACCAGGTCAGCCAGCCGAGCAGGGCGGTCAGATACGCCTCCTTCCCCGCGCGCGGGAGTCCGTGGTCGTCGCTGGTCTTCAACGCGGTGCCGGGCAGATTCTTGCTGAGCGAGGCCATCAGCGCCGGGTTGTCGGCGCCACCGCCCGAGACGATCAGGGTGGCGATGTTGTGGCGGCGGCATTCCGCCGCGATCGTGACCGCGGTCAGCTCGGTGAGGGTGGCCAGCAGGTCTCCGGCCACCACCGGGGGAAGCCCGTCGAGCGCGGCATCCAAATAGGTGCCGTGGAACAGTTCCTTGCCGGTCGACTTCGGCGGCGCGGCCGCGTAGTACGGATCGAGCAGGAGTTTCGCCAGCAGGTCGGGCCGGACGCCACCGCGGAACGCGAGCGAGCCGTCGAGGTCGCTGCGCTGGGCGCCGGAGGTGACGCGGCTCGCGGCGATGTCGAGCAAAGCGTTCCCGGGGCCGGTGTCGTAGGCGAGGACGTCACCTTCGGCCGGGACCACGGTGATGTTCGCGATCCCGCCGATGTTGAGCGCGGCGACCGGTCCGAACGCCGTGAGATCCCGCAGCCACATCGCGTCCAATGTGCTCGCGAGCGGGGCACCGTGCCCGCCGGCCGCGACGTCGCGCACGCGGAGGTCTGCGACCACCGGCAGACCCGTGTGTTCGGCGATCCACGCGGGATTGCCGAGCTGCAGCGTGCCGCGCGCGGTGCCGTTCTCGACCCAGTGGAACACCGTTTGACCGAGAGAGGCGACGACGTCGGCCTTGCCGCCCGCCAGTTCTTCGATCCCGCGCGCCGCCGCGTCGGCGAAGGCCTGGCCGACCAGGGTGTCCAGCCGGGTAAGTCTCTCCGCGCTGCACTGGTTCGGCGGCAACGCGTCGAGCAGGTCCTGCCGAAGCGTTTCGGGATAGGGGACTTCGAGTTGTCCGAGCGGTGTCAGTACGACGGTTTCACCGGATCCGCGCAGCTCGGCGGCCGCCACATCGATCCCGTCGATCGACGTGCCGGAGATCAGTCCGATCACCCGGACCCCAGCGCCGGAGTAAACCGTCATTCGGAGTGGTCTAGCCCTTTTGCCGGAGGCCGCGCAAGCGACGTCGTTTCTTCTTGACCGAAATGAGTCTTATCCGGTGGGCACTTTGCAAGATCGACGTAGGGGCGTCTGCGGTGAACCCGGTGCGGATGCGAAGATGGCGCCGTGTCGAGCACCCCCTGGTTCTGGATCGTTGTCGTTGCCGTCGTGGTCCTGGTCGCCGTTCTGGTGGCCGGGCTGTTCATCGCGCGCCGCCGCCGGATCAGCCTGGACGAGTCCAAGGCTGTCGAGCGGGAGAAGCCGAAGGGCGGCGGGTACACCGCGAGCGGCGGTATCGCGCTGGCGCCGGGCGGCACTGAAACCGAGGAAACCGAGGAGACGTCCGAGCATCCGGTCGAGGACCGGCCCGAGGTCGACGGCCAGCCCGCGGTCGGCGACGACGCTTCGGTGCCGAGGGACTCGGAGCAGCGGACCGTCCAAGACGTCCAGCTGCCCGAACCGGCCGAAGAGTCTGTCGAGGAGATCGCGCCTGCGACGGGCCGGATCGAACGGCTGCGCGGCAGGCTGTCGAAGTCGCGTTCGGTGTTCGGGCAGAGCCTGCTCGGGCTGCTGGGCGCCGGCACCCTCGACGAGGACTCCTGGCAGGACGTCGAAGACACATTGCTGATGGCGGACCTCGGCGCGGCGACGACCACCGAGATCGTCGAACGCCTTCGTGACGAGATGAGCCGTCGTGCCGTGCGGACGTCGGAAGAGGCCCGCGTGGTGCTGCAGGAGGTGCTCACGGCCGCATTGTCGACCGACGCGCAGCGCGCAGTGCGGGCACTGCCGCATGTCGTCGACGGCGAGAAACAGCCCGCGGTGGTCCTGGTCGCCGGCGTCAACGGGACTGGTAAGACGACCACCACCGGCAAGCTGGCCCGCGTGCTCGTCGCGCAGGGGAGCACCGTGGTGCTCGGCGCGGCCGACACCTTCCGCGCCGCGGCGGCCGACCAGTTGCAGACCTGGGCCGAGCGAGTGGGCGCGGAAGTCGTGCGGGGCAAGGAAGGCGCGGACCCGGCGGCGGTCGCCTTCGACGCGGTCAAACGTGGCATCGACACCGGCGTGGACGCGGTGCTGATCGACACCGCCGGCCGCCTGCACACCAAAACCGGCCTGATGGACGAGCTGGGCAAGGTCAAGCGAGTCGTCGAGAAGCAGGCCAAAGTCGACGAGGTGCTGCTGGTACTCGACGCCACCACCGGCCAGAACGGGCTTATGCAGGCCCGCGTGTTCTCGGAGGTCATCGACGTCACCGGCATCGTGCTGACCAAATTGGACGGAACCGCGAAGGGCGGCATCGTGTTCCAGGTGCAGCGCGAACTCGGGGTGCCGGTCAAGCTGGTCGGCCTCGGCGAGGGCCCGGACGACCTGGCGCCGTTCGAGCCGGGCGCGTTCGTCGAAGCCCTGCTGAGCTAGAAGGTAGTAGCGCGTGAAGGCCCCCTTCCCTCGGCTCAGCCGAGGGAAGGGGGCCTTCACGCGCATTGGGCTCAGGCGGCGACGGGGGCCGGTTCGGGGGAGTCGGCGGGGGAGTCCTTGCGGTCTCGCATCACACAGAAGGCGACCACCGCGGCGGCCAGCACACCGACCGTGCTCGCGAGGAACGTGACGGACATGGCCGAGGCGAACGACTCGCGGGCCGCGTCGATCAGGCCGCCGTTGCCGGTGGCGAAGGCGTCACCGATCGAAAGCCGGGCCTGTGCGGGGGCGGATTCGGGCATGTTCGCGGTGAACAGGCTCGACACGATGCTCCCGAGGATGGCGATACCGAGCGCGGCGCCCATCTGCTGGATGGTGTCGTTGAGCGCGGAACCGACCCCGGCCTGCTCCGGCGGGACCTCGCCCATCAGGGCCGCGATCGCGGCAGGCATCGCCAGTCCGCCACCGGCGCCGAGCAGGAACAGGGCGATCGCCGGCAGGAGGAAACCTTCGTGCGCCGACAGGGTCGAAAGCATTCCGAACCCGCCCGCCATCACGATCAGGCCGATGGTCGCCAGCGCCCGGTTGCCGATCTTCTGGCCGAGAGTCGCACCGACGGTGTTGAAGGCGAGCGACGCGATGGCCATCGGGATGAAGGCGAGACCCGCTTCGGTCGGCGTGTAGCCGAGGACGAACTGGAGGTACTGGGTCAGGATCAGCAGCAGACCACCGTTACCGATCTGCACCAGCGTCAGCGAGAAGCTGCCACCGCTGAAGTTGCGGCTGCGGAACAGCTTGAGCGGGACCATCGGCGACGGCGTGTGCCGCTCCCAGAGAACGAAACCGACCAGGGAGACCACGGCGATCGCGGCCGGGATGAGCGTGCCGGGTTCGGTGAGGCCGTGCTTGGGCAGTTCGATGATCGTCCAGACCAGCGCGGTCATACCGGCGGCGGAGAGGATGGCGCCGAGCGGGTCCGGCTTCTGCCACGGGCCCTTCGACTCCGGCATCAGCGTGAGCGCGGCGATCACGGCGAGGACGACGATCGGGACGTTGATCAGGAACACGGCGCCCCACCAGAACCAGGCGATCAGCACGCCACCGAGTACCGGGCCGCCGATCATGCCGAGCATCGCGACGGCGCTCCACGCGGCCATGGCCTTGGGGCGTTCCTTCTCGTCGAAGACGGTGATCAGGATCGAAAGCGTGCTCGGCATGATCAGCGCACCACCGACGCCCATCACGGCGCGGGCGACGATGAGTTCGAGCGGACTCGCCGCGAACGCGGCCACCAGTGAGGCCAGCCCGAACAGGGCGAGGCCGATGACCATCACCTTCCGGCGGCCGAAGCGGTCTCCGAGGCTTCCCGAGGTGAGCAGTAGTCCGGCGAAGACCAGGATGTAGGAGTCCAGGATCCACTGCGCGTCCTGCGCACTGGCCCGCAGGTCCTCGGCCAGCGGCGGGACGGCCACCGTCAGCACCATGTTGTCGACGACCAGGACGAGTGTGCTCAGGCACAGCACGATCAGGATCCACCAGCGGCGCGGGTGGCGCCCTTCCATCGCTTCCATCGGAAACCCCTCGGGGAGTAGTTGTTGCGTACGTTGTTCCGTCGTTGCGCACACTGTACGCATAGGCCAACGCCGTTCGCAAGGGGGTACGTCGTGCGCTACAGTGGGAGGCAACCGCAGAGGAGGTCGAATGGCAGTCGACGAGAAGCCGATCCAGTCGGTCTGGACCCGCCCCCGCCGCAAGCGGGATCAGCCCGCGTTGAGTCAGGAACAGATCGTCGCGGAGGCCATCCGGCTACTGGACGTCGAAGGCGTCGAGGCGCTGAGCATGCGCAGGCTCGGCACCGCGCTGAACGCGGGCGCGACCTCGCTCTACCGGCATGTGGCCAACCGGGACGAGCTGATCGAACTGGTCGTCGACGAGGTCTACGGTGAGATCACCGTGCCGGAGATCGGCGATCCGGAGAAGTGGCGTGAGCCGGCGATCGTCGGCGCCCAGAGCGTGCGGGCGATGATCCTGAGGCACCCGTGGATCGCTTCCCTGCTCGGGGCGGTGGGCCTGTCGTATCTCGGGCCGAACGTGATGCGGCTCAACGAGCGGCTGCTGACCCTGTTCGAGGCCGCGGGATTCCCCGGCGACGAGGCGGAGCAGGCGATCAGCGCGGTCGTCGCCTACGTCATCGGCGTGGGCACCAGCGAGGCGGCCTGGCTGACCACGCTCGCGAAAAGCGGCCGGACCGAGCAGGAATGGGCGGAACTGCTGCGGCCCGCCGTCGAGGAGGCTTCGCAGGAGTATCCGCACCAGCGGGACCGGATCGCGCAGTACGACGCCAAGGTGGACCCGCGGAAGCTCCGGGACGAAAAGTTCCGCTACGGGCTCGACCGTATGCTCGACGGTCTGCAGACCCGCCTCGTCAGGTAGCCGTCAGACGGTGACGCCGTCACGCGAGAGGGTCGAGCCGAGCGCGGTCGCGATCCGCTGAACGGCAGGCGCGATCCGCTCGACGGCCTCCATCGTGAGCCGCCCGGACGGGCCGGACACCGAAACCGCCGCCGGAACCGGTGCGCCGGGAACGGCCACGGCGACGCATCGGACGCCCAGCTCCTGCTCGGCCTCGTCGAGTGCGTAGCCCTGCGTCGCGATCTTCTCCAGCTCGCGCATCAGGGCGTCCTGATCGATGAAGGTGTGCTCGGTGTACGAAGGCATGCCGGTCCGCGAGAGCAGCGCCGTGACGTCGTCGGCGGGCAGATGCGCGAGCATCGCCTTGCCGACGCCGGTGCCGTGCGGCAGCAGACGCCGTCCGACCTCGGTGAACATCCGCATCGAGTGCTTGGACGGCACCTGGGCGACGTAGACGACCTCGTCGCGTTCGAGCACGGCGAGGTTCGCCGTCTCGCCGACCTCGTCGACCAGTTCCGCCAGCAACGGCCGCGCCCAGGAGCCGAACTGCATGCTCGCGTTCTCGCCCAGCCGGATCAGCCGCGCGCCCAGCGCGTACCGGCGGTTGGTGTTCTGCCGGACGTAACCGAGGTCCACCAGCGTCCGGATCAACCGGTGGATAGTCGGCATCGGTAACCCGGACAGGGCCGCGAGCTCCGAAAGACTGGCCTCACCCCCGGTGTCCGCGAGATGCTCGAGGAGCTCGAAGGCCCGCTGTAGGGACTGGACGCCGCCGTCGCGCCCGTTCTTCTCCGCCGCCACAGGTGGCCCTCCTTACGTCGGCGTTGAGGTTCCGCTATGCAGAAACTATAGTCCGTCATGTAAAACCGTAGGGACGTTATCTTACGAACTCGGGGTGTTTCGCAATGTCTGAAGTCCAGGTGCTCGGAGATCCGGTCGAGCGTGGGGACGAGATCCTCACACCGGAGGCGCTCGCCTTCCTCGCCGGTCTGCACGACGCCTTCGCCGGCCGCCGCGATGAGCTGCTCCAGGCGAGGAGCAAGCGCCGCGAGCAGGCCCGGACCACCGGGAAGCTCGACTTCCTTCCCGAGACCAAGGAGATCCGCGAGGGTGACTGGCGCGTGGCCGAGGCCCCGCCGGCGCTGCGCGACCGCCGTGTCGAGATCACCGGTCCGACCGACCGCAAGATGACCATCAACGCGCTGAACTCCGGCGCCAAGGTCTGGCTCGCCGACCTTGAGGACGCCAATACGCCGCACTGGGCGAACGTCGTCTCCGGCCAGATCAACCTGTACGACGCCATCCGCGAGAACATCACGCTCGAGAGCGGCGGCAAGAGCTACGCGCTGAAGGACGACGTCGAGCACGCGACCATCGTCGTCCGCCCGCGTGGCTGGCACCTCGACGAGCGGGGCCTGTCTTTCGGCGGGCGCCAGGCCGTCGGCGCGCTGGTCGACTTCGGCCTGCATTTCTTCCACAACGCGCAGGAGCTGCTCAACCGTGGCAAGGGCCCGTACTTCTACCTGCCGAAGATGGAGAGCCATCTCGAAGCGCGGCTGTGGAACGACGTGTTCACCCACGCGGAGAAGACGCTGGGCATCGAGCACGGCACCGTCCGGGCGACCGTGCTGATCGAGACCATCCCGGCGGCGTTCGAGATGGAGGAGATCCTCTACGAGTTGCGCGAGCACGCCTCCGGCCTGAACGCCGGTCGCTGGGACTACCTCTTCAGCATGATCAAGTACTTCCGCGACGCCGGTGAGAAGTTCGTGCTGCCGGACCGCAACTCGGTCACCATGACCGCGCCGTTCATGCGCGCGTACACCGAACTGCTGGTGCGCACCTGCCACAAGCGCGGCGCCTTCGCGATCGGCGGGATGGCCGCGTTCATCCCGAACCGCAACGATCCCGAGGTCACCGCGGCCGCGCTGGACAAGGTTCGCGCGGACAAGAGCCGTGAGGCCGGTGACGGCTTCGACGGTTCGTGGGTCGCGCACCCCGGCATGGTCGGCATCTGCCGCGAGGAGTTCGACAAGGTCCTCGGCGACAGGCCGAACCAGCTCGACCGGACCCGTGACGAGGTGTCCGTGACCGCGGACCAGCTCCTCGACGTCGCGTCCACCCCTGGCGGCGCCACGGCGGCCGGGCTGCGCGCGGCGGTCGACGTAGGCATCCGGTACATCGCCTCCTGGCTGAGCGGCAACGGCGCGGCGGCGATCCACAACCTGATGGAGGACGCGGCCACCGCGGAGATCTCGCGTTCGCAGCTCTGGCAGTGGGTGCGCAACGGCACCGAGCTCGACACCGGCGACAAGGTCACCGAGGAACTCGTGCGCGGTGTGCTGGCCGAAGTCCGCGGCGAACTGACCGCGGAGATCAAGCCCGAGCTGCTGGAGCCCGCCGTCGAGCTGTTCGAGCAGGTCGCGCTCGCCGACGAGTTCCCGGACTTCCTGACGCTGCCCGCCTACGAGCGGATCAAGTAGCGCGATGGGGAACGGGCGGCTCACCGAGGACGTCTACACCGCCGCGGACGCGCGCCTCGCCGAGGCGGACGCGCGCGTCGCGGCCAGGTATCCCGGCGAGCCGCCCGGCCGCCAGCCGGTGCACACCGTGTACGTGCCCGCGTCGAAGTTCAAGACGCGGCTCGTCGCGGATTGGGGCAAGCAGGCGCTACGGGTCTTCGGCGAGCACGCCCACCAGCTGGGTCTCGACGCCGACGTCGCCGACCGCGTCCGGACCAAACTGCTGACCGAGCCGATCGAGGATCTGCGGATCGATTTCGAAGACGGCTACGGCAAACCCGGTGACGACGAGGAAGACGCCACCGCGCTCGCCGCGGGACGCACCCTCGCCATCACCGGCGGCACTCCGTTCGTGGGCATCCGGTTCAAGAGCTTCGAACAGGCGACCCGTCGTCGCGGTATCCGCACGCTGGATCTCTTTTTGGCGGGACTGCTGGAAAGCGGGCCGCTGCCGGAGGGGTTCGTCGTCACGCTGCCGAAGGTGACCGCGGTCGAGCAGGTCGAACTCGCCGCGGATGTCATGGAACGCCTGGAATCCGCGTACGGCCTACCTGAGAGCGCGTTGCGGTTCGAGATCCAGATCGAGACCTCCCAGTCCATTGTGGACGTCGACGGAACCGTTGCCGTGGCGCGGATCATCCAGGCCGCGCGGGGGCGGTGTTCCGGGCTGCACTACGGAACCTACGACTACAGCGCGGGTCTCGGGATCAGCGCCGAGTACCAGAGCATGGAACATCCGGCCGCAGACTTCGCCAAGCAGCTCATGCAGGTCTCGGCGGCGGGAACCGGCGTCCGGTTGTCGGACGGGTCGACGAACAAGCTGCCCGTCGGCGATGCTCTTTTGCCCGCGTGGCGCGAACACTTGCGGCTCGTACGGCGCTCGCTCGAACGTGGTTTCTACCAGGGCTGGGATCTTCATCCGCACCAGCTGCCGACGCGGTTCGCGGCGACGTACGCCTTCTTCCGCGAAGGTTTCCCAGCAGCGCATGGACGGCTGCGTGACTATGCCGACAAGACCGCTCGCGGCGTCCTCGATGAGCCTGCCACGGCGCAGGCTTTGGCGAACTTTCTGTTGCGGGGCTTGGACTGTGGGGCGCTCGACGAGAGCGAGCTCCCGTTCGATCGGTCTACTTTGGATGATTACGCCCGACGTCGGTGACGATGGCTTCCCGTGCCGCCTGGGCCAGGGTTTCGTCGTGTGGCCGGTTCAGTTCACGCGCCAGTTCGGTGATCCGGTCGAGCAGCTTCAGCGCTTCGTCATGGCGGTCGGCGACGCGGCATGTCTCGGCGTAGGCATGCAGACAGTCCATCTCCAGCTGTACTTCGGCCAGCGGTTCAAGGAGCTCGAAGGCGCGCCGGTGGTGTTCGAGCGCTTCCTCGGGTGAACCCATGACCCGCAGTGCGACACCCAGATAGTTGTGGCACCACGCCTGGTTGTGGCGAAGATCGTGCTGTTCGGCCAGCTGCAACGCGTCCTTCAAGGTCCGTAGCGATTCCGCCGGTTGGTCCGGTGCCAGTGCGAGGCCGAGGGTGACCAGTCCGGTGATCCGGGCGGGCCCGCCGGCCACCGCGAGGGAAGCCTTGGCGAGTTCGACGGCGTCG
Organism: uncultured Actinomycetota bacterium; assembly: GCA_963766045.1. Taxonomy (GTDB): domain Bacteria; phylum Actinomycetota; class Actinomycetes; order Mycobacteriales; family Pseudonocardiaceae; genus Amycolatopsis. Next base: position 656,835 of record CAVXYN010000004.1, on the reverse strand, counting down.
CCGTGCCGTCCCAAGTGGAGGGTCACCCAGCCGTCGAAGGCCAGCGCCTGGGACTGCCCGCCGCGCTGCCCGATCTTCTCGAACAGCTCGCGTGCCCGCCGGAAGTACACCTGTGCCGTTTCGAGGTCGCCGAGATCCCGGCGCACGAAGCCGATGCGCAGGGTCAGACCCGCCGCGAGGTCGTTGTCCGGCCCGCACTGTTCGGCCAGGTCGTAGGCGGAGAGCGCTTCGGTGAGGCGTCCGGCGGCGGCACGGGCGAAGCCGAGGTCCGAGAGCATCCAGGCCCGCTCCTGGTCGCGACCGAGGCGTCCGGAGGCGGCCGCCGCGGCCTCGAGCAGGCGGGCCTGATCGTCCGTGCCGCGGTGCCGGAAGAACCAGATTCGCATGGCCTGCGGAAGCCCGGCGACCACTTCGTCCGCGCCGAGCCGCACCGCGGCGTCGAAACAGGCGACCAGGTTGGGGTACTCGAGGTCGAACCAGGCCATGGCCTTCGCCGGATCGCCCGGCGAGGGTTTCGCGCGATACGGCGAGGGCAGCGTCTGCTCATGGGCGACCGCCTGCGCCAAGTAGTGGTTCAGGACCCGGTGCAGGGCGGCTTCGGCCTGTGGCTCCTCGTCGGCGGCGAGGTCGGCCGCGTACCGCCGGATCAGGTCGTGCATCCGGTACCGCCCGGGTGAGGGCTCCTGGACCAGGTGGGCGTCGAGCAGCTCCTCCAGTACCTCCTCGACCCGGTCGGGCGGAAGGTCGGCGAGCGCGCTCGCCGCAGCCGCGTCGAAGCCGTCGCCTGGGAGCACGCCGAGCAGCCGGAACACGCGGCGCTGGGCGGTGTCGAGCTGCTGGAGTGACATGCCGAACGCCGAATCGAAGCGCCCGGCGTTGTCGCGCAGCCGTTCGGCGAGTACCGCCACCGTCCACCCTGGACGGTGGCGAAGGCGCGCACCCGCCATGCGCAGCGCCAATGGGAGTCCGCCACATTGCAGCAGAACTTGGCCGACCGCGTCCGGATCGGCGAGGTCGAGTCCGGCGGCCTTGCCGAACAGATGCGCCGCGTCGCCGTCGGCCAGTGGCTCCAGGGACACCGGCGGCACCCCGTCCAAGCTCACCAGCCGTTGGCGGCTGGTGACCAGAACCGCGGACTTCCCCGCACCGGGCAGCAGCGTGCGTACCTGCTCCGCGTCGACCGCGTTGTCCAGTACGACGAGCGCCCGACGGCGGGACAGCTCCGACCGCCAGAGTGCCGCGCGTTCGGCCGCGCCTGCCGGTGGATGGGTGACGTCCAGCGCGCTCAGCAGCAGGCCCAGCGCCGCGTGCGGCTCCAGCGGCTCCTGACCCGGGGTGAAACCGTGCAGGTCGAGGTAGAGCCCGCCGTCCGGATAGGCCGGGGCGAGCCGGTGGGCCAGGTGCACGGCCAGGCTGGTCTTGCCGACACCCGCCATGCCGTCGATCGCGACCGAGCCCACGGTGCGCAGCAGCTCTACGACGCGCGCGGACTCCGCCTCCCGGCCGGTGAAGTCGAACAGGTCGGCGGGCACGTCGTTGCGGCGCGGGGCGGGCGCCGCGCCGGCTTTGGCCGCCTCCACCCAGATCGCGCGCAGTGGCCGGGGGTCGCGGCGCACGGTCCGGCACAGTGCCACGACGGCTTCCCACGGCGGCACGAGCCGGCCGCTCAGGTAGCGGGAAAGTGATGAGCTGCTCAGGCCCGACTGCTGGGCGAGAGCACGCAGGCTCAGCCCGCTGAGTTCCTTGATCCGCGCTAGCTGGTCGACCAGTCGCTCGTGGGGGCTGGACACGTGCAACACCGTACGCGTCCCGCCCCACGCGACCGGATCGCCGAGGTGTTCGCGCTGGTAGACCCGCTTCTCCGTGTCCCACGGTGTCCCACGGACGGCGCGGGAAACGGTGCGCGAATGGTCGGATTACTCCTGTCAGCAACACCCCGGCAAAGGAGAAGCGATGTCGACCGAGCGGATGCCGAACCCGGCGGTTCTGATCCCCGAGGCGATGACGGCGCTGATGGCCCTCACCAAGGCCATCGAGGTTGCCGGGGTCGACGGGAAGCTTCTGGCACTGAGCAACCTGCGGGCCAGTCAGATCAACGGCTGCGCCTCGTGTGTGGCAGGTGGGGCTCACCAGGCCCACCTGCACGGCGCGACCGCGAATCAGGTGCACACCGTCGTCGCGTGGCGCGAGTCGTCATCGTTCAGCGACGAGGAACGCGCCGCGCTGGCGCTGACCGAGGCCGTTACCCGGCTGGCCGACAGCCCGGATCCGGTGCCGGATCACGTATGGGATGTGGCCGCCAAGTACTTCGACCAGAAGGAACTGGCCGCGCTGCTGCTCACCATCGCGATCACCAACGCCTTCAACCGGCTCAACGCATCGACCCGCCAGCAGGCCGGCGAATTCTGACCCCTTTCCGAACAAGACCGAAACAATGAGAGGAACGTAGTCATGTCGACCACGAAGAAGACCGCCGCCACCACCTCGAAGTACGACGGTTTCACCGCCGAGGAACGCGACGCGATGAAGGAGCACGCCAAGGATCTGAAGGCCGCCCGGCAGGGCGCCAAGGCCGACACCGAGCCCGACGTGCTAGCGAAGATCGCCGAGATGTCGGATTCCGACCGCGTGCTCGCCGAACGAGTGCACGCCGTGATCAAGGCCTACGCTCCGAGTCTCACGCCCAAGCTGTGGTACGGGATGCCGGCGTATGCCCGCAACGGCAAGGTGGTCGTCCACTTCCAGAGCGCGGCGAAGTTCAAGGCCCGGTACGCGACGCTCGGTTTCAGCGACGAAGCGAACCTCGACAAGGGCGCCCTGTGGCCGACCTCGTTCGCGCTGACCGAACTGAGCGCCGCCGACGAGGCGAAGATCGGCGCGCTGGTGAAGCAGGCGATCAGCTGAGAACAGGGATACAGCGGACCGTAACCTGGGTGGAACATTCACCACCTAGGTTGCGGTCATGTCGATCGCGGGTGGGCGCTGGTACAAGTCCTTGTTCGTGCAACTGCTGGTCGCCGTGGTGGCCGGTGTCCTGATCGGACACTTCTGGCCGTCGTTCGGCGCGGAGCTGAAACCGATCGGCGACGGTTTCATCCGGCTGATCAAGATGATCATCGCGCCGCTGATCTTCTGTGTCGTCGTGACCGGGATCGCCGCGGTCGGTGATCTCAAGGCCGTCGGCCGGATCGGCTTCAAGGCGATCCTGTACTTCGAGATCGTCACGACGTTCGCGCTGATCTTCGGGCTCCTGATCGCCAACGTGTTCAAACCGGGCAGCGGATTGAACATCGACCCGGCGACGCTCGACCCGAACGCGGTGGCGAAGAAGACCAACGGCGGCCAGTTGCCGTCGATCGGCGACTTCCTGCTGCACACGATCCCGGACAGCGTCATCAACGCCTTCGCGGAGAACCAGTTGCTACAGGTGCTGGTGTTCGCGGTGTTCTTCGGCGTTGCACTGGCGGCCATCGGCCGGGAACGGGCGCCACTGGTTCTCGGGTTCGTCGACCAGGTCCAGCAGATCATCTTCAAGGTGATGGGCTGGATCATGCGCGTCGCCCCGATCGGCGCGTTCGGCGCGATGGCCTTCATCATCGGCCAGTACGGGATTTCGACGCTCGGGACGTACGCGAAACTCATCGCCGCCTGTTACGGCGCGGGTGTGCTGTTCGTCCTGATCCTGGCCGTGATCTCCCGGTTCTACGCGGGTGATTCGATCTGGCGCTTCATTCGCTACGCCCGTGAGGAGTTCCTGCTCGCTCTCGGCACGGCGTCGACCGAATCCGTGATGCCGCGGATAATGACGAAGCTGACCGACGCGGGATGCTCGCGCGCAGCGACCGGCCTCGTGGTGCCGACCGGATACTCGTTCAACCTCGACGGCGCGACGATCTACCTGTCGATCTCCACGGTGTTCCTGGCGCAGGCGTTCGGGGTCGACATGTCGCTCGGGCAGCAGCTGCTTGCCGTCGGAATCCTCATGCTGACGTCGAAGGGCATGGCCGGCGTGCCCGGCTCGTCGTTCCTCGCGCTGTCCGCGACCGCCGCCGCGATCGGCGCGTTCCCGGTGGCCGGGGTCGCCCTGCTGCTCGGCGCGGACCGCCTGATGGACTCGATGCGCGTTTTCGTGAACCTGCTGGGGAACTGCGTCGCGACCTTCGTGGTGGCGAAGTCGGAGAAGCAGCTGGATCGCGAGAAGATGCTGGAGGCGCTGGAGAAGCCGGTCGCCAAGAAGGAGACCGTCGCGGCCGAATGAGCTGGAAGACTCAGGACAAGGGTTTGACGTAACGCCGGCACGGCACGGAAATCGGCCCATCCGGCCCGGGCGCCTGATGGTCGAAGAGTCCTTCGTCGACCCAGCCCTGGCGTTCGTAGAACCGGCGGGCCCGCGCGTTGCCGGGTGCTACGGCGAGCCAAGCGCGCCCGTGACCGTTCGCCTTGACGAGCCGCTCCGCTTCCGCGAGCAACGCCGCCGCGACCCCGGTTCCCCGATGGCCGGCCGACACGTAGACCTGCTCGACCTCGTCGCCGATCACCATCACGAACCCACCGACCTTGCCGTCGACGGTCGCGACCGAGGTATCCGCGACATGCTCGGCCGCGCGCTCCCAGAACGACTTCTTGGTCCGTGCTTGGAGAAGTTCGTCGGGGACGTTGCCGATGTGGGCTTCCTGCCAGCCGCGGTACCAGATCTCCGCGACGGCCTTGGCGTCGTCATGGGTCGCCGTGCGGAGGGCGGGCAGGGACGGTTCGGGCATGGCGCGAGTTTAGGGCTCGTGAGCGGTAATGACGGTTCTAACCGTCATCGCCACTCACGAGGTGACCAGGGCTCCGATGCGCCGTTCCACCTCGTCCGCGCTCGCGTTCCCGGAAACCAGCGTCACCACCCGGTCCCCGTAGTCCGCGAGCAGCGTCGGATACCCCGTGACGCCCAGTTCCCTGGCTCGCAGGAAGTCGTCCGCGGCGGAGACCCGGTCGAGCGCGGCTTCGACGGCGTCGCCGTCCAGCCCGGCCCGCTGCGCGACGATCCGGTAGGTCGAGACCTCCGAGAGGCTCAACCCGTCGATGTAGAACGCCTCCTGCAGCAGGGCCGCGATGCGGACCGCGTTCTCGGGCGCCACGTCACGCAACGCCGCCATTCCGCACGCGGCGGCCTCGGAGTCCATGACGAACCCGCCGTCGGAGACGAGGCGTTCGTAGCTCTCCCCGAACGGCGCTCCGGTGCGCTTGGTGATCTCGGCGTTGGCGCCCTGGAGGTAGCCGAACTGCCGGATCGGCACCCTGCGCCCGCCGATGAACAGACCGCCCGACACCACCTCGACGGGCAGTTCGGGATGCCGGCGCGCGACGTCCGCCATGGTGCGGGCGAACCCGTAGGACCAGCCACAATACGCGTCGAAGATATATACGAGCTTCATGATGAGCCCGATGGTATCTGACGAGTCAGGTATTCCTGGTCATGTTCGCTCCTTCGCCGCGGCTCGGTCCGCGGTCGGCCGGGGCGCGAAAGTGCGTGAGGGTGGCCCTCACGCATTTCCGACGAAGGACACTAGCGAAGCCGGGGGAGAGAATCCCGAGCGAAGTGGCTCAGGGTCCGGAGATCCTGGGTGAACTGCTCGCGATGGTTCTCGGGCAGGGGATCGAGGAAGAACCGCTGGATGTTCTCGACATGGACTTGCGCCGCCCGCACCGTGGTCTCTTCACCGAGTTCGGTGAGCCGGACGATCTGCACGCGGCGGTCCTTGGCGTCCGAGGTCCGGACCACCAGGCCGAGGGTCGTCATGCGGTCGACGAGCCGGGTCGCGCCGCCGGTGGTCAGGACCTGTTCCTGCGCGATGGCGCGCATGCTCATCCCGTCTTCGCCGGAGCGGCCGACGATGAGCAGGACCTCGAACATCAGATGCGAGATCCCGCATTCGGTCTCCAAGGCGCGCCCGAGGATGTACTCGAGCCGGTTCGCCGAGCCCTGCAGCCGCCCGAAGGCGACGACACGCGGATCGTAAGCGGCTTCTTTCGCCGTGGTGATGCCCATTTCAGCTCCCTGCCGACAAGGCCAAGTAGACGTCCAGCTGCTCGGTGAACTCGGTCAGGTCGGCGCCGAGCAGTTCGCTCGCCCGGCCGATCCGGTATCGCAGCGTGTTGACGTGGACGTGCAGCGCCCGCGCCGCTCGCGTGGGCGAGCCGGAGGATTCGAGGAAGACGCGCAGGGTGTGCACGAGGTCGGTGCCCTGTTCGGCGTCGTAGCTCAGCAGTGGGCCCAGTACCCGCTGGCGTAACGCCGCCCGCAGGTCGTCGGGCGTTCCTGCCAGCAGCAGCCGGTGCATCCCGATATCGCCGCCGGGGACGACTTCGATAGTGCCCGGCCGCTCCGCCGCCACAGCCAGGGCGTACCGGGCGACTTCCTTGGCGCCCTTCAGAATCGACACGGAGGCGCGGTCGCTAATCCCGATGAAAACGCGGCTGCATGGCAGCAGCGGTTCCACTGTGGACAGAGCACTGGCCGTTGTCTCCGGCCAGTCGTCCGGCCAGGCGCCGTTGTCCTCGACGAGCGCCCAGGTCTGCTCTCCGGCCGGCCCGACGAGCGCGCCGGACGGCAGTAGCTCGGTCAGGATCGCGCGAGCGTCCTCGGTCCCTTCGGTTCTCGCGACGACGAAGCGGAAGTCGCCGTCCAGGCCCGTCGCGGTCAGCGCGGCATGCGGGTCACCGCCCTCGTCCAGCGCCGCCAGCAAGGGCTCCAGTACCCGGTCGGTGACCGCGCGGACCTCGTCGGCCCGCGTGCGCGCGAGCCCGATCAGCCCCGCCAGCTCCTCGGCGATCTCGGCCTGAGCCGCGGTCAGCGGGCCGCCGATGGCGAGCAGCCACGGGACCGCGTGCCTGCCGCCGATCGGCATGACGGATCTGCCCTCCGCCTCGACCCGGCGCCCGCCCGCGGCGACGAACCGCCGCACCAGCGCCGCGTCCTCGGTGTTCAGCCGCCCGGCCGCTTGGACGACCCAGCAAGGGAGGTCGAGCTCCGCCCGCGCGCGTTCCAGGAGAGCGTCCACCGACGCGTCCTCGGTGGCGGCGGACAGCAAACGCTTGCGGGCGCCCTCCGCCGACGCGGCCACGGCCAGCACCACGCGTTCGGTGACCACGGCGAACGAGAGGTCCGTCGGCACCTCCAGCAGCGGGATGCCGTGCCGCGCGCACGCGTCGACGAGGTCTTCGGGAATGCCGTCGGAATCCGCGCCGGACGCGGCCAGCGCCGCGGCTCCCGACCGGGCCAGCGCGGCGACGAAGGCCTCGGAATCGCCCGGTCCGCGCCACCACAGCAACCCGCTCAGGACGAGTTCGCCCGCCGAGACGTACCGGCCGGGGTCGGGTAGCTCGGTGACGTAGATCCGGGACACCGGACGGTCGAGCAGCCCCGTCCCGGCGCGGAGACGCAAGCGCAGCCCGGGAAGGGTCAACAGAGTTTTCACGGTCGTCATCAGGTTTGTAGGAAACCACAAATCGACCGGCTTGTGCTGGGCCGATTTCATGGTTCGCCACCGTTGCCGCAGTACGGGCACAGGGCGTCTACTGAGTCAGCCGTCACAGCCCGCCGCAACACCTAGGAGCCCGAGAGTGGATTTCCTGCGCCCCAGCTCGCTGACCGAGGCGCTCGCCGTCAAGGCCGAGCGGCCCGACGCGGTGCCCATCGCGGGCGGCACGGACGTCATGGTGGAGCTGAACTTCGACCACCGCCGCCCCGACGCTCTGCTGGATCTCAACCGCGTCGGCGAGCTCGCCGAGTGGTCCGCGGCGGACGGCCGCATCCGGCTCGGCGCCGCCGTCCCCTACGTCCGGGTGATCGCTGAGCTGGGTGAAGTTCTGCCCGCGCTGGCGATGGCTTCGCGCACGGTCGGGTCCCCGCAGATCCGCAACCGGGGCACCGTCGGCGGCAATCTCGGCGCCGCGTCGCCCGCCGGCGACACGCATCCGGTGCTCCTCGTGCTCGGCGCCGAGGTCGAGGTGGCGTCGGTGCGCGGGATCAGGCGCATCCCGGCGGAGGAGTTCTATCTCGGCGTCAAGCGCAACGCCCTCGAACCGGACGAGCTGATCACCGCCGTCCACCTGCCCGCCGATGCGGGTCCGCAGCAGTTCGCCAAGGTCGGGACGCGCAACGCGATGGTCATCGCGGTCTGCTCCTTCGCGCTGGCCTTGCATCCCGAAAGGGCGGAGATCCGCGCCGCCGTCGGCTCGGCCGCGCCGACCCCGCGAAGGGCGAGCGCCGCGGAGGAATTCCTGTCCGCGGAGCTGCCCTGGGGCACGAAGGCCTCCATAGCCGACTCGGTCAAACGCCACTTCGGCGTGCTGGTGTCCGAGGCCTCGTCGCCGATCGACGACGTCCGCGGCAGCGCCGAATATCGCAAGCACGCGCTGTCCGTCCTGGCGCGACGCACGCTGACCTGGGCGTGGAACGACTTCCAGAAGGGTGAACGCGAGTGCGCGTGAACGTGACGATCAACGGCGAATCCCGCCAGGCCGACGACGTCTGGGAGGGCGAGAGCCTGCTGTACGTGCTCCGCGAGCGGCTCGGTCTCCCGGGTTCGAAGAACGCCTGTGAACAGGGCGAATGCGGTTCGTGCACGGTCTATCTCGACGAAGTCCCGGTGTGCTCGTGCCTGGTCGCGGCCGGCCAGGTCGAGGGCCGCGAGATCCGCACGGTCGAAGGGCTGGCCGAGGGCGACAAGCTCGACCCGGTCCAGCAGTCCTTTGTGGACGCGGGTGCGGTCCAGTGCGGCTTCTGCACCCCAGGCCTCGTCGTCGCCGCGCACGATCTACTCAACCGGGTCGAAAGCCCCAGCGATGAGGAGATTCGCGAGGCGCTGGCGGGGAACCTGTGCAGGTGTACCGGATACGAGAAGATTCTCGACGCCGTCCGGTTGGCCGCAGCCAAGGGAGGCACCGCGTGAAGACCGTCATCGAGAACGCCGCGATCGCCACCGTCGATCCCTCCGGTACCGAGCACGCCTCGGGCCACGTCGTCATCGAGAACGATCGCATCGCCGCTGTCGGCCCGGGCAAAGCGCCGGATGGCGAGTACGACGAGCGGATCGACGGTTCGGGTTACCTGGTCACGCCCGGTTTGATCAACACGCACCACCACCTCTACCAGTGGGCAACGCGTGGGCTGGCCGCCGACCACACGCTGTTCGAATGGCTCGTCGCGCTCTACCCGATCTGGGGCAGGCTGGACGCCGACATCACGCACGCGGCGGCCACGGCCGGGCTCGCGCGGCTCGCCACCACCGGCTGCACCACGGTCGCCGACCACCACTACGTCTTCCCGCGTGACGGCGGCGATCAGGTCGAGGCGCTCGCCGCGGCCCGCGGCCGGATCGGCGTGCGGCTGCACGTCGTCCGCGGCTCGATGGACCGCGGCGAATCCCACGGCGGGCTCCCGCCGGACAACCTCGTCGAGGAGACCGAGGCCGCGTTGCTCGGTACAGAAGCGGCGATCGACCGGTTCCACGACGCTTCCGCGGGCGCGCATCTGCAGATCGCCGCCGGCCCGTGCTCACCGTTCTCGGTGAGCGAGCGGCTGATGTCCGGCGCGGCGGAGCTGGCACGGCGCAAGGGAGTCCGGCTCCACACGCATCTCGCGGAGACGGACGACGAGGAGAAGCAGTGCCTCGCCGAGGTGGGCTGCACGCCCGCCGAGTACGCCGACAAGCTCGGCTGGCTCGGTGACGACGTCTGGCTCGCGCATACGATTCACCTTGCCCCGGAAGCGATCCGCCGGATGGGGGCGACGGGGACCGGCTCCGCGCACTGCCCGACGTCGAACGGGCGCATCGGCGCCGGGATCGCCCCGGTCCGGCAGCTGCTCGACGCCGGGGTCCCGGTGGGACTGGGCGTCGACGGCGCCGCGTCCAACGAATCCGGTGGTCTTGGCGAGGAACTGCACCAGTCGCTGCTGCAGGCCCGCCAGCGTGGCGGACCCCGTGCGCTGACCACGCGCGAATCGCTGTGGATGGGCACGATGGGCGGCGCGCGCTGCCTCGGACGCGAGAAGGACCTGGGCTCGGTCGAGGTCGGCAAGCTGGCGGACCTCGCCATTTGGAACCTCAACGGCCTTCTCTACGCGGGTATCACCGACCCCGTCGCGGCGCTGGTGCTCGGTGCGACGCCGCCGCTCGCGCGGCTGTTCGTCGACGGGGTCACCGTGGTCACCGACGGATCGCTGCGCGAGGAATCCGAAGACGAGATCGCCAGTGAGCTGGCCGTGGCCAGTGCGCGGCTGAGGGAGACGGTATGACCTCCACCGAGACCTTCAAGCAGACGACGACCGCGAACGGGGTCGGCGCGAGCCCTCGCCGTCCGGACGGCACGGTCAAGGTGCGCGGTGAGTTCGCCTACTCGTCGGACCTGTGGCACGAGGACATGCTGTGGGGCGCGACCCTGCGCAGCCCGCATCCGTACGCGCGTATCACCGGCATCGACCTCACCGACGCCCTTGCGGTGCAAGGGGTTTACGCGGTGCTGACGCACGAGGACGTTCCCGGCCTCAACAAATACGGCCTGGAACACACCGACCAGCCCGTGCTCGCCGTCGACGTCGTGCGGTACGAGGGCGAGCCGGTCGCGCTCGTCGCCGCCGACCACCCGGAGACCGCGCGCCGCGCGATGAAGCGGATCAAGGTCTCTTACGAGGTCCTCGAGCCCGTCACCGATTCAGAGAAGGCCGTGGCCGGCGAGGGTGCCGAGCTGCATCCCGGTGGGAATGTGGTGCGGCACGCCAAGATCCGGCGCGGCGACCAGTCGCTCGGCGCGGACATCGTGGTGTCCGGCGTCTACGAGGTCGGCATGCAGGACCAGGCGTTCCTCGGCCCGGAGTCCGGCATGGCGATCCCCGACACCGAGGGCGGTGTCGATCTTTACGTTGCGACGCAATGGCTTCACGTCGACCAGCAGCAGATCGTCGCCGCGCTGGGGCTGCCCAAGGACAAGGTCCGGCTGACTCTCGGTGGTGTCGGCGGCGCGTTCGGCGGACGTGAGGACCTCTCGATCCAGGTTCACGCCTGCCTGCTCGCCCTGCACACCGGCAAACCGGTCAAGATGGTCTACAACCGCGAGGAATCCTTCTACGGTCACGTGCACCGCCACCCGGCGAAGATGTACTACGAGCACGGCGCGGATCGCGAGGGAAACCTGATCTACGTCAGGGCCAAGCTGTACCTGGACGGCGGCGCGTACGCCTCGTCCACCGGTGCGGTGGTCGCGAATGCCGCCACCCTCGGTGTCGGTCCGTACGATGTGGACAGTGTGTCGATCGACTGCTGGGGCACCTACACCAACAACCCGCCCTGTGGTGCCATGCGCGGATTCGGTGCCGTGCAGGCAGGATTCGCCTACGAGTCCCAAATGGACAAGCTCGCCGAGGCCTGCGGTATCGACCCGGTCGACATCCGGATCCGCAACGCGATGAGCGAAGGCAGCATCATGCCGACCGGACAGGTGGTCGACTCCGAGGCGCCGGTCGCCGAACTGCTGGAACGACTGCGCGCCAAGCCGTTGCCCGCCGGACACGCCGAACTCGACCTGCGCCGGATGCCCGGCGGCGTCTCCAACACGACTCACGGCGAAGGCGTCGTGCGTGGGATCGGGTACGCGGTCGGGATCAAGAACATCTGCTTCTCCGAGGGCTTCGACGACTACTCGACGGCCCGGGTGCGGTTGCAGCTCGTCGGCGGCGAACCGGCGGCGACGGTGCATACCGCGGCCTGCGAGGTCGGCCAGGGGCTCGTGACGATCATGCAGCAGATCGTGCGGACCGAACTGGGCATCGAGCAGGTGACGATCCTGCCGATGGACACGAACATCGGCAACGGCGGTTCGACGTCGGCGTCCCGGCAGAGTTACGTGACCGGCGGTGCGGTCCAGGCCGCATGTGTCGCCGTACGGTCCGGCTTGCACCGCCATCTGGCCGGCAGGCTCGACGTCGAAGGACGGCTGACCGTCGTCGGTGGGAAGGTCGTCTCCTCCGACGGAATCGTACTCGCCGATCTCGCCGACGTCCTCGGCGACGAGGTGTTCGACGAGACGGTGGAATGGCGGCACCGGCCGACCGCGCCCATCGATCCCGAGACCGGGCAAGGCGACGCGCATGTCCAATATGGCTTCGCGGCGCATCGCGCGATCGTGGACGTGGACACCGAACTCGGCCTGATCAAGGTCGTCGCGCTCGACTGCGCGCAGGATGTCGGCAAGGCGCTCAACCCGCAGGCCGTGCTCGGCCAGATCCAGGGCGGTTCGGCGCAGGGGCTCGGGCTCGCGGTGATGGAAGAGATCCAGACCGTCGACGGCAAGATCCGCAACCCGTCGTTCACCGACTACCTGATCCCGACCGTGCTGGACATGCCGCCGATGGACATCGACGTGCTGGAACGGCCGGATCCGAACGCGCCGTACGGTCTGCGCGGGGTCGGGGAACCGCCGACGATCTCGTCCACACCGGCGATCGTCGCGGCCATCCGCGCGGCCACCGGTCTGGCGCTCCCCAGAGTCCCGGTGCGTCCCGAGCACCTCACCGGCACCTGATCAACCCGTACTTTTTCGAGCTAGGAGTCCATTCGTGGCTACCCGTCTGTCCTTTTCGGAGTCCGACGAGCAGAAATGGCTCGCCGAGGCCGTCAAACTGGCCACCGCGAACGTCGAACGCGGCGGCGGCCCGTTCGGCGCGCTGATCGTGCGGGACGGTTCGGTGCTGGCCACCGGGACCAATCAGGTGACGCCGTCGCTGGACCCGACCGCGCACGCGGAGGTCGTCGCCATCCGCGCCGCCTGCCAGGCGATCGGCGACTACCGGCTCGACGGCTGTGTCCTCGTGACTTCGTGCGAGCCTTGCCCCCTGTGCCTTTCGGCCGCGCTCTGGGCGCGCGTCGACAAGGTCGTCTACGCCGCGGACAGGGACGACGCCGCCGAGGCCGGATTCGACGACCGCGAGTTCTACGACCTCTTCTCCCGCCCGCGTGAGACCTGGCCGCTACCCATCGGCCATCTGTCCATTTCGGACTCTTTCGCTCCTTTCCAGGCCTGGCTGTCGAAACCCGACAAGAAGGCCTACTAGCAAGGCTTGATCCCCGCGCCACAACGTTGTGGAGTCGGCATGACCCAATTAGGTACCGAACGTCCCCACCTTCCCGCGCCCGAACCCCAGCGGATCTCCGGAATCGACCGCTGGTTCAAGATCTCCCACCGAGGCAGCACCATCGGCCGGGAGGTGCGCGGCGGGATCACCACCTTCGTCGCGATGTGTTACATCGTGCTGCTGAACCCGCTCATCCTCGGCGCGTCGGCCGACATCACCGGCGCGCGGCTGAGCACCGAAGCGATCACCACCGCGACCGCGCTCGCGGCCGGCGTCACCACGATCCTCATGGGGCTCGTCGGTAACGCGCCGCTGGCGCTCGCGGCGGGCCTCGGCGTCAACGGCGTCGTGGCGTTCCAGATGGCGCCGACGATGACCTGGGCACAGGCCTTCGGACTCGTTGTCCTCGAAGGCGTCTGCATCGTGTTCATGGCCGTTTCCGGTGTACGGGAACGGATCATCAACGCGATCCCGATGCCTCTCAAGGTGGCGATCACCGTCGGCATCGGCCTCTACATCGCCCTCGTCGGCCTGGTCAGCGCCGGGTTCGTCACCCGCACTCCGGACGCCGCGCAGTCGACGGTGCCGGTGCGGATGGGCATCGCCGGCCATCTGGCCGGCTGGCCGATCGCGATCTTCTGCCTCGGCCTGCTGCTGATGATCGTGCTGGTCAGCCGGGGCGTTCCCGGCGCCGTCCTGATCAGCATCACGGTCGCGACCGTGCTCGCGGTGGTGGTCAACTCCGTATTCGACGTCGGCGGCTGGGGCCTTGTCGAGCCCAAGGTGCCCGATCACATCGTGGCGAGTCCGGACTTCGGACTGTTAGGGCAGATCGACCTCTTCGGCGGATTCGCTTCGGCGGGCGCGGTGACCGCGGCGGTGTTCCTGTTCACCCTGGTGCTGTCGGGATTCTTCGACGCCATGGGCACGATCACCAGCGTCTCCGAAGAAGCCGGGCTGGCCAAGAACGGCAAGGTCGAGGGGATGGGCCGGATCCTGCTGGTCGACGGCGCCGGCGCGCTCGCCGGTGGTGTCACGGGTTCGGCACCGAACACGGTGTTCCTCGAGTCGGCGGCCGGCGTCGGCGAGGGCGCACGGACCGGTTTGGCGAGCATCGTCACCGGTGGCCTGTTCACCGCGATCCTGTTCCTGACCCCGCTCGCGGCCGTCGTCCCGGCACAGGCCGCCGCACCCGCGCTGGTCGTCATCGGCGGGATGATGATGGCCCAATGCCGCCGGATTCCCTGGCAGGACTTGGATTTCGCGATCCCGGTGTTCCTGACCATCGCGCTGATCCCCTTCACCTACTCGATCACCAACGGTATCGGCGCCGGGCTGGTCGCCTACGTGCTGATCAAGATCTGCAAGGGAAGGATCCGCGAGATCGGCTGGATCCTCGGGGTCCTGGCCGCGGTGTTCGCCGTGTACTTCGGAATCGAAGGGATCATGTCGTGGTTCTGATGTTCCTCAATGGTGGCGGGATGCGCGGCGGCCCGCTGCACGAGCAGTTGCAGGGCGCACCGCTGGTCGGCGTGGCCAGGTCGGCCCCGAAGTACCGGTATTTCTCGGTGGGGGACCGGTTTCCGGCGATGTACGCGGGTGGTTCCGGGTCCGTCGTCGGGGAGGTCTACGACCTGCCGCTGGCGGTGCTGCGGGACCACCTCGTACCTGCCGAGCCACCCGAGCTGGAGCTGGGCGTGGTGGAGCTGTCCGATGGTGCGGCCTGCCTTGCGACCGTACTGCGGGCGTCCTTTGTGGACGCACCTGGGCTGGCTGACATTACCGCAGTCGGAGACTGGCGTGCCTACCTCGAGTCCCGCCGGTAGCCCGTGAAGGCCCCTCAGGGCATCAGGGTCTCGTGAGTGGAAATGATGGCTAGAACGACCCAGAACACACACGAGAGTAACGACCGCGTTCGTCGACGAAATGCGGGTGCGCTCAGGCGAGCAGGGTGCGGGCCAGCGCGACGGAGGAGAGCCCGGCGACCTCCAGCGCCTCGGTGTTCCGGAGCGACCGGCTCAGCACGAAAGCGCCTTCGAGGCTGTTGACCAGAGCGATCGTGAGCTTCCTCGCCGCCTCGGGATCGAGGCCGAACTTGCCGAACTTCTCGGTGCCGGCCTCGATCCAGGCGGTGAAGACGTCCGCTGTCGCGATCCGCAGTTTTTCGTTGGTGCTGGCCACTTCCAAGGCGACCGTCGCGATCGGGCACGCGTCGGCGTAGTCGGTCGCACGTAGCGTGTCGGCCGCGCTCGCGAAGCATGCCTCGATCCCGTGGATCAGGTCCGGCTCGTCGGCGAAGAAGATATCGAACAGCGCGAGGTACATCATCCCGGAGGTGCGGATGACTTCCTCGCCGAGCTGTTCCTTGCCGCCGGGGAAGAAGTGGTACAGCGAGCCGAAGGGCGCGTTGGCCGCCTCGACGATCTGCTTCACCCCGGTGCCGGTGTACCCGTTCCGCCGGAGCAGTTCGGCTCCGGCGGTCACGATGCGTTCCCTGGTCCCAGTCACGCTCTCCATGATAGAGCGTTCTATCAAGTTCTGGTCAGAAGGCGGCGAGTGTGTGCCAGGCCAGACCCGCGTCCTCGGCGTCGTCGCGCAGGACCACGCCCTCGATCAGGCCGTACGGCCGGTCGGCGGCGTAGAAGACCTCGTTGTCGTTCTTCAGGCCGAACGGCGACAGGTCCACCAGGAAGTGGTGCTTGTTCGGCAGTGACAGCCGGACCTCGGCGACCTCTTCGCGTTCCTTGAGGACTGCCTCGCCCATCGCGTAGAGGGTCTGCTGCAGCGAAAGGCTGTGCTTGTCGGCGAACGTCTCCAGCAGGATCCGCCGGGTCTCGGCGTGGCTTGTGGTCCAGTCGATGTCGTCGCCCTGATAGCGCCAGCGCGCGGTCACGGCGGTCGCGAGGATCCGGTCGGTCGTCTCGGCCAGCGTCGTGTAGTTGTCGCGAGGGAAACCGTGGAACTCGGAACCGGTCGACTTCAGCAGGACGAGATCGTCCAAACCGGACACGACCCAGGCTCGATCGTCCTGAATGGTCACCGCGGTCGTACGCTTTTCGCTGCCTGCCTGGGAAAATGCGTGGTCGTGACCGGAGATCCGGTTCCACCCGTGTTCGTCGATCAGGATCCGGGCACCCGATATGTGCTCGAACGAGCCGACGAAATGCCGCCCGAGGCGGAGCGCGAAGTCCTCGATCTCGCCGACCGGGGACTCCTTCGCGAAGGCGTACACGGTGTTCTTCTGGGTGTCGGTCGCGACGACGTCGGCGTTGTCGCCGGTCAGGTGAGTGGCCGCCAGTTCGCCGCGCAGCGAGGTCGAAACGGTGAGGTCCTTGAGGTGGTGCACGGTGCCGGATCGTTGCACGGTCACCAGCCGGACTTCGGCCTTGCCGTACTGGTTGGGGCCCAGGGTGATGGCCACAGGCGATCAGCTCCCTCGATAGGTGGAATACGCGAATGGGCTCAGCAGTAGCGGGACATGGTGATGCGCGGTCCCGTCGGTGATGCGGAAGGTCAGGGTCACCTCGGGGAAGAAGGCGTCCGGCCCGAGGTAGGAGCCGGTGTCGAAGACCAGCCGGTACACGCCGGGTTCCAGGGTTTCGGGGCCGAGGTCGCGAATCCGTCCGTCGGTGTCGGTCAGCCCGTCAGCGACGGCTTTGGCCGATCCGGTTTCGAGCCGGACCGCGACGTTCGCCGCCGGACGTCCAACGGCGGTGTCGAGGATGTGGGTGGTCACGAGGCTCATGCTGTAACCGCCTTTTCCAGCCGCAGTGCGGCGATTTTGGCCAGCTCTTGACCGGCCACCTCGAGTTCGGTTTCGGGGTCGTTCGGTAGTCGCGAGCGGAGGTTCGCGAGCAATTCTTCGCCGCTCCGCCCGCTCGCGCAGACCAGGAACACATGGCCGAACAGCGCCTCGTACTCGGCGTTCGCGGCGGCGAACGTGCCGGCGGCGGAATCGTCCACACCGGACTGTTCCGATCGCGACCAGCTCGCTTCGGTGCCCTTGCCCGAGGCTTTCTCGCCGATTCTCGGATGTGCGGCCATCGCTTGCTTGACCTCTTCGGGACGCAGCGGCGACAGGGATTCCGAGGCGGCGAGCAGTGCGGCCAGATCAGTGTACGGGCGCCTGGCCAGCAGGGTTTCCACCCAGCGGGGGACGTCGAGGCACGCGGTCAGGATCGGGCGGACGTCCTGAGCGGGGGCCTGGTTGAACTCGGTGAGTGTGAGCGGCACGGGAACTGACGGTACGGCGACCGCTCCGCCGTCGTCAACATTTTGTTGAAAAGGCTCTTCATTCTTGGTCGCGGTTGAGGTAGTTGTAGACCGTGAACCTCGTGACTCCCAGAGCTTCGGCGACGGTCGACACCGACTTGCGGAGGCCGAACGCGCCGCGTTCCTTGAGCAGTCGCACCGCGCGTTGCTTGGCGGCGCGGTCGAGGCTGTCGAGTTTGCCGCCCAGTTCACGTTCGACGTCGCCGATGAGCCGGGCGAGTGCGCTGTGCAGCTCGACGGCAGGCTCGGCGGCGTCGTCACCGACTTGCCGGAGCTGGAGCGTCACACGGGTCGCGCCGCCGTCCAGCGCCGCCCTGGCGATGGCGGGGAGCGCGTCGAGCAGGGTGTCGGCGTCGCCGCGGACAAGGGTGCCGAGCGGACCGAAGTCGGTGGTGAGGCCCGCGCTATCCGCCGTATCGCGGGCTTTGACGGCATGCTCGGGTGGCGGGCCCTCGCCGTGGAAGGGTTCGCTGGTGAACTCGGCTTCTAACTGCACCAAGCGAAGGTAGCGCCGCCTGGGCTCATTGACGAGCCAGGTGGCCGGAGTTAATGTCGGACTGTGAAACCGAGATTCCACCAAGTGGAACTTGGAGGGTTGATGGAGCTGGTGATCAAGGCTTCCCGGGCCATAACGGCCGCCGGGGAAGCGCCCGCGACGATCGGTGTCGACGGCGGCAGCATCGTCGCTGTCGAGCCCGCCGGTGCGGACCTCGCCGGAAACCGGGTGCTCGAGCTCGGCGACGACGTCGTCCTGTTGCCGGGGCTGGTGGACACCCACGTCCACGTCAACGATCCCGGGCGCACCGAATGGGAAGGCTTCGAATCGGCGACGCGTGCCGCCGCGGCCGGCGGGGTCACCACGATCGTCGACATGCCGCTGAACAGCCTGCCGCCGACGGTCGACGTCGCCGCGCTCGAGGTGAAGCGCAAGACCGCCGAGGGGCGCGTGCACGTCGATGTCGGGTTCTGGGGCGGGGCGATTCCGGGGAACCTGGCGGATCTGCGCGGGCTGCATGAGGCCGGCGTGTTCGGGTTCAAATCCTTCCTGCTGCACTCGGGTGTCGACGAGTTCCCGCCGCTCGACGCGCGCGGGCTCGAAGAGGCGATGACCGAGCTGCGGACCTTCGACGCCATGATCATCGTGCACGCGGAGGACTCCGACGCGATCGATCACGCGCCCGACCCGCACGGCGAGAAGTACGAAGACTTCCTGCACTCCCGCCCGCGTGGCGCGGAGAACGTGGCCATCGCGCAGGTCATCGAGCTGGCGCGCCGGACCGGCGTCCGCGCGCATATCCTGCATCTGTCCTCTTCGGACGCTCTGCCGATGGTGGCGAGCGCACGACGTGACGGCGTCCGGCTGACCGCCGAGACGTGTCCGCATTACCTGAGTTTCACCGCTGAAGAGATCCGTGACGGCGCAACGCAGTTCAAATGCTGCCCGCCGATCCGCGAGGCCGGGAACCGTGAGCTGCTGTGGCAAGGGCTCGCGGACGGTGTCATCGACTGTGTGGTGACCGACCATTCACCGTGCACTCCCGAGCTGAAACGCTTCGACAGTGGCGATTTCGGGCTCGCCTGGGGCGGGATCGCCGGTCTGCAGCTGGGGTTGCCGGCGGTGTGGACGCAGGCGCGCCAGCGCGGCTTCGGGCTCACGGACGTCGTCCGCTGGATGGCCGAACGTCCGGCCGCGCAGGCGGGAATGCGGCGCAAGGGGCATTTGGCGCCGGGCTACGACGCCGACTTCAGCGTGTTCGCCCCCGACGACGCTTTCGTCGTCGACGTCGCGAAGCTGAAGCACCGCAACCCGGTCAGTGCCTATCACGGCCGACCGCTCGCCGGTGTCGTGCGGAGCACCTGGTTGCGCGGCAAGGAGATCACCGGTGACGACCCGGCAGGCGCGCTGTTGACCCGGGGAAACTGCTGAAAATGGAGGAGATCGTGAACGACCGTCCTGAGTGGACCGCCCAGCCCGACCTGGCCTCGCGACGGTTCGGCGGGACCGTGATGTGGGCGACGGACGAGTTGTTCGCCGAGAAGGAGAACCTGGTCAACCCGTGGACGCCCGCGCACCAGGCGGAGACGTTCGGGCCCAAGGGCCAGGTCTACGACGGCTGGGAGACGCGGCGGCACCGTGAGCCGGGTGACGACCAGGCCGTCGTCCGGCTCGGCCTCGCGGGCACGATCACCGGCGTCGTCGTGGACACGGCATTCTTCAAGGGAAACTACCCGCCGTTCGTCTCGGTCGAGGCGTGCGCCGTCGACGGCTACCCGAACGCGGCCGAACTGTCCGAAGTGGACTGGGACGTACTCGTCAAACATGGCGCCGCCGCGGGGCACGCCGAGAACTTCTTCGAGGTCGGCGGGAGCAAGCGGTATACCCATGTCCGGTTGACGATGCATCCGGACGGCGGCGTCGCGCGGCTGAGGGTGCATGGCGTGCCGGTCCCGGATCCGCGCCTGCTGGACCTGGGGGCGCTGGATCTCGCGGCGCTGGAGAACGGCGCGGTGGTCACCGGGTGCAGCAACATGTTCTATTCGTCGCCCAACAACCTGTTCTCGCCCGGACTCGCGGCTCACCAGGCGGAAGGCTGGGAGACGTCGCGGCGCCGCGACGACGGGAACGACTGGGTCACCGTCCGGCTGGCCGGGGCCGGCGTCGTCCGGTTCGCGGAGCTGGACAACAGCAACCTCAAGGGCAACGCGCCGGGTTGGGCCGCGCTGAGCGGCCGGGATGGCGATGGCGAATGGGTCGAGTTGTTGCCGAAGACACGGTTGCAGCCGGACACCCGGCACCGGTTCGCGCTCGCGGACGTTCCCGCGGTGACCGAGGTACGGCTCGACATCTACCCCGATGGCGGGATGGCGCGGCTACGCCTCTTCGGCTCGCTCACCGACCAGGGCCGCGCCGACGTCACTGCGCGCTTCGAAGACACCCGTTCCTGACGCAACTATCGCAACTAGAGGACGAATCGCGGGTCAGGACTGGGCACCTGGGCGGTTCAGGTACGCGGACGTGAGTGAGAGCACGATGCCGACCGAGAAGATGGCGGTGAGCCACCACGCTCCGCCGATGGACAGGTTCCACACCAGGGCGCCTGCCATCAGCAGGGCCATGACGATGTTCCTGATCTGCAGCGGCGTGGGTTTGGCCATGCCGCCACCCTCTCACGCGTCCGGAATTTCGGAGCGGCGGGCAACCTGCGGCGGGTGCCTGGCTCGTGAGTGGTAATGACGGTTAGAACCGTCATTACCACTCACGAGCCACCCACCCACGTAAGCCTTCTAACCCAGTGCTTCCCGTAACCTGCGGTTTCGCTCGTCCGGCGTCTGCCTTGGACAGCTGGTGCATTTCGGGTTGCCCGCCTCGTAAATCAGGCAACAGGAAGCGCGGCGTACGACGGTGTTCCGGCCGACCCGGACGAAGCGCGGCTCCGGCAAATCGAGTCCGATCGCGGCCACGAGAGGTCCGGCGAGGGCGACCGCTCGTTCGGTGTCGCCGGTCCACAGCAGCCGGTTGCCGAGGGAATCCGTCGCGATGGCGCCGAGCGCGCGCGGGTTCGCGCCGGTGACGTCGGCGATCGTGGTGATCGCCGTGTCGAGGGTTCCGGCGAACGCCTTGCCGAGTTCTGCCAAACCGCCCGCCAGCACCCGTGACGAGCGCGCGCCGGTGAACCGGCCGTCGGAGACGACGTCGATGGTGACGGCGTCGAGCGACGGGTCCAGTGGTTCGCCGGTGCGCACGAGCGATTCCACCGAAGGCGCGACGAGGACCGACGACAGCGAGTACCACCAGATCGTGCCGAGGACTTCAGGCTTTGAGCAGCCGTACAGTTTCGCGGCGCCGCCGATGCGGGCGCGGACCCAGGTGGCGTCGGCGAGAAGTGTCGCGGGTACTTCTTTCAACGGGCCGGCCATCAGTGCACCGGCCGGTACAGCGCGACACTGAACGAAGTGGTGACATCTACCGATTCGGTGATTTCGTCGAGTCGTTCGCGACGGCCTTCCCGGTGAAGGTGATGCGCGCTCGGGCCCATTTCGACGACCTGACGGATCTGCTCCGGCGAGAGTTTCACCTGATGGGTGACATCGGTGCGATCCACGCGCGTGAACCGCTCGCCGAGTGTGCCCTCCAGCCGCGCGTCCTTGCTCTCGTCCACGGAGATCACCAGGTCACCCAGTTCGCCGAGGTGTCCCGGGTTGGGCGTCGCGACGACCAGGAGCCCGTCCGGGGCGAGGACCCGGTGGAACTGCGACGCGTTCCGCGGCGCGAAGACGTTCAGCACCAGTGACGCCTGTCCGTCCGCCACCGGCCAGGGCTCCCACAGGTTCCATACCGCAGCGCCTACGCGCGCGTGCGCGCGAGAAGCACGGCGCAAGGCGATGGCGGAGACGTCGAGGGCGAGCCCGAAAGCGTGAGGTACGGCGTCGAGTACGTGCGCGAGGTAGTAGCCCGTACCCGCGCCGGCGTCGACGATCAGGCCGTCACTCACGTGCTCTGAAGCGACCTTCGCGAGTGCGTCGGCGAGGGGGAGGTACGCGCCCGAATCGAGGAAGCCGACGCGCGCCGCGACCATCGGTGCCGTGTCCGCCGTCCCGGCCGGGATGCGCGCGTGCAGAAGGTTCACGTAACCCTGGCGTGCTATGTCGAACGAGTGACCGCGTTCACAACGGACCGTTCGACCCGATAGCCCGATCGGGTCACCGCAGACCGAGCACAGCAACGACCGGATGATCTCGGGTGGCAGTGGGTCGTTGCCACCGTCGTGCGTCGTCATATGCCTATTCGACCACGACGTTTCGTAACCGGACAGGACACACCGGGGTCTTGGAAACCTGGACGTAACAACGGCGCACCGACAGTTCACGCGGGTGAAACCTGAATCGCCGTCCGGTGAAACACCGCGGTCCAAAAATTCCTGCGCAGTACACCCCAGGCACGGGAGGAAGATTGTGCTGAACGCAGGAGACACCGCATGGGTGCTGGCCAGCGCGGCGCTGGTCATGCTCATGACCCCAGGACTGGCGTTCTTCTACGGCGGTATGGTCCGCGCGAAGAGCGTCTTGAACATGTTGATGATGAACTTCATCGCACTGGCCGTCGTGGGCGTTCTCTGGACGCTTTACGGATTCACGATGTCGTTCGGCAACGACGTGGGCGGCGGCCTGCTCGGTAACTTCGACTTCGCCGGTCTCACGGACATCTCCGGCAAGCTCGCCGGGTTCGCGACGGCCGCGACCGACACCGCGCCCGAAGTCGCCTGGCCAGGTGCGGACGGCCTTCCGCTGTTCGCCTTCGTGATGTTCCAGCTGATGTTCGCGATCATCACCCCGGCTCTGATCTCGGGTGCCATCGCGGACCGCGCCAAGTTCTGGGGCTGGACGCTGTTCGTCGCGATCTGGGTGACGGTCGTGTACTTCCCGGTGGCGCACTGGGTGTTCTCGTTCAACGGTTTCGTCGGCCCGGACGCGGTCGGCGGCTGGATCGCCAACCAGCTCAAGGCGCTGGACTTCGCCGGTGGTACCGCGGTCCACATCAACGCCGGCGCGGCCGGTCTCGCGTTGGCGATCGTGCTCGGCAAGCGCAGGGGCTGGCCGAAGGGCACCGGCCGCCCGCACAACGTGCCGTTCGTGTTGCTCGGCGCGGCGCTCCTGTGGTTCGGCTGGTACGGCTTCAACGCCGGTTCGGCGCTGGCCGCCAACGATCTCGCGGCCGTGGCGTTCACCAACACCACCGTCGCCACCGCGGCCGCGGTACTCGGCTGGCTGCTCATCGAACAGATCAAGGTCGGCAAGCCGACCGGTCTCGGTGCCGCGTCCGGCGCCATCGCCGGCCTGGTCGCGATCACCCCGGCGTGTGGTTTCGTGAGCCCGCTCGGCGCCATCGCGATCGGTCTCATCGCCGGCGCCCTGTGCGCACTGGCGATCGGCCTCAAGTTCCGCTTCGGTTTCGACGACTCGCTCGACGTCGTCGGCGTCCACCTCGTCGGTGGTCTCGTCGGTACGCTGCTCATCGGTCTCTTCGGCACCACCAGCGTCAACTCGCTCGGTGTCGACGGCCTCTTCTACGGCGGTGGCTTCAGCCAGCTGGGTAAGCAGGCCCTCGCGGCCGTCGTGGTCCTCGGCTACTCGTTCGTGCTCACCTTCATCATCGGCTGGGTGATCAAGAAGCTCGGCGGGTTCCGCGTCAGCGCGGAGGACGAGGTCAGTGGTATCGATGAGGCCCAGCACGCGGAGAGTGCGTACGACTTCACCGGTTCGGGCGGTGGCCTCGGCCAGCCGACCAGCATCCCGGTGAAGGCGCCCACCGGCAACGCGGCCACGAAACTCGAGGAGACGAAGGCATGAAGCTGATCACCGCGATTGTCAAACCGTTCACGCTCGACGACGTCCGGTCCGCGCTGGAGCAGCTGGGCGTGCTCGGGATGACGGTCAGCGAGGTGCAGGGCTACGGCAGGCAGAAGGGCCACACCGAGGTGTACCGGGGTGCCGAGTACTCCGTGGACTTCGTGGCGAAGCTGCGGCTGGAGGTCGTCACCGACGACACCAACGTCGAGAAGGTCCTCGACGCGATCACCACGGCCGCCCACACCGGCAAGATCGGTGACGGCAAGATCTGGGTGACGCCGGTCGAAACGGTGATCCGGGTACGGACCGGCGAACGCGGCTCGGACGCCCTATAGGCGTCACGGATGGCCGACGGGGGTGAACTGGTCAAGGCCACCGAGCGACTGCTCGAGGGCAGGCACGGGAGGCTAGGGTCGGCCGCGTTGCGGGCGGCCCTGGTCGACCTCTACGAATTCTGGTTGGGCAAGGGCGCTGCGGCGGCCGGCGTCGACACCGCTGAACCCGGTGTCGCGCTGGCCGCCGTCGGCGGCCTTGGGCGCAGCGAGCTGGTGCCCTTCTCCGACCTCGACCTGCTGTTGCTGCACAACGGCAACAAGGAGGTCGGCAAGATCGCCGACGCGATCTGGTATCCGTTGTGGGACGCCAAGATCGGGCTCGACCACTCGGTCCGCACACCGGGTGAGGCGCTGAAGGTGGCGTCCGAGGATCTGCGGACCGCGGTGGGGCTGCTCGACATCCGTCATATCGCCGGTGACGCCGAAATCACCGGCAGGCTGGCGTCGGCGGCCCGCGATCAGTGGCGGCGGACGGCCCGGAAACGGGTCGGCGAGTTGTCCGATTCGGTCCATCAGCGGTGGAGCCGAAGCGGCGAGATCGCGCAGTCCGCGGAACCGGATCTCAAGCACGGGCGGGGCGGACTCCGGGACTTCGCGGTCCTGGAGGCGTTGGCGGCGGCTCAGCTGACCGCGAGGCCGGGCGACGAACTCTTGGAAGCCAAGGGTTTGCTGCTCGACGTCCGGACCGAGTTGCGGCGTGAACTGCGGCGCGAGCGGGACGTCCTCAGCGCACCGGAGGCCGAAACGGTCGCGGGTGAACTCGGGTTCGGAGACCGGTTCACGTTGGCGCGCAAGCTGTCCGGGGTGGGGCGCACGATCGCGTACGCGGTCGACGTCGCGCTGAGGTCCACTGCCGAACCGCCCAAGGCGCGGTTCGGCAGGCGGCCGGTGCGGACGCCGCTCGACGAGGGCGTTGTCCTGCACGGGAACGAGGTCGCGCTCGCGCGGGACGCCGTGCCTGCCAAGGATCCGGCGCTCCTGCTCCGGGTGGCGGCTGCCTCGGCACGGAGCCGGAAACCCATCGCGCACGGCACTTTGCGTGCGCTCGACGAGACCGCGCCGGAACTCCGCGCGCCTTGGCCCGCCGACGCGCTCAAGGCGCTGGTGGAACTGCTCGGTTCGGGTGAGGGGCTGGTCGACGCCGTCGAGTCGCTGGACCGGACCGGTTTGTGGGCACGGCTCTTTCCGGAATGGGGCGCGGTGCGCGACCTGCCTCCGAGGGAGCCGGTGCACTCGTGGACCGTGGACCGGCATCTCGTGCAGGCCGCTGTCGAGGCATCGAAATTGACGACCACGGTTTCGCGGCCGGACCTGCTGCTGATCGGGGCGTTGCTGCACGACATCGGCAAGGGACGCGACGCGGATCATTCGGAACTCGGCGCGAAGATCACCGCGCAGGTGGCCGCCCGGCTCGGGCTGTCCGAGACCGATGCCGCGCTCGTTTCGTCAATGGTGCGGCATCACCTGCTGCTACCGCATACCGCGACTCGGCGCGACATCAGCGATCCGGCGACCATCTTGCGAGTGACGAAAACGCTCGACGACGATCCGGTCCTTCTCGAGCTGTTGTACGCCCTGACCACGGCCGATTCGCTCGCGACCGGTCCGGGGGTGTGGACGGACTGGAAGGCGCGGCTGCTCGCCGAACTCGTGTCCGGTTGTGAGGAGTCCTTGCACGGCAAGGGTTTCGTGCCGCCGGAACCGATGGGTGCCGAGCAGCGGGAACTCGTCGCCGAGGCGGTCGCGTCCGGACGCGGCGAGGTCCGCATCAGCGCCGCGGGCAAGGTCGTCACCGTCGTACTCGCGGTTCCGGCACGCGCCGAACTGCTGGCGCCGGCGGCGGGCGTGCTGGCGCTGAACTCCCTGGAGGTCCACGCGGCGGTGCTGCGCGGGCACGACGGGGGACGGGCCGGCGTGTTCACGGCTTCGCCGAAGTTCGGTTCGCTGCCGGACGTCACGTTGCTGCGCGAGCAGTTCGCGCGGGCCGTCGCCGGAACGTTGCCGCTCACCCAGCGGCTCGCGGCGAAGGAGCGTGACTACGGGACGGGTGCGGCCGCAGCCGGGGCTTCGGCCCCGAAGGTGATCTGGTTCGACGACGAGACCAGCGGACGCGACACGGTCGTGGTCGAACTGCGGGCCTCGGACCGGATCGGGTTGCTCTACCGGGTCGCGGGCGCACTCCGGCGATGTGAGGCCGAAGTGCGGTGGGCGAAGGTGGCCACGCTCGGCGGCGCCGTCGTCGACTCGTTCGCCGTCGCTCCCCGGACCGGGCAGATCGACCAGGCCTGGCGGGAGAAGGTCGAAACCGCCCTGCTGGCGGCCTCCTCCTGAATTGCGCGTGAAGGAGTCCTTCATGCGCATGTTCGGGGTGTCGCGTGGGTGGCGGAGGGTAGCGGTGGCAGTATGTGCCGATCGGAGTCCGAGGCAGGTAGATCCGGAGGGCGGTGAGCACGTGCTTGGGCACGAGCAGAACCCACCCGGACCGCAGCGGCTCACGCTGCCGCCGACGGTCGTCGCCTCCCATCTCCGGAGTTGCGCGGACGACCTCGCCACGTCCTTGACCGCTCCCGGCGCCGCCGCGACCGTGCCCGAGCTGCTCCAGGTGGTCCAACAGCTCGTTTCGGGACAGCAGGCGCTGGCCGTCGCGCTCGAAGGTATGGCCATCCGGGTCGAGTCCGGTGGCAAGGAGGGCGCGCTGGCGTCGGCTCCGGAAGTCGATGTCGAGGTCGTGGCGGAAGTACTCCGAGCGGCCGCCACCGCCGTCGGCTGTTCGGCCGACGCGCTCGCCGAAGCACGCCCGTCATTCGAATGTGTGAGCGAATCAGTCGCCCCTGACACCCGTTTGTAGCTGTCCCACCGCTTCGGCGCGTGCCTACGCTGGACTGGCGGAGGTGGCTCATGCGGGCGGTGTGGAAAGGCACGATCGGATTCGGGACGTACGCCATTCCGGTCAAGGCGTACAGCGCGACCGAGGAGCACGACATCTCCCTCCACCAGGTTCATGAGCCGGATGGCGGCCGGGTGCGGGTGAAGCGGGTCTGTGAGGTCGACGGCGCCGAAATCCCGCCCGTGGAAATCGTCAGGGGCTACCCCGTCCCAGGCGGCGACGTCGTCGTGCTGACCGATGCGGACTTCGCGTCGCTCCTGCTGCCGACCACTCAGTCGATGGACGTTCTCGGTTTCGTACCCGCCGAGCAGGTCGATCCGATGTACTTCGCACGGAGCTACTACCTGGAGCCGGAACCGGCGGGCACCAAGCCGTATGTGCTGCTCAGCGAGGCGATGCAGCAGTCCGGCCGGATCGCGGTCGTCAAGGTGACGTTGCGGCAGCGGGAAAGGCTCGGTGCCCTGCGGGTCCGCGACCAGGTCCTCGTACTCGAGACCATGTTGTGGCCGGACGAGGTCCGCAAACCGGACTTCCCGTTCCTGCACGAGGACGTCGACCTGCGGCGCGGCGAACTCAAGAACGCCGTCACGCTGATCGATGACCTCACCCAGGACTTCGACCCTGGCCGGCACACCGATCGCTACCGGGATGCCCTGGAAGCGCTCATCCAGGCCAAACTCGACGGCGGTGAGGCCATGCAGCCGACCGCCGCCGAGCAGAACGAGGGCGTCACACGGTTGCTGGCGGCGTTGCAGCAGACCGTCATCGAGACGAACACCGCCGCCATCGCCAAGGCCAAGGCCGCCGCGGCGAAAGCGCGTGAAGCGCGGACGCGGGCGAAGAAGGCCACGGGCAAGTCGAGGTCGCGCGCCAAGACGAGCTGAGCAGGTGCGGGTAGTACGCGGCGCGAACTCCCGCACTTCGTCGACGAAATGCGGCACCCGCTCGCGGACTTGAGTAGATCTACCCAGGCGTAGTTGGGGGTCTTCACGCTCCCGTGACCCTGCGGTGACCGGGCATTGTTATGCCATCGCGCGGAGAGAACCTGCTCCGGGTCGCCGGCCACTGGGGGTCTGGCGAACGGACTGGGCGGCTCACCAAGTGTGCTTACGGTCGGCTCGCGGGGAGGCGAGCCTTCCGTAGGGGCTCCGGTCCCGGTCAACGAGGGGCGACCGGGCTCGGAGCCCTGTTTTCTTTGCGCTAGAACAGGGAGATGACGAAACCCTGGCCGACTTGCAGTCACGAGAGCTGTACCGGCGTGGAGATCGAGGGATTCGACAGCTGCCTCGCCCATCTCGAACCCGCCCGGCAGGACCGGTTTCTCCGGACCCTGCAGTTGGGGTCGGAGGTCGATCTCCGGGGAACCGAGTTGTCGGGAGAGCTGGTCGAGCGGCTCGTCGCCGCTGTTCGAAGCGGGGATGGCAAACGTGTGGAGTTCGGTAGTGCGGATTTCACGGAAGCTTGGTTTCGCGAAGACGTCGCCTTCGAGGATGTGACGTTCTTCGAGACGACTTTCGCGGAGGCGAAGTTCGACGGCCACGCCAACTTCCGCAAAGCGGTGTTCCGCGACCACGCCTCGTTCGTCAAAACCCGGTTCGGCGACAAGGCGACGTTCGGTGAGGCTTCCTTCGAGGACACGACTTTCGAGAGGGCGGAATTCGCGGGTGGCGCCACCTTCGATAGGTCGGTGTTCGACGGCGGCACCTTCGAGTACGCGCAGTTCGGTGTCACCGCCTGGTTCGACCACGCACTCTTCAAGGACGACGCGAATTTCTCGGGAACGCGCTTCACCGGCCGGACCTCCTTCTGTGCGGTGAGGTTCGAGAGCGAAGCCCAGTTCTTCCATGAGGACGCCTTTCTCGATGACGTCTGGTTCGACAACGCGGAGTTCCTCGGTGAGGCCGATTTCTCCAGCCTGGACTTCAGGGGGCACGCCGGATTCAAAGAGGTGAACTTCGCCGGTGGCGCGAAGTTCGAGAACGTCCGATTCCGTAAACGCGTCTGGTTCGAGGGAGTGCGGTTCGGCGGCGAGGCTGTCTTCGAAGGCACGCGCTTCGAGGACGAGGCCGGTTTCGACAGGGCGGATTTCGAAGCGGCCGAGCGGTTCGGCCCGGTGACGGCCGAGAAGATGACCTTCAGGCACACGACGTTCCACCTGAGGACGGTTTTCGAGGCGAAGGCCCGCGAACTGGATTGCGCCGAGGCGACCTTCTCCGAAGGGGTCACGCTCCGGCTGCACTCCGCCGTGAGCCTGGAACGCGCGGTCTTCGGCAAGCCGTCCATGGTCGCGGCCGAGCCGGTCGCCTCCGTGAGCTCCCTTCGAGGCACCGATGTCGCCGATCTCGTGCTCAGCGACGTGGATCTGTCCAACTGCCGGTTCGCCGGTGCGCATCATCTCGACAAGCTCCGTCTCGAAGGCGTGTGCACCTTCGGTTCGTTCAGGCGAAGACAAGCGCTGATCGAGGAGCTCGTCTGGCGGGAGCACCGGGACGGCGCGACCAACCTGAAACGGATCGCCGATCTTTACCGCCAGTTGCGCAAGGCACAGGAGGACACCAAGAACCTGCCGGGCGCCGCCGACTTCTACTACGGGGAGACGGAGATGCGCCGCCACAGCCCGGCCACACCGTGGTCCGAGCGCGTCATCCTCCACCTCTACTGGCTCGTCGCCGGCTACGGACTCCGAGCGCTACGAGCTCTCGCCACCCTCGCCGTCCTCATCGCCGTCGTGAGCGTCGGCTTCTGGCTCGGCGGCTTCGAGACCACCCCGGCCTTCGGGGACGCCCTTATCTATGTGGCCCAGAGCACGGTTTCGCTCGAAACGAAACTGACGTCACTCCCGAAGGACCTCACGGCGTTCGGCGAGGTCATGCGCCTGGTCATGCGGGTTCTCGGGCCGTTGCTGCTCGGGCTGGCGCTGCTCGCCGTCCGCAACCGCGTCAAACGCTGACTCCCCACACCGACTACCCTGGGAAGCCGCCGGTCCGTACCGGCTTGCCACAACGACCCAGCTGGAGCGTGCACACCCGTGTTCGACACCCTCTCCGATCGGCTTACGTCCGCCCTGCAGACCCTGTCGCGCAAGGGCAGGCTGTCTGACGCCGACATCGACGCCACCGCGCGCGAGATCCGCATCGCGCTGCTGGAAGCGGACGTCGCGCTCTCCGTGGTCAAGGATTTCATCTCCCGGATCAAGGAACGCGCCAAGGGCGCCGAGGTGCACGGCGCGCTGAACCCGGCGCAGCAGGTCATCAAGATCGTCAACGAGGAGCTCGTCACCATCCTCGGCGGCGAGACGCGGCGGCTGAGCCTGGCCAAGACACCGCCGACGGTGATCATGCTCGCGGGTCTGCAGGGTGCCGGTAAGACCACGCTCGCCGGAAAGCTCGCACTGTGGCTGAAGAAGCAGGGCCACGCGCCGATGCTGGTCGCCTGTGACCTCCAGCGCCCGAACGCCGTCACGCAGCTGCAGGTCGTCGGTGAGCGGGCCGGGGTCGCGGTCTTCGCACCGGAGCCGGGTAACGGGGTCGGCGACCCGGTCGACGTCGCCCGCCGCGCCATCCAAGAGGCCAAGCACGCCCAGCACGACATCGTCCTCGTCGACACCGCCGGCCGTCTCGGTGTCGACGAAGAGCTGATGAAGCAGGCCGCGGACATCCGCGACGCCGTTTCGCCGGACGAGACGCTGTTCGTCGTCGACGCGATGATCGGTCAGGACGCCGTCACCACGGCCGAGGCGTTCCGCGACGGCGTCGGCTTCAGCGGCGTCGTGCTCACCAAGCTCGACGGTGACGCCCGCGGTGGTGCCGCGCTGTCGGTCCGCCAGGTCACCGGCCAGCCGATCCTGTTCGCGTCGAACGGTGAGAAGCTCGAGGACTTCGACCTCTTCCACCCGGACCGGATGGCAAGCCGGATCCTCGGCATGGGCGACATGCTCAGCCTCATAGAGCAGGCCGAGCAGCACTTCGACCAGGAGAAGGCCGAGCAGACAGCCGCCAAACTCGGCAGTGGCCAGCTCACCCTCGAGGACTTCCTCGAGCAGATGCTCGCTGTCCGCAAGATGGGCCCGATCGGCAACCTGCTCGGCATGCTGCCCGGCGCCGGGCAGATGAAGGACCAGCTCGCGCAGGTCGACGACAAGCACCTCGACAAGCTGCAGGCGATCATCCGCGGCATGACCCCCGCCGAGCGGGACGACCCCAAGATCATCAACGCCTCGCGCCGCGTGCGGATCTCGAAGGGCTCCGGCGTCGCCGTCCGCGACGTGAACGACCTGGTCAACCGGTTCTTCGAGGCGCGCAAGATGATGGCGCAGATGGCAGGCCGGTTCGGCTTCGGCGGCGCTGGAGGCGGCGGCAGCAAGAACCGCAAGGGCAAGAAGGGGAAGAAGGGCAAGGGACGCGGCCCCACACAGCCCAAGGTGCGCGGTGGCTTCCCCGGCGGCATGCCGATGCTGCCTCCGGGTGGAATGCCCGGCGGTGCCGGCGGCCAGGGCGGAATGCCCGACCTTTCGCAGCTCGGCGGAATGAACGACGTCCCCGGGTTCGACCCGTCGAAGTTCAAGCTGCCGAAGAACAAGTAAGCCGTGGAGGCCCTGCACCTGGCGGGTGTCGTCCTGCCGGACGGCGAGCATCGCGAGCTGTGGATCACCGACGGCCGGCTCACCAGCGAGGCGGCCCCGGGCGCGGAAACCGTTGTCCGGGAAGGCTTTCTCGTGCCCGGCCTGGTCGACGCGCACTGCCACCCCGGTATCGGCATCGGCGGCCCGACCACCCTCGAAGAGGCCACTGAGCAGGCGATCGCCGACCGGGAGGCCGGAACGCTGCTGATCCGGGACTGCGGCCTGCCGATCGATGTCCGGCCGCTGCAGGAGCGGGCCGATCTGCCGCGGATCATCCGCGCCGGACGGCATCTCGCCCTGCGCAAACGCTACGTCCCCGGGCTCGGCATCGAGCTCGACGACCCGGCCGAGCTGCCGGACGCCGTGGCCGAACAGGCTCGCGACGGCGACGGCTGGGTCAAGATCGTCGGCGACTGGATCGACCGCGGGGCCGGCGATCTCGCGCCCCTGTGGCCCGACGACGTGCTGGCCGAGGCCATCGCCGCGGCCCACACCGAGGGTGCGCGCGTGACGGCACACGTTTTCGGTCAGGCGGCACTTCCCGGGTTGATCAACGCGGGTATCGACTGCCTCGAACACGGCACGGAGCTGTCCGACGATCAGCTCGGCGTTCTCGCGGAACGCGGTGTCGCTCTGGTGCCGACGCTGATCAACATCGAGAACTTCCCCGGTATCGCGGACAAAGCGGGCAAGTACCCGGTGTACGCCGGGCACATGCGGGCGCTGCACGCCGGCGTCGGGCGAATGGTCTCGACGGCGATCGAGGCCGGCGTCGCGGTGTACGCGGGGAGCGACGCGGGCGGCATGATCGAGCACGGCAGGCTCGTCGACGAGATCGAGGCTCTGCACAAGGCCGGCATGTCCGCCGAGCAGGCGCTGGGCTCGGCGTCCTGGGCGGCGCGCGAGTGGCTCGGCGTGCCGGGGATCGTCGACGGCGCGTCCGCCGACCTGCTGGTGTACCCGTCCGACCCGCGCGAGGACCTCGCCGTCCTGCGGCATCCGAGCCACATCATCCTGCGCGGCCGCGTGGTCCAGTGTTCGTGAGTGATTTGGGTCGTCAGGGCCAACAGTCACCTGTCGGCCTACGAGTGCTCTAGCGACCGGCACAGGTAATTCGCGACGTTGAGCGTCCCGGATCCTCCGTTGATCAAGTGGCCTTCACGTACTGGCAACAGTGCCAAACACCCGGGTGCCCCACGCACTCGAGGCGAGCGGTGCGGCCACCGGTGGCCGGGTGGTCCAGTCTCGTGAGTGGTACAGACGGCTAGAACGGCCCGAATCCCTCGCGACCTCCCACCCGCCTCCGGGCGTGACCGGAGCGGCACTTAGCGTGGAGGCGTGGAGGACGACGGGCAGGCACGCGAGCGCCTTGTGCTCGGAGCGCACTGGGGCTTCTTGGCGTTCTTCGCGGGGATCGCCGGCTACCACCTCGTCACGCTCGTCATGAGCTTCGCGATGTCGGGGCGCTTCGGCGGCTACGACCCGCTCGAACTCCGCGACGTCGGCCCGCTGCTGATCCTGGCGTTCCTCCCGACTCTCGTGCTCGGCCTCGGCCCCGCGGTCGGTTCGACGATCTGGGGCAAGGGACTCCGGACTGACTTCGGGCTCCGGCCGACCTGGCGTGACGTCCGGATCGGCCTCGCCTGCGGAGCCGCGGCACTCGCGGCCGGCTACCTGCTCAACCTGCTCCTGCTGGCCGTCTACGGCACCGACGGTGCGGTCTCCGACGTCTCAACCAGTCCGATCACCGAACTTTCCGATACCTCCGAGGGCGACACGGTCTGGCTCGTCCTGGCCGCGTTGATCGTCGTCCTCGCCGCTCCGGTCACAGAGGAACTGCTTTTCCGCGGGACGCTGTGGAACGCGATGGGCTTCCATCGGATCCCGTCGTGGGTGATCCTGCTGGTGACGGCGCTCGTCTTCGCCCAGTTACACGGTGAGGCGGCCCGTACGATCGCCTTGTTCGGCCAGGGCATCGCCATCGGCCTCGCCCGGTACCTGTCCGGCCGGGTGAGCGCGGCGGTGATCGCGCACGCCGCGAACAACCTCCCACCGGCTGTATTGCTCTTCGTGGCGCGGTGATCGCACCGGCCGGCGGCTAGAGTCAGTGGGTAACCGAACGATCACCGGAGGATCGGCGTGACCGTATCTCAGCCAAGGGAGCCGATCCCCGAGGCCGCGCCGCCGGAAGAACTCGCCACCGGAGGTGAGGTGGCAGAGCCCGGCCCGCCACCGTCGCACCGCTGGGGATTCGGCGCCTTCCTACTGGTCGAGGCCGTCCTGCTCGCGTCGGCGGCGTTCATCAGCGTCCTGCTCGGCGACGTCCAGCCCGGCCAGCCGTTGCCGATGCGGATGGTCCTGCTCGGCACCATGCTCCCGACGATGATCGCGGCGGGTGTCGCGCTGCTGATCACCCGCATCCGCGGCAACGGCCCGTTCACCGACCTGCGGATCGGCTGGAGCTGGGCCGACGTACGCCTCGGGCTCAAACTCGGGGTGATCGGCCTCGG
This sequence comes from uncultured Actinomycetota bacterium, assembly GCA_963766045.1. Classification (GTDB taxonomy): domain Bacteria; phylum Actinomycetota; class Actinomycetes; order Mycobacteriales; family Pseudonocardiaceae; genus Amycolatopsis. Next base: position 622,745 of record CAVXYN010000004.1, on the reverse strand, counting down.
CTTCACCTCGCTGGCGGCCTATGTCTGGACGGAGGTCGTCGGCGACGCGAACGCGACGTCGGCGATCAGCGCGCTGGTCGAGGACCGCCGGATGTCGGTTTCGGCGGCCGTGGTGATGTTCATCTACCTCTGGCTCGTCGGCCCGATCTGCGAGGAGATCATCTACCGCGGCCTGCTCTGGGGCGCCGTCGAACGACTCCAGTGGCGGACCGAGCGCTGGGGCCGGATCGCGGCGTTCCTGGTCTCGACCGCCGTCTTCGCGGCGAGCCACCTCGAACCGCTGCGCACCACGTTGCTGCTGGTGATCGCGATCCCGATCGGGCTGGCGAGGGTGTTCACGGGACGGCTGCTCGGTAGCATCGTCGCCCATCAGGTGAACAACTTCCTCCCCGCCGTGACGATCCTGCTCGCCGCACTCGGGATAGCCTCGTACTGACGGCCGCTTGGTGCCCGCGCGAGCGCGTCTGGCAGAATGTTCGCTTGCCTGCTCTGGCCGGACCCTCTCACCGCGCCCGAGCTCCAGACCTTCGGGTGTTCGCGGCCGTCCCCACTCGGTACGCGCGCGCCTTCCACCTGCATCAGAGAGAACTGAGGAGTACCCACACCCGTGGCCGTCAAGATCAAGCTGCAGCGTCTCGGCAAGATCCGTGCGCCGTACTACCGCATCATCGTCGCCGACGCGCGTACCCGTCGGGACGGCAAGGCCATCGAGACGATCGGCAAGTACCACCCGAAGGAAGAGCCGAGCTTCATCGAGGTCGACACCGAGCGTGCCCAGCACTGGCTGTCCGTCGGCGCCCAGCCGACCGAGCCGGTCCAGCGCATCCTCGAGATCACCGGTGACTGGCAGAAGTTCAAGGGCCTGCCGGGCGCCGAGGGCACCCTGAAGGTCGCCGAGCCGAAGCCGTCGAAGCAGGACCTGTTCAACGCAGCGCTCGCGGCCGCCGGTGACGCTCCCTCCACCGAGGCCACCACGCCGAAGAAGAAGTCCGCCCCGAAGAAGGCCGGAGCCGAAAAGGCCGAGGCTGCCGAGGGTGACAAGGCCGAGGCGTGAGCTTCCTCGCTGACTCCCTCGAACACCTGGTGCGCGGGATCGTCGACAACCCGGACGAGGTCCGGGTCGAGCTGCTGACCACACGTCGTGGCCGCACGCTCGAGGTGCATGTGCACCCCGACGATCTCGGCAAGGTGATCGGCCGGGGCGGCCGCACGGCGACCGCCCTGCGCACCGTCATGGGCGGCATCGGCGGCCGCGGCGTCCGTGTGGACGTCGTGGACACCGATCGCTGATCCAGAGACAACAGAGACACAGAGACACAGAGACACAGCGGGATGGACGTCGTAGTCGGCCGTATCGCCAAGGCACACGGAATCCGCGGGGAACTCTCCGTGGACGTGCGCACGGACTCGCCGGAAGAGCGGTTCAGGGTCGGTGCGGCCGTCACGACGAAGCTGCGCGACGGCAGCAGCAGAGTCCTCACCATCGCAGCCGCCCGCGAACACAGCGGGCGGCTGCTCGTGCGTTTCGAAGAGGTCTTGACCAGGGACGTCGCGGAGACCCTCCGCGGGGCCCTGCTGCTCGCCGACACCGCTTCGCTGCCGCCCACCGAGGACCCCGACGAGTTCTACGACCACGAGCTGGAGGGCCTGCGGGCCGAGCTCGCGGACGGCACGGTCGTCGGCAAGGTACTCGAGATCGCGCATTCCCCGGCGGGTGAACTGCTTTCGGTAGAGCATGACGGGCGCGAGGTCCTGGTGCCGTTCGTGAAAGCGATCGTGACACTGGTGGACGTCGCCGGTGGCCGCGTCGTGCTCGACCCGCCGGAAGGCCTGCTGGACGCCTGATGCGCATCGACGTCGTCACGATCTTCCCCGAGTACCTCGACCCGCTCCGGGCCGCGCTGCTCGGGCGGGCCATCGACCGCGGGCTCATCGAGGTCGGCGTACACGACCTGCGCGACTGGACGCACGACGTCCACCGCGCGGTCGACGACGCACCCTACGGCGGCGGGCCGGGCATGGTGATGAAACCGCAGATCTGGGGCCCCGCCCTGGACGACGTCTGCGGCGAGAACACCAGGCTCGTGGTGCCGACCCCGGCCGGGCGCCCGTTCACCCAGGCCATGGCCCACCAGTACGCCGCCGAGAAACATCTGGTCTTCGCGTGCGGCCGCTACGAGGGCATCGACCAGCGGGTGATCGACGACGCCGCCCGCCGCATGCCCGTCGACGAGGTGTCGATCGGCGACTACGTGCTGGTCGGCGGTGAGGCGGCGGTGCTGGTGATGGTCGAGGCCGTCGTCCGGCTGCTGCCCGGAGTGCTCGGCAACGCCCGCTCGGCCGAGGAGGACTCGTTCTCCGACGGCCTCCTCGAAGGCCCCAGCTACACGCGGCCGGAGGTCTGGCGGGAACTGGTCGTGCCGGACGTACTGCGGTCGGGCAACCACGCCCTGATCGACCGCTGGCGCCGCGACCAGGCACTCGAACGCACTGTTCAGCGCAGGCCGGAACTGATCGCCAAGCTGCCGGAAGGTAGTCTCGACAAGCACGATCTCGGTGTCCTCGAGCGGTTGGACGAGGATACCGGCCAGGCCGGGTCAAGCGACTGAGTCCCGGTCTGCAATACTTGACAGGTTGGCGTGAGTGGACGCGCGGTTTTCACCACCGCAGCCGGACACCGGAACGCCATCAGCCCCCGGGTAGGTCGCAGTGCAGACACTGCGCGCCCAGCTGTACGTAAGCCATACGAAGACGAGGACGGACCACCGATGAACACCCTGGACGCGCTGGACGCGCAGTCACTGCGTTCCGACATCCCGGACTTCCGACCGGGCGACACGCTCAAGGTTCACGTCCGCGTCATCGAGGGCAACCGCGAGCGTAACCAGATCTTCCAGGGCGTCGTGCTGCGTCGCCAGGGCGGCGGCATCCGCGAGACCTTCACGGTCCGCAAGGTGTCGTTCGGCGTCGGCGTGGAGCGCACCTTCCCGGTGCACTCGCCGAACATCGCCGAGGTCGAGGTCTTCAAGCGCGGCGACGTCCGCCGGGCGAAGCTGTACTACCTGCGCGAGCTGCGTGGCAAGGCCGCCAAGATCAAGGAACGTCGCGAAAACCGCGAGACGACGTCCGCTTCCTGAGTAGCCGGCCGGTTACAGGTAACCTGGCGTCGTGGTCGAACCCGTGTCCCAGCACACCTCCGAGGATGAGCCCGAACGCCCTGAAGGGGAGCGCCCGACCAGGGCCTCCCGCCGGGGTCGCAAGGGATCTTCAAAATTCGGCAAGGTCAACAAGAAGCGGTCGTTCTGGAAGGAACTGCCGATCCTGATCGTCGTGGCACTCGTGCTGACGATCCTGATCCAGCAGTTCCTCGCCAAGGTCTACATGATCCCGTCCGGATCGATGGAGACCACCTTGCACGGGTGTTCGGGGTGCACCGGCGACCGGATCCTGGTCGACCGGATCACCTACGACTTCACCGATCCCGGTCCGGGTGACGTGGTGGTCTTCAAGGGACCGCCGTCGTGGGCGGGCGAGATCCAGACGCCGGAGTCCAGCAACATCTTCGTCACCGGCTTCCGTGCGCTGGGTTCCCTGATCGGCTTCGCGCCGCCGGACGAACGTGACTTCGTCAAGCGGATCATCGCGACCGGCGGCCAGACCGTGCAGTGCTGCGACGCCCAGAACCGGGTGATCGTGGACGGCAAGGCACTCGACGAGCCGTACATCCACTGGGAAGACGGCAGCGACCCCGTCCAGAAGTCGTTCGAGCCGGTCAAGGTGCCCGCCGGGTACGTCTGGGTGATGGGCGACAACCGCAACAACTCCAGCGACTCCCGGTTCCAGGGCGGCGGCGGCGTGAACGGCGCTGTCCCGGTCGACAACATCATCGGCAAGGCGCGCGTCATCGTGCTCCCGCCCGGCCGCTGGGGTGGCGTGACCGACCACAACCCGCAGGCGGGTGCACAGCCTGTCGCGCTGGGCGCGCCGGCTTGGCAGCAGGGGCTGCCGCTGGGTGTCGGTGCCGCCGCGGCATGGCCCGTGGTCTTCCTCGGCAGGCGGACGGTCGCCGGAGTGCGCAAGGCGGCCGAGAAGAGGCAGTAAGGCCTTGAGAGTTCCTGTACCGCTCACGCCGGCCGAACCGTTGCGGCCGCCGAGGGCAGTGGTGCGCGGCGACCTGTTCTGGGGTTTGCAGAGCGCGTTGGACCGGAGAGGTCTTGGGCCGGTCGCCGGTGTCGACGAGGCTGGGCGCGGTGCTTGCGCCGGCCCGCTCGTCGTGGCGGCGTGCGTGCTGCGTCCCGGCGATGCCGACCGGCTGCCCGAGCTGACCGATTCGAAAATGCTCACGGCGAAGGCCCGCGACCGGGTCTACGACCGGGTGGTCAAGCGTGCGCTGGACTACTCGGTCATCGTGGTCCCCGCAGCCGAGGTCGACCTGCTCGGAATCCACGTGATGAACCTCGAAGCCATGCGACGCGCGGTCGCGGCCCTGCGAACCACCCCGGGCTACGTCCTGACCGACGGATTCCGGATCGCCGGACTGCCCGCGCCGAGCGTGCCGGTGATCAAGGGCGACAAGGCGGTGGCCTGTGTCGCCGCGGCATCGGTGCTCGCCAAGGTCACGAGGGACCGCATCATGGGGGATCTGCACGACGTCCACCCGCACTACGGTTTCGACGTCCACAAGGGGTACAGCACCGCCGAACACAGCGCGGCGCTGACCGAACACGGACCGAGCCCGGCGCATCGCTGGTCGTACGCGAATGTCGCGACAGCGGCGGTCGCACACGGCGCCCGCCCACCTCATCCGGTGGTGCTCACCGTCGCCGCCCTGGAAAACCCGAGCGTGCCGATACGTGCCCTCGGCTCGTACGTGGGTAACAATGAACGCTCCGCCGCTGGAGCAGCAGCAGAACCGCGAGGAGGGGCGCGCATTTCATGAGCGCAGAGGATCTCGAGAAGTACGAGACCGAGATGGAGCTCTCGCTTTACCGCGAGTATCGCGACATAGTCGGCCAGTTCTCGTACGTGGTGGAGACCGAGCGGCGGTTCTATCTGGCCAACGCCGTCGACGTGCAGGTGCGCGACGGTGGCGGCGAGGTGTACTTCGAGGTCCGCATGTCCGACGCGTGGGTCTGGGACATGTATCGGCCGGCCCGGTTCGTGAAGCACGTCCGGGTCATCACGTTCAAGGACGTCAACGTCGAGGAACTCGACAAACCGGATCTCCGGCTGCCGGAGGATGGTCCCTTCTCGGGCTGATCGCTCCGTCCAGAAATCAGCCGTGGTCCCTTTCGGATCCCGTATCTAGCGTCGCTAGGAAAACTAGCGCGGTAGCAAAGGTCCCTTGCTCCACCCAGGAGTGGCTGGTGGGGCGTATGGGACTGAAGTGGCGACCGATCGTCGGTGGCTGCCCTAGCACCACCCACCGACGGGTTTCGCGCATCGGCGTCTCTCCTCGCCCGAACCATCCACAGCCCCCCGGTTATCCACAGATCGGCGAACTGGGGCTGTTCGCGCCCTCGGTCACCCTGGCAGCGTTGATCGCACACGCATTGTGACGATCACCGAGGGGGATCGAGATGATGAGCACTGTCGAACAGCCTGCGTCCGGGGCACCGCATATCGAGCTGGGGCGTTGGGGCGAGGAACTCGCGGCCCGCTATCTGGAAGGTGCGGGCTACGTGGTCCTGAGCCGGAACTGGCGATGCCGTGAAGGCGAACTCGATCTGGTGGCGACGGACCGCGAACGCCTCGTGTTCCTCGAGGTGAAAACGCGGACCGGGGTGAGCTTCGGTACTCCCGCCGAGGCCGTGACACCGGACAAGGCGGACCGGATCCGCCGTCTCGCGCACCATTGGCAGCGCGCGTTCATGCTCCGCTGGTGCCCGGTCCGCTACGACATCATCGCCATCCTGGCCCCCGCCGACGCGCCACCGCGTGTGCGGCATATCAAGGCGGCGTTCTGAATGGCCCTGGCGAAGGCCTGGTCCGTCGCGTTGATCGGAATCGACGGCAAGGTGATCGAGATCGAGGCCGATATCGGTGGCGGTCAGCCGAAGGTGGTTCTGGTGGGGCTGCCGGACGCAGGCTTGCGCGAGGCCAGGGACAGGGTCCGTTCCGCCGTGCGCAACTCCCATCAGGCATGGCCGGACGAGAAGGTGATCCTCGGCCTGTCCCCGGCGAACCTGCCGAAGGTGGGCTCCGGCTACGACCTCGGCATCGCGGCAGCGGTCCTCGCGGCGACAGGATCGGTCCCGGCCACGAAGCTGCTCCATACCGTCCTGCTCGGCGAACTCGCTCTGGACGGCCGGGTGCGGGCCGTCCGTGGGGTGCTGCCGGGATTGCTCGCAGCCCGCGACGCCGGATACCGCCGGGCCGTCGTGCCTGCCGGCTCGTTGTTCGAAGCCGCTCTCGTCGACGGCCTCGAGGTGGGCGGTGTAGCTCGCCTGAGCGACCTCGTTGCCTGGCTCAAAGGCGAAGGCGAGCTGCAACAAGCGGAACTGTCCGGACATGCCGATCCACCGCCCGGGCCGGATCTCGTGGACGTCATCGGTCAGCCCGAGGCCAGATGGGCGCTGGAGGTCGCGGCCGCGGGTGGTCACCATCTCCTGCTCACCGGACCACCCGGTGTCGGGAAGACGATGCTCGCCAAGCGTCTTCCCGGCCTGATGCCCCGGCTGACGGCCGAGGAGTCGCTTCAGGTGACCGCGGTCCACTCGATCGACGGTTCGATTTCGCGGTCGACGCCGCTCATCTCGGTGCCGCCGTTCGTCGCCCCGCACCATTCGATCACCGTCCCCGCACTGATCGGCGGCGGCAGCGGGCTCGCCTCGCCAGGGGCGATCAGCCGGGCGCATCGCGGGATCTTGTTCCTCGACGAGGTCTGTGAATTCGGGCCGGAACGGCTGGAATCCCTGCGCACGGTGCTCGAAGAGGGTGAGGTGCGGATCGCCAGGGTCAAGGGTGCGGTGCGGTATCCGGCGCGCTTTCAGCTCGTGCTAGCCACGAACCCTTGTCCTTGTGCGCCGCCGAAGGAAGCGGACTGCACCTGTTCGGCGTCCGCGCGAAGACGCTATCTGGGCCGCCTGTCCGGACCACTACTCGATCGGGTGGATTTGCGAGTCCGGCTTCGTCCGCTTTCCGCGCTCACCGCGCACCAGGACGGGACGCCGGAATCGTCGGCGGTCGTCCGGGAACGGGTGCTCGAGGCTCGGGAGCGGGCCGTCAAACGCTGGGCAGAGCACGGCTGGCCTACGAACGCGGAGGTTCCGGGCCCGGCCTTACGTCGCGAGTTCGCGCTTCCGGTGCAGGCCACGGGGTTGCTGGACCGTGCTCTCGAGCGTGGAGTGCTCACCGCGCGCGGCGCCGACAGGTGCCTCCGCATCGCATGGACCCTCGCCGATTTGAAGGGCGCCGACAGACCGGAGTCCGACCATGTCTCGGCGGCGCTGAACTTCCGAGAGAGATCAGCCGCATGAGTGAATTCGAAGCCGAGCGGATCGCCAGGGCGTACCTGCTGCGGGTCGCCGAGCCACCGGCCCCCGCACTGGTCGATTTCATCGAGGAACACGGCCCGGTGGTCGCGGCGGACCGGGTCCGGCGTGCCCTTTGCCCGCCAAAGGTGCGTGACGAGACGGCCGCGCGCCGCGCTCACGACCAGGCGGTGAAAGACCTCGAGCTCGCGGCCGCCGACGGCGCTCGTCTGGTCACACCGGAGGACGCCGAGTGGCCGGCCTGGCCGCTCCTGTCCCTGGCGATCGCCCGAGGTCGTGGCGTTTCCGGGGCCGCACCTCCGCTCGCCTTATGGGTGCGAGGGCCTGCCGATCTCGGCGAGGTGGTGGAGGGTGCGGTGGCGATCGTCGGCGCCAGGGCGGCCACCGAGTACGGCGAGCACAACGCCGCCGAGCTGGGCTATGGCCTGGCCGGCCGGGGGATCCCGGTTTTCTCGGGTGCGGCATACGGGATCGACGGTGCGGCGCATCGCGGTGCACTCGCCGCCGAGGGGGTGACGGTCGCGCTGCTCGGCTGCGGGATCGACGCCGGCTACCCGGCCGCGCACGCGACCTTGCTGCGCCGGATCGGGCAGCACGGCGCCGTGGTCAGCGAGTACCCGCCCGGAACGCCGCCTGCCAGGCACCGGTTCTTGATCCGGAACAGGCTGATCGCCGCGCTCACCGAGGGAACGGTCGTCGTCGAGGCCGGCAGGCGCAGCGGCGCGCGGAACACAGCGAGTACGGCCGGCATGCTCGGCAAGGTCGTGATGGCGGTGCCGGGACCCGTGTCGTCCGGGATGTCGGCGGGGTGTCACGCACTGCTTCGCGACGACCAGGCCACACTCGTGACCTCGGTCGACGAGGTCCTCGAAACCGTCGGGAGGTTCGGGCAGGCGAACGTCGATCCTTCCAAACCCCGTCGCCGCACCGACCGGCTCGGGCCGGAGGCCTTGCGGATCCACGAAGCCCTCGCCGATCGGACGGCCAAATCCGAGGAACGCGTTGCCGCCGAAGCGGGAATTCCCCTCGACCGGGTCCGTGCGCTGCTACCCGAACTGGAACTGGACGGGTTCGCGGAAAGTGGTGACTCAGGGTGGCGAAGACTGCCCGCCCAGACCTGACTGGCCTAGGCCCGGGAGGCCATCCCGGCACGATCCGACCACGGACACCGCAACAGGGTGCGGCGATACTTGACCATCCGCCGTACATCGCGCAGCGTGATCGGCATGCCGTCGACCGAAGATGCCGGCGGCACGGGAAAACGCACCCGCAGACCCGATCTGCGCGCCGCCCGTGCCGCGCTGCCGGAACATGTCCGGAAGCTGATCGACGACTACGAGCGACACCTGTCCCTGGAACGCGGGCTGTCCGCGCATACGGTGCGGGCTTACATCGGCGACGTCGTGTCGCTGCTGGGTTTCCTGGACGAGAACGGCGCCCGGTTCGCCGATCTCGACATCGGGGCGCTGCGTGGCTGGCTCGCCCGCCAGCGCACCGAAGGCGCCAGCAGGACGACGCTGGCAAGGCGCGCGGCGGCGGCCCGCACTTTCACCGCGTGGGCTCACCGGGGCGGAGCGCTCGCGACCGATCCGGGTGGACGGCTGGTGGCGCCGCGTGCGCACCGCAAGCTTCCCGGGGTCCTCCGCGCTGAGCAGGCGAACGAGATGATGCGCTCGTCGGCGGCCGGTGCCGAGCAGCATGACCCGGTGGCGTTGCGGGACAGGGCGGTCGTGGAGTTGCTCTACGCGACCGGTGTCCGGGTTTCCGAACTGTGCGGGCTGGACGTCGGCGACGTCGATTTCTCCCGTCGGGTCGTGCTGGTGCTGGGCAAGGGAGGCAAAGAGCGGGTCGTCCCGTTCGGCGTGCCGGCCGAGGACGCGCTCCGCACCTGGCTGGACGAGGGCCGGGTGAAGCTCGCCGTCATGACGGAAGGGCGGGTGGAAGCCGCGCTCTTCCTCGGTGCGCGCGGGCGACGGCTCGATCCGCGGACGGCCCGGCGGGTGGTGCACGACGCCGTCGGCTCCGTGCCGGGCGCGAGCGACATGGGGCCGCACGGCCTGAGGCATTCGGCGGCGACCCATCTGCTCGAAGGCGGTGCCGATCTTCGGAGCGTTCAGGAACTGCTTGGTCACGCTACGCTGGCCACAACGCAGCTCTACACTCATGTGACCGTCGATCGGCTGAAGGCGATCCACGACCGTGCACACCCCCGGGCCCGATGATGCCGGGGAGGACTCGGCAGGTGACCCGGTGGCAGGCACCGGCGGCGCACGCGCATCCGCACGAGCACGGAGACCACCCTGAGCCGCATGCTGAGAGCGGCGGTCCGATGACCGCCGAGCCACATGTCACCGAAGCCGCCGGGCAGCATCGTTCCGGTGGGGACGGTGCCGTCGCCGCACCCGAAGCGCGGACAGGCTACGAGGTGGACGCCGGGATCCAAGCGTTGTGGCGGCAGTTCACCGAGTCACCGGACCAGGTCATCCGGGACAGGCTCGTGCTGCACTACGCGCCGCTCGTCAAGTACGTCGCGGGCCGGGTCGGCACCGGTCTGCCGACGCACGTCGACGTCGGCGACCTGATCCAGTCCGGGATCTTCGGCCTTGTCGACGCGATCGAGAAGTTCGAGCCCGCCCGAGGGCTGCGGTTCGAGACCTACGCGATGCAGCGGATCCGGGGCGCGATCCTCGACGACCTCCGTTCACAGGACTGGGTGCCGAGGGCGGTGCGCAGCAAGGCCCGCGAGGCCGAGCGGGCCCTGGAACGGCTCGGCGCCCGGCTGAACCGCACCCCGACCGACGCCGAGCTGGCGGCCGAGCTCGAGATCAGCGTGGACGACCTGCGCGAGTTCTACGGTCAGCTGCAGCTGACCAGTGTCGTGGCGCTCGAGGACCTGGTGGCCGCGGGCAAGGACAGCGGCTCGCTCGTCGACACCCTGCCCGACGACGGCGCCGTCGATCCGGTGGCCGTCCTCGTCGACCAGGACAACCGTCGCCAGCTGGCGCAGGCGATCGCCCAGCTCACCGAACGCGACAAGATCGTGGTCAGCCTCTACTACTTCGAGAGCCTGACGCTGGCCGAGATCGGCAAGGTCCTCGGCGTGACCGAGTCGCGGGTCAGCCAGCTGCACACCCGTGCCGTGATGCGCCTGCGCGCGAAGCTGGTCGAGCAGCCAGGTTCCTAGAGCCCCTCCCACGGTTTGAGGCGGATCTCCGAAGGTTCGCCGATCAGCGTGAGCGGGTCGACGTACTCCTCGCCGCGGCGGACGCCGAAATGCAGGCAGGCCGCTTCGGGGCAGCCTGGATGACCGGCGGCGAGCGTGCCGAGCACCTGACCGCGGAACACCTGGTCGCCGGCGGCGACCGAAGAGGCGACCGGTTCGTAGGTGGTGCTCAGCCCGCCGTCGTGGTCGATCGAAACGACACCCCGTCCGGCGACGGGGCCGGCGAACATCACGACGCCTTCGGCGGCGGCCAGCACGTTCGCCCCCGGTGGCGCGGCGAGGTCGACGCCCCGGTGACCGGGACCGTACGGCGTCTCCGGCGCGTCGAAATACCTGGTCACGCTCGGTGCCGGGGAGAGTGGCCAGGAGAGCCGCCCGTCCGGCGAAGGTGCGCCTCTGGCCGTGCCTGGATCGGTGAAAACGGCCAGGATCGTGAGGACGGCGGCCAGGATCGCGAGCCGGGGAACGCGCCGGGGCGGCTCGGGACGGCGATGCCTGCCGCCGGTGCGGTCGATAGCGAAGGAAGCCCTGGTGACAGGGCGGGAACAGGTCGTCATCGTCATGTGTTCCAGCCTGAGCGACCGGCGCGATGAACGGGGAGCGCCCACCGAATCTGTGGACAACCGGACCCGTTGTGGACAACTACTCCCGTCCAGGACCGCCGGTGAGGTAGCCGGTGGCGACAGGGAGTAGACTCTTTTGCGCGGTCCGCGGCAGCGGACTGACTTCGCGTGCACGTGCGCGTTCCCGATGGCCGAACTCCTCACGGAGAGTCAGAACAAACGGGGCACACGGCGCCCGGCGGTCCCTGGGGTCACCTTTCTCCCGGGTCCGGGCCCGAGCACCTGCACCAGGGCGATCGGCCACCCGGCCGAGAGCGACGAACCGAGCAAGCGTGATCCCGGCGGAGCCGGGCGCGCACGACATAGAAGAGGTTGATTCCGGCAATGGCCGTCGTCACCATGAAGCAGCTGCTCGACAGCGGCGTGCACTTCGGGCACCAGACCCGTCGGTGGAACCCGAAGATGAAGCGCTACATCTTCACCGAGCGCAACGGTATCTACATCATCGACCTGCAGCAGACGCTGACCTACATCGACCGTGCCTTCGAGTTCATCAAGGAGACCGTCGCGCACGGCGGCACGATCATGTTCGTCGGCACCAAGAAGCAGGCTCAGGAAGCCATCGCGGCCGAAGCCTCCCGCGTGGGCATGCCCTACGTGAACCAGCGCTGGCTCGGCGGCATGCTGACCAACTTCCAGACGGTGCACAAGCGTCTTCTCCGCCTGAAGGAGCTCGAGTCGCAGGAGCAGACCGGCGGCTTCGCCGGCCTCACCAAGCGCGAGATCCTCACGCTCACCCGTGAGAAGGACAAGCTCGAGAAGACCCTCGGCGGTATCCGCGACATGGCCAAGGTGCCGAGCATCGTGTGGATCGTCGACACGAAGAAGGAGCACATCGCCGTCGGCGAGGCTCGCAAGCTGAACATCCCGGTCGTCGCGATCCTCGACACCAACTGCGACCCGGACGAGGTCGACTACCCGATTCCGGGTAACGACGACGCCATCCGTTCGGCCGCGCTGCTGACCAAGGTCGTGGCCGAGGCCGCCGCCGCCGGTCTGATGGCCCGCTCCAGCCGCAACGGCGCCTCCGCCGACACCAAGCCCGAGCCGGGCGTGGCCACGGACGAGCCGCTGGCCGAGTGGGAGAAGGAGCTGCTCGCCGGCTCCGAGACCGCGACCGCCGACGCCGCCGAGGCCGCCGCCGCGACCGAGGCTCCCGCCGAGGTTCCGGCCGAAGCCGAGCAGGCCACCGCCTCCTCCTGATTCACCCCGCCTGTGCGGCCGCCTCCGGGCGGCCGCACAGGTACATCTTCCGAAAAGACTTCTCGTACCTGAAAAGGACGGACAACGCACGATGGCGAATTACACCGCCGCAGATGTGAAGCGCCTCCGCGAGCTGACCGGCGCCGGCATGATGAACTGCAAGAAGGCGCTGGAGGAGACCGACGGCGACTTCGACAAGGCCGTCGAGTTCCTGCGCATCAAGGGCGCCAAGGACGTCGGCAAGCGCGCCGAGCGCGCCACCGCCGAGGGCCTCGTCGCCGGTGACGGTGGCGTTCTGATCGAGCTCGACTCCGAGACCGACTTCGTCGCCAAGAACGCCGACTTCCAGGCGCTCGCGGGCAAGATCGTCGAGGTCGCCAAGGCCGAGAAGACCAGCGACGTCGAGAAGCTGAAGGCCGCCGCGCTCGACGGCAAGACCGTCGACAAGGTCGTCCAGGAGCTGGCCGCCCGGATCGGCGAGAAGCTCGAGCTGCGTCGCGTCGCCGCCTTCGAGGGCACCACGACCACCTACCTGCACCGTCGCGGTGCGGACCTGCCGCCGGCCGTCGGCGTGCTCATCGAGTTCACCGGTGAGGGCGACGCCGCCGCGGAGGCCGCTCGTGGCGCCGCCATGCAGGTCGCCGCGCTCAAGGCCAAGTACCTCACCCGTGACGAGGTGCCCGCCGAGATCGTCGAGAACGAGCGCAGCATCGCGGAGAAGACCGCTCGCGAAGAGGGCAAGCCGGAGCAGGCCATGCCGAAGATCATCGAGGGCAAGGTCAACGCGTACTACAAGGACAACGTCCTGCTCGAGCAGCCGTCGGTCAAGGACAACAAGAAGACCGTGAAGGCCCTGCTCGACGAGGCCGGCGTGACCGTGAGCCGGTTCGCCCGGTTCGAGGTCGGCCAGGCCTGATCCAGGCGCGGTAGCAAGAGATCACCACTGTGCCCCGTCTCCGTCCATCGGGGACGGGGCACAGTCGGGTCCAGAGCATTAGGGAGGGCGACATGGGTGTCCGGGTCGAAGGCGGATACCGGCGGGTGCTGCTGAAGCTGGGTGGCGAGATGTTCGGCGGCGGTTCCATCGGTGTGGATCCGGACGTGGTGCACTCGGTCGCGCAGCAGATCGCCGACGTCGCGCGGACCGGCGTCCAGATCGCCGTGGTCATCGGTGGTGGCAACTACTTTCGTGGCGCGGAGCTTTCGCAGCGCGGGATGGACCGCGACCGCGCCGACTACATGGCCATGCTCGGTACCGTGATGAACTGCCTGGCGCTGCAGGACTTCCTCGAGAAGGAAGGCCTGCCCACCCGCGTCCAGACCGCGATCACGATGGGCCAGGTCGCCGAGCCGTACATCCCGCGCCGCGCCGAGCGGCACCTGGAAAAGGGCCGCGTCGTGATCTTCGGCGCCGGGGTCGGCATGCCGTACTTCTCCACCGACACCGCCGCCGCGCAGCGGGCGCTCGAACTCGGCTGCGAGGCCGTCTTGATGGCGAAGGCCGTCGATGGCGTCTACACCGCGGACCCGAAGAGCGATCCGACCGCCGAAATGTTCCACGAGATCACCCACCGCGAGGTGCTCGAGCGCGACCTCAAGGTCGCCGACGCCACCGCGTTCAGCCTCTGCATGGACAACAACATGCCGATCATCGTGTTCAATCTGCTCACCGAGGGGAACATTGCCCGTGCGGTCAGTGGTGAGAGGATCGGCACACTGGTCGACACCCCCGCCGACGGGGTGCCCGCGTAGACCTGCTCTGATCTTCGCAGCCGGTACGAATACACAACTACGGGAGTTGCCGTGATCGACGAGACCCTCCTCGACGCCGAGGAGAAGATGGAAAAAGCGGTGTCCGTCGCCAAGGAGGACCTGTCGTCGGTGCGCACCGGCCGGGCTCACCCGGGGATGTTCTCGCGCATTGTCGTCGAGTACTACGGCGCACCGACCCCGCTGAACCAGATGGCGAGCGTCAATGTGCCGGAAGCCCGGATGGCGCTGATCAAGCCCTACGACCAGACCTCGCTCAACGCCATCGAGAAGGCGATCCGTGAGTCGGACCTCGGGGTCAACCCGAGCAACGACGGCAACGTGATCCGCATCGTCATCCCGCAGCTCACCGAAGAGCGCCGCAAGGAGATGGTGAAGGTCGCCAAGGCCAAGGGTGAAGACGCCCGCGTCTCGATCCGCGGCGTCCGGCGCAAGGCCAAGGAAGAGCTCGACCGCATCAAGAAGGACGGCGAGGCCGGCGAGGACGAGGTCGTCCACGCCGAGAAGGAACTGCAGAATCTCACCGACACCTATAGCCACAAGGTCGACGAGCTGGTGAAACACAAGGAAGCCGAGCTACTCGAGGTCTGATGAGCCAGGTGAGCGAGGAACGTGAGGACCGGGTGGACGTCCCGGAACCGGTTCCGGCCGAGAAGCCGGAACCGGTAGAGAAGGTTTCCCGCGCCGGCCGCAACCTGCCCGCCGCGATCGGGGTCGGGCTGCTGCTGGGGGCGGCGATCGTCACGTCCCTGCTCACCGTGCGCTATCTGTTCATCGGCATCATCGCGATCGCCATCGCGGTCGGAACGATCGAGCTGGCCGGGGTGCTGCGGCGCGCGGCGGACATCCGGATCGCGATGGTCCCGGTGCTCGTCGGCGGCCAGGCGATGATCTGGCTGGCCTGGCCGTTCGGCCGCGAAGGCGCGCTGACGGCCTTCGTGCTGACCGTCCTCGTCTGTCTGCTGTGGCGGTTGCCTGGCGGGGCGAAGGGCTACCTGCGCGACATCAGCGCGTCGACGTTCGCCGCCGCGTATCTCCCACTTTTCGGTGCCTTCGCCGCGATGCTCGTGCCTCCGGCGGACGGCGTCGGCCGCGTGCTGGCGTTCATGATCGGAGTCGTCGCCTCGGACACCGGCGGCTATATCGCCGGTGTGCTGGGCGGCAAGCACCCGATGGCGCCGAGCATCAGCCCGAAGAAGACCTGGGAAGGCTTCGCCGGTTCGCTGGTGGCCGGTGTCGTCGCCGGCGCGCTGACGCTGAGCCTGCTGCTCGACGGGCACGCCTGGCAGGGTGTCCTGTTCGGCGCGGCGATCGTCTGCACCGCGACACTGGGCGACCTCGTCGAGTCGCTGATCAAACGCGACCTCGGCGTCAAGGACATGGGGAACATGCTGCCCGGTCACGGCGGTCTGATGGACCGGCTCGATTCGCTGCTGCCGTCGGCCGTCGTGTCGTGGCTGCTGCTTTCGGCGTTCGTTCCCATCGCCGCCTGAGGTCGGCCTTCCGGGGCTGACTCTTTCGGGAAAGCCATGACAAGCGGGAATGAACAGGCCAAGGTCGGAGTATGCGAACTCCTGGGATGAGTAAGCGAATTCTGACCCTGGCACTGACCGCTCTGACGGTCGGTGCCCTGATGACACCTGTCGCGGAGGCGGGCGAGCGTCCGGTCGTCCGCACCGATTCCGGACCGGTCCGTGGTGTTGCCACGAGCGAGTACCGGAGTTTCCAAGGCATTCCATTCGCGGCGCCGCCGACCGGCGAACTGCGCTGGCGATCGCCGCGGCCGCCTCGGTCGTGGAACGCCGTGCGGGACGCGACCAAGCCCGGACCTCGCTGCGCGCAGGCGGAGGCGATCGGTTTCCCGGGCAGCGACAGCGAGGATTGCCTTTACCTCAACGTGGTGTCGCCCGCCGCACCCACGCACAAACCACGTCCGGTGATGGTCTGGGTGCACGGTGGCGGGTTCACGTCCGGCGCCGGCAGCGACTACGACCTGAAGCGCCTCGCCCTCGGCGGTGACGTCGTGGCGATCAGTGTGAACTACCGGCTCGGTGCGTTCGGCTTCTTCGGCTACCCGGGCCTCGGGCCGAGCTCTGGCTCTTTCGGGCTGGAGGACCAGCAGGCCGCTCTGCGCTGGGTCCAGCGCAACGCTCGCGCATTCGGCGGCGATCCGCGCAACGTCACGCTGTTCGGTGAATCCGCGGGTGGGATGAGTACCTGTGCGCAGTTGACCTCGCCGTCGGCGGCCGGGCTGTTCGCCCGCGCGATCATCCAGAGCGGGCCTTGCA
The DNA here is from genome assembly GCA_963766045.1 of uncultured Actinomycetota bacterium. Classification (GTDB taxonomy): domain Bacteria; phylum Actinomycetota; class Actinomycetes; order Mycobacteriales; family Pseudonocardiaceae; genus Amycolatopsis. The sequence goes on along the minus strand of CAVXYN010000004.1, from coordinate 606,145 downwards.
CGATCGACTGGCCGGACAACGGGATCTTCCCCGGTCTGCCTGCCGGCAAACTGTTCCAGCCACGATCGCTGATCGAGACGACCGGCAAGGCGGAGGCGGACAAGCTCGGCTGCGCGGACATCGCCTGCCTGCGCGGACTGCCGGTCAAGACGCTGTTGCCGTTGCAGTTCAGCGCACCGGCGTTCAACACTCTTGCCCTGCCACGAGACCCGGCACAGGCGTTCCGCGAAGGCCGGTTCGCCAAGGTGCCGGTGATGACCGGGACCACCCGGGACGAGGGCAGGCTGTTCGCGGCGAACTTCCCGGATCAGCCGATCACCGAGGCGCGTTACCAGGAACTCCTGCGTGACGCCTTCGACGACAAGGCTCCCCTTGTCGCGGCGAAGTACCCATCTTCGGCTCATGGCAGCCCGGGCAACGCGTTCGCGGACGTGATGACCGACCGGGTCTGGGCCTGCTCGGAGGTCGAGGCCAAACAACTGCTGGCGGATAAGACGAAGACGTTCGGCTACGAGTTCGCCGACCGTGCCGCGCCGCCGCTGTTCCCGTTCCCGCCCGGTATCGACCCTGGTGCCTCGCACGGATCGGAGCTGGTCTACCTGTCGGATCTGTACGGCGCGCCGGCCGAGTTGACGCCTGCGCAGCAAAAGCTCGCGACGCAGATGATCCGGTACTGGGCGCGGTTCGCGCGGACCGGCGACCCGAACGGTGAGGACCTGCCGAAGTGGCGTCCGGCTCCGACGGTGCAGTCGCTGGCGCCGGGCAAGATCGAGCAGGTCGACCTCGCGGCCGAGCACAATTGCGAGTTCTGGGCCGGGCTCGAGTAAGACGTGACCGGTGCGGGACGTGGGAACGGCCCGCACCGGTCACGGTTCAGTCGTCGTAAGGGTCGTCGACCTCGGCCATGCCCCAGCCTTCGGTGGCGCGCGAGTGGTCGATGACGGCGAATACCGAACCGTCCGGGTCGGCGAGGATCGCCATCCGGCCGAAAGGTGTGTCGTAAGGCTGGACCACGACCGCTCCGCCGAGCATCAAAGCCTGGCCTGCCGCGGCGTCGGTGCCGCGGGCCGGATCCAGTTCGATGTAGACCATCCAGTGCGGCGGAGTGTCCCGGCGGTACTCGGTACCCATCACGTACCGGTACAGCACCGGCTCGTGCTCGATGAGCCACTCGGCATAGTCGAGCGAGGTGCCGTCGCCGATCTGGTGGGGCGTGTAGTTGAAGAGCCGGCAGTAGAAGTGATCCGCCGCCGCGCCGTCATGGGTGTTGAGGTCCGCACCGCTGAAGGTGTTGGGAACGCCTGTCGCGAACTCCCAGGTGACCGGTGGCTCCCAGAACACGACGTGCGCTCCGCAGGCGTCGACGGCGTGGACGATGTTGCCGCGATGGGGAATCGCCACCGGCCCGAGGGTGACCCGGCCACCGAGGCTTTCGACCCATTCGGCCGCCGCGGCCGCCTGCGATACCGAGATGTGCACGCTCCACCCGGTCGGGCTGTGCGCCCCCGCGCGGTACAGACCACCCGCTCCGGCGCCGTTCAGTGTCGCTATCGAATACCGGCCGGTCGGGGTCGCGGGATCCCGCTGAACGGTGTACTCCCAGCCGAAAAGGCCGCTGTAGAAGGTTTGTGCGGCGGCTTCATCTCTGCACGCGAGCTCGATCCAGCACGGGATTCCGGAAGGTATGACGGAAGTATGAGCGGCCGAGCCAAGCGACATGCGGATCTCCCTCAGCGTAGGAGTAAAGTCTAATCGCTGTCCGCATTATTGCTGTCAAGATTTCGAGCCGGATGGGCTGGAACCCGGGCTGGCGTCACATCGTTGGAGTCTCCGTGCGCTGGATTCCCCGTTCCGTCTCTTCCTTCCGCAGTGGACGCAAGGAAGTGCTGCCGAGCCCCAACATCTGGTACTACCAACAGGTCTACGAGGTGGAGAACCGCGCGCAGGACGTCGACGGCGAGATCTGGCGGGTGCTCGGCGAGCGATGTGACTGGGCCGGCGCCGACGTACTCGACATCGGCTGCGGCGACGGGTTCCATTTGTCCCATTTTTCTGATTCGGCTCGATCCGTTGTCGGGGTGGAACCACACGAGCCGTTGGTCCGTGACGCGCGGCGCCGTGTCGAGGATTTGCCGAATGTCGAGGTGCGGGAAGGCCGGGCGCAACGTCTGCCGGTCGCGGACTCGGCGTTCGACGTCGTGCACGCGCGGACGGCGTACTTCTTCGGCCCCGGGTGCGAGTCAGGCCTTCGTGAGGCGGAGCGGGTGCTGCGGCCGGGTGGGACGTTGATGATCGTCGATCTCGATGTCTCGGGTGAGCCGTACGGCCGCTGGATGCGGCAGGACCTGCCGCACTACGACCCGCCGGGAGTCGAGAAGTTCTTTGCCCGTCAGGGATTCGACTGCCGTCGCGTGCCGACGCGCTGGCTGTTCGATGACGTCGCGGCGATGGAATCAGTGCTGAAGATCGAGTTCAGCGCGCCGGTCGCGGCCAAGGCGATCGCGGAAGTCCGGCGCCTCAACGAGGTTTCGTTGCGTGCGGGGGAAAAGCGGGTGACGCTGCCGGTGGGCTATCGCGTGCATACGCGCACGAAGCCCACCGGCCTCGTCGTTCCGGATCACTCCGTGTCCTTGGCCGAATCCTCGTCCGGGGACTCCGGGGTGGTGCCGTCATCGGCTTCGCCGAGGATGCCGTAGATCGTGCGGCGTGCCTCGTTGAGGACGTCGACGGCGCGGGCTTGCTGAGCCTCACTGCCGGCGTGCATGACCTGCATGACGGCGGCGGCCAGGGTGGCGCCCGCCTTGCGGAGGTTCACCTCGACCGGGTCGACGTCGTGGGCGATCTGCTCCCACGGCGGGACGGCGTCCTGCTGCTCGGCCGCGGCGCGGCCGGTTTCGGTCAGTTCGAACAGCTTCTTGCCGCCTTCATCCTTGCTGGTCACCAGACCTTCGTCGGCCAGCATCTGCAGCGTCGGGTAGACCGAGCCAGGGCTCGGCTTCCAGAAGCCGCCACTGCGTTCGCCGATCTCGCGGATGATCTCGTAGCCGTGCCTCGGCTGCTCGGAAAGCAGCGCGAGGATCGCGGCGCGGACGTCGCCGCGCTTGCCGCGGCGCCCACCGGGGCCGCGACGGCCGTGCCGGCGATGTCCGGGGCCGCCAGATCCGCCGGGGCCGAATCCCGGAGGCGGCGGGGGGAATTCTCCGAAGCCACCGCGGGCCCAAGGGCCGAAGGCGGGGCGTACGTGTTCTGGAGGGAAGGGTCGTCGTCGCATGATGTGAGTCCTTTCTCGTAATGTTTCGACACGTTCACGATATATCGGAAACGGTCGGACGACAACCCTGATTCTGTGAGCTGGGTCTCGCTGAGCTAGGAGAGCCGGAGCGCGAGCAGGTCGATGCCGCCCGGAGAGAGCTCGCCGACTTCCTGCCAGCCCCAGCGGCGATAGAGCTCCCGAGCTGGGGCTTCTGCCCTGGCCGCGAGAACCGCGAACCGCTCGGAGCGGCTCTTCAACAAGTCGTCGAGGAGGGATCGGCCGTGACCGCGGCCCCGGAGTTCGGGCAGGACGGCGAGCTCGTACACGTAGAACAGCGGGACGTCTCCGAGCCAAGCCGGGCCGGACGAGAGCGCGCGCGGATGCCACCACCCGGCTTCCCGCTGGACGCCGTAGGCGAAGCCACCCAGCTGGTCGCCAGCGTGCACGGTGGTCATGGCGAATCCAGGCAGCCCGGCGTCCTCGGCCAGCGCGGTGCGGAACCGGGCGACGTCTTCCTCGCCTTCGAAATACGGCGGTTCCCGGTAGACGCGCCGGTAGACGTCGTGCAGTTCGGAGAGGTCGAAACCCTCCCGGTCAGGCATCGGTCGGCTCCTGGAGCACACGGTTCAGTCTGCCCAGCACCACGATCGCCACGCCACAACAACCGATCAGCACCAGCCACGGCAAGGCAGGTCCGCGCGAGAGCAGCCAGGTGAACGTCACCGGTGCCAGCACCCGGGCCGAACACCATACGAGCTCCTCGATCCCGAGGTAGCGGCCCCGCAGATGCGGCGGGGCGATCGCGACGGTCAGCGCGCTGCTGGTCGGCGCCTGGAGCAGTTCGGCTCCGGTGAAGACGACGATCGCCAACGTGAGCACGACGAACGCCGTCGTGGGCTGCCCCGCGGGGGCGATCGCGAACAGCAGGAACGACACCGCCCAGACGGCCGCCGCGGCTTGGAGGGTTCTCGGCATGCCACGCCGCTCGATCCGGCTCGCGACCACGGTCTGTGCGAAAACCACCAGGATCGTGTTGATCGTGAACAGGAGCCCCGGCTGCCAACTGGGCAGATGGAGGCCGTCGATCACGTACGCGCTCAGCAGGACCGTCAGAGCCAGGTCGCATAACGTGAAGACGAAGACGGTCACCAGGACCCGGCGGAAGATCCGGTCCGCCAACACTTTCCGGTAGCCCTCACGGGGTGCGGACTCCCGGACGGCCGGATGCGGTGGGGCCGCCGGAACGCGCCACGACGCGACCAGCACGGCCGCGACGACGAAACTCACCGCGTTCAGCACTACGATCGCCGAGTAGCCGCCGGTCCCGCCCCAGGCCACCAGCAGGCTGCCGAGTATGCCGCCAAGGCCGACCCCGACATTGCGCAGCGTGCGATCCATCGCGTACCAGCGGCCTCGCTGGCCATCGTCTGCCACTTGGGCGACCAACGCGGCCGTGGACGGCCAGAACAGGCCTTCGCCCCAGTACGTCAGCGCGACCAGCACGACCAGCTGCCACGGTTCGCCGACGAACAGATAGCCGGTGAAGGTGACCGCGCGGATCAGGTTGCCGGCGATCATCATCCGGCCCGGGCCGAACCGGTCGATCAACCGGCCGGCGAGCGGGCCAGAGGGCAGCGCGAGTATCGCCGCGATCGACAGCGTGACGCCGACGGCCGTCAGGGACATGCCCTTGGCCGTGTGGAAATAGACGACGGCGAACGGCAGGAACAGTCCGGTTCCCAGCGCGTCGACGCTCTGCGCCGCGATGAGCGGGAACCTGCCGCGGGTGTGCGGCAGCCCCAGCAGTTCGGTGACGGCCATCGGTTCCCTTACGCGTGGGGGAGCGGGATGACGTTCAGGTCCTCCTCGGCGAGTGGCTCGTCGTGCCACCCGCGCTCCACCGCCGCGGCGGCGATCCTTCCGTTGCCCCAGAACGGGAGCCCGGCGGGGAAGTTCGGCACGAGTCCGGGTACCAGGGTGTGCGCGGCGTGGAATCCGGCGGCCGCGACGTCACAGGTCGTCAAGTCGACACTGATCACCTCGAAACCGCGGGCCTCGACCCGGGCCTGGTAGGCCTTGAACCGTCGTTCCCCGAGCGAGGGAAGGCCCTCCCACGACCGGGACGGCAGATCCCGCACCCACGGCGTGACTCGCTCGCCGGCGCGAGGATCGAGGTAGACCTGTTGCTGGCAAAGCAGATCCGCGACGTCGGCGAAGTCGTCGCGATACGAGTCGAGGTAGCGCCGGTCCGCTCGGTACGGCTTCAGGTTCCCTAGATGCGGCAGTTCGTCCCGCATCGATCCCAGCTCGTATTCGTTGTCGAGGGCGCGGCACGTGTGTTGCAACGTGAAGCCCTCGGCGAGTGCCTTCTTCGCCGCTTCCAATGAGTCGGGCCGGGTGGCGAAACCGATGGACAGCCAGCGCGTCACGCGGTCCAGTACGGCCGCGGCGACCACCGGGACGTCGAACTCGTTGTCCAGATGGATCAGCGTGACGTCGTAGGTGTCGGTCGTGTCTGAGATGAGAGACCGGATCTCGTCCGGGAGCGGGAGCTGGGACAGCTTCGGGGTGTTCGCCCACCACAACATGGTGGCGTCGCGTTCGAGTACCTCTTCGAGTCCGGACGTGAGGGCGTATTCCTCGCTGGTGCCGCTGGCCAGCCCCGCGATGAGCGGGTCGGCGTAGCGCGCTTCGCCCGCCTGCCGTTCATGCGAGACCAGGAAGGCCGGCACCCAGATGGGCTCCTGGTTGGTATGCGAGAAGCCCTCGACCCACGAGCATTCCGCGTCCGGGGTCAAGGGTGCGAAGGGGAATCCGGGAGACCGGTATTGGCTGTCCGAGTAGAGATTCAGCTGCCGGGGATCGAGTGCGGGCACGCCGTACCGGGCGAACTGCCGGTAGCTGCCGAAGAGCACGTCACGTTCCGGCGCGAACCAAGCGCCGCAATAGCGTTCGACCGCCTCGCCGATGGCCGATTGGCGGGCGAGGTCGAAATCGTGCCATGAGGTGCCGAATGCCTGCCGGTCGTTGGGCCAGTTCGTCACGCGCCGCATATCCGCGACGTCGACCGCGCAGACCCGCAAGCGAGCGGGCATCCCCGGTGCCGCGGGGATTTCGCCGACGCTCGTTACGATCCCGGTCTGGTCGTCGACGAGTAGTTCGGGCCGCGTGACGGCGGGGACGGACCGCGGCCGGTCCGGCATGGGCAGAATCGGGCGGCGGATCTCGGTCAGGTCGGCGGGGTTCAACTCGATTTCGCCGGTGGTGAGGGCATCCGACGTCTCACCGGAGATCCAGCGTTCGAGGTGGGTGGCGAGATTCGCCAAGATCCATCGCGTGTCTCCCGGCCGGAGGGGGATGGCTTCGGCCGGCGCGTTGATGAACGCGTCGACCACGCGGGGATCCTGTGCCGCGGAACGTCTGCGTGCCACGACGTCGCCGAAGTCGATCCCTGCTCCGGGCGTGATCGCGGGTCCGGCGATCGCCCGTCCCCGTTCTCGGCGGAGGGGGAGCCAGCGGACTCCGCTTCCGGCGCACAACGCGTCGAGGGCGGTCAGTTCGGTGTAGGCGGGGTGATCGAAGGCCGCGACGACGACGGTGTTCTCGGTGTCCACATCGGACAGGTCGTGGAAGAACGGGACGGTTTCGACGCTCGCGTATCCGGCCTCGGCGAGGATGCCCTCGAGCTGTCCGGTGAGCGCGGCCGATCCGGTGAGAAGAACGGTGGTCTCGGGAACCTTGGGTGTGGTGGGTTCGTCCTCGACGGCGCGTAGACATCCGTCCGCGCGGAGGATTTCGACCATTTCCGCGTAGTCCGGATTCATGCCCGACAACAACTGCTCGAGGGTCCGGGTTCCGTCGCAGCGGCTTGCCCAGTCGCGGAATTCCTTGGTGGGCGCGGAAATGTAGAACTGTCCCCCGTTCGGGGTGACGAGAAAGCAGAGTTCCGGTTCGAGATCGGTGATCTCCGCACCGTCGAGCCGCAATCTGACATCTTCGAACCGCATGGCAACCCCATCGCTCGGAGGACTCTCCCGCCTCGGCGCCACGGCCCCGGGATGAGCGGGGCCGTGGCAGCGCGGGCGGCTTTTCGGGCCGGTTACTTGGCGGCGGCTCGGTTGTGCTGGACGATCGCCGCCCGGTTGTGCTGCACGACGGCGGCCCGGTTGTGCTGGACAACGGCGGCCCGGTTGTGCTGGACGACGGTGGCGGCGGGGCGCTCGAAGGTCGAGATCATGATTCCTCCTGTGCGATCTGTGAATCTCCTTGGTGTGTCACGCTCATCGGCGTGATATGACAAAGTCTCGGGCATCGGATGACGACCCCACGTCTCCTGGAATGCGATCCGCACATCGCCGCGGGAAAAACTCATGGGCCCCGATGTGCGTTCCTCCGGCGCGGGTTAGGTTGGCCCGATGAGCAGTGGGCTGGGAGTCCGGGAACGCATGCTGCGGCGCAAGCCGATCGAGCAGTTGACGCATCCCGAAAGCGGATTGCACAAGACATTGGGCGTCGGGCACCTGACGATGATCAGTATCGGGGCGACCCTCGGTACCGGGATCTTCGTGGTGCTCGGGGAGGCGGTACCCGCCGCCGGACCGGCCGTCGTGCTGTCGTTCGTGCTGGCCGGCCTGACCGCCCTGTTCTCGGCGCTGTCGTACGCTGAGCTGGGCGGCCTCATTCCCGCGTCGGGATCCTCGTACTCGTACACCTATGCGACGCTCGGCGAGCTGATCGCGTGGGTATGCGGCTGGTGCCTCGGGCTCGAATACGGCGTGTCCGTCGCCGCGGTGGCCGTGGGCTGGGGCCAGTACGTCAACGAGCTGTTGCACCTGGTCGTGGGCGTGCGTATCCCTGACGCGCTGAGCCAGTCGCCGGGAGCGGGCGGTGTCGTCAACATCCCGGCCGTCCTGATCGTCGTGCTCTCCATGCTGGTGCTGCTCGGTGGCGCCAAGGGAAGCGCCCGGACCAACACGATCCTGGTGCTGATCAAGGTCGGCGCGCTGGTGATCTTCTGTGCGGTCGCGTTCACCGCGTTCAAAGCCGGCAACCTGGAGCCGCTGTTCCCGTTGGGACTGGCGGGGATGAGCGCCGGTGCCGCGACATTGTTCTTCTCCTACATCGGATTCGACGCCGCGTCGACAGCCGGTGAGGAGGCCAAGAATCCGCAACGGGATCTCCCGAGGGCCATCATCCTGTCCCTGGTCGTGATCACGGCCTTGTACTGCGCCGTCGCCCTCGCCGCCGTGGGTGCCATGCCCTGGCAGCAGTTCGAAGGTACCGAGGCCGCGCTGAGCAAGGTGCTCACGGACAACGTCGGCGGGTCCATCTGGCCGATCCTGTTGTCGGTCGGCGCGGTGATCGCGACGACGAGCGTGGTCCTGACCGTTCTGTATGGACAGACCCGCATCTTCTACTCGATGGCCCGCGACGGGTTGTTGCCGCCGATTTTCGCGAAACTGAGCCGGAAGACCGGTGTGCCGTTCGTCAACACGATCATCGTCGGCCTGTTCATCGGCGTGCTGGCGGCGCTGGTGCCGTTGGGGGCGCTCGCCGACGCAACGAGTATCGGCACTTTGTTCGCGTTCGCGCTGGTCAACGTCGCGGTCATCATTCTCCGGCGGACGCGGCCCGACGCACCTCGTGGCTTCCGCGTACCGTTCTCGCCGGTCACGCCGTTGCTGGGGGTGGCGTTCTGCGTCTACATGATGTTCAGTCTCGGGGCGAGCACCTGGGTCGCGTTCCTGGCCTGGATGGCCCTCGGCTTCGTCGTGTACTTCGGCTACGGAATCAGGAAGGCGAACACATGAGCATCCATTTCGCCGAGGTCCGCGATGTCGCGGGGATCGCGCGGGTCGCGCGGTACCTCGCCGACGTCTGGAACATGACCGAGGAACCGCTGCCCGCCGAGGTGCTGCACTGCATCCGCCACGCGGGCGGGGCGGTGATCGCCGGGTTCGACCGCGACCGGATGGCAGGTGCCACCGTCGCCGTATTCGGCCCGCCCGAGGAAAAGTCCGTGTACTCGATGATCGCCGCCGCCGACCCGGGCGTCGGAATGTCGTTGAAGCTCGCGCAGCGGGATTGGGCGCTGGGGCTCGGTGTGACGACCATGCGGTGGACCTTCGACCCGCTGGTGTCCCGGAACGCCCGGTTCAACCTCGTGAAGCTGGGTGCCGTCGTCACCGAGTACACAGTGGACTTCTACGGTCCCATGAACGACGGAGTCAACGCCGGCGACGAGAGCGACCGGCTCACCGTCAGCTGGGATCTCACCGCGAAGCCCCGTCCCGAGGTCGTCGAGGAGCCGGCGGGGGAAGTGGTGCGGACCGCGCCAGACGGTGGTCCCCTCGAGATCCGTGGCAAAGACCGGGTCTGGTGTCGCGTACCGTCCGATGTGGTCACTCTGCGCCGTGATGATCCCAAAGCCGCCGAGGCATGGCGCAAGGCCGTGCGCGAGGTCTTCGTCGAGGCACTGGATGAAGGTTTCGTCGCCACCTCGATGTCCCGAGACTGCTGGTACCGGTTGGAGCACGCGTGAAAATCGAACGGGTGGAGCTGCTGCACGTCGCGATTCCTTTGGTCTCACCGTTCCGGACCTCGTTCGGGACGATGACCACCAAGGACACCTTCCTCCTCCGGGTCGTCACCGACGTCGCCGAAGGCTGGGCCGAGTTCGCGGCCGACCCGGAGCCGTTGTACTGCTCGGAATTCGTCGCCGCGGCGGAGATCGTGCTCGCCGAGCACCTGGTGCCCCGGGTGACGCCGGAGGTCACCGCGGCGTTGGTCGGGCCGCGGACGGAAGCGATCAAGGGGCACAAACTCGCCAAGGCCACATTGGAGACCGCGATCCTGGACGCCGAGCTGCGCGCGTTCGGGATGTCCGTGGGCGGTTTCCTCGGCGCTGTGACGGATCACGTGCCTTCCGGGGTGTCCGTCGGCATCAAGGATTCGATCAAGGCGCTGCTCGAGGACGTCGAGGACTATCTCGCCGAGGGTTATGGGCGGATCAAGCTCAAGATCGAGCCCGGCTGGGACGTCGAGCCCGTTCGCGAGGTGCGACGGCGGTTCGGCGACATCCTGCTGCAGGTCGACGCGAACACCGCGTACACGCTCGCGGACGCGGAGTACCTGCGGCGGCTGGACGAGTTCGGCCTGCTGCTGATCGAGCAGCCGCTCGCCGAGGACGACATCCGCGGGCATTCGCTGCTGGCCCAACGGATCCGCACGCCGATCTGCCTCGACGAGTCGATCACCTCGGCGAAGGACGCCGCCACGGCGATCGCCTTGGACGCCTGCCGCGTCGTGAACATCAAACCCGCACGCGTCGGCGGCTATCTCGAAGCGCGGCGGATCCACGATGTCGCCGTGGCGCACGGAATTCCGGTGTGGTGCGGCGGAATGCTCGAGACCGGCGTCGGACGTGGTCCGAACCTCGCGCTCGCCGCGTTGCCCGGCTTCGTCCTGCCCGGCGACGTCTCCGCGTCCAGCCGCTACTTCGCAGAGGACATCACCGAGCCGTTCGAGCTGGTCGACGGCTATATGACCGTGCCGACCGGGCCGGGAATCGGCGTCGACCCGATCCCCGGGACGCTGCGGCGCTTCACGACCGCGACCAGGACCCTCTATCCCCTCAGTCAGTGACCTGCGAAACAGCAGCGTGGGGCGGCGCGGGCGCGTCGAGGGTGGACATGGGAGACTGATTAGGCTATGACTGCCCTCCCTCTCGTCTTCGACGCGCCCAAGCGTGGCCTTCCGCCGCGCCACCTCGCCGACCTCACCGCCGCTGAGCGGGCCGAGGCCGTCGCCGAGCTGGGTGAGAAGCCGTTCCGCGCGAAGCAGCTGTCGAACCACTACTTCTCGCGCTTGACGGTCGACCCGGAGGAGATGACGGACATCCCGGCGGCCTCGCGGGAGCGGCTCGTCGGCGATCTGATGCCGACGCTGCTCACCGAGATCAAGGCGCTGACCTGCGACGACGGCGCCACCCGCAAGACGCTGTGGCGCGCGCACGACGGCACGCTGCTGGAGAGCGTCCTGATGCGCTACCCGGATCGCGCGACCCTGTGCATCTCGAGCCAGGCCGGCTGCGGAATGGCGTGCCCGTTCTGTGCCACCGGCCAGGGCGGCCTCGACCGGAACCTCTCGACGGCCGAGATCGTCGACCAGGTCCGATCGGCCGCGGCCGTGATGCGTGACGGTTCCATGGCCGGCGGCCCCGGTCGCCTGTCGAACATCGTTTTCATGGGCATGGGTGAACCACTAGCGAACTACAAGCGGGTGGTTGCGGCGGTTCGGCGGATCACGGATCCGTCGCCGGATGGTTTGGGGATTTCTCAGCGTTCGGTGACGGTGTCGACGGTGGGTTTGGCGCCGGCGATTCGTAAGTTGGCTGACGAGAAGATGCAGGTTCGTCTGGCGGTTTCGTTGCATACGCCGGATGATGAGTTGCGGGACACTCTGGTGCCGGTGAATGAGCGTTGGTCGGTGGATGAGGTTCTGACGGCTGCTCGGTATTACGCGGATACTTCCGGGCGTCGTGTGTCCATTGAGTATGCGTTGATCAGGGATATCAATGATCAGCCGTGGCGTGCGGAGCTTTTGGCGAAGCGTCTTCGTAAGCACTTGGGTCATTTGGTGCATGTGAATGTGATTCCGTTGAACCCGACTCCGGGTTCGAAGTGGGATGCGTCGCCGAAGCCGGTGGAGCGGGAGTTTGTACGTCTCGTCAACGCGGGCGGTGTGGCTTGCACGGTCCGGGACACCCGTGGCCAGGAGATCGCCGCGGCTTGCGGCCAGCTCGCCGCCGAAACCGAAGCTTCTCCTCGCGCGCGCTAGCATTGATTGCAATGACAGCGTTGGGAGGTGTCAGATGGCGAACCTGACTATCCGTGATTTCGACGAGGGACTGAAGGCAAAGCTTCGGGTCCGTGCTGCTGAACATGGCCGGTCGATGGAGGCGGAAGTTCGCGCGATTCTTGCCTCCGCGCTGACCAAGCCGACACCTGGGCCGGGGATGGGGTCGAGGATTCGGCAGCGTTTCGACGGCGTGGATGATCTATCGTTCGAGGCTCCGCGGCGAGTGGAGCGAGCACGAGCTGCCGAGCTTCCCGAGTGATCGTTCTCGACACCAACTCGTCTCCGAGTTGATGAGGCAAGTTCCGGATGACGCCGTGGTCCGCTGGGTCGATCGGTACCCGGCGGATGAGGTCTTCATTACGTCTGTGACGGCTGCCGAACTCACATACGGGGTCGCTCGGCTGCCGGACGGCCGACGAAAAGCCGCACTCGCGGCGAAGGTCTCGGAATTGCTGACCGAAGACCTCCAGGATCAAATCTTGCCGTTCGACAGTGTGGCCGCCGAGTACTACGGCGAGATCGCTGCATCGCGCTAGGAGCAAGGTCTTCCGATCAGTATGGCTGATGCGCAGATCGCCGCTGTCTGCCGACGCTTCGTAGCGTGTCTCGCGACCCGCACCATCAAGGATTTCGTCGACACCGGTATCACGCTGCTCGATCCGTGGGGCGACGCGCCCGAGTTGTAAAAGGGGTGGGCATGGGTGAGCCGCTCGCGAGAGTGGACCCACCAGATGAAAGGGTCATCTACGTGCGCGTCCGCGACCCCGCATTCGAGAACGAGCGCCCCGGTCGTGCAGGAGCCGCCCTCAGCGAGTCGGAGAGGGTGACCAACTCGTGGGCGTCGTCTTCAAGGCCGCCGCCATGGGGCACGGCGATGGGCATCCCCTCGTCCGGTACCGGTTCACTGCGGGCGTGGGCGCGCAGCGCTTCGGTGAGTCGGTCGGCCAGGGAGCCGTCCTGGTCCAGGTGCGCGAGGTACGGGCTGATCCGGACCAGCCCGTCACGGCATTCGATGATCCGCCTGTAGTAGCGGCGATGCACGCCGCGCAGGCTCAGTGCGTCCCGCCATGGGTTGAGCGGCGTCCGGCTCAGCGCGTCCTCCGGGAACGCCTCGTGCAGTCGTGTCCACAGTGGACCGAGCTGATGGTACGTCCGCAGGTGCTGCCACCACACGCGGGCCGCTGCCAGCCGGGTGGCGACACCGGGATAGGACAGGCCGACGACGAGCAGGATCGCGCTCGGGAACACCAGAAAGACCGTGGCCTGCACCAATAGCGACGGGATCGCCGCGCCCATCCAGTGCACGAGCACCACCGCGATCAGGGTCGTCCCGCCCGCCGCGCCGATGGCGAATCCCACGGACGCCACCAGCAGCCCGCGGGCCAGCCGGGGCGCGGCGCCCCGCGCGTAGCGCCGCGCGAAGAAGCACGCACTCGCGATGCCGTAGGTGAGGTACAGATCGGCCGCGAGGTAGAAGACGGAGACGCCGGCGTGGGGGTAGGCCTCAGGCGGGACGTCGGGCATGAGCGCTGCGACGATCGCCATCATCAGGATCGAGATCCCCAGCGGCACCGCCTCCTGCCCGGCCCGCCGCCGTGCCCGGTCGGCCGGCAGTGCGGAGAACAGGAAGAAGCAGGCCAGGGAGTAGACGAGCCCGCAGAGGAAGATGTGCTGGAACAGCAGCGGCACTATCGACCCGGGTTCCGGCTGGTTGATGTCTCCCGCCAGGAGGCCGAACGGGTAGGAGGCCGCGAAGCAGGCCAGGCAGGCGGTGACCATCCAGCGCGCCACGTCCTGCGGCGCCCGGGTGAGCTGGTAGATCTTCCAGATCAGGGCGGGGTACAGGAACACCCCTTGGGCCACGATCAGCGCGCTCTTGCTGTTCACAACCAGCCCAGCCGTTCGCCCAGTGCGGTCTCGATCCGCTGCGCGGTGGCCTCGTCCGACGGCTTCGGTGCGACCCGGTCCAGCACGGACGCCCACTCCAGGATGATCGTCGCGACCGTCTCGGCTTCCCGCTCGTGGTCGGTGTCGTATGAGGTTCGCCGCAGGGCCTGCCGGACCGACTCCGGTTCCAGGTCCGGGTACCGCTCGCGCAGGTCGCCGGGCGGGGCGGCGTCCGGGGTCAGCGCGGCGACCAGGCTGTCATCCTCCGCGGTGGTGCGGTGGCCGGCCAGCATGTGGCCAAGCTCGTGCAGGATGATGTGGCGCTGGTGGGGCTTGCTCGTGTCCTGCTGGTAGACGATGTAGTCGGCCTGCCCAGTAGCGATCCACGCGCCGAACGGACCCGGCACCGGGATCCGGTGCGCGATCAGCCGGATCGGGCGGCCGCGCTGTTCTCCGACCTTGCGGCACAGTTCGAGGACGTCAAGCGGCGGCCGGATGCCCAGTTCGTTCAGCAGCCGCCTGCAGCGGCGCCGTAACTCGCGTTCCCTCACCAGTCACCCTGCTGTCGGTGTAAGTAGGCCGTTCCTTACCGTAGACGACATCAGTCGGTCAATCACCGGCCGCCGGTGCGGTAGGGACGATTCACCCGCCTGCAGCTGAGGTTTTTATCTGCTGCGCGGTATTACGCGGATACGTCGGGTCGTCGGATCGTCGGGTAAGTACTTTACCGACGAGGCTTGCGGAATTACCCTGTCGTTGCGGGGCGGCCGGCGGACGAATTCGTCGGTGTGCCACCAAGTTTTCGGAATTCGTACCGAAACGAGGGGGAAAGATGGAATCCACACCCGCTGGCGCGCTCACGGTGACGAACCTCGCGGAATCCGACGATCGCCCCGGCCCTGATCGCAACATCAGGATTACCGCCGCGCTCACCGCGACGCCACTGGCCGAGCGTGACGAACACAGCGGCTCCGGCCGCGGCGTGACCATGTACAACGAAGCCGGAAAGGCAGACGCCGTTTCGACCGCTGCGAAACCGCACTGACCGGCGGAACAGGCGTTTCGATGCCCTGTGGGCATGTTCCCCGCACCTGCCTGGTGTCGATGCCGTGGCACTCGCTGCACCGCCCCTCCCTCGCACTCGGCGTACTGCGCGCGGCGTGCGCACGGGAGGGACTTCCGGTCCCGGTTTCCTACCATGGCAGTCTCGACTTCGCCGACATGATGCTGCGGGCCGGTCTGACAGTGGGCGACTACGCGGAACTGGCGGACACCGGGTTCCACCATTCGCTCGGCGAATGGATCTTCGCGGGCGCGCTCAACGGACCTGATTTCGGCTATGCGGGTATGCGGGATCTGGCCCGCCGCGCCGGCCTGCCCTTCCACATCGCCGCGGCGGTTCGTGAGCTCGCGGACGAATTCGCCGATCAGGCCGCCGACGCGATTCTCGCCCACGAGCCGGAACTGGTCGGCTTCAGCGCGACCTTCAGCCAGACCATCGCCAGCCTCGCGGTGGCCCGGCGGATCAAGGACCGGCGACCCGGCGTGCAGATCCTGGTCGGCGGCTACTCGACCGACGGCCCGATGGGCGTGGCGCTGCACCGGGAGTACTCGTTCGTCGACTACGTCCTGCGCGGCGAGGCCGACGTGAATTTTCCGAAACTGCTTCTGGCCCTCGCCGAATGCCACGCGACCGGAACCCGCGACGGCCTCGACGACGTGCCCCAGCTGTGCTGGCGTGACGACGACGGCGCCACCCGGGTCACTCCGTGCCCGTCCCGGCTGGTCTCGCCGACGTCGATCACGACACCGGACTACGACGACTGGTTCGCCGCCGTTCCGCCTTTCGTCGCCGCCCGCGTCGAACCGGAGCTGGTCGTGGAGTCCTCCCGCGGCTGCTGGTGGGGCGCGAAACACCACTGCGTCTTCTGCGGCCTCAACGGCACCGCGATGGCCTACCGGGCCAAGCCCGCCGAGTCCTTTGTGGACGAGGTGCTCGGACTGGTGCGCCGGCACCGGATCCTCGACGTCACCACGATCGACAACATCCTGCCGAACGAGTACTACCGGTCGGCGCTGCCGGAGCTGGCCGGCGCCGGCCACGATCTGCGCATCCACTACGAGATCAAGGCCAACGCGCAGATCGAGGACGTGGCCGCGCTGCGGGCGGCCGGGGTGTGGGACGTCCAGCCCGGCGTCGAGAGCCTGGTCGACGACGTACTCCACCGGATGCGCAAGGGCGTCCGCGGGGCACATAACGTGCGGATGCTGCGCGACGGTGCCTCGGCCGGGCTCAACATCAGCTGGAACTGGTTGTACGGGTTTCCGGGCGAACGCGTGGCGGACTACGCCGCGGTTGTGGCCCAGCTGCCCGCACTGGTGCACCTGCAACCGCCCAGTGGTGCGGCACGTATCGCCCTGCAACGGTTTTCGCCGAACTTCGACGACCCGGGGCAGGGCTTCACCGAGCGTCGCCCGGCGGCGGGGTCGCGCCTCGTCCACGACATCGACGACCCGGAGCGGCTCGCCGAGCTCGTCTACTCCTTCGACACCCCGGACCAGGGACTCACGGCCGAGGAGGTCACGCCGCTGGTCGACGCGCTGGTCGCGTGGACCGCGGGGTATCCGGGGAGTGCGCTGATCGCCCGCACCATCGGCGACATCGTGGTGATCCGAGACCGGCGCCACGGCTGGGCACCGGCCGACCACTTGCTCGAGCACCCGCGTGAAATCGCGGCCTGGCGAGCACTGGAAACCGGCCGCGCCCCACTCCGGGTACTCGCCGAACAGAACCACGAATGGGACCCGGACGACTTCGACCACTGGCTTCGCCGGCTAGAGGAGGCCGGCCTGGTCTTCACCGACGGCAATCTGTGGATCACCCTGGCCACTTCGCCCACCGTGGCGCGGAAGACCCACTTGCCGTTGTCGGTTCTCACGCCGTCCGCCTGAGAAGGAGCCATATGCGTACCTTGGCCGCTCCGCACCCGGCGTGGCCCGAAACGGTCGAACTCGACCTCGGCCGAATCGACGCCGATCCCGACGCCGCACTGCGTCTCGTGGCCGAACTGGCCGGGCGTGCGCAGCGGCTGCGGCTGCCGGAGCCGTACGCCTTCGGCGAATTCGCGCTCCGCGACGCGACGATGGTGCGCTTGCTCGCCGCCGCCGCTGCGGCGTTCGTTTCGGTGGACTGGACTTTACGGGAGTCGTTGCCGGACACCATTCCCGAACGCGCCTTGTGCCATCTGCCGCCACCACGTGACGACGGGGAACCCGGGCGCCGCTGGCGTGAAGCCCACGACGTGGGCATCTGCACCTACCGGTACGGCCCGGGGTTCGTCCTCATCCACGACACCCGCCCGGGCGGGCCGATCAACCGCGTCCACGTCGAAGCCGAGTGGGTCGACACCTTCCGGACCCTGGCCTGCACGGACCGGCCGCCGGCCGACGGGGCAGCGGCGGATCTCATCGACCAGCTGGCGGCTTACCAGCTCGCCCTGCGGTTGGACGACCAGTACGCCGTCGTACTGCCCTACCACGCGGATCGGCGTCCGCCGCCCGGCCGGGTGGTCCCGTCGGTGAAGCCGAGCCCATGACCGACGCCTCGCCGGACGCGTCGACGTCGGCGGCCGGGCTGCGCGGGCATCGCGCGTTCCGGTTCCTGTGGACCGCGGACGCCGCCTCCCAGCTGGGTACCGCCGCCGCGACCGCGCTGGTACCCCTGCTCGCCGCCACCACCCTCGGCGCCAGTCCGCTGCAGATGGGACTGCTCACCGCGGCGGAGACCGTGGCGTTCCTGGTCATCGGCTTGCCCGCCGGTGCCTGGATCGACCGGACCCGCCGCCGCGCGGTACTCGTCGGCGCCGACCTCGTCCGTGCCCTGCTGTTCTTCGGGCTTCCGGTCGCGGGCTGGACCGGTGTGCTGGACTTCGGACAGCTGCTCGTCACGGCAGTTCTCGTCGGCGTCGCGACCGTGTTCTTCGACGCCGCCTACCAGGCATATCTGCCGGTGGTGATCGGGCTGGAGAATCTGGAAACCGGCTACGCGCGCCTGCAGATCACCCTGTCGGTCGCCGCGGCAGCCGGACCCGGCATCGGTGGCCTGCTCACTCGCGTGATCGGTGCCGCCTCCGGGCTGGTGCTCACCGGGGTGGGCTACCTGGTTTCGGCCGCGCTCCTGTCGCGCGTCCGGGCCGACGAGCCGCCGATACCACCGCGGCCGCGGAAGATGCGGCTACGCCGCGAGATCGCCGAGGGTCTCCACTACATCGCCCGCCACCGTCAGCTCCGCCCGCTGGCCGTCGCGAGTTCCGTCGCCGCGTTCTTCACCGCCGGTTTCATCTCGATGGAAGTCCTGTTCTTCACGCACGATCTGCGCCTGGACGCGGCAGGTGCCGGCGGGCTGCTGGCCCTGTCCGGGGTGGGCAGCGTCATCGGCGCCGCGACAACCGGCCGCTGGACCCGCCGCATCGGGCTCGCCCGCGCCACCTGGCTGGTGCCGATGCTGACGTGGCCACCCCATCTGCTGCTCCCGCTCGCTCAGCCGGGTCCGGCCGGCCTGGTGCTGGCCGGGACGGGAATCGTCGTCCACGCCGCCGGCGGTACCACCTACAACGTGATCGTGATGACCCGCCGCCAGCACCTGACGCCGGACGCGTTGCGCGGCCGCGTCCACACGAGCATGCGCGTGCTCATCTGGGGAACCATGCCGCTCGGCGCGCTGTCCGCGGGCGTCCTCGCCGAGTCGGTGGGCACGCGCACGACCTTGACCATCGCCGTCGCCGGAATCCTCATCGCGATCGTGCCCGCGGCCTGGTCCGCCCGCGACCATCGTGGCCCTTGACTTTGGTGCCGGTGAATGAGCGTTTACTTCAATTAGGTATATTAATGATCGGCGGGGTGTTCTGATTCGAATTGTCGTGCAACCCCTCTTTTCCGGCTGATTTTCTGTGGGCCCCTATTGTATTCGGCATAGTAACGTTATTGGTGGCAGTTCCGCTTTCTTGCCGACCGTTCGATACTGGGGATAATCAATGACCACCTTGCTGCACATCGACTCATCCGTGTATCCGGGAGAGGCATCTTCTTCCCGCTCCGTGACCCACGCTTTCCGTCTGGCGTGGGAGGAACAGCACCCCAGGGGCACGGTGATCTACCGCGACCTCGCCGCCGATCCGGTCCCGCATGTCACCGTCGACACCATCACGGCAGGCGCGATGGACCCGGCCGCACACACCGAGGACCAAGCTGCGGCCTTCGCGGAGCGCATGAAGCTCATCGAGGAACTGGAGAGCGCGGACGCGGTGCTGATCGGCGCGCCGATGCAGAACTTCGGGATCCCCTCGCTGCTCAAGGCGTGGCTGGACAACGTGGTTCTGGTAGGGCGCACGTCGCGCGCCGAGGACTCGAAGGTGAAGGGCGTCCCTGTTGTCGTGGTCTCCAGCCGTGGAGGCTCCTATGCCCCGGGTACTCCGATGGAGTCACATGAGCACGTGGTGAACCACCTGGAGTCGGTCTTCACGTGGATGCTGGAGATGGACCCCCGGTTCATCGTCGTCGAGCTGACCATGGCTTCCAGCGTTCCCGAGATGGAGCACCTGATCCCGCTCGCCGAGCTGTCCCGCGCCCGTGCGTTCGAGCAGGCCGCCGCCGACGCCAAGGAACTCGCCGGGCGGGTGGCTTCCCCGCTCAACTGAGTGCCTGGTCTCGTGAGTGGTAATGACGGTTAGAACCGTCATTACCACTCACGAGACCGGACGTCAGCAGCGCTTCCAGGCGAACCGGTAGCGGCTGTTCGGGTTGGCGTCCGGCGAGTCCATGGAAATCCAGCTACGGGCGCTCGATGTGCCCGCGTTCACCCGGAGCGCCGTGTTGAGGTTGAAGTACCGCTTGCTGTCGCACGGCGCGTAGACGATCTCCTCCGGTGAGATGGAATCGGTGGTCTCCCAGCGGTCCCACGCCGGGCCCTGGAACGGGTGGATCCGGCGGACGGTCGCCGAGTCGCCCTGGAAGTAGTAGGCGGCGGCCTGCCATGCCTGCGCTCCTGCCTGCAGGCTCAGGTCGCCCCGATAGTCGGCACGGACGATGCCGAACGTGAAGCCGGATGGAACCTTGACGTTCAGTACGAGCTGGCAGTTCTTACGGAATTCGGTGGGGCCTGCGCCCGCGCCCGCCCTGGCGACATAGCCGCGGTGGGTGACGACGAGCTCGGAGTTGTCCGCGGCGACGCCGACTTCCGTTGTGCCGACGGGGCATCCGGAGCCATTGGCGGTGACGATCTCGACGGTGACCCGTTCGGCCGGGACCTCGTCCACGACCGCCGCCGCCGACGAGAACGCCATGACTGCCGCGAGCAATGCACTGATCATGAGACACCTTTCGAAGGCGAACCATTCCCGTGGCGATCCCAGTGCGCAGAGTAGTGGTCACAGCGCCCGGCGGAAGCCGACGGATGGAGCAATGACGGATCCGGTCTGGACTCATGCTCATAGTTGCGCTTTACTGCCTTGAAGCGCGCATCTTCGAACTCAAATGCTCACCCACCGAGTCCGTTGGAGGATCGAGTGCGAGCACGACCCACGAATCGCCGCTGGCTCGCCGTGCTGCTGGCCGGCGCTCTCGCCTTTGCTCCCATCACCCCCGCGGCCGCGGCTCAGCGCGGTCCGGCGACGGTCACGGAGGACGCGGATTCCCTGACAGTGCAGGTCAAACGGACGCCGACGGCTCCTGGCTACACTCTCGACATCGCCAAGGACCAGCTGCGGATGACCACGACCCGCGGCGGCAAGACCGTGCTGGCCTCGACGGGTGGCGATACCGGAACATTCCGCTTCCTGGCCGGCGGTACATGGCACCGGGCAACGAAGCTGACCGGCTGGTCCTGGCAGGACGGCGTCCTGCGGATCACCGCCGGGACGACGACCGCCGGCACGAGCGTCGAACTCGGCCTGACGCCCCAGCCGGACCGCTACGCCTTGTCGTGGGATGTCCGCGGAGCCACCGCCGATCAAGTCGGGCTGGTCTACGACCTGCGGCCGGCCGGACATTGGTACGGCCACGGCGAGGCACGCACGGCCGGCAACGGGCCGTACACCGATCAGCCGTGGCCACTCGAAAACGGCCGCATCCGCGACCAGGAATTCGGTCCGGCGTCATACGAAATGGTCGATCCGTTCTGGTACACGTCGAGTGCGGCCGGCCTGTGGGTCGACACCGGTGAGGTGATGGACGTCGGCATCAACGACGGTGGCGACGGGCTCGGCCGGTTCACCATCGCTCACGGTGGCACCTACAAGGCAACGGTTTTCGTCGAGGACAAGCCACTCGAGGTGTACCGCGACTACGTCGGCATCGTCGGCAAACCGGCCAAGAGTGACGCCCCGTACGAGCAGTACGCGAAGCCGATGTGGAATTCGTGGGCGCAGTTCTACACCAATATCGACCAGGCGAAAATGCTGGACTACGTGGAGAAGCTGCACGCCAACAAGCTGCCGGGACACACGATCCAGCTCGACGATAAATGGGAGTCCAATTACGGCAACCTGACCTTCGACTCGAAGACGTTCCCCGATCCTCGCGGGCTCTCCGACCGCATCCACGAGCTGGGCTTCGATTTCGGCATCTGGGTGACCTTGTGGATCAACCTGGACTCCGCGAACTACCAGTACGCCGTCGACAAGGGCTATCTGCTCATGGACCGTGCCGACCCGGCCAAACCGTGTCAGGTCACCTGGTGGAACGGCAATGCCGGGATCATCGACCTCGCCAATCCGGCGGCGAAGTCGTGGTACGAGAACAACCTGCGCGACCTGATGGCCAAATACCGGGTCGACGGCTTCAAGTTCGACACCCGGTTCTTCGATGATCGTTGCGCGCCGAGGGAGGGCAACCAGCGCTCCGACTACCAGCGGCTCGGCGTCGAGATGGCCGACCAGTTCGATCTGCAGGGCGCGGGTATCCGCGTGCACTGGAACGGTGCGGCTCACCAGAGCGGGCTGGTCATCCGCCAGGTCGACAAGGGCACCGGCTGGGATTCGCTGGCGGCCTCGGTTTCCCAGAACCTGGCCATCTCCACGGTCGGCTATCCGTTCGTGGAAACCGACATGATCGGCGGTTCACTCGGCCAGCCCCCGCCCACCAAGGAGGTGCTGGTGCGCTGGGCGCAGTCCGCGTCCTTGATGCCGATGATGTACTCCTCGACCTCACCGGTGGAAACCTTCGACAAGACCACCGGACAGCGGGTCACCTACGACCAGGAAACGATCGACGGCTACCGGGCCGCGGCCGAGGCGCACGAACGGCTGGCGCCCTACATCTGGGACCAGGTTCAAGCCTCGATCGCCACCGGCGACCCGATCATGCGCCCGCTGTTCTTCGACTTCCCCGGCGACCAGCCCGCGTACACAGTGGACGATCAGTGGATGCTCGGGCCCGCCGTCCTGGCCGCGCCCAAGCTCACTCCCGGCACGACCCGGGACGTCTTCTTGCCGACCGGCAGCTGGTTCGACGTCAATCACGGCACTGTCGTCCGTGGACCGAGGATCTTGAAGGGATACGCGACCCCGCTCGGCGTGACGCCGGCGTTCGTCAACCTCCGTGCTCCCGGCGCGGACAAGGCCATCCAGGCCCTCAAACGGGACGACGTACCCGCGGCCGGAGTGCGGCTCAGCCCGGACGCGGTGTCGGTCGACACAGGGAAGTCGTTCGAGGTCACGACTTCGGTGACCAACTGGGAATATCCCGAGATGCGCGACGTGCGCACGGAACTGCGCCTGCCGGAAGGATGGCAAGCAGTCCCGAAAGGACAGACGACGGCCAGACTTCTTGCTTATGGGCGGTCCCTGGACACCACTTGGTCCGTGGCACCGGGTCCAGGCGCGGCATGGGGGAGAAGCGACCTCGGTGCCACAGCGAGCTACCGCGACGGATCCGGTCCACAACAGGCGACCGAAACCGTGCCCGTGGACGTGAAGCCGGTACCCGGTGAGATTCGCGCGCCGTACCGGACGCATGCCACCACCGAGGCGAAATACGCCCAGGGCACCGACCAGTTCGCGATCTGGGCCGACGGCCAGGATCTCTCCGGCTGGAAGGACGAGAAGGGAGTCGTCTACCTCGACGACGGCGCACCTGACCGGAGCACGGTGGCCACGCACGTCACCGCACAGAACGGCACACGAACGGCCAAGGCGGGACTGGCACTGGCCAATGACCTCACCACGCCGTCCAACGGCGGATACGCGGTGCTGACGGTGAGCCCGCAGTGGGGCGTCGAGTTCCTGATCGACGCCAACGGAGATGGCGTGCTCGACACTCATTCGGGCAGTGCCGGCGCGACGTACACCTGGCTGCGCCTGACTCGGGACGGCACCACGTACACGGCCTCCGTCAGCTACGACGGTAAGGCCTGGAGTCAGATCGGCACGGCACAGGTGCCGTCGGCCAACGGAACAGGCGACGCCGGAATCGTCGCCAGCGCGGTCAACGCCAACCACCCGGGAGAGTCCACAATGGCCGTTTTCAACGGATTCTCGGTCGCCGCGGCCGGTGAAGCGAGATGACCAAGAAGTTCACCCCGCTCGTGACCTTCGTCGCCGGTGTCGTGGCCGCCGGTGCCCTGACCGGGATTCCCGGCAGCGCGGCCACGGATGGGAACCGCCCGGAGCGCACCACGGAATGGCTGACCGCCAAGGTCGGCGACGCGCTGGGGCGCAAGGGCGTCGTCACCTGGGTGCCGACCGGGTCGTTCGCCTCTTCGGCCGACGTGCGGGTCCCCCGGTATCCCTTCGCCATCGACGGCCGCGACACCAGGGAGCTCAAGCTCGACGCGGTCCGCAACGAGCAGGTCTCGGCGCAGCTCGCCATCGCGGCGAGCGAATCGCTCGACGACCTGTCGGCGTCGGTCACCGACCTCGCGGGTCCCGGCGGGGCTCGTCTGTCGTCGCGAACCGCCGGGGTCAGGTTCGTCCAGTACGTGCCGGTCATGCGCTCCAAGAGCGAGATGGACTGGTCCGCGACCATCGATCAGGTCAGCTCGGCCCGGGAGGTCTCGGGTGATCGCAATCCCGATGTGGTGGGCGATCCGCTTCTCGAGGCACGCTCCGTCGACGTTCCGGCGTATGCGGCTCAACCGCTATGGTTCACCTTCGGCATTCCCCGGGACACCCCGCCGGGTATCTACAGTGGACAGGTCGCGGTGCGTGCCAACGGCAAGGCGCAGGCCACGTACCCGCTGACCATCGAAGTCGCGAACGCGGCCGTTCCCGACCCCAAGGACTACGGTTTCGCGCTGGACGTCTGGCTGCAGCCGGAAACCATCGCGCAAGCGCATCACGTGCCGATGTGGTCGAGGCGTCATTGGGAGCTCATCGAGACCTATCAGCGTGACCTGGTCCGAAGTGGACAGCGACTCATCAACACGACCGTCGTGGACAACCCATGGCACCACCAGTGGTCATTGGGGACCCGGCGTCCGCAGACTTATCTGCCCTACGAGAGCATGGTCGGCTGGACCTGGGACGGTGCCGCGTTCACGTTCGACTTCGCCCGGTTCGACAAGTTCGTCGAAACCGCCCGGCGAGCGGGTGCGGGCCCGGAAATCGGGGCGTACTCGATGCTCGCCTTCCAGGACGCCGAGCACATCACGTATACGGATGCGCGCACCGGCAAGCAGGTCTACGAGAATGTCGAGCTCGGCGGTCCGCGCTGGCGTCAGGCCTGGCAGGCGTTCCTGGACTCTTTCCAGAGTCACCTCGAGAAGAGGGGCTGGCTCGGCGACACCTGGCTGTCCTTCGATGAACGGCCGATCGAGACGATGACGGTGGTCCGGGACTTCGTCCACGAAGTCGCGCCCGTCTTCGACCAGCGGATCGCGGTCGCCGGTTCGCTGTCCACAAAGGACATCGCGAGCAACCTCTCGGTGGATTGGGGTGGTATCGACCAGGTCACCCCGGAACTGGTGCACCGGCGCCGGGCGGAGGGCAAGACCACGACTTTCTACGTCTACGGCCTGCCTGCCCATCCGAACACCCTCTCCTACTCGCCTGCCGTCGAATCACGCATGCTGCCTTGGATCGCCGCGAGCAAGGAACTCGACGGATTCCTGCGCTGGGCCTACAACAGCTGGCCCGAGGACGTGTTCAACGATCCGGTGTTCATCTTCAGCCAGGGCGACGAGTACATGGTGTACCCAGGGGCGAACGGGCCGATGTCCAGCATCCGCTGGGAACAGCTTCGTGAGGGAATCGAGGATTTCGAGCTCGTCGGCCAGTTGCGCGCCCGGCAGCCGGAGAACGAGGTGCTGAAGCAGGCCTTGGTCTTGGCGACCAGGAACCTCGACGGGCGGGTCAAGGATCCTCAGGACATGGCGATGGCCAGGAGTTCGGTGGTAGGGGAGCTGTCCCGGTGAACGGGTCATCCCGTGTCCTGCCGTGAATGTTCGTTCTTGCGCGGTATCCTCCGTATTCTTGCACCACGGTGTGCGTTTGAGGAGGAGGCCGCGTGAGTCGGTACGAGCGGTGGAACGCCTTGCTCGAGCTTCTGGCGAAGGACGGGAAACTCGAGGTCGACCAGGCGGCCCAGGAGCTCTCGGTCTCGTCGGCGACCGTCCGCCGCGACCTCGACCAGCTCGCGCAACAGCAGGTCCTGACCCGTACCCGGGGCGGGGCGGTCGCCCGCGACGTGTCCTACGACCTCCCGCTGCGGTACAAGATCGCCAGGCACGCCACGGAGAAACAGCGTATCGGTGCGGCCGTGGCCGGCCTGATCAAACCGGGTGCGATCGTGGGGATCAACGGTGGCACGACCACCACCGAGGCGGCCCGCGCCATCGGTACGCGCAGCGATCTGCGCGCGAACGGGAGCGAACCCGGGGTGACTATCGTGACCAACGCGCTGAACATCGCCAACGAGCTGGCCGTCCGGCCGCAGGTCAAGATCGTGGTGACCGGTGGCGTGGTGCGTCCGCAGTCCTATGAACTGATCGGCCCGCTGGCCACCGGCATCATCAACGAGGTGTCGCTCGACGTCGCGATCATCGGTGTGGACGCCATCGATGTGGAGCAGGGCGCGACGGCGCACCACGAGGGTGAGGCCCGTATCAACAACCTGATGGCCGACCGGGCCGCCCAGGTGGTCGTCCCGGCGGACAGCTCCAAACTCGGCAGGCGGGTCTTCACCAGGATCTGTGGGATCGACCGGATCGACGTACTGGTCACCGACACCAGTGCCGCCCCGGAGGCGGTCGCGGAGTTCGAGAAGGCCGGAGTCCGGGTCATCCAGGCCTGAGGGGCCGTAGTACACCGTCCACAGTGGTCTCGTCGCCCTTGATGGGGCGCCGAGCGATGTCTCGCGCGTGACCAGGCACTTACGAGCTGCGCCTTAACCTATCCGTTACCTGGCGCCCTCTTGACGCCTGCGTGCACGCTACCGGAGTATCGATGCCACGAAATGTTCATTGGTTGCCAATTTCGCGCAGAAATGAGCAAAATCCGGCAGCCAGTCACGACCCCGGCATGGGAGTTCTCGTGAAACGACGTCTGACCGGTCTTGCCGTCGCGATCCTCGCAGCGGCGTCGGTGCTTGCTGGATGTGGTGATTCCCCGGCCGAGGGAGGCACCAAGACGATCAAGTTCATGGCCGCGGAGTACAGCTCCGGCACCAAGCCGTACTGGGACGGCGTGAAGAAGAACTTCGAGGCCGCCAACCCCGGATATCAGGTCGACATCGAGGTGGTGAACTGGGAGCAGATCGACCAGAAGGTCAAGACCCTGGTCCAGACTCGCCAGCAGCCCGATGTGCTCAACCTGAACAAGTTCGCCGATTTCGCCCGCGACGAGCTGCTCTACCCGGCCGAGGAGGTGCTCTCGCCGGAGACCAAGGGTGAGTTCCTGCCGGTGTTCGCCGAGCAGAGCAACTACAACGGCAAGCAGTACGGGCTCCCGTTCATCTCGAGCGTCCGTTTGTTCTTCTACAACAAGGACATCTTCGCCAAGGCAGGGATCACGGCGCCGCCGGCGTCCTGGGCTGACGTGAAGACGGCCGCGCAGAAGATCAAGGACAGCGGGGCGATCGGCCTCGGCCTGCCGCTGGGCGCGGAAGAAGCGCAGGGCGAGTTCTTCATGTGGGCGATGAACAACAACGGCGGCTGGACCTCCGGTGCCGACTGGGCGATCGATCAGCAGGCCAATGTGGACACGCTGAACTTCCTCAAGGAGCTCAACCAGGCCGGCCTCACCCAGCCGAACCCGGAGACGACCAACCGCAAGGACGTCTTCAACCTGTTCGCCCAGGGCAAGATCGGCATGCTCAACGGCGCGGTCTTCCTGCCCAAGAGCTTCATCGACCCGGTCAACCCAAACCTCCCGTACGGGGTCGCACCGTTGCCGAGCAAGGACGGCCAGGCACACCAGACTCTTGGTGTGGCGGACTTCCTGATGGCGTTCCGCAAGGACGGCGACGCGAACAAGGACGCCGTGACGAAGTTCCTCAACTTCGTGTACCAGAAGGACAACGCGGTCAAGTTCCTGAAGGCCGAAGGGTTCCTGCCGGTCACGCGGTCCGCGGCGGCCGAATTGAGCGCCGACCCGTATCTGAAGCAGTTCGTGGATCAGCTGGCCAACGCGAAGTTCGCACCGACGGATCGGCCCGAGTGGCAAGCCGTCGACGGCGCGACCAAACAGAACGTGGGCTCGGCCGTCGCGAACGCGGACCCGAAGACCGTACTCGGCCAGATGGCACAGGCCGCGAAACGAAGCGGAAATTAGTGTCCGACGCAGGAAACTAGTCCGCAGAGGACAGACAGGTTGTCGAGGAGGGCCGTGGTCGACCAGATAGCCGCCATCGCACCGGACGAGGATCGGCCGGTGGCGGCACGGCCGCGACGCGACCGGGCGCGCCGGATCCGGGCGATGCTCGCGCCGCTGCCGTGGATCGGCCCGGCACTCCTGCTGATTCTCGCGATCGTCATCTGGCCGGTCGTGGAAATGATCCGCACGTCGTTGTCGCGGATCAGCTCCACCGGCCTGAACCGCGGGTTCACCGGCACGGACAACTTCACCGATCTGTTCGCCGAGCAGGATCTCGCCGCCATCCTGCTCCGCACCGTCCTCTGGGTCGCCGGCGTGGTCGTCGTGACGGTCGTGGCTTCGCTCGGCCTCGCGCAGCTGCTCAACGCACGCTTTCCCGGCAGGACGGTGGTGCGCTGGGCCGTGGTCGTCCCATGGGCCGCGTCCGTGCTGATGACGTCACTGATCTGGCGGTGGATGCTCAACAACTTCTATGGCCTGATCAACCGGATCCTGCTCGATCTGGGACTGATCGACGAGCCGGTGAACTGGCTCGCCGATCCCACCGCCGCGTTCCTGTCGATGATGGGCGTCGCGGTGTTCGTCTCTCTGCCCTTCACGGCATACGTGCTACTGGCCGGATTGCAGGCCATACCGTCCGAAGTGTACGAAGCCGCGCGGATGGACGGCGCGAGTCCCTTGCGGACATACTTCAGCATCACCCTTCCGTTGCTGCGTCCGGCGTTCCTCACCGCGACGATCATCAATGTCATCAATGTGTTCAACTCGTTCCCGATCATCTGGAGCATGACCCAAGGCGGTCCCGGTCGCGCCACGGACACGACCACCACCTTCATGTACAAACTGGCCTTCCTGGATCAGAACGTCGGGGCCTCGGCCGCGATGGCCGTGGTGAACTTCGCGTTGATCGTCGTGATGGTGCTGGTCTATCTGAGGGTCGTACGCTGGAAGGACGCCGTCCAGTGAAGTCACTTCGCACGATCCTGCTGACCGGACTCGGTTGGCTGGTGGCGTTCGCGTTCCTCGCGCCGTATCTCCAGATGTTGCTGACCGCGCTCAAACCGCAGTCCGAACTGATGGCGTCGCCGACCTCCTATCTCCCATCGGACTGGGAATGGGGGAACTTCGTCGAGGTCTGGAGTGCCGCGCCGATCGGTCAGAACCTGCTGGTGTCGTTCGTCGTCGCGGGTTGTTCGACGCTCATCGCCGTGCTCGTCTCGTTGCCCGCGGCCTATTACACGGCCCGCCACAAATTCCGTGGCCGCACCGCGTTCCTGCTGCTCGTGCTCGTCACGCAGATGTTCGCGCCGACCGCGCTGGTGATCGGGATCTACCGCGAGATGCTGGCCTTCGACCTGGTAGACAGCTACCTCGCGCTGATCCTGGTCAACTCCGCCTTCAATCTCGCCTTCTCGACGTGGATCCTCAACGGGTACATCAGCGGTATTCCGGTCGACCTCGAAGAGGCCGCCATGCTGGACGGCTGCAATCGCTTCACCGTGCTGACGCGGGTCACCCTGCCCGCCGCGAAGCCGGGTGTGGTGACCGCGGTGATCTACACGTTCATCGCCGCCTGGAACGAATACGTGGTGGCGCTGACGTTGTCCAGTACGCCGCAGCGGCAGCCGTTGACGGTCGCGATCCCGTCCTTTGTGAGCCAGTACCACGAGCAGTGGCAGTTCCTGTTCGCCGCTTCGCTGATCGCGATCGTGCCCGTGGTCATCCTGTTCGTCTTCATCGAGCGGTACCTGGTGGGTGGTCTCACCGCCGGTGCCGTGAAGTGACCCGGTTCGAGTCCCAAAGTGTCCTGCGTCGGGAAATTCGCGCCGTAAGTTCGTGGCGGCGTTCGGCGACCTGTGCTTGGTCTGGCTGGGAGTGTCTCGAATGCCTCGTTGGGGACGTTGAGCGTCTCGTATGTGGCATTGGGGACGTGTCTGTCCGTTGTGGACTGTTGCTGGTGTGACGGTGGTGGCGTGAGGGGGTGGCTGGGGTGCGAGGTCGGGGTTCGCAACACGGCGTCCCCCACGTCACAGGCCCGCCGGAGCCCTGCCGTGAAGGCCACCTTGAGGGACTCTGATTCCCTCAAGGTGGCCTTCACGGACTGGCAGAAATGAAGCCATCCGCTATTCGGGTAGCGGATGGTCAGGGGAGTCGGAAGTCGGCGAACTCTGCGATGCCGCGGGTGCCGGTCCAGCCGTTGGCGGCCGTCATGAAGAGGCCGATGTCGGCGGTGGGGGCGGAAGCGGCGGGCGTGGCCGTGCCGACGGTCTGCCAGGTTCGGCCGTCCGGCCCGCACTCCGCGGTGTAATTGCCGCCCGTCCTGGTCAGCCGCAGGTGCACCGGCGCGGCGAAACCGGTGAGCTGCCGGACCGAGTCGAACCGGCCATCGCCGTCGCCGTCCCAGGTCAGCACACAACCGTTGGCCGGGGTCACCGCCAGGTTGAGATAGCCACCCGGATCGGCGCCGGTCAGGTCGTTGCGGACGATGAGACCGGCGCGCGCCCAGTTTCCACTGCGGTCCTGTGCGACCACCTGGGTGGTGGCGGTCGCGTCGCCGCTCCAGGCGTCGTCGAGGTAGATCGTCCCGAATTCGTTGGTGCCACCCCAAAGGTCCGCCCCGGCGCCTTCGATCGCGAAGTTCGTCCCCGCCTGACCGAATCGTGCCTCATTGAACGAGGCGGTCCGGTGAGGCGCGGTGACCCCGGTTGCGGCCATGACGCGGGTGGTCGCCGAAGCAGATCCGGCTCGTCCGAGAACGGACCGGAAGGCAGCCGTGACAGGTAGGGAAGCCACCGGTGACGAGCCGCCAACCGTGCCGGTGATGGACACCTTCCACTTCACCGTCACGGTTTCGCCTGGGGCGACGACGGCGTCACCGGTCGGGGTCAGCGGCTCGGCCGTCAGGCCGGCGGGCAGGCCAAGAGACAATCGCGCGTCCCGTGCCGGAGCGAAACCATTGCGGTTGACGAAAGACGCCGTCACGGTGATCGGTCGTTCCGGGGAAATGACGCCCTGGTCAGCGGTGGCCGTCACCGCCGCCTGATGCGGGTCGGTGGCCAGTTCCCAGACGATCTGCTGTGCGACGGCGTAACTGTCACCGGTCGGGCGCACCGGGAACCGTCCGTGGTCGCGGGTCCAGGCGTCCTCGTGGGCGAACCAGTCGATGGGCCTGGGCGCACGGTTTTCCGCCAGCGACGCGCCGAGTTCGGTGAAGTACCGCTGCCAGCGTGGCGCATAGAAGTCGCCGACCAGGCCCGCCCATTCGCGGTTCGCGTAGTCGTGCAGGCCTTCGTCGCTGCTCGCGCGATCGCCCCAGACGGTGATGATCGAGCGGGCATCGAACTCGAGCTGGTCCTTTTCAGCCGTGCCGCGGCCTTGCGCCCTCGCGTCGGCCAGCCACGGGCCGAGGAGGAACCGCTCGTTGGTGCCGAGAATCCGGTCCAGCAGCCCCATCCACCGCATCCAAGTGCCGGTCAGCTCGCCGAAGCGTCGTCGGTCCTTCGCGTCGTAGGCGGCCTTGATCTCGGGCAGCAGGAGACGGCTCCGGTTCGACAACACCTGCCGCGCCACGTCGACCAGGTCGTACCGATAGGCCGCGCTACCCCGCAGACGCGGATTCACCTGGAGCAGCCCGGTCAGCGCCTGGTCGAATTCGACCGGGTCGTAGCGGAAGTTCTCCGGCCCCCACGACGCGGCCTTGGTCGCGGCAAGATTCGGCCTGGCACCGAAGAGACCATCCGGGGCCTCGCTCCAGGAATCCCTCCGGGACATCTCGTACGCGGTTTTGCGCAACGCCCGCCACGCCGCCGTCGCTTGAGGATCGGCTGCCCCGTAACGGGATTCGGCGAACTTGTCGAACCACGCGGTCAGGTCGATCGAGCCCGGCGTCCACGCCAGGTCGGTGAGCAGGTCCATCGCCGCGTGGTTGTTGCCCGCGGCTTCCGGCATCATCGCGATGCCGCTCAGCTTGCTCCCCGGTTTGTCCCTCCACTGTGGATAGAGCGAGACCCAGTCCGGGGTGTTGGCGCCGATCGCGGTATGCCCGCCGAAGTTCCAGATGCTGCCGAAGGCATAGGGCGTGTCATGCCAATCCTTCTCCCGGTCGGTGACCGACGTGTACCGGTCGGAGAGACCGTCCACGATGAACATCCGGTCCTTGTCGACGGCGTCGAGCATCTCGGGACGCGGGTTGTTCTGCCAGCCGAGGATCGCCCAGATCGCCTCAGGATGTGCGGTGCGCAGCGCACGTTCGACCAGCTGAGCGGCCTCTCCGACCGGGACGTCGCCGGGATTCCCGCCCTCGTGCAGCAGGTCCATTTTGTACATCGACGAGTCGCCGTACAACGCGCTTTGATGGCGGTAGAACGATTCGGCCACCCTGGCGAAATGAGGATCGCGTGGATCGAGCCAGTCGGGCCGGTCGAAACCGCCCCACTTGCCCTGCGGCACCAGGTGCGCACCAGGGTTGTGCTCGGCGAACTTCGTCGGCACCGTCCCAAAATAGCCTGGGAACACCGGGGTCATGCCCAGCTCGCGCAACCGGTTGACGATCTTCTTGGCGAGTGCGGTCCGCTGGTCCAGCAGTTGCCTGGAAATCGGTCCGCCGAAACCGGACATGTTCTGCAGCAGCCACCACGGCTGGTGTGCCGGCGCGGGTATCCAGGCCCGGATCTCTTCGTCGGAGTACCCGAAGTCGCGGAACGTCCGGTAGTAGACCTCGTCCTGGCCCAGGTAGACGAGTACTTCGTTGATGCCGTGCAAGGCGAGTACGTCGATCTCGCGTTCCCAGCCCTGCCAGTCCCGGTATGGTCCGGTGTAGCCGTCGTTCGTGTCGTTCAGTGCGAACCGGTGCGCCACGTTCGCTTGCCGCTCGATCGGCTGGGCCGGGGCTGGCAGCCGGAAGGACAGGTTCAGCTGGTCGCCGCCCCACGAGATATCGGCCTTGACGACTTCCTTGAGATAGGTGTTCACGCCGGTGAGCAGGACGGCCGGGCTCGTGCCTTCGACCTTGACGCGGCCGGATCTCCCGGAGATGCGGAAGAAGTCGTGGCCGGCCTTGGAAACCGCGCTCAGCTCGACCTGGTTGTGGTGGCGGGGAAGAAGTCTCTCCAGCGCACGTGCGGCGGGTCCGACGTCGAATGCTCGTCCGCCCTCCGCGTTCGCGGCCGGTGTCATCAGGCCGGCGAGCAGGAGGAGGACGGGGACGAGGAAACGTGTTCGAGGCACGGCGGACTCCCTGACGAATCAAGTGGACGTCTTGAGGTGCAGTAGTGCCAGTACAAGTGCGACTTCGTGGGCGACCGCGTCGCGCGCCGGCGCGATGTACCGGCGAGGATCCACGACCCGGTCGTCGGCGGCGAGATGGTTCCGCACCGCCCGTGTGTAGACCTTGTTGAGGCGGGTGCCGATGTTGACCTTGGTGAGCCCGGCCGCGACCGAGAGTGCGAGATCGTCGTCGGGCACGCCGGAAGAACCGTGCAGTACCAAGGGAACCGCGACAGCGGCACGCAACCGGGAGATTAGGTCCAGGTCGACGGATGCGTCGGTGGTGAGCATGGCGTGGGAGGTGCCGACCGCGACCGCGAGTGCGTCCACCCCGGTGGCGGCGACGAAGGCGGTGGCTTCGTCCGGGTCGGTCCGGGCGCCCGGTGCGTGCAGGCCGTCTTTGCCGCCGACTTCACCGAGTTCGGCTTCGACCCACACCCCGTGCCGGTGGCAGTACTCGACGACTTCGGCCGTCGACGCCATATTGCCCGCGTAGTCCATTGTGGACGCGTCGAACATCGCTGAGCCGAAGCCGAGTTCGACGGCCTTCTCGACCAGTTCGCGGTCGGTCGCGTGATCGAGGTGCACGGCGACGGGCACGCTCGCCGCCTTCGCGACCGCGATGCAGGCTTCGCCCAGCGGGGCGAGCGAACCGTGATAGCGCACGGCGTTTTCACTGATCTGCAGGATCACCGGGAGATCCGCGGCTTCGGCGCCGGCGACGACCGCCGTGGCCTGTTCGAGCTGGATCACATTGAACGCGCCGACTCCCGCTCCGGCGCCGGCCGCGGGCCCGACGATGTCACCGGTACTCACCAGAGTCATGACGTCTCTCCTTCGGCCTGGAGGACGATCTCCGGGAGCAGTTCCTGATAGGCGATTTCGTCGAACCCTCCGGCGACCGGCGTCAGGACGGCGGCGGCCGACACCGCGGCCGCCAGCCGAAGCCTTTTGGGCCAAGGAACTTCGCGCACGAGTCCGACGGCGAGTGCCGCGACGGCGGCGTCCCCGGCGCCGGTCGGATTGCCATCGAGTTTCCGTGGCGGCTTCGCCAGCCAGCATCCTTCGCCGGTCACCGCGAGCAGGCCACCGGCTCCTCGAGAACACACGACGGCGTCCGCACCTTGCGCGCGGAGTTCCTTGGCCGCAGTCAGGGGGTCGTCGAATCCGGTCGCTTCGGTCAGCTCGTCGGCATTGGGTTTGACCACGGCTGGGCGGCCGGGCAGTCCGGCAAGCAGGGCAGGCCCATCGGCGTCCAGCAGCACCGGGACGGCGTATGCCCTGGCCAGCCTCGTGAGGGTCGCGTATGCGTCGGCTGGAACGCCCGGAGGCAGTGATCCGGAGAGAACGATCGCCGACGCGCGCGGGAGAAAGCCTTGGTAGAGCGCGCACATCTCCTGCCACTCCGGGGTGGACACCGTCGGTCCCGGCTCGTTGAACAAGGTCGCGCCGCCGGACGCGGCGTCGACAACGGTGACGGTTCGGCGGGTCGTCCCGGCGATCGGGTGCAACCGATGTGCCATTCCGGCGGCGTCCAGATCGGCACGGACCTCGTCACCGGTTCGACCGCCGCAGAACCCGGTCACCATCACTTCCGCGCCGAGTTGTCGCGCGACCCGCGCCACGTTGACCCCCTTGCCACCGGCGCGCTGACTCACCGAGCCCACCCGATGCGTGGCCTCGGGACGCAAGGCGTCGACGTGATAGGTGAGGTCGACGGCGATATTGAGGGTGACGGCGACGATCACGCGAGGATGACCGAACGCGTGAGATGCAATGGCTGATCGGGGTCAAGGCCACGGGCTTCGGCGATCGCGACCGCCAGCCGCTGCGCCATCACCAGGTCTGCCAAGGGATCGAGGTCATGCCGGAGAAGGCGGCCGCCCGTGCGGGCGACCTCGTCGGCCAGCCCGGCCGGGGGAGGGCCGAACGACCAGACGACCCGGTTCGGCCCCGCGATGCTGATCGGGCCATGTCGGTACTCCATGGCCGGGTAGGCCTCGGCCCACGCCCGTGACGCCTCCCGCAGTTTGAGCGCCGCCTCCTGCGCGAGGCCGTAAGTCCAGCCACGGCCGACAAAGGTGAACTGCTCGGAGTTCACCAGATCCTCGTCGAGCGGGGTGGCCAAGGCGGCCTCGAGATCCCCGATCGCGTTATCCGGCACCAGGCCGAGATGTGCCCGCAGCAACATGAGCTGGGTGGTGGCGAACCTGGTCTGCACCACCGAGCTCTCGTTGGCGAAGTCGAGGACGACGACATCGTCGGCCGCCGTCATCACCGGTGTCTCGGGGTCCGCGGTGATGGCGACGGTCGGCACGCGGCCTCGCAGTTCGGTGAGCAGATCGAGCACCTCTGTCGTGGTGCCGGATCTGGTCAGCGCCAGCACCCGGTCGTAGCGCCGGTCGGTCGGCATCTCCGAAGACGCGAACGCGTCCGTCTCACCTTGGCCGCTGCTCTCCCGCAGCGAGGCGTAGGCGCTTGCCATGAACCAGGACGTGCCGCAACCGGTCACCGCGACCCGTTCGCCCGGTTTCGGCAAAGCCGCCAAAGCCGACCCGTCAGGCTCCAGTGCCAGGGCGATGGCGGCGCGCCAGCAGTCCGGCTGGCTCGCGATCTCGGTCTCTGTGTGACTCACGGTCGCTCCCGTCTCGGGACCAGCAATGCGCATTCTTGAGCGATACTGCCTTTAAAGATGCAAGAAATGCCAGCAAAGTGCAAGAACCATGTGTTTTGCGGTCCCTCGGGGGGCTTGGTTCAGCAGGGGCTGGCTTCGGCGGCCGCTTTGAGGTCCTTCATCCAGGCTTTGAGGCCTTCGCCGAGGTAGTAGGTGGCGGTGGGCACGTCGGCTTCGACCTGGTCACCGGTCCAGGTCTCCTCGGTGCGGACGAGGACGCCACCGCGGACCGGAGTGAAGTTCCAGACGTGGACTCCATCGTCGATGCTCAGTCCTTCGCCGATCGCCGGCCCGGTCCAGCGGATGCACTTGTCGCGCTGAAGCTGCTGGACCGACGAGGTGATGGTCAGCGTGGTGACGGGAGTCGTGGGGGTCGGCGGCGCCGGCGTGGTCCACCGGAACCGCGAGCCCGGGTCCAGGCGCTTCGAGCTGGTGACGGGCGCCTGCCAGGACGGCCAGCGTTCGACGTCGGTCTGCGGTTTCCAGATGGTGCTCGGCGACGCGTTGACGAAGACCTCGGTCCGGTACCGGATCTGGGCGGTGGGGTCGACGGTTTCTCCCCGGCAGGTCAGCGGAGCCGGAGTGGCGGCTTGGGCAGGTACGGCGGTGACCCCGAGGAGGCCGGCGGCGGCCGGCGGGATCGCGACCAGCGCGGCACGCACGTGGCCCTGACGACGAGAGGTGGGCTTGCGTCGGTGAGTGTCAATAGGGAAGGTGATAATGTCTAACTGGATCTCGATGGTGTAGCAGAGAGGACCGGCTGATGACGGACGCAGGCGGGAAGAGCCCGCGAGAGCGCTACCGGGCTCAGGTGCGCGCGGAGATCAAGGAACACGCGTGGGAGCAGCTGGCCACGACCGGCGTTGCCGCCCTTTCCCTCAACGCGATCGCCAAACAACTGGGCATGAGCGGGCCGGCGCTGTACCGGTACTTCGCCAGTCGCGACGAGTTGATCACCGAACTCATCCGCGACGCCTACCGAAGCCTGGCCGACAAGCTCCAGACGGCCTTCAAGTCCGGTGCCGACGTGGAAGGACTGGCCAACGCCGTACGGGAATGGGCCTTGGCCGACCCGCAGCGGTACTTCCTCATCTATGGCACGCCCGTTCCCGGCTACCACGCGCCCGACGACACCACGATGATCTCGAACGAGATCATGACCGTGCTGATCGACGCCCACAGCGGGCTGTCCTTGGACAAGCAGGCGACCTCGTTCGACGCTCATCTGGACGATCACCGCGACTGGGCAGGCGACCACCCGGCGCCGACCGCGACCCTCCGCCAGGCTTTGTCCTTCTGGACCCGCGTGCACGGCGTGCTCTCACTCGAACTCGCCGGACACTTCGCCGGTATGGGACTCGACCCCGCCCGGCTGTTCGCCGACGAGGTGGACGACCTCCTGAAGGCGAGATGAGCCATGCCATCCGCTGAATGGGAGGTCGCGCGACCGTCGCGGTCCAGCCGGGTCGCGGGCGTCGGCATGGCCGGGTTCTCCCACCGGGGAACGGGCCCGGTCGACGGACGCGCGATCTCGCACCCGGCCGTCACGCTCATTCTGGAGTTCGGTGACGGCACGCTCGTCGTGGACAATGGCAGGCCGCAGCGGGGAAGCCTGGTGGGTGGCCTCCCGCCCAAGCGCGCCGCGAGTCTGGTCCGGTTCGACCGGGCCGCCAGAACTGGTGGACTAGACAGGCGTTAAGTCTGCCGTGAAGGCCTCCTTGCCTACCCTGAGGGTAGGCAAGGAGGCCTTCACTACCCGCCGATGTGATCTCTGGTGGCAGTGTGGAACATTCGTCCAAGACTCGTGCCCGTAAGGCGTGTGAGGCTCGGGGTATGGACCTGCAGGGCGCGAAAGTGTTGTTGACCGGGGCCACCGGCGGGATCGGGCAGGCATTGGCCGCCGAGTTGGCCGCCCGTGGCGGCGAGGTGGTGCGCACCGGACGCCGGGCGGATGTGCTCGGCCGAGGCCCCAGCGCTCTGCGGTCGACTTCGGGGCCGCGGTCACCCACCCTGGCCGCGGGTTTCCTCGGCAGCGGGGGCCCGTTCATGATCGTCGGGGAGCCGGGTGTTGCCAGGCTGGAAGTGCTGGCCGGTGGCGAGCGAATCCCACTTCCGGGTCCTGTCGCGGTTCTGCCCGCTGGCCGTTTGGGTGCGGCGGATCGGCTGCCCGATGTCGTCGTCGCCGGCTTCCGCGCCGATGGGCAGGTCGTCGCACCGCTGTCCACCTGACGACCCGGCCCCATGGCCGGTGAGACCATGGGGCCGGAACGGATCAGATGAAGTAGTCGACGTTGGTGATGATGCTGTTGCCAGACGACTTCACGCGGACCTCGAGGTTCGACGCGGTGTTCGCCGGCCACTTGACGAGTCCGACGCCGGCCTTGCCGCAGCCGATGCCCTGCCACTTGTCGGGGTTGCGGGCCTTGCCCATACGCGCTTCGACGCACGCTGTCTGGTTCGTGCCCGACTGGGTGTTCCACTCGACCCGCAAGGTCCCGCGCCAGCCGCTCGCCGGGCTGGTGTACGAACACTGCTTCGACACCGGGCCGAACTTGCCCACGGCGCCGGAGGCCGAACCGGAGCACAGTGCCCTGGCCTGAGCAGGCGCGGCCTCAGCCGTCCCGGCCATCAGACCCGCCGACATCGCCGACAGTGTGACGGCCACCCCCGCGGCGGCGGTCAGCCGGGCGAGTCGTGACGACTTGCTGCTCTTCGTGCGCATGTGAATTCCATTCCTCTCGGAGACCGTGGTCTCGTGCTGGCGACACCGATGAGGCTGGCAGTGCTGCTCGAATGAGGGCAAGAAGATCAATGGCCACGTAATGGCCACGCACATTTGGCCATTGTTCAGGCCGGAAAAGCCGACCTCATTCCACCAAGTCCGATTTGGGCAGGGAGTAACCCGAACAGGTCGGTTTTCCGTCCGGTTCGATCGGTCGTATTACGTTGGGCGCATGATCAACTGCGGGAGGTCTGTCATGCGTTTGCGTTCGGTCGCCGTCTCGGTCCTGCTCGGTTGCGCCGTGGTCGTCGCGCCCGCGGCGCTGGGTGCCGGAGCCGGGGCACTGGCCATCCAGCCTTGTCCCGAGGTCAACGATCCACCCGACTACATCATCTCGAACGGCTCCAGGGCCTGGATGGCGACGAACCTGCGCAGCGACTACCTGCGCGGGCCGGGCACGATCACCTACAACAAGACCACGACCTCGACGGTCAACGCGTCCATAACCGGCACGACCAGTGTCGAGGCAGGGGTCATCTTCGCCAAGGCGAGCGCTTCGCTGTCGGTGAGCGTCGGTGCGAGCTATTCGAAGTCCGACTCGTGGTCGTACGCCGCGACGGTGCCCGCGGGCAAGGTGATGCGGTTGCAGCAGTACAAGGAAGGCCGCGCCTTCACCGTGCAGAAGTACAAGATCGTGCCGCCGTGCAAGACGAAGTACCTTTGGAAGAAGAAGGTCACGGCTCCGGTGCGGAACGCCAGTTACCTCTGGCAGCTCGTCAGCTGACCGGGCTGATTGGCTCGTGAGTGGTAATGACGGTTAGAACCGTGATTACCACTCACGAGACTGGACCACTCGGCCACCGATGGTCGCTTACTTCTTGTCGTCTTCGTCTTTGTCGTCCTCGGGCGTCTCTGGGTCGTCTGTGCCTTCCGACTTGTCCCCGCCGCCTTCGGCCTTTTCCCTGCGGTCGGCTTTGTTGCCGTAGTAAGCGTGTTTGAGGTAGTCGATCCCGCCGTCTTTGATGAAGGTCTTGATCGCCTCTCCGGTCGTACCGCCCGCGCCCATGCCGATCCCGTCGGACACGTTCTTCCCCACGCCTTCAAGTCCGGCGCCGACCACTCTGGTGACGTGGTCGATCTTGCCGAGTGATTCCTTGGCGAGGGTCTTCACCCCGTCCGCGACCTTTTCGATGCGAGACTTCTCAGGCGTTTCCTCGCCGGAGTCTTCGGATTCGGATTCGGGTGGGGTCTCCGAGTCCGGGGTCGAGTCGCCGGACTGTTCGGCCGGCTCTTCCGGGGTGCCGTCATCGTCACCGGACTCTTCCGGCGGATCCGCGGACATCTCGGGTGTCAGCTGCGAAGGCTGGTCCGGGGAGGACAGATCCGGCACGTCCCGATCGATCTCCGGAGTGTCGATACCGGCCTGTTCCTGGGAGGCGGGCTGCCGCTCCACGGTCGTTTCCGCGCCGGGGGCCAAGCCGACGTCGACCTGCCGTGTCTCCTCGGATTCCGGGCCGGTATCGCGGTCCAGCGGCATTTCGGGCGGGGTCTGATGTGGACCGACTTCGGCGGGAGCCTCCTGTGGACCGGGGATCTCGGAGACTCGATCCGGCGACTCGAGAGTGCGGCCGCCGGGGTCGGTCTCGGAGGTCATGGTCGCCGGTTCGGCCTGTTGTTCGGGCGGTGTCGACTGCGACCAGTCCCCATCCCACCGCGGATCACTCGGCCTGAGTTCGCGTTCGCGCTCGAAGTCGTCGGGGTTCTCGGCGGGCTGATCGCCTTCCGGGTCGTCGTCCGGCGGTGGGGGTTCGTCGGCGGCTTCGCCTTCGGGCCGTGGAGGTTCGGTCTCGGCGGGTTCCTCGTCGACAGGGTCGGTTCGGTCGGTGTCGTCGGCCGCCTCCGGTTGGGCCGGTTCGGGTTGTTCGTCGACAGGTTCTTTGGGTACGTCGTCGACGGGCTCGTGTTGATCGGTGTCGTCGACGGCTTCCGTTTTGTCATCGGCGGGCGGCGGTTCGGGTTCGTCGCCGGGTTCGGCGGAGGTGTCGTCGACGGTTTCCGGTTGCGCCGGTTCGTCTTCCGGAGGTTCTTGGAGTTCGTCTGACCGGGGTGCGACATCGTCGTCCACCGGCCCGCTGTCTTCCGAGTCCGAGTGCGAGTCCGAGTGCGAGTCCGAGGCCTCGAGCGGAGCAGCGTCGGCGGGCAAGGAGTCATCGACCGGTCCTTCACCCGAGTCGTCCACAGTGGACGAGTCCGAGGTGTCCGTGGCTTCGTCGTCGACCGGCCCGCCCGAGTGGTCGTCGCCTGAATCCGCGGGTTCCGGTGGCGGTTCCGGGGTTTCCGCGCCGCCGTCGCTGGTCTCGTTCACGGTTCAGCCCCCTCGTTTGGTGTCCATGCGCAGCACTCGCGCGGCTTGGAAGTCCAGGCGCAGGAATCTCGCCGCGGCTTCGAACCGCTTGACGGGATCCCGGTGGTTGCTCAGCTTGGCGATCGCATCGTCGATCAAACTCGGATTGACGGTGCCGATCACTGTCGCGTTGTCGTTGCGCCAGTAGTCCTGGCGGTCCTTCAGCGCGGCCAGTTGTTCCGCCGGTGTCGCCCCGTCGAGGACCAGCCCGCGAGCCGCCCAGGCAGCGGTGTCCGGATGGGGGACGTCCGCCTCACCCGCCCCGTTCAGGGTTCGATACACGTCGAACCACCGATATCCGCCGGCCTGCCACCGGACGTCGACGACATCACAGCCGTGCGGCCCGCCCTGCAAAGTCCGCCACGCGCTCTCCGTCAGATGACGGACGAATTCGTCGGCGGCGTTGTACTCGGTGATCCCAGCATACCGCGCGTCGACGGCGGCCTGGACGCGATGGGCGATCGCGCATTCCAGCGTCCGTTCCTCGAACCGGGCGCCAAGGGAAGCGATCCAAGCCGGGTCCGGATCGGGTGCGGGTCGTCCCGTGATGTGCGCCAGTGTCAGGAGTTCGAGCCACAGCACGAGCCGTGGGTCTTCGTCGGCGCGATAGACGGCGTCACTGAGTTCCTTGAGAGTGCAGGGAACCTCCATGCACAACCGTCCACAAGCG
Organism: uncultured Actinomycetota bacterium; assembly: GCA_963766045.1. Lineage (GTDB taxonomy): Bacteria > Actinomycetota > Actinomycetes > Mycobacteriales > Pseudonocardiaceae > Amycolatopsis. Next base: position 564,606 of record CAVXYN010000004.1, on the reverse strand, counting down.
ACACTCCGGCGCGCGACGACCGCCGGCTTCTTCGATACCCTCGAGGCATCCTCGAGCTCCTCGTTCAGCGGCATGAGCAGCCGCAGCGGGCGGTCCATCCCGTCGGTGAACACGGCGGCCCGTCCCGGCGGCAGCGTGACCACGTGCCGGGACTGTGCCTCGCTCAGGTTCATGGTGGCGCCGACGCTCATCCGGTCGTCTTCGGCGGGCAGCCGGTGCAGGATCTTGCACGCGGTGTTCTTGACGACGTCCGGCACGATCTTGCCGGGGATCTGTTCGGCTACGATGATCCCTTCGCCGTACGCGCGGATCTCGGCCAGCAGTGACGTGAACAGCTCGACGGCGTGTTCGGCCGGGCTGCCCGGTTCCGCGCGTTTGAGCAGCCGGTGCGCTTCTTCCAGTACCAGCACGTGCTTCAGCCCGCGGGACCCGTGCCGGTGGTGCACGCGCAAGTGCTCGAAGATCCGGATCAGCACGGCACCGATGAAGAACGCCTTGTCCGCGTCCGAACCGATGTCCTCGATCTCCAGTACGACGTTGCCCTGCAGGAGCGCCTCGACATCGAGAGGATGGCCGCCTTCGAAGAACCGGCCGGGGGTACCGAGCCGCAGCGAGCCGATCCGGACGTCGACGAACCCGCGGACGTTGTCGGAGACCTCTTTGCCGTAGCCGATTCCCTTGACCACCTCGATCGCGGTCGTCTGCAGATCACCGAGACTCGGGTACTTGACCGGTCCGACGCGGCCACGCACAGCGCCGGTGACGGGATCCCAACCTTGCTCGGTATAGCAGCGGGTCAGTGCCTGAGCGAGCACCTGCGGGAACGGTTCGTCCGCGTCGAAGGCCGCCATGAACAGGGCTCGGGTCAGGTCGAGATGGGTCTGCAGCGGAAATCCCTCGACGGGTTCCAGCGGGTTCAGCCCGGCGGGGTAGCTCTTGGGATCACCGGGCCGGATCACGGTCACCGTCGCGCTCGGACCGAGCCTGCCCGCCATCGCCGCGTACTCGGCCTTGGCCGGCTCGATCACCAGCCACGGCACGCCGGCCCTGTCGAGACCTTCCAGGATGTGCCGGACGGTCTGGGACTTGCCCGAGCCGGTGGCCCCGGCGACGAACGTGTGCCGGTTGAGCGTGTCGAGCGCGAGCCGGAATTCGCCGACCGGCTGATCGGCGTCGTCGAGGATCGTGCCGAGCGGGATCTCTCCGGTGTTCTCCGGAGTGACGTCGAACAGTGGTGGCTCGGTCATCCGGATACCGGGCAGCTCGCGCCGCGGTGGCCTGGCGATCGCGGCGACGAATTCGCCGGTCGCGCGGAAGGGAGAGCTGAGCGGGCCGGTCTCGGACGGTTTGTCCCAGATATCGGCGAATCCGGCACAAGTGGTGCCCGGTGTCAGGACATACGGCAGGGCGTCGAGATCGCTGGCGCTGCACAGCAACGCCGCGGCGGCCCGGGTCGCGCCTTCGTCCGGACCACCGACGAGGACGTGCACGGTCCACACGCCCGCCGACTGCGCGCGCGACAGCTCGCGGTAACGGCCTTCCGCGCGTAGCAACGCGATCCGGTCCGGCTCGGAGTTCTCCCGTTGGCGCAGCCGCGGGATCGTCGTTTCGAGGCCGAGGAGTTCCCGTTCGACCGCTTCGGCGCCGAGCGGTTCCGCGACGACCACCCAGGCGAACTCGCCGGGCATATGGGCGACGTAGTCGTCGAACCCCCCTCTCCCGGGGGTTTCGTCCCCGGAGTCGGGTGTCCACAGTGGATCCGGCCCACCCTCGCACCGCGTCCACGATGGCAGGGCTTCCCACCGTTGGGCGATTTCCGCCGATTCCACCGGAGTACCGAGACTTCCGGGTGGGTAGAGCACCGGCACAAACCCCGACCCCGCCGCCGGGCGCGCGACGGGGGAATGCGGGCGGCCTCCGACGAGGACGCGGATCGTGCGCGCTCCGGCGGGACGCTCCCACGCCAGCGCGAATCCCGCGTCCCCGCCACGAGAACGCAGATCGGCGTGCGCCGCGGTCAGCGCGGCGAAGAGCTGAGCGGGGACGCGCCCGCCACCCTCGTCCGGCCGGTCCGATTGCGCCGCGAGATCGTCCCCGCGGGGAATGGATCGCAGTTCGTGGAAGGTGAACCCGTCGAGAGCCGGCACGGCGTCAGTGGATCCTGGGGCGGGCCGCGACCCGGCTGAGCAGGACGGTGCCCGGGTTGCAGTCGCCGACGACGACCCGTCGTCCGGTGGGCGCGGTCTCGACCATGACGAACGCCGTGGGCGCGAGACCTTGCAGCGCGGTGGGTTCGACGTCGAATTCGTACACCCGTGCGGCCGTCTTGCCGAGGTTCTCCGAGTTGGCCTCCGATTGGTTGACCGTCTCGGACCAGTTCTGTTCCCGGGTATGCGTCGTGCTGACGTTCCTGCTCGACGTGCTGCCGAACGAAGAACCACTGTTCCCGCCGCTCGACGACGAGTAGGACGACGTCGAACCGTAGCTGTAGCCGCGGGTCCGGGACGTGCTCGACGATCCGCCCTCGGTCGACGCGCTGCCGTGGGTGAGCGTCCTGCCGACCTGCACAGTGAGCTGCGACAGCACGAACTTGTGCCCCCGGCCGATGAATTCGGCGGCTGTCGCGGCCTCGTCACCGTTGCCGAGCTGCATGAGGACGGAGACGCTGCCCGCGCCGCCGAGCATCTTCTGCATGTCGTCCCGAAGGTGCTGGATCAGGAAGATCAGCCGGACCCCGGCGCGGCGCGCCTGGCGTGCCATGGCTTCCAGGGACTCGAGCCCGATCTGGTCGGCACCCGCGATGACCAGCGTCTCGTTTCCGGTCGTCTCCCGGGTGTGCAGCTCCTGCAGCACGCGGTGGAAGACGACGTGTTCGAGGAAGCGGCGGTGCCTGCCGGTCTTGGCCCTGGTCGCGATGGCCGTGAACCCGCGTACCGGCCAGATCGCGCGGAATCCGGGTGTTTCCGCCCCCGCCTTCTCCGAACGGGCCAGTCCGCGCAGCTCGCCTTCGAGCGACTGGAGTTCGTTGTGGACCTGGTCGGTCTTGCCGACGGTGTCCACATAGGAATTGAGCTTGCGCAGTTCCTCCGCGCTGAGCGTCTCGTCCGAAGCCGCGTCGTAGACCCGGCGGAACACCTGCAGACCGGCGACCAGTTTGGTGAAGGTGACCTGCCCGCTCAGTCGCTCGGCGACCGCGGTGAGGAGATCCGTGTGCAGGCCGCGGAGGTCGTTCCCGAGTGCGGTCCGGTTCATGTTGTGCATCGTCTCGGCGAGCACCTCGGCCAGTTCGGTGGCGTCGAGGTCGGCGAGTATCCCCAGTTCGCCGAGGTCGCGAGGCAGTTCGCGGACCTCGACCTGGTATCCCTTGCCGTCGGCGGCGAACGCGAGGTTGTCGCCGACGGCCATGTCGGTGAAGTCCAGCAGGAAGACCGACGAACCGGTGGCGAGGTGGTTGGCACCGACGGTCACCAGCAGGCTGGCCCAGCCGTCCTCGGTGCCGCCGAAGACGTCGATCCGGCTGGGGCGCGAGTTCAGCTGCACCGGGTACCACAGCAGGGCGGAACTCCAGCGTTCCTGCTCGCGCCGGTTGTGCTCGTCGACGCGCTGGTTCCAGGCGGAGAACGCCTGGTTGTAGCGTTCCGACGCGCCGTTGTACTGAGTCACGTATGTCCGCTTCATCACGCCGAAGCGGCGGCGCGTGCGGAAGAAGTACAGGACGGCCAGCGCGACACCGATGATCAGGATGATCGACGTCGTCCACTCCGCCACACCGGGCATTTTCGGGGCGGCCGCCTTGGCCATCGAGCCGACCATCGCGACCACGATGAAGACGAGCGCGAGGTAGCCGAGCAGGCCGATCCACGCGCGTTTGCTGCGCTTTTCCCGCAGCTGGTAGTCGTGCGGCGCGTAGATCTGCTCGGCCATCGGCGGTGTCGCCGCCTCCGGGCTCACCGCGATCGGCGCGGGCGTCACGTACTCCCAGCCCCACCTCTCGGCGGGCTGGAAGAGCCGTTCCCACATTTCGTTCGTCCTGGTCGCGACGACGTTCCGCCCGTGCACTGAGCCCTCCGGATGATCTCAAAGCATGCCGTTGCCCAGGGATTCTGCCTGATCATCGACGATAATGTGACACTTTGGCTCAATTCGTCCACACTGTCATCCTCCAGTGACGCCGCGGCGGCAGCCGACGGCCAGGAATGCGCAGAGGGGCTCATGTCGGAACATCACCAGCCCGATCCGAACCGGATGCCGCCGAGCCCGCCGCAATGGATGGCCGTCGCGCAGGGGCCGCCGAAGCCGGCAGGGCGGAACGGCTTCGCGGTCGCGTCGCTGATCATGGGCATCCTCGGGGTCTGCGGACTCTCGCTGATCTTCGGTTTGATCTTCGGCGTCATCGCGCTGGTTCAGATCAACCGGACCAACCAGTCCGGCCGGGGGATGGCCATCGCGGGCATCGTCACCAGCCTGTTGTGGGTTCTCGCGCTCACCGTCGGGGTCATCGTGCTGACGGAGAAGGCGTCCTTGAACGGGACCACACCGACGATCGTCGGACTCAAGACCGGTGATTGCTACACGACACCGATCGGCTATGGCCTCGACGCGGCCAAGGCGGACTGCGCCGCGCCACACGACGGAGAAGTGTTCGACACATTCGCACTCAAGGAAACCACCTACGGATACCCCGGCGAGGACAAGCTCGCGTCGGATGCGAAGGAGGGTTGCGAGGCACGGCGGGCAAAGGCGTTCGCTCCCGACTTCAAGGCGTCTGTCGAGGTCGCCGTCGGCGCGTTCTACCCGAGCCAGTCGGCATGGGAGGCAGGCAGGCGCAACGCGGTATGCACGATGCAGGTGACCGGCGACGGGCAGCTGACCGGAAAGCTGCGGGGCTAACGAGGTCCGGACCACCTCGCCAGCAGTATCCCGGCGTCGTTCCGGAATTCCCCGCCGCAGTGGGAAGTCAAGGCCCGCAGAACGCGCCGGCCTGCTTCGGGAGGAATCCGGCCGACGTTGCGGCGCAGGCATTCGAAGAGGCCGAAACGTTCGCCTTCGGCCGAACGCGCGCCGGCGACGCCTTCGGTGCGCAGGACGAGGAGATCGCCGGGTCGTAACCGGACGGTGGCGATATTCGCGGGAGACCCGACGCCGAATGGCGAACGCCGCCCACCGTCCAATGTGGTCAATTCGCGATTCTCGTTCACCACGAGGGGCGCCGATCGCCCGGTTTCGAGATAGCGGAGCCTTCCGTCGGTCAGGTCGAGTTCGGCCATGGTTCCGTGGACCGGGGTTTCGCCGTCGAACTGTGCCGAGAGGACGCGGTCGACAGCGGATTCCTGCCCGTCCAGAGCCAATCCGTCGCGACGCGCGGACCGGTAGGCCGCCAGCACGGCCGAGACGGCGAGGCTCGCCCGAGGAGCGTTCCGGCCGGCGTCGAAGATCGCCAGCCAGGCCTTCGATTCGGAAAGCGCGTAGTCGAAGGTGACACTGTGGACGTCATACGCTGGTTCGAGACCACCGGTGACCGTCACGGAGTCGGTCGTGGCGGTCAGCGGGGGCAGGTTCTGCCAGAGCAGTTCGGCCACCGGCCCGCGCCGCTGCCGTCGCCGGACCATGTCGAGGCCATCCCCGTAGCGCGTCGCGATGGCTACGAGATGCCCCGACAGACTGGCGATCAGGCGGCAGTGCTCCCGTAACGCCGGGTCATGGAGGTCGGCACCGTCGCCGGGGATGAATTCGAGCACACCCATCCGTTCCTCGCCGTCCAGCAACGTCGTCCACAGCCGCGGCCCGGCCGCATCCTCGGCGAGGACGCTGCCCGCCTCTTGATACGCGCGGCCGGCCGTGCTGGTTTCGAGGTCGAGCGGTAGCCGGTCCGGCCCTCCCGCACCGGGCAGCGGCAGGAGCAGGCGCTGGTCGTAGTCCGCGAGATAGACGGCGAGTTCGAGGTCCAGCGATCGGCCTGCCGCGGCGATCACGTCCGGCAGCCGCTCCGGCGGGGCCCGGCGGACGCCGTCGAGCAGTTCCGCCAGCGCGGCCAGCGGTCCACGAGGACGCGTGGATTCGTCGACCGTCGCACAGTAGGGCGCGGTTCGCCGGCCGGTCAGCTCGTCAAGCCGTTCGTTGACGGCGTGGGCGACCACGTTCCGTTGCATCCTCGGCAACATCATCAAGCCCTGCAGGAACCCGTCCAGTTCCAGCTGGCTGGCATCGCCGCCGAGCGCGAAATACCGCAACCACAGCTGCTCCACGGTCAGGCCGCTGCGGGCGAAACACGCTGCTACCCGGCGGCGTTGTTCCTCTTCGGGCACTGAGACCACGGTGATCATCCCCGGCTTCGGTAGTTCGACCAGCGGATACCAACCGGCTCGGCCTGCGAAACATGAATGCGGGAACCGCTGGGTACTCCCCTCAAAAGAGAACGGAGAGAGCCGACATGGACGTTCAGGAGCCGTTTGGCACCGTGGTGCCGCTCGACGAGGTGACCGGGGCGCTCGAGGCGCTCACGGTGGTCCTCGACCGTGAAGACGACTTCGACCAGGTGCTCCAGCAGGTCTGCCACCAGGTGGTCCGTGCCGTGCCGGGTGTCGACGAGGCGTCCATCACCTTGCTCCACAACGGCAACCCGCAAACGGCGGTGGCGACCAGCGACGTCGTCACCCAGCTGGACCGTGACCAGTACCGCCTTGGCAACGGTCCGTGCCTGGAGGCGGGACGGACCGGCGAGGTGGTGCGGGTCGCCGTCCACGAGTCGGCCGTCCGCTGGCCGGAGTTCGCGCGCAACGCCCGCCAGGAGGGCTTCGGGAGTTTCCTCGCCGCACCGCTCGCGGTGAACGCGGGGGTCTCCGGCGCCGTGAACTGCTACGGCCTCCAGGACGACGGTTTCGAAAGACTCGATGCTCAGCTGCTGGAGCTCTACACGACCGCCGTCGAGGCGGTCCTTCTTACTTACGCCCGTTACCTCGAAGCGAGGGAGACCACCGAACAGCTCCGGAACGCGCTCACCTCGCGGGCCGTCATCGACCAGGCCAGGGGTGTGCTCATGGCCGTGCGCCAGATCGACGCCGACGAGGCGTTCGCGTTGCTGGTGGCGCAATCCCAGCGCGAGAACGTCAAATTACGCCGAGTGGCGGAGCGGTTCATCGCCGCGGTGAGCGGCCGGCCCGAGCCGCGACGCGCGGAACGTGGGGCGCGGTAGGCCGGGTGACCACATTCGGCTAAGGTCGGTTTCCGAAAGCGGTTCTGAGCGTTGAGAAGTTAGCGCCGATCCGCCGGTAACCGAGTTGGTTGCGGCGGTTGATGGTGCGCGCTCGGCGCCGGTTCACGCCGGTGACTCCCGTTGTGCATCACGCCGATGTGCAGAAGAGGGAGAGGCGGGCTTTGACCGATGAAATGGACTGGCAGCAGGACAAGGACCGGTTCGTCGAGGGTGTCGGCGACGGCGAACTGCCAGTGAGCTCAGAGGAAGGCGCCCGGCGGGTCGCCGGGCCGTTGGTACTTCAATTCGTCTCTTTGACCAGGGCGTTACTTGATTCCGGCTCGGTCGGTGCGGTGCTCGAACGAGTGGTATTCGCCGCGCGCGACCTGGTGCCGGGTGCGGATTTGGTGAGTGTCACTCTGCGCGCACCGGACGGGGGTTTCCACACCCCGGTGCAGACGGACGAGATCGCCAGTGAACTCGACCAGTTGCAGTACCAGTACGGCGAAGGTGCCTGTGTCGAAGCAGCAAAGGCTTCGGGGCCCGCGGCGGCGTTCAGTGACGACCTCGCCGGAGACGAACGCTGGCCGCGATTCGGCCCGGCCGCCGCGGAACTCGGCTTCCGTTCGCTGGTCTCGACGGCGTTGTTGCCGGACGAGTCCGCCCGGCAGCTTTCGGGCGCGTTGAACGTCTATTCCCGCCAGCCGCACGGCATCGCCCGCGCGGATCGCGATGTGCTGCTGTTGCTGGCGACCCACGCGTCGCTGGCGCTCGCAACGACACAGGCGGTCACCCGGGGACAGCTGCAGGAGGAACAACTCCAGCAGGCGCTGGACAGCAGGGACGCGATCGGGCAGGCCAAGGGCATCCTGATGGCGCGGCGCGGTATCGACGCGGCCGAGGCCTTCGAGGTGCTGCGGCAAACGTCGCAGAACATGAACGTCAAACTCCGGGAGCTGGCGGAAATGCTGTCCCAACGCCACGCGGAGCTGCATCTGCCCGAGTGATCGCCGTGGTTTCACTAGGATCGGGGAATATGGGGCTGGACGAGCTGGAGTTGTCGCGAACCTTCGAGTGGCGTGGCCGTTCGGTCGCGTGGGATCGCCTGGGAGACGGCGTCCCGCTGGTGTTGTGCCACGGCACGCCGTGGTCTTCGCAGCTGTGGGCGCCGTTCGCGCGGGCGCTCAGCCGGGAGTTCACGGTCCACGTGTGGGACATGCCCGGCTACGGCCGCTCCTCGAAGGACTCCGGCCACACGGTGGATCTCGGCACCCAGGGTGAACTTTTCGCCGAGCTCCTCGAGCATTGGGGGCTGACGGCCCCGCATGTGATCGCCCACGACTACGGCGGGGCAGTGTCGCTGCGCGCGAAACTGTTGCACGGCGCCGAGTACGCGTCGCTCGCACTGGTGGACGTCGTCGCGCTGCGGCCATGGGGATCGGAGTTCTTCCGGCTCGTCGCCGAGAATGCCGAGGTCTTCCAAGCACAACCTCCGGCGGTGCACCAAGGTGCCTTGGAGTCCTACATCGGCACGGCGTCGCATCGCGGCCTGACCAAGGCGCAGCTGGACACGCTGACCGGGCCGTGGCTGGACGCCGAAGGACAACGTGCGTTCTACCGGCAGATCGCCGAAGCGGACGTCCGCTACACCGACGAGGTGCAGGACCGCTATCCCGAGCTTTCCCTGCCGGTCAAGGTTATCTGGGGTGCGGACGACACCTGGATCCCGGTGGACCGGGCCGAGCGGCTCGCCGAAATCATCCCCGGCGCGCTACTCGACGTCATTCCCGGCGCCGGGCATCTCATCCAGTACGACGCACCGGTCGAATTGGCCGTTTCACTGCATCGCTGGCTGACCGCGGAAGTGGACCGGTGGGGACCCGCGAATAGCGGACGCTGAACGCCGGGGCAAGATCAACATTGTCCTGGTGAAATATTAGAAGTCCTCTACGTGATATCCGGCGAGGTAGGCGTTCCACAGCAACCCGCCTTTGCATTCCGCTGTCGACGGGCCGAAACCCAGCGGAATCCAATACCCAGCGGTGAACCAATAGGACGATCCCGCCATGCAGTGCGCGACCACCCGGTACGTGCGCGACGGATCCGGCAAGGAGAAGCAGGTCATCGAAACGCCCTCGCCCCAGAGGAATCCGTAGCGGAAGCTGTCACATCCAGGTGGCGGGAAGTCGTCTGCGCTCGCGGCGGCCGAGGACACCCCGGCCGCCGAACCGGCCGCCAAAAGGGCGGCCAGCAGTAAGCCGGCGAATTTCTTCTTCATTGCTTTCTCCCGGGGATCGTCCCAATGGAAACCTCAGATTAACTTCCCGGAAGAATTGTCGTGAATTCATCGGGCAGGTGAAACGAGAACGCGCGCGGTGAGCCGCGTTGCTCCGAATGAGCGGTTGGGCCCCTCTTCCGAGTTTCCCGTTCCCCTTATTGGCCTAGCGTCGCCGGTATTGGGCGGGTGAGGAGATCGTGGCCTGGTCCTCATAGGACCCCGGCCTCCCGCGGTCCACATGGAAGGTCGTCAGCGTGCTGACGGGGGAGCGGGGGTCGCGCCGGTCGCCGATCACCCGCATGTGCGTGCTCCAGCGCCGAGGCGTGACCTCGTAGACGTCGTAGCCGTAGCGGTTCCCCTCGAAGTACTTGAGATGCGGGTTCGCCGCTCCCATCTGCGGCCCGTTCGTGGCGTTCCAGTCGGGGGAGTACGCGCCGGAGGACACCGAATGGGCGGTGAACTCGGTGCCGATGACCGGCGTGGACAGGTCGTCGAAGTCGGGCCTGATGTCATCGACGAACGCCGAGTGCCAGTCGCCGGTGATCACGACGAGGTCTTCGAGACCGCTCTGGGCCACATGAGTGAGGACTTCCTTGCGTTCGGCGAGAAAACCGTCCCACTGATCAGTGAACATGTAGCCGCCGCCACCGGGTTTCGCCAGCTGGCTCAGCATGATCGAGTTGATCCAGCAGTGCCAGCCCTCGCCGGCGCCGGTCACCTGATCTTTGAGCCAGCCTTTCTGGTCGGCGCCGAGAATCGTCCCGTCCGGGAGGTTCTGCGCCGACCGGTACTGCCGAAGGTCCAAAATGGACAGATCGAGCAGGTCGCCCCACCGGCGCTGCCGGTGGATCCTCGGCGTCGTCGGGTGGTCGGGCCGCACCGGCATGTGTTCGAACCAGGCCTGGTACGCCGCCGACCGCCGGAGCCGCAGCAACGGGTCGGTGCCGCTGTAGTCGTTGACCACCTCGTGGTCGTCCCAGGTGACGAACCACGGATGCGCCGCATGCGCGTCCCGCAGTGACGGGTCGCTCTTGTACAGCGCGTGCCGCCGCCGGTAGGCGGGCAGGGTCAGCACCTCGGGGCCTTCGTGGTCGCGCAGCGGATTCCCGCCGACCTGGCCGTGCTCGTAGACGTAGTCACCGAGGTGGACGACGAAATCGAGGTTCTCCCGAGCGATACCGGCGTGCGCCGCGTAGAACCCGTCGTGGAAGGCCTGGCAGTTGGCCGCCGCGAAGCGCGCCCGCCCGATCCGCCCGACCGGCGCCGTGCGGGTGCGGCCGATCCGGCTGGTCTTGCCGAGCGCCTGGAAGCGGTAGTAATACTGCGATCCCGGCTCGAGCCCGGAGACCGAGACGTGCACGCTGTGGCCGAGACCGGCGGTGGCAGGCACCGTCCCGCCCGCCACCCGGCGGCGGAAACCGCGGTCGGTCGCGACCTCCCAGCCGATCTCGACGGTGTCCTTCAGCGGCTGCTCGAACTCCATCGGCTTGGGCGCGAGCCTGGTCCAGAGCGCGACGCCGTACGGAACCGGATCGCCCGACGCGACGCCGAGGGTGAACGGCGCCTCGTCCCAGCTCGCGCCGAGCCGGGCCGCGGCCTCCTCCGCCTGCGCGACGGTCATTCGCGAGCTGAGTGGCCAGGCCAGCCCCAACGCACCCGCGGTCGCGGCACCGCGCAACAGGTCCCGGCGGTTGACGGGCATCCGTGGCCTCCCTCGGCTCAGCGAATCGGTCCGACGTCACCGAACACTCCGAAGGTAGCCGGTAGTGAACGCACAGGCGAACTCCTGCGGTGTGCCTCCGATGCCCCGACGAAAGTAGTGTCGTCCGTCCAATCACGCGTGTGCGCCGCTCAATCACGTGAGTTACGCGCCCAATCACGCGAGCTCGCGGTTTCCGCGCGGACGACGCGCGTTTCCGCGCGGACGACGCGCGTGTCTGGACGGACGACACGCGTGATTGGGCGCGTAACTCTCGTGATTGAAGGGGCAACACGGGAAGCTAGACGCTGATGGTGAGGGTCTCCCCGAGGGTCGCGCGATGGGTCGGCTTGGCTTCCTCGTAGCGTCGGCGGCCCTCGTCGGTCAGGACGACGAAGATCCCGCGACGGTCCATCTCGCAGAGGGCGCGCTCGACGAGGCCTTCGCGTTCGAGGCGGGCGACGAGTCGTGAGGTGGCGCTCTGGCTCAGGTGGACGACGTCGGTCAGGTCGGCCGCGCGGCACTTGCCGACGTCGCAGCTCGCCAGGCGTTCGAGGGCTTCGAACTCGGTGACGCCGAGTCCGTGTTGCTCTTGAAGGCGGCACTCGAGCGTGCCGAAAACCGCCGCATGCCGGGCGGACAGGTCACGCCATTGCTGGACCAGGTCTTGCTCGGCGACGTCGCTCACGCGGCCCAAGATAGCATGCGCATGAATTTTATGCAAAGACATTAAATGCTGTTGCATTAGATGCGTATGCATGTAGTGTGGCGATCATGAGTTCTTCCGTGCAGCTGTCCACCGCCTCGACGAGGTGGGACGCACGCCTCTGGGGTGTCCTCCTAACCGTGTCCACCGTCGTCGGCCTCGACGCGCTCGACGTGTCGATGGTCGGCGTCGCCCTCCCGTCCATCCAGGCCGAACTCGGCCTCTCCACCAGTGCCCTGCAATGGATCGTCAGCGGCTACGTCCTTGGCTACGGCGGGCTGCTGTTGCTCGGCGGACGTACCGCCGACCTGCTGGGCAGGCGCCGGGTCTTCCTGGTCGCCGTCGCGGTCTTCGCCCTCGCGTCCCTGCTCGGCGGTCTCGTCGACAACGGCGCACTGCTGATCGCGAGCCGCTTCATCAAGGGCCTCGCCGCCGCGTTCACCGCGCCGGCCGCGCTGTCCATCATCACCACGACCTTCCAGGAAGGTCCCGCCCGCAACCGGGCGATCAGCATTTTCGCCGTGTTCGGTGCCAGCGGTTACTCCGCCGGCCTCGTGTTCTCCGGGCTGCTGACCGAGGTCGGCTGGCGCTGGACGTTCCTGCTGCCGGTGCCGATCGCGATCGCCGCGTTCGTCGCCGCCGTCAAGCTGATCCCGAAGTACCGGGCGGAAGCAAGCGGTGGTTACGACTTCCCGGGTGCCATCACCGGTGCCGCCGGTTCGCTGCTGCTGGTGTTCGCCGTGGTCGAGGCACCGGAGATCGGCTGGGCCGCTCCTCGGACGCTGATCACGTTCGCTCTCGCGCTCGCGCTGCTCGTCACCTTCGTGATCATCGAGAAGCGCAGCAGCCACCCGCTGCTCCGGCTCGGCATCCTGCGCTCGGGCCCGCTCGCGCGGGCCAACCTCGGCGGGGCGACGTTCTTCGGTGCCTACATCGGTTTCCAGTTCGTCGTGATGCTGTACCTGCAGACCGTGCTGGGCTGGTCCGCATTGCAGACCGCGCTCGGCTTCCTGCCGGCGGCGTTGATCGTGGCCTTCGGTTCGCCGAGGATCGAGCCGTTGATCGACCGGGTCGGCACGCCGCGCACGATCCTCGCCGGGGTCGTCGCGCATGTCATCGGGTATGCGCTGTTCCTGCGGATCGACGAGAACTCCGGATACGTCGGGTCGGTGCTGCCGAGCATGATCCTTCTCGGACTCGGTTTCATGCTGGCGTTCTCGTCGCTCAACATCCAGGCGACCGCCGGGATCTCGGACAACGAGCAGGGTCTCGCCGGTGGTCTGCTGAACACCTCGGTCCAGGTCGGCGGAGCGATCGGCCTCGCCGTCGTGACCGCGGTGCTGACCGCGAACGCCGACGGTGCCACCGGGGCCGGAGCGCTGCTGAACGGGCTGGCCCCCGCGCTGACCGTGGTCACCGGTATCGCCGTGATCAGTCTCCTGGTCGCCCTGTCCGGGGTGGTCGGACTGCGTAAGGCCGAGGCTCGTGAACTGGAGTTCGCCGGCGCCGAGTAATCCACTCACCCAATGCGCGTGAAGGACTCCTTCCCTCGGCTGTGTTTCCAAAACCAGGGCCGAGGGACGGAGTCCTTCACGCGCGAGGGGGATCAGGGGATGTAGACGCCGAAGTCGCCGTTGGCGGTGGCGAAGTCCTGGAAACCGACCGTCGTGGTGCCCGAGACCCAGGACGTGATGCCGTTGGCGACCACGCCGCCGCTCGACGCCGAGTACACCGGGCCGCCACTGTCACCGCCACGAGCCGGGGTCAGCCCGTTGATCTGGTCGGCCACGGCGAAGCCGCGCTCGCTGGTGTCCCAACGCGTCACCCGAAGGTTGCACACCGGACCACCGGTCACGTCGGCGCTGGTGAAGCCGCCCTGGCAGAGCATCTGACCGACGAAGACATGCCCCCAGCCGGTCACCGGCGTGACCGTGTTGCTGTTCCGGCCACCGAGGTAGATCTGTGAGGCGACGTTCGCGGTCGGGATGAGCTCGATGTCATGCGTCGCGTTCACCGAGCCGACGGTGCCGATGTACTCGCCGACGCCGTCCGCGAATCGGCTTCCGGAATTGCCACAGTGTTCCGCGGTCAGGATGAAGCGCTGGTTCGCGGCGTTGCGGACGGCGAAACCGGAGGTGCAGACACTGCCTTCGGTCTGGTTCCAGATCCGCGCGCCACCCTTCCATGGCGGCGAGTCGTCCCAGCGGGACGCCTCGGTTATCGGCGCCTCTTCGAGGACCTTGACCGGGACTTCCGACAGCTCTTCGACAGCCGTGGTCGCCGTCGTCGCGGTCCCGATGACAGTGTTCTTCAGTGACACGATGAGGCCGCTTCCGTCGGCCGGCGTGTAGACGGCCTGGACCAGTTGGCTACGGCCGACCGGAACGGCCGAGCGGAGCTTGTCCGCCGCGGCCTGGAGCTCGGCCAGCGAGTACGCGGCGGGTGCGACCCGGACGGCTGCCTTCCTCGACGCTTCGGCGATCACCGGTGCCAACGTTGTCGGGACGTCGCCTTTCCATGCCAGCGCGACTTGCTCGTCCTCCAGCGTGATTCCCGCGAAACCGGGGAGCTGCGCCCTCTCGATGCCGGCTTTCAGCGCTTCGGCCGCTTCGACGAGGGGCCGCTGGGCGACCATTTCGGCGAAGGCGACTTCGGTGGCAGTCGGTGAGGCTTCCGCGGCCGGGACGGCGACGACTGCCGAAGTGAGTGCGGCGGCCGCCAGCGTGACGGTTGCTCGTCTCCTGCGGAACGGTGATTTGTGCATGGGGCACTGCCTCTCGCGCGGCCGAGAATGGTGGGGATTTGCAAACTAAGTCGCCGAGATGAGTCGCGTCACTGTCAAAAAGGGACAAATCGAAGGACAAGCTGCGACAGGATTCGTGCGTTACGTAACTCGAATCGGCAGGCTCTTCAGCCCGTTCTGGAAGTTCGACCGCAGCCGGACGGGATCCCCCGCGAGCTCGACTTCGCCGAGCCGGTCGAGGACGGTTTCGAACATCGCGCGCAGCTGGACTCGGGCCAGTTGCGCGCCGAGGCAGAAATGCGGGCCGTGGCCGAAGGTCAGGTGGTCGTTGGGCGTACGGGCGATGTCGAACCGGTCCGGTTCAGCGAACACGGTCTCGTCGCGATTCGCCGACGAGAACCAGACGACCACCTTGTCACCCGCTTTTATGTCCACATCGGACAGTTGAACGTCCTCGGTCGCTGTCCGGCGAAAATGCATCACCGGAGTCCACCAGCGGAGCATTTCCTCGACGGCGCCCGGCAAGAGGGATCGATCCGCGCGGAGTCTCCGGTACTCGTCCGGATGGGAAAGAAGGGCCAGCATCCCGCCGGGAATGCCGTTGCGCAGTGTTTCGTTTCCCGCCACCGAAAACAGCCAGAAGAGATTCTCGAACTCCGCGATCGATACGCGGCCGCCCTCGTCGTCGACGTGCCCCATCAGGTTGCTCATCACGTCGTCGCCGGGATGACGTCGTTTGTACTCGCCCAGCGCCGTCGCGTAGGCGTAGAGATCAGGCATCCCGGCGCGAGTGCGCGGGTCGGGCATCGCGCCGCCGGGGCCGGGAACGGGCCGGACGGCCAGCGCGGCCCGCGCGAGATCGGTGACAGCACTGGAATCGACGGTCGAGCTGACCGCGTAGTCGGCGTCCTGGTAGCCGATGACGCGGTTGCTCCAGTCGTACATCAGCCGCCGGTCCTGTTCGGGAATCCCGAAGACCTCGGCGAGCGTCAGCAGCGGAAGATCGGCCGCGACAGCGGCGAAGTCGCATTCGCCGCCGTCGGCGACCCTGGCGATCAATTCCCTTGCCCAGTCCTGGATCCGCTCGGTCAGCCTGCCGACCGCGCGCGGGGTGAACGCCTTGGTGAGCAGCCCGCGCAGCCGGTTGTGCTCGGGCGGGTCCATGTTGAGCATCATCCGGCGGACGTAGGCGAGGTCCTGTCCGGTCGCCGGATCGCGGATCTGTGTGCCGCCGAGCTGCGACGAGAACAGTCTCGGGTTGCGCAGCACGTACCGGATGTCGGAATGCCGCAGTACCGCCCAGAAATCGTCAACCCGGACGACCGGTGATTCCCGGCGCAGCGAAGCGAGCAACTCGTACGGGACACCCTCGGTATAGGTGTCCGGATCGGTGAGCACGGCATCGACACTAGTGGTCACGACCGGAAGTCTGTCGGGGGTCTCGACCGCCCAGCGAAAACCTGGATCCGCCGAATACCCCCAACGGACTTCCGGTCGCAACCACTAGCCCGGCGACCGGGGACTGGGGAAAGATCCGTCCGGTGGAAACGCTGACGATGCGCACCGGTGGAACCGACGGCCCGGCCGTGCTGTTGCTGCACGGCCTCGGCGCGACAGGCGCCGTCTGGGACGGCTTGCTCGAGCAGCCCGGATACCGCTGGCTGGCGCCGGATCTGCCTGGTCACGGCGGTTCGGCGCGATTGCCGCGGTACTCGTTCGGCGGACTCGCCGCGGCGGTCGCCGACGCGCTCCCGGAGCGTGGTCCGCTGCTGGTGATCGGCCATTCGCTGGGCGGCGTGGTCGGGCTCGCGCTGGCCACCGGCTGGTTCGGCATCGACGTCGCCGGGGTGCTCGCGGTCGGCGTCAAGGTCGAGTGGAGCGAAGACGACCTCGCGAAGGCGGCGGCCATGGCGGACCGGCCGCCGAGGGTGTTCCCGACCCGCGAAGACGCCGAGCGCGGCTTCCTCAAGATTTCCGGCTTGACCGGGCTGGCGGAAGCCGACCCTGCCGGCGTGGTCGAAGGTGAGGACGGATGGCGGCTCGCCCTCGACCCGGCCGCGTTCGCCGTCGGCGCGCCCGACATGCGAGGCCTGCTCGGCGCGGCCGGGTGCCCGGTGACCCTGGCCGCCGGTGAGAACGACCCGATGAGCCTCCCGGACCAACTGCGCGTCCTCAGCCCGGACGCCCTGACCTTGCCCGGCCTCGGCCACAACGCCCACGTCGAGTCGCCCACCACCCTCGTGCCGCTTCTAGCGCGATTCGTCCTCTAGTTGCGGTCGTTGCACGCGCAAGGATCGCAACTAGAGGACGAAACGCGGGATCACAGGTCCCAGGACGCGAGTTCCTTGTCCAGCGGGTCCACCCAGATCATCTTGGAGCCTGGCTCCAGAGTGGTGTCGAGGACGACCTTCCCGGCGGCGCCCTGGCCGGGGGCAAGGTCCTTCAACGGCAGGTCGGGCTCGACGGTGGCCAGCATCGCCTTGCCATCGGTCCCTTCGACCTTCTTGCCCGCCGCGGTCTTCAGCCAGACGTAAAGCGAGTTGGTGCTGAACTCGCCCTTCTTACCGACGATCTTCAGGTCGAAGACGACGAACGTGCCGCTCTCGGGCTTGGTGTCGAGCTTGCCCGCCTCGGTGACCGTGCTGACCGAGACCAGGGTGATATCGGCGCTGTTCTCGTCGTCCTTGACCGTGATCGTCTTGTTGATCTGCTTCACCTGGCCGTCTTCCGACGCCCCGGTGTCGTCGGCCGCGGACGACCCCGCCGCAGCGGGGGCAGGGGCCGAGGACGAGGTCCCCTTGCTGGAACAAGCCGTACCGGCGACGAGGAGACCGGCCATCAGACCCGTGATGAGGACGCGACGCATTGAAAGAACCTTTCGCACTGCCTGGGGAGATCTCCCGGCTTTCCGGGAGGTCCGCGAGCATGCCGAGGGCCACCACACGGAAGGAACACAGCAGAGCAAAGTGGCTGTTCTAGCGCCGGATCCGCCCCAGCACGGCGATCCCTTCCGCGATATCGCTCGCCGGGCTCGATCCGTAACCGAGAACGAGCCCCGGATTCATCGGGCGCTGGCAATGCCACGACAACGGCTGCACCTTCACCCCGAGTTCCAGCGCGGCGGCGGCGAGGTCGAGGTCGGAGAACCCGTCGTCGAAGGTGATCGTCAGGTGCAGGCCGGCGGCGGCGCCGTGCACGACGGCGTCCGGGAGATGGGTGGCGATCGCGTCGATCATGGCGTCGCGACGGCGGCGGTGGCGTTTGCGCACGAACCGCAGCTGCCGCTCCATCTCGCCGGATTCCATGAGGTGGGCCAGAACGAGCTGAGGCAGGACGGCGTTACCGAGATCGGCGAACCGTTTCGCCGCGACCACGGAGTCCCGATACCGCGACGGGACCAGCATCCAGCCGACGCGCAGCGCGGGTGCGAGCCATTTCGACACGCTGCCCGCGTAGCAGACCTGTTCGGCGAGCATCGAGCGCAGCGCGGGGACCGGCGGGCGGTCGTAGCGGTGCTCGGCGTCGTAGTCGTCCTCGATGATCAGCCCGCCCTCAGCCGCCCACCGCATCAGCTCGCGGCGGCGCTCCCCACCGAGGACGACGCCGGTCGGGAACTGGTGCGCGGGTGTGAGCAGGACGGCCGGCGCGCCGCTGCGGACCAGCTCGTCGACGTCCAGGCCCTGGTCGTCGACCCGGATCGGCGGGGTCGCGAGCCTCCGGTCGTGCAGGTGCTGACGGGCGCCGAGCGAACTCGGGTCCTCGACGGCGATCTCGGAGACCCCGTTGTCGCACAACACCTGCGCCAGCAGCCCGAGACCCTGTGCGACGCCCGCGACGATCAGGACCTCGTCGGCGTCCACCGTGATGCCGCGGGTGCGCGCGATCCAGTGGGCGATGGCCAGACGCAGCGCCGGAGCACCCCGCGGGTCTCCGTAGCCGAACGCTGCCGCCGAAAGGTCGTTGAGCACGGCACGTTCCGCGCGCAGCCAGGCCGTCCTCGGGAACGCCGTCAGATCCGGGACGCCGGGGGACAGGTCGATCCGCGCCGGGATCGACCGCAGCGAGTCGAAGACGCCGATTCCGGGCGCCGGGCGGAATACCGTGCCGACCGGTGGCGGCCCCGGCGACGGCGGTTCCTTCGTCTTCGCGGGCGCGGCGACGACCACCGTCCCGGCGCGGCCGCGCCCGGCGACGTGGCCGTCCTCGACCAGCCGCTGATAGGCCTCGGTGACCACGCCACGGGACACCTTCAGATCGGCGGCCAGAGCCCTGGTCGCGGGCAGTTTGCTGCCGACGGGCAGACGTCCGTCCGAAATGGCGTGACGCAGCCGCGACGCCAGCCAGTCCGACCGGCGGCCAGGGGGCGCGTCCCCGATGTCCAGCTGCAGGAAATCCGACCCGTCGGCACTCACCGGCTCATTGTGTCATTCCGGTTCGTAGGCGAGGTTCGGGCGCAGCCACTGCTCCACTGTGGACAATTCGACGCCCCGCCGGACGGCGTAGTCCTCGACCTGGTCCTTGCCCAGCCGTCCGACGGTGAAGTACCGCGAATCGGGGTGGGCGAAGATCAGGCCGCTGACACTCGCCGCCGGGGTCATCGCGTAGGACTCGGTCAGCGCCATCCCGAACCGTTCGGCATCGAGCAGGTCGAACAGTTCCTGCTTCTCGCTGTGGTCGGGGCTCGCCGGGTAGCCGAGGGCAGGCCGGATCCCACGGAACCGTTCGGCGTGCAGATCCTCGAGGGCCGGTTCGGCGTCCGGCTCGAACCAATCCCGCCGCGCCTGGAGGTGGAGGTGCTCGGCGAACGCCTCGGCGAGCCTGTCGGCCAGCGCCTTCACCATGATCGCGCGGTAGTCGTCGTGCTTCGCTTCGAACTCGCGGGCGAAATCCTCGGCGCCGAGGATGGTGACCGCGAATCCGCCGAGGTGGTCGCCCGCACCCGCCGGGGCGATGTAGTCGGACAGGCAGCGGTTGGGCCGCTCCAGCGGCTTCTTGGTCTGCTGGCGCAGCATCGGGAACTTGAGGCCCGATTGGAGGATGATGTCGTCGCCTTCGGCATGCGCCGGCCAGAACGCGTACGCGCCACGGGCCTGGAACCGCTCCTCCGCGATGATCTGGTCGAGCAGCGTGTTCGCGTCGTCGAACAGCTCCCTTGCCACCGGCTGCTCGAGGATCGCCGGGTACTTGCCCTTCAGTTCCCAAGCCAGGAAAAGGAAGGTCCAGTCGATCATTTCGCGCAGCTCGGTGAGCGACGGCGAGACGTACCGGACGCCGGTGAACGCCGGCGTCGGGATCTCGTCGAACGAGACCTTCTCCGGGTTCGCCCTGGCCTGTTCGACCGTCAGCAGCGGGGTCCGCTGCTTGTTCGTGTGCTGCTCGCGCAGTCGTGCCTGCTCGGCGCGGTTGTTCGTGTCGAGCACTTCGGCGCGGTCCGGGTCCAGCAGATCACCGACGACGCCGACGACGCGCGACGCGTCGAGGACGTGGACGGTCGTGTTGTCGTAGGCGGGCGCGATGCGGACCGCGGTGTGCTGGCGCGAGGTGGTCGCGCCGCCGATCAGCAGCGGCAGTTTCAGGCCGCGTCGCTGCATTTCCGTTGCGACGTTGACCATTTCGTCTAGTGACGGGGTGATCAGGCCGGAAAGGCCGATGGCGTCAGCACCTTCGGCGACGGCGGTGTCGAGGATGACCGACGCCTGGACCATCACGCCGAGGTCGATCACTTCGTAGTTGTTGCAGCCGAGGACGACGCCGACGATGTTCTTGCCGATGTCGTGCACATCGCCCTTGACGGTCGCCAGGACGACCTTTCCGTTGCCCTGCCTGGTTTCGACGCGGCCTTCGAGGCGCGCCTTCTCCTTCTCGGCCTCCATGAACGGCTCGAGGTAGGCGACCGAGCGCTTCATCACCCGAGCGCTCTTGACCACCTGCGGCAGGAACATCTTGCCGGAACCGAACAGGTCACCGACGATCTTCATGCCGTCCATCAAGGGGCCTTCGATGACCTCGAGCGGCCGCGGCAGCTTTTGGCGCGCCTCCTCGGTGTCTTCCTCGATGTAGTCGACGATCCCGTGCACCAGCGCGTGACTGAGACGGGCCTCGACCGGGTTCTCTCGCCAGGAGAGGTCGACCGTGCGCTGGGTTCCCTTGCCACTGACCGTTTCCGCGAACGTGACCAGCCTGTCGGTGGCGTCCTCACGGCGGTCGAAGAGGACGTCTTCGACCAGTTCCAGCAGATCCTTGGGGATGTCCTCGTAGACCGCGAGCTGTCCGGCGTTGACGATGCCCATGTCCAGCCCGGCGCGCACCGCGTACAGGAGGAAGGCCGAGTGCATCGCCTCGCGCACGACGTTGTTACCGCGGAAGGAGAACGAGAGGTTGGAGATACCGCCGCTGATACGCACGCCGGGGCAGCGTTCCTTGATCCGCGGCAGCGCGTCGAGGAACGCCTTGGCGTATCCGTTGTGTTCGGAGATCCCGGTCGCGACGGCGAGAACGTTCGGGTCGAAGATGATGTCCTCGGCGGCGAAACCGGCCTTCCGCGTCAGCAGGTCGTAGGCGCGGCCACAGATCGCGACCTTCCGGTCGGCGGTGTCGGCCTGGCCCTGTTCGTCGAAGGCCATCACGACCACGCCCGCGCCGTAGTCGCGGATGCGCCGGGCCTGCTGGAGGAACTGCTCCTCGCCCTCCTTGAGGCTGATGGAGTTGACGACTCCCTTGCCCTGCACGCACTTCAGACCGGCCTCCAGCACCGTCCAGCGCGAGCTGTCGATCATGATCGGCAGGCGGGCGACCTCGGGTTCGGTGGCGATGAGGTTGAGGAACGTGGTCATCGCCTTCTCGCTGTCGAGAAGATCGGCGTCCATGTTGACGTCCAGCAGGTTCGCCCCGCCGCGCACCTGCTCCAGCGCGACGTCGACGGCGGCCTGGTGATCGTCGGCTTCGATCAGCTTCCGGAACTTGGCGGATCCGGTGACATTGGTCCGCTCGCCGATCATGACGAAGCCGGTGTCCTTGCCGATCTCGAACGGCTCGAGCCCGCTGAACCTGGTGTGCGCGACCGGTTCAGGCACGTGACGCGGCGCCATCCCGCGCACGGAGTCGGCGATTTCCTTGATATGCGCCGGAGAGGTGCCGCAGCAACCGCCGACGATATTGACCATTCCCGCGGTGGCGAAGTCGGCGAGCAGCCCGCCCGTCTGCTCCGGTGTCTGGTCGTAACCGCCGAAAGCGTTCGGCAGCCCCGCGTTCGGGTGGCAGGCCGTGTACGTTCCCGCGATCCGGGACAGTTCGGCGATATGCGGGCGCATTTCCTCGGCACCCAGCGCACAATTGACGCCGACCACCAGCGGTTCGGCATGCTCGACGGAACTCCAGAACGCCTCGACCGTCTGCCCGGAAAGCGTCCGGCCGCTCAGGTCGACGATGGTCACGGAGATCCACAATGGCAGCTGCGGCGCCACCTCGCGGGCGGCCGCGATCGCGGCTTTGGCGTTGAGGGTGTCGAAAATGGTCTCGATCAGCAGCAGATCGACGCCGCCCTCGGCGAGCGCCTTGATCTGATCGGCGTAGGACGCGTACACCTCGTCGAACGTCACCGCGCGATACGCGGGGTCCTCCACCTTGGGGGACAAGGACAACGTGACGTTCAGCGGTCCGACCGACCCCGCGACGAACTTTCCGCCCGCCTCGTCCGCCGCCTGGCGCGCGATCTGGGCGCCACGCACGTTCATCTCATAGGCGAGGTCCTCGAGACCGTAGTCCGCCTGGCCGATGGTGGACGCGGTGAAGGTGTTCGTCGTGGTGATGTCCGCGCCCGCGGCGAGATATTGCCGGTGGACGTCGAGAACGAGATCCGGCCGGGTGAGGTTCAGCAGATCCGGGTCACCGGTGATGTCGCGTGGATGATCCTGGAAGCGCTCGGTGCGATAGTCCGCAGGCGTAAGGCCCGCCGACTGGAGCATCGTCCCCCAGGCACCGTCGAGAACCACGACCTTCTCGTTCAGTAACCGCCGAAGGGCTTCCGTTTCCATCCAGCTCACCTCCCGTTTCGGGAGGCGCCCTTGCGGTAGGGATCCGGCCGAGCGTGGCGGACCCCGCGGCCCGTTGCAGCGCCTCTCGACCTTGCCGATCAGCCTACCGGATGTCCGCGGGATGACTTCGCCTGAATTGCTCAGCCTCCGGCGAGAGCGGGTTCGCGCTCCAGCGGTTCCCGGCCCTCGGGATTCCGCGGTGGAGTATTGACACGTTTGTCGGCACGGGTCTTGCGCCAGGCCACGACTTTCCGGCCGACGTCGATCATCGGCACCTCGACCCAGCGGTACAAGACGTCGGAAACCATCAGTGCGACGACCGTGACCGCGACCGCGGTGAGCGTGCGGTGGGCGGCCAGCTGCGGGATCGACAGCGCGATGACGGTCGCTGCGACACCCTGCAGCAGGTACACCGAGTACGAACGCTCGCCGATGAAGCGCATCGGAGGCGTCGAGAAGAACCACGCCACCGGGCCCCGCGGGATCAGCGAGGTGATGAGCAGCGCCACCAGCACGGCGTAGGTGGTGCCGCCGACCGTGCCACCGTCCTGGAAGTAGGCCTCGATGTCGGTCACGTGCAGCTGGAGGACGACGAGGGCGGCGAGCAGGATCACACTCGCGAGGGGATGGGTGAAGACGCGGAGGACGGCGAAGCCCTTGCGGTAGTGCAGGGCGATCGCCAGGGTGCAGCCGATGATGATGGGGGAGTACGCGCCGGCGTACGGCATCACGGGGATCAGCGCGATCATCAGCGCGACCAGCCCGACCGCCAGCCCGAGCCGCTTCGGGAAGCTCAGCGCGGCGATGCCGAAGGCGAGGAAGGGCCACACGAGGTAGAACTTCTGCTCGACGCCAAGCGTCCAGGACTGACCCCAGGGCGCGTTGTGGGCGAACTCGTTGGTGAAGGTGAGGAAGTACGGCATCGCGCCCGAGAGGCCGCTGCTCGTGTACTGGCCGCGCAGGTAGGTGAAGACCACGATGATGCCGAGTACGGCGAAGTACACCGGCAGAATGCGGAACGCGCGGCGGATGTAGAAGTTCGCCAGCGAGATCTTGCCGTTGCGGTCCTCCTCGCGTAGCGCCAGCGTGGTGATGAGGAAACCGGACAGGACGAAGAACAGGTGGACACCGATCCAGCCGTTGGCCATGGCCCAGGACGGTCCGCCGTAGTGGAACACCACGACGAGGAGCGCGGCGATCGCGCGCAGGCCGTCGAGGGCCGGGAATCTCTTCGTCGCGAGATATTGCTCGTGGGTCATCATCGGCAAACCCCCAGGGAAAGATCACCGGCTGTCAAACCGGCGAAGGAAACGTCACTCTAAAGGGTTAATTGCCGGACTCTGTGAGCGGGTTGTGTAATCCCTGTGTGCTGTGGCTGCCGCACTTCGTCGAAGAAGCGCGGTAGTTCGCGCCACGTACTACCGCACAGCGGCCACGACGTAGCCAGGCGGCGCACCCCGCCCCTCGTCGTTCAGAAGCTCACGCCGGCGCGCTGGATCTTGACCGGCTTCGCGGGCAACCCGTCGGCAGGGCCACCCGGAACGGTCGGGATGATGCCGTTCGCGACGATCCGGTCCAGGACCTCCATGCCGCGCACGACCTTGCCCATCACCGAGTAGTTCTTCGGGATGTTGGCGAACGAGTGCACGATGAAGAATTCGCTGCCGTTGGTGCCGGGGCCCTGGTTGCCCATCGCGATGGTGCCGCGTTCGTAGGTCTCGGTGCCGTCGACCTCGTCCGGGAACTTGTAGCCGGGGCCGCCCTTTTCGGCTTCGTAGATGTCGCCGCACTGGAGGACGCCGAGGCGGGTCGTGTCGGTGAGGCGCCAGCACTGGCTGTTGTTGTAGAACCGCTGGAAGGCCAGGCTCGCCAGGTTGTGCACGGCGCACGGCGCGGCGCCGGCGCGGTCGAGGCGCACGGTGACAGGGCCGTAGTTGAAGCGGAAGGTGACGTCGATCGTGCCGCGGGTCAGCGCGAAGGGAAACGGGCGTACGACAGGGCGGGCGGCGGGGTTCTCCGGGGTCGGCGTG
The DNA here is from genome assembly GCA_963766045.1 of uncultured Actinomycetota bacterium. GTDB lineage: Bacteria > Actinomycetota > Actinomycetes > Mycobacteriales > Pseudonocardiaceae > Amycolatopsis. The sequence goes on along the minus strand of CAVXYN010000004.1, from coordinate 539,925 downwards.
AACTCGCAGCGCACGATCGGTGCCGCGGGCGTGGAGGGTGCGGCTTCGGCGACGGAAGGCACCAGCGCGGCGGCGAGGACGGAGACGGCGGCGGTGATGCCCCAGCGCAGCTTCATACGGGGGAACCTAACCCAAAAGGATGGTCATCGGGTAGCGGTTCACGCACGTCCATCCGATCACGCGTGTCGTCCAACCAGTCACGCGAAACGGCTAACCCGGCATCAGGGTCTCGTGAGTGTTAAGGATGGCTAGAACGACCCGGAACACTCACGACCCCCACGGAAGCCGGACATGCCGAGACCTCCCCGCACCGTCCTCACGCTCGTCCTGCTGGCCGCCACGACTCTGCCCACCGAGATCCGACCCGACCAGACCGAACACGTCGCCCTGCCGTGTGTCGAAGCCGGTCCGGCGACCCAGGACGCCGACACGGCCGACGCGCTCAATCAGCAGCTCAGCGCCAAGATGCGCGGCTACATGAACGCCTACAACACGTCGTGCGCGAGGGCCGTCGTCGAGGCCGTCCGGCAGCGTGAGCTCAACCCGCGGGCCGCGGCGATCGCCATCGCGACGGTGATCGTCGAGTCGAGTATCGCCAATCTCGACGGCGGAATGCTCGACTCGGTGGGGCTCTACCAGCAGCGGGCGAGCTGGGGCGGGTTCGGGGAGCGCACCAATCCCGACTGGGCGACCGGCAAGTTCCTAGACGTGATGCGGGGGTTCTATCCCGACGGCACCTGGAACGCGGCCGCGATCGGGGACGTCGCCGCCGCGGTGCAGCGGCCCGCCGCCAAGTACCGCTATCGCTACGGCGTCGAGGCCGAAGACGCGGTCAGGATCGTGAACGAGCTCTGGCCCCAAGACGGCGAATGGCCGTCGGGTCACCGCGAGTAGGGTGCCACTGGTCGGAAGATGTGATGGTGGCCACTTGTTCCGTTTCCCCCTTTTGTTTACTCCTCGCGGTCGAATTATCGCTGTGCCATTCGCCCCTGTCTGTTCACGCGGGTCGCCCAACGTGGGGTCTCGGCGGAATGTAATCGTCGAAAAGGAGTAATGCCCTGTTGTGCGGAACATTGCTAGTGTGGGGCTTCGCAAGCAGACGAGGAGGGCGATGAACGAATCGCCGCCCAATGCGCAGGTGCGTCCCGATGGCTCCGGAAGGAAATCGAAATTGGCTGCCGCCATCGCGGCGGCGGTGGAGCAGTTTTCCGCCCTCACCGGGGCTGTTCCGCATGCCGTGACGGGAGCCAGGCCGGCACCGGAGAACGGCTGGTCGGTACTCGTCGACGTCATCGAGTTGGCCAGAGTGCCGGAATCCACCAGCATTATGGCGACCTACCGGGTCGACCTCGACCATGAACTCGAACTCTCCGCCTGTGAACGCCTTCGACGTTACACGCGAGGTACGACGGACTCCTGACGAACGAAGCAGGTGAAACTTGTCCGGCTCGGATTCCTTGGCAGACGTTCTGGAAAGAGTACTCGACAAAGGTGTGGTGATCGTCGGAGATATCGGCGTGAGTATCGTCGACGTCGAATTGCTCACCCTGCGGATCCGCCTGTTCATCGCCTCCGCGCAGACCGCGCGGGAAATGGGTATGGACTGGTGGAGCAACGATCCGTATTTCTCGCCTCAAAAGGCTCGGGACGAGCTGGCCGGCGAGAATCGCGAACTGCGCAGCCGTATCACCGACCTCGAAAGCACGTTGCTGCAGGCCCGCGCCCTTCAGGAAAGGCGACCACAGCCGTGAGTGACCGAAGAGGCCTTTGCGCCTACGCCATCACCCGCAACGGCGAACTGGACCTCGGCGCGCCGTGGCTGATCGGCCACCGGGAGCTCGGCGTTGTGGTGGCCGAGATCGACCCGGCGCGCTTCGCGATGATCGACACGGGCGGTACGGCCGACGACGACCTTGTCGAATTGGCCCGGACGCACGACGCCGTGGTACGCGGGGTCTTTCAGCGCGCACCGGTCCTGCCGTTGCGCTTCGGAACCGTCTTCGCCGACGAGGAGGCGGCCATCCGGCTCCTGCGGACCGGGTACGACCAGGTGATGGCGTGTCTCGACGAGTTTGACGGCCACAGTGAATGGGGCGTCCGGCTGCGCCGGGTGACGCCGGAGCGTGACTCCCACGACGGCCTCAGCGGCACCGCGTACCTCCATCGCCGTCGCGAACGTCTTGCCGCGCTCGAGCGTGGCCGCGACGTGGCCGCCCGTGCGGTCGAAGCCCTGAGTGCGCACGCCTCCCGCGTGATCGAGCGCACTCCGGCGAACCAGGTGTTCGCGGACTTCGCGTACCTGGTCGCGGCGGACCGCGAAGCACTCTTCCACGGCGAGATCGATCGGCTCGCCGCCTTACTGGCCGGTGGCGGGATGGTCGTGGAGCGGACCGGTCCATGGCCGCCGTACTCCTTCGCCGACCTGGAACTCGGGATCCGGGCCGATGCCTGACCAGGTCGTCGTCTCGGACGCCGCCGGTGTGGTGGACCTGCTCGACCGCGTCGTGCAGCGAGGCGCGGTGGTGACCGGCGACGTGATCATCTCGCTCGCCGGAATCGACCTCATCCGCCTCGATCTACGCCTGCTACTGATCGGAATCGACGGGCTGGAGGTGCGATGACCGAGCGGATCGACGCCGGGAACGGGCTCGGCCGCCTTGTCGTGGTGCTGCTGGAGATCATCCGCGAACTGCTGGAGCGGCAGGCCCTTCGCCGGATGGACGCGGGAACCATGTCCGCCGCCGAGGTGGAGCGGCTCGGGCAGAGCCTGATCGACCTGGACCTTCGCCTCGCCGAGATCCGCGAGGCACTCGACACGCCTGCAGAACGGAGATGACCATCGTGACCGTTCCTGTTCCGGCCCGGCCGACCGGCGGCCTCGCCGATACCCTGAACATCTTGCTGGACAAGGGACTTGTGATCGACGCGACGGTCCGCGTGTCCGCGCTCGGCATCGAGGTGCTCACCATCGAAGCCCGCATCGTGATCGCGAGCGTCGACACGTTCATCCGGTACCTCGAGGCGATGCAACGGCTGAATGGGCAGCAGGTGAGCGCACCGGGGCAGCTGTCGCAAGGAATCGCCCACACCACCGGACTCATTCCGCAACAGCCGCCGCAGGCGATCGCCGTCGCGACGTCAGAACAGCCGATGATCCCGCCGACGACACAGGCCGCGAAGCCTGCGAAGCCGTGACGTTCGAGCTCTACGGCGTCGTCAGCACCGACCACCCGGGTATCGAGGACGAAGGCCTGCACCGGATCACGTGGCAGGACCTGGCGATGGTGTCGCGGAAGTCGGCGGGCGATCCCGATCCCGCGACCCACTTCGCCGTGGTGTGCGCGCTCGTCGAATACGGGCCCGTGCTGCCCCTGCGGTTCGGCAGTGTCGCCGAAGACGAGGAGTCGGTGTGTGAAACGGTTCTCGCTCCGTCGGCGCCACAGCTGCGGGCCGACCTCCGCCGCTTCGACGGCCTGGTCGAGGTCCATGTCTGCCTGAAGTTCGCCGGTCACGAGGCCGCGTGGTGGCCGGCCCAGGCCGGAGGCATGCAGCTGTCTCTGGCCGCTTGTGCCCATGACTCGATCAGACTGCCCGCGGGAGCGCACGCGGACGAGAGGTGGGCGTATCTGATCCCGGAGCGTGAGCTGGACTTCGTCCGCGGCAAGGTCGCCGAAACGGCGTCACGACCGGGTCTGCAGGCCGAGCTGGTCGGACCGCTGCCGGTCTACAGCTTCCTCGGCGGCCGGCTCCAGGCGCCCGGCGGGAACACGGCGTGGGCCGGTTCGCGCTGGGGCTGGTAGTTACTTGCGCCAGGCGGTGCGCTGCTTACGGATGTCCATCACCAAACCGAACACGAGAAACGCCGACAGGCCGATCAGCCACAGGTTCTCGGTCCAGCCGTGGTGGTTCCCGTACAGCATGACCAGCAGGATGATCGCGCTCAGCCAGCCCGCGATCCGCGTCGCCTTCGGGAAGGAGCCGTGCCAGCCCCACTCGGCCGACGGTTCGTCGCGGGGGTCGACCTCGGGCCGCTTTTCGACCGCCTTGCTCGCCACGATCAACTCCTCAAAACCCAACGGTTCGCTTGCCCGCGAATGATCCCACACCTGGCTGCAACCGCCGGATGGGGCCCGCGCGACAATGGGCCCCGATGACTACCTCGCGAAGTGTGCTCGTGCTCGGTTCGACCGGTTCGGTCGGCGCCCAGGCCCTCGACGTCGCGGCCCGTAACCCGGAGTTGTTCCGGGTCGCCGGGATCGCCGCGGGCGGCTCCGACCCCGCCACGCTGGCCGTGCAGGCCCTGGCGCACCGGGTCGACGCCGTCGCCATCAGCAGGCCGACCGCCGTCGAGGACCTACAGCTCGCGCTGTACGCCGAGGCGCAGAAGCGTGGCTACTCCAGCGGGGACTTCAAGCTCCCGCGCATCTTCGCAGGCGCCGGCGCGGTCGTCGAGATGATCGACGCGGTCCCGGTCGATGTCGTCCTCAACGCGCTCCCGGGCTCTCAGGGCCTCCCTCCGACCCTGCGCGCCCTCGCCACCGGCGCCACCCTCGCGCTGGCCAACAAGGAGTCGCTGATCGCGGGCGGTCCGCTCGTGCTCGCCGCCTCGAACCCCGGCCAGCTCGTGCCCGTCGACTCCGAGCACTCCGCGATCGCGCAGGCCCTCCGCGCCGGCCGCGAATCGGAGGTCGCCCGGCTGGTCCTCACCGCTTCCGGCGGCCCGTTCCGCGGCCGAGGGCGTGCCGAGCTCGCCGACGTCACGGTCGAGCAGGCGATGGCGCATCCGACCTGGTCGATGGGGCCGCTCATCACGATCAACTCGTCGACACTGGTCAACAAGGGGCTCGAGCTGATCGAGGCGAAACTCCTGTTCGACATCGAGACCGACCGCATCGACGTGGTCGTCCACCCGCAGTCGATCATCCATTCGATGGTGACTTTCGTGGACGGCTCGACGATCGCCCAGGCCAGCCCGCCGGATATGCGGCTGCCCATCGCGCTCGCCCTGCACTGGCCGGATCGCGTGCCCGGTGCCGCGCCCGCCTGTGTCTGGGACAAGCCCGCGAGCTGGACTTTCGAGCCGTTGGACAACGAGGCGTTCCCCGCCGTGGAGCTGGCGAGGCACGCCGGAACGGTCGGTGGTTGCATCCCCGCCGTCTACAACGCGGCGAACGAGGAGATGGTCGCCGCGTTCCTCGCACAGAACACCGGCTTCACGTCGATTGTGGACACTGTTGCGGAGGTGGTCGAAGCCGCCGATGAATGGCGTCGCGAACCTCGCGACGTGGATGACGTACTAGCTGCCGAGCGTTGGGCTCGCGCGCGTGCCGGTGCGCTGATCGGTAAGGGGAAGTAGCGCGTGCTCACGAACATTCTCGGGATCGTGCTGTTCGCGCTGGGCATCTGCCTGTCCGTCGCCTTGCATGAGGCCGGCCACATGTGGGCGGCGAAGTCCTTCGGTATGCGGGTCCGGCGTTACTTCATCGGCTTCGGGCCGACGGTGTTCTCGTTCCGCCGCGGCGAGACCGAGTACGGCCTCAAGTGGATCCCGCTCGGCGGTTTCTGCGACATCGCCGGTATGACCGCGCTCGACGAGGTCACCCCGGAAGAGTCGAAGCGTGCGATGTGGCGCTACAAGACCTGGAAGCGCACGGTCGTCATGTCGGCCGGCTCGGCGATGCACTTCCTTCTCGGCTTCGTGGTCCTCTACCTGATGGCCGTCACCATGGGCCTGCCGAACCTGAACCCGACGACGGACGCGGTGATTTCGGCCACCTCGTGCGCGCGTCCGGCCACCACCACCGAACAACTCAACGACACCACCTGCCCGCCCGACGCGCTGACCCCGGCGAAGACGGCCGGGCTGCAGGCAGGCGACAAGGTTCTCTCGGTGGGCGGCAAGCCGATCGCGACCTGGCGCGAGATGCTGGCCGCGGTCCAGGTCGCGGGCGGCCCGACGGCGTTCGAGGTCGAGCGCGACGGCCAGAAGCTGAACCTGACCGTCGAGGTGCCGAGGGTGCAGCGCATGGTCAGCGACGGCGAGAAGACCACGGTCAAGGACGTCGGCATGATCGGCGCCTCACCGGTTCTTTCGCCCCAGTACCTCACCTACGGCCCGGTCGACGCCATCGGTGAGACGGTGAGCTTCACCGGCACCATGTTCTCGGAGACCGCGCAACGCGTGATCGAGTTCCCGCAGCGGATGCCCGCGGTGGTCTCGGCCATCTTCGGCGGCGAGCGCGACCCGAACACCCCGGTGAGCGTCGTCGGTGCCAGCCGGATCGGTGGCGACGCGGTCGAGCGCGGCCTGTGGGAGATCTTCGTCTTCCTGCTCGCGAGCCTGAACTTCTTCATCGGTGTGTTCAACCTGCTGCCGCTGCTGCCGCTGGACGGTGGGCATATCGCGATCGTCTGGTACGAGCGGGTCCGCGACTGGATCCGCAAGCTGCGGGGCAAGGCGGCGGGTGGTCCGGTCGACTACACGAAGCTGTCCGCGGTGACGATGGTGCTGGTGCTCATCGGCGGCGCCGTAACGCTGCTCACCGTGACGGCCGACATCGTGAATCCCCTCAGACTGAAGTAGGTACGCTGAGGGCGTGACCGTCGCTCTTGGTATGCCCGCGCTTCCCCCGCCCGTCCTCTCCGAGCGTCGTAAGACCCGACAGCTGCAGGTCGGGCCGGTCGGCGTCGGCAGTGAGCACCCGATTTCGGTGCAGTCGATGACCACGACGCTCACCTCCGACATCAACGCGACGCTGCAGCAGATCGCGGAACTGACCGCTGCGGGCTGTGACATCGTGCGTGTCGCCTGCCCGTCGGCGGACGACGCCGAGGCGCTGCCCGCGATCGCGAAGAAGTCGCAGATCCCGGTGATCGCGGACATCCACTTCCAGCCGAAGTACGTCTTCGCCGCGATCGAGGCGGGTTGTGCCGCAGTCCGGGTGAATCCGGGCAATATCCGCAAGTTCGACGACCAGGTCAAGGAGATCGCGAGGGCCGCGAAGGATCACGGCACGCCGATCCGGATCGGGGTCAACGCGGGTTCGCTGGACAAGCGGATCATGGACAAGTACGGCAAGGCGACCCCGGAGGCGCTGGCCGAGTCCGCGCTGTGGGAGGCGTCGCTGTTCGCCGAGCACGATTTCCACGACATCAAGATCTCGGTGAAGCACAACGACCCGGTGGTCATGGTGCGGGCGTACGAGATCCTGGCCGAGCAGTGCGACTACCCGCTGCACCTCGGCGTCACCGAGGCCGGTCCCGCGTTCCAGGGAACCATCAAGTCGGCGGTGGCCTTCGGTGCGCTGCTGCGTCAGGGCATCGGCGACACCATCCGCGTGTCGCTGTCCGCGCCGCCGGTGGAAGAGGTCAAGGTCGGGATCCAGATCCTGCAGTCGCTGAATCTCAAGGAGCGCAAGCTCGAGATCGTGTCCTGCCCCTCGTGCGGCCGGGCGCAGGTGGACGTCTACACGCTGGCCGAGCAGGTCACCGCCGGGCTGGAGGGCATGGAGGTACCGCTGCGTGTCGCGGTCATGGGCTGCGTCGTGAACGGCCCTGGCGAGGCGCGTGAGGCGGACCTCGGTGTCGCTTCGGGCAACGGCAAGGGACAGATCTTCGTCAAGGGCGAGGTCATCAAGACCGTGCCCGAGCACGCCATCGTCGAGACGCTGATCGAAGAGGCGATGCGGATCGCCGAAGAGACGGGCGAGACCATCGGCGATGGCGAGCCCACTGTCACCGTGGGGTGATCCGGCCCGGCTGGGTGGTGGTTGAGACCACGCAATGAAAGGCCCTTCATCGCAAATTTTGCGATGAAGGGGCGGCGGATTCATGCGGTCGTCGCAACATGCTCTATTTAGGACAGTAGCATGTTGAGTTTTTCTTGGGGTGTAAGCCAGTCCAGTGTCTTGCGGGGGCGGCCGTTGAGTTCGGCGGCCACCCTCGCGAGATGGTCGTGGCTGTGGACCGAGAGGTTGGTGCCTTTGGGGAAGTATTGGCGGAGCAGGCCGTTGGTGTTCTCGTTGCTGCCGCGTTGCCAGGGCGAGTGCGGGTCGCAGAAGTAGATGTCCAGGTCGGTGGCCATGGTGATCTCGGCGTGCCGGGCCAGTTCGTTGCCCTGGTCCCAGGTCATCGACCGTTTCAGGGCCTCGGGCAGGGTATGGATGGCGGCGATCATGGCGTCGCGGACGGCGACGGCGTCGTGTCCGTCGGGCAGGTACAGCAGCATGCAGAACCGGGTGCTGCGCTCGACCAGGGTGCCGATCGCGGACTTGTTCGAGGCGCCCAGGATCAGATCGCCTTCCCAGTGCCCGGGCACGGCCCGGTCCTCGGCCTCGGCCGGACGCTGGCTGATCGGCACCAGATTCGGAATCCGCGGCGTGCGGGCCTCGGCCTGGCGGTGGGGTTTACGCAGCGCCCGCCCGGTCCGCAGGCAGGCCGCGAGCTCGCGGCGCAGCGCGCCCCGGCCTTGCACGTAGATCGACTGATAGATCGTCTCGTAGGACACCCGCATCTCCGGACAGTCGGCGAACTCGCTCACCAGCCTGGCCGAGATCTGCTCCGGCGACCACCGCAGCAGCAACCGTTCCTGCACATGGTCCCGCAGCCCGGCATTGCCGGGATCGGCCAGTTTCGCCGTCTTCGGCCGCTTCGCTCGTTCCCGCGCCGCCGCCTCCGCCACATGAGCCCGATACCGGTCCGGGCCACCGTTGTTGTTGATCTCCCGGCTAATCGTCGAAGGCGCCCGATCCAGCCGCCGCGCGATCTCCCGCACGCCGTCCCTGCCAGCCAGCCCACGGGAGATCTCCTCCCGCTCCTCCACCGACAAATACCGTTTCCCCAGCTGACAGGGCGCGTTACCGATCACCCCGCCAGCCTCCGCGAACCACCGCCGACCGGTCTCATGCGACACACCCGCCGCCAGTGAGGCAGGCATCACAGCCCGCCCCGCCCGAACCCCCTTCCAGAACCGCACCCGCACATCCCGCGCCAATGGCACACGACCCGCCATCACAACCTCCGACCACAACCGGTGTTGCAACGACCCCGTGAACCCAAGGGCCTTTCATTGCACGCGCGGGCCCGACCAGGCGGCCGAAGTTGCCTCAGCGTGTCGCCAAGCTTGCGTTCCGTTTATGTCGCGGATCTGGCACTCTGGAGTCCGTGTTGCGGCTTGCAGGTGCACGGCTGCTCGATGATCGGGACTACCCGGCGGTCCGTGCCGCCCTCGCCGCGGACCCGGTCAGCAGCTGCATGGTCAGTGCCAGGGTGGAGACCGCGGGTCTCGACCCCTGGCGGCTCGGTGGTGAGCTCTGGGCCGCCGACTCCCGTCCCGTACGCGCGGGCAGGCTCCAAGGACTGTGCTTCTCCGGGCCGAACCTGATCCCCTTGCGCGGCAACACGTCCGCCTTGCGTTCCTTCGCCGATCGCGCGCTGCGCCGCCAGCGGAGCTGCTCTTCGCTCGTCGGTCCTGCCGAGCAGGTCCTCGGACTCTGGGACGAACTGGAGCCGGAATGGGGTGCCGCCCGCGAGGTCCGGCACGATCAGCCGCTGATGGCGCTCGACGGCGTCCCTTCCGTTGCCGGGGATCCGCTGGTTCGTGCCGTGCGGCCGGAAGAGCTCGACAGGTATCTGCCCGCCGCGATCGCGATGTTCATCGAAGAGGTCGGCGTCGATCCCCGCAACGGGGACGGCGGTGCCGGCTACCGCGCCCGGGTCGCGGAACTGATCGCGGGGGGTCGTGCGTTCGCGCGGTTCGAAGGCGGCGAAGTCGTCTTCAAGGCCGAGATCGGCGCGATGTCCTCCAACGTGGGCCAGATCCAGGGCGTCTGGGTACATCCGGAACGCCGCGGCGATGGGCTCGGCACGGCCGGGACGGCGTCGGTGGTGACCAGGCTGGTCCGCGGGATGGGCCGCACCGCGAGCCTGTACGTCAACGCCTACAACACCCCGGCGCTCGCCGCCTACCGCAGGATCGGATTCCAGCAGGTCGGGCAGTACGCGACGGTTCTTTTCTAGTGTTCTGACTCAGGGCACTAGTTCCCCGGGTTCGGCGTTGCGAGCCGTCCGAAACGTCCTGAACTGGCAGGATCGGCGTTCATGTCAGCAGGTCGTGGAGCCGTCACCGTGGTCGTGGGCCTGGTGGCCGTTTCGGCCGCGGGTTGCGGTCTGTTCGCCGACACCGGTCCCGAGGACGCCATCAGCGGCTTCCTCAACGGCTTCGCTTCGGGCGACGTCGCCAGTGCGGCCTTCTTCACCGATTCCCCGGACGCTGCGAAGTCGTCGTTGGAGATGGTGCGCACGGCACTCGCACCCGAGTCCATCAAGGTGGCCGAGCAGAAGGTCCAGCACGCGTCCGGAGCCGATGACGGGACGGCGACCTACCAGCTGACCTGGAACCTGCCGCGCGGCCGCGCCTGGACCTACAACGCCGACGCACAGGTGCACTCCACCCAGGACGGCTGGAAGGTGCGCTGGCTGCCGACCGTCGTCCATCCGCAGCTGGCCACCCAGCAGACGATCGCGCTGAAGTCCGAACCCGCCGCCCTCGCCCCGGTGCTGGACCGCGACGGATTGCCGTTGCTGCGCCCGCAAACCGTCGTCGGCGTCGTCCTCGATCCGGCGAAGGCGGGTGACGTCGCAAGCGTTGCCGACAAACTCGGCGCGGCGCTCAACCGGTTCGACGCCTCGGTGAACGGCCAGTCGATCCGCGATGGGGTGAAGGGCGTCAAGCCGGGTGCCACCTATCCGGTGGTGAGCCTGCGCTCAAGTGACTACCAACAGGTGAAGCCCGCGATCTACGACCTGCCCGGAGTCAAGTTCAGTCAACAGGACAGGTTGCTGCCCGACGACAAGAACTCGGGCAAGCAGGTGCTGCCCGCCGTGCGTTCGCTCGTCGAGGACCAGGTGGAGGGCGCGGCAGGCTGGCGCGTCGTCACACTCGACGCCGGTGGCGGCGAGATGACCGAACTGCACAGCGAACATCCCAAACCCGCGCCCGCGGTCGTCAGCACCTTGAGCGTGAAGACGCAGGGCGCGGCCGAGCGGGCGCTGGCCCCGGTCCTGACGGCTTCCGCGCTCGTCGCGATCCAGCCGTCGACCGGCGAACTGCTCGCGGTCGCGCAGAACGCCCCGGCCGACGCGCAGGGCGCGATCGCGCTCAGCGGCCGCTTCCCGCCCGGGTCGACGTTCAAGATCGTCACGGCGGTCGCGGCGCTGTCCGCCGGCTCGGTCCAGGCGAGCACCCCGGTCGACTGTCCGGGGACGGCGACCTTCGCGAACCGGACCGTGCCCAACGAAGGCAAGTTCGCGCTCGGCGTCGTCCCGCTGACGAGGGCGTTCGCCAAGTCCTGCAACACGACGTTCGCGAAGCTCTCGACGGATCTGCCGCCCGCCGCGCTCACCGACTCCGCGCGGGATCTCGGTATCGGCGCCGACTTCGTGATACCCGGCCTGACCACGATCACCGGCACCGTGCCGCCCGCGAACACCGTGGCGCTGCGGGCGGAGAACGGCTTCGGGCAGGGGACCGTGGTCACCAGCCCGTTCGGTCTGGCCGTCGCCGCGGCCGCCGTGCAGTCCGGGAAGATCCCGGTGCCGACCCTGGTGCGGGGGATGGCCGCGACGTCGTCCGGCCTCGGGAAACCGGTCCGGCCGGAGGTGCTCGACGCCGTCCGCGGGATGATGCGCGAGGTCGTCACCGACGGGACGGCGACGCTGCTCAAATCGCTGCCTGACGTCCGAGGGAAGACGGGGACGGCCCAGTTCGGCGACGGAACGCATTCGCACGGCTGGTTCGTCGGCTACACCGGTGAGCTGGCCTTCGCGGTGCTCCTGACCGACGCGGGCTCCTCGAAACCCGCCGTCGAAGCCGCCCATCGCTTCCTGACGGGACTCGGCTAGCGAGCAGGTCGTAGTCTGGGCGCATGTCCGTTCGTGCCCCCTTGAAGCCCGGCGCCCAGACGCCGCGGCGAGCCGTCCCCGTCAGCATCGCCCGCCCCGAGTACGTCGACAGGCCGGCGCCGAAACGCGACACGGGCAACGGGGTCCGCACCCCCGAGGTGATCGAGGCGATGCGGATCGCGAGCCGGATCGCGGCGCAGGCACTCGAGGAGGGTGGCAAGGCCGTCAAACCGGGTGCCACCACGGACGACATCGACAACGTGATCCATGAGTTCCTGCTGGACCACCACGCCTACCCGTCCACGCTCGGCTACCGCCGCTTCCCGAAGTCGTGCTGCACCTCCCTCAACGAGGTGATCTGCCACGGCATCCCGGACTCGACGGTCATCGAGGACGGCGACATCTGCAACATCGACGTCACCGCCTTCATCGGCGGGGTCCACGGCGACACCAACGCGACCTTCCTCGCCGGCGACGTCTCGGAGGAGGCGCGGCTGCTCGTCGAGCGCACCCGCGAGGCCACCGCGCGCGCCATCAAGGCCGTCCGGCCCGGCAGGCAGCTCAACGTGATCGGCCGCGTCATCGAGTCGTACGCGAAGCGCTTCGGCTACGGCGTGGTGCGCGACTTCACCGGCCACGGCGTCGGTCCGGCCTTCCACACCGCGCCGACGGTCCTGCACTACGAGGAGCCCTCGGTCGACACCCTCATCGAGCAGGGAATGACCTTCACGATCGAGCCGATGATCACCCTCGGCACCATCGACTACGACATCTGGGACGACGACTGGACCGTCACCACCAAGGACAAGAAGTGGACGGCCCAGTTCGAGCACACGCTGCTCGTCACCGAATCCGGCGCGGAGATCTTGACGCTCCCGTAGGGCCGTCTGGGGCACTCGCCGCGCTAGTCGAGGTCGACCCGGCTGAGGAGTTCGTCCAGGAAGCCGCAGGCTTCGGCGGCGGCCCGATCGGGGTCGCGATCGGCGATGGCGTCGGCGAGGCCTACGTGCCCGATATCCGGGATGTACTCCTTGCCAGGCGTCAGATTCGACGTCGCCGCGACGCTGGCGGTGATCACCTCGGTGAGCCCGCGGTACATCTCGGTGAGCAGCGTGTTGTGTCCACATTGGACTACAGCGAAGTGGAATTCCGCGTCCGTGCGGGCGAAATCCTCCCAGCGCCGGTCCCGCTGATCGAGATCGCGGCGCGCGAGCAGGTCGCGCAGGACCGTGACCTCCTCGTCGGTCCGTTCCCGTGCGGCGAGCCGGGCGCCTTCGACCTCGAGGATGCGCCGCACCTGCAGGACCTCGCGCAGCTCCGAACCGCACAGCCGCCGGATCGCGCCCGACACCTCGCTTGTGGCGCGCACGTAGGTGCCGTCACCCTGCCGGACCTCGAGCAGTCCGGTGTGCGCGAGCGCGCGGACGGCCTCCCGGACCGTGTTGCGGCCGACGCCGAGCTGCGTTGCCAGCTCCGGCTCGGTCGGGATGCGCTGCCCGATCGGCCATTCTTCCTGCGTGACGGCGTCACGCAGCTGCTCGATGACCTGATCGACCAGGCCGGCACGGCGCGTGGTGGCCAATGGCACAGCGTTGTCCCTTCATCCAATCATCCTATGTATGTGATACTAGCCGACGTGCGCGTCGACTCCGGAGAATTCGTTTCGCCGTCCGAGCTGGACGGTGCGGTGGAGACGGAATGGCGTCCGGGGGTGATCACCGGCGGCGTCCTGCTGGGCGTCGCGGTGGTCCTGGTCGCCCTCAACCTGCGCCCGGCGATCACCAGCGTCGGCCCGCTGCTCGGCGAGATGCGCGACGACCTCGGCGCGTCGGTGACCTGGGCGGGTCTGCTCACCACGGTTCCCGGCCTCTGTTTCGCGGCCGCCGGCTTCGCGGCTCCCGCGCTGGCCCGCCGATTCGGCATCGGCGTGGCGATCGCGAGCGCGATGGCCGTCCTCGGCTCCGGGCTGGTGCTGCGGGTGATCGATGGTCCGTACGTCGTGCTCGGCGGAACCCTGGTGGCCACGGCCGGGATCGCCTTGGCGAACGTGCTGATCCCGGTGGTCATCAAGGACTCCTTCCCGGCGCGTATCGGCATGATGACCGGCGTCTACACCGCCGCCCTCCAAGGTGGTGGAGCGCTGGGTTCGGCGCTCACCCCGCCGCTCGAGGACTCGCTCGGCGGCTGGCGCCAAGGACTCGGCGCCTGGGCGGTGCTGGCGGTGCTGGCGTTGGTCGTCTGGATTCTGGCAGCCCGCGGCACCGGTCGTGCGCCCGTTGCCGAGGCAGGCAAGCAGGGTAGCGGTCGCTCGCTGATGAGGAGCCCGCTTGCGTGGATGGTCACGCTTTTCTTCGGTACTCAGTCATTTCTCGCCTATGTCGTGATGGGTTGGCTACCCGAGGTCATGATCGACGCGGGGGTGAGCAAGGGTGACGCCGGTCTTCTGCTCGGACTGATCTCGCTGATCGCCGTCCCGATCAGTCTCGTGGTGGCGCCCATGGCCGCGCGACACCGCAGTCAGAGTCCGTGGATCGTGGCGCTGGGCCTGTTCGGCTTCTCCGGTATGACAGGCATGATGATCGCCCCGGCCGCGTCGCCGCTGCTGTGGAGTGTGCTGATCGGACTGGGGATGAGCGTCTTCTCGCTCGCACTGACGGTCATCGCCCTGCGCGCCCGTAGCGGCGAGGACACCGCCCGCCTGTCCGGGATGGCGCAGGGCATCGGCTACCTGCTGGCTGCCGCCGGGCCGTTCCTGTTCGGCCTGCTCCACGACCTCACCCACGGCTGGAGGGTGCCGTGGATCCTGATGCTGACGGTGCTCGCAGCGCAGATGGTCTTCGGGGCTTTCGCCGGTCGCCGCCGGTTCGTCTGAACACGTTCAAAAAATGTCTTGACCCGACGCTGGGCGAAGCCATAGCCTAAGCGAGTTGAACCTGTTCAAAAAGCTCGGTTCTGGGGGTCGGCGTGGTGGAAGAACTGGCGATCGGGACATTCTCGGCCTGTTTCGCCGTGGTGTGCGTGGCGGTGGCGCCCGAGAGGCCGTCTCCGGTGGCGTCGCCGTTCGAGTTCTACCGCGCCGTGGACCGCGTATGCGCACAGGTGGAGAAGGACAGCAGCGATGAGATTCAGCGCTACTGGCCGGATCCGAAGGGGGAGGTCGCGATCGAGATGCGCAAGTGGGAGCACTTGGTCGCGGCGAAGGTGGACGGCGCCAGGAAGGTCCTCAAGGGGGCGACGGGGGTCCGCACGATGCCGGGAAACGCGGCATCCGCGCGCGAGGAGTTCCTGGTGGCCGTCCGCCGGTATGTCGAGGCGGGCGAGCGGTTCCAAGGGGAGGGGGCCCGCTCGGCCGCCTTGATGGGCGCGGCGGACGCCGCGATGAACGTCGCGAGCGAACTCGCGGTGCTCCACGGCGCCCGCGACTGCGAGTCGGTCGTCTGACCGCCATCAGTCCTCTACTTGCGCCCGTCCAGGGGCAGGTTCAGCAGCGCGTTCTCGATGAGCTCGGGCATCGCCGGGTGAATCCAGTACTGGCCGCGCGCCATGCTCTTCGCGTCGAGGCCGAAGCTCATCGCCTGGATCAGCGGCTGGATCACCGAGGAGGCTTCCGGGCCGATGATGTGCGCGCCCAGCAGCTGCCCGGTCACCGGGTCGGCGAGCAGTTTCGCGAAGCCGGTGGTGTCCTCCATCGCCCAGCCGTAGGCGATCCCGGCGTAATCCTGGTGGGAGGTCACGTAGGACACGCCGCGCGCGCGGGCCGCACGTTCGGTCAGCCCGACCGACGCGACCTGCGGTGAGGTGAACACCGCGTGTGGGACGAACCGGTGGTCCGCCTTCACTCGCTCGTCCGGGTGCAGCAGGTTGTGCTGCACGACGCGCTGTTCGTGGTTCGCGACGTGCTTCAGTTCGTACTGCGACGAGACGTCGCCGAGCGCATAGATCCCGTCGACCACGGTCTGCTGGTACTCGTCGACCACGACGTGCCCGCTTTCGCCGGTGGTCACGCCGGTCGCGGCGACGTCGAGGACGTCGGAGTTCGGCGTACGGCCGGTGGCGACCAGCAGGACGTCCGCCTCGACGGTCTCAGCGCCGGCCGGTCCCTCGAGGTCGAGAGCGACCCCGGTCGCGGTCTTGCGTGCGCGAACGGTCTTGCGGTCGAGCCGGACGTCGAACCGTTTCGATGCCAGCTCGGTGAACCGGGCGCTGATGTCGTCGTCCTCGGACCGCAGCAGCCCGCCCGACCGGTTGACCACGGTCACGTCGACGCCGAAGGAGGCGAAGACGTGCGCGAACTCGGCCGCGATGTAGCCGCCGCCGAGGATGACCGCGCTGGCGGGCAACTCGTCGAGCCGCATCACGGTGTCCGACGTGTGGTAGCCGACCTCGGTGAGGCCGGGGACGTCCGGGATGACCGGCCGTCCGCCCGCGGCGAGCACGAACCGGTCGGCGGTGATCACCTCGGTTGCGCGGCCGTCGGGGTAGCTGACCCGAAGCTCCTTCTGGCCGGTGAAGCGGCCTTCGCCGTCGTACACGGTGACGTTCGCGTTGTCCTTGTGCTCGACGCGGTACTCGCGCCCGCCCGCGGCGATCGGGTCGATCCGGCCGAAGATCCGGTCGCGGATGTCGCGCCAGCGGACCCCGGTCAGCTCCTCGTCGACCCCGAACTTCGCCGAGTTCGACGGCGTGGCCGCGACGTTGGCGGCGTGCACGAACATCTTGGTCGGGATGCAGCCCACGTTCAGGCAGGTGCCGCCGAACGTGCCCTTCTCGACGATGGCCGTCTTCCAGTCCGCGAAACGCGGGTCGAGGATCGAGTTCCCCGATCCGGTACCGACGATCACCAGGTCGTAGTGGGGCACGCTGACTTCCTTTGCGACTGGGGCGGGTGGTTCCGACTCTAGCCAACTTGCCAGGGGACCTGGTTGTTCCCGGTCAATGCCCGTTCGCGCTGAAGTGCATCAGGTCCTTCAGGACCGACCACGTGCCGCCCCAGGTCCAGCCGATCGCGGTGAACGCGGCGACGGGTCGAGGTCGATCGCGAGCCCGTAGGCGTGGGCGGACCAGTTCGTCTGACCACGGACGGGACGGCAAACGAACGCGGAAGCGTTGTTGCCGTCACCCGTTGGTGGAGCGGTGAGCTCGGATGGGGAGGTCACGCGCACGGTGTTGAATTAAACCCAGGTTCTATAGGGAATTTCGCGGCGAACAACCGCTCGAAAACGCCCACAACGGCGTTCGCCACGGAGGCGTTGAGGAGCATTTCCCCGGTATGTGCGCGGCCGTCGAAACCCCAGAACGACACCGTGAGATAGCGCAGATCGCCCGATTTCACCGGACACCCCACTTGCCAGGTACTTCGTGCGAGGACGACGGCAGGGACGGGATTCACCGTCGCCGGCGAACCGGTCGCCGACGGGTGGGGGAAGCACGTCGGCGGTCGGCAGCGAGCGGTCGACCAGCTCCGGAGGAGTCGGCAGCACCTCGCCGAAACCGTCACTGCGCAAGGGAAGCCGCTTCGCGCCGACCTTCCATTGCGGTGCGGGCGGCGGGCTCGACACCGTCGTCGGCCGCGGTGACGACGGCGATTCCGGTGGTCTTTCCGCCGGGCTACTGGTGATGGCCGGCGTGGGCGCGGAAGTTTCGGCGGAACACGAAAGGGTGGCCAAGGCCAGTGTCACCAGAATCATTCCCGCCGTCGTCCGCACGAGTCCAGGTTGCCAGATGCGTTCGGTGAGCACAGAGATCACCCGTTTCAGTGACACCGCATCGGGCTTTCTCCGATTAAGGTATTCGCGATCGCTTGTGTACGCGCTGGAGTTGCTGGACTTTGAAATACCGCCCAGCCCAGCGCCGCGGCGCCCCGGCATCTGCCCCCGAAGGCAGTACGCACGCCCCGGTGAAGGGATTGGACATGCCCAAGAAGTCACGCCGCACCCTGATGCTCGCGGCCGGAGCGGTGCTCGCCACCGCGGTTCTGGTACCGGTCGCGGTGAACAGCGCGTCGGCCGACGACAGCGCGGTGAACGGCCCGGAACAGGTCGTCCAGCCGAGGATCGTGGGCGGCAACCAGGCGTCGGTGTCCCAGTACCCCTATGCGGTCTACTTGGCCGACCGAAATGGGGGCCAGTACTGCGGAGCGGTGATCGTCAGCGCCACGGCCGTCGCCACCGCGGCGCACTGCGCGGTCGCGCTCAAACGGAGTGACGTCCGGGTGGTCGCGGGTCGCCAGGACAAACGCGTGCGGGACGGCATGGAACTGCGGGTCACCCGGATCTGGGTGAGCCCGGACTTCAAGGAACCCGCCAAGGGCGACGACATCGCGGTGATGACGGTGAGCGGTCAGCTGCCGTACCGGCCCGCGAAGGTCGCCGGACCGGACGACGCCGAGCTGTACCGCGACGGCACCAAGGCGACCGTGCTCGGCTGGGGCCGGGTCGCCGACGGCGGCGCCCGGTCGGACTACCTGCGCAAGGCGGAGGTGCCTCTCGTCAGCGACAAGACCTGTGGCTCTGCTTACGACGGCTACAACGCGCGCAGCATGGTGTGCGCCGGCTATCCGCAGGGCGGGATCGACGCCTGCCAGGGCGACTCGGGCGGTCCGCTGGTGGTGGGAGACACCTTGATCGGGATCGTGTCGTTCGGCGAAGGCTGCGCGAGGCCGGGCAAACCAGGCGTCTACACCCGCGTTTCCCGCTATTCCGACGAAATCTCCCAGGAGTCGGAGCGTCGGCTGATCGGCTGATCAGTGCCTTCTCGGCGTCCGATGTGCTAACAAGTGGGGCGTGACCACCGACACCCCGATCACCGAGACCACGTCGTTCCCGCTGTCCGTCGCCGGCGACGAGATCACCGCCGCACAGCTGCACGACATCCTTCGCCTGCGCGTCGACGTGTTCGTCGTCGAGCAGAAGGCCGCCTATCCGGAGATCGACGGGCGGGATCTGCTGCCCGGCACCAGGCATCTCTGGATCGGCGGTTCGGTCGGCGTCGACTCGTACCTCCGCGTGCTTCAGGACGCCGGCGGGACCTTCCGGATCGGCAGGGTGTGCACCGCCGCCCGCTCGCGCGGCAAGGGGCTGGCGGGGCGGCTGATGGAGACGGCGCTGGCGGGTATCGGGACCGCGCCGTGCGTGCTCGACGCGCAGACGTACGCGAAGAACTTCTATGCCAGGTACGGATTCGTGGCCGAGGGCGACGAGTTCGAAGAGGACGGCATCCCGCACATCACGATGTGGCGCCGGGAGGAGCCGCAGCCGTGATCACCGCGACCGCAAGGTCCACGTCGGCCTCGGTGAGGTCGGCGCGCGCGGTCAGGCGCAGCCGGGAGATGCCGTCGGGTACGGACGGCGGCCGGAAGCAGCCGACGCGGATTCCCTGATCCGCGCAGGCCGCGGCCCAGGCGACGGCGGCTTCCGGCGAAGGCGCCTGGACGGAGATCACCGCGGCATCCGGGAGACTGACCCGGAACCCGGCCGCTTTCAGTTGCATGGCGAGGTTTCCGGCCGCCTCGGTCACCTTGGCCGCCAGCGACGGCTCGGCCTTGAGCGCGTTGAGGGCCGCGAGCGCCGCCGCGGCGGAGGCGGGCGCGAGCGCGGTGTCGAAGATGAAGCTGCGTGCGGTGTCCACCAGATGCTTGATCACGCGACGCGGGCCGAGAACGGCTCCGCCTTGCGCGCCAAGGGATTTCGACAGCGTGATCGTGGTGACGACGTCGGGCGCACTGGAAAGCCCGGCCGCGTGGACGGCTCCCCGGCCGCCTTCACCGAGGACGCCGAAACCGTGGGCGTCGTCGACGAGCAGCGCGGCGCCGTGTTCCCGGCAGACGCCGGCGAGTTCCTCGAGCGGGGCGATGTCGCCGTCCACGGAGAACACGGAATCGGTGATGACGAGGGCGCGGGGTTTGCGGCGGGTCGCCAGCGCGTGCTTGACCGCGTCCGGCGTGCTGTGGGCGACCGCGGCGACGTCCGATCGGGACAGGCGGCAGCCTTCGATCAGCGACGCGTGGATGTACTTGTCCGTGACGATCGCGGAATCCGCGCCGGAGAGCGCCGTGACCGCGCCGAGGTTCGCGGTGAAACCCGAGGAGAACACCAGCGCTGCCTGCGTCCCGCAGAACCGGGCGAGTTCCTGCTCGAGTTCGGCGTGGACCTCGGTCGTGCCGGTGACGAGCCGGGAGCCGGTCGAACCGGCACCCCAGCGCAACGCGGCCGCGGCCGCCGCACCGGCGACCCGCTTGTCGCGTGCGAGACCGAGGTAGTCGTTCCCGGCGAGATCCAGCTCCGGTTCCTGCGCGAGCCGGATGCGCAGCTTCCGCACGAGCCCCGCCTCGACCCGCTTCTCCGCCTCCACGTCGAGCCAGTCGAAGACCTGGTCGGGCGGGAGGTTCTGGGGACTGGGGCCGGGAGCGTTCACGTCCCGCAGTCTCCCACCCGGGCTTCACTTCTCCCCGGAGTGGTCCCCAACGCAGAACACGCGTGATCAGAAGGGCAACACACGTGATTGGAGGGGCAACACTCGAGTTGCCCCTCCAATCACGCGTGTGACCGTTCTAATCACGCGTGTGCGCCGTTAAATCACACCGTCAGCTGTCGAAGCTGCGACGCGGGCCGCGGCTCGGACGCTGGGGACGGCCGTTGCCGCTGCCGCCACCGTTGCCGTAGCGCGGCTGACGGCCACGGCCGCCGAACCCGCCGGGCCTGCCGCCTTCGCGGTGCCCGTGACCCTCGCGCGAGCCCTGGTAGCCGCGTTCGCCGCCACCGTAACCGCGGCCACCGCCGCCGCCACGACGCGGGGACTCACGACGACGTTCGATGACCGGCTCGCCGCTGGGCTGCTGGGCACCGGTGATGCGAGTGAGCTCGGCGTCGCCCGGGCGGACCTGGGTCTGCTCGGCGCGGACACCGGCGCGGTCGGTCATCCGGCGCACCATGCGGCGCTGGTCGTGCGTGACCAGCGTGACCACGACACCGGACGCCCCGGCGCGCGCGGTGCGGCCGGCGCGGTGCAGGTAGTCCTTGTGGTCGGCGGCCGGGTCGACGTGCAGCACCAGCGAGATGTCGTCGACATGGATACCGCGCGCGGCGACGTCCGTGGCGACCAGCACCGGGGTGTGGCCCTCCTTGAAGTCCGCGAGGACCCGGTTGCGCTGCCCCTGGGTCTTGCCGCCGTGCAGAGCCGCCGCGTGGACGCCCTTCTCGCGCAGGCGCTCGGTGAGGCGGTCCACGTGGTGCTTGGTCCGGACGAACATGATCGTGCGACCCTCGCGGGCACCGATCTCGGTGATGATGTCCTGCTTGTCCTGGTGCGACACCTGGAGCACGTGGTGGTCCATGGTGGTGACGCTCGCGGTCGACGGGGCGACCGAGTGCGTGACCGGGTCGGTCAGGTAAGCGCGGACCAGGCGGTCGACGTCACCGTCGAGGGTCGCCGAGAACAGCAGGCGCTGGCCGCGGGCCGGGGTGAGGTCGAGGATCTCGCGGACCTGCGGCATGAAGCCCATGTCGGCCATCTGGTCGGCCTCGTCGAGGGCGACGAAGTTGACGTCCGACAGCGACGCGGTGCCCTGGCGGACGTGGTCCGAAAGGCGGCCCGGGGTGGCGATCAGCAGGTCGACGCCACGGGAAAGCGCATCGGCCTGACGGGTGAAGGCCATCCCGCCGACGGCGGTGCGGCACCACAGGCCGAGTGACTTGGCCAGCGGGGTCAGCGAGTCGGCGACCTGCATGGCCAGCTCGCGGGTCGGGACCAGGATCAGCGCGCGGGGGCGCTTCGGGCGGGCCTTGCCGCCGTCGAGCCGGGTCAGCATCGCCAGGCCGAAGGCCAGGGTCTTGCCGGAACCGGTCTGCGCGCGGCCGAGCACGTCGCGGCCGGCGAGCGCGTCGGGGATGGTCGCCGACTGGATCGGGAACGGGGTGGTGATACCGGCTTCGGCCAGGGCCCGCAGCAGCGGCTCGGGAAGGCCGAGCTCCGCCCAGGTCGTGGTCTTGACCGTCTCGACGGCGTCGTCATGCAGCATCGCGTCACCCGCGGGGCGGGTACGCGGCTTGCGGTGCTGACGCGCCGACGGTGAGACGTGGCCGGAGTTGAACGTGACTGTCACAAATGCCTCTCGGACGTGACTCGTCGCAAGGGAGGCCCGGGCTGCCCGCGCGCAGGCAGGGCAAGATGGTGTGCGGTGGGCGTTCACAGGGACGAACCCGGCACACCGCGTCTGCGTGACACCGCGCGCCAAATTGGTTGATACGGATTACCGCGAGCCATTCGGTTGGCTTTGGAGGCGACGGACACCACTCATCCACGCCGCCGGTTGCGGTCTAGAACAACTGTACCGGACCGTTATCCGCGCTCCCAATCCGAGGCACCGATTGTGGGCAGGGTCTCCACCCGCGCCCACAACCGGCACCCGCCGCTAACGCAGCCCGGCGATCTCCTTCAGCTCCTCGACCAGTTCCGGCACGGCCGTCAGCTGCTCGGGCAGACCTCGGGAATGGAACCAGCCGGCGATGTTCTTCACGTCGCGCGCGAGGAAGTCCAGCCCGCTCGGGTTGGCGACGATGTCGACCACCTGCGGCAGGTCGATCACCATCACCTGTCCACGGTGGACGAGCAGGTTGTACGCCGAAAGGTCGCCGTGTGCCAGGCCCTGCGACGCCAGCAATTCCAGCATCGCCGAGGTCTGGAACCACAGTTCCTTCAGCTGCCCGGGTTCCGGACGGACCTGTGCGAGCCGCGGTGCCGCGGTCTCGCCGTCGCCGAGGAACTCGAGCAGGAGTTCGGTGCCGTGCCGCTGTACCGGGTACGGCACCGGGGCGCCGACCATCCACAAGCGACTCAACGCGGAGAACTCGGCCACCGCCCATTGTTCCGCGATGAGGTTCCGGCCGAACGCGGTACGGCTCTCCATCGCCCGCATTTCGCGCGATCGCCGCATCCGCCTGCCCTCGAGGTAACCGGCGTCGCGGTGGAACAACCGGTGCTCGTCGCTGCGGTACCGCTTGGCGGCGAGGATCGTGCCCTCCGTGCCGGGCAGGCCACGGCGGACCAGATGGACGTCGGCCTCCTTGCCGGTTTTGAGGACGCCGAGTTCGGTGTCCACCGCGGCCAGTTCGGTGAGCACCCAGTCCGGCCGCGGATGCGGGCCGTGCTCGGCGTCGTCCCAAGTGCTCCAGCGGTCGGCACCGCCGGGAATGGCCGTCTCGGTGTAGGCGTCCTCGCGGAGCCTGGCGAGCCGGACGCGTTCGTCCTCGGTCAGCCTGCCGCGGCGGTTGGGTTCGGGTTCGTCGTCGAACCGCGTGCGACGGGTACGACGAGGACGGCTGTTGGTTTCTTCGAGGTCTTCGAAATCGTGCTTGCGCACTGGTGAGGTCTCCTAGTCAGGGGCGCCCCACCGGGCGAGCGATCTACGCGCTCAGCCTCGAGGGGCGAGTGGATGGGGGCGGCCTACGCCCCGGACAGTCATCAGCACAGGGCACCTCCCGATCGCATCCACCGGCCACCTGCCGGATCGCGCCCGATCATTCCGGACGTCCTCGCGGCGGCGCAACCGATTAAATCCCTACGCCGAACGCAGCCCGGCCAGCTCACCGCGCGACCGGACCTTCAGCTTCCGCAGCACACTCGCGACGTGCTGTTCGACCGTGCGCCGGGAGAGGAACAGCACCTCGGCGATCTCCCGGTTGGTGTGCCCGACGGCGAGCAACCTGGCGACGTCCTCGCCCTTCGCCAGCCTGCTCCGCGCGGAGCGCTCGGCGATCAGCGCCGCGTGATACGACGCCGGAAGCCGTTCGTAGCGTCGTTCTCGAACCACAGTTCCTGTGTGGACATCCTCGCGCCTGGCAGCAACATCACGTCGTTGTCCACCTCGAAGGGTTCACCATCACCTTCTGAGCCCTTGCCAGCGACAGTGCGCCGCGGCCACGATGGCCGCGGCGCACCGTCTGTTCGGTCAGGAGGCAACAGCATGGAGTCCTACGACGCCGTGGTCGTGGGTGGCGGGCACAACGGGCTGGTCGCGGCCGCATACCTGGCGAGGGCGGGCCGGTCGGTGCTGGTGCTGGAGCGCCGCGACGAGGTCGGTGGCGCGGCGGTTTCGTTTCGCGCCTTCCCCGGGGTCGACGTCCGGTTGTCGCGGTACTCGTACCTGGTGAGCCTGCTGCCGCGCAAGATCATCGCCGACCTCGGGCTCGGCCTGGACCTGCGACGGCGGCGGATGTCGTCGTACACGCCGGTCGGCGACGGCGGTCTCCTTGTCGACACGGCCGACGACGACCGCACGGCCGCGTCGTTTTCCACGCTCACCGGGTCCACAAAGGACTTCGAGGCGTGGCAGCGGTTCTACGCGATGACCTCGCGGGTCGCCGAACGGACGTTCTCGACGTTGACGGAACCCTTGCCGTCCAAGGAGGATCTGCGCGCCCGGGTCGGCGACGAGCAGGCATGGGAGACGTTGTTCGAGCGGCCGATCAGCGAGACGCTCACCGGCACATTCGGCGATGACACCGTCCGCGGGGTCGTGCTGACCGACGCCTTGATCGGGACGTTCGCCGGAGCCGACGATGGCGAGCTGAGGCAGAACCGGTGCCTGCTCTACCACGTCATCGGCAACGAGACCGGTGACTGGGACGTGCCGGTCGGCGGGATGGGCGCGGTGACCGGGTCGCTCGCGTCGGTCGCCCGTTCGTCCGGCGCGAAGCTGACGACCGGTGCGGAGGTGGTTTCGGTTTCCGCGGATGGAGAAGTCCGTTATCGGCTGGGCGATGAGGAGTTCGCCGTTCGCGGCGATCATGTCCTGGCGAACGTCGCGCCTCGCACGCTCGCGCGGTTGCTCGGGGAGGAGCCGCCGGAGTCACCGGAAGGTGCGCAGCTCAAGGTGAACATGGTGCTCTCGCGGCTGCCCCGGCTCCGGGATTCGAGCGTCGATCCGCGCGAGGCTTTCGGAGGGACGTTCCATGTCAACGAGGGCTACGAGCAGCTGGCGGCGGCGTACGCGGAGGCCACGGCGGGCCGGATTCCGGCGGTGCCACCGTGCGAGATCTACTGCCATTCGCTGACCGATCCGTCCATCCTCGGTCCGGCCGAACGGGCCGCCGGGATACAGACACTGACGCTGTTCGGGCTGCATATGCCGGCCCGGTTGTTCGAGGGCCGCAACGACGCCGCGCGCGAGGAGGCACTGCGGGCGACCTTGTCCTCTTTGGACAGTGTGCTGGCGGAGCCGATCGAGAACTGCGTCCTGCGTGACCCGGACGGCCGGTTGTGCGTCGAAGCGAAGACACCTCTGGACCTCGAGGCCGAGCTGGGCCTGCCTGCCGGGCACATCTTCCACCGGGACCTCTCGTGGCCTTACGCCGTCGAGCCGGAGCAGGTCGGACAGTGGGGCGTCGAGACGGCGCATGAGCGGATCCTGCTGTGCGGTGCCGGAGCCACGCGGGGCGGCGGTGTGTCGGGAATCCCCGGTCACAACGCCGCCATGGCCCTGCTCGCCCGTATCTGACGCCGGGCTACCGGACGGTCAGGGTGTAGGTGGTGGCGGCGGTCTTGCCCGCGGAGTCGGTCGCGGTGACGGTCACCGGGTAGGTGCCGCGCTGGAACGGCGAGACCACCCGCATCGTCGGTCGGGGTGACGGCGGGGACGTTCGCGGCCGCCGGAGCCGGCAGGAGCACCGAAAGGCAGCCCAGGATGGCGGTGAAGATCCCCACTAGCCGTTGTCTTCTGTTCACGGAAGTTCCTTTCCAGGTGGCTGGAAGTCACTTTCCGTTGGCAGGACAGGAGGAACAATCGAGGAATAAGCCCGTAGGGGTACGGAACTATTGCGCCGTACCGTCCGCAAGTAGTCCTCTACTTTGCGGACGGGTTCATGAGCCGAGTTTGCCCGCGACCTCGGTCCCGACGTCCGAGATGGCCTTCGTGAGTTCTTCGTCGGGCGTGGGCACGGTGTCGAACAGGCCGATGTCCCAGCCCTCGTACTGGACGAGGACGAACTTCCCCGCCGCGGCGAACTGCAGTTGACTCTCCCGGATCGCGCCGCCGACGTTCCGGACGGACATACAGGCCCGGTCGCCGAGCTTCGGTGGCTGGTACGGGCGGCCTTCGCATTCCGGCTGGCGGTCTTTCGTGTCGGCCGACGGTTGGAGTACCTGGAAGGTCAGCTGGCGATATCCCTCGCCGTCCTTGCCAAGGGTCGGCGTCCAGACGCATGAGGTGAAACCGTCCCGGTCCTGGCTGAGGTCCGGGTCGGGGTTCGTGGTCCGAAGCCGTTCCAAGGTCTGCCGGCTGACCGCGTCGCACGCCGGGCTCAGCTGGGCGCCGGTCGGCGGCGTGCCCGCGTCCTTGTGCGCGTCCTGGTAGATGAGGAACGCCGTGATCCCGCCGCCGAGCAGCAGCACCGCCGGGACGGCGATCAAGATGATCAGCAGCGCCTTGCTCTTCTTCTTCGGCGGCTGCGGCGGGTAGCCCCAGCCGGGTGGGGGCTGGTGGCCGTGGCCATAGGGCTGTTGCTGCGGGCCGTTCCACCCCGGTGCCGTCATGTTCCCCTCCAGAACGCCGTGATCACGCCGATCCTGCCCTACCGGCGAGTTCGGCGCACGGCGTTCGATCAATCTCCGGTGAGTAGCTCCAGGCTGTGGTCGCCTGTGCGTTCGACGGCGAGCCCCGCTCGCGAAAGGATCCGGATCAGCTGCTCCACAGTGGACGGTTCGCTACGTGATCGGACCAGTACCGCGGCCAGCTTCCCCTTGTACGCCTTGTTGAAATGGCTCACCGTGGTCCGGTTGCCGTCGGCGTCCTCGGTCACGACCCGGACGGTGACCGCGTCCGGGCGCAGCCGCGCGAGCGACGAGTAGGTTCCCGAGCGCAGGTCGACGACGAGCCCTTCGATGCTCTGGAGGACCGGTTCGAGCACCGGCTTCCACACGCTGCGGATGGTTCCGAGTGACGGCAGCGCGTTCCCGCCGGAAAGCCGGTACGCCGGGATCGGATCGGTCGCCGCGACCACGCCGAACAGGGCCGACGCGACGGCGAGGCGTTGTTCGGCCTTCGCGAGCGTCGCCTTCGAGAAGGATTTGACGTCGAGCGCGTCGTAGAGCACCCCGGTATAGCGGCGCAGGCCCGGCATCGTGGGGGACACCCACAACTCGGCGTTGCGGGCGACCTCGTCGGACTGGCGCGGGGTGATGCCGAGCGCGGCGACGCTCGCGGAGACGTCGCCGGCGAGTTCGGCCAGCGCGTCGGCCAGTTTGGCCCGGGTCGGGTTCAGTTCCGGGAACGACAGCGCGTCGAGGTCCAGCGGCGCACCGGCGCCGCCGGCGGCCTTGGTTTCGGATGGGGGGAGCAGCACGAGCACAGCCGAAGCCTAACTAAATGGAATGCGTCACCCCGAGGCGCAGGCTTAGCCTCATCCGTATGAGCCTGACCTGGCAGCCGTTGGCCGCGGACGACATGCAGCAGCTCGCGGAGGTGTTCGCCGCCGCCGAGGTACTCGAGCCGATCGACGAGCACTACAGCGCGGAGGATCTCGCCGAAGAGATCATCTCCCCGAACATCGACCTCGCCACGGCCACCACCAGCGCCTGGGACGGTGACCGGCTGGTCGCCTATGCACTGGTCAGGCGGCGGGACGAGGCGAATCCCACGCATATGGTGCGGGCCGAGACGACCGTGCATCCCGACTACCGCGACGAAGCGATCGGCCGCCATCTCTTCGGCTGGATAGAGGAGGCCGCCAAGCGGGTGCACGCGGAATTCTTTCCGGACGCGCCGCTGGAACTGCACGCCGCCGCCGGCACCACGCAGCGCTGGCTCACCGACGCCATCGAGACGGCCGGTTACGAACAGGTCCGGTGGTTCGTCGACATGAGGGCGGACCTCGCGTCGCTGCCGCCCGCCAAACCGCTGCCCGCCGAGTACCACCTTGTCGAATACGACGAGAAGTACGAGGAGCTCACCCTCGAGGCACGCAACGAGACCTTCGCCGGCCACTGGGGGAGCACCGCTCAATCGCTCGAAGCCTGGCGGCATCTGATCGTCGCGGCCAAGGACTTCCAGCCCGACTTGTCCTTTCTGCTGCTGACACCCGCCCACGACAAGGTGGTCGCGATGGTGCTGACGGCGTATTTCGCGTCCGACGCGGCGGTCACCGGGGTCGACGACCTGTACGTCAGCCACGTCTCCACAGACGAGCGCCTCCGCGGACGCGGAATCGCAGGCGCGCTCCTCGGGCACACCCTCGTCAAGGCGAAGGCAAAGGGCTTCCAGCGTTCCTCGCTCAACGTCGACCTCGACAACTCCCATCGCGCACTCGGCATCTACGAACGCTGTGGTTACGCCGAACACCAGCGCTGGGCCGGATTCGTGAAGCCCATCCCCACCTGACCACTTCTCACCCGAACGGGTAGTTTTCGGTACAGTCGATCTTGACTGGGAGATCGCTGGGGGTGGGATGGCGTTGCCGGTTTCCGTGCGCCTCGGCTGGCATGACCTGCCGTCGGCGACGCGTGACGCCGTTGAACGTGAACTGGGGTCGGTAGTCCGCCGTTCCCTTTGGCAGACGCCGGAATTCGACGGCGGGATCGCCGCGAGGCTCGAGCTCGAACGTCGTCATCGGTGGGTGTTCCTCAAGGCGCTGCCGTCGGACAGTCCGCGCGCGGGCGGCTACCGGACCGAGGTCGCAGTCGCGCAGCGGCTGCCCGGCGAGGCGCCCGCGCCAAGACTGCTGTCCTTTGTGGACAGCGATTGGCTGGTGCTCGCGTTCGCCGACCTCGACGGCACCAGGCCGAATCTGCGGCCAGGGTCGCCTGACCTCTCGGCCGTCTTCGCCGCGTTCGGCGCGCTGGGACGCACGCTCACTCCGTGCCCGCTTCCGGACGTGCCGGACGCGCTCGACGATCTCGGACCGTTGCTGCGCGGCTGGCGAGAACTGGCGAAGGAACCACCGGACGACCTGGACGGCTGGGCCGTCCGCAACCTCGACCGGCTCGTGGAGCTCGAGACGTCGTGGCATCCCTGGGCGGCCGGGGACACCTTGCTGCACAACGACATCCAGCCGGAGAACCTGATCAGGACCGGGCCCGGCCGGGTCCTCGTCACCAACTGGCGCTACCCGGCTCGCGGCGCCGGCTGGCTCGATCTGGTCGCGCTCGTGCCGCATCTGCTCGACGCCGGACACGAGCCCGCCGACGTCGACCGCCTGATGCGGCGGCGTCCCGCCCTCGCTGGAGTCCCGGTGTGGGCGGTCACCGCGTTCGGTGTCGCGCTGGCCGGGCACGCCGAACGGGCGTGCCGGCTGCCGGAGCCGCCCGCGACGACCGGGGTCCGCGCGGCACAGCGACGCCTCGCCGCCGGGATGCGCGGCTGGCTCGCCCACCGCACCCATTGGGTCTGACGTCCTGGGCCGTCGGATGTTCGTGGCGGCACAGGCCACCTGTGCCTGGTCTGGCTCGGAGTGTCTCGAATGCCTCGTTGGGGACGTTGAGCGTCTCGTATGTGGCATTGGGGACGTGTCTGTCCGGTGTGGACCCTAATTGACGACGTTCAGCGGTTCCTGCCCGGTGACGAACCGGCGGAGCTGGTCGGCGACCAGCCGTTTCGCGCGCGGGTAGAACGAGGCCGACCCGCCCGCGATATGCGGCGTGATGACCACTCCGGGTGCCGTCCACAGTGGATGGTTCGCGGGCAGCGGCTCGGGTTCGACGACGTCGAGTGCGGCACGAAGCCGTCCGGCCAGGGTCTCGGCCGTGAGCGCGCCGGTGTCGATCGCCGAGCCGCGCCCGACGTTCACCACCAGGGCGCCGTCCGGCAGAGCCGCGAGCTCCGCGGCGCCGAGCAGCCCACGGGTCGCGGGCGTCTCCGGCAGGATCAGCACCACGATGTCCGCGGACGGAAGCAGACTCGCCAGTTCGCCGACGCCGTGCACCCGCTCCTGCGGCCGGGCCCTGCTCGCCACCCTGGTCACCACCGCTTCGGCCGCGACCAGCTGCCGCTCGATGGCCTGCCCGATCGAGCCGTAGCCGACCAGCAGCACCCGGCTGTCGGCGAGGGACCGCGTGTGCTCGCGTACCCACGAACCCGTCGCCTGCTGCGCGAACCAGCGCGGCAGATCCTTCTGCGACGCGTGGATCAGCGCGAGCGCGTGCTCGGCCACGCTGAGGTCGTGCAGACCGCGGCCGTTGGCCAGCCGCACGCCGTCCGGCACGAGGGGGAGCAGCTTCTCCACCCCGGCCGAAAGCGATTGCACCAGCTTCAGCGACGGCAGCCTCGCCATCAGCTTCGGTGGTTCCGCCCGGAACCCGTACGGCAGGACGTAGACCTCGACCTCTTCGACGCCGTCGGGCAACGGCCCGCTGCCGTCGTACAGCCGCGCGCTCATGCCTTCGGGCAGGTCGATGTCGGACCAGGGCAGGATGGCTCGCTCGGTCATGCCGCCATTCTGTCCGCCGGGTTCGGAGCTACCCCTGATGGGTCGCGACGCAGAACTCGTTGCCCTCCGGATCGGCCAGTACCGTCCATGAGGCGATGCCCGGAACGTCGTGCTTCTGCAGCTCCTCGGCGCCGAGTCCGGTCAGCCTTTCCACCTCCTTTTCCTTGTCTTCGGTCAGGAAATCCACATGCATCCGGTTCTTCCCGGCGCGTTCCTCCGGGACCTGCTGGAAGGCGAGGGCGGGTGCCCCCTCCGCGGTGGGGTGCAGGATCAGGTAGCCGCCTTCGAAATCCTGGTCCACCTCCACACCGAGTGCCTTCGTCCAGAACCTGGCGAGTTCGCGTGGTTCCGCGCAGTCGATCGTGATCATGCCCAGTTCGATACCCATGCCCGGCAAGCTAGCGCGGGCCACCGACAAAACCGGCCGCGTGCGATAACCGGTTGAACCGGCCCGGGGCGGGTTGACTACGCTGCGCAGAACGTCTAAGCGCGTAATCGCAGCGAGGAGCCCAGAAGTGATCACCAGGATGTCGTCGTTGTTCCTTCGCACTCTGCGTGAGGATCCGGCGGACGCCGAGGTACCCAGCCACCGGCTGCTGGTACGTGCCGGCTACGTCCGCCGGGTCGCCCCGGGCGGCTACTCCTGGCTGCCGCTGGGCCTGCGGGTGCTGCGCCGGATCGAGAACGTCGTCCGCGACGAGATGAACGCGATCGGCGCGCAGGAGATCCAGTTCCCCGCACTGCTGCCGAGGGAGCCCTACGAGGCCACCGGCCGCTGGACCGAGTACGGCGACGCCTTGTTCCGCCTCAAGGACCGCAAGGGTGCCGACTACCTCCTCGGCCCGACGCACGAAGAGCTTTTCGCGCTCACCGTGAAGGGTGAGTTCAGTTCGTACAAGGACTATCCCGTCGTCCTGTACCAAATCCAGACCAAGTACCGCGACGAGGCGCGTCCCCGGGCGGGCATCCTGCGCGGCCGCGAGTTCGTCATGAAGGACTCGTACTCCTTCGACCTCGACGACGAGGGTCTGACGAAATCCTACGAGCTGCACCGCCAGGCCTACACCAAGCTGTTCGACCGCCTCGGCCTCGAGTACGTCGTCGTGAAGGCGACTTCCGGCGCGATGGGTGGTTCGGCTTCGGAGGAATTCCTCGCCGTCGCCGAGACGGGTGAGGACACCTACGTCCGCAGCACCGAATCGGGTTACGCGGCCAACGTCGAGGCGGTCACGACGCCGGCGCCCGAGGCGCGTCCGATCGACGGTCTCCCCGAGGCGCAGGTCCACCACACGCCCGATACCCCGACCATCGAGACGTTGGTCGCGTTCTTGAACAAGGCCGAACTCGGCCGCACCTTCACCGCGGCGGACACGCTCAAGAACGTCCTGCTGAAGACCCGTCAGCCGGGCACGAAGGAGTGGGAGCTCCTCGCGATCGGCCTCCCCGGCGACCGCGAGGTCGACACGAAGCGCCTCGAAGCCGCGCTCGAGCCCGCCGAGTTCGAGCTGCTCGAAGATGCCGACTTCGCGAAGAACCCGTTCCTCGTCAAGGGCTACATCGGCCCGAAAGCGCTGAAGGACAACGGCGTGCGCTTCCTCGTCGACCCCCGGGTCGTCGACGGCACGGCCTGGGTCACCGGCGCGGACAAGCGCGATCACCACGTGGTCGACCTGGTCGCCGGCCGCGACTTCACCGCCGACGGCACGATCGAGGCCGCCGAGGTCCGCGAGGGCGACGCTTCGCCCGACGGCAAGGGCACTCTGGTCGCCGCACGCGGTATCGAGATCGGCCATATCTTCCAGCTGGGCCGCAAGTACGCCGACGCGTTCGAGCTCGACGCGCTTGGCCCGGACTCGAAGCCCATCCGCATCACCATGGGCTCCTACGGCGTCGGTGTCTCGCGGCTGGTCGGCGTGCTCGCCGAACAGAACCACGACAAGCTCGGCATCATCTGGCCGCGCGAGGTTTCGCCGTTCGACGTGCACGTGGTCATCGCGGGCAAGGACGAGACGGTCGCCGCCGGCGCGGAGAAGCTCGCCGCCGAACTGGACATCGCCGGGCTCGAGGTCGTCCTCGACGACCGCAAGGCCACCCCGGGCGTGAAGTTCGCCGACGCCGAGCTCGTCGGTGTGCCGACGATCCTCGTCGTCGGCCGCGGCCTGGCGAACGGCGTCGTCGAGGTCAAGGACCGCCGCACCGGCGACCGTGAAGAGATCGCGGTCGACGCGGTCGTGGAGCACCTGGTCAAGCTCGTCCGGTCGTAATGGGCTGGTTCGGCAAGAAGCGCGGGGATTCCCCGGGCTATGAGGACAACGCGGCGCTAAGCGGGTTCGGGGGCTATCAGCCCTCGGACTCGCCCGGCTACGAGCCGTCGCCAGGGTTCACCCCGCCGGAAACCGAGCCCGTTCCGGAACCTGAAACCGAACCTGAAAAGCCGACACCGGCGAAGAAGCCGATGTCGCGAAGCGGTCGTAAGGCCATGTTCGGTTTCTTCGCCACACTCGCCGTCATCGCCTTCGCCGCTATGGCGAACAACGGCTCCGACCGGTCTTCGAGCAGCACGCCGGTCAGCCGGACGCCGGTCGTCTACACGCCCTCGCCCCGGGTCGTCGCGCCGCCGGTGACCGACGGCTGGCAGTCGGTGGCCGGGGCGGACGGCCTCGTCGCCTATGACGTCCCGCCGAACTGGACGCCGAAACCCGGCACCGTCCACGGCTGGGAGAAGACCGACCTCGTCCCGGGTATCTCCATGTTCTCCAGCGCCTTCGTCGGCGACGGCTACTGCCCCGCGGTCAAGGGCAGCAAGGTCGGGGGCAGCGGGATGACGACCGTGAAGCTCCCCGACGCGGCCGCCGCGGCGACCAAGGCGGTCAACGACCTCGCGGTGAGCGCGTACAACCCCGATGACGGCCCGCCCTCAGCCAAGATCACCACGGAACCGGTGCAGGCGACGGAGTTCACGCTGGGGACCGGCAAGAAGGTCCCCGCGAGCATCGTCATCGCGGACGTGACCCTCGCGCATACGGGGCCCTGTGTCCCGAAGCGTGCCCTGGTCGGTGTGCTGGCGGCGGATATGGGAGACGCGGCCGGTGCTCTGCTCGTCTATTCGGATCAGGACGAACAGGGCAGCGCGGATCGCGAGCTGATCCTGAAGATCCTCAAGACCTACCGAGGTGTCCCGGAAGCCGACCGCAAGACCATCACACCCCCGCCGTCGACACTCCGTTGACTCCGCTTGCCGGACCTGGCGAGTTTGGCGAGCCGGAGCAGTCCGGTGTTCGGCAGGTAGGCCCGGCCGAGTGCCACCCCGATGCGCGGCAGATCGGCTTCGTCGCGGAACGCGAGGTACAGCGGGACGTGGCGCGGCTGGAACTTCGCCTTGAACGCGTGCAGCGAACGGAATCCGTAGAACGGTTCCATCATCGAGCCGAGCGCGTCCAGGACGCGTTCGACCGCATGCGCGGGTTCGCCGGTGCTCGCCAGCGGGGCGCCGGAGAGCGACACGAACTTCGCGCCTTCCTCTCGGAAGGCCAGGCACGATGACGCGATCAGGAATTCCATCGAAGGACGGAAACCGTCGGCGCGTTTCCGCATGACATCGAGTGTCCAGCCGCCGATCTCCCCGGCGCCGGTGTGAACCGGCAGCCATGACGTCACGCCGTGCACGACCCCGTAGGTGTCGATGGCGAGACCGACCCGGGTTTCCGGATCCATCGCCTCGTCGACCCCGCCGAGGGTGAAGCCCATTTCCGGCATTCCCTTGTCGCTGATCCATTCTTCGGAGATCGCGCGCACCTGTGAGATCACCGCTCGCGGTTGGTCGGCGAGCCGGACGAGCCGGAATTCGATTCCGTCCTTCTTCGCCCGGTTGAGCGCGGTCCGCACGTCCTGCCAGCGCTTTCCGCGGAATTCCAAGGATTCCAGCTCGATCAGGGTGTCCTCGGCGACCTGGACCTGTTTCCAGCCAAGCTCTTCCGTTTTGGCGACGGTGTCACCGGTGGCGGAGAACAGGCACGGCGCGAGGCCGGTGTTCTCGCACATGGCGATGAATTCGGCGATCGTCGTCTCGCCCGCGCCGTCCGGGGCGATCGGGTCGCCGAGTGCGATGGCGACCCCGGCGTGGCGCCGGTACGCGAGATAGGACTTTCCGTCCGCTGCGACGAAATACGAGTTCTGCGGCCAGGTCGTCATCCACGAGAGCGTGCTCCCGCCGTGGCGGCTCAGCAGGCTACGGGCCAGCGCCGGATTTCCCATCCGGCCCAAGCGGCGTCGTTTCCGGCGCGACGGTACCCGGAAGGCACCGCGGGCGGCGATCAGCAGGGCGAATTCGACCGTCCACAAGAGATTGTCCACAAAGAACAGCGGGGGATCGGTCAGCCCGGCGTCCTCGCCGATGACCTCGGCCAGCGCGAGCACCCCGCCGTACGCCATGACCTGCAGGATCACGAACGACGTCAGGACCATCGCGCACCGCCACGCCATCTGGCTGCCCTTGCGCAGGCCGTTCATGATCGGCACCACGATCAGGCAGAGGATCGTGACTTCCCAGGTGGACAACGAGAGTTCTTCGGCGGAGCCGAACGGGCCGTTGCCCGGCACGAAGGCCATCACCAGTTCGGCGACCGTCAGCACCATCAGTCCGGCGACGGCGTAGAACCGCCATTCGCGCAGGCTGGGCCGGTGCTCCCGGTACGCTCCTTTCGAACCGATGAACCGGCGTCCGAACGGCAAGGCCAGTACCAGCGCGAAGAAATGCACGAGGTCGGCGAGGGTGCCGACGAAGATGATCGCGACACCGGCGTACACGCACAACCCGGCGCGCAACCGCAGCCGCCATGGTGGACGCAGCGTGGCGCTGGCCACCGCGACCGCGGCGAGCGCGCCGCCGGAGAAACCGACGTCGAGACTGCCTGCTACCCGTTCTGCCCATTCCCAGCCGGAATTCCGGCTCAGGGCAAGGAACTGGACGGCGACGAGAACACTGACGAACTGCCCGCCGATGGTCACCGCCATCGTGCGGCGCGTACCGAGCCGCCATTCCGCGAACCCGGCGAACAACGCGAAACTCAGTACCATCGGCAGGTAGTACAGCGGGACGACCGCGAACAGCGGTCCGGACAGCAAGGTCCACCAGCGGCCGGCTTCCAGCGACGGCAATCCGTACGCGATATACGGATAAACCGCGCGATCCTCGGCGGCGGACCAGAGCGCGCCCGAGGCCAAGGCGAGCGCGAGCATGGACAACGTCACGAGGGTCGTGAATGGCAGCCGTTGCCTCAGCAGCACGGCGATCCTTTTCATCCGGCCTGTCGCGGCCGTCCCGTCTCCCCCTTTTGGCATGCCTTCGAAGGTAGGGCCGCGCAAGGATCACGGACATCCGGCAGGGGTCCTATATTTCCCCTTAGGGGGTGCTACTCGCGACGGATGCTCTCACCCATCTTGAGGACGACCTCCGTAGCGATCGCATCGGGAATCGCCTGGTCCGCCAGTACCAGAAGGATGTGGTACCGGGCTGAGCCCGGAAGGGCGCGCAGCGGCAGCGCGATCGCGGTGATGGCGACCGAAGACGCCGTGCAGGGGCCTTCCGCGGTGGGGACGACGGTCGTGGTCACCGCGGTGGCGATCGTGTTCCCGTCGAATACCGTCAGCGCCGCGGGCGGTCCGATCTCGGTCTGCGGGGTGCGTCCGGAGCCGATCGAGCCGTAGGCGGCCTCGGCCCAGCGCAAGGTCGTTTCCTCCGCGGCGTGGGCGAGATCGGAGACTTCACCTTCGTCGATGGTGGTGAACCCCGCCATCGCGCGGGACGAGAGTTCGGGCCCGGGGCAGAAGTCGCGGCGATACCGGGCGACGCCCTGCAACGTGACGAGGTCGCCGTTCGGAGTCTCGTAACCGACCGCGACGTCCGGCTCCTCGATCGACCAGTCCGCCGGGACGTCGAACACGAACGGATGATCATCGGACAGCACCGGCTTCCAGCCGACGATCGCGGGATCGATCCGCGTGGGCAGGTCGGGATCCGGTAGGACCAGGTTCTGCTCGGTGGGAGGCGTCGCCGTCTTGGCTTGATAGGTCGCCGTCGCACCGACCGCGATGACCACGACCAGCCCGAGAATTCCGAGCGTCGGCAGCAACCGTGCCCGCCTCCGGGGCGGGACGCCTTCCTTGACCACCGGAAGGGGGCCGGTCTGCTCAGCCTCTTCGACCGGTTGCCCGGTGAGCGCGTCGACGAACCACTGCCGCGGTTCGTCGGGGCGCTCACCGGGCCCGGTCATGGCTGTGGCCTCAAGCTGGCGAGGATCTTTTGCGCGTCCGCCTCGGGTAAGGCGTCCGGTGTGCCCTGGTCGAGGACCATCACGAAGCAGACTGTCTGCTCACCGACCTTGAACGCGGCCGACGTGACCTTCACACTCGGCGCCCGGCAGGCCTCGCCCTCGGCCGGGATGAACGTCCCGGTGGAACTGGCCGCCTGGAGCGTGCCGCCCGCGATCGGGACCTGCTTGATCTCGGGCAGCGGAACGTCGGCGTTGCCGGTCGCGGCCTGGATCCACAGCCGGACGGCTCCCCGCGCGGCGTTTTCGACCGGGATCTGGTCCGCGGTGGCGAAACCGACCGTGCCGCGGTTCGAGCCGCTGGACTCCGGGCAGGCGCCGGGTTTATAGGTCATCGCCTCGTGGACGACGATCTTGAACTCGCCCTTGCTCTGCCCGATGAGCTCGCCGGGTTCGGTCTCCCAGTCCGAGGCGGGCAGGTCGAAGGCCGTCTTGTCCTTCGCCGAGACGATGCCCTGCCAGCCGGGAGTCGTAGACGGGACCTTGTTGTCCTGAGGTGCGCCGCCGCTCTGCGAAGTCGACGGCGGCTCGGAGGCGGAAGGCGGAGCGGACGACTGCGGGGGCGCGGCCTGTGGCTGCGGGTCGTCGCCGTCCCGGAGAACGAAGAAGAGGGTCGCGCCGACGGCGATCACGACGCCGAGTGCGCCGAGGCCGATCCACAGGCCCTTCTTGCCCTTCTTCGGCGGTTCCGGAGCGAAGCCCTGGTAGGACTGCTGCGGGAACTGCTGGAACCCCTCTTGCTGCTGGTAACCCTGGTACTGCTGCCGGCCCGGGTTCTGCGGCGGATACCCATATTGGGGTTGCTGCTGGTAGGGCTGCTGCGGTTGCTCCGGCCAGCCGTTGCCGCCTGGGTATGCCATGGCCCGAGTTTAGTGGTTGCCATCGGAAGTCCTCCGGAGGTCTCGACGGTCCAGCTTCCCGCTGGATCCGCCGAATACCCCCGAAGGACTTCCGATGGCAACCACTTAGAGTGCGCTCCCGAGCACAGCCGAACGCACCGCTGCCAGGTTTTCGAGGTCGGGCAGCACGGTGTGCGCGCCCGCGTCGGCCAGTTCGCCCGCGCTGTACTGCCCGGTCGCCACGGCCACCGCGACGGCGCCGTGGTCGAGCGCCGCCTCGACGTCGTTCGGGGTGTCGCCGATGATCACGACCGACGCCGGGTCGAACTCGGTGCCGTGTTTCACCGAAGCACGGCCGACGGCGGCGGGAACGAGGTCGGGGCGGTGGGCCGACAGCGAGCCGTAGCCGCCGATCTCGAAGTCGAGGTACTCGTGCAGCCCGAACGCGGTCAGTTTGTGCACCGAGATCTCCGGCAGGTTCCCGGTGACCAGCGACTGGACGATGCCGCCCTGTGCCGCGAAGTCGGTCAGAGCCTCCTTCGCGCCCGGTAGCGCGCGGCCGTCTTCGGTCAGCGTCGCGGCACCTCGT
This sequence comes from uncultured Actinomycetota bacterium, assembly GCA_963766045.1. Classification (GTDB taxonomy): domain Bacteria; phylum Actinomycetota; class Actinomycetes; order Mycobacteriales; family Pseudonocardiaceae; genus Amycolatopsis. The sequence goes on along the minus strand of CAVXYN010000004.1, from coordinate 501,854 downwards.
TCGGAGGCCGCGATCAGCGCGAGCCAGAGCCTCCGCACGTTCTCTTCGGTCGGTTCGATGTCGTGCGACATCAGGATGTCGGTGCTGATCGCACGTTCGGTGCGGCCGCCGAAATGCGGCAGTGCCCGCAGTTCGATGCCCGCCACCTCGGCGAGTGCGGCGGTGTACCAGCCGGCGCCGAGACCGCGCAGGTCGACGAGGGTCTGATCGATGTCCCACAGCACGAGCCGATGCGGAGTCTTCACCTTGTCGACGGTACCGGCGAGATTATTCAACGTCTGTTGACTTTCTCGTGACGGCCGCCTACCTTGAGGTTCATTAATTCAACACATGACGAATAAATGGAGGCTGGTCATGTCAACCCCTAACCGGCGCCCTGTCGGGGCGTTCGCCTTGATCGCCGCGGTGGCCGGTGCGCTGGTTGCCGTGGTGCTCGGATTCCTGACCTTCGGAGCACAGGCCACCGTCGCGCCCGACAACGTCCCGGTGGCCGTCGCCGCGCCGCCGGGACCACTGCAGGCGGCCGCGAACCAGATCGCGAGCCACGGCGGAGGGCAGCTCTCCTGGCGCGTGACGTCATCGGAGGAAGGCCGGAAACTGTTGGAGGACAAAGAGGTCTACGGCGTCCTCGAACTTCCCTCGACCGTCGTGGTCTCGGGTGCGGTGAACCCGTCCGGGACGCAGGTCGCGCAGCAGGCGCTGACCGGGGCCGCGCAGGCGCTTGGCGGAACGCCGAAGATCGAGACGCTGCACGCGGTGAGCGCGGCGGGCCGGGCGGCTCCGCTGGCGTTGAGCGCGCTGGCGTGGGTCGGGAGTCTGGCCGCGGGCGCGGTGCTCATCCTGGCCGGACGGCGGATCGGGCGGAGTGCGGGCGTCGCCGCGCGGTTCACCCAGATCGTGTCGGCGGGGGTGCTGGTCACCGCCGTGCTGGCCGGATTCCTGAAGCTCTGGGATTCCTCCTTGCCGCTCGGCTGGGACGTCCTTGGCTTCCTTTTCCTCGCCGTGACCGCGTTCGCCGCGCTGCAGACCGGCCTGCTCCGTCTGCTCGGGGTGCGCGCGATGGCGATCCTCGGCCCGCTGTACCTGGTCGCGCCCGCCGTCGCCGGTCAGGTTCCGGAACTGCTCAACCCCGCCTACCGCGCGTTGCTGTGGTCGTGGACGCCGTTCCGGTTCTCCACCGAAGGGCTCCGAAGCCTGCTGCAGGGCGTCCCCGGAGCGCCGGACGTGATGACCGGTGTCTGGGTACTTGCCGGTTTGCTGGCGGCGGGGCTGCTCCTCGCGCTGTGGCCGGGACGGTCAGCCCTCCAGGAGGCTGAAGCGGACGCGCCGGACCGGGTTGTCCAGGTTGGTGTCCACTAGGCAGATCGACTGCCAGGTACCCAGCGTCATCACGCCGCCGAGTACCGGGACCGTCGCGAACGGCGGCAGCAGCGCGGGCAGAACGTGGTCACGACCGTGACCGGGACTGCCGTGCTGGTGCCGCCACCGGTCGTCGCGGGGGAGTAGTTCATCGAGCGCGGCCAGCAGATCGTCGTCACTGCCCGCGCCGGTCTCGAGGATCGCCAGCCCGGAGGTCGCGTGCGGGACGAAGACGTGCAGGATCCCGTCCTCGGCGTCCGCGTCGCGCAGGAACGTCTCGGCGTCCTTGGTCAGGTCGTGCACCACGGCCACGCTGCCGGTGCGTACCTCGATCTCCGTGGAGTACATGTCCGCCACGTTAGTGCTTCAGCCGTCTGGCGAGGGCGACCAGATACCGGCACGGTTCTTCCGTCGGATTAACGTAGGTGCAGGGTGTCGGCGCGCCGAGCTGGAGGCAGTCGCCCGCGTCGAGTTCGTGCTCGACGTCGCCCTCGCGGAACCGCAGATGCCCGTCGAGCACCCAGATCTGATGATGGGTCAAGGCGTACGTGTGGGCGGGGAACGAGACTTCGGCGCCCGCGGGCAGTTCGACCTCGACCAGTTCCAGCGGTCCGCCGATCGACGGCGAGACGGCACGCCGCACGTAGCCGGTTTCGGGGTCCGTCCACGTCGGCTGGTCCGCCGCGCGGGCGACTCGTCGGTCGCCGTGTTCGGCGCGGGCGACGAGTTCGGACAGGGTCATCCCGAGCGCGGCGGAAAGGCGGCTGAGCAGGACGGCCGTGGGCTGAGCCTCGCCGCGTTCGATCTTGCCGATCATCGCCCTGGACACGCCGGACATCTCGGCGAGGGCGTTGGCCGAGAGCTTCTGATCGAGCCTCGCGGCCTGGAGCGTCGCGGCGAGCGACGCGGACAAGGGATCCGACATGCTGCTAACTATAGTGGCAGTCTCGGCTACTATGGTCGCCATGGTGATCAGAGAAGGGACCGAGGAGGACGCGGCGGCATGCGCGGAGATCTACGCGCCGTATGTCACTGACACGGTGATCTCCTTCGAAACCGAGCCGCCGAAGCCGGACGAGATGGCCGAGCGCATCGCCAAGGCGCAGCGGAGTCACGCCTGGCTCGTCCTCGAGGACGACGAAGGCCGCGTCGTCGGCTACGCCTACGGAGGCCCCTTCAGTGGGCGACCGGCCTACCGCTGGTCCTGCGAGGTCAGCATCTACATGGAACTCGGCAGGCGGCGCACCGGTGGTGGGCGCGCGCTCTACCAGGCTTTGCTGGATCGGTTGGCAGAGCGCGGTTTCCGCACTCTCGCCGCCGGGATGGTGCTCCCCAACGACGCGAGCGCGGGCCTGCACCGGGCCCTGGGTTTCGAAAACGTTGGGACGTACCGGCGGATCGGGTACAAGCACGGTGCCTGGCGGGACGTCACCTGGGTGCAGCTGGTTCTCCCGGAACGCTACGATCCTCCTGCCGAACCTCGGTGACTCGCGTAGGTCGTGCCCGGACGCTAGGTCCACACCGGACAGACACGTCCCCAATGCCACATACGAGACGCTCAACGTCCCCAACGAGGCATTCGAGACACTCCCAGCCAGACCAAGCACAGGTGGCCAAACGCCGCCACGAACCTACGGCGCGAACTTCCGACGCAGGACACGAGAGTCCGCCAGGGTGGCCCTCACGCACTGGCCGAGCTTGTCACCGGTTGGGCTGGTGGTATCCGCCGAACCAGCGATCGCAGGCCGCCGCCGGATCGTCGACGACGCGGTGCGAGCTGATGCTGTTCTGCCAGGTGCCCGAGTTGTCGCCGTAGAGCACCGTGCGGTTGATCCAGGTGTCCGGACGAACGCAGAACGAATCGCCTTCCGGATGGCCGCTGTTGTAGTTCGGGTAGTTGTAGAACTCGATCGTCTTGCCGGTGGTGTTGACGATCGACTTCACCTTGTTGTCGAAGTTCTTGATGGGGCCCTGACTGTCGCCGTAGTCGCTGTCCGCCCCGACGTTGTCCTTGGCGCCGTTCGCACCGTCGCATTTTTCCGCGCTGTAGAGGTAAAGGTTTCCCGCGTTCTGGTACTTGTCCGCCGTCTCGTGGCAGTTCAGCGGCGCGGGCGGGTTCGGGTCGATCTTGCGGCCGCCGTCGCAGCCGACGGGTTCGCTGGTCTGCCAACAGGTGTGGGCGGCGTTGCGGACGTCGGCGAAGTGGTCCTTGAACCGGTCGTGCACACCAGGATCGTTGATCCGCAGCCACGTTTCATCGTTGGTCCGCACCGACCGGTTCGTGAAGTTGTAGCTTCCCGTGAACACGACCTTCTGGTCCGGTTCGCCGTCGAACCTGCCGTCGATCAACATGTTCTTCTCGTGAATGCCATACGGCAGATCTCCGTTGAACTCCCGTACCTCCGGCCCCGTCTTACCGGCAGGGGGTTTCCGCAGGAGGATTTGAAGCGGTCCGGGAGCGCCCTCCTCGATCCCGTCGGCGACGATGTCGACGTCGCAGCCTTCGTTGTCGAGGTCCCAAAGTCGTTGGGCGATCCGGGATCCGGGGTCGCCGGCCACTCCACCGTTGATCGCCCACATGGCGACCCGGACGACCGTGCGGTCGCCCGAGCCGTTCCCGTCGCATTCGACCTTGCCCAGAATGTCGAGCGCCGTGTTCCCCTGCTGCCTTGGTGAGTGGTAGACGACGTAGTTCCCCACCTGGCTCGGCAGATTCGCGGTCTCGTAGTAGTTCGGGTCGGCCGGGTCTTTCCACTTACCGTTCGCCCAGCCGCTGAGCGCGTCGAAGTACCCGGAGAAGTGCTTGCGCAGCGCCGAATCGTTCGCGGCCGTGTAGCCGCTGTTCCACATGTTCGTGCCGGAGTTGTTCCCCTCGGCGTTGACCGCGTCGTCGTCCTCGAGGTTCGACGACGTGAGGAACGTGACGTCCTTGACCCCATGGGTCTCGGAGAACAGCAGGAACTTGTTGTGCATCTTGGCCTTGCCGATACACGCGCGGTCATCGTCGTCACCGGTGCCGGTGCCGGCACACGCGGCGATCCACGAATCCTTGCCCATGTCGCCGTGGAGCACATTCCGCATCTGGTCGTACATCGGACGGTCGTGTTTGTCGCCGAGCACACCGCGATCGGCCAGGATCTTGACCTCGACGCCCCGATCGTGCGCGTCGAGCAGCGCGTCCCTGATCTTCTTGTGCGCGAAGTGGTACGTCGCCAAGCGGATCTCCGAGCCGGCGGGCGCGCCTTCGACAAGGCAGACGATGTGGCGGTGGATCTTGTCGTCATCACCGTTGTCGTCATGCGGCCGGTTGAAGATGGCGTCGGTCCGCACCGAGCCGTCCGCGACACAGTCGCCGGCGCGCGTGGTACCCGGCGCACCGGACGCGACACCGCCCAGCGGGACCAGAATCGCCGCCGAAACCCCCACCGCGAGTACGCGCAAAAACCCCAGAGCCTTCTTCGTCATCTGTCCTCCCCTTTTGACCCGACGTCAGAGTCGCGACGGCGTGGCGATGTCGTCCACACCTTTTCGCTGGAGCGAAAACCCTTCCGCTCAAACGGGCTTCTGGCCGCGGGTACAGACGAATTGGTAGAACCAGGCGCGGAATCGCGGGTCGAGCATCAGGTCGCGGTATCGAGCCAGCTGGACAACGCCCGGTCCGCCGGTCAAGTGCGTCCGCTCCTGCCAGGCTCGTCCGGCTGTCTCGTGGTGGTCACCAGCCGGGGATTCCCTCGGCGGTCTCGTCGCTCGCGACGGTGCTCACCGCGTGCACCTCGGCCGCATGTCGCTCGACGAAGCCCGTCGCCTGCTCACGGAACTGCTCGGCGACCGCTGTGACACCGAGCCCGACACCACAACGCGGCTGATCGAAAGCTGTGCCCGACTGCCGTTGGCGGTGCGCATCGCCGCCGAACGGATCCGTGAACGTCCCCGGCCCGTGGCCGCCCTCGTCGCCGAACTCGCCGACGAACATGCCCGCCTCGACCTGCTCGACAGCGGCGACGACCCGGACGCCTCGGTGCTTGCCGTGTTCTCTTCCTCCTATCGCAATCTCGATCCTGAAGCGGCTCGCCTGTTCCGGCTGTTCGGTGTCCATCCCGGACACGACATCGACGCCCACGCCCTGGCCGCGCTCGCCGGCGGCGGCCTGCGGACCACCCGGCGTCTGCTCGACATGCTGGAACGGGCGAACCTCGTCGACGAGACCACCGACCGGCGCTACGTCGTGCACGACCTCCTCGCGACCTACGCCGCCGAGCTCGGCGAAACCCTCGACACACCGGCCGAGCGCACTGCGGCACTCACGCGGCTGCTCGACTACTACCTGCGCACCGCGACACGGGCGGTGCGGTTCATCGCACCGAACGGTCTGGAGATCGACGAGCCGGGGGATGATTCCCACGACACTGCGACGCCGGATCTGTCCAGTTACGACGTCGCGATGCGGTGGCTCGACGTCGAACGCGCCAACCTGGTCCGCGCCACCGAAGCAGCGGCGGAAACCCTGCCGATCTACGCCACCGAACTGTTCCGGGTGCTGTCCTGGTATCTCGACCTCGGCATGTACCTCGACGAAGCCCGGCGACTGCAGGCCAAAGCCATCGCCGCCGCGCGCGAGCACGGCGATCTCGTCACCGAAGGAATCGCCTTCCGCACCCTTGGCCTGGTGCATATGTGCGCGCATCGGTTCGACGAAGCGGAACGGCATTTCGAGAAATCCCTTGCACTGCACGAAAAAGCAGGTGCACGGGTCTTCCAGGCGACCACACTGAACCATCTCGGCGCCCTGTGCGGCTTCGCCGGGCGGGTGGAGGAAGGGACGCGGTACCTGCGTCGATCGGCCGACCTGTTCCACGAACTCGGTCACCGGCTGATGGCGCAACGGCCGCTGACGGCTCTGGGTCAATTGCACCTGCGGCAAGGACAACCCGAGAGCGCGCTCCGATATCTGCGGAGGGCGTTCACCATCGCCGGCGAATACGACTACCAGCCTGGACAATTCCAATCATCCTATGGTCTCGCCGGTGTCTACCGCGACACCGGCCGGTTCTCCGACGCGCTCGACTGCGGCCATCAGGCACTGAACTTGGCGCGTAGCTCACGGTTGCCCGTACTCGAGGTGATCAGCCTGTACCGGCTTGGCACCATCCACCGTAGACAGGACGACCTCGAGAATGCGCGACGATACTTCCAGCAGGCCCTGGCGATCGCGAGGAACTTCTCCGACACCCAACTCGAAGCCATGGCACTGAACGGACTGGCCGAAACACACGCCGCCGCAGGAGCCTCGGCCGAAGTCATCCGCCGCTACCACGTCGACGCACTGGCTGCCGCCACCAACGTCGGTGTGCGCTACGAACAAGCCCGGGCACACGCCGGCCTCGGCGACATCCACCAGCGGCAGGGCGAACACGACAAGGCCGTCGAGCATTGGCACCTGGCGCTCGCTATTTACCGCGAGCTTCGGTCGCCGAAGAGCTCGGAGGTAGAGGAGAGGATCGCGACCAGCTCTGCCGCGCGGTCACCGGAGCGATAAGGGTCGCTGAGGAGAGTCCGCGGGCGCAGTCGAGTGGTCACGGTTCGGCTGTTACGCGACATCATCGCCCCGACGCCAGATCGTCACAACGGCCGTCACGTCGCGTCAAGGCGGGAAAGCGTGCCTTGACCCGACGCGCCGGCCGCGTGGATGGCTTCGTATCGGGGACGGGGGAGGAGCGGGCGTGTGTCGGGCCGTCGGATGTCGAGCAGGTGAGACTGCATGAGAACGGTCAACCTTGTTGCGTTGTTCAGCGGCGGCGGTATTGGATTGGCTGCGCAGAGATCCGCGATTGAGGCGTTGGCCTGTGGGCATGGTGATGGGCCCGTCGGCGGGGTGGCTGGCGGGCTCCGTCACGCATGGTCGGGGTTTAGTAGAGGGTGTGGGCGTTGTTGCGGCGGGGTTGTTGCAGTGGGTCGAGGTATTGCGGTGGGATGAATTCGGGTAGCCCGTCGGTGGCCATGCGGACCGCCCAGCCGGATGTTCCGTGGATGACCATGTGGTGATAACGGCAGAGTAGGCACAGGTTGCGGAGGTCGGTGTCGCCGTTTTCTCCCCACGGGAGCAGGTGGTGGGCCTCGCAGTGCTTCGCACGTCGTTGGCAGCCCGGGAAGCTGCAGCCGTGATCGCGCAGGTTCAACGCCCGCCGCTGTCCGGGGGTCACGTACCGGTTCATGCGTCCGATATCGAGTGGTTCGCTCTCGGAGCCGAGAACCACCGGGATGATGTTGGCGTCACAGGCCAGCATCCGGGCGTGTCGGGCGGTGATCTGATCGACCCCGTCCACACATGCCGTGCCCAGCCCGGTTCTCAACACGTCGAGGGGAATGGTGACGACGATGGTGGTGCGGTCCCCGCCCAAGGTGGGGGCTTTGTCGTTGGTCATCGCGTAGTGGATGGCGTCGAACAGGGCATCGGCGTGGCGGTGGGCGGGGTTGCGCCAGTCGTGGTTACCGTCCTCGTCGACCGGTCGCCGTTGTCCCCAGGTTTCCATCAACGCGTTCGCGCGTGCCGCGAACTCCGGGTCGAGGGTTCCGGTGAGTTTCCACCAGCCGTTCCGGCGTTTCTTCAGGAACACCTCACGATGCGGCGGCGTCAAATCCTCATCGTCGGTCGGTTCCTTGCCGTCCGGGTCCAGGCGGGCGAGAAGGTCCTCACCGATGTTCAGGATCTCCCGGGGCCCGGCATGGCGGGCCAGCTCGACCAGGATCTGCTCGGCAGCACGGCGATCCTCGGTGGGCACATCGAGCGGGATCTTCTTCAAGATGCCCAGGATCGGGTCGACCTGTGGCTCACCCAAGTCACCGTCCGCCGCCGCGGCGCCTGCAAGGGGCGCGGTGGGTGGTTCGGGGGTGCCGTCGAGGTTGCGGCCACCGTTGAGGGCGAGAGCACGGCTGACCGCGATGCGGGCGTCGCGGGCTGTGATGCGTGCGGTCTCGGCGTACCAGCCGGAGGTGGAACCATGCCCGAACAGGTCGCTCGGGCCGCGGGCGTCGATTTCGGCGAGGTACATCCCGATCTCCGCCATCGCCTGGCGTGCCAAGGACAAACGCTCGACGACACCGTGCGCGAGTTCCTGCGCACCAGCCCGCCACAGTTCTTGTGGCGGTTCGAGGGTTCGTCTGCTGGACACCCCACAACACTACCGCAATTGTCGAACACCTGTTTGAACTCGCACTGAAGTGATTAAATACGCTACCCGACGGTATATTGACGCCGATAACACTAAAGAGTGGTCCATTGAGGTGATCTCAGCAAGGGTTCAGGCGATCTTGCCGTTTTCGTAGTGGGTGAGGACGAGTGCGGCTTGGGCGATGTGGCTGATGGTGCGGGGGCTTTTGGTGGTGTGGCGCAGGGTGCGCCAGCGGCCGGTGAGCAGGGCGAAGCCGCGTTCGCCGAGGGCGCGCAGGCCGCGGAGGAGGCTGTTGTAGGTGCGGTTGTCGGGGTGGAGGTGGTGGCGGATGCTGGGGTGTTTGATCGGTGCGTGGACGCCGATTCCGGCGTGTTGGTAGCCGGAGTCGGCGAGGGTGGGCAGGCCTTGTGCGGCGGCGGGGTAGAGGGCGCCGAGGAGGTGTTCGGTGGCGGCGGTGATGTCGTGGGTCGAGCCGGGTTCGACGGGTGAGACCCAGAGTGGGAATCCGTCGGGTGCGGTCAGCAGCTGGATGTTGCCGCCGAATTCGCGGGCTTTCCCGGAGTACCACAGGTCGATGGGCCGGTCTTTGACGCTGAGGGTTTTCTCCCCGTACCGGTCGGCGGAGAACACTTTCCCGTCGAGGATCAGATACGGCAGGTCGTCGGCTTTGGCTTGGTCGAGCACGTCGTGCAGATCCGGGGCCTGTGCGGCCAGGACCAGGATGACCTCGTCGACGTAGCGGTAGGCGGTCGCTCGGGAGATGCCGTTGTCGCGGCCCAGCGCGGTGATGTCGGCCTGGGCGTGGCGGAACCAGCGCAACAACCCCAGCACCGCCTGCCGGAAACAGGTCAGCGCCCTGGCACCCCGGCGGGTGCCCAGTACCCGCCGGTGTGCTTTCAGCAGCCGGGCCACGTACCGGGCCAGTTCACGCGGGACATCAAGGATGGCACGATAGGCAATCACGCGGGGTCCTCACCTAGAGGGTCTTGTGGTGAGAACACCTCTTACGAGGACCCCGCGCCTCCCGCCAGCACCATCCCCTTCGCCCGAAATGGGCGTGTCACAACCTTGCTGAGATCACCTCATTACCACTCACGAGTCCAGGTACCGCAACACAGCCAGCACCCGCCGATTGTCCCCTTCCGACTGAGGCAGTTCGAGCTTCCCGAAGATGCTCGACACGTATTTCTCCACTGAACCCGCCGAAAGGAACAACGCCGCGGCGATCGCCGAATTCGACCGGCCCTCCGCCATCAACCCCAGCACCGCACGTTCCCGCGGGGTAAGTCCGGCGAGCGCGTCCGTCTTACGGGTGGCCGTGAACAGTTGGCTGACCACTTCCGCGTCGAGCACGGTCTCTCCGTCCGCGACGCGGCGGAGTGCGTCGAGGAAGTCCGAGACGTCGGCGACACGGTCCTTGAGGAGGTAGCCGACGCCGCCGGCGCGGTCGGCCAGCAGTTGCGTCGCGTACTTCGTCTCGACGTATTGGGAGAACAGGAGGATCGCGCAGCCGGGATTCTCGGCGCGCAGAGTGATCGCCGCTCGCAGGCCTTCGTCGGTGTGGGTCGGCGGCATCCGGATATCCACAATGGACACGTCGGGTGTATGGGTGAGGACGGCGTCACGAAGGCCGTCGGCGTCTTTCACGGCTGCGACGACCTCGTGTCCCCGAAGATTCAGCAGTTCGACCAGCCCCTCCCGCAGGATGGTCGAATCTTCCGCGATCACGACGCGCACGCCGCCGCCCCCTAATCCTGAAGTGGTATCTCCGCTGTGATCACCGTAGGACCTCCCTGCGGGCTCTGGACATCGAGCCTGCCGTCGACGGTCGCGAGCCGCTCCTCGATCCCGGCGAGCCCGCCGCCGGGTACCGATCGCGCGCCGCCTTCCCCGGTGTCGCGGACGACCAGTCGCAAGCTGTTCGAAGGCGCGCTGACCTCGATCTCGATATCGGCCGTCGTATGCTTGGCGGCGTTGGTCAGGAGTTCGGCGACGCTGAAGTACGCGATCGTCTCGATCGACTGTGGCGGCCTGCGTGGCAGATCCACGGTGACCCGGGCGTCGATCCCCGAGGTGGCGACCAAAGTGGACAGTGCGACGTCGAGGCCGGCGTCGAGGGCGGCCGGGTGGATACCGCGGGCGAGGTCGCGCAGTTCGGTGAGCGCCTGTTTCGCGTTGGCGTGCGCGGCCGTGACCATCGCCTGGGCCTGGGTGATGTCGCCGCCTTCGGCAGCCAGTTCGTCCTTCGCGATCCCGAGTTTCATCGCCAGCGCGACAAGCTGCGCCTGAGCGCCGTCGTGAAGGTCGCGTTCGATCCGCCGCAACCGCTGCGTCGCGTCGTCGACGGCGGTCGCGCGGCTGCGCTCGAGTTCGCGCACGCGCTTCGACAGGTCTTCCATGCCGAGCAGGCCTCGTACCAGCAGCCGGTCGAACTGCGTGAGACCGTGGAGCAGCCACGGCATCGCCAGCAGGATCGCGAGACCGGTGAGGGCCAAGGGAAGGGTCAGAAACCACATGTCGACCCGGATATCGAAGGTCGGCATCGCCTTACCTTCGAGGGTGGACCAGAAAACCGGGTAGGTCAGCGTGCTCCCGGCGTAGATGTACAGCGATGCGACGAGAAAGAGTTCGACGAAGGAAACGGGGAGCCGGATCAGCAGATAGGCGATCACGCGCCATCCGACCGGGTCGCCGACGCGGTTCTTGACGCCGTTCCACAGCCCTGGCCGGGGTTCGGGTGGGGCCGCGGGCGTGACCCTGGTGCCGAGCAGGTGAGCGGCGAGGCCGATATGCAGTCTGCCGATCAGCCGGGCGCCCGCCATGATCCCGATGAGTACGAGCAGACCCACGGTCAGCACGCTCGAGCCGATGCCGACGATGATCCCGACCACGATGAACACGGTGAGCGCCAACGTCAGCGGGAAGCCGAGCAGCACCCAGACGAGCTCAGTCCAGTAGGCGCGGCCGACCTGCTCCTTGAGAACGCGTCCGGCCAGCGGGCGCACGGCGAGGCGGGTGGTCACGACGTCCAGCCTGCCGTGCTCCACCCGCCGTTGCCATCCAGGTTTCCCTAGTCTTCGGGATCTGTGACCCGCAGGTGTTCCCTGTCCGCCTGGGCCCGCTGTGACGCCTCGCGCATCTCGATGACGTCCGTCAGCCAGTCGCCGGTCTCCCTGGCGATGTCACGGACCGCGCCGGTGATGATGGTCGCGATGTTGCCGATATGCGTCGCCGCCGATTCGGTGATCACCTGGATCGTGTCCTTGCTGCTCTCGAACTGACCGACCATGTCAGACACCCTTTAAGCCGCTCGGAGAACCTTGTCGCCCTCCACGGTACGGGGCGTGCGGGGTTCGCCGTTCCACGGCATGGCGAGTTTCACGATCTTCTTGGCCACCGAAAGCAGCTGCTTGTGCAGCGGTCCGGTGTTGTACGGCAGGCCGTACTTCTCGCAGATCGCACGCACCTCACCGGCGATTTCGGGGTACCGGCGAGCCGGGATGTCGGGGAACAGATGGTGCTCGATCTGGTGCGAGAGGTTGCCGCTCATGATGTGGAAGAGCTTCCCGCCGGTGATGTTCGCCGAGCCGAGGATCTGCCGCAGGTACCACTGCCCCCGCGTCTCGTTCTCGGTCTCCTCCTCGGTGAAGCTCTCGACGTCGCCGGGGAAGTGGCCGCAGAAGATGATCGAGAACGCCCACACGTTGCGGACCATGTTCGCGGTCAGGTTCCCGGCGAGCGTCAGCGGCGCCATCGGCCCGGTCAGCAGCGGGAAGAGCACGTAGTCCTTGCCGACCTGGCGGGACACCTTCCTGACCATCTTCCGGATGATCTCGGTGTTGTCGGACCACTTCCGCTCGCCCTTGAGGATCCGGTCGAACTCGAGGTCGTGCAGCATCACGCCGTACTCGAACATGAACGCGAGCAGGAACGCGTACACCGGGTTGCCCAGGTAGTACGGGTGCCATTTCTGGGCCGGGTCCATGCGGAGGATCCCGTAGCCGACGTCACGGTCCTTGTCGAGGATGTTCGTGTAGGTGTGGTGCATGTAGTTGTGCGAATGCCGCCAGTTCTCGGCAGGCGCGACGATGTCCCATTCGAATTTCTGCGAGCTCAGCGCGGGGTCGCGCGTCCAGTCGTACTGGCCGTGCATGACGTTGTGGCCGATCTCCATGTTGTCGAGGATCTTCGCCACCGAAAGCGCGGCCACGCCGGCGGCCCAGGCGGGCGGGAAGAATCCGGCGAACAGCAGTCCACGGCCGGTGACCTCCAGCGCCCGCTGGGTTTTGATGATGTTGTGGATGTAGTCGACGTCGGCCTGGCCGAGATCGGCGACGACCCGCTGCCGGATCGTGTCCATCTCGCGGCCGAATTCCTCGACCTGCTCGGGAGTGAGCCGGTCTTGCAAGCCAGTCATCGAGGTTCCCTTTCTACGCGTTGATCTCGACGTCCCCGACGGGGACGGAGATGCAGAGCTGGATCTCTTCGTTCTCTTCACTCGAGGTTTCGCCGGTTTTGGCGTTACGCACCCGTCCCGAGGTCTTGACCTTTGTGCAGGAGAAGCAGATGCCCATCCGGCAGCCGTGTTCCGGGCTGAGACCCGCTTCCTCGGCCTGCTCCAGCAACGGCTTGCCCGAGTTCGCGAACTCGCGGCCGCTGTGGGCGAACCGCACCTGGCCTTCGGCGTTCTCGGTATCGAAAGTGAGCGCGGGCGGCGTGAACTCCTCGGTGTGCAGGTGCGCGTCCAAACCGTCGGCGTCGAACACCTCACGGACCGAATCCATCAACGGCTTGGGTCCGCACAGGAAGGTCTCGGCGTCGCGGTACCAAGGCGCCGCCTCTGCGAGGTGGTCCTTCGAGAAGAACCCGTGCAGGTCCGCGCCGCTTTTCGCGTGAGTGAACGCGTGTACCACCCGGAGCCCGGGAATCCGCCGGGCGAGGTCCGTGAGTTCGTGGCGGTAGAGCAAGTCGTCGGCGTTATCGGAGTAGTGCAGGAAGACGACCTCGCCGTCGTACCGCTCGTCCGCCAGTGTGCGAAGCATCGACAGGACGGGAGTGATCCCGCTGCCGCCACTGAGCAAGACGATTCGCCGCGGCCGGGGAGAGGGCAGGGTGAACTCACCATCCGGAATGGACAGTCCGAGCACCGAGCCGACGGTCATGGTGCGGTTCAGGTGCCGCGAGACCAGCCCCTGCGGATCTGCCTTGACGGTCAGCTCCAGTGTGCGGTCGTGCTCCGAACCCACCGGTGAGTAGCACCGTGTGCGCCGGACGCCGTCGATCTCGACGGTCACCCGGACGTACTGGCCCGCGGCGAAACCCCGCCACGCCCGGCTCGGCCGGATCGTCAGGGTGACGGTGTCGGCCGTCTGCCGCCGGACACCGGTGACCAGGCCGCGGATCTCACGGCGGACCAGCATCGGGTCGAGGAGTTCGAGGTAGCGGTCCATGCCGTGGGGCGTGAGCAGGGCTTCGGCCAGCGACGCGAGCCGCTTGGCCCTGCGCGGTAGAAGTGCCGTCATCACATCTCCAGGATTCAGTGAACGCTTGTACACTGAATAGTGAAGGCGTGATCGCACGGCTTGTCAACGCGGGAGGAGGACGATGTGACATGGGCGATACCGATGAGGCCCGTACGCTGTCGGCTGTGATCGCAGAGCCTCTCTCGCGCCAGGAGCGCAAGCAGCGCACCAGGAAGGCGCTGCTCGACGCGGCGTTGGAACTGGTGGCGGAGCGCGGTTTTTCGGGGCTCAGCCTGCGAGAGGTGGCGAAACAGGCCGGGATCGTCCCGACGGCGTTCTATCGCCATTTCGCGTCGATGGACGAACTCGGCGTGGCGCTGGTCGAGGAATCGATGCGCACGCTGCGCGCGATGATCCGCTCGGCACGCAGCAGGCCGGCGCAGTACAACGACATGATCCGCTCGTCCGTACGCGTGCTGCACGAGCACGTCCGTGCACACGAGGAGCATTTCCATTTCCTGACCCGGGAGCGCTACGGCGGCACCGGTCCGGTCCGGCAGGCGATCGGTTTCGAACTAAAACTCTTCGTCAGCGAACTCGCCGTCGACTTCGCCCGCTTCGACAACCTCCGCGAATGGGGCACGGAAGATCTGCACCTGCTGGCCGACCTCATCGTGACGACCATGCTCACGACGGTGCTCGAGTTGCTCGAGGGGCCCTCTCGCGACGACGAGATCGTGCGGACGGCCGAACGGCGGCTGCGGCTGATCTTCCTCGGCGTCCCCAACTGGCGCTCCCGTCCGTAGGGCAACCGGTGCGTGAGGGTGGCCCTCGCGCGCTTCCGGGTTCATGCGGCCCGGCGCATCCCCGTGACCTCTCGCACTCCACTGTCACACCACTGTCACACCAGCAACCGTCCATATCGGACAGACGCGTCCCGAATGCCCCGTACGAGACGCTCAACGTCTCCAATGTGGCATTGGGGACACCCTCAAGGGCAACCGGGGCGTGTGCCGGGGCACCTACTTGCACAGCTGTAGCCAGGCGACGCCGACGGAGTGTGCGACCCACCCTCCAACGGAGCGCTTGACGCGCACCCGGCGAATACCTACGAAATCCCTGACCAGGCGGTTCACTGCTGGATCGATGGCTGGATCGATCGTGATGAGACATGTCACGGATAGAACCCTTACGCACACATTCAGCCATGGGACTTGTCGGCCGGGCATGGTAAACAGTGCGGGTTCGTGTGGTCATGTCCCACCGAGGAGGTCGCCTGTGGCGGCGGTTAATGAGCAACTCACGGTCGGTGTCGTCCGGGAAACCGGACAAGGCGAACGCCGGGTCGCGCTGGTACCGAAGCTTGTCGAGCGCGTCGCAGGACGCGGATTGCGGGTGGTGGTCGAGCCCGGAGCGGGTGCCGGCGCGCTGCTGGCCGACGAGACCTTCGAGCAGGCGGGCGCGGAGATCGGCGACGCTTGGAATGCCGACGTGGTGGTCAAGGTGGCGCCCCCGAGCCCGGCCGAGGTCGCGAAGCTCAAAGCGGGCACCATTCTGATCGGTTTCCTCAATCCACGGGCGGATCCGGACGGCATAGCCGCGCTGGAGTCGGCGGGGATCCGCGCGTTCGCCGTCGAGGCGATCCCCCGGATCTCCCGTGCGCAGGCGATGGACGCACTGTCGTCCCAGAGCAGCGTCGCGGGCTATCGCGCGGTGCTGCTGGCCGCGCAGAAACTGACCCGTTTCTTCCCGATGCTCACCACCGCGGCGGGCACCGTGCCGCCGGCGAAGGTGCTCGTGCTCGGCGCGGGCGTCGCCGGGCTGCAGGCGCTGGCCACGGCGAAACGGCTCGGCGCGCAGACCACCGGTTACGACGTACGGCCCGAGGTCGGCGAGCAGGTCCGCTCGCTGGGCGCGAAATTCCTCGACCTCGGGATCGAGGCGGTCGGCGAAGGCGGGTACGCCCGTGAGCTGACCGAAGAGGAACGGGCTGAACAGCAGCGCAGGCTCACCGAGGCGATCACGAGGTTCGACGTCGTGATCACCACGGCGCTCGTCCCCGGGCGCAAGGCGCCCACCCTGGTCACCGCGGACGCGGTCAAGGGGATGCCTGCCGGTGGCGTCGTGGTCGACCTCGCCGGCGAATCCGGCGGTAACTGCGAATTGACGAAACCGGGTGAAGAGGTCGTCGAACACGACGTCACCATTTGCTCGCCGCTCAACCTCGCCGCGGAAATGCCCGCGCATTCCAGCGAACTGTATGCGCGCAACGTCACCGAACTGCTGGAACTGCTCGTGGACGGCGAAGGAAAGCTCGCGCTCGACTTCGAAGACGAAATCGTTGCCGGGGCGTGTGTGGCCGGCCGGGCTCCGGTTGCCGAAACTCCTGCTGCTGGAACTAGTGCCGCTGAAACTAGTGCCGCTGAAAAGAAAGACGGGGGCGAGTGATGCTGGTAGGCAGCCTGGCGATTCTCGTACTCGCCGGATTCGTGGGATTCACGGTCATTTCGAAGGTCCCCAATACCCTCCATACCCCGCTGATGTCGGGGACCAACGCCATTCACGGCATCGTCCTGCTCGGCGGGCTGATCGTACTCGGCCTCGGTGTCGACGGTGTGCTGAACAAGATCCTCCTGGTGATCGCGATCGCCTTCGGCACGATCAACGTGGTCGGCGGATTCCTCGTCACCGACCGGATGCTTTCGATGTTCAAGGCGAAGAAGCCGGAAGACGGGGGTGACAAGTGACGACATTCATCGCCGTCCTCTACATCATTTCCTTCGCACTGTTCATCTACGGCCTGATGGGCCTCACCGGTCCGCGCACCGCGGTACGCGGCAACTGGATCGCCGCCGTCGGTATGGGCATCGCGGTGATCGCGACCCTGCTGACCCCGGGGATGAGCAACTGGCTGCTGATCATCCTCGGTGTCGCGATCGGTGTCGCCGTCGGCGTGCCGTCCGCGCGCAAGGTGAAGATGACCGCGATGCCGCAGATGGTGGCGCTGTTCAACGGCGTCGGCGGCGGAGCGGTCGCGCTCATCGCGTGGGTCGAGTTCCGCACCACCGAGGGATACGCGCACGAGCCCGCCTACGTCGCGATCGCGTCCCTGTTCGCCGCGATCGTCGGATCGGTGTCCTTCTGGGGCTCGAACATCGCCTTCGGGAAACTGCAGGAACTCATTTCCGGCCGCCCGATCACCCTCGGCAAACTGCAGCAGCCGGTCAACGCTCTGGTCCTGGTGGCCGCGATCGTCTTCGCGGTCGTCATCGCCTCAGGTGGTGACGCCGAGCTGCTGATGATCGGCCTGCTGGTCGCGGCGGGTGTGCTCGGTGTGGTGGTCGTGCTGCCGATCGGTGGCGCGGATATGCCGGTCGTCATCTCCCTGCTGAACGCGCTCACCGGGTTGTCGGCGGCGGCGATGGGTCTCGCACTGGACAACACCGCGCTGATCGTGGCGGGCATGATCGTCGGCGCTTCGGGTTCGATCCTGACGAACCTGATGGCGAAGGCGATGAACCGGTCGATCCCGGCCATCGTCGCCGGCGGGTTCGGCGGCACTACGGCGGTCTCGAGCGGGAAGTCCGGGGAGGTCCGTCCGGTTCGCAGCACCAGCGCGTCCGACACCGCGATCCAGATGGCGTACGCGAACAAGGTCGTCGTCGTGCCCGGCTACGGCATGGCCGTCGCGCAGGCTCAACACGTGGTGCGCGAGATGGCGAAGCTGCTGGAGGCCAAGGGGATCACGGTCGCTTACGCGATCCACCCGGTCGCCGGCCGCATGCCTGGCCATATGAACGTCCTGCTCGCCGAGGCCGATGTCCCGTACGAGCAGCTCAAGGAAATGGACGAGATCAACTCCGAGTTCGCCCAGACCGACGTCGCGCTGGTGATCGGCGCGAACGACGTCACGAACCCGGCCGCGGAGACCGATCCGGGCTCGCCGATCTACGGGATGCCGATCCTCAAGGTCAACCACAGCCACTCGGTGATCGTGCTCAAACGCTCGATGAGCTCGGGCTTCGCCGGTATCGACAACGACCTCTTCTACGATCCGAAGACCAGCATGCTCTTCGGTGACGCGAAGTCGTCGGTGGGCGAGATCGTGGAGGAACTGAAAACCCTGTGACCGGGCCATCGGAAGTCGTCGTCTCGTTCGACGACCCGGCCGACAACCTCGCGTTCGACGAAGCGCTCCTGCGTGCCGCACCGGCCGCACCGATCCTCTGGATCTGGCGCAACACGGCCTGTGTGGTGGTGGGGCGCGGGCAGAAGATCGAACGCGAGGTCAAGGTCGACGTCTGTGCGAGCGACGGCGTTCCGGTGCTTCGCCGGGCAAGCGGTGGCGGCACGGTGTTCCACGATCCCGGCAATCTGAACGTCACCCTCGTCCTGCCCGGGCTCGCGCTGTCAGGGCTCGTGCCATCAGGAACGTCGGACAGGCCGCTCGAAGCACTCGGAACGCTGATGAGCGCGACGGTCTCCGAACTCGGGCTACCGCCGAGACTCGGTGATCGCGGTCTGTTCGTGGGTGAGTCGAAACTGTGCGGTTTCGCCGTTTTCCGGACGAAAACGGGTTTGCTCGCACATTCGACCTTGCTCGTTTCCACCGCGGCCGAACGGGTCGGGCGATATCTCACCGCGGCACCGCCGGACTCGCGTCCGCTCGACTCTCACCGGAGCCCGGTTGCGTCATTGGCCGACCACGGCCTGCGCAAGGGCGTCGCCGACGTCACGGCCGCCGTTCGGAAATCAGCGGCCAGGCAGCTGGGGGAGTTCACGACCCGGAAGGCGTCGGAGTCCGAACGGGAATGGCATCGGTCGCTGCGGTATTCGCGGTACCACTATGCGGCCTGGCATTCCGAAGGATCGCAGCGCGAGTGAGTGGGTGGCTCGTGAGTGGTAATGACGGTTAGAACCGTCATTACCACTCACGAGGAATTACTTACTCGGAGCCGAGAAAGTAACGGCCGGAACCTTCCGAGCCGCCCTGCTCGTCTTCTTCGGCTCCGCGGCGGTCTTCTTCGCCGGAGTCTTGGCGGCAGCCTTCGGCGCCGCCTTGGTCGCAGCGGTCTTGGCAGCGGCAGGCTTCCGAGCCGTGGTCTTCGCAGCCGCTGTCTTCGTCGCGGCCGCGGCCTTCGCGCGTCCAGCGGGAGCCTTCGCCGTGGTCGTCTTGGCCGTACCGCGCGTCGCCTTCGCCTTGGCGGCAGTCGCCTTCGTCGCGCTCTTGGCGGCGGTCTTCGGCGCGGCCTTGGGAGCGGCGGCCTTCGCGGCGGCAGCGGTCTTGGTGCCGGCAGCGGTCTTGGTGGCGGCGGGCCGACGGCCGGCGACACCCTTCGCGGCCGGCTTACGGCCCGGCTTCGCGGCGGTCTTCGCTTCAGCCTTGGCAGCGGTCGCCGCGGTCTTCGGGGTCGACTTCGAGACTCGCGCGCCCTTGGGGCGTTCGACGACCCGCGGGCGGAGTTTCCGGCCGCCGATCCGGCGCCCGCCCTCCACATAGGCACGCAGGGTTTCCCGGAGCGCGGCGGCGTTGTCGGCCGAAAGGTCAATGTCGTAGGCGATTCCGTCCAGGCCGAAAGCAACCGTTTCCTCGGCCGCCTCACCGGTCAGATCGTCCAGCAAGTGCACAGCAGTGTTCCTGGCCATGAATAAAACCTCCCGCGCTCGATCGTTCTACTGCGCGCAACCGGCACGGCGTAAGACACCCGACCCGCGGCTGTTGACTCTTGCAGCTTCACGAGGATAGCGGCAGGTTGCGCGAAGCTGCGCGGTGGTGTGCGCTGAATACATGTCAGTACAGAGTTTTGACGTGATCGTGATCGGAGGGGGTCCGGTCGGCGAGGTCGCCGCCGAACGGGCCGCTCGTGGCGGGCTTCAGGTCGCCCTCGTCGAGCACGAGCTATTCGGCGGTGAGTGTTCCTACTGGGCCTGCATTCCGAGCAAGGCGTTGCTGCGGCCGGGAAATCTCCTCGCCGCCGCCAAGCGGGTGCCCGGGGTACCGGTCGGGGATTCGGTCGACCCCGCCAAGGTGTTCGCCCGCCGGGACTGGTTCACCGGGAAGGGAGATGACAGCGGGCAATTCGCTTGGGCCGAAGGAGTCGGCATCGTGCCGATCCGGGGGCACGGCCGCATCACCGGTGAGCGGGAGGTCACGGTGGACGGTGGTGACGTGCTGTCCGCGCGGCACGCCGTCATCGTCGCCACCGGCAGCGTGCCGAGGGCGCCGCGGATCCCCGGTTTGGACACGATTTCCCCCTGGGGGTCGCGGGAAGCGACTTCGGCTTCGGAGGCTCCGCGAAGGCTGGGCGTGCTCGGCGGCGGCGTGGTCGGCGTCGAAATGGCGCAGGCTTACGCGTCGCTCGGCTCGGAAGTCCACCTGATCATTTCGGGACCGCGGCCGTTGCCGCGACTGGCCGATTTCGTCGGGGACGCCGTCATCGCGGGGCTCCGGGAAGCCGGCGTCACCGTGCACACGGATTCCGGCCTCGAGTCCGTGTCCGCTTTGGACGGTGGTAAGGAATTGGCGCTCAAGGGTGGCGAGACGTTGGTCGTCGACGAATTGCTCGTCGCCACCGGCCGCCGTCCCTCGACCGAGGGGCTCGGTGTGGAGAAGCTGGGCCTGGAACCCGGCGCGCCGCTCACCGTCGACGACAACGGCCGGGTGTCCGCTGTGGACGGTGACTGGTTTTACGCCGTCGGAGACGTCACCGGTCGCGCGCCACTGACCCATCAGGGCAAATACGCCGCCCGCACGACGGGGGATTCGGTCGCCGCACTGGCCGCGGGCAAGCCGGTCGAGTCCGCGGCGTGGAGCCCGCACACCGCCACGGCCGATCATCACGCCATTCCGCAGGTCGTCTTCACCGACCCGGAGGTGGCTTCGGTCGGTCTCGCCGGGCCGGAAGAGGGCAAGCCGCATCGCGTTGTCGACATGGACATCGCTGTCGCCGGTTCCTCGCTGCACGCGGACGGCTACGCGGGCAAGGCGAGGATCGTCGTCGACACCGAACGCGGTGTCCTGGTCGGCGCGACCTTCGTCGGACAGGACGTGTCCGAACTCCTGCACTCGGCGACCATCGCGATCGTGGGCGAGGTGCCGCTGTCCCGGCTGTGGCACGCGGTGCCGTCGTTCCCCACGATCAGCGAGGTGTGGCTGCGCCTCCTGGAGGCGTACGGGCTGTGACGTTCAGCCGTTGACGGGAAGTTCGAGGGCGGCGGTCGCGCCCCGGACCAGACCGGGATCGTCCGGAGTGGACGGTCCCGGCAGCCACACCGCCTGCACGAGCCGGACGGACTTCCCATCGATGGTGCTCTGGTAGGCGGCGCCCTCGAAGACCGGGACCTCGCCCTGCCACTGTCCGGTTTCGGTGGCGACGTCGAGAATGCCGCCACCTCCCGGCGTATCGGCGGTGGCCTTGAACGCGGCGGCCTGTTCGGCGTTCGCGAACTCCACGACCGCGATCGACACCGCGGCCGCCCGGCCGTCGATGTTGCTGGCGAAGCTGGCCCGCTTCACCGCGGAACAACTCGTCCGCTGCAGGCTCGACTGGACATCGCCGAAAGCGTGCGATGCGCATTTCTGGTCCGAGCTGGAGGCGCGGGACGTGAACTGGATGTTCTCGACGGCCTGGCTGGTGCTGGGCGGCGAACTGGCGGGTGTCGGCGGCCGTGATTCCGGAGCCGCGGTTTCGTCGCCGCCCGAAGCGACGGTGATCGCCGCGACCAGCAGCACGATGAGCAGCCCGATCGCGGCGACCGGAAGCCATTTCACCGTCTTGGACTGATGTGGCCGCTTCGGCGCCGACTCGCTCGGCGCGGCAGGAGCAGCCGCGGCGGGTTTCGGAGCGGCTGCGGGCGGCGCGGCTTGCCGGACGGGCGCCGCGGGCTGGACGGCTTGGGCGGGTTGCGCCGGCTTCGCGGGTGCGGCCGCCACCGGCAAGGCCGGTTTCGCCGGTCTCTTCGCCTGACCCGGATGTTTCGCGGGAACCGTCGGCGCCGCGGCGACGAGCGGGTTCTCCCGGATCACGGTCGGCTCGTCGTCGGAAAAGGCGCTGAATCCTTCGCCGAGCAAGAGTTCCTCGGGCATCGGTGGCGCGTCCGGGGCGAGCGCGGCGATCAGTTCGCGGGCCTGCTGGACCGAACGGGGCCGGGGAGCGTTGGCGAGCGACACCGTCGCCGCGAGCATCGTCGTCGCCGTCGGGTAGAGCACCCGGACGGTCCCGGCGAGATCGGCGGGCGGCTGATCGACCGTTTCGACATACGGGCCGACGGCGATGATCGTGCCGATCGGCCCGGCCCCGGGGGCGACGTCGGAGATCTTGTGCGTGCAGGCCGCGGAGAGCGCGAGGGCGTCGGTGGCCGGATTGACCGCCGTGTCGCCGTGGACCAGCGGCCAGCCGTCGGCCTTCCACGGCCCGCCGAGCGGTGCCTCGAGCTTCAACGCCGGATCCGGCAGGTCGACGCCGATCACGATGAGGATGCCCTTGGGCATGACGACGACCGCCTCGACGGTCCTTTCGTCGACCGGCCGGGCGCCGATCAACGCCACCCCGCCGACGACGGTGCTGCCCCGGCCGATTGAAGCCAGCGCGGCGCGGATGTCCTCGGCCACCCGGGACGGCTGCTGAGCGAGGCGAACGAGTCGCACCGATCCCCTCCCCATCTGTCGGTCTCGGGGCATCAAACTAGCGCCTCCGAACGGCCTAGTGGAGAAACACGTCCCAGGTGGGCGAGGTGATGTTGTCCGGCGACCGATTTCGATCAGTGAGGACCGTCACCCTTCCGGGTATTACTCGTTGGTAGGTGACAGCTCCTTTCCTCTGTCACCAGGAGAAACGCAATGGCCGCTTTTCGCACCTGGCGTCGACGAGCCGCACTGGTCGTCGCCCTGTTAGCCGTCCCGGTCGCGGGAGTCGCTCCCGTGCAGGCCGCGGGACCGCTGGCCCCTGTCGCACCCGGTCTTTCCCGACTGCTGTCGGCCGTCTCCGGCGGCGCGGGGGTGACCGCGATGGTGCACGCCGCCGACGTCGCGACCGCCGAACGCGCTGCCCGGGCAGCCGGCCTCACGAAGGTCGCCTCGTTCAAGAAGATCGGCGTCGTCGCCGTGCGGGGCACCGCCGACCAGGTGCGCGCCGTCCGTAAGGCCGCCGGGATCACCTACGTCGAGGGCAACGAGAAGCTCAAGGCGCACGGCAGCACCGGCACCGCGGCGACGCGGAGCCTGCAGACCCAGACGACCTTGAAGGACGCGAAGGGCGCGCCGGTGGACGGCCGGGGCGTCACCGTCGCGATCATCGACACCGGGGTCGACCCGACGCATCCCGCGCTCAAGGGTGCCGACGGCAAGACGCGCGTGGTGCGCAACCTCAAGAGCCTCTGCGCCGACGGGATCGCGACGAACTGCATCATCGACGTCCCGACGTCCGTCGACACCGACACGCTCTCGCTCGGCGGACACGGCACACACGTCACCGGGATCGCCGCGGGCAACCGGCTGACACTGACCGACGGCACCAAGGTCGGGGGATCGGCGCCGGGCTCGAAGATCGTCTCGGTCTCGACCGGGGCCGCGCTGCTCGTGCTCGGCACGGACGCGGCGCTGAACTGGGTGCTGGAGAACCACAAGGCACCGTGCGGCGCGGGCGTCCCGGCGTCGACCTGCCCGCCGATCAAGGTGACCAACAACTCCTACGGTCCCAGCGGCGGTGGCACGTTCGACCCGAACTCCGCGACCGTGAAGCTGCAGCGCGCTCTCGCGGCCGAAGGCGTCATGACTGTGTGGGCGAACGGGAACGACGGCGGCGACGGGTCGGCGAACCTGTCCAACCCGCCGGGCCAGGACCAGACGCCGGGCGTGCTCTCGGTGGCGTCGTTCAACGACCAGGGGACCGGGACGCGCGACGGTACGGTGTCCGATTTCTCCTCGCGTGGCCTCAAGACGGCGCAGGCGAGCTGGCCGGACGTTTCCGCGCCGGGTGAGAACATCCTGTCCTCATGCCGTCCCACGCAGCCGATCTGCACACAGGGCCTGCAGCCCAAGAACGGTCCTGGTCTGCTGGACATCGCCAGCTACAACGTGATCAGCGGGACGTCGATGGCGGCACCGCAGATCACCGGGATCGTCGCCCAGCTCTTCCAGGTCTCGCCCGGGGCGAGTGTCGGCGCGATCGAGGCCGCGATCAAGGCGACGGCGTACAAGTTCGCGAACGGCTCACCGTACGTGGCGGCCGGGCCGTACACGTCGAGCTTCGACAAGGGCACTGGCCTGGTCGACACCCTCGCCGCCGCCCAGTCGCTGGGCGCCCACTAGCTCCAGATGCGCGTGAAGGCCCCCTTCCCTCGGCTCAGCCGAGGGAAGGAGTCCTTCACGCGCTTGCCGGAGATCCCATTCAGGTGCGACTTGTGTGGTTCGTGTGGCCAAACGGCACTGTTGGGGTGCACAATGTGGTCACGCGTTCCGGGAGGCGGCACGAGCCACCTGACCAGCGCAGCTCGCGAGGTCGTAGGGGAAGACGCCCCTCGTCGAGTAGCGGAGGTCAGCAGTGAGCACCCGTGGCAACACCCGTGGCGTGGTGTACGTCCACTCGTCGCCGTCTGCGGTCTGTCCGCACGTCGAGTGGGCCATTTCGGGCACCCTGGGTGCCCGTGTCGACCTGAAGTGGACGGCTCAGCCGGCCAGTCCGGGTCAGCTTCGCGCCGAATGTGGATGGCGCGCGCCTACAGGCACCGGCGGCAAGCTGGCGTCCGCACTCAAGGCGTGGCCGATGATCCGGTTCGAAGTCACCGAAGAGCCCAGTGCGGGCGTCGACGGCGAGCGGTTCTGCTTCGCTCCGGGCCTCGGCCTGTGGCATGGCCGGACCAGTGCCAACGGCGACATCGTCGTGGGCGAGGACCAGCTGCGCGCACTCGTGAGCAAGGTCCGCTCCGGTGAGTCGCTGGCGCACAAGCTCGACGAACTCCTCGCCGCCAATTGGGACGAGGCGCTCGAGCCGTACCGGCACGCCGGTGACGGCGCCCCGGTGACGTGGCTGCACCAGGTCGGGTAGCCCGAGCACGAACGGCTAACCTTTCCCAGGTGACCGCCCAGCCTCGTTCCGCCGCCCGCCAGCGGTGGCTGATCCCCGTCCTGGTGGTGGTGATCTCGCTGACCGTCGGCATCGGGCTGCTGGCACGCGAGCTCTACCGCCGTCCCGAAGTCCCGGTCGGTGAACCGGTCGCGGGGACTTCGCCGTCGTCGGTCGCCCCTGGCGAGGAGCCGGGTCCGGGGAAGGTGGAGGTCAGCGCCGACGTCGCCGCGCATCCACAGGACTCGGCGGTATGGGCGGTGTTGCAGCGCTACTTCGACTCGATCAACACCCGTGACTATCCTTTGTGGACCACGGTGGTCAGCAACGAGCGGAAGCGCACCAAATCGGCCACCGAATGGAAGCGCGACTACCGGTCAACTCACGACGGCAGCATCCTCGTCTACCGCGTCGAGCCGGGAGGGCTGGGTTCACTGCGGGTCCTGGTCGCGTTCACCAGCACCCAGAACGTCGACGACGCTCCGGTCTACCTGCCCGAACGGTGCATCCGCTGGCGCCTGGTGCTGCCGCTGAAGCTGGAAAACGGCGGCTGGAAGATCGACGTGACCGACGGTGGCACCATCCCCGAGCACGAGAAGTGCTGACCTTCTTCAGGGGGGACATGGTCCCCTAGGTTGACGCGGAAGCAGGGGTTCCCCGCATAGAGTCGCGGGCATGGCAATTGATCAGCCGGCCTTGCTGACCGACGCCTCGAGGGGGCTCACCAGCGTAGAGGTCGCCCAGCGTGTCGCCGCGGGCCAGACCAACGTGGTCTCGACGAAGACCAGCCGGACGACCGGCGAAATCATCCGTGCGAACGTGTTCACCCGGATCAACGCGATCTACGGCGTGCTGTTCGTGATCATCCTTTCGACCGGCTATTTCATCGACGGGCTGTTCGGCGGGCTGATCATCGTGAACAGCGCGGTCGGCATCATCCAGGAGCTGCGGGCGAAGCGGACACTGGAGCGGCTCGCGATCGTAGGGCAGGCGAAGCCGACCGTTCGCCGGAACGGGCAGAGCATCGAGATCGCGCCGGAGGATGTCGTTCTCAACGATGTCATCGAACTGGGGCCGGGCGACAAGATCGTCGTGGACGGCCCGGCGCTAACGGCCGACGCGCTCGAGATCGACGAGTCGCTGCTCACCGGCGAGTCCGACCCCGTGGTCAAACAGCCGGGGGACAAGGTGCTGTCCGGCAGTTTCGTGGTCGCGGGCAGCGGTACCTACCGGGCGGACACGATCGGGAACGAGTCGTACGCCGCGAAGCTGGCCGCGGAGGCCAGCAAGTTCACCCTGGTGAAGTCGGAACTCCGTCAGGGCATCGACAAGATCCTCAAGTTCATCACGTACCTGCTGGTCCCGGCCGGCGCGCTGACGATCTACAACCAGCTCGCGGGCGACCAGGCCTTGCCGGACGCGCTGCGGGGCATGGTCGCCGCGCTGGTGCCGATGGTGCCCGAAGGCCTGGTGCTGATGACCAGCGTCGCGCTCGCGGTCGGCGTCATCCGGCTGGGCAAACGGCAGTGCCTGGTGCAGGAACTACCCGCGATCGAGGGGCTCGCCCGGGTCGACGTGGTCTGCGCCGACAAGACCGGAACGCTCACCGAGAACGCGATGCGGCTCGCGGAGGTCCGTGAGCTGACCCCGGGCCGTCCGGTGAACGACGTGCTGGCCGCACTCGCCGCCGCGGATCCGCGGCCGAACGCGAGCCTGCAGGCGATCGCGGAGGAGCATCGAACGGATCCGGGCTGGCCGGTCTCCACGACGATGCCGTTCTCGTCGGCGCGCAAGTGGAGTGGTGCCTCGTTCAACGGGCAGGGCGACTGGGTGCTGGGCGCTGCCGACGTGTTGCTGCCCGTCGGGGAACACCGCTCGGAAGCCGAGAAGATCGGCTCGCGCGGTCTGCGGGTGCTGCTGCTGGGCAAGGCTTCGCGAGTCGTCGATTCGGCCGACGGTCCGGGTGACATCGAGCCGGTGGCACTCGTGGTGCTGGAGCAGAAGGTCCGTCCGGACGCGAAGGACACTTTGGACTATTTCGCGCACCAAGACGTCAAAGTCAAGGTCATCTCCGGAGACAACGCCATTTCCGTTGGCGCGGTCGCCGCGACGCTCGACCTGCCGGGTGCGGAAAAGCCCATCGACGCTCGCGAACTCCCGGACGAGAAGGAACAACTCGCCGACACACTCGAAGAACGTGCCGTCTTCGGCCGCGTGACGCCGTTGCAGAAACGGGCGATGGTCGGTGCACTGCAGTCGAAGGGCCATACGGTCGCGATGACCGGCGACGGCGTCAACGACGTCCTCGCGCTCAAGGACGCCGACATCGGCGTCGCCATGGGTGCCGGCAGCCCGGCGACCCGTGCGGTGGCACAGATCGTGCTGCTGGACGACAAGTTCGCCACCCTGCCGCATGTCGTGGCCGAGGGGCGGCGCGTGATCGGCAATATCGAACGCGTCTCGAACCTGTTCCTCACCAAGACGGTCTACTCGGTGCTGCTGGCGCTGATGGTCGGCATCGCGCAGGTGCCGTTCCCGTTCCTGCCGCGGCATATCACCATCACCGCGTGGTTCACCATCGGCCTTCCCGCGTTCGTGCTGTCGCTGGCACCGAACAACGAACGCGCCCGCACCGGCTTCGTCGGCCGGGTGATGCGTATGGCCGTGCCCGCCGGGCTGGTGATCGCGGTCTCGACGTTCGTCAGCTACCTGCTGGTGTACAAGGGATCCGGAGCGTCCGAAGTGGACAAGGTGCAGGCGGGGACGACCGCGCTGATCACCCTGATCACGATCGCGCTGTGGGTGCTCGGCATCGTCGCGCGGCCGTACAAATGGTGGAAGATCGTGCTGATCGGCGGAATGGTCACGTTGACGCTCACGCTGTTCCTGATCCCGTTCACGCAGAAGTTCTTCGCGCTGGACCCGACCGTCAGCGCCTACACGCTCTCGGCGTTCGCCTGCGCGGCCGTGGGGATCGTGCTGGTCGAGGCGGCCTGGTGGATCGGGCGTCATCTGGTGAACCGCCAGGACGCCTGACCCCGCTTGAATGTTATGAACGGACCTTTCCTAACAAAATCTGTTAGGAAAGGTCCGTTCATAACAACCGGTCGTGAAGCTCCCGCCGGATCAGGCGGCAGGGGTGAACAGCAGGGCGGTGTTGTGCCCGCCGAAACCGAACGAGTTGCTGATCGCCGCGCCCAGCTCGGCCTTGCGGGCCTCACCTGCGACGACGTCGAGCTGCACCTTCGGGTCCAGGTCCTCGAGGTTCAGCGTGGCCGGGATCAGGCCGTGGTAGATCGCCAGGATGGTTGCGATGCCTTCGACCGCGCCCGCGCCGCCGACCAGGTGGCCGAGTGCGCCCTTGGGTGCGGTCACCACGACGTGGTCGCCCACGGCGTTGCGGATCGCGGCGGCCTCGCCGACGTCGCCGACGACCGTCGAGGTCGCGTGCGCGTTGACGTGACCCACGTCGGACGCGGCAACCCCGGCCATCGCCATCGCCTGGCGCATGGCGGAGATCTGACCGATACCCTCGGGGTGGTTACCGGTGATGTGGTACGCGTCCGAGGTGATGCCGTAGCCGCTCAGCTGCGCGTAGATCCGGGCGTTGCGGGCCCTGGCGAGGTCGGCCCGCTCCAGGATCACGACGCCGGAACCCTCACCGAGCACGAACCCGTCGCGGTTCGCGTCGAACGGACGCGAAGCCTTGGTGGGGTCGTCGTTCCGGGTGGACACCGTCCTCGCCTGGGCGAACCCGGCGAGGGTGATCGGGTGGATGCACGCTTCGGCACCACCCGCGACCACGACGTCGGCCCGGCCGGACCGGATCATTTCGTAGCCGGCGGCGATTCCTTCGGCTCCCGACGCACAGGCCGAAGCCGGCGAGTGCACACCGGCACGGGCCTTCAGGTCGATGCCGACGTGCGCGGCGGGGCCGTTCGGCATCAGCATCGGCACGGTCAGCGGGGAAACCTTGCGGAGTCCCTGCTTGTGCAGAAGGTCGTTCTGCGAGATCAGGGTGACCGGACCGCCGACACCGGTGCCGATGGTCACCCCCAGGCGCTCGGGGTCCACGTCCTGATGCTCATCGGTCGGCTGCGTGAATCCCGCGTCCGCCCACGCCTGACGTGCGGCGATGAGGGCGACCTGCTCGCAGCGGTCCAGGCGGCGAGCCTGGACCCGCGGCAGGACCTCGGACGGGTCCACGGCGAGCGTCGCGCCGATCTTCACCGGCAGGTCGAGTTCGTCGACCCAGTCGGCTTCGAGACGGCGGATCCCGCTCGCCCCGGCGAGCAGACCGTCCCACGTGGACGTGACGTCCCCGCCGAGCGGCGTGGTGGCACCCATCCCGGTGATCACGACGTCGATGTTGCTCATTGGAGTCTCCCCAAGGTCGGCGCCAATCAAGTACTTATTGGACTTACTTGGAGTTGGCGGACACGTAGTTCACCGCGTCGCCAACGGTCTTCAGGTTCGCGAGCTCGTCGTCCGGGATCTTGACGCCGAACTTGTCCTCGGCCTGAACAGCGATCTCCACCATGGACAGCGAGTCGATGTCGAGGTCGTCCACGAAGGACTTCTCGGCGGTCACGTCGTCCTGCGCCACGCCGGCGACCTCTTCGACGATCTCGGCGAGGCCGGCGAGGATCTCTGCGTTGTCTGCCACTGGTTGTTCCCTTCTCGGTGATGCTTTCGGCTTCCCCGCGGACACGGTGCCCGCGGGGGGAGTATTCATCACGGGCAGATGAAAGCCTGGCCCGCGTAGGAAAGTCCGGCTCCGAAGCCGACGGCGAGCACGACGTCGCCCTGCTTCACGGTTCCGGCCTTGCGCATATGGTCGAGCGCCATCGGAATCGACGCCGACGAGGTGTTGCCCGAGTACTTGATGTCGTCGGCCACGAGCATGTCCTCGCGAGCGCCCTTGGCGCGCAAGCGCTTGGCGATGCCCTCGACGATGCGCAGGTTGGCCTGGTGCGGGATCAGCACGTCCACATCGGACGGTTCGAGCCCGGCGACCTCCAGTGCCTGCAGCGCGATCGGCGCGATCTGCGTGGTCGCCCACCGGAAGACCGACTGGCCCTCCTGGTAGATGAACTTCTCGTCGCGCATGTAGATCAGGTCGACGTGCTCGCCCGCGCTGCCCCAGGCAACCGGGCCGATCTGCGGTTCGTCGGATTCGCCGACCAGTGCCGCTCCCGCGCCGTCGGCGAAGATGATCGCGTTGCCCCGATCGACCGGGTCGACCGAGTCGGTGAGCTTCTCGGCGCCGATGACGAGTGCCTTCTTCGAGCTGCCCGCCCGGATCAGGTCCGAGGCGACACCGAGGCCGTAGCAGAACCCGGCGCAGGCGGCGTTGAGGTCGAACGCGGCGGGGTGCACGATCCCGATCCGGTCGGCCACCTGTGCGGCGGCGTTCGGGATCAGCGTGGGCATCGTGCAGTTCGGCAGGATGACCGTGTCCACTTCGGACGGATCGACACCGGCGTCGGCCAGCGCCGCGGCGCCCGCCTTGACCGCCATGTCGACCAGCGATTCGTCCTTCTCGGCGAACCGGCGTTCGATGATGCCCACCCGCTCACGGATCCACTGGTCGTTGGTCTCCATGATCTTCGAGAGATCGTCGTTGGTCACGATCTTCTCGGGCTGGAAGCTCCCGACGCCGAGAATGCGTGTTCCGGCGGCGCCCTGCGCCTGCCGCAAGGTGGATCGGTCGGTCACGAAGCGTCCTCCTGCCCCTGAAGCTTCGCCAGCTCGGCGGGCGTCTTCAGTGCGATGGTCGTGGTCACGGTTCCCTTGAGCTGCCGCTTGACCAGTCCGGTCAGCGTGCCGGCGGGCGGCAGTTCGAGCGTCGAGGTGACGCCGAGCGAAACCAGCCCGTCCATGGTCAGGTCCCAGCGCACCGGGCTGGTGACCTGCTTGACGAGCCGGTCGAGGTACTCGGCCCCGCTGGTGACGACCTGGCCGTCGGCGTTCGACAGCAGCGGCCGCACCGGGTCCGCCGGGGTGATCTTCGCCGCGTGGGCGCCCAGCGCTTCCCGCGCGGGGGCCATGTACGACGTGTGGAACGCGCCCGCGACCTTGAGTGCACGGACCTTGGTGCCTTCGAGCGGCTCGGCCACGATCTTGTCGATCGCGTCCGCTGCGCCGGAGGCGACGATCTGACCCGCACCGTTGCGGTTCGCCGCGGCGAGGCCGTTGTCGGCGAGCCAGGCGACGATCTGCTCCGGGTCGCCGAGCATGACCGCCGCCATGCTCGTGGGTTCCAGCGCGCACGCCTTCGCCATTTCCGCACCGCGGATCGCGGCGAGCGCGACGGCGTCCTCGGAGCTGAGCACCCCGGCGATGGCCGCGGCGGCCAGTTCACCGACCGAGTGACCGGCGACCGGCGCGTCGTCGGCGACCGGCGCTTCCCGCTGCAGTTGCTCGAACGCCAGGAGCGACAGCGCGACGATCAGCGGCTGCGCGATCGCGGTGTCCTGGATCTCTTCGGCGTCGGCTTCGGTGCCGAGGCGGACGAGGTCGAGACCGGTCCGGGAGGACCAGTTCTCGACGCGCTCTCGAGTACCGTCGAGTTCGAGCCAAGGGGTGAGCATGCCGGGAGCCTGGGAGCCCTGACCGGGAGCGAGCACTGCTGATGTCACCCTTCAAGGGAACACTCTCGGCCACCATGGTCGTGATGCCGACGCTCACCAAGTCCGGCGTACGTAATTGTGGGAACCCTCCAAAAGCGCCATCCTGATCTCCGCGCTTAACCCAAAAGCCTTGTCGGGTTCAACCAGGTTTCCCTATGAAGTCCGTCACTGCGCTGAGTTACCAACCGGTTTACCAAAGGCCTCTGGCGCGCGCCAGCCGCCCGACCGTCAGGCCGACCTTGAGCACCCACCCGTCGCGGGGATCGGCGGCGTTGCGTCCGGTCAGTTCGGCGGCCTTGCGCAGCCGGTACCGGACGGTGTTGGGGTGTACGAACAACGTCCGCGCGCAGGTCTCCAGGACGCCGCCGCTGTCGAGGTAGGTCTCCACTGTCCGGAGCAGGGCCGGACCAGCCTCCTCCAGCGGTCTGGCGATCTGCTCGATGAGCAGGCGTTCGGCCTCGGGATCCCCGGACAACGCGCGTTCGGGCAGAAGGTCGATCGAGCGCGCGGGCCGCGGCGCACTGGGCCAGCCGACGACGGCACGCAGGCCGGAAAGGGCCTCGGTCGCGCTGTGGTGCGCTTCCGCCAGGGTGGGCACCGTCGGGCCGGCGACGACCGGGCCTTCGGCGAACGCCACGGACAGCTTGGTGAGGATCTCGCGATCCTTGGCGTTGCCCTCGGTCGGTCCACCGACGACCACGACCAGGCGGGACCCCTGGACGGACAGCAGTACCGGTCGTCCGACCCGCGCCGCCCGGCTGCGGACCTCGAATACGACGGTCGGCGGGTCTTCGGAGATCGGCGTGCCGACCAGCGCGGTGGCGGGTGCGGCCGGATCCCAGCCGAGCGCGGCGGCGCGGGAGAGCACCGCTTCCTCGGCGTCTCCACGGACGATGCCGTCGACGACGAGCGCTTCGAGCCGGGCGTCCCAGGCGCCGCGCGCCTCGGCGGCCGCCGCGTAGGAGTTGGCCGCGGCGAAGGCGATTTCCCTGCCGTAGCGCAGGATCCCTTCGATCAGCGAGGCCCGTTCGGCTTCGTTCGCGGCGAAGTCGGGCAGCTGCTCCTCGAACACCTCGATGGCGAGGCGGACCATGCCGACGGCCTGCCGCAGGCTCACCCAGCGGGACAGTTCGGCGGGTGCCTCTCGGAACGCCTCGGTGGTGAGGGAGAGCGCTTCCTTCGAATCGCGAAGCCAGGCGACGAACCCGGCGGCACCCGCCTGGGTGATCAACAGGACACTCGCACGCTGGTCGGCGGGAAGGCGGGCGAACCAGCTCAACCGCTCTTCCATCACCGCGATGCTCGCGCTCGCGAGCCTGCCGGAGGCATGTTCGAGCCGCCGGAGCGTTTTGGCGGACAGCCCGTGATGTTTGGGCACGCGGCGTCCGGGGGTCGCATCAGCCATGGTCAGCCGATCCTAGTCCGGCTGTGCCGAGGCGGGCGCCGTCCTGCACGGCGCGCCAGGTGCGTCCGAAGTGGACAGACGTCCGGCCGGCGCGGACCGGGAATTGTGAAAGGTAGTTGTATAAAACTCGAGGCCGCCCGGCGCGAGCGTTTTTCGCTGCGCCGGACGGCCTCGTCTCCCCGGTCCCCACCGGTAGAACAAGTATGGGACTTGTGGATCTTTTCCCGCTAGTTCACTCACTCGATCGTGGGGTGCCGAGTTGCCGGTGATGTGACCGTGATCAACGATCCCTCGCAGGTTCGAGGCACGCTTTCCCGCCGAGAACCCATCAGTACAGCGGCGCCGGGACCGGCGTCGAGTCGACGAGGAGGGTATCGACGTGGGTGATCAGCTGAAAGACGGTCTGGGGCAGGCGTGGAGTCTCGTCGCCACCTTTGTGCCGAAACTGCTGGGATTCCTGATCATCCTGCTGATCGGCTGGCTCATCGCGAAGGCGATCTCAAAGGCTTTGGGACTCGTTCTTTCGAAGATCGGCTTCGGGAAGTTGATCGAGAAGACCGGGCTCACCGGAACGCTGAAACAAGCGAATGTCGACGCGGGCGGGATCCTCGTCAAACTCGTGTACTACTTCATTCTCCTGATCGCGTTGCAACTCGCGTTCGGCGTATTCGGGGAGAGCAATCCGGTCAGCGCGCTGCTCAACGACATCATCGCGTTCCTGCCGCGGATCCTGGTGGCGCTCGTGCTCGTGATCGTCGCGGCCGCCATCGCGAAGGTCGTCCGCGACCTGGTGACCGGGGCGCTCTCGACCCGGCCCGCCGGACGCCTGCTCGGCACCGTCGCCTACTGGCTGATCATGGCGTTCGGCATCATCGCCGCGCTCGGCCAGGTGAACATCGCGACCACGGTGACCGGGCCGGTGCTGGTGACCGTCCTCGCCACCATCGGCGGTGTGATCGTCGTCGGCTTCGGCGGCGGCCTGATCAAGCCGGCGCAGGACCGCTGGCAGGGCTGGCTGGCCAACCTGCAGGGCCAGCTCGACTCGGGGAACGAGCCGGGTGACGACAAACAGCGGGTCCGTTCGGAGCCGCCGACTTCGCCGGTGGGCATCGGTCGCGTAGATTCCTGACCATCCCCGCGGGCCCGGTGATCGAGGAAGGCACCGGGCCCGCGTGGAGCGGGCTTCAGCGTCCCTCAAGCCGTTTTCCTGTTCCGCACCTCACACTCTCTAGGGAATGGCGTCGCCGCGGAGCATGTTGGAGCGGTAGACGGAGAGGGGCGCGAACGTGGACTTCCTGCTGCACAACGGTGTCACGGTGCTCGGTCAGTGGATCTCCTTCGCCGAGCTGGCGGGCCAGGTGTTCGCGCTCGCGGTGGTCTTCCTGGCACAACGCCGCACGTTGTGGACCTGGCCGGTCCAAGTCGGCGCAACCGTGCTGCTGTTCGCGGTCTACGTTTCGGCGCATCTCGGCGGGCTCGCCACCAGGCAGGTCGCGATTCTCGCCATCTCGATCTACGGCTGGTGGGCGTGGTCCCGCCGCAGCGACCCGGTCTACGGCGTCGTGGTCCGCAAGGGCAGGCTTTCCGAGCGGCTGGCGATGGTCGGCGCGTTCGTCATCGGGACGACGGTGATGGCGCTGGTCCTGGACGCGCTCGACGCCTCTTGGGCGCCATGGCCGGACGCCGCTATCTTCGTCGGCACCCTGGTCGCCTTCGCCGCGCAGGGCGCGGGACTCGTCGAATTCTGGCTGGTGTGGCTGGTCGTCGACGCGATCGGCGTGCCGCTGCAGCTCTCCTCGGGCCTGTACTTCTCGGCCGTCGTCTACATCGTGTTCGCGGGGCTGGTCGTCCATGGCTGGTGGAGCTGGAACCGGACGGCGAAGCAGGTCCGCACGGCCACGTCCACCGAGGTCACGGCAGCATCCAGCTGAGCACCGGGCTCGCCTGCCCGACCACGATCAGGCACATCACCAGCAGCAGGCCGATGCTCCACGGCAGGATCTTCCGCAGCAGCGCGCCTTCCTCGCCGGGCAGATTCGCCGCGACGCAGGCGATGGTGAGGTTCTGCGGCGAGATCATCTTGCCGAGCACGCCACCGGAGCTGTTGGCCGCGGCGAGCAGGTCCGGTGGCAGTCCTGTCTGATGCGCGGCGGTGACCTGCAAGGCGCCGAACAGCGCGTTCGCCGACGTGTCCGATCCCGAGACGGCGACCCCGAACCAGCCGAGTACCGGGGACAGGAACGCGAGGCCGGCCCCGGCCGCGGCGATGAAGGTGCCGATGGTCGCGGTCTGACCGGACAGGTTCATCACGTAGGCCAAGGCGAGCACGCTGGCCACCGTGAGGATGGCGAAGCGTAGTTCCTTGACCGTCGCCAGCCATTCGCTCGCCGCGCTGCTCGCGGCGACCTTCAGCGCGATCGCGGTGAGTACTCCCGCGATCAGCACGAGGGTACCGCCGGTGTTGAGGAACGGCAGCGAGAAAGTGTTGCCGGTGACGGGTTTCCCGCTCGGACTCGCGACGTCGAGCCCCGGCCAGTGGAACTTCCAGGTGGCCGAATCGAGGAGCTTCTTCACCGGCGGCAGCTGGCCGATCGAGAAGATCACGATGATCAGCAGGTACGGCAGGTACGCGAGGAAGATGTCGCGGCGTTCGTCGGGTTTGTCGAGGGTCGCCGTCTGCGTGCCGGTGAGGACCTGCGCGCGGACCTCCGCGTCGGCGGGTTTCCGGGACGCGGGAAGGGCGACGAGCGCGGCGGCGCCCGCCAGCGCGGCGCCGATGTCGGCGAGCTGCGCGGACACGTAGTTCGACGCGAGGAACTGGACGAGGCCGAACGCGACCCCGCAGACCAGCGCGGGCAGCCAGGTCTCCTTGAGGCCGCGTTTGCCGTCGACGATGATCACCAGCAGGAGTGGGACGATCAGGGCGAGTAGCGGCGTCTGCCGTCCGACGATCGACGAGACCTGTTCCAGCGGCAGTCCGGTCACCTGGGCAAGCGTGACGACCGGGGTGCCCATCGCGCCGAACGCGACCGGGGCGGTGTTCGCGACCAGCGCCACCATCGCGGCCTTGACCGGGGTGAAACCGAGCGCCACCAACATGATCGCGCTGATCGCCACCGGCGCGCCGAACCCGGCAAGCGCTTCCATCAGTGCACCGAAACAGAAGGCGATGATGAGCGCCTGGATCCGCGGGTCGTCCGAAACCTGGCCGAACGAACGGCGCAGGACGTCGAAATGCCCGGTCCGCACGGTGATCCGGTAGATCCACAGCGCGTTGACGACGATCCACATGATCGGGAACAGGCCGAACGCCGCGCCGGAAAGGGCGCCGGAGATCGCCTGCCCGACCGGCATGCCGAACGCGATGATCCCGACGAGGAGGGCGACGCCAAGGCCGATCAGGGCGGCCAGATGGGCTTTCAGGCGGATGGCGCCCAGCAGGACCAGGACGGTCGCCAGGGGGAGGACCGCGACCAGGGCGGACAGGCCGAGTGAGCCGAGCGGAGTGAGTTCCTGGACGAACATGCGACCCCCGTTTCCACGATGCGAAAACAGCCTTTCACGGCGTGTCGGAGATCTTCCTCACAAACCTCGTGTTTCGTCAACAAGGTGGAGGCAAAACCTGCACTTCGTCGACGAGTGCGACGGCGCTAGCGCATGGTGACGTGCGAGGGCTTGAGGTCGGCGATGGTGCGGACGCCGAGCAGCTGCATGGTGCGGACCATCTCGGTGCGGAGGATGTCCACGCAGCGCTGGACGCCGCGTTCGCCCCCGGCCATCAGGCCGTAGAGGAACGCGCGCCCGACGAGGACCGCGTCGGCGCCTCGCGCGATCGCGGCCACGATGTCGCCGCCGGAGAGGATGCCGGTGTCGACCCAGACCTCGGCGTTGCCCTGGATCTCGTCGAGTACCGCCGGGAGCAGCTCGATCGGGGTCGGCGCGCGGTCGAGCTGCCGTCCGCCGTGGTTGGACAGCAGCACCGCGTCGGCGCCGTGCTTGACCACGTCACGCGCGTCGCCGACGTTCTGGATGCCCTTGATCACGAGCTTGCCCGGCCAGGTCTGGCGGACCCAGTCGAGGTCGTCGAAGTTCAGTGTCGGGTCGAAGAGCTGGTTGAGCAGTTCGGCGACCGTGCCGTCGAAATGGCTCAACGAAGCGAAAGTCAGCGGCTCGGTGGTCAGCATGTTGAACCACCAGGCGGGATGCATCGCGCCGTCGACGAACGTCTTGAGGGTGATCGCAGGCGGGATGGTCAGGCCGTTGCGGACGTCCCGCAGCCGCGCGCCGGCGACCGGGGTGTCGACCGTCAGCATGAGCGTGTCGAAGCCCGCTTCCCAGGCGCGATTCATCAGATCTTCGCCGGCCTTGTGGTCGCGCCAGACGTACAGCTGGAACCACTTCCGGGCCTCCGGCGCGGCCGCCGCGAGGTCCTCGATCGACGTCGTCGCCATCGTCGAAAGGCCCATCGGGATGCCGTTGCGCTGCGCCACCCTGCCCACCGCGCATTCGCCCTCATGGTTCATCATCCGCGTGAACCCGGTCGGCGCGAACGCGAACGGCAGCGCCGAACGCTTGCCGAGGATCTCCTTGCTTGTGTCCACATCGGACACCCCGCGCAGGACATTGGGCTGGAATTCCACCCGGCGGAAGGCTTGCCGGGCGCGGCGCAGGCTGTCTTCGAGCTCGGCGGCGCCGTCGGTGTAGTCGAACGCGGCGCGTGGTGTTCGCTTGCGGGCGAGCATGCGCAGGTCCGCGATCGTGTGCGCACTCGCGAGCCGCCGGTCGGTCGGGTTGAGCACGATCGGCTTCGGCCGCAGGATCTGCTTCAGCTCACTCGGCTTCGGCAGTCGACGCTTCGTCACACTCGCTCACCCTTTCCGCTTACCCTCGGAAACATCCGATGTATACCCTAGCTCGACTTGCGCTGGATGCAATGAAGGGGCCTTTCATCGCAAAATTTGCGATGAAAGGCCCCTTCATCTCACGGCTAGGCGCTGCCGGAGTCCGACAACTGCGGACCCGCGGCCGCGACGTCGTCGAGGCGGTACTTCTGCGCCGCCTCGGCCACCTTCGCCTGGTCGACCTCGCCGCGCTTGGCGAGCGCGCTCAGGGTGCCGACCACGATCGACTGCGCGTCGACGAGGAACTTCCGCCGCGCGGCCGGCCGGGTGTCGGAGAACCCGAACCCGTCGGTGCCCAGCGTCAGCATGTCGGTCTGGACCCACGGGCGGATCAGGTCCGGCACCGCGCGCATCCAGTCCGAAACCGCCACGATCGGCCCGGTCACCCTCGAAAGCGCCTGGGTGACGTACGGGACCCGCGGGGTGTCGCCCGGGTGGAGCAGGTTGTCGTGGTCGATCTCGACGGCCTCGCGCCGCAGCTCGGTCCACGACGTCGCCGACCACACGGCCGCGCGTACGCCCCACTCGTCCGCGAGCATCTGCTGTGCCCGCAGCGCGTCCGGCATGGTCACGCCGGACACCAGGATCTGTGCCTCGGGACCGTCGCCCGCGGGGGCGTCGGCGTAGCGGTACAGACCCTTCAACAGGCCGTCGACGTCCAGGTTCTCCGGCTCGGCCGGCTGCTGGTACGGCTCGTTGTAGATCGTCATGTAGTAGAAGATGTTCTCGCCGTTGCCTTCCGGTCCGGTCTCGCCGTACATCCGGCGGAGCCCGTCACGGACGATATGCGCGATCTCGAACGACCACGCCGCGTCGTAGGCCACGACGGCCGGGTTGGTCGCCGCGAGGAGCAGCGAGTGCCCGTCGGCGTGCTGCAGGCCCTCACCGGTCAGCGTGGTGCGTCCCGCGGTGGCGCCGAGGACGAACCCGCGGGCCATCTGGTCCGCGGCCGCGTAGAGGCCGTCACCGGTCCGCTGGAACCCGAACATCGAATAGAAGATGTAGATCGGGATCATCGGCTCGCCGTGGGTGGCGTACGAGGTGCCGACAGCGGTGAACGAGGCTGTCGACCCCGCCTCGTTGATGCCCTCGTGAAGGATGACGCCCTTCTCGGATTCCTTGTACGCCAACATCAGGCTCGCGTCGACCGAGGTGTAGGTCTGGCCGTGCGGGTTGTAGATCTTGGCGGTCGGGAACATCGAGTCGAGGCCGAAGGTGCGTGCCTCGTCCGGGATGATCGGGACGATCCGCTTGCCGATCTCGGAGTCCTTCGCGAGCTCGCGGACGAGCCGGACGAACGCCATCGTGGTGGCGACCTCCTG
Source organism: uncultured Actinomycetota bacterium (assembly GCA_963766045.1). GTDB lineage: Bacteria > Actinomycetota > Actinomycetes > Mycobacteriales > Pseudonocardiaceae > Amycolatopsis. The sequence continues at coordinate 462,541 of CAVXYN010000004.1, read as the reverse complement.
CTTGCCCGAACCCTTGCGGATGCCCTCGTACACCTTGTCGCCGGGCAGCACGAGCGCCTTCGCCGACTTCGAACGCCGCTCCGGCAGGAACCCGCCGAGCGTCTTGCGCCGGCCGATCATGTACTCGATTTCGGCCGATTCCTTGCCCGGGTGGTAGTACGGCGGCAGCTTCGGGTCGCGCTCGAGCTCCTCGTCGCTGATCGGGATGCGCTGGGCGTCCCGGAACAGCTTGAGGTCGTCGAGGGTGAGCTTCTTCATCTGGTGCGTGGCGTTGCGGCCCTCGAAGGACGGACCGAGGCCGTAACCCTTGATGGTGTGGGCCAGGATCACCGTCGGCTGCCCGTGGTGCTCCAGTGCCGACTTGTAGGCCGCGTATACCTTGCGGTAGTCGTGCCCGCCGCGCTTGAGGTTCCAGACGTCGGCGTCGGTGAGGTCCTTGACCAGTTCCTTGGTCCGCGGGTCGCGGCCGAAGAAGTGTTCACGGACGAACGCGCCGTCGTTGGCCTTGTAGGTCTGGAAGTCGCCGTCCGGCGTGGTGTTCATCAGGTTGACGAGCGCGCCGTCGCGGTCCGCGTGCAGCAGCGAGTCCCACTCGCGGCCCCAGATCACCTTGATGACGTTCCAGCCGGCGCCGCGGAAGAACGACTCCAGCTCCTGGATGATCTTGCCGTTGCCGCGCACCGGGCCGTCGAGCCGCTGCAGGTTGCAGTTGATCACGAAGGTCAGGTTGTCGAGACCCTCGCCCGCGGCCACGTGGATCAGGCCGCGCGATTCCGGCTCGTCCATCTCGCCGTCGCCGAGGAACGCCCAGACGTGCTGGTCGCTGGTGTCCTTGATGGCGCGGTCGCGCAGGTAGCGGTTGAACCGCGCCTGGTAGATCGCGTTCATCGGACCGAGGCCCATGGAGACCGTCGGGTTCTCCCAGAAGTCCGGCATCAGGCGCGGATGCGGGTACGACGGCAGGCCGCCGCCCTCGCCCGCGTGCGAGTACTCCTGGCGGAAGCCGTCGAGCTGCTGCTCGGACAGCCTGCCCTCGAGGAACGCACGGGCATAGATGCCGGGGGAGGCGTGCCCCTGGATGAAGATCTGGTCGCCGCCGCTGGAGTGGTCCTTGCCGCGGAAGAAGTGGTTGAAGCCCACTTCGTACAGCGCGGCGGACGAGCCGTAGGTCGAGATGTGCCCGCCGACGCCGACCCCGGGACGCTGCGCGCGGTGCACCATGATCGCCGCGTTCCACCGGATGTAGGCGCGGTAGCGGCGCTCGATCTCCTCGTCACCGGGGAACCAGGGCTCGTTCTCGGTGGGGATGGTGTTGACGTAGTCCGTCGACGTCAGCGCGGGGACGCCGACGTGACGCTCCCTGGCCCGCTCGAGGATGCGCAGCATCAGGTACCTGGCGCGCTGCTGACCACCCCTGGCCAGCGCCTCGTCGAAGGAGTCCAGCCATTCGGCCGTCTCTTCCGGGTCGATGTCGGGCAGGTGCGCCGCCAATCCGTCACGGATGACGCGGACGCGTGCCGGGGTCTCCTTGCCGGAGGCGCCGTCGTTCTGCGGGGCCAAGGGGTCTCCTTGCGAAGGTTGTAGCTGGTTCTGCTCGTACGCGGGCGTGTTCGCCTTCCATCGTCGTACCCCGGCTCTGTTTCCGTCACCGCTACTGAGCGGTAACGTTGCCTGACCCGGTTGCGACACGCCTCGCGCGCGCCTGTATCGCGCGCGCGTTTTCTCTCCCACCCTAGGGTAGAGGGTTCCGGGGTGCCCAAGTGCGCCTGAATTGACCTCGCGGCGGGGTGTGGAAAGCCCGTACCCTGCGACACGAGTTGCCCAAGATCCGGTGTGGACGGTTGCGCGGAAGGCCACACCAGTGTTCGCTAACGGGCATCGTGTACCCGAGTGTGGTGCCGGCCCGGTCATCCCGGCCTAGGCGACACCACGCTCCGTCGTAGTTGGAGGAGTGACAGCAGTGGTCGCCGCGGGAGACGCTGATCAGAGCAGCGTCGCCGAAAGGCTTGGGATCAAGCCGGACATGGTGGTCCAGGAGATCGGCTGGGACGAGGACGTCGATGACGATCTTCGTGCGGCGATCGAGGAACAGATCGGCGGCGACATCCTCGACGAGGACGCCGACGAGGTCATCGACGTGGTGCTGCTGTGGTGGCGCGAAGACGACGGTGATCTCGGCGACACGCTGATCGAAGTCCGGACCCCCTTGAACGCGAACGGCGTGATCTGGGTGCTGACCCCTAAAACGGGACAGCCCGGGCATGTCGAACCGAGCGAGATCGCCGAAGCGGTGCCGCAGGTCGGGTTGGCGCAGACCGCCAACATCAGTGTCGGCCCCACGTGGGCGGGCACCCGGCTGGTGTCGCCGAAGTCGTCGAAGACCAAGCGGTGACCCCAGGGGGCGCGCGGGCGACACGATAGGGTTGTCCTCGCAGGCCCTTGTTCGCTCTGGAGAGGAAACCGCCGGTATGGCCGTCGAGGTCGGATCGCAAGCCCCGGACTTCACGCTCAACGACTACAACAAGCAGCCCGTGACGTTGTCGTCCTTCAAGGGTGAGAAGCCGGTTTTGCTGGTGTTCTACCCGTTCGCCTTCAGCGGTATCTGCACCGGCGAACTGTGCCAGCTCCGGGACGAGTTCGCGGACTACGACGGTCAGGGCGTCCAGGTCATCGGCGTTTCGGTCGACACCCCGTTCTCGCTCAAGGCGTGGTCGGAGCAGCAGGGCTACCAGTTCCCGCTGCTGTCGGACTTCTGGCCGCACGGCGAGGTCGCCAAGGCCTACGGCGTCTTCAACGAGGCCGCCGGCCTGGCCACTCGCGGAACCTTCCTGATCGACAAGGACGGCGTCGTGCAGTTCGCCGAGATCAACCAGCCCGGCGAGGCGCGCGACCAGCAGTCGTGGAAGAAGGCCGTGGCCTCGCTGGCCTGAGTCTTCTTTTCGGTGACATCCTCGAGGTGTCACCTCCCGGGCGCATAGCTCAGCGGGAGAGCACTCGGTTTACACCCGAGCGGTCGTAGGTTCGATCCCTACTGCGCCCACCAAATACGTGAAGGCCCCCTTCCCTCGGCTCAGCCGAGGGAAGGGGGCCTTCACGTACCCCCAGCCTTGAAACGTCTTCGGGTGGACGGCGATCTGGTCTGCCCCCTCGGCAGGCCAGACCGCCGTCACGCCGCGCCGCGGGTGCGAACTTTCGGGCGCATGGTTCAGGTAGCGGTGAGGGCCTGCCCAGATACATCGAGATCGCGGGCAATCAGGTGATCGTCGTCGAGGGGAACGATCACACAACGTCAGATGGGTCAGAGGGACGAAGCTCGGGTCAGGCGGTTCGCGAGCGTGGACATCGTGTACGTCCCGATGCCCATGACGACTTCGAGTGCGTTCCGCGCCGTGTAGCCGTGGCCGAGGAACGCGTGCAGGGTTTCGTCGTCGACGTCGCCCGAGGTTTCGAGGACCGCCAGTGTGAACTCCCGTACGGCCTCGAGCCGGTCGTCGGGAACGGGCTTCTGCTCGCGTAGCGCGGCGATGACGGCCTCGTCCGCGTCGTAGGACTTCAGCTTCCCGGTGTGCATCTCGACGCAGATGTGGCAGCCGTTGCGGGTCGCCACGGTCATCACCACCGTCTCGCGGGCGAGCGGCTCGAGGGTCGTCTTCTCGAAACTCGCGCTGAGCTTGAGAAAACCGTCGAGAGTTTCCGGCGAAGTCGCGAGTCGCGCGACCGGGGCAGGGAGATGACCCAGATGCCGGATCGTCGCCTCCATCGGTCGGCGTGAAGCTGTGGGCGCGGACTCAAGGGTGTGGTCAGGGAAGGGGAACTCGGGCACAGTACGGACCTCCAGAGAGGACTAGAATGGACAACGTGGTTGACGAAAAGGTAAACCAAGTTGTCGAATCAGGCAAGGGAGTTTCCCGCGTGACCGACGGCCCCGGCTATGAGATGCCACTCCTGCTGTTCGCGGGATTCCGGTCGATCATCGACAGACTGCACACCGAACTCGCTGAGCAGGGGCATCCCGAAGTTCGTCCGGCGTATGGCTTCGCGATGCAAGCTATCGGTCGCGACGGAGCGACGGCGAGTGAAATCGGGCGGCGGTTAGGGGTTACGAAACAGGCGGCGGGCAAGACCATCGACAAGCTCGAGCACCTCGGCTACGCCGAACGTGCCGACGATCCGGCCGACGCGCGGCGCAAGGTCGTCCGGCTGACCGCACGTGGTTTCGACTCGCTCGGCCGGTCGGCGGCGATTTTCGAGGACCTCCGCAAGGACTGGGTCGACGTGCTCGGCGCGGACCGGGTTCGCGCCCTCGAAGCGGATCTCCGCGCGATGGCGCCGACGGACGGGTTCCGTCTCGACGTCGCCGGCTGGTTCGGCGGCTAGGGTCCGTTTAGGGGCTTTCGGGGCAATTGTCAGAAGGGACAGCCCGGGTTGGGCGCGTCCTCCGAAAGCGGGCTGCCGTGCGGCAGCACGTAAAGGACTTCCAGCACCACCGGTGTCGTCCCCAGATTTCGTCCGATATGGACATTTCCGGGGCCGGAAGGCTCGACGAACGCGGCGCCGCGCCGGTGCACACCGTCGACGCCGCAGTCGGCCGCGTTATGCGTCAGCGTGCCGGCCTTGACGTACGCGTAGAGCGTTCCGTCGTGGTAGTGCCAGCCCGTGTACCCGCCGGGCTGGATGACGACCTCGCGCAGGGTGTAGTCGGTGTCCCCGGCCGTCCGCTGCGTGATGATCGTGCCGGTCACCCCTGAACCGGGCGTCGCCTCGGCCACCGCCGGCGCGGCGAGCCCGAGGGCGAGGGTGGCGAGAATCGTGGTCACAGACCTCAAGCGCATGCGGACCCCTTCTTAGACAAGGGAACCCTAGCCTGTTGCGCCCTTCCCCAACGGGCCGTCATGATCGCCTCTTAGGGCTGCCGAAGCGTCCGGCGCAGCATCTTGCCGGTCTCCGTCCGCGGCAGGCGCTCGCGGAAGTCGAACTTCCTCGGCGTCTTGAACCCGGCGAGTTCGGCGCGGCAATGTGCTTCCAGACGTTTCGCCAGCGCGTCGTCGCCGGCGACTCCTTCAACGGGCTGGACGACCGCGACGACCCGTTGGCCCCATTCGGGATCGGGCTCGCCGATCACCGCGGCGTCGGCGACCTCGGGGTGGCTCAGCAGCCTCGCTTCGATCTCGGCGGGATAGATGTTCACCCCGCCGGACAGGATGAGGTCGGTCCTGCGGTCGCACAGGAACACCCGGCCCGCCGCGTCGACGTAACCGACGTCCCCGACGGTGACGAACTCTCCGGAACGAGCGGCGGCCGTCTTGTCCGGATCGTCGTGATAGTCGAACTTCGTATGCGACGAACTGAAATAGATCGTCCCGGTCTCACCGACAGGAAGCTCTTCGCCGTCATCGCCGGTGACCTTGAGCCGGACGCCGAACAAGGGTTTGCCGACGGTTCCGGGCTCGGCTAGCCATTCCTTCGCGTGGACACCGCAGATCAGGCCTTCGGACGCGCCGTAGTACTCGTGGACCACCGGCCCCAGCCAAGCGATCATCTGTTCCTTGACCTCACGCGGGCACGGCGCGGCGCCGTGGATCACCGCGACGAGGCTTGACGTGTCGTACCGCGCGCGGACGTCCTCGGGCAGCCTCAGCATCCGGTGGAACATCGTCGGCACGAGATGCGTACTGGTGACGCGGTGCTTTTCGGTCAGCCGCAACGTTTCCCCGGCATCGAACTTGTCCATCAGGACCAGCGTGTGCCCGAGGTGCAGGATCGCGGTCGAGAACGAACCCGGCGCCGCGTGGTAGAGCGGACACGCGACGAGATGCACACCGTTCCCGGCGTGGACGTCCATGAGCTCGAGGGTGTGCAGGTGGATCGGGTGCAGCGAGGGCGGTCTACCGGACATCGCACGCCGGACGCCTTTGGGGCGACCGGTGGTGCCGGAGGTGTAGAGCATGGTCTGACCGGCGGTGCGGTTCTCCGGCGTGGTCGTCGGCTGGTCCGCGCCCCAGGCGGCGTAGTCCGACCAACCGGGCGTCTCGCCGAGGGAGAACCGGTGTGCGGCATCGACGCCGAGCTGCTCCAGTTCGGCCGTGCAGGTGGCGGCGATGGCCGCGTCCGCGACGGCGGCCTTGGCCCCGCTGTTTCCGGTGATGTAAGCGATCTCACTCGGTGAGGAGCGGTAATTGACCGGGGTGAAGTACATCCCGGCCTGCAGCGTGGCCAGCAGTAGCTCGTAGTAGGCGAGTCCATTGTGGATGATCGCGACGACGCCGTCGCCCTCGCCGAGACCGAGCGTCCGCAAGGCGTGGGTGAGCTGGTTCGCCCTCTCGGACAGCTCGCCGAAAGTGGTCTCGCGGCCGTCGACGTCGATCACCGCGATCCGGCCGGGATCCTGGGCCGCGACCTCGTAGAACGTGCTCACCTGGTACTCCGATCCAACTTGTGCCACTGCCCGACACACTGCCAGCCGGGCACGGCCGGCGTACAGCCCGGACGTTGATCGTGTTCCCCCATCGGACGGCGTAGCGTGCCTCCCAGACACGTCGAGGAACGGGAGGCCACGTTGGACGCCGAGGACTTCGGGCACGTGCTCACCGCGGTACGCGAGTTCGTCCGGAAGGAGGTCGTGCCGCGCGAGACCGAGATCGACGAGCGCGACGAGATCCCCGCCGAGATCCGGGAGAAGGCCGCCGAGCTGGGCCTGTTCGGCTGGGCGCTCCCGGAGGAGTACGGCGGCCTCGGCCTGCGAATGCCCGAGGATGTCCGGCTGGCGATCGAACTGGGCTACACTTCGCCGTCGTTCCGGTCCTTGTTCGGCACCAACAACGGCATCGCCGGACAGGCCATCGTGAACTACGGCACCGACGAGCAGCGCGCGAAATGGCTGCCTGAACTGGCGTCCGGCCAGGCCATCGCGTCGTTCGCGCTCACCGAGGCCGAGGCCGGTTCCGACCCGAGCGGACTGACCAGCCGCGCGATCCGCGACGGGGACGTCTACCGCCTCACCGGGTCGAAGCGCTTCATCACCAACGCACCCCTCGCCGACCTCTTCGTGGTCTTCGCCCGAACTGAAGAATCGACCGGACGGCACGGGATTTCGGCGCTGCTCGTGCGAGCCGACCTGCCCGGGGTCACCGTCGGGCCGCACGATCCGAAGATGGGCCAGGGCGGGGCATGGACGTCCGAGGTGAACTTCGACGACGTCGCCGTGCCCGTCGATGGGCTGATCGGCGAGGAGGGGCAAGGGTTCCGGATCGCGATGGCCTCGCTGGCGCGCGGCCGGCTGCATATCGCCGCGTTATGCGTCGGTATGGCGGAACGGGCGCTCGCCGAAGCCGTCGAGTACGCGAAGACCACCCGCCAGGGCGGCACGCCGATCGGAGAGTTCCAGCTGGTGCAGGCGCTGCTCGCGGAGTCGCACGCCGAGCTGGCCGCCGGCCGCGCGATGGTGCACGAGGCTGCGGCGCAGTACGACTCGGGCGAGGACCGCAAACTCGGGCCGTCGTCGGCGAAGCTGTTCTGCACCGAGATGCTCGGCCGCGTCGCCGACCGTTCGGTCCAGGTGCACGGCGGCATGGGCTACATGCGCGGGGTCACCGTCGAGCGCATCTACCGTGACGCCCGGTTGTTCCGGATCTATGAAGGCACCAGCGAGATCCAGAAGCTGGTGATCGCACGGCAGCTGCTCGGCTAGGGCTCCCGCAGGCTGGCCAAATGCCGCCGCAGCACCGTTTTCATCAGCTGGGGCGGCGTCCGGGTGCCCGCGACGGCGAGCCCGTCCAGCAACGCGGCCAGCCGTTCGGTTTCGACGTCCAGGTCGAGGTCGTCGAGCAGGCCGCCCGCCTCGGTCGCCCTGGTGAGGACGCGCCGGACGATGGTTCGGATCCCGTCATGCGTGCGGTCGGCCTCCTCGGCGAGGTCCGGCCGGTTCTTCGCGGCGGCGGAAAACGCCAGCCATACGTCGGCTTCCGCCTGGGTCGTTTCGGTCAGGGGAAGTAGCTCGCCGAGCAGTGCCTCGGTGAGTTCGAGCCGTTCCGAGCGGGGCGTGGCCGGGTCGAGCAGCCGTGGGAGATGGCGAAGCAGCCGCCCTTCCACCCGGTCGCCGAGCGCGCGCATGGCGAAGACGATCAGCTCGTCGTGACCCTGGAAGTAGTGCCGGACCGAGCCGATGGCCAGTCCGGCCTCTTCGGCGACGCTCCTGAGCGACGCCTGCGCCAGACCGTCCCGCTGGATCACGCGGAAGACGGCCTCGGCGATGTACAGCCGCCGGGCGTGGGGGTCGACGATCTTGGGCACGTTGCCTTTATAGCACGACCTTGCTATTTTATTTGGCATGGTCACGCTAAATACGAGGGGGAATCGTGCCGTCCTGGATGCTTGTCACGTTGGTTCTAGTCGCCGTTGTCGCACTGATCGTGCGGAGGCTCCGCGGTGAACCGCTGGTCGCGCGGGAGGTGTTCGGCGCGCCGGTGGTTCTGATCGCGATCGGCGTCTACGGCCTGACGAAACTCGACGTCGTCACGGTGACGGACGTGCTCTGGCTGATCCTGGGCGGCGTCGTCGGGTTCGGCTTCGGCGCTTTGCGTGCCACCACCACGAGGCTGTTCGAACGTGAGGGCGTGCTGTGGCAGCGCTACACCGGCTGGACGTTCGGGGTCTGGGTCGTGTCGCTGCTGGTGAACTTCGGAATTGGTTTCCTGGCAACGACTTTGGGTGCGCACCCCGAGGCGCGGCCGATGACGTTGTCGATCGGGGTCGGCTTGCTCGGCGAGGCGCTGGTGGTCGGGCTGCGCGCGAGGTCGACGGGGCTGCCGTACGCCCCGCCGACCGAGTCGGTGCTTTCCCGTCGTTAAGCGAGCTTCGCGACTTCGCCGGCGAGCAGGGCGATCTCGTCTTCGGTGTTGAAGTAGTGGACCGAGGCCCGGCTCAGGTCGGGCAGCCCGCGGCCGGTGAAGTCGTATTGGGCCGAGACGGCCGTGACCACGCTCGTGTTGATCTTCGCCTTGGCGAGCCTTTGCTTGACCTCGGAGGCCGAGACGCCGTCCACGCTGAACGTGACGATCCCGCATTGCCGGGCACCCTGGTCGTGGACGTGCACCCGCGGGACGTCTCGTAGCGCTTCCCGCAGCTTCGCGGCCAACCCGGCGACGCGGGCTTCGATCGCGGGAAGCCCCCATTCGAGGGCGTAGTCGATGGCCACGCCGAGTCCTTGCGTCGCGGCGTGATCGCGTTCCCAGACCTCGAACATCTTCGCCGTCGGATCGACCTCGTAGGTCTCGGGCGCGACCCAGGCGGCCGAGTGCAGGTCGAGCATCGCGGGCTCGAGGCGTTCCCGCAGACGCGGGTGCACGTAAAGGAAACCGGTGCCGCGAGGCCCGCGCAGGTACTTGCGTCCGGTCACGCTGAGCGCGTCGCATTTCAGGCGCGCGACGTCGAGATCGATCTGGCCGGCGCTCTGGCACGCGTCCAGCAGGAAGGGGATCCCGGCCGCCTCGGCGACCGCGCCGATCTCCTCGGCCGGGTTCACCAGACCGCCCTGCGTCGGCACGTGGGAGACCGCGATCAGCTTGACGTCGCCGTCGATCCGGCGTTTCAGATCCTCGACGTCCAGCTGCCCGGATTCGTCGTCCTCGACCACCTCGATGGTGGCGCCGGTGCGTTTCGCGGTTTGAAGGAACGAGATGACGTTGCTGGCGTACTCGGATTTCGACGTCAGGATCCTGTCGCCCGCGGTCAACGGCAAGGCGTAGAAGACCGCCTGCCACGAACGGGTCGCGTTGTCGGTCAACGCGATGTCCTCGGGTTCGGCTCCGACGAGCCGTGCGGCCGAGGCGTAGACCCCGTTGAGTTCGTCGAGGGTGGCCGCCGCCTGCTCGTAGCCGCCGATCAGGGCCTCGGTGCGCAGGTAGTCGACCATTGCGTCGGTCACGCGGGCGGGCGGAAGCGACGAACCGGCGTTGTTGAAGTGGACCACCTCGGCGCAGCCGGGGGTCTCTGAGCGAGCACGTTCGATGTCGAAGCCCTGAATACTCGTCATACCTTCTGAATACAGTATGGCCGAAGTGCATGCAATACTGCTCGGCATGACGAGGAACCTGCTCCGGCGCGACCTCGCGGAGGAGATCACCGCGCGCGTGCTCGACGGCCGTATCGCGGCGGACAGCAGGATCAACGAGGTGCACCTCGCCCGCGAGCTGGGGGTCAGCCGGACGCCGCTGCGCGAGGCGCTGATCGGGCTGGCCGATCGCGGCATGCTGCTTTCCGCACCGGGGCGCGGTTTCCTGGTGCCGCCGTTCGACCCCGAGGAGGCGCGGCGGCTCTACCCGCTCGTCGCGGAGTTGGAGTCACTCGCGCTGCGCTGGAGTTCACCCCAGGACCTCACCGGCCTGACCGGAGGGCTGGACCGCATCGCCGACGAGATGGACGGCGCGCTCGAACAGCAGGGTGATCTGTCCGCTTTGGACGACCGTTGGCACGCGCTGCTGGTTTCACGCTGCACGAATCCGCATCTGCTGCGTCTGATCGAGCAGACGAAGCCGCTGCTCAAACGGTACGATGCCTGCTACTTCGTCGGTGCCGAGCGATCGCTGGAAAGTATCGGCGAGCACCGCCGGATCGCCGAGGCGATCCGCGGTTCAGACCTCACGGGGGCCACCGGGCTCCTCGTGCGTAACTGGGTGAAAACGTTGGCATATCTGGAAAACATGGGGTGACACGATGTTCGTGACGGCACATCTGAGCGACAACCATCTCGACGGCGGGGAGCGCGCGGACGAACGCACCAGCCGCGTCATGCGCTATCTCGAGAACCTGACGAAGCCGGTCGACGCGATCCTCGTGACCGGGGACATCGCCGACCACGGCACCGTCGAGGAGTACCGGCGTGCCGCCGAGCTGTTCAAAACCGGGGTCCCGGTGTTCACCTGCCCCGGCAACCACGACAAGCGCGGTCCGTACCGCGAGGGTCTTCTGGAGTTGGCGCCCGACGAGGCGCCGGTCAATTCGGTGCACAAGGTCGGCGACGTCACCTTCGTGATGGCCGATTCAAGCGTCCCCGGCAAGCCTGAAGGTTTCCTGGAGGACGAGACGATCACGTGGATCGACGGAGTACTCGCCGAGAGCGAGGGTCCCGCATTCGTTTGCTTCCACCACCCGCCCGTCGACCTGTTCCTGCCCGCGGTGGACATGATTCGTCAGCAGGGCGAGGACCGCCTCGCCGAGGTGATCGCCCGCCATCCTCGGGTGGCCGCCTTGCTGTGCGGACACGTCCACATCGCGGCCTCGACAACGTTCGCGGGCCGCCCCCTGCGCTCGGCGCCTTCGGTGAGCTCGAGTTGCCTCTTGCCCTTCGAGCCCGGCGGCGAACGCTCATGGCAGGAGGGCGGGCCGATCGATCTCGAGCTGCCGCCTTCGCTGCTTTTCCATGTGCTGCACGACGATGGCCGGGTTACGACGCACAATCGCGTGGTCCCGTCTCGTGAGCGGCAATGACGGTTAGAACCGTCATTGCCGCTCACGAGGCACTCGGGCCACCTGCGGCGAACGACGCGCTGCCTGCGGCTCCCGCCGTCACCGCTGTGACAGCCGGGCCAGCGTCTCCGGTCGCAGCAGCTTCGCGAGCTCTTCCGCCGGAAGCAGTCCCTTCTCGACGACGAGCTCCGCCACCCCACGCCCGGTTTCGAGTGCTTCCTTGGCGATCTCTGTCGCCGCCGCGTACCCGATGGCCGGGTTCAGCGCGGTCACCAGGCCGATCGAATTCTCGACATACCCCCGCATCACGTCGGCGTTGGCGGTGATCCCGGAAACACAGCGCTCCGCGAGCACGAGGCAGGCCGAGCGCAGATGCGTGATGCTCTCCGAGAGCGAGTGCAGGATGATCGGCTCGAACGCGTTGAGCTGGAGCTGTCCGGCTTCGGCGGCCATGGTGACGGTGACGTCGTTGCCGATGACCTCGAACGCGACCTGGTTGACCACCTCGGGGATCACCGGGTTGATCTTGCCCGGCATGATCGACGAACCGGCCTGCACCGGTGGCAGGTTGATTTCGTTGAGCCCGGCGCGCGGGCCGGACGAAAGCAGCCGGAGGTCGTTGCAGCTCTTCGAAAGTTTCACCGCGATCCGTTTGAGCACACCGGAAAGGTGCACGAACGCGCCGCAGTCCTGAGTCGCTTCGACGAGATCGGCAGCGGTTACGACGGGCAGTCCGGTGATTTCGCGAAGGTGCGCACAGGCCGCTTCGGCGTATCCGGGCGCGGCATTGAGACCGGTGCCGATCGCGGTCGCGCCGAGGTTGATCTCGTGCAGCAGCGTCACCGCTTCGGTCAGCCGCAGCCGGTCTTCGCCCAGCATGACCGCGTAGGTCCCGAACTCCTGTCCCAGCGTCATCGGCACCGCGTCCTGCAGCTGGGTCCGGCCCATTTTCAGCAGATCGTGGAACTCGACGGCCTTGGCCGCGAAAGCCTGCTCCAGCACGATCATCGCCTGCGAAAGCTCGTGTACGGCGATGATGGTGGCGACGTTGACCGCGGTCGGATACGCGTCGTTCGTCGACTGGCCGAGGTTCACATGCTCGTTCGGGTGCACGTGGGCGTAGTCGCCCTTCTCGTGCCCGAGCAGTTCGAGCGCGCGGTTCGCGATGACCTCGTTGGCGTTCATGTTCGTCGAGGTGCCCGCGCCGCCCTGGATGACGTCGACGACGAACTGCTCGTGCAGCGCGCCTTCCCGGATCTCCTTGCACGCCTGGCAGATCGCGTCGGCGATCTCCTTCGGGAGCAGCCCGAGTCCGGCGTTGGCGCGTGCCGCGGCCTCCTTGACCGCCGCCAGCGCCGAGACCAGATGCGGGTACGCGGAGATCGCGGTACCGGTGATGGGGAAGTTCTCCTTGGCCCGTGCGGTATGCACGCCCCAGTAGGCTTCCGCGGGGACTGCCTTGTCTCCCAGCAGATCGTGTTCCATGCGGTGCATTGACGCTCCTCAGGCGGCGACGTGGAATGCGGCGAGCGCGCCCGTCACGCGCAGGCCGTCGGGTCCGGAAGTCCCGGCGAACGGTGCGAGTGCGTTCCGGTCGACGCCGCACAGCGCGAGCGCGGCGGCCAGTACGGGCTGCCGCGCGCGGTCGCTGCCGTCGGCGATCTTGATCGCGACCGACGTTCCGTCCGGCAGCGCGGCGACCTGGACGGCTTCGAAACCGTCCTTGGCGATCAGGCCCGGGATGGCCCGCATCAGCGCGGTGACATCGCGGCGCGTGCCGGCGACGAGTTCCGGATGACGCCGGATCCCTTCGGCCACAAGGCCTTCCGGGGTTTCCGGGGCCGCCGCGGCGATCTTGCCGACCGCGGTGGCGAGCCCTCGCAACGAAACCGCGAACAGGGGAGCGCCGCAGCCGTCGACGGCGACCTTGGGGATCCGTTGTCCGGTCAGGTCCTCGACGCAGTCCGCGATCGCCTTCTGCAGCGGGTGCCCCGGATCCAGGTAGTCCGCTGTGGACCATCCGTGGAGCTTGCAGGTCGCGAGCATGGCGGCGTGTTTCCCGGAGCAGTTGTGCACGAGGCGGCTCGCCGTGCGCCCGGCGGAAACCCAGCTGTCCCGCTCGACCGGGTCGAACGGCAGATCCTTGGGGGTCTGCAGGTCTTTCGGGGTGAGGCCGGTGGACCCCAGCGTTTCGAGGACCGCCGAGAGATGGATGTCCTCACCCGAGTGGCTGGCGGCGCCGACCGCGAACCCGGCCGGGCTCAGTCCGACTCCGAGCCGCGCCATCGTGGTGGCCTGCAAGGGTTTCGCGGCCGAACGCGGGTAGAACGCGGCCTCGATGTCGCCGGCGGCGAACAGCACGCGGCCGTCCGGCGCGAGCACCACGGCCGAACCGTGGTGCACCCCTTCCACCATTCCGTCGCGGAGGAGGTGCACCATCGGTTCGTGTGCCGGTGCCCGGATTTCAGGGGTTCTGCTCACAGTTTGGCCTTGTCGAAGACGCCCATGTTGATCCGCTTCCGAACGCTGAACCAGCCGACCATCAGCGCGAGCGCGATCACCGGCAGGCAGTACAGGGTGATCCGGCCGACCTCGTCGAAGGCCATCAGGACCAGGACGGCCGCCAGAAAGACCAGCGTCGCGATCTCCGTGTACGGCGAAAACGGCAGACGGTACGACGGCCGTTCCAATTCGCCGCGCTTCGCCTTCCGCACGAACAGCAGGTGGCACAGCACGATGATCGCCCAGGTGGCGAGGATGCCGATCGCGGCGAAGTTCAGCACGATGTCGAACGCCTCGCTCGGCACCAGGTAGTTGAGGCCGACACCGAGCACGCAGACCGCGGCTGTGAGCAGGATTCCGCCGTAGGGCACGTGGTTCTTGTTCATCACGCCGGTGAACTTCGGCGCCGACCCGGCCATCGACATCGAGCGCAGGATGCGGCCGGTGGAGTAGAGGCCGGAGTTCAGGCTGGACAGCGCGGCGGTCAGCACGACCAGGTTCATCACGTTGCCCGCCTGTGGCACCCCGATGTTGGACAGCACCGTGACGAACGGGCTTTCCTTCTTGGAATAGGAATCCCAGGGCATCAGCATCGCGAGCAGCACCACGGACCCGACGTAGAAGATGCCGATCCGCCACATGATGGAGTTGATCGCCTTAGGCATGATCTTCTCTGGGTTCTTCGTCTCACCCGCCGCGACACCGACCAGTTCGACCGAGGCGTAGGCGAACACCACTCCCTGAACGATCAGCACCATCGGCAACAGACCGGACGGGAAGATCCCGCCGTGGTCGGAGATCAACTGCGGCCCGGGGACGTTCCCGGCGATCGGCTGCTGGGTCACCAGCAGGACGATCCCGACCACCATGAAGATCACCAGCGCGGCGACCTTGATGATGGCGAACCAGAACTCCATCTCGCCGAACAGTTTGACCGACACCATGTTCAGCGTCAGCACGACGGCGAGCGCGATGAGCGCGAGCACCCACTGCGGGATCGGGGTGAAGAAGGACCAGAAATGCGCGTACAGCGCGATCGCGGTGATATCCGCGATCCCGGTGGTCGACCAGTTCAGGAAGTGCATCCAGCCGGCGACGAACGCGCCCTTCTCCCCCATGAATTCGCGGGCGTAGGAGACGAAAGCGCCTGAAGAGGGGCGGTAGAGGATCAGTTCGCCGAGTGAGCGCACCACGAAGAACGCGAAGAGGCCGCAGACGGCGTAGACGATCGCCAGTGCCGGCCCGGCCTGCGCGAGCCGTCCGCCCGCGCCGAGGAACAGGCCGGTGCCGATGGCGCCACCGATCGCGATCATGTTGACGTGGCGGGCTTTCAGCGCCTTGCTGTAGCCCGCGTCGCCGGCGTCGGCCGGGGACGGTGCGGCCTTCTCGTCCGGGCTGAGAGTCTGTTCGGTCACGTGTCAGTCGTCCTTGTTCGGGTTCGCCGGCCCGCTGGGCCGCACGATGGTGGTAAGGGCGTTCTCGACATGTTCGAGATGGGACGTCATCGCCTCGATGGCGTCCTGTTCGGAGCCGGACGCGATCGCGGTGACGATCTCCCGGTGCTCGGCGTTGGACCGGGTTCGCCGGTCGCCGAGCTGGTTCAGGAAGGACGACTGGCGGGCCAGCGCGTCCCGGATCTCTTCGATGACCTTGCCGAACACCGGGTTACCCGAGGCCTGGGCGATGGTGATGTGGAACAGCGAGTCCAGCGCCACCCACGCGGTGTTGTCGGATTCGACGTCCATCCGCTCGATGAGATGACCGAGCAGATCGAGGTCGTCGGAGCTGCGGCGCAAGGCCGCGTACCCGGCGACGGGGATCTCGACGTGGCGCCGGACCTCGAACAGGTCACGGGCCGAGTAGGTCCCGAAAGTGGGGTTCTCGGCCGGCCCGGAGGCCGTCACGAAGGTTCCCTTGCCGGTTTTGGACACGGTGAGCCCGAGTGCCTGCAGCCCCCGCAGTGTCTCGCGGATGACCGAGCGGCTGACCTCGAATTCCTTGCTGAGCGCGGCTTCCGACGGCAGTTTCTGGCCGATCGGGTAGTCGCCGCGTTCGATGGCGCCGCGCAGGTGGGCCAGTACGGCTTCCATCGCGCTGATGCGCCGCGGACCACCGTGTCCGGCTGTCTGGCTGTCAGACAGGTTCATGGAACGGATCGTGCGGTCGGGCGGTGTGCTTTGTCAAGGAATCACAAGGTGGGTGGCGAGGGTCACAAGCCTCGGCCGGGAGCCGCCCGGACGCTGTGAACGCGACGTTCCTTGCAAAATTTGCAAGGAACGTCGCGTTCACAGCACGCGAAGGAGGGCTTACCGGCGGGTCGAGTGGGCAGCCCAGGGACCGGCGGGCAGCCGCACCTCCGCCTTCGCCGTACCCGGCGGCGAAGGCGGCGAAGGTTCGGTAGCCGCACAGTGCGTGCCGTCCCGTGGCGTCTTCAGGTCCACCAGGTAGCGGTCGCTGATCGTCTGAGTGCAGTCGTTGCGGCCGTACACGCCGTGACCCCAGCCGTCGTAGGTCAGGAACACCGTGGTGTCCGCCGACTGCCGGTGCGCGTTCACGGCCCACTCGTAAGCAGTCGCCGGGTCGTGCTTCGCGTTCTCCAGAAGGATCTTCGGGGCGTTCCGGATGTTCAGCGGTCGCTGTGGGTTCGAGGCGGGTGGCGCGCCGGCGCACGAGAGCATCGCGTTCCCGCCCAGCGAGAACCCCCGCGTGTGCGGCGCGAGGCGCTCGCTGAGCTCCATCAGGCTCCGGTACTCGCCGAAGTTCCGCGGGGCGAGGTCGTAGTCGTTGCACAGGATGGGAGCGGTCGGGTTGTTCACGACCTCGTCCGCGAGCGCCTTCGCCGGCGCCGGCGTGCCCGTGTTCAGCGACGCGATGGCCCCGGCGAAGTTCCACCAGTCCGGACCGTATGCCTGGCCGACGGCCGTCCGGGTGAGCTCGACGGCCGTGATCTTGCGATCCGGTTGCTGCGGATCGAAGAGTTCGCCGCGGTCGGCTTTGGCGAGCAGACCGAACCAGATCTCGTCGACATTCTTGCCGTGCAACGGGCTGGTGGCCGTGCGGTCGTTCCATTTCACGAACTCGAGGAACGAGTCCTCGACCGTGCGGGCTTCGCTCGCCACGAACCGGCGAAGGTCGAGGCTGTGGTCCATATTCGAGTCGATGATCATGGCGCGGATGTTCCGGCCGAAGCGTTCGGCGTAGTGCTGGCCCATGATCGTGCCGTAGGAGAGACCGTAGTAGTTGAGCTTCCGCTCGCCCAGTGCGCGGCGGATCGCGTCCATGTCCTGCGCGACCTCGGCGGTCGAGGCGTGGTCGTAGATCGCGCCGCTGCGCTTGCGGCAGTCGGCGCGCAGTTCGCCGTTGAAGGCCAGCAGCCGCCGGTATTCGGCCGGGTTCACCGGGGCCGACCTCGGCCCCTTCCCGAGCAGTTCACGTGAGCAGACGATCGGGTTGCTGCGGGCCACACCTCGTGGGTCGAAGCCGACGAGGTCGAACTTGGCCGCGATCTCCGGGCTGAAGTACAGGTTCGCGTCGAACGCGAAGTTCACGCCGGAGCCGCCGGGTCCGCCCGGATCGATCAGCAGCGAGCCGATCCGCTTCGCAGGATCCGTCGCCTTGCGTCGTGCGATGGTCACGTTCATCTTCTCGCCGCCGGGCTTCGCCCAGTCGACCGGCACGGTCACCGTGCCGCAGTCGACCTCGGGGCGTTCCGGGCACGGCGTCCACTTGACCGAGCCCAGAGCTTCGGGCTCCGCGGTCGCGGCGGCGGTCCCACTCAGCAGCAAGGTCGTACAGGCGAATGCCACGCCGAGCGCGCGCATCGTCGGTTTCACCGGCTTCCCCTCCCCGGATGGTTGATCGTCACCTCGACGTTTCCAGTGGCCGGACTCCCTCCGCATCCACCTGAGGTATGACACGACATCGGGCTTATACCCGGAGGCGCATCGTGTTGCGCCGGGGTGTCTGGGTGGGGTCGAGGCAGAGGGGTTCGGCTTCGAGTTTCCGTTTCCACGGGCGGCCGCCGCGCCGGACCGCCCGAGGATTGCGGCGGGATCGGCGGCTACACCTACCTGACCGAGATCCTCGCTGATCCGGCCCATCCCGAGCATGCGGACCGGCTGGAGTGGCTCGACCTCGAGGACGCCTCGGCGTTCGACCCGGCGGCGTTCGACGCCGAGGCGGTGACGGCCCGCCTCGGCTGACGAGCGCTGTACCAAAAGGCGTCCGAGACACACCCCCGGCGGGGGCGGCGGGCGAATAGCGCCGGGGTTAGGCTGGGGTGCCTCGGGCGCGTCGCGTCCCGTCTGCCTAGGGGAGGTTTTCGCTGGTGTCGAACGATTCCTTCGTCCACCTGCACGTACATACCGAGTACTCGATGCTCGATGGTGCGGCGAAGATCGCCCCCTTGTTCAAGGAGGCGTCGCGCCTCGGCATGCCCGCGGTCGGGATGACCGACCACGGCAATATGTACGGCGCCGACGAGTTCTACCAGCAGGCCGTCAAACACGAGCTGAAGCCGATCATCGGCATCGAGGCGTATATCGCGCCGGAGAGCCGGTTCCACAAGAAGCCGGTCTTCTGGGGGCAGTCGAACCAGCGTGGCGCCGACGAACTGGGTGAGGGCGGCGACGTCTCGGGTGCCGGTGCGTACACCCACATGACGATGCTCGCCGCGAACGCCACCGGGCTGCGGAACCTGTTCAAGCTGTCGTCCGAAGCCAGCATGACAGGCTATTACCGCAAGCCCCGGATGGACCGCGAGCTGATCGCGGAGAACCACGAAGGCATCATCGCGACCACCGGGTGCCCGTCCGGCGAGGTGCAGACCCGGCTCAGGCTGGGCCAGCGCACCGAGGCGATCCAGGCGGCGTCGGACTACAAGGACATCTTCGGCGCCGAGAACTTCTTCCTCGAGCTGATGGACCACGGCCTGCCGATCGAGCGGTCGGTCCGTGAAGGCCTGCTCGAGATCGGCAAGCTGCTCGACCTCAAGCCGCTGGCCACCAACGACTCGCACTACGTCACCAAGGACCAGGCCGACACCCACTCCGCGCTGCTGTGCGTGCAGGCCGGCAAGACGCTGAACGACCCCAACCGGTTCAAGTTCGACGGTGACGGCTACTACCTGAAGTCGGCCGCCGACATGCGGGAGTACTGGGACAAAGAGGTCCCCGGCGCCGCCGACTCGACCCTGCTCATCGCCGAACGCGTCGAGTCCTACAAAGACGTCTACACCCACAAGGACCGGCTGCCGTTCTTCGAGGTCCCCGAGGGTTACGACCAGGGCACCTGGCTGCGGGAAGAGGTCGCGCGCGGCCTCAAGTGGCGGTACCCCGACGGCGTGCCGGACGAGTACTACAACGAGCGCATCGAGATCGAGCTCGACGTCATCATCGGGAAGGGCTTCCCCGCCTACTTCCTCATCGTCGCCGACCTCATCAACTACGCCCGTAAGGTCGGCATCCGCGTCGGTCCCGGCCGTGGTTCGGCGGCGGGTTCGCTGGTCGCGTACGTCCTAGGTATCACCAACCTGGACCCGATCCCGCAGAAGCTGCTGTTCGAGCGGTTCCTGAACCCCGAGCGCGTCTCGATGCCCGATATCGACATCGACTTCGACGACCGCCGCCGCGGCGAGATGATCCGCTACGCCACCGACAAGTACGGCGTCGACAAGGTCGCGCAGGTCATCACCTTCGGCACCATTAAGACCAAGGCGGCGATCAAGGACTCTGCCCGCGTCCACTACGGCCAGCCCGGCTACGCGATCGCGGACCGGATCTCGAAGGCGCTGCCGCCGCCGATCATGGCGAAGGACATCCCGCTCTCGGGCATCGTCGACTCGAAGCACGAACGCTACGGCGAGGCCGCCGAGGTCCGCACGCTCGTCGAGACCGACGAAGAGTGCAAGACGATCTTCGACACCGCGCGTGGTCTCGAAGGGCTGATCCGCAACGCGGGCGTCCACGCCTGCGCGGTCATCATGTCGAGTGAGCCGCTCACCAACGCGATCCCACTGTGGCAGCGCGACGACGGTTCGATCATCACCGGCTGGGACTACCCGTCGTGTGAGAACATCGGCCTGCTCAAGATGGACTTCCTTGGCCTGCGGAACCTGACCGTCATCGGCGACGCGATCGACAACATCAAGACCAACCGCGGGGTCGACATCGACCTCGACACCCTCGGCGTCGAAGATCCCGAGACGTACAAACTGCTTTCCCGCGGTGACACGCTCGGCGTGTTCCAGCTGGACGGCGGGCCCATGCGGGATCTGCTGCGCCGGATGCAGCCGACGCTGTTCGACGACATCGTGGCAGTAGGCGCGCTGTACCGCCCCGGCCCGATGGGCATGAACGCGCACAACGACTACGCCGACCGCAAGAACGGGCGGCAAAAGGTCAAACCGATCCACCCCGAGCTCGAAGAGCCCCTCAGGGAGATCCTGGCCGACACCTATGGGCTGATCGTCTATCAAGAGCAGATCATGCACATCGGCCAGAAGGTGGCCGGGTACTCGATGGGCCGCGCGGACGTGCTCCGCCGCGCGATGGGCAAGAAGAAGCAGGAAGTCCTCGAGAAGGAGTTCGAGGGTTTCGAGGCCGGGATGAAGGGGAGCGACCTGCTTCCCGGCGGCTTCTCGTCCGAGTCGATCAAGGCGCTGTGGGACACGATCCTCCCGTTCGCCGGCTACGCGTTCAACAAGAGCCACGCGGCCGCGTACGGCCTGATCTCCTACTGGACCGCGTACCTCAAGGCGAACTACACCCCGGAGTACATGGCCGCACTGCTGACCTCGGTCGGTGACAACAAGGACAAGTCCGCGGTCTACCTCTCGGAGTGCCGCCGCCTCGGGATCAAGGTGCTCCCGCCGGACGTCAACGAGTCGGCGCTGAGGTTCGCGGCCGTCGGGGACGACATCCGCTTCGGAATGGGCGCCGTCCGCAACGTCGGCGCGAACGTCGTCGAGTCGATCATCAAGACCCGCGGGGAGAAGGGGAAGTACTCCACCTTCACCGACTTCCTCGACAAGTCCGAACTGGTGGCCTGCAACAAGCGGGTCATCGAATCGCTGATCAAGGCGGGCGGATTCGACTCGCTCGGCAACACCCGGCTTTCGATGATCCAGGTGCACGAGGACGCGGTCGAGGCCGTGGTCCCGCTCAAACGCCAGGAGGCGATGGGCCAGTTCGACCTGTTCGGCTTCGGCGGGGACGACGACGCGGACGCGGCGGCGTCCTCATCACCGCTCGCGCATCTGAAGTTCGGCGAAGAGGAGTATCCGCGCAAGCAACTCCTCGCCTACGAACGGGAAATGCTCGGCCTCTACGTGTCGGCGCATCCGCTGGACGGCGCCGAACGCATCCTGCGCAAACACGCCCCGCGCCCGATCGCCGCGATCCTCGCCGACCCGCCGAAGGAAGGCGAGCTGATCATCTCCGGATTGATCACCTCGCTGGAACGCCGGGTCAACAAGAAGGGCGAGCCCTGGGCGATCTGCACGGTCGAGGACATGGACGCCGCGCTCGAGGTCCTCTACTTCCCGAAGGCGTACGCGATGTTCGCCGGCGACCTCATCGAGGACAACGCGGTCCTGGTCAAAGGCCGGGTCAACTGGCGTGAGGACAAGATGTCCGTCTTCGGCGGCGGGCTGGTGCCGCTCGACCTGTCCGAGATCGGCAACGGCGACGACGACCTGCCGCTCGTGCTGCTGGCCGCGGCTGAAAAGATCGACCAGTCGGTGGTCAGCGAGCTGAAGCAGACCCTCCTGGCGCACAAGGGAGAAACCCCGGTGCACCTGAAACTGGTCGGGCAGAGCCACCAGACGGTGTTCGCGCTCTACGACTATCCGGTGAAGGTGTCGTCGATGCTGATCGGTGAGCTCAAGGGCATCCCGGGGATCGCCGCCAGCACGTGATGACCTCCTACGAACCCGATCCGCGGCGCTGGAAGGCGCTGGCCGTTTCGCTCGCGGCCGGGTTCATGGGACTGCTCGACGTCAGCATCGTCAACACGGCGCTGCCGTCGATCCAGAAGGACCTCGGCGCGTCGAGCGGCGGAATCCAGTGGGTCGTCTCGGGTTACGCCTTGGCGTTCGGGCTGGTGCTCGTCTCCGGCGGACGACTCGGCGACGCGCTCGGCCGCCGCCGCCGGATGTTCCTGTACGCGCTCGCCGCCTTCGTGCTGACGAGCGCCTTCGCCGGTGCGGCACCGAACGAGACGATGCTGATCATCGCGCGGCTCCTGCAGGGTTTCGCCTCGGGAATGATGACGCCGCAGAACAGCGGCATGATCCAGGACCTGTTCCGCGGCGCCGAACGCGGCCGGGCGTTCGGCATGTTCGGCGCCACCGTGGGGATTTCGACCGCGGTCGGGCCGGTCCTCGGTGGGGTGATCCTCGCCGTGTTCGGTGATCCGGAAGGCTGGCGCTGGGTCTTCTACGTGAACGTGCCGATCGGGGTACTCGCGTTCGCCCTGGCGCTGAGATGGCTTCCGAAGACACCGAAAACCGAGCGAAGTCTGCGCGGCGAGATCGACTTCGTCGGCATCCTGCTGCTGGGCGTCGCGGTTCTCGGCGTGCTGCTCCCGTTGATCGAATCCGAACAGGGCGGGCTCAGCAGTCTTTGGTGGCTGTTCCTGGTCGCCGTGGTCTTCGGGTTCGCCTTCGTGCGCTGGGAGCGCTCGATGGTCCGACGCGGCCGGCCGCCACTGCTGGACACCCGCTTGTTCACCGGGACTCCCGGATACGCCTCCGGTGCCGCGGTCGGCGCGCTGTACTTCTGCGGGTTCACCGGAATGTGGCTGGTCTTCGCGATCTTCTTCCAGCAGGGGCTCGGATACACCCCACTGGAATCGGGCCTCGCCGTCACCCCGTTCGCGCTCGGTTCCGCCGTCGCCGCGGCGGTCGCGGGACGGCTGGTCCCGACGTGGGGACGCAAGCTCACCGTCGCCGGCCTGGGCATGGTGATCGCCGGCATGGTGACGGTCGCCGTTCTCGCCGGCCAGGCCCCCGCCGCCGACGCGGGCTGGTACTTCGCCCTGCCTCTGCTAATCGCGGGTATCGGCGGCGGCATGGTCATCTCACCCAATACGACGCTGACCCTGGAATGCGTGCCGACGTCGATGGCCGGGGTCGCCGGGGGTGCGCTGCAGACCGGACAGCGGATCGGGACCGCGATCGGGACGGTCGTGCTCGCGTCGGTGTTCCACGCGGTGCTCGCCGCGAGCGGCGGCTACTCGTCCGCGTTGACCGCCGCGATGCTCTGCGCGGCCGGACTGACCTGTTCGGCGCTCTTGCTCGCGGTGATCGAACTCCGGGCTCGCCGGAACCGGCGTTTGCTCACCGAGCGGGAGCAAGCTGCCCAAGCGGCCGCCGACAGTCAACGCGGCTGAGGGACCTCGACCCCGTCGATGACTACGGTCGGCGAGAGGTGATGCTCCATCCGAGTGACACCGGCCAAAAGGCACTGGTGCTACTCAGAGCAACCAGGTAGACCTTACGGAGCCTTCACTGATGTATCTTGGCTACCTACAGTGGCATTTCTGTCGATCGCCCGGGGATGGGGCGATCGGCCGAAGCGGTCGTGGCGGGTCCGGAGTTCTAGGGAATGGACACCCACGGTCACGAGCCGATGGATAGCCGTCGGCGTCCGCGGGGGACCGTTCGGCGGCAGCCGGTTCGCGTCCACTGAAGCCAGAGACCCGGTGAAGTCCGCGCGGGTGGGCCTGGGAGCCACGGGGGAGGGCGCCTTGGGCCCACCTGCTGCGTTTCCCCGAGTGTGTGAATCGTGTCCGGCTGAGAAGATCTCGTCAGTCCGAGTTTGCGAGGAGCACCGATGGCGGATCGTTCAGTACGGCGGGTTTGGTACCGGCCGATGACCTCGCGGAATTCGAGTGAAGGCCATCGGGTCGCCACTCCGCTGGAATTGTTGTTCGACCTGTGTTTCGTGGTCGCCGTCGCGCAGGCCGCGGCCGGTCTTCATCACGCGATCTCCGAGAACCACATCGGGCACGGGGTGCTCAGCTTCGGGATGGTGTTCTTCGCGATCTGGTGGGGCTGGCTGAATTTCAGCTGGTTCGCTTCGTCGTTCGACACAGACGACGTCCCGTACCGGTTGGTGACGTTGGTGCAGATCGCCGGCGGGCTGACCGTGGCGGCCGGCGTCGAATCGGCCTTCGAAGGCGACTTCCGGATCACGGTGGCCGGCTATGTCCTGATGCGGCTCGCGATGGTCGTGCAGTGGCTGCGTGCCGCGCGCACCGATCCCGGCTGCCGCCCGGCCGCACTGCGCTATGTCGCGGGTATCTCGATCGTCCAGATCCTCTGGATCGTGCGTCTCGGTCTGCCGGAATCGATGGGCGTTCCGTCGTTCTTCGTGCTGCTGCTGGCCGAACTCGCGATTCCGGTGATCGCGGAGCGCAGGGGACCGACGAGCTGGCATCCGCACCATATCGCCGAACGCTATGGCCTGTTCACGATCATCGTGCTGGGTGAATCCGTCCTGAGCGCGTCGACCGCGGTCAGGGAGGGACTCGACACCGGCGAGCACATCGGCAGCCTGATCGCACTCGCCGCCGCGGGGCTCGTCCTGCTCTTTTCGTTGTGGTGGCTGTACTTCGACCAGCCCGGCCACGCGCGACTCGCGAAGGCGAAGAACCTGCTCACCGTCACGAGCTGGGGTTACGGCCACTATCTGATCTTCGCTTCGGCGGCAGCCGTCGGCGCTGGACTCGAGGTCGCGGTCGACTACGACACCCATACGGCGCATGTGGGTTCGATCCCGGCGGCCATGGCGACCACGGTGCCGGTCGCGATCTACCTGTTGAGCGTCTGGTCGATGCATATCGGGCCCACCAACGAATGTCGTCCGATCGCGATCGGCTACCCGGTGATCGCGGTGCTCGTGCTCGCGGCCTCGTTCACTCCCGCGCCGATCCACATCGCCGCGCTCCTCACGGCCGGCCTCGTCGCGCTGACCGTGGTCGCCACGCACGGAGAACCGGTCGTACCCGGCGAGCAGACCGAGGCGACGTAGATCGACGCAGGTCAGAGCATCGGCGCGAAATAAGGGACCCCCC
>CAVXYN010000004.1:0-435000 GCA_963766045.1 uncultured Actinomycetota bacterium | reverse complement strand
TGTGTGTGGTGTTGTGGGACCCAGCGTCGAGGATCTGACAGTCCTCGGAATGGTCGCGCGTGTTAGTGGAATCATCTGGGATGGTGGACCGGAGTGGGTGAGAGTCCCGTACGCGAAAACACGTTGTGGATTGTTTGTTTGGTGTTCCCGAGTAGCAGCGAGCTCGTGGAATTTGCTGTGAATCTGCCGGGACCACCCGGTAAGCCTAAATACTTCCTGAAGACCGATAGCGGACTAGTACCGTGAGGGAAAGATGAAAAGTACCCCGGGAGGGGAGTGAAAGAGTACCTGAAACCGTGTGCCTACAAGCCGTCAGAGCCCGAGCACATCTTTGTGATGTTACGGTGATGGCGTGCCTTTTGAAGAATGAGCCTGCGAGTTAGTGCTGCGTGGCGAGGTTAACCCGTGTGGGGTAGCCGTAGCGAAAGCGAGTCTGAATAGGGCGAATGAGTCGCGTGGTCTAGACCCGAAGCGGAGTGATCTACCCATGGCCAGGCTGAAGCGTCGGTAAGACGTCGTGGAGGGCCGAACCCACTTAGGTTGAAAACTGAGGGGATGAGCTGTGGGTAGGGGTGAAAGGCCAATCAAACTCCGTGATAGCTGGTTCTCCCCGAAATGCATTTAGGTGCAGCGTCACGTGTTTCTTGTTGGGGGTAGAGCTACTGGATGGTCTAGGGGCCTTACCGGGTTACCGAAATCAACCAAACTCCGAATACCAATAAGTGAGAGCGTGGCAGTGAGACGGCGGGGGATAAGCTTCGTCGTCGAGAGGGAAACAGCCCAGAACACCAGCTAAGGCCCCTAAGTGTGTGCTCAGTGGGAAAGGATGTGGGATTGCCCAGACAACCAGGAGGTTGGCTTAGAAGCAGCCACCCTTGAAAGAGTGCGTAATAGCTCACTGGTCAAGTGGTCCTGCGCCGACAATGTAGCGGGGCTTAAGCACACCGCCGAAGCTGTGTCATTCACACATATACATCCACCGCCTCCTTGAGAGTGTGGTGCAGTGGTGTGGATGGGTAGGGGAGCGTCCTGCATCCAGGGAAGCGGCGGCGGAAGCCAGTCGTGGAGGGTGTGGGAGTGAGAATGCAGGCATGAGTAGCGAATGCAGAGTGAGAAACTCTGCCGCCGGATGACCAAGGGTTCCTGGGCCAGGCTAATCCGCCCAGGGTAAGTCGGGACCTAAGGCGAGGCCGACAGGCGTAGTCGATGGATAACGGGTTGATATTCCCGTACCCGAGCATATGCGCCCAGGATGAGGCGGTTGATACTAACCACCCGAAGCGCCATCGCAAAGCCTTCGGGCAGCGTGGTGGTTGTGGAGCGTGGGATCTGATTCCGTAGTAGTCGAGTGATGGGGTGACGCAGGAAGGTAGCTCCGCCAGTGAGTGGTAGTACTGGTGTAAGCGTGTAGGCCGAAACATAGGTAAATCCGTGTTTCATGAGGCTGAGACGTGATGCGTAGCCGATTGAGGTGAAGTAGAGTGATCCTATGCTGCCGAGAAAAGCCTCTAGCGAGTGTATGCACGGCCCGTACCCCAAACCAACACAGGTGGTCAGGTAGAGAATACTAAGGCGATCGGGTGAACTGTGGTTAAGGAACTCGGCAAAATGCCCCCGTAACTTCGGGAGAAGGGGGGCCAAACATCCTGAAGTCCTTCGCGGACTAGGGGTGGGTGGCCGCAGAGACCAGCGGAAAGCGACTGTTTACTAAAAACACAGGTCCATGCGAAGTCGCAAGACGATGTATATGGACTGACGCCTGCCCGGTGCTGGAACGTTAAGAGGACCGGTTAACCCTTCGGGGTGAAGCTGAGAATTTAAGCGCCAGTAAACGGCGGTGGTAACTATAACCATCCTAAGGTAGCGAAATTCCTTGTCGGGTAAGTTCCGACCTGCACGAATGGCGTAACGACTTTCCGGCTGTCTCAACCACAGGCCCGGCGAAATTGCACTACGAGTAAAGATGCTCGTTACGCGCGGCAGGACGGAAAGACCCCGGGACCTTTACTATAGTTTGGTATTGGTTTTCGGTTCGGCTTGTGTAGGATAGGTGGGAGACTGTGAAGCCGGCACGCTAGTGTTGGTGGAGTCGTTGTTGAAATACCACTCTGGTCGGATTGGGAATCTGAACCTCGGACCATGATCTGGTTCAGGGACAGTGCCTGATGGGTAGTTTAACTGGGGCGGTTGCCTCCTAAAGAGTAACGGAGGCGCCCAAAGGTTCCCTCAGCCTGGTTGGCAATCAGGTGTTGAGTGCAAGTGCACAAGGGAGCTTGACTGTGAGACAGACATGTCGAGCAGGGACGAAAGTCGGGACTAGTGATCCGGCACCACCTGGTGGAAGGGGTGTCGCTCAACGGATAAAAGGTACCCCGGGGATAACAGGCTGATCTTGCCCAAGAGTCCATATCGACGGCATGGTTTGGCACCTCGATGTCGGCTCGTCGCATCCTGGGGCCGGAGTAGGTCCCAAGGGTTGGGCTGTTCGCCCATTAAAGCGGCACGCGAGCTGGGTTTAGAACGTCGTGAGACAGTTCGGTCCCTATCCGCCGCGCGCGTAGGATACTTGAGGAAGGCTGTCCCTAGTACGAGAGGACCGGGACGGACGAACCTCTGGTATGCCAGTTGTCACGCCAGTGGCATGGCTGGTTAGCCACGTTCGGAAGGGATAACCGCTGAAGGCATCTAAGCGGGAAGCCTGTTCCAAGATGAGGTATCCCACCCCTTGTGGGTTAAGGCCCCCAACAGACCATTGGGTTGATAGGCCAGAAATGGAAGCACAGTAATGTGTTATCGAGTTGACTGGTACTAATAGGCCGAGGACTTGCCCACAAAGATGTTACGCATCCACTCTACAGCTCTGAAACACCAAGCCAGACGCTTGTGTTGTTTCACAGTGTTTCGGTGGTCATAGCGTCAGGGAAACGCCCGGTCCCATTCCGAACCCGGAAGCTAAGCCTGACAGCGCCGATGGTACTGCAACCGAAGGGTTGTGGGAGAGTAGGACACCGCCGGACTAAAATTAAAGAAGAAGGTCCAGGCCGGTCGAGAACCCAGCGTTCTCCCGGCCTGGACCTTTTTCATCTCCCCAGCACCGTGCGGGAAAAGGTAACACCCGTGATCAGACCGGTCACACGAGTGATGCCCGTCCAATCACGCGTGTGACCCGTCCAATCACGCGTGTTACGGGATGAGGGCGGGGAGGGTTTCGCCTAGGGGACCGCGGACGAGGGCCGAGGCGACATGGTCGTACGGCGTTTCCGAGCCATTGCAGATCACCACGGCAGCGCCAGCCCGGGACGCGACACTGACCAGACCGGCGGCGGGCTGCACGCTCAGGGAAGAACCGGCCACCAACAGCAGATCGCTCGACTCGGCGGCGGCTTTGGCCGCGTGAAGCAGTTCGCGGTCGAGTTGCTGACCGAAGGAGATGGTGGCGGACTTCAGGATTCCGCCGCACAGCAGACAAGGCGGATCGGTTTCGCCCGCGCGGACCCGGTCCAGGGCTTCCCGCATGTCCCGGTGGTCGTCACAGGACAGGCAGACCGACTCGAACATCGTCCCGTGCAGTTCGAGCACTCGCTCGGGCGACGAGCCCGCCTTCTGATGCAGGCGGTCGATGTTCTGCGTGACGATATGCGTCAGCGTTCCGGACTTCTCCAGGCGTACCAGGGCGCGGTGCGCGGCGTTCGGCTTCGCATCCCAGCCGGGATGGACCGTCCGGGCCTGCCAGGTCCGTTCACGGACTTCCCGGCTGCTTCGGTACGCCTGGAGGTTCGACATCTTCTCCGCGGCCGGATCGCGGGTCCACAGGCCCTGCGGGCCGCGGAAGTCGGGGATCCCGGAGTCGGTGGAGATCCCGGCGCCGGTCAACGCGACGATCCGGCCGGCGCCGGCCACCAGCGAGCGGGCCCTGCTCGCCTCGGCTTGGGGATCGGTGGTGGTCACCGGCCCATCATCCCCCTACCTCAGCCCTACTTCAGCGCGCTCCCCGCCTGCCAGTCCGCCCACGACTTCGACCAGTCGCCGTAGAGGTCCCACACCGGCAGCTGCGGCCCGCCGGAGTTCGTCACCTCGACGACGTCGCCGAGCCCCATGTTCTGGAAGAACCACTGCGCGTTCGCGGCGTTGAGGTTGATGCAGCCGTGCGACACGTTGGAACTGCCCTGCGCCCCCACGCTGTTCGGGTTCTCGTGGACGAACTCGCCGTCGTTGGAGATCCGCGAAGACCACTTCTCGTTCGACCGGTAATAGCCCGGCTGTCCCTGGCATACGCCATAAGTGCACGAATCCATGGTGTAGTTCTCGTGTTTGTCCGAAATGACGTGCGCGCCCAAATGCGTCGGTGTGGCGTCCTTGCCCATGGAAATGGGCATGGCCTTCACCATCTGGCCGTTGTGGAAGATCTGCATCTGCTCGGTGTTGCCGTCGGCCTTCGCGACCCACGAATCGTGCACCTTGTAGGTCTCGGTGCGGTCGGTGGCGCCGTAGACGCCATTGCCGAAATCGACCCCGTAGACCATCGCCGAGACTTTGAGCGTCGTCCCCGGCTGCCAATATTCCTTCGGCCGGTAATGGACGTTCTTGTCGTCCATCCAATACCAGCTGCCTTCCTGCTTCGGTGTCGACTCGACCGAGAGCTTCTTCTCCACGTCGGCCTTGTTCTTCACCGGCTCCCCGAAGCTGAAGACGATCGGCTGGCCGACTCCGATGCCCGCCGAGGCGACCGCGCCAGGAGCCGGGATGAGGTTCGGATTGACTTGCTGTTTCGGGTTCACCGTGGACAGGCTGCCCTGCTGCTCGATCGGTTTCCCGTCCTTGCCCTTGGCATGCGCCACGATCTTGTACGTGCTGTTGTAGCCGAGCGGTTCGGTCGTGGTCCACGAACGCTTGTCGTCGGCCAGCTTGCCCTTCACCTGGTTTCCCTTGTCGGCGTTGGTGACGGCGACGTCGGTCAGCGTGCCGTGCTCGGCCTTGACGACGACAGGAGTCGCCGGATTGATGCCGTTCCCTTCCGCCGGATCGATTTTCACCGAAACCGGGCTTTCGTCCGATTCGGCACCGCTGCCGGTCGAATTCGTATCACCGTTTCCGTTGTCGCCGCCGGACGAGCAGGCCGCGAACAGCAGTGCTGCGGCGAGAATTCCGGCGGTCGAAAGTAATGTCTTCTTGGGAAACATATGGGGTCTCTTTTTATGTTGCTCGTTCAGGGAAACTTCACCATTAAAACTACGCGACGAAGAAGACGTGACCGATGGCGGATAGGTGCATCGGCGTGGTGCGGATCACGCCACGACGAGACCAGGTGCTCCATAAAGACCAGGCCCGTCGACCCGCAATTCTCCGAGGTACGTCTTCGCGGCTTCGTAGGCCTCGCTGGTCAGCGCGGTGGTGTGGCTGAAGTCCAGCGGGCTGACCCGCACCGGCAGCGGACCCGGCACGTAAACGACGGGTACTTCGGCCGCGGCGATCGGCGCCTCGAGGACGGCCTGGTTGCGCATGCTGATCATCGCGGTGAACATCATCACCTCGGCGAAGGTCTTCGGTGTGCCGGGCATCCGGCCGGGGAACGCGCAGTCGAGCACCACGAGCGATTTCGCGCCCATCGACAGCGCCTGGCGCATCGGCACGTTGGCGACAAGGCCACCGTTGTAGAGCTGACGTCCCTCGAACGGTACGGACGGGTAGATCCCCGGGATCGCGCAACTCGCCAGCAGCGGCGCCAGAACGGGCCCGGAGCGGATCAGCAGCGGCTCGGCCGTGTCGACGTCCGTGGCGACGACGCCGAGCGGCAGGGCGAGGTCTTCGAACCGGACGCCTTCGCCGATGTGCCCGTCGATGATCGCGGCGAGACCGGTGTTGGGGAACAGGTTCGTCTTGCTGTGCCGCAAGGTCCTCACCTGGCTGAGCACACCGCCGGGGAAGGCCTCGTGCCTGGTCATCCGTGACCAGATCCGGCTCAGCCTGTCCCGCGATTCCCCGCCGAGGGCCAGTACGGTCGCGTTCAGTGAACCCACGGAGGTGCCGACGACGAGGTCGGGGGTGACCTCGGCTTCCGCGAGGGCCTGCAGCATCCCGACCTGCATGGCGCCGAGGCTGCCTCCGCCGCCGAGGACGAAGCCGATCGGCTGGGGCAGGTTCAGGGCGGTCATGCCCGGAATCTAGTCGTCGGCGCCGACCTTCGCCGGGATGGCTTCCTCGACCGGGGTACCGGCGAGTGCCCTTTTCTTCTTGTAGCGCAGCAGGAAGAACACCGCGACGCCGACGAGAACGCCGACGATGACGAGGCCACCGGTGTTGAGCACGCCTTCGACCTTCTTCGCGGCCTCACCGAGCGCGGCGCCGATGCTGATGTGGATCGCCGACCAGCAGGCCGCGCCGGCCGCGGCCGCGGGCAGGAACTTGCGGAACGGCAGGCCGGAGGTGCCCGACGCGGCCGGCGTCAGCGTGCGGATGACCGGCAGGAACCGCGCGAAGAACACCGCCCACGCGCCTCGCCGTTCCAGCACGCCTGTCGCCTTGTCCCAGGCGTCGAGGCCGTACTTGCGGATCAGCTTGGTCTCGCGCAGGCGGGGGCCGAAGCGTTTGCCGATGGCGTATCCGAGGGAGTCGCCGAGTGCGGCGCAGACCGTCACGACCGCCCACAGGGTCAGGAATCGCGGGACCGAGGTCGCGGTCGTCGCCGCGATCAGCAGTCCTGATTCACCCGGTGCGATGAAGCCGAGCCCGATGGTGCATTCGGCGAACACCAGTCCACCGGTCGCCGCCACCAGTCCCGGTTCGGGGAGTCCCTGCAGCCAATTAAGAAGATCCGTTACCAACGCCACTGGGCCACATTACCGATTTGTGACCTTTCGGGTGATGAGGTCGCCGCGAGGGTGACTGGAGTCACCTCGCGAGCAGCGAGCTGGCTTCCTGTGCCGCGGGGCCTTCGGCCGCGAGGTGCGCGAGGTTTTCCGAAAGCGCTTCGCCGCGGTGCGCTTTGGTCTGGGCGAAGAGACGGCCCGCACGGTACGAGGACCGGACCAACGGGCCGGCCATGACACCAGCGAAGCCCATCGCTTCGGCGGCGTTGGAATGCTCGACGAACTCTTCGGGCTTGACCCACCGGTCCACCGGATGATGCCGCGGCGAGGGCCGCAGGTACTGGGTGATCGTCAAGATCTCGCAGCCCGCATCGACCAGATCCCGCATCGCCGGAGCGACCTCATCGGGGGTTTCACCCATCCCCAGGATCAGGTTCGACTTCGTCACCAGACCCGGCTTCACGAGCCCGCGTGATGACCTCCAACGACCGCGCGTACCGGAACCCCGGACGGATCCGCTTGAAAATCCTCGGCACCGTCTCCACATTGTGCGCCAACACCTCAGGCCGCGACCCGAACACCTCAGCCAACTGATCGGGATCCGCATTGAAATCCGGAATCAACAACTCGACACCGGTCCCCGGATTGAGCGCATGAATCTGCCGCACGGTCTCCGCGTACAACCACGCACCACCGTCGTCGAGATCATCCCGAGCCACCCCGGTCACCGTCGAGTAGCGCAAGCCCATGGCCTGCACCGACTCCGCGACCTTCCGCGGCTCCGCCCGATCCAGCTCAGCGGGTTTACCCGTATCGATCTGACAGAAATCACACCGACGCGTGCACTGATCCCCACCGATCAAGAACGTCGCCTCACGATCCTCCCAGCACTCATAAATATTGGGACACCCCGCCTCCTCACAGACGGTATGAAGACCCTCGCGACGCACCAAACCCTTCAGCTCGGTGAACTCCGGACCCATCCGCGCCCGCGTCTTGATCCACGGCGGCTTCTTCTCGATCGGAGTCTGAGAATTCCGGACCTCGAGCCGCAACAACTTACGGCCATCTGGGGCAGCACTCACATCCGCCACCCTACGCCCGCCGATGATCCGGACGCGTTCACGCGGGGTCTGGGGTGACGCCCGTCAACTTCGTGGTCACGTCCCAGAGTGCGGCGCCGAGGGATTCGCTCCGCGCGGCCGGAAGAGCCCGCACCTTGATCGGGTATCCCCGCATCCCGCCGAGGCCGTGCGGGCCGATGTAGTCGCCGCCCTCGACCTCGGGAGCGGTCGCCGCGAACAGCTGCGGAAGGGTGCCTTGCCGGACGTTCTGCGCGATGAGGATTTCGCCGAGCCGGTTGCCGGCGCCGACGAGCGCGCGCACCACCGGGTTGCGGTACGACCGAGCCATTCCCGACCCGAGCCCGGTCCAGGTGTAGCCGGGATGCGCGGTCACGCTGATGACGTCGTCGCCCGCGGCGCGCAGCCTGCGGTCGAGTTCGAGCGCGAACACCTGGTTGGCGAGTTTCGACTGCCCGTAGGCCGCGGCGGGGTTGTACATCCGGCGTTCGAAGTTCGGGTCCGCGGTGTCGATACGAGCACCTGTCGCCGCCATACTCGACAGCGTCACGACGCGGGCCTTGTCTCCCTTGCGCAGCAAGGGAAGCAGCTGCCAGGTCAGCACCGCGTGACCGAGGTGGTTCGTGCCGAACTGTGTCTCGAAGCCGTCCTTGGTGTGCCCGCGCGGGGTCATCATCACGCCGGCGTTGTTGACCAGCAGCTCGAGCCGGTCCCCGGACAGCTCCTGGACCTTCTTGGCGGCT
Source organism: uncultured Actinomycetota bacterium (assembly GCA_963766045.1). Lineage (GTDB taxonomy): Bacteria > Actinomycetota > Actinomycetes > Mycobacteriales > Pseudonocardiaceae > Amycolatopsis. Next base: position 426,369 of record CAVXYN010000004.1, on the reverse strand, counting down.
TCGCGCACCGAGTCGAGGTCGGCGAGGTCGAGGCGGATCAGCTCGGGTGCCTCGCCGGTCGCCGCGGCGCGGACCTGCTCGAGCGCCTTCGCCCCGCGTTCGGGGGAGCGGCAGCCGAGCAGGACGCGGGCGCCCTTGCTCGCCAGTACTTCGGCGGTGCGCAGGCCGAGACCGGAGTTCGCCCCGGTGACGAATGCGGTGCGGCCGGCCTGAGCCGGGATGTCGTCCTCGGTCCAGCGGGTGTGAGCTGCCATGGCGCTCAGCTAACTACATCGGTGGGACATGCCGCCACGGGACGTCACGCGCTTGGCGCAAGCAGCCGCAGCAGATGACCCATCGGGCTGCGTCGGCGGGCGGGTTTGGCCTGCCCGTGCCGGAGCAACGTGCCGAAGGCGCGCCCGACCTTCGTGACCTCGCCGGTGGGCTCGCCCGGTTCGGCGAGGCCTGCTGTGAGGGCGAGCGTTCGCAACTCGGCTTCGTGCGACGAGGCCAGCGCGGGGTAGGACTCGAGAGCGGCGTCGAGTACCGCGCGGAGCGTCTTGTGCCCGGCCATGGTGCGATTCCAGGCGCGGGTGACGGCGTCGACCCGGTCGATCGCCGCGTGCTCGCCGGCGTAGTCGGGGTCCGCCAGCTCGGCGCGAAGGTGGCCGCCGAGCAGCTGGGTCCACTTGTACTGAAGCGCGAGCAGAAGCTCCTCTTCGTTCGCGAAGTACTGGGTGGCACCGGAAATCTCAGCGAGCGACAGCGGACGGGACGGGTTTCGCTCCGCCTGACGCAAAGCGGCTTCGAGGATGTCTCGCCGCTGGTAAAAGTCGTTCCAGCTCATGATGTGGGCTCCCCTCCGTGACCCGGCACATACCGCAGGTTTGCGGCATACTCCCGGTACGGGCCTGACAGCAGCCAACATACCATGAGTATGGAGCCGACCGTCGGCGTAAAGTTGTGAAGGTGGCGACAATGAGGTCAAGGCGGCTGGACTACTCCGAGTCCACCCGGTCGGCACTCGTAGAGAGTGCCGTGGAGCTGTTCACCAAACGCGGGTACGCGGGCACGTCCCTCGACGAGATCGCCAAACGGGCCCGGGTGACGAAAGGCGCGTTGTATCACCACTTCAGTGGTAAGCAGGCGCTGTTCGAGGCCGCCTTCGAAACCGTCGAGAGTCACGTCTACGACAAGCTCGAGAAGATCATGAACGGCCCGCAGCCGGCTTGGGAACGGGCGCTCACGGGTCTGCGCGCGTTCATCCAGAGCTGTCTTGACCCGGCGTATCAGCGCATCGCCATTCACGAGGCCCCGGTCGTCATGGGCTGGGAGCGCTGGCGGGAAGCCGAGGACAGGTGCAGCTTCGGCCTGGTCCGGTCCGGCATCCAGGCGCTGATCGACGTCGGCGAGGTCGACGACGTCCCGGTGGAGGTCACCGCGCGGCTGCTGTTCGGCGCGCTTTCGAGCGCCGCCATCGAGATCGCCAGCTCGCCGGATCCGAAGAAGACCAGTGCCCAGGTCGAAGAGGTCATGGTGCGGTTGGTGGTCGGCTTCCGCGGTGCTTCGGCCACCGGGCAAGGCAAAGCGAGCTGACGGCCGCCTCTATAGGGTGGCGCCGTGGACCTCAGGATCTTTACCGAGCCCCAGCAAGGGGCCAGCTACGACGACCTCCTCCGGGTCGCCAAGACCACCGAAGCCGCTGGTTACGACGCCTTCTTCCGCAGTGACCACTACATGAAAATGGGCGCGGCGTCCGGTTTGCCCGGACCGACCGACGCCTGGATCACGCTCGCCGGCCTCGCCCGCGAGACCAGCCGTGTGCGACTGGGCACCCTCGTCACCGCCGCCACCTTCCGGCACCCGTCCGTCCTCGCGATCTCGGTCGCGCAGGTCGACCAGATGTCCGGCGGTCGCGTCGAACTCGGCATCGGCTCGGGCTGGTTCGACGGTGAGCACACCGCCTACGGCCTCGACCTGCCGCCGCTCAAGGAGCGGTTCGACCGCTACGCCGAGCAGCTCGCGGTCGTCACGGGGCTGTGGGAGACGCCGGAAGGGGAGACGTTCTCCTACGACGGCGAGCACTACAAGCTCGTCGACTCGCCCGCGTTGCCCAAGCCCGCGCAGCGCCCGCGGCCGCCGGTGATCATCGGCGGTGGCGGTAAAAAGCGCACCCCGGCACTCGCCGCGCGCTACGCGGACGAATTCAACCTGCCGTTCGCGCCGCCGGAATTCGCCGTCGAGCAGTTCGGCCGCGTCGACGAGGCCGCCCGCGAGATCGGGCGCGACCCCAAGGAGATCCTCCGCTCGGTCGCCCTTGTCGTCGCCGTGGGCCGCGACGACGCCGAGGTCGCCAAGCGCGCCGAGAAGATCGGGCGTGACCCGAAGGAACTGCGGGACAACGGCATCGCCGGGACGCCCTCGGAGGTTGTCGAGCGGATCGGGCAGTGGCGGGAGAAGACCGGGATCACCCGGCTTTACCTGCAGTTGCTCGACCTCTCGGATCTGGACCAGGTCGAGTTCTTCGCCTCGGAGATCGCCCCTCAACTGGACTGAATGCCCGTGAAGGCCTCCTTCCCTACCCTGAGAGTAGGGAAGGAGGCCTTCACGGCATTTCCGGCTAGAGGATCTCAACCCCGAGGTCGGTGATGGTGCTGGGCGCCTTGAGGAACACCTCGGACACTTCGTTGTGGCGTTTCCAGTTGCCATTGGCCCTGCCGCAGACCGGATTGCAGTGCGTCACATAGGCTCGGTACCAGTGATTTCCGTAGGCGCTGCACTGTGCCCAGCCGTAGTTGCTGCCGTTGTGCATTCCGTTGCAGCCGGGCGGCGGTGTGGCCGAGGCCATTGCCGGCAGGCTCACCGTCGCCACGACGGCGACACCGATCGCCGCGAAAAGGCGCTTGACGTTCCCCATGTTTCCTCCCAGAGCGGATTTCATATTTCGTCCGCGGCGGAGAGCCTAGGAAAACGTTTCGATTAACGCAATTATTAATATTCCTAAAGTCAGTTCTGCAAAGCGAAGGTGACGCCGGGCGCGGCCGGAACCTCGGGCCGGGGCAGCCGGCGTTCGTCGTTCACCGGCAGCTCGCCCGCGAGCGCCGCGAGAACGGCTTCGCGCGCCATCGGCAGCACGGAGGCGACGGTGACTTCGCGCTCCAGTTCGTACGACAGCGACGTCACGCCCGCGTCCCGGATGCCGCAAGGCACGATCTTGTCGAAGGCGGTCAGATCGGGGTTGCAGTTGAGTTCGAAGCCGTGCATGGTCACGCCGCGCTGGACGCGGATGCCGATCGCGGCGATCTTCCGCTCGGGGCCGCGGTCGTCGGCCGGGATCCAGACGCCGCTGCGCCCCTCGACCCGGCCGGTGTGCATGCCGAGCTGGTCGCAAACGGTGATCAGGGCTTCTTCGAGCCGCCGGACGTAGTGCACGACGTCGATCGGGTCGGCGAGTTTGATGATCGGGTAGCCGACGAGCTGGCCGGGCCCGTGCCAGGTGATCTTGCCGCCGCGGTCGACGTCGATCACCGGGGTGCCGTCGGTCGGCCTGTCCTCGGCTTCGGTGCGCTTGCCGGCGGTGTAGACCGACGGGTGCTCCAGCAGCAGCATCGTGTCGGGGCCTTCGCCGTCGGCCCTGGCGACGACGTGACGGCGCTGGAGTTCCCAGGCCTCGGTGTAGTCGATCGTCCCGATTTCCTTGACGTCGACGGGCTCGGAGCTGGCGCGGCATGACCTGGTCGAAGAACTCACGCCCGCGACATTACGCCGCGTCCCGCGGTAGGGGCAGCAGGCCCAGCCCCGCCGCCGAGATCAGGCCGACCCCGCAGACGGCGAGCACCGATCCGGCCGTATCGGTCAGCCAGTGGACCCCGAGCACAACGCGGCAAAGTGCGCCCACGAGCGTCGCCGCGACCGCGATCACGACCGACAGGCGCAGCAGCCGCGGACGTGTCCAAGCGCACAGCAGGACCGCGACGAAACCGGTACAGGCGACGGCGACGACATGCCCGCTGGGATAGCTCAGGTCGGGGAACACGCGGGGCCGCTCGCGGAGGAAGAGGGGCTTCGCGATGAGGCTGGTCAGCCGGCACAACACCAGCACCATGCCCAGCTTGATGCACAGCGGCGTCAGTTCGCGGTGGCGGTAGGCGATGATCGCCAGCGCGGCGGCGAGGATGAATGGAAGGACCGGGCCGAGGATGTTCGTGATCAGCTCGGCCACCTGCCCCGCGGGCCGGGTGTACTGCCCGCGCAGGGCGTCCGCGAGTGCGACGTCGACCGGTGCCGGTCGGTCGTCGACCAGCAGGCCGAGCAGGATGAACCCGATCACCAGAATCGTGCCGGCGACCGTGTAGAGGCTGCGTCGAAGGGGCACCGCCTCCGGGTCATGTTGCGGCGGCAAGCGCGTCCTCGAGGGTCGGGTGGCGGAACTGGAAGCCGGCCGCTTCCAGGGCGCGCGGCAGGGCGCGTTGTCCGAACAGGGCCATCTCGTCGGCGGCTTGGCCGAGGGCCAGCTTCATCGCGAATCCGGGGACCTGCCACGGTGCCGGCCGGTGCAGGGCGCGGCCCATCGCCTTCGTGAACGCGGCGTTGGTCGCCGGCTGTGGCCCGCACAGGTTCACCGGCCCGGACAGCGAGTCGTTTTCGAGGGCGAAGATGATCGCGCCGACCTCGTCGTCGAGCGAGATCCACGGCATGTACTGCTTCCCGTTGCCGAGTTTGCCGCCGAGCCCGAAGCGGAACAGCGGCCGCAACACGTCGAGGAGCCCGCCTTCGCGGGCGAGCACCAAGCCGGTGCGGATGCGCACGACGCGGGTTCCGGCGGTCGCCGCGATCTCGGTCGCGCCTTCCCATGCGGCGCAGAGCCCGGCGAGAAAGCCGCGGCCGACCGGACTGGTTTCGTCCACAGTGGACGGGCCGGGGTCGCCGTAGTAGCCGACGCCGGAGGCGTTGACCAGTACGGGGATCCCGTGTTCGGCGACCGCTTCGGCGAGGACCTCGCTCGGTTCGATCCGGCTGTCGAGCAGGACCTGTTTGCGTGCAGCACTCCAGCGTCCCGGGAACAGCGGCGCGCCGTTGAGGTTGACGACGGCGTCAACACCTTCGAGTGCGCCGTCGGCGATCTCCCCGGCCGGGGGATCCCAGCGGCGTTCGTCGGCTTCGCGCTCTTCCCGGCGGACGAGACGGACCACCTCGTGCCCTGACCCGCGAAGCCGTGTCGTCAGGGAGGTGCCGATCAGCCCGCTCGCGCCCGCGATCAGAACTCGCATAATCCGATCGTGGCCTATTCCGTGCGGTGCCGCATGACCGGGTCGAGTGCGGTACCGGTCAGGATTTCGGCGAACCGAGCCGGCGGCGACGCTGGTGCACCACCCCGGCGGCAACGGCCAAGACGGTCGCGACCAGGGTGAGCAGCAGTGGTTCGCGGCCGCTCGAGGTGAGGACCATTCCACCGATCACCACCAGCAGCGCCGCGACGACCACGATGGACAGGTAAGGGAAGCCCCACATCCGGATCGGCAGCTCGCCGCCTTCGCGTTCGCGGCGGCGGCGCCCACGGATCTGGGTGATCGCGATACACAGGTAGATCACCACGGCGATCGCGCCGGAGGAGCTGAGCAGGAAGGTGAACACCGCGTCGGTCGGCAGGAAGTAGTTCGCCACCACGGCCAGGAACCCGGCCGCGGACGCGGTGAGCACGGCGGCCCTCGGCACGCCGCCGGAGTTCGTGCGGCCCAGCGGTTTCGGCGCTTCGTCGCGCCGCGCCATCGAGAACAGCATCCGCGAAGACGAGTAGAGCCCTGAATTCAGGCACGAGAGCACCGCGGTGAGCACGATCAGGTTCATCACGGTTTCGGCGCCCGGCAACCCGAGGAAGCCCAGGACCGAGGCGTACGGGCTCGCGGTGACTTCGGCGGCGTTCCACGGCAACAGTGTCACCACGATCAGGACCGATCCGACGTAGAACACCAGGATCCGCCACGAAACGCTGCGCATGCTGCGGCGCACGGATTCCACCGGGTTCTTCGCCTCGCCCGCCGCGACGGTGACCAGTTCGGTGCCGAAGTAGGAGAAGAACACCGTCAGCGTCGCGGTCAGCACGGGCAGCCCGCCCTCCGGGAAGAGCCCGCCGTGGCCGGTCAGATTCGTCAGCCCCGGCGCGGGAGTCCCTGGTAGGAGCCCGATGACGGCGATGACGCCGACCGCGATGAACGCGATGATCGCGGTCACCTTGATCAGCGCGAACCAGTATTCGAACCGGCCGAACGAGGACACGCCGACGAGGTTCACCGCGGTCAGAGCGCTCATGAAGATCAATGCCCACAGCCAGGTCGGGACGCCGGGCACGAGCTTTGTGGCCACGGCCGCGCCCGCGATCGCCTCGAACGCCACGACAACGCACCAGTGGTAGGCGTAGAGCCAGCCTGCCGCGAGTCCGGCCCACGATCCGATCTCCCGGGACGCGTAGGTCGAGAACGACCCGGTATCCGGACTGGCCACGGCCAATTCGGCGAGCATCCGCATGACCAGGATGACGATCAAGCCGGTCGCCGCGTAGACGAAGACGACGCCGGGACCCGCGGAGGAGATCACCTTCCCGCTGCCGACGAACAGTCCCGCGCCGATGACGCCGCCGAGACCGATCATCGTCAGCTGGCGGGTGGTCAGTGCGTGTTTGAGGGAGGACCCGTACCGTGTCGACGTCTCTGTGGCCATGACCAGCCCTTCCGGGTAGGCAACGTGAGTTGCGCGACATCATGAACACGCAACTCCGCTATCGTCAAGGGCGCTGAGCCGGTAATTCGACCACAGGAGGACTCCGTGGCCCTTCCGCCCGCGAACTACGCCGAGCTGCGTGCCGAGCTCCAGTCGCGGATGGACACGTTCGCGCCGGGGCAGGAGCGCGTCGCCCGGATTCTGCTCACCGACCCGCAAGGCACGGCGTTCCGCACGATCGCCGAGACCGCGCGTCTCGCTGAGGTCCACCAATCGTCACTGGTACGTTTCGCGACCGCGCTCGAGCTGTCCGGCTATCCGGCCCTCGTCCGGCTCTGTCGCGAGCAGCTCGCGGAGCAGGCTCAGCTCGTGCAGCGCTTCGAGCGTGCCGAGCAGCATGGCGCCGAGGGTGAGTTGCTGGCGGCGGTCGCCGAGCATGACCAGCAGAACCTGGCGCGTACTTTCGCGTTGATCGACCCGGAGCAGTGGGACCGGGTGGTCGGGCTGCTCGTGACCGCACCCCGGGTGCACGTCATGGGTCTGCGCAAATGTCTCGCGGTCGCCCAGTTGCTCGCCTATCTCCTGCATATGGTGCGCCCCGATGTCCGGCTCGTCGCACCTGTCGCGGGGTCCCTCGTGGACGATCTGCGGGACGTCCGCACCGATGACGTTTTCGTCGCGATCGCCTTGCGTCGCTACACCGCCGATACGGTCCGCGCGCTGCGATATGCCCGCCGGCGCGGGCTCGTCACGGTCGCCTTGACCGACGATGCGGCATCGCCGCTGGCCACAGCCGCGGACATCACCTTTTTCGTCGAATCCGAAGGCGTCACGATCTTCCGGTCGGTGTCCGCGTTCGTCTCGCTCGCGCAGGCGCTTTCCACGGCGGTGGCACTGCGTTCGGGTGCGAAGGGACGGGCTGAGCTGCTGGAAGACGAGGATCTGCTCGCCGAGTTCGAGGTCTACGAGAGCGACGACTCCGATCGACGCAAGTAGAGTTGCGTCGATGGCTTGCTATGCAAGCATCATTCTGTCACCCTGGGTTTCGTGACGGCGACCTTCGACGAGCAGGTCCTCGGCGGCACCCTGCGCTGGGTGATCGCCCGCGGGCCGCGTGACGTCGTCTTCCGCGAACTCGGCGCGTTGGCGGAAGACGACATCGCCGCGGTCCTCGAAGCGATGCCGGAACGCGCGAAGCTGGAGCGTTACGTCTCGACCGAGCCGGGCCGGACCCGGTTCGCCGATCTGGTCGCGGTGACCCGGCAGCGTTTCCCGAGGGAGGCGAAGGAACTCGACGACATCGCCGCCGGGGCCGGTCGTGGCACGGACGAGCTGTGGCTGGCGAATCTCCGTGGTGATGTCGGTGCCGCGGACGGCACGGGCTGTTCGGACCTCGGCTGGTGCGGACGCCGATCCCTGGTGGCGCACAACGAGGACGGCGCGGCGGTGCTGCATGGCCGTCTCATGCTGCTGACACTGGCCGTGGACGGCGAGGTTCCGGTCACCGTCCTGTGGTATCCGGGATTCGTGCCGGCCAATGCGTTCTGTGCCACCGGGAACGGCCTGGTCTGGGGGATCGATCATCTCCCGGTTTCGGCACCCGCGCTCGCGCCGGGACGCCATTTCGTCGCCCGCGCCGCCCAACATGTGTCCACTATGGACGAACTGGCTCAGTTCCTGGCGCGGAACCCGAGCGCGGGCGGTTTCGCGTACACCGCCGGCGAAATCGGCACCGGCCGGGTCTTGTGCGTCGAGACGGCGGCCGGGCGAACCGCGACGACCGAACCGGATCCGCTGCTCTGGCATACCAATCACGCTCGCTGGCTGAACGCCGACGACGGCGCGCTCGGCGAGCTGGGCCGCGACGGTGAGAGTCGAGTACGAGGCGACGTCCTGCGAACCCTGACTGTGCCCGACGAACCGGATTCCCTCTGGTTCCAAGGAATCCTGCGCGGTCCCGGCGTATTCCGCAGTGCAGAGGGCGACGATCCCCTGCTCACGTTGTGCACCGTGGTCACCGATCTCACCGCGAACGAGGTAACCGTCGTACCGCGGGACGGCGTCCCGGTGACATTGCCGTTCGACGCCGTCCTCAGCGGAACCGCCCCCGATTCGACTTTGCGGAGGATGTAGTGGTCGTGCATTCGGCGACACTCGCGATCAACGAGAAGCTCCAGGCCCGCCGTGAAGCCGGGCACAAGGTGGTCCACCTCGGCTTCGGCGAGGCCGGGCTGCCCGTTCTGCCCGAGGTGGCCGACGTGCTGCGCGGCGCGGTGCACCGCAACGGCTACGGTCCGGTGACCGGATCACCGCGGGTCCGTGGGGCCGTCGCGGGCTTCTTCACGCGACGTGGCGTGGCGACGAGTGCGGACCAGATCGTGACCGCACCCGGTAGCAAAGCCCTGCTGTACGCCCTGATCGCGAGCCTGCCCGGCGATGTGGTCGTGCCTCGGCCGTCCTGGGTGAGTTACGCGGCACAGGTCGCACTCGCCGGGAAGCGGGTGATCTCCGTACCGGTGCCGGTCGAGGCAGGTGGCGTCCCGGATCCCGACCTTCTGGAGGCCGCGCTGACCGAAGCCCGGGAACACGGTTTGAAGCCGGGCGTAGTGATCCTGACCTTGCCGGATAACCCGACGGGCACCGTCGCTTCGGAGGAGCTCGTCCGGCGCGTTTGTGAGGTCGCGGCGGCGCACGATCTGGCGATCGTGTCCGACGAGATCTATCGCGATCTCGCGGACGACCCCGCCAGTGTGCCCAGTCCCTCGAACCTCGCACCGGAGCGGGTTTTCACGACGTCCGGGCTCTCGAAGAGCATGGCGCTCGGCGGCTGGCGTATCGGCGTCGCGCGATTCCCCCGCGGGGCGCTGGGGGAGAGGACGCTCGCGGACGTCATCGGCGTCGCGAGCGAAGTGTGGTCGAGTCTCGCCGAGCCGATGCAGGAGGTCGCCGCGTACGTGTTCGACGATCCGGCCGAGGTCACCGCGCATATCGCGGCCAGCCGGACGTTGCACCGGCGGGTCGCGACGGCGGTCCACCGCGACTTCACGGAAGCCGGTGCAGTGTGCCGTCCGCCGACGGGCGCGTTCTACCTGTATCCCGATCTGGAACGCTTGCGCGCCTCACTGGCGCGGCGCGGGGTGACCGGCGCCGACAGTGTGTCGGAGCTCCTGCTGGATGAGTACGGCATCGGCGTGCTCAGCGGGACCGCGTTCGGCGACGATCCCGGCGCGCTGCGGTTCCGGGTCGCGACCAGCCTGCTCTACGGCGCGAACGACGAGCAGCGCTGGGAAAGCCTCCGCGCCGAGCGGCCGGAGGAGCTGCCGTGGATCGCCGCTGCCCGCAGCCGGCTCCAGGACTGCCTGCGTGCGCTTGCCGGATGAATCCGGCTCAAGTCTTCAGCTGTCCCGCGACGTCCGAGGCCGCGGTGAGCAGCACCAGCACCGGGATCGTCGCGGCGGGGCGGAGGCGGTAGCTGCCCCGCTTGTCCTGCTCGACGATCCCGGCGCTGGTCAACGCCTTGAGATGGTGGTACAGCTGCCCTGGAGAACCGAGCCCGGCCGCTTCTTGCAGCGCAGGCGCGGCTCGTGCGCCCTGTTCGGCCAGCGTCCGCACGAGCGCGACGCGCGCCGAATTGGACAGCGCGGCCAGCACCTCGACCCGCGGCCCGTCGGACAGGGACAGCACCGGTCCCGGCGCGACCTGGATGGTCCAGGTCAGCTCGACGGGTTCGGTGAGTTCTCCGTGGTAGGTCACCAGCCCGCCGGGCCCGGCCGGTGTCGTGGCCGGGCCATGCCCCTCGAGTGCGGCGACCCGCTCTTCGAGGGCGGCGATCCGATCGGCGAGCTCAGCGTCCATACCGGTTATCTATACCGCTCAGCAGCCCAGCGCTCGTTGCAGGGCCGCGAACCGTGCGGGGACCGATAGTGCGGAAAGGGCGGCGTCGATGAGCGGCTGGGCGTTCTGGATGTCGCGGTCGGCCACCTCGGTGAGCAGGAATGCCGCGGTTCCCGAACGGCCACCCGGCCACCGCACCGACAGCCCGAACGTCAGTGACCTCGGCAGATTCCCGCCCTTGAACAGCACTTCGTCCGCCCCAGGCGGGACGCGGTCGGAGAGTGGACGGGCCAGGATCGCGCGCGCGATGTCACCACCGGGCCGGTACTTGTCCGAGGCGAGGCTGCGATGCAGGGCGAACAGATCGGACGCCGAGCCTTGGCTGTTCCCCTTGACCCAGGGCCACTGCTCGTCGCTGGTGGCGGGCATATCCGGCCAGCGGGTCATCGCCTCGGCACGGAACGCCGGGTCGCGGGCGAACCGGCCGGCCACGGCGTCACCCGCCGCGCGCCGGACCGACGCGGGTCCGCCGGGCCGAGGGGCGTATTCCGGCATCATCAGCATCAGGACCTCGCCTGCCAGCGCGCGGGTGTCCGGGCGTACCCAGCCGCCGCGTGCCGCCGCCGCTTGGAGGGCGTGGTCGCCGAGCCTGGCGCGGAGGTAGTCCGGCGCGGCGTTGTCGCTGAAGAAGATCATCGCCTCGGCGAGCCGCTTCAGCGGGACCCGCTGTTCGGGGTCCTTGGCGATCCCGAACTCGTCGCAGGGGATGCCCAGCGCGGTGAGCGCCTGGAAATGAGCGCGGCCGTCGGAGACGAACGGGTGGCGGGCGTCCCAGTCGCCGACCCGGATCTGTTCCTCGGGATCGAGCCGTCCTTCGGCTACCGCGGCGGCGTAGGCGGTCAGATGCACGACCTTGATCGACGACGCGAGCACCCGCCGGGTGGCGGGATTGAGCGCGGCCCGACGGCCCGCGCCGTCGTCGATCAGGACCGAGACGTGTCGCCGGTTCGCTGCGATCCAGGTGAGCCAGCCTTCTTCCGAAGACGTGTCGGACGTGCCCGGCCCGGCCGCCCGCGCCGTGCCCGGCAGCAGTAGTGCCACCGATCCGGCCGCGGCCCCCGCCAGCAGATGACGCCTTGTCAGCATGCGTAACCCTCCTCTAGTTTTCCGTAATTCCGGAATACTAGAGTTTTGGAGGTCTGTCAAACCGTGAAGGCCTCCTTCCCTACCTTGAGAGTAGGGAAGGAGGCCTTCACGGCACGCTGGGAACTAGAGGCCGAGTTCGTCCTCGAAGTTGCCCTCTTCCAGGCGCTGCTTGATCGTCGTGACGAACCGGCCGGCGTCGGCCCCGTCCACCAGGCGGTGGTCGTAGGTCAGCGGCAGGAACGCCATCGAACGGACGGCGATGGTGTCGTTGCCGTCGGCGTCCGCGATCACGACCGGGCGCTTCACGACCGCACCGGTCCCGAGCATGCCCGACTGCGGCTGCACGATGATCGGCGTGTCGAACAGGGCGCCGTTGGAGCCGATGTTCGTGATCGTGAAGGTGCCGCCCGAAAGCTCGTCCGGCTTGATCTGGCCCGAACGCGCGCGGCCGGCCAGATCGGCGATGCGGTGCGCGAGACCGGCGAGGCTGAGCTCACCCGCGTCGTGGATGACCACCGACAGCAGACCCTTTTCGGTGTCCACCGCGATACCAAGGTGCACCGCACCGTGGTAGGTGATCTCCTTCGTGTCCTCGTTGTAGGACGCGTTGACGTTCGGGTGCTGCTTGAGCGCCTCGACGGTGGCCTTCGCGAAGAACGGCAGGAACGTCAGGTTGACGCCCTCGCGCTCCTTGAAGGCCGCCTTCGCCCGCTGACGCAGCTTCGCGATCTTCGTGACGTCCACCTCGTGGACCTGCGTGAGCTGCGCCGAAATCTGCAGCGACTCGCGGGTCTTCGTGGCGGTGATCTGCCGGATCCGGCTCGCCTTCTGCACGGTTCCGCGCAGAGCGGCGAGTTCCGGCGAAACCGCGGCCTTGCGCGGAGCCGACGGAGCAGCGGCGGCCGGAGGGGCGGCGGACTGTGCGGCGGGAGCAGCGGCCGGAGCCGGAGCGGCGGCCTTCTGCTTGGCTTCCGCGGCCGCGAGCACATCCTGCTTGCGGATGCGGCCACCGACGCCACTGCCGGTCAGCGAAACCAGGTCGATGCCGTGCTCGGAGGCGAGCTTGCGGACCAGCGGCGTCACGTACGGCGCGTTGTCGGACGAGGCGCCATCGGTGCTCGCTGCCGGGGCAGGAGCGGCCTGAGGCTCGGGCTTCGGTTCCGGCTTGGACTGTGTGGGAGCCGGAGCCTGCTGCGCCGGAGCCGGGGTGGGTTCCGGCTTCGGCTCGGGCTTCGGTTCAGGCTTGGGCTCGGCCTTCGGCTGCTCGGCCTGCGGCGCCGGAGCGGAACCGGCCGCACCGATCACCGCGAGCACGCCGCCGACCTCGACGGTCTCGTCCTCACCCGCACGGATCTCGAGGACGGTGCCGGCGACCGGGGACGGGACCTCGGTGTCGACCTTGTCCGTGGAGATCTCGAGCAGCGGCTCGTCGACCTCGATGCTGTCGCCGACCTGCTTGAGCCACCGGGTGACGGTGCCCTCGGTGACGCTCTCGCCCAGCTCGGGCAGCTTCACCTCGGTGCCTTCGCCGCCGGAAGCAGGTGCGGTGTCCGGCCGCGAAGGCGCGGCGGCCTCCTCCTGCTCGGGCTCCGGTGCCTCCTCCTGCTCGGGCTGCGGCTCGGGCTGCTTCTCCTCGGCCGGGGCCGAGGACTCGGGCACGCCGCCGGAACCGTCGTCGATGACGGCGAGCTCGCCGCCGACCTCGACGGTCTCGTCCTCCTGCGCACTGATCTTCACGACCTTGCCGGCGACCGGGGACGGGACCTCGGTGTCGACCTTGTCCGTGGAGATCTCGAGCAACGGCTCGTCGACCTCGACGGTGTCGCCCTCCTGCTTCAACCACCGGGTGACGGTGCCCTCGGTGACGCTCTCACCGAGCTCCGGCAACGTGACGGAGTAGGCCATCGTTCGCTGACTCCCTTGATATGTCTTGCTTGGTCTGGTTCTTCGATGGTGAGACGTCAGCTGTGTACGTGCAGCGGCTTGCCCGCGAGGGCGAGGAACGCTTCACCGAGGGCCTCGGTCTGGGTGGGGTGCGCGTGGATGAGCGGAGCCACGTCCTCCGGGAACGCCTCCCAGCTGTAGATCAGCTGCGCTTCGCCGATCAGCTCGCCGACGCGGTCGCCCACCATATGGACGCCGACGACCGGCCCCTCGGGAGCCTTGATCAGCTTGACCCCGCCTGAGGTCTTGAGGATCTGGCTCTTGCCGTTCCCGCCGAGGTCATAGGTGAAGGTGGTGACGTCGGCGCCGTACTTCTCCTTCGCCTGCGACTCGGTGAGCCCGACCGAAGCGACCTCAGGGTGCGAGTAGGTGACACGCGGGATGCCGCTCTCGTCGATCACGCGCGGCTCGAGCCCGGCGATCTCCTCGGCGACGAAGATGCCCTGCTGGAACCCGCGGTGTGCGAGCTGCAGACCGGGGACGATGTCGCCGACGGCGTAGACGTTCGGCAGGTTGGTCTGAAGGCGGTCGTTCGTGGGGACGAAACCGCGCTCCATCTGGACACCGGCACCCTCGTAGCCGTGCCCGGCCGAGTTGGGGCCACGGCCGACGGCGACCAGCAGCAGGTCGGCTTCCAGCGTCTCGCCGGACTCCAGCGAAACGCTTACGCCGTTGTCGTCCTGCTTCGCGCCGGTGAACCGGACACCGGTCTTGAAGGCGATCTTGCGACGGCGGAACGCGCGCTCGAGCTGCTTCGACGCGTACTCGTCCTCGTTCGGGACCAGACGGGGCAGCGCTTCGACGATGGTCACGTCGACGCCGAAGGACGCCCACACGGACGCGAATTCGACGCCGATGACACCGCCGCCGAGGACGATGACCTTCTTCGGGACGTAGTCGAGCGACAGCGCCTGCTCGCTGGCGATGATCCGGCCGCCCAGCTCCAGACCGGGCAGCGTCTTCGAGTACGAGCCGGTGGCGAGGATGACGTTCTTGCCCGTGTGGCGGGTGCCGTCGACCTCGACGGTCGTGCCGCCGACGAACGTGCCGGTGCCCTCGACGAGGTTCACCTTGTGCGCCTTGGCCAGGCCCTGGAGGCCCTTGTACAGGCGGGCGACGATCCCGTCCTTGTACTTGTTGACCCCGGCGATGTCGATACCTTCCAGCACGGCCTTGACGCCGAAGGTCTCGGCATCGCGGGTCTCGTCGGCGACCTCCGCCGCGTGCAGGAGGGCCTTGGTCGGGATGCAGCCTCGGTGGAGGCACGTCCCGCCAAGCTTGTCCTTCTCGATCAGGGTGACGGAAAGGCCCAGCTCGGCCGCGCGGAACGCGGCGGCGTAGCCGCCCGATCCGCCACCCAGGATCACAAGGTCGGCGGAGGTGTCGGTCACTTCAATAGCTCCTCGGCAAGGCGTAGGGGTGGTGCTCGGTCGCCGCTTCGCGCGGTATACGCGCGCGCGGACACTTGCCATCTTGTCACTACGCGCTTCGGAGGTGCGACCTAGCCGGGTATGCGACGGTGACCACACGCCGGAGTCGGGATAATGGACATCGGACGCGAGTGGGAAGTGAGGTGGTCGGGGTGGGTCTGTTCGACTCGCTGCGCCGGCGCTCAAAGGGCGGGCAGAAGCCCGGTACGCTGCGGAAAGCCACGTCAGGTGACTTCAAGCACCTGGAGGACTGGGCGGCGACCAGGACCGGTGTCGAGGCCTACGTGGAGCCCAAGACCAACGTCACCGAGACCACGGTCGTTTTGATCGCACACGACGGCGAATGGACGCGTCGCCGGGTCGACAGCCTCGAAGCCGCGCAACAGTTCGGCCACAAACGCTCGATCCCGGTCTACGAGGTGGCGCGCGTCGGTTACCCGAAGCGGATGCGCGAGTACACCGAGCGGAAGAAGCGCGGGCAAGCCTGAGCCACCGCACTTCGTCGCCGAAGTGCGGTGCCCTAGAGGTCGATCGCGCCGACGTGCTGGCCGTCGTGGACGACGCCGGTCTTGCGGAAACCGAGTTTCAGGTAGAAGGCCTCCGGGCTGTGCTCGCCAGGCGCCCACAGCACCGTTGCCTGTTTCTCGTTCCGCCGCCGTGCTTCGTCGAGGACGGCTTCGACCGCGAACCGGCCATAGCCCCTGCCCTGGTTCCCGGCGGCGATGTTCAGCCGCCAGATCCCGCAGCGGAAGTAGTCGATCGGGCAGTCCGGTTCGAACGCGGCCATGACGAAACCGACCATGTCCTCACCGTCGAAGATCACGCGAGGCCAGGCGACCTCGTATTCGGCGTAGGCCTCGGCGAGGGACTTGACCACCGGTGCCACATAGCTCTGCTGGTGTGGCTCGACGGACAGCTTGCAGACCGCGCCGACGTTGTCCTTGGTGATCTTCGCGAGTGAGAGGTTCGTCATGATCGCGACGTTATCCACGCGGGACGACGGAATTCACGCGGATTGGGCCGAATGGTGCTCAGCGCGGTTTCGGAAGTGCGAGCCTTTCTCGCAGCTCCCTCAACCCCTGTGAGCGTTCCTCGTCGCGGCTGTCCTCGACGTGGGTGTAGAGCGCGAGTACCAGCCTGCGGCCGCGCTCGTACCGTTCGTCGCTCCAGGTCTTCAGCCGCTCCAGTCCCTCACGTACCGGTCCGAAGTCACCGGGGAACAGGAACAAGCCGATGTCGGCGAGCGCGGGACGGCTGACTTCCTTCTGGTAGAGCGCCGACTCGAAGGGCTCCCGGATCACCTCGCCGTCGCTCACCCCGCTTTCTTCCATCTGGTCGTAGACGAGGTCCAGCGCGAAGGTGTCGCCTGCCAGCAGCTCACCGAACCGGACGGCGACCCAGGGATGCAGTCCCGCGTGTCCTCCCCAGGCCGGGTGCGATTCCCTGTGCGCGTACGAGAGCACATTCCCCGCTTTGTTCTTCTCGCCCTGTCCGATGAGTACGTGTCCTTCGAGGTAGCCCGCGTAGCCGGCGAACAGGCCGTCGCACATCTGCCGCGCGGTTTCCAATGGTTGGAACGCTCCTGCCGCATCGCCGCTCTGCAGGAGGAGGTTGCCGAAGAGGATGTTCGCGACGTCGCCTGCCTCGGTTCCGTCGTAAACACCGACGGCCCGCTCGAATCCGTTCCTGGCCATGTCCAGGTCACCGGTGAGCTGTGCGGCGAGGATACGAAGCAGATCCTGGTTGGTGTAAGGCTCGAAGTCCGGGGCGAGCATCACGGCGGCCAAGGGGCCGAGCCACGGATCCTCTCCCGCGGCCACCTGCTCCAGCCATTTCCGGCACGCCTCGCCGAGCCCGTGTTCGGCGAGTTCGATTCCCGCCAGCGCCATGGCCGCATGACCGGACACGGCAGTACGCCCTACGCCGGCCATAGCGGCCAGCCGTGCCCGCGCTTCCGGGGCGTCACCCGCCCGGAACGCCGCCAGCTCGCGTTCGACCTCGGCCGGTGCCGGGCTCGACGGATCGGGCGGGAGCGGAAGGGCCATGCCGTCGGAGTCCAACAGGGATTGCTCGGTCATGTGGCTGCTTTCTCGTGGGGACCTGTCCGCGCGAGGATGGCAGGAACCACCGGCACTTGATCACCAAAATGACCGAAAACAAAGTGGATACAAAGAACGCCACCCGCAAGACGCCCGCAGCGGCTGCCGCGTGGTCACCGCGGGTGCCGCACTTCGTCGACGAAGTGCGATAGTTCGCGTCACGTACTACCGCAATGCTGGGTCGACCAGCGGCCACGACGTAGCCAGGCGACGCCGACGGAGATGCGGGGCCGGGCTGGTCGTGAGTGGCGTTTCGGGTTCTAGCCGTTGTTGCCACTCACGACCTTGATGACACCCCCACCGCGTATCCGCCAGGGTTCACGCGGATTGGGCCAGCAGGAGCAGGTGGCGCTCCAGCAGCGCCCGGAAGGTCCGGTGCACGCTCGTGCCGAGCGCCGGGTCGATCTCGACGGTCCGCCACTGGTCCTGGTCGATCGATGTGAGCAGCACGACCGCCGGGTCGGCGATCACGACGACACCGCCCTCGGCCCGCAGTTCCGCCGTGCCGAGCAGCCGGGGGAAGACGACGTCCGCGGGGAGTCCGTCGCAGTTCAGGAGGAACTCACGGTAGTCGGCGGGCAGCCGCAGTCCGAGGCGCGCTTCGGCCGCCTCGATGTTCCTGGCCGACGCCGGCGGAGGTGCCATGCCGCCGCCCCGGAGCCGGAGGACGCCCGCGATCAGGTCCCGCCAGGATCCGGTGTCCGGTGGGTACCGCTCGTACAGCGCGGCGATCAGCGCGCCCGCACCTCGCTCCGCCCAACCGCCGAGACCGAGCGGATCGGCGCCGTCGACCAGACGCGGCGCGAGCCTTCTCGACGCGGCGAGTGTGGCGACGTCCGGCCGGCCCTGCCGCGAGGCGATCTCCGCCCACGCGTCGAGGTCCTCCCTGGCGACCGCTTCGCGCAGCCTGTCCGGGCGCGACGGCCCGAGGTGCGACACCGCCTCGCCGACAGGGGAGCCGCTGAACAGGCCGTCGAGATCGGACACGCGCTTCGCCAGGTAGGCGGTGTGCGCGCGTTCCTCGGCGTCAAGGTCGAGCGGGATCAGGGCGGCCGCCCAGTCAGGCCGGAAACCGCGCGCCTCGAACAGCATCGCCCACGCGCGGGCCTGAACGGCGCCGGGAACGAGCGTGGTGACGGGACGTTCGGTGAGCGCGTGCCAGTGCGTGATCAGTCGATCGGCTTCTCCCGCCGCCCCGGAGACGGCGAACAACAGTGCGGCGTGGCCGATCCGGTCGTCGAGTGTCGCCTCGTCACCGCTCAGGACGTCCCTGATCGCGCCCTCGAGATATGCGTCGCTGTCCACGCTCTCGACCTTGCCACAGGAGCTGAACCCTTCAGCTCAGCCCTTGTCGGCGATATCCGCGAGGACGGCGGCGATGGTGCGGACCGGGACCCCGGTGCCGCCCTTGCCGGTGTAGCCCCACGGGCCTGCGGTGTTGAACGACGGGCCGGCGATGTCGATATGCGCCCAGGGCAGGCCGTCGGCGACGAACTCGCGCAGGAAGATGCCGGCGGCGAGCATGCCGCCCCAGCGGTGCCCGGTGACGTTGGCGAGGTCGGCCAGGCGCGAGTCGAGGTCACCGCGCAGCTCCTCCGGCAGCGGCATGGCCCAGCCGCCCTCACCGGTCGCCTGCGCGATACCCGCGACGCGGTCGCGGAACTCGTCCGAGCCCATCACGCCGGCGGTGCGATTGCCGAGCGCGACGACCTGCGCGCCGGTCAGCGTCGAGGTCTCGATCAGGTAGTCCGGCTCATCCTCGGCCGCGCGCACGATCGCGTCGGCCAGCACGAGCCGGCCTTCGGCGTCGGTGTTGAGCACCTCGACGGTCTTGCCGCCGTACATGGTCAGCACGTCACCCGGGCGGTACGAGGTACCCGAGGGCAGGTTCTCCGCCAGCGGGATGTGCGCGACGACCTCGAGCGGGTACTTGAGCTTCGCGGCCAGGACCACCGACGCGAGCACGGCGGCCGCGCCGGACATGTCGGAGGTCATCTGGTCCATGTTCGCGGCGGGCTTGATCGAAATGCCGCCCGAGTCGAAGGTGATGCCCTTGCCGACGAGCGCGATCTTCTTCGACGCCTTCGCCGGCTTGTAGGCGACGCGGACCAGTCGCGGCTGGCGCGACGAACCGCCGCCGACGCCGAGGATGCCGCCGAAGCCCTTGCGCTTCAACGCCTTCTCGTCGAGGACCTCGAAGTCGAGGTTGTTCGCCTCGGCGAGGGTCTTCGCGCGCTCGGCGAACGAGGCCGGGAACAGGTCGTTCGGCGGGGTGTTGATCAGGTCGCGCGCGATGATCACCGACTCGGCGATCAGCGTGGCGGCCTTCAGCGTGGCCTTGTGCTCCTTGGCGGTGCCGTCCTCCGGGCTGACGAAGTCCACTTTGGACACCTGGCCGTCGCCGGGCTCGGAGCGGTAGGCGGTGAAGCTGTACGCGCCGAGCGCGGTGCCCTCGACGGCGGCCTGCAGGTCGATCGCCGAAAGCGTGACGAACGCCCGCTCGGTGCCCGACAGCGCCCGAGCGGCGGCACCGGCACCCCGGCGGACCTGCTCGGTGGTGACGCCGTCCTCGCCCGCCTTGCCGAGCCCGACGGCCAGCACGACACCCGCGGGCAGCTTGCCCAGCGTCGGTACCTTGACGACCTCGTCGGCCTTGCCGGACGCGCCCAGCGTGCTCAGTACCTCGGCGAGCTTCCCGTCGAAGGCGGCGTCGGCCACGGCGGAACCGGCGGCGAGCAGGGGGCCGTCCTCGCCCTGGAGGGTGCCGATGACGACGACGTCGGCGCGCGTCTTGGCCAGCGCCGCTTCGGCGTTCTCGGTCAGGGCAAGCTTCGGCACGGTCACTTCTGGCTCCTCGCGCGTTCGCGGTGATACCGGGACGGGCGCCCGGAGGGATCGTGAGCCATGCTAATGACAACGGGACCTGGGCGAACAGCCGGGCCGACGGGGTCACTCGGTGTGCTGGAAGGGAGACGGTGTGAGGCTCGCGGGCGGGTTGCTCATCGCACTAGCGGTGGGGACGTGGGGTGCGGACTACTGGGTGCTCCTGGCCGCGCTGGTCGCGGCCGTGCTCGCCGTGGTGGCCGGGTTGCTTCCGCCGCTGGGAGCGGAGACACGGCTCGAACGCGTCATCGGCGCCGTTTCGCGGTTCGGACTGGTCCTGGTCTTCGCGACGACGTTCGGCATCTATCTCTTCCCGTCCGCGTCCGGCGTTGCGGCGGGGGCGTTCGTGGCCGTGGTGGCGGTCGCCGATCTCGCCGGTGTCCGGATCGGCGACCACGCCGCCCGCTGGATCACCGGCCTGCTGGTGGTCGCCGCCGTGTCGCTGATCGCCATCTGCGTCGCCATCCCGCCGCTGGCGCAGTTCATCGCGCCGGACGAGCCGAGCGTCCCCGGCCTGGGTCTCGCCGTCCTGGTGCTGCTGCCGTTCCTGCTCCCGCGGCGGCCGGGCGCCGGACGGGCGGCGGCACTGGCGCTCGTCGCCCTCGCGATCACGGCGGTCGCCCTCTACCAGCTTGGGCCGATCCGGCTCGGCCTTTCGGCGTCGTCGTTCCGTGACCTCATGGCCGCGGCCGACGCGGTCTCGCTGCTGCCGGTGTTGTCGGTCGTGGTCGCGCTGGCGACCGTGCCCGCCGCCACCGACGCCTTCACCGAGGGCCGCGAGCTCGTGTCCCCGAAACGTCCGAACGCGACACTCGCTTGTGGACTGATCGTGGCCGTCGCCGCGGTTTTCGCTGGGCCGGTAGTGGCCCTCGCGCTCGCGGGAGTGGGAACGCTCGCCGAACTGGTTCTGCGGATCCGTGCCCATAGGTACCGTGCAAAGCGTGCGGAATCCCCTTTGGACCCCGGGTGACACGGTCGTCGAACGGTTCCTGCGACCGGACGGTTCGATCGGCCAGCACCATCCGCTGCGCGTCCTCGCCGACGACGGCAACGTTCTGCTCGGCTGGCTTCCCGCGGATACGCCGATCATCGGCAGCAGGCTCGCCGACGGCCGTTCGCTGCGTGAAGCGCCGCTCGAGGACCGCTTCCGGATACCGAGGGTGCGGGTGCCGGACCTCTGGCGCGACACCTCGACCCTGCGCCGGATCGCCGACGACGAATGGTCGTCGGTCTGGTGGTTCTTCGGCCAGGACGGCCGCTTCCTGAACTGGTACGTCAATCTCGAGGTGCCGCTCGGCCGCACCGCGGCCGGGCCAGACCGGATCGACGGCATCCTCGACGTCGGCGTCGAGCGCGACGGGACCTGGCACTGGAAGGACGAGGACGAGGCCGAGGAAGCCATCCTCGCCGGGCGGATCACCACCGAGCAGCTCGACCGGCTGCGTGCGGAGGGCGAGCGGATCGGCGCGCTCGCGGACGCCGGGCGGTATCCCTTCGACGGGACGTGGACCGAATTCCGGCCGGATCCGGACTGGCCTGCGCCCGCCCTTCCGGACGGCCTGCTCTAGCCGGTCGTCAGCCGGCGACCAGGAGCAGCAGCACCGCCAGCACGACGTTGACCACCGCGAGAAGGATCACCGAACGGGTGGGCAGATCGCGCGCGAAGACCTTGCCGTGCACATGCCGCCACCAGAAGATCCCGAAGACCGCACCGACCAGGCCGAGGAACGCGCCGAAGCCGCTGCTCAGCAGGGCCCAGCCGTCCATCATCAGCAGGCCTGTGCCGAAGGTCAGCAGGACCGCGGTCGCGAACGTCTTGACGTCGGCCCCCGCACCGGGGGCGGCAGGCTGGGCGGAGCGGGCCGGTTGCATGGGGTTGTACGTCACTCCGCCATCCTAGGGTCCTGCGTAGGGAACCCGCACGCGTGCGCCGTGACTGGAGATATGCGGAGGTAAATATATGTGGACGTCCGACTAACGTGCGTCCGACCACGCGTTATCGTCTACATATGACGACCTCGACGCAGTTCGACCACCTCCCGCACCCGAGCCCCTCGAGCCCGGAACGCGTCGCGGACGTATTGGCCGCGCCCGGCTTCGGCCTGCATTTCACCGACCATATGGTCACCGTGAAATGGTCCACCGAAAAGGGCTGGCACGACGCGACCGTCGGACCTTACACGCCGTTCACCCTCGACCCGGCGACCTCTGTCCTGCACTACGGCCAGGCCATTTTCGAGGGCCTCAAGGCGTACCGCCAACCGGACGGCACCATCGCCGCGTTCCGGCCGGACGCCAACGCGCGCCGGTTCCAGACGTCGGCGGAGCGGCTCGCCATGCCGCAGCTGCCGGTGGAGGTCTTCCTGGACTCGATCCGCGAGCTGCTCGCGGTCGACTCGCGCTGGGTGCCGACGAAGCAGGGTGAGTCGCTCTACCTGCGGCCGTTCATGATCTCCACCGAATCCGGCCTCGGCGTCAACAGGCCCGCGGGCGAGTACCTCTACGCGCTGATCGCGTCGCCCGCCGGCTCGTACTTCAGCGGCGGCATCAAGCCGGTGAGCGTGTGGCTCTCGACCGAGTACGTGCGCGCCGCGCCCGGCGGCACCGGCGAGGCGAAATGCGCCGGCAACTACGCGGCGTCGTTCGTGGCGCAGGCGCAGGCCGTGGAGAAGGGCTGCGACCAGGTCGTGTGGCTCGACGCCGTCGAGCGCCGCTGGGTCGAGGAGATGGGCGGGATGAACCTGTTCTTCGTCTTCGGTTCCGGTGACAAGGCCCGCGTCGTGACCCCCGAACTGACCGGTTCGCTGCTGCCGGGCGTGACCCGCAAGTCGCTGCTGGAGCTGGCGAAGTCGTTCGGGTACTCGGTCGAGGAACGGCGTATCTCCACCGAGGAGTGGGAGAAGTCGGCGGCTTCGGGCGAGCTGAGCGAGGTGTTCGCCTGCGGGACCGCGGCGGTCATCACCCCGGTCGGGCACGTCAAGCACGCGGGTGGCGAGTTCTCGATCGCCGGCGGGCAGCCGGGAGAGCTCACCATGAAGCTCCGCGCCGAACTGACCGGTATCCAGGAGGGCACCCGGCCGGCTCCGGAAGGCTGGATGTACCCGCTCGCCTGACCCTCTACCCCGTGTTATGAAAGGACCGTTTATAACAAAATTTGTTATGAACGGTCCTTTCATAACAGCCGTTCGCGGCCTGGAGCGTCAGGAAGTCGGGGCCGGGATGAGCGGGCCGCTGACTCCTGACTGATCGTGGGTGGCCATCTCCGCGAGCACCCGCGCGGCCATGAACAGCAGCGGCAGCGCCGCGACCGCTCCGGTGCCCTCGCCGAGCCGGACGTCGAGGTCCAGGATCGGGTCGAGGTCCAGGTGTTCCAGCGCCAAGGCGTGCGCGGGTTCGCCGCCGCGCTGACCGGCCGTCCACCACTGTCGCGCGCCGGGGACGAGTTCCTCGGCGACGAGTCCCGCCGCGGCGGCGACCAGGCCGTCCAGGATGACCGGGGTCTTGCGAATCGCCGCCTGCGCAAGGAATCCGGTCATCGCGGCGATGTCCGCGCCAGAGGCGGTGCGCAGCAGGGCGATCGGGTCGGCCAGGACCATCCGGGCCCGGCGCAGCGCGTCGCGGACCGCGGCGGCCTTGCGCATCCAGGCGGTGTCGTCGATACCCGAACCGCGGCCGACGACGGCGACCGGTTCGCTGCCGGTCAGTGCCGCCACGAGCACCGAGGCCGGCGTGCTGTTGCCGATCCCGAGGTCGCCGGCGATGAGCAGATCGGCTCCGCCGTCGACCTCCGCGTCGGCGATCGCCTTGCCCGCGAGGACCGCGGCGCGCACCTCGGCATCGGTCAGCGCGTCTTCGACGTCGATCGACCCGGACCCGCGCCGCACCTTGAACTCGCCGATCGAGCGGGTCGCGGGGGCATCGCTGTCCACGGCCATGTCGACCACGCGGACGCTGGCCCCGGCCGAGGCCGCCAGCACGTTGATCGCCGCGCCGCCGGTCAGCATGCTGCCGATGAGCTGCGCGGTGACCTCGGCGGGATACGCGGAAACACCCTTCGCGGCGACGCCGTGGTCGCCGGCGAACACCACGACCCGTGGCCGCGTGAACGGCCGCGGCGGCGACTGGCCCTGGCAGGCCGCGATCCATACGCCCAGCTCTTCGAGCCTGCCCAGTGAACCCGCGGGTTTGATCAGTTTGCCGTGCAGCTCGATCGCCGCGGAGCGCGCGTGCTCGTCCGGCTGCTCGACTTCGGCGAACTCGAGGATTTCGTCTTCCACGCCTGACCCTTCCGGTTCGCTGTGGTGGCCGCGCCCAACCTACCGACCCGCCTGTGCCAGAGTTGCCTGTGGCTCAGACGAAGGCGGCCGGGGTGGTGCTCGCGAGCGGCGCGGGTACCCGGGTCGGCGCCAAGCTCAACAAGGTCTACCTGCCGGTCGCGGGCAGGCGGGTCGTCGCGTGGTCGCTCGACGCCTTCGCCCGCGTACCCGGGATCGACGTCCTCGTGCTGGTCATCCGGCCGCAGGACACCGAACTCGCGCGGGAGGTGCTGGCCGGGCATCCAGGCGAGGTCGAACTCGTTCACGGCGGCGCCACCCGCCAGGGTTCGGAGCTGAACGCCTTGCGCCACTTGGCCTCCCGGATCGAAGGCGGCGAGATCGACGCGGTCCTGCTGCACGACGCCGCCCGTCCGCTCGTCACACCGGAACTGATCGCGGACGTTCTCGACGGCACACGCCGGTACGGGGGAGCGGTGCCGGGCGTCGCCGCCGACGACATCGTGCGCGTAACCGAAAACGACACCGACGGTGCCACGGTCACCGGGAACCTGCCTGGCGCGATCCGCGTGCAGACACCGCAGGGCTTCCGGGCCGGACCGTTGCTCGAAGCCTACGAAACGGCCGAGCGTGAAGGATTCGTCGGCACGGACACTTCTTCTTGTATGGAAAGGTTCTCCGCGCTGCCGGTGCGGTGGGTTCCGGGCAGCGCGGAGAACCTCAAGATCACCTACCCGCACGACCTCGTTGTCGCCGAGCAGGTGATCGGCCGAGGTTAGGGATCTCCCTGGTCGGCCTTGGTCCCGTTCGCGGGCAGGATGGTGACCGGATTGCGTGCCTGCATCGGGATCACGCAGTCCGGATGTGGTTGCAGCAGCTGGATCGGCGCGCCCGGATCGCCGGGCGCCGGGATGGTCAGCACCGCGCGCAGCGTCCAGTCCGCCGTCGAGTGGTACTGCCAGGAGACCAGCGCGGGCTGGAAGATATCGCTGTCGGGAAGCGTGGTGACCCGGTACGCGGTCGCCCGTTCCTCTCCGCGGAGGACGATGACGTCGGCACAGGTTTCCCACTGGAACACCGCCGCGCAGACCTCGGGTTCTTCGCGGGGACCGAAGATGTACACGACCCACCGGCGTCGCCGAAGCTCTTCGAGCAGCTCGTCGATGCTCAGATGGTTCATCAAGCCCCCCATCGGGTTTCGGGACTCTGCGGAGAGTAACAGGTGTACTAGAGCACCGTCCAGAATGTGTACTAGTACGTAATAATGGGGTGTGAGCAGGATCCTTGGTGCTCGCCCAATGGTGTGCTAGAACGCTTGTGCGCACCGCGCGACCTTGTGAGGAGTCACCTTGCCCGCCGTCGATCGACCTGAGCCGCCGTACCTGCAGATCGCGGGGAGCATTCGCGACGACATCGTTTCCGGCAGGCTCAAGGAAGGTGACGCGGTTCCGTCCGCGCGGGAGATCTCGAGGAACTGGAACGTCGCGATGGCGACGGCCATGAAGGTGCTCTCGACCTTGCGGGCGGAGGGGCTGGTCCGTGCGGTTCGCGGGATCGGGACCGTCGTCCAGACCAGGGCGCTGCACCGGTCCGCACACGACCGGACGATCTCGATCGCGCGAACCGGCAAGGTTTATCCGCCGGGCCACTACGCGAAGATCCGCGACGCCGGGCTCATTCCGGCACCGGAACGGGTCGCCGGTGCGCTCGGCATCGAGGAAGGCGCACCCGCGATCAGGCGGCGCCGGACCACTTACGCGACTGACGATCTGCCGGTGTCGACGTCGGTTTCGTGGTTCGACGGCGTGCTCGCGGCCAAGGCGCCGCTGCTCTTCGAGTCCAAGCGGATCCTCGAAGGCACGGTGAAATATGTCGCCGATCAGACCGGCCGGGTCCTTTCGTCGACCTACACGCAGCACGCCGCCGGTCTGGCGGGCGCGGAGGAAGCGGCGGAACTCGGAGTCGCCGAGGGCTCGGCGGTCTTGTTGAGTCGCAACAGGTTTCTCTCCGCCGAAGAGACGGTCATCGAGTACGGCGAATCGGCGGCATTGCCGGACCACTGGGTTTTCTACGAATACAGCATTGAGGATGGGGAATGAAGCACATTCACGCGGGCAAGGTTCGGGATCTCTACGAAATCGACGGCGACATCCTGCTTGTTGCCTCGGATCGCGTCTCGGTCTACGACGTCTCGCTGCCGACCCCGATCCCGGACAAGGGCGCGCTGCTGAACCAGCTTTCGGCCTGGTGGTTCGAAATGATGGCCGACGTCGTGCCGAACCACGTCCTTTCGACGACCGACGTCCCGGCCGAGTTCGCCGGCCGCGCCACGCGCTGCAAGCCGCTGAAGATGATCCAGGTCGAATGCATCGCGCGCGGCTACCTCACCGGTCTCGGTATGCGCGAATATCAGCGTGACGGCAAGGTTTCCGGTGTCGAGCTGCCCGCGGGCCTCGTCGAGGCGGACAAGCTCCCCGAGCCGATCTTCACGCCCACCACGAAGATCTCCGACACCGGGCACGACGAGTTCATCACCTTCGCCGACGTCGTCAACGACATCGGCCAGGAGACCGCGGACCGCATCCGCGACCTGACGCTCGAGGTCTACACCAAGGGTGCCGAGCACGCGGCCAAACAGGGCATCATCATCGCCGACACCAAGTTCGAGTTCGGTTTCGACGCCGACGGCGTGCTGACCCTCGGCGACGAGATCCTGACGTCGGACTCCTCGCGGTTCTGGCCCGCCGACGACTGGCAGCCGGGCCGTACCCAGCACGCCTTCGACAAGCAGTTCGTCCGCGACTGGTCCGCGAGCACGGGCTGGGACAAGACCCCGCCCGGACCGGCCATCCCCGACGAGATCGTCGAAGCGACGCGTCAGCGCTACACCGAGGTCTACGAGAGGATCACAGGGAAGACCTGGGTCCCCGGCGGCGGCCATGCCTGATCGGCAGGCCTACGACCCGTACCGGCTGATCGACGACGTCGAAGGCCTGCTGATCCAGCGGGGCTACCGGCCGGTGCGGCTCGAGGGCCGCGCCGCCGATCGGGTGGCCGGTGCGAGCAGATTGTTGCGGGGCTTGGGAATCGAGCCCCTTCGCGCTCCCGGGGACGCCCTCGACCTGGACGGTCAGGTCGCCTACCAGGCGAGGGTCCACGGCGACTGATTGCGATCAGGGGCTAGGGGCTGCGGGTCAGCGTCGGGTCGGTCTCGATGACGCCTTCGAGCGCCTCGTCGATCGCGGTGAGCAGATCCTCGTCCAGCTTCACGCCGGCCGCCTTCACGTTCTCGTGCACCTGTTCCGGCCGCGAAGCGCCGATGATCGCCGAAGCGACGTTCGGGTTCTGAAGCACCCACGCGACAGACAGCTGCGCCAGCGAAAGGCCTGCCTTGTCGGCGATCGGCTGGAGCCGCTGGACGCGCTCGAGGACGTCGTCGTTGAGGAAGTGGGAGACCATGTTGGCGCCGCCCTTCTCATCGGTGGCGCGAGAACCCTCGGGAAGCGGCTGGCCCGGCTTGTACTTGCCGGTGAGCACGCCCTGCGCGATCGGCGACCAGACGATCTGGCTGATGCCTTCACGCTCCGACGCGGGCACGACCTGCGCTTCGATGACGCGCCACAGCGCGTTGTACTGCGGCTGGTTCGAGATGAACGGCACCTTCAGTTCGCGTGCGAGCGCGGCGCCCTGGGTGATCTGCTCGCCGGTCCACTCCGAGACGCCGATGTAGAGCACCTTGCCCTGGCGGACGAGGTCGGCGAAGGCGAGGAACGTCTCCTCGAGCGGGACGGTCCGGTCGAAGCGGTGCGCCTGGTAGAGGTCGACGTAGTCGGTGCCGAGCCGCTGCAGCGACGCGTTCGCCGACTCCATGATGTGCTTGCGGCCGAGCCCCTTGTCGTTGGGCCCCTTGGGGCCGGTCGGCCAGTAGACCTTGGTGAAGATCTCCAGGCTTTCCCGGCGCAGGCCCTTGAGGCCACGGCCCAGCACCGACTCGGCGGCCGTGTTCGCGTAGACATCGGCGGTGTCGAACGTGGTGATGCCGGCGTCGAGCGCCGCCTTGATGCAGGCCTGCGCCTGGTCCTCTTCCACCTGGGACCCGTGGGTGAGCCAGTTGCCGTACGAGATCTCACTGACATTGAGGCCGCTGCGGCCTAGGCGTCGAAACTCCATGACGGCGACTCTACCCCAGGAGGTTAGTTTCGCTAACGATATGTTTTCGCTGGTATTCGCGTTGTCGGGCGGGGTGTGACGGAGATCGCACTCCGTCTCGGATCTTGCCGTCTACGAGACGGTGTCGCCGGGGCTCACCCGCGGCTTGGGCACGCGCAGCTTGCGGATCTGGCTCGCCCGGATGAACGAGTACCAGCCGACCGAACCGCCCTTGATGGCCTCGTCCGGGAACTTCAGCCGGACCATCTTCGCGATGCGGCGTCCGCTGAGCACGCCTTCGACGATCATGCCGAGCAGCATCACCGTGCACAGCAGGGTCGCGTAGCGCTGCACGTCCGGATACGGCACCAGCAGCGCGACGAACACCAGGATCGCGAGCGGCATGAACAGGCCGAGCAGGTTCCGCCGGGAATCGACCAGGTCGCGCACGTAGGCCTTGACCGGGCCGCGGTCACGCGGGAGGAGGTACTTGTCGTCCCCCGCCATCATTTTCTCGCGGCGTTCCTTCGCAGCGGACTTCTGCTTCTCCTTGTATGCGGGATCCGCCTTCGCCGTCTTGCGGATCTCCTTGTTGCGCTTCATCGCCTCCCGCATCGTGGTCGGCGGGGGAGCCACCGGTCCACGGCGCTTGGCCTCGGCCTCACGCCGCTTGGGTGTCGCCTTGCCCTTGCTGGGCGTGAACGCCTTCGCGCGGGCATCGACGGCGTCGGCCTCGGACGCCTCGGAATCGGGCGTGGCAGAGTCTGTGGTGGTGCTACGGCGCAGGAACCTCACGTCACCAGGGTAGTCGCGGGCGTCACGGCGGCACGCACCAGGCCGGGCGATATGTCACCATGGTGGGGAACAGATCGGGACTCCGACGTGTTGGACCTTAGGCAAGACGAGTACCCGCAGCGAGTTCGAGGCTCTTGTTTTCGTCGAAAACAGCCCCGCCGAGAACAGTTCGACCAGAGGGAGAACCATGACGACCGCTGAGCAGGCTGCCGCAGCTCAGGCCGAAACCGCCGAGGAGACCCACGGCGTGACCTTGACCGACGCCGCTGCCTCCAAAGCGAAGGCCCTGCTCGAGCAGGAGGGCCGTGACGATATGCACCTGCGTATCGCCGTCCAGCCCGGTGGTTGCGCGGGTCTGCGCTACCAGCTGTTCTTCGACGAGCGCACGCTCGACGGCGACCTGTTCCGGGACTTCGACGGCCTCCGCGTCGCGGTGGACCGGATGAGCGCTCCGTATGTGTCCACCGCCGTGATCGACTTCGTGGACTCGATCGAGAAGCAGGGCTTCACGATCGACAACCCCAACGCGACCGGCAGCTGCGCCTGCGGCGACAGCTTCCACTGAGGCTTTCGGCACAGAGCCAGGCACGAAGAAGGGCCGCGAACCTCACCCAGGTCGCGGCCCTTCTTCATGCCCGGTTTGGATCAGACGTAAGCGTCCAGATCGGCCACCTGGGCAAGACAGCGGTCGTCCACCTTCCACGGCGGTGCGACCTCCCGGGGCAGTGGAAGATCTTCGGCCTGCAATGACGACGGGATACCGGCGCAGTCGGCGATGAGTTCGCCGAGTGTTTCGGGTTCTAAGGAATTACTGGATGAGGTCACGAACCTCAAGCTAATGACTCACGCTCAAGCAGGACACCACTACCAACCGGTAGTGTTCAATGCCGTGCCCGAAGCACCCGGTTGGGGCATGACCTGCGGGTAACTTAGCCGCCTTCGCATGGCGAGGGCGACCACATATTCGACGCCTGTGCCGATCCGAACAAAGGGAGAACCGGTGGCAGACAGCGCCAGGATCGCCGTATCCGGCAGTATCGCAACCGACCACCTCATGCACTTCCCCGGCAGGTTCGCCGAGCAGCTCATCGCAGAGCAGCTGCACCGCGTGTCCCTGAGCTTCCTCGCCGACGACCTCGTCGTGCGCCGGGGCGGGATCGGCGCCAACATCGCGTTCGGCCTCGGCGTGCTCGGCAAGCGCCCGATCCTCATCGGTGCGGTCGGATCGGACTTCGCCGACTACCGCTCCTGGCTCGAGCGGCACGGCGTCGACACCATCGGCGTGCTGGTCTCCGAAGTCGCGCACACCGCGCGCTTCGTCTGCACCACCGACGAAGACCTCTGCCAGATCGCCACCTTCTATGCCGGCGCGATGGCCGAGTCCCGCAACATCGAGCTGGAGCCGGTCGCGACGCACGCCGGCGCGCTTTCGCTGGTGTTGATCAGCCCGGACGACCCGGAGGGCATGGTCCGGCACGCCGAGGAGTGCCGTCAGCGCGGCTACACCTTCGCCGTCGACCCCTCGCAGCAGCTCGCCCGGATGGACGGGGCGCAGGTGCGCGCTTTCGTCGACGGGGCGAAGTTCCTGTTCAGCAACGACTACGAATGGGAGCTGCTGCTCCAGAAAACCGGCTGGACCGAGGCCGACGTCCTCGACCGCGTCGGCATGCGGATCACGACGCTCGGGGAGAAGGGCGTCG
The DNA here is from genome assembly GCA_963766045.1 of uncultured Actinomycetota bacterium. Classification (GTDB taxonomy): domain Bacteria; phylum Actinomycetota; class Actinomycetes; order Mycobacteriales; family Pseudonocardiaceae; genus Amycolatopsis. Next base: position 395,419 of record CAVXYN010000004.1, on the reverse strand, counting down.
AGATCATCGGCAAGGACGGCCTCTCGCTGCAGATCGGTGCCGTTCCAGAGCTCGGCAAGGTCGACCCGACCGGCGTCGGCGACGGCTTCCGGGCCGGGTTCATCGCCGGGACCGAGGGCGGCCTCAGCCTGGAGCGGTCGGCGCAGCTCGGCTCGCTGATCGCGGTCCTGGTGCTGGAGACCGTCGGGACACAGGAGTGGACCTTCGACCGCGAGAGTGCCCTCGCCCGCCTCGGCGAGGCCTTCGGTCCCGATGCGGCCGAGGAGATCTCCGCGGTCCTCCCCTGACCCCAGTTGCGCGTGAAGGCCCCCTTCCCTCGGCTCAGCCGAGGGAAGGGGGCCGCGAAATCGGGGATATAGGCGCCGACCCACACCATCGCGACGGCGTCCAGTGCTTCGGCGATCGACGGCAGCAGCACCCCCGCGCCGGAATGCGCGACCACGACCGGTTTCCCGCCGTCGTACTGCTCGCGCACGCGTTCCGCGTAGCCCGCCGCGGACAGGTCCTCCGCCGCGAGCAGGTCTACCGCCACGGCCCGATGCCCGGCTTTCTCGAGCGGCTCACGCACCCTGTCCCAGCCCTCCGGGGTTTGCGTGGTGCCGTGCACGAGTACGAAATCCATGAAGGCCTCTTTCCCTCGAGAATAGGGAGGAGGCCTTCACGGACAGATCAGAGCTTGACCGGGTAGACCGGCTCGGGCACCTCGGGCTTGATGCGGTGCTCGACGAAGATGCCGTGCCACAGCATGAACACCAGCAGCGCCCACAGCTGACGGCTGCGGTCCAGCTGACCCGCCTTGTGCTCTTCGAGCAGCGCGAGGATGGCCTTCTTGTCGAGCAGTTCCTCGGTCTGCGAGTCCGAGATGATGCCCTTGGCCCAGTCGTACATCTCGTTGCGCAGCCAGAGCCGGATCGGCACCGGGAAACCGAGCTTGCGCCGGTTCAGCACATGTGCCGGGATGATCTTCGCCAGCGCCTGCCGCAGCGCGTACTTCGTGGTGCCGTGCGCGAGCTTCTGGTCCAGCGGGATCGAAGCGGCGACCTTGAAGACCTCGGCGTCGAGGAACGGCACGCGCAGTTCCAGCGAGTTCGCCATGGTCACCTTGTCGGCCTTGACCAGGATGTCGCCGCGCAACCACGTGTAGAGGTCGACGTGCTGCATTCGCGCGACCGGGTCCCAGCCTTCGGAGACCTGGTACCAAGGCGCGGTGACGTCCTTGAAGCCGACGCCTTCTTCATACGTGCGCAGCACCTGGCGCAGCTGGTCGTCGCGGAAGTTGCGCGCGTTGCCGTAGTAGCGATCCTCCAGCGGCAGCGCCCCGCGCCGCAGCAGGTCCTTGCCTCGCGTGCCCTCGGGGATCTTCGTGGAGACCTTGCCGATGATCTTCCGCATCCCGCCGGGGATCTTCTCGAACGGCGCCAGCGAAATCGGCTCGTTGTAGATGGTGTAGCCGCCGAAGAGCTCGTCGGCTCCTTCGCCGGACAGCACGGCCTTGACGTGTTTGCGTGCTTCGCGGGCGATGAACCACAGCGGCACGAGCGCCGGGTCTGCCACCGGGTCGTCGAGGTACCAGACGATGAGCGGCAGCGCTTCCATCATCTCGTCCGCCGACACCGTGCGGACCACATGCTTGACGCCGATCGCGGCTGCCGATTCGGCGGCGACGTCGACCTCGGAATAGCCCTCGCGCTCGAAACCGGTGGTGAAGGCGATGAGGTTGGGGTTGTGCTCCTTCGCCAGCGTCGCCGTCGCCGTCGAGTCGATACCGCCGGAGAGGAACGCGCCGACCGTGACGTCCGGGTCGGAGATCATATGCTTGCCGACGGAGTCACGCATGACGTCGGCGATGCGCTCGTACAGCGCCTCCGCCTCGGCCGCGCCGTTCACCGGTTTCGTGGAGAACTGGGGATGGAAGTAGCGGGTGAACGCCACCTCGCCACCGGGCGCCACCCGGAACGACGTGCCGGACTCGACGCGGCGGATCCCGCTGTGCAGCGACTCGGGCTCCGGCACGTACTGCAGGACCAGGTAGTGCTGCAGTGCCTTGCGGTCCAGCTTCTCCTCGACACCCAGGACACTCGACAGCTCCAGAAGGCTCTTCTTCTCACTGGAGAACGCCACCTTGCCGGGGCCTGCCGAGTAGAACAGCGGCTTGATGCCGAACGGGTCGCGCGCGCCGAAGACGACCTTCTCCTGGGAATCCCAGATCATGAAGGCGAACATTCCGCGCAGCTTTTTCACCGCGTCGTCGCCGAGGTAGTGGTACGCGGCGACGATGGCCTCGCCGTCGCCTTCTGTGGCGAACTTCGCACCGTGTTCGGAGGCCAGCTCGTCCCGCAGCTCTTTGTAGTTGTAGATCTCGCCGTTGAAGTTCAGCGTGTAGCGCTCCGGCGACTCCGGAGGACCCCAGATCAGCGGCTGGTGCGCGTGGTCGACGTCGATGAACGCCAGGCGGTTGAAGCCGTAGACGACCTCACCGTCGGCCCAGGTGTCGTGCTCGTCGGGACCGCGATGCCGCTGGCAGCGCATGGCGGCGTCGACGGCGTCACGGGCGCCGGCCGCGTCGCTCTCGGTCGAGCAGATCAGTCCAAGCAGGCCGCACACGTCTAGTTCACACACCTCTTGTTGGCCGAGCGGGGGAGAAGGGCCCAGTATGCCGGTGCGCGCCTTCACTCGGCCGTGGTGGGGCACACACGAGTTGTGGTTACCCCTTAGTCAGCATGGTGGTTCAACTCGGCTAGGCTCCGCGTGAACCAAAGATCGGTCGAGGAGGCTCTGGGTGAAAGGGCTAGGCGCAGTGGGAAATCCAGAGCGCACCCCAGTTAAGCGGGCTGGTCGCGTCATCGCGCTCGCCGCGCTGGTGATGCTGACCGCGACAGGCTGCTCGGGGGACGAGATCCTCCGCTTCGGCTGGCCGGTCGGGGTGACCCCGCAGGCGCATGACATGCGCACCCTCTGGACCTGGACGGTCGTCGCCGCGCTGGTCGTCGGTGTCATCGTGTGGGCGCTGATCTTCTGGACCGCGATCTTCCACCGCAAGAAGAAGACCGTAGAAGGCGTGGAGGAGGAGCTGCCCCGGCAGTTCCAGTACAACATCCCGCTGGAGATCTTCACCGTCGTCGTCCCGACGATCATGGTCTGCGTGCTGTTCTTCTTCACCGCGACCACTGAGAACCGCGTGCTCGCCGAGACGGACAACCCGGACGTCACGGTCGACATCGTCGCGTTCCAGTGGAACTGGGAGTTCAAGTACAAGAGCGACTCCAAGAACCACGAAGACCCCGAGATCACCACGGTCGGCAGCTCGACCGAGATCCCGCTGCTGGTCCTGCCGACGAACAAGACGATCCAGTACAACCTCCGGTCGGCCGACGTCATCCACTCCTTCTGGGTACCGGAGTTCCACTTCAAACGGGACGTCATGCCGGACCCGGAGAAGAACAACCAGGACTTCACCTTCCAGAACTCGATCGACAAGGAAGGTTCGTTCGTCGGCCGCTGCGCCGAGCTGTGCGGCACCTACCACTCGGGGATGAACTTCGAGGTCAGGGCCCTGTCGCCGGACAAGTACGCGCAGTACATCCAGCTTCGCGGCGCGGTCAACCCGAAGACCGGCAGGCTCAACACCGCCTCCGAGGCGCTCACCGCGATGAACTGTGGCGACCTCTGCTCGCCGTACGCTGTGACCACCAGCCCGTTCAACACCGACCGCACCGCGCGGGTCGCGACCAACTGACCCGGCTGTTCGAGCCCGAAACAGGAGTGAGGCAACGTCCATGAAGGTCGAAGGACGGATTTTCTTCCTCGTCGCGGTCTTCTCCGTCGTCGTGGCGGGTATCTACGCGTACATGACGGGAACGATGACCCGGGACGGCGTCGAGCCCGTCGGTGTCGTCTCGCTGATCCTGACCGGTGGTCTGGCCTTCCTGGCCGGAAGCTACCTGCAGTTCGTGTCGCGCCGCATCGAGCCGCGGCCGGAAGACCGTGACGACGCCGAGATCAGCGACGGTGCCGGTGAGCTGGGCTTCTTCAGCCCTGGCAGCTACTGGCCGATCGCCCTCGCCGGCGCCGCCGCGATGACCGGTGTCGCGCTTGCGTTCTTCCACATTTGGCTGCTGGTCATCGCGCTCGGCTTCGTCATCGTCGCCATCGGCGGACTGGTCTTCGAGTACCACACCGGTCCCAACCACGAGTGAGCATGTACTTAGCGCACTGCTGGAACCGGGGGCTCTGGGGCTGACGCTTTCCGGGCCGCCTTCTTCGGTGCGAGTGCGGCGGCCAGGACGGCCAGCATGCCCACGCCTTCGATCCAGGTCGGCCGATGGCCGTAGGCGAGGATGTCCACGACGACCGCGACCACGGGGTAGACGTACGACAGCAGCGCCACGGTCGTGGTGGGCAGTTTGCCGATGCTCGCGTACATCAGGACGTACATCAGCGCGGTGTGCACGGTTCCCAGCAGCACCAGCCACAGCAGCCCCGAGGTGTCCGTCGGCAACGGCGTGATGAGCAGCGCCGGAGCCAGGACGATCGTGCCGGTCACCAGCTGGACGGCCGCCAGGACGTGCGGGCGCAGGTGCTTGAGCTGCTTCGCGACGAAGGACGCACCGGCGTAGAGCGCGGCCGCGCCGAGGGCGAGGGCGATGCCCTCCAGCCGTACCGGTTGGCCGTCGGCGCCGTGGGCGGACAGGGAGATCAGAGCGACCCCGCCGAACGCGATCAGCGCCCGGATCAGCTGGCTCTTGGCCATTTTCTCGCCGAGGAACGCGGCGGCGAGACCGACCAGCATCAGCGGTTGCGTGTGGTAGACGACCGTGCTGACCGAGATCGACGACAGCGCGTACGAGGCGAAGAGCAGGACCCAGTTCCCGACCAGGAACAGCCCGCCGAGCACGGCGAGCAGCAGGTCGCGGCGAGTCAGCGTCCACGGCCGAAGCCAGCCTCGGGCGGCGCTCCACACCAGGAGCAGCAGGCCGCCGACGAGGCTGCGGGCGAACGCCACGGCCGGCGCGTCGGCACCGCTTTCGAGCACGGCGGCACCGATCGTGCCGGAGAGCGCCATCGCGGCCGTCCACTGCAGGAGCGGCCGGGAATCGGGGGAGTTCGTGGTCATGGAGACCACCTTCGCCCTCCTGCACTCGGCTAACCAGTGTCAGAGATGACATCGGCCGCAAAACTTATGACACACTGCCTTCGTGGACGTGAAGAAGGTCGCGGTGGTGCTTGCGGACCAGGTGTCGCCGTTCGAATTGGGCGTCGCCTGCGAGGTCTTCGGGACCGATCGCAGCGCGGACGGCATCGAGGGCTGGGACTTCGCGGTGTGCTCACCCGGGGGCGACGGCGTGCGGAGCTGGTCCGGGTTCGGGCTGAACGGGTTGGCGCCCTTGGATTTCGCGGCATCCGCGGATCTGTTGATCGTGCCGACCTGCGCGCCTCGCAGTGCGGCTCCGCCCGAGCCGGTGATCGAGGTCCTGCGCGACGCGGCGGATCGCGGCGCCTGGGTCGCGGGGTTCTGCGCCGGAGTCTTCTCACTCGGCTACGCGGGACTGCTCGACGGCCGCAACTGCACCGTGCACTGGGTCTACGAGCAGGAGTTCCGGTCCCGTTTCCCGACGGCGAAGGTCGACCCCAAGGCGTTGTACGTCGATGACGGCGGGGTCCTCACCAGCGCGGGGACCGTCGCCGCCGTCGACCTGTGCCTGCATCTCGTGCGCCGGCTGCGGGGCGTCGCCGCGGCCACCACGCTGGCGAGGCGGATGGTCGCGGCGCCGCATCGCGTCGGCGGTCAGGCGCAGTTCGTCCAGGCGCCGGTGCCCGAGACCGCCGCGCCGGACGACACCGTGCTCTCCGAAGCGCTCGAATGGATCGAGCGGCGGCTGGATCAGCCGTTCACCGTCGCGGAATTGGCCCGCCGCAGCGGTTTGGGGGAACGGACGTTCCTCCGCCGGTTCACCGCGGCGACCGGCACGACCCCGCACCGGTGGCTCACCGAACGGCGCCTCGACCGCGCGCAGGCGTTGCTCGAAGAAGGCCGTCTGTCCATTGAGGACATCGCGGTCGCCTGCGGGTACGCCTCCGCGGCGGCGTTGCGGCACCAGTTCGGCAAGCTGCGGGGGACAAGTCCCAGCGCCTACCGGAGGACGTTTTCCGTTGGCTGAGCGGAGAAATCGACTTCGTGGCCGACCGTGACGTCGACGTAGTCCGGCACTTCCTCGTGTTTGTCGCCGACGGACAGGGTCCCGGTCGGCTCGACCACCATGATGGCCGCACCGTCCGATGAGGACGGCTTGTGGAACGTTCCGCGCGGGACCACGAACACGGAACCACGGTGCAGGGTGACCACTCGTTCGCCGCCGTCCTCGCGCAGGGCGATGTCCAAGGTGCCGTCGAGGACCAGGAAGAACTCGTCGGTGTTCTCGTGGACGTGCCAGACGTGTTCGCCCGCGACCTTGGCGATCCGCACGTCGTAGTCGTTGATGTGGGTGATGATCCGCGGGCTCCAGATCGCGTCGAATCCGGCGAGCGCGGTCTGGAGGTCGATCGGCTGAGTGCTCATGTCCTCGATCATGGCCGCTGGCCCTCTCGCGCGGTGAGTGCTAGGAATCGCATATGTCGCATGATTTCTCGCACGAGGTCGTGGTCCTGGTCGACGACGGGTCCAACCCGTTCGAAATGGGTGTGGCGACCGAACTGTTCGGCCTGCGGCGGCCCGAACTGGAGCGGCCCTGGTACGGCTTCACGCTGTGCGCCGCCGAGCCGTCCGTGCGCATGCACCTGGGGATGTTCACCCTCACCGGCGTCGCGGGGCTCGAGGCCGTCGAGACCGCGGACACCCTGATCGTCCCGAACCGGCCCGATCCGCAGACCCCGGCCGGTGAGCCCGTGCTGGCGGCGATCCGTGCCGCGGCGGAGCGTGGCGCCCGGCTGGTGAGCTTCTGCACCGGCGCCTTCACCCTCGCCGAAGCGGGCGTCCTGGACGGTCGCCGCGCGACCACGCACTGGCGCTGGGCCGCCGAGTTCGAGAGCCGGTTCCCCGCGGTGCGACTCGAACCGGACGTCCTGTTCGTCGACGACGGCGACGTCCTGACCGCCGCGGGCAGCGCGGCCGCCCTGGACCTGGGCCTGCACCTGATCAATCGTGACCACGGGGCCGAGGTCGCCAACGCGGTGAGCCGCCGCCTCGTATTCGCCGGGCATCGTGACGGCGGGCAACGCCAGTTCGTCGATCGTCCCGTCCCTTCGGTGCCGGACACGTCTCTGGCGCCGATCCTCGAGTGGGCTCGTGAACGCCTGGACCGGCCTCTCACCGTCGCGGACCTCGCCGCGAGGGCGGCGGCGAGCCAGGCCACGCTGCACCGGCGTTTCCGTGCCGAGCTGGGGACGACGCCGCTGGCGTGGCTCACCACCGAGCGGGTCACGCTGGCGTGCCGGCTCATCGAGCGGGGCGAACTCCGGCTGGACCGGGTGGCGCGGGCTTCGGGTTTCGGGTCCGCGGCGAACCTGCGCACCCAGTTGCGGCGGGCCACCGGGCTCAGCCCATCGGCTTACCGAGCCCGGTTCAGCACCGCTTCATAGCGCGCGTGAGGTCAGGAAAACGCGATCCACCGGTTCAGCAGATCCGCGGCAGCGCCGGAGTCGATCGCCTCGGCGGCACGCGTGAGACCCGCCGCCAGGTCGTCCTCCAGCGATTCCGAGAAGCCGTTGAACGCCGCCAGTGCGGCCGCCGAGTTGATCAGGACCGCGTCCCGGACCGGCCCGGTCTTCCCGGCCACCAGCTGACGGACGACTTCGGCGTTGTGCACGGCGTCGCCGCCGCGCAGGTCCTCCACCGTCGCACGGGCGATGCCGACGGCAGCCGGATCGAAACTCCGTTCGGCGATCTCGCCGCCGGACACCACCCAGACCGAAGTCGTGGTCGTGGTGGTGATCTCGTCGAGCCCGTCGTCGCCGCGGACCAGCAGCGCGGTCATCCCGCGCCGCGCGAACACCTCGGCGAGGATGCGGGTCTTGTCCTGATACGCGCAACCGATCAGTGAACTGCGCGGCTGCGCGGGATTGGTCAGCGGGCCGAGCAGGTTGAACGTGGTCGGCACGCCGAGTTCGGCGCGCGACGGGCCCGCGTGGCGCAGGGCCGGGTGGAACTTCGGCGCGAAGCAGAAGCCGATGCCCAGTTCGTTCACGCTGCGCTGGACCGTCTCCGGCGGCATGTCGATGGTGACGCCCAGCTCCTCCAGCACGTCGGCCGCGCCGGACTTCGACGACGCGCTCCGGTTGCCGTGCTTGGCGACCGGAGCACCGGCCGCTGCGGTCACGATCGTGGCCATGGTGGAGATGTTGACGGAGTTCGACCGGTCACCGCCCGTGCCGACGATGTCCACGGCCGGCCGGTCGATGGTGACCCGTTTGGCGTGCGCGAGCATGGCGTCGGCCATCCCCGAGATCTCCGCCGGGGTCTCGCCCTTCGCCCGCAACGCGACCGCGAACCCGGCGATCTGGGAAGGTGTCGCCGCCCCGCTCATGATCTGGTCCATCGCCCACGCGGTGTCCTGCTCGGACAGATCCGTGCGCGCGATGAGCTGGTTGAGCAGGGACGGCCAGGTCTTCGGGGCCGTGCTCATCGGCTCAGCCGTGCACGGCGGGAACCCGCCGGGCGCGCAGTACTTCGGCGACCGTCTCCGCGGCGGTCAGCGGGTCGAGCGGGTGCACCAGCACCGCGTCGGCCTGCGACCAGGTCGCGAGCCACCGGTCGTCCTTGCGCCGCACCGAGACAATGATCGGCGGACAAGCTGTGTCTTCACCAGCCCGGCCCGCCCCCACTCCGATCTCGGTCTTGAGCTGGCGGGTCAGGCCGATGCCGCCGGTCGGCTGCGCCTCGCCGTCGAGGATGGCCAGGTCCACGTTGCCCGCGTCCATCTCGACGAGCACCTCGGAGATGCCGGACGCCTCCGTGTACTCCACCCGGCCGAGGTCGGCGGCGGGCCTGCGGCCGACGGCGTTGATGATCGCCTCGCGCACCTCCGCCTTGTGGCTGAACACCAGGATCCGCATCGCCTGCTCGCCCATGAGCGCGCCTCCGCCTCGTCTAGTCATGTCGACCCCGCGATGTTATCCGCCATGACCGACATCACGTGGACCGCCTCAGGAGCTGAAGCGCGTCCCAGCCCACAGAGTCGCCGCCGAGACGCTGTGCCAGCCCCGCCATCCGCGACCGTTCCTGTGCGCAGTGCAATGCGTCGAGGGTCTGAACGCGCAGAGCGTGCGTCTTCACCTGTCCGCCGTCGGGTTCCTGTTCTCGCAGCTCCCAGCCGTTCTGGGCGAGGATCGCGGCGGCCTCTGCCACCTTTTCGGGCGGCAGTTTGAGGTGGTGGCGCAATATCGCCTGCGCCTCCGGTTCCCAGGCGGGTGATCTGGCGAGCACGGAAGAGTCGGCCTCGGCCGGGTCGAAGGCCTTTGCGACGATCTCCACACCGGGCGTGTCGAGGCTCAGACCGGGAGTTTTGTCCTTTCCCGCCAGGTCACGAAGCCGATCTAGTAAACCCATGAGTAGCCCTGTTCCCGCTTTCGTTCAGATGTGACCGGATCCGCACGCGACTTGCCGTGGACCCACCCGGCGGCGCCCATGCGTGAGAGGACATAATGCGACGCGTGACAACGGCAGCTCCCACCATCAGCCAGCGGGTCCACTCGCTGAACCGGCCGAACATGGTCAGTGTCGGCACCATCGTGTGGCTGTCCAGCGAACTGATGTTCTTCGCCGGACTGTTCGCCATGTTCTTCACCGTGAAGGCGCAGAACGCGACCGGCCATTGGCCGCCGCCGCTGCACGGTGACGAACCGTTCCACTTGAACATCGCGCTGGCGATCCCGTTCACCGTGATCCTCGTGGCGTCCTCGTTCACCTGTCAGTTCGGCGTGTTCGCCGCTGAAAAGGGCGACGTGTTCGGCCTGCGCCGCTGGTACATCATCACGTTGATCATGGGTGCGATCTTCGTCGGTGGCCAGGGCTACGAGTACCTGAACCTGATCCACGAGGGCTTGACCATCCCGTCCGGCCCGTACGGCACGGTCTTCTACCTCGCGACCGGGTTCCACGGCCTGCACGTCATCGGCGGGCTCATCGCGTTCGTGTACCTGCTCATCCGCACCAAGCTGAGCAAGTTCACCCCGGCTCAGGCCACCTCGGCGATCGTCGTGTCGTACTACTGGCACTTCGTCGACATCGTGTGGGTGGGCCTGTTCGCGGTGATTTACATCCTTCCGTGATCGAAGCCGCCACCACGACCTATCGGCCTGAACTGACAGCAAGGGTTGCCGCAAGATGACCTCGAGTAAGAACTCCACGGAGCGCCGCCGCTTCCGGGCGCGGTCGAAGCTGCGCAGGCGGTTCGCCGGCGCACTGGCGCTCGGCATCGCGCTGCTGAGCGTCGGCGGCCTGTACGCCGTGTTCGCTCCGGAGCCGCAGACCGCGCAGGCGCAGGGCGACTCCGCCCTCCTGCGCGAGGGCGAGAAGCTCTACAACAACACGTGCATCGAATGTCACGGACCGAAGCTCGAAGGTGTCACGGACCGGGGCCCGAGCCTCGTCGGCATCGGCGACGCCGCCGTGTACTTCCAGACCTCGTCCGGCCGGATGCCCGCGGTGCGCCAGGAGGCACAGGCGCAGCGGAAGCCGCCGAAGCTGACCGAGGCCGAGATCAACGCCCTCGGCGCCTACATCCAGGCGAACGGCGGCGGCGTCCAGCGCCCGGCGGAGAAGGGCGAGGCCCTGCGCGGCTCCGACCCCGCCCGCGGCGGCGAGCTGTTCCGCCTCAACTGCGCGTCCTGCCACGACTTCACCGGCCGTGGTGGCGCACTCTCGTCGGGCAAGTTCGCCCCGAACCTGGACCCGGCCACGGAAGAGCAGCTCTACACCGCGATGCAAACCGGGCCGCAGAATATGCCCAAGTTCTCCGACCGGCAGCTGTCGCCGGAGGAGAAGAAGGACATCATCGCGTTCGTGAAGTCCGTCAGTGACGGCAACAACGCCCCGGGCGGTAACTCGCTCGGCGGCCGCGGCCCGTCCTCCGAGGGCGCGATCGCGTGGATCGTCGGGATCGCCGCGCTGATCGGCGTGACGTTGTGGATTGGATCGAAGGCATGAGCGCCGAAGGGCCGAAGCCGCCGACAGAGGCGGAATTGGCGGAAATGGATCGTGACCAGCTGGTCAAGCTGGGTACCGCGCTCGACGGCGTCGAGATCGTGGAGTACCCGACGCCGTGGCCGGTCGAGGGGACGCGGGCCGAGAAGCGCGCCGAGCGTGCGGTGGCCTTCTGGTTCCTGCTGTCCGCGTTGGCCGGCCTCGCGTTCGTGCTGGTGCTCGCCTGGCCGCACGCTTGGTGGCCGCACCTGGGCTTCGAGTACAAGGCGCCCGGTGAAGAGGGATACCGCGTGTACGAGCTGTACACGCCGTTGCTGGGCGTCACGCTCGGTCTCGCGGTGCTCAGCCTCGGCATCGGTGTCATCCTCTACACCAAGAAGTTCATCCCGGCCGAGGTCTCGATCCAGGAGCGCGGCGACGGCGGGTCGAAAGAGGTCGACAAGGCCACCATCGTCGCCCAGCTGGCCGACGCGGGTAACCGCAGCACCATCGCGCGCCGCTCGCTGATCAAGCGGTCCGCCGGTCTCGGCGCCGGTGTCCTCGGTCTCGCGGCCGCGGCGCTTCCGGTCGCGTCCTTCATCAAGGACCCCTGGAAGGACACCGAAAACCGCGACTCCCTGTGGCACTCGGGCTGGAAGCCGAATTTCCCCGGCGAGAAGGTCTACCTGCGCCGCAACACCGGCCGTCCGCACGAGATCTCCCGGGTCAGGGTCGAGGACCTCGACGCGGGCGCGATAGAGACGGTGTTCCCGTACCGTGACTCCGAGGAGCACGACGAGCACGCGCTGTCGGCGGCCTTCAAGCGGGTCGACAACCCGGTCATGCTGATCCGTCTCCGCCCGACCGACGCCGCGAAGGTCATCAAGCGCGCCGGCCAGGAGGACTACAACTTCGGCGACTACTACGCGTACACGAAGATCTGCAGCCACGTGGGCTGCCCGACCTCCCTGTACGAGCAGCGGACCAACCGCATCCTCTGTCCCTGCCACCAGTCGCAGTTCGACGCGCTCCACTACGCCAAGCCGATTTTCGGTCCGGCGACCAGGCCCTTGGCCCAGCTTCCGATTACAGTGGACGAAGAGGGCTACCTGATCGCGCGCGGAGACTTCAACGAGGCCGTCGGTCCGGCCTTTTGGGAGCGTAAGTCATGAGTTCACTCACCACGCCCACGAAGGGGACGAACCCGGCCGAAAAAGCGGCGGGTGCGGGTGCGAAGTGGGCCGACGACCGGTACCACCTCGCCAAGGGCATGCGGCACCAGCTCAACAAGGTGTTCCCGACCCACTGGTCGTTTCTCCTCGGCGAGATCGCCCTCTACAGCTTCATCATCCTGCTGCTGTCGGGTGTGTACCTCACGCTGTTCTTCGACCCCTCCATGGAGGAGGTCGTCTACAACGGCAGCTTCACGAACCTGCAGGGCGTCGAGATGTCGCGGGCCTTCGCGACCACGCTCGACATCTCGTTCGACGTCCGCGGCGGTCTGTTCGTCCGTCAGCTGCACCACTGGGCCGCGCTGATCTTCGTCGCCTCGATGATGGTGCACATGTTCCGGATCTTCTTCACCGGAGCGTTCCGGCGCCCGCGTGAGGCGAACTGGGTCATCGGCGCGCTGCTGCTGGTCCTGGGCATGTTCGAAGGCTTCTTCGGCTACTCGCTGCCGGACGACCTGCTCTCCGGTACCGGTATCCGCGCGACGCTGTCGGGCATCGTGCTCTCGGTGCCGGTCATGGGCACCTGGCTGCACTGGGCGATCTTCGGCGGGGAGTTCCCCGGCAACGAGATCATCCCGCGCCTGTACACGGTCCACATCCTGCTGCTGCCGGGCATCATGCTCGGCCTGGTCGCGGCGCACCTCGCGCTGGTCTGGTACCAGAAGCACACCCAGTTCCCGGGGGTGAAGCGCAAGGAGACCAACGTCGTCGGCGTCCGCATCATGCCGGTGTTCGCGCTCAAGGGCGGTGCGTTCTTCGCACTGGTCACGGGCATCCTCGCGCTGATGTCGGGGCTCTTCCAGATCAACCCGATCTGGAACATCGGCCCGTACAACGCGGCGCAGGTGTCGGCGGGTTCGCAGCCGGACTGGTACATGGCCTGGGCCGACGGCATGCTGCGGATCTGGCCGGCCTGGGAGCTCTATCTGGGCGATTACACGGTCCCAGCGGTGTTCTTCCCAGGTGCGATCGGGTTGCCACTGCTGATCGGTCTGCTGGTGATGTATCCATGGATCGAGCGAAAACTTTCCAAGGACACCGCGCACCACAACCTGCTGCAGCGTCCGCGTGACGTTCCGGTCCGGACGTCGCTCGGCATCATGGCCCTGACGTTCTTCGCGGTCATCATGTTGTCGGGCTTCAACGACATCGTCGCGTTCGCCTTCGACATCTCGCTGAACGCGACCACGTGGGCAGGCCGGATCGGTGTGCTGCTCGCCCCGCCGCTGGCGTACTACATCACCTACCGGCTCTGCCTCGGCCTTCAGCGGGCCGACCGCGAGGTGCTGGAGCACGGTGTCGAAACCGGCATCATCAAGCGCCTGCCGAACGGTGAGTTCATCGAAATCCACCAGCCGCTCGGCCCGGTGGACGACCACGGCCACCCGCTCCCGCTCGAGTACCAGGGCGCGTCGGTGCCGAAGAAGATGAACAAGCTCGGCTCCGCCGGTCACGCTGTCGCGGGTTCGACCTGGTCGCCGGACCCGGTCGAGGAGACCGTCGCCCTGGAGCGCGCCCGTGGCAACGGGCACGGCAACGGCAAGGTCGACGACATCGGCGGCGAGCCCGCCGAGGAGCGCAAGGAAATCACCTCGGGGCACTAGTCCTCCGGAAGCGCGTGAAGGCCCCCTTCCCTCGGCTGAGCCGAGGGAAGGGGGCCTTCACGTAGGTGGCCGAGTGGTCCGGTCTCGGCTTGGCACACAGTGGATAAGACATGTCCCGAATGCCACGTTCGGGACGCTGAATGTCCCCAACGTGGCGTTCGGGACACCCCGCACGTCGGCCGCCAGGTTCAGCCGCCGGAACCGCCGCCGACGGCGACAGGCACCTTTCCGGCCTCCGCCGCCCCAGCCTCGGCCGCGGATTCGATCTCTGCCTTGCCGATGATGCCGCGCGCACGGAACAGCACTTCGAGGTAGGCCTTCAAGAACAAGTTACTGCGTTGGTCGGCCTTGCAGGCGTTCCCGTTCTTGTCCTTTTTCCCGGTCCAGGTCACTGAGAACGAGACCTTGACGTCGTCCGCCATTTGCGCGACCCAGTTGTTCTCACAGTCGGGACAGGGCTGGCGCTCGGTGAAGAGGGCCTTGATGTCCTTCGGGTTCAAGCCGGCCGCCCGGACCTTCTCGATGATGTCCTTCTCCGAGTGCCGTGATTCGCCGGCGCTGATCCCGACCACGTAGTCGTCCGGGAACCGGCGCTTGTCCGGGCTGTTGCTCTTCCAACCCGGTAGATAGGCGACCGCGACATTCCGAAGGTCCAGCCCGACGGATTCCTGCCGGGCATTGAGGGCGATCCATTGCATCGACCCTTCGTCGTCCCGGTAGTCGCTCAGTCCACAGGAGAAGTCGGGGATACTCGATGCTTTCGCGGTGGCCGGAGCCCTGCTGAGCCGCTTGCACCATTTCCGGAAGAAATTGAAGAACGACTTGACGCTGTCGACGAACTCGCGGAGCCATTTCGACTTGTCGATGAACTTGGAAATGTTCTGGATGATCTTCACGATCGCCGATGCGACCCTGGGCAGTTTCAGGACGATCGCGACGAACGACGCGATGTTGATCACGGTCCAGATGCAGGCCTCGATATTGCCGTCGCCGAAGCACCGCTCCGCGTCGCGCCAGCCGATCACTTCCAGGAGGACCTCGGCCCCGATCTCGATCAGGAAACCGGAGACACTGCCGCCGTCCTTGGCCTGCTCGGCGAACGCGCGGTACTCGCCGAGAAGGTCGCGGCCGAACACGGTCGACAGCAGCATCGAGAGTTCTTCTTGTGTCAGGTCGGGTAAACCACCCCCTCCCTCCTCAGCGGCCTTGCGTCTGGCCTCCTCCTCGTCTTTCCGTTGCTGTTCTTCAGCGCGATCCGCCGCTTGCTGTGCCTCCTGCGCGCTTTGCCGTGCCCGCTCGGCCGCCGCGGCCGCGTTGCGGGCGTGTTCCTCGGCGCGGTCGGCCGCGGCCCTGGCTTCGGTGGCCGATCGCTCGGCGGCTGTGGCCGCGTCCCGGGCGATCCGGGCGTCCTCCTCGGCGCGCCCCGCCGCGTCCCTCGCCGCCTGCGCCTCGCGTTCCGCCGCGGCCGCACTCCGGCCGGCGATGGCGGCGTCGGCGTTGGCCTCATTGGCCGCCGCGCGCGCGGTCTGGGCGTCCGCCCTTGCCGCCGCATCGGCCGCGTTCGCCCGTTCACCGGCGGCGCGGGCCAACGCGCCTTCAGACGCGGCCCGGGCCGCGGCTTCCTGTGCTTCAGCTGCCGAGCTCGCCGCGGCCGAAGCCGAAGCCGCGGCCCGTGCCGCCGCTTCGAACGCCGGTTTGACCTCGAGCGCGGCGTCCCTCGCCGCCTGCGCCGCCCGGTCTGCCGCGGCGGCCGCTTCGGCCGCCCGGTCACGAGCCGCTTGGGCCTGCTCGGTACCGACCGCTCTGGCCTGGTTCGCGACCAGAATGACGAAGTCGGCGTCGAGGTCCGAGCCGGCATACGGTGCGACAACGGTGATCGCCCGGTTCGCCGGATCGGTGATCGCGGCCGACGACGACCGGGCGGCGGTCGATGCCCGCAGCGCCACATCGGCCTGAGTGGCAGCGGAGACGGACTCGTTGAACGCCGCGTCGGCCTCGGCACGGGTCCGTTCGGCCGCCATCAGCGCCCGCATCGCCTCGTTCGCCGCTCGCTCGGCGAGCTGTACGGCGTTGCGTGATGCTTCGGCCGCCTGCGTCTCCGCGGCGGTCGCCTCGGATGCCTTCACGTTGGCCTGCGTGGCGTGGTGGTGGGTCTCCGCCGCGGAGGACTCGGCCCGGTTGGCCGCCTGGTTGGCCGCGGCGGCGGCCGCGCGGGCCTCCTGAGCGGCCGCACGTGCCCGTGCCGCCGCGCGGGTGGCTTCGGTCGCCGCTTCGCGGGCGACCACTGCCGCACCGGTCGCCCGGTTGGCGGCGTCGCGGGCGGCGACGGCCGCGGAGCTCGCGGTGTTGGCTTCGTTCCGTGCCGCGATGGCGGCGTTCTTCGCGTCCGTTTCAGCGGCGGTGCCCCGCGCGGCGGCCGCGGCGGCTTCGAGCGCTTCGGCCTTCGCCTGCTTGGTCTGCTTCAGCCGTTCCGCGGTGAAGGCGTTGTCGCGTGCCTGGCGGGCCTTCCCCTCTTCGGTCACCGCACGCTGTTCGGCTTCGCCGGCAATCCCCTCCTGGTTCTGTGCGCGTCGATTCGCGTCCTCCGCGATTCCCGCCTGGCGTTGCGCTTCGCCCCGGTGACGACGTGCTTCCGCGGCTGCCTGGTCGGCCCGCTGGCGGGCGGCGGCCGCGTTGGCGCGTTCGGCTTCGGCCACGCGTCGCGCGGCCTTCGCCCGGTCCCGCTGCCGCTCCGCCTCCTCACGGTGCGCGCGGGTGCGATCGGCGGCCGCCTTCGCCGCGTTGGCCTCGGCCTCGGCGGCTTCCCGTGCCTGCTTCGCGCGGATGGCGGCGTCCTTCGCCGCCGTGGCCTGCGCTTGCGCCGCCTTCGCCACCTCTGCCGCGGCGAGCTCGTGCTTTTTGGCGTGCTCGCCCCACTTGCGAGCTTCTTCGGCGTGTTTCTCGGCCCGTTCTTGGGCGTTACGTGCCTGGTCGGTGGCTTCGGTGGCATCGATGGTGTGTTGTGCGGTTTCCGAGGCGAGCACCGCTGCCTGTCCGGCGGCGCTCATTCCCCGGGCCATATCGGCCCATTGAGTTCCGTACGGCAGGCCGACCGCGACCAGCTCGCCGGCCTGGACGGTCGCCTGTTCGGCGGCGCGTACGGCGTCGGTCGCGGCGGTGCGGGCGTTGCCGACCTGGCGGGCTACTTCGGCCTTCACCAAGGAGAACGAGTCCGGTGGATGGTTCCCGGCGGCGTCGTTCGCGTCGAGGATCTGCTTGGCCTTACGCGCTTCGTTGCCCGCGAGCACCATCGCGTTCGCGATCCGCTGGAGTGCGCGGAGCGCGTCTCCGTGCGCCACCACCAGATTCCGGCGAGCGACCATCGCCCGCGCGGAACGTTTGGCGAGGTCACTCAGCTGTTCGGCGGCGCGTTGCGCGGCCTCCTGATCGCGGATCTGTTTCTCCCGCTCGTCGGCGTCACGTTTCGCCGCGGCCAGGTAGCCGGTGTCGAGGAAATCCGCGATCGCCGCGTCACCCGCGTTGAGCGCGGCCTGCGCGGCGGCCTTCACGTGAGGCCCCGCGGCACCGAGCAACGCGGTGACCCTTGCCCGCAGCTGTTCGGCACGCGCCTGCGCGCCCGCCGCCAGCTGCGCGTCCCGGTCGGTGGCGATCGTCTTGCCGTAGGCCAGGAACTGCTCGCGGTCGATGTCGCCACCCGCGAGCACCCGCTGGACTTCGGCATTGAAGATCGGGCCGCCTGTGCCCGCCATCGCTTGGATGGTGACCCGGTTCTGCCTTGCCGTTTCAGCGTTCCTCGCCGCGGCCCTGGCCTGGGCGGCCTCGAGCCCGGTTTCGAGGAATTCGTATAGGGCCGCTTCGGTGCCGGCGTCCAGCGCGGCCTTCGCGGCTTCCCGTACTTCAGGTTCTTCGGCCAGTTCGGCGTGATCGGAGATGATCTGCCGGACAAAGGGACTTCCGATGAGATCGGGAACCCCGGCCTGCCCGTCCCAGTTGCGATACGGGTCCTCCGGCATGGGACGGGCCGGGGATGTCGGTGGTGGTGTGTTCGGAGGTGGATCTTCCGCCGCCATCGCGGGGGCCGGCTGGATGAGCCCCGCGAGCACGGCGACCGCCAGGAAGACGATGAACGTTCTCAGTAGATACTTCGTTCTCGACAACGGAGCCCCCAGATATCGGAGAAAGAATTTCGGCAGGGGTCGAAGAGGTGCCTTGCCGGCGGAACCGGCAAGGCACCCCGAGGGCGATCAGTAGTAGTACTCTTTCGCGCCGGTGGCGGCCGTGTGCTCGATCCAGCCGTGCTGGAAGTAGCTCACGCGTTTACCGGGTACACCGGGGTAATCCATTTCGTCGGAAGTGGGATATCCGAGCCGGCTTCGTTCGTATTGCAGTACCGCCCACCGGTCGAGAATCGCGCCGTAGATCAGCCTCGGCCCGATGCTCGGGTGGTAGTAGATGGCTCTGGGTCCGGGGAAGAAGTTGCACCTTCCCTGGCCGTCGGGCAGGTAGAGCGTGTCCTCCCGGGGAACGTATCCCGGGATGTGGCGGCCGCCGGTTTCGAGGAACTTGGTGAGCATCGGTTCGAGAATCCGTTTCACGCCGTGCTCCGCCGACCAGAAGCCGCCACCGTGCTGGAAGCGTTTGAACCGGATGCCGTTCAAGATGTTCTCGGGCTGGGTTTGCGGGCCCAGTCCGTTCCAGCCCCACCAGTCTTCGTTGAGCCAGCGCTCGTCGATTTTCGTGGTGATGAAAGGGTTGGGGTTGACGGGAATCCAGCTGATGTCGGCGGCGAAGTTGCCGTCGGTATCGAAGTTGTTCTCCTTGCTCTTGCCGTTGGCGGCCCAGAGTTCGCCCCAGAATTGCCGGAGGTAGCGGCCGGGGTACGCCTTCGCTTCCAAGGTGACGTTCGTCGGGCTGCCGTCGTGACCGGGTTTGGCGCACCAGGTGGCGTTGACCTTGAACTGGTCGGTGCCGTCGTTCCCGGCCAGCTGGACGCGCAGGTTCGGGGCGATCCTCAGGTAACTGCCGACCCTGGTCGCCGACTCGAGGGAGAAGCAAGCCGGGTCGGACAGACCGCCGACGATCTTCCAGGTGGCGTCGCCGAGTGGTGCGGTGACCACGTTCGTCGGCTGCGTGCCCGGGGTGGCCCAGGCGTCGCCGCCGGCGCTGCGGACGTGCCAGCCCCGCCGTCCGGCCGTCACGCCGGCGAAGGCCTGTTCAAGCACGGTGTACTGACCCCTGGCGAGGAAGTCCTTGACCTGGTCCCAGGTTCCGGTCGAGGCGACAGTGGCAGCGGCCGCCGAGAGCCGGGGGCGAAGCCTGCTCGCGTCGGCTTTCGCCTTGATGTCGCGGACTTTCTGACGGTCGGCTTCTTCGCGTTCGCGGAGGACCCTGGCGTCCTCATCGGCGCGGGCTTCGGCGAGGCCGGTTTTGATGAACCGGTCCCAGCTTTCCTCCACCCCTGCCAGCGCGGTGGTGGCCGCGGTCTTGATCTCGCGGTGTGCCGGGTCGGCGAGTTCCGGGGTCTTCAGGAGTTCGCGGATGAAGTCGTCGTCCGGGAGTACGAGCCAGGCGGGATCGGCGATGACGGGAATCTTGTCGCAGGCGTCCTTCTTGGCCATTTTGGCCGCTTCGCGCCGAGCTGCTTCCTCGTCCTCCCGTTTCAGCTTGTCGATGTAGTCCAGCTGGTCCTGGTGATGCAATGCCTTGATCTTGTTCTCGATGAAGTCCTTCCACACGGCGGCGTCGCCACCGAAGGCCTCCATGGCACCGGCCTTGAGTTTCGAATCGGCCGCGGCCTTCTGGAAGACGCGGTAGACGAACATCTGAGCCGTCTCGTTGAGCATCGCGTCGTCGTACTGGATATCCGCGTCGATCAGGGCTTCGCGCCGGACGCGGACGGTTTCCTGCCAGGCTTCCAGCCTGCGCTGCCGCTCTACCCGGTCGCGTCCGGCGAAGTCGAAGACCGTGGTGCGGATGAACGAGGTGGCGTCGGGTGCGGCGTTGTTGTCCAGCATCACCTTGTAGACGCGGTACGCCTCGGCTTTGGTGAACGGGAAATTGTCGGGGCTGATCTTGTCGTAGACCTTGAAGACGAAGTTCATGTCGGTGGCCTTGCGCCACTCTTCGGTGGCTTCACCCACTTCGATCTCGAAGACCGCCCGCACCTTCTCGGGCTCGGTGGTGGCCGGTAGTTCGGCCGCCGCCGCGTTCGGGCTTTCCTGGGGAACCGGCGGTGGTTCCGCGGCCACGTTCGCGAGCGGAACCGGCGCCTCTACCGTCGGCGACGGCGGTGCCGGTGCGGCGTACGCGGAAACCGGGGTGAGCAAGCTGCTCAACGCGGTCGCCGCAGTCAGGATCACTATCGTTCTGGCCGGTCTTCTGATCGATGATCTTCGCATTTCGAATACCCTTGTTCCTGAGGGAAAGGGGAGACCGGGAGCCGGGGACGAAGGATTCCCGGCTCCCGGAATCTCAGCTCACGGATTGACGACGGGGCCCAGTTGCACCTTGGTCTCGCCGGTGATCTGATCCCAGGTGATGTACCAGCCGTTCTGGAAATTGCTCCGGCGGCCGCCGGGGATGTCGTACTCGTCGCTCGTCGGGAAACCGAGCTTGCTGCTTTCCGCGCCGAGTGAATCCCATTTGCCGCGGATGGCCCCGAGTACGAACTTGGCACCGGTCGCAGGGGTCCAGTAGATCGCCATGCCGTGCAGGTGGAAATCGATCTTCGCCCGGTTCGATCCGTTGACCTGGTTGGTGCTCGGCAACAGCCACTTGTGCCCGCCGAGGCTCAGGTAGCGGTCGAGAATCGGCCCGGAGATGAACTTCGCGCCGGTTTCCTGGCTCCAGTAGATGCGGCCATTGGTGAATTCGCGATAGCGGACGCCCGCATCGTAGATCTCGGCCGCCTTCGGGCTGCCGGCGAGCGAGCGCAGGTAATCGTCGTTGAACCAGGCCAGCATCAGTGGCGTCGAGATCTCGGGGTTCGGCGCGACCGTCCGCCAGTTCGAGTCCTCGTGGAAGAGCCGGTCGGTGTCGAACCACTGCCCGCCACCGAGCTGGGCGATCCACATTTCCGCGTTGATATGCCGCATGATCCGGCCGGGGTGGGCCTTCGACTCGAGCAGGACGGTGCCACCGTTGCGCCTCGGGCACCAGGTGGCGTCCTTCTTGAACTGGTCGGTGCCGTCGTTGCCATGCAGTTTGACCCGCAGATCCTGCTGCCGCAGGTAGTTCCCGGATCGGTCGGTGGACTCCAGCGAGTAGCACAGCGGGTCGGCGAGGCCGGTGGTGACCTTCCAGGTCGCGAAGGGCAGCGGCCTGGTGCCGTCGGTACCCGCGTGCCCCGTGGTGATCCACGCGTCGCCACCGCCGCTGGCGATATGCCAGCCCCGGACGCCTGGGGTGAACGTGCCGAACGACTGGGTCAGCACCTGATATTGGCCTTCTCGCAGGAAGGCGACCACCGCCGCGCGGTCACCCGCCAGCGCCGTGCCCGCCGCCGCGACCAGCCGCGGCCGGATTCCGCTGTTGTCCGCGCGGACCCTGAGCTGCTGGACGGCTTCGCGGTTGGCCTGGTCTTCCTGTAGCTCGCGACGCGCCTTGTCGCGCCCGGCAGCAGCTTTGAGCCCGGTGTAGATGAACGCCTTCCACACCGCCGGTTCCGTGCTGCGGGCTGCCAGCTCTGCCGCGTCCTTGATCTCGATGTTCGCCGGGTTGGCGAGTTCGGGAAGCCGCAGCAGCTCGGTGATGAAGACGTTGTCGGGAGCCTCCAGCCAGACGGTCTGGAAGGTGGCCGGGATCTCGGCGACCGCGCTGCGCCGCTTGAGTTCGCGCTCGACCCGCGCCGCCTCCTCTTCGCCCTTCTGCCGGGCGCGTTCGATCTCGTCGAGGTCGTCCTGCAGGGCGAGTTCGAGAACGGTGACGTCGATGAAGGTCTTCCAGGTCGCCGCGTCGCCCGAGTAGGCGGTCGCCGCACCGGCCTTGACCTTGCTGCCGCTCTTGGCGCGGCTGAAGACCTGGAAGACGAAGTTCCGGTCGGTCAGGTCGAGCAGGGCGGGGTCCGCGGTGATGTGAGTGTTCTCGAGTGCCTTCATTCGCGCGGAGATCCGGTCCCGCCGCTCGATGTCGCGCAGGATCTTCTCGTCGTTGTCGCGCTGGACGAATTCGTGGATCCCGGTCCGGATGAAGGTCGAAGCGTCGGGGAGGGTGAGGCCGTAGACCCGCGAAGCCTCGGCCCTGGTGCGAGGGTAGTCGTTCGGGCTGATCTTTTCGAAGACGCGGAAGACGAAGTTCTTGTCGGACAGACGCAGCCAGTCGTCGGTGGCCTCGCCGACGTTGATGGCTTCGACGGCCAGCACCTTTTCCCGTTGTGACGCGACCGGGACCGTGGTCGACGCGACGTCGGGCTCCGCGGTGGGCACGGCGGGTGGTACTCCGGTGCCCGGTGGCGGTTCGGCCGCGCCCGCCGGTGCGCCGAGCAGGCCGGTGATCGCGGCGGCGATGGCGGCCACCGCTATGCCACGGCGAACCCATGGCCTGGACATGGTCGTTCTTCGCATACCCCAGTTACCTTTTCTCGAGAAGGAACCGCTGGCGGGAAACCGGCCGGCGGGTGATCAGCTCGGGTTCTTGACCCTCTGCTCGCCGTCGAGTGCCTGCTTGAGCAACGACTCCCAGTACGCGGCCTGCTCACCGGACATGGACCGGTTGTTGTCCCAGTCGGTTTCCGTCGTCCTCGCCGGATCGATGATCGCGTTCCAGTTCGGGTTCTGCGCCGCCTGCTGCGCGGCGAGCAGGACGGCATGCCAGGTCTCCGCCTGTCGCTGAGAGAATTCCCTTGCCTCATCCCATTTCGACCGCACCGGTGAAGCCTGGGTACCGACCTCGCGCCAGGCCGCGACGGCCCGGTCGCGGGCTTCCTTCCCAGCTTCGCCTTCGGTTTCCTTCGCGGCCTTCTCGGCGGCGTCCGCGTCGATGATCAGCCGGGCGATGGTGTGCTGCCACTGCTGGTTCTCCCGCAGCATCCGTTCCCGGAAGGACTCGATGTCCAGCCGCGCGGCGTGTGCCCAGCCCCAGGCGAAGAAGTCGGTCAGATCGTCGTCGGTCGATCCCTCTCGCACCGCGTAGGCCGCGGCGAACCGGACCTGGGCACCGGGGTCGTCTCGGGAAAGCATCCGGACGTACCGGCGGTCCTCCTCGACCAGTGCGCGTTTCTGCTCGCCGAGGTCCGCGCGGAATTTCTGGTCCCGCCCCTTCGCGGCCTCGTAACCGCCGCCGTGACAGAACTGTTCCCGTTTGGACGCGGTCGAGCTCAGATAGAAGTTCGCCGCGTCGTGCACCTCCGGCGAGTATTCCCGGAGGTGGGTTTCCAGCAGCCGCCGGAGGAATCGCTTGTTGCTTTCGTCGCGGTTCAGCGCTCGCTGTGTCGCATAGACGAGCCCGCCGTCGGGAAGGCGGAGGAACTCGATGGCTGCCGCCTCCGGATCCTCGCTGATCAGGGCGATCCATGCGTCCGTCTGCACGGTCTTGTGGACGCTGTATTTGGCGTGGTACAGGACTTCCCGGCGGGCGAACTCGCCAGGTGTCAACGCGGCGGCCGAGACATTGACACCCGTCTCGGCGGCGAAGCTCGCGGGAACGGCGACCGTTCCGGAAAGGAGCGCCGCAACGCAAAGTGCGCACGACAAAATACGCTTGTACACAGAAGCCCCCAGTCAACTTCGGTGCAGATGTTTCACGTGTATGCCTTCCCGGAAGGTACCGAGAAGGGGTCTTCGCGGGCAAGGCCGGATTTGACCGCCACCCGAATGCAGGAATTGTTACGGTCTTCTCGGAAATGTCTACCGTGGAATGGTGGAATAGGTTTTGGGCCGAATGGCACACCACTTTTAGGCGCCCGAGGTGCTTCGGGCGCCATAATGGCAGCGGTCACCGCAGCCCGGCGATGTATCGATGGTCGGTACAGACCCCAGAGAGAGCTTGTCTTCCGGAATTCCCCCAGTGAAATCCCGGTTCGAGGTCAGCTAACCGCCATGCGGGGGTTTGCGCAAGATGTACGGTTTGGGTGAAAAAATTACCTGCTGAGCAGGATTCGGGTTGCTTCTAGGCGCCTTCGACGCCGATGTCGAAAGCGGACTCACGGTCGGCCTTCGAGTAGGAGCGGAACGCGATATGCGTGACGGTGCTCAGCACCCCGGGGACCTTGCCGATCTTCGCCGGGATCAGATCCGCGAGGTCCTCGTGTGCTGCGACGCGCACCGAGGCGATCAGGTCGACGTCGCCGGCGCAGGAATAGACCTCGCTGACCCCTTCGATATCCGCGATCGCCTGAGCCGCCTCGGGAATGGCGTCGGCTTCGGCCTGGATCAGCACGATCGCGGTGATCAACGGTGTCTCCTCTTGTCGCGCGCGTCTCCGTCGGGCGCAGAGCGCCCTTTGGGAGACCTTGTGGTCCTGCGTAAAGCGATTCCGGTGGTCCCGTCTAGGGCGATCTTAGCCCGCGACCCGTTCCAGCGCCGTCGCACTCGCGGCCAGGTCGAGCCACTCCTGCCAGCCGCCCGCGACGGCGGCGGGTTCCGCCCAGGGATGGGTGGTGCGGACGAGCCGGACGCCCGGCCGGGTCAGCCAGCGCAGGAGGATGCGGACCTCTTCCGACATCGCGCCGAACAGCGGCCCCGGCCCCGGGATGACCGTCTCGGCGGATGCCACCAGTGCCTCGACGACCGGCATCGGCGGAATCCCGCGGCGGGCGACCCCGGCCGAGGCGAGCCGTCCGTGCCGGATCACCGCCAGTTCCCAGCCGCCCTTGCCGTCCGGGCCCGCCGCGATCAGCTCCGGGATCCCGGCCAGCGCCGACTGGCGATGAGCCCGGCCGACCGAGCGGATCAGCCCGGCGAGCTCGTCCCGGTGCTGGGCGGCCTGTTCGAAATGTTCCGCCGCCGCGAGCTTGGCCAGCTGGTCGGCGGCGGCCCGTAGCGGACGGCCGTCCGTCCCGGCGATGAGCCCGGACACCGCCAGCACGGCAGGCCGGTACGCCTCGACCGTCTGCTTCCCGGCGCAAGGCGCCCCGCAGCGGCCCAGCTCGGCGAGGACGCACGGCTTGCCGCTCGGCGACGTCGCGGAAATGCGCTGGGTGCACGTCCGCAGGCCCGAGGCGCCCGCCAGCGTGTCCGCGGCCGAGCGGGCGTCATTGTGGCTCCTGAAGGGGCCGAGCATCCCGTCACGGGGCATCCGCACCACCGACAGCCGGGGGAACGCCTCCTCGGTCAGCGCGACCCACCAGGCGTTGCGAGGGTTCTTGGAACGCCGGTTGTACATCGGACGGTGCGCCGCGATGAGCCGTAGCTCCCGGATCGCGGCTTCGAGCGCGTGGGAGCACTCGACCGCGTCGACCCGCTCGGCGAGCGCGACCATCTCGCGGATCCGGCCGCGACTCTCCGAACCGGTGAAGTACTGGCGGACGCGGCGGCGCAGATCCGACGACGTCCCGACGTAGAGCACTTCTTCGTTCGGCCCGCGGAACAGGTACACGCCGGGCCGGGACGGCAGATGCTCCGCGAGTGTCCGTTTGCGACGCTGGGCGGGGGTGACCTGGGGAAGATAATCCAGCAGCTCCTCGAGCGTGTGTACGCCCAGATTGCCGACCCGTTCGAGCAGCGCGTGCAGAACGTCCACAGTGGCGCGTGCGTCCGCGAGTGCCCGGTGGTTGGGCGTGGTGCTCGCCCCGAACAATGCCGCCAGCGCGGAGAGCCGGTAACTGGGCGTCTCGTCCCGCGAGATGACCCGGCGTGCGAGCCGGACCGTGCAGACCACGGCGGTCTTCGGCCAGTGGTACCCATGCGCCTCACAGGCAGCCCGCATGAAACCGGTGTCGAAGGCGGAATTGTGCGCCACCAGCGCGGCACCGGAAATGAACTCGAGGAACGCCGGCAGCACCCGCTCGATCCTCGGGGCGTCGTACACCATCGCGCTGGTGATGCCGGTGAGCTCGACGATCTGCGGCGGGATCGGCATTCCCGGATTCACAAAGGTGGCGAACTCTCCCAATATCTCTCCCGCGCGCACTTTGACCGCGCCGATCTCGGTGATCCCGTCGGGCCCGGGTTTCGTGCCCGTGGTCTCCAGGTCGAAAACGACGAAAGTGGTGTCCCGCAAAGGGGTTCCCAGTTCGTCGAAGGCGAGCTGCGCCGCGCCGGGCCGCCGTCGGGTGTCCATATGCGGGCACAGTAGGGGCGGGCACCGACAATCTCGGGATCCGCGCGCCGCGTCCCATCGAGCGCGCCGGGAGGCGGTGGGGCCTACGCTGGACCAATGCAGCCGCAGCCCGCAGGGCCCGAACTGCCCGAGGACGCCACCGGCGGTCCCTCGGGCGTCGTGGCGAGCGCTGACGGCGAAGAGGGCCTCGAGGAGGTGCCTGCCGAGGGCTGGACGTCGTTGCCGGAAGCGGTCCGCGAGCGGATCGCCGAACTCGCGGCCGCCGCCGTCGGCAAGCTCCTGGTCGCCGACGTGCCGAGGCAGCTGCGTCCGGTGGCGAAGTTCGCGCCGGCGAAACGGGCGAAACTCGGCGGGGCGGCGCTGCTCGCCGCGCTGGGGGAGTCGTCGCAGTTCCGGGTCGCGGTCACCGAATGGCTACGTGAACATCGCAAGGACGCGCTGGACCCGAACGACCCCGATTCCGTCGCCGCCGCGGCCGCCGCCGTGCTGCTGGGTGAAGCGGGAGCCGCGGGCCGCGTCCGGCTGGTGGCGAAGAACGCCGAGGAGACGTCCCTGCGTGCCGAACGCGACGCCGCACTGGCCCGCAACCAGCGGCTCGAGGCCGAGGCCGCGCAGCTGCGTGCGGAGCTGGACGAGGCGAAGGAAATCGCCGGCGGGGCCCGTGGCGAACGCGACGCCGAGGTCGAGAAGCTGCTGCGGCGCCTCCGTGACCAAGGTGTGCAGCTGCGCCAGGCCAAGGACGCCGCCGACCAGGCGCGGGCAGACCTGGAAAGCGGCGGCGCCGAACGCGCCGAAGAGGTCAAGACGTTGAAAGCCCAGCTGGAACGGGAAAAACAGCGGGTCGCGACAGAGCGGGCGAGGGCGGAAAAAGCGGTCACGGACGCCGAGATCGCGCGTCAATCCGCCCGGGAGGCCCGTCAGGCCGACGAGGTCAGGCTCGG
Organism: uncultured Actinomycetota bacterium; assembly: GCA_963766045.1. Taxonomy (GTDB): domain Bacteria; phylum Actinomycetota; class Actinomycetes; order Mycobacteriales; family Pseudonocardiaceae; genus Amycolatopsis. The sequence goes on along the minus strand of CAVXYN010000004.1, from coordinate 368,310 downwards.
ACTGCTGCTGGACACGATCGAAGGCGCCGTCGGCGGCCTCCGCCGGGAGCTTTCGGTGAGCGCACGGGGCCAGCGGCCCGCCGACATGATCCGCGGCGCGACCTCGGGGCTCGGCGCCGGCGGCCGCATCCAGGACGTGACCGCGCTCGACCGGCACCTCGCGCTGCCCAACGTGCACCTGATCGTCGACGGCTACAACGTCACGAAGACCGGCTACCCGGAGCTGGCGCTGTCCGACCAGCGCGACCGGCTGATCCACCAGCTGTCGGCACTGGCGGCGCGGACAGGCGCCGAGGTCACCGTCGTGTTCGACGGCGCCGGCGTGCTCTCCGTGCCGGCCGCGGTGCCGCGCGGGGTCCGGGTGCTGTTCTCCGAACGCGGGGTGCTCGCCGACGACGTGATCCGGTCCCTGGTGGCCGCCGAGCCGCCCGGGCGGCCGATGGTGGTCGCCACCACGGACCGGGCGGTGGCGGACTCGGTGCGTCCGAAGGGGGCCCACCCGGTGCCTTCGGCTGTGCTGGTGTCGCGCCTCAGCCGCGTCTGAGCCTGGTCGGGTGGCTCGTGAGCGTTAATGACGGTTCTAGCCGTCATTACCACTCACGAGACTGGACCACCCGCCCACCGGTGGTCGCGCTGGGGCCGGGAGTGCGTTCGGCACCCGCGCCCAGGCCGCGCACCGTGCCACTCACGAGCCGAAACTGTCGGTGGTTGTTCTTAGCGTGTGTCCCACACCACTGAATGTGAGGAGCGCGAGATGGACGACAAGGCGATAGCCGATATAGCGGACATAGAGACGATGGTCATCGATTGCGACCGCTGCGCGGTCCGCGGTGACGCATGTCATGACTGTGTCGTGAGTGTCCTCTTGGGAGCGCCGCTTTCGGTCGAATGGGACGAAGACGAGCGCCGCGCGGTCGACGCGCTCGCTGAGGCGGGCATGGTGCCGCGGTTGCGGATGGTGCCGGAAAAGCGCCGGATGACGGCCTGAGACACGCCCGGACCGTGTCATTCGACGAATGGTCGATCCGATCAGGTGAACGGTAGGTAGTCGTGACCAGGCCCAGGATGTAACGCCCGTCACAACTTTCCGCTCATGCTGGTCCGAAGGTGTTTCGGCGCATCACGCAGAGTTTTTACGTGGACCGTGGTGGACGCGGTGCCCGTCCTTTCGTAACCTGTCCGAGATCTCGTGGTCGGCAGTCGTCGCCAGACGGCGACACGGGATCGCCACTGACGCAGCTTTGTCGGGGAGCTGCACCAGAAACCAGCCGTATGCCAAACCTGTTGCGATAGCCGTCGGCCAGGCATACGGCGGGAACGCAGGGACCTGCGCGGGCCTCACGGCCGGCGACGCGGCCTTGCGGAAGAGGATCCCCCGCCTCTTCGCCCAGGGTTTCCGGTCGGTGGCCGACAGCAAAGGAGACACGCGCGACCGTGCAGTCGCATCCAGTCAAGCGCGTGGTGTCAGGAGCTTTGGCCGCGGCCGCGGTGATCACCGCCGTAACGGTCGCCCAGCCCTCCGCCACCGCTGCCCCAGCAGCCCCCGCCCCCCAACAGCCCCCGGGCACCTCGGACGCGCTCGCCAAGTACCGAGAGCTCTCGGAACAGGCCGAGAAGGCCAACGAGGAACTCCTCAGTGCCAAGGACGACCTGACCAACAAGCAGGGCGAGCTCGACAAGGCCGACGCCGACGCCGCCGCCGCCAAGGAGGCCGGTATCAAGGCCTCGGGTGACGAGAAGACGTTCCAGGTCGAGGTCAACAAGTTCGCCGGTGCCTCGTTCACCAGCGGTGTCCAGCTGAACAAGCTGTCGTCGCTGCTGTCGGGCGGGTCCACCCAGGAGTTCCTGGAGCGCTCGTCGGCTCTCGAGGTCCTCGCCGCGAACAAGAACACCGCGATGAACAACCTGACCGGTGCCGTCGCACAGGCCGCGGCCGCGGCCGCGCAGGCGGCGGACGCGCAGGGCCGTGCCACGGCCGCACGTGACGCCGCCGTCAAGCTGACGAACGACATCCAGGCGCGGCAGAAGACGCTGAACGACCAGATCAAGCAGATCGAGGCCGCCGGCGGCAATCTGAGCAACGCGGACAAGAACGCCCAGAAGGACAAGGGCGGCGCGTTCCCCAACCTGCCCGCTCCCGGCCCCGCCGCCGCGGCGGCTCTCGCGGCCGCCAAGGGCAAGCTGGGCAGCGCCTACGTATGGGGCGCGACAGGTCCGTCCACCTTCGACTGCTCCGGTCTGATGGTGTGGGCGTACAAGCAGGCGGGCAAGTCCCTCCCGCGGTCGAGCCGTCAGCAGTCCACCTTCGGCGCCCCGGTGCAGAGGTCGCAGCTTCAGCCGGGCGACCTGGTGTTCTACTACTCGCCCGTTTCGCACGTGGGCATGTACGTCGGCAACGGCATGATGGTGCACGCACCGCAGTCCGGTGACGTCGTCAAGGTCTCGCCGCTGCAGAACAACTACGTCGGGGCCCGTCGCCCGACTGCCTGACAGAGCACCTTCGTCCTGTGAACAGGACAGCGAAAGGGGCGGTACCGCGGAAGCGGTGCCGCCCCTTTCGTCCGTTCGTGGCCCAGTAACCTGCAGGGGTGCTGAGGACCTTGCTGGTGACCAACGACTTCCCGCCCCGCCCCGGTGGGATCCAGAACTACCTGAACTCGCTGGCCACCCGCCTTCCCGCCGACGACCTGGTCGTCTACGCCCCGTCCTGGGAGTCGAGCACCGGCTCGCACGGCGAGTTCGACGCCGCCGCCCCGTTCGAGGTGGTGCGCCACCCGACGTCCCTGATGCTGCCGACGCCGGACGTTTTGAAGCGGGCGAAGGAGATCATGCACGCGCGCGATTGCGAGGCCGTCTGGTTCGGCGCCGCGGCCCCGCTGGCGCTGCTCGGGCACTCACTGCGTTCGGCCGGAGCCCGGCGTGTGCTGGCGTCGACGCACGGGCACGAGGTGGGCTGGTCGATGCTGCCGGGTTCGCGGCAGGCGCTGCGCCGCATCGGTGACACCGTCGACGTCGTCACCTACGTCAGCAAATACACCCGCAACCGGTTCTCCGCGGCGTTCGGCCCGATGGCGGGATTGGAGATGCTCCCGTGCGGTGTGGACACCGCGCTTTACCGCCCGGATGCCGCCGCACGCAAGGAAATCCGCGATCGGCACGGTCTCGGCGACCGCCCGACCATCGTCTGTGTTTCCCGGCTGGTTCCGCGGAAAGGCCAGGATATGCTCATCAAGATCCTGCCCGAACTCCGAAGGCGGATCCCGGACGTGGCGCTGCTACTCGTCGGCGGCGGCCCGTACCGCAAGACGCTCACCGGGCTTGTCGACGCGCTGGGGGTTGAAGACAACGTGGTTATCACTGGATCGGTGCCGTGGAAGGAGTTGCCGGCGCATTACAACGCCGGCGACGTCTTCGCCATGCCGGCACGGACACGCGGAAAGGGTCTCGACGTCGAAGGGCTCGGAATCGTTTACCTGGAGGCTTCGGCGTCCGGTCTGCCGGTCGTCGCGGGCAATTCCGGCGGTGCGCCGGAAACGGTTCTGGACGAGGTCACCGGGCACGTCGTCGATGGCCGGGATCACGGGCAGCTGAAGGACACGCTGGCGTCCCTGCTGGCGGATCCCGTGCGGGCAAGGCGAATGGGGGCCGCCGGCCGCGAATGGGTCGGCGAGAACTGGCGGTGGGACACGATGGCGAACAGGCTTTCCGGTCTGCTCGACGGCGACCCGGTCGCGGCGGTGCGGTGATGGCCGACGTCGTTCTCTTCCATTCGGCGCTGGGCCTGCGTCCTGCCGTGCACGCGGCGGCGGACCGGCTTCGTGACGCCGGGAACAAGGTGTGGACACCGGATCTGTACCAGGGCAAGACCGCCGACAACATTCCTGACGCGATCGCCATCCGGGACTCGATCGAGCCGCACCTGATGTTCGATCGCGCCGAGGCCGCGATGGCGGAGGTTCCGCCTGGTGTGGTCTACGCCGGCTATTCGCTCGGCGCGAGTTACGCCGCGCTCGTTTCCCGTGCGCGCGGTGACGCGTCGGCGCTGGTGTTCCTGCACGACGCGCCGACCTTCCTGCCCGGAATCCCGGCGACGATGCATATCGCCGACCCGGACGAATGGCTGGTACAGGACGATCTTCAGCGTGCCGAAGAGAACGTTGGCACGGAGGTCTTCATGTACCCGGGCTGTTCGCATCTGTTCACCGATCCGGACACGAAGGAGAGCACCCCGCTCGACGCGGCGGCGGCCGAGCTCACCTGGGAGCGGGTCGTCGAGTTCCTCGAGCGGGTCGACAAACGGCGTCAGGGTTCGTAGCGGGCGGGGTGGTTCGGGTCGTCGACCCGGACCACGACGTCGGCCAGCGAGACCGGATCGACTTCCAGCTCGTAGCGCTCGTACGCGGGCAATGCCCAGGCTTCGGTGACCCGTCGTTCGAGGGCGGCAGGCGAGAGCCACAGGTGCACGCCGAGGTCGAACGCGAGCCCGGCACCGAACAGGAACTCGCCCTCCACCAGGGCGACGCCGCCTTCCGGCAGTTCGACGCGTTCGGCGCGGGTGGCGCGGTCGCGCACGGGATCCCACAGCGAGGGAAGGACGAGGCCGCTACCGTCGTCGGCCAGCGGGTCGAGGACTTCGCGGCGAAGGGCGCCGAGGTCGAGCCAGTCGGTGTAGCGCGAGTCGGGGTCCTGTTTGCCGTGTTCGAAGCGCAGTGAGGCCGGCCGGAGGAAGTCGCCTGTCGAGATCCGTAACGCCGCGTGTCCGCGGATCCGCAGTGGATCTACCAGGGCGTCCGCGAGTTCTGTGGTGTTGGTCGCACCGTCCGCGCCGTCGATGGCGACCGCGATCCGGCGGCGGCCCGTGATCGCGGCGATGCGTTCGGTCAGTTCCGAGACCAGCAGAGTGGGAGAAATCGGGCGGTAGCGCACAGACAGAGATCCTCCACCCGGACCGGTGACGGCCGCCCACCGCACCCGATGGGATGATGGACCGGTGAGTAAAGCAGTGGCCAAGACAGCGGGAAGTGGTTGGCAGGTAGGCGTTTCCCAGACGCTGCCCTACGCCGGCTCGCAGGTATGGGACTTCCTCGTCGGACGCGACGGCGTGGAGATCTGGCTCGGTCCGGGCGCGGAACTGTCCACCGACCTGGGCTCGACGTACGAGACGGCGAACGGGACCACCGGCGAGATCCGCGGCTTCTCCGCGGGCGACCGGCTGCGCCTGACCTGGCGGCCGAAGGACTGGGACCACGATTCGACCCTGCAGATCACGGTGGACGGCACCGACCAGAAGAGCACGCTCCGTTTCCACCAGGAATGGCTCACGGGCGCCGACGAGCGCGAGGAACAGCGGGCATACTGGACTGACGTGACCGAGCGGATGGTGGCCGCGCTGGCCGAACGCTGACCGCCGTCCGTCGCTCCAGGCCACCGCGGGTGCCGCACGATGCGTGAAAGACAAGTGGCAGATAACAGTCTTGGACTGGCTACGCTGGCCGTTCGGATGGTTACGCTCGTGGACTGACCACGGTTGGACCGTTCGGGTCGGTGGGGGCCGGCCGGACAGGGCAGGAGAGGTCGCACGCGGGGGAGGGCGATGCTGGCCTGTCGTTAAACGTGGTCAATACAGCGTTCTCCCAGCTGTGGCGCGAGTTCGGCAGTGCGCTCAGTGACCTGATCGGCCGCATCGGCGAGATGATCGGTGTTGGCCTCGATTTCACGGTCATTGAGACCAACTTCCCCCGGATCCCGGCTGTGGGAACCAGCGCCGAGGTGATCAACGATCCCGGCCGGTGGCGGATCAAGCCCGGAGCGGACCCCTCATGAGGCGGACAAATCTTTGGAGCCAGGCAGGAGCCTGCGCAAGCCTGATGCTCGTAGCCGCCTGCACGCAGCCATCACCGCTGCCGCCGGAACCGTCGGTGTCGGTACCTCCAATCCCAGCACCGTTGAATAGTGCGAAGTTCACTGCAGATCCGTGTACCGGCCTCGCCGGTGAGCAGCTCAGCGGCATCGGATTCACCGGCGGTGGTACTCAGCAGCGAGATCGGGAAGGCGTGTGCTACTACTCGATTGCCCCGACCGTCGGCGTCGGGGTCTCATGGACACCGGGCGAACTCAAGCAGAATCTGAGGACGCTATACACCAGCCATGCCCGAGGACTCGACACAGGCAATCGCTGGGAAGAACTCGCCGTCAGCGGCTACCCGGCCATGACTGTGCAGGTTGAAGACAACCTCCCGAGTCGCCAGGACAAGGGGCCGCTGGCCTGCACGCTGGCGCTTGGCGTCGACGACAACACTCTTGTGAAGGTTCGGGCTGATACGAGGGAGAACGACGAGGCCGGCCCCTGGCAGAACGACCTCTGTGGAGCGGTTAAGAAAATCGCTGAGTTCGTCGTCGAAAACTTGCGCGCGTAGGGGAGGCCAGATGGCCAAGCAGAGCAGCGTTGGCAACTCTTTCTCAGCGGGATGAACTTTCTTCGTCGCCGAAGACCTGAACGCCGCTGGCTCGGCTGGTGGCTTCTTCATGAGCCGCGAGCAGATGACCGCGGAACTGGATAGTCTCAGACGGCTGCGTGACCGGATCAGGGAACAACGTCGAGCGGCGGCTCCACTGTGGTCGATCCTCTGTCTCCTGGACAGGATCCAGCCTCCCCGCGCACACGTCAGGGCCCGGCGGTGTTACCAGCCATCTCGGACCCTGAGTGCATCGCTGGTATCTAGAACTACCACCAGCCTTCTACGGAATTGCGGTATTCCGTGGATGCCAGGAATCCGGTCACCAGATCCTGGTGTGCGAGGCCAGTCTTGACGCGCCCTGCCCAGTACTGCAGGCCGTTGGTCTCGGGCTCGCGTCTGAGGAAGCGCTGGTACTGCTCGCGCACGATGATCGTGGCGAACTCATCCGAGTTGAGGAAACCCTGCACGACTTCTCTTGGGCTGGCGCCCTGGTTGAGCCGGTTGACCCACGAGGCATATCCGGCCGGGTCGGGCGCGCGGCCGAGCAGTCGCTGGTAGAGGGAGTGGACGTAGGCGTGGGGGACTGGATTGTTCTTCAGATACTCGGCACTTTCCAAGAACCCGGTCATGACAGCCTGTCGGCTGGCGCCGTTGCGCAGGACCGCGGTCCAGGAGGCGAGGCCACCCGCGTCCGGCGCCCGGTCAAGCAGTTTGAAGTACAACTGCGAGGCGGTCTTCTCCGAGAACTCGGTCGAGTAGCAGAACCCGCGAGTAATTCCTTCGACGCTTGCTCCGCCGAAGCGGTGGCGTACCCAGAAGTCGAGACCGTTGTCGTCGAACCGACGGTTCAGCAGGTCACGATAGAGCGAGGCGACCCAGATGTGCTCCCGGTAGATGTTCTTGATGCCGGCGCGGTCGTCCAGCGCGGGTGTGTTCGGCGTCGGGTAGAACGGGTTCATCGTGGAGTTCGGGACGTTGGTATGGGCGAGCCCTAGGGAATGTCCCAATTCGTGCACGGTAACCGTGAGGAGATCGAACCCGCCGGCGGCAAAGCCTTCCTGCCAGGTTTCGTCTTCGTCGTAGTGCACGTCGCCTGCGAGATCTCCGGCGTTGGGCGGTGGGAAGAAGGCGTGTGCCAGCACGCCGTTCGGGCCGTCGAAGGCCGCATCCGGCGCCGCACCGTGTGCCCGGGCGACGAAGCTGATCTGAATGTCGGCAGGCTGGTTCGCCGCGACTTCTCGGAATACGAGCGGTACGACGGCTGCCCAGCGGGCGAAGCCTTCCCTGATGATCCGTCGCTGCACATCTACAGGCAGATCTGGCGTCGAGTTCTCGAACGAGTAGGTGATGATCGCCCGCGGCCACGAGGTACCGAAAGCGACGAACTCGGCCGGCGACCCGGGCGCGCCTAGGCCGACGGTGCCTGCGTCAGGGAAGCCACATCGCGGCCGAGCCATGGCTTCTCTCGTTGCTTGGTCGACTTCGCCGGTGCTCGGGATCAGAGCGGTGTCCTGGAACGCGTGCAGAGCCACCCGCAGGAGGTCGTCCACCGGTTCGGGTTCTGCCGCCTCGACCACCGGCGTACTGCCGATGTATCCGTAATTTCGGAGATAGTTCAAGGCTTCATCGCGATTGTTCATGTCACCCTCCCGCGCAGATCGTTTGCTGACCGAGGTTTCTTAACCGTGATCTTGATCGCTGCGTCGCAGATACCACGACACACGTCGGGTCGCCGAAGGGATAGGGCAAAAGGTCCCGACGCCGGCAAATGATGCACTGCCGATTTGGTCAACTGATTGGAATGACCCGACGCTCGCATGGGGATGTGATTCGCACACTTCATCTTGATCGTCATTTGGTGCGATGAATCAAGGTGGTCCATTGGGCGTTAATCGAAGGGTGTCGTGCGTGCTTGACGCTATTGATGCAGTGTAGAAGTTGTCTTATCCGTGCCCGCCTGGCCTCACGTCAATTGCTTTGGCGCCTTCCTCCTTCGATAATGGTCCCTCAACCTACGTCACCTGCTGATCTCAGTGCGGTGTCAGTCTCTGAACGGCCCACGCTGTGGGTTAACAGCCCGCCGCTTCGTTGCGACCTGATGATGTCTGCCGTGACGAGAGCGAGGCCGGGATGTCGATCTACCTCCGTACGAGTATCCGCCTGGACCGCTGAGGGTCGGCGTGTCGAGATCGGGCGTCGGGGTTCAGCGGGTATTCCGGGGCTTCGGGTTGGCGCCGGTCCGCGGGGGAGCTATATGCGCGTCGGTGCGGCCGGGATCTATTACCAGGCAACGGTTGGCGGACGACGGGGGCAGAGAACACGCGTCGGTCCGGTAGCCCAGCTGGCTGGTTGTCGCGTTCAACTAGGGGAGAGCTGGGGATGGTTCGGGGTCCGAAGCTATGCGAGAAAAGACGGCACGAGAGTTCGATCTCACACCCGTTCAGCGCCGGGGAGCGGAGGCATAGGAACACTGATCGTTACCGTCTTGATTCTGTGGCGGCTGGCGCCGTCAGGCGGCGACACGCCTTCCGAGTCTCCTGACCCTGCGGCTGCCACAGAGCAGACGCGAGGCGACTACCGCTTCTCGGTCCTTCGAGGCTCCGATGAGCCGCCTTGTTCTGGTCACGCCTTCGGGCAGGTTCAGGTGTTTCTGACCCAGAAGCCGTGCGCGGCACTGCATCGTGTGCTCCGCGCGCGAGATAGTGGTGGCAGCAGTCGCCCATAGCTCGCAGTGATCCCGAAACCGCGAGCAGGCAGGTCAGCGCGGCCGGGCCGCAGCCCATCCCGGAGGTCTGGACGACTTCGGGGACAAGGAACGTCCGGTTCACAACGTGGCCAGCGTCCGCCGGACGGCCAGCACTCGCGGGTGCTCGTCCGGGAATCGCGCGGTGACCAGAGCTTCGGCGCGGAGAAGGAACTCGCGGCCTTCGTCCTCCCTGCCGGTGTCGAGGAGGAGAACCGCGAGGTTGTGCAGCGTCACGGCCACGTCGGGATGGTCGTCACCCAAGGCCGCGATCTTGCCCGTCAGCGCGGCCCGGTAGTTCACTTCTGCCGCGGCGAGTTTCCCTTGGCGCGTCTGCAAATGCGCGAGATTGCCGCGGACGACGGCGATTTCGTACTCGGCCGTGAAGATCTCGATCGCCTTGAGATAGGCCCGTTCGGCGTCGTCCAGTCGTCCGGCGCTCAGGTACAGCGAACCGAGCGCCCCGAGATCGGCCGCGACTTCCGGATGGTCTTCGCGCCGGACCTGCCGCCGCATCGAGAGCCCGCGCTCGGCCCATGGGATACCCAGCTCAGGCCTGCCACGTTCGTGCTCCAGCCCGCCGAGGTTGTGCAGCACGGTGGCGGTTGCCAGCGGGTTACCCTCATGCAGCTCAAGCGCCCGCTGATAGTCGGCCTCGGCCTGGTCGAAGTCGCCGCTGTATTTCCCGACGATGCCCAGCGCGTTGTAGACCCCCGCCGCGTCGGGACCCGGTTCGTCCTCGGCGATGGACAAGGCGCGTTTCAGTCGTTCGCGGGCGGCACCGAGGTCACCCAGTATCCGGTCGAGATTGGCGAGTGCGACCTGGGATCGCACGCGCAGGATCGCGATCTCCGGGACGCCACTGTTCGGAAATCCGTCCAAAATGGACACTGCGGTGGAGGCTGCCTCCCTGGCCGCGGCGAACCGGCCCGCGTGCTCATGCACCGCGGCGAGGGTCAGGTGGGCGTTGGCGGTATCCGGATGCCCGGCACCACTCTGGACGGTCAGCAACTCGACCGCCCGCACACCATCGGTGACGGCCGCGGTCAACTCACCCGCGTCCAACGCCGCCCGCGCCGCGGCCAGGGTGGCAACCCCGTCCATCACCGGGTGACGAATCCTTCCGCGTGCTGGTTGTCGTGTCCGCCACCGGTCACGTCGGTGCGAACCACCAGCTCATCCTTGTTCTCCTGCATGACGCCTCCTTTTGATCGGTTACGTGAAGCGCAGGATATGCAGGATCCGGCCCCGGGGGGAGCGAGACTTTGCTCCAGCGGTAAGAACAAAGTGGCGCCGGTATCCTGCGCCGCTCGCGCCCGTGGCCAGGGCGATCACGCCGTCCGTCAACGAACGGCGAAGCCTTCGGTGTGGTTGTCCGGTTCGCGCCCGGCCGTCAGGTCGGTGCGCACGACCAGTTCGTCCTCGTTCCCCTGCTTTTTTCTTCTCCCCTTGGTCTCTTGCGTGAGCGGAGGATATGCGGAGGCCGGTCCCAAGCGACCGGGATCGGTGTCCCGTTCAGCCGGGACAGTGGTCCCGGCGGCGCCAGGTAGGGTCGCCGGATGGACGCCGCCGAACTCCTCGCCCTCGACGCGGAACACGTCTGGCATCCCTATGGGCCGATGCCGGGCACTGTGAAGCCGCTACTCGTCCGCGAAGCGAGCGGCGTCCGGCTGACGCTCGACGACGGTCGCGAACTGGTCGACGGGATGTCCTCGTGGTGGGCGGCGATCCACGGCTACCGGCACCCGGTACTCGACGCGGCGCTGGCGGAGCAGGCCGCCCGGATGAGTCATGTCATGTTCGGCGGGCTCACCCACGAACCGGCGATCACGCTGGCGAAGACCCTGGTCGACCTCGCGCCGGACGGGCTGCGGCACGTTTTCCTGTGCGACTCGGGGTCGGTGTCGGTCGAGGTCGCGGTCAAGATGTGTCTGCAGTACTGGCAGTCGGTGGGGCGTAAGGAAAAGCGCCGCCTGATGACCTGGCGCGGTGGCTATCATGGCGACACGTTCACGCCGATGAGCGTCTGCGATCCCGACGGCGGGATGCATTCGCTGTGGCGCGGGATCCTGCCGGAGCAGGTTTTCGTGCCGGCGCCTCCCGGCGGCTTCGACGACGAGCCGGATCAGGACTACGTCGAGGTCCTCGCTCGCGAGATCGAGCGGCATGCCCACGAAGTCGCCGCGGTCATCGTCGAGCCGGTCGTGCAGGGTGCCGGCGGGATGCGGTTCCACTCGCCCGCGTATCTCCGCGCGCTGCGTGAGATCACCGAGGCCAACGACGTCCTGCTGATTTTCGACGAGATCGCCACCGGTTTCGGTCGCAGCGGCCGGATGTTCGCGGCTGAGCACGCCGGGGTCACTCCGGACGTCATGTGCATCGGAAAGGCGCTGACCGGCGGTTATCTGACCATGGCGGCGGCGTTGTGCACGCCGGAGATCGCCGGGGGTATTTCGCGCGGCGAGCTGCCCGTCCTCGCGCACGGGCCGACGTTCATGGGGAATCCGCTGGCGTCGGCGGTGGCCAACGCCTCGCTGGGGTTGCTGGCCGAAGGAACCTGGAAGGCCGACGTCGCCCGGATCGAAGGGGTGCTGCGGGCCGGACTCGAGCCCGCGCGCGAGCTCCCCGCGGTCGCCGACGTCCGGGTCCTCGGCGCGATCGGTGTGCTGGAGCTCGATCACCCTGTCGATATGGCGACAGCGACGGAGGTCCTCACCGGGCACGGCGTCTGGCTGCGCCCGTTCCGGAACCTGATCTACACGATGCCGCCCTATATCTCCGGCGACGAGGACCTCGCGGCGATCACCTCGGCCATGCTCGCGGCAGCGCAAAAGGCCTGAGACCGGCCGAATTCACCGTAAAGAGTGTGACGGCGGCCACAGGCAACCCAGGGCGCAACGCTGGGTACAGCGCGTGACAGTGAGTTGATCTTGGTCAGGCGAACGGGCGAGTCCGATCGGGATCGAACTTCGGCGTTTTGCCGGAAAGGCCCGTTATGTCCTAGTTCTCGGGCGCGCAAGCAAACCTGAGAAACCTTTGCATAGCGGACTTTTCGGCGTCGATCCGGTTTCCTGCCCCCATGATCGACTTCGTTGGTGACGAGCATGACACCGGGCCTCCGGGCCGCCGCTTTCCTTCGACCGTTCTCCGCTCCCTCCGCCACGACGTACCCGCTTCGGTGGTCGTTTTCCTCGTGGCCGTCCCCCTTTCCCTCGGCGTCGCCCACGCGGCGGGCGCCCCTTTGCTCGCAGGACTCATCTCGGCCGTCGTCGGCGGAGTGATCGCGAGCCTCTTCGGCGGATCCGCCCTCCAGGTCAGCGGTCCCTCCGCCGCGTTGACCGTCGTTCTCGCCGAAACCATCGGCACTTTCGGCTGGGCCGCCACCTGCGCCATCACCGCCGCGGCGGGCGTGGTCCAGATCCTCTTCGGCGTCAGCCGGGTCGCCCGCGCCACGCTGGTGATCTCGCCCGCGATCGTGCACGGCCTGCTCGCCGGGATCGGCCTGATCATCGTGCTGGGGCAGCTGCACGTCGTCCTCGGTGGCACGGTGAAAGGTTCCGCGGTCGCGAACGTCCTCGCGCTGCCGGGACAGATCGTCGGACACCACGACCAGGCCGCGCTGATCGGCGTGGTCACCGTCGGGGTCCTCTTGCTGTGGACGCGGTTGCCGCGTTCGGTCCGGCGGGTGCCCGGTCCGCTGGCCGCCGTGGTGCTGGCCACCGCCCTCTCCGTCGCGGCAGACATGGACCTGCCGCGCGTCGACCTCCCGAACGGCTTGCCAGGGCTGGGTTTCATCCCCGTAGCGCCGTCGGGTTCCTGGGTGACGATCACCGTCGCCGTACTCACCATCGCGCTCATCGCCAGTCTGGAAAGCCTCCTTTCGGCGGTCGCGATCGACAAGCTGCGCGACGGGCGCCGCACCGACCTCAACCGCGAACTGATCGGCCAGGGGCTGGCGAACGTCGCCGCCGGGTCGCTCGGCGGATTCCCGGTCACCGGCGTCGTCGTGCGTACCATGACCAATTTCGAGGCGGGCGCGCGCACACGGATGTCGGCGATTCTGCACAGCGCTTGGATTCTGGCCTGCTGCCTGTTCCTCACCGGCGTGCTGCGGCAGATTCCGCTGGCCGCGCTCGCCGGGCTGCTCGTGTACGTCGGCGCCAAACTGGTCAACGTGGCCAGCCTGCGGGAGGTGCGGCGTCACGGCGATCTGCCGGTCTACCTCGCGACCCTCGCCGGCGCGGTGCTCGTCAACCTGCTCACCGGGGTCGCCGCCGGGATTCTGGTGGCGCTCGCGCTGATGTTGCGGCGCATGCTGTACTCCGGGATCCACGTCGAACCGGACGGCCCGCGGACCCGTGTCGTCGTCGAAGGCGCACTCACTTTTCTTTCCGTACCAAGGCTTACGACGGTGCTCACCCAGGTACCGCCGCGCGCCGAGGTGACTCTGGAGTTGTTCGTCGACTATCTCGACCACGCCGCGTTCGACTGCCTGCGCGGCTGGCAGCGCGCGCACGAGCGGGCCGGGGGAGTCGTGCTCGTCGACGAGATAGGGCATCCGTGGTTCGAACGTGGCAAGGCCGGGGTGCCGACCGTGCGGCGCGGTGTCGCTTCCAGAGTCGTTCCGCGCTGGCTCGCGCCGTGGTCCGAATGGCAGGCCGAACATCTCGAACTTCCCGGACAGCGAGGCGGCAGTGTGCCGCTTTGCCGTGGTGCGGCGGAATTCCAGCGCCGGACGGCGCCGCTGTTGCGGGAGACGTGGAACGGGCTCGCGCACGGGCAACGACCGCATACGCTGTTCGTCACCTGCGGCGACGCGCGGATCGTGCCGAACCTGATCACCACCAGCGGTCCGGGGGATCTGTTCACCGTCAGGAACATCGGCAACCTCGTCCCGCCGGCCACCACGGAGGCGGATCTCTCGGTGGGAGCGGCGATCGAGTACGCCGTCGGCGTGCTGCACGTGCGGGAAGTGGTGGTGTGCGGGCATTCCGGCTGCGGTGCGATGAAGGCGCTGCTCGGCGACGCGCCTGCCGGGCTCACGCAACTCGGCGCGTGGCTACGGCATGGCGAGGAAACGTTGCGGCGCAGGGAAATCGAGGGGCCGGTGCTGCTCGACGGACGGCGTCCGGACCACGAGGCCGATCGGCTCGCCCTGCACAACGTGGTGCAGCAGCTGGAACATCTGCGGTCGTATCCGGTGGTCGAAGCGGCGTTGTCGCGTGACGAGCTCCGGCTGACGGGGATGTACTTCGACGTCGGTGCGGCACGCGTGTACCTGCTCGACGCGGCCGAGCGGTCGTTCAGGTCGGCCGCCGCACCCACGGTGAAGACGTGAGACCTGCCTCAACGTCGCTTGTCACTCGATTGAGTGGTGCATAGCGGACAAATCACCAGTTTCCTGGTGATCATGTCGGTGACCAAGAAAGCCTTTGCCGTGCTTCGGCACGACCTGCCCGCTTCGCTCGTGGTGTTCCTCGTCGCCGTCCCGCTGTCCCTCGGGATCGCGCTGGCGTCGGGAGCGCCCATCGTCGCGGGGCTGATCGCGGCGGTCGTCGGGGGTGTCGTCGCCGGCGCGCTCGGCGGCTCTCCGCTGCAGGTCAGCGGTCCGGCCGCCGGGCTGACCGTGGTCATGGCCGAGACGATCGCGACCTTCGGCTGGGCGATCACCTGCGCGATCACGGTCGCCGCCGGCGCACTGCAGATCCTGCTCGGGCTGAGCCGGATCGCGCGGGCCGCGCTCGCGATCTCGCCCGCGATCGTGCACGGGATGCTGGCCGGGATCGGCGTCACGATCGTTCTCGGCCAGCTCCACGTGGTCCTCGGTGGATCGCCGGAGAGTTCGGCGATCGAGAACATCCTCGGCCTGCCGGCGCAGATCGTCGGTCACCACGACACGGCCGCGCTGATCGGCGTGCTGACCGTCGGGGTCCTGTTGCTGTGGCCGAGGTTGCCCGCCGCCCTCCGTCGCGTCCCTGGCCCGCTGGCCGCCATCGCGGTGGTGACGGTGCTGTCTCTGCTCACCGGGATGACGCTGCCCCGGGTCGAGCTGCCCGGCGACCTGCTGAACCTTCGGTTCGCACCCGAACCGCCGACCGGCGGCTGGGGCGAATTCGCGGTCGCCGTGGTCACCATCGCGCTGATCGCGAGCGTCGAGAGCCTCCTTTCGGCGGTCGCGGTCGACAAGCTGCACAACGGACCGAGGTCGAACCTCGACCGCGAACTCATCGGCCAGGGCGCGGCCAACCTGACCTCCGGCGCGCTCGGTGGTCTTCCGGTCACCGGCGTGATCGTCCGCAGCTCGACCAACGTCGCCGCCGGGGCCCGCACCCGGGCGTCCGCGATCATGCACGGCGTCTGGGTTCTGGTGTTCGTCGCCGCCTTCGCCGGGCTGATCCAGAACATCCCACTCGCCGCACTCGCCGGACTGCTCGTCCACGTCGGCGCGAAGCTGGTCAACGCCGGGCATCTGCGCCAGGTGCGCAAACACGGCGACCTGGCGACGTACCTGGTGACGCTGGCCGGCGTCGTACTGCTCGACCTGCTCACCGGTGTGCTGCTCGGCATCGCGCTGTCGGTGCTGCTCATGCTGCGACGCACTGTGTGGTCCGGAATCCACGTCGAACAAGATGGTGCCGAATGGCGCGTCGTCGTCGAAGGGGTGCTGACCTTCCTATCGGTGCCGAGGCTCAGCCGGGTGCTCGCGACGGCCCCGGCCGGCGCGACGGTCACCCTCGAGCTGGTCGTCGACTACCTCGACCACGCCGCCTTCGAAAGCCTGTCGAACTGGCAGCAGACCCACGAACGCACGGGTGGACGGGTCGTCGTCGACGAGGTCGGGCATCCGTGGTTCGCCAAGGGCAAATCCGGTGATCCCACGCTGACCCGTACGGCCGCGTCCCGGTCGGTCCCGCGGTTGCTCGCGCCGTGGTCGGATTGGCAGGCCAAGGATCTGGAGCTACCCGGTCAGCGCGGTGGCCCGACCCGGCGAGGGGCGACCGAGTTCCAGCGGCGGACGGCCGCGTTGGTTCAGCCGACGCTGAGCAGGCTCGCGGGCGGGCAGCGGCCGCACACCCTGTTCATCACCTGCGGCGACGCACGGATCGTGCCGAACCTGATCACCACGAGCGGCCCTGGGGACCTGTTCACCGTGCGCAACATCGGGAACCTGGTGCCCGCGCGCCGGGCCGATCCGTCGATGGGTGCCACCGTCGAATTCGCCGTCGGCGTGCTGAAGGTGCGCGAGATCGTGGTGTGCGGGCATTCCGGCTGCGGTGCGATGCAGGCGCTGGCCACCGGCGCTCCCGACGGCGCACCGATGCTGGCGTCCTGGCTGCGCCACGCGGAGCCGAGCGCCGACCGCCGGGGCGCGGTCACCCTCGACGGCGAGCGCCCCGAGTCCGAGGCGAACCGGCTGGCGCTGCGGAACGTGCTGCAGCAGCTGGACCACCTGCGCCACTATCGGCTGATTTCGGAGGCCGAGGGCCGCGGTGACCTGCACCTGACGGGGATGTATTTCGACGTCGGCGCTGCTCAGGTCTATCTCTCGGACGAGGGTGCACCCGCGTTCACGTCGGTCGGAGCCGTCACCACATCCGGTGGCTGAAGGTCCCGTTCAGCACTCCTCGAACGAGACCCACTACGGTATTCGTACGTGAGCATGCTGGTCATGACCGGCACCGGCACCGGTGTCGGCAAGACGATTTCCACCGCCGCCATCGCCGCACTCGCCGCGGGGCAGGGACAGCGCGTCGCCGTGCTGAAACCCGCCCAGACCGGAGTCGGGCCGGATGAACCCGGAGACCTCGACGACGTCCGCCGCCTTGCGGGTCCCGTCACGACCCGTGAACTGCGGAGATACCCGGATCCGCTGTCGCCGGAGGCCGCCGCGCGGCTGTCCGGGATGCCGACCGTCGGGCCGAGCGAGATCGCCGGGGCCGCGAGCGAGCTGAACGGCGACCACGACCTCACCCTCATCGAAGGCGCGGGCGGCCTGCTGGTCCGGTTCGACGCCGCCGGCGCCACACTGGCCGACGTCGCCTGGTCGCTGGGCGCGCTGGTCATCGTCGTGGCCGAAGCCGGGCTGGGCACGCTCAACGCCACGGCCCTCACCGCGGAGGTCGCGACCAAACGCGGGCTCACCGTGGCGGGCGTGATCATCGGTTCCTGGCCGGCGGATCCGGACCTCGCGGCGGTGTCGAACCTGCAGGATCTGCCGACCGCGGCCGGTGCGCCGTTGCTGGGCGTGCTGCCCGCGGGGATGGGCCTGTCCGAGCCGGAGGAGTTCGCCGCACAGGCCAGGGCGGGGCTTTCGCCGTGGTTCGGTGGAGAGTTCGACCCCGAGTGCTTCGCCGGAAGTGCGTCCGCCCAGAAGTGACGGAAGTGATCTGCATCGCTGTGGCCGAGGCAGGGGGTCGTGCACGATGATGTGCCTTTGCCTTACCGCCCCACCCCGAACAGGAGCCGCCTCGTGACCACCGCCCCGGAGACCGTGGACATTCTCGCCGTGGCCCGCGAACAGGTTCTCGAACGCGGCGTCGGACTCGGCGAAAAGCAGGTCCTCGAGGTTCTGCGGCTCGGCGACGAGCACCTGACCGACCTGCTGGCGCTGGCCCACGAGGTCCGCATGCGCTGGTGTGGTCCGGAGGTCGAGGTCGAGGGGATTATCAGCCTCAAGACCGGCGGCTGCCCCGAGGACTGCCACTTCTGCTCGCAGTCCGGCCGGTTCCCGACGCCGGTGCGTTCGGCGTGGCTCGACATCCCCGGCCTGGTCAAGGCCGCTCGCCAGACCGCCGAGACCGGCGCGACCGAGTTCTGCATCGTCGCCGCGGTCCGCGGCCCCGACAAGCGGCTGCTCTCACAGGTCCGCGAGGGGGTCAAGGCGATCCGCGAGGACGGCAACGACATCCAGATCGCCTGCTCGCTCGGCATGCTGACGCAGGAACAGGTCGACGAACTCGTCGAGATGGGCGTGCACCGCTACAACCACAACCTGGAGACCGCGCGTTCGCATTTCGCGAACGTGGTCACCACGCACACCTGGGAAGAGCGCTGGGAGACCCTGCGCATGATCCGCGAGGCGGGCATGGAGGTCTGCTGCGGCGGCATCATCGGCATGGGGGAGACCGTCGAGCAGCGCGCCGAGTTCGCCGCGCAGCTGGCCGAGCTGAACCCCGACGAGTGCACGATGAACTTCCTGATCCCGCAGCCGGGCACGCCGTACGAGAGCTTCGAAGTGGTCGAGGGCAAGGACGCGCTGCGCACCGTGGCCGCGTTCCGGCTGGCCATGCCGCGTCCGCTGATCCGGTTCTCCGGCGGCCGCGAGCTCACCTTCGGCGACCTCGGCACCAAGCAGGGCATGCTCGGCGGCATCAACGCGATCATCGTCGGCAACTACCTGACGAACCTGGGCCGTCCGGCCAGCGCCGACCTGGACATGCTCGAAGAGCTGAAGATGCCGGTGAAGGCGATCAGTGACGTCATCTGACGAACCCGCGTTCTGCGTCCACTGTGGACAGCCGTCGGACGGTGGCGCGGAACATCCCGCTTGCCACAACCCGAGAACGGCGCTCGAGCCGCCGCGCTACTGCACGTACTGCGCACGGCGGATGGTCGTCCAGATCACCCCGGTCGGCTGGGCGGCCCGCTGCAGCCGCCACGGCGAGCTGATCGGCTAGGGGATACTCTCTCTGCACATCAGCGCAGGGAGGAGTCCGGGTTGGGCGAGACGTCGGGCAAACCGGCACACCTTACTTCCAGCGTGCCCGATCCATGGTCGGTCCCGGTGCTGCCGAGGCCGCGCCGCCCGCATCCCAAGGTCGTCATCAAGGCGGACCTGCTTCCCGCGGTGAGCGTGCTGTCCACCGCCGGGTTGCTCGGCTTTCCGCTGGCGTGGCTGTGGTCGCGGCTCGCGCCGCCGCAGCGGGTCCGGGTGTTGAACGCCGACGGCGACCTCCAGCCACTCGAGCTGGAGAGCTGGCACCGCTTCGACGACCTCGCCGTCTACGGCTTCCTGGCGCTCGGCGCCGGGCTCCTGATCGGCATGGTCACGTGGCTGCTGCGGGAACGCCGCGGCCCGGTCGTCCTCATCGCCGCCACCGCCGGTGCGACCCTGGCCGGCTGGCTGGGCATGCAGATGGGCGTCGCGTTCGCCAACGGCCGCTACGAGATCGGTTCGCCGCCCGCGATCGGGGACGTCCTCGCGCAGGCCCCGCGGCTCGAATCGCCCTGGATCATGCTGGCCGCCCCGCTGATGACGACGCTGGTCTACACGCTGCTCACGGCGTGGAACGGCCGCGAGGATCTGGGCCGCCGCCTCGGCTGAGTTTTTCCTCTAGGGTGGGCGGAGACTTTAGGGGGTCTCTTCTCTTGACCGATGACATCGAGGTCTCGCGGCACAACGCGGTCCGGTTCCCGGGGATCAGCCCGCGCACGTACGAGCATCCTGTCGACAGGGGCGCACTGGCCACGCTGCGGGCGGTGCCCGGTTTCGCGCAGGTCGTGAAGGCCGTATCCGGGTTCTATGCCGAACGCGGTGAGCGGCTGATGGCCCTCGCGTCGGCGATCCGCGTCGGCCCGAAGCAGTACCCGGAACTGGACAAGCTGCGCAACGAATGCGCGGAGACGCTCGACCTCGACCGGGTGCCCAACCTGTTCGTCGCCCGCAGCCCGGACGTCAACGCGCAGACCATCGGCATGGACGAGCCGTTCATCGTGCTCAACACCGCGGCCGTCGAGGCGATGGACCTCGAGTCGCTGCGGTTCGTGATCGGGCACGAGATGGGCCACGTACTGTCCGGGCACGCGGTGTACCGCACGATCATGATCCGGCTGATCGGCCTGCAGATGTCGATGTCGTGGACGCCGGTGAGCGCGATCGGTATCCGGGTCGTCATCGCGGCGCTGCGCGAGTGGTACCGCAAGGCGGAGCTGTCCTGCGACCGAGCCGGACTCCTGTGCTCGCAGGACCCGACGGCGGCGCTGCGCTCACAGATCCTCGTCGCGGGCGGCATCGAGCCGTCGCGGATCGACATCCCGGCGTTCCTGCAGCAGGCCTCGGAGTACGAGTCGGTCGAGGACATCCGCGACAGCTACCTGAAGCTGCGCTACGTCGAGACGATGTCGCATCCGCTTGCCGTCGTGCGGGCCGCACAGCTGCAGAAGTGGGCGGCGTCCGAGGACTACCGCGGCATCCTCGCCGGCGAGTACCCGCGCCGCGACGACGACGCGCCTTCGAGCAATTGGACCGACGACCTGAAGTCGGCCGCGAAGTCGTACAAGGACTCCTGGAACACCTCGACCGACCCGTTGACGAAGGTGTTCAGCGACGTCGGCGAAGCGGTGTCCGGAGCGGCCGGCAAGGTGTGGAGCAAGTTCGGCAACGGCGGCAACGGTTCCGAGGACGCTCCGCCGGACGCCAAGTAGTCGCGAACGGTTGTTATGAACGGACCTTTCCTAACAAAATCTGTTAGGAAAGGTCCGTTCATAACACGTGTGAGAGGTGTCAGTTCAGGTTCGAAGGGCGCGTGAACTCGCCCAGTTCTCCTGGCGGCATCGGCACCGCCCCGAGGGTGTTGAGGAACCCGGCCTCCCGCGTCAGCAGCCGGCAGGCGATCCGCAGCCGGCGCAGCGGGTTGGTCTCCTCCAGCAGATGTTGCCGGTCCTCCAGCGGAAGCAGGCAGTCCGCGGTGAGCCGGTAGGCGAGCGATTCGATGTCGCCGTCCGCGGGCTCGGACCAGTCGTCGGAATTCCAGGCGGATTCGCAGTAGCGCCGATGCGCGGCCTTCGCGACGTCGGCGAGTCTGGCCGCGGGTTCGCCGGCCGCGGCCGGGACACGGTCGTCGGGGACCCATTCGACCGACCCGATCAGGTAAGGCGCGGACACCCGGTCGAGTTCGAGTAGCCGGAACCGGCGTCGTGCGGTGGTCACGACGTCGAACCGGCCGTCCGGCAGCCGTTTCGCCTCGCGCAGCACCGTGCTGCAGCCGATCTCGTGCACGTGCTCCGGCCCGCTCACCTCACGGATCACCGCTGTGCGCAGGGCGACCACGCCGAATTCGCGCTCCGGCACGACACCGCCTACGAGGTCCGACATCAGCTGCCGGTATCGCGGTTCGAAGATATGCAGTGGCAGGTGGGTTCCGGGCAGGAGCACGGTCTGTAGCGGGAACAGCGGCAAGATCGCCTTCCCGGGGGACTCCTGTCTCGGCTCGGTCACCCGTTCAAGGTACGGGCACCGCGTGCACTTCGCAGGACGGTCACTTTCCTACCGGAGGACGGAACACCGCGAACGGGTCGGTGATCTGCATCCCCTTGCCTGCGAAGGAGAACAGTGCCGCCGGACGTCCGCCGCTGCGGCCGGGCGGCGCGGTGTGCCCGGTGGGGACGAGCAGCCCTCGCCGGGAAAGGACCCGCTGCAGGTTCGTCGCGGAGACCCGATACCCCAGCGCGGCCGAATAAAGCCCGCGCAGTGCCGACACGGTGAACTGCTCTGGCGCCAAGGCAAAGCCGAGATTCGAGTAGCAGAGCTTCGAACGGAGCCGGTCCCGTGCGCGCAGCACGATGGACTCGTGGTCGAACGCCGTCCTCGGCAGCTCCGAGACGTCGTGCCATTCGGTGTCTTCCGGGATCTCAGGGTCCACATCGGACGGTACGAGGCCGAGGAACGCCGTCGCGACGACGCGGGGACCCGGAACGCGGTTCGGCGCGCTGAACACCGCGAGTTGCTCCACATGCTTCAACTGGCGTACGTCGACCTTCTCAGCGAGCTGCCGCCGGATGGACGTCTCGACGTCCTCTTCGGGCCGGAGCCTGCCGCCCGGCAGTGACCAACGGCCCAGATGGGGATCGAGCGCGCGCCGCCACAACAGCACCCGGAGTGTGTCCGAGCGCACTTGAAGTACCGCTCCCAAAACCTCGTGGGCCAGGGGGGCCTGGGTGTTAAGATGACTTCGCACGGTTTTCGATTATAAGGCGAAAACCGGAGACAGGTCCAGGAGGGCCACGATGACGAGCACCCTGCAGAACGACCTGACCCCCTACGGCGGCGTCGAGGCCGACGCCGCGTGGGCGGACGAGGTGCGGAGCCTCGCGCGCAAACGCGACGCGGTCCTGCTCGCGCACAACTACCAGGTCCCCGAGATTCAGGACATCGCCGATTTCACCGGCGACTCCCTCGCGCTCAGCCGCATCGCCGCGAGCAGTGACGCCTCCACCATCGTCTTCTGTGGCGTGCACTTCATGGCCGAAACGGCGAAGATCCTGGCACCGCAGAAGACGGTTCTGATCCCTGACGCGCGGGCCGGCTGCTCGCTCGCGGACTCGATCACCGGCGCCGAGCTGCGCGCCTGGAAGGCCGAACACCCCGGCGCGGTCGTCGTCTCGTACGTGAACACCACGGCCGAGGTCAAGGCCGAGACGGATATCTGCTGCACGTCGTCGAACGCCGTCGACGTGGTCGCCTCCATCCCCGCTGACCAGGAGGTTCTGTTCCTGCCGGACCAGTTCCTCGGTGCGCACGTGAAACGCGTGACCGGCCGGCAGAACATGCACATCTGGGCCGGGGAATGCCACGTGCACGCCGGGATCAACGGCGCCGAACTGGCCGAGCGCGCCTCGGAGAACCCGGACGCCGACCTGTTCATCCACCCGGAATGCGGCTGCGCGACCTCGGCGCTGTACCTGGCGGGCGAGGGTGCGGTCGCCCCCGAGCGGGTCAAGATCCTCTCGACCGGCGACATGGTCCACGCCGCCAGGGACACGAAGGCCAAGTCGGTCCTCGTGGCCACCGAGATCGGCATGATCCACCAGCTGCGCAAGGCCGCGCCGGAGATCGACTTCCGCGCGGTGAACGACAGGGCGTCCTGCCGGTACATGAAGATGATCACGCCCGCGGCCTTGCTGAGGTCGCTCCGTGAAGGCGCCGACGAGGTCCACGTCGACGTCGAAACCGCCGCCCGTGCCCGCGCCTCCGTGCGGCGGATGATCGAGATCGGGCAGCCTGGCGGCGGGGAATGACCGAGCCGGTTACCGCCCTCCAGGCGAAAACCCGCCCGGCTTGGGAGGCCGCGGCCGATCTTGTGGTGATCGGCAGCGGCGTCGCCGGGCTGACCGCCGCACTGCGGGCGCAGGAACTCGGGTTGCACGTCCTCGTGGTCACGAAGGCAGCGGTGTCCGACGGCAACACCCGGTGGGCGCAGGGCGGGGTCGCCGTCGTGCTGGAAGGTGAGCACGAACGCGGAGACTCGGTCGCGAAGCACGCCACGGACACCCTCGTCGCGGGAGCCGGGCTGTGCGACGACGAGGCCGTCCGGTCGATCATCGCCGGTGGACCGGCCGCCGTGGCCCGGTTGCGGGCCGAGGGCGCCCGGTTCGATCCGGCCGTCGAAGGTCAGGATGAGCTGGCGCGCACCCGGGAAGGTGGGCACAGCGCGTTCCGCGTCATCCACGCCGGTGGCGACGCGACCGGCGCCGAGGTCGAGCGCACGCTGGTCGCGAAGACCGGCGACCGGCGGATTCCGGTGCTCGAGCACCACATCGCCGTCGACGCGATCCGCACCCCGGCGGGTGAGGTGGCCGGGGTGACGGTCCTGGACCGCAATGGCGTTCTCGGTGTCGTCCGAGCGCCGGGAGTCGTCCTGGCCAGCGGCGGGCTCGGGCAGCTCTACCAGGCGACGTCGAATCCGGAGATCGCCACCGGCGACGGGCTGGCGCTCGCTTTGCGTGCGGGGGCGCAGGTCGCGGACGTCGAGTTCGTCCAGTTCCATCCGACCGTGCTCTTCACACCGGGGGCGCGGGGCCGGTGTCCGCTGGTCACCGAGGCGGTGCGCGGCGAAGGTGCGACTCTCCACGACGCGACGGGCGCCTCGGTCATGCAGGGTGTCCATCCCCTTGGCGACCTCGCGCCGAGGGACGTCGTGTCGGCCGCCATCACGCGCCGGATGACGCAGGCCCCCGGCGGCATCGATGACCACGTCTTCCTGGACGCCACCGGAATCGCCGGGTTCGCCAAACGGTTCCCGACCGTGAACGCGGCCTGCGTGGCGATCGGGTTGGACCCGGCGAAGGACCCGATTCCGGTGACCCCCGCGGCGCATTTCGCCTGCGGTGGCGTGGTGACCACTGTGGACGGACGATCCAGCGTTCGCGGCCTTTATGCCGTGGGGGAGGTCGCCCGGACCGGGTTGCACGGCGCGAACCGGTTGGCGTCCAACAGTTTACTGGAAGGTCTCGTCGTCGGGCGGCGGGTGGCCGAGGCGGTATCCGTCGATCTCGCGGCGGGGTTGCTCGCCGATCCGCGTCGCGGAGTTCTCGAGGCCCCGGCGATGGTGGCGGTGGCCGAACGCGACTCTCTGCAGCGGGCCATGAGCCGGTACGCCGCGATCGGCCGGGACGACGACGGGCTCGCCGTCGTCGGCTCTGTTCTGGATCTCTCGGTGACCAGCAGTCCTTTGTGGACTTCTCGGGCCGTCGAAGACGCGGCGCTTACCCTGGTGGCGCAAGCACTCGTCGCGGCGGCGGCACACCGCACGGAGTCCCGTGGCTGTCACGTGCGCACCGATTTCCCTGTGCGCGATGAGCAGGCTTGGCAGCGAAGTCAGCTGATCCGGCTGAGCCCGTCGGGTCAGCCCGTGCTGGCCGACCCGATCGCTTTGGAGGGTGTGGCATGACCGAATTCTCCCCTTGGGTCACCCGTGTCCTGGCCGATCACGGCCTCGACATCCCCGATGTCCATCGGGTCGTGACGACGGCGCTGGCCGAGGATCTTCGTTACGGGCCCGACGCGACAACGGCCGCGACAGTGCCGGAGTCCGCCTGCGCGCTGGCCGAACTCACCCCTCGTGCGGCCGGGGTGGTCGCCGGGATACCGGTCGCGCTCGCGGTGTTCGACCTGGTGCTCGGCGCCGGACTGGAGGTGCTCGCCGGTCGCGACGACGGCGATCGGCTGGTCCCTGGTGAACCCGCGCTGGTGGTCCAGGGGCCGGTTCGCGGTCTGCTCACGGCTGAGCGCACCGCGCTGAACCTGCTGTGCCATCTCTCCGGGATCGCCACCGCGACCGCCGCTTGGGTGTCCGAAGTGGACGGTACCGGCTGCCGGATCCGGGACTCTCGCAAAACGTTGCCCGGACTGCGGTTGCTGGAGAAGTACGCGGTGCGGGCGGGTGGCGGGGTCAACCACCGGATGGGGCTTGGCGACGCGGTGCTCATCAAGGACAACCACGTGGTCGCCGCGGGTTCGGTGACGGCCGCGCTGGCCGCCGCTCGCGAGTACGCGCCCGAGCTGCACTGTGAGGTCGAGGTCGACGATCTGACCCAGCTCGAGGAAGCGCTCGCGGCGGGTGCCGACGAGGTCCTGCTCGACAACTTCACGCCGGAACAGTGCGCGAAGGCCGTCGCCCGGCGCGACGAGGTCTCGGCGAAGACTCGTCTGGAGTCTTCCGGCGGGCTGCGGTTGGAGGTCGCGCGGGCCTACGCCGAATCCGGTGTGGACTACCTCGCGGTCGGCGCGCTGACCCATTCATCGCCGGCGTTGGATCTCGGAATGGACCTTCGCTGACGGCACCATTCGTACTAGAATTCCCTTGTGTGGCAAGGGAATTCGGGGAGGAATGGTGGGCATTGCCGGTAAAAGTGCCGTCGCGGGATGCGCCACGTTCATGGGACTACTCGGCGCTCCCATCCCGGCGGTGGCCGTCGCCGAGCAGTGCGCGAACCCGACGGGGACCTACACCGACGCGGTCCCGTGGGGTCAGCGGCTGATCGACCCTGCGCGGGTCTGGCCGCTGTCGAAGGGCGCCGGCCAGCTGATCGCCGTGATCGGCACCGGCGTGGACGGCGGGAACGGGCAGTTCGCGCCCGGTCAGCTCGTCACCGGTGAAGGCAACGACGCCGAAGACTGCGACGGACGCGGCACGATCGCCGCCGGGATCGTCGGCGCACAACCGGATCCGTCGACGACGTTCGCCGGGGTCGCGCCCGGCGCGCGAATCCTGCCGATCCGCTACACGCAGGCGAACGGCGGTGGCGACCCCGGGCAACTCGCGTCCGCGATCGACACGGCGTTGAACCGTGACGCCGGAATCGTCCTGATCGCCGTCCCGGCAGCGACCGACAGCCCCGCGTTGACCGGCGTGGTCGCGCGTGCGCGAGAGAAGGGCGCGCTGATCGTTTCGCCCGCTTCGGGGACACAGCAGGGCGCGTCGTCTTTCCCGACCGCCGCTCCCGGGGTCCTCGCTGTGGGCTCCACGAATCAGGCCGGTGCGGCGGTGCAAGCGGAATCCGGTTCCTACGTTGGGATTTCCGCACCCGGCGCGGATCTGGTGAGCACGTCGGCGGGCGCATCCGGGATCGTGGCGCACCGGTGGCCGGTGAGCGACCCCGGACTGGCCGCCGCCTACGTCGCCGGCGTCGCCGCACTCGTCCGCGCGTACCACCCGGATCTCACTCCGGAGCAGGTCGTCACGAGGTTGACGCTCACCGCGCACCGCGGCGCGAGCGGCGGACACGATCCGCGCCGGGGCTGGGGAATGGTCGACGCCTATGCCGCCGTTTCGGCCGCCATCCCGGCTGACACCCCCGGTCCGGGTGGGTCGCCCCAGGTCGGGCCCGAGAGTGTCGTCGTCCCGGCGGCCGCACCGGTGCGGCCAGGTGCGGACAAGGTTTCGGGCGTGCTCGCGATCGCCGGGGTCGGCCTTGCCGCCGTCGCCGGTGTCGTTGTGGCGGCGGTACGCCGGGGCCGCGCTCGCGGCTGGCGCCCTTCCAGGACAGGCTGAGTTACGGGACGGGAACGCAGGCGGTCGAGCCCACGATGGCGACGCCGCCGCCCGACCGGGAGACGTGCACGTTGAAGTCGGCGCCGTCGCGGCTGAATTGCGCGATCAGTTCCCGCGCGTTGCTGCGGTCGCGCACGCGCCAGCCCTGGCCTTCCAGGGATGGCAGGACGACCTCGGCCAGTCGCCGGCCGGCGCCGTCGGCGTGGTCGAGGCGGAGGCCGTACTGGCGGCAGAACAGGCGGCCCGGCTGGGTGGGATCGCAGTCGAGCTCGCCGTCGACGGTCGGTTCCGCGCCGGGGCCGAACGTCGCGGCGACGCCGTCGATGACGGCGGTGAGGTCCTCGGCCAGGCGGTCGAGTTCGGTATGCCGAGTGATCATTTCCAGCCTCTCACAGCCTGCTCGCGCCTTCGACGATCATTTCTCCCAGTGACCCGGTCGTGAAGCCTTCGGAGGTGACGGGGCCGCCGGTGATCACACCGTAGATGTTGTTCCACGAATCGGAACCCGGCTTGAGCACGCCACTGTGGGAATCGAGGCCCCACTGCAGGTTCCCGGCCGCGTCCCGCCCGGTTTCGAGTTCGGTGATGCCGGGGAAGCGGTCGGGGTCCGCCCCGTGCCCGGCGCCGAGCCATTCGATGTCACCGGCGTTGCCCTGCGCGATCACGATCGGGTCGAGCGGAGCCGTCATCGAATACCGGTGCACCCCGGCCTGGCTGCCGGGGAGATCGTCCGGCCCCCAGATCCGGTGTCCCATCCCGGCGGATTCGACGTGCAGGACCTGATCCGCCTTGAGCCCGAGCTGTTCGGCGAGGCCGACGGTCGCGCCGCCGTAGCTGTGCCCGACCGCGGTGATCAGCACGCCCGGCCCGGCATGGCTGTCGATCTGGCCGCGCAGCTCGTCACCGAATGCCTTGAGATCGGGGGCCATCGTCTGCGCGTAGTGCGCGGCGGGCCCTTCGGTGACGGCGTTCTGCGGGAAGACGCCGTCGGCCCAGACCACCATCGCGGTCCGGCCGGTGGCGTCCGCGGCGACCAGACTCCCGCCGAGGTCGGCGTAGCTCTGGAAATTTCCGAACGAGGTGTTCACTCCGGGGACGAACAGGCCGACGTTGCGGGTACCCGGTTCGATCCGGCCGATCAGCTCGGCGATCCGGCCGTTGCCGGCCGGATCGAAGCGCAGGATCTGCCGGTCGTTGGCGAGAATGTCCTCGTACAGCGCGATCCTGGTGCGCGCGTTCCCGATGTCGTCGGCGTTTCCGCCCTGCGCCAGCAGGTTCGTGAGGCGATCGCGTTCGGCGGTAAGGGCGTCACCGACCTTGGTCCGGTTCTCGGCGATCGCCGCCGCCCACTGCCCGGCGTCGGCGGAACCGCCGATGCCCGCCGGATTCCCGGCCCTTGGCAACGGATCTTCCGGCGACAATGCCCGGTACGCCGCCGCCACCTGGACGTCCGATCGCCGGTACCCGCTCGCGCAGGCGGTGAGTCCATTGTGGATC
Source organism: uncultured Actinomycetota bacterium (assembly GCA_963766045.1). Taxonomy (GTDB): domain Bacteria; phylum Actinomycetota; class Actinomycetes; order Mycobacteriales; family Pseudonocardiaceae; genus Amycolatopsis. The sequence goes on along the minus strand of CAVXYN010000004.1, from coordinate 339,841 downwards.
ACGGTCGCCTTGGCGACCTGATCGCTCAGCTTTCCCGCGATGTCCTTGACCGTCTTCGCGAAGGTCGCCGACGCTCCGTTCGAAGCGGAGACCTGCCCGAACGCGGTGGCGGGCACGGTTTCCCCGGCCAGCGCGGTCTGCGCGGACTTGAGGGCGGCCGTCCGCTGTTCGAGTTCGGCCGCCGCCGCGTCGAGCCGGGCCGGCGCGACCCGGTAACCGCCCGCACTGGATGCCATCACCGAGCCGCCTCCTGCCTCAGGATCAATACTGTTCGGGTTCTTCGCCGAGCACGGCAGGCGCGACCGGTGACGACTGTCCCCAGACGTTCTCCGTCTCCACCAGCCACGGCGGGATCCGGCGGCCCGAACCGAGATCGCCGCCGGCGCCCATTCCCATCGGCATCATGGGCATCATCGGCATGGCACCCTTCGCCGCGGCCGCCCCCGCGGCACCGGCGGCTCCGCCCGCCAGCCCGCTCATCGCGCTGCCCGACGAGCCGTCGCCTGCCAGACCGGAGAACGCGGCGGGCCCGTCGCCGGGGCCGGAAACGCCACCTCCGCCGATCGCACCGCCGTCGAGAGACGGCGCTCCGCCGCCCCCGATCGGGATGCCGCCACCGGCACCGCCCGCCGTCGAACCGGCGGCCGCGCCACCGCCGAGTTCGCCGTCCTTACCCTTACCCTCGTTGGGGTTCTTGCCATTCGCCCATGGCGGGACGCGCGGCATGATCGAGCCGAACCGGCCGAACGCGGCGGCCGAGGCCGCGGCGAGGCCGGCGGTGAACATGTCGCCGAACAGCGGGTTGGAGGCGGGCTTGGCCGGCGCGGCCGCGGGTGGCGTGGTGCCGTCCGACGGCAACGGGTGCGCGCCGCCCGGGGTCACCACGACACCGTCCGAACCGGACTGTCCATTCCCGACAGCGCCACCGCCGGTGCCCCCACCGCCACCGGTGACCGGCGGCGGGACCACGGCGTTCGGAGACGCCGGAATGGACTCCTCGGCCGAGCTGTACTCGCCCGCGAGCCGGGTCATCACCACGATCGCCTTGCCATGCGCGGCGCCCGCCGCGTTCGCGGCCTGTTGCTGTGCCTCGACATTCGCGATCGCCTGTTGCCGCTGCTGCGCGGCCAAGACCATCGTCGCCTGCGAGGAATCCGGTGGCAGCAAGGGTGGGTTGACGGCGAGCGCGACGTCGGAGGGGGAGACGTCCGGCACCGCGACCGGCGGTGGCATCTCCGTCTTGGCCTTGACCAGCGCGTCGGCCGCGTCTTCGAGAAGGTGGTTCATCGCGTGCGCGGTCTGGGCGACCTTGCGGATGCCGCCGACGAGATCGGTGATCATCGTGTGGTACTTGTCGGCCGCGCCGCCGGTCCAGCTGTCGGAGAAGTCCGAGAGCTCTGCGGTCAGGTTCTCGGCCTGTTCGAACAGCCCGGAGCCGGTGGACTGCCATTTGTGGGCCGCGTTGCGTGCCGTGCTGGGGTCGCCCGCCTGCAGCATCGCGTAGAGCTGCTGGTGGGAGTAGGCGGCGAAGTTCGTGTGCGCGGTGCCGGTCATCCCTTGTTCCCGCCGCTCTGGCCGTTGCCGGTGAGCACACCGCCCACGACGTTGAGCACGGGATCGAGCAGTGAGGTCTGCCGGCTCGCCTGGTCGATGTCGGCCGCGACCGAGTCGTCGGCCGCCACGTAACCGTCGGCGACCGTCGTGGTGACGTCCTGTGCGAAAGTGATCGCGCCCTTGACCTGTTCCAGCAGGCCCTGCATTTCGGCGACCGCGGCCTGATGGGCCTCCGCGAGGGAACCCGCTTCCCCGAACTCGCCGAACAGCAGCGGCTGCTCGCCGAGGGTCAGCAGGAAGTCGTTCGGTTTCGACATCGCGTGGATCTGGGTTTCCAGTTCCCGCACGAAGTCCTTCAGCGATTCCAGATGGACATAGTACGACTGGTCGTGCATTGAGATCCCGGCTCTCTCGTGATCGGCCATGCCACCGTGACGCCTGCGTGGAAAGCCGGCCGGCCGGTGCTGAGGGGGGTTTTAACACCGGCCGGCCGACAGAATGGGGTCAGCCGGAGAACAGTCCCTGGTTCCGGTTCTCCAGTGAGTGCTGGAGGTCGTGGGCGTCGCCGACCTTGCCGCCGAACTGCGCGATGATCGCGACGATGTCCGCGGTGGCCTGACGGAGACGGGTCTCCGACGCGCGGGCCGCCTCACCGGCGGAGCTGCCGGAGGCGTACCAGGTCTGGGTGATCGGCTGCAGGTTGGTGTGCAGCTGTTCGAGCTGTGAGGTGAGCGCCTTGGCCTTGACGGCCAGCGAGGCCGAGCTGTGCTGCAGCGCGGCGAAGTTGATTTCGACGACGTCAGCCATGATTGGTGGTCCTCTCGCGGATCAGGGGTTCAGCCGGTGGATCACGGTCTGGTCGACGACTCCGCTGACCCCGCTGAGGCTTTCCCGGACCTGCTCGTCACCCGAGTTGTAGTTCCGGTTGCTTTCGTGGACAAGGCGCGACATCGTGTTGAGCTCATTGACGGCGATGGTCATCTTCTCCTGCAGGCGCCGCTGAAGGTCCCAGAACGCGACGGCCTGGTCACCCTTGTAGTTGTGCAGGGTCTGGGTCAGCTCGGACTCCAAGCCGGCCATCGTCGTCTTGGCGTTCGACGCGGTTTCCTCGAACCCCTGGACGGCGCGCGCCATCGCGGCTGCGTCAGCCTGATATCCCGTACCGGTCATCGATGGGCCACCTCCTCTCATCTCGCTGGAAATCCCGGTGAGCACCAGGGCGCCCTGTCTGCTCTTGTGAAGGACACGCTAGAAAAGGCGGGGGTTCGGTCAAACGGCACAACTGCCGGTTGCGGTGACGGCACTATTACCCACAGGTCGGTGGTGGGGTTCGCCCTACCCCCGATCCGGGGGAGTACGCCAGTGTCCGGTGTGGAGATCCCCGGCACGCTCGATGCCATGGCGGATAAGGAAACCGGGACGGTACTGCATCGTCCTCTGATGATCTTGGCCGGGTCGATGGCGGTGCTCGGGGTGGTCGCGCTCGGCGGTCTGCTCCTTGACGATCGCACTCTGGTGAACGCGCCCATTTGGCTCAAGCCGCTCAAGTTCACGGTTTCCGTCGGGCTCTACGCCGTTACGCTGGCCTGGTTGCTCGGACTGCTCACCCGCGGCCGCCGGGTGGGATGGTGGCTCGGCACGGTGTTCGCGGCCGGGCTCGGTATGGACATGGCGCTGCTGTTCTGGCAGATCATCGTCCGCGGCAGGACACTGCATTTCAATTTCGCGACGCCGACCGACAAAATGATCAACAACATCGTCGCGACCGGGGCGTTCGTCGGCTGGGGTGCGACCGCGGCCATCGCGGTTCTCCTCTTGTTCCAACGGCTTCCCGACCGCGCTATGAATTCGGCGTTACGGACGGGTGCCGCATTGTCGGTGGTGGGAATCGGCATCGCGATGATGATGTTCGGGCCGAATGCCGAGCAGTTGCGTGAATTCCGCTCCGGCGGGCGGCCCTCGGTCATCGGTGCCCATTCGGTCGGTGTTTCCGATGGTGGTCCAGGGCTGCCGGTGGTGGGTTGGAGCACCGAAGGCGGCGATATGCGAATTCCTCATTTCGTCGGAATTCACGCGATCCAGGTGCTCCCGTTGATCGCCTTCGGACTGCTCATGCTCGCCCGGCGGTATCCCGTGCTCGGTTCGGACCTCGTGCGCCGCCGGCTGGTCCGGACGGCCGCGGTGGGTTTCGCGGGGGTACTGGCGTTGCTCACCTGGCAGGCGCAGCGTGGGCAGTCGATCGTGCATCCGGACGTCTGGACGCTGCTCACGGCCGCCGGGATCCTCGCCGTCGTGGCGGCGGGAGCGACGCTTTCGCTGCGGGTCCGGGAGCCATTACCGCAGGTGGTGTGACCTTTACCGGACCTACACGAAATCCACTGAGGTCATCCAGCAAGATCGGGTAGCTTTCAGTGCGATGAAGGGGGTACGCGTGAAGCAGACGCGAAAGAAGAAGGTCTCCGGCAGACGGGCGGGCCTGGTGCTCGCCGCGGCGGCGGTGATGATCGGCGGGGTGGCCTGCACCTCGGCCGACCCGGCCGTGGAGAACAAGTCGTCGGCGCCCGAGGCGTTCGGTCCGGCGGGGTACCGCGGGCTTACCCTGGGGATGGCCAAGGACGCCGCGCTGGCGGGCGGAAAGCTCGCCGCGGCGCCGACGTCCAATTTGGACGGTTGCGCCGACTTCTCCTACGCCGGTGGCCCCGCGCCGGATCCGGTGCGGATGAAGGCGGAGGCCGATATCGAGACCAGGGCCAAGGACTTGAACAAGCAGGCCGATGAGCTGGAGGCCAAGCCGGACAACGACCCGGGGCCCAACGCGTCGGCGGAGGAATACGCCGAGTCGGCAGAGCAGAGCGCGAAGGACACCAAGGTGTTCGCGGATTCCGCGCAGGCCTCGGCGGATCTGGCGACCAAACGCGAGGAACGCGACAAGGCGTTCGTGGCGGCCGGCGGTGCGTCGTTCGGGAAGGACGGGCTTCGCGAGCTCGCGGCTCCGGCCGACGCGAAGACGGCCGAAGGGATCGGCGCCGGTTCGTCCCTGACCGACCTCAAGACGGCGTACGACGCCCGCGGGATGACGGTCGGCGACAACGGCCGGTTCCAGGTGCCGATCGCGGAGAAACCGGACTGGATCTTCGAGTTCACCACGGCCGACGGGGGCAAGGTCGGTTCGGTCTCGATGATCAATCCGAAGTCGAAATGCGCTTGATTCGCGTGTGGTGAGGTGGCCCGGACAGGCCGCCTGGATGTTGCGATGGCCTCCTTCCCAACGCTCAAGGTTGTGAAGGAGGCCTTCGCTACCTGCCAGGGGTGGGGACTGTCGTGAGCGGAAATGATGGTTCTAGGCGTCTTTACCACTCACGAGCGGTGGTCGAAGGGCTCAGGCGTGGACGGCGGTACTGTCCAAATAGGTCAGAACCGCGCGGATGCGGCGGTTCTGGTCACGGCTCGCTTCCAACCCGAGCTTCGAGAAGATGCTGCTGATGTGGTTTTCCACCGCGCCCTGCGTCACCACGATCGTCTTCGCGATGGCGGCGTTGGACAGGCCCTGCGCCATCAGGCCCAGGACCTCCTTCTCCCGGGCCGTGAGGGCGTCGAGTGGGTCGCGGCTGCGGGAGAGCATCTGGGCGACCACGTCGGGGTCGATCGCCGAACCACCGCCGGCCACTCGCCGGACGGCTTCCAGGAAGTCGGCGACGTCGGCGACGCGCTCCTTCAGCAGGTAGCCCACGCCGGACGTGCCCTCGGCGATCAGGTCCACGGCGTAGCTGCCCTCGACGTACTGCGAGAGCACCAGCACCGGCAGCCCCGGAATTTCCTGGCGGGCGGCCAGCGCGGCGCGCAGGCCTTCGTCGGTGAACGTCGGGGGCATCCGGACGTCGGCGATGACCAGATCCGGCCGATGCTCGCGGATGGCGACCAGCATGTCGTCGCCGTTGTCGACGGCGGCCGCCGTTTCGATGCCGATGTCGGCCAGCAGGCTCTGCACCCCGGCACGCAAGAGCACCGAGTCCTCGGCGATCACGACACGCATTTTTCGCGCTCCTCAAAAGGATCTTTACCAGCGGACGGGGAGATCGGCGCGCACGACCGTCGGCCCGCCTACCGGGCTGACGACGGTGAGCACGCCGTCGATCGTGGCGGCGCGGTCGGCAAGGCCGGCCAGCCCGCCACCGGGGCGCATCGAGGCGCCGCCGTGACCGTTGTCGACGATCTCGACGACCACGGTGTCGTCGTCGCGGGTCACGCGAATCGAGACCCGGTCGGCGTTCGCGTGCTTGGTGATGTTGGTGAGCGTCTCGCTCACTATGAAGTACGTCGTGGTCTCCACCGGCGCGGGCGGCCGCGGCTCCACCGTCACCTCGACGTCCACCGGGATCGTCATCTGCGCCGTCAGCGCCGAGAGCGCGGCGTCGAGACCGCGGTCCTGCAGCACCGGCGGATAGATGCCGCGCGCGAGGTCACGCAGTTCGGACACGGCGAGTTTCGCGTCGGCGTGTGCCGCGCCGATCAGTTCGCGCACCGCCGTCGGGTCGTCCAAGTCGAGCTTCAGCTGTGCGCGGCCAAGACTCATCGCGACCGAAACGAGTCGCTGCTGGGCTCCGTCGTGCAGGTCGCGTTCGATGCGACGGCGTTCGGCCTCGACGGCGTCGACACCGCGTGCCCGCGAGTCCTTCAGCTGACGCGTGCGCGCTTCCAGCTGCGCGGTGCGATCGGGTCCGAGCATCGACTGGGCGAGTGCGCCGTGCAGTGCCCCGATCCTTGGCGCCACGAAGATGCCGAACGGCGGCACGGCCAGCGACACGATCCCTGCGACGAACTCGACGATGCCAAGGGGAAGCGCGAGCAACGTGTAGATCAGCTCGCGCCAGGTGGTCGGGTCGACGAGCCGGGTCTGCCACGTCTGCAGCAGCCCGAGGCCGTGCGGCAGGCGATGCGGCGCGGGGACGTCGACGCCGAGCATCGAGCGCACCCAAGCACGTTCCAGATCCGTGTAGCCGCGGATGATCGACGTGCCGATGACGAGGATCGGGATGCCGATCCACAGCATGGTGGTCGCGATGCCGACCACCATCGTCACCAGGACGAGCACGAACGCGATGAGCCGGATCGGGAACGCCGAGATGAGGAAGCCGATGGCACGGACCGGATGGGGCCGCGCCGTCACGGCCATCGGGCTATCCGCTCGAGCTCCGGCACGAGATCGTCGAGCGTCGGTGTCGCCAGCATCTCGTCGCGCACCTCGATCGCACTGTCCCGGAAGGCCGGTTCCTCCAGCAGCCGGATCACTCCACTTCGGACGGTCTCCGCCGTGACGTCCGCCAGGTCCAGCGACAACCCGTTGCCCCGCTTCACCTGTGCGTCGGCCGACCCGCGTTCGCTCCAGGTGGTGCCGGGGATGACCAGTTGCGGAACGCCGTTGACAACGGCGTTGCCGATGGTCGCGCCACCACCCTGGTGCACGATCGCCGAACAACTGGCCAGCAGTTCGTTCATCGGCACGAAGTCCACCGCACGGACGTTGTCCGGAACCTTCGGCACCGTCGCGAGCTGGGCGTCGTTGAGCGTCGCGATCACCTCGATGTCGAGGTCGGCGAGCCCGTCGAGCAGTTCGGCCACCGACGTCTCCTCGACGCCGAGCGTCTGCCGGTTGGAGATGCCCAGGGTCAGCATCACGCGTGGGCGCGTGGGCTTCTCGAGCACCCAGCGGGGGATCGCCATGGCCTTGTTCAGCGGTGCGAACCGCGCCGGAAGGTAGTCCACGTCGACGCCGTCGTAGCGCAGATAGGACGGATGGCAGTCGATGGTCTTGACGCCGTAGCGGAGGGTTTCGTCGAATTCCGCTCCGTAGCGGCCGACGAAATCCGACAGCCATTCCTTGAACGGGTCGGGGCTGGTGTCCTCGGGCCGGCTCGCGCGCAAGTCCCGGTACTGCGCGCCGAGCCGCGCGGTCTGGTCCATCGCGTACATCATCCGCAGATGCGGGACGCCGACGGCGTGCGCGACGATCGGCGCCGCGTAGATCAGCGGGTCCCACAGCACCAGATCCGGCTTCCACTGCTTGGCGAACCGCACGACGTCGTCGACCAGCGGCTCCGGCGTGGTCCAGCGGAAGACGTCGAGGTAGTCCGAGTAGACCGTGCGCACGTACTCTTCGGTGTAGCGCTCCGGGCGGGATTCCGAGATCAGGTACTTGCCCGTCATCGCGTTGTTGGTGTCGACGTTCAGCTGGCGGTGATACGCGACATCGAGATCGCCGCCGAACCACATCGCGTCGAGACCGGTCTCGGCGAACGACGCGACCTCGCGCGGGTTGCGCTGACCGACGAACCGCACCTCGTGCCCGGCGGCGGCGAGCGCCCAGCCGACCGGCGCCATGCTGTAGACGTGCGTCCTCGTCGGGAAAACCATCAGCATGACGCGCATCGACGCACTCCGGGATCGTGAGGCGGGAAGAAACAAGGCTGTCAGGGAAACGGTAGAGCCGCGGCGCCGGATGGCCGACCCGGCAACGCGCCGATAGGGGTTCCGGACCCCTGTTTCCCTCGGAAAGACTTCCGGAAATCTCGTTGCGGCAGTAGGGATTCCAGTGCACTTAGATCCGCTTTAGACGCCCCTTAGGGGCTGGTGACCTCGGTGCGGCGGCGGATAGACATGACAGTGGATCCGGCCGCGCGGGACCGGACGAGCAACGAACGAGGTGATGAGCATGGCCGTGGCACCCATCAGGAAGGGCTGGGTCTCCTTCGGCGGGTACCGCACCTGGTACCGGGTCACCGGCGTCGTCGGGGGAGAGCTGCCTGCCGTCGTCGTGGTGCACGGCGGGCCAGGAAGCACGCACGACTATCTCTTGAACCTGTGTTCGCTCGAAGAGCACGGATTCCCGGTCGTGCACTACGACCAGCTGGGCAGCGGCGGATCGACGCGCCTGCCCGGGATGGGCGCGGACTTCTGGACGCCGGAGCTGTTCGGCGATGAGCTGGACAACCTGGTGCACCGGCTGGGGATCGAGGACAACTATGTCCTCTTCGGACAGTCATGGGGCGGCCTCGTCGTCGCCAGGCACGCCGCACAGCGACCGGATGGCCTGCGCGGGCTGGTGATCGCGAACTCGCCGGCGTCGTACCCGTTGTGGCGACAGGAGATGGACGTTCTGCGCGCACAACTCCCGCCGGGTGTCGACGCCGAGCTCCGGGCGCACGAAGCCGACGGCACGACCGACGCGCCGGAGTACTTCGAGCTCATGCGTGCCTTCTACGACAGGCACGTATGCCGAATTCTGCCGTGGCCAGGCGACTATCTGGCCTCCTTCATGGAGATGGCCGACAACAACACCGTCTACTCCGTGATGAACGGGCCCAGCGAGTTCACCGTGAGCGGGACGCTCAAGGACTATTCGGTGATCGAGTACCTCGACGACATCGAGGCGCCCACCCTGCTCATTTCCGGCCGCTACGACGAGGCCACGCCGGTGACGGTGCAGCCCTACTTCGACCGGATCCACGATGTGCGCTGGGAGATCTTGGAGAACTCCAGCCACGTCCCGCATCTCGAGGAACCCGACCGGTTCCGTGAGGTGCTCCTCGGTTTCCTGCAGGACATCCAGCCCACCGCGCCCGCACGACTGGGCGCCGAAAGAGAGGTCGCCAGCCATGGATGAGGCCATCCGGCCGGGATCGGCGGTCGTCTTCCCCGGGATGAGCCCGTGTCGCTTCGCCGACTTTGGCAAGTTCCTCCTCATCAACCCCTTCGCCCGGCGGCTGATCGGGGAAGCCAACGAGCGTCTCGGCTACTCGCTGATCGACCGCTTCCGGGAGACCGAGGGCGACTATTCGGAGTACGCCCAGGTCGGTTTCATGCTCACCTGCGTCGCCTTGGCCGAATGGGCCGAGCAGGAGTACGGCATGAGTCCCGACTACTGCACCGGGCCGAGCTTCGGCGAAAAGCCGGCGAGTGTGTACGCCGGTTCGCTGACCTTCCCCGACGCCGTGTGGATGACCGCGGAACTCGCTCGCTGTCTCACCGAGTTCTTCGACACCGAATACACCGATGTGGTGACGCATTCGTTCATCCGCACCCCCGAGGAAAAGCTCAACGACGCACTCGCCGACCTCGGCGGGCGCGGCGAGTGGTCCGACATCTCGTGCTACATCGACCATGACTTCTACATGGTTTCGCTGCGCGAGCGGAATCTCGACTGGCTCAAGCAAACCGTGCGCAGCATGGGCGGGCTCTCCCTCTACACGATGCGGCCGCCACTGCATTCGCGCGCCTTCGGGGCACTGCGCCGCAAGGCGGAGGACGAGGTACTCGGTGACCTGGTCTTCCACGACCCGCTCTTGCCGATCGTCGCGGACCAGGACGGGGCGATCCTGCGCACCGGTGAACAGGTGCGCACGATGTTGCTCGACAGCATCGTCAAACCGTTGCGCTGGCCCGATGTGGTGTCGTCACTGGAACAACTCGGGGTACGCAAGCTCTGGGTCTCCGGGCCGGACACGCTGTTCGGGCGGGTCCGGGCGACCACGAGCAGGTTCGAGGTGGTCACGGTGAACCCGCGCCTGGCCCTGCAACCCCGTCGCCGGGGCGCAGGACCTTCGCGGGTCAGCTAGCCGGCTGCAGGTCGGAGAGCGTTGCCCACAGACGGCCGGGGTTCTCGAACGTCTCCAGGTTCAGGGCGTCGTCCTCGAAGCGCACGTTGTAGTTCTGCTCCAGCAAGGCGAGCAGCTCCACGGTCGCCAGCGAGTCGAGTCCGTACTCACGGAGCGGGGTCTCTGCGGTCAGCGCCTCTTCGGCGGGCAGAAACGGCAGGAATGTACGAAGAGTCTCGTCGAAAGTGCTGTCCCACATGGCTACTCCGGATTTCTAGGTTCGGATCTACCAGGCAAGGAAACCGACCGCCCGGTTCGGTTTTGGACTCTACCCGCGTCGCCGCTCCGGATCGACGCATCCCCACCCCTATTCACGGCGGAGGACGACGATGGACACGAGCAACACCGGCGGGCTGCACTCGAGGTTCCTGCGTGGCCTCGAACTTTCGGAGGGCGGGGTGGCCGTGCACGTGGGTGAGCAGGCGATCGGCTACCAGCGCCTGCACGAGCTCGCCCTGCTGTGGGGCGGCGCGCTGGCGGGCACCGGTGCCAGCACGGTAGGGGTGCTGGCGGGCAAGGGAGTCACCTCCTACGCGGGAATTCTCGCCGGGTTGTACGCGGGTGCGACGGTCGTCCCGTTACGCCCGGACTTCCCGGCCGCCCGGACCGCGCAGATGGTCGAGGCAGCCGAGGTGGACGCGATCATCGCCGACGCGCGAGGATTGGCTCTGCTGCCGGAGGTGCTGGGAGGCAAGCAGCTCACCGTGCTCGCCCCCGAATGCGGCGACCAGCCATCCGTGCTGCGGCCGAGGGGTTCGCAGGCACTGGTGGCACCGCGTCCGGTGAGTCCGGACGACACCGCGTACGTGCTGTTCACCTCGGGGTCGACCGGTCGTCCCAAGGGCGTCCGGATCGGCCACGCCGCCACCGACCACTACTTCGGCCTGCTCGACGCGCGCTACGACTTCACGCCGGAAGACGTGTTCTCGCAGACGTTCGACCTGAACTTCGACTGCGCGATGTTCGACCTGTTCTGTGCCTGGGGTGCCGGGGCGCCGGCGGTGGTGCTGCCGGGGGCGGCCTACCGGGGGCTGCCGGCGTTCGTGGCCGAACGCGGGCTCACCGTATGGTTCTCGACCCCGAGCGCCATCGACCTCGTCCGGCGCACCGGCGGGCTGACGCCGGACGCGATGCCAGGGCTCCGGTGGAGCTTCTTCGCGGGCGAAGCGCTGAACGTCCGTGATACGGCGGATTGGCGCGGTGCCGCGTCGTCGTCGATCGTTGAGAACCTCTACGGTCCGACCGAGCTGACCATCACGGTCGCCGGATACCGGTGGGACGACGAGGAAACGCCGCGGATCGCGGTGAACGGCGTGGTCCCGATCGGGGCGGTGCACGCGGGACACGAGCAGTTGCTGCTAGGTGAGAACGACGTCGAAGAGACTGACGAAGGCGAGCTGTGCATCGCCGGTCCCCAGATGACGCCGGGCTACCTCGATCCGTCGGACGAACACGGCCGGTTCCTGGAGCGCAACGGCCGGCGTTACTACCGCACGGGCGACCGCGTCCGGCGACTTGGCGGCGACGATCTTGCGTATCTGGGCCGTCTCGACTCGCAGGTGCAGGTGCTGGGCTGGCGTATCGAGCTGACCGAGGTGGAGCAGGCACTGCGCGACTGCGGTGTCCAGGACGCCGTCGCGCTCGGCATCCCCGGTGCCGCCGGGACCGAACTGTTCGTGTTCTACACCGGTCCTGAACGGCCCGTCATCGAGATGGTCCGTGCGCTGCGCGCGGTGTTGCCGGAGGGCGTGATCCCGCGACACTACCGCAATCTCGACGAGTTCCCGCTGAACTCGAATCGCAAGATCGACCGTAAGACCCTTGCCGCGCAGGCTGTTGAGCTTCTCGCTCCGGCTCCTGTGGGGTGAGCTGGGGCTTGTAGTGCGTGTCGCTCGAGTGCAATGAAGGGGCTTTCATCGCAAATTTTGCGATGAAAGCCCCTCATTGCATCTTTCGGTGCTCGCAGCGGGCTCGGGGTGGGCAATGGGTAGGTGAAAGTGCGTGAGGCCACCCTGACGCACTCTGAGGTCCCTGGGAGCCGGACACCGCGCGGAATCTCAATCGCCCGAATCACTCACGACACCTGCCTCCCTCCCAGGTGGTTAGGGGCCGTTAGGGGTGTAGGCACGTGCCGCGCCGCGGTTAGCGTTCCGAGCGTCGGGGGAGTCGTCCGCACCGGCACGGTGATTCTTCGAGTCCATACGGGGGAAGCAGTCGTGAACGATTCGCTCGTCCATTCTCTGCTCGACGAGGCGGTGGCCGACGCGGCCGCGTCGACGGCCGTGCGTGACCGCGCGGGTGCGTGGAACTACGCCGAACTGGCCGCGTGGAGCTGGGCCGTCGACGCGGTACTGGCCGAACGCGGGGTGGGGCGCGGCGACCGGGTGGTCGTGCAGCTGCCGACCAACCGCGAACTGGTCGCCCTCTTCTACGGTACTTCGCGCCGTGGCGCGGTGTTCGTCCCGGTCAATCCGGCGATGAAGGCGTTCCACTTCGATTCCGTGGTGGCCAACGCCGAACCGGTCCTTGTCATCACGCCGGCCGAGTTCGGTCCACTGTGGAACGACGTCGAGCGGGCCTTCGCCACTCCCGAACACGCCGAGCCGAACGAAGTGGACGCCGACGACGTCGCCGTCCTCATCTACACGTCCGGCAGCACGGCCGCGCCGAAGGGCGTGATCGGCCCGCACCGCCAGGTTACCTTCGCCGCCCGTTCCATCCAGGAAGCCCTCGGCTACCGCGGCGACGACGTGGTGTTCTGCCGGTTCCCGATGTCCTGGGATTACGGCCTGTACAAGGTTCTTCTCTCGACGCTCGGCCGCAGCGAGATCGTGCTCGCCGACGCGGAATCCGATCTGCGGCTGTTGCGACGGATGCGTGAGGTCGGCGCGACGATCGTCCCGATCGTGCCGTCGCTGGCCACCATGATCGCGACGCTGGCCGAACGCGAGGGTGAGCCGCCGTCGCCCGTGCGCCTGTTCACCAACACCGGCGCCGCGCTGCCCGATGTCACGATCGCCAAGCTGCGCGCCGCCTTCCCTGGCGCCCGGGTGGTCCGGCAGTTCGGCCAGACCGAATGCAAGCGCATCACGATCATGCCACCGGAGGAGGACGACCAGCGTCCCGGTTCGTCCGGTGTGCCGCTGCCCGGTACCTCCGTGCATATCCTTTCCGCAGACGGAACCGAAGTCCCGCATGGGGAAATCGGCGAGATCGTCGCGGCCGGGCCGCATGTCATGCCGGGCTACTGGCGTGCGCCGGAGCTGTCCGCACGCACGTTCAGGCGCGACGAGGCAACCGGGCAGCTTCGGCTGCACACCGGTGACTACGGCCGCGTCGACGCCGACGGCTACCTCTACTTCGAGGGCCGTCGCGACGACATGTTCAAGCGCAAGGGTATCCGGATGTCCACTTTGGAGATCGAGGCGGCCGCGATGGACATCCCCGGAGTCCGCGCCGCCGGCGCGATCCCGCCGAGCGACGCCCGGGACCTCGCCATCTGCGTCGAAACCGACCTGCCGCCGACCACGGTGCTGCGGGAACTCGCCAAGCGGCTGGAACCGCAGAAGGTTCCGTCGCTGTGCCACGTCGTCGAGGAGTTCCCGCTCACGACGCACGGCAAGAACGCCACGAAGGAACTCGCGCTGCTCGTGGAGGGTGCCCGCAAATGAGCAAATACAACGGCCTTGCCGAGAAGTTCGGCACGCCCACCTATGTCTATGACCTCGATGTGGTCGCCGAGTCGCGCAACCAGCTCTTCGGGCTGCTGCCAGAGGGTTTCCACCTCTACTACGCGCTGAAGGCCAACCCGCATCCCGAGATCGCGCGCGAACTGCGCAAGGGCGGGGCCCGGGCGGAGATCAGCTCGACCGGCGAGCTGGCCAACGCGCTGACGGCGGGCTTCGATCCGATCGAGATCCTCTACACCGGACCGGGCAAGACGAACGCCGAACTGGAGACGGCCATCGCCACCGGCGTCCGGCTCTTCTCGGTCGAGTCCCTGACCGATCTGCAGCACGTCGGTGCCGCCGCCGAGAAGTACGGCGTGACGGCGTCCTGTCTGGTGCGTGTGAACACGACGCAGGGCAGCGCGTCCACCGGGATCCGGATGATGGGCCGCCCCTCGCAGTTCGGTATCGACGCCGAGACCCTGCCGGAGCTCATGCCCGTGCTGAAGGCGGTACCCGGCACCCGCGTGACCGGCGCGCATTTCTTCACCATGAGCAACGCCGCTGACGAGGACAGCCTGCTCGGCGAGTACGAGTTCGTGCTGCAGTCGGCCGCGCAGCTGCGCCAGGAAACCGGACTGCCGCTGGAACTGCTCGACATCGGCGGCGGTTTCTCCTCACCCTACGCGGTCCCCGGCCGGCGCACTGACTACCCGAAGTTGCGCGGTGGCTTGGAAAACCTACTCGACCTCTATCTGCCCGAGTGGCGCTCCGGCGAGGTCGAGCTGGCCTGCGAGTCGGGCCGCTACCTGTCCGGGACCAGCGGCTCCCTGCTCGCGAGTGTCGTGAATGTCAAAGAAAGCCGCGGCCAGCGATTCGTCGTTCTCGACGCCGGGATCAACGTTGTCGGTGGACTCTCCGGCATCGGCAGGCTGCTTCCCGCGACCGTCGGGATCGAGGAGACCGGCGACGAGACCGGCAGCCTGGTCGGTCCACTGTGTACTCCCGGTGACTCGCTCGCCAAGGCGGCCAAGCTGCCCGGCCTTTCGTCCGGCGACATCGTGACGGTGCCGAACGTCGGCGCCTACGGCGTCACCGCCAGCCTGATCAGTTTCCTCGGCCGTCCCGCGCCGACGGAGGTCGTGGTACGCGGGGACGAGATCGTCTCGGTGTCCCGTTTGGACTATCAGCGGACCTATGAGGTGACGCCATGAGCGAAGAGATGCGCGCCTTCGGCGGTGGAGTCGTCACAGAGCCGTCGCGGCAGACCGTGATCGTCAGCAGCATGGCGTCCGACTCGCATACCTGGAACCTGGTGTACCTGGAGCTTCTCGTCGGTGAGCTCGGTTTCGACGTGGTGAACCTCGGCGCTTGCGTGCCCGACGAACTGCTCGAATCGGAATGTCTCAGCCGCGGCCCGGCGATGCTCGTGCTGAGCAGCGTGAACGGCCACGGCTATCAGGACGGTCTCCGGGTCATCCAGCGGCTGCGAGCGATTCCCCGGCTCAGGCAGCTGCCAACGGTCATCGGCGGCAAGCTCGGCGTCGGGGGGCCGCTCACCGACGTCGAGACCGGTCAGCTGCTGCTCGCCGGATTCGACGCGGTCTTCGACGACCAACAGGGTGGGGCTTCCTTCCGCCGCTTCGCCGCGGCCATTTCCGGCGGTGCCGTGCAGGTGGAGGGGGCCGGGGCGTGAGCTTCGAGGAGTTCGTCGCGAACCGGCGAGCCGCCGGCAAGCTCGTGGTGCAGCCGCGGATGGGCTTCGCCGACCCGGCTGTGATGCGTGCCGGGCTGGCCGCGACGAAGGAGGCGGACGCCACTTCGGTCGGCACCGTCACGCTCGACAGCTACACCCGTGTCTGTGACACCGATTCCGTGGCGCACGCGCTGCGCAACGGGATCGCGCTCAACGGCTACCCGATCGTCAACCACCCGCCCGAGGTCACGCGCGCGATGCTCGACGGCCTCGAAGGCCCGGACTTCCCGGTCCAGGTGCGGCACGGTTCGGCGCGGCCCGCGGACATCTTCCGTTCGATGCTCGCCGCCGGGCTGCACGCGACCGAGGGCGGCCCGGTGTCCTACTGCCTGCCCTACAGCCGGACTCCGCTCGACGAGGCCGTGCGCAACTGGTCGTACTGCTGTGATCTGTTACTGGAGGCCGACCACCTGGACGCACGGCCGCATCTGGAGACCTTCGGCGGCTGCATGATGGGTCAGCTGTGCCCGCCGAGCGAACTGGTCGCACTGTCGGTTCTGGAGGCGTTGTTCTTCTACCGCAAGGGTTTGCGCAGTATCTCCGTGAGCTACGCCCAGCAGACGAACATGACGCAGGACCAGGAGGCGGTCTCCGCGCTGCGGAGGCTGTGTGCCGAGTTGTTGCCGGAGGCCACCTGGCATGTCGTGATCTACGCGTACATGGGCCTGTTCCCGCGAACTCCGGACGGCGCCCGCGGCCTGCTCGGTGCGGCGGCCGAACTCGCGATGTCGACCGGTTCGGAGCGGCTGATCGTGAAGACGATCGCCGAGGCGCACAAGATCCCGACGGTCGCCGAGAACGTCGAGGCGCTCGAACACGCGTCTTCGGTCGCCGCGGCCGCGCAGAGAACGGCCACTGTGGACAGTGACAACCAGGTCTACCGCGAGGCGTACGCACTCGTCGACGCCGTCCTGAACAGCCACGCCGATCTCGGCCGCGCGATCGTGATCGCGTTCAAACGGGGACTGCTCGACGTCCCGTTCTGCCTGCATCCGGACAACGCCGGGCAGGCACGCAGTTACCTCGACCCGACCGGACGGCTCGGCTGGTCCGAACTCGGGTCGCTGCCGCTGCGCCGGGTGGTGGAGAGCCGCACGCCGGCCGCCATCACGTCGTCGACGTTGATGTCGGCGCTTTCCTATGTCCAGAGCACCTACGACACCGAGGCACTGGAGCGACCGATGACCGCGATTGGAGGCGAGTCGTGATGAGCACACGCCGGACCGTCCGTGCGTATCCGTTCGACATGCACGAGATCTCCGTTTCCGAGCAGTACCACATCCTGCAGCGGGACGAGCCGATGAGCCGGGTGCAGATGCCCTTCGGCGAACCGGCGTGGCTGGCGACGAAGTACGCCGACTGCAAACTGGTGATGACCGATACGCGGTTCAGCCGGGAGCTCGCGCAGGGCCTCGACCAGCCACGGATGCGCCGCCAGCAGATGGGCGACGGCATCATGGGCATGGACCCGCCCGACCACACGCGCCTGCGCCGTCTGGTGATGAAGGCGTTCACCGCCCGCCGCCTCGAGCAGATGCGCGAGGGGGTACGGACGCTGGTGAATCGCCTCCTCGACGACATGGTCGCGAGCGGCGACTCGGCCGACGTCATCGAGGACCTCGCGCGGCCGCTGCCGGTCACGGTGATCTGCGACCTGCTCGGTGTGCCGCAGGAGGACCACAAGATCTTCCGCGAGTGGACGCAGGCGCTGGTCAGCGACGCGACGGCGAAGGGCGACGTGCTCGACGTCTACGGCGACCAGCTCGACAACTACGTCGCCGGCCTCGTCGCGCAACGGCGCGAGGAGCCGACCGACGACCTGCTCGGCGCGCTGGTCTACGCCCGCGACGCCGGGGACAAGCTGACCGAGAACGAGCTGATCTCGATCGCCGGTGCGGGCCTGCTCACCGGCGGGGTGGAGACGGTTTCCTCGGCCCTGCCCAGTTTCATCTTCACGTTGCTCACGCAGCCGGAGTTGCTGGCGCAGCTGCGTGCGCAGCCGGAGATCATGCAGTCGGCCGTCGAGGAGCTGCTGCGCTACGTCCCGATCAACACCGCGGCGATGTTCGCGCGGTACGCCACCGAGGACGTTCGTTTCGGCGACGTCGTAGTGCGTGCCGGCGACCCGGTGCTGCCGGCGCTGCACGCGGCCAACCGCGACCCCGAGGTGTTCGCGAACCCGGATCGCGTCGACCTGACGCGCAAGCCCAACCCGCATGTGGCGTTCGGGCACGGCGCCCACCTTTGCATCGGGGCGCAGCTGGCCCGGCTGGAATTGCAAGAAGCGCTTAAGGCGATTCTGGAACGATTCCCTGAGCTGCGTCTCGCGGATGGACGCGAGGGCGTGAAATGGGAGTACGGCGTGATCGTGCGCGGGCCTTCGTTGCTGCGTATCGCCTGGTGAACTCCTGGAACAAACGCTAGGCCCCTAAACGATTTTTCTGGGGATCCGGCGGCGCTGAACGCCGCCATACGATCCGACGAGTAGACCATTGAGTGCTGGCTCGCTGAGCGGTGGAGTGCGGAATGCGTGAGTTACCTCGGATGGCGGAGCGGATCGAACCCGCCCCGGCCGAAGGCCCCGCTATTGCGGTGGCAGGGTGCCCAAGGAGCATGAAGTGAGCGAATTCGAGAACGAGCGCCCTGCCGACGCAATTGCGGACGCGGGTTCGCCGTTGAACACAGCAACCGAATCGAATCGGGAATCCGGGTTCGCGGAGCGGCTGAGGTCGCTGCCACCCGGTGACCGCGCGGCATTCCTCGCGGACGTCGTGCACGACGCCACGCGAGCCGCGCTGCAAGCGGCATTGCCAGAGGTTCCGGCGGTGCTCGACCCGGAGAAGGCGTTCTCGGACCACGGGTTCGACTCGCTGGCGGCGGTGGAGCTGCACGCGCGGCTCACCGACGCCACCGGGATCGAGCTGCCGGTCACCTTGGCCTTCGACCACCCGACCCTGGTCGCCGTCGCGCGCTTCCTGCACGCGGAGGTCTTCGGCGCCGAAGAGGTCCACAATGGACTGACGCCGGCCGCGGGCACCGCGGACGAGCCGGTCGCCATCGTCGGCATCGGCTGCCGTTACCCGGGCGGCGCCGCGTCGCCTGAGGAACTTTGGCGGCTCGTGGCCGAGGAGGTGTACACCACCAGCGGTTTCCCCACCGACCGCGGCTGGGACCTCGACGGGCTCTACGACCCGGACCCCGACCGGCCGGGCAGCAGCTACGTCACCACGGGTGGTTTCCTGCCCGACGCCGGCGAGTTCGACGCCGACTTCTTCGGTATCTCCCCGCGCGAGGCGTCCGCGATGGACCCGCAGCAGCGTCTCGTGCTGGAAACGGCGTGGGAAGCCTTGGAGCGGGCCAAGATCGATCCGACGGACTTGCGCGGCACGCCCGCCGGTGTCTTCATCGGCGCCGAGGCGCAGGAGTACGGCCCGCGCCTGCACGAGGCCCCTGACGGCCTCGACGGTTACATGCTCACCGGTAACGCGCCCAGTGTCGTCTCGGGCCGCGTCGCCTACGCGCTCGGCCTCGAGGGCCCGACTCTGACCGTCGACACCGCGTGCTCCGGTTCGCTCGTGGCGCTGCACCTCGCCGTGCAGGCACTGCGTCGTGGCGAGACCCAGCTCGCGCTCGCGGGCGGCGTCGCCGTAATGGGCGGACCCGGTACGTTCACCGCGTTCAGCCGCCAGCGCGGCCTCGCCGAGGACGGCCGCTGTAAGCCCTTCGCCGCGGCCGCCGACGGCACCGGATTCGCCGAAGGTGTCGGTGTCCTGGTGCTGGAACGACTTTCCGACGCCGTCGCGAACGGGCACACCGTGCTCGCCGTCGTCCGCGGCTCGGCCATCAACTCCGACGGTGCCTCGAACGGTCTCACCGCCCCGAACGGTCCTTCACAGCAGCGCGTGATCCACCGCGCCCTCGCCGACGCGCGGCTCGAAGCGTCCGATGTGGACGCCGTCGAGGCGCACGGCACCGGCACCCGGCTCGGCGACCCGATCGAGGCGCAGGCCATCCTCGCCACCTACGGCCAGGACCGCGAGAACCCGCTGCTGCTCGGCTCGATCAAATCCAATATCGGGCACACTCAGGCAGCGGCCGGCGTCGCGGGCGTCATCAAGATGGTCGAGGCCATGCGCCGCGGCGTGCTCCCGAAGACCCTGCATGTCGACGCGCCGACGCCGCACGTCGACTGGACCGCGGGCTCGGTCGAACTGCTCACCGAGGCGCGCGACTGGCCCGACGGCGAACGCCCCCGCCGCGCCGGTGTGTCGTCGTTCGGAGTCAGCGGGACCAACGCGCACGTCATCATCGAGCAGGCTCCCGCCGCCTCGGACGAGGACATCACGTCCGAGGCCCTTCCGGTCGTTCCGCTCGCCCTCTCCGCCCGCAGCGAGGAAGCCCTCCGCGCGCAGGCGGGCAAACTCGTGTCCACTGTGGAGAGTGCCGACCTCGCCGAGGTCGCGTTCTCGTTGGCCGCCACCCGTGCCGCTCACGACCACCGCGCGGTGGTCGTCGCCGCGTCGGCCGAGGAAGCCGTCCAGGGCCTGCGTGCCCTCGCCGACGGGGAGCAAGACGCCTCCGTCGTCACCGGTGCCCGCACCCCGGGCAAACTCGCGATGCTGTTCACCGGCCAGGGTTCGCAGCGGCTCGCGATGGGCAGGGACCTCTACCTGGCGTACCCGGTGTTCGCCGAGGTCTTCGACGAGGTCGTCGACAATCTCGACGTCCAGATGGACCGCCCGTTGCGTGACGTCCTCTTCGGTGCGGACGCCGAGGAACTGAACAGCACCCAGTACGCGCAGTGCGCGCTGTTCGCCGTCGAGGTCGCCCTCGCGCGGCTGCTCGAATCGTGGGGCGTCAAGCCGGACATCCTGCTCGGGCACTCGATCGGTGAGCTCGCCGCCGCGCATATCGCCGGCGTCTGGAGCCTTCCCGACGCGTGCATGGTCGTCGCCGCACGAGGCCGGCTCATGCAGGCGCTGCCCGAGGGCGGTGCCATGGTCGCCATCGCCGCGACCGAGGACGAGATCCTGCCGCTGCTCGTCGAGGGCGTCAGCATCGCCGCCGTCAACGGCCCGGCTTCGGTCGTGGTCTCCGGTGAGCGGGAAGCGGTCGACGCCATCGTTTCGGTGTTCAAGCCGCAGGGTCGCAAGACCAGCGAACTGCGTGTCTCGCACGCGTTCCACTCGCCGCTCATGGAGCCGATGCTGGCCGACTTCCGGGAAATCCTGGAGGTGGTCGACTTCACGCCGCCGTCGATCCCGATCGTCTCCAACGTCACCGGCCGCCTCGCGACGCCGGAGGAGCTGTGCTCGCCGGGCTACTGGCTCTGGCACGTGCGCCGCGCGGTGCGGTTCGCCGACGGTGTCGCCGCACTCGCCGCGGCCGGGGTGACCACCGCGATCGAGGTCGGCCCGGACGCCGTCCTCTCCGCCATGGCCGCGACCGGACCGCACGCCGAGGAGATCACCTTCGCCGCCGCGCAGCGCCGCGGCCACGCGGAGGTGCCGACCCTCGTCGGCGCGCTCGGCCGCCTGCACACCCGCGGTGTCGCGGTCGACTGGACCGCCTTCTTCGGTCCGTCCCGAGTGGTCGATCTGCCGACGTATGCCTTCCAGCGCAAGCACTACTGGCTCACCGCCCCGACCGGTCACGGTGACGCGGCCGACCTCGGCCAGCTCGCCTCGGGACACCCGCTGCTGGCCGCCGAGATCGGCCTCGCCGACCACGACGGCCTGGTGCTCACCGGCCGGATCGGTCTGCGGACCCATCCGTGGCTCGCCGACCACACCATCGCCGGGACGGTTGTGCTCCCCGGCACCGCGTTCGTCGAGATGGCGCTGCACGCGGCCGAGCAGGCCGGTTGCGACATCGTCGACGAGCTGACCCTGCAGGCGCCGCTGGCTCTGCCGGAGGGCTCCGGGGTCGCGGTCCAGGCGGTCGTCGGTCCCGACGAGGACGGCCGTCGCACCATCGAGTTCTACTCGCGTCCCGAGCAGGACGCCGACGCCGCGTGGACCCGCCACGCCGTCGGTACGCTCGCCGCGGCCGATGTCGTCGAGCCCGCGCGGTTGGCGGAGTGGCCGCCGAGCGGTGCCGAGGTCGTCGCCACCAGCGAGCTGTACGAAGAGCTGGCGGCACAGGGTTACGGCTATGGCCCGCTTTTCCAGGGTCTGCGCACGGTGTGGAAGCGCGCTGACGGAGACGGCACTGTGTACGCCGACATCGCCCTGCCCGCGGCCGGCCGTGAGGACGCGTTCGGCGTTCACCCGGCGCTGCTCGACGCGGTACTGCACGCCACCGACTTCGCCCCCGGCGAGGCGCGGGCGGCCGACGAGATCCGCCTTCCGTTCGCCTGGACCGGTGTGCGGCTACACGCTTCCGGCGCCACCGATGTGCGGGTTCGGATCACTTCGCCCGACACCGGCGGGGTTTCGCTGGAGATCACCGACTCGGCGGGGACGCCGGTGCTGTCGGTGGAGTCCTTCCGCTCCCGCGCGATCCGCGGCGCCGACCTCGGCTCGCGGGCGCAGGACCTGCTCCACATTGTCGAATGGACGCCGGTCGCGGCCTCCGATACGCAGTTCTCCTTGGCGGCACTGGGTTCTGTCGCCGGGCTGGACGTCCCGGTCGTCGACTCGCTGGTGTCGCTCGTGGACGTTCCGGACGCGGTGCTCCTGCCGGTCTCGGTGCGGGGAAAGAATATTCCCGCGGCGGCGAAGCAGGCCGTTCACCGTGTCCTCGCCGTGCTGCAGCAGTGGCTGGGCAGCGATCGCTACGGCGACGCCAAGCTCGTGGTCGTCACCCGCGGCACGCTCGCCGACTCGGCGGTGCGCGGGCTGGTCCGCTCGGCGCAGGCCGAGAACCCGGACCGGGTCGTGCTCGTCGAGGGGGAGCTGTCGGCCGCGACACTGGCGACGGCGCTCAGCTCGGGTGAGCCGGAGCTGCGGATCGACGGCGAACGCGTGCAGGCCCCTCGGCTCGTCCGCCTCACCGGCAACGACACCGGGCTCACCAACGCTTGGCGGGCCGACGGAACCGTACTGATCACCGGCGGCACCGGTGGTCTCGGCGCACAGGTCGCCAAGCATCTGGTCACCACCCACGGCGTCCGCAGCCTGCTGCTGCTCAGCCGCCGGGGCGTCAACGCGCCGGGTGCGAAAGAGCTGGTCGCCGAGCTGGCCGAGCAGGGCGCGACCGCACAGGTCGTCGCATGCGACGTCACCAAGAAGCGCTCGCTTTCGGCCGCACTGAAGAAGATCCCGGCCGAGCAGCCGCTGTCGGCCGTCGTGCACACCGCCGGGGTGCTCGACAACGCGATGGTCGGCACGCTCACCGAGGAGCAGCTCGACGGCGTCCTCGCGCCGAAGCTCGACGCCGCCTGGGCGCTGCACGAGCTGACGGCCGAGGCCGACCTCACGGCGTTCGTCCTGTTCGCTTCCGCGGCCGGTCTGGTCGATGGTGCGGGCCAGGCGAACTACGCCGCCGGCAACACCTTCCTCGACGAGCTCGCCGAGCACCGCCGTGAACTGGCTCTGCCGGCGACGTCGCTGGCCTGGGGCCTGTGGGCGCCTGACGCCGGTGAAGCGCTCGGCATGGGCGCGACACTGTCCGAAGTGGACTTGCACCGGATCGAGCGGCTGGGTCTCGCCCCGCTGACCGTCTCGGAAAGCCTTGCCGCGATGGACGCCGCGATCGCCGGCGGTGCCCCCGCCGTGGTGCCCACCCGCGTCGACCGTGCGGCCCTGCGGGCCAGGGGCGACGAGGTCCCGGCACTGCTGAGGGGGCTCGCTCCCGCCGGCCGTCGCCGCGTGGCCGCCGCCGTCCCGGCCGGTGACCTGACCCCGGAGCAGCAGTTCGCCGGCCGGTTCGCGCATCTGTCCGAGGCCGACCGTGACCGTGCGGTGCTCGACCTCGTGCGGACCCATGTCGCCGCCGTGCTCGGGCACGACGGTGCCGACGCGATCAGCCCGGCCCGCCCGTTCGGTGAGATCGGCTTCGATTCCCTCGCGGCCGTGGAACTGCGCAACGTGCTCGACTCCGTCACGGGTCTGCGGCTGCCCGCCACGCTCGTATTCGACTACCCGACGCCGCGAGCGCTGGCCGAGTACATCGTTTCCCGCATCGTCGGCCTGGCCCCGGCCAAGCCGATCGCGCCGGTCACCACGATCGACCCGGAGGAGCCGATCGCGATCGTCGGCATCGCCTGCCGCTACCCGGGTGGCGTCGAGACGCCGGAGGATCTGTGGCGGCTCGTGGCCGAGGGCGAGGAGGCGCTCACCACCTTCCCGTCGGACCGCGGCTGGAACGTCGACGCGCTCTACGACCCGGAGCCCGGCAAACCCGGCCACAGCTATGTCAAGCACGGTGCCTTCCTGCACGACGCCGCCGAGTTCGACGCCGAATTCTTCGAGATCAGCCCGCGCGAGGCGGCCGCGATGGACCCGCAGCAGCGCCTGCTGCTCGAGGTGTCCTGGGAGGCGTTCGAGCGGGCCGGGATCGACCCGGTTTCCTTGCGTGGCAGCGCGACCGGCGTTTTCGCCGGCGTCATGTACCACGACTGGGGCACCCGTCTCGGCACTGTCTCCGACGACATCGCCGGCTACCTCGGCAACGGCAGCCTCGCGAGTGTCGTCTCCGGCCGCGTGTCCTACGCGCTCGGTTTGGAAGGCCCGACGGTCACCGTCGACACCGCGTGCTCGTCCTCCCTGGTGGCACTGCACTGGGCCGTCCAGGCGCTGCGCCGCGGTGAGTGCACACTCGCGCTCGCCGGTGGTGTCACCGTGATGTCCACTCCGGACACCTTTGTCGACTTCAGCCGTCAGCGCGGGCTTTCGGCCGACGGCCGCTGCCGCTCGTTCGCCGACTCGGCCGACGGCACCGGCTGGGGCGAGGGTGCGGGCATGCTGCTCGTCGAGCGGCTTTCGGACGCCCGCCGCAACGGCCACCCGGTTCTCGCGCTGCTCAAGGGTTCCGCCGTGAACCACGACGGCGCGTCGAACGGCCTGACCGCCCCGAACGGTCCCTCGCAGCAACGAGTGATCGCGAAAGCGCTGGCCGACGCCGGAATCACACCGTCCGAAGTGGACACCGTCGAGGGGCACGGCACCGGTACGACGCTGGGCGACCCGATCGAGGCGCAGGCGCTGCTCGCCACCTACGGCCAGGACCGGGCCGACGACCAGCCGCTGTGGCTGGGCTCGATCAAGTCCAATATCGGTCACACCCAGGCCGCGGCCGGTGTCGCGGGCATCATCAAGATGGTCATGGCGATGCGCAACGAGCAGCTGCCGCAGACGCTGCACGTCGACCGTCCGTCCACCGTGGTCGATTGGGAGGCCGGTTCGGTCCGGCTGCTGACCGAGTCGAGGGACTGGGCGGCCAACGGCCACCCGCGCCGCGCCGCGGTGTCGTCCTTCGGGATCAGTGGCACCAACGCGCACGTGATCCTGGAGCAGGCCCCGGCCGACGCGACTCCCGAGCAACCGGCCGAACCGCAGCCGGAAGCCGTTGTCCCGGTCGCGCTTTCGGGTCGTACCCCGGCCGCGGTGCGCGGCCAGGCCGCCAGGCTCCGCGCTTATGTGGCGGACAACGAGAACGTGAGCGTCGCCGAACTTGCCCGCTCGCTCGCCTCGACCCGTGCGGCGCTGGAGCACCGCGCGGTGGTAGTCGCCGGGACGCCTGCCGAACTGGCCGACGGCCTGGACGCGCTCGCCACCGGTGAGCCGGGCACGGACGTCGTCACCGGCAGCACCGGTGAGGGCAAGCTCGCCTTCCTGTTCTCCGGACAGGGCGCGCAGCGGGTCGGCATGGGCCAGGCACTGTCCGAGACCTACCCGGTGTTCGCCGAGGCCTTCGACGCCGTCTGCGCCGCGATCGATCCTGAGCTGACTCTGTCCTCGAAAAACGTGCCGCTGCGCGACGTCGTCTTCGGTACGACCGCGCTGGCGAACCGGGGTCTGCTCGACCAGACGCAGTACACGCAGACCGCGCTGTTCGCGGTGGAGGTCGCGCTCTTCCGGCTCGCCGAGTCGTGGGGGATCGTTCCCGACGCGTTGTCCGGTCACTCGATCGGCGAGCTGGCCGCGGCGCACGTGGCCGGGGTGCTTTCGCTCGGTGACGCCGCCAAGCTGGTCGCCGCCCGCGGCCGCCTGATGGCCGCGCTGACCGAGCCGCCCGGCGCGATGGTCTCGCTCGCCACCACCGAGGAGGCCGCGCGGGAACTGTTGCGCGGGTACGAGGACGAGGTGAGCATCGCCGCGGTCAACGGCCCGGCTTCGGTCGTCGTCTCCGGCGTCACCGAGGTCGTCGCCCGCATCGAGCGGGAGGCGTCCGCCGAGGGCGTGCGGACCCGCCGTCTGCGCGTGAGCCACGCGTTCCACTCGCCGCTGATGGCGCCGATGCTCGACGAGTTCCGCGAGGTCGCGGCCGGGCTGACCTTCGCGGCGCCGAAGATCCCGATCGTCTCGACCGTCACCGGCCGGGTCGCGACCGAGGACGAGCTGCGTACGCCGGAGTACTGGGTGACCCACGTCCGCGAAGCCGTTCGCTTCGGTGACGCGGTCTCCGCACTGGCGGCCAGTGGTGTCCAGACGTTCCTCGAGCTGGGACCGGACAGCGTGCTGTCGGCGCTCGGCCCGCAGAACATCGAGGACGCCGACGCGGTCGCGTTCGTGCCGTTCGGCCGCCGCGACCGGGACGAGGTGCCGCACCGCGCTGGCCGCGCTCGGCCGGCTCCACGTCCGCGGGGTGGCGAAGCTGAACCGCGTGCTCGGCGACGGCCCGATCCGGCTCGACCTGCCGACGTATGCCTTCCAGCACAAGCGTTTCTGGCTCGACGCCACGCCGTCCGGCGACGTGACGGCTGTCGGCCAGCAGCCGCTTCCACACCCGATGCTCGGCGCTGTCGTGCCGCTGTCCGGTTCGGACACCACGGTGCTCACCGGCAGGCTTTCCGCCGGTTCGGTGCCATGGGTGGCCGACCACGTGGTGAAGGGCGCGATCCTGGTGCCCGGCACCGGATTCGTCGAGCTCGCCATCGCGGCGGGCGACCAGGTGGGCCATCCGACGGTGGAAGAGCTGACGCTGCAGGCGCCGCTCATCCTTGCTCCGGACGGTGCGGTGGCGCTGCAGGTGGTGGTCGGCCCCGCGGTCGCCAACGACCCGGCCCGCCGCCCGGTCACCGTCTTCTCCCGCCCGGCCGACTCACCGGTCGACGGCGAGTGGACCCAGCACGCGCTCGGTACGCTTTCCGCGGCGCCGCGGCCCGAACCCGCCGGGCTCACCGAATGGCCGCCTCCCGGGGCGAACCGCATCGAGGTCGAGGGTGCGTACGAACTGCTGAACGACCGTGGTTATGGCTACGGCCCGTCCTTCCAGGGCCTCAAAGCGGCGTGGCGCCGGGGCAACGAGGTGTTCGCCGAGGTCGCGCTGCCGGAGCCGGCCGCGTCGACGGCGGGTCTGTACGGCCTGCACCCGGCGTTGCTCGATATCGCCATGCACGCCGACCTGCTCGGCGACCCTGACGGCGCCACCCTGCTGCCGTTCGTCTGGAACGGGGTGACGCTGCACGCCGTCGGCGCTTCGGTGCTGCGGGTGCGGATCGAGCGGCTGAACGGTGACGAGGTGTCGGCCATCGAGGTGGCCGACAGCGAGGGCCGCCCGGTCGCGACGATCGACTCGCTGGTCTCGCGTCCGGTCCGCCGCGAGCTTTCCGCGCAGCCCGCCGAGTCCGATGGCTCGCTGCTGAAGATCGCGTGGCAGCCGGTTCCCGTCGCGACGGCGGAGGCAGGCGACGTCGTCGCCGTCGGCCGCGGCCGGGTCGGGGTGGCCGCCACCTACGCCGGGTTCGCCGACCTCGCCGGGGCGATCGACCGCGGCGAGCCGGTGCCGGGCGTCATCATGCTGACCGTCCCGGAGCACGCGGGCGACGTCCCGCGGCAGGCACGGGAGAACACCGCCTGGCTGCTCGCCGAGATCCAGGCCTGGCTGGCCGAGTCCCGCTTCGCCGGCACGAAGCTGGCGGTCGTGACGCGGGACGCCGTTCCCGCCGGAGAGTCCACTGTGGACGTCACTCAGGGGCTGCTGTGGGGTCTGGCGCGCGGTGCGCAGGCCGAGCACCCCGGACGCGTGTTCGTCGTCGACGCCGACACGCCGGCGACGGTCGAGACCATCGCGGGGGTCGTCGCTTCCGGTGAGCCGGAGGCCGCGATCCGCGAGGGCGCGGTGTTCGTTCCGCGCTACGTCAAGACGGAGTCCGGTGACACGTCGCCGTGGCAGGCAGGCGGAACCGTGCTCATCACCGGTGGCACCGGCGGGCTCGGCAGCCTGCTGGCCCGCTACCTGGTCGCCGAGCACGGCGTCACCGACCTGGTGCTCACCAGCCGCCGGGGCCTGGACGCGCCTGGTGCCCGTCAGCTGAGCGAAGAGCTCGAGGACCTCGGTGCCAAGGTGAGGGTCGCCGCGTGCGACGTCACCGACCGCGCCGCGGTCGCCGAGCTGGTCGGCTCGGTCGAGAAGCTCACCGCCGTGGTGCACGCAGCGGGTACGGCCGACAGCGGCGTCTTCGACTCGCTGACGTCGGAGCGCCTCGACTCGGTTCTGCGGTCCAAAGTGGACGCCGCATGGCACCTCCACGAGCTGACCTCGGATCTGGCCGCGTTCGTGATGTTCTCCTCGGCGGGTGGCCAGGTGCTGCCCGCGGGGCAGGCGAACTACGCCGCCGCCAACGCGTTCCTCGACGGCCTCGCCGAACACCGCAAGGCCGCCGGCCTCGCGGCGACGGCGCTGGCCTGGGGGTTGTGGGCCGAGAACACAGGGCTCGGCGGAGAACTCGCCGAGGCGGACCTCGCCCGGATGGCGCGGCTCGGTCTGCCCGCCGTCACCGCGGAGCAGGGGCTCGCCCTGTTCGACGCCGCGGTGGCCGCCGACGACGCCGTGATCGCCCCGCTGCGGGTCGACGTCCCGGCTCTGCGTGCCCGTACCGACGAACTGCCCGCCCTGCTGCGTGGTTTCGCTCCGCCCAAGGCTCGCCGTGTCGCCAAGGCCTCGAAGGCGTCGGACAACGCACTGGCCGCGGAGCTGGCCGGGCTGGCCGACAGTGAGCGCGACCGCGTGCTGCTGGACATCGTCCGCACTCAGGTCGCGACCGTGCTCGGCTACGCGGACAAGTCCGAAGTGGACGGTGCGCGGGCGTTCAAGGAACTCGGTTTCGACTCACTGGCCGCGGTCGAGCTGCGCAACCTGCTCGGCACCGCGACCGGGCTGACCCTGCCCGCGACGCTGATCTTCGACCACCCGACCGCCAAGGCGGTCGGCGACTTCGTCAAGGGCAAGCTGCTCGGCGCGGTCGCGAAGGTCCCGGCCACCACGGCCAGGACGAATGCCTCGATGCAGGAACCGATCGCGATCGTCGGCATGGCCTGCCGGTACCCCGGCGGCGTCCGGTCGCCGGAGGACCTGTGGCAGCTGCTGGTGGACGAGGTCGACGCGGTCAGCGGCTTCCCGGCCAACCGTGGCTGGGACACCGAGGGCATCTACGACCCCGAGCGTGGCAAGCGCGGCAAGACCTATGCCAACGAAGGCGGCTTCCTGCACGACGGCGCCGAGTTCGACCCGGCGTTCTTCGGGATCGGCCCGCGTGAGGCGCTGGCGATGGACCCGCAGCAGCGGCTCCTGCTGGAGGCCGCGTGGGAGGCCATCGAGCGGGCCGGTATCGACCCGACCGAACTGCGCGGCAGCATGACCGGCGTCTTCACCGGCGCCATGTACGACGACTACGGCAGCCGCGTCCCCGGCGCGCCCGCCGACGTCGCCGCCTACATCCCCAACGGCAGCTCGGGCGCGGTCGTCTCTGGCCGCATCTCCTACCTGCTTGGCCTGGAAGGGCCGAGCATGACGGTCGACACCGCGTGCTCGTCCTCGCTGGTCACACTGCACCTCGCGGTGCAGGCGCTGCGGGCGGGGGAGTGCGGGCTGGCGCTCGCCGGCGGTGTCACGCTGCTCTCGCAGCCGGACCTGTTCGTCGACTCCAGCCGCCAGGGTGTGCTTTCGCCCAACGGCCGGTCGAAGTCCTTCTCCGCGGCCTCCGACGGTGTCGGCTGGGCCGAAGGTGCGGGTCTTCTCCTGCTGGAGCGGCTTTCCGACGCGCAGCGCAACGGGCATGAGGTGCTCGCCGTGGTCCGCTCGAGCGCGGTCAACCAGGACGGCGCGTCGAACGGCCTCACCGCCCCGAACGGTCCCTCGCAGGAACGCGTGATCCATGCGGCTCTGGCGGCGGGCGGTCTGAAGCCGTCCGATGTGGACGCTGTCGAGGCACACGGTTCCGGTACGAAGCTGGGCGACCCGATCGAGGCGCAGGCGCTGCTGGCCACCTACGGCCAGGATCGCGAGCGGCCGCTGTACCTGGGCTCGGTGAAGTCCAATATCGGCCACGCGCAGGCTTCCGGTGGCGCGGCGGGCGTGATCAAGGTCGTGCAGGCGCTGCGGCACAACATGTTGCCGAAGACCATGCACGTCGACGCGCCCTCGCCGGTCGTCGACTGGACCACCGGGGACATCGAACTGCTGACCGAGGCCCGGCCGTGGCTGCCCAACGGCCGCCCGCGCCGCGCCGGCGTCTCGTCGTTCGGCATCAGCGGTACCAACGCGCACATCATCATCGAGGAGGCTCCTCCGTCCACTGTGGAGCGACCGCGCCGGACGGCGCCGCCGCTCGCGGTGGTCCCGCTGGCTGTTTCCGGTTCGGCGGCGCCGGCCCTGGCCGACCAGGCCGCACGGCTGGCCGCGCATCTGCGGGCCAACCCGGAGCTGGCTCTCACCGACATCGGGTACTCGCTCGCCACCGGGCGCGCGGCTCTCGATCACCGTTCGGTGGTGCTGGCGACGAGCCGCGACGCCGCGCTCAAGGCACTGGACGGCCTCGCCGCCGGGCAGACGCCCGCGGGCACGGTGACCGGTACGACCAGCGCGGCCGACCTCACCGCGTTCCTGTTCACCGGACAGGGCGCGCAGCAGCCGGGGATGGGCCGGGGTCTCTACGAGGCCTTCCCGGTCTTCGCCGGAGCGTTCGACGAGGCGTGCGGGCTGTTCGACGCCGAACTGGACGTCTCCCTCAAGCAGGTCATCTGGGCGGAGAAGGACTCGGCCGACGGGCAGCTGCTGAATCAGACGGCGTATACGCAGTGCGCGCTGTTCGCGATCGAGGTGGCGCTCTACCGGCTCGTCGAGTCCTGGGGTGTCACGCCGGATTACGTGGCCGGGCACTCGATCGGCGAGCTGGCCGCGGCGCATGTCGCCGGGGTGTTCTCGCTCGCCGACGCCTGTGCACTGGTCGCGGCCCGCGGCAGGCTTATGCAGGCCCTGCCCACCGGCGGGGCGATGGCGGCCATCGCGGCCACCGAGGACGAGGTGCGCGCCGCGCTCCCGGCCGACGTGGACATCGCGGCGGTCAACGGCCCGCGCTCGGTGGTCATCTCCGGTCCGGAAGCCGCGGTGCAGGCCGCGATCACGGTCTTCAGCGACGCGGGACGGCGGACGAAGCAGCTGGTCGTCTCGCACGCGTTCCACTCCGCGCTGATGGAGCCGATGCTGGCCGAATTCCGTGCGATAGCGGACAAGCTGGCCTACGCCGCGCCGTCGATCCCGGTCGTCTCGAACGTGACCGGCCGGATCGCGACCGCCGACGAACTGTGCTCACCGGACTACTGGATGGGCCACGTGCGGGAAGCCGTCCGGTTCGCCGACGGTGTCGAAGCCCTCCTGACGGCCGGGGTGACCCGGTTCGTCGAGCTGGGCCCGGACGCGGTGCTCACCGGCATGGCCCGCGAATGCGACACGGCGGTGGCCAACCGGCCCGATCGCGTCGTGGGTGTCCCGGCCCTTCGCCGGGGCCGCGACGAGGTGCCGACGCTGTTCACCGCGCTGGCCACGCTGTTCTCGCGGGGAGCGAAGATCGACTGGCGGGCCCTGTTCGCCGGCCGCGGAGCGTCCACAGTGGACCTTCCGACCTACGCCTTCCAGAACAAGAATTACTGGCTCGACGCCACCAAGCCGACCGGGGACGTCACCTCGCTCGGTGCTAAGTCCGCCGGGCACCCGCTCTTGGGCGCTTTGGTGGAGCTGCCGGACGGCGGCGCGGTCCTCACCGGACGGCTTTCGGTCGACCGTCAGGGCTGGCTCGCCGACCACGCGGTGATGGGCCGGACCATGCTGCCCGGCACCGCCTACGTCGAACTGGCCGTGCACGCCGGTGACCAGGTGGGTTGCGATGTGCTGGATGAGCTGACCCAGCAGGCCCCGCTGCTCCTGCCCGACGAGGGCGGTGTCGACATCCGTGTGGTCGTCGGCGCCCCTGATGCGAGCGGCCGCCGCGAACTCTCGGTGCACTCCCGCGGCGAGGACGCCTGGATCCAGCACGCCGCCGGCACGCTGGCGACCGGCGCGCAGCCGGAGGAGTTCGACCTTTCGGCCTGGCCGCCTGCCGGTGCCGAGGCCGTCGACCTCGGCGGGCTGTACGACGACCTGGCCGGGCTCGGCTTCGGTTACGGCCCGACGTTCCGGAATCTTCGGGCTGTCTGGCTGTGTGATGGAGAAGTCTTCGCCGAGGTCGCGCTGCCGGAAGGCACCGCGGCGAGCGAGTTCGGTCTCCACCCGGGTCTGCTCGACTCGGCGCTGGGCGCGACGGACTTCCTTGTCCCGGGCGGCCCGAAGGCGCTGACCGAGACGACGATCCCGTTCGCCTGGAACCGGGTCTCGCTGCACGCCTCCGGGGCGACGGCGCTGCGGGTCCGGGTGCGCAAGGACGGCAACGACTCCTCGCTGGCTTTGGCCGACGCGGCCGGGAACCCGGTCGCCTGGATCGAATCGCTGGTGACGCGGCCGGTCTCGGAGGGCCAGCTGGGCGCGAAGGTGCCCGACTCGCTCTACCGCGTCGACTGGCAGCCCGCCGCGGGCGTCCGCCTGGTCAAGTCGCTGGAGGGCTGGGCGGTGCTCGGCTCCGACGACCTCGGCCTGGGTGTGCCCACCCACGACGAGCCGGTGGCGTCCGACGTGCTGGTCCTGCCGGTCGGCTCCGGTGCCGGGGACGTGCCTGCCCGGGTCCACGCGACCGTGCAGGAAACCCTGGTGAAGTTGCAGACCTGGCTCGAGAAGTTCGGTGACGGCAAGCTGCTGGTGGTCACTCGTAACGCGGTGTCCACCGAGGACGGTCCGGATCTCGCGCAGGCACCGGTCTGGGGTCTCGTCCGGGCCGCCCAGGCGGAGAACCCGGGCCGCGTGCAGGTGGTCGACGTCGACGCCTCGGACGAGTCGGTGCGGGCGCTGCCCGCGGTGGTGGCCTCCGGCGAGCCGGAGGCGATCGTCCGCGGCGGCGAGGTCCGCGTGCCCAGGCTGGCGAAGGTCACCACGATCGGCGACCCGGTCGAATGGGATCCGGACGGCACGGTGCTGATCACCGGTGGCGCCGGCCTGCTCGGCAGCCTGCTGGCCCGGCACCTCGTCGGCCGTGGTGCCCGGAACCTGGTGCTCACCAGCCGCAAGGGGCTGGACGCGCCGGGAGCCAAGGAACTGGCCGACGAACTGGCCGAGCAGGGCGCGAAGATCGACGTCGTCGCCTGTGACGTCACCGACTCCGGCGACCTGACCGGGCTGATCGGCTCGATCGAAAAGCTCACTGCCGTGGTCCACGCGGCCGGGCAGATGGACAGCGCGGTCCTCAGCGCGCTGACCCCGGAGCAGGTCGAGAACGTGCTGCGCCCGAAGGTGGACGCGGCCTGGCACCTGCACGAGCTCACCGCTTCACACGATCTCGCGGCGTTCGTCCTGTACTCCTCGGCGGGCGGTCTGCTGCTCGCCGCCGGACAGGCGAACTACGCGGCGGGCAACGTCTTCCTCGACGCACTGGCCGAGCACCGGACGGCGCTGGGGCTCCCGGCGACGTCGCTGGCGTGGGGTCCGTGGGAGGGCTCCGGCGGCGAGGTCGACCTGGCGCATATCGCCCGGTCCGGGGTCGCCGAACTGGCACAGGCCGATGGCCTCGCGCTCTTCGACGCCGCACTCGCGGCCGGGGAACCGACGCTGGTGCCGGTGAAGCTCGCCGAACTGCGGGACGCCGACCGGCTCGCGCCGTTGCTGCGCGGTCTGGTCACGGCCACTCCGCGGCGGGCAGCCGCGGCGACGGGACCGAAGGCGGCCGAGCCGGAAGCAGGATTCACCGAGAAGCTGACCGGATTGTCGGCGGCGGAGCGGGAAACCGCACTGGTGGAGCTGGTGTGCGAGCACGCGGCGGGTGTTCTCGGCTACGACGACGCTTCGGCGGTCGGCGTCGAGAAGGGCTTCACCGACCTGGGCATCGACTCGCTGGCCGCGCTGGAACTGCGCAACCGGCTCGGCGCCGTCTGCGGGTTGCGCCTGCCGGCGACGCTGATCTTCGACTACCCGAGCCCGCTGCCCTTGGCCCGGCACCTGCTCGCCGAGCTGCTGCCGGAGATCGGGGAGCCGGCCGAGGAAGTGGCTCAGGCCAACGGAACCGAAGAGGTGGCGGCGATCGCCTCCATGGATCTGGCCGACCTGGTCCGCTCGGCCATGGGCGGCACCGAGACCGACGAACGAGGTGAGTCCCAGTGACCGGCCCTTCCAACACGGCCCCGTCGACCGAGCAGATCGTCGCCGCGCTGCGTCAGTCCATGATGGACAACGAGAAGCTCAAGGCGGACAACAAGAAGCTCACCGATTCGCTGAGTGAGCCGATCGCGATCATCGGCATGGGCTGCCGGTATCCCGGTGGTGTCACCACTCCCGAGCAGTTGTGGGAGCTGGTGGCGGGCGGCGTGGACGCGATCGGCGAGTTCCCCGAAGACCGCGGCTGGGATACCGGCGCGCTCTTCGACCCGAGCGGCCGTCCCGGCACGACGTACTCGAAGGACGGCGGTTTCCTTTACGAGGCCGCCGACTTCGAGCCGGAGTTCTTCGGGATCTCGCCGCGCGAAGCGGTCACGCTCGACCCGCAGCAGCGCCTGCTGCTGGAGACGGCGTGGGAAGCCGTGGAGCGCGCCGGGATCGTGCCTTCGGCCTTGCGCGGATCGAAGACCGGCGTGTTCGCCGGCGTGATGTACCACGACTACGGTGCCGGCAGCAGTGACGGAAGCCTGATCTCGGGCCGGGTTTCCTACACTCTCGGGCTCGAGGGCCCGTCGGTGTCGGTCGACACGGCATGCTCGTCTTCCCTGGTGGCGATGCACCTCGCGGCGCAGGCCCTGCGCCGCGGCGAGTGTTCGCTGGCGCTGGCCGGTGGTGTGACGGTGATGGTGACCCCGGATATGTTCGTGTACTTCAGCGAGCAGCACGGGCTGTCCTCGGACGGGCGCTGTAAGGCGTTCGGCAGCGGCGCCGATGGCGTCGGGTGCTCTGAGGGTGCCGGAATGCTGCTGCTGGAACGGCTTTCCGACGCCCGCCGCAACGGTCACCACGTGCTTGCGGTGCTGCGCGGCAGCGCGGTGAACTCCGACGGCGCGTCCAGCGGCATCACCGTACCGAACGGGCCCGCGCAGCAGCGCGTCATCCGCGCGGCCCTCGCCGACGCCGGTCTCGAACTGTCCGATGTGGACGTCGTCGAGGCGCACGGCACCGGGACGAAACTGGGTGACCCGATCGAGGCGCAGGCCCTGATCTCCACCTACGGCAAGGTCGCCACGCCCGAACGGCCGCTCTATCTCGGGTCGTTCAAGTCGAACGTCGGCCACACCCAGGCCGCCGCCGGGGTCGGCGGTGTGATCAAGGTGGTGGAGTCCCTGCGCCGCGGCGTCCTCCCGCCGACGCTGCACGCCGACGAACCGTCACCGCACGTCGAGTGGACGGACACGGTCTCGCTGCTGAGCGAGGAAAAGCCGTGGCCGGACACGGGACGTCCGCGGCGGGCAGGCGTGTCTTCCTTCGGGATCAGCGGAACCAACGCGCACGTGATCGTCGAGCAGGGCGACCCGGTCTCCGAGGCGTCGGCAGACGGTCAGGTGACTTGGCTGCTTTCAGCCAACAGCCCGGAGGCGGTGCGGGCTCAGGCGGGCAAGCTGGCGTCGTTCGCGGAGACGCACGACGTCTCGCCGTCGGATGTCGGCTTGTCGCTGGCGACCACCCGCACCCTCGCCGAGTACCGGGCCGGAGTCGTGGCCGCCGACCGCGAAGCCGCGGTGCGGGCACTCATCGAATACGCGGCAGGCCGGACGCCCGCGGGTGTGGTCGAAGGCGTGGCCGGCGCGGGGCGCACGGCGTTCCTGTTCACCGGTCAGGGTGCGCAGCGTGCCGGTATGGGATTGGAGCTGGCGTCGGCGTTCCCGGCGTTCGCCGACGCTCTGGACGTCGTGGCCGCCGAGCTGGACAAGCAGCTGGACCGTCCACTCAAGACCATTCTCGAAGAGGCTCCCGAGCAGACCGGTCTGGTGCAGCCCGCACTGTTCGCGATCGAGGTCGCGGTGTTCCGGCTGCTCGAGTCCTGGGGGGTCAAGCCCGGCTACCTGCTGGGCCATTCGATCGGCGAGCTCGCGGCGGCGCACGTCGCCGGGGTGCTCTCGCTCGAAGACGCCTGCACGTTGGTGGCGGCGCGGGCGCGGCTGATGCAGGCGCTGCCCACGGGCGGCGCGATGGTCGCCGTGGCGGCGACCGAGGACGAAGTGGCGCCGCTGCTCACCGACGGTGTCGCGATCGCGGCCGTCAACGGACCGGCGTCCGTGGTGCTTTCCGGTGACGAGGACGCGGTGCTCGCGGTGGCGGAGAAATTCGCCAAGACCTCGCGGCTGCGCGTCTCGCACGCGTTCCACTCGCCGCTGATGGAGCCGATGCTCGCGGACTTCCGCGCGGTGGCGGCGAAACTGACCTATTCCCCGCCTCGGATCCCGATCGTGTCGACGGTTTCCCCCGAGGCTGACTTGACCTCGCCGGAGTACTGGGTGAGCCAGGTGCGCGACGCCGTCCGGTTCGCCGACGGCGTTCGTTCGCTGCTCGACTCCGGCGTCACGACGTTCGTCGAGGTCGGCCCGTCGGCGGTGCTCACCGCGATGGGACAGACCTGTCTCGGCGAGGATGACCGTGCCACGTTCGTTCCGGTGCTGCGCAAGGACCGGCCCGAAGGTGAGTCGGCGGCATCCGCGGTGGCGTCACTGTTCGTCACCGGGTCCACTGTGGACTTCCCGGCCTTCTACGCCGGTGGCGGGCAGGTGGAGCTTCCGACGTACGCGTTCCAGCGCAAGCGTTACTGGCTGGAGAACCCGACCGGTGCCCGCGTCCGCGGGATCGACGAGGTCGGGCAGCACGACGCGGAGCACCCGCTGCTGGGTGCCGTCGTCGTCGCCGCGGACTCGGGCGGCATCGTCCTCACCGGCAGGCTTTCCGCGCGGGCACAGCCGTGGCTGGCCGACCACGTCGTCCAGGGCTCGATGTTGTTCCCTGGTACGGCATTCGTCGAGCTGGCGATCCGCGCCGGCGATGAGGCCGGCTGCGGGCGGCTCGACGAGCTGACCTTGGCCGCACCATTGATCCTGCCCGAACAGGGTGCCGTGCGACTGCAGGTCGTCGTCGGCGCCGAGGACTCGGGACGGCGTTCGCTCGGCATCTACTCGCAGGCCGAGGACGATTCGGAGTGGGTGCAGCACGGCAGTGGCCGGCTGTCCTCGTCGGCCGACGCCGCGCCGGTGGTGTCGGAGTGGCCGCCCGCGGGGGCGGTCGAGATCGACGTGACCTCCCGCTACGACGAGCTTGCCGCACAAGGTTTCGACTACGGTCCGGTGTTCGCGGGGCTGCGCCGGGTGTGGCAGGCGGGCGACCGCCTTGCCGCCGAGGTGGCGCTGCCCGAACACGCGAACGCGACGGCGTTCGGACTGCACCCTGCCTTGCTCGACTCCGCATTGCACACGATCGGGCTCGCCGGGCCGACCGAGGACAAGCCGGTGCTGCCGTTCGCTTGGTCCGGCGTTTCCCTGCACGCGGCCGGCGCGCCGAGTCTGCGGGTGCTGATCTCGTCGGACGTCGAGAACACCGTGTCGTTGACCGCGACCGACCCGACCGGGGCTCCCGTGTTGAGCGTGGAGTCGTTGGCGCTGCGGCCGATCGCGGCCGACGCGTTCGCGGTGACCGAGCGGTCCGCCGTCGACGATTCGTTGTTCCGGGTCGACTGGGTGCGGTGGACCGGTGAGGCCACCTCCAACGTCTCGTCCGCTGTGCTCGGCGAGGACGCGTACGGGCTCGGCGGAGAGACCCATGTGGACTTGAATGCGCTCGTGTC
Organism: uncultured Actinomycetota bacterium; assembly: GCA_963766045.1. Lineage (GTDB taxonomy): Bacteria > Actinomycetota > Actinomycetes > Mycobacteriales > Pseudonocardiaceae > Amycolatopsis. The sequence continues at coordinate 301,942 of CAVXYN010000004.1, read as the reverse complement.
GGCGATCCGCGAGGGTGCGGCGGTACCGGATGTGGTCTACCTGCCGCTTGTGGCGCCTGAATCGGCGTCACCGCAAGCGGCGCGTGAGGCGACGCATCAGCTGCTCGCCTTGGCGCAGGACTGGGTGGGCGAGGACGTGCTGGCCGCGTCACGGCTGGTCGTCGTCGCGAAGAAGGCGATCGCGACCGGGCCGGAAGAAGGTGCGGACGACCTGACGCATGCGGCACTGTGGGGCGTGATCCGGACGGCTCAGCTGGAGTATCCGGACCGGTTCATGATCGTGGACGTGGACAACGCCGCCGGTGGTGGCGGGCTGCCGGTCGGTGAGATGCTCGGGGCGATGTACGCCGACGAGCCCGGTGTCGCGGTTCGCGACGGGTCGGTTCTGGTGCACCGCTTGGCCAAGTTCGTGCCGACACCGGGAACCTCGGCGTCGCTCGATCCTTCGGGAACGGTGCTGGTCACCGGTGGTACAGGTGTCCTCGGACAGCTGATCGCGCGGCATCTGGTGACCGCGCACGGCGTCCGTAACCTGCTGATCACGAGCCGCCGCGGCGCCGACGCACCGGGAGCGACGGAGCTTTCGGCTTCGTTGACCGAGCTCGGCGCGACGGTCTCGATGGTGGCCTGCGATCTGGCGGATCGGGACTCGGTGAGCTCGTTGCTGGCCGGGATTCCGGCCGAACATCCGCTGACGGCGGTGGTGCACACCGCCGGTGTCGTCGATGACGGCGTGCTGCTCGCGCTGACGCCGGAACGGATGGACGCCGTTCTGCGGCCGAAGATCGACGCGGCGTGGAACCTGCATGAGCTCACGGCTTCGCTCGACCTCGCGGCGTTCGTGCTCTACTCGTCCGCCGGCGGAACGCTCGGCGCGGCCGGGCAGGCGAACTACTCCGCCGCGAACGTCTTCCTCGACGCGCTGGCGCACCACCGGTCCGCGCTCGGGCTGCCGTCGGTGTCGCTGGCCTGGGGCCTGTGGTCCGAGGGCGGAATGTCGGGCGAACTCGCCGACACGGACCTGATCCGCATGGCCCGCTCGGGCGTCTTCGGCCTGTCGTTCGACGACGGGCTCGAGCTGTTCGACGCGACCTTCGGAACGGAGCAGCCGTCGCTGGTCCCGGTCCGGCTGGACATGTCCGGACTGCGGGCCGACGCGCACGGAGTTCCCGCGATGCTACGAGGTCTGGTTCGCGGAACCCCGCGGCGCCGGGCCGAGGCGGCCGACGATTCGTGGGAACGGATCGTCGCGTTGCCGGCGGAGGAGCGGGGCCGGGCGTTGCTCGACCTGGTCTGCGGTGCCGCTGCGGTGGTCCTCGGCCACGAGCGGCGCGACGCCGTCGACCCGCGCAAGGGTTTCATCGAGCTCGGCTTCGACTCGCTGACCGCGATCGAGCTGCGGAACCGGCTGGACGCGGTCACCGGACGCCGTCTCCCGGCCACGTTGATCTTCGACCACCCGAGCGCCGGGGCACTGGCCGACTTCCTCGGCGAGCACCTCGCGGCACCTCTGTCCACTATGGACACTCAGCTGGCCGGGCTGGAATCGGCGCTGAGGGAGGCCGACGACGCTTCCCGCGAGAAGGCGGTCGTCCGCCTCAAGGAACTGGTGGCTTCGTGGTCCTCGCAGGACGCGGAGATCGAGGACGCCAGTGCGGACGAGCTGTTCGCCCTGCTGGACGAGGAACTGGAGTCGCAGGGCTGAAAGACTCCCGGCTTCCCCCGGGGCCGGGCCAGGGGACCGCTTCCGCCAACGACGTCGGAAGCGGTCCCTTTTTGTATTGGGGGCCGCCCACTTGCCGAGGGCTGAGGGGTGTCGTACCTATCCGGGAGTGCGTGAGGGTGGCCCTCACGCACGCTGGCCCGGAGTGTCTCGAATGCCTCGTTGGGGACGTTGAGCGTCTCGTATGTGGCGTTGGGGACGTGTCTGTCCGGCGCGGGAGAGGCGCGGGGGGAAGCGGAGCGCGCGACGGCTCGGGGCGAGGCGGTGCTCGCGCCGTCGGCGGCGGCTCTGCTCCAGGTGGTGGCGGCGTTCAACCAGCCGCCAAGCACGTCCTGCGGAGGTCTGAGCAGCTCAGACCTCGGTGAGCATGCCCAGGGAGCAGAGCGAGCCGGCGAGGGCGATCATGTCGAAGCGGGTGTCCTCGGCGTCGGTCTGCCACAGGGCGGCGAGGACGGCGCTGGCGCGGTCGATGTCGCCGTTGTGCTGTTTGAGTGCGATCCACATCGCCGCGGCGACCGGCTCGCAGTCGACGTGGCGGCTCGAGTCGCGGCAGGTGAGCTCGAGGTGGCCGTTGGGGAGCATCCGCTGGGTGACACCGGGTGCGGTCTGGATGGCCATCATGACTACCTCCGAGGCTTGGGGGGCCGGGTTGTTTTCTTTGATGTGTCTAGTTTCGCGAATCCGGACCCGCCGAACCATGGGGGCGGCACCTGAACGCGAGGATGGGTTTCCCCACCCCCCGGCCGGACTAGTGTCCGGCTCGTGCTCCAGAGTTGCGCGCCAGCGTGTCGTCACTCCATTGCCGCAGGCTCTCGGAGACGGCCGTGAGGACGCCTCCGAGCTGGTTGTTCAGATAGAAATGACCGCCAGGGAACACTTCCACCACAAAGCCGCCGGTGGTGTGTGCGCGCCAGGCGTTGGCCTCTTCGAGACTGGTGACCGGATCGTCCGCACCCGTCAAAACGTGGATGGGACAGGACAGTTCGGTCCCGCGCTGATGGCGGTAGGTCTCGACGGCGGTGTAGTCGCCGCGGACCGCGGGCAGCACCATGCGCAGCAGCTCGTCGTCGCCGAGAACCGCGTTGTCCGTGCCACTCAACTCTTTGAGCGCGGCGATCAGGCCGTCGTCGTCACGCTGATGGACGAATTCCAGCCGCTGCGCGGACGGCGCGCGGCATGCGGAGGCGAACAGGCCGAGGAGCCGTTCGCCGCGCGCCTCCAGCCGTCGCGCGACCTCGTAGCCGAGCGTCGCGCCCATGCTGTGGCCGAACAACGCCACCGGCCGGTCGAACCACGGGCCGAGGTCGTCGGCGATCGCGTCGGCCATCGCGCCGACGTCGTCGAAACATCGCTCGCCACGGCGGTCCTGCCTGCCCGGGTACTGCACGGCGAGGATGTCCAGGTCGAGTGCGGCCTCGGTGGCAGCACGGGAAAAGGGGAAGTAGGCGGTCGCCGACCCTCCGGCATGCGGCAGACAGACCAGTCGCATCCCGGCATCGTCGCCCGAGTGGAAGCGCCGGATCCACCGGCTCGATCTCTCGTTCACGGCAGTCACAGTTCACGAAGTCTTCGGGCAGCCGTCCGAAGCGGCAACCCCTATCGAGCAGGGGGTAAGGGAAACGCCATGTAGTCGAAAGATCACCAGATCGGACGACTTTAGGTCGCGGTTGGCTGCACTTAGGGGGTGGCTGCGAATCTCGGTGTCGCAGGAACTTGATGCCTGCTTCGAGGAGATGGCGATGAGCGTGATCTGGGGGCAGAACCGCCGAAGTGATCCGCCGGAGGCCTTGGCGTTTCTCGAGGACTTGTTGATCGAGTGCGACGCCGGTGCCGGGGAGACCGTGCTGGTCACCGGGGGACCCGCGAGCGGGAAGACCTATTTGCAGGGCCAAATGGTCGCACGGGCCAAAGAGCTCGGCATCACGACGCTGACGGCGGCGGGGGCCGCCGACGAGCGCGATGTCGACGGCGGCGTGATCGACCAGCTGCTGGCCGGCCCCGCGGTGCCGCGGACACTGGCGGAGGGATTCGGCTCGGGCGATGCCGACGACCGGATCGCCGAATTGTGCAACGCGGTGCAACGGCTGGCCCGGGAGCGTGCGGTGCTCGTCGCGGTCGACGACCTGCAGCACGTGGACGACACTTCCGCGCGGCTGCTTCTCCGCCTTCAGCGCCGGACGCGTTCCGGGGCGTTGTTGCTGGTGCTGAACCAAACCGATTCGTGGTACGGAGAAGGCGGGACGGCGTTCGCCGCGCAGCCGCACCGTCACCTTCGGCTGATGCCGCTCTCGGTCGGGGCCATCGCGGACCTGATGCCCGACGAGTGCCACGGCGGACTGCCCGAGCGGATCCACGAGCTGAGTGCCGGGAACCCCTTGCTGGCCAACGCGTTGATCGACGCCCACCGGGGCAGCGCCGACACCGGATCGGCGTACTCCGAGGCCGTGCAACGGCTTCTGCGCCGCTACGGTTCTCCGTTGCGTGAGGTGGCGACGGCGATCGCGGTGCTGGACACCGATGTCACGACCGACGTGGTGGCCACCGTCGCCGGCGTGGACCCGGCGGACGCCGAGACCTCCGCGAGCCTGCTCGTCGACACCGGCCTGGTCGCGGGTTTCCGCTTCCGCCAGCAGCCGGCCGCGGCCGCCGTGGTCGGCGGGCTGCGCGGGCCGGAGAAGGTGCGCCTGCACGCCCGGGCCGCCGAAGTGAAGCATCTGCGGGGCCTTTCGGACGCCGACGTCGCGCGGCATCTGGTGGCCGCGGGTTCCGCCGACTCCGAGTGGGCGCTGCCGACGCTGGTGGCCGCCGCGGAGCAGGTCATGCTCGGCGACGACGTCGACTTCGCCACCCGCTGCCTGAAACTCGCCACTTCGGTGGCACACGCTCCGTGGGAGCAGCAGGTGATTTCCCAGCTGCTCGCCAAGATCACCTGGCGCGTCAACCCGGGTGTCGCGGCGCCGCACCTGCGGTCTCCGCGTGATGCCGGGGTTTCGCTGGATCAGTCCGACCGCATCGCGCTGGCGCGCCAGTCGCAGTGGTTCGGAGAGCGCGAGACGTTCGAGAACGCTTTCGCGTTGCTCGGCAACGACATCGAGGCCCTCGACCCGCGCACCCTGGCCGAACTGACCCTCTCGAGTCATTGGCACTACGGCGCCGCACCGGCCACCTCCGGAACCGGCGATCCCTGGCAGAACACGGCCGACGCCCTCGCGTCGGTGTGGCGGACCGGCGGCACCGAAGCGACCTCCGCCGCCGCGGAACGGATCCTCCAGAACTGCCGGCTTTCGGACACCTCGCTAGAGGCGCTGTCGACCGCCATCCTCGCGCTCGCCTACGACAACAAGGCCGATCGCGCGGAGGGTTGGTGCACGTCGCTCAGCGAAGAGGCCGAGTACCGCGGCGCGGTGACATGGAAGGCGGTGCTCGACGCGATCGGCGCGAGCTTGGTGCTGCGCAAGGGAGACGCCGGCCGCGCCGCGGAGCGGGCGAGCCGGGCGCTGTCCATGCTGGAGGCCCCGAACTGGGGCGTCGCGATCGGCTATCCGCTGGCCACGCTGTTGTCCGCGCATACATGGGCCGGCGAGTTCAAGGCGGCGGCCGCGGTGCTGCGGCATCCCGTGCCGGAAGCGATGCTGACGACGCTGGGCGGTGTCCGGTACCTCCGGGCGCGCGGCCGGTTCCACCTCGCCACCAACCGCGCGCTCGCCGCGGTCACCGATTTCCAGCAGTGCCAACGGCTCCTGCGTGAATGGGACCTCGACCTGCCGACGATCGCGCCATGGCGCACCGACCTCGCCGAGGCCAACCTGCGGCTGGGCAACCCGACACTGGCCGTCGAACTCGCCAAGCAGCAGCTCGCGCTGGCCGCGCCGACCGATGCCGGCACACGCGGTTCCGCCCTGCGGATCCTGGCGTATGCGGCGGATGCCGCCGCACGGCCGGGTCTGCTGAACCGGGCCGCGGAGGCGTTCAAGGCATCCGGCGATCGGCTCGAACTGGCGCGGACGATGCGCGCGCTCAACCAGCAGGGTCAGCGCGCGGAACGTCCGGGAAGCCTGATCCGGCCGGTCAACGTGCCACGCCAGACCACCCGGCCCGTGGCGCCCCGGCCTGTGGTCCCGGCCCCGGAACCGGCTTCGACTTCTGCGGCCACCGCACTGAGCGAGGCCGAACTGCGGGTCGCCGAGCTTGCCGCGAGCGGCTCCACGAACCGGCAGATCGCCAAGACGCTGTACATCACGGTGAGCACGGTGGAACAACACCTGACCCGGGTGTACCGCAAACTCGGCGTCGCGGGACGTGCCGCCCTCGCCGGAGAGCTGGCCGCGTCCGAAGACGCGCAGTGAGAGGAGATTCGTCCGGTGTTGCTCAGTGAAATCGAGCTGCGGGTGGCTGAACTCGCCGCACACGGCGCCGCCGTCACGGTGATCGGGGAGACGCTCGGCGTCTCCCCGGACGCGGTGGCCGAGTACTTGGCGTGCGTCTACCGCAAGCTCGGCGGCGCGCCGGTTTGCGACGGGGTGTCCCCAATGCCACGGGTGGGACGATGAGCGTCTCATACGCGTCATTGGGGACAGCACTGTCCTTTGTGAGTTGAGCCTGCTCAGGCGGCGCGGCGATCGGCGACGACCGCGGCGATGATGTCGTCCAGGGTGCGGGTCGGGGAGAAGCCGATCTGCTGGTAGGCGCGGGTGCAGTCGGGGATGCGTCGCTCCATGTCCTCGTAGCCCTCACCGTAGGCCTGCTCATAAGGGACCTTCGCGATGGTGCTCTGGGAACCCGTCGCGGAGATCACGCGCTCGGCGAGCTGCGAGATGGTCGTCTGCTCGGTGCTGCCGAGGTTGAACACCTTGCTGTAGGCCGACTCGTCCAGCAGCAGGGTGGCGAGGGCGGGGACGACGTCGTGGACGTGGCAGAAACAGCGAGTCTGCTGGCCGTCGCCGAAGACCGTGATCGGCTCGCCCGCGAGCGCCTGCGTGACGAACCGCGGGATGACCATGCCGTAGCGGCCGGTCTGGCGCGGGCCGACCGTGTTGAACGGCCGCACGATCACCGTGCGCAGGCCGTGCTCGACGGCGTACAGATAGGCGAAGGTCTCGTCCAGCGCCTTGGCTTCGGCATAGGACCAGCGGTTCTTCAGCGGCGAGCCGATGATCCGGTCGTGTTCCTCGGTGAGACCGTCGGCGGTGTTCTTGCCGTAGATCTCGCTGGTGGACGTGACCAGGATCGGGACGTCCTCGCGCAGCGCGGCGTCCAGCATGGTCTCGGTGCCGTGCAGGTTGGTGCGGAGGCTGTCCAGCGTCTTGTCGAGGATGGTGAAGACGCCCACCGCGGCGGCGAGGTGGAACACGCCGTCGATACCGGCCATGCACGACGCGACCGCGGCGGGGTCGGTCACCGAGCCGCGTACGAACCGGAAGCCGGGGTGGTCGATGACGCCGGCGAGGTTGTCGAGGGTGCCGGTGCTGAGGTTGTCGAGCGCGACGACTTCGTCGCCTCGCGCCAGTAGATGCTCGGTCAGGTGGGAGCCGATGAACCCGGCGCCTCCGGTAATGAGGTAACGCACGTCAGATGTCCTCTCAGTTCGCGAAGAGCGCGGGGTCGAATCGGTAAGTGGCGTCGATGACGACTCCGCACCGCGAGAGCCAGTCGTAGCCGTGGCCGGGCTGCACGGTGTGGATCAGGGCGACATCCCAGTCGCCGCCGTCGGGTTCGACGACGTTGTCGAGCGAACCGCCTGTGACACGGACGTTCTGGACCAGCGGGTCGTGGTAACCCACCTTCGCGCCGGCCGCGATGAGCAGGTCGATGATGTCCAGCGCGGACGAGGACCGCACGTCCTGCACGCCCGGCTTGTACGTTACGCCGACCACGAGGATCCGCGTGCCCGCCATGCCCTTTCCGTTGTTGGACAACGTCTTCAGCACGCGGTCGACGACCTGCTTCGGCCGCTCGGCGATGGCCTGCATCGCCTGGGTCACCAGCGGTGCGGTGTTCTGCGTCGCGCGCAGCTGCCAGAGCAGGTAGTGCGGGTCGCATGGGATGCAGTGGCCGCCGACGCCGGGGCCGGGGTGGAAGGCCATGAACCCGTACGGCTTGCTCGCCGCGGCGTCGATCACCTCGATGGGGTCGATCGACAGTCCGTCGCTGATCTCGGCGAACTCGTTGGCCAGCGCGATGTTCACCGCGCGGAACGTGTTCTCGTACAGCTTCGTCATCTCCGCGGTCTCCGGCGAACTGACACAGTGCACCGCCGGGGTCAGCACGTTGACGACGCGGTGGGCCATCGCGGTGCACACCGGTGTCACGCCACCGAGCACGCGCGGCGTCTCGGCCTGCGTGTGCGTGACGTTGCCCGGGTCGATGCGCTCGGGGCTGGACGCGACGAAGATGTCCCGGCCGACGGTGAATCCCTTGGCCGTCAACGGCTTCACGATCAGCCTGTCGGACGTTCCGACGTAGCTGGTGGAGGTGAGGATCAGGGTCTGGCCGGGACGGGCGTTGGCGACAGCCGCCGCACAGGCGCTTTCCAGCGGGCCGAGGTCCGGCATCCGGTACTCGTCGAGCCCGGTCGGCACGCAGACGAGGACGGCGTCGGCGTCGGCCATCCGCGCCGAGTCCGTGGTGAGGTGGAAGTCCTCCTGGTGCACGGCCTTCTCGAGCCGGCGCTGGTCGGACTCGATGAGGTCGACGTCGCAGGACTGGATGGCGTCGAGCCGGTTCTGGGAAAGGTCGATGCCGATCACCTCGACCCCGCCGGCATGCAGGCCGAGCGCGGTGGGAAGGCCGACATAGCCCATCCCGATCACCGCTACCGAGGTCAGTTTGTTGAGTTCGGCGATGGTTTCGTATTCAGCGACAGTACTGGTCATTCCGGTCACCCGTTTCTGGCTGGGCTGGGCAATTCGCGACACTTGTCATTGCTCAATGCACGAGGCGGACGATTTCGAACGCCTCGGCGAGGACGGCGGAGATCTGCGAACCGCGATATTCGGCGAGCGCGCGCACGCCTCGTTCGCTGCGGGGGGCCGGCCACGGCTCCAGTTCCCTGCCGTAGGCGCGCAGTGCCTCGATCTTGCGCTCCATATGCGTTTCCTCGAGGCGCTGCCAGCAGTTCGGGCGGAACGTGTTCGGCAGTCCGGACGCCTCCCCGATGTCCGTCGCCGAGCGGATCTCGAACGTCCGCACCTCTCGCACACTGCCCTTTCCGGGCCTGCCCGCGACCCGCGCGGCGCGGCTGACCAGGGCATGGTCGGTGCTCAGGTCGGACATACTCGTGCTGAAAATGGTGTCCGGCTCGAAATCACGTACTTCCTGTTCCACGACACGGTTGATCTCGAGGTGGCTGACCGTGTCGAGCCGGTTGTCGCCGAACTCATGGACCCGAACGCGTTCGATGCCGAGTGTCTTCGCGGCAAGCTCGATCGAAGCGGTGCGGTTGATGACGCCGGAGCCGGTCGGTGACCGCGAGCCGTCGTCGTTGGTAAGGATGCAAAGCGACACCGTGACGCCCTCGTCGGCGAGCCGGGCTATCGTGCCGCCCGCGCCGAGCGTCTCGTCGTCGCCATGCGCTCCCACGACCAGGAGCTTGTGTATCTTCCGGTGCATACCGATCCCCAGCCTTAGTCAATGGGCGAACCATTACCGAACCGGCTATCGCCGAAACTTTGGCGAGCACGGCATAACAGAGTCGAAAAGCTCCTTCGAAGGTGAAGAAAATCTGTCATCCGAGGGTTGTCAGCGACAACCCCTAAAGACCGTCTAAAGCGGACTGTGCCCGCAGACCACAGTTCGGCGTAGGGGCGCAACCCCGGGTGTTCCTGGGGCCGTTAGGGGTGGGTCCGCCCCGCGCGCGCTCGTATCGTCACAAACCGATTGCTGTGGGGAGACGTGCGAAATCCCCCTTTCCAGCGCCGGTGACGTGGAAGGAAAGAGGACACGTGGGCAACTCCGAGGAAAAACTGGTCGGTGCGCTCCGTGCGTCCCTCAAGGAGACCGAACGGCTGCGTGAGAAGAACCGGCGGCTGACCGAGGCCGCGCGGGAGCCGATCGCGATCGTCGGCATGGCCTGCCGGCTCCCTGGTGGCGCCAATACCCCTGAGGAACTGTGGCGCCTGCTCGATGGAGGAGTCGACGCGATAGGGGAGTTCCCGGCGAATCGCGGCTGGGACCTCGACCGGCTCTACGACCCGACCGGCGAACGTGAGGGGTCGAGCTACGTCCGTGAGGGCGGATTCCTGCACGACGCCTTGGACTTCGACGCCGATCTGTTCGGGATCAGCCCGCGCGAGGCACTGTTGATGGACCCGCAGCAGCGGCTTCTGCTTGAGACATCGTGGGAGGCCTTCGAACGGGCCGGGATCGCACCCCACACCGTGAAGGGCACCCCGACCGGCGTGTTCGCCGGCACGATGTACCACAACTACCAGGGCAGCTACGGCTCGTCCGGGGTCATCTCCGGCCGCCTGGCCTACACCTTCGGACTCGAGGGTCCCGCGGTCACCATCGACACCGCGTGCTCGTCCTCGCTGGTCGCACTGCATATGGCGGTGCAGGCCCTGCGCTCGGGTGAATGCTCACTCGCGCTCGCCGGCGGTGTTTCAGTGATGTCCTCGCCGCGGACCTTCGTGGAGTTCAGCCTCGACGGCACGCTCTCCCGCAGTGCCCGCTGCCGCGCGTTCGCCGACTCCGCCGACGGCACCGGCTGGTCCGAAGGCTGCGGCATGCTTCTGGTGGAACGGCTTTCCGACGCTCGTCGCAACGGCCACCCGGTGCTCGCGATCGTCAGAGGCACCGCGATCAACCAGGACGGCGCCTCCAACGGCATGACCGCTCCGAACGGCCCCGCGCAGCAGCGCGTGATCCGCCAGGCGCTCGCGAACGCCCGCGTCCCGGCCGAAGAGGTCGACGTCGTCGAGGCGCACGGCACCGCGACCAAACTCGGCGACCCGATCGAGGCGCAGGCCTTGCTGGCCACCTACGGCCAGGGCCGCCCCGAGAACCACCCGCTGTGGCTGGGTTCCATCAAGTCGAACGTCGGCCACACCCAGGCCGCGTCCGGCGTCGCCGGTGTGCTGAAGATCGTGCTGGCGCTGAACAACGGCGTGCTGCCGCGGACACTGCACGTCGACGAACCGACCCGGCATGTCGACTGGACCGCCGGACAGGTCGAGCTGCTCACCGAGCGCCGGCCGTGGGAGCGCAACGGACATCCGCGCCGGGGCGCCGTCTCGTGCTTCGGCCTCAGCGGCACCAACGCGCATATCATCATCGAGGAAGCCCCGGAACCGGACACGACGGTCGAAACCGCACCCGACGCCGCCGCGATCCCGTTCGTGCTGTCCGGCCGGACGCCGCAGGCACTGCGGGCACAGGCCGCCCGGCTGACCGAATTCCTCACCGAGAACCCTTCGCTGCCGCCGCTCGACGTCGCACGCACGCTGGCCGCCGGCCGCACCCACCTCGACCACCGCGGCGCGGTCGTCGCTCGTGACCACACCGAGCTGCTCGCCGCGCTGACCGCCCTCGCGAACGGCGAGCCGGGAGGGGTCACCGGGGTCGCGCGCGGCGAGACCAACACCGCTTTCCTGTTCTCCGGCCAGGGTTCCCAGCGACCCGGTATGGGCAATGAGCTCGCGAACGTGTACCCGGTGTTCGCCGAGACATACGCCGCCGCCTGCGCCGAACTGGACCGCCACCTCGGCCGCCCGATCCGCGACGTGATCGACGCCGACGCGGAAGCCTTGGCGCAGACCGGGAATACCCAGGCCGCGCTTTTCGCCTTCGAGGTCGCGCTGTTCCGGCTCGTCGAGTCATGGGGACTGGTGCCCGAAGCCGTCTGCGGCCACTCGATCGGTGAGCTCGCCGCCGCACACTGCGCCGGTGTGCTTTCCCTCGAGGACGCCGCGAAGCTGGTCGCCGCACGCGGCCGTCTGATGCAGGCACTGCCCGCCGGTGGCGCGATGGTCGCCGTCGAGGGAACGTCGGAGGAGGTCGCCTCCCATGATCCACAAAGGACGGTCGACGTCGCCGCCGTCAACGGCCCGCGTTCGGTGGTCCTCTCCGGTGAGGAGGCCGCCGTGCTCGCGGTGGCCGCGAAGTTCACCGAGGCCGGGCGTCGCACTACCCGCTTGAAGGTTTCGCACGCGTTCCACTCGCGTCTGATGGAACCGATGCTCGACGAATTCCGCGCCGTCGCGAAGAGCCTGACCTACGCGCAGCCGTCGATCACCGTCGTCTCCAGCGTCACCGGCGAGGAGGTCTTCGCCGAGCTGACCGACCCCGAGTACTGGGTGCGCAACGTCCGGCAGCCGGTCCGGTTCGCCGACGCGGTGCGCGCGCTGGCCGCCGAAGGCATCAACCGCTTCCTGGAACTCGGTCCGGACGCGCCCCTGACTTCGGCCGTGCCGCAGTCCGCCGATGCCGCGGTCGCCGTGGCGGCGCAGCGCCGGGACGTCCCAGAGGACGTCGCCGTCGCGACCGCCCTCGCGACACTGCATGTCCGTGGCGTGGTGCCGAACTGGGCCGCGCACTTCACCGCTCGCGGTGCGGACCAAGCCGCACTGCCGACCTACGTCTTCCAGCACCAGCGTTACTGGCTGGAGGTGTCGTCCGAATCCGGCGACGCGACCGCGATGGGTCTCGACCCGGTCGACCACCCGCTGCTCGGTGCGGCCACACTGCTGGCCGACGCCGACGGAGCCGTGCTGTCCGGCCGGATCTCCGCGGCCACGCATCCGTGGCTGAACGACCACGTGGTCGGCGGCGCGATCCTGTTGCCCGGCACCGCTTTCGTCGAGCTGGCCGTGCGAGCCGGGGACGAGGTCGGCTGCGGCCGCGTCCGTGACCTCACGCTGCACGCGCCGCTCGTCCTCCCGGCCAAGGGGGCCGCCCGGATCCAGGTCCGCGTCGGTACCCCCGCCGCCGACGGCACCCGCCCGATCAGTGTCCACTCGCGACCGGACGACCTCGCCGCTCCCGGCGGCTGGGCACGGCACGCCGACGGTACCCTCGCCCCGGCAACGGCAGGCGCCTCCTTCGACCTGAGCGAGTGGCCGCCCGCCGGTGCCGAAGCCGTCGACGTCGAGGGTATGTACGAACTGCTCGCCGAACACGGCATGGCCTACGGCCCGGTGTTCCAAGGGCTGCGCGCTGCTTGGCGTTCCGGCGACGACGTCTACGCCGAAGTCGCGCTGCCCGAACAGGAACGCCTCGGCGCGGAAGCGTTCGGTCTCCACCCGGCGGTGTTCGACGCGACACTGCACGCGATCGGGTTGAGTGCCGCCGCGGGCGAGGGGACCTCGCTGCCGTACTCGTGGTCCGACGTCGAGCTGCTGGCGGCGGGAGCCGCCGCGCTCCGCGTGCACGTCCGGGCTTCGGGGGAGCAGACGGTCGAACTGCGGCTGGCCGACTCGACCGGGGCGCCGGTCGCCCGGGTCGGCGAGCTGGCGCTGCGCCGGATCAGTGAGGAGCAGCTCGCCGCCGCCCGCGCGGTGCCGGGGAACACCGACTCGCTGTACCGGGTGGACCAGGTCTCGATCACCCTGTCCGACGCCCCGGGATCGGCCGACTTCGCGGTTTACGACGTCGAGCCGGGGCAGGACGCGGCCGCCGCGCAGACGGCCGTCCACAGTGCACTGTCGAAACTCCAGACCTGGTTGACCGAAGAGACGTCCGGCCGGCTCCTCGTGGTGACCCACGGGGACCTGGCTGGAGCCACCGTCGCCGGGCTCGTCCGGTCCGCCCAGGTGGAGAACCCGGGCCGGATCGTGCTCGTCGAAGGAACCGCTACACCCGGACAACTCGCCGCGATCTCGGCCGCGGACGAGTCCTCGGTGTCCATCGTGGACGGTGAGATCCGGGCGCCGCGACTGGCCCGCGCCGTCATCGAAGCCACCGAACCGGTGGACTGGACCGAGGAAACCGTCCTGCTGTCGGGCGGCACCGGTGCGCTGGGCAAGATCGTCGCGACGCATCTCGCCCGCAACGGTGCGAAGAAGCTGCTCCTCGTCAGCCGCCGTGGCTCGAAAGCACCGGGTGCGGCCGAACTCGTCGCCCAGCTGAAGGAACTGGGTGCCGAGGCGACCGTGGTGGCAGCCGACCTTTCGAACAAGACGAAGGTCAAGGCGCTGCTGAAGAAGCACCCCGTGACCGCGGTCGTCCACGCGGCCGGTGTGCTCGACGACGGCGTCCTCCCCTCGCTGACGCCCGAGCGGATCGACGGCGTCTTCGATCCGAAGTCCCTCGCCGCCTGGAACCTGCACGAGCTGTCCGGCGATCTCACCGCCTTCATCACGTTCTCGTCGGCCGCCGGTGTGCTCGGCGCGCCCGGCCAGGGCAACTACGCCGCCGCCAACGCCTTCCTGGACGCCCTCACCGCGATGCGCCGCGCCGAGGGCAAGCCCGCGCACTCGCTCGCCTGGGGTATGTGGGAGTCGGCGGCGGGTATGGCGGGGGAGACGCACGGCAAGCGCGGGCTCGGTGCGTTCAGCGCCGAAGAAGGCCTCGCGCTGTTCGACGCCGCTGTCGGTTCGGACGGCGACGTGTTCGTCCCGATCAAACTGGACCTGCCCGCCTGGCGTGATGCCGGCGGTGTCCCGGACCTGCTGCGCGGCCTCGTCCCGGCCTCCCGGCGGACGGTGTCAGACCGTGAGGCAGGCGCGGATTCGTTGCTGGGCAAGCTGATCCGGCTGCCCGCGGACAAGCGCTTGGACCACCTCCGCGAACTGGTCATCCAGCACGCGGCCGCCGTGCTCGGGCACGGCTCGACCGACGTGTTCGACGCCGATCGCGCCTTCAAGGACCTCGGTTTCGACTCCCTCACCGCGGTGGAACTGCGCAACACACTCAACGAGGCCACCGGCCTCAACCTGACCGCGACGCTCGTCTTCGACCACCCGACCGCGGGCGACCTGGCCGCACATCTGCACGAATCGCTGCTCGGCGAACTCGGCGACGCCGGGGAACCCGAAGAGATCGTCGTGAGCGCCGGCCTCGACGAGCCGATCGCGATCGTCGGCATGGCCTGCCGGTTCCCCGGCGGCATCACCACTCCGGACGAGCTGTGGCGGCTCGTCGAGTCCGGCACCGACGGTATCGGCTCCTTCCCGGAGGACCGGGCCTGGGACATGGACCACTGGCTCGAGCAGGTCGCCCCGGGCGGCGGGACACCGCAGGGCGGGTTCGTCCACGACGCCACCGACTTCGACGCCGCGTTCTTCGGCATCGGCCCGAACGAGGCCGTGATGATGGACCCGCAGCAGCGGATGCTGTTGGAGTCCACCTGGACGGCGTTGCAGGGCGCGGGGGTGGATCCGTTGTCGCTCAAGGGAAGCTCGACCGGCGTGTTCGTCGGTGTGATGCAGAGCGACTACGACCCGGGCGACGCGATGATGGAGCAGGGCGGCGGTCTCTACCGCGGCTCGGGTGCGCTGAGCAGCGTCGTCTCCGGCCGGGTCGCCTACGCGTTCGGGCTCGAAGGCCCGGCGGTGTCGGTGGACACGGCATGCTCGTCTTCGCTCGTCGCACTGCACCAAGCGGCACAGGCGTTGCGCGGCGGGGACTGCTCGTTGGCGCTTGTCGCCGGGGTTTCCGCGCTGGTCTCGCCCGCGCCGTTCGCGCAGTTCGTCGACGGCGCCGTCGCCCGCGACGGACGCTGCAAGCCCTACTCCGCCGCGGCCGACGGTTTCGGCTGGGGCGAAGGCGTTGGTGTGCTGGTGGTCGAGCGGCTCTCCGACGCGCGCCGCCACGGCCACGACGTCCTCGCGGTCGTGAAGGCCAGCGCGGTCAACTCCGATGGCGCGTCGAACGGTCTCACCGCGCCGAGCGCTCCCGCACAGGAACGACTGATCCGGCGAGCGCTCGCGGTCGCCGGACTGACACCGTCCGAAGTGGACGCCGTCGAGGGGCACGGCGCCAGCACTCCGCTCGGCGACCGGATCGAGACTTCGGCGCTGCTCGCCACGTATGGCAAGGACCGTTCGACCGACCGGCCGTTGTGGCTGGGTTCGGTGAAGTCCAATATCGGGCATACGCAGGCCGCTGCCGGTGTCGCGGGCGTGATCAAGATGGTGCAGGCGCTGCGGCACGGGGTGCTGCCTCCCACCCTGCACGCGGGTGAGCCGACGGCCGACGTCGACTGGGCCGCCGGGACAGTGCGACTGGTCGACGAGAAACTGCCGTGGCCCGGGGCCGACCGGCCGCGCCGTGCGGGGGTGTCGGCGTTCGGTTACAGCGGTACCAACGCGCACGTGATCCTGGAGCAGGCGCCGGCCGTCGAGGTCGGGCCGGCTGAACCGGCCGAGGACACCGGCGGGGTGTTGCCGCCGCTGGTGCTTTCGGCGAGGACCGCCGCGGCGCTGCCCGACCAGGCGACCGCCCTGCTCGAACTGCTGAATGCGAACCCGTCGCTGAGCCTGCTGGACGTCGCCTACTCATTGGCAGGCCGTAGCCCGTTGTTCTCGCACCGGGCCGCGATCCTCGGTGGTTCCGCCGACGAGGTCCGGACCGCGCTCGCCGATCTGTCCACTTCGGACAGGGTGGTGACCGGCCGGGCGCGCTCCGGTGGTTCGACGGCGTACCTCCTGTCGGGTCAGGGCTCGCAGCGGGCCGGCATGGGTTCGCGTCTCTACGAGCAGTTCCCGGCTTTCGCGGTGGAGTTCGACCGCGTGTCGGCGAAGTTCGACCCGCATTTCGGCCGGTCGCTTCGTGAGGTGATCTTCGCGGAGGAGGGCTCGGTCGCCGCGCAGTTGCTCATGCGGGAACAGTTCGGCCAGGCCGCCGTGTTCACCTTCGAGGTCGCGTTGTTCCGCTTGCTCGAGGTGTGGGGCCAGCGGCCCGACGTCCTGGTCGGACAGGCGAGTGGCGAGATCGCGGCCGCGTATCTGGCCGGAGTCCTGTCGCTGGACGACGCCGTCAAGCTGGTCGCCAACCGTGGTCAGCTGATGGACGAGGTCCCGGCCGGCGAGCCGGTGCCCGAGGACATCCTCGAAGAGCTGGAGGAGATCGCCGAAGAGCTGAGCTACGACGAGCCGAGGATCCCGGTGGTGTCCACTCTGACGGGTGCTCTCGTCACCGGCGAGCTGGGCGATCCGAAGCACTGGGTGGCCAACTGCCGCGACACCGGGCTCTTCGCCGAAGCCGTACGGGCGACCGGGGCGACGCGGTTCGTGGAGCTGGGCGCCGGAGGACTCACTGGGCTCGCGCAGGAGTCGCTCTCCGATCCCGGGGAAGTCACCTTTGTTCAGGTGCAGAGTGTTCAGGTGCAAGGGAATGACGTTCCCGAGGTCGAGTCGGTGCTGCTGGCAGCCGGTCGGTTGCACGTCGCGGGCGCGGGTCTGGACGTGCGTCGCCTGTTCACCGGCCGCGCGGCGAACACCGTGCCGCTGCCGGACTACGCGTTCCACCGCTCGCGGTACTGGCCGTCGGTCGACATGGAGGCACGGCGGGAGACCGGGTACACCGGCGATCACGCCGAGGTTGCCGATGAGCCGGTCGTCGTCGAGCAGGAATCCTTTGAGCTGAACGAAAAGGGACTGCGGAAGTTCGTGCTCGGACAGGCCGCGGCGCTGCTCGGCTACCAGGACACGGACGAGATCGACGAGGACGCGCACTTCTTGGAGTTCGGTTTCGATTCGCTGACCGCGGTGAAGCTGCGGAACCGGATCGTGAGCGCGACCGGGGTCCCGCTGCCCCCTTCGGTGGTGTTCGATCATCGGACGCCCAAGGGGCTGGCGACACACCTCCTGGATGTCCTCAACGGAAACGGTCCGGCGGCTGCCGCCGGCGATCCGGTGAAGGAACTCTTCGTCGAGGCCGTCCGTGGTGGACGCGTCGAGGACGGGATCGCCCTGCTGGGCGCGGCGGCGAACCTGCGGCCGAAGTTCTCCGGGCCCGCCGACCTCGCCGAACCGCCTCGTCCGCTGGCACTGGCGGACGGCCCGGCCGGACCGCGCCTGCTGGCGGTGCCGCCGCCCGCGGCGATGGGCGGGGCATACCAGTACGCGAAGCTCGCGGCGAAATTCCGTGGCACGCGGGGCGTTTCGGTGCTGCCGATGCCCGGCTTCGTCACCGGCGAGCCGGTGCCCGCCGACGCCGACGCGGTGTTGGACGTGCTCGAGGAAAGTGTCCGGCTGGGTGCGGGAGATCAGCCTTACGCGCTGCTCGGCTATTCGTCGGGTGGAGTGCTCGCCTACGCGCTGGCAGCCCGCCTGGAGAAGTCCGGATTCGCTCCGGCGGCCGTGGTACTGCTCGACAGCTACGAGATGGACGGCGGAGGCGAAGCGACCGCCGACACGGTGTCCGACATGGCGGCGGGAATGCTCGAACGCGAGGAGGAGTATGGCCCGTTCGACCGTGACAAGCTGACGGCGATGGCCCACTACCTGGGCTTGCTGGAGACGGTGGAGCTTGGCGAAGTGGCCGCGCCGACCGTCCTCGTGCAGCCCGAACATCGCTTCACGACCGGGTCCGACGAGCCGGCTCGCGCGAGCGAAGACCCCTCGACGTGGCGTACGACATGGAACCGCGCCGACACCGTGGTGACCGCGCCCGGCGACCACTTCAGCATCGTCGACGCGGACGTCGAGACGACCGCGAAGGCCGTCAACAGCTGGCTGGACGGCCTGGCATGAACCCGCATCACACGTGATTGAAGGGGCCACACGCGTGTGGCCCCTTCAATCACGCGTGTGCGCTGTCTGATCACGCGTGATGCGGGTTAGCACGCGACGTCAGGATCAGGGGAGCAGGGCGGCGATCCCATCGAGCAGACGGTCCAGCCCGAAGTCCACCGAAGGCTCGGCCGGGTACCGGCCATCGGACGTCAGCGCGGCCAGCCGCGGAAAGCCCCGCTCGACGAGGAGCGGCTCGAGGAACGCGCGGACGTCGGCCGCCCGCGCGGGGGTGTCGGCGGAGTCCGGATCGCTGTACGCGCGGAGCCGTTCGGCCGTCGTACGGACGAAGTCGGCAACCAGCCGGGCGCAGCCGAGTGCGTCCACATCGGACAATCCGGCGGCGGACAGCGTGGCCAGCGACAGTTCCGTCCAGCTCAGGTGATGTGGGGTCACCGGTCCGCCGCGGAAGGAGATGTCCAGCAGCCACGGCCGGACCCGGTACCGCTCGAGTGCGGCGTACGTCCACGCTCGGATGTCGGCTCGCCAGTCCGCCGGATCGCGCAGGGAAGCGGGAGGTGGCCCGAAGCCCGCGTCCGCCAGCAAGACCAGCAGCTCGTCCTTCGAGCCGAGGTAGCGGTACAGCGCGTTCGTGGTCAGGCCGAGCGACGCGGCGATGTTGGGCAGGGAGGCGGCGGTCAGCCCGTCGGCGTCGGCCAGTTCGACCGCCGCGGTGATGATCTGCTCCACGGTGTGCGCGGGTTTGGGGCCGCGGCGGGGCCTTGGCGCGGCGACCCACGCCGGCGCCAGCCCGGGTGGCAGGTCCGGAAGCTCACGAGGTTCGATCGACATCTTTCGCTCCGCTGGGTCCTTCAGTAAACTGTGTAAGTCTTACACTAATCGGAGCTGGGGGCGAGTGGACGTGAGCGAGACCAACCGGTTCGGGCTGAGGCGTATCACCGAGCTTGATCGGCGGCTGGCCGCCACCGAGATCGAGTACGCCCGCTCGACCGGCGAATACGACGGCGCGGAGGCCGATCGGAGGCTGACGCTGGTCCGGGCGGCGGGTACGCATCCCGCCCTGCGTGCCGCGGTCTCCGGTGTCCGGGTCGACGCCGTCGTTCCCCCGGTCCTCGAGGCAGCACCCCGGATCGCGGGTGCGGTTTGGCTGTTCGTCAGCGGAGTCAACCTCCTCATCTGGGTGTTCATCGGCCTACTCGGCGGTCAGTGGGATCCGTTGTGGCTGTTCTGGGTGCTGTTCGGTGGCGGCGTCCTGGTGGCCGGCATCTGGGGTGCGCGGGACTGGGACCGCCGCATGCGTGCGACATCCGGTCGTACCCCCTAATCCGGGGGTCGGCTTTGCCGTTCGAGGCAACTAGGCTAAACTGTGCATGCCTTACACAATTAGTCAAGCTTCATCAAGCCGATCTGGGGGCCTCATGCCCGAGAGCACAGAAGAAACCCGGTCCTCGGGCGGCCTCGCCCGCCGGATAGTCACGATCCTGTGGGTCGTCATCAGCGGGATCCAGTTCGTGATCTGGCTACTCATGAGCCTCATCAGCACCTCGTTCAAGAGCCCGTTCTGGCTCTGGACGATCGGCATCGGTGGCGTCCTGCTGCTGGCCTGGTGGTACCTCGACCCGGCGCGGCGTGCGCGGGAAGGATCGGAGTGAACGACGTGCCCACGATGACGTCCGTCGAGGCGCCGGTCCGGCTGGACTCGGTGCACAAGACCTATGGCTCAGGCGAGAGCGCCGTGGAAGCGCTTGCCGGGGTGTCCGTCAACTTCCCTTCCGGCACCTTCACCGCGGTGATGGGTCCGTCCGGTTCCGGCAAGAGCACGCTGCTGCACTGCGCGGCGGGTCTGGACAAGCCGACCTCGGGCAGCGTCAGCCTGGTGGGGACCGATCTGAAGGGCAAGAACGAGACCCAGCTGACGGTCCTGCGCCGTGAGAATGTCGCGTTCATCTTCCAGTCCTTCAACCTGATGCCCGCGCTGAACGTCGAGCAGAACGTCAACCTGCCGACGCTGCTGGCCGGCCGTGAGCCGGACAAGGCATGGGTCGACCAGGTGATCGCCCGCGTCGGTTTGTCGCAGCGCGTGAAGCACCGTCCGGGTGAACTTTCCGGCGGTCAGCAGCAGCGCGTCGCGATCGCCCGTGCGCTCGCCGCCCGGCCCGCGGTCGTCTTCGCCGACGAGCCGACCGGTGCCCTCGACACGAACACCGCGCTCGAGGTGCTGAACCTGATGCGCGAGCTGGTGAGTGCCGGCCAGACCATCGTCATGGTCACCCACGACCCGGTGGCGGCGTCGTTCGCGGACAACGTGCTGTTCCTCGTGGACGGCCGGATCGTCACCGAGATGGCGACGCCGACCGTCGAGGCCGTCGCGGCCACGCTGGCGCAGCTCGGTGCACAGGCCAAGCAGGCGAGGGGGCAGCGGTGAGCTCCCGGCGGGTGATCTTCGGCCTGGCGTTGTCGAGCCTGCGCTTCCGCGCGGCCGCGTCGCTGGCCTCGTTCGTCGCGATCCTGATCGGCTGCGGTCTGCTCATCGCGTGCGCCGGGCTGTTCCAGACGGCCATCGTGCTGGAGGCCCAGCCGCAACGGCTCGCGGCGGCGCCGGTGGTCGTCGGCGGATCGTCCGGGTTCAAGCTGCCCGACGAAGAGTCCGAGGTCGTCCCGTACGCCGAGCGCGCCCGCCTCTCTCAGGAGCAGGTCGACAAGATCCAGGGTGTCCAGGGCGTGCAGCGAGCAGTCGCCGACGTCTCGTTCCCCGCCGTGCTCCTGACCGACGGCACGCCGCAGAGCGAGGGCGCGTCCGTCCTTTCCGGACACGGCTGGGAGTCCGCCGCGCTCGGTGCCTACACCTTGCGCGAAGGCGAACAACCGAAAGCGCCGGGTCAGGTCGTCCTCGACGCGGCCACCGCCGACTCGGCCGGGGTGAAACCCGGTTCGACCCTCGAACTCGCGGTGGGCGGCGGCAAACAGAGCTTCGTCGTCTCCGGGATCGCCGAACCGGGTCAGACCGTGCGGTTGCCCGCGTTCTTCTTCTCCGCCGGGGACGTCCAGCGGTTCGCCACTCACCCGGGCACTGTCGACCTCGTCGGAATCTTCCCGGCCGAGAGCATGGACGCCGCCGACCTGGCCGCGCGCATCACGGAACAGGTCCCCGGTGTCAGCGTCCTGACCGGTGACGACCGCGGCGCGGCCGAATTCCTTGGCGTAGACGGGAGCCAGCTCCCGCTGATCCTGCTCGCCGCGGTGTTCGGCGGAATGGTCCTGGTGGTCATGGCACTGGTCGTCTCCGCGACGATCAGCCTGACCGTGCGGCAGCGGCAGCAGGAACTCGCGTTGCTGCGTGCCACCGGCGCGACGCCGAAACAGGTGCACCGGATGGTCGTCGCCGAGACGATGGCGGTCGGTGCGGCCGCCGCGCTTTGCGGTGTGGCGCTGGGCAGCCTGCTCGGGAACCTGATCTTCAGCACCAGTATGTCGATCGGCATCGTGCCCGAGGAACTGGTGTTCCAGCAGGACATCATCGCGTTCGGCGGCGGTGTCGTCATCACGCTCGTGATCACCTACGCCGCCGCGTGGTTCGCCGCGCTGGCCGCGGCGCGGGCCCGGCCGATCCAGGCGCTGGCCGAGGCCTCGATCCCGAGTCCCAAGGTGAATCCGTTGCGCCGCACGGGTGCGATGGTGTGCGCCGTGGCGACTGTGCTGCTCGCCGGGACGACGATCTTCATGCCCGCGGACACGGCGGGTGCCATCGGTGGCCCGGCGGTGCTCACCGGCGCGATCGCGGTGGCGCTGATCGGCCCGGAGATCATGGCGTGGGTGGCCGACCGGTACGGCCCGTTCATCCGGCGGGTCGGCGGGCAGGGTGCCACTCTCGCCGTGATCAACACGCGGGCACGCGCGGTCGCGTTCGCCGCCGCGCTCACCCCGATCACGCTCGCCGGCGCGGTCGCGCTCGGCAACGTCTATTCGATGACCACGGCGCAGAGTGCGCAGGTGGCGTCCTATTCCGGGCAGCTGCAGGCCGACGCCGTGGTGACCACCGCCGCGGGCGGTTTCACGCAGGACCAGCTCGCGCAGATCCGTGGCGCGGAGGGTGTCGGGACGGCGTCGCCGCTCGTCACCAGCCGCGGCTGGATCGAGGAACCCTACGACGGCAACGGAAGTGATCCGCTGCGCCTGCTCGGTGTCGGCCCGGAGGACCAGGGCGGGACGGTGCTCGCCACCGAGGTCCTGTCCGGTTCGCTGAAGAACCTCACCGGTGAGACGGTCGCACTGCCCGAGGGCGTCGCCGACGACCTGGAAATCAAGCTGGGCGATCAGATCACCATGCGGCTCGGGGACGGGGCGCAGGTGCGGGTGACCGTCGTCGCGCTGCTCGACAGCCCGTCGAGCTACGCGAGCATGGTGCTGCCCGCCGACCTGCTCACGGCGCACTCGACCAGCGGCCTGCCGACGCAGGTGCTGGTGAAGGTCGCCGGGGAAGGCGACGCGGACAATCTGGTCTCGGCGCTCACCGAACGGGCGAAGGACTGGCCGGGTGCCACCGTCGGCGACGACAGTGAGCTGACGGCGAGTTTCCAGGCGGGTGCGGACGTCGAGGCGATGATCAACTACCTGCTGGCGGTGCTCGCGATCGCTTACGCGGCGATCGCGGCGGTGAACACCCTCGCCGTGGCCGTACTGGCCCGGCGCCGGGAGTTCGGCGCGCAGCGGCTGGCGGGCGCCGATCGTCGCCAGATCCGGCGGATGCTGTTCATCGAAGGCGGTGTGGTCGCGGTGACCGGTCTCGTACTCGGGATCTTCATCTCGCTGTTCACCGTGATACCGATGGCGCTTTCGACCGGCGAGATCATCCCGTCCGGGCCGATCTGGGTGTTCATCGGCGTGGTGCTGGCCGTATTCCTGATCGTCTGGCCGGTCACGGCGCTGTCCGCGCGGCTCGCGATGCGGAAGAGTCCGATCGAAGCGGTCACGCTGCCGGGCCAGTAAAAGACTCGTGAGTGGTAATGACGGTTCTAACCGTCATTACCACTCACGAGCTTTTTATAGGGGTGTCCGGGCTCGCTCGGTCCGAATAGTCTCGAGTTGGACTATTCGCACCGGGCGGGCCCGGTTTCCTTTTCTGGAGTGAATTCCATGCGCGTACTCCTGGCCGCTCCGTCGTCGCCTACCCGGCTGCGTAATCTCGTGCCCCTGTCCTGGGCGCTGCGCACCGCCGGCCACGACGTGAAGATCGCCGGACGCGCGTCGTTCGTCGACGAAATCCTCCGTACCAGTTGCGTCGCCGTCGACCTCGAGGACGGCGACGAGCATTCGATCACCGAATCCGCCGCGCTCACCGAGTTCGCGAAGCTTTGGCGGCCGGACGTCGTGGTCTCCGACGCTCAAGCGCCCGCGGGAACGGTCGCCGCCCGTGCGGTCGACGCCCTCGCGGTGCGGCTGCTCGGAGCGTTGGACGAGCCGGATACCGGCGACGCCGACATCACGTTCGACACGGTTCCCCCGTCCTTGCGGTCCGGCGGCGATCAGCTTCGCTCCCTCCGGCACGTGCCGTACTTCGGCCCCGTTGAGGTGCCGAACTGGTTGCGCCGCAAGGCAAGGCGCGACCGCATCCTGCTCTCGCTCGACGACACCACGCTGTTCGGACCCGTTTTCGACGCGGTCGCCGAGGTCGATGCCGAGCTGGTGTGCATGGCCGGTCCCGCGGAAATCCCGGGCGGAGTCACCGTGCCGGGATGCGTCAAACTCGTCGATTCGGCGCCACCGGCCGCCTTGCTGCCGACGTGTGCGGCGGTCGTCCACGATGGCGACCCCGATCTCGCCCTGGCGGCGGTGACCCATGGCCTGCCCCAGCTTTCCTTGACGGACACGGCGTTCACCGCGCGCGTCGCGGAATTCGGCGCCGGCTTGGCCGCATCGGCCGACCGGCTCGGCGAACTCTTCGCGGACGAAACGGTGCGCGCCAAGGCGAACGCGCTGCGGAACGAAGTCGCCGCGCTGCCCGCCCCGCGTGCCGTAGTGGCGGAACTGTCCCGCTGATTGTGGGGCCGCTCCGGACCCGTTAGGGGTAGGGCGGACAAAAGGACCTGGGTAGCGTTTTCGGCGTGGCACCTTCCACTCTTTTCGCGGTTAGGTGGGTCGATTACGTGAGTACCGATTTCTGCTCCGGCGGCGTTTTCCGCCCCGCCCATTCCCGGCCGCTCGACGGAACGGGGGCAATGGCGTGACCGCCGAAAACGAGCGCAAGCTGCTCGACTACCTCAAACGCACGACAGCGGATCTCCGCGAGGCCAAGCGATCCCTCCAGGAGGCGCGCGACCGCGACTCCGAACCGATAGCGATCGTCGGCATGTCCTGCCGTTACCCCGGCGGGGTCGCCTCGCCCGAGGATCTGTGGGAGCTGGTTGCTTCCGGCACGGACGCGATCGGCGAATTCCCGACGGACCGCGGCTGGGCGCTCGACACGCTCTATGACCCCACGGGCGAGCGTCCCGGCACCACGAACACCCGCGAGGCCGGATTCCTCTACGACGCCGCCGAGTTCGACCCGGAGTTCTTCGGGATCTCGCCGCGCGAGGCGCTCGCGATGGACGCACAGCAGCGGCTGCTCCTCGAGACGTCGTGGACCGCGCTGGAGCGGGCCGGCATCGTGCCGGAGACCTTGCGCGGCAGCAGCACCGGCGTCTTCGCCGGGGTCATGTACCACGACTACTTCGGCCACGCCGCGGCCGGAAGCGTCGTCTCCGGCCGGGTCGCGTACGCACTCGGGCTGGAAGGTCCCGCGGTGTCGGTCGACACCGCCTGCTCGTCCTCCCTGGTGGCTCTGCACTGGGCCGCGCAGGCGCTGCGTCGCGGCGACTGCTCGCTGGCACTCGTCGGCGGCGTGACCGTGATGGCCACGCCTGAGACCTTCGTCTACTTCAGCGAACAGCGTGGGCTCTCCGACGACGGCCGCTGCAAGGCTTACGCCGCGGGTGCCGACGGCACCGGCTGGGGCGAGGGCGTCGGCGTGCTCGTCGTCGAGCGTCTGTCCGACGCACAGCGGCTCGGCCACGAGGTGCTGGCGGTCGTCCGCGGCAGCGCGGTGAACTCCGACGGTGCCTCCAGCGGACTGACCGTCCCCAATGGACCCGCGCAGCAGCGGGTGATCCGCCAGGCCCTCGAATCCGCCGGACTGTCCACAACGGACGTCGACCTGGTCGAAGGCCACGGCACCGGCACCAAACTGGGTGATCCGATCGAGGCGCAGGCCCTTCTCGCCACCTACGGCAAACAGCGCGAGACCCCGCTGTGGCTCGGCTCGCTCAAATCCAATATCGGACACACGCAGGCGGCTGCCGGGGTCGGTGGCGTGATCAAACTCGTGCAGGCCATCCGGCACGGTGTCCTGCCCAAGACCTTGCATGTGGACGCGCCGTCGCCGCATGTCGACTGGTCGGCGGGCGAGGTGGAACTGCTCACCGAGGCGCGTGACTGGCCCGAGGTCACCAGGCCCCGCCGGGGCGCGGTGTCGTCGTTCGGGATCAGTGGCACCAACGCCCACGTGATCATCGAACAGGCCGGCCCGGCACCCGAGGCGCCGGAGCTCCAGGCGGAGCTGCCCGTCGTCGCGTGGCCGGTCTCGGCCGACACCGCGGACGCCCTCGCGGCTCAGGCGCGGCGGCTCGCCGACCACTTCGACGCCGGGAACTGCCTGGCGGATATCGGGTTCTCGCTCGCCACGACCCGCTCGGCGCTGGACCACCGCGCCGTCGTCACCGGCACCGGGCATGCCGACGTCCTCGCCGGGCTGACCGCGCTCGCGGCAGGCGAGGACGCGCCGAACGTGGTCCGCGACCGCCAGGGTACCGGCCGGACGGCCTTCCTCTTCACCGGACAGGGAGCGCAACGCGCCGGGATGGGCACGGTTCTCGCCGCCAAGTACCCGGTGTTCGCCGAAGCCCTCGATACCGTCTGCACCGAGCTGGACCGGCACCTCGACCGTCCACTGCGGACTGTCCTGACCGACGCCGAGGCGCTGGCGCGGACCGGCTTCACCCAACCCGCCCTGTTCGCCGTCGAGGTCGCCCTCCACCGGCTGCTCGAGTCCTGGGGTGTCAAGCCCGACTACCTGCTCGGCCACTCGATCGGTGAGCTGGCCGCCGCACACGTCGCCGGAATCCTGTCACTCGAAGACGCCTCCACGCTCGTCGCCGCTCGCGCCCGGCTGATGCAGGCGCTGCCTGCCGGCGGCGCGATGGTCGCCGTCCAGGCCACCGAAGCCGAAGTGGCCCCGTTGCTGACCGCCGAGGTGAGCATCGCCGCGATCAACGGCCCGGACTCCGTCGTCGTGTCCGGCACAGAGGACGCCGTCGAGAGGATCGTCGCGCAGTTCCCCGGCCGCAAGACCTCGAAGCTGCGGGTGTCACACGCCTTCCACTCTCCGCTGATGGAGCCGATGCTCGCCGAGTTCCGCGCGGTGGCCAGGAAACTCACCTATGCCAAGCCCGGGATCCCGGTCGTCTCCACGGTTTCCGCCGACGCCGACCTGACGAGCCCGGAGTACTGGGTGGACCAGGTCCGCGCGGCCGTCCGGTTCCACGACGGTGTCGGCACCCTCGTCGACGAGGGCGTCCGGACCTTCGTCGAGGTGGGTCCGGCCGCGGTGCTCACGGCCGCCGCCGGCACCGCCTTCGATGACGAGTCGCTCGCGTTCGTCCCGGCCCAGCGCAAGGACCGCGACGAGGCCCACGCCGTCGTCACCGCACTCGCGACCTTGCATGCCCGCGGGGTTCCCGTGGACTGGCAAGCGTTCTACCCCGGCGCCCGCCGCGTCGAGGTGCCCACCTACGCCTTCCGCCGCACACGCTACTGGCTGCCCGTGACCACACCGACCGGCGACGCGGAGGAGCACGGCCAGCAGCCCGCCGCGCATCCGATGCTCAGCGCCGTCGTCCGGCTGCCGGAGCCGGATACCCTGGTGCTCACCGGACGGCTGTCCGCCGACACCGTGCCGTGGGTGGCCGACCACATCGTGCTCGGCACGATCCTGTTGCCCGGTACGGCCTTCGTCGAGCTGGCGCGCCGCGCCGCCGACGAGGTCGGCTACGCCGGGATCGAAGAGCTGACGCTGCAGGCCCCGCTCACCCTCGCCGAGGGCGCGGGCGCCTCGATCCAGGTTCACCTCGAGGCCGAGGAAGACGGCCGCCGGCGCGTCACCGTCCACTCGCGACCCGACGGCGAGGACGCCTGGACGCGTCACGCCGAAGGATTCGTGACCAAGGAGGCGGACGCGCCCTCGTTCGACTTCGCCGAGTGGCCGCCCGCGGGTGCCGTCGAGGTCGCGCTGGCCGACCCCTACACGCAGCTCGCCGAGCTGGGTTACGACTACGGCACCGCGTTCCAGGGTCTGCACGCGATGTGGCGCCAAGGCGACGACGTGTACGCCGAGGTCGCTTTGCCCGAGGGTGCCGAAGCCCGCGACTACGGCCTGCACCCGGCACTGCTCGACGCGGCGATGCACGCTCAGCTGCTCGGCCCGGCGCCGGAAGACGGCGAAGCGAAGCCGATGCTGCCGTTCTCCTTCAGCGGCACCACCTTGCACTCCGCCGGCGCGGCCGCCCTGCGCGTCCACGTCTCACCGACCAGCCCGGAAACCATCACGCTGCGGATCGCCGACGCCACCGGAACGCCGGTGCTGACGGTCGAATCCCTGGCCGCACGAGCGATCTCGCTCGACAAACTGGCGCCCAGCTCGCTGTTCCGCGTGGCCTGGGAGCCTGCTTCCGGCACGGGGAACGCCGGGGACGCGAAGGTACTGGAAGTGTCCACTCAGGACGGTCCAGTGCCCGCCGCGGCTCGTGCGGTCACCCTGCGGGTGCTGAGCGCGATCAAGGAAGCTCTGGAAGGTGAGACTCGCCTCGCGGTGGTCACCCGCGGCGCGGTGTCCGTGGACGGCGAGGACGTCGACCCGGCCCTCGCCCCGGTGTGGGGTCTGGTGCGGGCGGCCGAAGCGGAGAACCCGGGCCGGTTCGTCCTTGTCGACGGCGAGGACGGTGTGGACTTCCTGGCGGCACTGGCCTCGGGCGAACCCGAGGTGGCCGTCCGCGACGGAAAGCTCCTGGTGCCGCGCCTGACCGCGGCGACTCCGGAGTCTCGTGAACTCGACTGGGATCGCGACGGCACCGTCCTTGTCACCGGGGGCACCGGCGGACTCGGCGCTGTCGTCGCGAAGCATCTCGTGACCCAGCACGGCGTGCGTCGGCTGCTGCTCACCAGCCGGCGGGGAGCCGACGCTCCCGGCGCGGCCGAGCTGCGCGACGAACTCCAGTCGCTCGGCGCCGAGGTCACCATCGCGAGCTGCGACGTCACCGACCGCGCGTCGGTGGAGAAGCTGCTCGACGGCCTCGAGCCGACCGCCGTCGTGCACGCCGCCGGGGTTCCGTCCGCCGGTCGCGTCGAAACGCTCACCGACGAGGAACTCGACCGCGTCTTCGCCGCGAAGGTCGACGGTGCCTGGCACCTGCACGAGCTGACCGGCGACCTGACGGCGTTCGTGCTGTTCTCTTCCGCGGCGAGCACGGTCCTGGCCGCGGGCCAGGCCGGATATGCCGCCGCCAACACCTTCCTCGACCAGCTGGCCCACCACCGCCGGGCGCAAGGTCTCCCGGCCACCGCGCTGGACTGGGGCGCCTGGGCCGAGGACGGCGGCATGGCCGGCGAGCTCGGCGAGGCCGACTTCCGTCGCCTGCGCCGCCTCGGCACCCCACCGATGGCGACCGCCGACGCCCTCGCACTGCTCGACGCCTGTCTCGTCGCCGACGAAGCCGTACTCGCCCCGGTGAAACTGGATCTCGGTGCCCTGCGCGCCCGTGCCGACTCGCTGCCGCCGGTCCTGCGCGGGCTCGTCCGTCCGGCGGCGCCTCGCCGGAGGACGACCCGCGGCGGCGGCGCGGTCGCCGCCCGGCTGGGCACGCTGCCCGAGTCCGAGCGGGAGGCGTACTTGCTCGGCGTGGTGTCCGAGCAGGTCGCTGTCGTGCTGGGGTTCGCCTCGGCCGCGTCCGTCGAGCCGGAGCGCGCCTTCCAGGAAATGGGCTTCGACTCGCTGACGTCGGTGGAGCTGCGCAACCAGCTCGGGGCGCTGACCGGGCTGAAGCTGACCGCGACCATCGTGTTCGACCACCCGACGCCTGCCAAACTCGCCGCGCGGTTACACGATCTGCTCGGCCCGGGCCGCAGTGCCGCGGAGCCGCTACTCGCCGAGATCGACCGGCTCGAGGCGTTGCTCGGTGGCGTCGCCGGTTCGCTCAACGGTTCGACCGCGAAGGTCACCGCCCGGCTCGACGCGCTGGTGCGCAGGTGGGCCGACGCGCACACCGACCACGAAGCGCCCGAGGCCGACCTGGACGACGCATCGGACGACGAGCTCTTTGCCGTGCTAGAGAACGAATTGGGCCTCTGATGACAGGGAATGCCATGGGGAACAACGAGGACAAGCTCCGCGACTACCTGAAGCGCGCGACGGCCGACCTGCAGCAGGCCCGGCGCCGGTTGCACGAGCTGGAGGCAAGGGACAGCGAGCCCATCGCGATCATCGGCATGAGCTGTCGCTACCCGGGAGGCGTCCGCACGCCCGACGATCTGTGGGAGCTGGTCGACGAGGGTCGCGACGCGATCGGCGAGTTTCCCGCGGATCGTGGCTGGGACCTCGAAGGCATCTATGACCCGACTCCTGACCGGCCCGGCAAGACCTACACGCGGCACGGCGGATTCCTTTACGACGCACCGGATTTCGACGCCGAGTTCTTCGGCATCAGCCCGCGCGACGCGCGCCGGTCCGACCCACAGCAGCGGATCCTGCTCGAAGCCTCGTGGGAGGCCTTCGAGCGCGCCGGGTTCGACCCGTACTCGCTCAAGGGTAGCCAGACCGGGGTCTACGCCGGCGTGATGTACCACGACTACAGCGGCGGAAGCCCGGACGGCAGCCTGGTTTCCGGCCAGGTGTCCTACACGCTCGGGCTCGAAGGACCGTCGGTTTCGGTGGACACGGCCTGCTCGTCGTCGCTGATCGCGCTGCATATGGCCGCGCAGGCACTGCGCGCCGGGGACTGCACGCTCGCGCTGGCGAGCGGCGTCGCGGTGATGGGCACGCCGGAGATGTTCGTCGACTTCAGCGGCCGCCGCGGTCTCGCGGCCGACGGTCGCAGCAAGTCCTTCTCGGACGACGCCGACGGCACGTCCTGGGCCGAGGGCGTCGGTGTCCTCGTACTGGAGCGGCTTTCGGACGCGCGTCGCAATGGACACCAGGTTCTGGCTCTGCTGCGGGGTTCCGCGGTGAACCAGGACGGCGCAAGCAACGGTTTCTCGGCTCCGAACGGACCTTCGCAGGTGCGGGTGATCGAGGCGGCGCTGGCCGACGCCGGACTGTCACGGTCCGATGTGGACGCCGTCGAGGCGCACGGCACCGGAACCGCGCTCGGCGATCCGATCGAGGCGCAGTCGCTGTTGGAGACCTACGGGCAGCGCACCACGGGAGAGCCGCTGCTGCTCGGTTCGATCAAATCCAATATGGGCCACCCGCAGGCGGCGGCAGGTGTCGCCGGGGTGATCAAGATGATCCAGGCGCTGCGGCACGGCAGGCTGCCGCGCACGTTGCACCTCGGCACGCCGTCGACGCACGTCGACTGGACCGCGGGCGCGGTCGAGCTGCTGTCCGAGGCACGCGACTGGCCCGAGGTGACGCGCCCGCGCCGCGCG
Source organism: uncultured Actinomycetota bacterium (assembly GCA_963766045.1). GTDB lineage: Bacteria > Actinomycetota > Actinomycetes > Mycobacteriales > Pseudonocardiaceae > Amycolatopsis. The sequence continues at coordinate 270,856 of CAVXYN010000004.1, read as the reverse complement.
GCCGTGTCGTCGTTCGGGGTCAGTGGCACCAACGCGCACGTGATCCTGGAGCAGGCGCCGGTCGAAGAGGAGATCGGCGACCGGCCGGCTCCGGTCGTGCACCCGCTGGTGGTCTCGGCCAAGACTCCGGCCGCGCTCGCGGCGGCCGCCGGACGGCTGGCGTCGCATGTGGACGGTTCCGGCGACCCGCTGACCGACATCGCCAACACACTCGCCGTCGGGCGTGCCCGTCTGGACCACCGCGCCGTCGTCCTCGGCCAGGACCGCGAACAGGTCACCGAGGCCTTGCGGACGCTGGCCGCCGGCGGGTCACGGCCCGACGTCGTCACCGGTACCGCAGATGTCCGTGGCAAGACCGTGTTCGTCTTCCCCGGCCAGGGTTCGCAGTGGGTCGGGATGGCGACCGAACTGCTGGCCCAGTCGACGGCGTTCGCCGAGCGGATGGCCGAATGTGACGCGGCTCTGCGGAAATTCGTCGACTGGTCGGTCATCGCCGTGCTGAGTGGCGAGCCGGGCACTCCGCCCGCCGACCGCGTGGACGTCGTGCAGCCGATGCTGTGGTCGGTGATGGTCTCGCTGGCCGCACTGTGGCGCGCGCACGGGGTCGAGCCGGACATGGTGATCGGGCACTCTCAGGGCGAGATCGCCGCCGCGGCCGTTTCGGGTGCGCTGTCCCTCGAGGACGGCGCCAGGGTGGTCGCGTTGCGCAGCAAGGCGATCGGCGACGTCCTCGGCGGTCGTGGCGGTGGCATGCTCGCCGCCGGACTGTCGGCCGACGATCTGCGTTCCCGGCTCGACGCCTGGGACGGCCGGATCTCGCTCGCCGCCGACAACGGCGCCACATCCGCCGTGCTCTCCGGCGACGGTGACGCTCTCGACCAGTTGCGCGACCAGCTTCAGGCCGAGGGCTTCCGCGCCAAGCGTGTGCCGGTGGACTACGCGTCGCACTCCGCGCACGTCGAGCACCTTTCCGACCGCCTGCTGGACGACCTCGGGCCGATCACGCCTAGGCGGGGCGACGTCGCGATGACGTCGACGGTGAACGAAGAACCGGTCGAGGAGTCCACTGTGGACGCCGAGTACTGGTTCACGAACCTGCGCACCACCGTCCGGTTCGCGCCGGTGGTCGCGAAGCTGGCGGCCGCCGGGTACACGCGGTTCGTCGAGATCAGCCCGCATCCCGTGCTGGTCATGAGCATTCAGGAGACTCTCGACGAGGGCGGCTACAACGGTGCCGTCGCCGGTACCCTGCGTCGCGACGAGGGGAGCCTGACCAGGTTCGCGACTTCGCTGGCCGAGCTGGAGGTCCGCGGCGGATCCGCCGACTGGGCCTCGCTGCTCCCGGCGGCGCGGCTCGTCGAGTTGCCGACCTACCCGTTCCAGCACAAGCGTTTCTGGCTCGAGGACGAGATCACCGCGGCGGCACCGGCTCCCGCGCAGGTGGCCGATCAGGAGTTCTGGCAGGACATCGCCGGTGGTGACGTCGACTCGCTCGCCGCCAGGCTCGGTATCGAGACGGCACCGCTGGCCGAGGTCGTCCCGGCGCTGGCCGCTTGGCACGGTCGTCGCACCGATACGTCCACTGTGGACTCCTGGCGCTACCGAGTTTCGTGGGCCCCGCTCGCCGGGGTGGCCACCGGCGGACTGACCGGCAACTGGCTGGTCGTCGTCCCGGCCGACGTCCCGGAAGCGACCGAGCTGGCCGACGCCGTCGCCGAACAGGGCGACGTCGTGCGGGTCATCGCGGCGGCTCCCGCGGATCGTGCGGCGCTCACCGAGCTGATCACCGAGGCGACGGCCGTCCGCCCGTTCGACGGTGTGCTCTCGCTACTCGCCTTCGACACCCGGGAACACCCGGAGGGTCCCGCACTCACCACACCGGTCGCCGCGACCATCGCGCTCCTGCAGGCTCTGCGGGACGCGGGGGTCGACGCGCCCGCTTGGGTGGTCACCCGCGGTGCGGTCGCGGTGGACGCGTTCGCCGACGCCGACGCCGACCCCGCCGCCGCCGCGGTCTGGGGCCTCGGCACGGTCCTCGGCCTCGACCAGCCGGGTACCTGGGGCGGTCTGGTTGACCTGGACAGCGCCGCCGACGCCGGCCGCCTGGCCGCCGTCGTGTCCGGTGTGGACAGTGAGGACCAGGTGGCGCTCCGGGCCTCCGGGGTGTTCGCCAAGCGCATGGTGCACGCTCCGCTCCCGAACACCGTCGTCGAACCGTGGCAGCCCCGCGGAACGGTGCTGGTCACCGGGGGCACCGGCGCTGTCGGCGCGCATGTCGCCCGCTGGCTGGCCGAACGCGGTGCCGAACACCTCGTGCTCACCAGCCGCCGCGGCCTCGATGCCGACGGTGCTCGTGAGCTGGTCGCCGAACTGGATGGCATTCGTGTCACCGTCGCCGCCTGTGACGTCACCGACGAAGACGCCTTGAAGGCGTTGCTGGAGGAGCACTCGCCGACCGCCGTCGTGCACGCGGCCGGAGTCCTGACGGCCGAGCCGGAGTTCGCCGACATCACGCCCGAGGGGTTCGCCGCGGCGACGCGCGCGAAGGTCACCGGCGCCGCACTGCTCGACAAGCTGCTCGCGGAAACCGAACTGGACGCCTTCGTGCTGATGTCGTCCGGGGCCGCGGTCTGGGGCACTTCGGGGCAGCCCGCCTACGCCGTTGGCAACGCCTACCTCGACGCGCTCGCTCGTCGCCGTCGCGCCGCGGGACGCACCGCGACCGCGGTGGCCTGGGGTTCTTGGGGTGGCGGCGGGATGGTCGACGCCGAAGCGAGCGACATGTTGCGCCGGATGGGTTTGGCCGAGATGGACCCGAAGCTCGCCGTGCAGGCCTTGGGGCAGGCGCTCGATCACGACGAGACCCAGCTGGTCGTCGCCGACATCGATTGGGCCGCGTTCGCGCCGGTCTACCAACTGGCCCGGCCGCGCCCGCTGCTTCGTGCGCTGCCCGAGGTCGCCGAAGACAAGACCGACACTGTCGAGGACACCGGTGATTTCAAGTCGCGGCTGGCTGGGCTCACCCCGGCCGAGCAGCAGCGGCTGTTGCTGGACCTGGTCCGCGGCGAGGTCGCCGTGGTCGCCGGGTACGACGACGGCGCCGGCGTCGAACCCGCCCGCGCGTTCAAGGAACTGGGCTTCGACTCGGTGACGGCCGTGGATCTCCGCAACCGGCTCGGCGCCGCCACCGGCCTGAAACTTCCCGCCACCGTCGCGTTCGACCACGTCAACCCGCAGGCGCTGGCCGAGCACCTGTGGATCCAGCTCGGCGACGGCACCGCGGAGGTCCCGCTCGAAGTCGAACTGGACCGCCTCGAAGCCGTCGCGTCCACTTTGGACGCGGCTGAGATCGACCGTTCCCGCATCGTCGCCCGCTTGCAGGCGATGGTGACCACCTTGCACAAGACGCTCGCTGGAACCGGGGCCGGGGCCACCGAGGCACTGCAGACCGCGACCACGGACGAGTTGTTCGCCCTCATCGACAACGAGCTCGGCGCCTGAGGCGCGGAACCTCACCCACAGACACAGCGACAAGAGGTCTTCAAGATGACTGACGAAAGCAAGCTGGTCGACTACCTGAAGCGGGTGACCGCCAACCTGCAGGAAACGCGGGAGCGGTTGCGCGAGGTCGAAGCCGCCGAGGCCGAGCCGATCGCGATCGTCGCGATGGGTTGCCGGTACCCGGGTGACGTGCGTTCGCCCGAGGACCTGTGGGAGCTGGTGGCACAGGGCCGGGACGCGGTCGGGGCCTTCCCCGCCGACCGCGGCTGGGCACTGGACTCGCTGTTCGATGCCGACCCCGGCAGCCGGGGCACGAGCTATGTGAGCGAGGGTGGCTTCGTCCACGACGTCGCCGAGTTCGACGCGCCGTTCTTCGGTATCTCGCCGCGCGAGGCCCTCGCCATGGACCCGCAGCAGCGGCTCGTCCTCGAACTGGCCTGGGAGACCTTCGAACGCGGAGGAATCGCGCCGCACTCGCTGGCCAAGCAGCAGGTCGGTGTCTTCATCGGCAGCGGCGACCAGGACTACTACGACGAACTGCCCGCGTCGGTGCTCGCCGGTGAGGTCGAGGACTACCTGAGCACCGGCAACGCCGGCTCGGTGATCTCCGGTCGCGTCGCCTACGCGATGGGTCTCGAGGGGCCGGCCGTCACCATCGACACGGCGTGCTCGTCTTCGCTGGTCGCCTTGCACCTGGCCGTGCAGGCGCTACGGCAGCGCGACTGCTCGCTCGCGCTCGCCGGTGGTGTGATGGTGATGTCGCGTCCCGGTCCGTTCCTCGCCTTCAGCCGTCAGGGTGGGCTCGCCCCCGACGGCCGGTGCAAGGCGTTCTCCGACACCGCCGACGGCACCGGCTGGGCCGAGGGCGCGGGAACCCTGCTGCTGGAACGGCTTTCCGACGCGCGTCGCAACGGCCACCAGGTGCTCGCCATCGTGCGCGGCTCCGCGGTCAACTCCGATGGCGCGTCCAACGGTCTCACCGCGCCGAACGGACCGTCGCAGCAGCGGGTGATCCGGCAGGCGCTGGCCAACGCGCATCTGGCCGCCTCCGAGGTCGACGCCGTCGAGGGACATGGCACCGCGACCACGCTCGGCGACCCGATCGAGGCACAGTCGCTGCTCGCCACCTACGGCCAGGACCGGCCGGCCGAGCGGCCGCTGTGGCTGGGCTCGATCAAGTCGAACATCGGTCACGCGCAGGCGGCGGCCGGGGTCGGCGGCGTCATCAAGATGGTGATGGCGCTGCGCAACGGCACCCTGCCGAAGACGCTGCACGTCACCGAGCCGTCCACCGAGGTCGACTGGTCGGCGGGCAACGTCGAACTGCTGCGTGACGCGCGACCGTGGGACGCCGACGGGCAGCCGCGTCGCGCCGGCGTTTCGTCGTTCGGGGTGAGCGGCACCAACGCACACGTCATCATCGAGGAGGCGCCGGAACCGGACGCGCCCGTCGAGCAGATCGTCGCGAAGTGGCCCGAAGGCGTTCCCGTCCCGCTTCCGCTGTCGGGACACGGCAGCGCCGCGCTGAAAGCACAGGCGGAGCGTCTGCTGTCCGTTGTGGACGGTGGCACGCCGCTCGACCTCGGCTTCTCGCTGGCCACCTCGCGGTCGCCGCTCGCGAATCGCGCGGTCGTGCTGGCCGAGGACGTCGCCGGTGCGAAGGCAGGAGTGGCCGCACTCGCCGACGGTGTCACCACGCCGACGCTCATCGCCGGTACGCCGGCCGACGGGCTCACCGCGTTCCTGTTCTCCGGTCAGGGCGCACAGCGGGCCGGGATGGGGGCCGAGCTGGCCGCCGCGTTCCCGGTGTTCGCCGAGGCCTTCGACGAGGTCTGCGCGGAGCTGGACCCGTATCTGGACCGTCCACTGAGGACTGTCATCTCCGAGAAACCGCGGTTGATCAACCAGACCGGCTACACCCAGCCCGCGTTGTTCGCGATCGAGGTCGCGCTGTTCCGGCTGCTTTCCTCATGGGGCCTCAAACCCGACTTCCTGCTCGGCCACTCCATCGGCGAGCTGGCGGCCGCGCACGTCGCCGGCGTGCTGTCGCTGGCCGACGCGGGCAAGCTGGTCGCCGCCCGCGCCAAGCTGATGCAGGCGCTGCCCACCGGCGGCGCGATGGTCGCGCTGCAGGCGACCGAGGACGAGGTCACCCCCCTGCTGACCGCGCAGGTGAGCATCGCGGCGATCAACGGACCCGACTCCGTGGTGCTTTCCGGCACCGAGGACGCCGTTCAGGCGATCGTCAAGGAGTTCTCCGGGCGGAAGTCGGCCAAACTGAAGGTGTCGCACGCCTTCCACTCGCCGCTGATGGAGCCGATGCTGGCGGAGTTCGCCGCCGTCGCCCGGACGCTCACCTACTCCGCACCCACGATTCCGCTCGTCTCCAACGTTTCGGGCGTGCTCGCCGGATCCGAGATCGCCACCGCGGAGTACTGGGTCTCGCACGTCCGCGCCGCCGTCCGGTTCCACGACGGGATCACCACGCTGAGCGCACAAGGCGTTTCGCGGTTCGTCGAGGTCGGCCCGGACGGTGTCCTGTCCGCCCTCGCCCGCCAGACGCTCGATGCGGTGGTCGTGCCGGTTCTGCGTAAGGACCGTCCCGAACCGCAGGCGGCGCTCACCGCGCTCGCCGAGCTGTTCGTCAGCGGACTCGTCCCGGACTGGGCGGCGGTCTTCGCCGGTCGCGGCGCCCAGCGGGTCGATCTGCCGCCGTATGCCTTCCAGCGCAAGCGGTATTGGATCGACGCACGGGCGAACCGCGACGAGGTGACCGCCGCCGGCCTGACCTCGGCCGGGCACCCGTTGCTCGGCGCGGCCGTCGCACTCGCCGACTCCAACGGCGTCGTCCTCACCGGACGGCTGTCCGTCGAAACCCACGCGTGGCTGGCTGAGCACCGGCTCGGCGACATCGTCACGGTTCCCGGAACCGCCTTCCTGGAACTGGTGGTCCGGGCGGGCGACCAGATCGGCAGCGGCCGCATCGAGGAACTGACCCTCGGCAGCCCGCTCGTCGTCCCGGACCGGGGCGGCGTCCAGGTCCAGGTGGCGGTCGGCGCCGCGGGGGAGAAGGACTTCCGCGTCGTGACCGTGCATTCGCGCCCCGAGGGCGAGGAGGCCTGGACGCTGCACGCGAGCGGCACCCTGGCGCCGCAGTCACGCGGTGGCGGGGTCGAGCTTTCCGAGTGGCCGCCCGCCGGCGCCGAACCCGTCGACATCGACGGTCTCTACGACGATTTCGCCGACACCGGCCTGAGCTACGGCCCGCTGTTCCGCTCGCTGCGCGCGGTCTGGAGCCGCGGTCGTGAGGTGTTCGCCGAGGTCGAGCTTCCCGAGGGCAGCGACGCCGAACGCTTCGGTCTCCATCCGGCCGCGCTCGACGCCTGCACGCACGCGCTGCGGGTCGCGGGCGGCGGCGACGGCGGCGTCGGCCGGGTTCCCTTTGCCTGGACCGGTGTCGAACTGCACGCCGTCGGCGCTTCGGCGCTGCGGGTGAGGTTCACCCCTACCACCGAGGACGGCTTCGAGGTCGCTCTCGCCGACACCACCGGCGCTCCCGTCGCGACCGTCGCCGAGACCGTGTTCCGCGCCTTCAGTACCCCGGTCGCGGCCGAGGCGCCACTCTACCGGATCGAGTGGCAGCGCGCGGCTTCCGAGTCCACTGTGGACACAGTGGACACGGCAGGCGCCGAGAACGTCCGGATCTTCGACGTCATCGGCGAATCGGGCACGGCGGAGGAGACCCATGCCCTGACCCACCGCGTGCTCGCGGCCCTGCAGGACTGGCTCGCCGAGGACCACCCGGAGGACGCACGTCTCGTCGTGGTCACCCGGGGTGCGGTCCCGGCCGGGGGAGACGTCACCGATCTGGCCGCCGCGGCCGCCTGGGGTCTCGTCCGCTCGGCGCAGGAAGAGAACCCGGACGCGTTCGTGCTGCTGGATGTCGACGTGGACAGCTCTACGGCCGACGTCGAAGCCGTGCTGCCGCGGGTGCTCGCGGCAGGCGAGCAGCAGGCCGCCGTCCGGTTCGGCGCCGTGTACGTCCCGCGGATGGTCCGCGTCGCGCCCGAAACCGAGCCGGCGTACCTCAACCCGCAGGGAACGGTGCTGATCACCGGCGCGTCCGGCGCGCTCGGCGGCAAGATCGCCTGGCATCTGGTCACCGAGTACGGCGTCCGCCGTCTGCTGCTGGTCAGCCGTCGCGGCACGCCCGAGCTGACCCGGTTGGCCACCGAGATCGGCGAGCTCGGAGTGGACGTCGAGATCGCGCAGTGCGACGTCGCCGACCGCGACGCCCTCGCCGCGGTGCTGGCGGGTATCCCGGCCGAGCTTCCGCTCACCGCCGTGGTGCACGCCGCCGGCGTGCTCGACGACGGCGTCGTCACCGCACTCACCCCCGAACGCGTCGACTTCGTGCTGCGGCCCAAGGTCGACGGCGCGCTGAACCTGCACGAGCTGACCCGCGAAACCGCGCTCTCGGCGTTCGTGCTGTTCTCGTCGGTGTCCGGTGTGCTCGGCGCGCCGGGGCAGGGCAGCTACGCCGCGGCCAACGCGTTCCTCGACGCCCTCGCCACGCACCGCGTGGCACACGGACTGCCCGGTCTGTCGCTGGACTGGGGGCTGTGGGGCGAGGTCGGCGGTATGGGAGGGACGCTCTCGGCCGAAGAGGTCACGCGCCTCGCCGCGAGCGGAATCGTCCCACTGTCCACTTCGGACGGACTGGCGATGTTCGACCGGGCGATCGCCATCCGGCAGCCCACCGTCGTCCCGGCGAAACTGGACCTTCCGACGCTGCGCAAGCTGGACCGTGTCCCGAAGAGCCTGGAAGAACTGATCGGCCGCCAGGCCCGGCGGGTCGCGTCGAGCGCTGCCGCCGGCCCGACCGACTCGTTCGCCGCCCGGCTGCTGGCCCTGCCGGAGGAAGACCGGGCCGACGCCGTACTGGAGCTGGTGCGCGGGCACGCGGCGACGGTGCTCGGTTACGGCGGCGCGCACGAGATCGAGCCGTCGGCGCAGTTCCAGTCACTCGGCTTCGACTCGCTCACCGCGATCGAGCTGCGCAACGGGCTGACCGCGGCCACCGGAAGGCGACTGCCCGCCACGCTGATCTTCGACCACCCGACGCCGTCTTCGCTGGCAGGCCACCTGCTGGCCGAGGTGGCCGGCGCCGCGGACGAGATCGTCACCCTCGCCTCGGGAGCCTCCGACGAGCCCATCGCGATCGTCGGCATGGCCTGCCGTCTGCCGGGCGGGGTCACGTCGCCGGAGCAGCTCTGGGAGCTGGTCGCGGGTGGCCGGGACGCCATCGGCGACTTCCCGGCCGACCGCGGCTGGGACATCGACGGCCTGCTCGATCCGACCGGCCGCCGTCCCGGCACCACCTATGTCGCCAAGGGCGGGTTCGTCTACGACGCCGGTGACTTCGACCCCGGGTTCTTCGGTGTCTCGCCGAAGGAAGCGCCGGTGATCGACCCGCAGCAGCGGCTGCTCCTGGAGGCTTCGTGGGAGGCGCTGGAGCGTTCCGGCATAGACCCGCTGTCGCTGAAGGGCAGCCCGACGGGTGTCTATGCCGGGGTGCAGTACCACGATTACGTCGGGGCGAACAGCGCCGGCTCGATCGTCACCGGCCGCGTTTCCTACACCCTCGGCCTCGAGGGTCCGGCGGTCAGCGTCGATACCGCATGCTCGTCCTCGCTGGTCGCGATGCATATGGCCGCACAGGCTCTGCGCGGCGGCGACTGCACGCTCGCGCTCGCCGGTGGTGTCACCGTGATGGCGACGCCGGAGACGTTCGTCGAGTTCAGCCGTCAGCAAGGGCTGGCAGTCGACGGCCGCTGCAAGGTGTTCTCGGACGACGCCGATGGCACCACCTGGTCCGAAGGCGTCGGAGTCCTGGTGCTGGAACGGCTTTCCGACGCGCGTCGCAACGGCCACCCGGTGCTCGCCGTGCTCGCGGGCAGTGCGGTCAACCAGGACGGCACGTCCAACGGTCTCACCGCGCCCAACGGTCCGGCGCAGCAGCGGGTGATCCGTGCGGCGCTGGCCGACGCGGGACTCCGTCCGTCCGATGTGGACGCCGTCGAGGCGCACGGCACGGGCACGAAGCTGGGCGACCCGATCGAGGTACAGGCTCTGCTCGCCACCTACGGCAAGGAGGTCACCGCCGACCGTCCTCTGTGGATCGGCTCGGTGAAGTCGAATATCGGCCACACCCAGGCCGCCGCCGGGGCGGCCGGGGTCATCAAGATGGTGATGGCCATGCGTCAGGGCGAACTGCCCGCGACGCTGAACGTCGGCCGTCCGTCGACCGAGATCGACTGGTCCTCGGGCTCGGTGCGAGCCCTCGCGGAGCCGGTGAAGTGGCTGCCCAACGGCCACACCCGTCGCGCCGGCGTCTCGTCCTTCGGCGTGAGCGGCACCAACGCTCACGTGATCCTGGAGGAGGGCGACCGGCCCGAGGTCGTCGGCAGCGGCACGCCTGAGTATGAAGGGCCGGTCGCCTGGCCGGTCTCCGGCCGTGGTGCCGCCGCCCTGCGGGCGCAAGCCGAACAACTCATGTCCTATGTGGACGAAGAGCCGGAGGGCAGCCTTGCCGACATCGGCTACTCGCTGGCCACCACCCGCAGTGCGTTCGACCGCCGTGCGGTGCTGATCGGCAGCCGGTCGCCGCAGTTCGTCCGCGGTCTCGCCGCTCTTGTCGACCAGGAAGAGGCGCGCGGCGTCGTCAGCGGTATCGCCACCGCGGGTGGACGTACGGCGTTCCTGTTCGCCGGCCAGGGTTCGCAGCGGGTGAAGATGGGTGCCCGGCTCGCGGAGCAGTATCCGACGTTCGCTGACGCGTACGACGAGGTCTGCGCGGAGCTGGACCGGCACCTGGACCGTCCGATCCGCGAGGTCGTCAATGGCGGGTCCGGCGGGGAGGCTCTCGACGAAACCCGCTACACCCAGCCCGCGCTGTTCGCACTCGAGGTCGCCCTGTTCCGCCTGGTGCGGTCCTGGGGCGTCAAGCCGGACCTGCTGGCGGGCCACTCGATCGGCGAGGTCGCCGCGGCACACTGCGCCGGGGTGCTTTCGCTGGCGGACGCGGCGAAGCTGGTGGTCGCCCGGGGTGCGCTGATGCAGGCGCTGCCGACCGGCGGGGCGATGGTGGCGATCGACGCGACCCCGGAGGCGGTCCTCGAAGCCGCCGGCGACACCGTCGACATCGCCGCGGTCAACGGCCCCAGCGCCGTCGTGATCTCCGGTGCGGCCGACGCCGTCGCCGAAGTGGCGGCGAAGTTCGAGCGCACCAAGCAATTGCGGGTCTCACACGCGTTCCACTCACGCCTGATGGATCCGATGCTCGACGAGTTCCGTGCGGTCGCCGAGGGGCTGACCTACGCCGAGCCGCGGATCCCGGTCATCTCCACGGTCACCGGCGAGCCCGCCGGTGAGCTGACGTCGCCGGAGTACTGGGTGCGGCAGGTCCGTGAGGGTGTCCGGTTCCTCGACGCGGTCACCCGCGCCGTGGCCGACGGTGCCACCCGGTTCCTGGAGCTGGGCCCGGACACCACGCTCACCGCGATGACCGACGGCTGCCTCGACGAGCGGCCCGACGGGCTGGTCCTGGCTTCCTTGCTGCACAAGGAAGACGACGAGACGATCGCCGCGCTGACCGGTGTCGCGAAGCTGCACGTCAGCGGCGTCGACATCGACTGGGCCTCGGTGTACGAACCGACCGGGGCCCGGCCGGTCACGCTGCCGACGTATCCGTTCCAGCGGCAGCGGTTCTGGCTGGAGAGCACGGCTTCCTCGCCCGGCCAGGAGGACCACCCGCTGCTCGGGGCGTCGCTCGAACTGGCCGACGCGGAGGGACTGCTGTTCACCGGACGGCTTTCGGTCGGCACCCTCCCGTGGCTGGCCGATCACGTCGTCGGCGGCTCGATCCTGTTCCCCGGCACCGGATTCGTCGAGATGGCGATCCGGGCGGGCGACGAGGCCGGCTGCCCGCGGCTCGACGAACTGACCCTCGAGTACCCGCTGGTGATCCCCGAGCGGACCGGCGTCCGGGTGCAGTTCGCGCTCGGCGCGGCCGAGGGCGGCGGTGACCGGACGTTCAGCGTGCACTCGCGGCCCGAGGGCGCGGCCGACGGTGTTCCGTGGACCCGGCACGCCACCGGCAAGCTCGCGAGGGCGGGCAAGGTGGCGGGGCTTGGCGGGGCGGGGGAATCGACACAGAAATATGACCTCACCGCCTGGCCGCCGGAAGGTGCCGAGCAGGTGCGGCTCGAGGGCACGTATGAGGAGTTGGCGGCCGACGGGCTGGCGTACGGTCCCGCGTTCCGCGGTCTCGTCGCGGCTTGGAAGCGGGACGGCGATGCCTTCGCCGAGATCCAGCTCCCGGCCGGCGCGAGCGAGGTGGACCGTTATGGCATCCACCCGGCCGTGCTCGACGCGGCACTGCACACCATCGGCGTCTCCGGCGCCGCCGGGAAGGAGCCGGCGCTGCCGTTCGCCTGGGAGGGGGTGCGGCTGCACGCCGTCGGGGCGACGACCCTGCGAGTGCACGTCCGTCCGGTCGGCACCGGTGCGGTTTCGCTGGACATCGCCGACGGTGCCGGTGCACCGGTCGTGTCGGTGGATTCCCTGCTGCTGCGCCCGATGTCGGCGGTTCCGCAGCCGGCGCAGGCGAGTGGCACCGATTCACTGTTCCGCGTCGACTGGGAGCGGACGGATCTCGACGCCGTCGCGGAGGTCACCGACTGGACCGTCGTCGGTCCGGACGAGTTCGGCCTCACCGAGGCGTTGGGCGCCAAGGCCGTCGACGACGTCACCGAAGCCGGTGGGACCGGTCTGCTGATCCTGCCCGCGGGTGGGGTCGACGTCCACACCGAGCTGCACCGCGTACTTTCGGTGCTGCAGACCTGGCTCACCGAGGACCGGTTCGCCGTCGGCGAGCTGATCGTGGTGACCCGCGGTGCGGTGGCCGCCGAGGAGGGGGAGAACCCCAACCCGGTCGGCGCCGCGGTGGCAGGCCTCGTTCGCTCGGCGCAGGCCGAGCACCCCGGGCGGATCGCTCTCGTCGACCTCGGCGTGGGTACCCCGACCGGGCGCACGCTGGCCGCGGTGTCGGCGTCCGACGAGCCGCAGGTGGCACTGCGTTCCGGTGCGGTTCTGGTGCCACGGCTGGTTCGTGCGGTCAGTGACGGCACTGCCGCGGCGGCACCGGTCTGGGACACCGACGGCACGGTGCTCATCACCGGTGCCACCGGTGCGCTGGGCGGCGCTGTCGCCCGGCACCTGGTGGCCGAGCACGGTGTGCGGCATCTGCTGCTCGCCAGCCGTCGCGGGGCCGATGCCCCTGGCGCGGCCGAACTGCGCGACGAGCTGACCGGGCTCGGCGCCGACGTCACCCTGGCCGCGTGCGACGTGGCCGACCTCGACGCGGCGACCGCTTTGCTGGACCAGGTTCCGGCGGAGGCTCCACTGCGTGCGGTGGTCCACGCCGCCGGTGTGCTCGACGACGGTGTGCTCACCTCACTGACTCCGGAGCGCGTCGACACCGTGCTGCGGCCGAAGGTCGACGCGGCCCAGGCACTGCACGACCTGACGAGCGGACTGGACCTCACGGCGTTCGTGCTGTTCTCCTCGGCCGCCGGTGTGCTCGGCGCACCGGGGCAGGGCAGCTACGCCGCGGCCAACGCGTACCTCGACGCTCTCGCGATTCGCCGCCGGGCGGAAGGACTCGCGGGCTCGTCTCTCGCGTGGGGCCTGTGGTCCGGCGGCATGGGGGATGCCCTGGAGGGCGCGGACGCGCACCGGATCGGTGAGACCGGTATCACCGCACTGTCCACTGAGGACGGTCTGCGGTTGCTGGACTCGGCGGTGGGCTCGAGTGAGGCGCTGCTGGTGCCGATCGCGCTCGACACCCGGGTGCTGGCCGGTTCCGGCGACGACGATCTCCCCGCGGTGCTGCGTGGTCTGGTCGGTACTCCCGGACGGCGCGCGGCACAGGACGCGGCGGAGGAATCCGAGTCGCTAGCGCAGAAACTCGGCGGGCTGCCGGTGAACAAGCGCGTTCCGACCCTGCTGACCCTGGTCCGCACGCACGCCGCTGCGCTCCTCGGGCACTCCGGGCCGGAAGCCGTGGAACCGGACCGTTCCTTCAACGAAGTCGGCTTCGATTCGCTGTCGGCCACCGGATTCCGCAACAAGCTCAGCCTTGTCACCGGCATGAAGCTGCCGGTGAGCCTGATCTTCGACTACCCGACGCCGCGGGTTCTCGCCGAGCACCTCGTCGGTGAGCTCGCCCCGGAGCCGGTCGCCGAGGACAACGGGTCCGGTGAGGTCGTCACGGAGCAAGGGGTTCGCGACATCCTGGCGGGTATCCCGCTGGAGAAGCTGCGTTCCGCGGGACTCCTCGACGGTCTGCTGGAACTGGCAGGGGTGCGTCTGCCGGAAGAGGCGGAGTCCGACGAACCCGCCGTCGAGGCGGCCACGATCGACGACCTCGACGCCGACGCGCTGATCAGCATGGCGATCGGGGGTGGAGACGACGAGTAGTCCACCCCTAACTTCGCTCGACCCGGCCATTATTGCCGCCCATGATCGGGCTGTGGCCCACTGGTACCGACAGTTTCCGGGCTCCTTGCCGGTTACCCGAAGCGAGAAGTTCGTTATCGATCTTGACCCGAATGAGGAGAGGTAAACGGATGGTCACCGGCTACGCAATCGAAGCGCGGGGGCTGCGCAAGTCCTATGGGGACGTGAATGTCCTCGAAAGCGTCGACCTGAGTGTCGAGCGCGGCACGATGTTCGCGCTGCTCGGCCCCAACGGCGCCGGCAAGACCACGACGGTGCGGATCCTCAGCACCCTCCTGGACGCCGACGGCGGCACCGTGACCGTGAACGGCCACGACGTCGCCGGGCGCAAGCGGACGGTGCGAGAGCAGATCGGGCTCACCGGCCAGGACACCGCGGTCGACGAACTGCTCACCGGCCGCGAGAACCTGGAAATGATGGCCAGGCTGTTCCACCTCCCGCTGCCGCGGGCGAAGTCGCGGGCCGTGGAGCTGCTCGCCCAGTTCGATCTGGTGGAGGCGGCCGACCGCCAGGTGAAGACCTACTCCGGCGGTATGCGCCGCCGGCTCGACCTGGCGGTCAGCCTGATCACGTCGCCGCCGGTGCTGTTCCTCGACGAGCCCACCACCGGTCTCGACCCGCGTAGCCGCTCGGCGATGTGGGACGCGATCCGTGAGCTGCTCAACGACGGCACCACGATCCTGCTGACCACGCAGTACCTGGAGGAGGCCGACCAGCTGGCCGACCGGATCGCGGTGATCGACCACGGCCGTGTGGTCGCCGAGGGCACCGCGGCCGAACTCAAGCGGAAGGTCGGTACCGAACGGCTCAAGCTCTCCTTCGCCACCTCTGCCGAAGCCGCCCGCGCGTACGCCGCGGTCGGTGGCGTGGTGCTCGATGACACGGTCAGTGTCGCCATCGATCAGCCCTCGCAGGTCCGGCAGGTGCTCAACCAGGTCGTCGAGGCAGGCCTCGAGACCACGGGAATCCAGCTGTCCGAACCCACGCTGGACGACGTTTTCCACGCCCTTACCGGAACCGCGGGAGATAAGTGATGACCCAGACCCTGTCGAGGGAGATCGAGGGGAAGCAGATCCCCGAGACTCCCAAGCGATCCTCGCTCTCGCTCCTGCTGTCCGACTGGCGGGTGCTGATCGGGCGCAACATCAAGCACATCACCCGCAACCCGGAGATGCTGTTCCAGGCGGTTTCGCTGCCGATCGTGCTGCTGCTGCTGTTCCGCTTCATGTTCGGCGGGGCGATCAACCCGGCCGGTCTTGCCTACGTCGACTACCTGGTGCCGGGCCTGATCGTGGTCAGCATCGGCTTCAACTCCACGACGACCGTGGTCGGGGTCGCCTCCGACCTCACCAACGGTCTGGTGGAACGGTTCCGATCGATGCCGATGGCCGGTTCGTCGGTGCTGCTGGGGCATGTGGTCTCCGGTGTGCTGCGCAGTGCGCTGTCCCTCGTGGTGATGATCGGAATCGGCCTCGCCGTCGGTTTCCGCCCCGGTGGCGGGATCCTCGGCTGGGTCGGCGCGATCGGTCTGCTGACGCTGTTCGCGGCCGGGATCTTCTGGCTGGCCACGCTGCTCGGCACGATCGCCAAAACGGTCGAGGGTGCGGGTGGCCTCGGCATGATCCTCGTCTTCATCCCGTACGCCACCAGTGCCCTGGTGCCGACGGCGTCGATGCCGGGTGTCCTGCGGGTCGTCGTCGACAACCAGCCGGTGACCGTACTCATCGACGCGGTCCGCGCGCTGATGAACGGCACTCCGGCCGGCTCCACGGCCTGGCTCGCGCTGGCCTGGTGGGCCGCGATCACGGCGCTGGCCGCGTTCTTCGCGGTACGTAAGTTCCATCAGCGCGCTGCCGGTTAACCGCAACCCGGCCACGAAGGCGGTCCGCCGAACGGCGGGCCGCCTTTTCGTGCTTGCGGCCACAAGGTCCGCTTTAGGTCGGCCGGGCACTCTGTGTAGAGAAGAGCAAAGCAGTCCGTGAGATGAGGTGGCGTGATGCCGACCCGCATCGCTGTGAACCCGGCCGATGTCGCCGAGGCGTGGTTCTCCCCGCTGTCGGCCGATCCGGCCGGTGCGGCGGCGTTCCTCGCCGAGATCACCGAGCGCGTATCGCGTCGTCGTGGCCGCGTTCTGGTGCTCGGCGCCGGTCCGGTCGCGAATGTCTTGGCAGAACAGGGGTACGCGGTCACCGCGGCCACCGGTGAACTGCCGACCGGACTGCGCTTCGACGTCGTTTTCGTCGGCTCGAACGAGCTTTCGCAGCTTCTCGTTCAGCGGGATCAGGTTCGCCTCATCCGGCGGCTCATGGCGCTTCTGCGTCCTGGTGGGGCGATCGTGGTGGCGGGCCGTCATCCCGACCCGGCCCGCTGGGCGGACGATGTGCTCGTCGACGAGCACGACTGCGTCCGCCAGATCGTCGTCCTGGCCGGCTCGCGGCTACCGCTGCGCTACATCACGCCGGCGGAGCTGGATCTGATGGCCGAGCTGGCCGAGCTGGCACTCGATAGCCGTTGGGGCGGTTGGTACGGCGAACCCGTCGCGTGCGGCGGTCCCGTGGTGTCGGTGTTCCGGAGCTGACCTCGATCGCCTTACCGCACACACGAAAACGCGGCGGTAAGGCGACCTCCCTCGCCCTACCGCCGCGTGAGCGGCCCCCAAGCCACAGTGTCGATCAATTACACGGCCACCTCACCGACGAGAATGCTGTGGTGGAGCTTCCGCAGCGAGCTGCCCGGTTCGATGCCGAGCTGCTGGACCAGGTTCTGCCGGGCGGACGCGAATGTCTCGAGCGCCTCGGCCCGCCGGTTCGAACGCAGCAGAGCGGTCATCAGGTACTCGTAGAACGTTTCGCGCAGCGTGTGCTCCTTGGCCAGCGCGGAAAGCTGCCCGACGACCTCTCGGTGCCGCCCGATCAGGAGCTCCGTCTCCATCAGCAGCTCCAGGCACTCCAGCCGGCTCTCCTCCAGTAGGGCGGCATAGGCCTGGACGTCTGGTGAATCGGTGAATCCGCCGAAGGCCGGGCCCCGCCACAGTTTCGCGGCTTCGCGCAGGACGTCCGCTGCCTGGCCGTAGCTACGGTTCCGGTGCAGCACGCGCCCCTGCTCATACAGGCTGGTGAAGCGGTCGGCGTCGAGCTCGCCGATCCCGACGTGCAGCGAGTAGCCGCGAGGGCTGGTCACCACCGGGCTTTCGTCCGCGTCGTCGCCCGTGCCGCGCAGCAGCTTGCGCAGCTGCGACACGTAGACGTACAGCGCCGCGCTGGCGCGAGCAGGCGGGTTCTCGCCCCAGATCTCGCCGATCAGGTGCTCGGTGGTCACCACCTGGTTGTTCTTCGCGAGCAGCACGGCCAACAGCGTCTCGATCTTGCGTGCCCGGGGTGCGCTCACACCGGGCCGTCCGCTGATTCTTAGCTGCCCGAGTATTTCGTAGTTCATCTGAGTGCCTCCGGTGTCCGCATCGTTCGGTGTCAGCCGGGCTCGGCGCTCCCCAGCGCCTTGTCTCTGTCGGTCCCGAGACCGTCCCCACATCTGGCAGCGTACTAAACCGACCCCCCGGTTTTCAAGACAAAACCGGGAGGTCGGTCTGTTTAATTGTCGAAGGGGCCAGATTTCCCAAGTAGGGGGCCGAAATGACCCGCTCAACGGGTTGTAAACCGGGCGGTTGGTATGTAACGTGGCTCTAGCCGGTTCGGGATGGGTATGTCCCGAGGGTGGGAGCGGCTCTAGGAGATGGGATCGACGGTGACCAAGCAGGCGCGTTCGGAACAGACAAGGCACCTGTTACTGGACGCTGCGGCCCGGCTTCTGCACCGGGACGGCTACGCGGCGACCAGCATGGTGGACATTTCCCGTGACGCCGGCGTCACGAAAGGTGGCCTGTACTTCCACTTCTCGTCGAAGGACGAGATCTGCGACGAAGTGCAGGGTGCCGCCGTGATCGTGCTGCGCGAACACGTGAGCCGCCAGCACGGTGTGCCGCTGCCCGCGCTCCGGCGACTGGTCAATCTCAGCCGCGCGCTCATGCAGTGGCTCGACAACGATCCGCGTGTCGGCGCCAGTTTCCGCCTCGCGCGCGAGATGGGTGCGAAGGACGACCGGTTCGTCCTGTTCGCCCGTGCGTGGCTCGCTCAGGTGCACGAATACATGGCGGATGCGCGTGCTGACGGTGAGTTGAGCTCGGATGTGCCGCTCGACATCGCGACTCTCCTGGTCGTGGTCACCTGTGTCGGCCTCGAGTCCGTCGTCGCCAGCAACACCGTGACGCTCGAGGCCGACCTCGCCGACACGCTGACCGATCTGTGGCGTCTCATCGAGCTCGCGAAGCCCGGCCGGCATGTCACCAACGGCCGAAGCGCACACAACTGACCGCGCACGACACACGACCGACCGCACATAACAAACCGGGCACCCTCCTTGGGTGCCCGGTTTTCGTAAGGGTCGTTATAGGGGTGCTCGGCCTCAGGCCGAGGCCTTCGCGGCCGCGGTCGTTCCCGTCGCCACGAACTTGTGCTGACGGCGGGGCGGCACCACGGACAGCAGGAGCGTGGTCCACATGAAGGTCACGCGGTCGAACAGGTCGGCACGTCCGGTCAGCACCTGAGAGCTCAGCTGGAGCCCGGTGAAGGCGCCGACCACGAACTGTGCAAGCTCGTGCACGTTGACCTCTTTGCGCAGGTCACCGGCTGCTTTTGCGGCCACCAGGCAGCCGTGGACCGTGTCGATCCACTGCTTGTAGGCGTTGCCTGCCGGTGTGACGAACGATCCTTGCTCGATCACGAGCCGGATGCTCGCGCGCACCCGGACGTCGGTGAGCAGGCTGGCCGCCATGTTCTGGGTGAGGTCGATGACCGTCTGCAGGCCGGGTTCGTCGACCTCGGACAGGGGTTGCCAGACCGAGAACTGCTCCTCGATGAGGGCTTCCGCGAGGTCTTCCTTGGCCTTGAAGTGGAAGTACAGCGCGCCCTTCGTGACACCTGCTTCGTTCAGGATGTCCGAGAGACTCGCGCCAAGGAAGCCGACCTCGTCGAACCTGGCAGCCGCTGCTTCCAGGATGGCTTTCCGGGTCTGCTCCGCACGTTCTTGGCGAGCCACGTCGAACTCCTCTCATGTTCCCAACGCGAAGGTCCACATTGGACGGGTAGCGCTACCTACGCCGATTGGTCAGTCTACTGCCTCGAGCGCTCAAGTGCCAGTGAAAAAAACCGGTTGGTAGGTATGGTTTTGTTCACCCGATTCAGCTACAAATATGTGGGGGGAGCGCCGGGGGAAATTCTGGGAGGAATGTCATGGCCGCAACTTTGTTTCAGGAGCATGCCCGTAGAACGATCGATACCAGGATCAAGGAGCTGCCGAGGACCAGGCGGCTCGACTTCCAGCAGACGATCCCGCGGAGCCTTGTGCACCGCGCGGCCGTCTCGGAGGTCTTCGTCACCGATCTGAACATCCTCGACGAGGGGAGATTCGAAGTCGGTGCGCAGTGGCCGCGACGGCACGGCTTCTTCGGTCCGTGCACGACGGCTTCGCATGACCCGATGCTGTACGCCGAGACCTGCCGTCAGGCGGTGCTGCTGATCGCACACCGTGCTTACGGAATCCCGCTCGGTCATAGTTTCCTTTCCGACCGCAAGACCTACACGGTCGATGCGGCGGGCCTGTCCACCGTCGGCCGACCGGTCGATGTGGTGCTGCAGGCGACCGCGCACGATGTCCAGTATCGGGGGAAGAAGAACGTCGCGGGGATGCGCATCGACTTCGACTGCTTCCGCGGTGGGCACCACATCGGTACGACGTCGGAGAGCTGGAGGTGCGTGTCGCCGGCGGTCTACCGGCGGCTGAGGGGGGACCACTTCGCGGCGACGCCGTTCCAGACCAAGGTGCGGCCGACCGTCGCGCCCGAACTGGTCGGCCGTGAGCGGGCTGAAGACGTCCTGGTCGCTGAGACGGCGACGCCCGGCACCTGGTCGCTGCAATTCGACCCCGACCACGCGGTGCTTTTCGACCACTCGGTTGACCATATGCCCGGCATGGTGCTCATGGAGGGTGCTCGGCAGGCGGCTCTGCTGACCGTCGGAGATCCGCGTGCTCTCCCAGTGCGCACGGATTTCCAGTTCGACTCGTATGTCGAGTTCGATGCAGAATGCATGCTGCTCGCCGAGGAATGCGGTACCGCGGAAGATGGCGCACGGATGGTACGGGTCGCCGTCCAGCAGAACGGCGAGGCAGTCGCCGGCGGCACCCTGGCGATGCGTTCGTCATGACCGCCGGCGCTGGGGCGGCCGGTTCTACGGACATTCTGGTCACCGGGGCGAGCGGCTTCATCGGAGCAGCTGTGATGCGTGAACTGGTGGCGCAAGGCCAGGGGTCGAGGATTCGCGTTCTCGCCCGGCGTCGGATTCCCGAGTGGATGACGGATGCCGGTGTGGTGACGTGGCAGGGCGATCTCACCGATCCCGCCGGGCTGAAGGGGTTGTGTACCGGGGTCTCCACGGTGGTTCACCTGGCGCGCCAGGTCGGTGGGGATGAGGAGTCGTGCACGGCCGTCAACGAGGACGGCACGAGGAACATGCTGGCGGAGGCCCGTCGAGCAGGGACCGCGCGGGTGCTGTACCTCAGCACCTGTGGGGTCTACCGGGATGGTGACCATCGCGGTGCGTCCGAATCCGCGCTGGTGACCGACCCGACGTCGGTCGCCAGCCGCACCCGGCTCGCGGGGGAGCGACTGGTGCTGGCTTCGGGTGGCATCGTGCTTCGGCCGCATCTGGTTTACGGCGCGGGCGATCGCCATGTGGTGCCCAACGTGGTGCGCTGGCTGAACGCGGTTCCGGCCTGGGTCGTGGGGGCCTCGGCGCGGACCTCGATGGTCGCGGTCACCGACCTGGCGGCGGCGATCGCCGCTTTGGTGGTGAAACCCGATGCCGGGCGCTCCGGTGACGTGTTCCACGTCGCCGATCCGCGCCCGATGCGGGTGCTCAAACTGATCACCGCGGTATGTGATCTGCTCAACCTGCCGATGCCTGCGATGGATCTGCCGCTGGACGAACACCGTGCCCGCACGCGTGCGGCCATGCCTGCTCTCACCGATCACCAGTACTCCTTGCTCACGCGGGATCACTGGTACGAGAGCAGCCGGATCTGGGGACTCACCGGTGTGTCCCCGGGGCCGGGCTTCTCCGCTCGGTTCGCGGAAGTGGCCGACTGGTACCGGGACGCACTGGGAATCCGGCGACCGATGGTTTGAGCGCTTAAGTCTAAAGCTCGTGAGTGGTAATGACGGTTCTAACCGTCATTACCACTCACGAGCCCGGCACCCACCGCCACTCACGAATCAACAGGCTTGGTCCAAGCAACCTGAACCAACCCGACCCCAGCCCGCCGCGAAACCAGAACCCCCCGCCCGGCAGGCTGAGGCCCGGGTTTGACCTCTCCCAGCAAAGCCCCCTCCTCCTTGGACCCGGACATCACGATCCCCGGCGACCCCAATTCCCGGACCCGCTGCAGAACCGGCTCGAACAACGACCGGCCGGCCCCGCCACTCCCACGCGCGACGATCAGGTGAAGCCCGATGTCCCGAGCCTGGGGCAAGAACTCGAGCAGTGGCAGCAAAGGATTCTGTCCCACCGCGGCGACCAGCTCGTAGTCGTCGACGAGCACGAACAGATCCGGCCCCCGCCACCACGAACGCTTACGTAATTGCTCAGGCTTGACATCCGGCCCGGGAAGCCGGTTCCGCATGGCCTGCCGACATTGTTCGATCAGCCCGGTCAGCGGACCTTCCGAACCGGCGTACCCGAGCAAATGGGACTCGGCCACCGCGCCGAGCAATCCGCGTCGATAGTCCGCGACGACGATCACCGCCTCGTCCGGTGAATACGCCGACGCGATGCCGTGGGCGATCGCGCGAAGAAGCGAACTCTTGCCCGATTCGACATCGCCGAAGGCCACAAAATGGGGCTCGGTGGCGAAGTCCAGATATACCGGCCGCAGGTTCGATTCCGCGATTCCGAGTGTGACCTGTTTCGGAGGCGCCGCGGGCAGCGAATCCAGTGGGACCTCCGGCGGAAGTAGCCTGACCTGCGGTGCCAAACCACGATTCCAAGCAGCGGAAATCCGCCGAGTCAGATCGAGCCCGCCGGTGCCGACCGTCTCCGGACGCTGATCCGAGTCGATCCGGGGAAGCGCGGCGAGGAAGTGCAGTTTGTCCGCGGTAAGGCCCCGCCCGGGCCTGTCAGCGGGCACGTTCAGGGCGACCTTGCGGTCGATCAGGGAATCCGCGGGATCGCCGAGCCGTAGTTCGAACCGCGTACCGATGGCATCGCGCAGTGGCGCCCGCATACCCATCCACTGGTTCAGCGAGACGACGACGTGGATACCGAAACCGAGCCCGCGCGCGGCCAGGCCGGTGATCTGTTCTTCGAGCTGTTCGTACTCCTGCCGGATCGTCGTCCAGTTGTCCACGAACAGGAAGACGTCCCCGAATTCACGGCCTTCTGTGTTTTTGCCGGATTCACGGCCTTCTGGGCTCTCCTGGACTTCGGCCCGCCGCTGACGGAACACGGCGATCGACTCGATCCCGTTGGCGGAGAAGAACTCCTCGCGCTGTTCGAGCAACGTCGTCAGCTCAGCGACGACCCGGCGGCATCGTTGCGCATCTCGGCGGGTGGCGTATCCGGAGACGTGCGGTAGCCCGGCGATCGGAGCGAGCGCACCACCGCCCATGTCCAGCACGAACAGCTGGACCTCGTCCGGAGTATGCGTCAGCGCGAGCATCGCGGCGATGTCCCGCATGAGCGTGCTCTTGCCGCTCTGCGGAGCACCGATGATCAGCGCATGCCCGGCAGCACCGGAGAAATCGGCCCACAGCATATCCCGACGCTGTTCGAAAGGCTTGTCCACCAACGCGACCGGGATCATCAGCTTGCCGTTGCCACCCCAGCCGAGCGGACACAACCCACGTTCAGGATCTTCGCCGAGCGGAGGCAGTAATTGGTCCAAAGTGGGCGGTTCGGCCAGCGGGGGCAGCCAGATCTGGTGCGCCTCAGGCCCTTGACCTTCGAGCCGCCCGAGCATCGCACCGATGATCGTTTCCCCGGTGCCCTTTTCAGCGGGCTCCTCGGCCTCGATGGTCACCGGGATCTCCACCGGCGCCAAGGTGAACGGCATCAGCCCGAGACTCTGCCCATCCTTGCGCACGATCTTGCTGCGCGGCGGAAGTTCCCCCGACACATAGGCCGCCTTGAGCCGGATCAGCGTGTCGTTGTCGGACTTCAGATACGCCGAGCCGGGCACGGGCGGCAGCTGGTATGCATCCGCGACACCGAGCACGGCCCGGCTTTCCGAAGCGGAGAACGTCCGCAGCCCGATCCGGTACGACAGATGGGAATCCAGACCGCGCAGCCGTCCCTCCTCCAGCCGTTGCGACGCAAGCAGGAGATGGATCCCGAGACTCCGCCCCAGCCGTCCGATCGCGACGAACAGATCGATGAACTCGGGCCGCGACGAGAGCAGTTCACTGAACTCGTCGATGATCACCAGCAGCGAAGGCAGCGGCCGCAGGTTCGCCCCGGATTCCCTGGCCTTCTCGTAGTCCCGCACCGACGCGTAGTTGCCGGCCGCGTGCAGGAGTTCCTGACGCCGCAACAATTCACCGTTCAGCGCGTCCGCCATGCGGTCCACGAGCGCGAGATCGTCGGACAGGTTGGTGATGACGGCACAGGTATGCGGCAGCCCGGTCATCCCGGCGAACGTCGCCCCACCCTTGAAGTCGATGAGCGCGAGATTCAGCTTCTCCGAAGAGTGCGTGACGGCGAGCGCGGTCACCAGCGTCCGCAACAGCTCGCTCTTGCCGGAACCGGTCGCACCGATGACCAGTCCGTGCGGGCCCATCCCACCCTCGGCGGACTCCTTGAGATCCAGCTCGACCGACCGGCCCTCGGGGTTGACGCCAAGGGGAATCCGCAGCCGGTCCCGTGCCGAGCGCGGCGCCCAGGTGACCGTGGTGTCGGTATCGCGCGGATCGCCGATGCCGAGCAGCCCGGCCAGCCCGAAGGTCGCCGACATGGGCGCTTCACTCACCACCGCGGTCCCTTGGAACAGCGGAGTCAGCATCCGCGCCAGTGCCTCGGCGGCACCACGGTCCAAAGTGTCCGGTGAGCCGAGAAAACCGAGCCGCTGCTCGGTTCCATCCCCGACGACCATCCCGAGCTGGTCGGGCCCGATATGCAGGCTCAAGAGCCGTTCGGAAGACACCGCTCGCGGCTGCTCGGCGCCGATCTCCAGCACGGTGACCCCGAGCCGGCCCACATCGGTGACCAGCCGGGAATCGCCAAGGGTGTGCCCACCGTCCACGATCACGAGGACGTGCGGCTGCTCGAGCCGCGTATCCGGTCGCCGGGTGAACGCGGGCCGGTCGCCGAGGTCGGCCCCCAGCAGGTCGGCGAGCTTCCCGGCGGTGTCGTCGACAAGCCGCCGTGGCCCGGCGGCGTCCGCAGCGGTGGACGCCACATGCGGCAGCCACTTCGCCCATTCCCAGTCGTGCAGCCGATCGTCCTTCACACACAGCGCGACCCGCAGATCGGCGGGCGAGTGGAAGGTCGCGAGCTGGGTGAGCAGAGCGCGAGCCGTCCCCACGGCATCGGGGCGGCGCCCGGACAGCGAGATCTGCGCGAAGGACCGCAGCGACACGGCGACCGGAAGCCCGTCCACCGTCGAATACGTCCGGATGAAGTGCTTCAGGCTGGTCGAGCACACCGGATCGAGGTCTTCCAGCGGAACGGTTTGAGGCGCCTTCAACGGTGTCGCGAGCCGCTGCGGCCCGGTACCCACCCGAACCTGTGCGAACTGCGGATCGGACCGGCGGCGATCCCACAGCTTTCCCGACTCCACATATGCCCACAGATCCGCCGGATCGGGCTGCAACGCCGTCATCGCCGCACGCTGGCTGTCCGCGATCTCGCGGACCTGACCCCGCAACCCGGTCAGGTATCGCTGGTAATCGCGGCGTTCCTCGTTGATCTGCGCCTTCTTCGCCATCCCGCCGCGCCCGAGCGACATCACGACCATGCCGCCCATCGCGGTGATGAACAGCGCCCCGAAGATCCAGGTCATCACGCCGCCGTCGCGTCCGATGTAGACGAACGACATGGCGCCCATGCCCAGCATCATCGGCATGAACATCAGCAGCTGCATCGCTCCGCCGGAGGAGCCCTTCGGCAGCAACGGCGGGGACTGCAGGACGATTTCACCGGGCTGCTCGCCCAGTGCCGGCAGGCGGTCGCGAGTGGCGCTCATCAGGGTCTTTCTGGCCGCTTGTGGGTAATCCTGCCGATCATTCTGGCCACTCGTGCCGACCGCGCGGTGGGTACTTTTGCCGTCCGCTCACTCCGAGTGGCGAACCTACGCTGCTGGAACAGGCGCAGAAGACATGGGGGAAGAGAGAAGGAGAACCATGGTCGGCACGGGCGAGTACCGGGCGGAGCCCGAGGCGATGCGCTCGGCGGTCGGGAACCTCGGCGGCATCATCATGCAGGGCATCAACGTCGTCGCCGACCTCGAACGTACCGTCGTCCAGCCGATGTCGTTCGCCACCTTCGGCAGCGCGGTCGCGGCCGCCAACACCGCGATGCAGAGCCAGCAGGTGGTCGCGGTCCGTACTCTTCTGCAACTGCTGCAGCAGATCAACGGCTTCATCAAGAGCAGCGCCGACGCCTACCAGGCCGCCGATGAAGCGGTCGCGGGTGGTTACGGCGGCCGTCCGTCCGGCGGCAGCGGGTCTTCGTCGTCGATTTGGGGGAACTCGCACGCCGCCGAGCTGGCGACGCTGGCCATCAACGACAGCGCCGGCGGCAGTGGCGAACCGTCGTCGGTCGGGAACGTCCTGCGCTACCTGGGGGACGCGCGGCTGGGACAGCTCGGCGACCACCCGATCACCGACACCCGGTTCCAGGGCGTCTCGGATTTCAACGACTGGCTGGCCGGTGACGCCGACAACCAGGCGCGGGTGGGCGTGATCGAGGTCTACGCCGGTACCGCACGCAATTTCGGTGACGTGCCGGGCGGCGTCCACAGCGGCGACGTCGTCGTGGTCGAGCCGATTCTGTTCTCCGACAGCAAGCCGATCATCGCCATCGCCGGAGAGGGCGGGCTGCTCTACAACCACGGACTCCTCGACGCGGACATCCACGGCCTGGCGAAGGTCAGCGTGTACCGCCCGGCGTCCGTCTGAATCCCGGCCTGAGGAGCGAGGTTCCATGCTGACTTACCCGAATTCCAGCGCGATGGACGCGACCGCGTCCTCGGGCGGGCCGATCACCTTCCTGCCGCAGATCGTCACCGGACAGCCGGAGCAGATCGCGAAGCACGTGCTCGAGGTGCTCAAGAAGGCCAACGAGTTCCTCACGATGTACAACGAGGTGACGAAGGCCGCCGAGCAGCTGGGCAAGATCTGGTCCGGTGCGGCGTCCGACTCCGCGCTGAAGAAGATCACCGACTCCCTGAACTCCCTGACGAAGATCATCCAGGTGGTGCAGAAGGGTGCCGAGCTGCTCGGCATCGCCGGCACGCTGATCAAGACCGCGCAGCAGGCCTACCGTGCGGTGGTCGCCGCGGTGAATCCGACGGTCGCCGGGCTGATGTCGAATCCGTGGACGTACGGCGCCGCCGTCGCGCTTTCCACCGCGACCAGTGCGTCTCTGCGCACATTCATCACCGCGATCGGCGCGTTGCTGAAGGCGCTCGGCGTCGTCGACCTCGCCAACCAGATCACCCAGATCGCCACCATCATCGGTGAAGTCCAGAAACTGTTCGGCCACAACGATTCCGGCAACGGTTCGGCGGGCAACGGGGCGGTTTCCGGTACCCCGGTCACCGATCCGCAAGCACCGCCGTTCACCCAGTACCGCCCGCCCGCGCTCGCCGGCGATTCCGGTGGTTCCCAGGGATCGTGGCCGGGCGGTGCCGACGCCTGGATCCCGGTGGACAGACCCGCGGGCGGCGGATCCTCAACCGGTTCCGCGCCGGGCGCACCCACCGGGGCGAACCAGGTCGTGATCACCACCGACCTGAACACCGGCCAGTCGACCGTGCAGGCGCCGGGTGGTCAGGACATCGACATCGATATCGACATGAGCTACGGCGACAAGCATTTCGAGCAGCACATCGATATCGACGTGGACAGCGCCGCTGCGGATTCACCGGCGAAGGGCAGGTAAACCGTGTGGGGGAGCGGTGTGGTCGACGCGTCGGGAGTTGTGCACTCGATACTCACGAACTACCGGCGACTCGTCGTCGAGTATCAGCGGCGGGTCACGGGTGATCCTTCGGCGTTGACGGCGTCCGCGCAGCGTTGTGGTGAGCGAGCTTCGACGGTTTCGGGGCGGGCGACGGAGATCGGCCAGGCCGCGACGGCGTTGAACGCCTCCTGGGAAGGCGACGCCTACACCGCTTTCGCCACGGCCGCCGGAAAAATGGGCCAAGAACTCGGTGAGCTCGGCGCGAAGCTGAGCGACCAGTCGAACCGGTTGAAGGCCGCGGCACAGGCATTGCGGGGCGCACGGTCCTGTGTGGACTCGATCCTCGCGCAATTCGACCAGTACGCCGCCCAGCTCACGAGCCAGGCGCGGACCGCGAACGCCGGTGCCGTCAACGCCTTCATCTCCGCGGCCCGACAGCTGGGTGAACGCGCCGCGCAGGCGGCCGAGGAGATCGCGAACGAGCTGAGCGACGAACTCGCGCGGCTGTTCCCGCCCGACGGCGTCGGCCGGATCGAGCATGAGCTCGGCAAATGGGGCCGTGGCCCGCTGCACTGGCTCAACGGTGAGACGCTCGACGGCCGCAAGCGCCCGCGCGGTCATCCTTCCTGGCTCGGCAATTCCGGGTGGAAGAAGCTCACCTGGGACGGTCTCGAAGGCACTCGCGCACCTCGTGCCGCGGACACCCCGTTCGGCCGTGCCAAACCCGACGGGCTGCGCGACAAGGCCTGGAACAACACCGAGATCACCTACTACAAGTGGAAACAGGAACAGGACGGCTTCACGCCCGGCTGGGACGCCAAAGTCTCCTCGCAGGGCTGGGACGTCAAGGCGGCCGGACACGCCGAACTCGCGGCCTTCAAAGAAGAGGTCGAGGGCAAACAGGAGTGGGGCGTCGCTTCCGCCGGTGCCAAGGGGACGGCGTTCGCCGGCGGCGAGGTCAACGGTTCGGTACAGGCGGGGGCGCACGGCGTCGGTTTGCACGCCAACGCTTTCGTCGGCGGCAAGGTCGAGGGCGAGCTCGCGGCCGACGTCGCCGGGATCGGGGCCGGCGCGAGCGGGACCCTCCAATATGGACTCGGCGCGCAACTCGACGGCCAGGCGGTCTACGACGCCGGTCATATCAAGGTGAACTTCAAGGCGGGGGTCGCACTCGGCCTCGGCGCCGGGCTCGGCGCGAAGATCGACATCGACCTGCCGAAGATCGCGGACACCGTCGGCGAATACGGCGGCGCGGCCGTCGACGCGGTGGGCGACACGGCGGGCCAGGCGGCGGACGCCGTCGGCGAGGCGTGGGACGACGCGGTCTCCTACGTGGGTTCGTGGTGATGGGGATGAGCAGCGCGATGGAGCAGGACCGGGTTTCCCTTCCGCTCGGATTCGACATCCCGGACGGCTGGGTCGCCGTCGATCCCGCTTCCGTCGGTGCCGCCGGCGCGGTTTTCGTCGCTGTGCACAGCGAACCGGCGGAGGACTTCACCCCGAACATCACCCTGAGCGTCGGCCGGCGGCCGGACCAGGCGCAGATCACCGACATCGCGGACGAGGCCGTCGAACGCCTCGGCCGGTCCATGGCGGCGCTCGAAGTGGTGCGGCGCAAGGTGATCGGCACCGGTATCGCCCCCGGTGTGACGCAGGTACTGCGTGTCCGTACCGGCGAGGGACAGGACCTCGTGCAGACCCAGGTGCAGCTGACCGTGCCCGGTGACAGCCCGGCCGACCGGCTGATCCTCGAGATCGCCTGCACCGCCACTCCCGAGGCGGCACGCCGCCTCGGCGACGACTTCCGCCGGTTCGTGGGCAGTGTCCACGTCCGGCGGGATTTCACCGCAGATGAAGGAGAAGGCCAGTGACCACCGACCCCTACGCCGTGCCGGATATGGACGAGCTGCTGGAACAGGTCCGGAAGCAGACCGAAGAGGTACAGCGCATCCAGCGTTCGGTCGAGGCGATGGAGGTCAAGGCGCATTCGCGGCAGAACGAGGTCTCCGTGGTGCTGCGCGGCGACGGCCGGTTCACCTCGATCGACATCGACCCGCGCGCGCTGCGCCAGTACGACGCGCGGAACCTTTCCGAGATCGTGCTGGAGGCGGTCAACAACGGGCTGCAGAAACTGGCCGAGGCCAGCAGCGCGAAATTCGCCCCGGTCATCGAGTCCGCCAAGTCGCCGGAAGCATGACGGCCGCGATCGCGGGCTCCACTCGCCGCGTCACGGTGGTGACACCGCGGGCGCGCGTCGATGTGGCGCTGCCGCAGCAAAGCACGTTCGCCGAACTCGTTCCGCAGCTGGTCCGGCTGGCGGGGGCGTCGGGGCAGGCGTCGGCCGAGCATCCCGGCTGGGTGCTGTCGCGGCTCGGCGGGGCACCGCTCGCGCTCGGGCTGACGGTCGCCGCGGCGCAGGTGCGTGACGGCGAGGTCCTGCATCTGACCCCGCGCGAGCGGCCACGTGGCCCGCTGCTCTTCGACGACGTCGTGGACTCGATCGCCAGCGTCGCGGAGTCGGGGACCGGACGGTGGGGACCATCGGTGGCCCGCAAGGCGGGCATCGTCGCGTCGGTGGTGCTGCTGCTCGCCGGTGGCCTGCTGGTGCAGGCGGCCGCGTCCGGCAGCGTGCTCGCGCCGATCGGAACCGGACTGCTCGCCCTGGTTCTTGTGCTGGGCGGCGGCGCGCTGAGCAGGGCGTACGGCGACGCGGAGGCCGGTGCCGCCGGAGCGCTCGCCGGCGTCGGCGCGGCGCTACTGGCCGGGATGTCGATTCTGCCGCCGCATCCGCTGTTCTCGCTGTCCGCCGGACCGCTCGCCGCCGGGCTCGCCGCAGTGACGGTGTACGGCGTGATCGCGGCGGTTTCGGTGGCGGACCGGCTGCCGTGGTTCGTCGCGGTCACCGTTTCGGCCGGGCTCGGCGCCGTCACCACCGCCGTGGTGCTGCTGACCGGCGTCCGGCCGGCTTCGGCGGCCGCCGTCGTCGCCGTGATCGCGACCGCTTTGGCCGCCGTGGCGCCGATGCTGGCGCTGCGTCTGGGAAGGCTTCCGCTGCCACGGGTGCCCGAAGATATGGACGCGTTCCGCGCCGACGAAGCCCCTTCGCTCGGCGAGGACATGATCGGCGGGACGTCGTACGCACAGGCGTTGCTGGCCGGCTTGCTCGTCGCGCTCGGCATGACCGTGCTCGCTTCGGCCGTGGTGCTGGCTTCTTCGGGCGGGCCTTGGGAAGCGGGGCTTTCGGCGTTGCTCGGGCTGGCGCTGATGCTGCGTTCCCGCGCGTTCGCCGGACGGTCACAGCGGCTCGTGCTCATCGGCTTCGGCGCGGCCGCCCTGGCGGCGGCCGGGTTCTGGCTCGCGTCGAGCGGCATGCGTTCGGTCGTCTTCGGCGCGGGCTGCGCCGTCGTCGTCGCCGCGGCCGTTTGCCTCACCTACGCGCCCCGCGTCGCGAAGGGACGCCGTTCTCCTTACTGGGCAAGAACTCTGGATATCACCGAGTTCCTGGTGCTGCTGTCGCTGGTGCCGTTCGTCGGCATGATCGCCGGGGTCTACGAGGCCGTACGCGGGTAGACGACCAGATGGATCTCGGAGCTGCTGGCAAGAAAGCGCTTACTTACGGTACTTTCCCGGTATGGAAGAGATTCGAGGATTGGCTCGACGTACGGTCCTTCGGATGTTCGGCGGAGCCGCGGTCGCTGCCGCCGGGACGGCCGCTCTCGGCGGCCAGGCCACGGCCGCCGACGACAGTGCCGAGTGCCTACGGCGAATTCCACCGAGCGGTATCGGCATGCATCTGTACACCGTCCGCGACATGCTGGCGGCCGACCCACAGGGAACGCTGAATGCCATGGCCGGCATTGGCTATGCCTGTGTCGGAGTTAGTTCGTTCCCCCGTCCGGCGGCGGAAATCCGTGACATGTGCCGCGCGGCCCGGGTTCGCCCGGTCATTCTGCACGTCGGACACGGCGACATCCTGAACAACTGGCCGCAGAAACTGGCCGACGCGCGGACCATCGGGGTCAGGTGGCTGGTCCTTTCGTCCTTCCCCGGCTCGATGTACACGATCGACGGGATGCGCCTGGGCGCCCGGCAGCTCAACGAAGCCGGCGCCGCGGCGAGGCAACTCGGGATGGGCGTGCTCCACCACAACCACAACCAGGAGTTCCGGACCATCGACGGTCAGCGCCTCTACGAGATCCTGCTCAACGAGACCGACCCACGCGATGTCGGCTTCGAACTGGACATCGGCTGGGCCGACAGCGCGGGCGCGGATTGCCGTCGGCTCTTCGACGACAACCCGCACCGCTTCCCGGTTCTCCACGTCAAGGATCACGACGGCGCCGGAAACTGGACCGACGTCGGCTCCGGGACCGTCGACTGGGGACACATCTTCGAGAAGGCGGACCGCGGCGGCGTCAAGTTCTGGCTCGTCGAGCGCGACGACCAGCCCGCGGCGCTACAGACCGCCCGCAACAGCTTCAACTACCTGCGCGCCCTGCGGTACTGAATGGACCTCGCGCCTCTCGTGAGTGGTAATGACGGTTCTAACCACCATTACCACTCACGAGTCGTTCACGAGGTTGTCGGCTCCAGCCGCCGCACCACGAGCGCGTTCAGCCGCCAGAACTCCGCCGCCTGGCCGGAGAACTGGAGATCGACGACCTGACCGCCGGCCCGCCCGTCCACGGTGAACTGCTCCCAGCCCCATTGTCCGGCGGCCAACGGCATTCCGCCGTTCACCACCCGCTGCCCGTTCGCGGTGACGATCAACGGGCGGGCGTCGGACTGGGAATCGCCGCGCAGCAACGAAACGGAGTGCCTGCCAGGCGGTACCCACAGCCGCAGGGTAGCCGGCTGCCGCGAGGTCACCATGTCGCGGCGCAGCGCGTCGGGAGCACCGCGATCACCGAACTGCAGCCCGGCGTTGGCGAGCCAGCCGAACCCGGTACCCGGCGAGTACATCGTGGCGGGGTCGAGTCCTCGGTAGCCTGGCACCAACGGACTCGTCGCGCTGCCGGCGTCCAGCGCGTACACGGAGTCCTGCCCGGCCGGTGCCAGATAGGTGCGGGCATGCGGGATCCCGCCCGCGAGCTGACCGGGCACGCTCACCTGCGCTGATATGTCCACTTCGGACAAACGACCGGCACCGAGTGGTTGCGACGGCGGTGTTACCGGAACCGCGACGTTCGCGGTGGCACCGGCGCCGACCGGCGCGGTGACCGGCGAGGTGGTCCAGCCGGCCGGCACCTTGAGGCCGACCGTCGCGTTCACCGGAGCCGCGGTGCGGTTGGTGACCGCCACGGTCGCCGTGGACGGCTGCCCGACGGGTAGTGGTATCGGAAGCGACAGGGTGGCCGCCTCCACCAGCGGAGCGAACTCCATCCAGTCCACATTGAACAGATCGGCGGTACTGGATGGGTTGCGGGCGACCAGGAACAGTTCATAGCTGCCGCCAGGATCGGTGATATCGGCGGTCACCGTGGTCCAGTTTCGCGGGCCACCGGTCACCGGTACCGCGACGCTGCCCAGCAGCGGCCCGGTCGGGCTGCCTTGGCGGACGTCGATGAAGCCGCCGGGACCCGCGCTGGCCACCCGTAGCCGGAGGGCGTCCACTCCGGCCAGGTTGACCGGTTCGTAGCTGACCCAGTCACCGTGGGAGATATTGCCGACCAGCTTGCCGCCGGTGCCGTCTTGAGTGTCGAACAGATTGGTGCCGCTCTGCCGGGTGTAGTGGTCGACCTCCTTGTGCCGAGGCTGAAGGACCGCCGAGTCACCGCTGGTCAGCTTGGCCACGCCGTTCGCGCCGCGGTCGGTGTACTTGCTGTCGACGACGTAGAAGATCTCGTCGTTCGACGTATGTCCTGAGTCGACGATCGTCTGGATGGTGCCGCCGCAACCGCGGTACTGCTCGAGCGGATGCGCGTGCTGAGCATGGCCGAGCGCCGGCTGGGTGATCACCTGCTGGCAATCGATGGTGCCATCCTCCGGATCGGTCACCGTTACCGAGAAGGGCACTTGGCCGCCGAAGTCGAAGATCTGCCCATCGGCGGGGCCGTTCAGGGTCACCGTCGGCGCCGTGTTCCCGACCGTGATCGGCACATTGGCCACCGTCGAGCGGTTGGTGGGATCGGTGACCGTGAGCCGGGCGGTGTAGTCGCCGTTGACCTGGTAGGTGTGACTGGCGTCGGCCGCGGTCGAATCGGTGGTGCCGTTGCCGTCGAAGTCCCACTCGAACCGGATCGCCTGGCCCTGATCGGGATCGGCGGAACCGGCGCTGGAGAACGCGACGGTCAGTGGAGCCTGGCCGTTCCTCGGTGTCGCGGCGGCACGGGACGTCGGGGAACGCTCGCCCGGCCGGACATAGTTGATCTTGTAGACCGCCGAGTCGAAGTTCGGGTCACCGCGCCCCGATCCGCCGTAGTTGGTTCCCCATTCGATGAGGTAGAGCGAGCCGTCCGGGCCGAACTCCATGTCGATGGGCCGCAGGAACTTGGCGCTCGGCATGAACCGGTTGAGGGAGAAGGGTTTACCGTCGGCGTCCTGCTTCACCTCGAAGATCGCGTTACGCGTCCAGTCGGCGATCAGCATGGTGTCGTCGTAGTAGGCCGGGAACTTGTTCTCCGAGTTCAGGTTCGGATCGAAGTGGTACGTCGGGCCGCCGATCGCCAGGCGCCCGCCGCTGCCGAGCTCCGGCCAGGTCGGGGACACGCCGTACGGATAGGGCAGCCAGGCGTCTCGCGCGGGCGGAAGGTTGCGTAGGCCGGTGTTGTTGGGCGAGTCGTTGACCGGGCCGCCCGCACAGTCGAAGGGTGCGCCCGAGGTGCCGGTCGCGAAGTCGAAGTCCACATAGGGCAGGTTCGAGGCGATGCAGTGCGGCCAGCCATAGTTGCCTGCGGTCCGGGCCTGGTTGAACTCGTCGTAGCCCATCGGGCCGCGGGTGGGCGAGTCGGTCCTGGCGTCCGGCCCGATCTCGCCCCAGTAGACCCAGTCGGTCTCGGGGTCGATGTGGATTCGGTACGGGTTGCGCAGGCCCATCGCGTAGATCTCGGGAAGAGTTCGCGGGGTGCCGGGAGCGAACAGATTGCCGGACGGGATCGTATACGTGCCACCGGGTTCCGGATGAATGCGCAGGAGCTTACCGCGCAGGTCGTTGGTGTTCGCCGACGAGCGCTGCGCGTCGTCGTTCTCCCGGCCAGGCCGCTCGTCGAAGGGGCCATAGCCGCTGCAGCAAGGCGTGGCGTTGTCGCCGGTGGCGATGTAGAGATTGCCGGCGCTGTCGAACTTCATGCCGCCACCCTCGTGCGCGTTCACCTGGCGCTGCGATGGTGTGGTGATCAGTATCTTCTCGCTGGCCTTGTCGACCGTGTCGGTCGCCTCGTCGAAGGTGAACCGCGAGATCCGGTTCACCGTCCCGCTCAGCGGTGTGTAATAGAGATAGAGCCAATGGTTGTCGGCGAAGTCCGGGTCCAGCGCGATCCCGTGCATACCGTGGGTGTGCACCACCAGTACCTCGAGCCGGGTGGCCAGTTTGGTCAGCCGCACCGCCGGGTCGTACACCTTGACCGCGCCGCCGCGTTCGACGAAGAACACCCGTCCGGTCGAGTCGATCTCCATGTCGAGCGGGTCGTCGGTGTTGTCGTCGAGCGTGATCTTCTCGTACCGCTCGCTCTCGGTCGGTCCGCAGTCGCCGGGCACCGCGCCCGCCGCCCACTCGATCCCGCCCAGCAGATGTGCGCGGAACAGCGGCTCCGAATAGGCGGAACTCGAATGCCCTAGCCCGGTGTACCAGGATCGGCCGCCCTCGAAGTTCTGACACCAGGCGATCGGGTGGTCGGCGCCCATCGTGTGGCCGGTGTAGCTGCGCGTGTCGAGGCTCGCCAGCACGTGCACGTTGCCACGCGGGTTCGCGGCGAAGTCGTACAACTCGTCGGTGCGCACCCAGTTCTGAGGGAGGTTCTTGGTGGACGGGTGCACCCGGTCGTCGACCTGGACGCTCACCTGCTGGATGGCCGGGTGGGTGGTGAACTTGGCCCCGAGCATGGCGTCGTACCAGGGCCAGTCGCGGTCGCTGCCGCTCGCCGAGTGGATGCCGGTGAATCCGTGGCCTGCCTGGACATACCGCTGCAGCGCCGCTCGCTGACCGGTGTCCAGCACCGCGCCGTCCCGGCCGTTGGTGTTGTTGAAGATCACCGCGTCGAACGGGGCGAGCCCGCTGTCGCTGATGATGGCGGCGTCATCGGACACCGTCACCGCGAAGTTGTGCTGCTCTCCCAGCTCGGTGATCGCGGCCTTGCCCGCCGGGATCGAGTCGTGGACGAATCCGTTGACTTTCGAGAACACCAACACGGTGAACCGTGGTGCGGCCTGTGCGCTCGTCGGCGCCACGAGCAGCCCCGCCAACACGATCGAACATACGAACAGGACCCATCGCGACCGGGACATCATGGCCCTTCCGACGAGCACGCCCACTCCGCTAGTAAGCGCTTTCTCCGTGCACGATATGGGCAAATCAAGATCAGGTGAAGGGCATTCAAGTATGCGAACGCTCCAGGGAACTCAGGGCTCCAGCGCCAGCGGCAAGGTCTGCCGAACGGCCGCCGCATGCCGTCCGTGCAGCGGAGTGACCGCGACCCCGGACGGTCGCGCGACGGGATCGCCAGGCCGGGCGCCAACGCGGATGGTCACCTCGGATCGCTCCCGGCCACCTGGGGAGCGATGCAGCGTAAAGGAAGTCGCCGTGAACGCCGATCCGGGAACGTACAGGTCAAGTGTCCGCGTGAGGTCCCGTTCCGACCGCGGCCGGTAGCAGACCTGTGAATCCCACGCACGCCAGCCGTCCACCGGCGCGTCCTGACCGCTGCCGAGCGCGACCCGCAGTTCCTTGGCCAGCTCGTCGGCTTCGAGGACGGTGCTTTCGAGTCCGGCCTCGGCGAGTGAGCCCATCAGTGACAGTGCGGCACAAGCCGTGCTCCGAAGCGCCCCGAGTTCGCCGCCGCCACGGGCCAGTGCCGCGATCGGGGCGTGTTCGGGCCGGTAGCGCACGGAAAGCCAGCGGATCCGGAGGACCGACTGTCCATTAGGGACGGTCCAGGTCAGCAGCTGGACGCTGGAAAGGGGAATGCCGGTGCCGTGGTACGCCTCCCGCAGGATGCTCACCAAGATCTCCGGGCCGGGCGCGACGGCTCCGGGGGTGAGCCGGACGATGGCACTCCAACCGTCGCCGACCTCGGCCACGCCGAAGCGGTTGCCCGCGCGATCGACGTGCTGGCGTACACGAACGGCACCGGCGAGGCGTTGCAGGGCATCGGGCACCTCGCGCCGGGTGCCTTTGCGGCGGAGGTGATAGGCGGCCCAGGTGAGCAGCCAGCCGGCGGCGTGGCGCCCGCCGAACCGGATCGACGTCGTCAGCACGAGGACGCCTGCCGCGGCGGCGATGGTGATCCGCGTGGGCTGCGAAACGCCGTCGACGGTGAACGCCAGCAGAACGGCTATCGCGGCGATCTCCCAGAGGGCGGCCTGAAACGGGCGGACCGGCAAGGGCTTCCTCCTCCGTGCTCGCGCCCGACGGTAGCGGCGCTTCACGCAAGCGAGGGCGTAAAAATTACCCTCACCGTTCCCCGGCCCGGAACCTAACGTGAGCACCCTCGGACGGGGCGGGGACGGAACGGCGGGGGACGGGAGCGTGTGGACGCAGCGGGACCAGATCCAGGCCTACCAGTTCCTCCGCCGGAGGCTGGTTTCCGCACTGGTCTCCGCCGACGCCAACCACCCCGTTTCGCCGAGCCGCAGGCTGGTTCTCGGGACCGTGCTCGGCCTCGGCGTCGCACTCCTGATCACCGCGGTCTTCGGCGTGATCGGCCTGCTCAACCCGTCCGGCGGTAAGGACTGGCTGGCAGGCGGCAAGGTGATCGTCGAAGAGGGGACCGGCGCCCGGTACATCCTCGGTCAGGACGGCGCGCTGCATCCCGTCCTGAACTACGCGTCCGCGCGGCTGCTCGCCGGTGGCAACGGCGAGGCCACCGTGACCGTCCCGGCGGACAAACTCGCCAAGGCACCGCGCGGTTCGCAGATCGGCATTCCCGGCGCCCCCGATTCGCTGCCGGCTTCGTCGGCGCTGGTCGCCGCACCGTGGACCAGCTGCTCCCGCACCACCCAGGACGCCCCCGCGTCGGCCGAACCGGCGTCGACCGTGCTGCTCGGCCCGCCGGCGTCGGGGATCGAGCTGCCGAGGAATCAGGCCGTCGTGGTCCGCGTTCCGGAGGGCGAGCGCTACCTCGTCACCGCCGGGCGCCGCTACCAGCTCAGCGCGGAGGCGGCAGCCGCTCTGCAGTTCGACACCTATCCCGCGATCGCCGTGTCGTCGCGCTGGATCGGCACCGTCGCCGCCGGACGCGACCTGACCTATCGCGCGGTCGAGGACGCCGGCCGGTCAGGTCCTCGCGTCGGGACCACCGAGACGAAGGTCGGTTCTGTGCTGGGCGTCATCGACGCGATGGCCTCGCCGGACAACGCGACTTCGTACTACCTCGTCCGTGCCGAAGGGCTCGAGCCGATCGGCCAGACCGAGGCGAGCCTGCTGCTCAACACTCCGGAGAATTCGGGCGCCTACAACGGAGTCCCGGCTCCGGTCGCGGTGCGCGCCGCCGATGTCGCGGCTGTGCCCAAGGTCGGCGCGCCTCGCGCGGGCGGCGCGGATCCGGCGGACTATCCCGATCGGATCCCGCGAAAAGCGTCCGCTACCGGACAATCCGTGACCCTGTGCGCGCAGGGATCGCGGATCCTGATCTCCGCGCAGGTTCCGTTGCCGGAAGGAGCGAAGGCGATTCCGGTGACCACACGCACGGACGCGTTGGCCGCCGACGAGATCTTCGTGCCGCCGTCGGGTGGTGCGGTGGTGACCGAAACGGGGGCCGGCACGGTCTATGTCGTGACCGACACCGGGCTGAAGTATCCGGTGGCGAGTGCCGAGGCACTGGCTTCGCTCGGCTACGGCTCCGCGGTGAAGCAATCGATTCCGGGCGGATTGCTGGCTTTGGTGCCGCGAGGTCCCGCGTTGGATCCGGCGGTGGCGGGCCGGACGGTTTCCGTGGCGGGTGGAACGGGGTGAGCGGAACGTGCGGATGACTGGGGAAAAGCAGGAGACCGACCGGGTCGACGTCGCGGTGATCGAGGACCATCCGCTGTACCGGCACGCCGTCGTCCGCGTGCTCACCGAGGCCGAGGGCATCGAACTCGGCGCGGTCGTCGATTCGGTCGCGCGTTTCCACGCCCACCCACAGCCGCGGGGAAGTGTGGTTCTGCTCGATCTCGGCTTGCCGGGGATCGCCGGGGCCGCTGCCGTACTTCAGGTCTGTGAGCTGGGACATCACGTGCTCGTGGTATCCGCGCAGGCGGAGCCGGAGCAGGTGCTAGGCGCGATCGCCGCCGGTGCCAAGGGTTTCCTGTCCAAGGATGTCGACGTCGACGAGCTGCTGATCGCGATCAAAACGGTCGCGCAGGGGCGTGCCTATGTTTCCGCGGTGGTGGCCGGAATGATCATCAAGGACAATGCCGACCGGCCGGCCCCCAGACCGGAGATCGCGCTTTCCGCGCGGGAGAAACAGGTGCTGCGATTGGTCGCCGCCGGGGAGCGGGATATCGACATCGCGCGCATTCTCGGTATCGGAGTCCGGACTGTTCGGGGTTATCTGGACCGGATCCGTGACAAACTCGGAGAGAGAAGGCGGGCCGGCCTGGTCCGCAAGGCCATCCAGCTCGGGCTCACGTCGTTTCCGGAAGTGCCCGGCCCCTCGCGGCCGATCGCGCCCCGCGACGACGCGGGCGGATTCGAAGGACGCCGGTGAACGCAGACGAGCAGCCGAAACGCAGCACGCCGATCCAGGTCGGGGTGATCGAGGACCATCCGCTGTACCGGGACGCCGTCGCGCGCGTCCTCACCGAGGCCCCGGATATCGAGCTGGGTGCCGTCGCCGATTCGGTCGCCAGATTCGCCGTGCAGGAGCAGCCGCCGGGCAGTGTCGTCGTCCTCGACCTCAAGCTCCGCGGCGTCCAGGATGCCGCCGCCGTGCTCGAGGTGGGACAGATGGGGCACAAGGTGCTGGTGGTGTCCGCCCACGCCGAGCAACCCGAGGTCCTCGGCGCGATGCAGGCCGGCGCGAAGGGCTTCCTGTCCAAGGACGTCGACGGCGACGAACTGCTGCGCGCCATCCGCACCATCGCCGACGACAACGCGTACGTGTCACCGACGTTGGCCGGGATGATCATCCAGGACAGCGAGGAACGCCACGCCGGACCGAAGATCGTTTTGTCGGAACGGGAAAAGCAGGTCCTGCGGCTGGTCGCGGCCGGCGAACGCGACGTCGACGTCGCGGACATTCTCAACATCAGCGTGCGGACGGTCCGCTCCTACCTCGACCGGATCCGGGACAAGACCGGGGAACGGCGGCGTGCCGGGTTCGTCCGGGTCGCGATCCGGGAAGGCCTGCTGCGGTAGCCGCCGGCCCGCCTCATCCGGTGAAGTTGACCCGCAGCGTGTAGACGGAGCTCGAAGCCGTGATGAACAGGTCGTTCCGCCGCGGCCCGCCGAAGGTCAGGTTCGAGCACACCTCGGGAATCCGCAGCTTGCCGATCCGCGTCCCGTCTGGCGCGAAGCAGTGCAGGCCGTCGTAGGCGGCGGCCCAGACCCGGCCGGTGTTGTCGACGCGGACGCCGTCGAACACTCCGTTGTCGCAGGTACCGAAGATCTCGCCCCCGGCGAGTGAGCCGTCGTCCTTGACCTCGAAAACCCTGATATGGCTGGGTTTCTGGCGAGTGTCGACGATGTAGAGCAGCGACTCGTCACGGGAGAAGGCGAGACCGTTCGGGCGGGTGAAGTCGTCCGCGACGATCCGCACCGAGCCGTCGACAGGGTCGGCGCGATAGACGTGGCAAGCACCGATCTCACTCTCCGCCTGGTAACCCTCGTAGTCGCTGTCGATGCCGTAGCTGGGGTCGGTGAACCAGATCGCGCCATCGGCGGCCTCGACGACATCGTTGGGGCTGTTGAATTTCTTGCCCTCATACGTCTCGGCGATCACCGTGATCGAGCCGTCGTGCTCGGTGCGGGTGACGCGGCGGTTGCCTTGTTCGCAGCTGATCAGCCTGCCGTGGGCGTCGACCGTATGCCCGTTGGCATAACCGGCCGGCTGCCGGAACACGCCGACGGCGCCGGTCGTCTCGTCCCAGCGCAGCATGCGGTCGTTCGGGATGTCGCTGAAGACCAGATACCGGCCGGCGGGGAAGTATGCCGGTCCCTCGACCCAGCGGCAGCCGGTGTGCAGCCGTTGCATCCACTCGTCGCCGTTGCAGCGCGCGAACCGGTCGTCGAGGACCTCGAAGTTCGCCTTGATCATGTCCATACGATCACCCCTGAGTTAGAACCATGTTCTGTGATTACCTTGTCCTGCCGAACCTGATATGGTCAAGTGATGGATGAGCTAGATCGCACTCTGCTCGCTGAACTCCAGCGGGACGCCACCCAGGCGTACGCGGCGCTCGGTCAGGCGGTCGGTCTGTCCGCGGGTGCCGCGCACGAGCGGGTGCGCAAGCTGCGGGAGCAGGGCGTCATCCGGCGCACGACCGTCGACGTCGATCCGGCGGCGGTCGGTCGCGGCGTGATGGCGTTCGTGCTGGTCGAGGCCAACGCGTGGATGGGCGACTCGCCCACGAAGGTCGCCATCGAGGCGCTGCCGGAGGTGGTGGAGGCGCACGTGATCGCGGGACCGGCGTCGCTGCTGGTCAAGGTGCGGACGCCGACCACCGAGGAGCTGCAGGCGGCCCTGCGCAGGCTGTTCTCCATCGACGGCGTCACCGGAACGCAGACGATCGTGGTGCTCGAGTCCTTCTTCGAACGGCCGGTCGACCCTAAAGCCGGCGGTTCGCCAGCGCCCCGGTAGCCGCGCGGGCCTTCGCGCTGACGGCGGGGTCGACGTCGACGACCACGGTTTCCGGAGCGGCACCGAGCTGGCGGTGAATGCGGCCGAAGCCGTCGGACACCGTCGAGTAGCCGATCCCCGTCGGCGCCTTCGGGTTCACCGGCGTCCCGGACGCGGCCGGATCGGCCTGCCCGCAGCCGAGCACCCAGCAGCCGGAGTCGAGCGCGCGGGCCCGCACCAGCACCTCCCACTGGTCGCGTTTGCCCTCGCCCGCGCCCCAGGACGTCGGCACCAGGACGATGTCGGCGCCGTCGTCGGCCAGCCGCCGGAAAAGTTCGGGGAAGCGGATGTCGTAGCAGGTCGCGACGCCGAACGTGACCCCGTCGACCTCGAAGGTGACCGGCGCGGAGCCCGGCGCCACCGTGGCGGATTCGGCGAACCCGAACGCGTCGTACAGGTGGATCTTGTCGTAGCCGAGGTGATGTCCGGCGCCCGTGATGAGCAGCGTGTTGCTCACGCGCCCGTCGGGCGACGGCGTGAACATGCCCGCGACGATCACGACGTCGTTCTCCTCGGCCAGCGCCGCCACGCCGCGGGCCCACGGTCCGTCGAGGGGTTGAGCGAGCGGTTTCAGTATCTTTATCGGAACGCCGAAGCGGGCCATCGTCGCTTCGGGGAAGACCACGATCCGCGCGCCGTCGGCGACCGCGGACGCGACGTCTTCGCGAATCAGCTTCAGGTTCGTTTCGGGATCTTCGCTCGCCGTGAGCTGGCACAACCCGATCCGCGGCACGGCGGCCTCCCTTATCGTGGGATCGCTGGTCACCACACCAGTGTGCCTGCCAAACGCGATCCGGCCACCTCGTACCCTTGACCCATGCTGAACCGTACCGACCTGCGTGGACAGGTCCCGTCCGTTGCCGAACTCAGGAGCACGCTCCCGCGTGCCGAGTACGACGTGGACGCGGCGCTGCATCACGTACGGCCGGTGGTCGAGGCGGTCCGCGACCGCGGGGTCGACGCGGTACTCGAGTACACCGAGAAGTTCGACAAGGTCCGTCCCGCCGGTGTCCGGGTGGCCGCCGCGGAGCTCACCAGCGCGCTGGAGAATCTGGACGCCGCCGTCCGCGAGGCTCTCGAAGAATCCATCGCGCGGGCCCGCAAGGTGCACGGCGACCAGCGCCGTCAGGACGTCACCACGACGGTCGTCGACGGTGGCACCGTGACCGAGCGCTGGATCCCGGTCGAGCGTGTCGGCCTGTACGCGCCGGGCGGGCTCGCCGTCTACCCCTCGACCGTGGTGATGAACGTCGTCCCGGCGCAGATCGCCGGCGTCGGCTCGCTCGTGCTGTGTTCGCCGCCGCAGGCCGCGTTCGGCGGTCTCCCGCACCCGACGATCCTGGCCGCCGCGGAGCTGTTGAACGTCGACGAAGTGTGGGCGGTCGGCGGGGCGCAGGCCGTCGCGCTGCTCGCGTATGGCGGCACCGACACCGACGGCACGGTGCTGGAGCCGGTCGACACCGTCACCGGGCCCGGCAACATCTATCTCACCGCGGCCAAGCGGCTGCTGCGCGGGCTGATCGGCATCGACTCGGAGGCGGGCCCGACCGAGATCGCGATCCTCGCCGACGACACCGCCGACCCGGTGCACGTCGCCGCCGACCTGATCAGCCAGGCCGAGCACGACCCGCTGGCCGCGAGCGTGCTGGTGACCACGTCCGAGCAGCTGGCCGACGCGGTCGAGAAGGAACTCGCGGCCCGGGTCGCCGCGACCAAGCACACCGAGCGGGTGACGGAAGCGCTGGGCGGCAAGCAGTCCGGCGTGATCCTGGTATCCACTGTGGACGATGGTATCCGGGTCGTCGACGCGTATGCCGCCGAGCACCTGGAGATCCAGACCGCGGACGCACGCGAGGTCGCCGCCCGCGTGCGCAACGCCGGCGCGATCTTCGTCGGGGCATACGCGCCCGTTTCGCTCGGCGACTACTGCGCCGGGTCGAACCACGTGCTGCCGACCGGTGGTTTCGCGCGGCACTCGTCCGGGCTTTCGGTGCAGAGTTTCCTCAAGGGCGTGCACGTCGTCGACTACAGCGAGCAGGCCCTGCGCGAGATCGCCGGCCGCGTGGTCGCGCTGGCCAACGCCGAGGATCTGCCCGCGCACGGCGAGGCCATCACGGCCCGGTTCGAAGGGGAGCCGG
Organism: uncultured Actinomycetota bacterium; assembly: GCA_963766045.1. Lineage (GTDB taxonomy): Bacteria > Actinomycetota > Actinomycetes > Mycobacteriales > Pseudonocardiaceae > Amycolatopsis. The sequence continues at coordinate 227,437 of CAVXYN010000004.1, read as the reverse complement.
CATGACCATCGGCGAAGAGGTCACGCTGGACTCGCTCCCGCTGCGCGACGACCTGCGGGGCAAGACCCCGTACGGCGCCCCGCAGCTGGACGTGCCGATCCGGCTCAACACCAACGAAAACCCGTACCCGCCGCCGGACGCACTGGTGAACGACGTCGCCGACGCCGTCCGCGCCGAGGCCGCTTCGCTGCACCGGTATCCGGATCGCGACGCCGTCGCGTTGCGGGAGAACCTCGCGGACTACCTCGCGGTGTCGACCGGAGTGGTGCTGTCGGAGTCGAATGTGTGGGCCGCCAACGGGTCCAACGAGATCCTGCAGCAGATCCTGCAGGCCTTCGGCGGTCCGGGCCGGTCGGCGCTGGGCTTCGAGCCGTCGTACTCGATGCACCCGATCATCTCGGCCGGCACGCGCACCGACTGGCTGCCCGCTCCGCGCCGAGCCGACTTCACGCTCGACACCGTTCGAGCGGCCGGGATCATCGCCGAACGCCGTCCGGACATCGTGTTCGTGACCAGCCCGAACAACCCGACGGGCGGGTCGATCCCGTTCGACGAACTGCGCGGAGTGCTCGACGCGGCACCGGGAATCGTCGTGGTCGACGAGGCGTACGCGGAGTTCTCGTCGCAGCCGAGTGCCATCGAGCTGATCGAGGAGTACCCGGCCAAGCTGATCGTGTCCCGCACGATGAGCAAGGCGTTCGCGTTCGCCGGCGGCCGGCTCGGCTACCTCGCGGCCGCGCCCGCGATCGTCGACGCGCTCCAGCTGGTGCGGCTGCCGTACCACCTTTCGAAGCTCACCCAGGCCGCCGCTCGGGCGGCGCTGCGACACGCGGACGCCACCCTCGCCTCGGTCGCGAAGCTCGCGGCGGAGCGTGACAGGGTTGCGGAGTCGTTGCTGGGCTTGGGCTTCACCCCGGTCCCGAGCGACGCGAACTTCATCCTTTTCGGACGGTTCGCGGACGCACTCGCGACCTGGCGGTCCTATTTGGACAACGGGGTGCTGATCAGGGACGTCGGCATCGAGGGCCACCTGCGGGTTACGATCGGAACGCCGGAAGAGAACGACGCCTTTCTCGAGGCAAGCAAGGAGGTGCCGCGATGACTCGCGTCGGCAAGGTGGATCGCACCACCAAGGAATCGTCCATTTCGGTCCAGCTCGATCTGGACGGGACGGGTCAGGTGGAGGTCTCCACCGGTGTCCCGTTCTACGACCACATGCTCACCGCGCTCGGGGCGCACGGCTCGCTCGACCTGAAGATCGAGGCGACCGGCGACATCCACATCGACGCGCACCACGTGGTCGAGGACACCGCGATCGTGCTCGGCCAGGCGCTGCGCCAGGCGCTCGGCGACAAGAGCGGTATCCGTCGTTTCGGCGACGCCTGGGTCCCCATGGACGAAACCCTCGCGCACGCCGCGATCGACGTCTCCGGTCGCCCGTACTGCGTGCACCTCGGCGAGCCGGAGCAGTTCAACAGCTTCACCATCGGCGGCAACTATCCGTTCGTCCTGACCCGGCACGTGTTCGACTCGCTGTCGTTCCACGCCCAGATCGCGCTGCACGTGCGCGTCCTGCATGGCCGGGACCCGCACCACATCGCCGAAGCGCAGTACAAGGCCGTCGCGCGAGCCCTGCGGGCGGCCACCGAGCCGGACCCGCGGGCAGGCGGCATCCCGTCCACGAAGGGCGTTCTCTAGGCACCGCCGCAAGCGCTTGCACCCGGCGGGGTCGCACGGGCGACCGTGTGGCACCCTGGCGGGCGTGAGTAACACGACCATCGCCGTACTGCTGCTGGCGCTCGGCGGGTTCCTGATCGGCGGGGTCTACGCGACCTGGAAGAGCGTCAAGTTCCTGGCCGTCGTGCTGGGGCTCGGGGCCCTGCTGGCGATCGGCGGCGCCATCGCCTGGCTCGCCTAGGCCCGCGTAGGTCGGCACGGTGGGGTGGTTGGGCTCGGGTAAAGCGTCTTTCAGTTCCGGACCAGCTCGCGCTCGCCGGGCTCGTTCTGATCAACGGAATCGAGCTGCTTGGTGAGCTTCTCGCCTTCGACGTCGACGTCCGGGAGGATGCGGTCCAGCCACTTCGGCAGCCACCACGCGCCGCGGCCGAGCAGCGACATGATCGCGGGCACGATCGTCATCCGGATCACGAAGGCGTCCACCAGAACCCCGAAGGCCAGCGCGAAACCGATCGACTGGATCAGCGAGGACTCGGCGAGGATGAAGCCGGCGAAGACGCTGATCATGATCAGCGCGGCCGCGACCACGACCCGCGAACCGTGCCGGAATCCGGTGACCATCGCCTGCTGCGGGTCGGCGCCGTGGACGTACTCCTCGCGCATCCGCGTCACCAGGAACACCTGGTAGTCCATCGCCAGCCCGAACAGCACGCCGATCAGCAGGATCGGCAGCATGCTCATGATCGGTCCGGTCGTCTTCACGCCGAGCAGGTCGGTCAGCCAGCCCCACTGGAACACCGCGACGACGGCGCCGAAGGTCGCGACCACCGAGCCGAGGAAGCCGAGCGTCGCCTTCAACGGGACGACGACCGAGCGGAACACCAGCATCAGCAACAGGAACGCGAGCCCGACGATCAGGGCGAGGTAGGGCAGCATCGCGTCCGAAAGCTTCTCGGAGACGTCGATGTTGGCGGCGGTCTGGCCGGTCACCGCGAGGGTCGCGCCGGTGGTGTCGCGCAGTTGCGGGCTCACACCGCGGATGTCGCTGACCAGATCTTCGGTCGCCGTGCTGCTTGGACCACTCTTCGGAATGACGGTCAGCAGAGCCGTGTCACCGGCTTGGTTGACCCGCGGCGGCATGACGATCGGACGTTCCTCGAGCCCGCTGATCTTCGCGGCGGCCTGCTGCATGGCGTTCTGCCGATCGCCGCTCGCGCCGAGGTCGACGACGACCACCAGGGGACCATTGGCACCTTCACCGAAGCTGCGGCTGACCAGGTCGTACGCCTTGCGCTGGGTCGAGTCCGGCGCGGCGGTGCTGTCGTTGGGGAGGCCGAGCTGCATGCTCGCGGCGGGAATGGCGATCAGCGCGAGCCCGGCGATCGCGGCGATCAGCACCGGGATCCGGCGACGGGCTACGAACCGGGCCCACCGCTCGCCGTGCGTCGTCCCGTTCTCCTTGCGCGGCAAGCGAATCCGGCCGCCCTGTACCTTGCGGCCCGCGAAACCGAGGACCGCGGGCAGCAGTGTGAGCGCGAGGACGACGGAGATCGCGACGGTGATCGCCGCGGCGACGCCCATCTCGCCGAGGAACGGGATGCCGACAACGGTCAAGCCCGCCAGCGCGACGATCACCGTCAATCCGGCGAACACCACCGCCGACCCGGCCGTACCGGCGGCCCGGCCCGCCGCTTCCTCGGGCTCCCGGCCGATAGATAGCTCATGCCGGTAGCGGGAAACGATGAAGAGCGCGTAGTCGATGCCCACGGCGAGCCCGATCATCAGCGCGAGCACCGGCGTATTCGTGTTCAGCTCGAGGAATCCGGACGCCGTCGTGATCCCGGCCATCCCGATACCGACGCCGATGAGCGCGGTCAGGAGCGGAATTCCGGCCGCGAGCAGCGAGCCGAACGTGATGATCAGGACGAGCGCGGCGACGGCGACACCGAGACCTTCGGTCGCGTTCGTCGCGGGCGTCGCCTGGACGGCGTCCCCGCCGAACTCCACGTCGAAGCCGGCCTGCCTGCCCGGAGCAGCGGCCGACATCAGCGCCTCGCGGTCGGCATCGGTGAGCTCGGTGTTCCGCACCTTGTAGCTGACCTGGGCGAGCGCGACGCGCTGGTCGGGGGAGAAGGCCTTCGCCTGCAGCGGGTTGACGACGCCGGCCACCTGCGGAGCGGTTTCGAGGCCGGCGACGACCCCGGCGATGGCGGCCTGACCGGCCGCGTCGGTGACGACACGGCCTTCGGGGGCCGAGATGACCACCCGGGCGGTCGCACCGCCGGCGGCGGCCTGCGGGAAGCGGCTCGACAGCTGGTCGATCGCTTGCTGCGACTCGGTTCCCGGAATGGTCACCGAGTTGGAAAGCTGGCCGGACAGGGTCAGTGCTCCCGCGCCGAGGGCGACCAGGATCGCGGCCCAAACCGCGGTCACCAGCGCTCGTCGCCGGAATGAGTACCGGCCCAGTCGGTACAGGAAGCTGGCCACAGATATCTCCCGTTCACTCGATCAGGTGTATTCAAGCTAGCCGATCGGCTAGCGGTCGACAAGCCGATCGGCAAGTGTGTGACTAGCCGCACGGCTAGGAGCCATTTGGCCGATCGGCTAGGCTTGGCGTAACCTCCGACCGCTGAACGAGGAGGGGATCATGGACGTCGTCCAGGCGGAAGACACCCGCACGAGGTTGCTGCACACAGCGTTGCGGTTGTTCACCGAACACGGCGTCGAGGGCACTTCGCTGCAGATGATCGCGGACGCGCTCGGCGTCACGAAGGCGGCCGTCTACTACCACTTCAAGACGAAGGCCGAGATCACCGAAGCCGTCGCCGAACCCGGATTGCGTGAACTGCGGGGCATCGTCGACGACGCCCGCGCCCAGCGCACCCGCGGCGCGCAGATCGACCACCTGCTGGACGGCTTCGTCGATCTGGTGGTGCGGCACCGCGCGTTGGTCGCCCTGTTCTCGAGCGATCCCGGTCTCGCGCGGGCGATCGAGAAGACCATCCACAGCCCGGAAGGCTTCAAGCACGACCTGCTGGAGATCCTGGTCGGCCCGGATCCGGACGTCACCGCGATGGTGACCGCGCAGGTGCTGCTGGCAGGGGTCGCGCTCGCCGGCGGCTCGCCCGAAGTCGCGTCCCTCGACGACGAAACGCTGCGCGAAACCCTCGGCACCGTCGGCCGCAAGCTGTACAACCGCCCGCGGCGCCGCACGCGGCTCTAGGCGGACCTTGGTCTTGCCGAGCCTAGTGACCGAAGTATTCAAGACTCGCGCAGCCGGATCGGCGACGCTGGTGTCATGAACATCGATCCGAACTCAGCGGCCACCTTCATGGCCACGCAAGCGCGCCTTCTCGACCGGCGGCGCTACGAAGTCCTCTTCCGTGACGGCGATCCGGAATCGGCGTTGGCCGCCCTCGAGGCGTACCGGAATCCCGACGGCGGCTACGGCTGGGGGCTCGAACCGGACTGCCGGTCGGCGACCAGTCAGCCCGGCCCCGCATTACACGCGTTCGAGGTGTTCGGGAGCGTCGGGCCGGTCACCAGTCCGCGTGCCGTCGAACTCTGCGACTGGCTCCAGTCGATCTCGTTGCCAGACGGCGGCGTGCCGTTCGCGCTGCCGATGCCGGATCCGGAAGGCAGTGCGCCGTTCTGGGCGCAGGCGGACGCGTCGGTCTCCTCCCTGCAGATCACCGCGATCGTCGCGCTCACCGCGCATGGCGTCGCCGCGCACGACCCGGCCGTGGCCGCGCATCCCTGGTTGGCAGGCGCCACGCGCTATTGCCTCGGCGAGATCGAGAAGATCAGCGAAGCCCCGCACGCGCTGGTGCTCGCTTTCTCGATGAAGCTGCTGGACGCCCTCGGCGACGACCCCGACGCGAACCGGTTGATCGACAAGCTCGGCCAGTACATTCCGGACGACGGTCTGGTCGCGGTCGGCGGCGGAATCGAAGGCGAGACGATGCGGCCGCTCGATTTCGCCCCCTCGCCGCGAGGCCCGGCGCGGCGGCTGTTCAAGGCCGACGTCATCGAAGCCGACCTGCTGAGGGTGGCGGGAGCGCAGCACGAAGACGGTGGCTGGCGGGTCGACTACACCAGCTATTCGCCGGCGGCGAACCTCGAATGGCAGGGCATGTACACCGTGAACATGTTGTCGCTCCTGCGCGACAACGGTCTGATCTGATTCAGATACCGCCCTCCGCCGCGGGACGCAGTTTGCCGGCGCCAGGGCCGAAGCGGGCCATCTGGTCGTCGGTGTTGTACAGCCCGCAGCTGCGCAGGGAAAGGCAGCCGCAGCCGACGCAGCCGGTCAGCCTGTCGCGCAGGCGCTGAAGTGCGTCGATCCGCGCGTCCAGTTCGTCCTGCCAGCCTCGCGAAAGCCGCGCCCAGTCGGCTTTGGTGGGCGCGTGGTCCTTGGGCAGGGTGTCCAGCGCCGAGCTGATGTCGTCGAGGCTCAGCCCGACACGTTGGGCGGCACGGATGAAGGCGATCCGGCGTAGCACCGTCCGCGCGTAGCGCCGCTGGTTGCCCGCCGAACGCTCCGAGCTGATCAGTCCCTTGTCCTCGTAGAACCGCAAAGCCGTATGGGGCACGCCGCTACGGTCGGCGACCTGCCCGATGCTCAGATGTTCCGCCAGTCTCGTCACGCCGCCAGGCTAGCCTTGACTTCGACTTAAGTCGAGGTTGCACGCTCGGTTCATGACTACGGACACCAAGACGGGATACGACGATCTACCGAGGCTGATCGCGTTGATGACCGGGGACGAGAAACACCAGGCCGCGGCGGAGTCCACTGTGGACGTGCTGTGGGTGCTCTACGACCAGGTGCTCGACGTCACGCCCGAGACCTTCCGTGAACCCGGACGCGACCGTTTCCTGTTGTCGAAGGGCCACGGCCCGATGGCCTATTACGCGGTGCTGGTGAAGAAAGGCTTCCTTCGCGAGGAGGAACTGGCGGGGTGGACGTCGGCGGAGTCGCGGCTCGGGCACCATCCCGACCGCCTCCGGCTCGACGGCGTCGAGATTTCGAGCGGATCGCTCGGCCACGGGCTCCCGCTGGCCATCGGCACGGTGTACGGCCTGCGCGCCAAGGGATTCCGCGACGCGAAGGTCGTCACCCTGGTCGGTGACGCCGAACTCGACGAGGGCTCCAACCAGGAGGCCATCGCGGTCGCCGGCCGCGCCGGAATGGCGCAGCTGACCGCGGTCGTCGTCGACAACTCGTCCGCGACTCACGGCTGGCCAGGCGGGATCGCGCGCCGGTTCGAGGTCGAAGGCTGGGCGAGCCGCACCGTCGACGGCCGCGACCACGAGGCGCTCTACGCCGCTTTCACCACACCCCATCCGGACCGGCCGCTGGTCGTGGTCGCGACGGTCGAAGGAAAGGCCTGACCAGTGAACATGCGCGAAACCTTCCTGAACGCCGCCGCCGAAGCCCTTGACGCCGACCCGAACGTCGCCGTCGTGCTCGCCGACATTTCCGCGGCGCAGCTGGCCTTCGCCGCCAGGCGCCATCCGGACCGTGTGCTCAACGTCGGCATCCGCGAACAGCTGATGATGAGTACGGCGGGCGGGCTGGCTCTGGCCGGGATGCGCCCGATCGTCCACACCTTCTCGTCATTCCTCGTGGAGCGGGCCTTCGAGCAGATCAAGCTCGACCTCGGCCACCAGGACGTCGGCGCGGTCCTGGTCTCCTCCGGCGCCTCCTACGACATGACCACCGCCGGACGGACCCACCAGGCGCCGGGCGACGTCGCCCTCATCGACTCGCTGCCGGGCTGGACCGTGCACGTTCCCGGGCATCCCGAGGAGGCACGGCGGCTGCTACTGGAGTCCATTCCGGGCAACGGGCGCGTATATCTCCGGCTTTCCGCGCAGGAGAACGCGAAACCGCATCTCGGGGCCGGATTCCAGACCCTGCGCGAAGGCAGCCGAGGCGTGATCGTCGCGGTCGGCCCGATGCTCGACCGGGTCATGGAGGCGACCGCGGATCTCGACCTCACCGTGCTCTACACCTCGACGATCCGTCCCTTCGACGCCGCGGGGCTACGATCCGCGGTGAGTTCGACCGGCAGCACCGACGTCATCCTGGTCGAGCCCTACCTCGCCGGCACCTCCGCGCACGCGGTGTCGGACGCGCTGTCCGAGTTCCCGCATCGCCTGCTTTTACTGGGGGTTCGCCGTGACGCCGAGGTGCGGATCTACGGCGAGATGGCCGACCACGACCTCGCTCACGGACTCGACGCCGGGTCGATCACCTTGTCCGTCAAGGAATTCCTCCACTAGCGTCGCCGTATGCCGACTTCGCCACGGATCCGCCCACTCGCGCTCGCAGTGATCCGCCGAGGCGACGACCTTCTCGTATTCGAAGGTCGTGACGAGGTCAAAGGCGAGACGTACTACCGGCCGCTCGGTGGCGGGATCGAATTCGGGGAGACGGCGGCCGCCGCCGTCCACCGCGAGTTGCTGGAGGAACTCGCGGCGGAACTGACCGGCGTCGAGCAGATCGCCGTGCTGGAGAACCTGTTCACCTTCGACGGTTCGGCCGGGCACGAGATCGTCTTCCTGTTCTCCGCCGACCTGACCGACAAAGGGCTCTACGAACGCGACGAGGTCGGCGTCGTGCTCGACGAAGGCACCCCGGTGCGGTGGCTTCCGCTGCGGGATGTGCTGAGCGGCAAGGCGATCCTGTACCCGGACGGTCTCGCCGCACTGCTCTCAGCGCAGGCGTGACCGCGCACCGCCGACAGTTCCGACGATCACCGGAAGGCGGCGATCCCGGTGACCGACTGGCCGAGCGACAGCGCGTGCATCTCCTCGGTGCCTTCGTAAGTCAGGACGGTTTCGAGGTTCGCCATATGCCGCATCACCGGGTACTCCAGCGAGATCCCGTTGGCGCCGAGCAAAGTGCGGGCCGTCCGGGAGACCTCCAAGGCGGACCGGACGTTGGAGAGCTTGCCGAAGCTGACGTGGTTGTGGTGCAGCGTGCCGGCGTCCTTGAGCCGCCCGATGTGCAGCGCGACCAGCCCGGCGCGGTTGACCTCGACCAGGAGGTCGGCGAGTTTGCGCTGGGTCAGCTGGAAACCGGCAAGCGGTTTGCCGAACTGCTCGCGGCTCAGCGTGTACTCGAGCGCGGACTCGTAGCAGGAACGGGCGGCGCCGACGACGCCGAACAGGATCCCGTAGCGCGCCTCGTTCAGACAGGACAGCGGTCCGCGTAGCCCGCGGACGTCGGGGAACGCCGCCGAATCGGGCAGCCGGACCCCGTCGAGCACGAGTTCGGCGGTCAGGGACGCGCGCAGCGAGAGCTTGTGCTTGACCTCGTTCGCCGTGAAGCCCGGAGTGTTCGTGGGGACGACGAAACCGCGGACGCCGTCGTCCGTCTGTGCCCAGACGACCGCCACATCGGCGACGGTTCCGTTGGTGATCCACATCTTCGTGCCGCTCAGTACCCAGTCCGAGCCGTCACGCACGGCGCGTGTCCGCATGCTGCCCGGGTCGCTGCCGGCGTCCGGTTCGGTCAGGCCGAAGCACCCGAGCGCCTCGCCGGCGGCCATCCGCGGCAGCCACTCCTGCTTGTGCTCTTCGGTGCCCCATTTGTGGATCGCGTACATCGCCAGCGAGCCCTGGACCGAGACGAAGCTGCGGAGACCGGAGTCCACGGCCTCCAGCTCACGGCACGCGATGCCGTACGCGACCGCGCTGGTGCCGGCGCAGCCGTAGCCGTCGAGGTGCATCCCGAGCAGGCCGAGCTGTCCGAACCCCTTCGCGAGTTCGGCGGCGGGCAGGACTCCGGATTCATACCATTCAGCGATGTTCGGCGTGAGCTGATCGTGTGCGTACGCGCGCACAGCGTCACGGATCGCCCGGTCCTCCCCGGAGAGCTCGGCGTCGAGGTCGAGGAAGTCGCGCGGGTCCGGACTGCTGCTCATACGGCTGCTCCTGCGTGGTTCGAAGGACTTGTGGTCCTTCGAAGAAAACCACAAGGAAGCCGTGGTCCGGGAGTCAGCGGTCGGGCCACCGGGTGGCATTGGTCACCTGAACCGATGCCGACGCCGTCCAGCTCGACGAGGTGCGTTGCTTCTGAGCCGGGATGAGCAGCTCGGCGAAGGTCGGGAAGGGCACACTCTCGATGTCCTCGCGCCACGCCCGGAGCAGGCAGGTCAGTTCATCGGCGTCCCGCATCGTTCCTCCAGAAGTGCCGGCTGTCCCTCGACGGCCATTCACTCGGCCGGGTTATTACCCAGCGGGCCGGCCGGTGAAACACGGAATCGGGTGAAATCTTCATCGGCTAATCTGGGCCCCGTGGCTACTCCCCGTGTGGTGATCCTGGACTACGGGTCCGGCAATCTCCGGTCCGCCGAACGCGCCATCGAACGCGCCGGCGCAAACGTCGAGGTCACGGCCGACCCGCATGCCGCGCTGGAAGCCGACGGGCTGGTCGTGCCCGGTGTCGGCGCCTTCTCCGCGTGTATGGAGGGTTTGCTCTCCGTGTCCGGCGAGAAGATCATCGGAAAACGTCTCGCCGGTGGCCGCCCGGTGCTCGGTATCTGCGTCGGCATGCAGATCCTGTTCGAACGCGGCGTCGAGCACGGCGAGGAGGCCACCGGCACGGGCGAGTGGCCCGGCACCGTCGACAGGCTCGAGGCCGACGTGCTTCCGCATATGGGCTGGAACACCGTCCGCGCGCCCGAGGATTCGCAGCTGTTCGCCGGAATCGACGCGGACGAGCGCTTCTACTTCGTGCACTCCTACGCCGCGCGGAGCTGGGAGCTGGAGTCCGGTCTCGCCGGACAGCAGCCGAAGGTCACCTGGGCGAACCACGGCCAGGACTTCGTCGCCGCGGTCGAGAACGGGCCGCTGTGGGCCACCCAGTTCCACCCGGAGAAATCCGGGGACGCGGGCGCGCACCTGCTGCGCAACTGGCTCAAGACCCTCGCCTAGAGTGTCCGCGTGACGTTCACGCTTCTTCCCGCCGTTGATGTGGCCGATGGCCAGGCCGTCCGACTCGTCCAGGGCGAGGCCGGTACCGAGACCTCCTATGGCAGCCCGCTGGAGGCCGCTCTGGCCTGGCAGCGTGACGGTGCGGAGTGGATCCATCTGGTGGACCTCGACGCCGCCTTCGGCAAGGGCTCCAACCGTGAGCTGCTCGCCGAGGTCGTCCGGCGGCTGGACGTCCAGGTGGAGCTGTCCGGCGGCATCCGTGACGATGCGTCGCTGGAGGCCGCGCTGGCCACCGGCGCTCGCCGGGTCAACCTCGGCACCGCCGCGCTGGAAGACCCCGAGTGGACCTCGAAGGTCGTCGCCTCCTACGGCGACCGGGTCGCCATCGGGCTGGACGTGCGGATCACCGAGGCCGGGCACCGGCTGTCGGCTCGCGGCTGGACACAGGACGGCGGTGACCTCTGGGAGGTCCTCGACCGCCTCGACCGCGACGGCGCGTCACGCTACGTCGTCACCGACGTGAGCAAGGACGGGACGCTCAAAGGCCCGAACATCGAGCTGCTGCGCGAAGTCGCCGCCCGCACCGACGCGCCGGTCATCGCCTCCGGCGGTGTGTCCAGTGTGGACGATCTGCGCGCGCTGGCCGCGCTGGCGCGCGACGGTGTCGAAGGCTCGATCGTCGGGAAGGCGTTGTACGCCGGGGCGTTCACCCTGCCCGAGGCACTCGCGGCCGTCGCCGAGTTCTGATCGGACTCATCCGGCCTGCACCCGCCGTCCACGTCGGTAAACTGATCCGTTCAGGACATGCGTCGAGCGGAGGGGCCGATGTCGGAAAGCGACGCGCCCGGAACGGTGAGCGCTCCGCTCGCGGATCCCGCCGACAACGCGTGGGCCAGCATTCTCGCCAGGCTCGCCGTCGATCGTGAGGCGCTGGTCGACGATTTCCTCGAGCGGCTGAGCACACTCGATGGCTATACCGGCGATCTCGTCCCGGACGAGGACCTGCGCCAGACCGCGGGCCATGCCATGGACATGCTGATCCATCAGCTCGCCGGTCTGCCCCTACCAGCACATCTGCGGGACCATCCGGCCAGGCTGGGGGTGCGGCGGGCCCGTCAGGGCGTGCGGCGCGAAAGCATGCTGGAGGCCGTACGGCTGGATTTCCGGGTGCTCTGGGCGGGGTTGGTGCGCGCGGTCGCGGACGACCCGGTCGACACCATCGTCCTGCACACCGAAGAACTCCTGTCCGCGGTCGAGCGGTACATCGACCAGACGCAGGCGGCTTTTCTCGCCGAGGAGGCCGCTCTCGCCCGCGATTCCCGGCTGGCCGCCACCCGGGCGTTCGCCAGGCTGCTCAACGCCGGCGAGCAGGTGGAAGCCGTCGCCGCCGAGGTGGCGGAGCCGCTCGGGATGCGTGCGGACGCGACGTTCGAGGTGGCTCTCGTGCATTCGACGGCCGAGCCGATTCGCTTGCCCGCGTTGTCCGAAGCGGCTCCCCGGCATCTCCGGTGGGACTTCGACGAAGGATTCGCCGTGGTTCGCGAGCAGCGCCATGGCGAGAGCTGGATGTCGGTCCTTTCCGGGGTTTCCGGTGGCTACGTGGGAAATGTCGCCGGACTCGCCGCGGTGCCTGCCGCTGTCGAATCCGCGCGGGTGATCACCCGCCACAGCGAAGCCGCGGAAGGCCGCCTGGCCACGGAACCCGAGGTGTGGCTGTCCATCGCGGCCGAGCAGCTGACGAGGGCGGTCGACGGGTTCGGCCGGGCCGAAGCGGAAAGCCTGGCCGGGCTGCCTCCCGAGGACCGCCGTCGCCTGCTGTGCACGGTGTTCGAGTATTCCGTGAAGGGATCGATCAAAAGCACCGCGGCGCGCCTCTACTGCCATCGCAACACCGTGGTGAACCGGCTTCGGGTGTTTCAGGAACTGACCGGGTTCGACATGCTCGTCCCGCTCGACGCGGCCCGTGCGCTGGTCGTGTTCGGGGCGGAGTTCACCCGGCTCGGCCTCACGGATGAGGACGGTGTCCGCGAACGCGGATCACCTTGTGATTGACGAACTCCCGCATTCCGAACTCGCCGAGTTCCCGTCCGACGCCGGAGGCCTTCACCCCGCCGAATGGCAGGTCTTCCTGGGTCTCCGAGGTGCCGTTGATCGACACCATTCCGGCATCGATCCGGTCGGCCACCGCCTTCGCCGCCTCGACGTCGCCGCCGAAGACGACCGCGCCCAGCCCGTACGGTGTGTCGTTGGCGAGCCGGATCGCCTCTTCGGTGTCGGCGGCCTGATGCACCACCGCGACGGGTCCGAAGGTCTCTTCGTTGTACACCCCCATCCCTGGGGCGACGTCGGTGAGAATGGTCGGCTGGACATAGGCGCCGCCGCGGGCGATACGGGCGCCACCGGTGATCACCTTCGCGCCCCTGGTCACCGCGTCCCGGATCTGGGCCAGCACGGTCGCGGCCGCCTCCTTCGACGCCATCGGCCCGAAGTCGATGGCTTCGTCCGACGGGTCCCCGATGATCAGCTTCTTGACGGCTTCGCTGAATCCGGCGAGGAATTCCTCGTAGCCCGAACCGACGACGATGAACCTCTTGGACGCGGTGCAGGCCTGGCCGGCGTTGCCCATGCGGCCCGCGACGGCCGCGGCCACCGCCGCGTCCATGTTGGCGTCGGGCAGGACGATGAACGGATCGGACCCGCCGAGTTCGAGCACGTATTTCTTGAGGTGGCGCCCGGCCACTTCACCGACCGCGCGGCCCGCCCGCTCGGAGCCGGTGAGGGAAACGCCTCGCAGTCGTGGATCCGCGATCATGCGGGCGACCTGGGAATTGGTCGCGCGGATGGTGGTGTAGGCGCTTGCGGGCAAACCGGCCTCCCGCATGAGGTCCTCGACCGCCCGTGCGGATTCCGGGCAGTTCGGTGCCGGTTTGAGGATGATCGTGTTGCCCAGTACCAGATTCGGCGCCGCGAACCGGGCGATCTGGTAGTACGGATAGTTCCAGGGCATGATCCCGAGCAGCACGCCGAGCGGTTCCGAACGGACGACCGTCTCGTCGCCGCCCCGGATCGACAGCGGCCGATCCGCCGCGAAACCCGGGCCGTTCTCGGCGTAGTAAGCGAAAATCCGGGCACACAGGTCGACCTCGCCGAGTGCTTCGCGGGTGGTCTTCCCCATTTCGCAGGTGATGACCGCGGCCAGTTCGGCCCGCCATTTCCGGAATCCGTCCGCCACCGCTCCCACCGCCATGGCGCGTTCGCTGATCGGCCGCAGCCGCCAGCGGGCGAATTCCGCCGCCGCGGCGTCCAGCACGCGGACGACCGAACCGTCGTCGGCGGTCGGGTAGCCGCGTACGACGGCGTTGGTCGAGGGGTCGACGACCTGGTATCGGCTCATAGAGGTAGGTGATTCCTCGGGTAGTGGTGATCAGGATCGGGTTGTTCGCGGAATGACGACCGCGACGCAGTCGATTTCCAGCGAAACACCCCAAAGTCCGACACAAACGGTGGTGCGGGCTGGTCTTCGCGCGGTGAAGACGGATTCGTAGACCGCGTTGTAGCCGGCGAGTTGTTCCGGTGAACTGAGAAAGGCGTTCAGCTTGACGATGTGATCGAGGTCCGATCCCGCGGCGAGAAGCACGGTTTCCAGATGACCGAGGGTCGCGCGCACGTCGGCTTCGAAGGTGTCCGCCCCTTCACCCGGCGCGGCCGGAATCTGACCCGTGGTGAAGACGAAGCCGCCGGCCGAGGTCGCCTGCACGTACGGACCGACGGCGGCGGGTACACCGGGAACAGCGCCGAATCGTGCGATCGGTGAGGTGCTCATGCGAACCGCGTCTCAGTGAGCAACAGCAAGGCGAGCAGTGACAACACCGCGGCGCCGAGGGCGTACCAGGCGATGGACGAACTGTCTCCGGTCAACGACAAAAGTGCGACCGTCGCAGCCGGGGTGGATGCCGAACCGAGCAGACCGGACAGCATGTAGGCGACCGACAGACCCGAATACCGCACGCTCGTCCCGAATAGTTCGGCGAGATAGGTCGCTATCGGACCGTAGTTCGCGGCGAACGCGATCATCATCAGTGAATAGGCGAGGAACACCGCCGCCGCCGATCCGGTGTCGAGCAGCCAGAAGAACGGGAAGGCCAAGATCGCTTCGGCCGCGAGACCGCCGTAGATGATCGGTTTGCGGCCGATGCGGTCGGCCAGCCTGCCGAAGAACGGGATCGCCAAGAACGCGAGGAAGCAGCTCACCATGACCGCGCCCAGCATCAGGTTCTTGGAATGCCCCAGTTCTGAAGCGCCATAGCTCACGCCCGAGGTGACCAGCAGGGTGAAGGTGGATCCGGTGGACAGCGTGGCGAGCCCGCCGAGCAGAACCTGGCGCCAGTGCCGGCGCATGAGCGCGAAGAACGGGACCTTGGCCTTCGCACCCTCCTGCCGGATGGCCTGGAAGCTCGGCGTCTCTTCGATGTTGAGCCGGATGTAGATGCCGACGCCGACGAGAACGGCCGAGAGCAGGAACGGAATCCGCCAACCCCAGGTGAGCAGCGCTGCCGAGTCCACAGTGGACGCGATGAGCAGGAAGACCCCGTTGGCCAGCAGCGTGCCGATCGGCACGCCGATCTGCACCAGGGAGCCGTAGAAGCCACGCCGGTCCGGCGGCGCGTGTTCGACCGTCATCAGGACCGCGCCACCCCATTCTCCGCCGAGCGCGAGCCCCTGCACGATGCGCAGGCCGAGCAGGATCAGCGGGGCGGCCACACCGATGGTGGCGTAGCCCGGCACCAAGCCGATACCGAAGGTCGCCACCCCCATCGTGACGAGCGAGACCAGCAGCATCGATTTGCGCCCGAGCCGGTCACCGAAGTGTCCGAAGAAGACGGCGCCGACCATCCGGGCCAAATAGGCGGACGCGAAGGTCAGAAAGGACAGGATCGTCCCGATCGCGCCGTCGAGCTCGGGAAAGAAGACCTTGTTGAACACCAAAGCCGAAGCCGTGCCGAAGAGGAACAGGTCGTACCACTCGACGGTGGTGCCGATGACGCTGGCGATCGAGATCTTCCGCATCTTGGCGGCGTCGAGACGGGTGTCCAGCTCGAGGCTGGTCTCACTGGTGATTTTCATGGGAGCTCCGTTTTCGTGCACCGGCCGGGCGGTGCCGCCGATCTGGGCGCTGTTCGGTCCCCGGTGGTCCTACCTTCGGCTCGTCTTCGCCCGCCCGCAAGGGCCAAACCACCAGCGCCGCCAGGCGCCGGTTGTGCAGATGCCCAACCAAGGGCGGATGGTCATCTGCACATCAGGACCGGCCGGAAACGGTGAATACGCCTCATCCGTGCCGTGCTCGACGGGCCGACACTGGGATGGAGACAAACGCCGGCCCAGCAGGGAGCACCGAACGTGAGCTTCGAATCCGCAGGACGGCCGGTTTCCGCCGGACACCTCGTCGTCGCACAACTCGAACGGGAGGGCGTGCGGCGGGCGTACTGCGTTCCCGGCGAGTCCTATCTGGACGTTCTCGACGGCCTGTGTGATTCCGCGATCTCGACCGTGGTGGCCAGGCATGAAGGGGGAGCCGGCTTCATGGCGGTCGCCGAGGGACGGCTGACCGGTCTTCCCGGCGTGGCGTTCGTGACCAGGGGACCTGGTGCCGCCAACGCGTTCATCTCCGTGCACACCGCCTACCAGGACGCCACCCCGATGATCCTGTTCGTCGGTTTGATCCCGGTCTCCGACCGTGGCAGGGAGGCCTTTCAGGAGTTCGATCCGGCGGGCTGGTTCGGCGGCACCGCGAAGAAGGTCATCACCTTGGACGACCCCGCGGCAGCCGCGCGAGTGGTCTCCGAAGCCGTGCACACCGCACGGAGCGGACGGCCCGGTCCGGTCGTGATCGGTCTCCCGGAGGACGTCCTCGTCCGCGACGCCGGTGACGCGGGAACCGTCCGGCCACGGGCATCGGCACATCCACGAGCGTCCGAAGTGGAGCTGAAGGAACTTGCCCACCGGCTCGAACGCGCGCGCCGGCCACTGGTGGTCGTCGGCGGGGAAGGCTGGACCGCCGAAACGGGCACCGCGCTGGCCCGCTGGGCGGCGGCCCGGTCCGTTCCCGTCGCCGCCGATTTCCGGTCCTACGACGCGGTCCCGCATGAGCTCGAAGGGGCAGGCTGTTTCGTCGGGGCACTCGGATACGGCCGCGGCGATCACGCGGCGGCCTTGCTCGACGAAGCGGATCTCACCCTTTTTCTCGGGACGGCACGGACAGACGTCCTCAGCGACGGCTATCGGCGTGGCCTCGACACGGAAACCGTGGTGGTCCTGCCCGGCGAAGCGGTGGGTCACGCCGGGCGCATCGACCAGTTCATCGCCGCGGACGGACCCCTGCTCGCGCGGGAACTAGCCACCATCCCCGGACCGTCTGTTGTGGACAGGGTCTGGTTCGGTGAGGCGCGCGCGGCTCACCGGCGGTTCAGCGCCCCCGCGACGGCAGCAGCCGCCGACGATGGCAGGTATGTCGAGCTGACCGCGGTCATGCGGATGCTGCGGGAGGAGTTGCCCCGTGACGCCGTCATCACCTACGGAGCGGGGAACCACGCCTTGTGGCCCGCCCGGTATCTGCCCCATCACGCGCCGGGAACACTCGTCGCGCCACGGAACGGCGCGATGGGGATGGGGGTACCCGCGGCGGTCGCCGCCTCTCTCGCCTTCCCTGGGCGGGCGGTGGTGTCCGTCGCGGGTGACGGCTGTTTCCTGATGAACGGCCAGGAACTCGCGACCGCGGTCGGTCACGGTGCCGTGTTCGTCGTGCTGGTGGTCGACAACGGTTGTTACGCGACGATCCGGGAGCACCAGGAAGGTGCTTACCCGGGCCGGATGTCGGGCACGCAACTGTCCAATCCGGACTTCGCCGCGCTGGCGAGGTCCTATGGGGCGTTCGGCGAGACGGTGACTTCGACGGCGGGGGTCCGTGACGCCTTCCTGCGCGCGCGTGCGAGCGGTCTGCCCGCCGTGCTTCATCTGCGTCAGGATCCCGCCGTCCGTGCGCCGTCGACGGCCTTGCCGTGAGCGGTACGCCCATTCCGACCAATGAAGGGGACACAGCGATGAAAACCAGTGATCAGACGGCGACGGCCGCCACCCTCGTCCCCGCCGACGCGAGTTTCCTGGCGGACTTCGAGACCCTGAGCACCTTCGGCGCCACACCGGCGGGCGGGGTGGACCGGCAAGCGGCGAGCGCGGCCGACATCGAGATGCGGCGATGGTTCGCCGGGCTGCTCGAATCGGCCGGGTTGCGGGTGGTCTACGACCGCGTCGGCAACCAGTTCGGGTTGCTGGAGTTGGTTCCCGGCGCCCCGTACGTGCTTGCGGGATCCCATTTGGACTCCCAGCCGACGGCAGGCCGGTTCGACGGCGCATACGGTGTCCTCGCGGCGGCGCACGCCACCTTCCGGCTGGCCGAAGCGTGGCGGCGGGAGAACGTGCGGCCACGGTTCAACATCGCCGTCGTCAACTGGTTCAACGAAGAGGGCTCGCGGTTCACGCCGTCCATGATGGGCAGTGCCGTCTACACCGGAAGGCTGCCGCTGGGAAAGGCGCTCGCGACCAGGGACCGGCAGGGGATCTCGGTCGGCGAGGCGCTGGGTGCCGCGGGATTCCTCGGTGAAACCGCGGGCCCCGCGGCGGTCTACGGCGCGGAGATCCACATCGAGCAGGGCCGGACACTGGAAGACGCCGGTTCGGTGATCGGTCTCGTGACCGCGAGCTGGGCGGCGAACAAATACGAGTTCATCGTGCACGGCGACCAGGCGCATACGGGTGCCACCGTGATGGGTGACCGGCGGGACGCCCTCCTCGGTGCGGCAAGGCTCGTCGTCGCCGCACGCGAGATCGCCGACGCCTTTCCCGGCGTGGTGCACACTTCGGTCGGACAACTCGACGTCTACCCGAACTCCCCGGTCGTCGTCGCCTCCCGGGTCTCGCTCCTGCTCGACCTCCGGTCGCCGGATGAGGAGGTCCTTCAGCAGGCCGACAACCTGTTGCGCCGCAGGATTTCCGAGATCGAGGCGAGTGCCGGGGTCCGGATCGAACGCCGGCATTCCCACAGCTGGGGTGTGACGCCGTACCGGCCGGAGGGGGTTGAACTGGCCCGCGGCCGGGCCGAGCTGCTCGATCTGCCCCATCGGGAGCTGATGACCATGGCCGGCCACGATTCCATCAACCTGAACGAGACGGTACCGACGGTGATGCTGTTCGTCCCGTCCGTGGAGGGTATTTCACACAACGAGCGTGAGTCCACGCGTGATGAGGATCTGCTTGCGGGGGTGGCGTTGCTGACCGAGGTCGTCGATGGCCTCGCTCTGGGCGAGCTGGACCAAGGTCGATTACCTCCGGGGTAATCGACGCGGCTCGCCCGCTCGGTCAGGATTCCTTCCAGGACCACGAAACCCTGGAGGGAACCATGACCGCCTACGGACTCGCCCATCTGCGCCCGCCCGCCGTGCTGGCGGAAGAGGTCTTCGAGTACCTGGAACGCATCCAGGCCACCCTCGACCCGTTCGGCGGGAAATTCCTCGTGCACGGCGGAGAAGTCGAGGTGGCCGAGGGGGAGTGGCCGGGTGCCGTCGTGCTGATCGAGTTCCCGAACGCGGACATCGCCCGCGAGTGGTACGCCTCGCCCGCGTACCAGGAGATCCTGCACCTGCGCGCGGACCACATCCCGGGCGACCTGATCCTCGTCGACGGCTGCGGACCCGACCACGACTCGGCCGCGATGGCGGCTCAGCTGCGGGCGCTGCAAGCCGTCGCCTGACGGGTCCCGCGCGCGCCGGACCGGCGCGCGCGGGCGGGTCACGCCGGGACGGTCGTCGTCTTCGACGTGCCCTTTACGTCGAAGTCCCTTGCCAGACCTACGGAATTGAGCCGGGCGATGTCGGCCTGCTCGTAGTGGACGTCGAGCAGCATCGACTCCTGGGCGAGGTCCGCGCGGTGCTCGCTGGGAATACCCCAGTCGTACCGTTTCTGGATCTCGACGTGGTACTCGATCTGCCCGTTCACCTTTTCCCCGACCAACCGGTACTGGAAGTGGTTGAGGGCGTAGTACCAGTCGAGGTTCCCGTTGCCCTTGTCCTTGAGGTTCGGCGCGGTCGAGCTCCATTCGGTGGTGAACGGACCGTCCGGGCCCTTGCGGACATCGTCCAAAGTGGAATCGACGTCCCGCTGGAACTGGGGCACGTCGTCCAGCATGGTGTCCACCGGCGCTTCGACCGTCTTGCCGCTGTTGTCCAGGAAATGCTGGAGCAGGAAGGCGGCGTGGTCCCAGCCTTTCGCCGCCAAGCCAAGCACGACGACGTTCCGCATCTGGTTGCGACGCCGCTGGTCTTCCCAAGTCGGTTCGAGAACGTCGTACCGGCGGTCCTCGGTCTCGAAGTTGTCCAAGGTTCCGAAGATCACCTTGAGACTCTTCGTGAGCCACTCGTCGTCCTCGGTGGCCTGCTTCAGCCGGGCCTTGATCTTCGCCTCGATTTCCTTGGCGAGGTCGTTCTTCTCGTCGAGCATGTCGAAGTAGCCGGGCGAGACACCGGCCTCGTGCGGCCAGGTGACATCGCCCGAATCGGTCACTTCCAGGCCGTTCTCCTTGGCCTGCCGCTGGAGGTCGAGCACCGCCTTCTGGTGGCCCTCGAGGCCTTTCACACCGCCGTTCCCGACCTCGCCGTCCGCTTCCTTGTCGATGAAGGTCCGCAGGCTTTCGACTTCGTCGTCGACGGCGTCGAGCTTCGTCTGGACGCGCACGCAGTAGTTCGTCGCGGCCTCGCCGCCGTCACCCTGCCAAGCGCCGTCCTGTAGCGGCTTCACCACCAGGTCGTGGAAATCGTCGCGCGTCTTCTGCAGTTTGTCGTGGATGGCGTCCCACGCCTCGGCGAACTTCTCCAGCGCGGAGATGTCGAGTTCCACGAGTTGCCGGAAATCGACCATCGTCACTCCCCACCCTGCAGTGCCGGACCGCCGAGCGTCTCGGCGTGCGCGGACTCGGTTTTCGTGTAGGAGTCGGCGCTCATCCTGAAGTTCTCCGCGGCCTGGTGAAGCCGTTCTTGCAAATGCTTGTTGAGGTCGTTCCAGCGGCTCTGCATCTCGTCGATGCTCTGTACGAACTCCCAGCCCTGTGCCGCCCACGCCAGATACTCGAAGACGTCCTGCGACGGACCGAAGGTCGAGTTGACGGCCGCCGCGGTCTCATCGCAGTCGTAGGCCCGTTTCTTCAGCCAGGAAGGGGTTACGCCGATGTCCGGTCCGCCGCCCCAGGGCGGCCGGGGCTTCGGGGAGGGACCCGGAGACGGCTCCGGTGTCGGTTCTGGCTTCGGCTCCTGGGATGAACCGCCGTCATCCGGAGGTGGCGGTGGCCCGGTCGGTCCGGGCGAGGGTTCGGCGATGACGCGGAACCCGCCGGATTCTTCTGGCACTGGAACGTTCTCCTTCTGGTGGACTTCCAGGCAGAGACGATAGTGGCGTCACTTTGGTTCCAGGCCGGACTGTTGGCTTCCGCACGTCAAGCGTCGAATTTGACCGCGATCCCCACCGTCCGGTCCTTCGGTCCGCGCAGCTTGCTGAAGAACATGGTCACCTGCCCGGTGATCCCGTACTTCCGCGCGATCACCTTGCGCACGTGTTCGGTCTCCGCGAGATCGAGCAGCCGCGCCTGCCCGGCGACGACGTCGCCGTGGGTCTTCTTGCCCCGCAGGTCGCAGGCCTGTACCTCGACGCGGCCGCTGTTGCGGATGCGTTTGACCTTGCCCGCCTTGCGTTCGGACCAGAGGACCAGCTCGCCGCCGTCACCGGCGGCCCAGACCGGGGTCGGCACCGGTGTGCCGTCCTTACGGAAGGTGGTCAGCACGACGTACTGTTCCGCGGCCAGCCGCTCGAGTTCCGATCCCATGAGGACAGGTTACGGCCACCGGACTCAGGGCGTCCGGCGGCGCAAGGTCGCGGCGCCGAGGATGAGCGCCGCCAGCGCGCAGGCGCCGATGATGATCAGGTTCCGGATCAGCGTGGCGTCCACGGTGCTCGACGTTGTGACCCTGGTCAGCGCTTCGACGGCGTACGAAAGCGGCATCACGTCGGAAAGCCAGGTCAGCAGCCAGCCCATCTGTTCGCGGGGCATGAACAGCCCGCAAAGCAGGATCTGCGGCAGCACGAACACCGGCATGAACTGCACGGCCTGGAACTCCGTCCGCGCGAAGGCGCTCACGAACAGGCCGAGTGCCATTCCGAGCAGGGCGTCGAGGACGGCGATGAGCAGCAGCATGCCGATCGAACCTGCGATGTCGAGGCCGAGCCAGGCGAGCGAGATCCCGGCCGCGACGCCGACCTGCACGATCGCGATCGAGCCGAACGCGATCGCGTAGCCGAAGAGCAGGTCGAGCCTGCCGATCGGCAGCGTCATCAGGCGTTCCAGGGTCGCCGTGGTGCGCTCGCGGAGCGTCGTGATCGAGGTGATCAGGAACATGATCAGGAACGGGAAGACCCCGAGCAGCGCGGGCGCGACGCGGCTGAACACCGCTTCGGAGTTGAAGACGAACCGCAGCAACACCATCAGCAAAGAGGGCACGACGATCAGCATCACCACGGTGCGCGGATCGTGCCGCAGCTGGGTCAGGATGCGGCGGGCGGTGGCAAGGGTCAGGGCGGGATTCATGATCGGGTCACCTCGGTCTCACGGACCAGTCGCAGGAAGGCTTGCTCGAGGTCGTTCGTGCCGGTCCGTTCGCGCAGCCTGGCCGGGGTGTCGTCGGCGAGGATATGGCCGTCGCGCATGAGCAGGAGACGGTCGCAGCGGGCGGCTTCGTCCATGACGTGGCTGGACACGAGCAGGGTCGCCCCGTCTTCGGCGAGACGGCGGAACAGTGTCCAGAGTTCGTCGCGCAGCACCGGATCGAGCCCGACGGTCGGCTCGTCGAGGACGAGCAGTTCGGGTTCGCCCAGCAGGGCGACCGCGAGATTGGCACGGTTGTGCTGGCCGCCCGACAGCGAGCCGACGAGCTTGTCACCGTGGTCGGTGAGGCCGACCTCGGCGATCACCCTGTCCACATCGGACATCGGCGCGCGGAGCACGGAAGCGAAGTAGCGCAAGGCTTCCGCAATGGTGAGATCGGCGTAGATGGCCGGGTTCTGCGTGGCATAGCCGATCAGACGGCGCAGCGGCGGACTGCCCGCCGGATGGCCGAGGACGGTGACCTCGCCGCCCGCGACGATCTGCACGCCGACGATCGAGCGCATCAGGGTGGTCTTGCCGCAGCCACTGGGCCCGAGCAGGCCCGTGATCCGGCCTCTCGGGGTCTCGAAACCGACGCCCCTGACGACCTCCCGGCCACCACGGACGACCCGC
The DNA here is from genome assembly GCA_963766045.1 of uncultured Actinomycetota bacterium. Lineage (GTDB taxonomy): Bacteria > Actinomycetota > Actinomycetes > Mycobacteriales > Pseudonocardiaceae > Amycolatopsis. The sequence goes on along the minus strand of CAVXYN010000004.1, from coordinate 204,444 downwards.
AGGCCGGCTACGGAGATCGCAGAATTAGTCATGCGTTTAATTCTGCGCTTGATGAGAAGCCCGCGTCAAGTACCGGTTCAGAAGACCCGGACGGCGATTCCGGGATAGTCGAGGACGAGCAGGTGCTCGTCGTAGCGCAGGAGACAGGCGAAGTCGAAGACCGGTGCGGTGTAAGCGAAGCCGCGCTCACCGACCCGATCGTAGGTCTGCTCCAGCCGTTCCACGGCCAGGTCCGCGGCCCGGACGTAGGCGGCAGGCGCCTCGACCCGGCTGCCCATGGCGAGCCCCAGCCGGTGCACCGGCAGCGTGTTGGTCATGGACGACGACTCGAGGTCGACGTCGAAACAGCCGTCGAGACGTGGGTCGGGGACACCGTCGACCCGCCATCGCCCGTCGCCGTCCGATTCGAGCACCGTCCGCCGCGAACCCGCCGCCGACCGCCCGGCGATCTCGGCCCGCCGGGTATGCCAGGCATCGTCGACGGAGATCAGGTAGCCGACGATCCAGGCCTGTCCGTCTTCGACCGCCGTCGTGGTCCCGCTGATCGTCCAGCCGCCGTCGACGGCCTGGAAGAACGCCACCTCGAAACCGGTTCTCGCCTCCTGGTGGCGCCAAGCCGCCACGGCGGGGAAGGTCACGGCACCAGAACGAGCTTGCCGCGGACGTGACCCGCTTGGCTTGTGTCCGTCATGCCCGCGACAACCACCGGTGGCCTGGCACTATTCCGGCCTGCTCCCGAACCACCCGTAGTCGACGGGGAGGAGCTGGACGGTGTTCGCGATCTCCAGCAGGGTGGCGCGCTCCCGTTGGCCCGACACGGTCAGCCACCGGTTTCCGGCCACCGGGACCACGATGCTCGGATCCTGGCCGACCCGGGACGGACGGTAGTGAGCGGCTGTTCCCCGGGCCGTTATCGGTTCCGCACCGAGCAGGTCCGGTGGTTCGCCGTTGATCGTCGCCTTGACGACCGGGGCGGCGTTCGGTTGCCCGGGATGAGCGGCCCCGATATCGGTCGCACCTCCGCGGAGCATCGCGTAGGTATGCACCGAGTTCAGTGCCAGATCGGCGGGAAGGCTGCCGAACCGCAGCTCGCCCTCGACCCGCGTGTGGCCGTCCTCGACGATCGATTCGGCGATCTTCTGACCGACGTCGAGCGGCGAGGTGACGCCCATCAGCGAGAGGGTCACCAGGTATTCGTCGTCAGGGGACCAGGTCAGGATCGTCTGGAGGTCGCCATAGGCCTTGGAGGCCATGCCGACCTTGCCGTGCACGATGATCTGGTCCCGAACCGGCGCGATAGTCCAGGGCGCGGACCATTCGTCGCTGAGTGGGGTCGTCGAGAGCTTGATCTGCCCTTGTTCGCCCCCGCTCCAGGTCCTGGTCTGCGGCGCCGGATATGGCCGCGCTTCGCGGTCCAACTCTCGGAAGCCGTCCGGCAGCCAGCCCGGCGCATAGGGAAGCACCGCCCAGTCGGCGTTCCGCTGCGATGCCGGAGACGTCCCATCCTTACCGGAGAACACCTGGATCCCCACCGGTACCCCGAGTGCGATCAACGCCACCGCCGCCGCGACCAGCGCCAGCGCCATCCTCGGCCGGCGCAGAGGCTGCCGGGAGCCCTGGAGCACCTCCCGGATCTCTTCGCCGTCGGGGGCGCGGGCGGCGAGCCGGTCGAGGCTGTCCCGGATCAGGTTCTCGGTATCTTCTTCGCTCAGTCGGGTCATTTCCGGACTCCCGTGTGCAGGGCGGATGTCTCTCGCAGGGTCGCGAGCGCGCGCGAGATCTGGCTGCGCACGGTCGACGTCGCGCACCGGAGCACGGTGGCGATCTCCTCGTCGGAGTAGTTCTCGTAGTAGCGGAGCACGATCGCGGCGCGCTGTTTGCGCGGGAGTTTCGCGAGTCTTTCGAGCATCGCGTCGCGTTCGTCGTACTCGATGGCGTGGTCGGCGAGCGGCGGGCTCATCAGATCCAGCATTTCCGGCGACGACGGCACCACCCGCCGGACCGCGCCGCGCCTGCGCCACGACAGGTACTCGTTGGTCACCATCCGGCGGACGTACGTCGGCGGCGAATCGATCTTCGGCCACCGTTGCTGAGCACGCAGCAGCACGTCCTGCACGATGTCCTGCGCCAGATGCGGATCGTCGGTCAAGACGGTCGCGTAGCGCAGGAGCCCGTCCAGGCGATCCGCGACGAACTCGTCGAAGGTCGCAGGCACGTGGGTTCCCCTCAGCCGGTGGTCTTACCTCTATGGACGCGTGAGCGTGCCCGGCTGATGCATTGTCCCCGGAACTTTCTCGTGTTAACGCAGCGCGGTCTCCAGCCTGACGAACGCGAAACCGGTGGTCGCCCGCTCCTGCCCCGACGGGTCGGTGGCCGCGGGCCGCCGCTCGCCGTCATGCACCACCAGCAGGCCGTGCGGGAACAGCGGGCCCAGCGGGGTGGTGGTGATCGCGGCGCCGTCGGAGTGCTCGACCGAGTCGGTGCCGCGTCCGGCGACGACGCGGAAGTCGCGCAGCGGGGCGTTGCCGCCGGTCCGTTCGTAGCTCACGAAACGCGAGTCACCCTGGCTCGACGCGAGCAGCTTGCCGGTGCCGAACGGGCCGGCGGCGATGGTGAGGCCTTCGGCGTCCGCGGTCAGCCACTTGCCGCCGAAACCGGGGTCTGGGCCGTCGGCGACGCACTCTTCGCTCGCCTCGTCGAACCGCTGAGGCGCGCCGAACGAGCGGACCTTGTCGATCAGCTCGGGACGGCCGAAACCGGTGCGTTGCACCGGGATCCGCCAGATGCCGACGTCCTCCTGCGCGGTGTAGAGCACACGGTGCTCGGTGTCGAGCACCGAACCCTCGAGCTGCGGGCGCTCACCGGGTTCCCCGCACGGCGTCCAGGTCTTGCCGTTGGGAAGCCGGAACGACGACGGCAGGTCGACCGTGCCGATCGGCGCGGTACCGATGGTGCCGCCCGGTTTGTCGACAAGTCGAAGGAGGGCCACGCGCGTCTCGTGCCGCCGGGTCACCGCGACCCAGCGGGTGCCGGTGCGCGGGTCGATTCCCGCGGTCAGGCCGTACGCGGTCCGCTGTTCGTCCACTTCGGACTCCGACGCGGAGAAAACCGGTGGTGCGGCAGGATCCGTGACATCCCGAAGCACCCGGGATCCGGCCGCGGCACCCGCCGGGTCGATCCGGTAGACGCGGACGCGATCCCGGCCGCGGTCGCTCACCACCGCGAGATCGCCGACGACGTCGACATTGTTGAACCGGCCGGGCGCGGCGTCCTCAGACGGGGCCGCGGGAGCGGCGACGTGGGCGAGCTGGCGCGCCTTCAGGTCGAACGCGGCCAGCCCGCCTTCCTTGAGCGTGCCGAAGACCACGCTCTGGGCCCGATCGCGGGGGTGGACCCAGATCGCGGGGTCGTCGGCGTCGGCGTTCGCGGGATCCGCGGCCGAGTCGTCGACGAACGCCCTGGTCTGTGAAACGGGTGACGGGTGGGTGCTCGCGTCGGCCGGGACCGCGGTCAGCAGGGACGCGGCGAGCAAGGGCAGGGGGATGAGGGGAGCGATGCGCACCCGGGGACGCTAGCCGCGCCGGGTGTCCAGGTGGTGAACGTCCGCGGACAGGTAGTACTGCGCGACCGGCGCCAGCATCGCGACGATCTCCTCGTCGGACGCCCGGACCAGCGGCGGCAGCCCGATCACGTACCTCAGCAGGGCGAATCCCATCATCTGCGCGGCGACCCCGGCCACTCGGACCTTCGGCACCCCTCGGGCTTCGGCGACCTTCGCCAGCACTGTCCGTTCCAGGAACTGCCGCATCATGGTCGCGACCTGCTCGTTCGTGGTGGCGGACCGGACCATCGCGAGGAACGGCGCGCGTCCTTCCGGGGCCTGCCAGATGCTGAGGAAGGTGCGGACCAAGCGTTCCCCGAGCTGGTCCTCGGGTCCTTCGAGGATGAGCGGGACCATGACCGACGGGTCGATCGGCAGGTTCATCGATTCGGCGAAGAGCCGCTGTTTGGTGCCGAAGAAATGGTGCAGGAGGGCGGCGTTGACCCCGGCGTCGGCCGCGATCCCGCGTACCGTCGCCCCGTCGTATCCCTGCTCGGCGAACCTTCGGCGCGCCGCGTCGAGAATCTTGTCCCGGGTCTCGGTCTGTCCCGGTCGTCGCCCCGCCTGTGCCATCCCAAGAGCTTAGAATGCGTTTGACTACGCTTGTGTCATGTCTGTCGCAGTCAGGGTGATCCCGTGTCTCGACGTCGACGCGGGCCGAGTGGTGAAGGGTGTCAACTTCGCCGACCTGCGCGACGCCGGCGACCCCGTCGAGCTGGCCCGGCTCTACGACGCCGAGGGCGCCGACGAGCTCACGTTCCTCGACGTCACGGCGTCCTCCGGTGACCGCGAGACCACCTTCGACGTCGTCCGGAGGACCGCCGAGCAGGTGTTCATCCCCCTTACCGTCGGTGGCGGCGTCCGTACCAACGACGACGTCAACCGGCTGCTCCGCACGGGCGCCGACAAGGTGAGCATCAACACCGCGGCCATCGCACGGCCCGAGTTCCTCCGCGAGGCGTCCCGCCGGTTCGGCGCCCAGTGCGTCGTACTGTCGGTCGACGCCCGGCGCGTCCCCGAAGGCACCGAACCGACGCCATCCGGCTTCGAGGTGACCACGCACGGCGGCCGCCGCGGAACCGGGATCGATGCCGTCGAATGGGCCGCGCGCGGCGAGGAGCTCGGGGTCGGCGAGATCCTGCTCAACTCCATGGACGCCGACGGCACCAAGGCCGGCTTCGACCTCGGACTCATCGAGATGGTCCGCGAAGCGGTCCGGGTCCCGGTGATCGCCAGCGGCGGCGCGGGCGCGCTCGAGCACTTCCTGCCCGCCGTCGAGGCAGGCGCGGACGCCGTGCTCGCGGCCAGTGTGTTCCACTTCGGACAGTTGAAGATCGGCGAGGTCAAGGGCGCCTTGCGCGCCGGGGGAGTCGTGGTCCGGTGATCCCGAACAAGTGGAAGGCGGCGACCGAGGTCAAGGTCGTCTCGGCGCTGCTGATCGGCCTCGGCCTGGCCTGGGTGGGGCTCGCCGGGATCCTCATGCTCGCCCCGTACTCGTCGGCGCGGTCGTTCCTGCTGCCGGTCACCGCCCTGATCCTCGGCGGTCTCGTCGTCGCGGGACTGGTGCTGAAGATGCCGTCGGCACGGTTCGCCGGCTTCGCCGTCACGTTCCTGTTCGCGCTGCTCCATGCCTTGTTCCTGCTGGCGGCGGAACTCATCTGGGTGAAGATCTTCTCCGGGTTCGTGTTCGCCGGATACGTCTATGCGGCGGTCCTGCTGAACTCGATGCCCGTGAAACGGCACCTCCTCGGGGTGAAGAATGACGCTTGATCCCGCCCTCTCCGCGCGCCTGAAACGCAACGCCGACGGGCTGATCGCGGCCGTCGTCGTCGAACACTCCACATCGGACGTCCTGATGATGGCGTGGATGAACGACGAGGCACTGGAACGCACCCTCACCACCCGGCGCGGCACCTACTATTCGCGCAGCCGGAAAGAGTTGTGGGCCAAAGGGGAGACCTCCGGCCACGTCCAGCACGTTCGCGAGGTGCGGATCGACTGCGACGGGGATACCGTCCTCCTGCGCGTCGACCAGACCGGTCCGGCCTGTCACACCGGCACGCACACCTGCTTCGACACCGATGAGCGGCTGCTGCTGGCCGATGAAAGCGAGCAAACCCCGTGAGCGTCGTCGCCAACATCCTGGTCGGGCTCGTCGCCCTGATCCACATTTACGTTCTCGTGCTGGAGATGTTCCTGTGGACGACCCCGCGCGCCCGCGCCGCGTTCGGCACTTCCGAGGAGTTCGCCCGGGAGAGTGCCCCGTTGGCGGCGAACCAGGGGCTGTACAACGGTTTCCTCGCGGCGATCCTGATCTGGGGCCTGATCGCCACCGGCGGAACGGCGTGGCAGTTCAAGATCTTCGGCCTCGCCTGTGTGATCGTCGCCGGGATCTACGGAACGTTCACGGCGAGCAAGCGGATCTTCTTCGTGCAGGTGGTCCCCGGCGCTCTCGCGCTGATCGCGGTGCTGCTCGCCGGCTGACTCCCTGCTCATGGAATTGGGGAAAGCGGCATCGGCTTCGACGCCCAGTTCGGATCCGAGGTCGAGGTGATCCACGACCGGCGGACCCCACCCGAGTGCGAACCGAGCAAGACAACAACGGCGGATCCTGTCGACCACCTTGTTCATCGCGATCCAGGTGTCGCTCGGTGGAATCCCGCTCTCGCTGATGGCCGCGACACGCCGGGGCCTCGGCGGGGGCTGAGATGGATCAGCGCATGGTGAGGAGCCCGCTGCCGCTGTGGGCGGCGGGCTCCTCGTTGCGTTATCAGGCGTAGGCGCGGTGGTGGGTGTTGGTGTGTCACGAGTATGGATGGGAGTTGGTGGGTAGGTACCGCTTCCTGAAGTAGTGCTGCGTGGACGATGAAGATCTGGAATCGGATGTCCTCGGGGAGCTATTTCCCGCCACCGGTGCGGTCGGTGGAGATACCGAAACCGCATGGCGGCGGAACCCGGGTTCTCGGGGTGCCCACGGTCGCGGATCGCGTCGCCCAGACGGTGGTGGCCAGACGGTTGGATCGGGAAGTCGAGCAGATTTTCCATGATGATTCGTATGGTTATCGGCCGGGCAGGTCGGCGCTGGACGCGGTGGGGGTGTGCCGGAAACGGTGCTGGCGGAAAGACTGGGTGGTCGATCTGGACATTCAGAAGTTTTTCGACATCGTGCCCTGGGATCTGGTCGTCAAAGCGGTGGAGAAGCACACCGAACAGCCATGGGTTGTGTTGTATGTGAAGCGGTGGTTGAGCGCTCCGCTGCAATCAGCCGATGGTGTGCTTGCTGAGCGGGATCGTGGCACCCCACAGGGATCTGCGATCTCGCCTGTGCTGGCGAATCTGTTCCTCCATTACGCGTTCGACATGTGGATGGCCCGGGAATTCCCGAACATCGCTTTCGAGCGGTATGTCGACGATATCGTGCTGCACTGCGCCAGCGAGGCTCAGGCCCAGCGGGTGCTGACGGCTGTCGGCGACAGGATGGAACAGGTCGGGTTGCGGTTGCATCCCGATAAAACCCGGATCGTCTACTGTCAGGACGGGAAGCGGCGGGGTTCGTATGAGCATACGTCGTTCACGTTCTCGGGGTTCACGTTCCGGCAGCGCGGTGCGCGGACAAAGAGCGGGCAGAGGTTCAACTCGTTCACGCCCGCAATCAGCAAGAATGCCCTGAAAAAGATCAGTACGGAGGTGCGGTCATGGCGACTGCACCGACGTATGGGTCACTCCTTCTCCGAACTCGCACGGCGGATCAACCCGATCGTGCGAGGTTGGATTCACTATTATGGCGCGTTCTACCGGTCCATGATGTATCCGCTCCTGGCGCGCATCAACGCCTACTTGGTGCGATGGATTCGCTCGAAATACAAACGGTTAGCGGGCAAGAAGAAGGCCATCACGTGCTGGCGGGGAATCGTTTCACGGCATCCCCGCATGTTCGCGCACTGGACATGGGTCTCTTCCGTTCCGCGTGTGTGGTGATCAGGGTGATAAGAGCCCGGTGACGGGAGACTGTCACGCCGGGATCTGTGGGAGCCCGGGGCTGAGATGCCCCGGGCGACCCGACCGCCTCGGCGTCTTCAGCGGGTCGATGTATTGGGGTGGAATGAACTCCGGTAGGCCGTCGACGGCCATACGGACTTCCCAATCCCCGTGGTGGATCAACCGGTGATGGAACGAGCACAACAGACACAGATTGCACAGATCGGTCAATCCGCCGTCAACCCAGTGCTCGAGATGATGAGCGTGACAGCGCTTGGGTTTCCGCTGACAACCAGGGAAGCAGCAACCACGATCGCGCAGGTTCAGCGCCCGTCGCTGGCCAGGGGTGACGAATCGCTTCATCCGGCCCACGTCCAACGGTTCACCGGCCGCGCTCATCACCATCGGGAGCATCAAGCAATCGCAGGCGGCCATCCGCGCTTCCCGCGCGGTCATCTCCCCAACGAAATCCAGACAGGCTTTCCCGACCCCGGACTTCAGCTCCTCGAAGCCGACCGTCACGGTCACCATCGTCCGATACCCACAGGTACCGGGCTGATCGGGACACGCGATCGCCAAATCCAACAGATCAGCCCAGGCGTCGCCTTGGCGTTGCGGCACGGTCCGGTGGTCGGCTTGGCCGAACTCATCGACCGGACGTTTCTGCGCATACGCCTCGATCGCCGCCGCGGTGCGGGTGCCGAGCTCGTCGTCGAGCAGCCCGTTCAGCTTCCAGAAGCCGTCCTTGCGGCGTTCCAGCGTCAGTTCGCGACGTGGTGGTGCGGGGTCGGGGTCTTTGGGTTCGTCGCCGTCGGGGTCCAGGTAGGCAAGAAGCCGGGCGCCGAGTTTCGTGATCTCCCTGGGGCCGGCCTGGCGGGCCAGGTCGGCCAGCTGCTTCTCGGCGTCATCGCGATCCTCTCCGGGCACGTGGTCGGGGATCTTCCGCAGAACCTCCACGATCCGATCCACGTGCGTGTCGCCGATCGCGCCCTCGGCAGCGGCGCCGGCGGTCGCCGGGGCGAAGGCTGGGATCTCGGTGCCGTCCATCGCCCGGGTGGGGTTCAACGCGAGTGCCCGGTTCAGCAGGTTCAGTGCTTCACCCCGGGAAATCCGCGCCACATCCTCCAGCCACCGCGCTGCACTGGCATAGCCGAACAGATCCTGAGCGCCACGCGACTCGATTTCCGCGAGGTACGTCCCGAGCATCGCCGACGCGGAACGCATCAGCTCCAGCGCGTGCGTCACACCATGCGCGAGCTCCAGCTTCCCGGCACGCCACAACTCCTGCGGCAGCACGGGAAAAACGGAAACCTCGGTCTCAGGCACTCCACGATTCTACCGCAGTATTGTCGAACAGGTGTTCGTAATTTTAAGTGGCCTTGAAATTGCACGAATCCCACCGAAGGGTGATTTCGGTCGCTTTGGTGATTACTCGCGGGTCTCCGGCGTTGTGGAACCCGGCAAGGGTTCGGACTGTCGAGGTAGCCGATTTCGCTTCCCCGTCTTCCCCTCACGTCCGTCCATTTCGGACGGTTGTGTCCCCAATGCCACATACGAGACGCTCAACGTCCCCAATGCCACATACGAGACGCTCAACGTCCCCAATGAGGCATTCGGGGCATCCCCGGCCGTGCCGGCGCTGTATTCGCCCCCGGCTCAGTCGATCTTTCCGGTCAAATACCGCTGAACATTCGGTGCGACAGCCGTCACCAGCGTTTCGACGTCCGAAGACGCGAACGGTTCGAACTTGGCGACGTACCGGATCATGCCCATGCCGACGATCTGCGTGGCGCACAGTGAGGTCCGCAGTTCGATCCGGTCGGAGCCGATCTCCCCGATGATCTTCGTGAAGAAGCTCTGGAAGAAGCTGCGCAGAGCGGACGCCGCCTGTTCGTGTCCGGCGACGCTGCGGATCAGGGCTCGGAAGACGTCGCCGCCCGCGCCGTCCCATCGGGTGAGGAAGGTGCGGACGATCCGTTCACCGAATTCGTCGTCCGGGCCGTCGCGCAGTTCCGTGAGCAGTTCGTGCGGGTCGAAGGGGAGCTTGAGGACGGCCTGGGCGAACAGGCCTTCCTTGCTGCCGAACCAGTGGTTGACCATGGCCGCGTCGACACCGGCGCGGGTCGCGATCGCGCGTACGGTCGCACCGTCGAAGCCGCTTTCGCCGAAGACGGCTCGGGCGGCCTCGAGCAGGGCGGTGCGGGTGTCCTGGCCTGCGGGCCTGCGTCCACGCCTCCGGGCGGTAGTGTCTTCAACGGGCATGGGCCAATCATGAACGTAGCCCGGCAAAAATTCAACAACGCTTGAATTTGTCCCCCGGTACCGGGTCCGTCTGCCCATTGCAGCACAATGACCGGCATGGTCAGCGCCGCAAACGCCAGCCCGTCGGGGCTCGGTTCGGTCAGTCCTTCGCGCGAGGAGTTCCGCGTACTCGCCGAGGGCCGCCGCGTCATCCCCGTGGTCCGCCGCGTGCTCGCCGACGGTGAGACCCCCATCGGCGTCTACCGCAAGCTCGCCGCGAACCGGCCGGGAACGTTCCTGTTCGAATCGGCGGAGAACGGCGCTTCGTGGAGCCGATGGTCGTTCATCGGCGTCGACAGCCCCGCCGCGCTGACCGTGCGTGACGGCGAAGCCGTGTGGACCGGCACCCAGCCGGTGGGTCTGCCCACCGAGGGTGACCCGCTGGAGGTGCTGCGGGCGACGGTCGCCGCGCTCCACACCGAACCGCTGCCCGGGATGCCGCCGCTCACCGGCGGAATGGTCGGCTACATCGGCTACGACGCGGTCCGCTGGCTCGAGCGGCTTCCCGAACTCGCCGTGCGTGACCTCGACATCCCCGAGCTCACCATGCTCCTGGCGACGGACCTCGCCGCCTTCGATCACCACGAGGGCACGGTCACGCTGATCGCCAACGCGGTCAACTGGGACGACTCGCCCGAGCGGGTCGACGCCGCCTACGACGACGCCGTGGCACGGATCAACGCGATGACGAAGCAGCTCCACGTCGCCGCCCCGGCCACCGCGGCCGTCTTCGACCGGCCCGCGCCGGAGTTCACCCGCCGCCGGTCCAAGCCGGACTTCCACGCCGCGGTCGAGAAGGCCGTCGAGGCGATCAAGGCGGGCGAAGCGTTCCAGATCGTGCCGTCGCAACGGTTCGAGATCGAGACGCAGGCCGACGCGCTGGACGTGTACCGCGTGCTGCGCACGTCCAACCCGAGCCCGTACATGTACCTGCTGCGCCTCGACGGCTTCGACATCGTCGGGTCCAGCCCGGAGTCGCTGGTCACTGTCCGGGACGGCCGCGCGACCACGCATCCGATCGCCGGGACCCGCTGGCGCGGGGCGGACCCGGAGGAGGACGCGCAGCTGGCGAAGGACCTCCTCGCCGACGAGAAGGAGCGTGCCGAGCACCTCATGCTCGTCGACCTCGGCCGCAACGACCTCGGCAAGGTCTGCAAGCCCGGCACCGTTCGCGTCGTCGATTTCTTCGACGTCGAGCGCTACAGCCACGTGATGCACATCGTGTCCACGGTCACCGGCGAACTCGCCGAAGGGAAGACGGCCTTCGACGCCGTCACCGCCTGCTTCCCGGCCGGGACGCTTTCGGGCGCGCCGAAGGTCCGCGCGATGGAGCTGATCGAGGAGCTGGAGCCGACCCGCAGGGCGCTGTACGGCGGCGTCGTCGGGTACCTCGACTTCGCCGGGGACGCCGACACGGCGATCGCCATCCGCACCGCGCTGATGAAGGACGGCGTCGCGCATGTCCAGGCCGGCGGCGGGGTGGTCGCCGACTCGGTGCCCGATTACGAGGACAACGAGTCACTCAACAAGGCCCGCACGGTGCTGTCGGCCGTCGCGGCGGCGCAGACGATGATCGCGGCGAACGAATTCGACCCGGCCGGTGACATCGCCCGTGTCTGACCACCCAGCACCCGAAGCCCCGGCGCCGAACGGGAAAGCGAAGCGTCCACTGTGGATCGCCGTGATCGCGTTGCTGCTCGGCGCCGCCGCGCTCTGGGGCTCGTCCCGGTTCATCTGGTACGCCGCGATCCGGGACGGGGGCGTTCGCGGCATGTACACCTACACCGAGACCGGTGCTCAGAGAGCCGGAGCACTGGTGCCGCTGGCCATCCTGGCACTCGCCGGGACGGCAGGCCTGATCGCCACCGGCGGCTGGCCACGGCGAGTGCTCGGCGTGGTACTGGCTGTGGCAGGCATCACGACCATCTGGATCGGGTTCGACGGCGCCGGGGAAGGTGCCTTCTACGACGGCATCCATACCGGCGAGCAAATGGCGGGCCGCGGGCTCGCGATCCTCGGGGGAATTCTCATCGCGGTGGGTGGGTTGGCAGCCATCAAGGGTGCGGGCCGGATGCCGCGCCTCGGCGCGAAGTACTCGGCGCCGTCGGCGAAACGGGCCGCGAAGGACCCGGACACCGAGCTGTGGGAGGCGCTATCCGATGGGGAAGATCCCACCGCGAATCGGTGACGCCTGCGGATTTCGCGGGTTTCGGAGATCTTTCACGCGGAAGATGACACGGTTGGCATTCGGAGTAACGGACATACCCGGAACCAGGCCGTATTCGTGCGGGGGTTAGCATCATTTCGGCGGGAAGGGGAAGGTTTTTGTGAGCGACCTTGCGAAGGAATCCGTGAGTACGACAGCCGGTGAGGGACTCCGGTGAGCGTGCTCGAAGACATCGTCGCCGGCGTCCGTGCCGATCTCGCCGTGCGCGAGGCGGCTCTGCCGTTCGACGAAGTGAAGAAGCGTGCGACCCAGGTCGTACCTCCCCGTGACGTGCTCGCCGCGCTGCGCGAGTCCGGAATCGGCGTCATCGCCGAGGTCAAACGCCGCAGCCCGTCCAAGGGCGAGCTGGCCGAGATCCCGGATCCGGCCGCGCTTGCGAAGGACTACGCCGACGGCGGCGCCAGAGTGATCAGTGTGCTGACCGAGGAACGCCGGTTCGGTGGTTCCCTCGCCGATCTTGACGCGGTTCGCGCCGCGGTCGACATCCCGGTGCTGCGCAAGGATTTCATCGTCAGCCCGTACCAGGTGCACGAGGCTCGGCTGCATGGCGCCGACATGGTCCTGCTGATCGTGGCGGCGCTGGAGCAGAACGCCTTGATCGCCCTGCTCGACCGGGTCGAATCGCTCGGGATGACGGCGCTCGTCGAGATCCACAACGCCGAAGAGGCCGACAAGGCCCTCGAAGCCGGCGCGAAGGTGATCGGCGTCAACGCCCGCAACCTGCACACCCTCGAGGTCGACAGGGACGTCTTCTCCCGGCTGGCCCCCGGTCTGCCGATGGACGTCTTCAAGATCGCCGAGTCCGGTGTTCGCGGCCCCGGCGACCTGATGTCCTACGCGGGTCACGGCGCCGACGCCGTCCTCGTGGGCGAAGGACTCGTCGCCTCCGGGGACCCGAAGGGCGCCCTGGTCAAGCTCGTCACCGCCGGTTCGCACCCTGCCTGCCCGAGGCCGTCTCGATGAGCGTCGAGTACACCGAGGAACCGCACGGCAAGCACGACCCGAACGAGCGGGGCTACTACGGCCCGTACGGCGGGCGGTTCATGCCCGAGGCGCTCATCGGCGTCGTCGACGAGGTGGCCGCCGAGTACGACAAGGCTCGCAACGATCCGGACTTCGTCAACGAGTTCCGCCGTCTGCTGCGTGACTACGCGGGACGTCCGTCGCTGCTCACCGAAGCCAAACGGTTCGGTGAGCACGCGGGCGGCGCACGGATCTTCCTCAAGCGCGAGGACCTGAACCACACCGGTTCGCACAAGATCAACAATGTGCTGGGCCAGGCGTTGCTCACCAAACGGATGGGCAAGAAGCGGGTCATCGCGGAGACCGGGGCCGGTCAGCACGGCGTGGCCACCGCCACCGCATGCGCGCTGCTCGACCTCGAATGCATCGTCTACATGGGCGAGGTCGACACCGAGCGGCAGGCCTTGAACGTCGCGCGGATGAACCTGCTCGGCGCCAAGGTCATCCCGGTGAAGACCGGTTCGCGCACGCTCAAGGACGCGATCAACGAGGCGCTGCGCGACTGGGTCACCAACGCCGACACCACGCATTACCTGTTCGGCACGGCCGCCGGTCCGTATCCGTTCCCGATGATGGTGCGCAACTTCCACAAGATCATCGGCGAGGAAGCGCGCGCGCAGATCCTCGAGCAGGCCGGGCGTCTGCCCGACGTCGTCGCGGCCTGCGTCGGCGGCGGTTCGAACGCGATCGGGATCTTCCATGGCTTCATCGACGACCCGACGGTCCGTCTCGTCGGCCTCGAGCCGGGTGGTGACGGTCTGGAGACCGGTCGGCACGGCGCGACCCTCACCGAGGGCACGCCGGGCAACCTGCACGGCGCGCTGACCTACCTGCTGCAGGACGAGGACGGCCAGACCGTCGAATCGCATTCGATCTCGGCCGGTCTCGACTACCCGGGCGTCGGCCCGGAGCACTCGTGGCTCAAGGACACCGGCCGCGCCGAATACCGGCCGGTGACCGACGCCGAGGCGATGGACGCGTTCAAGCTGCTGTCGCGGACCGAGGGCATCATCCCGGCGATCGAGTCGGCGCACGCGCTGGCCGGCGCTCTGGTGCTCGGCCGGGAACTGGGTCCGGAAGGGCTGATCGTGGTCAACCTTTCCGGCCGTGGCGACAAGGACATGGACACCGCCGCGTCCTACTTCGGCCTGGTGGAGAACGCATGAGCAGGCTGGATGATGTCTTCGCGCGGACTCGTGCCGAGGGCCGCGGCGCCCTGGTCGGGTACCTCCCTGCCGGTTTCCCCACGGTCGACGGGTCGAAGGATCTGTTGAACGCGGTGATCGACGGCGGCGCCGACCTGGTCGAGGTGGGCGTGCCCTACTCCGACCCGGTCATGGACGGCCCGACGATCCAAGCCGCGGCGGAGACCGCGCTGTCGGCGGGCTTCAAGCTCAAGCACCTGTTCGAGGTCGTCGAGGCGGTGTCGTCGCGCGGCGGCAACGCCGTCGTGATGACCTACTGGAACCCGGTGCACCGCTACGGCGTCGACCGCTTCGCGCGGGACCTCGCCGGGGCAGGCGGGCTCGGGATGATCACCCCGGACCTTATCCCGGACGAGGCCGACGAATGGATGGCGGCCTCGGAACAGCATGGTCTGGACCGGATCTTCCTGGTCGCGCCGTCCTCTTCGGAGGAGCGGATCGCGAAGACCGTCGAGGCCGCATCGGGTTTCGTGTACGCCACCGCGGTGATGGGCGTGACCGGTGCCCGCGACCAGGTCGGCGTGCACGCCGGGGACCTGGTCCGGCGGACCCGTGCGCATACCGACCTGCCGATCGGCGTCGGACTGGGCGTTCGTTCCGGTGAGCAGGCGGCCCAGGTCGCCGGTTTCGCCGACGGCGTCATCGTCGGTTCGGCCCTGGTCACCGCCGCGGCGGGCGGCCCTGACGCGGTTCGCGCGATGTCCGCCGAGCTGGCCGAGGGCGTCCGAAAGGCCGTCGCCCCCGCCTGACTCTGAAAGCGCGTGAAGGCCCCTTCCCTCGGCTGAACCGAGGGAAGGGGCCTTCATGTCAGCAGACCGGCACGTCCGGCTGAGTATGGAAGCTGTTCCTCCAGGTGTACCCGGCGACGTTGGTCGAGTGGTCCACGAACAGGCCCCACTCCGGGGTGCCGAAGCCGAACTTGCAGATCGCCGCCACGTCGGTGCCCGGATGGATGACCTCGTAGGCCCAGTCGGCCGCAGGGAAAAGGTGGACCCAGGTGTCGGCTTTGGCGCCGCCTGTCGCCCTGCCGACGTTCCCGCACCACTGCTGGGACGGACTCGTCAGGTACTCCGCCCACGTGTAGCCCGCCCGCTCCAGGCTGTTGTCGACCACCAGGTTCCACCTTCTGTCATTGAAGACATCGACGTAACAGACGGTGCTGAGTCTGGCGTCGCTGACCTCGAGATAGGCGGAGTTCAGCGTGGGTCTGAAATGCACCCACGCCTTGCCGTAGTGCTGAGGCTTCAGTTTGGTCGCGGTCCCGACATCGGCGCTTGCCATCGGTGCGATCGTGACCAGTGCGGTCATGGCTAGCAGGGCCGTCACGAGGACAGCCATCAACCTTTTCTTCATGAATCCCCAGTTTCTGTCCAGTTCGTCCGTTTGGGACGATCTGCGTCACTGTAAGGGACTCTTCACCTGAATAACAACGTTCTGCGGAGTTGATCAGTGGCGCCAGCGCTGCGCCTCGGTGATCTCATCGGCACTCGAGTCGGCGAACCGCGCGATCTCCGCGCGGCGCACGTCCATCAGCGTCGTCGCCAACGGCGCCCCGAAAGCCCTGGTCAGCGCGTCGTCGGCTTCGAAGGCCGCGACCGCGTTCTCCAGCCGCAAAGGCAGGCGTTCGATCAGTTCGTCGTCGGTCAGCGTCCCGGGATCCACATCGACAGGCTTGGGAAGCGACGCTTCCTCATCCAATCCGGCCAGCCCGGCGAACAGCAGCGCTGCCGCCAGCAGATACGGATTCGCGGTCAGATCGAAGCATTTGACCTCGAGATTCGCCGCCCTGTCCCGGTTTCCGGCAACTCCGCGTACCAGCCGCAGCGGCGTCTCCCGGTTCTCCAGGCCCCATGCGACGTACACGCCCGCCCAGTGGTGCGGCTCGAGTCGCAGGTAGCTGACCACCGACGGCGCCCCGATCGCGAGCAGCGCGGGCAGTCGTCGCAGGATCCCCGCAGTGAAGGACTCCGCGACCGTGGTCAGTCCGAAAAACCTTTCCCCACTTGAGAAAAGGTTCCGTTCGCCGTCCCAGACGCTGAGGTGGACGTGACCACCGTTGCCCACGCCGGCCGGGGCGAACTTGGGCGTGAAGGACGCCCGCAGCCCGTGCCGGTGGCTGAGCGCTCGGATCGTCTCCTTCGTCAGGACGGCGATGTCGGCCGCCCGCACCGGATCGGCCGTGGCGACCGACAATTCGAACTGGCCGTCGGCGTACTCGGGGTGGATCTGCTCCACCTCGACGCCTTGTGCGTCCAAAGTGGACACGAGTTCGCGAAGGTAGTCCGCGCGCTCGGAAAGCCGTGCGTAGCCGTACGCCGGGCCTGCCGTGGCCGACGTCGGGTCGTCGGGGGCGTCGGCGGTGGTGATCACCCATTCGAGTTCGAAGCTCATCCGCGCGCGGAACCCGCGTTCGGCGAGGCGATCCGCCGCCGTCGCCAGGAGCGCCCGCGGATCCTGCGGATGCGGCACGCCCTCCTGGTCGAACTTCGTGACCGGAGCCCAAGCCCAGCCGGGTTGCCCGGCGAGCACGGTGATCGCGTCCAGGTCCGGATGCAGCCGGAGATCGCCGACCGGGCCGAGCGAGTACTCACCGCTCGTGATGCCGTCGTCCGAACCGAAGAAGTCGAACGAATTCGAGGCGCCGACACCCCAGGCGGCCGCGGACGGCAGTTTCGCCAGCGGTACGGCCTTGACCCGCGCGATTCCGCTGTTGTCGACGAAGGTCAGGGCCACCAGTTCGACCCCGCGCGCCCGAAGCTCGCCCTCGAGATCGGCCGCATGTGCCGCAAGGGCGTCCCGATCGTGCTGGCTCATCGCACCTCCGGCGCGGTTCACTGGTGATCTCCACGAATCGAGGTGCTGATCGTGTCAGAGATCCACGAAACCCGTAAAGGCCTCAGCCGCTCGCTCACCGTCTGGCAGGCCGTCGGCCTTTCCCTCGCGCTCATGGCCCCCAGCATGGCCGCGAACATCAACCCGCAACAAACCGCGTCCGCCGCCGGGCGTCCCGCTGGCGTTCCTGCTTTCGGCCGTCGGTGTCCTGTTCGTCGCTTATGGATTCGTCCGGCTGTGCCAGTACTACGAGCACGCAGGCTCGGTCTACGCCTTCGTCGGCGCGACGCTCGGCCCCCGCGCCGGAGTCGTCTCCGGAATCGGACTCCTTGGGACGTATACCTTTTACGCCGTCGGCACCTCGTCGGCCGCGGGGGTACTCGGCACCGCGTTCCTCGAGCAGGTGGGTATCTGGCCGTCCCCGCCGTGGTGGGGCGCGTTCGTGCTCACCGGTATCGCGCTCGTCGGGGCGTGGCTGCTCGCGATGGTGCCCGCGTCGCGGCACCAGCCTGTTGCTGATCGTGGAGATCGTGACGGTCGTGGTGATCCTGCTGGTCGTCGCGGTGATCACCGTCCGGCTGGTCGCCGGGACCGCGCCGGGCGGCGGGCGTTTCACCTTGGAGGTCTTCACCTTCGCTTCCGATGCCGGTTTGTCCGGTGTGTTCCTCGGTGCCGTATTCGGGCTCCTGTCCTTCGCCGGATTCGAGGCCGCCGCGACCCTCGGCGAGGAGACCCACCATCCGCGCCGCCACATCCCGCGCGATGCTGTGGACGGCGCTGTTCGGCGGCGCGTACTTCGTCGTGGTCACCGCGATCGAGATGATGGCCTTCGGTGCGGACGCCGACGCGTTCCACGCTTCGCCGTCCCTGCTGGGAGATCTCGGGACGCGGTTCGTCGGCTCATGGGTCGGCGACCTGATCAGCCTCGGCGCGACGGTCAGCGCGTTCGCCTGCTGCCTGGCATGCGTGACCGGGGGAGCCCGGTTGTTGTTCGCGCTCGGCCGGGACGCCTTGGGGGACAAGGGAATCGGTCGTGCCTCCGCACAAGGCGCGCCGGCGGCGGCGACGGTGGTCGCGGGTGTCGGCGCGATCCTTCTGGTGTTCGTCCAGCGACGCTTGCGCGTTCCCGCCTGGCAGCTGGTCTTCCCCATCGGTGCGCTGGTCCTGTTGGGCTACACCGTTTACGTGAGTGTGATCCCGTATCCGGAGTCCGGACCGGCCCGGTTCTTCCCGGTGGTGGCGGCCGCGGTGCTTCTCGGCGGCGTCCTTTTGGTCCTTGCCGCGCCAGGATTCGCCCATAGGGTGGGGCGCACTTTGGCGGCCACCGAGGAAGGAGCACAGAGTGCTGGGACGCGGAATACAGGGTGAGCAGGAGATCCTGCCGTTCGTGGCGGACCTGCGGCTGGTGGATCACCACTGCCACGGCGTCGTCACCGGTGATCTGGGCCGGATCGAATTCGAGCAGATGCTCACCGAGGCCGACACAGTTTCCCCGCTGGGCACGACGTTGTTCGACTCGCTGATCGGGCTCGCCGTCCGTGCGCGGTGCGCGCCGGTGATCGACCTGCCGTCGCACGTCCCGGCCGAGGCCTACCTGGCGCGCCGGGCGGACCTCGGCGCGAGCGAGGTCAACCGGCGATTCCTGCGGGCGTCCGGGATCACCGAGTTCCTGCTCGACGGCGGTTTCCTCCCGGCCACACTGACCACGATGGAGGAGTTCGCGCTGCTGGCCGGCGGGCGAGGGCGGGACATCGTCCGGCTGGAGCAGGTCGCCGAGGAGATCGTCGGGTCTGCTTCGGCGAGTGGATTCGCCGCGGCGTTCACCGAGGAGCTGACGAAACGCGCGACGACCGCCCTGGGGTTCAAGTCGATCGCGGCCTACCGCGTCGGCCTGGACCTTTCAGGGGAGCGGCCGTCGGAGGCCGAGGTCACCGAGGCGGCCGGACGCTGGCTCGCCCGGATCGAGAAGGGGGAACCGGTCCGGCTCGCGGACGAGGTGCTGCACCGGTTCCTCGTCTGGACCGGGATCGACCTCGGCCTGCCGATCCAGTTCCACGTCGGCTACGGCGACTCCGACGTCGACCTGCATCGCTGCGATCCGCTGCTGCTCACCGGCCTGCTGCGGGCGACGCGGGCGCGTGGGGTGCCGATCATGCTGCTGCACAACTACCCCTACCACCGGAACGCCGCGTATCTGGCGCAGGTCTTCGAGCACGTGTTCATCGACGTGGGGCTCGCGACGCACAACACCGGTCATCGTGCGAACGCGATCATCGCGGAGACAATGGAACTGGTGCCGTTCGGGAAGCTGCTGTTCTCCACGGACGCGTTCGGGCTGGCCGAGCTGTACCACCTCGGTGCGGGACTGTTCCGGCAGGGACTGTCGGATTTCCTGCGCGCCGGGCTCGCCGCCGACGTACTGTCCGAAGTGGACGCGCGACGGATCGCGGCACTCGTCGGGCACCGCAACGCGGAGCGGGTGTACGGGCTGGAGGGGTGATGACGGAGCTGGACGAGCTACAGGATCGGTGGGAGGCAGCCGTCGAGGCGGAACTGCCGGCGGCGGTCGCGTTGCGGCACCGGGTGCATGCCGATCCGCGGGCCTCGGGAGACGAGGAGGACACCGCGCGGCTCGTCACCGAGGCGCTGGGCGCCGGCGAGGGGGTCCGGGTGGCCAAGACCGGGCGCGCGGTGCTGTTCCCGGGGACGGGACCGGGGCCGGCCGTGGTGCTGCGCGCCGAGCTGGATGCCTTGCCGGTCACCGAACGCACCGGGATGCCGTGGGCTTCGGAGACGTCGTTGATGCACGCCTGCGGGCATGACGTCCACATGGCGGCGCTCGTCGCCACCTGCCGCGCGGCCGCCCTCACCGGCGTTCCGCGGCCGATTCTCGCCGTACTGCAGCCGCGCGAAGAGACCTCGCCGTCCGGCGCCTTCGACATCGTCGAGTCCGGCGTGCTCACCGAGTACGGCGTGGAGGCGGTCATCGGCGCGCACGTCCAGCCGCGGCTCGCGGCCGGGGTGGTCTCGTCGGTGCCGGGGCCGGTCAACGCCTCCACCGACGAGTTCGACGTGATCGTACGCGGCCAGGGCGGGCACGCCGGGTACCCGCATCTGCTGCGGGACCCGATCCTCACGCTGAGTCAGATCGTGGTCAGCCTGCAGCAGCTGGCGAGCCGACGGGTGGACCCGGTGTTCGGCGCGGTCTGCTCGGTCGGCCGGATAGAGGCCGGGACCACGGCGAACGTCGTGCCGAACGAGGCGCGGCTGTCCGGTTCGCTGCGGCTGATGCGCGCCGAGGACCGCGACCGCGCCCTCGGAGGGCTCGCCGAGATCGTCCACGGCACCGCCAAGGCACACGGCTGCAAGGCGGAGCTGGAGATCAGCCCGTGCGAGCCGGTGCTGCACAACGACGCCGGGCTCGCCCAGCGCGCGCACCGCCGGCTCATCCGCACCGGGGTACGGGTCGACACCGATTTCCGGTCGTTCGGAGCGGACGACTTCGCGCATTACTGCGGGCCTGCCCGCGGGCTGATGATGTTCGTCGGCCTCGGCGACACCGCGGGCGCGCCGAGCCTGCACGACGAGCTTTTCCTGCCTCCGGACGCCGCGATCGGGCACGTCGCGTCCGCGCTCATCGCCGGCTATCTGGCCGCGGTCGAGGCCTGACGCTCCCAAGACGCGGACGAGGCGCTACGGTGGCCCCCGTGAATACCGCCTCGGCAGCGTTCCTCGCGACCATCCCCAGCCCCGACCAGGGCGTCTGGCATCTCGGGCCGATCCCGATCCGGGCCTACGCACTGTGCATCATCGCCGGCATCATCGTGGCGATCTGGCTGGGCGAACGGCGGTGGATCGCGCGTGGCGGCACGAAGGGCACCGTCGTCGACGTCGCGGTGTTCGCGGTGCCGTTCGGCCTGGTCGGCGGGCGGCTGTACCACGTCATCACCGACAACCAGCTCTACTTCGGCGAGGGCAAGAACCCGCTCAACGCGCTGAAGATCTGGGACGGCGGGCTCGGCATCTGGGGCGCGATCGCGCTCGGCGCGGTCGGCGCGCTGATCGCCTGCCGCCGCAAGGGCATCCCGCTGCCCGCGATGGCCGACGCTCTCGCACCGGGGATCGTGATCGCGCAGGCCATCGGCAGGCTCGGGAACTACTTCAACCAGGAGCTCTACGGCGCGCACACGGATCTGCCGTGGGGCCTGGAGATCTACCAACGCTACAACCCGACCAACCCCGACGACTTCCTGAACGGCGTCGCGACCGGCCACGTCCCGCTGCCGGACAGCCCCGTGCACCCGACGTTCCTCTACGAACTGCTGTGGAACCTCGGCGTGGCGCTCCTGGTCATCTGGGCGGACAAGAAGTTCCGCCTCGGCCACGGCCGTGTGTTCGCGCTCTACGTCGCGGGCTACACCGCGGGCCGGTTCTGGATCGAGATGATGCGGACCGACACCGCGAACCACATCCTCGGCCTGCGGGTCAACGTGTGGACGTCGATCCTGGTGTTCGTCGCCGCGGTGATCTACTTCGTCCTGGCGGCCAAACGCGGGCCACGAGAATTGCCGGAAACGTTGTGGAGCAAGGACGTTCCCCGTGAGGACACGGCCTCCTCCGACGCTGCTGAAGACGACGCTGCTGAAGATGGCGAGAAGGCCGACGAGCCCAAGAGCGAGGAACACGCGGAAGTCGCGGCGGCCCCGGACACCGTCCGCGACGCGGCCGCCGACAAGGCTAGCGAGGACCCGAAGCCGGACGCCGAGAAGTAGGTATTGCATTCGACAGCCGGGCTCAGGGCGTCACGAGACCCCGCCCGGTCACCAGCGGCAGGTCCAGCGCGGTCAGCAGCCCAGGGGGAGCGGCGACGACCGCGGGCACGGCGTTGACCAGCCGCATCGCGGTCGCCTTGAGCCCGGCGGTGTTGTGGTCGCCGTCGGTGCCGAGCAGCCGCAGGTCCAGCACATAGTTCGGCTCGCCGGTCACCTGGACGCGGTAGCAGCCCTGCCCTGACGGCTGCGGCCAGTCCGGTCCGAGGTCGGGGCGCAGCCGCGTGACGTGCTCCAGCACGCACACCGGACGTCCTCCCCGCATCCCGCGCACTTCGAACCGCAGCGCCGCCGCCGTACCTTCTTTGATCGTCCCGGACGCGATGTCGAAGGTCTCCGGCGCCGGAAGCCGTTCGTAGGTCTCCTCGACGGCGTCGAGTTCGACGTCCAGCCCGGCCGCGAGCTGCCGCACCACGCTGCCCCAGGCCAGTGACAGGACCCCGGGCTGCAGCAGCAACGGGAGGTCGTCGAGTTCGCTCCCGAAGCCCATGATCTCGAACAGGACCTTGCCGTTGTCGTAGGTCGAATAGTCGAGGATCTCCAGGCAGCGGACCTCGTCGATCCGTTCGCAGACGCCGGTGAGCACCAGCGGCAGCCAGTCGTTCGCGAAGCCGGGGTCGATGCCGTTGACCCAGAGCGACGCGCCGCCCTCGGCGGCCGCCTCGCGGATCGGCTCGATCATGTCCGGCGGGACGACGCCTTCGGGGTACTGGAGGAACACCGGGCTGCTGGACACGACGTTGATACCCGCGCGCAGGAACCGTTTGAGGTCCTCGACGGCTTCCACCAGCCGGTCGTCCGCCATCGCCGTGTAGATCACGCAGTCGGGCCGGAGCGCGATCAGCGCGTCCGCGTCGGTCGTGGCCGCGACGCCGAGCGGGCCGAGCCCGGCCAGTTCCCCGGCGTCCACCCCGGCCTTCGCCTCACTCGACACCCAGACCCCGGCGAGCTCGAGGTCGGGCCGCGCGACGACGCCCGCCAGCGCGTGGCGGCCGACGTTCCCGGTGCTCCACTGGACCACGCGCAAGGCGTTCGCCTCCTTATAGATCGGGCAGGCCCAGCTCCAGGTTCGGGGCCTGCAGCCCACCGTCGACTTCGAGGATCTTGCCGGTGACGTACTTGCCTGCCCGCGACGCGAGGAACACGACCGTGGCCGCGATGTCCTCGGCCTCACCGATGGCGTGCAGGGGAGTGGCGCCTTCCATCTTTCCGCGCAGTTCTTCGTTGCTCACCACGATGTCGAGCGCGGAGGTGGCCACCGAACCGACGGCGATCGCGTTGACCCGCACCTTCGGGGCGAGGTCGGCCGCGGCGAGCCGGGTGTAATGCGCCAGCGCGGCCTTCGCGGTCCCGTACGCGGCGAACCCGCGCCCGGTCACCCGGCCCATGATCGACGAGATGTTGACGACCGAGCCGCCGGTCTCCAGCAGCGCCGGCGCGGCGGCCGTGGTGAGTGTGTGCGCGGTCGAAACGTTGAAGCGGAAGGCTTCTTCGAGGAACTCCGCCGTGGTTTCCAGCAACGGCCGGGGATAGGTCCCGCCGACGTTGTTGACCACCAGGTCCAGCCGGCCGAACGTCGACTTGGCGACCTCGGCCAGCCCCTTGACCGCCTCGAGATCGCTCAGATCCGCGGGCACCACGTGGGCCCGTCTTCCGGCGGCGGCGACCTTCTTGGCCACTTCCTCGAGCTGGGCTTCGGTGCGGGACGAGATCACCACGTCGGCACCGGCCTCGGCGAGTGCCACGGCGGTCGCCGCGCCGATCCCGCGTCCGGCGCCGGTGACCACGGCGACCTGGTCGGTGAGCCGGAAACGGTCCAGGATCATGCGCGAAACTGTAACACGTTCTAATTGCCGAATGGCGCTTCCGGCGCTCAGGCTGCGGGGGACGGGGAGAGTGACTAGAGTCGCCTCACCGCGACGCTTGACATCCCGGAACAGGACATATACTTAGCGGAACGAATTACCGCGACCCCATCAGGAACTCTGTCGTTCCGGGCTTCCAGATCGTTACCGTTCGGCGAGGTTCCTCGCCCTTCGAACTGATGCCTGCGTGTTTCCTAGGTGTTAAAGTCGCGCTAACGAACGGGCCATCGTCGTCCCGTGCGCATTTCCCCCGGTCGGCACGCCGATCGCTGAGCACGACGACGAAGGAGGTCCCTTCATGATCTTCTCCGCCATTCCCGGCAAGCAGGGTCTGTACGACCCGGAATCCGAACAGGACTCGTGTGGTGTCGCCATGGTGGCCGACATCCGCGGCCGCCGGTCGCATGGCATCGTCACCGACGGACTGTCGGCGCTGACGAACCTCGACCACCGTGGCGCCGCGGGCGCCGAGCCGACCAGCGGCGACGGCGCGGGCATCCTGTTGCAGCTGCCTGACGAGCTGCTGCGCGCGGAAGTGGATTTCACCCTGCCTCAGGCGGACGCCGAAGGCCACCAGGCCTACGCGACCGGGATCGCCTTCCTGCCCTCGGACGCCGAGGAACGCGGCAAGGCCGAGGCTTTGATCGAGCGGATCGCCGGCGAGGAGGGCCTCGACGTCCTCGGCTGGCGCCAGGTCCCGGTCGACGCCGACCGTGCCGACATCGGCCCGACGGCGCGTTCGGTGATGCCGCATTTCGCCATGCTGTTCATCGCCGCGCAGGAGACCGACGGTCGATGTCCGAGCGGTCTCGAACTGGACAGGCTCGCCTTCTGCCTGCGTAAACGCGTCGAGAACGAGAGCGTGACGGCGGGATGTGGCACGTACTTCCCAAGCCTGTCCTCACGGACGATCGTCTACAAGGGAATGCTCACCCCCGAGCAGCTCCCGTTGTTCTTCACCGATCTGACCGACACCCGGCTCACCAGCGCCATCGCGCTCGTGCACTCCCGGTTCTCCACCAACACCTTCCCGTCGTGGCCGCTGGCACATCCGTTCCGGTTCGTCGCGCACAACGGCGAGATCAACACCATCCGCGGCAACCGCAACCGCATGCGCGCCCGCGAGGCCCTGCTCGAATCGGATCTGCTCCCCGGTGACCTGACCCGGCTGTACCCGATCTGCTCGGCCGACGCGTCGGACTCGGCGTCCTTCGACGAGGTGCTGGAGCTGCTGCACCTCGGTGGCCGTTCGCTGCCGCACGCGGTGCTGATGATGATCCCCGAAGCCTGGGAGAACCACACCGGGATGAACGCACAGCGTCGTGCGTTCTACCAGTTCCACGCCAGCCTGATGGAGCCGTGGGACGGCCCGGCCTGTGTCACCTTCACCGACGGCACGCTCGTCGGCGCGGTGCTGGACCGCAACGGCCTGCGCCCCGCGCGATGGTGGCGCACCGCCGACGACCGCGTCGTACTCGCCAGTGAGGCGGGCGTGCTGGACGTCGAGCCCACGAACGTCGTGGCCAAGGGGCGGCTCAAGCCCGGCCGGATGTTCCTTGTGGACACCGCGGCCGGCCGGATCGTCAACGACGAAGAGGTCAAATCGGCGCTGGCCAAGGAACTCCCGTACGAGGGCTGGCTGCACGCCGGTCTGCTGCAGATCGCCGACCTGCCCGACCGCGATCACATCGTGCAGAGCCACGACTCCGTGCTGCGGCGCCAGCTTTCCTTCGGCTACACCGAAGAGGAGCTGAAGATCCTCCTCGCGCCGATGACGGAGAAGGCCGCCGAGCCGATCGGTTCGATGGGCTCCGACACCCCGCCCGCGGTGCTGTCACAGCGATCCCGCCTGCTATACGACTACTTCAAGCAGAACTTCGCGCAGGTGACCAACCCGCCGCTCGACGCGATCCGCGAGGAGCTCGTCACCTCGATGAGCCGGATCATGGGCCCCGAGCGCAACCTGCTCGCCCCGGGCCCGGCGTCCTGCCGTCACGTGCAGCTGCCGTATCCGGTGATCGACAACGACGAACTGGCCAAGCTCATCCACATCAACGATGACGGTGACCTTCCCGGCTTCGCCTGCAGTGTCCTTTCCGGACTGTACGAAGTGGATGGTGGTGCCGACGCGCTGGCTTCCGCGATCGAGCGGGTCCGGCGCGAGGCGTCCGAGGCGATCGCGGCCGGAGCGCGCACACTGGTGCTCTCCGACCGCGACTCCGACCACCGGATGGCGCCGATCCCATCGCTGCTGCTGGTGTCGTCGGTGCATCACCATCTGGTGCGCACCAAGGAAAGGCTCCGCGTCGCACTGGTCGTCGAGACCGGGGACGCGCGCGAGGTGCACCACGTCGCGCTGCTGCTCGGCTACGGCGCCGCGGCGGTGAACCCGTACCTGGCCTTCGAGACCATCGAGGACATGATCTCGGCCGGTGCCATCACCGGACTCGAGCCCGCCAAGGCCATCCACAACTACGTCAAGGCGCTCGTGAAGGGCGTTCTGAAGATCATGTCCAAGATGGGCATCTCGACAGTCGGCGCCTACACTGCGGCGCAGGTCTTCGAGTCCTTCGGTCTGAGCCAGGATCTTCTCGACGAGTACTTCACCGGGACGTCGTCGAAACTCGGCGGCGTCGGGCTCGGTGTGCTCGCCGAAGAGGTCGCGACCCGGCACCGCCGCGCGTACCCGGACAACCCGACCGACCGGGTCCACCGTGGACTCGACACGGGTGGTGAGTACGCGTACCGCCGCGAGGGCGAGCTGCACCTGTTCACCCCGGAGACGGTCTTTTTGTTGCAGCACGCGACGAAGACCGGCCGCGACGAGGTGTACCGCGAGTACTCCGACGAGGTGCACCGCCTCTACCGTCAGGGCGGCACGCTGCGTGGGCTGTTCGCCTTCCGCGAGGGCGCGCGCGAACCGGTCCCGCTGGACGAGGTCGAGCCGGTCGAGGCGATCTTCAAGCGGTTCAACACCGGCGCGATGTCCTACGGCTCGATTTCCGCCGAGGCGCACGAAACCCTGGCCATCGCGATGAACCGCATCGGCGGCCGGTCCAACACCGGGGAGGGCGGGGAAGACCCCGAGCGCCTCTACGATCCGGAGCGCCGCAGCGCGATCAAGCAGGTCGCCAGTGGCCGGTTCGGCGTCACCAGCGAATACCTCGTCAACGCCACCGACATCCAGATCAAGATGGCGCAAGGCGCGAAGCCGGGCGAGGGCGGCCAGCTGCCGCCGAACAAGGTGTACCCGTGGATCGCGCGCACGCGGCATTCGACGGCGGGTGTCGGGCTGATCTCGCCGCCGCCACACCACGACATCTACTCGATCGAGGATCTGGCGCAGCTGATCCACGACCTCAAGAACGCCAACGAGAACGCCCGCATCCACGTGAAGCTGGTCTCCTCGCTCGGCGTCGGCACGGTCGCGGCCGGCGTGTCCAAGGCACACGCCGACGTCGTGCTGATCTCCGGCCACGACGGCGGAACCGGTGCCTCGCCCATGAACTCGCTCAAACACGCGGGCACGCCGTGGGAGATCGGGCTCGCCGAGACGCAGCAGACGTTGCTGCTCAACGGTTTGCGCGACCGGATCACGGTGCAGGTCGACGGCGCGATGAAGACCGGCAAGGACGTCGTGATCGCCGCGTTGCTCGGTGCCGAGGAATACGGCTTCGCGACGGCGCCGCTGATCGTCGAGGGCTGCGTCATGATGCGCGTCTGCCATCTCGACACCTGCCCGGTCGGGGTCGCCACCCAGAGCCCGGATCTGCGCAAGCGGTACACCGGCCAGGTCGAGCATGTCGTCAACTACTTCCGGTTCGTCGCCGAAGAGGTGCGGGAAACGTTGGCGGCACTGGGTTTCCGCACGCTCGACGAGGCGATCGGGCACGCCGAGATGCTCAACACCGACGAGGCCGTCGAGCATTGGAAGGCCTCCGGGCTGGACCTCGCGCCGATCTTCGAGATGCCCACCGCAACTCCTTACGGCGGGGCGAAGCGGCGCACCCGGACGCAGGACCACGGCCTCGAGCACGCGCTCGACCGGACGCTGATCCAGCTCGCCGAGGCGGCGCTGGAGGACGCCCACCCGGTGCGGCTGGAACTGCCGGTGCGGAACGTGAACCGGACCGTCGGCACCCTGCTCGGTTCGGAGATCACTCGCCGCTACGGCGGCGAGGGCCTGCCCGAGGACACGATCCACGTGCTGCTCACCGGTTCGGCCGGGCAGTCGCTCGGCGCGTTCCTCCCGCGTGGCATCACGCTCGACATGGTCGGCGACGCGAACGACTACGTGGGGAAGGGTCTCTCGGGCGGGCGGATCATCGTGCGCCCGCATCCGGACGCCAAGTTCGCGGCCGAGGCGCAGACGATCGCCGGGAACACGCTCGCCTACGGTGCCACCGGCGGCGAGATGTTCTTGCGCGGCCAGGTCGGCGAACGGTTCTGCGTGCGCAACTCCGGTGCGCTGGTCGTCGCCGAAGGGGTCGGTGACCACGCGTTCGAGTACATGACCGGCGGGCAGGCCGTGGTGCTCGGCCCGACGGGGCGGAACCTCGCGGCCGGTATGTCCGGCGGCGAGGCGTACGTGCTCGACCTCGACCGAGGCAAGGTCAACACGGAGATGGTGAACCTCCAGGCGCCGAGCGCCGGAGATCTCGCCTCGCTCAAGAAGATCGTGCAGAAACACTACGACCTCACGCGCTCGGCGGTGGCCGCTTCGCTGCTCGGCGACTGGCCACGTCGCTCGGCGGCGTTCACCAAGGTGATGCCCCGCGACTACCAGCGTGTCCTTGACGCGGCGAAGGCGGCTCGGGCCGCCGGCCGCGACGTCGACGAAGCGATCATGGAGGCCGCTCGTGGCTGACCCGACCGGTTTCCTGAAGCACGAACGCGAAGAGCCGAAGAAGAAGTCCAAAGAGGAACGTCTCGCCACCTGGGGCGAGGTGTACGCCGACGTGAAACCCGCCGAGCGCAACGAAAAGGTGCGCAAGCAGGCTTCGCGGTGCATGGACTGCGGCATCCCGTTCTGCCACTCCGGTGGCGCCGGCTGCCCGCTGGGCAACCTGATCCCGGAGTGGAACGACCTGGTGCGCCGCGGCGACTGGGCCGCGGCGAGCGACCGGCTCCACGCGACCAACAACTTCCCCGAGTTCACCGGGAAGCTGTGCCCGGCGCCGTGCGAGGCGGGTTGTGTCCTGTCGATTTCGCCGCTGTCCGGCGGGCCAGTGGCGATCAAACGCGTCGAGCAGACGATCGCCGACCAGTCCTGGGAAGCGGGTTACGTGCAGCCGCAGGTCTCGGCCGTGTCGTCGGGCCAGCGGGTCGCGGTCGTCGGCTCCGGGCCCGCCGGGCTCGCCGCCGCACAGCAGTTGACCCGCGCCGGCCACGAGGTGACCGTCTACGAACGGGACGACCGGCTCGGCGGTCTGCTGCGGTACGGGATCCCCGAGTTCAAAATGGAGAAGAAGGTCCTCGACCGGCGCCTGGCCCAGTTGCGGAAAGAGGGCACGAAGTTCGTCACCGGCTGCGAGGTCGGCGTCGATCTGACCGTCGAGGACCTGCGCGCCACCTTTGACGCGGTGGTGCTCGCCGTGGGCGCGCTGCGCGGCCGTGACGACACCACGACGCCGGGGCGCGAGCTGTCCGGTGTCCACTTGGCGATGGAGCACCTCGTCCCGGCCAACAAGTACGTCGAGGGCGACGGTCCGTCGCCGATCGACGCGGCGGGCAAGCACGTCGTCATCATCGGCGGTGGCGACACCGGTGCCGACTCGTACGGCACCGCGACCCGCCAGGGCGCGCTTTCGGTGACCCAGCTGGACCAGTACCCGACGCCACCGTCCACAAGGGACGATGACCGGTCGCCGTGGCCGACCTGGCCGTACATCCTGCGCACCTATCCCGCGCACGAGGAGTCGGGCGAGCGCAAGTTCGCCGTCGCGGTCAAGCGGTTCGTCGGTGACGACGAGGGCCGGGTCAAAGCCGTGGAACTGCAGCAGGTCCGGGTTCAGAAGGACCGCGAAACCGGTCGCCGTGAGGTCCTTCCGGTCAACGACGAGGTCGAGGTCCTGCCCGCCGACCTGGTGCTGCTCGCGATCGGGTTCGAGGGTGTCGAGCATATGCCGCTGCTGGACGGGCTCGGGCTTTCGCTGACCAAACGCGGCACGCTTTCGTGCGGGGCCGACTGGCAGACCTCCTCACCCGGCGTGTTCGTCTGCGGCGACGCGCACCGCGGTGCTTCGCTGGTGGTGTGGGCGATCGCGGAAGGCCGCTCGGTGGCCAGCGCCGTCGACGCCTTCCTGACCGGTGCGTCGGATCTGCCGGCTCCGGTGCATCCGACCGCCTTGCCGCTCGCTGTGGTCTAAGGGTCGCGTTGGTCGTGAGTGGTAATGACGGTTCTAACCGTCATTACCACTCACGAGACGCGCAGCGCTGGGCTGAATGGCCTACATCGATCGTCCGGATGCGGCCGAACGGCCGCTTGTACGCGCAGTAGCAGGGCAAATACTTTCAGGAAGTCGTGCAAGTCATACGGCAATTCACCGGCAATGGAAGGTGGTGCCCATGAAGAGGACGGCTTCCCGGGCGGGGATCCTGGCGGGACTCGTGGGGTTGGCGGTGACGGCGCTGACAGGGGTCGCGGGACCCGCGCAGGCCGCACCGGTCCGGCATGCGGCGGCGGACACCGTTGCCGAGGTGAAGGCGGTCGCCGCCTACTGGACACCCGAGCGAATGCGCGCGGCTGTTCCGATCGAACGGCTGATCAAGGCTCCGAAACTGTCGCTCAAGGATGTCGCGAAGGGTGAGAGCACGATCATCCAGAGCATCCCGAACGGCGGCGGAGCCTGGACCGGTGCCGGCAAGGTCGTGCAGACCGCGGGCCGGGTGTTCTTCACGATGGGCGGCCGGAACGCGTCGTGTTCCGGTGACGCGGTCACCAGCGCCAACGGCAGCACCGTCATCACCGCCGGGCACTGCGTGAAGTACCAGGGCGCGTGGCACACCAACTGGACCTTCGTGCCGGGCTATAACAACGGCAGCACGCCGTACGGCACGTGGGCCGCGAAGAGCACGCTGACCACTCCGCAGTGGGAAGCGAGCGAGGACATGAATTACGACGTCGGCGCGGCCGTCGTCAACCCGCTCAACGGGCAGAAGCTGACCGACGTCGTCGGCGCGCAGGGGATCGCGTTCAACCAGGCGCGCAACCAGTCGATGTACACCTTCGGCTACCCGGCGGCGGCGCCGTACGACGGCACAAAGCTGATCTACTGCAGCGGAAGCACGTTCACCGACTTCCTGCTGACGAAGGACCACGGGATGAACTGCAATATGACCGGCGGCTCGAGCGGCGGTCCGTGGTTCCTCAACTTCAGTGAGGCGACCGGAGCCGGCATCCAGGCTTCGGTGAACAGCTTCGGCTACACCTTCCTGCCGGGCTACATGTTCGGGCCGTACTTCGGCGCGGACGCACAGAACCTCTACAACAAGGCGCAGGCCGGCTAGCCGGTCCGTGAAGGACTCCTTCCCTACCCTGAGAGTAGGGAAGGAGTCCTTCACGGTCATTCCAGGTATTGGGACCTTTGTCCCGGTGGACGGGCGACCTTCGGTCCGGCATATCCTGATGACCGTGAACTGGACAGTGGACGTTCCCGTCGACACGCTCCCCGAACTGCCGCCTCTTCCGCCCGAGCTGCGCCGCCGGCTCGACGACGCGCTCGCCCGCCCGGCCGCGCAGCAGCCCGAGTGGCCCGATCCCGCGCTGACCAAGCGGGTCCGCAGTGTGCTCGAGAGCGTGCCGCCGATCACCGTCCCCGCCGAGATCGACCGGCTGAAGGACCGGCTCGCCATGGTCGCCCGCGGCGAGGCGTTCCTGCTGCAGGGCGGTGACTGCGCCGAGACGTTCGAGTCCAATACCGAACCGCATATTCGCGCCAACCTGCGGACCTTGCTGCAGATGGCCGTCGTGCTGACCTACGGCGCGAGCCTCCCGGTGGTCAAGGTCGGCCGCATCGCGGGTCAGTACGCGAAGCCGCGCTCGGCCTCGACAGACGCTCTCGGCTTGCCGGTCTACCGCGGCGACATCATCAACTCGCTCGTCGCCAAGCCTGAGCTGCGCGTTCCCGACCCGGGCCGGATGATCCGTGCCTACGCCAACGCCGGCGCCGCGATGAACCTCGTCCGCGCGCTCACCGGTGCCGGCATGGCCGACCTGCACCAGGTCCACGACTGGAACAAGGACTTCGTCAAGTCCTCGCCCGCCAGTGAGCGCTACGAGGCGCTGGCCTCGGAGATCGACCGCGGCCTCCGGTTCATGTCCGCCTGCGGTGTCACCGACGTCTCGCTGCAGTCGACCGAGATCTTCGCCAGCCACGAGGCGCTGCTGCTGGACTATGAGCGCGCGATGCTGCGACTGGACAACGCCGACGCGGCGAACCCCAAGCTGTACAACCTCTCCTCGCACTTCTTGTGGGTCGGCGAGCGGACCCGCCAGCTCGACGGCGCCCACATCGCGTTCGCCGAACTGCTGGCCAACCCGATCGGCCTCAAGATCGGCCCGACGACCACGCCCGAGCAGGCCGTCGAGTACGTCCGCCGGCTCGACCCGCGCAACGAAGCGGGCCGTCTCACGTTGATCGCGCGGATGGGCAACGGCAAGGTCCGCGAGGTGCTCCCGGCGATCGTCGAGAAGGTCGAGGCGTCCGGGCACAAGGTCATCTGGCAGTGCGACCCGATGCACGGCAACACGCATGAAGCGTCCACCGGGTACAAGACCCGGCACTTCGACCGGATCGTCGACGAGGTCCAGGGCTTCTTCGAGGTGCACCGCAAGCTCGGCACGTACCCGGGCGGCATCCACGTCGAACTGACCGGCGAGGACGTCACCGAATGCCTCGGCGGCGCGCAGGACATCTCGGACCTCGACCTTTCGGGTCGCTACGAGACCGCTTGCGACCCGCGTCTGAACACCCAGCAGTCGCTGGAGCTGGCCTTCCTGGTCGCCGAGATGCTGCGCGGCTGAGTCAGCCCTCGGATGTTATGAAAGGATCTTTAATAACAAAATTTGTTATTAAAGATCCTTTCATAACAACGGTTACACGGTGTCGAGCAACCGGGCGGCCGACTTGTGGACGGCGTCCCGGAGCGAGCCCACGTCCTGCACGGCCGCCCCGTTCGCCTGAAGTCCGATGTGGACGGAGTCGCGGTAGGTCGCGATCGCGATCCCGACCGCCTGCCGCGGCGCCAGCGGAACGAACGGGTAGACCCCGGCGAGCCGGGTCCCGTCGAGGGTGAGCCGGTTCGGCGGCACCGGAACCGTCGTGATCACGAGGTCGAACAGCAGCGGCGCGGCCAGCCCGGCGGCCTTCGTGCCGAGGCGGTGCAGCATCGGCGGCATCCGGTCGGCCAGCAGCGGGAACGCGCCGGCGCCACGGGCCGGGCCCGCCGCCTTGTTGAGGTCCATCTCGCGCTGGACGAACCGGAGCCGTTCCACCGGGTCGTCGAGGCCGACCGGCAGGTCACAGAGGTAACCGGACAGCTTGTTGCCGCCGAGTTGCTCGGCGGACCGGCCTCGCACGCTGACCGGGATGAGCGCGCGCAGCGTCCGGTCGTCCGCGCGCTGGCCACGGTTGATCATCCATTCGCGCAGCGCGCCCGAAAGGACGGCGAGCACGACGTCGTTGGCCGTACCGCCGTGGGCCCGGCGGATCCGGCGGACATCGCCGGTGCTCAAGCGGATGAAACCGAGCCGTCGTTCGGTCGACGGCGGCGCGCTGATCGGCGAAAGCGGCGAGCGGGTCGCGCGGACGACCGACGAAGCGATCCCGGCGGACTCGCCTGCCTGGGCCAACGTGGACCCGAGGGCGTCACGGACAGCGTCCACGGGGGACCGTGGCGCGGGGGGTTCGCCACCACTGTGCAAGCGCTTGCTCATCTTCGGGAGCCCGTCGAGCAGGCCCGCCGCGACGGCGTACGCGCCCGCACCGTCGGTGAGCGCGTGGTGCAGCTTCAGCAGCAGCGCGAATTCGCCATCCGGCAGACCGGTGACGAGATTCAAACCCCACAACGGTTTTCCGGTGTCAAGGGGTTCCGCCATCCAGCGTGACGCGTAGGCGGACAGCGGGTCCGGTTCGTACAACGAACTCAGGTGGTGATGCGAAATATGTTCACTGGCAACGAAATCCGGGTCATCCGCCCAGACGGCGGCGCCGGGCGGGAACAGCGCGGTCCGCGGGCGCTGGCGCAGCTTCGGGATACGAGCGGCGCGCTCGGCGAGCAGAGCGGTCAGCTTCTGCGCGTGCACCTGCCCGTGCGGACGGAAGGTGACCACCGCGCCCATGTGCATGGGCGTCGTTTCGCTTTCCAGACAAAGGAAAGCGACATCGAGTGCGCTCAGCTGGGAGCCTGCCATCATCTACCTTTCCTTGGTACGGCGGCTAAGGGCACAACTGCACCAGCCTGACATGACGAGCGGGTGGTCGTCATGTTTCCGTGACGCTAACTACCGTTGGTTTCACTCGAACGATGCCATCGCGCTCGGACATGGCCCACCGGTGTGGGACAGATGGCGGACAGCGTCCCGCGATGCGGTCGGCGGAACTGTCGGTGGCACTTGGCAGACTGCACGACATGACCGATGAACCGAAGCGTCCCGAGCCCCCGATGACCGGGGACGAGCGCACCCAGCTGAACGGCTTCCTCGATTTCCTCCGCGCCACCGTCGTCTGGAAGTGCTCGGGCCTCACCGACGAGCAGGCGAGGCGGCCGCTCGTGCCCAGCCAGCTGACCACCATCGCCGGCCTGCTCGGGCATCTGACCCTGGTCGAGCAGTACTGGTTCAACGTCGTGCTCGACGGGCAGGAGGACGTCTGGAAGGAGGCCCTAGAAGTCGATCCGGACGCCGAATTCCGGGTCGCCATGCAGACCCCGCTGGACCAGCTGATCGCCGCCTACCAGGCGGAATGCGAACGCGGCCGCAAGGTCGTCGCCGGGATGGGGCTCGACGACGAGGTCGGTTTCCGGGGCGATCGCAAGGTCAACGTCCGGTTCGTGGTCACCCATATGATCGAGGAGACCGGCAGGCACGCCGGCCACCTCGACCTGCTGCGCGAGATGATCGACGGGCTTACCGGGGAGTAGAGGCGCGGCGCGGGGGCAGCGGGAGGAACCCGCTGGTCCGCTCCACGTAGTCCGCGTATCCCGGCCGGGATTTCCGCAAACCCTTCTCCAGTAATGGTTTTCCGGTGCCCTTGGCCAGTGTGTACGTCATCGCGATCGGCGAGAGGATGGTCAGCAGCCCGACCCAGCTCGAACACGCCAGCAGGAACAGGCCCCACCACAGGACGGCGTCGCCGAAGTAATTGGGATGCCGCGTGTACCGCCAAAGACCGGTGCCGAGCACCTTGCCCTGGTTGCCGGGGTCGGCCTTGAACCGGCGGAGCTGTTCGTCGCCGACGGCTTCGAACGCGAAGCCGACCAGCCAGATCGCGATCCCGATCCAGGCCGTCACGCCGAACGAATCGGCGTACATCGCGAACTGCACCGGCAGCGAGACGAACCACAACACGGCCGCCTGTGTGAGGTACACGCCCAAGAACGGCATCCGCCCGGGATTGGGCTGGGCCCGCTCGGCCATCTTCGCGTAGCGCGGGTCTTCGGGCAGCTTGTGATTGCGCAGGTGGAGGTGGACGGCGAGCCGCACGCCCCAGACCGTCGTCAGCACCAGTGCCGTCAGGCGGAGCGGGAGCGACCCGTCGCCGAGGGCGAAGGCGAACACCGCGACGATCGCGAAGCCCAGCCCCCAGAAGGTGTCGATGGTGTCGTAGCGTCCGCGCCGCCCGGCGATGCCGAGGGTGACCAGCGAGCCGAGGACGGTCACCCCGGCGGTGATCAGCAGGGTGCCCCAAAGAGGCATCAGGACCACTCCCTGGTCGCGGGCAGCCCGCTCAGCCCGTGTTCGGACGGCCGGACGGCGAGGATCTGGTCCACACCCATCCGGTTCTCTTCGAACGCGAGCGCGCCACCGACCAGGTAGAGGCGCCAGACCCGCGCACCGGACTCGCCGATCAGAGCCACGACGTCCTCCCAGCTGTTCTCGAGCGTGTCCGCCCACGCCCGCACCGTCCGCACATAGTGCTCGCGTAGGGCGTGGACGTCACGGACCTCGAACCCGGCGTCCTCCAGATGGGCCAGCGTGCGGCTCAGCGGCCGCATCGTCATGTCGGGGGCGATGTAGCGCTCGATGAACGCGCCGCCGCCGGGGGCCACCGCGCCGCGGGACATCTGCTGCAGGACGAGCCGCCCTGCGGGGGCCAGCATCCGGAACAGCGTCCGCGTGTACTCGGGGTAGTTCTGCTCGCCGACGTGTTCACCCATCTCGATGGACGCGACCGCGTCGAACGGCTCGTCCCGCAGTTCGCGGTAGTCCTCGCGGAGGACTTCGACCCGTTCCTCGAGGTCGTGCTGAGCCAGGCGGCTGCGGACGTGCTGCTGCTGTTCGGCCGAAAGCGTGATTCCGACGGCCTGGACACCGTGGTGTTTCGCGGCGTGCAGGAGCAGCGAGCCCCAGCCGCAGCCGACGTCGAGCAGCCGCATGCCGGGCCGCAGGCCGAGTTTGCGGCAGATCAGGTCGAGCTTGTCCCACTGCGCCTGCCCGAGGTCGTATCCCTCGTCCTCGGAGGTCCAATAGCCGGTCGAGTAGGCCATCGACTCGTCGAGCAGCAGCTGGTAGAAGGCATTGCTGAGGTCGTAGTGGTGCGAGATCGCCGACCGATCCCGGCGCAGGCTGTGCAGCCGTCCCGATAGCCGGGCCTCTTCGGCGGGCGGTTTCGGCGGCGGCCCGACGACGCCGAGGCTCGCCGCGAGCCGGAGCGCTTCGGCCCAATCCCGCGGTCCGAGCTTGGCGCCGCGAACGGCACCCGATCGGGTCAGCGCCCAGATTCTGCGGAATCCGTCGGCAAGGTCGCCTTCGACATCGAGATCCCCCGAAACGTAGGCCCTCGCCAGACCTAATTCGCCGGGCGCGTACAGCAGGCGCCGAAGCGCGCGACGGTTGCGGAGCACCACTGTCGGCGTATCCGGCGGACCGGCGCGGACGCCGTCCCAGGTACGCAGTCCGACCGGAAGGGAGCCACCGAGGAGCCGCTCGACGAACGGGACTAGGCGAGAAGCGGGACTGTTCGGCATAGTCGTCATTCGCTCCCGAACAGAAAGAGGATGGGTCGGATGATGCGCCGGTTCACCCGATCCAATCCGATCGGGCAACGGCTCCGAAACCCCCTCGTGCACACCAAGGGACAACGCATCGGGGTCATCGGCAGCGGCGTGGCCGGCCTGACGGCTGCTTACCTGCTGCAACGCCGCTACGAGGTGCTGCTCTTCGAGGCCGACGACAGACTCGGCGGGCACGCGCACACCCATGACGTCCCGAGTGCGCAAGGCGGAACTATCGGCGTCGATTCCGGCTTCATCGTGCACAACGACCGCACGTACCCGACCCTGCTGCGGCTGTTCGCCGAGCTCGGCGTCATCACCCGCGACACCGAGATGTCGATGAGCATCCGCTGCGACGGCTGCGGCCTCCAGTACGCGGGAGCGAAGGGCTTGCGGGGCCTGTTCGCGCAGCCGCGCAACGCCGTCCGCGGGCGCTACCTGCGGATGCTCGCCGACGTCAAGCGGTTCCACGCGCACGCCAAGCGGTTGCTGGACGCCCCGGACGCGGGCGACGTCACTCTCGGCTCGTTCCTCGCGATCGGCGGGTACACGAAGTACTTCGTCGACCACTTCATGCTCCCGCTCGTGTCGACGGTCTGGTCCGCCGACCGGATCGACACGCTCCGCTACCCCGCGCGGTACCTGTTCGAATTCCTGCACAACCACGGGATGCTCTCGGTCGGCGGGTCGCCGCGCTGGCGCACGGTCGCCGGCGGCTCCCGCGAGTACGTCCAGCGCGCCGCCAAGCAGCTCACCGCCGTGCATCTGTCCACGCCGGTCCGCTCGGTCAAGCGCACCGCGCGCGGGATCGAGGTCCGCGACGACGCCGACACCCGTCACCGGCTCGACCGTGTCGTCCTCGCCACCCACGCGGACCAGGCGCTGCGGCTGCTCGCGTCGCCGACCCGGGCCGAAACCGAGGTCCTCGGCGCGTTCCGGTACTCGAGCAACGAGGCATGGCTGCACACCGACACCGGCGTCCTGCCGTTCACCGAGGCCGCGCGGGCCGGCTGGAACTACGCGACTCCGACCTGCGGTGCCGAGCACGGCGCCGTACGCGTGTCCTACGACATGAATCGGTTGATGCGGCTCGACGAACCGACCGGGTACGTCGTCACGCTCAACCCGGGCGACGGCCCCGCGGCCGGGTCCGTCCTCGCCAAGATGACATACGAACATCCCGTCTACACCCCCGAATCCGTTGCCGCCCAGCGCCGCCTGCCCGAACTCGACGACGGGACGGTCGCTTTCGCCGGGGCCTATCACGGATGGGGATTCCACGAGGACGGTTGCGCGTCCGGCGTCCGCGCGGCCGGGAACTTCGGGGTGCGATGGTGACCGTGATGGCCGTCCTCTACGACTCCACAGTGGCGCATGTCCGGCGCAACGATCCGCCGCATTCGTTCGCGCATCGCGTCTACCTGTGGCTCATCGATCTCGACGTGCCGCCGAAACTGCCTTGGTGGCTGCGTCCTTTCGCCGGGTTCGACCCGCGTGACCACTTCGGCCGGGCCGACGCGTCCAGCATCCGGTCCAAATTGGACGGCTGGCTCGCGGAACGCGGTGTCGACCTCGAAGGCGGGCGGGTGCTGATGCTGGCGGGCGCGCGCATGCTCGGCCACAACTTCAACCCGATCACTCTCTACTGGTGCCACCGGCCCGATGGCCGCCTCGAATGCGTCGTCGCGGAGGTGCACAACACCTACCGCGGCAGGCACGCCTACCTGTTGCGGCCCGACGACGACGGGAAGGCCCGCGCGGACAAGGAGTTCTACGTCTCGCCGTTCCAGTCCATGGACGGTGAGTACCGGATGCACGTGCCCCGCCCGGAGTCCGTGCTCTCGGTCTCGGTCGCGCTGCGCCAGGGCGACCGGACGCCGCTGACCGCGACCCTGCGCGGGGTGCGACGGCCGGTGACGGTCGGCTGGTTGCTTTACCTGCTTTTGACGCGCCCGTTCATGCCGTACCGGGTATCCGCGCTTATCCGGCGGCATGGGGTCACACTGTGGTTCAGGAAAGCCCCGATGACCGCACGAACACCGCAGACCGCCGGAGGCAGGCTTGATGGATGAATCGGCACGTCCGCGCCATATGGCGCCCGTTCCCGGCGGCGAACCGCCGTCCGGGCCGACGGCCGAGGACCTGCTCGTTCGTGTGGCGAAGGGGGACGAACGAGCCTTCGACGCGCTTTACGACCGGCTCGCCGGTCCGATCCTCGGCCTCGTGCGGCGCATCGTGCGTGACGCCGCCCAGTCGGAAGAGGTCACACAGGAGGTCATGGTGGAACTGTGGCGCACGGCCACCCGCTACGCGCCGGAGCGGGGGAGCGCGCTGAACTGGGCCATGACGCTCGCGCACCGCCGTGCCGTCGACAGGGTGCGTTCGGCGCGCGCCAGTACCGACCGTGAATACAAAGCGACCTTCGAGGCCTCACGATCCCGTCCCTTCGACGAGGTGGCCGAGTCGGTCACGGCACGCTGGGAGCGTTCGCAAGTGCGGCGCTGCCTGACCAATCTGACCGAGCTGCAACGGGAATCCGTGCTGCTCGCCTACTACCAGGGCTACACCTACCGTGAGGTCGCAGAAGTGCTGCAAACCCCGCACGGGACCATCAAGACGCGCCTCCGTGACGGCCTGATCAGGCTGCGGGATTGCCTGGGGGTGACGGCATGACGATGCCCGAAATGCATACGCTCACCGGAGCCTTCGCGGTCGACGCGCTGTCCGAAGTGGAGCGTGCGCAGTTCCAGCGCCACCTCGGTGAATGCGTGTCCTGCGCACAGGAGGTCCTCGAACTGCAGATGACCGCCACCCGGCTCGGCGCCGCGCTGGCCGAAGACCCGCCGCCCGAGCTCAAACGCCGGGTCCTCGCGCAGACGATGGCGACCCGGCAACAGCCGCCGCGGGCGCGGTTCGAACCCGGGGAGCGGATCAGGGACCGTAAACGCGCCCCGCGCTGGGCGATCGGCGCGGCCACCGCCGCCGCTGTCGTCGGGCTCGCCGGCGCGGCCGTGTTCGGTGGCATCGCGTGGGACAACAATTCGCAACTCACCGCCGCGCGGGAGGAGGCGGCCCGGCAGGAGTCGAAGGCCGCCGAGCAGGAGCAGAAGTACGCACCGGTCGCCGAGCTGCTGTCGGCGCCGGACCTCAAGACCGGGCGCGCACAGGCGAGCGGCGGTGGTGGCGGGACGGTGATGATGTCGCGGTCCAAGGACCGGCTGATGTTCACCGCGGCGCAGCTCCCGAAGAACGACCCTGGCCAGGTGTATCAGGCGTGGCTGATGCCCGCCGAGGGCGCGCCCAAGCCGGCAGGTCTCATTTCCGGTGGTCAGGACGGTGCGATGCTCGTCGCCCAAGGGCTGACCGGGGCGGCGAAGTTCGCGTTGAGCGTCGAGCAGGAAGGCGGTTCGCCGACCGGTTCGCCGTCGAAGGACGTCGTCATGGTCGTGAACATGCCCGCGTGAGCTGAAAGGACTTTCCCCCCGTTTCATGCGGGAAAGTCGCCTTCAGCTCCTGATCTTGGGCTTATAGCAGTGGCTCCGTTCGGCGCTTCGCGGGGGTCTCGCTCTTGCGCCCGGGAACATGTTGTGGCAAAACACCTTTGCGACACACGGCGTGGCTACTGGATTCAAGCCTGCCTGGTGCATACCGTCCTGCTTCAACGTCGGCAGTTGACATAACTCTCAATCTCAGCTTCAGCTAGAGGGTTGGCCTCACCGCCGGCGGGCAGCACGGGCACACACGATCAGGAAGGCGGACCCGATGACGCCCCCGCACAACTACCTTGCGGTGATCAAGGTCGTCGGTATCGGCGGCGGCGGAGTGAACGCCGTGAACCGCATGATCGAGGTCGGCCTCAAAGGTGTCGAGTTCATCGCGGTGAACACCGACGCGCAGGCACTGCTCATGTCCGACGCCGACGTCAAGCTCGACATCGGCCGGGAACTGACCCGCGGCCTCGGTGCCGGCGCCGCCCCCGAGGTGGGGCAGAAGGCCGCCGAGGACCACCGCGAAGAGATCGAAGAGGTCATCAAGGGCGCCGACATGGTGTTCGTGACCGCCGGCGAGGGCGGCGGCACCGGCACCGGTGGCGCGCCCGTGGTCGCCCAGATCGCCCGCAAGCTCGGCGCGCTGACCATCGGCGTCGTCACCCGCCCGTTCACCTTCGAAGGCAAGCGTCGCAGCAAGCAGGCCGAAGACGGCATCCAGCAGCTGCGCAACGAATGCGACACCCTGATCGTCATCCCGAACGACCGTCTGCTGCAGCTGGGCGACATCGGCGTGTCCCTGATGGACGCCTTCCGCTCCGCGGACGAGGTGCTGCTGTCCGGTGTACAGGGCATCACCGATCTGATCACCACCCCGGGTCTGATCAACCTGGACTTCGCCGACGTCAAGAGCGTCATGTCCGGCGCGGGTTCCGCGCTGATGGGCATCGGCTCGGCGCGCGGTGAGGGCCGGGCGATCCAGGCCGCGGAGAAGGCGATCAACTCGCCGCTGCTCGAGGCCTCTATGGACGGTGCGCACGGCGCGCTGCTGTCCATCGCGGGCGGTTCGGACCTCGGTCTGTTCGAGATCAACGAAGCCGCCTCGCTGGTGCAGGAATCCGCGCATCCCGACGCCAACATCATCTTCGGGACGATCATCGACGACTCGCTCGGCGACGAGGTCCGGGTCACCGTGATCGCGGCCGGATTCGACGCCGGCACGCCGACCCACAAGAAGCTCGACCCGTCGACGTTCGGCTCCCGGTCGAGCACGACGGCGTCCGCGCAGGCGGGTCAGGTCAACGGCGGCGGAGCGACGCCGGTGCAGAGCCAGCCTTCGGGGGCGACCCCGGTGCCGTCGACCGGTTCCAACGGCTACCCGGTGGCGCCGCCGCGGACGCATTCGCCGCTGCCGTCCTCGCGTGAGGGCAACGGGTCGATCACCGGCGGGCTCCCGCAGCCCGGCGGCGGCTCGCGCGGCTACTCGCCGATCGGCAACCCGAACTCGACGCATGGCAGCCTGCCCGGCCGGGCCACCCCGGTCCACGACGACCCGTCCGACGACGAGGTCGATGTCCCGCCCTTCATGCGGCGATAGCAGGCTCGATAGTCTCGTTCCGTGAAGGCCTCCTTCACTACCGTCAGGGTAGGGAAGGAGGCCTTCACGGACTTACGGGAGAGGATGCGAAGTGCGCGTACGGCGGGTTGTCACCACGAGGGCAGGCGGGGCATCCCGGCCGCCTTACGACACCTTCAATCTCGGCGATCATGTCGGTGACGACGCCGGAGACGTCTACGCCAACCGCAAACGGCTCGCCACCGAGCTCGGGCTGGCGGAAGACCGGCTCGCATGGATGGAACAGGTCCACGGCCGCACCGCGACCATTGTGGACGGTTCAGAGACCTCGGCCGCGGAAGCGACCGACGCCCTCGTGACGGCCGAGCCGGGCCTCGCGCTGATCGTGCTCGTCGCCGACTGCGTCCCGATCCTGCTGGCCGATCCCGAAGCCGGCGTCGTCGCCGCGGTGCATGCCGGACGCGTCGGCGCGCGAGTCGGTGTCGCCCCGGCCGCACTGGAGGCGATGCGCTCGCTCGGCGCCGAACCCGGCCGCACCGAAGCCCTTCTCGGTCCGGCGATCTGCGGCGACTGCTACGAGGTCCCCGCCGAAATGGCCGCCGACGTCGAAAAGCACGTCCCGGGCAGCGCCTGTAAAACCCGCAAAGGCACCGCGGGACTCGACCTCCGCGCCGGGCTCTGGCGCCAGCTGGCCGATCTCGGCATCGGCAAGATCGGCGTCGACCCGCGCTGCACCAATGAGGACAAGACCCTGTTCAGCTTCCGCCGCGACGGCACCACCGGCCGGATCGCGGGGATCACCTGGATCGACCCGGCATGAGCTCGACCTCGCCGGAGGTCCGCAAGGCCGAACTCGCCGCGTCGCTCGCCGAGGTCGAGCAGCGGATCGCCGAGGCATGCAAGGCGGCCGGACGGGAACGCGACGAGGTCCGGCTGCTCGCCGTCACCAAGACCTTCCCGGCCCTGGACGCCGCGCTGCTCGCCGATCTCGGAGTGCTCGACCTCGCCGAGAACCGGGATCAGGACGCGGGTGCGAAGGTCGACGAGGTCGCCGCGCTCCGCCCCGGCAACTCGATTCGCTGGCATATGGTCGGCACCCTGCAGCGGAACAAGGCCAAATCCGTAGTGCGGTGGGCCGACGAGGTCCAAACCGTCGATTCGGAGCGCCTAGCCGACGCGCTCGCGAAGGCGACTCGATCCGCGCTCGACGCGGGGCAACGTGATCAACCGCTGGACGTCCTCATTCAGGTAAGCCTCGATGACGATCCGAAACGCGGTGGCTTCCGGATGGACGAGCTGAGCCGTTTGGCCGAACACCTCACCCGCGCGGGTGATTTACGTCTGCGTGGTGTGATGGCCGTGGCGCCGCTGGGTATCGAGCCTGCCGAGGCGTTCGAGAAGCTTGCTCGCGCGTCGGAGCGTCTTCGCGAAGACCACCCAAATGCACGTGAAGTCTCCGCCGGAATGAGCAATGATCTCGAGCAGGCGATAGCGCACGGGTCGACCTGTGTGCGTGTCGGAACCGCGTTGCTCGGTGGACGCGGTTTAGCCTCCCCCTAGGGAATACCGTCCCGTCGTCACGGGGAGTGGCGGTGGGGACGGGGGAGTCCGCGACACGTTTCATCGTCGAGGGCGAGACGAGCACAGCAAAGTGCGGGAGCGGCTAAGGCTAGGGAGAGGCATGAGCGCGCTGCAGAAGCTGAAGGCCTACTTCGGGATGGTGCCCGCAGACGACGACGGCTACGACGTCGAGGACGACTACCGGCGTGGCTACGCCGACGACGACTACGACACCTACGACGAGCCGCCCGCTCGTTCACGGGGTGGACGTTACCGGGACGTCGATGACACTTATGACGAGCCCGCTCCTCGTCCTCGGTCACGCTCCGTGGTCGCGGATATGCGGTCGGAGCCGGCCGTCCACGGCGCGCTGGCGGTCGACCGCCAGCCCGAGCCGGTCGCCCGGCTGCGACCGGTCACCGAACCGGTCCGGCAGCCGGTGCGCGACCCGCTGAGCCGGATCACGACGCTGCACCCGACGAGCTACGCCGAGGCGCGCGCCATCGGCGAGCACT
Organism: uncultured Actinomycetota bacterium; assembly: GCA_963766045.1. Taxonomy (GTDB): domain Bacteria; phylum Actinomycetota; class Actinomycetes; order Mycobacteriales; family Pseudonocardiaceae; genus Amycolatopsis. Next base: position 160,229 of record CAVXYN010000004.1, on the reverse strand, counting down.
ACCGCGAAGGCATCCCGGTGATCATGAACCTCACCGAGATGGAGAACGCGGACGCGAAGCGGCTCGTCGACTTCGCCGCGGGGCTCGCCTTCGCGCTGCGCGGGTCGATGGACAAGGTCACCAACAAGGTGTTCCTTCTCTCACCGCCCGATGTGGACGTCACCGCGGAGGACAGGCGGCGCATAGCCGAGGGTGGATTGTTCCTGCGCGGCTGATCACCCCTTTACCGCTGGGCGCAGCGTGATGTGATTTTGTCGACTCGTCGGCACGTCGGGGCCTTCAACTGCGTGTTCTGACGCCGGACATGGCAGAGTGGTGTCGTGAATGCTGTGTTGCTGGTCGTCTGGTACGTGCTGTTCGCTTTCTGGCTCCTCCTGACGGCACGGATCGTCGTCGAACTCGTGCGGGCCTTCGCTCGCGAGTGGCGTCCTGCCGGAGGGGTTGCGGTAACGCTCGAGACCATCTACACAGTGACCGACCCTCCGGTTCGTCTGTTCAGACGAATCATCCCGACCGTACGAATCGGCGGCGTCGGACTGGACTTATCGATTATGGTGCTGCTGTTGGTTGTGTTCTTCGCGATGCAGCTGGCAACGCCAGGGTGATATCGGGGAAGCCCGGGTGGACCTGCAGGCCATGGAGTGCGTGAGGTGATCTGATGTCGTTGACCCCCGCTGACGTGCATAACGTCGCGTTCAGCAAGCCGCCCATAGGCAAAAGGGGCTACAACGAGGACGAGGTGGACGCGTTCCTCGACCTGGTGGAGACCGAGCTTGCCCGGTTGATCGAGGACAACAACGAGCTGCGGCAGCAGGTCGAGCAGCTCGACAACGAGCTCGAGAACACGCGTGGTGAGCTCGAAGCCGCCAAGGCAGGGGCCGTCGGCCCACCGCCGCAGGTGCGCGACGAGCCGTCGCGCAGGCTGGCGCCCGTTCCGCCGCCGCAGTCGGCGATGGAGCAGACCCAGTCCCATTCGATGGTCGCGGACAACGGCGAGCCCAATGTCCAGGCCGCGAAGGTGCTCGGGCTGGCGCAGGAGATGGCCGACCGGCTCACCGCCGAGGCCAAGACCGAGTCGGACGGCATGCTCGCCGAAGCCCGGACCAAGTCCGAGCAGCTGCTTTCGGACGCGCGGTCCAAGTCGGACTCGATGGTGAACGAGGCGCGTACGCGTGCCGAGACGATGCTGAACGACGCCCGCACCCGTGCCGAGACCTTGGAGCGCCAGGCGCGCGACAAGGCCACGACCATGGAGCGCGAGGCGCAGCGTAAGTACACCGAAACCATGAACAACATGAACTCGGAGAAGGGCTCGCTGGGCAAGAAGATCGAAGAGCTGCGCACGATCGAGCGGGAGTACCGCACGAGGCTGCGCGGGTTCCTCGAGTCCCAGCTGCGTGAGCTCGACGACCGCGGATCGGCGGCGCCGGCTTCGGCGTCCTCGTCGAACTCGGGCCAGTCGGCGTCCTCCTCGGGCGGCGGCCAGGGCTACTCGTTCGGCCCTCGCGCCGAAGCGGGTTAGGGCGAAGCACCGATCGTCCCGGCCCGCCAGGCCGGGATATCGGCCTGCTCTGTGCTTGACGGTACGGAACGGCCTCGACACTCTCCGGAGGGTCGGGGCCGTTTCCCTTGCCCGCCGTGTTGTAATTCACCGTGCTCTACATCGTCCTAGTACTGGTACTGGCGGCTCTGGGGCTGCTTGTCGCGGCGCTCATCACCGCCAACTCGCTGTGGGCCTGGATTTCGATCGGCCTGTCCGTCCTGGCCGGGCTGCTGCTCGTCTTCGACTGGCTGCGCCGGCGGAGCAGGCGCGCGTCCGAAACGTCCGACGAGAAGCCGAATGCCTCCGCCGAAGAACCGGCAGAGCAACCGGCCGAAGCCGAAACGTCCGACGAGAAGAAGTCCGAGGACGGCGAGCAGACCGTCCTGCTGCCCGCCACGGGTGAGCTGGGCGACTCCGAGGGGTCGGACACCGAAGAGGCGCCGACAGAGGCTCAGGGCAACGGTGATCCAGGCGAAGAGAAGAGCGACGCCGCGGACATCCAGGTCGTCTCCGAACTCGACACCGAGATCGTCGTCGTCGACGAGTACCCGCGTTACCACGTGACGGAGTGCGAGTGGCTCGAGAGCCGCGAGACCATCCCGCTCGGGATCGGCGAGGCTCGGCAGCTCGGCTTCACGCCGTGCGCGCTCTGCACCCCCGACGCCAAGATCGCCACCCGGCACCGCGACAAGTCGAGCGCGGACAGCTAGGCGGCCTGGACGCTCCTGAGTGTCCGGGCCGCTTCGCCGGCAGCGTGCCATCCCCGCATTTCCGGCTCCCGGACAAACCCGGTTGCCGCCGCGCGCTACCCTTGTGGACAACTGGCACCGATCCGGCCATCACCGGGGAGCCTCCGGAAGAACAGGGCACAGGCAGCCCTCAGTAGAACCGGACGGGTACGGCCCGTCACAGCCGTCGAATGAGCGGCCCAGCCGGAACACCACCGGCGGGCAAGCGGGGTGGTACCGCGGAACGCGCCGGAAACGGCCGTCTCGTCCCCGTGTGGGTGGAAGCCCGTACGAGAGCGACGAACCGCGAGGAGCACCGAGATGTACCCCAAGGCACAGATGGACGGCGAGGCCGGCGTCCCGTCCCAGCCTTCGTTCCCCGAGTCGGAAAAGCGCGTCCTCGCGTATTGGGAATCCGACCGGACCTTCCAGGCTTCGATCGACGCCCGCGAACCCGGGACCAACGGCTCGAACGAGTACGTCTTCTACGACGGCCCGCCGTTCGCCAACGGCCTGCCGCACTACGGTCACCTGCTCACCGGGTACGTGAAGGACCTGGTGCCGCGTTACCAGACCATGAAGGGCAAGCGCGTCGAGCGCCGCTTCGGCTGGGACACCCACGGTCTGCCCGCCGAACTCGAAGCCATGCGCCAGCTCGGCATCACCGAGAAGTCCGAGATCGACGCCATGGGCATCGACGTCTTCAACGACGCGTGCCGCGAGTCCGTGCTGCGCTACACCGGCGAATGGCAGGACTACGTCACCCGCCAGGCCCGCTGGGTCGACTTCGGCAACGACTACAAGACGCTCGACGTCACCTACATGGAGTCGGTGATCTGGGCGTTCAAACAGCTGTGGGACAAGGGCCTCGTCTACGAGGGCTACCGCGTGCTGCCCTACTGCTGGCGTGACGAGACCCCGCTGTCCAACCACGAGTTGCGCATGGACGACGACATCTACGCAAGCCGCCAGGACCCGGCAGTCACGGTCGGTTTTCGTCTGGAGGGCAACGACAACGAGCTCGACGGTACGTATCTGCTGATCTGGACCACGACTCCGTGGACCCTGCCGTCCAATATGGCCACGGCCGTGCACCCCGATGTCCGTTACGTCGTCGTGGAATCGGACGGCAAGCGCTACCTGCTCGCCGAAGCCCGGGTCGCCGCTTATGCCCGCGAACTCGGTGAAGAGCCGGCCGTCGTCGCGCATTACACGGGTACCGAACTGCTCGGAACCCGTTACGCCCCACCGTTCCCGTACTTCACCGGACGTGAGAACGCGCACCGCGTCCTGTCCGCGGACTACGTCACGACCGAAGACGGTACGGGCATCGTCCACATCGCACCGGCCTACGGTGAAGAGGACAAGGTCGTCACCGACGCGGCCGGGATCGCGCCGGTCACGCCGGTCGACTCGCAGGGCAAGTTCGACGCCACCGTGCCCGATTACCTTGGCCAGAACGTATTCGACGCGAACCCGAACATCATCAAGGATCTCAAGAACGGCACCGGTTCCGCCGGACAACAGGGTGCGGTGCTGCTGCGCCACGAGACCTACGAGCACCCGTACCCGCACTGCTGGCGCTGCCGGAACCCGCTGATCTACCGTGCCGTCTCGTCGTGGTTCGTCGCGGTGACCGAGTTCAAGGACCGGATGGTCGAGCTGAACCAGCAGATCACCTGGTACCCCGAGAACGTCAAGGACGGCCAGTTCGGCAAGTGGCTCGAGAACGCCCGCGACTGGTCGGTCTCGCGCAACCGGTACTTCGGCACGCCGATCCCCGTGTGGCAGTCCGATGACCCGGCGTACCCGCGCACGGACGTCTACGGCTCGCTCGACGAGCTGGAGCGCGACTTCGGCGTGCGGCTGGAGAACCTGCACCGGCCCTACATCGACGAGCTGACCCGGCCGAACCCGGACGACCCGACCGGGAAGTCCACCATGCGCCGGATCGAGGACGTGCTGGACGTCTGGTTCGACTCGGGCTCGATGCCGTACGCGCAGGTGCACTACCCGTTCGAGAACACCGAGTGGTTCGAGCACCACTACCCGGGCGACTTCATCGTCGAGTACATCGGGCAGACCCGTGGCTGGTTCTACCTGCTGCACGTGCTGGCGACCGCCCTGTTCGACCGGCCCGCGTTCCGCACCTGCGTCTCGCACGGCATCGTGCTCGGTTCCGACGGCCAGAAGATGTCCAAGTCGCTGCGCAACTACCCGGACGTCAACGAGGTGTTCGACCGCGATGGCTCTGACGCGATGCGCTGGTACCTGATGGCGAGCCCGATCCTGCGCGGCGGGAACCTGGTCGTCACCGACAAGGGCATCCGCGACGCCGTCCGTCAGGCCGTGCTTCCGCTGTGGAACTCCTACTACTTCCTTGCCCTGTATGCGAATGCCGAGGGCGTCGAAGGCACGTGGCGCACGGATTCGAAGAACGTGCTCGACCGGTACGTGCTGGCGAAGACGCATGAGCTGGTGACCGACGTCGAGTACGCGCTCGACACTTACGACGTCGCCGGTGCCTGCTCGACCGTGCGGGACTTCCTCGAGGTCCTCACGAACTGGTACGTGCGCCGTTCGCGCGACCGGTTCTGGGCCGGGGAACAGGACGCCATCGACACCCTGCACACCGTGCTCGAGGTGACGTCGCGGGTCGTCGCGCCGCTGCTGCCGCTGACCGGCGAGGTCGTCTGGCGTGGGCTGACCGGTGGCCGCTCGGTGCACCTGACCGACTGGCCGAACCCACTCGACCTGCCCGCAGACGCGGCGCTGGTGACGGCGATGGACCGGGTGCGCCAGGTCGCGTCCTCGGCGCTTTCGCTGCGGAAGGCGAACAAGCTGCGGGTGCGGCTGCCGCTGGCCCAGCTGGTGGTCGCCGCCGAGGACGCCGAGTCGCTGCGCGAGTTCACCGACATCCTGCGCGACGAGGTCAACGTCAAGTCGGTCGAGCTGACCACGGACGTCGCCGCGCACGGCGGGTTCGAGGTCGCGGTCAACGCCCGCGCGGCGGGGCCTCGGCTTGGCAAGGACGTCCAGACGGTGATCAAGGCCGTCAAGGCCGGGCAGTGGACGACGTCGGAAGGCGGCGCCGTCGTGGCCGCCGGGATCGAGCTCGTCGAGGGCGAGTACGAGCGGCGGCTGGTCGCCAAGGGCGGTGGCGCGGCTTCCGAGCTGCCCGGCGGCTCTGGGCTGGTGCTGCTCGACACCCAGGTCAGCGAGGAACTGGCGGCCGAGGGCCTGGCTCGCGACCTGGTCCGCGTCGTCCAGCAGGCTCGCCGTGACGCCGGCCTCGACGTCGCCGACCGGATCGCTTTGACGATCGACGCGCCCGAGGACGTGGTGACGGCTGCGAAGACGCACGAGGAGTTCATCGCTTCGGAGACCCTGGCGACTTCGGTGGCCTACGGCGACGTCGCCGACGGGTCGGCCGGGACGGTCGGGGAGGGCACCAAGGTGACCGTGGCCGTCGCCAAGGCCTAGTCACGAATGTGATGAAAGGACCCTTCATAACAAATTCCGTTATGAAAGGGTCCTTTCATCACACGTGAGACCGGTCTGGACCACGGATCACGAAACAGCTTCGGATCCGTCGCTTTCCCGCCGGAACGGTGCTCAGCCTGCCCGTGATCGGCAGGCTGACGCGAGTACGCGAACGCCGTACCGCACTGGGGAGAGCGAATCCATGAGTCCTGCCCGAAAAAGAGCGATCCTGATCGGTGCCGCGCTGGCGGTCATCGCCATCGTGGTGGTCGCTTTCGTGCTGCTGGTCAACGACGCCGACCCGGCTCCAGCGACCACCGCCGAGAGCCGGTCCGCCGAACCGGTGGAGGAGTCACCGGCGAAGGTGGCTGGGCGGTTTCTCCAGCAGTTCCAGGCCGGTGACCTCACCGGTGCCCCGGTCGACGACCCGGCCGCGGCTTCGGCCGAGCTGAGCAGCGCACGCGGGGTTCTGCAGCCCACCGCGGTCGACGCGAAGCTGGGCGAAGTTCCTACGCCGTCGGGTGAAGCGACGACGGCGACGTTCCGGATCTCGTGGACGCTCGCGGGCAACAGCGCCTGAGCATATGAGGGCAAACTCGGAATGGTCCGCAAGGACGGGAAATGGCTGGTCCACTGGGCGCCGTCGGTGATCCACCCGAAGCTCGAAGCCGGTCAGCGGCTCGCCGCCGCGCCCGTCTCAGCCAAACCGATCGTCGCCGACCGCGACGGTAAAGCCCTCGTTGGCGGGGATGCCACCGGGAAGACGATCGCGCCGATCCTCCAGGGTGCGCTGAGCACGGTCGCGGGCGAGCAGAACGGCGGCAGCGGAACCCCGGCCACCGTCGCGGTATCGCGGGTGGACGCCGCCGGGAAACCGGTGGAGACGCTGTTCGGCCAGAGTGATCCCAACGCGAAGCCGCTGACGTCGACGTTGAGCGTCGCGACGCAGAATGCCGCGCAGGCCGCCGTCGACGGTTACCAGGGCTCGGCGATCATCGTGGCGATCAAGTCGAACGGCGACATCCTGGCGGTGGCGCAGAACGCCGCGGCCGGGAGCCAGCCGAAGGCGCTGAGCGGTCTGTACGCGCCCGGTTCGGCGTTCAAGATCGCCACCGCGGCCGCCGCGCTGCAGCAGAGCGGGGTTTCCCCCGACTCCCCGGTCGACTGCCCGCTGACCGAGCAGATCGGGACGAGAACCCTCAAGAACGACGGCTTCCAACTGGGGGCCACGACACTGAAGGCGGCCTTCGCGGCTTCGTGCAACACCACGTTCGGACGGCTCGCCAAAAACCTGCCTGCCGACGGCCTCTCGAAGGCCGCGGCCCAGTTCGGCCTCAACGCCGACTTCGAGATCCCCGGCCTGTCCACCGAAACCGGCAAGGTCGAGCCGGCCGGGAGCGGTGACGAACAGGTCGAGAACGGCATCGGGCAGGGAACGGTCCAGGTCAGCCCGTTCGGCGCGGCGCTGATGGCGGCTACGGTCGCGGCGGGGAAGCCGGTCGTCCCGAAGCTGTGGCAAGGTCTCGAGACCAAGGTCAACACCGGCTACCAGGCCCCGCCCGCCGGCGTCCTGAACCCGCTCCGGACGATGATGCGCGAGGTCTGCACGACCGGGACCGCGAAAGCGCTGAAGGGGAGCGGTGCGGTCTTCGGCAAGACGGGGACCGCGCAGTTCGGCTCGGGCGTCGACGCGAACGGCTGGTTCGTCGGCTACAAGGGAGACGTCGCCTTCGCGGTCATGCTCGAAGGTTCCAACGACTCCAAACCGGCGGTGCAGCTGGCCGCGAAGTTCCTCGCGGGCTGAGGCTTCGGCCGTGACCGAAGCGTCGGTCTTCTACGGTGAACCGATGGAGACCATCGCCTTGGCCGAGGTCGCGGCCGTGCTCGCCGATCCGAGCCGCGCGTCGATGTGTCTCGCGCTGCTCGACGGGCGCGCGTGGACGGTGAACGAATTGGCGGGCGCGGCGAAGGTCGCGGCTTCGACGGCGAGCGAGCATGTCACGCGGCTCGCCGACGCCGGGTTCGTGGTCCGGGTCAAGCAGGGGCGGCACAGTTACGTCCGGATAGCCGATCCGCGGGTGGCGGAGCTGATCGAGCATTTGGCGCAGCACGCCAGGCATCGTCCGGTGTCCGGGCTCCGGCCATCACTCAGAGTGCGGCGCCTCGAGTTCGCCCGGACCTGCTACGACCATCTGGCCGGGAAGGTCGGGGTCGCGCTGCGCGACGGGATGGTCGGGCGAGGACTGGTGGACACCGACGCGGGGCTGACGCTGACCGGCCGCGGGCGGGAGGTGCTCGGGGCGCTCGGGGTGGAGATCGGCGAAAGCAGGCGCCCGTTGCTCCGCGACTGTCTGGATTGGACAGTCCGGCGTGATCATCTGGCGGGACGGCTTCCGACGGCGTTACTCTCCCACGCGGTCGATGCCGGGTGGGTGGTCCGAGAGGGCAACCGCGCGGTGAAGGTCCTGCCCTCGGCCGAGAAGCCGTTCGCGGCGCTCGGAGTGGATCTCCCAGCACTGATGAGTCCCTAAAGGACTGCATCTAACACAGGCCTTCGGTCCGGGTAGCGAGCGGTGCACGATGGAGTGACGATCACCGCCTCACTATTCTGAAGCCCCACGGCGACCGGACGGGAGGCGACATGGATCAGCTCCCGATCGTCCTTGGCACCGGCGGCGCCGTCCTTCTCGCCGCCGTGCTCGCCGTCCGGGTGTCGATCCGGCTGGGCCTTCCGTCGCTGCTGCTCTATCTCGGGATCGGCGTCCTGCTCGGGGAAGCCGGTTTCGGCATCCGGTACGACAACCCCGAACTCACCCAGGCGCTCGGCCTCGCCGCGCTCGTGATGATCCTGAGCGAAGGTGGTCTCACCACTCGCTGGACAGCGGTGAAACCCTCGCTGGGGATCGGAATCGCACTGTCCACAGTGGCCGTCGCGGTCAGCATCGCGGTCACCGGGGCCGCCCTGCACTGGCTGCTCGGCCTCGACTGGCGGATGGCGTTGCTGTGGGGCGCGGTCCTCGCGTCGACCGACGCGGCCGCGGTGTTCTCCGTGCTCCGGTCCGCCGGAGTGGGGAAGCGGCTCGTCGGCGCCTTGGAGATCGAGTCGGGGATCAACGACGCTCCAGCCTATATCGCGGTGGTCGTACTGGCAGATGGCACGACGGTGGACTGGTCACTGCCGCTGCTTGTGGTCTACGAACTCGCGGCCGGCCTGGTGATCGGTCTCGCCTTCGGCTGGGGCGGGGCGCAGGCGCTACGGCGGGCCGCGCTTCCGGCGACCGGCCTGTACCCGCTGGCCACGGTCGCGGTGTGCATCCTCGCGTTCTCGACAGGGCAGCTGGCGCATGCCTCCGGTCTGCTCGCCACTTACGTCGCGGGTCTGGTGCTGGGGAACTCGAAACTGCCGCACCGGTCGGACACGCTGTCGTTCGCCGAGGGACTCGGCTGGCTCGCGCAGATCGGGCTGTTCGTGCTGCTCGGCCTGTTCGCCTCACCGAGCAGATTGCTGGAGACGTTGATCCCGGGTCTGGTCGCGGGCGCCGTCGTGCTGCTGCTCGCGCGGCCATTGTCGGTGCTGCTGTCGGCCCTGCCGTTCAAGATCCCCTGGCGAGAACAGGTGTTCCTGTCCTGGGCGGGCCTGCGTGGAGCCGTGCCGATCGTGCTCGCGCTGATCCCCCTCGCCTCCGGGGTGCCGGGCGCGCAACAGCTGGTCGACGCCGTATTCGTGCTGGTCATCGTGCTGACGCTGCTCCAGGGCGCCACGCTGAGTCCGCTCGCTCGGGTACTCGGGCTCGCGCGGCCTTCCGAGGCGCACGAGATCGACGTCGACTCGGCCCCGCTCGACGAGATGGGTGCCGAACTGCTGCAGGTCCGCATTCATTCCGGGTCGAAGATGCACGGCGTCTACCTGGCGGAGCTACGCCTGCCGGTGGGCGCGACGATCAGCCTTCTGGTCCGTGACGGGATCGGCTTCACGCCGAACAAGAACACCCGGCTCCAGGAGAAGGATCAGTTACTCGTCGTGACCACCGTCGAGGTGCGGGACGCGGCCGAACGGCGCCTCCGGGCCGTCGACCGGGCCGGTCGACTGGCCAGGTGGAAGGGCGAATCCGGCCGCTAGATGCCGCGGGTGACCACGGCATTTGGGGGTCCGGGGGCTTGCCCGGGGTGGGTCCGGGGTTGCACCCCGGAAAGATCTGCCTCACAAGTAGTTCACATTTGTACTCCTTTTGGATTACCTTGCCCTCCAATCGACTCCATCGAATGGGTGAGTGTCACGGGCTAAGGAGTACACAGGGTGACGAAACTTCATGCGCGGTTCGCCGGGTTGGGGGCAGTGGCCGTTCTCGCGGGGATATTTTTCGTGACCCCGACGGCGGCGGGTGCGGGAGCGTTCCCGGCTTTTGGGTTGCCGTTCGAGACCGGCCAGCGGGTCTACTCCGCGGGCATCCATTCGGACAACGGCACCTCCGGCGTGAAGAACGCCATCGACCTGAGCCCCACCGACAAGACCGTTCGCGCTCCGCTGGCGGGCACCGTCCGTTTGCAGCACTGCTCCGGCGGCGACTGGGTGACCATCGACCACGCCGGCGGCTGGCGGACCGGGTACTACCACCTCGAGGGCATCTCGGTCACCGACGGCCAGCAGGTCGCGGTGGGCGCGGTCCTCGGCCGGACCGGCAACGCCCTTCCCTGTGGCGGGAGCAGCACCGGCGCCCACGTGCACTTCACCCTGTGGACCCTGCCCACGGCCGCCGCCGAATCGCGGGGAGACTCGCGTGAGTCCCGCGTCGCGGCGGGCAACTGGGACGGCCTGGCGTACGGCGAGGTCTCGACCACGGTCGCCGCGGCCTACGGCGAGGCGGTGAACGGCAAGGTGTTCGGCGACTGGCAGTTCACCGAAGGGGCCGACCAGTACTCGGGCACCGCGACCAAGGTCTCGAGCCGCGCCGCCGTCGCGCTCCCCGGCCGGTTCCGCACCTGACCCCCGGAGTTCTTCTGGATGGCTGAGAGACGTGAGCGGCGTCTCAGGATCTGGATGCGGGCTGGCGTCGGCGGCCGGGTTTCGGTTACCTTCTGAACTAGGTCACGAGTGTCAGCGTCAAGCCCCGGCTAGCTGACCGGCAACCCTCCTTCCGCGGTGGGGTGCCCCGGGTGAGGACCTGGCTCGTCGCGAGGTGCGGCGGGCAAGCGCGGGATCCTCGGCGGTCCCCTGGCCCGGAGGACCATCATGACTCTCGCACTCGAACGCACCGATGCCGTCGCCGCTTCCCCGGTGGTCGCGGAAGAAACCGTTGCGGCACAAGGCGTCCCGACCGTTGCCGGGGCCGAACTGCGAGTCCCGCTCGTCACCGGCGGCGAGATCGGTTACGCCAATCTCGATCACGCGGCGAGTGCGCCGTGTCTGGACACCGTGCGCCGCGCGGTCGACGAATTCCTGCCCTGGTACGCCAGCGTGCACCGCGGCGCCGGGTTCGCGTCGCAGGTCTCCACGAAGCTTTACGAGCGCACGCGCGGAATCCTGCGCCGGTTCGTCGACGCCCGCTCGACCGACACCGTCGTGTTCACCCGCAACACCACCGATTCCTTCAACCTTCTCGCGCGCAGCCTGCCAAAGCACACCTCGGTCGTCGTGTTCGACACCGAGCACCACGCCGCGCTGCTGCCCTGGAAGGGGCCGAACGTCCGCCGGATCGAGACCCCGCGCACGCGGCTCGCGGCAGTGTCCGCTGTGGACGAAGCCCTCGCCGCCTGCCCGCAGGGGCCGCGGCTCGTCGTCATCACCGGTGCGTCCAACGTGACCGGGGAACTGTTGCCGGTCAAGGAGATCGCCGCCGTCGCACGTCAGCGCGGCGCCCGGATCGCGCTCGACGCGGCGCAACTCGCCCCGCATCGCCGGGTCTCCCTGCGAGAGCTCGACGTCGACTACGTCGCCCTGTCCGGCCACAAGCTTTACGCGCCTTTCGGTGCCGGCGCGCTGATCGGCCGCGCCGACTGGCTGCGCGCCGCCCAGCCGTACCTCGCCGGCGGTGGTGCCACCAAACTCGTCACCCGTGGCTCCGAAGACCTCGGCGTCGTCTGGAATGCCGGTCCGGAGCGGCACGAAGCCGGATCTCCCAACACGGTCGGCGTTTACGCGCTCGGCGTCGCCTGCGAGACGCTGGCCGAGAACTGGGACGCGATCGGTGACCACGAAGCCGAATTGCTGGCCCGTCTGCGGCGCGGCCTCGCCGGGATCCCCGGATTCGCCGAGCTGCGGCTGTTCGACGCGCCGGTCGACCGGGTCGGCACACTGAGCTTCATCGTCGACGGCTTCGAACCCGGCTGGCTCGCCGCCGTTCTGTCCGCGGAGTACGGCATCGGCGTACGGGACGGCGCGTTCTGCGCGCACGTCGCCACCCAGCGCCTGATCGCCGTCGCCGGTTCGGAAGGCGGACAGGCCGTCCGCGTCAGCCTCGGCCTGGGCAGCACCGCCGAGCATGTCGACCGCCTTGTGCTGGCACTGCGCCAGATCGTCGCGCGTGGCGCCCGCTGGCGGTACGAGAAGCCGGAAGGCCGCTGGGTGCCGGAGGCGGATCCGCGCGAACTGCCCCCGTTCTGCCACTGACCCACTACCCTCACCCCGCATGGGGAACGAGCGGCCGAGGTATTGGTTTCCACTGGCGTTGCTGGGTTTCGCTCAGCTGGCGGCGGTGGTCGCCGACCGGGGGCGGAGTCCGGACGGCGGATGGTTCGCTTACACGCCGTACGGCACCGGAGCACAGTGGATGACCACGGAGCAATGGGCCGGCAGCCGTGCTTACGAGTCCGCGCTCGCCATCTCCACCGAGGCGAGCACCAGCCGGAACGACTTCTGGCTGTTCGCCGTGCTCGCCGCCTTCCTCGGCACGGTCATCTGGTACGCGGTCCGCGCCCGCCGCGCGGGAAACGGACCGCGCTGGTGGAAGGTGGCCGCGCTCGCCGTCGGCGGGGTGGCCGGCGTCGTACTGGCCGACCTCGTCGTGTTCTGGGAGATCGGGCTGGACGGCGACCTGCGGACCGCGTTGCTGATCACCGTGGGACTTCTGGTGCTCGCGTGGTGGGAGCAGAGCAAGGTGCCGCTGATCCTGGCGGCGCTCTTCGGACTCGCCGGGTGGCTGGTGGCCGACGGCACCAACGCCATGCTGCTCTCGGCGATGGCCGCGCTCACCGGGGCGTTCGCGGCGCTCGTCCGTCGCCCGAAGGCGGCCGCCGAGGGGTCCTGAGCCCGCTCAGTGGACAATGGGGGCGTGAGTACAGAGCCCCCCGCGTCGCAGCACGAGTCCGCCGAACCGGACACGAGTCCGGCCGAGACCGCGCCCCCGGCGTCTCCGCTGCCGAAAAAGCGGGTCGGTGTGGTGTTCGTCGTCGCCGTGGTGCTGTGGGGGATCGACATCCTCACCAAGCAGATCGCCGTGTCGACGCTGGCGGGCAAGGAGCCGGTCGAGTTCCTCGGCGGGCTGGTGTACTTCCAGCTCGTCCGCAACCCCGGCGCCGCCTTCTCGATGGCCACCGGGATGACCTGGGTGCTGGCGCTGGTCGCGGCCGCGGTCGTGGTCGCCATCATCTGGCTGGCCAGGCGGCTGCGCTCGGTCGGCTGGGCGATCGGGCTCGGTCTGGTGCTGGCCGGTGCGCTGGGCAACCTGACCGACCGGATCTTCCGCGCACCCGGCCCGCTGCAGGGGCACGTGGTCGACATGATCTCCGCGTTCGCCCCCAACGGACAGGGCTGGGCGATCTTCAACGTCGCGGATTCCGCGATCTGCGTCGGCGGCGTCCTCATCGTGATCCTTTCCCTGCTGGGCAAGGACTACGACGGAACGTCCACTAAGGACAAGAAGGCGGTCGCCGAATGAGCGCGCGGATGCTGCCCGTCCCCGACGGGCTCGACGGGATGCGCGTCGACGCCGGACTGGCGAAACTGCTCGGGCTCTCCCGCACGGTCGTGGCGGAGCTGGCCGAATCGGGCGAGGTCCTGCTCGACGGCAAGCCCGCCGGGAAATCCGACCGGCTCGCCGCCGGTGGCCTGCTCGAGGTCACGCTGCCCGATCCGGCCTCGCCCATCGAGGTCGTCGCGGAACCCGTGGAAGGCATGCGGATCCTGCATGACGACGACGACATCGTCGTGATTTCGAAGCCGGTCGGCGTCGCCGTGCACCCGAGCCCCGGCTGGACCGGGCCGACGGTCGTCGGCGGACTCGCCGCCGCGGGGATCCGCCTGTCGACCTCCGGTGCCGCCGAACGCCAGGGCGTCGTGCACCGGCTGGACGCGGGTACCACCGGCGTGATGGTCGTGGCCAAGAGCGAGCACGCGTACACCGTGATGAAGCGGGCGTTCAAGGAGCGCACCGTCGACAAGGGTTACCACGCGATCGTCCAGGGGCATCCGGACCCGACGCGTGGCACCATCGACGCGCCGATCGACCGGCACCCCCGGCACGACTACAAGTTCGCCGTCGTCCAGGGCGGGCGGCCCAGCGTCACGCACTACGAGGTCGTCGAGGCCTTCCGTGCCGCGTCGCTGGCCGAGATCAAGCTGGAGACCGGCCGCACGCACCAGATCCGCGTGCACTTCTCGGCGCTCAAGCACCCTTGCGTCGGTGACCTGACCTATGGCGCCGACCCGGTTCTGGCGCGCAAGCTCGGCCTGACCCGGCAATGGCTGCACGCGAAGACCCTCGGGTTCGCCCACCCGGCCGACGGGCGCTGGGTCGAGTTCGAGTCCGACTACCCGGACGACCTCGCTGACGCGCTGCGCATCCTTCGCGACGAGAACTGACGTGCGGAAACGGGTCACACACGTGATCAGAACGGTCACACGCGTGCTGGGAAGGGACACACGCGTGTTGCCCCTCCGAGCACGCGTGTGACCCTTCCGGTCGCCGGTGGCGGTCAGTCGTCGATGGACCAGGTGATGGTGCGCTCGTCCGGTTCCGGGCGGGGTGACCAGCGGACGGCGACGACCCTGGTGGCGTCCGGCAGGACGTAGACGGTGTGGCCGCCGAGGGTTTCCCCCGGCCGGACACCGATCTTGTGCGGCGGCCGGGACGTCAGCGACACCGGGGCCTTGGCGATCGGTTTGCCGTCCACGGTGAGCAGTTCGAGGTAATTGTCCGGAAGCGACACGAACGGGATGTTGCCGCGGTTGGTGATCTCGGTGTGCACCACGACCGACCGTTCGCCGCTCTCCAGCGAGTAACCGGCCGCGCTGAACAGGTAGTCCGCCGGGTCCTGGACCTCCAGCAGTTGCACGGTGAGCTGCTCACCCTCCAGCCCCTGGGTCTCCATGACGTCGCCGGTGCGGCCTTTCTTGCCTTCGGGCACCTGCTGCGGCGCGGCCTGCTGCTGCTCGTCGCCCCTGGCCCAGGATGAGCTCTGCGGGACACCCCAGGTGCTCATCACCGGGTCGGCAGGCGCGGGTGGCGGCGCGAACTGCGGCGGTGCGGGCGGCCGTTGCTGCTGCGGCGGGGGCTGGGGCGGTGCCTGGCGCACGGGAGCCGACGGCGGCCCGGCGTACTGGCCGGTCGGCGTGCCGTGCACGTTGTACGCACCGGACGGCGTTCCCTGCACGTTGTACGGACCGGACGGGGTGCCTTGGACGTTGTACGGCCCAGACGGTGTCCCCTGGACGTTGTATGGACCGGATGGTCCACCCTGCGCCTGCTGCGGAGGACCGGGCGGCCGCTGTTGCTGCTGTGCCCACGACGGAGGCGAGCTCGCGATCGCGGAGCGCAGCCCGGCGGGGTCGCTTTCGACGCCGACGAGCAGCGGCAATCCGCTGCCGGAGAGGGCGACCAGGCGGTACGCGACCTCACGCGGGTCCATCCCGACCTTGGCCGCGAGTTCATGAACGGCCGCCTTGCCCATGTCCGCGAGGGCGGCGAGCAGGCGGGTATCCACGGGATCGGTCACAGCCACTCCGCGAACGCTACCGTCTCGCCTCCGGCGCCGTGCGAAGGCCGTCCGCGTGCCGCGGAACCCGGCTTCGGTAGGTGCTGATCTCCATTAGGGTCGGAGATACCGCGCGTCCACCGACCCTGGGGAAGAACATGACCGAAGTCTCCACCCTCGCCGACGAGTTCGTCGAGGTCCTCTTCGACGCCGATCCGCTGATGCCCGCCCTGCAGGGGTTCCGGCCGGACGCGAGCGGGCTCAGCGATCTGAGCGAGGCCGCGGGGGAGGCCCTCAGCGCGAAGATGGCCGGCCTCGCCGAGCGCGCCGAAGCGATCGACGTCGCCTCGCTGAGCGCCGAGGAGAAGACCACCAGGGACGTCCTGATCGCGATGGCGCGGGCCAGGATCGCCCTCATCGAGTCCAGGTTCGTCGAGTTCACGATCAGCGATCTGTTCGTCTCGCCAGCCGCCGAGGTACTCACCGTGCTGCCGATGGTCTCGGTCTCGGCCGGCTCCGCGGCGGAGGCGCACCTCGGGCGGATCGCCGCGATACCGGAGTACCTGCGGCAGGCCGCGCAACGACACCGCGACGGCGTCGCACGCGGGCTCGTTCCGGTGGCGTACCTCGTCGAAGCCGCCGTCGCCCACCTCGACCGCTACCTCGCCGAGCCGTCGGCCGACCCGCTGTCGCGCCAGCCCGCACCGGACGAGGACTTCGAGACCCGGCGCGCGGCCCTGCTCGAGGACGTCGTACGGCCGGCGGTCGCGGAGTACCGCGAAGTGCTCGCCAAGGAGATCTCTCCGCACGGCAGGCCCGAGGACAAACCAGGCGTCTGCTGGCTGCCCGGCGGCGAGCACATCTACGCCCTGCTCGCCAAGATGCACACCACCACCGACCGCACCCCGGCCGCGCTGCACCAGACCGGTCTCGACGTGATCGCGAAGCTCGCGGACGAGTACCGCGAGTACGGTTCCCGCGTCTTCGGCACGACCGAACTCGCCGAGATCTTCGGCAAACTGCGCACCGACCCGGCCTTGCGCTGGTCGAGCGCCGACGAACTGCTCGACACGGCCCGCGCCGCCATCACCAGGGCCGAAACCGAAGCACCGAACTGGTTCGGCCGGATCCCGCCGCAGCCGTGGACGGTCGAGCCGGTGCCCGCCGAGGCCGCGCCCGGTGCCCCGGCCGCGTACTACCTGTGGCCGTCGATCGACGGCTCCCGCCCGGGAATCTACTTCGCCAACACCCACAAGGCGGAGGAGCGCTTCCGGCACGCGGCGGAGGCGACGGCCTTCCACGAAGCCATCCCCGGCCATCACTTCCAGCTGAGTCTCGCGCAGGGCCTCACCGAACTCCCGGTGCTGCGCCGGATCGGCGACTTCACCGCGTACGCCGAAGGCTGGGGCCTCTACACCGAGCGCCTCGCCGACGAGATGGGGCTCTACTCCGACGACGTCGCGCTGCTGGGCATGCTTACCCTGGACTCGATGCGCGCCGGTCGGCTGGTGGTCGACACCGGGCTGCACGCGCTGGGCTGGAGCCGACAGCAGGCCATCGACTTCCTCGCCGAGAACACGCCGATGGCGCTCGTCGAGATCGAGTCCGAAGTGGACCGTTACATCGCCTTCCCCGGGCAGGCGCTCGCGTACATGGTGGGACGCCTCGAGATCCTGCGGATCCGGGCCGAAGCCGAGCTGACCCTCGGCAGCCGGTTCGATATCAAGGCGTTCCACGATGTGGTGCTCGGCGGCGGCTCGTTGCCGTTGTCGGTGCTGGACGCCGTCGTGCGCGACTGGGTCGCGAGTCACGGCGACACCCCGAACGGGCTCGCCGACGAACTGTTCGCGCTCCGGGTCGAGCAGATGCCGTTACTGCCGTCGTTGATGGGGCTGCCCGGCGACCACAGCGCGTTGCCCGACCCCGGCGCCGGGGCCGCGGCCCGGTTCCGCGCGGCGAACCTGGCCATCGCCGAACGTGCCGAGGCTCTGGACACCGCCGGGCTCACCGCCGTCGAGGCGGTCACCCGTGAGGTCGTGATCCAGCAGGCGAAGGCGAACATCGACATGCTCGACTCGAGGGTCGACGACTTCTCCGTCAGCGACGGGCTCGCGTCCCCCGCGTTGCACCTGCTGACGCTCCTGCCGGTGCTCACCCTGAACGACGAGGAGAAGGCACGCGGGTACCTGGATCGCTTGGCGGGAATGGGTTCCTACCTCGACACGCTGATAGAGCGCCAGCGGGACGCCGTAGCCGACGGCTTCGTGCCCGCCGAATTCCTCGTGGAGGGCGGGATCGCCTACGTCGAGCGGTATCTCGGCAATCCGGACGCCGATCCGCTGGCCACCACGGCGTCGGTCCAGGTCGAGGGGTACGAGGCCGAACGGGACAGGCTGCTCGCCGAGGTCGTCCGGCCGGCGTTCACCCGCTATCGCGACTTCCTCGACAGCGAGGTCCGGCCGCTCGCGAAGACGCAGGAGGAGCCGGGAATGTCCGCACTGCCCGGCGGCGCCGAGAAGTACGCCGGGCTGATCCGTGCGCACACCTCGACCGAGCGCACCGCGCGAGAGCTGCACGAAACCGGCCTCGAGATGATCGCGAAACTCGCCGGCGAATATCGCGAGCTCGGCGAAAAGGTGTTCGGTACCAAGGATCTCGAGGAGATCTTCGAGCGGCTCCGCAGCGACTCGGCGCTGCGCTGGCGCGATGGCGACGAGCTGCTCGAAGCGGCGCGTGATGCCATCACGCGGGCTGAAGCCGTTGCCCCGCAATGGTTCTCGACGCTCCCGGAGGGACGCTGCGAGGTCGCGCCGGTCCCCGAATCGGAGGCGCCCGGCGGGACGCTCGCGTACTACGTCTGGCCCGCACTGGACGGGACGCGGCCGGGGACCTACTACGCGAACACGTACGAGGCGGATCAGCGGCCAAGGCACACGAGCGAGGCGATCGCCTTCCACGAAGCCGTTCCAGGGCACCACTTCCAGCTCAGCCTCGCACAGCGTCTCGAGGGGCTGCCCATGCTGCGGCGCCACGCCGACGTCAACGCCTACACCGAAGGCTGGGGCCTGTATTCGGAACGGCTCGCCGACGAAATGGGCCTGTACTCCAGCGACGTCACCAGGTTCGGCATGCTCACCCAGGATTCGATGCGCGCCGGACGGCTGGTGGTCGACACCGGCATGCACGCGCTCGGCTGGAGCAGGCAGCAGGCGGTCGACTACCTGGCCGAGAACACCCCGATGGCGCGGGTGGAGATCGAGGCCGAGATCGACCGGTACGCCGCCGTGCCCGGTCAGGCGTTGTCGTACATGGTGGGGCGCCTCGAGATCGAGCGCATCCGCGCCGAGGCCGAGGCCGCGCTCGGCGACCGGTTCGACATCAAGGGATTCCACGAGGTCGTGATCGGCAGTGGCCCGCTGCCGCTGGGCGTGCTGGACAACGTCGTCAAGGATTGGGTGGCCGCCCAGTGACGTGGCTCGACCTGCCCGAAGGCACCACCTTCGGGCTCGGAAACCTGCCCCTCGGGGTGTTCTCCACCGGCACCGATCCGGCGCGCCGGATCGGTGTCCCGGTCGGGGACCGGGTGCTCGACCTGTCGGCCGCGGCCGAGGACACCGAGTTCGGGCCGCTGCTGAAGTCCGGGGTGCTGAACCCGTTCCTCGCGGCGGGCCGCACGACTTGGCGGGCGCTGCGAGCGCGGGTGCGCGAGTGGCTGACCGAAAGCAGGCACGCGGACCGGATCCGGCCGTTGCTCGTCCCGGCGGCCGAGGTCACCACGCATCTGCCCATCGAGGTCGCGGACTACGTCGACTTCTATTCGAGCGAGCAGCACGCGATCAACGCCGGGCGGATCTTCCGTGGTCCGGACGACGAGCTGATGCCGAACTGGAAACACCTTCCGATCGGCTACCACGGCCGCGCCGGCACCGTGGTCGGTTCGGGCACGCCGGTGGTGCGCCCCAGCGGTCAGCGCAAGCCTCGCAACGAGACGTCACCGTCGTACGGGCCCTCCGGCAGGCTCGATATCGAGGCAGAGGTCGGGTTCGTCGTCGGAACCGGCTCCGTACAAGGAAAACCGGTGCCGATCGAGGACTTCGCCGAGCACGTCTTCGGGGTCTGCCTCGTCAACGACTGGTCCGCCCGCGACATCCAGGCGTGGGAATCCCAGCCGCTCGGCCCGTTCCTCGGCAAGTCGTTCGCGACCTCGGTCTCGCCGTGGATCGTCTCGCTCGACGCGCTCGAACACGCCAGGGTCGCGCCGCCGGCGCAGGATCCGGAACCGCTCGAGTACCTCCGGGCGGCCGAGCCCTGGGGGCTCGACCTGGCGATCGAGATCCGGCTCAATGGGCACCTCGTTTCGAGTCCGCCGTTCGCGACGCAGTACTGGACGGCACCGCAGCAGTTCGCGCACTTGACCATCAACGGCGCGAGCCTGCGCACCGGCGACCTGTACGCCTCGGGCACGGTCACCGGGCCGGAACGCGAGCAGCGCGGCTCGTTCCTCGAGCTGAGCTGGGGCGGCCGGGAGCCGTTCGACATCGGCGGTGAGCAGCGGACCTTCCTCGAGGACGGCGACGAAGTGGTGATCACCGCGACCGCGCCAGGGCCGGACGGGACGCGGATCGGGTTCGGCGACGTCCGAGGTCGAGTCGTTCCCTCACGCGGTTTCCCGATCACCTAGGGGAATTGGGCGGATCGCCCCCAAGGGAAACCGGCACCTGATCACTGTTGACCATTGTTTTGATTCGGTCCAGTATGGCCGGTGAGCTCGTTAGTAACCATCGACGGAGCCTCCGCCTTCATATTCCACCTGTGTTCCGTGCCGTCCTTGGCGCGCATGGAAAGCGCTGTCTGCAACGATTCTGCCTTTATTTCTGGTTTCCCAGCCGAATATTCCATTCGTCCTGATTCGCCGTGTGGCGGTGAATTCGGGCAGGGAGGAAAGCTGTGAAGATTCCATTCGGTTCCCCACCCGGATCGGCCGGCGCGGTCAGGCGCCGGAGTCCGTTGTTCACCATGGTAGCCGCGTTCCTCCTCGTGGGAACGCAAGTCCCGGCGGCCGCGACGGATGCCGGCACACTCGCCATCCCGGTCCAGAGCCTGGACGGCAGCGGTAACAACGTGGCCAATCCGGACTGGGGTCGCGGCGGCACACCGTACTCGAGGGTGGCGCCGGCGCGGTACGCCGACGGGCGCAGCCAACCCGTCTCCGGGCCGAACTCGCGGTTCGCGAGCAACCGGGTTTTCAACGACATCGCGCAGAACCTGTTCTCCGAACGCCAGGTCACCGCTTGGGGATGGACGTGGGGACAGTTCCTCGACCATACCTTCGGCCTTCGCGAGGGCCGGCTGGCGACCGATCCCGACGGCGAGGTCCGGAACATCCCGTTCGACGCCGGCGATCCCATGGAGGAGTTCGAAAACGATCTGGGGAACATCGGCTTCGTCCGCTCGTTCCCGGCGCCCGGGACCGGAGTGGACAACCCGCGCCAGCAGATCAACACGGTCAGCTCGTACGTCGACGCCGCGGCCGTGTACGGCGGCACCGGCCAACGGCTGGACTGGCTGCGCGAAGGTTCGGTCGACGGCAACCCGGCCAACAACAACGGAAGATTGCTGCTGCCGGACAACTTCCTGCCCCGGCGCGACGCACGCGGCAACGCGGCCGCGGCGCCGGCGATGGAGATCGACGGAGTCCTGCGGCGTACCCCGAACCGCGCGATGGTCGCCGGAGACGCGCGGGCCAACGAAAACCTGTTCCTGACCGCGACCCACACCTTGTTCGCCCGTGAGCACAACCGGATCGTGAACTCGCTCCCGTCGTCGCTCACCGAGGAACAGAAGTTCCAGATCGCCAGGCGGGTCGTCATCGCCGAGCAGCAGTACGTCACGTACAACGAATGGCTGCCCGCCATGGGCGTCTCGCTGCCCGCGTACGGCGGCTACCGGTCGAACGTGAACGCGACCTTGAGCAACGAGTTCGCGACGGTCGGATACCGGGTGCACAGCATGATCCACGGTGAGATGGAGGTCGCGGCCGAGGCCGGCCGCTACACCGAAGCGCAGCTCAACGCCTTCCGCGCGCAGGGCATCGAGGTCGTCGAGGAAGATGACGAAGTCGAACTCGTGATCCCGCTGAACCGTGGTTTCTTCAACCCGGATCTGGTGCCGGGTATCGGTCTCGCGGAGCTGCTCCAGTCGATCGGCGGCGAACCGCAGTACAAGAACGACGAAATGATCGACAACCAGCTGCGCAGCGTGCTGTTCCAGATCCCGGTTTCCGGCAACCCCGGCTGCCTGGACGGACCGACGCTGCCTCAGTGCTTCGACGCCGTCGTCGACCTCGGAGCGATCGACATCGAACGCGGCCGCGACCACGGGATGCCGACGTACAACCAGCTTCGCCAGGCGTACGGCTTGCCCGCGAAGACCTCGTTCACAGCCATCACCGGTGAGACGAGTTCGTCCTTCCCGCCGGGTACCGGCCCCGATAACCCGGGCTCGCTCGAGTTCTCGAGCCTGACCGACGTGTTCAGCGCCGAGGTCGACCGGAACAACGAAGAGGCGCTCGAGGGCACGCCGACCAATTTCCGCCGTGCGGCGCCCCTCGCCGCACGGCTCCAATCCCTCTACGGCAACGTGAACAATGTGGACGCCTTCGTGGGCGCGCTGGCCGAGCCGCATTCCTCCGCCAGCGATCTCGGCGAGCTGCAGCGGGCGATCTGGGCCCGTGAGTTCACCCGGCTGCGTGACGGTGACCGTTTCTTCTACGGGAACGATCCCGGCCTGGCCGAGATCCGCTCCCGCTACGGGATCGACTTCCGGCGCGGTCTCGGCGACATCATCGCGCAGAACGCCGGTATCCCGCGGGCGGATCTGCCGCCGAACGTGTTCTTCGACGGCGGACTCGTGCCGCCATCGGCCTGCCGTGTTTCGTACACGATCTTCGACCAGTGGAGCACCGGGTTCCGGGCGGATCTGACGATCACCAACACCGGCTCGGTGCCGCTGAACAACTGGGCGCTGCGCTGGGTGTTCGCCAATGGACAGGAGGTTGCCCTGCTGTGGAACGGAGATGTCGCCCAGGACGGCATCAGGGTGCCCGTGACGAACGCGCCGTGGAACGCGGTACTCGCTCCGGGACGGTCGCTGAGAGACGTCGGGTTCGTCGCGTCGTGGAACGGAATCCGCAACGACAGACCGGCCCGGTTCAGCCTGAACACGACGAGATGTTCGATCTCCTAGGTGCTTGATGTCCTAGTGTCCTGCCCTGGCAGGTAGCGAAGGCCTCCTTCACAACCTTGAGCGTTGTGAAGGAGGCCTTCGCAACATCTGGGCGGCCAGCCCCGCACCCAGCCACCTCTCACGTCACCACTGTCACGCCAGCAACCATCCACACTGGACAGACATGTCCCCAACGCCACATCCGAGATACTCAACGTCCCCAACGAGGCGTTCGAGACACCAAGGGCAGCGGCGACGGGTGCCGGGGCGCGTTGGTCGTGAGTGGTAAATCGGGCTAGAACCGTCATTACCACTCACGACCAACTCGTCACCGAGCCAACCCAGGGCACAGGTGGCCACATGCCACCACGAACTTACGGCGCAGGCTCCTAGGTGCTTGATGTCATGGCCGTTCCGGTCACCGGGTGAGAGCCTGGTGACCGGAACGGCGGTGTGGTGGGCATGATCCGGGTGGCGCTCCGCTCCCCGCGGAGGTTGTTCAGAGACGCACTCGCGGGATGCTTGCGGGCGCGTCCTGAGTACATGGTCGTGGGCAGCGTGGCGGCACTCGAAGACCTGCCGGCGTTGTGCGAGTTGCGTCATCCCGACGTCGCCTTGGTCGATGTCGGCGACGGTCTCGACGCCCAAGATGCGCAACGCCTCGAGGACTGTGCCGGCTTCGCCCGGATCATCGTGATCTACGAACGGCTTTCGCCGACGGACCTGGATGTGTTGCGGCGAATCGGCATCGACACGATGATTCCCGGTTCGCACGGACTCGAAGCGGTGCTCATGCTGGTGCAGCGCTATGTCGCCGCTTACCGCGACCACCTGATGTACCCCGGTGTGAGCGGGGGACTGACCGACGAGGAAGAGAAGATCATCTCCCTGCTCGGCGCCGGTCGGTCGGCGAATGGGATCGCGCGGATGCTGGGGATCTCCGCTTCCGCGGTCGCCCACGCCAAACGGCGGATCTACCGCAAGCTGGAGGTGACAGGCCAGTGTCAGGTGGTGGCGCGGGCGACCACACTCGGCCTCCTCGACGGTCCTGCCTCGCCGCCGTCCACCTGGAACGGCGCGCCGCTGGGCGCGGTGTGCGGTGCCGCCGGACCCACCCGCGATCAGGTGGCCGCGACACTGCTCGCCGGAGGAGCCCTGCTGTCCATTGAGGACACTGCTGCTTCCTGGAAGTACAGCGGTGAAAGGCCGGGGCAGGTGATCACGGTCCTCGTTGATCCGGAACCGGCGGACTGGCCCGCCGGGCGGGAGCCCGTCGTGCTCGTGCTCAGTACCCAGCCATCACGCGTCCAAATTCTCGGCGCGCTTCTGCGCGGGGCTCTCGCCGTGCTCACCGCGGACCGGGCGGGTGCCGATCTACTCCCAGCGCTGACCCTGGCCATGCACGGTTATCTCGCGATCGAGAGAACCGCCGCCAACGCCCTACTGGACGTGTTGCACGCGCCGCCGGGCGGATCCGGCCTTCCGGAGCTGACGGCACGTGAAGGCGACATTCTGCGTTCGATCGCCAAGGGACACACGGTGCGGCTGACCGCCCGCGCGCTGGGCATCGCCGAAAAGACCGTGGAGAACACGCAAGCGCGGCTGTTCCGCAAACTCGGTGCGCACAACAGGTCCGGCGCGCTCGCGGCCGCCTACACCTTGGGCCTGCTGGACTCGATTCCCACTGCCGTCCACGGCTGAGACGTGGTTTGACGCCGGGGTCGGTGTCGCGCAGACTGGCGGCAAAGCAAGCGCTTATTCAGGAGGCTTCGTGAGGATCGGGACCGCGATCGCTTACGCCGGCGGTTTCGCCGAGAGCGTGGCGGATGTCGTCGAGCTGGAGAAGGCGGGGCTGGACATCGTCTTCGTCCCGGAGGCGTACTCCTTCGACGCGGTCAGCCAGCTCGGCTACCTCGCCGCGAAGACCGAGCGGGTCGAGATCGCCTCGGGGGTCTTCCAGCTCTACACGCGGACGCCGACGTTGACGGCGATGACCGCCGCCGGGCTCGACTTCGTCTCCAACGGCCGGTTCACCCTCGGTCTCGGTGCGTCGGGCCCGCAGGTCATCGAAGGCTTCCACGGGGTGAAGTACGACGCGCCGCTGGCCCGGACCCGCGAGATCATCGAAATCTGCCGTCAGGTGTGGCGCCGCGAAAAGGTGGTCCACTCGGGCAAGAACTACACGATCCCGCTGCCGCCGGAGCAGGGCACCGGCCTTGGTAAACCCCTCAAGCTGATCAACCACCCGGTGCGTGAACGGATCCCGATCCTCCTCGCCTCGATCGGCCCGAAGAACGTCGCGCTCACCGCCGAACTCGCGGAGGGCTGGGAGCCGATCTTCTTCCACCCGGAGAAGGCTTCCGAGGTCTGGGGCGCGGCGCTGGCCGAGGGCAAGGCGAAGCGTGACCCTTCACTGGGTGAACTCGACACCTTCGTGGCGGCCGCGCTGGCCATCGGCGACGACGTCGACGGTCTCCTCGACCATCTGCGTCCCTACGTCGCGCTGTACGTCGGCGGGATGGGCGCGCGCGGTAAGAACTTCTACAACAGCCTGGCGCAGCGCTACGGCTACGAGGCCGAAGCGAAGCTGATCCAGGACCTCTACCTCGACGGCAAGAAGGACGAGGCGGCCGCGGCCGTGCCGGAGGAGCTGCTCAGGGCGATCTCGCTCGTCGGCCCGGAGGGTTACGTCAAGGAGCGGCTGGCCGCGTTCCGCGAGGCGGGCGCGACCACGCTGGTGGTCAACCCGCTCCTGCCTGGCCGCGAAGCCCGCGTTGCACAGGTCTCGAAGCTGCGTGAACTCGTCGATTAGCCCATTCGAAGGTCTTTGACGAGCCGAAAGAGTCGAAGCTCTCATCTGGATCGGTTGAGTATCGTTGACCTGGAGAAACGTCGCCGTCCTGGGGTTAAAAGACGGCCTCTGGGCGGGAAGAGAACGTAAACGGCACCTGAACGTCGGGGGAATCGGACATTATCAGGGATGAAAGCGGAGATTCGGGGGAATACGTTCGCGACGAAGGTGAGGTGTTCTCGCGTGCGCCGAAAGATCGGGGAGCCGACCGCCGCCGTCCTGGACGTCGGATCGTTCAGCGCGCGCCTGGTGGTACTGGCCAAGGGTGGCACACCGCTCGATCCCGCGTTGAGCCATCAGACGCGGCTCCGGCTGGACCGGGAGCTGGACGACGACGGGAAGCTGACCCGGCGGGGGATCGACGCGGTCGCGTCCGCCGTCGAGGCGGGTATGACGACCGCGGCCAAGTACGGGGTCGATGGCGTATACCCGCTGGCGACGTCGTCGATCCGTGACGCGGCCAACGTGAAGCAGGTCGTCTCCGACGTCGCGAAGTCCACCGGGGTGAAGCTGAAATTCCTCACCGGACGCCGGGAAGCCGAGCTGGCCTACATCGGCGCCCGCCGGTGGTACGGCGCGTCGGCGGGTGGGCTGCTGGTGCTCGACATCGGCGGCGGAACCGTCGAACTCGCCGCGGGCGACGCCGAGGAAGCCGGGTTCGCGCACTCGCTGCGGCTCGGCGCGCGGTCGCTGACCCGGGACTGGATGTCCACGGAATGCCCGTCGCCCAAGGTGGTCGGTGCGATGCGGGACCACGTTCTCGACGAGGTCCGCGACGCGATGCAGGACGTACTGCCGGAAATCCGTGACCATCGTGCCGTCGGCTGTTCCAAGGTGCTGCGCCAGCTGGCGCGCCTCGCCGGCGACCGGCCGTCCAAGGCAAGGGAACTGCATCTCGACGATCTCCGCGCGTGGATCCCGCGCCTGGCCAAGCTGCCGGCGAAACGCCGCGCCGAACTCCCCGGGATCTCGCGGCAGCGGTCGCAGCAGGCACTGGCCGGCGCGATCGTCGCCGAAGCGCTGCTGACGGTCGCCGGTGGCCAGGTCGCGATCTGCCCGTGGTCGACGCGGGACGGACTCCTCCTGAACCTGCTCGACGGGCTCGCCGGCGTCGACGGCAATCCCGCGAAAGCCGCCTGAACCGCGTTGACGACTGGCGCTCGGGCTCTCGGGCGGGTACCCCGGAGTTATGAGAGAAAGCAAGAAGGGCTTCGAGACCGACGAGGACGAAGAACTCGACGACCTGTTGACGACCCAGCCGAAGACGGACGTGCCGGGCGTACCCAACCGGGACATCGGGCCGCACGGCACCAAAGAGGTCGACGACGTGCCGAACAGCGGCGAGGTCCCGGTCGAACCACCGGATTGAGTGCCGTCCGGCCGTCGGCGAGCTGCAATCAGGCGGGCACAGTCACGGCTTCGGGCGTCTCCGCGCGGGCTCCCGTCCGGTCGGCTGCGCGGGTTCCGGACCCGGGTCGATCGGCGGGATCGGCAGCCGCACGGGTTCCGCCGTGACGGTGAACGTCTTGCCGTGATGCGCCAGCTCCAGCGGTTCCCCGGTGATCACGTGGTACGTAGCGACCTCACGGTCGATCTCGACCTGGAACCGGGTACCGCGGAAGGTCAGCCGGAACGCGATCCGTTCCAGCTGCGGTGGCAGGCGCGGGGCGAAGCTCAGACGGCCGCCGTAGTCGCGCAGTCCGCCGAAGCCGGCGACGGTGCCCTGCCACGCGCCCGCCAGTGACGCCAGGTGCAGGCCGTTGCGGACGTTGTTGTGGACGTCGTGCAGATCGGTGAGCGCGGCCTCGGCCAGGTAGTCGTAGGCCAGTTCGAGATGACCGACCTCGGCCGCCACGACGGCCTGCGTTCCCGCCGACAGCGACGAATCCCGCACCGTCCGCGCCTCGTAGTAGGCGAAGTCGCGCGCTTTTTCCTCCGGGGTGAACGAATCCCCGCACAGGTGCAGCGCGAGTACGAGGTCGGCCTGCTTCACCACCTGCTTGCGGTACAGGTCGAAGTACGGATAGTTCAGCAGCAGCGGGTAGAAATCCGGGTCGGTGCCCTCGAAGTCCCAGTCCTCGTGTTCCAGGAACCCTTCGGACTGCGGATGGACGCCGAGATAGTCGTCGTAGGGCACCAACATCGCATCGGCCGCCTTGCGCCAGAAGGCGATTTCCTCCGCGTCGACTCCGAAACCGCTCGCGACGTCCGAGTGCTGTTCGCAGATTTCGGCGGCGTAGAACAGGTTCCGGCGCGCCATCAGGTTCGTGTAGACGTTGTTGTCCGCCACCGCGGAGTATTCGTCGGGTCCCGTCACACCGTCGATGCGGAACCGGGCACGGCGGTCGAAATGTCCGAGGGAAGCCCACATCCGCGCGGTCTCGAGCAGCAGTTCCGCACCGCAGGTCCGGGCGAACTCCTCATCGCCGGTTGCGTTGAGATAGCGCACCACGGCGTCGGAGATGTCCGCGCTGACATGGAACGCGGCCGTGCCCGCGGGCCAGTACGCCGAGCATTCCGCGCCGTTGATGGACCGCCACGGGAACGCGGCGCCACGCAGGCCGAGCTGGGTCGCCCTCTCCCGTGCTTTGTCCAAAGTGGAGTAGCGCCACCGGAGGGCGTCGCGGGCCGCGTCCGGGATGCTGTAAGTGAGCAGGGGAAGGACGAACGTCTCGGTGTCCCAGAACGCGTGCCCGTCATAGCCGGGGCCGGTCAAACCCTTGCCCGCCAACGCCCTCGTCTCACCGCGCGCCCCGGCCTGCAGCAGGTGGAAGAGCGCGAACCGGACGGCCTGCTGTAGTTCCGGGTCGCCGTCGATCTCGATGTCGGAGGTTTCCCAGAAGTCGTCGAGGAATTCACGCTGCTCGGCGAGCAGGCCCTTCCAGCCGGTCTGGCGCGCTCCGGCCAGCGCGGCTTCGACCTGCGCGCGCACGGCGGGCACCGAGCGGGTCGCGGACCAGCCGTAGGCGAGGTACTTGGTGAGGCGCAGCCGTCCGCCCTTCGGCACGTCGACCGCGATCGTGAGCCGCGCCAAGTCCTCTTCGGACTGGATACGGGTGCGGACTCCGTTGCTCACCTCGATCTTGTGGTCCATCGCCGCGGCCATCCGCAGCCCGGAGTTACGGGTCTCGTGCACCAGCACCGCGTGGTGTTCCTCCGCGTGCTGGAACAGCGAGACGAGCGGCGACTCCAGCGCGGCGGCGACCCTGGGGTCGCGCGTGTCGGATTCGACGGGTTCGTTGGCCAGCAGATCCGATTGCGCGACGAGCTGGAGATCCTCGTCGAGTGGTTCGACCTCGTACCGGATCGCGGCGACCGCCCGCTGGGTGAACGACACCAGTCGTTCCGTCCGAACCCGCACGCGCCGGCCGGTCGGAGAGGACCACACGGTGTTGCGCGCCAGCGTTCCCTTGCGGAAGTCGAGGACGCGGTCGTGTTCGGTCGCCTGGCCGTAGCGCATGTCGAGCGGCTCGTCCTCGACCAGCAGCCGGATGATCTTGCCGTCGGTCACGTTGACGACCGTCTGACCCTCTTCCGGATAGCCGTAGCCCGATTCGGCGTAAGGAAGATCGTGCTGTTCGTAGAAGCCGTTGAGATAGGTGCCCGGCAGGCCGCGGGGTTCGGCCTCCTCCAGTGTGCCGCGCAGGCCGATATGCCCGTTGGACACCGCGAACGCCGATTCGGTGCGCTGCAACGCGTCCACGTCCATGCCGCGCCAGCGCAGCTCCCAGGGCGCGACCTCGTAGCCGCGGAACATCGGATCCGTCACTTGCCCTCCAGCAGTTCGGAGAGGTCTTCCACCACCACGTCGGCGCCGTGCTCGAGCAGTTCGCCCGCCTGATGCGCACGGTTGACGCCGACCACGTAACCGAAGCCGCCGTCCTTCCCGGCCTGGACGCCGGCGAGCGCGTCCTCGAATACCACCGCGTTCTCCGGTGCCACACCGAGCGCTTTCGCCCCGGCGAGGAAGGAGTCCGGCGCCGGTTTGCCCCGCAACTTCTCCTCGGCGAGAACGATCCCGTCGATTCTCGCCTCGATGAACGGGGTCAGCCCGGCCGCTTCGAGGACCTTCGCTCCGTTGGCCGACGACGTTACGACCGCGATGCGCAACCCGGCGTCCTTGGCCGCCTGGAGGTAGCGGACGGAGCCTGGATACGGCGTGACGCCCTCCTCGTCGATGATCTTCAGGACGAGCCGGTTCTTGCGGTTTCCCAGGCCGTTGACGGTGTGGGCGTCGACGCCGTCGTCCGGATCGCCTTCGGGCAGTTCGATCCCGCGTGACGCGAGGAAGGTGCGGACGCCATCGGCCCGCGGCCTTCCGTCGACGTAGGCCGCGTAGTCGCCGTCGGTGAATGGTGAGAAACCGTCACCGTCGCGTGCGCGCAGGAATTCGTCGAAAGTGCGTTTCCATGCTTCGCGATGCTGCGTCGCTGTCCCGGTCAGCACGCCGTCGAGATCGAAGAGACAGGCCGTGATGGTGTCCGGCAGACCGATCATGCCTCGGCACGCTACCCGTGTGAGACGACCTCCGCAGGGGGCTTCGTCAGGTTTCGGGATGCGGCCGGACGCGGTGGATGAGTTCGTGCACGGTCGTGTCGGCGAGGGTGTACCGGACCACCCGGCCGGAGCGTTGCGCTGTCACCAGGCCGTGCGCCCGCAGCAGCCGCAACGCCTGCGAGACCGCGGTGTCGGTCATCCCGGTGGCGGCGGCGAGGTCGGTCACGCTGATCTCGCGCGCGTAGTGGATGCAGACGAGCAGCGCGAGCCGCGAAGGATCCGCGACGAGCGAGAACCGTTGCGCCCATTCGGCGATGCCCTCGCGATCGCCGAGGCCGGCGACGGCCGCCTCCACACGTTCCGGGTCGATCAGGCGCCGGTCGGGCTCGATGCTCACACCGAGATGTTAGGCGGCCCGGACCACGAGTGCGACGTGGTCCGCGGCCTTCTCCAGCGGTTCGGGTGACCGGCGGATCCGGCTGACCAGCAGCGCGCCTTCGAGGTTGTTCATCACCGCGACAGCGACGTCCTCGGCCTTCTCGGCGCCGAGACCGTGGCCGGCGAGCAGGTCCGTGAGCACCTTGTGCCAGGCGGCGAAGGCGTCTTCGCAGGCTTTGGTGATCGAGGGTGAGACGTGCGCCATCTCCAGGGTGATGGTCGCGACCGGGCAGCCGCCGCGGTAGTCGTCGGCGGCCAGCGCCTCCGCGGCCTTGCGGTACCACCAGCGAACGGCGTCCTCGATGGTCTCATTGCGATCGAAGGCGCGGCGGACCGTCTTCGTCACGACCGCCGAGCCGAGCTCGATCGCGGCGACCGCGAGCTGCTCCTTGCCGCCGGGGAAGTGGTGGTACGCCGAGCCCCACGGCGTCCCGGCCTGCTCGACGAGCCGACGCCATGACGTCGACTGGTAGCCCTCACGGCGGAACAGGGTCATCGCGGTCGAGATCATCCGCTCGCGGGTGGTGGTGTCCGACACGTCGCAGAGCATACCGCTTGACTAGGACGACCGTCATAGTCAAGGCTAGGACGATCGTCTTAGAACCCGAGGGAGACCGGCATGACCGTCGACGACGTCGTCACCGGGCAGACCAGGCAGAAGACCGTCACCTGGCAGGACCCGATGCCCACCGCCCAGCTCGGTCTGCGGCTGTCCGGGCTCGACTACCTGACCGGGATCGCCGAGGGCCGCATCCCGCCGCCCCCGATCTCGGCGCATTTCGGTATGCGCTGGGTGAGCGTGGCCGAGGGCGACGTCGTGCTCGCGACGACGCCGGACGAGTCGCTGTACAACCCGATCGGCACCGTCCACGGCGGGGTCGCGGCGACGATGCTGGACTCGGCTGTGGCCTGCGCGGTGCATTCGACGTTGCCCGCCGGGGTCGGCTACACCTCCGTGGAACTGAAGGTCAATTACCTGCGGGCCATTTCGGGTTCCGTCGGCGAGATCCGCGCGCACGGATGGGTCGTGAAGGCCGGTTCGCGGGTCGCGTTCGCCGAGGGTGACATCCGGGACGCTCAGGGCAAGGTGCTCGCGACGGCGTCGAGCACCTGCCTGATCATGACCTCTTAAAATGGCCGGCCGTGAAGGCCTCCTTGCCTACTCTGAGGGTAGTGAAGGAGCCCATCACCACCTCTCGGCTCACTAGGCCGCGCCGACGCGCCTCTCGAACACCAGGCCTTCCGCGGCCCGCAGCCCGACGCTGATCGCACCGGTCAGTACGCCGTCGTCGCCCAGTTCTCCCTGGACGACGGCCGGGACCAGCGGGGTGAACGACCGCAGCGCGCGGTCGATCGGGTCGAGCAGCAGATCCGCCGCGGTCCCCATGCCGCCGCCGAGCACGATCAGCTCTGGGTCGATCACCGCGGCCACGGACGCCACGGTGTAGGCGAGCCTGCCCGCCTCGGCCTCGACCGCGCGCATGGCCAGTTCGTCGCCGTCGCGGGCGAGCCGGAAGACCTCGCGGGCCGACTTCGCCGTGCCCAGCCCGAGTTCTCGCGCACCCCGGACCACCGACTGCGCCGCAGTCGCCTCTTCGAGATGACCCCGGACCGGCGGGCCGTCGCCGACCCGGTCTGCCGCGCGGAGCTGGCCGTAGGGCAGGTAGCCGATCTCGCCCGCCGCCCCGGTCGCGCCGCGGAAGACCTCGCCGTTGACCATCAGGCCCATACCGACGCCGGTGCCGATGGTGATGCAGCCGAAGACGGACGTGCCGCGGGCGGCCCCGCGCTCCCATTCGCCGACGGCGGTGAGGTTCGCGTCGTTCTCGACCATGAGGTCCGGCCCGATCGCCGCTTCGAGTTCGTCGAGCAGGCCCGCCTTGCCCCAGCCGGGCAGGTTCGGGGCGTGCCGGAAACAGCGTTTGTCCGGGTCGGCGACGCCGGGGGAGCCGAGCACACGCACGACGATGTCGGCCGCGCTAAGCCCGGCCTCGTGGACGGTCGCCGCCGCGAGCGAGCCAACCGCGCTCACGAGCGCGGTGCCCGAACGGGAGGTGTTCCGTTCGTCACGCCGGGCGACCACGGTGTGGCCGAGATCCGAGACCGCGACACGGATGTGCTCCCGGCCGATGTCCACGCCGAGCACGTAACCCGCCGTGGGGTCCGCTTCGTAGAGGACCGCTGACCGGCCGGTGCCGGTGGAGGTGTGTCCCGTCGCCCTGGCGAGACCGGCCGCCTCGAGGGCCAGTAACGCTTGGCTCACCGTCGGTTTCGACAGGCCGGTGTCCTTGGCGACTTGCGGTCGCGTGGCAGGACCGCTGCGGCGCAAGAGATCCAGCACGGCGCGCTGATTGATCTTGCGCATCCCGGCCGGTGTGCCGACGGGCGGACTTTCTGCGCCAACCACGAGCTTCGCCTCCTGTCGAACCGAGATGTTCCCACCAAAGTTATCCGGGTCCGGCCCGAAATGGGCAAGAAGGTTTACATTCGGTGTTCTTGGGGACGATAAACGTCCTCGCGGCGGAAACCGTGAACGGCGCGCGGAAATCCCGAGATTCACCCGGTGACCGGCGCCTATGTGGACAGTCCCCGTTGCCGTGAGTGGTCTGAACCAGTTGGGGATCAGGCGACGTGACGGCTGGCGGGCCGCCGAAATCCCCTGTTCTGTCGAGGCCGTTCGGGTGATTCCACGGGCTCGGAATCCGCCCCGGCGCGCGGCGAATCCGGTACGTCGGCCGTCGTGGCCGGGCTGGGCCGGTTCCGCCGGCGGTGTTGCCGGTGCACCACGAACAGCAGCACCAGGCCGAGGACGACCAGCCCGTGGGTGAGCACCCGCCCCGCGGTCACCTTCCCCGAAACCAGGTCGCCTGCCGAGAGCGCCAGCAGCAGCGCGACGAACCCGGTCAGCGCGGGCAGCTGCCCGGCCGCCGACTTCGTGCGGACGGCCGCCCAGCCGAGGCCGACCCCGACGGCAAGATTCCACGCGCTGCTTTCGTGCGCGAGGTGCCCGACCAGCGACGTCGCGTCGTGGACGGGATGCTCGTCGACGCCCATCAGCTGGGCGAAAGCGAGGGCGAGCTGGGCGATCGCGACCAGGGCGAGGGCGATCCGCGCGGCCCAGCCCTCGCCCGGCGGGGCCGGGGTGCGCTCCAGGATGACGTCGGTGAGGTCCGGGACCGGCGGCGCGGTGCGCAGCAGAAGACTCCGGTGCAGCCGCTCGGCGCGTGCGAACCACGACCGGCAGGCGGCGCAACCGGTCACATGCCGGTCCACCGCCTCGGGCGGGGCGGGTTCGGTTTCGCCGTCGAGCCGGGCCGACAGGGCCTCACGGCAGTCCTCGCACTTCACCTCCCAGTTGTCGGACGCGGGCCTGCCTCGGTTCCCGTAGCGCTGCTACGTTTCTCGCATGGCCGGGCAGCGCAACACCGACGACGAGCGGGTGACCGAGCTCGCCCTCGCCGCGGCACGCGGTGACCGGCGCGCGCTCGAAGACTGGGTGCGGGCGACGCAGGCCGACGTCTGGCGGTTCGTCGCGCACCTCGCGGACGTCAGCGCGGCCGACGATCTCACCCAGGAGACGTACCTCCGGGCCTTCGGGAGCCTCCGCCGGTTCGCCGGCCGGTCGTCGTCACGGACATGGCTTCTGTCCATCGCGCGCCGGGTGGTGGTGGACCGGATCCGGTCCGCTTCGGCCCGTCCGAAACTCGCCGACGTCGACTGGGAGACCACCGCCGAACGCCGCGGCGCACGTCTGACCGAGGGGTCGGCTGGCTTCGAGGACCTGGTGGAGCTGCGGATGCTGCTCGACGGGCTCGACCCCGAACGGCGCGAGGTCCTCGTGCTCACCCAGGTGCTGGGGCTGTCCTACGCCGAGGCCGCCGAGATCTGCGGCTGCCCGGTCGGCACGGTGCGCTCCCGGATCGCGCGGGCACGGGAAGACCTGCTCGAAGCAGGCCGGGAACGCGACTCCATCTAGCCGATCCTGAGCCGGACGCACTGTGGCGCGGCACACATTCGGGCCTCGATACTGTCATCTCGTCACAGGGATCACCCGACACGACTACTCCGCGTTGACTCGTCCGAATGCCGCTGCCTAGCGTGACGACATCAACCCCAGGCCGCGCGAGGGTCCCCGCCTTCTTCGCGCGCTCTCGAAGGGATCTTCCCGATGGCCAGTCCCACCACCACAGCCGGGGGCCACGGCGCCGAGAATCCCGAACCGGCCGGCCTCGGCCGCCGCCGGTTCCTGAGTTTCCTCGTCGCCGCCCCCACCCTCACGATCGCCACGAAGATCGGTATCGACAGCCTCGCGCCCGAGGAAGCCGCGGCCGTCATCCCGACTCCGCCCGGACCGGCCGAGATCCTCGACCTCGGCGACGTCCTGATCCTGTCCAACGCGCCGACGGCGAACCTGCTCGTGCTCGAAGTCCGCGAAGACGGCCGCGTTCGGCTCGAGCTGCCGCGGACCGAGGTCGGCCAGGGCATCACGACCGCGAACGCGATGCTGGTCGCCGAAGAAATGGACCTCCCGCTCGACCAGGTCGACGTCGTGCTCTCGGACGCTCGTTCGGAGCTGCTGTTCAACCAGCTGACCGGCGGTTCCAACACGATGCGCTCGCTGTACACGCCGGTTCGGATCGCCGCCGCGGCCGCGCGCGCCCGGATGGTCGGCACCGCCGCGCAGCAGTGGGGGGTCAAGGCCGATCGGCTGTCCACAAGGGACGGTGCGGTGATCGCCCCCGACGGCCGCCGTGCGACCTACGGATCGCTTTCCGGACCGGCGGCGCGCGCCGACCTCCCGAAGCTCACCGCGACCCCGAAGGCCGAGTCCGCCCACAAGATCGTCGGCACGCCGACGTCCCGCATGGACGCTCGCGCGATGGTGACCGGGCAGCTGAAGTACACGCTCGACCTGGACGTCCCCGGTGCGAACCCGGTGATGGTGCGCCGGCCGCCGACGATCAACGGCAAGGTCAAGAAGGTCAACAACGAGGCCGCCGTGCGCGCGATGCCCGGCATCATCGACATCGCCGTCATCCAGACCGGCGTCGCGGTGATGGCGGAGACGTTCGGCCAGGCGCTCGACGGCAAGAACGCGCTCGACGTCACCTGGAACGCCGGCACGGTGGACGGCGAGAACAACGCGACGATCAAGAAGAAGCTGCGGGCCGCGGCGCTGCCGTTCGTGGTCCCGCCGCTGCTGACGCAGTACGTCGACGGCGAGTTCGACTTCGCGTTCGCCAGCCACGCGCCGCTGGAGACCAACTCCGCGGTCGCCGACGTCCGTGAGGACGGCGCGACCATCTGGTCCGGTATGAAGGTCCCGATCCTCGCGAAGCAGAACATCGCGCAGGAACTCGGGCTGCCGGAGAACAAGGTGACCGTGCACGTCCAGCAGGCGGGCGGTTCGTTCGGGCGGCGGCTGTTCTCCGACGGCGCGATCGAGGCGGCACGTATCTCGAAGGCGATGAAGAGGCCGGTGCGGCTGATGTGGAGCCGCATCGACGACATGCGCCACGGCCGCGCCCGCGCGGCGAGCCACCACAAGATCCGCGCCACCTTCGCGCTCGGGCAGGTGCTCACCTTCGAACACCGCGTCGCCAGCGTGGAAACCGACTGGGGCCACGGGCTCGGCGAGGTCCTCACCGCCTTCGCCGCCAAGCTCCCGGTCGGCGGGAACCTGAGCTTCGCGCAGACGGTGTTCCTGTTGACGGTGAAGTCGCCGTACAACTTCGGCGTCACCACACAGCTGCTCAACGAGGTGCCGGTCGACTTCCACACCGGTGCCTGGCGCTCGGTGTACTCGTCGAGCACCCGTGGTGCGGAAGAGATCATGGTCGACGAGATCGCGGCCAAACTCGGCAAGGACCCGGTGGCGTTCCGGCGGGAGTTCATCAAGAACGACCGGCAGCGGGCGGTGCTGGACAAGGTCGCCGAGCTAGGTGAGTGGGGCAAGAAGATGCCCGAGGGTTTCGCGCAGGGCGTCGCCGTCCACGGCGAGTACAAGTCGTACACGGCCTGCCTGGTCGAACTCGACGGCCGTGACCCGAAGAAACCCCGTGTCACCAAGGCGACCATCGCGGTCGATGTCGGAAAGCCGATCAACCCCCGCGGCCTCCAGGCACAGATGCTCGGCGGCCTGACCGACGGGATCTCCACGACGCTGACCGCGGGCCTGCACATCGACAAGGGCCTGCCGCTGGAGGGCAGCTACTCGCAATTCCACTACGCGCGGCAGAAGAACTCACCGATGGACGTCACCGTGTTCGTGATGCCGGAGACGGGCGAGATCGGCGGCGCCGGGGAACTCGGCGTGCCCGCGCCTGTCGGCGCGATCGCGAACGCGTACGCGCGGGCGACCGGGATCAAACCGCGCAGTTTCCCGATCAACTTTCCGGTCGACTTCGAGCCGTTCCCCCGCTGAGTTCCCTTTCGCGCCAAGGAGTTCCGATGCCCAACTACACCTTCACCGTGAACGGGAAGACCGTCACCGTCGACGCGCCCGCCGATCTGCCGATGCTGTGGGCGCTGCGTGACAAGCTCGGGGTCCGCGGGCCGAAGTACGGCTGCGGGATCAACGTCTGCAAGGCCTGCACGAGTCATCTCGACGGCAAGGCGTTCAACCCGTGCGTGACCCCGGTGTCCGAATGCGCCGGCAGTGACGTCACCACCATCGAAGGCCTCGCCGACGGCGAAAACCTGCACCCGGTGCAGGAGGCCTGGCTGGAGCAGGACGTCGCGCAGTGCGGCTATTGCCAGCCGGGGCAGATCATGGCCGCGGTGGCGTTGCTGAAGAAGACGAAGAACCCGACGGACGCGGAGATCGACGCGATCGAGAACGTCTGCCGGTGCGGCACCTACTTCCGGATTCGTGAGGCGATCAAGAGCGCGGCCGCGAAGATGTGACTTCACGATTCCGCTGGTGCGGTGGGAAATCGTGGTTTCCCGCCGCATCGGCGGAGTCGTTCGCCTTCGGGAGGCCCATGGGCGGGATGTCGTGTTAGATGGCGCTTCCAGGGGTTCGACGAGGAGTCCCTGCCCCGGAGGACGTCCCATGCACTACCAAACTGTGCTCCGCGAAGGTTCGGCCGCCGTCGTCGCCGAACTGGCCGTCGAGGTCGAACGGCAGCTGCCCGACCTGATCGACAGCACTGTCAAACAGATCCTCGGCGAGATGCCGGTGTACCACGACGCGCAGTTCGTCTCCCACGCCGAATTGCGGACGTCGGTGCGTAACAACCTCGAGTACGTCATGCGGACCCTGCGCGGCGCGGACGAACCGGACCTCGCGCAGGCAAGGGCGACAGGGCGCGCACGGGCACTGCAGGGTGCGCCGCTGCCGGAACTGCTGCGGGCCTACCGGATCGGGCTCACCGAGGTGTGGAACCGGTTCGTCGAACTGACCGCCTCGGACGAACATCAGGACCTGCGCGGTCTGGTCGCCGCGACGTCCGCGATCTGGGCACTGGTCGACGACTACGCGGAAGCACTCACGACGACCTATCGCGATACGACCGCGGAAGTCATGCTGGCGCACCAAAGCAGGCGGTCTGCCTTGGTGGAGGCCCTGTTCGCTGGCGGCGCGGCCACCGAAGGCACCCTCTGGGATATCGCACGCGTTCTCGAACTTTCCCTCGACGGCACCTTTGTGGTCGTCGCGGCGGAGACGCCACGCGTCGGCCACGAACCCTTGCCACAGATCGAAAACCGCCTCCGCGACCGCTGCCACGCCTCCGCCTGGCGGCTCACCCCGGACCTCCAGGTCGGCGTCGTCTCGATGCGCGACCCTTCGGCGTCGCAAGTGATCATCGAGCTGCTGCGCGAGAACCGTGTCGATGGGTTCTCGGCTTCGAACCAGACCGGCCGCATCGGCGTGAGCCCGGTCTTCACCGGCCTCGGCAACACCGCCCGCGCCCTCCATCTCGCGAGGGTCGCCCTCTCCAGCCTGGCCCCAGGTACGTCAGGAATGGTGCAGTTCAACGAATCCCCGCTCGCCGGCCTCGTCGCCAGCGCTCCGGAAGCGTCGGTACAGCTGGCGCACCACGTGCTGCGGCCGATCCTGGACCTGCCCGGCGACGACCGGAACGTGCTCCTCCTGACGCTCCGGGCCTGGTTCGAATGCCAGGGCTCGACGAAGCTGACCTCCGAACGGATGTTCTGTCACCCCAACACTATTCGGCATCGTCTCAAGCGGATCACCGAGGAGCTGGGGCGGTCGCTGACGGATCCGGCGGATATCGCGGAACTCGGGGCGGCTTTGCGGGCTCTTCACCTCTTTCCGGATACTTCGCATTTGCCTTCGCCGCGGGACCTGCATCGCTGACAGAAGTCCCGTTCTCGGCGGTGGTGGGACTGCTGAGGATTTGCCGATTTTCGGCAACCGGCATCGGATACCCCGCGGTTCAGTCGCGCCGGCTGTTGCCGTTTTTCGGAAACTCCTATCCGATGAGCCGGACCACGGCTCGGCCGCGGTTTCGGCACGGGCTTCCCGTTGCCGGTTGCCGAAATTCGGCGAAATGGCCATCGACCTCGTGTCAGGCAGCGTTCTTCGGCCCTCTGTCTTCCAGGTTTGTTGCCGCAGAACGGCAAAACATCTAGAGCGCCTCCAACTTGCCCCCTGCTAAGGTTCCTTACGACTGAGGGGATCCAAAGTGATATCGAAGTCTTTCCGCATCGGCGGCGACCTGACCGTAGGCCGGCTCGGGTTCGGCGCCATGCGTCTCCCGACCGAGCCCGGCCCGGAGCGTGAATCCTCCATCGCGGTGGCGAGGCGTGCGGTGGAACTGGGCATCACGCTGATCGACACCGCCTTCCTGTACGGAGGCGGCGCCAACGAAGAACTGCTCGTCGAGGCGCTGTATCCGTATCCCGACGATCTGCTCGTCACCACCAAGGTCGGTGTCGCGGTCAA
The DNA here is from genome assembly GCA_963766045.1 of uncultured Actinomycetota bacterium. GTDB lineage: Bacteria > Actinomycetota > Actinomycetes > Mycobacteriales > Pseudonocardiaceae > Amycolatopsis. The sequence continues at coordinate 120,645 of CAVXYN010000004.1, read as the reverse complement.
CGAGGGTGAGTGGAAGCTCGACGGGAAGCCGGAGGTGCTGCGCGACCAGGTCGAGAAGGCGCTCGTCAGGTTGCGGGTCGAGCGGATCGAGCTGCTGCAGTTGCATCGGATCGATCCGGAGACGCCGCTCGACGACCAGATCGAGACGCTGCGCGACCTGCGGGACGAAGGCAAGATCGGCCGCATCGGGTTGTCCGAGGTTTCCGTCGCCGAGCTGGAGCAGGCGCGGTCGATCGTGGACATCGCGAGTGTGCAGAACCGCTACAGCCTGCTCGATCGTGAGTACGAGCCGGTCCTGAAAGCCTGTGAGGCGGCGGGGATCGCGTTCCTGCCGTGGCGGCCCGTGCTGGGGGCGGCGTCCAGTGCGACGGTCGAGATCGAGGCGGTGGCGGCCGAACTCGGCGCCACCACCGCGCAGGTCGGGCTGGCGTGGTTGCTCGCGCATTCACCGGTCATCATGCCGATCCCGGGCACGGCCAACATCGCTCACCTCGAGGAGAACCTCGCCGCGGCTGAACTGGAGCTGACACCGGAACAGCTCGCGAGGCTCAGCGTCTAGACGCGCTGGGCGTCGACGAGGACTCGCCTCGAGTGGGCCACGAACGTACCCTCGGCCTGGATCAGCTCGTGGAGTTCGGCGAGCTCGTCCCGGTACTTCTCGACGCTGAAGCCCGGGACGATCCAGATCACCTTCCGCAGGAAGTGCACCACCGCGGCGATGTCGAAGAACTCCATCCGGAGTTTCGCCGGCTCGAGCCGCTTCACCGACAGTCCGGCGCTTTCGGCCTCGGTCCGCAGCACTTCGGGGGTCCAGCCGCCGTAGTCCTGCGGGCCGAGGAAGAACTCCTTGAGTTCGCCGGCGGTACCGGCGCCGATCTGCTGCGACAGGAAGGTCCCGCCCGGCCGCAGTACCCGGGCGATCTCCGGCCACGGGTTGTCGACGGGATGACGGCTCACCACCAGGTCGAACGACGCGTCGGGAAACGGCAAAGGCGCGTCTTCCGCGGACTCGACCACCAACCCGCCGAGCGGGGCCAGGTGCCGCCGCGCGACCTCGACGTTCGGCGGCCAGCCTTCGGTGGCGGCAAGGACCGGCGGTGCTTGAGAGATGCCCGCGAGCACCTCGCCGCCGCCGGTCTGCAGGTCCAGCGCCGCGGAGGAGACGGCCATCCGCTCGGCGAGCAGCCGCGAGTAACCCCATGGAGGCCGTTCCTCGGTGGCGCGGCCTTCGAACCACGAGAAGTCCCAGCCTTCCACCGGAACGGCGGCGCCCTCGGCGAGCAGATCTTCGAACGTCATGCGCGCAGTCTGGGCTCGCCCCGCCCAGCGGGCAACGCGTTTTCGGGACCTGTCCCCGAAGGTGGCGGCCACACTGGGCAGGTGAACCACGAAACGGAACCGAAGCCCGTTTGGACACCGGCGAGCGTTCTCGGCTGGGTGGTCGGCGCCGGACTCATCCTGATCATCGGAACGCTGATCGCCGGCGTCATCATCGGGATGTTCCTCGAAAACCCAGCGCTCTCGTACATTCTCGGCTTCGCCCTCGCCGCCCTTTACGTCACCTTCCTCGTCCTAAGAGCCGTGAAGCGGCGAAGGTGATCCTCAGCCGTCGGTCGACCGCTTCCACAGATTGATGTGGGCCTCGGTGGCGTACTGGTCGATCTCAGCCAGTTCCTCGTCGGTGAAGTCCAGGTTCGCCAGCGCGCCGACGTTGTCCTCCAGCTGCGAGACACTGCTCGCGCCGATCAGCACCGACGTCATCCGCGGGTCACGAAGACCCCACGCCAGCGCGAGCTGCGCCAGCGTCTGACCACGGCGCCCGGCGATCTCGTTCAGCGCCCGGATCTTCCCGAGCGTGCTTTCGGTGATCGTATCCGGGCTGAGCGATTTCCCTTGCGCGGCACGGGAATCCTCGGGGACGCCGTCGAGGTAGCGGCTGGTGAGCAGACCCTGCGCGAGCGGCGAGAACGCGATACAACCCGCACCCTCGGCGTCCAGGGTGTCGAGTAGTTTGTCGCCTTCGAGCCAGCGGTTGAACATCGAGTACGACGGCTGGTGGATCAGCAGCGGCGTACCGAGTTCCCGCAGCAGCCGCGCCGCCTCGGCGGTCTTCTCCGAGGAGTACGACGAGATGCCGACGTACAGCGCGCGCCCGGAGCGGACGGCGGTGTCGAGCGCACCGACGGTCTCCTCGAGCGGCGTCTCGGGGTCGAACCGGTGCGAGTAGAAGATGTCGACGTAGTCCAGCCCCAGCCGGCCGAGCGACTGGTCGAGTGAGGACAGCAGGTACTTGCGCGAACCCCACTCTCCGTACGGGCCCGGCCACATGTCGTAGCCCGCTTTGGTCGAGATGACGAGTTCGTCCCGGTACGGCTTGAAGTCCGAAGACAGCAGCCTGCCGAAGTTCTCCTCCGCCGAGCCGTACGGCGGGCCGTAGTTGTTGGCGAGGTCGAAATGGGTGATGCCCAGGTCGAACGCCCGCCGCGCGATCTCCCGCTGCGTGCCGAGCGGTTTGTCGTGCCCGAAGTTGTGCCACAGGCCAAGCGAGATGGCCGGCAGCTTCAGGCCGCTGCGCCCGCTGCGGCGGTAGGGGATGCTCTCGTATCGGCCGTCGGCCGCGACGTAGGTGGTCACGGGGCCGATGCTAACCGGTGGGCTGCCGAACCACCCGCGGCACCGGCGCCTCGAAGAGCGTTCAGCGTGCCTTCGAGTCCATTGAGGACCGCGGCGCAGTCACGGCGCAGAGTCTCGGCGTCATCCGCTGTCACCAGGAAGACGCCGAGCCAGTTGCGCGAGCCGCCGGACGGGTCGTAGGCGGGCACCGGGTTTCCGGACGGCATCGCGAACGCCTTCGACTCCTCGACGGCGCTGCCCGGCGAGAGCAGCCTGGTCCAGCCGACGGCACCGGGGTTCCACGAAGGTGTGGTGCGCCAAGGGTTTCCGGCCGCGTCCGTGGCGATGACCGCGAGCGAGGCTGCCGCGCGGTCGCCGTCGACCAGCATCCGCTCGGGGTAGCCGACCTCTTCGCCCAGCAGTTCCTTCACCAGCATGCCGATGACGTCCAGGCCGTAGACGGTCTCGATCTCCTGTGTGATCAGCACACCGCCGAACCGGGCGCCGGTCTCGATCAGCATGACGCCGTTTTCGGTGAGCTTGAGCTCGGTATGCGTCCCACAGGTGTCCAGCCCGAGCGCGTCGACGGCTTGGCGGGAGACCTCTTCGATCTGCCGCTGCAGATCGGCGGGCAGGGCGCACGGCGCCGTACTGGCGACCTCGGTGAACGGCGGGATCGCCGGGAGGCGGCCGGTGATGCACAGCGGGTGGTACACCCCGTCCGCCACGATGCCTTCGACGCTGACGTAGTCGCCGTAGCCGGGCTCGGGGTACCAGCCCTCCGTCGTGCCGTCGATGATCTCCTCGACGAGCAGATCCCCGTCGGTACCCGGCTGGTACAGCTCGTTCATCCCGACCTTGCCGCCCTTCTCGAGCGCGTCGGCGACCTCGGCCCACGCCCACGCCGCGTCGTCCGGCGAGTTCAGCACGAGCTGAGCCACCGAACCCGCTCCCCACGCCGGTTTCAGCAGGACCGGCAGAGTCAGGTTCTCGAGTCCCTCGCGGAGGTCGTCTTCGCCGGTGACCCGGCGGAACGCGGGGATCGGCGCACCGGCGTCGGCCCATGCCTCACGCATGAGCCGCTTGTCCCTGGCACGCACGATCGACGACCCGGCACCGCGCAGGCCCAGCTTTTCCGCGACGTGGGCGACCATCAGCACGGCGAATTCCGACATCGTCAGGATCGCGTCGGCGCCGAGTTCACGGGCGAAGTCCGCGACGAAGTCGACCAGTTCCTCGCCGCGCAGGTCGGTGTGGCGTTCGGTGACGCTGGTGCACGCCGGCCGCCAGAGGTCCTCGCCCGCCGACGGCATCGGCGTCAGCGCGAGGACGTGCAGCTCACCGCAGGCGGCGATGCGGGGGAAGCTGAACTCGAGCGGGGCGCCGCCCTTCACGTACACGTACAGGATCTTGCTCATCTGGGGCTCCGTTCCGGCGTTTCGCCAGGAGGATCAGGGTCATCAGGACGGCCATCAGCGCGGCGGTGCCGATGGCGGCGTGGATCAGGAAGGTGTTCATCCGGCCCGCGGCGAGGTAGCCGCCGAGCGCGAGGATGACCAGCGCGCAGACCGCGCGGTCGATCAGCGATTCGAGGGAGAGTAGCGTCGCACGGCACGACGGATCGGTGATCGCGTCGTTGATCAGCTGCCGCTGGATCGGGAAGGAGATCCCGGTGGCGAATGAGAACACGCACAGGCAGGCGATCGTCAGCGCGACGCCGGCCGGGACGATCAGCGCGAGGCAGGCCGCCATGATCAGGGTGAGCAGGAAGATCGCGCGCACGTCACCGAGGAACCGTTTCGGCCACTCCGGGCGGGCCGCGCCGAGTGCCTCGAAGACGGTCGTCCCGGCCATCACCAGTCCGAATCCGGCCAGTGGCAGGTGTTTCGCTTCGAGGATCGGCTGGAACAGGTTGCTCTGCAGGATCCGCACCAGGGTGAAGATCGCGACTCCCTGCACCATCAACAGGATCAACATCCGCGATCCGCGCAGGAGTGTCCACGATGGACGCAGCGAACCCCATTTGCCGGTCGCCGGGTTGTCGTGCGGCAGGGCGCGGCCGGGGAGCGCGGGCAGCCGCAACGCGATGACCGCCGCGACGCCGACGCACAACGCCGTGAGCAGGTACGGCAACGGCAGGTACCACTGCATCAGCAACCCGGCCAGCGGCAGGCAGGCGACCCGGCCGAACAGGCTGTACGCGCGGGCACGGCCCTCGGCCTTGCGGTAGAGCTCGCCCGCACCCGAACGGTGCAGATATTCGTACAGGTACGCGCTGCCCGCCCCGGACGTCAGCGAGTACGCCACCGCTGTCAGCAGGAAATGCGTGAGGAATCCGCCGTAGGACGGCCAGAGCACCGGGACGAGGTTCGCCGCCAGCAAGGTCAGCGCACCAGCGAACAGGAACCGGCGGTAGTCGAACCGGTCCGCGAGCACGCTGGCCGGGATGTCGAGCAGCAGGAACGCGACGTAGTAGATGCTCTGGATCCCGAAGATCTCCCCGTCGGAAAGCCCGACTTCCCGTTGGTACACATAGAAGATCGGGAGCCACCAGAGCAGCCCGTTGAACAGGGAGAAGGTCTTGTAGAGCCGGATGACCCGGTCGGCGCCGCTCACCCCGCGTACGGACGTAGCTGGAGCAGGTGGATCTTGTCCCCGTCCGCGGCCCATTCGATGTCGACCGGGCTGCCGAAGGTGTAGTCCGGTGCGAAATGCGACTGCAACAGCCGTCCGACGATCGCGAGGCGCTGCAGCTGGTCTTTCGCTTCCGTGTCGAGGTCGGCCTCGGCCGCGCCCAGCGACACGGTCCGGCCGCCACCCTCGACGGTGTTGTACAGGTACTGCAACGGAGCCTCGTCACCGGAGACGACCTCGATCACCGACCGCGGTGAAACGTTGACGTACACGTTCCGGAAATCCGTGCGGTTCATCGGGTTGCAGGTGACGAGCACGCCGCCGCGATCGGAGCGAACCTGCTCCTGGATGATCACGCCCATGTAGCAGTCGTCGAGCGAGATCCCGGCCTGTTCACGCAGCCGCACGCTGCGCGGCGATACGAGCGACGCCCAGACCTCTTTGATGCTGTCGACGATGGTGGCGGCCGTGCTCACGTGGTTGATCGACTCGTAGATGCCCGCCGCCGAGAAGCCGGCGAGGTCTTCGGCGTTCGAGGAGCTGCGGACGACGAACGTGCCGGTGCCCGAGAGGTTCTCGATGATCGAGTTGTCTATTTCGGACAGAATCGACGCGGGGATCTTGGCCTTCCGGATGAGCCGCTGCAGTTGCAGGCACAGCGCGTCGATCTCGCGTGCCCCGAGTTCGAGGGCCATTTTCAGCTTGCCGATGGCCTGCTGGATGGCGGGGCAGGACTCCAGGAAGCGCTGGTGCAGCGAGAAGGGCAGGGCGATGCCGCGAGGTACCGCGACGTTCTCCGCGAACAGTTTCGCGGCGGCCGTGGCGAGCGCGTCCTGCTCGGCGCTCTCGATGCCGAGGAGTTTCCCCAGATGTCCCAGCAGGTTCGGCCGCGGCGGACGTGGGATCCGGTAGAACCCCAGCAGCCGGTGTGAACCCTGGTCCAGGACCCGGAACAGCTCGCCGAGGTTGGCCGCCTTGGTGCCGTAACGGTAGTGATCCGACCAGCGGAGTCCGGCCAGCGAACGGATCGGGATCGGGGTGACCTCGGGGCGTTCCAAAACGATCTGGCTGGTGTGCCACGTGGGTTGCCGGTCCGCATCGGCGGGGCGATCGATCCGCTCCAGGCCGATCTCGGTCGCGGAATTGTCCACGGTGTAGGTGACCCACTCGCCGTCGAGGACACCGGCGGTGTCGAAGATCCCCAGCTGGACCGCGTTCGGAACCTGCCAGCCCGCGGCCAGGACGTTGGTGTGGGAGAGCGGAGTGGTGTGCTCGGCGTTGACGATCCCGGCCAGGCGGGGGATGTCGTCCGGAACCCGGTGCATGACGATGATGTCGTGCCAGCGCAAGGGGTCCCGGGTTTCCCGGTATTCCTGCTCGGAATGGAACAGGCGTAGCCGTCCCCAGTTCTCACCCGTGTTCAGCGCGACGAACGGGGCGGAGGAGAACAGTTCGTGGGCGAGGATCCGGGGCAACCGAGACGCCGGGATCTGCTCGACATAGGACTCCTGGAGGTGATTGGCGGGCTTCAGCAGGAGGGGCAGTGCCTGGTCGACGTGTTCGCGGACGAACGAATAGAAGTACTGGAGCATTTCCGCGGTCATCGTGTCCGCTTCGACGGTCTCCAGGGAAAAGAAGCGGGACTCCGTGCCGGGTGCTGGGTCGGCGATCGTGTGCAGCGCGAGAATGCCCAGGCAGAACCGGCGATCGGGCTTGTTGTAGACCTCGTAGTTGAACGAGTCCAGCGTATTCTCCAGCTCCCGCATCGGGAGATCGAGAATATGGCGGGCGATGTATTTGACGTGGAACAGGTCGTGGGCGCTGTTGATGAAATGGATCAGGCCCGTGTCGCGGTCGACGACCAGCTTCACGTAGGGAAGTCCCGCCAGGGTGCCGGAAAGCTGGCCGAAGGCCGACAGCGTGAGCCGGTCGCCGATCAGTGCGGGAATGGTCGCGGATGGTTCGGTACTGTCGAGGTCAGTGCTGGTCGTCATGCCTGCCGCATCGTCGTAGAATCACTGGGGTTCAAACGGGAGGTACTGCCACCACTCCGATGGCGGAGTCAGGCGGGGTGGCTCGCGACAGACGATGTTAGCGCCATTCGCGCCGAATGTGGATGCTACTGTTCGGCAGGCCACAAGCCGGAATAGAGGACAGAGGTTTCGTATGCGCGTTCTTTTCGCCGGCGTCCCGGCCATCGGGCATCTCTTCCCGCTTGTCCCGCTGGCCGGTGCATTTCGCGAACGCAGAAATGACGTGCTGTTCGTCTCGCTCGATGGTGGTGAAGTCGTCGCGGATTCGGGCCTTCCGTACCACGGAGTGGCACCGGGTCTTGATTGGCGGACCGAACTCCGTCGTCGCGCCGCGGCCGAACGTCCGGAACTCCTTTCCCGCACAGTGGAAACCAATTCCGCTGACCGGGAGGCATTCGTTCCGCTCGCCGCGTTGGTGAACGATTCGGCCGCCGACGCCGTCGTCGAAGCCGCCACCGAATGGCGTCCCGATCTCGTTGTCCACGACTATTTGTTCCCCGCCGCCTCGATCGCGGCCGCGGCGCTCGGCGTCCCGTCGATACAGGTCGATCTCGGGTTCATCAGGACGGCTCCGCTGCGACGTCTGATGCTGGCGGAATTGGCGCCCGCCTTCGCGCGGCACGGTGTTTCCGGAACTCCCGGACCGGTCGCCGTGCTCGACCAGGCGCCGCCGAGTATGGCGCCCGCACAGGAAAAGGGAATGTCGCTGCGACCGGTTCCGTACAACGGTGACGGCGAACTGCCCGAATGGCTCGGCCGTCCGTCCGGCCGGCCTCGGGTGGCGGTCACGCTCGGCACGGTTCCGCCGAAGACCGACGGCCTGACGCGCGTCGATCGCGTGGTCGCCGCGGCGGCGAAGGTCGATGCGGAATTCGTCCTGGTGATGGGAAAGATCGATATCTCGGCCTTGGGCGGGCTCCCGGAAAACGTCCGCGCCGTCGGCTGGGTGCCGTGGGATCGGGTCGTCGCCGCGTCCGATGCCGTGGTCCATCACGGCGGTGGCGGTACCACGTTCACCGCGCTCGCCGCGGGCCGTCCGCAGCTCGTCCTGCCTGACGGCTCCGACCGCTTCGCCAACGCCGACGCGCTCCGCGATCGCGGCGCCGGGCTCACCGCCACCGCCGACGAAATCGACTCCGGCCTGCTTCGCTGCTTCATCACCGACGAAAAACTCACCGAGACCGCGCGCGAAGTCGCCCTCGAAGTCGCCGCCATGCCTTCCCCCGTCACCGTTGCCACCCGCCTCGAGGCCGACTTCGCGTGATTGGAGGGGTCACACACGTGATTGGAGGGGTCACACGTGTGTTGCCCGTCCAATCACGTGTGTGACCCTTCTGATCACGTGAGTTACGGGTTCAATCACGTGAGTTCGGGGTTGCGGCGTGGGTGAAGAGGGTGGCGACGGAGGCGAGGTGGTCCCGGAACGCGGCGGGCTCCTCGATTTCGAACGGGGCACCGATCGCGGCGAGGATGAGGACCGGCCAGTCGAAGGTGTCGACGTTCATCCGCAGCCGGCAAGACTGCTCGTCGATGGCCTCAAGGCCTCCGCCGACGTACCGCACCGCGGATTCGACCCGGGCTTTCGGCGCGTCGATCCGCACGAGAAGGGTGTGCGTGGTCGGCCGCGCCTGGATCTGCGCCTTGACGAACTCGACGGCGTCGCCGCCGGGGATCTCCCGCGGCCGGTACCGGGCACCGGTGGTCTGCGGCGAACTGAGCCTGTCGACCCGGAAGGTGCGCCAGTCGACCCGGTCGAGATCCCACGCCACCAAGTACCACCGACGTCCGAGTGACACGAGTCGATGTGGCTCGACCAGCCGTGCGGACTCCTCGCCACCACGGGCGGCGTAGTCGAACCGGAGTCTCTCGTCGTCCCGGCAGGCCTGCGCGATCACCGTCAGGCTGGCCGCGTTGACCCGGGGACCGGTGACCGCGGCCGGGGTCGCATACGCCTGAAGTGCGTCGACGCGCCTTCGCAGCCGAGGCGGCATCACCTGGACGACCTTCGTCAGCGCGCGGACGGACGTCTCCTCGATCCCTTCGACCGAACCGCCCGCCGCCGTCCGCAGGCCGACCGCGATCGCCACGGCCTCCTCGTCATCGAGCAGCAACGGTGGCATGACCGTGCCCGACCGCAGCTGGTAGCCACCCGCGACACCCCGGCTCGCGTTGACCGGATAGCCGAGGTCGCGCAGCCGCTCGACGTCGCGCCGCAGCGTCCGCTCGCTCACCTCCAGCCGGTCGCTCAGTTCGAGCCCCGACCAGAACCGATGGGTCTGCAGCAGCGACAGCAGCCGCAGCATCCGCGCACTCGTATTCGCCATGAATCCAGATTCCCCTCGATTCCGGTCAGAAAGTGGCCGGAATCCACTTTAGCGTTGTTCCCATGACGACGACACTGGAAGCTGAAACCACGCTGACCTCGGAGAACACCGAGGAGGCAGCTGAAGCGACGCCGTATCGCTGGCGCTGGCCCGCCTTGTTCGTGATCTTGGCCGGTTCGGTCATGGAGCTGCTCGACATGACCGTCACGAGCATCGCCGGGCCGGTGATGCAGTCGTCGCTGGGTGGCAGCACCTCGATGATCCAGTGGCTCGGCGTCGCCTACACGCTGGCGATGGTGTCCGGCCTGCTCACCGGTGGGCGGCTCGGCGACATCTACGGCCGCAAGCGCATGTTCGTGATCGGTGCGATCGGGTTCGTCGCCGGATCGCTGTTCTGCGCGGTCGCGGTGAGCCCGGAGATGATCATCACCGCGCGGGTGGTCCAGGGCCTGTTCGGCGCCGCGATGATCCCGCAGGGCCTCGGGATGATCAAGGAAATGTTCACCGGCAAGGAACTGCAGAGCGCGTTCGGCATGTTCGGCCCGGTCATGGGACTCGCGGCCGTGGGCGGCCCGATCCTCGCGGGCTGGCTGGTCGACGCCGACTTCTTCGGCACCGGCTGGCGGATGATCTTCCTGATCAACCTGCCGATCGGCGCGCTGGCCGTGCTCGCCGCGCTGAAGTTCCTCCCCGCCTCCCGGCCCGGCGCTTCGCTGACTCTCGACCTCCCGGGCGCGCTTCTCGCGACGACGGGTTCGCTGCTCATCGTCTTCCCGCTGGTCCAGGGCCGCGAGTACGGCTGGCCGCTGTGGACGTTCGCGATGATGGCCGGTGCCGCGGTCGTGTTCGCGGTCTTCGCGTGGCTCGAGAAGCGAAAGAGCGCCCGCGGGGGTGACCCGCTGGTCGTGCCGACGCTGTTCCGCAAGCGCAGTTTCCTCGCCGGGATGGCGACCGGGACGATCTACTTCGCGGCGTTCTCCGGGTTCGGTCTGGTGTTCACGCTGTACCTGCAGCTCGGACTCGGCTATTCGCCGCTCAAGGCCGGACTGACCGGCGTGCCGATGTCGCTGGGCATGATCATCGGAATGGGCCTGGTGCAGGCCGTCCGCAAGTACGGCCGCAAGGTGTTGCACACCGGCGCGCTGATCATGACCGCGGGCGTGATCGCCCTGCTGCTGATCATCGGCCCGGAGACCGGTCCGTGGTTGATCGCCCCCGCGTTGCTGGTCGTCGGCATCGGTTCCGGGCTGATCATGGGGCCGTATTTCGAGATCGCTCTGGCAGGCGTCGAGCCGCAGGAGGCCGGGTCGGCCGCCGGTGCGCTCACGTCGTTGCAGCAGGTCGGCGGCGCACTGGGGCTGGCGCTGCTCGGCACGGTGTTCTTCGACGCGGGTACCACGGACGCCACCGCCGCCGCCCAGCGCACGTTCTGGGTGGTCGCCGTGATGGTCGTCGCCACCTTCGCGGTCGGGTTCCTCCTGCCCAAGCAGGTGCGCGACGTAGAGTCGGCTGGGTAAGCGACTGCTCAGGGAGGCCGCGTGGCAGGGACCGGATACTTCACATCGGTGGAAGACGTGACGGCGAAGCTGGCCGACACCGGATACCTGGCGTCGGCAGCCGTCGCCACCACCGTGTTCCTCGCGGACGCCCTCGGTAAGCCGTTGCTGATCGAGGGCCCCGCGGGGGTGGGGAAGACCGAACTGGCGAAGGCGGTCGCACAGGCGAGCGGGTCCCGGCTCGTGCGTCTGCAGTGCTACGAAGGCGTCGACGAATCCCGCGCGCTGTACGAGTGGAACCACGCCAAACAGCTCCTGCGCATCACCGCCGGCCGCGGTGCTGCTTCTGAGACGTGGGACGAAGCCCGCAACGACATCTTCGGCGAGGAGTTCCTGCTCGCCAGGCCCCTTCTGACGGCGATCAAGGGTGACGAGCCGACGGTGCTCCTCATCGACGAGACCGACAAGGCCGATGTCGAGATCGAGGGCCTGCTGCTCGAAGTCCTCGGCGACTTCCAGATCACCGTCCCGGAGCTCGGCACGATCACCGCCGGACGGACGCCGTTCGTGGTCCTCACCTCGAACGCCACCCGCGAGCTTTCCGAGGCCCTGCGGCGGCGTTGCCTGTTCCTCCACATCGATTTCCCTGACGCCGCACTGGAACAGCGGATCGTGCGGCTCAAGGTGCCGGGCCTCGACGACGCGCTCGCCGCTTCAATGGTCAAGGTGATCACCGCACTGCGGGCGATGGAACTGCGGAAGGCGCCGTCGGTCGCGGAGACCATCGACTGGGCCCGCACCCTGCTCGCCCTCGGTGCGGATTCCCTCGGCGAGGACGTCGTCCGGGCCAGCCTCGGGGTCATCCTGAAACACCAGGACGACGTCGTGAAAGCCGGCGCGCGGCTCGAGCTCGGCAAGGTCCTCGAACCATGACCGGGGTGCCGGGCAGGCTCGTCGAATTCGTGGAAGCGTTGCGGGAACACGGGATTCCGGCCGGACCAAGCGAAACCGTCGACGCGGCCGCGGCACTCGAGGTACTGGGTCTGGCTTCGCGTGAGCAGATGCGGGAAGGCCTCGCCGCGGCGCTGGTCCGGCGCGGAGGCCAGCGCGCGGTGTTCGACGCGACCTTCGACATCTACTTCCCGCTCGGCGTCGGCGTGCCGTCACAGGAGCCGGTCGACGACCTCGCGGCGCTGCGCGATCGTCTCTCCGAGGCACTGGCGGCGAACGACCAGGCGGAGCTGACGCAGCTGGCCGGCCTCGCCGTCGAGATGCTGGGCGAGTACGGCGGAACAGCGGGTGCCGGTGGCTGGTCGGCGCATCAGACGCTGGAACGGCTTCAGCCGCAGACGCTGGTCGTACGGGTGCTCGAAGCGATCCGCGCGGGCGCGCGGGAGGACTTCACCGATCGGCTGGACCGCGACGACGTCCGCCGCCGTGTCGAGGGATTCCGCGGCCTTGTCCGCACAGAAGCGCGGCGGCGCGTGGCCGAAGTGCGTGGCCGGGACAGGGTTTCTCGCCACGCGGTACCACCGGCCGCCGACCGCGTCGACTTCCTGCTGGCGAGCCGGGCGCAGCTGGCCGAACTGCGCCGCGTCGTCCAGCCGTTGTCACGTAAGCTCGCCACCAAACTGGCCGCACGTCGCCGTCGTCACGCCCGCGGGCAGATCGACCTCCGCCGGACGTTGCGGCGTTCGTTGTCCACCGGCGGTGTCCCGATGCGGCCGTCGTACCGGAAGCACCGGCCTGGGCGCCCGGAAATCGTTCTGCTGTGCGACATGTCGGGCTCGGTTGCCGGGTTCGCGAACTTCACGATGCTGCTTGTGCAGGCGTTGCGCGACCAGTTCAGCAAGGTGCGGGTGTTCGCGTTCATCGATGCCTGCGACGAGATCACGCATCTCGTCGACACCGGCGCGGCCGACCCGGAGGATCTCGGCGCACGCATCCTCGCCGACGCCGAACTTACCCGATGGGACGGCCACAGTGACTACGGACACGCACTCGGAGAGTTCGTCGAACGCTACGCGGATGCCGTGGGGCCCAAGACGTCCCTGCTCATCCTCGGCGACGCCAGGACCAACGGCGGCGATCCGAATCTGGCAGCGGTGCGCGGAATCGCTTCCGCCGCAAGGCATACGTACTGGCTCAATCCCGAGCGGACCGCGTTGTGGTCGACCGGCGACTCCGAGGCGCATGCCTACGCCGAAGTCGTGGAGATGCACGAGTGCCGGAACGTTCAGCAATTGACCCGGTTGGTCACCAGGTTGCTGCCCGCTTAAGGTTTCAACGCCACTTTGCCGTAGGCGTCGGCGTTGCTGAACACTTCCTGACCGTACTGCGTGGAGTTGTTGTAGGTCAGCACCGCTGTCCACCAGCCGCCGGGCTTGCCGAGGTCGCCGCCCTTCGTGCACATGTAGCGCGCGGTGGTGAGCGCGGCGTCGTCGATGTTCTGCGGGTCGGGCGAGGCACCGTCACCGCTCGCACGGACGCCATAGCGTTTCCAGGTGGCGGGTAGGAACTGCATCGGCCCGACGGCGCGATCCCAGCGTGCGTCGCCGTCGAGCGCGCCCTTGTCGGTGTCGACGACCGCGCGGACACCGGGGGAGCCGTCGAGCGGGATGCCGATGATCGGCGGCGTCACGACACCGTCCTCACCAGGCCGCGAGCCCTCGTGCTGGGCGTGCTGTGACTCCGTCCGCCCGATACCCGCGATCGTGGCCCACGTGATGTGACAACCGGGTGTGGTCGCCTTGGTCTTGGCGGCCGCGGTGACATAGGCACGCAGCGTGCGCGCCGGGATGTCCGTGTTCTCCGCCACTTTGGCGATCCAGGCGTCCTGGGTGGCGGCGGCTGGGAGGGGGCCGGCGTCGCCGGGGATCGCCGAACGGACCGCGGGTTCGAGGGCGGGCACGGTGAATTCCGGCTTCACCGGCACCGGATCGCGATCGTTCAGGCTGACCACGATCCAGACCACGCCAGCCACCAAAGCGCCTGCGACCAGCAGCGCGACCATCACGCAGCCGCGAGGACCGCGCGATTTGGGTGGCGTCGGCCACTGGTTCATCAGATCCAGTGTGGAGCGCGGCGAAGTGGTCACCGTTTCCACGGTACGTGAGTTTTGTGGAGAAGTTGTGGAGCCCGGTTCAGCGCGAGGCGGGTCCCACATCCCTGGTGGTCAAAGGGAGCCGGACCGGACGTGCCCACGACGACGCCTCGATGGCGCCGATGTCAGGTGGGGTAAGCCGTTGCCGCCCTTCGACGTCTACGCGTAACAGTTCGGCAAGCGCGGTCGAACCCGCACGAAGTGCCGGGCTTTTCCGGCCCGGCTCCAGCAATCCGGACACCCTGCGCAGACGTGGATCGGCGACAAGGAAGCCCGGGCCGCTCACGCCCGGCGTGCCGCCGAACAGGAGGTTCGCCGCGTAGGTCGATCCGGTCGGCGTGGTGCCGTTGGCGATGTTCACTCCGGCGGAGACGACGATGTTGTTGGTAAAGGTCAGGTTTTCGGGCGGTTTCGTGCCGCCGCCGAAGTCCACACCGGACTCCTCGGCCAGGAAGGTGTTGCCGGCGATGACGGCGTTGCGGACCTGGGCGTGCCCGGTGAACGGCCCGGAAGGCGGCACCCCTGGTGGCGGGTCGCCGGGCTTCGGGTCACCGGGGTGCAGAATCAGCGGCTGGGAGATGACCTCGACGTAGTTGTTGTAGATGAGGTGATCGTCTTCGCTGAGCCGGATTCCTTGCGCCGCTTTGACTCCGTCAATGAAGATGAAGTTGCCCTGTATAACGTTGTCTACACCGGCGCGGATGTTGATCGTCCCCGCGCTGGCGCGGATAGTGTTGTAGCGAAAGGTGTTCGCGGATCCCTTGAGAGACAGGATCTCCGCGTCGCCGTCGCAGTGCACGAGCAGGTTGTACTCGAAGACGGTGTGGCTGGGGAAGTAGTCGCCGGGCGGTCCGAAGCCGCCGACGCGCAGGGCTTCGCCACCTTGTTCGCCTGCCGCGATGTCGTGGAAGTGGTTGTGGTCGACCAGAGTATGTGTCGGCGTGTACGGGTTCTTTCCTATTTGGACGAAGTGACCCTGCTGGTCCTTCGGGCCCATCTCGTTGTGGTCGACGCGGTTCGCCGTTCCGTCCTTGCCGAAGACCTGTACGAATTCCTTGGCGGAACTGCGGAACAGGCTTCGGCTGATCTGTGAGCCGGTCGTGTCGGTCAGCCGGAGGTTCGCGCTACCGGTGAAACTGAAGCCTTCCACCGTGACGTGTGAGCCGGTGACGTCCAGCACTCCGGCGGTGAAACCGGCCTTGAGCCGGTGTGCCGCCTTGATCGTGATCGGTTTCCGCGCGGTGCCGGACGCCGCGATGGTGGTGGCGCTGTAGGTGCCGTCGGCCAGCTTCAGGCAGTCACCGGCACGTGCCGCCGCGAGGGCTGTGGCGAAGGAGTCGTCGTCGCTCACCGGGACGGTCCTCGCGCAGCCGGCGTCCGCCGGTTCCGCGTTCGCAGATTGTGGGATTGAAAGCAAGACCAGGGCCATGAACAGGGAGAACAGGCGTGCGCGCGCCATCGAACGTCCTCTCGGGGACCGTGGCGGCGGCAACGTGAGCGTAAGCCATCGGATGAATTCGCGCGAGGAGCACATTGCCCCTTTTGCCTGTTGACAGCCGTTCGGGCGAATGGTGAAACTGTGCGTTGGTTAGGAAGATTTCCTAACCAGGGTCCGCCGCGCCCACTGATCTCGTCAATGGTTCAGCAGGAGGCTTCCAGTGGTACGCCCAAGATGGCGCGCGGTCCTTGTCACCGTGGTCGCCGCCGCATCGGTCCCGATCGCGGTACAGCCCGCTTCCGCGGCACCAGTCCTCTACGAATCCGAGAGCGCCGCGATCACCCAAGGCGTGGTCGAGTCGAACCACGCGGGGTTCACCGGAACCGGCTTCGTCAACTTCGACAACGTCACCGGCAGCTACGTCGAATACACCGTCAACGCGGCACAGGCGGGGCAGCACACGCTGACCTTCCGCTACGCCAACGGAACCACCGCCAACCGCCCCCTCGACGTCACTGTCAACGGCACCCTGTCGGCCAACGACCTCGGGTTCGCCGCGACCGGGGCGTGGACGACGTGGCGGACCGTCACCACGACGGCGACCCTCGTCGCGGGCAGCAACAAGATCCGCACCACCGCCGTCGCTTCGGCAGGCGGGCCGAACGCGGACTCGCTGACCGTCGAGGGCAGCGGCGGACCACCGGATACCGAAGCACCGTCGGTACCCGGCTCACCCTCCGCGTCGAGCACCTCGTGCAGCAGCGCGACGCTGACCTGGCAGCCGTCGTCCGACAACGTCGCCGTCGCGGGCTACCGCGTCCTGCGGAACGGGCAAACCGTTGCCACCACGGCGAATCCTCCCGCCACCGTGACCGGCCTCGCGCCGTTGACGTCGTACACGTTCACCGTGGTGGCGTTCGACGCGGCGGGCAACACGTCGGCGGCGAGCAACGCCGTCTCCGTCACCACCCCCGCCTGCGGTACCGGCACGCCGGTGGCGATCAACGGCCAGCTGCACGTGTGCGGCGTGAAACTGTGCAACCAGTACAACAAGCCCATCCAGCTGCGGGGGATGAGCACCCACGGAATCCAGTGGTACAGCCAATGTGTGAAGACGGCTTCGCTGGACGCGCTGGCCACCGACTGGAACGCCGACATCCTGCGGGTCGCGATGTACATCCAGGAAGGCGGCTACGAGACCAACCCGCGCAAGTTCACCGACATGGTGCACGGCTACATCGAGGAGGCCACGAAACGCGGGATGTACGTCCTCGTCGACTGGCACCAGCTCAGTCCCGGTGACCCCAACCACAACCTCGCCCGTGCCAAGACGTTCTTCACCGAGATCGCCCAGCGGCACAAGGACAAGGTCAACATCATCTACGACGTCGCCAACGAGCCCAACAACGTCAGCTGGGCGAAGGTGAAGAGCTACGCGGAGCAGGTCATCCCCGTGATCCGGGCACAGGACCCCGACGGCGTCGTGTTCCTCGGCACGCACGGCTGGGCGACGTTCGGCATCTCCGACGGCCGCAACGAGAGCGACATCCTCAACAGCCCGGTCAACGCCACGAACATCATGTACACGTTCCACTTCTACGCCGCGTCGCATCATGACGAGTACCTCAACGCGCTGAAGCGGACCGTGGACAAGATCCCGGTGTTCATCACGGAGTTCGGCACGCAGACCTCCAGTGGTGACGGCGGGAACGACTTCGCCTTCTCCCAGAAGTACATCGACTTCTTGAACGCCAACAAGATCGGCTGGACGAACTGGAACTTCTCCGACGACAACCGGTCTGGTGCCGTGTTCAAGGGTGGTACCTGCGCCGGCAACAATTTCACCGGCACTTCGGTCCTGAAGCCGGCCGGTGTCTGGGTCCGTGACAGGATCCGTACGCCGGACGACTTCCCGACCGGCTAGTGGACCTCTCCTCATGCCCGGTGCCGCGTGCCGGGCATGGGGAGACCCCCACCGGCTCGTGAGTGATGCCGGCGGTTCTAGCCGTCATTAACACTCACGAGCCAGCCATCGATGTCGTGGTGGATGGTGCGCTTGAGGTCGAGGGGGGCGAAAGAGGCATCGACAGACGCCCGAGCAAGGCCCGCGAGCGAGACATCGTCGTAGGCGAAAGCCTCCCGCGCCCGCAGGAACTCGTCGGTCAACGTTGTCCCGGTGACAGAGGGAACGTCGGTATTGAGGGTGACCACGAGACCGGCGTCGATCAGGCGGGGGAGCGGGTGTTCTTCGAACGTGGGCACAAGACCGATCGTCACGTTCGACGACGGGCAGACCTCGAGTGCGATGCCGCGTTCGCGCACCTCGGCGACGAGGGCGACGTCCTCCAGGATCCGGATGCCGTGCCCGATCCGCTCGGCGTGGCCGAGTTCGAGTGCTTCGCGGATGCTCTCCGGGCCGGCGTCCTCGCCGGCGTGGTGGATGAGGTGCAGACCCGCCTCGTCGGCCTCGTCGCAGATCTGGGCGAAGGGCGCGAGCGGATACCTTTCCTCGCCTGCCAAGCCGATCCCGATCACCCCGTCCGGAGCGTGGCGGCGAGCGAGGTCGAGAGTCAGCCGGGCGCGATCGACGGACCGGCGGCGCGAGTGGTCGAGGATCACTCGCCACTCGAGGCCGTATTCGGCGGTGCCCGCTGATAGTCCTTTGAGGACGGACGTAAGCGGCATATCCGGTTCGCCGAGCCGTTCGCCGTGTGCGCCGGCGGTGAAGGTGACTTCGGCGTAGCGGGTGCCCTGCGCGGCTTCGTCCTCGCAGAACTCGCGGGCGACCCGTTCGAAGTCTTCCGGACGCCGCAGGCAGGAACGCAACAGCGAGTTGTAGTCGCCGAAGGCCCGGAATCCGTCGAACACAGGTTGCTCGGCGGGGACGGCGATACCGTTCGCCTCACCGATCTCACGGAGCGTGTCCGGCCGGATAGTGCTCTCCAAGTGAACGTGCAGATGGGCCTTGGGCAGCCTCGACAGATCCCGCATGAGCCCGAACCTAGTGGCTGTCACCCCGGGACGCCTTCGGATTTCCGCCTGCTGAGCTGCCCAGAACACCCGAAATGAGTGATTTGGCGCGCTCCGGGGAACCAGGTAGGTGCCATCGGTCGTTGAGCAGGGAACAAGACGACCCCGAGGAAAGGGACCCAACGTGGCTCTACTGCGGAAGTTGACCGCCTTGGCCGGCGCCGCCGGGGCGGCGCGTGCCTACGCGCGGAAGAACCCTGAGAAGGTCTCGAAGGTCGTGAACAAGGCCGCGGCCTTCGTCGACCACAAGACCAAGGGCAAGTACCACCACAAGATCGACGGTGCCGTGCGCAAGGTCGACGGGATGACCGGGCGGCCGCGCCGCCCCGATCAGCCCTGATCCGCGAGCGTCTCGAGGATCTGTTCGCCGTATTTGGCGAGCTTGTTCTCGCCGACGCCGCTGACCGTGCCCAGTTCCTGCAGCGTGGAAGGCAGCCGGGTGGCGATCTGGCGCAGGGTCGCGTCGTGGAAGATCACGTACGCGGGCACTCCCTGTTCCTTCGCCGCCGCGGCTCGCCACGTGCGGAGCAGTTCGAACACCGGCGCCGCCTCGGCGGGCATGTCGGCCGCCGCGGCCCGTTTGGCACTCGACCGGGCCGCGGCCTTGGCCGCCCGTTCGGGCTCACGCCGTAGCTGGACCTCTCGCGCCCCGTTCAGCACCTCGGCGCTGCCCTCGGTGAGCACCAGCGAACCGTAGTCACCTTCGACGGCGGCGAGCCCTTGCGCCAGCAGCTGCCGGACCACGGCCCGCCACTCCGGCTCCTTCAGCTCGGTGCCGATCCCGAACACCTTCAGCGAGTCGTGCCGGTGCTGCGTCACCTTCGGCGTCGACTTACCGAGCAGGATGTCGATGATCTGGCCCGCGCCGAACTTCTGCCGCCGCTCGTTCTGCAACCGGACGATCGTGGAGAGGATCTTCTGCGCCGGGATCGTGCCGTCCCAGGTCTCCGGCGGCGTCATGCAGGTGTCGCAGTTGCCGCACGGCTCGCTCGGCTGCCCGAAGTAGCTCAGGATCTGCGTGCGACGGCATTCCACGGTCTCGCATAGCGCCAGCATCGCGTTCAGGTGACTGCTCTGCAGTCGTTTGTGCTGCTCCGAGCCCTCGGAGAGGTCGATCATCTTGCGTTGCTGCACCACGTCCTGCAGCCCGTAGGCCAGCCAGGCCGTCGACGGCAGACCGTCGCGGCCGGCGCGACCCGTCTCCTGGTAGTAGCCCTCGACGGACTTGGGCAGATCCAGATGCGCGACGAACCGTACGTCCGGTTTGTCGATGCCCATTCCGAACGCGATCGTGGCGACGACGGTCAGCCCGTCCTCGCGAAGGAACCGCGACTGGTGCCTCGCGCGCGTGCGCGCGTCCAGCCCCGCGTGGTACGGCACCGCCGGGATCCCGTTCTCCACCAGGAAGTCCGCGGTCTTCTCGACCGAATTCCTGGACAGGCAGTAGACGATGCCCGCGTCGCCCTTGTGCTCGGTGCGCAGCAGCTCCAGCAACTGGCGCTGCGGCGAGGCCTTGCCGACGATCCGGTACTGGATATTCGGCCGGTCGAAGCTCGCGACGAAATGCCGCGCGTCATCCAGCTTGAGCCGGGACGCGATCTCACCATGCGTCGCCTTGGTCGCGGTGGCGGTGAGCGCGATCCTGGGGACGTCCGGCCAGCGTTCGTGCAACGCGGAAAGCGCAAGGTAGTCGGGCCGGAAGTCGTGGCCCCACTGGGAAACGCAGTGCGCCTCGTCGATGGCGAACAACGAGATCTTACCGCGATCCAGCAAGCGAACAGTCGATTCGACGGACAGCCGTTCCGGCGCCAGGTACAGCAGATCCAGCTCACCGGCGACGAACGCGGCCTCGACCCGGTTGCGTTCGGCGAAATCCTGCGTGGAGTTCAGGAAACCCGCGCGAACTCCGAGGTTGCGCAGGGCGTCGACCTGGTCCTGCATCAGCGCGATGAGCGGTGAGACGACGACGCCGACACCCGGGCGGACCAGCGCCGGGATCTGGTAGCACAGCGATTTCCCGCCGCCGGTGGGCATGAGGACCAGCGCGTCACCGCCTGCGATGACGTGCTCGACGATCTCGCGCTGCTCGCCGCGGAAGCTGTCATAGCCGAAGACCCGGTTGAGGGTGTCGACCGCGTCCGTGATGCCGATCTCGGGGGCTGCCACCCGGCTGATTCTAGGGGCGGGGTCCGACAGCGATCGGTCAGGCCGTACCGGTGCTCGTCTCTTCGGCGGCTTTACGGCGCTCGCGGCGGCCGCGCGCGAGTTCGGTGGCGAGTGCGTCGAGGGGCTGGGCCCAGAACCGGCGGTACTGGTCGAGCCAGCCGTCGATCTCCTTGAGCGGAGCCGGATCCACCGAGTACAGGCGCCGCGCGCCCTCGGCGCGGACCGTGGTGAACCCGTTCTCCCGGAGCACGCGCAGATGCTGCGAAACCGCCGGCTGCGAGATGCCGAACTCCTCACGGACCACCGTGGTCACGTCGCCGGAACTCAGCTCACCGCCTGCCAGCAGTTCCAGGATCCGGCGCCGCACCGGATCGCCAAGGACGTCGAACGCGTGCATCAGGCAACTATCACGGCCTGGCCTTATATAAGTCAAGGTTGCAGGGATTCGGTGACCGGGTAGTGGCATCGTTTCCGGTGTGCGGACGCTGGGTAGTCCGCAACGGGGAAGGCCGTCGGAAGGGTGTGCGATGAAACTGGCCGAGGTGCTGGTCGACGGGTTCGACCGCGTCCGTGAGGTCGTCCACGAGGCTGCCGGGGGGCTGACCCCCGAACAGCTGACCGCGAGCCCGGTGCCGGGCGCGAACACGATCGCGTGGCTGGTCTGGCATCTGACCCGGGTCCAGGACGACCACATCGCCGACGTCATGGGCACCGAACAGATCTGGACCGCGCAGGGCTGGCTGGACCGCTTCGCGCTGCCGTTCCCGGCCTCGGCCACCGGTTACGGGCACCGGCCCGCGGACGTCGCCGCGGTCCGGGTCGACTCGGCCGAGTTGCTGACCGGGTACCACGACGCGGTGCACGAGGCGACGACGGCGTGGGCCGCCGGACTCGACGAGGCCGCCCTCGACCGTATCGTCGACGAGGCGTGGGATCCGCCGGTCTCCCTCGGTGTTCGCCTGGTCAGCGTGCTTTCCGACGACCTGCAGCACGGCGGACAGGCCGCGTACCTCCGGGGTCTCGTACTCCGCGATACGTAGGCGAGGTGCCGCTCCACGACGGACGACGGGAAGCCGCCGGGCCGAAACACTGGGCCTATGAGTACTTCCACGGCGCAGAAAACTCCGATGACGCTCACCCCACGGTGGCGGAAGCTCGTCCTGGTCGTCCACGTCGTGACGTCACTCGGCTGGCTCGGGATCACCATGGTCAACGCCGTCCTGACCTTCACCTCGGTCTTCACCGACGACCCGCGGCGCCAGTACGCGGCCATCCTGATGATGGGCCAGATCGGTGAGTACCTGCTGCTGCCGATCAGTCTCCTGGCGCTGGTCAGCGGGATCGTGCTCAGTGTCGGCACGAAATGGGGGCTGGTGCGGTACCGCTGGGTCGCGATCAAACTGGTGATGACCCTGATCGCGGTGGGGCTGACCTTGTTCTCCCTGCTGCCGGGGATCCGTGACCTGGTCGCGGCGGCCGAGTCCACTGTGGACGGCCAGTTCGTCGAGCTGGGCCGGAGGCCGGACGGGTTCTATCCGATCGTGGTCTCCTCGGCGATGTACCTCACGATGACCGTGCTGTCGGTCTACAAACCCGGTGGCAAGACGCGATACGGGCGGCGGCAGGCGACTCCGGCGAAGGTCCGGGTGCGCCAGGCCGCGTAGGCCGCAGGATGTTATGAAAGGACCGTTCCTAACAAATTTCGTTAGGAACGGTCCTTTCATAACACGCGCGGGTCAGAACAGCGCGGCTCAGAACTGCTTGAGGGCCTCGTCGACCTCTTGCGCGACCTCGCGCATTCCTTCGAGGGTCTCGCGGGCTTCGTCGGTCTCGCTCTGCGCCGACTCCTCCTCCAGTTCGGCGTCCGCGAGTCGCCGACGGAGATCGTTCGCCTTCTCCGTTGCCTTCTCCGCCCGGCGCTCGGCGCGGGCGAGGTCGATTTCCGCTTGTTTGCAGGCCTTCGCGAGTTCGGAAGCCTCACGCCGGAGCCGGGTGAACTCCTCGAGCCGTTCCTGTTCGCGTTCGGCTTCCTCGCGCGCCTTGGCGGCCTTCTCCCGCTCGGCCTTGGTGGCTTGATCGTCGGCGGCCTTCTGCTTCGCCTTCCGTCGATCGTCCAAACGGGACACGGTGGCTGGTTCTTTCGGCGGAGGACCGGGGTTCCGTTTGGGTAGCGGCATGAACCCGCCGGTGAGCCACTGGTCGCCCGCGTTGTCGGCACTGCTGCTGAGCCGCCCGGCCAGCGCGAGCACCGCCACCTCGGGGTCGGCCGCGACGGCATCGAGGGTCGCTTCGACCTCGCGCGCGACCGATTCGCTCATCGTGCGATCGCTCTGCAGCAGCTGCTTCACCAGTTCCTGGCGTTCCCGCGCGAGCGTCCGCATTTCGGGTCCTGCCAACGCCGAGTGCGCCTTGCGCAGCTCTTCGCCCAGCCTGGCAAGGTCCTCCAGCTCGGGGGAGCCTGCCATCCGGTTGACGATCGTGGCGGCGAGGGTGGGTTTCCGGAGAGCGCGAATACGTTCGGCCAAGGCGGCGTCACCAGCCGCCTTGGCCTCCTTCGCCCGTTGATTGCGCACGGAGACGAACACCGCCGGATCGCCGGCGTAGAGCTCGTCCGCGACCTCGTCGAAATCCATCGTCCTCCCGGCCGCGGTCAGTTGTCGGCCAGCGTCGGGATCATGTGTCCGTGCAGCCGCTTCGCCTCAAGGTACGCCTTCGCGGCCTCGCTCACCGGAACGATCGACGGTTCCCGTTTGACCACGAGCCCGCGCTCTTCGAGGGCGCGAACCTTGTCGGGGTTGTTCGTGAGCAGCCGGACACGGCTCAGGCCGAGACTGTCGAGCAGGTCGGCGGCGGCGGTGTAGCTGCGGGAATCGTCGGGCAGGTGCAGCGCCCGGTAGCTGGCGAACGTATCCGCTTCATGCTCCTGGCTGAACACGTATCCCCGCGCCTTGGCCAGCAAGCCCGCTCCGCGCCCTTCCTGATCGAGGTAGATGATCACCCCGTTGCCCTCGTCCGAGATCGTGTCGTGGGCGTGCTGCAGCTGATCGTGGCAGTCGCAGTCGACAGAGCCGAGCACCTCGGAGTAGACGCAACGCGAATGGATGCGGACGAGACAGTCGTCCACCGGATGGCCGTAGATCGCCGCGACGGGTGGATTCACCAGCGTCGCGGCGCCGTCGAGGACACGCACACGGAACCCGGCGCCCCCTTGGCGCCTGAGCGTGTGCTCGACGAAAAGTTGTTCAGTCATGGTCGTTGTGCTCCGCCGTGGTGGTCATGGTGAGAACTCGGTCAACCTGCTGTGCTGTCGGCATCGAGTCGGCGACACCCCCGAAGGACTGGGCAGCGGCCATCGCGGCGGTCGCCCATTTGAGATCGGACTGGTCGATCTTGCGGTTCTTCTTGAGGAGGAGGTGGATCAGGGCCGCGCTGAACGCCTCCCGTGCCCCCGGAGTGTCTCGCAGAGCGGTCGTGAACCCCGCGATATCCGCTCGGATGTGTTCCGAACGCACCATGCACCCGAACTCGTTGGTGATACAGACACCGTGCACCCCGAGCATGAGAAGGCTCGTCGCCAGCTCTTCCATGGTGATCTCGTCGCTGGAACCGGCGAGCAGTTCGCGCAGTTCCCCCTGCGTACCGATCAGATAGTCGATGTCGTCGAAGTGTTCGTAGAGGAACTGCGGGCTGGTCATCGGCGGTGACGGCCGGACGACGACCAGCGGCCGGTTCTTCAGCTTGCTCACCGCCCGCAGCACTTCACGAGTGGCGTCGATCGGCTGCTCGAAGGTGATCACGACCGCGTCGGACGCTTCGAGTGCGCTTTGCAGCGCATGGGTATGGAAATCGGCTGGGTCGAGCCTGATCACGCCTTCGTTCATCCAAGGCAGCAGGACCGCGCCGCCGCCGCGCGTCATGAACACACCGACCACCGGGGTCTTGGCGTTCGGCACCACCTTGACCAGGTTCATCCGCAAGCTCTGATCGGACATGTAGTCGAGCAGGGCCTGGCCGGGCTGGTCGTCGCCGACGGCGGTGATCATGTGGACGTCCATGCCCAGCCGGGCGTTGGCCACCGCGTGGATGAGCCCCTTGCCACCGGGGTAGGTGTCGTAGGAGATCGGCGGGGTCGATGAGCCGGGGGACGGGATGTGGTCGACCACGTAGATGTGGTCCACGACCGCCGAGCCGATCACCGCGACGGTCGCCGGCCGGGTGGAGGTGTTCTGGGAGCGGGTGGGTTCCGGGGCAGCGACTTCCAGAACGGAACTGCCGACACAGAGTTCGGCGAGTTTGGTGATGGCCGCGGTCTCCAGGTTCGAGCGCAGCGCCCGGACGGTCGGATGGCGGTCCGGGATTTCCACCCCGAGTGACCGGTGAATGTCGTCCCAGAGCTCGACGAGGCGTTCGCGGCGTTCGCCGACATCCGCCGCGTAGAGGGTCTGGATCTCCGGGTGGTCCGGCAGCCGTTCGGCGAGCAGGCCCAGTGAAAGCGCCATGTCGACGATCACGAGGTCCTCGGTCGGCAACTGGCCGGCGATCGTCCGGATGGCTTCTTGTGCTGCGTCGGCTTCGGACTTGTCCGTGGTGCTCACGATCTGCCGGACGACGGGAAGGTCCAGGATCGGGCGGACGCCGACCTCGGTGGAGCGCAGTCTCTCGGCGGACAATCCGGTGCGCGTTCGCAGCCTCACGAGGGCACTGCGGACGCCGTCCACGCCGGGAACCGGACCACTCATCGGAACAGGTTACTCCGTTCGAATCGGCACTTGCCACCGAGGTCTTGCTGTCGTACGGCTATTGCCGCACGTTACGCCCTGCAGCGCGACGCGGGGAGCATACAGTCGCGAACTCTGGGGTTGGTCACGACTCGCTTACCCCTGTCATTCACTCATTCGAACCAGTGTGGGGTTCGGATTGGCTGGGTACCTCAACAACTTGGGTCTGCCAACTGGCGTTCATCGTATGGCAATTGACGGTGAACAAGGGCAAATGCCACACTTGGTTGGCCTTCAAAGTCGGGGAGGTCACCATGAAGCGCTCGCACGCCGCACTACCGATCTTCATCATGGCCGCTGCGGTGCTGGTCACCGCCTGCGGCGCCCGCGCCGGAGCGGCGGGTGGAGACGGTGAGCGGATCATCGTCCTCGCCTCGGCGAGCGCCAACGAACCGCGCCCTACGCTGACCCGAGGTGTCGAAAGCCGGCTCGCGGACGCCGCGCACAGCCGCAACGCCACCGATGGGAAGAACGGCAAGGGCAGTCTCGCCCTCGTCAGCTCGGCCGACGGTGAAACCGCGCAGACCCTCGCGCTGACCCCGCGCCGGTCCAACGGGGCCGTCGAACACGGGTTGCAGCGGGAACACCTCATCGAGGACAACGTCCGGCAGGTGTCGGACGCGGTCGGGAAACTGGCCGCCGTCCGTCCAGGAGTTGATCTGCTGTCGGGTATCGACAACGCCGTTCGCGGGATCGGTCCCGCCACCCTCGTCGTAATCAGCAGCGGGCTGTCCACTGCCGGCGGCTTCGACCTGAGGCGGACCGGCTGGCAGGCCGACCCGGTCGTCATGGCCTCGGAGCTTCGGGCGCGCGGGCTCCTGCCGAGGCTCGACGGCTGGCGGTTCGTGATGACCGGAATCGGCGCGACGGCCGGCGCGCAGGCCCCGCTTTCCTTACCCACCAGGGAAAAGCTCGTCGCGTACTGGCAGGAGATCTGCCGCGCGGCCGGTGCCGCCGAATGCCTTTTCGACGAGACCCGGCTCGACTCGCGGCCGCCCAACGGGAATGTCGCGACGCCCGAGGTTCCGGTGCCCGGCATCGTCTCGGTCAGTGCACCCGACGGGACCACGAAGACGACACTGTCCAACGACGTTCTGGGGTTCGCGGGCGACTCCGCCGAGCTTTCCCCTGCCGCGCAAGGTGTTCTCGCGGAGCTCGCCTCGAGGATCGGCACGAAACTGGCGGACCGTCCCGAAACGAGGGTCACCGTCCGTGGCTACACGGCGGACCCGCCGGGTTCGACCGAGCAGGGCAGGGCATTGCTGTCCGCGCTGCGGGCGAAGGCGGTGACCGGCGCGCTCCAGGCGGCCGGCGTCCGCAATCCGGTCGATTCGAGTGGAGGAGGGACCGCGCCGGGGATGACGGCGATCGCCGGTGGCGGCTTCGACGAGGCCACCGCCGCGAAGATGCGCCGAGTCGACATCACGTACTGAAAAGTGGGAGGCAGTCATGGACAGCTTGGACCGGATCACGCCCCGCCTGCCCGCGCAACGCGGTGCGGCGGAGGAGTATCACGACGACTACCACCGGGCGGCCGCCGGAACGCGGGGCAGGCTGGGTGCGCGGATCACGGAGCTGAAACTCGCCGCGGACCGTGTCCTGCGCACCCCCGTGATCGGTCCTCGCGGGCAGTTCATGACAGTGCACGAGGCCAAGCACCGCGCCGAAATGCTGACCGAACGGATCGACACCGACGAGTTGCGGGGCAGCCTGCGGCACTACCGCGTGTCGCGTTCGGCGAAGGTGCTGTCCCTTCTCGGGCTGGTCGTGGTCGACTTCCCGGTGATGCTCTGGCTCGCCAGTTCGGTGTTCAACGTCGACTGGACGAACCCGCTCGGGCTGCAACTGGTGATCAGCGTGGTGATCTCGATCCTGGCCACCGGCGGCGCCGCCACGGCGCTGTATCACCTCGGGCACAACCAGCGGGAGAACAAGGACGACCGGCGGCGCCTCAACTGGCACCACCTGTCCCGTGGTTCGAAGCTGAGCATGCTGGCCGCCGTGGTGCTGGTTGCGCTGATCGCGGCGGTGATGTTCGTCCGGGTCTACACCGAGGGCGAGTTGAGCGGACTGGACAGCCTGGCCTTCCTGCTGGCGGTGCTGGTCGCCTTCGTGATGCTCGTTTCGGCCGCACTTGTCTTCTGGACGGCGTTCCGCGACGGGTCTCTCGAACAGGACGATCTGCGGGCCTACAGCGCGATCATCCTGCACCACGAATCGCTGCGCCGGGAGCACGAGGTGCGCATCGGCGAACTCACGTCACAGCTGCAGCGGATGGAGAACGAATCCATGGGGTTCCGTGCGATAACGGATACTTAGTGGACGCCGTAGCGTATCCGGCGGCGCGACGACAGCCGCCGGATCGGTGAGTCAGAAGTACCCGGAGCCGGTCGGACCAAGTGCAGATCGGCACTTTGGAGGTGGTGCGGTGCCGGTACCGGCACAACGATGAGCACCGAGGGAACTCGGTCGCGGGTCTCCTGGGGAACGTCAATGGCTGGAGGCCCGATGTCCGTCACCGAAAGTGTTCCTGTTGCGCCCCAAGCGAATTTCCTCGGCTCGGGGCCCTATCCCGAACACCGGTGGCGCGTGGTCGCCTGGTCCGTCCTCGCGGGATTCGCGCTGACGGTGCTCTGGTCGGCGCCCTTTGTGGACAGTGTGATCGGCGACAGCGTGGCCAACACACTGCTCGGCCACAACGCCAAGGAAACACCGATCGGTGGTGTCCTCGCCGGCACGTTCTTCGCCTTCGTCTCCGGCCTCGCGGGAACCTTCACCGCTTGCAACATCGCCGCTTTCGGTGCCGTCGCGCCGCTCGTAGGCGGGGAAACCGCCGGACGGCCGAGGTTCGTGAACACGCTCAAACCGCTGGGCTGGATCGCGTCGGGGATGCTGGCCGTTTCCGTCGTCTACGGCGTGATCGTCGCGCTCGTCGGCACCCGGATGCCGCAGTTCTCCACAGCGTCCTCCTCCGGCGGGCTCTCCCCGCGGAATATCCAGTCGATGATCGTCTACGGCGTGATCGGGGTCGTGTTCATCGTGCTGGGCCTGGCTTCCGTCGGCGTGATCCGCAATCCGATCGCCGGCCTCACCCGCCGCTTCCCACACGCGCCGCTCATCCTGATGGGCGCGCTGATCGGCGGTTTCCTGATCGGCCGCCCGTTCCCGCTGTTCCGGATGATGTTCCGCAGCGCGGCCGAAAGCCACAACGTCTTCTACGGTGCGGCCGCGTTCGCCCTCCAGTCCGTCGGCAACATCCTGGTGATGGCGCTGCTGTTCCTGGTGCTCACGAATGGGACCGGCGGCAGGCTCCAGCGATGGCTGCTGGCGAAACCGGCCCGGATCGCCGTGGTGACCGGTGCCGCGCTGCTGGTCGCCGGGACGTTCACGCTGCTCTACTGGGATTTGCGGGTGCTGGGCCGGACCGGGCTCATCTGGTATCCGACGATCACCTGGTGACCGTGGCTCAAGGGCTTGTGCCTTGAGTGAACAGCCTTGCGAGCACTTGCCCGACGGAGTCCTGAAGGTGCCTCGCCGCGTCGTCCTGGCCGGCGAGGTGCTTCAGCAAGCCTTGCTGGAACAGGCCGTCGAAGAGTGCGTAAATCGTTGACGGCGCCATTTCCACCGGCTTTCCGGCGAGTTCCGCATACCGGCTGACGATTCGCCAGATCATTGATTCAAGCGTTTGATCGATATCGAGGACGTCCGCCCGGAACACCTTCTCGAACAGGCTTTGATTGCGCAGGTCGTACCAGAGCCGGTGCAGCCGCGCGTCCTGGCAGAGGGTGCCCGCCATCGTGGCGCCGAACGCCACCTTCAGTTCGTCGGCCGTCTCGGCGGTGTCCGCGATCTGGTCGTACCGCTTGACGCATTCCGCCTTGTACTGCTTCACGCAGTAGGTGATGAGCTCGACCTTGTCGCGGAAGTAGTAGTGCAGGACACCGTGGGAGAACTCGGAATTCTGCGCGATCTCCCGCAGGCTGGTACGCGCGTAACCGAGTTCGGATAACGTGACCAGCGCCGACATCGCCAGCTGGGCCCGTCGCTGATCGAATCTGTCGACCTGACGGGGCAGGGTCCTGTCCCCGTTCCGGTCCGCCACGTCGGTCACGCTTCCGGTTCCCGTCGTCCGGGTGCCCGCACGCCGCGGGCACGCCGTCGAATTCTAGCCCGGTAGGCGGTTCCGGTGGGGTCTCCGGATTTCTTTGAAGGGCGCGGCCTTGACTGGCGCGGCGGTCCTGACGTATGCCGAAAGTCCTGTCGTCGCGTGGAGGAGTTGTCTCATGAGCGGTTACGACCTGACCGGACGCAAGGCCTTGGTGACCGGGGGAGCGCAGGGGCTCGGTGCCGGGATGGCGCAGGCGCTGGCCGACGCGGGCGCGGCCGTCATCATCGGCGACATCCAGGACGGTGCGGGCAAAGCCACGGCCGAGGTACTCCGGGACCGTGGCGCGACCGCGGGCTACGTTCAGCTCGACGTCACCGACGACGCCGGCTGGGAAGCCGCCGTCACGAGCACCATTTCCGAACTGGGCGGGCTCGACATCGTCGTCAACAACGCCGGCGTCGAACTTTCCTCTCTTGTCGTGGACCTCGACCCCGCCGACGTCCGCAAAATGCTCGACGTCAACATCCTCGGCACCGCACTGGGGGTGAAGCACGCCTTCCGCGCGATGCGGCCCGGTGGGGCGGCGGGTGGTGGCGGAGCGGTGGTCAACATCGCCTCGGTCGCCGCGACGATCGCTTTCCCCGGGATTTCCGCTTACTCCGCCACGAAATCCGCCGTCGACCGGCTCACCAGGGTGGCCGCGATCGAATCGGGCAAACTCGGCTACGGCGTCCGCGTCAACTGCATCTACCCGGGTTTGGTGCCGACGGAGATGGGCACGAAACTCGCCGGGGACCTGGTAGAACTGGGCCTCGCGCCGAGCGTGGAGGCCGCGGTGGGCAGCGTCATCGGACAGACCCCGCTCGGCAGGCTCGGCGAGGTCGCCGACATGGCCGACGTCGTGGTGTTCCTCGCCTCCGACGCGGCCCGCTTCATCACCGGCGCCGGGGTGCCGGTCGATGGAGGAATGGGAATGTGAAGCGCTATTCGAGCCATTCGGTGATGAAGTGGTCGCTCTCGTGGATGTGGACCGCTTCGTAGATCTCCGGGCCGATCACGGCGAACTTGTGCGGGGTGTGCGCGGGCACGACCAGGACATCGCCCGCGCCACCGACGCGCTCTTGATCGCCGACGGTGAACTTGGCCTTGCCACTGATGATCACGAAGGTTTCGCCGTACGGATGCTGGTGCAGCCGCGGCCCCGAGCCGTCGACATCGGTGCGCTCGCGGATGATCGAGATCCCGGCGCCGATGTCGCGGCCTTCGACGTTTTCCAGGGTTTCGGTGCTCATGGCAACCACACTAACCCCGGGTAGTCCGGTCTCGTGAGTGGTAATGACGGCTAGAACCGTCATTACCACTCACGACCGACCCGACCACCCGCCGGCGGCCTCTCCCGGCCTCAGCCGAACGGCAGCTTGTCCACCTTGCACACGGCGTCCTTGGGCGGCAGGACACCGGTGAAGAGGTAGTCGCGCTTGAGTTTCTCGGCGCAGGTGCTGACCGCGTACATCGTGCTGTGGCCGGAGCCTTCGATCACGTTCACCTGTGCCCTGGCCAGCTGCGCCGCGCCGTCGTAGGCGCCGTGCAGCGGGGTCGACGGGTCGAATCGCGCGTTCAGGACGAGGATGGGTGCCGACGTGCGGCGGTTCCACGGGCCGGTGTAGCGGTCCTGATCCGCGGCTTGCCAGAAGCCGCAGCTCATCATGTCGAACACGCCGATGCGCCCGAAGTACGGCACTCGCTTGTCTTCCGAAACCGCCGCCGCGGTGTACACGGCCGGGTCGGCCGGAAAGACGCTGTCGGCGCACTGGATGGCGTTGAAGGCCTCGTCCCGGTTGCTGAGGTACTGCTCGCCCTTGACCGCGGTGGCCGAACGCGCCGCCGGGGTCGTCGTGGTCTTGCCGGAGACGGCGTCGTACAGCTTCTGCAGCAGTGCGGCGGTATCCACGTAGCCGCTGGGGATGGACAGGTCACCGGCCGCGTTGATGATGCCGGAATACGTCCAGCTCTCCGGACCGTCGCTGCCCTGGATGACGATCGGCCCGCGCCGGGCGGCGGTCGCGATCGCTTCCCACTTGGCCTTCAGGTCGCCGCTGGAGAAGGCGCACTTCGGCCCCGCGGCGGCACACTGCTTCAGAAAGTAGTCAAAGGTCTCCGCGATCCCGCGCGGGACGTCCTGCCTGCTGTCCAACGGTTTGGTGGTGCCCTCGTTCCCGTGGCCGTTGACGTTGCCCTCGAAGTCCATCGAGCCGTCGAAGACCATCGCGCGGACACGACCGGGGAACAGGTTCGCGTAGATCGCGCCGAGCTGGGTGCCGTAGGAGATCCCGTGGTAGGACAGCTTCGAGTCGCCCACTGCGCGGCGGAGCAGCTCGAGGTCGCGTGCGGTGTTCGCGGTCGAGGCGTGCCGCAGGATCTCACCGGCCCGCGTGCGGCAGCGGTCGGCCAGTTCCTTCGCGTTGTCGTAGAACGACTTCTCGCCGCTCGGGTCGCCGGGCATCTCCGGGCGCGAGGAGTAGAAGGCCTGTTGCTCGGCCTCGGTCGCGAAGCAGCGGACCCCGGCGCTGCGGGAGATCCCGCGCGGGTCCCACGACACCAGGTCGAATCGGGCCCTCAGCTCCGGCGAGAAGAGGTAGTCCCAGCTCGCACGCTGACGCAGCCTGTCGACGCCGGACGCGCCCGGACCGCCGAAGTTGACGAACAGGCTGCCGATCCGCTTGGCGGGGTCGGTCGCCTGCCGCCTGATCAGCGCGAGATCGATCTTCTTGCCGTACGGCGCGTCGTAGTCGAGCGGGACCGATGCGGTGGCGCACTGGAATCCGCCCTCACAGTCGGTCCAGCCGAGTTTCGGTGTCGCGGCGACGTCGACGCGGATGTCCGCGTACGTGTCGGCTACGGCAGGCCCCGCCGACGCCGCCGGTGCGGCGACCAGGCCACTTGTCACCATCGTCGCGAGCACGGCGGCCGTCATCAGCGACGACCGCCGCAGGCGACCGCCTCTGACCCCCAGGGGTGCACTCAAGTTCCTTTACCTCCAGACAAGATGGATCAGGATGGGAGATGTCGATCTCCCACCCTCAAGACACCGCAACCGTAGGGGAGGTTGCCTTCCGAGGCGCGGCAAAGGGAAATTCACCGCTGAGCGGTCAGAACGGCGGTTCGGCCGTTCCGGCGGCGACGGGCGTCCGCTCCCACGCCGCGTCCGACGGGGCTCCCGCCGAACTGCGGCCGGCCTTGTTGACCTTGGCCGTGGCATAGCGCAGAGAGGGGCCGATCTCGTCGACGTCCAGTTCGACCACCGTGCGCTTCTCACCTTCCTTGGTCTCGTAGGACCGCTGCCTCAGCCTGCCCTGCACGATCACCCTGGCACCTCGGGTGAGCGACTCGGCCAGATTTTCCGCCTGCTGCCGCCACAACGCGCAACGCAAGAACAGCGGGTCGCCGTCACGCCATTCGCCGCTTTCCTTGTCCAGCAGGCGTGGCGTCGACGCGACCGTGAAGTTCGCGACCGCCGCTCCGGACGGGGTGAACCTCAGCTCCGGGTCCATCGTCAGATTGCCGATCACCGTGAGCACCGTTTCTCCGGCCATGGGACTTCCTCCTCGTTCGAGCGCACGGGCCCGGCCGGGCCCGCTGTCGCCTGAGAAGAGGAGACCACCCGGGTACGACAATTTCGGAAGCCCAGGATCGCCGGAGTGCAATGAACGGTCCGTTCCTTGCAAAATTTGCAAGGAACGGACCGTTCATTGCACGCGATGGGTACTCGCTCGGACCTGGGCGGCCAAGACGCATTCCCCGAGCCGCGCGAGTCCCTCGTCGATCCGCTCCAAGCCGATCATCCCGTAGCCGATCACCAGCCCGCTGCGGTTTCCTCCATACGACGACAGGCTTTCGACGGCCACTCCGGCGAGCGCGGCGGCCTGGATCGCACCGTCCACAGTGACCGTCGCATGTAGAGCGACCGGTGCGCACAGATGGAGTCCCGCACTCGAAGGGACCATTTCCAGAACGTCCCGCAGTTCGTCGCGCAGGAAGGCGACGATCCTTTCCCGGCGCGCCGCGTATTCCCGGGTCGCCTTGCGGACGTGCCGTGCGAGCAGACCTTCGTCGATGAAGCTCGCCAACGCCGATTGGGTGACGAGGTCGCCGTGCCAGTCCATCAGCTGCTTCGCCTGCCGGAGCGCCGGCCGGAGTGAAGCGGGTACGACGAGGAAACCGAGGCGCAGCAAGGGAAGCAGGGTCTTCGAGAACGATCCGACGTAGAGCACCCTGCCGTTGCGGTCCAGACTCTGGAGCGGTTCGAGGGGACGGTCGGAGAACCGGTACTCGCTGTCGTAGTCGTCCTCGACGATCACCGCGTCGTTCTGTTCCGCCCAGGCCAGCAACGCCGTCCGCCGGGTGAGCGACATCGGTGTGCCGAGCGGGAACTGGTGGGACGGCGTCGTGTAGATCAGCCGGGTCCCCTTCGGGAGCGCCGTCACGTCGAGGCCTTCGGCGTCGACGGGCACTTTCACGACTCGGGCGCCGAGGGACGCGAAGAGCCGGGACGCCGGGGGATAGCCGGGATCCTCGACGGCGACGTGGGTGCCCGGTTCGATCAGGACCCGGCCGATCAGGTCGAGCGCCTGTTGCGCGCCCTGGGTGACGAGGACGTCTTCGCCGCTCGCGCGCACCGATCGCGCGGCGCCGGCATGGTGGGCGATCGCCACCCGGAGTTCCTCGAGCCCGGCAGGGTCGGCGTAACCCGAAGGTGGCAACAGGCCGGGCCGCAACGCCTGGCTGACGAGGCGACGCCACGTCCGCAAGGGGAACAGATCGGAGTCCGGAACGCCGACCCGGAAGTCGAAGGCGGGCGCGGATCGGTCGGCGCCGAGTAGCGGCGGGAGAGAGCGCCAGCGTTCGGCCGGCCGCAGTCCCGCTCCGGTGGGTGCGGCGCGATCGCCGTGCGCCACCGGTCCGGCGCTGACGAAGGTGCCGCGTCCGACGTGGCTGCTGAGGAAACCCTCGGCGGTGAGCCGTTCGTACGCGACGGCGACCGTGTTACGGGAGACAGTGAGCTCGAGGGCGAGTTCGCGAGTCGGCGGAAGACGTTCGCCGGGGCGCAGGCGGCCGTCGAGAATGCCGTCGCGAAGCTGCTGGTAGATCCGTGCGGCCAGGTCGGTATGGCCGTCGAGGCTGATGTGGAACGGCACGGATCCGAGCCTACATTGGCCCAACCGATTCGGCCTTAATTGGAGCTGGAGCTCAGCCAATATCGCGCCTACGTTTGGTCCATGGCGCCAAGGGAAAGGACCAGCGACATGGAGTCCACGGCACGACCGGCCCGGGTGCTGGCGCTGGCCCAGCTGATCAGCTCCGTCGGCGACGGCGCGTACTACGTCAGCTCGGCGCTCTACTTCACGCTGATCGTCGGCCTCTCGCCGGCGCAGGTCGGCCTCGGCCTCACCGTCGGCTGGGCGGTCGGCTCGGTGGCAGGCGTGGCGCTGGGACATCTCGCCGACCGCCGCGGCCCGAAAGGGACAGCGGTGCTCCTGGCGCTCGGCACCGCCGCCTCCGTCTCGGCTTTCCTCTTCGTCAGCTCCGCCGTCGCGTTCGTGATCGCCGCGTGCGTCTACGCCTGCTGCCAATGCGGTCTCGGCGCCGCCCGCCAAGCGCTGCTCGCCGGACTGATCGACCCGGTGGAACGGACGACGTTCCGGGCGCGCCTGCAGGCGATGTCCAACGCCGGGATCGCGGTCGGCGCCGCACTCGGCGGGTTCGCCCTGGCCGTCGGCACCCGGGAGGGCTACCTCACGGTGTTCGTCATCGACGCGCTCAGCTTCGTCGCCGCGGCCGTCGTGCTGCGCCGTGCCCCCTCCGTGGCCCCGGCGCCCGTGCGGACCGGCGAGCCGTCCGTGGCCGTCCTCCGCGATCGCCCGTACGCGCTGCTCGCCCTGCTCAACATGATGATGTTGCTCTACATGCCGCTGTTCAGCCTGGTCCTGCCGCTGTGGATCTCGCAGCACACGGCAGCTCCGAGCTGGCTGGTTTCGGCGATGCTGGTGCTCAACACCGCGAGCGTCGTGGTCTTCCAGGTGCGGGTGGCCCGCGGCGTGACCGGCCTGCGCAGCGCCTCGAGGTACGCCCGGTACGCGGGGATGCTGCTGTTCGTCTCGTGCGTGATCTTCTCGTTCTCCGCCATGAGCGACTCCGCGTGGGTGGCGGCGCTGGTCCTGCTCGCCGGCGCCGCTTTGCAGGTGGTGGGGGAGATGGCGCAAGCGGCCGGTTCGTGGGAGATCGGCTTCGGCCTGGCTCCCGACGGCAAACAAGGCCAGTATCAAGGGCTTTTCGGCGCGGGGACGGCCATCGCGCGGATGCTCGGTCCGGTGCTGCTGACCAGCCTGATCCTGATCGGCGGTGCGGTCGGCTGGATCGTGCTCGGCGGGCTGTTCCTGCTGGCCGGGACGCTCACCGTCCCCGCCGTCCGCTGGGCGCAGCGGACTCGCCATGCCACTGCCCCGCGGTTCGCACTGGCGGCCGCCTGATCGACGTGGTGGCGTCCTTCCCTACCCCCAGGGGAGGGAAGGACGCCGACCCGTCACGCGGGTTCGATCTTGAGGATCGCCGCACCGTTGCTGACAGCCTGCAGCGTCACGTACAAGGCGTTCTGGCTCGTGGCGCTGACCGGCTCGAGCGTGACTTTGAATTCGTTGCCGGTCGACGAGGCCTCGCAGCGGCGCCCGGTGCAGCCGCCCCCATTCCGGTTGCCGATGGTGCGCCCGGTCAGCACGACGGTTTCGCCTTCGACCGACTGCACGGTGATGGACTCGATCCTCGTGCTCGCGGGAAAGGTGAGCTTCGACCCGGCGACTGCGCTGACCTCGCAGGCGGCGTCGGCGCAGGCGGCGAGGTCGGTGCCATCCGCGGGTTGCGGTGCCTGGCTCGACGTCGGCGAGGCCGCCGGTGCGTCGGCGCCAGGCGGGACGGTCTTGCCGTCGCCGGAATTGCAACCCACCGCGAGGGCGAGGGCGGCGAGCGGGACGAGCAAGCGTCGGAGCATGGAGTTGATGTTAAGTAGTCCCGCCGGGACCGGTCCCAGGGCCGATGCCATCGAGTGACCGGCGGAAATGCGCGGAGAGATCGAGCGCAAGCGCTTCCGCCGGGGTGTACCAGGCGAAGTCGTCGTGCTCGTCCGGGTTCAGCACGACCTCGCCGCGCCCGTCCTCGACGATCTCGTACACCGTGGCGTGGATCCGGATCGGCCTGCCCGCGACGTCGTCCCAGCTGTGGGAGCCGCATTCACCGATGATCCGCACGGCGAGCCGGGTCTCCTCGGCGACCTCGCGTACCGCTGTCTCCTCCGGCGGCTCGCCCGGCTCCACGGTTCCGCCGGGCAGCTCCCACCGGCCGCCGAGGAACGAGCCGGGGCGCCGCCGGAGGAAGAGGATCTTCCCGTCCCGGGTGAGCCGGCCGTAGGCCAGGTACTTGTCGGTCACCGGCACATCTTCTCGGATCAGACGATCAATCTTCGATTAAGGACCAAAACTGTCCTCGATACCTCCTAACGTGGGGTTCATGGAAAACACCGAGGAGATCCGGCCCTTCCGCATCGACATCCCGCAGGCTCAGCTGGACGAGCTGCACGCGAAGCTCGACAGCGTCCGCTGGCCCGCGCCGCTGCCCGGTGATGGCTGGGACACGGGCGTTCCGGTGGCCTGGTTGCGGGGGCTCGCGGAGTACTGGCGCGACGGCTACGACTGGCGGGCGGCCGAACGCGAGATAAACCGCTTCCCGCAGTTCACCACGGAGATCGAGGGCCAGAACATCCATTTTCTGCACGTCCGCTCGCCCGAACCCGACGCGACGCCGCTGATCCTGACGCACGGCTGGCCCGGATCGGTCGTCGAGTTCCTCGACGTCATCGGCCCGCTGACCGACCCGCGAGCGCACGGCGCCGACCCCGCGGACGCGTTCCACGTCGTGATCCCGGCGCTTCCCGGATTCGGTTTCTCCGGCCCCGTCTCGGATTCCGGCTGGCACACCCAGCGGATCGCCCGGGTCTGGGCCGAGCTGATGCGGCGGCTCGGCTACGAACGCTACGGCGCGCAGGGCGGTGACATCGGTGCGGCGGTGGCCCCCGAACTCGGCCGCGTCGCCGCGGACAAGGTGATCGGCGTGCACGTCAACGGTGGTCCCGGCCCGCAGCCTCCGCTGCCGATGCCCGACGACGAGCGCGCGTCGCTGACCGACCTCGAACGCGACCGGGTCGCCCGGATCGAAGCGTTCATGCAGGAGGAGTTCGGGTATATCGCGATCCAGGCGACCCGGCCGCAGACGATCGGCTACGGCCTGGTGGACTCCCCGGTCGCGCAGCTGGCCTGGATCATGGACAAGTTCCGCGAGTGGACGCATCCGCGTCCGACGCTCCCGGAAGAGATCATCGGCCGCGACCGGCTGCTCACCAACGTCATGTTCACCTGGCTGACCGGTACGGCGGGTTCGTCCGCCTACGTCGGATACGCGAATTCGGCCTGGGGCATGAAGGCGGAGAACTCGGGTGTGCCCACGGCGGCGCTGGTCTTCGCGCACGACGTCGGGATCCGTCGGTACGCGGAGCAGGCGAACACGATCGTGCGCTGGACCGACGTCGACCGTGGCGGCCACTTCGCGGCGCTTGAAGAGCCGGAGACCCTCATCGGTGATGTGCGGGAGTTCTTCCGGTCGGTCAAATGACCATTACGGCCGCTTCCGTGAGGAAGCGGCCGTAATCGTCCACTTCGGACTCGAGCCCGGCCGTCGCTGTCTTGGGGATCGTGGTGAAGGGCTCGATGATCACCTTGGTCTGCTTCGAGGTGCGGCGGGTGTGCCACGTGCCGGCGATCCGGCCGTCAACCAGGATCGTGGGGGCGATCATCCCGCCGCCGGAATTGACGTGTTTCGCCTGGGCGGGGTCGAGGATCAGGTCGCGGTCGCGGTGGCCGAGCAGGTAGGCGTCGAATGCGCCGAGCAGCCTCGGCGGGCAGGTGGGAAGCTGCGTCAGCTCGGTTTCCGCGAGGGCGAACCCGCTGCCTGTCTCCGTGAGGTCCAGCGATGCGAAGGCTTTTCGGCAGGCGCCGAGCGGCAGACCGGACCAGGTGCTGAAGTCCTCGGCCGTGGCGATGCCGTAGCCGGTCAGGTAGCGGCGAGCGAGTTCGGCGTGCGGATCGTCCGGCTCGTTCTCCTTGTTCGGTGCGGTCCATTCGTCGAGCAGAACGTAGGTCGGCTCCGAACCGGCGTCGAGCCCGCGGCAGATCAGGCCCCGGTTCGCCGCGTAGGCCAGCAGGTGGGCGGGCGCCTGAGATTTCGCGTCGATGTCGATTCCGTTGTGTGCCAGGCTTTCCAGGATCTCTCGGCGGGTGAGCGCCTTGTCCGGCAAGAGATCCTGGAGGTGCTGGAGCGCCTGCTCGCAGAGGTCGTCCGTGAGGTTCAGCTGGTTGCGGCGGCCCTGTCCCGCCTGCGCGTTGCGGGGGCCGAACAGCCGGTTCAGCCATCGGAGGTCGGCCGTCGGGACCACATGCAGTGTCTTGCGCATGAGCCAGGTGCGCACGACGTCACGGGATTCGTCGACGTCCGCAGGGGTCAAACCCTGGCCGCGGACCCGGAACGCGAGCCGCGCCGCAGGGCTCGCTTGTGCCTGGATCGCGGCAGCGGAACGCGCGACGGTCAGCACGTCGCCGGCAGGAGTACTCAGAAGCTGGGCACAGGCGCGGACGGCACGGATGTCGTGGTCGGACAGCATCACCCGCCGACGATCTCACGTTCGTGCGCCGCTTCGGCGCCGATCGCCGGTTCTGTGTGGACGACGGCCTCCGCGAGCCTCGGGAGGGCAAGCTGTAGTCGTTGTTCGACGCGGTGAGCCAGGCGGTGTGCGCCGGCGACGGTCAGCCCGGAGTCGACGGTCACCGCGAGTTCGGCGCGCAGGCTGTGACCGATCCAGCGCATCCGGAGGTCGCGCGTGCCGAGAACGCCGGGGACTTCGGCGGCCGTGCGTTCGGCGAGATCGACGTCGGCCGGGTCGACGGCGTCCATCAGGCGGTGGAAGACCTCCTTGGCTGCGTCGCGAAGGACGAACAGGATCGCGATGGTGATGGCAAGGCCGATGATCGGGTCGGCGAGCGGGAACCCGAAGGCGACCCCGGCTGCGCCGAGGACGACAGCGAGCGAGGTGAAGCCGTCCGTGCGGGCGTGCAGTCCGTCGGCGACCAGTGCGGCGGACCCGATCTCGCGGCCGACGGTGATCCGGTACCGCGCCACGAGTTCGTTGCCCACGAACCCGATGACGCCCGCGGCCCCGACCACCCACAGGTGCTGGACCGGCCGCGGGTCGAGCAGCCGAACCACGGATTCGTATCCGGCGAGGGCGGCTGAGGCGGCGATGATCAGCACCACCAGCACGCCTGCGAGGTCTTCGGCGCGGCCGAGGCCGTACGTGTAGCGGCGGGTCGCCGCACGCCGGCCGAGCAGGAAGGCGATGCCGAGCGGAACGGCGGTCAGTGCGTCGGCGAAGTTGTGGATCGTGTCGCCGAGCAGCGCTACCGATCCGGTGACCAGCACCAGCGCGAGCTGGGCGACCGCGGTGACGAACAGGGCGGTGAACGACCGGATCAACGTGCGGATGCCGCGTTCGCTGGTTTCGAGCGCGGTGTCCACGCGGTCCGCGCTGTCGTGGCTGTGCGGGGTCAGGATGTGCCGGAGCTTGCTCCAGACCGAGCGATGCCGGTGCCCATGACCGTGCCCGTATTCGTTCATCGTCCGCCCCCGACTATCCTCTTACCTGCGCAGTCATGCACATACGCAGGCAGGAGGATAGCCGGTATTCTCCCGGCATGCACGAGTCGGTTCCGGATTTCGAGATGCCCAGCGAGGAACAGGTCCATCTGGCCGCCGAGACGTTCCGGCTGCTCGCCGACCCGACGCGGATCAAGGTGCTCTGGGCGTTGCTGCAGGGCGAATCCTCGGTCGCCTGCCTCGCGGAACTCGCCGGTGCCTCACCGACGGCGGTCAGCCAGCACCTGGCGAAACTCCGGCTCGCCGGACTCGTCAAGGGACGGCGCGAGGGCACCTTCGTCTACTACTCGGCTGCCAACGACCACGTCCGCGGGCTGCTCGCGCAGGCGCTGTTCCATGCCGACCACATCGACCGCGACATTCCGGCGCTGCACACCACGGCGAAACCCCATCGCCCGGCGGCTCGCTGATCCCGGCTACGGTGGAGTGGTGATCCAGTCCTCGTGCCCGGGCGCCGTACGGTGGTTGCTGCTGTGCGCGGTCGCACTGGGTCTGATCGGGATGCACCACGTCACCATTGAATCGGGACACGGCGTTTCGCACGTCGCCGTTGGTTCTGCCGCTGATTCTACCGCTGGTTCTACGGCGATGAGCGAACCTTGTTGCGTGGATTCCCCGGCCGCACACTCCCCGGCGGCGCCATCGCAGGGTGGCGGTCACGATCTGCTCCAC
The DNA here is from genome assembly GCA_963766045.1 of uncultured Actinomycetota bacterium. Taxonomy (GTDB): domain Bacteria; phylum Actinomycetota; class Actinomycetes; order Mycobacteriales; family Pseudonocardiaceae; genus Amycolatopsis. Next base: position 79,441 of record CAVXYN010000004.1, on the reverse strand, counting down.
CTTTGCCTGGCGGTGCTCGCCGCGGCCGCGCTGCTGATCGTCGCGTGGTTGTCCGTCCGAAGTGGACCGGCTGTCTGCTCGTGGAAACCGTTACGGGTGAGCGGGTCCTCGGCGGGCCGCGATCCGCCTCGCTGGAGGCCGGTCTCCGAACGATTGTCTTCCCTCTGCGTGTTGCGGGTGTGACAGGTGGGGCGCGTTCGCGTGCCTTCTGTCAGTCCTGAATCCGACACGAACTCAAGGAAGAACCATGACCAGCAGGAAACTGGTCGGGACGGTGCTCGCCGTCCTGGCCACCTTTGCCGTGCTCGCCGGCTGTTCCGGCTCCGGTGGGCAGGTCGATCACAACCAGGCCGACATCACTTTCGCGCAAGGGATGATCCCGCATCACGAACAGGCGCTCGCGATGGCGAAACTCGTCAATGGCCGAACTGGCAACGCCAAGGTCGTCGACCTTGCCGGCCGTATTCAGCGGGCACAGGACCCGGAAATCCGGCAGCTGAACGGTTTGCTCAAGGCTTGGGGCGCGATACCGTCCGGTGATCACTCCGCACACGGCTCGATGACCGGAATGATGACCAACGGCGATATGGCGACACTCGGCCAAGTCAAAGACGCCGTCTTCGACCGGAAGTGGCTCGAGATGATGGTCGAACATCATGAGGGCGCCGTCGCGGTGGCGAGGACCGAGGTCGAGCAGGGGCTCAATGCCGAGGTGAAGGCGTTGGCGCAGAAGGTGATCGACGGGCAGCAGGCCGAGATCGCCGAGATGCGGGCGCTGTTGGGCTAGCTGTGAGGTGGGCTCGTGAGTGGTAATGATGGTTCTAACCGTCATTACCACTCACGAGCTTTAAACTTGAGCGCTCGGAACCAACTCCGCAACGAACCCGGCTGGGACGCCACCCCCAACGGCAACGGCTCCATGACCATCACCACCCCCTCCGGCCACACCTGCACCGCCGAACCGGACGCCCGACAAACTCGCCCTGTTCCTCGAGGGCGCCACCCGTGCGGGCAAGAAGCCGGGGGTCATGCCGGTACCGCCGGGCACGCTCACCGGTGTCGCGACATCGGACGTACCCGAGCACCTGGTCGAGATCGAAGCCACGGCGATCCTCGACTGAGTTTTCTCACCGGCGTAACGGTTCTGAGATCCGCTTCGACCCCGTTGCATGGACGAGCGAGCCCTGCAGGAACAATTCCTCTCCGAAGCGTTGCAGGATCCGGAAATCACCGACGCGCTGGACACACTGGCGAAACGTGCCCCGGACCGGAAGGACGGGAACCGCGACGAGTTGACAAGTCACCTCCGAGCATCACAGTCCCTTCTGTGGCCTCTCGTTTCGGCCGAGGCTCAGCGCTACGCCGATGCGGAGAAGATGTTCGCCTTCGCGGCGAAATCCATGCCGGTGGATTTCAGCGAGACGGACACCGACCTCCATCGGATCATGACGGTGCAGGACGAGGTCGAGGAGACGGCTCGGGAACTGCGCTCACTGAGTAGCCGGCATAGCGACCTCCAATCCAGACACCAGATGGCAAAGTTCAACAGATCCATGGCGACGGAGACACCGCCCGATTCGTGGTATCGCGAGCAAGATGACCTCCGCGAAGAAATACGTGAGTACGAACGCAGGATTGCGGAGGCCGAGGGGAAGCACGACGTCCTTGTCGCCGGTCTCGCCACCTTGCTGGAGGAGAGCAGACAAGGCGACTCGTCCGCCGCTGGGGACGATCTGGCGGCGATGGCCATCGCGCGCCGCGGCCTCGATTCGGCGATGTCCGCGTTGCAGCAGGCCTACCACGACAAGGCCGCCCTCCCGGCGATCAGGGAATGGCTCAACCGGAAGTTCCAAGAGGACCGGTTTCATCGATACCGGCTCGAATTCGATACCACCAGCACCGCCGGGCTCACGCAGATTCCCGCGCCGAAACACAAGATCTCGACGGAGGCCTTCGCCGACTTGAAGGCGGTGATGCTCCAGCTCGGTAGTGGCTCGATCGGCATCTCGGGCACGCGGGGGTCGGGGAAGTCGACGCTCATCAGAACCGTCTGTGAAGACGACACCTGGATGGGCACGGACAAGAAGACCATCGGCGTCTTCATGCCCGCACCCGTCGAATACCTGGCCCGCGACTTCGTGTTGCACCTCTTCGCGAAGCTTTGCCTGACGGTCTATCCGGATGCCGGCAAGAGCGACAGCGACTCCGACGACAGACGCCAGGAGCTCCCGTCACCTTCGTTCGTGTTCATCACCGGGATCGTGCTGGCGATCACCGGTCTGGTCCTGGCGGCCACCGCGCTCGCGGCGGCACCGCGAGCCGCCGAGATCGTCGCCGGGGTAGCCACCTTGGTCGCGATGGTCATGGTCCTGGCGACCGGAATCCGGCCGGAGCGCGAACCCGGGGGGAGCACCTGGCGTCGTTCACGGTCCTTCGCGTTCGCCGCGGGCGCAGGTGCCCTTGTCCACGGCCTGGCGGTCTTGCGCGGTCCAATCGCCGTTCCGGAGCTGTACTTGTCCCTCGGAGGCAGCGCTGGTCTGCTCTTGCTCGCCGGTCTCAATGTCTTCGAGAGCTTGAAGCGGTTGGACGCACGGATCACGACAGTGGCTGGAGCCACCGTCGGAGTCGGGCTTCTCTTGGCGACCGCGTGGACCGCAGGCACCGCCCAAGCGGCACTTCAGCTCGGCTGCTTGTTGTTCTTGCTCACGCCGTTCTTCTCGCTGATCGACGTGCACCGCAATAGCTTGGCTGGTCGGCAGCCGGGTACTCAACCTCGGGCTGAGGTTCGCCGCGAACCAGCTCGCGTTCGCGGCGATGACCATCGGAGTCGGGCTGCTTTGCGCAGCGGCCTGGGGTGCCGCGATCGACCCGAGGATCGCGCTGGCGGGCCTGGTGGGCACAGCGGGCTACTCGGTGATCCGGCTCGCCCGGTCCGTCCAGGACACCGAGTCGGCCAAGATCAGCACCCTCGACCATCGCGAGCTGGACAGCAGCGCCGCGCTGAAGGACATCCGGTTCCAGCAGACGGTGACCCATGGCTGGAGCGAGGCGGTGAAGCTCGGCGCGATCGCGCCGAGTCCGTTGTCGGCGGAACGGACCGCCACCCGCGGAGTGTCCTTGGCCCGGGTTCCGCTGAGCTACCCCGAAATCGTCACGATGTTCCACAAGTACGTGAAAGACCTCACCGCGAACGGTGACTCGGTGATCATCGGTATCGACGAACTCGACAAACTCGATCCCCCCGCCGCGCAACGGTTCATGAACGAACTCAAGGCGATCTTCGACGAGGGGATATCCGGGTGCTACTACCTGGTCTCGGTTTCCGAGGAGGCACTCGCGGGATTCCATCAACGTGGGCTGCCGACCCGGGACGTATTCGACACGGCCTTCGACGAGATGCTGAAAGTAGGGCATCTGACCATCGAGGGCACGCTCGACATGGTGGGCAAGCGGATCATCGATCTGCCGGACGGCGTGGCGGCACTCTGCCACGCCATGACGGGAGGCTTGCCGAGAGACGTGATCCGGATGTTGCGAAAAGCCGTCGCCACCCGGGGTGAACGGGTATCGATGCAGCTGGCCGAGCTCGCGCAATCGGTCTGCGAACAGGAATTGGGCAGGCGGCTCGACGGCTTGCGCACGGTCCTGCGCGACCTGCCCGACTGGCGTGACATCGCCGCTTTGACGGAGTGGGCCAGTGGCCTCACAGCGGACGACCTCTCGACCGCACGACCGATACCTGAGGGACTTCTGGAACGGGCGGAGACCGGGAAAGGCGAATCCGAACCGTTGCGGCTGCTTCGGCTGCATGCCTGCTCGTACTATCACCTGGCCACTGTCAGCGCGTTCTTCGCCAAGGCGGACGTCGACATGCTGGAAACGCTGGAAGTCAGCGGTGGCGTCAACGGAGCGGAGCAGCTGGCGCAGGCTCGGACCGACATGAGCACCGACTGGCGGCGGTCCTGGGAACGGATCACCGCGTTCAACCGAGCATGGGGACTGAATGAACTCGAAGCCCCGGAAAAATGGCTTGTATGCCGGAAGTGAGTGGAGCTGACCGGGTGGCGGGGGCATCTCACCGCCACCCGGTCAGAGCTCAACCCGCCGAGATCGCCGCGGCGAGGCCCGCGACGGTCGGGTTCTGGTACAGCTCGTGCGTCGTGAGGCGCACTTCCAATTCGTCACCGACCATGGCCAGCAGCCGTGTCGCCCGCAGTGAATTGCCGCCCAGCTCGAAGAACGAGTCGTCCCGGCCGATGGCCGGGCGGTTGAGTACGTCGGACCAGATGACCGCGATCTTCCGCTCCAAATCCGTCGCGGGAGGCTCGGATTCCTTGCGGCTGGGCCGTTTCGGTGCGGCGTCCAGCAGCAGCTGCGCGGTATCGACGACGCCGTTGACGTCCGTCGGGATCCGCGAAACCGCGAGGAAGCGCACCGGAACCGGGCAGGAGCGCAACGTCGGCTCCAGTGCCTTGTGGACGGTGGCGGCATCGGTGCCTTCGGTCGTGTAGGCCACCAGGATCTCCTGCGCCCGCAGCTCACCGGAGTCCATTTCGGACAGAATCAGCGGATTCGACAGGTCCAGCCCGATGATGACGTAGTGATACGGCACCGCGGTCGCGGTCAGGAATGAACGCAACCCTTCGGCCGGGTCGATCGAGCGGAACCCGCGGTGTTTCGCGGGGCCGGCCGGTTGACCGCGGTTCATGCCGACACCGGTCCACATGCTCCACGCGAGACAACGCACATCACGGCCACGTTCGTGCCGCCAGTGATCCGCGAAGCCCACCAGGAACGTGTTCGCCGCCGAGTAGGCACCGAACGAGTGGCCGCCGAATTCGCCGTTGACCGAGCCGAACAGCACCAGCGACGCCTCCGGCCGGTCCTCCAGCATCCCGGCGATCGCCAGCGTCCCCGAGACCTTGGCGCTGTACAGATCGTCGAAAACCGAGGTGGTCTCACGGGTCAGGGTGTGCTCTTCGAGGTTCGTCCATTGTCCCGTCGGATCCGCTCCGGCCAGGTGCAGGACACCGTCGAGGGGGCGGTTCCACTTCGCTTCCGCGGCCTCGGTCGCCTCACGTAAGGCCTGCTCATCGGTGATGTCGAGCTGTGCGTAGGTGACCCCGCCGAACAGGGAAAGGTCCTCCAGCCGTTCGGCCTTCTCACCCTCGGCGGCCGACCGGCCGACCAGCAGCAGCCGGACGCCATAGGTGGCGACCAGGTATCCGGCGAGGTCGTAGGCGATCCCGCCGAGCCCGCCGGTGACCAGGTACAGGCCACCCGGAACCACTGGAGCCACGCCGGTTTCGGCGTCGGACTCCGGAACCGGGAGCAGCCTCGCCCGCAGCCGTCCACCGCCGCGGATCGCCACGACGCCGGTCGTGGTGCCGTCGGAAAGCTCGGCACGAAGCGCGGCCGACCAGCCGGATTTGTCACCGGGCAGGTCGACTTGGCGGATCACCGGCAGCGGAGCCTCGGTCACCGCCGTGCGGATCAGACCGGGCACCGCACAGGTGCCAAGGTCGACCTTGTCCCCGTCACTGGCGTGCACCGCACCCGAGGTGAGGACCAGCAGCCGGGGCTTGCCGAATTCGCCGTCGCCCAACGCCTCCAGCAGCGACGTCAGCTGCGCGGTCACGGCGGCGAGCCTTGCCGCGGGCGCCTCGGGTTCGCTGTCGAGCGGCCAGGCGAAGACGATCGTCGAGATCGCACCGTGGTGGGCCGTCACGTTCTCCAGCACTCGACGGACGTCGTCCGGTGCGGCCCGGAACCGGTCCGGAGCCTCCTCGGCGAACTCGTCGCCCTTGCGGACGGCGACGACCGGGCCTTCGAGGCCCAGTTGCAGCAGCTGACGATCCTCGGCGAACACCAGCCGGACCCCGTCGTCACCGGAGGCGGCCACCTCGGGCAGGGGAGACCACTGACGCCGGAAGAACCAGGTGTCGTCTTCGGCGGACTCGTCACCGTCGGCGATCCGGTCGGCGAACCGGCCTGCCTTGAGTTCTCCCACGAGCTGGCCGCGCTGGATCTTTCCGCTGCCGGTCTTGGGGAATTCGGCGTCGGTGACCGGGACCAGCAGGTCCGGTCCTATCCCGATCTCCCGCACCAGCGCGGCCCGGACCTCTTGCGTGGTCTTGGCGAGTGCGTCGGTGTCCCAGCTCGTCGGGACGTAGAAGATGACCAGGCGGTCGGAACCCTCGCCCGGTTCGCGGATCCCGGAGGCCGCGCTGAAGGTCACCCGAACCCCGTCGACCTGCTCGACGACGGCCTCGATCTCGTGCGCGATGAAGTTGATGCCGCGCACCACGATCTGGTCCTTCTTACGCCCGCAGATCACGACCGATCCATTGTGGACGAACGCGAGGTCGCCGGTGCGGAACCAGCCGTCCTCGGTATAGGAGTCACGGTTGGCGTCCGGATTGTTGTGGTAGCCGCTCATCATCGCGCCGCCGCGGACCTCGAGCTCGCCCATGCGGTCCTGCGGCAGCGTCGCACCACCGTCGTCGACGATGCGCACCCCGAATCCGGGAATCGGTGGTCCCACTTCGGAAAACGGCACCGCGTCCGGTTCGCTCGCCTCGGCGTACCGGATCTCCCCGGTCATCGACGACGGCGCGATGACGACCATCCCGGCCGTGTGGTCGTCTCGTTTCTGACAGGTATAGGTCACCGCCGAGCAGGTCTCCGACATGCCCCAGGCGGGCCACATCGAGTCGGCGGGCAGACCGTGGGGCTCCAGCAGATCGAGGAAGCGGTGGCTGGTCGCGGCCACCACCGGCTCACCGGCGTTCGTGATCGCCCGCACCCGCGAGAGGTCCCATTCCCGGCCGGCGATCTCGTCCGCACGCTCGTTGATCATCGCGAAGGCGAAGTTCGGCGCCCACGTGTTCGTCGCCTTGTACTCGTCCAGCCAATCCAGCCACAGCAACGGATCGCCGAGGAACGCGTCGATCCGCGCGTTCACGTGCAGGATCTTGAGGAACACATCGCGCACGTTGTACATCACGATCGCGACGTGGTCGAGCGGCATCCAGATCAGCGTGACGTCATCCGGGCCGTAGCCGCGTTCCTGCGCGCTGGACCAGGTGCGGGCCGCGACGCTCGCGTTCGTGTGCTGTACACATTTCGGCACCCCGGTACTGCCGGAGGTGAGCAGGTTGAACACGGGCGACTCCGGCTGTGTGGGGAACCAGCCGGAATCGCGCTCGTTCGCGCCAAGCTCCTCGACGGTCAGGATCCGGATGTCCGGCTCCTCCCACAGCTCCCGGACACCGGCGAGGGCGGGCGCGGTCGCGCTGTCGGTGAGCAGAACGGGACGGTTCAACAGGTTCCACGCGTTGTAGAGCCTGCGGTTCACCGCGTTGGGCGCCGCGTACGTCGTCGCGACCGCGACCGGGGTCGGCACGAACCCACCGAGCACGCAAGCCCAGAAAGCCGTGATGTAGCCACGGTTGTCGTCGAACTGGAACAGCGCGGCGTCACCGGGGCGAAGGCCCGCGGCACGCAACCCGGCGAGCACCCGTTCGGCGTCGGCGACGAGTTCCGGGAAGCTCTGCAGCGCCGGCTCGCCCTCGCTGGGCACGAAGATCGTGCCCTTCTCCGGAACCTGTTCGGCGGCCTGCCGCAGCGCGTCCTGCAGCGTCATCGGCGCACCTTCGGGGATCTGCGGCGCAGGGCCATACACCTCGGATGACGGCTTGTTCCCGTTGTCCGGCAAGGGAGTCTCGGCGACAGGCGCGGGTACGGTGACGGCGGGAGCGGTGGACCGCGCGCCCTGGCGCACGACGGCGACGGCCTGCCAAACCCCGGGAACCTCCTGGGTGGCGGACTCGATCCTGGCGACGAGCTCCGGATCGACGGCTTCGGACGTTGTCATGAGACCCTCCCGGTCATGCTCGGCGCCAGCAGCGCCCGGCCGATGAACCCGACGACTTCTGCGGGCGCGTCGAGGAAGTAGAAATGGCCACCCGGGTAGTACTCGGCATGGAACGGCGCGGTGGTGTGCTCACGCCAGCCTTCGACGGTCGTGCCAGGGGCACGCGGGTCGTCCCGCCCGGAAAGCACGGTGACCGGCACGTCGAGCGGGGCACCGGGCGCGACCGGATGTTGTTCCCACATCTCGAAATCCGCGCGCAGCGTCGGCAGGAGCGCGTCCATGACGTCTTCGTCCTCGGCGATCTCCGGGTCGAGGCCGCCGAGCTGCGCGACCTGCTCGCGGAACTCGTCGTCGGTGAGATCGTGCAGCCGGGGGACCTGGTCGAACAGCTGCGGCGCCGGCTGTGCGGAGAAGAACAGGTGACTCGGCACCGGTCCGCCTCGGCCACGCAGCACGCGGGCGAGTTCGAAGGCCATCACCGCGCCGCAGGAGTGACCGAAGAACGCGAACGAACCGTCCAGCACCGGGCGAAGGGCCTGGGCGAGCACCCGGATCAGTGGACCGGTCTCGGTGAACGGATCCTCCATGATCCGGTTCTGCCGTCCCGGCAACTGCACGGCGACGAGTTCGATCTCCGGTGGCAGCAGATCCGCCCATTCGGCATACGCGCCCGCTCCGGCACCCGCGTGCGGGAAACAGATCAGGCGGTGGCGGGCATCCGGGCGGCGTGCGCGCCAGATGTAAGGGGTCTCGACAACCAGTTCCGCGCTGTCGACGGTCATGTCTTCACACCTCGCTTGGTTCGTAGTGTTGCGAAGGCCACCTTCACGACCTGTGCGAGTACGTCAGGGTGGCCCTCACGCACTTTCACGCACCCCCGGCCGACCACGGACTAGGGCAGCTGGGTCATGAGCTTCGCGGTCGCGCGGTGCCGGGCCGAGTCGCGTTCGGCGAACGACTGCGTGACCCGGTCCCGGACTTCGGGTTTCTGTTCCTGGCTGAGCTTGAACATGCCGTCCGCCTTGGAAATGGTGATCCGGAAGGCGCCGACGGCCGATGCGATCTGCCGGAAGTAGTTGAGGGACTTCTCCATGTCCCAGCCTGTGCCGAAATCGGCCTCGAAAGCCCGCACGGTCGCTTTCACGACTTCCAGCGTGGGATCCATCCCGGTGATCTTGTGCAAAACCCCGTGTACGTGTACCGAGGTGAAGTTCCAAGTCGGAGCCGCCGGTGTCACCTCGTACACGGTCGGGGAGATGTAGGCGTGCGGCCCGGTGAAGATCACCAGCACCGGCGTGCCGTCCTCGAGTGACTTCCAATGTGGATTCGCACGGTTCATATGCCCCAGCAAAAGACCGCCCGAAAGATCTTCGGACCATTCGCCGTCCATTTCCGGATCGGGGATCACCGGCAGATGGGTCGCGAACGGCTCGCCGTCTTCGGGCCCGTTGGACACGAGCAGTGCCAGCGGATTGCCGCGGAGCACGTCGACCATCCACGTCCCGTTCGGTTCGCGATAGTGATGGGGAACGAACATTCGACGCACATCCTTTCGAAATGCGACGCGATAAAGCCGGACGCTTCTCTTCATACACTCGGCCGGTGGCCGCTGCGAAGGGTTGTCCCGTCGACAGGACGGGTGAACGGCGCCGGAAACATCGTGGTCAGGTACTTCCTTGACCCAGCGCCGCCGCAAGGCTGAAGGTGTTGGAGGGCCGGGATCTTCCGGCCGATCCCGCTGGGGGCTCAAGCGCCGCTCGAGCAGCAGGCGTCCGATGTCAAGGAAATTCCATATTCACCGGAAATGAGATTCCGGATGGGTATTCAGGCAGAGATGGGGTGGAGGAGTTGGCCGGTCCGGTTGTGGGTGGGTTGACGCCGTCGGACGTGTCGCTGGTTTCGGTGAACCAGGACGAAATCGACGCTTGGGAAAGGCAATATCCGGGGCTGACCGATGTCTGGCCGCTGACTCCGCTTCAGTCGGGGCTGTTGTTCCACAGCATGGTCGACGAGTCCGCGTTCGACACGTACAAGCTCCAGTTCGTCGTGCACCTCTCGGGGGAGGTCGACGCGAAACGTCTCCGCGGCGCCGCGCAGACCTTGCTCGACCGGCACGCGAACCTCCGGACCGCCGTGGTCGCGGATGACGCCGGCGACCACGTCCGTGTCGTCGTGGAGAGCGTCGAATTGCCTTGGGAGGAGATCAACCTCGGCGCGCTGGCCGAAGGCGCGCGAGGCGTGGCGTTCGAACGCTTCCTCGTCGAAGACCGCCGTGAGCGGTTCGACCTCTCGAACCCGCCGCTGCTGCGGATGACGCTGGTCGAACTGGGCCCGGACCGGGCCGAGCTGGTGGTCACCGCACACCACGTGCTCTTCGACGGCCGTTCGGTACGACCGTTGATGCGCGAACTCCTCCGGCTCTACACCGCGAACGGGGACACCAAGACCCTGCCCAGGGTTTCGGAGTACGAAGAATTCCTCACCTGGCTGTCCGAACAGGACCGTGAGACCACAGCGCGAGTCTGGGCCGACGAGCTCGAGGGAATCGAAGAGCCGACTCTGCTGGTGCCGACGACGGCGTCCGAAGTGGACACCGTCGGCATCGGGCGGGTCGAAGCCCCGTTGCCGGTCGGGGAGGCCCGCGAGCTTTCCTGGCGCGCGGTGGAACTCGGCGTCGGTGTGAACACACTCATCCAGGGTGCGTGGGCGATCCTGCTCGGCGGTCTGACCGGACGGGAGGACGTCCTCTTCGGTGCGACCGTCCCCGGCCGTCCCTCCGCACTCGCGGGTTCGGACGCGATGATCGGCACGTTCGTCAACACCGTGCCGGTGCGGGTGCGGTTCGACCCGGCGGACACGGTCTTCGAATTCCTGCACCGGTTGCAGGATCGGCAGGCCGAACTGGCGGACCACCAGTACCACGGCCTGACCGAAATCCACCAGTCCACCGGGCTCAGCGCGCTGTTCGACACCTTGGTGCTGTTCGATTCCGCGCCGGTGGAGCGGATCGGCATCAACGAGACCACGGCCGCGGCGGGGATCGCCGTCACCGGGATCCGCCCGTTCATCGGCAACCACTACCCGCTGACCGTGCTGGCCGAGGCCGACGCGCAGGTGCGGCTTTCCCTGCAGTTCCAGCGGAACATGTTCGAGCAGGGCGCGATCCGGAGCATCGCGACGCGGCTTGTCCGGCTGGTGCAGCAGATGGTCGCGAACCCCCGCGCCCGGATCGGCGCGCTCGACCTCCTCGACACCGACGAGCGGAACCGGATCGTCCGCGGCTTCAACGACACCTCGGCCCCGGTCCGTGAGGCGACGCTGATCGCCGAATTCGAGGACCAGGTCGCGCGCACCCCGAGCAGGCCCGCGCTCATCTTCGAGGGCCGGAAGCTCAGCTACAGCGAGATGAACGCGCGGGCCAACCGGCTGGCGCACTGGCTCATCGAGCAGGGTGCCGGGCCTGAGAGCCTCGTCGCCGTCCGGCAGCCGCGGTCGTTCGAGCTGCTCATCGCGCTCTATGCCGTGCTCAAGGCGGGCGCCGCCTACCTCCCGATCGACCCGGACCTGCCGGAAGAGCGCGTCACCTACATGCTCGACGACGCGAAGCCGTTGCTGATCCTGGACGAGCTGCCTGACGTCGAGGCGTATCCGGCCGACAATCCGTCTACTGTGGACACCTCGGTGACGAACGCCGCGTACGTGATCTATACGTCCGGTTCGACCGGTGGTCCGAAGGGTGTCGTGGTCTCCCACGAGGCGATCATGAACCGGCTCCATTGGGGCCACGACGAATACGGGCTCACCGAGAACGACCGCATGCTGCTGAAGACGTCGATCGGGTTCGATGTCTCCGTACCGGAACTGTTCTGGCCGCTGCTGGTCGGTTCGGCGCTGGTGATCGCGCGGCCGGACGGGCACAAGGATCCGGAGTACCTGGCGCGGCTGATCCGCGAGCAGAACGTCACGGAGGTCGACTTCGTCCCGTCGATGCTGACCGCGTTCGTCGACGAACCCACCGCGCAGGGCATCACGAGCCTTCGCCGGGTCGAGGCGGCCGGCGAAGCGCTGCCTGTCGACCTGGCCGAGCGGTTCGGCAAGGCGTTCCCCAAGACGGAGTTGCACAACCTCTACGGACCCACCGAGGCCGCCGTCGAGGTCACCTACTGGAAGCACCGCCACGAGCCCGGCGCCACGAGTGTCCCGATCGGCGGACCGGTGTGGAACACCCAGCTCTATGTGCTCGACTCGGCGCTGCGGCCGGTCCCGGTCGGCGTGACGGGTGAGCTCTACCTGGCCGGCGTCCAGCTGGCCCGCGGCTATCTCAACCGGCCGGGGATGACGTCGGACCGGTTCGTCGCCAACCCCTTCACCCCTGGCGAGCGTATGTACCGCACCGGTGACCTGGTGAAATGGCGTGACGACGGCGTGATCGACTACGTCGGCCGCGTCGACTTCCAGGTGAAGGTGCGCGGATTCCGGATCGAGCTGGGCGAGATCGAGGCCGCGCTGGCCGCCCACACCGGGGTCGCGCACGCGGTCGTGATCGCCCGTGAGAGCAAGGGTGGCGCCAAGCAGCTCGTCGGGTACGTCGTCCAGGACCGGGACGCCGCCGCGATCGACGTCGGGGAACTGCGGGAGTTCGTCGCGGAACGGCTGCCGGAGTTCATGGTCCCCGCCGCGCTGGTCGCCCTCGATCACCTTCCGTTGACACCCAACGGAAAGCTGGACCGGCGGGCGCTGCCTGAGCCGGAGTTCACCGGCGCCGCGTACCGGGCTCCGTCCACGGAGGACGAAGCCGCGCTCGCGGAACTGTTCGCCGACGTCCTCGGTCTGGAACGGGTCGGGGTCGATGACGACTTCTTCATGATGGGCGGCGACAGCATCCGCTCGATCCAGCTCGGCTCGCGGGCAAGGGCGGTCGGGATGAGGGTCAGCCCGCGCGAGATCTTCGCGGCCAAGACGGTGGCGAAGCTCGCCGGTGTCGTCGCGGCCAACCGCACGTCGGGTGAGGAGCAATTCGACGAGCCCTACGAGCCGACGTCGCTGGTCAAGGCCACCCCGGCCGAGATCGCCGGGTGGAAGAAGCGCTACTACGGTTTCGTGGACGCGTGGCCGTTGACACCGCTCCAGTCCGGGATGCTGTTCCACACCCTGCTGTCCGACGCGAAATCCGACGCGTACCAGATGCAGCTTTCCTTCCGGCTCCACGGAAAGGTCGACGCCAAGCGGATGCGCGCCGCCGGGCAGGCCCTGCTGGACCGGCACGCGAACCTGCGGACCGCGTTCGTCACCGACGCGCAGGGCGGGCACGTCCAGATCGTGCTGGACAACGTGAAGCTGCCCTGGTGGAAGACGGACCTGAGCTCGGTGCCCGAGCACTACCGTGCCGATTCCTTCCAGCGGCTGCTGGCCGAGGATCACGCGGTCAGCTTCGACCTGACCGCGCCGCCGTTGCTGCGCATGGCGCTCGTCCGGACCGGCGACGAGGTGTACGAGCTGGTGCTCACCGCGCACCATCTGTTGTTCGACGGCTGGTCGGAACTGGTGCTGCTCGAGGAACTGCTGCGGCTCTACGCCGCTGGTGGCGACGCTTCCGGGCTGCCCGAGGTCCGCGGCTTCCAGGATTTCCTGGCCTGGCAGGCGAAACGCGACCACGAGGAGGCCGCTCGTGCCTGGGCGGCGGAACTCGACGGGATCGACGAGCCCACGTTGCTCGCTCCTAAGTCCGAAGTGGACACTCATTCGGGGATCGGTCAGGTCGAGATCGGTCTCTCCGAGGACGAGTCGCGAGACCTGTCCCGGCGCGCCGCGGAACTGGGTGTCACGGCGAACACGCTGGTACAAGGCGTATGGGCGATTCTCTTGGGTCAGCTGACCGGACGCCAGGACGTCGTCTTCGGGGCCACCGTTTCCGGCAGGCCTTCGGCACTGACCGGGGTCGAGTCCATGGTCGGGATGTTCATCAACACCGTTCCTGTGCGTGCGGACTGCGCGCCGGGGGAGACCTTCGCGAACGTGCTGACCCGGCTGCAGGACCGTCAGGCGGCGCTGATGGACCACCATCACTACGGCCTGAGCGAGATCCACCGGGCCGCCGGGGTCGACGCACTGTTCGACACGCTCGTCGTCTTCCAGTCCTACCCGATCGACCAGGCCGGGATCGGCGAGGCCGAGGCCACCGCCGGGCTCCGGGTCGACGGCGTGCGGTCGGCACCGGGCGGCAACTACCCGCTGACGCTGATGGTCCTGTCCACGGCGCCGCTGCGGCTGAACCTCGACTATCAGCTGAACGTCTTCGAACACGACGCCGTCGAGCGCATCGCGGAGCGGTTCCTCCGGGTGCTGCGGCAGGTCGTTGCCGAGCCGGACCTGAAGATCGGCGCGGTGGACGTGTTCGACGAGGCCGAGCGCGAACTGGTGTGCGGCTTCGGTGTCACGGACATCAAGACGGCGGAGCCGACCATGGCCGCGCTGTTCGAGCGTCAAGTCGCCGCGACGCCGGACGCGATCGCCGTCACGGGCGACGCGCCGGTGAGCTACCGCGAACTGAACGCGGTGGCGAACCTCCTCGCGCACCGGCTTATCCAGGCCGGCGCCGGACCGGACAAGGTGGTGGCGATCGCACTCGAGCGGTCGGTGGACCTCGTCACGGCAGTGCTCGCGACGCTCAAAGCGGGTGCCGCGTATGTCCTGGGCGCGAACGCCGACGCCTCGCTGATCATCGGCGGGGCCGACCTGCCGGACGCCGATATCCCACGGCTTCTTCTCGGGGAGCCCGGCGGGCACGACACCGACCCGGCACAGCCGATCGGGCCGCGGCATCTCGCGTGCCTTCGCCACGACTCCGTCGCCGTCACCCACGAGGTGCTGGTCAATGGCGTGACCCGGCTGGCCGCGAGCATCGCGACCGGGGAGCGGGTCCGGGCGGCGACGGAGCTGGAAGTCCTTGCCGCCCTCTCCGCCGGAGCCGAAGTCGACCTCTCCGATGACTCGGGGTTCGCCGCGGACCCAGCCCTCGGCCACGGGCGCGCGTACGTGCTCGGTGCCGGGCTCACCCCGGTCCTGCCCGGAGTGGTGGGAGAGCTGTACGTCGCGGCGCCGGTCGCCCGCGGTCAGTACGGGGACACCGGGCTGACCGTGAGCCGGTTCGTCGCCGATCCCCGCGGTGACGGCGAGCGGATGTATCGCACCGGCGAGCTCGCCCGCTGGACCGCCGACGGCGTACTGGAAATCGTGCGCGAGGAAGACGAAGACGAAGCCGCGCCGTCCGAGAAGCGCGGGCCGAGGACGAAGCACGAAGAGGTCCTTTGTGGACTATTCGCCGACGTGCTCGGCGCGGACGAGGTAGGCATCGACGACGACTTCTTCGGCATCGGCGGCAATTCGCTGATGGCGACCCGGCTCATCGGCCGGATCCGCAAGGAGATCGGGGTCAGCGTGTCGATCCGGTCGATCTTCCAGTACCCGACGATCGCTCGGCTCTCGAGCGAATGGAACACCATCGCCAAGGCCAGCAGGCCGCAACTGCGCAAGATGATCAAGGAGTAGAGCCGGAGATGATTCCCCTTTCGTTCGCGCAGCGCCGATTGTGGTTCATTCATCGTTTCGAGGGGCCGTCGGCGACCTACAACATCCCGATCGTGCTGCGGTTGTCCGGCGTGCTGGACGCCGGTGCGCTGAAGTCGGCCCTCGGCGATCTGGTCCTCAGGCACGAAAGCCTGCGGACGCTGTACCTCGAGGACGCCGACGGCGTGCCGTACCAGGAGGTCGCGCCCGAGGCGACGGCCGAGCTGGACCTGCCGGTCGTCGACGTCACCTCGGACGAGGTCTCGGCCGGGATCTCGTCGGCGTCGGCGTACGCCTTCGACCTGTCGGCGGAGATCCCCGTCCGGGCCACCCTGTTCCGGTCCTCTGTGGATGAACATGTACTCGTCCTGCTGATCCACCACATCGCCGCCGACGGCGAGTCGATCGCACCGTTGATCCGCGACCTGTCGGAGTCCTATGCCGCCAGGCTCGAAGGCGCCGAGGCGGAACTGCCCGAACTTCCGGTGCAGTACACGGACTACACGCTCTGGCACCGCGAGGCGCTGGGTGAGGAGTCCGATCCGGACAGTGCGATCGCCGCGCAGCTGGCCTACTGGACCGACGAGCTGACCGGTGTTCCGCACCAGGTTCCCTTGCCGATCGACCACGCCCGCCCGCCCGTCGCCAGCCACCGCGGCGACATGGCGCACTACGAGATCGAGCCCGAACTGGTCGCGGCGGCGGAGGAACTGGCGCGCTCACGCGGCCTCACCCTGCCGATGATGCTGCAGTCGACGCTGGCGGTGCTGTTGCGCCGGCTCGGCGGTGGCGACGACATCACCATCGGGTCGACGATCGCCGGCCGGACCGACGAGGCTCTGATGGACCTCATCGGGTTCTTCGTCAACACGTGGGTCCTGCGCGTCGACCTGAGCGACAACCCGGCGGGCGGTGACCTGCTGGACCGCGTCGGGGACAAGGCGCTTGCCGCCTACGACAACCAGGACGCGCCGTTCGAGCGGCTGGTGGAACTGCTCAATCCCGAGCGGTCCACCGCCTATCACCCGATCTTCCAGGTCATGTTCACCTGGCAGAGCGTCAACCACGTCGACGTCGAACTGCCCGGCCTCAAGGCCTCGCTCGAGACGATTCCCAGCGGGACGGCGAAGTTCGACCTGGAGTTCAACTTCATCCCGCAGGCCACCGGCGGCATCCGCGGCGAGATCGAGTACGCCACCGACCTGTTCACCCACGCCACCGTGCAGACCATCGGCGCGCGATTCGTGCGGGTCCTGCGCGGGCTGGTCGAAACGCCGGAACTGCCGGTCGGCCGGATCGATGTGCTGACCTCCGATGAACGGGAACGGCTGCTCACCGGTCTCAACGACACCGCGGCGCCGACGCCGGACGTCACCGTCACCGGCCTGTTCGAGCGCCAGGCGGCCGAGACGCCGGAAGCGACCGCGGTCGTATTCGAGGACGTCGAGCTGACCTACCGGGAGCTCGACGAGCGGGCGAACCGGCTCGCCGGACAACTCGCGGCCCGCGGGCTCGGTCCGGAAACCCTGGCAGGACTCGCGGTTCCGCGATCGGCCGAGCTGGCCGTCGCGATGCTCGCGATCCTCAAGGCCGGGGCGGCGTACCTGCCGATCGACCCGAAGTACCCGAGCAGCAGGCTCGATTTCGTCCTGTCGGAGGCGGACCCCGTCTTCGTCCTCACCGACAGCGCGACCGCGCCGGTTCTGCCGGAGACCGAAGTTCCCGTGGTGTGCCTGGACGAACTGGCCGACGAAACCGTCGCGGTGGTACCGGCCATGCCGCAGAACCTGGCGTACGTGATGTACACGTCGGGATCCACCGGCACGCCGAAGGGCGTCGCGATCACGCACGCGGGTGTCGTCAACGGCGTCCTGCGCTTGGCCGAGGTCGTCGGCGCGAAAGCGGGAGCCCGGATGCTGGCGGGCACGTCGATCAACTTCGACGTCTCGGTGTTCGAGATCTTCACCTCGCTGTGCCACGGCGCCACCGTCGAGATCGTGCGTGACGTCCTCGTGCTGGGGGAGCGCGACGGCTGGACCGGGAACGTCGTGAGCACCGTTCCGTCGGTGTTCGCCGAACTGGTGGACGTCATCGCCGAGAAGTCCACTGTGGACACCGTGGTCTTCGCCGGTGAGGGCCTGTCGGGATCGCTCGTGCGACGGGTCCGCGAGGCGATGCCGGACATCCGTGTGGTCAACGCGTATGGCCAGAGCGAATCGTTCTACGCCACCACGTTCACCCTCACGCCGGATGACGACTGGGACGGCCTGGGCAACGCGCCGATCGGCAACCCGCTCGGCAATATGCGGACCTATGTCCTGAGCCCGGACCTCACCCCGGTCGCCCCTGGTGTGGTGGGCGAGCTGTATGTCGCCGGCGCCATCGGCCGCGGCTACCACGGCCGGTCCGGTCTTACCTCGGAGCGATTCGTGCCGGACCCGTTCGGTCCCGCGGGGGAACGGATGTACCGCACCGGTGACCTGGCGCGATGGAACGCGGACGGCCGGATCGAGTACGCGGGCCGTGGGGACGAGCAGGTCAAGGTGCGGGGCTTCCGGATCGAGCCCGGCGAGGTCGAGGCCGCGCTGACCGCGCACCCCGGCGTCGCGCAGGCGGCCGTCGTCGCTCGGGATGGACGCGGCAACACCGGCAAGCAACTCGTCGGCTACATCGTCCCCGCCTTTATCGGCGACGCGGACAACGCCGACTTCCGCGCCGGCGTCGAGATGGCGGACCTGCGCAAGTTCGTCGCGCATCGGCTGCCGGAGTTCATGGTCCCGTCCGCCTTCGTGCTGCTGGACCGGCTTCCGCTGGCCCCCAACGGGAAGCTCGACCGCAAGGCACTGCCCGAGCCGGAGTTCACCGGCGGCGAGTACCGCGCGCCGGCGACCGACGAGGAGAAGACCATCGCGGCGGTGTACGCCGAGGTGCTCGGTCTCGACCGCGTCGGCGCCGACGACGACTTCTTCGCGATCGGCGGCGACAGCATCCGCTCGATCCAGGTCGTGACCCGGGCACGCGCTCGCGGCATCGAGGTCTCGCCGCGCGAGATCTTCGAATGCCGGACGGCCGCCCGGCTCGCCGAAATCGCACTCGAGAACAAGCAGGCCGGCGCCGGTCCCGTGCTCGAGGAGTACGAGGGCGGCGGGGTCGGCAGGCTGCCGCTGCTGCCGATCGCCCGGTACATGACGGAGATGGGTGCAGGTTCGAGGTGCGTTTCCCAGCCGAGAACCCATCAATACAGCTTCGACCGCTTTGCCATGTCGGTCTGGCTGGATCTCCCGGCGGGAATCGACGAAGCCGGGCTGCACGCCACCATCTCGGCCGTCTTCGACCGGCACGACATGCTGCGATCGCAGCTGGTCAAGAACGGTGAATGGGCGATCGAGGTCTTCCCGCAGGGCTCGATCGACGTCGCACCGCTTGTCCATCGGGTCGCGTACGACGGCGACTGGGATGACGCCTGGCGCGAGCGGGCCACCGCGGAGTTGAATGACGCGGCTGGACGGCTCGACCCTGCCGACGGCGTGATGGCCCGGTTCGTCTGGTTCGACAAGGCCGAGGGCGGCAGGATCGCCATCGCGTTGCACCACCTGGTGATCGACGGGGTTTCGTGGCGCATCCTGATCCCGGATTTCGCCGCCGCTTGGGGCGCCGTCCGCGAGGGCAAGACGCCCGAACTGCCCGAGGTCACGACCTCGGCGCGGCGATGGACACACGCCCTCATCGACGAGGCGTCCCAGCGGGTCACGGAAATGGACCTGTGGCGGTCAATCGTCGACGGACCCGACCCTCTGCTGGGTTCGCGTGCGCTGGACCCTGAAGTCGATCTTCTGTCCACTGTGGAGCAGGTGCGGGTCGAGCTGCCGGCGTCGGTGACCGACACCCTGCTGACCTCGGTGCCC
Organism: uncultured Actinomycetota bacterium; assembly: GCA_963766045.1. Classification (GTDB taxonomy): domain Bacteria; phylum Actinomycetota; class Actinomycetes; order Mycobacteriales; family Pseudonocardiaceae; genus Amycolatopsis. Next base: position 60,094 of record CAVXYN010000004.1, on the reverse strand, counting down.
GCGGTCTATCGCGGCGGGGTCAACGACGGTCTGCTCGCCACACTCGCGATCGCCGTCGCGAAGTGGCGCGAGAAGCGCGGAGTGACCGAATCCTCGACGCTGATCCGGCTCGAAGGTCACGGCCGCGAGGAAGAAATCGTTCCGGGCGCGGACCTTTCCCGTACGGTCGGCTGGTTCACCAGCATGTTCCCGGTCCGGCTCGATGTCGAAGACGGGGCGACGATCGGCGCGATCGTCAAGGCGGTCAAGGAACAACTGCTCGCCGTCCCGGACAAGGGGATGGGCTACGGTCTCCTGCGATACCTGAACGCCGAGACCGGCGCCGAACTCGCCGGACACCCGACCGGGCAGATCGGCTTCAACTACCTCGGCCGGTTCTCCGAAGCCGACATGCCGGAGGAACTGCGCGGACTGGGCTGGACCCAGGCGCCAGGCACCGCCGAGCTGGAGGCCGACCTCGACGCCGACATGCCCGCGCTGTCCACTTTGGACGTCCAGGCGATGGTGACCGGGGACAGGCTCGTCGCGTCCTTCGGGTTCCCCGCCGCGCTGTTCGCCCGGGAGGACGTCGAGGAGCTGGCCGATCTCTGGGTGTCGGCACTGGAAGATCTGGCGCGGCACGTCGCCGAGCCGGGCGCGGGCGGGCTGACGCCGTCGGACCTGTCGCTGGTTTCGGTGACGCAGCAGGACATCGAGAAGTGGGAGCGCGAGTACCCCGGCCTGGCCGACGTCTGGCCGCTGACCGCGTTGCAGGCCGGCTTGCTGTTCCACACGATGCTGGTGTCGCGTGACCCCACTTGCCGCACGCCGCTGCGGCCCACGCGGCCCCTGGCCGCGTTGGAGAAAAGCCCGAGTACAACCCGGTACGAGGGCTTTCCTCCGCCTTGCCAGGAACCACGTGGATCCACAGCGCCGCACGGCAGCGGGGATCACGCGACACCAGTCGACTCTTCGTTCGACGCCTACCAGATGCAGCTCGCGATGCACCTTTCCGGCGAGGTCGACGCCGACCGGATGCGGGCCGCCGGACAGGCGATGCTGGACCGGTACCCGAACCTGCGGACCGCGTTCGTCGACAGTGCCGCCGGTGAGCAGGTGCAGCTCGTCGTCGACGGCGTCGAGCTGCCGTGGCGCGAGATCGATCTGCGGCACCTTGGGGAAGCTGAGCGCGAAGAGGCGTTCGAGGAGTTCCTTGCCGAAGACCACGGCGAGCACTTCGAGGTCACCAGGCCGCCGTTGCTGCGCCTTTCGCTGGTGCGGATGGAGGACGAGAAATCGGAGCTCGTCCTGACCGCGAACCACGTGCTCTTCGACGGCTGGTCACTGCCGCTGCTGATGCAGGACCTGCTGCGGCTCTACGCCTACCGCGGCGACACGGCTGCCTTACCGCGTGTCCGTGGGTACAAGGACTTCCTGCTCTGGCTGGCCAGGCAGGACCGTGCGGAATCGGTCCGGTTGTGGGGCAACGAGTTCGACGGTGTCGAAGAGCCGACGATCCTGGTTCCCGACGCCCTGTCCGAAAAGGACAGCAGTGGGGTCGACCAGGTCGAGGTCACCATGCCCGCGGCCGAGATGCGCGAGCTGACCCGCCGGGCCGCCGAGCTGGGTGTCACCGTCAACACGATCGTCCAGGGTGCCTGGGGGGTGCTGCTCGGACAGCTGACCGCGCGTCAGGACGTCGTGTTCGGGGCCACCGTATCCGGACGCCCGCCGGCACTGTCCGGTGTGGACTCGATGGTCGGCATGTTCATCAACACGCTGCCGGTCCGGGTGCGGTACTCGCAGGCGGACACCCTCGCCGATGTGCTCACCGCATTGCAGAACCGTCAAGGCGCGTTGCTGGACCAGCACCATTACAGCCTGAGCGAGATCCAGCGGATCGTCGGATTGAACAACCTGTTCGACACGCTGGTGGTGTTCGAGTCGTATCCGGTCGACCAGGCCGGGCTGAATGACGCGCACGAGAGCGCGGGGCTCGAGATCACCGGTATCCGGCCGTTCTCGGCCACGCACTACCCGGTGACCGTGATGGCCGACGCCGACCCGCATCTGCGGCTGAACCTGGTCTACCAGCGCACTGTGCTGGCGCCGGACGCCGTCGAGACGCTCGCGGCCCGGTTCGGCCTGGTGCTGCAGCAGCTGGTCACCGACCCGCACGTCAAGCTGGGCGCGGTCGAGGTCGTCGAGACCGGCGAACGTGAGCGGTTGCTGCGGGCGTTCAACGACACCGCGGAGCCGACGCCCGAGGTCACCGTCCCGGCGCTCTTCGAGCACCAGGCGGCGGAGACACCGGACGCGATCGCCGTGGTCTTCGAGGACCGGCAGCTGACCTATCGGGAGCTGAACGCCAAGGCCAATCGTCTGGCGCATACGCTGATGAGCCGAGGTGCCGGCCCGGAGACCGTGGTCGGGTTGTCCCTGCCGCGGACGGCCGACCTGGTCGTGGCGTTGCTCGGGGTGCTGAAATCGGGGGCGGCGTATCTGCCGATCGATCCGAAGTACCCGAGCCACCGGCTGGACTTCATCCTGTCGGAGTCTCGGCCGCATCTGATCCTCACCGACGCCGAGACCGTGAACGTGTTGCCGCACAACGAAATCCCCACGCTGTACTTCGGGGACGCGCTCGCCGCGCCGGAGGGCAACCTCACCGACGCGGACCGGCTCACACCGTTGCACCCGCAGGATCTCGCGTACCTGATCTACACCTCCGGTTCCACCGGAACGCCGAAGGGCGTCGCCATCACGCATCGCAACGTGGTGAACGGCGTCCTGCGGCTGGCTCCGGTCGTCGGTGCCAAGGCGGGTTCGCGGACGCTGGCGGGGACGTCGATCAACTTCGACGTCTCGGTTTTCGAGATCTTCACGACGCTCTGCACCGGTGGGAGCGTCGAGGTCGTCCGCGACGTCCTCGTGCTCGGCGAGCGCGGCGGCTGGACCGGTGGCGTCATCTCGACGGTTCCGTCGGCCTTCGCCGAACTGCTGGACCAGGTGGCGGGCAAGGTCACCGCGGACACGGTGGTGTTCGCCGGTGAAGCGCTCCCGGCGGCGTTGGTGCGCCAGGTTCACGAGGCGATTCCCGATGTCCAGGTCGTCAACGCCTACGGGCAGAGCGAATCCTTCTACGCCACCACGTTCACCGCGACCGATGAGTGGGCGGGCCCCGGCGGCGCGCCGATCGGGACGCCGCTGGGCAATATGCGGACCTACATTCTCGGGCCTGGCCTCAAGCCTGTTCCCCAAGGTGTGGTCGGCGAGCTGTACGTCGCGGGCGGAGTCGGCCGTGGCTACTTCGGCCGCGCCGACCTGACCGCCGAGCGGTTCGTCGCCGACCCCTTCGGACCGGACGGCGAGCGGATGTACCGCACCGGCGACCTTGCCCGCTGGACGGCGGATGGCGTGCTCGAGTATGCCGGCCGAAGCGACGTACAAGTGAAGGTGCGCGGCTTCCGGATCGAGCCGGGCGAGGTCGAGGCCGCGCTGGCCGCGCACCCCGACGTCACCCAGGCCGTCGTCATCGCCCGTGAGGGCAAGGGCACCAAACGGCTCGTCGGGTACGTCGTCGGAGACGTCGACACCGACTCCCTGCGCGCGTTCGTGGCGGAGCGGCTGCCGGAGTTCATGGTCCCGTCGGCGTTCGTCGTGCTCGATCGGATCCCGTTGATGCTCAACGGGAAACTGGATCGCGCCGCCCTGCCCGAGCCGGAGTTCGGCGCCGGCGCCTACCGTGCGCCAAGGACGGCGGCGGAGGAGAAGCTGGCCGGGCTGTACGCCGAAGTCCTCGGACTCGAGCAGGTGGGGATCGACGACGACTTCTTCATCCTCGGCGGGCATTCCCTGATCGCGACCCGGCTGATCAGCCGTATCCGTACCGAGTTGGACGCGGAGATCCCGATCCGGGTGGTCTTCGAGAGCCCGACCGTCGCGGAGCTGGCCAAACACCTCTCGGCCGATGTCCGGATGCGGCCGCCCTTGCTGCGCCTGGAGGAGCGTCCGGAACGGCTGCCGCTTTCCTACGCCCAGCGGCGGATGTGGTTCATCCACAAGTTCGACGGTCCCTCGTCCACGTACAACATCCCGCTCGCCCTCCGCTTGAGGGGCGAGCTGGACGCCGGCGCGCTGTCCGAGGCGCTGCGCGATGTCGTGGCACGCCACGAAAGCCTGCGCACGGTCTTCGCCGAGGACTCCGATGGTGTTCCGTACCAGCGCGTCTTGCCGGTGGACGAGGTACGAGTCGACGTTCCGCTCGTCGAGGTCTCACCGTCGAAACTGGACGACGCCGTGGCGGATGCGGTGGCCTACCCGTTCGTCCTTGCCACCGACGTTCCCCTGCGGCCGCGGCTTATCCGGTCCGCTGAAGACGAGTACGTACTGGTCCTGGTGCTGCACCATATCGCGGGGGACGGCGAGTCGCTGGCGCCGCTGGCACGTGACCTCGCCACCGCGTACACCGCTCGCCTGCGGGGTGACGCGCCGGGCTGGACGGAGCTCCCGGTCCAGTACGCCGACTACACCCTGTGGCAGCGGGAACTGCTCGGCGACGAGTCTGATGTGGACAGTCTGCTGAACGCGCAGTCCGGCTACTGGCGCAACGAGCTCGCCGGGGTTCCGCAGCCGCTACAGCTGCCGACGGACCGGCCGCGGCCGCCGAAGGCGAGCTATCGCGGCGACATGGTGAGTTTCACCATCGAGCCGGAACTGCTGGCGGAGGTGGAAAAGCTCGCCCGCGACCGCGACGTCACGGTGTCGATGGTGCTGCAGTCGGTGCTCGCCGTACTGCTGTACCAGCTGGGCGGCGGGGACGACATCACCATCGGTGCCCCGATCGCCGGCCGCACCGACGAGGCGTTGACCGATCAGATCGGCTTCTTCGTCAACACCTGGGTCCTGCGTGCCGGACTCGCCGGGAACCCGGAGTTCGCGCGGCTGCTGGACGAGGTCAGGGACAAGTCGCTCGCCGCGTACGAGAACCAGGACGCGCCGTTCGAGCGGCTCGTGGAGCTGCTCAATCCGGACCGTTCGACCGCGTATCACCCGCTGTTCCAGGTGATGTTCGCCTGGCAGAACTACGCGGGCTCGGAGTTCGAGCTACCCGGACTTGACGTCGGTATCGAACGCGCGCTGACCGGGACGTCGAAATTCGACCTGTTCTTCAACCTCGCCGAGGTCACCGGTGCCGACGGACGTGAGGTGGAGGGCGACATCGAGTACGCCTTCGACCTGTTCGACCACGAGACGATCGAGGCCATGGCCGTCCGGTACCTCAAGGTGCTGCGGCGGATCGTCGAAGAGCCGGCGGTCCGTGTCGGCGCGATCGACGTCCTCGCCGAGGGCGAGCGCGACAGGGTGCTCGACACGCTCAACGACACCGTCTCGCCTACCCCCGAGCTGACGATCCCGGGGCTGTTCGAGCGTCAGGTCGCCGCGACACCGGACGCGGTCGCGGTGGTGTTCGAGGAACAGGAGCTCACCTACCGGGAGCTGAATGCCCGCGCCAACCGGCTCGCCCGAGAGCTGGTCCGCCGTGGTGCCGGCCCCGAAACGGTGGTCGGGCTTTCCTTGCCGCGCACCGCCGAGCTGGTCGTCGGCCTGCTCGGTGTGCTCAAGTCGGGGGCGGCGTACCTGCCGATCGACCCGCGCTACCCGAGCACGCGGCTGGGTCACATCCTGGGTGACGCGCGGCCCAGGCTGGTCCTCACCGACGTCGAGTCGGTGAAGGAGGTGCCGGAGAACGACATCCCGCGTCTCCTTGTCGACGAGCTGGACCTGCTGACCGGCGACGCGACAGATCTCGGTGACGGCGACCGGAACGGCGTGCTGGAGCCGGAGAACCTGGCGTACCTGATCTACACCTCCGGTTCGACCGGTACGCCCAAGGGTGTCGCGATCACGCACCACAGCGTGGTCAACGGCGTGCTGCGGCTGGCGAAGGCGATCGATCTGCCGCCGGGCTCGCGGACCCTGGCGGGAACGTCGGTCAACTTCGACGTCTCGGTGTTCGAGATCTTCACGTCGCTGTGCGCGGGCAACAGCGTCGAAATCGTCCGCGACGTCCTGGTCGCCGGCGAACGCGGCGGCTGGACCGGCGGCATGATCAGCACGGTCCCGTCGGTGTTCTCCGAGCTGCTGGACCAGGTGTCCGGCACGATCTCGGCCGACACCGTGGTCTTCGCCGGGGAGGGCCTGTCGGCCTCGCTGGTCGCCAAGGTGCGTGAGGCCGTCCCGGGTGCCCGGGTGGTCAACGCCTACGGACAGAGCGAAACCTTCTACGCCACCACATTCGGCCTGCCCGCGGCCGCCGAGTGGACCGCGACGGGACCCGCTCCGATCGGCGCGCCGATCGGCAACATGCGGGCCTACGTCCTCGGCCCCGGCCTGATGCCGGTCGCGCCGGGAGTGGCGGGGGAGCTCTACGTCGGTGGTGTCGTGGGCCGGGGCTACTTCGGCCGCACGGATCTGACGGCGGAACGGTTCGTCGCCGACCCCTTCGGCCGTCCTGGCGACCGGATGTACCGCACCGGCGACCTCGCCCGCTGGAACGCCGACGGGGTGCTGGAGTACGCCGGCCGCAGCGACAGCCAGGTCAAGGTGCGCGGGTTCCGTATCGAGCCCGCCGAGATCGAGGCCGCGATGACCGCGCACCCGAGCGTGACGCAGGCGGTGGCGATCGTCCGCGAGGGCCGGGGTTCCGGCGGCAAGCAACTGGTCGGCTACGTGGTCCCCACCGGAGCCGAGGCCGACGGCGCCGGGAACGTCGACAACATCGGCGACCTCGACTTCGACATGAACGCCGGCGTCGACCTGCGTGAGCTGCGGAGGTTCGTCGCGGCGAAACTGCCGGAGTTCATGGTGCCGTCGGTGTTCGTCATCCTCGACCGGCTTCCCTTGAGCCCCAACGGCAAGCTCGACCGTAAGGCGCTTCCCGAACCCGAGTTCACCGGTGGTGAGTACCGGGCTCCGACCACGCCGGAGGAGAAGGTCCTCGCCGGTGTCTACGCGGAGGTCCTCGGGCTCGACCGCGTCGGCATCGATGACGACTTCTTCGCCGTCGGCGGGGACAGCATCCGGTCGATCCAGGTGGTGACCCGGGCAAGGGCGCTCGGCGTCGAGGTCAGCCCTCGGGAGATCTTCGAGTACCGCAACGTCGCCGAGCTGGCCGAGGTCGCGGTCGCGAACCGGCTGGCCGGTGCGGGACCGGTGCTCGAGGAGTTCGAGGGCGGCGGAACCGGTGTGCTGCCACTGCTCCCGGTCGCGAAGTACATGCTGGAACTCGGCGGCGGGCCGAAACACGCTTCCCCGTTGAGGCCCCATGAATACAGCTTCGACCGCTTCTCGATGTCCGTGACGCTCGAGCTGCCGCCGGGCATCGACGCCGACGGTCTGGTCAAGACGCTGAACGCGGTACTGGACCGCCACGATCTGTTGCGGTCGCGGCTGATCCTGGACGGCGACGGCGCGCTGGAGGTCAAGCCGCCGGGTTCGGTGGACGCCGCCGAGCTGATCCACTGCGTCGGCTGCGACGGACAGTGGGACGAACCGGCCTGGCAGGACCTGGCCGCGGCCGAGCTCGACACGGCCACCGCGGAACTGAACCCCGCCGCCGGGGTGATGGCACGGTTCGTCTGGTTCGACGCCGGCGCCGACGTGCCCGGACGCCTGGCCGTGGCCTTGCACCACCTGGTCGTCGACGGTGTCTCCTGGCGGATCATCCTGCCGGACCTCGCCGCGGCATGGGAAAGCGTGCGCGATGGGAAGACGCCGGAACTGCCCGCGGTCGCCACGTCGGTCCGCCGGTGGACGCACGCGCTCATCGAGGAGGCGTCGTCGCCGGAGCGGATGGCGGAACTCGAGCTCTGGGAGTCCGTCGTGGACGGTCCGGACCCGGTGCTCGGGTCTCGGCCGCTCGACCCCGAGGTCGACGTACTGTCCACTGTGGAGCGACTGAGCGTGAAGCTCCCGCCCGGGGTGACCGACGCGTTGCTCACCACGGTTCCCACGGCCTTCCACGGCGGGGTCAACGACGGCCTGCTCGCCGGGCTCGCGATGGCACTGGCGAAATGGCGCGCCAACCGTGGCGTGACCGAACCGTCGGCGCTGATCAGGCTCGAAGGGCACGGCCGCGAGGAAGAGATCATCCCGGGTGCGGACCTGTCCAGCACCCTTGGCTGGTTCACCAGCATGTTCCCCGTGCGCCTCGACCTCGGCGAGCTGGACCTCGATGAGGCCTTCTCGGCCGGCCCCGCCGCGGGCAAGGTGATCAAGGCGGTCAAGGAACAGCTGCTGCGCGCCCCCGACAAGGGCATGGGCTTCGGCCTGTTGCGGTATCTCAACCCCGAGACCGCGTCGAAGCTCGCGCCGCATCCGACCGGGCAGATCGGGTTCAACTATCTCGGCCGGTTCTCCACCGCCGACATGCCCGAGGCGTTGCGCGGACTGGGCTGGACCCAGGCGCCCGAGCTGTCCGAGCTGGCGGCCGACCTCGACGATGACATGCCGGCGATGTCGACGGTGGAGATCAACGCCGTCGTCATCGACACCGAACTCGGCGCACAGCTCGACGCGCTGTTCGGCTTCCCGACCGGGGTGCTCTCGCGTGACGAGGTCCAGGAACTCGCGGACCTGTGGTGCGAGGCGCTGACCGCACTCGCCCGGCACGCGTCGGCACCCGGAGCCGGTGGCCGAACGCCGTCGGATCTTCCGCTGGTTTCGGTCACCCAGGCCGACATCGACGGCTGGGAAACGCGATACCCGGCGGTGGCCGACGTCTGGCAGCTGACCGCATTGCAATCCGGTCTGCTGTTCCAGTCCATGGTGGACGAATCCGGCAACGACGCGTACCAGATGCAGCTCGCGTTCCACGTCGGCGGTCTCGTCGACCCGGACCGGATGCGGGCGGCCGGGCAGGCCCTGCTCGAACGCCACGCGAACCTGCGGGCGGTGTTCGTCCCGAACGCCGACGGCGAACGCGTCCAAGTCGTGGTCGACGGCGTCGAGCTGCCCTGGAAGGAGATCGACCTGCGCGATCTGCCCGAGGCGGACCGGGAAGCGGAGTTCGAGCGTTTCCTCGCCGAGGACCAGGCGGCGCGGTTCGACCCGGAGACGCCGCCGCTGCTGCGGATGACGTTGCTGCGGATGGACACCGAACGGTTCGAGCTGGTCTTCACCGCGCACCACGTATTGTTCGACGGCTGGTCGCTGCCGGTCCTGATGCAGGACATCATCCGGCTCTACGGTTCGGCCGGAGACGTCTCGGCGCTACCGAGGATCCGCGGCTACCGCGAGTTCATGGCCTGGCTGTCCAAACAGGACCGGGTCGAGGCGGCACGCGCCTGGGGCGTGGAACTGGACGGCGTCGACGAACCGACCCTGATCGGGAATTCCTTTTCGTCCGATGTGGACACCACCGCCGGAATCGGACAGGTCGAGGCGAGCCTCCCGGTGCCGGAGTCCCGCGAGCTGAACCGGCGGGCGTCCGAACTCGGCATCACGGTGAACACGCTGGTGCAGGGCGCTTGGGCGATTTTGCTCGGGCAGCTGACCGGCCGGTCCGACGTCGTGTTCGGCGCCACCGTCTCCGGACGGCCGCCGGAGCTGGCAGGCGTCGACTCGATGGTCGGGCTGTTCATCAACACCCTGCCCGTCCGCGTCGAATGCCGTCCGGCCGACACGCTGGCCGAGGTGCTGACCAGGCTGCAGAAGCGGCAGGCCAAACTGCTCGACCACCACCACTTCGGCCTGACGGAGATCCAGCGGCCGACCGGGCTCAAGACGCTGTTCGACACGCTCGTGGTGTTCGAGTCCTACCCGGTCGACCGGGAGGGGATGACCGACGCGTTCTCCTCGGCCGGGATCTCGTTCACCGGCATCCGGCCGTTCTCCGGCACGCACTACCCGGTGACGGTGATGGCAGATGCCGACCCGTATCTGCGGCTTTCCTTGCAATACCAGCAGAGCGTGATCGGGAGGGAGGCCGCAGAGCGGATCGGGGCCGCGCTGGAACGTATCCTGCGTCAGCTGGCCACCGACCCGCATGTACCGGCGGGCTCGCTGCGGGTGCTGGACCTCCCGGTGCCCGGGGCAGGCGACACCACGGTCGCCACCCCCGAACTGACCATCCCGGGTCTGGTCGAGCAGCAGGTCGCCGCGACGCCGGACGCGGTCGCGGTGGTGTTCGAGGAAGAGGAACTCTCGTACCGGCGACTGGACACGCGGGCCAACCGGCTGGCCCATCGGCTGATCGCGCTGGGCGCGGGTCCGGAGACCGTCGTCGGCCTCGCGCTGCCGCGTTCCGCGGAACTGGTGGTCGCGATGCTCGCGATTCTCAAGACCGGGGCGGCCTACCTCCCGATCGACCCGAAGTATCCGAGCAGGCGGCTGGACTACGTGCTCTCGGAAGCGCGCCCGGCGCTGGTGCTCACCGACACGGACACCGCCGGCGTCCTGCCGGAGAGCGAAAGCCCACTCGTGTACCTCGACCGGCTCGACCTCGATGATCCAAGCGGGGACACCGAACCCGCGGTGACCCTGCGGCCGCGGAACCTGGCGTACGTCATGTACACCTCCGGTTCGACGGGCACGCCGAAGGGCGTCGCGATCACGCACGGCACGGTGGTCAACGGCGTACTGCGGCTGGCGTCCGAGGTGGGTGCCGAACCGGGCTCGCGGATGTTGGCGGGCACATCGATCAACTTCGACGTGTCGGTGTTCGAGATCTTCACCGCACTGGCCCACGGCGCCACGACCGAGATCGTCCGCGACGTCCTGGTGCTCGGGGAACGCGGCGGCTGGACGGGCAGCGTGATTTCCACGGTTCCGTCGGTCTTCGCCGAACTGGTCGACGGTCTCGCCGGAAAGACCACTGTGGACACTCTGGTGTTCGCCGGTGAAGGACTGTCGTCGGGGCTGGTCCGCCGTGTCCGGGAAGCCTTCCCGGACACGCGGGTCGTCAACGCCTATGGGCAGACGGAATCCTTCTACGCCACGACGTTCACCGTGCCCGATGACGCGGAGCCGGCCGGCGGCGCGCCGATCGGCACGCCACTGGGCAACATGCGGGCCTACGTGCTCGGTCCCGGCCTCACCCCGGTCCCACGAGGTGTGGTGGGCGAGCTGTACGTCGGCGGCGCGGTCGGCCGTGGCTATCACGGCCGTACCGGGCTGACCGCCGAACGGTTCGTCGCCGATCCGTTCGGGCAGGCGGGGGAGCGGATGTACCGCACGGGCGACCTCGCCCGGTGGAACACCGACGGACGGCTCGAGTACGTCGGGCGTGACGACGCGCAGGTCAAGATCCGCGGGTTCCGTATCGAACCCGGAGAGGTCGAGGCCGCGCTGACGGCACACCCGGGAGTCGCGCAGGCCGTGGTCGTCGCCCGTGGTTCGGGCACGAAACGTCTGGTCGGTTACGTGGTTCCGGAGCACGGCGAGATCGAGGTCCGCGAACTGCGGGCGTTCGCCGCGGCCGGGTTGCCGGAGTTCATGGTGCCGTCCGCGCTGCTCGTACTCGACCGGTTGCCGTTGACCCCCAACGGGAAGCTGGACCACAAGGCGCTGCCCGAACCGGACTTCGCCGGCGAGGCGTACCGGCCGCCCCGGACGGCGCAGGAGGAAACCCTGGCCCGGCTTTTCTCCGAGATCCTGGAGATCGACCGGATCGGCGTGGACGACAACTTCTTCGCCCTCGGCGGGCATTCCCTGCTCGCCACCCGGCTGATCAGCCGGATCAAGGCGGAGCTGGGCATCGACCTCCCGATCCGCGCGGTCTTCCAGGCGGCGAGCGTCGCCCAGCTGGCCGCGCACCTTTCCTCGGGTGCGGATTCGGCGGCCTTCGCGGATCCCTATGCGGTGGTGCTGTCGATCAAGGACGGCGGGGAGAAGGAACCGCTGTGGGGAATCCACCCGGGGCTCGGGCTTTCCTGGCCGTACCTCGGTTTCGCACCGCACCTGCCCGCGGACCGCCCGTTCTACGCGTTGCAGTCGCGAGGCTACGACGATTCCGCGGTGAATCCGGAGTCCCTCGAAATGATGGTCGAGGACTACCTGGAGCAGATTCTCGCGATTCAGCCGGAAGGACCGTTCCATCTCATCGGGTATTCCTTCGGCGGTACCGCGGCGCACGCCATCGCCGCCGAATTGCAGACGCGGGGACACGAGGTGGCGCTGCTCGCCCTGCTCGACGCCGTGCCCAGCAGTTACTTCTCGCAGGGCGAAGTGCTCAGCGTCGACGAAGTGCGGAATCTGCTCGGCGACTACATCGGCAGCCTCGTCGGTGCCGACGAATACGAGTACCTGCTCCAGACCTCCGCCACGGTACTGGTCGACCACATGAGTTTGTTGCGGGAGTTCTCTTCGCCGGTTTATCGTGGAGATGCCTTGTTCTTCAATGCCACGAAGAACGAAGACGACTCCTACGTCGGGCTCTGGGGCCCGCATATCACGGGTGACGTAGAGGAATACGACGTCCACGTCGAGCACTACGACATGTGCTCGTCCGATTCCGCTGCGCAGATCAGCAAGGCCATCAACGCAAAGCTGGAAAAAGGATAGGAGTCGCCCCAGGCGTAGGCGGCGTTAGCGCAGCACGTGTTGAATGTCATTCGACGGGAGATCAGTTTCATGGAAGATCGTGAGCGAGAACTATATGACGTCGTGGGCATAGGGTTCGGTCCGTCCAACCTGTCCCTCGCCATCGCGCTGGAAGAGCACTACGGCACCGACAAGGAGAATTCCCTCAGCGCCGCCTTCTTCGAGAAGCAGGCCTCACTCGGCTGGCACCGCAACATGCTGCTGCCCGAGGCGAAGATGCAGATCTCGTTCCTGAAGGATCTGGCGACGTTCCGGAACCCGGTGTCCCGCTTCAGTTTCATCTCGTACCTGCACTCGGCGGGACGGCTGGCCCACTTCGTCAACAACCAGGACTTCTTCCCCACCAGGCAGGAATTCCACGACTACCTCGAGTGGGCCGAGACGCGGGTCTCGGACAGGGTCCGGTACAACACCGAGGTCCGCTCCCTCAAGGTTCCCGAAGGCGGGCGCGGCAGGCTGATCGACAGCGTGCAGATCGAGGTGCAGGACAACGTCGAGGGCGGCACGAAACTCGTCGACACCCGCAACGTCGTCATCTCGACCGGTCTGGTGCCCAAGATGCCGATCGGCATCGAGCGCAGCGACCAGGTGTGGCACAGCTCGGAATTCCTCGAGCGGTTCCGCGGCTGGAACCACCGCGAGAAGAAGCGGGTCGCCGTCGTCGGCGCCGGCCAGAGCGCGGCGGAGATCGTCCGGTTCATCTACGACACCGTGCCGGACGCGGAGATCTTCGTGATCCTTTCCGCGTATGGCTATTCGATCGCGGACGACACCCCGTTCGCGAACCGGATCTTCGACGCTGCCGCGGTAGACGACTACTACCACGGCACGGACCGTTCGCGGGAAGCGTTCTGGAAGCACCACCGCAACACGAACTACGGGGTGGCCGACGACGAGGTCATCCGTGACCTCTTCCGCCGGGTGTACCAGGACGAGGTGCGCAAGACGCCGCGGCTGAACTTCGTCAACCTGTCGCGGGTCGACCGCGTCAAGCAGGTCGGGAACGACACCAGGGTCACCGTGAACTCCTTACTGACGGAGGATTCCTACGACCTCGACGTCGATGTCCTGATCTGTTCGACGGGGTACGAGTCCATGGAGCCGACCGAGCTCCTCGGCGACCTGGAGCAGTACTGCGTCCGTGACGAGCAGGGAAGGTTCCGCGTAGAGCGGGATTACCGGCTCGTGACCACGCCCGAACTGCAGTGCGGTATCTACCTACAGGGCGGCACGGAGCACACGCACGGCCTCGCTTCGTCGCTGCTGTCCAACATCGCGGTCCGCAGCGGCGAGATCGCCGACTCGATCGCGGACCGGCGCCAGGCGAAGCTCGCCGGCTGAGGCATTCACCGACAGGGGAGTTGAATCATCATGAGCACCAACCCGTTCGACGACGACAACGGCCGCTTCTACGTGCTGGTGAACGACGAGGACCAGCACTCGCTGTGGCCGACCTTCACCGAGGTGCCCGCCGGCTGGCGGGTCGTCTTCGGCGAGGACGGCCGTCAGGAGTGCCTGGCCTACGTCGAGGAGAACTGGACCGACATGCGGCCCAAGAGCCTGCAGGAGGCCATGGCGGCCGACAAGGCTTGATCACCCGTCTGCGGGATGCGGCGTCTCACACGGCTCAGCCGTGCGGAGGCGCCGCTTTTCTTTTGCTGTCAAGTCCCTACGCCATCGGGTGCGAGTGCGGCGTTAGCGTGACGCCATCGGCGCGGCGTTAACTAGGTGTCACGAGTTCCAGGGGACGAACGGTTTCCGGTGCAGGTAAGGGATCCGTCTTCCCCGGCGAGTCGACAAATGGCTATGGGGGTTGGATTGGTATGAGTATCGCGCACGAGGTGGACGTTCCGGTCAGCGCTCGCAACATGAACCAGCCGCAGCTTCCCGTTCCGCGGCTCGGCAGGCTGCCCGGCGAGCAGGTGCTGATGAGCGGGGTGGGGCTGCGGATCTCCAACGACCTCAGCTTCGAGGAGTGGGAGAAGGCAGGCCATCAGCTTTCGGGGATCGTCGATTCTTCGTCCTGGTGGCTCGGTGACTGGCTCGTCTACGGGAAGAAGAACTTCTCGGACCGCTATGTGCGGGCGATCCGCGCGGCCGGGCTGCAGTACCAGACGCTGCGCAACTACGCCTGGGTGTCCCGCCGCTTCGACCTGAGCCGCCGCCGGTCGCGGCTGAGCTTCCAGCACCACGCCGAGGTCGCGTCCCTGCCGACCGAAGAGCAGGACTGGTGGCTGGACCGCGCCGAGCAGGCGACCTGGACGACCAAGCAGCTGCGGAACCAGATCCGGGCCGTCCGCACCGATTCCGCGTCCGACGGTGACGCTGCCGCCAAGGAGCAGGCCGCGATGATCCCGCGGATCGAGGTGCCGAACCGGCGGCTCGTGTGGTGGCGCAAGGCCGCCGACCAGTCCGGCTTCGACTTCGACCGCTGGGTGCTCGCCACCCTCGACCGGGCCGCCGCGCAGGCGCTGAAAGAAGAGACCGCGGCCGCCGCGCTGGAGGCGTGAGAGCACGGGCAAAGCCACACCGAAGTCGTTCCCGGCCGGCCAGGCGCCCGGCCCCGAGCGACGGTACGGAAAAGGGCCGTTCAGGACGGAAACCCCGTCCCGAACGGCCCTTTCCACGTGCGTGAGGGCCACCCTCACGACGTACGCGAGTCCGTGAAGGCCTCCTTGCCTACCCTGAGGGTAGTGAAGGAGCCCTTCACTACCCCGTGCTGTAGCGCCTGAGGGTGGCCCTCACGCACCTGAGTGCGGCGGCCTCGCGGTCAGGAGCGCAGTTCCAGGGTGCAGCACTTCACGCTGCCACCGGCCTTGAGCAGCTCACCGAGTTCGATGCCGATCGGCAGGTAGCCGCGCTCGCGCAGTTGCGTGGCGAGCCCGACGGCGCGGGTCGGCAGCATGACGTGCAGGCCGTCGGACAGGGCGTTGAGGCCGAACACCTCCGCGTCGGCTTCGTGGGCGAGCACGGCGTCGGGGAAGCGGTCGGCGAGGATCGCCTGGCTGGAGAACGAGAACGCGTCGGGGTAGTACATGACCTCGTTGTCGTTCAGTACGGCCAAGGCGGTGTCGAGGTGGTAGAAGCGCGGGTCGACCAGCTCGAGGCTCAGCACCGGACGGCCGAAGAACTCCCGGACCTCGTCGTGTGAACGCGGGTCCGTGCGGAATCCGCTGGCCGCGAGGATCTCCCCGCCGGCGAGGAGGAAATCGCCCTCGCCTTCGTTGACGTATTCGGCCTGGCGGACCTCGTTCCAGCCGCCGAAGCTGAACCAGTCGAGATAGGCGTCGGCCTCGTCGGTCCGCTGCCGGTGCCGGAAGTTCGCCACCAGGACCTTGCCGTCGATGACGGTCGCGCCGTTGGCGGAGAAGACCATGTCGGGCAGGCCGGGGACCGGCTCGACGAGTTCGACGTCGTGTCCGAGCGCGCAGAACAGGTCGTGCAGCCGCTTCCACTGGTCGAGCCCGACGTCGGGGGAGGTCTCCTTGCCGGGATCCATCCACGGGTTGATCGAATAGGTCACGTCGAAGTAGGTCGGACGGCACATCAGGTAGTGCCTCGTCCGTGCCGACTTGAACGACCTCAGTCCCCGGTCCTCGATTGTCTGTGTCACCGTTTTCCCCTTTGTCGCGAAGATGATCCACCGCCGCCGGAAACCCTTGCGGTAGGCGGGAAAGGCGCCGGAAACGGTTGTCTGCCACTCGGAAACCGGCGCTGGAACGCATGAGCGGATTCGCCCGTCTTTCACGCTAACACGCTCCTGGCGGATTTCCGGACGTCTCGCCGACAGGACAGCGTCGAAGGAGCAGAGGCCCGCGTTACCGCCAAACAAGGCCCGGTCAAGACCGTTCTGCCACATTGGCCATCAGTCTCGTGGAGTGGGGAGCATCCCGAGGGCCCGTTTCCAGCCGATCAGCGCGAAAAGGAGAAGCGACCATGGTGCGGCCACCCGTCGACCTGACCCCTCAGCTGGTGAACGACCCGACCCTCGGGTACGCCGAGCTGAGAAAGGCGTCGCCGCTGGTGAGCGTCACCCTGCCCGACGTCGGGACGCCGACCTGGCTGCTCACCCGGTACGACGATGTCAAGAAGGCCTACAACGACCCGCGTTTCGTCCGTGACCGCAGCAAGGTCCCGGGGATGGAGGGGCCGGGCATCGAGGTCCAGATGATGGAGGCGTACGGCCTTCCGGTGGAGTACCTCGAATACCTGACCAGTCTCGTCCTGCTGGACGGAAAGGACCATTCCCGGCTGCGCAGCAAGGTGATCCGGACGTTCACCGCGCGCCGCGTTCAGGAATTGCGCCCGAACGTGGAACGGATCGCCGACGATCTGCTCAAGTCGCTCATCGAAAAGGGCGAAGGCGATCTGCTCCACGATTTCTGCTACCCGCTGGCGAGTACGTCGATCTGCGAACTGATCGGTGTCGACGCCGAAGACCAGCCGAAGATGTGCGCGTGGATCCGGCAGTACGCCTTCGGCGGCGACCCCGCCGGGATCAAGGCCGGAATCGAAGGCGTGGTGGGCTATACGAAGGAGCTCATCGAGCGGCGGCGCGTGGAGCCGACGGGTGACCTGATCTCGGGTCTGCTCTGGAACGGTGAGGAGGAGGACAGGCCGACGGAGAAGGAAATGATCTCCCTGGTCTTCGTCCTGATCAACACCGGCCACCACCCGCCCGCCCATTTCATCGCCAACGCGGTCCTCACCCTGCTCGACAACCCGGGGGAGCTGGAGCGCCTGCGCGCCGAACCGGCGTTGCTGCCGAGCGCGATCCATGAGCTGCTCCGGTACACGTCCCCGGTTGCCATCGGTGCGTCGATGTACGCGACCGAGGATCTGGAATTCGCCGGTTGCCCGGTGCGGCGCGGGGAATCGGTGACGAGCGCGATCCTCGCGGTGAACCACGACCCGGACGAGTTCGGCTGTCCCGAGCGGCTCGACATCTCCCGTGCGCCGAAGCGCGGTGAGAACCACGTCGCGTTCGGGCATGGCGCGCATTACTGCCTCGGCGCGGGGCTGGCCAAGCTTCAGGCCGAGATCGCGCTCGAAAGGCTTGTCATCCAACGCGAAAGTGTCCAGCTCGCGGTTGAACGCCACGAGCTGGAGGAAGCGCACTGGCCGGGCGAGGGCAACCACCTGGTCCGCCTGCCGGTGAGGATCTGAGCCATGTGGGGGTTTCCACTTCGACCGCGCCGCGGGGCGCGCACGGTTTCGGCCCGGTGGGCGAGTAATCCCAGTCGCGCTCACCGAGCCGCGCCGCGGCCCCGGGAATCGCCCACCCCCACGATTTCCGGGGCCGCACAACCCATTCGTGTGTCCGGCCTCGGCAGGGCCGGGAGATAACGACCGATCGAAAGGAGCCGGGATCGACTGGCCGGGGGCGCAATTTTGTTCGTTTACGACTGGGAGATGCATACGTATGACTGGGAAGGAGCTCGGACATGAGTGAAACGGCACTCGACTACAACGGCGATCCGCCAACCGGCGGTTCGGGGGAAGCTACGAAGACGACGCTGCGCTCCTGGCTGAGCCTGATCGCGGTGGCCTTCGGGATCATGGTGGTCCAGATCGACGGGACCGTGGTGGCCATCGCGAACCCCGCGATCGCCGCGGACCTCAAGGCCGGCCTCGACGAGATTCAATGGGTCACCACCGGATACCTGCTGGTGCTGGCCGGACTGCTGATCCCGATGGGGACCGTGGCCGACAAGATCGGCCGTAAGAAGGGATTCCTGCTCGGCGTCGGCGGGTTCACGCTCGCATCGGCCGTGTGCGGCGTCGCGGGATCCATCGAGGTCCTCGTCGGCGGCCGAGTGCTGCAGGCGATCTTCGGTGCGCTGCTGGTTCCTTCGGCGATGGCCGTCATCCGCGCGGCGTTCCCGGCGGAGAAGCTCGCGATGGCGATCGGTATCTTCAGCTCGTTCACCGCGCTCGCACTGGCGGCGGGCCCGATTCTGGGCGGCGTGCTGGTCGAGGCCGCGAGCTGGCCTTGGGTGTTCTTCGTCAACCTGCCCTTCGGTGTGCTGGCCGTGCTGCTGGGCCTGATGTGCATCAAGGAATCCACGCAGGGAATTCCCGCTCCGCTGGACATCCCCGGCGCGATCACGCTCACGCTGGCGATGGTGAGCGTCGTCTGGGCGATCAGCAACGCGCAGCTCAAGGGCTGGGTTTCCACGCATACACTGGGATTCCTGGGACTGGGGCTGGTTCTGCTCGGTGTCTTCCTCGTCATCGAGCTGAAGAGCCGGTTCCCGATGGTGCCGCTCAGCCTGTTCCGTGACCGGTCACTGTCGATCGGCACCGTGCTGATGGTCGTGGTCATGTTCGCGTTCTACGCGATCCTGTTCTACCTGACCTTCTACCTGCAGGGTGTACAAGGAAAGGACGGCGTCGCGGCGGGAATCGCACTACTCCCGCTGACAGCGGTGTTCACCATCTCGTCGCCGGTCGGCGGCTGGGTGACCGGCAAGCTCGGGCTCCGGGGAGCGCTGGTGGTCGGTTCCGTCTTCGTCACCGGCTCGCTCGCCGTGCTTCTGTTGCTGGAGGCCGATTCCGGGATGCTGACACTGGCTCCTTCGCTGGTGCTCGGCGGGTTCGGCATGGGCTTCATGATGGTCGCCGCGACACAGGCGATCCTCGGGAACGCCCCGGTCGACAAGGCGGGCGTCGCCTCCGGCGTGCAGCAGTCGATGACGCAGCTTGGTGGCGTGCTGGGAACTTCGGTGTTCGGCACCCTGCTGGCCTCGTCGGTCATGGCCAACTTCGCGCCGAACGTCCGGAACGCCTTCGGCGGTGACGGCGGTCCGATCAGCGAGCAGCTGGCGACCAACGAAGAGGTCCGGAAGTCGGTCGAGCTGGGCTTCGGTCCCGCGTCGCAGGACGCGGTCACCGCGCAGCTTGGCCAGACCGGGATGCCGGCGAGCCAGGTGGAGGAGGTCGTCGGGACGCTGACCGGTGCGGCGCACGAGACCTTCATCCAGGGCCTGCACACGGTGTTCGCGGTGGCGGTCGGGGTTTCGATCGCCGCCGGCCTGATCTCGCTGCTGGTCAGGAACCCGAAGGTGGAGGCAGGCGCGGAAGCCGAGACGGCGACCGCTGAGCCGACGATCCACGTGTAAGCGCTTCCTGAAATCGCGTGAAGGAGACTCCTTCCCTCGTCCATCCATGCCCCCGCCACCGCCCTCAACGGACGCGCTGCGCGCGGCGGAACTGGACTCGACCGAGGGAAGGAGTCCTTCACGCGGGAGGGCGAGTGCCGATGACGGACATCCCGAGCACCAGTTCGTTCGCGGGGTCGCAGCCGAGCAGTTCTTCGACCAGCTCGTCGCGGAGGGCCGCGGTGAACGTGATGTTCAGGCCGAGGGCGGTCGCGAGCAGGTACACGGTCTGGCTGAGATGGCCGACGTCCATCAGCAGGACCCGGTAGGTCCGGCTTGCCGGGTACTTCCACTGGTTGCGTTCGATGACACTGGTGTAGATCAGTAGCGCCCCGGCATCGCCGACCCAAGGCTGATCGCCGCCGAGGGCGATGAGCCCGTCGTCGTCGATCTTGCCGTCCAGAGGTGTGAGCCGGTGCCTGAACCCGTCGTAGTGGTAAGTCCCGCGCTCCAGGCCTTCAACGTTTCTCGCGAAGACGTACAACTCCGTCGGATGGCGGGCGCCGCCGGACGGGCTGGTCTTGAAGACGTTGCCGGTCAAGGGAATGTCGGCATGAGTCTCCGGCCTGGTCGGCCGGGCGGCGACGGTCAGCAGCGCGCTCAGGTCTTCGAGCCGGACCGGCTCGTCGCCGAATTCACGGACACTTCTGCGCTTGTGCAGGGCGTCGCCAAGGCTGACGTCGGTGAAGTTCTCCGACGACGGCTCGGGCAGCGGTATCGAGTCGTGCTCGCCGGGAGGCCTTGCGGGAGAAGGCGGGGGACTTGTCTTCGCCTTCTCCCGCAATTCCGCCGCTGTTACCTCGCTGATCGCGAACGTCGTCTCGCGCAAGGACCGCGTGCCGAAATGGAAGGCCCGCGCGGAGACGCCCCAAGGGCCCCAGTCGCGGAGGATCTCCTCCTCCAGTTGGTGACGAGGAGAACCCTGAACCACGAGTACGTCGTACCGGATCATCTTCTCGGCGATACGCACCAGCTTTTCCCGCGTTCGCGGGTCTTCGTCCACCTCGCGTACTGAACCCGGCTCCTGCCAAGTGCTGAACCACCGAAGTACCCGTTCGGTGCCGTCGGCGAGTTTGAGCTGGCGATGTCCGAGGTGATCGTCCCAAATGACGTCACCTTCGGACCAGTACAGCGTTCCGCAGGAGGAAACCCTTACCAGCATCGAATGTTTTGCGCCCCAGTCCCCAGTCGTGTGAATACTTTCCGAATCCGTTCGGTCATTCAGCGTCGCGGACGGAAAGGCGGCCCTCCGCCCGGAGGCGGATCGAACGGACCCCATGAGCCCAAAGCCCGGTACTCGGCCTCGATCTCCGTCAGAAATTCGTCATCATCGTCTTCCATGTGCCGATCCTCTACGTGATCAGTTACCCCGGTCAAGCGAATACTTTGACCGTCAGAGTACAGGATCTGGTCGCTGAATTACGCCGAGTGATCGTTCAGGCGCTGTCTGAGTTCGCGGACCTCGGAGGAGTCCGAAATGCCAAGGTCCGTGTAGACCTTCAGCGCCTGCCTGCGATGACTGTCCGCTTTCGATCGCTCACCGAGAAGGTCGAGAGCGGTCGCCATTTCCTCGTGGGCGATGGGCTGCACGCTGCGATTTCCGGTCGATTCCAGTACCTCGATCGCCGTCGTGAACTGGGTGATCGCGAGTTGGATTTCGCCGAGGAATCGAGAATTGATGCCGAGGGCGATGAAGCATTCGGCCTCGAGATCGGGCGATTCGTTTTCGCTGGCCAGTCGCAGTGCCCGGTCGAGTTGCTCGGCCGCTTCGAGATGCCGGCCGTTCTCTGTTTGGATCAGCCCGATCCGGTGCCGGGCGCGAGCTTCGATGAGCGCGTTCCCGGTGGCCTGTGCGGTGTCCCGGACCCACTTGAGGTGTTCGATCGCTTTCTCTGGTTCGCCGGTGAGCCAGTGGGTGAGCGCGGAATTCCCCCTGGCCCGGCACTGCATTCGGACGTCGCCCGTGGTCATTGCCAGCTCGAACACCTCGGTGAACAGACGATTCGCTTCGGCGAACTCGTTCACCCGCCACAACGTGAGGCCGTAGTTATGCAGGGCCTGGTACTCGAGTACCAGATTTCCGGTGGCCCTGGCGGCGGACAGGGCGAGAGTGTGGATTTCCCGGGCTTGGTGGTAGTGACCATGGTTGTTGAAGTAGCGCCAGACCGAAGAGGAGAAAAGGACGACGTCCGAATAGCGCTGGGAATGATTCATCGCGACGGCAACAGGCAGGACATTCTGCCAGTGGGTGTCCATCCAGTTCGCGGCTTGATCATAGTCGGCGAAGGATTGCCCGAATTCGCTTTTCGGGACTTCGAGGCCATCGGCCGGCTCGTCTTCGGAATCCGGATCGAGGAATTCCATCGCGGCTGCGACGGTGCAGCGGTAATAGTCGAACAACCGCTGCATCATCGTTTCGCGTTCGGTGGCCGGTTCCTCCGCAAGCAGCAGCTCGCGGCCGTAGCTGCGGAGGAGATCGTGCATTTCGTACCGATCCATCGACGGTTGCCGTAAAAGATTCACGTCGACGAGACGTTCCGCCAGCCGGCGGGCCTCACCGAGGTCCACTTCCGCCAGCGCCGCGGTGGAGTGGAGGTCGAAGGCGGCGCCGGGATGATGGCTCAACCGTCGGAAGACCCGGCGTTCCGCTTCGGTGAGGGTCAGGTAGGAAACCCGGAACGCGCCGGCGACGTTTCGTTCTCCGGCGGTGAGTTCGGTGAAGCGGTTCCGCTCGTCGCGCAGCTGCGCCGCGAGGTAGCCCAGTGTCCACGAACTGCGTGCCCGCAACCGGCTCGCTGTGACGGCCAGTGCCAGCGGGAGGTCGCCGCACAGACTCGCGACCAGGTCGGCGTCGTCGGGGGATTCCTTCTTCAGCCGGGAAGGGCCGACGATCCGGCCGAGTAGTTCCACCGCGTCCGCCCGGCTGAACGGCTCGAGCGAAAGCAGTTCGGCCCCGTCGAGGTCGGCGAGCCGGGTGCGGCTGGTGATCAGGACGCAGCAACCCGCCGACCCTGGCAGCAACGGCGCGGCCTGTGCCGCGGTGATCGCGTTGTCCAGCACCAGGAGCATGCGTTTGTCGGCGAGACAGCTCCGGAGCAACGCCGCCCGCTGCCCGATACCGGAGGGGACGTCCGCACCCTGGATGCCGAGCGACCGCAGCAACGCTTCCAGCGCCACCGCCGGGTCGAGGGGTTCGCTGGCGGGGGAGAACCCTTCCAGGTTCACGAAGAGCTGGCCGTCGGGGAACAGCGGCGCGAGCCGGTGCGCGGCGTGTACGGCCAACGCGGTCTTCCCGACCCCGGGCATCCCGTCGATCGCGATCAGCCTCGGCACCGAGGACGAGTTGTCCTGGCCGATCTCGAGGACCTTCCGCAGCTCCGCGGCGCGGCCGCCGAACGCCGGAAGGTCGGCGGGCAGCTGTGCGGGGCGGGGGAAGAGCGACTTCTGGGCGTCCGCGTCTTCGCGTCGCCCGCTCGTGTCCTGCCCCGCCCTGAGCCCGCCGACGCCGTACCGGACGAGGGACGCGTCCTCCATCAGTTCGGCGTCAGTGCGCAGAATCTGCTGGTGGAGCGCGCTCAGCTCGCCGCTCGGATCGACGCCGAGTTCTTCGGCGAGCGCGGTCCTGGTCCGGTCGAACGCCCTGAGCGCGTCGGCGCCCCGGCCCGCGCGATAGAGCGCCAGCATGTTCAGGCACTGCAGGGTCTCCCGGGTGGGATGCCGTGCGGCGAGATCGAAGGACTCGCGGACCGCGGCGTCCGTCTCCCCGAGCCGGAGGCGGGCGCCGATGAGGAGCTCGCTGGCGGCGAGGCGTTCTTCGTCGAGCCGCCGTGCGGTCTGTTCGATGGCATCGCCGTCGAGACCGTCGAAGGCTGGCCCCCGCCACAGTGCGCCCGCCTCTGTCAGCTTTCCGGCTGCCTGCGAGATCAGGCCGGCGGCGAGGAGTTCGGCACCCTGTCTGTAGTCCGCCTCGAACCGGGCGGAGTCGAGCGTGGCACTGCTCGTGACGATCCGGTAGGCGGAACCCGTGGTGACCACGGCGGACCTGGCCGCGCCGAGATCGTGCCGCAGCCTGGCGATGGCGTTGCTGACCTGGCGGACGGCCGTCTTCGGGGGTTGCCCCGGCCACATCGTGCCGATCAGGTAGGACGCCGGGACCAGTCGTCCCGCGTTGATCAGCAAGGCGGCGAGCAGGCGCTGTTCACGACGGCCGCCGAGCCGGACTCCGACGCCGTCGACCTCGGCTTCGAGCGGGCCGAGTACGGAGAAGCGGAGATGGGGGAGCTGACCGGTGCCCTTGGGCCACGGATCGCCGGTCTGCGGCGATCCGGTCGTTTCAGGTAACGGATCGACGGTCATGTGTCACTATGTCGTCCGAGACCGTGAGCGTGCTCAAGCACAACCTCCAGTCCGCTCGCCCGGTGACCGGCACCCTAACCCACCGTGTCGGCGCCCAGCTAGCTCAGCGTGGGTGAACGCCGTCGGCATTCGGCCTAACGGCGCCTTCGTGCATCCTCCGAATCGCGCCCGGATCGGTCTTCGAACCCCTTCTGACCTGCGTGGACTTTGTCCGGTGAAGAGCCGATGTAGTTCCGATGCAGGACATTGGAAAGCTTGACGTATCGGCTGAGTGGTTCGGCGCGACGGGGCAGCGCGCCGAACCCCATGCAGGGGCTCCGCGGCGGTTGGCCTTTTATCTGGGGGTGGGGCCAACCGCCCAGGGAGCCCTTCTTCGTCGTCACAGGTTGTTCCCAGCAAGTTTCGGCACACTGTGGAAAAGAGGAGTGTGCCGTTATGGGTGTTTTGGGGTCTCTCCTGGGCGTCCTGCTCAGCCTGTTCCTGATCGTGCTCGTCGCCAGGCTGATCCTGGACTGGGCCGTGAACCTCGCCGGCCGGATGCCGTCCTGGTCGTTCCGGGCGCGCGGGATCACCCACCGGGTGACCGAACCGGTGATCGCCCCCGTCCGCCGGGTGGTCGGGCCGGTGCGGGCCGGCGGCGTGTCGTTCGACCTGGCCTTCACCATCGTGTTCATCGCGGTCGTCATCCTGCAGTCGATCGCGTTCAGCCTCTGACCAGGTGTGATCGGCTCGAATTCCGGGTACCCGGGCGGTGGAGACGAGAGGAGTTCGCCATGCGCCCGGTCTGGAGCGGTTCGCTTTCGCTCGGCCTGGTGACCGTGCCGATGCGGCTGTACAGCGCCGTCCAGGATCACACGGTCCACTTCCGTCAGTTCCAGCGCGGGACCGGCGACCGGATCCGGTACCGGCGGGTCAACGAGCGGACGGGCAAGGAAGTCGACTACGAAGACATCGTCAAGGGCTACGAGCTCGATAGCGGCGAGTACGTGCCCGTCGAACGCGAAGAGCTCGACGAGATCGCCCCCGGCCGGTCGAGGTCCCTCGACATCGAGTCATTCGTCGAGCTGGCGGACGTCGATCCGACGTTCTTCGACAAGACCTACTGGCTGGCTCCGGCGAAGGAGGAGTTCGAGCGTCCGTACGCCCTGCTGCTCGAGGCGATGCGCTCGTCGGGCAAGGCGGGGGTCGCGAAGTTCGTCATGCGCGGCCGCGAGTACCTGGCCCTGGTCCGGGCGAGCGACGAGGTCATGGTGCTCAACACCCTGCATTTCGCCGCCGACTTGCGTGACCCGGCGAAGGAACTCCCGGAGCTACCCGGCAAGGCGAAGTCGCGCGGCAAGGAACTCGACATGGCGGTCGACCTGATCGAGGCGATGAGCGACGACTGGCGCCCCGGCGAATTCCGCGACACCTACACCGACCGCGTGCGAGACCTGATCAAGGCCAAGAAGAAGGGCGAGACCATCACGCCCTCCGAGGATCCGGGCGAGCCGACGAAGGTGGTCGACCTGTTCGAAGCGCTTTCGAAGAGTGTCGAGAGCGGGAAGGGCAAGAAGAAGGGGACGGCCGCGAAGAAACCGGACCTGTCGAGTCTGTCCAAGGCGGAGCTGGAGCGGCTGGCTCGGGAACGAGACATCAAGGGACGTTCGAAGATGACGCGGGCGAGGCTGGAGAAGGCACTCAAGGCCTCGTGAGCTCGACCACCTGGGCGCCCGCGTCGGCCAGCTCGGCCGCGATGGCTTCCACCAGCCGCCCGACATCCTGGGGGCCCGTGGCGTGCAGGGCTTCCGTGACGATCAGGACGTCCGACGTCGAGTCCGAAACCGCGGAGTACCCGCTCTGCCGGTTGGTCCACCGGCGCGCGTGGGCCTGGCCGTCTTCGTCGGCGAAGATCACTTCGCCAGGGTTCGGGTGCTCCACGGTGCCGCCGAACGTCACGTACTTCTCGTCTCCGCGTGCGTAGCGGACCTCGAGGGAGCCGGCGATCTTCGCGACGTCGAGTACCGCGACCGGGATGGCGAAGGCGACGGACACGGCGTTGCAGAGGTCGATCACCGGGTGGATCCGCGGCAGCGTCCCCTCTTTGCGGAGGCGGCGCAACAGCGACTCCGATGCGCACCGGTACTGCGTCGGCTTGACGCCCATTTTGGCGAAGGCCCGTCGCCAGGCTTGGATCTCGGGGAACTCCGATTCCGGGCCGTCGGCGAGGCGGCGTCCTGCCAGCGCGACGAACTTTTCGACGGCTGAGTCGACGGACACCGAGGTGGTGATCCCGGTGGCCGAAAGCTTCCCGACGGCGAGCGTCGGGAAGTCGGCGCGGATCTCGGCGTGGTGCTGAAGTCGCATGGGAAACCTGTCTACTGGGTGGTGAGCGCGAGCTTGGCGCCGAGAGCGGCGAAGGAACCGGCGAAGATCCGCCGCAACCAGGCGAGGACACGCGGCCGGGAGAGCACATGGTGCCGCACGCCGGCCGCGAGGACGCCGTAGATGCAGAAGACGACGAACGTCGCCAGCATGAAGATCCCGCTCAGCAGCAGCATCCGCGGCACGGAACCGGGTTCGCCCGCGGGTACGAACTGCGGCAGGAACGCGAAGAAGAACAGTGTCAGCTTCGGGTTGAGGACGTTGATCAGGACGCCGGAGACCATGGTCCTCGCCGCCGATCGGGGCGCGGGATCGTCTTCGACGACGATCGCGTCCTTGTCCTTCAGCGTCGCCCAGGCCATGTAGAGCAGGTAGGCGACACCGAGGTACTTGAGGATTTCGAAGGCCACCGCGCTCGCGTGCAGCAGGGCGGCGAGCCCGGTGATCGCGGCGACCATATGCGGGACGGTGCCGAGTGTGCAGGCGGTCGCGGCGAGGATGCTCGCACGCCTTCCGCGGGCCAGCGCGGCGGACAGGGTGTAGACCACGCCGGTGCCGGGCGTGGCGACCACGACCAGCGTGGTGAGCAGGAAGGCGAGGTTCATGCCGCTGACCTTGCCCTCCCTTTGGTCCCATGCGAAGAGCCATACCGTGCTGGGTTCACAGGGCCAAACGGTACGGCGCTACGAAAACCCTCCGTTCTGTGTAGAACGACCGGCGGCTGGCGAATTCGGCCGTTCGCCAGCTCTCCGAAATCAAACATGAATGTGCTTCACGAAGTGCCTTATGTCGGTTTACCGTGTGCGTCGGCTTCCGCTGAACCCCGCAGAAAGGCAAGTCATGCGCAGAAAAGCGCTCTCCCTGCTGACAACGATGTCGACCTTGGCCGGAGCGGTCGTCGTGGCCTTCGCCGCGGCACCCGTCGCGCAAGCACTTCCCGACGGGCAGGCGCTGACCCCGCCGATGGGATTCAACAACTGGAACTCGACCCATTGCCGCGCCGAGTTCAACGAGGCGATGGTCAAGGGGGTCGCCGACAAATTCCTCAGCGCCGGGCTGAAGGAGGCGGGATACCAGTACGTCAACCTCGACGACTGCTGGGCGCTGCCGCAACGCGACGCGAGCGGCAACCTCGTACCCGACCCCGTGCGGTTCCCCAACGGGATCAAGGCCGTCGCGGACTACGTCCATTCCAAGGGCCTGAAGTTCGGCATCTACACCAGTGCCGGCACCAAGACCTGTGACACGCAAGGGTTCCCTGGCGGCCTCGGCCATGAGCGGCAGGACGCGAACCTCTTCGCCTCCTGGGGTGTCGACTACCTGAAGTACGACAACTGCAACAACCAGGGAGTGGACGCCAAACAGCGGTACCGGACGATGCGGGACGCGCTCCAGGCGACCGGGCGGCAGATCGTGTTCTCGATCTGCGAGTGGGGCGAGAACAGCCCGTGGACGTGGGCGAGTGACACCGGACATCTGTGGCGCACCACCGGCGACATCGCCGACAACTGGTCGAGCATGCTGTCGATCATGAAGCGGAACCTCGCGCTCTTCCAGTACGCGGGGCCGGGCCGCTGGAACGACCCGGACATGCTGGAGGTCGGCAACGGTGGCATGACCGACACCGAGTACCGCACGCACTTCAGCCTCTGGTCGATCATGGCCGCGCCGCTGCTGATCGGCAGTGACCTGCGCACGGCGAGCCAGGCGACGCTGGACATCCTCAAGAACACCGACGTCATCGCGGTCGACCAGGACCGGCTCGGGATCCAGGGCAAGGAGGTCAAGGCGAGCGGCGGCACGCACGTGATCGTCAAACCGCTGGCGAACGGGGACAAGGCCGTCGCACTGTTCAACGAGAACCCGTGGAGTTCCACGATCGGCACGAACCTCACCGAGATCGGTTTCGGGGCGGGGACGTACCAGGTGAAGGATCTGTGGAGCAAGGCGACGAGCACGACGACCGGGTCGATCAGTGCCTCGGTTCCCGCACACGCCACGGTGATGTACCGGCTGAGCCGGGTCGGCAGCCCGTCGGCGCCGCCCGCCGGGGAGTCGGTCCTTTCCGACCGGACCGAGCTGCGCAGTACCAATGGCTGGGGCCCGATCGAGCGCAACCGCAGCAACGGCGAGCAGGGTGCCACCGACGGCGGCACGATCACCTTGCAGGGCACCACGTATCCGAAGGGCATCGGGACGCACGCCTTCGCCGACATCGAGTACTACCTCGGCAGGCGTTGTTCGAAGGTGACGGCGCTGGTCGGTGTCGACGACTATTCGGGTGATCGCGGCAGTGTGGTGTTCCAGGTGTTCGCCGACGGTACGAAGATCGCGGACAGCGGTACGATGTACGGCTCGACGGCGACGAAGTCGTTGACCGCCAACGTATCCGGTGCCGAGATCGTGCATCTCACCGTCACCGACGCCGGGGACGGCATCAATCACGACCACGCCGACTGGGCCGACGTGAAGGTGACCTGTTCCTGATTTCGTCTCTCGGAGGGGCCTTTCCGCGCTCGCGCCGCGGGGAAAGGCCCCTTCGTCTTGACCACGCCGTCCCGTCGACCGGACGCTGAGAGTAGGTGTGCTCGGGGGTTGGTCGTCTTAAGGGGATGGTCGGATTGCGTTCTCCGCTCGTGTCGTCGGCGCAGAAAAGCGTTTGGCTGGCGCAGAAACTGGCGCCCGAACGACCGAACCTCATCTCCGCGCGGTGGATCGTCGACGGGCCGGTGGATCCGGTCAGGATGGACCGGGCACTCCGGATCGCCTTCGAGGAGGCGGAAACCGCGCTGGTGAATTTCCGTGAGGACGAACGAGGTCTCTACCAGCTCCCGTACGAGCTGGGAACCTGGCGGCCGGTATCGGCCGACGTCGCCGGAGCCGCCGACCCGGAGGCCGCCGCGTGGGAACTGGTGGCGGAGCTGGAACAACAGCCCGTCGACCTCGCCGAGGACCACCTCTTCCGCGCCGCGCTGATCGAGATCACCGACGTCCGATCGGTGCTCCTGCTGGTGTTCCACCACATAGTGACCGACGGCTACGGCATGATCCGCCTGTTCTCCCAGCGCGTCGCCGAGATCTACACCGCACTGGCCGAAGGCGAACCGGTGCCGCCGTTGCCGGCATCCACTGACCCGGCCGTGCCCGCCGAAGCGGACCTCCGGTACCAGGAGTCCGCGAAATCCGTCGAGGACGCGGAGTTCTGGCGCGAGTACCTCGCCGACGTTCCCGGTGCGGTCCGCCTGCCCGGCGAACGCGGCCAGGACCGTCCGGTTTCCTTCAGCCACACCGTATCCGTGGCGAGAGAGACGGTGGACGCTTGGACCAGGTCCGCGCTCGCGAACGGCGTCACCATGACGAATCTGCTGACGGCCGGCGCCGCCGCCTTTTTCCGCCAGTTCTCCGGGCAGCCCGAGTTCACGTTCTCGATGACGTCGGCCAACCGGCCCGGCTCGGTCAAGAAGACCTACGGCCTACGCGCGAACATCGTGCCCCTCAGCGCGAACGTGCCGGTGACGTCGAGCATTCTGGACATCGCGAGTTCCGTCGCCGCCGAGATGAAGTCGGTCTTCGCGCACGCCTCGTACGACGTTTCGCGGGCACGGCGGGAACAAGGCTCGATCACCAGCCGGTTCGGCCCGAACCTGAACCTGATGCTGTTCTCCCACGAACTGGAGTTCGCCGGCAGCCAGGCCTTCTTCGCCGGATCGGCCGCCGGGGCGTTCGACGGTTTGATGATCCTGCTGTACTTCAACGGCCGCCCCGACAGCGACCTGTATCTCGAAGTCGGCGCCGACGGCCGGGAGTACAGCGCCGCGGACGTGGAGTTCTACGCGACCCGGTTCGCGGCGTTCCTCGAAGCCGCGCTGGCCGCGCCCGAACGCTCGGTCGCCGAGGTGGACATGCTGACGCCGGCCGAGTGGACGTGGTTCCGCGAGGCCAATGACACCGCGGCCGGCACGCCGGAACTCACCATTCCGGAGCTGTTCGAGCGACAGGTCGCCGCGACCCCGGACAGCGTGGCGGTGGTGTGCGGCGACGTCTCGCTGACCTACGCCGAGGTGAACGCGCGGGCGGACAGCGTGGCGCGTGCCCTAGCCGAACGCGGCGCCGCGCCGGAGTCCTTGGTGGGACTGGCTTTGTCGCGTTCAGCCGACCTGGTTCCCGGTCTGCTGGGCGTGCTGAAGTCCGGCGCGGCCTACCTGCCGATCGACCCGGAATACCCGAGCAAGCGTCTCGACCTCATTCTCTCGGACGCCCGCCCGCAACTGGTGCTCACCGACGTCGAAGCGCAGGATGTCCTGCCGGACAACGACATCCCGCGGGTCCTGGTGGAGGAAATCGACTTCGTCTCGCAGGCCGTGCGAGCCTGCCCCGCGCGGCCGTCGGATCTCGCGTACGTGATGTACACGTCGGGATCGACCGGACGGCCGAAGGGCGTCGCCATCACCCACGCCAACGTCGTCAACGGGGTCACCCGGCTCGCCCCCGCGGTCGGGATCGGTCCGAGCACAAGGACTTTGGCGTCGACGTCGGTCAACTTCGACGTGTCGGTGTTCGAGGTGGTCACGACCCTCGCCCACGGCGGGAGCGTCGAAGTCGTGCCGGACGTCCTTGCCATCGGCGAACGCCGCGGATGGACCGGCGGCGTCGTCAGCACGGTCCCCTCGGTCTTCGCCGAACTAATGGACCAGTTGCACGACAAGATCGACATCGAAACCGTGGTCTTCGCCGGTGAGGCGCTGCCCTCGGCACTCGCGGCCGAAGTGCGCGAATCGCTGCCCGGGGTCCGGGTCGTGAACGCCTATGGACAGACGGAATCCTTCTACGCCACTGTCTTCGAACTCGAGGCCGACGGAGGAGGCAGCGCGCCGATCGGGACACCACTCGGCAATATGCGGACCTACGTGCTCGGCCCGGGTTTGAACCCGCTGCCGCCGGGCATGGTGGGGGAGTTGTACGTCGCCGGCGCGGTGGCTCGCGGCTATCACGGACGTCCCGGTCTGACGGCGGAACGGTTCGTGGCCGATCCGTTCGGCCCGCCGGGTGACCGCATGTACCGCACCGGGGATCTGGCGCGGTGGAACGCGGACCGCGCACTCGAATACGTCGGCCGGGCGGATGACCAGGTCAAGATCCGCGGGTTCCGGATCGAACCCGGCGAGGTCGAAGCGGCGCTCACCGCGCATCCAGGCGTGGCTCAGGCCGCCGTTCTCGTGCGTGAGGACGGTGGTGGCAAACGGCTCGTCGGGTACGTCGTTCCGACCGCTTCCGGTATCACCGAAGCGGACGCCGATCTGACCGCCGGTATCTCGGCCGGCGAGCTGCGGACGTTCGCGGCGGCCCGGCTCCCCGACTTCATGGTTCCGGCGAACTTCGTCGTCCTCGACCGCTTTCCGTTGACGCCCAACGGGAAGCTCGACCGCGGCGCACTGCCCGAACCGGAGTTCTCCGGCGGCGAGTACCGGGCGCCGCGATCGCCGGTCGAGGATGTCCTTGCCCGCGTCTACGCCGAGGTGCTCGGGGTGGACCGGGTGGGGATCGACGACGACTTCTTCACGGCGGGCGGCGACAGCATCCGTTCGATCCAGCTGGTGACGCGCGCCCGCGCGGCCGGGGTCGAGGTCAGCCCGCGGCAGGTGTTCGAATGCCGGACGGTCGCCGAACTGGCCGGGGTGGCGCACCGGGTAGCGGGTGCGCGCAGGCTGCTCGACGAGCTCGACGGCGGGGGAATGGGCAGGCAGCCACTGATGCCGATCGCGCGCTACCTGAGCGAACTCGGCGGTGGGCACGACCGGTTCTCGATGGCCATGCTCGTCGATCTGCCCGACGGTGTAGAGCTGGACGGCCTCTCGAAGACGGTTGCCGCGGTGCTCGACCGGCACGACCTGCTCCGGTCGGCGCTCGATGACGGCGAACTGCTGGTCGTTCCGCCGGGTTCGGTCGACGCGACGTCGTTGATCCACCGCGTCACCGGTGACGACGTCGCCGCCGGACTGGATGTGGCAGCGGGCATGCTCGATCCCGCGGCCGGGGTGATGGCGCGGTTCGTCTGGTTCGATCCGCCGTCCGGCCGGGGGCAACTCCTGATCGTGTTGCACCACTTGGTCGTCGATGGGGTGTCTTGGCGGATTCTGCTGCCCGACTTCGCCGAAGCCTGGGAGCAGGTCCGTGCGGGAAAGACGCCCGTGTTGCCCGAGGTCGGTACCTCGGCACGCAGGTGGGCGCATGCCCTGGTCGAGGAGGCGTCCAGGCCGGAACGAGTGGCCGAGCTGCCGCTGTGGAAGTCCATTGTGGAGAGTGACGACCCGTTGCTGGGGTCTCGTCCCTTCGATCCGGCGCGTGATCTCAAGTCCACTGTCGACAGCATCGCCGTCCGGCTTCCGTCGACGGTGACCGAGGCCTTGCTGTCCGCTTTCCCGGCCGCCTTCCGGGCCGGCGTCGATGACGGGCTGCTCGCCGCTCTCGCACTGGCAGTGGCACGGTGGCGGGAAAAGCGCGGGGTGGACGAGACGGCCACGGTGATCCGGCTGGAAGGACACGGCCGGGAAGAGGAGATCGTGGCGGGCGCGGACCTGTCTCGCACGGTCGGCTGGTTCACGAGCATGTACCCGGTCAGGCTCGACCTGGCCGGGGTCGATCTCGACAACGCCTTCGACGGCGGACGCGCCGCCGGTGACGTCGTCAAGGCGGTCAAGGAACAACTCCGTGCGCTGCCGGACAAGGGGGTCGGCTACGGCCTGCTCCGGTACCTGAACCCGGAGACCGCTCCGGAGCTGGCCCGGCATCCGGCCGGCCAGATCGGCTTCAACTACCTCGGCCGGTTCCGTGCGTCGTCCGGCGAGGCATGGACGCAGGCGAGCGGACTGGCCGATCTTGTCGCGACACCGGATCCCGGCATGCCCGCACTGTCCACTGTGGAGATCAACGCCCTTGTCGACGACTCGGAGACCGGCTCGCACCTCACCGCTCACTTCGCGTTCCCCGCCGGACTGCTGTCGAGGGACGATGTCCGCGAGCTGGCCGACCTGTGGTGTGCCGCGCTGACCGGGCTCGCCGGGCATGTCGCCGGACAGGGCGCCGGCGGTCTCACGCCGTCGGATCTGCCGCTGGTGTCGGTGACCCAGAAGGAACTCGAGAAATGGGAGCACACGTACCCGGGGCTCGTCGACGTCTGGCCGTCGACACCGCTGCAGTCCGGGCTCCTGTTCCATTCGATGCTGGTCGATCCCGCGTACGACGCCTACCTGATGCAGCTGACGTTCCACGTCTCGGGCGAGGTCGACGGCGCCCGGATGCGGGTCGCGGGACAAGCGATCCTCGACCGTCACGCCGCACTGCGGACCGCGTTCGTCCCCGGCGACGCCGACCTGGTCCAGCTGGTGCTCGGCCACGTCGAGCTGCCCTGGCGTGAGGTCGACCTCCGGGATCTCGACGGCGATCGTGAGGAGGCGCTGGAGCGGCTTCTCGCCGAGGATCACGCGACCCCGTTCGACCCGGCCGCTCCGCCGATGCTGCGGATGACCTTGGTGCGCCTCGAGAACGAACGGTCCGAGCTGGTGCTCACCGCACATCACGCGCTGTTCGACGGCTGGTCTCTTCCCTTGCTGATGGAGGAGCTGCTGCGGCTCTACGGAGCTGCGGGCGATGTCTCGGTCTTGCCGGACGTTCGCGGCTTCCGCGACTTCCTGACCTGGCGGTCGCGACAGGACCACGCCGAGGCGGCACTCGCCTGGGCCGCGGAGCTGGACGGCGTCAGCGAACCGACCTTGCTGGCGCCGGCGGCGGCGCCCGGCAAGGGGGCCGGGCAGGTTGCGGTGCCGCTGGATCGGCCGGCTGAACTGACCCGCCGCGCCGCCGATCTGGGTGTCACGGTGAACACCCTGGTGCAGGGTGCGTGGTCCGTCCTCTTGGGACAGTTGACCGGACGGCGTGACGTGCTCTTCGGCGCGACGGTTTCGGGTCGCCCCTCGGCTCTGACCGGCGTCGATTCGATCGTGGGGTTGTTCATCAACACCGTGCCGGTACGCGTGGAGACGTCGCCGGACGAGACCTTCGCCGAGTTGCTGACCGGATTGCAGCGCCGGCAGGCCGCCCTGCTCGACCACCATCACCATGGGCTGAGCGAAATCCAGCAGACGACCGGACTGTCCACGCTTTTCGACACGCTCGTCGTCTTCGAGTCCTACCCGATCGACCGCGCCGGTCTTTCGGACGCCACCACGACGGCCGGGATCTCGTTCACCGGGGTACGCCCGCGCTCCGGTACCCACTATCCGCTGACCGTGCTCGCATCCGCGGACCCGCATCCGCGGATCTCCTTGCAGTACCAGCGGAATCTCTTCACCGAGGAAGGTGCGGCCCAGGTCGCCGACAGACTCGCCCGGGTCCTGACGAAGCTGGTGGACTATCCGCAGGCCAAGGTCGGGACCATCGACGTGCTGGCCCCGGAGGAACGGGACCGGCTCGTGACCGGGCTCAACGACACCGCCATTCCGGCTCCGGACATCACCATCTCTGGGCTGTTCGAGCGGCAGGCGGCGGCCACGCCGGACGCGGTCGCGGTGCTCTGTGAGGGCGAAAGCCGGACGTACGCACAGCTGAACGCGCGAGCGAATCGCCTGGCACGCGAGCTCATCCGGCGAGGCGCGGGGCCGGAGTCCGTGGTCGGACTGGCGCTGCCGCGTTCGGCGGATCTGGTCGCCGGGTTGCTCGGGGTGCTCAAATCCGGGGCCGCCTACCTGCCGATCGACCCGCGTTACCCGAGCGCGCGTCTGGCGCACGTCCTCGCCGACGCACGGCCGGAACTGGTCGTCACCACCACCGGCACGGCTTCGGTCGTGGGCGGTGGCGGAATCGAGCTGCTGTACCTCGACGAGACCGATCTGGAGACCGGCCCGGCGAACGACCTGGCGGAAAGCCGGCTGCTGCCGGGAAATCTGGCCTACGTCCTGTACACGTCGGGATCGACGGGTACACCCAAGGGCGTCGGGATCACCCATGACTGCGTCGTCAACGGCGTGCTCCGGCTGGCACCGGTGGTGGGAGTGAAGCCGGGCGCACGGCTGCTCGCGGGGACATCGATCAACTTCGACGTCTCGGTGTTCGAAATCTTCACCGCGCTGTGCCACGGCGGCACGGTCGAGCTCGTCCGGGACGTCCTCGCGCTGGGCGAGCGTGACGGGTGGGACGGTGACGTGATCTCCACCGTGCCGTCCGTTTTCGCCGAACTGATGGACGAGATCACCGGGAAGTCCACTGTGGACACCGTGGTGTTCGCCGGTGAGGCATTGCCGTCGTCGCTGGTCGACCGGGTGCGGCAGGCGTTTCCGGGCATCCGGATCGTCAACGCATACGGTCAGACGGAATCCTTCTACGCCAGTGCTTTCGTGACGACGGGGAACGACGGCGAGGTCAGCGTGCCGATCGGGACGCCGCTGGGCAACATGCGCGCCTACGTCCTGGGCTCCGGCCTGTCACCGGTGCCGGAGGGTGTCGTCGGTGATCTTTACATAGCCGGTCTCGTCGGACGCGGCTACCACGGCCGTCCCGGCCAGACGGCGGAACGATTCCTCGCCGACCCCTTCGGTGCACCGGGGGCGCGGATGTACCGGACCGGCGACCTCGCCCGGTGGAACGACGGCAGGCTCGAGTACGCGGGCCGGAGCGACACCCAGGTCAAGGTGCGGGGCTTCCGTGTCGAGCCCGGAGAGGTCGAGGCCGCGCTCACCGCGTATCCGGGGGTCGAACAGGCCGTCGTCGTCGCCTGCGACGATCGGCGGCTCGCCGGCTACGTCGTCCCCGCGGACGTCGATCCGGTCGGTCTGCGTGACTTCGCCGCCGCCCGGCTCCCGGAGTTCATGGTGCCGGCCGCGGTAGTGGCGCTCGACAAACTGCCGTTGTCCCCGAACGGGAAACTGGACCGGAAGGCGCTGCCCGAACCCGAGTTCACCACCGGCGAGTACCAAGCGCCCCGGACCACCGAAGAGGCCGTGCTCGCCGAGTTGTTCTCCGAGGTACTCGGCGTCGAACGAGTCGGCATCGACGACGATTTCTTCGACTGTGGCGGGCATTCGCTGCTGGCCACCCGGCTGGTCGGCAAGGCAAGGGGCGTGCTGGGCGTCGAACTGAAAGTACGAGATCTCTTCGAGGCTCCGACCGTCACGGCGCTGGCGCGGCGGCTGACCGGCGCGGACGCCGCGAGCAGGCCGCTCGGCCGCCGTCCCCGCCCGGCCGTCATCCCGCTTTCCTCGGCACAGCTACGACTCTGGTACCTGCAGCAGCTCGACGGGATCGGGCACGCCTACAACATGGTCTGGAGCCTCCGCCTGACCGGACGGCTCGACCGGACGGCGTTGCGCGCGGCACTCGCCGATGTCGCCGACCGGCACGAGGTGCTGCGGACGGTGTTCCCGCATGACGGCGGAGTGCCGAGCCAGGTCGTTTTGCCTTCCGGCGCACCGGAACTGCAAGTCGTGCGGACTTCCGAGACCGAGCTGCGCGAGCGCATGTCCGACGCGGCGGCGTACGAATTCTTCCTCAGCTGTGAGACGCCGCTGCGGGTCTGGCTGTTCGAGACGGCACCGGAAACCCATGTGTTGTGCGGGGTCTACCACCACATCGCCGGTGACGGCTGGTCGCAGGCACCGTTCTTCCGCGACCTTTCCGAGGCGTACACGGCACGCTGTGAGGGAATGCCGCCCGCGTGGTCGCCGCTTCCGGTGCAGTACGTGGACTACACGCTCTGGCAGCGGGCCCGGCTCGGCGCGGAAGGTGACCCCGGCGGTCTTTTCGGCAGGCAGCTCGCGTACTGGCGATCCGCCTTGGCAGACCTCCCATCGGAAATCTCCCTTCCGGCCGACCGGCCACGCCCCGAGATCGCGAGTCAGCGAGGCGAACTGACGACGTTCACTTGGCCCGCCGACCTGCATTGCGCGCTCGCCGACCTCGCCAAGGAGAGCGGCACGACGTTGTTCATGGTGCTGCAGGCCGGGCTCGCCGCGCTGCTCAGCCGGATGGGCGGTGGCGACGACATCCCGATCGGCAGCCCGATCGCCGGTCGCGGCGACGAGGCGCTCGCGGAGCTGGTCGGCTGCTTCCTGAACACCCTGGTGCTGCGCACGGACACGTCGGGCGACCCGTCGTTCCGGGACCTGCTCGGGCGGGTGCGCGAGACGGTACTGGCCGCGTACGACCATCAGGACGTGCCGTTCGAGCGTCTCGTCGAGGTGCTCAATCCCGAACGGTCCCAGTCCCGGCACCCGCTGTTCCAGGTGATGCTGACCGTCCAGAACACCGAACGGCCGGTGTTCTCCATGCCAGGACTCGAGGTCCGGCCGGAGCCGGTGGACTGGACGACCGCCAAACTCGACCTTTCGCTGGAATTCGCCGAGGAACCCGGCGGCGGGCTGACCGGCAGGGCGAACTACAGCACCGACGTCTTCGATGACCCGACCGTGCTGCGGCTGATGGACCGCTTCCGGCATGCGCTCGCCGAGTGGGCCGCCGACCCGCGGCGCCGGATCGGCGACGTCGAGCTGACGACCGAGGATGAGCGCCCCCGCCTCGCCGGCCGGATTCCGGCCGGACGTGAGGTGACGGTGCCCGAACTGTTCGAGGCACGGGTCGCGGCAGCCCCCGAGGCGCTCGCGGTGGTCTGCGGCGAGGTTTCCTTGACCTACCGGGAACTCGACGTCCGCGCGAACCGGCTGGCCAGGGTGCTGATCGAACGCGGGGTGCGGGCGGAGAGCCGGGTCGGGCTGCTGCTCCCGCGTTCGGCCGATCTGGTCGTCGCCGTCCTCGCGGTGCTCAAGGCGGGTGGCGCCTACGTGCCGATCGACCCCGACTACCCGGGCGAGCGGATCGCGTACCTGCTCGCCGACGCGCGGCCCGAAGTAGTCGTCTCCGCAATGCCGTTCGACGAGGTCGAAACCGTTGTGGTGGATGAAGTCACGTTGCTCGGGCAGTCGGGTGCGCCGATCACCGGACGTCGTGCTCTGCCGGACAATTCGGCCTACGCCATCTACACATCCGGTTCGACCGGGAAGCCCAAGGGCGTAGTGGTGACCCATCGGAACGTCGTCCGGCTCTTCGACACCACCGAGCCCGCGTTCGGCTTCGGCCACGACGACGTCTGGACGCTGTTCCACTCCTACGCCTTCGACTTTTCGGTGTGGGAGCTGTGGGGACCGTTGCTGTACGGCGGAAAGCTCGTCGTCGTGCCAAGGGAGATCACGCGGTCGCCCGAGGATTTCGTGCGCCTGGTGCGCGAGCAGCACGTCACGATTCTGAACCAGACGCCCTCCGCGTTCTACCAGTTCAGCACCGCGGACCGGGACGTTCCGGGCGAGAATTCCTTGCGGTACATCATCTTCGGTGGTGAGGCACTCCAGTTCGCCCGGCTCGCCGACTGGTACGAACGGCATCCGGAGTCGCCGACCCTGGTGAACATGTACGGCATCACCGAAACCACCGTGCACGTCACACACCGTCGCTTGGACCGCGAGTGCACGACTCAGGCCGCCGGCGTCATCGGGGATGCGTTGCCGGATCTCCGCGTGTACGTGCTGGACGAGAAGCTGCGGCCGGTGCCGCCCGGCGTACGCGGCGAGATGTACGTCGCCGGTGCGGGTCTGGCGCGGGGTTACCTCGGCCGTCCCGGGCTCACCGCGAGCCGGTTCGTGGCCGATCCGTTCGGTCCCGGACTGATGTACCGCAGCGGCGACGTCGCGCGGTGGCGCGCGGACGGAACGCTCGAGTATCACGGTCGGGCCGACGATCAGGTCAAGATCCGCGGGTTCCGGATCGAACCGGGCGAGATCGAGGCCGCGGCCCTGCGGCATCCCGCTGTCGGGCACGCCGCCGTCGTGGTCCGCGAAGACGAGCCGGGCGTGCGGCGGCTGGTCGGCTACCTCGTCCCGGCAGGTGACGAACCGCCGTCCGGTCTCCGCGAGTTCGTCGCGAGGACGTTGCCGTCGCATATGGTTCCCGCCGCGTTCGTGGTCCTCGACCGGCTTCCCTTGACCGTCAACGGAAAACTCGACCGTAAGAGGTTGCCGGCTCTCGAGTTCGAAGGAGCCGCGGCCGCGAGGCCGCCAAGGAACCGGACCGAGGAGCTGCTCTGCGCCGTGTTCGCCGACGTCCTCGGGGTTCAGCGGGTCGGGATCGACGACAGCTTCTTCGATCTCGGCGGTGACAGCATCGTTTCCGTCCGGCTGGTGAGCGAGGCCAGAGCGGCCGGGCTCGAGATCACCCCGCGCGATGTGCTCGCCGAACACACTGTGCTCGGTCTCGCCGCAGTGGCGCGGCCGCTGTCCGCGGCGGACGACATCGGTACCGCGGATCTCGTCGGCGAGACGGGCCTGACGCCGATCATCGCGAGGCTCGCCGAACTCGGCGGCCCGATCGAGGAGTACCACCTCGCGATGCTCGTGCGGACTCCGGCGGGGCTGCGCCGCGGCCATCTCGTCGCCGCACTCGACGTCCTGCTCGAACGGCATGGGGCGTTGCGGGCGAAGCTCAGGCGGGACAACGGGCTGTCCCTCGAGGTCACCAAACCGGACTTCGGAGATGCGGAGTCGCTCCTGTTGCGCGTCGAGGCGTCCACTGTGGACCCGGATCGGCTTGCCGCCGAGTCCGTCGCGGCGAGCCGTCGCCTCGACCCGGAGTCGGGAACGATGCTCCAGGCGGTGTGGTTCGACGCGGCCGGCAAGCCGGGGAGGTTGTTGCTGGTCGCGCATCATCTGGTGATCGACGCGATGTCCTGGCGGGTGCTGCTGGAGGAACTCGGTACCGCCTGCGACGCGGTGAGGACGGGTTCGGCACCTGAGCTGCCGCCGTCGGCGACGTCGTTCTGGGCGTGGTCGCGCGAACTCGCGGAGCAGTCGACGAGTCCGGAGCGGGTCGCGGAGCTTCCACTGTGGACGGAGATCCTCCGGCGGCCGAACCCGCGGATCGAACGGCGTCCACTGGATCCCGATCGCGACACCGTGTCGTCGTTGCGGACGTTCGGGCTCACCCTCCCGGCCGAGCGGACGCGTTCGCTGCTCGCGACGGTTCCGGCGGCATTCTCGTGTGGTGCGCATGACGCGCTCTACACCGCGCTCGCCCTGGCCTTCGCCCGCTGGCGTGGCACTTCCGGCGTTCTGGTGGACCTGCAGGGGCACGGACGGAACCCGATCGCCGACGGCGCCGACACCTCACGCACGGTCGGCTGGCTGGTCAACGTGTTCCCCGCGTGGTTCGACACCGGCGACGTGGGCTGGGACGACGTCCTCGCCGGCGGGCCTGGGCTCGGTCAGGCCGTGCGGCGGGTGCGCGACCAGCTGCGGGCGCTGCCCGACAGCGGGCTCGGCTACGGGATGCTGCGCTACCTCAACCCGGACACCGGGCCGAGGCTCGCCGCGCTGAGGGCGCCGCGGCTCAAGTTCAACTACTTGGGCCGGTTCACCGCGGGCGAGGGGGAGCGGGACTGGCTGCCCACCGCCGAGTCGCCGACGATCATGGGCGGGGGAAGCGAGCCGGGCATGCGGGTTTCGCACGTCCTGGAGTCGAGCCTGTGGATCGTCGACCGGCAGGCGGGGCCCGAACTGGTGTCGTATTGGGGCTGGGTCGACGGGCTGCTGGCCGAGGATGAGGTCCGTGCGCTGGCCACGCTCTGGCGTACCGCACTTGAGGCGCTCGTCACGGCCGCCGAGGTGGTGTGAATCCGTCACCGGATGAGGTGGCATGATGCACGCTCGCACGTCGACGAGGAAGGCCGAAGTTTGAGCGCGCGCACCTCCCAGGTGGACGATCTCCGGCTGGTGGCACAACCGAATGCCGTGTTGTGCACCGAGCTTTTCGTCCGTCTCATCCTGTCGGACTGGTCCCTGCGGCCGCTGCTCGATCCGGCGAAGACCGCCGGATCCAGACTGGTGGAAACGGTGATCGAGGCCGCGAATCCGTCCTCTCCGCCGTTCATCACGGTGCGCCTGCGACTACAGGCGGACGTGCTGATCATCGAGGTCGACCACGACCTCCCCGGCCTCGCGGCGCCGACTCCCGAGCCGGGGGAGAAGACCGGCGTGGCACCGGCCGAGAACGGCGGCTGGACCAGCTGGTGCGAGCTGCCGCTGCCGGGTGGCCTGTCCGCCGGCCAGGTGCAGCTCCCGCGCCGCGGCGACCGCCGGACGCTGGTGGACGAGCCCGTCTCCGGGGAGCCCGTCGGCGCCGATCCCGAGGTGCTGGAACGGCTGCTGAGCAGGCTGAGCGGCTGGTCCGGCTGATCCGGCTGATCGCTGTGAAAGGATCCGAGGATGGGTTCCACGTCCTCGCTGCGGATCACCACGCCGATATTGGAAGTCGCGTACGAACAGGCCGGTGAGGCTGAAGCGACGCCGGTGATCCTGCTCCACGGATTCCCGTACGACGTCCGGACGTTCGACGAGGTCGCCCCGGTTCTCGCGGACGGCGGCGCCTCGGTCTACGCGCCCTATCTGCGCGGGTTCGGCGGCACGCGCTTCCTCGACGACGCGACACCGCGCTCCGGGCAACAAGCGGCGCTCGCCAAGGACCTGCTCGAGTTCATGGACGCGCTGGACATCGAAAGCGCCGTCGTCGCCGGGTACGACTGGGGTGGCCGGGCGGCGTGCATCGCGGCGGCGCTGTGGCCGGAGCGGATCCGCGGGCTGGTGTCCGTCGACGGCTACAACGTCCAGAACCTCGCCTACGCCGGAGTACCCGCTCCGCCGGAATGGGAACAGACCTACTGGTACCAGTACTACTTCCATTCGGAGCGCGGGCGCCGCGGACTGGAACGCAATCGGGACGAGCTGTGCGCGCTACTGTGGCGCACCTGGTCGCCGACCTGGGAGGCCGCGGCCGAAGCGTTTCCCGCGAGTGCGCCGAGCCTGCACAATCCCGATTTCGTGGACGTCGTGATCCACTCGTACCGGCACCGTTTCGGCCTGGTGAAAGGGGATCCGCGCTACCAGCCGATCGAGGACCTGATCGCGGACGAGCCCGCCATCACGGTGCCGACCGTGGTCCTCGAAGCCGGTGCCGACGGCGTCGGCGGTCCGAGCGCCGCCGATGACCGTGAATACTTCACCGGTCCTTACGATCACCGCCTGATTCCAGGCGTCGGCCACAATGTCCCCCAAGAGGCTCCCGCCGCCTTCGCCGCCGCTGTCGCCTCGCTGATTCCCTGACGGCGTTCAGGCGGCCATGTTCAGGCGTACGACGGCGAAACGCTGTTTACGCACCATCGTCGTCACCTCCGCGTGCGTCGGCAGTCTGTCCTCGTTGAACCGCAACCCGATCAACCGGCTCGCCCGCCGGGCGCCGAGTTCGGTGATCCGGGCGTGCATCGTGTCGGCGACCGCCGCGACGTCCTCGACGAGCACGCCGTGCATCCGCCTCGTCCGCCCGCGCAGGCTCACCTCGGCTTCCTTGCCGCCCACGAAGTTGCGCCGCCACCGGAACGGCGTCAGCGCGTACAGCCCGGAATCGTCGGCGTGCGCGGAGATCGGCACGTCGTAGCGCTGACCACTGCTGCGGCCGGTGAACCGCAGCAACATCAGCTTCCTGCCGAGGATCCGGCCACCGAGGGGGCAGCGCAGCAACGGTTTCAGCACCGGATTGACGACCTTCAGTACCCGGACCACCACCGGCGGTGGCGGTTCCCAGACGACCGGTTCCCCGGTCGGCGCATTCGTCGGCGAAGCGATGGGATGTGGGCTCATTCACCGAGGTTAGGGGGAGGTGAACTGGTTGGTTATCTCCTTACTTGCGGAGACCGGGCCACTCGGCTACCGGTGGTCGCGCCGCTCGCCTCACCTGCGCCGGGCGCTAGGAACGGGGCGTTCCTTGCAAAATTTGCTAGGAACGGACCGTTCATAGCACGCGAGGGCCGCTGCGCGGCACCCAGAGTCGACAGGTGACTGCTGGGCCTAACGACCCGATCACTCACGAGCCCTATGCCGCCGCTCTCCCATCCACGGCACAGTGAGACCCCTCGCCCCGACGAAGGGATAGCCCGTGACAGAGCCCCAACCAGTGCCGAAGGTTCGGCCCGGGACGTACCTGCTCGAACTCGTCCCGGTGCCGGTCAGCGACATCGACCGGGCGAAGGACTTCTACATCGAGAAGCTCGGCTTCCACCTGGACGTCGACGTGCAGCCTGCCGACGGGGTCCGCATCGTCCAGCTCACGCCGCCGGGTTCGTATTGCTCGATCACGCTGACCAGTGGTCTGGCGACGCTCGATATGCCGGTCGGCACCCTGCGCGGGCTGCACCTCGTGGTCGCCGACATCGAGGAAGCCCGGGCCGCGCTCGTCGCGCGCGGCGCGGACGTCGGTCCGGTCGAGGACATGGGCGGCGTCTTTTACGCGGCGTTCAACGATCCGGACGGCAACACCTGGACGTTGCAGCATATGCCTTGGCGCGACTGAACAGTTCAGGCCGAACGCGACTCCAACGCGTCGAGGTCCCGTTCGGCATAGAGCCGGTGTTCCCATTCCTCGCCGAGGATGGTCCGCAGGCATTCGGCGACCGGGTAGCCGTTCGACGCCGGGTAGCCCGGTTCCGTCACGGGTTCGGTCGTGGCCGCCAGCCGTTCGACGGTGAGTCCGTCGAACAATCGGCGCACGGTGGCCATCCGGTCCGCGCGAACCGCGAGGACCTCGTCCAGGGTGGGCCGGGCTTCGCGGTCTCGGGGGATGCCGGGGACGTCCGTCATCTCGTCGTGGGGGAGATCCAGCGGATGCCACGGTGACGGCTCACCCAAGACGACGCGGATGCCCCACGCGTCCGTGGCGAAGACGAGGTGGCGCAACGTTTCGATGAAGGACCACTCGCCGTCGACCCGTTCGTGGAGCTGTTCCGGGCGCAGCGCGCGAGCCCGCTCGACGGTCTGCCCCCACAGGCGTTCGAGGAGGTCCCACGCTTCGCGGAAGCCTTCGGGATCGGTGGGCCGCATCTTCGCCCGGTCCGGGTACTGGCGGTCGAGCTCGGCTTCGACCAGGGGAGCGACGTCGACGCCGTTGACCCGCAGGTTCCAGACCTCGCCCCGGAGGTCCATGTTCACGAGGAACGCACTGTTGACCGTGACACCGCTCAGATCGACGGACCGGAAGCTGGCCCCGCTGAGATCGACGTTGTGGAACCGGGCGCCGGGCAAACGAACTCTCTCGAACCGGGCACCTGTCAGGTCCTCGTCGGTGAAGTCGGTCATGA
Source organism: uncultured Actinomycetota bacterium (assembly GCA_963766045.1). Lineage (GTDB taxonomy): Bacteria > Actinomycetota > Actinomycetes > Mycobacteriales > Pseudonocardiaceae > Amycolatopsis. The sequence goes on along the minus strand of CAVXYN010000004.1, from coordinate 15,415 downwards.
CGACAGCATTCCAGAAATCATCGGTCGCGCAGGACGATCGGGAGGGCGGTGAGGCGGGTGCCCTGGATTCCGGCGAGGTTCGTCTGCTCGAGTTCGGCGTAGGGCACAGCGAGCCGCGCATCGGGAAAGTCCTTGCGCAGCACCGTGGCAGCCGCTTGAAGTTCGAGCTGGGCGAGCTGCGCGCCGATGCAGAAATGCGCGCCCGCCCCGAAAGCCAGATCCGGGCCGGGGACACGGTCCGGATCGGTGTTGATGCCCTGGATGTCGACGAGAACGGGAGCACGCGCGGGAAGCCGGACTCCCGCGAGTTCGATCTCGGTGGTGGTGAAGCGCCACAGGGTGAACGGAGCCGGCGGATGGACACGGAGGATCTCGCGCACGAGCTCGTCCTCCGGCGGTCGCACGGAATCGAGTAGGCGGGCCATCAGGAAGCCGAGAGCGGCGTCGGTGGTGAGCTGTCCGGCGAAGATCAGCGCGAAAAGGTGGTAATGCAGCTCGTCTTCGGTCGTCCCCGGCGGAATCCGGTCACGGAGTTCGGACGCGAGCCCACGCCGGTCCGCGGTCAATCCCGCGGCGGCGAGACCGGCTATCGCCGCGATCGCGTCGGCCTGGGCTCCGGGCTCGGGACTGGACATGCGGCGGCACGCGTCGACGGCGTCGTCCAGCAGGTCGAGCGGGATCCCGAGCAGGTCGAGCAGAACGGTGAGCGGGAAGCGGGTCGTGAACCCGTCCATCAGATCGACCGTGCCGCCGGTGTCGAGCGTCGACAGCAGCTCGCGGGCGATCTCGTGGATCCGGCCGGACTGCTCCTGGACGCGTTTGGCGCTGAGCAGCGGGGCATGCGCTCGTCGCAGCCGCACGTGCTCCGGCCCGTCGAGCGTGGTGAGGGACGGCTGCTCGGCGGCGGTCCGTTCGAGCCCGGCGGTGACCGGATCCCAGTTCTCCGGTGCCCAGGCCGGGTCCTTGGCGACGCGCGGGTCGGAGAGGACTTCGCGGGCAAGGTCCTCGCGGGTCACGATCCACGCCCGTCCGCCCGCGGGAGCCGTCACCTCGACGAGGGGACCGGCGGCGCGCAAGGCGATGCGGACGTGATCGGGCTCGGCGATGCCGCGGGTCGTCGCGGCGAACGGGTCGAAAGGCAACATGACTCCCCAGGTGACTTCATGTGAAAGTAGCTTCATGATGAAGGTATCCTCGAGGCCGGTAGGTTGTCAAAGCACTCGGATCGTGACGACAGGGAGGCTGAACGCCGATGGAGAACGACGTCGCGGCTCGGAGTGCGTCGCTTTTGGACGGTCTCCGCGGTTTCGGTGCGAACTACACCGAGTTCACCCGCCGCTTCGCGAACTGGCTCGGCCTGCACTCCACCGACGCGACCGCCCTGGTGGAGATCCTCTACGCCGAGGACGCCGGGTCGCCGCTGTCCCCGGCCCGCCTGGCCGAACGCATCGCGCTGACCTCCGGCGCGACCACCAACCTGCTGAACCGGCTTGAAGGGCTCGGCTACGTCGTCCGTACCCGTGAGCACACCGATCGGCGGGTCGTGACCCTTCGCAGCAGCGCGGGGATCCAGGGCCCCGCCCGCGAGTTCTTCGCGCCGTTCAGCGCCGGGCTCGCGGCATTGGTCGCCGAGTACCCACCGGAGGAAATCGAACGGTTCGAGTCGTTCCTCGGACATCTCCGGTCCACAATGGACGATCTGCTCGCCGAAGAGGCGAGGGACACCGCACGCTGACCCGGGGCCCGTTCGGGTGGTTTCCGGCGACCAGGTCGCGAACCGACCAGTCCGAAGCGGCGGCCGCGCCGAATCCCTTCCAGACGCCATGGAAACCGCGTATCCGGGCGTCGGGTGAGGTGGAGGCAGTTTTATGGGCGAGGGTGTGCGGACGAGTCTGCGCGAAAACGGTGAACCCGGAACCGAACCGGGCCTGATGCAGCGAGTCGCGGCCGGGGACGAGAAGGCGTTCTCCGACCTGTACGACGTCGTCGCGGGTCCGGTGTGGGGGGTGGTGAACAAGGTGGTCCGCAACGGCACGTTCGCGGAGGAGGTCACGCAGGAGGTCCTGGTGGAGGTGTGGCGGACCGCGGCGCGGTTCAAACCCGGCAAGGGGAGCACCCTGTCCTGGGTCCTCACGATCGCGCATCGGCGGGCGGTCGACCGGGTGCGGTCGCACCAGGCGGCGCTTGACCGGGACGACCGGGCGGGTCGTCTCGATTTCCGGCGGCCGTTCGACGAGGTCGCCGAGTCGACGATCGCCAACCTGGAACAGCAGCGGGTGCGGCAATGCCTTTCCGCGTTGACCGAGCTGCAACGGGAATCGGTCGTGCTCGCCTACTACAACGGGTACACCTATCCGGAGGTCGCGGAGGTCCTCAAAACCGCGCCCGGCACGGTGAAGACCCGGATCCGCGACGGCCTGATCCGGTTGCGCGATTGCCTGGGGGTGGGGCAATGACCGCCGAACTGCATACGCTGACCGGTGCCTACGCCCTGGACGCCGTCCCGGAGGCGGAAGCCGCGGCGTTCGAACGGCATCTGACCGGATGTCCCGCATGCCGCCAGGAAGTCCGGGAACTGCGCGAGACCGCAGCGCGCCTGGGCGCGGCAGTGGCCGCCACCCCGCCGCCCGAACTGCGTGACGCGACCCTTTCCCGTGCTGCGAAGACAAGGCAATGGCCGCCGTTGGTCCGGCGCATATCGCCGGTGAAGCCGCTTTCCGTACGGATCGGCTTGCTGGCCGCCGCGGCGGCGGCGGTCCTCGCGGTGGTGTTCGGCGTGTCCACGCTGGACACCGAGCAACGGCCCGACCCCGGTCAAGAGCAGGTGGCCGCGGTGAACGCGGTGCTCGCCGCGCCGGACGCGACGACCACGCGGAACGAGGGCGCCAGTGTGGTGACCTCGGTCAGCCAGGGCAAGATCGTCGTGCTGGCGGGAGGGCTTCCGCCGCTCGCGGCCGGACGGGTATACCAGGCGTGGCTCATCGGCGCGGGTGAAGTGCGGTCGGCGGGACTGCTGGAGCCGGACGGTCCACATAGGACACGACCGGTGCTCGCGGATCTCCCGCCCGGCACCGATCGCGTCGGCATCACCGCCGAGCCGACGGGTGGCTCCCCAGCGCCGACGACTCCGGAGGTCGCGATGATTCTGCTTCGGAACTAGTGTCCAGCGCCGGAAATTCGTGGCCTAAGTTCGTGCGCGGTTCAGGGTTCGTGAGGGTGGCCCTACGACCTTCCAGGCGCGGAGAGACCCCGTCTGACCGGTCAACCCTTATACGGCAGGAGATACAGGTCCTGTGTCCCGAGCGTCGCCGTGTCGAGTGTCCAGTGCGCGAGCGCGTCCGGCGGCGGGGCCTCCAGGCGACGCAGCACGAAATCGGGGCGGCGCGGCCGGACTTCGAAGTCGAAGAACGCGTAGTCGACGCGGAGCAGTGCGCGGATCCAGCGGTTGTCGGAGCCGCGGGCTTCGATCGCCGCCGGAAGGAGACCGCGGTCGGAGAAGACGTCGACGATCGAGCAGTCGCACGTGTAGGCGAGTATGCCGATCTCGCCTGCGCTGCCGACGACCTGGTCGCCGGCGAGGGCCTTCAGGTCCTCGCCGATCTGGGCATACTGGGTGCTCGACGTGTAGTTCGACGTCAGTGGCGCGTGGGTGCGCGGAAGACCGGCGCCCGCATAGGCGATGAGACCGGCCGCGGCCACGGCGAGAACGCCGTAGGTCATCTTCGGGTGGGAAACCGCTATGGCGCAGACGAAAACGGTCGCCGCGGTGAGGCCGGGCCCGTAGTACCAGTGATACGGCGGAACCGTCAGCAGCACATAGCCGACGTGGTAGAGCAGACCACCGAAGGCGAGCAGGGCGAACGGCAGCAGCCTGGCCAGGACGGCTCTCCGCCGGATGGCCAGGGCCGCCGCGGCGATCACGGTGAGAAAGGCGGGCAAGAAGGCCAGTGCCGTCATCACCGGCGCGTTCCGCCAGTAGAAAAGCGGGCCGTTGCCGAAGTTCCAGTCGCCCCAGGCACGTTGCGCGCCCTGCAGCGTCTTGATCACGACGGTGTCCGGCACCGCCGCGCCGAGGACCACCCAGCTGAAGCCGAACCACGGCAGCGTGACCAGCGCGGCACCGAGCAGCGCGCGTCCGGCGCCGGGACGAAGGAAGACGACCAGCACCAGCACGAACACCACCAGGTCCAACCGGACGAGGGCGAGCACGCCGGCGGTCAGCCCGAAGGCGAGCGGACGCTTTTCGACGGCGAATACGGTGAGCCAGCCCAGCACCGCCGACCCGAGCGCGACTTCCAGCCCGATCGAAGAGAGCAGCAGCGGGTTCAGGGTCAGCGCGGTGAGCGTCAGCACGGGGAACCACCGCGGCAGCCCGGCCTTCGCCCCGAGCCGCCGCAATGCCAGGGCGAGCGAGACCTGGCATAGCACGTACAGCACTCCAGCGGCGAAGACAGCGTCGCGCACGACAACGGTCAGGGCGGCCAGAGCGAGCACGTTCGCCGGTGACGTCGCGGTATTCGACGTCGCGTCGGCGAGCAGGCCCCAGTGCCCGTGGAAGGCGACGTTGCGCGCATACGCCAGCGTGATGAACGTGTCGTCGATGAGGTGAGGCCGGGCCAGCAGGAACACCACCGCCGAGCCCAACGCGACGAGTGACGGCATCCGCCAGGGGACGGTCTGCTGGTCCGTGGCCCGGACCTGCTCCATGGTCATGCCCGGAAGTGGCTACCCAGGCCGGAAAGTTGTGCGCAACATCTGGCCGGTGCCGGCCACTACGGGGATGTGAGCAGTGATGTGATCGGGGCGGGGGTACCGGTGGAACGGACCGGTGACCGAGAACTATGGGCTCGAGCGGCCGACGGCGACGAGGCCGCGTTCAGTGAGCTGTTCGAGCGGCACGCGGAGTCCCTCTGGAACCACGCATACCGGCTGACCGGCTCGTGGAGCAGCGCCGAGGACCTGACGTCCATGACGTTCCTCATCGCCTGGCGCCGTCGCGCCGAGGTGACGCTGGTGCGGGACAGCGCGCTGCCGTGGCTCTACACGGTGGCGACGTCAGCCCGCCGGCGGCGGCGGGCATGCTGAACCTGGACATCGGGCTGGCGACGTCGTCGATGGACCGTTGCTGGGCCGCGTTGCGGGCCGCGGGCAAGACGGACCGGGTGCCCGCCCGCGAGGACTGGGTCCCGTTGTTCACCCAGGTCCAGGGGACCGACTCGGTCGTCGCGGTGGCGGCGGCGGGCAAACCGATGTTCTGCGAGACGACGCTGACCACCGTGACGGTGTCGGATCCGGACGCCGCCCCCGCATACGAACCTGGCACGCGGACGGGGCTGTTGCTGCACAGCGCGACGGGGCTGGTCGGCGGGATCGTCGATCCGGCCTGGGAAACCGCGAACCTCTCCATGCGGAAGACCGACGAGCCGAACGGCTGGTCGGGGTTCGACCTCTTTTTCTCGCCGGTCACGCGGCAGTTCGTCAGATTCACCCGGACAGATCCGGCTAAGGCACAACTTTCGGCCGGTCTCACAGGCGGCCCGGATGCGTGGCGGCCAACCCGGATCCCGAGGCTCAGCGCGTTCAAGCGCGCGACGCGAACGGCGCGGTCGTCTTCGAGGGGCAGGTGTGGTGATCACCACCGGTGACGCGTCCCTCGCGTGCTATGAACGGTCCGTTCCTTGCAAATTTTGCAAGGAACGCCCCGTTCCTAGCGTCCGGGCTTGGGGCCACCTCACCGCCGCAAAAGTTCGCCAGGGCAGTGTGTCCCGGCCGCAGGCAGCGTGCCGTCGATGAGGTAAGCGTTGGCGTGCTTGCGAAGGCACGTGTTGCCCAGGAGGTAGGCGGCGTGTCCGTCGCCATGCCAGAGCGTGCGCGCGGTGGGGAATTGCGCGGTGACGTGTGCCGCACCGAGGTTGGCGGTGTTGTTGTCGAGCTCGCCGATCGTCACGAGAGCGGGCGGAGCGTCGGGCGCCGACAGCGGATGGGGCGGATACGCCGGTTCGCCGGAAATGCCGGCGCAGCGCCCGAGCTGGTAGCGGCCCCCGATCCAGCCGAAGCGCGGGGCGATGGCCTTCAGATGACGTTCGAAGCCGAGGAATTCCTTGTAGGTCGGCAACTTCGGCATGAAGTCGTGGCACAGGGTGGCGCTTTGCACGGAGCCGGATTCGCCCGGCGGATACCGCAGCACGGTGTGGAAGTCACTCGCGTTGCCCGAGTGTGCCTTCGCGATGGCCTTCGCCAGAGCGGGCCACAGTGGTGGGTTCATGCCGACGAGGGCGCCGGCGAACAGGTCTTCAGTGGTGGCGGTACGTCCTGGTCCGGCTTCAGGTGCCGGGATCGGCGCGTGCTGGGCTTTCGCGACGAGGGCGTCCCAAGCCCGGTCCTGACCACGTAACGGACAGGACGGGGCGCGGTCGCACCAGTCGCGGAAGCGCAGTAGCTGCTGCTCCTGGGTGCGAGTGTGATCGGCCAGCCAGTCGATCAGCCGGGGTCGGGTGTGATCGGCGACGCCGTCGAGGTACAGGCGCTGCAGCCGTTCGCCGAAGAGTTCGGCGTAGGCCTGCCCGTAAGTGGTGCCATAGGAATTGCCGAAGTAGCGCAGTTTCTCTTCGCCGAGCGCCTTCCGGATGGCGTCGAGATCATGAGCCATCTGCCAGGAGTTGAGCCCGGCGAACGCCGGTCCCGCCGCTTGCCTGCAGCCCGACTCATAGGCGGCGTTCTCGCTGATCTGCGCCTGCCACCCTGCCTCGTCCTGACGGCGCACCAGTCCGAGGATCGACGCCGCGGGACGCGGACAGCCGATATGCGTCGTGCCGGTGGTGCGGCCGAGTCCGCGTGGATCGAAGACGACGACGTCCAGCCGCTCGGTGAGCTCGTCGAGCCAGCTCTGGATCGGGCCCGGCCTGGTGCCGACGATGCTGTTCGTGCTGTTGCCCGCACCCAGGTTGGCGACCACGGTGCCGGTCTTGCGTGCTGGATCCTTCGCGGCCACCCGTACGACGTCGATGGACGTGGCGGGACCGTTCGCGTCGGTCCAGTCCACCGGGACGGTCAGGACGGCGCATTGCGTGCCGGTTCCGCAGTCGCGCCAAGCCAGCCGCGACGCCGGGGCGGCCGCCGCGGAATGGCACGCCGCCAGCAGTACCCCGGCCATGATCACGGCGCCGTACCGGGTCGGCAACCTCCGCCTTGTCATCGGTGACGATCCTTTCTATGGTGCGGTCACCAGAGTCCCCGCCTGGTCGCACCACGTTGACACCGCACGCATGGGCGGCACATCTGCCGCCCGGCATATACGGAACGGGGAAAGATGGGCACCTTCGCCGCCGGGTGGCGGGAAATCCCGCCACTGCCGCAGGACGCGTTGATCGCGAGCGGTGTCCTCGCGGTCTCTCTCGGGCTGCCCACAATGGACATCGTGGCCGGCCGGTCCGCGACGCTGAGTCCGAGCGTGGTGCTCTGGACGCTGGCGGCCTGTGTCCCACTGCTCTGGCGCCGCCGGATTCCGCTCGCCTCGGTGGCGGCCACCGGCGCGGTGACCCTCGGCTCGATCTGGTTCGCCACGGCCGTTTCCCCGTTGGCGGCGATGGTTGCGGTGTTCTCCGCCGCCTTCCATCTGCGACGCCACCGGATTCTGCTCTGCCTCGCGGCAACGGCCTGGATGCTCGTCGTGGCCGTGCTGCAAGGAGGTTCGCTCGTTCCATCCGATGTGCTCATTTCCGCGGGGCTCGCGGTGCTGCCGGTCAGCCTCGGCTATTCGTTGCGGATGCACTCCGACCGGTCGCAGGCCCTGCGACGGCTCGTCGAGTCGGAAGCGCGGCGAGCGCGGGAACGCGAACGTAACCGGGTGGCCAGGGAGGTGCACGACCTCGTCGGACATCAGTTGAGTGCGATCCGGTTGCAGGCATTGGGAAGCCGCAAGGCGGGTACGAACGCCGACCGGGCGCTCGCGGTGATCGCCGAACTTTCGGGGGAGGCGCTCGGCCAGGTGCGTTCCCTGGTGGACGTGCTGCGCGAGGACGACGCACCAGGACTGTCCGAATTGGACACCCTGGCCGCGAGAATGCGCGGGGCGCTGGCCGTCGAAGTGGTGCGGGACCTCGACGGCCTCTGCCCGCCCGAGAGGGTGCAGGCAGCCGCATACCGGATCGTCGAAGAGGCGCTCAGCAACGTGGCCAGGCACGCGTCCGCGCGCCGGGCCGAGGTGCGGATCGGTATCCAGGGCCAGGAATTGGTGGTGACCGTGGACGATGACGGTCAAGGAACCGCGGAACCCTTGGAGGGCAATGGATTACGCGGAATGCGCGAGAGAGCGGCGCTGCTCGACGGCACCGTGAGCGCCGGTCCGCGCGAGGGCCGGGGCTGGCGGGTGCGGGCGAGGATCCCAATGGACGCACCATGATCAGGGTGCTCATCGCGGACGACCAGGAGCCTGCCAGGGAGGGCATGCGGCTGCTGCTCTCGGGCGAGCCGGATATCGACGTGATCGGCGCCGCGGTGGACGGGACCGAGCTGGTCGCACTCGCGCGGCGCCGGCGGCCGGATGTCGTGCTCACCGACGTCCGCATGCCGGGTATGGACGGTATCGGTGCCATAAAACGGTTGAGGGCTCTGAAACCTGAGCCGGCGGTGATCGCGGTGACCACCTTCGACCTGGATGAGTACCTGTTCGGGGCACTGCAGGCCGGGGCGGTGGGGTTCGTGCTCAAGGACAGCGCGCCGGAGTTGTTCGTCGACGCCGTCCGGCTCGCCCATCGCGGGCAGGGTCTGATCGACCCACAGGTGACCCGGCGCCTGGTGACCCGCTTCGCGCGCACGTCACCGAGGCCGGCTCCACCCGAGCTGGCGCTGCTGACCTTGCGCGAGACCGAGGTGCTGCGCGGTCTCGCGCGAGGACTGGCCAACGCCGACATCGCGGCGGAGTTCGGCATCGCCGCCGGAACCGTGAAGATCCATGTGGAGCGAATTCTGTCGAAACTCGGTGTAGCGACCCGGGTTCAGGCGGTGATCCAGGCGCATAAGTACGGATTCGTCACGTGGGACGACTGACAACGCGGAGATATGTCAATCTTTGGGTATGGGCTCGCATGGTGACGCTTTCGAGGCGGGCGAACCGATCACAAGCCTCGCTCCGCGGCCGGTGAGGCGTGCGCTGCTGCTCCAGCAATGGCGTGAGCTGACCTTCCTGCATTGGCCGGTGGAGCCGGCACTGGTGGCCGGCCTGCTTCCGGCCGGCACCCGCCCGGACACCCTCGACGGCCTCACCTACGTCGGACTGGTTCCCTTTCAGATGCGACGGGTTCGCCTGCCCGCGGAGCCCGGTTTGCCCTACCTGCGAACCTTCTGCGAGACGAACGTGCGGCTGTACTCGGTGGACGACGCCGGGAGACGCGGCGTGGTGTTCCGTTCACTCGACGCCGCCCGGTTGCTTCCCGCGCTCGTCGGCCGGGTCGGTGCGCGTCTGCCGTACACCTGGTCGACGATGCGTCTCGCGCGCGAGGGTGACGTCCTCACCTACACGTGCCGCCGCCGGTGGCCGGGAACGCGGGCGGACAGCAGGGTGGCCGTCGAGATCGGCGGGCCGATCGGGCAGCCGACCCCGCTCGAGCAGTTCCTGACCGCGCGGTGGGGTCTGCACCTCTCCTGGCACGGCCGCACCCTGTACTTGCCGAACGATCACCCCGAATGGCCGCTCTACGAGGCGAAGCTGCTGGACCTCGACGACAACCTGATCGCCGCGGCAGGTCTGCCACAGCCGCTGGAAGCACCGGTCAGCGTGCTCTACTCGCCGGGTGTGCCGGTCCAGTTCGGTCCACCCTCGCGGACGGCTCAACTCGTGGCCGATGCCAGTTCCGGTTGACGTGCCGCCCATTAGCCGAGTGCTAAGGGGTTGTTGCGAAGGCACGTACCTAGAGTCCGTCAGGGTGGCCCTCACGCACTTTCACCTACCTGCGGCCAACCACGGACTGAGCTGCGGCGATGGGGCGCCAATTCCGGTGACTAGACGCCGATATGCGGCGCCCGTGCGGCGGACGAGCCGTCACGGACGACTTCACCGGTGAGGTTGCCGTTGGCTCCTGAGCCGAGGAACACGACGAGCCTGGCCACGTCGTCCGCGTCGGAGAGCCGACGGGTGGGTATGCCGGCGGCGAGTCTGTCGACGATCGCCTGGGGGATGGGCGGGCGGTTGTCGGTCAGGGTGAAGCCAGGCGCCACGACGTTGACCAGAATCCCGTTTCGGCCTGCCTCCCAAGCGAGGCCGCGGGCCAGCCCGTGCAGGCCGGATTTGGCGGTCCCGTAGGGGCCGGGGCCGGGTAGTCCTTCCTCCGCGACGCCGGAGGAGATCAGTACGATCCGGCCCCAGTTCCGCGAGCGCATACCGGGCAGGACGGCGCGCGCCTGTGCGGCGGCCCCGATCAGGTTGGCGCTGATCATGGCCTGCCACTCTTCGAGCGGCACGTCCTCGAAACGGATACTCGGGTCCGGCGGTCCGTCGCCTCCCCAGCGGACGGCGTTCGCCACCAGGACGTCGATACCTCCCCAGCGCTCGATGACGGTCGCCGCGGCATCTTCGACGGTCTGTAGATCCTCCAGGTCGAGCTTGATCGCGAGTGCCTGGCCTCCGGTCGCCTCGATCTCCGATGAAACCTTCTCGGCCTTCTCGGGATTGTTCCGGTAGGTGAGGGCGACCTTTGCTCCTTCCTGGCCGAAGGCGCGGGCGGTCGCGGCTCCGATGCCCGTTGTCGCGCCGGTGACCAGGACGACGCGGTCCTTGAGTGCGGTGTCCATCGAACGAGTCCTCTCGTCGTGTGCGCTTGTCTGCATCGAGATTATCTGGCTTGAGATCATAGTATCCAGAGATAGTTGTAAATCAAGATTATCTTCTGGCTTTGCTATCGTTGCCGGTATGGCCACCACCGCCCCCCTGCCCGGCAGCCGGCTCCATGACGACCTGCACTGGTTGTTCGCCCGGCTCAAGCAGGCGCTGGCCACCGCCGAGACGGCTGCTGCGCAAGAACACGGCATGACGTTGTGGGGCTACACCGTGCTGATGGCGGTCGTCGAGACAGCGGCCGGGAGCCAGCTCGCCCTTGCTCAGGCCATCTCGGTGGACAAGAGCAAACTGGTTCTCGTGCTCGACGAACTGGAGGCGGCCGGACTGGTGCTCCGCAGGCCGGATCCCTCCGACCGCCGCGCTCGGATCGTGGAAGCGACCCCGAAGGGGCGGCGTGCCCTCAAGGCCGCACGCGGTGATATCGAAGCGGTCGAGGACAACCTCTTGGCAGACATGGACATCTCGGCCAGGGACGCGCTTCGCACCACGCTTCGCCAACTGGCCGGCGAGCCCGTCGCGCGGGTCGAGAACGGGCGGCAGGCCGAAAATGCCTGTGCGCCGGCGCAACCCTGACGGTCTCGGAACCGGGTCAGCGATCCGTGGCGCATCCGGCCCAGAGGAACGCGCGACGTAGCGCGTCGATGAGGAGTTCGTCGTCGCCGTCGCTGGGGTCGTCTCCCTGCGCGAGCCAGACTTCCCGCGGTCGCCGCCCAGCGGCACGGAAAACGAACGCGATTCCCGGATAGGCAATCGTCGCCGTCGTGCCGTCGTCGAAGCTGACGCGCACAACACGTTGCCGCGCCAGAATTCTCACCTGTCGATCCACCGGATCGGTCACCGTAGGCCCCTACTCCATCGGTCCCTGGTAGTCGCGGAATCCGTTGGTGCCGTTACCCCTTGCCCGTTCGTGGGGCTTTCGGGGGAAATCAAGCGACCTTTCGGCGGCATCGCTGGTGGGCGTGCCCCACAGATCAGCTCATCAGGGCGAGTAGTTCGTCGATGACCGGCTCCGAACCGCCGTAGGTGAGGTGCGCGATGACGAACATCGGTGCGACCACCCGGCTCCAGGCAAGCAGCCTGTCCCCATCGAGTCCGCACGCTGCCGCCACCTGCTGGCAACGGGCTTCGACACCCTCGTGTCCGGCACCGGACACCACATAGTCGACGGCGTCGAAGCACGGATCGCCTACGCACGCCTTCGGATCGATCGCCACCAGACCCCGCGACGGGCCGCCGTCCAGGACGTTGCCGAGGTGCAGATCGCCGTGCAACAACACAGACCGGTACTGAGTGGCCAGCAACGTCTCGCAGCGCCGTATCGCCCGCTGCCACGCGTCCTGATCGATCCGTGCGCTGATGGCCGGTTCGGACAGCCTCTTGCCGATCCGCGCGAAGGACTCGTCAAACCGGCCGCGCAGATCCCACGGCCATCGCGCGGGTGGGGCCACGGCGTGCAGTGCGGCAAGCAACTCTCCCCACTGCCGCGGCAATGCCGCCGGTGGCAGGTCTTCGGCCACGGTGCCGGGAATGACCTCCTCCAGCACCATCGCCCCGGCCTCCGCGTCGATGGCCAGCACGGCAGGCACCCGGCCCGTTGGCGCGAAAACGCGCAGCATCTCGACCTGCTTGGTCAACAGGGCGGTGTCCGGACTGAGCTTGAGGACAGCCGGCGTTCCGTCAGGCCATTGGCCGCGCAAGATGACGGACGAGGCGCCACTCTCGAACAGCTCACCGAGTACGAGACCCCAACGGGAAGCCAGCCGCGTGGCGAGGTTCGAAACCTCGGCAAGCCAATCCTCGGCCTCAGGACCGAACCGTCCCACCAACCGCGTGCCGACGTCTTCCATGTCCACCCCAGTGATTTCCACCCGGCTAGTTTCCACGCGGGTCGTGGTGAGGCCCCAGGTGGTGTACTGCACAGCGTGACGATTCCGCCCAGCTCGTCGACCGTCGCGGCTGTACGTGCGTTCCCAGTCGTAGCGCGCCGTTCGACCTGGCCGAGTTGGTTCCCCCAGGTTGGGTGATCGGCCGCAGGTAGGGGTTGGGGCTCGTGACCCGATCAGGCGCCCGCATTGTTCAGCAAGGTCACATGTTCCTCACTCAGCACAAGATCGAACGCGGGCCGGATGGCCGCGTAGTGTTCCCAGGTCCGCGGGCCGATCAGCGGCACCACCCGTGGTGAGGCCTGTCGCAGCAGCCAAGCGAGGGCGACCTGGTTCCCCGTGACATCGAGCTCCTGGGCCACCTTGTCGATCGCGGCCATCCGCGCGTCGGCGTCCGGACCCGCGTACGTCTGCCAGACCGGATGCGCGACTCGACGGACCGGGTCGTCGTAGATCCCGCGCAGGATCGACGAGTACGCGGCGAGCGTGATTTCTTCGTTGTCCCGCAAGAGGTCCAGCATGTCGCCACTCACCACGGACGCGCTGTCCACGCCCGCCGCCGGGCGTAGATAGGAATGCTGAAGCTGGACGGCGACCGGCGATGCCCAGCCGTGCCGCTCCGCCAGCGCCCGGATCCGCTCCAGTCGCCACGCGCGGACGTTGCTCCAGCCGATGTGGCGGACCTTGCCGGCACGCACGATCTTGTCCAACGCCGACAGCGTTTCTTCCAGCGGCGTCGCCTGGTCGTCGACGTGGATGTAGTACAGGTCGACGTGGTCCGTTCCCAGCCGCCGCAGGCTGTCGTCGATACCGCGGCGGATCACGCCTGCACCGGCGCCTTCGAAGTGACGTGCGATGTGCTCCCAGTCCCTGCTGCCGTCCTCGCGAAACCCGCCGCGCGCACCGTCGGCGTCCGTGACCGCGGCGGACACCTTCGTGGCGAGGAAGACCTTGTCGCGCCTCCTTTTCAGGAGCCTGCCGAGCAGTTCCTCGCTTTCGCCGCCGGTCGCTTCCGGCCCCGCCCACCAGGAGTAGCAGTTCGCGGTGTCCAGGAAGTCGCCGCCGTCGTCAAGGTAGGCGTCGAGGATTCGCGCCGACGTTCGTTCGTCGGTGTCGGTGCCCATCGTCATGCAGCCGAGGGACACCTGACTGACCATCCGGCCGGTCCGGCCGAGTTGCACCTTCTTCATGGTCTGGACCTTATGGCGAGATCGGTCCGGCATTACAGTCCATTCACATGACGAAATCCCAGACCAATCTGGCATGGGACCTCCTGCTCGACCTGTCCGGGCAGGGACCCCGGTACGAACGTCTTGCCAGGGCTCTGCGGACGGCGATCCGCGACGGGACGCTCGGGCCGTGCTCCGCGCTTCCACCCAGTCGCAAGCTCGCCGACGATCTCGGCTTCTCACGCTGGGTCGTCACACAGGCCTACGAACAACTGGCCGCGGAGGGATATCTCGCCGCCCGCACCGGCTCGGCCACGATCGTTCGATGGCCGGCTTCGGGCCGCGAGCCCACGACGCCGGCTGAGCGGCCGCCCGCTCCGCCGAGCATCGACCTCGCGCCCGGCCTACCGGATCTGCGCCATTTTCCGCGACAACGCTGGGCGGAAGCGATGCGCGGCGTGCTCACCAACGCCCCGCACACCGAGTTCGGACATCCGATCCCCGGCGGGCATCCCCGCCTCAGGGCCGTGCTGGCCGAATACCTGCGCCGATGCCGAGGCGCGGTCACCGACGACGTACGTATCAGCTCCGGTGTCACCGACGGCTTCTCACGCGTCTGCCGCGCCCTGCTCGCGGCGGGCATCACCCGGCTCGCGGCCGAGGAACCCGGCTGGAAGACCTTGCACAGGGCCGCGACCGACGCCGGACTCGAAGTGAATCCGGTGCGAGTCGACGAGGACGGGTTGTGCGTCGACGCGATACCGGCCGGGGTTCGCGCCGTCCTGGTGACGCCTGCACACCAGTTCCCGACCGGCACCGTCCTGTCCCCCGCCCGCCGCGCGAGCCTGCTGACCTGGGCACAGGAGGTCGACGGACTGATCGTGGAAGACGACTACGACGCCGAGTTCCGCTACGACCGGCGTCCGATCGGCACCGTCCAGGGGATGGACCCGGCCAGGGTGGCGCTGCTCGGCTCGCTGAGCAAGACGCTGAGCCCGGCACTCGGTCTCGGCTGGTACGCCGTCCCTCCACAGTGGACCGCGCTGGTCCAGCAGTCGCCCTCGCCGCCGGTACTGGATCAGCTGGCGTTCGCGGCCTTCATCGAACGCGGCGCCTACGACCGGCACCTGCGCGCGGCCCGACTGAGGTACCGGGCCAGGCGCGACGCACTGGTCGCCGCACTGGGCTCAGCCCGCCTCTCCGGCGTCGCCGCGGGTCTGCATCTAGTGCTGCACCTCGACAGCGACGACGACGCGGCCGTGGTCGTGCGCCGCGCGGCCGAGACTGGGCTGCGCGTAGCCGACCTCGACGATTACCGGGTCACGCCAGGCGAACCCGGACTCGTGCTCGGCTACGGCAACCTTGCCGACGGATCCATCGGCGACGCGGTCCAGCTGTTGGGTAAAGCCAGGTCGTGAGTTTCGAGTTCCAGAGGCGTTAGCGGATCGGGCATGTAGTCCGCCTGGTGAAGGGCCGGTTCCGCTGGTCCTACCGTGTGCCCCCGGTGAGATTCGAACTCACACTGGACG
>CAVXYN010000003.1:1592500-4614813 GCA_963766045.1 uncultured Actinomycetota bacterium | reverse complement strand
GAGTGGCCTGCGGGCATGGTGAGGAGCCCGTCGCCGGGTGGCTGGCGGGCTTCGTCACGCATGGTCGGGGTTTAGTAGAGGGTGTGGGCGTTGTTGCGGCGGGGGTGTTGCAGTGGGTCGAGGTACTGGGGTGGGATGAATTCGGGTAGGCCGTTGGTGGCCATGCGGACGGTCCAGCCGGATGTTCCGTGGATGACGGTGTGGTGGTAGCGGCAGAGTAGGCAGAGGTTGGCGAGGTCGGTGTCGCCGTTTTCTCCCCAGGGGAGTAGGTGGTGGGCTTCGCAGTGTTTGGCGTGGCGTTGGCAGCCGGGGAAGCTGCAGCCGTGGTCGCGTAGGTTCAACGCGCGGCGTTGGCCGGGGGTCACGTACCGGTTCATGCGTCCGATGTCGAGTGGTTCGCTGTCGGAGCCGAGAACCACCGGGATGATGTTGGCGTCGCAGGCGAGCATGCGGGCGTGTCGGGCGGTGATCTGGTCGATCCCGTCCAGACAGGCCATCCCCAGCCCGGATTTCAGGGCGTCCAGCGGCACGGTGACGACCACGGTGGTGCGGTCTCCGCCGAGGGTGGGGGCTTTGTCGTTGGTCATGGCGTAGTGGATGGCGTCGAAGAGGGCGTCGGCGTGGCGGTGGGCGGGGTTGCGCCAGTCGTGGTTGCCGTCCTGGTCGACGGGTCGTCGTTGTCCCCAGGTTTCCATCAACGCGTTGGCGCGGGCGGCGAATTCGGGGTCGAGGGTTCCGGTGAGTTTCCACCAGCCGTTCCGGCGTTTCTTGAGGAACACCTCACGATGCGGCGGCGCCAGATCCTCGTCATCGACGGGTTGCTTGCCGTCGGGATCCAGGCGGGCGAGAAGGTCGTCGCCGATGTTGAGGATTTCGCGGGGCCCGGCGTGGCGGGCCAGATCGACCAGGATCTGTTCGGCACCGTCGCGGTCTTCGGGGGACACGTCGGGCGGGATTTTCTTCAGGATGTGAAGGATCGGGTCGATCTGCTGCTCGCCCAGGTCACCGTCGGCCGCGGCGGCACCGGCGATCGGGGCGGTGGGTGGTTCGGGGGTGCCGTCGAGGTTCCGGCCACCATTCAAAGCGACGGCGCGGGTGACCGCGATGCGGGCGTCGCCGGGGGTGATGCGTGCGGTTTCGGCGTACCAGCCGGAGGTGGAACCGTGTCCGAACAGGTCCTTCACGCCGCGGGCGTCGATTTCGGCGAGGTACATCCCGATCTCCGCCATCGCCTGGCGTGCCAGGGACAAACGCTCGACGACACCGTGCGCGAGTTCCTGCGCACCGGCGCGCCACAGTTCCTGTGGCGGTTCGAGGGTTCGTCTGCTGGACACCCCACAACACTACCGCAATTGTCGAACACCTGTTTGAACTGCCACTGAAGTGATTAAACGCGCTACCCGCCGGTAAAGATGACGCCGATAACACTAAAGAGTGGTCCGGAAAGCGAACGGACGAAAGGTGAGTCCGGGGTCAAGTCTCGTGAGTGGTAAAACGGTTGGAACCGACCCATCGACCACCCGCGCCCTCCATCGCCGCCGCATCCGGCATAGGCTGAGCCCCAGTCGATCCCGGGAGGCACGCATGTCGTTGTTGGCCCAGCTGAGCACCGCGATCACGGCGGGCACGATCGAGGTCGTCGACCTCACCGCGCCGCTGAGTTCGACCACGCCGGTGCTCCAGTTGCCGGAGCCGTTCGCCAACACCATCCCGTTCGGGCTGGAGGAGATCAGCCGCTACGACGAACGTGGCCCGCGGTGGTACTGGAACAATATCCACACGGGCGAGCACACCGGCACCCATCTGGACGTTCCGGTGCACTGGGTGTCCGGAAAGGACGGTCACGACGTCTCGCAGGTGCCGTTGCGGACTTTGGTCGCACCGGCGGTGGTGCTGGACGCATCGGCGCGTGCGGCCGAGGATCCGGACTTCCTCCTGTCCATCGACGACGTCCGTGCGTGGGAGCGCGAGCACGGGCCGCTGCCCGACGGTGCGTGGTTGCTCTATCGGACCGGCTGGGACACCCGTTCGCATGAGCAGGAGACCTTCCTCAACGCCGACGAGAACGGCCCGCATACGCCTGGGGTCGCGGCGGAGTGCGCGCGCTGGCTCGCGGAGGAGACGCCGATCACTGGGCTCGGCGTGGAGACCGTCGGGACCGACGCGGGTCAGGCACTGGGCCTGGAGCCCGCCTTCCCCTGCCACGAACTCCTGCTCGGCGCGGGCAAGCACGGTCTGACGCAGCTCCAGAATCTTGAGCGGCTGCCGGCGACCGGAGCGATGCTCGTCGTCAGTCCGCTGCCGATCGTCGGTGGGTCCGGTAGTCCCGCCCGGGTGTTCGCGCTGGTCGAACGGGACTGAAGGTGAACGTCGCCGAATTGGTCGGCCGCACCCTCGCCAGGCTCGGGGCCGGAGCCGCGTTCGGCGTGGTGGGCAGCGGCAATTTCGAGGCCACCAACGGACTCCGGGCGGGCGGCGTGCGGTTCGTCGCCGCCCGGCACGAGGGCGGCGCGGCGAGTATGGCCGACGCGTACGCGCGCATGAGCGGCCACGTGACGGTCCTGAGTTTGCACCAGGGCTGCGGCCTGACCAACGCGATCACCGGCATCACCGAGGCGGCCAAAAGCCGGACCCCGATGATCGTGCTGACCGCGGACACCGCCGCCTCGGCGGTGCTGTCGAATTTTCGGATCGACCAGGACGCGCTCGGCACGGCCGTCGGCGCGGTGCCCGAGCGCGTCCACAGTGCGGCCACCGCGGTCGCCGACACCGTGCGCGCCTACCGGACCGCTGTTCAGGAACGCCGGACAGTCGTGCTGAATCTCCCGCTCGACGTCCAAGCCCAGCAGATCACCGAGTCCGCGCCACCGGAAACACCGGATGGGCCGGCGCCGATCAGGCCCAGGGCGGCGGCGGTGATCGCATTGGCAGATCTCCTCGTGGACGCGCGGCGGCCGGTGTTCATCGCCGGCCGCGGCGCCCGTGGGAGTGGAGACGAACTACGAGCGCTGGCAAGCGTTTCCGGCGCGCTATTGGCGACTTCGGCGGTGGCGCATGGGCTCTTCCACGACGACCCGTGGTCGGTCGGGATCTCCGGCGGCTTCTCCTCACCGCTGGCGGCGGAGCTGATCGGGGACGCCGACCTGGTGATCGGCTGGGGCTGCGCGCTCAACATGTGGACCACCCGGCATGGCAGGATCCTCGGTCCGGATGCCCGGCTGGTCCAGGTCGACGTCGAGCAGTCCGCGCTCGGTGCGCATCGCGCGATCGCGCTCGGCGTGGTCGGTGACGTCACGAGTACCGCGCGGGACGTCAGTGCCGAGCTGGATCGCCGTGGCCAGCAGGCAAAGGGATACCGGGACAAAGAAATCCACGCCCGCATCGCCGCGGAAGCACGATGGAACGACGTCGCCTACGAGGACCTGTCCGATGACGGCCGGATCGACCCGCGAACGTTGAGCCGGCGTCTTGACGAGATCCTTCCCGCGGAACGCATCGTGTCGATCGACTCCGGCAACTTCATGGGTTATCCGAGCGCGTACCTGTCCGTCCCCGACGAGAACGGCTTCTGTTTCACCCAGGCCTTCCAATGCATCGGGCTCGGCCTCGGCACGGCGATCGGCGCGGCGCTGGCCAGGCCGGACAGGCTGCCCGTGCTCGGCGTCGGCGACGGCGGGTTCCATATGGCCATTTCGGAGCTGGAAACCGCCGTGCGAGTGGGCTTGCCGCTCGTGGTCATCGTCTACAACGACGCCGCGTACGGCGCCGAGATCCACCACTTCGGCGACGCCGACATGACCACCGTCCGGTTCCCCGACACCGACATCGCCGCGATCGGCCGCGGCTTCGGCTGCACCGGCGTCACCGTCCGTTCGCCGGACGACCTCGCGGCCGTGAAGGAATGGCTCGACGGCCCACGCGAAACCCCGCTCGTCATCGACGCGAAGATCGCCGACGACGGCGGTTCCTGGTGGCTGGCCGAAGCCTTCACACGACACTAGGACCCCCGCACTTCGTCGACGAAGTGCGGGGTCAGACGCCCCAGTCCGGGCGCAGCGGCATCGCGGAGTCGCCATCCTTGCCGACCTTGACGCCGAGTACCTGGTGCAGCTCGATCTCCCGCCGCTCGAACGCGAGCCGGCACGCGGCCATGTACAGCGCCCAGACCCGGCTGCGCCCCGCGCCCGCCTCGGCGACGGCTTCGTCCCAGTGCTCGTCGAGGTTCGCGCACCAGCCGGCGAGCGTGGTCGCGTAGTGCTCACGCAGGTTCTCCGAGTGCCGGACCTCGAGCCCGCTGTCGTGCAGCGCGGTGGCGATCTCCCCGACGGACTCCAGTTCGCCGTCCGGGAAGACATAGCGATCGATGAACCCGCGCGAGTTGTGCGGGACGGTGCTGTCCGGATTGGTGATGCAGTGGTTCAGCAGACGGCCGTGCGTTTTGAGTTTCCCGGCGAGGAAACGGAAGTACGACGGCAGGTTCCGGGCGCCGACATGCTCTGTCAGCCCGATCGACGACACCGCGTCGAACCCGGTTTCGGTGACGTCGCGGTAGTCCAGGTGCCTAACCTCGGCCCGGTCCGCGAGACCCTTGGCCACGATGTCCTTCTGCGCCCACTGGGCCTGTTCGCGGGAGAGGGTGACGCCAAGCGCCTCGACGCCGTAATGCTGGACGGCGTGCTCGACCATGCCGCCCCAGCCGCAGCCGACGTCCAGCAGCCGCATCCCTGGCCGCAGGCCGAGCTTCTTGCAGACGAGGTCGAACTTGTGCGCCTGTGCCTCTTCGAGCGTGGCGTCGGCGGACGGGAAGGCGGCGCAGGTGTAGGCCATCGACGGGCCGAGCACCAGTTCGTAGAACCGGTTCGAGACGTCGTAGTGGTTCGAGATCGCCCTGCTGTCCCGCGTCTTCGAATGCCGCAAGCCGGCGAGGCCGCGCTTGAACCGGCTCGGCAGTTCCTCGGCGGGCGGCGCGACGCGGCGCAGGTGGGTGGGCCCGAGTTTTCGTAGCAGCCACAACCGGTCGGCCGGGCTCAGCTGGTCGACCTGCGCGACGAGCGCGTGCAGCGCCGTGTAGAGGTCGCCTTCCACATCGAGTGCCCCCGCGACATAGGCACGGGCGAGCCCTAGGTCGCCGGGGGAGGACATCAGATATGTCAGTGCCAGCGGCGACCGCACGTCGATCGACACCGGTGCGTCTTCCGGGCCGGTGGTGCTGCCGTCGTAAGCCTTGATGGACACTTCGGTATTCGGACCGAGCAAGCGCTCGAAGATCTTTCCGACCGGCGTCGTCTCAGCCATGTTCGTCTCTCTTCTTCCCAGCCCGGCTCACCGCCGCCGCACGCATTTCGCGTACAGGTCGAGCAGACGGCTGTCCGGGTCGTAGGCCGTTTTGAGTTTCCGGTAGGTGTCGCCGTTGTACAGCCGCCAGAACTCGTCTTCGTCATAGAAACTGTCGGAGTACAGCGATTTCCGCCCGCCGAGTTTCGTCACTTCGGCTTCGATCAGCCGATTGTGCGTATCCGCGGGCTCGCCCTTGTCGAGCGGGACCGCCGACCAGAACCCGAAATTGACGTAGAGCGTCTCGGGGTCCAGTTCGTAGAGCGGCGAGCTCACGCCGCCAGGACGCTGCTTCAGCGGGCAGATCCATACCGGGCTGATCGGGATCTCGCGCCGGAAGAACTCGAGGAAATCGGCCGCACGCTCGAGCGGGACCTCGATGTCCTGGACGATGGTCTCTTCGGGCGGCATGCCTCGCAGCCTGAGCAGCGTCGCGGCCACGTTGTAGCGGCGTTCGAACGCCACCGCCTTCCAGTAGACCGACGATCGCAGCAGCCGCCTGCCGAGCAGCAGCCGGGGGAGCCGGTGCTGCACGCCGAACGCCCGCGAGCACCAGAACCAGTCGGTGTCCCAGCGCCAGAGGTAGTCCCGAACGCTGAGATGGTCGGTCCTGAGCTCGCGGATCGACTTGTAGTAGATGCCGAGCCAGGTGTAGTCGCTGGTCTTCGGCGCGGACGCGGTGAAGCTGCCGAGCGTCAGGTACATCTCGTCCGGCCCGAACACCGTCCCGTCCACGAAGTCGGCCGACCCGTTCCGGCAGACCTCGCCGAGCGCGTCGAAGTACTCCGCGGTGTCGCTGTACCGGACGTGGTGAAGCCGCACGTACGGCTTGACCGGGGCCAGTTCGATCTTCAGCCTGAGCGCGTAGCCCAAGGTCCCGTACGAGTTCGGGAAGCCGTGGAACAGGTCGCTGTGCTCGTTGTCCGGCCGGGCGACGACGATCCGTCCGTCGCCGGTGAGCAGCTCCATTTCCAGGACCGACTCATGCGCCAGCCCGTTGCGGAACGACGACGACTCGATGCCGAGCCCGGTGACCGCGCCGCCGAGTGTGATCGTCTTGAGCTGCGGCACGACCAGCGGCATCAGGCCGTGGGGAAGGGTCGCGTCCACCAGCTGCTCGTAGGTGACCATGCCCTCGACATCGGCTGTCCGCGCCACCGGATCCACCTCGAGGACATGGGTGAACCCCGAGACGTCCAGACCCGGCGTCGTGGTCGCGGTACGGGACCGGAACAGGTTCGACGTCCGCTTGGCCAGCCGGATCGTGCCTTCGATCCCGGCCAGCTGTTGCCGGAGCGCCTCGGCACGGGCTTCGTGCTCGGCGAACCGCACCAGACGGGCCGTCGCCCGTCTGCCTTCGTCGCCTTCAGCCATGCTTGATCGCCATCAGACCATCGTGCCCCACGAACCGGCGTCGCGCAGCATCCGTTCTTGCCGTGGTTCCGGCGGGCTACCTCAGCTAGTGGTCACGACCGGAAGTCTGTCGAGGGTCTCGACGGCCCAGCTTCCCGCTGGGCACACGGCCGGACGACCCGACTTCCGGTCGCAACCACTAGTGGAGCGGGACGGCGTTCGCCATGGCCGTGAACCCCTTGTCGCCGGGATGCAGGTGGTCGCCGGAGTCGTACTCCGGCTTCATCTGCTGTGGGTCCGCGGGGTCGCGGATGACCGCGTCGAAGTCGATGAACCCGTCGAACAGCCGGCTGGTCCGGATGAACCGGTTGACCGCCTGCCGGGTCTCCTCCAGCTCGGGGGTGTACGAGCGCCAGCCCTTCCACGGCGTGATCGTCGCGCCGAGCACCCGCAATCCACGGTCGTGCGCCCGGCTCGCGACCTGCTTGAGCGCCGCGATGATCTTGTTCGGATCGGTCTGGTGCGGGGTCTGCTGAATGTCGTTGATGCCTTCGAACACGATCACCGTCCGCGCGCCGGACTGGTTCAGCACGTCGCGGTCGAGCCGCGCCAGCGCGTTGACCCCGTTGCCGCCGCCGTCGAGCAGCAGCCGGTTTCCGCTGATCCCGGCGTTGAGGACACCGACGTGCCCGCTGAGCCGGTCGGCGAGCTGGTCCGGCCAGCGCAGGTTCGCGCCCCACGTCGAGTTCGCGCCGTCGGTGATGGAGTCACCGAGCGCTACGACGCTGCCGCGTAGCCCCGGCGACCGGACGTCCACGCCGGACACGTAATGCCATACCGCCGTCCGCTCGGGGAACGCCTGGGCGGACTCGTCGGCGGACTTGTTGCCGTCGCGGGTGAAGTACGAGTTCTGCAAGGTCAGGGGGTGATAGGTGACCGGCCCGGACGGCGTCGGCGTGTACGTGGTCACCAGGAGGTCGCCGTCCCTGGGCACGTTCAGTGAGATGCCGTCACTGACGATGTCCGCGCCCGGAGGCACGGTGATCTCACGATCGCCGCCGAAGGTCAGCGTGCGCATCGTGCCCGGTACCGCCTGCGCGGTGTCCGGCCCCGCCGCGAGCGCCACGGTGACCTGGCCGAAAAGCACCGGGGTGCGACCGAAGGCGTTGGACAGCCGCACACGCACCTCGCGTCCGCCGGCGCTGGTGTGCACGACGTTCCGGATGGAGAAGTTCGGATAGCCGTTGTCGGTCCCGGGTACACCGGCCGCGGGCGAGGCCGCCCAGGTGCCCACCCAGCCGCTCGTCGCCGGCACGGTCTGTGTATCTGACTGTGCCTTCGGAATCGCCGTTGCCGCCCCCGCGCTCGGAACCGCCCCCAAAAGCAAGATCACCGCCACCAGAAAGCGTTTCATACTTCGATCATGACAGCGCTTTCGGGTGATGGGTATCCGCCGAAGGAACCGATTCAGCCCTTGATCCCGGTGTGCGCCAGCCCCTCGATGAACTGCCGTTGGGCGAGCACGAAGATGATCAGGATCGGTACCGCTGTCAGGGTGGCGGCGGCGAGCTGGACGTTCCACATCGGACCGCTGTAGTTGTCGACGAACTGGGTCAGCGCCTGCGGCAGGGTGAACATGTCCGGTGTGGACAGGTAGACGATCGGCTCCAGGTAGAGATTCCACGAATGCAGGAAGGTGAAGATCGCGACGGCACCGAGCGCGGGCCGCGCGAGCGGTAGCGCGACGCGCCAGAACATGCCTGCGCGGCCGAGCCCGTCCATCCTGGCCGCCTCCTCCAGTTCTCCCGGCAGGGAAACGAAGAACTGGCGCATGATGAAGATCGCCAGTACGCACGGAGCGCCGAAGACCGGCACCACGATCAGCGGCCAGTGCGTGTTCGTCAGCCCGAGTGACTGGAACAGCTGGAACAGCGGGACGATCGTGACCTCGCTCGGAATGAGCAGGCCGACCAACACGACGACGAAGAGTACGTTCTGCCCCGGGAAGCGGATGCGGGCGAACGCGTATCCGGCCATCGCGGCGACGGCCATCGTGCCCACCGTCACGAGCACCGCGATGTAGAGGCTGTTGAAGTACTGCCGCCCGAACGGCTGGATCTCGAAGACCTGCCGGTAGGTGGTGAAGGTCCACTCCGAGGGCAGGAGGGACACGGAGAAGATCTCGCCGATGGGTTTCATCGACGACGTGACCATCCACCAGGTCGGGAAGACGAACGGGACGCACAGCACGCAGAGCAGCCCGTAGAGCGCGACCTTGGTCCTAGGACTCATGGAGCACCCACCTCCGGCGCATCCGCCATTGCAGCAACGTCAGCAGGGCGACGATGACGAACAACAGCACCGAAAGCGTCGCGCCGTAACCGAAATGATGGAACTGGAAGGCCTGCTGGTAGAGGTAGTAGATCAGCACGGTCGTCGACGTTCCCGGCCCGCCTTGAGTGAGTACCGCGATCTGCGCGAACACCTGCAACGAGCCGACGATCGTGATGATCGAGGTGAGCAGGATCGTCGGGCTGATCATCGGGAGCGTGATCCGGCGGAACCGGGTCCACGCGCCGGCACCGTCCAAAGTGGCCGCTTCGTACAGTGAAACGGGAACGCCTTGCAGTGCGGCGAGGAACAGCACCATGTTCAAGCCGACGTTCTTGAGCACCTGCACCACGATCACGGCCACCATCGCGGTGCCGTCGGTGCGCAGCCAGTTCGGCCCGTCGACGCCGAAGAACCCGAGCAGGCCGTTGACACTGCCTTCGGGCTGGAGCATGAGCTGCCAGACCAGTGTCCACGCGACCAGCGAGACCAGCACAGGGGAGAAGAACAGGGTCCGGAAGAACGTGGTGCCACGCAGTTTCTGGTTCAGCAGCACCGCGAGCAGCAGTGCCAGGCCGAGGTTGAGCACCACCAGCCCGGCGGCGAACCAGGTGGTCGCGACCAGCGACTCACGCAGCCGTTCGTCACCGAGGAGTTGCGCGTAGTTGTCACTGCCGACGAACTCGAAGGTGCCCGCCAGCACGTTCCATTCGTTGAGGCTGTACCAGATGACCAGGCCGAGCGGGATCAGCACGAACAGCACGCTGCCGATCAGCGCAGGTGAGACGAACAGGTAGCCGACGAGGTTGTCCCGCCGCCGCATCGTCCAGAACGACCGCGCCGCGGGGGCGGGCGGGGCTTCAGACGGCCTGGTCACCGGATCGGCCGTGGTGGTCATTTCGCTTCCAGGATCGGCCGGATCTTCGCGCAGACGTCGTCGAGCACGGCACGGACGTCGGCCCCCGGGCGCCACAACGGGTCCAGCGCGGAGCGCACAGTCTGGTCGAGCTCTTCCTGCTTGGGGTGGCTCGGCTTCACTACGCCCTTGGCGATCCCATCGATCACGACCGACTGCAACTGCGCCGGTTTGATCAGCGGGTTGCTCTTCGCGAGTGTTTCCGCGTTGAGCTGCGAGGCACGGACCGAGGGGAAGAACTGGGCCAGTTTCGCGGTATTGGCGGTATTGGTGAAGAAACCGAGGAAGTCGGCCGCGGCTTCGGCGTTGGCCGAGCGTTTGAGCACGCCGACCCCGGCCTGGCCGATCACCGCGTAGTTCCCGGCAGGCCCGGACGGCAACGGCACCAGCGTCCAGCCGAACTTCGCGTCCTTGAGGGCGCCGGCGCGGGAGATCTGGCTGATCGCCATCGCCGCGTCACCCGCGAAGAAGTCGACCGTCGTGCCCGGTCCGGGGAGCGCCTTGTCGGTGAAGATCGCCTTCTGCAGGAACGACATCGCGCCGTTCATCTCCGGGCTGGAGAACCCGCACGTCCGCCCGTCCGCGCTCCAGGCCGACGCGCCCCAGCCCTGCCAGATCGTCGAGAGCACGTCCCAGTTCAGGTACTTGAAGTCGGGCAGGACAAGGCCGCCCTTGCCGGTGGCCGAAGCGGTCGCGGCCGCCGCGGCGATTGCCTGCTCCCAGCTCCAGCCGGACGCGGGCGCCTGCTGTCCCGCCTTCGCCAGGAGATCGGTGTTGACGAACAGGCCGAACGGCGAGGTGGAGAACGGATACGCGTAGAGCTCGCCGTCCTTCTCCCACAGTTTCGTCGCACCGGGCGAGAGTTCACCTGGGTTCTCGATCTTGCCCTTGATCGAGGCGAGCGCGCCCGAGGCGACGAAGGTGGGCGCCGCCTTTTCCAGGATCCACGCCAGATCCGGGCCGTTGCCGCCGGCGATCTGCGTGGTGAGCGCGGTCGTGTAGGTGTCGGAGGGCACCGATTCGAACCTGATCTCGGCGATGTCCGGATGGGTCGCCTTGTACTCGGCCGCGATTCCGTTCAGCAGGTTGAGATGGGCTTCGCTCGCGGTCCACACGGTCATGCGGAGCGTCTTGGGACCCGACTGAGCGGTTCCGCCGCCTCCGCAAGCGGTGACGGTGAGCAGCCCGGCGACAGCGACGGCGACGGTGGCGGCGAATCGCTTCATGGTCTCTCCTCGTTCAGTAGCCGGAGACGTCCGGCCAGTGGAGCTCGACACCGTCGCGTTCCAGCCGGTGCTGGAACTCGGCGAGCAGTCCGGGGGTGTCGCGTACCGCCCTCGGGGTGACCCGGTGCGTCAGGCAGAAGCCGGCCAGTGCGCCGGCGACCTCGCCGATGTTCCATTCGACCGGATGCAGCCGGTGGGAACCGTTCGTGATGTGCGTCGTACCGATGTTCTTGCCTGCCGGCATCAGGTTCTCGACGCGCTGGGGGATGAGCGCGCCGAGCGGGATTTCGAACGGGCAGCTCGCGACGTCGATGTAGTTGTCGCCGCCGGTCGAGGGATGCAGGTCGATGCGGTACATCCCGACCCCGACGGCGTCGGCGTGCTGCACCGCACCCTTGTCGCCGCGGACCTCGAGGGAAAGGTCCTGTTCTACGATCGTGTACTCCGCGCGGATCCGCCGGGATTCGCGGATGTAGGGCGCCTGCGCGAGCCCGTCGGAGCCGCCGGTGACGTCGCCGCGAAGGCGTAGTCCGGGGAAGCCCGTTCCGCCGTCGGCGCGCGGGGCCTCGGTCTGCAGCCAGTACAACACCGAACGGGACAGTTCCCTCGCGGCGGCGATGTGGTGTTCCGCGTCCGGGACGTCGATGACCGGCGACTCGAAGTAGTCGATCATCGGCCAGTTCACCAGGCAGATGTCGCTCGCGTAGGCGCCCTCGGTGAAGTTGCGGCGGGCGGCGATCCGGCGGAACGTCCACAGGTTCCCGTCGCCGGGGCTCAGCCGCTGATCCGCGACGACCGCGAGCGGGTCGTCGTCCGGATTGGGGGTGAAGGTCCGGTCGACCGTTTCCAGCGTGCGCGGATGGGGCGAGGAGAACGAAAGCAGCGGAGCACCCCAGAAGCCCGGCTGATACCCGCGCCAGAAGTCATACCGGGCGGGCTTGTCGATGGTGTGGTCGCCGTCGACGTGGTCGACCGCGAAGCACACCGAGACGGCCTGCATGGTGGCCGGCTGCGCCTGTTCGGGAGCACTCGGCTCGCCTGTGTCCAAAGTGGATTCGAAACCGGTGACGTATTCGGTGTCCGACAACGGGAGCAGCTCGCCGGTTTCGGTGGCGTCGAGAATGTAGGGCGCGGTCAGCTCGATCAGTTCGCCGCTGTCGCGGTGTTCGACGGTCACCGCGGCGACGCGGTCGCCGTCGGTGCGAGCCCCGACCGGCCGCCACGGTTGCAGCACGGTGAGCCGTCCGGAACCGCGGTACGGTGCCAGCATCTCGTCGATCACCGCGACCGCGACCCTGGGTTCGTGGCACAGCCTGCTGACGTTACCCGCGCCCGGGTTCAGCTCGCGCCAAGCCCTGGAGCGCGCGGTCAACGGGAAGTTGCGCCGGTAGTAGTCCCGGATGCCGTCTCGCAGCGCGCGGTAGGAGGCCGTGACGCCGAACTGTTCGACCCAGCTGTGTTCGTCCGGAGGGACGGCTTGGCTGGTCAGCTGCCCGCCGAGCCAGTCGTACTCCTCGGTGAGCACCACCCGGTGGCCGTCGCGCAGCAGGGCGAGTGCGGCGGCGACGCCGCCCAGCCCGCCGCCGACGATGATGACGTCCGCGGTCTTCTCCAGCACGTGCTTCCCTTCGTCACTCGCGCGGAGCCGCGAGCGTGGTTCCCTCGACGGGTTCGCACGCCAGCAGTTCCTGCGGGGTGGTGCCGTTTTCGAGCAGTTCGGTGAGCAGCTGGACCGCTCGCCGTCCCATCGCCCGCCGTGGGATGTGGAAGCCGGTGAGACCGACGTCCGCCGCCGGGAGCCGGGACATCGCCCCGAGGGTGAGCACGGACAGGTCGCCGGGGACGGCGAGTCCTCGTTCCCGCGCCGCCAGTACCAGCGCGGCGCCGTCGGCCGTGTCCTCGGCGAAAACGGCGGTCACGTCATTCGCCAGCAGTCCTTGGATCCCGGTGGTGGGGAGATGCATGCCGCGTGCGCCGCTTCCGGCGACACCTTCGCGGAAACCCAGCATCCGATCGGCCGACGACTCCGCGCCCGCGCCGGGACCGACATAGGCGAGCTTGCGGTGGCCGAGCGCGATCGTTCGCCGCACAAGGGAACGCACGGCCGTCCGGTATTCGGCGCCGACGTAGGGGACCGGGCCGCCGGCGTCGGCGCGCCTGCCGATCGACACGAACGGCACCCCCTCGGCGACCAGCCGGGTCAGATCGTTCCGGTCGACCGTGCGGCCGAGCAGCAGGCAGCCGTCCGCGAGGCGGACCCGGTTGTCGTCGCTGAAGATCCGGCGCCGGGCGCCGCCGGATTTGGCGCTGGTGAACAGCAACAGGTCGCAGCCGATCTCCTCGGCCTGTTCCTCCATCCCGGCGAGGAACGGGTAGTAGAAGTCCGCGCTCTCGGTAGGGAAGACGGCCTCGTAGGTGAACACGCCGAGGATGCTGTTGCGCCTGCCGTGCAGCGTGCGCGCGACCGGATCGGCGACGTAACCGGTCTTCTTGATCACCTCGAGGACGCGGGCACGGGTGCCCGCCGCGATCCGGACGGTGCCTTCGTGGCGGTTGTTGAGCACCAGGGAAACGGTCGCCTGGCTGACACCCGCCATCCGGGCGATGTCCTGCTGAGTGAGGCGCCGGGTCATTTCCGTACCTCCCAGCCACGTGCTAATACGAATTGGCGTCTGAGTGTGAAACGCCGTCGAGTCCGCTGTCAAGGCAGTAATAATTCGTATTAGCACCTTGACCGGCGGTCCGCTCGCGGAGGAGCGTGTCCCGGCGAGGAGGTAGCTCAACGTGGACACCTTCAGTCGTCGCACACTGCTCACCGGAACGGCCGCCGCCGTCGCCTACGCCGCCCTCCCACCCGGAGTGGCCGCCGCGTTGCCGGCTCCGCCGCCGCTTCCGCCGGGCGCTCCCAACCGCCGTGCGTTCGCGGCCGCCGAACAGCGGTTCGCGCCGTACCTGCTGTCCCTGCGGCCGATGATCGCCGACATGGACGCGAGCGGGTTCTTCGCCGGCGGGTGGTGGCGGAACCCGGCGGCGTCGTACAACGCCCGCGTCCAGGAGCACGTCTACACACTGGCCTGGTTCCTGACCCAGGCGCGGTCGTGGAATCCCTATGCGGGGAACCAGGCCGTGCTCGCCGCGCTCGACGCCGGAATCGGCCACTACCTCGGGCTGCAACATCCCGACGGTTCCTGGCCGGAGTATTCGCGGACCGAGCACGGACTGGCGCCTACCGGGTTCGCGCTCGGCTACCTGAGCAAGACAAACGCCTTGCTGCGGCGTGCGAATGTGTTGCCACAGCGGCAAGCCCAGATCTCGGCTGCGCTGCGCCGCGCGATGACGTGGTTCCTCGATCCGGCCAACGGCTCGGTATGGCAGGCCAGGTTGAACTTCGCGAACCAGGTCACCGCCGGGCTGGCCGGTTCGGCACTCGCGCTGAAGCACGATTCCGACACCGTCCTGAGTGGACGGTTGACGGCCGCGTTCGCCCGGCTCGCGGCGAACGGCCAGAGCCTGGCAGGGTACTTCTACGAGGAGACCGGCGCGGACACGAACTACAACTTCGAGGTGATGCTGCCCGAAATGGCGGACGCCTGGCGGCAGTCGAACGATCCGCGTCTCGTGGCCATGACGGAGAAGTACACCGCCTGGCTCGGCTACAACCTGCTCCGCGAGCCGGACGGGGCGGGCTGGTTCAGCAACGTCGCACCCAATTCGCGGACGAGTTCGCTCTTCTACGCCGACGTCCGGCCCGATCCCGAGCGGACCGCGCTCAACAACCAGTTCGTGCCCGCTGTCCCGGCCCTCGGCGCTTTCCTCTCGTCAGCCGACGATCTGGCCACCGCGCGCGCCGCCTGGTCTGCCGATCCCGCTCCGGTGGCACCGCTGGTCAAACCGGACACTTCGCCGCGCATCCTCACGCATGCCTTGTACGGCGAGCGTTTCCCGACGCGCGCGGCGCGGAACGCGGCGATCGCGCAACTGCCGTACCTGCGCTCACTTCGGTTCACCGAGATCCGGAGCGATCAAGGGCAGGATTTCCTTTTCCTGCGCAGGCCACGGTTCTACCTCGGCGGCTACTTCGGCTCGCGGCGGGCGACCACGCTGGCGCGGACCGGACTCACGTTCCTGTGGCATCCGGTGGCGGGCACCCTGATCCAGTCTCTGAACAACAACAACCACGGTTGCTGGGCGACGGTGTTCCCCGGGCAGGTTCCGGACGCGAACGGTCCGCAGGGCGTCCAGTTCCTCGGCGGCGAGCCCTACGCGTTCCGGTTCCGCACGCCGAGCGGCTCGGTGGTGACCGACGTGGCCATGGCCGGCGACCGGATCACGCGCTCGGTCAACGCCAACGCGGCCGCGACCGAACAGATCCCGTTCGTCCTGCGGCCTTCGGACGAGGTGCGGTTCTCCAATGGAACGGTTGCCCCGTATGGAGGTTCGGTGACGGTGACCGCGAGCGACTTCACCTTGCGCCGGGGTACGGCGCTCATCCGGGTCGGCTGGGGACGGCAACTGCCGGCGACACTGGCCGCCGCGTCGATCACCTACCCGGGGCGGCGGATGCACATCCTGCGAGTGCCGCACAGCGGGTCTCTTGCGGTGACCATCCAGGGCTGAAGGTAGCCGGGTTCGCCGCCCCCGGTTGTCCGAAGTCCGTGAAGGCCTCCTTCCCTACCCTGAGAGTAGGGAAGGAGGCCTTCACGGACCGGGTCTCACCGAGATACCGGTCAACGAGGCATTTCCTGGCCGCCAGTTCGTCGACAGTGCGACATAGCGGGCGGTTCCGGACGGCGCCGTGTAGACGCGGCCGTCGGTACTGGTCGTGACGGTGTGCGGCGGGACCGGCCCTGGTGTCCACTTCAGACCGACGTCGCCGATTCGTTGTGCAGCACCAAGATCAACCACCATCCGCCCGGAGGGGCCCGGCCGCCACGACGTATGCGGGTCACCGTCCACAGCGGCCGCCGGATCGCTCATCCCGGCGGGCAGGGGCGAGGTCGGGAAGGTGGCCCGGCCCAGCGCGAGATCGTCGAACGGGTACGGATGCGCACTGGGCATGGTGATGTCGCGCCGGGCCCCGGCGGGGAGCACGACCGGAAGCCGCACTCCGTTCTGACCGGCTAGGACGAGCATCACCGGCCGTCCGGCGCCGGTGAGGGTGATCCGGGCGCCGTCGTGGACGACCGCCGTGAGCCCGGCCGGAGCGCCGCCTTCGAGGGTGAACCACGCCGGTTCGACGCGGGCACCGTCGAGGTCGGTGCGGTACTCCGTGCCGGTCTCCGTGACGATCTGGCTGCCGCGGTAGAGCTTGAGCGCCGACCGGTCCTGCCGGATCCGGACCGTCGCGCTGACGGCCGACCCGGAAAGGTTGAACAGGCTGAGGAATCCGTCGGCGGTGCTGGCCCGGACCGCGGCGGGTGCTCCACCCCGGCGATCCCGGCGTCGTAGGTGCCCCTTGTCAACAGAACGGCGTTGCCCAGCACCACGGCGAACCCGAAGTCCGTCCGCCGGTAGTGCCCGGCGGCCGGGTCGAATTGCTGCTCGGCCCAGCGGGTGTGCCGGAGCAGGACTTCGTAGTAGGTCCGTGCGACCGGATCGTCGGCGGTGCCGCTGGTGCCGTTGATGCCACGCTGCCCGGCCGAGGCGACGCCGACTCGAGGAGCGAGGACGAGCACGCCCACGGCGCCGAGCAGTTGCCGTCGGTTCAGCCGCATGTCAGCCGCGCCTCTGCCCAGTCGGCGTGGTCGAAGTTCCGGCCGTCGCCGCCGTCGGTCACCCGCAGGCTGAGCATCCGTACTCCGGTGGTGTCGACGCTGATCGGCACGGCCGCGCCCTTGTGCATGATTCCGCTCTCGTACAACGGTTTGTCGTCGCCGACCACCTGGAAGACCACTGAGCCGGACTCGGTCGTCTCATCGTCGAGCCCGATCGACGCGGTGAAGGTGCGGCAGGCGCGTCCGAGGTACACCGACAGTTCGGATGGCGCGTGCACACCGATGCCCTTCGCGTAGGTCGCTCCGCCGATCGTGAGTGCCTTGCCGTCGCCTCCGTTGTTCTCGCCGTTCGACCGGTCGCGTTCGACCGGGCCCCAGCCGTTGGTCTCACTCATGAAAGGCAGGTCGCTCACCTGCGAGGTGCCCGTCGGTACCGGAGGTGGCACGAACGCGCCCACCGCCTTCTCGACGTGGATGTCCCTTTGCTGTGTCCGGAATTCGGCGAAGACCGGGACGTCGGTGAGCCCGACCACGCTGTCGTCGCCGACCCGCACGGTCCACCGGCCTGTGATGGTCTCGCCGGCGCGCAGCAGGGCGCGCGTGACGGCCGGGCCGGTCACCGTCCAGCCCGGCGGCGGCACGGCGCGGAACACCACGTTCCGGACGTCGGCCGTGCCGGTGAACGACCCGGTGACCTCGAACGACGAGCCCTTCGCGGCGTCGAGCCGAGTCGGGGAGATCGTCAGCGTCGTGGCCGGAACCCGCGTGATCGGCTGATCGCAGGTCTGCAGGCCTGGCCGGTACCGGCAGATGACCGACGCGAAACCACCGTTGCGTTGCAGGGAAACCGATAGGGCGTCCGACGACCGGAGCACCTGCCGGTCCCGCACGACATCGCCTCGGGCCGCGCTCGCGTCGCGGACCGTCTCGACCAGCCACTGGCCGGCGCCGAGGAAACCGAGCGGCGTCCGCGCGGTCCTGGCGTCACCGGTGGCGATGGCACCGACGAACCAGCGGTCGCCGGCACGCCGGGCCACCGTCGCTCCCGAGTCGGGATCACCGCTCAGCAGTCGGGTCTCGTCCCAGACGGTCGGCACCTGGTCGAGGTAGCGCAACGCCTGCGGATGCCGTTCGTAGGCTTCGGGTTTGTCGGCGAAATGGGTCCAGCCGGATTCGTAGACGACCGGCAGTGCGACCTCGTGCGCGACCGAAGCCTCCTTGGTGCCGACCTCGAGCGAAACCGGTGTGTAGTCCATCGAGCCGGCGACGTTGCGGGTGAAGAACTGGACCGGATTGTTCGCCGCGGGCGGGAAGTTCTCCGCTCCACGGACGCCTTCCATCGTCATCACATGCGGCCAGGTCCTGGCCAGGCCGTGCGGAATGGTCGAGCCGTGGAAGTTCACCATGAGGCGCAGCTCGGCCGTTTTGGCCAGCACCGCGTCATACCACTGGTACCGTTCCCTGGAGTCGGACTCCATGAAGTCGAGCTTGACGCCCTTCGCGCCCCACTGTTTCACCTTGGGCAGCACCGAATCCCGCTCCTGCCGGCTGTCGAGGTCGGTCCAGCGGAACCACAGCAGGATCTCGACGCCCTGCGCGCGGGCATACCTGATCAGCTCCGGCACCCACGCCGAACTCCAGCCCTCGTCGACCAGCACGTACTGCCAGCCGTTGCGGGCGGCGAAATCGACGTACTGCTTCTGTCGTTCGTAGTTGCCAGGGCTCGAATGTTCGCTCAACCACGACCACGCGACCTTGCCCGGCCGGATCCACGACGTGTCGGTGAACCTGGCGGGCGAGGCGA
Source organism: uncultured Actinomycetota bacterium (assembly GCA_963766045.1). Lineage (GTDB taxonomy): Bacteria > Actinomycetota > Actinomycetes > Mycobacteriales > Pseudonocardiaceae > Amycolatopsis. The sequence goes on along the minus strand of CAVXYN010000003.1, from coordinate 4,596,135 downwards.
GGTCGTCGACCAGGGTGGAGGTGCTGACGGTGGCGAGATCGCCCACGATGGCCGTCCGCCACGGTGTCCGCAGTTCGCCTGTCGACGTGACCTGCTCGTCGGCGAGGGCGACCTGGTAGTCCCCAGTGGAATGCCGCAGCCTGCTTCCAGGGTACCGTCCGTCCACATCGGACTCGGTGAGGAGCACGTGATCCGTTCCGACCCGGAACAGTGAGGGGTACCCGAAGTCGCCTTGGGCGGCGCCGGCCGTGGTCCGCGTCCGGTTCGCTTCGTACCAGGCGTTGTAGGGCAGCAGCCACGCCGGGGCGTCCGACGGCAACGCGAACGACGAGGCCTCGCCGAGCACGGTGACCGGGCCGGGCACGACGTAGCGGTAGGCGACTCCGTCCGGTGCCACCCGCACGATCAGGTCGAGGCGGGCGCCGCCCTCGCCCTCGAACGCCAGCCTGCTTTCGGTCATCATGGTCGCGCGCTGCAACCGTTTCCCGGTCGTCATCGTGTACCGCTCGGTGACAACCCGGTCCGTGCGGCTGAGGGAACGCAGCCCCTTGGTGAGGTCGGCGCTCGCGGTCCGCAGCCCGACCGGCCTCGGCGGGAGGACCGTACGACCACTCTTGGAGACGCCGAACGTCAGGCTCCCGTTCGCCAGCGCGACCTCGGCGGTGAGCGGCGACGGACCCGCGATCAGCCAGCGCCCGGGTACCGCCTGTGCGGGCTGCGGAACGGCGAGCAGGGCCAGGACCAGAACGGCGAGTAGCCTTGACATCGTTGTCGTCTCCCAGGTCGAGGACGGACTCCCCACCATCGTCGAGGGTCCGGCGAGAGCCGGTCAACGTGCTAATAACGATTAGCAGGACAGGATTTCTGTCCGGTGAATGCCCTGGATCTCGCGGCGTTCAGCGGCTATCGAGGAGGAATCCGGCAAAGGCCCCGCGTTAGGCTGAACGCATGAAGCCCGCCGCTCTCGAGAAGCTCTGCCTCGGTTTCCCCGGTGCCCGCGTGGAGTTCCCGTTCGACGAGGACAACAGCGTCTTCAAGGTAGCCGGCAAGATCTTCGCCATCACCAGACTGAAGGCGCGGCCTCTGAGGGTGAGCCTCAAATGTGATCCCGAACTGGCCGTCCAACTGCGAGCCGACCATCCGGAGATCATCCCCGGCTACCACCTGAACAAGCGGCACTGGAACACCGTCGAACTGGACGGTTCGCTGCCCGGCCAGTTCGTGCGGGAGCTGGTGGAGGACTCGTACGACCTTGTTGTGGCGGGGCTTCCCAAGCGGGAGCAGGAAAAGCTCAAGTGGGTCGCGCTCAGTCAGGAATAGGGCTGGGTGCGTTGCCGAAATTCGGCAAGGCGCACGGCAGGCAGGCTGAGGCGGCGCGAAGCGGATCGAGGTTGCTCGCCATCTCGCGGCTGGTTGCCGGAATTCGGCGATTGGGCTGGATGTCGCGGTCCGTTCACGTGGGCTAGTTGGTGCCGGGTTGCGGTGCCTGCGCATGCAACTACCGCAGTTCGTCGGCGAGTTGCGAACGTCGGCGGGCCTGGCCAAGTTCGCGAGGTCGGTTGCCGAAATTCGGCAACAGCCCTAGAAGGCTCGAGGCAGCTCAAACCTACAAGGCGCCACCGACAAAACGGGGTCACGCCAAAGCAGGCGACACGAACTTTCAGTTGCTGGGGAACCTGGACAAGGCGCTCGCGCTCCACCGGCGCGTACTGGCCGTCGTCACCGACGAGACCACCGCGCGAAGTAGTGGTCACCGGCGTCCGTCAGATGTTCCCCGGCGCGGACCTGGTGGACCACGCACGCCCAGTTCGCGGAGTCGCGCAAGACGAGCTCTCGCGGTGCCCTGCGGGTCCGCAACGCGGACGAGCACAGGGCACCGCGTTCGCTGACGTTGCCATCGTCGAGGCAGCGCAAGAGATCGTCGATCGCCTGGTCGGCGGTCCCGAACAAGGCCCACTCGGGATCCCGTGGCATGACGATGTTGAAGGAGGTCAGTCGTGCCGGGCTCATGCGCGTCTCCTCGTGGACCGCTGACGGTCCGCCTGTTCCGATCCGATCCGGTTCGGACGGACGGTTGGGCGGTGTCATGAAATCCCGCTGAAACCCGGCGACCGAACTCAGAACGCGGGTACCGCGGTGAGGGACCTGCCGTTGAGCGGCTGTGGTGCGCGGGCGTTGCCGCCGGTGAACAGGCCCTGGAAACGGGCGATCGTCGCCTGGGAGACGGTCTGCTCATTCATCAGGAACCACTGCACGCCCTCGGTGAAGGGAGCCGTCGTCAGCGAGCCGTTGTATCGGAGCGTGCCGCGGTTGTAGGGGAGGAGGGAGTTGAGGTCGATATCGTCCACGTCGACATTCTCACCGCACTCCGGTGCGAGTTTCGCCAGCACCTTGTCCACGGCCGAGTGCGCGCCCGCGCGTAACGGCACGCCGATCACCAGCAGTTTTCCGGCGGCGCTTCGGTGGACGAAATGCATTTCCAGTGGATCCGCGCGGCCGGAGAACCGGTGCTCGGACGGGGTATGGAAATGGAACTGTTCCAGTTCGTACCGGACCCCGGCGACGGTGACATGGGCTGCGCCCGGCCTGACCACCGCCTCCTCGGTCTCTTCGTGGTTTCTGGTGGTGCATCCGTCGGCGGCCGCCGTGTCCTTGCGGACGTACTCGAGTTCCACATCCGAGTGACCGTAGGAGATGTTGAGTCGTGGCTGAGTGGGATCGAACCGGATCGCTCCGGGGGTGATGTCGATCGGGCTCTGGGACGGCTGCCGCGATTGGGCGGCGGTACCGCCCGCGGTGAGCAGGAATCCGGTGATGGTGAGAGGAATGAGGAACGCGGTAAGGCGCCTGCGCATCACGCTTGTGAACCTTTCGAGGACCCGAATGAACCCGGATCATTCGGACAAATTCGTGCATCACCCCTTCAGGTGGTACACGAGAGAAGATCACATCTTTTGCCTGCGCCGCGGAATGCGCAAGTCCCCAAAGACGGTCATTTTTGGCGAGTCCCCGACATTTCCCCCTGTCGTGCGAAACGGAGAGTGATTTCTGTCGGGGGTCCGCGAAAGTCTTACTGTGCGCATCCGGGGGAATACCCGTAGTGTTCGAAAACGTGTCTCTGCTGTCGGTGATCGTCTGCTTGTACGCCGTCCTCGCCGTCGCGGGCCCGGCTCCGCAAGCCGGTCCGTGCGAGGGTGCGAGCGGCGTGACGGTCGCGGTCGACCTCAACGGCGCGGGCCGGTCCGAGGTCTTCGTGCGATGCGTCCCCGGCTCCCCGGGCAACGCCATGACCGCGCTCGAACGCTCCGGGCTCGCAGTGCGGGCAGGCACAGGAACCGGGCCATACGGGGAATCCGGCTATGTCTGCCGCGTCGAAGGACTGCCCTCGGCCGACTCGTGCACCGGGCATCGGGACGGGGCGCCGTATTGGAAGATCTGGCGGGTCGGCATGGACCCGGTGGCTTGGCGCGCTTCGGGGACGGACGGTGGCCCTGGTGCGGTCGCGGTGTGCCCCGGCGGGCTGGTGGGGTTCAGCTTCGGTGATGGGGCGTCAGGGATGTCGGTGGGGCCGGAGCGAGTTGTGACGGCTCCGGGCTGGCTGCCGCCGTCGTGCTGACGGGGTCTGAGGCAGGTGGCGGCGGGTGGGTGGCCCGTGCAATGGAAGCGTCCTTCTTTGCGTCCGGTGCTGCCCGGGGTGCGTCCCGTGGCGAGGTCCACGCGAGGACACAGCCGCCGAGGCAGCCGATCGTGATCGCGGCGAGCAGGAGTCGGTAGCCCACCACGGTTCCGAGGGCGGCTCCGACGCCGATGCCGGTCAGTTGGGCGAGGGTGACCAAGGCGCGCGCCGAGCCGAAGGTCCTGCCCTGCAGGGAATCCGGCGTGTGCTGTTGGACGGCGGTGCCGAAGGCGACAAAGAACCAGGTCATCCCGATCGCGCCGACACCGGCTCCCGCGATGGCGACCGCTTCGAGGGGTACGGACAGGAGTGCGGCCGAGAGGCCGAAGATGGCGAGGCCGGCGGCGGTGGTCCGGACGGCGCCGAGCCGGTCGAGCACCCGCCCGACGAGCAGCCCGGCCGGGATCGCGCAGGCTCCTTGTGCGACGGCGAAGGTGGCGACGAAGGCCGCCGGGCGGCCGAGTCCGTCGGTGGCCACGGCGAAGATCGCCGTCTCCAGGAAGCCGATCACGCTGAACGCCAGAGCCGCCGCGCCCACGGTCCGGCGGAGGCCTGGGAGGCGGCGGATATGCCGGAGTCCTTCCAGGACACCGGTTCTCGCGGAATCCGCCGGAGGCACGCGGTCCCGGTCCGGCATCCGCAGCAGCAGGAGCGCCGCGCACGCGAACGTGACGGCGTCGATCACCGCCACCGTGTCCCGTCCGGCCATGCCGTACACGACGGCGCCGACGCCGGGCCCGATGAACCGGGCGCCTTCGCTGAGCATGCGGATCAACCCGTTCGCGCGGCCGAGCTGGTGTTCCTCCACGAGTTGCGGTACCAGTCCCGCCTGCGCGCCGCCGATCAGCACGAACGCGAACCCGTACCCGAACGCGACCAGATAGACGACTGCCACGGTCGCGGGACCTGACGCGACAAGGACGAGCAGGACGACCGGGATCATCGCGACGCTGACCGCGATCAGCACCCACAGCCGGGAGAACCGGTCGGCCACCGCGCCGAGGAACGGCCCGGCGAGATTCGGCAGCAGCATGCAGAGCGCGACCAGTCCCGCCGCACTGCTGGACCCGGTTTCATCCTTCAGCATGACGCCGAGGACGACGAGCAACATGGTGTCACCCAGGCTCGAGAAGCCGTCGGCGATCAGCAGCCTGCGGAACGCGGTCCGTCGTAGCAGGGTCAGCACGGGCGGTCCAGCACGCTGACGAGCCCGGCGCCCGCCAGTTCGGTGAGCAGACCCGACACGGTGTCCGGCGGGCAACCCGCCTCGCGTGCCAGCTCCGCGAGCGTGCTCGTGCCATCGATCCGGCTGATCAGCTCGGCACAACGACGACCATGGTCGGTCTCGCGGTCGACCATCACCGGCGAACGCCCGCCGACGGAAACCAGCAGCGGCGAGGTGTCCGGGACCCGGATGTCGCCCAGCAGCAGCACATCCGGCCGGAGCGCGAGTACGTCGTCGCCGGAAAGCCCCGCGGACGCAGGCGGCTCGGAATCCGTGACGACCTCCGGCACGTAGCTCGGCTTCATCGGCCGGGCCTGCTCCCGGAACATCGAGTCGAGCAGACTCATGTTCACCAGCCGCAGTACCGGTTCCACAAAGGACGGATCGTCCTCCAGTGCCCGCGCGCACCGCCACAGCGCGTCGTGGTCGAACCGCTCTCGCCAGGCCGGATTCTCGATCGCGTTACGCACCAAGGAGAAGTCGTCGGTAGCCAGCAGTCGCACCGCGTCGAGCTCCATGTACTTCGACGCTTTTGCCGCGTACCCGAACGGCGTCTTCGATCGTAGCCGCCATTGGTCCGGCAGCAGTCCTTCGACTGCTTCCCGCAGCAAAGTCTTGTCCCAGAAGGTGGATTCCGCCTCGGCCTCGCCGATCCCGTCGAAGACGTCGGCAACCGCACTGCTCAGGAACGGAACCCGGCACTCCATCCCTTCCGCCGCCGCGATCCGGTCGTCGATCTGCAGACCGAACAGCGCGAGATCGCGGAGCCGTCCGCGGCGCACCGCGGCGAACCAGCCATCCGGCGCGGAACTCGTGGCATGGCGGACGACCGGCTCGGGCAGCATCGCGTCCCAGCGGCTCAACCCTGCCGGTGCGTCGAGCGCGGCGACCATCGCGGCCATTTTCCGGCCACGCCGGGCGAAATCGGCCCAGGACGGTTCCCGGCCGCCGCGTGCGGCGACGGTGGTGAAGCCACCCGCGAGCTCGTCCGCGCCGGTTCCCGAAAGCATGACCCGGACGCCATCCGCGGCCGCGACCCGCATGACCTCCGACTTGAGCAGGGTGTCGATCCCGCACATCGGCGTCTCCGCCGTCGCGAGCAGGAACCGCCAACTCTCCGGGGTCCGCGCTTCCGGACCCGTCGCGTCGACGACCTGCAAGGGCAGGTGGAGCCGGCCGGCCAGTTCCGCACTGTGGCGCCGGTCGCCGTTGGCCCGGGTCGCGGGGTGGTCGATGGTGAAGCACGGCGTTCGCGCCGCCCCGAGCGCCGCGATGGCCGCCGAATCGAACCCGCCACTGAGCAGGATGGACGGCCGGGCCAGCGGGAGATCGGCGACGGTGAGGGTGTTCCGCACCGACTCCGTCAAGGCGGACCGGAGCGCCTCGAGGCGCTCGCCGGTGGTCAAGACCGGAACCGGTGGTCGTTCGACCTCGAGAACCGACCGCCGCACCGGGCCGTCCGGAGACCGGTCCAGCCTGACCACGGTTCCCGGCTCGACCACCTCGACGCCGTGGAAGAAGGACCGATGCGGCAGGGGCGCCGAAGCGCGTACCCCGCCGATCAGGGGATCGGTGAGCGCGGAATCCCAGTCGAAGGCCAGTCCGGTGCCGGGAACCGCCAGGAACGCCTTGATCTCCGACGCGAAGTAGACGCGGTTTCCGTGCCGGAACGTGTACAGGGGCTTGATCCCGAACCGGTCGCGGAGCAGGTGGACGGTTCCGTCAGCCGAGTCCCAGACGGCTGCGGCGAACATCCCCTCCAAGGCGGCGCCGGCACGTTGCGGTCCCCGGGCTTCGACGAGACGAGGCACGACTTCGCAGTCCGAAGCGGTCTGGAACCGATGCGGTCCGCTGAGCTGTCCCCGCAGGCGCTCGTGGTTGTAGATGGTCCCGTTGACGGCGGAGATCCGGCGGCCGTCGAGCGATCGGAACGGCTGTGAAGTGGCGTCCGGGTCGACGACGCACAGCCGGGTGAAGCCGAGTGCGAACGGCCCGTCCACGACGACGGAGGTCGCGTCCGGTCCGCGATGGGAGATTCTGCGGGCCATCGCGGCAACCTGCGCGCGGCGGGCTTCCTCGTCGATGGCGTCGGCCGAGGCATCCAGGCCGGTGTTGTCCAGGAAGCCGGCTATTCCGCACATCGGCGTCAGCCTCGCTCGGTCAGCAGCCGGTCGAGCAGTTCGTCCCCAGGCCGGAGTTCGCCGACCCAGCGCTCGACGTCACCGGAGCGGTCGAGCGCGTCGAGCGCGGCGATCAGCGTGCCGACGACGGTGTTGCGGCGGATCAGGCTGATGTCGCCGGTCAGGAGCCGCTCGGCTTCTTCGAGTGGGGCGATGGCCGCCTCTGGGCGGCCCAGCTGGAACAGAGCCAGCCCGTACAGATTCAGCGCTTCGGCCAGCGACGCCGGCTCGTCGGTGCGGCAATAGCCGATCAGCCGCTCCAGTTCGCGGACCGCGTCATCGGCCGTGGCCGGATTCGCCAGCCTGGTCCGCACCCAGTTCTGGCAGATCTGCACGTGATAGCGCGAGGCGATCTGCCAGGGATAGCCGGTGTCCCCGCCCGTCGCGCACCGGACGAGGTCCCGGGCACGATTGACCAGCTCGGCCGCGAGGCCGTGGTTCCCGGACCGGCGCGCCCGCAACGCGTCCATATTGGACAGAAGTGCGAAGGCGAGATCGCCTGCCGCGTCACCGTAGGTTTCGGCCAGTGTCCGAGCGAGCCGGGACGCCCGGTCGTGGACCTCGTCTGCGCGGGAACCGTCGAGCCGTTTGACTTCGGCGGTGAGACTCCGCAGCAGGACGAAGAACCGGTCCCAGCCCGCGGTCATCCGGTACTCGGCCCGGTCGAACAGGGCGCGGCACCGGTCGTCGCCGACCACGGCGAACGCGCAGGCCGCGTGCAGGATCAGGAACGCGGCGGTGCCGGTCCGCTCCAGTCGCGGCTCATAGCCGGCGACACCCGCGCTCACGGCCAGCGCGTCGGCCTGTGAGCCGACACCGTCGACGTACTGCGCGATCGTATGGGTGACGACCTGGTGCTCACCCTGGCCGAGCCAGTCCCGCGCCCAGCGGTCGTGGTCGAATTCGGCCCCGGGATCGACACCGGCGCGCTCGGCGAGGTCACGGCTGAAATGGTCGAAGCTCTCCAGCGGGGCGAGGACGTCCCGCAGCCGCGCCACCGGGGTCGTGCCGACCAGCGCGCCGACCGTCTGGCGGACCTCGTGGCTCGGCCGCAGCCCGATCTCGGTGACCCATTTCGTATAAGGCGCGACCCTCGCGTCGAAGTCCGCGCTGCCGATCAGCGTCGACGCGGCGAGCCGGTCGGCGAGCAGCCGGTCCGCCGACGCGAGCAGCGAGTGGCTTTCCCGCGGCCAGAAGATCCGGAACGCCGGAGGGGCTTGTGTCTTCGCCAGGTACAACGGTCCTCCTAGTGCAGGACGCTGGGGCCGGTGACGCGGATGGGCCTGGGAGCGTCCGCGTCACCGGCGGTCATCGGGCTAGTGGTTCCAGCCGCCGTCCGAGCGCTCGCGCCAGGCCGACTCGTTCGTCATCGCCTTCTTGACCGCGTCGATCACGGCCTGCTGTGCGTCGTTCATCTGTCCCCCTCTCGGTTCCGGGTGATTCACCGGAGCACCGTCGCAGGGGGCGCTATGCGGCCACTAAGCGATCACTAACCAGACGCAGGACACCAGGAAACCCTCGTGCGAGATTTCCGAATAGTCCTTTTTGGAGTGCGCCGCGTACCCGAATGCAGCCGGATATCCGGCCTTCCTGCATGCTGTACCACGCACACGAACGATCGGGGAGGCACTGCATGACCGGCACACCGGAATCGGCGGTTCCGGAGCGGGTGGACAGTCCTGTCCGGCAGGCGGCACCGTCCAGCAAGATCGGCCACTGGCTGATGGAGCACCGCGTCCAGCCGGTCGGGCCGGAAAGCCACGAGGAGCACACCACCCCGCAGGCGTGGTGGAAGGTCATGTGCCTCACCGGCGTGGACTATTTCTCCACGCTGTCGTATCTGCCGGGTATCGCCGCGCTGGCCGCGGGTTCGCTGTCACCGCTGGCGACACTGCTGATCGTCGCGCTGACCCTGCTCGGCATGCTCCCGATGTACCGCCGGGTGGCGAAGGAGAGCCCGCACGGCCAGGGGTCGGTCGCGATGCTGGAGGACCTGCTGCCGTTCTGGCGCGGCAAGCTCTTCGTGCTGGTGCTCTTGGGATTCGTCGCGACGTCGTGGATCATCACGATCACGCTGTCCTCGGCCGACGCCACCGTGCACGCGCTGGAGAATCCGCTCGCCCCGTCGTTCCTGCACGGGCACGAGGTGCTGATCACGGTCATCCTGCTGCTCATTCTCGGCGGCGTGTTCCTGCTCGGCTTCAACGAGGCCGTCGGGGTCGCGATCCCGCTGGTGGCGGTGTTCCTGGTGCTCAACGCCGTGGTCGTGGTCGCGGGAATGGGTGAACTGTTCGCCGAACCCGTCGCGCTCGACCGCTGGCTGGACGCGCTGACCTCAGGCGGCGGCGGGTTCACCGGCGTGATCGGCCCGGCGATCCTCGCATTCCCGCTGCTGGTGCTCGGCCTGTCCGGTTTCGAGACCGGCGTGAGCATGATGCCGCTCGTCGCGGCCAAGGGCGAGAACGCCGAACAGCGGTTGGCGGACCGGATCCGCAACACCCGCAAGCTGCTCACCGTCGCGGCGCTGATCATGTCCGTGTACCTCATCGCGACCAGCTTCGTCACGACGGTCCTGATCCCGGCCGACGAGTTCAAACCCGGCGGCGAGGCCAACGGGCGTGCGCTGGCGTACCTCGCCCACGAGCTGCTCGGCGAATGGGTCGGCACCGCCTACGACATCAGCAGCATCCTGATCCTGTGGTTCGCGGGTGCCTCGGCGATGGCCGGGCTGATCAACATCGTCCCGCGCTACCTGCCCGCCTATGGCATGGCGCCCGACTGGGCCCGCGCGGTCCGGCCGGTCGTGCTCGTCTACACCGTGGTCTGCATCCTCGTCACGGTCATCTTCAGCGCCGATGTCAACGCGCAGGCCGGCGCCTACGCGACCGGGATCCTCGCGATGATGGTGTCCGCGTCGGTCGCGGTCGTCATCTCCGCCGCGCGCCGCCGCCATCGCCGCGCCGCCATCGCCTTCGCCGTCCTCACGCTGATCCTGCTTTACGCCTTGGTGGAGAACGTCATCGAGAAGCCGGACGGGCTCACCATTTCGGCGTTCTTCATCCTCGGAATCGTGGCCGTCTCCCTGGTTTCCCGCGTCAGCCGGACCACCGAACTACGCGTCGACCACATCGAGTTCGACGAACCCGCCCGCCGGTTCATCACCGACTCGATCGCCCACGACGGCGCGGTCACCATCATCGCCAATCGTCGCCAGGCCGGTGACGCCGACGAGTACCGGGCGAAGGAGGCCGAGCAGCGCGGGCTGAACCCCGTGCCGGGTGCCGCCGACATCCTGTTCTTGGAGATCGACGTCATCGATCCGTCCGGTTTCAGCGATGTGCTGAAGGTGCGCGGCGTCGAGGTCGACGGTTTCCGCGTCCTGCGGGCGGAAAGCCCCGCCGCGCCGAACGCGATCGCCGCGATCCTGCTCGCCCTGCGCGACGCCACCGACGTCATGCCGCAGTGTCATTTCGAATGGAGTGAGGGCAACCCGCTCGGGCATCTGTTCCGGTATCTCATTCTGGGGCGCGGCGACACCGCCCCGGTCGTCCGCGAGATCATCCGCACCAGTGAGCCCGATCCGGCGAGGCGGCCGGGAATCCACGTCGGCTGACCCTTTCCTGACTGCGTCAGGGGCCATCGAAGGCGTTGGGGTCGGTCGCCTTCGCCTTGTCCAGCAGGTCTCCATCGGTCGAGTTGGCCAGCACGCTCTCCAGCTTCCTGCTCGCCTTGTCCGCTTGCGCGACCGCTTTCTGGGCTTGGTCTTCGGCCTTCTGCTTTCCGGCGGCGCCGAACCAGTAACCCAATGCGGTGGTCAGTAGCGGAAGGACGACGAGCAGGATGTCCTTGGCGCGCTGATAGGTGTCGACGACAGATCCGTCGACCGCCTTCGAGGGGCCGACGCCGAGTTCACCGAAGATCACCCACAGCCAGGCTCCTGCCAAGGCCAGCAAGGCGACGGTGATGACGGCGCGCACCCACATCCCGAAATGTTCCATGGTGGTCCTCCACCTGGCCAGGGGCTCTTGATCCCTGGTAGTCGGCCGCGGGAAATGAGGAGTTACGCGCTTGCCGTCACGGGTCGATCTCGTTACCTCGACGACACAACGGTTTCCTGTATCCGGGTCCGGCTGAACCGGTCACTCTGGCTGGCGCGGGATTCCTCATTCGGGGCGACGTCCGGATTCTGGCCGCTCGCGGCCTTGATCAACGGAGGATCCGGGACGTTGAGCGCCCCAAATCCTCCGTTGATCAAGGTTTGAGGATCTGGACCGGGCCCAGTGGCCAAGGTCGGCGCGAACATAGCGCACGCATTTCCGGCGCAGGACAGTAGTCCACCCGGTACGGTCCCGTGTCGTTCGCCACGGACCGTGCCGGGTTGATCATTCGTCGTTCTGGGTAACCCGATAGTGCGACTTCAGCAGAGAGGTCGTGGTAGGAGAAGGGTGCCTGCATGATCAGCATCGCGGAGCATCCGGTTCCGGGAACCTGGGTGCTGGACCTGCGTGCCACGACGACCCGAATGTTGCCGGACATACGGGCGTGGGCCACGAGATGTCTGGCCGACCTGGGTGACAGTCATCGTGACGACGTGCTGCTGGTGGCCACGGAGCTCGTCGCCAACGCCTACGGGCACGGCGGTGGGGCGCGGTACATCCAGCTGTGGCGTGGGGTCGCGCCGTGCGCCGTCCGCATCGAGGTCGCGGACGTGAGCCCCGAGCAGCCGAGAGCGCGGGAATCCCATATCGAGGATCTGCGCGGACGGGGCCTGCTCGTCGTGTCCGGGGTCGCCGTGCAGTGGGGTGTCCGCCGCGATCTGGAGCGTGGCGGGAAGTTCGTCTGGGCGCATGTCCCCTGTGACGGCACCTGTCCGGTGGGAATCGTGCGAGCCCCGCCAGTCCGCAGCCACCGCCGCTGAAGAACGCCTCGCCTCAGCGACTCCCGCCCGTGCGGCCTTTGATGGCCGCGCGGGCGGCCGAGACAGATTTCCGGACGACGACTTCCTTGGTATAGCCCTGTTTCGTGAAGACGCCGTCAAGGTAGAACGTGCCGTAGCCGTGCGCTTGGGTGAACAGTTGCTCCATCAGTTCCAGCCCGTCCTGCGGCCGGTCGGACACGGTGAGGCAGAGCATCAGGAACTGGTCGGTCAGGCGGCGGGTCTGATCGTGCAGCTCGGCGTGGTCCGGCCCCTGGAGACCGTCGGCGAAGATGATGTTCATGCCCCCGCGACGGTCGATCAGGTACTCCGTGTACGCGCCTGCCGCGGCGGCGAGTGCGGCGGCGGGATCGGATTCGGCCTCGGCCGCTTCCTGGACGCGGCAGGCGAGCTGCCCGGCGACGGCGGCCGCGACCTCGGCCAGCAGGCTCTCGCGGTCCGGGAAGTGCCGGTAGGGCGCGCCGGGACTGACCTTCGCCCGCCGCGCGACCTCGGCGACCGAGAAACCGGTGAGGCCGTGCTCGGCGATCACGTCCAGGGAAACGCGCACGAGCTCGGCGCGGAGGTCACCGTGGTGGTACTTGCCGCCCATGTCGTGGATCACACCGTTCCGGTCGGGGAATATGTAAGAGCCCTCTCACGTCGTTGTAAGTGATCTCTTACATGGTCTCACGTTCCTCGGAGGGTTTCATGAGTACGACCACGCACGCCATCGCCGCGCCGTCGCCGGGAGCGCAGCTCGCGCCGACGACGATCGAGCGCCGTGAGCTGCGCCCGGACGACGTGCTGATCGACGTCGCCTACGCGGGCATCTGTCACAGCGACATCCACCAGGTGAAGGAGGACTGGGGAACCGCGATCTTCCCGATGGTGCCAGGGCACGAGATCGCCGGTCTCGTCGCCGCGGTCGGTTCCGCGGTGACGAAGTACCAGGTCGGCGACCGCGTCGGAGTCGGCTGCATGGTCGATTCCTGCGGCGAGTGCGAGTACTGCCTCGCGGGCACCGAGCAGTTCTGCCTCAGGGGCAGCGTCATGACGTACAACGGCCTCGACTACGACGGTGAGAAGACCTACGGCGGTTACAGCCGCACCTTCGTCGTGAAGGAGGCCTTCGCCTGCAAGATCCCGGAGGGGATCGATCTCGACGTCGCCGCACCGCTGCTGTGCGCGGGCATCACCACCTTCTCGCCGCTGCGCCGGTGGGGTGCCGGACCGGGCAAGAAGGTGGCCGTCGTCGGCCTCGGCGGGCTGGGGCACCTCGGCGTCAAGCTCGCGGTGGCGATGGGTGCCGAGGTCACAGTGCTCAGCCAGAGCCTGAAGAAGCAGGAGGACGGCCTGAAGCTGGGCGCGAAGGACTACTTCGCGACCGGTGACGAGTCGACGTTCGAGACGCTGCGCGGGCGTTTCGACCTGATCCTCAACACCGTCTCGGCGACCCTGCCGGTCGATTCGTACCTCGGCATGCTGCGGGTCGGCGGCGCGATGGTCAACGTCGGCGCGCCCGGCGAACCGCTGTCCTACAACGCCTTCTCGCTGCTCGGTGGCAACAAGGTGCTGGCCGGATCGATGATCGGCGGTATCGCGGAGACCCAGGAGATGCTGGACTTCTGTGCCGAGCACGGAATCGGCGCGGAGATCGAGACGATCTCGGCCGACCAGGTGAACGTGGCCTACGACCGCGTGGAGAACAGCGACGTCCGCTACCGGTTCGTCATCGACGCGGCGACCATCGGCGCGTAATTCCCTTGCGGCGGCCGGTCTTCCCCCGACGGAAGCCCGGCCGCCGCTTCACATCAGCAGCAAGGGAAACGTGTTGATCGCGGTATGCGCGGCGACCTGCGCCCACAGGTTGCGATACCGCGACCACAGGTAGCCGAGGAACAACCCGTGCACGCCCTGGAATGCCACGATCGCGCCCAGCGTCAGCCCGAGTCCCTGCCATGGTGACGCACCTTGGCCGTGGGTCGGCAGATGCAACCAGGCGAACAGCAGAGCCGTCAGCAGGATTCCCGGCCACCGCCCGAAAAGCGCCTCCAGCCGGGTTTGCAGCATGCCGCGGAAGAAGACCTCTTCGAGTACGTTCGCGGTGAAGAACGTCAGCGTCGCCCCGATGGCCAGGTACACCGGATCCGGGTAGTCCGAAGGTTGCGGGAGAGGTGCGGAGAACGGGCCCAGCACGTGAAGCCAGCCGAACACCGCTACCGCCGGGATCGGGGCCAGCCAACGCCATCCCTGACGCGGCCACCACGTCGGCCGCAGCCGGAACGGATCCGGTTCCCCCTGTGGCCGCAGCACTCGCAGGATGACCAGCGGCAGCACCAGGTACACGATCGGTTTCGTCAGGCCCCAGATGTCGCGGACCAGTTGCACCTGATCGGCGGCGGCCACCACGAACAGCACCAGCGGCCACAAGAAGGTGAGGAGCGCCAATGCCTTCGTCTGCGTCACCAGCAGACGACGATCGCGCACAGCAGCCGATCCGGCCGGCGCCCGGAGCGGGATCACGCGGACCAGTGCGCTGCCGGCCAGTGCTGGAATCACCGCGCCCCAAAGGGAAAGTTCCTTGTCCGAGTCCGTCGACGGCTTGATCGTGTCGTGCCCGGTCGCCAGAAGCAGGGCCGGCGCGGCGGCGAACACCGTGAGCCCGCCGATCAGCATTCCCCAGGCGACGCGTGGCTGGATGTCGGTCTTTTCAGTCACGGGTAAAGAATCCACCGAAGCGGCGCGAGTCCGCGTCATCACTTCGTAGGACCCCGGTTCAGCGCCGGTGTGCGTGGGTGCCTTGGGGGAGTTCGCTGTTGATCTCGCCGAGCCGCGTGGCGACGGTCTGGCACGGTTCGCAGCCCGCGAGATGGGCGCCGATCTGGCCTGCCCGCCGATGCGGGACCCCGCCGCGCACCCACGCACCCATCCGCCGTCGCGATTCGCGGCAGTAGGGCGTACCGACGTCGGGTGCCTGGGCCTGCTGGTAGGCCTGTCGGAGTCCTTCTCGCGCCCGCCCGGCCGGCACGGCGGCGCCGTTCGGCGAAACACCGAGCAGGGATCCGAGCGGTACGCCGATGCAGATGATCAAGGTGGCGGTCGGCGCGCATACCGGTTGGATCGCCGAATACGGGAACCTGTACCGATATCTGACCAGGCACGCGCACGCGGGCAGGCGCGACGGGCGCGACGCCATCGGTCTCGTCGATTCCAGTACCGCGAGGTGGCTCGAAGACCCGCACGAGATCCGGCGCGAGGAACTCGCGGGTCTGTTGAGCCACTGGATCTGGCGGATCCTGGACGACACGTTGCGGGCGGGCGGTGTCGAGCTGGATCCGCACGCTCCGCTGCTCGTTCCTTCGGGACGTCTTCCCGGCAACTCTGGTTGACCGCTGCTGCATGGCCCGGATGGGCCACTGACGGGATGGCCTGTTCTCGGGATGCCCGGCGCGCCGCTGCGGTGATGAAATCGCAGCGGCGAGGGAGGAGATGCCATGACCATCGAGGACGTGAAGGGGTTGCCGCCGGTGAGTCCGAAGGAGCGGTTCGGTGCGGCGATCTACGAGCCGTTCCTGTGGCTCGGCGAGCGCAGGGGGATGCGGGCGAGGCGCGAGCGACTGCTGAGCCAAGCGCGAGGGCGAGTGGTCGAGATCGGGGCGGGTACGGGGCTGAACGCCGAGCTGTATCCGTTGGACGCCGAGGAGCTGATCCTCACCGAGCCGGTCGAGGGTATGTGCCGGAAGCTGCGGAAGCGGGCGGTGCGAGTTCCGCGGGCGAAAGTGATGGTGGCCAAGGGAAACGAGCTGCCGGCCGAGGACGGCAGCGTCGACACCGTGGTGTCCACTTTGGTCCTGTGCACGGTGCCGGAGGTGGATCCGGTACTGGCGGAGATCGCCAGGGTCCTGCGGCCGGGTGGGCGGTTGCTGTTCTGCGAGCATGTCCGGGACGACGATTCCCGGTCGGCGGCGAAGCAGGACCGGATCGCGCCGCGCTGGGCCGCGTTCGCCCAGGGCTGCCAGTGCAATCGGGATACGGAAGTCGTTCTGCGGCAACGTTTCGACTTCGAGTGGATCCGCTACGAGCAGTGGCGTGGGATGCCGTCCCTGGTGCGCCCGCTCGTCGTCGGCTCGGCGATCCGGAAGTCCTGAAGGGCTAGAGCAGGCCGGATTTGGCGGCATACGCGGCGGCCGCCGCCCGTGAGGTGAGACCGAGTTTGGTGCGGATATTGGCGACGTGCCGGTGCACGGTGTGCACGCTCAGGACGAGCCGTTCGGCGATTTCACGGTCGCCCATGCCTCGGGCCACCAAGGTCAGTACTTCGACTTCCCGGGTGGAGAGGGTCGCTTCGAGCGCGTGTGGTGCGTCGTCGGCGCCGAGAAAGCCGAGGGTGGCGCGAGCGACCGATTCCATGTCGCCGAGCCACGGGAAGTGGTCGTTGCCGTCGAGTGCGACGAACGAGGCGCCGGGGATCCGGCTCGCGAGCTCCCGGCCGAGCGCGAAGGGAATGGCCCGGTCGTCGCGCCGGTGCAGGACGACAGTGGGTGTCTTGATCGTGGCCAGGAATTCGCGCACGTCGAATTCGTAGACCGCGCGCAACGATCTCACGGCGTCTTCGGCGGTCGTGGAAGCGCGCTGGAACCGGACCAGTTCCTCGCGCTCCTTGGCTGTTCCGTTCGGGAGGAAGATATCGGCGAGGATCCGGGACCCGACACCCCAATGCTTCGCGACGATCGCGAGGACGGATTCCCGCGCCTCCTGTTCCGCGATGTCATCGCCGTAGGCGTAGCAGCCGTAAAGCACGAGCCGGTCGACGCGCTCGGGATGTGTTGCCGTGTAAGCGGTCGCGACACATCCGCCCGAGGAACCGCCGAGCAGGGAGACCCGCTCGCCCACTTGGTCGACCAGCGCGGCGAGCACGGCGACCTCATCGTCGAGGCCGGTGACCGGCGGGCCGTCACGATCGGAAAGCCCGCTGCCGGGCCGGTCGTACCGGATCACGGTGAACCGTTCACCGAGCATCCCGCAGTAGCGCCGGAAAAGCGGGTTGCGCCAGTCGAGTTCGAGATGCCTGGACCACCAGCCGCCGATCACCAGCGGCGGGCCCGAACCCGTTGTGGCCCAGGCGAAAGTTCTGCCTCTCGCGGTTGAGAACCGGACCGATTGCTCCAAGGTCGCCACGAAGCCAGGATAGTCGTGACTGGCGATCCGGGTTATTGAGGGATTGGGCAAAGGTGGCGTGGGTGGGTCACCCCCGCGCAGGCGTTCAGCCGGCCGTGAAGGCCTCCTTGCCTACCCTGAGGGTAGTGAAGGAGCCCTTCACTACCCCGCCGAGGTGATCTCTGGTGACAGTGGGGGCAACCGTGACACCAGTGTCCGGTCGAAGTCCGACACGACACCTTTGCCTTTCGGCTCAATAGAACACGAATCGCCTGTCGGCCTACGGGTGCTGTAGCGGCCCGGCGTGCTAGGAACGGGGCGTTTCTTGGCGTCCGGCCGCCTTGGCCGAGTGGTCCACTACCTGCCTGTGACCTGGGGTGATGCGTTGCGAAGGGCACTTTCGTGGCTTTGAACACAACTTTGAACGTTGTGAAAGTGGCCTTCGCAACCCTCTGCCTGGTCCCGCGTCCCAGCCACCTCCCGTCACCACCCATCGCACCGGAATCATCGACACTGGGTAGACATGTCCCGAACGCCACGTTCGGGACGCTCAATGTCCCCAATGTGGCGTTCGGGACATCCTCAAGGGGCAGCGGCGGCGGGGCGCCGGAATGGTGGGTCCGTGAAGGACCCCTTCCCTCGGCTCAGCGACAGAAACTCGACTTTCACCCGCGGGTCGGCCAGGCGACCGGAGAGACACACCAAGCCGCCCGCAACCCGGAACACGCCTACGCTTTCGAGCTCGACCGGTTGCTCGAAGGCGTGGCGACGCTCATCGGAGAGAGGGCGTCCACTGTAGACGTGGCATGATTCCGCCTGTGCGGGTTCTGCTGGTTGAGGATGACGAGCCGATCGCGGAGTCGTTGCGCCGTGGTCTGAGCCGATACGGGTACGAAGTGGACTGGGTCCGGACCGGGGCGGAGGCCCTGGCCGCCGATCCACCGGGGCTGGTGCTGCTGGATCTCGGTCTGCCGGACACCGACGGACTGGATGTCTGCCGTGAGCTGCGAGCACGCGGCGACGTGCCGATCATCGTGATCAGCGCGCGGGCCGACGAGGTCGATCGCGTCGTGGGACTCGAGATCGGCGCGGACGACTACGTGTCGAAGCCGTTCGGTGTCCGCGAGGTGATCGCGCGCATGCGGGCCGTGCTTCGCCGCGTCAAGCCATCAGAGGCAGCACAGGATTCCCAGCCGGACACCTACGCCGGCGGCCGGATCGTCATCGATCGGCGGGCACGTCGTGTGCATCTCGACGGCGTCGAACTTTCGTTGCCACCGAAGGAATACGACCTACTCTCGTTCCTCGCCGAGGAACCCGGGGCCGCGTTCACCAGGGAGCACATCATGGAAGCGGTCTGGGACGAGAACTGGTTCGGCCCGACTAAGACACTCGATGTGCACGTCGGTGCGCTGCGCCGGAAACTCGGTGACGCCGCGACCATCGAGACGGTCCGCGGAGTGGGCTTCCGGCTGGAATTCCAATGAACCGCCGGCTGGTCGTCAGCTACATCCTGCTGGTGGCCGTCGCGATCGCGGCGTTCACCGTCCCGGTCGCGTTCGTGCTCGTCGGCCAGCTGCGGGGTGACGTCGAAACCGCGGTGCGGCGCGAGGCGGACACGGCGGCGCTGCTGCTGGCAGGCGCCGACGCGCCGTCCCGGCAGGCGCTGGCGCGGCTCGCCGAGGCTTATGGCCGCGAGACCCCTGGGCGTCTCGACGCCTTGCTGACCGGGGGAGTCGCGGCGGCGCCGATGCCGATGCCGCCCGCCGCGGACGACGAGGCGTTCTCCTCGGCGCTGGCCGGGCAGGCGACGTCGACCTGGGGCACGGCCGACGCGTTGGGCACCGACGGGCTCGTGCTCACCCGCCCGGCGCGCGACGCGGCCGGTCAGGTGATCGGCGCGATCCGGATCAGCTATCCGTCGGAGCCGCTGAACGCGCGGCAGCTGCAGATCTGGGGATTCCGCGCGATTCTCGCGGTGGCCGTGCTGATCGTCGCGGCGTTGCTGGGCTGGCTGCTGGCGCGCAGGCTCACCCGGCCGTTCCGCGAGCTCAATCGGATGGCGAACCGGCTCCGCGAGGGTGATCTGACCGCGCGCGCCGAGGAGACCGGCCCGACCGAGACCCGCACACTGGCCAGAGCGCTCAACAACGCCACCGAGACCATCGACACGCTGGTGCGTTCGCAACGGGCCTTCGTCGCGGACGCCTCCCACCAGCTCCGCACCCCGCTCACCGCACTGCGCCTTTCGCTGGACAACATCGCCGACGGCGTCACCGATCCGCTGGTGCGGGAGGACGTCGACCAGGCCACCGCCGAGGTGGTGCGGATGAACCGGCTGGTCGGCGGATTGCTCGTCCTCGCGAAGGCCGAGGCGGCGGTGGGCGCGCGGGAACCGATGCGACTCGCGGACGTGGTCACCGACCGGTTCGACGCCTGGCGCGGAGTCGCCGCGGACCGGCGCGTCGAGCTCAGGGCGGACCACTCCGATCCGGACGGGTTCGTCCTGGCCAGTCCGGGCAATCTGGAGCAGATGCTCGACAACGTCCTTTCCAACGCCCTGGAGGTTTCCCCGGACGGCGGCGTGATCACCGTGTCCAGCCGGGTGAAGCGCGATCGGGTGGTTCTGGAGATCACCGACGAGGGGCCCGGAATGTCCGAAGCGGACCGCGGCCGGGCCTTCGACCGGTTCTGGCGCGGTCAGGGACTCACCGGCCCGTCCGGGTCGGGGCTGGGGCTGGCGATCGTCCGGCAGCTGGTCACCGACGACGCCGGCACCGTGGTCCTTGACGCGGCGGCAGGTGGCGGGCTGTCCGTGCGGATCGAGCTGCCACTCGGGCAAGCCTGAGGTCGCCACGCGGACGGGTTCTTGTGAAGCTGAGCTAACGAGGAATTTCAGAAACTAGCGATGGACCGCACAGCCGTGAGGGGTGAGACTTCGCGCCATGAAGGCATTGGTCAAGGTCGACCGAGCGCCGGGACTGGAGCTCACGGACGTTCCGGACCCGGTCGCGGGTCCGGGCGACGTCGTCGTGCGCGTCCTGCGGACCGGTATCTGCGGCACCGATCTGCACATTGATTCCTGGGACGACTGGGCGGCGCGCACCATCGCCGCACCGCTGGTCATCGGCCACGAGTTCGTCGGCGAGGTGGTCGAGGCCGGCCCCGCGGTGACGACCGTGAAGGTCGGAGACCTGGTCAGCGGCGAGGGGCATCTGGTCTGTGGCAGCTGCCGCAACTGCAAGGCCGGGCGGCGGCATCTGTGCGCAAGGACCCGCGGCCTCGGCGTGCACACCGACGGCGCGTTCGCGCAATACGCCGTGCTGCCCGAGGAGAACGCATGGGTGCACCGCGAACAGGTCGACCTCGACATCGCCGCGATCTTCGACCCGCTGGGCAACGCCGTGCACACCGCGCTGTCCTTCCCGGTGATCGGTGAGGACGTCCTGATCACCGGGGCCGGGCCGATCGGCATCATGGCCGCCGCGATCGCCCGCCACGCGGGTGCCCGGCACGTCGTCGTCACCGACGTCAGCGAGTACCGCCTGGAGCTGGCGCGCAAGGTCGGCGTCGACCTCGCTCTCGACGTGTCGACCTCGACGATCGCCGACTCGTTCGAGCGGCTCAACATGTCCGAAGGCTTCGACGTCGGCATGGAGATGAGCGGACGGCCCGAGGCGCTGCGCGAGATGATCTCGAACATGTCGCACGGCGGCCGGATCGCGATGCTCGGGCTGCCCGCCGGGGACGTCCAGGTGGACATCGCCACCGTCGTGCTGAAGATGTTGCAACTCAAGGGGATCTACGGCCGCGAGATGTTCGAGACGTGGTACTCGATGTCCGTCCTGCTGAAGGCGGGGCTCGACATTTCACCGGTGATCACCCATCGGTTCGGCTACACCGAACATGCGAAGGCGTTCGCGACGGCCAGGGAAGGCCGCTGCGGCAAGGTGATCATGGACTGGACGGAGGACTGATGTACGGCGCGATGCGCGACGACCTCAAGGCCGGACTCGCCGAGATCCGGGAAGCCGGGCTGTACAAGGGCGAACGGGTCATCCAAGGACCGCAGCGGGCCAACGTCAGCGTGACCGGTGGCGAGGTGCTCAACTTCTGCGCCAACAACTACCTCGGCCTCGCCGACCACCCCGTGCTGATCAAAGCCGCGCAGGAGGCGCTGGAGCGCTGGGGCTTCGGGATGGCGTCGGTCCGGTTCATCTGCGGGACGCAGCAGCCGCACAAGGAACTGGAAGCGAAGCTTTCGGAATTCCTCGGCACCGAGGACACGATCCTCTACAGCTCGTGCTTCGACGCCAACGCCGGCCTGTTCGAGACGCTGCTGGGTGAGCAGGACGTCATCATCTCCGACGAGCTCAACCACGCCTCGATCATCGACGGCGTCCGGCTGTGCAAGGCGAAGCGGATGCGCTACCGCAACCGCGACGTCGCCGATCTGGAGCAGCGGCTGAAGGAGGCCTCCGGCGCGCGGTACCGGATGATCGCGACCGACGGTGTCTTCTCGATGGACGGCTACCTCGCGCCGCTCGACAAGATCTGTGAACTGGCCGAGCGTTACGACGCGCTGGTGATGGTCGACGACTCGCACGCGGTCGGCTTCACCGGCCCGACCGGACGCGGGACGCCCGAGTTGTTCGGCGTCGCCGACCGGGTGGACGTCGTGACCGGCACCCTCGGCAAGGCGCTCGGCGGTGCGAGCGGCGGCTACACCTCCGGCCGCGCCGAGATCGTCGAGATGCTGCGGCAGCGTTCCCGGCCGTACCTGTTCTCGAACTCGCTGGCCCCGTCGATCACCGCGGCCGCGCTCGCCACGCTCGAGCTGCTGGACGAATCGGGCGAACTGCTGGAGCGCCTGCGAGCCAACACGGCGCTGTTCCGGCAGCGCATGGCCGACGAGGGCTTCGACCTGCTGCCCGGCGAGCACCCGATCATCCCGGTGATGATCGGCGACGCGGCCAAGGCGGGCCGGATGGCGGATCTGCTGCTCGACCAGGGCATTTACGTGGTGGGCTTCTCCTACCCGGTGGTGCCGCACGGCAAGGCCCGGATCCGCACCCAGATGTCGGCGGCGCACTCGACCGAGGACATTCACCGTGCGGTCGACGCCTTTGTAACAGCAAGGTCCATGATGGACGAATGATCGATCCGCGACGGCTGCGGGTACTGCGGGCACTCGCCGACCACGGAACCGTGACGGCGGCGGGACAAGCGCTGCACCTGACGCCGTCTGCGGTGTCCCAGCAGCTGGCCGCACTCGAGGCGGAGTGCGGCCAGCAGTTGCTCCGCCGCTGGGGGAGGCGGGTTTCCCTCACCCCGGCAGGCGAGCTGATGGTGGTGCACGCGAACGCGGTGGCCGCCGAGCTCGAGCGGGCACAGGCGACGTTGGCAGCCCTCGACTCAGGCGTTCGTGGACTTGTCCGCCTCGCGAGCTTCGCCTCGGCCATCACCACTGTCGTCGCACCCGCCATCGTGGCGCTCCGCACCGCCTCGCCCGGTGTTTCGGTACAGGTCCAAGACGTCGAAGGGCACGCGAGTATCCCGCTGCTGCTCGACGGCGAGGTCGACCTGGCGATCACCGAGGAGTACCGGCTCTCGCCGCGGACCGACGAGGGCAGGCTCACCCGATTCCCGTTGTACGCGGAACCTTTCGACGTCGTGCTGCCCACCGGACACCGGCTCGGTGACTCGTCCGAAGTGGACATCGAGGAGCTGGCCGACGACGAGTGGATCGCGCCGAAACCAGGCAACCCGTGCCGGGACGTCCTGATGATCGCCTGCGCGAATCCCCGCATCCGCCACGTTTCGGACGACTTCCACGCGATCACCACCCTGGTCGCCGCGGGTGAAGGAGTAGCACTGGTCCCGCGGAACGCCTTCACCGCGGTACCCGGTGCGGTCGCCGTCCCGCTCCGCGGCGAGGCGCCGTTGCGTCGTGTGTTCGCCGCCGTCCGCCGAGGGAGCGCCGACCACCCGCTGGTCAAAACGGTCCTCGCGGAGCTGCTCGAAGCGGCGTCCGGCTGACCGTGGGCTACTTCGTCTCGGGCATGGCCGACGAGTGGTGGTTGACGATCAGCCACTTGCCGTCGCGGTGCTCGTAGACGTACGTGTAGCGAGCCTGAACCTGTTGCGGCTGCCCATCTTGGGTCATCGAGAAGGTGTAGACGCCGGTGTTGACGGCCGAATCGGCATCGAGCACATCGATGACCTCTTGGTCGATCTTGCCCTGCGGTTTGCTCTGCAGGAACTTCGTGAAGTAGTCGACGATCCCGGCGCGGTCGGTCCGGACCTTGTTCGACACGGTCGGCAGGAGCACCGCGTCCGGCGCGTACAGGTCGGCGACTTTCTGCGGGTCTCCCGTGGCCAGTGCGGCGTTCCACCCGGGGAAGAGCCCGGCGATCTCCTGCCGGCTCGGCAAGGCCGGTGCCTTTGCGGGAGACGACGACGCGTCGGGGCCGGAGGTGCAGGCCGTCAGGGTGAGGGTCGCGGTCAACGCCAGCCCGCTTGCGGCGGCCATGCGGATCTTGGTTCGCATCGAATAACTCCTTGCCCGGTAACGTGATTTACGTAATCCACAATGGATTTCCGCAATACAGGGCCAGGGCAGGAAAGAGCCAGGAGACCGGAAAGCCTTCGCCAAGATTCAGGCTGGCCTAGTCGGCGAGGAAGTCGCTGACCAGCGTGCTCGCCTCCGGACGGCACTCCTCGAAGTAGGCGTGGCGTGCGCCGGGGAACAGGTGGACCCGGCTCCGGGGAATCCGGCTCGCCAGCAGGGGCGCGTTCGCCGGCGGCACGAGTTCGTCATCGTCGCCGTGGAGGATGAGCGTCGGCATGGCGATCTCGGGGAGGACGTCCCAGGCGTCGTGGGTGTTGCTTGCGACGAGATGGCCGCGTACCGCGTGCGGAGGCATCCGCGGATCGCCCAAAGTGGTGTAAGGACCGGGATTCTCGGCGCGCCAGCCCGGTGTGTACATCAGGTCCATCAACGCGTGCGTGGACGCGGACCCGCTGCGCTGGGCGAGTTTCAGCCGGACCTCGTTGGTCCGCTCGAAGCCGTGTGAACCGCCCGGCGACGTGCAGCCGAGGACGAGACGCCGCACCCTGCCGGGATGGCGGGCCGCGACCCATTGCGCGACGCGGCCGCCCATGGACGTCCCGTAGACGTCGGCCTCCGCGATGCCCAGTTCGTCGAGGATCGTGATCACGTCGTCGGCGAAACCTGCTGTGGAGTAAGGAAGATCGGGTTTGTCGCTGTCGCCGGTGCCGCGGTGGTCCATCGTGAGGGTGCTGTGCGTGGCGTGGAAATCCTCGCGTACCGGGTCCCACCACGTGTGGTTGTTCGCCTGCCCGGCCAGCAGGACGAGTGCCCGGCCCGTGCCGTGCCACTGGTAGGCGAGTCGCGTGCCGTCCGCGGCTTGTGCGTGGCCGGTACGGGAAAGCGCGGTCATCCTTCTCCTGTTCGGGGTTCCCAAAAACCGGGTGGAGGGCGACTGTTCGTCGTGAACATTCTGGCTGATCTGCTTGGCCGGCTCGCCCGCGCCATCCTCGCGTGACGATTCCGTTAGAGTTGTCACATGCATGATCATGACGGCTTCGGCGGCTACTTCCCGGCCTGGGACTACCCGCCTCCGACACCCGGGGGCAACTATGGTGTGCCCGGCCGCCAGCCGTTGGACTGGCAGGTGCGCTGGCCCGAACGTTTCGCCGGCGAATTCCTGAGGGCTCGCGTCGGTGTCGACGAATCCGGAGCCGTGGTCGAGCTCGATCTGAAGCCGCCGGCACAGGGCGGGCAGTGGCCCCACGTGCTGTGTACCGGCCCGGAGCAGTCAGCCTTGTTCCGCACGATTCTCGTCGGCTTGGCTGACGGATTCTCGCCGGATCTCGTCCAGTTCGTCTTCGCCGAGTTCGGCGGTACCGATAACGACCCCGTGAGCTGGATCCCGCACGTCGCGACCCTGGCGAACCGCCTGGCCGAGAAGCCGGACGCCCTGCGCTCGCTGGTGCTCGCCCTCGACACGGAGATCTGGCGACGGCGGAACCTCGGCGATCCAAGCGGCGAACCCGTGCTGGTGATCGCGCTCGACGACGTCGACCGGCTGATCGCCGCGCAGCCGGAACTGCTCGATGTGCTGACCAGGATCGGTCACGAAGGGGAGCACCTCGGTCTGCGTCTTCTGCTGGCCGCGACCGACGCGTCAGGCCTGGATACGTTGCGGTGTATGGTCCTACCGCTGAACCAGGGCTATGGGAACCTGGCCGGGCGTGTCTTCCGGATGGTGGCGATCACGCCGGAGCTGCTGACGCGGTTCGGGAGCACCTTCCTGAGCTACCGGCATCCAGTGCGTCCACTGTGGACGCCGCCGGACCCGCTGCCCTACGAGCGGGTGGCGGCGCACGACCGGCCTGATGCCAAGGGGGTTCCGGTCGGCGTAGCCGTCGGAAAAGGACTCGGCGCCGTGCGCCTGGACTTCGGCCTGCGGTCACATCTCGTGGTGCAGGGGGAGCGGGGGCGCGGGAAGACGACTGTGCTCCGGACCGTTCTCCGGGGAATCGCGGAGCAGTACCGGGCTCCCGGCGCGGTGATCCTCGATGCCGGCGAGGCCGCTCCCATCGTGGACCGGATCGCGGCCACGCTACGGCGACGCTTGACCGACCGTGGATTGTGGCAAGGACCGGAGTTGTTCCTTGTCCTCGATGACTACGACCAGGTGCCCGCCGACGCGGATCCGCTGGCACCACTGGCGGAGCTACTCCGGCACGGTTCGTCGATCGGCGTGCATCTCGTCGCGACCGCGGCCTCCGCGCTCGACGACCGGGCGACGGTTCGCGCGTTGCCCGCCAAGGACTGCACGAGGCTCCAGCTCCGCGGCGAGCACGTCGACCGCTGGGAGGACACAGAGGTCCGCCGCCGTTGGGTCCCGCAGTTTCGCTGGGACACCTGGACCATGCCCGAACCCGTCGGCCGGGCTCACCTCGGAGGGGCCGGCGGCGGGCAGGTCCAGATCGCGATCGACATCCAGGCCGACGGGCCGCTCGAATTCCGGCCGCTGGACGAGTTCCTGTCGCTGGGAGCCGTCGACGGTCCTGAGTCCCCGGCCCGCGCGGAGACTCCTGTCCGCGATCGGGTGCTGACCGCGGTGATCGGTGAGGCGAACGCCGAGCCGGTCCACTTCGACGTCCGGCAGCACATCTGGTGCGGCGGGGATGTCGGGACGGGGAAGACCGCGTTCCTGCAGCGGGTCGCGATCAGTCTCGCGAGCCGGTACTCGCCTGCCGTGGTGCAGTTCCTGCTGGCCGACGGCGATACCCGGCGGCTCGGCGAGCTGGCGGGCCTGCCGCATACCGCCTCGTATGTTCCGTCGTCCGAGCCGAAGGATTCCCACCGGCTCACGAGTCTGCTCGACGACGAAGTCAGACGGCGGCTCGAACACGACGAGCCGGGAGTCCTGCCCCATTTGGTCGTCTTCGTGGACAAGGTCGGCCACTTCGTCGCCGGGGTTCCGGCGGCGGGCGACGCCCTCCGGCGTGCCGCGGCGCTGGGGAAACGGCTGGGTATCTCGCTTGTGGTGGCCGAACGGGATCTGGTCGGCCAGGTCCTTACCGACCTTCACCGCATGACGGACAACCGGGTGAGTTTGGCCTATCACGCCGAAAACATGGTGGCCCACACGCTCGGCGTTCCCGTCGCGGAGCAACTGCGGCATTCCGGCCGGGGTGCGGCCATGGCGCGAACCGGAGTACGGGAAGTCGTCTGGTTCACGCTCGCCGATCCCACGCCCGCCGAAGTTCGTGAGGTGAGGTTCCGCGGGCCGGAGTCGCTGCGCGCGATGCCGCTGAGCCCGCCGATGGGCGCCTTCACCTACGACGAGCTTCAGCACATCGCCAGGACGCAGCCGAAGGAATTCGACCGGGTCCCGATCGGACTGCTCGACGGCAGGGAACAGCCGGTCGGCCTTGACTTCGATCGAGACCGGCATTTCGTCGTCACCGGTGCGGCCAAGAGTGGGCGTTCGACCGTGCTGCGTACCCTGCTGCTGGCCATCGCACAGCGCTACTCCGTGCGCGACTGCCTCGTCTGCCTGTTGCACGACAACGCGATCGAAGGCGTAATCCCGTCGCCCTACATTCTTGCCACGTCGGCGGGGTTCCAGCCGCCGCCGGAGATGATCAACGAGGTCCTGGTGTCGCTGCGCAAGCGGGTCGGCTCTCCCGAGTGGTCCGGCCCGAGGCTGTTCGTCGTGATCGACGATTACGACCTCTTCGCCGCCGAACACGATCCGCTCGTGGCGTTACGCGAACTGATCCCGCACGCCGAGCAGATCGGTCTGCACCTCCTGATCGCGGGCGCCGATTCCCTCGCGATGCGAGCCGAGATCGGCGAGCTCGACGCCCCACGGCTGGCCTTGCGCGAGGGCTCGCTGCCGGGCTCGGCGGCAGGAGACGTGCCCGCGCTGCCCGAGGTCGGTCACGGCAAGCTCCTGCCGTGGAACATCCAGGTGCGGCTGCCCTGGAGCCGGCAGCCCTGAGCGGGTGGTACTACTTGGCGACAGCCGGTTCGAACCAGCAGGGAGCAGCAGATGGTGATCGTCGCAGGGCACATCGTCGTCGATCCGCATCAGCGCGACTCCTACCTCTCGGACTGCGTGAGCGTGGTCGAACAGGCCCGCAGCGCCCCGGGTTGCCTCGACTTCTCCATCGCCGCGGATCTGGTGGAGCCCGGCCGCATCGTCATCTTCGAACGCTGGGAGTCGCAAGAGGCTGTCGAAGCGTTCCGGGGCAGCGGCCCCAGCGACGAACAGACCGCGGCGATTCTCGCCGCCTCGGTGGCCGAGTACGACGTCGCGGAGGTGCGGTCGCTGACCTGACCGGTCGTGGAGGACTGGTCAAGGAGACCCGTTCGGCTTAGTCATCTGATGATTGACGCGACAGAACCTCCTAAGGGCTCTTGACGGGACAGCTGACGAGGAACAAGCATGCAAGTCGTCGGATGACTGCCGCCGTATCTTCGACGTCCCTGGAGGGTGTATGCGTACACGACCCAGACCTGCCATCGCCTTGCTGACGTTGGTCACCCTGCTCGCGAGTACGGCCCCGGCCGCGCACGCCGGCGAGCAGCTGGAGAACACCGCCGTCCCGCCCCCGGTCGTCGTACCTCTCGACCAGCACTTCGACAACGACGGGATCGACTCCGCCTCGGCGAGGGACGGCAACTTCGACGGCTCCGGTTACACCTTCCCCGCCGAAGGCCTGCCCAGCGGCAAGATCGCGGTCGACGGCATCGACTTCGCCTTCCCGTCCGCGGCCGCGGGCGCCAAGAACAACGTCGTGGCGCTCGGCCAGCGGATCGAAATCACCCGGGGCAAATACCATTCGGCCCATTTCCTGGTCTCCAGCAGCTATGGCTCGGCCTCGGGCCTGGCGACCGTGCACTACGCCGACGGCGGTTCCACGAGGGCGACGCTCGGCGGGCCGGACTGGTACGGCGGGTCGGGCGCG
This sequence comes from uncultured Actinomycetota bacterium, assembly GCA_963766045.1. Lineage (GTDB taxonomy): Bacteria > Actinomycetota > Actinomycetes > Mycobacteriales > Pseudonocardiaceae > Amycolatopsis. Next base: position 4,567,468 of record CAVXYN010000003.1, on the reverse strand, counting down.
ATCACCGCGCCGTACCGGTATGCCCCCGGCAACGCCACCGAACAGCACGTGGTCGGCATCTCGGCGTCGCAGCTCTGGATGGACCCGACGCGGGAAGCCGTCGCCATCACCTTGCCGACGACCAAACCCGCCGAGGCCGGGCAGGCGAGTCTTCACGTGTTCGCGTTGACCGTGCGGCTCGCGGCCAAGGGCAAGGCACTCGAACTCCTCGGCTCACGGTCGACGACGAAGCTGTTGTCCGGCAACGTTCAAGCCGTCGAGGCGACCGTGACCAACCTCGGCGACGAGTGGATCACCGAACGGGACGGCCTGACCGTCCGGGCGGAGGTGTTCGGCGCGCGGACCGTGCAGCCAGCGTCCATCCGCCGTCTCGGCCCGGGTGAACAGGCGAGGGTGCGGATCGGGATCGTGCGGACCGGCGCGCCGGTGGACACGATCGTGAACGGCACCGTGGTGGCGCAGGGCAAGAGGCTGCGGGTCGAACAGCCTGTCCGGTTCACCCTCGGCGTCGCCGACTACCAGGCGACCGACGCCTCGCTCGGCACGCACGAATCGCCTTATTGGTTCGATGAGGCCAAGTTCGGCATCTTCATCCACTGGGGCATCTACTCCGTGCCCGCCTGGTCGCCGCCGGGCGAGCAGTACGCGGAGTGGTACTGGCACTGGATGAACGAGGGCGCGTCCAACGCGGTGTACGGCTACCACGCCCAGACCTATGGCAAGGACTTCGCCTACGACGACTTCATCCCGCAGTTCACCGCGGAGAAGTACGACCCGAAGGCGTGGGCCGAGCTGTTCCAGACGGCCGGCGCGAAGTACTACGTGCTGACTTCCAAGCACCACGAGGGTTTCGCGCTCTACGACTCGAAGGTGTCCGGCCGCGACTCCGTCGACCTCGGACCGCGCCGCGACCTGGTGAAGGAACTGTTCGACGCGTCCCGCAAGTACACGCCGCAGATGCGCAACGGGCTGTACTTCTCGATGCCCGAGTGGTTCAACCCCGACAGCAAATGGTGGTGGGGCCGCGGACCGAAGAACCCGTACACCGGCGAAGACGAGGTGTACACCGGCTATCAGACCGGCCGGGACTTCGTCCGCGACTACCAGAAACCCCAGATGCAGGAACTGGTGCGGCAGTACGACCCGGACGTGATCTGGTGCGACATCGGCGGGCCGAACGACAGCCGGCCCGTCCTCGCCGAGTACTTCAACCGGGCGAAGAACCGGCCGAATCCCAAGGACGTCACCGTCGACGACCGCTGCGGCGTTCCGACGCACGACTTCACCACGCCCGAGTACACGACCTACCCGGACACCGTGGTGAAGAAATGGGAGACCAGCCGGGGCCTCGACCCGAAGTCCTACGGGTACAACAGGGCGACCCCCGACAGCATGTACATGACCGCCGACGCGGTGGTGGACACGCTGGTGGACACGAACAGCAAGAACGGCAACTTCCTGCTGGACATCGGTCCGCGCGCGGACGGTTCGATCCCCGAGATCATGCAGACGCGGTTGCGTGAGGCCGGCGAATGGCTGCGCGTCAACGGCGAATCGATCTACGGGACGACCTACTGGTCACGTATGGCCCAGCAGGGTTCGCTGCGGTTCTCGATGAAGCAGAACGAGGCGTTCTACATCACCGCGCTCGAGCAGCCGGGTAGCCAGGTCGTGGTGGACGCGCCGGTCCCGGTCTCCGACGGGGACAAGATCACGATGCTCGGCTACCCAGGAAACCTGAAGTGGACGAAGCAGGCGGGCAAGCTGGTGATCGACGTCCCCGAAGCGGCCCGTGCGGCCGGGAAGTGGGCGTGGACCTTCAAGATCGCCTGACTTGATCTGTGCGGGCGGGCGGCCGCCGCTCGCCCGCACGATCACGACTCGTCGTCCTTCTCGTCGTCTTTCTCCTCGGGTTCGGCCTTGTCGCGGGTCAACCTGAGTGCGACAACGAGGCCTGCGGCGACCGCGGCGACGGCGAGGACGATCCACACCCACGTCGGCAGCAGTCCCTCGGTGCCCGACTCGTTCGCCTGCGGTGCGGGGGCGGCGCTGCTGCTCGGCGGAGCGGCGTCGGAAGTCGGAGCCGCGCTGCTGCTGGACGGCGGGGCGCTCGAGGAGGTAGCAGGAGGCGCGACCGGATTGGCGAGGTTGAACTTCACCGACCCGCTCGAAACGTGCCCGTCTTCGAAGGTCACCTTGTAGCGCAGCGTGTACTCGCCGGCGGGGCCGACGGCCTGGACGGGCGCGGAGACGGCAACCCCTGCGACGTCCGCCCGGCCGACGGTCCACGACGCGTTGTCGGGTCCCGTCACCTGGATCGGGTCGGCCGCGAGCGTGACCGGGCCGGAGAAGGTCAGCTTGACCTGCGTAGGCGGCGTCGCCAGCGAAGCACCCCTCGCCGGGTCGCTGCTCTTCAGCTCCGAGTGCGCCATCGCCGGTGTCGCCGTCGCTACGGCCGCGCCGAGTAGCGCCAGCCCCGCGACCAGCACCGACGCACCGAACCGCTTGAACCTCATCCGGTCAACCCTCCATTTCGCCTGACGCGACAGTAGTCGGACGAGACGGTCGCCGGGTTCCCGGGAGGTGCGTGAGGGCATACCGCAATTCGTCGGCGAATTGCGCCACCGCTTCCCAAGTACGTGAAGACCCCATACCTACCTTGAGGGTAGGGAAGGAGTCCTTCACACCTTGCCCAGTACGTGAAGGCCCCCTTCATGTACTTCCACGCGCCGACCCGAGCGGCTAGCCCGGTTCGGCGGGCAGGAGGTCGTGCCCGTTCCAGGTGAACCGGGCCGTCGTCACCGCGTCATCGCCATCCCCGCCCGTGATCAGCTGATGGATGCCGACGCCGCTCAGTTCGGCGTAGGTGCACCATTCGTGGTCCGACGTCAGCATCAGGTCGAGGTCGAGCGCGGACAGCAGGCCGAACACCTGACCCCGGTTCGTCGTGTCCACCCCGACGAACACCTCGTCGAGCAGGATCACGCGAGGCGCTTCCGGGACGGCCTGGTAGTGCGCGGCGACGGCGGCGAACAGCGGCAGGTGCAGCGCGATCGCCTTCTCCCCGCCGGAAAGCGCGCCGTGCAGTTTCTTCGTCAGCAGCTGCCAGCCGTTGCCGTTGGCGCGGTCGACCTTGACCACGAACCGGTGCCACGACGTGTAGTCGAAGACCTGCGCGAGTTGCTGCTCCCAGCTGGTCGCGGTGTCGTCGGCCTTCGCCTGCTCGATGCGGTCGCGGAAGAAGCGGTGCAGCGATTCGCGGTCGGCGTCGGTGAGTCCGGCCGGATCCTTGAGCAGCAGGTCGCGCGCCGTTTTGGTGCCGGGCGGCAGATCGGGGGAGACCTGCCAGACCAGCCGCACGGCGACCTTCGACGCGGTCCGCACCCGCTCGAGGCGGGCGTTCATCCCGTCGACGAGTTCGTTGGCCTGCCGGATCCGGGCCGCGAGATGACGGCGGGTGTCGCCGGTCAGGGTCTGGTCGAACAGCTCCCGCTCGCGATCGGTGATCTCGTGCCTGCTCTGCTCCGCCTCGGCGTAGAGGATCTTCAGCAGTTCCGCCGCGCCCACACGGATCCCGTCCACGACCGCGGTGAAGATCTGGACGTCCTCATCGGTCTCGAGGTCGAGGTCGGCTCGCGAACTGAGGGTGTTCCGGCAGGTGTGGACCGCCTCGGAAAGCCGGTGCAGCGCGTCGCCGAGGTTGCTCGGAGCGTGCGGTACGGAGGGCCAGGCCGCCGCGATCAGCCGTGCCGCCTCGAGCGCGGCCCGGACTCCTTCCGACGCGGTGAGGGTGGCTTGGAACTTCGCCAGGTCGTCGATTCCGCCGTCCGAGGGGAAGACGCCGGTGGCGAGCTTGCGGAACCGCCCCGCCGCCGTGTCCCGTTTGGACGATGCGTCGTCGCGGGCCTGTGCGTCGGTCGTGCGCTGGACGCCGAGCGCTCCCAGCCGGGTCGCGAGGGTCTTCGCCTCTTGGTTCGTGGCGCGCAGCCGGTCGGCGAGTTCGCGGAGTTTCGTGCGCAGTCCGTCGATTTCGGTGAGGACTTCGCGGTAGTCGACGCCGAGCGTGCCTTCGATCGCGTCGAGCATCGCGGTGAGCTTGGTGCGGTGCTTCTCCGCTTCCGAGGCCTCGTCCTCGCGCCGGGTCGCGTTGTCCTCGGAACGCTGCGCCTGTTCGGCGAACGTCTCGGCCTGCTGCCGTGCCGCGAGCAGATTCCCGTGCTCGTACAGCCAGTTCTCGGCTTGATCGGCGTAGGTCCGGATGGCCGCGGCGAGGGTGGTCAGCGGCGTGCGTTCCGTCGGTAAGCCGCTTTCGGACGCCAGATCCGTCAAGGAGTGCAAGGCGTTCCGGACTTCGCCTTCCCTCGCGGAAACGGTGGCCACACGCTGCCGGACGACGGTGTCGGCGGCGGTCAGGTCGGCTTCCGCCCGGCTCAGTTCCTGCGACGCGGTGATCAGATCTTCGTGTCCGGGGCGCGCGGCGCGTTCGATCTTGATCAGCTCGCGCCTGCCCCGCAACGCGGCCAGCACGGCTTCCAGGTTCGTGATGGTCTTTTCGCGGCCGGTGATCTCGTTACGCAGTTCGAGGATCCGGCGTTCCCGAGCACGTTGGCGGGCAAGGGAACCGATGTACGCCGGACTTCCCTTCTCCCAGCTACCGGTCAGGCCGCCCATGCGCCAGGTGCCGTCCGCGCCGATCGCGGCCGGCCCGGAGGGGAGCCGGTCGTCGAACGCGATCCCCTCCAGCACGCGCCGGATCGTCGCCGGAGCGAGTGCCGCGTCAGCCTCGGGGACGAGGGCATCGGCGAGCGAACGTCCGGAAACCGCCGCCACTGCGCCGGTTTCGACGAGGACGTCGTGGCCGTTGACGACACCGTGCGAGTTCACCCAGGCGTCCAGCAGCCCGGACGCCTCGAGTGCGGCCTCGATCCCCGCGTACGAACTTTCCGGGACGGAGCCGGCGAAATCGACAAGGCGCCAGAACGGCGCGCCGCTCATCTCGGTCCGGTCCGCGGTGCGGGTACGCGGTGCGGCGGGCGGGATGTCCTGCTGGGTCTGGAGCCGATCCGCCTCGGCGACGAGTTCGTCGTGGTCGGCGCGGGCGGTCTTCAACGTGGACTCGGTCTCCGCCTCGTGGCGGGTGATCTCCTCCAACACCGTCTCGGCGACGGCGTTGACCGCGGCCAGCACGGTGGATTCCGTTTCGACATCCTGAAGCAGCGTTTCGGGCTCGGGGAAATCCAGTTCCCGGCAACCCGTCGCCCAGTCGAGGAGGCGCGAGCGCAGTTCGCCCAGCGTACCTTCACGGCGTTCGGCGGCGGCGTCGAGTTTCTCTTGCGCTGTCGAGAAATCCGACCGGGCCTCATCCAGGTCGGTTTCGGCTTGGTGCCGCCGGTCCACAGCCCGCTCCTGGACATCCAGCGCGCGGCTGACGGCCTCGATCTGGTGCTGCTTACCACGGACCGCCGCCAGCAGCAGGGGTCGGAGCCGGGCCGGTTCTTCCAGCCCCGCCACCAGTTCGTCGTGCACTCCGACCAGATTCGCGCGGGTCGCCGCGTGGCGGACCTCGGTCTCCTGATCGCGGACGAGGTCGGCCTGTCGCTTGGAGACCTGTTGCGCCACTTGTGATCGCTTCTCGTCGGCGTCCGCTTCGGCCCGGATCCGGTCGGCGTCCTCGCGAATCGTCTCGGCCCGCTCCACGGCCGCGATCTTCCGCTGACGCAGCCGGTCGAGCTCCTGACCCTTTTGGTACGCCTCGGTTTCCGTCAGGCCGGTCTTGCGCGCCTCGGTCTCCTCGATGTCCTTCTCGAGTTGCTCGACGCGCTCCTCGGCGGCCGCCTTGCCGGCGGCGACCTCCTCGTATTCCTCGGCCGACTGGCGGGCCGCCTTGGCGAGGTTGTCGAGTTCGGTCGTCGCCGAGATGACGTTCGCGGCGCCCGCCCGCAGCACTCGCTGGGCGTAGGTCTTCTGCCTCGCCGCGAGCGCGCGCGTGGCGTCGACCTCGGTCTCCAGCGTGCCCAGCCGTTCCCGCTGCGCGTCGAGCCGTTCGAAACCCTCGGCCAGATCGGCGATCTCCTGCTGCCCCAGTGGCGGAAGCGCGCGGGAGAGCAGGTTCGACAGCAGACCCGGGTCGAGCCGCTGCGAGAGTTTCGGCATGCGCAGCTGGAGAAGCGCGGTGATCAGTGCTTCGTAGCGCTGTTCGCTCAAAGTGGGGAACAGCTTCGTGCGGACTTCGGTGCGGTAGTCGCCGGCGTTGCCGTGCACGACACCACGTTCGCCCAGCTGCTCTTCCAACGCGTTCTTGGTCAGCGGCTGCCCCGCCTCGTTGACCAGTGGCAACCCGTCGCCCACCCGCAGGTCCGTGGTGAAGAAGTCCGGATGCACGGTGCTGGTGTGCGCGCTCGCCTGAAGCCGCGCGCCACAGGTGAACCAGCGATCGGCGTCACCGGGCAGCCGGAACTCCAGCCAGACGTACCCGACGCGCGTGGTGCCCGTCGCACCTTCGCCCATCAGGTTCCAGTGCATGCTCCGCTCGCCGGTGCCGAACGTCGACAGCCGGTTGGCGCGCAGGCTGGCGTCGAACAGGAACGGCAGCAGCAGTTCCAGCGCCTTCGATTTCCCGCTTCCGTTGGGGCCGCGCAGAAGCAGGCGGCCGTCGTGGAACTCGAAGATCTCGTCGTAGTAGCGCCAGACGTTGAGAATGCCCGCGCGGGACGGAACCCACCGCGCCTGGCCGTCGGGCACCTCGCGGTTCGCTTGGCGAGGAAGCTCGGTCACGGTCACGACGTCTCCTCGTCATCGGTGGTCCTGGTTTCACGCACGGTGTACCGCGCCGCGGCGGGAAGTGGCCTGACCAGGCCGGAATCGACCCGGACCAGGCTGAAGCCGGCCAGTACCGCGAGTGCGTCCACGGTGAGGCGGCGCACGCCGTCCTCGCCCCGGTAGGTCTTGGCCCAGCGGGGGAACCGGTCGAGAAGTTTGGCCGTGGCGACCTGCAGTTGCTCGGTGGTCTTCGGGGCGTCCAGTGAGTCGAGCAGGAGCAGCGCCGCGACCTTGGCGTTGCTCGCGTCGTCTGGGAACCTGGTGTCCGTGGACAGCTCGTCGACGTCCACCAGCAAGGCGCCTTCGGCCCGTTCCTCGAGGACGAAGCCGCCTTGTTCCGCGGCGCGGCGCAGCAACTGCCGTCCGGTGGGGGAGGTGATGTAGCCGCGTTCGTCTGCCGTGAGCTCGTCGAAATAGAGCACGGGATCGTCGACGAGCCGCCGGAAAACCGAATGCCGGAGCCACAGATTCCGTTGGACGTCGGACGCGTTGGGCGTGTCTTCGTGCCGTCCCGACGACAAGCCGTAACGTCGTTCGTGGGACACCGCTTCGAGCAGCTCCTCGAACCGCAGCGCCACGTCGTCCGTCGGTACCGCGAGCTGGGACGGCCCGATCGGCGCGGCGAGCATCCTCAGCAACAGCGTCGCGTCCACCCGGTACAACACCTTCGCCGACACGGAGTCCACAAAGGACTCGGTCGCTCCGTCGACCACTTCGAGCACCCCGAACGATTCCAGCGTCCGGAGCACGTCGACGAACGCCATCCGCTCGGCCCGGCTCGCGGTGTCGAACGCGGTGACGACGTCGTCCGCGCCGCTGGCCCGGCTCACCCGGTCGGCGAGCAGCCCGATGGTGGTCACCGGGACGGCGAGCAGTTCGGCCGCGACCACGCACAGCAGGACGTAGCGCCGCCGGTCGAACGGTGCGCGACCCGACCGGAGCCGCCGGGCGGGGCGACTGGGATCCGAGGCCGCGCGGACCTTGACGAGCCGGGCGTACCCGAGCCGTGGTTCGACGGTCAGCGTCCAGCCGCAGTAGTAGTCGAACCATTGCCGGATCGGCTCACGTCGCCGCCGGATGAGGTCGAAGGTGTCCGGAGCGCCGCGTTCGCCGATCAACGGGGTCGCCAGCAGCAGGCGGATTCCGCGCGCGACCTCCTCGCGTTCGGCGATGACGAGCTGGTTCGCGAGCGTCACGCACTACCTCCGCTGACCCGGCGTTCCTCGCCGGAGGCCTTGATCTCGATCTCGTAGTCGGGGCCACGGAAGACGCCGCGGGTGGTCGTCAGCCGGGCGACCGCGCCGTTCTTCGGCGGCCGCAGGATCACCTCGATCCGGCCGTCGGACGTGGTACTCCGCCGGGCGCCGCCACTGCCGGGACCGTTGCCGAGTGCGCGGCCGAGAAGGTCCAGCAGCCGCTCGAAAACCGTGTGGTCCAGCTTCTCGAATGCCGACAGCCGGACGACGCCGCCCGTGTCGAGCATGCTCCACGCCGCTTCGAGTTCGGCCCGCTCGGCGAGTGCCTGTTCCGCGCGGGCGGCCCTGATCGCGGCGACGTCGCGCACCTTGCCGGTCCTGGTGAACCGCTCGGTGCGCCCGGAGGACCGGAGGAGCTGTGAGACCTCGACGGCAGGCGCGTCCTGCCAAGACGCCGTCGTGCTGACGAGTTCCGGATCGGGATGGGCGAGATGCGCGTGCCGCGCGGAGCTCAGCCCGAACATCGTCGACCACAAGCGGTGCAGGTCCTCCTGTGCGGGAACGACGGTGAACCACCTGGCCAGCTCGCGGAAATCGGCGACCGCGCTGCTCGCCCGGCGCCGCGATTCGGTGATCCGGTCCAGGACCTGCAAGAGCGTGATGATCGCCCGGCGTGCGACGAGGTGGAGCTGTTCGACCCGCGGCGTCGCGCCGTCCTTGGGGAGGAACCACGCGCAGAGGCCTTCCCAGCGAGCCCGGCGATGCTCCAGCCAGCCGGGGGCGGGATCGGCGCCAGTGAGCCGCGGCAGATCGGCCCCGGCCAGCGCGCGGTGGTGCATCAGCGAGACGCCGTGCTCCTCGACCTGCTTGATCCGGCCGGCGATGGTGTGCGTGCGGTGTTCGAGGTCGGTCAGGAACTCCTGCAGATACGCGACCGTCGACGCCTTGACCTCGTGGAACGTCGCCAGGTCGGTGCCGTCGGCCCGCAGCAGGCGCTGCAGTTCGCCGTTGAACTGCTTCGTGTTGCCCCTCAGCGCTTCGAGATGGCCTTCCAGTTCGGTCAACGTGCTGAAGACGCGGCGGTCGGTGCCCGATTCGAGGTGCTGGACGAGGTCGCCGAGCCGGTCCGAGATCGCGTCGAGGACGGCCGTCTGCAAGGCGCCGGTGGAGGCGAGCACACCCACCGCGTGCACCACGCCCGCGAAGGCCGCTTCCCCTTGCCGGGTAAGGGAATACTGGAGATTTCGGCGTTCGTACTCGGACGCCGTCCGGTAGTTCTCGGAATGGTTCTGGATGACGTCGACGAGGTCCCAGTCCCGAAGCTGGTCGAGCGTGGTGGCCAGCTCGTCGTCATCCAGCGTCTCCAGCCAGCCGACCGACCGCAGCCGTGCGCGGACGTCGTCGATCCCCAGCGCCGTCTCGAGCCGTTCGTTCGCCTCTCCGAAGGCGTGCAGAACCGCCACGTAGAGCCCGGATTTGCTGCCGTCGGTGAAACGGAACATCTCGGGCGGTACACGGATCGGATCCATGCTGCCTCCGGCGGTGTCGTGGGGGTCCACGTTAGGGGGTCACTCAGACGAAGCCGAATGGCCGTCTCTCTTTACTCTCCGTGCTCGATCTCGGTGAGCAGTCCGAGCGCCACCCGCTCCTCGGAAACAGTGATGTTCAGCCTGGTCAGGTGCCCTGCCAGGTCCTCGTCCCACGGCACCGGCGTGACTCGCCCGACCCCTGGCCCCTCGGAAACGGCGTCGAGATAGTCGGCGCTCGTCATCCGCCAGGGTTCGGCCCCGGTCCTGGCCACGACGGTCGCCGCGATCCGCAGTCCTTCGCCGTCGAAATCCCCGTGGTACCGCAGCCGCGCCCCGGTCAGGCGGCGCAACAGCTGCATCCCCGCGCCGCTGGGCCACCCCGACGTGCACACCATAGGGGGACAGCGAGTACCGAACCGCTGGAGCGCCATCGCCAGCACGCTCGGGTTCTCGAACACCCAGACCTCATCGGGGATGTCGAGTCCGTCGGCTGCCCTGACCTGCTGCAACGTCAGCGACGCGGCCTGCCCGCCCTCCGCGCACGCCCGCAGAATCCGGCCGGCGACGCTCTCGCTCGTCGAACGGAACCCGGCCGCGAGCACGGTCGACGACAACTCGTCGCCGGCGATCCCGGCCCGCTCCAGCAGTTCCCGCCGATCACCGGTGTCGTAGATCGCCGCGAGCGCCTTCATGACCAGGCCGGCCAGGCGTTTGCCCTCGTCCAGCGCGTGTGTGTCGCCCAGCAGGTCGTCGGCGAATTTCGGCAACGGCACCCCGTTCGCCGGGATGTTCCGGAGTACCTTGAGCGCCTTTCCCAGCTCGTCGCGCGTCTTCCGGGGTGATCCGCCGATGAGCCCGTTTCGCCGGACTCCCTCGACCCAGTCGAGCAACGCGGGCTGACTCGTGACGACGTCGTGCCCGGTCAGCCAGTCCCACAACTCGTCACGTTCCGCTGCCGCCAGTCTCCTGGCGGCAGCGCGATCGCCGATGGGACCGATGAGCCGGGTGACGACCTCCCTGGTCTCGAGGCCCATCGCTTCGAGCGCTTCGTCGAGCCGCCGCATCGATATGCTCGCGTGTTCGCCCGGCAGCTTCCCGGCGCCCAGCAGATCGGCGAGCGCGCTCCGCTGGTCGAGGTCCAGCGGGCCCACCTTGACCGTGGAAACCGGCAGCCCGGACGACAACCTGGCGTGTACCGCTCGCCACAGCGGGCTCAGGCCAGAGGAAAGTCGTTGCGCGTCCACGATCAGGTCAGCTTACGAAAGTAGTGCGTCACACCGGGAGCGGGATGACACGGACGCCGTCGAGTGTTCTGCTTGATGGACGAAACCGATCGGAGGAGATCAACTGTGACGGAGAAGGCTGTTCTCGCGGGCGGCTGCTTCTGGGGCATGCAGGACCTGTTCCGCCGCCATCCGGGCGTCATCTCCACCCGTGTCGGCTACACGGGTGGCGACGTCCCGAACGCGACCTACCGCAACCACGGCACCCACGCCGAGGCGATCGAGATCGTCTTCGACCCGGCGCAACTGACGTACCGGCAGATCCTGGAGTTCTTCTTCCAGATCCACGATCCGACGACACGCGACCGCCAGGGCAACGACCTCGGTGCCAGCTACCGCTCGGCGATCTACTACACCGACGACACGCAGAAGCAGGTCGCGGAGACGACGATCGCCGACGTGGACGCCTCCGGCAAATGGCCGGGCAAGGTCGTCACCGAGGTGACCCAGGAAGGCGACTTCTGGGAGGCCGAGCCGGAGCACCAGGACTACCTGGAGCGCTTCCCGAACGGCTACACCTGCCACTACGTCCGGCCGGAGTGGCAGCTCGGCGAACGCTGAGTGAGGCCCGCGCGAGTCCGATGTGGACGGTCTCGCGCGGGTCCCCGCCCCGGCCGATCGGAGTGGCCCGCTAGCGTGACCGTATGACGCGTGCCCGCAAGTGGACGATCATCTCCGCGGTCGTACTGGTCGTCGTGGTCGTGACGGCCTTCGTGCTGTGGCGCGTCTCCTCCTCGCGGACGTTCCAGTTCTTCGGCGACCTCGTGCCCCGCGTGGAGACGAACGAGAAGGTCGTCGCGCTGACCTTCGACGACGGCCCGGACCCGGCAGGCGCCCAGGCGGTACTGGACGTCTTGGCCGCTCGCCAAGTGTCCGCGACGTTCTTCCTCGTCGGCCGGGAGCTCGAAGCGAACCCCGCGCTGGGTCGCGCCATCGCGGCCGCCGGGCACGAGATCGGCAACCACTCGTACTCGCATGAGCGAATGGTCGGAGTCACTCCCGGCTTTGTGGCACAAGAGGTCGAGTCGACCGACAAGCTGATCCGCGCGACCGGCTACACCGGCCGGATCCACTTCCGCCCGCCGAACGGCAAGAAACTCTTCGCGCTGCCGTACTACCTGTCCGATCATGACCGCACGACGATCATGTGGGACGTCGAACCCGACTCGGCGGGAGAGCCAACGACCGAGTCGATCCTCCGTGACACCACCGCGCAGGTCCGGCCGGGCTCCATCGTGTTGCTGCACCCCATGTACGCCGGCCGTGGGTCGACACGAGACACCATCGGCCCGCTGATCGACCGGCTTCGCCAGGACGGCTACCGGTTCGTCACCATCTCCGCGCTGCTCGAGAAACGCTGATCACGCCATAGCAGGTCATCGAGTGGTCCAGCTGGTCGTGAGTGGCGATTCGGGTTAGAACGCGATTCGCCACTCACGACCAACGCGCCCACGCACCCGCCGCGCGGTCCTGGGTCAGCGGGCGAACGCGTCGACTCCGGTCAGTTCCGCCGAGTACTCCCAGAGCCGCGAGGCCTCGGCGGCGTCGATGGCGTACTCGCGGACGCCCACCATCGGCGGGTCCTCGCCTGCCGTGACCTCAGTGACCTCCGCGATTTCACAGTCCTCGCAGTACACCCCGCCCATACCGCCGAGTTGCGGTGACGTCGCCGCCCAGACCTGTGTCGCCGCACCCTGTTCCGGCGTCTTGAAGTCCGGGTTCGAGAGGTCGCCGTTTTCGTCGATCCAGCCGCGGTCGACCATCTCCTCGTGTGTCATGTGCCGCTGCAGCGGGGTCAGGATCGCGCCGGGGTGGAGGGCGAACGCCCGTACGCCGGATTCGGCGCCGAGGGTGTCCAGGTGCACGGCGAACAGCACGTTCGCCGTCTTGGCCTGCCCATAGGCGAGTGACCTGTCGTACCCCCGCTCGAAGTGGAGATCGTCCCAGCGCAGCGCGGAAAGATGGTGCCCCGCCGAGGAGACCGCGACCACCCGCGCCCCGCCGTCGGCCAACGCGGGCCAGAGCCGGTTCGTCAGTGCGTAGTGGCCGAGATGGTTGATCACGAACTGCGACTCCCAGCCCGGCCCGATGCGCCACTCCGGGCAGGCCATGACCCCGGCGTTGTTGATCAGCAGGTCGATCGGCCGCCCGGTGGTGGTGAATCGCTCCGCGAAGGCCTGGACGCTCGCGAGGTCGGCGAGGTCGAGTTCGTCCACCTCGACCCCGGGCAGACCGACGACTGCTTCCCGTGCGCTCTCCGGGCGGCGCGCCGGCACGATCACGTATGCGCCCGCGGCGGCCAAGGCGCGGGTGGTTTCCAAGCCCAGCCCCGAATATCCGCCGGTTACGACGGCGAGCTTGTCCGTGAGGTCGACCCCTTCGAGGACGTCGTTGGCTGTGCTCCGAGTGCCGAACCCGGAACCGATCTTGTGCTGTGGCGTGCTCATGGCTGGAACGCTAGAAGCTGGAGCGCGCACCAGGTCAAGGATCACTCCGCGGCGTTGTCCTTCTCCATGTACGGGGCGTACCAGGCCGGCCATTCCGGATCGGCCTCTCCGGTCTCCGCCTCGTGCCGTCCGTGTGCCTCGGCGGCGCGCTTCAGCGCCTGCTCGATGGCGCCCACGGAGCCGTACGTCGCGCCTGAGGTCATACCGGGGAGGCGCGTAGTGATCTCCTGGAGCAACCAGGTGTTGCCGTCCGGGTCGCTGAAGGTGGCGTACGAGGTGTAGGTGCCGTGATCGGGGCTCGGCCCGGAGACCAGCGCCCGGTTGCTGTCGAAGTGGAACACCTCGCTGATGTCGACGCCGTGGCCGGCGATCTCGTCCCTCGCGGCCTCGATGTCGTTCACGACCAGGTAGATGTTCCGGACGGAGCCGGGCGCGGCGTCGGTGACGCCGGAGCCGAAGTGGATCGACGCCTGCGATCCGGGCGGGGTCAGCTGCACGACCCGGAAGCCGCCCTCGCGGACGAAGTCGTGCGTCGACGTCGCCCGCGGCCACCTTCTCTTCGGGGAATGGCTACGCCGTGAGGGCCACCGTGTCGACGCCAGGGAGCACCTCCGCACCGCGCACGAAATGCTGAGCGCTATGGGCCTCGAAGCCTTCGCCGCCCGCGCCCGCCGCGAGCTGCAGGCCACCGGCGAGACCGCCCGCAAACGCACCGTCGAAGCGCACGACGAGCTCACCGCACAGGAGTTCCAGATCGCCAGGCTCGCCCGCGAAGGCTTCTCCAACCCCGAAATCGGTATGCGGCTGTTCATCAGCCCTCGCACCGTCGAATGGCACCTGCGGAAGATCTTCACCAAACTCGGCATCAGCTCGCGTCGTCAACTGCGCGACGCCGCCCTCACCTCGGCGGGGTAGTGAAGGGCTCCTTCACTACCCTCAGGGTAGGCAAGGAGGCCTTCACGGCCAGATGAACGCCTGCACCGGGGTGACCCACACGCCACACTTGCCTTACCCCTCAAATAGAACCGCCCGAATCACTCACGAGACTCAGCGGCCGAGACCGGCTCCGCCATTGACGCCGAGGACCTGGCCGGTGATGTGCCCGGCCTCCGGGGAGGTCAGGAACGTGACCGCCGCGGCCACGTCGGCCGGCCGGCCCGAGCGGCCGTTCGCGGGCTGTCCGATGAGCCGTTTGCGTCGCTCCTCGGACAGGGTGCCGCCGAAGAACTCGGTCTCCTCGGTGACACCGGGGGAGACCACGTTGACGGTGATGCCCCGGTCGCCGACCTTGAAGGCGAGGTCGGCCGTCCATGCCTCCAGGGCGGCTTTGGCCGCTCCGTAGCTCGTCGAGCCCCGGCGTGCGGCGATCGAGCCGATGGTGACGACGCGCGCGTCCGCGGTCAGCCGTGCTTCCAAGGCCGTGGTGACCAGGACGGCACTGACCACATTGGACTCGAAGTTGGCGAACCAGAGGTCGCGCACTTCCGCCAGGTTCTCCGGCGCGGGACGGCGGCGGGTCATATTGCCGCCGGCGTTGTTGACCAGGACGTCGACCTGCTCCGGCAGGTCGGCCAACGCGTTCTCGACCTGCCCGGGGTCGGCCGCGTCGAAGACGACGGGGCGTGCGCCGATCTCCTGCGCGGTGGCGGCGAGCACGTCCGCGCGCCTGCCGGTGATCACCACGTCGACGCCCTGTTTCACAAGTGCGGCGGCGACCGCCTTGCCGATACCCGTGCCACCGCCGGTCACGACTGCCGTTCTGGTCATGAGCCGGTTATATCAGCGGTCGCGGCGGCCGTCGATCCGCTTGTCAGGCTGCAATCTGCGAGCAATCCCATTGTGCGGCAACACCGTTCACGGTTGTGACGCGAAAGGGGACAAATGCCTGAAAGCGCTTCCCGAGTGGATGCGAGCCGAGAGGGCTACGATGCTCGCGTGACGACACCGGACGGGATGACCGCCGTACAAGCCATCGACCGGATCGAGGCCGCGGGGCATCCGCGACCCCAGGATCGCCGGCTCCACGCGCACGGTGCGGTCTACGAAGGCAAGTTCGTCCCGAGTGGACGGATAGCGCAGTTGACCTCGGCCGCCCACCTGACCGGTGAGACCGATCTGGTCGTCCGGTTCTCGAACGGCTCGCCGCAGTACGACGCCGACGACCGGACCCGGGGTATCCGCGGAATGGCCGTCAAGTTCCTCGACGGCGAGGGCAACGCCGTGCATGATCTGGTCGCCGCCAATTTCCGGGTGTTCCCGAGCAGCACGCCCGAGGGGTTCGTCGAACTGGTCGAAGCGCTGGCCGCGACCACCGAGACCGGTCTGAAGGAGAAGCTCGCCGCGGGCGGCAAGATCGCCGGTTTTCTGTTCCAGCACAAGGAAAGCCACGCCGGGCTGAAGGCGTTCCTCGCCAAGCGGGCCCCGGCGAGCTTCGCCACCACGCGGTACGACGGGCTGCACGCCTTCTTCCTCGCCGACGCCGAAGGCAAGCGTCAGGCCTTCCGCTACCGGCTGGTTCCGCAACTGGGCGAGATCGAGCTCGAATCGGCGCACGCCACGGCACTCGAGCGCGGCTTCCTGCTGCCGGACCTCGACCGCCGCCTCGCCGACGGCCCGGTGTCGTTCACTCTCGTCTTCCAACTCGGCCAGCAGGGCGACCCGACGCACGATCCGTCGATCGCCTGGTCCGAGCAGCGCACCCTGGTGCCCGCCGGGGAGATCCGCATCGACCGGCTCTCCCCGGCGTCCGCGGACTGGGAGCGTCACGTCTTCGACCCGACGCGCATCGCGCCCGGCGTCGAACTTTCCGACGACAGCGTGCTGGCCTTCCGCCCGCACTCCTACTCGGTTTCCGCGGAACGGCGGCTCAGCCACAGCTGAACCGGATGCCGTTCATGGCACGCGAGGGGTGCGACGTCAGAGGATTTCGAAGTAGTCGCCGTAGACGTGCCAGCGCAGCGGGGTGTCAAGCCCGAGGTTTCCGTCGCGCAGCCAGACACGTTGCGCGGTGTCTACCCGGCTGGTGTCCGAGTGGGCTTCTTCCTTCTTCATCTCGATGACTCGCTCGTCGAGGAAGGCGTTGAGGTAGCCGGTCTCGTCGCCGCCGTTCGGCGGAACCTGTGCCCGGGACAGTGCCCGCGAACGGATCTCCTGCATCCCTTCGAAACCGTGCATGACCGCGGCGTCGTAGTAGGCGAACTGGCCGAGCGCGCGCAGGCCGTCTTGTTTGGCCAGCGACACGGCCGGGCCGAAGTAGACGCGATCGCGCTCCGCCTCCTGGGCTTCACGGAAGACCGGGTCGTTCGCCGCCTCGCGCCAGTCTCCCGGGTAGCCGGGGTCCAGGCCCTCGTGGGAATCGGAGCCGTCCACCGCGCGCAACGCCGGCAGGTACTTCGCGAGCACGTTGCCGGGGGAGCGTTCGGTGTAGCGTTCGACCAGCTCGAGCATGTCATGGGTGCCGGAGCAGAAGCCGATGATGCCGGCGGTGTAGCCGCGGCCGTCACCGATGTCCTCGATATAGCCGAACTGTGCACGCCAGTCGAGCGACGAGTTCTCGGCGCTCGACACGATCTGCATCGCGTGGTCCTTCTTCGCGGGGTCGTCGAGATCGGCGGGTCCTGCCACCGCCGGGGCCGCGACGAAGAGCGCGGCCGCCGCTGACACCGCGATCGCGGCCAAGCGGGAAAACTTCACGGAAAACCTCCAAGGGGCCGGGGTGCCGGTGAGTGGACCAGGAGGCACCGGCCTTGGTCAAGAGTCTTTACAAAGGGAATCGGCAGGCGGTCGGCGTACATTTGCGTATTAACCACTGGTAGCCCTTGACTTACCAGTGGTAATGCCGCAAGGTGCTGAACACGAATTCGTCTAGACCATGTGGTCGGCTCCCTGAAGGTTCCTTCGGCAGAGGAGACACCATGTCTCACAAGAAGAGCAGTAAGGTCGCCGCGGCGGTGTCGGCCGCGACCACCCTGGTCGCCGCGTTCGTACTCGCGGGGAACGCGCAGGCCGACCAGGCCGTGGTCGCGCCCTGCGGTGTCCTGTTCGACGACTTCCACTACGCCTCGCCCAGCGACGCCGCCTTCAGCGGCAACGGCTGGGTCGCCCGAAGCGGAACCGGCAGTCCGGGTGTTCCCGGCGCGAGCTGGCTGCCGAGCAACATCACCTTCCCCACCGTTTCGGGACAGCGCGTCGCCCAGTTGACCGCGTACACCGACGGCACCGCCGCTGGAACCGCGCATGCGGAGCTTCACCAGTCACGGATGCGGTTCTTCGAGGGCACCTACGCCAGCCGGGTGCGGTTCACCGACGCGCCGGTCAGCGGCGCCGACGGCGACCACATCAACGAGACCTACTTTTCGATCTCCCCGCTGCGCTTCGACCGGGATCCGCTCTACAGTGAGCTCGATTTCTCGGAGTACCTGCCCAACGGCGGCTGGGGCGGTCCGCAGGCCAACTACGAGACCAGTTGGCACACCTACTGGAACAACCCGACCTGGGACGGTCTGCGCATCTCCAACGCGCAGTACCGCGGTTTCGACGGCTGGCATGACATCGTCACCCAGGTTTCCGGTGGGCACGTCAAGTACCACATCGACGGCGTACCGGTCGCCGATCACACGGTCGACGCGGCGGGCAATTCCGTCTATCCCCGGACACCGATGTCGATCAACTACAACATCTGGTTCATCGACACCGCCGGGCATTCCGGCGGCCGGAGCACCTATCTCGAGCAGGCCGACTGGACCTACTACGCCGGCAACGAGGTCGTTTCCCCCGCGGAGGCGGTGAACCGGGCGGCGCAGTATCGCGCCGCGGGTACCTCGCACGTCGACACCGTCGGCTCCGGCAACTGCACGTCACCGCGACGTCCTATGTAGACACTAGCCGGATTCGTCGTCGAAGCGCAGATGTGAGGTGATCCGGTACCGGTCGCCCCGATAGATCGACCGCGTGTACTCGATGACGCGGTTGTCCTCGTCCCTGGTGGTCCGCTCGAACAGCAGCGCGGGAGAGTATTCCGGCACTTCGAGAAGGCCGGCTTCATCCGCGTCGGTGACGGTGGGTTCGGTTACCTGGATCGCGGTGGTGGGGACGATCCCGTACCGCGTCCGCAGCACGTCATAGAACGAGCCGGACTCGAATTCGGCGAGGCCGATCCCGGGGACGAGGTCGTTCGGGACGAGGATCCGTTCTATCGCCATCGGCGCGTCTTCGACGACGCGGACTCTGGTGACGGCCAGGAGGTCGCGGCTGGGGGAGACTTCGAGCCGCTTGCCGAGCCGGGCGCCCGCCGGCGTGACCTGGAAGTCGACGACCTTGCTGAACCAGGTGCCTTCGGCCGGTGGCGCGATGAGGTCGCCGTCCTTGGTGGGACTGAGTTCCTGAGAGATCTTGCGGGGAGCGGTGAAGGTGCCTCGGCCGTGCTCGCGGACGAGCAGTCCGTCGCGGGCGAGTTCGTCCATGGCGGCGCGAAGCGTGGGCCGGGAAACACCCAGTTCGGTGCTCAGCGCGCGTTCCGACGGCAGGACCTCGCCTGCCTGGCGCTGTCCGATGAGAACCCGCAGCCGTTCTTTCGCTTCCGAGCGCCGCACCGTGGCTCCTCCCCGCGCCGTCCTGGCATGGTAGCAACCCCCAGCGGCGAATTCTGACCAGTGGTCAAAATGGGGTGACTGGCGAGGTAGTGATATCGATGATATCGTAAATCTGTTATCGACGGAAACATCGGGCGAAACGGACTCACACGATGCGATCAGTGAAGGTCGTCCTGGCCGGGATTCTGTTGTTCGCGGCGGTCTTCGCGCAGACGGCCCTGCTCTCCCGGCCGTCGTTCGCGGCGGTGGGCGTCACCGCGGCCGCGGTGTTCGTCCCCCTCTGGTACGTCGTCATGCTGTGGAACGGACGGCGAGGCGTCGAGCTCGGCTACCGGATCGGCGCGGAGGTGAAGGTGTTCATCCTCGTGTTCGGCCTTCCCGCGGTGGTGGCGGGACTCGGGGCGTGGGTGAGCGTGGCTTCGTGGGCGGGCGGACCGGTCGTCGGCGGTGGGCGGACCCCGATCGTGCTGGCCACCGGCCTTCTGCTTTGGGCGGCGATCGCGGCGTTGGCCGCCTTGTTCGACGTGTCCTACGGTGCCGCCGCGCTGGTGTTCCTGCCGCTTTGGGTGCTGCTGTGCGCGGTCAACGGCGCGATCGGGGTCGTCGCGGCCGGATATGGCGTTCTCGAAGAGGTGGTGGTGTTCCTGCTCAACGTGATCGTGCCCGGAGCCGTCGCGATCTCGGCGTGGCTGTTCCGCCGGAGGCGCCCGGCTACCGTCGGCTGAGCGGGTGAATCGGCGCGGTGCCAAGGAATATGCGTCCCTGGCACCGCGCCTTCCGGGTCAGCCGCGGGTCGCCAGAGTCGCGACCTCGGCATCGGACAGCACCCGGTCGAAGAGCCGGACGTCGTCGACCGCGCCGCGCAGGAAGTCGACCTGCTGGCCGCCGTACTGCCCGCGGCCGATGACGGTGTGGCCGGTGCTCTTCGTCGCGGAGCACGCGTTCTGCGACGCGACCTTCTGCCCGTCCACGTAGAGCGCCACGGTGCCGGCCTTGGCGTCACGGACGCCGGTCAGGTGGTACCAGCGGCCCGGTTCCGGTTTGGCGGGCGACAACGCGCGCAGGCCGACGAAGCTCATCGCCCAGCGCTGGTCCTGGCCCGAGTACTGCAGGAAGAACGCGCTGTCCCGGCCGGTGTCCTGACTGACCACGGTCTGGAACGCGCCACCTGCCTCGTCCAGTTTCGCCCACGCGGACACCGAATAGCTGCTCCCCGTGTCGACCAGACTCGCGCCGGTGTCCGCCTGGCCGTTGCCCGTGAAGGCCAGGGCGCCGCCCTCGACTCCGCCGGCCCACTGGCCGTTCGTTACCATGGCATCCGCGTCGCCCACCGAGTCTCCGGCGGTGGATCCGTTGCCTTCATTGAACTTGTACGCGTGGACGCCGGTGAGTCCCGGAGTGCCGGGACCGGGGTCGGGTGCGCCCGAACCGCTGCCGTCGGCGCCCGAGATGATCGCCTGGTTGACCGCGCGTACTTGCGCGAAGTCCATCTTCTTCACCTGCCGGTCGTAGGTGAAGAAGCCGTTGACCTCGTGCTCGACGTCGGTGATCTGCGTGTAGATCGCGCCGCTGATGGCGCAGCTCTGCGCGGCCGCCAGCACATCCCGCTGGTTCTGCACGTAGCGGCTGTTCAGCGTCGCCTGGTCCGGCACCATCTCGTAGGCGTGCCCCTCGCCGAACCACATATGGCCTTCGACCTCGAGGCCGTACCCACCGTGCTCGCCGTCGATCGACACCCGTTCGCCGTCGGGCATGGGCTTCGCCGGGCCGGGGTAGGCGTGCCAGTCGATGACGTCGCCCTTGCCGGAATCGCCGAGCGAATCGCAGCAGTTCACCCCGCTGTGCGCGTTGACGAGGCGGGTCGGATCCTGCGCCTTGACGTCATCGGCGATCCGTCCCGTGGTCTCGCGGGACCACTCGCCCCAGCCCTCGTTGAACGGCACGTAGCCGACGATCGAGGTCCAGTTCTTCTTCTGCTCCACCATTTCGTGGAGTTCGGTCTCGAACTGCCGCTGCGCGTCGGCAGGCGGGCGCCCGCCGGTGCGCATCGACGGCATGTCCTGCCAGACGAGCAGACCCAGTTTGTCGGCGTGGTGGTACCAGCGGTCCGGCTCCACCTTGATGTGCTTGCGCACTGTATTGAATCCGAGCACCTTGTGCTGCTCGAGGTCGAACCGCAGCGCCTTGTCGGTCGGCGCGGTGTAGATGCCGTCCGGCCAGTAGCCCTGGTCCAATGTGGACATCAGGAAGAGGATCTTGCCGTTGAGCGTGAACCGGAGCTTGCCGTCCTCGCCCTTCGTGGTGCCGAATTCCCGCATGCCGAAGTAGGACGAGACCTTGTCGATCGTGCGGCGGCCGTCCTTCAGTTCGACGTCGAGGTCGTAGAGGAACGGCGAGTCGGGGGACCAGAGTTTCGGCCTCGGCACCGGCAGCCTGATCGGCTGGTCCGCGGCGCCCTTCGTCCGGCTGACCACCCGTTTTCCATCCCTGACAACGGCTTCGACGGTCAAGCCGGCGCCCGCACCGGTGTCGACGGTGAGGTTCAGCGCGGACCCGGCGACGTCCGGCACTATGCCGAGCGTGCCGATGTTCTTGGCCGCCACCGGTTCCATCCACACCGTCTGCCAGATCCCGGAGGCACCCTCGTAGAAGATCCCGCGGTCCGGGACGAGGCGCTGTTTGCCCACCGGTTGCCAGGTGGCGTCGGCGCGATCCTCGACGCCGACGATGAGTTCCTGCTCCCCCTTCGGTTTCAGCGCCGAGGTGACGTCGGCGGAGAAGGCACCGTAACCACCTTGGTGCGCGGCCACCCGCTTGCCGTTGACGTACACGACGGCGTTGTAGTCGACGGCGCCGAAGTTGAGCTTGAGCGTGTTGTCCTTGCCCACCTTCCAGTCCTTCGGCACGGTGAACGTCCGCCGGTACCACATGTGGTCTTCGTGGCGCGCGATCCCGGAAAGCGCCGATTCGGTGGGGTACGGCACCAGGATCTTCTCGGCGAGCCGCTCGCCGAACGGGGGAGCCTCGCCGGCGGCGGCGCCGGCGAACTCCCAGAGCCCGTTGAGGTTCTGCCACTCCTTGCGCACAAGCTGCGGCCGGGGATACTCCGGCAGGGCGTTGGACGGGGACACCTGGTGTGTCCACGGGGTGGTCATGCGTGGTTCGGCGATCTGCCAATCGTACTCGCCGGCTGTCGCCGTTCCCGCGGTGATCGTGGTGGCGGCCATGGCCGCCACCACGGCGACCACGGAGCTTCGGAAACGTCTGGAGGACAACGTTGACAACACTGTTCAACACCCTTCTCCGAGGGGGACCGCCTCAGCGGTGGGCACTGCTCGCCGCTGGACTGGGCAGCGTGAAGACCGGCATCCCGAGGCCGTCCGGAACATCCCGTTTCCGACGTTTGTCCGGAGGTGACCTTTGCCGTCCTGACTTTTTTACATCGTTGATACAACGTTGTAAAGGTGCGCGAGGCGGACGGGCCGCGGCCGGCCATGCCGCGCTAGCGAGAGCGCAAGGTCATCCGCACATGGACCTCTTCGTCCAAGGCGATGTTCTCCTTATTGCGTACGGAGTCACGCAGCGGCAGCACGTAGCCACCGTCCTTGGCGTAGAGGGAAGTACGCCAGCGAGAGCCGCCCAGCCGCACTTCGACCGGGATCATGCCCCACCCGTACGTCACCGCGTCGGCCACGTCGCCGATGAGTTCAGACTCCGCAGCGGGGACCGAGACGAAGTGATACGGCGCCGGTCCGCGCCACTCCCACACGAGTCCGTTGAATTCGAACTCCATCATCGGATCAGGCGACGCAGAACTCATTGCCTCACCTTAGGTCGTGAGCGGTAATGACGGTTCTATTGAGGGGTAAGGCAAGTGTGGCGTGTGGGTCACCCCGGGTGCAGGCGTTCATCTGGCCGTGAAGGCCTCCTTGCCTACCCTGAGGGTAGTGAAGGAGCCCTTCACTACCCCGCCGAGGTGATCTCTCTGGTGACAGTGGGGCAACCGTGACACCAGTGTCGACCAACCACCCAACACGACACCCTTGCCTTTCGGCTTAGTAACCGTCATTACCGCTCACGAGAGGTGACCACTGGCCGCCGGTGGCGGCCGCGGTCGGGATCTACTACGACGAGGACGAAATGATCATCCCTCTCCGTGAGGCCGGCGAGGTCTCGCTGAGCACCACCTGGGAGATCGCGACGTACCGAACGCTTCGCAAATAGCGTTCAGGCGCGGGGGCCGGTTTCATCCCCTACGAGATGTGAAGCCCCTGGTTGCGCCGTTCGGACGTAGCTGCGGTCTAGACCTCGATCTAGCGTGGTCTGAACCATATCGTCGCCGCTAGCGCGAGGAGAGTCATGTCGATGAAGAGATGGGGCGCCGCCATCGTGGCCGGTGTCTTGTCGATGGGGTTGTCGGTCGCCGGGTCCCCGGCCCAAGCCCATGACCACCACGGCGGCAACGCCGTCCGTACCGTCGGGTACTACACGCAGTGGAGCATCTACGACCGCAACATCCCGATCCGCTACCTGGTCGATAACGGCACCGCGGCCAAGCTCACCCACCTCAACTACGCCTTCGGTTTCCTCGACGAGCAGGGCGGCTGTGTCAGCGCCGACCCGTGGGCCGACTACCAGCGGCCGTTCCCCGCGGAGCAGGCCGTCAACGGCAAAGCCGACCAGGCAGGCCAGGCGCTGGCGGGCAACCTCAACCAGCTCAAGCAGCTCAAGCAGAAGTTCCCCAAGCTGCGCATCTACCTGTCGCTCGGCGGCTGGACGGGGTCGAAGTACTTCTCCAACGCCGCGCTCACCCGGCAGTCGCGCGAGGCGCACGTGAAGTCGTGCATAGACCTGTGGCTCAAGGGTGACCTGCCGGGCGCGCCCGCCGGCGCGGCCAAGGGCGTGTTCGACGGTATCGACCTGGACTGGGAATGGCCGGCCACCGAAGGCAACGTCGGCAACGTCGTACGCCCCGAGGACAAACAGAACTTCACCAAGCTGTTGCGCGAGTACCGCTTGCAGCTGTTCAAACAGGGCTTCAAGGACCGCAGGAGCTACGACCTCACCGCGTTCCTGCCCGCCAACCGGGAGGCGATGGACCGCGGATACGAACTCGCCGACGTCTACAGGCTGCTGACCTTCGCCACCGTGCAGGGCTACGACTACCACGGTCCTTGGGAGAAGGTCGCCAATCAGCAGTCGGCCATCCGCGCACCCCAAGGCGACCCGGCCGCGATCAAGGACAGCAGCGAGATCGTCGTCGACGCACACCTCCAGCGCGGGGCGCCACGCGACAAGATCACGCTCGGCGTGCCTTACTACGGTCACGGCTGGACCGGTGTGACCAACCAGAACAACGGCATGTTCCAGGAGGCCGCCGGCCCCGCCCCGGCCACCTATGAAGCGGGCAGCGAGGACTACCGCAAACTCAAGGCCCTTTTGGCAAGCGGGACCTACAAGCTCTACCGCGACGAGAAGGCAGGCCACGCCTGGCTGTTCGACGGCACCACGTTCTGGACCTACGACGATCCGATCGAACTCAAGCGCAAGGGCAAGTTCATCCGTGACCGCAAACTCGGCGGCGCGATGATCTGGTCACTGGACGGCGACACGCCACAAGGTGAACTGATCAAGGGATTGGACGCCGGTCTGCACCGGCGCTGAGCGAGACCATGTTCGTGGGGCGGGTCCGTGGTGGCCCGCCCACGAACATGGCCTCGGAACGCCGTCCGCAGGCGATCCTCATTCGAGCCTGAGCAGGATCGGGCTGCCGGTGACGGTGACGTCGTTGCCGGGCAGGACCGGCGCGCTGGTCCCGTCGAGGTATTCGACCGATGTGGCGGCCGGAGCCGCCGGGACCTGAAGAGACCGGTCGATGGTCCACCAGATCAGGAATGTCCTGCCCTGCTGGTCGAACCGGCACTGCCAGAGGTCATCTGGCAGTCCGGCCGCGCGTCCTTGCCCGCAGGAGTGGATGCGGCTGCCGGTAAGCCAGTGGTGCAGGCGATCGACGTGCCGGGCCGCCTTCGTATGCGGACCGCCCACAGGCTGCAGGACGATGGGTATCTTGGCGCTGCCCCAGTTGTAGAAGTACATGCGGCGGTACCCGGCGTAAAGCCCGGACAGGAAGAACCGGACCGCGTGCTGGGCTCCCCGATCAGCGTCAAGGCGCCGCTGGTTGTTCACGTCGTAGGCGGAGCCGGTGCTCCAGAGCCTGATGCCGGCACCGCCCTCGTGCAGTGCCTTCTCGATCTCCTGTGCCAGCGACAGCATCGTCTCCGGCGGGTCGGAGTCGTTGCGGGGAGCCAGCTTCACCGCACCCGCGTCGCAGTGGTCGTAGCCGTCGAGCCGGGCGAACTGCCGCAGCTTGTCCAGTGCCGTGGGATCCCAGAGCTCTCCCATGGACGGGCATACCACGGTAGCGGCCGGGTCGACGGACTTGATCACCTGGCTCGCCCGGCGGGTCATCTCCACCAGCTCGGTCATCGAACCGCTGAAGAAGTCTTCATGGTTGGCCATGTCCCACAGCTCGTAGGCCTCGATCCGGCCGCGGTACAGCTCGGCGACGGTGCGCACGAAACGTTCCCAGTCCGCCAGATCGTCGGGAGGGCCGGCGCGCGAGTCGTCGGTGTAGACCGACTTCGGGCCGTTCGGGCTCGCCCACAACGGCGTGCCGCCGAAAGTGAGGATCACCGGAAAACCGGCGCCGCGGGCACCGGCCACGAGCCGGTCGAGCGTGGTCCAGTCGTACTTGCCTCGTGCCGGCTCCAGGTTCTGCCATCGGGTGCGCGTATTCCACAACCGTACGGACCCGACCTGGAAGGAAGGCATCTGTCCGGAGTTGGAGTTCGCGGTCACCCCAACGAACTCCGGGTCGAGGGCGCGTGGCGCGTTCGTCCACATCGGAGCCTGGATCCGGGGCGTCGCGCCTGGCGCCTGCCGGTCGGTCGGGATGGCGATGGCGCCCCCGGCGAACTGTACGACCGCGAGGACCGCGACAAGGGCGATGTGGGTCAAGGGCCGCCTGCGGCCGGGCCACGTCCTGGTGCCCGCCGCGACGTCGGCACCGCGAGTGCCGGTGCCTGCATCGGGTGGGTCCGGAACGGCGGCGCCGTCCTGACCGGCGCGCTCCCACAACCGGTACAGCTTCGCCAGGTCCTCTCGGCTCGCGCCGCACGCGGTCGCGATCGCCTCGATCGGTGCGAAGGTCGCCGGAACACTTCGTCCGGTGCAGTAGCGGTGCACCGTCGACCGGCTCAAATGCGCCTTGCGTCCGAGCAGTTCGTAGCTGAGTCCGTTCCGCTGTTTCAGTTCGGTGAGAAGCACCGTCAGCGCGGCACCCGCCTCGCTCGCCATCCCGGTGCGTCCCCTCTGCGCTACGTGCCGGCCCTCCCCGGCCAAGGCACCCTCTGACGCACAGTGTCCCATTGCCGGCGTCTCGTCGCGTGGCTTCGTGAGATCACGTCCCTCGACGCGGCGTCTTCGCAGACCAGGGGCGGGCAATCGGGAACCGGCGCGCCGACCGTGACGTCTGCGTGGTGTGGAGCCAGGAGGCGTGATGACCGAAGAGCCCTCGAGGTGGCGTCGACCGAAGCCGGCGATGGTGCTCGCCGCGGCGGTGGTCGTCATGATCGCGCTCGGCGTGCTGGTCGTGAACCGGCTGGACCGCGGTGACGCTCCAGCCGGGTTCGACGTCGCCTGGCAGTTGGACGAGAAGGCGCTCGCCGGCGTGCTGCCCAAAAGGGATCTCAACGCGGCGACGCCTGTTGTGGTCGGCGATGTCGCGGTGCTGGCCCACGAGCGTGGACTCGTGGCGATCGATGTGGCCACCGGTGGGGTCCGCTGGACGGTGCCGATCGTGGCCGACCAGTACTGCCGATTCGCCAAGGGCCCGGACGCCGTGTACCTGAACCTGAGTGACGAGACTCGCGCCTGCCGCACGTTGGTGCGGATCGAGCCGGACGGCCGGGAAGCCTGGCGGGCGCGCATCGAGGGGGAGCTGCCGCCGGTGGGCACGCCGATGACGATCGCAGGCCGTCCGGATGGCGTGATCGTCGTGACGGCGCGATCGATCGTGGCCTACCCGGTGACCGGCGGTGCGCCGAAGTGGACACACACGATGCCGGCCAACGCCTGGGGTGACAGTGAGTACGGCAATGGCTGCTGGTTCACCGACGCGGTGATCGGGGTGGACGCGATCGCCACCCGCGTCGGCTGCACCGAACCCGCGTTCGCCACCAGCCAGGACTCCAGCGTGCTCGAACTACGCGCCGTCGAGGACGGCTCCGTGCGCCACCGCGGTCCGGTCACGAGCTCCAGGGGAGAGGTGCTCGTGTACGCCTCCAGCGGAGGGATCGTCACCGCCGCCTCGACCGGAACCGGGAATGGGCTGGCGTTCTTCGACGGCCGGCTCAGGCAGACGGCGGTGTATCCCCACACCGTCGCCGGCGCCACGGTGGTTTCGGCGCTACAGGGATCGGTGTCGCGGCTGCCGCGTGACATCCAGATCAGCGGGGACCTCCTGATCGCGGTCGGTCGCGACCGGCGTCCAGTGGCGATCCGGATCTCCACCGGGCAGGTGGAGTGGCGCGCCGAGGACGGCAAGGACTTCGGCTGCGGTGCTCTGGTGTGGGACGGGGCGCTGCTGGTGTGCGGTGACGACCGGAAGATGTCCGCCTACGACCTGGCCACCGGCGACCTGGCCACCGACCAGGGCATCGACGTCGACGGGCTGGCCGACCCCGAGCACACGCTCATCGTCAACTGGAACCGGATGGTGCGGGCGGGCGACCGAGTCGTCGTGCAGGACGGCGAGTCACTGATCGGATTGGTGCGGGCATGACGAGTAGAGGGCGAAAACTCGCGGCGGTGGCCGCCGTGGCGGCGACACTGCTGACCGCGTGCGGTGGCGAGGACGTACCGCGGGAGGCTCTGGGCGAGGCGGCACACCCGCCCGCCACACCCGCCGCGATCACGCCCGTACGCGACGCCGCCGCGGTGATCTCCGCGCTGAAGCAGCTGGACGCCTGCGCGCTGCTCGACCCGGCGTCGGCCGCGGTTCCGGGTTTCCCGCCGGGAGTGGAACGTGAACGCGACGATCCGCACAGCTGCAAGATCCAAGAACCAGGCGGCTACGGGGAGGTCGAACTCATCCTCGGCACCCCGCTGGACCGCCGGGCCCGGTTCCTTTCACAGCCTCGGACAGTGGCGGGCACGGTCGTGTACGTGTCACAGCCGATGTCCGAGTGCGTCTATCTGCTGCCGGTCGGGCCGGTGCACGCGATCCGGTTCCAGGCGCTGGCCAGGGTCGGCGAGATCGGGTCGTGCGCCGCGCTGGACACGCTGGTGCCGGTCGCCGTGGCCAAGATCGCCACCGCGGCCCCACCTGGGCACGCCTTGGCCAAGGTGGACGCCTGCTCGGTTCTGGCCGCCGCGCTTGGCGACCGGCGTCCGAGCCGGATGACGTCCGGGTTCGACTGGAGAGGGCTGGACAGCTGCCAGGCGCTGAGTGCGGAGGACGTCGGCTCGGACCTGCGGCTTCGCTACACCAAGGACCCGGCACGCAGCTACGACGGCCTGCCTTCGCGTCAGGTCGGTGGGCGAACCGTCTTCGCGATCGGCGACTGCCATCTCGCCTGGAGCCAGGGCCGGTCCGGCCTGCCGGGAGAGTCGGAGGCGTTCTCCAGGGTCGAACTGCGAGCCGACTGCGACCGCCTGGACGCGCTGGCCGCGGAGGTGATGCGATTCCTGGACGCGCCACCACCCGATGTCCCACCGGTCAAGCCGCTGCTCTATCCGCAGGGTCAGACCGGGCTGCCCGACGACGGCGCCTGCGCCGACGTCCCACCGGAGCAACCCTGCCTGCCCTCGGCGCACCGGCCGTACACGCCGCACGACCCCGTCGCTCTGGCGAACGCGGCGGCCGCCGACCCTAGCGTGCTCTGCGGCCTCGCCGAGGAGGCCGTGCGGACCCATTTCGGGCCCGAACTGCGGCCGGTCCTGTCCTCCGCCGGGGGCACGAGAACCCAGGGATGCCTGTTCGTCGAGCCGAACCACCGCAGGCAGGTCAGCGTCCAGATCGCGGCAGGTGGCCTGTCGGACAGTAGTGACGGGCGGGCGGTCACCGTCGCCGGACGGCCCGGCGTCGTGCGGTCGGACCGGACGTCACCCTTGAAACGCCAGGATCTGTCGGTCGCCTTGGTGGAAGGTGAGGACGACACCACGACGCGGCGGCTGGAGATCGGCCTGCAGTTCAACCCCCAGCGCGGCACCAGGCAGGATGGGGAAACCGTGGACACCACGGGTGCCGAGATGCTGGACGTCCTGGCGGGCGACATCGTCGCCAGGGCGTTCTGACCGTCGAGAAAAACCTCAAATGGATTTCTCAGCTTCCGCATGCTGTGCCGATGGTCTGATGCCTGCAACAATGACTGCATGATCAGGGCATCGCATGGGCTCTGACGCAAAGATGAAGAGCGGGTAATGAGTATGGCTCAGGGCAGTGTGAAATGGTTCAACAGCGAGAAGGGCTTCGGCTTCATCGCGCAGGACGGTGGCGGGCCGGACGTGTTCGTGCACTACTCCGAGATCCAGGGCAACGGCTTCAAGTCCCTGGATGAGGGGCAGCGCGTCGAGTTCGAGATCGGCCAGGGCCAGAAGGGTCCTCAGGCTCAGCGCGTCACCGCTATCTGACGCCTCCGGCACCGAAGGCCCTTGCCCGATCGGGCAAGGGCCTTCGTGCTTCGAGGACGTGAATAAGCCGCCTTCGGGCGCTCAGGTCCGATGTGGACGGTGGCTGTGTCAGGCGCCCCCGGCATCCACCCTCGTCGCGGTCGGCTGGTAGGTCCGCTCGGCCACGTCTTTGAACCTGGTCAAAGTCTTTTGCCAGTAGGAGTCGAGCTCTCGGCGCAGCTGGTCCAGGCCGTTCGCCCGCATCTCGTACACGCGCATCCGGCCCTGCCGGTGAACATCGACCAGCCGCGCGTCCAGCAGAACCCGCAGGTGCTGTGACACCGCCGGTCGGCTGACCGGCAGGTCCCGCGCGATCTCGGTGACCGAGCACGGGCCGCCGGCGACACGGGCGAACACCCTGCGCCGGGTGGGGTCGGCCAGCGCCTGCCATGGATCGGCGGTCGAAGTCACCATGACGCGTAAGCTACTACTTACGCGTCATGGTGTCGAGAAGCCGGGTGCCGGTATCTTTCGCACTTCCGGCCCGCGGCGTGGCCACCGGTTAGGGTGACCGTGACGGAGGAGAGCGTGTGAGGCGGCAGCAGGGAAGTCGGCAGTGCCTTTGGCGCGCCATGCTGTCGTTGCTGCTTGCCGTCTTCGCCGCTTTCAGCGTCTCCTCGGCTTCCCACGCCCAGCAGGCTCAGCCGGGCAGACCGATATCGCACGACGTGGCCATCGTCGCCATCGACATCGGCGACGCCGTGGTCGTTTCCAACCGCGCTCCGGGCCGTTTGCTCGCGGAGCCATCCCGGTTGCGCACCTTCGGCCCCGGCGAAGCCGTGCCCTTCTGCTCGGGGCTGAGCGAAGCCCGGCCGACCTCGTTCGCATGGCTGGCGCACCACGCCGGCGATCCGGGATCGGTTCCGGACGCGAAGCTCGCCCGCATCGCGGACGATCGAGCTCCTCCTTCTCACTGACAGTCCTGGAATCCGCTGACATGTCTTCGACGACATGTCTTGCCCGCCTGCCGCGTCTCCACCTGCGTGCGTGACGCCGGGAACCCTTGTCGTGAGAGAGAAACCTCATCATGTCACGCACTACCCGCCTGCCCGCGAGGTCGACGGCCAGGCGCCGTCGAGCCGACGCCGATCGCAACGCGGTCGCGACTCTCCGGGCTGCCAGGGAAATCCTCGCTGTGGAGCCGAACGCCACTGTGGAGGACATCGCCAACGCCGCCGGTGTCACCCGGCAAACCGTCTACGCCCATTTCAAAACGAGAGACGCACTCATCTGCGAGGTGATCAACGCGATCGAGGCCGAAGCGGCCGCTGAAATGGACGCCGCCCGGTTGGACGAGGGCCCTGCGGCCGAGGCGATGCTCCGCCTGCTTGACGCGAGCTGGCGCACTCTCCACCGGTACACGCACCTGCTGAACATCGCGATCGCCGAAGGGAGTTACCGGCAAGACGCGGTATTCGACCTCGTCCATCGGCTGATCACCCGAGGGCAAAAGGACGGCGAGTTCCGTCGTGAGCTTCCCGTTCCCTGGCTGGCGACGGTCATCATCACGCTCGCCCACGTCGCCGGCGACGCGGCCGGCGCGGGACAAATGACCTTCGACGAAGCCGCGGGCGCCCTTGCCAGGAGCGTCCTTACGATATGCGGTGTCGCACCGGCCACGATCACCAAGCTCATGGACCGGTCGCGGAGCCCGGGCTGAATCGGAGTGGGGGAGATGGCGATCATCAGCGGTGAGATGGCCGTCATGCTGGGTGTTCTCGGGCTTCGGAAGGGCGACGGCCGCATTCTCGAAGCGATCGTGCTCGTCGGGCCCGCGATGAAGGTCGAGGAGTTCGATTGGGACGGGGAACGAACGATGTGCTCGTATCGGTGATCGTGCGGACCCAGTCGGACAGCGAGGACGAGAGCTACGGGCTGTATCCGCGGCCGGACGACCTGGTGCAGGGCCTGTCCTCAACAGCGACTCGGGCCGAACTGGCGGCCCTGCTGGGAAAACCGGAGCGCACCGGGCCGAACTTCGATAGATATGCGGTGAACGGCCACTACCTGCGTTTCGAATTCGACGCCGGCCGTACCGCCAAACTTTCGGCCCTGGTCGAGCCGGTCTGACCCCCGCGGGCGTTCAGGGTTGCGTGCTGACTCCCGGCTGGGCTACCGTCGTGATGTTCCTCTTTGCGGATGCAGGCAACGCCTCCCGCGAGAGCGTCTCTCAGATCCCTTCTCACCACGAAGGCTTCTTCCGGCGTGTCTTCGCCGTTCTCCTAACCCAGAAAGAACTTCCATGACCCTCAACGGAATACTCGACATCGTGCGCGACCGCGCCCACGTCCGGACGGACGGCTACTTGCCGGGTCCCGACGACGTGCCCATCACGCAGAAGGTGGTTCGCGACCTCGGCCTCCGCCGCGGCGACCTGATCTGCCTCGGCGACAACGGCGAGGTGAGCGCGGTCAACGGCCGTGATCCGCGCCCGGTACGGCACCGTCCCGACTTCGCCGACCTGGTTCCGCTCTACCCCAACGAAAGACTGCGGCTGGAAACCGAGTCGCACGCACTCACCACCCGGGTGATCGACCTGGTGATGCCGGTCGGCAAGGGGCAGCGCGCGCTCGTCGTGGCGCCGCCTAAGGCCGGGAAAACCTCAGTGCTGCAAGCGATCGCGCACGGCATCAGCAAGAACCATCCGGAATGCCATCTGATGCTGGTGCTGGTCGGTGAGCGCCCGGAGGAGGTCACCGATCTGTCCCGTTCGGTGCCCGGCGAGGTGATCGCCGCCACCTTCGACCACCCGCCCGCCGAGCACACCGCGCTCGCCGAACTCGCCATCGAACGGGCGAAGCGTCTGGTCGAGCAGGGCCGAGATGTAGTGGTGCTGCTGGATTCGCTGACCCGGCTCGGCCGGGCCTACAACCTGGCCGCACCGGCGTCCGGCCGCATCCTGTCCGGTGGCGTGGATTCCACCGCGCTCACTCCACCGAAGCGATTCCTCGGTGCCGCGCGCAATATCGAGAACGGCGGCTCGTTGACGATCTTCGCCACCGCGCTGATCGACACCGGCTCCACCGGGGACACGGTGATCTTCGAGGAGTATAAGGGCACCGGCAACGCCGAACTACGGTTGGACCGCCGCCTCGCGAGCAAACGCGTATGGCCGGCCGTCGACCTCGCGCAATCCAGCACCCGCCGCGAAGACCTACTCGTATCCGCCGGCGAAAGAGCCGCCACCAGCACCCTGCGCCGAGCCCTGGGCGGCCGGGACAACGCCATCGAAACCCTGCTCGACGGTCTCCGAAAAACCGAAACCAACCACGACTTCCTCACCCACCTGTCCCGCCCCCACCATTCCTGAAGCCCCGAACCGGAACTTCAGCGGCGGAGCAATCGTCGACAGCAAATGGACAGCCCGGACCCGTATCTGCCTGACTAGGCTTGTCCGCGGACCGTGGCCAGCCGGTCGCCGACCGGCGCCACTCTCGCAGCGACTGTTGGGAGTAGCCATGACGGAGATCCAGCGGTATCTCGCCGAAGAGGTCGCGGAAGACCTTGCCGACGGCATCATCAACCGAAGGGAAGCGATACGCCGCCTCGGCTTGCTCGGGGTGACCGGTGCGGCGGCGAGTGGGCTGCTGACCACGTTCGCTTCGGGTAGCGCGGTGGCGGCCGAGCCGGAGAGCGGCAGACGTTCCTCGTCTGAAACGAACTGGGCTCCCGTCCCTCGCGAGTCGATCACGTTCGCGGGGCCCCGGGTGCCGCTGATGGCGGCTTGGGCTCCCGCTGCGAAGCCCCGTGGTGGCGTCCTGGTCA
This sequence comes from uncultured Actinomycetota bacterium, assembly GCA_963766045.1. GTDB lineage: Bacteria > Actinomycetota > Actinomycetes > Mycobacteriales > Pseudonocardiaceae > Amycolatopsis. The sequence goes on along the minus strand of CAVXYN010000003.1, from coordinate 4,534,107 downwards.
TCCATGAGAACCGTGGGCTGAACGAGCATATCCGCACGGTCGCCGGGCGATTCGCCGCCAGCGGATATTCCGCACTGGCGCTCGACCTGCTGTCCGAGGAGGGTGGGACCGGGGCGTTCCCCGGCGAGGCCGAGGTGGCGGCCGCGCTGGCACAGATCCCGCCGGAACGCTTCGTGGCGGACATGAAGGCCGGCCTGACCGAGCTCAAGCGGCGGCTGCGTGGCAAGAAACTCTGCGCGGTCGGCTACTGCTTCGGCGGCAACATGGTGTGGCGCCTGCTCACCTCGAACGAGCCACGCCTGGCCGCGGGCGCCGCCTACTACGGGCCATTCCCGGAGGGCGGGACCTTCCAAGGCTCCCGCGCCGCTGTTCTCGGGGTCTATGGCGGACTCGACAGCCGGGTCAACGCGACCCGGCCGGCCGCCAAAGCAGCCCTGGAGGCAGCCAGGCTGAAACACGAACTCCTCACTTTCACCGAGGCCGATCATGCCTTCTTCAACGACACCGGAGCCCGCTTCAATCCGCACGGCGCGACGGAGGCCTGGCGCAGAACAGTGAACTGGTTCGACGCCGCCGACGGCCGCCACGACCACTAGTCTGCCGCAGCGGCGGCGGGTGCCGCCTCACCTGGATCGTGAGTAGTAATGACCGTTCATGGCGCCCTGGCTGGGGCTGCCAACGTCCGGGACCACCTGTCGCGACCGGCCGCCGCAAGTGCGTGAGGGTGGCCCTCACGGACTCCCGGCCCCGGTACGCCGCGCGACCACCGGTAGCCGAGTGGTCCAGTCTCGTGAGTGTTAAGGATGGTTAGAACCGTCATTACTACTCACGATGCCAAGGCGCCAGGGGGTTCCTGATCTGGGCGGAGGTCAGGTCTTGGTCTGGTACTCGCGGGCGACGTCGACCAGGAGTTGGTGCATGCGAGTTCGGCGGGTGCGCGAAGTCGGTCTTGGCGGTGCGCCAGCAGGACGCGTCGTGCCGGTACGTCGGTGCCGAGGGCGAGGACGCGGACGTCCGGGTTCGGGTTCCGTACCGCGGTCCTGATCTGCGGCGCCCACGCCGGCGCGTTCTCCCCGATGGCGGTGTCCGGCGCGCTCGTCTACGGCATCGTGGCCAAGTCCGGCATGACGGTCTCTCACGCCGCGTTGTTCTTCGCGAGCCTGGGCTTCAACCTGCTGCTCGCCGCCCTCACCTACGTGATGCTCCGCCGCGGCGGCGAGGAGAGCTTCGTCGACGAAGACGATCACGGTGCCCTGGCGTCAGCGCGCCACGCTCGCGTCGTTGGTCGTGCTCGTGGTCGGCGCACTCTCCTTCCACCTGCAGATCGGTTTCCTCGTGTTGGCCGCGGGCGCCGTGCTCGCCCTGCTCGATCGGGAGAACCTCGGCAAGGCCGTCGACGGCATCAGCTGGCCGACGATCCTCCTGGTCGCAGGGATGGTCACCTACGTGGGAGTGCTGGAGCACTCCGGCACGATCGACTGGGTCGCACGCGGCGCGGTCGGCTTGGGAGCTCCGTTGCTGGTGGCGCTCGTGCTGTGTGTCATCGTCGGCGTCACCTCGGCGTTCGCGTCGTCGACGGCGATTCTCACCGCGACCATCCCGATGGCGATTCCGTTGCTGCTCACCGGATCACTGCCAGTCGTGGGCGTCGTCGCCGCCATGGCCATCTCCACCACGATCGTGGACGTCTCACCGTTCTCCACCAATGGCGCACTGGTCCTCGCCAACGCCCGCGGCGTCGACCGGAACCGCTTCTACCGGCAGGTCATCTCCTGCACCTGCGTCATCGTATCTCTCGGGCCGGTCGCGGCGTGGGCGGTGCTCGTCCTGCCGGGCTCGTTCTGATCCTTGGTGGCGGAGCCTTGTCCGGGCCTGCCGTCCGTCTACTGTGGACTTTCCTCCGCAGTCCGTTGAGGTTGGTGGTCGCGTCGACGGTGGGCGGGAGCGGGAGCGGTGGTAGTGCCCGTGAGTTCAGCGAGGAAGACACGGACCGGGTCGGCTTCGCGGAGGTTGAGTGTGGTGTAGAGGTCCAGCGCGGCTTCGGCGTGGCGACGGGCTTCCGCGGGCTCGCCGAGTTCCCGATGCGCACGGGCGAGACCGTGGCAGGCAGCGGCCCATACCTGCCGGTAGTCGATGTCGCGGGCGATGCTCTCGGCCCGCAGGTAGTGCCGCCGTGCCGTGGCCGGATCGCCGGTGGACAGTGCGACTTCGCCCAACTCGATGAGTAGCTCGACCTCGGTGCTGCGGAAGCCCTCGTCCGATTCCGGAAGGGCTCGCTGGAGGCAATCGAGGGCTTCCTCGTAATGCCCCTGTTCACGATGAAGAGCGGCGAGGCTGCACAGCAGGACAACGGTCAGGTCGCCATGTGGCATTTCGTCGGCGACCGCGAGGCCCTGCTGCAGGAGGTGGTTCGCGGTCTCGTAGTCACCTGATTTGCGGTGGAGATCACCGAGGTTGTTCAGCGCGATGCCTTCATGAGCGCGGTGGCCTGCGCGCCGAGCCGTCGTCAAAGCGTGTTCGAAGTGTTCGAGGGCGTGGTCGGTCTGGCCGAACAGCTCGTAAATGATACCGAGGCTCGCGCTCAGTGAGGTTTCCGCCGCAACATCGCCGACTCGCCGGGCTTCGTCAAGGGCTCGGCGGGTGTCGGCGAAGGCCTCGTCGTACCGCCCCAAGCGGCCGAGAGTGAAACCGCGACAGCCTAGCGTGTGGTATTCGCCATCGGAGCCGCGGCAGGCATCGCGCGCGATGGTGTGCAGGGTGAGCGCGTCGTGGTAGCGCCCGGTCGAGTCGAGGTAGCGGAACAACGCGACGGACAGGTGCCAGGCATGCCGGGGCCAACCGTGTTTCGCCGCATACGACGCCACCTCGAGCACTGTGGGAAGCTCGGTGTCCAGCCATCTTTGCAGCGCGCGGTGGTCGGTGAACTCGACCGGCGGGCCGACCGGGTCGGGCATCGGTGGGCGGCGGTAGGGTTCATACGGCGAGAATTGGTCCGTGGCAACGGAAACCGCGTAGCGATAGTGATCGAAGAGCCGGGTCAGCGCTGCCTTGGCGTCCGCGGTGGATGCGTGTTCGGTGGCGAAGAGCCGGACAAGGTCGTGCATCCGGTACCGGTTGGGCACGTCCTGCCGCACAAGATGCGCGGATTCCAAGTGCCGCAACACTGTTCGGGCACGGGCGACCGGTAGGTCCAGAAGAGCGGCGGCCGCGGGCAGGCCGATGTCCGCGCCGGGTGCCAGGCCGAGCACACCGAACGCGGTGGCCGTTTCCTCGTCGAGGGCTCGCACGGACGCGGCGAACACCGCACGGAGATCGGCGGGCAACTCACCGGCGTCGAGGGCGTCCAACCGGGTCTCGCGAAGCTCCGAAGCTAAGGCGCTCAACGGAAAATCGGGATACGACAAGGCACGAGCGGCGACGATGCCCAGCGCCAGTGGAAGACCCCCGCAATGCCGAAGTATCTCGTCGACCGCCTCGGGTTCGGCAGAGACGCGAGACGTGCCGAGATGGCGGGTGAGAAGGTTCCGGGCTTCGGTGCCGCCGAGAACGTCCAGTGGCACTGTGCGGGCGCCGTTCATGGTGAGCAGGCCGCCCAACCGGTGGCGACTCGTGATCAGCACCGTGCCACCACCCGGCAGCAGCGGGGTCACCTGGGCCGTGTCGCGGGCGTTGTCGAGCACGACCAGGAGCCGCCGGTCGGCGACCAGGCTGCGGAACAGCCCCGCCTGCGCGTCCAGCGCAGCCGGCACCGTGGTCGGTGCGACGCCGAGCGCGTCAAGGAAACCACGGATCACCACCGACGGATCCAGCGGCTGCTCCATGGGATCGAACCCGCGAAGGTTCACGTAGAGCTGGCCGTCGGAGAATTCTTCGGCATGGTCGTGCGCCCAGCGCAGCACCAGCCAGGTCTTGCCGATCCCGCCGCCGCCGCTCACCACCGAGATCGTGGCTGTGCCGTCCAGCGCGGCCAGTTCCACAGTCCGGCCGGTGAACGACGACGGTGGAGCGGGCAGCTGCCGTGGCACGACCCGGCCGGTCGGTGCTGCGGGTGTTTCGGCGGGGCAGGCGGTCAGGATGCGTTCATGCAGTCGCCGCAACCGCGGGCTTGGATCCACACCCAGTTCCTCCGCCAGCCGGATGCGAATCCGCTCGAACTGCGCGAGCGCCTCGGCCGAGCGGCCGGACTCGTGCAGCGCGAGCATGAGCTGCTCCACGAGACGTTCGTCCAAACGCGACTCTTCCGCACTGGTACGGAGATCGGTGAGCAGTTCCACGTGCAGCCCAAGCCGGAGCCTGACGTCGTTGCGGTCGAGTTCGGCCTCCCGGCGCCGCCGGTTCAGGTTGTCTCGCAGGGCGATCAGCCACGGCGTGTCCACCTCGGCCGGCGGCTGTCCCCTCCACAGGGCCAGGGCCTCGTTGAACAGCTCCAGTGCCCGCCTGTCGTCCTCGCACGCGCGGGCCCGCGCGACCAGCTGCTCGAAACGGTGCAGATCCACGGTCGCCGGGTCCGCGGTCAGGACGTACCCGCCTGGTTGTTTGCCGATGGCGACCGTGTCGACGTCGGCGAACACCCGCCGGAGCCGGGAAAGGATGCTGTAGAGCGCCTCGCGGGGACGCCGGGGCAGCCGATCGCCCCAGATCCGGTCGGCCAGGTCGTCGAGTGGGACCGGCAGGTTGAGCTCGGTCAGCAAGGCGATCAGCGCGGCGCGTTCCCGGGCCTGGCCGATCCGCACCGGGCGCCCGCCGACGAGCAGATCGAGCTCGCCGAGCATTCGGAACTCGACCTCCATCGCACCCCCTGAAGGTTTGCCGAAGGTTCTCACACGTTCGCGTCCGCAGGGTGGACCCGGCAACGAAATCCCCCTGAGGAGAAACCATGATGGCACTGCTGGACGTCGAAGCCGCCTACCGCGTGGCACGGGAACTCCACGAACAATTGACCACCGATACCAACCGTCGCGCCAACCGCGAAGCCGATCCGGCAGGGGAGTGCCCCGGCGGTTCCACGACGTCTCCCAACGTCGCTCATCGCGGCCGCAGGCCAGGACGTACCTCAACCTGACCGCTGGGTACGGGTGGGTGCCGAGGGCCACTCGGCGGGCCTGTCCGCGGGCGGTGCCCGAAGATCCTCGTGTGAAGAAGCTGATCGGCCGCCCCAGCCTGCGGCCCTACCTGTCGTTCGAACAGCCCGCCGACGCTTCGGGCGGGATCACCGCTCACTTCCTCGGGACCAGCTCGGTCTTGTTGTCGGATGGAGAGACCGCGGTACTCAGCGATGGGTTCGTCACCCGGCCCGGACTGGTTCAAGTGGCCCTGGGCAAGATCCAGCCGGACCGCCGGCTGGTCCGTGGCGCGATCGATCGCCTGAATGCGGGCAAGCTCGCCGCGGTGTTCTGCGCGCACTCTCACTACGATCACGCTCTCGACGCCCCGGCGTGGGCGCTGGAGACCGGGGCAGAGCTGGTCGGCGCGGAGTCGACCGCGAACATCGGCCGGGGCATAGGTGTCCCTGAGCGGTCGTTGCGGGTGGTGGGCGATGGCGACACGGTCATCTACGGTGACTTCGAGCTGACGTTTCTGGAATCCGTGCACAGTCCCGGCGACCGCGCGCCCGGCACGGTCGACCGGCCCCTGGTTCCGCCGGCCCGCGCCGGTGCCTGGAAAACCGGTACAGCCTTCTCCGTGCTCATCGCCCACCCCCGCGGCCGGGTCCTTCTGCACGCCAGCGCGAACCACCGGCCCGGTCTTCTGAAAGGCCGGGTTGCGGACGTCGTCTACCTGGGTGTCGGCGTCCTCGGCAGGCAGACCCCGGAATTCCTGAACACGTACTGGGACGAGGTGGTCGGTGCCACCGGCGCCCGGCGGATCATCCTGGTGCACTGGGACGATTTCTTCACCAGCCTGAACCGCCCTCTGCGTCCGATGCCCTATCTGCTGGACGATCTCGGCACCACCATGACCCGGCTGCTGCCCTTGGCCCGGCGCGACGATGTCGACCTCGTCCTGCCCGTAGCCTGGCAGCCCACGAATCCCTTCGCCGGATTGCGATGACGTCGTGCACCTTGCGGGCGGCTGTCAGCGACACAGTGCGGCGATGAGCGGGCCCGGGTCGGGGTGCTGCGAGGTGCACTGCAGGATGACGGAGGTGGCACCGGCGGCGGCCAGCTCGTCGATCATGTCGCGGGCACGGTCGCCGAGGGCGGGTATGTTCGGTTCGATCTCCGCGAAGGCGATGACCTGCGGCGCCGGTCGGCCCGCGGCCTGTGCGGCCTCGGCGACGCGGGCGGCCTCCGACGCGACGTACGCCGGGGTGACGAGCCAGGCGTCCAGGAGCACCCCGTCGCCCACCTCACCCGCCAGCGCGACGGTCTTCGGCCCCCGCGCACCGACGATGAGTGGCGGCACCTGCTGCGGCGGCCGGTCCAGCGTCACCGCGTCGAGCCGCACGTACCGCCCGGTCACGCTGACGGTCTCGCCGTGCAGCAGCCGCCGGACGGCGTCGGCATGCTCACGCAGCAACGTCATCGGCGACGCGGCGCGGGCGCCGACCTGCGCCATCCAGTCGAGCACCCCGTGCCCGACGGCCGGGACGAACCGGCCGGGAAACAGCCGCGCCAGCGTGGCGATCTCCATGGCGGCGACGGCGGGGTTACGCAGCGGCACCGGCATCAGCCCGATCCCGACGGTGAGCCGCTCGCTCCACGCCAGCGCGGCCGCGGAGGTGGTAAGGCCACCTTCGAGGAAGCAGTCCTCCCACACCCACAGCTCGTCGATGCCGCCTTCGTCGGCCGCGATGACGGTCTCCCGCAGTTCCTCCGGCGGCGACTGCGGACGGAACACGACACCCACGCGAACTTCGGCCATACTCGCCACGCTAATCGCGAAACGCCCGGTTGGCCTACTCGAACAAATTCCCGTCGGCTGCCGGCCTTGCCAGACGATGATCCACGGATCGAAGTCGCCGTGGCAGATCAACTCGTCGCGGCCGGTGTCGCTCTTGCCGGTGAACCACTTGTGCTCATCTGGTGTACGACACGTCGATGGGGCTGGTCCTGCAACAGGTCGTCGCCGGTCACCCCTCGAATCTACCCGCGGCAGCTGACGTACGTTCGAGTAGCGGGTAGCGACCTCGGCTACAGCCGGCGTGTCATGAACACGCTGCTGGGATCCAAGATGTAGTCGCCGAAGGGTGCGCATTCGGCGAATCCGAACCGTGCGTACAACCGGCGCGCGGGTGCGAAGAACTCCTGGCTGCCTGTCTCCAAACTGACGCGGTGATAGCCGCGCCGGCGTGCTTCGCCGACCAGGAACTCGAGTAGCTGCGCCGCCACCCCGCGCCCGCGGGCCTCGTGCCGGGTTCGCATCGCCTTGATCTCCCCGTCGTAGGGGGAAAGCTCTTTCAGCGCACCACATCCGAGCAAACTCTCACCGTCCCACACGGTCCAGAACGTCACGGCGGGGTCGCGCAGTCCGGTGTGGTCCAAGGCATGCACGCTCTCGGCCGGAGACGTCGCGTGCATGTCGGCGAGGTGCTCGGCGATCAGGTCCCGCACCGGCCGGCGACTGAGATCGTCGTGCTCGATCGCCGGGACCGGCGGGGTGGCGGATCTACCGTTCATGAGCCGAACGTACTGGACCGGTCCCAGGTGATCGCCAGGCGCGTGGGCCACGGGCAGCGATGATGAGTGCGCTTGCGGCGAGTATCCCGTACAGGCCACCGGATAGAGCCGGCCTTCGGGCCTGCAGATTCGCACCGAGCACTACCCTGATTGAATCAGTTGATAGAGTGCGGTCATGCCCGCCCGTGTCGCCGGTATTCGAGCGAGTTCCACTGAACAGCGGCTTGTCGCCGCGGCCGAGCGCCTGTTCGCCGAACAGGGTGTGGGGGCGGTTTCGCTGCGCACGGTGATGCAGGCGGCCCAGACGAACGTGGCGGCGATCCATTACCACTTCGGTTCGAAGGAAGGACTGCTCGACGCGGTTCTGCGGAGCCGGCTCGATCAGGTGGCGGACGAGCGGGGCGCTGTCCTCCAAGCGCTCCCTGAAGGTGACGTCACCGCGCACGACCTGGCTCGCGCGTTCGTGCAACCGGTGGTCGCCGTGCTCGCGGCCGGTGGCGAGCACTGGATCCGCTTGGTCGGCCTTCTGCTGGCCTCCGGTGACGAAGGGCTCTCCACGATCTCCGGATCGTTCGTCCAGCGAAATGGGTCCTTCGTCGGACTGCTGGAGCGACTGAGCCCGGGAGTTCCCCGCAGAACGCTCGACTTCCGTCTGGCGCAGGCCATGAACGTCACGCTGAACGTCCTGGGCGACGTCGAGCGCACGCGCCGTCTGCAAGGCATGGACGCGGCGACCTGGACGGCCGATGAGGTCGTCGCCGACCTGATCGACCTCGTGGCATCGATGCTGGCGGGCCCAGCCTCTCCGGTCGGCAACCGTTGAAAGGGAGTTCACGATGGGACGCTTCAGCCTGCCCGAACAGACCCCCAAAGGTCTCGACTCGCCGGTGACGGCCAAGGCCATCAAATACATGGCCAAGATCCAGGTGAAGATCTTCGAACTGACCAACGGCCGCATCGGCGGCACCTGGCGGGTCGGCGCGGGCTTCCGCAAACCTGTCCCGACGCTGTTGCTGGAACACCGCGGCCGCAAGTCCGGGCGACTGTTCACCACCCCGCTGCTGTATCTGCGTTCCGGCGACGAAGTCGTCATCGTCGCTTCTCAGGGCGGGCTGCCCGAACATCCGCAGTGGTACTTCAACCTGATGGCCCATCCCGACACTCGTATCCATCTCAAAGGTCGTCGCGATATCCCCGTGGTGGCGAGGGCCGCATCACCGGGCGAACGGGGTGAGCTATGGCCGGAACTGGTCGAACTGTATGCCGACTTCGCGAAATACCAAGCCTGGACCGACCGCGAAATCCCGGTCGTGGTGCTCACCCCGAGCTGATGTCGCCCTGGACGTGCATCCGTCCACGACCACGAACGGCAGGTCGGATGTCGCGCCCTTGACCACAGCTCCCGCCCCCGGGTGATGCTGGGATTCCGACCCGCGACCCGCCTGCCGCGATCGGCGCCGGCGGAACGGGAACGCTCGACGACGATGCCGCGGATGTGCCAGTACGACCCGCCGACGGCGAGCCCGGTTCGCCGGGTCCTCGCTCTGGGTCGAGAAGTTCAGCACTGGGGTCTCGCCCTGTAGGCGTACAGCTTTTTGCGCGTTCTAGAAATAGTCGCTGGAAAGCGCTTCCCGAACGAAATTACCCCTGGCCCGGCGTTGTCGTCGACACACCCTCGGCGATATCCGGCCTGGGGTCAGATGTACGCGACAGGACCGATGTCGGTTGTAGAAAGCGCTTCCAATCGTTCTGTCCGACGACGGTGACGTCGAGTCCTGGCAGGCGGTTTCGCCGGTGTTTGGCCGCCGGTGTGGTCGTCGTGGTCGCGACCACGCCACGCCTGGTCAGATGTAGCTCGCGGGAATTGCAGGCCGCACCGTCGTGAACCGCGGTGGCGCAGCATCGAGTTCGATCCGGCCTGTTCCGGCTGGTGGCTGGGTAAGGTGGGAAACCGGTTTCCAGGAACGGAGGCGGGTTGAGCTCGCAGATCACCCTCGCGGATGTCGCCGAGCGCGCCGGCGTGTCGCTGGCGACGGCGTCCAGGGTCGTCAACGGCAGCGAACGCGTAGTGGGATCGCATTTCCGGGAACGCGTTCTCGCTGCAGCGGCCGAACTCGGCTATACCGCCAACGCCTTCGCGCAAGCGGTGGCCCGAGGACGCAGTGACGTCGTTGGCCTGATCGTGCCGGACATCCAGGATCCCTACTTCTCGGTGATCGCGGCGGCCGCGATGACCGTGATCTCGCCGCACGGGGAGATGATGCTGGGTACGACGCTGCACCGCCCGGAGCAGGAATTGCGGTACGTGACGACGATGCGCGCACGCCAGGCCCGCGCACTCGTCATGGTCGGCAGCCGGACCACGGACGGGCCGCACACCCGCCGGCTCACCGAGGCGATCGCGGAGTTCGTCGACGGCGGTGGCCGGGCGGCGGTGATCGGCCAGGACAAACTGGGAGCCGACACCGTGCTGCCGCAGAACCGGGCAGGCGCGAGGGAACTGGCGGGGGCGCTGGTGGATCAGGGGCATCGCGCTTTCGCCGTGCTCGGCGGGCCCAAGCAGCTGCTCACCGCGCGGGATCGCCTCGACGGGTTCGCCGACGGTCTCGGCAAACGTGGCAGACGGGTCGCCGCAGTGGTGCACAGTGAGTTCACCAGGGACGGCGGCTATCAGGCGATGGAGGAGCTGCTCGAACGGAAGCAGCGCCCCGGCTGCGTCTTCGCGGTGAACGACGTGATGGCGATCGGGGCGATGGCCGCCGCGCGCGATCGCGGCGTCCAGATACCTGACGATGTCGCCATCGCGGGGTTCGACGACATCCCGACCTTGCGTGACGTCGCCCCGTCGCTGACGACGGTCCGGCTGCCGCTCGAGGACATGGGCCGGATGGCCGCGTCGATGGTGCTCGACGGCCGGACGGACGGCCGTCGCCAGGTCGTTCGCGTCAAGGGCGAGGTCGTGCTGCGGGACAGCACCGGACGCTGAGCAGCGCTTACCGCGGGTTCCGGCGTCGACGCTCTCGGGGACGTCCGCGACATGGACACCGTCCGCGAACCGCGGGCCATCACGCGACGACCGGCTCTTGACTGAACGGCGGTGAGCGTCGACTATCTCAGCAGTTCACTCGCTCGCCGCCCGGAGTGGCGCGGCCGAGTCCTCGCAAGGGTGCGAAGGGACGTGTTGTGCTCAGACCCGTTGGTCATCGCATTTATGTTAGCGCTAACACCTTTGACGGCGATTCGTGTGCCTGCCTCGGGCACGACAACGGCCGGTTCACCGTCGTCCGGCCCGGCGGCGCACAGCGCGACCGTCGGCGGATCAGTTTCTGGATGAGTTGAAGGGATCGCGATGTCTTCGTTCGGCCGGCGTGACTTCCTCAAGGCCGCTTCCGTGGCGGCCACGATTCCCTTCATCGAGACCGGTACGGCGTGGGCGGAGGCCGGCGCCGTACCTGGGTTGCCGATCGCGGATCTGCGGCAGTTCGCCCTGCGGGACGTCGTCCTCGGCAAAGGTGTCTTCGCGGACAAACGCGCCTTGATGCTGGCGTATGCGCGAGGATACGACGTCAATCGGCTGCTGCAGGTGTTCCGCGCCAACGCGGGCCTCTCCACCCGTGGTGCGGTGGCGCCCGGCGGCTGGGAAGGGCTGGACGGCGAGGCGAACGGGAACCTCCGCGGGCACTACACCGGGCATTTCCTCTCGATGCTGTCCCAGGCGTACGGCGGCACCGTCGATTCGGTCTTCGCGGAGAAGATCGACACGATTCTGGGCGCGTTGACGGAATGCCGTGAGGCACTGCGGCGGGATCCCGTGGTGCTGAGCGTTCCGGGCCGGTTCGGCACCGCGATCGACCAGGGCCGGGGGAGCTACCAGTATCTCGACCTGCCCGCTGGCGTTCTCGGCGGCAGTGCGGCCATCACGTTGTCGGCGTGGGTGAAGCCGTCGCACGCGTCGAACTGGGCGCGGATCTTCGACTTCGGCAACGACGCCGTCCGGTACCTGTATCTGGCCGCTCGCAACGGAAACGGGATTCCGCGCTTCGCGATCACTGTCGATGGCCCGGGGAAGGAGCAGGGCATCGACGGCACCACACCGTTGCCCATCGGTGAATGGAGTCATCTCGCCGTCACGATCTCGGGCACGACCGGGACGATGTACGTCAACGGCAGCCAGGTCGGCACGAACACCGCGATGTCGCTCAATCCCGCGGTTCTCGGCGATCTTCGCAACAACTGGGTCGGCCGGTCCAACCATCCCGCCGACCCCGTTTTCGCCGGGGCGATCGACGAGGTCGGCATCTGGTCGCGAGCACTTACCCCGGGCGAAATCGGCGAGCTGCAGACGGGCCCCGGCGGCCGCGGCGATCTCGCGTCGTACTCGCTCGGCGAGACCAGCGGCTCGGTGCTGCACGACTCGTCCGGGCACGGCCGGCACGCGACACTGCGCCGTACATGGGGCGGGCCGAGCCATCCCGGCTTTCTCGCCGCGTACCCGGAAACGCAGTTCATCACGCTCGAGACGATGACGCGGTCCGACTACACCGTGGTGTGGGCGCCGTACTACACGGCGCACAAGATCCTCAAAGGACTGTTGGACGCCTATCTCAACACCGGCGACGCGCGTGCGCTCGACCTGGCCCAAGGTATCGGCGACTGGATGTACTCCCGGCTGAGCAAGCTCAGTCCTGAGGTGCTGCAGCGGATGTGGGGACTGTTCTCCAGCGGCGAGTACGGCGGGCTGGCCGAGGCGGTGACGGATCTGTACGCGATCACTGGCAAGGAGGAGCATCTGGCGCTGGCCAAGCTGTTCAACCTCGAGTCGCTGATCGAAGCGTGTGCCGGAAACCGCGACATCATCGCTGAGCTGCATGCCAATCAGCACATCCCGATCTTCACCGGGCTGGTCCGGTTGTACGAGTACACGGGCGAGGAGCGGTACCACACGGCGGCGAAGAACTTCTGGGACATGGTCGTCCCGCACCGCATGTACAGCATCGGCGGGACCAGCGAGCGCGAGTTCTGGCGTGCTCGCGGCGTCATCGCGGGCACCCTCACCGACGTCAACGCGGAGACCTGCTGCGCGCACAACATGCTCAAGCTGAGCCGGTCACTGTTCGCCCACGAGCAGGATCCGAAGTACATGGACTACTACGAACGGGCGCTGTACAACCAGGTTCTGGGGTCCAAACAGGACAAGGCGGACCCCGAATACCCGTTGGTCACCTACTTCATCGGACTGGCGCCGGGATCGGTCCGCGACTTCACGCCGAAGCAGGGCACGACATGCTGCGAAGGCACCGGCATGGAGAGCGCCACCAAGTACCAGGACACGATCTACTTCCAGCGAGCCGACGGCCACGGGCTCTACGTCAACCTCTACAGCCCGTCCACGCTTCGCTGGCACAAGCGGAACGTGACCGTGACACAGACGACCACATATCCGCTGGAACAGGCGTCCACTCTGCGGATCACCGGCCAGGCCCGGTTCGATCTGCACCTCAGGATTCCGGCCTGGGCGCGTACCGGGGTCACCGTCACGATCAACGGAGTGCCTTACGTCGGCAAGGCGGTGCCCGGGACGTACCTGACCATTTCCCGGTCGTGGCGTACCGGCGACACCGTGCGGATCCGCATGCCGTTCACGCTACGCACCGAACAGGCACTCGACCGGCCCGGCGTGCAGAGCCTCATGTACGGGCCGATTCACCTCGTCGCTCGTGATCCGCGCACCACGTTCCTGGAGTTCGGCCTGTATCGCAAGGCCGCACTGTCCGGCGATCTCTCCGGCAACCTGACCCCGATCGGGGGCAAGCCGCTGCACTACACGCTAGGCGGGATCGAGCTGGCCCCGTTCTTCGAGGGGACCACCGACGCGTTCCACTCGTACTTCGTCCGGGCAGAGCCACAGGTGGTTTTCAGCGGGCTCGACTCCGGAGTGGCGAATCCCGCGCGCGAGAACGGGGTGACGTTCCTCGACGATGTCTGGGACGTTGCGCCGTTCGCTGACAAGGGCGCCTTCGTCAGGCATGTCGAGGCGGTGGGGGACACCTGGGTCAAGGCCGGTTCGCTATCGGTGGCGAGTCGAGAGCGCATCGTGCGCACAGCTCGTCAGGCACCGCTTCGTGAATACCTCGGTTCGGCCGCCGGCGGGACACAGGCCGACGCGAACGCGCACCTCGGAGTGAGCCGGACGGAGGCCGCTATGCCTGGGACCGGGGCGGGGCGGTAGTGGCGCGGACGATGAGGTACGTGTCCAGCGACTGGTTGGCCGCGACCCGGTGGTCGTCGTCGAGCAGGGCGAGCAGGACGCTGACGGCGGCGCGGCCGGCGGCCTCGGCGGGGATCGACACCGTTGTCAACGGAGGCGCGGAGATCGCGGCATATACCAGATCGTCGAACCCGACCAGGCTGATCTCGTCCGGTACCGGCACGCCACGGGCGTTGAGCCTGGCCAGGATACCGAAAGCGACCAGGTCGTTGTACGCGATGATCGCGGTGACGCCGGCGGCGAGCGCGAGGTCCGCGCCCTGCAGGCCACCCTCGAACCGTGGCGGGAAGGGTCCGAACTCGACGACCTCGATACCGTGCTCCTCGGCGGCCGGCAGCAGACCGCGTCTGAGTGCCGAACTGGACCAGGAATCCCTGGGGCTGCCGATGAACGCGCAGCGCCGGTGGCCGAGCGCGGTCAGGTGCTGGATCGCCTGGCGCATGCCGCCGGGGCTGTCCATCACCACCGACGGAATGCCCTCTAATTCCCGGTTCAGAAGCACGACGCAGGTCTGTCTGGCCAGATCGTGCAGTTGCGCGTCCGACATGCTGGGGCTGCACAGCACCAAGCCGTCGACCTGCTTGGCCATGGTGCGGGCGAGGTTCTCCTCGACGACCGGATCTTCGTCGCTGTTCGCGAAAAGCACCGCGAGGTCGTCCTGCCTGGCTCGTGCCTGCACTCCTTTGAGGACGCCCGTGAAGAACGGGTTGCCGAGGTCGGAAACGATGATCCCGATCTGCCCGGTGCGGTTCGCCGGTTTGCGTGGCCCGCCGACCGGGTGGTAGCCGAGTTCGCCGGCCGCGGCGAGGATGCGGCTGCGGGTCTCGGGCTTGACCAGGTCGGGGGCGCTGAACGCGCGGGAGACAGTGGAAATGGAGACCTTCGCCCGATGGGCGACGTCATGGATGGTGACGGTCACGAGGCTCCCTTGAGCAGACTTGCACAACATGATGTAAATCGTCTGCTTCCTTGTCAATTCGGCATCGGCCCGGCCTGCTTCTCTCTGCCCGAAAACTGCCCTCTACCTGCGCATTCATCCTTGACATCGTGGGTGGAGCGCACCTAGCGTGAGCGCGCAGAAAAGCGCGGAGATTTGCAGGATCGGAGACCCAATGCCGGGTACCGCACGCCTTGCTGTTGTCGGCACGTCCGGATACGCGGCCACTTACCTTCGGCGGGCACGCGAACTGCACGACGAGGGTCGTGCGGAGTTCTCCGGCGTGTGCGACATCCGTGAGCCGTCCGCCGAGGCACTTTCCCAGCTGCCGGACGGCGCCACCGCGCATCGCGACATCGACGCCCTGATGCGAGAGGCTCGACCGGATGTCGTGGTGGTGGCCGCCCCGCCGCACGCACATCGGTCCATCGCCGCAGCAGTGCTGCGGGCGGGTGGCGACCTGTTGATCGAAACGCCACCGGTGCTCGATTTGGACGGCTACGACGAGCTGACCGAGCTCGCCGCCCGCTTCGGCCGGATCTGCCAGACGGGTTTCCAGAGTTTCGGATCCGCCGCGCTGCCCTTGCTGGCGAACGCGATCGGCCGCGGGGAACTCGGTGCCGTGGTCGGCGTCGGTGCGGCTGGCGCCTGGGTCCGCACCGACGCCTACTACGCGCGCAATCCATGGGCCGGGCGTCGATGGTTGGATGGCGAGGCCGTCGTCGACGGTGCGCTGACGAACCCGTTTTCGCATGCGGTCGCGACGGCTTTGCTGGTGGCCGGCGTCGCGGAACGAGATCCCGCGGATATCGCGCTCGAGCTGTTCGGTACGCGTGATCTGGAAGCCGACGACACCGCGTGCCTGCGGGTCCGGTTCGACGCGGGCCCGGAAATCGTCGTGGCCGCGTCGTTGTGCGCGGAGCAGGATCACGAGCCGTACGTGCTGGTGCACGGCACCGAGGGCCGCGCGAAATTCTGGTACAAGACGCACCGGCTGGAGATCAACGACGAGCGGGTTCCAGTTGGGCCGCCGACGGATCTGCTCCGCAACCTGCTCGCGCATCGGCGGGATCCGGCGATCCCGCTGCTCGCCCCGCTGGCCGTGACCCGGGCGTTCGCGTCCGTGGTGCAGGCCGTCCGGGACGCGCCGGAGCCGGCGCCGATCCCGGACGGCTGGATCCGCTCCGTCGGCGACGGTCCGGGGCGGCATCCGGTGGTGCGCGGGATCGGCGAGGAGGTCGCGGTCGCGGCGGAACGCCTTGCCCTGTTCTCGGAGATCGGCGTGCCATGGGCCGGGCCGAACCGATGGTGGCGTGGTGTTCACCGGGTGCCCGTCATTCCCTGACGCGGCTGGTGGTCTGGCGCACCACGAGATCGCTGCCCAGCCGGATGACGCCGGTCGGGGGAGGCACGCCGATGCCGCAGGCGAGCTGTCCCGCCTTGACGCCGGCTTCCCGCAGATCGAGCCGGACGGTGGTCAGGGGCGGCTGGGTGTCCCGGCAGAACTCGATGTCGTCGAACCCCCCGACGGACAGTTGGCCGGGGACCGATCGGCCGTGCGTGCGGGCGGCGGCAAGCGCGCCCGCGGCCATCAGATCGTTCGCCGCGACGATCGCGGTGATGTCGTTGTCCCGCAACAGTTCCTGGCCGGCACTCCAACCGGACTCCCAGCTGAAGGTGCCCTCGATCACCAGCCGCGGGTCGTGATCGAGGGCAGCGGCCCGGAATCCGTGCAACCGCTCCCGGGTGGTCGAATGCAGCGGCGGACCGGTGACATAGCCGATCCGCCGGTGACCGAGCCCGGTCAGGAACTCGATCAGGCGCATTGTCCCGCCGGTGTTGTCGAAGGTGATCGCCGATGCCTGCCGCAGGCGGGGGATCGGCGGCCTGCCGCAGAAGACGACGTTGGTGCCGCGCCGGAGAAATCCGGTCAGGAGGCGGTTCAGTTCGAGCTGGTGCTCGCCGTCGCGGATCGTGCCGCCGATCAGGATGACGCCGCGGGCGCGCAACCGCCGGAGCCGGTCCAGCTGTCCGATCTCCCGCACCGGGTCGCCGCCGGTGCCGCACACCAGCGCGAGGTGGTCGGCCAGGAACATCTGGTCCTGAACGCCGGCGACTATCGGGGCGAGGAACGGGTCGGCCAGGTCGCCGACGACCACCCCGATCACGCCGATCCCGTCGGAGATCGTGGTGGGCATGGCTCTGGCTCCGATGGTGACCTCAGCCGTGGTGACCGGTCGGCCGAAGTCCCCGCCCATGGCAGCACTCCCATCGTTTGCAGAAAACTCTGACATAGTTGCGCGGTCTGTACGGCCTGTCAAACCGGTCAGATTGCAGGCATAGCGCCTGTTCGGTCGTTGACAGCGATTACCGGCAGCCTTACCGTTCTCGACCACGGTCAGGTTTTCTGAAAACTTGCAAGTGGCGCGGGTCTGGGATGGAGCGGGCATGAGAACAGGGAGACTCGGGCTGCGGGCGGTGATCGCCGCACTGATGGTGGCACCGCTGCTGGCCGCGTGTGGATCGGACACGGGTGGTTCGGGTGGCGAGGTGACCATCTCCTTCGCCTGGTGGGGCAGTGACGGCCGGGCGACCATCACCAAGAAGGCGGTCGAGCTGTTCGAACAACGCAATCCCGGGATCAAGGTGCAGACCACGTTTTCGGCGTACAACGCCTACTGGGACAAGGTCGCCACCCAGACCGCCGGGGGGAACGCGCCGGACGTCATGACCATGGACACCCGCTACCTGTCGGAGTATGGGGAGCGGAAGGTGTTGCTGGACCTCAACGAGGGTGCCGGCAAGGAGATCACGCTCGCCGACGTCAATCCGGAGTTGGCCGCCACCGGCACTATCGACGGCAAGCGGTTCGCCATCCCGTGGGCACAGAACGCTTCGTCGCTGGTGTACGACCCGGCGGCTTATCAGGCGGCGGGCGTGGACATGAGCAAGCCGCTGACCTGGGAGGCGTTTCGCGCGGCTGCCGAAAAGGTCAGCGCGGCGGGCGGCTTCACCAAACGCGGCGTGACCGACTTCGGCCTGCTCGACAGCGCGCTGGAGATCTGGTTGCGGCAGCACGGGAAATCCGTCTACACACCGGACGGCGGGCTGGGGTTCGGTGCCGAGGACCTGCGCGACTTCTGGACGCTCGCCGGCCGGTTCCGCACGACGAAGGCCGCGTCGACGGCCGACGTGACCGCGTCCAACAACACGTCGCCGGAGCAGTCGCCGCTGGGCAAGAAGCTCACCAGCGCCGAATTCGCTTATGACAGCGTGTATCCCGGCTACCAGAAGGCATATGGCACGGACCTGAAGGTCGCTCCGTACCCGAGCGACGATCCCGCCAACACCGGTCAGTACCGGCGTCCCGCGATGTTCCTGTCCGTTTCGGCCAGGGGCCAGGCACAGGAAGCCTCCGCGAAGCTGGTGAACTTCCTGATCAACGATCCGGACGTCGGCAAGATCCTCGGCGCGGAGCGAGGACTGCCGCCCAACCTCAAGATCCGTCAGCAACTGGCGGGCGAAGCCACCGGCACCAACAAGGTGATCTTCGAGTACGAGGCGTTGATCGAGCCGAAGCTCGGGCCGGCCCCGGCAGTGCCGCCCAAGGGTGCCGGCTCGATCCAGAAGCTGTTGCAGCGCACGTACGAGGAGGTCGCCTTCGAGCGGCTCAGCGTGGACGACGCGGTCGACCGGTTCATGGCCGAAGCACAGAAAGACCTGAAGTAAGCCATGGCGGTTCTTCAGACAACGCCGCCGTCTTCGGGCGCGCCGGCCCTGCGGGATCGCCGCCCCCGCAGGGCCGGGAAGCGGCGGGTGAGCCACCAGCCACAGGCCTATGTCTTCCTGGCGCCGTGGATCATCGGCACGATCGCCTTGACGGTCGGGCCGATGATCGTCTCGCTGTACCTGTCCTTCACCGAGTACGACCTGTTCACCGACCCCCGCTGGGTCGGTCTGGACAACTTCGTCCACATGTTCACCGAGGACGACCGGTACCTGCAGTCGGTGCAGGTCACCCTGATCTACGTCCTGGTCGCGGTCCCGCTGAAGATGCTCGTCTCCCTGCTGGTCGCGATGATGCTCAACACCAGGGCCGCGTCCAACGGCTTCTACCGAGCGGCCTTCTACGCCCCGTCACTGCTCGGCGCCAGTGTGGCGGCGGCGCTGGTGTGGCGGGCGATGTTCACTGAGGGCGGCACGGTGAACGAGGTGTTGGCTGGGATCGGCTGGGATACGCCGAGCTGGGTGGACGACCCGGCCTACACACTCTGGTCGATCATCCTCCTGTCGATCTGGCAGTTCGGGGCGCCGATGGTGATCTTCCTGGCCGGGCTCAAGCAGATCCCGCGAGAGCTCTACGAAGCGGCCGAAGTGGACGGTGCCCGCGCGGTCCGCAAGTTCTGGCACGTCACGCTGCCGATGCTGTCCCCGGTCATCTTCTTCAATCTGGTGCTGGAATCCATCCACGCCTTCCAGGTGTTCACGCCGGCGTTCGTGATCGGCGGCGGCCGCGGCGGCCCGGCCGACTCGGCGCTGGTCTACACGCTTTACCTCTATCAGGCCGGTTTCGAGGACTTCGAGATGGGATATGCGTCGGCCATGGCCTGGGTGCTGCTCGCCGTGATCGCGATCGTCACCGCGGTGATCTTCCGCAGCGCGCGACTCTGGGTCTTCTACGGCGACGACCGGGTGGGCGGCCGGTCATGAGCGTCCGGGCCAAGACGGTGCTCTGGCACGTCGTGTGCGTGCTCGCCGTCGCGATCGTGCTGTATCCGCTGGTGTGGCTGGCGTTCGCGTCGGTGAAGCCGCAGTCGGAGATCCTGTCCAGCCTGAACCTGCTGCCCACCCGCTTGGTGCTGGACGGTTACCGGCAGGGCTGGGAAGGCGCGGCGGGGATCGGGTTCGGTACGTTCTTCCTGAACTCCTTCATCGTCGCGTTCGCCTCGGTGCTCGCCAACGTCCTCTCGTGCACGCTGGCGGCGTACGCCTTCGCGCGGTTGCGGTTCCGGTTCTCCGGACCGCTGTTCGTGTTCATGATCGCGACCCTGATGCTGCCGCACCATGTCACCCTGATCCCGCAGTACGTGATCTTCAAGCAGGCCGGGCTCACCAACACCTACCTGCCGCTGATCCTGCCGAAGCTCCTTGCCACCGAAGCGTTCTTCGTCTTTCTCATCGTGCAGTTCATGCGGGGGATACCCCGCGAGCTCGACGAAGCGGCCACCATCGACGGGTGCGGGGTCTACCGGACGTTCTGGAATGTCGCGCTGCCACTGACGAAACCCGCGTTGGTTACCACGTCGATCTTCACCTTCATCTGGACGTGGAACGACTTCTTCACGCAGATGGTCTATCTCAACGACGCCGACAAGTTCACCGTCCCCTTGGGACTCCGGTTGTTCGTCGATACCAGCAGCCAGTCCAATTTCGGTGCGATGTTCGCGATGTCGGCGCTGGCGCTGGTGCCGATCGTCTTGTTCTTCCTGGTGTTCCAGCGACTGCTGGTCGAAGGCGTGAACACCAGCGGGATGAAGGGGTAGCCGCGATGCTGCGTGACCGGCTGACGGAGTTCTCCGACTGCCTCCTGCTCGGCATGCTGGTGTGCGTGGCCTCGGTTCCCGTGGTCACCGCCGGGCCCGCCTTCGCGGCCGGATGCAAGGTGGTGCGCCGATGGCGCGATGGGGACTCACCGCCGATGTTCGCGACGTTCCGTGCCGAGTTCGTCCGCGGGCTGCGTGGGGGAATTCCCTTCAGCATCGGCGTCGCCGCGGTGGTTCTGGCGCTGAGCGCGGACCTCGCCCTGCTCGGCACCGCGCTTCCCGGTGGGCAGGTCCTGTCGGTCGTCCTTCCCGTGTTGCTCGCGGTCTCCGTGATCGTGTCCCTGCGCACGTGTTCGGTGATGGCCTCCTACGAAAGCTGGCTGCCCGCGTTCCGGGCCGCTTTGAACCTCAGCTTGGACGTCCGCCGCTCGGCGTTGCTCGCCGGAGCGGCCGGCACCGCGGGCCTGCTCGTGTGGCTGCACCCGCTGATGCTCTTCGTGGTGGCAGGGCCGCTGGCGATGGCCGCCGTCGGGACCACCCGATGACGCGGCCGAAGGTGGTGGTGTTCGGCATGGCCGGGCACGCTGCTGTTCATCTGCGCCGGGCTCGTGCCCTGCACGACGCCGCGGAGATCGTTTTCGCCGGCGCTTGTGATGTGCGGGAACCCACGCCGGAGACGGTGGGCATCCTGCCGCCGGGCGCGGTGGTCACCGGTGATCTCGGAGAGCTGCTGGAACGTACGGCCCCGGACATCGCGGTGATCGCGACCCCGCCGCACACCCACCTCGACTCGGCGCTCGCCGCCGTGGCGGCGGGATGCCATGTGCTGCTGGAAAAGCCACCCGTACTCGACCTCGAGGCCTTCGATCGGCTGGAGGCTCAAATCCGCGGCGCGGGAGTGCAATGCCAGGTGGGTTTCCAGAGTTTCGGTTCGGCCGCGCTGCACAGGATACGAGCGGCGATCGAGATCGGCGCCATCGGCGAACTGATCGGCGCCGGGACCGCCGGCGCGTGGATTCGGCGCGACGCGTACTACGGGCGCAACGGATGGGCGGGCCGGCGGCAGCTGGCCGGGAAATCCGTTGTGGACGGTTCGCTGACCAACCCGTTCGCGCACGCGATCGCCACCGCGGTACTCGTGACCGGCCGGGCGGACATCCTGCCGCGGCGGATCGAGGTCGAACTCCACCGGGCCAGAGACATCGAGGCGGACGACACCGCATGCACGAGGCTCACGTTCGCGGACGGTGTAGAGGTGACCGCCGCGGCGACCCTCTGCGCGGACGAGGTTTTCGAGCCGTACGTGGTGGTGCACGGTACGGAGGGTTCGGCGAGGTGGTGGTACCGGTCCGACCGGCTGGAGATCAACGGCGAGGAGCTGCATGCCGATCCCCCGATCGAACTGCTGCGTGATCTGGCGAGGCACATCAAGGACAAGACGCCTCTGGTGGCTCCGCTGAGCCAGACGCTCGCGTTCACCGCGTTCGTCCAGGCCGTACGGGACCATCCCGGCCCGAAAGCCATTCCGCCGGAATGGGTGGACACGGCGGGCGACGGACCGGAGCGCCGGTACATCGTGCGCCGCGTCGGCAAATTCGTGGAATCCGTGGCCGAGAACATGGTCCTGTTCTCCGAAATGGGCGTCCCATGGGCGAGCTGAAACTGGTCCCCGGCAACGGAAGCATGCTGATCGCCGCCGGTGATCTGGAGCTGGCGGAATATGTGGTCGAACCGGACGTTCCGCGATCCGATTCGCCGAAACCGTACCTGCACCCACTTCGTACGACAACGGGCGACGTGGTCAGCGCGTGTCGTCCGCACGATCACACTTGGCATAACGGCCTGCAGTTCACCGCGGCGAACCTGTCCGGGGAGAACTTCTGGGGCGGCCGGACTTTCGTCCGTGACCGGGGCTACGTTTCGCTGGACAACAACGGTTCGATCAGGCACGTGGCCTGGCACAACACTCGATCCGACGGCGGCCGGGTACAGCTGCGGCACCGGCTGGACTGGGAGACCTGGTCCGGGGAGTGCTGGCTGGTCGAAGACCGGTCGATCGAGGTCGGCGAGGTGGACGTCCTCGATGGTTCCTGGCTGCTCACCTGGACGACGCGGCTGCGCAACACGAGCGGCAGGCCGTTGCGGTGGGGTAGCCCGGTGACCGAAGGAAGACCGACCGCGGGCTACGGCGGACTGTTCTGGCGTGGTCCGCGGTCTTTCATCGGCGGTACCGTCGTCACGTCGACGGGATTCCACGACGACGACGCGATGGGACGGCGCGCGCCATGGCTGTCCTACACCGGCACGCATGACATGAGTCTCCGATCGTCCACCGTGGTCTTCGTGGACTGCCCGTCGAACCCCCGGTATCCCACGCCATGGTATGTCCGCACGGCGCCGTTTCCCGTGGTCAGCTTCGCGGTCACCTTCCACGAGCCGTTGCCGCTCGATCCCGGCGAAGAGCTCAGCCTGACCCATCACGCGATCATCGCCGACGGGAACTGGGACGCCGACCGGATCGCGGACTATGTGGCGCTTCGTCTTGTTCCCCATCGGTACGAGGAGGACCCCTGATGCTCAGCAGAATCCTGCCCATGGTGGCGGCGTTGGTGCTCGCTTCGGCGACACCCGCGAGCGCCGACTTCGAACACCTCGGTCGTCAACCGCTCGGCCCGCGCGACGGCTGGGCGGCGGCCACCACCGGTACCATCGGCGGTTCCGCGGCCACCGCTGATCAGGTGCACCACGTGAAAGACCGCGCGGAACTCGTAACCGCGCTGCGGGGAGCCGAGCCGAAGATCGTTTATGTCCACGGCACGATCGAGGGCAATGTGGACGACGCCGGCCGTCCGATCACCTGCGAACAGTATGCCGATCCGGGCTACAGCCTGCCCGCGTACCTCACCCACTACGACCCGGCGACCTGGGGCAAGGTGGAACCGTCTGGTCCACTCGAGGAAGCGCGCGCCCGGTCGCAGGCAAACCAGGCGAAGCGGGTCGTGGTGGCCGTGCCGTCGAACACCACGATTGTCGGCCTGGGTGACGACGCCACTCTGCTCGGGCTCACCCTCCGGGCTTCCGCGGCGGATAACGTGATCATCCGGAACCTGCGGTTCGAGAACGCGTACGACTGCTTCCCGCAATGGGACCCGACCGACGGCGACACCGGTAACTGGAACTCCGAGTACGACAACCTGGTGCTGACGGGCGCCACGCATGTCTGGGTCGACCGGTGCGAGTTCAGCGACGGCGGCAACACCTCACAGCCCACCTATTTCGGGCGCCCGTACGAGGTGCACGACGGACTGCTCGACGTCGTCAACGGCGCGGACCTGGTGACGTTGTCGTACAACCACTTCCACGACCACGACAAGTCGTTGCTGATCGGCAACACCGATCGTCCGACCTACGACGTGGGCAAGCTGCGCCTCACGATGCATCACAATCTACTGGAGAATCTGGGTTCGCGTGCTCCGCGAGTCCGCTATGGACAGGTGCACGTGTACAACAACCTTTATGTGGTACCAGAAGCCGCGGGCTACGAGTATTCGTGGGGCGTCGGTGTCGAGTCGAAGCTATACGCGGAGAACAACTTCTTCGAGACTTCACGTGACGTGAGCCCGAGTACCTTCGCGAAGTGGTGGAAAGGAACCGCGCTTCACGCCACGGGGACGTTGGCGAACCGGCGGCCCGTCGACGTGGTCGCCGCCCACAACGCGGCCTTCGACCCGGACCTCGCCACCGATGTCGGCTGGATACCCACCCTCGTACCACGGTTGGACCCGGCCGGTGCCGTCCCCGCGCACGTACGCGACCATGCAGGTGTCGGCCGCAACTGACGTCACAGGTACGTGAAGGCCTCCTGACCCTGAGAGTAGGGAAGGAGGCCTTCACGTACCGTTCAGATTCGGCCTGTGCCTGCCCCGCCGGAGACGGTGGACTTGACGTTGCTCGCCGTATCGAGCGTGTAGGAGTAGGGAATACTCTTCACGCTGCCACCGGCGTCACCGCTGCCGGAATTGACGAAGTGGTTGTTGCGTGCGACCAGGCTGCCGCCCGGCGAACTGCCTTCGCCGCGGTGGAACGGGTCTTCGGTGTTCTCGAAGTAGTTTCCTTCGACGAGCACGCCGGCCTCTACTGTGGACGCGACACCGTAGTCGCCGACGCTGGCGTAGTAGTTGTTGTACACGTGGACGGGGTTGCCGAACCGCACTCGCGGGTGGCGCTGGTTCGTGCCGGCGAACCAGTTGTGGTGGTAGCTCACCCGGAGCTTGCCGCGGTCTTCGCCACCGTTGCCGTCGCTGTGCCCGAGCAGCATGTTCTTGTCGTGATCGCTGAACTTGTTCCAGGACACCGTGACGTAGTCCGACGCGCGTTTGACGTCGACGGCCCCGTCGTAGCCGTTCGAGAAGCTGTTGTGGTCGACCCACACCCTGGTCGAATACTGGACGTTGATCGCGTCGTCGGACCAGTTCCGGAAGTTCACGTTGCGGATGATCACGTTGGACACGTTGCTGATGTTGAGCCCGCCACCGGTGATCGCGGCGTTCGAGCCGACACCGATGATGGTCTTGTTGGCGGCGACCTTCTGCATACCCGAGATGGCGATCGACCCGGACACCCGGATGACGGCGGCACTCGACGACTTCATCGCCGAGATCAACGCCGACGACGTGGTGACGGTGACAGGTGTCGCGCTGCCACCGCCGGTGGTGCCGCCGCCCTGGGTCGCCCAGCCGGCGAGGTCGAACGGCGCTGCCGTTGCCGGTGGCGAACCGAGCACTGTGGCCGCCACGAGAACCGCGACGGCGAAGCTGATGCGCAAGGATTTCTTCGACATGGTGGATCCTCCCGTCGGGCAGGCGACGATGCCCGCCCTGGACTGCAGGGGTGGAGAGGAGTGACCTTCGAGCGCCGCCGCATGGAGCGGGAAAGCGCTTTCCAGCCGACGGTAGGCAGGCCGGACCCGGCTGTCAACACCTCCACCCGGGTGAGCGCCGTCCGCTGGCCAGGTGACGGTCTGGTGAGCGGATCACCGGAATGCCTTCCGCCGTGCGAACCATTGTCTCGCTGCGTCAGGTCGGTTAACATCACCATGACGTGAGTTGAATCGGTTCGATTCCGAGATCTCCTGGTTCCTGTTCAATACACAGAACTCTCATTATGGATTGGTAATCCGACCCGGATTCAGTCGAAGCGTACGATCGAATCGCTTCGATTCGCCCGCAGGCTCGATGGAGTGCCCTATGCGAAGCGCTGGTGTCCCTGTCCGCTTACGCCGGTGGTGTGTGGTCCCGATCGCCGTCACCCTGATGGCGGGCCTCGCCGGGCCCGCACTCGCGCTGGCCCCGGCCATCACCGCGGCCTCCCCGGACGCCGCGATGCCGCAGCCGACAGCACAGGCCGATCGGCTCGGCCGCGGCGTCATCAACGTCCAGAGCGCCGACGGCAACCGGGTCAGCTGGCGGCAGCTGGCCGATGATCCACCCGGTGTGCGGTTCAACGTCTATCGGGACGGCCTCAGACTGGCGCAGGTCAGCGGTCCGACGGGCTATCACGACAAGAGTGCGCCGCCGAACGCGCGCTACACCGTGCGCGCGGTGGTGGACGGTGCCGAACGAGCTGCCGTGGCGAGTTCCGAGGAATCGTTGACGTTCTCCGCCGGAATCACCGCCGGCAGCAGGGACGTGCCGTTGCAGCTCCCGGCCGGTGGGACGACGCCCTCGGGTGAGCGCTACACCTACAGCGCCAACGACGCGAGTGTCGGCGACCTCGACGGCGACGGTCAGTACGAGATCGTACTGAAGTGGGATCCGAGCAATGCCAAGGACAACTCGCAGGGTGGCTACACCGGGAACGTCTACCTCGACGCCTACCGGCTCAATGGGACCCGGCTGTGGCGGATCGATCTCGGCCGCAATATCCGTGCCGGTGCGCATTACACGCAGTTCCAGGTGTTCGACTACGACGGCGACGGCCGGGCCGAGGTCGTCACGAAGACCGCGGATGGGACCCGGTCCGGAACCGGCCAGGTGATCGGTAACGCGAGTGCGGACCATCGCAACTCCAGCGGCTACATCCTGGCCGGTCCGGAGTTCCTGAGCGTGTTCCGGGGTACCGACGGCGCGGTTCTCGCGACCGCGAACCATGTGCCGCCGCGGGGCAATGTGTCGTCGTGGGGTGACAACTACGGCAATCGGGTGGACCGGTTCCTCGCCGGCACGGCCTATGTGGACGGTTCGCGGCCGAGCATCATCATGGCCCGCGGCTACTACACCCGCAGCGTGATCGTGGCTTGGGACTTCCGCAACGGTCAACTCACCCGCCGCTGGACGTTCGACTCCAACTCGTCGACCAATGGCTCGGCGTGGACAGGTAAGGGCAACCATCAGTTGTCGGTGGCCGACGTCGACCGTGACGGCCGGGACGAGATCATGTACGGGTCCATGGCCATCGACGACAACGGGTCGGGGTTGTGGCAGAACAACACCCATCACGGTGACGCCTACCATGTCGGCGACTTCATCCCGTCGAGGGCGGGCCTCGAGGTGTTCAAACCATCCGAGTGGACGAACGAACCCGCGCACTGGATGGGCGATGCCCGCACCGGGCAGATCCTCTGGAGCGCACCGGCGTGCGGCGACAATGGGCGTGGCGTCGCCGCGGACATCTGGGCCGCTAACGCCGGCGCCGAGGTGTGGTCGGCCTGTGTCGGCGGGTTGCGTGGTGCGTCGAACGGCGCGCAGGTGGCCGCCCGCAAACCTGGTTCGATGAACTTCGTGGTGTGGTGGGACGGCGACGCGCAGCGTGAGTTGCTGGATGGAACCCACATCGACAAGTACGGCACGGGCGGCGACACGCGGCTGCTGACCGCCTCGGGTGTCCGCTCCAACAACGGCACGAAGGCCACTCCGGCGTTGTCCGCCGACATTCTCGGGGACTGGCGCGAGGAGGTCATCTGGCCGACGACCGACAACCGGGCACTGCGGATCTACTCCACCACGGACTCCACGGGAATCTCGCGGCCGTCGCTGATGCAGGACCGGCAATACCGGGTCGCGGTCGCGTGGCAGAACACCGGATACAACCAGCCGCCGCATCCCAGCTTCGCCATGTGATCAGCGAGGCGGTTTCGTTCACGACCGGGCTCACGGACGTCGCTTTGTGGTGCTTCCACTAGTCACTGGCAAGACGCTGTCGCCAGTCCGTGAAAGCGGTGACGAGGTCAGGTGGAGCCTCGGCGCGACGCAGATGACCGATCTGGTCGTCGATGTAGTGCCGATAAAGCGGGAGCAAGTCTCTCGCGAGCCGACGCGCGACTTGCGTGGGATCCAGCGGATCACCCGCTCTGACCTGAGCGGCCAGGCGGACCAAGGACGGTGCGACGGCTTGTGGCCGGGTCAGGTACCAGGCGACGGCCTCGTCGTTGGTGGCGGCCCGTCCCGTGGTTCTCGTTGTGGTGTAAAGGAAACGGACGGGGAAGAGTACTGCCTTCGTGAACCACACCGGATCTTCCAGTAACCGGCGTGGCTGGCGGAACTCGGTGGTCACCGCCTCGGTCGCCAGGACGGTGATCGCGAACCGGGCGCTCTCCACCAGTACCTCGTCGGCGGACGGCCGGGCCGCCTGGCCCGCGACGTCGTCGCCGAGCAGGAGCGAGCCGCCCTCGGCCAGCTCCAGCCGGTCGATGGCGGGAAGGCGTCCGTCGTCTCGTCCCTGCCGCAGAGCGGGGAGGGAGCCCCAGAAGACGGAGAGCTTGCGGTGCAGACTGCCTTGCCTGTGCAGGGTTTCGCATAGGGTTTCGACGGTGCCGGGATCGTCGCCACGGCGATCGGCGAGGACGACCGCCAGGTCGATGTCGCTGACAGCCGCTGAATAGCCGCCGTACGCGACGCTGCCGAGAAGGTAGGCGGCGACGAGGCGTTCGGCGAAGGTGTCTTGGAAGGCACGGGCCGCTTCATCGGCGACGGCCCGAGCCGCGGTGAGCGGCTCGGGCGGGGTGGTCGTCGTCATGCGGCGACTGTGGTGTCCCGCAAGGCGTTCTCGGCGATGCGGTCGGAGACCACGGTGATGACCTGCCAGGCGCGGTCCAGCACAGTGATGAGGTCGTCGGGGGTCCAGTCGGCGCGTTGCCGCAGCAGCCGGTATCCCATTTCGAGGTGCTCGGCATCGGCTTCGTCGTGCAACGTGAAGTAGGCGTCGTCGGGAAAGGCGCGTGCGCCCGCCCTGCTGAAGACGAGGCTGCCCGCTTCGAGGGCGAGGTGGGCGAGGACAGCGCGCTGGATACCCGGGAGGATGGCGAACTGGTCGACGAACCACGACGCGCCCGCCTCGATGACCGGGTCCCAGACCACCCGCTGATCGCCCGCGCGGCTCCTGGCGAGGACGGCGTCGTGACCGACCTCTTCCTGTTGGTGCTCAAGGGCGAGCGCCCGCAGTTCCGGATCGGATTCGAAGGTGACCCGCGCGCTGATCATCCGCTGGAAGGCGTTCGACCACGGCTGCAGATAGGTGAGTACGGCTTTTTTCGTTTCGTCGGCGGTGTTCTCATCGGCCAGCAGCCGGACGAGGTCCGACGACTCGTAGTCCCGTTGCCGCTCCTCGTTGTAGCGGGCGATGCATTCCACATCCTGGTGGGTCACGGTCGGCTCCTTCTCATGGTGCTTCGCGAGATCATCTTCCAGTGGGTGCTACGCGAGATCAACAGCCGAGATGGGGTGCGATCCGGCTCGTTCGTAGACGGGGAAACGAAAGTACGTGGTGATGTCGCCGCGCCTGCCCGCGGCGCGGTGGCTGACGAGCTCCAAGAGTCCCCGGCTGTCTTCGAGCGGTCCGGGTGCCAACGCGGCGACGAGAGCGCGGAACCGGCCGGGGTCCACCCCCTCGGCGCGCAACAGCGTGGCGGTCCGGTCCACCGCCTCCTGATCACAGGAGGCCAGGGCGGCTTGCCGGAGATAGATCGTGGACTCGGCGACCCTGGCCAGGCCGGAACGGAACGCCAAGCAACTCAAGGCCGCTTCACCGGCGTCGGCACGGTCGCCGGTGAGCGTCCGGTAGGCGGCCGACGCGCCTTTCGCGTCGTGGTGGAGCGCCACCGAAGCGACGCGGTTCATTTCGCCGACGTCGGCGCCGTGGTGGCGGTAGTAGATCTTCACCCTGGCGCTCGCGTCATCACGGAGATCCAAGCCGAAGAACTCGATCTCCCGCTGTCCGTCGACGGCTTCGATCCGTCCGCGCGCGTCGTTCCAGGCGGCGGTCATGCCCAGTAGGTCCATGGCCTCGCCCACCGCGCGATAGCGCTGGGGGAGCGGCCACTCGTACAGCCCGAAGTACATCTTGTGGACGGCCTTCGAGGGCGGCCGCCAGGCGACCGAGTACCACATTGGCGCGGGCGACGGCAGGTCCGTTCGCGACACGAAGATCTCTTGCAGCCGCCTCGGGCGACGGGCGGCGGCCATCGCGCCGGATCGGTCATCGAGCGCGCTGCCGAGCGAGACCAGCCCGTGCCCGCCCGGCGCTTCGCCGTCGCAGTCGAACAGCAGCCGCAACTCGGGATGGGTTCCGGACCAGTTCACCGACATTTCGGCGGGGAACCCGTCATCCGCGACGTATGACGGCCGGGACGGGGTTGGCCCGATTCGTGCCCCCGCCCACGAGGGGAGCGCCGCTCGGAGTTCCCAGGTGGACCGGACGGCCTGGTTGACCGAAACCGCGAGCGCTTCGCACGCGGTGGCCCACAGACCACAGAGGAACTCACCGAAGAGCCGGCCCTGTGCTGGATAGTTTCCGTTTTCCCTGACCTGATCGGACAACTTCGGTGAGCCAGTGATCACGGGGCGAAATGCTATCAAGCAGTTGAGTTTTCAAGGTCTGACAGCACTCGATCGGTCCTACCAATTGCGCCAAGCGGGATGACTCGTTTCGCGGCCGCAGCACCCGGCGTCACCGCGGCCACCTCCGCAATAGGCGATTCGTAGGGAGTTTCCTGTCCGGTAAGGGACAACGTCCGGGAGGGGCCGGTCGTCCGATGTCTGCGTCACACCGGCGCCGTCACCACCGTCATCGCGTGTTTGACGAGCCGGATCAGCGCGAGCTTGCTCGAGTCGCGGTCGCGGGCGTCGCACATGACGATCGGCACGCGGTCCGGGATGACCAGTGCTTCGCGGATCTCGTCCGAGGTGTAGCGCGGCGCGTTGTCGAAGCAGTTCACCGCGACGACGAAGGGGATCTTCCGGCGCTCGAAGAAGTCGATCGCGGGGAAGCTGCTCTCGAGCCGCCGGGTGTCGACGAGCACGATCGTCCCGATCGCGCCGCGAGCCAGGTCGTCCCACATGAACCAGAACCGCGCCTGGCCAGGGGTGCCGAACAGGTACAGCACGTGTCGTCGCGAGATGGTGATCCGGCCGAAGTCGAGTGCGACGGTCGTGGTGTGCTTCCGCTCGACCCCGGAGAGGTCGTCCACGCCGGTGCTCGCCTCGGTCAGCACCTCCTCGGTGGTCAGCGGCGGGATTTCGCTGACCGAGCCGACCATGGTGGTCTTCCCGGCGCCGAAGCCGCCGGCGATGATGATCTTGAGCGGGGTGGGGACCATGTCCATCCCCATGCCGTCAGTACTTGATGAGGCCATCGAGAACCGCCTGAAGAGTTTCGAGGTCCGGCGCCTGCGCCGGGTGGTGGGTGGGGGAGCGTGTGATGACGAGGCCACGTTCGATCAGGTCGTCGCACAGCACCCGCACGACACCGAGCGGGACCTTCACGTAGACCGCGATCTCGGCGATGGACAACGGCCGGCGGCACAGCTGGACGATCGCCCGGTGCTCCGGGCCGAGTCCGGTCGGTTCCTGTTCCGACCGCAGGGCCATCACCTGGGTCGACAAGTCGAGCCGTGAGCGCTCATCAGGCGTCCGGCCGCTGGTGATCGTGTACGGCCGCACAAGCGGCCCAGCGGCTTCGTCGTACCAACCGTCCTCGGTCATGTGGCTTCCCGCAGTACTTCCGCGGCTTCACGTGGCGGGGACGCCAGGTAGTCGCCGACGCGTTTGACCAACCGGTTCATCTCGTAGGCGATCATCTCGACGTCGATGCTGTCGGCGGCCAGTACGGCGAGGCACGCTCCCTGGCCCGCCGCCGAAACGAAGAGATAGCCGCGTTCCATCTCGATCATGTTCTGCAGCACGGGACCACGGGAGAACTGCCTGCTCACCCCCTTGGCGAGGCTTTGCAGGCTGGAGGCGATGGCCGACAGCGCGTCCGAGTCGTCCTTGCTCAGGCTGGCCGACTTGCCGATGAGCAGGCCGTCGGCGGACAGCACGATGGCGTTCTGTGCTCCGACGACGCGGTTCACCACGTCGTCGAGCAGCCAGTTGAGATCGGGTTTGGGATTCCCGTACTCGTTCATGCTCGAGAGACCTTGACTTTCCTGTGTGGGCTTCCTGGTGGACTTTCGTGGGTGCTCTCACCGCTATTGATCGGCTGTTCCCTTGCGCCCTCGGCGCGTGCCTTTGTGGAACGCCGCGAGCGTCCGGGCGGTGGTTTCCCCCGGGGGCACGGTTTCCTGGCTGTCGTCCGGCCCGTTCTCGAGCTGGGGGACGAGGTTCTGCTGGGGATCTCGCCGCGGCAACCGCGGCCGGTTGTCGGTCGGTCCGGGAGACGGCTTCGCCGAGCGGGGGGCGTGCTTGACCTCCGTGGCCGAGGATGGCTCGGCGGGAACGGGATCGGGCGGGGTGGGCACGCGAGCCGGGGACGGCGTAGGTCCGGCGTCTCGTTTCATCGGGATCTGACCGGTGAACGTGCTGGTCGCGTCCATGGGCCGAAATGCGCTTTCCTTTGTCTGCGGGGCGGGTCCGCCTACCGGCGCGAGAACCGCGGTGTCCTCCGCCGGTGCGTCGCCGCTGTGATCCTCGTGCTGGTCGGCGGCCAGGTGCTGGGTGGGAATGAGCACGGTTGCCCGGAGGCCGCCGTACCGGGACGGGTCGAAGGTGACGACGATGCCGAGCTTGGCCGCCAGGCGCGCGACCACGAACAGGCCGAGGCTGGAA
This sequence comes from uncultured Actinomycetota bacterium, assembly GCA_963766045.1. Classification (GTDB taxonomy): domain Bacteria; phylum Actinomycetota; class Actinomycetes; order Mycobacteriales; family Pseudonocardiaceae; genus Amycolatopsis. The sequence continues at coordinate 4,501,702 of CAVXYN010000003.1, read as the reverse complement.
TCGGCTCGCAGGGCCATTTCGTCGAACTCGGGGGCCTTGGCCATCATCGAGTTGGCCCAGTCGCGGACGCCTTCCTTCATACCGAGTCCCTGATCGGAGACATCGATCACGACACCGCGGGCGACCACTCGGCTGGTCACCTCGACGAGTGAAGCGGGTGGTGAGAACGAGGTCGCGTTGTCGACCAGCTCGGCGATGAGGTGAATCGTGTCGGCCACCGCGGTGCCGACGATCGCGACATCCGCGACCTGTTCGACCTGGACCCTCGCGTAGTTCTCGGTCTCCGAGACGGCCGCGCGCAGAACCTCCATCAGCGTCACCGGTTTGCGCCAGCGGCGGCCGGGCTGCTTGCCGCCGAGGATGATCAGGTTCTCGGTGGTGCGGCGGGCACGGGCGGCGAGGTGGTCGAGCTGGAACAGTGCGGCCAGCTGCGTCGAGTTCTCCTCCCGGCTCTCCATCTGGTCGAGGATCTGCAGCTGCTGGTGGACCAGGACCTGGTTCCGGTGCGCGATGCCGAGGAACACGTTGTGCACACCGTTGCGGGCCTTGGCCTCGCTCACCGCGGCGTCGACGGCGGTCAGCTGCGCGACGTTGAACGCTTCGGCCACCTGACCGATCTCGTCCCGGCCATGGTCGAGCCGCGGGAGTTCTTCTTTCAGGTCAACGGGTTCGCCGTTCTTCAGCCTGCTCACGATATTCGGCAGCCGGTTGCGGGCGAGGTCGAGAGAGTCGTTGCGCAGCCGCGCGAGGCGCGTCATCAGCGCGCGGTCGACTAGTGAGCGGGACACCCGGACCGCGACGATGATCGAGACCAGCGATGCGAGCAGAGCGAGGACACTGCCGATGCTCGCGTTGCGCAGCTGGACATTGCCGGAGTCGATCGCGGCCGCGGAAACCTTGTCCGCCTGGTCGATGGCGAGGTCGTTGAGCTGCTGGGCGACCTGGTTCGTCGCGTTCTGCCAGTCGGCTTCGGTCACCGGCACGCCGCCCTGTTCGCCGCGCTCCCACGGGCCGTGCTTGACGAGCGCGTCCTCCGCGTTCGCCAGTTGCTGCCAAGCCGGACCGGCGGTCACCGCCTCGTACTTGGCGATCACCTCGGGGGCGAGGAAGGGGGCGATCTGGGCCAGCTGCGTCCGGTAGTAGCCGGAAAGCTCGGTGAATTCGAGGAAATCGTCAGGAGCGAAGGTTCCGGCGGTGAACGCCGTCGCGACGAGCGACGTCTCGCGCGACATCATGTCGCCTGCCCGGAAGACCGACGTGGCGGTGATGCCGCCTTCCGCGGCGTCGGCGTCCGGCACGACCCGGGCCTGCGTGTCGAACAGGTTCGCCGCGGTGTCCAGCACCCCGTTGTAGTACGTGTTGACCTGGTCGCGATCGATACTCCGGAAGTTGATCTGTGAGCGCACCACCGGCAACTGATCGAACTGGTCCTTCAACGCGTTGACCTTGGTCGCGATCTCGTCGGGGGCGTTGGAGATCGTCGCGGCGAAAGCCGCTTGCAGCGCGGCGAGCTTCTCGTCGGTCGCCTTCTGTTGTGCCTGCAGCCGGGATTGCCCCTGTGCGGGAACATCCAGGTACTGCAAGGCGATCTGGCGTTCCTTCTGAAACGCGGCCAGCGCGGTGGCGGCGGGAATCGACACCTCGCGCACCGAGGCCGCGACCAGCCGGACGTAAAGACCGTTGACGACGAAGTACGACGACACGGCGGTCCAGAGCACCAGCAAGGTGACACTGGGGATGAGGACCGTCCTGGTCAGCCTTTTCCGGATCGACTTGTCATACGGTTTTTCGGACTCGTCTTTGTTCTGCACGAGGGTTCACGAACTCCTGACGGACGGTCGGCGAGTGGGGGCCCGTCCGATGACGCAGACACGAGGAGGGGACACCGCAGGCGCTGGCACGCGTCCTCGCCTCACCCTCCGTGTCGCCGCGGACAAGATCAGGCCGATTTTTATCATGAACCCCCACCCACATGGGGGATGCCGATCCAGAACGCGGTGCCGTCCGCCTCGGCAAATGTCCGATGTCACGATTCGTATTGAGGCGGCTACCGGCATTTCCGGAGGTACTGGCGCCGGGCTGATTTCGCCACTCCGGCGGCTGGGCCGAACGAGTGAAATCGAAAATGCCGCGCCTTGCCGCGCGATGCGGGGCGGCGCGTGAAGGCCCCTTCCCTCGGCTCAGCCGCAGAAACTCGACTTTCATGTACTTCCACGTGCCGACCCAACGCCGGCGACAATCACGAAGCCGCTGCGCCGGTGCTGCCGCGTTCAGTCAGCAGAGGTGACAGGAGCCTGACCTCGGACTGGCCTGCCTCGCTGTCGAGCTGGCGCATCGCCATCTCGACGGCCAGGCTGCCGAGCTCCGTCGCCGGGATCGCGATCGAGGTGAGCGGCATCGCGTGCGACACGGCCATGTCCTCCGGGCACACCGCCAGTACCGAGATGTCCATCGGCACCTGTTTGCCGCGCCGGGCCAGCTCGGACAGCAATGGCCCGAGGATGGCTTCGTTGTGCACCACCAACCCGGTAACCCCGGGATGACGGGCGAACACGTCGTCAAGGCAAGCGCGAAGGGCCTCATAGGAGGGCGGGCACGGAAAGGACGCCGCGCGAATCTTGCGTTTGGTGGCCGTCTGCCGGAAGCCGCGCAGGAAACGTCCGGCATAGCTCGTGCCCCGTTTGTAGACGGCGGGGGAGGGTCCGATCAACGCGATCTCGCGGTGCCCGAGGTCGGCCAGGTGGGTGACCGATGCGGCGCCGGCGGCCGCAAAGTCCAGATCGATGCAGGTCAGGCCGCCGGGGTCGGAGGGGACGCCGATCAGCACGATCGGCCGGTTCAGCGATCGCAGGACCGGCACACGTGGTTCCGAGGCTTCGACGTCCATCACGATCAACGCGTCCGCGATCGACGACGCGGCCACCCGGCGGAGACCGTCCGGGCCTTCGTCCTTGGTCAGCAGCAGCACGTCGTGGTCGTACTCTCTGGCTTCGGTGAGCGTCGCGGCGACGAACTGCATCACAACGGGGACATTGAGATCGGTCCGAAGTGGGACGACGAGTGCCAGCACGTTGGTGCGGCTGCTCGCAAGCGCCCGGGCTCCGGCGTTGGGGCGGTAACCGAGCTTCCGGATACTGCGTTGCACCCGACGGCGGGTCTCTTCGGAGATCGACCGCTTGCCCGACAGCACGTAGGACACCGTGCTCGGCGAAACCCCTGCCGCGCGGGCGACGTCTGCGATGGTGGTCACCGGTCGATGATACGGCCGACCGTCGAATCGTTTCGAAGAAGGCCGCGCCGGTGTCGCCGTCCCGAAGATCACATATGGGTTTCACGAGGAGACTCGGCCACCGTTGCGCTATAGGCTCCGGCGTACGACCAAATGGAGTAACGCCATGGCATTGACCTTGCGACAAGGGGACGATCACATTCGTCTGAGTCTCCTGCCCACTCGCCCTGACCTCCAGGCTCGTGTGCTCACGGGAGCCGCCGCACTGATCGACCGCGAGGCGCGGGCCGGAGTCATCACCAGCGGTATGGTCCTGAGGGCGACCGGCCTGTCCGGGAACGGCATGCGCGAGTTGGCGATCATCGCCGAACTCGCGCCGGATGTCTCGCTGCGCGACCGATACAGCGTCGAGCTCGTCGACCACGTGAACGATCAGGATCGCTCGATCATCGAGCGCGGCTCCTCGGTCTTGACCTACATGAATGTATTCACCGTCACGCCTGGCAAGCGGAAGCAGGTGGCTGACTACTTCGCGCGTACCGTTTCGCACCTGAGGGAGCAGCCCGGCTACGTCTCGGCGAACGTCATTGTCAGCTCGGACGGGACGCGTGCGGTCAACATCGGTCAGTTCGAGACGCGCGGGGACTACCTGGCCACCTTCCGCCGGCCGAAGGTTGTCGCTGCTCTGGCTGGCCTGCCCGGGTGTATGAGGATCTGTTCTGGAGCGGTTTCCCGTCCGCCCCGGATGCGGCTCTGTGAGCCGATGCATGAGGCGGCCGTCTCCCCTTGAATGTGTTAGCGCTAACTTATTGAGCCGAAAGGCGAACGTGCCCCTCGCCGGACTCTGGGTCACGTCGGCGGGGTAGTGAAGGGCTCCTTGCCTACCGTCAGGGTAGGCAAGGAGGCCTTCACGGCCGGCTGAACACCTGCACGGGGGTAACCCCACGCGCCACACTTGCCCTACCTCTCAAAGAGATCTTGCCAATACCCCACTCGTCGCCAAACCGTCTGAGATATTCGCCGATGCGAGGGGATTGTGCTCGGTCTTCCCAGAATGTTGCCGACCGGTTAACCTGACTGGGAGCGCTCCCAGATGCCCGTCCGGCCAGAGGAGAGGATCCATGAGACCCAGGAGAACCCTGCTTGTCTTAGCTGTGACGGCGTCGATCTCGGGCGCCATGCTCACCGCCGTTCCAGCCGCTTCGGCCGCCGTGGCATGCACAGCCGAGTACAGCGTGACCAATGAGTGGAGTACCGGTTTCGGCGCCGCCGTCACGATCCGGAATCCCGGCACAGAACCGATCAACGGCTGGAATCTGACCTGGACGTTCCCGGACGGTCAGCGGATCACCCAGCTCTGGAACGGCGTGCCCAGCCAGACCGGAGCCGCGGTTTCGGTGCGGAACGTGGACTGGAACAGGGTCGTCTCGGTGGGCGGCTCCGTCCAGTTCGGCTTCAACGGCAGCAGAGGGACGGCGAACCGGGCACCGGTGGACTTCGCGGTCAACGGGACGGCGTGCACCGGCCCGAACCGGGCGCCGACGGTCGCCATGACCAGCCCTGCGAACAACTCCAGTCATCCGGTCTCCTCGGTCATCCCGCTCGCTGCCGAGGCCGGCGACTCCGACGGCACGATCGGCAAGGTCGAGTTCTACGCCGGCACTCAGCTGCTCGGCTCCGATACCACGGCGCCGTTCCAGTTCGGTTGGTCCGCGACGGCGGCAGGTCAGTACTCGGTGGCAGCGAAGGCCTATGACGACAAAGGCGCGTCCACGGTGTCCTCGCCGATCGCGGTGCGGGTTCTCGCCGCTCCGACGATCGTCGCCACTCCGCCGACAGTCTCCCTTCGGCAGGGGACGTCGGCCACGGTCGACGTCGCACTGGCGAGCCGTCCAGTCGCGGCGTCGGTGCCGGTCACGATCGCCCGGACCGCGGGCAGTGCCGACCTCACGGCGACACCGGCGCGGTTGACCTTCACCAGCGAGAACTGGAACGTCGCGCAGAAGGTCACCGTCACCTCCGCCGCCAACGGGGGAGCATTGGCCACCGCGACCTTCTCGGCAGCCTCGGCCGGCTTCGACAGTGCCGCCATCACGGCGAGCGAACTCGATCCGGCCACGCCCGAGCTCAAAGCGGCGTTCCTGGTGCAGTACAACAAGATCAAGGATCCGAACAACGGGTACTTCCGGCGGTTCGGTGACCTCCTCGTGCCGTACCACTCGGTGGAAACCCTACTGGTCGAGGCTCCGGACCACGGGCATCAGACGACGTCCGAGGCCTTCAGCTACTACTTGTGGCTGGAAGCCGCGTACGGGCAGATCCAAGGGGACTGGGCGCCGTTCAACGCCGCCTGGGCGTCGATGGAGAAGTACATCATCCCGGCCCACGCGGATCAGCCGACGAACGCGAAGTACAACGCGAGCAAGCCGGCGACCTACGCTCCGGAACACCCGCGCATGGACCGGTATCCCGCCGTACTCGACACCGGCACCCCCGTCGGTTCCGATCCGATCGCAGCCGAACTGAAAGCGGCCCACGGCACCGACGACATCTACGGTATGCACTGGCTGCTGGACGTGGACAACACCTACGGGTTCGGCCGCTGTGGTGACGGGACCACCGCACCCGCCTATATCAACACCTATCAGCGCGGTTCGTCGGAATCCGTATGGGAGACCATTCCTCAGCCGTCCTGCGATACGTTCGCCTTCGGCGGCCCGAACGGATACCTGGATCTGTTCACCAAGGACGCGTCCTACGCCAGACAGTGGAAGTACACCAACGCCCCGGACGCGGACGCGCGTGCCGTTCAGGTCGCGTACCTGGCGCAGAAGTGGGCGACCACGCAGGGCAAGGGCGCACAGGTCGACGCGGTCGTGAAGAAGGCGTCGAAGATGGGCGATTACCTTCGGTATGCCATGTTCGACAAGTACTTCAAGAAGATCGGCGGCTGTACCAGCCCGAGCTGCCCCGTCGGCTCAGGCAAGGACAGTGCGCATTACCTGATGTCCTGGTACTACGCCTGGGGCGGTGCGACCGACACGTCGGCAGGCTGGGCATGGCGCATTGGTGACGGCGCGAGCCATCAGGGCTACCAGAACCCGCTGGCGGCGTACGCCCTGGCGAACGAGCCGACGCTGAAACCGTTGTCGGCCAGTGGATCCGCGGACTGGGCGAAAAGCCTGGACCGGCAACTGGAAGTGCTGCAATGGTTGCAGGCCAACGAAGGCGGGATAGCCGGAGGAGTGACCAACAGCTGGGACGGTCAGTACGGCATGCCGCCGGCCGGGACGCCGACGTTCTACGGGATGTTCTACGACGCCCATCCGGTCTGGAGGGACCCGCCCAGCAACCGCTGGTTCGGCTTCCAGGTCTGGAACCTGGAACGGGTCGCGTCGCTCTATCAGCTCACCGGGGACGCCAGGGCCGAGAAGATCCTCGCCAAGTGGGTTCCGTGGGCCATCGCGAACACCACGACCGGCGCGGACTTCCGCGTCCCGTCCGATCTCGAATGGACCGGCGCGCCGGACAATTGGAACCCGGCGAGTCCCGGTTCCAACGCGGGCCTGCATGTCCGGGTGCTCAACCAGAGCCAGGACGTGGGCGTCGCGGCGGCGTACGCCAAGGTTCTGCTGAACTACGCGGCCAGGTCCGGCAATGCGGCCGCGAAGAGCACCGGTGAGGGACTGCTGAACGCTTTGCTGTCCCACACCGATCAGCTCGGGATCAGCACGCCGGAAACTCGCACGGACTACGCCCGGTTCGACGACGCCTACAACCCGGCCACGGGCGAAGGCACGTACGTTCCGACGGGTTGGACCGGGACGATGCCGAACGGGGACACGATCGACGCGAACAGCACGTTCCTGTCGATCCGGTCCTTCTTCCGTGACGACCCGCAATGGCCCAAGGTCCGGTCCTATCTGGACGGTGGCACGGCCCCGGCCTTCGAGTACCACCGGTTCTGGGCACAGGCAGAAATCGCCACCGCGTTCTCCTTGCACGTCCAACTCTTCGGCTGAACAGGAGACACTGGTGAAAACCTGGCGTTCACGCACACTGAAGTGCCTGATCGCCGCGATGGTCGGGCTCACCACCTTGACGGTGGTGAGCCCGCCCGCTTCCGCGGCGGGAACCGGTTCCGGTTACTGGAGCGCACGCGGTGCGCAACTGGTCGACGCGAAGGGCGCGCCGGTGCGCATGACCGGGGTCAACTGGTTCGGCGCGGAGACGCCGAACTTCACTTTCCACGGCCTGTGGGCCCGTAATTACCGCGACATGGTCGCGCAGATGGCGGGACTGGGCTACAACACCATCCGGATCCCGTATTCCAGTCAGATGCTCGACTCCGGATCGACGCCCACCAGCATCGATCTGGCCAAGAATCCTGACCTGGCCGGGTTGTCCGGGATCCAGATCGTCGACAAGGTCATCGCCGAAGCGGGTGCCCGCGGGATGCGGGTGATCCTCGACCGCCACCGCCCGGATGCCGCCGGGCAGTCGCCGCTCTGGTACACCGGTGCCTACCCGGAGACCCGCTGGATCAACGACTGGAAGGCGCTTGCCCTGCGCTACAGGGGAAACAGCACGGTCATCGGTGCGGATTTGCACAACGAGCCACATTCCGCCGGCAGTGGCGGAGCATGCTGGGGCTGCGGTGACCAGGCGGTGGACTGGCGGCTGGCGGCCGAGCGGGCGGGCAACGCGATCCTGACGGTCAATCCGGACTGGCTGATCATCGTGGAGGGAGTGGACTGCGTCGCCGGAACCGGCTCGCCGCAATGCGGTTGGTGGGGCGGAAACCTCTCGGGCGCACGACGGTTCCCGGTACGGCTGACGAAACCGGAGAAACTGGTCTACTCGGCGCACGAGTACGCCACCTCCGTGTTCCCTCAGCCCTGGTTCGACGATCCGGCGTTCCCGGCCAATCTGCCGGCGTTGTGGGACCACTGGTTCGGTTATCTGGAGAAGGAGAACATCGCACCGGTGCTGCTCGGCGAATTCGGCACGACGCTGAGAGACCAGCGTGACGGCGTGTGGCTCCGGGAACTGATGCGGTACCTGGGTTCCGGCCCGTCCGGAACGGACTTCACCTTCTGGTCGTGGAATCCCAATTCGGGTGACACCGGCGGCATTCTCAACGACGACTGGACCAGCGTGAACACGGTCAAGCACGGGTACCTCGGCCCGTACCTGATCCCGCCGTCAGGCGGGGGTGGACGGCCGGAGACACAGCCGGCTCCGCCGTCGCGTATCGCGTCGACAACTCGTGGAACAGTGGCTTCACCGCACAGGTCGGGCTGACCGACACCGGATCTCAGCCGGATCCGGCCGGGTGGGCGAGAATGTTATCGCTAACGCTCGGCAGTAGTGTCTCGACACTAGAGGCCGCATCGCAAACGGTCAAGGCGTTGTGCTGACCGACGAGGCGGCCTTATCGTACGTCGAAGCGCTTCGACAGGTCGGATCACAGCGGATTTCGAGGAGGCCGTAATGGCCAGCGGTCATCACCAAAGGATGGCGGTCTCCACTCTCGTAGTCGTCCTTCTTCTGCTCGGTGCCGCCTTCGTGCCCGCGTCGGCCGTTCCGGCGTCCGCGGGCCGTCAGACCATGGACCTCAACCGGGATTGGCGGTTCCACCAGGGGGACGCGCCCGGTGCGGCGGAGGCCGGATACGACGACTCCGCCTGGTCGCGGGTGACGGTGCCGCACACCTGGAACGCCGAAGACGGCCAGGACGGCGGCGGCGACTTTTACCGCGGTGTCGGCTGGTACCGCCGTTCGCTGGTGGTGCCACCGCAGACGGCGGGCCGGAAGCTGTGGCTGCAGTTCGACGGCGCGAACACCACCGCGGTGGTCTGGGTCAACGGCGTGCGCCTCGGCGAGCACAAGGGCGGATACTCCCGATTCCGGTTCGACGCGACCACCGTGCTGCGGCCGGGCCGGGCCAACCTCGTCGCGGTCAGCGTCAGCAACGCGCCGGACCCCGCGGTCGCGCCGTTGTCGGGTGACTTCACCATGGGCGGCGGGCTGTACCGCGACGTCAGTCTGATCATGACCGACCGGCTGCACGTCGACCTGCTCGACCTGGGCGGGCCGGGCGTCTACCTGCGCCAGCGTGACGTGTCGGCGGAGCAAGCGACGATCGACGTGACCACCAAGCTCGCCGGCGGGAGCGCGAAGGTGCGGACCCGGATCACCGGGGAGTACGGCAGGACAATTGCCCAGGGGACTACCGGAGTACGCCCGGCCGGGACCCCGGTCGTGCAGACCCTCATGATCGACTGGCCCCGGAGGTGGTCCGGACGTGCGGATCCGTTCACCTATCAGGTCGCGGTCGACGTCATCGATCCGCGCACGGGCCGGGTCACGGACACGGTCACCCAGCCTCTCGGCGTCCGGACCGTGTCCGCGGATCCGGACAAGGGCTTGTCCCTCAACGGGAACCACCTGCGGGTGCAGGGTGTCAACCTGCACCAGGACCGGATCGGCAAGGGCTTCGCGATCTCCCCGGCGGATCTGGCCGAGGACTTCCGGCTGATGGCCGAAATGGGCGTGAACGCCGTGAGGACCGCGCACTATCAGCACGGGCCGCGGTTCTACGACCTCGCCGACCGCTACGGCTTCCTCGTCTGGACCGAGATCCCGCTGGTCAACCTCACCAGCACCGACCCCGGCTTCCGGGCCAACATCGAACAGCAGACCGGTGAACTGGTCCGGCAGAACTTCAACCACCCGTCGGTGGTGTTCTGGGGGCTGGGCAACGAACTGTGGAACGACACACCCGAGGTCAACGAACTCGTCGCCGCGCTGACCCGTCAGGTCACGGCCGAGCAGCCGGGCGGCATGACCGCCTACGCGAGCTGCTGTGTCTGGGATCGCGGTGTCCTGAACTCCCACGCCGAGATCAGCGGCTACAACAAGTACTTCGGCTGGTACACCGATTCGACCGCGGACTTCGGGAAGTGGGCCGACGAACTGCACGCCGCCGACCCGTGGCGCAAGATCGGCATGAGCGAGTACGGCGCCGGTGCGAGCATCCACCAGCATGAAGAGCGCCCGCCCCGGCCGGTGCCGGATTCGGACTGGCACCCCGAGGAGTACCAGGCGAAGTTCCACGAGGACTACTGGCGCGCCATCGAGAGCCGTCCGTATCTGTGGGGCGGTTTCGTCTGGGTGATGTTCGACTTCGCCTCGGACGGCCGCAGCGAAGGCGACACCTACGGCCGCAACGACAAAGGACTGGTGACGGGCGACCGCGAGATCCGCAAGGACGCCTACTACTGGTATCAGGCGAACTGGACGCGAACCCCGGTCGTCCACCTCACCAGTGGTCGCTGGACCAGTCGAATCGCTTCGACAACCGACGTCAAGGCGTACACCAACGCCGACGCCGTCACCCTTCACGTCAACGGTGTACAGATCGGCGCCGCTCGCAGCGGCGCCGAGAGGTCCGTCGTCTGGCCGGAAATCTCCCTGCGCCCCGGCCCGAACGTGGTCACCGTGACCGGGGTGAAGGACGGCCGTACCCACACCGACCAGGCCACGTGGACCCTCACCGGCTGACGATCATCGATTTCTGGAGGAACACCTGATGTCCAAGCGAGTTCTGGCGGCTGCCATGGTCGCCATGCTGGCCATCGCCGGCTGCGGGTCCGGCTCCGGCAGCGGCGACCCGAAAACACTGAAGCTGTGGCACTACGAGCCACCGGACAGCGCGATGGGCATGGCCTGGGCCGAAGCGATCAAGCAGTTCGAGGCGAGCCATCCCGGCGTCAAGGTCGCCTTCGAGGAGAAGGGTTTCGAGCAGATCCAGAAGACGGCGCCGATGGTGCTCAACTCGAGCGACGCGCCGGACATCCTCGAGTACAACAAGGGGAACGCCACCGCGGGACTGCTCTCCAAACAGGGGCTGCTGACCGACATCAGCGAGGAAGTGACCAAACGCGGCTGGGACAAGCAACTCACCCCGGCACTCCAGACCACCGCCCGCTACGACGAGAACGGCGTGATGGGGGCCGGGAACTGGTACGGGGTCCCGAACTACGCCGAGTACGTCAAGGTCTTCTACAACAAGGACATGTTCGCGCAGCAGGGCCTCGCGGTGCCCAGCACGATCGAGCAGCTGACCGCGGCCATGGACAGGTTCGCCGCTGCCGGCGTCACCCCGCTGGCCGTCGGCGGCTCGGAATACCCGGCGCACCAGGTCCTGTACCAGCTCGCGCTCACCAAGGCCGACCGTGGCTGGGTGGACCGCTACCAGCGCTACACCGGCAAGGTGGACTTCCATGACGCCGCGTGGACCTACGGCGCGACGACGTTCGCCGACTGGGTGAAGAAGGGCTACATCAGCAAGGACTCGGCAGGTGTGGACGCCGAGGGAATGGGCATCTCGTTCATGCAGGGCAAGTTCCCGATCATGATCAGCGGCAGCTGGTGGTACGGCAGGCTGGCCCAGAGCATCAAGAACTTCAAATGGGGTTCGGTGCCGTGGCCCGGGATGACCTCGGGTTCCGCGGGCAACATGTGGGTCATCCCGAAAGGGTCCAAGAACCGGGATCTCGCGCTCGACTTCATCGCGATCACGATGTCCCAGCCCATCCAGGACAAGCTGCGTGAAGCCGGTGGTGTCCCGGTGGTGAACAGCCCGACCCCGCCCGCCGATCCTCAGCTCGAGGAGCTGGTCGGGGACTTCACTCAGCTGTCCACAGAGGACAAGCTGGCGTTCTATCCGGACTGGCCCGCTCCCGGGTACTACGACGTCCACGTTTCGGCGACGCAGAAGCTCATCACGTCGACCGCGACGCCGGAGCAGGCGCTTGACGAGCTGGCCAAGCCCTACGAGGAGAATCTGGCGAACGTCGGCAAATGACCAAGGGACGGGGAAGTTATCTACTCTTCCTGATCCCCGGCGCGCTGCTGCTGATCGCGGTGATCGTGGTGCCGTTTTTGATGAACATCGGCATCAGCTTCACCCAGTGGTCAGGCGCCGGGGATCCGAAGTGGACCGGGCTGGAGAACTACCGGCGGTTGTTCGCGGACGACACCTTCTGGGCGTCGTTCCGCCACAACGTCGGGCTCGTGGTGGCGATGGCGATCGTGCCGACCGTGGTCGGACTGGTCATCGCCGCCGCGCTGTTCGACTTCGTGGCCAAGCGTTTCGGGACGCGGGCGGCCAGTGTGCTGCGAGCCTGTGTCTACCTGCCGCAGGTGCTGCCGATCGCGGTCGCCGGGATCGTGTGGAGCTGGATCCTGGCACCGGAGGGCGCGGTCAACGAGCTCCTCTCCGGCATCGGGCTCGGCTCGCTCGCGCAGAACTGGCTGGGTGATCCGGATGTCGCGCTGTGGAGCGTGATGGGCGTGATGGTGTGGATTCAGCTCGGCTATCCGGTGGTGATCTTCATGGCCGGGATGCAGCGGGCGGATCCGTCGCTGCACGAGGCGGCCGAGCTGGACGGTGCGTCGTGGTGGGGCAGGTTCTGGCATGTGACCGTGCCGCAGTTGCGGCCGGAGGTCTTCGTGGTCCTGCTGACCTGCACCATCGCCGCGCTGAAGGTGTTCGGGCCGATCTACGTGCTGACCCGGGGTGGGCCAGGAGGTTCGACCAACGTGCCCTCGTACTACTCGTTCCAGAACTTCTTCGAGAAGACCCAGGTCGGTTACGGCGCGGCGATCGCGACCGTGCTCACGATCCTGATCCTCGTTCTCACCACGGTGTTCCTCCGCGTGCAGAACCGGGGTGAGCGCGCGTGAAACGCCATGTGACGCTCTGGTCGTTGATCATCCTCGCGTTCGTGATGCTGGCGCCCTTCCTGATCGTGGTGCTGAACGCGCTGAAGTCACCGTCGGAATACGCGTCGGACGGCCCACTGTCCTTTCCGGACGGTGTGTACCTGCAGGGTCTGATCGACTTCTGGGAACGGGTCGGTTTCGGGCAGAAGCTGCTCAACAGCGTCGTGATCAGTGTGTCGGTCGCGGTGCTCGCCGTGGTGATCTCGGTGCTGAACGCCTACGCACTCGGCATCGGCAAGGTCCGCGGCCGGACGTGGATCCTTGTCGCGTTCCTCATCGCGAACACGCTGCCGCACGAGGCACTGGCCTACCCGCTGTACTTCCTGGCCAACGAGACCGGTCTCTACGACACGCAGCTGTCCGTGATCATCATCTTCACGATCATCCAGGCCGCGTTCGGCACCTATCTGCTGTCTTCCACCTATGTCGGATTCCCGAACGAGCTGCTGGAAGCGGCGTATCTCGACGGCGCGAACAAATGGCAGACCCTGGTGCGGATCGTGGTGCCGATCAGCAAACCGACGCTCGGCGTGCTGTTCGTGTTCTTCTTCATCTGGACATGGAACGAGTTCTTCCTGCCCCTGATCCTGCTGATCTCCAACGACACCCAGACCGTCCCGGTCGCACTGGGTCTGCTGCAGGGCCAGCGGATGATGGACGCGACCATGACCAGCGCTTCGGCGTTGCTCGGGGTCATCCCGGCGATCGCCTTCTTCCTGATCTTCCAGCGGACGTTGACACGTGGCATTACGGCAGGGGCGGTCAAATGAAATTCAGCGACGGATACTGGCTGCTGCGCGACGGGGTGCAGGCGGCCCACCCGGTCGAGGTGCACGATCTCGCCGCGGGGGACGGCCGGATCGTGGTGCACGCGCCGACCCATCGCATCCGCCACCGCGGAGACCTGTTGAAGGGGCCGGTGGTGACGGTCAGGTTCTCCTCGCCGATGCCCGACGTGATCGGCGTAGGCGTCACACATTTCGAGGGTGGGCTCCCGCAGGAGCCCCAATTCGGTCTGGCGACCGCCGAGGACGAGGCGAAAGTCTCCGAAGACGGCCGCACGCTCACCTCCGGCGGGTTGTCGGTCCGGCTGCACCGCGGCGAGGGGTGGAAGGTCGACTTCGTCGCGGACGGCAAGGTGCTCACCACCAGCGGGGCCAAGGGCATGGGTTTCATGAGTCTCGATGGCAGGCACCATGTCCGTGACCAGCTCGACCTCGGCGTGGGGGATCTGGTCTACGGGCTCGGTGAGCGCTTCGGGCCGTTGGTGCGCAACGGTCAGGTCGTCGACATCTGGAACGCCGACGCCGGCACGAGCAGCGAGCAGGCCTACAAGAACGTGCCGTTCTACCTGACGAATGCCGGCTATGGCGTCTTCGTCAACCACCCCGGTCACGTGTCCTTCGAGGTCGCCTCGGAATCGGTGTCCCGGGTGCAGTTCAGCGTCGAAGGGCAGTCACTGGAGTACTTCGTCATCTACGGCCCGAGTCCCAAGGAGATCCTCCGCAAGTACACGGCGCTGACGGGCAGGCCGGCCTTGCCGCCCGCGTGGTCCTTCGGGTTGTGGCTGTCGACGTCGTTCACCACGTCCTACGACGAAAAGACCGTCTCCGGGTTCGTCGACGGGATGATCGAACGCGACCTGCCGCTGAGCGTGTTCCATTTCGACTGCTTTTGGATGCGTGAATTCAACTGGTGCGACTTCGAATGGGACCCGCGGACCTTCCCGGACCCGGTCGGGATGCTGGAACGCCTGAAAGCGCGGGACCTGCGCATCTCGGTGTGGATCAATCCGTATGTGGCGCAACGGTCCCCGTTGTTCGCCGAGGGGGTTGCCGGTGGCTATCTGCTGCGGAAACCCAACGGCGACGTCTGGCAGTGGGACCTGTGGCAGCCGGGGATGGCGCTGGTCGACTTCACCAATCCCGCCGCCCGCGAATGGTACGCGTCCAAATTGGACGCTCTGCTCGAACAGGGCGTGGACTGTTTCAAGACCGACTTCGGCGAGCGGGTGCCGACCGACGTCGTCTACTTCGACGGAGCCGATCCCGAGCGGATGCACAACTACTACACCTACCTCTACAACCAGACCGTCTTCGAGGTACTCCGCAAACGACGCGGGGAAGGCGAGGCCGTGGTGTTCGCCCGCTCGGCAACCACGGGCTCGCAGCAGTTCCCGGTGCACTGGGGCGGCGACTGCGAGTCGACCTACGAGTCGATGGCCGAGAGCCTGCGTGGCGGGCTTTCCCTCGGCCTGTCCGGTTTCGGCTACTGGAGCCACGACATCGGCGGCTTCGAAGGAACCCCGGATCCGGCCTTGTTCAAACGCTGGATCGCGTTCGGGATGCTGTCCTCGCACAGCAGGTTGCACGGCAGTTCGTCCTACCGGGTGCCGTGGCTGTTCGACGAGGAGGCCGTCGACGTCCTGCGGGTGTTCTCGAAGCTCAAAGCGCGGCTGATGCCGTACCTGTGGCACGCGGCAACGCAGGCGTCGGCCGAAGGCACGCCGATGATGCGGGCGATGGCGCTCGAGTTCCCCGCGGATCCGGCCTGTGACCACCTGGAACGGCAGTACATGCTCGGCGACTCCCTGCTGGTGGCGCCGGTGTTCTCGGACGACGGCGAAGTGACCTACTACGTGCCGGACGGCGTCTGGACCGACTTCTTCACCGGTGAGGAGATCCAGGGCCCGAGGTGGGTGACCACGATCTGCGACATGCTCACCGTGCCGCTGCTCGTGCGCCCCAACACCGTCCTGCCGTTGGGCGCGGTCGACGACCGGCCGGACTACGACTACGCCGACGGGGTCACGTTGCGGCTGTACCAGCTGGCAGACGGCGCCCGGATCACCACCACTGTCGGCGACTCGACGTTCCACACCCGCCGTGAGGGCGACGAGATCCACGTCGACGCGGAATCCGCGCCGGCGGGCTGGCAGGTGTCCCTCTCCGAGGGAGACGACCCGATCACGTCCGCAGGAAGAGCCTTGACGATAGAAGGTGTCCAATGAGGATCTTGGTCGCTTTTCTGGTACTGCTCGGTCTCGTCGTCGCGCCCGGTCCGGCGGCGAGCGAGACGACGGCCGCCCAGGCACAGGCGCCTGGACATCAGGTCGGCTACGACAAGTATTCCCTCACCGTCGACGGCCGCCGGATCATGTTGTGGTCCGGTGAATTCCACTACTTCCGGTTGCCCAGCCCCGAGCTGTGGCGCGACATCCTGGAAAAGATCAAGGCGGCCGGGTTCACCGGTGTGTCGCTGTACTTCCATTGGGGATACCACTCGCCGGCTCCCGGTGTGTACGACTTCAGTGGCGTGCGGGACGTGGAACGACTGCTGAGGATGACCGAGGAGCTCGGGCTCTACGTGGTCGCCCGGCCCGGTCCCTACATCAACGCCGAGACCACCGGCGGCGGTTTTCCCGCCTGGCTCAAGACGGTCGAAGGACGCGCGAGGTCCAGCGCCCCGGGATACACCGCCGCCTACCGGGAATGGCTCGACCGGATCAACCCGATCCTGGCCCGCCACCAGGTCACCCGCGGTGGCTCGGTGATCGCGTACAACGTGGAGAACGAATACGGCGCCAACGTCGACCCGCTCTACATGGAACAGCTCCAGGCGAAGGCCAGGGCCGACGGGATCGACGTGCCGATCGTGCACAACAACTGCTGCAACGGCGACCTGCCGAACTGGTCGTCGGGACAAGGTGCGGTCCAGATCCCCGGCGTCGACGACTATCCGCAGGCATTCAACTGCCCCGATCCGGATACGTGGGGGACCTGGGGTGAAGGTGTCACGCGACGGTTGCGGGACGACGCCCCGGTCTACGCCGCCGAGTACCAGGCGGGCGCGATCGACCTGAACAACGCCGGTTACGAGAAGTGCCGCGAACTGACCGGTCCGGACTACATGAAGGTGTACTACAAGTCGAACGCCATCGGCAGCGGCGCGACGATGTTCGGCTACTACATGCTGTACGGCGGCACGTCCTGGGGCTGGCTGCCGCAACCCAACGACGTCTACACCTCCTACGACTACGGCGCGGCGATCACCGAGCAGCGCGGGCTCACCACGAAGTACGACGAGTTCAAGCGTCAGGGCTACTTCATGACCACGGTCGCGCCATTGACGAAGACCGACCCGGCCGTGGCGCCGAAGTCGGGCGACGCGGGCGTCTTCACGCAGGCGAGGTCCAATCCGGACACCCGCACGCAGTTCGTCCTCGTCCGCCACGCGGATCGGCGTGCTTCCACGGATCTGTCGACCACTTTGGACTGGTCGACCCCCGACGGCGACTACTCGGTACCGGTCCGGGTCGACGGACGGGACGCCAAGGTTCTGGTCGCCGGCTACGACCTCGGCCGGCAACGGCTGGTGTGGTCGAACTCGGAGATCCTGACCCACGTCACCGCAGATGGCCGCGACGTCGCGGTGCTGTACGGGCGGGAAGGGGAGCAGGGATCGACGGTGCTGCGGTATTCGTCCGCGCCCAGCGTCCGCGTGCTCGAAGGTGACGTGCGGAGTTCGTTCGACGGCAAGGATCTGCGTCTCGACTACAGCCATTCCGGGCTGGCGAGGGTGCTCGTCTCGGGTGGCGGGCGGCCGCCGATGGTGCTCCTGCTCGGCACGGACGAAACCGCCGCCCAGTTCTGGCGGATGGACACCGAAGCCGGGCCGGTGCTGGTCCGGGGCACCTCGGTCGTGCGTGAGGCCAGGATGGTGGGCGACCGGCTGGTACTGCGGGCCGACACGGACGCACCGGGTGACGTGGAGGTCTTCGCCTCGGCCCGGCGGCTCGTCGTCGGCGGCAGGCACGTGGACACTCGGCGCACGCCCAGCGGCTCGTTGCTGGGTGCCCTTCCCGGACCGCGTGCGGTGACGCTGCCCGCGTTGTCGGATTGGCGGTACCGGGCCGAGGCTCCTGCCTTCGGTGACGCGGGCTGGACGGTCGCGGACAAGACCACGACCACGAGCCCGATCAAACCGAAGACCCTGCCGGTGCTCTATTCCGACGACTATGGCTATCACTACGGGAACGTCTGGTATCGCGGGAACTTCACGCCCGACGGCACCGAGAAGACCGTGTCGCTGAACGCCATCACCGGCAAACGCGGCCGCTATCTCGTCTGGCTCGACGGCCGCTATCTCGGCTCGGCCGCGGGCGGAACCCAGGCCGACTCCGACGCACCGGTGAATCCCGACCCCGGCCGCGGTGACTTCCCGGTACCGGAAGGGTTGCTGACCAAGGGAAAGCCGGCCCAGCTGTCCGTGCTCGTGACCAACATGGGACATAACGACGACTGGACGGCCGACGACACCAGGTTCAAGCAGCCGCGCGGGCTCTTCGGGGCGGCGATCGGTGACGCGAAGATCTCCTGGCAGATCCGGGGCGCTCGCGGCAACGACGTCGAACGTGGCCCGCTGAATACCGGCGGCTTGTACGGCGAACGCGCGGGCTGGCATCTCCCGGGTGGCTTTCATGGCCGCTGGGACCGGCCGCCCGCCACCGCGGAACCGGGTGTCTCCTGGTATCGCACCGATTTCCGGCTCGATGTGCCCAAGGACCAGGACGTCTCCGTCGCGCTGCGGTTCGGCGAGCCGATCGGCAGCCACTACCGGGTGTTCGTGTTCGTCAACGGCTGGAACATGGGCCAGTACCTCAGCGACGGTCCGCAGCGCGACTTCGTGCTGCCGGCCGGGGTGCTCAAGAACGCGAACACCTTGTCGCTGGCGGTGGTCAGGACCGAACCCGGAGAGGGCGGCCCGGTGCCGGTGAGCCTTGTCCAGCTAGGAAACCACTGGACCGCTCGAATCGCTTCGACGAACTCGGGCCACTCGGTGAGTAGCATTGTCTCACCGTGAGACGTCCGCTAACATCGCCGTAACACGGGATCGAATCGTTTCGGCTTGTGCTCCTTCGAGACCCGTTGATCACCACCGCTCGAGAGTTTCCGGACTGTTCGCCGGGCAGTCGTCGAAGCGCTTCGATTTCCGCGATGGAGTCCCTATGAACAGAGCAGCTCGCTTTACCCGCCTACGCCGGACAGGCATGTTCGCCACGGCGGTAGCCCTCGCCGTGGGCCTCGCCGCACCCGCGGTCGCCGACGAACTGAACGATTACCCGTTCCGCGATCCCGCGCTGCCGTTGAACACCAGGGTGGACGACTTGGTGAAGCGGCTGACGCTGGCGGAGAAAGTGTCGTTGCTGCACCAGTTCCAGCCGGCGATCCCGCGCTTGGGCGTGCCCGAATTCAAGACGGGAACCGAAGCGCTGCACGGCCTCGGCTGGACGACGGAGCGGACGAACGGCAACGTCGTGACCGCGAACGCCACGGTCTTCCCGCAGGCGATCGGGCTCGCGTCCACCTGGGATCCGGCGTTGATCAAGCGGATCGGCGCGGTCGTCGGTGACGAGGCGCGGGGCTATCACTCGCAGGATCCGGGTTTCTGGGGCCTGCAGCTGTGGGCGCCGGTGGTGAACCTGCTGCGTGATCCGCGATGGGGACGTAACGAAGAAGGCTACTCCGAAGACGCCCTGCTGACCGGCGCGATCTCGACGGCGTACGGCAAGGGGATGACGGGAGAGGATCCCCATTACCTCAAGGCCGCCCCGGTCCTGAAGCACTACCTGGCCAACAACAACGAGATCCGTCGCGACACCACCTCGTCCAACCTGCGCCCACGGGTACTGCGCGAATACGACGAGCAGGCGTTCAAACCGGCGATCTCGGCCGACGCGGCGACCGGCGTGATGGGCTCGTACAACCTTGTCAACGGGCGGCCGGCGACGGTCAATCCGGATCTCAACGACGTCGTGCGGACTTGGACCGACAAGACGCTCTACAACGTCAGCGACGCCTCCGCTCCGTACAACCTGACCGGCTCCGAGAGGTATTACGCGACCAACGCGGAAGGCTTCGCCGCCACGATCAAGGCCGGGCTCGACAGCTTCACCGTCGACAACCAGGTTCCCGGCCCCACCATCGGGCACATCAACGCCGCGCTGTCGCAGGGGCTGCTCGCCGAGTCGGACATCGACAAGTCGGTGAAGCACGTGCTGAGCGTCCGGTTCCGGCTCGGTGACTTCGACCCGGATGGCGGCCCATACGCCAAGATCGGCAAGGACGTGGTGAACAGCCCGGCCCACCGGGAGCTCGCCCGTAAGTCCGCCGCTGAGGCCATGGTGCTGTTGAAGAACGACCGCGGCGCCCTCCCGCTGGACCCGAAGCGCAGCGTCGCGGTGATCGGGCCGCTGGAGAAGACCCTGTACACCGACTGGTACTCCGGCGGGCTGCCGTACAAGGTGACCCCGGTGGACGGGATCCGGTCGCGGCTGGGCGCCGGCGCGAAGGTCACCGACACCGAGGCCGTCGACCGGATCGCCCTGCGCGAAGCCGCCACCGGCAGATACCTCGGCGGCGGTGCCGGCGATACGGGCGCGGTGCTCAAGACCGGTGCCACCACCGCCGGAGCGACCGAGCAGTTCGACGCCTTCAACTGGGGCGACGGCGTGCTGACACTGCGCAGCGTCGCCAACGGCAAGTACGTCGAGCGCCAGAACCTCGGCAATGCCACCAGCCCGTTCCTCAACCAGGCGCCGCAGCCGCGGGACTGGTTCGTCCA
Organism: uncultured Actinomycetota bacterium; assembly: GCA_963766045.1. GTDB lineage: Bacteria > Actinomycetota > Actinomycetes > Mycobacteriales > Pseudonocardiaceae > Amycolatopsis. The sequence continues at coordinate 4,481,058 of CAVXYN010000003.1, read as the reverse complement.
CCAGCAGTTCAAGCTGGAAGACGCGGGTGACGGCACGGTCGTGATCAGGTACGCCGGTTACGAGATTCCGAACGACTGGGACGGGCCGAACAGCTACCTCACCGTTGCCGCCGACGGCACTCTGACCTTGGGCTCCCCGAATGCGGCCGGTGCGACCAAGTTCCGAAAGGAACAGATCACCTCGGGTATCGACAGCGCGGTACGTTCGGCGCGTTCCGCCGAGACCGCCGTCGTGGTCGTGGGCAGCATGCCGTTCATCAACGGACGCGAGGACCACGACCGCGCCAGCATGGCGCTGGCCGAGAGCCAGAGCGAGCTGATCAAGGCAGTGCGGAAGGCGAACCCGAACACCGTCGTGGTGGTGGAGAACAGCTATCCCACGACGCTGAACTGGGAACAGGAGAACATCCCGGCGATCGTGTGGACCTCACACGCCGGTCAGGAGACCGGCAACGCACTCGCCGATGTGCTGTACGGCGACGTGAACCCGGCGGGCCGGCTCACCCAGACCTGGTACCGCTCGGACGCCGACCTGCCGAACATCCTCGACTACGACATCATCAAACGCGGCCACACCTACCAGTACTTCGACGGAAGTCCGCTGTACGCCTTCGGGCATGGCCTGTCCTACACGAACTTCCGCTACAGCGATCTCCGCGTCGGCAAGACCGGTCCACAAGGGACGTTCGAGGCCACGGTCAAGGTGACCAACACCGGGAAACGTGCCGGTGACGAAGTGGTACAGCTGTACACCCACCAGCGCATCTCGCGCGACGAGCAGCCGAACAAGCAGCTGCGGTCCTTCCATCGGGTGAACCTCGAACCGGGACAGACCAAGACCGTGCGGCTGTCCGTGCCCGACCTCAGGCATTGGGACGTCACGCGGGGCAAGTGGGTGCTGGAATCGTCCGTTCACGACGTGATGGTCGGCGCATCCGCTTCGGACATCCGGCTGCGGTCGGTGCTCCCCGTGCTCGGCGAGCAGATCCCGCCGCGTGACCTGGCGCGGGACACCAGGGCGATCGACTTCGACGACTACTCGGGTGTCGAACTGGTCGACGAAAGCAAGGTTCGCGGGGACGCGGTCGGTGTCGGCGCGGGAGACTGGCTGCGCTTCAAGGACGTGGACTTCCGTTCCGGTGCGAGGACCTTCACCGCGAAGACCGCGCGTGCCGAGACGGGATCGTCCACAGTGGAAATCCGACTCGGCCATCCACGCGGCAGGCTCGTGGGCACCGCGGAGATCAAGAGCACCGGCGACAAGTACACCTACACGACCACCTCCGCGACGGTATCCGGGCTGAGCGGGAGGCAAGACGTCTATCTCGTGTTCAGTTCGGACGCGAGGATCAGCACGTTCTCTCTGCGCTGAGTCGGAGGTGTCCGTCGGGATCGGGGCGCAAGGGAAGGCAGAGCGGAAGGGTCGGCCCAAGCGGTCCACGGCGCGACCCGGCGGACCTCGTCGTCCAGTGCGTCCGGGAGCTCAACCTGCCCTTGCTCCGAATGTGATCGAAGGAGGCGTGCGTGGTGAGGAACCGGTACAAGCTGTTCGTCGGCGTATTGCTGGCGGGTGTTCTCACGCCGCTGCCCGCGCAGGCCGTGGCGGGTCCCACGATCTGCGGCACGCCGCCGGCCCGCGACCGGCAAATACTCTGGTACCAGCAACCTGCCGCCGACTGGGAAAGCCGGACTCTGCCGATCGGCAACGGCGCGCTCGGCGCCACTGTCTACGGCGGCGTCGCACAGGAACACCTGCAGTTCAACGAGAAGACGTTGTGGTCCGGCGGCCCGGGTGCCGATCCCGCCTATACGGGTGGCAACTGGGAGTCGCCGCGCCCCACCGCACTGGCCGAGGCGCGGAAGGCCATCCTGGAAAAGGGACCGCAACAGCCCGAGGCCATGGCCGCGTTGCTGGGACAGCCCAAACGGGCCTACGGCAGTTACCAGCCGTTCGGTGACGTCTACCTGGACGGCGCCACCCCGGCCGAGGTCAAGGACTACCGCCGCGAACTGGACATCTCCCGCGCACTGAGCCGGGTCAGCTACTTGGCCGACGGGGTCCGGTACACGAGGGAATCCTTCGCGAGTCACCCCGACGGCGTGATCGTCGTCCGGGTGAGCGCGGACCGGCCGGGTGCGGTGTCGTTCAACACGAGGCTCACCTCGCCCCACCAGCAGTCGACGGTATCCGTCTCCCGCGGCCGGTTGAGGCTCGCGGGCAAGCTGGCCGACAACGGTATGGCGCTCGAGGCGCAGTTGGCGGTACGTAACCAGGGCGGGACCCGGACCGACTCCGCTACCGGGGTCGCGGTTTCCGGCGCCGACTCGGTGACCCTGGTCCTGGCCGCGGGCACCGACTACATCCACCGCTACCCGGACTACGTCGGCGAATCCCCGCACCGGCGGGTGACCGCGACGGTCGATTCCGCCGCGAAACGGTCGTTCGACGAGCTACTGAGCCTGCATGAGCGCGACTATCGCGCGCTGTACGACCGGGTCGCCCTCGACATCGGCCAGCAGGTGCCGCAGGTACCCACGGACAAGCTCCTCTCCGCGTACACCGGAGGGACGAGTGCGGCCGATCGTGCGCTGGAGGCGCTGTTCTTCAACTACGGCCGGTACCTGCTGGTCAGTTCCTCGCGCGCCGGCTCGCTGCCGGCGAATCTGCAGGGCGTGTGGAACCAGTACCAGTCGGCGCCGTGGTCGGCCGACTACCACGTCAACATCAACCTGCAGATGAACTACTGGCCCGCCGAAGTCACCAACCTCGGCGAGACCACCCCGCCGCTGTTCGACTTCATCGACCGGCTACGACCCCGTGGCCGGGAAACCGCCAAGACCATGTTCGGCGCGGACGGTTTCGTGCTCCACAACGAAACCAACACCTTCGACTACACGGGTGTACATGACTGGCCGACGGCGTTCTGGTTCCCCGAGTCCGCCGCCTGGTTGTCGCGCCACCTCTGGGAGCACTACGAGTTCACGCAGGATCGCGGCTTCCTGCACCAGAAGGCATATCCCATCCTGCGCGACGCGGCGCGCTTCTGGCTGGACACGCTGGTGGCCGATCCCCGGGACGGGAAGCTCGTCGCGGTCCCGTCCTATTCACCGGAGCACGGTCCATACACCGCCGGTGCCGCGATGTCGCAGCAGGTGGTGTGGGACCTGTTCACCAACGTGCTGGACGCGGGTGAGGTGCTCGGTGGTGATCAGGCCTTCCGTGCGCGAGTCGCCGCGGCGAGGGCGAAGCTGGACCCGGGCTTGCGCGTCGGAACCTGGGGGCAGTTGCAGGAATGGAAAGAGGATCTCGACGACCCCGCCGACACCCACCGGCACGTCTCGCATCTTTACGGGCTGCATCCGGGCAGGCAGGTTTCGCCCTCGACCACCCCGGAGTTCGCCGCGGCCGCCGAGAAATCGCTGACCGCGCGCGAAGGTGGCGGGAGTGCGGGCGCACCTGGCTGGAGCCGGGCTTGGAAGGCGAATTTCTGGGCGCGGCTGCTGAACGGTGAGAAGGCATTCGTGGCCTTGCGTGATCAGCTGCGTTTCCAGACGTTGCCGAATTTGTGGGACACCCATCCGCCGTTCCAGATCGACGGCAATTTCGGGGCCACCGCGGCGGTCGCGGAAATGCTGGTGCAGAGCCAGACCGGAACGGTGCACCTGCTCCCGGCGTTGCCAACGGCGTGGCCTTCCGGGCGATTCGACGGGCTGCGGGCACGCGGTGCGCTGACCGTGGGAGCGACCTGGGGATCAGGGCGAACGACCGAAATCCGGCTGTGCGCCGACCAGGGCGGGTCGGTGTCGGTGAAGAGCGACCTGCTCAGGGGTTCGTTCCGGGCGGTGGACGCGTGGACGGATACACCGGCGCGCTGGACGCGGACCGGAACCGACACCATCCGACTCCAGACCAGGCCCGGAGGGGCCTATCTGGTGAAGAAGTGAGTCCGGTCGGATTCACGAAGCAGAGATCCGTGCAACGGCGCTCGGAAGGGAAGCCAACCATGCGGAATTTCCTACGTTCACTGGTGAGCAGCATCGCCATGGCCTTGGTCGTGACCATGGCGATTGGGGGGACGGCACAGGCCGCCGCTTGGAGTTCCTCGGACAAGTGGGGAACCTGGTCCAACGGTGGCTATACGGTTCGCAACAACATCTGGGGCGGAGGCGCCGGCTCACAGAACATCTGGGCGAACTCCTACAGCAACTTCGGCGTCTGGGCCAATCACCCCAACACCGGCGGTGTGAAATCCTACCCGCATTCCGCCAGGAACGTCGGCCGGAAGGTGAGTTCACTCCAGCGTCTTTCCAGCAGCTTCAACGTCTCCAGGCCCGGCAGCGGTGCCTATACGACGGCCTATGACATCTGGGCGAACAACAACGCCTACGAGATCATGTTGTGGATGAACAAGCAGGGCGCGGTGGGTCCGATCGGTTCGAAGCAGGCCACGGCCACGGTCGGTGGCCACACTTGGGACGTCTACCGGGGCAGCAACGGTTCCAACGCGGTCTTCTCGTTCCTGCGCACCTCGAACACGAACGCGGGCACGGTGGACGTGCTCGCGGTGATGAACTGGATCAAGAGCCGCGGCTGGTTCGGTGATGTGACGGTCGGGGAAGTCCAGTTCGGCTACGAGATCACCTCGTCCAGCGGCGGTATGAATTTCACCACCAACAGTTATTCTGTTTCTTCGTCGTGATCAGGACATTCGTACCGTGACCGATCGCGTCCGTCGGCAGGCTCGGACCGAGCCTGCCGACGGACGCCGATAACAGGCGTTCGTATCAGATGAACCTCGAGCCGGGATACACGGAGCACATGTCGAACCTCCACGCTGAAGCGGGAGCCCCCGGTCACCTCATCAGAAGCTGGGCCGGCACGGCATCGGCGATGGCGCGGTAGCCCGTCGGGCTGAGATGCAGGTGGTCGCCGACGTCGTAGGCGGCCAGCAGCTTCCTGGGCGCCTGCGGATCGCGGACTGCCCGGTCGAAGTCGAGTACCGCGTCGAACACCCCGCTGGTGCGGATCCAGGTGTTCACGGCCTGCCGGGTGGACTCGTGCAGGCCGCCCGCGTCGTCGTAGCCGTTGCCGCCGAACGGCGTGATCGTGGCCCCGTAGACGCGGATGTCCTGGGCCCGCGCGCGGATGGCGATCTGGACGTAGGCGTCGATCAGGTTGGCGGTCAGCTGCTGCTGCGCGGCCGGCGTCGTCGCGGACCCGCCGATGTCGTTGACACCTTCGAACACGATCGTCCAGGAAACCGCGGTCGTGGCCAGGAGGTCGCGGTCCAGCCGCGCCAGAACGCTCGGGCCGAGCCCGTCGGCCAGGATCCGGTTGCCGCCGGCCGCCTGATTGAGCACGGCGACCTGCGGAGCTTGGGTCTGCAGCCGGGCCAGCAGCTGGTCCGGCCAGCGGTCGTTGCCATTGGTCGTCGAGCCCCGGCCGTCGGTGATCGAGTCGCCGATCATCACGACTCCGGCCGCCAGGGGCTGGGCGAGCACTTCGGCCCCGCTGAGGAAGTACCAGTGATCGACCGGTGTCGCACCGGTCAGGTCGGTATCCGTGGTGTGGTTGCCCGCGAGCAGGTAGGACGTCGTCCGCGAACCCGGGTGCGAGGTGATCGCAGTCGACGCCTGCCCCGGGGCGAAGTAGGTCGTCACCGTGACGTTCTCCTGGGGTCGCACGGGAAAGTCGATCGGGTCCGACAGGATCTGCGCGCCCTTCGGGACCACGGTGGAGGCTTTGCCGTGGAACGTCACCGGACGCGCGCTGCCGGGCCGGATCGCGCTGACCCCGGCCCGGCCATTGAGCGGGGACGCGACCGTGACCGCGGTGATCGGCAGCGTCGCGCCGCCGAAGGCGTTCGAGAACCGCAACCGGATCCGGTCGCCGCCGAGGGAGAAGTGCGCGGTCTGGCGCAGGGTCGTATCAGGCATCACGACGCCGTCGCGGATGAACTGCGCGGGCGGCATGTTGCTCGTTTCGGTCAGCTGCGGCATGGCCGTCCACGTCGCCACCCAGTGCTGGGCGGCGGGGCCGGTCTGCTGTGCCGAGGCGGGTGCGGTGACGGCCACCGCCGCCACCGCGGCGATCACCCAGACGCGCTTCATTCAGCTTCACCTCCGAAATCCGGCGTGCATATGCGATCGAAACCGACTTCACGACGTCGCCCGGTCATGGTCGCGGCCAGCGTCGCGACGATGTCCGTGCTGGACTTCCCGACGCGCAGCTCGACCTCACCGGGGTCGACGATCCGGGTGCCGGCGCGGCCGGTGTAGCAGGTGAGATCCGCGTGGAGGCCGACTTCCAGGACGACGGTCGCGCCCGGCGCCAGTTCCACTCGCTTCATCGCGACGAGTTTTTGGACCGGTCGCACGACTTCGGCCACGGGGTCGTGCAGGTAGATCTGGACGATTTCGGTCGTGGCGCGGCTGCAGTCGTTGCGCATGGTCACCCGGACACGGCATCGTCCGTCGGTGGGCCACTCCTCGTCGGCCTCGGCGCCGAGCCAGGTCGCGGGCGCGTAGGACAGGCCGTGTCCGAAGGGGAACAGCGGGGTCGGGTCGACCGTACTGACGTCGCTGCGGCGACCGAGCTTCGCCGTGAGGTAGGTCGACGGCTGGGTCGTCCCGGCGGCGGGGAAGCCGATCGGGAGCCGCCCGGACGGGTTGGTCTGTCCACTGAGGAGGTCGGCGAGCGCAGGTGCGCCCTCCTCACCGGGGTAGAAGCCGCAGACGATCGCGGCCAGCCGGTCCACCTGCCGGGAGAGCTCGTACGGTCGGCCGGAAAGCAGCACCAGGATCACCGGGGTACCGGTGGCGAGCAGGGCATCTAGCAGTTCCTCCTGCCGCCCCGGCAGCCGGAGGTCCGCGGCGTCGCAACCCTCTCCGGAGGTTCCCGCGCCGAAAAGCCCGGCATGATCGCCCAGCACGGCGACGCAGCACTCGGCATTCTTGGCAGCCTCGATGGCAGCGGCGATATCGGCATCGTCACCGTCGAGCTCCGGGCAACCGAGCGCGTAGGTGACGTCGTGGTCCTCACTCAGCACGTCGAGCACGGTCGGCACGTCGACACCGATCGGGACGCCGGGGTGGTGCACGCCGACGTGCAGGGGGAACGAGTAGCAGCCCATCATCGCGCCGGGGGAGTCCGCACGCGGTCCGACGACGGCGACCCGGCGCCCGGGTGCGAGTGGGAGGACGCCGTCGTTGTGCAGCAGGACGATCGACTTGTCCGCGATTTCCCGTGCCAGCGCGCGGGAAATCGGGTCGTCGAGCTCGATCTCGCCGGGCACGTCGGGGGACCAGTCCGTGTCGAGCAGCCCCAACTCGCACTTCTGCCGGAGCACGCGCATCAGGGCGCGGTCGACGACGGCGGCGTCGACCGCACCCGATTCCACCGCGGCGAGCAGCGGCTCGCCGTAGCAGTCCACTGTGGGCAGTTCCACGTCGATCCCCGCGCTCAGCGCCTGCCCGGCCGCATCGGCGCGATCGGCGGCAACACCGTGCAGGCGCTGGAGAAACGCTACGGAGAAGTAGTCGGCGACCACCGTGCCGGTGAAGCCGTAGGTGTCACGCAACAGCTCGGTCAGCAGCGCCGGGTCGCCTGCCGCGGGAACGCCGTCGGTATCGGTGTAGGCGTTCATCACCGACCGCGCGCCCGCGCGCAGCGCCATCTCGAACGGCGGTAGCAGCACGTCGGCGAACTCCCGGGGCCCCACCGAAACCGGTGCCAGGTTCCGGCCCGCCTTGGAGGCCGAGTAGCCCGCGAAGTGTTTCAGCGTGGCGACGACGCCCGCCGACTCGAGACCGGCGACGTAGGCGCTGCCGATCGTACCGACCAGGAACGGGTCTTCCCCAATGGTTTCCTCGACGCGGCCCCAGCGCAGATCGCGCGCGACGTCGAGCACAGGCGCTAGTCCTTGGTGGACACCGAGGCGGCGCATCGCGGCGCCGATCCGCTCACCCATGCGCCGGGCGAGGTCCGGTTCGAAGGTCGCGCCCCAGCACAGCGGCGACGGATACACGGTCGCCTGCCAGGCGGCGAGCCCGGTCAGGCATTCCTCGTGCACCATCGCCGGGATCCCGAACCGGTTGCCCGCCACGATCTCCCGTTGCGTGCGGGCGAGGCTGCGGGCCCCGATCGCCGGGTCGACGGGCCGGGTGCCGAACACGCGCGTCAGCTGCCCGACGCCGTGGCGCACGTGCTCGTCCCACTCGATCACCGGCTCGGTGAAATCATGTTGGTGCGGAGCCATTTCGCCACTCGAGTCGATACCGACCCACACCCCGGAGAGCTGCGCCAGCTTCTCGGGCAGGGTCATTCGTGCCATGAGGGCCCGGACTCGTTCGGCGGGGCCGGCCGCCGGGTCCTGCCAGGGTTCGGGGGCAGGGCTGGGCTGGGTGGTCAAGAACGGCCCCTTTCGTCCGGGAGGGGAGTTCAGGAGAGCAAGGCGCGGGTGGAGGAGCGCACGAGAAGTTCGGTGGTGAGGGTGAGGTGCGTTTCGGCGGGCGGCTCGCCGTCGATCAGTGACACCAGCAGGCTGATCGCCTGGTGCCCCATTTCGCGGATCGGCTGGGCCACCGTCGTCAGGGGTGGGCTGCACAGCGCGGACTCGGGGACGTTGTCGAAGCCGACGACGGAGAGGTCACCGGGGACGTCGAGGCCGAGCTCGCGGGCGACCTCGACGGTGGCGATGGCCGAGATGTCGTTGGCCGCGAACACCGCGGTCGGCCTGCCGGGAGCGCTCAGCAGCTTGTGCGCAGCACGCGCTGAGACCTCCGGATCGTAGGCGCCGAGCCGGATCAGGTTCTCGTCGACGGCGATCCCGTGTGCCGCAAGGGCTTCGCGGTAACCGGCTTCGCGCAGCTGCGCCGATTGCAGGTCCGGGCGGCCGGTGAGGAACGCGATCCGCCGATGTCCCAACGCCAGCAGGTGTTCCATGGCCAGCCGCGCGCCACGCAGGTTGTCGGAGTCGATCGTCGGCGTGGTGGACGGTCCGGTGTGCGGGTCGACGGCGACCACCGGCGTGCCCGGGACGGCTTCGAACGACACCGCCGGTGTGACGAGCACGGCGCCGTCGACCAGAGTGCCGGACAGCCGCGACAGATAGCGCTTTTCCCAGCCCGACGCGTCGCCGGTGCGCCCACCCGCCGAGTAGACGACGAGTTCGTAGCCGGTGCCGCGGATGGCGTCGGCCGCGCCCTTGAGGAGTTCGGTGCTGAACGGTTCGAGGTCGGCGACCAGGATGCCGATCACGTTGGTCTTGTGGTTGCGCAGGCTCTGCGCCACGAGGCTCGCCTCGTAGCCGAGATCCTCGATCACCGCCTGGACGCGCGAGAGGGTCGCGGCGGCCACGCCGTAGCGCTGGTTGATGACCTTGGAAACGGTGGCCACCGAGACGCCGGCGCGCGAGGCGACGTCACGGATCGTGACCCTGGAACGGGGCTGCATAAGGTCAGAGTAGCCGTGTAAAACGTTATCGACAACGATTGACATCGGCTTTCGGGTGTCGCAAACTCACTGCCAACCTGGGCGCAGTCACGCCCTGTCCATCTCGGCCGACGTCGTCAGGAGTGGACCAGCCATGCCCTCGATCCGTCGTGTTAGCGCTCTCATCGCCCTCGTGGTCACCGCCCCGCTCGCGCTCGCCGGATGCGGCGGCGGCTCCGCCGAGCCGACCGGACCGGTCACGCTCACCTGGTGGCACAACGGCACAACCGACCCGATCAAGTCGATCTGGGCGACGGTCGTCACCGACTTCCGCCAGGCTCATCCCGACGTGACGATCAACAGCCAGCCGCTGCAGAACGAGGACTTCGGCACGAAGGTGCCGCTGGCGTTGCAGGGATCCGAACCGCCCGACGTCTACCAGGCCTGGGGTGGCGGCGAGATGGCTTCGCAGATCACCTCCGGCAAGGTCGCCGACATCACCGACGCGACGAAGGGTTGGATCTCCTCCGCGGGCAAGCTCGCCTCCGGCTGGCAGGTCGACGGAAAGCAGTACGGTGTGCCGTTCGCACAGCACTTCGTCGGATTCTGGTACCGCAAGGACCTGTTCTCCCAGGCCGGAATCACCGCGCCGCCGTCCACAATGGACGAGCTGAACGCCGCCGTGGCCAAGCTCAAGGTCGCCGGGATCAGCCCGATCTCCGTCGGTGGCAAGGACCGTTGGCCGGACGCGTTCTACTGGAACTACTTCGCCATCCGTGAATGCTCGGCGGCCACGCTCCAGCAGGCCGTGAAGACCGTCAAGCTCGAAGACCCCTGCTGGACCAAGGCGGGCCAGGACCTGCAGCGTTTCCTCGCCACCCAGCCGTTCCAGCCCGGCTTCACCGGGACCCCGGCCCAGCAGGGCGCGGGCAGCTCCGCCGGGCTGGTCGCCAACGGCAAGGCCGCCATGGAGCTGCAGGGCGACTGGGAGCCGGGCACGATGTCGTCGCTGACCGAGGACAAGGACCTCGAGTCGAAGGTCGGCTGGTTCCCGTTCCCCGCGGTGCCCGGCGGTGCGGGTGACCCGGCGGCCGTTCTCGGCGGTGGCGACGGGTTCTCGTGCACAACCCGTACGGCCAGGGTATGCGCGGACTTCCTTCAGTACCTCGGCAGCGAGCCGGTACAGAAGCAGCTGGCCGCGCAGGGCGCCGGTCTGCCGGTGAACGCCGCGGCGGCGTCGGCGCTGAAGACCGAGACCCTGAAGTCCGTCTTCGACTACGGCCAGAAGGCGCCCTACGTGCAGATGTACTTCGACAAGGCGTTCCCCACCGCGGTCGGGGCGGCGCTCAACGACGCCGTGGCGAACCTGTTCGCGGGCCAGGGCAGCCCGGAAAGCATCGTGGCCGCGGTGAACGAGGCCGCGGCAGGCAGCAAGTGACGGCGACCGCCGTGCGGGAGGTGGCGAGGCCGCACCCGGCGGCCGCGCCGGTCCGCCGGCGCTCGCGGCTGCGCACACGGCTGGAACTCACGCTCCTGCTCGGCCCGGCGTTGCTGCTGTTCGCCGGGTTCGTCCTCGTGCCGATCGGGATCGCGGGTTTCTACAGCCTGTTCCAGTGGAACGGCTTCGGCGCGATGGACTTCATCGGCTTCGACAACTATGCGGATGCCTTCACCGGGAAGGTGTTCCAGGGCGCCATCGGGCACAACCTGATCATCGCGGTTCTGTCGATCGCTGTTCAGCTACCGCTGTCCATCGGGCTCGCGATGCTGCTCAACCGCAAGCTCCGCGGCCGGGCAGTGCTGCGGGCGCTGGTGTTCGCACCGTACGTGCTGTCCGAGGCGGTCACCGCGGTGATCTGGCTGCTCATCCTGCAGCCCGGCGGCTTCGCCGACCAGCTGCTCAAGTCTGCGGGGCTCGGCGGACTGGTCCAGCAGTGGCTCGCCGATCCCGGCATCGTGCTCTACACACTGTTCGCGGTGATCACGTGGAAGTACATCGGGTTCGGCGTCGTGCTGCTGCTGGCCGGGCTGCAGGGGGTGCCCGCCGAGCTGCGCGAGGCCGCGGCGCTCGACGGCGCGTCCGCCTGGCAGAGCACCCGGCACGTCGTGCTGCCGCTGCTCGGACCGACCATAAGGATCTGGATCTTCCTGTCGGTCATCGGCTCGCTGCAGCTGTTCGACCTGGTGTGGATCATGACGCTGGGCGGGCCTGCCAACGCGTCCACGACCATGGCGACCTACCTCGTCGACCACGGGTTCAAGCGCTACGAGTTCGGCTTCGGCAGTGCGGTCGCGGTGATCCTGTTCGTCGTCTGCTTCGTGTTCGCCCTGATGTACCAGCGGTTCGCGCTGCGGCGCGACACCGAAGGTGCGTTGACCAGGATGGTGGACTGATGCGCCGGGCCGGCACGCCGCTGGGCTACCTCACAGCCGTCCTGATCGTCGGGATCACGCTGGTGCCGCTGCTGTTCGTCGTCGTGGGCGGGTTCCGGACCACGGCGCGGATCAACGCGGATCCCGCGGGACTGACCGGACCGTGGGTCGCCGAGAACTACCGCGGCATCCTCGGTTCGGCGTCATTCTGGACGTTTCTCGGCAACAGTGCCCTCATCGCGCTGATCGCGACGGTGCTCGCCGTCGGGCTCGGCTCGATGGCCGGGTTCGCGTTGTCCCGCTACACCTTCAAGGGCCGTGAAGGCGTCTACACGCTGTTCACGCTCGGGCTCCTTTTCCCGCTCGGCGTCGCGACGCTGCCGCTGTACCTGTGGCTGCGCCAGCTCGGGATGCTCGAGTCGTTCTGGGGTGTGGCGATCCCGGAAGCGGCGTTCTCGCTGCCGGTGACGATCGTGATCCTGCGCCCGTTCATGCACGCCATCCCGGGCGAACTGGAGGACGCCGCCGTGCTCGACGGCGCGAGCAGGCTCGGGTTCTTCTGGCGGATCCTGCTGCCGCTGTCCACCCCGGCGCTCACCACCGTCGCCGTGCTCGCGTTCGTCACCAGCTGGAACGCCTACCTGCTGCCGCTGCTGGTGTTCAACGACTCCGCGCACTTCACGCTGCCGCTCGGCGTCGCCACGTTCCAATCCCAGTACTCCCAGGACACCGCCCGGGTACTCGCGTTCACCGCGTTGTCGATGGTCCCGGCGCTGGCGTTCTTCGTGCTCGCCGAACGCCGGATCGTCGGTGGGCTGACCGGATCCGTGAAGGGTTGACCGATGGAGTTTCCGCGCCGCGACTTCCTGTGGCTGGCCGCTGTGGCCGGCGTCGGCACGTACGTGAGTGGAATCGGCGGAGACTTCCCCTTGGTGGCGAAGGGGAAGGCCGCGACCTTGGTGGTGAGCTCCGGTGACCTGCAAGGGGTACGCCGGGTCGTGGGCGACCTGGCCGCCGACGTCGAGCGTGTCACCGGGGTGCGGCCCGTGGTGTCGGTGGACGTCGTCCCGGCGCGAGGCCCGGCGGTGCTGATCGGCACCCTCGGCCACAGTCCCCTGGTCGACGACCTCGTGGCTGAGGGGCGGCTCGACGTCACCGGGCTCGCCGGGAAGTGGGAGACGTCGCTGAGCCAGGTGGTCGACGGACGGCTCGTGCTGACCGGCAGCGACCAGCGCGGTGTGATCTACGGCGTCTACGAGGTGTCGCGGCGCATCGGCGTCTCGCCGTGGTACTGGTGGGCCGACGTCCCGCCGCGGCATTCCGACGAGCTGCACATCTCGGGGCAGCGGTTCAGCCTTGGCACGCCACGCGTGAAATACCGCGGGTTCTTCATCAACGACGAGAATCCGGCGCTCGGCACGTGGGCACCGGCCTTCTTCGGGCCGGGAAAGGCGCCAGGGTTCCCGAACGGCTTCAACCACGAGTTCTACGCGAAGATGTTCGAGACTCTGTTGCGGCTGAAGGGAAACTATCTGTGGCCCGCGGTGTGGGGTCGGGCTTTCGCCGAGGACGATCCGCTCAACCACGCCACCGCCAAGGGGTACGGCGTCGTCATGGGTACCTCCCACGAGGCTCCCATGATGCGCGGCATCGAGGAGTGGAACCGCCACCCCAAGGCCTACGGGGGGACGGGGGAGTGGAGTTTCCGCCGCAACGCCGACGCGATCAAGGCCTACTGGACCGACGGGATCCGCCGGATGGTCCGCGAGGACTTCGAGGGCGTGGTAACGCTCGGTATGCGCGGCAACGGCGACACCAGCCTGCCCGACGGCGACGGCATAGAGCTGATGCGCGAGATCATCGCCGCCGAGCGAGAGATCATCGCCCGCGAAACCGGCCGGGACGTCACGACCGTGCCGCAGGTCTGGACACTGTACAAGGAGGTGCTGCGCTACTGGCAGCGCGGCCTGCACCCGCCGGACGACGTGATCGTGGTGTTCACCGACGACAACTGGGGCAATATCCGCAAGCACCGAGATCTGACCCTGCCACCGCACCCTGGCGGGTACGGCTTGTACTACCACTTCGATTACGTCGGCGGCGGCCGCAACTACAAGTGGGTCGACACAACCCTCATCGCGAACACCTGGGAACAACTGCACCAGGCCATCGAGTACGGCACCGACAAACTGTGGGCCGCCAACGTCGGCGACATGAAAGGCAACGAGCTGCCGCTGCAGTTCTTCCTCGACTTCGCCTGGGACCCGGACGCGCTTCCGCCGGAACGACTGTCCACGTGGGAGCGCGAGTTCGCTGCGGAGAACCTCGGCGTGCCCGCTGTCGCGGAGATCCTGCACACCTACGGACGGCTGCAGTCGCGGCGCAAGCCCGAACTGCTCAACCGCCGGATCACCGTGGATCCGGACAGGCCCTCGGCGATCACTTATGACGACCAGATGACGCCGTTCAGCTTGGTGAACTACCGCGAGATCGACGCGGTCACCGAGGAATGGCGAGCACTGGCCGAACGGTGCGCGAAAATCGCGTCCCGGTTGCCCTCGTCTGCACAGGACGCTTTCTTCGAACTGGCCGGTTACGCGATCCAGGCGTCGGCGAACCTATATGCGCTGAGGCGCGCCGAGTTCACGAATCTCCTGCACGCGGCGCAAGGCCGGGCGTCGGCGAACATGCTCGCCGCGGAGACCGAGGCACGGTTCGCCGAGGACCTGGCGCTCGCGAACAAGTACAACACCGCGATCGCGGGTGGGAAGTGGCGTGGCTTCCAGACCCAGCCCCACATCGACTACGGCGACATCGCCCGGTACGGGCCCGATGCCCCTTGGCAGCAACCGGAACTCGACAACGTGGCTCTGCCCGATGTCATCTTCCCGGCCGTCCGGCGAGTGGACTTGCCGTCGGCGGCCGAGCTGGGGGTTGCGGTGGACGGTTCCGAGCAGTGGTGGCCGGGCGCGGCCGGCATGCCCGTCCTCCCGGAGTTCAGTCCTTTCCAGACCGCTCCCGCGCAGTACATCGACGTGTTCAACCGGGGACGTACACCCTTCCTCTGCAGCGTCCGCACCGGCGCACCTTGGGTCCTGGTCGAGCCCCGCGGCGGCCGGGTGGAGGAGAGTCTGCGGCTGACCGTACGCGTCGACTGGACTCACGCGCCGAAGGGAACCACCACGGTCCCGATCACGGTGTCCGGCGCGGGGCGCCAGGTGCGGGTCGACGCCGTGGTTCGCAATCCCGAGCTTCCAGCGCCGTGGCGGCGAGGGTTCGTCGAAGCCGGCGGGTACGTCTCGATCGAGGCGGAGCACTGTACCGCCAACATCGGTACCGGAGAAGTCCAGTGGCGGCGCATCCCCGATCTCGGCCGTACCGGCGCGGGGATGACTCCGTTCCCCGTCACCGCGGCGAGCCGGGCACCCGGCGCCGGACCTCGGCTCGAATACCGGACGACCTTGTTCACGCCGGGGAACTTGCGCGTGTGGGCGTATCTGTCCCCGCGATCCAACGTCCTGCAGGGCGATGGCCTGCGGTACGCGGTCTCGTTCGACGACGAGACCCCTCAGGTCGTGAACATCACGCGGGCCACCGGTGCCGACGACATGACCATGAACCGGCAGTGGGAGATGTCCACTTCGGACAACGTGCATCGAATCGCGACCCGCCACACGATCACCGCGCCCGGGCCGCACGTGCTCAAGCTTTGGATGGTGGATCCCACGGTGGTGGTGCAGAAGTTCGTCATCGACACCGGTGGGCTGCGGCCGAGTTACCTCGGGCCGCCGGAGAGTTCGCGATTCTGAAAT
Organism: uncultured Actinomycetota bacterium; assembly: GCA_963766045.1. Taxonomy (GTDB): domain Bacteria; phylum Actinomycetota; class Actinomycetes; order Mycobacteriales; family Pseudonocardiaceae; genus Amycolatopsis. Next base: position 4,465,440 of record CAVXYN010000003.1, on the reverse strand, counting down.
GTTCACACTCGACGAGGAGTGACGACATGTTGCTGGCAAATCCTTGGCGGCGAGCGCTCGCCACGATGACCGTGCTCGCCGGTGTGGCGGCATGGCAGGCGGCGCCCGCAGCGGCAGCCGCACCGCTGAAGGACATCACGAACCGCTATGTCGGCAGCGCGGTTCCGGCGTCCGTCCTGGCGAACGAGTCCGACTACCGCGCTGTCCTCACCCGCGAGTTCGACAATGTCACCCCCGAGAACGAAATGAAGTGGGGCGTCGTCGAACCGAACCGTGGCCAGTACGACTGGTCGGGCGCGGATGCCATCGTCGCCTATGCCCAGCAGTACGGGAAGTCGGTCCGCGGTCACACGCTGGTGTGGCACAGCCAGCTGCCTGGCTGGGTCGGTGGTCTCTCGGCGACCGATCTGCGGGCGGCGATGCGGCAGCACATCTCCACGGAGATGACCCGCTACCGCGGCAAGATCCGGGCCTGGGACGTCGTGAACGAGGTGTTCAACGACGACGGGACCCGCCGCGCCTCGGTGTTCCAGCAGAAGCTGGGTGACGGCTACATCGCCGACGCGTTCCGCTCGGCACGCGGGGCCGATCCGTCGGCGAAGCTGTACATCAACGACTACAACACCGAAGGCCAGAACGCCAAGAGCGACGCCGTCTACAACCTGGTACGTACGCTCAAACAGCAAGGCGTGCCGATCGACGGCGTCGGATTCCAGACCCACCTGTCCATCCAGTACGGCTTCCCGAGCAGCATGCGGGCGAACCTTGCGCGGTTCGCGGCGCTGGGCGTCGACGTCGCGATCACCGAGGCCGACGTCCGAATCCCGCTTCCCGCGGACAGCACCGAGCTGGCCACGCAGGCGAGCTACTTCAAGCAGGCCTGGGACGCCTGCCACGTCGTGTCCCGCTGTGTCGAGTTCACCACCTGGGGCTTCACCGACCGGCATTCGTGGGTGCCCGGCACCTTCCCCGGCGAGGGCGCGGCATGTCTGTTCGACGAGACCTTGAAGCCCAAGCCCGCTTACACCCGCCTCAACCCTTGATACAGCCGGGTCGAATCCTGGAGGAGAACTAATCCGACCGAGGTTGCTGATTAGAGTTGTCGTGGCGTGCGTGGGTACGGTGGTGGCCGGTCTGCTCGCCCGGCCGGCCGATGCCGTGCACGCACGACATGACGCGCCGGAGCAGTCCATTGTGGATGCCGGACTGCCGTCGAGCTTCCAGTGGCGGTCCAGCGCGTCGCTGATCGGCCCGAAGTCCGGGCGGTCAAAGATCCGTCGCCGCGCCGTTCGCGGGCGCGAACAACGTATTGAAAGTGGCCGGGGTCGTCGGAATTCGGTCAGCTCTTCAGCGGGGTGACGCTTTCGAGTGTCGGCACCACCTTGGCCATGGTGCCGTCGGCGTTGAAGCGGAGGCGGTCGATGGTCACCTCGCGGTGGGTGCCGTCGCCGCCGGGGATGGCGAAGCGGTGGTAGGCGATGTACCAGTCATCGGTTCCCGGTACCTGGACGATGCTGTGGTGTCCGGGCCCGAGGATGCCGAGTGACGGGTCCTTCCCGAGGATGACACCGCGGTTGGTGAGGCCGTCGAGCATGGGGCTCGTGACCGTGGCGTAGCCGACGCGGTAGTTCTCACTGCCGGTGTCGTCGATCGACCAGGTGAGGTGGTAGGCGCCGGCGCGCTTGGTCATGAACAGGCCTTCACGGAATCCGTCCAATCCCGTGAGATGTTTGATCTTCGTGGTGTCGAACGAGGTCATGTCGGGATTCAGTGGCACCACGTAGGCGCTGCCGTTGCCCCAGTACAGGTAACTCTGGCCGTCGTCGTCGGTGAAGACCGCGGGGTCGATCGCCTGGCCGCCGTTCGGGTTCGCCGCGATCAATGGCTTGTTCAGCACGTCGGTGAACGGACCGGTGGGGGAGTCGGCCACCGCGACGCCGATCTTGGCGTCGGCACAGAAGTAGAAGTAGTACTTTCCGTTCTTCTCGGCGATCGTCGGCGCCCACGCACGGCTGTCCGCCCACGACACACCGGGGCCGAGGTCGAGGATCTTCGGATGTTTGGTCCAATGCACGAGATCCTTGCTCGACCACGCGTCGAACGAGGTGCTCGACCAACCGGGATAGCCGTCAGTGGTGGCGTAGATGTAGTACGTGTCGCCGAACTTGACGATGTTGGGGTCGGCGTTGTAGCCGGGAAGGACGGGGCTGTTCATGACCGCCGCGCGTACCGTCCAGGTGCGCTTGCTCCGGTCGGGTCCGGAGACCGTGTAGGTGACCGGTTTGGTGAAGTCCTGCCGCGAACCGTTGTGAGGAGACACCTTCGCGCGGTCCGCGACCACGAGCCGGGGCGCCAGGCGGCGCAGGTCCGTACCGGGTTTGACGGGCAGGAGGATGGTCCCGGCCTGGCTGTCGATGACCGCCGGCACCTTCAGCGCGTCGAGGCTCACCGACGCGACGGCTGTCTCGTTGCCCGGTAGCGCCAGTACTTCCGATGTGGACAGACCGCGGTTCCACACGGTGAAGCCACGCATCTTGCCCTTGAAGTACTTATCCGAACCGTAGGCGGATCGGCCGATGAAGTTCGACGTCGTGATGCCGCCGCCGAGGTCACCCGGCTTCGCAGTCACACCGTCCACATGGGCCACTTCGACCCCGTTGTCGTACAGGCGTGCCGTGCCGCGAGACAACGTATACGTCAGCGTGTGCCAGGCACCGCGGGTCAGATTGCGCCCACTGGTCGCGTTCACCTCGGTCGACCAGTCACCGGGCGCGATGGCCGCCCGGTAGGCATCCCCGGTGGCGAAGAGATACCCGTTCCCGGCGTTGTTCGTGCTGTTGCCGAGGTTGAACAGGAAGTACGGCGTCTGCTGGCCAGGGTCGACCCACACCCGCGCGGACACGGAGATTGCGGAGAGTCCGGTCATGAGGTTGTTCGGCAGGTTCACGTAGCCGTCGGTGCCACCGAAGGTGAGGCCGTCCGACGAACGGCTGGTATCACCGTGAAGTACGGCGTTGCGGCCGTTGCCGGAGCGGTCCGTGACCGTAGTACCCGAGCCGCCGGTGAGGTCGTAGTCGGCGATCACGCCGTTCTTGTTCGCGAACACCGGCGGCGGGCCCTGGCGCAAGCGTTCCAGTTCTGCCTTGGTCACCGGCAGGACCGTGCCGTGCCGAGGGGCGCGCGGTAGCGAGTACTCCGCCGGGATCTTCCAGTTCGGGTTCGACAGCGAGTCGGTGACGAACGGGATGTACCCACGGTTCGGCGTCTCATCCATGAACGCGTAGAACTTGCTGCCATCGTTGGATTTGAACAACGTCGGGCCTTCGACCCAGTCGGTGCCGAGCGGGGTGCGGATGCAGTCGTCGACCAGTTCCCAGTTACGCGGCCTTGTCGTCGGCAGGTCCACGGCACGCAGGTTCCTCGACCGCTCGAGGACGATGTCACGTGTGCAGGATCCGATGACCTTCTCGTCGGTGGTGAGGCGATAGTAGTGGTCGCCGTCTTTGATGACGGTGGAGTCGATCACACCGCGGCCGGGGTCGTTCCAGACTTTCGGCTCCGTGAACGTCCGGAAGTCGCGGGTGGTCGAGTACCACATCCGGGCGTGCGACCAGTTGTTGTGGTCGGGATCGTCGGCCGCGAACGGGATGCTCGCCCAGTAGACGACATAGGCGCCGATGGTCGGGTCGTAGGTCGCCTCGGGTGCCCACGTCATGCCCGCCGTGTCCGGCGAGACCTTGACGTGCCGCTGGTCCGACCAGGTAACGAGGTCGGTGGACTCCCAGATTTCCAGGTACTTGCTGCCATGCTGCTGCGCCTCGCCCCACCCGCGGCCGTCGTTGATCTGCAGGTCGGTCGCGATCAGAAAGAACTTGTCCCCTTCGGGGCTTCGGATGATGAACGGGTCGCGCACCCCGGTCTCGCCGTACTGCGAGCGCAGGACCGGCCTGCCGCCATTGAGCTCGTCCCAGTGCAGCGGGTCGTTCCCGCGGCTCGCCGCGAAGTGAACCTGCTCGGTGTCCTGGCTGGACTCACCGGTGAAGTAGGCGAACGTGTACCCCTCGCGCGCCTCCGCCTTGGGCAGCGGCAGGACGGTGAGCGTGAACTCGCGGGTGGCGCTCTCGTACCCCTTCGTCGCGCGGACGCGCAATTGCGCCTTGCGCGGCTTGGATCCGTGCGGTGGCCGAGTCACCGCACCTGACGTGGAGACGACACCCTGATTGTCACCTTGCCAAGTGAACGCGACGTCACGAGCTCCCTTCGCGGGCAGCGTGATGTTGCCCCGAATCGCGTCCTGATCCCAGATCACGATATCCCGCAGGGCGTTCTGGATCTTCTGCCGGTCGGTGATGTCCTCGAGCACCGTGACGGTGAACGCGCGCGTGGCGGTGTATCCGGCGTAGGAGGCGGCCGCGGTCATCGTCACGGTCGCGTTGCCTGCGCGCGGTGCCGGCCGGGTGACCACACCGGTCGCCGAAACCACGGCCGAGTTGCTGGAGGACCAGGTGATCGTGGAGCCACTCGCGCCTTTCGCAGGCAGGGTAAGGTTTTCGGTCACGACGGACGTGTCGCCGAGATTCAATGCCGCGGTGTCGGTGGCGGCTCGACCGGCCGCTGTCCGCTCGCCGAGGGCGCGGGCTTCCTCCACGGTCACGGCACGGTCGTAGATGCGGAAGTCACGGACCTGGCCCTTGAGGTACTTGTCCGTGGTGTACACCGACCGGCCCAGGTAGTTGGCGGTCGTGGTGCCGCCCCCGATCGCTCCCGGTGTGATCGTCACGTCGGTCTTGCGGGCGACCTCGATGCCGTCCTCGTACAACACGGCGACACCGTCGTCGAGGGCGTAGGTGAGGGTGCGCCAGCTGCCACGCGCGAGGTTGCGGTTGGCGGAAATCGTCTGTTCCGTGGACCAGTTGCCGGAGGCGATCGAAGTGCGGTACCCGTCACCCGTGGTGAACAGGTAGCCGTTCCCGACGTCGTTCAGTGTATTTCCGAGGCCCCAGATGAAATAAGGGGTGCCCTGGTCGGTGGCGACATTCACCTGCACCGAGACGGTGAGGTCCGTGAGCCCGCGCATGACGTTGTCGGGCAGGCGGACGTAACCGTTGGAACCGCCGAGGTTCAGGGCGCCGTCCTGCCAGGTGGCGTCACCACTCAGCGTGCCGTCCCGGCCGTTGCCGGAGGTGTCGGTCGCGGTGGCACCGGAACTCTGGGTGAGGTCATAGCGAACGACCAACCCCTTGTCGAGCTCCGTCGCCGCGCTGGCGGCCACCGCGATACTCACCGACGACGCCGCGAGGGCGAGTACACCGAGAATCGCCAGTGGCGACCGGCGCCAGACCGTTGAAGGATGAGGGGACATTCCGGCCTCCGCGAAACTCGATCATTGGAAGTGGGCGCTGTACTGACCGCGCCACAAGGGGGCATTCTTCGAAGACGTGAAGCGCCGGACATATCCCGCCCCGTCACAGAAGAACACCGTCGGGATATGTCCGGATATCACCACCCGGGCCTTTCGCCAGGAGGATTCGGTTTCGTGATCGCTCAGCGGCGGACCCAGCGCTGGTTGGCTTCACCATGACAGGTCCACACGATCACCGGGGTGCCGTTGACCGTGCCGTTGTTGTCGACGTCCAGGCACAATCCGGTCCGCACGTTGCTGATCGTGCCGTTGTCGTTCAGGGTCCACTGCTGGTGCGTACCGCCATTGCAGAACCACAGCTGAACCCTCGCGCCCGCCGTGGCGTTTGGCGTCGTCTCCAGGCAATTACCGAGCAGCTGCAAGGTGTTGCCCTTGCGGGTGATCAGCTGCTGAGCCGCTCCACTGCAGTCCCAGAGGGCCTGCTGGGTGCCGTTGGACGTCGCGCCCTTCGGGGAGTCCACGCACCGGCCCGCTGACTCGCTGCGGAGCATGAAAGGCACCGGCGCCGGTGCCGAGCCGCCGCCACTCACCCGGAAGACCGCCGTACCGTGCGCGGGAACGCCGGCCGAGATCGTGCCGGTGGTGCGCGAGGTCGCACCAGTCCAGAGATCGCGGACCAGGAATGAGCCGCCGGTCTTGCCGATCGCCGCCGCCGTGGTCGAGATCGTCGTCGGGCTCGAGCCCTGGTTGAGCAGCGCGACCGCGACGTCGCCGCCTGCCAGCGGCTTGGCGATGATCCGCTGGATGCCGTCGTTCGAAATTTGGGTGGCCTGCAGGCCGAGCGCGTCCTGATTGACCGCGATCAGGTCGTGGTTCGTCAGGATGGCAAGCGCGGCGGCAGACGCGCCGCGGACGTCGTTCCCCGCGATCAGCGGCGCGGCCATCATCGCCCACATGGCGAAATGGCTTCGCTGCTCGGTTTCCGTCATGCCGCCGTTGCCGACCTCCAACATGTCCGGGTCGTTGAACCCACCCGGCTGGGCGTAGGGAGCCAACGGCACGTTGACGTTGATGATGTTCTGCACGCCCATGAATGTGCTGCCGTCACTGCCGGTGTCCCACTGATTCGTAATGTCCTCAGTGGTCCGCCATATGTTCGCGACGTCACCCCAGTCGCGCCATGGTCCGGTCTTCTCGTGAATGCTGTTGGTGTTGATGCTGTAGATGATCTGCCGTCCGGTGGCGGCCAAGGCGTCGCGCATCTTGGCGAACGCCGTCACCTGCTCCTCCATCGTGCCGTCGGGCGAGCACCAGTCGTACTTGAGGAAGTCGACCCCCCATGCCGCGAACCGCCGGGCGTCCTGCTCCTCGTGGCCTCTGCTGCCGGTGGCGCCGGGGAAGGTGTTGAAGTACTGCGCACATGTCTTGTCCACCGGCACCTGATAAATGCCGAATTTCAAGCCTCGGCGGTGAATGTAGTCTCCAAGCGCCTTCATCCCGCTCGGGAACCGGGTCGGATGCGCCTGGAGATCACCCTGAGCATCACGGTCGGGATTGAACCAGCAGTCGTCCACCACGACGTACTTGTAGCCCCGGGCGGACATCCCGTTGGCGACCAACGCGTCGACCGTCTGCCGGATCAAGGTCTCGGAGATGTCGCAGCCGAACGTGTTCCAGGTGTTCCACCCCATCGGCGGGGTGCGGGCCCCCTCGTTCTCCAATGCCTGAGCCGGGCGCGGGGCGAGTACCGCCGCGGTCATTCCCGATATGAGCAGGCAGACGACCGCCGACATCGCCGTGATTCGGCTGCGCATGAACAACGCCCGGATGTTAGCGTTAACAGTCGAACGCGAAAAATTTCCGGACACAGCGTTTCCTTTCGCGCCATTGCGACACCAGGCAACAGCCTGGACACAGTCCGCCCCGCTCGCCGTGAGCACACCGCTCAACTCGGGTGATGGAAATCGCTCCAGATAATGACCGCCTTCCACGTGCTCGTCAAGGGTTGCGACCGGTGCAGCACGAGGAGGAGTACGCGCAAGACGTTCACAACAGCGGGTCCGCCGCGCTGCTGCGGCAGGCGTACGCCGATCACGCGGGACACTGCGCCTTCACGACCGCTGAACTGGTTGCGGCAGTGGTCACCATGGAAAGGTGTCTCGAGACCGGGCGCTGGGACGGGTTGACCGATCCGCGCCGGATGCAGGCCCTCGCCGACTCGCTCGGGCTCGGCTCGGCCGCCTTTGTCGGCTTCCGCCCATCGGAGTTTCTCGGCGATCGCCGCACACCGGCGAGATGACGGAATTCCTCCCTCGCTCACTCCACAGTGGACGGACCGGTGGGAATGTTGTACGGCGTTGAGCTCGCCGCGAGTGAGGAGGAGTACTCGGCCTCACTCGCCAGCGTCGGTGCGTTCGAGAGTTCCTCCACCTCCTGACGCAGTCGAGAGCCTGCGCCATCAGGAGGTGGAGGGCATCGTGGTGATCGCGCCACATGCGGCCGCGGCGGGTGCCGGTGTGTGGAGTGTCGAAATCGTCGAATTCGACAAAGTGTTCAAGATTTCTACGTCTCTATCGGCAGTTCGGCTACGTGCGAATTTCAGATCCGGTTGTTTCGAATCGATAACAAGCCGATCGCGATCTTGGGATTGGCAAAATGTGGATCGCCTCCTAGGCTGCTCCGCCAAATGGGTGTGTGCGATTTGGTTCGCACGGGGACAGGAGGTTGTTCGGATGGCACGATCTGTGGACGTAGGTAGCCGGCAGGTCATCGTTCAGGAATTGATTCGTCGTGCCAGGGCTGAGGAAGGCGAGAAATCGGGGAGGCGGGTCGAGGAGTGGAGCCGAGCGGCGCTCGCCGGGAAGAACCCGCACCGGGGACCCGACGTCCTCATGCGGTGGCTGGCGGTGGGAGCTGGATTGGTGACCGCGTTGAGCGCGTTCGCCCTTGTTTCGGTTGTGACAGGTGGGAAATCCGACGAAGTCCCGTCTCACCCGTCTCCCGATCTGCCGCCGGCAACTTCGCTGCTGCTTACCTTTTCGGGTTCCGGGACACCTTCCGAGACGGCGACACCGAGCTCCGAGCCGGTCGCTACGACGATTCGAAAGACGAATACGACGGCGGCCGAAATTCCACCTGATTTGAGCACCTCGACGACCCTCAGCACGACGTCGACAAGTTCAACTATTCAGTCACCTCCAATCTACCCACCGCCCGGATATCCCTATCCGCCTAATGGCGGCTACTACCCGCCGCCCGGATACTGGGGGCGTGGCTGAAGTGGTCTGAGTGGCGACGGCCCTGATAGCGAAGGGTGTGCCGACCGGCAACGCCGCCGCCGGCGGGAAGCCGGGCCACCGAGATATGCGCCTGAGTTCCGACTCAGGACACTGGCCCGTCTCGGAAGGTCCACACAGCTGGGACGAAGGACGTGGACGAAGCAACCCCGCGACCGGTGTTATCCGGCGGGGCGGCAGTCGGTGACCGGTGCGCCGCGGTTGCCGCCGCGGACGAGCGCGGTGAAGCCGAACGTGGTGGATTCGCCGGGTTTGAGGGCCGCGTTCCAGTCCGCGTTCGCAACGGCTGAAGTCGCACCGGTTTCCATGAGTCTGCCGTCCCACAGGTCGTCGACGCTCAGACCGGCGGGGTTGGTCCAGCGCACCGTCCACCCGGTGACGCCGGCATGTCCGGTGTTCCGGACGGTCACCAGTGCTTGGAAGCCGCCGGTCCAAGACTTCACCACCTGATAGCGGGCGGCGCAGGTGGACGGTTCGGCGGTGCTCGTCGTCGACGGCGACGGCGGAGCGGCGGCGAGCTGGACGGGGACACCGGTACCGGTGGGGTGTTGGCCGACGAGCCAGATCGCGGTCGCGCCCGCGAAGGCGGTGAGGAGCAGCACCGCCACCACGATCCGGCTCCTGGACTTGCCCGCCGGTACCGGGAGGGTGGATTCGGATGCGGTCTCGGCCGCGGGATGGCCGTCGGCGGGCTCGGGTGCGGCCGGGCGGTGTGTGTCGGGTTCGGTCAGCATGCGCTCGGCCTCGGCCATCGTTGGCCGAGCCACCGGGTTGCGGTGCAGTAGGCGTAGCACGGTGTCGGTGACCGGGCCGGTGCTGCGGGGTGGGGTGATATCGCCGTGTGCGACCCGTTTGAGCAGTGCAAGCTGGTTTTCATCGGTGCCGAACGGCGGGTGCTTCTCCAGTGCGGCGTAGAGGGTGGCACCGAGGGCGAACACGTCGGACGAGAAGTCCGCGATCGCGCCATCGGCTATCTCAGGCGCCAGGTAGGCCGGGGTGCCGACGACGAGGCCGCGGCCGGTCATGAGGCCTTCCCCCTGTGCGTGAGCGACGCCGAAGTCGGCGATCCTGGCCGCGCCGTCCTCGGTGATCAGCACATTGTTCGGGCTGATGTCGCGGTGCAGGATGCCCTCGTCGTGAGCGGCCGCGAGCGCCGAGGCCAACTGGCCGCCGACCTGGCCGACGAAGTCGGGCTCGAGGGCACCGTACTGCTCGATGAGATCGGTCAAGGTCCGCGACGGCAGGTACTCCATTACCAGGCACGGCGTCGAGTCATGCTCCAAGACGTCGTACACGACGATCGCGTGCGGATGGCGTAGTCGTGCGGCAACCCGCGCCTCCCGGATCGCACGCGCTCGCGTACGGCTTGATGCGGACGCGTCGCCCACCGAATCGTGGAAGAGCTGTTTGATGGCCACGATTCGGCCTAGACGTTGGTCCTTCGCCCGCCAGACCGCCCCGCCGGCGCCTTGTCCCACCCGGCTGAGCAGCCGGTACCGCCCGGCGACAACTGTCCCTTCACGCACGAGTCCCGTGTCCTCTCCTCAGGCGGTGATCGTCATATCCGGATACGTGCGTCACGGGCGCCGGGTTCGACGAATCGGGTCGAATCATTCGGCCGATCGGGTGCGCCCAATCGAATTCGACGAATTCACCTCCGGCCAGATGAAAAGAGGTAGGTGACTACGGAAATAGTGTGTTGGAGGCTCGGACGAAACATGTGTCATTGGTCACGCAAGACGGCGACACACTGGCCTGGACCGGCGGTGTCGGTGATCTGCCGGTTCGACACCGGGAAGACCCCTGCTCACGAACAACCGCTCAGCCGCCGTCAAGATGAGCTCCCGGGTGGCACGGGCTTGTTCGGTGTGCGGGTGCTTGCCTGCAGCCGTCTTCCGGCTCGACGTGGTCTTCTTCCGCATCAAGCTCGTCCATCTATCAGGTTCGGCACTCGAACGTGGCGGAGCACAGTCGTGAGGTCAGATCGCTGGGCGGCGAAGTGGTCGGCAAGAGCTTTGCGAACGAGCGAACCGTTGTCTCGGATGTGTCGAGTCGGCTAGCATCACTCTGGCGTTGGTTGAATCGCTTCGACAATCCATCTCAACGCGGCGTTCCGAACTCCGTTGCGGCAACGAAGAACCAACCGGCAGGTATCGAACCGCTTCGACGAGAACTGCGGCCGGACGGGCTACTGAAGGTCTCACTCGCCTCCTGACTCAAGTATTCCGATCACAGGACAGGTGGAGGTTCAATGGCGCACAACCGTAGGAGATTCCTCGCCGCGAGTGCGGCAGGCCTGACTGGGGTTGCGTTGGGTGGCCGGGCGGTGGCGCCGGCGCCGGCTGGCGCGGCCGCCTGGGAGACGGTGCTGAACGGGACGTTCGCGAGCTACGGAACCGTCCAGTCGGCATGGAACTACCGTTATCCATGGGGTTCGGATCACAACGGCACCGCGAGGATGTACGCGAGCGCCACCGATCACAGCCACGTGTACCTGGAATCCGCCGGTGTACTGGTGCTCAAGGCGACGCGTACCACAGCAGACGAAGGCAACAGCTCAGCCGACCCGCACCTGCCGATCCGATATCACTCGGGCGCGATCCATGCCAAGCAACAGATCACCGTGACGTCCCAGTTCCCGAACTGGGAGGTCCGGGGAGAATTCCAGGCCCCGGCCACGCGGGGCACCTGGCCTGCGTTCTGGTTGACGGGTGCGACGAGCTGGCCGCCGGAGAGTGACATCCTCGAGTTCAAAGGAGATGCGCGGAACTGGTTCAACACCTATAAGAACGCCTCCGGCGGCTGGTCGAGCACACTGGTCACCGTGAACAATCCCGGAGCATGGCACGGCTACCGCGCCTGGGTTACCAAAGTCAGCTCGTCCGATGTGGACATTCATTACTACCTCGACGGACAATGGGTCGGACAGCATCGTGGTGCAAACTTCGTCGGTAAGCCGATGTGGCTGATCATCAACCTGCAGATGGAGGGTTCATCCGGCTCGCCAGGACCGAGCGGACCGACCTATTACCGCGCCCGCAACGTCTACGTCGGCCGCGAACGGATCTGACCGGCAAGCAGATGGTTCGACGCACTGGCACGGCTACGGTGCTGTCTGGCAGTCGAGTATCGGCTGGGATCGGTTCGCGGCGTCGGTGACGGCAGTGAGGCCGAAGGTCGTTGAGCTGCCCGCCGCCACCCTGGCGTTCCAGTCGAGACTGGCGACGGTCGTGGTGCTCCCGGCCTGGGTCAGCGCACCGCTCCATAGGTTGCCGATACGGGTTCCCGCGGGCAGCGCCCACCTGACCGTCCAGCCGTTGAGAGGCGTGTCCCGGTCATTGCGTACGGAAACCGTGGCCTGGAACCCGCCGGGCCAGCTGTTGGTGACCTCGTATCCGGCCGTGCAACTCGATCGGCGTGGGGCGCGCCCGGTGGGTAGAGACCGCGCGGCGATGGTGGTAGTGGTGGCGGTCTCCGGCCGGGGTTCCGGAGAGGTCGTGGGTTCCGGAAAGACAAGGGACTCCGGAGAAGCAAGGGTTTCGGCGGCTGGAATCAGCCTCTTTCCCGTATCCGGGTGATCCGTGATCGCGATGCCCAGCAAGGCCCCGAGTACCAGCACCGCCGCGGCGACGACGCCCTGTCGGGGCGTCCACCTTGACGGTGTGCGGGACACCGGATGGGGCGGCGGCGAGCCGGGCGCGGCCTTGGGTCGCATCGCGATCCGGCCTTCGGCCGCCGCGGTGAGCATTTCCTCCGCCTCGGCCATGGACGGCCGCTCTGCGGAATCGCGTCGCAGCATGTACATCAAGATATCCACCGGCGGTCCGGCATTCCGCGGCCTGTTGATCTCGCCCTTGGCGATTCGTTTGAGTAGCGCGATCGCGTTCTCACCGGTGCCGAATGGCGGTGTACCTTCCAAGGCCGTGTAGAGGGCGGCTCCGAGAGAGAACACGTCCGAGGGGTAGCCGGGCTCACCGCCGTCCGCGACCTCGGGGGAGAGGTACGCCGGCGTGCCGAGGACCAGTCCGCCGCCCGTCATGGTGCCTTCCCCCGCCGCGTGGGCGAGCCCGAAGTCCGCGATCTTCGCCGTCAGATCCGCCGTGATGAGGATGTTGTTCGGTGAGACGTCCCTGTGCAGGATCCGGTTCGCGTGTGCCGCGGCGAGTGCGGAGGCGATCTGCCCCCCGATTCTCGCGACGGTTTCCGGTGCGAGAGGGCCGTCCTCGACCAGCAGCTCGGTCAAGGAGCGCGCAGGCACGAATTCCATGACGAGATAGGGAGTCCCGTCTCGCTCGACGACGTCGTACACGGTCACCGCATGGGGGTGCCGCAGTCGGGCGGCGACCCTGGCCTCCCGGATGGCTCGCGTAAGAGTCAGGAAAGGGGTCGTAGCGCAGGTCTTGTGATCGTGGAGCAGCTGTTTGACGGCGACGACGCGCTTGAGTCGCTCGTCGTGGGCCCGCCAGACCAGGCCGGCCGCGCCTCCGCCGAGTTTGCTTTCCAGCCGGTAGCGCCCCGCGATCAAATCGCCTTCGTAGGTCAAGCCGTCCTCCGGTCCCAGATGATCTCGTAGGTCACACGATTCCGCGGGGTGATCGGTTCATCGGTTCTGGAAGGTGAGGTGAGCGCACTGTCCTGTTCGGATGGTGCCGAGCGCATCGTCTCGAAAGTCTTCATCCCAGCCGGAAATCGGCGACCCGGACGGCGGAAGGCGTCGTGCCGCTGGATCGTTGTTGATAGAAGACCGACAGCACTCCTTCGCCGGACAGCCGCGAATAGTCCACATTGACCTCGCCGAAGGCGTTCATGCCCGGCCGGTCGAACACCAGGGTCCAGTCCGTCCATCCGCTTGCCTTCGAAGCGGACACGATCCTGCCGTACGGCAGAACCAGATAGGCGTTGTCGTTGCGGTCGAAGACGATCCGCGTACGTCCCGTGGCATTGGGCGGGATCGGAATCTCGCGTTTGGTCCACGAACCGTCGCCGTCGCGGACGAGGTGGAATGTCCTGCCCCAGCGGTTGCGGTCGGCTGCGTATCCGGTGACGCACTGCGTGAACCGGCCGGGCACGTAGCTGATGACGACGTGCGGGGTGCCTCGTGAGTCGATCGCCTGGCTTTCCTGGTTCATCAGGCCGTGGTTCGGGCCGAGCGGGTCCACCACGAGGTTCGGCGAAACCGCCACCTGGGTCCCGCCTGTCGTGCCTACTGTGGTTCCGGCGTTGTCACGCCACGTGCGGCCGCGGTCGTCGCTGTAGACATAGCCGGTGTCGTGGTTGGTGAGACCACCAGGGTTGCACAGGACGCCGGTGTTCCCTTCCCGCCAGGTGAATGCCGCGTGCAGTCTCCCGTTCCGGCCGTAGGTCAAGCCGTGTAGGTACATGTTCCGGGTCGTGCTGGTCACCCCGTTCGACGCGGTCCACGCACCGGTGGCCGATGACCATTTACCCAGCTTTCGCCACGATGTCCCGTTGTACTCGGCGAGTTCGTTGGTGCCGTTGCCCGATCCGCCGGTGCGATAGCTCAGCTGCAGGCGGCGTTCCGGTGTCAGGACGAACTGTGGATAGGTGATGGTGCCGAGATCGGTGCCATCCACTGTTCGTTGTACCGCACCGAATCGAGCGGCCGACCAGGTGCGTGACGCCGGGGATGACGCGAGTCCGGCCTCCGACTTCAGGTAGAAGACCTTGGTGTTGTGGGTGTCCATGGCAACGTGCAGGCGTCCGTCAGCGGGTGAGATACCGAGTGAGATCACGTTGTGCGAGTCGTCGGCACTCAGCTTGTGTGGCAGCACCGCTTTTTTCCAGCTACCACTGGGGAGTTCGCGGCGTGCGACGATAGCACTGCGGTCGGCGGTATACCAGGCCGCGTACTGGTAGCCGGCGTGGCTGACGATTGCGTCTTGCTGGAACGACCCGTTGTTCACGAGCCCGTCGTAGGAGACGAAGTACAGCGCGGACGGGTCGAGTCGGGTGTCTCGTAGCAGCGCAACGGTCGGGGAGGCGGTGATTCCGCGTGCGGCCGGTGATTCAGGTGTCGCGGCAACCGGCACCGGCCAGGCGGTGAGCAGGGCGGAGACGGCGAGCAGCGTGATCGTTCTCGAGGACACTCTGGGCATCTACGGCTTCTCCTCGTTGACAAGCAGTGGATTCATGGCGCGAGACCGTCATTCCGTAGCGGAGAGGTGTATGTTAACGCTAACATTCAGGATCGGCCAATCTTAACGGTCTGCCCGGGTCAAATCAAATGGCGTGACGAGGTCGTCGAGAGCCGGCTCGTCGATTGCCTCAACAAGAACAAGACCTGTCGGGAATGGGGAGCACGTCCAGTGCGAAAGGGTCCGGGCCTTCCCGTGTCGTTTCTGGGACGCGTCCGGTCTGCTGTCGAATCGCGTCGGCGACATTCGACGGAACATCACTCGAAGAGACTAGTTCAGCTCCCGGGTGGCGAAGGTTGGACGTATCCATGCTGTGCTGTCTTGTCTAACGGGTCGCGACTTTCAGTCCATCGTGACGCGGGAAAGTCCCGACCGAGCGATCAAGTGGTCCCAGATCATGTTCGCGTGAGGCTACAGTGAGGCAACGTATGGGAGCGCTCTCAGAGTGGCGGCGACGTTGACGGCCGTAGACGTCTTACCGGTCGCGGCTGCCCCGCACGCCGAGCTGTTCAGCTGAGGAGGTCCGGATGAAGAATCGCATCGCTTTCCTGCTCGTGGTCACCGGGGCTTGCGCCGTCGTCCTCCATGGAGGGGACACCGCGCTGGCGCATGGCTCGATGACCTACCCCTCCAGCAGGACCTACTCCTGTTACGAGGACGGCCGGGTCAATGGCAACGGCGATCTGAACCCCACCAATCCCGCGTGCGTCGCGGCGGTCGCCATCGGCGGGAAGCAACCGCTCTGGGACTGGTTCGGCAACCTCATCGGCAACGCGGGCGGACGGCACCGGGAGATCATCCCGGACGGTCATCTGTGCGGGCCCACCACGAAGTACGACGCCTACAACCAGGCACGGGCGGACTGGCCGGTGACGCAGGTGCGGGCAGGTGCGACGGTCACCTTGAGGTACAACGCCTGGGCACCACACCCCGGCACTTGGGAGCAGTACGTTACCAAGGACGGCTTCGACGTGACGCAGCCGCTCAAGTGGTCCGACCTCGAACCGGCACCGTTCGACCGGATCACCAACCCGCCACTGGGCAATGGCGAGTATGCCTGGACCGCGACGCTGCCATCGACCAAGGCCGGCAGACATGTCATCTACTCGATCTGGCAGCGTTCGGACAGTCCTGAGGCGTTCTACAGCTGTTCAGACGTCGTGTTCAGTGGTGGGGTACCGGACACGCAGCCGCCGACCGCGCCCGGCACGCCGGTCGCGTCCTCGGTCACGGGAAGCTCCGTGCGGCTGGATTGGCCTGCGTCCTCCGACAACCAGAGCGTGACCGGGTATCGGGTATACCGAGGCGATCAGGTCGTCGCCTCGACGACCGTGAACTCGACGACGGTCACCGGTCTCATTCCCGATACGGCTTACACATTCCACATCGTCGCGCTGGACGGCGCGGGGAACACTTCAGCGGCTTCGGTTCCGGTCACCGTCCGGACCGGAACCACACCTGCTCCAGGCATGTGTTCGGTCAAGTACACGAGACCGAACACCTGGCCGGATGGGTTCACGGCGAATGTGGTGATCACGAACTCCGGCACGGCGGCTGTCCGTGCGTGGGCGCTCGACTGGGATTTCCCTGCCACACAAAGGATCTCGCAGGCCTGGTCGTCCGAGATCGCGGTGGTCGGCGGGAAGGCCACGGCCAAGGGCGCCGCCTGGAACACCGAAATCGATCCTGGCGGAACGGTGAGTTTCGGTTTCAACGCGGCGACGACGGGCACCGTGTCCGACCCGGCGTCCTTCACCCTCAACGGCCTCGCTTGCACCACCCTGTGATGAAAACGGCGCTCGCCGTCCTGCTGGTCGGTCTGGTGGTGCTCGCCGCCGCCATCCGTCTCGGATGGAGTGAATCCGGTCCGGTCGGCGGCATCGCCGCCCGAACCGGATGCGCCGACGTCGAAAGGGCCACGCTGGAGGAGTTCGCCGAGTTCGTCGGTCCAGTACGGGCGAAGGTGTATCTGCCGTTCGTCGCCGAGTGGGGAACCTGCACCAAACCGCCGTATGAGCGACTGGGGCTCGTGGTGCTGCGGGCCGGAGTGATACCGGCGATCGGTGACGCCTGGCGTGCGGCAGTGGCTCGGGGCGAGGTCAGGGGCGACCCGGATCTCGCCTTCGGTGACGACTTCGCACTCACCGGCTCCATCGGTATGGAGGGTCTCGGCCTTCGCCACCTGCGCTGCACCGCAACGACATGCGAGTTCACCGAAATTCAGCACCACCACTGAATAATGGAGATCTGCGGTATGAGGGACGGCCATCGCCGCTCGATAGACCGAGCTCAGGCTCACGGCGTGCGGGTGCGGGTGACCGGCGAAAGGCCTCCGGCCGCTGCGGAAGGGCCATAGGCGTTAGAGTGCGAGAGCTGAGGTACTTCGCGCGTTCCGGTCCGACGGTGCGCCGCCTTTGCGGCATACCGACCTCGCGCGAACGATGAAGGTCTCGCTGCGAGGAGGGTGCGGCGCGTTCCACGCGTCCAGCAGCGGGCCTGGAAGCAACGTCGAAACCGGACAAGCCCGGTGGGTCTCGATGGTGCTCGGTTCGTTCTCGTATGCTTCTCGCCCGGTTCCTTGTCGTCCTGTGCGGCCGACGGGAGAGCTGATCATGGACAAGTTGCGGGATGGGTCGTGGCCGGTGGTCCTCGACGAGGTCACCGGGGCACTGGAAACGTTGATCGCGGCGCTGGACAGCGCCGACGACTCCACGGTCCTGCTGAATCAGATGTGTGAGCAGGTGACCCGGGCGGTGCCCGGCGTCGACGAGGCCACCATCACCCTGATCACCGACGGCCTTCCGACGACCGCTGCGACGACCAGCGACGTCGCGGCCGCCCTGGACCGCGACCAGTACACCCTCGGCGACGGGCCCTGCCTGCGAGCCGCGCGCACCGGTCAGATGGTGCGGGTGTCGATCGCCGACGCCGCCGACCGCTGGCCGGCGTTCGCGAAGGACTCGGCCAAGGCCGGATTTGGCAGCTTCCTGTCCGCGCCACTGGTGATCAGCAACGGGCACGCCGGCGCGGTCAATTGCTACAGCGCCCGCGATCACGGCTTCGCCGAACTCGACGAGAAACTGCTCGACCTCTACACCACCGCCGTCACCGCCGCGCTGCGTGCCTATAACCGCTACCAGCATGCCCACGAGACCGCGCAGCAGCTCAGTACGGCGTTGATCAGCCGCGCGGTGATCGACCAGGCGAAAGGCATCCTCATGGCGTTGCGCCGGATCTCCGCGGACGAGGCGTTCACGCTGCTGGTGGAGCAGTCGCAACGGGAGAACGTGAAGGTGCGTGAGCTGGCCTCTCGTTTCATCACCCAGGCCACCGGCGTGCCGCCTACGACGTGACCAAGCCGCCGTATGCGTCTATGACGCTGGTGCGCGTGCCGCTCGTACGGGATGCCTGCCAAGAACAGCCTGGTCAGGTGTGGCTCGACAACGGCTCATCCCTGCCGGGGCAAGTCGGTCCGGCCCGGGGCGACCAGCCCGGATTCGTAGGCGAGGATCACGAGTTGGGCGCGGTCGCGTGCGTGGAGCTTGGTCATGGCGCGGTTGATATGGGTTTTCGCGGTCAGCGGGCTGATCACCATCTGGCCGGCGATCTCGTCGTTGGACAGGCCTTGCGCGACGAGAGTGACGGCTTCGCGTTCACGGTTGGTCAGTTCCTCGAGCCCGGTGCGGGTGCCGGTGTCGAGTGGTCGGCTGACGTAGTGATCGATCAGCTTGCGGGTGATCGAGGGTGCGAGCAGGGCGTCGCCGCGCGCGGCGACGCGGAGGGCGTGCAGGAAGTCTTCCGGCTCGATGTCCTTTACGAGGAACCCGGCGGCGCCGGCGCGCAGCGCATCGAAGACGTACTCGTCGAGGCCGTAGTTGGTCAGAATGACGACGTGCACGCCGGCCAGCGCCGGGTCGGCGGCGATGCGCCGGGTGGCCTCGATGCCGTCGACGAGCGGCATCTGGACGTCCATGAGCGCGATGTCGGGCAGGTGTTTTCTGGTGAGGTTCAGGCCTTCAGAGCCGTCGGCGGCCTCGGCGACGACTTCGATGTCGTCCTCGTTGTCGAGGAGCGCTCGGAATCCGCTGCGGATGAGCGGCTGGTCGTCGACCAACAGGACGCGGATCATGAGGATCGCTCCACGGGAAGTTCGGCTCGAACGGTGAAGCCGCCCTCGTCGCGCGGCGCCGCCCGGAGGTGACCGCCGAGCGCGGTGACCCGTTCGCGCATCCCGGAAAGCCCGACGCCGGGCACCGGAACGGCGTCCGGGGTGGCGTTGCCGTCGTCGTCGACCTGGATGACCAGCGTGCCGGGCCGGTGGTCGATCCGGACCGACGCGGTCGTGGCGGTGGCATGCCGGGTGACATTGGTCAATGATTCCTGGACGATCCGGTATGCGGTCCTGCCCACGGCGGCGGACAGGGCGTGCCGTTCTCCGTCGGTCGTGAGGTTCGCGTCCAACCCGCTTTTCCGGGCCTGTCGCACCAATTCCGGGATGTCGTCGAGTCCGTGCGGTGGGCTTTTGTCGTCGTCGCGCAGGACTTCCAGGGTTGCCCGCAGTTCCCTTGCCGCCTCGCGGCCGGCGTCCCGGATCGCGAGCAGGGCGTCCGGCACGTCGTCGCCGCGTTTCCCGGCCAGGTGCACGGCGACTTCGGCCTGCACTTTGATGACGGAGATCTGGTGGGTGAGCGAATCGTGGAGTTCGCGCGCGATGTGCAGCCGCTCCTCGTCCGCTCGGCGCCGTGCTGTCTCTTCCCGGGTGCGCTCGGCCTCGTCGGCCCGCCGTTCGGCCTGTCGCAGCGCTTCCCCCGCGGCTCCGGCGGCGACCAGCCAGGCCAGTTGGAGGACGTCGCGGGTGTGTGTGACCGCCTCGCCGAAAGCCATGTTCCCGGGCGAGGCCAGGAGCGCGAGCGGAACCGCGACCAGCATGACCACCGAGCCCGCCACCGTGACAACGCGGTGCCCCGCCCGGAACCCCGCGTACACAGCGAACAGGAACGCGACGGCGGGCTGGTCGAAACCGATGGCCTGATAGGCCAATGCGCATGACCCGGTCACGGCCAGCACGGGGATCGGGGCCCGGCGGCCGGCGGCCAGCGCCATTCCGCCCGCCACCAGGAACGCGTAGCCCAGCGAGTCGAGACTCGTCGCGGGATGATGCGCCGACAGCCCGGCGATCAGCAGGAACCCGGTCACGGCAACCGCGAGCGCCCAGTCCTGGAAAGCGATCCGCCGGTTGCCCATAGGGGCAATCTAGCCGGGCGGCCGCGCAAGCGAGTCCCGCACGCGGAGCATCAGAGGACTACCGCGGACGCAGTAGTCCCCGGGTTTACACGGCGACGGCGGTAGCGCGGACAGTCCACGTCCGCACGACGACCGCGGCGGGGGCGGGCGGACATGCTGAGGCGACATCCCAGTCGTGGAAAGAGGAGCACCTCATGTTCGTCACATATCTGCTCGCCCAGCCTGTCAACGCCTACGCCTTCACCGCCGGGCGGCTCGCGGGCAGCGTGGCCGCCTTGGCGGGACTGGTGGGCGTGGTCATCGGCGGGTGGGCGCTGGCCCGCGCCGCCGGTCGCCTCGGCGGCGGTCGCCGAGGCTCCATCGTGGCCCTGGTAGCCGGGCCGGTCGGCTTGGTCCTCGGCGGGGTGGTGGTGGCCACTGCCGACGGTGGTCCGGGCACCGGCGGCGGAATCGTCGGTGGTTTCGCGGCGTTGGTGTTCGGGCTGATCGCCACGATTCTCGGCCGGCTGGCCCTGGCGCGTTCCCGCCGCGCTGCCTGACCGCGGCTCAGGCGTCGTCGTGCGCCGGATAGCGGCCGCGGAGTTCGTCCGTGGCCTTTCCTTCGGTCGAGTTGAAGGAGGTAGGCGACCACGGGGCCTCGGCGCGAGCGCGAAGCGTCGCCCACTTCGAGCTGCGAAGAGTCGCTCTTGGAACATGCGACCACGACCACGGAATCCTCTGTCAGCATGAAAACGCCTGCGTCAGATGCCCACTACTTCGGGTTGACCCCGACCAAATGCCGCGGCTGTAAGGGATCCACGCCAATATCACCGACCGGCTCCAGGAGGCCAAGGCATACGGTTGGCTCGGTGAGGTCGCCGCGATCGAGACGGGTGTTGGCCACCCAGCACACCCACAGCCCTGGGATGCCCAGTCTCCGCCTCGCGCTGGGTGTCATTTCGGCGGCTGGTCAGTTCCGTCGGTAGGACCGGGCGTCATGCCGTCGGGTCCGTCGGGGCTGGGCGCGCTGTCGCCTTCGTTCCGCTCACGGTGACGCGGTCATGACCCCGCAAGCCGTCCTCTTCTCGCGGTCAGGCGGAGTCGCGGACGACCAGGTCGGTGGGCAGGATCAGCGGCGTCGGCTCTTCACCGTTGATGAGCCGGACCAGCATCCGGGTCATCTCCCTGCCGAGCGCCTCGATGGGCTGCCTGATGGTGGTCAGCGCGGGAACGGTGTGCTGTGCCGTCACGATGTCGTTGAACCCCACCACCGCGACGTCGTCCGGCACCACGCGGCCGCGTTCGCGCAACACCGCCAGCGCCCCGGCCGCCATGGAGTCCGACGCCACGAACACCGAGTCGAGGTCGGGATGTTCATCGAGCAGCCGTGTCATCGCGGCGGCCCCGCTGGCCTCACCGAAGTCGCCGTGCGCGACTCGCGTGTCGTTCAGGCCTGCCAGCGCGAGCGCCTCGCGGTATCCGAGGTACCGATTGACGCCCACGTGCATGTCGAGCGAACCGGTGATGGTCGCGATGCGTTGCCGCCCCAGGGAAATAAGGTACTCCGCCGCCAGTCTGCCCCCGCCGCGGTTGTCCGCGTCGACGTACCACCGCGGCGTCCGGTCGAGGGAACGTCCACCGTGGACGACCGGGACGCCGCCTTCTTCCGCCACCTTCGACAGCGGGTCGTTCTCCCGCAACGCCAGCAACATGACGCCGTCCGCGCCGCGCGACTGCAGGATTCGGGTGAGCCGCGATCGGCCGCGTTCGTTTGCGGCCAGGATCAGCATCAGCTGCAGATCCGTCTCCTCGATGACGGCGTTGACCCCGGTGATCACCTCGGCGAAGAACAGGTTGGCGAACAGCCCCGGATCGTCGCTGGAGATGGCCAGCACCACCGCGCCCCGCCGTGACGTCGCCAGCGACCGGGCGGCGGTGTTGGGCACGTAACCGAGTTCCTCGATCGCCCGCTCCACCGCCTGCCTGGCCTTCTTGCTGACGTGCTGCGCGTTGTTGATCACCCGGGACACGGTTCCGGTGGACACCCCCGCGCGCTGGGCCACGGCGTCGAGGGTCGGCGGCCGTTCGTTCATGGTCCCCCGTTCGTTCATGGTGACAGTCTGCCTCGCGAGATGACGTCTGAGTACCAGCGGGCGCTTCCCTTCAGCGTGCGGCGCTGCGTGGCGTAGTCGACGTGCACGATCCCGAACCGCTGCGCGTAGCCGTAGGACCACTCGAAATTGTCCAGCAGCGACCAGACGAAGTACCCCTTCAACGGCACTCCGAGGCCGATCGCCTCTCCGCACGCCCGCAGATGCCGCTCCAGGTACTCGACGCGGCTCGTGTCGTGCACCTCGTCGTCGTACGCGGCGCCGTTTTCGGCGATGTACAACGGCACCGCCGGATAGTCTCGCTTCAGTCGCAGCAGAAGCTCCAGCAGACCTCGCTCGTCGATCTCCCAGCCGATTCCGGTACGGACGCGGCCGCCGTCGACCTGTTCGACGCGGTCCGAACCGACATAGGCGGACGGAGTCGGTGTCGCACCGCCCGCGACCAGCATGGGGGAGTAGTAGTTGATGCCGAGGAAGTCGAGCGGCGCGGCGATGACCTTCAGATCGCCGGTCTGGACATGGCCGAACGTCGTGATCCCGGCCAGGTCGGCGACGACGTCCTCCGGGTAGTCCCCGCTTAGCAGCGGGTCGAGCAGGAAGCGGTTCTGCATGCCGTCGATCCGGCGGGCCGCGTCGATGTCGGGTCCACGGCGGCTCGCCGCGGTGACCTGGGTCAGGTTGAGCACGATGCCGATCCGCGCGTCCGGCATGGCCTGTACCGCCAGGCCGTGTGCCAGCAGCAGATGGTGCGCGGCGCGCACCGCTGCGGCGGGCTCTTGCCGCCCCGGGGCATGTCGTCCGGTGGCATAGCCGAGGAACGCGGAGCACCAGGGCTCATTCAGTGTCGTCCACTGGGTGATGCGATCCGACAACGCGTCATGAACGAGTGCCGCGTAGTCCGCGAACCGCTGCGCGGTGTCCCGCGACGGCCAGCCCCCCGCGTCTTCGAGCGGTTGGGGCAGGTCCCAGTGGTACAAGGTCGGCCACGGCTGGATCCCGCGCTCCAGCAGGCTGTCGATCAGCCGCCGGTAGAAATCGAGACCGCGCTGGTTCGCCGGGCCCGAGCCCAGTGGCTGGATCCTGGGCCAGGCGATCGAGAACCGGTACGCGCCGAGGCCGAGCTCGGCCATCAGCGCGACGTCCTCCCGGTAGCGGTGATAGTGGTCGGCCGCGACGGCGCCGGTGTCGCCGTTGTCCACCTTGCCGGGCGTTTCCGCGAAAGTGTCCCAAATGGACGGTCCACGTCCATCCTCGGTGGCCGCGCCCTCGATCTGGTAGCTCGCGGTCGCCGCCCCCCACAGAAAACCGGGATCGAACGTCGTCACGCCTTGACAGCCCCTTCCATGATGCCGCCGATGATCTGCTTGCCGAACGCGAGGAACACCAGGAACAGCGGAACCGTGGCGATCAGCGCGCCGGCGAACATCAGCGTGTAATCGGTGTAATAACTGGTGGAAAGCTGGCTGAGGGAGAACTGCACGGTCGGGTTGTCCGCCTCCAGCACCGCCAGCGGCCAGAGGAATTCGTTCCACGTGTGCATGAAGGTGGTCAGTCCCAGCACCCCGATACCCGGCCGCAGCGCGGGCAGGACCACGGTGAGATAGATCCGGAACGTCGAACAGCCGTCGATGCGGGCGGCCTCGATCAGCTCGTCCGGCACCGCGCGTTCGGCGTACTGTCGCATCAGGAAGACACCGAACGCCGAGACCAGGAACGGCACGATCACCGCCTCGAGCCGGTTCTGCCAGCCGAGTTCGACCATGATCATGTACAGCGGGATGATGCCCATCTGTACCGGGATCATCATCGTGGCCAGGATGACCAGCAGCAATCCGTTGCGGCCGCGGAACTTCAGCTTGGCGAAGGCGAACCCGGCCAGCGAACTGAAGAACACCACGGACACGGTGACGACCGCCGACGCGATCGCGGAGTTGACCATGCCGAGCAGGAAGTTGGCCTCCTCGGCCGCGAACAGCCGGGAGACGTTCTCCCCGAGGTTCGGGCCCGGCAGTAATGGCGGCGGCCAGTCCCCGACGACGTCGTTGGACCGGGTCGCCACCACGAACAGCCAGTACAGCGGGAACGCCGACAACACGATGCCCGCGATGAGGGTGAGGTAGACGAGCGGGGATGTCTTGCGCACGGGCTACTTCGCCCTTCTCGTGATGAGGAAGTTGATCAGTGCCAGCAGAGTGATCAGCAGGAAGATCATCCATGCGACCGCCGAGCCGTAGCCGTAGTCGAAATCGCGGAACGCCTTTTCGAACATGTACATCGACACCGTCTGGAACTGCCGCAGGCTGCCGCCGGAGATGGCGAACGTGCCCTGGCCGAAGATCAGGGGTTCGGTGAACAGTTGCATCCCGGCGATCGTCGCGACGACCACGGTGAACACGATCGCGGGCCGGATCATCGGCACCGTGATGCTCCAGAACTGGCGGGCTTTGGACGCGCCGTCCACGGTCGCCGCTTCGTACAGTTCCTTCGGGATCGACTGCATCGCGGCGAGGTAGATCAGCGCGTTGTAGCCGATCCATCGCCAGTTCACCATGGTGGAGATGGCGATCCACGACGACCATTTGTCCGCGCGCCAGTCGACCGCGTCCACCCCGATCAGGCCGAGCAGCCCGTTCATCATGCCGGCGTCGCGGTCGTAGATCTGGCTGAACACGATGCCGACCGCCGCCACCGAGGTGACGATCGGCAGCAGTACGCCCATCCGCAGCGCCAGCAGCCCGCGCAGTTTCTGGTTGAGCAGGCTGGCCAGCACCAGCGAGAGCAGTAGCTGGGGCACCGTCGACATGATCAGCATGCCGACGGTGTTCACCACCGCATTCCAGAAATCGGGGTCGCCGAAAAGGTCTGTGTAGTTGCCGAGTCCGATGAACCCGTTGTCACCACTGGCATCCCAGTCGCGCAACGAGACCCAGGCGGTGTACAGCAGCGGGAACAGCCCGAAGATCGCGAACACCGCGAAGAACGGCGCGATGAACAGATAGGGCGAACCCTTGACGTCCAACCGGGACAGGAGGCCGGCACCCTCGACGGGCCGCGTCCGCTGATGTTTCAACAAGTGCACAGTCCTTTGTGGATCAAGTCCTTTGCGGACTACTTGACCAGGCGTTTGGCGTCTTCGACGGCTTTCGCCCACGCCTCGTCCGGGGAAAGCTTCTTCTGCTCGACGGCGGCGAGCGCGTTCGTCACGCGGTCGTTGATGGCGACGTTGGCGGGGCCGAGGTAGACCGGCCGGATCGCCTTCGCGCTCTCGCCGAAGATCTTTCCGACGGGTGCGTCGTTGAAGTACGGGTTCGTGAAGTCCTGCACGGTCTTGTCGTCGATCGCCGCCGGCGAGGATGGGAAGTTGTTCTTCGCCTTGAAGGAGCCGATCTGACCCTTGGCACTGGTAAGGAACTTCACCAGCTCGACGGCCGCGGCTTGCTGCTTGCTCTGCGAGGGCACGGCAAGGAACGAACCGCCGCGCACGGCGCCGTTGCCCGGGATCTTGGCAACGTCCCACTTGCCCTTGTTGTCGGGGCCCGCTTGCTTTTCGATGGTGGCGAGCATCCACGAAGGACACGGGATCGTCGCGAACGTGCCGTTCTTGAACCCGGCGTTCCACGGTGGGCTGAACTGGTCGATCGCAGCGGACAGCCCGGCCTGGACCATGCCGATGGTCTTGTCCCAGGCGGTGCGGACGGCGGCGTTACTGTCGATCACGAGCTTGTTCTCGCGGTCGTAGTAGGTGTGATCCCCTTGCTGCATCAGGATGTTCTGGTAGACGGTGCCGGATGAATCGTAGAAGGCCGCACCAGTGCCGGCGCCGACGAACTTCTTACCGGTTTCGAGGTAGGCGTCCCAGGTGGGCCACAGTTCGCCGGCTTTCACGCGGTCAGTCGGCAGCCCGGCCTTGGCGAACAGGTCGGTGCGGTAACACATCCCCTGTGCGCCGATATCCGTGCCGAGCCCGATGAGCTTGCCTTCGTCGGCGGTCGCGGCCTGCTTCCACTTCCAGTCGAGATAGTTCGGTTTGAGCGTCGCCGCGCCGTGGTCGAGCAGGTTCACGAACTGGTCCGGTTTCGCCAGGTACTGGCTGATGATGCCCTCTTCGAGCGCGACGACGTCGCCCGCGCCGGACCCGGCCGCCATCCATTGCTGCAGTTTGGGCATGTAGTCGCCCAGTTTGCCGACGTTGTCCTCCTTGATCGTGACGCCCGGGTGCGCGGCCTCGTACTCCTTGTAGAGCGCGTCGTAGCCGAACTGGCCGAAGGTCTTGACGACCAAGATGGTCGGCCCCGACCCGGCGTCGCCGGTGCTCCCGCCGCCGCACGCGCCGGTCGCCAACAGGGCGCTGCCGACGGCGGCGGCGAGCAGGGTTCTCTTCGTGCGGACAGTCATATCGAACCTCCAAAAATCTGGCCGATCCGGAAGCGGTAACAGTCGGATCAGAGCCTCGTTGCCACCGTTCACCTGCGCTGACGCCGCGACCTGTGCCGGTGTGAAAAAAACTTTCTCGCTGAAACTGGAAGCGCTTACAGGACTGTAACCCGCAGGTCATCGATCTGTGAAGAGGCAGATTTCCAGCGCTGTCATCCAGGCCTCACCGTTGACACGCCGGGTCTGGAGGGCGACCATTCCGCACTGACGCCGCGGTCTGCCGGTGACCCTTCGACCTCGAAAGGGCCCGGTATGTCCGTCAGACTCAGGCTGTCCGCAGCCTGCCTTCCCGTCGTGCTCTTGGTCGGTCTGGCCACCGACGCGCACGCACAGCAGCCTTACGAGCGGGTGCTGAACGGCGCCTTCGACACGGTCAAAACGCCCTGGTGGAGTAGCGGGAACACGCCGTCGCGGGTGGACGCCGGGCGGCTCTGCGCCGACATCCCGGCCGGGACTGTGAATCCTTGGGAATCAATGATCGGTCAGAACGACATCCCGCTGGAGGCCGGGCAGCCCTACGCGCTGCGGTTCACCGCGACCGCCACCCGGGACGTCACCGTGCGCGCGGCGCTGGGGACGGCGGTCGCGCCGAGCACCACGATGTTCAACCGGGCCGCCGCGCTCACGAGTGTTCCCAAGGTGTTCGAGTTCACCGGAACGTCCACACTGGCCACCCGGCACGGGCAGGTTTCCCTGCAGATGGGCGGCGCCACCCAGCCGTACACGCTGTGCCTGGACGGCGTTTCTCTTACCGGCGGCGCGATCGCGCCGGGCGCCGGGCGGGACTTCGGCTCGCCGGTCCGGGTCAATCAGCACGGCTACGCGGCGTCCGGACCCAAACAAGCGTCCATTGTGGATTCATTGACCCGGCCGGTGCCGTGGTCGTTGCGGGACGCCGCGGGCGGTACGGTCGCGAGCGGTCGTACTCAGGTGCGAGGCGACGATGCGATGTCGGGCGACCACGTGCACATCGCCGACTTCTCGTCCGTCCGCGAACTCGGCGCCGGGTACACGCTGGCCGTCGGGGACGCGGTCAGCGTGGCATTCGACATCCTCAAGAACCCCTACGACTCGCTGCGCCGGGACGCGCTGACGTACTTCTATCATCACCGCAGTGGTGCCTCGATCGAGGCGAAGTATGTCGGCGACGCCTACGCGCGGCAGGCAGGGCACCTCGGTGTCGCTCCCAACAAGGGCGACATCGAGGTTCCTTGCCTACCTGGGACCTGCGATTACTCACTTGATGTGCGCGGAGGTTGGTACGACGCGGGCGACCAGGGCAAGTACGTCGTGAACGGCGCCCTCGCGGCATGGCAGCTGATGGACACCTACGAGCGCTCTCTGTCCAGTTGGGACTTCGAAGGTCTGCGTGACGGGCTCCTGGCGATCCCCGAGCAGGGCAACCGCGTCCCCGACGTGCTCGACGAAGTCCGCTGGGAGGTCGAGTTCCTGCTGCGCATGCAGGTGCCCGAGGACAAGCCGCTCGCCGGAATGGCGCACCACAAGATCCACGACCTCGCGTGGACGCCGCTCCCGACCATGCCGGACAAGGATACCCAGCCGCGGTACCTGCACGCGCCGTCGACCGCGGCCACGCTGAACCTGGCCGCGGCGGGTGCCCAGTGCGCCCGGATCTGGGCGATCTGGGACCGCGCCTTTTCGCAGCGTTGCCTGGCCGCGGCCGAAACGGCGTGGAAGGCGGCCAACGCGAATCCCGCACGGTATGCCCCGCGGGAGGACAATGTCGGTGGCGGTCCCTACGACGACACCAACGTCACCGACGAGTTCTCCTGGGCCGCGGCGGAGCTGTACGCGACCACCGGTAAGCGGTCGTACCTGGACCGGGTCACCACGAAGCTGACGGCGGACGGTTTCTCGTGGCGGGACACCGGCGGTCTGGCGGACCTCACGATGGTCAGGCATCCGTTCCGGTTCCCCTGGAACCGGGTCGCCGAGGCGCGTGAGCGTGTCCTGAAGGTAGCCGACGGCTATGTCCGGAACGTCTCCTCGCAGGGCTACCCGAATCCCTACCGGCCCGCCGACGGCGTGTACGTCTGGGGTTCGAACAGTGCCACCACGAACAACGCGATGATCATGGCGACCGCCTACGACCTCAGCCACCGCAAGGGATACCTCGACGCGGTGTGGTCGTCGATGGACTACCTGCTCGGCCGCAACGGGTTGAACCAGTCGTTCATCACCGGTTATGGCGAGCGGGCCAGTCACAACCAGCACCACCGGATCTTCGCGCACGAACTCGATCCGAAACTGCCGAGCCCGCCGAAGGGCTCGATCGCGGGCGGCCCGCATTCCGCGCTGGCCGACCCGGTGGCCAAGCAGAACCTGCCCGGCTGCGCGCCGGCCAAGTGCTATATCGACGCGATCGGTTCCTATTCCACCAACGAGGTGGCGATCAACTGGAACTCCTCACTGGCGTGGGTGGCGGCGTTCGCCGACTCCCGCTGAGAAAGGTCCCTCCACCGAAAGGAGGTCCACAATGATGTGGACCGTCCGCTTCACGGCGGTGCTCGTGTTGCTCATGGCAGGAATGGCGACACCGGCGAGCGCCGCCAGCCCGATCGGGTTGACCAGCGGGTTCTACGTCAACGCCAACTCACTGCCCGCGGCCTGGGCACGGAACAACCCCGGGGACTCGCGTGCCGCGCGGATCCAGTCGTCGATCGGCGCGCGGCCGATCGCCCGGTGGTTCGGCAACGACTCGAATATCGGCAGCACGGTCGCGAACTACACCGGTGCCGCCGACGGCCAGGACAAACTTCCGGTCCTGGTCGCCTACAACCTGCCCGGCCGGGACGCCTGTGGCGGGCATTCCGGTGGCGGCGCGGGTAGCCCGGCCGCGTATCGAACCTGGATCTCGAGTTTCGCGGCCGGGATCGGCGCCAAACCCGCGATCGTCGTCATCGAACCGGACGCACTCGGCGACTTCAGCTGTATGACTCAGACGGCGATCAATGAGCGGCTCGGCATGCTCACCTACGCCACCCAGATGCTCCAGCAGAAGGCGACCAACACCTATGCCTACCTGGACGGCGGTAACGCGGGCTGGGTCGCGGCCCCGACCATGGCGAGCAGGCTGAACTCGGCCGGGGTTCGTAACGTGCGCGGATTCGCGATCAACGTGTCCAACTACTACACGACCAGCCAGTCGGCGAGTTACGCGAACTCGGTCAACTCGTCGCTCGGGTATACGGCGAAGTTCGTGATCGACACCAGCCGCAACGCCAATGGACACAATGGACAGTGGTGCAATCCGGCCGGCCGGAAGCTCGGCGTTCCGGCGCAGATCGGCGGGAGCGGGTCGGAGCTGTTGCTGTGGGTCAAGACGCCCGGGGTTTCGGACGGCCAGTGCGGGATCGCGCCGTCCGTGCCCGCCGGCCAGTTCAGCCCGGACCTCGCGATCCGGCTGATCGACGGCACCTGACCCTGAGGTTCTCCTGTCCCAGGCCGGACGCTATGAACGACGCTTTCATTGCAAAATTTGCAATGAAAGCGTCGTTCATAGCGCCAGACCTGCCTCGCCGGCCGACGGGTCCGCATCGCTGCGTGATCCAGCCGAGGGAGGTGATGCCGAAGCCGGTTTGGAATCCGGATCTGGCGGAGACGACGTCGTACCGGGCACAGTGGCAGGAGGTACCGGACAACGAGGAGTTCGGGAACGCGTTCAAGACGCAGTGGGAGCAGTTCGTCCGGCACGTCGTCGAGGACGCTCCGCATCCGTACGACTTCAGGGCCGGTGCGCGCGGATCCGGCTCGCCGAGGCGGGGTTGGAGTCTTCCCGGGAGAATCGCCGGGTGTCGTTGGGGGAACTGCCCGCCTGACTACGGAGATACGTCCGAGCGCCTCACAGCGGGACCTCCGCCGGAACCTCGTCCAGCACCTCCTCGGCCAGCCGGGTCGACGAGTCGCGGATCCGTTCGTCGAGCCGCCGGAAGACCTGTTCCGCGTGGATGGCGGGCCAGTCCTCCGGGAGGTGCTCCGCTGGCAGGTGGGGGTCCTGCCGGATGGCCTGTAGCCAGTCGGTGTGCAACAGGAGGCGGCGGGCCAGGTCGTCGGGTGCCGAGGGCACCGGGTTCTTGCTGTCCCATCGGTCGAGGAAAGCCCGGTATCGCTGGGAAATGGCGTCGATGTCGAAGGCCTTGCGGACCAGTTCGGCGGATTCCGTTGGCTTGGCCTCCGTGGCGGTGAACACGGTGACGTGGTCGATCAGTCCGAGCGGGCCGGCGATCGTGGTGACGTCCCGGCTGCCCGGCGCGATCCACAAACCGTTCTGCAGCAGGCCGAACCCCGCCCAGCTGAGCTGGGTGCGCAGGTCGTGGCGGTCGCTGCGCCTGCTGTCGGGCAGCGAGTAGCCGACGAGTGTCCAGGTACCGTCCCAGCCGCGGTTGACGGCGCCGGTATCCCAGATTCGCCGCCGCCCGTCCTCCAGCACTTCGGACGCGCGGGCGGTCAGTCCGAAGTAGACACGGCGGCCTCGGCGCTGACGGGTCAGCAGGCCGCGGCCGACCATCCGGGTCAGCGTCGAGCGCACAGCCTCCTCCGAGACGTCGACGCGAGCGAACACGTCGATCACGCTGCCGGAGTAGACGGCGGTGTCGCGGCCGAGCACGTGCAGGCCCAGGAAGTTGAGCATCAGGGTCTGCGGCCGGTGGGCTTGCCCGGGTGCGGTGTCGTCTTCGTTCACGGAGAGCAGCCTAGAGCATGATGTTGGGCAACTTGTTGACGAGCGTCGCAAATGTGACGTACTTTGATTCCGGGAACGACAACGAGAGGACGTCTCCATGGACTTGTCGGACAAGGTCGCCATCGTCACCGGCGGCGGCCGAGGACTAGGGCGGGCCTACGCCGAGGCGCTCGCCGCGACCGGCGCGGCCGTCGTGGTCAACGACGTCGACGAGGCGGCCGCGCGTGAAGCCGTCGACGCGATCGAAAAGGCGGGTGGCCGGGCCACCGCCGTCGTCGCACCCGTCGGTGACGCGGAGGTCGCGGACCGGCTGGTTTCCACAGCCGTCAAGGAGTTCGGCCGCCTCGACATCATGATCACCAACGCCGGGATCCTGCGTGACAGGGTCCTGTGGAAGATGTCCGACGACGACTTCGACGACGTGATACGCGTCCACCTCCGGGGCACGTTCACCTGTGCCCGTGCCGCCGCGGTCAGGATGCGGGAGCAGGGTGAAGGCGGCAGGCTGATCCTGATCTCGTCGCCGGCGGGGCAGCGCGGGAATTTCGGTCAGACCAATTACGCGGCCGCCAAGGCGGGCATCGCGGCGATGGCGCGGACCTGGGCCATGGAGTTGGCGAAGGCCGGCATCATGGTCAACGCGGTCGTCCCGGTCGCCGCGACGGAGATGACCCGCACCATTCCTGCCTTCGCCCCGGTCATCGAAGAGGCGGAACGCACTGGGAAAGCGCTCCCTCTGTGGCTTCGTCGCGACGAAGGGCTCGGTACGGTCGAGGACGCCGCGTCGCTCGTCGTCTTCCTCGCCTCCGACGAGTCGAAGGGAGTGACCGGGCAGGCGATCGGTATCGGCGGCGACCGGCTCGCCCTCTGGGCACACCCCCGGGAGAAGGCAGTCGCCTTCACCGACGGCGGCTGGACCGCTGACGGGATCGCGTTCTCCTGGCACGACGGCGTCGGAGCCGCGCCGGAGGATTTCGGCATCCCCGCGCCGAAAGGGCCGTGACATGCCCATCGACATCGACGAAGTGGTCGCCATCGACGTCCACACCCACGCCGAAATCTCCAAGGACGGCCACGGTTCACTGAGTCCTCGGCTGTTCGGTGCGTCGGAGAAGTACTTCAAGGCACATGGCCATCGGCAGCCGACGATCCTGGAAATGGCGGAGTACTACCGGGAACGGAGGATGGCCGCGGTGGTGTTCACCGTCGACGCGGAACACGCCACGGGTCATCCACGGATCGCCAACGAAGAAGTGGCCGAGAGCTGCGCCGAACAGGCGGACGTGCTCATCCCGTTCGCGAGCGTCGACCCGTGGAAGGGCCGGTCCGGGGCGCGCGAGGCACGGCGGCTGATCGAAGAACACGGTGTCCGCGGCTTCAAATTCCATCCGAGCATCCAGGGGTTCGCGCCGAACGACCCGCTGGCGTACCCGCTGTACGAGGTGATCGAGGAACTCGGGGTGCCGGCGTTGTTCCACACCGGACAAACAGGGATCGGCGCCGGTGTCCCCGGTGGCGGCGGGATCCGGCTCAAGTACTCGAATCCGATGCTGGTCGACGACGTCGCGGTGGACTTCCCCGAACTGCGGATCATCCTCGCCCATCCGTCGTTCCCCTGGCAGGACGAGGCCCTGGCGGTGGCGACCCATAAACCGTACGTCCACATCGACCTGTCCGGATGGTCGCCGAAGTACTTCCCGCCCCAGCTCGTCCGCTACGCCAACACCTTGCTGAAGGACAAGGTCCTCTTCGGCTCCGACTATCCGGTGATCACGCCGGATCGCTGGCTCGCCGACTTCGCCGAACTGGAGATCAAGCCCGAGGTCCGCCCGAAGATCCTCAAGGACAATGCGGCGAGGCTCCTCGGTCTCGTCAAATCCGACTAGGAGAAACGATGACCACCAAAGCGAACGGCCTGGAGGAGATCAAAGCCCTGGCGGGCCTGAGCCTCGGCCACGGTGACTGGCTCGAGATCACCCAGGATCGGATCGACCGGTTCGCCACGGCCACCGACGACCACCAGTGGATCCACGTCGACCCCGAACGCGCGGCGAATGGACCGTTCGGAGCCACGATCGCCCACGGCTACCTGACGCTGTCCCTGCTTATCCCGCTCTTCAACGACCTTCTCGAAATCACCGGCGTGCGGATGAGCGTCAACTACGGACTGGAGAAGGTGCGTTTCCCGCAACCCGTCCCTGTCGGCGGCAAGATCCGCCTGGCGGGCGAAGTCGCCGAGGTCACGGAAATCGCGGGCGGGGTGCAGATGACCCTCGACTTCGCCATCGAGCTCGACGGCTCCCCGAAACCGGCGTGCGTCGCCCGAGCCGTTTACCGGCACTACGCTTGACCACTGTCGTCCTTTGTGGACGAACCTGCCCTACCCGACACCAGTGCTACCCCCGACGACGAGGGTTTCCGCCATGTCATCGACTCCACATCAAGCCGTCCAGCTCCGCCGAGCAGTCGCTTCGAGCTACCTCGGCAGCCTCATCGAGTACTACGACTTCCTCTTGTACGCCACGGCGTCGGCGGTGGTGTTCAGCAAGGTCTTCTTCTCCGACCTCGATCCCGCGCTCGCGACGGTCGCCAGCTTCGGGACGTTCGCCACCGGATACCTCGCCCGGCCGCTCGGCGGCGTGCTGTTCGGTCATTTCGGCGACAAGCTCGGCCGTAAGCGGATGCTGGTGCTGACCATGACGCTCATGGGCGTCTCCAGTTTCCTCATCGGATTGCTGCCCACCTACGAACAGATCGGCGGTCTCGCGCCGGTGGGGCTGATCCTGCTGCGGGTGATGCAGGGGATCTCGGTCGGCGGTGAATGGGGCGGCGCCGTCCTGATGTCGGCCGAGCACGCGACGTCCCGACGCGGGCTGTGGGCGAGCTTCGCCAACGCTGGCGCGCCGAGCGGCATGGTCGTGTCCACCCTGGCGATGACCGCGACCGTCGCGATCACCGGTGAGGCGGCCTTCCTCGACTGGGGCTGGCGGATCCCGTTCCTGCTGAGCGTCGTGCTGCTCGCGATCGGCTTGTTCGTCCGCTCCCGGGTCGAGGAGACGCCCGCGTTCCTCGCCGCCAAGGCCACCGCGCGCCGCAGGCGGTTTCCGCTGATCGCGGTGCTGCGGGACCAGCCGAGGACGCTTCTGCTCGGGGTCGGGGTGGGACTGGCGGCGTTCGTCGTGCAGGCGACCTTGACGACCTTCGTGCTCTCCTACGGTGTCCAGGCCGGGCACGGCAGGCAGGCGATCCTGAACGCGCTCACCGTGTCGTCCGCCTGCGCCGTCGTGGGCATCATCGCCTGGTCGGCGGTTTCCGACCGCTTCGGGCGACGTCCAGTGGTGCTGATCGGCGCTGTGGTGACGGCGGTGTACGGGTTCGCGCTGTTCCCGCTCGTCGACAGCGGCAGCGGCGCGCTGCTGCTGGTGGCGCTCGTCGTCGGCCAGGGCGTGCTGCACCCGATGATGTACGGCCCGCTGGCCGCGCTGTACACCGAACTGTTCGCGACGGAGAACCGGTATACCGGTGCCTCGCTGGGTTACCAGCTGGCGGGGCTCGGCGCGGGGTTCGCGCCGGTGCTGTTCGCCGAGATCCAACGCGTTTCCGGCGGCCCCTCGACAGGGCTCATCGCAGGCACGATGGCGGCGTTCTGCCTGCTTTCTGCCGGCTGTGTACTGGCGCTGAAGGAAACGAACCGGCAAGACTTGACCGAGGCCCGACCGGCCGAGTCCGTTGCCGCCGAATAGGAGACCGCCTCATGCGCGACGAAGGAATCGGCGGCTGGCCCGCCCGGCGTGCCCGGATCTCGCCGGACCGGACCGCGCTGCTCTTCGAGGACGAGCCGACGACCTACGGAGAGTTGGCGGGGCGGATCACCAAACTGGCGTCGAGACTCGATGAGTCCGGTGTGTCCAAAGGGGACAGAGTCGCCTACATCGGGCCGAACCATCCGGCGTTCGTCGAGACCCTGTTCGCGGCTACGACGCTCGGCGCGATCTTCGTCCCGCTGAACTTCCGGCTCACCGCACCGGAGATCGAGCATATCCTCACCGACTCCGGTGCCACGGTGCTGATCTACGCGCCGCAATCGGCGAACGTCGTGCATGCACTCGAGAACGTCCCCGCGCGGGTGGTCGCCCTCGAACACCCCGAGCCAGGTGAAGAGCACTACGACGCCTGGCTCACGGAAGGAGGCAAGCAGACGATCGACGTCGCCGTCGCGGCGGACGACGTGGCGCTCATCTTGTACACGTCCGGCACCACCGGGCGGCCGAAAGGCGCGATGCTCACCCACGCCAACCTGAGCTGGAACACCTTCAACCTGCTGATCGGAGTGGACGTCGCAGGCGACGAGATCGCACTGGTCACCGCGCCGCTCTTCCACATCGCCGCGCTCGCCCAGACGCTCCTGCCGACGCTGGTCAAGGGCGGCTGCTCGCTGCTGACCACTTCGTGGGAGGTCGAGACCTGCTACGACTTGATCGAGAAGTACCGCGTCACCTGGATGTTCGGTGTCACGACCATGTACGCGGCGCTCGCGGCCTCACCGCGCTGGGAGTCGGCCGACCTGTCGTCGGTACGTAGCCTGATGTGCGGCGGCGCGGCCGTTCCCGCTGAGCTGGTGCGGATCTATCAGCGCCGCGGCCTGGTCTTCTGCCAGGGATACGGCATGACGGAGACCGCACCGGGCGTGACGTTCCTCGAAGCGAGGGAAAGCGCGGGCCGGGCCGGGTCGGCAGGGGTCCCGGTGTTCTTCGCCGACGTCCGCCTGGACGATCCCGGCGCCGGGCCGGGGGAGGTCCTCGTGAAAGGACCGAACGTGACTCCCGGCTACTGGCGGAACCCGGAGGCGACGGCGGCGGCGTTCACCGAAGACGGTTGGTTCCGCACAGGTGACCTCGCGACCTTTGACGAAGACGGTCATCTCCACATAGTCGATCGGCTCAAGGACATGTTCATTTCCGGCGGTGAGAACGTGTATCCGGCCGAAGTCGAGAACGTCCTGTTCGAACACCCGGCGGTGGCCGAGGCGGCGGTGGTCGGCGTCCCGGACGGGAAATGGGGCGAGGTCGGATGCGCCTTCGTCGTTCCCGCCCACGACGTCACCGGCGACGAGCTGCGGGAGTTCCTCCTCCGAAAGCTGGCGAAGTACAAGGTGCCGGTGCGCTTCGAGTTCGCCGAGGCGCTGCCCCGCACGGCATCGGGCAAGGTGCGCAAAGCCGAGCTCCGACCCTCCAGCGGATGATTCAGCGGTCCCTGCTCGCGGGCCGCGGGCGCGTGGATGCCCTAGCATGAAGGTCGGCGTGCGAGGACGCCTCCGGGTCCGCGGGAAGGACAGAGTCCACCTCACTGTTGCGCCACCGATTACCAGCGACGATCTCTTTCGACCTGGCTCGCGGACCGCCGGTGATGAAGGAGACGTCATGCCCCGACTTCCAGCGCGCCCCGACCTCGACCAGCTGCGCCACCAGGCGAAGGACCTGCTCCGCGCGGCCAAGGGCGGTGATCCGGTCGCCGCATCCCGGTTGGCCTCCGTAGCCGGTGACTCGAATCTGTCCTCCGCACAGCTGGCCGTCGCCCGGGAATACGGCTTCGCCAGCTGGGCCCGGCTCAAGCTCGAGATCGAGCGGCGTGAACTCCTCAACAGCCGCGACGTCGCCACGTTGGCCACGCTGCTGGCCGAGCAGCCGGGGCTGGCCGTGGAGCCGATGGAAAACTGGTGCGACCACCCCCTTGGTGCGACGCCACTGGGCTATGTCGCGATGCTGCGCTACGACACCGCGGACAGTGTCTGGCGGGATCGG
Organism: uncultured Actinomycetota bacterium; assembly: GCA_963766045.1. Classification (GTDB taxonomy): domain Bacteria; phylum Actinomycetota; class Actinomycetes; order Mycobacteriales; family Pseudonocardiaceae; genus Amycolatopsis. The sequence continues at coordinate 4,428,356 of CAVXYN010000003.1, read as the reverse complement.
CCCGGCACTGGCGCGATGGCCAAGGCCCTGCTGACCGCGGGAGCGGCCGTTGACGGCGATCCCGGTGACCGGGAGACGCCGTTGATCACCGCGGCCAGTTACGGCGACGCCGAGGTCGCGCGGGTACTCATCGAGGCCGGGGCAGATCTCGACGCCACCGCGTCGGCCGACTCCGGCGGCGTTCCCGGCGGCACCGCGCTGCGGCACGCGGCGGTGTTCGGGATGACCGATGTCGTCGACCTCCTGGTCGCGTCCGGCGCCCGTATCGGCAGCCTTGCCGAGGCCGCGGCTGCCGGCGACATCACCGGCTGGCTGCGCCCCGGCACGCCGTCGGACGACCGGATCCGCGGACTGGTGATGGCCGCCGACCACGAACGCCTCGAGATCATCGACCAACTCCTCAACGCCGGCACCCCCATCAACGCAGCCGACCCCTGGGGACGGCAAGCGCTGTGCGTGGCGGCCGCCAACGGCAGGGTTGCCGGCGTCCGGCACCTACTCGGCCACGGAGCCGACCCGCGTCAGCGAGATGCCAACCAAAATCGCACCGCGCTCGACTGGTGCCGCCTTCACCGGGCCGACGACGACAGCCCACGGCATGCTCAGATCGAAGCCATCCTCGAACCCCTCACGACTGGACGGGCCGTTCGAACGCTGTCTTCCCCACGGCGATCCAGACAGGGGTAGGACGGCGCAACCGACGCCGTCGGCGTGGTGACCGCGACCTCGACGGCCAGCCGCTCGCGGGAGCGGGTGTCTTCGGTGAGCAACGAGTTGCGAAACGATCAGTATCGTAAACGAGCGCAGTGTAACGAGTTGGGCCACCTGTCGGGCGGCCTCGCCCCCGGCGGGTGGACGAGGCATCACCGCCTGACGGCGCCAACGCGGGTGATCGTCGGCGAGCTGAACAACTCAGCCGCTTCCGCCGCACTACCCGGCTTGCTCGGCGAGATCGCCGCCGATCCGGCGCTGGTCGAACGCCCCTGCTCTAGGGCGGTGGTGGCGTGGCTGATTGGAGTGCCGCGCAGGCGAACCGGGCGAGACGTTCGGGCAGGTCGTGCGGGTCGTGGCGGGAGATGAACAGCCAGGACAGGACGGCGCCGCCGAATGCCGCGTGGAACACGTCGATGTCGGGCAGCCGGTCCAACTCACCGCGGCGCACCGCTCGTTGCAGCAGTTCGGCGTTGCCGGCCCGTTCGGGCTCGACGAATGTCGTGGTGAACCGTTGGGCGAGCAAGGGATCTGTCGCCATCGCGCCGAGCAGGTTGGTCAGTGCGCTGGCGGCGGCTGGATTGCTCAGATGGCCGACGATCACCCTCGCCAGCGCGGTCAGATCCCCGAGCAGAGATCCGCTGTCGGGCGGGATCTCCAAGGTCGGTCCGTGGATCGCCGCGGCGAACACCATCTCCTGCTTGGTGGCGTACCGCCGGTAGATCGCGGCCTTGCCGACCCCGGCGCGACCAGCCACAGCGTCCATCGTCAGTCCCGCATATCCGATCTCGGCCAGGAGTTGGCCGACGGCCGTGATGATGGCCTCGTCCACCCGGCTCTCGCGAGGCCGTCCGATCGGTTGACCATCTCGTCCCATGCTGCCATCATACGATACCGTTAGTATCGAAACTAAGAGTCTCGATATGGGGGAGAGTCATGCTCTTGGACGCGTTCCACGCCGCCCCGGCTTCAGCCGACACCGGGCGGTCCGAGCAACGGCGGGGCCGCTGGGCGGCCTACGTGACGGCGCGGGGATCGCCGACGTCCTGGCCAGGCAACTCGCGAATCCGCCGCGACGTTAGCCAATGCCCGAACACCGAGCCTTTCCCGTCCCATCGACACAAAGCCCAGCGCAGCTACTCATATCCCGAACCACCACGAACTTTGGAGCGGCCACGTGGCGACCTCGCAACCCACCGTCACTCAATACCCCGCACGGCCGGCGACGATCGCGGAGGCGCCGAAATGGGCGCGCCGAGCCGCGCATGTCACGGCGCTGCTCGCCGTGCCGAACGGACTATGGCGAATCGGCTTGGCATTCGGGTTCCCCCTCGGCTACACCGAGCAAGGCCTGCACGACCTCGTCGGCACGTCCTGGTGGGGGCCCGTCAAGATCGTTATCATCAGCGTGCTCGCCGAGGCCGCCGCCCTTCTCACCCTCGGCCTGGTGCAGCGGTGGGGAGTGGTCACGCCGCGGTGGGTTCCGTTCATCCGCGGCCGGATCATTCCGCGCCGCCTTGTCCTCGGGGCCTCGTGGGCCGGCGTCGCGGTACTCCTGGTTTTGTGGACACCGTTTCTGTTCTGGTGGACGGTTCCCCCCGGCGACATGACTCCCGCCGGACACCTACTCGTCGGATTCCTCTACCTGCCGCTTGTGGCATGGGCGCCGCTGCTCGCCGCAGTCACCATCTCCTACCAACGACGTCGCCGCCCCTGCCCGAACTGAAGAGACGGCCAGGCACCTAAAAGATCTACACGGTTTCCTGCCGATAGATGAGCTCAACTTCGCCGACGACGTGGTCGCAGCGATCGCCGAACTCAGCGCCGGCTATCCACACTTCACCCATCTACTGGCACTCAAGTGCGTGGAGAATGCTATCCGCACAGGAAACCCAACACAAAGGCGCTGCGGCTGCGCCGGTTGGTTAACCCGGACACGATCCTGCACTGGCTCAAGCGCCTGGTGGCCGCGAAGTGGACATATCCGCGCCGGGTCGGCGTGAGCCCTGCGCCGCCAGGGTTCCCGGAGCTCCGGCGTGGCATGCGGCGCTATTTCCGCCAGAACCTGAGACCGCTCCACTGGACGGTGATCGGTCCCTTTCCGCTGGATGTGCGATAAGCGCCGAGTTTGTCGTAGAAATTGCCGCTCGTACTCGAGACGGTATGCTTCAATGATCCATTGATGTAAACCTTGTGATCGGTCCCGACCCGATGGACCGTATTGACCCGCACGCTTGTTCCCACCGTCGCTCCGGTGTGCAGCGTCGGCGATCCATTGCCGACGGCATAGAGCCGCCCGCCATTCTCGGCGGCGAGCATGAAGTAGGCACCGTCGTTCTCGTTGAAGGTCTGCTTGAGGCTTACCCGGGTACCGCCCATGCTGGTGATCTTGAAAGAGCCTTCGAACTGCCGGGTCCCGCTGCTGTAGGTGTCATAGCGGCGCTCGGCGCGCTGGTCGCCGCTGTCGGTGGAACAGGAAAGCGTGAACGTCAGGTTGCTCACGCTGCCGCAACCCCGTTCCTGAACCTTGAACCCGGGGGAGTGCGAGGTCCAGCCGCCGCCGTCGACCTGTGCCTGTGCCGGCGTGGCCAGCAATAGCCCGCCGGCCAACGTCAGTCCGAATAGAGTACGAATCTTCATCATTGTCCAACCTTCTCCTGCAGGGAATGCGGCGGCTCAGCGAGCCGTCTGTCAAAGTCAGCGGTCGGTACGTCAATTGCTGAAACACATGGCGCTGTTGAGGAGTTTCGGCATTGGACGACCATTTGCGTCGTGCCGGCCTGGTTCTTGTTGTCGTTCACGGTGAGCCTGACGGTGTAGGTACCGTCCTCGGCCGGATAGGTGTGGGTCGCCTTGGCGGTGGTGGCCGAGCCGCCGTCGCCGGCCTTCACCTGCTGGCGGGACTTGTGCGTCTTCCCGGCGTTGCCGGTGACGGTAAGGCTCACCGACCAGTACCCGGACTTCGCGAAGGAGTGCGAAACGGTCTCGCCGCTGCCCACGCCGGTGTCCAGGATCGCAACGTCGGCGTCGCCCCGCTCGTCCTTGCCGTCACCGACGTGCAGACCCGGGTTCGCGTCGGCGAACATCCGGCGCGGGCCGCCGGTCTTCTGCGCGTGGATGCGCCCGCTGGTGCTGCGCTCCACATAGGACACGGTGGGGCCCGGGCGCAGTGCGCGCACGGCCTCGTCGGTCAGGGTCGCGGAGAATCCTTTGAGCACGGTGTTGTAGACGAATCCGGTGCGCGCGCCGAGATCCGCGCCGAACAGGCTTCTTCTCACGGTAGACCGCCTCTGGTCACAGGGGGAAGGCGTCACCTCCCCGCATACCAATCTAGGTGGTCTGTACCACGCGGTTGTGGCGGAAACCCGACAGTGCCGACATCCGACCGGATACTCGCGTGGACTATTCATCTGATGTATACAGCGCCAAGGTGTTGTTCCGATCTTGCAGTCCTTTGTGGACGGTGTGCTCATTCGTGCCTGCTAAGGAGTGATTCACATGTTTAGAAAGCGCGTCATGGCTTGTCTTGCCGCCGCGGCGGTCGCCGCCGGGGCGGCCGTCACACTGGCGTCCTCGCCTGCGGTGGCCGCCACCTGCGCGACCGCCTGGAGTTCGGCGTCGGTCTACAACGGTGGTGCGTCGGTCTCGCACAACGGACACAACTGGTCGGCGAAGTGGTGGACCCAGAACGAGACCCCCGGAACCGCCGACGTCTGGGCGGACCAGGGATCCTGTGGCGGCGGGACCACCCCACCGCCGTCCGGCTGCGACCACGCGGCCTGGGTGGCCGGCAAGAACTACGTCACCGGCGACATCGTCAAGTACACCGACGGCAAGTTCTACATCGCCGAGCACGACAACCCGGGCTACGACCCGACGATCAGCACCTGGTACTGGGACCCGTACAACTGCGGCGGCAACCCGACCACCACCAATCCCCCCGACCCGGGCGGCTTCGTGGTGACCGAGGCGCACTTCAACCAGATGTACCCCAACCGGAACTCCTTCTACACCTACCAGGGATTTGTCGCGGCCCTGAGCGCCTATCCGGCCTTCGCCAACACCGGCGACGAGACCACCAAGAAGCGTGAGGCCGCGGCGTTCATGGGCAACACCAGCCATGAGACCGGCGGCCTGGTGCACATCGTCGAGCAGAACACCGCGAACTACCCGCACTACTGCGACACCAGCCAGTCCTACGGCTGCCCGGCCGGCAACGACGCCTACTACGGTCGTGGCCCGATCCAGCTGAGCTGGAACTTCAACTACAAGGCGGCCGGCGACGCGCTGGGCATCGACCTGCTGCACGACCCGTGGAAGGTGCAGAACGACTCGGCCATCTCGTGGAAGACCGCGCTCTGGTACTGGAACACCCAGAGCGGGCCCGGCACGATGACCGCGCACGACGCGATGGTCAACAACCGTGGGTTCGGCGAGACGATCCGCGCCATCAACGGGTCCATCGAGTGCAACGGCGGCAACCCCGGCCAGGTGCAGAGCCGGATCGACGCCTACAAGCGGGCCGTCGGGATCCTCGGCACCACCGCCGGCGACAACCTGAGCTGCTGACCTGATCCGGCGGTTCCACAACGCGGAAGGGGTGCGGCCGTCCGGCCGCGCCCCTTCCGTCGTCAGCGCTGTGGGACCGCGCCGAGCGGGTCCCCGCGTTTCTGTCCAAAGTGGACATGGAGTGGGACGAGCACCTGGTCCGCATCAGCCGGCACGACCGCTGCCGGGTGGGCGCCGATCGGACACAGGCCTCGCAGTGGGTGCGCCAGATCCTGATGGCGGACCAGGACGGGCCAGACGGGTGGATCTGGACGGGGCCGGTTGTGCGCACACGCTCGCGCTGGACGACGGGCCGGGCGTGCTCGGCATCAACCGGTGGTGGGACCAGACCAGGGCTCCGACCGGCTTTCCTTGCCCGGTCGCGAATCCGGTCGGGTGCCGGACATCGCCCGGTCGGGCTTGCCGAGTGACGGCAGCAGGACGAGGGTGCCGTCGGCGGTCCACTTCACGGCGTAGGTGCCTCCGCCCTTGGCTGACACGTGGCCGACCGAGGTTCCGTCCGCACCGATCGCGACGGCGTAGCTGTACTCGTCCTCGGGGCGGTGGCCGAGCTTGGTGACCGCGCCGTCGGCAGACCAGCGCACGGCCGTCTCCTGTCCCACGTTGTCGTCCGACACTCCGGTCGCGGTGCCGGCGGCGTTGATGCCGTATGCGGTGCTGGCGGCGTGGTCCGGCAGCGCCGGCAGCGTGGTGACCACACCCGATGCGGACCACCGCGCCGCATGGAACGCGCCGCCAGCGGTTCCGGTCGATCCGACGGCCGCCCCGCCGCCGTTGAGGCCCAATGATCCGCCGCTGCTGTGACCGGACGGGAAGGGCAGCACCGTGGCATTGCCCGCCGCGTCCCAGCGCACCGCGCGGTAGGTCTCGCCCGAGCCGGAGTAGCCGGACATTGTGCCGTCGTCGTTGATCGCGTTGACCCCGACGTCGGCGTCCCCGGCGACGGGCTTGACCTGGGTGGGGGTTCCGTCGGGCGCCCAGATCACGGCGTGGAAGTCGCCGCCGCCGTTCCACAGGCCCGACCACCCGACGATCGTGCCGTTGCTGCTGATCCCCTTGGCCCCGCCGATGTTGTCACCGGAGAGCAGGGGCAGGTCGGTGAGGGTGCCGTCGGTGTTCCACCGCACGGGATGGGCGTGGTAGTCCGAGCCCTCGGAGTCGCCGACGATCACGCCGCTGTCGTTGATCGCGCGGGCGGTGCCGCTCGGGTCGCCGGGGCGGGTGGCCAGTTCGGCGACCGTGCCGTCGGTGTTCCACCGCACGGGCCGGGTCGAGCCGTCGGGCCTTGAGGTGTAACCGACGATCACGCCGTGGTCGTTCACCGCCCGGGCACTGCCGATGTGCCACGCCTGAATCCCCGGGTCGGCGTTCGCCGTCATCGGCACGCCCACTCCCGCGGCGGTCGCGGCCAGCGCGACAGCGGCGACCCCCAGCTTATGTAAGCTACGCAACGGTTTCTCCCATCATTTTTCGGGTCGGTATGGTCGAAATGGCGAAACGGTCGCGCAGTCACATGTATCCGATGTCTCTCTTACCCACGATCGGATGTCGGCCACGGCTTCATGAGAACCGTCAACAATGGGGAACGTGCCTGCCCCGCTAGGGAAGCGTTCCGTGGAACAGCGTGTAGAACGGTGGGAAGGTCATGAGTAGTGCGAGTGCCATGAGACTGAGCGTGGCGGTGAGGATGCGGCCCGAGTCGATGACACGGGCTCGCCAGCGCAGGTGCAGTACCAGCCAGGTGATCACGTAGATGCCGGTGGCGATGGTGGTTTTGCCGCCCAGTGGTCCGACCGGGTCGTGGAAGGTGAACCAAAGTTTGGCGGTGGGGCTGGCATCGGCCAGGACGATGGCCAAGCCTAAAGCGAAGGCGCCGATGCCGGCGGCGATGATGGCCGCGGCGGCGGCGCCGTTGGATGTGGCGGGTGCTTGGCGGTTCTGGTCGGCTGGGGCTGCGGGGGCGTCATCGATCGGAGGTGTGGTCGTCATCCTGGATCCTGTTCCTGCGGTCGGGGGGGGGTTACGGGATGTCGAGGAGTCCGCCGGGTGCTGGGATGTCGAGGAAGTCGTTGGGTGCCACCGCGTTGATGATCGCCCCCAGCCCGGCTGCCACGACCGCGGCGGCGAAGGCGAGGATGAATAGTGTGCGCACGGCGACCCGTAGCCGCGGGTCCCGGCGGATGAGTTCGCCGTGCCGGTAGACCAGGTATGCGACCGCGGTGGCGGCCAGGGGTGTGATCCAGCCGATGTGTTCCTTCCACTCCATGCCCACTTCGTGCCAGAAGTAGAGGTCGTTGTTCTGCAGCCATGCCTTGGGGTAGTCGGCGACGAGCGCGCCTTCAGGTGGCGTGGCGCGGTAGCCGGGATACACCAGCCAAGTGCCGGACAGCACGGTCAGCCACGACACCGCCGCCAGGCTGGTGACGCTGGCGATACGCACGATCTCGCCGCGCCGGGTCTGCCGTCGCGCCAGCAATGTGGCCAGGCCACCGGCGAAGGAATGCGCGATGATCACACCGAACGCCGTGTGCAGCATGAACCACGCCTCGCGGACCGTCAGCAACGGCTTCAACGGGATGACCAGCACGGCCAGCACCACGGCCGGGGCCACCGCCCCGGCCACCGCCAGCCACAGCACCAGACGCCGTTGTCGCCTGCTCAGAGTCGTGCTGACCACATCGGAATGCGAAACTGCGCCGGGTGGTCGGACTCTTTCCCTAGGTGATGCAACCACGGCTTTACCCCCAACCTTCTCGCGGAATACTCAGCGGGCACGACCTGCTATGGCCGATTCGGGCACGCAAAATTCTGTCGGTCACTACGAAATGGCGGCCGGTCCACTGTTTCGGCCGACGCGGTAACACCGGCCGCCCGCGACACCGACTGCGATGATCGCGGCCCCTGTCGTCCCGATTCTCCGCATATGACACTCCGATTCGTGACCCACACAAGTCGCGTGCGATCGGTTTAGAATTGGGAGTGCTGCGAATTGTTCGACCGGTGGCTCGTGACACGGTATTGTTCGGGGAACTCGATTGTGAGTCGTCGACAATACAGATCTTACTTGCCGACAAGTGGTCTAGTCCACTGTTTGTCGGCTACCCGTAACTCATGACCCGAACCGACCAGGAGCACGGTAAGATTTGGGATTTTCGCGTCGGCCTTGATGGCTTCGACGAACTCAACGTCCGCACCGCGAACGGTCTTGTCTCGATCGCTCCGCGGCGGACCTCGTCTGGGGACCCGCGACCGGCGGGCACCTGGAGCCCGCGATCGCTGCGCTGCTGGAGTTCAGTTTTCAGCCGTTGGAGTACGACGGCGAAGATCTGCTCGGCCAGTTCGCTGCCTTGCCGGAGTTGCAGGGTTATCTCGTCAACCTGACCGTGTAGGAGGTTACGGATAGCCGGCGCCGAGACCGTCATGTGAGAGTTGAGCGATGTACCGGCTTAGCCGTTCCTGCTGCGTTGGCCGGCAGCAGGGTGTCGATTGTTCGGCGGGTGGTCAAGGGTGGACAAGCCCCAGTGCTGGCGGAAGTTGGTCGTGATGCGCCAGCTGGTCCAGTATCCGGAAGGGGAGTCCGGACGGGCCGACGATGAAGTCGACATAGTGGTCGACGACGTGGATTGTGTCCCGCTCTTCGCGGATGTCCACCAGGTCGATGTATCACCACCCGGCCCGCTCCGGCTTGAACACCACCGGCTGGTTGAGCTGGGCCGACTCGTCGAGCAGCAGGAAGGCGCGCTGGCGGCGCCCTGCGTCCGGCCGGACGTACATTCCCTCCGGAATGTCGAACTCGTAGGCGGCGACCCGGCCGCTCTGGACACCGGGGCACGGCAGATCGCCGCGCAGTACAGTGATCCGCTCCGGGCTCGGTGTCACCGGACGAGCTCGTTTCCCAGCCATACGACCGGATCCTATCGGCGCATTCCACCCCGGGGTGGCTGCAGCGGATCGCCGAGCTGGGCACTCGACCAGGACGAAGCCGGATCACCGGTCCAAAGTGAAGCGGCTCCGCGACACCACTTGGTGTCGCGGAGCCCAGAACCGTAGGGGTGAGACCTACACCCACCATCCTTCACAAGCGAACCCGAAGCCACCGGTAAACGGCTGCCCGCTGTAGTTGTGGATACGCACACGGATCGCCGTGTTGCTGGGAGCGTTCGCAGGCCCCAGGTCGTGGGTCGCTCCGTTGCAGTTGGCGGTCCACGTTCTGTGTGCGGTCAGCTCGTTGCTGCTGACGATCTGCACCTGGGTGTTTCCACCAGTCGAGTTGCACCAGTACGAGATGGCGACGCCACCAGTGCTCTTCGCGAAGACGTCCGAGCGGAGGTTGATCGAGGGACCGTTCGTCGAATACCCGTCGCCGATCAGCGCGGGCGCGGCAGACGCGGCGACCGGCGTGGCGACGACAAGCCCCAAGCACATCGTGAGTACCGCTAGCACCTTGCGCATGTAGATTTCCCTTCGTTCCTTAAATGATGGAAATGCGACCTCGAATGGTCGCGATGATCGTGACAAGGAGCCGATCCGGCCGGAAGAGCCTTTAAGCCAGGGCTAAAGCAGCGTGAACCGTCACGGCCGGCTATCCAGCAATTCGCGGCCGAACGGAGTAAGCGCGTGCCGGACGGATGTGCCGAACCTCGCGGTGGTCACCAATTTGGCTTCACGGAGCACTTTGGCGTGCTGGCTGATCGCGGCAGGTGTCACATTCAGCCGTTTGGCAAGCTCCGTGGTCGATCCGCCGACGCTGAGCTCGGCGAGAATGCGGGCGCGTGTGGCACCCAGCAGCCTGCCGAGCCGATCCACCGCAGCGTCGACGAGCGTCGGCTGGCCGGCGGCATCGGCACCGTCAGTACCGCCCGGCACGACCAGCATCGGTAGCTGACCACCGTCGATGAAGGTCACCGGCGCTCCCCAGCAGAAGTGGGCGGGCACCACGACGAGCCCGCGACCGCCGAGACCTATCGTCCGTTCGAAGGGATAGTCCGCCTCCAGAACCGGGCTCCGCCATCGGATCGACGGGTGCAGGTTCTCGAGCAAGCGATCTGTTCCGCCGTCGAGCAGATGCCTCGCATACTCGGCCCGATCGGTTTCCACCTGCAGATTTCCGGCATCCCGGGCCGGTCCGATCAGGAACTCCTCGGCACACCGCAGGATCTCGACCACGCCATCCACCCGGCCATGCGAGTACAACGCCTGTGCCCACCGCGGCGCAGGCAGCTGCCACCGGAACGTCCGATCGAGGTCCTCCCGTAATTGCCGGCGAGGAAACGCGAGGATCGAGTCCCAATGCGCATCGACGTTTGGGCTTTCGATGGGCGGGGTCAGGAAGTCCGGGAAGTTGCCGGATGCGGGCACCAAGGACGCGGCGGCGGCCAGCACCCGACGGGTGCCCCCGTTGGCTTGGGCCGCGGAGAAGACGGTCGCCCGCCAATCCCAGTACCGGGCAGGCAATGCCGGTGACTGCAGGCTGTTGATGCTGAGGATGAGCTCCCACAACGGATGCGGTGCGTTCGCGACCCGGACTCTGCCGAGATCTGCGGCGGAAAACTCGAGACGCAGCATTGACTGACCCCCATCGTCCAGCGCCCCGAACCGGACACGAGCGCAGTATATGGACGAAGATCCCGCTGTGGCGGAGAAGGCTTCCGCCGATGACAGCCCCATAAGTCACGACGGTGACCAACATCAGCAGGAAGGCGCGCTGGCGGGCCCTGGAGGGTGCCGCCCGCCAGGGGCGGACGCGTCTCGCCGTCAGGGTGCGGATCGGGTCAGTGTGAGCTGTCCACTGTGGAAGTCGAAATGCTGTGCGGGGAAGCGGTAGACGTCGGCGAGGGTCATGTATTCGGTGAAGAAGGGGTCCCACCGGTCCGGGTAGTACATGCCTCGGGCGAGGTCTGTGTCGGTTTCGGCATCGAGGCGTTGGTGGAGCCGGGCGATTGTCCGGTCGCAGAGGTGTGTCATGGCCCGGCGGCTGAGGGTGTTCCCGGCGAACCAGGAGCCGAGGTAGTTCACGACGTCGAATGGCCGCGTTCCGGCGTTGAGTAAACGCGCATAGCCGCGGCTGATGCCTGGCGGTAGCCGGCCGAGTAGTCGGACCAGGTTCAGCAAGGCGCGCATGATGAGGAAGCCGAGCAGCATGTGGAACAGCAGTTGCCGGTTGGTCCAGCGGGTTCCGTTCGATCGCCGGCGCAGGTCGGCGTCGCTCGCGTCGTCGAGGAGGCGAGCGAAGGTATGCCGGACTCGTTCCCAGTCCTGGTGAACCGCTGGCCGGTCCATTTCTGCAGTGTGCGCTGGTGGATTCCGCTGCGCTAGGTGGTCAGCACCGGGAGGCGCGGTCTTCTCGGGAGAGTCGGGCGGGCCGGTCGGCGAGCGGGCCGCCCGAGCGCAGCAGCGTTTCCAGGGTCTCGAGCGGTTCGGGGACGACGCTGTACCAGCTCCAGGTGCCACGCCGTTCCCGTTCGAGGATGCCGGCGGACACCAGCACGCGTAGGTGATGGCTCAGCGACGGCTGCGGCATGTCGAATTCTTCGGCCAGGTCGCAGAAGCATGCCTCGCCGCCGGGGGAGTACCGCACCAGAGACAGCAACCGGATGCGCACCGGGTCCGCGAGGGCCTTGAACAGTTTCGCCGCCGCGTCGGCGTCGGCCGGGTCGACGACGGCCGCGGGCTCGGCCATCAGCAGGGTCACCGCGACCGGCCTCCGGGTGCGAGCGTTCTCGCCTGCCATCTGCCCTCCACACGTCCGGTTGAGCCTCCGATCGATCATACCCGCTGAATTGACAAAACTCGATCCAGCCTCTTGAATTGCATCGGCAGACTTCAATCCAGCTCGTTTCGTCGTGTCCCGAGGAGGCGTCATGACTCATGCCACGGATGGGTTGCCCGCCCGCGAGGTGTTGGATCAGCTCGACCGGATCACCGACGAGCTGGCGGACAGGTTCACCGGCACGTTTGGCCGCGAGACCGTCGATCGGTTCGTCGGGGAGACCTTTCGGCTGCTGGAGCGGTCGGCGACGGTGACGGTGCATCTGCCGACGTTGACCGCCCGGTTCGCGAAGGAGCGGCTGCTCGACCTGGCCAAGGCTGACGGGCTCGCCCAGGAGACCGCGCCGCAGGTGCTGTTCGTCTGTGTGCACAACGTCGGGCGGTCTCAGTTGGCGGCGGCGTTGCTGACCCATCACGCTTTCGGGCATGTGATGGTCCGTTCCGCGGGTTCTCAGCCGTTGGGGGCGATCCCGCTGGTCATCACCGAGGCGTTGGCGGAACAGGGTATTCAGCTCGCCGGCGCGTTTCCGAAGCCGTTGACCGACGAGGTCGTCCGGGCCGCGGATGTCGTGGTGACCATGGGGTGCGGTGATGCGTGCCGGATCTATCCGGGCAAGCGCTACCTGGATTGGGATGTGCCCGATCCGATGGGGCAACCGCTGACTGTGGTCCGGTTGATCCGCGACGAGATCGACCGCCGCGTCCGGGGCCTGCTCGACGAGCTCGTCGACTGAAAGTCTTGAAACACGATGTCCTTCATCGAGAAAGGAACGGGTATGACCCGCACGCCTGAGGTGCTGTTCGTCTGTGTGCACAACGCGGGCCGGTCGCAGATGGCCGCGGCGTTGCTGCAGCACTACTCGCTGGGCCGGATCGTCGTGCGCTCCGCCGGTTCCGAGCCCGCGGAGAAGGTGAACCCGGCCGCCGCGGCCGCGCTCACGGAGTGGGGATTGGACATTACCGCCGAGGTGCCGAGCAAGCTGTCCACCGAGGACGTCGAAGCCTCCGACGTGGTGATCACCATGGGCTGCGGCGACACCTGCCCCGTGTTCCCCGGCAAGCGTTACCTGGACTGGCCGCTGGAGGACCCGGCAGGCCAGGGCGTCGAGGCTGTCCGACCGATCCGGGACGAGATCGACCGCCGTGTCCGCGGCCTGGTCGCCGAAATCCTCGACGCGTAATCCCCTCGACTTCCACTCCCGAGATTCAGGAGATCAGCACTGTGACTCAAACCGCCGACAAGGCCGGCGGCCCGGCCGACGCCGACGTCCTGCACAAACTGTCCTTTCTGGACCGATATCTTCCGGTGTGGATTATCGCCGCGATGGCGGCAGGGTTGGGCCTGAGCAGCGTCATCCCGGGCCTGCAGGGTGTGCTGGACGAGGTGAAGATCGGACAGGTCTCGCTGCCGATCGCACTCGGGCTTCTGCTGATGATGTATCCGGTGCTGGCGAAAGTCCGCTACGACAAGCTCGACACCGTCACCCGTGACAAGCGCACAATGGTGCTTTCCCTTGTCCTGAACTGGATCCTCGGCCCTGCGCTGATGTTCGCGCTGGCGTGGCTGATGCTGCCGGATCTGCCCGAGTACCGCACCGGGCTGATCATCGTCGGTCTCGCCCGGTGTATCGCGATGGTGATCATCTGGAACGACCTCGCCTGCGGTGACCGGGAAGCCGCCGCCGTGCTCGTCGCGCTGAACTCGGTCTTCCAGGTGATCATGTTCGGGGTGCTGGGCTGGTTCTACCTCGAATTGCTGCCTGGATGGCTCGGCCTTGACGCCGCCGGCATCGACTTCTCGCCATGGGAGATCGCACTCAGCGTGATCATCTTCCTCGGCATCCCGCTCGCCGCCGGCTATCTGACGCGCCGCATCGGCGAACGAAGCAAGGGCCGCGACTGGTACGAGGGCAGGTTCCTGCCGAAGATCGGCCCGATCGCGTTGTACGGACTGCTGTTCACCATCGTCGTGCTCTTCGCGCTCCAGGGCGACAACATCACCTCCCGACCGCTCGACGTCGCCCGGATCGCGCTGCCGCTGCTGGTGTACTTCGCCCTCATGTGGAGCGGCGGCTACCTGCTGGGCAAGGCGTCCGGCCTGTCCTACGCCCGGACCACGACGCTCGCCTTCACCGCCGCGGGCAACAACTTCGAACTCGCGATCGCCGTCGCCATCGGCGTCTTCGGCGTGACGTCGGGACAGGCACTCGCCGGGGTCGTCGGCCCGCTGATCGAGGTCCCGGTGCTGGTCGGCCTCGTGTACGTCAGCCTCTGGCTACGCAAACGCTGGACCGCCAAGGCGCCGGCGGACTGATCCCGCGGGTGTCAGCGGACGCCCGCGGCAATCGTCTTCAGCTGTTCGGCCAGCGCGGGTGAGGCGTAGGTCTTCAGTACCTCGCCGCGGACAGGGCAGACGTTCAGGTCCGGGCACACCAGCGGGATCACGGCGTTCAGGGTCGTGGCCAGATGAGCCGGTGGAAGCGCGCCGAGGATCTGCTTGACGCCGAACGCTGCCGTTGAGCTCAGCACGTCGGCGAGGAACTTCGGGAACTTCAGGCGAAGAAGACCGTCGCGAATCGGGGTTTGTGTGAGTTTCGAGTAGATGCCCGGCTCGAGACCTTTCGACAAGTCATTGAGGCAGACAGGGGCTGTGACCTTTGCGGCGGATCCGGTAACGCCACGGGAGGTTGTCGAGCGCGCGGTCGGCGAGCCGGACGTAGAGGCCGTCCTGATCGAAAACGTAGGCCACGGCGTCGTCGGCGAAGCGCGACCGGAACTGGCTCAACTGTGTCTGGGCGCGTCGACGGCGCACAGTTCGCCGGTCAGGTTTCGGCGTGACCACACGTGGGGGCGGCGGTGTCCGTGCGGCGTTCGGGTGCCTGTCCGCACTCGCGTCCGCGCTGCGATCCGCGACGAAGATGCCCACCCCCGCACGACGGGCACCGGTACTGGTTGCGGGGGAGTTTCCTGCGGCCTGCCACTCATTCCACGCTAGAAACGAGATCACCACTGGTCACTAGGCTGTTCCGGTGCGGGCAGGAGCCGACATCTCACCCCTCGCGTTGTAATTCGTCCTTGTGAGGCAACGCGGTTAGCCCTGGTGAGTGGCCGACAGCCGAAGCACGGTCGCCACGACGAGCCGTGTCGCCGCCAGCAGGCTTTCGGTCTCGACTCGGTCCACGGTCTCGGCCGGGGTCTGGTAGCCGGGCATGCCCATGCCGATCCCGATGGCGGGGAGCCCGGCGGCGGCGTAGCGGCGGTTGTCCGACGGCATCGCCCCGGCACGCAGAGAAACCCCGGTGTCGCGACCGGCCTGGTCGAGCGCGGCCAACAACCCCTGCGCGGGACCGCCCGCCTCGACCGCGGCCCCGTCGCCGAGCTGAGCGGCACCGTCCACGTTGATCACATATGTGCCGGCTCGCACGCCGGGCGCGTGGTGTGCCGAACCGCCGGCGCCGGTTTCCTCGGCGTCGAGAAAGGTCACCGCCAGCCCGACCCGTTCCGGCAGGTGCAACGCGAGCAGACGCGCGGCTTCGAGGATGACGGCGACTCCGGAGGCGTTGTCGGCGGCGGCGGGCAGCCGCTGCTGCGGGTCGTCGCCCACGCCATCGAAATGGGCGGTCAACAACACGGTGGCGTGGCCGGCGGCGGGTTCACGAAGGACACCGTGAACGTTCGACCCGGAGACGTCGACGACCCGCAAGGGCATCGCCGCGGTCACCACACCGGATCCGGAACGTGTCATCTCGTCGTGCAGATCGGTGCGGACGGCGACGACGGGGACGGTGTCTGTCGGTGGGCCGGCGATCATCTTCGGCATCCAGCCGTCGGTGTCGGTCCCGCGCGGCACGAGTAGCCCGGCGGCGCCTTCGCGGGTAGCTCGCGCCGAAACCCCCAGGTCCGGCGCGAGCACCCACCGGTCACGCCACACGCCCGCGTCGACGATCACGACCTCGCCCGTGCGCGGCGTGGGCAGGTCCGCGGAGACGAGGTGCTCGACGAAGTCGCGACGATGCACCAGCGTTCGACTCGCCGAACCTTCGCTCCACGTAAGACGAGGTGTCCCGTACAGCTCCCGCACACCCCGCACCGGGAACTCATCGGTCGTGACCGACGCGCCGATCGCCCGCAGCCGTGCAGCCAGCCACCGACCGGCCGCGCGGCCGCCCTCGGTCCCCACCCGCCGCCCGGTGAAGCGATCCTCGGCCAGCATGGCGACCGTGCGCTCCAGACGCGCACCCGTCACGGCGTGGGCCGCCACGGTCATGAGCAGCAACCAGCGCCACCGGCCACCGCGTCGGCCTTGGCGGCCTGGTCGCAGCACGAACCGGCTGCCGCCGCGGCTTCGGCGGTACCGCAGCAGGTGCTCGCGGTCGTCGTCGTGCCGGTGGGTGCGGTGCCGCAACATCCGCTCGATGCCGGTGGGGTGAACGCCTCGGCCGGGTCGCCGGCGAACCCGCCGATCGTCTCGTTGCTCATCACGTAACTCCTTGCGGTATCGAGGATTCAGAAGCGGGAAGGCAGCCGCAAAGCCTGGGTGCGGGCCTTGTCGAGCAGCGCGTCGGCACGGCATTGCGCGGTGCACGCCTGCGCACAGGTTTCGCAGACCTCGATGGTGGTAGAACTGCTGAGCAGCCGGCGGAAGAGCTCGATCATGAGAGAGCCTATCTAGATAGATATCTAATCAGTTCGGCTAGTTTGCCCTCTGGGTTAGATGGATGTCAATATAGATAGGTGTCGAAGTCAGATCCGGGCCCGAAGTTGCTGCCGCTGGTCACCGAGGGCTGCTGTGCGCCGCTCGCGGCCGAGCCGTTGACGTCCGAGCGGTCGGTGGACCTGGCGAAAGCGTTCAAGGCCCTCGGCGACCCAGTGCGCCTGCGGCTGCTGTCGCTGATCACCTCAGCGCAGGGTGAGAGCTGTGTCTGCGATCTGACCGCCGCGTTCGACCTGACCGGGCCGACGATCTCGCATCACCTGAAGGTGCTGCGCGAAGCGGGACTTGTCGACAGCGAACGCCGGGGGACCTGGGTCTACTACTGGCCGCGGACGGAGACGTTGACTCAGCTCTCCGGCTTGCTGTCCACGCCGGGACTTGCGTCTGTGTCCTGAACGTCGTCCTCCGGCGATGCCGCTGCGGGCCGCGCGCATCAGGTACGCCAGCACGGCGCGGGTCGAGCGCAGGTGGTCGAACAGGAATTCCCAGTCCCGCCGCAGGATCACGATCGCGGGAACGCCGGTCGGCGCCGGGGAGGTGCGTATCCGCGGGGCGGGTCCGCGTGGTCGATCACCACGACCGTCAGCCACTCGTAGTCCTGGCCGGTCACGTGAA
Organism: uncultured Actinomycetota bacterium; assembly: GCA_963766045.1. Taxonomy (GTDB): domain Bacteria; phylum Actinomycetota; class Actinomycetes; order Mycobacteriales; family Pseudonocardiaceae; genus Amycolatopsis. The sequence continues at coordinate 4,410,979 of CAVXYN010000003.1, read as the reverse complement.
TCGTTCGCCCGCGCGCGTTGGTCATGTCCGCGGCAGCGAGTTTGAGGCGCCGCACCGTCCCGTTGCCCTGACCCAGCGCCTTGTTGACGTTCTTGCGTAGCCAGGACAGCTCGCGGTCGGGCTTTCCGGTGGGATCGGTGCGGCTCTTGGACTGAACAACCGCGCCGTGCGCGCCGACCAAGAGCAGCCCGTCGCCGAGCTCGCGGATCACGACCCTGTGCGTTGCTGTTCGGGCCCGAACACGAAGCGAAGTCCGGCATTCCCCAGGTCGCGGCCGCGTCACGGATGGCGTCCTCGGCGCCGTAGCCCTGAGTCGCGGCGTCCGGCAACGGGGATGTGCCGGATGGCGGCCCCCGCGGCGGTTTCGATCACCTGCGTGAGTGGCTCGGCCGCCGGCACCTCCTCCCTTGAGGCTTGAATCGCATCACGGCCATGCGGGTACCGCTACTCGATTTCACCGAGTTCGGACGGGTCGGCAGCATGCCGCTCGCTGCGACGGTCACGGCGGCGAGCAGCAGGAAGGTCGGCGAGTAGCCGCCGATCCCGGCGGCGATCGCCGCTCCGGCCCACGGGGCCAGTGCGACGGTGATGGTCAGGGGCGCCTGCAGAAGAGCGTTGAGTCGGCCGTAGTGGGCAGGGCCCCAGCGGTCGGTTACGGCGGTGGCTTGCAGCAGGGTGAACACGCCGCGCGCCATGCCCGCTGCCACCGCGGCGACGATCAGCCCGGCCACCGTGGTGAGCAGCCCCAGCACGGCCGTGGTCGCCGCGGCGGCGAGGAACACGATCACAGTCCGGGTCCGCACCGTCGTCAGCCGGGTGAGCGTCGTGTAGCCGAGCCGTCCCAGCACCTGCCCGGCGCCGCCGAGGCCGAGTGCGATCGCCGCCGTCGTGCCGTTGACCCCGCGTTCGGTGAGCAGCGGCACGAGGTTGATCACTCCGGCGTAGACGGCGAACGCCGCGAGGCTGAACGCGATCACCAAGGCCAGGAACGGAAATCCCCGCGCGATCCGTGCGGGGTCGCTGTGATCGGGATGCGTGCTGGGCGGAGGTTCCGCCGGAGGCCACGGTCCACGCAGGCCCCATATGTGCGCCGGGATGGTGACGACGGCCAGCAACACCGCGAGGACCAGGTAGGTTTCCCGCCAGTCCCAGCGTGCGGTGAGCACCGCGGTCAGTGGCGCGAACACCGTGCTCGCCAAGCCTGCCGCCAACGTGAGCACGGTCAGCGCGAACACCCGCCGCCCGCCATACCAGCGGGTCAGCGCCGCGAACGCGGGCGGATACAGCACCGCGCCCATCGCTACCCCGGCCAGCACCCACGCCACGGTGAACCACACCAGGTTCTGCGCCATCGCGACGGCCACCACCGCAGGAACCGCCAGCACCGACCCGGCCGTCATCACCGACCGGGGTCCGCGCCTGTCCAGCCACCGCCCGACCGGGATCCCCGTCAGCGCGGCAACGATCTGGCCGGCCGAGAACGCCGCGACCACCCACGCCGTCGACCAGCCCGTCGTCTGGCTGATTTCTGTTGCCAGGACAGGAAAGGCGTAGAACAGGATGCCCCAGCTGGTGATCTCGGTGACGCAGAGGACGGCCAGCACGCGGCGCAGGCCGGACGCCGAGAGCGACTCGGCCGGCGCAGCCGTACCAGCCGTCACCGCCACAGTGTCACCGCACCGCGGCCGACGGCGCGGACAGGCTCAGGACCTCCGGCTCCGATGTCGCGCAGCAGCCGTCGGCGGCCGCATCCTCCGGCGCGTCGAACAAGCCGGCGCCACCGCAGACTCCGGTCTCGGCCATCCGTAGTTCGATCCGTCCGGCGGCTTCGTGGTCACCGGCGAGCTGGGCGGCGATGCTGCGCACCTGCTCGAATCCGGTCATGGCCAAGAAAGTCGGCGCCCGGCCGTAGCTTTTCATTCCGGCCAAGTAGAAGTCCTTCTCCGGGTGGGCGAGTTCCTTCGCGCCGTGCGGGTACACCGTTCCGCACGAGTGCACGTTCGGATCGATCAATGGAGCGAGCGCGACCGGGGCTTGCAGGGTCGGATCCAGCTCCAGCCGGATCTCCGCGAGCCAGGTCAGCTCGGGGCGGAACCCGGACAGCGTCACGACTTCGTCGACCCGGTCGATCCGCTGTGCGTCCGAGGAGATCAGGATCAGCCGCCCATCGCCGTCACGTTCGACAGCCTCGGTGCGGAAACCGGTCACCACCGTGATCAGCCCGGAGTCCACCGCCTTCTGTGCGCGTAACCCGAGCGCTCCGCGGGCGGGGAGCTGGTCCGCGTCGCCGCCGCCGAAGGTGTTGCCGACCGAACCGCGGCGCAGCACCCAAGTGATCCGCGTGTCCTCGAAATCATTCGCGAGGCCGGACAAGGCGACCAGTGCGGTCAACGCCGAATGTCCGCTGCCCGCGACCACCACGTGTTTGCCCGCATACCGTGACCGCACCGTTTCGTCGCCGAGGTTCGGGACCCGGTAGGCGATCCGGTCCTCCGCTGCTCGCTCGCCGATGGCAGGAAGTCCTTCGCCGCCAAGAGGATTCGGGGTCGACCAGGTCCCGGACGCGTCGATCACCGCCTGTGCCGCGACCCGTTCCTCCGAGCCGTCGTTGGCACGGACGTGCACGGTGAACGGCTCGTCGTCCCGGCCGCTGTCCACGACACGGTCTCGTCCCCGTCGAGCCACCCCGATCACCTCGGCGTTGAACCGCACCCGGTCGGTGAGGGCCGTCGCCAGCGGACGCAGGTACCGTTCCGCCCACTCCGAGCCCGTCGGATATGCCTCACTGTCCGGCCGGGGCCAGCCGGTCGTCTCGAGTAGTCGTCCGGCGGCGGGAGCGACGAGTTCGGACCAGGGCGAGAACAGCCGGACGTGGTTCCACTCCGCCACGGCGGCGCCGGCCTGGTCGCCGCGCTCCAGTACCAGCGGTTCGAGACCTCGCTCGACCAGCTCGGCGGCCGCCGCCAGTCCCACCGGACCGGCCCCGACCACCACGACAGGCAACTCGTTCATCCCAACACCCCTTTTATCGATCAGGCTCGATTAAGTCGAACTGTATCGATATGTGTCGATTGATGCAACCATCGATCCTGGTCGATACTGTGCGGCATGACGATGGTTGTGCCCGTTCCCCTCGCGGGACTCCTGCCCGAGCGCGAAGCCGCGACCTAACCGATCCTCGGGACCAGCCAATCCACCTGCTCGCACCACGTACGGAAACCGGCCGAGGTCGGCTTCGTGCAGCTGCGCAACGAGGGCACCGCGACCGCTTTCTAGGCCCGTGTCGGGCGATCGGTCCGGTCAGCCGGCATCCGAGAACGCTCGTCGCCCGACCACTTGTTGTCAATTAGCGAGGCTGACTGCGTTTGCCGCATGCGCAAGACGGCTTTGGGTGTTGTACGGCAGGCCGATTCGGTTCCATCCGGGCGAATCACGTTTCCACCTGACCGGCACCGGTGAATATCCGCCGAAGGTCGGTACTTCGGGGTCGATCTGGGATGTGCACTGCGCGGCGAGCCGCTGGTGGATGGTCACTGACCCGACCAACCCGGGTGAGCCTCCTGCTTCAAGACCGTCTGGCCACAACGGTAGGGACCACCGCCTATCCGTGGTTGGACGGGCTAGGACTTGGTCGCCGTCAGCTGTGATCGTGATCGTGATCGTGATCGTGAAGTTCTCTGGGCGCGTCTGTTCCAAGCTGGTCCACAGCTCGTGCGTGGCTGCGCGTTCGGCTTGCGGTTCTAGGTGTCCTGACGGGGTGGGGAATGATCGCGAGCTGTGCTGTTGCGCCTGGATTATCTGGTCTTCGTCCGTCTTCTCGGCTGGCTGGTGTTGTTCGGTCGTAGCTCAGTCGTACCGAAGCATTGGACTTGGATTTGCAGAGATTGAAATTCTCTGCCCCTGGCAGATCATGGCGCAGTTCCTGGCGAGGAACACTTGTCAAGTTCGGAAGAATAGTTGGACATGTTTGGGCATCGGTGGCGTGTCGGGCTGAGTCGGGTTGAGATGCCTGTAACGTCCGATGTCGGGGTGGCGACTATCTGGCCGGTCGAGTTGGACGCGTGGCGCCGTCAGTGGTTGAGGAGTCCGCTTGGCAAGGGTGCGGTCGTCACTGTTCGTCAAAGACCGCGTTGGGCGGCGATGAATCGGCGATACCAGTGGTAGGACGCCTTTGTGGTGCGTGCGAGCGTGGCGTAGTCGACATGGACGAGCCCGAAACGTGGGCGGTAACCGTGCTCCCATTCGAGGTTGTCCAGCAATGACCAGACGTGGTAGCCGCGGATGTCCATCCCGGCGTGGATCGCCGCCAGTATCTGTCGTAGGCATGCGTGGAGGTAAGCGATGCGAGGAGTATCCTTGATCGCCCCAGTGACGTCGAGTTCGTCTAGCGCCGGTATGCCGTTCTCGGTGATGTGGATCGGCGGCAGCGTCGGGTAGCTGGTGCGTAGCCAGGACAGCAGGGGTCCCAAGGCACCTGGCGTGATCGGCCAGCCGAGCATGTTCGTGCTCGTGTCTGGGAAATCGGTGCGTGTGTAGCCGAACAGGCCTTCACCGCCGGCTGCGATCCGGGAGGGTGCGTACCAGTTGATGCCGAGGAAGTCCATCGGTGCGGCGATGATGACGTGGTCGTCGAGATCGCAGTCTACGGCGGGTTTTCCGTCGACGATGGGGTAAGTAAATCGCAGTAACGGATCGAGGCACAGCCGGTCTTCGTACGCTTCCGCTCGTTCTGTCGCGGCGATGTCGGCGGGGTGGTCACTCGCCGGGTACATGCCCGAGAGGTTGAGGCTGATCCCGATCTCCCCGTCCTTCACGTGTCTGCGTAGGCGCGGGATGGCCAATCCGTGTGCGAGCAGGAGGTGATGAGCCATCTGGAGCGCACGCCGCCGCAACGGCCCGGTGTTCGGCGCCATCTGGTCAGCGCAGGCGAGTTCGGCGTGCATGATCGACACGGGCTCGTTCAGGGTGATCCAGCGGGGGACCCGGTCGCCGAGCTTCGCCGACATGCCTTCGGCGTAGTCGGCGAAGCGGCTGGCCATGTCGCGGTTCGTCCAGCCGCCTGCGTCTTCGAGCGGTTGAGGGTGATCCCAGTGGTATAGCGTCAGCATCGGCGCGATTCCCCTGGACAACAGGCCGTCGACAAGACGGTCGTAGAACGCGATGCCCTTGTTGTTCCAGCCACCGCGACCGGCGGGCTGGACGCGGGGCCAGGAAACCGAAAACCGGTAGCTGGTCAGACCGAGTTCGCTCATCAGCTTGAGATCTTCCGGCAACCGGTGGTAGTGATCGCAGGCGACGTCTCCGGTGGCGCCGCCGGCGAGACCCTCCTGACCGTGTGCCTTGGTGTCCCAATTGGACGGTCCTTTGCCGTCGGCGTCCCAGCCTCCCTCGATCTGGAAGGCGGAGGTGGCGGCGCCCCAATGGAAATCTGCCGGGAACCGGGCGGCATCCTCGATCATCGTGATCTCCTCTCGTAGACGAGGACGGATGTCGGGCCATGGCGCGGTACTGAGCAGAATACAGCAGTACCGAGTTATGTACCCTCTATGGCGAGTAGTTCCTTTGGCTCCCCTCGGTCGGGGGTGGTGCGTCGGACAGATCTGCCCGGACGATGCCCAACCGGATGTCCCGTTCCGATGACAGGGGAGGAATCATGGCTTGGCCGTACGACCATGTCCGCGATCTGGTTCGGGTCTACGATCACGAGCAGGCTTCCGCGGCGCACCTGCTGTGCGACCGGCATACGGCGGACACTGTGGCCTTCACCGTGATCGAAGCGGATTTGACCAGCCGTGATCTGACCTTCGGGGAACTGCGCGAGCGGTCGGAGCGCTTCGCCGGAGCACTCGCCGAACTCGGCGTCGGTCAGGGTGACCGGGTGGCGACACTGATGGGAAAGTCGGCCGAGCTGATCGTGGCGCTGCTGGGTATCTGGCGGCTCGGTGCGGTCCATGTTCCGCTGTTCACCGCGTTCGCTCCCGCGGCGATCGCACTGCGGATCACCGGCAATGGCACAAAGGTCGTCATCGCCGATGGGGCGCAGTGTGCGAAGGTCGAACCCTCTACCGGTCTGCCCGCCGACGATGAGCGCCGCCTCATCGTCACCGGCCAGGGAACAGGTGGCGCGCTGTCCTTCGACGAGCTGATCGCCGCCTCGAAGCCGTGGACCGAACCGGTCGCTCTCGGTGGTTCCGGGGTGCTGATCGAACTGTTCACCTCCGGCACGACCGGCGCTCCCAAGGCGGTACCGGTCCCTGTCCGCGCGCTGGCGGGTTTCCAGTCGTATCAGGAGTTCGCACTCGACCTCCGAGATGATGACGTCTTCTGGAACGCGGCCGACCCCGGCTGGGCCTACGGCCTGTACTACGCGATCACCGCGCCGCTGGCCACGGGCAGGCGGAGTCTCCTGCTGCGGGCCGGGTTCTCGGCTGAGCTGACCTGGGCCGTCCTCTCGCGGTTCGGTGTCACCAACTTCGCTGCCGCACCGACGGTGTACCGCGCGCTCCGCAATGCGAGTGTCGAGGTCCCCGGCGACCTGCGCCTTCGCCGCTGCTCCTCGGCTGGGGAGCCGCTCACCCCGGACGTCCTCGAGTGGGCGTCCGGAACCATCGGTGTCGGCGTCTACGACCACTACGGGCAGACCGAACTGGGCATGGTCGTCGGCAACGCGTGGCATCCCGGCCTGCGTGCCGAGGTGAAGCCGGGTTCGATGGGCAGGGTTCTCCCAGGTTTCGCCGTCGAGGTCTTGCGGGCGGACGCCGACGTGGTCGCCAGACCAGGGGAACGCGGCCGCGTCGCCCTGGAGCGGCAAGCGAGCCCGCTGTTCTGGTTCACCGGCTACCGCGACGCGCCCGACCGGACCGCCGCGCGGTTCAGCCCCGATGGCCGGTGGTACTACACCGGCGACGTCGCGGCCAAGGACGCTGACGGCTACTTGACCTTTGCCTCCCGCGACGACGACGTCATTCTGATGGCCGGCTACCGGATTGGGCCGTTCGATGTGGAGAGTGTTCTGGAGCATCATCCCGCGGTCGCCGAATCGGCGGTCATCGGCGTTCCCGACCCGGTGCGTGGCGAAGTCATCGTCGCGTATGTCGTGCTACGAGAAGGCTTCACCGCCGACGACGATCTGGTCGCGGAACTGCGGCAGTTCGTGAAGACCCGGTTCGCGGCGCATGCCTACCCGCGTCAGGTGCACTTCGTGCCAGACCTGCCCAAGACACCCAGCGGGAAGATCCAGCGATTCCTGTTGCGCCGGCGGCATTCTTCGGCGAGCTGAGAACATGCCGGTCGCGGCCGATCGTCGTATCCGGGAGTAGCCCGGTTGGCGTGACGGACCGGCGGCCGGCGCTCCGGCGCGCTAACGGGATGAAGGACTACGGTTTACTGATAGTACTTATCGTCGCCACTGCACTACCTTCCGTGAGTGTTCAGGAACGGTCGGCGGTGGAGGTGGCACAAGTGCCCGAGGGCAGTCGTCAGATCGCGCGAACGGCAGCCCCGCCGCTCCCCGGGATCCAGGCGAGCGGGTCGCCGCGGTCGTGATCCGGCTCCTGGTGATCGTCCCGACCGAGGGCTGGTCCGCGCACCTCCCGGCGTTCCCGGTCCGCGTGCCCGGTGTGGAGTCCAGGGAAGTGCGGCCCGAGGCCTGGAGCGACATCGTCCTGGCGCTGAACGCCTTTTCGCCGGACATCGTCATGATCGGCGGCACAGTGCTGGGGTCGGACGGGATCATCGTCGCCGGCGACATCATCCGCACCAAAGCCGGACGGCCGACGTCGGTGATCATTCTCGCCGAGACCCACCGCGATCGCGACGTGGTCGCCGCCGCGCACGCGGGGGTTCGTGGATATCTGGTCGGTGGTCCCGGCGTGGCTGGCTGGCGCGCGGTGTTCGACGCGGTGTCCTCGGGCGGTGGCTGGCTGTCCCCGGAGGCGGCGGGGCACCTGCTGGACGCCTTTCGGATCCCGCGGCCGCAGTGGCGTGACAGGATCGACCGGATAGCACTGACCGAACGGGAATTGAGCGTCATCCGGCTCATCGCCGGCGGATGCTCGAACCTGGAAGCGGCGAGAGAACTAGGTCTCAGCCAGTCGACGATCAAGACGCACGTGTCGCGGATGCTGGCGAAGCTGAACCTGCACAGCCGGACGCAGCTGGCGGCCTTCGCTCGTGACGCCGGCATCGTGTGATTCGGCTCTCGTCAGCCGATATTCGATCCTTCGACCGATGTGGCGCCATTACCGCGCCTTCTAGGCTGACCTGCGGGCAAAGTCGCTCACAATTCCCGCAGCCGGCTCTCCGGTGAACTCGTTGAATTGTGTACCACGGTTCCCCGGCTCGTTGACTTCACACGTCCGGCGGAGCCGGTGCGGCCGTTCGCCAGGAAAGATCATCTCCGGATGCGATGGCGTGGCTTCGTGTCGCGGAATCAGAATAATTCGAACGGAGGCAGTGTTTTGTTCACGGGAGACGACCCCGAGTCACGGTTGCCGCTGGCGCGTTACGAGGTTTTCCATTCTTGTGACCGGGATCATGTGCGTGACGTGATGAGCCGCGCCTTCAAACCGCACAGTCTCGATGTGCTGGGCGCGGACGCCCGGCTCGACGCACGGATGCGTTCCGCGCGGCTGGGTGACATGTCGGTCAGCCTCGTCACCTACGGTGGTGACGTACGCATCGGCACAGGGCCGCTGGAAACCTTCTTCGTCTTGTTGATTCCGCTCACCGGACGGACGGAGATCCGCTCCCGCGGCGAGCGGTACACCGTGGGTGCCGGAACGGCGTACGTGCTCTCGCCGGGAGATCCCGTGACGGTGCGCTGGCCGTCGGACTGCACGCAGCTCGTCGTCCGGCTGGAGCGCTGGTCGACGGAGGCCTGTCTCGCCGACCTGCTGGGAGCGCCGTTGCGGCGGCCGTTGCGCTTCGCGCCCGTGATGGACGTTCGTTCGGGTTACGGGCGTACCTGGTGCCGGGTGCTGGAACTGCTGCTCTCCGAACTCGATCGCACGGGCTCACTGGTCGAACAGTCCACTGTGGCTGATCGGCTCGTGGGGACCCTGACGACCGCGTTGCTGCTGGCGCACAAGCACAACTACACGAAGATGCTCGACGGGGAGATGTCCGTCGTCCCCAGCCGCGCGGTGAGCATCGCGCTGGAATGGATCGAGAGCCATCCCCAGTGGCTGCACACCACCGCGAGCCTCGCACGTGAAGCCGACGTCACCGAGAGGTCGTTGCAGCAGGGCTTTCGCAGGCATCTCAACATGGCGCCGATGGAATACCTGCGCGAGGTCCGCCTGAGACGGATCCGCGATCGGCTGCACGCGGCACAGGCCGACGCGGTGACCGTGACCGAGGTGGCCGCCGAATGGGGTTTCCAGCACACCGGGCATTTCGCGGCCAGGTATCAACGGCGGTTCGGCGAGCGGCCGTCGGAAACATTGCGGAAATCCTCCAGAAAACGAATAGTCAGAAACTGAAGGCGAAATCGTTCTCGGGGCGCCGGTGGCAACCGTCACCCCTTTTTTCTGTCGCTTGGCCGATGGATCGGCAACGGACCGAACTCTTCGTTCATAGGATTGTCGTCACCAGCTCCTCCCGCGAATACTGGTCTGTGTTCCGGCGGACCAGAAAATGCCGTGGCGAGACTGAACCGAGCAAAGGGGAATCACAGTGCCCGCGATGATTCAGGTACGCGGTCTGGTGAAAAGATTCGGCAGGCACAAAGCGCTCGAGGGCGTTGATCTGACCGTGCGGGCTGGCCGCGTGCTCGGCGTGCTCGGCCCCAACGGTGCGGGGAAGACGACCATGGTCCGCACACTCGCGACCCTGGTGCGGCCGGACGCGGGCACGGTCCGGATCGGCGGGCTCGACGTGATCCGGAACGCCGATCTGGTCCGGCGCATGATCGGACTCACCGGTCAGTACGCTTCGGTCGACGGCGATCTGTCCGGCGCCGAGAACCTGGTGTTGATCGGGCGGCTGCTCGGGTCGTCACGCCGGGACGCCAGACGGCGCGCTTCGGACCTGCTGGGCCGCTTTGAGCTCGGCGACGTGGCGGAGCGGCCTTCGGGACTCTATTCGGGTGGCCAGCGTCGTCGCCTGGACCTGGCGGCGAGCCTCGTCGGCACACCGAAGGTGCTCTGCCTCGATGAGCCGACGACGGGGCTGGACCCGCACGTTCGCCGTGAGCTGTGGCGGGTGGTCAGGCAGCTGGTCACCGACGGCGTCACTGTCGTCCTGACGACGCAGTACCTGGAGGAGGCGGACCAGCTCGCCGACCGGATCGCCGTGTTCGACAAGGGAAAAGTGGTCGCGGAGGGGACCGCGGACGAGCTGAAGCGCCGCGTCGGCGGGCAGACCGTGCAGGTCCGGCCGACACTGCTCGCGGATATGGAGCCCGTCGCCCAGGTGGTCCGGAAGGTGACCGAGACCGAGCCGGTGCGGAACGCCGAGACGGGGACGCTCACCGCACCCGTCGCGGATCCCATGCTGTTGGCAGTCCTGGTCCGGAAACTGGACCAGGCGGGCCTGCCGGTGGACGAGCTGGCGCTGCGGCTGCCGAGCCTCGACGAGGCGTTCCTCGCCCTCACCGGGGACGAGCCGGACAGCCGTCCCGTTCCGGAAGGGACCGCGGTATGACGACGCGGCCCGCCGAGGCGTTGCGGCACAGCCTGATTCTTGCCGGGCGAGGCGTCCGCAAGATCCGCCGGAACCCCGAGCACCTGGTGGACGTGACCGTGCAGCCGTTGCTGTTCCTCGTGATGTTCTCCTCCCTGTTCGGCGGCGCGATCGCCGGGAGCACCGGGGAATACCTGCGGGATCTGGTGCCGGCGCTGCTCGTGCCGAGCGTGTTCATCGCCAGTCTCTCTGCCGGGGTCGGATTGAACTCCGACGCGCGCACCGGGGTGTTCGACCGGTTCCGCAGCATGCCGATCGCGCGGTGCGCTCCGCTGGCCGGCGCGGTACTCGCCGGCGCCGTTCGTTATCTGGTGGCGATCGCCGTGGTCCTCTCGGCCGGGACACTGCTCGGTTTCCGGGTGAGAACGGGAATTCCCGAGGTGCTCGCCGGCGGCGCGCTGCTGATCGTGGCGGGGCTGTGCTTCTGCTGGATCACCGTGTTCCTCGGCATGATCCTGAGCCAGCCAGACGCCGTGCAGGGAACCGCGATCGCGGTGTTCATGCCGATGATCTTCGCCAGCAACGTGTTCGTCCCGTCCGCGACCATGCCGGGCCTGCTGCGGACGTGGTCGCAGGTGAACCCGGTCAGCCTGCTCTCGGACGTGCTCCGCGGCCTCTTGAACGGCGGCCCGGTCGCCGGCCCGCTTACCGGTTCGCTGATCTGGTGCGCGGCCGTGGCCGCCGTGTTCTTCCCGCTGTCGGTACGGGCCTATCACCGCCGTGCCGGATGACCAGACCGTTTCCCGAAAGGAGAGTGGCGAAGCCATGGGCTCAGCCGAGCCGACCGTGGACGTGACCTTGAAAGGTGCCCCCGACGGAATGCCCGAAACCGTGCGCATCCCGGTGACCGCGCTTTCCGCAGACCGGCTGAAGATCCCGTTCAGGGCAGGTTACGAGCATTTCGTCCCGGACGTGAATGCCCGATCCGAAACCGGGATCGGCGCGGTCTTCCTCTGGTGTGACCGGACGAAGCTCGCGGAATGACAGCGCGGACCAATTCCCGGAATCCTGGCGCAGGAAAGGCGACAGCCCGATGAACACCGCGATTCTCGGCACCGGCTCCTATCTGCCGGATGCCGTGCTGACCAGTGCCGAGCTCGGCAGAAGACTCGGACTCGGCGAACAATGGATCTACGACAGGACCGCGATCGCCGAACGCCGCGTGGCCGCGCCCGAGGAGGCGACGTCCGACCTGGCGACGCGCGCCGCGGAACGGGCGCTGGAAGCGGCCGGGCTCGGTGCGGTCGACCTCGACCTCGTGATCGTGGCGACCTCGACACCGGACCAGCCGATGCCCGCGACCGCCTGCGCCGTACAGGCGAATATCGGCGCGGTACGGGCGGCCGCGTTCGACGTGGATTCCGTATGCAGTGGATTCGTCTACGCGCTCGTCACCGCGCACGCGCTGCTCGACATGGATCCCGTCCCTCGCAACGCACTCGTCATCGGCGCCGACACCTATTCGCGGATCTTGGATTACCAGGACCGCCGGACCTGTGTGCTCTTCGGGGACGGCGCGGGCGCCGTCGTACTCGGAAAGCGGGGCAACGGACGGGGCCTGCTGTCGAGCGCTCTCGGTTCCGACGGCACGACCGCCGACTTCGTCAAGATCCCCGGCGGGGGCAGCCGACGTCCGGTGAGCGAGGAGACTCTGGCGGCGGGCGAGCACTACTTCGCCATGCGGGGCAGGGATGTTCGTGAGCTGGCCGCGCGGGTACTGCCGGATCTGGTCATCGACGTCGCCAAGGCCGCCGAACTGGAGGTCTCCGACGTCGACCTGATCGTGCCGCATCAGGCGAACGGGATGATGCTGAAAGACCTCGCGGCGACCCTGAACCTGCGGCCCGGCCAGATGCATATGACGGTCGAGCGGTACGGGAACACAGGCGCCGCCTCCGTGCCGATCACTTTGGACGACGCCGTGAGATCGGGTCGGCTTTTCGATGACGATGTCGTGCTCCTCGTCGCTTTCGGCGGCGGCATGAGCTGGGGCGGTGCGGCGTTACGATGGATCCGGCCGAGGAAGCCCGGGGTGTTCCGGTGAACCGGCCACCTGTCCGTGCTCCGCGATCCCGCCCGCCTTTGTTCTCCGTCGACTTCCGCGGCGATGTGCGCATCCCGTCCAGCGTCCCGGGACTGACCCTCGGCGGAGACCTCTATCTGCCCAAGACCGGGCGGCCGGTGCCCACGCTGGTGACCCTCCACACCGGACGGAAGGACGGTTTGGGCGGCGTCGCCGCGGGCCGGTATCTGCGGTACTTCGCCGAGCGTGGTTACGCGGTGCTGTACGTCGACAGTTTCGGGATCGGGACGTCGGAAGGGCTGCCCCGGCCGATTCTGGACGCTGGCGAGGTCGACGACGGGGTGTCGGTCGTCGAATGGGCGGCCGCGCAGCCGTGGTGCACCGGCCGCGTCGGGATGTGGGGGCTTTCGCACGGCGCGATGACAACCCTGGCGGTCGCGTCTCGGCGGCCACCGGCGTTGAAGGCCATCTTCCCGGTCATGGGCTGGACGGACGTCGAACGGGAGCTGGTGCACCCCGCCGGGCACCGGGGCGGGATCGGGATGTTCGGGCATCTGAGCCTCTACCACATCTTCTGCGCTTTGCTGCCCCCGCTGCGCGCCGGAGACGCGGTGGCTTACGAAAACCTGTGGAAGGAACGGCTGGAGAAGTTCGAGCCGTGGTTCGCCGATTCGTGGCAGCACCCGCCCGGCGACGCCGTGTGGGACGAGCGCCGGATAGACGCTCGGCGGATCACCGTTCCCTCGTTGTGCGTCGCCGGTTGGCGAGACCTGTTCTGCGAAGGGATGATCACCGCCTACCAGCAGATCAAGGCGCCCAAAAAGCTGCTGGTCGGGCCGTGGCTGCACACCTTCCCGGACGTTGCGATCGCTGGGCCGTACCCCTCGGTCGCACTCGCCTGTTCATGGTGGGACCGGTGGCTGCACGGCGAACCGCGCCGGGGTGCCGGGGAGCAGCCCGCGACGATCTACATCCAGGGCGACCGGCCACGTTGGGCACAGGCCGAGCAGTGGCCACCGGAGAAGAAGGCGGATCAGGTCTTCGTCGCCTCCCGGTCCGGGCATCTGTACCGGTCGTCCCCGGTGGGCCGGACTCCCGCCGTCGTGACGGTCACCGGTGGTGCCGACCCGACGGTGGGCGCGCTCAGTGGACTGACGAAACATCCGATCGACCGGTTCGGTTATCCGCTTGACCAGCACGAGGACGACGCCCGCTCACTGTCGTTCACCAGCGCTCCGTTGCCGGACCCGATGCTCATCGCCGGTCGCCCGGGGGCCCGGGTGCTGCTCGCACCCGGCACGACCGCACGCCGGTGCGTGGTGAAAGTGACCGATGTCGACGAGCAGGACAGGTCGCTGCTCATCACCGCGGGGATAGCCGATCTCGCCGGACTCCCGGCGCGTGGCGAGGGCGTCGTGCTGATCCAGCTGGACCCGACCTGCTACCGGGTGGCGGCTGGGCATCGTGTGCGCCTGGTGCTCTCCAGCTCCGACATCCCGCGGTTGTGGCCCGACGACTCGCCGGGACGCCTCGCGGCCGAGGTGATCCGTGGGCCGGGTGACTACGTCGGACTCGCCGCCGAGGAGTACGAAGGGTTTTCCGCCACCACACTGAGCCTCCCGGTGTGCGAACCGGACTCGTTGTCCGAGGTGCTCATGCCGGCATCGGCACGGCGGAAGACGGCCGATCGTGGCGCCGTTCCCCGGGATCGGTGGGAGTTCGCCCGGGACCGGCTCGGCGCGGCGGTCCGACTTACCGTCGAAAAGAACGACCAGGTCCGGTTCCCTGAAGGCGGCGGGCTCGCGATGTCCACCTTGGTCGAATTCGGCGTGACCGAATACGACCCGTCGGCCGCGCACATGTCGGCCTCCGGGGAGAAACGCGCGGAAACCGCCGAGGGCGACCAGGTCGCCGTCCGCGCGGAGATCGAGATGGGAACCGCCGAAGCGGCCGTCTCGGCGGAAGTGCTCGTCAACGGCACCCAGTTCTTCACCAGGGAATGGAAACTCACATGACCATGCCGGAACGCCCGCTCAACTACCTGGAACTCGCCCATCTCGACCGGGTCGTCATCATGGCCGCCGAATACGAGGGCGACCTGGACCCCGAGCTGCTCGACGACGCCTTCCGCCTGCTGTGCCTGACCCATCCCGTACTGCGAGCCCGGATCCGCCGCACCACACCGGATCCCGCTCTCGCGGTCGTGCCGGGACACCAGCCTGAACTGATCGTCCTCGACGACGTCCCGGACGTCCTCGAAAAGATCGCCGAACTTCCTTGGGACGCCACGAAAGCCGTATCCGACCTGGTTCTCGTGCGCGGCGAGGGGCACGGGTTCGTCGCCCTTCGCACGGACCATTCGATCACCGACGCGAACGCCTGGCTCGGGATGTTCCGTGAACTCCTGCGGCTGTTCGCCGCCGTCGCCGCCGGCGAAGAACCGGACGTCGAGCCGGGTACGTGGCTGCCGTCCCCGCCCGCGGCGCTCTTCCACGAGCGGCTCGGGCTCATCCCGTACGACCGGCGGCTGTTCCGGACCGCCGCGATGCCGGAGGAACCGGGCGAGCCCGCCGGACTGCTCAGCGGCTACCTGACACTCGGCGAGGAGGAGACCGACTGGCTCAGGCGGGCGGCTCGCCGGTATGAGACCACGGTGCACGGCCTGGTCTGCGGCGCCATCCTGCTCGCGCAGCGGATGCTCGCGGGCGGCAGGGAGACCGTGCCGATGTACTGCGTCTCGCCGGTGGACTTCCGGCAGCGGGTCGATCCGCCGGTCGGGCTGCTGGAGACCACCGACTTCATGATGTCCTACGTCGCCGAGGCGGACGTCTCCACGCGGATGAGCCCCGTGCTGATCGGGCAGGCGGTCAAGGGACGGATGGACGCGGTACTGGCCGCGCAGGAGGGGGTGCGTGCGACGGCTCCGCTGAAGGACACCCTCGACCGCAACCTCTCCTTCGCGCTGATCAGCAATCTCGGCGTGATCCCGGACTTTCCCGCGCCGGAAAAGGTCTCGTTCACCGAGTTCCACATCCTCAACACCGTCGGCGACACCTACTTTCCCGGCTACTACGTCTCGACCTACAGGGGCAGGCTGACGGTGCTCTACGTGTTCACGAACCGCTTCTTCAGCCAGGAGGACGTCGAAACGGTCACTCGGGAACTGAAGGACCAGCTGCTCATCATCGGGGCGTCGGCGTGAAGGCCCTGCTGATCACTCACGGAAGCCGGGGTGACGTCCAGCCGTTCGCGGCACTGGCGTCCGCGTTGACCTCGGCCGGGCACGAGGTCGTCCTCGCCGCCCCCGCGTCGTCCGCCGCGCTCGCCGAACCCCATTGCGAGCAGGTGATCCCGCTTGACGACGGGACCAACAGGTTCGTCGACGACCGAGCTGCCTGGGAAGCGGTCGAAAGCAACTTCCGTGGCCTGCGGGGAAAGAGGCTCGGTCTGCGGTTCCTGCTCCGCAACCGGGCCGCGATGCGGCGGGTGTTCGACGATCTCGCCGCGCTCGCCAGTGCCATGGCGGCGGCAGGCGACATCGACGTCGTCGTACACCAGGTCAACGTGCCGGGCCACGCGATCGCGGAACTGCTCGATGTGCCGGCGGTTCCCGTTTGCCTGCAACCGTTCTGGGTGCCGACCGAAACGTTCCCCGACCCGCTGTTCCCGTACCGGCTGCCCGCCGCGTTCAACCGGGAGTCCTACCTGGCGACCCGGTTGTTCGTGCGCGCGTTCAGCGGCGGGACCGCGCGCTGGCGGACCCGGCTCGGCCTCCGACGCCGCCGATTCGCCCAAGACACCCTTCGGCGACCGGACGGCGATGCCGCACCGGTCCTTCAGGCTTTCAGCCCGCATGTCCTGCCACGACACGCCCGGTATCCGGATTCGGTGCACACACCGGGATTCTTCTTCCTGCGAACCGGATCCTCGTGGAACCCGCCCGCCGAGCTGGCCGAGTTCCTGGAGCGGGGCGAAGCGCCGGTGTACGTCGGGTTCGGCAGCATGGTCGGCAGCGATCCGGATCGCACAGGATGGATCGTCGCGTCGGCGCTGCGATCGGCCGGAGTCCGCGCCGTCGTGGCCGTCGGGCGGGGCGGCGTCCGGCCCGAAGGACTCGGCGACGAGGTGTACTGCCTGACGCAGGCACCGCACGACTGGCTGTTCCCCCGGATGTCCGCGATCGTCCACCACGGCGGAGCGGGAACCACCGGAGCCGCCCTCGCCGCGGCGCGCCCGCAGGTCGTCTGTCCGTTCATGTTCGACCAGCCGTATTTCGGGCGGCGCCTGCGGGAACTCGGCGTGGCGCCCGCACCCGTGCCGCTGCGCGATCTCACGGCCGACGACCTCGCCAAGGCGATCGGGGCCGCGACGGACGGCGCGATGGCGGTGCGGGCGAAGGAACTCGGCGAGGCCGTCCGTGCCGAGGACGGGACAGGGGATGCGGTAAGGCTCCTGGAAGCCCTGGTATAGCGGGAAACCGGCCAAGTACGTGAAAGGCCTCCTTCACGTACTTGGGCTGCCTGCGGACAGCAGTGCGCGCACGTAGGGATGGTGCGGATGCGTGGTGATCCGGTCGATCGGGCCTTGATCCACGATGTGGCCGTCGAGCAGCACGGCCGCCCGGTGGCAGACGAGCCGCACGACGTCGATGTCGTGGGAGATGAACAGGTAGCTCAGGCGGAAACGCTCCTGTAGGTCCAGCAGCAGGTTGAGGATCTGGGCCTGTACCGAGAGATCGAGCGCGCTGGTCGGTTCGTCGCAGATGATCAGCTCCGGTTCGAGCACCAGCGCCCTGGCGATGGCGACGCGCTGGAGCTGGCCGCCGGACAGTTCGGTGGGATAGCCGCCGGCGGTGCTGGGTTGCATGCCGACGTGCTCGAGGACGTCGGCCACCCGTGTGCGGGCTTCACGCCTGGAGAGCCCGCGCACGATCCGCAGGGGCTCTGAGAGAGTGCCGCCGACGGTCCGGGAGGGATTGAGGGAACCGAACGGATCCTGGAACACGATCTGGATGTGTTCGCTGAGTTCGCGGCGGCGCCGCGGTGTCGCGTTGGTGATGTCTTTGCCATGAAAGAGAATCCTGCCCGCCGCGACCCGGACCAGCCCGGCGATGGCGTGCCCGATGGTCGACTTCCCGGAGCCGGATTCGCCGACCAGGCCGAAGGTTTCGCCGGGCCGGACGGTGAGATCGATATCCTCCACCGCGGTCACTGGCTGTCGTCGTCGCCGACCGCGATAGTCGACCCGGACACTCCGCAGTTCAAGCAGACGCACGGTCACGGTGATCCCCTCCGAGGAGTTTCGCGTGGTGAATGCAGCGGGTGCGGCGCCCGCTGGTGGGTTCGGACACCGGGATCGGCGCCGCGGTGCATTCGGTGGTCGCGAGCGGGCAGCGTGGTGCGAAATGGCAGCCGTGTGGCCATTCCGAAGGCGTGGGTACGGTGCCTGGGATGGCTGACGGCCGGTCGCCGCGCGCGGTCCGGCTCGGCAGCGCGCCGAGCAGCCCGTCGGTATACGGGTGCAGCGGACGCCCGATCAGCTCGGCGGCCGGGCCCGATTCGACGATATGCCCGGCGTACATGACATAGGAGCGGTGGCACAACGCGGTGACGACGGCCCAGTCGTGGGTGATGAGCAGGATCGCCATGCCGCGTTCCGCTTGGAGCCGCCGCAGGAGGTCGAGCACCTCGGCTTGGATCGTGACGTCGAGAGCGGTGGTCGGTTCGTCGGCGATGAGCAGATCGGGCTCGCCTGTCAGCGCCATGGCGATCGCGACACGCTGTGCCATCCCGCCGGACAGCTCGTGCGGGTATTTCGCCGCGACCTGTTCGGGATCCGGCAGGTTGACATCGCGCAGCAGATCCAGGGTGCGCGTGCGAACCCGCCGCCGGGAACCACCGTGCCGTATCCGCACCAGCTCGCCGATCTGTTGCGCCACCGTGAAGACCGGGTCGAGGCCGCCGATCGGGTCCTGGGCGACGAGCGCGATCCTGGACCCCCGCAGCCGTCGCGTCGCGCGGGGGCCGGCTGCAGCGAGATCGTCGCCGTCGAACACGATCTCGCCGGAGGTGACGGCGCCGCCGCGGGGGAGCAGATCCAGGACGGCGCGGGCGGTGATGGTCTTGCCGCAGCCGGATTCCCCGACGAGCCCGACCGTCTCGCCCGCGGCGACGTCCAGATCGAGGTCCTCGACGACGACCTGGTCGCCTCGCGGCCCAGGCAGGGTGATCGAGACGTCGCGCATCGACAGCAGGTGCCGCGACGAACCCGTTCCGGCGCCGAGCGACGAGCCCCGAACCGGGCGTGCGCGGCGAATCTCGTCACGGACGAAGTGGGAGCGGCCGCCGGTCGCGTCGCGCACGACGTCGCCGAGCAGGCCGAACGCGAGGATGGCGAGTCCGAGCACGACTCCGGGCGGTACGAGGAGCCACGGCTGCCGTTCGATGACAGCCGCCGCCTCCGCGATCATGGTGCCCCATGTCGGATCCGGCGGCTGCGCCCCGAAACCCAGGTAGGCCAGTCCGGCGTCCACGAGCAGGGCACCGCCTGCGAGCAGCGAGATCTGTACGATGATCGGACCGGCGACCCGGGGCAGGACATGCCTGACCACGATCCGCGGAGCGGTCAGCCCGGAGACACGTGCGGCCGCGATGTAGAGCTCGTGCCGGACCGCGAAGGTGGCGCCGCGGACGATCCGGGCGAGACCCGGGGACACCAGTACGCCGAGGGCGATCATCACCACGACCTGGTTCCCACCGACCCCGGCGATGACGACGAGCAGGGTCATGATCACCGGGATCGCGAGCAGCACGTCGACGACCCAGGTGAACACCCGATCGGCCCAGCCACCGGCGAATCCCGCGAGGACCCCGGTGCAGACGCCGCTGACCAGCACGGTCAGCACGACGATCGCGGCGTGGACGAGGCTCACCTGCCCGCCGAACATCAGCCGGGTCAGCACGTCACGGCCCAGCCCGTCGGTGCCGAGGATATGTGCGGCACTGGGACCGGCAAGGACTTCGTCAAGGTCGGTTTCCGTCGGGCTGTAGGGCGCCAGTACCGGGGCGAGGACCGAAGCCAGCAGCAGGAGGGTGAGGTAGACCAGCGGCAGTACGGCGATGGGGCGAAACAGGACCGACCGCCATTTTGGTCTTCCCGCTGCGGTCATCGCACACGCACCTTGGGATTGAGCCAGCCGTAGGCGAGGTCCACCAGCAGGTTGACCACGACGACGATCAGGGTGAAAACGACCACGACACCTTGAATCATCCGGATGTCGTGCTGTGCGGTGGCTTGTACCGCCAGCCCGCCGAGGCCGGGCATGGCGAACACCGATTCCACGAACACCGTCCCGCTCAGCAGGCCGATGAAGTGGAGGCCGACCAGAGTCACGATGGGAATCGACGCGTTGCGCAGCGCGTGCCGGAGTATCACTGAGGCCTCGGGAACACCGTTGGCGCGCAAGGTGGTCACGTAGTTCCGCGACAGGGTATCGAGCATCGCGTCGCGGGTTTGCTTGGCGAACACCGCGATACCGGGCAAGGCGAGCGTCGCGACCGGCAGGATGAGACTGCGTGCCCAGCCGGCCGGTGAGGTGTCGAGCGAGACATACCCGGTGGCGGGCAGGATCCGGATGGTGACGGCGAACAGCGTCACCATGGTGAGCGCGAACCAGAAGCTGGGCAAGGCGTAGCCGACCAGGGAGAACACATCGACGAGCCGGCCGATCCGGCCGCCGCGAACGGCGCTGATCACCCCGAGCGCCACCCCCGCGATCGTGGTGGCCACCGTGGCGCAGGCGAGCAGGGACAGCGTGACGGGCAGGCGGTTGGCGATTTCGCTTTCGACGTCGAGCCCGCTGATCGGGGAAGATCCGAGTTCGCCGCCGGCGGCCTGCCGGAGCCAGTCCCAGTACTGCACCAGCACCGGCCGGTCCAGCCCGAGCTGGTGCCGCAGCTGTTCGTGAGCTTCGGGACTGTAGTGCTCGCCGAGGATCGTCCTGGCCAGGTCGCCCGGCGCGGTGGACTGCAGCAGGAACGCGGCGAGCGAAACGACGAAGATGACTACGACGGAGACCAGCAGGCGACGCGCGATCAGCCGGGACATGGCGCCGCACCTCCCCAGACTCGGCTTCGTTGCAGGGAGATGAGCTGCCGATACCAGTGGTATGAGGCCTTGGGCGTGCGAACCTGCGTGGTGAAGTCGACATGCACCAGACCGAACCGGGGTGCGTACCCGTGTTCCCATTCCAGGTTGTCCAATAAGGACCAGACATGGTAGCCGCGGATGTCCATGCCCGTGCCGATCGCGTCGAGGACCTGGACGAGGCAGGCACGGAGATAGGCGATTCGCCGGAGGTCCTCGACGGCACCGGACAGATCGGGTTCCTCGGGCGTCGGCAGGCCGTTCTCGGTGATGTCGACGGGTGGGTGGAAGGGGTAGATCTCGCGCAGCCAGGACAGCATCGCGCCGAACCCCCACGGTGCGACCGGCCAGCCGAGCATGTTCTCGCTCGCCCCGGGGATGGACGTGCGGACATAGCCGAAGGCGCTCGATTCCGAGCCCATGACCCGTCCCGGCGCATACCAGTTGACGCCGAGGAAATCGAGTGGAGCGGCGATGATCGCGAGGTCGGTGGGTGCGCAGTCGACCACCGGCCTTCCGCTGTCGCAGGGATACCGGCGGTTCAGAATCGGCTCGAGGAACAGCCGGTCCTCGTAGGTTTCCGCACGTTTCGCCGCCGCGACGTCGGCGGGGGAGCGAGTCGCGGGTGTCATGCCCGCGAGGTTGAGGCTGATCCCGATCTCCGCGCGGGGCCTCCGTGCCCGCAGCCGCGGCACGGCGAGACCGTGGGCGAGCAGGAGGTGGTGTGCCACCGCCAGACCGTGGCGCCGTCGCGCCGCCGCGGGTGCGGTCGAACCGGCGAGCTCGGCGTGCATGACCGACAGAGGTTCGTTCACCGTGATCCAGCGGGTCACGCGGTCACCGAGTCTCGTGGCCATTCCTTCGGCGTAGTCGGCGAAGCGGGCGGCGGTGTCGCGGTGCGCCCAGCCGCCTTCGTCCTGCAGGGCCTGTGGGTGATCCCAGTGGTAGAGCGTGACCATCGGTTCGATCCCCCGGTTCAGCAGGCCGTCCACGAGCCGGTCGTAGAAGGCGACCCCCTTCGGGTTCCAGTCGCCGTGTCCGGACGGCTGCACTCGCGGCCAGGAGACCGAAAACCGGTAGCTGGTCAGGCCGAGCTCGCTCATCAGGCCGAGGTCCTCCTCGAGCCGGTGGTAGTGGTCGCAGGCCACATCGCCGGTGGCGCCGCCGGCGATGCCGTCCGCCCGGTGGCCCCGGATGTCCCAAATGGACGGACCTTTGCCGTCGGCGTCCCACGCGCCTTCGATCTGGAAGGCCGACGTCGCGGCGCCCCAGCGGAAACCGGCGGGGAAGCGACGTTGCGTTCCGGTCATCGAGGTCTCCTCCTGCCCATTCGCCGCGGTGCCGGTATCGGTGGTACTCAAGTCACCGGACGCCAGGCGGTGACGCTCGGGAAGGGTTGGCCCGGAACCGAGCCGACGCCGACCGTGTCGCGGTGGAAGAGGAACTGGGGGGTCAGGCAGATCGGCAGGAACCAGGCCAGCTCCACCACTCGCCGGACGATCTGCTTGTCCAGTTCGGCCCGGGTCGCCTCGTCGGCGGCCGCGGCACGGCGGTCGAGGTCCTCGAGCCGAGGGTCGGAGCTGCGGAAGGGATTCATCCCGATCGCGTCACGCAGCCACAGTCCTCGGCCCATGTAGTACACCGGCGACACACCCCAGCCCATCGAGGAGACCGGGAATTCCGCGAGCGCGGCGTTGGCGGCGTGCGCGTCCTTGGTGGTGATCTTCAGTCGCACTCCGATCTTTTCGAGATCGGAGGCGACGGCCTGGGCGATGTCGCTGGGAAAAGCGGGAGCCGACGGGAGCACCGCGGGGAGCTCGAACCCGCTCCCGTAACCGGCTTCGGCGAGCAGCCGCCGGGCCTTGTCCGGGTCGTGGTTGTAGAAGTTCGTGTCGTTGAACCCGTCCCCGCCGGGGGCGGCGGGCTGTTCGGTCGGGATGCCGTACTCGCCGAGCAGGGCGGAGGTGATCTTGACCCGGTCGACGGCGTGGTTGAGTGCCTGCCGCACCCGGATGTCTCGGAGCGGGCGGCTGAATTTTCCCTCACGGTCGTTGAGCTGTAGCCCCATCACGATGTTCGGGTTCGAGGCCGTCTTGAACCCGGCCGCCTTCGCGCCGTCGGCGATCGTATAGCTGCCGATCACGACGTCGACCTGCCCGGTCTTGAGCGCGGCGAGCGCGGTGTTCTCGTTGGGCAGGACCTTGATCATGATTTTGTCGTAGCGGCGGGCCCCCGGGTTCCAGTACCGGGGGTTCGGCCCGTAGGTGTAGTGGTCGTTCGCCACCGTCTCGTGCGGGATCAGCTGATAGGGCCCGGCGCCGAAGGTCGCGGTGGGGAGCCGTTCGGGCGTACGCACCGCGGCGGGGCTGATCACGTCGCCTGCCAGGAAGTCCTGGGTGAAGACCATCGGCATCAACGGATGTGGTTCGGAAAGGGTGAATCGCAGCACCAGGCCGCCGTCGGTGTCCATCCGGGCGATCGGTGCCAGGAACGCGGCAACCTGGCCGGCGGCCCGCTGGAAGTGCTCGATGCTGGCTTTCACCGCGGCGGCGTCCAACGGGGTGCCGTCGCTGAAGGTGACTCCGCCGCGCAACGTCATTTCGAAGGTCTTGTTGCCCGTGCCGACGTAACGCCATCCCGTGGCGAGTCCCGGTTCGTAGGAGCCGTCCGCCGCGCGATAGATCAGCGGGTCGTAAGCGGGCTGCAGGTACAGCTGCGATTCGCCGCCCGCTTTCGCCGGGTCGAGGCTGGTCGGTGGCCAGTACTGGCCGATCCGCAGTACCGGTGCCGCCGGGGTGCTCCCGGGTGGGCCGGAACAGGAGCCGGTCGCGAGACCGGCGGCCAGCATCAGACCACCGACGGCGAATTCGCGCCGGGACAAGACCGCGGGAGCGGACATGGTTCCGCCTTTCGTTCCGTAGGGCGGGCTGCCGGAGGACGGCGTGGTCAGCCGTGCCAACGCCGGTCGAGCAGGACTTCGCCGTCGACTACGACCTCGCCGCTCGCTTCGAGTGAGGTCGAGGTGGCCACCACCTTGACGGCGACCGAGATCTGCTCGCCGGAGGGGAGGTCGATCGTTCCCTCGATCCGGCCGCTGACCGTCGACTCCGCCGGGTCGAGGCGGTATGCGGTCGCGGTGAACTCCTGGTCCACCACCATGCCGAGCTCTCGGCCGGGCAGATCGTCGGGCCGGATCTCAGTGCCGGAGGCGACGCGTACGGAAACCGATTCGTGGACCAGATCCTCGGTGATATCCCAGAACACCGGCTGGTCGTCCGCCCGGTCCTTGAGTTCCGCGAGCTCGCCCTCGCCCGGCTCCGGAGCCGGGAAGTCGATCTCTTCGCCCTGTCCGCTGACAACCGGCAGCGAAAGTCTCCGCACGACCGGCCATACCCCCGATGGTGGAGCCTGCGGCCAGACACGAGGGAAGTCACCGGGGGAGACGACCACCCGCAGCCGATGTCCCGCCGCGAGTTCGTAGGTGGTCGGGGTCAACGGGATCCGGAGTTCGCCGGTGTGTTCCCACGTGGTCGTTTCCAGCCCGGCGCTGATGAGCACCGACCGGTCCGCCGGGTCGACGTCGGCGAGTTTGACCGACACCCGCGGCCATGGCCGGGTCAGTTCCACAATCGGGCGGCCACTGATCAGTACCGGCTCTTTCAGCGGAGGTGAGGTGTAGCAGAGGCTCGCCGCGTCATCGTCGTGCTGGTCGAGCGGAAGCCCGAAGAGGCCGGCCGGAGTGGACCAGAGCCCGGAGCGCGGCCCGGTGATCGGATCCGGTTCGGCTGGTTCGGTTCTGAGCCAGCTGTCCAGCTCCTGGGTCCAGGCGCTGCCTTCCGGTGGCCAGGTGTCGAAGCCGAGCCAGCGCGGACGGTCGCCCTGGACGCGGATGCTCACGGGATGGTCGTTCGCGGGCGGAGGCGGTTCCGGGGAAAGCCAGCGGTCCCACCAGGATCGTGCCAGCTCGAGGAAATCGATCGGGGTGAACGGGCATTCGTGGGGCATGACGTGCATCCATGGCCCCGCGATGAGCCGCTTATAGCCGGTCATCCGCTCGTAGGCCCGGATCATGGCGTCGGCGAAGAGATCGCGCCAGCCCGCGACGCACAGCGCCGGTACCTCGATCCGCGAGGTGTCGACCCGGCGGTCGGACCAGGCCGCCGCGCCAGGACCGTTGCGGAAGAGATCCAGCAGGTAGGGCGGGAAGGTGAGCCTGCGGCGCCAGCGTGCCTGCTCCGCCGGATCGGGAAAACCGTCCATAGGCGGGAGCAACTGGTTGAACAGCGTGCCAAGACCCCAGATCCCTAGCGGGGAGAAGGCTCCGCGCGAGCCGCCGGGGTGGTGGAAATCCCGGCCGGGATCGGCGAAACCCTCGATGGCGATGATCGCGTCGAGTGCGGCTGGTTTCCGGGCCGCGGTGCGCATCGTCATCATCGCGCCGTATGAACCACCCCACATCCCGACCGAACCGGTGCACCAGGGTTGCGCGGCCGCCCAGGTGATGGCGTCGACCGCGTCGTCGGCGTCGGAAGGGTCGAACGGCGGTCGCTGCACGCCGTCCGACGATCCGGTTCCGGCCAGGTCGACCAGCACGGACGCGTAGCCGCGTGCGGCGAACCAGTGTTCGGTGGGGGATCCGGTCAGCGCCGCGATGTCCCGCCGGTAGGGCAGCGCGGTGACCAGTACCGGCACCGGCCCGGCCGCGACGGGGAGGAAAAGGTCGGCGGACAGGGTCAGGCCGGGAGACCGGGTGGGTATCCGGACGTCACGGCGCACCGTGACCTCGTACCGCCGGTTCGTTTCCGTGCGTGTAGGCATCGCCGCCTCCGGGAACCGTGAGCCAGATGGGTACTAGATCGAATACATTAGTACCGAGATTCGTACGGTAGACGTAGATGCTGCCACGCCGCAAGCCCTCGGGATGAGGAGCTGGTCAGGACGCGTCGTGCTTGGCCAGTGCCGCCAGTACGAGGCCGCCGAGTTCGGTGTAGGCGTCCGAAATGGACAGTCCGGAACGATCGAGCAGCTCGCCGTGCTGGATGCCGTCGATGAGCAGGCTCACCGCGGCGCCGACGAAATCCGCGTTGATGGCTCGAAAAGCGCCGGAGGCGACACCGTCCTGAATGGACTCACGAACGTGCTGTGCGGTGGCGAGGGAATGTTTGGCATAGACCTCGGCGGTCGCCTCAAAGCTGAGAAGATCCGCGTAGCATTCCGGGGACATCCGCCGAAGCTCGGTGCCGAGCCCGGCGAGGTGCTCCGCGATTCGTTGCGGCGGGTCGGTGATGGGGCCCGCCTTCTCCGCCACCCTCGTGGACATTTCCTGAAAGAACCGGCGGATGGTGACGACGACCAGCTGCTCCCGGCTGCCGGCGATGGCGTACAACGTGGATTTCGAGCACTGCAGCCTGCTCGCCAGGTCGTCCACCGTCAGCTTGGCGAAACCCTCGGCGAGGAAGAGATTCTCCAACCGGTCGAGAAGTTCTTCGCGTCGGGCGTCCGACATTCGGCGGGTGCGCACACCACGTGCTCCCGTGGGTGTCATCCAAGGTGGCTTCGCGCTCATGGTCTCCTAGCCTCGCACACCCTCGGCGGGTACTTTGTCGGTACCAACGTACCCCGATCAGTACCCTCACGGGAGAAGGCCATGGCGGCGCGCGTTGACGACGGCCTCCATCCGGGAGCGTGCGAGCAGCTTGCGCATGGCACTGCGCAGATAGCTCTTCACGGTTTCCACTGTCACTCCGAGATCCTTCGCCACCTGGGCATTGGTCCAGCCGAGCGCCACGCACGCGAGCACATCCAGTTCGCGGGCAGACAGCTCCGGGGCGGTCCCCGCGGAAGGCTCGCTCCGCCCCAAGGCGGAAAGTCTCTCGCAGACACCCCGGATCTGTTGCCGCAGAACGGAATCCTCCACGTTCTGGGAAATGACCCGAAGCTCCGCGTAGGCCTCGCGGACCAGTTCCCACTGCGGCCGGTCCGGAGTTGACGCGTCGTACCGGTCGAGCCATGCCAGCCGCCGGGTCACCTCGTCCCGTACCGCCAGGTGCTGTTCGACCTCGCGCGCGGATTCGACGACGGACTGGACGACCCGATCGCCAAGCGGCACGGCGCTCCGCAGGGCGCCGTAGAGCACGGCGCGGACCGTCCTCCCCACCACCACCGGCGCGGCGGCCATCGCACGCAGTCCCTCGGCCGCGATGATGTGGTCATAATGGTGGCTGATTCCGGGCGCCTGAAGGTAGTCGTTGACCACGATCGGGCGGCGGAGCGCGACGACCTTGCCACCGAGGCCTCGTCCGCATTCGAGTGTGACCCCGCGCAGCGCGCCGGTACTCGGACCGGCGAACTGGCTGAGCCGTACCCGTAGCCCGGACGTGACCTCCCCGCCGAAGGTCAGCGGAAGCCCGGTGGAGTCGCGCATCCGGGCGAGAGCGCGACGGATTTCGGGCCGGTCATCCTTCGATACATGCCGGTTCACTCCGACTCCTCGCGGTGTCCGGACGGGTCCTCCCCTCAACCGGGGGTGGCTCCGTTAAACAGGCGATGGGACATTTTGTCGACCGTACGACCGAAAGGGTATCGCGTCGTTCGCAGCACCGGGAGTCCACATGACCAGCTCATCGAAGCGCGTGGTCGCGCCGTCGTCAGTTGCCGTCGTCGCGGTGAAGGTGATTCCCGGATCCGTCCACTTCGGACCTCGGTCGGCGGTCGTATCGAGCCACGACACGGAAGGGCGTTCACGCCGGCGCCGTTGACCGAGGCACACCGGCGTATCGCCTGGTGACCATTACTTCGCCGACCCGTCCCAAGCGGGGATGGGTCCCCGACTCCTGCTCCGGTGCCCTGCCGGAACAGGCCAGCTGACCCTTCACCGGGTCAGCTGCTGCCTGGAACCCCTTGAACCGGCCGCACCGGTGCGGCCGGCCCGCGCCCAGGGGTTCCAGGCTCCCTTTCCCTCTCTGGACCCAGGAGGCAACGATGCCTACGCCCGCCGAGTATCGAAAACCGGACAACCGCACGACCGCGCATCGTCCCCGACTCCCGCTCTCATCGACATCGCGGCGAAGTTTCGTGATCGGCGCCGCCGCCGGACTGGCCTCGGTGGCTTTGTGCGGCAACGCTACCCGCGCCCTCGCGGCCGGTCCGGGAGCGCGGCCCGCGGTCACGGCCGACAGCGGCGCCCGGGTCGTGTCCGAGCAGCACCTCGGCGCGGGAATGGTCGACCTCGCCATCTCCTCGCCCGCCCTGGCGGCCACCGTGATGGTCCGGCTGCTCCTGCCCGAGGGTTGGCGCCCCGGGAGCAGCCGGACCTGGCCGGTGCTGTACCTCCTGCATGGCGCGGGGGACGACTACACGTCCTGGACCCGTTCCACGAATGTCGCCGCCCTCGTCGGCGGCACCGGCCTGCTGGTGGTCATGCCCTCCGCCGGGCGCAACGGCTTCTACTCGGACTGGCTCAACCACGGTAAGGGCGGGCCACCGATGTGGGAGACGTTCCATCTCACCGAACTGCGGCAGATCCTCGAACGCGGCTACGGCGCGGGCACCGACCGATCCATCGCGGGCCTTTCGATGGGCGGCCTGGGAGCGATGATGTACGCGGCCCGTCATCCCGGCATGTTCTCCGCCGCGGCCTCGTACAGCGGCGTAGTACATACGACCTATCAAGCGGCGAGGGGAACGAGCTTGATCCAGGGTCTGCTCATCAAGGAAGGTATCGACCCGAACGCGCTATGGGGCGACCCGTCGCTGAACGCCGGCGTCTGGGCGGCGCACAACCCCTATGCCCTCGCCGGGCGGCTCACCGGGATTCCGCTCTACGTCGCCTGTGGCAACGGCCAACCAGGAGTTCTCGATCCGCCGGGTACACCCCCGGACCCGTTGATCGAACCGCTGTGCGGTGAGGAGAACACGGCGTTCGTACGCGAGCTGCGAAGGCTCGGTGCGAACGTCACAGCGGATCTGTACGGTCCCGGCACTCATTCGTGGCCGTGGTGGCAGCGCGGTCTGCACCGTTCGCTGCCCATGCTGGCGGGCGCGGTTGGAGTTCCGGCCGCCGTGCCGAGGTGATCCGGTGAACGGACAGGCCGGATAACCGCGTACCACCGGTATCGTCCGCCGGGCGGAGTGCCCGCCCGGCGGACCGTTCCTAGATTTTCCTTGCAGGCGGCGAAATCCACGTCGCGGGACAAGGAGAGATCAATGCGCACACAACAATGGCATGCCCTTCGCCGGACGGTGTTCCCGTTGGCACTGTCGATCGGGCTCGCGGTGATTCCGGTGGGGGCGGCCGAAGCCGAGCAGGAACCGACCTGCAACGGCATGCGTGCGACCCACATCGGGACCGACGGAGACGACGTCATCTATGGCACGGGCAGTGCGGACGTGTTCGTGACACTGGGCGGAAACGATGTCGTGTTCGCCCTCGGCGGCAATGACATCGCGTGTCTCGGTGGCGGGACCGACCAGCTCTTCGGCGGTGCCGGAAATGAGTTGGCATACGGGGAGGCGGGGCCGGACACACTCAACGGGGAGGCGGGCCTGGACATGCTGTTCGGCGGTCCGGCCGCGGACCGGCTGACCGGTGGCACCGGAAATGACTTCCTCTACGGCGAGCGGGGTGCTGACACGCTGGAGGGCGGTGCGGGTTCGGACTATCTTGACGGTGGCCCCGGTGCGGATGCCGTCAGCGGTGCCGCCGGTGACGACGTGATCGACGGGACTGGCGGGGCGGACAACCTGGACGGTGGAGCCGGGAACGACATCGTCCGGGGTGGGGCAGGCAATGACACGCTGACCGATCCGCAGGGCCTGGACGCCGGTGACGGCGGCCCTGGTCCGGCCGATCGCTGCGACTCGCGCTTCGAGGCGCTCTCGGGATGCGAGACGATCTTCTGAGCTAGGCCAGGCAGAGCCGGGGTGGCCACGGTCATCCCGGCTCTTTGCCCCGAGATCGCCCGGGGACGCCGAGTCGGAGCTCGTCGGCCAACTCGGGCGTGACCAGACCCGGCAGCCGCTGCCGCCACATCCAGCTCACGCGGTCCGTCAGGTCCTGTGTTCCGGCGGCCGCCTGGGACGCCAGCTGTGTCCCGACGAGTTCGGCCACGATCGCCTCGGCCGCTCGACGCAGGTCGACGTCACCCCGCAGCTCGCCCGCACGGCTCGCCTGGAACAACAGCTTCCGCACGACGGAGACCCAGCAGGCGAACTGAGCGGGCACCAGACAGGCGAACAGGTCGGCGTGCAGGCTCAGCCGGAGGCTGGTCTGATGGGCGACATCGGTTTCGAGGCTCCGGGCGACCTCGAAGCTGAGGTCGATCAGGGTCTGCGTCGGCCCCAGCCGCCGTCGGCCGATCCGGCACGCGAGTTCGCCCCAGGGCGGGGAGAACCGATGCACCACGGCGGCCGCGAGTGCGCTCTTCGATGGGAAATGACTGTAGAGCGCGCCTTTTGTCACTCCCGCTTTGGCGCACACTCGGTCGAGGCTGGCACCGTCGAAGCCTTCCCGATCGAAGATCTCGGCCGCCGCGGCGACGAGTTCGTCCCGTGTCTTTTCGCCTCGTGCCGCGTTCAACGGCCCGGCCCCGTCAACAGCCAGCAGGCAGTCACCAAGCCGTCCTTGACCGAGAACGCGGCGGCGAAGTCGATCGCGCGGCGGTCACCGGTGCGGCGGCAGAGGCACCGGGCGCGGCCGACGACCACGGCCTGGTCGCCGTCGACGACCACGCTGTGCACGGTGAGGCCCGCCGGGCTCACTGACGCGTAGCAGGCCAGGACGAGCGCCTCCAGCTCCCGTTTGCTGTAGGCCCCGGCGACGGGCCGCATTGGTCCAGACCACTCTACGCTCGGAGCGAACAGACTCATCAGGCCTGGAACGTCGGCGGTACCGACGAGCATCAGCAGACGTTCGGCCGTCTCGAGCGTAGTCGATTCGCATACGGCGGCACGGGGCACCGCGGCGGTGTCCTCGAACAAGGATGCTCCTTCGCGTCTCGCGGCCGCTTGCCGGTCGTCGTCACGTTACTGGACCTTGTTACGGGAACCCGTCGCTCAGCGTGATTCGGCGAAAAGGACGATTTGGTCCCACGTTCTCTGGCGAGACGGGGCTGTGGGTCCGGCCTTCGGTAAAGCGGCCCTCCTTGCGGAGAACGCAAGGAGGGCCGCTTTACCTTGATGCTAGCTCTTGGTCTTCTTGGTGGTCTTGTTCTTGATGTCTTTGGCCTTGCCCTTGGCCGTCCCGACCGCATCCTGGATCGGCGCGTAGGTGCCGTAGAGCGCCGGGTCAGGTTTGGGGGCGGTGCCAGGGCCGCCGAGAGGATCCGGATCGGTCAGGTAGTCGAGCTCTTCGCCACCGAAGCTCCAGTTGCCCTTGCTCCCGTCATGTCCATCGGACAGGCGCCAGACGGTGTTGTTGTGTTCTTGGTTCTCTTCGTCGAACAATGCGTTCGGCACGAGGGTGCTTTCCAGGCCGTCTGCTTCGAGTTCTTCGATTGCGGCGAGCCACTGCTTCTGATGCACGGTGTCACGGGCGAGGTTGAACTGCAGCATCGCTTTCACGCCGGGGTCATCGGTCATGTTGTACAGACGCGCGGTCTGGAGTCTGCCTTGGGCTTCGGCGGCTGCGTTCGCCCGGAAGTCGGCCAGGAGGTTGCCGCTCGCGACGATGTAGCCGCCGCTCCACGGCACTCCTTGGCTGTTGCCCAGCATGGCACCGCCGCCGGCGACGATCGCCTGCTGCGGGTCCATCCCGCCGAGGATCGCCGCGGTCACGGGGTCCTTGACCGCTTCGGCGGTAACGGTCGTGGGAGCGCCTTCCAGGAGCCTGGCGACCATCGTGGCGAGCATTTCGACATGCCCGATCTCTTCGGTCGCCGTGTCCATGATCAGGTCCTTGTACTTGCCCTCGATCCGGCAGTTCCAGCCCTGGAACAGGTACTGCATCGTCACGGTCATCTCGCCGTACGCGCCGCCGATGAGTTCCTGCAGTTTCCGGGCGTAGAGTGCGTCCGGTTTCTCGGGTTTGGCTTCGAACTGAAGCAATCTGGTATGGCGGAACACACGTAGCCTCCAAAAAGGACAGAGAAGGGGAAGCGCTAGCGCGAATCGGCGATGGGCGCCTTCGAGCCTGAGACGGGAATGAGCCCTAGGGCGATCATTGCGATACCGAGGACGAGGTGCAGCCAGTTGTCCGCGCCGTTGACCGGGACGAAGTTGGCCGACGTCCCGTGGTCGATCAGCAGGCCGTACAACCAGAGCACGAGATAGATCACGCCGCCGCCGACGAGGAACGCCTTGGCGCCGTTGATCGTTCGCGCCAGCAGGATGCCCGCGATCCCGAACGCCAGGTGGACGAAGTTGTGCAGGATCGAAACCTGGAACACGCCCAGCAGTAGGGCGCCGGATTCGTGGCCGGCACCTGTCAGCTGGTCGTAATTCGTGGTGACACCGGGGATGAAGCCGAGGACGCCGACGAGCAGGAAAA
Organism: uncultured Actinomycetota bacterium; assembly: GCA_963766045.1. GTDB lineage: Bacteria > Actinomycetota > Actinomycetes > Mycobacteriales > Pseudonocardiaceae > Amycolatopsis. The sequence continues at coordinate 4,378,643 of CAVXYN010000003.1, read as the reverse complement.
CCGCACCCACGGCGACGGCGAAAAGCTGACGCGGGCTGCGCTGGACTTTGGTTGGCGATGCAGTCATAGGTTCCCTCCGGAACTGGCGGAAACGAATAGGCCATTCGACCGAATGTCGTTCCGGGACGGCTTTCTCCAGCCCGGAACGGGCGAATATCGCGTCGAGTACCCCTTCGGCTACCTCTCACACGCCCGAAACGAACGGCCTCGCACTTGGTCGTCCTGCGACCTGGCCGGGTGGGTCCACAGTGGACTCAACAGGGGTCGTCGAGTGCCTGGTCTGAGCGGGGTTTGCTGCTGGCTTCGGTGGGAATCCCTTCCGTGCCCGGCACCCATACGCGGACGAAGGAGAGCCATGAAGGCAGTGACCTGGCACGGCAAACGTCACGTCCGCGTCGACACGGTGCCGGATCCGGGGATCGAGTGTCCCGCTGACGCGGTCGTGCGGATCGCTTCCACGGGTATCTGCGGCTCCGACCTGCACCTGTACGAGGTGCTCGGGGCGTTCATGACCGAGGGCGACATCCTGGGCCACGAGCCGATGGGCGTGGTGGAGGAGGTCGGGTCGGCGGTGACCGGACTCGAACCGGACGACCACGTGGTCGTCCCCTTCACCGTCGAGGTCAACCTGGTCGCGCCCGAGGTGCTCGACGCCGACGCGCTGGCCACGCTGCTCGGCGGGGTCCGCCTCCGGTACCCTGCTCGTGCTTGGGCGGCCGCCCAAGCGGCCTGGTGGAGCGGTGCGCTGCCGCTGCACCCCGGCTGGCTCGATCTTACCGACCGCGTACCGCTCATGGACACCACGCTGGCGGAGAGCGCTCTGGGTTGGCATCGTCGGGTCGACGCCACTAGCGCGGTCGCCGAGTTGGTCGCCGGGCGCGGGGGCGGCGAGTCCGACGTCGGCCCCAGCCGCGTCGTGACGGGGTGCTGTCCTGGCTCCGCTCGCTCGCCGACGTCGGGCCGAGCCACCATTCGCAGTCCTGAGCGGTCGGGAGGCCTGTGTGAGCACGGAAGTCGTCGACGCGGTGGTCATCGGGGCCGGGCACAACGGCTTGGTCGCGGCGAATCTCCTGGCCGACGCCGGCTGGTCGGTTCTGGTGATCGAGGCGACCGGACAGCCTGGCGGTGCGGTGCGAACGGCCGAAGTCACCGAGCCCGGCTTCCGCAACGACCTGTGCAGTTCCTTCTTCCCGCTTACCGCGGTCTCGCCGGTGATCCGAGGGCTGAGGCTCGAGGAACACGGCCTGCGCTGGCGCCACGCTCCCGATGTCCTCGCGCATGTGCTGCCCGACGACCGGTGCGCTGTGCTGTCACGGGACCTCGACCGCACCGCGGCGTCCGCCGATGAGTTCGCGCCGGGCGACGGCGTAGCTTGGCGCCGGTTGTCCGCCGAGTGGCAGGAGATCCGCGAGCCGCTGCTCGCCGCGTTGTTCACGCCGTTCCCGCCGGTCCGTCCGGCATTGCGGCTACTGCGCCGCACGGGGACCGCCGACGCGCTGCGCCTGGCCCGGATGCTGACATTGCCCGCCCGCCGCTTCGGTGACGAGCTGTTCAACGGCGAAGGAGCCAAGCTGCTGCTGGCCGGAAACGCGGCGCACAGCGACCTTTCGGTGGACAACGCGGGCAGCGCGGTGTTCGGCTGGCTGCTCGCCATGATCGGTCAGGACGCCGGGTTCCCCGTGCCGGCAGGCGGGGCGGGGGAGTTGACCGCGGCGCTGGTGCGCCGGCTGGAGTCCCGCGGCGGGAAGGTCCACTGTGGACGGCCGATCGCCGAGGTGCTCGTCGCGGGCGGCCGGGCGATGGGCGTGCGCGACAGCGCAGGAGACCCTGTCCGGGCTCGCAAGGCGGTACTCGCGGACGTTCCGGCGCCGGCGTTGTACGGCGAGATGATCGCCTCGGAGTGGCTGCCGTCCCGGCTGATCGAGGACCTCGTCCGGTTCCAGTGGGACAGTGCGACGGTGAAAGTGGACTGGGCGCTGTCGGGCCGTGTCCCGTGGCGGGCCGAAGGCGCGCGCGGGGCGGGCACGATCCACCTCGGTACGGACCTGGACGGTCTGTCGGCGTTCGGCGGCGAACTTGCACGCGGCCGGACCCCACGCCGTCCGTTTCTGCTGTTGGGCCAGATGACGACGAGCGACCCGGACCGCTCGCCGCCAGGGACCGAGGCGGCGTGGGCCTATACCCATGTGCCGCGCGGCACGATGGAGAACCGGGCGGCGCTGGAGCGGCGGGTCAAGCGGATCGAGGAAACGGTTGAGGCGAACGCCCCGGGGTTCACCGACCTGATCATGGGCCGGCACGTGCAGGGCCCGATCGAGCTGGCCGGTCACAACCCGGGCCTGGTAGGCGGCGCGATCAACGGTGGCACCACCGCGATCCACCAGCAGCTGTTCTTCCGCCCTGTCCCCGGCACCGGCCGCGCGGACACCCTGGTGGACCGCTTGTTCCTGGCAGGCGCGTCAGCCCACCCCGGAGGAGCGGTCCACGGCGGCCCGGGAGCCAACGCCGCCCGCGCGGCACTGGCGAGGGCGGGCAGGCTGGGCGGCGGATACGCGGCGCTGATCCGCGCGGCGAACCGAGCGGTTTACGGCTGAACGTTCTTCTTCAGGTTCGCGTACTTCCCCGTCGCGAGGTCGGCTAGCCGGGCGAGCGCTTCGGTGTTTCGTGGCTTGACCATGAGCGCCTGAACCGCCTCCGGCAGCTTTTCGGCAGGGCCGCGCACGATGTGCTCCGTCATCCGCACCTGCGTCTTACCGTCGCCGTGCGGGACGAGTGTGAGCCCGACCGTCGCCGCGCCGAACGGCCAGCCGCGTGCCTCCAGCGACAGCGAATGCCCCGGCTCCACGGCCGTCACCACGGTGATGTCCTGGATGTGCAGCGGCCAGGGGCCGACGCTGTGATGGATCCGGGAACCGACGGCCGGCCAGTCCGTGTCGACATCACGGATGTGCGAGCTGCCGACCACCCAGCTCGAATAGAGCCAGCCGTCGGCGAGTACGGCGAAAACAGCGTCCGGTGGCACGTCGACGACGCGACTGACCTCGGTCACGATGTCCTCCTGCGGTTTCGGGGGTGGAACGAAGGAGTACCCCGCCGGGTGCACTTGAACCCGCAGGCCTGGGAAAGGCAACGAGTCCTGCCTGTTGGCACGTGCTGACTGCGTTTGAGCTCTCCGGAGCGGGTATGGGAAGCCTATGGTCAGCATCGGCTATTTCCTGTCAACGGAAGAGTTCGGTCCGCGCGAGCTGGTGCGGCAGGCAAAGATGGCGGAAGAGGCCGGGTTCGAGCGGCTGTGGATCTCGGATCACTTTCATCCCTGGCTTGATGAGCAGGGCCACAGCCCGTTCGTGTGGTCAGTGATCGGCGCGCTCAGCCAAGCGACTTCGTTGCCGATCACGACGGCCGTCACCTGTCCGCTGATCCGGATCCACCCGGCGATCATCGCCCAGGCGGCCGCGACCGCAGCCGTGCAGTGTGAGGGCCGGTTCGTGCTCGGCCTCGGCACGGGTGAAGCGCTCAACGAGCACGTGACCGGGCAACCGTGGCCGCCGCCGCAAGTACGTCTCGATATGCTCGCCGAGGCGGTGGGCATCATCCGCGAATTGCACACCGGTAAGCAGATCAGCCATCGCGGCGAGTACTACGAGGTCGAGAACGCGCGCATCTACACCCTGCCGTAACAACCCGTCCCGATCTACCTGTCCGGCTTCGGCGGCGACGCGACGAGGCTGGCCGCTGAGGTCGCCGACGGCTTCTGCACAGTCGGTCCGGATGCGGAACTCGTAAACCTGTACCGGGAGGGAGGCTGCAAGGGGCCGGCGCAGGGCGGCATGAAAGTCTGTTGGGTGGCCTCCGAAGAGGATGACGCCAAGACCGCGCATCGCTTGTGGCGCAACGAACTCCTGCCCGGCCTGTTGCCCTCGACCCTGCCGACCCCGAACGACTACGCGGCTGCGTCCGGCCTGGTCACCGAGGACATGGTGCGCGAACACGTCGCATGCGGCCTCGATCCTGAACGGTATCTGCAGCAGCTGCAACAGTTCGCGGACGCCGGGTTCGATGAGGTCTACGTCCAGCAGATCGGCCCGAACCAGGACGAATTCTTCGACGCCTGGAAGTCGGCCGTACTGCCAGCCCTATGACGTTTTCTCAGTCAATCCAAGGAGAATCACAATGTCGACCGACGCCATCGTGCTGCTGAAGAACGACCACAAGACCGTCGAGAAGCTGTTCAAGGACTTCGAAAAGGCAGGCGCGGACGCGCACGAGACCAAGCGGAAGATCGTTGATTCGATCATCGAGGAACTCACGGTGCACGCCTATCTCGAGGAGAAAATCTTCTACCCCGAGGCTCGGGAGGCGGCCCCGGACACCAGCGATCACGTGCTCGAAAGCGTGGAGGAGCATCACGTCGTGGTGTGGATGCTCAGTGAGCTGGCCGGCGTGGACCCAGAGGGCGAGCGGTTCGATGCGAAGGTCACTACCTTGTTGATCATCAGGATTGTTAGGTTGCCGCCGACCTCGGCAGACACGACGCGGTTGTCGTCGACCCAGAATCTGTTGGGGCTGATCCTGCTCGATCACACCTGCACCAGCACCGCACCGCTGCAACAGCCATGCGCGGTTGTCGGAGTTGCACGAGGACTATGCCGACTCGTCGGTGTCGTCGATCTTCTCGTTGTTTTCCACGATCCTGGGTGCTGCGGTCCGGGCCCGGAAGATTCCGGCGAACCCGTGTGCCGGGATCCGGGTCACCTCGGGTGAGTTCGAGGTCGAGAGCCTGGTCGCGACGCCGGTGCAGGCGCTGCGCGCGTCGATGCGACTGTATGAGTGCGGGCTGGGGCTACCCGGGTTTGTGCTCGGGTTGCTCGACTTCTACACCGGTTGCCGGTGGGGCGAACTGGTCGGTCAGCAGCGGCACGAGTACGACAGCGAGACCCGGGCGATCCAGATCCGCGAGCCTCTCAAGGAGGTCGGCGGGAAGCTGTTCAAAGGTGGCCGCCGGATCGACACCTCAGGTCATGCCGAGCACGGGCCACGGCAGACCCCGTCCGGTGACTCCGCGGCGGCGGAGTAGCAAGGCGAAGAAGGGCCGGACGAAGACCCCGGCTGGTACGCGAAGCGTCGAACTGCCGCCGAGTATTGCGATCTTCTACGAGGAGCTGATGGACAGCCACGGCTTCCCGTTCGTGCTGTGCAGTGCCGAAGGTGACCGCTGCGGCGGTCGAACTTCCGCAACCGGTATTGGCGTCCGGTGTGGGATGGCAGTGAGGCTGAGGGTTCTCGTTCGGCCGTGGTGGTACCGCCGATCCTGCCGACGCTGACCTTCCACGAAGGACGGCACAGCCACAACACCTGGCTGACCGAGGACGGCATCCCCGAAGTCGCCCGGCGCGCGAGGTTGGGACAGAAGATGAAAGGGATCGCGAAGGTCTACGACCACGTGACCCCGCTCATGCGTCGCCAGATCCTGCAAGCTCTCGAGACCCGGTGGATCAGCTCGCTGGTGGCGCTCACTCCGAGTGAGCGGACGAAGCTGGGGGAGTGGTTCCCACATCTGCACGCCACCTTCCGTGACGGGCAGTTGGAGACCGCTCCGAGGGCCATCGCCTTATCCCTTTTAACGACTGAAGCCCCGCCCCTCCGAGGAGGAGCAGGGCTTCTGACCTGCGAAAACAGATGGTGCGCGATACTGGGATTGAACCAGTGACCTCTTCCGTGTCAGGGAAGCGCTCTCCCGCTGAGCTAATCGCGCGAGGTGGAGACGGGATTCGAACCCGTGTGGACGGCTTTGCAGGCCGCTGCCTATCCTCTCGGCCACTCCACCGTGCAAAGACCCGAGAGGGCCTCCCGAGCGGATGACGGGACTCGAACCCGCGACCCTCACCTTGGCAAGGTGATGCGCTACCAGCTGCGCTACATCCGCACTAACCTCGGTTCAGATCGGAGTTTCAGGCCTTTCGGCTCTGTCCCTCACCCCGTCGCCGTGGTGTGTGAAAACAATATCGGACCCCGAAACCGGGCTCGCAACCGGGGTGTCACTTGGTGGTCGCGACCCTGTCATCAGGCCAAATCGTTCGGAATGAGGTGCGTGAGGGCGTCGTCGACGTCGACCCACAGGTGTTCGTTGCCGGGCAGCACGACGTCGTAGGTGCGGTCGAGGAAGTCGGCGAGTTCCTGTGCGGACGCCTCGAACATGGCGTGCCCCGACGGCGAGTTGAGTTCGATGAGAACGGACTCGGGATCTTCGACTGAAGGGCGGATACGGACATCGCCGTCACCCGCGTCGGCGAGGAGGCCGTCCGCGAGGAGGTCACGTGCGTACACCCACTCGACCCACCCGGCCCGGCCGGTGCGGAAGGCGGCGACGACCGCGTAGGGGTCGCGTGTGTCGTAGCGCAGTTCCACCTTGACCGGAACCGCGGGCGTCCGCGGGGCCAGCAGGTCGAACACCGCCGTCGAGCGGAGCGTCACGTGATCGTTGCGCATCGTCCTACCCTTCGTCTCCCTTCCCGGCCCGGTCGAACCGAGTGGCGATGATGTGACGTACCGGCCGGCCGATCGGATCGCGGTTTTGCCGCAGATCACCCGGTTGGGGTCATACGACCCCGGTTATGACACCGTCACCCCATCATCACCCGCGCGACGCGCAGCCATCCACGTGCGCCCTGCAGGCAGGTCCACATGTACATACTGCGCGGTTTAGTCGTCGCGCGATAGCACCGTCGCACGAATGTCGCGGCGGCCCGCAGGCGGCCCCCGGGCCCGACAACCCCGGCTAGCTCGCGGTTGTTCGCTCCGTACCCGCCGGTAAGCGGAGGGTGGTCGCGCTGAACCACCCGTTTGCAGGCCCCCAAAAGTTGTGCGGTAGAGTCTCTTTCACACCGCGAGGGGGCGATTAGCTCAGCGGGAGAGCGCTTCGTTCACACCGAAGAGGTCACTGGTTCGATCCCAGTATCGCCCACCGGATGAAGGCCCAGGACCACTAGGTCCCGGGCCTTCCTTCATTTCCGGGCTGATCTTCGAGGTTCGGCGGCACCGCCGTCCGGCGGCATTCGATCCCCAGGTCGGACGCGGGATATGTGGGGGAGGCAGTTGTGCTGTCGTCGGCGTCGCGAGTAGAGCGCAGTACTTCCTGTGGCGCACCGGTTGTGACCGGAAGGCGGAGCTTCGGAGATCTTCGAATCGCGGCCGTCCGGCCGTTGTGGACATACGACTTCGGGCTTGCGAAGCGCGACCGGACCGTCGCACGAACAGGCCACCGAGACGACATTGTGATCCTCGGCACGTGAGGCCCCGAATGAAGGTCCAGACCACGGCGGGCGTGACGCGCGGTGTCCGTGGAGCCTCACTCGTCCGGCCCTGAACCGGAACCCGTCGTGACACGTGTGTGATGTGACGAAACGCCACTCCGGTGACCGATTGACAAGGTAGGTCCGGGCGAGGTTGCCCGGCCGGCCGTTGCCGGGTGCTCCGGAGGTGTGAAATCCACAATGGACCGACGCGAGATCGACTTCGCCGGACCGTCCACTGTGGAGTTTTCGGGGCTGTTCGGCCGTTTGGGCACGCGGTGCTCCAAGTGACGGCGAGCCGGGCAATTCGTGACTACTTGGAGTAGTTGTTCGGAGGATACGGCCTATTACCCATCGTCATCATCTTGTTATCATTTGTGGCATTCATTTGCCGGAAGCTCACACAGGATGTGGCTGGAAATCCTTGTAACGATGGCCGGAGAGTGGCCGATACCTTGGCGTGTGTCGCCCCATTGGCGGCTGAGGGACTGAGGGAATCGATCACTCTCTGAAATCGATCTCATTCACTCAGCGTGCTGATCCGGCGTTCGGGAATCCCCACTCCGGGAGGTCTGATGGAAGAGTCGGTGCGGCCGTCGTCCACCGTGAGCGGGACGCCACAGCACATCGACCTCCAGGCGATCCCGCTTCCTCCGCAGCGGAGTGCGGATGTCGCCGCCGGCTCCGACCACACGTCCGCACGCCTGCCGGCCGCGTCGTGGGAATCGCGATACCGGGCCTGGGTCATCGGAAGTGACGTTTTCACCGCGTTCGCGCTCATCGCGATGAGCGCCTTCCTGATCGACCGGTCGGATCCGCATGACATGCACGCCGTGGGTACCGCCGCGGCCTTCCTCTTCGGGCTCTCGGTGTGCCGCGCCTGGAGTCCGCGCGTACTGGGTGAAGGCGCCGAGGAATACCGGACGCTCGGCCGTGGTCTGGTGACGACGGCGGTGCTGGTCGCGTTGGGGGGCCTGCTTTTCGGTGCGCTCGCGGTGCAGCCGTGGGTCTTCATCGTCGTCCCGATGATCTCGGTGTTCGCCTTCCTGCAGCGGTACGCGCTGAGACAGGTGCTTCACCGGAGACGTCGTCAGGGTCAGTGCCTGCTTCCGGTGCTGGCGGCGGGAAGCCCGAACACCGTCGCCGATCTGATCGCCCGGACGAAGGCCGACCCTCATGTCGGATGGCGGGTCGAGGCCGTCTGTACCTATACCGGCGCCGGCGCCGAGCGGGGGAGCGGCGAGGTCGAAGGGGTTCCGGTCGTCGGCAAGCTCAACGAATTGGCGGCGCACGTACGTCGTGGCGGCTATCGCGTGGTCGCCGTGACCGCGGACCAGCACTGGAATCCGAGACGTCTGCAGCGGCTCGCCTGGGACCTCGAGGGCACGTCGGCGGAGATGGTGGTCGCCCCGGTACTGATGGAGGTCGCCGGGCCGAGGCTGAACGTCTCGGGTGTCCTTGGCATGCCGCTGCTTCGCGTCAGCGCGCCGATGTTCACCGGTGGACGGCGTCTGGTCAAAGAGGCGCTCGACCGCTTCGGCTCCGCCCTGCTGCTCACCCTGCTTTCCCCGCTGCTGCTGGTGATCGCGATCGCGATCAAACTCAACGACCGCGGGCCGGTGATCTACCGGCAGCGCCGTGTCGGCCGAGACGGGCACACCTTCACCATGCTGAAGTTCCGCACGATGGTCACCAATGCGGACAAACTGAAGGAGAGCCTCGAAGCGGACAACGAGGCGGCGGGGCCGTTGTTCAAGATGCGCAAGGATCCCCGGATCACCCGGGTCGGCGGGATGCTGCGCCGGTATTCGCTCGACGAACTGCCCCAGCTGTTCAACGTCGTCAGCGGGCGCATGTCCCTCGTCGGTCCCCGCCCGCCGTTGCCGGAGGAGACCGCGAAGTACGCGCCCGACGCGCGCCGCCGCCTGCTGGTGAAGCCGGGCCTGACCGGTCTCTGGCAGGTCAGTGGCCGCAGCGACCTCAGCTGGGCCGAGAGCATCCGCCTCGACCTCCGCTACGTCGAGGACTGGTCCCTCGCCCTGGATCTGGTGATCCTCTGGAAGACCTTCCGCGCGGTGGTCCAAGGACGCGGGGCCTACTGACCTGCCGCCACCTGCGTAAAGCCGCTGTTCCTTCGGGACGGCGGCTTTGTCGTGTGATCCACTCCACAGCGGCGAAGTGGTTGAACGCGAAATAGTTCAGCGCTCAACCAGGTTGACGCCGGTACTGGACGCGTACGGAAGGAACTCCAGAACATGACGACCACCGTTGAACTCGCCGAAACGCTGAACCTCTCGCAGGACGTGCAGGACCTGCTGTTCCGCGAGGCTCGCACCGCGAACAACTTCAGCGACGAGCCGGTGACCGACGAGCAGATCCGCGCGATCTACGAACTGGTCAAGTGGGCGCCGACGTCGATGAACAACCAGCCGCTGCGCGCCCTGGTCATCCGTACCGACGAGGCGAAACAGCGCCTGCTGCCGCTGATGGCCGAGGGCAACCGCGCCAAGACCGAGAGGGCGCCGGTGACCGTCGTGCTGGCCGCCGACACCGAGTTCCACGAGAACCTGCCGCGCGTGTTCCCGCACCTGCCCGGTGCCAAGGACTTCTTCACCGACGAGGCCGGACGTGTCGAGGTCGCCAAGCTCAACGCGCTGCTTCAGGTCGGCTACTTCATCATCGGCGTGCGCGCCGCCGGGCTGGCCGCCGGCCCGATGACCGGCTTCGACAACGAAGGGATCGACAAGGAGTTCTTCGCGGGCAAACCGTGGAAGTCCCTCGTCGTGATCAACGTCGGCAAACCGGGTGAGGACCCCTGGTTCGACCGCCTGCCGCGGCTGGACTTCGACGAGGTCGTCGAGACCCTCTGACCTCGTCGCTCGATACGCGAAGGCCTCTTTCCAACGGGAAGGAGGCCTTCGTGGTGTTTCGGGTAATGCGCGTGAACCGCGCCATAGGTGACGACTAGCATCACGGGAAACAACCGTTCCATCGCGAGGAGTCCATCGTGTCCCAGCCGCCACAAGCACCCGCAGGTATCGAGCGCGTGGTGGTACCGGCTGGCACTACGGCGGGCACCGCGGTTCGTGAAGCCGGGCTGCCGACCAAGGGGCCGGAGACGATCGTCGTCGTGCGCGACGCCGAGGGCAACCTTCGCGATCTCGCTTGGGCACCGGAGAACGAGGTCGAGGTCGAGCCCGTCGCGGCCAACACCGACGACGGCCGCAGCGTCATCCGCCACTCGGCCGCGCACGTGCTCGCGCAGGCCGTCCAGCAGCAGTTCCCGGACGCCAAGCTGGGGATCGGGCCGCCGGTCAAGGACGGCTTCTACTACGACTTCGCCGTCGATACCCCGTTCACCCCGGAAGACCTGCAGGCGCTGGAAAAGCGCATGAAGCAGATCGTAAAAGGCTCACAGCAGTTCTCCCGCCGCGTCTTCGACTCCGTCGACGAGGCCAAAAAGGAACTTGCGCACGAGCCGTTCAAACTCGAGCTCGTCGACATCAAGTCCGATGTGGACACTTCCGAGGTGATGGAGGTCGGCGGCGGCGAGCTGACCATCTACGACAACCTCGACCCGCGCACCAAGGAGCGCGTGTGGAGCGACCTCTGCCGTGGCCCGCACGTGCCGACCACCAAGTTCATCCCGGCGTTCAAGCTCACCCGGGTCGCCGCCGCGTACTGGCGTGGCAACGACAAGAACCCGCAGCTGCAGCGGATCTACGGCACCGCGTGGGAATCCGCCGAGGCGCAGGACGTCTACCTGGAGCGGCTCGCCGAGGCCGAGCGCCGCGACCACCGCAAGCTGGGTGTCGAGCTCGACCTGTTCTCCTTCCCGGACGAGATCGGTTCGGGGCTGGCCGTGTTCCACCCCAAGGGCGGGATCATCCGGCAGGAGATGGAGAACTACTCGCGCCAGCGCCACGTCGAGGCCGGGTACGACTTCGTCAACTCGCCGCATATCACCAAGGGGAACCTGTTCGAGGTCTCCGGTCACCTCGACTGGTACCGCGACGGCATGTACCCGGCGATGCACCTCGACGCCGAGTACAACGAGGACGGTTCGGTCCGCAAACCTGGCCAGGACTACTACCTCAAGCCGATGAACTGCCCGTTCCACGACCTGATCTTCCGGTCGCGCGGACGTTCCTACCGTGAGCTGCCGCTCCGGATGTTCGAGTTCGGCTCGGTCTACCGCTACGAGAAGTCCGGTGTCGTACACGGGCTGACCCGCGTGCGCGGCATGACGCAGGACGACGCGCATATCTTCTGCACCCCCGAGCAGGTGCCCGGTGAGCTGAAGTCCCTTTTGGACTTCGTGCTGAACCTGTTGCGCGACTATGGCCTCGACGACTTCTACCTCGAACTGTCCACTAAGAACCCGGAGAAGTACGTCGGTTCGGACGAGGTCTGGGAGAACGCGACCGAGGTGCTGCGCCAGGCGGCCGTCGACTCCGGGCTGGAGCTCGTGCCGGACCCGGGCGGCGCGGCCTTCTACGGGCCGAAGATCTCCGTGCAGGTCAAGGACGCGCTGGGCCGCACCTGGCAGATGTCGACCATCCAGGTGGACTTCAACCTGCCGGAGCGGTTCGAGCTCGAATACACCGCGGGTGACGGCAGCCGTCAGCGTCCGGTGATGATCCACCGCGCGCTGTTCGGCTCGATCGAGCGGTTCTTCGGCGTGCTCACCGAGCACTACGCGGGCGCGTTCCCGGCGTGGCTCTCGCCGGTCCAGGTGGTCGGCATCCCGATCACCGAGGACCAGGTCGAGCATCTGCGTGGGCTGGAGAAGGCATTGCGGGCCAAGGGAATCCGCGCCAACGTCGATGCCTCCGACGACCGGATGCAGAAGAAGATCCGCACCCACACCACGCAGAAGGTCCCCTTCATGGTGCTGGCGGGCGCGAAGGACGTCGAGGCAGGCGCCGTGTCGTTCCGGTTCCGTGACGGTGGCCAGATCAACGGCGTCCCGATTGCCGACGCGGTCGAGGCCATCGCCGGCTGGATCGAGCGCCGCGAGAACGCTTCGCCGACGGTGGCGGGCTTGGAGGCGGTCCTCCGGTGACAGGGCTGAATGGCCCTGAAGTCGTCGGACAGGACGGGGTCGGGGTTCCGGACGCGCTGCAGCGGCTGTGGACCCCGCACCGGCTCGCCTACGTACAGGGGCCGAAGCCCGACGAGGGCTGCCCGTTCTGTCATCTTCCCGAGAAGAGCGACGAGGACGCACTGATCCTCGCGCGCGGGAAGTCGGTGTACGTGGTGCTGAACCTGTACCCGTACAACCCCGGGCATCTGATGGCCGTGCCGTACCGCCATGTCGCGGACTACACGGACCTGACGTCCGAGGAGACCGTCGAGCTGGCCGAGTTCACCCAGCACGCGATGCGGGTGATCCGGCAGGTGTCTTCGGCGCACGGGTTCAACATCGGGATGAACCAGGGCGTGATCGCGGGTGCGGGGATCGCCGCGCATCTGCACCAGCACCTGGTGCCTCGATGGGGCGGCGACGCGAACTTCATGCCCGTCATCGGTCATACGAAGGTGCTGCCGCAACTGCTCGGCGAAACGCGAAAGCTCTTGGCCGACGCCTGGTAAACGCTCGTGAGTGGTAATGACGGTTAGAACCGTCATTACCACTCACGAGCCACGCACCCGGGTGACGCTCAGGAGTTCAGCGCGGCCTGGAGTTCGATGTCGATCTTGACCTTCTCGGACAGGAAGGCGTTGCCCTCCGGGCCGATGCCGAAGTCGCGGCGGTTGATCGTGGCGGTGGCCGAAACGCCGAGGGTGGTGGCGTTGTTGTTGGACGGGTTGGCGCCGATGCCGTTGAACTCGGCGTCGAGGGAGACGGGCACGGTCTTGCCGCGCCAGGTCAGGTCGCCGTCGATGATGAAGTCGCCGTCGTTCTCGCGGATGCCGGTCGAGCGGAAGGTGATGACCGGGTGCTCGCCGACGTGGAAGAAGTCCTCGGACTTGAGGTGGGTGTCGCGCTGGTCGACGCCGCTCGCGACGGTCGAAGCGTCGATCTCGACGGTGACCGAGGAGTCGAGGATATTGTCGCCGGTGATGACGTCACCGGTGAAGCCGGTGAAGTTGCCGCGCGACTTCGCCAGGCCGAGGTGCTTGACGGTGTAGGCGATGTCGGAGTGGGCGGTGTCGATCGTCCACTTGCCTGCGACATAGCCCGGGATCTCGGTGGTGGTCATGAAGTCGATCTCCAAAGTCTTGGGTTGCCTGTGGTGAACCCTCAGTTGGTTGAGCGCTCAACCACGACTGTAGCGCGTTTTGATTGAGCGTTCAACCAGGGGTAGAATGAGCGGCATGTCCGAACCTCGATGGCTCTCTGACGAGGAGCAACACGTCTGGCGTGAGTTCTCCATGGCCACCCGCCTGCTGCAGGCCCACCTCGAAGGCCAGCTGCAGCACGAAGCGGGAATGCCCCACGCCTACTACGAGGTTCTTGTCGCCCTGTCCGAGGCTCCGGGCCGTCAGCTTCGGATGAGCGAGCTCGCCGACGCGCGCAAGGCGTCCCGCAGCAGGCTGTCGCATGCCGTCGCCAGGCTGGAGGCGAACGGCTGGGTGCGGCGTGAGTCCTGTCCCACCGACAAGCGCGGTTCGTGGGCCGTGCTCACACCTGAAGGTTTCGCGGCCCTCGAAAGGGCGGCCCCCGGCCACGTCGACGCGGTCCGGGAGAGCCTGTTCGACCCGCTGACCCCCGAACAGGTGCGGGCCCTAGGGGAGATCAGCAGCGCGATCCGGCAGCAGCTGACGCCGAAATGCGCCGCGGCGGAGGCGGAGCTGGCGCTCGCCGAGGGCGTCGGAGTGGTCTCCGGGGACCTCGCGGACGCTGTGGAACTGGCGAAATCCGACTGAGTCGCAGCCCTGTCGGTGCGGGTGGATAGGCTTCGGGCGCCCATCCGACCCCGCTGCTTAGGTGCACCTGAAGAACCGATGCTCAACATTTTCGCGCGCGCCTCCGTTTCCCGTGTCACCGATCCCGCCGGGAAGGCGCTCGTGCGCGCCGGTTTGACTCCGAACGCGATGACCGTCATCGGTACGGCCGGTGCGGTGATCAGCGCACTCGTGTTCTTCCCCAACGACCTTCTGTTGTGGGGCACGTTCACCGTGTGGGGCTTCGCCATGCTGGACCTGCTCGATGGCGCGATGGCGCGCGCCCGCGGGTACGGCACGGCGTTCGGCGCCGTCCTCGACGCCACTTGCGACAGGCTGGTCGACGGCGCTCTGTTCGCCGCGATCGCCTGGTGGTGCTTCGTCCACGACGACAACCGCCCGGCCGCGGCCGCGGCACTGATCTGCCTGGTGCTGGCGCAGGTGATCTCGTATGTGAAGGCGCGCGCCGAGGCGTCCGGCCTGGAGGCCGACGGCGGTCTGGTGGAACGCGCCGAACGTCTGATCATCGCGCTGGTCGGCACCGGGCTCCACGGTTTCGGCATCCCGTACACCGTCGACATCACCCTCTGGCTGCTCGCGGCCCTTTCGGCGATCACGCTGCTGCAGCGGATGGCCGCGGTGGCGAAAGCGGCGAAGGCCTTGAAGGCGGCCGGACCACCTGTCGGGAAGGACGGGTCGTGAGCGGGTTCTCCCAGCGACTGGCCGATTTCGGATACGCGACGGGCTGGCGGATCGCCCGGATGCTGCCGGAGTCGGTCGGCGCGGCGACGTTCGGGCTCGGTGCGGATATGGCCGTCCGGCGCGACGGCGGCGGCGTCCAGCAGCTGCGCAGCAACCTCGCGCGGGTCGTCCCGCAGGCCGACGAGGCCGAGCTGGACGAGCTCACCCGGCGTGCGATGCGGTCTTACGCCCGCTATTGGCATGAGACGTTCCGGCTGCCGTCGATGGACCACAAGGAGGTCAGCCGCAAGGTCGCCCAGTCGATCACCGGGGTCGAGAACCTCGACGCCGCTCTGGCCGAGGGCAACGGCGCGGTGATGGCGCTGCCGCACAGCGGGAACTGGGATGCCGCGGGGGTGTGGCTCGCGGACTATCTCGGCGGGTTCACCACGGTCGTCGAACGGCTGAAGCCGGAAGCGCTGTACAAACGATTTGTGGCCTACCGCGAGTCGCTCGGGTTCGAGATCGTGCCATTGACCGGCGACAGCTCGGCCATGCGGATGCTGCTGAAGCGGTTGCGGGAGAACAAGGCGATCTGCCTGGTGGGAGACAGGGACCTGACGAACTCCGGGGTCCCGGTGAAGTTCTTCGGCGAGCAGACGCGGATGCCCGGCGGCCCCGCGCGGCTGGCCGCGACCACCGGTGCCGCGCTGATCCCGGCCGGCTGCTGGTTCACCGAGGACGGCTGGCAGATCCGGCTGCACCCGCGGATCCGGGTCACGAACCGGTCCGAGGTCCCCGCGGCCACCCAGGCGCTGGCGGACATCTTCGCCGGCGACATCGCCGCACATCCGGCCGACTGGCACATGATGCAGAAGTTCTGGCTCTCCGATCTCGAATCCGAGGAACGCGTGAGCCTCGGCGAAGCGGGCTGAGCCGTGGCATCCGGTCCGGCGCGAGCGATGAAGATCGGGATCGTCTGCCCGTATTCGTTCGACGTTCCCGGCGGCGTGCAAGGGCACGTCATCGATCTCGCGAAGGCGCTGCTTTCCCGCGGCCACAAGGTTTCCGTACTCGCCCCGGCGGATGAGGACTCCGACGTCCCGGATTTCGTCGTCCCGGCGGGAAAGGCGCTCGGCATCCCGTACAACGGTTCGGTCGCGCGGCTGCAGTTCGGGCCGGTGTCCTACGCGCGGGTGCGCCGGTGGATCCGGGACGGCGAGTTCGACGTCCTGCATCTGCACGAACCCGCCGCGCCGAGCCTTTCCCTGCTGGCGCTGAAGGTCGCGGACGGTCCGATCGTGGCCACCTTCCACACCGCGACGACCCGTTCGCGCACGCTGGCGGCGTTCCAGCCGGTGCTGCGGCCGCTGCTGGAGAAGATCACCGCGCGGATCGCGGTTTCGGCGCTGGCCCGCCGGGTCCAGGTCGAACACGCGGGCGGGGACGCGGTCGAGGTCCCGAACGGCGTCGACGTCGATTTCTTCGCCCGCGCGCTGCCACTGGACGGGTATCCGCGAGCCGGCGGCACGGTCGGGTTCGTCGGGCGGTTCACCGAGCCACGCAAGGGAATGGGCGTCCTGCTCGAAGCGCTGCGGACGTTGCTGCCGGAATTCGAGGACCTGCGGCTGCTGGTCGTCGGCCGAGGCGACACCGAGCAGTTGAAGCGTGAGGCCGGACCGGAGCTGGCACCGCATATCGACATGCTGGGCCAGGTCGACGACGTCACGAAGGCGCGAGCTCTGCGCAGCGTCGACGTCTACTGCGCGCCCAATACCGGCGGGGAGAGTTTCGGGATGATCCTCACCGAGGCGATGGCCGCGGGGACGCCGGTGCTCGCGAGCGGGCTGGATTCGTTCCGCCGCGTACTCGACGACGGCAAGGCCGGGATGCTGGTCGACACCGGGGACGCCGCCGCCTTGGCGGACGGGCTGCGTGATCTCCTCGGCGATCCGGCGCGGCGGGCGTCGCTGGCCGCGGCGGCGGGGGAGCGGGTCGCGATCTTCGACTGGTCCGTGGTCACCACGCAGGTCTTGCGCGTGTACGAGGCGGCGATCGCCGCCGACCCCCGGCGGGTCGGCGCGGAAGAACGCGAGTTCAGCCGATGACGTCGTGGATCTGGATCGGCGCCGTGGTGGCCGCGGTCGTCGTACTGGGCGGGCTGTTCCTGCTCGCGACGGCGAACCGGCTGGACCGGCTGCACGTGCGGATGGACGCGGGCTGGGCGGCGCTCGACGCCGCGCTCGCCCGCCGCGCCGTCGTCGCACGCGCCGCCTCGGTGGTGCTGGGCGACGACGACCTGCGCACGGCGGCCGAGCAGGCCGAACATGCCGCCCGGCCCGAGCGGGAGGCCGAGGAGAACGAGCTGACGTTGCGGCTCGCCGGCGTCGACAGAACGACGTTGCCCGCGCCGCTCGACGAGGAGCTGACCGACGCGGAGCATCGAGTGGTCATCGCCCGGCGGGTGCACAACGACGCGGTGCGGGACACACTGCATCTGCGGCGCCGCCGCAAGGTCCGGTACTTCGGGCTCGCGGGTACCGCGCCTATTCCGGAGTACTTCGAAATCGCGGAGCCCGAGGTCTAAGACTGCAAGTAGAGGACGACTTGCGGGAGGATGGGCGCGTGAGTGACGAGCAGCGGGTCCTGGTGGCGGTGTTCGCGACGCCGGTGGCGTCGTTCCTTTTGCGGTACGGCAACGATCTCGGGTACCGAGGCGTGCTCTTCGAACCGGACGCGGCGCGGGCGACCGACGTCCCGAACGGGTTCGAGACCGTCGCGACGGTGCCGGAACTCGGGCCCTTCGCCGATGTGGTCGTCACGGACCACGACCGGCCGGAGCTCGGCGAGGTCCTCAAGGCCGTGCTGGATCACCCGTCCCGCTGGGTCGGGGTCCTCGGCAATCCGCGCCACGCCGGGCCGCATGTGTCCGCGCTCCAGGCCCTGGGCGTGCCGGACGACGAGATCGCGCGCGTGCACCGGCCGGTCGGGCTCAACATCGGCTCCCGGACGCCGCCCGAGATCGCCGTCGCCACCCTGGCCGGTCTCCTCGCCGACCGCAACGACCGGCCCGGTGGCTTCGACTTCTAGTGTGCGACGGCTCCTTCCGGCATGGGCTCGAAGCGGGCGTGCTTGCGTGTGAACGTCGCCGTGCCGGATGTCAGGGAGCGCAGATCGATCGCGTAGCGCAGTAGTTCCACCGCGGGAACTTCGGCGCGGATGACCGTGCGGCCGCCTTCACCCGATTCGGTGCCGAGAACGCGACCACGCCTGGACGACAAGTCGCCAAGCACCGTGCCCAGGTGATCGTCCGGAAGCCGGACCGCCACCTCTTCGAGCGGTTCTAGCAACGCGATCTTCCCCGCCGCGGCGGCCTCCTTCAGTGCCAGCGCTCCCGCCGTCTGGAAGGCGGCGTCGGAGGAGTCGACGCTGTGCGCCTTGCCGTCGACCAGGGTCACCCGGATGTCGATGACGGGATGACCGTCGACGAGTCCGCGCAGAGCCTGTGCGCGGGCACCCTTCTCGACACTGGGAATGAATTGATGCGGCACCGACCCGCCGACGACCTTGTCCACGAACTCGAAGCCGGAACCCCTTGGCAGCGGGGTCACTTCGATGTCGCAGACCGCGAACTGGCCGTGGCCACCGGACTGCTTCACGTGCCGCCCGTGTCCCTTGGCCGGCCCGGCGAAGGTCGAACGCAGACTGATCCGGACGGGCTCGGTGTCCACATCGGCCCCGCCCGCGCGCAGCCGTGACAGCACGACGTCGGCGTGCGCCTCGCCCATGCACCACAGCACGAGCTGGTTGGTCTCGGCGTTGCGGTCCAGCCGCAGCGTCGGGTCACCCGCGACGAGCCGGGAAAGGTTGCGCGCCAACGTGTCCTCGTCGCTGCGCGTCTTCGCGATGACGGCGACCGGCAGCAGCGGTTCCGGCATCGTCCACGGCTTCATGAGCAAGGGATCTTCGGGCGAGGACACGGTGTCGCCGGTCTCGGCCGAGCCGACCTTGGTCAGCGCGCAGAGGTCGCCCGCGACGCAGTACGGGACTTCGCGCAGGTTGGCGCCGAGCGGGGAGTACAGGTGCGCGACCCGTTCGTCGGCGTCGTGGTCTTCGTGCCCGCGTTCGGCCAGCCCGTGGCCAGAGACGTGCACCGGACGTTCCGGCCGCAGCGTCCCGGAGAACACGCGGACCAGCGACACCCGGCCGACGTAGGAGTCGACGGCGGTCCGGACGACCTCGGCCGCGAGCGGCCCGTCCGGGTCGGCGCGGAGGTTCGCGTGCGGCTCACCCGTGGGGGAGGTGACCTCCGGCGGGACGTGCTCGAGCGGGGACGGGAAGGCGCGCACGATCCCGTCGAGGACTTCGGCGAGCCCGACCCCGGTCGTCGCGCACACCGGGATCACCGGGTGGAACGACCCGCGCGCGACGGCGGTCTCGAGGTCGGCGATCAGCGTGTCCTCGGCGATCTCCTCGCCGGCGAGATACCGGTCCATCAGGGATTCGTCTTCGCTCTCGGCGATGACGCCCTCGATCAGCTCGTTACGGGCCTGGTCCATCCGGTCGAGATCGGCCTTGTCCGGCTCGCCCACCTTGGGCGGGAAGCCTTCGGTGTAGTCGAAGTACCGGCGGGTGATGAGCCCGACGAGTCCGTCGGCCGCGGGCAGGTACAACGGCAGGACGCCGGCGCCGAACGCCGCCTGGCAGGCCGCGATCTCACCTTCCGCGTCGGCGCGGTGGTGGTCGAGCCGGGAGACGATCACCGCTCGCGGCATCCCGACCGCCGCGCACTCCTCCCAGACCGCGATCGTGGCCGCGTCGACGCCCTCCGCGGCGCAGACGACGAACAGTGCCGCGTCGGCCGCGCGCAGCCCGGCGCGCAGTTCGCCGACGAAATCGGCGTATCCGGGGGTATCGATCAGGTTGATCTTGTGGTCCTGATGCAGGACCGGCGCGACCGAAAGGCCGACCGACCGCTGCTGCCGGACCGCGGCGGGGTCGTGGTCGCACACTGTGGTGCCCTCCACGACCGAGCCCGCTCGCGTCACCGTTCCGGACGCGGCGAGCAACGCTTCGGCGAGCGTGGTCTTGCCGGAACCCGAAGGCCCGACCAATACGACGTTACGAACCTTGGCCGGGTCGTCCACAGCGACGGCGGCCCCGGAGTCTCCGTTCTTGCTCTGCTTGTCGGCCATTACGGTCTCCTCACCACGTGACGCTGCGAAAAGGTGTGTCCCCGATCACACACCCGCGACGGTGGTCGCTGCAAGGTGACGGCCGAGGGACCCCCCGAATGTCGACACGCCGTTATGCTCGATGGCGGACACTCGGGGCAGGTTCGATGGCGTGGGGGAAGAGCGATGGAGCTCGACAGGCGAACGATTCTGCGGCTGGCAGGCGCGGTTCCGGCGATGGCGGCGGTGCCCGCGGTCCTCGCCGAAGAAAGCGGCGGAGGAGACTGGGAGCGGCTGCGCGCCCGGTTGAAAGGGCCGTTGTTCCGGCCGGGCGATCCCGGCTACGACGAAGCGCGGCTGGGATTTTTCACCCTTTACGACTACCGACTGCCCGTCGGCGTAGCGGGCTGTACGACTGACGACGATGTCCGGCTGTGTGTCGACTTCGCGGCCAGGCACCGGCTTCCGATCGCGGCGCGCTCCGGTGGGCACAGCTACGCCGGATACTCCACAGTGGACAAAGGCCTGATCGTCGACCTCGCCGCGCTCGACAGGATCGAGATCCGGCCGGACGGCCGGGCCGTCATCGGCGCGGGAGCGACGCTGGGCGAGGTGTACGAGGTGCTGGCCGCGGCGGGCCGGGCTCTGCCTGCCGGGAGTTGTCTCAGCGTCGGTATCGCCGGGCTGACCCTCGGCGGCGGGATCGGTATCCTCGGCCGGAAGTACGGCCTGACCTGCGACAGTCTGGAGTCCGTGCGGTTCGTCGGCGCCGACGGGAAGCTGCGTGTCGTCTCCGCGGAGACGGCACCGGACCTGCTCTGGGCGCTGCGCGGCGGTGGCGGCGGCAACTTCGGCATCGTCACCTCGTTCACCTTCCGGACGGTTCCCTCGCGGACGCTGACCAACTTCGCGCTGAACTTCCCGCCGGCGGTGCTCGCCGATCTCATCGCCGCCTGGCAGGAGTGGCAGCCCGAGATGCCGGACGAACTGTGGTCCGGCATGGGGCTCGGCGCGGAGGTCGCGTACTGCGGCGGCTGTTTCGTCGGCCGCGCCACGGAGGTGAACCCGTTGCTCGACGACCTCGTCCGCCGGGTCGGCACGGCGCCGATCAAGCGGGAGGTGACCGAAGAGGGCCACCTCGCGACGATGCGCAGGTTCGGTCAGGAAAAGGAGTTCCCGGCTGCGGCTCAGCAACGGGCGGCCTACGTGGCGACTTCGAGAATGCTGACCCATCCGGCGAAGGACCCGGCCGCGCTGGCGGCGTTGCTCACCAGTGAGCCGCACCTGTACACGATCGTCGACGCCTACGGAGGCGCGATCGCGCGGGTGTCGTCACGGGAGTCCTCCTTCCCGCATCGAAGCGCGCTCGGGAGCATCCAGGTGACCCGCGGCGCCGGCCCCGACGCGGGCGGCGAGGCGCAGGCGCGACGCGTGATCGGCCAGGTCAGGGACGAATTGGGGCGCGAATTCGGGCAGTCCGGCTACGTCAACTACATCGACGCGGAGATGCCGGACTGGGCGAATGCGTACTACGGCGCGAGCCTGCCGCGTCTCCGGAAGGTGGCTCGGAAGTACGACCCGGACGGCGTGTTCGCGTTCGAGCAGGGCCTGGCTCGTTAGGGGCTGTCGGGCGGGCAAGCGGTTCAAGTCACACAGTGGACTGCTGAAATCGCCGCGAACTGGCCTGCTTGAGAGGTCCAAAACCGGCCTACCCTGGGAGGCGTCATCCCCCAGTGCGCCCTCCGAAAGGTCCAGCAGTGTCTGACGAGTCCACGAACACCACCTCCCTCACCGGCACCGCCCGGGTCAAGCGTGGGATGGCGGAAATGCTCAAGGGCGGTGTGATCATGGACGTGGTCACCGCCGAACAGGCGAAGATCGCCGAGGACGCCGGAGCCGTCGCGGTGATGGCGCTCGAGCGAGTGCCCGCGGACATCCGCGCGCAGGGCGGCGTCGCGCGGATGAGCGACCCGGATCTGATCGACGGCATCATCGAGACCGTCTCGATCCCCGTGATGGCCAAGGCCCGGATCGGCCACTTCGTCGAGGCCCAGCTGCTGCAGTCGCTCGGCGTCGACTACATCGACGAGTCCGAGGTGCTGACCCCGGCCGACTACGAGAACCACATCGACAAGTGGGCCTACACCGTGCCGTTCGTCTGCGGTGCGACCAACCTCGGTGAGGCGCTGCGCCGGATCAACGAGGGCGCGGCGATGATCCGCTCCAAGGGTGAGGCCGGCACCGGCGACGTCTCGAACGCGACCACGCATATGCGCAAGATCCGCGCGGAGCTGCGCCGCCTGTCGTCGCTGCCCGAGGACGAGCTTTACGTTGCGGCGAAGGAACTTCAGGCGCCGTACGACCTCGTCAAGGAGGTCGCGGAGAGTGGCAAGCTGCCGGTCGTGCTGTTCACCGCGGGCGGGATCGCGACCCCGGCGGACGCGGCGATGATGATGCAGCTCGGCGCCGAGGGTGTCTTCGTCGGCTCCGGCATCTTCAAGTCCGGCAACCCGGCTCAGCGGGCTGAGGCGATCGTCAAGGCCACCACGTTCTACGACGACCCGGACGTCATCGCGAAGGTCTCGCGCGGCCTCGGCGAGGCCATGGTCGGCATCAACGTCGACGACGTCCCCGAGCCGCACCGTCTTTCCGAGCGCGGCTGGTAAGGCACCGCTCGGCACTGACTCAAAGCGCGTGAAGGACCCCTTCCCTCGGCTCAGCCGAGGGAAGGGGTCCTTCACGCGCTTTCGGATGGGGCCCATTCCCCCGAAAGGATGGTGCCGGGACTCCAGATTATGTGACACTCTTTTCTTGAGTGTCACATCTCAAGGGGGTTCCATGAGGCCTGGGTCTGGGGAACGGTTCTATCGTCTGCTGGGTGAGCCCGCGGCCGAGTGGGAGGGCGCGGGGCTGCCGCTCGGCCCGCCACAGGCACGCCGGGTCTTCGCGTTACTGCTGGTCGAGGCCCGCCGAGTGGTGTCCTGTGACCGGATCATCGACGAGCTCTGGGGCAACACCCCACCGGCGTCGGCGAAGGTACAGGTCCAGGGCCTGATCTCCGGACTGCGCCGGGCACTGCGCTCGCCGCTCGGTGATCAGCCGATCCTGACCAAGGGAGCCTCCTACCTTCTCAACGCCGAGCCGGAGGAGACCGACACCGGCCGGTTCGCGGTTCTCGTCGCCGAAGGGCGCCGGCTGCTGTCGCGGGAACTGCACCACGAGGCCGCGCAGCGGTTCCGGGAGGCGCTCGAGTTGTGGCGAGGGCCGGTGCTCTCGGGCGTCCCGGTGGCCGCCGAGGTCATCGCGCACTGGGAGGACCAGCGGCTCTGTGCGTTGGAAGACCGCGCCGAAGCCGAATTGGGCCTCGGCGAGCATGACCTGCTGGTGCCGGAGCTGCGAGACATACTCACAGCTGCACCGTTTCGCGAGCGGACCTGCGGTCAGCTGATGACCGCCCTCGCCCGCGCAGGGCGGATGGCCGAGGCGCTCGACGTCTACGGGAAGTGGCGGAGACGGCTGATCGACGAGCTGGGTGTCGAGCCCTCGCCCGCGATCCGCGCGCTGCAGGGCGAGATCCTGCGTGACGGACCCGGCATGACCGCGCGCGAGTATCCGGCGTACCGGGAGCCCGCGATCCCGAGCCAGCTGCCGCCAGGCCTCCCTGATTTCGTCGGCAGGGAAGCCCTTGTGACAGAACTGCTCGACGAGCTCGCCCCGGACCACGAGCGTGAAACCCCGCCTGTCCTGTTGCTCACCGGCGCGGGCGGGATCGGCAAGTCCTCGCTGGCCGTCCGGCTCGCGCATCAGATCGCGGAGGCCTATCCGGACGGCAGGCTGTTCGCCGCGCTGCGCGGGACCACGAGCGAGCCGCGGTCGCCGGAGGCCGTGCTAGCCGGATTCCTGCGCGCGTTCGGCGTCCCGTCCGACGCGATCCCGGCCGACGTCGACGAGAGCGCCTGCCTGTTCCGCAGCCTCGTTCACAGCCGGCGGGTTCTGCTGGTCCTCGACGACGCCGCGGGTGAGGCGCAACTGCGGCCGTTGCTGCCCGCCGGTGGTGGCTGCGCTGTGATAGTCACAAGCCGGTTCGCGCTCGGTGGCCTGGAGCTCGGTCGTCCGGTTCCGGTCGACGTCCTCCCGCCGGATGACGCGGCGGCGTTGCTCGCGAGGCTCACCGGTGACTGCGATATCGACGCGGAATCCGTTGCCGCCCAACAAGTCCTCGAATACTGCGGCGGGCTGCCGCTGGCGCTTCGGATCGTCGGCAGTCGTATCGCCGACCACTCCGGCTGGGAACTCGCCGACGTCGCGAACGAACTGTCGGCGCAGCGGCGGCGGCTGGATTGGCTGCAGTCCGGGGATCTCGCCGTCCGCAGCAGCCTTTCCCTCGGCTACCGGCAGCTCGCGCCGGACCGGCAACGGCTGTTCCGAAGGCTGGGTTTGTTGCCCGCGGCCGATTTCCCCGCCTGGGCGGCGGCTGTCGCCGACGGCGGCGAGCACGACGCCGCCGGCGGCGCGCTCGAGGACCTGAGGCGACGCCACATGATCCAGCCGACCGGCCGGGGAACGGGTATGCCCCGGTACCGAGTGCACGACTTGTTGCGGTCCTTCGCACTCGAAGAGGTCGCCGCGGAACCGGAACGGGATCGTGCCGACGCGGTCGAGCGGGTGCTCGGCGGTTGGCTGTGGCTGGCGGAACAGGCCGCGGATCGCTTACCAGGCAGCGTTTTGCGGCCCGAACCGGGCGTGGCCACCCGCACCGAGCTCGACGCGATGCTGGTGTCCGAACCGCTGCCGTGGTTCCAGGCGGAACTCCCGGCGCTGGAGGCCGCCGTCTCGCACGCGGCGGACGCGGGACTCGGTGAGCTGGCCTGGGAGATCGCGGTGGTCGCGGCTTCGTACTTCGACCACAGTGGACTCTACGCGGAATGGTCGCGCTGCCACCGGCGTGCGCTCGACGCGGCAAGGACGGCGGGCTGTGAACGCGGGGAAGCCGCACTGCTGCGCGGAATCGGCCAGATCCACCTCTACTGGGACGACTACGCGGAGGCGACCAGGACGCTCACCGAGTCGTACCGGATCAGCGAACGGATCGACGACCGCGCGGGGATGGCGCGAGCGTTGACCGGGCTCTGTGTCGTTTCGCGGTCGACCGGACGGCCGGTCGAGTCACGGGCGA
Source organism: uncultured Actinomycetota bacterium (assembly GCA_963766045.1). Lineage (GTDB taxonomy): Bacteria > Actinomycetota > Actinomycetes > Mycobacteriales > Pseudonocardiaceae > Amycolatopsis. The sequence continues at coordinate 4,353,429 of CAVXYN010000003.1, read as the reverse complement.
CCGCGAAACGCGCGCTGACGATCTTCACCGAGATCGGCGACATCCTCGCGATGGCGCATCTCCACACCTCGCACGCCGTCGCGAGCGCGGATCTCGGCCTGCTCGACGAGGCAGAGGAGGCACTGGACCAAGCCTGGCGGCTGTGCGTCGAACTGGACGACCCGCATCGGATGGCACTCGTCCTGCGCAGGCAGGGGCAGCTGCACCTGCGGCGGCGGGATCCGCAAGGTGCGATGTCCTGCTTGCGCCGGGCGCTGGAACTGCTCGAGTCGCTGTGCGACGAACTCTGTATCGCGCAGGTCCGCCTCGACATCGGCCGGACCTACACGATGCTGGGGGAGCGGCAGGCCGCGACGCAGGTGCTGATCGGCGCGTCCTCGCAGTTCACCGGCGCGGGCAACCGCAGCAGCGCGGCCGCCTGCGCGCGTCTGCTCGGAGCTCTCGCTTCCTAGTGTCCTGCGTCGGAAGTTCGTGTGTTAAATGCTTGAGCGACCCCGGGCACGTCCTACTACCTTGATCAACGGAGGATCCGGGACGTTGAGCGTCCCGGATCCTCCGTTGATCAAGGCCGCGCGCGCCCGGGTCCGAACATGACTTACAGTGCGAATTAACGACGCAGGACTCTACGTGTGTTCGGAGATCTCCACGCCGTACGTGCCGGGTTCGAGCGCTTCGAAGATATGCGGGACGTCGCCGGGATAGCGGATGTAGTCGCCGGGCAGGAGTTCGACGGGGTCGTCCATGACCCCGACCCTCGCCCGTCCCGCGCTGAGGATGATGTGCTCGACCGTGCCCTGGTTGTGTGGATCGGACCGGCGCGGTTCGCCGGGTTCGGCGCGGATGAGGTAGAGATCACGCCGGGCCGACGGCGGGCAGGAACTGAGCAGTGTGCAGGCGTAGTCGGCGTGTTCGGCGAACACCGTCGGTCCCTTGCCCGCACGGATCACATGCACCTCGGGACGGGTGGGTTCGACCAGCCGCGCGAACGGCACGTCCAAGGCGACTCCGAGTGCCCACAAGGTCTCCACGCTGGGGTTTCCGGTCCCCGACTCCAGCTGCGAGAGCGTGGACTTCGCGAGTCCGGCGCGTTTCGCCACCTCGGTCAGTGAGAGCCCCGTGCGGGCACGTTCGCGGCGCAGGGAGGCCGCGATGACGTCCAAGGGTGCGCCGTCGGACGCGTTCGTGGGCATGCGTTCGCTCCATCGGTCGTTGCGTTCGCCTTGACGAACGCTCGGTGGTCGTTCATTGTATGATGCTATGCGTTCGATATGGCGAACATATGCCCGTGTCCTCGGTCGAGATCTCCTCCGCGACATCGGGCTGGTCTGCCTCGCCGACACCATTGTCGGCATCTCCTACGGCGCGATCGCGGTGAGCTCAGGCTTCCCGATCTGGGCGCCCATGTTCCTTTCCGTGCTGGTCTTCGCCGGTGCGTCGCAGTTCATGTTCGTCGGCATCATCGCCGCCGGTGGCAATCCGGTCGCGGCCGTCGCGGCCGGCCTGCTCGCCAACGCGCGGCATCTCCCGTTCGGTTTCGCGATCGGCGACGTGCTCGGGAAACGATGGTCGTCGAGGATCGTCGGCAGTCATCTGATGATCGACGAGTCGGTCGCGTTCGCGCTGGCCCAGCGCGAGAAGGAACGTCGTCGCGCGGCCTACTGGGTATGCGGGATCGCGCTGTTCGTCTGCTGGAACGTCGGCGTCGTCGCAGGGGCTTACGCGGGAACCGCGATCAGCGACACGGACGCCTTCGGGCTCGACGCGGCCTTCCCCGCGGTCCTGCTCGCGCTGGTCCTGCCCTCGCTGCGCGACCGCGCGACCCGGCTGCCGGTGTTCCTCGGCGTCGCCGTCGCGCTTGCCACGACGCCGTTCCTGCCCGCCGGGCTGCCCGTCCTGCTCGCGCTGGTCGGCGTGCTCGCGGGTATCGCCGCGAAGGAACCGGATACGAACGACGAGACCGCCGAGCGCGAACCCGAGGGAGTGCACTGATGGACCCGATCGAGCTGATCATCGCGGGCGGCGTGCTCGCCGTCGGGACGTTCGCCTTCCGGTTCGCCGGGCCGGTGCTGCGGGCACGGATCACCGTCTCGCCCAAGGCGGAGAAGCTGATGGCACGCGCCGCCGTCGTCCTGCTGGCGGCGCTGGTCGCGGTCGCCGCGCTCACCGAGGGGCACGAGTTCGCCGGCTACGCCCGGCCCGCCGGTGTTCTCGTCGGCGGTGTCCTCGCCTGGCGGAAGGCGCCGTTCGCGCTGGTCGTCGTGGCCGCCGCCGGTACCGCCGCGCTGCTGAGGCTCGCCGGGGTCCCCTGACCTGCCCGTTCCCCGCAGCGCCTAAGCTGAGGGGAACGTCTTTCGGGAGGTCGGGTGGCGATCGCGACGGGGGCACGGCCGGTGATCGGCGTGCTCGCCTTGCAGGGTGACGTGCGGGAGCACGCCGCGATGGTGGAGCACGCCGGCGCGCGTGCCCTGCCGGTCCGCCGGGCGAGCGAACTGTCCGAAGTGGACGGTCTGGTCCTCCCGGGCGGTGAGTCGACCACCATGTCGAGGCTGCTGGAGACCTTCGAGCTGCTCGAACCGCTGCGCGAGCGTATCGCCGGCGGGCTGCCCGCGTTCGGTTCATGCGCCGGGATGATCCTGCTCGCCCGCCAGGCGCTGGACGGCAGGCCCGACCAGCAGCAGCTCGGCGGGCTGGACGTGGTCGTCCGGCGCAACGCCTTCGGGCGGCAGGTCGACTCGTTCGAGGCCGACCTCGACTTCACCGGGATCGACGGCGGCCCCGTGCACGCCGTGTTCATCCGCGCCCCGTGGGTCGAGAAGGCGGGCGACGGGGTCGAAGTACTCGCCAGTGTCCCCGAAATACCGGGGTCACCGGACGCGGCCGCTAGGATCGTCGCGGTCCGGCAGGGGGCGGTACTAGCCACGGCGTTCCACCCGGAGCTCACGGGGGACGAGCGTGTGCACCGGCTGTTCGTCGACCTCGTGCGACAGGCTTAGGAAACACTGACGCGGCGCAACGGATGACGGTGCGCACCCAGTAGATGGAGGAGAGATGAGCGGCCACTCCAAGTGGGCCACCACGAAGCACAAGAAGGCCAACCTGGACGCGAAGCGCGGCAAGCTCTTCGCCCGGTTGATCAAGAACATCGAGGTGGCTGGACGCACCGGAGGCGGCGACCCGGACGGTAACCCGACGCTCTACGACGCCATCCAGAAGGCGAAGAAGAACTCGGTCCCGCAGGACAACATCGAGCGCGCCCGCAAACGCGGTGCCGGTGAAGAGGCCGGTGGCGCCGACTGGCAGACCATCACCTACGAGGGCTACGGCCCGAACGGTGTGGCCGTGCTGATCGAATGCCTCACCGACAACAAGAACCGCGCCGCCATGGAGGTCCGGACCGCGCTCACCCGGAACAACGGCTCGCTCGCCGACCCGGGTTCGGTCGCCTACATGTTCAACCGCAAGGGTGTCGTGATCATGCCCAAGGGTGACGCCGCCGAGGACGACGTCCTGATGGCCGTGCTCGACGCGGGCGCCGAAGAGGTCAACGACCTCGACGAGAACTTCGAGATCGTCGCGGAGGCCACCGACCTGGTCCCAGTCCGGAAGGCCTTGCAGGAAGCCGGTTTCGAGTACGAGTCCGCGGAGCTCACGTTCCTCCCGTCGGTCAGCGTCCCACTGGACGCCGACGGCGCGAAGAAGGTCTTCAAGCTCATCGACGCGCTCGAAGACTGCGACGACGTCCAGAACGTTTACGCGAACTTCGATGTGTCGGACGAGATCATGGCCGAGGTCGACTGATCGGTTTTCCCGTCATGCCGCGGAAAATCCGTCCCGGGACTAGGTGTGGACGCGGACGTGGTGCACAATGTCGCGCGTGACCACCTCCGAAGCCGACGCCCGCACCTCTGAAGCCGACGCCCTCACTTCCGAGGAACTCGCGCTCATCGAGTGGATCGAGGGTCAGGCGAAGGCGAGAGGCAACGCGGTCATCGCGGTCGCGGGCGACGACGACGGACCGGGCTTCTGCTTCACCGCGTGCGCCTGGGCACTGCACAACGTCGCCGAAGCGGTCGTGATCGGGCTGCCCTCGACCATGGGCCCCGTCCTGCTCGACGCCTACGTCGATCGCGCGGCCAACGGCGAGATCTTCGAGGTCGGCAGGCGGTACGACGACTTCTTCGAGGGTGCGCCGGTCGTCTTCGAACGGGTCGCGAAGGGGCACTATCCCGCGTACTTCGGGAGCGCGTTCCTCATCTACCCGGACGGGGACTTCCCGGCGCTGCAGCTCATCGTCGCCACGCCGGACGGGCAGTTTCCCTGGCACCCGGACGCGCCGGAAGGGTTCGCCGATTACCAGCCGGTGCTGACCGAATCCGGCGACCCGGAGAGCTGGACGCCCGGCGTCGACGGTCCCTGAGAGCGTCCCTAGGCGTGCAATGAAGGGGCCTTCCTTGCAAAATTTGCAAGGAAGGCCCCTTCATTGCGTCACTCAAGCCAGGGTGCGAGAGACGCGGCCGCCTCAGGCCACCGCTCGGCGAGCGCCCGAGCGTCGCCGAACTCGACGCAGTCGTCCGTGTAGGCAGGCACCACGACCGTCCCCAGCAGGCTCCATTCACCGGTGGTCACCGTCGCTTGCCAAACCCCGGCCGGGACTCCCACCTGAGGACGCTGACCGGCGGTGACATCGGGTCCGAGTACAGGCCGCTCGACCCGGCCATCGGGGAACAACAGCAGCAGCTGAGCCGGAGCGCCGGCGTGGTAGGCGTAGATCTCGAATCGGTCCAGCCGATGCGGCGCCGAGGTTTCCGGGGCCTCCAGCAGGTAGTAGATCGCGGAAACGGTGTCGTCGCGCCAGCTTTGGGCCCACCGGCCGCCCTCGACGGGCAACGGGCTCAACTTCAGCTGGTCGATCAACTCGGCAGGGCTCGGCATGTCTCCATCCTGCCCGTGACAGCGCCGGGTAGCCTCAGGCTCGAACGGATGTTCGTTGGAGCGGCGAAGGGAAACGCGTGCGGGTACTCGGGGTCGACCCCGGTCTGACCAGGTGCGGTCTCGGGGTGGTCGACGGCGGCAAGGGCCGCACGGTCCGCTGCGTGGCCGTCGACGTCGTGCGGACGCCTGCCGACGCCGATCTTTCCGTACGCCTGCTCGGGATTTCCGACGCCGTCGAGCGCTGGCTGGACCGCTACAAGCCCGAGGCGGTCGCCGTCGAACGGGTCTTCGCGCAGCACAACGTCCGCACCGCGATGGGGACGGCACAGGCGGGCGGGGTGGTCGCGCTGGCCGCGGCGAAGCGCGGGTTACCGGTCGTGTTCCACACGCCGAGTGAGGTCAAGGCGGCCGTCACCGGATCCGGCCGCGCGGACAAGGCACAGGTCACCGGTATGGTCATGCGGCTGCTCGGCCTCGAGGTCAAACCGAGTCCGGCGGACGCCGCGGACGCGCTCGCGCTCGCGATCTGCCATCTGTGGCGCGAGCCGATGCGGGTCCGGCTCGCCGAGGCCGAGGCGAGGGCGGCCGAGATCGCCAAGACCCACAAGGCCAGGCTCGCCACCGCGGCCAAACAAGCCAAGACGCAGCAAGCCAAAACGCAGCAAGCCAAACGCAGGGAGCGGCTCGATGATCTCCTCGGTACGCGGCGAAATCCTCTCCGTTTCGCTCGACCACGTCGTGATCGAGGTCGGCGGTGTCGGGTTCGCCGTGCAGGCCACCCCCTCCACCCTCGCGACGCTTCGCCGGGGCGAGGAGGCGAGGCTGCACACCGCCCTCGTGGTCCGCGAAGACTCACTGACCCTCTTCGGTTTCGGCGACGCCGACGCGCGCGAACTGTTCGGGCTGCTGCAGACGGTGTCCGGGATCGGCCCGCGGCTGGCCCTGGCGACGCTGGCGGTGCTGGATCCGGACAAACTGCGGTCCGCGCTGGTCGAAGGCAACATCACCGTGCTCACCCAGGTGCCCGGCATCGGCCGCAAGGGGGCCGAGCGGCTCACGCTCGAACTGCGCGACAAGGTCACGGCGCTCGCCGGGCCGACCGACGGTTCTCCGGTGGTGACGGCTCCCGGCGCGCTGCGCGGCGAGGTCGTCGAGGCACTCGCCGGTCTCGGATTCCCTGCCAAGCAAGCGGAACAGGCCGTCGACAAGGTCCTGGGCGAGGGCGACGGGCATACGACGTCGTCGGTGCTGCGCGCCGCCTTGGCCACCCTCGGGCGTAAGCGGTAGAGCGCTCGATGGACCATGAGGCCGTGACCGATTTCGACGCCGACGAGACGCTGTCGGCGCTGCCGCAGACCGGCGAGCGTGAGGTCGAGACCACGCTCCGCCCGCGCAAGCTCGACGAATTCGTCGGGCAGCCTCGGGTCCGCGAGCAGCTGGAGCTCGTCCTGGAAAGCGCGCGCCGCCGAGGCGTCCCCCCGGATCACGTGCTGCTGTCCGGTCCGCCGGGACTCGGCAAGACGAGTATGGCGATGATCGTCGCCGCCGAACTCAACGCCGCCATCCGGATCACTTCCGGCCCCGCGCTGGAACGGGCGGGCGACCTCGCCGCGATGCTGTCCAACCTGGCGCCCGGCGACGTCCTGTTCATCGACGAGATCCACCGGATCGCCCGCCCCGCCGAAGAAATGCTCTATCTCGCGATGGAGGACTTCCGCGTCGACGTCGTCGTCGGCAAGGGCCCGGGCGCGACCAGCATCCCGCTCGAGATCGCGCCCTTCACCCTGGTCGGCGCGACCACCAGATCCGGTTCGCTGACCGGTCCGCTGCGCGACCGGTTCGGGTTCACCGGCCAGATGGAGTTCTACTCCGACGCCGAGCTGGAGCTCGTGGTCCGGCGCGCCGCGACGATCCTCGAGATCCCCATCGATCGCGACGGCTGCGCCGAGATCGCCCGCCGATCCCGTGGCACACCACGGATCGCGAACCGGCTGCTGCGCCGCGTGCGTGACTACGCCGAGGTTCGTGCGGACGGGAACGCCACTCGCAAGGTCGTCCGAGCGGCGCTCGAGGTCTACGACGTCGACGAGCTCGGCCTCGACCGCCTGGACCGTGCGGTGCTGACCGCACTGGTCCGGTCCTTCGGTGGTGGTCCGGTCGGCGTATCGACGCTGGCCGTCGCGGTGGGGGAGGAACCGACCACGGTGGAAGAGGTCTGTGAGCCTTACCTGGTCCGCGCCGGTATGCTCGCCCGCACTCCCCGTGGCCGGGTCGCCACCGCGGCCGCGTGGGAACACCTCGGCCTGCCGGCCCCGGCCGGTACCGGACGCGGTGAACAGGGCGGTCCGAACCTGTTCGAGCCAGGACTGACCGGACCGCTCACGCGGTCCGGGGCCCACGGTGGCGACGGGTGGTGGTGGAGTTTCCGCTGGCACCTGGCACACTCGGGAAGAGCACATCCGCCAAATCGGACGTAACGGCGCACCGCGCGGCGTCCGCTCGAATGGAGAGTCATGAACCAGTTATTGCTGCCGCTGCTCCTGATGCTCGTTGTGGCGATCCCACTCGTCATGGGCACCCGTAAGCAGAAGAAAGCGGCGGCAAAGCAGCAGGAGCTGCTGGCCAGCCTGGCTCCCGGTGACAGGGTGATGACCACCTCCGGCCTTTACGCCTCCGTCGCCGACGCCACCGCCGACACCACGATCGACCTCGAGGTCGCCCCCGGCGTTGTCACCACGTGGCTGCGTCAGGCCGTGCGCGAGAAGATCGAGCCGGTCGTCGAGTCGGACGAGGACACCAGCACCGACGCCGACGAGGCCGTCGAGGAGACGGTCGTCGAGGCCAAGGACGACGAGCGCGACGAGGAGAAGTCGACCGCGCAGATCGCGCCGCCGCTGGAGCACGGCAAGAAGTAGCACCTGTAAGGGCATCCCCGACACCAGACTTTCGTAGGTGCGGGGCCAACGCCGGGCTCACGCAGCACCGAGTAGTGTCTCGGTGCTGCGTGAGTGTCCGTCGTCATAGTCGTGCCTGAATCATCCGGCAGGCTGATCAGAGGCATGTACGCAGTGCCGCCGGGCTCCCGTCCGGTGGCGCTCAGCCAAAGTCCATTGGGGAACACACCCAGTCCGTCCGAGGAGACCGAAGCACAGTGGCCGCACCGGCCGGGCATCTCCGCCCGGGACGCTATCTCGCCTTCTTCGCCCTGATCGTGGTGGCGCTGTACGCCCTGGTGTTCTTCACCGGTAGCGGAAAGCCGACGCCGAAGCTCGGCATCGATCTGCAAGGCGGCACGAGGGTCACCCTGACCGCCCGTAATCCCGACGGCGGCGACCCTCCGCGAGAGTCCCTCGAACAGGCTCGATCGATCATCGAACGCCGCGTCAACGGCATCGGCGTCGCCGGCACCGAGGTGGTCCTCGACGGCAGCAACGTCGTCATCACCGTCCCCGGCGAGCAGGGCGACCAGGCCAAGGCACTCGGCAAGACGGCGAAACTGGGCTTCCGCAAGGTCGTGACCTCGCAGCCGGCGACGCCCGCGGCCCCGCCGTCGGCGCCTCCGGCCTCCGGTGCTCCGTCCTCGGCCCCGCCGTCTTCCGGCGCTCCGTCTTCGAGCGCTCCGCCGAGCAGCCCCGCCAACGGCGGCGGTGCCGCGGGCGCGCCGCGGCAGCAGCCGGACGAGTCGACCGACGAGCAGACGAAACAGGAGATCGAGGCCGCACGGGCCGTCCGGCAGAACGCCGACCTCGTGTCGACGGACCAGGCGAAGCAGACCGCGGCTCTGGAAGCGGCGTTCGCCTCGCTGAACTGTGCGAACAACGCGAAGGACCCGCTGGTCGGTAACGACCTCACGGACAAGCCGTTGGTCGCCTGTGGCGACAAGAACACCATGAAGTACCTGCTCGAGCCGGAGTTCCTTCCCGGCACCGAGATCTCCGACGCCAGCTCGGGCTACGACACGCAGAACTCGCAGTGGGTCGTCAACCTGAACTTCAAGGGCGGCGGTTCGAAGATCTGGGCGGACTTCACCTCGGCGAACGTCCAGAAGCAGGCCGCGTTCGTGCTCGACACACAGGTCGTCTCGGCGCCGACCATCCAGTCCGCGATCCTCGGCGGACAGACCCAGATCACCGGCAAGTTCAGTCAGGCCGAGGCCAAGGACCTGGCGGATGTGCTGAAGTACGGTTCGCTTCCGCTGTCGTTCGAGTCCTCGGACGCGACGACCGTGTCGGCGACGCTGGGTCTCGCGTCGCTTCAGGCCGGTCTGCTCGCCGGCGGTATCGGCCTGCTGGTCGTGTTCATCTACTGCCTGTTCTACTACCGGCTCCTCGGCGTGCTGACGATTCTTTCGCTCGGCTTGTCGTTCTCGCTGGTGTACGCGGTGCTGGTGCTACTCGGGCGATGGATCGGGTACACCCTCGACCTCGCCGGTGTCGCCGGCCTGATCATCGCGATCGGTATCACCGCGGACTCGTTCGTCATCTACTTCGAACGACTAAAGGACGAAATCCGGGAAGGCAGGACATTCCGGTCCGCCGTCCCGCGTGGTTGGGCCCGTGCCCAGCGCACGATTCTGGCGTCGGACGCGGTCAGCTTCCTCGCCGCGGCGATCCTGTACTGGCTGGCCGTCGGTGACGTGAAGGGCTTCGCGTTCACGCTCGGTATGTCGACGGTCCTCGACCTCGTCGTGGTCTACCTCGTCACGCATCCGCTCGTCGCGATGGTGTCCAGGTCCAAGTCGAAGTTCCTGTCCAATCCCAAGAACCTCGGCCTCGGTGCCGTGCAGCAGCTGGGTTCGGAGCGCAAAGCGGCGGCGGCTCGCACCGCCCCCGGCCGCCCGAACGTCAAGGAGGCGTGACCGTGGTCGACGACAAGGGCACCACCGGCGCCAAGCGCGACAGCGTCTTCCGCCGCCTGTACGTGGGCACCGGCGCGTTCGACGTGGTCGGCGTGCGCAAACGCTGGTACCTGTTCTTCGGCGCCCTGGTGCTGGTGTGCATCGCGTCGATGGGGATCAAGGGCTTCAACTTCGGCATCGACTTCGAGGGCGGCACCCAGATCCAGCTGCCCGCCAACGGCAAGAGCGGCCAGATCACCGAGGAACAGGCCAAGGACGTCTTCGCTCAGGCCTTGGGCCAGCCGGCCTCCGAGGTGCAGAAGGTCGGCAGCGGTGTCTCGTCGACCATCCAGCTCCGCTCGGAGGCGCTGGACGGGGCCGAGGTCGCCAAGGTGAAGCAGGCGCTGTTCGAGCAGCTCGGCCCGATCGGGACGAACGGCCAGCCGAGCGTCCGCGCCATCAGCGACAGCGCGGTGAGCGCGTCCTGGGGCGGGGAGATCTCGCGGCAGGCACTGATCGCACTCGGGGTGTTCCTGCTCGCGGTCACGCTGTTCCTGGCGTTGTACTTCGACCCACGGATGGCGGCCGCGGCACTGGTGTCGCTGTTGCACGACATCGTGGTCACGGCGGGTGTGTACTCGCTGATCGGCTTCGAGGTCACGCCGGCGACGGTGATCGGTCTGCTGACGATCCTCGGGTTCTCGCTGTACGACACGGTGGTGGTGTTCGACAAGGTCCGCGAGAACACCCGCGGCCTGCTCGGGCTGACCCGCCGCACCTTCGGCGAGGCGGCCAACCTGGCGCTGAACCAGACGCTGATGCGATCGTTCAACACCGCGCTGATCGCGATGCTGCCGATCCTCGGTCTGCTCGTGGTCGGCTACCTCCTGCTCGGCTCCGGAACGCTGCAGGATCTGGCGCTGGTGCAGCTCACCGGCACCCTGGTCGGCGTGCTGTCCTCGGTCGCGCTGGCCACCCCGCTGCTGGTCGATTTCAAGATGCGGGATCCGAAGTTCCGGCAGCAGGCCGAGCGGGTCGCTTCGCGGCGCGCGAACCAGGCCCGCAAGGCCGCCGAGCGTAACGCGGCCGACGAGGACTTCGACCCGACCGACGACGACGCGCTCGACGCAGAACTTCGCCGGGAGCGGGCGTACGCCGCCGCGGCGAGCGTCCCGGCCCGTAACCAGAAGGCCCACCACAAGGGCCGTCCTACTGGTAAGCGCAAGAGGTAACCGGTCCGGTTTTCAGATGTTATGAAAGGACCGTTCATAACAAATTTTGTTATGAACGGTCCTTTCATAACAACCGGTCGCGGTGAAACGAGAGCAGGGAAGTAATGAAGCTGGACGACGCGCTCAACCTGATCACCGAGGTGCCGGACTTCCCGGAACCCGGTGTGCTGTTCCGGGACCTGAGCCCGCTGTTCGCGGACGCGGCGGGATTCGCCGCCGTCACCGACGCGTTGGCCGACACCGTGGACCCGGGCGTCGAGCTCCTGGCGGGCGTCGAGGCGCGCGGATTCCTGCTCGCCGCGGCCGTCGGCTACTCCCGCGGGCTCGGCGTCGCGCTGATCCGCAAGCCCGGCAAACTGCCCCGCGTGGCCGGCCGGGTCGATTACGCGCTGGAGTACGGCACGGCGACCGTCGAGCTGCCCGCCGGTAGTCGTGCAGCCCGGCCGGCGTGTCGCGGTTCTCGACGACGTGCTGGCGACCGGAGGCACCGTCGCGGCCACCTGCAAACTGCTGGAAGACGCGAAGGCGCAGGTCACCGGTATCTCCGTGGTGATGGAACTCGCCGCGCTCGGTGGTCGTTCCGTGCTTGAGGGACGTCGTGTGGAGGCCCTGAAGATCTGTTGATCGGGCGCGACAAGAGAGCCGCGAGGGTCAGCGGTTACCCTTGATGTCCGAAGGCCGCACAAAGCGCAGGAGGTGCGGGTGAGCCAAGAGCTCGATGCCGCGGTGTCCTCGAAGGACGGCACCGAGCCGGGTGGTGCTTCCACCCAGGCCAAGCCCAACGGCGCCAGTGGGGCCGGCGGGGCCGCCCCCACTCCGTCGGCGACGCGCCGTGTCCGCGCCCGCCTCGCCCGCCGGATCACCGCGCAGCGCGCGGCACCGGTCAAGCAGGTCCTCGAACCACTCGCCGTCATCCACCGCGAGCTGCACCCCAACGCCGATCTCGCCCTGCTCCAGCGGGCCTACGACGTCGCCGAAGAGCTGCACCGCGAGCAGAGACGCAAGTCCGGCGACCCGTACATCACGCATCCGCTCGCGGTCGCGACGATCCTCGCCGAGCTCGGCATGGACACCACCACGCTGGTGGCCGCGCTGTTGCACGACACGGTCGAGGACACCGGGTACTCACTGGAGAGCCTGAAGGCCGACTTCGGTGAGAAGGTCGGCGAGCTCGTCGACGGTGTGACCAAACTGGACAAGGTCAAACTGGGCACCGCCGCCGAGGCCGAGACCATCCGCAAGATGGTCATCGCGATGGCCCGCGACCCCCGGGTGCTGGTCATCAAGCTGGCCGACCGGCTGCACAACATGCGCACAATGCGCTTCCTGCCGCCCGAGAAGCAGGCTCGCAAGGCGCGCGAGACGCTGGAAGTCCTCGCCCCGCTGGCCCACCGGCTCGGGATGGCGACGGTCAAATGGGAGCTGGAGGATCTGGCGTTCGCCATCCTGCAGCCGAAGAAGTACGACGAGATCGTCCGGCTGGTGGCCGATCGCGCGCCATCGCGTGACACGTACCTGCGGTCGGTGATCACCGACCTGACCAGCAACCTGGACGGCTCGCGGATCACCGCGAAGGTCGAAGGCCGACCGAAGCACTACTACTCGATCCACCAGAAGATGATCGTCCGCGGCCGGGACCTCGACGATATCCACGACCTGGTCGGCGTGCGGATCCTGGTCGAGGACGTCCGCGACTGCTACGCAGCGATGGGTGTCGTCCACGCGCTCTGGCAGCCGGTCCCCGGCCGGTTCAAGGACTACATCGCCCAGCCGCGATTCGGTGTGTACCAGTCGCTGCACACCACGGTGATCGGGCCGGACGGCAAACCGCTCGAGGTCCAGATCAGGACCTACGAGATGCACCGCACCGCGGAGTACGGCATCGCCGCACACTGGCGGTACAAGGAGACACGGGGCACGCACAGCGGTGGCGGGGCCAACGCGATGGACGTCGACGAGATGGCGTGGATGCGCCAGCTCCTCGACTGGCAGCGTGAGGCCGCGGACCCGGGCGACTTCCTCGAATCGCTGCGCTACGAACTCGCCGCGCGCGAGATCTTCGTGTTCACGCCCAAGGGCGACGTCATCACACTGCCGGTCGATTCGACTCCGGTCGACTTCGCCTACGCCGTGCACACCGAGGTCGGCCACCGCTGCATCGGCGCCCGCGTCAACGGCAGACTGGTCGCGCTCGAGCGCAAACTGGAGAACGGTGAGGTCGTCGAGATCTTCACCTCGAAGGCCGAGACCGCCGGGCCGAGCCGGGACTGGCTGCAGTTCGCCGGTTCTCCCAAGGCGCGCGCGAAGATCCGCCAGTGGTTCGCCAAGGAACGCCGCGACGAGGCGATCGAAGGCGGCAAGGAGGCCATCACCAAGGAGGTCCGCAAGGTCGGCCTCCCGATCCAGCGGCTGGTCTCCGCCGAATCCATGGGCTCGGTCGCGACGGAACTCCGGCACCCCGACATCAGCTCGCTGTACGCGGCCGTCGGCGAGGGCAACACCAGCGCGAAGCACGTCGTGCAACGCCTGGTCGCGCTCATCGGCGGCGTCGACGAGGCGGAGGAGGAGCTCGCCGAGCGGGCAACCCCGTCCACCGTCACCCGCCGCCGCGGCTCGAACGACGTCGGTGTCGTCGTAAAGGGCGCCGGAGACATCTGGGCGAAACTGGCCCGCTGCTGCACCCCGGTACCCGGCGACGAGATCCTCGGATTCGTCACGCGTGGCGGCGGCGTCAGCGTGCACCGAACGGACTGCACCAACGCCGACGACCTGACGGCGCAGCCGGAGCGGCTCGTCGAGGTCGAGTGGGCGCCGTCGGCGTCTTCGGTGTTCCTCGTCGCGATCCAGGTCGAGGCGCTGGACCGGCACCGCCTGCTCTCGGACGTCACCAAGGTCCTCGCGGACGAGAAGGTCAACATCCTGTCCGCGTCGGTCACGACCTCGCGCGATCGGGTCGCGGTCAGCCGGTTCTCGTTCGAAATGGGCGACCCCAAGCATCTCGGCCACGTGCTGAAGGTGGTTCGGGGCGTCGAGGGTGTCTACGACGTGTATCGGGTCACGTCGGCTTCGTGAGGAACGAGGTGCTGCGAAGGCCACCGTCCACACTGGATAGACACGTCCCCAACGCCACGTTCGAGACGCTCAATGTCCCCAATGTGGCGTTCGGGACATCTCAAGGGCCCCGAGTCATTCACGACTGCCCGCCGGGCGAGTGACCACCGCGGCTAATGTTCTGGGCATGACTGACGGGTTCGAGTTCGCCCGCGACGGCGACGTCGCGCGGCTGACCTTCGCCAGGCCGGAAAAGATGAACGCGATCACCTACGGGATGTGGGCGGCGATCCCGGACGTGGTGGCGGAGGTGGAGGCGGACCCGGCGATCAAGGTCCTCCTCCTGACCGGTGCGGGCGCGAACTTCTCCGCGGGCGCGGACATCAGCGAGTTCCAGGAGCTGCGCTCCAGCGCCGACGCGGCCGAGACCTACGACAAGGCCGTCGAGAGCGCCGTACGCGCGCTGACGGCGTTGCGGAAGCCGTCGGTGGCGATGATCCAGGGGAACTGTATCGGCGGCGGCTGCCAGATCTCGGTCGCGTGCGACTTCCGGTTCGCCGCGGAGGGATCGCGTTTCGGGATCACCCCGGCGAAACTCGGCATCGTCTACCACTTCGACTCGACGCGTCAGCTGGTTTCGTTGGTCGGGCCCGCGCACGCGAAGTACTTCCTGCTCTCGGGCGAACTCGTCGACGCGCGACGGGCGCGGGAGATCGGGCTGCTCAACGAAGTGTTCCCGGCGGGCGAACTCGAGGCGTCAACGGCGAGGTTCGTCGAGACGTTGTGCTCGCGGTCGCAGGCGTCGGTGCGCGGCATGAACCGTATCATCGAGAAAATCGTTGCGGGACAACAGGAATCCGACGCCGAGGTGGACGAGATCCGGCTCGGCGCCCTGCACGGCGAGGATTATGCCGAGGGTGTGGCGGCCTTCCTGAACCGAAGGCCGCCCAAGTTCACCCACCGCTGAGCCGACGCGGCGTGCCGGTCAGACGAGCGGCGCCACCACGTCGAATCCGAGCGCGACCTTGCCTGCGATCGTGTGGTTCGTGGGGCGCAGGTACAGGTGCTGCATGAGCACGTTGAGATCCCGCCACGCGCGCTGGAGCAGGCCCGGCTCGTAGATCGACGACGCACCCCCGAGCGGGAAGAGTTCGTTGACCACGTTCCGGCAGGGTTCTGCCGCCCAGATCGTGTGCTGGTGGACCTCGGCTCGGTCGGGCAGGGGCCAGCTCCGTCAAGTCCTCGCCGGCCGCGATCCGCGCGTCGTAGCGGGCGTAGATCGACTTGGTACTTTCCAGTGCGGCGCGGACGGCGGCGAGATCGGCCGACCGTCGCCGTCCCGCGCGAGCGGGCCGACGCTCGTCACAGCGGCCAGAGCGTCTTCGAGCGAGTCGATGCGAACACGGATATCGGTCATGCTCTCCAGTGGACCAGCGCCGGATGTCCGGCACCCGCACCGAAGGACAGCCGAGAGGGCAGTCTCCAGGCCTGTCGATCAGTTGCCGCTGATCTTCCGGATATCCGGGATCTCGTTCCCGTCCAGCACCACTCGCGGCAGCGCCGGTGAGGTGGTGATCGTGAGGTTGACGTTGGAGTCGGGGTGGATGGCCGCGATCAGCTGGGTGTCGGCCGTACTCAGGAAGAAGTACGAGTGCTCGCCGGGAGTTCCGGGCAGCGGAACCCAGTCCTGGATCGGCCCTGTCTCGTCCAGCAGGTGCTTCGGCCTCTTCGCCGGCATCTCGAGGATTCCGCTGCTGGGCTTGAACTCGTCATCCGGTTGGCGCGGCCGCGAGGGCCTCTCGGGGGCCTGCCTCGCCGGCGACGGCGGCGTGGCCGCAGGCTGGACCAGAGGCTCGGTCGGCGGATCCGGGGTGATCACCGGCGAAGAGTCCTTGTCCGCACGCTTCGTCCAGGCGCGACGCAGTCTGAGCCCGCCGAGGAGACCCAGCACCGCGCCGCCGATCCCGGTCGTCAGCGAGGCGACGATGCTTCCCGAGGTCGTATTGGTCGTCGTGGTGACCGGCTGAGCGGGCTGTGGCGCGGGTGGCACCTGGACGGCCGGGGGTTGCCCCGCGGGCAACGGCCCGTTGGCGGAGTTGCGCGCGTCGTCGGGGAGTTGCAGGACCTGACCGGGCTGAATCGAGGCCGCGTTGGTGAAGGCCGTGCCGTCTGGCCGGGGCCTGCCCTGGTTGAGCTGGAAGATCTCCGGATAACGCGCCCCGGCGCCCAGTGTCTGTTCCGCTATCCGGAACAACGTGTTCTCGTCCGGGTTCGCCGAGTACGGGACGACGTAGTACTTGACGACCGGTGCGGGTGCCTGTTCCTGCGCGTAGGCCACGCCGCCGACCGCGAAAACGGCGAACAGTGGGCACGCACAGGCCAAAACGCGAGTGGAGCTGGTTCGAACCCGTTGAGCAGCCAAGGGTCCTCCCTTTCCGGGAAGCGGTGAATCCGGCTACTCACTACACGCGCCAAGGCGGGTGACGGTTCGATCTAGATTTCATCCCAGGGGTTGCTCTCGAACGCCTCGGTCAGCATCGGGACGATCTTCGGGTCGAACGGGAGCTCGACGTCGTCCAGCGAACCCACCGGGCGGCCGATGGTCTCCGAGTTCGTCAGGAAGGTGGCGTCCAGTTCCGGCAGCTCGGCCGGGAGGACGTCGCGAACCTGCTGGGGGATCCCGTTGCGGTCGAGCCCCTTCCGGATGAGCTGCTGGCCGATGCCGTCGAGCACCGGTGCCTGCGGCCAGATCACCGTGCCGCCGTCGAGGAATCCGACGTTCCAAATCGACGCCTCGCTGACCCGGCCCTGGTAGTCGATGAACAGCGCGTCGTCGTAGCCCGCCATCTTCGCCTCGCGCGAGTGATGGATCAGCCCGAACGTGCCGACATGTTTGACCTCGGGCAACACCCGTTCGTAGCGCACGGAACGCAGCCGCAGCGGGCTGCTTTCGTGCTCATGCGGTGGAGCCGTCCGCACCAGGATGTCCGGTTCGGCGGGCGCGCCGGGGTCGGACCAGTTCATCGACCGCGAGAAGATCACGACCCGCACCGACAGCGCCGGCTCGTCCTGGACGGCCTGCCGGACGTACCCGCGCACGGCGTCGGTGTCGAGGTCGACGGCGAACAGCCGCCGCGTGCTCGCCACCAGCCGGTCCAGGTGCACGTCCAGGCCCCGGACCTTGCCGTCGCGGACCTGCATCGCGGTGAAATGGCCGTAACCGAGCGCGCCCGCCAGGTCCTCGGACCTGGCGGGCGCGCCGTTGAGCTCGATGCGGTTCACGTCAGGCGTTGACCGTGACGCCGGTGAACTTGACCTCGATATTCGGCTCGCCGGTGCCGTCACCGCTGCCGGACTGCTGGTTGACGCCGCCCTTCGCGACCTTGTCCAGCACCTTCAGGCCCTCGTCGGAGATGCTGCCGAAGACCGAGTAGTCCGCGGGCAGCTCCGCCTCGCCGTAGACCATGAAGAACTGGCTGCCGCCCGAGTTCGGCTGCTGCGTCTTCGCCATCGCGAGGATGCCGCGGCCGTACTTGATCTCCGGGAACGCCTCGTCCGGCATCGTGTAGCCCGGACCGCCCATGCCGCTGGCTTCGGGGTCGCCGCACTGGAGCATCTGCAGGCCGGACGTGCCGAGCCGGTGGCACTTGGTGTCGTTGAAGTAGCCCTGTTTGGAGAGGCTGATGAAGCTCTGCACCGCGCACGGCGCGAGCGCCCGGTCCAGCTTCAGCGGGATGTCGCCCGCGGTGCTCTTCAGCACGACGTCCACCATGCCGTTCGAAGAGACGTCCTTGCCTTCCGGCTTGTTCACCTTCTTCGACGCGGCCTTGCTGGCGTCGTCCTTGTAGTCACACGACACCGGGTTCGCGAGCGGAGTCGCCCGCTTCGGCATCGGGGTCCGCTCCGTCGGGATCGTGACCTCGGTAGGGGTCGGGGGAGCCGAGCTCGGGGAGGCGTCCGCAGCGTCGTCACTCTTGTTGCTGCTGCTGACGATCCACCACACCGCGCCTGCCACGATCGCGACGACGCCGACGACCGCGACCGAGCCGACGATCCTGCGCCGCTTGGCCTTCTCGGCCCTGTGCACGATCTGTCGCTCGAGCTTGCGCTTCGCGGCTTCGCGGCGCTGCTGGTTGGTCGGCACCCGCCCTCCTCGGTTTCCACTCGATGTCACACGTCTGAGGTAGCGGAAGTCTATGGGCACAGCCTGTGAGGCCCCCGTACAGGGGCCGCTACGCTTACTTGATCGTGATCAGGGCCATCCGGTCACCTGTTCGGCGGAATCATGCGAGGAGACGTTTCGTGCTGGTTGTCGGGTTCCCGGCAGGCGCCCTCCAAGCCAACTGCTACCTGCTCGCGCCCGCTGCCGGCGGCGAGTGCGTGATCGTCGATCCCGGCGAAGACGCGCTCGAACCCATCCAGGCCGCGTTGGACCAGCACCGGCTGACGCCTGTCGCGATGCTCGCCACGCACGGCCATCCCGATCATGTCGCTTCGGCGCCGGCTGCCGGTGCGCGTTACGGAATACCTCTCTATCTTCACGAGGCGGACCTGCCACTCTGTGACGGGGACGCCGGGGAATGGAAGGACGGGATCGTGCCACTCGTTCAGGGCCCGCTCCGGTTGGCGGGACTGGAGATCACCGTGTCCCATACGCCGGGGCACACCGCCGGTTCGGTGGTCTTCGGGCTGGCGTCCACCGAGGGCGGCCGCGTCGCCCTGACCGGGGACAGCCTCTTCGCCGGATCCATCGGACGGTCCTCGAGCGAGGGCGACGAGCTGGTGAAGTCCTTGGGCGCCAAGGTGATGACCCTTTCCGATGACACCGTCGTCCTACCTGGGCACGGGCCCGCCACCACGATCGGGCAGGAACGCGCGGGCAACCCGTTCCTGGCCGGGACGGGAGCGTGAACGAAATGACCGAGCCCACTTCCGACGCTCCCACGCCCAGCGCTCCCGAGCGTCTCCCGCTGTTCCACGACGATCCCAAGCTCCGCCGCAGGCGCGGTTGTTCGAGCATCGTCGGGGTGACGATCTTCGCGGCCGCGTTCGGCGGGATCGCCGGGCTGATCGGCGGCGAGATCGCCGGTCTCGTGGTCGCCGCGGTGATCGCGTTGCCGTTGCTCTACATCATGTTCTACAACCTGCGCCGCCGGATCTGGCTCGAAGGCAGCACGCTCATCGTGCGCACCTGGGGCCTGCGCCGCGTCGAACTGACCAGCGCCGAGCGCATCGACCTGGTGATCAGCGACGTCCGCGGCACCCGGACGGTCAGTCTGCTGGTCAACGCCGGTAAACGCCGCAAGGTCGCGAAGGTCGACTTGGCCGTCTACTCGGGTGCGGGCGGCCGCGAACTCGGCGTCCTGCAACTGCGCAGGCTGGCGAACGCGCTCGTCAACAACACCGAGGCGAATGGGCTGGTGTTCTCGGAACTGCTGGTGGCACAGCTGAAGTCGGAGGCACGCGGGGACGCCGCCGCGGAACGGCCGCTCTACCGGCTCGCCTCCGCCGCCCCCGCGGGCAAATACATCCAGAGGTTCACCATGGAGGCCGTCAGCCGTTTCGTGGCAACGCTGGAGTAGCTTCCAGCTTTTCGAGGCGCGTCTTGATTTCCTCGAGCTGGTAGACGATTTCGGGCAGTTCGCTCGCGGCGAAGGTCGCCAGCCGCTCGAGTGCTTCAGCGTCGCCCGGACGTCGTCGAGCGCGGCGGCGATCCGGGGGACCGCCTCGACCGCTTCGAAGGTCGAGACGATGACGCGCCGGGCGACGGCGGTCAGCTGCCTGGGGACTGCGAAGACGAAGTCGAACATGGCCCCTCCGATCACCTGAACCTCGGATGCGGCCCTTCGTACCCCACTGCGGCCCGTGATCGCGCGGTGGACTCGCCCTTTGGGGCGCCTGTGACTCCAGTGATTCCTGAGGTACGCCTCAGACGGTGTCAGCGAGGGTCGCGGGTTCCCGGGAGGCGATGAGCGCGGCCAGCACCGTGGTCACCGGCACCGCCGCGACGATGCCCACGCTCCCGGCCAGCGTCCGCACGATCTCCTGTGCGATGTCCTCCGCACCCAGGATCGTGCCGAGTCCGACGCCGGACAGCGAGGTGTAGAGGAGCACCGGCAACGCGGCACCCGCGTACGCCATGACGAGCGTGTTGACCGCGGACCCGACGTGGTCGCGCCCGATCCGCAGCCCGGCGCCGTAGAGCTCGCGCCAGCCGAGCGAGGGGTTCGCGCGCCGGAGTTCCCAGACGGCGCTCGTCTGCGTGACCGTGACGTCGTCCAGTACACCGAGCGCGCCGATCACGACGCCGGCCAGCAGCAGTCCGCGCGCGTCGATGCCTTGGCCGAGCGAGCCGATCAGCTGCGAGGTGTTGTCGTCGAGCCCGGTGAGCGACGCGGCGGCCGAGAAGATCGCGGACAGCACGCCGATCAGGATCAGGCTGACCAGCGTCCCCAGTACCGCCACCGAGGTTCTCGCGGACAGTCCGTGCGTCAGATACAGCGCGATGAACATGATCGCGCCGGCGCCCGCGATCGCGACCAGCAGCGGATTCTGCCCGGCGAGGATCGCGGGGAGTACGAACAGTGCCAGCACGACGAAACTCAGCCCCAGCGCGCCGAGGGCGGCGAGCCCCTGCCAGCGGCCCAGCAGGATCACCGCGAGCGCGAACAGGCCGGCGAGTAGCAGCAGCGGTGTCCCGCGCTGGAAGTCGACGATCTGGAACGACGTCGAGTTCGCGACGTCGCCACCGTTGTAGGACAGGACCACCTCGTCGCCCGTGGTGAACCTCGGGGTACTCGGTTCGATCGGGATGATCAGCTTCACCGGCTTCCCGGCGGCGGGGCCGTCGGTCATGGTCAGCTCGGCGGTGAGGCACGGCTTCGCGTCCGGCGGCGGCTCGCCGACCTGGACCTGCCCTTCGGCGAGGCACGGCCCGCTGATCGTCGTGGTGATCGTGGCGTTCACCGGAGTCCCTTGCGGGAAGACGCTTTTCGGCGAGTCCTTGCCCCACGGATACAGCAGGATCATGGCGGCGAGGGTGGCGACGGCGAGCGGGGCGAGCAGCCAGATCAGCAGCGTCCGGACCCGGCGCGACGCGGGTGCCGCCGGGCCGTGGCCGTGCGAGTGCCCGTGTCCGACGGGCTCGGACTTCGGCTTGGGTTCGGCGGCGCGGCGTTTACCCGGCTCCACCGGACGCGACCGTGGCTGCTGGGGACGTGGGCGACGAGTGCCCTCGGGCGGGGTCCGGCGCGGAGATCCGGACGTTCCGGAAGAACGATCGGACGGCGTGTCCGTTACCCGGCGAATCGGGCCGGTGTCGTCGTCGGAGATGTCGCGGCGGTCCACCCGCACATCCTGCACGCGGGTGTCCGGGCCTGCTCACGGGGGCCCGGACCCGGTGATCACCCGATCAGCTCGCTCCTTGCGATCTCCTTGAGCGTCGCGGTGTTCGCGGACTCGGAGGTCACGGAGATCCAGTGCTCGGCGTTCTGCTGCCGGACCACGACACGGCCGTCCTCGGAGACCAGGAGGTCACCGTCCGGGCGCAGGGGGATTTCCTTGCCGTCCTTGGTGTGCCGCCAGGTGGTTGGCGCCGTGCCGTTCACGATGCCGACGATCACGCACGCGGGGCCGTCATCGGCGGAGTTCATCGGGCAGAAGCGGTACGCCCCTTGCGGATCCCCGCTGTCGCCCAGGTACACCTTGAGCACCGTGGGTGGTGACTGGGCCGGGGCCACGGTCGTCAGCTGTGGTGCGGCGGGGGCCAGTGGCACGGGTGCCGGACCCGACGGGCGATCGCCCGTGGTCAGCGTCGCTCCCGCGACGAGCACGCCTGCCGTGGCGGCGACCGCCGTGGTGAAGGCGGCGGCGCGCCGTACCGACCAGCGCTGTTGCAGGGAGGCCTGTGTCCTTGCCAGCACCACGATCGGGTCCGGGGCCAGATTTTCGCGCTCCCGCAGGGTTTCGCGGAGCAGTTCGAGGTCGGTCATGGTTCGGATACCTCCGTGAGGTCGGAATCGAGGCGGAGCCGCAGGACGGCGAGCCCGCGCGAGATGTGGCTGCGCACCGTGCCGGTGGCACAGCCCATCGCTTCGGCGATTTCGGCGTCGTCGCGGTCTTCGTAGAACCGCAGGACGATCGCCGCTTGCTGGGCAGGGGACAGCCTTCGCAGGAGGACCGCGAGCTGGTCACGATCGGCGACCGCGGCCGCTGGATCCCCTGAGGACGGCTCGGTGCCGGCGTAATCCGGCGTCGGCCGGACGGAACGCTGGTACCAGCGTTTCCGCCACGACAGATGTCCGTTGACGACCATCCGCCGGAGATAGAGATCCGGCCGGTCGGCCGAGGTCACCCGTGCCCAGTGCCGGTGCGCGCGCACCAGCGCGTCCTGGACGAGATCCTGCGCGAGGTCGCGATCGCCGGTCAGGACGGCGGCGAACCGCACCAGTGCCGGCAGCTGCTCGCGGGCGAACTCGTCGAAGGCGTGTTCCATGGACTCCACACTGTGCAGACTCCGCCTGGCCCCGCGTTCGTTGCGGCTGTTTCGGGAAATGTCAGCCGAAGGCCTGCCGCAGGTGGACGCGGCGATAGGCCGACGGCGGGGTGTCGAAATGGTCGAGGAAGGCCTGGCGCAGCGTCTCGGTCGAGCCGAATCCGCAGCGCCGCGCGATCGACGTGAGCGGGAGTTCGGTACCGCACAACAGTTTCGCCGCGTTCTCCGTTCTCGCGGCCCGCACGTAGCGACTCGGCGTGGTGCTGAGGTGCGCGTCGAACAGCCTGGTCAGCTGGCGGGTGCTGATCCCGGCCCGGCCGGCGAGCGAGGTGGTGCTGAGGTCGCCCGCGAGATGTTCGGACACGTACGCGGTGATGTCGCGGACCAGCCGGTTCTCCGGCGGGGGACCCGAGAGGAACATGCTCACCTGCGCCTGGTTCCCCGGCCGCTGCAGGTAGGTCACCAGCATCCGGGCGGTTTCGCGGGCGAGGCTCGGACCGTGGTCCTCTTCGACGAAGGCCAGGGTCAGGTCGATGCCGCTGGTGACCCCGGCCGCGGTGTAGACGTTGCCGTCACGGACATAGAGCGGCACCGGGTCCACGTTCACCTGCGGATAGTTCGTGGCGAGCCGGTTCGCGAACCGCCAGTGCGTGGTGGCGCGGCGCCCGTTGAGCAGCCCGCAGGCGGCGAGCACGGTCGCGCCGGTGCACACCGACGCGACGCGGCGGGTGCGCTGCGCGAGCCTGCCGATGTGGGCCACCACCCTCGGGTCTGCGGCGGCCGCCTCGTGCCCGGTCCCGCCCGCGACGATGAGCGTGTCCAGGTCGCCGGTGACCTGGTCGATCCGGTGCTGTGCCTGCAGGACCAGACCGGATTCGCAGCGGATGCCGCGCCCGTCGACACTGGCCAGCATGATCTCGTAACCCGGCCGTCCGCCGAGTTTGGTCGCGGCGTCCAGCACGTCGGCCGGGCCGGCGATGTCGAGCATCTCCGCATTGGAGTACCCGACGATCAGCACACGTCTGGGTGAACCCGGCATGATCGCACGTTAGCAGCCACTGCTGGCCGTCGGACGTAGTTCGCAGGAATCCGGACATTCGGTCCTTGCCCCCGCACGAGGTCCGACATGGTCGTCGTCATGACTGACGACAAGAAGACCATCGCGTTCGTGGTCTACCCCGGGCTGACCTCGCTCGACATGGTCGGACCGCTGACGGTGCTGGACGGCCTGGCGAGCACGCTGCCGGAGTACCGCACGGTCGTGGTCGGCGAGACGAAGGAGCCGATCGCCACGGACAACCCGCTGCGGATCGCGGCGAGCCACACCTACGAAGAGGTCCCGTCGCCGTTCGCGGTGCTCGTTCCCGGTGGCGCCGCGCCGACGCTGAAGGCCCTCGCCGACAAGAAGCTGATCGACTACGTGCGTGATGCCGCCGCGGGAGCGGAGCTGGTGACGTCGGTGTGCACCGGCTCGCTGGTGCTGGGCGAGGCCGGGCTGCTCGATGGACGCCGGGCGACCACGCATTGGATGTTCCGCGACCTGCTGCGCGCTTTCGGCGCGGAACCGGTCGCCGAGCGCTGGGTCGAGGACGGGAACGTGATCACCGCGGCCGGGGTGTCCGCGGGGATCGACCTCGCACTGCACCTCGTGCAGCGGCTTGCCGGTACCGATGTGGCCCGGTCGCTCCAGTTCATCATCGAGTACGACCCGGAGCCGCCCCTGGGCAAGCTGGACTGGACCAATCCGCCGGTCGGGGACTTGAAGGCGTTCCTGGAGTACACGCTGAACGAAGGCCTCGCCGAGGATCCCGCGCTGCGGGAAAAGCTGCTCGCGCACGCGCGGCCATCCGGGTGAGAAGCGGCTGCGGAGGCCCTGTACCGGGTTAGATTCTGCGCACCCGTCAGGTGATTGGTGATTCGTGGAGTTCAAGGTGCTCGGGCCGTTGGTGGCCTCCGTTCCGTTGCCCTCGGCGGGTCAGCCCCGCCGGGTGCTCGCGGTGCTCCTGACCAGACCGAACGAGTTCGTCCACCGGGACACCCTTGTCGACGAGCTGTGGCCGCAACGACCGCCGCCGAGTGCGGCCGCGGTCGTCCAGGTCGCGGTTTCCAAGCTGCGCAAGGTCTTGTCGCCCGGGGTTCCGGTGGACAGCGCGGACCAGCGCCTGCGGTCCGGGCCGCGCGGGTACCGCCTGACGGTCGCCGACGGCGAACTGGACGTCGGTGTATTCCTGGGTTTGGCGATCGCGGCAGGGGAGGCCGTCGGCGACGAACGGCGTGCGCTGCTGGGCCGGGCGCTGGCGTGCTGGCGCGGGGCGGCGTTCGCCGACGTCCCGGGTGGCCCGCTGGTGGAGGCGCACAAACTGTGGCTGGAGGAGCGGCGCGGTTCGGTGCTGGGACAGCTCGTGGAGCTGGACGTCGCGGCCGGGGACCACAAGGCGGTCGTCGAGAGGCTCGGTCCCGAGCTGGCCGGACGCCCGGCCGACGAACGTCTTTCCGTATGGCTCGCCGGCGCCCTCGACCGTCTCGGTCGCCGGGACGCGGCGCTGGACGTCCTCGACCGCTGCCGCCGCGCGCTCTGGGAGCACGCGGGGGTGTCCCCGAGTACGGAGTTGTCGTCGGCACAGCGACGGATCGCCGGAACGGGCTGGTCCACCGGAGGACCGCCCTGCCGGCTTCACGCGGCTGTTCCCGATTTCGCCGGCCGTGCCGCGATGCTGTCGGAGGTGGGCCGCGCGCTGCGCGATCCCGGCCCGGTCGTGCTCCGCGGCGCGGCGGGAACGGGGAAGAGCACCGTCGCCGTGCAGGCGGCGTGGCGCGTGCGCAAGAGGTTCCCGGACGGACAGCTCGTCGCGGACCTGCGGGGGAGCGAGAACGTGCTCGCGGGATTCCTGCGCGCGATCGGCCTCGCGGAGGAGGAGCTCCCGCGAGGTGAGGCCGAGCTGGCAGCGCTGTGGCGTAGCCGGACGGCCGACCGGAAGCTGCTGGTGCTCCTCGAAAACGCCCGGTCCGAGGCCGAAATACGGCCCCTTCTGCCGAGCGGACCGGGCTGCGCGACGCTGATCACCACCCGCCGCCGGCTCGCGGGATTGGTCGGCGCCAAGCCGGTCGAGGTCGGCGAACTGTCCTTTGTGGAATCACGAGTGCTGCTCGGCGCGATCGCCGGGGAGAAACGGCTGACCGCCGAACCCGACGCCGTCCGCCGTCTCCTGGCCTGCTGCGACGGGCTGGCACTGGCCGTCCGCGCAGCCGGGATGAAACTGGCCAAACGACCGAGGCTGGCGATCGACGAATTCGCCACTCGGCTGGAGAACGAGCGACTGCGCCTCGACGAACTCTCCGCCGGAGACCTCGCGGTCCGTCCCGTACTCGCCGGAGCCCTCGCCGAACTCGCGCCGCGAGAGCTGAATGCCCTGCGGCTATTGGGTTTCCCCGGCGCAACCGACGTCGCCGACTGGTGCGCGGCCGCGTTGCTCGACCGTCCCCTCGACGAAGCCAGCGACCTGCTCGACGAACTGGCCGACGACCACCTGCTCTCCGCCGAACGGGATCTCGCCGGATTCACCAGGTACCGGGTACCCGGGCTCTTGCGGCTCGCTCTGCGCGAACCTCCGGATCAGGACGCCGTCCGCCGGGCGCTGACCGCCATGGCGGCCGTGGCCGAGCACGCGGTGTCGGCCCTCGACGCCGACTTCCTGGAGGAACGCCGGACCGACGTGCCCGCCGCGATCCTGGACCGGGTCGCGGCCGACCCGATTTCCTGGCGTGAGACCGAAACCGCGAATCTGGCGGCCGCCGTCCGGCTCGCGAGTGCCTACGGCTGGACCGAGCTGACCAGTCGGCTGGCCGACGCGTACAGCGGCTTGGTCAGTCCCCGGCGTGGTGGCACAGTGGCGCTACTCGGCTTCGACGTCGTACGGAAGCCGCCGGATCTGCCCGCGGAGGCGGGGAAGCTGCTCCGGCTCGGGCAATCTCATTGGAGTGCGGGGGATTCCGCGCGGGGCAGGACGTGTTTCGCCTTGGCGGAGGCGCGGTTCCGGTCGTTGGGTGATCTACGGGGAACCGGTGCGGCGCTGGTCGCGTTGGCCGACATCGATGTCGATTGCGGTCGGACTTCGGCGGCGATCGAGACCTTGCGTGAGGCGTTGGACCTGCTGCGGGATTGTGGCGATCTCGCCGGTCAGGCGATGGCCTCCGCCCAGTTCGGCTCGTTGTGGGACGACCTCGGCGATTTCCGGCGGGCGAAGGAATGCTTCGAGGCGAGCTTGCTGCTCGCTCTCCACTGCGACGACGGGCGGCAGCACGACCGGTCCGCGAAACGCTACGCCGACGTCCTGCGCCGGAACGGGCGGACGGACGAGGCGGGCGACCTGCTGGTGAGTGCACTCGACGGCTCCCTCAGCTCGCGCGAACGGCACTGGGAGGCACACGTCCTGCGCAGCCTCGGCGATCTGCACTCCAAAGCGGGCGACGCGGGGGAGAGTGAACGGTGCCTCTCGCGGTCGCTGGAGCTGTTCGAACACCTCGGTCACGGCCACGCCGCCGCGTACACGCACCGCAGCTTCGGCGAGTCGCTGCGCCGGGCCGGTGACCAGGCCCGGGCGGAAGAGCATCTGCGCCGGGCGATGGGAACCTTCCGCGAGCTGCGCGACCGCCGAGGTGGCGGCTACGCCCTGCTCAGCCTGGGACGGCTGCGAGCGGACGCGGGTGTCACGGCCGAGGCCGCCGATGGTTTCCGCACCGCCGCCGGACTGTTTCACGAGCTGGGATTCCCGGTATGGGAACTGCGCGCCCTCCAGGACCTCGCGGCCGTCGAGCAGGGCAGGCCGCAGCGTGACCAGGCTCGTGAAGCCTTGACGAAGATCCGCTTCAGGGCGGCCTCCGGATAGCTCGCCGAGGGCACTTCCGCGTCCGCGTTTGGCGAAATTATGGGACCGGCGGGTTGACTCGCGCTCAGGTGAGCGGACTTCGCGCCGTCCCGGGAGTGCGGGACTGGGGGTGACGGCGCGTGCTCGTTGGCCGGGTGGGCCGCACTTCGTCGACGAAGTGCGGCCCACCCGTGTTTACGTACGCGACGTCGGGTAGGCGCGTGGAGGTAGCGAAGGAGGCCAGCACGTGTGTGGCCCCTTCAAGCACGCGTGTTACCCCTGTAATCACGCGTGTGACTACCTGCGGGCCGCCCCGGGAGCGCGTGAGGGCCACCCTCACGACCGTTGCGAGTCCGTGAGGGTGGCCCTCACGGACTCTAGGTACGTCAGGGTGGCCCTCACGCATTTGCGCCTATGTCGAACAAAGATTCGGTTGTTATTGGAGAGAGAAATTGAAAGACTGCTTCGTGTGCGAAGCTGCTTCGCTCGCGAAGCGGCGCTTCGCGAATAATGCGTGGGCGCAAGTTATTATCCGTTGAGGTGAATTCGTGCGTGGCTGTCGCTGCGTAACGGGAGTTCGGTTCTAGCGTGTGCCGCATGGTTGAGAAGGATTCGACGGCGCGGACCCGTGAGCTGGGGCACCGCATGAAGGAGTTCCGGCAACTCCGGCGAATGAGCGGGGCCGACGTGAGCCGCCGCAACGGCTGGTTGCAGAGCAAGGTGACCCGGTGGGAGCAAGGCTTGCGGGAACTGTCCGTCGTGGATGCGGCGCTGTACCTTGCCACGGCGGGTGAGGCGGGGGCGGAACGGGACTGCTTGCTGGAGCTCGCTCAGTCGGGCAATGAGCTGTACTGGGTACGGCCGTACTTCGACGACCTCGTCGATCCGATGAAGTCTCTTATCATTCAGGAGAATCTGGCGACTTGCGTGGTGACCTATGAGCCGCTGGTCATTCCCGGGCTGTTGCAGATCGAGTCCTACGCCCGGGCGGTGTTCGAATTGGTGGGGAACCGCACGAGGAAACAGCTGGATTTGGTGGTCGAGGCTCGTCTCGACCGGCAGCGGACGCTGTTGGAGTCCAGTCCGCCTCAATGCACGTTCTTCATCCACGAGCGGGCGTTGCGGTCGGTCGTCGGCAGCCTCGCGCTGATGCACGAGCAACTGCTTCACCTGGTTATCGCGACGAATCTGCCGCAGTACTCCATCCGGGTGGTCCCCGCATCCAATGAAATGGGCCGGGCACTGGATGATTCGTTCGTCGTCATGGAATTCGCCGACCATCCCGCGGTGGTCTTCACGGAGACCTATGTGGCCGGGGTGTTCATCGACGATCGTGTCGCGGTAGAGGTCTACTTCAGCCTTGTCGCGAGACTCGAGGGCGATTCCCTCAATGAGGGAGAGTCGCGAAGGCTGCTCGCGCAGCTGGCAGATGAGTATGAACGTACGAAGGAGCAGGCGTGACGGACTGGACCGCGTCGCTCACCAAGGTTTCCTGAGAGCGCTTCCTGGGGTAGTTCTTGCTATACGCCCTGAGGAAGAAGAGGAGTCCGTGGTGACGAAGACGCAGGACCGTTCCCCGGCCGTCGAAGCCGAGATCGAGCGCAAGTACGACCTGGCGGCCGATCGGCCGATCCCGCGCCTGGCGCCTTCCGGTCCGGTGACGAGCCAGGCCGAGCCAAGGGTCGACGTCCTCGACGCCACGTACTTCGACACCCGCGACTTCCGGCTCGCGCAGGCGGGGATCACCTTGCGCCGCCGGATCGGCGGGAGCGACGAGGGCTGGCACCTCAAGCTCCCGGTGTCCGAGGACCGGCGTGAGGAGCTCCGGCTGCCGTTGTCGGGCGGCCCGGACAAGGTGCCCGGCGAGCTGGCGAAGCTGGTCCGCGCGCATACGCTCGGCGCCAAGCTGGTCCAGGCGGCGCATCTGCGCACCGAGCGAACGTCGTACGCCTTGCTCGACGATCAGGGCAGGGAACTCGCGACCCTGACCGACGACGTTGTCACCGGCGAGGCGGGTGGCGAGCAGGCGAGGCTCGACAACTGGCGGGAGATCGAGATCGAGCTTGCGCCGGGAGCTGATCCCCGGGTTCTCGACATGCTTGACAAGGCTGTCATCCGGGCAGGCGCGAAGCGGTCGAAATGGCCGTCGAAACTGCGGCGGCTCACCGGTGACCTGGTGCCGGAGACCGCGCGTTCCGGTGGGAAAGCGGCGCGCCAGGTGCTGCGGAACTACCTGAACGATCAGCTGGATACCGTGCGGCGCAACGATGTCGGCGTACGAAGGGACGTCGAGGACTCGGTGCATCAGATGCGCGTCGCCTGCAGGCGGATGCGAAGTGCGTTGAGGACCTTCCGGCGTTCGCTGGACGGCGACGTCGCGAACAAGCTTGCCGCCGAACTTCGTTGGCTCGCAGGGGAATTGGGGCCGGCCAGGGATAACGAGGTGATGGAGGAACGGCTGCGCGAAGAGGTCAAGGCCTTGCCGCCCGAGCTGGTGCTGGGGAATGTCGAACAGCTCATGACCCGGCATTTCGCGAGGGAAGCCGAGCAGGCCAAGGTGCAGGCGCGCCGGGCTCTCGACAGCAAGCGGTACACGGATCTGTTGCGAGCACTGGAAAAGCTGATTCGCGAAACAGGGAAGCGCGGCGGCGGCAAGAAGGAGTTGCGGAAGGCGGTCGCGCGATCGGACCGGAAACTGCGCAAGGCCGTCACCGCGGCGAAGGAGCTGGAGCCCGGTCCCGAACTGGACGCGGCCTTGCACGAGGTCCGCAAGAAGGCCAAGCGCGCGCGGTACGCGGCGGACACCGTCCGCCCGGTGACCGGGAAGAAACTGCGCAAGTGGAGGAAGAACGTCAAGGCCGTCCAGAGCACACTGGGCACACATCACGACGTCGTGGTGACGCGGGAAGTCCTGCGGTTGCTGGGGCTCCGCGCCTACGCAGAAAGCGAAAATGCTTTCACATATGGCCTGGTGCATGGACGTTCGGTCGCCACCGCCCAGTCCGCGCACCACGAGTTCCTTGGCGAATGGCGACAGGTCCGCAAGGGACCACGCCCGAAATGGCTCAGCTAGGCCAATTCGAACTGTTCCGATCCAGAAGGAGGGTGCACTCCGGACTAGTCCACTCCGGGGTTGACCTTCCCGGCTGGTCGAGTACCGTCGATGGGAACTTGGTGGTCTGGAGAGAGGCGCCCCATGTTGCCTGGTCCGCGTATCCCGGCAGAGTCGCCGGAGCTGGCCGTCACCACCACTCGTCGCACCCCGGGAGTACTCGTCCTCACCGCTGTGGGTGAAATCGACGCGGCCACGGTCGCGCGATTCCGCACCGAGCTGACCGGCGCGTGCGGCACGGCGGACCAGGTGATCCTCGACCTCTCGGAGGTCGGTTTCCTCAGTTGCGCCGGACTGCACGCACTGGAGGAGGCCGCGGCGGCGTCGGCGAGGTTCTCGGTCGTCGCCAAGACCAAACTCGTCCTGCGGATCTTGGACGTCAGCGGCGTCGGCGCGGGCCTCGATGTCCGGCAGGACGTCGAAGAGGCGCTGAACTAACCCGTTCACCCTTTCGTCGCATCGAATGTTGGTCTTCCCCTTGACCGGGTATTCCTTCCGGGAAAGGGGCTGATCCTATGAACGCCACCACCGGCCGCGTGACCGAGGCGAGGCCGAAGACGAACCCCGAAGCCGGATTGATCCTGCTGTGCGGTCTTTACCTGATCCTGGCGCCCTGGATCATGGGCTTCGGCGGCGCCGCGGATCTCGCCGTCAGCAACACCGTCACCGGCCTCGCGCTGGCGCTGCTCGCCGCGGGCCGGACGCTGGCTTCGACGCGATTCCAACCGTTGTCCTGGGTGCTGCCGGTGCTGGGCCTGTGGGCCGCCGTCTCACCGTTTGCGATCCCGACCTCCGACGAACAGGTCACCCCGCCGACGACCTCCGGTGTGGTGGGCAATATCGTCGCGGGCGCGCTGGTCGTGCTCGCCGGGATCGTGATGATCGTGCGGGCGCGCCGAGCCACCTGATCAGCCGTCGAGTTCGACCTCGTCGGCGGACACGTCCGGCAGCAGTCCGCGCCAGCGAGGGTTGCGCAGGCAGCCCGCGTCGGTCCAGCCACCGAAGACGACTTCGCCGACGATCGACGGCCGCGCCCAGTGCGCGTCCTTCGCCTGCTTGTCCGGAACGGAATCGAACGGGGATGTCTTGCGTTCCAAGCGAGACAGCCGTCGCGAGAGTTCTTCCAGTTCACCGCCGGCGAACCCGACGCCGACGTTTCCGATGTAGCGCAGGCCATCCCCGTCCGGAACACCGAGCAAGAGCGAACCGAAGGTGTTCGAACGGGTGCCGCCACCCGGCCGCCAGCCGCCCAGTACGACCTGCTGGACCCGCGCGTCGGTGATGGAAAGCCATTCCCCGGTGCGTTTTCCCGGGTGGTAGGCGCTGTCGGCGCGTTTGGCGATGATCCCCGCCAGTCCGTGCTCTCGGGCCGCCCTGGCGACGGCGCCGCCCGCGCCGACGTAGTGCCGTGGAACCTGCCAATGAGGTCCGGCGAGGCCGAGTCCATCGAGGAGTTCGCGCCGCTGCAGGTACGGCAAATCCACACAGGAACGGCCGTCGAGATGGAGGAGGTCGCTGACCAGGTAGAACGCCGGAAAGTGTGGAGTGAGCCGTTTCGCGGCGCTCTTCGTGGCCCGAGCCCGGTGCGCGAGTCCTTCCGCGCTGGGCTTACCGCCTTCGAAGACGACGATCTCGCCGTCCAGAAACGCTTCCGTGGCACCGAGTTGCTCCCCGAGCCCGCGGAATTCGGGGTACAGCGCGGTGACGTCGTCGCCGGAGTCGTCGTACGCGGTGATCCGGCCGCCGGACACCCGGATCATCGTGCGGCGTCCGGACCAGTCGAATTCGTACGCCCACTCGTCGTCCTCGCTCGTCGAGGGCAGGCGTCCGGTTTTGGTGAGCATCGGCGGGAAGAACGCCGGAAGTTCCTCACGGCCGGGTTCGGCCGGATCGAGCCGTTTGAGCAGCCAGCCCCGTTCGTGGCCGTCCTTCTTGACGTGGATGAACAGGTACTTACCGCGGGCGCGCTCCCCGTGGAAGACGACTTCGACCTTGTAGTTGTTGAAGTGCAAGGTTTCGTAACGGCCGGTGTCCCAGATGGTCATCTTCCCGCCGCCGTATTCGCCGGCCGGGATCTCGCCTTCGAAGGTGAGATACTCCATCGGATGGTCTTCGGTGTTCACGGCCAGCCGTTCGGAGTCCGGCGACATCGGGAGGCCTTTCGGCACCGCCCAGGAGACCAGCACGCCGTCGCGTTCGAGCCGGATGTCCCAATGGAGGCTGCTGGCGTGGTGTTCCTGGATGACGAAGAGGTCATTGGATCCGACTTCGCCGTCGCCGTCGGGGATCGGTTCGGGAGTACGTCCCGCTGTGCGCTTACGCCGGTATTCGCCGAGTTTCTCCGCCATGGTCGGCCAGCGCACCCCTCTCCGGATCCGGTCTTTCCAGCCTAGCCGGGGTCGTGAGCGAATCGGGCCGTTCTCACGACCCGATTCACTCACGACCCCTACCCGATCAGTCCGTTTCGGCGAGTGCCTCCGCGAATTGGGCCGCGTAAAGCCTCGAGTACGCGCCGCCGGAAAGCAGCAGCGTCTCGTGATCGCCCTGTTCGACGATCGAGCCGTTCTCCATGACGAGGATGACGTCAGCGTCGCGGATGGTGGAGAGCCGGTGCGCGATGACGAAACTCGTCCGCCCTTCGCGCAGCGAGTTCATCGCCCGCTGGATCAGCACCTCGGTGCGGGTGTCGACCGAGCTGGTCGCCTCGTCGAGGATGAGGATCGCGGGTTTCGCGAGGAACGCCCGCGCGACCGTGATCAGCTGCTTCTCGCCGGTGCTGACCGTGCCGCCCTCGTCGTCGATGATCGTGTCATAGCCGTCCGGAAGGGTGCGGACGAACCGGTCGACGTGGGTCGCCTTGGCCGCCGCGACGATCTCGTCGTGCGTGGCGCCCGCGGAACCGTAGGCGATGTTCTCCGCGATCGTGCCGCCGAACAGCCACGCGTCCTGCAGCACCATCCCGGTCTTGGACCGCAGGTCCTCGCGGTGCATTTTCGCGATGTCGACGCCGTCGAGGGTGATCCGTCCGCCGTCGAGTTCGTAGAACCGCATGAGCAGGTTGACCAGTGTGGTCTTCCCGGCCCCGGTCGGGCCCACGATGGCGACGGTGTGCCCGGGTTCGACGGTGAGCGACAGATCCTCGATCAGCGGCGTGTCCGGGTCGTACCGGAACGACACGTGCTCGAACGCGACCTCGCCACGAACCTGGTTCACCCGTTCTGGCTCGGCGGGTTCCGCCTCCTGCTCGTCGGCGTCGAGAAGGGCGAAGACGCGCTCCGCCGAGGCGATACCGGACTGCAGCAGGTTCGCCATGCTGGCGATCTGCGTGACCGGCTGGCTGAACTGGCGCGAGTACTGGATGAACGCCTGGACGTCGCCGAGCGACAGCGTCCCGGACGCGACGCGCAGCGCGCCGATCACCGCCACCAGCACGTAGCTCAGGTTGCCGATGA
This sequence comes from uncultured Actinomycetota bacterium, assembly GCA_963766045.1. Lineage (GTDB taxonomy): Bacteria > Actinomycetota > Actinomycetes > Mycobacteriales > Pseudonocardiaceae > Amycolatopsis. The sequence continues at coordinate 4,319,454 of CAVXYN010000003.1, read as the reverse complement.
ACATCATCGCCGGCTGGATGGTGCCGGAGATGAACTGCGCCTTGAAACTCGCGCCGTACAGCGTGTCGTTGTGCTCCCGGAAGATCTCTTCGGCCTGCTCGCGGCGCCCGAACACCTTGACCAGCGAGTGGCCGGTGTACATCTCCTCGATATGCGCGTTGAGCCGTCCGGTGGTGGACCACTGCTTGATGAACTGCGGCTGCGCCTTCTTGCCGATCTTCGCCGCGACGATCACCGAAGCCGGAACCGAAAGCAGGGCGACCAGCGCCAGGAGCGGCGAGATGATGAACATCATCGCCAGCACACCGATGACCGTGAGCAGGGAAACGACGATCTGCTGGAGCGTCTGCTGCAGCGACTGCGCGAGGTTGTCGATGTCGTTGGTGACCCGGCTCAGCACCTCGCCCCGCGGCTGGCGGTCGAAGTACTTGAGCGGCAGCCGGCCGAACTTCGCCTCGACCTGTTCACGCAGCTCGAAAACCGCGCGCTGCACCAGGTTCGTGGTCAGCCGGGCCTGCAGCAACGCGAAGAACGACGCGACGATATAGAGCAGCAGCACCCACATCAGCACCTGGCCGACGGCGTCGAAGTCGATACGCTGGCCGGGCACGAAGTCCATCGACGAGAACATGTCGGCCATCGTGTTGTCGCCCCTGGCCCGCAGCCCGGCGATGACCTCTTCCTTGGTCGTCCCTGCCGGAAGGCCCTGGCCGACGACGCCCGCGAAGATCAGGTCCGTTGCCGCGCCGAGGATCTTGGGACCGATGACGCTCAGCGCGACGCTGGCGATACCGAACACGAGCACGCCGTACAAGGCGCCTCGTTGGGGCCGCAGCAACCGCAGCAGTCGCTTCAGCGATCCCTTGAAGTCCAACGCCTTTTCGACCGACGGTCCGCCCATCATCGCGGCGGGACCGCGGCCGAAGGTCGCGCCGCCGGGGCCGGGGCCTCTCGCGGCGCTCGGCCGTTCACCCACGGTCTTCGCCGGAGCGGGGGCGGCGCCGGTATTGTCCTTTGTGGACTCGGGCGCGCTCATCAGGCGGCCTCCTGTTCGGTCAGCTGGGACAGCACGATCTCCCGGTAGGTTTCGTTGCCGTCCATGAGTTCATGGTGTGTTCCGGTGCCGACGACGCGGCCTTCGTCGAGGACGACGATGCGGTCGGCGTGGCGGATCGTGCTGACCCGCTGCGCGACGATCACTACGGTCGCCTCGGCCGTCTCGGCCACCAGCGCCCGCCTCAACGCGGCGTCGGTCGCGTAGTCGAGCGCCGAGAAGGAGTCGTCGAAGAGGTAGATCTCCGGACGGCGCACCAGCATCCGCGCGATCGCGAGCCGCTGGCGCTGACCACCCGAGACGTTCGTCCCGCCCTGTGCGATGGGCGAGTCGAGGCCCTCGGACATCGCCTCGACGAAGTCACGGCCCTGCGCCACTTCCAGCGCGTGCCAGAGTTCTTCATCGGTGGCGTCGGGTTTCCCGTAACGGAGGTTGCTCGCGACCGTCCCCGCGAACAGATACGGCTTCTGCGGAACCAGTCCGACCGCGTCGGAGAGCACGGTCGAATCCAGCTCCCGGACGTCGACCCCGTCGACGCGGACCGCGCCGTCGGTGGCGTCCATCAGCCGGGGGATCAGGTTGAGCAGCGTGGTCTTCCCGCTGCCCGTACTCCCGATGATCGCGGTGGTCTCCCCGGGCCGGGCCAGTACCGAGATCCCTTGCAGGACAGGCTCTTCCGCGCCCGGGTACCGGAACTCCACAGCGGACAGTTCGAGATGCCCGTGCACCTCGCCGGGGCTGACCGGGTTCTCCGGCAGCACGACGCTGGTGTGGGTGTCCAGCACCTCGCTGATGCGTTCGGCGCTGACCTCGGCGCGCGGCACCATCATGAACATGAAGGTGGCCATCATGACCGCCATCAGGATCTGCATCAGGTAGGACAGAAACGCGGTCAGCGCACCGATCTGCATACTGCCGTCGTCGATGCGCAGCCCGCCGAACCACAGCACGGCGACGCTGGAGGCGTTCATCACCAGCATGACGATCGGGAACATCAGCGCCATCAGCCTGCCGACGATCAGCGAGACGTCCAGCAGTTCCCTGTTGGCCTTGGTGAAGCGCTCGCGTTCGTGGGTGTCCTTGACGAACGCGCGGATCACCCGGATGCCCATGATCTGCTCGCGCAGGACCTGGTTGATCTTGTCGATCCGCTCCTGCATCAGCCGGAACGCCGGCCGCATCCGCGCGATGATGACACCGACCGAGATACCGAGAACGGGCACCACGATCACCAGCAGCGAGGACAGTGGAACGTCCTGGTTCAGCGCCATCACGATGCCGCCGACGCACATGATCGGCGCCGACACCATCAACGTGAACGCCATCAGCGCAAGCATCTGTACCTGCTGGACGTCGTTGGTGGTACGGGTGATCAGCGACGGTGTGCCGAACTGACCGACTTCGCGCGCCGAGAAGTCCTGCACGCGGTGGAAGACCGCGCTCCGGACATCGCGGCCGAGCGCCATCGCGGTGCGGGCGCCGAAGTAGACCGCGCCCATCGAGCAGACGATCTGCACCAGCGAGACAAGCAGCATCACACCGCCGACGCCGAGGATGACGTCCATGTCGCCTTTGACGACGCCGTCGTCGATGATGTCGGCGTTGAGTGTCGGCAGGTAGAGCCCAGCGAGCGTCTGGACGAACTGCAGCAGCACGATCAGCCACAGGTCTCGCGAATATGGGCGCAGATAACTGCGCAACAACTTCGTCAGCACAACTGTTTCTCCCCAGTGGTGGGTAGGTTTCACTTCTTTTTCGGTGTTTTGACCGGTTCGGGCTTGGCTCCGGTCAGCGCCGGTACCCCGGCCGAGGCCTGTTTCAGCAGTGCGGCGACGGTCTCCAGAAAGGGCTCGGTCCCCTCGTTGATGAGCCAGTTGAAGAAGGCCGTTTTCACTGCTGACTCCACGATGGCCGCCATCAGCCTCGCGTTCAACGCGTTTTCCGGGCCGGCGCCCGCCCGTTCCATGATCGCCTCGGCCAGCACCCGCTCGACGGTGGAGTGTGCCTTGAGGAACTCGCCGTGGACCGATGGATGGAGGATCAGCTGGCGCGCCATCTTCACGGTGTCGCGGTTCGGTTCGCCGTCGCGGCCGTACGCCTCGAGGGCCGCGGCGATCACCGCTTCCCACAGTGTTTCCTCCGCAGGCCGCTCGCGCAGTGCCTCCCGGACGCGCTCCTGCCGCTCGACGATGAACGAGCAGATCGCCTCTTCCTTGCTGGAGAAGTAGTTGTTGAACGTGCGAGGCGAGACGCCGACGGCGTTGGTGATGTCCTCGACGCGGACGTGATCGACCCCCTTCTCCGCGGCGAGCTTCAGTGCCGCCTCGCTCATGGCGCGGCGCGCGGCGCGTTTCTTGCGTTCGCGCAGGCCTATGAGGGGTGACGACTCTGGGTTCACGTAAGACAGCTTAGGAGAAAGTTGCGCGCCCCGCAAATTTCTGCGTAACCCGCACTTTTCGGGCACTTGTTGCGCATACGGGGCCGGAAATGAGCCGAATGGCCTAGTGCGTGCCGCTCACCAGGCGAGACGCATCCGTTACAGGGTCACGGGAAGCGATTGACCGGAAACCGGTTGTGGACACGGATTGTCACGTCTGCTTGCATGTCGGTCGTTGTCGCTGCGCCCATGGGTTCTCGGCGGTAAAGAGTGCCTCGAACCGGGAGTGCGACACGGGTCCGGGTACGCGAACAGAAAGAAGTGGAAGCGCATGGTGACGCGGGCTCGAGACTTGCTTGACCGCTCACGGATTCTCCTGGACCGCTCCCGGGTCGCCGCGGCACAGTTCCTCGCCGCCCCGCCCCGGCACGCACCTTCGCCGCCGTCCGCCGAACCGGTCGCGGAACCACGGCCCGCCGTGGACGCTCCGGACGCCGGCGCGCTCGCGGGCATCTGCTCGAACGTCGCGCTGCGCGACCTCAATCTCCTCGACCAGTTGCTCGCCCAGCTGGAAACGATGGAGGCGGGGGAGGAGAACTCCGACCGTCTCGGCGAGCTGTACCGGCTCGACCACCTGGCCACCCGGCTGCGGCGCAACGCCGAAAACCTGCGTGTCCTCGCGGGTCGGGACGCCGACGATTCGGCGGCCGGGACGTCGTCGGTACTCGATGTCATGCGTGCCGCGATGTCGTCGATCGACCACTACTCCCGCATCACGATCGGCCGCGTGGTCTCGCTCGGCGTGGTCGGATTCGCGGCCGAGGACGTCGGCCGGATCCTCGCGGAACTGTTCGACAACGCGGCCAACCAGTCGTCACCGAACGCGACGGTCGGCGTCAGCGCGCACCTCACCGAACAGGGGAGTGTGCTGATCCGCATCGAGGATGAAGGCATCGGGATGCCTCCCGAGCGGCTCGCGGCGCTGAACGAACGGCTCGCCGCGAAGCCCGTCCTCGACGACGATTCGGTGCGGCATATGGGACTCGCGGTCGTCGGCAGAATCGCCGACCGCCACGACATCACCGTCCGGCTCGACCGCCGCACGCCGCACGGCACGGTCGCCACCGTGCTGCTGCCGGTCCCGGTGGTCGCCGAACTCGCCGAGAAGCACTGGTCCGGAACGCAGACCGTGGTGCTGCCGCAGACGCAGGTCGTGAACGGCGCACCCGTCGCGCATACGCTCGCGACGCCGTCCGGGCTGCCGAGGCGCCGTCCGTCGGCGCCGCCACCGCCACTCGCGGACCGGAAACCCAGCCCTCGCCCCCGTGCGGCGGTCCCACCGCCTGCCGACGGCGGAACGACGCCGAGCGGCCTGCCGCGCCGGGTTTCCCGCAGTATCAGGACCTTGCCCGATGAACCGGCGCCACCGCCCCTGACCCCCGCCGAGGTGGGGGACGGGCATGAGCGGCTGCTGGCGGACCTGGACGCCTTCACCGACGGCGAACGCGCCGCTCTCGATGACCGGCAAGCGCGTGAGACCGGAGGGAACACCCCGTGACCGCCCACGACGCCACCACGGATTTCGCGTGGCTGCTCGACGATTTCGTGCGGAAGGTGCACGGCGCGAGTCACGCGCTGATCATGTCCGTCGACGGGTTTCCTTTGACCGCTTCGGAATCGGTCTCCAGCGACGACGCCGAACAGCTCGCCGCGATCGCGAGCGGGTTGCTCAGTCTCGCCGGGAACAGTGCCGCGCTGTTCGGCAAGGGCAACTGCGAGCAGATCATCATCCGGCTCACCCGCGGATACTTCCTGTTCATGGGAATCGGCTCGGAGGCGGGGCTCGCGGTGCTGACCGAGCCCGACTGCGACATGAAGGTCGTCGCCTACGAGATGACCCAGTTCATCACCAACGCCGGTCACGCGCTCACCCCCGAAGTGCGGGCGGGGCTCCGGCAGGTCCTGACCGCCCGCCGGCCGCAGGCCTGAGAGTCCGGAGGAGGAACGGATGACCGTGTCCAGCGACGAAGCTCCGGACTGTCCCGTCAAGATGCGCAGCCGCAGGATCCGGGCGTACGCGCTGACCGGTGGGCGGACCAAGAGCAGCCATCTGCTGCTGGTGGAGACCCTGATCTCGGTGCCGCGCTACGACCCGTCGCTGTCCGAGGCGCTGATGCCCGAATCGCGTTCGCTGTACGAGCGGGCGCGGGTCCGGTCTTCGATCGCCGAACTTTCGGTGGGTCTCGACCTGCCGCTCGGTGTGGTGCGGGTGCTCATCGGCGATCTCGCCACTCAGGGTGCCGTTTTCGTGCATCCCACCGCTCACGCTTACAACCACGATACGAACGTGCTCGAGAGGATCCTCGATGGACTCAAGCGCCTCCCCGTCTGACCTGCTGGCGATTTCCGCCAAGATCGTGGTCGCGGGTGGATTCGGCGTGGGCAAGACGACGTTCGTCGGTTCGGTTTCCGAGGTCCCGCCGCTGAGCAACGAGGCCTGGATGACCGAGGCCGGCGCCGGCGTCGACGAGCTGGTGCCCCCGGGAACCAAGTCGACGACCACGGTCGCGATGGACTTCGGCCGGATCACCCTGCGCGAAGACCTGCTGCTGTATCTGTTCGGCACGCCCGGGCAGGCCCGGTTCTGGTTCCTGTGGGATGACCTCGCGCGCGGTGCGCTCGGGGCGGTCGTCCTGGTGGACACCAGCCGGATCGACCAGTCCTTCGCCGCGATCAACTACTTCGAGAACGACTCCGAGCTGCCGTTCATCGTCGCGGTCAACCAGTTCGAAGGGATGCCGGTGCACGACCTCGACGAGGTCCGTGACGCGCTCGCGCTTTCGCCGGACATCCCGCTCGTCTCTTGCGACGCACGCGACCCGAAATCGGCGGTCGAGACGTTGCAGGAACTCGTAACGCACACGCTGTCCCTCGCGGTGGTCTCCGGGCCGGGCCGTGAGCTCGCAGGTTCGGTGGGCTGACTCTCTTCAGGAGGAATGTCGAGGATGCGCAAGGTTCTCATTGTCGGTGCCGGACAGTCGGGGCTACAGCTTGCCCTGAGTCTGCTTGACCACGACTACGACGTCACGGTGATGTCGGCGCGGACGCCGGACGAGATCCGGTCCGGCAAGGTGATGTCGACGCAGTGCATGTTCGACGCCGCCCTGCAGCACGAGCGGGACCACAAGCTGAACCTGTGGGAAGACGAGACGGTCAAGGTCGAAGGTCTCGGCGTCTCGATCGCGGCACCCGACGGTGCTGATGCGCCCTCGGCGGGAAAAAGTGTCTCGGGCTGGACTCGTGCGCTGGACTGGTTCGGGCCGCTCGAGAACTACGCGCAGTCGGTCGACCAGCGGGTGAAGATGGCCGGTTGGCTCGAACTGGTGGAGGAGCGCGGCGGCAAGGTCGTCATCCACGGCGTCACCACGTCGGACCTGGCGCCGCTCGCGAAGCTGTACGACCTGGTGGTCGTCGCCGCGGGCAAGGGCGAGCTGGTGCAGCTGTTCGACCGGGTGCCCGAGCGTTCGCCGTACACCGAGCCGCAGCGCGCGCTCTCGCTGGCGTACGTGCACGGCCTCGAGCCGCGGCCGGAGCATCCGGACAAGGCCGGGGTGCGGTTCAACATCATCCCGGGCGTCGGCGAACTGTTCATGATCCCCGCGTACACCCTCAGCGGGAACTGCGACATCCTGTTCTTCGAGGGTGTCCCCGGCGGACCGCTCGACTGCTGGTCGGATCGGCCGTCGCCGCAGGCCCATCTCGACCGGATCCTCGCGCTGATGAAGAAGTTCCTCCCTTGGGAGTACGAGCGCTCCCGTAATGCCGTCCTGACCGACGACAAGGCGACCTTGGCCGGTGGGTACACCCCGGTCGTGCGTGACCCGGTCGGGAAGCTGCCTTCGGGGACGGTGGTCCTCGGCATGGCCGACGTCGTCGTCGCCAACGACCCGATCACCGGCCAGGGCTCGAACAACGCGAGCATCTGCGCGGCGTCCTATCTGGACTCCGTTCTCCAGCGCGGCGACCGGCCGTTCGACGAGGAATGGATGCGCGCGACCTTCGAGAAGTACTGGGAGTACGCGCGGCATGTGACCATTTGGACCAACGCGATGCTGCAGCCGCCGCCTCCGCACGTCCTCCAGATCATCGGCGCCGCGGGCCAGAATCCGGCCGTGGCGAAGCGTTTCGCCAACGGTTTCTCCGATCCGACGGACTTTCAGCACTGGTTCCTCGATCCCGCCAAAGCGGAGAAGTACCTGGCCGAAGCGTGACCGGCGGGCTGTGACGGTTTCACGGAAGGAGCTGTGGGACTGTCGCGGTTTGATGTTTCGGGCTACCGTTGTTACCGAGCGTAAGTACGGTCGGTAACGGCGGTGGAGGTGTGGCGCGATGCGCGCGATGTGGAAGGGCTCGGTGTCATTCGGGCTGGTGAGCATCCCGATCCAGCTCTATGCGGCCACCGAGAACAAGAACGTCACGTTGCGACAGGTCCACGAGGCCGACGGCGGGCGGATCCAGTACAAGCGGTTCTGCACGGTCGACGGTGAGGAAGTGCCGTACGCCGAGATCGCGAAGGGCTACGAGCTGCCCGACGGCGAGATGGTGGTGCTGACCGACACCGACATGGCCGAGCTGCCGCTGGCGTCCTCCCGGGCGATCGACGTACTCGAGTTCGTGCCGATGGAGTCGATCGATCCCATCATCTTCGACAAGACGTACTACCTCGAACCGCAGAAGAACGCCGTCAAGCCGTACGTCGTCCTGCGCGACGCGCTCCAGAAGGCGAGTCATGTGGCGATCGCGAAGGTCGCCATCCGGCAGCGGGAGACGCTCGCGATCCTGCGCGTGCACAACGATGTCATGATGATGACGACGATGCTGTGGCCGGACGAGGTCCGGGTCCCGGAATTCTCCTTCCTGAACGAGGATCCGCCGCAGGTGCGGCCGCAGGAGCTGGCCATGGCCGGTTCGCTGATCGACTCCCTCGCCGAGCCGGTGTTCGAGCCGGAGAAGTACACCGACTCCTACCGCGAAGCCCTCGAGGCCATGATCGAGGCGAAGGCCGCGGGGAACGAAACGGCGAAGCCTGGCGTGGTGGGAGCGAAGGCCGACGTCGTCGATCTCATGGAAGCCTTGCAGGCCAGTGTGAGCGAGGCGAAGAAGAGCCGGAGTGCCGCGTCGGGTGCCAGGAAGCCGGCGGCCTCCACGGCGAAGAAGTCCACTGCGGCGAAGAAGCCCACGACGAGCAAGCGAACTCCCAAGAGCGCCTGAGGTTTCTCCTCGATCAGTCCTTTGTGGATGGTCTGCTGATTTTGTTCCGCGACACGCCGCACGGATGCCGGAAACCGTCGCCCCTCGGTGGTATTAAGGCAATCGAGGAGAAGTTTTCCGGAGCGATCCGTGGTAGTGGATCGCGGAAGGTGGCGTGACGATGGAGTGCGCATTCTGCGCCGGCGGACTCGACCACTGTCATGGGACCCTGGTCGTCCACCTCGACGGCGGCTTTGCCGAGTGCAGCGAAGACGGCTGTGTCGACGTGGGAAGTACCCGGCACGCGTTGACGATCGACTGTTCGGCCGTGGACGGTGGGTGTTCCTGCGCGCAGGCGCCGGCCGGGCTGCTGCTCAAGGCTTCTTGACCGGCGGCCGATACACGAGTTCCGCCCGAATAGGGCGTTCGAGCCCGATTGCCACCCGAAGGTGTATGCATTCGTGTACATGGTGGCCGGAAATGTGCTAACTATGACGGGGTCCTCCGGCTCTCCCTCCCCCTCGGAGCCGGGGGACCCTTTCATGCCACGGTGCTTTTGGGTAAAGAGATCGGCACCCGGCGTGGGGAAACGCCGGATGCCGATCATCAGGACTGGTACCGGAGGGGGCTCCGTACCAGCGGCTCAAGGCCGGCTCAGTACCAGTGTGCCCGCCCGCCGATCGCCCGGCCGGTGTTGCCGAGGACGGCCAGCACGATGCCGATCACCGCGACCGCGATTCCGATCGAGTAGAGCACGGGGATGCCGGCGATGACGCCGATGACGAGCAGGATGACGCCAAGGATGATCACGGTGGCACTCCTTACGTAGTCGCCCGGCGAATCACGGCCGGGGTGGTGCTACTCAAGGAATTCCCGCTGCTCACGCTCGGAAACACGGCCATCCGGCAGAATCTCGGCACGCATTCGGCGTATTTGTGGACCACTGGTCTTGTCGAGCCGGCGCCGGTGGGAGCCGAGGGTCAGTACCGGTAGTGGTCCAGCTTGTACGGCCCTTCGACGTCGACGCCGATGTACTCGGCCTGGCGCTTGGTGAGCGTCGTCAGCCGCACGCCGAGCGCGTCGAGGTGGAGCCGGGCCACCTTCTCGTCGAGGTGCTTCGGGAGCACGTGGACGTCGGTGGCGTACTCGCCCTGCTTCGTGAACAGCTCGATCTGCGCGATCGTCTGGTTGGTGAAGGAGTTCGACATCACGAAGCTCGGGTGGCCGGTCGCGTTCCCGAGGTTCATCAGCCTGCCTTCCGACAGCACGATGATCGAGTGCGCCTCACGGTCGTCCGTGGCGGGGAACACCCACTCGTGCACCTGCGGCTTGATCTCGATCTTCTTGATGCCGGGGATCTTCGCGAGCCCGGCCATGTCGATCTCGTTGTCGAAGTGCCCGACGTTCGCCACGATCGCGTTGTGCTTCATCTTGGCCATCTGGTCGGCCATGATGATGTCGAAGTTGCCGGTCGTGGTGATGAAGATGTCACCGCGCGCGACCACGTCGTCGAGCTCTACGACGTCGAGGCCCTCCATAGCGGCCTGCAGCGCGCAGATCGGGTCGATCTCCGTGACGACCACGCGGGCGCCCTGGCCACGCAGCGACTCCACCGCACCCTTGCCGACGTCGCCGTAGCCGCAGATGACCGCGACCTTGCCCGCGATCATCACGTCGGTGCCGCGGTTGAGACCGTCGATGAGCGAGTGGCGGATGCCGTACTTGTTGTCGAACTTCGACTTCGTCACCGAGTCGTTGACGTTCATCGCCGGGAAGAGCAGCTCGCCTTCCTTCGCGAGCTTGTAGAGCCGCTTGACGCCATTGGTGGTCTCCTCGGTGACCCCGCGGACCTCCTTGGCGATGCGGGTGAAGCGGCCCGCGTCACGCTTGAGGCTCTCGGACAGCGTGCGCAGCACGAGGGTGTACTCCTCGGGGTCCTCCTCGCCCGCCTGCGGCACTGCACCTGCGGCCTCGAACTCGACGCCCTTGTGGATCAGCAGCGTCGCGTCACCACCGTCGTCGAGGACCATGTTCGGGACGCGGCCGTCGCCGAAGTCGAAGAGCTGGTCGGTGCACCACCAGTACTCCTCGAGTGTCTCGCCCTTCCAAGCGAACACGGACGAGCCGGACGGCGCGTCGACGGTGCCCTCGGGGCCGACGACGACGGCCGCGGCCGCCTCGTCCTGGGTCGAGAAGATGTTGCACGAAACCCAGCGGACCTCGGCGCCGAGCGCCACGAGCGTCTCGATCAGCACGGCCGTCTGGACGGTCATGTGCAGCGACCCCGCGACACGAGCGCCCCGCAGCGGCTGCGACTCGGCGAATTCACGGCGCAGCGCCATCAGGCCCGGCATCTCGACCTCGGCGAGGCGGAGCTGGGCGCGGCCGGCTTCGGCGAGGGAAAGGTCGGCGACGGCGTATTCGATCCCGTTGACCTTGGTCAGGGTGGGGCTCACTGGTACTCCGATCAGTTGGAAGGCAGGATGGAATGGCCCTTTCACCTGTGGCGAAAGGAACCTGGTCAGTACGGGGTTTCAGCGTTTCGGCCTCGACGGCCGGAAAGTGTTGTGACGCAAATAAAGGGCACCTCCACTGTGGGAGGCGCCCTTACGTCTGGTTTCGCGGGCCGAGCGTGGCGGAAGAATTCCGTCGCAGCGCCTCTCGGCCCGTGACCCAGAATGGCAAAACGCCGCGATCGCGTCAAGGCGACTCGGACGGCTCCGCAGGCGAAGAGAATTCGGCGCGGACGCCCAGCAGCCGAACCGGTTTGCCGAGGTCGAACATGTCGAGTACGGCCAGCGCGGCCTTCTCGATCTCGGCCGGGTCGGCGGTGGGTGCGGGCAGCGTCACGCTGTGGGTGTGCGTGAGGAACGGCGCGAAGCGGACCTTGACCGCGATCCGTGCCGCGGGCCTGCCCTCGTCGTCGACGTCCCGGGAGACGCGTTCGGCCAGCTTGACGACCTCGGCCGCCATGTCGGCGGGCTCGGTCAGGTTCTGCTGGAACGTGGTCTCGCGGCTGCGGGAGCGGGCCACGTACGGCGTGGCGGTGACCTCGGCGTCCCCGAGGCCGCCGGCCAGCACTCGGTACCACGGCCCGAGTTTCGGCCCGAATCGCGCGGCGAGCTCCGCGGGGTCGGCTCCGGCCAGCTCGAGGACGGTCCGGTAACCGGCTTCCGCGAGTTTCTTCGTGGTCTTGCGCCCGATGCCCCAGAGCGCGTCCGTTGGCCTCTCGGCCATGACGTCCCACCAGTTCTCCTGCGTGAGCCGGAAGATCCCGGCCGGTTTCGCGAAACCGTTGGCGAGTTTGGCACGCAGCTTGTTGTCCCCGATGCCGACCGAACAGGACAGGCCGGTCTCGGCGTCGACCATTCGCCGGACGTCGGCGGCGAGCGCCTCGGGATCGTCCGTGGTGGCGCCGAGGAACGCCTCGTCCCAGCCGAGGACCTCGACGACGACCGGGAACTCCCGGAGCGTCGCCATCACGCGGGCCGAGACCTCTTCGTACGCGGGCGCGTCAGAGGCGAGGAAGATCGCGTCAGGGCAGCGTTTCGCCGCCGTCCGCAGCGGCATCCCGGACTGGATGCCGAATTCCCTGGCCTCGTACGACGCGGTGGCCACCACGGCCCGTTCCGTCGGATCGCCCTTGCCGCCGACCACGACCGGTTTCCCGCGCAGCTCAGGCCGCCGGGCGACCTCGACCGCCGCGATGAACTGGTCGAGGTCGACGTGAAGCACCCACTCCCGAACGACCATACGGGGAGCTTAAGACCGGTCGGCGATCTCGTCCCGCATCCGCTGCTCGTTCTCCTGCAGTTCCGGGGTGAAGTTCTCGCCGAAGTCCTCGGCTTCGAGCACCTTCCGGACTTCGAGGACGGCCTCGCCGCGCGGGGGAGCGGGGCAGCGCTTCGCCCACTCGATTGCCTCGTCCCGTGACGCGACCTCGATCATCCAGAAGCCGCCGACGAGTTCCTTCGCCTCGGTGAACGGGCCGTCGGTGACGGTGGTGCCCGCGGCGGTCAGGGTGACGCGCGCGCCCTTCGAACTCTGCTGCAGGCCTTCCCCGGAGAGCAGCACGCCGGCGTCGACCATCTCCTGATTGAACTTCGCCATGGCGGTCAAGGCCTCCATGGACGGCAGCCGACCGGCTTCAGCCTGCTCGTCGGACTTGATGATGATCATGAACCGCATGGACTTCGCTCCCCCTGGGATCCGGACGTTTCGCCCGGACTCTACCGGCGTTCGAGCCGTGGAGACGGGAGATCGTCAGCGGCGGCCGAATCGGGAGACGTGCACGAAGACGGCCGCGCAGACGGTGATCATGCCGAGGAGCAGCAGGGCGGGGCTGTTCACCACGAGGCCCAGGAGCATCAGGAGTCCCGCCGAGATATCCAGTGCCAGCATGATCGCCAGCCGGAGCAGCGGAGGTCGTGCGGGTTTGCCGGTGCGGAGCTCGGCCGCGAGCGCGGGCTCGGTCGTCTCGAACCAGCGCTCGATCTTCTCCAGTTCCTGTCGATCATGGTGGCTCAGCATCGGACTCTCCTTCGGCGCGCCCGGCCCGTCGATACGAAGGAGATACCCAGTTCCGAGCCGGGATAAGCATCCGAGTTTTGTATAACGGCCTATACGGCCGGGGTTATGCCGTCCACTTTGGACTCGACGCGTTGGGTCATTCGTGGTTTCGGCACGAAGAAAGATCGCCAGGAGGAGGACTGCAAGAAGATCGGCGTGCACACCTGCCCCGGGCGGCGACCAGGATTCGGTGCACGCGGGTTTCGGCCGGTTCGGTCAGCTCTGGACGGCCACTCGGATGCCGAGACCGACCAGGAGAGTGCCCATCACGGCGTCCATCACCCGGCGCACCTTGCCGGCGGTGAAGAAGCGCTTCAGGGAACCGACGAGCGTCGCCAGGACGAAGAACCACACGATCGTCGACACCGTGGCGAGTACCGCGAGCTGCAGCGTCTGCGCGGTCGACGCGGTATGCGGGAGGAACTGGGGGAGCAACGCGAGGAAGAACACCGCCACCTTGGGGTTGAGCAGGTTGGTGAGCAGCCCGTGCCGGAACGCCGCTCGCGGAGACACCGTCGGCGCCGCCTTCTCCCTGATCTCGCTGTAGTCCCCGCGCCGCACCGCCAGCCACGCCTTCACGCCGAGGAAGATGAGGTACGCGGCACCGATCAGTTTCACCACCGTGAACGCCACGGCCGAGGCGGTGAGGATCGCGGCCACCCCGAGCGCGATCGCGACCACCCAGACGAACACGCCCAGTGCGATACCCGTGCCCGCGGCGATCCCGGCCTTGCGACCGCCGAGGATCGCGCTGCGGGTCACCACCAGGAAGTCCGGACCGGGCGACATGGCGCCGAGCAGACAGACCAGGACGAACGACACTGCGGTTGCCGCGGAGATCATGCCCCGATGCTAACCGCGGCGGCCTGGCTAGCCGACGGAATTACGGGAAGCGTCCCGGCGGGTAAGAACTAGTCGATGCCGCGGGTCATCGCGACTCCGTCGATGTCGACGCCGTCCGGCGTCCGCACCATCAGGCGTTCGGTTTCGATGAAGCCGAAGGCCAGATAGAGCTGTTCACCGGGCAGCGTCGCCGTCAACGCCAGCGAGGTGAACCCTTCCGCCTTGGCCGCGAGCCGGCACGCTTCGAGGATGGCCCGGCCGAGTCCGCGCCGGGTCCAGTCCTCGCGGACGAACATGGCTCGCACCCTGGCCGCTTCGGTGGCGGGGTCGAGCAGGCGGCTGTCGTCGTCTGCGTCGCCACCTCCGGCGTGCAGTTTGTTGCGTCTGCTCCAGCCTCCGCACGCGATGATCTCGCCGTCGGCCTCGTGGACGAAGTAGGTGCCGTCCTCGATCAGCGTCAGGTCGATCTGCGCGACATGCACGGCGGCGCTCGCGGTTTGGCGCTCGTCGTAGAACAGAGGGAACAACTTCAGCACCGACTCGCGCATGAGGTCCGCGATGGCGGGCGCGTCCGCGAGCGTGGCAAGGCGCTGTGGTGGCGTCGTCATTCCCGGGACGTTAGCCAAACACGCGGCCGGGGGATACCGGATAATCGCGAGGTGATCACCGATGACGGATGCCGGCTGTGGACGTCGGAAACCGGGAGTGGCGAGCCGATTCTCCTGTGCCACGGCGGCCCCGGACTGTGGGATATGTTCGGCGATCTAGACCTCGGGTCCCGGTTCCGCCTGATCCGGTGGGACCAGCGCGGCGCGGGACGTTCCGAGCATCGCGGTCCGTACACACTGGACCGGATGGTGGCCGACGTCGACGCCGTGCGGAGCCGGTGCGGGCTCGACCAGGTCTCGCTGCTGGGGCATTCATGGGGCGCGCATCTGGCGCTGCTCTATGCCCTCGCGCATCCGGACCGAGTCGGCAAACTGGTCTACGTCTCTGGCGTCGGCCTCGGCCACGAGTGGCACGGAGAGTTCAAACGGAACTTCGAACAGGCGATGGGGGAACGGCTCGCGCGCTGGACCGAGCTTCGCGGGATGGACCGCAGCGAGACCGAAGACCGCGAACTCGCGCTCCTGCAATGGTTCGCGGACTTCGTGGACCCCGCCGAGGCCGCGCGCCACGCCGAGCGGATGGCGACCCCGTGGTTCCCCATCAACTACGAGGCGAACGCCGCCCTTGGCGCGGAAATGCGGGCTGTGCCGGAGAACGAGCTGATCGACGCTTGCCGTGCGCTCGACGTCCCGGTGCTGATCGTGGACGGGGCCGCGGACAATCGCCCTCGGTGGGCTGTCGACTCCCTGGAACAGGCTCTTCCGTCGGTGACGCGGGTGACGCTCGCCAACGTCGGTCACGTGCCTTGGCTGGAGGCGGCTGAGGAGTTCCGCGCCGCTGTGCTCGACTTCCTGTCGTAGCACCGCGAGACGGGCGGAGTCAGGCGGCGGTGATGGCCGCCTCGAGCTCGGCCCGCCGCAGTCGCAGCATCCCGCGCAGCTCGTCCGCGCTGATCTCGGCGTCGAGGATCTCGTGCACCTGGGTCAGGGTGAAGCCGAGGTCCTTGAGCGCGATGACGCGGTTGAGCCGGGCGAGCTGCTCGGCCGTGTAGGACCGGTAGCTGCTGTACGGGTCGACGTGGGCGGGCCGTAGCAGCCCGATGGCGTCGTAGTGACGCAGCATCCGGACCGATACGCGGCCGTGCTTGGCGAAATCTCCGATACTGAACATGACGCCTCCCACGACACAGCCTGACACGGTGTCACAGTCAAGCCGCGTCAGTATCCGATCGGCAGCCCGGCGTAGTTTTCGGCCAGTTCGGTCGCCGCCGGGGCGGCCGAGACGGTCCGGCGGAGCTGGGAAAGCTGCAGCTGCGCGTCGAATTCGTCGCCGTGGGTATGCAGCATGGTCGTCATCCACCACGAGAAGTGGGTCGCGCGCCAGACTCGGCGCAGCGCGGTGTCCGAATAGGACGCCGCGAGCTTTTCGGAGCCGTCCCGCAGCCACGACGTCAGCGCGCGGGAAAGCAGCGCGACATCGGCGACGGCGAGGTTGAGTCCCTTGGCGCCCGTCGGCGGGACGATATGGGCGGCGTCGCCGGCGAGGAAGAGCCGTCCGTGCCGCATGGGAGTTTTCACGAAGCTCCGCATCGGCAGGACGGCCCGCTCGGTGATCGCTCCTGTTTGGAGGGTCCAGTCGTCGATACCCTCGCCGAGCCGGGCCGCGAGTGCCGTCCAGATCCGGTCGTCGCTCCACTCTTCGAGGTTTTCGTCGGGGGAGACCTGCAGATAGAAGCGGCTGACGTGCTCCGAGCGCATGCTGTGCAACGCGAAACCGTCGGGATGCCAGGCGTAGATCAGCTCGTCCGTCGACGGCGCGACGTCCGCGAGCACGCCGAGCCACGCGAACGGGTACTCCCGCTCCCAAGTCCGGCCGCCGGTGACCGCGTGCCTGCTGGGGCCGTGGTAGCCGTCGCAGCCCGCGATGACGTCGGCCTCGATCCGCTGCTGTGTGCCGTTCGCGTCGACGAACGTCACCGACGGCCGGTCCTGGCCGACGTCGTGCAGTTCGACGTCCGCCGCTTCGTAGAACGCCTGCCTGCCGGATGCTTCCCTCGCCCGCATCAGGTCCTTCGTGACCTCGGTCTGCCCGTAGACCGACACCGACCGCCCCGCCAGCCGGACGAAGTCCAGGTGATGGCGTTCGCCCGGCCACTGCAGGTAGATGCCCCGGTGCTCGAACGATTCCGCGGCCAGACGTTCGCCGAGCCCGGCCTCCGTGAGCAGCTCGACGGTCGAGGCTTCGAGGATGCCCGCCCGGATCCGTGCCTGGACGTACTCTGCGCTCTGCCGCTCGATAAGGACGGACTCGACGCCTTCGAGGCCGAGCAGATGAGACAGCAGGAGTCCGGCCGGGCCGGCGCCGATGATGGCGACCTGGGTTCGCATGCCGTGATCCTGTCTCGGCTGAGGAACCTGTGCAAGCAGCTCAGCGGACCATGCGGAAGAACATGCGGACCTCCTCCACGAACAGGCCCGGCTGTTCGAACGCGGCGAAATGGCCGCCGTGTTCGAGCTCGTTCCAGTGCCGGATATCGGTGAACCGCCGCTCCGCCCAGCGGCGGGACGGGCGAGGGGATTCGCGCGGGAAGATCGAGCAGCCCGTCGGTACGTCCACCGTATCCACAGTGGAGTCGGAGAACCACTTCGCGACTTCGGCGAAACTCTCCCAGTACAACCGGGCGGACGAGGCGCCCGTGCCGGTGAGCCAGTAGAGCGTGATGTCGTCGAGCATCGCGTCACGGCTGAAGACGTTCTCCGGATGACCGTCGCAATCGCTCCAGGCCTGGAACTTCTCGAGGATCCACGCGCACTGCGCCACCGGGGAATCCGCCAGCGCGTAGCCGATCGTCTGCGGCCGTGTGGCCTGCAGGTTCGCGTAGCCGGACCCGGTTCGGTTGCCGCGTTCGAGGTCTTCGAGTGACTTGCGTTCGGTCTCGGTGAGGTCGTCGAACGTGGCCGGATCCGGGGCGGCCAGCGGCGGGTTGAGGTGGATTCCGGCGAGGTGGACGGGATCGCGCTGCCCGATGAGCGTGGTGATACTCGTGCCCCAATCGCCGCCCTGCGCGCCGTAGCGCTCGTAGCCGAGCCCGGCCATCAGCCGGATCCACGCGTCGGCGATCCGCTGGATCGACCAGCCGGGACGTTCGGGTTTGTCGCTGAACCCGTATCCGGGCAGGGACGGAACGACGACGTGGAACGCATCTGCCGCGCTACCGCCGTGGGTGACGGGATCGGTAAGGGGACCGAGTACCTCCAGGAATTCGAAGACCGAGCCGGGCCAGCCGTGGGTGAGGATCAGCGGCAGGGCATCGGGATGCGGCGAGCGGGCGTGCAGGTAGTGGATGCCGAATCCGTCGATCTCGGTGCGGAACTGGGGGACGGCGTTGAGCCGCGCCTCGGCGGCACGCCAGTCATAGGTATCGGCCCAGTACGCGCAAATCTCGCGGAGGTACGTGGCCGGGACACCCTGCGACCAATCGTCGACCGTCTCGTCCTCGGGCCAGCGGGTGCGGCGGAGGCGGTCACGGAGGTCCTCAAGATCGGCCTCGGGGAACCGGACTCGGAAGGGCGTCGCGTTCATGACCATCGACGGTAACGAGCCACCCCGACAATTCGTGGACTTCCAGCCGAGCGAGTGCTATAACCAGACTACGACATACTGTATACAATCATCCGCCTAGAGTCTGACGAGCGGGGTGGCTGCCATGCCCGATCCTCGAATCCTGCGAGACCACTACGGACGCCGGTATCGCGTCGGCGAAAGCGATGTGGAGCTGCTGGGCCGTCCCCGGTCCTGGATGCTGTGGCTCAGCTGGGCCGCGATGTTCGCCGCCGGGATCCAGCAGTACGGCTTCGGTTCCGTCGCCCCGGTGCTGATGGACGCCTACGGCTGGACGTTCCGGGAAGTGGTCGTCTCGTTCGCGCTGTGGACGGTCTGCCAGGCGTGTGCGGTCTATCCGACGGCCTGGCTGCGCGAGCGCGGCATGTTCCCGCCCGCGGTGGCCGTGATCGCCGGTGGTGTCCTGTGCGCCACGGGCCTGTTCACCTTGGGGCACGCGAACAATCTCGTCGCGATCTTCGTGGGTTACTCGGTGCTCGGTGGGATCGGGACCGGCATCGTCTACGCGACCTGCGTCGGCACGGTGATGAACTGGTTCCCGGACCGGATCCCGGCGAGGGTGGGCGCCGTCAGCGGCGCCTTCGCCTACGGGAGCGTGCTTTTCGTGCTGGCGGCCGGTTTCTGGCTGTCCGACGCCAACCGGCGGCCCATTCTCGACGTCGTTGCCGTGTCCGTGCTCATGGTGATCGCGGGTACCGCGATCCTGCTGCGCGATCCGCCGCGACGCTGGTGGCCCGAGCGGCCCGATCCGCGCGAGTGGGCGCACGACAAGGTGCACAACCGCGGCGTCGCGGTCAACCGGCCGGCACTGCGCCAGTATCGGCCGAGTGAGGTTCTCCGTTGCCCCACGGCGTTGTCGATGTACTTCATCGTGGTTCTGGCCGCCGCGGTGCTGCTCTTCGACGTCGCCTATCTGGCCACGTTCGTGGCCGCGCAGGGCGGTGGACCGGTGCTCGCGGCCGCCGCGCTCGGTGTGCTCGCCGGGGTGACCGGCGCCGGAAGGATGTTGCTTGGCAGGCTTTCCGATCTGCTCGGCAGACGGCGGATTCTGCGGCTCGCGCTCGCGACCGGCGGGATCGCCCAGTTCGTCCTGCTCTACTCGGGCGAACACCGCCACGCGGCGGGACTGCTGGTGGGCGCCGCCTTGGCCGGGCTCGGGAACGGCAGTTGCTACTCGTTGCTCGTGGCGCTCGTTCGCGACTACTTCGGCGAGGAATCCGCCTTGTCGAACTTCGGCGTGCTGTACAGCGCGAAGGCGGTCGGAGCGGTGGTCGGTGTCGGGCTGGCCGCGTTCGTGGTGTCCTCACACGGATATCTCGGCGCGTTCGCGGTTGCCGGGGTGCTCAGCGTGCTCGGCGCGCTCCTCGGTGGACGGCTTTCCCAGCCAGGCCGACCGAAGTCCTTACTTCCGGCCGTCCGATGAGGACGAAGGGATGCCGATGGGCCGCGTGACGAGCAGGCGGCGGGTGGTCCGGGTCGTCGAAGGCGTACCCGGCGCCCGCCCGGACACGCTCACCGTGGAGGAACCGCTGGAGATCCGTGTCGGCGGAAAGGCGCTGACGATCACCATGCGCACCCCGGGACACGACTTCGACCTGGCGGCGGGATTCCTTGTCGGAGAAGGAGTTTCGCGGTCGTCCAAAGACATCCACTCGATTCGGTACTGCGCGGGCGCGACGGCCGACGGTGCCAACACCTACAACGTGCTGGACGTCGTCCTCGCCGACGGAGTCGCACCGCCCGACGCCTCGCTGGAGCGCAACTTCTACACGACGTCGTCGTGCGGGCTGTGCGGGAAGGCGAGTCTCGACGCCGTGCGCACCACCGCGACCTGGCCGGTGGACGGCGACGACCTCCAGGTATCACCGTCCACAGTGTCCGAACTCCCCGACCGGCTTCGCACCGCACAACTGGTTTTCGACCGGACCGGCGGCCTTCACGCGGCCGGTCTGTTCAGCCCGGAGGGCGAGCTCTTGTGCCTGCGGGAGGACGTCGGCAGGCACAACGCGGTCGACAAGGTGGTCGGCTGGGCGGCGCGCGACGGTAGGTTGCCGCTGTCAGGCACGGTGCTGATGGTCAGTGGGCGAGCGTCGTTCGAACTGGTGCAGAAGGCCGTCATGGCCGGGATTCCCATGCTGGCGGCGGTTTCCGCGCCGTCCTCGCTCGCGGTCGACCTCGCTGCCGAGATGGGGCTGACTCTGGTGGGCTTCCTGCGGGGCACCTCGATGAACGTCTACACCCGTCCCGACCGCCTCGGCCTCGCGTAGCCCGCTACTTGCGGCGGTCGAAGACCCGCGCGAGCGCGTACCAACGCAAGTAGAGGACACCTCGGCGAGGTAGTGAAGGGCTCCTTCACTACCCTCAGGGTAGGCAAGGAGGCCTTCACGGCCGGCTGAACGCCTTGCGTGAGGTGACTGACACGCCACATTGCGGGACGTTAGGCGACTTCGGTGAGTTTCCCGGTGCGCTCGTCGTAGACGAAGCCTCGCACCGAAGCCGTGTGCAGGAGAAACGGCGAAGTCCGCAGTCTCGCCATGCACTGCCGCACATCCTGCGCCGAGTCGGTGAACGTCTCCGCCGCCCACGGCGGCCGGATCCCGGTGCTCGCCTCGATCTGCCGGGCGAAGTCGGTGTCGGTGAACATCCGCATTCCGCAGTCGTGGTGGTGGATGAGCACGATCTCCCGGGTGCCGAGCAGCCGCTGGCTGACGGTGAGCGAGCGGATGGCGTCCTCGGTCACCGCGCCACCGGCGTTCCGAATGACGTGGGCGTCTCCCTCGCGCAGACCCAGAAGCCGGTAGACGCTGATCCGCGCGTCCATACAGGCCACCACGGCGATGCGCCGTTGTGGCCGTTTCGAGGCGGTGCCGAGGGTTTCCTTGTAGCCGCGCGCGTTCGCGAGCAGCGCGTCGATCTCGCTCACCCGCCGCCCCTAGCCGAGGATTTCCCGCACGATCGCGGCGGTCTCGCCGGGTGTCCGGCCGACCTGGATCCCCGCCGACTCGAGTGCCTTCTTCTTCGCCTCGGCCGTCCCGCTGGAGCCGGACACGATCGCGCCGGCGTGGCCCATGGTCTTGCCTTCCGGTGCGGTGAATCCGGCGATATAGCCGACCACGGGTTTCGAGACCCGCGCCCGGATGAATTCGGCGGCGCGTTCCTCGGCGTCGCCGCCGATCTCGCCGATGAGGACGATGACGTCGGTTTCGGGATCCTTCTCGAACGCTTCGACGGCGTCGATATGCGTGGTGCCGATGATCGGGTCGCCGCCGATGCCGACACACGTGGAGAAACCGTGTTCGCGGAGTTCGTGCATCAGCTGATAGGTAAGCGTTCCGGATTTCGACACCAGCCCGATTCGGCCCGGTTTCGTGATGCCGTCGGGGATGATCCCTGCGTTCGACCGGCCGGGGCTGACGATGCCGGGGCAGTTCGGCCCGATGATCCGGGTGCCGCTTTCCTTGGCGTAGGACCAGAAGTAGGCGGCGTCGTGCACCGGGACGCCCTCGGTGATGACCACGGCGAGGCCGATCCCGGCGTCGACGGCCTCGATGACGGCGTCCCTGACGAACGGCGGTGGTACGAACAGGACCGACACGTTCGCGCCCATCACGTCGATGGCGGCCGTCGTGGTGCCGAAGACATGGAGCTCCTTGCCCCCGAAGTCCACGTGCTGCCCGGCTTTGCGCGGGTTGATCCCGCCGACGACGTCGGTGCCCGCCGCGAGCATGCGCGCGGTGTGTTTCCGGCCTTCGGACCCGGTCATCCCGGCGACGACGACCTTGCTGTGCTCGTCGAGGAAGATCGCCATGTCACGCCTCCGAATCGGCCGCGGCCGCGAGTTCGGCCGCCGCGAGTGCGGCTTCGTCCATCGTTTCCACCACGGTGATCAGCGGATGCGCGGCTTCGTCGAGGATCCGCCGTCCTTCGGTGACATTGTTGCCGTCGAGCCGGACGACGAGTGGTTTCCGGGCGCGATCGCCGAGCAGTGCGAGCGCGCGCACGATCCCTTCGGCGACCGCGTCGCAGGCGGTGATCCCGCCGAAGACGTTGACGAACACGCTGCGGACCTGTCCGTCGCCGAGGATGACCCCTAGCCCCGCCGCCATGATCTCGGCCGACGCCCCGCCACCGATGTCCAGGAAGTTCGCCGGGCCACGCGCTCCCGCCTCCGCGGCGGCCGCCGCGACGACGTCCAAAGTGGACATGACGAGTCCGGCCCCGTTGCCGATGACGCCGATGTCGCCGTCCAGTTTGACGTAGTTGAGACCCTCCTCGCGGGCGCGCCGCTCGAGCGGGTCCTCGTCCGGTGAATCGACGAACACCGCATGGCCCGGATGCCGGAACTCCGCCGACCCGTCCAAAGTGACCTTCCCGTCGAGCGCTTCGATCGTCCCGCCCTCTGTCATGGCCAGCGGGTTGACCTCGACCAGGGTGGCGTCCTCCTCGACGAAGACGGTCCAGAGCCGTTCGACGGCTTGGGCGGCGCTTTCCCTTATCTCGGCGGGGAAATCGGCGACGATCTCCAGCGCTTTGCGCTCGTCGACACCGGCTTCCGGGTCGATCGGGATCTTGGCCAGCGCCTCGGGTTTCGTGGCGGCGACGGTCTCGATGTCCATCCCGCCTTCGGTCGAGGCCATCGCGAGGAAGGTCCGTTCGGCGCGGTCCAGCAGGAAGGACACGTAGTACTCCTCGGCGATCGCGCTCGCCTCGGTCACCAGGACCTTGTGCACGCGATGTCCTTTGATGTCCATGCCGAGGATGTCTTCGGCCGCCTGTTCGGCGTCGTCGGGGGAGTGGACCACCTTCACGCCGCCGGCCTTGCCCCGGCCGCCGGTCTTCACCTGGGCCTTCACGACGACGGATCCGCCGAGTTCGACGGCGATCGCCCTGGCCGATTCGGGTGTGGTGGCGACCTTTCCGCGGGGGACGCCGACGCCGTGCCGCTCGAAGAGATCTCGTGCCTCGTGCTCGAAAAGGTCCACGCGAAGGTCCTTTCTCTACGGGAGAGGACGGCCCCGGCGGGGAGGCGGAAAAACCTGCGTGTGGCCCTGGACACCGGGACGTTCGAAGAGTAACTATATGCCTACCTCATACGGTATGCAATCTACAGTCTGCCGCGACCAGGGGCTTTCGAAGGGGCCGGGCGGGCGGAGCAGACCCGGAAACGAGCGCGCGGATCAGAGAGGTCCGGCGTGAGACAAGAGGAGCTGAGCAATGGCGCCAACGACCGGTACCGCGGCGGCAGAGACCGCCGCGAAGGCCACCTCCAATGGTTCCGAACCCGCCCCGGATCTGATCTCCGGCGGCCACCTGGTGGCCAAGGCACTCAAGGCGGAGGGCGTCGACACGATCTTCACGTTGTGCGGTGGGCACATCATCGACATCTACGACGGCTGCGTCGACGAGGGCATCGAGGTCATCGACGTCCGGCATGAACAGGTCGCCGCCCACGCGGCCGACGGCTACGCGCGGATCACCGGCCGTCCCGGCTGTGCCGTCGTCACCGCGGGACCGGGGACGACGGACGCCGTCACCGGCGTCGCGAACGCGTTGCGGGCGGAGAGCCCGATGCTGCTGATCGGCGGGCAGGGGGCGCTGACCCAGCACAAGATGGGGTCACTGCAGGATCTTCCGCACGTCGACATGATGGCACCGATCACCAAGTTCTCCGCGACGGTGCCGGACACCGCCCGTGTGGCCGACCTGGTGTCGATGGCCTTCCGTGAGTGTTTCCACGGCGCACCAGGACCGTCCTTTTTGGAGATTCCGCGCGACGTCCTCGACGCCAAGGTCCCGGTGGACAAGGCGCGGATCCCGTCGGAAGGCCGCTATCGGGCGTCGACCCGGAACGCGGGCGACCCGGCCGACATCGAAAAGCTCGCGGATCTCCTGGTACACGCGAAGAAACCGGCCATCCTGCTGGGTAGCCAGGTATGGACGACCCGGGCCACCGATCCGGCGACCGAGCTGGTCCGGCGGCTGAACATCCCGGCGTATATGAACGGCGCGGGCCGCGGCACGCTGCCGCCCGGCGACCCGCACCACTTCCAGCTGTCGCGTCGGTACGCCTTCGACAACGCCGACGTGATCGTCATCGTCGGTACCCCGTTCGACTTCCGGATGGGCTATGGCAAACGGCTTTCGCCGTCGGCGACCGTCGTACAGATCGACCTCGACTACCGCACGGTCGGCAAGAACCGCGACGTCGACCTCGGCATCGTCGGCGACGCCGGCCAGATACTCGCCGCGGTCGCGGAGGCGGCGAGCGGCCGGGTCGACAACGGCGCGGTGGCACGCAAGGTCTGGCTCGAGGAGTTGCAGGCGGTCGAGGAGAAGGCGAAGCAGAAGCGCCTGCCGCTGCAGCATTCCGACGCCAACCCGATCCACCCGTACCGGCTGGTGCACGAGATCAACGAGTTCCTCACCGAGGATTCCCTCTACATCGGCGACGGCGGGGACATCGTCACGTTCTCCGGCCAGGTCGTCCAGCCGAAGTCGCCGGGACACTGGATGGACCCCGGTCCGCTCGGGACGCTCGGCGTCGGCATCCCGTTCGTCCTGGCGGCGAAGCATGCCCGACCGGACAAGGAAGTCGTCGCCCTGTTCGGCGATGGCGCGTTCAGCCTCACCGGCTGGGACTTCGAGACGCTGGTGCGGTTCGATCTGCCCTTCGTCGGCATCGTCGGCAACAACTCGTCGATGAACCAGATCCGATACGGACAGGCGGCCAAGTACGGCCTCGGCCGGGAGCGCGTCGGCAACACGCTTGGCGACGTCCCCTACGACGAATTCGCCCGGATGCTCGGCGGACACGGCGAGGCGGTCCGCGACCCCGCGGATATCGGACCCGCCCTGCTGCGCGCCCGCGAGTCCGGAAAGCCTTCGCTCATCAACGTTTGGATAGACCCGGACGTCTACGCGCCCGGAACCATGAACCAGACCATGTACAAGTAGCCGGGAGGGATCACGATGGGAAAGGCACTCGACGGCGTCCGTGTCCTCGACATGACGCATGTCCAATCAGGACCGTCATCCACGCAGATCCTGGCCTGGCTCGGCGCGGACGTGATCAAACTGGAGACGCCGGGCCGCGGTGACATCACGCGCGGCCAGCTCCGGGACCTTCCCGGCGTGGACAGTCTCTACTTCACGATGCTCAACGCCAACAAGCGCAGCATTACGCTGAACATGAAGAGCGATCAGGGAAAGAAGGTCTTCGAACAGCTCGCGTCCAGTGTGGACGTACTGGTCGAGAACTTCGGGCCCGGCGTCGTCGACCGGTTCGGCTACCCGTGGGAGAAGCTCGCCGAACTGAACCCGCGGCTGATCTACGCCTCCATCAAGGGGTTCGGTCCCGGGCGGTACGCGGATTTCAAGGCCTACGAGGTGATCGCGCAGGCGATGGGCGGTGCGATGAGCACCACCGGCTTCGAGGACGGACCGCCGACCGCCACCGGTGCGCAGATCGGTGACTCGGGTACCGGGATCCACCTGGTCGCCGCGATCCTGGCGGCGTTGTACCAGCGGACCAACTCCGGCCGCGGGCAGCGGGTCCAGGTCGCGATGCAGGACGCGGTGCTCAACCTTTGCCGCGTCAAGCTCCGCGATCAGCAGCGGCTGGCGCACGGCGCGCTCAACGAGTACCCGAACGACGTCTTCGGCGACGAGGTCCCGCGTTCGGGTAACGCGTCCGGCGGCGGGCAGCCGGGGTGGGCGGTGAAATGCGCGCCGGGCGGACCGAACGACTACATCTACGTGATCATCCAGCCGGTCGGCTGGCAGCCGATCACCGAGCTGATCGGGAAGCCCGAGCTGGCCGAAGACCCGGACTGGGCGACCCCCGAGTCCCGTCTGTCCAAACTGGACAAGGCGTTCAGCATGATCGAGGAGTGGACCGAGAAGCACACCAAATGGGAGGTGATGGAGGCGCTCAACGCCCACAACATCCCCTGCGGCCCGATCCTTTCGACGAAGGAACTGGCCGAGGACGCCACGCTGGCCGAACTCGGCTCGGTCGTCGAGGTGCCCCATCCCGAACGCGGGAGCTTCAAGACCGTCGGCTGCCCGTTGAAGCTTTCGGATTCACCGGTCGAGGTCGAACGCTCCCCGTTGCTCGGCGAACACAACGCCGAGGTGCTCGGCGAGCTCGGTTACGGCACGGACGACCTGGACCGGCTGCGCGCGGCCGGCGTCATCTGAGCCCCGTGAGGCGGAGCTGCGGTGAACCCGCTTCGGCCGAAGGCCCCGCTATCGCGGTCGCGGGCAAAACCCAAAAGAGTAGGAGGGACCGCATGGCAGACAAAGAGACCGTCGAGAGGATCCTCGCGAAGGTCGCCGCCGAAGGCCGGACGTCGCTGACCGCGCCGGAAGGCCGGGAGGTATGCGAGGCGTACGGGATCCCGACGCCGAAGGAACGGTTGGCGACGTCCGCCGAAGAAGCCGTCGCGCAGGCCGGGGAGATCGGTCTTCCGGTGGTGCTGAAGATCGTCTCGCCCGACATCCTCCACAAAACGGAGGCGGGCGGTGTGCTCGTCGGCCTGGAGACGCCGGGCCAGGTGGCCGAAGGTTTCCGCACCATCGTGGACAACGCCAAGGCGTACGACGCCGATGCCGCCATCACCGGGGTTCAGGTGCAGCAGATGCTGAGCAGCGGCCAGGAGGTGATCATCGGCGCCACCACCGACCAGACCTTCGGCAAGATCGTCGCCTTCGGGCTCGGCGGGGTCCTGGTCGAGGTGCTCAAAGACGTCACGTTCCGACTGGCGCCTCTCGACCGCGACGAGGCGTTCTCGATGATCGACGGGATCGCGGCCGCGGAGATCCTGCGCGGCGTGCGCGGGGCGAAACCGGTGGACGCGGGTGTCCTCGCCGACGTGCTCTGTCATGTCAGCACGCTGGTCACCGATTTCCCGCAGCTCGCCGAAGTCGACTTGAACCCGGTGCTGGCAACCCCGGAGGGTGCCACCGCGGTCGACGTCCGGATCCTGGTGGACCCCGACGCCGCGCGGGTACCGGTGCGGTTCACCCAGGAGGAGATCCTGGCGTCGATGAACCGGATCATGAAACCGGCTTCGATCGCCGTGATCGGCGCGTCCGCCGAGGCGGGCAAGATCGGCAACTCGGTGATGAAGAATCTCGTGAACGGCGGTTTCGCGGGGGAGATCCACCCGATCAACCCGAAGGCCGCCGAAATCCTCGACCGCAAGGCGTACGCGAGTATCACCGACGTTCCGGGTGACGTGGACGTCGCGGTGTTCGCCATTCCCGCCAAATTCGTTCCGGCCGCGCTGGAAGAAGTGGGCAAGAAGGGCGTGGCCGGGGCGATCCTGATCCCGTCCGGCTTCGGCGAGACCGGGAACATCGAGCTGCAGAACGAGGTCGTGGCGATCGCGCACAAGCACGGCGTCCGGATCCTCGGGCCGAATATCTACGGTTATTACTATACGCCCGAGAATCTTTCAGCGACGTTCTGCACGCCGTACGACGTCAAGGGCGGAGTCGCGCTTTCCTCGCAGAGCGGCGGGATCGGGATGGCGATCCTCGGCTTCAGCCGGTCCGCGAAAATGGGGGTCTCCTCGATCGTCGGAGTCGGGAACAAGGCCGACATCGACGAGGACGATCTGCTCACGTTCTTCGAACAGGACGACAACACCGACCTGATCGCCATGCATCTCGAAGACCTCAAGGACGGCCGGTCGTTCGCGGAGACGGCGAAACGCGTATCGGCGAAGAAACCGGTCGTCGTCCTCAAGGCGGGCCGGACGTCCCAAGGCGCGAAGGCGGCGAGTTCGCACACCGGCGCGCTCGCCGGCGACGACAAGGTCTACGACGACATCCTGCGGCAGAGCGGGGTCATCCGGGCCCCTGGCCTGAACGACCTGCTCGAGTACGCCCGCGGCATTCCGCTCCTGCCGACGCCACAGGGTGAGAACGTCGTGATCATCACCGGTGCCGGCGGTTCCGGGGTTCTGCTTTCGGACGCCTGTGTGGACAACGGGCTGAGCCTGATGGAGATCCCACCCGACCTCGACACGTCCTTCCGGAAGTTCATCCCGCCGTTCGGCGCGGCCGGGAATCCGGTGGACATCACCGGCGGCGAGCCGCCTTCGACGTACCGGAACACGATCGCGCTCGGCTTGGTGGACGAGCGTATCCACGCCCTGATCCTCGGTTACTGGCATACCATCGTCACCCCGCCGATGGTCTTCGCAGAGCTGGTTTCCGAAGTTGTCGCCGAATATCGGGAAAAGGGGATCCACAAACCCGTCGTCGCTTCGCTGGCAGGCGACGTCGAGGTCGAACAGGCCAGCAGTTTCCTGTACGAGCACGGTGTCGTGGCCTATCCGTACACGACGGAGAAGCCGGTCGCCGTACTCGGTGCGAAGTACCGCTGGGCACGTTCGGCGGGCCTTCTCGGCTGATTTCCCCTTGCCGTGGGACGGGCTGTCCGGGCCCGTCCCACGGCATTCCGGTCCCAACCGACCCAAGGAGAATGACAATGACGTCATCGACCGCGGCTCAACCACCCGGAACGTACAACGAAGTGACCGACTCCAACGGTCGGGTCTACCGGATCGGCGAGACCGATCGGGACATCATGGGCCGTCCACGATGGACGATGGTGATCCTGCCCTGGGTCGCCATGATGGCCATCAGCTCCTCGGAATACGCGTTCACGTCGGCGGAGGAGACGCTTGCGGACGCGCACGGCTGGCACGGGTCGACCATTTTCTGGTTGCTCGGGGTGTGGGTGTTCTTCCAAGCGATCGTCGCCTTCCCAGCGGGGAAGATGCGGGAGAACGGCACCCTGCCCGCCAAGGGCGCGATGATGCTCGGCGCCGCGGGCACCCTGCTCGCCTACCTTTCGCTCGCCTACGCGCCCAGTGAGTTCTGGGCGTATCTCGGCTTCGGCTTCTTCGGCGGCGGCGGGGCAGGCCTGGTTTACGCGACCTGCGTGAACATGGTCGGCAAGTGGTATCCGGAACGAAGGGGCGGCAAGACCGGGTTCGTCAACGGCGGCTTCGCCTATGGCTCGGTGCCCTTCATTTTCCTTTTCACCTCTTATATGGATCTGTCCAACTACTCCGGCGTGCTGCTGGCTGTCGGTATCTTCCTGGCCGCCGTGGTCGGGGTCAGCGGGTTCTTCTTCCAGGACCCGCCGAAGAACTGGTGGCCGGCGCAGGTCGACCCGCTCAAGGTGTCCGACGATCCGCGGGTACGCCGCTCGCTGGAGAAGAACCCACCCGCGGTCAAGCAGTACACCCCGGGCGAGGCGATCAGGACGTCGATGCTGCCGTTGATGTGGTTCTGCCTGCTGTGCACCGCCGGGGTGAACATCTTCGGTATCGCGATGCAGGTGCCGTTCGGCAACGAGATGGGCTTCGCCGGCGGGATCGTCGCGCTGGCCATGAGCCTCAAAGCGATCATCAACGGCACCGGTCGCGGTGTGATCGGCTGGATTTCCGACCGCTACGGGCGGCGGCAGACGTTGTTCATGGTCTGCCTGGTGCTCGGGCTCGCCCAGATCGCGGTGTACCTGTCCGGCTCGATCGGCAGTATGCCGCTGTTCCTGCTCGCCTCGATGATCTCCGGTTTCGGCGGTGGGGCCATCTTCCCGCTGTTCGCGGCGATGACGGCGGACTTCTACGGCGAGAACAACAACGCCAGCAACTACGGCCTGGTCTACAGCTCCAAGCTGATCTCGGGCCTGGTCGGATCCGGTGTCGGCGCGATGGTCGTGGTCGGCTGGGGCTACGGCGGGGCGTTCTTCCTCGCGGGTGGGACAAGCCTGCTCGCCGCCGCGCTCAGTCTTCTTCTGCGCCAGCCCGGGCGTTCGCGTACGCGGACTCCGAAGCAGCCCGAGCCGGAGTTGAAGGCGACCGTCGGGGCGGCCGAGTAGCTCAGCCCTCCTTGGGACGTTCGTGGAAGGCCTGCCGGGTCCGTTCGGTGTGCTGGTTCATGATCCGCTCGGCGGTGGTGGTGTCCTTGGCGGCGATGGCGTTGATCAGTTCCTCGTGTTCATGCCAGGCGTCATGGCTGCGGGGACGCGCGATCGGCGTGTAGTACCAGCGGACCCGGCGGTCGACCATGCCGATCATCTCGGCGAGGACGGCGTTCCCGGACAGCTCGGTGATGAACGCGTGGAGCGCGGCGTTGGCCGCGACGAGGCCTTCGGTGTCGTCGGCGGCCAACGCCTCCAGGCCGGTCTTCTGCAGTTCCCACAACCGTTCGACGTCTTCGTCGCCGGCCCGGTCGGCGGCGAGCCGGGCGGAGTGTGCCTCCAGTACAGTGCGCACGCTGAGCAGCTGATCGGCCTCTTCGTCGGTCGGCATGTGCACGAAGGCGCCCTGTGCGGGGCGGAGGTCGACCCAGCCTTCGCTCTGCAGGCGCTGCAACGCTTCCCGGACCGGCTGCCTGCTGACGCCGAGGTATTCGGCGAGGTCCGCCTCCACCAGATGCTGTCCGGGTTCGAGCGTGCGGTTGATGATCAGCTCGGCGAGTGCTTCGTAGACGACCTGGCGCAGCGGCGCCGGCCGCTCGACCCGTTTGGCCGTGGCCGAGCTGAGCGGGCCCTTGGTGCGGCGGCCGGTGGGACCGCGGTCGGGCAGGGGGGAAACGGGCTGGCTCAACGGGACCTCCGAGTGACTCGTCACCTCAGGATACAGGTTTTGGTATGCAAAATCCCGACATTCACCGCTTTGCTCCGCAATTAGTCCCTCTACTTGCAGAGGTCTGGCGCGGCGACCATCTACAGGATACTGTATGCAATCTAGTCTTCGAGGTGCCGGTTTCGGCTGAGCTGGAGGCAGATCATGAAGGTCGCTGTGCTGGGAGCGGGGGCGATCGGCGCCTACGTCGGGGCCGCGTTGCACCGCGGTGGGGCGGAGGTCCACCTGATCGCACGGCGCGCACATCTGGAAGCGATGCGCGCGAAGGGAGTGCGGGTACTCAGCCCGCGCGGGAACTTCACCGTCCGGCCGAATGTCACCGACAATCCGGAGGAAGTCGGCCCGGTCGACTTCGTCTTCCTCGGCCTGAAAGCCAATTCGTACGCGACCTGCGGTCCGCTGATCTCGCCGCTGCTGGGCAAGGAGACCGCGATCGTGGCCGCGCAGAACGGGATCCCGTGGTGGTATTTCCACGGTCTCGCCGGGCATTCGCTCGAAGACCGCCGTATCG
The DNA here is from genome assembly GCA_963766045.1 of uncultured Actinomycetota bacterium. GTDB lineage: Bacteria > Actinomycetota > Actinomycetes > Mycobacteriales > Pseudonocardiaceae > Amycolatopsis. The sequence goes on along the minus strand of CAVXYN010000003.1, from coordinate 4,287,952 downwards.
AAACGGTCGATCCCGGTGGCGCGGTGAGCGCGGTCCTTGAACTGCGGCGCGCGATCGGCTGCGTCGTCTACTGCTCGACCGTGATCGAGGAGCCCGGCGTCATCCGGCATCTCGAAGGCACCAGATTCGCCCTCGGAGAACCGAAAGGCGGCGTCTCGGCCAGATGCGCGGCGTTGGCCGACGCGATGATCGCGGGCGGTCTGAAGGCGCCTGTCGAGCTCGACCTCCGTGACGAGATCTGGGTCAAGCTCATGGGCAACGTCGCCTTCAACCCGCTCAGCGCGCTGACCAGGGCGACCATGGTCCAGATATGCGAGCACGCGGACACCCGCGCGCTCGTCGCCACGATGATGACCGAGACCATCGCGATCGCCCGCGCGGCAGGCAGCGATCCGAAGGTATCCGTCGAGAAACGCATCGACGGAGCCTGGCGCGTCGGCCACCACAAGACGTCGATGCTGCAGGACCTCGAAGCGGGCAAACCACTGGAGATCGACGCGATCATCGGCGCCGTCGTCGAACTCTCCGAACTGACCGGTGTGCCGGCGCCCGCACTCCGGCACGTCCACGCCGCCATCGGTCTGCTCGACCAGACCGCGAACGCCGTTCCCGTCGGAGCGCACTGAATCGGAGGAGCCGATGAAGCGCAAGAATCGCAAGGACACCGAGCCGTACATCCGGCTCACCCAGCCACTGGTCCGGGACTCCGGGGTGCTGCGCCCCGCGTCCTGGGAGGAGGCGCTCGACCGGGCCGCCGCCGGATTCCGGCGCACCCTCGAGGGCAAGGGGCCCGAGGCGTTCGGCATGTTCTCGTGTGCCCGCGCCACCAACGAGATGAACTTCGTCGCGCAGAAGTTCACGCGCACGGTGATCGGCACGAACAACGTCGACTCGTGCAACCGCACCTGTCACGCGCCGAGTGTCGCCGGGCTGGCGAGGGTCTTCGACAGCGGCGGCGGAACGTCGTCGTACCAGGAGATCGAGGAAGCGGACGTCATCGTTGTCTGGGGTGGCAACCCGCGTGAGGCGCATCCGATCTTCTTCCAGCATGTGCTCAAGGCGGTGCATCGCGGCGCCAAGCTGTTCGTCATCGACCCTCGGCAGACGAGCACCGCGAGCTGGGCGCACCGGCAGTTGCAGTTGCATGTCGGCACGGACATCCCGCTGGCACACGCGATCGCCCGCGAGATCATCCACTCCGGACTCGCCAACACCGCCTTCATCGAGCGTGCCACCGAAGGGTTCGCCGAGTTCGCCGCGTCGGTCGAGCCGTGGACGCTCGAGGTGGCCGAGAAGACGACCGGTGTGCCCGCGGAGCTGATCAAGGAACTCGCGCACACCTACGCCCGCGCCGACCGGGGTCAGCTGTCGTGGACGCTCGGGATCACCGAACACCACAACGGCACCGACAACGTGCTCTCGCTGATCAACCTCGCCCTGCTCGCCGGGCAGGTCGGCCGGTACGGCGCCGGCCTGAATCCCTTGCGCGGACAGAACAACGTCCAGGGCGGCGGGGACATGGGCGCGATCCCGGACCGGATGCCCGGGTTCCAGAACATCCTCGACGCCGACGTCCGCGCGAAATTCGACGCGGCTTGGGGCTCGAACATCCCGCCGCACAAGGGGTTGAACCTGACCCAGATGCTGGACGCGATGGAACGCGGCGTGATGACCTGCGTCTATATCATCGGCGAGAATCCGGTGCAGTCGGAGGCCGACTGCGAGCACACCATCAAACGGCTGTCCAATGTGGATCACCTGGTGGTGCAGGACATCTTCCTCACCAAGACCGCGCAGCTGGCGGACGTCGTGCTGCCCGCGTCCGCGGCTTGGTGCGAGTCGGACGGCACCTTCACCAACAGCGAGCGCCGGGTCCAGCGGGTCCGCAAGGCGCTCGAGCCGCCAGAGGGCGCGCGCGACGACATCCAGCTGCTGTGCGAGCTGGCCCGCCGGCTCGGCCATGACTGGCACTACAAGGGTGGCGAGGACGTCTGGAACGAACTGCGGACGTTGTCGCCGATGCACACCGGGATGAGCTACGCGCGGCTCGAGGAACTCGGCGGCATCCAGTGGCCTTGCTACAGCGAAGACACACTCGAACCGACGTTCCTCCACGGACGGCTGTGGGAGGAGGACCCGGCGAAACGCGGACGCCCGGCGCCGTTCACCGTGATCGAGCACAGTCCGCCGGTCGATCTGCTCACCGAGGAGTTCCCGATCCGCCTGACCACCGGGCGACGGCTGGACTCCTACAACACCGGAGTGCAGTCGGGGGGCTTCTCGTCGCCGCTGCGGCGGGGCGAAACCCTTGACCTCCACCCGGCCGACGCCGCGGAGCTCGGCGTCACCGAAGACGAGATCGTGCAGATCTCCTCGCGCCGGGGCGCGATCGTGGCACCGGTCCGGATCGACGAGGGGCTGCGTCCTGGCCTCGCGTTCATGACCTTCCACTTCCCGGACGAGGTCGACGTCAACGTCATCACCATCGAGGCGACCTGCCCGATCGCAGGGACGGCCGAGTACAAGGCCGCCGCGATCCGGGTCGAGAAATTGCCCGCCACCGTTTAAGGAGTCCATAGTGGACATTCGCTTCCTGAACGCCGAGCCGGCCGACGTCGAACGTGCCGTAGTCGACGCGCTCGGCGACGGGCTCGGCCGTGATCAGCTGCTGCCGGCGTTGCACGCGGTGAACGACCGGGTCGGCTGGATCAGCCAGGGAGCGCTGAACCATATCTGCCGGCGGCTGAACGTGCCACCGGCGGAGGCGTACGGCGTGGCCAGCTTCTACGCGCTCTTCTCACTGACCGAGCGGCCGCCGCGAGTGGTCCACGTCTGCACGGACCTGGCCTGCCAGGTCAACGGCGCGGAGAAGCTGTGCGACGCGCTGACTGAAACCGTCGGTGTCGCAGGGAAACCGGCGGGAGGTGTCACCTGGCAACGGAGTCCCTGTCTCGGCGTCTGCGAGCGGGCCCCCGCGGCGCTCGCCTTCGAAGCGGGTGATCCGCCGGAGGAACGCCTGCTCGCCCCGGCGACCGGGGAGGAGGTCGTCCGGGCCGCCACCGGTGTGTCCGAAATGGGCGAAGCGCCGATTTCGGTTCCGCAGCAAGGACAAGCGGATCTCCGGCTGTTGCGCCGGGTCGGCGTCGTGGACCCGGAGAGCCTGGACTCCTATCGTGCGGCCGGTGGCTACGCGGCCCTGCGGAACGCCTTGCTGCTCGGTCCCGCGGGCGTCATCCGTGAGGTGACCGACTCCGGCCTGATGGGCCGGGGCGGGGCGGCGTTCCCGACCGGGCGCAAATGGGACGCCACCGCGCGGCAGCCGGTGCAGACCCGCTACCTGGTGTGCAACGCCGACGAGAGCGAACCGGGCACGTTCAAGGACCGCGTGCTGATCGAGGGGGACCCGTTCGCGCTCGTCGAATCGATGACGATCGCCGCGTTCGCGATCGGCGCGCGGAAGGGCTACGTCTACCTGCGCGGCGAGTATCCGCGGGCGCTGGGGATGCTCCGCAACGCCATCGCCGTCACCCGCGAGCGAGGCTTCCTCGGCGAGAACATCATGGGGCACCAGGGGTTCTCGTTCGACATCGAGATCAGGCGGGGAGCGGGCGCCTACATCTGCGGTGAGGAAACGGCGATCTTCAACTCCATCGAGGGCTTCCGCGGCGAGCCTCGGACGAAGCCGCCGTTCCCGGTGGAGAAGGGGTTGTTCGGCAAACCGACGGTGGTGAACAACGTCGAGACCCTGGTGAACGTCCCGCTCATCCTGACCGAGGGATGTGAGGCGTACCGGCGGATCGGGACCGAGCGTTCTACCGGGCCGAAGCTGTTCTGCCTGTCCGGCAACGTGGAACGGCCCGGGGTGTACGAGGTGCCGTTCGGGGCGACCCTCGGCGAACTCCTCTCCTTGGCCGGAGGAGTTCCCGAAGGACGGGAGCTGCGCGCCGTGCTGCTGGGAGGCGCGGCGGGCGGTTTCGTCCGGCCCGACGAGCTCGATTTGCCACTGACCATGGAGGACGCCCGTACGGCGGGCACCACCCTCGGCTCGGGAGTGGTGCTGGCACTGGACGATCAGGCGGACCTCGGCGGATTCCTGTTACGCATAGCGGCGTTCTTCCGCGACGAGTCCTGCGGTCAGTGCGTGCCCTGCCGGATCGGGACGGTCCGGCAGGAGGAGGCCCTGCACCGGATCGTCGGCGGGCGCAAGCTCAGCACCGGCGGGGACGATCTCGCGTTGCTGCGCGAAGTCGGTCAGGTGATGCGGGATTCGTCCATCTGCGGACTCGGCCAGACCGCGTGGAACGCCATCGAGTCGGCGATCGACCGGCTCGGCGCGCTGGAGGAACAGTCATGACCATCGTCGAAATCGGACTGCCGCGCAGGCTCGTCGAGTTCACTGTGGACGGTGAGGCGGTCAGGGTGCCCGAGGGATCGACGATCCTCGACGCCTGCACGGCGGCGGGGAAGAACATCCCGACCCTCTGCTACGGCGATACCCTCGAACCGGCGAACGCCTGCCGCGTCTGCATGGTGGAGGTCGAGGGCTCGCGCACGCTCGTGCCGTCGTGCTCGCGTAAGGCCGAAGCGGGAATGGTGGTACGAACGGAAACCGACCGGACCCGGCTCAGCCGCAAGGTGGTGCTGGAACTCCTGGGCTCGGCGTCCGATCTGTCCACCACACCCGACGTCGCGGAGTGGATGGCGGACTGCGACGCCGAACCGGAGCGGTTCGGCCCGCCCGCGCCGCCGTCGGACGACCGGGACGAGCGGCGGCCCGGTGAACACGAGACGCCCGACGGCATGACGGCGGCGACCGTGCGGCAGCCGGTCAAGGTGGACAACGATCTCTACGTCCGCGACTACGGGAAATGCATCCAGTGCTACAAATGTGTCGACGCCTGCGGCGACCAATGGCAGAACACCTTCGCCATCACCATGGCCGGCCGCGGCTTCGACGCCCGGATCTCGACGGAATTCGCGAACCCGTTGCCGGACAGCGCCTGTGTCTACTGTGGAAACTGCATCGAGGTCTGCCCGACCGGCGCGCTGAGCTTCAAACGCGAGCACGACAAACGGGAGGACGGTAGCTGGGACGAGTCCCGGCAGACCGCCACGACGACCATCTGCACCTTCTGCGGGGTCGGCTGCAACCTGACCCTGCACGTCCAGGACAACGAGATCGTCAAGGTCACCTCCCCGCACGAGAGCTCCGTGACCCACGGGAACCTCTGCATCAAGGGGCGCTTCGGGTGGCAGCACGTCCAGAACCGGTGACTCTGCTCGCTGCGCTCCCGACCTCCGTGAAGGCCTCCTTCCCTACCTTGAGCGTAGGTAAGGAGGCCTTCACTACCTTCCGGGGCGCCATCACGGCCAGAAACGACCACGGCGGAGGAACGCACACAACCACCATCCCCCAGCAACCGTCCACACCGGACAGACACGTCCCGAACGCCACGTACGAGACGTTGAGTGTCCCCAATGAGGCATTCGGGACACTCACAGCAGCGGCGGGTGCCGTCGATCGTGCGACCGACCGTTGACTGAGGCCAGGTCGGAGGGTTATTCTCGATATACGAAAGAAAGTTTCCGCATTGCGGAATTACCTGAATCACTGAGCGACGAGGTTTTCGATGGCTGGTCTTGCCGGTTCGCGTCATTCACTGCCCTACGTGCTGAACCTGTCGATGGTCTTCACCGAGCTGCCGCTGCTCGAACGCGCGGAGGCGGCTCGGGCCGCGGGGTTCACCGCGGTCGAGTACTGGTGGCCGTTCGACTCGCCGGTCCCGACCGCCGAGGAGGTCGACGCGTTCGTCGCGTCGGTGGAGAACGCCGGCGTCGCGGTGACCGGCCTGAACTTCTACCCCGGCGAGATGGTGGGCGGCGACCGCGGCCTGGTCACCTGGATCGGCCGCGAGGACGAGTTCGCCGACAGCGTCACCTCCGCGATGGCGCTCGGGGAACGGCTGGGCTGTCGTCGGTTCAACGCCCTCTACGGCAACCGGATCGAGGGCGCCGACGGAGCCGAGCAGGACAAGCTCGGACTGGCGAACCTGGCGCTCGCCTCGGAGGCGGCCGAGCGGATCGGCGCGCAACTGGTCTTGGAACCGTTGTCGGGAGCGGAGAAGTACCCGCTCAAGACGGCGGGCGACGTACTGAAGGTGCTCGACGAACTCGGGCGGGACAACGTGAAACTGCTGGCCGACCTGTACCACCTGGCGGTCAACGGCGACGACCTCGACACGGTGACGAGCGTCCACACCGGACGGATCGGCCACGTCCAGATCGCCGACGTCCCCGGGCGGAACCAGCCGGGGACCGGAACGCTGGACATCGAGGGATACCTGGAGGCATTGCAGGCGGCGGGCTACCGCGGGCAGGTCGGCGTGGAGTACAAGCCGGCCGGGCCGAGCGCGGATTCGCTGTCCTGGCTGCCTTTCGAGCGAAGGGGACTGGCATGACGAAGCTGGGATTCATCGGGCTGGGCATCATGGGCGGTCCGATGGCGGCACATCTCGCCGCCGCCGGACACGAGGTGAGCGGATACGACGTCAGCGCGGACGCGCTCGCGAAACTGGAGGCGGCCGGCGGCCGCGCGGCTTCGGGGGTGGCGGACGCCGTCGCCACCGCCGCGGTGGTCATCACCATGCTGCCGAACCACCCGCAGGTCGAGGACGTCGTGCTCGCGGCGGGCGGTGTGCTGGAGTCGGCGAAGCCCGGGACGTTGCTGATCGACATGAGCACGATCCGGCCGGAGACCTCGATCGAGGTCGCGAAACAGGCTGGAGAACGTGGAATCCGCGTGCTGGACGCGCCGGTGTCCGGCGGGCAGGCCGGTGCCGAACAGGCCTCACTGTCCATTATGGTCGGTGGGAACGGCGACGACTTCGCCGCCGTGCTTCCCGTGCTGGAAGCGGTCGGCAAGACCATCGTGCACGTCGGGCCGCACGGCGCGGGGCAGGTGGTCAAGGCCGCCAACCAGCTGGTGGTCGGCGGAACCTACGGCCTGATCGCCGAGGCGATCGTGCTGCTCGAAGCATCCGGCGTGGACGCGGGTGTCGGTCTCGACGTGCTCGCGGGCGGTCTCGCGGGCAGCCGGATCCTCGAGCTCAAGCGGAAGTCCATGGTGGCGCGGGAGTTCGCGCCGGGGTTCCGGATCGATCTGCACCACAAGGACATGGGCATCGCGCTCGCCGCCGCCAGGCAGGCCGACGTCGCGCTGCCGATCACCGGGCTGGTCGCCCAGCTCATCGCCGCCGGACGGGCGATGGGTCACGGTTCACTAGACCATTCCGCACTGCTCAAGGTCATCGAAAGCCTGTCCGGCGCGGAAAGCAAGGAGTGAGGCATGCCCAGAATCCCCGCCATGCAGGCCGTCGTCGACGTCCTGGTCAGTGAGGGTGTCGACACCGCGTTCGGCTGCCCGGGAGCCGCGATTCTCCCGCTGTACCACGCGATGCAGGACAGCGGCATCGAGCATCTGATCGTGCGCCACGAAGAAGGCGCGACCCATATGGCCGACGGCTGGGCCAGGACGACCGGCAACGTCGGCGTCGCGATCGGCACCTCGGGGCCGGCCGGGACGAACATGATCACCGGGCTCTACACCGCGCAGGCCGACTCGATCCCGATCCTCTGCATCACCGGCCAGGCCGATTCGCGCAAACTGCACACCGAGGCGTTCCAGGCGGTCGACATCGTCGAGATCGCCAAGCCGGTCACCAAATGGGCCGTGCAGGTCAAGGAGGCGGCGCAGCTGCCATGGGTGTTCCGCGAGGCGTTCCGGATCGCGCGGTCCGGCCGTCCCGGCCCGGTGCTGATCGACCTGCCCATCGATGTCCAGAAGCAGATGATCGAATGGGATTCCAGTATCGATTCGCCGTTGCCCGTCGGTACGGTGACCCCCTCGGCGGCGCGGGTCGAGCGGGCATTGGATCTGCTGCTGGCCGCCGAACGTCCGCTGATCCTCGCGGGCGGAGGCGTGGTGCTCGGCGCCGCGAGCGGCCGGCTGCGGACCGCGGCCGAACTTCTCGGCGTCCCGGTCGGCGTGACGTTGATGGGCAAGGGAAGTTTCCCAGAGGACCACGAACTGTTCGCCGGCATGGCGGGCATCCAGACCTCGCAGCGATGGGCGAACGCCGCCTTCCTCGAGTCGGATCTGGTGCTCGCGCTCGGCGCACGGTTCGGTGACCGGCACACCGGTGACCTCGACGTCTACCGCGGCTCGAGGAAGTTCATCCACGTCGACATCGAACCGACCCAGCTCGGCAAGGTGTTCGGCCCGGACCTCGGGATCGTCTCGGACACCGGTGCGTTCCTGGACGCGTTGATCGAGGCGGCCGCATCGCGCCGGGCGCCGAAGCGCGACGTCGGGTGGACGCGCCGGATCGGCGAGCTGAAGCAGTCCTTGCCCCGGCGGGAGGACTTCGACGACACGCCGATCAAGGCACCGCGGGTCTTCAAGGAGATCAACGACTTCTACGGCGAGGACGCCTACTTCGTCACCGCGATCGGGCTCTACCAGATCTGGTCCGGGCAGTTCCAGCGCTCGCACCAGCCTCGGCACTACCAGGTGTGCGGCCAGGCCGGACCACTCGGCTGGGAGATCCCGGCGGCCATCGGTGTCAAGAAGGCTCGCCCGGAGGCCGAAGTCGTCGGAGTGGTCGGCGACTACTCGTTCCAGTTCCTGGTGGAGGAACTGGCGGTGGCGGCGCAATACGACGTCGGGTTCGTGCTGATCATGCTCAACAACGAGTACCTCGGACTGATCCGCCAGGCCGAGACCGGCTACGAGATGAACTTCGAGGTCGACATCCACTACGACAAGATCGGCACGGACAACGTGAAGGTCATGGAGGCCTACGGCTGCGCCGGTACCCGGGTGACCGACCCGGGCGAGATCCGGACGTCTCTGGAGTGGGCGCGCAAGGAGGCCGAGCGCACTTCGCGGCCGGTGCTGGTGGAGATCATGATCGAACGGGAAGGGAACGCCGCGATGGGCAAGGCACTCGACAGCGTGGTCGAGTTCGAGCCCGTCGCGGGCTAGTCGCGGTCCCGGATGCCGTGTCGATCCCCGGCATCCGGGCTCCGCTATTCAGGCAGCGTTTCAGACCTTGCCCTGGTCGTTGCTCAGCCACTTCTCCGGCAGCACTCGCACGAGCACGGAGTTCTCGCTGAGCGCGCCGTCGACGTACTTCGTGCCTTCGGCTTCGCCCAGGTAACGCTGCGCGATCTTCAACGCCTGCTCGCGCGTCGGCGGCCCGTCGTTCGAGATGACCGGGCCTTCGACTGTGACGTACTTGTACGGCAAGGTCTCCACCTGCGCGGCGAGGCTGAGCCTGCCCGCCTTGCGGATGGTCTTGTCCTTGACCGAGCCGCCGTCCATCCAGATCAGGAGTTCCCCACCGGGCTCGTAGTCGTACCAGACCGGCACCGCCAGGGGGGCCCGGCCATCCCGCTCCACGGCGAGAACCCCGATGTGGACCCCGGTCAGGAAGGCTTCCCGCTCCTCGGCGGTCATGACGAACGACGACATCCGTTTTCCGTTTCTCTCGGCGATGTGAGCTACGGAAATCGGTAACGCAGGTCACCTACCGGACATTCCGGCCTTACGGGGCCGGGGGAGTGCTGGTGCTCGTGGGCGTGGCGTCGCCGGTGCCCGCGGCCGGGGTCGTGGTGCTCGTCGATGTCGGGCTGGTGGTGGTGGTGCTCGACGGCGGGTTGGACGTCGACGGTGGCGGAGTCGTGCTCGGCGGTGGGGTGCTGGTCGGCTTCGGGCTGGTGGTGCTCGAAGGCGGATTGCTGCTCGGGGGAAGTGAGGTGCTCGGCGGCAGGGACGGGTTGCCGGGCGGGTACGGGCCCGGGCTGCCCGGCGGAGGGCTGCCGGGCAGGGTGGGGACCGGGACTTCGCCGCCTGGCGCGCCGGCGGCGAGGTCCGGGGAGTCGGGGGCGCCGACGGGGACCTGGCTGTCGGGCAGCGTCGCGACACCGCCCCGGTACGAGACCGCCCACCGGATCACAGTGTCCACATAGGACAGTGAGTGGTTGTAGCGATACACGGCGACACGCTGCGTCTGCTCGGAGGTCAGGTCGACCCCGCCGGAGCACAGGTACCGGCCGGACGCGAGGGTCGCGTCGTAGATGTTGTTCGGGTTCGACTCGCCGTCGCCGTTGCCGTCGGAGGCGTAGCCCTTCCACGTGGACGGGATGAACTGCGTCGGGCCGACGGCGCGATCCCAGGTGGTGTTGCCGTCGTACTTGCCGCCGTCGGTGTCGGCGATCGCGGCGAACGGCCCGGCGCCGTTGAGCACCGGGCCCAGGATCGGCTCGAGGGTGTTGCCCTTCGCGTCGACGTATCCGCCGCGCGCGTGGTTGGACTCGATCCGCCCGATGCTGGCGATCAGTGCCCAGTCGATGTGGCAGCCCGGCAGTTCCTTCGCGAGGATGTCGGCCGCGTTGCGGTACGCCTTCAGCATGCTGCCCGGGATGCCGAGCGCACCCGACGGCGCGAACGAGCCGTTGTTACCGGTTCCGCCCGGAACGACCAGCGGATCGGGGTTGGGCGGTTCGGGAAGGCTGCCGTCGACGGCGATTTCCGGCGTCATGCCTGCCGGAGGCCGCCACGGCGCGGCCTGATTCAGTGGCGCGGAGGAATCCTTGGGCGCGGCGATCGGCGTATCGGGGCCGGCGGACGCGGTGATGGCGGGCAGCACGGCAAGCGCTCCACCGGCTAACGCGACGGCGGTCCGGTGCCTCGTCGATCGCCGGTCCGTCTGTCGAGGGCGGTGTTTCGGCATCATCTCTCCCGCTAGGTCGACTCCGGGCAAAACTATCGGATACGGTCGAATTTCGGGGAGTCGTCAACAAAAAACCCAGCGAACCGACAGCTTTTCGTCCGCTCGGAACAAGACCTTCGTAGTGAAGTTGTCAACTTCACGCCGAGTTCACCGATTGCTGCGGAGAATCCGTCAACATCCCGAACCGCCTCCGCGCGAACGTCGCGGCAGGCGTGCAAAGAAGTCTTTGCACAATCTCCTTTGCACGGCTACCTTGGTGAGCATGACCGGTCCGCCGCCACCCGAGGAGATCACCGACGCCGCCGTGCTGAAGGCGGTCATGCATCCCTTGCGCAGAAAGATCATCGAGGCGCTCGGGCGTGGTCCGGCGACGGCGACGAAGCTGGCCAACGAACTGGGGGAGAGCACCGGGGCGACCAGTTACCACCTGCGCGAACTGGCGAAGTACGGGTTCGTCGACGAGGCGCCGGAACTCGCGCACGGCAAGGAACGCTGGTGGCGTTCGAGGCCCCGCGACATCCGCTGGCCGCGGCACAGCGAACAGACCGACGAGATGCGCGCGGTGTTCGACGAAGCGCAGCGAGCCGGGTTCAACGAGGACCTCAAGCAGATGGCGAGGTTCCTTGAGCGGCGCGACACCCTGGGCGAGTGGGGGGACGCGTTCCTGTTCTCACGTGGCTCGGTGCACGTGAACATCGACGAACTGAAGCAGTTCTGGGAAGAGTATTTGGAGCTGCTTCGTCGCTATTGGCGGGCCGAGCCCGCTCCGGGCGCGCGGAAGATTCTCGTGCGCTGGACGGCTTTCCCTGATCCGGACGGGGACGAGAAAAAGGAGAGCTGAGTTCCGGAAACCCTGGTGGGAGGGCGGCCACTCGACCACCGGGATCGCGTCACCACGCCGGACGGGCGTGTCTTCACGGACAACTCCACACAAAGGGGGAGCAGCATGCTGCTCTGGAAAAGGATCGCGGCCGCAGGGCTCGCGATGAGCCTGCTCGCGGCGGGCGCCGCGGCGGCCGAAGCGTCCGATGGGTCATCGGACGGCGCGACCATCCGCTACACCGAATTCGGCATCCCGCACATCGTCGCGAACGACTACGTGAGCCTCGGTTTCGGGCAGGGGTACGCGGCGGCGAAGGACAACATCTGTGCCATCGAGGACGTCGCGGTCACTACGAGGGCCGAGCGGTCACGCTGGCGCGGGCCGGACGCGCCGCCGACGAGCGGGGTGAGCCAGGCCGGCACGAACCTCGCCAGCGACCTGTATTTCCAAGGAGTCAACGAAAGCGGCGTCGTCGAAAGGCTGCTGGCGTCGCCGTCGCCACGTGGTCCGTATCGCGAGGTCCGCGAGCTGGTGCGCGGTTACGTCGAAGGGGTCAACAAGTATCTGCGCGCAGGCCGGATCACCGACCCGGCCTGTAAGGATGCGGGCTGGCTGAAGCCGATCACCGAACTCGACGTCTTCCGGCACAGTCACGCGATCGGGATGATCTTCGGGCAGGGCGGGCTGGCGGATTCGATCGCCGCGTCCGCGCCGGGTGCCGCTCCGGCAGGCGGCGGCCAGGAGCAGATGCTCGGTGAGACCGGCATCGGCAGCAACGCCATCGCGATCGGCTCGGCCGCTTCGGCGAACGGGCGGGGAATCTCGCTGGCCAACCCACATCTGCCGTGGCATCTGAGCGGGACCAGGCTTTGGCAGTCGCACGTGACGCTGCCCGGCAAACTGAACGTCAGCGGTGCGGGGATCGCCGGGATCCCGCTGATGTGGCTCGGGCACAACGAAACCGCCGCTTGGAGCGGGACCGCGACGGACACGACGCGGACGTACACGTTGTTCGAGCTGAAGCTCGTACCGGGTTCGCCGACGACCTACCTGGTCGACGGCAAGTCCGAACGGATGCGGCGGAACGACGTCTCGATCCTGTCCCGCAAGGCAGACGGTTCACTGGAGCGGATCACGCGTCCACAATGGACGACTCGGTACGGCCCGGTGACCACCCGGCTCGGCGAACGGGAACTGCCGTGGACGACGTCGAGCGCTTACGCGATCGGGGACGCCAACGCGGAGAACCTCGCGATGACGAACTCGATGTTCGAGATCGCCCGCGGCCGGACGGCGGGGGAGATGATCGACGCGGTCCGCAAGACGCAGGGGCTGCCGTGGATGAACATCCTCGCCACCGATGATCGCGGCCGCGCCGCGTTCAGCCAGATCCACGGGGTCCCGCACGTCACCGACGAGAAGGCGGCACGCTGCAACACCGCGCTGGGCAAGGAGTTGTTCCGTGACTCCGGTGTCGCCGTCCTCGACGGGTCGAGGGCGTCGTGTGGCTGGGGCAGCGACCGGGACGCGCTGCGGCCGGGTGTCTTCGGTCCGTCGAACCTGCCCAGCCTCAACCGCGCGGACTATCTCGCGAACTCGAACGCCAGCTACTGGCTCATGAACCCGGCGAAGCCGCAGACGGGTTTCCCGAGGATCGTCGGACCGGTTCGCACCGAGCAGAACATGCGGACCAGGGGCGGATTCATCGAAATCGCCGACCGGCTCGCCAAGGGCGGTTTCACCGCGCAGGCCATGCGGGACTTGATGTTCTCGCACCGCGACCACGCTGCCGAGCTCGTGCTGGCCGACGTGGTCGGAATGTGCCGCACCATGGCCGGGCAGGAAGCGGCGTGCGCCGCACTGGCAGGCTGGGACGGGCGATCCGACGCGGGCAGCCGCGGGGCGCTCCTCTTCGACCGGTTCTGGTCCAAGGTGGATCGTTTCGACTCGGGCGTCTGGAAGGTTCCGTTCGACGTCAAGGATCCGGTCCACACGCCGAATACTCTCGACACCGGGAATCTCGTGCTCCGGCAGGCCCTCGCCGGAGCCGTGGCCGAACTGAACGCGGCGAAAATCCCGCTCGACGCGCCGTATGGGGACAACCACTACGTCGTGCGGAAAGGCAAGAAGATCCCGCTCGGCGGTGGAACTCCCCGCCGGGGCGTGTACAACTCGCTCGGCGGACCCTGGGATCCCGCCGCCGGCTATACCGAGATCATGCACGGCGGGACGTACCTGCATGTCGTGGCGTTCAACGGAACCGGCTGCCCGGACACGACGACGCTTCTGACGTACTCGCAGTCCGCCGACCCGGCGTCCGCGCACCACAGCGATCAGACCGAGCTGTACTCGCGGAAGGAATGGGTCACGGAACGGTATTGCGAGAAGGACGTTCTCGCGTCGCCGTCGCTCGAGGTGGTCCGGGTGAGCAGGCGATGATCTCGGTCCTGCTCGCCGCCGTCATGGCGGTGTCGTCACCCGTACCCGCCGCCCCGGCCGGGGACGTCACGTTCACCAGCCACGGCACGACCTTGCACGGAACGGTGGTCGCCCCTGCCGGAGGCGGCGGCCGCGCACCGGGGATCGTCATGGTGCACGGCTCGGGGGAACACGAGCGCGACGACTACCGCGCCGAGGCGGAGGCCTTCGCGAAGGCGGGGATCGCGACGTTGATCTACGACAAGCGGACCGAGGGGTATTCGTTCTTCGAGCGGGACTACTCGGTCCTCGCGGACGACGCGCTCGCCGCCGTCCAAGCCCTGCGCTCGCATCCTGGCGTCGATCCCGGCCGGGTCGGGGTATGGGGCCTGAGCGAAGGCGGCTGGGTGGCGCCGTTGGCGGCGTCGAAATCCGACGACGTCGCGTTCGTGATCACCGTCGGTGCCAACGGGATCTCACCCGACCGGCAACAGGCGTGGGCCTTGGAGAACTACCTGAGGCACGGTGCGGTTTCGGGCTCCCTGGTCGGCATGGTGGCGTCGACGAGCATGCGGACGCTGGCCGGCGGCGGCGCGTTCCCCGAGGCCGGGTACGACCCGGTGCCGGTGTTGGAACGGGTCAAGGTGCCGGTGCTGGGACTGTGGGGCGAACTGGACCGGCTCACGCCACCGGGCGAGGCGATGCGGATCTTCCGGGAAACCTTGGAGGGCAAGGAAAACCGGCAGTACACGCTGAAGGTGTTTCCGGCGGCCCAGCACGGTCTCCGGCAGACTACGAACGGCTTCGACAAGTCCGAGGGGTTCGCACCCGGCTATCTGGAGTTGGTCGGCAGTTGGGTCAACGGACTGGCGGATGGGCCGGTCAGCCCTTCGGCCGATCCCTCGCCGCACCAGGACCGCGACAGCGTGGCCTTGGCTCCGCTGGCCTGGTACGAGGCTCCGTGGTTGCAGATCGCGGTGTGGGCCCTCGTGCTGCTGGCGTTCGCGGTGGCGGCGTCTGCCAGGCGCAAGGGCAAGCCTCTCTCGAAGCCTGCTCGCTGGTTGGCCACGACCGGATTGCTGACCACAGCAGGATTCCTGGCCTACTATCTCGCGCTGATGTTGGGCGGAGCGCAGGCACCCGGGCCGGTCCTTTTCGGACGGACGATCCCGTGGCTGGCGTTACAACTGCTCGCGGTCGGCGTCGTCGTGGCAGGCGCGGTGACCGCGGTTTCGTGGTGGCGAGGGCGGAGTGAAGGGGCTACGGGCAAACGGACCGGTCTGCTGCTGGCCGGTGCCGTGCTGTTCGTTCCGTGGGCCGTCCACTGGGGACTGCTGGTTCCGTGAATAGGCCTGGGTGCCGGGCGGCCACCCGGCACCCAGGCGAGCGGAAGCCGCGTCACCACGCCCGAGGGCGTGTCTTCACGAACGGACCTCCGGGTCTGAATGTACTCAGGCCTTGGGGGTGACGGCGAACCGGCGCAGCGCCAGCGCCGGATTCTTGGCCCGGACTTCGGCGAGACGCTCGGCGGACAGTTCGCCGGTCGCGGTGCCGGTCCGTTCGCCGACGGAACCGAGCACGATCCCCATCGGGTCGACGATCATGCTGTGCCCCGAACCGGTCGGGGCCGCCTGACCCGCCGCGACCAGATAGACGGTGTTCTCAATCGCTCGCGCACGGACCAGGGTCGTCCAGTGGTCCTCCTTGAGCGGGCCGGGCATCCACTCCGCGGGGAGCACGATCGCGTTCGCGCCCGCGTCGACCAGCCGCCGGGTGACCTCGGGGAAGCGCAGGTCGTAACAGGTCTGCAGACCGAAGACGAAACCGTCGACCTCGAACGTCTCGGGCGCTTCGATCTCGCCGGGGCGGACCAGTTCGGACTCGCGGAAACCGAAGGCGTCGTAGAGATGCAGCTTGCGGTAGAGCGCGGCGATCGCCCCGTCGGGGCCCGTCGCGACCAGGGTGTTCGAGATCCGTTCGCCGCCGGGGAGCGCTTCGTTGATGCCTGCGACGACGGTGACTTGCCGTTCCTTGGCGAGTCCGCGCAGTTCGGTGACGAAGGGACCGTCGAGTTCTTCGGCCGAGGCCACGAATTCCCGGCTCATCGTGGGCACGGTGAACAGGGAGTATTCGGGCAGTACTACCACTCGCGCCCCGTGGTCGGCCGCTTCGCAGACGAGCGCGGTGATGCGTTCGAGGTTGGCCTGCTTGTCGTTGCCGGGCGCGAACTGCGCCACCGCGACGTGCACCATGGGACCCCTTCCGATATGTGGAACTCTTGTATACATGATGGATACTTGCCTGGTCCAGGTGTAGGCTCTGTTGCGGACAGTGACAAGTCGAGGGGGAACGAGATGACTGTGACCGCCGAGGGAGGCGGCCCGGCGCGCGAACGGGTCTACACGTGGTTGCGCGACGGCATCATCTCGGGGGAACTCAAGGGCGGCCGGTTTCTCGACGAACTGTGGGTCTCCGGCGTCGTCGGTGTGTCGAGGACGCCGGTGCGCGAGGCCTTCCACCGGCTGGCCGCCGAACGTTTCATCAGCCTGCTGCCGCGGAAAGGTGCCCAGGTACGCACGGTCACGGCCAGGGAACTCGAAGAGGTCTACCAGAGCAGGCGCCTGATCGAGGGGCACGCCATCGCCACCCTGTGCGCGAACCGCGCCGGGGCACCCGCCGAAATGCCGGGTCTGATCGAGGCGATGGAACGGTCCGGGACCGAGCGCGACTGGTTCGCCGTCTCCGGCTTCGATCGCCGGTTCCACCGCGCCATCGTGAACGCCGCCGGCAATTCCGTGCTGACCGAGTTGTACGACACGCTCCGCTCCCGGCAGCAACGCGTCACCGTGCGTGCGCTCGAAACACGACCGGAGCGCTTGACCGTGATCAACACGGAGCATCGCGCTTTGGTCGAGGCGTTGGACCGGCATGACGCGCGGGAGGCTTCGCGCTTGCTGGAGACGCATTTGCGGCCGATTTCGGAGATCATGTCGGTGCTGCCTCAGGAAGGCTGAGGTCGCTTCCTACGAATGGGGCGCGGGATGGGGCTCGACAAGGTGGTCACCTCGATCCGGGACACGCTGACCACGCGGAAGGTCTACGCGGAGCCGGTCGAGCGTGACGGTGTGACGGTGATCCCCGCGATGGCCGTGATCGACGCCGGGGGCGGCGGTTCGGGGGCCGAACGTGATCGCGACCGGGAAGGCGAAGGCGGCGGGTTCATGCTCCTGGCGCGGCCGGTCGGCGCGTTCGTCATCAAGGACGGGGACGCGCGCTGGGTGCCCGCGATCGATCTGACGCTGCTGGGCGCGGTTCTCGCGATCACGGTCGCGGCGATCCACAAGGTGAGGCGCCGTCACCGGGCTGGGGCCAAGAGTGCGTGAGGGCCACCCTCACGACGTTTGCGAGCGCGTGAGGGGCCCTCACGTACCTAGAGTCCGTCAGGGTGGCCCTCACGCACCGCGGCCATCGGTCAACGCGGTTCGGCCGAAATGCGGCATCCCGGTACGGCGTCGCCGCTGATCGCGAGGGCATCTGCTCGGTTTTCGGGCTAGTTTCTCCTCATGGCGAAGGCACCCGCGGTGGAGATCGAGGTCGGGGACCGGATGGTCCGGGTCTCCAGCCCGGACCGGGTCTACTTCCCGGCCCGCGGCGAGACCAAGCTCGACCTCGTCCAGTACTACCTGGCGGTCGGCGACGGGATCGTGCGGGCGCTGCGGGAACGGCCGTGCATGTTGCACCGGTTCCCGTCCGGGGTTTCGGGCGACAAAGTGCACCAGAAGCGCGTCCCGCACGGCGCTCCGGACTGGCTGCAGACCGTCCGCGTCGACTTTCCTTCGGGCAGGCACGCTTACGAACTGTGCGTCACGCATCCCGCCGACGTGATCTGGGCGGTGCAGATGTCGACGGTCGAGTTCCACCCATGGAACTCGCGCCGCGCAGACACCGAACGGCCCGACGAGTGGCGGATCGACCTCGACCCGATGCCCGAATGCGGGTTCTCGACCGTGCGCAAGGTCGCCCACACCGTCCACGAAATCCTGGACGAACTCGGTATCACCGGCTGGCCGAAGACCTCGGGCGGAAACGGTATGCATGTCTATGTCCGGATCGAGCCGAGGTGGGGATTCCAGGAGGTCCGCCGGGCCGCGCTCGCGTTCGCCCGCGAGGTCGAGCGGCGGATGCCGGACGACGTCACCACGACCTGGTGGCGCAAGGACCGCGACCCGTCGAAGCTCTTCGTCGACTACAACCAGAACGCGCGCGATCACACCATCGCCAGCGCCTACTCGGTTCGAGGCGTCGCCGAAGGAATCGTCTCCACACCGATCACCTGGGACGAGGTCGACGACGTCGAGCCGCGTGACAACACCATCGCGACCGTTCCGGCAAGGTTCGCGAAGCTCGGTGACCTGCACGAAGGAATCGACGACACGGCCTACTCGCTGGACACTCTCCTCGAATGGGCCGACCGCGATGGTCTCGAGGAGACCGAGCAGTGAGTCAGGGATGAAGTCCGCTGGCCCGGATCCGAACCTGACTTACGGCTCGAATTTCCGATACTAGGTTTGCGCTATGAAGCCGATGATCGCCCTCTTCACGGGGGTCGCCTGTCTCGGCACGGCCGTCGTCAGCGTTTCGACGACCGCGTCTTTGATCGTGGTGGACCACGTCGGCGCCGCCTGGAGCGGTCTGCCCAATGCCGCACTGGTCCTCGGTTCCGCGGCGGGCGCGCTGTCGTCGGGAAGCCTGGCGGCACGGTTCGGCAGGCTTCCCGTCCTCGTGTCGATGTACTCCATCGCGGTGCTCGGTGCGCTGGTCGCGTTCGCCGGGGTACTCGGCGGGTCAGTGGTCGCGTTGGTCGCAGGTATGCCACTGGTCGGTTTCGGGAACAGCGGCGCCCAACTGTCCCGCTACACCGCGGCCGATCTGGCTCCCGAACATCGCAAGGGTTTCGCACTGTCCACAATGGTCTGGGCGGGCACCGTCGGGGCGGTGGCGGGGCCGGCACTGATCGCACCCGCCGCGGCCCGTGCCGAGGCGATCTCACTGCCGGCGTTGTCCGGTCCTCTTGTGGCGGGAGCGATCGTCGTGGCGATCGCGGTGCTCGCAGTGAGCCTTCTGCCCCGCACGCTGGCCAGGCCGGCGCCAGTCTCGCCGCGGCAAGGCCGGATGTCCGTGCGGAACCCGCTGATCCTCGGTCCGCTGGTGGCGATGACGGGTGCGCAGCTCGCGATGGTCTCGGTGATGACGATGACTCCGGTCCAGTTGCACCAGCACGGGCAGGGGCTCGACGTCGTCGGCTGGGTGCTGAGCGCCCACCTGATCGGGATGTTCGCGCTGGCGCCGTTGTCCGGCTGGATCGCCGACCGGTGGGGAAGCAAGGCGACGATCTTCGGTGGCATCGGGACGCTGACCGTCGCCATGGCCACCGCGATCACCGGGCCGACCTCGCATACGGTCGGCATCCCGATCTCGATGTTCCTGCTGGGCTACGGGTGGAACCTGGTGTTCGTCGGCGGCAGCAGCATGCTCAGCCGCGACCTCCCGGCGGATCAGCGGGTCCGGGCGCAGGGCACGGTCGACGCCTTCGTCTGGGGGACCTCCGCTATGGCCAGCGTGCTCGCCGGGCAGCTGTTCGGTGTCGGCGGCTACGTGCTCGTCGCCGTACTGGGCGGAGTGTGCGCGCTGACCCCGCTAGCGGTGCTCAGCCGCCGGGCGCCTGTCCCGGCGGCCGAGCAGGCCGGTGGCAAGTGATCAGCCGGCGCATTTCCAGACGACGGCGGTCGACCAGCCCACCGTCCCGCCGATCCGTCCGTCGTCGCCGACGACCGAGACACGGCCGCCCACACCGGCCGGCAGCGGCAGCCGCACCGCGGGTCCGGCGCCCGGCCAGACGGCGGGCGGACCGACCTGCGGGCTGTCGATCTGCCCGGCGATCATGCCGACGGAGTTCATCGCGAACACCCCGGTGCTCGATTCCAGCCGACGGGGGGAGGTCGGGGTGTCCCACACGAAGCCGTCTCCGTACAAACCGACGCCCGACACGTTCGCGATCACTTTGCCTCCGCCGATGGCGGCGGTCGAGGCGTTGTCGTAACCGTCCGGCAGAGCGTATTTCGTGACGGTGCCGTCCTTCCAGGTGTACGGGCCACCGTTGTCGCCGAACAGGACCGTGCCGTCGTCATCGATGTCAGAGGGATTCGAAATGTTCATGGATCCGGTGTCGATGGCGACGATTCCACCGCCCGACGGCCACAGGACCGGCACCTCGTAGTAGGGATCGAGATGGGCGACGACCCCGACAGCGTCACCCCGCGAGTTGATCGCCCGCGCCCTCGGATAGCGGTGTCCCTCCAGGGTCGGCAGGAACCGGTATTCACCGCCGCTCAGGATGAACGACGCATAGTCGGCCGACCCCTCGGTGGCGGCGACCCCGACGATGTCACCACGGGTGTTCTGACCTTCGGCGGACGCCCGCGCGTAGCCCGCGGGCGTGTCGTACAAGGTGACCTTGCCGTGCTTCCACTCGGCGATCCTTGACACCTTGCCGTCCGAGATGTCGCCGGAGAACCCACCTTGGTCGTCGGTGCCGCTGACCGATGAGAAGGTGGTCCCGTCCGGCACCGGCAGCGTCTCGACCTGCCAGGCGCACGGGGCGGATTCCGTTGCCGCGTCGGCGATCCCCGGCAGGAGAGCGCCGAGGGTCACCGCCACGGCGAGGATCGCTGATCTGCGGAAAATCGAAACAGTCGGCATACTGCTCCCCCTAGCCTTTTCGCCGGTCTTTCCGGCAAGCAGGACATTCGCAGAGCCGGGGACGGAACGTCTGCGTCAGGTGACACAGAAGCCCGTGATGACACAGATCACGTCGGTGACGAAATTCGGAGGACCTAGGGTGAAGGAGTACACGGTGCGGGAGTTCGGGGGTGCACGATGAGCGAGTTCGCGGGCAATCTGCGAGAGCGGGTACGCCGGGCCAGGGAGGACGTTCGTTCGGCCCGGCGAGCCTCCGACGAGGATCGTGCCTCGGCCGTCGGCGCCGATCTCGCCAATCTGGAGCGGCTCGCCGCCGAACACGGCGTCGAGCTGCCGGACGCGGTCCAGGACGACCCCCGGGCGTGACCCGGGTTCGGTACCGGTGATCCGGCTTTGACACCCTGGGCTCTGTGACTGAACCCTTGGACCGGATCCGCGCCTTCCTGGCGGATCAGGAGCCCCCGACGCCCTGCCTGGTCGTGGACACCGACCTGGTCGTGGCGCGGGCCGAGGCGGTCTGCGCGGCGTTCCCGGACGCGTTGATCCGGTACGCGGTCAAGGCGAATCCCGCTCCCGAGGTGCTCGACGCGGTGCTTTCGGCGGGGGCAGGGTTCGACGTGGCGGGTACGGCCGAGATCGAGCTTTGCCTGTCCCGCGGCGCGGAGCCGGGATCGCTGGCCTACGGCAACACGATCAAGAAACCGGCCGACATCGCGTTCGCCTACGCGCGCGGGGTCCGTGAATTCACCACCGATTCCGCCGGAGACCTGGCGAACCTGGCTGAGCACGCGCCGGGTTCGCTGGTGTCGGTCCGGTTGTTGCTCGACGGCCCGAATTCTGTCACGCCGTTCGGGCGGAAGTTCGGATGTGAGCCGGCGGTGGCCGCGGATCTGCTCCGGCGGGCGGCGGATTCCGGGCTGCGGCCGGGGATCGCGTTCCACGTCGGTTCGCAGCAGCCGGATCCGGCCGCTTGGGAGATCGGGATCGCGACGGCGGCCAAGGTGGCCGCCGAAGCCGGGATCACCGTGGCACGGCTCAACATCGGCGGCGGGTTCGCCACCGCGCACCGGGAGCCGGTGCCCGGCCTGACCGAGTACGCGGCGGCGATCGATGCCGCGCTCGAAGAGCATCTGCCCGGTCCGCGACCGGAGCTGATGCTCGAACCGGGGCGGGTGATCGTCGCCGACGCCGGGCTGATCCGGACCGAGGTCATCCTCGTGACGACGCGTTCCGCCAAGGGGGGTGGGCCCGAAGGGCAGGGGGGTGGGGAAAACACCTACGAGCGCCGCTGGGTCTACCTCGATGTGGGCCGGTACAACGGTATGGCCGAGTGCGAGAACGAAGCCGTCGCGTATCGGCTCGAGCCGGTCGGCGTAAAAGGTCCGGAAGGACCGGTGGTTCTCGCCGGGCCGACCTGCGATGGTGACGACGTGCTGTACCAGCGGACTCCATGCGCCCTGCCCTTGGCGCTGAAGGCGGGCGACCGGCTGGACATTCCCGGCACCGGGGCATACACCGCGAGCTATTCGTCGGTCGCCTTCAACGGAATCGAACCGTTGCGCATTCATTGTGTCGGGAGGTTCGCCGATGCCGGGTGAAATCCCACTTGTCGGCCGGTTCGCCGGACGGCATGTGCTCGCCGAATTCGAAGGAATCGAACCGGTCCTGCTCGACGATCCCGTATTCCTGAAGGAAGCCATCACCACGGCGGTGTCCGAAGCGGGTGCGACAGTCTGCGAGGTCGTGTCGCATTCCTTTGCGCCCCAAGGGGTCACGGTGCTCGCGCTGCTCGCCGAGTCGCACGCGTCCGTGCATACCTATCCTGAGATCGGCTCGGTGTTCGTCGACGTGTTCACCTGCGGGGATCGGGCGGATCCGGAGCGGGCCGTGGAGTTGCTGGCCAAACTGCTCGGCGCGGGCACCGTCCGGATGTCCACGGTGGAACGAGGAGAAGGCTGAATGGCGCAGCGGCGGATCGTCGAACCGATGGGCCCTGGGCTCACCAGGGTCTGGGAGGTCGACGAGGTTCTGTTCGAGACTCGGACCGCGTTCCAGAACGTCCTCATCGGACGGACCTCCCAGGGGATCTCGTTGTTCTGCGACGACGAGCGGCAGAGCACCGAACTCAGCCAGCTGATCTACCACGAGGCGCTGATGATCCCCGCGCTGCTGCTCGCCGAGCGCGTCGAGCGGGTCCTGATCATCGGCTCCAGTGAAGGCGTCGCCTCCGAACTCGCCGTCGCCGCGGGCGCCGAAGTGGTCGACCACGTCGATATCGACGCCGAAGCCGTGCAGGCATGTGCTGGGCACCTTCCCTACGGCTACACGCTCGAGGATCTCACCCGTGCCGAGAGCGGGCTGGCGCGCGTGCGGATGCACTATCGCGACGGCTGGGAGTTCCTGGCCGAGGCCCAAGCGCGCGGAGACCGGTACGACGTCGTCGTGATCGACCTGCCGGACGAGAACGACGATCCGGACGCCCAGCACAATCGTTTGTACGGCAACGACTTCCTGACCAGGTGCGCGGCACTGCTCGCGGACGGGGGAGTGGTGACCTGTCAGGCCGGCTGCCCGACATTGTGGCGCAACCAGACGCTCCAGGCGTGCTGGCACAGGTTCGGTGAGGTCTTCGGAAGCGTCCTGTACTACGGCTCGGACGAGCACGAGTGGGCGTTCCTGAGCGGCCGCGCCGAGCCCGTCGATGATCCCGGCGGTCTCGTCGCGGAGAGAATCACGAAGGCGGATTTCTGGCCGTCCACTGTGGACGAGGCGGCGCTTCGGGCCAATACCGTCCCGCCGTTTTCGTTACGCCGCATCGTTTGACGTCACCTTCACTCGGACGTCGTATTTCGCTACAGGTTGAGAAGGATGGTCCATCTGGCCGTTGCCGCATGCCTGCGCTCGGACCACAATCCGGGTGGTGAATATTCGGCGCTCAGGTCAGCGGCGCGGTCGGGAAATCATCGATCGGTCTCCCCGGTCCCGCCGTTCGGGGGAGGAAGTGGAGATCATTTCCCAGGTCAGCAGGGAAGCGGCGATCTGCTCGGCGTTCACGAGTTTGACGGACAGCGTGGCGGAGGATTCCAGCCCGGTCATGGTGATGGAAGCGCTGGCGGACGAATGCATCCGCCTGCTGCCGGTGGATTCCGCGGAATTCTTCCTGCCGGGCCTTCATCTCGAACGGTATCCGTCGGCGGCGGAGGACGGGCCCGCACTCGAGGCTTTCGAAACCGGCCAGGGGGTCACCGTCACGCATCTTCCCTTGGTCGCGCCGCGCTGGCCGGGTTATGTCGAGCGAACCGTCGCGCTGGGATATATCTCGGTTTCTGCATTTCCCATGCGGTCGCAAGGCGAAATCGTCGGTGCGATGACCCTGCTGAGTACCGAATCCGCGGAACTGAGCGACAAGGACCGGCTCTTCGGTCAGGCGCTGACGGATGTGGCGACGCATTGCCTTGCCCAGCAAGGGGAGCTCCGCCACTACAAGGTGCTTTCCACGCAGCTGCAGACTGCTCTCGACAGCAGGATCATCATCGAACAGGCGAAAGGCGTGCTCGCCGAACGCGGCGGCCTGAGCGTCAGCACGGCGTTCGAACGGATGCGGTCCTTCGCCCGCGGTACGAACCGCAAACTCGCCGACGTGGCGCACGGAGTCGTCGACGGGACGCTGCACACCGACGGTTTCATCCGCTCACGAAGACGCTGACAACTGCCGATATGGGACGGCAGTTGCCCAGTAGGGTCCTTCGTCATCGGAACCGGGGACTTGTCGCGGTGAACGCGGGACCCTGCGCTCTAGGCCCGACCAGCGCTTTTCGAGAGGCTTCGCGCAAGCCGAGAGGATGCGTGAAGCCATGGCGTTGCTGGGAAGTCTGCTGGGAAGGAGCCGTTCGGTACGGCCGAGTCTGCTGCCGCTGCTGGACCTGAGGTCGGGTGCACTGGCCTTGCGGTCGGGATTCGGGCTGACGCCGACCGGGGTGGGGACGGTGTGCTTCCACGCGGAGGGACGGCCGGGAGCCGGTACGGACGCGGAGATCATCGCCGGGCTGGCGGGTGATTCCACTCGCCGCAACGTGGTCACGCACGACGCGCACAGCCGGACGATCGTCCGCTGCTGGCGGGAGAACGGTGATCTGGGGTGGCTGCTCGACGACCTCGTCGACGTCAACGACAGGCTCGCACAGGCGGGGTTCGCGTCCTGGTTGCTGCACACGACCGTCGACTTCGCCGAACTGCGGGATCGCCGTCACCCCAAGCTGATCATGGTCTTCCGCCGGGAACGCGGCACGTTCTACCCGTTCGCCCCGCTCGGCACCCGAGGCCGGGATCGCGCGCTGGAACTGAGGATCCGTTCGTCGCTGACGCGGATCGTGCCGATGGAATCGGACCTCGGTCGTTGGCGGCCCGTCTAGGGCGCTCGTGAGTGGTAATGACGGTTAGAACCGTCATTACCACTCACGAGAGGTGCCGCCAATGGTCAGCCGGTGGCGCCGCTGAGCCAGCCACGCAGCCGCTGGACCCGCCTGTCCCGTTCGTTCCACCGGATGAGGCGGTACCGGCGGCGCGGGCTCTCGGCGGCGCTCGCCGTCTTCGGGTCCGCGCCGTCCGTGTGCTGGACGGTGGCGAGCACGTGGTCGAGGAATGAGATACGCGGCGCGTGCGCGCCGGGCTCCGCCTTCACTCGCGGGAGCTTTTCGAGTTCGGCTGAGACCAGAGCCCGCACGGCGGCGCTGGGTGGACCGGCCGACCTGGTGGGGCGGCGTCTGGTCTCGCAGATTCTCGTGGTCACGTCCCGGTCACCCTTCCCGCGCGACGACGTACTCCTTGCTCCTTCGACGATGCGGTATGGGATGGCGCTCCGGTCACCGCCGAAGGTAGTGGCCTCAAGGGCACAAAGACCTCACTCGGTCGCGGGTTATGTACGGGGTGTCACGAGTTGGCGTCAAAACGGTTGCCGCATAACGGATAGTGGGATAATGGCCGCCGGGATTCCCCTCGTCTCCCGGTGCGGGAAAGGACTTCGTGCCCTGTGCCGGTACCACTCCGGCCGGGCAGGCTTTGCCGGACGTCCGCCGGATCCGGGGGCGGGACGGGAGGCCGGTGATGACCACGATCGGGCGGCGTCCGGCGGTGGTGGCCGGTGTCGACGCCTCGCAGGCGTCACGCGCCGCGGTCCGCTGGGCCGCGGGCGAGGCCGCGCGGCGGGACTCCCCGCTGAAACTCATCCACATCCACAGCGAGCAAGACGATTTCGCCATGGGGCAGGACAATCTCACGGCCGCGAGCGTCGCTTGGGAAGCCGAACCCGGCGTGCCCACCGAACACGAGCTGAGACGCGGCGCGATCGCCGACCAGCTGGTCACCGCGTCGAAAACGGCACAGCTGCTGGTGCTGGGAACACACGGCTTCGGTGCGCTCCGGGGCACACCGATCGGTTCGGTGGCCGAGGATGTGGCGGGCCGAGCCTGGTGCCCGGTCGTCGTCGTCCGGGGTCTGACGCCCGGCCGCGGTGGTGTCGTCGTCGGGGTCGATCCGTCGGGGAACAGCGAACGAGCGCTGGTCTTCGCATTGGACACCGCCTTGGCGAGGAACACGGGCCTGGTCGTCGTGCACGCCTGGGACGACAGCGTGCTCGAGGCCGGGGCGGACCTCGCCACCGTGGAGGCGGCCGAGGAACGCGCGCTGGAGGACCGGATCGGGGCCTGGCGTGGCAAGTACCCGGGGGTCGGGATCCGGCTGGAAGTGGTCCGGGACCGCAACGTGGCGCGAGCCCTCATCCGGGTGATCCCGGACGCCGGGCTGATCGTGATCGGCTCCAACGGCACCGGGCTCGGAACCACAGCTCATGCCCTGCTCAGCCGTGCCAGATGCCCGGTCGCCCTGGTCCGCGAACCGCCGCCGCCGTCCGGGCCGGCCGCTGAGGTTCACGACTGAGGTCACGGACATCGCGATGGCGTGGCACGAGGGTGAAATACGGCCTCGCGCCGGCTTCATTTCGCGGCTTGTACCCGACAATGATCCCGGTACGACCACAACTTGCGGAGAAGGTGCATGCCGAACCCGATGTCCCTGCAACCCGAGGCCTCGGCGGCGGCCCCGATCCGCGTCATGCTCGTCGAAGATCACACGATGGTTGCCGAGGCGCTCGGTGCGGCCTTCGAGGAGTTCGCCGAGATCGAACTGGTCGCCTCGGTGGACTCGCTCGCGAACTGTTTGACGGCGGCGAAAGAGCATGTACCCGACGTCGTCCTGCTCGACCGGCGCCTTCCCGACGGCGACGGGATCGAAGCGATCGCGAGGCTTCGGGTCGCGTCGCCCTCGAGTCGCGTGCTGGTGCTGACCGGGGACGCGAACAGCGCGATCGCGGCCAGGATCCTCGAGGTCGGCGGCGCCGGACTGCTGCTGAAATCCGGCCTCCTCGACGAACTCGTCACCGCGATCCGCACGGTCGCCGGCGGTGACGTCGTCATCGAGCCCGAGCTCCTCAGCGGCGCGCTCGCGCTGCTCGCCGGGAGCGGCGGCGGGCTCGGCCCGGTGCTGACCCTGCGGGAGAGGCAGGTGCTCGGCATGATCGCCGACGGCGCGGGAACCGACCGGATCGCCAAGGAACTGTGTCTCGCCAGGAATACAGTGCGGAATCACGTGCAGCGCATACTGGCGAAGACAGGCACCCATTCGAAGGTCGAGGCGGTGGCTCATGCCCGTAGGAATGGCCTCCTCGAACGGCCGTAGCGCCGACGAACGGCGGAGTGCGAAGCTGCACTATGGCCATGCTGCCATCTGAATCGGCGCCGGATCACCGCACTGTGCTCTTCGAGCTGTTCGTGCACAGCGTCGTCGACTACGCCATTTTCATGCTGGACGTGGACGGCACCGTGATCAGCTGGAATCCCGGAGCGGAACGGATCAAGGGCTATTCCGAGGAAGAGATCATCGGACAGCATTTCTCCGTTTTCTTCACCGACGAGGACATCGCGGACGGGCGGCCGGCCGCGGAGCTGCTGATCGCCGGCGAAATGGGCAGCTACGAGGACGAGGGCTGGCGTCGTCGCCGTGGGGGAGAACGGTTCTGGGCCAACACCGTGCTCACCGCGCTGCGCGACGAACAGGGTGTCCTCGTCGGTTTCGGCAAGGTCACCCGCGACCTCACCGAACGGCGGAAATTGCAGGAGGAGCGGTCCGGACGGCAGCAGGCGTACGCACATTTGGTACGGGCACAGGAAACCGAACGTCGTCGTATCGCGTGGGATGTCCACGACGATTCCATCCAGTCGATGATCGCGGTGAGCATGCGATTACAGATGCTCGCCGCGCAACGGCGTGATTCCGCCCTGATGCAGCTCGACGAAGCCATTCAGGGCGCCATCCGCCGGTTGCGGATCCTGGTCGCGCAGTTGCGGCCGCCGGCTTTGAACGAAGAGGATCTGGTCGAGTCGGTCCGCGAATATCTCGACGACGTGGTCGCGGGCTGGGGCCTGGAATGCACACTGCGCCACGACATCATCTCGAGCCCGCCACCGGAGCTCGTCGTCACCTCCTTCCGGATCATTCAGGAGGCCTTGGTGAACGTGCGCAAGCACGCGCACGCCAAATCCGTCGCCGTCTCGCTCACCGAGCACGATGGCGGGCTGCTGGCCCAGGTCGCCGATGACGGCAAGGGGTTCCGGGAAGGACACGGCACGACGGTCGACGCGCTCATGGGCGAACACATCGGGATGGCTTCCATGCGGGAACGCGCCGAAGCCGCGCAAGGCTGGTTCAAGATCTCCAGCAGACCCGGAGAGGGGGCTTCGGTGGACTTCTGGATCCCGATGACCAGCCCCGAGACGGTATGGCGGGTGAGCGACGCCTGACCGACGCACGACGGGTTCCCCCCCTCGACCTGGGGAACCCCCCGACGAAGGAGAGACCTCGATGCCGGAACCGAGGACCAAGCGAACGCAGCGTGAGACGGTCCGAGCAGGCGGGGCACTCAACGACGAAGGGCTACAGCGGCTCCTCGAAGGGCTGAAGGCTGTCCGTGACGGCGATTTCAGTACCCGGCTACCCCAGGTCGACGACGTCCTCATGGACGAGATGGCGCTGGTGTTCAACGGGATGGTCGACCAGCTCGCGCTGTTCACCTCCGAGGTCACTCGCGTCGCCCGTGAGGTGGGAACCGACGGCAAACTCGGCGGCCAGGCCGCGGTGCCCTCGGTGTCGGGGACCTGGAAGGACCTGACCGATTCGGTGAACGCGATGGCGGGCAACCTCACCGGCCAGGTGCGCGACATCGCGGAAGTCGCGACGGCGGTGGCGAAGGGTGACCTTTCGCAAAAGATCACCGTCGACGTCAAGGGTGAGATGCTCGAGTTGAAGAACACGATCAACACGATGGTGGATCAGTTGTCGTCGTTCGCCGATGAGGTCACGCGTGTCGCGCGTGAGGTGGGCAGCGAAGGACGGCTGGGCGGTCAGGCCGAAGTACCCGGGGTCGCGGGTACCTGGCGGGATCTGACGACGTCGGTGAACTTCATGGCGGGCAACCTGACCGACCAGGTCCGGTCGATCGCCGAAGTCACCACCGCGGTGGCGAAGGGTGACTTGTCGCAGAAGATCACGGTGGACGCGCGGGGCGAGATCCTCGAACTCAAGAACACGATCAACACGATGGTGGATCAGTTGTCGTCGTTCGCCGATGAGGTCACGCGTGTCGCGCGTGAGGTGGGTACCGAGGGCGCGCTCGGCGGCCAGGCACAGGTGCCTGGGGTCGCGGGTACCTGGCGGGACTTGACGACGTCGGTGAACTTCATGGCGGGCAACCTCACCGCGCAGGTGCGATCCATCGCTCAGGTCGCGACGGCGGTGGCGAAGGGTGACTTGTCGCAGAAGATCACGGTGGACGCGCGGGGCGAGATCCTCGAACTCAAGAACACCATCAACACGATGGTGGATCAGCTCTCGTCGTTCGCGGACGAGGTCACGCGAGTCGCGCGTGAAGTCGGCACCGAAGGACGGCTGGGCGGCCAGGCAGACGTCAAGGGCGTGTCGGGCACGTGGAAGGGCTTGACGGAGTCGGTGAACGTCATGGCCGACAACCTGACCGACCAGGTCCGCTCGATCGCCGAGGTCACCACGGCGGTCGCGAAGGGCGACCTTTCGCAGAAGATCCGGGTTGACGCACGCGGCGAGATCCTGGAGCTCAAGGACACGATCAACACGATGGTCGGCCAGTTGTCGTCGTTCGCGGACGAGGTCACGCGAGTCGCGCGTGAAGTCGGTACCGAGGGCCGGTTGGGTGGTCAGGCGGACGTCAAGGGCGTGTCGGGGACGTGGAAGGGTCTGACGGAGTCGGTGAACGTCATGGCCGACAACCTGACCGACCAGGTCCGCTCGATCGCGCAGGTCGCGACCGCGGTTGCCCGCGGTGACCTGTCCCAGAAGATCACCGTCGAGGCAAAAGGCGAGGTCGCCGCGCTGGCCCAGACGATAAACACGATGGTCGACACGCTGTCCGCGTTCGCCGACGAGGTCACGCGCGTGGCGCGCGAGGTCGGCACCGAAGGCATCCTCGGTGGCCAGGCCCGCGTGCCGAACGTGGCGGGGACGTGGAAGGACCTCACCGACAACGTCAACTCGATGGCGAACAACCTCACCGGCCAGGTCCGCAATATCGCCCAGGTGACCACCGCGGTGGCACAGGGCGACCTGTCCCGCAAGATCGACGTCGACGCACGGGGCGAGATCCTGGAACTCAAGACCACGATCAACACGATGGTGGATCAGCTCTCGTCGTTCGCCGCCGAGGTCACCCGGGTGGCGCGCGAGGTGGGCAGCGAAGGGCGGCTCGGCGGGCAGGCGGAGGTCGGAGGCGTTTCGGGGACGTGGAAGCGTCTCACCGAAAACGTCAACGAGCTGGCCGGGAACCTCACCCGGCAGGTGCGGGCGATCGCCGAGGTCACCAGCGCGGTCGCGACCGGCGACCTCACCCGGTCGATTTCCGTCGAGGCGCAGGGCGAGGTGGCGGAGCTCAAGGACAACATCAACGCGATGGTCCAGTCGCTGCGGGAGACCACACGGGCGAACGAGGAACAGGACTGGCTCAACACCAACCTCGCCCGGATCTCCGGGCTGATGCAGGGACACCGGGACCTGCGGGTGGTCGCCGCACTGATCATGAACGAGCTGACGCCGCTCGTCGGTGCCCAGCACGGGACGTTCTTCCTCACCGAGGCAGGCGAACTGGGTGCGCGGCTGAGGCTGATCACCAGTTACGGGCACAGCGAGGACACGTACGTCCCGACGGAGTTCGCGATGGGGCAGACGCTGATCGGGCAGGCGGCGCACACGAAGAAGCCCATCGTCGTCGACGAGACCCCGCCGGACTTCGTGAAGATCTCCTCCAGCCTCGGTTCCGCGGCGCCGGTGAACCTCATCGTGCTGCCGATCATCTTCGAGGACCAGGTGCTCGGGGTCATCGAACTGGCGTCGTTCAGCAAATTCACCGCTGTGCGCAAGGATTTCCTCGAACAACTGATGGAGACGATCGGCGTCAACGTCAACACCATCATCGCCAACGCGCGGACCGACTCGCTGCTGGAAGAATCCCAGCGGCTCGCGGAGGAACTGCAGGCCCGATCGGAGGAACTCCAGGCGCAGCAGGCGAAACTCCAGGTGTCCAACGCGGAGCTGGAGGAGAAGGCGGAGCTGCTGGCACAGCAGAACCGCGACATCGAGGTCAAGAACTTCGAAATCGAGCAGGCGCGCCAGGAGATCGAGGAACGGGCGCAGCAGCTCGCGCTGGCGTCGAAGTACAAGTCCGAATTCCTCGCCAATATGTCGCACGAGCTCCGGACCCCGTTGACCAGCCTGCTGATCCTCGCCGGTGTCCTCTCACAGAACTCGACGCAGAACCTGACGCCGAAACAGGTCGAGTTCGCCAAGGTGATCCAGTCCGCCGGCACCGATCTTCTGCAGCTGATCAACGACATTCTCGACCTCTCGAAGGTCGAGGCGGGGAAGATGGACATCCACCACGAGCCGTTCCCGTTGCGACAGCTGCTCGACTACGTGAGCACGACCTTCCGCCCACTGACCGCGGAGAAGGGCCTGGACTTCCAGGTCACCGTGGAACCCAACGTGCCGGAGCTGCTTTTCACCGACGAACAGCGGCTGCGCCAGGTGCTGCGAAACCTGCTTTCGAACGCGGTGAAGTTCACCGAAGACGGCGGCGTGGAGTTGCGGGTGAAACTGGTCGACACCATCGTTTCGCCGTCGGCCGCCGGACACGAATCGCTGGTCGCGTTCAGCGTGGTCGACACCGGGATCGGGATCGCCGAGGAGAACCTGGACTCGATCTTCGGCGCCTTCCAGCAGGCGGACGGCACCACCAGCCGCAAGTACGGCGGCACCGGGCTCGGCCTGTCGATCAGCCGTGAAGTCGCGTATCTCCTCGGCGGCGAGATTCGCGCGGACAGCGTCCTCGGAACCGGCAGCACGTTCACGCTCTACCTGCCGGTGGCCCGGTTCCCCGGTGCCGCGGGCGGGGAGGTCGTCGTGGACATCCCGGCGGGGAACGGGGCGGAACGCCGGGTGCTCGTCATGGAGAGCGAGGAGAACAGCCTGCTGACGCTGCTCGCCCGCGGTGTCGCCGCCGACGTCGCGGACAGCCACGGATCCGTTCAGGTGAAGGCGGTTTCCAACCCTGTCGAGGCGTACGACGAACTCAGGCGGAACAGCTACCGCTGTGTCGTGATCGACACCAGCATTCCCGGCACGAGCGCACTTTCGTTCCTCAAACGCCTCGTGGAAGGTCCGGATCCGGTGGAGGTTCCGGTGCTGGCGCACGCGAGCCGCAAACTCAGCGCCGCGCAGGCACGCCTGCTGCAGGGTCACGCCAAGGTACATCCCGTCGAACTGCTGCCCTCACTGGACACGTTGCGGGAGCGCATCATGCTGCACATCTCGGCGAGTGAGCTCGAAGGCATCCTGCCGTTGATGCATCAGCCCGAGGTGGTGACCCCGGAGCCCGCGGCGAACGTCGATGAACGGCCGGCCACGCCGCGCCGTCTGGAGGGCCGCAAGGTTCTGCTCGTCGATGACGACGCCCGGAACGTGTTCGCGATCGCCGGAATGCTCGAAACGCACGGCATCTCCGTCGTGCACGCGCCCAACGGCCGCAAGGGCATCGAAGAACTGGTCGCCGACGACGGGATCGAACTGATCCTGATGGACGTGATGATGCCGGAGATGGACGGCTACGCGACGACGGCGGCGATCCGTGAGATGCCGAAGTTCGCCGGGCTGCCGATCATCACGGTGACGGCGAAAGCGATGGAAGGGGACCGCGAGAAGAGCCTCGCCTCGGGGGCGAGCGACTACGTCACCAAACCCGTGGACGCGGACGAACTCCTGGCCTGTATGGAACGCTGGCTTTCCGATTGAGCCGCTACTCCGTGCCGTTGGCGCGCTTTTCGCACAGACGGCGGATGGCGGCGACGATCTCGGTGTTCGGGCTGCCCTTGATCAGGTACTCGGTGACGCCGGCGGAGGCCATCTGCGCGATCGACCGGGTGTCGCTGTGCGCGGAGAACGCCATGAGCCGGGTGCGTGGGACACGACGTCTGATTTCCCTCGCCATCCACGCGCCGCCGCCACCGGGGATCCGGACGTCCAGCACGGCGACCTCGGGCAGCAACAGCTCGGCGAGCTCGACCGCTTCCTCCGCGTCCAGGGCGACGCCCACGACCTCGATGTCGGGTTCGGTCTCCAGGAGGGCACGCAGGGCATCACCGATGACCGGGTTGTCGTCGGCGACGAGCACCCGCAACGTTGGCGTCGGTGTTCGGTCCATCAGCCAGTCCGTGCCCGCGTGGTCGGGGACGCCGGTGGTGGTCGCGGGCCCCCCGCCGCGCATGACGCGCCTCAGCAAGACACTCGTCGGGCGCCCTCGCTCGGCTGCTCGATGAGTGTCCGCGCGACGTCGTGGATCTTCATGTTGTTGTTACGGCAGAAGGAGCGTAGCAGTTCGAATGCCGAATCGATGTCGATCTGATAACGCTCCGCCAGCACCCCTTTCGCTTGCTCGATGGGCAGGCGGTTGTCGAGCGCGTACTGCAGTTGCTCGGCACGCGTCCGGTAGAAACGGACCCGGTTCCGCATGGCCGCGATATCTTCGTCGGGCTCCGGAACGCCGGGCGAGGGGACCGGCGAAATCGTCGTCTCAGACATGGAGTGATCATCGCAGCGACGGCGAAACCCCGGAAAGAACAGAACGTCCTGACTCGATTGATGCAAATGAACCTGTCGCGGCGAGTCACCGGCACCCGAAAGGGCGGTAAATCGGGTCCTTTGGCCGGTCGCAGTGACCGGCCGTGCGCCGTACGCTCACTTCCGAGGAGGGAAACCGTGGAGGTTCCGATGCTCCGGGTGTTTCTGGTCGACGACCACGAGGTGGTCCGTCGAGGCGTCGCGGACATGCTCGAGGAGGAGGCCGGGCTTTGTGTGGTCGGCCAGGCGGCCACCTTCTCCCAAGCCTTGGCAAGGATTCCGGCGCTCCGGCCGGATGTCGCGGTACTCGACGTCCGTCTCCCCGACGGCAACGGCGTCGAACTCGCAAGGGAGCTTCGGTCGAAGCTGCCCGAGCTGAAATGCCTGATGCTCACGTCCTACACCGACGAGCAGGCGATGCTGGACGCGATCATGGCAGGCGCGAGCGGTTACGTCATCAAGGACATCCGCGGGATGGACCTGGTGGCCGCGGTGAAGGAGGTCGGCATCGGCCGGTCGCTGCTGGACGCCCGCGCCGCCGCGACCCTGATGGCCAAATTCCGCGACGACGCCGTCAAAAAGGGCCCGCTCGCCGGGCTTTCCGAGCAGGAGCGCACCCTGCTGGAACTGATCGGCGAAGGGCTGACGAACCGGCAGATCGCCGAGCGGATGTTCCTCGCCGAGAAGACGGTCAAGAACTACGTGTCCCGGCTGCTCACCAAACTCGGCATGCAGCGGCGCACCCAGGCGGCGGTGCTGGCGACCGAGTTGCGGCGGCCCTGACCGCTAGGTTCCGCGTCACTCACGTGATTGGACGGGCCACACGCGTGATCAGAGGGGCCACACGTGTGTGTCCCGTTCAATCACGCGTGTGGCCCCTCTGATCACGCGAGATGCGCGTTACTCAAGCGGAGACCAGGGCGTCGAGCAGGACGTCGCCGAGCGGACGGCGCGGCGTCCAGGGCAGTGGTGAGCCGTAGCCGACGCGCAGCAGCACCTGAGGCCATACGCCGCAGCCGAGCAGATGCCGCAGTTCGGCACGGGCCGAAGGGACTTCGACCGGCGCCGAGATGAACGACGCGTCGAGTCCTTTGCTGGTGATCGTGAGCAGAACCCGTTGCAGGGCTTGGCCCGCCTGCAGCCGGTCGATTCTCCGGTCGGCGAACGAGCCGATCACCACCACGAGAGGATCCGGCCGCGAACCCTTGTCGCAACCGGAGAATTCACCGAGCAGCCAGTCGTCGTCGGGAGGAGTGCCTTCGGACGCGTACGACGGGACTCCGTCACGGGCGTCGTTGCTCAATTCCGTCCAGCGACGGCGTTCCTCGACGTAACCGGGCGTGGCGAGCTGGTCCTTGCGGGCCCGGATCGCGAGTTCGCGCAGCAGACGGCATTGCGCGGCGTCGAGACTCGGCATCCAGGTGTTCTCGAGTTCCGTGGCGTGGCGGAGTCTGCCAAGGGTCGATTCGGGGATGGTGGTGGTGAGGAACGGGCGCCGGTTGGTGCGGCGACGGGGAATGGCGCGGGCGAGCCGGGCGATCCTCGGATCCGGCGAGCGTTCGGAAAGGGGCCGGACGATGGCGAGGAGACCGGGATCGGCGCGGCTGGGCATCAGCGTCGTCGCCGGGTGGATCCCCAGTGCGTGAATCGCCGTCCGGAGGGTGAACAGGGCGGCGCCGCACGAGATGACGAGTTCGCGTTGGTCCGGATCCCTGACCGGTAGAATACGGCGCGGATCGGCGCGGAGTTCGATCCCGGTGCCGGTGCACCGGAAAAGCCAGGGCTGGGTGTTGTCCGTCGAGGGCGCCAGCATGGCCGACCGGAGCACGGAATTCACCTGATCGGAGTTCAACCGGCCGACCTCGGTGACTTGTAAGGTCATGGTTTCCCCTGCCGCTGCGCCTTGGGCCATGCAGGTGTCCAGCTGTGACAGTCCCGCGAGTTGTGCGGGGCCGAAAGAGGAAAAAGTCCCCACGGCCGCGAGTCGTCCCGATCCTCGGAGGCGGAGCACGATGTCGGCTCAGGACCGGCAGGACGCGAGTGACGACGGGCTCACGGGCGCGCTGTCTCAGCTGCGGGTTCGCGAAGTGCTTCGTGATCTCCAAGCTCGCATCGAGCTGCTCATCGGGACCCGCGACAAGATGGACGGCCTCCTCGAAGCCGTGCTGGCGGTCGCTTCCGGTTTGGAACTGGACGCCACCCTTCGCCGGATCGTGCAGGCCGCGGTCGATCTCGGCGGCGCCAGCTACGGCGCGCTCGGGGTGATCGCGGACGACGGATCGCTGTCGGAGTTCGTCTATCTCGGTATCGACGGCGAGACGAAACAGCAGATCGGGCATCTGCCGAAGGGACACGGGCTGCTGGGTTTCGTGATCGACGAGGCGAAACCCGTGCGGCTGGCCGATATCTCCCGGCATCCGGCGTCGGTCGGTTTCCCGCCGTGCCATCCGCCGATGCGGTCGTTCCTCGGCGTCCCGATCCGGGTGCGTGACGAGGTGTTCGGGAATCTCTACCTCACGGAAAAGCACGGGGAGAGCTTTACCGACGACGACGAAGTGGTCGTCCAGGCACTCGCCGCGGCGGCGGGGATCGCGATCGAGAACGCGCACCTCTATGAACAGGCCCGAGTCCGGCAGCAATGGCTGGCCGCTACCAGTGAGGTGACCACCGAACTGCTGGGCGGCACGGATCCGGTCGACGCGCTCAACCTGATCGCCAGCCGGGCCTTGGAGCTCACCGAATCCGACATCACCTTGCTGGCCCTGCCCGGCTCGGGCCGGCTCGACGTCAGCCCGGACGCCGACGAGGAGGCCGACGAACTTACCGTCGCCGTGTGCGCCGGAGCCAGGGCGAGGGAGCTGACCGGCGCGCGGATCAGCGTCGCGAATTCGTTGCCGGGTGCGGTTTACCGCGATCGCACCCCGCGCAGCGTGCCCGAACTGGTGCTGGGCCCCGAAGGCGAACATCGTCTCGGCCCGACGCTGGTGGTGCCGCTCCGGACGCGGGAATGTACGTCCGGAGTGCTGATGGCGGTGCGGAATCCGGGTTCGGTCCCGTTCGAACCCGCGCAACTGCCGGTGGTGGCGTCATTCGCGGACCAGGCCGCGCTCGCGCTCCAGCTGGCCGCGCAGCAGCGCACCGCGAGGGAACTGGACGTGCTGGCCGACCGGGACCGGATCGCCAGGGATCTGCACGACCACGTGATCCAGCGGCTTTTCGCGGTCGGGCTCGCGATGCAGAGCACGTATCGCCGGACGGAGACACCGGAACTTCAGCGGCGGCTGGGGGAGAGCATCGATCAGATGCACGAGATCGTGCACGAGATCCGCACGGCGATCTTCGACCTCCACGGTGGTGAAGCGGGTCAGCGAGGGGTCCGGCTGCGGCACCGTCTCTACGACTCGATCACAGAACTCACCGACGAGACCGCGATCCATCCGACCGTCAGCCTGTCCGGCCCGCTCGACGCGATCCCCTTGCCGTTCGCCGAACATGCCGAGGCCGTGGTGCGGGAGACCGTCGGCAACGTCGTGCGGCACGCGGCCGCGGGCAGCGTGTCGGTGAGCGTGACGGTCCGGGACGACGTCCTGCGGATCGTCGTCGCCGACGACGGGTCCGGGATCGACGCGGTTCCCGGTGGCGATGGTGGCCTGCGGAATCTCCGTGACCGCGCGGAAAAGGTGGGCGGAGCGTTCGCGGTGGCGGCGAGTGAAGAAGGTGGCACGCGGATCGAATGGAGTGCGCCGCTGCGCTGAACGGGCTCAGTTCTGCGATGGTCCCGTCAGGACTTCGTGGACGTCGAGTGCGCGGGAAACCTCGGCCTCGACGTCGGAGGCGACGGTCTCGAGCAGCTCTTCGGTGAGGTCCGAGAGCGCCCGCGCCACTGCGAGATAGTCGCCGACCTGGGAGATCGTACTTTCCCGCAGACCGACGTGGGCCAGGCCGACGCCGACGAATTCACCCCCGTCTTCGAGGCGAAGCAACGCCTCCGCCCGGACCCGGTACGGGCCGTGCTGGAGTGCGACGTCGATCGTCCATTTGCCGGTGTTGTCAGCCATCGTTCGACTCCGTTCCGGTCATCGACAATCCCATCGGCGCCCTTCGCGGCACAGGGTCCTTAGTCCTTGCTCCGCCCGGATCGGGGGCGAAAGTCCTCAGGATTCGTGACCGGCGTCCGCTGCGCTCGCCGGATACCCCGGCCGATGGTGGGTCAATCCCCTTCTCCCCGGAGCCCGCGATGAAGATCCCGTTGCCGACCTATGTCGACCAGGCGGTGACGGCCGCCGTGCGCGCGCCTTCTCCGCTCAACACCCAGCCGTGGCGGTTCGTCGTCGACCGCGACCGGATCGAGGTGTGGCTCGACCGGGACCGGGTGCTGAGGATCGCCGATCCGGACGCTTGTGAGGCCCGGCTCTCGTGCGGTGCCGCGGTGTTCAACCTGGTCGTTTCCCTGCGGTCGAACGGGAAAACGCTCTCGCTGCGGGTGATGCCGTCGCCCGAGGAGCCGTCGCTGCTCGCGGACATCCGGATCGGCGGTGACCGGTTTTCCTCCCCGGTGGAGCGGAACCTGGCCGAAGCCGTCTTCCGCCGCCACTCGAACCGCCGACCGTTCCTGGACCGGCCGGTGCCGGCCGGGATCCGGACCACCTTGCGTGCGGCCGCGCTGGTCGAAGGCGGTCTGCTGGAGCTGTTCGGACGGGGCGACCGGGCGAACGCGGTCGCGCGTGTCCTGCACCGGGCCGAAGCGGCGCAGGCCCGTAACGGCGCGTTCCAGGCGGAGGTCGCGCTGTGGACCCGCCGGTCGCTGAACGAGCCCGACGGGGTTCCGATGCCGGCCGCCCTCCCTCCGTCACACCACATTCCCGCGCAGGACTCCCACGCCGCACAGGCTCCGCCGGAGGGCGCCGAGCCGGTCCTTGGCGTCGTGCTGACCTCGGACAGCGGTCCGGCGGCGGACCTGCGGGCGGGCATGGTGCTCCAGCGGGTCCTGCTGAGCGCGACCTCGGCCGGGCTCGCGACCGCCTTCCTCGCCCGGCCCTTCGAGACGCCGGAAACCCGGGACGCGATCGAGCGGGTCTTCGCCGACCTGGGCCGCCCGCACACCTTGCTGCGACTCGGCTACGGCCGGCCGGTGATGATGACGGCGCGGCGCACTGCCGAGGAGGTGATGGAGCGGCGGTCCGGCGCGCTCATCTGACCCCTGAATCCTCACCGCCATACGCCGATGACGACGGCGACGAGTAGCAGCTTCAGCAGCCAGTCGCCCGCGTGGATGGCGGCGAGCCGCCACGGCACCCGGTCCCACTGCACCGAACCGGTCAGCAGGACGAACGGGAAACCGAGCCACAGCACCAGGCCCAGCAGGATCGACGCACCGGCGCCATCGAGATCCAGACGCACGGTGAGACCGGCGATCACCAGGCCGACGACGATGCTTCGCGTCAGCTCGACCGCGATCTTCGCCGGGCCTGGACGATCAGGTTCGGCGGCGCTCGCGGTCCCGAGGAGCCGGGCCATCTCGGTCCCGAAGATCGTGTACCAGACCGAACTGACCACGAACGCGCCGACAGCCGACACGAGGACCGCCCAGAAATTGATGCCGCTCATCGCTCTCTCCCTGTCTTCGAGGTGAACTCACGCACCAAACGAAGAAGGTCGGGCGTTTTCGACAGGGGAGCGGAAGATATTCCAGGCCGGCCTTTCCACGCGC
Source organism: uncultured Actinomycetota bacterium (assembly GCA_963766045.1). Lineage (GTDB taxonomy): Bacteria > Actinomycetota > Actinomycetes > Mycobacteriales > Pseudonocardiaceae > Amycolatopsis. The sequence continues at coordinate 4,248,201 of CAVXYN010000003.1, read as the reverse complement.
CGAGCCGGCGCAGCACGGCGCGTGGAGTGACAAGGCCCGCTTTTGGTGGACCGGTTGAGCTGTTTTCGCGGTCGGTACCGGCCGTTCGGGGGGCTGTACGGCCGGTACCGACACACCAGAGAAGAGGCGACCCTGCCGCCGGAATGACGGCTGGCGGATTCTTTCACCTGACCGAGTGAACTCGGGTTTTCCTCGGGCGAGTATCCGCGTGTCGGGGTATAAGCCGTCAGCCCAGGAAGGCTTGGAGCTCGTCGATGACCGTCTGGGGCTGCTCTTCGACGACGAAATGGCCCGAGTTCGGCACCTTCCGCACCCGGACGTCGACCGCCTTGGACGGCAGGACCGCGGCGAAGTAGTCGTAGTTCATCTCGGAGGCCAGGCCGAGCATCGGCGCCGCGATCTTCCCGTAGGCCTTCTGGTTCTCGATGTCCTGGCCGAACGCCTGGTACCAGCCATTCCCGGCGCGGATGGCGTCCGGGCGGTCGTACGCGGCGGCGTAGATCGCCCTGTCCCGCCGGCCGATCGAGGCGGGGTCGGCCAGGAGATGGTCGAACATCCAGTCGACGAGGAACCGTGCCCGTCCGGTCAGCAACTGCTCGGGCAGCTGGGCGACCTGGTTGAAGGCGAACCACCAGACGTGCACCGGCTGACCGGGCGGGGCCAGCATCGGGATCTGGTAGAGGCCCTCGTCGGGGTGGGAGACGTCCATGATCGTGACGGTCTTGGTGGCTTCGGGGTGGTTGGCCGCGAAGCTGAACGCGACCATGGCGCCGATGTCGTGCCCGGCGATGTTCACCCGCGAGTACCCGAGCGCTCGGGTGAGTTCGAGAATGTCGCGAGCCATCGTCTTCTTGTCGTATCCGCCCTGCGGTTTGCTCGATCCGCCCATACCCCGCAGATCGACCGCGATCACGCGATACCGCCTCGCCAGCGCCGGCATGATCTTGCGGTACTCCCACCACGTCTCCGGCCAGCCCGGCAGCAGGATCAGCGGCTCACCTCGCCCACCCGCGACGTAATGCAGCCGAACGCCGTTGACCTGGGCGTAGGCGCTGCGGAAACCGCCGGGCAGGGATCGGGCGAGTTCGGCGTCGTCCGGAACGCCGGCGCCGGACGTCTCGGCCGAGGCGGTGCCGCTCGACGCCACCAGAGCGGCGGCGGCACCCGCGCCAAGGGTGAGCATGGACCGGCGATTGAGGAAGGAACGGCTGTCATCGGTGCTCATGCGTCGATCCTGCGGCAGCCGGGCGCCGGGGAGTGAGCGGTGATTTCGCCAATCGACGTCGGTTTCAGGACAGCATGGGTTCCAGAATCCCGGGCTGTGACCCGAACGTTTCGCGGTAGGTCGCCGGCGTGACGCCGACCTGCCGCCGGAAATGCGGCCGGAGCGCGGCGGCCGACGAGAATCCGCAGTACCGGGCGATCTCGTCGACGGGGAGTTCGGTGGATTCGAGCAGGCGCTGCGCGCGGATGACGCGCTGATGGGTGAGCCAGGTGCCCGGGGCGGCGCCGGTGATCTCGCGGAAGCGGCGGTCGTAATTGCGCCTGCTCATATGGGCTCGCCTTGCCAGCGCGTCGACCGGGAGCACGGTGTCCAGCTGGGTGAGCGCCCAGGCGAGGGTCTCCGAGACCGGGTCGCCGTCATCCAGCTCCGGCATCGGCGATTCGATGAACTGAGCCTGCCCGCCGGGCCGGTGCGGCGGCACGACCATCCCCTTCGCGAGGCGGTTCGCGACCTCCGCGCCGCACCACGACCTGATCAGGTGCAGGCCCAGGTCCATACCCGCCGCTCCACCGCCCGAGGTGAGGACGTCGCCGTCGTCGACATAGAGGACCGACGCGTCCAGGCGGACCTCGGGAAACCGTGCCGCCAGCAGCGGCGCCATCGCCCAGTGCGTGGTCGCCGGACGGTGGTCGAGCAGGCCTGCGGAGGCCAGCACGAACGCCCCACTGCACAGCCCGGCGATCCGGGCACCCCTGGCGTGCGCCGCACGGAGAGCGTCCAGCGCCGCCTCGGGCGGATCCTCCATCGGGGAGCGCCAGTTCGGGACGAGCACCAGGTCCGCGTTCCGGATCTCGTCGAGTTCGTGGGGCACCGGGACGGTCAGGCCACCTCCGCGCAAGGCCGTGTCCGGCTCGCCTCCGACCACCCTGATCTGGAGGCCGGGCAGCTCACCGAACTGCGAAGCCATGTCGAAGACCCCGAACGCGAAGGACATCGCGCCGAGCGAAGCGCCGTTGAAGACCACGACGGCGAGCCGTCTCGTCGGCGTATCCATGGTCGTCACCCCAGTTTCATCGGACTCAGGAACCGGAGCGGAGTCTAGATTTCGGCGGCTTCGATCGGGCTTCGATCTTAAGGGGAACTGGTGAGACACTTTCAACGTCAACGTCACATGCGTGAAGGTGCCGACTTCCAGGGCAGGTCCAGCGGCGGCCGGGTCATGGTCCGGGTGAATGCCCTGGGGCAGCTCCGTGAGGTGCGGGTGCAGCCGGGCGCCTTCCTGCCCGGCGACGAGGACCTGATCGCCCAAGCCATCGTCGAGGCCTCCGACGCCGCCCGGCAGGCCGCTCGAGAGGCACTTGCGAGGCCGAAGGCCCCCCGGCTCCCGCCGCCTCCTCTATTGGAGGAACCCGAGGGCGACGACGGCTATTGGGGCGGGATGGAGCGGCTCTGACTTCACGCCATGCACGTGAAGTGCCGTCCCACGGGCAGGTAATCGGCCGCACGCATTAGGCCGTGCGGCGGCAAATTTGTTGTCGCCTTTGACAAATTCCACTCATCGAGGCGACCCTGAAATGGTCTGAACAAATCCCGGCTCAGCACCCTCCCGGGTGCCCGCCCAGGCCTCAACGAGGAGTCACCTGTGCGTATCCGTCCTGCCCTCAAACGCGCCACCGTCGCCTTGGCCGCCGCCGCTCTCAGTGCCACAGGCGTCGCCATCACCGCGTCCCCGGCGTCCGCCGTCCCCGCGACCATCCCCCTGACGATCACCAACAATTCCGGCCGCAGCGGGCCGATCTACCTCTACAACCTCGGCACGCTGCTCGCGACAGGCCAGCAAGGCTGGGCCGACGCGGGCGGCAATTTCCATGCCTGGCCCGGCGGATCCGTCCCGCCGATCCCGGCGCCGGACGCCTCCATTCCCGGCCCGGCCGCCGGCCAGTCGATCACCATCCGGATGCCGAAGTTCTCCGGCCGGGTCTATTTCTCCTACGGCCAGAAGCTGGTCTTCAAGCTCGCCACCGGCGGGCTCGTGCAGCCGGCGATCCAGAATCCCAGTGATCCCAACGTGAATATCCTGTTCAACTGGTCGGAGTACACCCTGAACGACTCCGGGTTGTGGATCAACAGCACGCAGGTGGACATGTTCTCCGCGCCCTACGCGGTCGGCGTGCGGCCCGCCAGCGGCGCGACAAGGAATACCGGGCACTTGAAACCCGGCGGCTACAACGGTTTCTTCAACTCACTGCGCGGACAACCCGGCGGCTGGGCCAATCTGATCCGCACCCGGTCCGACGGCACTGTCCTGCGCGCGCTCGCTCCCGGACACGGTATCGAGGCCGGAGCGCTGCCGGCGGGCATCATGAACGACTACATCAACCGCGTCTGGGCGAGGTACGCCACCTCGACGTTGACCGTGACCCCGTTCGCGAACCAGCCGAACACCAGGTACTTCGGCCGTGTGTCGGGCAACGTCATGAACTTCACGAACAGTTCGGGCGCGGTCGTAACTTCGTTCCAGAAACCCGACTCCGACAGCATCTTCGGCTGCTACAAGCTCCTCGACGCACCGAACGACCTGGTGCGGGGCCCGATCTCGCGGACCCTGTGCGCCGGCTTCAACCGGTCGACCCTGCTCACCAACCCCAACCAGCCCGACACCAGCGCGGCCGGCTTCTACCAGGATGTCGTCACCAACCACTACGCCCGCAAGATCCACGCGCAGATGGTCGACGGCAAGGCTTACGGGTTCGCCTTCGACGACGTCGGCGCCCACGAATCCCTTGTCCACGACGGCAATCCGCAACAGGCGTACGTCACGCTCGACCCCTTCAACTGATCGCGGTATCCGTCCCGCCCGGTGCCCGGTGCCCGGTGCCCGGCACCGGAGCGGGACGGATTCCGTCACTGGTCGATCGGCCAGGTCTCCTCTTTCAGTAGCCGCTTGAGCACCTTTCCCGTGGAATTCCTCGGAAGTTCCTCGACGAAGAACACGTCCCGGGGAACCGCGAACCGGGCCAGCCGGCGGTGGATGTAGGCGCGCACGTCTTCGGCGCTCATGCGGGCACCGCGTTTCGGCACGATGTACGCGGCGAAGCGCTGGCCGAATTCGCGATCCGGTACCCCGATGACGGCGGCCTCGTGGACGCCGGCCAGGGAACTCAGCGCCTCTTCGACCGGCCTGGGTGACACGTTTTCACCGCCGGAGACGATCATCTCGTCGGCCCGGCCGGTGACGAAGAGGCGTCCGGCGGCGTCCTGATAGCCGACGTCGCCGGTCGCCATCAGCTCTTCGGCGCGGGGCACGCTGGCACCGTCGGTGTAGCCCTCGAACAGCATGTCGTTGCCGACGAAGATCTGGCCTTCCCAGCCTGGCGGCACACGTTTGTGACGATCGTCGAGGATGGCGACGCGGGTGCCGGGCGGGCAACGTCCCGCCGTCGTGGGGGCGGCGCGGAGGTCTTTCGGCGTGGCGATGCTCGCCCAAGAAACCTCGGTCGAGCCGTAGAAGTTGTAGAGCACGTCGCCGAAGGTGTCCATGAACTCGGTGACGATGGTGCCCGGTAGGGCTGAGCCGCTGCTCGCGACGATGCGGAGTGACGAGAGGTCGTAGCGATTGCGGACATGTTCCGGCAGATCGAGGATCCGCTGCAACATGATCGGGACGGCGAAGAGCGCGTCACAGTGGTGTTCCGCGATGGTCCGCAGGATGTCTTCGGCGTCGAACCGGCGGATCAGGGACAGCGACGCGCGGACGGCCATGCCGATCTGCAACCCGGCGAGGCCCCAGCTGTGGAACAGGGGCGCGGCCACCACGAAACGGTCCCCGGTGCGCAGTGGGATGCGGTCCAGCATCGCGGCCGACGTCGTGAGCCCCTTCGGCGTGGGACGGCGGGCGCCCTTGGGCGTGCCGGTGGTGCCCGAGGTGAGCACGACGATCCGGCCGATGCGCTCCACCGGTTTGAGATCGGTCGGTGGTGCGCTGCCGATCAGCTGGTCGAGCGTGGTGTAGCCGTCCTCGCTCTCGGGCCAGGTGCTGATCCGCAGGAAGTCTCCGGGGATGTCGGCGACGATCCGTGAGAACTCGTCATCGGCCAGCACCGCGACCGGTTTGTGCAGGCCGATCACGCTCGCGACCGCGCTCGGCGAAAGTCCGGTGTTGAGGAGGACGGCGTCGACGCCGAGTTTGCTGCAGGCGATCAGCGCTTCGACCATCGCCGCGTGGTTGCGGCAGAGCAGGGCTATCCGGTCACGGGAGCGGATCCCGCGCAGCGCCAGCGCGTTCGCGAGCCGGTTGCTGCGTTCCGCCGTCTGCCGGAAGGTCCGGATGTTGCGCTCGTCATGCAGCGCGACGTCTTCGGGCCCGCGTGCGGCGGCGGCCGTGTACCCGCCGGCCACGGTGGCGCCCCACCGGGACAGCGAGCTGACCTGGCGCGCGATCCTGTCCGGCCGGGCGGCCGAGATCACCCCGGCCTTGATCAGCGTGCTCGCCGTATGCAGTTTGGTGGCCCTGGTGTGCGCGGGTTCCTCCCGCGGCGGCACGGCGTTGCCGGAAAGGTGCAGGTCGATCCGTCGCGCCACGGCACGGACGGTGCGTCTGAACGACGAGGCGGAGACCGCGTTCGCGTGCTGCTCGGGAAGCATCAGCTGGGCGATGAGCTCCGTGCCGCCACCCGGCCCCGGACGCAGTTCGACCGACACCCAGTTGCCGTCGTCCTCCACGCCGCACCAGACGACGTGCTGACCGGTGCGGTAGACCCTGGCGTCGATCTCACCGACGACCAGGTTGCCCGGCCGGGGCTCCAGCCGGATGAGGCATCGAGGGCCGCGCCCGCGTTCGGCCGGCTGCTGAACCTCGCACCAGCTGATCTCCGCGACGAACCTCGAGTATGACTCAGGATTGCCGACCACTTCCCAAACCTGGTCGGGAGGATGCTCGAGGATCGAGTTGGCCTCGACGACATCGTCTCGCATTCGTCCGCCTCACCACGCGCGTTCCGGGTGTGGACCGGTTTGGTACCGGCGCCTCCTTCGTCGTTCAGGCCCGGCGAACCTACCAGCAATCGGCGGAACGCAATACTCCGAACGAACCTTGGGATCGCGCTCACCCAAGGAAACCACCAAGGAAATGGTAGGCCTTCCGTGCCGGTTCTCCTCGGCTGCGAACGGTGTTGATCGCGACGTCCGATTCACGCCAGCCCCGGTCGTTCCGAGCGGCGAGGCTGGCTCTCGTGACAGTTACGACATCGACCGCCTTGGCCGCACATACCCGGATCGAGCCCGGCATCCTCTACTTCGGCACCCCGGTGGTGCTCATCTCGACGCTGAACGAAAGCGGGTCCCCGAACCTCGCGCCGATGTCGTCGGCGTTCTGGCTCGGCTGGCGGGGAATGCTCGGTCTCGGCGCGCGCTCGAAGACCGCGCAGAACCTTATGCGGACCCGTGAATGTGTTTTGAATCTCCCTTCCGACGCCCTCGCGGCCGCCGTCGACCGGCTGGCGCTGACCACCGGCTCCGACCCGGTCCCGGCCCGGAAGCACGAACGCGGATACCGGTACGAAGCGGACAAGTTCGGACGTGCCGGGCTCACCCCCGTCGACTCGGAGACCGTCGGTCCGCCGCGGGTGGCGGAATGCCCGGTGACCATGGAGGCCGTCGTCGAGGCAGTCCATCCGCTCGCCGAAGACGACGACGCGCAGCGCGGCGGGGTCCTCGTCTTCGAGGTCCGGGTGCGGCGCGTCCACGTGCACGACTCCGTGCGGATGCCGGGCACCGAGGACCGGATCGACCCCGACCGCTGGCGGCCGTTGATCATGAGCTTCCAGAAGCTCTACGGTCTCGGTCCGCAGGTCCACCCGTCGAGGCTGGCGCAGATTCCGGAGGGGTTCTACCGGGGGCCCGACATCGAACGGTCGCGGGCGAACGAGGTTCAGGAGCCGTTTAACCGCTCGCGGTTAACGGATGAGCGGGGCTAGTGTCGCCAGGAACTCGAGCGGGCCACCCTCGTGAGCGGTAAAGACGCCTAGAACCGTCATTGCCACTCACGACCCACCCGGCCACCAACTCGTCAGCTCGACAACGGCGGGACCCGCTGTCAGCCGTTGATCCTGGAGAGGGCGAAGAACTCCTGGCGTGAGCGGGCGTCTTCACGCAGTGTCCCGAGCAAGGTCGAGGTGACGGTGCTCGAACCGGCGGCCTGCACACCGCGCAGGGTCATGCACGAGTGTTCGGCCTCGATCACGACGCCAACACCGCGCGGTGCGAGCTGCTCGTCGAGCCAATCGGCGACCTGCTTAGTAAGCCGCTCCTGAACCTGAGGGCGGCAGGCGAAGTGCTCGACGATCCTGGCCAGTTTGGACAGGCCGAGGATCCGTTCCCCCGGCAGGTAGCCGACATGCGCGACGCCGACGAACGGCAGCAAATGATGCTCACAGACCGACCGGACCGGAATGGACCTGGCGAGCACCAGCTCGTCGTACTCCTCGTCGTTCGGGAAGGTCGTAAGGTCGAAGGAGCGGGGTGAGAACAGTTCGGCGTAGGCGCGGGCCATCCGGCCCGGAGTCGCGCGAAGGCTCTCCGAGTCCAGCGAAATCCCCAGCGCGGTGAGGAAATCGGCCGCGGCCGCCTCTGCCGCCGCCAGGTCCGGACCCGAGCCGGCTTCGTGCACAACGCGCAAGGCTGGAGTTGACATGCGGCCTCCTAGGCTGAACCCTGACCCCGTCTATTTAACAAAAAAGGATTAGTCTTATTGCAGTTGCCGGTTCAGCCTACATGGCTGATCGAGAGATCTGAATGTTCCGACAGCGGCGATAGGCGATATCGTGGTGAACGTGACAGTGTCTGAGCCGGATGGACTCGACGGCCCCTCGATCGCCGCGGTGGCGGCGCTCGACGACGACCTGCGCCGCGGCATGTACGCCTACGCGCGCCGTGCGCGACGTCCGGTCACCCGGGACGAGGCGGCCGCGGCCGTCGGCATTTCCCGCAAGCTCGCCGCGTTCCATCTCGACAAGCTCGTCGAGGCCGGACTGCTCAGATTCGACTTCGCCACCATCGGTCCGGTGGCAAGGGTAGGGCGGAAGCCCAAGGTGTACGAACCCGTCGACGACGGCGTCCGTGTGCAGATTCCCGCCCGGCAGCACGAAATCCTGGCCGGCATCCTCGCCGACGCCGTACTCGCCGAAGGAGACGGCGAGACGGCGCGGGAGGCCGCCGTGCGGGTCGCGGGGGAGCGCGGCGTCGCGGCGGGCGAGGAGGAACGTGAGCGCACCCGCCCCGGCAGGCTGGGCGCGGAACGCGCGCTCACTCTGGCCGAAGGGATGCTCGGCCGGTACGGCTTCGAACCGAGCCGGGACACCCCGACCTGTGTCCGGCTCCGGAACTGCCCGTTCCATCCGCTGGCGGCCAAGGCGCCCGATCTGGTCTGCGGGATCAACCACGCCTTCCTTGCCGGGTTCCTGACCGGCCTTCGCGCCGGGAACGTGGAGGCCGTCCTCGCTCCCGGCGCGGCGGAGTGCTGCGTCGAACTTCGGCAGGCTCCGTAGGCGATCACGCGCAATGAAAGGCCCTTCATTGCAGCGTTTTCGCCCCGGGTGAGTAGGTGGGGTGGGGGCGTGGGTCAGAAGGCGCCGGCCACCTGGCGGGTGGCGACGTTGAGCCGGTTCCAGGTGTTGATCGAGGCGATGATGATGACCAGGGCAGAGAGCTGCTTCTCGTCGTAGTGGCGGGCGGCCTCGGCCCAGATCTCGTCGTTGACCGGGTCGGCCTGGTCCGCGATCCGCGTCAGTGCCTCGGTCAGCGCCAGCGCCGCGCGTTCGGCGTCGGTGAAATACGGCGCGTCCCTCCAGCCGGCCACGGTGAACATCCGCTCGTCGGACTCACCCGCCTTCCTCATCTCCTTCGCGTGCATCTCCAGGCATACGCTGCAGCCGTTGATCTGGCTCGCGCGGGTGAGGATGAGATAGCCGGTGGTCTCGGGAATTCCGCTGTTCTCGACCGACTTTCCGAACATGACCAGGCCCTTGAGCGCGTCCGGGGTCGACAGGGCGGGGTTCGGGATCCGTGCTTCCATGATGCTTCCCTCCAGGGTTTCCGTCTTGGTTTCACTGCATTGACGGATGCCGTGGAGAGGTTGTGACAGGATCCCGCGATCAGTTTCCGGCGGATTTCGCGAGCGCCGGCGGCGCGGCCGAACGAGTGCGCCTGGAGACGTCGAGAAGGAACCCCTCGGGTTTGAGGGTCAGCGGCTCCTGGACCTTCGGTTCGTACGCCGGATCGTGTCGCAGGTCGTACCGGTGCAGGAGCATGCCGAGCACCAGCGTCGCTTCGTGCAGGGCGAACGAACACCTCGGGATTCTCGCCCCAGACGGGGTCGCGGTGCAGGGACGGAATGAGGACGAACGCCCACTGGCCCTTGCGCATCGGGTAACGGCCGCCGATCACGGTGTCCACTCGGGCCTGCCGCGCGAAGCCGGGCGCCGTCGGCCAGAGGCGCAGCGCCTCATCGAGGACCCGCCGGACGTAGCGGAGTTTGGCCACCTGCTCATACGACGGATCCGGGTCGTCGCCCCACACCTTGTCCACTTCGGACTGTGCGCGGTCGAGGACGTCCGGATTCCTTGCCAGGTAGTACAAGGCGAAGGGCAGCGCGCCCGAGGTCGTTTGGTGGCCGGTGATGAGGAAGGTGATGATCTGGTTCCGGATGTTGACCTCGTCCAGTCGTTGCGCCGGTTCGCCTTCCGGTTCAGCAGCGGGCCGATGAGCGGCGGCTGCATGACCGTCCGCCGCCTCTGGTTCCGCGGACCCGGGAGGGCGGCTTTGCTGATGGGGGCAGGCTCACATCGCTCACCCGTTCCGTCCGGGTCAGCAACGCGCTTTCCGAGTGCCCGCGAAGGCTGGATCGCGACGGCGGAAGCCCTCGGAGTCCGCTGATCAATCTGCGGCTGGTCACTCGGCGGCTTTGACGCGCCGCGCGAGGATGGTCTCGGCGCGTTCCTCGATCAGCTGCATCCTCGCCAGCCGCTCGGCGTCGTCATTGTGCGCAGCGGACTTGGTGACCTGTCCGTCCCATTTTCGGTAGAACATCCCGCAGGTGGCCAGGAAATACCCGTCGGACGACGCGTTCGCGGCCAGGATCAGGCCGGTGTCCTCCGAGGCGGGCAGCGCCATCCAGCCGCCCAGTTCCAGCAGCAGCTCCCGGCGGATGCACAGCGTTCCGGCGACCACGGACGAGAGATAGCCGTTCTTCTGCCAGTACCTCAGGATCGCGCCGCGTTCGATCGGTCCCTCCGCCGGATCACTGTCGAATCCGATCGTCGTTCCGTCCGGCAGCAGGTCGTGGACGCTGCACGTCGTCCAGCCGATGGCCGGATTTCCGAGCGCCTCGATGTCGCGCGCGAGTGCGCCGGGCGCGAGAACGTCGTCCGCGTCGAGTGCTTTGATCAGCTCCCCGGAAGCGCGGGACAGCGCCAGCATCCTCGCCATCCCCGGCCCGCCTTTGCGGCCCGAGCCGGGCCGGACCCGCTCGTCGCGAGGGAGCACGCCGTCGAGGAGTCCGGTCTCGCCGTCCTCCTGGACCACCCATTCCCACGTCCAGCCCGAGGGGAGTTCCTGTGGGGTCAGCGAAGCGTAGGCCTCGGCCAGGAACGGCAAACTCGGCGGGTGGACAGGGGTGATCACGCTGATGACGGGCACGAGGGCAACATAAAGGGCCCGATTTCACGCGTCGCCTCGGGATGCGGGGATTCACGACGCGTGAAACCGGACCTCAACGGGCACCCGGCCGGCCGCTTGCGCCGGGCTTCCGTGATGACCAACGTATGCCGCTCCGCTAACCAGCCGATCTTTCTCGGCTCATCCGCGACTCTTGCCCTGGTCAGGACCGCTTTAGCTCATTCGCCAGGGCCTGTTCGACCCAGTCCGTGTACTCCGACGGCGTCACCGTGCCGTCCCGTGCGACCAGCTGGACGGCGAGGCCGTCGAGGAGTGCGGTGAGGCGCCACGCGGCCGCCCTCGGGTCGGGGCAGGTGAATTCGCCACGTTCGGCGCCTTCCGCGATCAGCGCGGTGACCGCATCACGCCAGTCGAGGTCCAGGCGTTGCGCGACGGCGCGCAACTCGTCGTCGTGGAGCGCGGATGCCCACGCTTCGATCCACAGCCGCCAGCCGGACGCCTTGCCGGTGGGGCCGTAGACCTTCAGGACCGCGCGCAGCCGGGCGAGGACGTCGCCCGGCTCGTCCATCGCGGTGCGCAACATCGCGAGATCGGTTTCCGCGGCCTGCCGGAACGCGTCTATGACGAGCTTCTCGAGCGTGCCGAAGTGGTAGAAGATCAGCGCGGTGCTGATGTCGAGCGCCTTCGCCACATCGGCCGCCCGGACACCGGCGAAGCCCCGTTCCTCGATCTTGGCCAAGGCGGCGAGAACGATCTCCTCGCGTCGCACGGCCACCGTCTTGCGCGCCATGGCGGTCACGGTACCTGTCCTTGACTTCCCCAGTGAGGCCCGCCACACTCCTCCAAACTGATCGGACGGTCAGCAGTGGGAGGTCCTGAATGGCGACGCAACCACCGGCTGTGCTCGGCGGTACCTGGGAGGTACAGCGAGGTCGTCTGCGCAAGGATTTCCATCGTTTCGACGTGTTGTTCTTCCTGATCTGCACGCTGGTCGGTCTCGACACCATCGGTTCCGTCGCCGCGCAGGGGCCGCAGGGGCTGACCTGGATGATCGTCCTCGCGGTGGTGTTCTTCCTGCCCTACGGCCTGCTGGTCTCGGAACTCGGGACGACGTTCCCGGTCGAGGGCGGCCCGTACGTCTGGACCAAGCTCGCCTTCGGGCGGCTCGTCGCCGGGGTGAACCAGGTGATGTACTGGATCTCCAACCCGCTCTGGGTCGGCGGCACGCTGTGCATCATCGCGATCACCACCTTCGAAACGTTCTTCACTCCGCTGGGCGGGATCTGGAAGTACCTCGCCGGGGCGGTGTTCATCTGGACCGGGGTACTCGCGGTGCTGCTGTCCTTCCGCGTGGGCAAATGGGTCCCGACGATCGGCGCGTTCGCCCGGATCGTGCTGCTGGGGTTCTTCGCCGTCTCGGTGATCGTGTACGCGATACAGAATGGCGTGCAGCCGCTGTCCGCCGGCGAGTTCAGCCCGACCTACGCCGGATTCATCGGTCTGGTCCCGTTGCTGATCTACAACTACGTCGGCTTCGAGCTGCCGAGCACGGCGTCGGAAGAGATGAGTAACGCCAAACGAGACGTCCCCTTCGCCGTGCTGCGTTCGGGTTTCGCGTCGTTCCTGCTCTACGGCGGGCCGATCCTGGGAATCCTGCTGGTCCTGCCGAAGGGACAGATCGGGAGCCTCGGCGGGTTCATCGACGCGGTGAAAGCCGTCTTCACGATTTACGGAGGCTCGGTCGCCCCGGACGGGACCGTCACGCTGACCGGCTGGGGGCAGGGGCTCGCGTCGGTCAGCGCGGCCGGCCTGATCATCGGCCTGCTCACGAGTGGTATCACCTGGGCCATGGGCGGCGACCGGGCGCAGGCGGTCGCCTGCGCGGACGGGGCGGGTCCGGCCTGGTTCGGCCGGATTTCGCCTCGTTTCGGCACGCCGATCCGGGTGAACGTGTTCTCCGGCGTGATGGCGACAGTGGTCATGATCGTCGCGTTCGGGTTCTCGGGTGGCTCGAGCGAGAAGTACTTCGCCGCGGGACTCGGGCTCGCGATCTCCTCGACGTTCATCTCCTACGTGTTCACCTTCCCCGCGCTGGCCGTATTGCGCCGCAAATTCCCTGACGTGGAAAGGCCTTACCGCGTGCCCGGCGGTAACGCCGGTGCGTGGATCGTCACGGCCGTCACCACCGGGCTGGTGCTGTTCACCGTCGTCGTGCTGATCTGGCCTGGATTCGGCGTCGGCTGGTTCGGGACCGAGGGTGTCGCGGACGACTCACTGCCGTCGAGTTTCGCCGGCGAACGTGCCGCGTACACGCTCAGCCTGGTGATTCCGCTCGCGACGATCGTGGTGATCGGGCTCCTCGCCTATGTGGCGGGGAGCCGGACGAGGCGGGCGGAACGGGAGCTGATCGTGCTCGACGACGTCGGGGGCGACAGGCGCTCGCTGGTGGATTAGGGACATGTCCTTCAAGACGGGTTCGCCTCCTCGAGGAGCCGTTCCTGGAGACCCGCGATCAGAACGCCGAGCGCCCGCTTCCCGAAGACGTGGGCGCCGAGCCTGATCAGCCAGCCGAAACGGGTAGGGCTCAGCCGGATCCGCGCGTGCAGCCTGGTGCCGCCCGGCGTTGGCGTCAGCGTGATGGACCAGCTCAACGTGGTCAGCGCCACCTGAGTGCGGTAGACGATGGCCGTCGCCTCGCGGAGACGCGCGACCGCGAGGCCGTCGTTGCCCCACCCCGCGACGACGTCGCCAACGGCGAGATCCTGGAGCTCGTCACAGATCTCCCGCAACGCGAGATGGTCGCGGGGGAAGTCGTTCTCGAGTTCGAGTGGCAGGTACCACCCGGCCCGGTAGCCGCCCATCTGCAGCAGCCAGGGCCAGACCTCCTCGGGCGGCACCGGCAGGTAGCAGCCACCATCGATCGAAGCGCCGGGGACGAACACGATGTCGTCACCGTCGATGACGGCGACACGCTCCTCCGGAGTCGCCTCGGTGACCCAAGTGCGGGCGTCGACCAGCCCCGCGAAAACCATCAAGTGATCCCTCACGAGCCGAGTACGTGCGGCGCGGGCTTCTGGTTGCCATGGTGCGTACAGATTGTGACGGGCCTGCGCATAAGCTGTGGGCGGCGAGTTCTGGGGGTACAGGTGAGTGTGAAGAGTGACGAGTTCCACCGGATGCTGGAGGCGCTCGCCGATGTCGAGCGCGCCGACGCGAAAGAGTGGGAGTCGTTCAGTGTGCGGGGCAAGCGGTTCGGGTACTTCTGGCCAAGGACGCAGACCGTCGGCCTGAAGCAGACCATCTCCGAGCAACAGGCACTGGTGGCCGAGCGCCCGGACGTCTTCGAGGAGCAGTTCACCTCCGGCGGCTTCGGCTGGGTGGTGGTGTACCTCGACGGCATCGACGCGGACGAGCTGACCGAGTTGGTGTACGAGGCGTGGCGACTGTCCGCTCCCGAAGAGCTCGTCGCCCAAGTGCCGCCGCCCGTCTGACCACCACTACTGCGATCGAGTGTTGACGCGCGTCACGTCGCTCTGGCGCGGCGCCGGGAACATTCGCGGCGCGAGTTCGTTGTACAGAGTGTCCCGCTTTTGCTCGCAGGTAACCCCCAGGCCTTCGCTGAGCAGAAGCGGGACCCTTCGTTTGTCCTTTGTGGATCTTTTCGCATGCGGTGGCGCCAGGGCGATGTAGGTCACGTCGAGGGCGCGGACCGGGAGGAACATTCGGAGCCCCAGTCCGTTCATAGCACCCGACACGCGACACCCGACAGCGCAGGCTCTAGCACTCCCTGAGCAACCCCTCAGCCAGCCGCACCCGCCGGCCCACTTTGATCTCCGTCAGGAACCGCTCATCGTGACTCACCACCACGAACGCACCTTGGTAAGCACCGAGCGCGCTTTCCAACTGCCCGACGCTGACCAGGTCGAGGTTGTTCGTCGGCTCGTCCAGCAGTAACAACTGCGGCGCCGGTTCGGCGAACAGGACGCAGGCCAGCGTGGCGCGCAGTCGTTCGCCGCCGGAGAGGACGCCGACGGGCAGGTGGCTGCGTGATCCGCGGAACAGGAACCGGGCGAGCAACGTCATCCGTTGCGCCTCGGGTAGTCCCGGCGCGAAGGCGGCGAAATTCTCGGCGACGGTGCGGTCGAGGTCGAGCAGGTCCAGGCGTTGCGACAGGTAGGCGACCCTGCCCGCGCCTCGTTTGATCACACCGCTTTCCGGCTCCAGATCGCCGTTGAGCACCCGCAGGAGTGTCGACTTCCCGGTGCCGTTGGCTCCGGTCAGCGCGATCCGTTCGGGGCCGCGGATCGTCAGGTTCACCCCCTCGCCGGCGAAGACTTGGCGTACCCGGATGCGCTCGCCGTGGAACACCGTGCGGCCGGACGGGACGTTGGTGCCCGGCAGGATCAGCGCGATCTTCTGGTCATCGCGCAAGGAACGCTCGGCTTCGTCGAGGCGGTTCTTCGCGTCGCTGACCCGGGAGGCGTGTGTCTCGTTCGCCTTGCCCGCCGATTCCTGTGCGTTGCGTTTCATTGTGCCGGCGAAGATCTTCGGCAATCCGGCGCTGCCGAGGTTGCGGGCCGCGTTGCCCGCACGCCGTGCGGCCCGCTCACGAGCCTGCTGCATTTCGCGCTTCTCGCGTTTGACCTCTTGCTCGGCGCTCCGGACATTGCGTTCGGCGGCCTCCTGCTCGGCCTGGACCGCTGCCTCGTACTGGGTGAAGTTCCCGCCGTGGTAACGGAGATCGCCGCGATCGAGCTCGGCGATGCGGTCCATCCGGTCGAGCAGTTCCCGATCGTGGCTGACCACCAGCAGACAACCGTTCCAGTCTTCGAGTACGGCGTAGAGCTTCCGCCTGGCGTCGAGATCGAGGTTGTTGGTGGGTTCGTCGAGCAGCAGGATGTCCGGCCGTTTCAGTAGCTGCGCGGCCAGTCCGAGCGAGACGATCTGCCCGCCGCTCAGCGCGGACAGACTCCTGGCAAGGCCGACGTCGGCGAGCCCGAGCCGGTCCAGTTGCGCCCGCGTCCGTTCCTCGACGTCCCAATCGTTTCCGATGGTGGTGAAGTGCTCGTCGCCGGCGTCACCGGACTCGATGGCGTTCAGCGCAGCCAGCTGCGGCGCGATTCCGAGCACCTCGGCCACGGTCAGCTCGCCGGACAGGGGCAGGGTCTGCGGCAGGTAGCCGAGCATTCCCCGCGCGGACACGGTACCGGCGGTCGGCCGCAGCTCTCCGGCGATCAACTTGAGCAGCGTGCTCTTACCGGCCCCGTTCGGGGCGACCAGGCCGGTGCGGCCGCCGGGCACGGTGAACGACAGCCCGTCGAAGACCGGGGTGTCATCCGGCCAGGCGAAGGAAAGGGTGGACGCGACGACAAAGGCGTCTGGCATGGAGACCTCGTGGGGTGATGCGGGCGCCTCAAGGCGGCTCCGCCGCGGACATGGCTTGAGGGAACGACGACATGGCCACTACGGCGTTTCCGCCGGTGGCCTCACACTCCGGGTTCACCCGGAGATGTCGTCTTCACCTGCCACGGCTGCTCTCCTGCTCCGTTGATCACCTTCGACCTTCACCATAACAAACCGGCTGCCATCCGGCCCTCTGGTTTTATGGCGGCTCAGCTCAGCCCATTGAGGGCGATCGCCCGCGCGTACCACAGCGCGCTCTGCTTGGGTATCCGTTGCTGAGTCTCGTAGTCGACGTGCACCAGCCCGAAGCGCTTGCTGTACCCCTCGGCCCACTCGAAGTTGTCGAGCAGCGACCAGTAGAAGTACCCGCGTAAGTCGACCCCGGCCTCGATGGCCTCGTAGGCGGCACGCAGATGGGAGTCGAGGAAGGCGATCCGGTCGGTGTCGGCGATGTCCCCGCCGATGACGGCGTCGGGGTAGGCCGCGCCGTTTTCGGTGATGTACAACGGGATCTGCCGGTAGTCGCGATGGACTCGCAGCAGGCACTCGGTCAGGCGGGCCGGCTGGACCTCCCAGCCGGAATCGGTCCGCGGGGCGGCGGTGTCGGGCACGAAATGGACGTCGGGCGCTCCCAGCCAGTCGGGGCCCGCCGGTTCGCTTCCGGGCAGCGGGGTACCGGCGACGTGATAGCCGCGGTAGTAGTTGATGCCCAGCCAGTCGATGGGAGTGGCGATCGTCGGAAGATCGCCGTCGCGTACGAGGTCGTCGAGGCCGAGCGGTGCCAGGTCGGTGCGCAGGTCCTCGGGGTACTCGCCGCGGAGGATCGGGTCGAGGAAGAGGCGGTTCTGCAGGCCGTCGATTCTTCGCGCGGCTTCCGCGTCCACTGTGGACGAAGGATCGACGGAGGTGACCGGATACAGGTTGAGCGTGATGCCGGACGGCGTGTACGGCACGTGCCGTCGCAGGACGTCCATCGCCAGGCCGTGCCCGAGCAAAAGGTGGTGCGTGGCCGCGACGGCGGCTTTGGCGTCTTTCCGGCCGGGAGCGTGGATACCGCTCGCGTAGCCCAGCATCGCGGCGCACCACGGCTCGTTCAGCGTGGACCAGTTCGCGACCCGGTCGCCGAGATGCGCGGCGACCGTTTCGGCGTAGTCGGCGAACCGGAAGGCGGTGTCACGCGAAGTCCAGCCGCCTTTTTCCTCGAGCGCCTGAGGGAGATCCCAGTGATAGAGAGTCGCCCACGGCCGGATCCCCGCCTCGAGCAGGCGGTCGACGAGCCGGTCGTAGAACCCGAGACCACGCGGATTCGCGGCACCTCCGTCGGGCCGGATCCTGGGCCAGGAAAGGGAGAACCGGTACGCGCCGAGCCCGAGCAGCCGCATCAGGTCGACGTCTTCGGCGTAGCGCCGATAGTGGTCGGCGCCGGGTTCGCCGGTGTCCCCGCCGACGACGGCGCCGGGGTGGCGGGCGAAGGTGTCCCAGATCGAGTCGGTTCGGCCGTCGGCGGCGGTGGCCCCTTCGATCTGGAAGGCCGCCGTGGCGGCGCCCCAGACGAAGCCGGGCGGGAACAGCAGCGCGGTCTTCGCCCGGACACTGTCGGGATGTGCGGACATGGTCACCCTTTCACGGCACCTTGCATGATCCCGGCCACGATCTGGCGGCCGAGGAGGAGGAAGACGATGAGGATCGGGATGGTGGCCAGGGTCGTTCCAGCCAGTACCAGCGAATAGTCGACGTAGTAGCCGCTCTGCAGCTTCTCCAGTGCCAGCTGGACGGTGGGGTTGCCCGCGTCCAGCACGACGAGCGGCCACAGGAAGTCGTTCCAGGACGTCATGAACGTGAACATCGCGAGGATCGCCGCCGCCGGGCGGACGGCGGGAAGGCACACGTTCCAGAAGATGCGGATCATGCTGCAGCCGTCGACCCTGGCGGCTTCGATGAGTTCGTACGGGACGGCGTCCACTGTGTACTGACGCATCCAGAAAACGCCGAACGCGGTGACCAGGTTGGGCACGATCACCGACTGCAGGCCGCCTGCCCAGCCGAATTCCGACATCGCGATGAACAGCGGGATGATACCGAGTTGGGTGGGTACGGCGAGGGTGACGACGATGAACACGAACAGCCCGTTGCGGCCGCGGAAGCGGAGTTTGGCGAAGGCGAACCCGGCCAGTGATGAGAACAGGACGGTGGTGAGGGTGACCGTGCCGGACACGAGCAGGCTGTTCGCCAGTGCCTTCCAGAATGGCACGGTGTCGAATACGCGGGCGGCGTTGGCGAAGAAGTTGCCGCCGGGCAGGAAGGGTGGGACCTGTTCGGTGAGCATCCCGCTGTCGCGGCTGGCGACCAGGAACGACCAGTAGAACGGGAAGAGCGAACCGATGACGAAGATGGTCAGGACGATGTAGGTGGCCTTGCGTGGTTTCCCGAGCGCCGCGACCCGCCTCTTGACTCCACTGTGGACGATGGTCATTTCTTTTTCACCGCCGGAGTTCGCGCCAGCCTGCCGGTGAGGAGGAAGTTCACCAGCGCGATGAGCACGATGATCACGAACAGGACCCAGGCGATGGCCGAGGCGTAGCCGAGGTCGTAGTTCTCGAAGGCCGTTTGGTACAGGTACAACGTCACGGTCTGGAACTGGTTGGACGAGCCGCCGTTGTTGGATCCGGGCATGGCGTCGAACAGTTTGGGTTCGGTGAAGATCTGTAGCCCGCCGATGGTCGAGGTGACCGTGACGAAGATCAGGGTCGGTTTCAGCAGCGGCAGGGTGATGCTGAAGAACCGGCGCGCGGTTCCCGCGCCGTCGATGAGCGCGGCCTCGTGCAGTTCCTTGGGAATGGCCTGCATCGCGGCGAGGACGATCAGCGCGTTGTATCCGGTCCAGCGCCAGTTCACCATGATCGCGATGGCCACGTGGCTGCTGAAGCGGCCGGCCTGCCAGTCCACCGGGTCCAGGCCGATGCTCTGCAGGACGCCGTTGACCAGGCCGTATTTGGGTCCGAAGAGGTTCGCGAAGATGATCCCGAGTGCCACCAGGCTGGCGGCGTAGGGGAGCAGGATGCCGACGCGCCAGCCGGTCGCGCCGCGGATTCGGCTGCTGAGCAACGCCGCCAGCAGGACGGCGATGATCAGCTGCGGGACGCTGGAGAGCAGGAAGATGCTGACGGTGTTCTCGAGCGCGTTCCAGAACTGGGTGTCGGCGAAGAGTTCCTTGTAGTTGTCGACGCCGATGAAGTCCGGTGCGTCGTCACCGGCCTCCCAGCTGAACATCGACACGTACGCCGTGTAGAGCAGCGGAAACAGCCCGACGATGCCGAACACGATGAAGAACGGCGCGATGTAGAAGTACGGCGACGCCTTGACGTCCCATCGGCTCAGCCGGTGCCGGAAGGTGGGCCGGGGCGACGTGCGCACCCCGGCCTTCTCTCCTCCCGGCGCGATTTTGTCGACGACGGTCATCGGTCAGCGCGTGATCTTCTTCGCGGCGTCGATCATCTGCGTCCAGCCCTCGTCGGCGGACTTGCCCTGCTCGACGGCCTGCAGTGCCGGGCTCGACGCGTTCTCCTGGATCTGGCCGTCGCCCGGCCCCTTGTACTGGGGCTTGGCCACCTTCTTGGCCTGCTCGGCGAACAGTTCGCCGACCTTCGCACCGCCGAAGTAGGCGTCGGTCTCACCCAGCAGCGCCGGGTCTTCCAGGGCCTTGACCTGGCTGGGGAACGTGCCCTTGGCCTGGAACGCCTTGATCTGCTGCTCGGGCGCGGTCAGCCAGGCGGCGAGTTCGGCGGCTTCCTTCGGATGCTTCGACTGCGTTGGCACGGTCAGATACGACCCGCCCCAGTTTCCGCCACCGCCCGGGAACGCCGCGGTGACCGCCCATTTGCCCGAGTTCTCCGGACCGGAGTGCTCCTCGATCACGCCGAGCATCCACGCCGGGCACACCTTCGTCGCGAACGCGCCCTGTTTGAATCCGGAGTTCCACTCGTTGCTGAAGGCGGTGAGCTTGGCCGACTGTCCTTTCGCGACGGCGGCGGTGACCTTGGTCCAGGCGTCCTTGATGCCCTGGTTGGACTCCAGGGCAAGCTTGTCGTCGGTGCCGATGTAGCCGGTCGGGAGCTGGTTGACCATGGAGTTGAAGTTCTGCGACGCCGAGTCGAACCAGGCCTTGCCGCCGGTCTTCGCGACGTACTGGTCGCCGGCGGCGAAGTAGCTGTCCCAGCTTTCGAACAGCGGTTTGACCGCGTCGGGTTCGGTCGGCATTCCCGCGGCGGCGAGCATGTCCTTGCGGTAGCACATGGCGAGCGGACCGATGTCCGTCCCGTAGCCGATGACCTTGCCGTCCTTGGTCTTCGCCGCGTCGTACTTCCAGCCGAGCCAGCGGTCGGGGGAGGCGTCCGCCGGGCCGATCTGGGACAGGTCGTTGAACTTCGAGCCCTTGTCGAGGACGTTGGACAGGTGGCCTTCCTCCACCGCGGTGACGTCGGCGAGCCCTGAGCCCGCGGCCAGCTTCGTGATCAGGTCCTGGTGGTAAGGCCCTCCCTGGCCGGTTTTGCGGTGGGTGATCTTGACGTTCGGGTGCAGCCGTTCGTACTCGGGAATCAGGCCCTCGTAGCCGAATTCGGTGAACGTCGCCAGTGTCAGCTCGACTTTCGCGTTCGGGTCCGCCGAGGCGGGTGCGCCGCCATCGCCGTCGCTTCCGCACGCCGTCACGCCCAACGCCGTCATCGTGATACCCAGTGCCAGCACCAGGCCGTTCCGGATGGTTCTCACGTGTCAAACCCCTTGCCGATGGGTGAGAGCGCCGCGCGTTATGGGAGCGCTCCCAGGATGTGCCGAGTCTGTAGCCCGCCTATGGTCATGTCAAGGGATCGTAATGAGAGCGTTTCCAGGCGGGAGCGCTCTCACGTCGTCTGGCCCGGTGACATTAAGCTGTCGGTGTCCGGGTGGTGCTGAAGAGTGAAGGTGACGCTGGTGGTACCTCGGCCAGGGGAAGACGGCCGGCCGACGCTGGAGGACGTGGCCGCGTCCGCCGGGGTCAGCCGTTCGACGGCGTCCCGTGCTCTCAACGACGACGGGTATGTCAGCGCGCGGTCCAAGGAGAAGGTGCGGGCGGCGGCCCGCGAGCTCGGCTACTCGCCCAACCAGGCGGCGAGGTCCCTGGTCACCCGGCGGACCGGCGCGATCGCGGTGGTGCTGTCCGAGCCGGAGGCAAGGCTGCTCGACGACCCGTACCGGACCGCGGTCATGCGTGCCGGGTATCGCGAACTCGCCGACATCGGCTGCCAGATGGTCCTGATCTTCAGCGACAGCCGCGACGACCTTGCCCGCACGGTGCGTTTCCTGGACGGCGGCCATGTGGACGGCGCGCTGGTCTTCGCGCCACACCGGACGGATCCGCTGCCGAAGGCGTTGCGACAGTTGAGGATTCCCGTCGTTTACGGCGGGCAGGCGGCCGGGCTCAAGCGGGGCGTGCACGTCGTCGACTTCGACAACGAGGGCGGCGCGAAGCTGGCCGTCGGGCACCTGGTCGAGGCCGGCCACAAGCGGATCGCCACCATCGCGGGCCCGCAAGACCAGAGCGCGGCGATCGACCGGCTCTCCGGCTGGCGGAAGACGCTGCTCGACGCCGGGCTCGACCCCGTCGACCTGGCCGAGGAGGGCGACTTCACGCTCAAGAGCGGGGCGAACGCGATGTCCGTGCTGCTCGGCAGGCGGCCCGACCTCGACGCCGTGTTCGTGGCCAGCGACATGATGGCCGTCGGCGCGCTCCGGACGTTGCACGCGGCCGGGCGGCGGATCCCCGCCGACGTCGCGGTCGTCAGCTTCGACGACAACGCGACCCTGGCGCCGGAGATGGATCCGCCGCTGACCTCGGTGCATCAGGACCCGCGTGAGCAGGTCCACGCGATGGTCGAGACCCTGCTGGCGTTGCTGGACGATCAGGAACTCAAGCCTCGCCAGCGCGTCCTGCCGGTCTCGCTCACCCATCGTGCTTCGAGCTGAACCGGCTCACAGGTACCGGGTCGTCCCGCAGACATGGCGGATCGGCCGCGGCGCGACACCCTCGAGGGTCGGCACGACCGGGGCGATCCTGCCGTCGCGGGTGAAACTCAGCCTGTCGATGGCGGTCTCGCGGTGCATGCCGTCCCCGCCGGGGATGGCGAAGCGGTGATAGGCGATGTACCACTCGTCCCTTCCGGGCACCCGCAGCATCGAGCTGTGCCCGGTGCCCTTGATCCCGAGCGCGGTGTCCTTGCTCAGGATCAGCCCGCGATCGGTGAACGGGCCGGTCGGGCGGGGCGCGGTGGCGTAGCCGACGCGGTAGTTCTCGCTGCGGGTGTCGTCGATCGACCAGCTCAGGTAGTAGGTGCCGTTCCGTTCGACCATGAACAGCCCCTCGCGGAAGTCGTCGAGACCGGTGATCCGCTGGATCTTGGTTTCGTCGAACGAGACCATGTCGTCGTTCAAGGGCACGACGTACGCCTCTCCGTTGCCCCAGTAGAGGTAGGGCTTGCCGGAGCGGTCGATGAAGACCGCTGGGTCGATCGCCTGCCCGCCATCAGGGTTCTTCGCGATCAACGGTTTGCCCGAGTCGACGAAGGGGCCGGTCGGTGAGTCACTGACGGCGACGCCGATCTTGGCTTCGGCGCAGAAGTAGAAGTAGTACTTGCCGTTCCGCTCGGCGATCGTCGGCGCCCAGGCGTTCTTGTCCGCCCAGCTCACTCCCGGGCCGAGGTCGAGCGCGACACCGTGGTTCGTCCAGTCGACGAGGTTCTTCGACGACCACGCCGAGAAGGTCGTGCCGCTCCAGCCGGGGAAGCCATCGGTGGTGGGGTAGAGGTAGTAGGTGTCGCCGAACGCGACGATGTTCGGATCCGCGTTCAGCCCGGGAAGGGCCGGGTTGTGCCATTTGCGGACTTCGGCGCCGGGCAGCGCACGGTTGTAGAGCCGGACGTTCTTCATACTGCCCTTGAAGAACCGGTCGCCGGAGTAGACGGAACGGCCGAGGTAGTTGGCCGCCGTGACACCGCCGCCGAGGTCGGACGGTCTGATGGTGGTCTTGTCGTTGCGCCCGACTTCGACACCGTCCAGGTAGAGCACCGCGGAACCGCCGCCGACGGTGAGCGTCACGTTCTTCCAGGCCCCGCGTGGCAAGGCGCCGCCCGAGACGGCTCCCTGTTCGGTGGTCCAGTTCCCGGTCGCGATCGCTCCCCGGAAGCCGCCGGTGCCGGTGCCTCCGGTGCTGAACAGATACCCGTCCCCGACGCCGGACGGACCGGTATTGCCGAAGCCATAAAGGAAGTAGGGCGTCTGCTGGCCGGGGTCGACGAGGACATCGGCGGAAACGGTCGCGGCGGACGCGCCGTTCAGCAGGTTGTTGGGCAGCTGCACGTGCCCGTTGTTCCCGCCGAACTCCAGCGCGCCGTTCGCCCATTTGACGTCGCCCGCCAGCGCGCCGTTGTAGCCGTGGCCGGTGCTGTCGGCGGCGGTCGTGCCGGTCTTCCCGTCGAGCGGCCACTGCGCCACCAAGCCGTTCCGATCAGCCTTGGCGGGGGCGGCCGGGGCGGTCAGCCGATTGAGTTCCTTCTGGGTGACGGGAAGGACGGTGCCGTGCCGAGGCGACGCGGGAAGGTTCGCGCCGGTCGACATCGTCCACTTGCCGGAAGCGAGATCGGTGGTTTCGAACGGGACGTAGCCCCGGCCGCCGTACTCGTCGATGAACAGGTACCACTTGTTCTCGGTATTGGACTTGAAGCCGGTCGGGCCTTCACCGCGGTCCAGGCCGGGACTCTGCGCGGTTCCCTTGCCGATGCAGTCGGCGACGAAGTCGTAGGACAGATCGAGCAGGTCGGTGGACTTCTCTTCGAGGATGTACTTGCTGCACGGCGAAGACGACGTCGGATTGCGCTCGTCCTTGGTGAACCGGTAGTAGGTGCCCTTGTCCTGGATGACCGTCGAATCGATCACCGAGTATCCCGGGTCGATCCAGACCTTCGGCTGGCTGAAGGTGACGAAGTCGCGGGTCGTGGCGTAGAGCATCCGGTTGTAGCTGTCGCCGGTATGCGCGGGATCGTTCTCCGCGTACAGCTTCGATGCCCAGTAGACGACATAGCTCCCACGTTTGGCGTCCCAGAACGCTTCCGGTGCCCAGGTGTTCCCGGCGGTCGGTGGCGAGACCTGGACGCTGCGCTGGCGAGACCAGTTGACCAGGTCGGTGGACTCCCAGACCATGATCGAACGGCTGCCTGTGCGCTGCGCGGCGTCCCAGCCGCGACCGTTGTGGATCTTCAGATCGGTGGCGAGCAGGTAGAACTTGCCGCCGTCGGGGGAGCGGAGGATGAACGGGTCGCGGACGCCGAGCTCCCCGAGGCTCGACTTGAGCACCGGCCTGCCGTTGTTGAGCTCGGTCCAGTTCAGCGGGTCGTTGCCCTTGCTGGCCGCGGTGTAGATCTGCTCGCCGTCCGGGGTGCCTTCGCCGGTGAAGTAGAAGAAGGCGTAGCCCGCGAAGGGTTCTTGGGCGGGTTTCGGGCTCACTGTCGCCGTGGGCCGGCTGGTCGTCGCCGCAGCGGCGGGGGCCGTGCCGCCGGTCGCGACCAGCAGGGCCATGGTGGTGAGGAGGACGCCGAGCCGGCGTGGACGCGTGGGGATCATCGTGGAGGGCTCCCTCGGGCTGCTTTGACCGCTGGGCACGAACCGGCAGACTGTTAGCGTTAACAGAGGCTGGTGCATGCTGACGGTAGAACGACACCCCTCTCGGGTCAAGAGTGAGACCGGCCTGACCCGGCCCCCGTTCCTTTTAATACGTAGCGGAGAACAGTTCGGTTCAAAGATGTTTTTCTTTTCTTTTTCTCCTGTCCGGTACTGGACAAAAGCACTCGGCGATGGTCACGATGTGGTGACGGCAAAGGTGAATCCAGCCGCTTTCAACCGGCGGTTATCCGCCGCATTCCTCCCCTTATTTGTGCTGCTCGAAAATGGAGTGATTCATGACTCGAAGAGTGGGTGCTCATCGCCTTTCCCGGCGAACGAAGATCGCCACCGGCGCGCTGGGCCTCGCCATCGCCGCCGGCGCGCTGGCCGTGTCCACCGCGGCGGGCAATGCCGACAGCGCCGGCGCGGCGCAGGCGACATCGCGCATCGTGTGCCCGGATGTGGCGAGCCGGTTGCCCGCGATCCCGGCACAGGCGAAGGCCGAGGTCGATCGGAATCTGGCGTTGCTGGGGACGCAGATCGCGGAGGCCGAGCGTCGCTTGGCCACGTCGCAAGGCGAAGGTGGCCCGAACTTCGTCCAGAACGCGATCCTCGGTCCGTTGAGTGGCAAGCGGTCCGCGACGATCGACCGGATCGCGATCGCCATTGGGCGCGTGGCGGCGAAACCGCAGGGCCTGGGGAGCCTCGCACCCTGCTCGCAGGGGTCCGGCGGAGGTGGGCAGATCCCGGCGCCGACTCCGACCACCACCGCTGCTCCCGCGCCCGGAAGTGGCTCGGCTCAGCGGATCGTCTGCCCGGATGTGGCGAGCCGGTTGCCCGCGATCCCGGCACAGGCGAAGGCCGAGGTCGATCGGAATCTGGCGTTGCTGGGGACGCAGATCGCGGAGGCCGAGCGTCGCTTGGCCACGTCGCAAGGCGAAGGTGGCCCGAACTTCGTCCAGAACGCGATCGTCGGACCGCTCAGGGACAAGCGGACTGCGACGATCGACCGGATCACCATAGCGATCGGCCGCTCCGCGGCTGAACCGCAAGGGCTGGGTGCTCTGGCGCCCTGCTCGCTAAGGTGATCTCCAGGTCGCCGGGTGCGGACCAGTGCCGAAGTCCGGTGAGTTTCCCACCGGACCCGGTTCTGCCGCGTTCGACCCGGCGGCCTGGGCCCGTGACCCGACTGTGACAGAACGGGCACTTGACCACGTCCGTGTTATCGCTAACACTTGCGGCACTCGTCACACCGATGGCGAGTGACCCGAGCTCGATGACGCGGATGGGAGACAGGCGATGGCACGCGACACCGTCGGCCGAGACGGCAGTGCTGGCATGTCCCCGGCCGGAAAGCAGGCGAGTCTGACCGACGTCGCCGCGCTGGCGGGCGTCTCGCATATGACGGTGTCCCGGGTGATCAACGGGACCGGTCCGGTCCGTGCCGAGACCCGGGTCCGCGTTAATGCCGCCATCGAGCAGTTGGACTACCGGCCGAACTCGGTCGCCCGCGCGCTGGTCACCGGCCGTTCGGGCACCCTCGGCGTGGTCGCGCTCGAGGCGAATCTCTACGGCCCGGCGAGCACCCTGAGCGGGATCGAGCACGCCGCCAGGGAAGCCGGCTACGCGACGACGATAACGAGCATCAGCCGCCCCGGCCGGTCGTCCATCGCGGACGCCGTCGAGCGGCTGCGCCGCCAAGCCGTCGAAGGCATCGTCGTCATCGCTCCGCACGTCACCGCTGGGCGAGCGTTGGAAGCGGCCCCGAGCGATGTTCCGCTCGTGGCGGTCGGCGGTGGGGAAGCCGCACCGGTGCCGGTGATCTCCGTCGACCAGTACGACGGCGCCCGGCGTGCGACCGAGCATCTCCTCGGACTGGGGCACGAGACGGTCTGGCATGTGGCGGGACCGGAAGACTGGCTGGAAGCGCTCGATCGAGAGCGCGGCTGGCGCGAGACCCTCCAGCGACGCGGCGCGCGGATCCCGCCCGTCATCCGAGGGGACTGGAGCGCGCGTTCCGGGTACGCCGCGGGGCGATCCCTCGTCGGCGAGAAGGGCCTGGACGCGGTGTTCGTGGCCAACGATCAGATGGCCCTCGGCTTTCTCCGTGCCTGTACCGAGGCGGGAGTGAACGTGCCGGGGGAGGTGCGCGTCGTCGGTTTCGACGACGTACCCGAGGCGGCCTACTACACGCCTCCGCTCACGACGATTCGTCAAGACTTCGTCGAGGTCGGGAGGCGCACCTTCGAATTGCTCCGCCGCCGGATGAACGGCGGCGAGGAAAGGGCGAGGGATCTGGTCGCCCCCGAACTGATCGTGCGGGAAAGCACCGGCATCTCATGATGCGCCGGAGCCTCCTCCGGGGTGGCTCTCCTCCCAATTGTTAACGCTAACTGTGATGATCAGCGTGGATCAAGGAGTCGAAGTGGCAAGAAAACCGTGGACGGCGATCGTGGCCGGAATGGCCGGACTGCTCCTGCTCACCGCATGTGGCGGTGGCGGCGGAACGGGCGACGGCGGAGGCATCACCCTCGGGTTCGCGCAGGTGGGCGCGGAGAGCGGCTGGCGGACGGCGAATACGAAGTCCATCCAGGAATCCGCGAAGTCCGCCGGTATCGAGCTGAAGTTCTCCGACGCGCAGCAGAAGCAGGAGAACCAGATCAGCGCGATCCGCTCCTACATCCAGCAGAAGGTCAAGGTCATCGCCTTCTCGCCGGTGGTCGAGTCCGGCTGGGACACCGTGCTCAAGGAGGCGAAGACGGCGAACATCCCGGTCATCCTCACCGACCGGGCCGTCGACTCGCCGGACAAGACGCTCTACAAGACCTTCCTGGGCTCTGACTTCGTGGCGGAGGGCAAGAAGGCGGGTGAGTGGCTGACGAAGGAGTTCGGCGCCGCCGCCGGCGACGTGAACATCGCCGAACTGCAGGGCACCACCGGTTCCGCCCCGGCGAACGACCGGAAGAAGGGCTTCGCCGACGTGATCGCGTCGAACCCGAAGTTCAAGGTCGTCGCGTCGCAGACCGGCGAGTTCACCCGCGCCAAGGGCAAGGAGGTCATGGAGGCCTTCCTGAAATCCCAGCCCAAGATCGACGTGCTCTACGCGCACAACGACGACATGGCACTCGGCGCGATCGAAGCGATGGAAGCCGCCGGGAAGGTGCCCGGTAAGGACATCAAGATCGTCTCGGTCGACGGCGTACGTGACGCGCTGCAGGCCTTGGCCGACGGCAAGATCAACTACGTCGTCGAGTGCAACCCGCTGCTCGGCCCGCAGCTGATGGACCTGGTGAAGAAGGTCGCCGCCGGTGAGGCCGTGCCCGAGCGCATCGAGACCACCGAGACCGAATTCGACCAGGCGGCGGCGAAGGCCGCCTTGCCACAGCGCCAGTACTGATCCGAAACCCGCGTCCCCCGAAGAACAAGGTCAGCGATGACAGAACCCTCAGCGATTCTGCGGATGAGGCACATCCGGAAGGAATTCCCCGGTGTCCTCGCCCTCGACGACGTCTCCTTCCGGATGTTCCCCGGTGAGGTGCACGCCTTGATGGGCGAGAACGGCGCCGGCAAGTCCACCCTGATCAAGGTGCTGACCGGCGTTTACGGGGTGGACGCGGGCACGATCGAACTCGCCGGTTCCCCGGTCGCGTTCAGCGGCCCGGGGGAGGCGCAGCGCTCCGGCGTGAGCACCGTCTACCAGGAGGTGAACCTCTGCCCGAACCTCTCGGTTGCGGAGAACATCTGTCTGGGCAAGGAACCGCGGAAGCGCGGCCGGATCGACTGGCGCGAAATGCGCCGCCGGGCGGCCGCGCTCCTGGCGAGGCTGGAGGTCGAGGTGGACGTCTCGGCCGAGCTGAGCAGCTGCTCGATCGCTGTACAGCAACTGGTCGCGATCGCCAGGGCACTTGACGTCGATGCGCGCGTCCTGGTGCTCGACGAGCCGACGTCCAGTTTGGACACCGGTGAGGTCGAGCAGCTGCTGAAGGTGGTGCGCTCACTGCGGGATCAGGGGATGGCGATCCTGTTCGTCTCCCATTTCATCGAGCAGGTCTTCGCCGTCGCGGACCGGATGACGGTGCTGCGCAACGGAAGGCTCATCGGCGAATACCGCACCGAGGAGATCACCCCGGTCGACCTGGTGACCAGGATGATCGGCAAGGAACTCGCCGCGCTGGAGGATCTCGAGGACGCGGGGCACAGCCGAGCCGACGTCGCCGGAGCGCCGGTGTTCCTCGCGGCGGAGGATGTCGGCCGGAAGGGCGGCGTCGCGCCGTTCACGCTCGACATCCACGAGGGTGAGGTCGTCGGTCTCGCCGGACTGCTCGGATCCGGCCGGACCGAACTCGCCCGGCTCCTGTTCGGGGCCGATCAGGCCGACGGTGGTTCGGTCCGCATCGGCGGCGAGCCGGTTTCGTTGAAGACACCGCGAACCGGGCTCGACCACCGCATCGCGTTCTGCTCCGAGAACCGCAAGACCGAAGGCCTCGTCGAGGAACTCACCGTCCGCGAGAACATCGTGCTCGCACTTCAGGCCTCACGCGGCTGGGCACGGCCGATCTCCCGGCGGCGGCAGGACGAGATCGCCGAGCGTTACATCAAGACGCTCGACATCCGGCCGGCGAATCCCGAGGCGAAGGTCGGCGATCTCAGCGGCGGTAATCAGCAGAAGGTGCTGCTCGCGAGGTGGCTCATCACCGAACCCCGGTTGCTGATCCTCGACGAGCCGACCCGCGGCATCGACATCGGTGCCAAGACCGAGATCCAGCGGCTGGTCACGCAGCTTTCGGGCGACGGGATGGCCGTGGTGTTCATCTCCGCCGAACTCGAGGAAGTGCTCCGGTTGAGTCACCGTGTCGTCGTACTCCGCGATCGTTGGGTGGTCGCGGTGCTGGACAACGATTCCCTGACCGCGGACCGGGTCATGGCGACGATGGCGGAAGGAGGAGTCACCCGATGAAGACACTGTCGAAGCACCGGTTGTTCTGGCCCGTCGTCGCACTACTGGTGTTGCTGCTGGGTGACCTCATCGCGCAGCCGACGTTCTTCGCGATCGAACTACGCGACGGGCACCTTTACGGGAACCTGATCGACATCCTCAAGAACGGCGCGCCGCTGATCCTCATCGCGATCGGCATGACGCTGGTCGTGGCGACGCGGGGGATCGACCTCTCGGTCGGCGCGGTGGTGGCGATCAGCGGCGCGCTCGCCTGCCTGCACATCAGCGGTCTCGGCGATCAGAACAGTCTCGGCGGGACGCTCGCCGCGGTGGGAATGGCGCTCGGACTGGCCATCGCGCTCGGTGCGTGGAACGGCTGGCTGGTGGCGGTATTGGGAATCCAGCCGATCATCGCGACCCTGATCCTGATGGTGGCAGGCCGGGGGATCGCCCAGCTGATCACCGGCGGCCAGATCATCACCATCAACTCCGGTCCCTACGAGTGGATCGGCAGCGGATTCGTCTTCACCCTGCCGAGCGCGATCCTGGTCGCGCTCGCGGTGTTCGCCATCGCCGCGGTACTCGTCCGCCGGTCGGCACTCGGCCTGCTGGTGGAATCCGTCGGCGGCAATCCCGAAGCGGGCAGGCTGGCCGGACTGCGGTCGGCGCGGCTGATCTGGCTCACCTACGTCTTTTGCGCGCTCTGTGCCGGTATCGCGGGCCTGATGATCAGCGCCAACGTGCACAGCGCCGACGGCAACAACGCCGGACAGTTCATCGAACTCGACGCGATTCTCGCCGTCGTCATCGGCGGAACGCAACTGACCGGCGGGCGGTTCTCGCTCACCGGGTCCGTGATCGGGGCGCTCCTGATCCAGACGCTGACCACGACGGTCTACGCGCTCGGGATCGCGCCGCAGGCGATCATGTTGTTCAAGGCGCTGGTCGTGCTGGTGGTGTGCCTGCTGCAGTCACCCGCGTTCCGCAAGAAGTTCGCGAAACGGCGAAAGTCCGCTCCGGTGGAACCACTTGCCCAGCCGGAGAAGGTGGAGGCCGGAGTATGAGCACGCTGACCCGGATGAAGGACTACCGGCCGCGGCAGAGGCATCTGCCGATCCTGGCGACGATGGCGATGCTCATCGGGGCGTACATCTACGGCGCGTCGAGCTACCCGGCGTTCGGCTCTGGACAGGTCATTCTGGACCTGTTCATCAACAACGCCTTCCTGCTGGTCGTCGCCGTCGGCATGACGTTCGTGATCCTCACCGGCGGGATCGACCTGTCGGTGGGTTCGGTGGTCGCACTGTCCACTGTGGTCTCCGGCGATCTGCTGCAGAACCAGGGCTGGCCGGTGTTCGTGGTCGTCCCGGCGGTACTGGTGATCGGCGCGATGCTCGGGTCCGGGATGGGCGTGCTGATCCACGTCTTCGAGATCCAGCCGTTCATCGCCACCCTGATCGGGATGTTCTTCGCCAGAGGGCTTTGCTACACGATCAGCACCCAGGCGTACTCGATCGACGACCCGACGATCGCCACGTTGGCACAGACGCAGATTCCTCTCGGGGGTGAGCTGCACATCTCGATCGGCGTCGTCGTCGCGTTCGTGGTGGTGGCCATCTCCGCCTATGTCCTTTATGGAACACGGTTCGGCCGGACGGTGTACGCGATCGGCGGCAACCCCCGCTCCGCCCTGTTGATGGGTCTGAACGTGGGCCGGACGAAGGTCGCGGTCTACACCCTCAGCGGGTTCTGCTCGGCGCTGGGTGGTCTGCTACTGGTGCTGTACAAGTCTTCCGGTGACCCGCTCAACGGCGTCGGCCTGGAGCTGACCGCGATCGCCGCGGTCGTCATCGGTGGCACGCTGCTCACCGGCGGCTCCGGCTATGTCCTCGGCACCTTGCTCGGGATCATGGTGCTGGGCATCATCCAGACGCTGATCACCTTCGACGGCACGCTCAACTCCTGGTGGACCTCGATCATCACCGGGACGCTGCTGTTCGTCTTCATTGTCCTGCAACGGCTCGTCGTCCGGCGAAGAGCCTGAAACCCACGGCCGCCACCGCCGCCGTGGCGTTCGCCCTGGAATGTGAACGCTAACAGCGGCCACGAACCACCGGGGCGCGCCGCGATCGCCGCCCGCGGCGCGTCCCGGTCACCAGAAGAGGAGAAGAAGTGAGCACAGGGGAGCCGCTCGTCGTCGGCGTCGATTTCGGGACGCTGTCCGGCCGGGCCGTCGTGGTCCGCGTCCGCGACGGCGCGGAACTGGGCAGCGCGGTTTCGGACTACCGCCACGGCGTGATCGACCGGATCCTGCCGGAAACCGGTCAGGGCCTGCCGCCGGACTGGGCCCTGCAGGTCCCGTCGGACTACGTCGATGTGCTGCGCACCGCGGTACCTGAAGCGATCAGCGCGGCAGGCGTCGATTCTGCCGACGTGATCGGTGTCGGGACCGACTTCACCGCCTGCACCATGGTGCCGACCACGGCGGACGGCACCCCGCTGTGCGAGCTTCCCGAGTTCGCCGGCGACCCGCACGCCTATGTCAAGCTCTGGCGGCACCATTCCGCTCAGCCGCAGGCAGACCGGATCAATGCGCTGGCGCGGGCCCGTGGTGAGTCCTGGCTGCCACGCTACGGCGGGCTGATCTCCTCGGAATGGGAGTTCGCCAAGGCGCTGGAGATCTTCGAAGAGGCACCCGAGGTGTACGCGCGGATGCGGCACTGGGTCGAGCTGGCCGACTGGATCGTCTGGCAGCTCACCGGAATCTACGTCCGCAATGCCTGCACGGCCGGATACAAGGGGATCCTCCAGGACGGCCGGTACCCGAGCGCGGAGTTCCTGAAGGAGCTGGCGCCCGGCTTCGAATCCTTTGTGGACGACAAGCTCACGCAGCCGCTCGGCGCCTTGGCCGCCAAGGCGGGCAGCCTGAGCGCACAAGCCGCCGAGTGGACCGGACTGACCGAGGGGATCGCCGTCGCGGTCGGCAACGTCGACGCGCACGTCACGGCACCGGCCGTCCAAGCGGTCGAGCCGGGGCAGATGGTCGCGATCATGGGGACGTCCACCTGCCACGTGATGAACGGCGCCGAGCTGCGCGAGGTTCCGGGGATGTGCGGTGTGGTCGATGGCGGAATCGTGGCCGGGCAGTGGGGTTACGAGGCCGGACAGAGCGGCGTGGGGGACATCTTCGCGTGGTTCGTCACGCACGGCGTCCCACCGTCCTATGTGTACGACGCGCAGGAGGCGGGCATCTCCGTGCACGAGCTGCTCACCCGGCTCGCCGCGACGCAGGAGATCGGCGAACACGGACTCCTCGCGCTGGACTGGCACAGTGGCAACAGGTCGGTGCTGGTCGACCACGAACTGTCCGGCGTCATCGTCGGACAGACGCTGGCCACACGTGCCGAGGACACCTACCGCGCGTTACTCGAGGCGACCGCCTTCGGCACCCGGACAATCATCGAGACCTTCGAGCGGGCGGGAGTGCCGGTCACCGAGCTGATCGTGGCGGGCGGGCTGGTCAAGAACGACCTGCTGATGCAGATCTACGCCGACGTCACGAACCTGTCCCTGTCGGTGGCGGGATCCACGCAGAGTCCGGCCCTGGGCTCGGCGATCCATGCCGCAGTCGCCGCCGGGGCGCATCCGGACGTCCCGGCCGCGTCCGCCGCGATGGGCGCCGTCCGCCGCGCGGTGTACCGGCCGATCGCGGAGAACGTGAAGGCCTACAACGACCTCTACGCCGAATACGCCGCTCTGCACGACTACTTCGGCCGCGGCACCAACGAGGTCATGCACCGCCTGGCCGGCCGGCGCCGCGCGGTCAAGGTCGTCCGGAAAGGACAGCGACGATGAGCCTTGCCGTCGAGATCACGGACACCTTCGAGGAGTTGCGCGGCGCGGTGGCCGCGTTGCACGGCGAACTCACCCGGTACGAACTGGTCATCTGGACCGCGGGCAATGTTTCGGCGCGCGTCCCCGGCCACGACCTGATGGTGATCAAACCGTCCGGCGTGTCCTACGACGAACTGACCGCCGACAACATGGTCGTCACCGATCTCTACGGCGAGGTCGTGCACGGCGACCTCTCGCCGTCGTCCGATACGGCGGCCCACGCCTATGTCTACCGGCAGATGCCGGAGATCGGCGGGGTGGTGCACACGCATTCCACCTACGCCACGGCTTGGGCGGCGCGAGGTGAGGCGATCCCCTGCGTGCTCACGATGATCGCCGACGAGTTCGGCGGCGACATCCCGGTCGGGCCGTTCGCACTGATCGGGGACGACTCGATCGGCCAGGGCATCGTCGAGACGCTCAGGACCAGCCGGTCACCCGCGGTGCTGATGCGCAACCACGGTCCGTTCACCGTCGGCCGCACCGCGCGGGACGCGGTCAAGGCGGCCGTGATGGTCGAGGACGTCGCCAGGACCGTCCACGTCGCCTTCGAACTCGGCACGCCGGAGCAACTGTCCGAAAAGGACATCGATCGGCTCTACGCGCGCTACCAGAACGTCTACGGCCAGCAAGGAGAAAAGTGAGCACGCAGCGCAAACCCGAGGTCTGGTTCCTCACCGGAAGCCAGGCGCTCTACGGCGAAGAGACCCTTGCGCAGGTCGCCGGCCAGTCGTTGCAGATTCAGCGGATGCTGACCGAAGCGGGCCCGATCTCGGCGGAGATCACCGGCAAACCGGTGCTCACCGAACCCTCGGCCATCCGGCGCGTGATGCTCGAGGCCAACGCCGACGATTCCTGTGTCGGTGTGATCGCCTGGATGCACACGTTCTCGCCGGCCAAGATGTGGATCTCCGGGCTGGACACGCTGCGGAAACCGTTGCTGCATCTGCACACCCAGCTCAACGAGGCGCTGCCGTGGCAGTCCATCGACATGGACTTCATGAACCTGAACCAGGCCGCGCACGGCGACCGCGAGTTCGGCTATATCCAGACTCGGCTCGGCGTACCGCGTAAGACCGTCGCCGGGCACGCGGCCGATCCATCGGTGACCGCGCGGATCGAGGACTGGGT
Source organism: uncultured Actinomycetota bacterium (assembly GCA_963766045.1). Taxonomy (GTDB): domain Bacteria; phylum Actinomycetota; class Actinomycetes; order Mycobacteriales; family Pseudonocardiaceae; genus Amycolatopsis. Next base: position 4,213,252 of record CAVXYN010000003.1, on the reverse strand, counting down.
CCGGGCCGCCGTCGGCCGCCAGACCATCGGCTCCCTCAAACTCGCGCGGTTCGGCGACAACATGCGTGACGTCGCGGTCACCGACGGGGACAAGGTCGAGGCCGAGCTCAAGTTCGGCGTCTCCGTCAACACCTACGGCGTCAACGAGCTCGTCGCGCTGGTCGACGAGGTGGCCGAGACCGAGGTCGGCACGCTGGTCGAGGAGTACGGTGACGCGTACGCGATCGCGCCCGAACTGCTGGAGGGCGGGGAACGGCACGAGGCGCTGCGGGACGCGGCCCGGATCGAGCTGGGGCTGCGGGCCTTCCTTACCGGCGGTGGATTCGGCGCCTTCACCACCAACTTCGAAGACCTCGGCGGGTTGCGCCAGCTTCCCGGAATCGCCGTCCAGCGGCTCATGGCCGACGGCTACGGCTTCGGCGGCGAAGGGGACTGGAAGACGTCGGCCCTGCTCGCCGCGGTGAAGGCGATGGCCCGCGATTCCGCGCTGGGAACGTCCTTTATGGAGGATTACACCTACCACTTCGGTCCCGGCGAACCGAAGATCCTCGGTGCGCACATGCTCGAGGTCTGTCCGAGCATCGCTTCGGAACGTCCGTCGTGCGAAATCCATCCGCTGGGGATCGGCGGCCGTGAGGACCCGGTCCGGCTGGTGTTCGACGCGTCGCCGGGCGACGCCGTCGTGATCGGTATGGCCGATCTCGGCGACCGATTCCGGCTCGTCGCCAACGAGGTCGAGGTCGTCCCGCCGGACGAGCCGCTGCCGAACCTGCCGGTGGCACGCGCGGTCTGGAAGCCGGCGCCTTCGCTCGCGACGTCCGCGGAAGCCTGGATCACCGCGGGCGGCCCCCACCACACCGTGCTCAGCCAGGCCGTTGGAGCCGAAACGATCCGCGATTTCGCCGCCATGCTCGGCATCGAGCTGCTGGTGATCGACAACGCGACGACACCGGCGTCGATCGCGGACCGGATGCGCTGGAACCAGGCGTATTACCGGCTCGCGCAAGGTTTCTGAGCGGTCCCCACCGGAGAGAAGGAACAATGATGTTCAGGAAACTGGCCACCCTGGCCGTCGCGGTCGGCCTCGGCGCCGCGCTCACAGCCTGTGGTTCGAGCACCAAGACCGTCGACGAGCAGGTCGCGGCGAGTGGGGCCGCAGGCGGTCTCGTCGGCGTCACCATGCCGACCAAATCGTCGGAGCGCTGGATCCACGACGGCGACAACATCAAGGCGGCGCTGGAGAAACTGGGCTACCAGGTCGACCTGCAGTACGCCGAGGACGATATCCCCACGCAGGTCAACCAGATCGAGAACCAGATCACCAAGGGCGCCAAGCTCCTCGTGATCGCCTCGATCGACGGCACCGCGATCACCACTCAGCTGCAGGAGGCCGCGGACAAGAAGATCCCGGTCATCGCCTACGACCGCCTGCTTCGCAACACCCCCAACGTCGACTACTACGCGACCTTCGACAACTTCAAGGTCGGCGTCCAGCAGGCGACGTCCCTGCTGACCGGACTCAAAGTGCTCAAGGACGACGGGTCGCCCGGCGAGGCGAAGGGACCGTTCAACATCGAGCTGTTCGCCGGTTCGCCGGACGACAACAACGCGACGTTCTTCTTCAACGGCGCGATGTCCGTGCTGAAGCCCTATCTGGACAACGGGACGCTGGTCGTCAAGAGCGGCCAGACCGCGTTCAACGTCGTGGCCATCCTGCGCTGGCAGGCCTCGACCGCGCAGCGCCGCATGGAGGACCTGCTGACCAAGACGTACAGCTCGGGCGCCAAGGTGCAGGGCGTGCTTTCGCCGTACGACGGGCTTTCCATCGGCATCCTCTCCGCGCTCAAGAGCAACGGCTACGGCACACCCGGCCAGCCGTACCCCGTTGTCACCGGCCAGGACGCCGAGGTCGCGTCGGTGAAGTCCATCATCGCCGGTGAGCAGTACTCGACCATCTTCAAGGACACCCGCAAGCTCGCCGAGACGACGGTCAAGATGGCCGACGCGGTGCTGAAGGGCGGCAAGGCCGAGGTCAACAACACGACGGACTACAACAACGGCCAGAAGGTCGTCCCGTCGTTCCTTCTGCAGTCGGTGATTCTGAACAAGGGGAACTACCAGAAGGAACTCATCGACTCCGGCTACTACACCGCGGAACAGCTGAGGTAGCCGACGTGACCGACGAAATCCTTCGGATGCGTGGCATCACGAAGTCCTTCCCCGGGGTCAAGGCACTGCAGGATGTGAACCTGTCGGTGCGCAGGGGAGAGATCCACGCGGTCTGCGGTGAGAACGGCGCGGGCAAGTCCACGCTGGTGAAGGTGCTGTCGGGTGTCTACGCACATGGCTCGTACGACGGCGAGATCGTCTTCGACGGCGAGCCGTGCGCGTTCTCCGCGATCCGCGACAGCGAGCGTCGCGGCATCGTGATCATCCACCAGGAACTGGCGTTGTGCCCGCAGCTGTCCATCGCGGAGAACATCTTCCTCGGCAACGAAAAGTCGCGCGGTGGCCTGATCGACTGGAACCGGACGAACCACCAGGCGGGCGAGCTGATGCGCCGGGTCGGCCTGCGGGAGAACCCGGTGACACCGGTCCTCGACATCGGCGTCGGCAAGCAGCAGCTGGTCGAGATCGCCAAGGCACTGTCCAAAGAGGTCAAGCTGCTGATCCTCGACGAGCCGACCGCCGCGCTCAACGACGACGACTCGGCGCATCTGCTCGAGCTGTTGCGCGGTCTTCGTGAGGACGGCGTCACCTGTGTCCTGATCTCGCACAAGCTCAACGAGGTCGCCGCGATCGCCGACTCGATCACCGTCCTGCGTGACGGACGAACGATCGAGACGCTGGACGCGGCGATCGTCACCGAGGACCGGATCATCTCCGGGATGGTCGGCCGCAAACTGGAGAACCGTTTCCCGCCAAGGGAACCGCGGATCGGCGACGAGGTGCTCCGGATCGAGGACTGGACCGTGCACAGCCCGACCCAGCACGGCCGGGTCGTCGTCGACGGTGCGAGCCTGAACCTGCGGCGGGGCGAGATCGTCGGCCTGGCCGGTTTGATGGGCGCCGGGCGGACCGAACTCGCGATGAGCGTGTTCGGCCGCTCGTACGGCAAGGACATCTCCGGCCGGCTGATCAAGGACGGCAAGGAGATCGAGGTGCGCACGGTCGGCGAGGCCGTCGAGCACGGGATCGCCTATGCCACCGAGGACCGGAAACGCTACGGGCTGAACCTCATCGAGGACATCCAGCGCAACGTCTCCGGCGCCGCGCTCGGCAAGCTCGCCCGCCGGGGCTGGGTCGACGAGAACGAAGAACACCGTGTCGCGGAACAGTTCCGCAAGAGCATGAACATCAAGGCACCGAACGTGCGAAGCGTGACGGGCACGCTGTCCGGCGGGAACCAGCAGAAGGTCGTGCTGTCCAAATGGATCCTCACCGATCCGGACGTGCTGATCCTCGACGAGCCGACGCGCGGCATCGACGTCGGCGCGAAGTACGAGATCTACACGATCATCAACCGCCTCGCCGACGAGGGAAAGGCCGTGCTGGTCATCTCGTCCGAACTGCCGGAACTGCTCGGCCTGTGCGACCGCATCTACGCGCTGTCGGCGGGCCGGATCACCGGCGAGGTCGGGCGGGCAGAGGCGACTCAGGAGGCCCTGATGCGCGCCATGACCAGGGAACAGGAGTAAGACATGAGCACCGTGTCCGCAGACGCCGTCACCGGTGTCCCGGAACAGAACGGACCCGCTCCCGCCAGGGCGCCGAGGCGGATCTCGTTCAACCCGCGCCAAAGCGGTATCTATGTGGCGTTCGCACTGATCGTCGTGCTGTTCTCGATCCTCACCGGCGGCGCGCTGCTGGAACCGCAGAACATCTCGAACCTCATCGTGCAGAACTCGTACGTGCTGATCCTCGCGATCGGCATGATCCTGATCATCATCGCCGGGCACATCGACCTGTCGGCGGGTTCGGTGGTGGCGCTGACCGGCGCGATCTCCGCCGTGCTGATGGTGAACCTCGGCATGGCGTGGCCGCTCGCGTTGGCGATCACACTGGTCGTCGGCGCGGGGATCGGGGCTTGGCAAGGATATTGGGTCGCGTACTTCGGCATCCCCGCGTTCATCGTGACGCTGGCGGGAATGCTGATCTTCCGGGCGCTGACCCTGACCGTGCTGGGGAACCAGGGAATCGGGCCGTTCCCCGACGAGGTCCGGACCCTGGCGAACGGCTTCACCGGCGGCTATCTCGGCAACATCGCCCTCGGCCCGCTCGGCGGCGCCGACCTGGTCAGCCTTTTCGCCGGCATCCTGGCGATCGGGGGCGTGGTCGTCTCGCAGTGGCGCAAGCGCACGGCGCGGCTCAACTACCTGCAGGAAGTCGACCCGCTGCCGATGTTCCTGCTGAAGATCGCCGCCGCGGCCGCCGTCGTGCTGTTCGTGGTGATCCAGCTGGCGAGGTACAAGAACCTGCCGTGGGTGCTGATCCTGTTGTCGGTACTGGTGATCGGCTATTCGCTGGTGACGACGCGGGCGGTGTTCGGACGGCATATCTACGCCATCGGCGGGAATCTCCAGGCCGCGACGCTGTCCGGCGTGAAGGTCAAGGCGGTCACGTTCTGGATCTTCGTGAACATGGGCGTGCTGTCCGCGCTCGCCGGCATCATCGTCGCCGGACGGCTCAACCAGGCGGGGCCGACGGCGGGCAACATGTTCGAACTCGACGCGATCGCGGCTGCCTTCATCGGCGGCGCCGCGGTGCAGGGCGGGGTCGGCAAGGTGGTCGGTGCGATCACCGGCGGCCTGATCATGGGTGTGATCAACAACGGCATGTCCCTCATCGGTGCCCCGACCGAGAGCGTGAACCTGGTCAAGGGCTTCGTGCTCCTCGCCGCCGTCGCCTACGACATCTGGACGAAACGCCGCGCCCGCACCGCCGCCTGACGTGACAGTCGGGGTCCCCTCGGTTTCTTCGCAACGAAGCGAAAGGAAGTACTTGTGCGCAGCAGGTTCGTCCGGATCAGTGTGTTATCTCTGACCATCGCCGCCGGTGTTCTCGCGCCCGTTCAAACCGCTTCTGGGCAGACGCCGACGACCGACTACACGCTCGCCGCCGACGGGGCGGGGCGTGGGGCCACGATCGACCGTTCGATGTACGGCGTCTTCTTCGAGGACATCAACCGTGCCGCGGACGGCGGACTGTACGCCGAACTCGTGCAGAACCGGTCGTTCGAGTACGACAAGGCGGACAACGCGTCATACACCCCGATGACCTCCTGGGCGCCCACCTCGACCGGTGGCGGAGCCGGGACGGTGAAGGTGTCCGACGACGGGCAACGGCTCAACGAACGCAACCGGCGCTACCTCCAGCTCGACATCACCGGCGCGGCAGGCGAGTACGGCGTCGCGAATTCCGGCTACAACTCGGGAATCCGGGTCGAGAAGGGCAAGTCGTACGACTTCTCGGTATTCGCACGCACCGCCCGCGCCGTGGGGACGCCGCTCACGGTGGCGGTCACCGACCCGGCCGGCAAGCAGTTGGCCGACCCGGTACGCCTGCAGATCCGGGGCGACGGCTGGGCCAAGTACACCGGCACGTTCCGCGCACGTGAGTCGAGCACGCTCGGCAGGCTCGCGCTGACGGCGTCAGGAGTCGGAACCCTGCGGCTGGACATGGTGTCGCTGTTCCCGCGCGACACCTACAAGAATCGCCCGAACGGCATGCGCGCCGACCTCGCGGAGAAGATCGCCGCGCTGAAACCCGGGTTCGTCCGGTTCCCCGGCGGCTGTCTCGTCAACACCGGCAGCCACTACGGGTACGAAGCACCGAACTGGGAGCGGAAGCGTTCCTACCAATGGAAGGACACGATCGGACCGGTCGAGCAGCGGGCCACGAACGCGAACTTCTGGGGCTACAACCAGTCCTACGGTATCGGCTACTACGAGTACTTCCAGTTCGCCGAGGACGTCGGCGCGATGCCGCTCCCGGTGGTGCCGGCGCTGGTCACCGGCTGCGGACAGAACCGCGCTACCGACGACCCGGCCCTGCTGCGGCGGCACATCCAGGACACGCTCGATCTCATCGAGTTCGCCACCGGCCCGGTCACCTCGGTCTGGGGCCGTAAGCGGGCCGAGATGGGGCATCCGGCGCCGTTCACCTTGACGCATCTCGGCGTCGGTAACGAGGAGAACCTGCCGAACGAGTTCTTCGCGCGCTTCACCGAATTCCGCACGGCGATCGAGGCCGAGTACCCGGGGATCACGGTGATCAGCAACTCCGGGCCGGACGACACCGGGACGACCTTCGACAGGCTGTGGGAGCTGAACCGGAACGCGAAGGTCGGCATGGTCGACGAGCATTACTACAACAGTCCGCAGTGGTTCCTCCAGAACAACCAGCGCTACGACACCTACGACCGCAACGGTCCCAAGGTCTTCCTCGGTGAGTATGCGTCGCTGGACAATAAGTTCGGCAATGCACTCGCCGAAGCGGCCTACATGACCGGCCTGGAGCGGAATGCCGACGTCGTCAAGCTCGCGTCGTATGCGCCGCTGCTGGCGAACACCGACTACGTGCAATGGCGGCCGGACATGATCTGGTTCGACAACCAGCGCTCGTGGGGTTCGGCCAGCTACGAGACGCAGAAGCTGTTCATGACCAACGTCGGCGACCACGTGGTGCCGAGCAAGGCCTCGTCGACACCTGCCACCGTGGCCCCGATCTCAGGCGCCATCGGGCTCTCGACCTGGGCCACGAGCGCGGCCTACGACGACGTCGAGGTGACCGCGGCCGGCGGCGCGCAGCTGTTCGCCGATGACTTCTCCGGTGACGATTCGCGCTGGACGAAGGTGGCCGGCCGCGGGACGTGGTCGATCGTGAACGGCGCCTACGTCCAGTCCGACCAAGCCGCCGAGAACACCCTGGTGACCGCGGGCGATCCTTCTTGGAGCAACTACGACTTCTCCGTGAAGGCGACCAAGACGGCCGGGCGCGAAGGATTCCTGGTCTCGTTCGGGGTCAAGGACACCGGCAACAACTATTGGTGGAACCTCGGCGGCTGGAACAACACCGTCTCGGCGGTCGAGAAGACCGAAGGCGGCGCCAAGCAGACCCTGATCCAGAACGACACCAAGATCGAGACCGGCCGCCAGTACGACCTTCGGGTCGAGGTCCGAGGCCGTCAGGTGACGCTGTTCCTCGACGGGCAGAAATGGGGCTCGTTCACCGACGACAAGATCGCCGAGCCGTTCCGCCAGGTGGTCACCCGCGACCTCAAGACCGGTGAGCTCGTGGTCAAGGTGGTCAACGCCCAGAACTCGGCCGCCCGCACCAAGGTCGATCTCGGCACCCGCGTCCAGCCGGGTTCGACAGCGCGTGTGACGACGCTGCAGGGCTCGCCCGACGACGTCAATACCGGTTTCACCACGCCGATCCGGCCACAGGAGTCCCGGTTCTCGGGTGTCGGCAACAGCTTCACCTACACCTTCCCGCCGAATTCCGTGACCTTCTTGCGGTTCCCGGCCCGAGTGAGGGGATGATCATGACGATCGACCGCCGAGACCTGTTCAGGGCGGGTGGCGGGTTGCTGGCCGCCACCGCGTTGCCCTTCGCCGCCTCGGGGACGGCTGTGGCCGCCGAACCTGCCTCGGTACAGCTCACCACCCGGAATCCGCTGGTCGAACAGCGGGCGGATCCGTTCATCACCCGTCCCGTCAACGGCATGTACTACCTCACGGGCTCGGTGCCCGAGTACGACCGGATCGTTGTGCGCGGCGCGTCCACGATCGACGGACTGGCCACCGCCAGGGAGAAGACGATCTGGCGGCGTCCGGCCTCGGGCAAGATGGGCGGCCATATCTGGGCGCCCGAACTGCACCGGATCGACGGCCGCTGGTACGTGTACTTCGCCGCGGGTGACTCGGACAACGTCTTCCGGATCCGGACCTACGTCCTCGAGTCCACATCGGACGATCCACGCGCGGATTCGTGGGTGCTGCGCGGGCAGATGGTGACGAAGTGGGACACCTTCACCCTGGACTCGACGACGTTCGAACATCGTGGCAAGCGGTACTTCGCTTGGGCGCAGAGCGAGCCGGGGATCGACACCAACAGCAACATCTACCTGGCCGGGATGGCTTCACCGCTGGCCCTCAAGGGTGAACCGGTCCGGCTCGCCGTGCCCACGCTTCCTTGGGAGATCCAGGGATTCAAGGTCAACGAGGGACCGGCCGTGCTGATCCGCAACGGCCGGGTGTTCATGACCTACTCGGCCAGTGCCACCGATGCCCGGTACTGCATGGGTTTGCTGACCGCCGACGAGAATTCCGACCTGCTCGATCCGCGATCGTGGACCAAGTCGCCGCAACCGGTGTTCACCACGAACGAGGCGACGCGGCAGTACGGGCCCGGGCACAACTCGTTCACCGTCGCCGAGGACGGCCGCACGGACGTGCTCGTCTACCACGCCAGGGACTACCGCGACATCACCGGCGACCCGCTGTACGACCCGAACCGGCACACCCGGATTCAGCGGCTGTACTGGAACGACGACGGGACACCGAGTTTCGGGGTCCCGGTCGGCAAGGGCGGGCCATGCGTGCGACTGTCCCCAATGGACACACCGGCGCTCTACCTGCGGCATTACGAATACCGGTTGCGGGCCGACGGGAACGTCCGTGAGCTCGCCGACTCGCAATTCCGGGTGGTGTCGGGATTCCGTGGTGCCGGCACCATCGCCCTGCAGTCGGTGAACTTCCCGGACCGCTACGCCCGCGTGGTGGACACCGCGACCGTGCGAATGGATCCGTACGACGAAAGCAATGCCTACGGAGAGGCGGCGAGCTTCGTCCAGGTGCCGGGGCTGGCGGACCGTCAGGCGGCCTCGTTCCGGCTAGTGGGACAGCCCGCCACCTATTTGGCCCACGACAATGGAAGGATCTTGCCCTTCCGTCCGGGCGGCGGTATGCGGGATCGTCAACGGGCAAGCTTCAGGCTCAGCTGAACGGGTCGACCGGTCTCTCTGGGAGGTTTACGCAGTGTCGCGAACACGCCCCATCGTCTTGATCCTGTCGGTTCTCGCCGCTGGTCTGGTCGGGGTCGACCCGGTGGCCGCGGCCGTCGGTCCACCCGGCGATGTCCATACATATCTCGAAGATCCTGGAAAGGTTTCCGAAGGCCAGGAACCGCCGCACGCGTTCTTACGCCCGTACGCGGATGTCGGATCGGCCGTCCGCCAAGACGAACGCGGTCCGTACACGATTTCGCTCGACGGCAAATGGCGGATCGCCATGGCCGACAACCCGTCGCAGGTTCCTGCGGGCTTCCAGGAGGACGGCTACGACACTTCGCGCTGGCGCGAGGTCACCGTGCCGCATACCTGGCAGACCGATGGCCTCGACCACCCGATGTTCCGCAACATCGCCACCGAGATCCAGCCGGATGACCCGCCTCGGGTACCTCGTGACGTCAACCCGACCGGGGCATACGTCCGGGAGTTCTCACTACCCGCGAACTGGACGCAGCGGGAGACGTTTCTGCGCTTCGAGGGTGTGACGTCGGCGTATTTCGTCTGGGTCAACGGCAAGTACATCGGCTACGACCAGGGCGGCTACACACCCGCCGAGTTCGATCTTTCGCCTGCCCTGCGGCCAGGTCCCAACCGGATCGCCGTGCAGGTGCACCGCTGGAGCGCCGGTGCGTACCTCGAAGACGTCGACCAGTGGCGGTACTCGGGCATCTTCCGTTCGGTGACCCTGCATTCGGCGCCGTCGACGTTCATCCAGGACGTGGGTCTGACGACGGACCTCGACGCGAGCTACACGGACGCGACGCTGAAGGCCGTGGTCGAGACCGCCACCAAAGCCGGTGGTACGACAGGGAAACACCGCGTGGGTTTGAGCTTGCGTGACGCCGGCGGCAAGGAGGTCGGCTCGGCGAGTCAAGAAGTCGAGGCGGGCGGGAAGGCCGCGTTGAGTCTGCCGGTGCGGAATCCGGCGAAATGGACCGACGAAACTCCGAACCTGTACAACGCCGTCCTCACCCTGACCGCTCCCGACGGGCGGATCACGCACATCACCCGGGAAACGGTCGGGTTCCGCGAGATCGAGATCCGGGACAAGCAGTTGCTGGTCAACGGGAAGCGGGTGCTGTTCAAGGGCGTCAACCGCGCCGAAACCGACCCCGATCACGGCAGGCACGTGCCAAGGAAGGCGCAGGAGCGCGATGTCGCGCTGATGAAGCAGCTCAACGTCAACGCCGTCCGCACCTCCCACTATCCGTCGGACCCGTACTTCTACGAGCTGGCCGACCGCCACGGGATCTGGATCGGCGACGAGATCGACATCGAGACCCACAACCACGAGAACTGCGCGAAATGGTGTCAGGCGAGCGATCCGGCCTGGCGGGACGCGTTCTTCGACCGGATGATCGGCATGGTCGAACGGGATAAGAACCATCCCAGTGTCTTCCTGTGGGACACCGGTAACGAGGCAGGCCTCGGCACGCATCATTTCGCGCTGGCGGAGTGGCTGGACGCGAACGAGCCGACGCGCCCGATCTACCACCAGTCGAACAACCCCAATGGTGACGCGCCGTTCGCCGACGTGTGGGGGCCGCGCTACCCGTCCCCGGAGGAGTTCGCCGAACAGGCGAAGAAGACCACCAAACCGCTGATATTCGGCGAGTACGCACACGCCATGGGCAACAGTCTCGGCAATTTCCGGGAGTTCTGGGACATCATCCGGGCCAACCCGCAGACCCAGGGCGGCTTCATCTGGGACTGGGCGGAGCAGAACATCCGGCAGCGGATCCGGACCACACCGGACTCGTCCGGCAACGACATCTCCACACACGTCACCGGGAAACCGGATCTGGTCGACGGCCATCGCGGCAAGGCGCTCGCACTGTCCGGGTTGGACGATTTCGTCGAGGTCTACCGCGACCGGAAGCTCGACATCACCGGTAAGGCGATCACCCTCGACGCCTGGGTCAAACCCGGGAAATGGACCGGCGACTTCCGGATCCTCGGCAAGGGTGACCACCAGTACGCGCTGAAGATGAAGACGCAGGACACACTGGAGTTCTTCATCCACAGTGGAACGTGGCAGGCCGTCCAGGCGAAGGTGCCCGCCGATTTCTACGGGAACTGGCACCGGGTCAGCGGCACCTATGACGGGACAGCGCTGCGGCTTTACCTCGACGGCAAGGAGATCGGGAACAAACCGTTCTCCGGATCGATCGATTCGTCGTCGGCGGAGGTCAACGTCGGCCGCGACTTCGAGACGTCCTGGAACGACCCGAACAACGTCGGCTGGATGGGCCGGGGCGCCGTTGACGACGTCCGCATTTATGACCGGACGCTGTCCGCGGCCGACCTGACCGCTCCCGTCCCGGTCGGCGGGGCGGTGCTGGCACTGGACTTCGACAGTGTCGCGGATCGCGGGTCGCAGCTGTCGTACGGCTCCAGTCTGTCCGGAATAGACGGTCTGATCGGCTCGGACCGGTTCGCGCAACCGGAGACGGTCCAGATGGCGTGGGCGCATCAGCCGCTGCGGTTCTCCTACGCGGGAGGCACGCTTTCGGCGACCAACGAGCGGCAGTTCAGCGGTACCGACGAGCTGAACCTGCGATGGCGGGTGACCGAAGGCTCGCGGGTCGTCGCCCGTGGCGAGCAACCGCTGCGGGTCGGCGCGGCCTCGACCGGACGTGTCCGGCTGCCGGTCCCGGCGAATCCGGCCGACCGCGAACGGTTCCTCACCGTCGAAGCGGTGACCACCAAGGGTGCGCCGATGCTCGCGCGCGGGCATGTCCTCGCACACGACCAGTTCTCCCTTGGCGGCACACGGGTTCCAGGTCTCGACCGGACACCGCTCGGCGGGAAGACCGTCGGTGTCGTCGACGACGTCGCTTCGGTGACCGCGTCCGCGGCCGGTGTCACGTACAAAGTGGACAAAGCGAGCGGTGCGCTATCCTCGATCCGTTACCAGGGAAGGGAATTGCTGAGTTCGGGCCCGAAGCTCGACGCGTGGCGGGCGCCGATCAGCAACGAGACCTTCGACTGGGGCCGGGCCGAGGGCGAGGACTGGCGCAAGGCCGGTCTGGATCGCCTGAAGACCACGGTCACCGGGGTGCGGGTCGAGCAGGACGGCTCGCGGAGCGCCCGGGTCATCGTGGACAGCCGGGTGGCCGCTCCCGACGTCACGGGTGCTTGGTTCGACCAAACGATGACCTACACCGTCGACCGGAGCGGGACGTTGAGCCTGGGCAACCGGGTGGTCCCGCAGGGGAGTGTGCGGACCCTGCCGTATCTGCCGCGCATCGGCGTCTCGCTCGCCGTGCCCGACTCCTACGACCGGTTCGCCTGGTACGGACGTCAAGCGGAGAGCTACGTCGACCGCAAGGACGGCACTCCGATCGGCGTGCGGTCCAGCACCGTGGACCAGCAATACGTCGACTACTACCGGCCGCAGGAGCACGGCAACCACACCGACAGCCGCTGGGCCCTGCTCACCGACGGCCGGAGCGGTGGCCTGCTGGTCGGGGGAGCGAACGATGTCAGCGTGACGCCGTTCGACGACCTCGACCGGGCCGCCTACCCGTTCCAGCTGCGGCGCAACGACGGCTGGTTCACCCTGCACGCGAGCCACGCGGTGACCGGGGTCGGCGACACGCCCAACCCGGTCCGGGAACGCAGCCAGGTCCAGCAGGACGCGACACACGAGTACACGCTCTCCATCCGGCCGCTGACGTCGCAGGAAGCGCGGGCGGGGCTGCCTCAGGGCGGTTAGGCGGGGCTGGCTCTCGTGAGTGGTAATGACGGTTCTAGCCGTCATTACCACTCACGAGAGGCCGAGTTGCTGCCGTCCGGTCGCGTTGAGATCGTCCCGGCCAGGGCGGCCGGTCCAGCCGACTTCGTAGTCCTCGGCGGCGAAGTCGGCGGGGCTCGCGCCGGTGAGGAACGCCTGGCCGCATTGCGCGGCGTAGGCGGCGTTCTTCTCGCAGTGCGGGCTGGCGGGGATGTACATGACGTTGCCCCAGCCCTGCTGGCCGTTGACTTCGCCGACCGAGTGGATCATGTCGCCGTGCCACCAGACGGTGTCGCCGGGCTCGACCGCGGGAATCGGCGTCAACGCGGGCAATAGCAGTGAATGCCAGCGCTCGTTCACCGGGAGCGCTTCGCCGTTCGCGGCGCCGCAGAGGTCGTCGTCGGCGACGTCGTCCTGCAGGGCGCGCAGCAGCAGATAGACCATGGCGGACGGGATCGGCACCAGGTGCAGGACGCCCTCCGTCGGTTCCATGTCCGACAATGCCGTCCAGCCTTGGAAAGTGCGGAACGCCGAGCACATCACGGTCGACTCGAATTCGTGGACTTCGGTGCGGTAGGCGCCGTCCCAAGGGTCATAGGCGTCGACGTCGCCGGAGAAGACGTGACGGAACACGTTCTGGTACGCGGGGAGCAGCCAGCGTTCGACGGAACCCGAGTCGGTGTGCGGGGACAGGCCGGTGGACGTCGTTCCGGGCTCGCGGCGGCGGACGCGGTCGGGGTAGGCGGTGTCGCGGGCGGGGTCGAACCAGACCTGGCCCTCGGATTCGTGTTTCCAGAAACCGTTGAGGAATCCGCGCACCGCGACCATGTTGGCGTCCTCGCGGGCCTCCATCTGCGGGCGGGACCAGTAGATCGGGAAGATCGACGGCTTTCCGGCGGCGAGCCCGCCGAACACCCCGTCGTCGAGGTAGCGGTAGTGCTTCTCGAACTCGTTGCGCTCCAAGTAGGAGACGAGCTCGCGGTCCCAGTCCTCGGCGCGTTCCCGGGTGAACGTGTTCTTGACAATCGCGCAGCCGCGACGGCGCACGGCCTCGACCTGGTCGGCCGGCACGGTGCCGGCGGCGATGTCGTCGAATCGGATGACCGGCCAGATGGACTCGCCGCGCTCGCGCTGTGCGACGACCTCGGCGACTTCGGCACGCATCAGCTCCTCAGCCCTCGCGAAGGCGGCTCCGGCGTCGCCGAGGCGGGTGCGGAGGCGCGCCTTCGTCTCGCGGATCGCCGCCGGGATGTCTTCGGGAACCGGTGTCGGGCTGGCGGCGGTGAATGTCATCGCCGGACCTCCTCTAATTTGGTAAGGTCACCTAACTAGAACACTTCTGTCAAGGTAGACCGCCGAGCGAGGGGAGCGCAAGTGCCGTTGCCACAAGCCGTCCTGCGTGAGGCGACCGACAAGCGGCTCCTTGAGGAGGTCGTGAGCCGGGGGCGGGTGACGAGGGCCGAACTCGCCGCCACCACCGGATTGTCCAAACCGACCGTGTCCGAAGCCGTGCGGCGGCTGACCGACAGTGGTCTGCTGGAGGCGACCGGGGCGCAGGAAACCGGACGGCGCGGCCGGATCGGCACGTTCTACGAACTGGGCCCGGCGGCGGGCTGGGTGCTCGCGATCGACGTGGACCAGTCCGGTGTGCGGGCATGGTCGGCCGATCTCGCGGGCGCTGTGCTGCAACGACACGATCGTCCGGCCGGTGCCGCCGGCGATACCGCGGCGGTGATTTCGGCGCTGCACGCGGTCGCTTCCGACGCCATGTCCGTCGCGGGCAACGGGATCCTGCGCGCCGTGGCAGTTTCGATGGCCAACCCCGTTGATCCTCGAACTCACCAGGTGATCGCCGTACCGGATTCGCCGTTTCCCGAAGGCCTGATGAGCCCGGCCGAGGTGTTGGCGGGTCGGCTTCCGGCGCCCGTGCTCGTCGACAACGACGTCAACCTCGCCGCCCTTGCCGAACAACGCTCAGGTGGCGCCGCCGGGGCATCGAGCTTCGCGTACGTCTACGTCGGCGCGGGTCTCGGTGTCGGCCTGTACATCGGCGACCGGCTGATCCGCGGGGCGCACGGCCTGGCGGGCGAGATCGGCTACCTGCCCGGATCCGGCCAGGGCACCCTGGCCGCCGAATTGAAGTCCGACGGATTCGGTCGTACGGATGCGCCGTCCAATGACGTCGACGCGGCCATCGGGATCCTTGACTCGGCCGACTCCGACGGGCTGGAAAAGCTCAGCCGGGCCATAGCTCGCGTTGTCGCGTCGATCAACGCTGTGGTCGATCCGGAACTGGTGCTGCTGGGCGGCCCTGTCGGTTGCCATCCCGCACTTCTGGAGCCGGTGCGGGAGACGCTGGCGGCGCTCTCGCCGAGTCCGACCAGGTTGGACTACGGGACTCTCGGCACGCTCGCTTCACTCCATGGTGCGACGCATTTGGCACTCGAACACGCCCGGACCGCTGCTGTGCGAGTGATTTCGGGGTAGGGCAGAGGTCTCCCGCTAGTCTTGATCTTCGACTGCGAGGAGGAACCGTCGATGGCGGAATGGGCCGATCTGGTCGCGTACGTGAGACACGAGTACCGGGTGGTGCGCGACGAGCCGGACGAGATCAGGATCCGGATGTCCTATGGCGAAGACGACATCGAAGAACGGGCGCAGACCGTCGTCATCGCCAGGGAAATCCTGGACCGCAGCGAAGACTGGGTGCAGATCGCCACTCCGTTCGCCCGGCTCGACCAGGTGGATCTCGCGACCGTACTGACGGAGATCGGTCACGCGATCGTGGTCGGGGGAGCGGTGGTCATGGGCGAGCACCTAGTGCTTCGCCACTCGCTGCCGCTGATCAACCTGGACATCAACGAGTTCACCGATCCTCTCGAGCTCGTCGCCGGTTCGGCTGAGCTGCTCGAGCAACAGTTCACCGGCCGCGACGACTACTGACCGCGCCACCGGAGCTTGAAACCGGACAAAACGTGCACGAGTGCGCACGGTGGCGATCAAGCGCTCAATGTTCAGCCGCAGTTCAGGGTACGTGTCGGCCCGTCAACTTGATTGATTCCAGAAAATGGGTAACACTGCGTCCGTGCCCATGACTACGGACTTCGAGCGCATGTTGCGGGGGGCCTCCCTGCGTGTGACGCGTCCGCGGGTGGCCGTGCTGACCGCGGTACGCGACCATCCGCACGCCGACACGGACTCGATCATCGGTGTCGTGCGTTCGGAGCTCGGCGAGGTCTCACACCAGGCCATCTACGACGTGTTGCGGGCACTCACCACGGCGGGTCTCCTACGGCGAATTCAGCCCGCGGGATCCGTAGCACGGTACGAGTCCCGAGTCGGGGACAACCACCACCACGTTGTGTGTCGATCATGTGGTGTCATCGCCGACGTCGATTGCGCCGTCGGTCCCGCACCCTGTTTGACCGCGAACGACGACCACGGCTTCATGATCGACGAGGCCGAGGTCATCTACTGGGGCTTGTGCCCCGATTGTTCGACAGAACCAAGTTCCTGAGCGCCATGCACGCTCAATGTTTCCCGGAAGGATTCCCGTGTCTGACAGCCCTGACGCCGTTGTTGGCGAGATGAACGAGGAGAGCGCGGGCGGGTGCCCCGTCTCGGCCGGGCGCCGCAACCACCCGACCGAGGGCTCCGGCAACCGTGACTGGTGGCCGAACCAGCTGAACCTGAAGATTCTCCGCAAGCACCCGGCCGTCGCGAACCCGATGGGGGAGGACTTCGACTACGCCACGGAGTTCAAGACCCTGGACCTCGACGCGCTGGCGAAGGACGTCGACGAGGTGCTGACGACCTCGCAGGAGTGGTGGCCGGCGGACTTCGGCCACTATGGCGGCCTCATGATCCGGATGGCATGGCACAGCGCGGGCACCTACCGCATCGAAGACGGCCGCGGCGGTGCCGGTGCCGGCATGCAGCGGTTCGCGCCGCTGAACAGCTGGCCGGACAACGGAAACCTGGACAAGGCCCGCCGTTTGCTGTGGCCGGTCAAGCAGAAGTACGGCCGCAAGATCTCGTGGGCCGACCTGATGGTCTTCACGGGCAACCGCGCCCTGGAGACGATGGGCTTCAAGACCTTCGGCTTCGCGGGTGGCCGTGCCGATGTGTGGGAGCCCGACGAGGACGTGTACTGGGGTCCCGAGCGCACCTGGCTCGGTGACGAGCGCTACAGCGGCGACCGCGAGCTCGAGGGCCCGCTGGCCGCCGTGCAGATGGGTCTCATCTACGTCAACCCCGAGGGCCCGAACGGTAACCCGGACCCGCTCGCCGCGGCCCGCGACATCCGCGAGACGTTCCGCCGCATGGCGATGAACGACGAGGAGACCGTCGCGCTGATCGCCGGCGGGCACACCTTCGGCAAGACGCACGGCGCCGGCGACGCGGACGAGCACGTCGGGGCCGAGCCCGAGGGCGCCTCGATCGAGGAGCAGGGCCTCGGCTGGAAGAACAGCTTCGGCAGCGGCAAGGGCCGGGACGCCATCACCAGTGGTCTCGAGGTCACCTGGACGGCCACGCCGGCGCAGTGGAGCCACAGCTTCTTCCAGAACCTGTTCGGTTACGAGTGGGAGCTGACCAAGAGCCCCGCCGGCGCCCACCAGTGGGTGGCGAAGGACGGGGCCGGGGCGAACACCATCCCCGACCCCGAAACCGGCGAACTCACGCGTCCGCCGATGATGCTCACGACCGACCTCTCGCTGCGGGTCGACCCGGTCTACGAGCAGATCTCGCGCCGTTTCCTGGAGAACCCGGAGGAGTTCGCCGACGCGTTCGCCCGTGCCTGGTACAAGCTCACCCACCGCGACATGGGCCCGATCCAGCGCTACCTCGGCCCGCTGGTGCCGCAGGAGACGCTGCTCTGGCAGGACCCGGTTCCGGCCGTGGACCACGAGCTGATCGACGCCGGCGACATCTCCGCGCTCAAGGAGCAGATCCTCGCCACGGGTCTGTCGGTGTCGCAGCTCGTCTCGACCGCGTGGGCGTCGGCCTCGACGTTCCGCATCAGCGACAAGCGCGGTGGCGCCAACGGTGCTCGCATCCGCCTCGAGCCGCAGCGCGGCTGGGAGGTCAACGACCCCCAGACGCTGACTCAGGTGCTGCGGTCGCTGGAAAGCGTCCAGGAGTCGTTCAACAGCGCCCAGACCGATGGCAAGCGCGTCTCGCTGGCCGACCTCATCGTGCTGGGCGGGGTCGCGGCCGTCGAGGCGGCCGCGAAGGACGCCGGCCACGACGTCCAGGTCCCGTTCACCCCGGGCCGCACGGACGCGTCGCAGGAGCAGACCGATGTCGACTCCTTCGCCGCGCTCGAGCCGACCATCGACGGTTTCCGCAACTACCGCGGTAAGGGACACCGTCTGCCGTCGGAGTACCTGCTGATCGACCGCGCGAACCTGCTGAACCTGAGCGCGCCGGAGATGACGGTGCTCATCGGCGGGCTGCGCGTTCTTGATGCGAACACCCAGCAGTCCCAGCAGGGTGTCTTCACGTCGAAGCCGGGGTCGCTGACCAACGACTTCTTCGTGAACCTGCTCGACATGGGCATCCAGTGGACGGCGACGTCCGAGGACGCGGAGACCTTCGAGGGTCGCGACTCCGCGACGGGCGAGGTCAAGTGGACCGGCAGCCGGTCCGACCTCGTGTTCGGCTCGAACTCCGAGCTTCGTGCGCTCGCGGAGGTCTACGCGAGCAGCGACGCGAACGAGAAGTTCGTCCGCGACTTCGTGGCCGCGTTCGACAAGGTCATGAACCTCGACCGGTACGACATCGCCTGATAAACCCGATGAACCCGACGTCCGGGCCTGCCGCTTTCCGTGGCAGGCCCGGACTCGTTTTATCGGGCAGGCGGCGGAATCGGTGCGCCCGCGCAGGAATCGTCGCTGGTCTTCCCGGTCGAGAAGAACTCGACGGCCTTGCTCGCGCAGGGCAGGGATGACAGCGAACCGTGGTGATCGTCCTCGATGGTCAGGAGGGCGCCGCCGATCCGTTCGCGCATCGCGAGGGCCCAGCCGATCGGTGTCACCGGCTCGTAAACGTGCCCGACCAGCTGCAGCGGGCTGTTTCCCTTGCCGAAGTTCCACGGCTGGACAGGCAGCGACCAGCCTGCACACCGGCCGTCCCAGAAGCCGGGGAAGCCGACGGCCGGATACTTCCGGATCCGCTCTGTCCGGAGCTGCCAGATCGTCTCGAAGTCCCGAGGGGCGACAGAGGCGTTGCACAGGATCGCGGTCTGCTGGAAGGTGTTCATCCCCTCCGGGGTGACGTCTCAGCCTAGCCCGTTTCCGTGCCCCGTAGCGGGTTTCGATCGAAACCGATCAGGTCGTGGTCCGCGCCGATTCCGGCTGCCTGGCTCTCGTTGAGCGAACCGGGCCGGCCGATGCCGGAGTGGCCGGGGCCGCCGGGGTTGATCAGCACGACGCCTTGCCGCCGGGCGGGGTCGGTCGCTTTGATCCGTGAAACCGCGATGTCGATCTTGCGCCCGTCCGGATTAGCGTAGTCGACGGGAACGGTCACCATCGCGCATTCGGTGCGTCGATCGTCCAGGGGCCATTCGTTGGCGATGTCCCTGCAGAGCCTCCACTCCAGTGGCGGGGCAGTGGACGCTGAAGCGAGCGCCGGTACTCCCAGCGCGGTCATCGACGTCGCGAGCAGCAGGGTCGCCACCCGGTTGCGTGGCATGAGCGTTCTCCAGATCTCGGCGGCGGAAGGTCTTCGCCAGCGTCGCCGCGCCGCCGGGCCGTCCACATCGGCCGATCGGCCGATGATCAAGACTGCCTGGCCCTTTACAAAATACGGACTCTTGTCAACTTGGATGTACATCATCTATAGTTTTGTAAACCCAGCCAACGGAGGAGGGGTCATGAGCGAAGTGACCGGGACGGTGCCTGCCGGTTCGACCGACCAGTGGACCGACGGCAAGCGGTACCTGTGGTTGATCGGCCTGGTGGTTCCTTCGCTCGCGTTCCTGGCGATCGGCCTGCACGCGGCCACCGGCTGGGGCGTCTGGTTCTGGATCGGGCCCATCGTGATCCTCGTGGTGGTGCCGCTGATCGATCTGCTCGCCGGGCTGGACCGCGGCAACCCGCCGGACGACGTCATCGAGCAGCTGGAGAAGGACCGCTACTACCGGTGGATCACGTTCGCCTTCCTGCCCATCCAGTACGCGGGATTCGTGGCCGCCTTCTGGCTGATCGCGCGGGGCGACCTCTCCGT
The DNA here is from genome assembly GCA_963766045.1 of uncultured Actinomycetota bacterium. GTDB lineage: Bacteria > Actinomycetota > Actinomycetes > Mycobacteriales > Pseudonocardiaceae > Amycolatopsis. The sequence goes on along the minus strand of CAVXYN010000003.1, from coordinate 4,193,216 downwards.
GGTGGACAAGATCGGCCTGGCCATCTCGATCGGTTGTATCGGCGGGATCGGCATCAACACCGCGCACGAACTCGGGCACAAGAAGGAGAGCCATGAGCGCTGGCTGTCGAAGATCGCGCTGGCGCAAAGCTTCTACGGCCACTTCTACATCGAGCACAACCGCGGCCACCACGTCCGGGTCGCGACCCCGGAGGATCCGGCGAGCAGCCGAATCGGGGAGAGCTTCTACCGGTTCTGGCCGCGCACCGTGTTCGGCTCGCTCAAGTCGGCGTGGCGACTCGAGCGAAAGCGCTACGCCCGGCGCGACCGGCATCCGTACCGGATCGGCAATGACGTGCTCAACGCGTGGCTGATGTCGGCGGTGCTGTGGGCGGCGATGATCGCCTGGCTTGGCGTCGGCGTCCTGCCGTACCTGGTGATCCAGGCCGTGATCGGCTTCTCGCTGCTGGAGGTCGTCAACTACATGGAGCACTACGGCATGCGGCGGCAGAAGGTCGGGGCGCCTGACCGGCGGCGGTACGAACGGGTGGATCCCAGCCACAGCTGGAATTCCAACAACATCGCCACCAACGTCCTGCTATACCACCTGCAGCGGCACAGCGATCACCACGCCAATCCGACCCGCCGCTACCAGACGCTTCGCGATTTCGCGGAGTCTCCCGTGCTGCCGACCGGATATGCCGGGATGATCGTGCTGGCGCTGTTCCCGCCGCTCTGGCGCCGTGTGATGGACCCGCGGGTGCTCGCGCATTTCGACGGCGATATCGGCCGGGCAAACATCCAGCCCTCGAAACGGGACAAACTCCTTGCCCGCTACGGAACCCGCGTCACCTCGTCGCCGTCACGTGTCACCACTGATCCGCTCGGCGACGCCACAGAGGGCGGAATGTGTCCGGGCTGCGGGTATGTCTACGACGAGAAACTCGGCGATCCGCGCGAAGGATTCCCAGCGGGCACACCGTGGTCGGCGATCCCGGATTCCTGGTGCTGCCCCGACTGCGGGGTCCGCGAGAAGGTCGACTTCGTCGCACCGGGAAGGGTCGGCGCGTGAACGGCGGCCTAGAATGACGATCATGAGCGACGTCCTTCCGGCCGGGCTGCCGGCGGGCGGTCCTTACCGGCAACCGATCGTCGCGGCGGCGATCGAGCTGACCGCGCGCTCGGGGTGGTCGTCGGTCACCATGAGCAGGCTGGCGGAAATCGTCGGCGTCAGCCGTCAGACGGTCTACAACGAACTCGGCTCGAAGCCGGCCTTGGCCGAGGCCATGATCTCCCACGAACTCGGCCGGTTCCTCGCCGTCGTCCGCGACGCCTTCGACAGGCACCGCGACGACCTCGTCGAGGCGATCCACGACGCCGTCCGCGGCGTCCTCGAACTCGCCGACGACAACCTCCTGCTGCGTGCCATCGTCTCCGCCACCCACGGCGCCGACACCGAACTGCTGCCCCTACTGACCATCCGTGCCGGCACCCTCCTGACCGAGGCCAGGGCCATGGTCCTCGCCCGCGTTCGCACCTACCACCCACCGCTGGACGCCGATCAGCTGTCTGTGGCGATCGACGTCGTCGTGCGGACCGTCCTGAGCCACATCATGCAGCCGTCGGACACGCCTGCTCGTACTGCCGATGCGCTGGCTTGGATGGCGTCGCGGGTGCTCGGGGCGTCGTCCGGGCGGTCGTTGCGGCACGACGGTGGTCAGGTCTCGTGAGTGGTAATGACGGTTAGAACCGTCACTACCGCTCACGAGAGTGGCGGCCGACTGATCATCGCAGCAGAGCCGTACCGAGCGCGGTCGTCATGTACAGGACGGTGCGGCCGGAGCGTTCGCGGGCGACCAGTCCGTTGTCGCGCAGGACGCCGAGGTGTTGCGATACGGCGCTGGGGGTGACGCCGAGCGCGCGGGCCAGGTCGGTGGTCGTCGCGGGGGAGCGCAACGCCTGGAGCAGGTCGGCTCGTGCCTGGCCGAGGAGACGGACCACGCTGCCGACGGGCGGCCGGGTTCCCGTCGTCCACAGCGTTCCAGTGCCGCGCGCCGGATAACTTGCCCCGCCGATCGCATCGGCCGTCGGGCGGCACCGCGATCGTCGACGGCCTACGCTGGCTGGCTCGGCATCGGTTGCTGCGACTCCTGGCCATGTTGTTGGGCATCAGCACTTCTGTGGTCAACTCGCCAACGCGACCCTCGTGTTGCTCGCGACCCAACTCCTGCACGTCGGCGCTGGAGGCTACGGACTGCGGAATCGCCCTGCTGGCCGCACTTCCCATCCTCATTCCGGCGATGCGCGGGTAGTGAAGGGCTCCTTCACTACCCTCAGGGTAGGCAAGGAGGCCTTCACGGCCAGCTGAGCACATGTACCGGGTGACCCACACGCCACATTTGCCTTACCCCTCAAATAAATCTGCTTACCGCGGCGGAGCCGTACTCGAACGCACCACGAGTTCGGTCGGCACCCTGATCGACACCGATTCCCCCGGGCCGCCGGTCGCGATTTCGCTGAGCAGGGTGGCGACGGCGTGCCCGCCGACCTCGTCGAACGACTGGCGGACGGTGGTGAGCGGCGGCCAGAAGTGTGCGGCCTCGTCCATGTCGTCGAAGCCGACGACGCTCACGTCGCGGGGGACAGCCCGGCCCTTCTCGTGGAGTGCCCGCAGGAGGCCGAGGGCCATCTGGTCGTTGGCCGCGAAGACGGCGGTGACGGCGGGATCGCCCGCCAGCCGGACGCCGTGCTCGTAGCCGGATCGTGGCGACCAGTCGCCGACGAGGGGTGTGGGGACGGCGCGCCCTGCCTGTTCGAGCGTCGCCAGCCAGGAGCTCCGGCGTCGTTCGGCCGCGTAGGACTCCGGTGGGCCGGCGATATGCCAGACGGTTTCGTGGCCGAGATCGAGCAGATGCCGGGTCGCCGCGATGGCTCCGGCGGCCTGGTCGAAGTCGACGACGGGGTGGTCACGGCGGCCGCCGGAGTCGATGACGACGACGGGAAGTCCGTGGGGGAGCTCGATTTCGCTCTGGTCGAGCTGGTGCTGTTCGATCAGGATGATGACGCCGTCGACGGCTTGTTCGTTGAGCCGGCTGAAGGCTCCCGCGACTTCGCCTTGGGACGGCCGGGTCACCGGCATGAGGATGATCGAGAAACCTTCCGCGGCGACCGCGGAGGAGACGGCGTCGAGGGTGCGGCTGTTGCCGAAGGTCGACAGCGCCGAGATGATCACGCCGATACTGCGGAACCGGCCGTTGCGCAGGGCGCGGGCGGCACTGTTCGGCCGGTAGCCGACGCGACGCATCGCCTCCAGCACGCGTTCGCGGGTGGCATCGTCGACGTTCGTCTTGCCGTTGGCGACCCGGGAAACCGTCTGTCCCGATACGCCGGCTTCCCGCGCCACGTCGGCCATCGACGGGCCACGTCCGCCGGCTCGACGGGAGGGTTCGTCGGGCAGCGGGGTTTGGCTGGCCACGGGCGGCTCCTCGGAATCCTGGACATGTTTACGTCAACAAGATAGCCTCCGCCCGTCTCATGTTGACGTAAACATTCATCATTCGGCTCCAGGGAATCCGGAGGGACGATGACGTCCACAGCGGCCCCGCTCGCACAGGCGCCGCCTCGCCGTGCGGCGACGACACGCCGCCGCACCGGCCGGTGGCGGGGCTGGATCTTCGTCGCCCCGTTCATGCTCGTGTTCGCGCTAACGTTCCTCGCGCCGATCGCCTACGCGTTCGGGCTCAGCCTCTTCCGCGATCAGGCCTTCTTCGGCGGGACCACGTTCGTCGGCATGGACAACTACGCGCAGGTGCTCGCCGACCCGAAGTTCTGGGAGTCCTTCCAGCGGGTACTGGTGTTCCTCGTCGTCCAGGTGCCGATCATGCTGCTGCTCGCGCTGATCGCGGCACTGGCGATCGACAGCGCCCGGCTGCACGCGGCCGGCTTCTTCCGGGTCGTGATCTTCCTGCCCTACGCGGTCCCCGCCGTCGTCGCCGCGCTGATGTGGGGCTTCATCTACGGCGACCACTTCGGACTCGCGGCGGACCTGAACCACCTGCTCGGTCGCGACGTCGTGAAACCGTTGTCGGACAACTGGATGCTCGCCTCGATCGGCAACGTCGTCACGTGGGAGTTCGTGGGCTACAACATGCTCATCTTCTACTCGGCGCTGAAGGTGATCCCCAAGGAACAGTTCGAGGCGGCGGCGATCGACGGCGCGGGCGCGTTCCGCACCATCTTCAGCGTCAAGCTCCCCGCGATCCGGGGCGCGATCGTGATCGCCACGATCTTCTCGATCATCGGCAGTTTCCAGCTGTTCAACGAACCGAACATCATGCGCACGCTGGTGCCGAACGTGATCGGCACGTTCTACACGCCGAATATGTACGCCTACAACCTTTCCTTCAACGGGCAGCAGTACAACTATTCGGCCACAGTGGCGATCGTGATGGGCGTGATCACCGCGGTGATCGCCTACGTCGTGCAGCTGCGCGGCTCCCGGAAGGGGATGTGACGGCGTGCGGTCCTTCTCGGTGACGCGGCCACGTAAGTCGCGCGTGCTCACGGCGGCCATGGCGCTGTACCTGATCTACACGCTGGTTCCCTTGGTGTGGTTGCTGATCAACGCGACCAAGACGCAGTCCGCGTTGTTCACCACGTCGGGGCTTTCGTTCGGCGGCGCGTTCTCCCTGTTCGAGAACATCGGCGAGACCTTCACCTACGACGACGGGATCTTCTTCCGCTGGCTGGGGAACACCCTGCTGTACGTCGTGGTCGGCGCGGGTGGCGCGACGATCCTCGCCACGGCCGCGGGTTACGGGCTGGCCAAGTACCGTTTTGCCGGTCGTAGAGCGGTTTTCGCCGTGGTCCTCGGCGCGGTGGCCGTCCCCGGTACGGCGCTCGCGGTGCCGACGTTCCTGCTCTTCAGCAAGCTCGGGCTGACCAACACGCCGCTCGCGATCATCATCCCGTCGCTGATCAGCCCGTTCGGGCTCTACCTGATCTGGGTGTACGCCTCCGACGCCATCCCCGACGAACTGCTGGAGGCGGCCAGGATCGACGGCGCCGGGGAGATCCGGATCTTCCTCACGGTGACCCTGCGCCAGCTGGTCCCCGGGATCGTCACGGTCGCCCTGTTCACGATGGTGTCCACCTGGAACAACTACTTCCTGCCGCTGATCATGCTCAGCGAACCGAAGTGGTATCCGCTGACGGTCGGGCTGAACCAGTGGAGCGCCCAGGCGAACGGCGCCGGGGCCCGCCCGATCTACCACCTGGTGCTCACCGGATCGTTGCTCACCATCGTCCCTCTCGTCATCGCCTTCCTGCTCATGCAACGGTTCTGGCAATCGGGGCTGAGCGCGGGCAGCGTCAAACAGTAGCTGTGTCAAGCGATCGCCGCCGCAACATTGTCGTGAAAGGACACTCGATGTCACGAATCAGAAGTCGCGTCAAGGCGGCCGCCGCCGTGGCGCTGGCCGCCGCGCTGGCCGTCGGTTGCTCGTCCGGAGCCTCCGGACCGGCTACCGCCACCGGCACCCAGGACTCCGTCGACGCCGCGCTGAAGGCGGGCGGAACGATCACCTACTGGAGCTGGACGCCGTCGGCGAAGGATCAGGTCGCCGCGTTCGAGAAGGAATACCCGAACGTCAAGGTCAACTACGTCAACGCGGGGACGAACAAGGAGGAGTACACCAAGCTGCAGAACGCGATCAAGGCCGGCTCCGGCGGTCCGGACGTCGTGCAGATCGAGTACTACGCGCTCCCGCAGTTCGCGTTGACCGACTCCTTGGTGAACCTCGACCAGTACGGCTTCGGCACGTTCGAAAAGGATTACAGCCCCTCGACGTGGGCCAGCGTGAAGAGCAACAACGGGCTATACGGGCTGCCGCAGGATTCGGGCCCGATGGCGCTGTTCTACAACAAGGAGGTCTTCGACACCAACGGCATCGCCGTGCCGAAGACCTGGGACGAGTACATCGCGGCCGCCAAGAAGCTGCATGCGGCCGATCCCACCAAGTACATCACCTCCGACACCGGCGATCCCGGCTTCGCGAGCAGCATGATCTGGCAGGCGGGCGGACATCCGTTCAGCGCGGACGGCCGGAACGTGAAGGTCGACCTCGCCGACGCCGGCACCAAGAAGTGGACCGCGATGTGGAACCAGCTGGTCGAGGGCAAACAACTCGCCCCGATCAAGGAGTGGTCCGACGACTGGTTCCGTGCCCTTGGCGACGGCACCATCGCGACACTGGTCAGCGGTGCCTGGATGCCGGGTAACTTCAAGAGTTCGGTTCCCGGTGGTGCCGGAAAGTGGGCCGTGGCCCCGATGCCGACCTATGACGGCGGGCAGCCGGTCACCGCCGAGAACGGCGGCAGCACGCAGTCGGTGCTGAAGCAGAGCGCCAACCCGGCACTCGCCGCGGCGTTCGTGCGCTGGCTCAACCACGGCAACGGGGTCAAGCCGTTCATCGCCAGCGGCGGCTTCCCGGCAACCACCGCCGACCTGAACTCGCCCGCGTTCCTGGACGAAGCGAATCCGTACTTCGGCGGGCAGAAGATCAATCAGGTGCTCACCGACGCGTCGAAGAACGTCGCGAAGGACTGGACCTACCTGCCCTACCAGACCTATGCCAACAGCGTCTTCGCCGACACGGTCGGCAAGGCCTATGTGAGCGGCACGGCGCTGGACCCCGGACTGGACGCCTGGCAGAAGGCCATCGTCGAGTACGGCAACCAGCAGGGCTTCACCGTCAACGCGGGGTGAGCGGTGACCATCCAGATCGAAGCGGACCTCTCCGAGACGATCGGCCCGGTCCCGCGCCGCCTGTTCGGCTCGTTCGTCGAACATATGGGCCGGGCCGTGTACACCGGGATCCACGAACCCGGACACTCCACATCGGACGGTCGTGGGTTCCGTGGCGACGTCCTCGACCTGGTCCGTGAGCTCGGGCCGACCGTAGTCCGTTATCCCGGCGGTAACTTCGTTTCGGCGCACCGCTGGGAGGACGGCGTCGGCCCGGTGGACGAGCGACCCGTCCGGCTCGATCCCGCGTGGCACAGCGTGGAGCCGAACCGGTTCGGGCTGCACGAGTTCGCCGAGTGGGCCGACGCCGCGGGCGTCGAGGTGATGTACGCGGTCAACCTCGGCACCCGCGGTCTCCAGGAGGCCGCCGACGTTCTCGAATACTGCAACCATCCTGGCGGGACGAGGCTGAGCGAACTGCGGCGTAAGAACGGCGCCGATCAGCCGTTCGGCTTTCGGTTGTGGTGTCTCGGAAACGAGATGGACGGACCATGGCAGGCCGGGCACAAGACCGCCGACGAGTACGGGCGGCTCGCGGCCGAGACAGCGCGGCTCATGCGGATGATCGATCCCGGCGTCGAGCTGGTCGTCGCGGGCAGTTCGAACGCCGAGATGCCCACGTTCGGCACCTGGGAACGCACAGTCCTGCAGCACACTGCCGGGCTGGTCGACCATATTTCGCTGCACGCCTACTACCAGGAGCACGACGGCGACGTCGAAAGCTACCTGGCCAGCGCGGCCGCGCTTGACACCTACATCGGCACGACGGCCCGGATCATCGACGAAGTCCTCGAGAAATCGGGACTGGACGACAAGATCGGTATCAGCGTCGACGAGTGGAACGTCTGGGACCAACGCCACTGGAACGAGGTCGAGCAGCATGAGCTGGTCTCGGGGGAGTGGCGGCAGCACCCTCGGATCATCGAGGACGACTACACGATCACGGACGGGGTCGTCGTCGGCTCACTGCTCGGGTCCCTCCTCCGCAACGTCGATCGCGTCACGATGGCCAATCAGGCGCAGCTGGTGAATGTCATCGCGCCGATCCGCACCGAGCCCGGCGGCTTGGCGTGGCGGCAGACGACGTTCCATCCGTTTCACCTCGTCTCCACGCTCGCGAAGGGGAGAAGCCTGCGGCTCACGGTCACCGGTGACACCGTCCACACCGGACAACACGGCCGGGTGGACGTCGTCGACGCCGCCGCGACCTTCGACGAAACGGGCGCCTGTGCCCTGTTCCTGACCAACCGTGCGACGACCTCGCCCACCGAAGTGCGAGTGCGGATCCGGGGTGCCCGGCTCGAACCGAACGGCACCTGGACCCTCTCGGCACAGGACGGGCAGACCCGTCACACCACCAACTCCGCCCACGCGGAACCGGTCCGGCCAGTCTCGCTCAACGACGTGGCGGCCGGCCACGACCCGGAAGGAACCGTCATCACCGCCACGCTCCCACCCCTGTCCTGGACCGCGCTCCGGCTGGCCACAGTGGAGGTACCCGGTGCCTGAATTCGTCATCGGAGAGAAGGACTTCCTTCTCGACGGCAGTCCGTTCCAGATCATTTCCGGTGCCTTGCACTACTTCCGCGTGCATCCGGACCTCTGGGCCGACCGGATCGACAAGGCGCGGCGGATGGGGCTCAACACCATCGAGACCTACGTCGCCTGGAACGCCCACGCGCCGGAACGCGGCGAGTTCGACCTCACCGGCGGTCTCGACCTCGACCGGTTCCTGACCCTGATCGCGGAGGCCGGGATGTACGCCATCGTCCGTCCCGGCCCGTACATCTGCGCGGAATGGGACAACGGCGGCCTGCCCACCTGGCTGCTGCGTGAGCCCGAACTGCAGGTCCGCCAGTTCGAACCGCGCTACCTCGCCGAGGTTCGCAACTATCTGGACAAAGTGCTGCGTGTCGTCGCGCCGCACCAGATCGACCGCGGCGGGCCGGTTCTGCTCGTCCAGGTGGAGAACGAGTACGGCGCTTTCGGGGACGACAAACGTTACCTGGCCGCGCTGACGCACTACACGCGCACCGCCGGAATCACCGTCCCGCTCACCACGGTCGACCAGCCGACCCCCGAGATGCTCGCGAACGGCGGCCTCGACGGGGTTCTGCACCGCACCGCATCGTTCGGCTCGCAGAGCGCCAAACGGCTCGCGACCCTGCGCGAGCACCAGCCGACCGGCCCGCTCATGTGCAGCGAGTTCTGGAACGGCTGGTTCGACCACTGGGGCGCCCATCACCACACGACGCCGGTCGCCGAGGCGGCGGCCGATCTCGACACGCTGCTCGCCGCCGGCGCGTCGGTCAACCTGTACATGTTCCACGGTGGCACCAACTTCGGCCTGATGAACGGCGCGAACGACAAGGGCGTCTACCAGGCGCTGGTGACGTCATACGACTACGACGCGCCGCTCGACGAGGCAGGCGACCCGACACCGAAGTACCACGCCTTCCGTGACGTGATAGCGCGCTATCACAAGGTTCCCGACAGCGTGCCTCCCGAGGCCCGCCCGGCGCCCACTCCGGTCGCGGCGCTGCGCGACCCCGTCTGGCTGATCGACGAGCCGAAACGATGGGGCATCGCGGAACGACACGAACGCCTGCCCGCCTTCGACGAACTCACACCGACACCCCGGCTGGCGTTGCTGCGCACGACGATCGAGGGCGATCAGCCGGGTGTCCTGACCTTCTGTGATGTCCGCGACCGGGCCACCGTGTTCCTCGACGGCGACCGCGTCGGCACTCTCCTGAGGGAACACCACGACCGGGCGATCCGGCTGCCCCGAGCGAGCGGGGAGCTCCTCGTCCTGGTGGAAGACCAGGGAAGGGTCAACTACGGGGAACGGATCGGGGAGGCCAAGGGGATCGTCGGCGGAGCGCGGATCCACGGCGAACCGCTGCGGGGCTGGGAGGTCATCCCGATCGACCTCGCCGCCATGCCCGATCTGCTGCCGGAGGAATCCACGGACGGCGGCCGGCCGGGTCCGCTGGCCGGGCCGGTGGTGGTCAGGGGCGGCTTCGAACTCGACGAACCCTCGGACCTGTTCCTCGACACGGGCGACTGGGGCAAGGGCATGGTCTGGGTCAACGGCTTCCTGCTCGGCCGCTACTGGCGGCGTGGTCCACAAAGGACGCTCTACGTACCCGGCCCGCTGGTCCGGGCGGGGAGCAACGACGTCGTCGTACTCGAACTGGACACGATGCTCGAACCCGAGGCCCGGTTCGTGCCACGTCCGCTACTGGGGCATACCGAAGCCTGACCGATCGATCACACGGATCCGAACGAAGGGCAGTTCACCGATGAACCGCAGCACCACGTTCCGCCGTCTGCTAGCCATCCTTTGTGTACCGTTGACCGCTGCCGGGCTGACCGTAGCGACGGCGTCGGCCGCAGACGCGGTCACGGTCCGGCCGGACCCGACCTACCGGCATCAGCCCTTCGAAGGCTGGGGCGCCAGCCTGGCGTGGATGGCCGAGGCCACCGGCGGTTATCCCGACGCGATCCGCACCAAGCTCGCGGACATGGTCTTCGGCAAGGACGGACTGAACTTCACGATCGCCCGGTTCAACATCGGCGGCGGAAACGCGCCGGACGTCCCGCCGTACCTGCGGCCGGGTGGTGCGATTCCCGGCTGGTGGAAGGCGCCGGCCGGGACGACCCGTACGGACAAGGATTGGTGGACTCCCGGCGATCCGGCCGAGTTCGACGCGGCGGCCGATCCGAAGCAGCGATGGTGGGTCGACCGGATCAAGAACCGCGTCACCCGTTGGGAGGCGTTCAGCAACTCGCCGCCGTATTTCCACACCGTGTCCGGCTACGTGTCCGGTGGTTTCAATGCCACCGACGAGCAACTGCGCACCGAGAAGATCGGCGACTTCACGGCGTATCTGGCCAAGGTCGCCAAGACCGTCGAACGGGCGCACGGTATCAAGTTCTCGTCGGTGAACCCGTTGAACGAGCCGAATACGAACTACTGGAAGACGACGCTAGGCGCCGACGGGAACCCGACCGGCGGGAGGCAGGAAGGTGCCCACATCGGCCCGCCGGTCCAGTCGCAGCTCATTCCCGAGATGGCGCGGGCGCTTTCGGCGACCGGTTCGCGCGCGATCGTTTCGGCGCCCGACGAGACCAACCCGGACATCTTCGCGGCCGACTGGCACGGCTGGTCTCCGTCGGCACGCGCGGCCGCGGAACGGCTCAACGTGCACACCTACGGCACCGGCAACCGGCCGATCCCGCGGGATCTGGCCAAGGGCGCGGCGAAACCGCTGTGGATGAGCGAGGTCGGCGGCAGCTGGCTGGATCGCCAGGACTTCACCAGTATGGACCCGGGTCTCGGCATGGCCGCGCAGATCACCGGTGACCTGCGCGAGCTGGAGCCGAGTGCGTGGGTCGGCTGGCAGCCGATCGAGGACTACAACAACATGAAGCCGGGTGGCGAGACACCGGCGGGAATGAACTGGGGCGAGATCCAGGTCCCCTTCGACTGCCCGGCGAATGCCACCTTGGCGAGCTGTCCGATCAGGACGAACACGAAGTACGACACCATGCGCAACTTCACCCACTACATCAAACCGGGCGACCGGATGATCGGCGTGAACGACTCCGCCAGCACCGCGGCCATGCGCGGTGACGATCTCGCGACCGTGGTCCACGTCAACCCCGGCTCCGTCGAACGCGACGTCACCTTGGACCTGTCCGGATTCGGGCGGATCCGCGGCGGTGCGACCGTGACCCCGGTCGTCACCGATGTAGCTGGGGCGCTGAAGACCGGCAAACCGGTGAAGGTGTCGAACCGACAGGCCACGCTCCGGGTGCCCGCCCGTTCGGTGACCAGCTTCGTGGTCGACGGCGTCGGCGCGGTCGCCCCCGGCACGGGACTCGGCTCGGGTAAGCAGTTCTCCTTCGCCGGGGTGCAGAGCGGGAAGTCGCTGTCCGCCGAGAACGGTGCGCTCGTCCAGCGGACCACCGACGCCTCGGCTGCCATTCAGCGCTGGACGCTCAAGGATCGCACCGGCCGCTACGGCAACCGCGACCAGTTCACCATCACCAACGCCGGGACCGGCCAGGTCCTGAGCACGGCAGGCGGTGCAGTGACACTCGCTCCGGCGGGAACCTGCGACGCACAGGCACGCTGGATGTTGTCGAGCACCGGCGACGGCACGTGGGCGTTCGTCAATGCCGGCACCGGGCAGTTGCTCGACGTCATCGGCGAGTCCCGTGAGGACGGTGCCCCGATCGGCCTCTACCGTCCGACCAACGGCGCCAACCAACGCTGGCAGGCCCTCGCCCGCTGACCGGCGATGTCTCCAATGCCACGTTGGAGACGGTGATCGTCTAGAACGGGGCATTCTGGGCATGCCTGTCCGCAGGACCGGGCGTGCTCCAGCTGTCGGTCGAACCGCCGGAAGCTCATCGACCGGGCCGCTGTCAGTCCTTGGCGACCTCGGCGGCGTGAGGTGTCGCAGCCGCACCGGTGCCCTTAGCGACGAACAACGAGCCGACGAAGGCGGCGACACCGACGCAGGCGGCCACGACGAACGCGAGGCGGAGTCCTGCGGAGTCGGGGCTGCCCGACGCCGGGTTCTCGGTGCCCAGGGTGGCGACGGAGATGAAGACGGCGGTGCCGAGTGCGCCGGTGACCTGCTGCAGCGTCGCGAGGATCGCGCTGCCGTGGGAGTACAGGTGCTCGGGCAGCCCGCCGAGCGAGGTCGTCATCAGCGGCGTCATCATCAGGCCGAGCCCGGCCATCAGCAGCACGTGGATGGCGATCACCGCGGCCAGCGGCGAGCCCGGTCCGAGCAGGGCGAACAGCCACAGCGACGCCGCCATCGCCGCCGCGCCCGGGATGACGAGGGGACGAGCGCCGACGCGGTCGAACAGGGCACCGACGGGACGGCCGAGCAGGCCGAGGACCAGCCCGCCGGGCAGCACGGCCAGACCGCTGACGAAGGTGCTGGTGTGCAGGACGGTCTGCAGGTACAGCGGCAGCAGGATGGCCGCCGCGCCGATCAGGCACATGAACAGCAGCGCCGTCAGCACGAGCGAGACGACGAAGCTGCGGTAGGTGAACGGGCGCAGGTCCAGCAGCGCGCGGTCTTCACGTTGCAGGCGGGTCTGGCGCCAGATGAACACGACGAGCGAGACGAGCCCGACGACGATCGGCAGCCACGGCGGCAGGGGCTGGTGGGTACCCGCCGATTCGCCGGTGAGGGACAGACCGTAGAGCACGCCGCCGAACCCGATCGCGGACAGGAACACCGACAGGACGTCCAGCGGCACCTTCCGCGTGTCGCTGCCCAGCTTCAGCTGCACCATGCCGATCACCAGCGCGGCGACCGCGAGGGGCAGCACGATCCAGAACATCCAGCGCCAGCCCAGTGAAGACAGCACGGCCCCGCCGATGGTCGGGCCGATGGCGGGGGCGACCGCGATGACGATCGTGATCGTGCCCATCGTGGCGCCGCGCTTCTCCGGCGGCACCAGGCGCATCACCGTCGTCATCAGGAGGGGCAGCATCACCGCCGTGCCACAGGCCTGCACGACCCGTCCGGCGAGCAGGACGGGGAAGCCGGGGGCGACGGCGCTCAGCAGGGTGCCGAGGCTGAACAAGGTCAGCGAGACGATGAAGACCTGACGCGGCGTGAAGCGTTCGAGAAGGAACCCGGTGGTCGGGATGACGACCGCCATCGTCAGCAGGAACCCGCTGGTCAGCCACTGCACCGTGGTGGTGGGGACCTGCAGGTCGACGGTCAGGTCACGCAACGCGACGCTCAGGATCGTCTCGTTGAGGATCATCACGAAGGCGGAGAACACCAGGACCCAGATCAAGAATCCGGAACGGGCCGTGGCCTGTCCTTCTTCGATCGGTGTCTTGGGCATGGTTTCGGTCATCTGTGTAGTGGCTCCTGGTCGGCCGAAGTCGCGTGGCCGCCCCCGGCGCCGTTAACGGTGACATCGAAGGCGTGGCTGATCACCATGCAGTCTGCCCGTGCGGGTCGCTGCGTGTCACGCCGTTTTCCGTTTTGCAGGGCGTCACTTCGCTCTCGGCGGACAGGGTGCCGCACGGCGCATTAGTGGATTCTCAGGTGCACCACGCTAAATTCGCGGCGACCGGGTGGGGAGGGCCGTCGTGATCACAAAGGACCGCTGGCAGGAAGTACGGCGCGTCTATCGCGAAACAGGGGACCGGTTCGCGGAATTGGTGGCCGCCGCCGCGAATCCGGACGCGATGGTCACCGACGACTGGACGGCGGCCGATACCGTCGCCCACGTCGCGATGATCGCCGGCATGTACACCTCGCTGCTGCGCCCCGAGGACGACACGGGGCTCGTCTACGGCGGCCGGGATCAGGCCGAGAAGACCACAGTGGACACGGTGTCCGTGCTCAACGCCTTGGCGCTGCGGAATTTTCCGGAGCGGAACGTCGGTGTCCTCGTCGTGGAGTTGCGCGCCGACATCGAGGAAGTACTGCGCGTGACCGAAAACGCCGATCCGGAGACGCCGATCACCTGGCTCGGGAATTCGAAGGTGCCACTCGCCGGTGTCCTCGCCCATTTCGTGAACGAACTGCAGATCCACGGCTGGGACATCGCCCGTGCGCTGAAGCTGCCGTGGATGCTGCCGTCCCGCGACGCCGCGTTGTTCTTCGAACTCTTCGTAGTGGGACTGCTGCGGAACGACGTCGGCCACCTGCTCGACACGGAGGTGCCGCCACGGGACCGGCGGATCGCGGTGGCCTTCGAATCCGCGTACACGACGCCGGTCGTTCTGGTGCTTCACCAGGGGCGGGTCACGGTGGAGGAACCAGGCGGCCGGGTCGACGCGAAGATCCGTTTCGATCCGCCGGCGCTCAACCTGATGCTGTTCCACCGGATCGGCAAAGTGCGTGCGGCGGTAACCGGCAAGGTCGTCGTCACCGGTCCGCGGCTGTGGCTTTTGCCTGCTTTCCTGCGTGTTGTCCGGTTGCCCTAGCCGAGTTGTGAAAGCGACCTTCGCAACACCTCTGATCCCCGGACAGACACGTCCCCAACGCCACATACGAGACGCTCAACGTCCCCAACGAGGCATTCGAGACGCTCCAGGCCGGTCGTGTTCGTCGAGGTGAAGGATGACGACCCAACGATCCGGACCGTCGGCCTCGGCCCGCAGCACCTGTCTCGACCGGAACGAGAGGGACCGACGGTGACGACGTCGTGCTGGCTGATCCGCGTCAGCCGCTGATCCCAGCGGGTGTCGACCTCGTCGGCCCGCGTCGATCCGCTCGGCGTCCGGACTGCCAGTAGCCGACCGTCGCGGCGGTGATCGAAACGCCGCGGAGACTCAGATGGTCCCGCAACCGTTGCAGGCTCAGGCCGCGTGCCTGGATCGCCTCGCGCAGCGCGTCGGCGAACGGCCCGTTCCGCGGTGGCCGCTCGAGCCCGCGCCGGGGTTTCGCTTGGCCGGTCATCACGACTCCCCACGTCACCAAGGCGACGATCATAGATCCGGCCCGGTCGGAACCGGCGAAAGTCCCGGTGAGGCCGTTAACCGTTAAGAGCAGGCCGCCGCGCGAGCCTCACGCCAGCCCGGGCTGTCCACGTAGTGGTTGTCGTAGCGCTCCGAGGACTCGGCGATCTCCTTGGGGTCGGCTTCGCCACGGGCCACCCGGTCGAGCAGGCGGTAGTAGTCGAACCGGTCCATGCCCGGCGTGAAGGTCACCAGGACGTCGGCGTCGGCGCCGCTCGCCGGACCGAACGCGTGCGGTACCCGCGGTGGCACGGCGAGGAAATCGCCCTTCTCCAGGATGTGGAGTTCGTCCTGGACGAGGACCTGGAGTGTTCCGTCGATGACGAAGAAGAGCTCGGTCGCGCGAGTGTGGAAGTGCGCGGGGGTACCGAAAACGCCCTGCTTCAGGGTGGCGCGGTTGGTGGTGAACCCGCCGTCGGTGGCGGGGGAGTCGGCCAGCAGGGTGATCAGACTGCCGGGTGCGTCGCTGACGACCTCGGCGGCGGCGGCCCGGAGAAGGATCGTTTCGGACATGGTGGCTGTCTCCTGACGTCGGTCTTTGCTGATACGTCGACTTTCGCCTGGATCGGCGCCACGAACAACGCGGAGGACCGCACCGATCGATAACCGGGAGATTATCGATCGATGGGATTCTGGATGAGCCGCCTCATGCCGCGAAAACCTGCGAGTCGTCGGCGAACGCCTTGAACTCCAGCGCATTGCCGGCGGGGTCGAGCAGGAACATCGTCCACTGCTCACCGGTCTGCCCCTCGAACCGGACATAAGGCTCGATCACGAACTCGGTCCCCGCGGTGCGAAGCCGGTCCGCGAGCTTCTGGAATTCCGGCACGGTGAGGATCAGACCGAAGTGGGGGACCGGAACGTCGTGGCCGTCGACCGGGTTCTGGATGCGCTGCGGCCGCGACGGCGCCAGGTGGGTGACGAACTGGTGGCCGTGGAGGTTCCAGTCGATCCAGGTTTCGGAGCTGCGGCCCTGCTCGAAGCCGAGCACCTCGCCGTAGAACCGGCGGGACGCGGCGAGGTCGTCGACCGGCATGGCGAGGTGGAAACGGGGGATGGGCGAGTCGAGGACGGTCATTTCCGGCGTGTTCCTTCCGATGGGGCGGAGGCTTGTAGCAATGTTAACATTACGACAAGACCGGGCGTTTCGAGAAGGAGAACGGCGATGAGCGAACCTGGCCGGGTGGTGCCCGCGCGCCGCCGGGGTTTGGCCGACGAGGTGGCCGACAGGGTCAGAGACGCCATTTTCGGTGGTGTGTACCCGCCCGGCGCGCAATTGCGCGAGGTCGAGCTGTCCGGGGCGCTCGGGGTCAGCCGCGGTCCGGTGCGCGAGGCCCTGCTCAGGTTGGAACGCGAAGGGCTCGTCCGGAGCGAATGGCATCGCGGCGCCACCGTGACGACGCTGTCCGACCAAGACGTCGCCGAACTCGACAGCCTGCGCTCCGCGCTGGAGCAACTCGCCGTCGAGTTGGTGATCGCCAACGCCTCGGACGCGGACCTCGAGGTGGTCGACCGGGTCGTCGCGCGGATGGAACGGGCGGACGACGAACACGAGATGGTGCGCTGCGACATCGACTTCCACGACGCCGTCTACGCCGCGTCCGGGCATCGGCGGCTGATCGAAGCGTGGCAGGCCATACGCTCGCAGGTGCATCTGTTCCTGCTGACCCGGATCGGCGTGAGCTCCGAGGGCTACCTCGCCGGTATCCCCGCCGAACACCGGCGGCTGGCGACCGCTTTGCGGGCCCGCGACAGGGATGCGGCCCTCGATCTCTTCGCGACGCATCGCGGAGAGGCCTTGGCTGTCCTGGTGCGGCGCGAGGCGGGGTACGGTGCTTCTCCACCGATAACCCGGCTGACCAGGTAACCGCTCACGCGGGGCCGGCCGGGACGCAAGAGCATCTTGGGACTTGACGGCACGCTCTACCAAGGCTTAACTCAAGCCCTGAAATAAGGCGTGTCCCGTGTCACAAGCGGGTACGCGGCTTGGCCACTCACCCCGAGGACCATTGATGCGAATCGGAAAGATCGCTCCAGCGCTCGTCCTGGCGCTGGCTGCCGCCACCACGACGGCGTGCGGCGGCGAAACGTCGTCCAGCGCGCCCAAGGAGCTGGTGTATTGGGCGTCCAACCAGGGCACCAGTCTCGACAATGACAAGGCGGTCCTGCAGCCCGAGCTGGACAAGTTCGAGAAGGCCTCGGGGATCAAGGTCAAGCTCGAGGTCGTCCCGTGGACGGATCTGCTCAACCGGATCCTCGCCGCCACCACCTCCGGCCAGGGCCCCGACGTGCTCAACATCGGCAACACCTGGTCGGCCTCGCTGCAGGCGACCGGGGCGTTCCTGCCGTTCGACGACGCCGCGCTCGAGAAGATCGGCGGCAAGTCCCGCTTCCTCGGTCCGTCGCTGGCGGCCACCGGCGCGAGCGGCCAGCCCGCGGTCGGCGTCCCGCTCTACGGCCAGGCCTACGGTCTCTACTACAACAAGAAGCTCTTCGCCGAGGCCGGTGTCACCAAGCCGCCCACCACCTGGGAAGAGCTCGTCGAGACCGGCAAGAAGCTGACCAAGCCCGAGAAGGGGCAGTGGGGGTTGTCCCTTCAAGCCGGTCAGGTCACTGAGAACAGCCACTACGCGGCGATTCTCGGGGCGCAGCAGGGGGCGCAGTTCTTCACCGCGGAGGGTAAGCCGCAGCTGGCGTCGGACTCGTCGGTCGCGGCTCTGCAGCAGTTCGTCGACCTGATGCAGAAGGACAAGATCGTCGACCCGTCGAACGCCGAGTACGCCGACACCGCCAAGTCGCTGAAGGACCTGTCCGATGGCAAGGCGGCGATGTTCATGAACCAGGCCTCGGCCGGTTCGTTCAAGAGCATCGGGATGGACATGGCCAACCTCGGCGTCGCGCCGATCCCGCTGCCGGCCGCTCCGCCGTCGAGCGGCCGGAAGGTCACCAGCTTCGTCGCCGGTATCAACATGTCGGTGTTCAAGAACGCCAAGAACCCCGACGCCGCGCTGGACTTCGTGAAGTTCATGGTCTCGGCCGAGGAGCAGGCGCTGCTCAACAAGACCTACGGCTCGCTGCCGACAGTCCAGGACGCCTACAGCGACCCGGCGTTCCAGACCGAGGACGTCAAGGTCTTCCAGAGCGTGCTCGCCACCACCTCCGAGCCGATGCCGCAGGTTCCGCAGGAATCCCAGTTCGAGACGCTCATCGGGACCGCGATGAAATCGATGTTCGCCGACATCGCCGGGGGCAAGGCCGTCGACGGCGGGAAGATCAGGGAGCAGCTGACCCAGGCCGATCAGCAGATCGCGGCCGGTAGTTGATGCCGACCGCGCTCGATCATGCCCCGGCCGTGAAAACGGCCGGGGCGCCTCAGCCGAAGGGCAAGCGGACGAAGCGAAGGCGGAACGCGCTTCCGTACATCCTCCTGCTTCCGGCCATCCTGCTCGAACTGCTCGTGCACCTCATCCCGATGGTCGCCGGCCTCGGGATGAGTTTCTTCAAGCTGACCCAGTTCTTCATCCGGGACTTCTCGTCCGCTCCGGCGGCGGGATTCGACAACTACAAGTTCGTCCTGGACTTCAACTCCGCGGCCGGCAAGTCGCTGCTGAACTCGTTCTGGATCAGTGTGGTCTACACGGTTCTTTCGGTCGGCTTCTGCTGGCTGTTCGGGACGTCGGCGGCCGTGCTGATGCAGAAGAACTTCCGCGGCCGTGGCGTGCTGCGGACCCTGTTCCTGGTGCCGTACGCGCTGCCGATGTACGCCGCGGTGATCACCTGGTCGTTCATGTTCCAGCGTGACACCGGGCTGGTGAACAGCCTGCTGGGCACCGATTCCTTCTGGCTGATCGGGGACAACAGCTTCTGGTCGCTGGTGGTCGTCTCGGTCTGGCGTAACTGGCCGTTCGCGTTCCTGATCGTGATGGCCGGGCTGCAGAACATCCCGGGCGATCTCTACGAGGCCGCCGCGATCGACGGAGCGGGCTGGTGGCGGCAGTTCCACGCGATCACCCAGCCGATGCTCCGGCCGGTCAACCAGGTCCTGCTGCTCGTGCTGTTCCTGTGGACCTTCAACGACTTCAACACGCCGTATGTCCTTTTTGGAGCTTCTGCGCCGAAGGAGGCGTCGCTGATCTCGATCCACATCTACCAGAGTTCGTTCGTCACCTGGAACTTCGGTCTCGGCTCGGCGATGTCGGTACTTCTGCTGTTGTTCCTGTTGCTGGTCAGTGTGGTCTACCTCGGCCTGACATCCCGCAGGAGGAACGCGAGTGTCTGAACCACGCTGGGTCGCCTGGGCCCGCCGAATCGTCCTCGGCTTTCTCACCCTGTTCACCCTGCTGCCGCTCTACGCGATGGTCTCGTCGTCGCTGAAGCCGCTCGGGGACGTGCAGGGCAAATGGGAGTGGTTCCCGACCACGCTGACCATCCAGCCGTTCTTCGACATCTGGGAGACCATCCCGCTCGCCGAGTACTTCGTGAACAGCCTGGTCATTTCCGGCTCGGCGGCGATCCTTTCGGTGCTGATCGCGATCTTCGCGGCGTACGCGCTGAGCCGCTACCGGTTCCGCGGCCGGAACTTCTTCAAGATGACCGTGCTGTCCACGCAGATGTTCCCCGGGATCCTGTTCCTGCTGCCGCTGTTCCTGATCTTCGTCAACATCGGCAACACCACCGGCATCGTGCTGTACGGCTCCCGCCTCGGGCTGATCGTCACCTACCTGACGTTCTCGCTGCCGTTCGCCATCTGGATGCTCGCCGGCTACATCGACTCGATCCCGCGGGAGCTGGACGAGGCCGCGATGGTCGACGGCAACGGGCCGATCGGCGCGCTGATCCGGGTGGTCATCCCGGCCGCGATGCCCGGCATCGTCGCGGTGGGGATCTACTCGTTCATGACCGCTTGGGGCGAGGTCCTGTTCGCGTCGGTGATGACCGACTCGGGCACGAGAACCCTGGCCGTCGGTCTCCAGGAGTACTCCACGCAGGTGCAGGTCTACTGGAACCAGGTCATGGCCGCGTCCCTGATCGTCTCCGTGCCGGTCGTCGCCGGATTCCTTCTGCTCCAACGCTATCTCGTCGCCGGCCTGACCGCCGGCGCCGTGAAATAAAGCCGCCGTCCCAGCCGAGTCGCTTCGCCGAAGAGAGGTCTGCCTTGAATCTGCACCTGCCCGCCGATTTCCTGTGGGGTGCGGCGACAGCCGCATACCAGGTCGAGGGCGCTGTCAACGTTGACGGCCGCCTCCCGTCCATCTGGGACGACTTCGTCCGCATCCCCGGGACCATCGAAAACGGCGACACCGGCGATGTCGCCTGCGACCACTACCGGCGCTGGCCGGAGGATCTCGGCATCATGAAGCAACTGGGCTTGGACGCCTACCGCTTCTCGATCGCCTGGCCCCGCGTGATCCCCACCGGTCGCGGTGAGGTCAACGCCCTGGGTCTCGACCACTACGACCGGCTCGTCGACGCGCTGCTCGAGGCGGAGATCCGGCCGTTCGCCACGCTGTTCCACTGGGATCTGCCCTCGGCGCTGCAGGCGGTCGGGGGCTGGCCGGAGCGCGACACCGCGTACGCCTTCGCCGACTACGCGGCCATCGTCGCGGCGCGGATCGGTGACCGGGTCAAGGACTGGAACACCATCAACGAGCCGCTGTGCTCCGCCTGGATCGGCTACCTCGAAGGCCGGTTCGCACCCGGTGTCAAGGACATCAAGCAGGCCGTCCACGCCTCACACCATCTGCTGCTCGCCCACGGTCTCGGCATGCAGGCGATCAACGCCAACTCCGCCGAGCCCGCCAACGTCGGTCTCGTGGTCAACCTCAGCGGCATCGAACCCGCGTCGGACTCCACCGCTGACGTCGAGGCGGCAAGGAGGATGGACGGACACGTCAACCGGTGGTGGCTCGACCCGTCGAACGGGCGCGGCTACCCGGCGGACATGATCGACGTCTACGGCGTCGAACCTCCGGTGATCGGTGACGACCTCGAGGTCATCTCGGCTCCCGTCGGCTATCACGGGCTGAACTACTACTTCCGCCAGATCGTCGAGGACGATCCGTCCGGCCCGGCTCCCTACGCCCGGCAGGTTCCGGTCGAAGGCGCGTCCACCACCGCGATGGGCTGGGAGATCCACGGCAAGGGGCTGGCAGACCTGATCCACCGGATGGCCGACGAGTACGGCGCCCGGGCGATCTATGTGACCGAGAGCGGGGCCGCGTTCGACGACAAGGTCGGCGAGGACGGCTCGGTCGATGATGCCGACCGCATCGCCTACCTGGAAGAGCACGTGGGGGCCGTCGCCGGTGCCGCCGAGGCCGGTGCGCCGGTCAAGGGCTACTTCGCCTGGTCCCTGCTCGACAACTTCGAATGGGACAGCGGTCTCGGGAAGCGGTTCGGGCTGGTGCGGGTCGACTACGACACCCAGGTCCGCACGGTCAAGGCGAGCGGCCACCGCTATGCCGAGATGATCGCCGAGCATCGGGGCCGCCTCTGAGTCACCGGTCCTGGAGCGGGTGAGCGCATAAGCGGCGCGGTTAGTGCTTGCTTAGCGTCTGCTGCCACTGTGGCTCGCCCGCTCCCGGACCGAAGGGGAAAGCCCATGAGAGACAGCAGATTCGCCAGACGCCTGGTGGTGAGCACGCTCGCCGGGGTCACCGCGTTCACCGGGCTCGCCACCCCGGCCCAGGCCGCCGAACCCGCCTTCCAGCTGCCGTTCACCTGTGGGGAGGTGTGGAAGGGCAACAACCCGTCCAGTGGCGCGCACCGGACCGACTGGGAACTCGACTTCAATCTGGGCAGTGGCGCACAGGATCGTGGTAAGCCGGTGCTGGCCGCGGCGGCGGGAACCGTCGAGACGGCCGCGTACCAGAAGGACAACGGCTTCGGGAATCTGGTGAAGATCCGGCACGGAAGCTCCGGTTACCACACCTACTATGCCCACCTCGACGACATGGCCGTCGACAAGGGCGAGGCGGTCTCCCAGGGGCAGCTGATCGGCTGGGTCGGCAACACCAGTGAGACCAATCCCGGGATTTCGCCGCACCTGCACTACGAAGTCCGTCAGGGCGCTTCGGGGTACCCGGGCAATATCCGTCCCGCGACCTTCAACGGCACTCGCTTCCCTTACCCGACAGGGTCTCTCACTTCCAAGAACTGCGGGTCGGCCCCCGTGAAGGCGGGCAAGAGCATCAACGGGGACAAGTACGACGACGCGGTCGCTGTGGACTCCGACGGTGTCGCGTGGATGTATCCCGGGACCTCCGGTGGCGGATTCGGGACCCGCGTGCGGATAGGTCCGGGCTGGGGCGGATTCGGCCGGATCGGTATCGGTGACGCCAACGCGGACGGCTGGGCGGAACTGTTCGCCACCAACTCGACCGGCGGCCTTTACCACTGGGGCAACCGCGGCAACGGTACGTTCTCGTCCGGAGTTCAGGTCGGGAGCGGCTGGACGGCCGTCGACTACTTCTCGGTCTCCGATGTCAACGGCGACAACAAGGCCGACATCGTCACCCGCGATGGCGGGAACCTCAAGGTGTACACCGGCAAGGGGACCGGTGGGTTCAGTGCGCCCGCTCTCGTCGGCCCCGGCTGGTCGGCCTACCCGCGGCACACGGTCGCGGACGCGGACGGCGATGGGGACGGCGACATCTGGGCGATCAGTTCCGCCGGCGCGCTCTCGTTCTGGAAGCGGAACGGTGATTCCTTCGGTGCCGGTGATCAGGTCGGCAGCGGCTGGTCCGGCTTCGGGCAGCTGACCACAATGGACATCAACGGCGACAACAAGGCCGACATCGTCGCGGTCCGCTCGTCCGACGGAACCCTTTGGCAGTGGCTGGGAACCGGCAACGGCACGTTCGGCCAGGCGGCTCAGATCGGCAGTGGCTGGCTGGCCTTCCGCCTCGGTGGATTCTGACGGGCCGCGAGAATGAGGGAGAAGTCCATGACCAGCAAGGGACATTCGCTCGTTCGCCGGTTCGTCGCGGTGACCGCGGCGGCGATCGCGGCCTGTACGACCATCGTCGTTACCCCCGCGCAGGCGGCCGGTGACATCGATCTCTGTGTCTCCGTGGGACGGGTCGCCGGATTCAGCGGTGAGAACTTCGTCGTCGCGGTGGCCGTCGCGATGGCGGAATCCCGGTGTGATCCGGCCGCGCGCGGCGTCAATCCAGGTCATTCCATCGACCGCGGGCTGTGGCAGATCAACGATTACTACCACCCTGATGTCTCCGATGCGTGCGCCTACAACGCACAGTGCAATGCTAACGCGGCCTTCCGGATCTCCGACCGGGGTGGGGACTGGTCGCCGTGGTCGACCTACCGGTCCGGTTCGTACCGCCAGTTCCTCGACGACGCTCGAGCGGCGATCGGTGCGACACCACCGCCGCCCAAGGCCGCGAAGAGCATCAACGGCGACAAGTACGACGATGCCGTCGGTGTGGATGCCGACGGGGTCGCCTGGCTCTACCCCGGGAAGTCCGGTGGCGGATTCGGGGCCAGGTCACGGATCGGCGCCGGCTGGACCGGGTTCGGCCGGGTCGCGATCGGGGACGCCAATGCCGATGGCTGGGCGGATCTTTTCGCCACCAACGGTTCTGCGCTCTTCCATTGG
This sequence comes from uncultured Actinomycetota bacterium, assembly GCA_963766045.1. GTDB lineage: Bacteria > Actinomycetota > Actinomycetes > Mycobacteriales > Pseudonocardiaceae > Amycolatopsis. The sequence continues at coordinate 4,169,303 of CAVXYN010000003.1, read as the reverse complement.
CGCAACCGAGGGAACGGTTCGTTTTCAGAAGGGGTTCAGGTCGGGACCGGCTGGAGCGTTGTCGACCACTTCTCGGTCGCGGACGTCAACGGGGACAACAAGGCCGACATCCTGGCCCGTGACGGTGGGAACCTCAACCTCTACGTCGGCAAGGGAACCGGCGGCTTCGCCGCGGCGGACCTGCTCGGCCCCGGCTGGTCCGCTTACCCGCGGCACACGGCCGCTGACGCGGACGGCGACGGCGATGGTGACATCTGGGCGATCACCTCCGCCGGCGCGTTGTCGTTCTGGAAGCGGAACGGGGACTCGTACGGCAACGGTGTTCAGGTCGGCAGTGGCTGGTCCGGCTTCGGACAGCTGACCACAATGGACATCAACGGTGATGCCAAGGCCGATGTCGTCGCGGTCCGGTCTTCGGACGGGACTCTGTGGCAATGGCTCGGTACGGGCAACGGCTCGTTCGGGCAGGCCAAGCAGATCGGGACCGGGTGGAAGACCGTCCGGCTCGCTGCTTACTGATGATGTGAGGGTCGCCGCCGGGCTCGCGCCTCGGCGGCGATCGCCCTTTGTCTCAGGCGTTCGCTCGGTGGAGGCGTTCGGCTGCTTGTTCCCGGACCGCGTCGAGGCATACCGGTTTGTTGCCGTGCAACGCTTCCCAGCGGGCGTGGTGGGCGGCCTGCCATACGCTGGCCGCCCACAGGATCTCTTGCTCCTCGGCCGTGAACAGGCGTCCCCGAATGTCCTGATAGGTCGACAGGAATGCCTCGGAACTCTCGATCGGCGCCAGCGTGGGCGGCCCCGCGCCGGCGAACGTCGCGCTCGCCGCTCCTGCCAGCGCTGCCTCCGGTTGCCAGGCCAGACTGTCCCAGTCGTGCACCGTCCACACTTCCCGGCCGTACCATCTGAGGTTCTGTGCCTCGAAGTCGGCGTGGCCGAGCGTGCACGGCAGATTCGTGGCCAGTAGCCGCTTGCGGGCCCGTTCGGCGGTCTCGACGACATACTCGGGCACCGTGCTCTGATCCCGCTCATCGAGGAAGTCGATCGACGGCCACAGCCCCGAATCCGTGTGGTCCCAACGAGCCCAACGGGGATTCGGCAGGGGCGGCGCGACCGTCACGTCGGCCAGTTCGGCCATCAGCCAGGCGAACACCTCCGCGTAGCGCACGGCCTCGTCCGGCGAGTCCCCATGCAACACGTCGCCGCCGGGACGGAACTCCTCCGCATGCACGGCCAGCGAACCGACACCGATCGACGGCGTGAGCGGGCGGGCGCACGGAAACCCGCGCTCGGCCAGACGGGCCTGCGCCGCGACACACGACGCGGCTCGGCCGTCATCGGGGCGGGCCTTGACCACGACGTTCCTGCCGTCGGCCAGCCGGAGGCCGACGACCGTCGACATCTGTTGCACCTGGAACAGGGAGTCGGTGGGTTCGGCGTTCAGGTGGTCCAGGCACCAGGCCGGTAGCCAGTTCGGGAGATCGTCCAATGGCACGGGGGTCACTGTGCCATAAGTTGGTGGATTCGGGGCGCTGATATCTCTCAGTACCACTGTCGCTTCAGCAACCATCCACTCCGGACAGACACTCCTCAAGGCGCGTTAGCCGGCGGGACGTTGTGGGGACCCAGACGAAGTGTGCGGCTAAATGCCCCACGAACTTACGGCGGGAATTAACGGGGGAGGATACCGGCAAATAGATGCGCTCGAACTAATGTTCGACTATAGTGGGTGTATGCCCAATCTTCCTGTTCATAATCCTGAGGCGGCGCGTTTTCTCGACGTGTCTTTCGCTGAAGAGAAACTGGCGCGGCAGGCGCAGGGGCGTCTGGTGCGGGCGTTGGCGCGGTTCGCTGAAGTGGGTGGTTCGCGAAGATCGGTGACCGAGGAGGTTGCTCTGCGCTTCTCGGTCTCTCGTAACAAGGCCGGTGATCTGCTCGATGTCGCGACCACACTCGCGTCGCGGCTGCCTCGCACGTTGGCGGCGCTCGACCGTGGTGACATCGACCTGTATAACGCTACTGAACATCGGGCTCCGCGGTTCGCCGCTGCCGTCCGGACCGATCGCCGCATACGGCGGGATCATCGGCGGCGCGATCCTGCTCGGCCTGCTCGCGCTCGGCCTGTCCACGAGGGTGGCGCTGCGCGCGAAACCGATCGAAGCGATCGGCCTGCGCGACTGAACCGGACCGAACAGAACCGGGCCGCGAGCGTTGCTCGCGGCCCGGTTCATCGCTGCGTCGATCGAACGTGCCGATCAGGACGCGGGCTTGACCTCGGTCGCCGGGTTGCCGTCGACCGCGGCGGTGAGCTGCGGGGCGAGCCGGTCGATCACGAAGGGCAGGCTCAGCACGGTCACGAAGGAGATCGCGGCGCCGTAGTCGCTCCCGTCCTCGACGAAGATCTCACGCTTTTCCTTCGCCACCTTCAAACCCGTGTAGAGCGCGTCCTTGCCGAGGAGCTCCCGGGACGGCGCCTCCCCTTCGACGAGCCACACGAGTGCGTCGCGGTCGAGCAGGTCGGTCCGCTCGGCGCTGATGCTCTTGCCGAACTTGTCACCGATGGCGGCGTCGAGGTCGGCGGGCAGCTTGAAGCCGAGCGATTCTAGGATGCGTGAACGCGGGTCCTGGCTGCCGTAGACGAAGTAACCCTCGTAGGTCGAGGCCATCAGAGCCGACTTGCCCTCGAACTCCGGGTGCGCCTTGCGTGTCTCGGCGAACTTGTCCTCGACACCCTTGACCAGTTCGTTCGCCTTCGTCGTGCGCCCGATGGCCTGGCCGATCTTCTTGGTCGCCTCCTGCCACGGGATGCCGTAGTCGTTGTACTCCTTCGGCTGCGCGACGACCGGGACGCCGATCTGGCTCAGCTTGTCGTACTGCTCCTTGGTGAGCCCGGAGTACAGCGCGATGATCAGGTCCGGCTTGAGCGCGGCGATCTTCTCGTACTGCGGTCCGTCCACGTCCTTGAGGACCTCCGGCAGCGCGGCGCCGGCGAGCTTGTCTTTCGCCCACGGGGCGATCGTGCCGGGGTACTTGTCGAGCCACTCGGTGACACCGACCGGGACGACGCCGAGGGCGAGCAGCGCGTCCTGTTCGGTCAGGCCGACCGTGACGACACGCTTCGGCTCCGCGGAGATGGTCGTGCTGCCGTACTTGTGCTCGATCGTCGTGGGGAAGGCGTTCGCGTCGACCGCGGAACCGGCGGAACCCTGCGAGGCCGGGGCGGCCGGCTCGCCGCCACCGCCACACGCGGTGAGCGAAGCGGCCAGCACCAGCGCGGACGCCAGCACACCGGCGGTCCGAAGGCGCCCGCGCACGGCGGAGGGGGTGGGGATTCGGGCCATCATCCGTCCTTCATTGATCGGCGGCCCGGCGAATTCGCCGGATTAGGATAATCAGGTTTGCCTAACCTAAGGCGCTGATCGGGCTATTGCAACCGGCACCGGTGCGTCCCGGGTCACGTCCGTGAACGGTTGTCCGACCAGGCGGCCCAAAGCGTTGCGTACCGACCACCCGCGGCCACGAGTTCGTCGTGCGTACCGCTTTCCACGACCGCACCCGCCTCGAGCACGACGACCCGGTCCGACGCGGCGGCCTGGGTGAGCCGATGCGCGACGACGAGCCCGGTACGTCCTTCGAGGGCGGCGGCAGCGGCTGCTTCCAGGGTCTTCGCGCCGGAACTGCCCGCTTCGGCGGTCGCCTCGTCGAGGATCGCGATCGGCGGATCCGCGAGGATCAGTCTGGCGAGTGCGAGCTGCTGGGACTGCGTGACGGTCAGCTGATGCCCGCCTTCACCGACGACGGTGGCGAGGCCCTCGCTCAGTGCATCGGCCCAGCTGAGCGCGCCGACCTTGTCGAGCGCGGCCCGCAGCTCCCCATCGGAAGCGTCCGGCCGCGCGAGCCGCAGGTCGTCCGCCAGCGAACCCGCGAAGACGTGGACTTCCTGGCTGATCAGCGCGACCGCCTGTCTGGTCGCCGTCGGCCCGAGTTCGTCGAGCAGGACTCCGCCGACCGAAACCGTGCCCGAGCCCGGAGTGTGGATGCCCGCGATGAGTTTCGCGAGTGTCGTCTTCCCGGCGCCGCTCGCGCCGACCAGCGCGACCCGCTCGCCCGGCCCGAGCTGGAGGTCGACGTCGCGCAGCACCGGATGTCCGTCCACATAGGAATGGCAGACGGCTGCCGTTTTCACCGACGCGTCAAGCGGTTTCGCGGGGCGCTGGGGTTCGCGCGGGGCGGGAAGGTCGGCGACGCCGATCAGCCGCGCGAGGCTCGCCAAGGCTGCCTGTGCGTCGTCGACGAGGGCCAGCGCGGTGTTGATCGGGCCGAACAGGCCGTGGAAGTACAGTGCCGCCGCCGTCGCGACACCGACCGTCACCGAGCCGTTGCCCACCAACAGGAAACCGGCTGCGAGCACGGCCGAGAGGCCGACGAACTCGGCGAGGTTGAGCCGGGCGAAGAAGCGGGTCATCAGCCGGACACCGCGCAGCATCAGCTCCATCGCGCCCTCGGACCGCAGGCGCACCCGCTCCACATGTGCGTCGGCGAGGCGGAACGCGCGGACGGTCTTCGCGCCGCCGATGGTGTCGAGCAGTTGCTGCTGCTGCGATCCGGTCGCGATCCGCTGCTCGGCGTAGAGCGGGACGGCGTTGCGGACGTACCAGCGCACGGTGTGCAGCTGGATCGGCGCGGCCAGCAGGGCGGCCAGCAGGAATCGCCAGTCGAGGACGGCGAGCGCGCCGAGGGTGAGCACGATGGTCAGCACCGACCGGCCCAGTTCGGGCATCGCCTCACGGACCGCCCGCGCGACCACGGTGACGTCGTTCGTCACGCGAGCCGTGAGATCGCCCGAGCCCGCGCGTTCGACCTGTTCCAGCGGAAGGCCCAAGGCGCGGTCGACGAACCGTTCGCGCAGCTCCGCCAGCATGGTTTCGCCGAGCCGTGCGGTCAGCGACACGCCGAACGCGGTCGCGATCGCCTGCGCGATGGCGACCAGGACGAGCGCGACGACGGGGGCGGTCAGTTCGGTGGCCGGCCGTTCGCCGGTGACGAGATCGACAACGTGCCCGAGCAGGGGAGCGGTGAGCAGCCCGATCGCGGTCGCGCCGACCAGGATCGCGAGCGCGCCGACGGCCCGCGCCCTCGACGTACGCAGCAGTTCGCCGAGGACCGCCCGGATCCGCTTGCCGTCGGCGGTGGGGAGAAGTTCGCGGGTCACGACAGCACCGCCGCGCGGTAGTCGGCCCGCTCGTGCACGAGGTCGGCGTGGCCGCCCTCGCCGGTGACGCGGCCGCCGTCGAGGACGACGACGCGGTCCGTGGCGGCGAGCAATGCGGGACTCGTGGTCACCAGGATCGTGGTCCGTCCTTGTCGGAGCCTGGCCAGTCCGGTGGCGATCTTCGCCTCTGTCACCGTGTCCACCGCCGTCGTCGGATCGTGCACGACGAGCACCGGCGCCTCCGCCGCGAGGGCGCGCGCCAGTGCGACACGTTGTCGCTGGCCACCCGAGAGCGACCGCCCGCGTTCGGTGACGGCGGTGTCGACTCCCTCGGGCAGCGCTTCGGCGACCTCGTCCGCCGCGGACGCCGTCAAGGCCTTGACGCGGGAGTCAGGGGAGGAGCCGCCGGCGAGGACGTTCTCCGCCACCGTTCCTTCGAACAGATCGGCATCGTGCGCGGCGACCAGGACGACCTCCCTTACCCGATCTGGGTCCACAGTGGACAGATCGACGCCGTCGACGTGGACGGTGCCCGCAGTGGGGTCACCGGCGCGCCCGAGGCACTCGAGAAGGTCCGTCGCGACGGCCGGGTCCGTGGCGACCACGCCGACCAGCTCCCCGGCCGGGATGTCGAGGTCGACGCCGCGCAGACTGCCGTACGACACCCCGGTCAGCCGGATATTTCCGTTGGCGGGCAACGGAAGTTCGCCGTCGCCTGCCTTGACGGCGGGCGGGGTGGACAGCAGTTCGGCGACCCGGCCCGCCGACGCGCGTCCCTGCGCCAGTTCGCCGTTGACCCACGAGAAGATCAGGAACGGCGTGAGCAGGAACTGGGCGAGGCCGACCGCGGCGACGAGATCACCGACGCTGATCGCCCCCGACGACGCCAGATGCCCGCCGACCAGTGCGACGATCGCGATGAAGATCCCGGTCAGCGCCAGCACCGAGCCGTCGTGCCACGCCTTCGCGCGGGCGGCGCGCAAGGTCGCCTTCAGCGAGTCCTGGCTGGTGTTCCGGTAGCGCGCGACGGCGGTCGATTCGGCGCCGATGCCCTTGAGTACCCGCAGACCGGAGACCAGGTCCGTCGCGATGCCGGAGGCGTGGGCGGCCCGCTCCTGCTCGGCCTCACTGCGCCGTTCCAGCGGTTTGCCGATGAGATGCGCGAGATACAGCAGCGGCGGTGTCCCGAGGAGGACCAGCAGCCCCAGCGGGACGGACATGCGAAGCAGGGCGACGGCGCTCACCAGTACCCCGGCGAGTGCGGCGATCGCGAACGGCAGCGCGGCGTTCACGACGCCGACCCGTTGCGCGTCGCTCGTGCCGACGTTCACCAATTCGCCGGCCAGCTTGCCGTTTTCCGCGCCGCCGCCGGGGTGCAGGACACGTCTGCTGATCGCGATCCGGATCTCGTGCGCGGCTCGCAGCGACGCGCCCTCGGCGGCGCGTGCGGCGAACCGGTAGCTATAGGACAGCCCCGCGAAGACCACGCCGAGTATCGCGAGCCAGATGACGAGCGTGCCGACCGAGCCGCCCGCGACGGCCTGGTCGATCACCAGGCCGATGATCACCGGCACGAGCGCCTCCCCGCCCTGATGGCCGGCGGCGAGTGCGGAAGCGAGCACGACATGCCGTCGTTGCCCGGAAATCGCCTGGCGCAGCACGCTCCGGCTGGTGGTGGCCGATGCCGTCACCGGCGCCTCCGTTCGTCGGGGTAGGTAAGGCTAGTCTAAGTAGGTGGGCCCGCTGAGGTGAACTCCGGCGTTCGGTTAGCCTCGCCTCACTTTGAGGTACGTTTCCCGCCGGGAAGTCATGCGCGGAGCGAAGGAGGTTTCGTGGTCGTCACCGAGCGCCCGCCCGAGCAGGCGTCCCCGCCGAGCGCGGCGGTACGGACGTTCCGCGCCGGCGGTCTGGTGATCGGGCTCGCCGTGCTCGCGCTCGTTTTCCTGCTAAGCGTGTGGATCGGTTCGAAGAACATCCCGTTCACGTCGACCTGGACGGTCCTCTGGCACAACGACGGCTCGACCGAAGCCGTGATCATCCACGATCTCCGCATTCCCCGGACGCTGCTCGGCGTCCTCGTCGGCGCGGCGCTCGGCCTGGCGGGCGCGGTGATGCAGGCGCTCACCCGGAACCCGCTCGCCGACCCGGGCCTGCTCGGCGTCAACACCGGCGCGGCCGCCGCGGTCGTTTCGGGGATCGCCTTCGTCGGCACGACCGGAGTGCTCGGCTATATCTGGTTCGCCTTCGCCGGAGCCGCGGCCGCCGCGGTCGTCGTCTACCTGCTCGGTTCCGCGGGCCGTAGTGCGACACCGGACCGGCTGGTGCTCGCCGGCGCCGCCATCACGGCCGTGCTCCAGGCATACGTCGCGACCGTCCTGTTGATGTTCCCCACCACGTTCAACCAGTTCAGGTTCTGGAACGTCGGTTCGCTCAGCGGCCGCAAATGGGACGTGCTGGCGCAGATCTCCCCGTTCGTCGTGGTCGGCGTGATCATCGCGCTGCTGCTCGCCCGGCCACTCAACGTGCTGGCCCTCGGCGATCAGACCGGCAAGGCCCTCGGCGCGAACATCGGCCGGACCCGGGTGCTCGGCGCGATCGTGGTGACCCTGCTGTGCGGCGCGGCCACGGCGGCCATCGGGCCGATCGTGTTCGTCGGCCTCGCCGTCCCGCACGCCGCACGGATGCTGGCCGGCCCGGACCAGCGCTGGGTGCTGCCGTATTCGATGCTGCTCGCACCGATCGTGCTGATCGGCGCGGACGTCATCGGCCGCGTGCTGCACCCGCCGGAGGAACTGCAGGCGGGCATCATCGTCGCGTTCCTCGGAGCGCCGGTGTTCATCGCGCTGTGCCGGCGCAGGAAGCTGGCCCGGCTGTGACGGATCTCAAGCTGTGACGGATCTCAAGCTGTGACGGATCTCAAGGAGCACACCCCGATGACGACCCGCGTCCTGAGCAGCCCGCGTGGCGGACTGTCCGTGCGCGTCACGCCGAGGGCGATCATCGTCGTCGCGCTTCTGGCCGTCGCCGTGTTCTTCGTCGGCGCGGTGAGCATGACGACCGGGGACTACCCGCTGAGCGTCGGCGAGGTGATCCAGACGCTGTTCGGTTTCGGTGACAAGGGCACCGAATTCATCGTGACCACGCTGCGGCTGCCGAGGCTGCTGACCGCGCTGCTGGTCGGCGGCGCGCTCTCGGTGAGCGGTGCGATCCTGCAAAGCCTGTCCGGGAACCCCTTGGGCAGCCCCGATTTCATCGGATTCACCGAAGGGGCGGCGACCGGTGCCCTGATGGTGATCGTGGTAGTGCACGGCGGGATGCTCCAGGTCTCGCTCGGCGCGCTCGTCGGAGGCATCGTGACCGCGACGGTGATCGCGCTGCTCGCGACCAAAGGCGGGGTGCACGGCTTCCGGCTGATCCTCATCGGGATCGGCGTCAACGCGATGCTCCTCGCGTTCAACTCCTATCTGATCACCCGGTCCACCTGGCAGGACGGCATCGCCGCGCAGGCCTGGCTCGTCGGCGGGCTGAACGGGCGCGGCTGGGAACACGTCGTCCCGGTCGCGATCGCGGTCGGCGCACTGTTGCCGCTGGCGTTCGTCTACGGCAGAAGGCTTTCCCTGCTGGAAATGGGTGACGATTCGGCCATGGGACTGGGTGTTCCGGTCAACCGGAGCCGGCTGGTACTGATCGCCGCCAGCGTCGGGCTGTGCTCGGTCGCGACGGCGGCCGCCGGGCCGATCGCGTTCCTGGCCCTGGCCGCGCCGCAGCTCGCGAAGCGGCTCACTCGTTCGTCAGGCCCGGGACTCGCCGCGGCCGCGCTGATGGGGATGCTCCTGCTGGTGGGAAGCGATCTGATCACCCAGCAGGTCTTCGGCGACGCCGGTCTCCCGGTCGGACTCGTGACCGGAGCCATCGGCGGTCTGTACCTGGCCTGGCTGCTGGTCTCCCGTGCCGGGCTCAGCCGGACCGCGCGCTGACCGGGTTCGATCGGGGCGGGCCACCCGCTCACCTCACCACCGTCACACCAGCAACAGTCCACACCGGACAGACACGTCCCCAACGCCACATACGAGACGCTCAACGTCCCCAACGAGGCATTCGAGACACTCCGAGCCAGACCAAGCACAGGTGGACTGGGAGGGATCCGGCCTCCGTCGTCGAGGCCTACCGTGCCGAATGGGCTCGTTCGGAGGAGACGCTCGCCGGTGTTTCACCCGACGAGCGGGCGCGACGGTCGGAGGAATTCACTGTGCGCTGGGTGCTCGGTCACGTCGTCCAGGAGACCGCGCGGCACGTCGGGCATCTGGACATCCTGCGCGAGCTGGCCGACGGGACCGTGGGGGAGTAGCAGCCGTAAGGTGAGCTCCATGGCTGACAGGCTGTACTTCCGGCAGTTGCTCGCGGGACGCGATTTCGCGGTGGGGGATCCGGTCGCGACTCAGATGGTCAACTTCGCCTACCTGATGGGCGACCGCGAAACCAGCGAAGCGGTGATCGTCGACCCGGCGTACGCGGTGGGCGATCTGCTCGACCTGCTGGAAGCCGACGGCATGCGGCTCACCGGGGTGCTCGCCACCCACCACCATCCCGACCACGTCGGCGGCGAGATGATGGGCTTCTCGTTGCCGGGTATCGCGGAACTGCTGGAACGCGCTCAGGTGCCGATCCACGTCAACGGCGCGGAAAGCGAGTGGGTCCGCCGCGTCACCGGCGTCTCGGCCACCGACCTGCGCTCGCACGAACACGACGACGTCCTCGAGGTCGGCGCCGTGCCGATCCGGATGCTGCACACGCCGGGACATACCCCGGGCAGCCAATGCTTCCTCGTCGACGGACGCCTCGTCTCGGGGGACACGCTGTTCCTCGAAGGCTGCGGCCGGACCGATTTCCCCGGCGGCGACGCGGACGCGATCTACCGCAGCCTGCAATGGCTCGCCGGTCTCGACGGCGACCCGGTCGTCTATCCGGGACACCAGTACTCGGCCGAACCTTCGGCGAAACTGTCGCGGATCAAGGACACCAACTTCGTGTTCCAGCCGCGGTCGCTGGACGAATGGAAGCTGATGTTCGGCGCTTAAGTCTCGTGAAAGTGATCCGTGAAGGCCTCCTTCTCTACTCTCAGGGTAGTGAAGGAGGCCTTCACGGACTTTGGACCTGGCCCAGGCGCTGGCTTACCGAGCTTCGGCGACCCGCTTGAGCGCCGCGTTCTCAGCGGCCATACCGTCCCGCATGGCTTGGCCCATGGCCCAATCGGCTGAGCCGGACAGGGCGCCGTCGAGCAGAAGTTCGTTCGTCACCTGGATCGTGCCGTCGGGCTGGGGTACGAGGGTGCGGCAGCGCTGGCCGTAGACGAACCAGGCGTTCCAGCCGGCGTCCTTCCAGCAGAACCGCTTCTCCGTGTCGACCTTCAGCACGATGTGGTCGGCGGGCATCCGGTGTGCGCCGAGCATGACCTGCACCTTCACCGAGGCGCCCGGTTCGCTTCGGCCCTGCGCCCAGACGACGAACGGATTCCAGCTTTCGTACCCGGGCAGGTCGACCAGGAGTTGCCAGATACGTGACGGTTCGGCGTCGATCACCGTTTGCGAGCGGTACACCACCGAGTCTTTCGACGGTTCTCTCGGCTCGAGATCGGTGCTTCCGGCTGAACCGGGAAGCACTCCGACGAGTAGGGCCGCGGCGGTGGCGGCGATGGTGGCGAACCGGCTCGCTGAGCGACGCACTTGATCACTCCTGTTGGGGGTGAGGACAGATCAAGTGAAGATACCGGTCGACGCAAGAGAAGCTACAGCTTCAGCCGGGCGCCCTGTTCGCGGATACGCGTGGGGGAGCCGCAGTCCAGGTCCAGCTGTCGTTGCCGTTCCGCGACGAAAGCCCGGCCAAGCGCCGTACGGTCCGAAGTGGACAGTGTGCGCCGTAGTTCGTTCAGCAGGCCGCGTTCCTCCGTTCGGACGTGCGCGTCGACCAGGTTTTCCAGGTTCACCAACGCCTTGTCGAAGTCCTCGCCGGGTTCCAGTACCGCCAGCAGGTCCGCCGCGAGCCGGTCGTCCGAATGCTCGGGCCGGATGATCCGTTCGGTCGCCGTCGCGTGGGCGACCAGCAACGCGGACAACTCCGCGACCAGGGCCGGCCGGTCGGCCTCGTCGTTGCGCAGATCGCGGAAGAGTTGCTCGAACCGGCGGTGGTCGGACAGCACCACCTCCAGCAGATCCGAGCCGGGCGCGGTGGCCGTCGGGCCAGGGCGCATCCAGCCGAACGTCAGCTCCACCGCCTGCCGCCAATGCGCGTACTCGCTGTCGCGGCGGGCGGGGTCCATCGACGGGAGCCATTGCCCGGCGCGGTGCCAGTTGCGGCGCAACCCTTCGAGATCGGGCCAATATCCGACTGACAGCCCGGCCGCGTACGCCGCTCCGAGCGACACGGTCTCGGCCACCATCGGGCGGACCACCGGAACGTCGAGAACGTCGGCGACGAACTGCATCAACAGGTTGTCCGCCGTCATGCCGCCATCGACCTTGAGCGTGGACAGCGCCAGTCCCGAATCGGCGTTCATCGCGTCGACGACTTCGCGCGTCTGCCATCCGGTGGCTTCGAGTACGGCTCTGGCGAGGTGTCCTTTGGTGATGTACGAGGTCAAACCGGCGATCACGCCGCGGGCTTCACTGTGCCAGTGTGGCGCGAAGAGTCCCGAAAACGCGGGCACGATGTAGCACCCGCCGTTGTCCTCGACCGTTCGCGCCAGCGTCTCGATCTCTGGCGCGCTGCCGATCAGCTCGAGGCCGTCGCGGAACCATTGCACCAGCGATCCGGTGACCGCGATCGAGCCTTCCAGGGCGTACACGGCGGGCTCGTCGCCGATCTTGAATCCGACGGTGGTCAGCATGCCGTGGGTGGAGAGCACCGGTGTCGGCCCGGTGTTGAGCAACAGGAAACTGCCTGTGCCATAAGTACATTTGGCCTCGCCGGGGGCGAAACAGGTCTGGCCGAACAAGGCCGCCTGCTGATCGCCGAGCGCGGCGGCGATCCGGATCCCGGGCACGACCCGCGACGTCGTGCCGTACACCTCGGTCGAGGGCCGGATGTCCGGCAGCATCGCACGCGGGACGTCGAAGAACTCCAGCAGCTCGTCGTCCCAGGACAGCGTGCGCAGGTTCATCAGCATGGTGCGCGAGGCGTTGGTGACGTCGGTGATGTGCACGCCGCCCTCAGGGCCGCCGGTGAGGTTCCAGATCAGCCAGCTCTCGATCGTCCCGAAGAGGACGTCGCCGCGTTCGGCGCGCTCGCGCAGACCGGGGGTGCGTTCCAGCAGCCAACGGATCCGGGGCGCGGAGAAGTAGGTCGCGAGGGGCAGGCCGCAGAGTTGCCGTACCCGGTCGGCGCCCGGTTCGCGGGCGAGTTGCTCGAGCATGGCGTCGGTGCGGGTGTCCTGCCAGACGATCGCGCGCCCGACCGGATTGCCGGTGCGCCGGTCCCACAGCACCGTGGTCTCACGCTGGTTGGCGATTCCCAGACCGACGACCTGCTCCGCGGTCGCGCCGGCATCGGCCAGTGCCTGAGGGACGATCCGGGACAGGTTCCGCCAGATCTCCATCGCGTCGTGCTCGACCCAGCCCGGCCGCGGGAAGTGCTGCTGATGCTCGCGCTGGACGACCGACACCAGCCGTCCCCGCGCGTCGAACAGGATGCATCGCGTGGAGGTGGTGCCCTGGTCGATCGACATCACGTACCGCTGGACCACGCGAGCACCTCCATCACCATCGGGACGCACCGAGATCGCGGGACACCGCACGTGCGGCGTCGCGCACGTGAGTGAGCAGCCGGGGGTTCGGGCTGCCGTCGGGTTCACAGATCCGGTCCACCGCGCCGGAAACGCCGATCGCGCCGACCACGATGCCGCCATGACCGCGGATCGGTACGGCGATTCCGGCCTCGCCGGGGATCATCTCGCCGTTCTCGCTCGCCCATCCCGCCTCGCGCACCTTCCCGCAGGCGCGTTTGATCGCGGTCTGGGTCACGAGGGTCCTGCGGGTGTAGGCCTCCGGTTCGGTGGTGCGCAACGATGCCACGAGAGTCGCGTCGTAGGCCAGAAGAACTTTCCCGAGCGACGTCGCGTGCAGCGGCAGCAGCGTGCCGACATCGAGGGTCTGCAGGCTGTCGTCCGGCCGGAACACGTGGTGCACCACCAGAACCCTGCCCTCCAACGGGGCGCCGATCCGGACGGCCTCGCCGCTGCGCGCGGCCAGCGCGTCGGCCCAGTTGATCGCCCGCGACCGGAGTTCGTTGACGTCGAGGTAGCTCGTGCCCAGGTGCAGCAGCGCCGCGCCGAGCTGGTACTTGCCGGTGTCGCGGTCCTGTTCGACGAAGCCGACGCCCTGCAGCGTGCGCAGGATTCCGTGCGCCGTGCCCTTGGCGAGTTCCAGCGGCTTCGGCGATCTCGCCGACGCCGAGACGTCCCGAACCGCGCGCCAGCAACCGCAGGATCGCGGCGGCGCGCTCGATGGATTGAATCGGACCGGGCACGGCCCGACCCTAGCCCGACCGGCGCTGATTCGACAATGTCGAACATCGACATCGGACGTTCGACAATGCCGACTGTCGTCCGTTGACCCGGGGTTTTCACGAACTTAACTTTCGTTCACTTGTAGGGGGACAGTGTCCTTTGTGGAGGAAAGCAATGGTGCGAAACCTCAAAGCCCGCGGGCTGGCCGGCGAACTTGCCGCCGAGTTCGTGGGGACGATGATCCTCATCCTGTTCGGATGCGGGGTGGTGGCACAGGTGGTCGCCGCCGAGATCGGGGATCACGACAGCATCGCGTGGGCCTGGGGCATCGGCGTGACGCTGGGTGTCTACATCGCCTCGCGGATCAGCGGAGCGCACCTGAACCCGGCCATCACCGTGGCACTCGCGGTGTTCAAGGGCTTCTCCTGGCGCAAGGTCGCCCCGTACGCCGTAGCGCAGACCGCCGGCGCGTTCCTCGGGGCACTGCTCGTGCGCTGGAACTACACCGAGGTGCTGAATGCCGCCGACCCCGGTCTGACGATCAAGACCCAGGGCGTGTTCTCCACCCTTCCGGGTAACGGCACGCTCCCGGTGGGTGACTGGGGCGCCTTCCGCGACCAGATCATCGGCACCGCCATCCTCGCCCTGGTGATCTTCGCGATCACCGACCTGCGCAACACCGCGCCCGCCGCCAACCTGGCCCCGGTCGTCGTCGGCTTCTCCGTCGTCGCGATCGGGATGGCCTGGGGCACCAACGCCGGCTACGCGATCAACCCCGCCCGTGACTTCGGCCCGCGGTTCATGTCCTGGCTGACCGGCTACGACACGGCGTTCACCGACCAATATGGATTCCCGTACTGGTGGATCCCGATCGTCGCCCCGGTCATCGGCGCGGTCATCGGCGGTGCGATCTACAAGTACTTCATCGAGCGCTACCTGCCCGCCGACGAGCTGGCCACCGTGCCTGCCGCCCCCGCTGCTGAGAAGGAGACCTCCCATGCCTGACTTCGTCGGCGCCGTAGACCAGGGCACCACCAGCACCCGCTTCATGATCTTCGACCACGGTGGCAACGAGATCACCCGTCACCAGCTCGAGCACGAGCAGATCCTGCCGAAGCCGGGCTGGGTCGAACACAACCCGACCGAGATCTGGGACCGCACCCGCTCGGTCATCGCGACCGCGCTCAACAACGCGAACCTGACCGCGGGCGACCTCGCCGCGCTGGGTATCACCAACCAGCGCGAGACCACCGTCGTGTGGAATCGCCGCACCGGACGTCCCTACTGCAACGCGATCGTCTGGCAGGACACCCGCACCGACCGGATCGCTTCGGCACTGGAGCGCGAGGGCAAGGGTGACATCATCCGTCGTAAGGCCGGCCTGCCCCCGGCGACGTACTTCTCCGGCGGCAAGCTGCAGTGGATCCTCGAGAACGTCGAGGGCGTGCGCGAAGACGCCGAGAAGGGCGACGCCCTCTTCGGCACCACCGACAGCTGGCTGATCTGGAACCTCACCGGTGGGGTCGACGGCGGCGTGCACGTCACCGACCCGACCAACGCGTCGCGCACCATGTTGATGGACCTCGAAACGCTCGACTGGGACGACGAACTGTTGTCGTTCTTCAATGTCCCGCGGCAGATGCTCCCGGCCATCCGGCCTTCGTCGAACCCCGGCGCGTTCGGCACCACTCGCGCGGACGGCCCGCTCGGCGGCGAGGTGCCGCTCACCGGCGTCCTCGGCGACCAGCAGGCGGCCACGGTCGGCCAGGTGTGCTTCCGGCCGGGCGAGGCCAAGAACACTTACGGCACAGGCAACTTCCTGCTGCTCAACACCGGGCACGAGGTGGTGCGCTCGAAGCACGGCCTGCTCACGACGTTGTGCTACCAGTTCGGCGACGAGAAGCCGGTGTACGCGCTGGAAGGCTCGATCGCCGTCACCGGTTCGGCCGTGCAGTGGCTGCGCGACCAGCTGGGCATAATCAGCGGCGCTTCGCAGAGCGAGAGTCTCGCCCGCCAGGTCGACGACAACGGCGGCGTCTACTTCGTCCCGGCGTTCTCCGGCCTGTTCGCGCCGTACTGGCGTTCGGACGCCCGCGGCGCGATCGTCGGGCTGACCCGGGCGACCACCAACGCGCATCTGGCGCGGGCCACGCTCGAGGCGATCTGCTACCAGACCCGCGATGTCGTCGACGCCATGCAGAACGACTCCGGCGTCGAACTCGATGTGTTGCGTGTGGACGGTGGCGTGACCGCCAACGAGCTGTGCATGCAGTTGCAGGCCGACATTCTCGGTGTGCCGGTGTCGAAGCCCGTCGTCGCGGAGACCACCGCGCTGGGCGCCGCCTACGCGGCCGGGCTGGCCGTCGGGTTCTGGAAGTCGACCGACGAGCTGGAACAGAACTGGAACGAGGACAAGCGCTGGACCCCGTCCTGGTCGGATGAGCAGCGCGCCGAGGGCTACGCGGGCTGGCAGAAGGCCGTCGGCCGCACCCTCGACTGGGTCGACGTGAACTGAGGAATGATGACCACAAGGAACAAATCCGTACCACTTTCCCCGCTGTACCGAGCAGAGACCCTGCGCAAGCTCGTCCGCGAAGAGGTCGACGTGCTCGTCGTCGGCGGGGGAGTGACCGGCGCCGGAGTCGCACTCGACGCGGCGTCGCGCGGGCTGTCCGTCGCACTCGTCGAGGCGCGCGACTTCGCCGCCGGAACGTCCAGCCGGTCCAGCAAGCTGATCCACGGCGGCCTGCGTTACCTGGAGCAGCTGGACTTCAAGCTGGTGCGCGAAGCGCTCAAGGAACGCAGCCTGCTGTTGCAGAAGCTCGCGCCGCATCTGGTGCGGCCGGTCAAGTTCCTGGTGCCGCTCAAGCACCGCGTCTGGGAACGCGGCTACATCGGTGCCGGTGTCACGCTTTACGACACGCTCGGCGGCGCACGAGCGCTGCCGAGGCACCGTCATCTGTCGAAGCGCCGCGCGTTCGACGTGGCGCCGGGACTGGCCGACGACGCGCTGATCGGGGCGATCCAGTACTACGACGCCCAGGTCGACGACGCCCGGCACACGATGATGATCGCGCGGACGGCGGCGGAGCAAGGCGCTCTGGTCGCTACCCGAACTCGCGTGACTTCGCTGGTTCGCGATGGCGAGCGCGTTGTCGGTGCGAAGGTCGTCGATCGCGAGAGCGGTGCCGAGTTCGAGGTGCGGGCGAAGACGGTCGTCGCGGCCACCGGCGTGTGGAGCGACGACATGGCGGACGCGGCGGGCATTCCCGCGCCGTTCACCGTGCGCGCGTCCAAGGGCGTCCATTTGGTGGTGCCACGCGAAAAGATCGACCTGGACACCGGGCTGATCCTGCGCACCGAGAAGAGTGTGCTCTTCGTGATCCCGTGGGGCGGGCACTGGATCGTCGGCACCACGGACACCGAGTGGGACCTCGACCGCGAGCATCCGGCGGCCAGTCGCGCCGACGTCGACTACGTGCTCGATCACCTCAACGCCGTCCTGCGCACGCCGATCACCCACGATGACATCGAGGGTGTGTACGCGGGACTTCGGCCGCTGCTCGCGGCGAAAGCGGCCGCGACGACGAAGCTGTCGCGAGAGCACGCGGTGGCACATCCCGTGCCAGGCCTGGTGATCGTGGCAGGCGGCAAGTACACGACGTACCGGGTGATGGCGGCGGACACCGTCGATGTCGCGGTGGAGGATCTGGGTCGTCCGGCTCCCTCGTCGTGGACCGAGCGGCTGCCGATCGTCGGCGCGGACGGGTACCACGAGTTGTGGGAGGGCAGGCACTCGCTCGCGCAGCGGGCGGGGCTGCCGGTCGTCCGGATCGAGCACCTGCTCCAGCGCTATGGCTCCGCGACGGAGGAGATCCTGGCTTCGATCGTCGAACGGCCGGAACTCGGCGAGCTCATCCCGGGCACGTCCGAGTACCTGAAAGCCGAGGCGGTGTACGCGGTTTCTCACGAGGGCGCGCTGCATCTGGAGGACGTGCTCACCAGGCGCACCCGGATCTCCATCGAGGAACGGGACCGCGGTGTGACGGCGGCTCCGGAGGTGGCGAGGCTGATGGCGGCGCTGCTGGGCTGGGATTCGCACCGGGTGGACCGCGAGGTCGCCAACTACCTGGCGCGGGTGGAGGCGGAGCGGTCCGCTCAGGCCCAGCCGGACGACGAAGCGGCGAACGCCAGCAGACTCGCCGCTCCGGCGTTGCTGCCGGGCTGATTCTGAAGTACATGAAGGCCCCCTTCCTTGCGCTAGACGCAAGAGGAAGGGGGCCTTCATGTACTCCGACTCGGCCGGGTTCCCGCTCAGGAGCACTACTTTCGTCAGTTCTGGTGCGCTCGATTCGTCGAGAGAATATGCCATCTGATCGGTTCTGCGGGGAGCACTGACCGGGCGTGAAAACCCAGGAGATCCCGTCGCCAAGCGACGGGATCCTCATCGTGAGGAGATCGTGGCGGTGGAAAGATCCTCGATAGGGCGTGGCAGACGGCTGGCCACATTTGTGGTCGCCGGTCTGGTGATCGCGTTGACGACCGTGCTCGATACGGCGGCACCGGCCGCCGCGCAGACGAATCCCTGGAGCAAGGCCGGCACTGACCTGGCCCGCTCGGGCAAGCAGGCCGAGATCCGGACCGATCGTTTCGCCGGCTTCACCCTCGACCGGGGGATGATGAAGTCCGACCTCGACAGGGCACCGAAGGTCGCCTCCCAGCCGGGCGAGGAGGTGTTGCTGCCGACGCCGGAGGGTACGGTCCAGCGATTCTCACTGGTGGACACACCGGTGATGGAGAGCGGTCTGGCCGCCAAGCACCCCGAAATCAAGACCTACGCGGGTAAGGGCATCGACGACCCGAGCGCGACGGTCCGCGCGGATCTCACGCCGCTGGGTTTCCACGCGTCGGTGCGGTCGTCGCGGGGTTCCTGGTTCGTCGACCCGTACTACAAACGCGATCAGAGCCTTTACGCCAGCTACTACGGACATGACCTGGCCAACCCGTCGGGCCCCTTGGTGGAGAACGAGGAACTCGAAGAGCTGGTCCAGAACGTCGCCCCCGCGGACGCGGGCCCGATCGTGAAGCTGCGGACCTACCGGCTCGCGCTGGTGACGGATCCCTCGTACGCCACGTACTTCGGTGCGGAGAACGCGACGGCCGCCAAGGTGACACTGGTCAACCGCGTCGCGCAGATCTACGAGGACGAGACGGCCATCCGGCTGCTGCTCATCAATGACACCGACAAGACCAACCTGAACACCGCTGCCGACGCCACCGGCGCGAACGGCCCGTGTGGTGCGGCGGCGTGCTACACGACGTCGCAGATCGCGGCGTGCAGCAGCAGTCTGTTGAACCGCAACCAGATCGTGCTCGGCCAGCTGGTCGGTGCGGGCGCCTACGACGTCGGCCACATCGGCCTCGGTGTCAACGGCGGCGGAGTCGCGGGTCTGGGCGTGGTCGGCAGTGGCGGCAAGGCACGCGGCTGCACAGGCCTGCCGACGCCGGTCGGCGACTTCTACGCCGTCGACTACGTGGCGCACGAGATCGGGCACCAGTTCGCCGGCAACCACACCTTCAACGGCACCCAGGGCAGCTGTTCCGGCGGCAACCGCAGCGCCGCCAACTCCTACGAGCCCGGCAGCGGCACGTCGATCATGGCGTACGCGGGCATCTGCCAGCAGGACAACCTTCAGCCGCACAGCGACCCGTACTGGTCGCACCGCAGCTACACCGAGATCAGCACCTTCACCTCGACTCCGCGTCCGGTGATCAACGAGGTGCAGAACGTCGCGCTGCGAGAATTCGACGGCACGGATTCGTTCACGCTGTCCTACGTCGGACAGACCTCGGCGCCGATCGTGCGCGGCACGAACTACACGGCGGCCGGCATCAAGGCCGCGATCGAGGGCATCACGGGCTGGCCTGCCGGTGCGACGGTTCAGGTGACGGGCTTCGGCGCGGGTGTCTTCAACGACACCGGTTTCCAGGTCGCCTTCTCGAGCGGCCCGGTCGCCGGGGTGGACGTCGCATCGCTTTCCGTGACGGGCACCGGGACCACCGGTTTCGCCGGCGAGACCGTCGACGGCGGTCCGCAGGAGAACACGGGCTGGAAGGCCGAGGACACTGCCAACCACGCTCCGGCCGTCACGGTCGCTCCGGCGTACACGATTCCCGCCCGTACGCCGTTCGCCCTGACCGGCGGCGCGACCGACGCCGACGGCGACAAACTCTCGTACATGTGGGAGCAGAACGACCGCGGTGGCGCGACCGGCACGGCTTTGGTGAACAACACCAAGACCAACGGACCGTTGTTCCGCCAGTTCGGCACGGCGGCGATCGTTTCCGCCGAAGACACCCTGAAGTACTACTCGCCGGGCGAGAACGCGGTGAACGGCGATCCCACCCGGGTCTTCCCCGACTACCCGCAGATCGCCGCGGGCAACACCAACGCGAAGACCGGTGCCTGCCCGGCCGCCCCGGCGCCGCCGACCGCGCTGCCTCCGGCTTTGGTTGACTGCTATTCGGAGTTCCTGCCGACCGCGGACTGGGTCGGGTTCACCAACGATCGGACCCTGCATTTCCGGTTGACCGCAAGGGATTACCGGCCGGGCGGTGGCGGCATCGGAACCGGTGACACCGCGCTGACGGTGGCTCCGGCCACCGGTCCGTTCCTCGTGACGTCACAGGGTTCGTCGGCCACCTATGCCGGCGGTTCCGCTCAGCCGTTCACCTGGGACGTCGCCGGCACCGACGCGGCTCCAGTGAACGCGGCCAACGTGAAGATCTCGCTGTCGGCCGATGGCGGCTTGACCTTCCCGCACGTGCTCTCGGAAAGCACGCCGAACGACGGCGGCGAAACGCTCACCGTGCCTGACGTGGCGACCACCAAGGGACGGATCAAGATCGAGGCGGTCGGCAACGTCTTCTTCGATCTGAGTGACGCCGACATCACCGTCCTGGCTTCGCCTCGGGTGGCAGTGCCGGCCGATACCTCGGTGCAGTACAGCGACCCGGTGTCGTTGCCGGTCACGGCGACGGACCCGGACAGTGCGGCCACCGGCCTCACCGCGACCGCGGCCGGGCTTCCCGCCGGACTGTCCCTTGTGGACAACTCGGCTGGAGCCTGGGTCATCTCGGGCACCGCCACGGCTACGCCGGGTTCGTACCCCGTCACCGTCTCCGTGACCGATGACACCGGCGTGGTCGGCAAGGCGTCGTTCGTGCTTCAGGTGAAGCCGGAGGACACCGCGGTCACCTACACCGGGGATGCGCTGGTGTACGGGAGTTCGGTGTTGTTCCGGGCCACCGTGCAGGACAACGGCGATGCCACGCCAGGTGACATCAAGACCGGGACGGTCACCTTCTCCTCCGGTGGCAAGGCCCTCTGCTCGGCTCCGCTGGCCCTGCTCGGGACGGACGCCACCTCCGGGTCCGGTAGTTGCTCCGCGCAGTTGCCGGAGGGAACGCAGCCGGTGACGGTCTCCGTCGGCGGGAACTACACGGGAACCGTCGTGGGTTCGGTCGACCTCGCCCGTTCGCAGCACCGGGCGGTCGCCGGTGGCGGAAGCCTGCCGGTTTCGAAGTCCGCCGGGGTATACGCGGCCACCGCGGGATCCAAAGTGGACTTCGCGTTGCTGGTGGCGCACGTCAGCGCCAAGACGAACGGTCTGACCACGGTCGCGTTCACTTCCGGTGGGAAGAACTACCAGGTCTTCGCGTCCACCATCGACTCCTTCGGCGCGAAGACCTCGCCGCGGCCCGGTTCGGCGGATCTCCGGGCCAAGGCGACGTTGAAGGAGGGTTCGCAGGTCATCGGTTCCGGTTTGACCCTGCGGATCACCGCGACCGGTGCGGCTCCGGGGTCACCCGGCGCGGTTTCGCTCACCCTCTATGACGGCGAGAAGCTGTTGTTCTCGTCCGAATGGACCGGCGCCACGACCGCGCCTCTGCGGGTGTCCAACGGAGTGATCCTGGTTTCCTGACCGGGTGCCCTCTGGTCACCAGACGCTATGAAGGACGCTTTCATTGCAAATTTCGCAATGAAAGCGTCCTTCGTAGCACGGCCGGACCGGAGAGATCAGCAGGAGGTGTCTCGCGCCCTGGTCACTTGAGCCAGTCGAGGTAACGGGTGGCGGCGATCCGGGCGCCGTCCTTCGTGGTGAGGACGTCGCCCTTGACGGCGGCGAACATACCCGCGGTCTCGTCGATGGTGACCGAACGGTCGTCGCCCTTGGCGGACAGGGTGATCCGGCCCAGCTCGTCCAGTGTGTAGACGTCGGGTCCGCCCACGTCGAGGGTGCCGTTGAGGGGTGATCCGGCCGAGATCTCGGCGACGGTGGCGGCGACGTCCGCCGCGGCGATCGGCTGGATCGGGGTGCTCGGCAGCCGGACGGTCTTGTCGTCGGAAGTCCAGGACAGGACGGACTCGACGAACTCCATGAACTGGGTGGCGCGGACGATCGAGTAGGGGACACCGCCGGCCTTGAGGACGTCCTCCTGGAGAGTCTTCGCGAGGTAGTAGTCGAGCTCGGTGACCTGGTCGACGCCGACGATGGACAGGATCACGAAGTGACCGACGCCCGCCTTCTCGGCGGCTGCGACGAGGTTGTCCATCGAGGTCTGGAAGAAGGCGGGGGAGGCCTCGTCGAAGGTCGGGGAGTTGGACAGGTTGACGATGACGTCAGCGCCGTCGAGTGCCGCGTCGAGCCCCTGACCGGTGAGGATGTCCACCCCGGTGGAGGGCGAGTGCGGAACCGCCTCGTGCCCGGCCTTGTTCAGGATCCGGACGACCTGTGAGCCGATCAGCCCGGTGCCGCCGATCACTGCGAACTTCATGTCAGTCCCGCCCTAGGTTCACGATGCCCGCTAACTCGGACACCTGATGTCCGAGATGTTACTCGGATAGATGGTGTCCGAGTCAAGGGGAGTTTAGAGTGATCCAGGTGAAGATGTCGGGCGGAGTCGAATGGGCCGTCCACTGTTGTGTCGTGCTGACCTCGGTGGAAGAGCCGGCGCCTGCCGCGCGGCTGGCGCAACTGCACGACGTGTCGCCGAGCTATCTCGCCAAACAACTCCAGGCCCTGTCGCGCGCCGGGATCATCCGGTCGGTCCAGGGCAAGTCGGGCGGCTACGTCCTCACCCGGTCCCCGGAGAAGATCACCGTGCTCGACGTCGTCGAGGCCATCGACGGCGCCGGCCCCGCGTTCATCTGTACCGAGATCCGCCAGCGCGGTCCGCTGGCCACGCCGGCGGAAGAGTGCACGGTTCCCTGTGCCGTCAGCCGCGCGATGGCCAAAGCCCAGAACGCCTGGCGGGAGGCACTCCGCTCAGTGTCGATCGCCGACCTCGCCAGTGACGTCGGCGACGACTACGGTCCGGACGCGCTGGCCGGGATCGGCAGCTGGCTGAAGTCGGTCGACTCTGGATAGACGTGTCCCGAATGCCACGTTGGGGACGCTCAATGTCCCCAATGTGGCGTTCGGGACATCCTCAAGGGGGCAGCGGCGGCGGGGCGCCGGAATGGTGAGTCCCTGAAGGACCCCTTCTCTCGGCTCAGCGACAGAAACTCGGCCTTCACACCCCCGCCGACATGCCCAAGTGGTCCGGTCTCGTGAGTGATAAAGACGCCTAGAACCGTCATTACCACTCACGACCCACCCGGCCGCCCGCCGAACTGCCAGTCGTGGACCTCGATGTCGGCGTATCGGTCCGGATTCAGGACGGCCCTGGCCGTGTCCGGGTCCGGCGCGCGGACCAACGCGGCTGTGCCCAGCCAGCCGGCGTCGTCGTCGGACAGCAGCGGCCCGTAGGCGATCAGCTCGTCCCGATCGGGCGGTACGGCGAGGTCGGCCGCCTGTCCCGTGCCGAGGCCGAGCACCAGGTAGCGGTTGCCGCCGGTGCGGCCATGGGGAAAGTCCCACATGGTGCGTCTCAGCGTGTTGCGCCACCGGCGCAGCAGCACGTCCCGGTACACGCCGGCCTGATAGTTGGGCTCGTCGAAGGCGAACGCGCGGGCGGCCGCCGGGTCCGGCAGGTCGACGATGTGAACGCTGCCGGTGGGTACACCGGCGGCGAGGGTCGGGCCGCGGGCGATCATCTCCGCCGCGTACCGGTCCATATAGGACCAGTGCTCTTCCAGCAGTTCGTCGCGCAACGCCAGGGAGCCGGGCCGATCGCGGTGGAAGCAGAAGAACTCCATGCCCACAGTGTTACCAGCCAGGCGATCGCGACCGAGTCCCGCCCGCGAGCGGGACTCGGTCAAGCGGTCAGAACTTCGGGATCGCGATGACGTCGAACGTGGTCTCCGGCAACTGCGGCGAGCTGAACCGCGCGTTCGGCAGGTAGAGCCTGCCGGCGAACGGGGCCACCGTCGTCGGAACGTCGAAGCGGGGATCCGTCGCCTTCGCGACGAGCTTTCCGGTGGAACCGCTGCGGTTCAGCGCGTACTTCGCGACCGTGTTCAGGCGGTTCTGTACGACGTAGAGCGTGTTGCCGTGCCGAAGCAGGCCGTCGCCGTTGGTCAGCACTTCGCCGCCGAGATCGGACACCGTCGTGGCGCCGCTCTTCGGGTCGACCTTGAGCAGTTTGCCGTCCGCGACGACGAGCAGCGACCTGCCGTCCGGGCTGGTGACGATGCCGTTGCCGAAGGCGGCCGTTGGCAGGCCGGCACCGGTCAGAGGCACGGTCACCGACTTCTCCGGCAGCTTGCCGTGCCGTCCGAACGGCAGTTTGTAGAGCACCGGCTGACGGGTGTCGGTGAACCATGCCGCGTCCTCGGTCAGGATGACGTCGTTGATGAACGTCGTCGTCGCGGTGGTCAGCTGGTAGCTCTTGAGCACGGCACCGGTCCGTGCGTCGACGATCCGCGCCTGACCGCTCGCCGCGCCGGCGACGAACAGCCGGTTGCGGTCATCGAGCTTCAAACCGAGTGATGCGGACCCCGGACCGGGGCCCTTGCTGAAAATCCTTCCTTCGCCGTTGAGCAGGTTGATGCGGTACAGCGAGCCGTCCGCGCGTGAACCGAGGTACGCGGTGTGGCCGCCGATCTCGATGCCCTCCGGCATGAATCCGTTCGGGAGCGGGATTCGGGTGGGCAGGTCATGGGCCTGCGCGCCCGGCGTGACGAACAAGGACAGTGCGAGTGCCGCGATCGCGGCGAAAACCCCGAGTCTCTTGGTCATGCAGGCAGTCTTGCGCCGACGGGTGCCCTTGGCCAGATGCGCCGGGAAATCGACAGCTTGTGCATCGGACGTGCACACCATGACAACACCGCGGCGGTTTCCTCGGTGATGCGGCCGGATGGTCCGGTCGCGGAAGCCAAGAGGCGCAACCGAAATGACCGGCAAGAAGATCATCGCCGTGGTCGGAGCCACCGGGCAGCAGGGCGGCGGACTGGCCCGCGTGATCCTGGACGATCCGCAGAGCCATTTCGCGCTTCGCGCGCTCACTCGGCGATCTGACTCGGACGCGGCGAAGGCGCTGGCCGCGCGGGGTGCCGAGATCGTCGAGGCCGACGTCGACGACGAGTCGAGCCTGACAAGGGCACTCCAAGGTGCGTACGGGCTACTCCGGGCCACTGCAGGTGTTCGCGCGCAGCCGGGCCGGCACCGACGAGGGTCCCGAGACGCTGGAGGCGGCGTCGCCCAGGCTGGTCCGGTTCACCGCCGCGAGTGCGCTAGCGGTCGCTCGGGTGGAGCCGGTCGGTGACCGAGGCGACCAGTTCGTATGACTGTCGCCGATCCGCGTGGTGGTAGACCGGAGTGGTCACCATGAGCTCGTCGGCGCCGGTGTTGTCCACGACCGCCTGCAGGTGCTTGGCCACCGTTTCCGGGCTTCCGACGAAGACACCGCCGGAACGGGCGGCGATTTCCGCGCGGTCGTCCTCTGTGTAGGCGTAGGCCGCCGCGTCTTCGGGGCTCGGCAGCTGGATGCGGTTCCCGCGGATCCGGCTCAGCACCTTCAACCGGGTGGAGCCGGCGAGCCATTCGGCACGTTCGTCGTCCTCGGCGGCGATGACGGAGACGCTGACCAGCATCGTCGGTATCGCCGCCGAGGATGACGGGCGAAACCGCTCTCGATAGATGCGAGCGGCGTCCACCGCCTGGTCCGGGTTGAGGTGGTGGGCGAAGGCGTACGGCAGGCCGAGTTCGGCGGCCAGTCCGGCGCTGGTGGGCGACGAGCCGAGCAGCCAGATCGGCGGCACGTTCCCACCGAGGACGGGAATCGCCTTCACGGGCGTGTCCTCGGGTGGGTCGAGGAAGGCCCGAAGCTCGTCGAGTTGCCGGCGAAACGCCGTCGTGGACCGGTCGGCCTCTGGGCGGACCACGTCGGCGGCCGCGCGGGAGCCACCTGGCGCGCGGCCGATGCCCAGGTCGATCCGTCCCGGATGGAAGGCGGCCAGTGTGCCGAACTGTTCGGCCACCACGATCGGGGCATGGTTGGGCAGCTGTACCCCGCCCGAACCGACACGGAGGCGCCCGGTGGCGTTCGCGAGGTGGGCGATGACGACAGCCGGGGCGGAGCTGGCGACACCGCGCATTCCATGGTGCTCGGGTACCCAGTAGCGGTGATAACCCAGCGCCTCGGCCAGGATCGCGAGATCGACGGTGTTCCGCAGCGCCTGCCTCGGCGTCGACCCCCGCACGATCGGCGAGGTGTCCAGCACCGAAAGCCGCACGTTGCTCGTCCTTCCTCTCACCGCCCACGGTAATGGTCCACGGCCGGGCCCGTGCTCCGCTCTTTGATCAAGGTTTGAAAAAAGGCGGGTGGGGACGGCGGGAATTCACCGGACGTAGGCAGCCGACGACGGAGTCGTGCGCTAGCCTCTTCCCGATCATGGCCGCTCCGGGGCTCTCCCGGGAGATCGAGGAGTCGAGTTCGTGCAACCCAATCTGGGCGTAGGTGAAGACTTCGAGCTCGTGCTCGAACGGCAGGTCCGGGACATGCGGGCGAAGGCCGATGCGCTCACCGAAGCCATGGCCGAAGCGGCCGCGACGGTGCGCACGCACGATGGTTCGGTCACCGTGACCGTGGCGGCCAACGGCGCTCTGCAGAACCTCGAACTCGGCCACCGTGCCTGTGAACTCGGCCCGGCGCGGCTGACCGCGGCGATCATGGGAGCCGTACGGGACGCCCAGCGGAAGACGGCCAACACGGTCGCGTCATCGTTCGCGGAGATCACCGGCGAGGGCGAAGCCGCCGACCTGGTTCGTTCGTTCCTGCCGCCGGAGCCGGAAGCCGACGAGGCCGGCGAGTTCGCCGCACCCGAACCGGCCGATCCGCCTCCGCCGCCGGTCGGCCCGCCGCCGCGGCCGCCCGCTCCGCCGAGGTCCGGACCTCCGGCGCCGCCGGCCGCACGGCCACCCGCGCCTCCGCGCCGTCCCCGGCCCGATGACCACGACGACGAAATGAACCCCTGGTGACCGCCGGCGGCTTCCGCGTCGACGCGGCCCCACTGACGACGTTCAGCCGTCACCTCGACGAGCTGGAGAACAACCTGAAGAACACCGGCGGCCTGATGAAGAGCATGGTGGCCGACCCCGGCATGTTCGGCATCATCGGACAGTTGTTCGGCGCGGGCGCGAGCAAGTGGTGCGCCGAGGCCGGTGATCAGCTGAACACCTACGCCGGCACCATCGGCGGGTTCTCGGACAAGGTCGCGGAGGCCGCCAAGGCCTACGAGTCCGGTGAAGCCGACACCGTCGAAACGATCGTGAGGCTCGACAAATGACCGACGAGTACAAACGCGGCGACGTCGGGCTGCACAGCAATCAGGAGCTGTTCGAGGGTGGCAACCGCTACGCCGGCGCGGGCTTCTTCGAAGCGGCGTTGAGCCTCGACGAGGCCGTCAAATCGAACGACAAGGTCGCGATCGGCATCGGCTCGGCGGGTATGGCGCTCGAGTCGCTGGGCATGGTGCTCGACCCGATCGGGAGCCTGCTCACGGCCGGGATCGGCTGGCTCATCGAGCATGTCTCGATCTTCCGCTGGCCGCTGGACATGCTGATGGGTGACCCGATCGGCATCCAGGCCGCGGACGCGGCGATCAGTGCCGAGAAGAAGAAGCTCGAGCAATGGGCGCAGGACCACCAGACCGCGCTCAATACGCTGCTGGCGGAATGGTCCGGCAAGGCCGCCGACCAGTTCAAGCTCGACATGGACGCGGTCACCCAGCAGCTCGGCGCCCTCGGAGGCTATCTGGAGACGGCCGGCAAGAACATGAAGATCGCGGGCGGGCTGATCGGCGCGTTCCGCGGCATCATCCGCGACCTGATCGCGATGCTGCTGGCGACGATCATCAAGGGCGCGCTGATCGCGCTCGCCTTGGCTCCGGTCTCGTTCGGCGCTTCCATCGTGGCCTACATCGGCACCACGATCGGCATGGTCGCCACCGGGCTCGCCAAGATCGGTTCGAAGATCGCGCAGCTGACGCGGAGCCTGAAAGAGCTGCTGTCGTCGATGACCCAGCTCGGCAAGGCGGGCAGCAACCTGGCGAGCGTGAAGCCCGGTGGGGCGGCGTCCGCGGTGCCGCCGCCGAAGCCGGTCACGCCGACGCCGACCTCTCCGTCCTCAGGGACGCCGCCACCTCCGACTTCGCCGTCTTCGGCAACGCCGCCGCCGTCAAGGCCGCCTTCGCCGCCGCCGTCCTCGTCCACGCCGCCTCCGGCATCCCCGTCGTCGTCCACGCCTCCGCCGACCTCGCCCTCTTCGGCGACGCCGCCTCCGAGGTCAGCGACTCCGCCGCCGACTTCGCCGTCTTCGGCGACCCCGCCTCCGAGTCCGTCGCCGTCTTCGGTGCCGTTGCCGCCGTCTCGGCCGCCTTCGCCGCAGCCGCCGGAGTCGGTAGCACTGCCGCCGTCTCGGCCGCCTTCGCCGACGCCGAGCACGTCCCCGTCGACGCCGCCTCCGACTTCGCCTGCCTCGTCGACGCCGCCGCCCCCGAAGCCGTCGACTCCGCCGCCGACTTCGCCGTCTTCGGCGACACCGCCGCCGTCGTCACCCTCTTCGGCAACGCCGCCGCCGGCTTCGAGCACGACACCGCCGCCGGCATCGTCGACGACGCCCAACACCCCGCAAACGCCCACGCCGCACAAGCCGTTCACCGACCAGATGACTCAGCGCATCCGGGACCACCTGGCGGGTCTGCAGGGCGTGACGCCCGAGACCATGGCGAAGTTCGACAAGCTCAGCAACCTCTCCGTCGAACAGCTCGGCAAAGTCATGGGGCCCGAGAACGCGGCGAAGCTGGAGACGGCCGTCAAGACCCTGACCGACCCGTGGTTCGGGAAGTCGGGTCTGGCGGGCAAGACCATCGTCGACCTGATCAAGGGTGTCCCCGCGAGCATCGGCAATGTCACCGGCGGGGACGAGGAGAAGTAGCCCGCGCCGCCACCATCACCCGGCAACCGTCCACACTGGACAGACATGTCCCGAACGCCACGTTCGGGACGCTCAATGTCCCCAATGTGGCATTCGGGACATCCTCAAGGGCAGCGTCGGCGAGTGCCGCGTCACCTGGGTCGTTCAGGCGACGCTCAGGAGTTCATGGCCAAACGAGCGGGTTCGGAGGTCACCCGGGTCGAGGCTTCCCACGCCGTTTCCGTGTCGCGACCGGACGCGGTGGCTGAGATCATCGTCGCCGCGGCCAGTCGGACTGCCTGACATCACAGGACAAGAAGAGGCGGTCGGGCCGGCCGCCTCTTCTTCGTCGTGTTGCATGGCAAGGGAGTCAGACCGTGATGAACGCGATTCCCTTGGAGGGCTTTCGGTGGGCGAAACGAACTGGGCGCGAAATCTGGGCTACACCGCCGACCGGTTGCTCACTCCACGGACGATCGACGAGCTGCGGGAGATCATCGCCGGAACGTCGAAGGTCAAGGCGCTCGGCAGCCGGCACTGCTTCAACGACATCGCGGACTGCCCCGCCGGAGTCCAGCTCGACCTCTCCGCGATCGAATCGCCGATCGAGATCGACACGGTGGCCTCGACCGTCACGGTCCCGGCGTCGGCACGCTACGGCGACCTCGCCCGGCAAGTGCACGCCGCCGGGTTCGCGTTGCCGAATCTGGCCTCGTTGCCGCACTGCACGGTGGCCGGAAGCGTGGCGACGGCGACGCATGGTTCGGGCAGGCGCAACCAGAGCTTGGCGTCGGCCGTGTCGGCCATCGAGCTCATCACCGCCGATGGCCGGCAACGGGTCTACTCCCGGACAAGCGATCTGTTCCCCGGACTGGTCGTCGCCCTCGGCGCGCTGGGTGTTGTCACCCGTCTGACGCTCGATCTTGTGCCGTCCTTCGATATCGAGCAGTACGTCTTCGACGCTCTGCCTTGGGATGCCGCTTACGAGCATTTCGACGAGATCCAGGACTCCGGCTACAGCGTCAGCATGTTCACGAACTGGGCTCGCGACACGATCGACCAGGTGTGGGTGAAAAGCCTGGCCGGAAGCCGGGTGCGTCAGGACTTCCATGGCGCGAAGCCGGCCGATGGTCCCCGCCATCCGGCGCATGAGGCAGGGATCCCGGCGGACAACTGCACCCCGCAGTTGGGGGTGCCGGGCGCGTGGCACGAACGGATTCCGCATTTCCGCCTCGAGTTCACGCCGAGCGTGGGGAACGAGCTGCAGACCGAATACTTCGTGCCCCGGCGGCACGGGGTCGCGGCGATGGAGGCGATGCGCGCGCTCGGCAGCAGGGTGGCTCCGCTGCTGCTGACCTCGGAGATCCGCACGGTGGCGGCGGACGAACTGTGGCTGAGCCCGCTCCAAGGCGGAGACCGGGTCGCTTTCCACTTCACCTGGCTGCCGGATCAGGACGCCGTCGAGGGGTTGCTGCCTGCCATCGAAGAGAGTCTGGCCCCCTTCGGCGCACGGCCACATTGGGGGAAGGTCTTCCACCGGCGCGAACTGGACGAGCTCTACCCGCGGATGGCCGACTTCCGCTCACTCGCGACCGAGCTGGACCCCGACGGCAAGTTCCGCAGCCCGTTCGTGCGGCGGCATATCTTCGGCGATCAGTAGTCGGTGTTCTCGCGCAGCCTCCGCAGCATCAGCGCCAGATGAAGCCGGAACCGGCCGCTCGGTGAATCGACCCCGAACCCGAGGGCCGATTCGGCGCGGGTGATGCGGGCAGGCAGGGTGCTGTGATGGCGGTGCAGGGCGGCGGCCGCCTTCCGCGCGGAGCCGGTGGCGCACAACGCGGCGAGGACCGCGATGGTCTCCTCGCCATGCGTCTCGCCCGCGAGCCGGTCCAGCGCGCCTACGTCGGCGATCTCGGAGAGTTCTGCCGGTTTGAGCCGTTCGGCCAGTACGGCGAGACCGCCAAGGCGTTCCCACCACACGACAGGTTCGCTGCCGGCGGTGAACCGCAAGGCCGTCCCGGCGGCACGCCAGGACTCGGCCGCCTCGATCGCGGGGAGCCGGGGGCCGACGCCCAGCCGCGTTCCGGCCGGCACCGCGCTGGGTGCGTCGCCCGTGATCAGCACCGCCCGCACCGAACCGAGCATCGCGGCGCGGCCGTCGAACTCGCCCGCACCCGTCGCCGCGAGCACGCGAAGCCCGGCAGCGGCGTCCAGCCCGAGCAGGTGCAGGGCCCGCGAGCGTTCGGCGGTGCCGATGCCCTCGGAAAGGACGAGTTCCACCAGAGCCGGATCGCCGAGTTCGGGGAGCGGGACGCTGCTGTGCTCGAGGAGGATGGCGGTGGCGATCGCGAAGCGTTCCAACAGCATGTCGTCGAGTGGTGATGGCTCGCCTTCACGAGCGACCCAGGCGACCATCCCGCCTTCGAGCTCGCGAACGGCCGCGCCGGCGGGGACGGGGCTGGAAGCACTGAGGCCACCGTCGGGTTCCGCCCGCAGGGCCAACCCCCGAACGGGTGCGGTCAGCCCGACGGGGCAACCGGCGAGCTGGGCCGTGCTGCGCACCAAGGTGTCCAGGCTGACCCGGCCGGTGATCAGGCTGTCGAAGAACCCGATCACCCGAACCGCGTTCTCGGCATCGGCGTCGAGTCCGGACAGCCTCAGCAGCAGGCCTTTCATGGCCGCAACGATACGCACCCCGGCCGCCAGGTGGCGGCGTTACGACCGACGATCCCCGGCGACTGGCGGTGGCCGTGATGGCGCCGAAGCGCTCATGATCGAGATATGACCTACGCGATCGATCCCGAGCTCGTGCCCTGGCTGGACATGCTGCCGAAGGTGACCTTCACCGACTACGACTCACTGCTCGCGCGACGCGAGTCATTGGGGGAGATGCGCGAGCTCTTGCCGGTCTACGAACCGGTGAACTCGATCGACATCCGCGATACGGCCGTGCCCGGCCCCTCCGATGGCCCGGACGTCCCGGTGCGCGTTTACACGCCGGCGAACCGTGAAGGCGCGGTGCCCGGCCTGCTCTACCTCCACGGCGGCGGATTCATCGTCGGCGATCTGGACCTCTTCGAGACGGGATTGCTCAGGCTGGTCGACGAGCTGGGGGTGGTGATCGTTTCCGTCGACTACCGCCTGGCTCCGGAGCATCCGTTCCCCGCCCCGGTCGAAGACTGCTACGCGGCCCTGACCTGGGTCGGCGCCAAGGCTGCGGAGCTGGGTATCGACCCCGCACGGCTCGGCGTCGGAGGGGAGAGCGCCGGTGGCGGTCTCGCCGCGGCCGTGGCATTGCTGGCGCGTGACCGCGGTGGCCCGGCGCTTTCGTTCCAATACCTCGGCATCCCGGAGCTGGACGACCGGCTGGACACGCCTTCGATGCGGGCCTATGTCGACACTCCACTGTGGAACCGGCCCAACGCGATCTTCAGCTGGACCAGCTATCTCGGCGCCGAGCCGGGTGGGCCCGACGTCTCCCCCTACGCCGCCCCTGCCCGGGCCGAGGACCTCTCGGGGCTGCCGCCCGCGTTCGTGACGACCTGCCAGTTCGACCCGCTGCGCGACGAAGGGATCAGCTACGCCCAGCGGCTCATGCAGGCCGGGGTGAACACCGAACTGCGCCACTATCCTGGAACGTTCCACGGTTCCTCGATGGTCGAGAGTGCCGCCGTTACGCGGCGGATGCTCGCCGACGAGATCGATGCGCTGCGACGAGGTCTGCGAGTCGGAACAGGACACTAGCGTTTCGGCCAGTACCAAGAGGGACGGTCCAGGGTGCCTTGTCCACTGAGGACGGTCTGGCCGAACTCCTTGCTCAGCGCGAGGGTTCCCACGTCGATTCCCAGCTCGTCGCCCGCCGCTTCCAGCGCGCGGATGAGGGGCTGGGCGTGGGAGACCACGATCAGCTGGGTCGCCGCGGCGGCTTTCGCGATCAGCTCGGCCAACGCGGGCAACAGGTCCGGGTGCAGGCTCGTCTCGGGTTCGTTGAGTACCAGCAGTTCCGGCGGCCGTGGGGTGAGCAGCGCGGCGACCCACAGGAGGTAGCGCAGGGTTCCGTCGGACAGCTCCGCCGCGTCCAGCGGGCGCAGCAGGCCGTGCTGCCGGAACAGGACGCCGAACCGGCCGTCGATATTGGCGACGTCGAGGCTCGAACCGGGGAAGGCGTGGTCGATCGCGTTGTCCAACGCCTCCTCGTCCCCGGTTTCGCGGATGGTCTGGAGCGCTGCGGCGAGGTCGCCGCCGTCGTGGCCGAGGACCGGGGTGCGGGTGCCGATTCGCGGTATTCGCGCCGGGGCCGCGGAATCCGTCCGGAATTGGTCGTAGAACCGCCAGGAACGGATTCGTTCCCGCACGATCAGCAGCTCGGGTGCGCGCCGCGGATCGGCGAACTCGCTGAGCATGCTGTCGGTGTCCCGGATCTGATGTGTGTCGTCCGACCAGCCGCCGTCGGAGTTCCTGGTGCGGACGGCCGGGCCCGCGCGGTCGGCCGACAGCGCCGGCGGCCGCAGGACCGGCCCGGTCCAGACGCACTCCCGTTTGAACTCCGGATCGAGCTGGAACGCGGTACCCCCGTTGGGGATCGGCAGCCCGAGATCGAGTGCGTACCCGAACTCGTCGCCGGAGAAGCCGAGCCGCAGGCCGACCGGTTTCGTCCGGACGGTGCCCTGCACCCGGGTCTTGCCTTCACGGACGGAGCGTCCGATCGTTTCCGGACCGGCCCACAGGGTCGACGGCAGGCCGCCCTTGCGGGCCAAGGCGGCGACAGCGCCGTTGCGCGAGGCGTCGGCCAGCAGCCGCAGTGCGCGATACAGGCTCGACTTGCCGCTGCCGTTCGCGCCCGTGACCAGGGTCAACCGTGAGAGCGGCAGCACCAGATCGCGGAGGGAGCGGTAGTTCTCGACGGCGAGGGTGGTCAACATGCGACCGAATCTAGGCCGTCACACCGACATGAATCAGAAGTCAGGCCGGCAGCGACAAGGGCAGGCGGAGGGTGCCTGGGCGCGTGGGTCGTGTGTGGTAATGAGGGTTCTAACCATCATTACCACTCACGAGACCTTGCTGGTCATGGGCGGAAATCGGTGAGGGTTTCCGCGATCTGGTGGCGAGTACTTGCGGCCACGAGTGGGTTCGTGGCCGCATAAGCCGTGTAAGCGTTCAAGCCGGTACTCAGCGCATAGCCGCGACCTCTCGCCCAGGTGGCTTCGTCGACGTCCAAAGCGGCGCGGAAGGTTTCCCTGGCCGACGCCGGCAGGAGAGTCCAGGCGATCAGCAGGTCACACGCCGGATCGCCCACGCCGAGTCCGCCGAAGTCCAGGACGGCGCTGAGCTGCCCGTCGATGGTCAGGAGGTTGCCGGGGTGCAGGTCGCCATGGATCCAGACCGGTGGGCGGCTCCACTGTGGGGCCGCCAGCGCCGCGTCCCAGACCGCGGTGAGGGCGCTGCTGTCGAAGACGCCGTCCACGGCCTCGATCGCTGCGCGCGTCCCGGGATCACGGCGGGCCAGTGGGCCGCCGATGAAGTCGTTGTGGGGGCCGGGAACAAGGGTCTCGTCCGACGGCATCCGCTGGAGGGCTCTCACGAAGTCCGCCAGTTCGGCGGCCGTTTTGTCGGCGTCGGCGAGTCCGCCGATGGTCGCGGTTTCACCTTCGAGCCAGCGCGACACGGACCAATGCCACGGATAGCCCTCGCCCGGCGAACCCAAGGCGACTGGAACAGGAATGGCGAGTGGTAGCTGAGGAGCAAGCTGAGGGAGCCATCGGAATTCTTTTTCCGCTTGTCCGGCGGCCCAATCGCCGCGCGGAAGGCGGACCGACAGGTCGTCGCCGAGCAGGTAGATCACGTTGTCCGAACCGGCGGGCTCGAGGCGCTTCAGCGGAAGCGATGCCCAATGAGGTAGCTGGGAAGCAAGAAGTCGCCTGACCAAGGGGGCATCGATCACCGATCGATCACACCACGCAGGCCCTTCCCCGTCGAACCGTTTTCCGTGCGTCGCCGTGGCCATGCCATGAACGGCCCGTTCCTTGCGAAATTTGCAAGGAACGGACCGTTCATGGCGTCCGGTCGCGGCCGGAATGAGTCAGGAGCGGAGCCAGACCGCGGTATCCGTCGGAAGCTCACCGTCCACCGGACCACTGGCCAGCACCACCTCGTGATGCGGCGGAAGCGGTACCGGCGAGGCCGACAAGTTCAGCATGAACAGGAATCCAGGCTCACGCTTGAACGCGAGTACGCGGTCGCCGAGTGACAGCCATTCCACTCCGCCAGGGCCCAGGGCGGGCAGTTCATCCCGCAACCGCAGACCCGAGCGGTACAGCCGCAGCATCGACGACGGATCCGCCGACTCCGCTTCGGCCGTGTAGGAGCGCCATTCCGGTGGTTGGGGGAGCCAGGTGGACGCCGTGCCGAAGCCGAACGGCGGGGTGTCACCGGACCACGGGAAGGGCACCCGGCACCCGTCGCGGCCGGGATCGGCGCCGTGCGAACGGGTCCAGACCGGGTCCTGCCGCAGCTCGGCCGGGATGTCCTCGACCTCCCACAGCCCGAGCTCTTCGCCCTGGTAGACGTACACCGTTCCGGGCAGCGCCAGCGTCAGGAGCGCCGCCGCCCGCGCCCGCCGGGTGCCGAGGGCGAGGTTCACCGGGCGGCCGTGGAGCCTGTCGGCGAAGGAAAATCCGGTGTCGCCGTCGCGTCCGTACCGGGTGATGTGCCGGGTGACGTCGTGATTGGACAGTACCCATGCGGCGGGCGCGCCGACCTCGTCGTGTGCCCGCAGCGTTTGTTCGATGACGTCCCGGAATCGCGCGGCGTCCCATGGGCAGACCAGGAAGTCGAAGTTGAACGCGGAGTGCAGTTCGTCGCGGCGGAGGTACCGGGCCGCGCGGGACATCTCCGGCAGCCACATTTCGCCGACGAGGACCCGGTCGCCCGGGTAGCTGTCGGCGATCTTGCGCCACGCCCGGTAGATCTCGTGCACTCCGTCCTGATCGGAGAATGGGGTCTCGTCGCCGTCCGCGACGTTGGGCAGCCTCGGGTCCTTCATCAGCCCGTCGGCGACGTCGATGCGGAATCCGTCCACCCCGCGGTCGAACCAGAACCGCAGCACGTCCTCGAACTCAGCGCGAATCTCCTGGTTGTCCCAGTTGAAGTCCGGCTGGCGCGGGCTGTAGAGGTGCAGGTACCACTCGCCGTCCGGCACGCGTGTCCACGCGGATCCGCCGAAGCGGGACTTCCAGTTGTTGGGCGGCTCGGCACCGTCCGGCCCGCGGCCGGGACGAAACCAGAACCGTTGCCGTTCAGGGGAACCCGGTTCCGCCGTCAGCGCCGCCTGGAACCACCGGTGCTCATCGGAGCAGTGGTTCGGCACGATGTCGATGATCACGCGGATACCCCTGGCATGTGCCGCGGAGATCAGTTCCTCCGCCTCGGCAAGCGTGCCGAACAACGGGTCGATGTCTCGGAAGTCGGCCACGTCGTAGCCGCCGTCGTCCATCGGCGACGGATACCACGGAGTGAACCAGATCGCGTCGATCCCCAGTCCGGCGAGGTAATCCAGCCGCTCGCGGACGCCGGCGAGGTCGCCGACGCCGTCGCCGTTGCCGTCGGCGAAGCTGCGGATGTAGACCTGGTAGATCGCCGCGCTCCGCCACCAGCCGCCTGCTTGCCCCAATGCGGTCACGAAATGCCCTCCTAGTGTTGTGGATACCCCGGATGCGGCGACTCAGCCCTTGATACCGCCGGCGGTGAGGCCGGCGAGGATGTGCCGCTGGAATGCCAAGAACAGAGCCACCATCGGCAGGCTCGCGAGCACCATGCCGGCGACGAGGACGTTGAGCGGCATGTCGATCGCCACACGCTGCAGCATCACCGCCAGCGTCTGCTTTTCGGTGTCAGGGAACACCAGCAGCGGCCAGATGAAGTCCTTCCACGCGGCGACGACCGCGAGGATCGACACCACGGCGAGGATCGGCCGGGAGATCGGCAGGATGATCCGCCACAGGGTGCGGACGGGTCCGGCGCCGTCGAGACGCGCGGCTTCCATCAGTTCGTCGGGGATCTGGTCGAAGAACCGTTTCAGCAGATAGATGTTGAACGCGTTCGCGGCCGCGGGAAGCCAGACCGCCGCCGGCGAGTTGATCAGGTTGACGTGCAGGAGCGGCAGGTCGGTGACCGTGACGTAGGTCGGCACCAGCAAGGCGGCCGCGGGCAGCATCAGGGTCACGAGCATCAGCCCGAGGACCACGTTGCCGAACTTCGGCCGCAGCTTCGACAACGCGAACGCCGCCGGGACGTCGATGGCCAGCTGGGCGAGCCAGGCGCCACCGGCGACGATGATCGTGTTGAGGAAGTACTTGCCAAGGCTCAGCTGATCCCAAGCGTCGGCGAACGTCTCCGGGTGCCATTCGTTCGGGACGAACGTCGCCGGCGTCTGCGCCAGTTCCCGCGGTGACTTCATCGCGCCGGTCACCGCCCAGTACAGCGGGAACAGGAATGCCAGCACGAAGAGCACCAGCGTGCAGGTGAACACGACGGCGTAGCCGATCCGGCCGCGGCGGCTGCGTAGCGCCGAAGGGGACAGGAGCGTCCTCATGACCGGTCCGCCTTCCTGGTCAGCCGGACGTACAGCGCGGAGAACGTTCCGAGAGCCACGAACAGCAGCAGGCTCATCGCGCTGGCCGAACCGAAGTCGTTGTAGACGAAGGCATAGCGGTAGAGCAGCAGGAGCACGGTGACGGTGGAGTCGTCCGGTCCGCCACCGGTCATCACGTACGGCTCGGTGAACACCTGCATCGTCGCGACGATCTGCAGGAGCAGCAACACCAGCAGGACGAACCGGGTCTGCGGCAAGGTCACGTGCAGCAGCCGTTTCCAGAGCCCGGCCCCGTCGAGCTCCGCGGCTTCGTAGAGCTCGCCGGGTATGGTGCCGAGCGCGGCCAGGTAGATCAGCGTGGTGCTGCCCATATTGGCCCAAGTCGAGACGAAAACGAGCGAAAGCATCGCCGTGTCACCGGAGTCGAGCCAGGTCGCGCCGGGAAGGCCGACGGCGCCGAGCGCCGAGTTGAACAGGCCGGAACCCGGGTCGTAGAACCATTTCCACATCAGGGCGGTGACCACCGGCGGCAGCATCACCGGCAGGTACACGGCGAGCCGGAAGAACGCCCTGGCATGGCGGAGTTCGTTGAGCAGTACCGCGGTCAGGAACGGCACCATGAAACCGAAGACCAGCGCGAGTCCGGTGAACAGCACCGTGTTGCGCCAGGCGATCCCGAAGAGCGGGTCCTCGAACAGCCGGGTGAAATTGTCGAAGCCGACCCAGGTGGGCGGGTTGACGAAGTCGACCTGCTGAAAGCTCAGCAGGACTCCGCGAACGATGGGATACCAGGAGAACAGCGCGAAGACCACGAGCGCGGCGCACAGCAGGCCGTACGCCGTGAGGTTCTCCTTGAGCTTGCGCCGCAACCGGACGCGTCTGCGTTCGGCCGCCGAGGCGACCGGGCGCCTGGCCCGCGACGAGGAGGTCGCGGGCCAGGCGAGGAGACTACTTGATCTGGGCGAGGACACTGTTGACCTTCGACTCGGCCGACGAGAGCTGCTGGTCGATGTTCGCGTTCCGGTCGGTGAGCACCGCCTGCATCACGCTGTCCAGAATGGCATAGATCTGCTGCGCGTTCGGCGGTTCGATACTGCCCTTTATCTTGCCAGTGGTGTCCACATAGGACTGGAAGTTCTCGGCCGGGACGTTGGCGTGCTTGGCCTTCAGTGCCAGCTGCTGATCACGGATGGCGCCCTGCCAGATATCCGGGGTCGGCTCGGCCGGCAGGCCGACCGGCTGCTTCCCGTCGACGTACTGCTGGACGTGTTTCTCGAAGCGGTCCGGGTTGAGGTACTTCCACTGGATCCACTCGAGCCCGGCCTTGATCTTCTCCGGCGACGCCTTCGGGTTGATCATGTAGCCCTCGCCGCCGAGCAGCGTGCCCTGTCCGCCGGGCATGCCCGCGACGCCGTAGTCGGCGTACTTCCCGTTGAACTGCTTGACCAGTACCAGAACGTTGTCCGGGGCGGCCATGTACATACCGAGCTGGCCGGCGCCCATCATCCGCTGGACGTCCTGTGCCTCCAGAAGTTGCTTACTGCCCATGGAGTTGTCGTCCCAGCGCATCGCGCGCAGCTGGTTCAGCGCGGCTTTCGCCTTGTCGTTGTTGAACGCGGCGACCCATTTGTCGCCGTCCTTGCGGGCGACCTCGCTGCCCATGGAGTAGAGCCATCCGGTCAGATGCCAGCCGCCCTGGTTGTTCTTGCTGTAGTCGGCATAGCCGACGACACCGTTGCCCAGTGCGGAGATCTTCTTGGCGGCCTCACGCACCTCGTCCCAGGTCTGCGGCGGCTTGTTCGGATCGAGCCCGGCCTTCTCGAACAACGGACGGCTGTAAAGCAGGCCCATCGTGTAGTTCATCGTCGGCAGGCCGTACAGCTTGCCGGCGGTGTCACGGAAGTTGTCCAGGAGTTGCGGCTGGATGTCGTTGATATGCGGGAGGTTCTTGGCCTGCTCCGTGATGTCGGCGGCCTGCCGTCGCGCGATGATCTGCGCCGGGTCGGTGAAGTAGACGTAGTAGACGTCCTCGAGCTGCCCGCCGGCGAGTTTCGCGGAGAACGTCTTGGGGTCCATGAACCCCTCGTGCGGATCGATATCGATATTCGGGTGGGACGCCTCGAACTCCTTGACGTCGGCGTCGAACACCTCGCGCTCGAACGGCTGGCTGGTCGGAGGCTGGCCGGTGACCGTGATCTTGACCTTGCCGCCCGCCGGGCTCTCACCGCTGTCGGTGCCGCAGGCGGCCGCCCCCATGGCGAGTCCGCCCGCGGCGAGCAGGCAGAACAGTCGGCGGCGCGTGGTTCGGGACCAAGTGCTGCTCATCTCAAGCCTCATCTCGGGATCGCGACGGCTGTCACGTAATTGCGGTCACTCTAAAGTGTGAGCCAGATCGCCGCAATAATGCGATGAGAACTTGCAACTTTTCGACAGTCAGTGACGAGCTCGGTGCTCGCCTACCCCCGGCGGGCCGTCGAGCCGCGGACAACGAGCTCGGGCGCGAACAGCAGTTCCTCCGCCGCCACCTCGCCGCCGTTGATGCGTTTGACCAGCAGCTCCACCACCGCCCGGCCCATCGCCTCGATCGGCTGGCGGGTCGTCGTGAGCGGCGGGTCGATGCAGTTCATCAGTGCCGAATCGTCGTAGCCGACCACGGAGACGTCGCCGGGCACCGACAGGCCTTGCCGTCGTGCCGCGCGGACCGCGCCCAGTGCCAGCATGTCACTCGCGCACAGCACCGCCGTGGCACCGCGGGGATACAGCCGCGCCGCGGCCGCGTGGCCGCCTTCGATGGAGAACATCCCGTGCTCCACCAGTTCGTCGAGGACCGGCAGGCCGAGTTTCGCCGCGTACGCCTGGAATGCCTCGAGTTTGCGGCGCGACGGGACGTGGTCGTTCGGTCCGAGGACAAGGCCGATCTTCTCGTGTCCGAGCGAGCTCAGGTGTCCGACGACCTGCTCGACGGCCACCGCGTCGTCGCAGGAGACCTGCGGCAGGCCGAGATGGTCGACCGCCGCGTTGATCAGCACCGTCGGCAACCGGCGCTCGGCCAGGTGATGGTAGTGCGAGTGCACGGCATCCGCTTGCGCGTACAGGCCGCCGGCGAACACGACGCCGGAAACCTGTTGCTGCAACAGCATTTCGACGTACTCGGCCTCGGACACCCCGCCGGCGGTCCGCGTGCAGAGCACCGGTGTGAAACCCTGCTGAGCCAGGGCGTTGCCCATGATTTCGGCAAGCGCGGGGAAGATCGGGTTCTGCAGCTCCGGCAGCACCAGTCCGACCAACCTGGCTCGGTCGCCTCGCAGCTGGGTGGGCCGCTCGTAACCCATCACGTCCAGTGCGGTGAGGACGGCGGCCCGGGTGCTCGCGGAGACCCCGGACCGGCCGTTGAGCACCCGGCTGACCGTGGCTTCGCTGACCCCGACCTTGCGGGCTACTTCGGAAAGGCGACGCGTCATGGCTGAAAGTTTACCGCAAGTCTTCGCAAAATCCAGACATGCCTAGTATCGGCGGTTCTGGGGCGCTGGGGTCGAGGAGGCGGAATGCATCTGCTGGTGGTCGGTGCCTGGCCGGAGCTGGCGAACCGGCTCTTCGGGTTGCCGGCGAGGGTCTCGCTGCTGCAGCCGGCGGGTTCCGGTGCGGGCCGGGAGTCGGGCTGGGTGTACCGGTATGTGGAGGTCGACTACACCGACGTCGGCGCCGCCGTCGATGCGGCGTCGCGGATCCATGCCGCCGATCCGGTGGACGTCGTCGTGGGCGTGCGGCACTTCGCGTTGCCCGCACTGGAGGCGATCGCCACGGCGCTCGGCGTCCCGTCCGTCCCGGGACCGGTGAGTTCCCTCCGGGTCGACAAGGCGGGTGTCCGGGAGTTGATCGCGGCGACCGCCACGCGGCCGGTGCGGCACCGGCTCTGCGCGACCGAAGGGGAGATGGGCGCCTTCGTGCGGGAGCTCGGTTTCCGGGCGGTGGTCAAGCCGCCG
Source organism: uncultured Actinomycetota bacterium (assembly GCA_963766045.1). Lineage (GTDB taxonomy): Bacteria > Actinomycetota > Actinomycetes > Mycobacteriales > Pseudonocardiaceae > Amycolatopsis. Next base: position 4,127,661 of record CAVXYN010000003.1, on the reverse strand, counting down.
GTGGGAGCGGGGAAGGACGGCGTATGCGCGATCGCCGATCCGGGGGACGTACCGGCCGCCTGGCGGCATGCCTCGTCGATGGCGAACGGCCGGGTGCTCGTCGAGGAATGGGTGCGTGGCCCGGAATTCAGCGTCGAGCTGCGTTCGGTGAACGGGGAACACGACGTGCTCGCGGTGACGGAGAAATGCCTTTCGAGCCTGCCGCATTTCGTCGAGACCGGACATACGATCCCGGCGAGGATCAACGAGGAACTGGCCGGCGCCCTCGGGGCGGAAGCCATTCGAGCCGTCGCCGCGATCGGTCACCGGACCGGCCCTTCGAACGTCGAATTCGTGCAGACCGAGGATGGTCCGGCGGTGATCGAGATCAACCGGAGAATGGCGGGTGACCGGATCTTCGAACTGCTCGTGCTCGCGACCGGGCGCGACCCGATGCGCGAGACCCTGCTCGACGCGCTGGGTGCGCCGCCCGAGCATCGGGCCGTACCCCGGCGTGGTGCGGCGATCCGGTTCTTGTCGGCGCCGTATGCCGGACCGGCGCCCGAACTGCGCGAGGACGTCGTCAAATCGCCTGAGCTCGTCCGGGTCCACTATTCGGCGAAACCCGGCGAGGTGATCGGTCCGCCGAAGACCAACGACGAGCGGATCGGGTACGTCGTGACGGTCGCGGAGACGGCCGATCAAGCCGCGCACGCAGCCGACGTCGCGCGCTCCGAGGTCCTCGACCTGCTGTTCGACGGTTCGACCGCCCTTGACGGGTCACTGTGACAGCTGCCACAGTGATGTAACTGCCATGGGCAGCCCGAGTGGTCCGAACCTGGGGAGTGAATCATGACAACGATCCAGCAGTTGACCGAAGAACGCCGCAGCAGCAAGGAAACCGCGGTCTGCACCGGGGTCTTCGAGATCGGTGACCGGACGGTGGCGCGGGTTCGCCTCGCGAGCGGTTCGGAGATCACCGCCTATATTCCGCGTGGCGTCAAAGCGCCCGAGATCGCGGACACGGTCGAGATCGAACCCTATCGCGGCACCAAGGATCACCACCCGGCCAGGACGAACCTGCTCGGTGCCGACCAGAAACCGCCAAGGGTCGTCGTAGCGGCGAAGTGACCGCGGGTTGAGTGGGGTCATGCCGTCGCGACGCACGGTTTCCTTGGTAACACTGGGCTGCGGACGTAACGAGGTCGATTCGGAGGAACTGGCCGGCAGGCTCGACGCCGCCGGCTGGCAGTTGGCCGCCGAGGGGACCGAAGCCGACGTGGTCGTGGTGAACACCTGCGGGTTCATCGAAACCGCGAAGAAGGACTCGATCGACACCATGCTGGCAGCCGCCGGCTCGGGGGCGAAAGTGGTCGCGGTCGGCTGCATGGCCGAGCGCTACGGCGCCGAGCTGGCCGCCGCCCTTCCCGAAGCGGACGCCGTCCTTTCGTTCGACGACTATCCCGAGATCGGCGACCGGCTCGAGGACGTCATCGAGGGACGCACGCGGACCGCGCACACTCCCCGCGACCGGCGGAGCCTGCTGCCGATCACGCCGGTCCAAAGGCAGGCCGCGCGGACGGCGCACGTACCGGGGCATGGCCCGGACACCGGTTCCGGCGGCAAGGGCCCGGCCAGCGGTCCGCGGGTGCTCCGGCACCGGCTCGGTGGCGGGCCGATCGCCCCGGTGAAGCTAGCCTCCGGATGCGATCGGCGCTGTACGTTCTGCGCCATTCCGTCGTTCCGAGGGGCGTTCACCTCGCGGCCACCGGACGACGTCCTCGCGGAGACCGAGTGGCTCGCCGGACACGGCGTCCGCGAAGTGATCCTCGTCAGCGAGAACACGACGTCCTACGGCAAGGATCTCGGCGACCTCGGTGCGCTCGAGAAACTGCTTCCCCGGCTCGCCGGTGTGGTCGACCGGATCCGGGTCAGCTACCTGCAGCCCGCGGAACTCCGTCCGGCGCTGATCGAAGTGCTGGCCGGAACACCCGGTATCGCACCGTATTTCGACCTGTCCTTCCAGCACGCCAGCGCAACCGTGCTGCGGAGGATGCGCCGGTTCGGCGATCGTGAACGGTTCCTGGACCTGCTTTCCCGGATCCGCGCGCTGGCACCGGAGGCCGGTATCCGGTCGAACTTCATCGTCGGCTTCCCGGGTGAAACCGAGGAGGAGTTCGAAGAGCTGGAACGGTTCGTCGGTCAAGCGAAACTGGACGCGATCGGCGTCTTCGGCTACTCGGACGAAGAAGGCACCGAAGCGGCCGGATTCGAGCACAAACTCGATTCCGACGTGATCTCCGCCCGCGCAACCAGACTCGCCGTCCTCGCCGAGGAGGTCTCCTCACAACGCGCCGAGGAACGCAGGGGGTCCCTCGTCGACGTGCTCGTCGGCGAAGACGGCGTCGGCTGGGCTGCCCATCAGGCGCCCGATGTGGACGGAACGGTGACGATCACCGGTGCGAAACCGGCCGTCGGTGACTTGATCCGGGCGACCGTCGTGGATTCCGAAGGCGTCGACCTGACCGCCGTCCCCGTGTAGGGAACGGCGGGCCGGCCGTTTCGTGTGATTGGTTGGACGGCACGTGTGAGCCGATGGACGACACGCGTGATGGGATGGACGACACGCCGCGCGGCCTACGCCGCGGCCACTTCCAGCTCGGAGACCTGCCCGGCGGGCCATCCCGTGTTGGCGGTGAACGTGAGTCGCACGTAGCGCTGTGACGTGGCGGGGAACGAGACCGACGCCGTGTTCCCGGACGCCGGGTCGAAGGCGTAACCCCGTGAGCCCACCAGTGTCGTGTAGGACCCGCCGTCGGTACTGCCGGAGATCGTCAACGTCTGCGTTCGCAGGCCCCACGCCGATGGTGGCGGCAGCTTCAGTGTCACCTTGTCGACCGACGTCGCCGCGCCGAGGTCGACGGTCAGTGACTGTGGGAAGGCGTTGTTCGTGCTCTCCCAATAGGTGCCGGCATTCCCGTCGTTGGCGTTCGACGGCGGGAAGCCGCCCTGCGAGCCGGACGCGATGATCGACTTGCCCTTGGCGACGTTGGTGCCGGGCTGGGTCGGCGGCGGCGGACCGGAGTTCGGCGGCGGCCAGGTGGCGCAGTCGGACCAGGTGCCGGTCCAGCCGTTGTTTCCGGAACCACCGAAGGTCATCTTCGGGATCGAGGACGGGTAGGGGCAGTTGTACGTCCCGACGACGCCGACACCGGACGCGGTGACGTTGCTGATCGTCACCGAACCCTGGGTCTGCGCCTGCGCCACGAACGTGCCCACACCCTGGATCGACGCGCCGTCGATGGTGACGCCGTCGATCCGCTTGCCGGCGCCGTTGCCGTCGATGAACTGAATCGCCTCGTACGGGCTCTGTATCGCGGTGAACCCGGTGACCCGGATGGTCACGCCTGCGATCGCCTGATCCCGCGCGTCGAACCACAGCGCGCCGACGCCGAACTGCCAGTTCGGGTCGAGGGCGCCGGCTCGCAGCGCGGTGTTGCCCGACACCGTGATGGTGCCCGACAGCGGCACCGAGTTGAACCGGTTCCCGATCATGTAGCCGCCGCCGAGTGCGTTGGTGTCCTGCACCAGGTTCCCGCTCAGCGTGTTGTCCGAGCCGCCGTAGAGCGCGATCCCGTTGGCCAGATTCGGCTGTACGACGGTGTTGTTCGCGATCGTGTTGCCGGAATCGGCCGCGCCGTTGGACCAGAACGCGATCCCGTCGTCGCCGTTGTTGCGGAAATAGTTGTTGCGCACGGTCGAATTCGTCGCCGCGCTGTCGAAGTTCAGGCCGTCGGCCTGCGTGTCGAGGATGCGGTTGTTCTCGACCGTGACATTCGACGAAGCACCGAACATCACCCAGAGTCCGCATTTCATGTTCTGGATCCACAGTCCCGACACGACCGAGCCGGTGCCCAGCGCTCCGTGAAACGCGTTGTCGGGACTTCCGTCGTTCCGCTCGGTCACGTCACCGAATACGGCGAAGTCGTACAGCTTGATGTTCCCGGACGCGCTGCCGTTGTTGAAGATGTTGTTGCCGTGCAACACGGTGTACCACTGCCCGGCGCCGCGGACGGTGGTCTGGTCGATCTGCAGTGCGGAGCCGATCTCGAACCGGCCCGGTGGCACCCACAGTTCACGACCCTGCGAACGTGCCGCGGAAAGCGCGTTGCGGAACGCCTGCGAGTCGTCCGAGGAGTCGTCGGCCGTGGCACCGTAGTCGGTCACCGTCAGCGAGTTCGCCGGGCGGCTCCCCGCTCCGCCGACCTGTTCGAAGTCGGCGAGGTCGATGGTCGCCTGCCCGACGTCGCCGGAATCGGCCTGTACCCGGACTTTCGCGCCCACGGTGAGATTTCGCCCGAGCAGCAGTCGCGCGTCGTCATAGAAGTGGTGGTTCTTCGCGCCCGGGATCCATGGAGTGTCCACATAGGAATACCGCGAGGTGACCGAAAGTCCGCTGCCGAGTTTGGTTCCGTCGACGTACACCGACAACCGGCCGGACGAACCGTCCGGGACGCTGTAATGGACATTGATCGAGTTCGCCGCGGCGGGCACGGTGAACTCGACGTACTGGCCGGTGCCGATCCGGACGGCCTGCCTCCCGGACGCCTCGGAGGCGAGGCTCGCCTGGGTGTAGTCCGGCCCGATCGCCGAACCGCTGGTCGCCGAGCACTCGGCTTCGACGGTGCGGAAAGGCACGCTCGCGCCGCCGGAAGCGGTCGCCGGACAGGCCGCGGCGGCGGCGGGAGTGTTGGCGCCGGTGGCCAGCACGGTCAGGCCGGCTGCGGCGAGGGCCGCCGCCAGCAGCGCCGCGTGGCGCCGGGTTCGCGACCTTTTTTCGGGCGCGTTGAAGACAGGGTGGGGAGACATGCGGGCAGCACTCGCTTCCTGGGTTCGTATGTGAAAGCGGAGGGTTGTGTGACCTGGATCATACGAATACCCGACAAGACGTTGCAATAGTCGGACTGACTTACGCAAATTTGCGACAGATCTCGACAATTCGAATCCTGGAAGGAACCATGCGTGGCGTGCGGCCGCCCACCCCGACTCGAGGCCTGCCCCGGCGCCTCCGGGGTGGGTCCGTCGGCCTGCTGACCGGCCTGTTGGCGGCCGCGGCGCATATCGGCGCCACCGGTCGATTCCCCGACTGGGGATTGGTGCTCCTGCTGGTCGTGATCCTGGGCTGGGTGGCGGGCGCGCTGGCGAGCCGGGAGCGCGGACCCGCCGAGATCCTCGGTCTGGTGTCCGGCGGGCAACTGGCCATGCACGGAGCGCTCACCCTGGTCGACTGGGAACCCCACTCCCATCACCACGGCTCTCCGGTGAACACGCCGCTGATGGTGGCCGGTCACACGGCCGCGACCCTGGTGGTCGTCGCGGTGCTGGCCGGAGCGGAACGCGTCGTGTTCGCGCTCGTGAAACTGGTGGCATCCGTCCTGCCGCGACGGCTCGTGCCGTGGCCTGCCACCTCGCCATTGTCGATCCGCGTCGCCCTCGAGATGGCGTACCCGGCGACAGAGGCACTCCTGCGTGACGTGCTTTCCCGGCGTGGTCCGCCGGTGGTTCAGGCCTGACTTCCGAAACCTGTCGAGACCCGTGTCCCGGCAGGCATAAGCACCTGCGCGCCGTGACCATCCCGGCTGCTCAGGTGCCGGCTCATGCCGTCCCCACCGTCAGATCAGGAGCTTTTCTCATGACCACGAAATCCGAACCGACTTCGAGTCCTCCACGTACTTCTTCATGGAGGGGGCTGTTGCTCCGACTCCATTTCTATGCCGGCGTTCTCGTCGGACCCTTCGTACTGATCGCCGCGCTCACCGGCGTTCTCTACGCGGCGACGCCACAGGTGGAGTCGTGGCTGTACGCGGATCAACTGCGGGTGCCCGCCGGTGAGCGGCAGCTCCCGATCGCCGACCAGGTACGCGCGGCGATGAACACCGGGCCGTCCGGTGACCTGGTCGCCGTTCGCCCGGCGCCGGAAGCCGGTGACACGACCAGGGTGCTGTTCGCCGAGGAAGGGCTCGGCGAGTCCGAACGTCGAGCGATCTTCGTCGACCCCGGCAACGGCCAGGTGGTCGGAGATCTCGTCACCTACGGCACGAGCGGCGCGCTCCCGTTCCGGACGACCCTCGATCAGCTGCACCGGAACCTGTTGCTGGGAGAGCCAGGACGGCTCTACAGCGAACTGGCCGCGTCGTGGTTGTGGGTCGTCGCCCTCGGCGGGCTGGCGTTGTGGGTGACTCGCCGCCGCGCCGCGCGCAGCGAAAAGGCCGAGCCCGTGCGGCGCCGCACGATGCGCAGGCACGGAGTGATCGGCCTGTGGGTCCTGCTCGGCGCGGTTTTCCTGTCCGCGACGGGATTGACGTGGTCCACGTACGCGGGTGAGAACGTCTCGGCGTTGCGTGCCGATCTGGGATGGACCACGCCCGCGTTGAAGGTGACCGGTTCCGGTGACCACTCCGCCCATGGAGGTGCGGCCACGGCACCGGTTCCCGATCAGCCCGAGCGGGTGGACGCCGTGCTGGCCTCGGCCCGCGGCGCCGGGATCGACGCCACCGCGCTCGAGATCGGATTGCCCGCCAAACCGGGCGAACCCTGGAAGGTCGCCGAGATCGGCCGCGGCTGGCCGACTCAGGTCGACTCCGTCGCCGTCGACGGTGGCACCGGCCACGTTGTCGGGGCGGTGTCCTTTGCGGACTACCCGTTGGCGGCGAAGCTCGCCCGCTGGGGGATCGACGCGCATATGGGCGTGCTGTTCGGCTGGCCGAACCAGATCGCGTTGCTGCTGCTCGGTGGCGGTCTGGTCGCCCTGGTCGTGCTGGGCTACCGGATGTGGTGGCTTCGCAGGCCGACCCGGGCAGGCGGGCTGACGTTCGGACGGCCGATTCCGCGCGGGCAATGGCGCAAGGCACCGCGTGCCACGGTGGCCGCGTTCGTCCTGCTCGCCGCGGTGGTCGGCTGGTTCGTTCCACTGCTCGGCATCAGCCTGCTGGCCTTCCTGGTCGTCGACGTGCTTCTGGGCCTGCGGCGGTCCGGCCGGGCGCGTCCTGACGAAGCTCCTGTCGAAGCGACGAACTGATCGTGTCGCCCGCTCAGGCCGGATGTCCCGGCCTGAGCGGGCGACGGCACGTCACTGATCCGGCCACGACGGCGAGCGGCCGAGCAGCGCGACGACCTTGTCCAATCCGGACACTCCCTCGGTCGCCACCGGGGCGGAGAAGGGCGCACCGGGTACCTCCCGTAGCTCTCCACTCGGGACGGACTCGGCGATGCCGATCGCGGCGTCGAGCAGGTCCTTCTCGAACCGCACCGGCAGGCCAAGGGTTCGTGCCACATCCCAGGAATGCACCACGTAGTCGACGAAATGGAAGGTCAAGGCCTGCTCGGCGGTGAAGGTCGTCTCCGTGGAGAACTCGGGCAGGGGGAACTTCCGGTCCGCGATGTCGCTCACGGCGAAGGCCCCGAGAACGCGGTCGACGGACGCGCGGTAGGTGGCGATGGGATCGTCGCCGAGCGAGATCGACTTCCAGTGGACGGGGTCGCCATCCCCGTTCGCCGAGGCCGCGAAGCCGTTGTGCTGACTGGCCATATGCGCGAGTAGTCCGTACAGGGTCCAAGCGGCGCAAGGCGTCGGCTTGGACAGGTCGGCAGGAGCGAGCCGGGAGGCGAGATCAAGGCTGGTTCGGGTGGCCAGTGCGTCGAAGGTGCGAAGCTCGTTTATATTCACCTGCATATCATCTACATGTGCGTACGAATATGTCAACGGTTGAGCGCCGTGGGCTCGGTATGGTCTGCGCATGGCGGAGCAGAGGCGGCCGGATCTCGCGGCGATGCTCGGCGGGCTGATGCGCAGGCTGATGTCGGCCGAGTCGCCGGTGCTGGCCGAGCACGGGCTGACGATGTGGGGTTACGTGGTGCTCAGCGCCCTCGATGACGGGCCGGTCCGCACGCAGGCCGCCCTCGCGAAAGCGATCGGGGCGGACAAGACGCGGATCATCCCCACCCTCGACGCCCTGCAGGACGGCGGGCTGATCCGCCGGGAGCCGGATCCCTCGGACCGCCGGGTCCGGCTGCTCGAGATCACCGAGGAGGGACGGCGTGCCCGTCGCTCGGCGCAGTCCCGCATTCAGGAGCGCGAGGATCAGCTGCTCGAGCAGCTGCCCGCCGCCGACCGGACGGCGTTCCTTCGCGCGGCGCGGACTCTGTCGGAAGTGCCGGAGAGCTAGTCCGTCTGCGGTTCCCAGGTCAGTAGCCGGACCTTGCTCACCGTCTGAACGTGCCTGCGCATGGCGTTCGCAGCGCCCTTCGGGTCGCCGTTCCGGATGGCGTCGGCGATCTTGCGATGCTGGGTCAGGGAACGCGGTGGACGGCCGGGCTGGCGCAGCGACTCGTTGCGGCTCTCCGCGATCTGCGTGGTGATGGACCGCATGAACTCGGCGAGCAGACCGTTGTTCGCGGCGGCCGTGATGGCTTCGTGGAACCGGCGATCACCGTCGGCGCCGGGCTCTCCTCGCTCGATCTCGGCGGTCATATGCTCGAGCGCGGCATCGATCGCGGCGAGATCGGCGTCGGAACGCCTGAGGGCGGCCAATTCCGCGAGCTTGGTCTCCAGCGCTTCGCGTGCCTCGAGTACTTCCGGAAGGCGGCTGCGGCGCGCTACGAGTTCGTCGACGGTCTCGACTTCGAGCTGATCGGTGCGCAGGTAGGTACCGCCGCCGTGGCGGGCCTCGAGCAACCCCTGGACTTCGAGCACCACGATCGCCTGCTTGACCGACGCGCGGCTGACTCCCAGGCGTTCGGCGAGGTCGCGCTCGCTCGGGAGTTTGTCTCCAGCACGCAGTCCGGACTCTTCGGCGTGCGCCTTGATGCGTTCGACGACCTGCTCGTACAGCTTCGACCGGTTCAACCGGCTCAGCGCCTCCGGCACCTGCCCGCCCCTCACTAGTGCTACTGATCGGCGTCCACCCTCGCGCGAAAAGTGGCTCAGCCAATTTACCACTCAGCGGTTGACAGGCGGTCGTGATCGAAGGAAAGTGGCTGAGCCACTAGACCATTCAGTCGGCAGTCCTCAGGGGCTCTCGCCGTCAAGGAGTACGGTCATGTCCGCGCAGTTGATCTCGATCCTCGCTCTCGTGGTGATCTTCGCGCTCGCCACCACCTTGTCGGTGAACATGGGCGCGCTCGCGTTCGCCGCCGCCTTCCTCGTCGGCACGCTCGCGGGCGGGCTCGACACCGACGGCATCTTCGCCGGTTTCCCAGGTGACATCTTCGTGGTGCTGGTCGGGGTGACCTATCTGTTCGCCATCGCGCGGGCCAACGGGACCACCGATTGGCTCGTGGCCGCGGCGGTGCGGCTCGTCGGCGGCCGGATCGCGCTGATCCCATGGGTGATGTTCGTGGTCACCGGGACGTTGACGGCGATCGGTGCGGTGAGCCCGGCGGCGTGCGCGATCGTCGCGCCGATCGCGCTCGGTTTCGCGGCCCGGTACAAGATCAGTCCGCTGCTGATGGGCGCGATGGTCGTGCACGGTGCGCAGGGCGGTGGGTTCTCGCCGATCAGCGTGTACGGCTCGATCGTCAACGGGATCGTCGACCGCAACAACCTGGCTGGCAGCCCGGTGATACTGTTCTTCGCCAGCCTTGGGATGAACACCGCGCTCGCCGGGATCCTGTTCGTCGTTCTCGGCGGCACCAAACTGCGGCGTAGGCAGCTGGTCAAGGCCGGTGCTGCTGCTTCGGACGATGCGGCCGAGAGCCAAGACGAGCCGCTGCCACATGAGCGGCGAATTCCCCTGGACGGCCCCAAAATCGCCACCCTCGTCGGGCTCGTCGCCCTGGTGGTCGGAACGCTCGTCTTCGACCTCGACCCAGGGCTCACCGCTATCACCGTGGCCGTGCTGCTGAGTGTCGTATGGCCGGCGAGCAGCCGCGCCGCGGTCGGTGAGATCACCTGGCCGACGGTGCTGCTGATCTGCGGCGTGCTGACGTATGTGGCCGTACTGCAGGAAATCGGCACGATCGACTACGTCGGCGACGCGGTCGGCAACGTCGGGATCCCGCTCCTCGCGGCACTTCTGCTGTGTTACATCGGCGGCGTCGTCTCTGCTTTCGCGTCCTCGGTCGGGTTGATGGGTGCGCTGATCCCGCTCGCCGTGCCGTTCCTGGCGCAGGGCACGATCGGGCCGGTCGGCATGATCGCCGCCCTCGCCGTCTCGGCCACCATGGTCGACGTCAGCCCGTTCTCCACCAACGGCGCACTCGTCCTCGCGAACGCCAAGGACGTCGATCGCGACCGGTTCTTCAAACAGCTCCTGGTCTACGGCGGCATCGTCGTGGCCGTGGTGCCACTGATCGCTTGGCTTGTGTTCGTCGTGCCCGGCTGGGGCTGAGCAGGTCCACTATGGACGGAGAGGCTCGAAGATGAGGATTCGTTCAGGCTCACTGCCGGGATGGCGAAGAGTGATCACCACCGCGGTGATCACGGTTCTGCTCACCGGTGTCGTCGGCGCACAGGCCGCATCGGCCGAAACCGGCGGCCGGTACGTCGCCATGGGCAGTTCCTTCGCCGCGGGCCCCGGAATCCCGCCGGTCCAGCCCGGCAGTCCGGCGGCGTGCGGGCGGTCTGCGAACAACTATGCCAGCCTGGTCGCCAAGGAATACGGGCTCGCGCTCACCGATGTCACGTGCAGCGGGGCCACCACCGCGAATATCCTCACCACCGGACAGGCGGGCCAGCCGCCCCAGATCGCGGCCGTCACCGCCGAGACCCGGCTCGTCACGATCACCATCGGTGGCAACGATGTCGGCTACGTCGGCAGCCTGTTCACCTACTCATGCCAGAACAGTGGCGGCCAGAACTGCGGCACCGTCGACCAGAACGCCATGCGCCAAGCGCTCACGGTCGTTGACGAGCGAATCGGCGCCGTCATCGCGGCTGTCCACGACCGCGCGCCTCGGGCTCGTGTCCTGGTCGTCGACTATCTGACGATCGTGCCGCGCACCGCGCCGGCCTGTGCCAGGGTGCCTCTCACGCCGGCACAACTGGCGTTCGAGCGCGAGGTCGCCGATCGGCTGGCGATCGCCACGCGCCGGGCGGCCAGGGCCGAACGTGCGGTCCTGATCCCCGCCGCCGCCGCGAGTGCGTCCCACGACGCCTGCGCCGCGGTTCCGTGGATGGAGACGTACACGCCCGCGGCAGGCGTTGTTCCCTATCATCCGAACGCGGCCGGCATGGCTGCCGTCGCCGATCTCATCGCCGGGCACCGGACGACGGAATAGACCCACAGACTCTGTTCCAGGTGGACAAGTCACTCCGCTGAAAAACCTGGTGCCGAATCGCGTAACGGGTTCGGCCGGGATGAAGACTCCATGGCACACGGCCCATCGAGCAACGAGACAGGCGAAACGTGCTCGTGTGGAGAGGAAACGTCATGGCAACATCATCTCGGCTGTCCAAACTGGACCGATCCCTCTCGGTGTCGGCGATTCTCGTGTTGTTCTTCTTTCTCGTGGCCCCGGTGCAGAGTTCGGCGCAAGGGGTGGCGAACCCAGGTCAAGAACAGGTCAACGCGAGCGCTGAAGCGAGCACGGTGCAGATCGCGATCAAGTGGGAAGGGTACGTCAACTACACCACCGCCACGGGTAATGAATGGACGACGAAACCCATCGTCGACGTGCGCGGCTGCAGCGGGTTCTTCGTCAGCACAACCGGTCAGTTGGTCACCGCGGGACACTGTGTCCAGCCGGATCGCGGCAGGGAGAACATCCTCGAGGCCTTCCTCAACCTGAAGGTCAAGGAAGGGCAGCTCACCAGCCAGGAAGCCGCGAACCTCTGGAGTACCGCGAATCTGAACTGGAAGGTCGAGGGCAACAGCCAGGGCTCGCCCGTCATCCGCACCGTCTACGTGGGACAGCCCAAGGGCGTCACCGGCGCTGCGCTCACCGAGCCGTTGGTGGCACAGGTGCAGGACATCAAGCCGTTCCGGGAAGGCGACTGCGCGCTGCTCAAGGTCGAGATGCCAGGGCAGACCCCCGCCTTGCCGATCGCTTCGGCAGATCCCAAGACCGGCGCGGCCGTGACGTCGATCGGCTTCCCCGGCACGGTCGAGGATTCAGTGGCACCGGGAAAGGTCCGGGCCAGCTTCAAAACCGGCACGATCAGCAGCCAGCAGATCACCGACGCCGGTGTCGCGGTGACCGAGATCAACGCCGACATCAGCCAGGGCATGTCCGGTGGCCCGACCGTCGACGCGCAGGGAAACGTGCTGGGCGTCAACTCCTACAAGCTCAACGGAGAGCAGCAGAACTTCAACTTCATCACCGACACCTCGGATTTGAAGTCCTGGCTCACCGGTAAGAACGTCGCACTGGTGGCGGAAAAGGCGGCCGCGGGCCCCGGAGGTCAGTCCGACCGTCCGATCACGGTCAGCGCTCCGGCGGAATCCGGAGGAATCCCCTGGTATGTATGGGTTATCGGCGGTGTCGTGCTGCTCGCCGCGGTGATCGTCCTGCTGGTCTTCCTGATGCGGCGCAAGCGGCCGGCCGAACAGTTCCGTCCGGTGAGCGCCGACGCGTTCCCGCCCACCGACGGTATCCCGCCGTTCTGCCGGAGCTGTGGCGCGCAGACCCCGCCGGGTGCTCATTTCTGCGGCAGCTGCGGTAGGCCGATAGCTGTTCAGCCTGCTCCACAACAGCACCAGAGCTAACGGCCCTGGCGTCCGGGCTGGGGTGTGAAGTGCGTGACGGCCACCCTCACGCACTTCCGGGTAGACCCTAGGTCTCGTGAGTGGCAATGAGGGTTAGAACGTCACTTGCCACTCACGACCAGAGTGTTCCGGTGTCAGAGTTGGCCGGTGGGCAGGCGCCCGTCGGTCAGTGCCCCGACCTGCTCTGCGGTGAACGGCGGGTCGAGCAGGTCGCCGCGCAGGGCGTGGCAGCGGAACATGTCGGCGATGTAGTGCATCCGGTCGGGCAGGTCGGCCCAGTCGCGCGCGGCCGTGTCGAGCAGGCTGTCCGCCGTCGGGTCGACGGTCTTGAGCAGTGCGAGCAGTTCGGGGTCGGACAGCTCCTCGAGCAGTGGCGGGAACGTCGCGGGCAGGTCGTCGCTCAGGTCGAGCAGTTCACCGCTGGGCAGGGCCAGGGTCATCAGGTGCCGGGTGACCGCCCGGCGGACCAGCACGCGTGCCTGGTCGGCAAGTTGCTCGCCGGCGATACGCACGGCGGCCCGTCTGCCGAGCACGGTCAGCAGTGTCAGGCGCAGCCACTTGACCATTCGGTTGCCGGTGAGGAGCAGGTCGAACAGGCGGCGTTCGAGTTCGCGGGGGTCGACCACCGGTGCCTCCATCGCGGCGGCGATCTCCGGTTGCAGCCGGGTTTGTTCGTGCAGGCCGATCTCGATGTTCGCCAGGAGCAGCAGTTCGGCGCGCTGTTTCGGGTCGAGGGTGGCCATCGCCCGGTGGTACCGGGTGAAGGCCAGCCGGAGGTAGCCCTGTCCTTCGGGCGGTTCACCGGGCCGCAGCGCCTCGCGGAACTCCTCGATCCGCCGCTCGTCGTCGGCGGCCGGCTCGCCGGTGAACTCGGCGAGGAAGCGGGCGAACTCGCGGGCGATCTCCTCGAAGACCTTGAGGTTGCCCTGTGCGGACGCGGCGCTGACGTCGTCGAGCCGCGCGGTCGTCACAATGGCCTGGCGCACCATCCGATGGGCGTTGTCCAAACGCTCCTGGGAAACGGCCCGCCGGAGGCTGCGCACCACCAGGTCGATTCCGGCGACCGCCTCGGGTGAGGACTTCAGCAGGCGCTCCACCGTGCGGGCGAGGTCCTCCTGCCGGATGGTCTGCCCCACCTGCTTGGACGCCCACACCGCGAAGGTGCACCAGTTCGCGGCCCCGCCGGTGCGGGCGGCCAGCGCCCGCGACAACCGGTGGTAGCAATGGGTGATCTGGAGGTTTCGGACGACGGGGGCGGTGTGCGCCGCGATCCGGTCGACCTCGGCGACCACCGGCGGGATGTCCTCGGTGGATTCGTGCACGATCGCATCTGACCGACTCATGACGCCGACCTTCCTCTCCGGGGCTACACCTTCCTGTCGTCGCGGGAGCGGTGAACGTGACGGCCGTTCTGCCGTTACCGGCCTTCGAGGAGTGCGTTGAGCCGCCGCAGAACGTCGAACTGGGCGGGGTTGTACAGCTCGGCCAGCACTGCTTGTAGCCGTTCACCGTTCGCTCCGGTTCCCGGATGTGAACCCGAGGGAACACCGTGCCCTTGGGGCACAGTCAAGCCGGAACGGGGAACGCCGAGGTCAGCCGAAGACGCGGCGCTGGATCTCCCGGCGGTAGTCCTGCAGAGTGTTGTCGAGGTGGACGGCGGTGGCCTGGGCGGCGGCTTCCGGGTCGCCTTCCCGGATCGCCTGGTAGATGGCGGCGTGCTCCTCGACGGCTTCGTCCGCGTGGCCACCGACCGTGCCGTGCAGGCCGATCGTGGTGGACTGGCGTTGAAGGCGGCGGGCCTCGCGCACCGAGGCGACCAGGAAGTGGTTGTGCGACGCGGCGGCGACTGCGAGGTGGAAGTCTTCGTCGCCGCGATCGAACAGCGCGGCCTCTCCGGTGAGGTGGCCTTGCCGGCAGGTCTCGGCGGCGGTTTCGATGGCTCGCAGTTCGGCTGGAGTCGCGTGGGTCGCGGCCAGCCTGCTGGCCGCGGTTTCCTGTACCCGGCGGAACTCGAAGAGCATGTAGACGTGATCGAGGTCGGTGGGCAGGAAGAAACCTCCCCAGCGTGCCGAACCCAGCATGCCGTCGTCGTCCGCGACGTAGAGCCCCCGGCCCTTCTGGGCCCGGATCCGGCCGATGGCCGAGAGGATCTTGACCGCTTCCCGCACTACGGTACGACTGGTTCCCAGCCGTCCGGCCAGTTCGTTCTCGGTGGGCATACGGTCACCCGGCCGCAGCTTCAGTTCGGGGATGAGCTGCAGGATCTGCTCGGCCACCAGCTCATAACCGGGACGGTACGGGCTGGCATCCCGCTCCCGCGCGGATGCGCCGGTGTCGGCCGGAACGGACGTGCTGTCCACCTGCGTGCCTCCTACGTCGTGGGACCGCCAAGAGAATGTGACTCATCGTCGAACCCGAAGAGACACCGCATCCGCAGCTTACGGACGCGTTCCGAGGATACAGCCAGTCGGACGCGTCAGGCTCCGGAGAATGGGGGATTAGTCAGGCTTATCTCTTGACTGGCTGTCTCAAGTGGCTGTTATGTGTGACCTAAGTAGGCCCCGTGCTCCGGCGAACTCCGAAACCCCCTGATGGCGGACCCGTCGCCTGCCTGTGCCCCAGAATGAGTCAGACACATTCTGCAGTCTTGCTCGCGTCCGTTCGGTCGAATGGCCCACGACCCGAACGCCCACAACGCAGTGGAGTGCTCATGACAGCGAAGCTCGCCGCAGGCGCGCGGATCGCGCGTACCGGATACCGCGGTCCGCTCTGCATCGAATCGTTCACCCCGGACAACGCCACCATCGCGACCGCCGCCGCGATCTGGCGGCCGCTCGCCAGTTCCCCGGGTGCCCTTGCCCGTGAGGGACTGGCGTTTTTACGCGGCGCCGCGTCGATCCGTTAGTCGTTTCACCCTGCCTCAAAGGAGTGGCAATGAGACACAGATTCACGCATCTGCTGGCGATCATCGGCTGCGTGCTGGTGATGATCGGAGTGACTTCGCCGGTCGCCGCCGCGCATCCGGAAGGACTGCACGTCCTGCTGTTCAGCAAGACCGCGGCCGGAGCCTACCGGCACGATTCGATCCCGGCGGGGATCACGATGGTCGAGCAGCTGGCCGCGCAAAACGAATGGGAGCTGACCAAGAGCGAGAACTCGACGGTCTTCAACGACGCCACGCTGGCCACGTTCGACGTGGTCATCATGCTGCAGACCTCGGGGATGGTGTGGGACAACGACGCGCAGCGGGCCGCCGCCCAGAAGTACATGCGCGGCGGCGGTGGCTTCGTCGCGATCCACAACGCGACGGACATGAACATCGAGCAGCAGTTCCCGTGGTGGGACCAGATGCTCGGGATGACGATGACCCAGCACTCGGCGACCGTGTCCGGCACCGCCAAGGTCGCCGACCGCAAACACCCTTCGGGGAAAGGACTTCCGGATCGGTGGACCCGGACCGAGGAGTGGTACAACTTCAACCGCTCTGCGCGCGGTGACGCACACGTGCTGGTCACCGCGGACGAAACCACGTACGACGCCGGCCAGTACAAGATGGGTGCCGACCACCCGATCTCGTGGTGCCGCAACTTCGAGGGTGGCCGGCTGTGGGCCACCGCCATGGGCCACCAGGCTTCCAGCTACTCCGAGCCGCTGTTCCGCGAGCACGTCAAGGGCGGTGTCGAGTCGGCCGGTGGCAAGGTCGCGTCGGACTGCGGCCCCACCGTGTGGAGCAGCTTCGAGAAGATCACGCTGGACGACAACACCGTCGGGCCGGCCGCGCTGGACGTCGCCAAGGACGGCCGGGTGTTCTACGCCGAATACGGCGGCAAGGTGAAGATCCACAAGCCGGACACCCGCACCACCGTCACGGCGGCCACGATCAACGCGTACACCGGCGGTGAGGACGGCCTGACCGGACTCGCGCTCGACCCGAACTTCGCCACCACCAAGTGGATCTACCTGATGTACTCGCCCGCGGGGGGCACCGAGCACATCGCGCGGGTCTCCCGGTTCACCGTCAACGGCGACACGCTGGACATGGCCAGCGAGCAGGTGATCATGAAGGTGCCATCGTCACGGGCCGCACCCGAGCCGGGTCACACGGGCGGTTACATCACCTTCGGGCCGAACGGCAACCTCTACATCGGACCCGGTGACGACATCGAGCCGTTCCGTTCCGACGGCTACGCGCCGATCGACGAGCGGCCAGGCTGGGCGAGCAACGACGCGCAGGGCACCGCGGCCAACACCAACGACCTGCGGGGCAAGATCCTGCGCATCCATCCGGAACCCAACGGGACCTACACCATCCCGTCCGGCAACATGTTCGCGCAGGGGACAGCCAAGACGAAGCCGGAAATCTACGCGATGGGTTTCCGCAACGCGTTCCGGTTCTCCGTGCATCCGACGACGGGTGTGATCTACGCCGCCGACTATGCCGCCGACGCTGCCAACGACAACCCGAACCGGGGTCCGGCGGCGACCACGGAGTGGAACATCATCACCTCGCCGGGCTTCTACGGCTGGCCGTACTGTGTCGGTGACAACATCCCTTACAACGACTACAACTTCGCCACCAAGCAGTCCGGTCCGAAGTTCAACTGCGACAGGCCGGTGAACAACTCGCCGAACAACACCGGCCTGACCGAGCTGCCGGCAGCTCGCAAGGCGGACGTCTGGTACGGCGGGGGTGCGAACGGATTCAAGTTCCCGGAGCTGGGCGACGGCGGCGAGGCGCCGATGGGCTTCCCCATCTACCAGTACGATCCGGCCAACCCGTCGCAGACGAAGTTCCCGGAGTACTTCGACCAGACGCCGTTCCTCGGCGAGTGGTCCCGCAACAAGATGTTCGAGTTCCGGCTCGGCCAGGACGGGAAGCTGCTGAAAATCAACAACTTCCTGGCCAATCTGAGCTTCAAGTCGCCGATGGACGCCAAGTTCGGTCCCGACGGCGCGATGTACCTGCTGGAGTGGGGGAGTGGATTCGGCCGGGACAACCCGGATTCCGGGCTCTACCGCATCGACTACACGACCGCCGACCGCAGCCCGATCGCGACGGCGACAGCCACTCCGAGTTCCGGTACTTCTCCGCTGACGGTGCAGTTCTCCAGCGTCGGGTCGGGGGATCCGGAAGGCGGTCCGGTGACCTACCGGTGGGAGTTCGGCGACGGCGGCACGTCCACTGTGGCCAACCCCACGCATACCTACAGTGCTAGGGGTCAGTTCAACGCCAAGCTCACGGTCACCGATTCGGGCGGCAAATCGGGCGTGGCGAACGTGATCGTGACTTCGGGCAACACCGCGCCGACGGTCAACCTCAGCATCCCGGACGGCGGCATGTTCGACTGGGGTAGCACGGTCCCGTACACCGTGACGGTGGCCGACCCCGAGGACGGCACCATCGACTGCACGAAGGTGAGTACCACGCCCGCACTGGGACACGACCAGCACTCGCATGATCTCACTCCGATCCCAGGCTGCTCCGGCAGCCTCAACCCGCATACCGACAGCGCGCACGCAGCGGCGAACGTGTCCTACGTGGCGGACGCCAAGTACACCGACAAGGGCACGACCGGGGTTCCCGCGCTGACCGGCAGCCGGAAGGTCGTGCTGCAGCCGAAACAGAAGCAGGCCGAGTTCTTCACCGGCTCCTCCGGTGTGCGAGTCGTCTCGCAGTCCGGAGCGCAATCAGGTGCCCGAGTGGGCGACATCAGCAACAACGACTGGATCTCGTTCAAACCGTACAACTTCACCGGCATCAACCAGGTGTCGATCCGGCTGTCCTCGCCCAGCGGAGGCGGCACGGTCGAACTGCGGGCCGGTTCACCCACCGGGGCGCTGATCTCGTCGGTCCCGGTTCAGAGCACCGGAGGCTGGGACAACTACGCGAGTATGCCCGCGGTGAACGTCACCAACCCCGGTGGGACCACGGAGTTGTTCCTGGTCTTCAAGACGAACGGGAACAACGCCTACGACGTCGACTCGATGACGTTCACCGGGCCCGGTGTGGGCACACCGGGCAATCCCGGCACCGGCGCACCGATCGTCGGCATCGGCGGCAAATGCGTCGACGTGAACGGCAGTTCCACCGCCGATGGCGCCAAGGTTCAGCTGTGGACCTGTAGCGGTGGCACGAACCAGGCATGGACACGCACCGGACAGACGCTCCAGAGTCTGGGCAAATGCCTGAACGTCAACGGTGGCGGCACCGCCGACGGCACGATCGTGCAGCTGTGGACCTGTAACTCGAGCTCCGCGCAGAACTGGGCCGTGCAACCCGACGGCACCATCCGCAACGGCACCAAATGCCTGGATGCCAACGGCGGCAGCTCAGCCGACGGCACCCAGCTGATCATCTGGTCCTGCAACGGCGGCGCCAACCAAAGATGGACACTGTCCTAAGTGGACCGAGAACGGCGGCCCCGGTACTTACCGGGGCCGCCGTCCTCCCCCGCCCCCATCCGGTTAGGCTTTGGGCGACCAACCCGGCCGGTCAGGCTTTGGCCCAGCGTTGACCGGCGCCGGTGTTACAGGTCGCCACGGTGACCGCGGAGTTGTTCGCGGTGCCGGCGGTGTCGAGGCACAGTCCGGTTTGGACGCTGGTGATCGTGCCGTTGTCGTTGACGTTCCATTGCTGGTTGGTGCCGCCGTGGCAGTCCCAGATCTGTACCCGAGTGCCGGAACCTGCGTTGTTGGGTGTGTCCAGGCATTTACCCAGTACCTGCAGGGTTTGGCCGTTGCGGGTGAACTGCTGGTTGGCGTTGGTGTGGCAGTCCCAGAGGATCATCTGGGTGCCGTTGGCGGAGTTCGCGCCGGTGATGTCCGCGCACCGGCCGGAGGACTCGCCGCGCAACCGGTAGGTGGGCGTCGGAGCGGGTGTCTCCCCGGTGAAGAACTTCCACACCTCGGTCTTGACCCAGCTTCTGGCGCCGCTCTCACAGCCGGCGCATCCGTCGACAGGACCTTGCTGGTGACCTCCGTCGAAGGCGGCCCAGGCCACCGGATACCCGGTGCTGCACCCCGAGTAGTACGTGGTGATGTGAGTCCGGCTGCCCGACGACGGTTCGGGCGGGTTCTGCGGGGTGCAGCCGTTGTTCCTGACGAACCTGTCCCGCAGTCCCCGTCCGGCACCGATGTTGTCGCCGATACCGTGGATTCCCATGTACGCGAACGGTTGGGTGCCACCGCTGCAGCCACTGATCTGCCCGGGGGCGGCGATGGCCGCGACCGCGCGGAAGGTGGTCGCCCTCGCGCACGCGAGTGCGTAGCTCATGGCGCCGCCGTAGCTGAAGCCCAGGGAGAAGCGCTGTGCCGTGTCGACGCAGAGGTCGTTCTCGATCCGCCTGATCATGTCGTCGGTGAAGGTGACGTCCTCGCCGCCGGAGTTGGCCCAGCCGTTGCCGATGCCCTGGGGTGCGACGAAGATCGCGGTGTTGTTCGCCAGCCGCCGCAGTCCGTAGTGTGCATAGACGTCGCCATCGCTTCCGCCTGAGGCGACTTGCTCTGCGGTGCCTCCCCACCAGTGGAACCCGAAGATCAACTTATGCTGCGTGGCGTTGTTGTAGTTGTCGGGAATGCTCAGGATGAAGCTGCGGGTCTTGCCGTTGCTCTGAATCGTGTGCGTACCACTGCGCAACGTGGGGGCTTTGCCGCATCCAGGTGACGCGGCGAGGGTACCGGTATCCGCGGGGGATGGCTCGGCGCCTGCCACGTTGGCACCGGCGAAAACCAGTGCGGCGGCGGCGAACAGCGCCGACCACCGGGGGTGAGGGGGTCGTTTCATAGGGGGCTCCTGTCGGTGGGGGTGGTCGTGAGTGGCTAGGCCTTGGCCCAGCGTTGGCCGGCGCCGTTGTTGCAGGTCGCCACGGTGACGGCCGCGTTGTTCGTGGTGCCGGTGACATCGAGGCACAGTCCGGTTTGGACGCTGGTGATCGCGCCGGTGCCGGAGATGTTCCACTGTTGGTTGGCGCCGCCGTGGCAGTCCCAGATCTGTACCCGGGTGCCGGAGCCGGCGTTGTTGGGCGCGTCCAGGCATTTGCCCAGCACCTGCAAGGCTTGCCCGCTCTGCGCGAACTGCTGGTTGATGTTGGTGTGGCAGTCCCAGATGATCATCTGGGTGCCGTTCGCCGAGTTCGCGCCGGTGATGTCGGCGCATCGGCTGGAGGACTCACCCCGCAGCCGGAAAGTGGTCGGCGTCGGCGGGGGAGTGGTGTCTCCGGTGAAGAACTTCCAGACCTCTCCCGAAGTCCAGGTCCGCCAGCCCTCGCCACCGCCGTCGATGGGGCCAGGGCCGTGACCTCCGTCGAACGCGGCCCAGACGACCGGATACCCGGCGCGGCAACCCGAGTAGACGGTGGTGATGTGGGTGCGGCTGCCTGGCGCGGGCTCGCGCGGGTTCTGGGCGGTGCAGCCGTTGTTCCTGACGAACCTGTCCCGCAACGACCGTCCCTGCGAGATGTTGAGGACATTGTCGCTGATGCCGTGAATTCCCATGTACGCGATGGGCTGAGTGCCGCCGCTGCACCCGCTCAGCTGCGCGCCGGAGTAGACCGCGACCGCACGGAACATGTTCGCCCGGCTGCAGGCGAGTGAGTAGCTCATGCCGCCGCCGTAACTGAAGCCCAGCGCGAAGCGTTGTGCCGTGTCGACACACAGATCGTTCTCGATCAGCCTCATCATGTCGTCGGTGAAGGTGATGTCCTGGCCGCCGGGGTTGGCCCAGCCGTTGCCGTTGCCCTGGGGCGCGACGAAGATCGCGCCGTTGCCGGACAGCCGCCGCAGTCCGTAGTAGGACCAGTTGTAGCCGTCGGATCCGCCCGAGTCGACGTCGTTGGCGGTGCCGCCCCGCCAGTGATACCCGAAGATCAACCGATACTGGGTGTTGTTGTTGTAGTTGTCGGGCAGCCTCAGGATGAAGGAGCGGTTCTGGCCGCCGCTCTGAATCGTGCGCGTACCGCTGGTCAGTGTCGGGTTCTTGCCGCAGCCGGGGGACGCGGCGAGAGTGCCGGGATTCGTCGCCGTCGTCGACGGCACGGCGTCGGCCACGCTGACACTGGCGAGAACCAGTGCGGCGGCGGCGATCGGCGTCCACCATCGAGGAGAATGGTGCCGTTTCTTCATGGGCTTACTCCTGTTCTCTGCTGGCTTCAAGGCAGGGTCCAGCGTTGGTTGGTGCCGCCGTGGCAGGTCCAGATGATCAGCTGGGTACCGTCGGCCGAGCTGGCTCCGTTGGCGTCGAGGCATTTGCCGGACTGCGGGTTGACCAAGGAGCCGTTCGCTCCGGCCGTCCAGTTCTGCGCGCCACTGCCGGTGCAGGTGGACAGTTGCACCTGGGCACCGTTCGCGGTGCTGCCGCCCGCGACGTTCATGCACTTGTTCAACGCGCGCAACGTGGTGCCGTTGACCGTCCATTGTTGCCGGGCCGTGCCGGTGCAGGTCCACAGCTGGATCTTCGTACCGTCGGCGGTGTTGCCGCCGTTGACGTCGACACATTTGCCGGCGGCGGCGGTGATCGGTCCGGTGCGCGAGATGGGGCCACCCAGCTCCTTGATCCGGATGTTGCGGAAGGACACGTCGTCACCGGTGCCGTGGTTCTGGATGCCGATGTGACCCGAGGTCAGCGAGCGCACCGGGTCGGCGTTGGTGAAATCATTGATTTTCACGCCGTTCAGGAACACCTGCAGCCGCTCACCCTCGACGAGTAGTTCGAAGGTGTTCCACTCGCCCGGCGGGTTGAGCGCGGCGTCGCGGGCGGCGATGTCGGCGGCCTTGAACCCGTAGATCGAGCCGGTGGTCTTGTCCGCCGTGTCGGTGGCGTCGATCTGGACTTCGTACCCTTGGTTGAGCGCGGCGTTCGGGTCACTGCCCGCGGGGAAACCGAGGATGACGCCGGAGTTGTCGTCGCCGGGCATTCGCCAGTCCAGCTTGAGCGAGTAGGAGCGCAACTCCTTGGCGCTGTACCAGAGCATCCCCATTCCGCCCGAGGAGGTCAGGGTGGCGTCGCTGTTGCCGAAGCCACCCGGCCCGGCTTGGGACCAGCCGGTGGTGGATCCGTTGTACAGCGTGGTGTAGCCGGTCTCCGGGCGGCAGTCCGCCTTGGTCCGGCCTGCCGCGTACCGGATGCCGCCGAGCATCATGGAGCGGAAGCCGGGCTCGGTGTAACTCGCCTTGGTATGGCCGTTTCCGGTGTAGAACGAACGTCCACTTTGGATTGTCTTGCACCAGGTGTACGGGTGGTCGGAACCCATCGAACCACCGGAGTAGGTGGACTCGTCCAAAGTGGTCAGTACTCTGGCGCTGGATCGGACGTTGGTCCGGAAGTTGTACCACTCGTCGGTGCGTGCCCAGGTGGGGCCGAGGTGCTGGGTGGCGTGATGCGCCCGGTTCTCGATCCGCTCGGTGGCCTGCTGGATGGCCGGATGCGAAGCGAAGTACGCGCCGACGAGTTCGCCGTAGAACGGCCAGTCGTATTCGGTGTCGGACGCCGAGTGGACGCCGGCATACCCACCTCCGCCCCGGATATAGGACTCGAACGCGCTCTGCTGCGTGGCGTTCAGCACGTCACCGGTGGTGTTGAGGAACACCACGGCCTCGTACTGGGCCAGATTGCCGGCGTTGAACTGGTTGGCGTCCTCGGTGGCGGCCACGGTGAAGCTGTTGGCCGTGCCCAGTTCCCGGATCAGCTGGATACCCGCCGGGATCGAGTCATGCCTGAAGCCTGCGGTCTTGGAGAACACCAGCACGTCGTACGGCGTATCGGCGGCGATGGCGGGGGGACTGGAGCCGGTCGCGAGAACGACGAGTGCGGCCGCGGCCACGCCGAGCGCGCGCCGGATGGTCGAGTTCTTCATGCCAGGTCACTTCGCTTCCTGTGCGGGGTTCATGGCAGCGTCCAGCGCTGGTTGGTGCCGCCGTGGCAGGTCCAGATGATCAGCTGTGTGCCGTCGGCGGTGCTGGCTCCGTTCGCGTCGAGGCATTTGCCCGATGAGCCGTTGACCAGAGATCCGTTGGTCCCGGCGGTCCAGCTCTGTGCGCCGCTGCCGTTGCAAGCGGACAGTTGCACCTGAGCGCCGTCGGCGGTACTGCCGCCCGCGACGGTCATGCACTTGCCCAGGGCGCGCAGCGTGTTGCCGTTGACCGTCCACTGTTGATTGGTTCCACTGCCGCAGGCCCACAGCTGGATCTTGGTGCCGTCGGCAGTGCTGCTTCCGCTGACGTCGGCACATTTCCCGCCGGGACCGGTGATCCGCCCGGTACGGCTACCCGTGGAGGCGCCGAACGAGAATGCGTCCACATCGAACAGATAGCCGCTGCCGCTACCCGCGAACGTCAGATAGATCGTGCTGGTTCCGGCCGGAACGCCGGTCAGGGTGGTGGACACCTCGGTGAAGGTTTCCCAGCCGCCGGTGACCGGAACCGTCACGGTCCCGAGCACCGGGCCGGTCGGCGAACCGGTCCGCACGGCCAGCGTGCCGCCCGACCCACCGGACGAAACCCGGGCGGTGAACCGGGTTTCGCCCGCGAGTGCGTAGGGCTGGAACGCGATCCAGTCACCGTTGTGGATGTCGCCGACGGTCTTGCCGCCCTCCGCGGGTGCCTTGTCGTAGAGGCCCGTTGCCGACTGGCTGGAGTGGTGCTCGGCCTGGCGGTGCCTCAGCTGCAGGACGTGCTGCGTGTGGGTGGTCAGCGCCGGCTGGCCATTCGCCCCGAGGTCGGTGTATTCGGCGTCGAAGACCGCGTAGAGATTCGCCGCCGTGTCGTGCTCGCCGTCCACCGGGATCTGCAGCGTTCCCGAACAGCCGGTCCGTGAGGTGATCTTGTGCGCGTGGCTGTCATGGCCCAGCAGATAGCTGAGCGTCACCCGGCCGCAGTCGATCGTGCCGTCCTCCGGGTCCGAGACGGTGATCGTGTACGGCACGGCGTCGCCGAAGTTGAACAGGCTCCCATTGACGGGTGTGTTCAGTGTGACCGTGGGTGCGGTGTTGCCGACGTTGATGATCACACTGGTGTTGCCGGTGCGGCCTCCGGGGTCGGTCACCGTAAGGCCGGCCGTGTACTGGCCGCTGCCGGTATAGGTGTGGCTCGGATTGACCGCCGTCGACGTGCTGCCGTCACCGAAGTTCCACGCGTAGGTGAGCGCACCACCCTCGGGATCCGAGGAGCCGGCCGACGAGAACTCGACCGCCAGCGGCGCCGCGCCGGACGTGCGGTTGGCACTGGCCCGCGCGGTCGGCGCCTGGTTGCCTGCCGGGTTGTATTCGATGCGGTAGAGCGCCGAACTGGCGTCGCCGCTGCCCCAGCCGGTGCCGTAGTCCAGCACGTACATGGCGCCGTCCGGGCCGAAGGTGGAATCCATGACCTGCGTGCCGCGCCACGGGAAGTCGTTGATCTGCCCGGCCGACCCGTCGGCGTTGACGTCGATGGTCTTGATCCAGCGCCTGCCGAACTCGGTGGCGAAGACGTGCCCGTCCAGCGCGGGCGGGAACTTGACCGACGACGGGTTGGCCGCGTCGTACCGGTACACCGGCGCGCTCATGGGGGATTCCGACCCGCAGCCGAACGCCGCCTGCGAACAGTTGTCGTACTTGATCCAGGCCGGACGCGCGGCAGGCAGAGTGGTCAGCCCGGTGTTACGCGGAGAGTTGTTGACCGGTGCGGCGCAGTTGAACCGGGACCCGGACGGTCCGGACGGGAACGTGTAGTCCACATAGGCTTCCGCCGTGGTGTTGGCCCCGACGCAGTAGGGCCAGCCGTAGTTGCCCGCCGAGGTGATCCGGTTGAACTCCACCAGGCCGCCGGGCCCGCGGGTGTTGCTGGCGGTACCGGCGTCGGGCCCGTAGTCGCCGAGATAGACCACGCCGGTGGCCTTGTCCACGTTCATCCGGAACGGGTTGCGGAAGCCCATCGCGTAGATCTCAGGGCGGGTCTTCGCGGTACCGGTCGGGAACAGGTTGCCTGCCGGGTTCGAGTACGACCCGTCGGTGTTCACCTTGATCCGCAACACTTTGCCGCGAAGATCGTTGGTGTTGCCGGCGCCACGCTGCGAGTCGAATACGGGATTGCGGTTGGTGCGCTCGTCGATAGGGGTGTAGCCGTCCGAAGCGAACGGATTCGAATCGTCCCCTGTGGACAGATACAGGTTGCCCGCCGCGTCGAAGTCGATGTCCCCGCCGACGTGGCAGCACATACCCCGGTTGGTCGGCACGTCCAGCACGGTCACCTGGCTGGCCATGTTCAGTGTGAAGTCGGCGTTGAGGGTGAACCTGGAGAGCCGGTTCACCCCGTTCCACGCGGAGAAGTCGGATCCGTTGTCCGGGGCATCACCGCCAGGAGTGGACAGTGGGGGAGAGTAGTACAGGTAGACGAACCGGTTGGTGGCGAAGTTCGGGTCCGCCCCGATGCCCTGCAGGCCTTCCTCGTCGTGCGAGTAGACCTGCAGGGTGCCGATCACGCTGGTCGCCCCGGCGGCCGTGGTCCGCCGCAGGCTTCCGTTGCGTGAGGTGTGCAGTACCGAGCGGTCCGGTAGCACGGCCAGCGACATCGGTTCGCCCATCTCGGCTACCCCGCGGGCCAGTTCGACCTGCTGGAAGTCGGCTGGGTTGACCGCGTGCGCGGTGGCGGGCGGAGCGGAACCGATCATGGTCGCCGTCGTGCCGGCGGCGATCAGGAGGGCGGCGCAGATCGTCGCTCTGAAGCGCATTCTCATAGCGGGTCACACCTTTGCACTCGGCTGAGGGCCCTGGCCCTGATTCGCGCCATCGCACCGGTCAGACCGCGGCGATGGTCCAGTGGTTGTTGGGACTGCTGTTCGGCGCCCACAGGGCCACGCCGGAGCCCGCGGCGGAGTCGCCGAGGCCGTCGAGCGCGGTACCCGTGCCGCGGTTGACGACCTGGTAGCGGCCACCCCCGGCACCGTTCAGGCGCCATTGCTGGTTGTTGCCGCCGTTCCAGGACGACTGCTGACAGGCGGCTCCGTTGGCGCTGTTGCCCCAGCTGTCGGCCACCATGCCGTTGGTGCGGTTGACGATGCGGTACCACCCGCTGCCCAAAGCCACCAGCTGCCACTGCAGGTTGGTGCTGCCGTCCCAGTTCCATTGCTTGAGCCGTGCTCCCGAGGCGACGTTTCCGCCGCTGTCCAGGACGAGTCCGGTGGCGGCATTGGTGATCCTCGCCCATCCGGTGGGGACGGGCGCGGAATCCAGTGCGGGGAGCTGACCGGAGAAGGTCAGCTTGACCACGTACGCCGGGGCGCCGAAGGGAGCGGTCGCCGACGGCATCGGGATATGCAGTCCCGACCCGTTCTGGTTGGGAGTGGGCAGATCGATGTACGACCCGGCCGTGGACCCGAGCAGTCGTACGGAAGCCAGGGTGCTCAGGTTGATCCGGCTCGAGTTCAGGGTGGTGATGCTCAGGGTGCCGCCGGGCCAGCCCATCACGGTGGCGTAGAGCACCGTGTTGTCCTTGCTTCGAGTGAACCGGATGTCCCGGTTGGTCCCGGCCCGTGGCTGGACGAAGGAACCACCGCCCATCTGGGTCGGGCCTTCGCCGTAAGCCGTCCACGCCCGGGTGGCGTAGACGGACTCGCCGAAACGCTTGAGATAGTCACCCATGCCCAGCAGGATCGTCCGCTGTCCATTGGGGATGGTGCCGCCCGCCATCGGGGCGATGTTCAGCAACATGTTGCCGTTCTTGCTGACCCGGTCGATCAGCGAGTGGAGCATGGCGTTCAGTGGGTAGTAGCCGATGCCGACGGTGTAACACCAGCTGGAACTGGAGATGCTGTCATCGGTCAGCCAGAAGGGATGCTGGATGTCCGCGGGTCCGCCACGCTCGAAGTCGAACACCGACCCCCGGTTGTTCAGGCCGTCCTTGTACGTGCTGACCACGTCCTTGTTCCACGCGACCGCCCGGTTGAAGTAGTGCGCTAGGAAGTTCAGCCGCTGAGACTCGTCGACCTGGGGGAGATTGAAGTCCTGCCAGACGATGTCGGGCTGGTAGCCGTCGATGACCTCCTTCAGCTTGTCGAACCACAACTGGTTCTCCGCGGGCCTGCCGAGCTGTCCGTACAGCTTGCGCAGACTCGGATCCGACTGCGCCGGAACCCGGTCGTAGAAACCGGTGAAGTTGTACGCGTGGTGCAACGACACCACGAACTTCATGCCCTTGGCCCGGATGGCATCGGCGTGCAACCGCACCAGGTCCAGCTTGGGCCCGGTACGCACCGAGTTCCATTCGTTGACGCCGCTGTTCCACATCGAGTAGCCGTCGTGGTGCTCGGCGACCGGTCCGGCGAACTTGGCGCCGGCGTCGGCGAACAGCTGGGCCCATTCGCCCGGATCGAAGTCGCCGCCCGCCGACTTCAGCTTCGGCGCGAACTGCACCCAGTTCCCGGCCTTGTCGCGTGCCCCGTTGATGAAGTTGTGATACGGCCAGGCCGAAGGATCCCCGTACGTGGTGATGTGATGGCGGTTCTCGTTGGATCCGCCGGCGTACATGTTGCGTGGGTACCATTCGTTGGCGAACGCCGGGACGCTGAATACTCCCCAGTGGAAGTAGATGCCGAACTTGGCGTCCTGGAACCACTCCGGCGCGGGCGGATGCTGGTCGACCGATGGCCAAGCCGGCGTATAGCTGCTCGGTCCTTCGGTGGCCCACACCGTTCCGGCCCGCAACAGACCGGTGGCGGCGGTGAGCCCGCTCAGGACGAGCAACCTGCGGCGGGTGAACTGACTTGACGACAAGGACATGGCACGGCCCTCCGACTCAGGTGCGAGCCCATTTCTGGTTGGCTTGGGTGTTGCAGGTCCAGAGGATCAGTCGCGACCCGTTGGCGGTGGCGGCCTGATCGACGTCCAGGCAGAGTCCGGAGTGGACATTCGTGGAGCCCAACGGGGGAGTGACCGCGGGGCTGCCCGGCGCCGCTTCGGCGGGATGCCGGTCGGGTACGACCGTGAGCAGCGCCAGCGCCGCGACCGCGATCGCCACCACGGCGACCGGTCGTCGACGTGATCCAGTGAGCATCGGTGCTCCTTCGGTTGTGAGCAGGGTTCACCAGAGGGCGGCCACTCGCGGGGGCGGTTGCCCTGAGAGGTGCCGCGGGTCTGTTGTGGACTTCTCAGCTGATCACCAGGTCAGCTCACGTTCCACTGCTGGTTACCGCCGTTGTGGCAGGTCCACAGCTGGACCGGTGCTCCGTTGGC
Source organism: uncultured Actinomycetota bacterium (assembly GCA_963766045.1). Taxonomy (GTDB): domain Bacteria; phylum Actinomycetota; class Actinomycetes; order Mycobacteriales; family Pseudonocardiaceae; genus Amycolatopsis. Next base: position 4,098,779 of record CAVXYN010000003.1, on the reverse strand, counting down.
GGTGGACCCTCCGGACACGTCCAGGCACAGCCCGGACTGCGCGCCGGTGATCGTGCCGTTCGGGTTGACGTTCCACTGCTGGTTCGCCTGGCCGTTGCACGACCAGACGACCGCTTTGGTCCCGGCGCTGGTTTGCTGCCCGTAGGCGTCCAGGCATTTCTGTTCGCCACCTTCGTAGACGGTCAACTGCCCGGCCGGAGTGCGGGACCAGGCCTGGCCGGTCCCACCGCCGCACTCCCAGATCCGCGCCTGAGTGCCCGCCGCGGCCGACGGCACGTCCAGGCATTTGCCGGCGCCCACCGCGCGTACCGTGCCTTGCGGGCTGGTGCCCCCGGTGCTGTAACCGGCCGCGACGACGTTGGCCTGCACCGCGTTGTCGGTGGCGTCGGACGGGTAACCCGAGACCATGGCCCCTTCGTAGAAGGTTCCCGCGCTGAGATTCGCGCCGCCACCGGGCTTACAGCAGTCTCCGCCGCTTCCGAGGATGATGGCCCCTTGTTTCTTCATGGGGCTGTATCCGTTGGGAAGCGCGCCGTCCCACAGCGTGGCCAGGCTGCCGGACTGCGCGTTGCTGCCCTTGAGCGCGAATCGTGTGGTGCCGTTGTTCTTCAACATCGCCGTGACGTATTTACCGGTGAACGCCCGCTGATTGGGATTCCAGGATTGGCTGCCGCCCGGATAGAGGCCCCATTCGAGATCCGCCTGTACCCAGGGACCCGTTCCGGAACATCCGCCGAACCAGCACTGCGTACTGAAGTTGATCGCGTCCATCGCGCCGGCGGCGTCCGCGGCCCTGGTCGTCTCGCTGTTGCCGTAGTCGAAACAGCAGCCGCCGTTGACATGCGTGCCGCTGGTCACCATGTACATGCCTTCGGGCGCGCTGCCGGTGGGAACGCCCGTCAGGTGGCCGTCACGCCAATAACTGTTTCCGGGATTGATGTAGAGCGAGTAGGCCTTGGCACCTCCGACCGTCAGCGATTCCGATGTCGCGACCGCGGGCCTGCTCTGGTTCGAACCGGGAACCACACTCGATCCCTGATACCACAGGTCGTTCCCGCGTCCGGACTGGTCGTAGACCACCGTGATGACACAAGAAGTACCCGCGCAGAACGAATCCTGGGCCGTGGCGTCGGCGGTGCCGCCGGCGGCGAGCAGGCCGACGTTCCGGGTCACGTTGTCCGACGAACGCCTGACTTGGTAGAGGTTGCCGTTGTAGACGCCATAGAGTGCTCGGACCGTGCTGTGCGCGGCTACACAAGGCGTGCCGCCCGAAGCGTAGATATCGCAAGGCTTCGGGTCGGCCCCTTGGGCCGGCGCGGCACTTATCGCGAACAGGAAGCCGGACAGCAATGTCGTCGCCGCGGCGATCACCAGTGATCTTGGGCGGGGCATGTGCTTTCTCCTCGTTGTGCTCTCAGGTCCCTTCACGACACGCCCTAGACGCGCTGGAGCTGGAAGCGCTGGTTGGCGTTACCGGTGAAGGTCCACTGGGAAAGGCGTGCGCCGTCGGCGGTGGACACCTCCCACACGTCCAGTGCCAGGCCGCTCTGCCGGTTGACCAGACTCACCACACCGTTGCCGTGGTCGGTCGCCTGCCACTGCTGACTCGCGGTGTTCGCGTCCGGCTGCTGCGAGATGTCCGCACCACTGTTCGTGCCCGACACCTGGAGCACCAGGCCACTGTGCCGGGCCCGGATCCGGTAGTAGCCGCCGCCGGAGTCGAGGAAGTCGAACTGCTGATTCGGTCCACTGGTGACCGACCACTGCCGCAATGTGGCACCGGCGGACGGGGACGAGTTGGCGATCTCGACGGCCTTGCCGCTGTGCTGGGCCACCAGCCGGTACTGGACACCGACCTGGATCGGGCTTCCGCTGGTCGCCCCGTTCAGCGCGTTGAGCGTCGCGTCGTAAGCCGGCTTCTTGTTGCCGCCACGATCGAACAGCAGCGGGTTCTCGTTTCCGCGCCAGGAGTCGCTGTCCCGCACTCCCCAGGTGGTTATGCCGGTGCATCGCGGCACGTTCAAACATGCCCGGACCGTGTTGGCGTACGAGTTCGGCGGCGCCTGCGCGATGTCGAGCTCGGTGAGCTGCACATCGACGCCGAGCGCGGCGAAACTGGACAGTGTCGTCTGGAAGTTGCTGGGCGGGCCGCCGCCGAAGTGCGCCTGGAGGCCGACGCAGTCGATCGGCACCCCACGCGCCTTGAAGTCCCTGACCAACCGGTAGACACCCTGTGTCTTGGGCGAGTTCCAGTCCTCGATGCTGTAGTCGTTGTAGCAGAGTTTGGCGGCGGGATCGGCGGTGCGGGCGGTGCGGAACGCCTCCTCGATGAACCCGGTGCCGAGAACATCGCGGAACACCGAGGACCGAAGCTGGCCGTTGCCGCCGTCGTCGAATGCCTCGTTCACCACATCCCACGAGTGGATCTGGCCGCGGTAACGGCCCGCGAGGGTGTTGATGTGGTTGTTCATCACGCTGCGCAACGTGTTCGCGTCACGGATCACCTTGACCCAGTCGGGTAACTGCGAGTGCCAGACCAGTGTGTGGCCCCGAAGCTGTTTCCCCTGGCTGCGCGCGTGGTTGGCGATCTGGTCGGCTGACCCGAAGGTGAAGTTGTTGCGGGATCGCTCGGTAGCGTCCCACTTCATCTCGTTCTCGGCGGTGATCGAGTTGAATTCCCGGTTGAGGATGGTCGTGTACTGCGAATCGCCCAGTTTGAAGGCGGCCACCGCGGCGCCGAAGTACCGGCCGGACTGGGCCGCCGCCGCGCCGAGGGTGGTGGCGGCGTCGGCCACGCTCGGCACGAGTGCCATGGTGCTGGTCGCGGTGAGTGAGACGATCGCCCAGCGGAGCAGCGATCGGCGCCGCCATCGGGCGGAATGGTTCTGGGGGGTCATGTTTCCTCCTTCGTAGTTGAAGGCTTTGCCCTACTAATGGGAGCGCTCCCAGGCTCGGGTGAAAACAAACCCGGGAAGCCGGCGGGGTGCTGGGGCTAACGGCCCCAGAGCCGCCAGGTCTGGTTGAGCTGACTGGATTGCCCGGCCGGCTTGCAGGTCCATTGGATGACCGTTGCCTGCGCGGCGGTGGAGACTCCGTTGACGTCGGCGCACTTGCCGCTGTGCCTGGCGACGAGTTGGTGGTCGTGTGGATCGTTACCGGCGTAGGTGACCCTGCGCAGGGCGAACTGCTGGTGGGACTCGCCGGCACAGGTCCCCTGCTGAACGGCCGCGCCGTCGGCGGTGGAGGCGCCGTTGACCTGAAGACACTTGCCTGACTGCTGGTTGACCACGGTGTAGGCGTCCGCGACTCCCGCCACGGGCCGGAAATCCCACTGTTGCCTGCCGCCGCCCTGACAGTGGAACTGCTGTTGCTGGTTGCCGTCGGCGGTGCTCTGATTGGTGTTGTCCAGGCACTGCTGGGAATGCTGGGCGACGGCGACCGACTGGAAGCCGACCTCCGACGGGGGCAGAAGCGTGATGCTGAAGGAATCCTCGGCGTTGGGATGCGGCAGGTTGACCGTCGTGGCGTTGCCGGACAGGGTCACCACGGAGTCCTGAATGGTGATCGGACCCTGGACCACGGCGCCACCGTTGTGCGGAATGCGCTGGGCGATCACCCGGACCTGGTTGTTCTGCACGATGCCGCTGGTGCTGTCCAGACGTCGCAGAGCGACGGCGATGTTGCCTGTCGTGCCGCGCCCGCCGACGAGGACCTTGGCGGTTCCGGGGGTCCGGGTGGCGAATGCGTCATAGGACGGGCTGGGAGTGACCGAGGCGATCTGGCCGGTCTGCGAGCCGTAGAAGCGGTAGGCCCACCACTCGCCCTTCGGCTGATGCTGTCCCGCCGAACTGCGCACGAGCAGATTGCCGAGGTCGTTGTGCAGATTCCCGGCACTCGCCCAGTTGGCACGCAGACCGTCGGCGCCGGCTCGTTCCAGGCGCGCGATGTACCACGAGCCGCCACCCGGGCTCTGCTCGTGGGAAGCACCGTATTCGTTGATCTGATAGGGACGCGGGTGCGGGATGCCGCGTGCGTCGAGGGTGGCGTTCGCCGCCGCAACATTCGCGACCGGGTCGCCAGGCAGGGAGTGCCAACTGATGATGTCGGGGACGACGTTGTTGGCACGGACGAAATCGAGGTATTGGTTCCACCACGAGTTCGTGGCCGAGGGGACGCACGCACAGCTCGGCCCGACGATCAGGTGGGCCGGGAAGGCCGCGCGGACGCGCTGATACGTGCGCCGCCACAGCTCGAAATACTGGGCCTGCGGACGATTCCAGAACAACGTGATGTTGGGTTCGTTCCACAGGTCCCATTGCACCGGGGCACCCGTCGCGCGCACGTCGTCTATCAGCCGGGTGAGGAAGTTGTCGTAGTCGGTCCAGTTGCCGTTGTCGCCGGGGAAACGCGAGATCGGATAGCCGTCCGCGCCCCACAAGTCGTGGGGGAGCAGGATGAACTCGCCACCCAGTGACCGGGTGCGCAGCAACTGCGCACGAGTGGAGTTCCATCGGCGGTCGTATCGGCCGGACACCCATCCGCCGGGGCTGTCGAGCTGTGCGCCGCCTGCCCGCATATACCGGTACTTCACGTCTTGGTAGAAATGGTCGGCAGGGCCCGCCGCGTTCTCGGTCATGCCATAAATCCATCCGGATGCCCGATGGGCCGGGGACCCGGACGCGACCGAGAAGTCGACGCTGAGCGCTTCGTCCGCCGCCTGGGCAGGCACACCGGGCGCCACGACGGATGTGGCGACGAGCGCGCCGATGGCGAGCAGTGTGGCATAGGCGGTGGCGAGTGCGCCGGAAACAGTTCGTCGTTGAACCATGAGGACTCCCGGATGGGGGGTGTCGAACCGGTTCGATCAGCTGCATACCGTACGCGACTCGCTGCGGAGAGCGCAATGCATCAGTCTTATCTGCTCTATGCTCCGAAATGAGTCGGTCTTATGGGCTCGGCCGATGACTAAAAGCACGACAGGCGACGAGGTGCTGTTTGCGGACAGCATTGAATGGCCGGTCCTCGCAGTCCGGCTGACTGCGAGGACCAGCCTCTCGGCAGCGTCCTCGGATCAGCCCTTCGAACAGGCCTGCCCGTTGACCGTGAAGTCGGTCGGCTCCGGGTGTGGCGGCGACGACGAGGCGTTGAACCCGATCTGCACCGGGCCGCCTGCCGGTATGCGGCTGTTCCACGACGTGGGGGTCGCGGTCACCGCGGAACCGGTCTGCGTCCACGTCGCCGACCAGCCCTGGGTGATCTTCTGGTTGCCCGGCCAGGTGAACCGGAGTGTCCACGAGCCCCAGTCCGCGCCGCTGGTGTTGGTGATGGTGATGGACGCGGACAGTCCGGTGCTCCACGTGCTCGCCCGATAGGCGATCTTGCAGTACGTCCCGCCGTCCGGTTCGGTGGTCACCGAGACCACGCCGGACGGGGGCGACTTGAGTCCGGCCCCGTTGCCGGCCCGCACGGCGAACCGGTACGCGGTGTTCGGCCGCAGCCCGGTCAGCGTCGCGGACGTGCCGGTGACAGTGGTGACCACACGGAGGGCGTCCCCTTCGATCGAGATGACGTCGTAGTCCTTGACGCCGCTCTCCGGGTCGCTCGACGCGGGCCAGGTCAGTGTCACACCCGTTCCGGTCACGTCGGACGCCACCGGGGTGCCCGGCGTGGCCGGGGGAGTGGTGTCGGGCGGGACCGGCGGGGCCGATTTCTCCGCCGCCCAGTTGGCGATCCACGCCAGCGCCGAGTTCCAGTTGACCGTGACCTCGTTGAGCGAGTAGGCCTCGATGTGGTCCACGAAGCACTTCTGCGGTTTGCAGCCCTGGAGCCGGCGCTCGGCGACAGGGTCCTGCAGCCCGCTGTTCGGGCCGCCGGAGAGCACACCGGGCGGCGCGATGGGCAACGTCGGATCGAGCTGGTTGGCCCAGTGCCGGTGGTGGACGTTGCGCACCGGCTGCCCGCCGTATCCGCTGACGTAGGAGTAGCTCATCGGGTTGCGGCCCAGAAGGTAATGCAGCGCCTCGAACACGCCCTCGCGGTACTTGGCCGCACCTGTGAAGTCGTAGGCGAGCGCGAGCACCGACGCGTTGTTGGCGACCAGGCCGTTCGAGCCCCATACGTACGTGCCGCCGGGCTCCCGGTACGGCGCGGGATAGCCGAGCGACGCCATCTGGTTCAGGTGCTTGTCCGCTGTGGCCACGAACGCCGCCTTGATCGCCGCGACGTCCGCCGCCGGCAGACCGGTGGTCACCAGCGCCAGCGTGATGTCACCCAGCGGACCGGTGGAACCCCAGTCGTAGCCGCGGTCGGTGACCGACTGTCCCTTGTAGAGGGTCGAGCCGGTGACGTCCGCGCGATAGGACGCTTCGCCGGTCGTCGCGTACATTTCCGCGGCGGCCCAGTAGAACTCGTCGGTCAGCGTGTTGTCGGAGTACGAGCCGCCGCCGGTGCCGTCGTTCGGGTCGGCGATCTTGTTCGGATTGGCTTTGGCGGCCGCGTACGCCTTCGTCGCCGCGGTTTGCGCCTTGGCCGAGAACGCCGGGTCGATGGTCTTCCAGATGCGGGCCGCCTGAGCCGCGACCGCCGCCGTGTTCAGCGTCGCGGCGGTACTGGTCGGCGACAGCCTGCGGGGTTGGCTGTCCTGGTGCGGCAGCGTGGGGAGGGCGGTCCAGTTCGCATCGTGGATCTTGTGGTGCACCATGCCGTCGGGCGCCTGCATCTTCAGCAGGAACTCGACCTCCCAGCGGGCCTCGTCGAGGATGTCGGGCACCCCGTTGGCCTTTTCCGGGATGGCGAGCTTGCCGTCGCCGAGCGCGGCGGCGTCGCCGATCAGCTTGGCGCGCTCGTAGGTGTTGAGCACCTGCCACGCCGAGATGCCGCCGTTGACGACGTACTTGCCGTGGTCGCCCGCGTCGTACCAGCCACCGCGCACGTCCAGCGTGTAGCCACAGTTCAGGTCGGACCGGCAGGGCACGTTGTCGTCCCCCTGGTTGGGCGCGACGTTGAGGTGACCGGCCGGCCGCGCGTATGTGGCGCCGGCGTACTGCGCCCCGATCTCGATTCCGCTGCGCTGGTGGTAGAAGAACGCCAGCGAGTCGTAGCGCAGCTTCTTGATCGGGCCGGCGGAGATGTCGAACGGGAAGCTGGTCTCCGCGCCGACGGTCAGCGTGTAACCCGTTCCCGCGGTGTCGTAGGACGAGAAATCGATCAGGTGCACCGGATCACCGGACAGCGAGTCGACGCCCTTCGGCGTGGTCCGGCCGGTGGCGACGGTCGTGCCCGCGGAGTTCTTCAGCGCCCAGGTCTGCGCAGCGGCCGCGTCGGACACGAGGGTGGCGTGCTTCGGCAGGCCCGGCGGGTAGGCGACCTGGTCGACCTGGACCTTCTTCGTCGGCGCGGCCGGACCACCGGGCGGGATCACGCCGCCGACCAACGAGACGTTGTCGACGCAGATGGTGTTGTTCGCCGTGTTGCCGCCGAGCTGGAAGGTGATCTGGCCGCTGCCCGAGTCCGGGAAGTCCAGCCCCGAGGTGAACGTGAACGTGTACTTCTGTTTGCTGGTGGTCAGCCGGACCTCGTGCCGGGCGATCCCCCGGTACGGGCTGACCCCCTCGCCCGCGTTGGCCGCGATGGACTGGGGCGCGGTGGCGTAGGCGTCGAACGACATCGTGTACTGCTGTCCGGCCTCGAACGGCACGCCGTTCTGGCCGATCAAGGCGTCCCACGGGTTCGTCGTGCCGCCGGTGACCGACGCGCACAGTTCGCCGTTGGCGACCCGGTTGGTCACCCCGGCGCTCGCCCACCACGGGTCGGCGGTGCCCGTGCCGAAGGTGCCGTTGAGGATCCGTTGGTAGTCGGCGGCGTGAGCCGTACCGGTGACGAGCGCGGCGGTGATGGTGACAACGCCCAGGGCGGCGGTAATGTGACGGCATCGGCCGGAAAGGGAAAGCGATCTCATAGGACGGGTTCTCCTCCGTCTGCTTTGACGGTTGACGAAACGGCCTGGGAGCGCTCCCATATCCACAGTAGGTGGCCCGTGCCCCGTTCGCAAGAGCGGGCTTATCCGGCCTCCGGTGAGGCGGTTACCGCGCGTTCGGCCAATCGGGTGGAGCTTTCGGCCGGGTCGTCACCCGGATGACGGAGCACCGACCGGCGATGGTTCGCTACGATCCGCAATGGGAGCGCTCCCACCCACGCGTCCTGAGTCGCCCACGCTGTGAGGTGTCCTATGTGGACAATACTTTCCCGGGTTTTGCCGGCAATACTGATGCTGGGAGTGGCCGTTGTGCCTGCCACAGCGGGCGTGAGCGCTGCCGCCGCCTTCAACTATGGTGAGGCGTTGCAGAAATCGGTGTGGTTCTACGACGCCCAGCGCTCCGGCCGGCTGCCGGCGAACAACCGGGTTTCCTGGCGCGGCGACTCCGCGACGGCGGATGGCCAGGACGTCGGTCTCGATCTGTCCGGCGGTTTCTACGACGCCGGTGACCATGTGAAGTTCGGGCTGCCGTTTGAGTTCAGCATGACCATGCTCGCGTGGGGTGCCGTGGAGAACGCGGCGGCCTACCAGAGTTCCGGCCAATTACCGTTCCTCAAGGCCAATCTGAAATGGGGCAACGACTGGCTGCTCAAGGCGCATCCGCAGCCGAACGTGCTGTACGGCCAGGTCGGCAAGGGCGACGACGACCACCGCTGGTGGGGTCCCGCCGAGACGATGGCGATGCCCCGCCCGTCGTACAAGATCGACGCCTCGTGCCCCGGCTCCGACCTCGCCGGTGAGGCGGCGGCCCAGCTCGCGGCGAGCTACCTGGTGTTCAAGGACAGCGACCCCGCGTATGCCGCCACCCTGCTGTCGCATGCCAAACAGCTCTACACCTTCGCGGACACCTACCGCGGTGCGTACTCGAACTGCATCACCGACGCCCAGAACTTCTACCGGTCCTGGAGTGGCTATCAGGATGAGCTGGTGTGGGGTGCGATCTGGCTCTACCGGGCGACAGGGGACAACGCCTACCTGGCGAAGGCCGAGGCGGAGTACCCCAAGTTGTCCACCGAGCCGCAAAGCCAGACCCGCTCCTACAGGTGGACGATCGCGTGGGATGACAAATCCTATGGCGCCTATGCGTTACTGGCCCGGCTGACCGGCAAACAGCAGTACATCACCGACGCGAACCGCTGGCTGGACTACTGGACAACCGGGGTGAACGGGCAGCGGGTGCCGTACTCGCCGGGCGGGCAGGCCGTGCTCGACACGTGGGGTTCACTGCGTTACGCGGCCAACACGGCGTTCGTCGCGCTGGTCTACAGCGACTGGCTGAAGGCCCAAGATCCTGCCCGCGCCCGCACTTACCATGACTTCGGCGTGCGGCAGATCAACTACGCGTTGGGGGAGAACCCGAGGAAGTCGAGTTTCGTCGTCGGTTTCGGCGCCAATCCGCCGCGCAATCCGCATCACCGGACCGCGCACGGATCATGGGCCGACAGCATCGCGGATCCGGTGACCAGCAGGCACATCCTCTACGGCGCGCTGGTCGGTGGACCGACTTCGGCGAACGACGCGTACACCGACGATCGCTCGAGCTACACGATGAACGAGGTCGCGTTGGATTACAACGCGGGGTTCACCGGTGCGCTCGCCCGTCTCTACGCGGAATACGGAGGCACCCCGTCTGCCGCGTTCCCGGCCGCGGAAACCCCGGATGGTCCCGAAATTCTCGCCCAGGGCGCGTTGAATCAGCCGGACGGCAACAATTTCACCGAGATCAAGGCGTATGTGCTGAACAAGTCGGCGTGGCCGGCCAGGACCTTGACCGGCGCGCTGCGCTACTACTTCACGCTCGACGGAGCCACCACACCCGGCCAGATCTCGGTGACGTCGCCGTACAACCAATGCGGTCGGCCGGCGGTGAAGCAGTACTCCGGCACCGTGTACTACGTGGAGGTCGGCTGTCCGGCGGGGGTCGCGCCGGGCGGGCAATCCCGGTACCGCAAGGAGATCCAGTTCCGGATCACCAGTTCGGGCAGCTGGGATCCGGGAAACGACTGGTCCCGCCGGGGACTGGCGCCCAGCGGTTCGGCTCCGGTGGCCGTGCCGAATATCAATCTGGTCCAGGGTTCGGCCGTGGTGTGGGGCAATCCGCCCGCCTAGTCCGCTCCGCTGCGCTCACGACCGCCTTGACCCAGCGCCTGCGGGAGGGTGCCGGTCAGTCCAGAGCGGACAGGTCGAGCACGAAGATGACCCAGAAGTCGAGCCACGCGCCCCCGTTCTGCTTGACGATGTCCAGCATTGTTGCGCCGACGAGGGAGAACCTCATGCAGGGACCTGGTACGCCGCGCTGCGCGCCGTGCCCGGCACCATCGGCGAGCCGGTGACACCGGCGGGCAGGCAGATCGTGGGCGTGCCGTCGGGCCGTTGCGTGGACGTTCCGGGCGCGACCACCGCCAACGGCACAGGTCCAGTTGTGGGACTGTCATGGCGGTACAGTTGGTCGTGAGTGGCAATTCGGGTTCTAACCCGAATCGCCACTCACGACCCCTTAATTTCGGCAATGCGGTCATTCGATCAAATTGTAGTCGATCTTGATTGAACATATGGCGAATGTGACACTGATTCCGGACGTTCTTGTCCTCTATCGATGACCCACTTCCTGCAACGTCGCAAGAGAACGGTCGGTGTCATGTTCACCAGCAGATACAAGTTCACGCTGCCGCTCCGCCGCCTCCTCAGTGTACTGATCACAGCGGCCCTGATGTCGGCCGTCGCGCTCGTCAGTGCGCCGCCCGCCAGTGCCGATACGAGTCAGTTCAGGGGCATGAACTGGGCTCGGAAAGGCGACAACTTCACGACCGGAACCCTCGTCCTGGACGGGTTGAACGGATCTGACAGCTACACAACCGTCCGGGCCAAAGCCGACGCGATCTACGCCGGCATGGAGAACCTGCTCGGCGTCAACACCGTCCGGCTGCCCGTCAACACCCACACGGTCGGCTCAACCTGGTGGAACGCCTACCGTGGCGCCATCGACGCCGCGACCGGTCGCGGGTTCAAGGTCATCCTCGCCTACTGGGAGGACGGGGCCGCTTCGGGCGGCCGCATCACCAACATGGCCGCTTTCAACTCGATGTGGGACACCGTGATAGCCCAATACGGCGGCAACGGCCTGGTCCACTTCGAGCCGATGAACGAACCTCACGGATACGGTGCGAGCGAATGGTTGAACGTCGCCGCCAACTGGATCAACGCCCGCCCGTCGATCCCGCGGGGCCGAATTCTCATCGGGGGCACCGGCTTCAGTCAGGATCTCAGGCCCGTATGCAATGACAGCCGTTTCGCCGGAACCCTGCTGTCCTTCCATTTCTACGCGTTCTTCTACGGGCAGCACGACTATGCCGGCTGGCGCGACCTCGCACAGACCCGCCTGGGCAGTTGCGCCTCCCGAGCGGTCGTGACCGAATTCGGTGCGCCGATGGATACCGGTCTCGAATACGGAAACCCGAACAGTTCCGACAACTTCGTCCGGTACATCCGCGCCATCACCGACATCATGCGCGAGCACGACATGGGAGGGACCTATTGGCCGGCGCTCGGCGGTAAGGTCACTGCGGGGCAGACCTACGACTGGTACTCCATGTTCGCGCTCCACGGCAGCGGCACCGGTCTCTCGCTGAGCATCCGCAACACCGGCGGTGCCGACCGGCTACGGCACGCCTGGGGTGACAACGGAGGCCCTGGCACGCCGGTCACCGCCATCACGAACCGGAACTCCGGCAAATGCGTCGACGTGGTGAGCGCCTCGAGCGCCGACGGCGCCGAGATCATCCAATGGGACTGCCATGGCGGGGCGAATCAGCAGTGGGAAGCGCGTTCCGCCGGCGACGGTCACGTTCAGCTCGTCTCCCGGCATTCCGGCAAATGCCTTGACATCAGCGGTGCTTCGACGGCCGACAACGCCAGAGTCGTCCTCTGGTCATGCAATTCCGGGACCAATCAACAGTGGCTGTTACGCGACACCGACGGCTATCTTGAGATCGTCGCCCGCCACTCAGGCAGATGCCTGGATGTGATCGGCTCCTCGACCGCGAACGGCACCCGGCTTCAGCAGTACGACTGCCGGGGCGCCACCAGCCAGCACTGGCGCCGCTGACCTGACCGTTGCCCCGGTCGCGCCGCTCGGGCGCGATCGGGGCAACGGTGTGACGGCCGGTCAAGGTGACTGTCTATAGTGGACGATGGTCTACCGTAGGCCCCACTGCTGGTTCGTTCCACCGTGACAAGACCAGAGGTGGATCAGTGTGCCGTTCGCGGTCCCGTTGCCACTGGCGTCCAGGCACAGTCCGGACTGCACGCCGGTGATGGTGCCGTTGGCGTTGACGTTCCACTGCTGGTTGACCCCGCTGTGACAGTCCCAGATGATCGCCGCGGTGCCGTTGGCGGTTCCCTGCCCCGACGCGTCGAGACACTTGTTTCCGTATACCACCAACTGCTTTGCGGAGGTGTGGGTCCATTTCTGGTTGATGGCACCAGTGCAGTCCTGGAGCTGCGTCCTGGCACCGTTGGCCGTGCTTCCGCCGCTGACCTCGACGCAGCGGCCCGACTGTCCACCCACGATCGTGCCCGCCTGCGGGTTGCCGTTTCCGCGCGGTCCGGCGTTCGCCATCACGGCCTGGGCGCCGGACGGCCAGTTTCCATTGGTCACGGTGACGTTGCCGGACACGACGTTGCCGCGGTCGCCATGGGACACGTTGGTGCTGCCGTTGGCCGACCAGTTGTTGGTGACGGTCCAGTTGCCCATGTTCTCGCCGCCCCAGTAGTTGGCGGTGGCCCAGGTTCCGGTGGCGGAGAAGACGTTGTTGGTCGCGGTGTAGTACCGGGAGCCTTCGTCGAAGTAGATGCCGAAGTAGCCGTTGGTGCGCAGGCAGTGGTTGCCGCTGATCGTCGCGTTCGGGTTCCACCCCAGCGTGTAGATGCAACCACCGTCGTTCATCTGCTGCATGACGTCGTGGACGTAGTTGTTGACGAGCCGGTTGCCGGACGCGGTGGTCGGCGTGGAGTACCGCGGCTGGTAGTTGTACAGGCCGCGGTTGGCGTAGTGGTTGCTGCCGCCCGCGTCATTGCTGCCCCAGCCGTATCCGATCGACATGCCGGAGTACGGCATGTTGTAGACCTCGTTGTGGGACACGTCAGTGGTCGTGACGTAGGTGGTCAATACCGAGACGTTGCCCCGGTACTCCAGGCCGAGGTCGTGGATGCGGTTGTCGCTGATGGTGATGTTCCGGTTGACCATCCGCTGGTCGCCGGGATGGTGCGCGTCGGCCCGGACGCCACCGACCACGAAGCCACCCGCGGAGTTGCGGGCGATCTCGGATCCGGTGACCTTGATGTCGCTCGCGCCGAGACCGACTCCGCTGGTGTGGGCTCCTGCGTCGTTGCCGATGCCGATGGCCGTCTGTCCCAAATTGACGAACGCGGAGTCGCTGAAGGTGATGCCGCGGGCGGCGGAGACCTGCACGGCGGCGGGCATCTGGTTCCAGTGCGGCCGAGCCGCCTCGAACTGCTGGCAGCCGTTCTGGCAGGACGTCAGCCGGTCTGCGGGCCAGTTCCAGTTGCCCGCGATGTAGGAGCCGGTCTGCTGGTCCGCGTACCCCTGGTTGCTGCTGGGACCGAGCCAGCTCGTGCCGGTGAACGTGATGCCGCTGAACGTGAGGTCGTGCGCGGGCGCGTCATAGGTGCCCCCGACGTTCACCAGCGACTGCAACGCCGGTAGTTCCACACCGACGTCGTTCATGTTCTGTCCCGGCAGCGGGGTGTAGTACAGCGTGCCGGTACCGGGGTTGGCATACCATTCACCGGGCGAGTCGAGGAACTCGTAGGCGTTGGCCAGATAGAACGGCCCGGCCCGGTGCGGAGCGGCGAGCGTGTCGTACCCGAAGGTGTTGTTGTTCCACGCGGGTTGCTGCATCGTGATGACGTTCCCGCTGATGCTCTGCACCGGCGAGTACCGGTCGGTGAACGAGTTGACGCTCTCCACCTCGACCCGGTTCTGGCCGGCCAGAGTGTTCAGGTAGTTCAACGCGGAACTGGAGAAAGTCATACCCGTGCTGGTGAAGGTGAACAAGGACCGATTCACCTGGGTACGCGCGCGGGTGGCGATCGCGCCGTCGACATACAACTGCCGGGTGTCGGTTCCGGCACCGATGTTCGCACGCCAGATGTTCTTCCCGGCGTCGGCGATCGACCAGCCGGTGACCGCGCGGGCGCCGCTGATCACGGGACGGGCGGACGAGGCCGCCCGCCACACGACGCGGTGACCGTTGTTGCCGGAGTCCGCCGCGGTCAGCCGCAGCGGCTCGGAAAGCCGGTACACCCCGCCGGCCAGCTCCACGACGATGTCGTCGGACATCGCACCGGTGAGTGACCGCACCGCGGCCTGGGCGGCGGGCAACGAGCATGGAGCGGCAGCGGAGCAACTGGTACCGGTTCCGGACGGGGACGCGTAAAGAGTGGTCGTAGCCGCGAAAGCGGAAGGAGCCGGGGCCACCACGGCTATCGCGGCGGTCAAGGCCGCGGCTGCCACGGATGCGGACACCGGTCTCCGTAACGCTGAGGACGAGGACGCGAACACAGGATCTCCTTCAGGTGGGGAGGTGCTCGACGAAAGCCCCGCCGGCACACCTTGAGAGGATGGGCGGGCGATAGGTCGTACTCATCGAACGCATCCAAAATAGATCAGATTCATCTGCCTCCGCCCAGGACGTGGCCGGGCTGGTGTCGTGGATACCTCCCTCGGGAAGGGCGATCTGCGGTGGTACGGCAGCCGCTGCCGTACCGGACAGCAACCAGCCGGGCAGGGCGGAGGCCCCGGCTGGGGTAGGACTGCGTCAGGTGATCAGCGTTGCAGTGTCAGCACGCCCGGTCGGTAGGGCAGGCGGCCGTAGTCGCCGCCGGAGTTGGGGTCACGCCCTTGGTAGAGGAACTGCAGGTTGCAGGCGTCGATGGTCTTGGTCTGGTCGGCGTTGCTGCGGATCAGGTCGCCGTGGCTGATGTCGTTGGTCCAGGTGGCGCCGCTGTTGGCCTTGCCGGCGAACGGGTTGCTCTCGGTGGCGGCCTGCGGTGTCCACGAACCGCCCAGGCTGCTGGACGTGAACGAGCGGAAGAAGCGCCCGTTGCGTCCCATCGCCTCGACGATCATGAGGTATTGGTTCTGGCCCTGGACCTTGTAGACCTCGACCGCTTCGAACAGGTTGGCCTGCGTGTCGCTCATGATCGTCGTGTAGGACGAGCCGAAGCTGCCCGGGAAGTTCCCGAGGGGCATGGTGGAGCGGTAGATCTTGCCGTTGTCGCCGGCGAAGAACAGGTACATGTTCGTGTCGTCGGCGATGAGTGTCTGGTCGATGGGTCCGGTGCCGGAGCCGGAAATGCTCGCGGTGGAGAGCGTCTGCGGCGCCGACCACCCATTCGGGTTGGTGGGGTCGGTCGACGTCTTGTAGCTGAAAGCGGGCCCACCCCATTGGTAGGCGAGTACCCAGATGTTCTTCGGGGCGAAGTACAACAGCGTGGGTGCGACGGTGCCGGAGTTCATCGCGTTCTGGCTGACCGAGGCCATGTCGGACCAGTTCGTGAAGGTGGTGAAGTTCATCGAGCCCCAGCTCGTCCCCGTGTCGTGCGTCGTCCCGTAGACCAGGTGCTTGCCGTTGTGGGGGACGTAGGTGAAGTCCTTGAGTGAGACCCACCCCTGCCTCGGGTTCGCCAGCACTCCCGACGACGACCAGCGGTACGTCGACGGAAGAGCGCACCCGCTGGGTGTGTCGCCCAGGCGGACGAGTTGCCACTGCTGGTTGGACCTGTTCTGATCGCCGTACTGGGTGACGGCTGCTCCGTCAGCGGTCGACGAGCCTGTCACCTCTACGGCTTTGCCGCTGTTGCGGTTGATCAGCCTGACGTAGCCGCCGTCGGAGTCGGTGAGGCGGAATTGCTGGTTGGTTCCGTTGAGATCGGTCCACTGCTGGACTTTCCCGCCGTCGGCGGTCGACCAGTTGTCGACGTCGAGCACCTTGGCGGAGTTCTTCGACTTCAGCCGGTAGTTGCCGCCGCCGGAGTCTACGAACTGCCACTGCTGGTTGGCTCCGTCGTGGCGAGACCACTGTTGGACCACTGCGCCGTCGGCGGTGGAAACGCCGGCAACGTCCAGCGCTTTGCCGCTGTTGCGGTTGACCAGGACGTACCACGCATTCGTGTCGACGGTCGCCGCTGACGCCGCGGTGGTGTTGAACGCGACCGCCGCGGAAGCCGCGAGGACGGTCGCGAGCAGGGTGATCAGCGCGCGCGCCCAACGGCTGCGCCGGGCGCGGCCCGTACGGTGGGGTGCCGCCCGGAGTGGCACGGCGGGCGGGACTTGACCCATCGAACTCATGGTGATTCTCCTTCAGCGTCAGGGCCGCACTAGGCCCGAGGTGACCACTGTCGGCTCGGCGAGTGGCACCGCGCGGGTGTGGGATGTGCAGGCCGCGGCGGTACCGGCCACCGAAATGAGGACGATAGGAACGCAGGCCGGGCCAGAATGAGTAGCCCGGTCGGCATGGCGTCCGGGCGACAACGCCGTCGCGACATGTTTCAGCTCCTCGAGCAGAGTGGAGGACACAATCTGGGAGCGCTCCCAACCGTACCTCGACTTCCCGGCAACATCCAGCCCGCTGTCTTGCCGTCTTTTTGCGGTCAGAGAAGGAATACCGGGTGCGGGACGGCGAGGACGCGAAACGATCGCCGCCAGCCTGGGTCCGGCTGCGTCTCGACCGTCACGTCGACAACGCGGCCCTTGTGATCCCTGAATTGGCCCGCCTATCCGACGGTCCCGCGGTATCGCCGGTCGTCACGGTAGTTGTGTTGCGGCCTTCGCAACCCTCCGGCCCTCGGCTGCGGCGGGTGCCGGGTCGTGAGTGGTAATGACGGCTATTGACACGTGTCGCTCACCGACGGGATCGTCGCCAAGACATCACTGGGCCTGGACGGCTACATCAGCGTCGTCCTGCTCGGCCAACCCGCTTGAGCGCGTGCCGCGGGCGACCAGCCTGGGTGCGGGAGCCGGCTGGGCGGAGCCTCGCCCGGCCGGTGCTCGAAGTGCCACCATTCGTTGTCATAGGTCCGGTACAGCTCGAAGCGGGCACCATGCTCCTCCAGCCATAGCGCGCCTTCGCGGGGGCGGATGTCCAACGCGATCCCGCGTACGTGCACCGAATCCTCGGCAGGCAGCACCCGCATCCGCGCCGCCTCGATGGAACCCGCCCTGGCGACCTCGGAGAGAAAGAGGCGCTGCTGCTCGGCGGCGTCGCGATGACCCGACGTGAGGCCGATCAGCCGGCCGTCACGCCAGAAGGCCTCGGTCCGGGCGGCGGTGAACGCGGCCAGCGTGGCGCGGGTAAGCCCGTCGAGGTCCTCGGCGGGGAAGCGCAGCGCCAGTGCCCACTGGCAGGCGAGGCGGCGGGCCCGGCCGGGGGAGCGGAGCCAGGCCGGGGCCAGCAGTGCCACCGCGAGGATCTTGGTGATCACCTCGAGTACACGGTCCCGTATGTCGTTCATGCGATCCACGGTCGGCTTCGCATGTGCGGCGACGATCTCGGTGATGTCCACGGACGCCGACGGATATGTCACCGTTCTGTACGGATCGCGCTGTGACAGAACGAAGACATGCCGCGGACACTCCCCGGAACCCGGGCGTGCACCTTGGAGGGTCATGGACGAGCGGATTCCGTCCGGCGCTGCGATAGTCGTCGGTATGCCCCGGGTATTGCTGATCGAGGACGACCAGGCCGTACGCGATGGCCTGAGCATGGCGCTGATCCACCGGGGCCACACGGTCGACGCCGTGGAAACCGGCGAAGAGGGGCTGAAGCGGCTCGCGGCGCAGCCGCCGGACGTGGTCGTGCTGGACCTGATGCTGCCCGGTCTGGACGGCTTCGAGGTATGCCGCCGCATCCGCGCGAAGGGCGACCTGCCGATCATCATGCTCACCGCGCGCAACGACGACATCGACGTCGTCGCCGGGCTCGCCGCCGGAGCGGACGATTACGTGGTCAAACCCGCCAGGCCCCATGTGCTGGAGGCACGGATGCGCGCGGTGCTGCGCCGGAGCACGCAGTCGGCCGGTTCGACCGCGGGGCAGCCGGAGCCCGAACGGTACGGCGACGTGTCCATCGACCGGGCGGGACTGGTGGTCACCAAGGGCGGCGAACCGGTCGGGCTCGCACCGACCGAGCTGCGGCTGCTGCTGGAGCTTTCCCAGGTGCCGGGCCGGGTGCTCAGCCGCCAGTTCCTGCTGGAAAGCGTGTGGGAGCACGGCTACTTCGGCGACTCGCGCGTCGTCGACGCCTGCGTCCAGCGCCTCCGAGCGAAGATCGAGGACGATTCGTCGGCACCCGTCTACGTCCAGACCGTTCGCGGCTTCGGCTACCGGTTCGGGCCCCTGTGAAGTTCTGGGGGCTGCGCACACGGCTGCTTTCGGCCTTCAGCCTGCTCTGCGTGGTCACCGCGGTGATGGTCGCCGGCGGTATCTACGTCCAGTCCCGCACCGTGATCCTCCAGCAGGCGCAGGACGCCACCGCGCGAACCCTGACCGAGAAGATCGGCACGATGTTCCCGCTCGGTCCGCTGCCGCCGAGTACGGGGACCCTCGAGCGGATCAATGGTGCGCTGACGGAGCGCGACCTCAGTTCCCTGGTGTTGTACGAGGGGACGGCGATCGGCAACCAGTCGCTCGAATCCGTGATCACCACCGAACTGCGGGACGAGGTCCGGTCCGGAAACGTTGCCTGGCAGCGGGTTGTGGTGGCCGGCGCGCCGGGACTGGTGGTCGGCACCCGGATCACCGTCACACTGCCGGGCGGACGTCTGCAGGCTTCGGGAATCGAGGCGTACATCGCCCGGAGCCTGGCTCCCGAAGAACAGAGCATCGACGAGCTGGCGCTGCGCGCCTGGCTGATCGGCGGGGCGGCGCTCGCCTTCGCCGTGGTGCTGGCGCTGCTGGCGGCCAGAGGTGTCCTGCGGCCGGTGCGCGAATTGGGGGACGCCGCACACCGGCTGGGGGAGGGCTACCTGCGCACCCGGCTCCAGGTCCGCGGATCGGATGAGCTGGCGGGTGTGGCGAAGACCTTCAACGAGACCGCGGACGCACTGGAACGGCACGTCGGGGAGCTGCGGCGGATGGAGGCGGACGCACGGCGATTCGTCGCCGACGTCTCCCATGAACTGCGCACGCCGCTGGCCGCGATGACCGCCGTCGCGGACGTGCTGGAGCACGAGGCGCCCCTGTTGTCGGAGGACGCCGGCCGCGCGGCACGGATGACCATCGACGAGACGCACAACCTCACCCGGCTGGTGAACGACCTCATCGAGGTGTCCCGGTTCGACGCCGGGGTCGCGGCGCTGGCGCTCGACGAGGTGGACGTCGCCGAGGTGGTGACGGCGAGCCTGCGGGTCCGTGGCTGGCCCGGCGAGGTGGAGACCGACCTGCCCGCCGGCGTGTTCGCCCGGCTCGACCCGCGGCGGGTGGACGTCATCGTGGCGAACCTGGTCGGCAATGCGTTGCGGCACGGTACGAAACCGGTGTCGGTCAAGCTGACCGAAGATCAGGAGTGGGTCACCGTGGAGGTGACGGACCACGGCCCCGGACTCGCGCCCGCCGTGCTCCCGCACGTGTTCGACCGGTTCTACAAGGCGGACACGGCCAGGACACGCACCGGTGGGAGCGGGCTCGGCCTGGCGATCGCCTGGGAGAACGCCCGCCTGCACGGCGGCAGCCTGGTCGCGGCGAACCGTCCGGAAGGAGGCGCGGTGTTCACCCTTCGCCTGCCTCGGCGGGTGGTGCCGGAATGAGGCGCTCGGTGTTCGCACTGCTGCTGATCGCGCTGACGGCCGCCGGCTGCGGGGTACGGCCCAGCGGCGTCATTCCCGGCGGCCCGGCTCCGTCCGGTCCCGCCAACGGGGCGGTGCTCTACTTCGTGTCCAACGGGCAACCGGTCCGGGTGCTGCGGCCGTTGTCCTCCGACGTGGAACCGGCCGGCGCGATCGCCCTGCTCGGCGACGGCCCGGACGAGAACGAGCGGGAACTGGGCTACACCACCGAGGTGCCTCCCGGCACCACTGTCCTGGGACAGACCCCCGAACCTCCCGAGTCTCCCGGGAGCCCTGGAAGGCTCGGCCCCTTGCAGCTGACGCTGTCGGTCGATGTCAACGCGCTTTCGGGACCCGCCGTCGCGCAGATCGTGTGCACGGTCAGGGATTCGACCTCCTCCAGGGGACAGGTCACGTTGAAAGGCCAAGGACGGGAGCGGGGGCCGCTTTCCTGTCCGCTGCCCGGTTGATCCGCCGGCGGATACGGGGGTTAAGGGGTCGGCCGCCCAAGATCATTGACCCGGCCAAGGGCGGTCCCTAGGTTCGGTTCATTCGATTCCGGCCTGCCGGGAGGTCCGTAATGGCGTCCACAATGGATCGACCGTCGGCGCGGTACGAAGAAATCACCGACGGAAACGGAAGGGCGTACCGGATCGGCGAGACCGATCGGGACATCATGGGCCGTCCGCGGTGGACGATGGTGGTCCTGCCGTGGGTCGCGATGATGGCGATCAGTTCCTCGGAGTACGCGTTCACCTCCGCCGAATCCACTTTGTCCGAAGCGCACGGTTGGCATGGTGCGCATATCTTCTGGCTGCTGGCCGTCTGGATCTTCTTCCAGGCGGCGGTGGCCTATCCCGCGGGGAAGCTGCGGGAGAACGGCTCCCTGCCGGCACGGATCGCGATGGTGCTCGGCGCCGTCGGTACCGTGCTCGGCTATCTGTCGCTCGCGTACTCGCCGGGTGTGTTCTGGGCGTATCTGGGATTCGGCATTTTCGGTGGCGGCGGAGCGGGTCTGGTCTACGCGACCTGTGTGAACATGGTCGGCAAATGGTATCCGGAGCGTAAAGGCGGCAAAACGGGCTTCGTGAACGGCGGGTTCGCCTATGGCGCGGTGCCTTTCATCTTCATTTTCACGAACTACATGGATCTCCGAAACTACGGCGACATCCTGCTCGTCGTCGGGTTCTTCCTCGCCGCCGTCGTCGCGGTGAGCGGATTCTTCTTCCGGGATCCGCCGAAGAACTGGTGGCCGTCGTCCGTCGATCCGCTGAAAGTCTCCGACGATCCCCGGGTGCGCCGGTCCCTGGCCAAGAACCCGCCCGCGGTCAAGCAGTACACCCCGAGGGAGGCGGTCAAATCCGGTGTCCTTCCGCTGATGTGGATCTGCCTGCTGTGCACGGCGGGCGTGAATATCTTCGGCATCTCCGCACAGGTTCCGTTCGGTAAGGAGATGGGCTTCGCCGGGGGGATCGTGGCGCTCGCGATGAGCCTCAAGGCGTTCATCAACGGCGCCGGGCGGGGTGTGATCGGCTGGATCTCCGACCGGGTCGGACGGCGGCGGACACTGCTGCTGGTGTGCGTGGTCCTCGGCCTCGCCCAGTTCGCCGTCTACCTGTCCGGTTCGCTCGGCAGCATGCCGTTGTTCCTGCTCGCGTCGATGGTCTCGGGGTTCGGCGGGGGAGCGATCTTCCCGTTGTTCGCCGCGCTGACCGTCGACTACTTCGGCGAGAACAACAACGCCAGCAACTACGGCCTCGTGTACAGCTCCAAATTGGTCTCCGGGATCTTGGGCGCGGGTTTGGGCAAGGTCGTCATCGACGCGTGGGGCTACGGGCCCGCCTTCACCCTCGCGGGCGGGACGAGCCTGCTGGCCGGCGTGATCGCCCTGTTCCTGCACCAGCCCGGCCGTCCGCGAGCACTGACGAAGTCAAAGGCGGATGGACTTTCTTGTTCATGAACTCTTCGATGCCCAGCGCGCCGAGTTCCCTGCCCATACCGGAGCGCTTGATCCCGCCGAACGGCAGGTCGGCCTGTGAGCCGCCGGATTTGTTGAGGTACACCATGCCCGACTCGATCTGCCTGGCCACGCGTTGCGCGCGTTCCGGGTCGGTGCCGAACACGCTGGCGCCGAGCCCGAACGGCGAGTCGTTGGCGATCGCGATGGCCTCCTCCTCGGTCTCCGCACGGAAGACCAGCACCACCGGGCCGAAGATCTCTTCGTAGTAGGCGTCCATTTCCTGGGTGACGTCGGTCAGCACGGTCGCTTCCAGGTGGGCGCCGGGGCCGACGCGGTTGCCTCCGGCACGGAGTTTCGCCCCCTGATCGACCGCTTTCCGGACCTGCCCGGCGACCTCGTCTGCCGCGGAGATCGACGCCAGCGGCGGGAGGGTCGTCGCCGGATCGGCTGGGTCGCCGGGCACGAAGTACTCGCCGACCCACTGGGTGAGCTTGCCGACGAACTCGTCGTAGATGTCGCCCAGCACGATCATCCGCTTGGGGGCGTTGCAGGACTGCCCGCAGTTGCGCATCCGCGCGGTCGCGGTGACGCGCACGGTCTCGTCCATATCCCGGGTGTCCAGCACGATCAGCGGGTCGGACCCGCCTAGTTCCAGGACGCATCGCTTCAGGTGTTCGCCCGCCTCGGCGGCCACCGAGATACCGGCCTGCTCGCTGCCGGTCAGCGACACACCCTGGATGCGCGGATCGGCGATGACGGCGGGGACCTGCCTGCTGGCGGCGAACGTGTTGACATAGACGTCCTCGGGCACGCCTGCTTCGTGCAGGATCTCCGCGATCGCGGCGGCCGAGCGCGGGCAGATCGAGGCGTGTTTGAGCAGGATCGTGTTGCCCAGCACCAGGTTCGGCGCCACGAACCGGGCGACCTGGTAGCACGGGAAGTTCCAGGGCATCACCCCGAGCAGCGCGCCGATCGGCTCTTTGGCGATGAGCGCTTCGCCGCCCTTGATCGTCAACGGTTCGTCGGCCAGCAGGGCCGGCCCGTGGGTGCCGTAGTAGGTGAAGATGTCGGAGACGATGCCGACCTCGCCGCGGCCCTCGTTGATCCGCTTGCCCATCTCCAAGGTCATGATCGCGGCCAGCTCGTCTGCCCGTTTCGCGAACAGCCCCGCCGCGCGCAGCACGATCTCCGAGCGCTCGGCAACCGTGCGGCGCCGCCACGACGAGTAGCCGCGATGAACGCGCCCGATGGCCTCCTGGACCTCCTCATCGGTCGCGTTCGGGGTCTTCTCGATCAGCTCTCCCGTGGCGGGGTTGGTGACTGAGTACATGAGGACACGGACCTCCGCTGGCTCTGGACCTGTCTGACGACCTCTGCAGATTGTATACTGCATACGGTTCAGGGGAGAAGTGTTCGAGCCTGGCCTCGCGTAGGGTCAGACTTGCGGGCCTGGACGCAAACCGGACATACGGGATTTCGGGAAAACGTTTACCGGCGCCGAATACCACAACTCCCCATGGATTCAATGGTTGTGTTCATAGAGTTCGCAACCTTGTCGCGTCAAAGAGAATAACCGGACTGAAATGGTGTGACCTGCCGAACATTCCCTATACAGTGCGGTGCGTGCCCGCCCGGGAATTGAGTCTGCTCGCACCGGTCGTCTCTCGCGCACTCGCGGGAACCGCTCAGGTCGCGGTCCTGTGCGGGGTGGCCGGATGTGGCAAGACCAGGCTGATCGACACCGTCGCCACGGCACTGCGTCCACGCTCGCAGGTGTTGTCGGTCAGCTGTGGTGATTTCGGCGGCACGACGGAATTCGGTATGGTCCGCGAATTGTTTCGCCCGATTCGAGCGAAAGTGGAAAGCGATCGATCATCGGCCGGGATCGCGCGTCAGGCGATGGCCGGTCTCTATTCGCCCGAGGGATTCGGCGGCTCCACTTATGCCGCTCTGCAGGGTCTCTATTGGCTCGCGGTGCGCCTCCTGGCCGAGCGGCCGCTCACCCTGGTCGTCGATGACGCGGAACTCTGCGACGAGCAATCGATGCGCTGGCTCGACTTCCTGGTACACCGGGTCGACCGGCTCCCGTTGCTGGTGCTGGCCACGCGACGAACGGGCCGTACCGGACCGGGTGCCGATGGGCTCCGTTGCCTCGCGGCCGCCCCGCGCAGCACGGTGCACGACCTGCTTCCGCTCAGCCCGCCGGTCGTCGCGAGGATCGACGGACAGCGCGAACACGTCGTCGAGGTCGCCCGCGCGTCGGCGGTTCTCGGTACCCGCAACCTCGATCTGGTTCCCGAGCTGAGTGGCCTCCCACAGCAGGAAGTGGAAGACGCCGTGCGGGTGCTGCGGGAACTCGGGCTGACCACGGGCGCCTCCGTCGAGCTCGGCGATGACGTCATCCGCTCGGCGGTGCTCAGCACCTTGACGCCGGCGGAATGTGCGCTGCGCCGGTCGCGGGCAGCCCGGCTGTTGTACGAGATGGGCCGGTCGGTCGAGGACGTCTCCGTGCAGCTGCTGAACGCGCCGGGACGCGGCGAACGCTGGATGACAGGCGTGCTGCGCGCCGCGGCCGGGCTGGCGATGGAGCGCGACGAACCGGAGACCGCTCTTCGGTACCTGCGGCGTGCCCTGGACGGCGACGCCGGTGAGGACCGGATGGCTCTGCTGCTGGATTCGGTGGCTCCGCTGTGCCGGACCGATCCGGTGGAGGCGTTGAGCGTGGTGCATACGGTGCTGGACGAGGTGACCGATCCGCTGAGCCGGGCCCGGCTGGGTGTCGAGGCGGCCGGGTTGTGCATGCGCACCGGCCAAACCGCTGAATCCGTGCCTCTGATCGCAGAGACACTCGAACGGTTGCGGGAGAACGAGCCGGAGGCGGCGCAGCCGGAACTGCTCAAGTCGCTCGAGTCGTGGCTCCTGCTGGCCAGTGCGCTGGAACGGCCGACGGTCACGTTCGCCGCCCAGCACGCACGCGGCCGGGCACTGCCTGCCGGGAACACCGACTCGGAGCGGACCCTCCTCGCCGGAATGGCGGTGCTCTCCCTGACACAGGAGAAGCCCGCCGAGGAGGCAGCCGATTTGGCCCGCCGCGCGCTCGACGACCTCGGTGCCGTCGGCTTCACCCGGCTGTGCGCGGGAACCGTGCTACTCGCCGCCGACGCGACCGACGAGGCGCATCAGGCGCTGAGCGACCTGGTCGACTCCAGCCGGCGCGCCGATCCCTGGATGTACCTGCAGGGACTCGCCACTCGGGCGCTGCTGCGCCATCGGATCGGCGATCTCCCGCGAGCCGTGGTGGACGCGGACACGGCCGAGCGGTTTCGCCACGGCACTTCGCTTCAGTCCTGTGTGGACGTCGTGCGGGCGCTCGTGCTGCTGGAACGTGGCGAGCTCGACAAGGCCGAAGCGGCACTCGGCCGGTTCGACCCGTCGACGGCGGAGCGGTTCGTCTTCGTCACCAGCGTCTACCTCGAGGCGAAGGGGAGGATCCGGTGGGCGCGAGGCGATCTGCTTGGCGCCCTCGACTGCTTCGAACGGGGCGTACGCGGCACGGGCGGGACCGACGGCACCGGATCGGAAGCCCTGAAGTGGTTGCCGCTGATCATGGAAGTGCGGACCGAGCTCGGCGAACGGTCGCACGCCGCTGGGCTGGCGGAACAGGCGTTGGCGAAGGCCGCGCACTGGGGGACATCGAGAGCGCGCGGAATCGCTCTTCGTGCGGCAGGGATCGCGAGAGGCGGGGTCCGCGGGATGGAACTCCTCGAGCAGGCGGCGGACACGCTGGCCACCTCACCCGCGCGGCTGGAGCTCGCCCGGACCGAGATCGCGCTCGCTCGCGCCCTGTTGGAGAGGGACGACAAGGAGGGGGCGCGGAAGTACTCGCGCCGGGCGCTGAACCTGGGCATGTCCTGCGAAGCCACCACGCTCGCGTCGGAGGCGAAATCCCTCCTGAAGGCGGCGGGCGGCCGGGCGCGTCAGGCTCCGGTCACGATGCTGGCGGGAATGCGGACGGAGATTCTCACGGCGACCGAATGCCGGGTGGCCGAACTGGCCGTTCTCGGTAGGCGGAACAGTGAAATAGCCGAAATCCTCTTCGTCTCGCGCCGGACGGTCGAGTTCCATCTCCGCAATATCTATCGCAAGCTCAATATCGCGGACCGGAAGGACCTCGCGGCCAGGGTCCACGCCGCGAGCACCGTCGAGAACCCGTAGCACCGGCCGTCCCCGTTCGGCCGAAGCAGGCGATGTACTCCCTGTCGCGTGCCGTCATCCGACCGGGGAACGATTCGGCTGGATGGGGTCGCCACCAAGATCACGGCGCGACCTCAGCAGGCCGTCCGATAGGCCGAACAGGCCGCGAAATATCGGTTTCTCGTTTGTCTGAGTGAACCGTTGCGAATGCGGTTGTGGCGTTTGACGCTCCGCCACTAGCGTTGGCCAACGGGTGGGAAGACCTGGTGTCCCGCGAAGATGAAGTCCCGTCGTGAATGGTTTTCGCTCATTTGTCGTGCGCGAAAAATGAACCATAAGGAGCCGCGAATGATCTCCACCGACCAGCCCGTGGTGCGCACCGCGTACCAGCAGTCGGTTGCCGATTACTGGAACCGTGAGAAGGATCCGGTCAATCTCCGGCTGGGCGACGTCGATGGCCTGTACCACCACCATTACGGCATCGGTGGCTATGACCCCGCGGTGCTCGAGGCGCCGGAGGAACTCCGCGATCAGGCGATCATCGCCGAGATGCACCGGCTCGAGACGGCTCAAGCCGACGTGCTGCTCGACCACCTTGGCCAGGTCGGCCCCGGTGACCGGCTGCTCGACGCCGGTTGTGGCCGCGGCGGGTCCAGCATCATGGCGAACCTGCGCTTCGGTTGCCAGGTGGACGGAGTGTCGATCTCGGAACAACAGGTCGCGTTCGCCAACGACCAGGCGGAGGCGCGCGGGGTCGCCGGCCGCGTGCGGTACCACCTGCGCAACATGCTGGACACCGGGTTCGAAAGCGGTGCCTTCAAAGGGATCTGGAACAACGAAAGCACCATGTACGTGGACCTTGACCAGCTTTTCGCCGAGCACGCCCGGCAACTGGCCCCTGGCGGCCGGTACGTGACCATCACCGGTTGCTACAACGACGTGACCGGCGGCCGCTCGCGCGCGGTCAGTCAGATCGACCAGCACTACATCTGCAACATCCACTCTCGTGGCCAGTACTTCAAAGCCCTCGCCGCCAACGGTTTCGTCCCGATCAACGTCGTCGACCTGACCTCGGCCACCATCCCGTACTGGGAGCTGCGGGCGCTTTCGTCGGTCGCCACCGGAATCGAGGATCCGTTCCTCACGGCGTACCGCGAAGGCAGTTTCCACTATCTCCTCATCGCCGCGGATCGGGTCTAAGTGGTCACCATCGGAAGTCCTCCGGGGGTCTCGAGTGCCCAGGTTTCCGCCGAATACCCCGAAGGACTTCCGATGGCAACCACTGAGCCGCGGACCGTCACCGACCGAGGGGAGCAGCGATGATCGGCACCGAGATCGCACCGGCCACCCCAGGGTGTCCTTTGTGGACGGATAACGTGAGCGTGTTCTCTGCCGGGCCGTCCGGTCTCGGCACGTCCGCGGCTCGCGTCGGAGCCCTGTTCGCGACGGCGGGTGCCCACGATCCGGCGTACACGGAACGGTTGTGGGGCGACGAAACGGCGTCACCGCTGTATGTCCCGATCCTCGAGCGAGACGACGAGCCGCTGGCCGAAGAGGTCGACCGGCGGCTCGTCGTCTGGGCCGCGGAGTGCGGCTTCACCGGGGACGGACTCGATCAGATCGGCAAGGCCGGGTTCGGGCGGCTGGTGACACTCGCCCACTCCGACTGCGCCGACCCGGATCTCCTGCTGATCGCCGCGCAGCTGAACGCCGTGTGGTGGGCGGCGGACGACTATTACGCCGACGACAGCGCACTCGGTGCGTCACCGACCGAGCTCCCGCCCCGGTTGGCGCTCGTGATGGCCGCCATGGATCCGGTCGCGCCCGCCGGCGAGTTCACCGATCAGCTCGACGAAGCGCTACGGGCCGATCCGATCCTGGTCGGGCTGAATTCGGCGGTCGCTCATCTGGGCAGGCACGGATCTCCGGTTCAGGTTCAGCGCGTCTGTTACGCGACGTTCTCGATGTTCGTCAGCTGGGACGCGTACGCCGCCTGGCGGCATACCGGCGCGTATCCGCCCGCGTGGGAGTATCTCGCCGCGCGCCAGCACGACAGCTTCTACACCTCGATGACGCTGGTCGACCCGGTCGGCGGGTACGAACTCCCCGCCGGCCTGTACTACGACCCGCGCGTCCGCCGGGCGATGATGCGCGCCGGCACGGCGAGCGTGCTGGTCAACGACCTGTTCTCGGTGGCGAAGGACGCCGCCGACGAGAATCCGGTCTGCAATATGGTCCTGCAGATCGCCGCCGACCGTAACTGCACGCCGGCCGAGGCGACCGAGGTCACGGTCGACCTGCACAACACCCTCGTCCGCGAATTCGAGGCGGGTCACCGTGAACTGATGGCCGTCCCCTCGCCCGAACTGCACCGGTTTCTCAAGGGAGTGCGGGCGTGGATGGCCGGTGGTTTCGAATGGCACGCCACCAATCCCCGCTACCGGAACTGAAGGAAAGCCCTCTTCGACGATAGGTGGTTCTCGTTGTGACTGTCACCGAACCCGTGGACTCCATGAGCCCGGTCGACGAACCAGCACCGCAGAGCCTTGGCCGGGCCGCCGCCCGGACCCTGGCGACCACGACCAAGTCCGTCCCGCAGATGCAGGGCATCTCCTCGCGGTGGCTGCTCAAAGCCCTTTCGTGGGTCGAGGTTTCCGGCGGCACCTACCGGGTCAACCGGCGGCTGAGCTACGCGGTCGGGGACGGTCGCGTCACCTTCTCCACGACGGGTGCGCAGGTCCGGGTCATCCCGCCGGAACTCGGGGAATTGGCGCCACTGCGCGGGTTCGACGACGAGGAGGTCCTGACGGAACTGGCCGGCCGGTTCGCCCAGCGCGAGTACGAGCCGGGGGACACACTGGTCGAGTTCGGCAGCCAGGCCGACCAGGTGTTCCTGATCGCGCACGGCAAGGTCAGCAAGGTCGGCACCGGCGAATACGGCGACCAGACCGCGCTCGGCACACTCGCCGACGGCGACTACTTCGGCGAGACCGTGCTCACCACCGGCGACGGGATTTGGGAGTACACCGCGAAAGCCGTCACCGCTTGCACGGTGCTGACCCTGCCGCGGCAGGCGTTCGAGGAGGTACTCGGACACGCGGAGATCCTGCAGGAGCACCTGGCGGGTTTCGTCGCGCGCGGCGACGCGGCCAGCAACGACCATGGCGAGGCGGAGATCGCGCTGGCGTCGGGGCACGACGGCGAGCCGCAGCTGCCCGGCACGTTCGTCGACTACGAGGCCCAGCCGCGCGAGTACGAGTTGAGTGTGGCGCAGACCGTGCTGCGGGTGCACAGCCGCGTCGCGGATCTCTACAACCAGCCGATGAACCAGATCGATCAGCAGTTGCGGCTGACCATCGAGGCGCTGCGCGAGCGGCAGGAACACGAGCTGGTCAACAACACCGACTTCGGTCTGCTGCGCAACGCCGACTTCGCCCAGCGCATCCACACCCGCACCGGGCCGCCGACCCCGGACGACCTCGACGAGCTGCTTTCGTTGGTGTGGAAGGATCCCGGTTTCTTCCTCGCCCATCCGCGGACGATCGCCGCGTTCGGCCGCGAGTGCAACAAGGCGGGTATCTACCCGGACGCGACCGACCTCGGCGGACACCGGGTCCCGGCTTGGCGCGGCGTGCCGATCCTGCCGTGCAACAAGATCCCCGTCACCGAGACCCGGACGAGCTCGATCCTGCTGGTCCGAACCGGCGAGCAGTCACAAGGTGTCGTCGGCCTGCACCAGACCGGGCTACCCGACGAATATCAGCCTGGCCTCAACGTCCGGTTCATGGGGGTCAGCGAGCAGGCGATCATCTCGTATCTGGTCAGCGCGTACTACTCGGCGGCGGTGCTGGTGCCCGACGCCTTGGCAGTGCTCGAGAGCGCCGAGATCGGCCGGGAGGGCTGAGAAACCGTGACAGTCACGGAGGAAACGCTGTCGCTGCAACTGTCCCTCGGCGTCAAAGCCGCACGGACGCTGACGACCACGACCAAAACGGTCCCGCAGATGCGCGCGATCACCACCCGGTGGCTGCTCTCGCAGCTGCCCTGGGTGGAGGTTTCGGCCGGTAGCTACCGGGTGAACCGGCGGCTGACCTACACCGTCGGCGACGGGAAGGTGAGCTTCTTCAGCACCGGCGGCCGGGTCGAGGTCGTCCCGGCCGAGCTCACCGAATTGGCGCCGCTGCGCGGATTCTCGGACGAGCAGGCGCTCTCGTCGCTGGCGAGGGCGTTCGAGCAACGCGAATACGAACCCGGCGACGTGCTCTTCACGATGGGGGAGCCATGCGACCACGTCGTGCTCGTCGCGCACGGGAAGGTGGATCGGCTCGGGCGCGGTGAGTACGGCGACGAGACGTTGCTGGGTACGGCGACCGAGGGTGATCACTTCGGTGGCGAACTACTCGGTGGTGCGGACGGGACCTGGCCGTTCACCGCGAAGGCCGTCACCCGCTGCGTCGCGCTCGTCCTGCCCGTGGCGTCATACTCCCGGCTCAACGGCAGGTCCGAGTCACTGCGCGAGCACGTCCGGGAAACCCTTGCCCGGCCGGCGAAACCGCAGAACAAGGCAGGGGAGGCGAGTATCGATCTGTCCGCCGGACACGACGGCGAGCCGATCCTGGCGGGTACTTACGTCGACTACGAACCTTCACCTCGTGAGTACGAACTGGCTGTGGCGCAAACGATCCTGCGTGTCCACAACCGTGTTTCCGATCTCTACAACGAACCGATGAATCAGCTCCAGCAGCAGCTGCGCCTGACCGTGGAGGCGTTGCGTGAGCGGCAGGAGCACGAACTCGTCAACAACACCGATTTCGGCCTGCTGCACAACGCGGATCTCAAGCAGCGGATCACCACCCGCACCGGGCCGCCGACCCCGGACGATATGGACGAGCTGCTGACCCGCCGTCGCAAGACCCGGTTCTTCCTCGCCCATCCCCGGGCGATCGCCGCGTTCGGCCGGGAGTGCACCGCGCGCGGACTGTATCCGGCGAATTCCGTGCTCGACGGGAAACGCGTCCAGACCTGGCGCGGGGTACCGATCCTGCCGTGCGACAAGATCCCGGTCAGCGCGGCGGGCACGACGTCGATCCTGGCGTTGCGGACCGGCGAAGACGACAACGGCGTCATCGGACTGCGCCCGGCCGCGCTGCCCGACGAGTACCAGCCGGGGCTGAACGTGCGGTTCATGGGCATCGACGACCGGGCGGTGACGTCGTACCTGGTCAGCGCCTACCACTCGGCGGCGGTCCTGGTGCCCAATGCGCTCGGGGTGCTCGACGACGTCGAGATCGGCAGGTGAGGCTTGTCTGTGCCTGTTCAGAATGAGCCTATTCAGAACGATTCGGGGACGTCCAGATCCCGGAACAGTGCCAGAGCGGCGTCCCGGTGTTCGCCTCCCACTGAGGTGTCTCCATTCGTCTCCGCGATTCGGCCGAGCACAAGCAAAGCCCTTGCTTCGTTCAGGCGCTGGCCGTCCTCGATGGCGATTTTCAGTGCGCGGTCGACATGCCGGGCGGCGTCGGCCAGGTCGCCAAGGGCCAGGTGCGCCGCCGACAGCCCGGTGAGCGCCGCGGATTCGAGGACCCGCATTCCGGTCTCGTTCATCTTCGCCAGGGCCAGTTCCGTTTGTGTCACCGCATCGGCAGCGCGGCCGGTCTCGCGATAAGCCGCCGCCAGTCCGATGAGGATCGACACCTCGCCGTACCGGAAGTTGATCTTTCGTGAGACCTCGAGCGCCGCCAGATAGCCGTCGATGCTCTCGTCGTACCGTCCTCGCCGCCGTGCCACGGAAGCGAGGATCTCCAGCGCTCCGGCTTCGTGGCGGCGCTCGCCGATCTGCTTGCCCTTCTCGAGCGCCTCGTGGGCCATGGCTTCGGCTTCGGAATACCAGCCGAGGTCGCACAAGGTCTCCGCCAGGCAGACCCGCGCAGTCGCTTCCTGGTGTCGCAGGCCCAGTTTCTCCAAGAGCCGGACGCATTTCTCGTGACACTCCGCGGATTCGCGTAGTCGTCCGGCGGTCCAGTAAGCCAGGCCGAGACCGTTGTACGCGGACATCTGGATGCTTCGGTTGCCGATACGCGTACTCAGCTCACTCGCCTTGGTATGACAGGCGATCGCGGAGTCGATCCGCCCGAGGGAGAGCAGCGCGACCCCGACGTAGTTGATCTCACGGGCCTCGGTCGTTTCGTCACCGGTCCGGCGTGCGATGGCGAGCGCGCGCTCATGGTGGTGCATCGACTCGCGCGGCTGCCCGAGCTGCGAGTACACCCGGCCGAGGCCGTGACGGCATTCCGCTTCCGCGAACTGATCCTGGCCACAGAGCTCCAGCGCACGGGTGAGCTGGACCAGGGCGTCGTCGTAGTCGCTGACGTTGTAGGAGACCATCCCGCGCAAGGCAAGGGCCGCCACCTCGGCTTGCGAGTCGTCGGCGTCCTCGGCCGCCCGTAGCGCGGCGCTCGCCAGTGCCAAGCCGTCCGCGTAGTAGCCGCAGCTGGCGAAATATCCGCGCAACGAGTCCGCGAGCCTGCCGCTGTAGCGCCGCAGCACCCGGGATGTGGTCGCGCGTTCGGCGGCCGCGACCAGGTTCGGCCGCTCCTCGTCGAGCCAATGCATCGCGGTTTCGTCGGAGTCGAACACGTTCCGCGGTCCGGTGTCGCAGGGAATGATCCGGCGGACCACCGGGAAGAGCCGTTCGCTCGCCGCGGCGGCGGTGCCGAGATAGTGGTCGTAAAGCCTGGCATCCGCCTCCGCCAGGTCACCCGGCAGCTCGTCGTCCTGCGCGCAGGCGGCCGCGTATTCACGGATCAGGTCGTGGAAGGCGTACCGCGTGGCACTCCTTCGGGTCAGCAGGTTGGCGGACACGAGCCGGTCAAGTGAGCGCCGAACCCGGTCCGTGGAGCCGACGAGTGCCTCCGCGGCGGCGAGCGTGAAGGCCGGACCGGGGACGCGGCCGAGCAACCGGAACACGTGCTGGGTGGGGTCGTCCAAGGCCTGATATGAGAGCTGGAAGGTGGCCCGCACGGCGACGTCGGGGTCGCCTTCGATGGACAGTTCCGCCAGCCTGTCGGCTTGAAGCGCGGAGACGTAGTCGGCGATCGACGCGTGTCTGCTGCTGACGAGGTTCGCCGCGGCGATGCGCAAGGCGAGCGGCAGATGTCCGCAGAGTTCCGCGAGCCGGTTCACGGCCCCGGGTTCGGCGTCGACGACGTCGGCGCCGAGCAGTTCGGTGAGCAGCGTCCGGGTGTCCGAGGTGGTCAGCACGCCGAGGTCGAACACCCTGGCGTCATTGACGACGACCAGACCGCGGAGGTCACTGCGGCTGGTCACCAGCGCGACGCAGCCCGAGTTCGAGGGCAGCAGCGGCCGGACCTGATCGGCGTCGGCGGCGTTGTCCAGAACGACGAGCACCCGCCGTCCGGCGAGCAGCGACCGGTAGAGCGCGACCTGTTCGTCGAGCGTGAGCGGCACCTGCGGCCCCGGCTCGCCGAGTGCGCGCAGGCACATCATCAGGGCCTGGGTCTTCGACACCGGTGACGTCGACGAGTAGCCGCGCATGTCGATGTACAGCTGTCCGTCGGGGAACCGGTCTCGGACGTGGTGCGCCCATTCGACGGCCAGCGCGGTCTTGCCGATCCCGCCGGGGCCGACGATCGCCACGGTCCGGTGCGCCGACGACAGGAACTCGTCCAACCTGGCCAGATCCGTTGCCCTCCCGGAGAAACTGGGCAAGCCGGCCGGCAGCTGACAGACCGCGGGGCCCGGCTTCGTGGCAGGCGGGTCGTCCTCTTCGGCGAAGACCTCCTGGTGCGCCGAGCGCACTTGATGACCAGGCTCGATCCCCAGCTCTTCGGTGAACATCCGGCGCACGTTCTGATAGGTCTCGAGTGCGTCGGCTCGCCGCCCGGACCGGTGCAACGCGAGGATCAGGAGTGCCCAGAACGATTCCCGCCAAGGATGCTCCCGGGTGAGCATGGTCAGGTCCCGGATGATCTCGACGTGCTCGCCGAGTTTCAGGCTGACCTCGAGATACCGCTCGTGGGCGCGGAGCCGCTCCTCGGTGAGCTGGACGGCGGAGTCGCTTTGCAGGGAATCGGAGGGGATGTCCGCCAGCGCGTCCCCACGCCAGAGACGCAGTGCCTCGGCCAGGAGTTCGCGTTCCTCCGCCGGCCCGGCCGTACGGGCCTGCTCGACGAGCCGCCGGAAGCGGAGCAGGTCGAGCTGCTCGGGTTCGAGGCGCATCAGGTAGCCGTCGGTGCGGGTCTCGAGCACGGTCTCGCCCAGTACGCGGCGCAGTCGCAGCGCGTGGAGCTGGGCCGCCTTGCGCGCTGTCGGCGGCTGTTCGTCGCCCCAGAGGTCCTCGGCGAGCTGGTCCACCGTGACCGTCGAATTCGCGCGCAGCAGCACGGAGGCGAGTACGACACGCAGCTTCGGTCCGTTCACCGCCACGGTCTCGCCGTCACGCGTGACGTCGAGAGCGCCGAGAATTCCGAAGCTGAGCCCGGCCCCTTCCACTGCACTCCCTTTCCTCCACGGCGACATCGCGCACAAATCGGGCGACCGACCGATAGGCGGAGACTAGCGCTCCCCGACATTCGGCGTAGGGGACACCGCGTCACTTGTCGAGCAGCTCCCGTGCCGAGGCTTCGAGCTGCCGGAAGCCGCACTGCCGCGCTTCCTCGAAGGCGGCGGTGGCGAGTTCGGCCGCCTCATCGGGGGCGTCGATCCTCTTGGCGGCGGCGAGCCCGATCAGGGCCTCGACCTCCGCATACCGGATCCGGTTCCGCCGTGCGGCGTCGAGCCCGAGTTCGTAACCGCGCACGGCGTCCCAGCGGTTGCCGAGCCGCAGATGCACGCTGGCGAGGGTGAGCGTCGTGGCGACGTCCGCGCGCGGGTTGCCGATGCCCTGGGCCAGTTCCGCCGCCGCGCCGGCGTAGGAGAGGGCGGCAGGCAGGTCCCCGGTGTCACGGACCGCGGCCGCGAGCTCTTCGAGCGCGTTCGTCTCGCCGGCGCGGTTGCCCGCTTCGCGGTGCAGGGCCAGCGACTCGGTGACATGGCTGATGGCGAGGTCCGCGCGGCCCATCGCCCGGTAGGTCGCGCCGAGCGAGGTGAGGCTGAACGCGCGCTCGGCGGTGATGCCGCTGCTGGGGCTCAGCTCGATGACGCGGGTGTGCTCCCGGAGTGCGTCCTCGAACAGGCCCATCTCCTGGTAGGTGACACCGAGGTTGGTGTGCACCACGGACTCCGCGAGGCCGTTGTCCTGCTTGATCCGCAGTGCTTCGCGCAGGTGCGTGGCGGCGTTGTCGAGTTCGCCCTGTTCGCGGCACACCGCGCCGAGGTTGATGAGCAGGCCGGAGTGTCGTTCCGGCATGTTCACGCGACGGCAGGCGGCGATGGCGAACTCGTAGTTCGCGGTCGCCTCCTTGTACTGGCCCGTGCTCCAGTGCGCGTCACCGAGGCAATGCCTGGCGACGATCTCACCGTCGAGGTCGCCTTCCGTGGTGGCCGCTTTCACCGCCGCGGTGGCCACCGCGAGCCATTCCGGCCGGCACCGGCGGAGCCAGAAGTAGCCGCGGAGCTGGTCGGCCAGCTGCCAAGCGACCGCCCGCGGTCCGTGTTCCGCGGCGACGGCGGCGGCCGCGGCGAGGTTCGCCAGATGCGCGTCGAGCCAGGCCAGCGCGTCGGCGTGGTCGGGGAACCTCAGGTCGGGCAGGCACGTCTCGGCAGGCTGGACGCGCTCCCGCGCGATCGACATGCCGACCGCTTCGACGGCGTTCGCGGTGTCGCGCAGGTAGCAACCGAACAACCGCGGTCGCGCGGTACCCAGCGTCGGGGTATCGGCGGCGGCCCGCTCCCTGGCGTAGACGCTGAGCAGGTCGTGCATCGAATACCGGTCGACGCCACGGCGGTCGACGATGCTGGCGGCGACGAGCCTGCCGATGAGCCTGGCGGCCACCTCCCGCGGCACGTCGAGCAGCGCCGCGGCGGCCCGTTCGGTGAACGTCTGCCCCGGGATCAGGGACAGCAACCGGAACAGCCGCTGGACGTCGTCGGCGAGCGGCCGGTACGACGCGTCGAACATCGCGCGCACGGTGCTCGGCTGTTCGTCGACCGCGAGCATGTCGAGGCGGGCGTCGCCGGACAGCTCGGCGACGTATCCCGCGAGGGTCTGTTCCGTGCTCGCCACACGCGCGGCGGCCAGGCGCAGCGCCAGTGGAAGGTGCGCGCAGAGCTCGCCGAGAACCGTGGCGGCTTCGGATTCGGCACGGATCTTGTCCTCCCCGAGTATCCGGGTCAGCAGCCTGTTCGTGTCGCGTGGATCGAGGCCTTCGATCGCCACCAGATCGGCGCCGTCGAGGGCGACGAGGCTGGTCAGCCGGCTCCGGCTGGTGACGAGCACCAGGCAACCACGACTGCCCGGCAACAGCGGCCGGACCTGTTCGGCAGTTTCGGCATTGTCGAGGATCAGCAGCATTCGCTTGCCCGCCACCGCGGACCGGAAGGCCGCCGCGGCGCCGAGTTCGTCGGCCGGAATCTGGTCGTCACGCCTGCCGAACGCGCGTAAGAACGAGGTGAGAACCTCCAGCGGAGCCGACGGCGCGTGCGTGCCGTAGCCGCGGAGGTCCGCGTAAAGCTGGCCGTCGGGGAACCGGTCCGCGACGTCGTGGGCCCACTGCACCGCGAGCGCCGTCTTGCCCGTCCCCGCCGAACCGACGATCGCCGAGAGCATCATGGTCTCGCTTTTGGCCAACTGGGCGAGGACCGCATCGAGCCGCGCGAGTTCGGCGGACCGGCCGGTGAACGCGGAGACCCCGGCGGGCAGCTGCCGCGGCGGCCCAGGCTCGGGACTCTGCTTCAGCCTCGCCTTGGCCGCGTCTTCGGCGACCAGGTCCCGAAGCGCATCGAGCCGAGCGACCTCGGGCGCGACGACGTCCGGAACGGCCAACCCCGCCATGACCGGCCCGCGCCACAGCTCCTGAGCCCGCGCGAGCAACTCGACGGCGACGTCGATCCGGCCCCCGTCCAGCGCCTTCCGCCCCTCGACAGCGAGCCGCTCGAATTCCCTGGCGTCGATCTCCGTGTCCTGTACCGGGAGCCGGTAGCCGCCCTCGTGGGTCTCGACAGCGGTGAGCTTCCGCAGCTCGGAGATGTAATTCGACAGATTGGCCTTGGCCGAAACCGGCGGATTCTCACCCCAGAGCCCGGCCACGATCTCATCCCGCGACACGACCTTATGGGCCTGCAAGGCGAGCATCGCCAAGAGCACCCGCAGCTTCGAGCGCCCGACCGGGAGCGGCCGATCTTGGCCGTCGACGACCTCCAACGGTCCCAGCACACGCACTCGCACCGGTTCACTATGCCGGAGCCGCTGCCGCGGCGACTCGCCGGATCTGATGGTGGGTCAGGTCCGTGCTAGTCCCGAATGCCACGTTCGAGACGCTCAATGTCCCCAATGTGGCGTTCGGGATACCTAGGGGTCAAGTCTCGTGAGTGGCAACAAGGGTTAGAACACGAATCGCCACTCACGACCAACCCGGCCACTCGCCTACAGCAGCTCCGGCTCCAACTCAGGCCTGCCCATCTCCGGATCGAACGGGAACATCGGCCGGTCGATCCGACGATGCCCAAGCCGGAGCAGGTCCTGGTCCACGCCACCAGGTGTGAGCGCCAGCAGCCAGTTCGCTGCGAGCTCGTACAGTTCCGGCTCCAGGTAACCGATCTTCACCACCGTCAAGTCCACAGTGGCCGGGTCCAGTCCGAGACCGGTGAAGTCACTCACCAGGTGATACGGCTTGCGGCGTGCGGTCAGGATCGAGAAAACGCCGCCCGCCTTGACGACGGCGATCGTCCCGCCGACGGGGTCTTCGGACAGGGTGTGGACCACGCCATCCAGCAGGACAGGGCCAGACGGGCCGCTGTCGATCTTGCCGCCCACCCGCAAGGTCACCGGCCCGCCGACACCTGCCGTCAAGGCGGCCGCGACACTCTCGGGATCGACGATGCTCGCATGGATCGCGGTCGCGGAGCCGTCGGCGAATTCCGGACTCGCCAGGAGTTCGCCGAGCGACCACGAGACGTCGCCGGCGCCGCCGGCCGTGGGGTTGTCGCCGGAGTCGCTGATCAGGAACGGCCGTTCGGTGCTGGCGAGTGCCGTCTTGACGCAGTCGGCGAAGGTGCCGGTCGGGGCGACGAAGGCGAAATCCTCACGCACGCGCCAGTAGTGTTCGGCGAGTTCGCGTGCCGAGGTGACCGTGGCCTCGGGGTCGTCGCCGGTCACCACGACGGCCGCTTGGCAGCGTGGCTCGTCGGCCCACGCGTAGCCGACCCAGATCGCGGCGTCGAGAATTCCCGGCCGCGCCTCGATTTCCGGGACGCGTTCGTACAGACTCTTCGCGGGTTCGAGTCTGGTGCTCGTCTTCTCGCCCGGCAGGAGAACCGGGACCTGCACCCAAGCCTTGTGCGGAGCACCACCGGTTTCGATCCGGTCGACGAGGTTCCGGGCGGCACGTTCCCTGGTTTCCCAAGTGTCCACATGCGGAGCCGTCCGGTAGCTGGTGAGCAGGTCGACCGCGGTCGCGAACTCGCGGGAGACATTTCCGTGCAGGTCCATCGACGCCGAGATCAAGACGTCCGGGCCGACCGCTCGGCGGAGGTCTGCGACGAGATCGGCTTCCGCGTCGGTCATTCCTACGACGCTCATCGCGCCGTGGATGTCGAGCAGCAGACCGTCCACAGTGGTCTCGTTGAGCCTCGAGAGAATTCCGGCCTTCAGTTCCATGTAGACAGTCTTGACGACGGCACCGCCAGGAAGCGAGACGGCGTGCAGGAGTGGGACCCAGTGTGTCCGCGCGCTCAGATCGGATTCGGGAGCCGTCCACTCGTAGCGGGCGAGCAGCCGTTCGCCTGTCGTCACGGTGAAGTCGGCCAGGCCGGTCCGGTGCGGTGAGAAGGTGCTGCTCTCGATCGCGATACCGGCGATTCCGACACGGAACATGGACATCCTCCGGTCTCAGGTGAAGATCTGTTCGAGTGCGAGAATCCCGCCGCCGAGGATACCGGCATCCGGGCCGGCCGTCGCGAGGTCGATTTCCAGGCTCTGGGTGGCCACCGGGAGACAGCGTTCGTAGAGCACACCGCGGACCGCGGCCACGTACGGCTCTATCGTCGCGAGCCTGCCGGTGAGCAGGACGGCGTTCGGGTTGAAGAAGTTGACCACAGTGGACAGAACTTCGCCGAGTTGCCTGCCCGCGAAGCGAACCAGCGGGGTGACCTCGGGGTCGGCGTTGGTCGCCAGTACCGCGAGTTCGTCGGGTGTGGCGACTTCGATACCTTTGGCCGCAACGGTCGCCAGAATCGCCGCGCCGCTGCCGATGGTTTCGAGGCATCCGGTATTTCCGCAGCTGCAAGGTGTTTCCCCCGCGGCAGGTACGCGGACATGGCTGACGTCGCCGGCGACACCATTCGCGCCACGATGAACCTGACCCGAAGCGATCACGCCGGTGCCGATTCCGGTGCCCGCTTTGACCACGACAAGGCTTTCGCCGGGACGGCCGCGGGTGTGGTACTCGCCGACGGCGAGGAGGTTCGCGTCGTTGTCGATGACGACCGGGACGTGGAACAGCTCGGAAAGCCTTGTGCGGACGGCGAAACCATGCCAGCCAGGCATCCTGGACGGACCGACCACCGTACCCGTGGCGAAATCGACCGGTCCCGGAACGCCGACACCGATGGCGAGTAGACGTCGCTGGGACAGCGACTCGTGCTGAATGAACCTGCCGGCGATGGCGTGCAGGTCGGCGAGGACGGCGTCCGGCCCCGCCGTCACATCGAGAGCGAAATCCTTGGCGTGCAACAGAACGTTGCCCGTGTCGAGCGCGCCGAGTCGTACATGTCTGCCGCCGAGATCGGCGGCGAGGACGAACCCGCCGTCAGCCCGTGGCCGGAGCAGCCGTGGCCGCCGCCCTCCTCGGGACGGGCCTTCGCCGGTCTCGGTGAGGAGTCCCGCGTCGATCAGTTCCTGGACCCGCAAGGAAACCGTCGAGCGGGCGAGCCCGAGCAGGTCGGCGAGTTCGGAACGTGAGCTCGCCGCGCCGGAGGCGACCATCCGGACGATCCGGCTCGCGGCACCGGCTTCGTCCTGGGCGGCTTTCCGTGCGGTCATCCGGCACACCTTTGTTCGATGGTCGTACCAAGTTCCACCGTCGCAGTCCGGGAGCTTAGGGCCCGCCACGCAGGGGATAAAGCGGCCATCCGTGGGAAAACTTGATTCTTTGGCAGGCTTGTCTTGCTTCGGGTCAGGGATTAACCTCGGCCGTCATCGGGGTTCAGGGCAGCTACTTCAGCCGAGGTTTCGACCAGCCAGTCTGGAGATTGCGATGACTTCCAAGCGGCTTCCGGTTTCCTCCCGGCGTGGTGCGGCGGCCGCGGGCATCGCGGTTCTGCTGACACTCGGAGCGTGCACCGGCACGTCTCCGGATTCGGGCGGGCAACCGTCCGAGGGTGGGTCCGTCAACTTCGCGCTTCCCCCGAACGCCACGCCGAACTGGATCCTCCCGGTCGGCCTGCCCGGCTATCTCGCGACCTACAACTCCTCGATCCAGCGGGAGCTCTACACTCCGCTGTACGCCTACAACGGCACGTCGGGTTCCGTTGCGCTGGACGAGAAGGCGAGTGCCGCCGAGCCGCCGAAGTACGCGCCGGACGACAAATCCGTGACCATCACGCTCAAGGATCTGTCGTGGTCGGACGGCAAGAAGGTGACGACCCGGGACGTCGAGTTCTGGCTGAACCTCATCAGGGCCAACAAGACCGAATGGGGCGGCTATTCGAAGGGTCGCATCCCCGACAGCATCACCGAGTTCAAAGCGGTGGACGACAAGACCTTCACCCTCGTCTTCGACCAGGCGTACAACCCGGACTGGTACACCGCGAACCAGCTGACCTACGTGGTTCCGCTGCCGCATGCCGCCTGGAGCAGGCTTTCCGAAAGCGGAGAGGTCGGGGACCACGACCGGACCCAGGAGGGGGCGCAACAGGTCTTCGACTACCTCACGGGTCAGGCGAAGCAGATCGCCGACTACAACAACGATCCACTGTGGAAGACGGTGAACGGGCCGTTCAAGCTCAAGGAGTTCACCACCGGCGGACAGGTCACCCTGGTCAAGAACGACAAGTACACCGGTCCAGATGCCGCCCATCTGGACCAGGTCGTGTTCAAACCGTTCACCAGCGCCGACGCCGAGTTCAATGTCCTGCAGTCCGGCGGGGTGGACTACGGCTATATGACCTCCGCCAACCTCGGCCAGCGTTCGGTGCTGGAGGCGAAGAACTACCGCGTCGAGCCCTGGCGTGGCTGGGCGATCACGTACATCCCGTACAACTTCACCAACCCTCAGGTCGGCCCGATCTTCTCGCAGCTGTACGTCCGGCAGGCGATCCAGCGGTCGGTCGACCAGCAGTCGATCGTCAAGAACATCTGGCGGGACATGGCCGTACCCGGTTACGGTCCGGTGCCGCAGGACGAGAATTCCCCGTTCCTGTCCGGCGCGCAACGTGATCCGGCCGAAAAGTTCGACATCGAGGCGGCCAAGGCGCTGCTGACCGGACACGGCTGGCAGCCCGGCGCGGACGGTGTCCTCACCTGCGCTTCCGCTGGTACGGCCGAAAACCAGTGCGGTGCCGGCATCGCGGCGGGTACGCCGTTGCGGCTGAGCCTGCTGAGCGAGAGCGGTTCCAAGGAAACCGACAATATGATGCTCGAGCTCAAATCCTCACTGTCCAAAGTGGGCATAGGACTGGAAGTCAAGACCGCGCCGCTGAACTCCGTCCTTGGCACGTCGGTCCCGTGTACGCCGCAGAAGGGCGAATGCTCCTGGCAGCTCTCGTTCTTCGGCACCCAGGGCAGCTGGTACTTCCCCGCGTATCCCAGTGGCGACCGGATTTTCGCGGGCGGGGCGTCGTCGAATCTCGGTGGGTTCACCGACGCGCGCACGGACGAACTGATCGTCGCCGC
Source organism: uncultured Actinomycetota bacterium (assembly GCA_963766045.1). Taxonomy (GTDB): domain Bacteria; phylum Actinomycetota; class Actinomycetes; order Mycobacteriales; family Pseudonocardiaceae; genus Amycolatopsis. The sequence goes on along the minus strand of CAVXYN010000003.1, from coordinate 4,056,737 downwards.
CCTCAAGTCCCCGGACAAGGACGCGATGAAGAACTACGGCGAGCACGTCACCAAGCAGCTTCCGGTGATCTGGCTGCCCAACCCGGTCTACCAGATCTCGGTGATCAACAAGAAACTCCAGGGGATCAGCCAGGATCCGCTCGCGGGGATGCAGATCCAGCGCTGGTCGCTGACGAAGTAGCCCGGCCGTGGCCCGGTACGTACTTTCCCGTCTGCTCCAAGCGATCGTGGTGATCTTCGTGGTCACCTTGATCGTGTTCTTCCTGCTGCACCAGATCCCCGGCGGACCGGCGCGCGGGATTCTCGGCGTGAACGCGACGCCGGAGCAGATCGCCGCGTTCAATCAAGAGCAGGGATTCGACCGGTCGCTGCCGGAGCAGTACTTCCGGTTTCTGGTCCGGCTGGTGCAGGGCGACCTCGGGGACTCTTTCGGACTGAACCAGCCCGTCTCGGATCTCATCGCGCAACGGCTGCCCAAGACCCTGGTACTCACGGCCGGATCGGCGGCGCTCGCTCTGCTGATCGCGGTCCCGCTCGGACTGTGGCAGGCGGCGCGGCGCGGCCGGGTGTCGGACTACGTGACCACCGGGATCACGTTCGTGCTCTACTCGACCCCGGTGTTCTTCCTCGCCTTCGTGCTGATCATCGTGTTCTCCCAACGGATCCCGCTGTTCCCCGCGCAGGCACCGCAGGCGGAAACCCTGGGCGGGATCCTCGCGCAGCCCGGCGGCCTGGTCCTGCCGCTGGTGGCGGGCGCGGCGGGACCGATCGCCGTCTTCGGCCGGTACATGCGATCGTCGGTACTCGACAACCTCAGTGAGGACTACGTCCGGACGGCTCGGTCGAAGGGTGCCTCCGAGACGCAGATCTTGCGACGGCACGTCCTGCGGAACTCGCTGACCTCGATCGTCGCGATGCTCGGGTACTACGTCCCGGTGCTGTTCGGCGGCGCGCTCGTCATCGAGTCGATGTTCAACTATCCCGGGATGGGACTGCTGTTCTGGAACGCCGCGCAGACCGCGGACTACCCGATCCTGCTCGGCGTCGTGCTGGTGATCGCGGTCGCGACGGTCGTGGGCTCGCTGCTGGCCGACCTCACCCAGGCGGCGATCGATCCGCGCACCCGGAAGGCGCAGCCATGACGATGATCCCCGAACCGGTCCTGTCCACGGGGACGGGCCGCCGCCGGATGCGGCTCTTCCTCCGCAACCGGCTGGCGATGACCGGGTTGGCGATGCTGGTGCTGCTGATCGGCTTCTGCTTTCTCGGCCCGGTGCTGTATCCGACGGATCAGGAGCACACGGCGCTGGGGGAGGCCCATCTGCCGCCGGGTGCGGGCGGTCACCCTCTCGGCACCGACGACGTCGGCTTCGACCTGCTCGGCCGGTTGATGGCCGGCGGGCAGACGTCGCTCGAGATCGGCATCGCGGCCGGGTTGCTCGCCACGATCATCGGAACGGTGTGGGGCGCGATCGCCGGATACGCGGGTGGCTGGCTCGACGCGATCATGATGCGCGTGGTGGACGCGGGAATCGCGATCCCGGCACTGTTCCTGCTGCTGGTCGCCGGGGTGATGGTGACGCCGAGCGTCCCGGTGCTGATCGTCGTCATCGGCCTGGTGTCGTGGCTGGTGCCCGCGAGGTTGATGCGCGCGGAGTCGCTGGCGCTGCGGTCGAGGTCCTATGTGGAGGCCATGCGCCTCGCCGGCGGGGGAGGGCTGCGCGCGATCACCCGGCATATCGTGCCGAACGCGATCGGCACGGTGATCGTGAACGCGACGTTCCAGGTCGCCGACGCGGTACTGCTCGTCGCCTACGTCAGCTTTCTCGGGCTCGGTGTCCCACCGCCCGCCGCGAACTGGGGAGGCATGCTCAGCCAGGGCCTGGCCTACACCTACGACGGCTACTGGTGGCTGGTGTTCCCGCCGGGCCTGCTGATCGTGCTGACCGTCTGCGCGCTCAACTTCGTCGGTGACGGCCTACGGGACGCCTTCGACGTCCGGCTCAAGGCGGCGCGATGACCGGCCCGGTGATCACCTTCGACGGGGTCTCCGTCAGCTTCGGCGAGGTGGACGCCGTCCGCGGTGTCGGATTCGAGGTCCGGCCGGGCGAGATCGTCGCGGTGGTCGGCGAATCCGGTTCGGGGAAGAGCGTGACATCCATGTCGGCGCTCGGTCTCCTGCCCGCGACCGCCACCGTGACGGGCAGTGTCTTCCTTGGCCCTCGCGACCTGTTGACGATGTCCGAGCGGGAGCTGCGTGCGGTGCGCGGCGACGAGATCGCGATGGTGTTCCAAGAGCCGATGACCGCGCTCAATCCACTTCGGACGGTCGGATGGCAACTGGCGGAAGCGCTGCGTCTGCATCGGGAAATGTCGTCGCCGGAAGCGCGGACCCGTGCCGTCGAGCTGCTGAAGCTGGTGGAGATCGACGAACCGGAGCGGCGGGCGGACCAGTATCCGCACGAACTCTCCGGTGGACTTCGGCAGCGCGTGATGATCGCGATGGCGATCTCGTGCGAGCCCAAGGTGATCATCGCCGACGAACCGACGACCGCGCTGGACGTTACTGTCCAGGCGGAGATCCTGAAGCTGTTGCGCACGCTGAGGTCCGAATTGGACACCGCGATCGTCCTGATCACGCACAGCATGGGGGTGGTGGCCGATCTGGCCGATCGGGTCGTGGTGCTGTACGAGGGTGAGGTCGTCGAACAAGGACCGGTCGAGCGGGTTTTCGCGGAGCCCGAGCACGCGTACACCCAGCGGCTGCTCGCCGCCGTTCCTCGCTTGGGTACTCGTGCGGCGCCCGAGCCGGGGGAGGACCGGCCGGCGGGCGAGGTCGCCGCGCTGGCGGTGACGGATCTGGTCGTCGACTTCCCGGGACGTCGCGGCGCGCCCGCGTACCGGGCGGTGGACGGCATCTCGTTCGGCATCGCTCCGGGCGAGGTTCTCGGCCTCGTTGGGGAATCCGGCTCCGGTAAGACGACCGTCGGCCGCTGCGCGGTCCGGTTCACGAAGCCGTCTTCGGGGCAGGTCGAGGTCTTTGGCATGGACATCGGTGGGCTGCCGGCTCGGCGGCTGCGTCCGATCCGGCGCCGGATCGGCATGGTCTTCCAGGATCCGGCGTCCTCATTGGACCCGAGGATGACCGTGGGAGAATGCGTCGTGGAGCCACTGGTTCTCGGCCGCGTCGGCGACCGGAGCCGCCGGGTCGGCGAACTGCTGGACAGCGTTCACCTGCCGGCGGGGACGCGGGATCGGTACCCACACGAGCTTTCCGGTGGCCAGCGCCAGCGGGTGAGCATCGCCCGCGCGCTCGCGCTGAACCCGGATCTGCTGGTCGCGGACGAGCCGACCAGCGCGCTGGACGTCTCGGTGCAGGCCAAGATCCTGGACCTGTTCGCCGAACTGCGGGCGGAGTTCGGTTTCGCCTGCCTGTTCATCAGCCACGATCTCGCCGTGATCGACCTGCTCGCCGACCGGGTCGCGGTGATGCGGCAGGGAAAGATCGTCGAGCAGGGGCCGAGGGCGTCGGTCCTGCGGGAACCGGCCCACGACTACACGAAACGGCTTCTCGCCGCGGTCCCGGGCCGTTTGCACCACCGCCATACCTAGAAGTAGGATGCATAGCAGTTCTAGGGTTAGGCGGTTGGATGAGAATTACCAAGGATCTGGTGGCGGCTTCGGCGACGCCGCTCGTGCTCGGGATTCTGGCCGAGGGCGAGAGCTACGGTTACGCGATCCTCAAGCAGGTCAACGAACTGTCGGGTGGGCAGCTGCAGTGGACGGACGGTCTGCTGTACCCACTGCTGCATCGGTTGGAGCGGAACGGCCACGTCAAGTCGACGTGGGAGACCCCGCCCGAGGGACGCCGTCGGAAGTACTACCGCATCACCGATCAGGGCCGCGCAGAGCTCGCTGAGCAACGCCGCCAGTGGGCCGCGGTCGTCGACGCCCTTCAGGGCATCTGGAGCGCGACACAGTCCATCAAACCGATCACGGCACCGGCCTGGGAGGTGGGGTGATGACCATCGCCAGCGACAACGATCTCGACGGACAGATCGCCGAATGGCGGTCGTACATGCGCCGCCGCCGCGAGCTGCACGAAACCGATGTCGAGGAGTTGGAGGACCATCTCCGCAACAGGATCACCGAGCTGTCCGAGGCAGGGCTGCGTCCCGGCGAGGCGTTCCTCATCGCGGTCAAACGCATGGGCAGCGTCGACGAGGTGTCACGGGAGTTCGCCCGCGAGCACTCCGAACGGCTGTGGAAGCAGCTGATGCTGCCCGGTTCGCCGGATACCCCCGCCACCGCGCGGTCTCGTCGCGAGCTTCCGGTCATGGTGCTCTGCGCGGTCATCGCGGCGCTGGCGATCAAGGCGCCGAGCTGGTTCGGGCAGGACATCTCGGAGGACACTTCCGGCTTCTATCTGCGAAATGCCGGTCTTTTCGTGCTGCCGGCGCTGGCCGGGTACCTCGCCTGGCAACGTAAGGCGAGCCTGCGGGTGATCTTGGTGCTCGCGGCGCTGTTCATCCTCGGCGGGGTCGCCGCGAACGCGTATCCGCTCGCCGACGACTCGCAGAGCGTCGCGCTCACGGCGATCCACCTGCCGCTCGCGCTGTGGCTGGTCGTCGGCGTCGCCTATGTGGGCGGCGAGTGGCGTTCGGACCGGCGATGGATGGACTTCATCCGGTTCACCGGGGAAACCCTGATCTATCTGGTCCTCATCGGACTGGGCGGTGGGGTGCTGACGGCCTTCGTCGCGGGCACCTTCAACGCCATCGGCCTCGACGCCGAGGGGTTCATCGAGTCGTGGCTGGTTCCGTGCGGCGCCGTGGCCGCGGTCGTCGTTGCGGCATGGCTGGTCGAGGCCAAGCAGAGCGTCATCGAGAACATGGCGCCGGTGCTGACCCGGCTGTTCACCCCGCTTTTCGCGGCCGCGCTGCTGGTCTTCCTTGTCTTCACGATCTGGTCCGGAAACGGTATCGACGTCGAGCGTGACGCGCTCATCCTGTTCGATCTGCTGCTCGTCGTCGTGCTCGGTCTGCTGCTGTACTCCATCTCCGCGCGTGACCATGCGGCCCCGCCCGGACTGTTCGACCGCCTGCAACTCGGACTCGTCGTCAGTGCCTTGGTCATCGACGTCATGGTGCTGCTGGCGATCACCGGGCGGATCTCGGAATTCGGCTTCAGTCCGAACAAGACAGCGGCGCTCGGCGAGAACGTCATCCTGCTGACCAACCTGGCGTGGTCGGCGTGGCTCTTCTTCGGGTTCATGCGCGGGCGCGCGCCGTTCACGCGGATGGAACAGTGGCAAACCCGCTACCTGCTCGTGTACGCGGTCTGGGCTTGGGCGGTCGTCCTCGTCTTCCCGGTGGTGTTCGGGTTCGCCTGAGTCAGTCCCGCGCACTTCGCCGACGAAGTGCGCGGGACCGGTCAGGAATCGAGAAGCGTGGGTCGTCGAGTCGCACTTAGCGTGACCGCATCGACAAGAGCCCATCTTCGAAGGAGATTCCGATGAGCGCGAGCAAGCGAGTCCGGCAGTTCCACCGCTGGATGTCCATGACCTTCCTGCTGACCGTCGTCATCACCTCAGTCGCCTTGGCGGTGGAGGCGGCCGTCGACTGGATCGTCTACCTGCCGCTTCCCCCGCTCGCCTTGCTCGCGTTCACCGGCATATACCTGTTCGCGCTGCCGTATACCGCCAAGCGGCGCAGTCGGCAGGGCGTTCGGCCGTAGTCGGGGCGTCGTGGCCAGGCGACATGCCAAGTCTTAGTTTATGGTAAAAATTAACTTGCCACCTACTCGTCGGAAACTATTGACGCAGTCCCTTCTGCCCGGTGAAGATCGGCCGGTCCCCGCCCCCGCAGAATGGACCAGACCATGGCCAGTAGATCCCACGCGTGGTCCCGTGCGCGCCGAAGTTCGCTCATCACCATGATGAGCCTGACTCTGCTCGGTGGGGTCGCTCAGGCCACGCCGTCGATCGCCTCGGCCGAGGCCGCGCAGCCGGTGATCGGGCAGCCCGCCCTCGGAAAGGACGGGTGCGCCCGCATCGAGAAGAGCCTGCCGACGCTCGCGGACTGGCCGAAGGTGGACAGCCGGTTCAAGGGCAAGGCCGGCGACGAGCAGCGGATCGCCCAGCTCCTCGGGGAAATGACCCTCGAGGAGAAGGTCGGGCAGATGACGCAGCCCGAGATCGCCGCGATCACCCCCGACGAGGTCCGCCAATACTCCATCGGCTCCGTGCTCAACGGCGGCGGCTCTTGGCCGGGCGCGAACAAGCATGCCGCACAGCAAGACTGGCTGAACCTCGCCGACGCCTACTGGAACGCCGCCAAGACGAGCCGCACGAAGACCCCCGTCATCTGGGGCATCGACGCCGTGCACGGGAACAACAACATCTTCGGCGCCACCGTCTTCCCGCACAACATCGGTCTCGGTGCGGCGCACGACCCGTGCCTGGTGCGCGACGTCGCCGCCGCGACCGCCCGCCAGATCCGCGCCACCGGGCAGGATTGGGCGTTCTCGCCGACCCTCGCCGTCGTGCAGGACGACCGCTGGGGCCGTACGTACGAAGGGTTCTCCGAGGACCCGCGGATCACTCGCTCCTACGGTTTCGAGGCGATCAACGGCCTCCAGAACGGCTCCACCAAACGCATCGGCTACAACGGAGTGATCGCAACCGCCAAGCACTACATCGGTGACGGCGGCACGCTCAAGGGACAGGACCAGGGCGTCAACCCGTCGTCCGAGGCCGAGATGATCAACGTCCACGGCCAGGGCTACTACGGCGCGCTCGCGGCCGGCTCCCAGACCGTGATGGTGTCGTTCAACAGCTGGACCAACGCCGAACTCGGCATCAACGAGGGCAAGCTGCACGGCAGCGACAAGGCGATGAACCAGATCCTGAAGGGCAAGATGGGCTTCGACGGCCTTGTCGTGTCCGACTGGAACGGTATCGGCCAGGTTCCCGGCTGCACCAACTCCTCCTGCCCGCAGGCGATCAACGCCGGTATCGACATCGTGATGGTGCCGCACGACTGGAAGGCGTTCATCACCAACACCGTCGCGCAGGTGAACAGCGGCCAGATCCCGCTCTCCCGGATCGACGACGCGGTGACCCGCATCCTGCGCGTCAAGCTGCGTGGTGGCCTGTTCGAGTCGCAGAAGCCGTCCGACCGTTCTTACGCGAACTCCGACGATGCGTTGAAGGAGACCTGGCTGGCTCGTGACGCCGCCCGCTCCTCGCAGACCCTGTTGAAGAACAACGGGAACGTGCTGCCGCTGAAGCCGAAGTCGAAGGTGCTGGTGGTCGGCAAGAGCGCGGACAGCATCCAGAACCAGACCGGCGGCTGGACGCTGAGCTGGCAGGGCACCGGCAACACCAATGCCGACTTCCCGAACGCCACGTCGATTCTCACCGGGATCAAGCAGAATCTCGGCGACGTCAACGTCACCTTCGACGAGAAGGGCGACATCGACCCGAAGGGCTACGACGCGGTCATCGCCGTCATCGGTGAGACGCCGTACGCGGAAGGCGTCGGCGACCTGACACGCAAGACGTTGGAGGCCGCCAAGCTCTACCCCGAGGACCTCGCCGTACTGGACAAGGTCAGCGGTAAGGGCACCCCGGTCGTCACCGTGTACGTCGGCGGCCGCCCGCTGTACATGAACAAGGAGATCAACCGGTCCGACGCGTTCGTGTCGGCCTGGCTGCCCGGCACCGAGGGCGGCGGCGTCGCCGACCTGCTCGTCAAGGGCAAGGACGGCACCGGTTTCAAGGGCACCCTGCCGTACTCCTGGCCGAAGAGCGCCTGCCAGACGCCGCTGAACCCGGGCTCGGCCGACTACGACCCGCTGTTCAAGCTCGGCTACGGCCTCAAGACCGGGCAGCGCGTCACGATCGGGCAGCTGGACGAGACCGCCGGGCCGTCGACATGCGGCTCGACCGGTGGCGGTGGGACCGCGACCGAGGACCTCGAGGTGTTCAACCGCACCGATGTGGCGCCGTACAAGAGTTTCATCGGCTCCGCGCAGAACTGGGGCGGCACCGAGATCGGCCCGGACGGCACCGCGTCCCACGCCGAGATCAACGTCGTCCAGACGGACGTCAACGTGCAGCAGGACGGGCTGAAGACGACCTGGACCGGCACCGGACCGGCCCAGATCTATCTGCAGAACCCGGCAGGCACGAATGACCTGCGCGGCTACCTCAACGCCGACGCGGCGCTGGAATTCGACACCATCGTGCATCAGGCACCGGCCAACCGGACGGTGATCAGCATGCACTGCGTCTACCCGTGCTTCTCGGAGGTGAACGCGACCAAGCTGTTCACCGACCTGGCGGGCGCTCCGAAGACGACGGTGAAGATCCCGGTGTCCTGTTTCGCGAACGGACTGGACCTCGAGAACATCAACACGCCGTTCCTCGTCTACACCGACGGCCAGTTCTCGGCTTCGTTCGCGAACGTCAGGTGGGTGCCGAAGGGGGCTCAGGATCCGGACGCCAGAACGTGTTCGAGCCTGACCTGACCTAGGCGTCGGGCAGCGATTAGTCCTCTACTTGCGGAATCCCCGCAAGTAGAGGACTAATTGCGCCGATCAGTGGACGACGTCGTAGACCAGCTTCTGGATGCCGTTCGAGTAGGACTCGCTCTCGACGAGCTTGAGCTGCTGCTTGTCCTTGTCGGTGTCGCTGAACAGCCGCTTGCCCGCGCCGAGCAGCACCGGGAAGACCAGCAGGTGGTACCGGTCGATCAGCCCGGCGTCGGAAAGGTTGCGGTCCAGGGTGGCGCTGCCGTGGATGCTGATCGGCCCGCCTTCGGTCTCCTTGAGGGCGGCGACGTCGTCCAGCGAGCGGAGGATGGTGATGTCGCCCCAGTTGGACACCAGGTCCTTCTCCTGCAGCGTGGTCGAAACGACGTACTTCGGAAGCACCTTGTAGCGGGGGAATTCGGCGATATCCGGCCACACCGGCGAGAACGCCTCGTAGCTGTGGCGGCCCATCATCATCGCCGAGGCCTCTTCCTGCTCTCGGCCCTTGATCTCGTAGGCGGCCTCGTCGAACTCGATGTCCTTGAAGGTCCAGCCCGAGCTGCGATGGCCCGGTTCCCCGCCGGGCGCCTCGATGACGCCGTCGAGCGAGACGAACGCGGTGGTGATCAGGGTGCGCATCTGGTTACTCCTTGTTCGTACCGACGTGCTTTCAACACTGCGTCGAATGGCTGCCGCCGAATGCGACATCTCGCATCGAGAAAGTTCCGGTTCGCCAGTCTTGCCTGTTCAGGGCAGCTCGGCCAGTCCTGGACATCGGAAAAACCGCACGACGGAAGAAGATCCGGTCCTACGATCGATCACATGCTGATTCGCCGGAGTTTGCGGACGATTCTGGTCATCGCCACCACCTTCACCGTCTCCCTCACCGGGACGGTCGAAGCCGGTGCGACGACGGCGCAGGCCGAAGAGGCCGGTCGCCAGCTGCTGTACTACAACCACGCATACGGCGTCGTCGACAGAGAGACAGCTGACGCCATCGAACATTCCGACTACTTACGGGACTTCGCCAACTTCGAGGTCCGCACCACGACCGGGTCCGGCGGGGTGACCTGGACCGGTCGCTATCTGAAGGGCCGCGAGACCTATCTCGAACTGTTCGGGGTCGGGGATCTTCCTGGCCAGGACGGCACGCTCGGAGCGGCGGGGATGGGGGTCTCGACCGAACACGACGGCGATCTGGCAAAGGTCGTCGAGCGACTGCCTGCCGAAGGAGTCCCCGATCCGGTCGAGTTCCTCCAGACGCGCGACTTCGGCGACGGCGTGCCGGTGCCTTGGTTCGACGCCATCTTCACGTCTACGCAGTACGACACCTTCGGCGCCTGGGCGATGGAATACCGACCGGAGTATCTGGCCGACCCGCGGAGCAAGGTCGAGCCGGCAAGCTACCCCGGTGACGTCAGCCGGGAGCGCTATCTGCCCGACAAGTACCGCGAGCACCTGATGCGGGACGTGACCGGGGTCCGCATCGCGGTCACCGCCGGGGACATCGCCGACACCGTGCCGTTGCTGCGGGCGGGCAAGTTCGCCGTCCGGACCGTTCCCGGTGGTGTCGTGGCTGAGCGAGGCGGCACCACGATCCGGTTCGACGCCGTTCCGCGCGACCAGGCGGGCCTGCGTCAGGTCGACCTGGTGCTCAACCGGCCGGTGTTCTCGCGGCACGAGGAACGGATCGGCCGGTCGTCTCTGGTCGTCGGCCCGGGGTCTCGGGCCGTGTGGACCTTCGACACCAAGTGACCGTGGCCGGCTGAGCGGTTCAGATGACGCCGGCGGCGATCAGCTGCTGCCAGATCTCACCCTGGTCGACGACCTCGACGCCGAGTTTCTCGGCTTTGGTGAGCTTGGCGGCTCCGACGCCGGCGCCGGTGATGAGAAGGTCGGTGCTCGCCGAGACCGAGGACGCGGCGGTGGCGCCGGCCTTCTCACACAGCCGCTGGAAGGTGGGGCGGGCGACCTTCTCGCCGGAGCGTGGATCGTTGATCGCGCCGGTGATCACCACCGTCTTGCCTGCCAGCGGTGCTCCTGCCGCGACGACGGGCGGGAGGTCCTCCTCGCGCACGTCCAGGGATACGCCGAGCTCGCGCAGCCTTTCGAGTTCGGGCCGCAGCCGGGTGAGGTGCTCGATCACCGAGGCGGCGACCTTGGGGCCGATGTCCTCCACGGCAACGAGCCCGTCGACGCCGGCTTCGACGACCTCCTCCAGCGAGCCGAATCCGGCTCGGCACAGCCGGGCGGCCGTACCCTCCGAGGCCATCGGGATCGAAAGCCCGATCAGTGCCCGGCGCAGGCCGACTTGGCGGCTGACGTCGATCGACTCGATCATGCGTCCGGCCGAGATCTCGCCGATGCGCTCGAACTCGAGCAGCTTCTCCTTGGTCAGCCGGTAGAAGTCCGACGGATGTTCCAGGATCGCCGCCTCGGCCAGCCGTTCGATCCAGACCTGGCCGATGGCGTCGATATCCGCCGCGGCCCGCGACGCCCAGTGGATGAGCCGCCGTACGGTCTGGGCGGGACAGGCGACGTTGGTGCAGAACAGTTCGCGGCTGTTGCCCTGTTCGGTCAGCGGCTGCTCGCACGACGGGCAAGTGGTGGGCGGCACGATCTCCCGCTCCGCGCCCGTGCGTTTCGAGGCGTCGAGCACGCCCGCGACGAACGGGATCACGTCGCCGGCGCGGCGCACCAGCACCGTGTCGCCGATTCTGATGCCGCGGGCGCGGATCACCTCCTGGTTGGCCAGCGTCGCGCGGGTGACCGTCGTCCCGCCAACGAAGACCGGCTCCAGCCAGGCGACGGGGGCGATCTTGCCGGTCTTCCCGACGTCCCAGACCACATCGGACAGCACCGTGGTCTTCTCCTCGGCGGCGAACTTGTACGCCAGCGCGCCGCGGGGTGAGCTCGATCGGGTCCCGGCGGCGGCGTAGGCGTCGCGGTCGGCCAGGCGGAGTACGGCGCCGTCGAGGTCGTAGTCGAGGTCGTTGCGCTGCTGCTCGATGGCAGTGATCACCTTCTGCGCCGCTTCGGCGTCGGCGCAGTGCCGCATTTCGGCGGCGGTGAATCCGAGCGTCCGCAGGGCAAGGTCCAGATCGGTTTCCGCGCTGTCGGGCTCGGTGTGCAGGTCGAAGGCGAAGAACCGGAGGCGTCGCTCGGCGACGGTGGCCGGGTCCTTGGCGCGAAGGGTGCCCGCGGCGGCGTTGCGCGGGTTGATCAGCGGCTTGTCCGGATGCACGGCGTTGTAGGCGGCGAAAGTGGAGCGCAGCATGACCGCTTCGCCACGCACCTCGACCCGGCCGGGCGCCTCGACCTGCTCGGGGACCCCGTCGGTCAGCGCCCGTACCAGCGTGGTCACGTCGTCGCCGGTCGTCCCGTCGCCGCGGGTGATCGCGCGCGCCAGCCGCCCGTTCTCGTAGACCAATGCCAGCGAAAGGCCGTCCAGCTTCGGCATGACAACCACCGGCTGGCCGGGGAACCGGCCGAAGAAGGCCTCGACCTGCTCAGGCTTGGTCGCCTTCTCCAGCGACAGCATCGGACGCGAGTGCCGGATCGGCGCGTGCAGCACCGTGGGAGCGCCCACCTGGTCCAGCGGATTCGGATCCGGCGTCAGCTCCGGGTTCGCCTCGATGAGCCCGCGTAACTCGTCCTCGATCGCGTCGTACTCGGCGTCCGCCACCGTCGGCGAACCCCGGTAGTAGGCGTCGCGCAGGGCGACGACCTGGTCTGCGAGTTCCTGAATGCGCTCCCGAGCGTTCACGGGCATGACGCTACCGGTGCGCACCGACACAACACATCTTCACGGACCACCCGATGTCCGCGCGGCGTGTGCGCGTCGCACCGTTTCGAAGTCGTCCGGAAAGTCTCGTCGCACCCGTTCCGCGAGCCACTGCATGTATCTCGGGTCGCTCTTCGCCGAAGCGATGAGATGCGTGTACCGCTGCTTGCGGGGAAATTCCTCGCTGAACGTGTCGTGCTGCGAGCCGAACACGCATTGCACGTCCACCTTCGCGCCGCCCCAGCACAACGCGCCGAGGAGGTACTGCTCGATGATCAGGTTGTAGTCCTCAAGGGACGCCAGCCGGTGCCAAGCCACCTGGTTCTCGGCCGACTCCACCAGGCGGATGGCGAGATCGGCGTAGCGGCGAATCAGCGGAACGTCCACACCGCCGACCACGCCGGTGCAGAGTGCGGCATCGCCGAACCCGTCGATGTAGCCGGCGAGCTCGCGGGGAAGGAATCCGCCCGTGCTCCGCAGGGCCGCGGCGAAGGTGGACGGCCGGTAGTAGCCCGCGTCCGAGGTCGGCGCATGTTCGGGGTTCTGCGCCACGATCTCACCGGAGAGGCCGTCGGCGGGGAAGCCCGGCCACAGGAACACGTCGTTGTCGATATGAAGGAACGGCTCGTTCTGTTCCCGGTACGCGTACAGCTTTCCGAGTGCCCACCACGCCGGTTGCCGGTCGGCGATTCCGTTCAGCGAAAGTGTTACTTCGTCGAACGGCAGGCCCAGTTGTTCGACGAGGAGCTCGTAGCCCCACGTGTCGGTCACCAAGGCCGTGGCCGGGAAGTGTTGCGCCGCAAGCCGAAATGACAGGATCCAGGAGAGCGAGTGACTGAAGTCATCGACCCAGTGCCGACCGCTCCGGTGGCGGTAGGGGACGCTCCAGAATGACCAGACCGCTCGACGGATCGGTCGTGGGGACGGGTCACCGGCACGGACGATCCGGACGTCCGGAGGGTGCCACGCATCCGGTGCCACAGCCGAAACGCCGGTCACCGCTTGATCGTCGGGGACTCTGATGGGTCGCGGAGCCAACAGTGAGCCACCGATGGCGGCAGCGGTGTACCCGTAGTACCCGTACGGCGGCACGCTCATGATTTCCTCTGGAGATCGCCCGAGTGCCTGCGGGGTCCGGCGTACGGACCCCGCAGGCGGATCGGATCAGCCGTTCGGAGTCGTGATGACCGCGAACTTCGAGCCCTGGCCGGCGGCTCGGGCGCTGAGGTCGGTGGTGATCGTTTCGATCGGAGCGTAGTTGTTCAGCTCGCCGGCCTTGCAGGCGCCGGATCGGGACTGCTGGTTGCCGATCAGGATGCCCAGTGCCGCGTGATCGGCCTGGCTGAACAGCGGTCCGCCGCTGTCGCCCGGACGGGCGCACAGGTCGGTGTTGATGCCGACGTCCGTGGACAGGACACGACCGCAGCGCGTGCCGACGAGGTAACCCGCGCCTGCGCCACTGTCGACGGAATCGGGGTAGTTCACCGCGCTCGACGCCGTGCCGGTGGCGCAGACGACCCACCCGGCCTTGATTTCGGCGAGCTTGCGAGTGCCGGTGATGTACTCGTCCACCGAGGTCGCCTGCGCGCCACACGGGGTGTCGGCGTTGCTGTCCATGCCGCCGTTACGGCAGTACTTCAGCACCCGGTTGCGGCCTGTCTGGCCCTCGAGCCATTTCGTTGACGCCGCGGCGTCAACATACGGCAGTGCCGCGTAGTCGTACGGGTAGGCGCTCTTCTCGATCCCGTGCTGCTGCACCACGTTGTTACCGTTGTGCTGAGTCGGCGTGTTGTTGGTCTTGGTCCTCATGCAGTGGCCCGCGGTCAGCACCCAGCCCTTGCCGGGGAAACCGCCGCCGGTGGACCGCAGGTTGAAGCCGCTCGTGCAGCCGCCCCAGGTGCCGTCGTCCCGCTTCATGTCCAGCCGGATGCCGCCGCGCATCGGGCCGTAGCCGGTGCAGTAGAGCGGATGGCAGAAACCCAAGTCCACGTTCGGCGTGGCGAGCGCGTTCGGCTCCGCCAGGACGCGGGAGACGACGACGCCGGGTTCCGCCGCCGCAGCCTTGCGGGCGGTGTCCGTTTCGGCGGCCACGACGTTGCCGGCGGAGCGCATGGCCACCTTCTCCTGCGCCACCCAAGCGCGTTCCCACAGCACGACGCGGTTTTCGGACTCGCTCACCGCCGGGAGGAAGACCGCTTCCGGCCCCGCGCCGACCTTGGCCGCGACGCGTTCCTTCGCCACCGTGAGCTGCTGCAACGAATGCTGGACCTGTTGCGTGCGAACATCGGCCCGCACGGGCATCGCCCTCAGATACGGCTCGGCCGCCGCGGGTTCGGTCATGGCCACGACCAGCTGGCCTTTGCCCTGGTCGAGCCACATGCCCCCGTACTCGGCGCCGCGATCGCGTCGCAGCAGCTCGTCCAGCTTGCCGCCGTCGGTCTGCAATTCCAGACGGCGCAACGCCTCCTGCTCGTTCACCCGGTAGGTCTGGACCAGGTAGTGCACCGACTCCCGCACCGAAGCGGGGTCGAGCGCGGTGTGGAACGACTGCACGGTGTCCGCCAACGCCGGGCCGCCCAATGCTGTTGTCGCTGCCAGCACCGAGATGGCCACGGCCCCCCGCCTTCTAGCTCTCCGCACGAGATCTCCTCACATGTCAGGGACTTCGCGATCATTCAACCGGAGGACACCTGGGATGTGGGCGGATTTTCGACAATACCGGGAAGTCGCAGGTGGGAAGTTGATCCGGAGAACGGCCGCCGCTGCGGCGGCCCAACCACGCCCATCGGGCCGGTCAGTTTTCGCGACGCGATTCTTAGCTGTGACCGTGAAATTGCGCAGATCGCCCTATCGTGTAATGCGCGTGGTTTCGCTGGTCGCTTAAAATTACGAACACCTGTTCGATATCTGTGCGGTAGAATGGGGTGTGCCCGAAACCGAGATTCCCGTGCTGCCACTGGAGTTGTGGCGTGCCGGGAAACTGGAACTCGCGCACGGTGTGACCCAGGCAGTGACCGCGATACGCGCCGCCTCGGCAGCCCTCGGAACCTATCTCGCGGAAATCGAAGCCCGCGGCGCGCAGAATCTGTTCGGCTACACCAACACCACATCATGGCTCGCCGACGTAGCCCGCATTTCCACCCAGGACGCGAAGAAACACCTCACCCGGGCTGTGGCGTTGAACCCCACGCGTGCCCTGGACGGCACCGAACTCCCCGCCCAAGCTCCCGCCACCGCTGTCGCCGCCACGGAAGGCGCCATCGGGGACGTGCATGTCGATCGGATCCTCGCGGTCCTGTCGAAGATCCCCGACCACGTGCCCGCCGAAGACCGCGACGACGCCGAGCAGATTCTCGCCGAACTCGGCCGCGACGGCACACCAGCGGACATCACCAACGCCGGCGACAAACTGCTGGCCTACCTCGATCCCGACGGGTCGGAACCGAAAGATCCAGAGCCGACCCCGCCGCGTCGCGAGGTGCGGCTGGAGCGCCGCAAAGACGGACAGTGGAAACTCACCGGCCTCCTCGACGACGAACTCGGCACCCGCACGGCGGCGGCGATCACTGCCTACGCGACGAAACGCTCCGACCGACGAGTTCGGACAGGCCGACCACCGCACCCTGCCCCAACGCCAAGCCGACGCCTGGGCCGAACTGCTGGATCTGGCGATCGCCTGCCCCGACCAACCCGGCACCGCCGGGTATCGCACGATGGTCACAGTCACCATCGGCCACGAGGAACTGAAATCCGGGCTCGGGCACGCCTGCCTGGACTACGTCGGCCAGATATCCGCCCGCGACGCCCGCATCGCCGCCTGCGACTGCCTCATGCTGCCCGCCGTCCTGGGCGCCGCCGGTGAACCCTTGGATCTGGGACGGATCAAACGGTTCGTCAGCCCCGGACAACGCCGTGCTCTCAACCTGCGCGATCGCGGCTGCTCCTTCCCCGGCTGCCCACGCACCCCCAAAAACTGCCACGCCCACCACATTCAGCACTGGGCCGACGGCGGCCCCACCGACCTCCACAACCTCTGCCTACTCTGCTCGTATCACCACGGACTCATCCACCGCAGCGACTGGCAAGCCCGCATCGCCACCGACGGCCACCCCGAATTCGTTCCCCCGCAATACCTCGACCCGCTACAAACACCACGACGCAACAGCTTCCACCGCGCCACCCACTGAACCACGCGAACGAGGAGCCCGCCGCCCCACGCGGCAGCGGGCTCCTCGTCCTGCCTCCCGCCAGACGTCCACGATCGAGCGGGTCGCGGCGATCTCGCGGGTGGGATCGCCGTCGACCAGGACCAGGTCGGCGCGCAGGCCCGGTGCGATCCGGCTCGATGATCGTCCTTAGCGGAAGGTTAGTGGCCGTGGCTACCGTCGCGTCGTTCTGACCAACGGCATAGGAGGAGGAAGCATGCTCTTACGTGCGGCGAAACTCGGCATCGCCACCGTCATCGCGGCCGGATCGGTCACCGCGGGGGCCGGAACGGCTCAAGCGGCTCCGTGTGGCTACTACGACAACGGCGTTCGCGCCTATCTCAACAACTGCGGGCCGACCTCGTACCCGATCCGGATCGACCGGAAGCAGCCGCTTCCGGACCGCACGGTCTGCATACGTCCGGGCATGAACGATCTCGGTCCCAGCAAGGACATCCTCCACATCGTGTACCTCGGCGGCAGCTGCGGGTAGATCCGGTTCCGTGGTGCTCCCGTGCCGGGTCGAAACCGGTGGCCAGGGGACGGAGCAGACGGTGGAGATCATCCACGGCCCGAGAATCGTTTCGAAACCGGAGAGCCTTCCGCCTCCACGTGATCGATATGGAAGGCCCGATGGACGTCGAAGTCGGTGTCGTCACGACGAAAGCGCTGGAGGGCGAACCGTACGTTGCTCGAGTGGGTCCGGGACAACGAGATCGTCCTTGACCGGTGGGACGAACCGGCGGGTGACCGCTTCGCATGCCGGTACGAGGCCTACCTCACCGATCCGCGAGCCGAGCGGATGAAGACGAAATAGCAGGTCGAGCTCGCCATCCTGGTCGCGGGCGAGAAGGCTTGAGCCGGCGGGTGGGCGTCGCGTAGCCTGGACTGGTCGATACTCAACAAATTGACTATTCGAGGTGTCTCATGACCAGCTTCCGCAAGGCCGCCGAGGCTCGCGACACAGACGCCATCGCCGAGACGCTGGCAGAGAACGTGGTGTTCCGGAGTCCGGTGGCGTTCCGGCCGTACGCCGGCAAGGCGATCACGGCGGCGATCCTGCGCGGAGTGCTGCGGGTCTTCGAGGACTTCCACTACACCCGGGAGATGACCAGCGCGGACGGCCGTGAACACGCCCTGGTCTTCGAGGCGAGGATCGGGGACGCGCAGGTCGAGGGATGCGACTTCCTGCATCTGGACGACGATGGCCTGATCGACGACTTCCGGGTCATGGTCCGCCCGCTGTCCGCGGCGCAGGCACTGTCCGCCGCGATGGCCGCCCAGTTCGAGCAGATTCAGCGAGAGGCCTCCGGAGCATAGTCATCTAGTTGATTAGGACATAGACCGATGGCGCTGCGCAACGCGCTGATGGCGGCACTCCTCGAAGGTGAAGCGTCGGGGTACGACCTGGCGAAGATCTTCGACTCGTCGGTCGCCAACTTCTGGCTGGCGAGTCCGCAGCAGCTGTACCGGGAACTGGACCGCATGGAGGCGGACGGGCTGGTGCGTGCCCGGGTCGTCCGCCAGGAGCGGCGGCCGGACAAGCGGCTCTTCTCGCTGACCGACGCCGGCCGGCAGGCCCTGCGTGAGTTCACGGCGACAGCGCCGCGCCCTGGCGTGATCCGCGACGAACTGCTGGTACAGGTCCAGGCCGTCGACGTGGGCGACGATGCCGCCGTGCGTGCCTCGATCGAGGAGCGAATGGCCTGGGCGGAGGCGAAGATCGCCCGCTACGAGCGGCTCCGTGCACACCTGCTCGACGGCCGGTTCGAAGACGACTATCTCGCCGAGGCCCAGCGGATCGGACCGTACCTGACCTTGATGCGCGGTCTTTCGTTCGAATCGGAGAACGTCCGATGGTGCCGGCACGCGCTGAAGGTCCTCGAAGCGCGAAGCCTGAACAGGGCTGCCAGCCGGGACTAGTGTCGCCTACCGGGCAGCCGGTTCGGTGAACCAGCCGGCGTAGGTCAGCAGCAGGCCCATCACCGCCATGGCGCCGAAGAAGAGGCGGGCCACGAGCATCGCGCCAGGGGAGAGCATGGTGGCGTCGACGCCCGACTCGACCGTGGTGGGCGCGGCGATCAGCAGGAATCCCCGGATGGCGACGAACCAGCCGAACAGGGACACGGTGACCGCGAGCGGTCCGCGCCAGCTGCGATGTCCGGCGATGATGACCAGCCCGCCGCCCAGCATCAGCGCGCCGAGCAGCAGCACCAGAAGAGGATTGGCGAACAGGTCATAGTTGAGGCCCTGGAGCGAAGGCAGGCGGATCGCGTAGACGGCCGTGAAGATGGCGACATACGGGCCGATGACGCGAGCGAACGCCCGTGTTCGTTGCTGTGCCTCGATGCTCGCGGTTGTCATGTCGCGTCTCCTTTCCCGGTAGGACGTTTCCGGCGTGCTTCGGGCCGGTAGCCGACTTGGCGGAGCACGGCTCGAAGAAACTCTTCGGCCTCGTCAGCCGTGACGGTGTCCGGGCGGGTGGCCAGGTGCTGCCAGATCGCGCCGGTGAGCAGGTCCAATAGGACATCCGGGTCGACGTACTCAGGTAGCTGCCCTTGATCGCGGGCGTAGGCGAACACGTCGCGGCGGGCCTGGTCGCGATGCCTGCCGAAGAGGTCCTGGTAGGTGCTCGCGAGCTCGGGATTGTCCTCGATCGCGCCATAGATCCGCCGCAGGAGCCGGCGTTGGCGCGGGTCGGCGATGACGGACGCCCAGCCGGACAGCAGCTGTTCGATGTCGCGGATTTCGGGAGTCTGCGGGGGATTGCCGTACGCGGCCTCGAGCGTGGCGATCAGCAGCCGGGTCTTGTCGGGGAAGCGCCGGTACACGGTCGCCCTGGTGACTCCGGCGCGCCGCGCCACCTGCTCGATGCTGGTCGCCTCGGCGCCGCACTCGATCAGCAGGTCCAGCGCAGCGTCCAGGATCGCGGCGTCGGCCTCCCTGCTGCGGGGCCGTCCGGGAGTGCGGGTCATGCACTTACGATACAGCATGCTCTGTATTGTAAATGCCGTCTCGTCTCCAGGGTTGCCGCGTCGTTGTGCGTGGTTGCTCTGCCGCCGCGACAACCTTGACGGGCCCAATTCGCACTGATGGGGTCGTGACACGGCTGCTGGGAGGCGTGGCGCGATGGTGACGAACCCGAGGGACAAGCTGACCTACACCGAACCGATCGCTCGCGGTGAGGTGACGATCGACGCCCTCCCGGAGGAGGTCTACCGGTACATCAGCGATCCCGTGGTGATGGCGGGTTTCGCCGAGGAGTTCTACAAGGCTCGCTGGATCCGCGGCGCGACTGAGGCCGCGGTCGGGAAGTGGTTCAGCGGCACCAACCGCAATGGATGGCGCCGCTGGGTGACCCACGCGGAGATCACTGAAGCCGAGCTCGGCAGGCGGTTCGTCTATCGGGTGCGCACCCCGTTCTTCGTCCCGATTTCCCGCTGGGAGCACGAGATCAGGCCCGAAGGCGCCGGCTGTCGTGTCACCGTGACGAACTGGCTACGCGTGCCGCGCTGGTTCGTCCCGTTCGCCATTCTCATCACCGGCGAACCGGACCGCGCCGGGACCAACAGTGCCAATATCGCCACCACGCTGGGTCGGCTGAAGGCGCATATCGAGTCCCGGAGCGCGAACACCTAGAGCTTCGACGTGTCCGTTCGGGACGATCCCCATCATCTTGTAGTGGTTGAAGACGCACATCGAGTCACCGCGGGGTGAGGCGGAGGATCGGGTACGCCCGGTCGGATTTGCGCTGGTACTTCGCGTAGCGGGGCTGGGCGGCGACGATCCGCTCCCAAGCCTGCTCACGATCGGTGCCGTCGAGCCGGTGCGGGCTCACCTCCACGGTGCCGCGCCCGGGCAGCTCGATCGACGGCCGGTCGGGGTGCGCCATCAGGTTGACGTACCAGTCCGGGTGCCGGCTTCCGCCGCCCGATGCGATGACCAGCCAGGCGTCGTCGCCGTCGGCGAACCAGGTCACCGGCGTTTCCCGCGGCTGCTCGCTGCGGCGGCCCACCGTGTGCAGGATCAGGACGTCCATGCCCATGACCTTGCCGCCCTTGCTCCGGATGCGGGTGTTCGTACGGGCGTTCATCTTCCGCTGAAACCACAGTGACAACGCCCCGGGCCCACCCTTGCCGGTCTGTTCGGTCTTGGTCATCGTCCTGCCTCCGGTCAGTCCGTCTTTCGGCTGAAACTGCTTGGCAGAGCTGAATTTGCCGCTCTTGCCGGTTTCTCTGAGAGTCACGGTAGTTCCGCCTGGCAGGCAGTTGCTTCTTGATTCCTGATCGGTCCGGGCGTCCTAAGACACTGTTAAGGTCTGTGATGTGGATCACCCGCCGGGGTAAGGTTCGGCGGTGACCATCGCGGAGCAGCGGGACGTCGACGAGATCGTCGGGGCGCACGACGAGGAGCGTCCGGTGCGCAAACTGTCCCGGCGCTGGGAGCGGGCGCTGTGGATCATCGGCGCGGGTGTCGCCCTGCTCGTTCTCAAGCAGGTGTTCCTGCCCTTCAGTCAGGGCAACCAGTTCTATCTGGTGATCTTCCTCGCGGTCACGCTGCCGCTGGTCTTCCTGTCCTACCGGCCGGGCGGCCGCCGGCCGAGGGAGGGGAATGACGACCCCGGGCCGGTCGACTGGGTGCTGGCCGCGCTCTCGCTGGTCGCGGCGTTCTACCCGCTGCTGACCGGGTTCGACGAGTTCCTCGACCGCCAAGGGCATCTGTCCCCAATGGACGTTCTGGCCGGCGCCGTACTGCTGGTGCTGATCCTCGAGGCCACCCGGCGGACCACCGGGCTGATCCTTCCGATCGTCTGCCTCGCCTTCGTCGCGTACGCCTATTACGGGGGTTACCTGCCGCAGGGCTGGGCCGTCTCGCATGCGGGGATGAACTTCGACGAGATCATCAGCGCGCTCAACGATCCCAGCAACGGTTTCTTCGGCATCCCACTCGACGTCGCGGCCACCTACATCGTGCTCTTCACGATTTATGGTGCCGTGCTCGCCAATTCCGGCGCGGGCGCGTTCTTTGTGGACTTCAGTTTCGCGGTGTTCCGCAAGTCGCGGACCGCGCCCGGTCGCACGACCGCGCTGTCCGGCTTCCTGCTGGGCACGGTCTCCGGATCGGGTACTGCGACCACCGTCACACTCGGCGCGATCACCTGGCCGATCTTGAAGAAGGCCGGATATCCCAGTCAGAACGCGGGCGGTCTACTCGCGGCTTCCGGTATCGGCGCGATCCTTTCGCCGCCGACGCTCGGCGCCGCCGCGTTCATCATCGCGGAGTACCTGGAGACCTCGTACCTGACCGTCCTGCTCTGGGCGATCGTGCCGACGCTGCTGTACTACCTCGGCATCGTGTTCGCCGTCGAGGCGGATGCCCGGCGATTCGGCGCACACGCGGTCCGTGTCGACACCCCCAACGCGTGGCAGGTCCTGCTCAAGGGCGGCTACCACTTCGCGTCGCTCGCGATCATCGTGGTCTTCCTGGCCCTGGACATCCCGCCGTTCTCCGCTGTCGTCTACGCGACGGGCGTCGCGGCCTTGTTCTCCTTGGTGGCCAAGCTTTTCGGTGACGACAAGTGGGCCGCGGTCAAGGCCTGGGCGAAGGAACTGGTCGACTCGCTGTCCGAGGGGATCCGGGGCGCGCTGCCCGTCGTCGCGGTCTGCGCGGCGGCCGGCGTGATCACCTCCACGATCACCAAGACAGGGCTCGGCCAGGTCCTCGCGGACGCACTGGTCAAAGCGGCGAGCGCGGTGTCGGACAACCAGACGGTGGTGCTCGCGCTGACGGTGGTGTTCTCCGCGGTCGCGGTATGCGTGCTCGGGCTGGCGGTTCCGGTCACCGCGTCGTTCATCATCTCGTGGGTGGTCATCGGCCCGGCGCTGCTCACCCTCGGCGTCGACCAGGCCGAGACCGCGATGTTCATCTTCTACTACGCGGTGTTGTCCGAGGTCACGCCGCCGACCGCACTCGCCGCGGTGGCCGCGTCCGCGATCACCGGCGGCGCGGTGATGAAGACGATGTGGCAGACGTGGAAGTACACGCTGCCGGCCTTCCTCGTGCCGATCGCGTTCGTGCTCACCGACAACGGCTCGGCTCTGCTGTTGCAGCGCCCGTTCCTCGACGTGGTGTGGGTGACGCTCGTGTCAGCGGCCGGCGTGGCCGTGCTCGCCGTGGTGACCACCGGCTGGCTGGTCGGACCCGCCAAGCTGCCGGTGCGTCTACTCTGCGTTCCGGCGGCCCTGCTTTTTCTTTACCTGCAACCACTTTCCATCGCGATCGGGGCCGGTTTCGCCGTGGCCGCGGTCATCGTGCACTTCCTATTACGACGACACAGCTTGTTACAGAGCAAGGACGACAAGGAGAACAACAGTGCGTAGGACCCTCATCGGCGTGCTCGGGCTCGTCCTCGTGATCAGCGGCTGCGGCGGTAAACGGGAGGAGACGCCCGCCGCGCCACCGGCAGGCGGGCAGACCGCGTGCGAGGCGGCGGACGGCAGGATCACCATCGCCACCGGCAACGTGGGCGGCGTCTACTACGTCCTCGGCGGTGGCCTGGCCCAGTTGATCAGCAACAACACCAAACTCAAGGCGACCGCGGCGGACACCGGCGCGTCCGTCCAGAACATCCAGCAACTGGGCGACAAGACCTACGACATCGCGTTCTCGCTGGCCGACACCGCGGCCGACGCGGTGAACGGCAAATCCGCGTTCGACGGCAAACCGCAGAAGATCCAGGCGCTGTCCCGGATCTACTCGAACTACACCCAGGTCGTGGTGCGCACCGACAGCGGCATCAACAGCGTGGCGGACTTCCGGGGCAAGCGGATCTCCACCGGCTCGCCGAAGTCCGGCACCGAGGTGATCGCGAACCGGCTGCTGCAGGCCACGGGCCTCAAGGACACCGACCTCTCGCCGCAGCGGCTGGCACTGCGGCAGACCGTGGACGGTATGAAGGAAGGCAAGATCGACGGCCTGGTCTGGTCCGGCGGCCTGCCGACCCCGGAGATCACCGACCTCACCACGTCGCTCAAGGGGCAGATCAAGTTCATCGACATCACCCCGCAGCTGGACGCGCTGAAGGCGATCAACCCGGTCTACGACCGCGGCGCCATTCCGGCCGCGACCTACGGCCTTCCCGCCGACGCACCGACCATCGTGGTGCCGAATCTGCTGCTCGTGCGCGAGGACTTCCCAGCCGGCAACGCCTGCGCGATCACCAAACTGATCTTCGACAAGCGCGCCGAGCTGGAGAAGACCCATCCGTCGGCGAAGGAGCTCACCAAGGAGACCGCGGTGAAATCCGACCCGGTGCCGCTGCACCCTGGCGCCAAACAGGCCCTCGGCGTCGGGTAAGCGCGACCCGTCTCGTGAGTGGTAATGACGGTTAGAACCGTCATTACCACTCACGAGAGCCCGGCCCAGATCGCGCCGTAGCTCGAGTCACCCGCGGGGATGGGGGATCATGGCGTGCGTGGGTGAGGTCGGCACGTCCTGGAGCGGTCCGCTCGTCGTGCACGGCTTGTGGTCCCCGGGCAGAGGGATCGTGCTGTGGGCCGAGCACGGCGGACGTCCTGCCACGACGTCGATGCGACCGTCGCGTTCGTCGAGGCCACATCCGTTCGCCGCCTCGGTGTCGGACCTGACGGCTTTGCATCCCGGAAAGCCGGCCTCGGCCACGTTGCTGCTGCCGTCACGGCGCGGCGGTCCGATGGCTTCTCCCGAGCTGGTCGCGCTCAGCGGGTCCCGGTCGCGGGGCACCTCGGAGCCGGCGATGGAGTCCTGGTCGGTGCCCGCTCTGCTGGTGGATCCCTCGGAGCTCGACGATCCGGTCGATTCGGTCCACTACGGCAATTCCGTGGCGCATCTGCGCGCCATCGCCCGGCTGGCTGCCGATCTGGTTCGCCGCGGTCGTGTCCTGCCCACCCTCGTCCGGGCAGACGGTGCCGCACGAGCGCATTGGCGACCGGTGGCGCGTGGCGGTGACGCGGCGGAAATCCGGACGTTGATCGCGGCCACGCCGCCGGCCGGCCGGGCGGAGCACACGACGACGGCCGAGCTCGCCGATCCCTCGGTGATCGTCACGGACGCCATGCACGTGCTCGTCGACGCCGCTATCCGTGACCGCCTGGCCCGGGCGGGGCATACCGGACGCGGTGCGGGAGACGGTCCCTTCGGTGCTTGGCTCGACGCGCTGCGCACCGCCGACGGCCGGGTCGGTCTGCGATCCGGGAGCCTCGGGATCGTGGCCGACGGGATCGCGGCCTGGGACGCGGTCGCCGACACCGACCTCTCCGAAGGCACGGTCTGCATCCGGCTCGACGAGGTCTCTACGTTGCACAGTCCGGGGTCGGACACCGAAGACCTCGATGACCAGACCGGCGATGGGACGAAGTGGCAGCTGCGGTTTCTCCTGCGTTCGGCGGCCGATCCCAGTCTCCTGCTCCAGGCCGAGCAGGTGTGGTCGGGCAAGGCCGGTGCCGGTTTCTCCGATGCGGAGGGCCTGCTCGCCGCCGAGCTCGAGCGGGCTGCGGGAGTGCTGCCGCTGCTGGCTCCTGCCATCGACTCGGAGTGGTCCGCCGGGTACGACCTCACGGTCGGTGAAGCCGAAGAGTTCCTCGCCGGGGGTGCGGAACTGTTGGTGGCGGCGGGGTTCGACGTGCAGCTGCCGTCGAGCTGGGGTGGCGGGCAACGGCTGGGGCTCCGGCTCTCGGTCCGTGGGGCCCCCGCCGACCAGGTCGTCTCGGCGCACCGGCTCGGTCGGGACGAGCTGGCCTCGTACCGCTGGTCGATCGCGGTCGGCGACGACGAACTGACCGAGGAGGAGCTGGCCCGGCTCGTCGCGGCGAAGTCCTCATTGGTGCGGCTACGCGGTCGATGGGTGAGTGTGGACAACGCGCTTCTGCGCGCAGGTCTGGAATACCTTCGTCGCGACCGGGACAGAAGGAAGCCGTCCCTGCCCACCGTGGCCGACGTGCTGACCCTGCTCCACGGACTCGACGACGACCGGCCGGACGGGTCCGGGGCACCGCTGCCGGTCATCGGTGTGACGACCGAAGGCTGGATCGGCGACCTCCTCGCCGGCCGCGTTCACCGTTCGCTCGAGCCGGTGGACCCACCGCCGAACTTCCAGGCGACGCTGCGCCCGTACCAGCGCCGAGGCGTCGCCTGGCTCGCGTTCATGGCGTCCCTCGGGCTCGGTGCCTGCCTCGCCGACGACATGGGACTCGGCAAGACGGTCCAGCTGCTCGCACTGGAAGCGATCGAGCGCGCTCGGGGCGAGTGTGGTCCGACGCTGCTCGTCTGCCCTATGTCCTTGATCGGGACCTGGCAACGGGAAGCGGCTCGATTCGCGCCGGAACTGCGCGTTCACGTCCACCACGGCGGTACGCGGGAGCATGGCGGCCGGCTTGCCGAGCGCATCGCGGGTGCGGATCTCGTCGTGACCACCTATGCCACCGCGGCGCGCGACGTCGATGAACTCGCCACCACCGGATGGCACCGGTTGGTGCTCGACGAAGCGCAGGCGGTCAAGAACCCGCACACCGCACCGGCTCGGGCCGTTCGCCGCTTCGATGCCGGTCATCGGGTCGCCCTGACCGGGACGCCCGTGGAGAACCGGCTCGGTGATCTGTGGTCGTTGTCCGATCTGCTCAACCCCGGCCTTCTCGGTGATCGTCAGGACTTCCGCCGCTGGTTCGAGGTGCCCATCGAACGCCGTGAGGACGCGGCCGCCGCCACCGCGTTGCGCCGGATCACCCGCCCATACCTGTTGCGCCGCCTGAAAACGGATCCCGCCGTGCTCTCCGATCTGCCGGAGAAGATCGAGATCACCCAGGAGTACCGGCTCACCCGTGAGCAGGTGACGCTGTACCGCGCGACCGTGGACGAGATGATGACCAAGATCGCCGACAGCCACGGCGTGAAACGACGGGGCAACATCCTTTCCGCGATCACGAAACTCAAGCAGGTCTGCAACCATCCCGCGCACCTGCTGCACGACGGATCGCCCATCGGACACCGCTCCGGGAAGGTCGACCGGCTCGAAGAGATCCTGGAGGAGATCCTCGACTCCGGCGACCGCGCGCTCTGCTTCACCCAGTACGCGGAATTCGGCCACCTGCTCGTGCCGCACCTGTCGTCGCGGCTGAACACGCCGATCGCCTTCCTGCACGGCGGGCTGTCCCAACGGCGCCGCGACTCGATCGTCGAGCACTTCCAGACCGGGGCCGGCCCCTCGATCCTGTTGGCATCATTGAAAACCGGTGGAGCCGGGCTGACGCTCACCGCCGCCACCCACGTCCTGCACCTCGATCGGTGGTGGAATCCAGCGGTGGAGGAGCAGGCCACCGACCGGGCATACCGCATCGGCCAGCGACGCAGTGTCCAAGTGCGGAAGTTCGTCTGCCCCGGGACGATCGAGGACCGCATCGACGCCATGATCACCAGGAAAGAGGCTTTGGCCGGACTGGTCGTCACGGACGGGGAAGACTGGCTCACGGAGCTTTCCACCGACTCGCTGCGTGATGTCTTCGAGTTGAGGCGGGAAGCCGTCGATGACTGAGACCGGGGCCGGCCGGTTCCGGCTGCTGCTCGAAACGCTCGGCGTCCACAATGGACAAGGCGTCCTGCCCGGCCGGGTCGATTCCCTCACGATCGGTGCCGGCGCGGCGATCGCGGACATCCGCGTGACGCGCCAACGGTCTTACGAAGTCCGGATCGGCATCCCGGCGTTCGGCAAGGAAACCTGGACGGTCATCACACAAGCCGTGGCGGAGAACGAGTCGGCGGCGGCCACGCTGCTCGACGGCCGCATCCCCGACGACATCGAGGCGCTTTTCGCTGTGGTCCTGTTCCCGGCTGTTTTGTTTCCAGAAGTGGCGGGGGAGCTGTCACTGGACTGTTCCTGTCCCGGCGTCCGGGTGCCGTGCGACCACCTCGTCGCAGGACTGACCGCTCTGATCGAACGTATCGACACCGATCCGTTCACGATCTTCGCTTTGCGTGGTCGTGATCGGGCGGCTCTGCTCGAGGAAGTAGGTCGCCATACCGGATCCCGTGTCGTGGCCGTCGAGGCGCCGGCGGAACCGGACCTTGCCGACTTCTTCGGCTGGGGTCCGGCCGGCGACGTCGCCAAGGTAGGCGCGCGCCGACCGGAAGCCACCAGGCCCCACGGGCTACTCGACGAGGTACCGCCGCTTTCGGCCACCGTTCGCGGTACCTCGGTTTCCGAGCTGCTCCGGCCCTTCTATCGAGCGTTCATGGGCGATCCGGCCGACTAGTCACTGTCCACCCTGGACGGACACGTCCCCAATGCCACGTACGAGACGCTCAATGTCCCCAACGAGGCATTCGAGACGTGACGGCGCATCGGGCCCGAAGTGGACGTCCACCCGGGTGCGGTGACCGGCTGGGTGCCGGTGCTCGTCTTCGTCAGGTAGTTCACCCACGTGTGGCTGGCCTGCCGCGCCGGGTTCGGTGCGTCGACGACGGCCTCCGCCTTCGTTCCTTTGCGGGCGTCGAAGACGAGGTCGATACCGTTGCGGTTGACCGAAAGCAGCGGGATCGACGCGACGGTGCCGTTGGCGTACTGGAGTCCCGGATTCGACGGTTCTTGGGTGACGATCAGGCTGGTGACCGCGTAGTCGGCCTCACTCAGGAGGGATCTCCGCCGAGTCGGTGAGACGCAGTTTCCGGCGTGCGCGCTGGTAGAAGGTGGTCATGCCGAGCCGGACGACCTTGGCCGCGCCGGGACGCGCACGCAGGTCGATCCGGTCGCCCGGCTCGACGTAGCCGGCCACCTGCCCGTCGACCTCGACGGCGAGCCGGCCGCTCGTGGGCAGGATCTCGAGTGCCACCGCGTCCTGAACCGACAGCACCACGCCCCGGCTGTACGCCGAATGGGGCGCGGCGGGCGTCACGAGCAACGCTTCGACCGAGGGGCTGGTTATCGGGCCGCCGGCGGAAAAGCTGTACGCCGTCGAGCCGGTCGGAGTAGCGACGACGACCGCGTCGGCCGCGTAGCTCACGAACGGCTGGCCGGCCACGTGGACGGCGACCGCCGCGCTGCCATCGCCCGGCACGCGCACCACCGCCACGTCGTTGAACGCCGTGACCGTCCGCCCGCCGAAGTCGGCATCGACGGCCAGCCTGGACTCCACGCTGAATTCGTGGTCGTCGATGGCCGAAAGCGCGTCCGGCAACGCGGGAACGTCGACCTCGGCCAGGAAACCGAGTTTGCCAAGGTTCACCCCGAGCACCGGGGCGTGCTGGCGGTCCGCCAGCCGCATCGCGCGCAACATGGTGCCGTCGCCGCCAAGACTGACCACCAGATCCGACCGGCGGCCGAGTTCCTCAGGTGTGACCGCGACGGCAGCGCAGTCGAGCCGGGCGATCTCGTCCCCGATGCCGAGGATCTCGATCTGCCGTTTCGCCGCCCACTCGAGCACCGCGGCCACCGCCTCGGCGGAGTCGCGTGCCGGGTGCAGCACCAGTCCGACCGTGTGCATCTCAGTGTCCAATCTCGTGAGCCGGTGCGGCGGTCAAGGGTTGATCGCGAGCACAAGGAAGCCGGCCAGCAGGACCAGGTGCACACCGCCTTGCAGGCGGGTCGCCCGGCCGGGCACCACGGTGAGGACACTGACCACGACGGTCATCGCGAGCAGCACGATATGCGTCGAGCCGAGTCCCAGCTGCAGCGGTCCGGTCAGCCAGATCGACGCCAAAGCGATCGTCGGAATGGTGAGGCCGATACTCGCGATCGCCGAACCGTAGGCGAGGTTGAGGCTGGTCTGCATCCGGTCGCGCCGCGCGGCCCGCGTAGCCGCCAGGGTCTCCGGCAGCAGTACGAGCATGGCGATCACGACACCGACGAACGACTGCGGGAACCCGGCCGCCCGGACCCCTGACTCGATCGCGGGCGACTCGACCTTGGCCAGTCCGACGACAGCGACCAGCGCGACCAGCAGCATGGCCAGGCTGATCAGCGCGGCCCGGCCGGTCGGTGGTTCGGCGTGCTCCTCCTCATTGACCGAGCCATCGGACTTCACCGGCAGGAAGAAGTCGCGGTGGCGACCGGTCTGGGTGAGCACGAACAGGCCGTAGAGCAGCAAAGAGGCGATCGCGGCGAAGGTGAGTTGCGTGCCGCTGAAAACCGGACCGGGCGTGCTGGTCGTGAACGTCGGAAGCACGAGGCTGAGCGACGCCAGCGTGGCGACCGTGGCGAGGGCGGCCCCGCTGCCCTCGGCGTTGAAGTGAGTCGTGCCGAAGCGGCGGGCACCGACCATCAAGGCGATCCCGGTGATGCCGTTCATGGTGATCATGACCGCGGCGAACACGGTGTCACGGGCCAGCGTCGCGGCCTCCGGACCGCCGGAGGCCATCATCGTGACGATAAGCGCGACCTCGATCACCGTCACGGCGACCGCGAGCACCAGCGAGCCGAACGGTTCACCGACGCGGTGCGCGACCACCTCGGCGTGGTGCACCGCGGCCAGCACCGTGGCCGCCAGCGCCAGCGCGACGACGACCACGGGGAGCGGTCCGAGATCGCGGCCCCAGCTCAGCGCGAGCACGACCATGCCGAGCACCGGGGCGACGTTCGTCCACGACAGCGCGAGCGGTCTGCGGGAAGCTGCCATGGCCTCACCCTCGCACAACGATCTGCACGTCGCCGAGCCGAGCGAGTCCTCAATAGACGCGTTTTGTAGCATCGCCCCTGGAAAAGGGGGCCCAGTGAAGCCGTTGGACATCGGCGAACCCACGCATGTGGGGCGCTACCGGATGTTCGCCGCGCTCGGCGAAGGCGGTATGGGCCGGGTATTGCTCGGTATCTCCGCCGACGGCCGCCTCGCCGCGATCAAGCAGGTGCATCCGGGGTTCGCGCAGAATCCCGGATTTCGCGAGCGCTTCCGCCGCGAGGTCACGGCGTCGCGGATGGTCTCCGGTGCCTACACCGCCGCGGTGATGGACGCCGACCCTGACGCGCCGACACCCTGGCTGGCTTCGGTCTTCGTGCCGGGACCGTCGCTGTCCGACGCGGTGAACGCCGGCGGGCCCCTGCCATCCGGATCGGTCCGGCACCTCGCCGCGGGGCTCGCGTTGGCGCTGGGGGACATCCACCGTGCCGGGCTGGTCCATCGCGATCTCAAGCCGAGCAACGTCATCCTCACCGCCGACGGCCCCCGGGTGATCGACTTCGGGATCGCGCGTGCGGTCGAGGGGGAGTCCGAGCTCACGCATACCGGCGCGATCATCGGCTCGCCCGGTTTCATGTCGCCGGAGCAGGCCGAAGGCAAACAGCTGACCCCGGCGAGCGACATGTTCTCGTTCGGGGCGTTGCTGGTGATGGCCGCGACCGGGGCCAATCCGTTCTCCGGGTCGTCCACCCCGCATACCCTCTACAACGTCGTGCACACCCAGCCCGACCTCCGCCACTTGGCGCCGGAACTGCGGCGGATCGTCGAGCCTTGCCTGGCGAAGAACCCGCAGGAGCGGCCGGCCCCCGCCTGGGTACTGGAGCAACTCGGTCCGATCCCGCCGGTGGCGAGCCCATGGCCGCCGCTGGTGCCGCACCTCATCGAAACGCAGCAGGCCGAGATCGGGCGGCTCCTGAATCCGCCACCGCCGAAGCGGTCCCGGCGGGGGCTGTACGCCGTGCTGGCCGTACTCGCCGTCGTGGTGCTCACCGGCGGCACGATCGCGGCGGTTCAGCTGTCGCGGCCGGACCAGGCGCCCGCGGCGGCACCCGCGACAACGCCACCGCCGGACGAGCCGGTCGTCACCCCGGTCAACCCGGACCCGCTCGGCCCGGACAACCTCCGCCGCGTCGACATGTGCAAGGTGCTCGAAGGGCGCGAGATCCCCGGCGTCGGCAAACTGCGCAAGAAGATCGACGTGGCCTTCCCCTCGTGCACCTACGAGAATCCCGCCGGCGAATGGGTGGACCTGGCCATCGGCGGCGACCTGTTCGAAGGCGAAGCGGCTGGAGAGCTGGAGGGCCTGCCGTTGAGCATCAAGGGTTCCGATCGGTCGTGCAAGGCGGCGGTAGCCGTGAACGGGCTCCCGAACACCACACTGGGCACCGAAGTGCTCTCGATGTCCACAAAGGACGAAGCTTGTGGCGTGGTGAAGGCCGCACTCGGCGAAGCGGTGAAACAGATCCGCGCCGGCGGTCACGATCGCGAGCTTCCGGCGGGAACGCTGGCCACGCTCGATCCGTGTGCGCTGGTCGGCGCCACGACCACGGACAACCTGATCGGCCCGGTGACCGCCACGGTCCATGACGGTTTGCACGGATGCCGGTACGAGGCGCCCGGCGACCCGAGGTTGAACCTGGTGAGGGGCTACCCGCCGGCACAGTCCAAGGACCAGTACTACACCGGCGCCGGCACTCTGCAGATCTCGGGCACCGAGGTCTACCTGGCCAGAAGGGACGACGGTCCCGCCAGGTCGACCTGCTCGCTGACCTGGCGGCACCGTCCCGTCAGCGAGCGCGACAGCGAGAACGTCGAGCTGGTGCTCAGCAACACCGGCGACACGCAGAACGCCGACCAGGCCTGCGAAAAGGCGCAGAAGTTCGCCGCGGCACTGCTGCCGAAACTACCGAAACCGTAAGGCTGGCCAGTGAAACCGTTGAATCCCGGCGAACCGCGGCAGGTCGGTCCTTACCGGATCATCGCCGAGCTCGGCGAAGGCGGCATGGGCCGGGTCGTGCTCGGCCTCGCGCCGGACGGCAGGCTCGTCGCCGTCAAGCAGTTGCACGCGCAGTTCGCGCACGACTACCGCTTCCGCGAACGGTTCCGGCGTGAGGTCGCCACCTCGCGGATGGTCTCCGGTGCGTACACGGCGGCGGTGATGGACGCCGATGCGGAAGCCGAAACCCCTTGGCTGGCCTCGGTTTTCGTCACCGGCCCCGACCTGCGTGAAGCGGTGGACTCCGCCGGTCCACTGCCGCTGGAGTCCGTGCGGCTGCTGGCTTCGGGGCTGGCCGCGGCACTCACCGAGATCCACCGGGCCGGGTTGATCCACCGGGATCTGAAGCCCAGCAACATCCTGCTCACCGCGGACGGACCGAGGGTGATCGACTTCGGCATCGCACGCGCGGCCGAGGAGACGCACGAGCTCACCGGTACGGGTGCGATCATCGGCTCGCCCGCGTTCATGTCCCCGGAACAGGCCGGAAGCGGGCGGATCACCCCCGCGAGCGACGTGTTCTCGCTGGGCGCGATCCTGGTCATGGCCGTCACCGGCCGGGGTCCGTTCACCGGTCCGTCCGCGCCGCAGACGCTGTACAACGTCGTGCACACCCAGCCCGATCTTTCCGACGTACCACCGCAAATCCGCCGGCTCGCCGAGCCGTGTCTCGTCAAGGATCCGGCGCGGCGGCCGACCCCGGAGCAGATCCTGGACTTCCTCGGTCCGGTCCCGCCGGGGGTGGCACCGTGGCCGCCCGCGGTACACGAACGGATTCGGCACCAGGACACCGAAGTGCGCTCGGTGCTTGCCTTGCCACTGCCTGCCTGGCGTCCGCCTCCCGCGAAGCCCGCGCCGCGGAACAAGAAGATCCTGGTCGCCGTGCTCACCCCGGTGGCGCTGATCCTGGTGGCCGCGGTCGTCGGACTCATCCTGATCGTCAAAAACTATGGCTCACCGCAGGATCCCGGTGTCGCGGCGATGCCGGTGTCGGAGGCGCTCACCCTGGACAGGCTGCGGCGCGTCGACCCCTGCAAAGTGCTCGACGGCCGCTTCGTGCAGGAATTCGGCACCCTGAAACCGGAATCGGACCCGACTTATCCGGCCCGGTGCGGCTACACCGGCCTCAACGGCGTCGCCTTGGAACTCCAGCTCGGCGAGAACGTGACCGCCACCAGCCTCGACAAGACGGACCGCACCGCCGAGGGACTACCGGTACTGCACAGCACCATCAGCGGAAGCTGCGACTCGCAGGTGCTGGTGCCGACGAACCGCCAGCTCAACGTGCAGATCTACAACAAGAGCACCGGCGGCGATGCGTGCGCGATCGCCGACAGCGCGCTCACGGCGGCACTCGCGCGCCTGCGCACCCATGAGGTCGACCGCGCCGACGATCTGGCCAGTGTGCTGCCACTCGATCCGTGTGCCGTGGCCGATCCCGCGGTTGTCGGGAAGATCGTGAACAACGCCCAACCGGCTCCGCGTACCCTGCGGATTTGCGAGTGGGGGACCGGTGGGACCTTGACTGTTGAACTGCACCGGGGCTTCTTCTCGCTTGAAGGCCCGCCGGTCGACCTCGGCAACGGGGTCCCCGCTGATCTGAAGAACACCGGGGACGCGAGCTGCAACGTTTCCTGGCGGCATCGCAGCCTGCCGGAGCGGGAGGTCGAGTACGTCTCGGTCCGGTTGTACAGCGGGCAGCCGGACAAGAGCCTGTGCGATCGCGCGAAAGAGATCGCCACTTCGGTCGTCTCGCGCCTGCCGAAACCTCAGTGACGTCCGGCTCAACGCCCCAGGCTAGGCCGATCGGCCGAGATCGTCCGGCGAACCGGCGACATCTGTAGTGCCATGGACGTGTGTTCTCATTCAGCTCGCTACTGGACAAGGTGGACGAACGCGTCGGTGACGGCATCGAGCGTGTGCTGTGTGCGCATCACGAGCGACGGCTGCGGCGGTTGGGCTGGGGTGACGTCCTCGAACCGAACGGCACGGGTGGCCGGTTCAGCACTCATGCTCCGGTCAGATACGGGAACCGGCTGGAGGTGTTGATCGACGGCGAGGAGGCGCTGCCGGCGATCCAGGACGCGATCCGGAACGCGAAGTCGACCGTGCATATCGCCAACTGGCACGCGAGTCCGGACTTCCGCCTGACCCGCGAACCCGGTGCGCCGACCTTGCGCGACCTCCTCGCGCTGACCGTGCGGCGCGGGGTCGACGTGCGCCTGCTGTTGTGGGCCGGACCGCCCGTACCCGCGTTCCAGCCGACCCGGCGACTCGTCAAGACGGAGCAGCGGCATTTCGCCGCGCATACCGGAGTGAAATGTGTGCTGGACTCGCGCGAGCGCACTCTCCACTGCCACCACGAGAAGCTGGTGGTCATCGACGGTGAGACGGCGTTCGTGGGCGGCGTCGACTTCACCGCGCTGGAGGGCGATCGGCACGACAGCACCGAGCATCCTCCGGACCGGCCGCTCGGCTGGCACGACCTGGTGACCCGGCTGCAAGGTCCGGTCGTCGCGGACGTGGCGAACCACTTCCGGCAACGGTGGCAGGAAACGGCTGATGAGGAGCTGCCCGAGCCAAAGCCACCGGCACCGGCAGGCGAGACCGGCGTCCAGCTCCTGCGCACCGTCCCGGACAAGACCTACGGGTTCGCGCCTCGCGGTGAGTTCAGCATTCTCGACGGCTACCTTCGCGCGCTCCGTTCGGCCAGGAAGTTCATCTACCTGGAGAACCAGTTCCTGTGGTCGCCCGAGATCACCGAGGTACTGATCGACAAACTCCACACCCCGCCGGACGACGACTTCCGGGTGGTCCTGCTGCTGCCGAGGAAGCCGAGCAACGGCGCGGACACCACCCGTGGTCAGCTGGGCCGCTTGCTCGACGCCGAGGACGGCGGACGGCGGTTGCTCGCGACCACGATCAGCACGCACGACGGCAACGACTCCGCCCCGGTGTACGTGCACGCGAAGATCGGCGTCGTCGACGACGAGTGGATGACCATCGGCTCGGCGAACCTCAACGAGCACTCGCTGTTCAACGACACCGAGGTCAACATCGCCACCGACGACCGGGAGCTGATCCACGCGACTCGGCTGCGCCTGTGGTCGGAACATCTGCGGCACCCGGTCGCCGACCTCGACGCCGACCCGGCCCAGGTGGTCGACAACCTGTGGCGGCCGATCGCCGAAGACCAGGCCGAGCGTGAACGCGACGGACGGCCCCGCACCCATCGAGTCGTCCTGCTCCCCGGCGTGTCGCGTCGTGCCGGCCGGCTGCAGGGACCCTTGCGCGGCCTGCTCGTCGATGGATGATTCTGTATAACGACCTATACGCGCCGCTGATGTCGACCCACTCATCGCGAGAGCCGCGACACGCGCAGCCTTACGCCTGCCATGGAGGCCCGCTAGGATTCGTTTCTGAACGTTCGGTCGGTTAATCGGTTGAGGAGGGTCGATGGGCCACGCGACGCTGATCCCGCCGGTGGTGACCGGTCTCTGCGACGACGCCGCGGTCTTCCCGCCAGGGCTGGCACCGCTTCCCGATGCGGTCGAGGCCTATCGGAACCGGCACGGCGCCTGGTTCGAGGACCTCGTGGGACCGCTTGTGCTCGCCGCCGCCGCGTTGCCGCACCTGAAACCGTTGCTTGCCGGGAAGGAGCGCGCG
Source organism: uncultured Actinomycetota bacterium (assembly GCA_963766045.1). Classification (GTDB taxonomy): domain Bacteria; phylum Actinomycetota; class Actinomycetes; order Mycobacteriales; family Pseudonocardiaceae; genus Amycolatopsis. The sequence continues at coordinate 4,020,854 of CAVXYN010000003.1, read as the reverse complement.
CTGCCGGTGTCGGTGACCCTGCCTCAGGGACCGTCGGGACTGCGGCAGATGTTCGCGGATCTGACCGGAGCACCAGTGGAGCTGAGGTCGATCGAGGTCGTCGTGCCCGAGGACATGACGCCTGCCGAGTTCGCCGGGCAACTCGAGACATCGCTCGAAGGTGCCGAGGACCTGGACGTCTACGTCGAGGTGCCGCGCGACGATCGGCGGGCCGCGGTGCTCGAGACCATCGCCGGCCGCTGGCGGGCGAAGTTCCGGGCGGGTGGAGTCCGTGCGGACCTGTACCCCTCGGAGTCCGAACTCGCGGCCGCGATCGCCGCGGCGCTGGCGGCTCGGGTGCCGTTCAAGGCGACCGCCGGGTTGCACCACGCACTCCGCAACACCGACCCCGAGACAGGCTTCGAGCAGCACGGCTTTCTGAACCTTTTGCTGGCCACGGACGCACTTCTGCTGGACGGGTCCGAGCAAAGTGCTCGCGAGTTGCTCGCCGAGCGCGACGGCGAGACCGTGGCCGGGCTGGTGCGGGACCTCGGTGACGAACGTGTGAGGCAAGTGCGGCTCGCTTTCACGTCCTTCGGCACCTGCAGCATCACCGACCCGCTGACCGAACTGATCGATCTGGGCGTGGTGGTCGCGCCTACTACCGACTTGGACGTGATGGAGTGACCGTCGTGGAGATCGCCGAAGGCTCGTTGTTCGGCCGGGAAAACCTCCCGTACGGAGTGTTTTCGGTAGGGGAGGGCGCGCCGCGCGTCGGGGTGCGGCTGGCCGAAACCGTGGTGGATCTATCCGTCGTCCTCGGCGACCCGGTGTTCGCGGCGCCGTCGTTGAATCCGTTCATGGCACAGGGATCGCGGCGTTGGGCGGAGGTCCGTTCGCGGATCCAGGACCTCATCGGCACAGACCTTCCGGACGAGGCGCTGCACCGCGTCGCGGATGTGCGCCTGCGGATGCCGTTCGAGGTGGCCGACTACGTCGACTTCTACGCGTCGGAGCATCACGCTTCGAACCTCGGCCGGCTGTTCCGGCCGGACGCGGAACCCTTGCTGCCGAACTGGAAACACCTGCCGGTCGGCTATCACGGACGAGCCGGCACCGTCGTCGTATCCGGGACCGACATCGTTCGCCCTTATGGGCAGCGAAAAGCGCCCGACGAGCAGCTGCCGAGCTACGGTCCGAGCCGCCGGCTGGACATCGAAGCGGAACTGGGCTTCGTCGTGGGCACCGGTTCGGCACTGGGTGACCGCATCGGCGTCGACGACTTCGCCGAGCACGTTTTCGGTGTGGTGCTGGTCAACGACTGGTCGGCGCGAGACATTCAGGCGTGGGAATACGTTCCGCTCGGACCGCATCTGGGTAAGAGCTTCGCGACGTCGGTGTCACCTTGGGTGGTACCGCTGGCCGCACTGGAAGCGGCCCGCGTGCCCTTGCCCGGACAGGACCCGCGGCCGCTCCCGTATCTGGTCGGCGAGCAGGACTGGGGGCTCGATGTCGACCTCACCGTGGAATGGAACGGCGAGCCCGTCTCACGGCCGCCCTATCGCGAGATGTACTGGTCTCCGGCGCAGATGCTCGCCCATATGACGGTGAACGGTGCGGCGGCGCGCACCGGCGACCTGTTCGCGTCCGGCACGATCTCCGGTCCCGAAAAGCATCAGTACGGCGCGTTCATCGAGCTCACCCAGGGCGGCCGGGAACCCGTCACGATCAAGGGGGAGGAGCGGACCTTCCTCCTCGACGGCGACGACGTCGTCATCTCCGCCACGGCACCAGGAGCGAACGGGTCGCGGATCGGGTTCGGCGAGGTGGCTGGGATGGTCAGGCCGGCGATCCCCGTTACGCAGGTGCCTGGCTCGTGAGTGGTGATGACGGTTAGAGCGGACCCTCATTTGCCTACCTACCCGTGACGTGGGGTGATGCGTTGCGAAGGCCACATTCACAACCTTCGCACCGGAATCGTCCCCACTGGATAGGCATGTCCCGAATGCCACGTTCGGGACGCTCAATGTCCCCAATGTGGCGTTCGGGACATCCTGCTGCGGTGCGCGGGTGGCGGGGGTTTCGCGTGTCGTCCAACCAGTCCCGCGAAACGGCTAACCCGGCATCAGGGTCTCGTGAGTGGAAATGGTGGCTAGAACCGTCATCGCCACTCACGAGCCAGAGTGGCGCCACCCCGTGATGCCACTCTGAGCCACAACCACTTGCAGTGGTGCCACGGGTGTGCCATAGTGGTGCCATGGACTTGAACGCGTATGTGGGCAACCTCGGCCGGGAGTTCGCCACGCTTGCCGAAGCCGGCGGCGAGGAGTCGCGTGCGTTGGTCGAGCGCCTGGCCGGATCACTCGAGTCGGCGATCCGGATGACCCTGCTGGACGCACTCTCCGCTGCCGCGGACGAGATCACCCGGGACCTGGCCCCGGGTTCGGTGGAACTTCGCCTGCGCGGACGCGATCCGAACTTCGTGGTGACCGCGCCGCCCGTCGAGCCGGTCCAGGCCTCGGCCGAAGGCGGCTCGGTCACGGTCGAAGGCACGTCGGACGGCGTTGCCCAGATCGCCGAGGACGGCCCGATCGCGCGGATCAACGTGCGTCTTCCGGAACAGCTCAAGGCCGCGGTCGAGGAGGCCGCCGCCAAGGAGGAGCGCTCGGTCAACGCCTGGCTGGTGCGCGCGGCCTTCGCCGCGTTGCAACGGTCCGATCGTGATCGGGGCTTCGAGCAGAACAGCGGTGGCAAACACGGAAAGCAGAGCTTCACCGGCTGGGTTCGCTAACGCCGCACCACTTTTCCTTATCCGTCCCTGACCTGCGGGGACGCTCAACCGACCCATGATGAGGGGACGACCATGCCTGAATTCGAGACTCCTGAACCGATTTCCGTGACGCTCGACCTCGGTGTCGCCGGCGATGTGCGGATCATCGCCGGCGACCGGACCGACACGGTCGTCGAGGTGCGTCCGAGTGACGACGCCGACGAATCCGATGTGAAGGCCGCGCAGCAGGTCCGCGCCGAGTACGCGAACGGCGTGCTGCAGATCAAGGGCCCGAAGGTTCGCGGCTTCGACTTCTCCCGCAAGACCAGGTCGGTCGACGTGTCCGTCGAGCTGCCCAGTGGTTCGCAGGTGTCCGGCGAGGTGCAACTGGGGGACTTCCGTTGCGCGGGCCGCCTGGGTGAGACCCGGCTCAAGACCGGCGCCGGCGACCTCCGGTTCGAGGACACCGGCTCGCTGCACCTGGACACCGGGGCCGGCCGGGTCGCCGTGGACCGCGTCGCGGGCGACGCCCGGATCGAGACCGGAACCGGGAAGGTGAGCATCGGCCGGGTCGAGGGCACCGCGGTCGTCAAGAACAACAACGGCGACGTCGAAATCGACGCGGTCACCGGCGACGCCCGGGTGCGCACGGCGAACGGCGACATCTCCGTCGAGCGGGCGGGCGCGGGAGTCGAGGCGAAGACGGCCAACGGCACCATCCGTCTCGGTGAAGTGGTCCGCGGTTCGGTCACGCTCGAAACCGGAATGGGCGAGCTCGAGATCGGCATCGCCGAGGGCACCGCCGCCTGGGTCGACGCGCACACCGGGTTCGGAAAGCTGCGCAACGAGCTCGAGGACGCCACCCGGCCGGGAGAGTCCGACGAGACCGTCGAAGTGCGGGCGCGCACCTCACACGGCCGCATCACCATCCGCCGCTCCTGATTCGCTTTCTCTTGCCTTGAAAGGAAAAGCCATGCGTACTGAGCAATCGGCGATCGCGGTGACCGGGCTGCGCAAGTCCTTCGGCGACCACGTCGTGCTCGACGGGCTCGACCTGAATGTCCCACAGGGAACGGTTTTCTCCCTGCTCGGCGCGAACGGCGCCGGGAAGACCACGACGGTCAAAATTCTGTCCACTTTGATCAGTGCTGATGGTGGCAGCGCTCAGGTCGGCGGGCACGACATCGCGACCGAACCCGACGCGGTGCGTGCCGCGATCGGTGTCACCGGCCAGTTTTCGGCGGTGGACGGCCTGCTCACCGGCGAGGAGAACCTGCTCCTGATGGCCGATCTGCTCCACCTCTCCCGGCGTGACGGCCGGCGGCGCGCCGCCCAGCTCCTCGAGCAGTTCGACCTGGTCGAAGCAGGTAAGAAACCGGCCTCCACCTACTCAGGGGGAATGAAGCGGCGGCTCGACCTCGCGATGACGCTGGTCGCCAGTCCGCGAGTGATCTTCCTCGACGAACCGACCACCGGACTCGACCCGCGCAGCCGCCGGAGCATGTGGCAGATCGTCCGGGAACTGGTGGCCGGTGGCGTCACCATCTTCCTCACCACGCAATACCTGGAGGAGGCCGACGAACTGGCGGACCGGATCGCGGTCCTCGACCACGGCCGTCTGGTCGCCGAAGGAACCGCGGACGAGCTGAAGCGCCGCATTCCCGGTGCCCACGTCCGCTTGCGGTTCTCCGAACCGCGCGGACTCGAAGCAGCCGAGCGCGTCCTCGGCCAGTCGTCGCGTGACAACGACGCCCTTGCCCTGCGGGTGCCAAGCGACGGCAGCCTCACCTCGCTGAAGACGCTGATCGACCGGCTCGACGAACGGGCCATCGCGGTCGACGAGCTGTCCGTGCACACGCCCGATCTCGACGACGTCTTCCTTGCCCTCACCGGCAATCCCAAGAACGAGAAGGTGACGACCCGATGAGTGCCACTGTCCTCAGTGGACCGGCTCCCGCGAGCCTCCGGTTCCATCCGCTGCGCGACTCGATGACGATGTTGCGCCGCAACCTCAAGCATATGCTGCGGTACCCGTCGATGACCGTGATGCTCGTCGGGATGCCGGTCGTCTTCCTGCTCCTGTTCGCCTACGTTTTCGGCGGAACGATGGGCGCCGGGCTCGGCGGGGTGGGCGGCGGGCGCGCCGAGTACATCAACTACGTGGTGCCGGCGATCATCCTGATGACCGTGACGGCCACCGTCCAGGGCACCGCGATCTCGGTCGCCATGGACATGACCGAAGGCATCATCGCCCGGTTCCGAACCATGCACATCGCCCGCGTCTCGGTGCTGACCGGGCACGTCATCGGCAGTCTGATCCAGGCGATGTTCACCCTGGCGATCGTGATCGGGGTGGCGTTCCTTGTCGGCTTCCGGCCCACCGCGGGTCCGGGCGAGTGGCTGGCCACGACCGGTTTCCTCCTGGCGGTGACCTTCGCGCTCGTCTGGCTCTGCGTCGCGCTCGGCCAGGTCAGCAAGAGCGTCGAGACCGCGAGCAACCTGCCCATGCCGTTGATGTTCCTGCCGTTCGTCGGCAGCGGGTTCGTCCCCACCGACTCCATGCCCGCAGGGCTCCGCTGGTTCGCCGAGAACCAGCCGTTCACGCCGATCATCGAAACCCTGCGCGGTCTCCTGATGGACAAGCCGATCGGCAACAGCTGGTGGATCGCGCTCGCTTGGTGCGCTCTCTTCGCGCTCGGCGGATATCTCTGGTCCAAGAAGCTGTTCAACCGCGAGTTCTCCCGATGACCGGCGAAGGAGAACCCGTGGCCGAGTTGCCCACAGCGCGACCCTCCGGATGCCCGTTCGACCCGCCCGCCGAGCTGGGCCGGCTCCGCGAGCAGCGTCCGCTGACCCGGATGACCTACCCCGACGGGCACCGTGGCTGGCTGGTCACCGGCTACGCACTTACCCGTGCGGTACTGGCGGACCGGCGCTTCAGCTCACGGTACGAGCTGGCGCACTATCCGCTGCCCGGCTTGGAAGAGTTCACCGAACTGCCTCCCGCCCCGGTCGGCGATCTGACCGGGATCGATCAGCCGGAGCACACTCGCTACCGCAGACTGCTCACCGGAAAGTTCACCGTCCGCCGGATGAGGCAGCTCACCGAGCGCGTCAAAGAGATCACCGCGGAGCACTTGGACGCCATGGAACGGCAGGGCACGGAGGCGGATCTGGTCCAAGCCTTCGCACATCCCGTCCCCGCGGTGATGATCTGCGAGCTGCTCGGCGTGCCCTACGCCGACCGCGACGCCTTCCAGGGCAATGCCGCGGACCTCTCCCGGACGGACGCCACCCCGGAGGAGCGCTTCGCCGCGTACGGCGAACTGCAGAAGTACATCCATGAGCTGGTCGTGGCCAAACGTGCCGAACCGACCGACGATCTGCTCGGCGATCTGACCACCAGCGACCTCACCGATGAGGAGCTGGCCGGGATCGGTACCTTCCTGCTGGGCGCCGGTCTCGACACCACGGCCAACATGATCGCGTTGGGCGCCTTCGCCCTGCTACGGAATCCCGAACAGCTCGCCGCCCTGCGCGCAGACCCGGACCTGGCCGCGCCCGCCGTCGAGGAACTGCTGCGGTACCTGAGCATCGCCCACACCGGGGTACGCGCGGCGCTAGAGGACGTCGAACTGGACGGGCAACTGATCAAGGCCGGCGAGTCGGTCACCTTCTCGATCCAGGCCGCCGACCGCGACCCGGAGAAGTTCGCCGACCCCGACACGCTCGACCTGAACCGGACGGCCGCCGGGCACCTGGCCTTCGGTCACGGCATCCACCAGTGCCTCGGCCAGCAACTGGCGCGGGTCGAGATGCAGGTCGCCCTCCCGGCGCTGTTCACCCGCTTCCCCGCGCTGCGCCTGGCCGTCCCGCCCGAAGAGGTGCCGGTGCGTCCGGGGGACCAGAACATCTACGGCGTGCAGCGGCTCCCGGTCACCTGGGCCCGCGAGTAAACGTCTTCATAGCGTGGTGGGCCACGGCGGCACACGAAGGTCAAACAGATCCGCGTGACCCGTCGTAAATTTTCTGATGTGTGTCAAGTTCTTGCGTGATGTCCATCGGTTGTTGCATGCTCGTACGGCTCTGGCTCCAGCTCCCCGCTGTCTCAAAGAAGAGAAGACGCCATGACACGTATGCGCCTGCCCCGGCTCGTCGCCGGGTGCCTCGCGGCGGTTCTTTCCGTCGCGGGGCTCTCCCTCGCCTCCGCGGCCGGTGGTCCGTCGCCGGACACCACCGCCGCCCAACCCCGACCAGTCGCGCTCGCGGAAGTGCCGTTGACCCGCGTGGTTTCGGCGAGTAGCGCGTTGCCCGGCTATCCCGTCGCGAACGCCGTCGACGGGAACCAGGCCAGCTACTGGGAATCGGCCAACAACGCGTTCCCGCAGTGGATCCAGGCCGATCTCGGGTCGGCCAAGTCCGTCTCGCGGATCGCCCTGAAGTTGCCTGCCACCTGGGAAGCCCGCACCCAGACGCTGACCGTGCGCGGCAGCACCGACGGCACGTCGTTCACCGATCTCGCCGCGGCGACCGGGTACACGTTCACGCCGAGCGCCAATACCGTCACGATCCCCGTGACCGCGTCGGCCAGGTACGTGCGGCTGAACATCACCGGCAACACGCAGTGGCCCGCCGCGCAGGTCTCGGAGTTCGAGCTGTATGGACCGGACATTGGCGACACACAGCCGCCGACAGCGCCGTCGAATCTCGCGTTGACCGAGCCTGGCTCCGGGCAGGTCCGGCTGGCCTGGTCGGCGTCGACCGACGACGTCGGCGTCACCGGCTACACCGTCTACCGCGACGGCGCGCCCGTCACGACGGTCACCGGCACCACCTTCACCGAGACCCGGCCGGCAGGGACGCGCGTCGAGTATTTCGTCCGGGCCCGGGACGCGGCCGGTCACGAGTCCGCCGATAGCAATCACGTTGTGCGCCAAGGGACCAACGCCGGCCAGAACCTCGCCGCGGGCAAGCCGATCGAGGCGTCCTCGTCGGTCTTCTCGTTCGTCGCCGCCAATGCCAACGACGGCAACATCGGCACCTATTGGGAGTCCGCCGCGGGCTACCCGAACACGCTGACCGTCAAGCTCGGCGCCGATGCCGACCTCGACCAGGTCGTCGTGAAGCTCAACCCGGACCCGATCTGGGGCGCACGGACGCAGAACTTCGAGATCCTCATCCGCGAGCAGGGCGCCACCACGTTCACGTCGCTGAAGCCGCGCGCCGACTACCGGTTCGACCCGGCAGGCAACCAGAACACGGTGACCATCCCGGTCAGCGGGCGCGCGGCCGACGTCCGGCTGCAGTTCTTCGCCAACTCCGGAGCACCCGGCGGGCAGGTCGCGGAGTTGCAGGTGTTCGGCATCCCGGCGCCGAACCCGGACCTCGTCGTCACCGGCACCACCTGGACCCCGGCGAACCCGACGGAGACCAGCCAGGTCGCGGTGTCGGCGACCGTGCGCAACGCGGGTACCGCGAACGCGGGCGCCACGACCGTGAACGTCAGCCTCGGCGGAACCGTCGTCGGCAACGCGGCCGTCGCAGTGCTGGCCGCCGGCGCCTCGACCACGGTGTCGGTGAACGCGGGCACACGACCGCAGGGGACGTACAGCGTGTCCGCCACGGTCGACCCCGCCAATACGGTGGTCGAGCAGGACGACACGAACAACACCTTCACGTCACCGACGCCGCTCGTGATCGCGCAGGCGCCCGGACCTGACCTCGAGGTCATCGGCATCACGTCGAACCCGCCGAATCCGGCGGTCGGTGCGGCGGTTTCCTTCACCGTCGCGGTGCACAACCGCGGCACGAGCGGCTCGGGTACTTCGGTGACGCGGCTGGACATCGGCGGGACCACGCTGAACGGCACGACGGGTGCGATCGCGGCCGGAGCGACGGCGGACGTCGCGATCTCGGGCACGTGGACCGCGACCAGCGGTGGCGCGACCCTGACGGCGACGGCCGACGTGACGAACACGGTCGCGGAGACCAACGAGTCCAACAACGCGCTCTCGCGGTCGATCGTGGTCGGCCGCGGCGCGGCCGTGCCGTACGTCGAGTACGAGGCGGAAGCCGCGCAGTACCAAGGACAATTGCTGGAGGCCGACCCACTGCGGACGTTCGGGCATACGAACTTCGCGACCGAGTCCTCCGGCCGCAAGTCCGTGCGGCTGGCGAACCAGGGCCAGTACGTGGAGTTCACGTCGGCGAACCAGGCGAACTCGATCGTGGTCCGCAACTCGATCCCCGACGCCGCGGGCGGCGGCGGTCAGGACGCGACGATCAGCTTGTACCTCAACGGAAACTTCGCGCAGAAGCTGACTCTGTCGTCGAAGCACAGCTGGCTGTACGGCAGCACCGACGACCCCGAGGGTCTGACGAACTCGCCGCAGGCCAACGCGCGGCGGCTGTTCGACGAGTCGCACGCACTGCTGTCCCAGTCGTACCCACCGGGCACGAAGTTCAAGCTGCAGCGCGACAGCGGTGACAGCGCGTCGTTCTACATCATCGACATGGTCGACCTGGAGCAGGTCGCGCCGGCGTCCGCGAAACCGGCGAACTGCACGTCGATCACGGAGTACGGCGCGATACCGAACGACGGGAACGACGACTCGGCGGCGATCCAGCGTGCGGTCACCGACGACCAGAACGGCGTGATCGGCTGCGTGTGGATCCCGGCGGGCCAATGGCGGCAGGAGCAGAAGATCCTGACCGACGACCCGAACGTGCCTAACGGTGGCGGCCAGTACAACCAGATCGGCATCTCCAATGTGACGATCCGCGGTGCCGGTATGTGGCATTCGCAGCTGTATTCGCTGATCGAGCCACAGAACGCGGGCGGCATCAACCATCCGCACGAGGGCAACTTCGGGTTCGACATCGACAAGAACACCCAGATCTCCGACATCGCGATCTTCGGTTCCGGCCGGATCCGTGGCGGGGACGGCGGCGCGGAAGGCGGCGTCGGCCTCAATGGCCGGTTCGGTACCGGCACGAAGATCACGAACGTATGGATCGAGCACGCGAACGTCGGCGCCTGGGTCGGCCGGGACTACACCAACATCCCCGCGTTGTGGGGTCCGGCCGACGGGCTGGAGTTCAACGGCGTACGCATCAGGAACACCTACGCCGACGGCGTCAACTTCACCAACGGATCCCGGAACTCGCGGGTGTTCAACTCGTCGTTCCGGACCACCGGCGACGACTCGCTCGCGGTGTGGGCGAACCAGTACGTGAAGGACACGTCGGTGGACATCGCGCACGACAACGTGTTCGCCAACAATACGATCCAGCTTCCGTGGCGTGCCAACGGCATCGCGATCTACGGCGGCTACGGGAACAAGATCGAGAACAACCTCGTCCACGACACGATGAACTACCCGGGCATCATGCTGGCGACGGATCACGACCCGCTGCCGTTCTCCGGGCAGACGCTTATCGCGAACAACGCCCTGTTCCGCTGCGGCGGCGTGTTCTGGAACGAGGACCAGGAGTTCGGTGCGATCACGTTCTTCGCGCAGGGCAAGGACATCCCCGGAGTGACGTTGCGGGACACGGATATCCACGACTCCACCTACGACGGCATCCAGTTCAAAACGGGCGGCGGCAACGTGCCGAACGTGGCGATCACGAACGTCAAGATCGACAAGTCGAACAACGGAGCCGGCATCCTCGCGATGAGCGGCGCCCGCGGCAGCGCGAATCTGACGAACGTGACGATCACGAACTCGGCGACGGGGAACATCGTCGTCCAACCGGGATCGCAGTTCGTGATCAACGGCGGGCAGGTTCCAGCGATGGTCCGCCGCCGCGCGACCGGCTAGCCGAGTGGTCCAGTCTCGTGAGTGGTAATGACGGTCAGGGCCAACAGCCACCTGTTGTCCTACGGGTGCTGCAGCGCCCTTCGCGTGCTAGGAACGGGGCGTTCCTTGCAAATTTCGCAAGGAACGCCCCGTTCATAGCGTCCGGGCTGGCTGGGGTGTGAAGTGCGTGAGGGCCCCTCACGCACTCCCGGACTTGGCCTTCGCAACCCGCCTGGTCCCGTGTCCCAGCCGGGTCCCATGTCACCACCATCGCACCGGAATCGTCCACACCGGATAGACATGCCCCGAACGTCCGGCTTGCCGCGGCCACCCGGGTCTCCATCGAGGGGAACACCCACTTCTGCCGCGGACTGGCGCCATCGGACTGGCAGCTCGAATCCTGATCACCCCTAGGATGGTCAGGTGACCGCATCAGTGGAACCGTTGTGGCAGCGGATCGTGGCCTTCTTGTCCGAATACGCACCGGCCACCGCCCGCGAGATCCGGCCCCCGGCACCTGCCGAGCAGGTCCGGCGGTTGCGGGACGTCGTCGGCCTGGACCTCCCGGCCGACCTCCTCGCCTGGTGGGCCGTCATGGACGGCATCGACGATCACCGCGACGGACCCTGGAACCGGGCTGGAGGACTCATTCCGGACGCGTTCGTTCCCCTCTCGGTCACGCGCGCCGAGGAGGAATATGCAAGGCAGTCGCGATTTCCTGATGAGGGCTGCTGTACCGCGGAAAATACGCACCGAAAGCAGGCCGGAGAAACGGGATTCCCGTACTGCACCGCATTGATCCCGATCTGCATCGATATCGGCGGAGAATTGCTCTGCGTCGACCTCCGTGAAGGCGACGACCACGGTCGAGTCATGGAATGGACCGCCGAGGAAGGCTTCTACCCCTCCGCCTGGGCCGGCGTGACCGAAATTTTGGACGAGATCGTCGAACGCCTCGACAACTACGTCCGCGGGCTCGAACCGCCGCACCGTGAAAATCATCCTGTCATCGAGGATGGCGCGCTCATCTGGTCGTGAGTCTCACCGGCTTCCGGCTCGGTAGGCGAGCAGTTCGGGAGCAAGAATTGTCACGGCGCTCGGCTCGATACGGGCGAGCCCGTCGGCCGCGAGTGTTCGCAATGCACGATTGACGGAGACGCGCGTCGCTCCGATCGCCTCGGCCAGTCCCTGCTGCGCCCCTGGCAGCATGACCGTCGTCGTTGCCGACCGGCCGGCCGCGCGCAGCAGCCACGCCGCGGTCCGGGTGGTGGTATCGGCGAAGCTGGCGCGCACCAGCTCGTCGTGCTGGTCGCGGAGCTTACCGGCGAGGTGGTTGAGGACGTGGCGGCGTGCGGCCGGTACGTCGTCGAGCAGTGCCAGTAGCTCGTCCGCGGGTACGAAGCGCAGCCGCGCGCGGGTGGCCGCCGACCAGGTGGCCGTGTGGCCGCCTCCGTCCAGCACCGCGGCCTTGTCCACCGCGCACGGCGCCGGGAATTCGCCAAGCCTCAGCCGTCGGCCATCGGCGGTGTCGTGGGTGGCGGTAAGGGTTCCGCTCTCGACGACGATCAAGCGGGTGGCCGGACGGCCTCGTAAGGCCACGACCTGGCCGGCGTCGACGAGCTGGACGGTCGACCGGACCTCCAGCCGGCGTAGCCGTTCCTGGTCGAGTCCCGAGAACAGAGGTACCGCTGCCAGGTCGGTCATGACCGGCAGTATCGTCCGATACAGCGTTCGTCGTGGGTATTTCTCTACGGTCGCGGCATGTTCGTGCTCGAGTTGACCTTCCACGACGATCCCCGCCGGATGGCCGCGCGCCCGGCGCACCGGCAACGGCTCGCCGAGTTGCACGCCACTGGGCGGCTGGCCCTTGCCGGACCATGGCAGGACGATTCCGGGGCCCTGCTGGTGTTCCGTGTCGACCAGGCGGAGCTGGAGGAGATCATGGCCGCCGACCCGTACTACAGCACGCCTGGGGTGACCGTCACCGCCCTGCGCCGCTGGAATCCGATCGTCGGCGGAGGCTCGTGAGTGGTAACGCCTTGAAGGTTGCGGAAGTGGCCTTCGCAACCCTCAGGCGCCCGGTCCCGCGTCCCAGCCGCCTCCCACGTCACCACCGTCACACCAGCCACCGTCCACACCGGACAGACACGTCCCGAACGCCACATTGGAGACGCTCAATGTCCCCAATGTGGCGTTCGGGACATCCTCAAGGGCAGCGGCGGCGGGGCCACCCCTCACGGACTTCACACCTACGGCGGATCGGTTCGGGCGGCGTGATGCTGCCCAACCTTCGCCGCTGGTCGTCGCGGAACAGTTCGGCACCCTGGAAGCGCTGCATCCTGGCCGCATCGACCTTGGCATCGGTCGTGCGCCCGCCACGGACGCGGTCACCGCGAGCGCCCTGCGCCGCCGCGGCTGCGCTCCTACGTCCTTCTCGCCGAAGCCCTGTCGTGAGCCGGGGTGTTGGTCGGCCGGGGTGCGGAAGTGCGTGAGGGCCACCCTCACGCACTTCCAGTGGCTGCCTGCCCGCAGTCTCAGATGGCGTCGCGAATCGCTCGCTCGAAGCCCACGACGTGACTGCGGGCGAGCCGGCTCGCCTTGTCGGGGTCGCCGGCCACGATCGCGTTGATCAACGGCCCGTGTTCGTCGATGTGGCCGGCCATGTCGGAGAGCCGGTCGATGAACAGGCACCAGATGCGGGTGGCCAGGTTGTCGTAGCGGACGAGGGTGTCCTCCAGATGCGGGTTGTGCGTGGCGGCGTAGATGGCGCGGTGAACCTGAAGGTCGAGGCGCATGAGTTCGGCGGCGTCGTGCTCACCGGAGTGCATGCTCTCCAGCTCCTGCAGGATGGCCGTCAGGACCGCGCGGTCCGAGGTCGTGGCGCGCCGCGCGGCCTGTGCGGCGGCCAGCGGCTCCAGTTCCTGGCGCACCTCGGAGATATGGGCCAGGTCCGTGATGTTGACGTCGGTGGCGAAGGTGCCGCGCCGGGGATAGGCCGTGATCAAGCGCTCGTACTGGAGCCGCTTGAGCGCTTCGCGCACCGGGGTCCGCCCGAAGCCGAGTGACTGTGCCAGCTGGTCCTCGTTGATCGGTGCGCCCGGTCGGATCTCCAACATGACGAGCTGGTCGCGGATGGCGCGGTAGGCGCGCTCGGCGAAAGAGGGCTCGTCGCCCTTGAGCTCGATCGCCACTGGCTGCATGAAGCCCCCTTGACCTGTCCGGCGAGTTCACATACCTTACCGCAGAGGCTAATATATCAGTCGCACACTAGATGGATCCCAGGATGGTGCGCAGATGGCAACCGACCGGCCGATCGCCACGGTCACCCCGTCCTTTTCCCTCCCGCTCGGCGAAATCGATCCGGACGTCGCCGCCGCGGTGGCCGCCGAGCTGCACCGTCAGCAGTCCACCCTCGAGATGATCGCCTCGGAGAATTTCGCCCCGGCCGCCGTCATGGAGGCACAGGGCTCGGTTCTGACCAACAAATACGCCGAGGGCTACCCGGGCCGCCGCTACTACGGTGGCTGTGAGCACGTCGACGTCATCGAGCGGCTGGCCATCGACCGCGTGAAGGAGCTGTTCGGCGCCGAGGCCGCGAACGTGCAGCCTCATTCGGGGGCGCAGGCCAACGCGGCCGCGATGTTCGCGCTGCTGGACCCCGGCGACACCATCCTCGGCCTCGATCTGGCGCACGGTGGGCACCTGACCCACGGCATGCGCATCAACTACTCCGGCAAGCTGTACAACGTCGTGCCGTATCACGTGCGCGAGTCCGATCTGCGCATCGACATGGACGAGGTCGAGGAGCTCGCTTTCGAGCACCGGCCCAAGATGATCGTCGCCGGCTGGTCGGCCTACTCCCGACGGCTGGACCTCGGCGAGTTCCGCCGGATCGCCGCCGCGGTCGGCGCGTATCTGATGGTGGACATGGCGCATTTCGCCGGTCTGGTGGCCGCGCGCCTGCACCCGAATCCGGTGCCGTACGCCGACGTCGTGACGACCACGACGCACAAGACCCTCGGCGGTCCGCGCGGCGGGGTGATCCTCAGCCGCGCCTGTCTGGCCAAGAAGATCAACTCCGCGGTCTTTCCCGGACAGCAGGGCGGTCCGCTGGAGCACGTCATCGCGGCGAAAGCGGTCGCCTTCAAGGTGGCGGCGGGGGAGGAGTTCAAGGAGCGCCAGCAGCGCACCCTGGACGGCGCCCGCGTCCTGGCCCGGCGGCTGCTGGCCGACGATGTGGCCGAGGCCGGGATCACCGTCCTGACCGGCGGCACCGATGTTCACCTGGTCCTCGTCGATCTGAGGAATTCCGCGCTGGACGGACAGCAGGCCGAAGATCGGTTGCACCGCATCGGTATCACCGTCAACCGCAACGCGGTGCCCTTCGATCCTCGTCCGCCGATGGTCTCCTCGGGACTGCGGATCGGAACCCCGGCACTGGCCACCCGGGGCTTCGGCGAGCCGGAGTTCCGGGAGGTCGCCGACATCATCGCCGAAGCCTTGCGGGACAGGCAGCTCAGCGAGGAGCGCGCGGGTCTGCTGCGGGACCGGGTCGAAAAGCTCGCCGGCGCGTTCCCCCTGTATTCCCACCTGAACGGAGACACGGCATGACCTCCAGGCCGCTGCCGGAGCACCCGGACTTCTTGTGGCGCAACCCCGAGCCGCGCTCCTCGTACGACATCGTCATCATCGGCGCGGGAGGCCACGGCCTGGCGACCGCCTACTACCTCGCCAAGAACCACGGCATCACCAACGTCGCCGTCCTCGAGAAGGGCTGGCTGGCCGGCGGCAATATGGCGCGTAACACCACGATCATCCGGTCGAACTATCTGTGGGACGAGAGCGCGGCGATGTACGAGTACGCGCTCAAGCTGTGGGAGCGGCTCCCGGAGGAACTGGACTACGACTTCCTGTTCAGCCAGCGCGGTGTCCTCAACCTCGCGCACACCCTGCAGGACGTCCGCGAAGGCGTGCGCCGCGCCAATGCCAACCGCCTCAACGGAGTCGACGCCGAATGGCTCGAACCGGACGAGGTCGCCAAGGTCTGCCCCATCCTCAACGTCTCCTCCAGCACCCGGTATCCGGTCCTTGGCGGCACTTTCCAGCCGCGGGCGGGTATCGCCAAACACGACCACGTCGCCTGGGCACTTGCTCGCCGCGCCGACGAGATGGGCGTGGATCTGATCCAGGGATGCGAAGTCACCGGCTTCGTCAAGGACGGCGAACGGGTCGTCGGCGTCGAGACCAGCCGTGGCCGGATCCTCACCGGCCGGGTCGGCCTCGCGTCCGCCGGGCACAGCAGCCTGCTGGCCGAGCGGGCCGGCTTCCGGTTGCCGGTGCAGTCACATCCGTTGCAGGCGCTGGTTTCCGAGTTGCACGAGCCGGTGCATCCCACCGTGGTGATGTCGAACCACGTGCACGTCTACGTTTCCCAGGCACATAAGGGTGAGCTGGTGATGGGCGCGGGAGTCGACACCTACAACGGCTACGGGCAGCGCGGTTCCTTCCACGTGATCGAGCACCAGATGGCCGCCGCCGTCGAACTGTTTCCCGTCTTCGCCCGGGCACACGTGTTACGGACCTGGGGCGGCATCGTCGACGTCACGCCGGATGCCTCCCCGATCATCGGCACCACCCCGGTCGAGAACCTCTACGTCAACTGCGGCTGGGGTACCGGCGGCTTCAAGGCGACCCCGGCCGCCGGCTGGACCTTCGCGCACACCCTCGCCACAGGCGAGCCGCATCCGCTGAGCGCCCCGTTCGCACTCGAACGATTCACGACGGGTGCGTTGATCGACGAACACGGCGCCGCGGCCGTGGCCCACTGAGAGGAGGACACCGTGCTGCTGATCGCCTGCCCATGGTGCGGCCCCCGTAACGAGACCGAATATCACTACGGGGGACAGGCCCACGTCGCCTACCCCGAGACCCCGGCCGACCTCGACGACCGGCAGTGGGCCGAGTACGTCTTCTACCGCGACAACCCCAAGGGCCCTTTCGCCGAGCGGTGGGTGCACAGCACCGGTTGCCGCCGCTGGTTCAACGTCCTGCGCGACACCGTCAGCTACGAGGTGCTCGCCGTCTACCGGCTCGACGAGCCTCGCCCGGAGGTGATCCATGATTGAGTGGTTGCCATCGGAGCAGCGGCTTCCCCACGGTGGTCGTGTCGACCGCGGAACCGTCCTTCGGTTCACTGTGGACGGACATGAGCTGACCGGACATCCTGGCGACACCGTGGCGTCGGCGATGCTCGCGAACGGAATCGTCGAGGTCGCGCCGTCGATCTACCGTGACCGCCCGCGTGGCATCGTCTCGGCCGGTGTCGAGGAGCCCAACGCCCTGGTACAGATCGACGGACCGTGCTCGGAGGGCATGCTGCCGGCGACGACGGTGGAGTTGTACGACGGCCTGTCCGCGACGACGTTGTCCGGCAAGGGCCGCCTCGACCCGACGCCCGACTCCGCCGTCTACGACAAGAAGTACGTGCACACCGACGTTCTGGTCATCGGCGCCGGGCCTGCCGGTCTCGCGGCGGCCGCTGCAGCCTCACGGTCCGGTGCTCGCGTGATGGTCGTCGACGATCAGCCGGAACTCGGCGGGTCACTGCTCTCCACACGTGACCAGACCGCGCTCGCCTGGGTCACGGAGGTACGCGCGGAACTCGACGCCGCTCCCGAAACCGTTGTCCTGCACCGCACCACGGCGATCGGATCGTACGACGACAACTATGTGCTCGCCCTTCAGCGGCGCACCGACCACCTCGGCGCGGCGGCCCCGGAAGGTGTTTCGCGCCAACGGTTATGGCATATCCGAGCCCGCCGGGTGGTGCTGGCGACGGGGGCGCACGAACGTCCGCTGGTCTTCGCGGGCAACGACCGGCCGGGTGTCATGCTCGCCGCGGCGGTGCGTTCCTACCTCAACCGCTATGCCGTGGCCCCGGGATCGCGAGCCGTGGTGTCCACGACGAACGACAGCGCCTACGACACGGTCGCCGACCTCCACGCCTGTGGGATCTCCGTTGCCGCTGTCGTGGACGCTCGCCCCGAATTGTCCTCGCGCGCCGCGGAAGTGGTCGCGGCGACAGGGGTTCGGGTGCTGCTGGACAGTGTCGTCACCGGCACCGCGGGCGACCACCGGCTCACCGGAGTCACGGTCGACGACGACATCGAGTTCGAGTGCGATCTGCTCGCCGTTTCCGGCGGGTGGAGCCCCGTCGTGCACCTGCACAGCCAACGGCAGGGAAAGCTGCGCTGGGACGAGGATCTCGTCGCCTTCGTGCCCGATGGCCCGGTGCGCGACCAGCAGATCGTCGGCGCGGCCCGAGGGACGCACGACCACGACGGCTGCGTGGCGGAAGGAACGAGCGCCGGCGCGGGCCTCCCCATTCCCGCGCCCGCACCGTCTTCCGTGACGCGCGCCTTGTGGATCGTGCCCGCCGGAGACAGCGACCCCGACACCTGGGACACCCACTTCGTCGACCTGCAGCGTGATGTCACCGTCGCCGACGTCTGGCGGTCCACCGGCGCCGGGATGCGCAGTGTCGAGCACATCAAGCGCTACACCTCGCTCGGTACGGCCAACGATCAGGGCAAGACATCCGGTGTCAATGCGATCGGGGTGATCGCCGAGTTGCTCGGCACTGGCGCGTCACCCGGCGAGATCGGCACCACGGCCTACCGGGCGCCGTACACGCCGGTGGCCTTCGCCGCCTTGGCCGGCCGTGAGCGTGGCGACCTGTTCGATCCGGAGCGGACGACCTCGATCCACAGCTGGCATGTCGCGCACGGGGCGTTGTTCGAGGACGTCGGACAATGGAAGCGCCCGTGGTACTACCCGAAGCCAGGCGAGGACATGGACGCGGCCGTGGCCCGCGAGTGCCGGGCGGCCCGTGAGGGCGTGGGGTTCATGGACGCCACCACTCTCGGCAAGATCGAGATTCGAGGTGCGGACGCGGGGGAGTTCCTCAATCGCATCTATACCAACGCTTTCAAGAAACTCAAGCCCGGCCTCGCCCGCTACGGCGTAATGTGCAGACCCGACGGGATGATCTTCGACGACGGGGTGACGCTGCGCCTCGACGAGAACCGCTACTTCCTGACCACCACGACCGGCGGTGCCGCCGGGGTTCTGGACTGGTTGGAGGAGTGGCTGCAGACCGAGTGGCCCGGGCTCGACGTCCACTGCACCTCGGTGACCGAGCAGTGGGCGACGATCGCCGTCGTCGGTCCTCGGTCTCGCGACGTCGTCGCCCGGTTGGCGCCGGACGTCGATCTGTCCGCCGAAGCGTTCCCCTTCATGGCTTTCCGCGAGACCACACTTGCCTCCGGTGTGCCCGCTCGTATCTGCCGGATCTCGTTTTCGGGTGAACTCGCCTATGAGATCAACGTTTCCGGTTGGTACGGCCTGGCCATCTGGGAGCAGGTTTACGAGGCCGGGAGGCAGTACGGCATCACCCCGTACGGCACCGAGACGATGCACGTCCTGCGGGCCGAGAAGGGCTACATCATCGTCGGCCAGGACACCGACGGCACCGTCACCCCGCAGGACGCGGGTATGTCGTGGGTGGTCTCGAAGCAGAAGGACTTCGTCGGGAAACGCTCCTACTCCCGCCCCGACACCGCCCGCACCGACCGCAAGCAACTGGTCGGCCTGCTCCCGAGCGATCGCCGGACCCGGCTGCCCGAGGGCACCCAGCTCGTCGCGCCGGACGTGCCGATCACGCCCGGGCCGGGGCCGGTTCCGATGCTCGGCCACGTCACCTCCAGCTATCACAGCCCAGCCCTCGGACGCCCTTTCGCACTCGCCCTCGTCGCCGGCGGACGAGCGAGGATCGGCGAGACCCTCTTGGCGCCGGTGGGCGAGGACCTGGTGCCCGTCGTCGTGGCCGAGTCCGTCCTTTACGACCCTGAAGGGACCAAGCGAGATGGCTGAACTGACGGCTTTGCGCCGAAGTCCCTTGGCGCATCTGGAAGAACGGATGCTCGCCGCCGCCGTTACCGGCGCCCGCGGCGTCACGCTGACCGAGCGGCCGTTCGTGACGATGGTGAACCTGCGAGTCGACCCTGATTCCGAAGTGGCCGGCCGCCTGGAGCAGACGTTGGGCACGACGCTCCCACGGAAGTGCGGCGATACCACGGCATCCGGTCTCCACACCGTCGTCTGGCTCGGCCCCGACGAATGGCTTGTGCTGTCCCAGGCGGAAACCGTGGTGGCCGAGTTGTGGGAGGCGCTCGGCGAAGACCCGGGCTCGGTCGTGGACGTGTCGGCGAACCGCACCACACTGGAGCTGAGCGGCCCGGCCGCTCGGCAGGTGCTGGAGAAGGGCTGCCCGCTGGATCTGCATCCCCGGGTCTTCGGTCCCGGCCAGGCGGTGTCGACGACGGTGGGACCGGTTCCGGTCGTGCTCTGGCAGGTCGACGGCGTGCCCACGTACCGGTTGCTCCCGCGGTCCTCGTTCGCCGACTATCTCGTGCGCTGGCTCATCGACGCGATGAGTGAGTACCGCGGTCCGGAGGTCCCCTGATGGGGTCGAGCGCATTCGATTCGCAGTCGGCCGAGCATGTCCTGACCCTCGACTGTCCCGAGTCCGCCGGCATCGTCCATGCCGTTTCGCGGTTCCTGGTCGAGCACGGCAGCGACATCATCGACAACCACCAGTTCGGCGACCGCCGCGACGGCCACTTTTTCATGCGAGTGCACTTCGCCGGCCTCGGCAGCGAGAACAGCACGGAGACCCTCCGCCAGGACTTCGCCGCGGTGGCCAAGCCGTTCGCCATGCGGTGGCGCCTCGAACCGGTCAGCACCAAACGTCGCGTGCTGGTCATGGTTTCCCGTTACGGCCACTGTCTCAACGACCTGCTCTTCCGCACCCGCAGCGGCGACCTGCCGATCGACGTGGTCGCGGTGGCCTCCAACCACCGCGACCACGAGGAACTCGTTGCCTGGCACGGCATTCCGTTCTTCCACGTGCCGGTCACCGCCACGACCAAACCCGAGGCCGAAGCCCGGCTGCTGGAGATCATCGACTCGTTCGACGTCGACCTGGTCGTACTGGCGCGCTATATGCAGGTGCTCTCCGATGGTCTGTGCAACCGGTTGGCCGGCCGGTTGATCAACATCCACCATTCGTTCCTGCCCAGCTTCAAGGGCGCCAAGCCTTATCACCAGGCACACGAGCGCGGCGTGAAACTCGTCGGCGCGACCGCGCACTACGTCACCGCGGACCTCGACGAAGGCCCGATCATCGCCCAGGAGGTCAGCAGCGTCGACCACAGCCATACCCCCGACGACCTGGCCGCCATCGGCCGCGACGCCGAGTCGGCCGCCCTGGCACGAGCGGTGCGGTGGCACTGCGAAGGCCGGGTGTTCGTTCAGGGAAGGCGTACGGTGATCCTCCGCTGACGTGCCCGTCAACGGTTCGGCCGTCGTCAGCTCAGGAATGAGCCCGTGTTCGCCGGTTCTCGGTCCATCGGACGATCATGGGCGGGACCGGGATCAACAGCAGTACGAAGAATCCGAGGCCGGGTTCGATGAAGGCGACCAGTACCGCGAGCGCGAAGACCGCGGTGGTCAAGACGAAGTTGAGCACCCACTGGTCGGGCATCGGTTCGGCGTCGCCGCGGACTTCCGGGTCGCGGCGGACGATGAGCACCATGGCGGTGTGGGCCAGGCTGCTGGCCAGAAGCGTGCCGAGATAGAACACCGCGGTGAAGCGCTGTGAGTCGTAGGCGCCGACCAGTTCGGTAGGGAAGGGCAGGATCGCGATGGTGAGGAGCCAGCAGAAGTTGGCGAGGATGAGCGGCCTGCTGTAAGCCCGTACGTGCTCGAAGATGCGGTGATGGGTGATCCAGAATCGGCCGATCACGACGAAGCTGAGCAGGAAACTGAAGATCTCCGGCCAGTTGTGGGTCACGGCTTCGACGGCGGGCGCGTTTTCCGCGACCAGTTCCGGCACGAGGTCGGTGAGCGGCAGCACCAGCAGCGTCAAGGCGATGGCGACGACGGCGTCGGTGAAGAACACCAGCCTCTCGGATGATCCGTGCTGCTTCACGTCGAGCTCCTGTCATGGGTCTGTGCCGACCAAGTCCGTACGGCACTATCCGCCGGTAGATCACTCGGCGCAATTTGCGAGTGCTCGAGCTACCCGGTTCCGACGGCCTCGGCGATCGAGTCGAAGCCATCGCGGCTCGCCAACTCGGCGATGCCCCGGTTGATGTCGTTGACGACACCGGGGCCGGCGTAGATCAGCACGGTGAACAGCTGGACCAGCGACGCACCGAGCCGAATCTTGAGGTAGGCATCCTCCGCCGAGGAAACTCCTCCCGATCCGATGATCACGTGGCGCTCGCGGTCCATCCTGCGGTAGAGGCCCGCGATGGTCCGGTCGGCGCGTGTACGGCACGGTGGCCCCGACACTGCGCCCGGTTTGCCTGCCAGTTCGGTGGCGGGGGTCGACATGCCGCCCGGCTTGCCCGGCGGCAGATTGACCGAGAACCCGGCCACGAGGTCGAGGCCGGAGACCGTTTCGACGAACCTGCCGAGTTCCGTGTCGCTCTCGAAAGGAGCGATTTTGAGGAATACCGGGATCTTCAGACCGAGGGTTCCCAGTTCGGTCATCAGGGTCGCGAGCCTGCCATGCCGTAGGAAGAAACCCTGCCCGTCGCGCGTGTTCGGGCAGCTCAAGTTGAGGCAGAGGTAGTCCGCGACCGGATGCAGGCGTCTGGCCGAGCTGACGTAATCGTCCAGAATCTCCTCATCGGGACGTTCCGGAGCATCGGGCCCGTGGTTCGTATTGACCAGATTCAGCCCTGTCGGGATATCGGGACGGCGTACCGCCAGCCGTTGCGCGATCCGGTCCGCACCATCGTTGGGGACGCCGTAGTGGACGACGATGCCGTGGTCGGCGGGTACGCGCCACAACCGGGGCGGAGGGTTGCCGTGCGACCGGGTGGCGGAGACGGAGCCGATCTCGACGTGGCCGAATCCCAGTGACGCGAGAAGTGGTGCGGCGCGGGCGTTCTTGTCGTAACCGGCGGCGAGGCCGAGGGGCGAGCGGAAGCTCAGACCTGCGACTTCGACCCGTAGGCGAGGGTCGTCGAGGGCGTAGTGCCGGTCCACCGCGCGGCGCAGGCACCGCGCCGCGCCCAGCGTTTCGGCGAAGTGGACGGACCCGTCGTGAACCCGTTCCGCGTCCCAACGGAACAGAATGGGCCGTGCCACCCGGCCATAGAAGTCCACCCGCGACCTCCTGTGCGTGCTCGGTGGAGTAAGCGCTTTCCTGAGCGTAGCGGCTTGCTGACGTGGTGCAGGCGGGGCTCGTCTCGGGAACCTCCAACTGGAAACCGAGCTGGGATCCGGCGATAGAACGGTGACGACTGATAAGCCAAACTAATGATCGTCGGTTATTGACTGACAACCACTCTTGGGTGTGTGATCGAGAACACGAGGCGCCAGCAGCAGCACGAATGGCTCTGGGAAGGCTGGCCGTTCTCGTTTCGCAGCTGCGCGAATCCGTGCCTGGGGGCATGGACGGCAGCCGAGGAAAGGAGCGGAACACCATGGGTGAATTCGATCTCGACCCGAAAATCGAGGGTGTGGCAGGAGCCGGCTGGGCCGAGCATTTCGGCGACTCCGGTGTCGCCCTCGCGGAACGCCCTGAGCACGACAGTGCCGCGCTCAACACCTGCACCTCCCCGTGCACGTCGGTGGCGTGCACCCATTCCGGGTCGTGCTGACCGGCTGAGCCGGACGACCGGATGACCGCCCGGGTGCGCCATCGGCGCATCCGGGCCGTTCCGGCCGTTCACTTCGAGCAGACGACTCAGGAGGGCTGTAACCGTTACCCTCACCCGATTTCGCGCGCTCGACTTCGCGATCGTGCGGCTCTCGGCACGGCCGTCGGGCGACGGCGAGCACCCGGCACCGCTGGACGAGGAACTGGAAGGTTCCGAGGCGGTCGACGCGTTCCTGCGTGAGATGTGCGCCGATCCCTACGTCCGCGAGGCGATCGAGGTGTCCAGCCCCTCGCTCGCCGCCGCGCTGGAAAAGATCAGCTCCGGCACACTCCCCGATCCGGCTAAGCGGCGCCGTGCCGCGCTGTCGCTCACCCGGTACCTGGCCAGGATGACGCAGCGTCCCACCCCCTTCGGTCTGATGGCAGGCGTGGCGGCGGCCCGGTTCGACGAGCAGCCGAAGATCCGCGTCGGGACCGAGCACCGCAGGCACGTGCGCGTCGACATGAGCTGGCTGGCCGACGTGATCCGGCACCGTGAGGTCGATCCGGCGACGCTCTCCCGGCTGCGGGTCGTCCGCAACGACCTGTGCTTCCTCCGGGGTGACCGGCTGGTACTTCCCTTGGTACCCAAGGAAAGCGGCGTTCGCGGCCCGGACGATCGGGAGCGCACCGTCCGGTATACCCGACCGGTGCGGGCCGCTCTCCTGGCGGCACAGTCCCCGCTCCCCGTTCCGGCACTGCTCGCGAAGCTCGGTACGGAGTTGCAGGAAGCCGACGAGGACGTACTCACCAAGCTGGTCATCCAGCTGGTGGCTCTGGAGTTCCTGGTCACCGACCTGCGCCCGCCCGCGACCGCCGAGGACCCGATCGCACACGTGCTCGCCCGCATCGGGCCCGCGGCCGATCTGGCTAAGGTCCGCGACGAACTCGCCCGCTACTCCGCAACGCCGGTCGGCGGGGGCCACGACGAGCTGCGTGCCGTGACGGCGACCATGCGCGGCATGCACGACCAGGCCCAGCTGTTGCAGGTCGATCTCGGCATGGATGCCGAGATCGTGTTGCCTTCCACCGTGGCGGACGAGCTGGCCGCGGCCGCCGAGGTCGCCTGGCGCGTGGCCCCGCCGCGGCTGGCCCCGGCCGACCCGCTGATGGGCTACCGCAGGGATTTCCTCGAGCGGTACGGCATCGGCGCCGTTGTCGGCATCAAAGACGTGCTCGACCCTGAACGCGGCATCGGCCCGCCTGCCGGATATCTGCTGCCGCCGGGCAACCGGCCGGGCGAAGGCAAGCCGTCCGGTGAGTCCGGACGGGACGCCACGTTGCTCGGACTGGCCATGCGAGCCGCCGCGCTCGGCGAGCGCGAAGTACTGCTGGACACCGACATCATCGACCGGCTCACCAGGCCGGGCGGCGCGGATGGGCGCGGCTCGTACGCGGAAATATGCGCGCAGCTCCTCGCCGACTCCGAGGACGCCTTGCGGCGTGGCGAGTTCCGGCTCGTCGGCGGTGGCGACGTGAACTTCACCCGGGCCGGCGCGTTGTTCGGCCGGTTCCTGCCGCTGCTCCCGCAGCTGAGGGACAAGGTCGGCGCGGTGGCCGTCGACCTCGTCGCCGGGCAAGGGGTGACGCCGGCGCAGTTGCTCACGCCACCACTGCATCCCCGGATGGCCAACGTGACGCAGGTACCGAGGTTGACCGGTGAGACGGTGGTGCTCGGCGCCTACGCCGAACGCCCGGCCGAACTGAGCCTCGACGATCTCGGGATCACCGCGGGCTTCGACCGGTTCGCCGTGGTGTCACTCCGGGACGGCCGGGAAATCGCACCTCTGCTGTTCCACTCGCTCAACCCGGAACTCTCCGTGCCGAACGCGGTGCGTCTCCTGATCGAGATCGGCGAGAACCGCACTCCGTCCTGGCCACTGTGGAACTGGGGTGCCGCCGCGGATCTCCCTTACCTACCAAGGATCCGCCACGGCCGCACGGTGCTCAGCCCGGCGCGCTGGCTGCCCGACCCCCGGCTGCGCGAAGACCTCGAACGCGGCGAATGGCTGCGACTCTTCGAGCGTTGGCGAGCCGATCGGTCCGTGCCGGGCGTCGTTTACGCCACCGCCCCGGGCGACCGCCGGATCCGGCTCGACCTCGACACCTCCGCAGCCGTGGAGCTGCTGCGAGCGGACCTCAGGAAACGTCCGGGGCTGGTCCTGCGGGAGGAGCCCGCGGGCGGGGATTTCGGCTCCGGCTGGGCTCACGGGCACGCGGCCGAAGTGGTCGTGCCGGTCGTGCCATTGAGCCCTGCACGACCACGGACAAGGCTCGCGACCGCCTCGCGCCCCTTGGTGAGCCGGTCGTACCCGCCGGGTGGGGAATGGCTCTACCTCAAGGTGTACGCCGACCGCGGCAGGCACACCGAACTACTGACCCACCACCTGCCCGAGCTGGTGTCGCAGGCGCAGCCGCTCAGTGACCGGTGGTTCTTCCTGCGCTACGCCGACCCGCGTCATCATCTGCGCGTCCGGTTCCATGGCGAACCGGACGCGCTCAACGGTGAGCTTCTGCCCATCGTGCACCGGTGGGCGGGCGAGCTGATCGAGGCGGGCCTGATCGCCGAGCTCGCGACCGGAACCTATCTGCCGGAGATCACCCGGTACGGCGGGGCGGGTGTGATCGACGCCGCCGAACGCGCGTTCCACGCGGACTCGGAGTCCGTACTGGAACAGCTTTCCCTTCACGAACAGGGAAAGCTGGAGCTCCCGATGAATCTGCTGCTCGCCGCGAACCATCTTGAGCTGGCACGGCTGCTGCGCGGCGACGACGGATGGCGGGATTGGCTGCTCGCCGTCTTCCCGAAAGACGAGCACCACAAGGCGTTCCAGAAGTGCCGGCGCGAGGCCGTCCGGTCGCTCGATCCCGGTGCGCTCGCCGCACTTCCAGGCGGCCGGGAACTGCTGGACAGCTGGCGACGGCGGGCACCACTGCTGCTGGACTACGCCCGCGCGGTACGCGACTCCGACGGCGCCGTGGTGTCGGGCGCGATCGCCTCGGTGCTTCACGTGCACCACAACCGCCTCAGCGGCACTGGACTCGAGGACGAACGCGACGCCTACGCCATCGCCAGGGGTGTCGTGCAGGCCCACCAGGACCGCGAACGACAGGAGCGTCGATGACCACGCATATCGTCACCGAACTGAGCGAGCGGCTCGCCGACCCGGTGCGGGTGGTGACGACGACGGACGCTCCCGGCAACGCGTTGCGGACGGACTCCGGGGACGCCACGTTGTGGGCCCCGGTGGCACTGTCCGACGGCCATCCCGCGGTGGCCCTGTTGTACGCCGAGCTCAGCGCGAGTGATCCCGGGCTGCGTGAGCACACCCACGCCCATCTGCGGGCCGCGTTGGCTTCGACGGCTCCGCCACAGGGCGGGGGCCTGTTCGGCGGCGTCACGGCACTGGCGTTCGCCGCGCACGCGGCAGCGGTGGCGGAGGGCGCCGGCTACCAGTCGATGCTCACGCAGTTCGACCAGGCGATCAGCCGGGAATGCCATGCACTGGCCGCCCGCGACCGCGCGAGGATCGCCGATGGCCAGGCCATCGGCGGGTGGTCGGGCTACGACGTGACCTCGGGGATCACCGGTGTCGGCAGGCATCTGCTCGCTCGCTACTCCACGACCGGGAACCCCGTGCTGCTGGCCGCCTTGGAGGACGTCCTGGCAACGCTCGTGGACATCGCGGTCGCCGACGATGTCGACGTGCGGGGACGGCGTATGCCGGCATGGTGGAATCACCACGACACGGCCGGGATCACGACCGAAGCGGGCGGACACCTCAACTGCGGGATGGCGCACGGGGTCAGTGGTCCGCTGGCGCTGCTCGCGCTCGCCAAGCAGGCCGGGGTGACGGTGGCCCGGCACGATGAGGCGATCCTGCGGATCCTGTCGTTGATGCGGAAGTGGCGGCTTTCCGACGAGTTGGGGCCGTTCTGGCCGTACTCCATCACTTTGGACGGCCCCTCGCCCTCGGGCAGGTACCGCGAAGTCTGGTGCTACGGCGCGGCTGGGATCGGACGCGCGCTGTTCCTGGCCGGGACCGTGCTGGACGACGAGCCGTGGTGCGAAACCGCGCACAGCGCATTGCGGGGTGCCTTCGCCATCGCCCTCGCCGGGCAAAGCCCGATCCGGGACTTCGGGCTGTGCCACGGCTGGGCCGGCTTGCTGCAGATCGCCTCACGAATGGCATTCGACACCGGGAACACGTACTACACCGAAATCGCGGACGAACTCGCCGTGCGGCTCGAAAAGGCCTACGACCGGGGAGCGCCGTTCGGCTTCCGGTACGACTACCCCGGTTCGGTCAGGCCCCTCGATCGCCCTGGTTACCTGGAAGGCGCGGCGGGTATCGCGCTCGCCCTGCACTGCCACGCCACCGGCGGGCCCCCGGTCACCGGGTGGGACGCCCCGCTGCTGATCAGCTGAGCGAGCGATGACGGTGACTACCGCCAGATCGCCGTAAGCGTGATCACACGCTACAAGAACACCCGCAACGAACACCTGCCACCACGCCCGCTGGCGCTGGCCTACACAGCCGCCAACACCGCCCACGCCAAAGCCATCCCCACCCTCGAAGACAAAGATGAAAAATGCTCGCTGAATGCGCCGGAAGTGTTTGCAATCAAATGATGCGATCGAACGTCGTGTTCGAGTATGATCATGGTGTGACCAATACTCTTGCCTATAATCCCGAAGCGGCCCGGTTTCTCGATGCCTCCTTTGCCGAGGAGAAGCTGGCTCGGCGGGCGCAGGGGCGTCTGGTTCGTGCGTTGGCGCGGTTCGCGGAAGTCGGTCGGTCGCGAAGATCGGTGACCGAGGAGGTGGCGTTATGCTTCTCGGTCTCTCGTAACACGGCGTTTTTCCTGGTGGAGGATGCGGTCGCGCTGGTGACGCGGTTGCCGCGGACGTTGGCGGCGTTGGACCGCGGTGATATCGATCTGTACAAGGCGTCGAAGGTCACCCGCCCGACCCGGGAAGTGCCGGACGAGATCGCCGCCCTGGTGGATGAGTTCATGACCTCCCGCCTCGCCAATCGTGACCCCGCCGCGATCCGCGATTCGGCGAACTACGCCGTCCAGAAATTCGATCCCGACGGCTATGCGGCTCGGGTACAGGCGAAACGTGCCCTGCGGCATATCTCGCTGCAACACGAGGACGACACCATGTCCACCCTCTCCGGCTACCTCCCCTCCGAAGTCGCCGGCTCGATCTACGCCTCACTGGACCGGGCCGCGAAAACCCGCCGCACCAAAGACAAAACCAAGACATTGGATCAGCACCGGGCCGACCTGTTCGCCGAACGCCTCCTCACCGAGGATGGCCACGGCAGCCCGAAGGCCCACATCCACGTCTACGTGGATCTGCTGTCGCTGATCGGGTTACACAACGACCCGGCTCAGCTCGCCGGGTACGGCTCCATCCCGGACTGGCTGGCCCAGGAGATCGCCGCCGATCCGAATTCGACCTGGTCTCGGCTGATCACCGATCCCGCGACCGGCCAGTTGCTGGAAGTGGGGAGCAACCAGTACCGGGCCCCGGCGTCGCTGGCCCGGTTCATCCGGGCACGGGATCGGCAATGTACTCAGCCGGGTTGTCATCGTCCGGCCGAGTTCTCCGAGATCGACCACATCGTCACCCGGGCGCAGAACGGGCCGACCGATCACCACAACTGCCGCGGCTACTGCACCATCCACAACCAGCTCCGCAACGAACCCGGCTGGCATGCGGACCCCACCGGCAACGGCGGCATGACCATCACCACTCCGTCCGGCCACACCTACACCGCGGCTCCCGAACCCCTCCACGAACCCCGCGAACAACTCGAAGACGACGACACGCCGCCGTTCTAGCCGTCCAGGCCCGGTAGTCAATCTCATCTGAGGTGCGGGTCTTCTCGGTGTGTCCAAGGCTGGTCCCGTTTTCCGTTGCTGGACGTGTGTCCTGCGGTCGTGGCGCGGAGGCGTTGTTCTGGTAGCTCGCCCCGCGAGTTCACCGCCACCGGCCAGCCTCACCTGCGGTACCGGTCTCCTCGGTGTCCCGTCCGGAAAGCCAGAGCACCAAGAGCACCCAGAGCCGGCGGGCTCCTTCAACGACCCAGAACGCTTACGCCGGTGCGGTGAAGACGTACGACCCGGCGGGAAGGAAGAACGTGCCCGGTGCCGTCGGCACCGCCTGGGCCGGGGACGTGATCGCCGCCGGCCTGCTCGTCGGGACCACCACGGTGGCCGAGGTTCCGGCCGGGATCTTCACGCGCAGGGTGAGCGTGCCGCCGGAAATGGACCAGTCACTGGCGGCGCCGCCATAGGGCGTCTCGTAGACCGACTTCGCCGAGGTCAGGCCGCCACCGGGACGTGGAGCCATCCGCAACGCCGAGTAGGCCGGACCGTCGGGGGCGAGCCCGCCGACTTCGCGGTAGAAGAAGTCGCCCACCGAACCCAGGCCATAGTGGTTGAACGAGTTCATCCCCGGATCGTTGAACGTGCCGTCAGGGCGGATACCGTCCCAGCGTTCCCAGATCGTGGTCGCGCCGCGGCTGACCATGTAGCCCCAGCCGGGGAAACCAGGCTGGAGCAGAACCTGGTAGGCGACGTCGGCGTGGCCGTGGTTCGCCAGTACCGGCAACAGGTTCTCCACTCCGAGGAAGCCGACGCTCAGATGCCCGCCGGTCGCGGCGACCTTCGCCGCCAGCCGGTCGGCCGAGGCCTGGACCCGGTTTCCCGGCAACAGACCGAAGGCCAGTGCCAAGACGTAGGCGGTCTGAGTGCCCGCGCCCACCGTTCCGTCCGCCGCCACGAATTTGCCGGTGAAGGCGGCCGCGACCTGGTCGGCCAGTGTGCCGTACTTGCTCGCCTCCGCGGTGCGGCCGGTCGCCGCCGCCATCCGCGACAGCAACCGTGCGGACCAGCTGAAGAACGCCGTCGAGATGACGTCCCGCGCGGTGTTGTCGTTGACGTTGAGCCAATCTCCGAAGGTCTCGTGGTCGCGGATCAGGTCGCTGCCTGACGTGCTCCGCAGATACTCGACCCACTTGACCATCGCAGCGAAGTGCTCGTCGATGACGCCGGTATCCCCGTAACGTTGCCACAGTGTGTAAGGCACGATCACGCCCGCGTCGCCCCAGCCCGCCTTGCCCGCGCCGTCGATCACTCCCGGCGCCACGTCGGTGAACGCGCCGTCGGGCCGTTGAGCGTCGACGAGGTCGTCACTGAACTTGCCAAGGAAGTTGCGCACGTCGACGTTGAACGTCGAGGTACCCGCGAAGATCCCGATGTCCCCGGTCCAGCCAAGGCGCTCATCGCGCTGCGGGCAGTCGGTCGGGATGGACAGCATATTCGAGCGCTCGCCCCACAGGATGTTGTGCTGCACCTGATTCAGCATGGCGTTCGAGGTGGTGAACGTGCCCGTCTGCGCGCCGTTGGTCCACGCCGCACGCCCGGTGACCGTGGCCGTCGTGGGTGCCGAGGCCAGCCCGGTCAGCTCCACATACCGATAGCCGTGCACGGTGAACCTGGGCTCGTAGGTTTCCGTCTTTCCGGTTCCCGCCAACGTGAAGCGGTCGGTCGCCTGCGTCGCACGGAGGTTGTCGACGTACAGCGTGCCGTCGGAGTTGAGCACTTCGGCGTGGCGCATCGTGACAGTCGACCCCGCCGGACCGGCCACGGACAGGCGGTTCCAGCCGGTGAAGTTCTGTCCCAGATCGAACACCCACACGCCGGGCTTGGGCTGGGTGATCGCGACCGGCCGGAATTCCTGCTGCACGGACACTCCGTTGTCCACTTGGGACACTAGGTTCGGCTTCGCGCCGGTTCGGACGCCCGTGTTCTGCCACGCTTTGTCGTTGAACCCGGGACCGTCCCACCCTGCCG
Source organism: uncultured Actinomycetota bacterium (assembly GCA_963766045.1). GTDB lineage: Bacteria > Actinomycetota > Actinomycetes > Mycobacteriales > Pseudonocardiaceae > Amycolatopsis. The sequence goes on along the minus strand of CAVXYN010000003.1, from coordinate 3,989,662 downwards.
CCGCCAGCCGGGAGTCGTAGCTCTCGCCTTGGTAGAGATCGTCGGCGCGGATCGGCCCGTCGGTGGTCTTCCAGGTGCCGTCGGTGCGGACGACCGAGCTGGAGCCGTCGGCGTACGTGAGCTGCAGTTGCGCGGAGTACCAGGGCTTTGTGCCGTAGCGCTGGGAGCCCGCGAAGCCGATATTGCCGGAGTACCAGCCGTTGCCGAGCCACGCACCGAGCGCGTTCTCGCCCCGGCGGATCTGCCCGGTCACATCGAACACCTGGTACTGAAGCCGCTTCGTGTAGTCCGTCCATCCCGGCGCAAGGACGTCAGAGCCGACCTTCGCTCCGTTGAGCCTGGTTTCCTGCAAGCCCAGTGCGGTGGTCAGCAGCCGGGCGCTGGCGACCGGCTTGGTGACCGTGAAACTCTTACGCAGCAGGGGAGCGGGCACACTGATGGACACGTTCGAACCCCACGGCCCGGTGCCGTAGGTCGTCAGTGCCCGCGCGGACGTCCAGGCGCTGTCATCAAATCCGCGCTGTTCCCAGCTGCTCGGTCCGGTCTGGTTCGCCTTCCAGCCGCCGTCGGTGATCACCGTGGGCCCACTTTGGATGGTCAGTTTCGCGATCATCCCGGCAGGGCTCTGCGAAGTGTTCTCGCTCCGTACGGCGATCGTGTTCGCTCCCGCGGTGAGTTTGCCGCCGAGGTCGATGACGGCGGCCTGCTTCCACGAATCGGGCACCCGGGGCGACGAACTCAGCTGAACCCCATTGACCCACACGGTGGCGGTGTCGTCACCGGTCACCACCAAGGTCGCCTTCGCCGGAGCCGTACTCAGGTCGAAGCCGCGCCGGAAGTAGCGCGTCGCGGCCGGTATCCCGCCGAGCGGATCGCCCTCCGGGTACCAGATCCAGCTCGCGCCACCCAGGTCCGGAGAGTTCGCGGCGCCGCCGATGAAATCGCCAGCCCATTCCGTGGCCGGAGCGCGCAGACCGGTTTCGAAACGCTGCGTCGCGCTCCACGGCCCTGGCCGGCCTTGGCCGTCCCATACGCGGACGCGCCAGGTGTAGGCCGTCAGTGAGGCCAGTGCCGGACCGGCGTACGGCACGTCCACCTGCTGTCCTGACGCGACCTGGCCGCTGTTCCACACGTCGCGGCCCTTCGCCGACACCATGAGCTGGTACGCGGACTGGCGCTGCTGTGGTGCCGACGAGGTCAGCTTCCAGCCGAACCGCGGTCGTGCCGGGTCGACACCCAACGGAGTGGTTCGGTGCTCGACGGTTCCGCTCGCGACGATCAGGGGCGAGCCGGTCCCCGGGCCCGGTGAGGTGACCTGCTTGCCCCACGGTGCGGCACCGTAGGCACCCAGATCCCTTGCGCCTGCCCAGTTTTCTTCGGCGAAGGCGGGCTGTTCCCAGCCTTCCGGCACGGTCTGGGCCGACTTCCAGGTGCCGTCGGTGATGAGGTCCGTGGTGCTCGATCCCACGGCCACGCGCACGCGGCCGAGCAGTCCGGCCGGACCGCCCGTGTTGCGGGCGGCGACGGCGAGTGTGTTGTTGCCGGGGAGCAGGGCAGGCCGGAGGTCGACCTGCAGCGCGGCGCGCCACGAACCATCGGCACGGGCCGAGGAAGCCAGCGGCTTGCCGTTGAGCCAGACGTCGACCGTGTCGTCGCCGGTCACGACGAACCGGGCATCGGCGACAGGGGCGTCCGCGACGGTGAAGGTCTTGCGGAAGTAGCGGCTGGCGACGGGCGCGTCGACGCTGGGTTCGCCTTCCGGGTACCAGACCCAGTGGGCGCCGGACAGCTCGGCCGCAGGTGCGGCACCTGCCGATGGGATGGCGGGGACGGACAGGACCAGGACCGCGACGAGGGCGGTGGTGGTCGCACGCCAGATGTTCGAGGGCAGCATTTCGGGCTCCCTAACACAGGCCGGACGGGGATTCTCGAAGGAATTAAAACGTTTCAATACTGGCTAGGCTTGTGACTGTAATCACCACGTCATGGGAGTGCAATAAGCCAGCCGTACCAAACGACCATTCGACGGCGCCTACTTGCCTGTGCTGAATCGTTCTATTTCAAAGAACGGCGGTCCTGTGTGGACGATCGGACGATCAGTTCGGGGGTGAAGGTGACCTGCTGGTGCTGATGGTCGGCGTCGGTAGTCTCCTGCAACAACAACTCGGCGGCCGTACGCCCGAGCAGTTGGCGTGGCTGGCGTACGGAAGTCAGGGGAACCGCGGCGGCGGCGGCGAACTCGATGTCGTCGTAGCCGACGATCGCGAGGTCGTCCGGGACCCGGATGCGCAGGCTCGCACAGCTTTGCAGCAGGCCGAGCGCGACAAGGTCGTTGGCGCAGAAGGCGGCCGTCGGGCGGCGCGACGCGGGCAGCCCGGCAAGACGTTCACCGGCGTTCCGCCCGTCCCCGACGGTGAGGCCCGCGGTGGTGAGATCGACGAGACTCTCCGCTCCGAGCCCGGCCTCCGCCAAGGCGTGTAGTGCGCCCTGTCGCCGGTCGCGCACCTGGCCGAGTTCGGCTTGGCCCGGTCTGGTCTGGCCGACGAACGCGATGCGCTCATGGCCCAGTTCGAGCAGGTGCCGTACGGCGATCTCGCCGCCGTAGACGTCGTCGACGGCCACCGAACAGTGGGTGACGCCGTCGTCGGCCGTGCGAGCGCGGGTGCGGTCCACGATGACGATGGGGGTGCCGCGTTTCGCGATCTCATCGAGCAACGGCGAGTCCGGATCCACCGGGGTGATCAGGATGCCCTGCACCCGATGCTGTTCGAGCCTGCCGAGGTAGGACCTCTCGCGCTCGGGCAGATTGGCCGTGTTGCAAAGGAACAGGGACAGGTCGTCGCCATCGGCGACATCCTCCATCCCGGCGGCCACGTCGGTGAAGAACGGGTTGCCGCCGTCGAGCATCACGTAGGCGAGCACACGGCTGCGGCCGGCCCGGAGCTGCCGCGCCGATTCGTTGCGGACGAAGCGCAGTTCGGCCATGGCCGCCTCGACCTTGGCGCGCGTGGCGGGGCTGACCCGGTCGGGCCGGTTGAGCACATTGGACACCGTGCCGAGGGATACGCCGGCGGCGGCCGCGACCTCCTTGATACCCGCGGCACGGGCATCGGCGCCCGGCTCGCGGGACCCCTGCAGGCTCATCTGTCCCCCTCGAATGAAACGTGAAACCTCGTACGGAGAAGGCGGAAGCCGGGTCATTGACTTCGCCTTCCGGCTCATAGTAGCGTCATCGCGCCAGATTGAAACCTTTCAATCGGAGGTCGCGATGAGGCGCCAAGAGACAGGTGGCGCGCCCCTGCTGGAGGTCCGCGGCGTCACGAAGTCGTTCGGCGCGGTGGCGGCCGTCGCCGGAGTGTCGTTCCCCCTGTACGCGGGGGAGGCGCATGCGCTGGTGGGGGAGAACGGCGCGGGCAAGTCGACCATCGTGAAGATGCTCGCGGGCGTCCACCGGCCGGATACCGGAACGATGCTGCTGGACGGTGAAGAGGTCGCGTTCGGTTCGCCCGCCGACGCGAAGGCCGCCGGAATCGCGGTCATCTACCAGGAGCCGACCCTGTTTCCCGATCTCTCGGTAGCCGAGAACATCGTGATGGGCAGGCATCCGCGCCACCGCCTTGGGATGATCGACCGGGCCGCGATCCGGGCGGAGGCCGAGCGGTTGTTCGCCCGGCTCGGCGTGCGGATCGACCCTGCCCGGCCCGCCCGCGGGCTTTCGATCGCCGATCAGCAGATCGTCGAGATCGCCAAGGCGCTCAGCGCCGACGCGCGGGTACTGATCATGGACGAGCCGACCGCCGCGCTGAGCCTGGTCGAGGTCGAGCGCCTGTTCTCGGTCGCCCGGACACTGCGCGACGAAGGCGCGGCGATCATGTTCATTTCGCACCGCTTCGAGGAGATCACCGAGTTGTGCCAGCGCGTGACCATCATGCGTGACGGCGGGCTGGTCTCGACCGACCCGGTTCCGGAGGTGACAGTCGACGAGATGGTCCGCCGCATGGTGGGCCGTGACCTCGAGGCGTTGTTCCCCAAACAGGACGTCGAACCCGGCGCGGTGGTCCTCGAGGTCGAAGGACTGTCTCGTGAGGGTGTCTTCCGTGACGTCTCGTTTTCCGTACGGGCGGGCGAAATCGTCGCGTTCGCGGGCCTCGTCGGCTCCGGTCGGTCCGAGGTGGTGCAGGCGGTTTTCGGCGTCGACAAACGAGATGGCGGCGTGGTCCGGTTGAGCGGCCGGAAACTCAAGGCGGGTTCACCACGGGCCGCGATGGCCGCCGGAATGGCGCTGGTGCCTGAGGACCGGCGCCAGCAGGGCCTGGTGATGGACCTGTCGATCGAGCGGAACGTGACACTGCCGCGGTCTCGCGCGCTGTCGAAGCTCGGCCTCCTCTTCGGCGGGAGCGAGCGGCGGGACGCGGTGAACTGGACACGGCGGTTGCGGACGAAGTACGCCCGGCTCGGTGACCCGGTCGGCACGCTTTCCGGTGGCAACCAGCAAAAGGTGGTGCTCGCCAAATGGCTCGCGACGGCGCCGAGGGTGCTGATCGTGGACGAGCCGACTCGCGGTATCGACGTGAGCACCAAGGCCGAGGTGCACCGCCTGATGTCGGCGCTGGCCGCCGAAGGGGTCGCCGTGGTGATGGTCTCCTCGGAGCTTCCGGAGGTGCTCGGCATGGCCGACCGGGTGCTGGTGATGCGGGAAGGCCGGATCGTGGCGGAGATCCCGCGCGCGGAGGCCACCGAGGACTCGGTGATGTTCGCGGCGATGGGGCAGGGAGCGGTGGCGTGAACGCGACGAAGATCGAGGCCCCGCCGCCCCGCGAGATGACCGCGTCGGATCGCCGTTCGGCATGGGGGACGGTGTTCCGGGCCCGCGAGTCGGGTATCGCGGTCGCCCTTGTCGTGCTGGTCGTGTTCACCGCGACGCAGAACGCGAGATTCCTGTCCGGGCAGAGTATCCGGGACATCCTGCTCGGCACGGCGATCCTCGCCGTGCTGGCCGTCGGACAGGCCGTCGTGATGATCACCCGCAACATCGACCTGTCCGTCGGTTCTGTACTCGGCTTGTCCGCCTTCGCGGTCGGCTCGTTGTTGCGCGACAACCCGGGAACGCCGGTGATCGTCGCGCTGGTGACCGGGTTGGCGATCGGCGCGGTCTGCGGTCTCGTGAACGGCGGGCTCGTGCGGTTCGGCCAGGTCCCGGCGCTGGTCGTCACCCTCGGCACCTTGTACGCCTACCGCGGCGTCAGCTACTTCTGGGCCGGTGGGCAGCAGATCAACGCCGACAAACTGCCGGGGTCGTTCCTCGCGTTCGGAAACTCGTCCCTGCTCGGCATTCCGTGGCTGGTACTCATCGCACTGCTCGTGATGGCCGCCGCCGGGCTGGTGCTGCGCAACTACCGCGCCGGTCGCGAGCTGTACGCGATGGGTTCGAGTCCGCAGGCGGCGAACCTCGCCGGAATCAAGATCGGCCGCAACACCAGCGCCGCGTTCGCCGTCAGTGGTGCCCTGGCAGGTTTGGCCGGGGTGCTGTTCGCCGCCCGGTTCGGCACCATCGACGCCGCCGCCGGCACCGGGTACGAACTCAACGTCGTCGCGGCCGCGGTCGTCGGTGGGGTCGCGGTGTTCGGCGGCAGCGGCTCGGTGTGGGGCGCGGGACTGGGCGCGTTGCTGCTGACCGTCATCGGGAGCGCTCTCGCTGTGCTCGACATCGACCAGTTCTGGCAGCAGGCGATCGTCGGCGCGCTGATCCTGCTGGCCATCGGTGCCGACCGGCTGGTGGCCGCCCGTGTGGCGAAGGCGTTGAAGAAGAGGGATTCCCATGTCTGACCCGGCCTTGTCTGAAACGGCATCGGCGCACCGTCCGGCCTGGTTGTCCCGGCTGGCGAGCTGGGACGCCGCGGTCATCGTGGTGACCGTCGTCGTCCTGCTGGTCGCCTCCGGCGCCGTCGAGAACTTCGGCACCAGCCGCAACTTCACGTTCCTGCTGCTGGACCTGCTGCCGATCGCGCTGGTGGCGCTGCCGATGACCTTCGTGATCGTCACCGGCGAGATCGACCTCTCGGTGGCGAGCACGCTCGGGCTCACGTCGGCGGTGATGGGATCGCTGTGGAACGCCGGGATGTCGATCGAATCGATCATCCCGTTGTGCGTCGTATCGGGTGCGGTACTCGGCGCGTTGAACGGTTTCTTCGTCACCGTCCTGAAACTGCCTTCGCTCGCCGTCACCATCGGCACGCTCGCGCTCTACCGAGGGCTGGCCTTCGTCGTGCTCGGTGACGGCGCCGTGGCGGACTTCCCGCGTAGCTACACGTCGTGGGTCACCGGCACCATCGGCGACAGCCCGATCCCGAACATGTTGGTACCACTGGTTTTGCTGGCCCTGATCTTCGGCGTGGTCCTGCATGCGACCCCGATCGGACGCGGCGTGTTCGCGGCCGGGGCGAGCGAGCAGGCCGCGCGGTTCGCCGGCGTCCGGACCGGACGGCTGAAGTTCTGGCTCTACGTAGTCGGAGGCGCTGTCGCGGGGCTCGCCGGAGTGCTGTGGACGTTGCGGTACTCCAGCGCGAGGGCCGACAACGGTTTCGGCCTCGAACTCGCCGTGGTGGCCGCGGTGCTGCTCGGCGGCGTTTCGATCTTCGGCGGCAAGGGCACGCTTCCCGGCGTGCTCGCCGGCGTGGTCTTGCTGGCGAGCCTCCAGAACGCGTTGCGACTGCAGGACGTCTCGAACGAGGCGCTCAACATCGTGACCGGCGTGCTGCTGATCGTTTCGGTGCTCCTCCCCAACATCGTGTCCTCGGCCCGCACCGCACTCCAGCGTCGCCGTCGGCAGTCCTCACCCGCCGTTCCCCAGAAAGGTTGACGACAATGTCGCCGTCACTGCGTCGAATTCTCACCGGAGTCCTCTCGGCCGGGTTGGTGGTGACCCTGGCTGCCTGTAGTGGCACCACCAAGAACGACAGCGGCGACGCTGCCGCGGCACCGACCACAGCGGCCGCGGACCCGAACGCCGCCGCCAAGGAGGGCGTGAAGATGGCGTTCCTGCCCAAACAGCTCAACAACCCCTACAGCGACACCCTGGTCGGCGGCGGCAAGACCGCGCTGGAGGCTCTGAAGGGCGAGTACAAACTGGTCGGGCCGAATGACGCCAGCGCGTCCTCGCAGGTCAGCTATATCAACACGCTCATTCAGCAACAGCAGGACGTGATCGGCATCGCCGCGAACGACCCGAACGCGGTATGCCCGTCACTGAACCAGGCGCGGAGCGCCGGGATCAAGGTCGTCACGTTCGACTCCGACGCGGCGAAGGACTGCCGGGACGTCTTCATCAACCAGGCGACCACCCAGGGCATCGGCGAGCAGCTGGTGAAGATGGCGGGCGAGCTGGCAGGCGGGTCCGGGGAGATCGCGATCCTGTCCGCCACCCCCAACGCCACCAACCAGAACGCCTGGATCGAGGTGGTCAAGCAGACCCTGGCCAAGCCGGAGTACGCGAACCTGAAACTCGTCAAGATCGCCTACGGCAACGACGACGACCAGAAGTCGTTCCAGGAGGCCCAAGGTCTGCTGCAGTCGTTCCCGAACCTGAAGGCGATCGTCGCGCCGACCACGGTCGGTATCGCGGCAGCGGCCCGGTACATCAGCTCGTCGAGTTACAAGGGCAAGGTCGCGGTCACCGGTCTTGGCGCACCGAATCAGATGCGTGCCTTCGTCAAGGACGGCACAGTGAAACAGTTCGCACTGTGGAACCCGGCCGACATCGGATATCTGGCCGCCTACGCGGGCGTGGCGCTGAGCTCCGGGCAGATCACCGGGACGGAGGGCCAGAAGTTCAAGGCGGGCAAGCTCGGCGAGTACACGATCGGAGCGAACGGTGAGATCGTGCTCGGTCCGCCGACCGTGTTCGACCTGGGGAACATCGACAAGTTCAACTTCTGATGGCCTGTTTGCGGAGCTGAGATGTACTGCAAGAGCGACCAAACGCGTGAACCCGCCTCGGCCGAAGGCCCCGCTATCGCGGTGGCAGGGCGCCATGCCCGCCATCGTGACGCGGAAGACCCGGTCGCGTCCTGCCGACGTCGATTGCGGTCGCGGGTTCACCCACAGACATTGAGGACGTGATCGATTTGGCCGACATCACGGCCGTCAAGGCCGCACTGCGGACGCAACGGATCGAGACGCCATCGTGGGCGTTCGCCAACTCCGGCACCCGGTTCAAGGTGTTTCCGCAGGCCGGTGTTCCGCGCACGCCCGAGGAGAAGATCGCGGACGCGGCGACGGTGCACCGGTTCACCGGGGTCGCGCCGAGCGTCGCGCTGCACATCCCGTGGGACCGGGTGGACGACTACGGCGCGTTGACCGCGTACGCGAAGGGCCTCGGCATCGAGATCGGCGCGATCAACACGAACGTCTTCCAGGACGAGGACTACAGGCTGGGGTCGGTGACCAACCCGGACGCGCGCGTCCGCCGCAAGGCCACTGACCATCTGCTCGAGGCGATCGCGATCATGGACGCCACCGGCTCGCGCGACCTGAAGCTGTGGTTCTCCGACGGCATCAACTACCCCGGCCAGGACGACCTTCGTGACCGGCAGGATCGGCTGGCGGAGGCGTTGCGCGAGACGTACGACCGGCTCGGCGAGAACCAGCGGATCCTGCTGGAGTACAAGCTGTTCGAGCCCGCGTTCTACGCGACCGACGTCCCGGATTGGGGCACGTCCTATGCGCATTGCGTCGAACTGGGGGAGAAGGCGACGGTGTGCATCGACACCGGGCACCACGCACCCGGCACGAACATCGAGTTCATCGTCGCGTTCCTGCTGCGCGCCGGGAAACTGGGCGCGTTCGACTTCAACTCCCGTTTCTACGCCGACGACGACCTGATGGCCGGCGCCGCGGACCCCTTCCAGCTGTTCCGGATCATGTACGAGATCGTCCGTGGTGACGCGCTGGATCCGGCACGGGGCATCAATTTCATGCTCGACCAGTGCCACAACATCGAGGCGAAGATCCCGGCGATCATCCGGTCGGTGATGAACGTGCAGGAGGCCACCGCGAAGGCCTTGCTGGTCGACCAAACCGCACTGCGGGCCGCCCAGCGGTCGGGTGATGTGCTGGGGGCGAACGCGATCCTGATGGACGCCTACAACACCGACGTCCGGCCGTTGCTGGCCGAGCTGCGCACCGAGGCGGGCCTGGACCCGGACCCGATCGCCGCCTACCACGGCAGCGGGTACCAGGAGAAGATCGTCGCCGAACGAGCCGACGGCCACCAGGCCGGATGGGGAGCCTGACCACGATGACCGTGCCCGCTGACCTCGTCGCCCGCAGCAACGCCCTCGGCGCGGATCCGCGCACTACGAACTACGCCGGCGGGAACACCTCGGCGAAGGGGGAGATGCTCGACCCCGTCACTGCGAAGCCGACGGAACTGTTGTGGGTCAAGGGATCCGGCGGCGATCTCGGCACACTGACCGAGGCCGGACTGGCCGTGCTGCGGCTGGACAGGCTTCGCGCGCTCGTCGACGTCTATCCGGGAGTGGAGCGCGAAGACGAGATGGTCGCCGCGTTCGACTACTGCCTGCACGGCCGAGGCGGCGCCGCTCCATCGATCGACACCGCGATGCACGGCCTGGTGGACGCCGCTCACGTCGACCACCTGCATCCGGATTCCGGTATCGCACTGGCCACGGCCGCAGACGGTGCCGCGCTGACCAAGGAATGTTTCGGCGACCGTGTCGCGTGGGTCGACTGGCGCCGGCCCGGTTTCCAGCTGGGGCTGGACATCGCGGCGGTCAAACGGGCCAATCCGCAGGCTATCGGCGTCATCCTCGGCGGGCACGGCATCACCGCCTGGGGCGAGACCTCCTCAGAATGTCAACGGAATTCGCTGGAGATCATCCGTACAGCGGAGAAGTTCCTCGCCGAACGGGGGAGCGCCGAGCCGTTCGGTGCCGTCGTCCGCGGGTTCGAGCCCCTGCCTGAGGCCGAGCGGCACGCGCGTGCGGCGGCCTTGGCGCCGGTGATCCGCGGACTCGCTTCGACCGATCAGCGTCAGATCGGGCATTACACCGACGGCGACGTCGTGCTCGACTTCTTGGCGCGGGAGAAGCTCGCGCCCCTCGCGGCGCTGGGTACGTCCTGCCCGGATCATTTCCTGCGCACCAAGGTCCGGCCGCTGGTGCTCGACCTGCCCGCGACCGCGTCCCTCGAGGATTCGGTCGCGCGGCTGAAGGAATTGCACGAGGTCTATCGCGTCGACTACGCCGACTACTACCAGCGGCACGCGAACCCGGACAGCCCGGCGATGCGTGGTGCGGATCCGGCGATCGTGCTCGTACCGGGCGTCGGCATGTTCTCCTTCGGCAAGGACAGGCAGACCGCGCGAGTGGCGGGGGAGTTCTATGTCAACGCCATCAATGTCATGCGTGGAGCCGAATCCGTGTCCTCCTACGCGCCGATCCCGGAGAGCGAGAAGTTCCGGATCGAGTACTGGGCGCTGGAAGAGGCGAAGCTACAGCGCATGCCGAAGCCGAAACCTCTCGCCGGCCGGATCGCACTGGTCACCGGCGCAGGTTCGGGGATCGGCAAGGCCATCGCTCAGCGACTCGCGGCCGAGGGCGCCTGCGTCGCGATCGCGGACGTCAACGGGGTCGCCGCGGCCGAAGTGGCCGCCGACATCGGTTCGGCCATCGCGATCGCGGCGGACGTCACCGATGCCGCAGCCGTCCGGTCCGCCGTGGACGCCGCCGCGCTCGCCTTCGGCGGGATCGACCTGGTGGTCAACAACGCGGGTCTGTCCATTTCGAAGCCGCTGTTGGAGACATCGGAACACGACTGGGATCTGCAGCACGACGTGATGGCCAAGGGCTCGTTCCTGGTTTCCCAGGCGGCCGCGAAGGCGATGGTCGCACAGGGCATCGGTGGCGACATCGTCTATATCTCGTCGAAGAACTCGGTCTTCGCCGGGCCGAACAACGTCGCCTATGGCGCGGCGAAGGCGGACCAGGCGCACCAGGTCCGGCTGCTCGCGGCCGAACTGGGGGAGCACGGCATCCGGGTCAACGGTGTCAATCCCGACGGCGTGGTCCGTGGTTCCGGCATTTTCGCCGGTGGCTGGGGTGCCCAGCGCGCGGCGGTGTACGGAGTGTCCGAAGAGGACCTGGGCGAGTTCTACGCCCAGCGCACCATCCTCAAGCGAGAGGTGCTGCCGGAACATGTCGCCGCCGCGGTCTTCGCGCTCACCGGCGGCGACCTGACCCACACGACCGGACTCCACGTGCCCGTGGACGCGGGCGTCGCTGCGGCGTTCCTCCGCTGATGCGGCTGGCGGCGGTCGACCTCGGCGCCTCCAGCGGGCGGGTGATGGCCGGGGCGGTCGGGCCGGGACGCCTCGAGATCGAGGAGGTACATCGGTTCCCCAACGGCGCCGTCCGGGTGGGCCACGGCGCCGGTACCACGCTGCACTGGGACATCCTCGGCATCCACCGCGAAACCCTGGCCGGGATCCAAGCGGCGCATCGGGCCGGCGACCTGTCGGGTATCGGCATCGATTCCTGGGCCGTGGACTACGGCCTGCTCGACCGCGCCGGCAGGCTGCTCGGCAATCCGGTGCACTACCGGGATTCCCGGACCGACGGCGCCATCGAGAAGGTGGAGGAGTCGATCCCGGCGCGGGAACTCTACGACGTCACCGGGTTGCAGCAACTGCCGTTCAACACGCTCTACCAGCTGCTGTCCGAAGGCGACCGGCTTGCTGATGCGGCAACGCTGCTGTTGATCCCGGACCTGCTCGGCTACTGGCTCACCGGCGGCATCGGCGCCGAACGCACCAACGCCTCCACCACTCAGCTCTACGACGTACGGCAACGGATGTGGGCGAGGGAGCTCGCCGAGCGGGCCGGGATCCCGCTCCGGTTGCTGCAGTCCCTGCGGGATCCGGGCGATCTGGTGGGAACCCTGTTGCCGGACCTGGCCGCCGAACTGGAGCTGCCCGAACTGCCGGTGATCGCGGTCGGCTCGCACGACACGGCGTCGGCCGTGGTCGCGGTCCCGGCCGAGCCGGGGGCGAACTTCGCCTACATATCGTCGGGCACCTGGTCGCTGGTAGGCCTGGAACTCGACGAGCCGGAGCTCGGTGACGCCGCACTGGCCGCGAACTTCACCAACGAGGGCGGCGTCGACGGCCGGATCCGCTTCCTGCGCAACGTGATGGGCCTTTGGGTGCTGACCGAGACGCTGCGCACCTGGGACGCGCGAGGCTGCCGCGCCGACCTGCCCGGGCTACTCGCGGAGGCGGCGGAAAAGCCCGCGCTGGCGGCAGTCGTGGACATCGACGCGCCCGCGTTCCTGGCCCCCGGCGACATGCCCGAGCGGATCGCGCGGGCCTGCCGGGAAACCGGCCAACGGCCGCCGGAAGGCAAGGCCGCGATCGTCCGGTGCATTGTGGACAGTCTTGCCCTTGCTCACCGCCGGGCGGTAAGGCAGGCGGCCACCTTGGCGGGCCGCACGGTCGACGTGGTGCACATCGTCGGCGGTGGCGCCCGTAACCGGTTGCTGTGCCAGCAGACCGCGGACGCCTGTGGCGTGCCGACGGTGGCCGGTCCGGTCGAAGCGGCCGCGCTCGGAAACGTGCTGGTTCAGGCCAGGGCGCTGGGTGCCGGCCTTCCGGACCTGACCGCGATGCGTGCGCTCGTCCGGAGCACACAGTCGCTACGGGAGTACCGGCCTTCGGGCCACGATGACTGGGCCGAGGCCGAAGCCCGTCTCACAAGCTCGTGAGTGGTAGCGACGGTTAGGGCACTTCAGGTGTCTTAGGTACCTACTGCGGTGCGCGGGTGGCGGTTTGGCGTGTCGTCCATCGGCTCACGCGTGTCGTCCAACCAGTCACGAGAGGGTCTCTGGTTTGTTTTGACTGGTCGGATGGGGACTTTCGACTCTCGATGCCAATGCGTGGGTACGGGATGTTGGAACGATCCCCCGATACGGGCCGGTTGAATCTTGAGGTGAGCGTCATGGTCGACCAGAGCGCCACGTGTAAACCCTCTCGTATCGGGAGCGGTTGGCCTGTGGTCGCCGGTGGCCGTCTCGGGCCTGGCGATGCGCGGCAGGTCGAGGCCATGACCAGGACCTTCCGTGCGCTGGATTACCGTTATGGCGGCGGCTGGTGTTCGGATGCCGTGGCGGCCCGGGAGATGTGGGCGTCGCGTCTGCTCGACGAGGACTGTGGCGATTCGGTGCGGCGGCGGTTGCTTGCCGCGTTGGCGGATCTGTCGAATCTGGTGGGGTGGACGGCGTTCGACTCGGGCCGCCCCGATCTCGCGCACGCCGCGTTCGATCGGGCGTTGGAGCTGGCGGGCGCCGGTGACGATGTCGTGCTGGTCTCGAATATCTGTTACCGCAAGGGGCGGGTGTTCCTGCACTACGACCGGCCTCGGCAGGCACTCGGGGCGTTCCGGCGAGGGGAGCACGCGGCGGCATCCGGCGGGTCGTCGCTGATGCTGAGTGTGCTGCGCGCGAATATGGCCTGGTCGTACGCGAAACTCGGCGACAGCCGGGAGGCGCGCGCATGGCTGGGCCGGGCGCGTGCGGCGTTCGACGACGCCGATCTGACCGACGTTCCGCCGTATGTGGCGTTCTTCGGCGAGACCGATCTCGTCGCGATGGCCGGAACGGTGCACAACGAACTCGCCACCACCGCGGATCCCGGCTTTGCGGCAGAGGCGATCACCGAGCTGACCGAGGTGGTCAACTCCTACACCGGCGCGATGGCGCGCAGCAAGGCCTTCTGCCGGACGATGCTGGCCACGAGCCATCTCATCAACGGCGACGCCGACCAAGCGAAAGAGGTGGCCGACGCGGCGCTCACCGGTGCGGCGAGCCTGAACTCCACCCGCATCACCGACCGGCTGCGGCCGCTTTGGGCGGAAGCGGACCAGCGCCGGACCAACGCCGATGCCTGCGACCTCGCCGACCGCATCGCCGATCTCCACGCGGCTGCCTAGGGCGTGTTTCACAAGTCAAGTTCGCGGTCTTCGCACCGCCAGGAACCACCTGGATCACGAAGCCCATCGAACAGACTTAGGAAACAAGCCCTAGCCCTGATCCGGAATCCAGGCTGCTCGCGGGGCGTGGCTAGACTTCGCGGGTCGGTGGCAGTGAGTGGAGGGAAGGTGGATGCCGCAGAGGCTCGAGGGGTGGCTTCGCGGGGTGGCGCGGCGGTACGTGGCTTCGCGGCGTGCTTACGACGACCTCGCGGCGCGGCACGAAGCGCTCGCCGTGGAGAAGCAGCAGCTGGCGGACACTTACCGTACCTGGGTGCCGCCGGGGCATTTTTATTCACCGTATCCGAATCTGGGCGAGGTCCAGAAACGCGCGGGTGTCTTGTTCGACGGCGAACCCCTGCCGCCGGGGATGGATTTGCGTGACGACGAACAGTGTGATCTGTTCGAATCGCTGGCGCCGCTGGCCGCCGGGCTCGCTTTCACCGAAGAGGAAACGCCGGAGAGGCGGTATTTCTTCGGCAATCCCGAGTATTCATGGTCGGACGGGATCATCCTGCACGTGATGCTCCGCCATCTCCGGCCGAAACGGGTGATCGAGGTGGGTTCAGGCTATTCCTCGGTGATGACCCTGGACACCATCGACGGTTGGCTCGGCGGGGAAACCGACCTGACACTCATCGAACCTTATCCCGCTCTCTTACGTGGTTTGCTCCGCCCAGGCGACGAAGAGCGGATCACCGTCGTCGAACAGGCCGTGCAGGACGTGCCGTTGGAGACCTTCGAAGAACTGGCTTCGGGCGATGTGTTGTTCATCGACTCCACCCACGTGGTCAAAGCGGGATCGGACGTGAACTACCTGTTCTTCGAGGTGCTGCCGCGGCTGAAGGACGGCGTGTGGGTCCACGTGCACGACATCTTCTTCCCGTTCGAATATCCGATGGAATGGCTGGTCGAAGGCCGCGCCTGGCAGGAGAACTACCTCCTGCGCGCGTTCCTCATGTACAACCGCCGTTTCGAGGTTCGCTGGTTCCAGCAGTACATGTGGACTCGTCATCGCGCGCTGCTGGAGGGCCGGATCCCGGAAATGGCCAGGAATCCCGGCGGGAACATCTGGTTGTGCAAGGTCGGGGAAGGCTGACGGAGCCGCAGCGCCGATCTGGGGCCCGACCGTGTCACGGCCGTGATCATCGCACCGCAGGCTATGCCCCATGCGAACTGGGGTTTTCCTGCGCTGGGTGGCGCATCCGCTGACCGTCGGGGCCACCACGGTGCTTCTGCTCAACGACCACCTGTTCAAACAGGCGTGGCCGGGATTCGTCACCGGCAAACTCAGTGATGTGGCCGGACTGGTGGCGGCACCGCCCGTGCTCGGACTGCTGCTGGGCTTGTTCCTTGCCGACCGGATCGGCGCCGCGGCCGCGGTCCTGTTGACCGGAGCCGGATTCGCGGTGGTCAAGCTGACCACCGCGGGCGCCGACGTCGCATCGGCGGCGTGGTCGGTGGTCAACGGGCCTTCGGTCATCCTGGCTGATCCGAGCGACCTGGTCGCGCTGCCCGTGCTGGGCTTTGCCTGGTGGGTCTGGGGCCGGGTGGCGGCGGCTCCACCACTGCCCGACGGTCTCGCTTCCCGGTTGCGGGTGATGGTCGCGGTGCCGTTCGCGGTGCTGGCGATCACCGCGACTTCGGCGCCCCCGATACGCTCCCGTCGGTCGACTCCGTGAGAGTCCAGGAGGACACCGGCGCGCAGGTCGTGATCGAGGTCGGCCGGCAGGTTTACGGCTCCGCCTCGGGCGTCGACGGCTGGACGCTTCTGTCGGAGACGCCGTCGTCCGAGCCACTGCCCAAGAGACGGCCGCCGAGCGAAGCCTGCGTGCCTCCCGACGCCGCGCACTGCTACCGGGTGCACGGCGACGGTGATCTCGACTCTGGTGAGACGCCCCCGCGCGATGGTCGCCTGCTCGGCGTCGACGAAACGACCGATGCCGGCCGGACCTGGCGCACCGCTTGGGAGGTGCCCGCCGGTCGCTGGCCGTTCGTCCTGCGCCAGCATCCCTTCCCCGGTGGGGTGGACCGTGTGTACAAGGTGGCCAGCGTGGACCTCCTGGTCCGCATCGTCCCAGGTGGACACGAGGTGATCGTGGCCAATGGTGTGGAGGGGCTGGCGGTCCGCGGTGTCGACGGCGCTTGGCGCCGCGTGCCGGTCGTGGTCCCCGCGACCGGGCTCGACATCCGGCCGGCGCCGCTCACGGGGTTTGGCCGGATGATCGGAGACGACATCGTCAACGCCGGGCTGATCACCTTGCTCGCGCTGCTGATCGGGATCTCGCGCTGCTGATCGGGATGTCGGTGGCGGCCGGCCGGGCTCGCGCCAGGCTTGGACGCGGACTCGCGGCTGTGGTGCTGCCACTCGGCTTTCTCATCCTGCTGACCGTGCCGATCGTCGGCGTGCTGGCGTTGGTCACCGGAAGCTCCAAAGCGACCGGACTCGGGCTGGTGATCGCACTGTGCCTGGCCGGCACCGGTGCCGGTCTCACACTGACTCAACGGGTACTGCGCCGGTCGCGCGCGGCGGTGGTCATCGCCGCCGCCGTGCTGACCGGACTGGCGTTCGCCGGACCCATGTTCGGCTGGACGGTGGGCCACCCGCAGGAGCGCGAGCCTGCCGTCGACCTCGGCCTGATTCTCGCGGCGGCGTGCCTGGCCGTGGTCGTCGCGGCCGGCTGGTGGGCCGGCCGGGACCCGATTCAGCAGCCGGATCCCGCGATAAGGCTTTGACCGACTCTGCACCTTTCTTTAGTCGGACTAATGGTCGGTTTAATGTTTGTGGACTTCGAACCCGCTTGTTGACGAAATGGTCTTGATCGAACACAATTCGGGGCACGGACCTGATTGTCGGTGATTCGCACGCCCATCGGGTCGGGCACTGAAAGGTAACCAAAGGAAAACATGAGGATCACTAAGAACTGGGTCCGGCGTAGCGCCGCCCTGGTAGCGATCGGTGCGGCAGCCCTGTTCACGGCGGCTCCGGCCGCATCCGCGACATCCGCCGCCGAAAACAACTGTTCCGCCAGTTTTGTCGAATGGGATCCCGACGAGGGAAATGGCGCAGGATGGTCGAGGTGCTGGACGCCGTATATGACTGAGTTCCACCGGGTCTACCTCTTCTGCTACTACGGTGGCGACCAGGTCGGCGACTGGGCGAGGCCGTGGGAAGAATCCTCGACCACATGCCTGGACGGTAGCGGCGCATATGGTGCCCAATTGCAGACATAGTGATGAGCTAGCCCGCATTTCACGCCGGAAATCCCTTTCTCGCAGTCAGCGGGAAAGGGATTTTTCGACGTCCTCGGCTATGGGGCTCAGGCGGTATCGCGGCGGGCAACCACCCGGTACGCGTTGGACCACCCGCGCTTCCGGCCGATCGGCGCGCTGATCCGGTCCATCACCGCGGCCAGCACGAACAACGGAACACACGCGACGAACATGGCCTTGCGCAGGATCCGTCGCCAGCGCTTTGGTGGCTTCTCCCGCCACGGAACGTCCTCTCCTGCGATCGTCGAAGCGTTGACCGCCAACATCACAGCGGCCACCACGTCGATCGCGGAATGTGGCTCGGCACGCTGTTCGGCGACCAAGGTGAATCCGCGGTCCACCAGTTCCTCACGCAGGTTGCCGATCGGTATGAGGTTCAGGTGCTGGGGTTGCAGCCAGGGCATCCACCACCGGCCGAGCACTTTCGCCCAGCGGGATTCCGGATCGGGCAGCTCGATCGCCAGCAGTCCACCGGGCCGCAACACCGTCATCGCCGCCTCCAGCTCACGCTTGGGTTCCGCGGTGTGTTCCAGATAGTGGTACATGCTGACCACGTCATAACGTCCGGCGAGGTCGCCTGCCAGGTCCACAAAGAAACCCCGGTAGCCGGTACGGATCCGGCCCTCCCGCTGCGCCAGCTCAACCGCGTCTCCGAGATCGAGACCGTCGAACTCGACACCAGGCAACAGGTCGCCCGCCTCCTGGCAGAAATGTCCGTGCCCCATGCCGACGTCGAGCCACTCACCCGCCGCGCCGAAGCCCTTGACGAAGTCGACTCGGGAACGATAGCCCGCGCGATTGCTCTCGAACATCCCGTTGACGTTCTTCTCTCCGAGCCCGTCGTAGCAATCCCGGTAGTAGAACTCCAACCCGGCCGGGTTCAGCCTGGGGTTCTGGAAGATGTGCCCGCAATCCCGGCATCCGTCGAGGACGAACCGCCCCGGCTTGTGCTGCAGCAGATCGGTCGTCCGCAACCGGCCGCGAAGAGCAGCCGAGCCGCACCACGGACAAGCGGCGCGGCGAGCCTCGAAGAACCGATCCACACCATCGGCCAGGTCCTTCAAGTAGGCCGGACGGCGCAAGGCGACCGGATCGGCCGCTGAGTCATCCTCGATCATGAGCGCGAATCCTAGTGCTCCAGTCGGTTCTGTGTCCCGTGGCGAGACAGCCCCATTGCAGAGGCCGTGTAAACGGGGCTTCGGGCGGGTATCACTCGGGCGAGATGGGAGATGCCGGTGGATACCAAGCAACGCGAGGTCAGGCGCAATCCGATCGTTCAGGCACTCGGCCGGGCCGGGATCGTCTGCTACGGGATCGTGCACGTACTGCTGGCCTGGCTGACGGCACAGGTCGTTCTCGGTGGTGGTGGCGAACAGACGGACCAGAAAGGTGCGGTCGCGGCCATCGCGCAAACCTCGGTCGGTCCGGTACTGCTTTGGCTGATGGCGATCGGGCTGTTCGCTTTCGCGGCGTGGCAGCTTGTCGAGATCGCGATCGGGTACCACTGGATCGAAAAGGGCTACAAGCGAATCGGCAAGAAGCTCGGTGCGGCTGTTCGTGCGGTGACCGCCACGGTGATCGGGATCGCCGCGGTGAAGATCGTCTCCGGTAGCGGGGCGGGCGACTCGACCGAGCAGCAGCAGGAATTGACCGCTCGGGTGCTCGCGTTGCCCGCGGGCCAGATTCTTGTCGGTGCGGTCGCGGCCGGGATTTTCGTCACCGCGGTGATCGTGGGCGCGAAGGGGATCAAGAAGACCTTCGAGGAGGACCTCGACATGCAGGACCTTCCCAAGGGCACCAGGAACTGGGTCGAGCGACTGGGGCGAATCGGCTGGATCGGCAAGGGACTGGCTTACGCGATCATCGCCATCCTTGTCGGTATCGCGGCGGTCACCGCGGATCCGGAGCAGTCCGGCGGACTGGACAAGGCTTTGCACACGTTGGCCGCGCAACCGTACGGCGTCTTCCTGCTCGCGGTCATCGCGATCGGCTTCGCGGGCTTCGGCGTGTATTGCTTCGCGGCTGCTCGCGCGCACAGGAGCTGACCGAACCACGTCCTCAGCTGTTTTCCGGCGGGCGGTGCCGCCGCGCCCACCACGCCGCGAGTTGGGTTCTGGTCCGCAGGCCGAGCTTGTCTCGAACGTTGTCCAGATGGGCCTCGACCGTTCGCTCGGCGATGTCGAGGTCGATCGCGATCTGCCTGCTCACGAACCCGTCGGCGACTCGTTGGAGTATCTCGTTCTCCCGCTTGGTCAGCGGCGTTGAACCGGCCGGGTCCGGACGGGAGGACATGGCGTAGGCGACCAACCGGTCGGCGTTCAGGGAGGCGCCGTCGTCGTACGCGCGTCGCAGCTCGGACCTGGTCATGTCGGCCCGGACGTCGTCGATCGCTTCGGTGACCCGTTCGTCCCAGGGGTCGCCGGGGCGTGTGCCCATACCCGACTGCTGTCGTAGCGCCGCGGTCGCGGTAGCCAGGCGTAGCGCGCGTCGACCGTGTCCGCGACGTGCGGCGACGATCGCGAGTCCTTCGATCGAGTGGATCTTCCTGACGACGTGGTTCGTCCTGAGCTCGAGCGCTTCCTGGAAGTACGCCTCCGCTGAGTCCAATTCGTCCTGTGCGAGGGCCAGAGTGCCCGCGCTGTGCAGGGCGCCGATGCGCAACCAGGGTTCCGGTCGTGTCCGGCAAATCGGCAGGCACTCGGCCAGAAGTTCCGCGGCCTCGTCCACTCCGCCCATGTGCAGCACGATGTAGGCGAGGTTGTGCAGACACACCGCACTATCGAACGGCTGCCCGTGAACGCGCGCCAGATCCGCTGCCTCACGCGCGTGTGCGACCGCGGCAGGTATGTCGCCCGCGGTCAGACAGGCTCCGGCGAGCCGGCTCACCGACCGCACCAGCGGTCCTGGCCGATCGGCGGTTCGATCGAGAAGGACCGCGGCCGCCGCCAGATCCCGGGCGCGGTCGCCGTCACCGACGTCCGTCGCGAGAACGGCGGCCTGGGCAAGGGCGGCACTGCGGTACTCGTTCGGCCCCGGTGTCTCGAGGGCGGACTCGAGCAACTGCCTGCCGGGCCCGAACTGCCCACGCTCGCGCCAGCAGGCGGCCAAGGCCGCGGTGAGCAAAAGCGTCTTGTCAGGTTCCCAGCCGAGGGCGGCCAGCAGGTTGTCGCACTCGGTGTCGAGCGGACCGAGCACGTCCATGGTCGGAAAGGCCTGTCGGGCGTAGTGATCTGCGAGCCCGGCAAGCCAGCTGACGGCGCGCTGCCGGGTGACGGCCAGTTCTCCGGCAGCGACGAGTTGGTCATGGGCGAACAGCCGAATCGATTCGAGCAGCTGGAAGCGCCCTGGCCGGTCGCGCACGGCGACCAGCAGCGACTTGCCCTCCAGATCTTCGATCAGGTCGAGGGTCGTAGCCGGGCTGTCGAGGTCGGCGATGGCCGAGGCCGCCTCCAGGCCGAAACCGCCGGACAGCACCGAGAGTTTCCGGAACAGAGCCTTCTCGTCGCCGCTGAGCAGGTCGTAGCTCCACGCGATCGTGGTACGCAGATCGCGGTGCCGGTCCTCGCCGGTCCGGCGGCTGGTCGCCAGGAGCGGGAACCGGTCGTTGAGGCGGCGCAGAATCTCGGTGGTGCCGAGAACACGGACTCGTCGCGCGGCCAGCTCGATGGAGAGGGGAAGACCGTCGAGCCGTTCGCAGATGTCGGCCACGATCGGAGCGTTGTCGTCGGTGAGTACGAACCCGTGTGCCGCCGCGCTCGCTCGTTCGGCGAACAGTTGCCCGGCGTCGGAACGCAGCAGTTCATCGGCGGTCGGAGTGCCGGTGCACTGTGGCAGCGAAAGGGGACCGAGCCGCAGGACGGCTTCCCCGGGCAGGTCCAGGTTCTCCCGGCTGGTCGTAAGGATCGTCAGGTCCGGGCTACGGGCCAGGAGCGTACTGACCAGGCGTGCTGTCGCGTCGATCAGATGTTCGCAGTTGTCCAGTACCAGCAGGGCTTGTTCGCCGGTGAGCGCCGCGGCGATGGAATCCGCCGGGAGCCCGTCCGGCAGTTCGGGCGCTCCGACGGCGACCGCGATCGCCGGCTCCAGCAGTGCCGGATCGGTCAGGGGCGCTAGCGCGACCCAGTACGCGGTGCGAGCCTGGCCCGCGTACTCCAGCGCGAGCCGGGTCTTCCCGGAGCCGCCCGGACCGCATACGGTGATCAATCTGGCGGTACCGCGCAGATCGATCAGCCGGGCCAGCTCCTGCCGTCGGCCGATGAGCCGGTCGAGCGGCGAGGGGACGGCGGCAGCCGAAGTCGTCATGTTTCGCCAAGGTGCTGGACGCTCCACGCCGCCAGCTGTGCCCGGGAACGCAGGCCAAGGGTGGTCCTGATATCCCGCAACCGTGTCTCCACCGCACGTTCACTGAGCCGGAGCCTGGTGGCGATCTGCCGATTCGTATGTCCGGCGGCGACCAGTCTCGCCACGGCGATCTCCGGTTCCGACAACGGCGAACGACTGTCCGGCCCGCCCGGCCACACGTCGTGGATCGCATAGGTGACCGCCCCTTTTGCGGCGAGCTCCATGCCATCCTGCTCGGCCTGATCCGCTTCTTCAGGGGTGAGCGCGGCGCGGGCCGCGGTCAGCGTCGCTTCGCGTTGCTTTGCGATGGTCGCCTCGCGCTGCAGTTTCCGGTCGTGCCTGGCGACCTCGGCGATGGTGTCCAGCCGCACGGCCCGTACGAAGAGTCCTCGCCGGGCGGCTACCGCTGCCAGACCCTCGAAGGAATCGACCGCGGTCACCGGCAGCGCCTCGGCGCCCCCGTGATCGGGGTAGCGTTCGAGCGCCTCGCGGAATTTCCTGTCTGCGCCAGGCACGTCGCCGACCGTGAGCGCGAGCATTCCCGCGGAATGCAGCCACTCGGGCGGCAGCGGGTGCGGCGAATGGGCGCGGTAGAGGGGGAGGCATCGGTCCATCAATTCGGCGGCCTGCCCGGCATACCCGGACTGAAGCAGGTTGTACGCCTGATTGTGCAAGCACACCGCGAGATCGAGCGCGTTCGTCAGTCGCGGCGCCAGTTCGAGCGCGCGTTGCGCCGCTTCGCGGGCGGCCTCATGCCGTCCGCCACCGACGTGCACGGAGGCGATCATGCTCAAGGCCTTCACCAGACGCACGGGGTTGCCGGAGCGTTCTTCGAGTCGCACCGCCTCGTTCGCCAGCTCCACAGCACGCGCGTAGTCCCCGCCGGCGACGACCAGACCGGCCGCGACCGTCAGCGCCGCCGGTCGTGCCGGGTGCCCGGCAGCCGCCGCATCGATCGCGGCCGGCAGCATCGCCGACCCGTCGGACACGTATCCGTGGTGCCGCCAGCACCTGCCCAGCGCGGTGGCGAGCGTGAGATGGCGCTCGTCGCCATGCTGGTTCGCCCACTCCAGCAGCATGAGCAGATTGGCCCGTTCGGCGTCGAGCGGCGCCAGTTCCTCGTAGCAGTGCAGCATGCCGTCACCCACGATCGGCTCGGCGAGCTTGACCAGATGGTCGGCGAGCCGGTCATAGACCCCGTGTTCCTCGCCCGCGGCCCGGAGTTGATCCAAGCCGTACAGGCGGACCGACTCGAGTTGGCGAAACCGGCCGCTGGTGTCACCGTTGGCCCGCTCGGCCACGATGAGCGACCGTGACTCCAGGCCGGACAGCAGCTCGAGTACGTCGTCCACATCGGACACAGCCGCTGCGGTGGCCATCCCGAAGCCGCCGACCAGCACTGAGAGCGTGCGGAAGATGCGTTGCTCGACGGGATCGAGCAGGTCATAGCTCCACTCGATGGTCGTGCGCAGGTCGCGGTGTCGCCTTGCCGCGGTCCGCGGGCCGGACGTCAGCAAGGTGAATCGGTCGGTGAGCCGCGACAGGATCTCGGCCACACCGAGCAGCCGGACCCGCCGAGCGGACAGTTCGATGGCGAGCGGCAGACCATCGAGTTCCCAGCAGATGGCCGCGACGTTGGCGGCGTTGTCGTCGTCGAGTTGGAAGTCCGGGTTGTTGGCCGAGGCTCGTGCGACGAACAGGCGAACCGCGTCGGAAGCCAGCAGATCCGCCGCACGGAGGGGCTTCGTGGAAGCCGGCAGGGAGAGTTCGCCGACTCGGAAGACCACTTCGCCGGGCACCTCGAGCGATTCCCGGCTGGTGGCCACGATCGTCAGGGATGGACTGCGCCGCAACAGCTCCGCCGTCAACCGGGCGGCGGACACCACCAGATGCTCGCAGTTGTCGAGGACAAGCAGCGCGGCTTGACGCGACAGCGCGTCCGCGACGGTGTCGACGACCGCCCTGCCGACCTCCTCGTTGATGCCGAGACTGTCGCCGACGTACGAGGCGAGCAACGCCGGTTCGGTCAGCGCGGCCAATTCCACCAAATGGACGCCACCGGGGTAGCGGCCACCAACACGCGACGCCAACTCGACTGACAGCCTGGTCTTGCCGGCACCTCCCGAGCCGTGCAGCGTCACCAGCCGATGGCGTTCGAGAAGCGACTCGAGCTCGGCCAGATCTCGCTCCCGGCCGACGAAGCTGTCCCAGGGCACGGGAAGGATCGGTGGCGTGACGTTGCCGGTGCTCGAATCGCCGCGACGGGCTTGCTCGCCAGTGCGGCTGCGGTACGCGCGCTGCCTGCAGGCGCTCGAGCAGTAGCGAGCAGGCCTTCCGGTGCGACGACCACCTGGTTGCGTGGTCAGGTCTGCACCGCAGACCTCGCACCGCACCGCCGAGGCGGACATCGATCACCCGGTTCCTCGCGACTAGCCGACCAAACATGAGCGTTCGTCATGTTTACCGGTCACGTCGACGCCGGGCAAGGGAGCGTGACCGAGTGGTGATCTTGGCCGCCTGGCGGAGCCTTTGTCTACAGTGGACTCATGATCCCGCGTTCGGCCAGTGCCGCTCGAAGGACCCGCAGCGCGTTGAACGTACGCGACTTGACCGTGCCGGCGGGAATGCCGAGCAGCCGCGCGGTGCCGGCAACGCTGTTCCCCCTGAAGTACACCTCGTTGATCACCTCACGATGGCCCTGAGACAGACTGGCGAGCGCGTCCGCCACGACCATCGTAGAGAGAGTGCGA
Organism: uncultured Actinomycetota bacterium; assembly: GCA_963766045.1. GTDB lineage: Bacteria > Actinomycetota > Actinomycetes > Mycobacteriales > Pseudonocardiaceae > Amycolatopsis. The sequence continues at coordinate 3,965,259 of CAVXYN010000003.1, read as the reverse complement.
TCCGGCGAGTCGCCGACCGGGATCGCCCACTCCGGCACATCTCCGCCGACTTCGGCCGGACGGCGCATCCGCGACCGGTAGCGGTCGATGACCAGCCGCCTTGCCACCTTCAGCAGCCAGGGCCGGAAGTCTTCACCACCCACGTCGAGGTCGCCGACGTTCTGCCATGCCCGGACAGCTGTCTCTTGGACGATGTCGGCCGCCGCGTGCCGGTCACCGCCCAAGAGTTTCGTCGCGTACCGCTCCAGCGCGGTGCCATGACGATCGAACAGCCCCCTCAGGAGTGCGTCTTCCCCCACCTTCGAATCTTGTCGCGCTCTCGGCTTCTCCAACACGTCGATCGTCATGTCCCTGCCCTTTGTCCGCTGTCCGTTTCGGCTGTGCTCAGCCTTTCGGGACATCAGTGGTGGGGCATCGGGAGAACCCTGCCCGGGTTACGTGACAATCCCTGTTACGTAAGGGAGACGCAGGAAGACACACCTGTCCGGACCATTTCGCTTCCGCCAAGAGCACCCGCGCGCTACGGCCGAACAGGGCAACCGGGGGAGCAGGTCAGCCCTCGGTGACCCAGTCCATTTGTTCGATCCAATGGTCGAGCAGTTCCCGATCGCCATGCAGTTCGAGCGTAGGAGCCGCGTTCAGCGGGCGACGCCTGGTGAGTACGAGCAGTAGTTCGGCGGCTGGGCCACGTACCGCGACGTCCGCCTTGGTGTGCGTGCGTTCCAGGACGACCTGGTCCGGTTCCCGGCGTGCCAGCCACTCCCCGGGCGCGTCGGTGGCGTGGAAATGCAGGGTCTGGCCGCCGCCGCGCATCGCGTCGGCGAAGTCCGGCCTGTTCTCCCAGTAGCCGCGGGACGTCATCGTGTCGAGCCAGTCCTCGATGGCCGCGACGGCAGGCTCCGGCGCGAGCTCGTACCGGATGCCGAGCGCCTTGCTCGGCTCCGTCATCCGCTCACCCACGAGCATGGCCACCATGCGCTGTGTCGCGCCGACATGGTCGACGAGATCGGCCAGCGTCCACTTCGGACACGTCGGCACCGGGGGTCGCCGCGTCCCTTCCCTGCACCCAATCGGCGAACGTGCTCGTCTGTTCGACAACCGCCTTCAAGTACGTGGACGTGTCCATCGCCGCATCTCCAAGTGTTCCGTCGAAACCTGCCGCCTCGGGCCCCAGCATGGACCTCGGCCGCCCCGGCCAGGTGCCACCCCTATCGAGACGGCTAGGGGTGGGGCATTTATCGTACCGATCGGTATGTTTTTGGCGGGATTCGGACCACACCGCCGGGGGCATGGGACATGGGGATTTCCGATGATGTCGCGGTGGTCGGGATGTCCTGCCGGCTGCCGGGGGCACCCGATCCGGACGCGTTCTGGCGGCTGCTGAGGACCGGCACGGACGCGGTGACCCGGGTACCGGCCGATCGGATGGATCCGGGCATGGGCCGGGGTGGGTTCCTGGACCGGGTCGCAGACTTCGATCCGGCGTTCTTCGGGATCTCCCCGCGCGAGGCGGCGGCGATGGACCCGCAACAGCGGCTGATGCTGGAGCTGGGCTGGGAGGCCTTCGAGGACGCGGGCCTGCTGCCGGGCGGAAACGTGGGCGTGTTCGTCGGCGCGATCCGTGAGGACTACGCGGATTTGCGTCGTCCCCAAGACATCGGTCCGCACTCCATGACCGGGCTGCAGCGCGGGATGATCGCCAACCGGATCTCCTACGCCTTGGGGTTGCGTGGTCCCAGTTTCGTGATCGACGCGGCACAGTCGTCGTCGCTGGTCGCCGTGCACACGGCCTGTATGAGCCTGCTGGGAGGAGAGTGCACGCTGGCCCTCGCCGGCGGCGTCACCCTCAATCTGAGCGTGGACAGTGCCCTGACCGCGGCGCAGTTCGGTGGTCTTTCCCCGGATGGCCGTTGTCACGTGTTCGACGCGCGGGCCAACGGCTACGTCCGTGGTGAGGGGGGTGCGCTGGTCATCCTCAAGCGGCTGGCCGACGCGGTGGCCGACGGCGACTTGATCCACTGCGTGATCCGGGGCAGCGCCGTGACCAACGACGGCGGAGGCGCGAGTCTGACCGTGCCGGAGCGGGCCGCGCAGGAGGAGGTGCTCCGGCTGGCGTACGAGCGGGCCGAGGTCGATCCGGCCGACGTGCGGTACGTGGAGTTGCACGGCAGCGGCACCAAAGTCGGCGATCCGATCGAGGCGGCGGCCCTCGGCGCGGTGCTCGGTGAAGGCCGCGGCATCGATCAGCCACTGTTGGTGGGCTCGGTGAAGACCAATATCGGCCACCTGGAAGGCGCCGCGGGCGTGGCCGGCCTGCTCAAGACCGTGCTCAGCCTCAAACATGGTGAGCTGCCGGCGAGCCTGCACTTCAGCACGCCGAATCCGGAGATTCCCTTGGACGCGCTGAAGATCCGCGTCCAAGACCACACGTGCCCCTGGCCGGGGGCCGGGCTGGCCGGGGTGAGCTCGTTCGGCATGGGCGGCACCAACTGTCACGTCGTCCTGGCGAAGTGGACCGGCACGAAGGCGCCACGCGGGCCGGCTGTGGCGCCCTGGGTGGTCTCGGCCAAATCGGACCGGGCCTTGCGGGATCAGGCCTTGCGGCTGCGGGAGCACATCGAGGCGAATCCAGGACTGGACTTGGCGGCCGCGGCTTGGTCCTCGGCCACGACACGGTCGGCCTTCGGCCACCGCGCGGTGCTGATCGCACCAGAGCGCGACCGGATCCTTTCCGGGCTGACCGCGCTCGCCGAGGACATCCCGTTTCCTGGGCTGACCAAGGGAATCGCCCGGCGCACGGGCAAGGTCGCCTTCGTCTTCCCCGGGCAGGGTACACAGTGGACCGGAATGGCCGCACCGTTGCTGGACTCGTCACCGGTTTTCGCCGGCCGGATGCACGAATGCGCCGAAGCGCTGGCTCCGTACGTGGACTTCTCGCTGCTCGATGTGGTTCGCGGGGAATCGCAAGGCGTCGAAATGATTCAGCCGGCCCTGTTCGCCATGATGGTCTCGCTGGCCGCGCTGTGGCGTTCCTTCGGCATCGAGCCGGATGCCGTGGTGGGCCATTCACAGGGTGAGATCGCGGCCGCGTGTGTGGCGGGCGCGTTGTCGCTCGATGACGCGGCGAAGGTCGTGGCCATACGCAGCAAAGCTTTTCGCGACCTGCTCGGCGAGGGCGCGATGGTCGCGGTGACACTGCCGGAGCGGGAACTGGCGCGCAGGTTGACCGATCGGCTGTGGATCGCCGCGGTGAACGGGCCGGATTCGACAGTGGTGACCGGTGATGTGACGGCCGTGGAGGAGTTCGCGGCCACCTGTGAACGCGACGGCATCAGGATTCGGCGGGTACACGTCCGCCACGCCTCGCATTCGCCGCTGATGGAGCCACTCCGCGAACCGCTCCTTGCCACCCTGAACGACATCAAGCCGATGGCCACGGACATTCCTTTCGTCTCGGCGGTGACCGGCGGACTACTGGCCGGCACGGAGCTGGACGCATCGTATTGGTACCGGAACCTGCGGCAGCGCGTCGAGTTCGAGGAGGCGACCCGATCGCTGAGCGCCCTCGGCTGCGACATCTTCGTCGAGTCCAGTCCGCACCCCGTGCTCACCGCGCCGGTACAGCAGGTCGCCGAGGGCGCGCTCGCGGTCGGTTCGCTGCGACGGGACGCGGGTGGACTCGAGGAGATCTTGGCCTCGGCAGCCCAGCTCCACGTGCGAGGGCTGGAACCGGCCTGGGGCCGGGCGTTCGACGGCGGCCGGGTCCGGCTGCCCACCTACCCGTTCCAACGGCAGCGGTACTGGCTTGGCGAAAGCGCTCCCGAACCCGAGGTGCACCAGGCGCCTCGCGACCTTCTGGGTCTCGTGCGGGCGCACGCCGCCGCGGTGCTGGGACACCCGACGCCGGAGGCCGTCGCGGTGGACCTGAGCTTCCGGGAACTCGGGGTCGACTCGCATCTCGCGGTCCAACTGCGTAACCGGCTTGCCGCAGACACCGGCGAGGCGTTGCCCACCACGGTCTTGTTCGACCACCCCACCTGTACCGACCTGGCGGCCTACCTGGCCGGTGGACGCGGTGAGAACGCGCCCGCGATCCGGGCGGCTTCGGACGACGATCCGGTTGTGGTGGTGGGGATGGCATGTCGTTTTCCGGGCGGTGTGGCTTCTCCTGAGGACCTTTGGGATGTGGTGGCCGAGGGTCGGGATGTGGTGTCGCCGTTCCCGGCGGATCGGGGCTGGGGAACGGGGTTCGGCGGGTTTCTTGACGACGTGGCCGGGTTCGATGCGGGGTTCTTCGGGGTCTCACCTCGTGAAGCACTGGGAATGGATCCACAGCAGCGGCTGGTACTGGAATGTTCGTGGGAGGCATTGGAGCGGGCAGGGTATCGACCCGTCATCGGTGCGAGGCAGCGATCTCGGCGTCTTCGTCGGGGTGATGGGCGGGGAAGGTGCCGGGCTCACCGGTGGCGCGGCGAGTGTCGTGTCCGGACGGATCGCTTACGTACTCGGGTCCGAAGGCCCGGCGATGTCGGTGGACACGGCTTGCTCGTCCTCGTTGGTGGCGCTGCATCTCGCTGCGCAGTCCGTGCGCCACGGCGAGTGTTCGATGGCGTTGGCCGGCGGGGTGACCGTGCTGTCGTCGCCGGAGCTGTTCGAGGAGTTCGCGCGCAACGGTGGCTTGGCGGCTGACGGCCGATGTAAATCGTTCGCGGACGCGGCCGACGGCACCGGGTGGGCCGAGGGTGCGGGTTTGGTCGTGGTGGAACGGCTTTCCGACGCCCGCCGCCGTGGTCATCGTGTGCTGGCGGTGATCCGTGGCAGTGCGGTGAATCAGGATGGTGCGTCGAACGGCTTGACCGCACCGAGCGGCCGTGCGCAGCGGCAGGTGATCCGGCAAGCGCTGGCGAACGCGAGTCTGGTGCCTGCCGATGTGGATGTCGTCGAGGCACATGGGACTGGGACCCGGTTGGGTGATCCGATCGAGGCTCAGGCGCTGCTGGCGACCTACGGGCAGGGCCGTGTCAGGCCGTTGTTGTTGGGATCGGTGAAGTCGAATATCGGTCACACCCAGGCGGCTGCGGGTGTGGCTGGTGTGGTGAAGATGGTGTTGGCGATGCGGCACGGTGTAGTGCCCGCTAGCTTGCACGCCGGCCAGCCATCGTCCTTTGTGGACTGGACAGCTGGCGCGGTCGAGGTGGTGCGGGAGCAGGTGGCGTGGCCTGAGACGGGGCGGCCACGGCGGGTGGGGGTGTCGTCGTTCGGGGTCAGTGGAACGAACGCTCATGTGATCATCGAGCAGGGGCCGGTTGTCGAGTCTCCGAACGGACCTGACGGCGGCCTGGTGCCGTGGGTGATATCTGCTCGTTCGGATGTCGCGTTGCGGGAACAGATCCGACGGTTGTCCGAGTGGCCTGGGAACGCTGTTGATGTCGGCTATTCGTTGGTGTGTGGTCGTGCCGCGTTCGAGCATCGTGCGGTGCTGTTGGGTGATCGGATAGTCGAGGGCGTTGTTCGGCCGTCGGGGAAGACGGTGTTCGTTTTTCCGGGTCAGGGTTCGCAGTGGGTGGGGATGGCGGGGGAGTTGTGGGATTCGTCGCCGGTGTTCGCGGAGTGGATGGATCGGTGTGCGGCGGCGTTGCATCCCTGGGTCGAGCTGCGCGATGCGCTGAACAGCGATCGGGTTGAGGTGGTTCAGCCTGCCTTGTGGGCGGTCATGGTCTCGTTGGCCGGGCTGTGGCGGTCATTCGGTGTCGAGCCGGACGCCGTAGTGGGCCATTCACAAGGCGAGATCGCGGCGGCCTGTGTGGCCGGTGCGCTCTCACTCGAGGATGGCGCACAGGTTGTGGTGGCACGCAGCCGGCTCATCGCGGAGAGGCTTTCGGGCCGGGGTGCGATGGCGTCGGTAACGCTTCCGGAAGGCCATGTGCTGGACGACCGGTTGTCGGTGGCGGTGGTGAACAGCCCGACCTCCGTGGTGGTGTCCGGGGATCCGGAAGCCATCGAAGATCTGTTGTCGGCTTGCCCGGGTAAGCGGATCGCGGTGGACTACGCCTCACATTCCGCTCAGGTGGGGTCGGTGCGGGACGAGCTTCTCGCTGCGCTGGAAGGGATCGCGCCAGGTCAACCGAAGATTCCGTTCTGCTCCACCGTGTCCGAGACCGCGACCTTCGACGCGGAGTATTGGTATCAGAATCTCCGTCAAACGGTGCAGTTCGAGCAGGCCGTCCAGTCGCTCGGTGATGGTGTGTTTCTGGAGATGAGCCCGCATCCGGTGCTGACCATGCACATCGAAGGAACCGCCATCGGGTCGCTGCGCCGCGGGGACGGCGGGCTCGAGCGGTTCCTGACCTCATTGGCCGAGGCGTATGTGCAGGGTGTCGAGGTCGACTGGATGCCCCTGTTGGCAGGCGGGCGGTTGGTGGACCTGCCGACCTACCCCTTCCAACATCAGCAGTACTGGCTCGATGCCAGGCCGGCCACCGGGGCGGCGCATCCGATACTGGCGACCACGGTCGAGTTGGCCGGCGGAGCCGGATCGGTGTCCACCGGCCGGATCTCGCTGCGTGCGCAGCCCTGGCTCGCCGACCATGTCGTGGCAGGCACGATCTTGTTCCCTGGCACCGGCTTCCTGGAGCTGACGGTCCACGCGGGCGCCCAGCTGGATTGGGCGACCGTTCGGGAACTCACGGTCGGGGCGCCCCTTGAACTGTCCACACAGGACATCCTGGACGTCCAGGTGCTGGTAGGTGCGGTCGATGGCTCCGGTAGCCGGCCGGTGAGCGTGCACGCACGTTCGGGCGGCGACTCGGAGTGGCGCAGGCACGCGAGCGGATTGCTGGCCGCGACCGAGCCGCCGACGGCGTTCGGCCAAGCGGTGTGGCCGCCGGAAGACGCGGTGCCGCTGGACGTCCGGTACGACGTACTGGCCGAGTCCGGCTTCGAGTACGGACCCGCGTTCCAGGGACTGCGTTCGGCCTGGCAGCGTGGTGAGGAGCTGTTCGCCGAGGTCGATCTACGTCCCGAGCCGGCAGGGTTCGGCCTGCACCCGGCGTTGCTCGATGCGGCACTCCACCCCCTGCTGCTCGACGGCGGTGGCTTGCGGGTGCCGTTCGCGTGGGCCGGAGTGCGTTACCTGGCAACGGATGCGACCACCCTGCGAGTCCGGTTGACACCGGCGGGTGAGGGCGCCTTCGCCGTGGCCTTGACGGACGGCGATGGCAAACCCGTGGCCACGATCGAATCCTTGACGCTGCGGCCGGCGGGTCAGGCCCGCCGCACACTGTACGAAGTGGACTGGAAGCCCGTGCCTCCTGCCGGGAGACCGGCGACGGTCACCGTTTTCGTGTGCCCACAACCGGACAAGGCCCTGGAGCCTGCGGTACGCGACGTGCTTGATCAGGTCCTCGACGTGACCCGGGACTGGCTGGCGAACGAGCACACGCCGGAAGAGCGGCTGGTGCTGGTGACCCGGAACGTGACGGGCACGGACCCGAACTTGGTCTACGCACCGGTGTGGGGGCTGGTCCGCTCGGCACAGGCGGAGCATCCCGGGCAGTTCGTCCTCGTCGACCTGGACGAGGACGGCTCCATGCCGGACGTGGTGGGACTGGACGAACCGCAGTTGGCGGTCCGCGATGGCGCGGTCCTGGTACCGAGGCTCCGCAAGCTAACCGCCGAGCCTGGTCCCGCGCTTCACGGGACGGTGCTGGTGACCGGCGCGACCGGAACGTTGGGTGGGTTGCTGGCCCGGCATCTCGTGACCGCGCACGGCGTCCGGCGGTTGCTGCTGGTAAGCCGTACCGCGGCGGCGGAGCTGGGCACCGAACTGGCCGAACTGGGGGCGACGGTCGATGTGGTCGCCTGCGACCTCGCCGATCGTGACCAGGTGGCCCGATTGGTCGCGGCCCATCCGGTCGATGCCGTCCTTCACGCGGCGGGTGTACTCGACGACGGCCTGATCGAATCGTTGACACCGGGGCAGTTGGACGCGGTGCTGTCACCGAAGGTGGACGCCGCCTGGCATCTGCACGAGCTGACGAAGGACCTGTCGCAGTTCGTGCTGTTCTCGTCGATGGCCGGCGTGGTCGGCACGGCGGGGCAGGGCAATTACGCGGCGGCGAACGCGTTCCTGGACGCGCTGGCGGCCCATCGGCGTGCCCGTGGCCTGCCCGCGGTGTCGATGGCCTGGGGCCTGTGGGATCAGCGGAGCGGCATGACCAGCGGTGTGGGCGAGATCGAACGCCGGCGGCTGGCGCGCAACGGAATGGCCCCGCTGCCCACCGGGCCGGCACTGGACCTGTTCGACGCCGCACTGGGCGCCGGCCGCCCTATGGTGGTGGCGACCAGGATCGATCCGCGCGCCTTGCGTACGGACTCCACCATCTTGAGCGACCTGGCCAAAGGTACGACGGTGGACCGTGGTCGAGCGCTCGCGGACGTCCCCGAGTCCGAGCGGTACCAGGCCGCGCTCGACCTGGTTCGCAACCACGCGGCCGCGGTACTGGGGCACCCGTCGCCGGAGGCGATGGCTCACGGTCGTCCTCTCAGGGAGCTGGGATTCGACTCGCTGACCGGGGTCGAGCTCCGGAACCGCATCGCGGCGGCCTGCGGCATCGCGCTCCCCAGCACGCTGATCTTCGACTGTCCGACGCCCGAGGCGATCGCCGACCGGCTGCTGGAACGAGCGCTGAACGAGAAGCCCGCGGTGCACCGCGTGTCCACTGCGGACGACGATCCGATTGTGGTCGTGGGGATGGCATGTCGTTTTCCGGGTGGTGTGGCTTCTCCCGAGGACTTGTGGGATGTGGTGGCCGAGGGCCGGGATGTGGTGTCTTCATTCCCGGTGGATCGGGGTTGGGGGAGCGGCTTCGGTGGGTTCGTCGACGACGTGGCCGGGTTCGATGCGGAGTTCTTCGGGATCTCGCCCCGTGAAGCGCTGGGGATGGATCCACAGCAGCGGCTGGTCTTGGAGTGTTCCTGGGAGGCGTTGGAACGAGCGGGTATCGATCCGTCGTCGGTGCGAGGCAGCGATCTCGGCATCTTCATCGGCGTGATGCGCGGCGACTACCGGACCGACGGCGACTATGGCTTGACGGGCGGCGCCGGAAGTGTGGTGTCCGGCCGGGTGGCGTATGTGCTGGGGACCGAGGGTCCGGCGATCTCGGTCGACACCGCGTGCTCTTCGTCCCTGGTGGCACTGCATTTGGCGGCCGAGTCGGTCCGGCGTGGTGAAGCCGCGATGGCGTTGGCCGGTGGGGTGACCGCGATGTCGTCGCCGGTGCTGTTCGAGGAGTTCGCCCGGCAGGGCGGCCTGGCCGCTGACGGGCGGTGTAAGTCGTTCGCCGGGGCCGCTGACGGCACGGGGTGGGCCGAGGGTGTGGGTTTGGTGGTGGTGGAGCGGCTGTCGGACGCCACCCGCAACGGTCACCGTGTGCTGGCGGTCCTGAAGGGCAGTGCGGTCAACCAGGACGGCGCCTCCAACGGGCTGACCGCGCCGCACGGACCGAGCCAGCAGTGGGTGATCCGGCAGGCGCTGGCGAACGCCGGTCTCCTGCCCACCGACGTGGACGTGGTCGAAGGACACGGCACCGGGACACGCCTCGGCGATCCGATCGAGGCGCAGGCGGTGTTGGCGACCTACGGCCAGGACCGGCCCAAGCCGTTGTGGCTGGGGTCGGTGAAGTCCAACATCGGACACACCCAGGCGGCGTCCGGCATGGCGGGTTTGATCAAAATGGTGCTGGCGATGCGGCACGGAGTCGTACCGTCCACCTTGCACATAGACGAGCCCTCGCCGGTCGTGGACTGGGAATCGGGCGCCGTGACGCTGGCGCGGGAGTCGGTGGCGTGGCCGGAGGCGAACCGGCCGCGGCGGGCGGGCGTGTCGTCCTTCGGGATCAGCGGCACGAACGCGCACGTGATCATCGAACAAGGTCCGGCTCTCGAGGTGGCCGAGGGGCCGGATGGTGATGTGGTGCCGTGGGTGGTGTCCGCTCGTTCCCCTGAAGCGCTGCGGGAACAGGTCCGACGGCTGGCCGAGTGGCCTGGGAACGCCGTTGATGTCGGCTATTCGTTGGTGTGTGGTCGTGCCGCATTCGAACATCGCGCGGTGATGCTGGGCGATCGTCTGGTCGAGGGTGTTGTCCGGCCGTCGGGGAAGACGGTGTTCGTCTTTCCGGGTCAGGGTTCGCAGTGGGTGGGGATGGCGGGGGAGTTGTGGGATTCGTCGCCGGTGTTCGCCGAGTGGATGGATCGGTGTGCGGCGGCGTTGCATCCCTGGGTCGAGCTGCGCGACGCGCTGAACAGCGATCGGGTTGAGGTGGTTCAGCCTGCCTTGTGGGCGGTCATGGTCTCGTTGGCCGGGCTGTGGCGGTCATTCGGAGTCGAACCCGATGCGGTCGTGGGCCATTCACAGGGCGAGATCGCGGCGGCGTGTGTGGCGGGCGCCTTGTCCCTTGAGGACGGTGCACGGGTCGTGGTGGAACGCAGCCGAGTCATCGCGGAGAGACTTTCCGGCCGTGGCGCGATGGCGTCGGTAACGCTTCCGGAAGGCCATGTGCTGGACGACCGGTTGTCGGTGGCGGTGGTGAACAGCCCGACATCGGTGGTGGTCTCGGGCGACCCCGAGGCGATTGACGATCTCCTGCTGACCGTTCCGGGCAAACGGATCGCGGTGGATTACGCGTCGCATTCGCCACAGGTGGAGTCGGTGCGGGACGAGCTTCTGGCGGCGTTGGGTGAGATCACGCCAGGTCCGCCCAAGATCCCGTTCTGCTCCACAGTGTCCGACACAGCGACCTTCGACGCGGAGTACTGGTACCGAAACCTCCGCCAGACCGTGCGGTTCGAGCAGGCCATCCGGTCGCTGGGTGATGGTGTCTTCCTGGAGATGAGCCCCCATCCGGTACTGACGATGCACCTTCCGGGGGTCGCCATCGGCTCGTTGCGCCGCGGCGACGGCGGACTCGAGCGGTTCCTGACCTCGCTGGCCGAGGCCCATGTGCACGGCGTCGACGTCGACTGGACGCCGCTGCTCGATGACGGCCGACTGGTGGATCTGCCGACCTACGCCTTCCAGCATCAGCGTTTCTGGCACCGAACCGAGGCGTCCACAGTGGACGACTGGCGCTACCGGATCGTCTGGCGGCAGTTGCCCGAGAAACAGCATGCACTGACCGGACTCTGGCTCGCCGTAGTGCCCGATGACGGCACAGCCGACGCAGACCTCGGTTCGAACGTGGAAATCGTCGCGCTGAGCCGGCTTTCCGAGCGCCTTGCCGAGGGCGAGCCCGCCGGAGTGCTGTCGTTGCTCGCGTTGGACGACACCCTGACCTTGGTCCGGATGTTGAACGATGCGGAGATCGAAGCGCCACTGTGGCCGGTGACGTCCGGCGCTGTCGCGGCGGCGCCAGGAGATGTTGTGCGCCAACCGGAACAGGCCCAGGTATGGGGCCTCGGGCTTACGGTCGGGCTCGAGCATCCTCGACGCTGGGGTGGTCTCGTCGATCTGCCCGAGTCCGTGGACGGCCAGGTGCTCGGCAGGCTGGCCGCCGTGCTCTCCGGCGACGAGGATCAAGTCGCGGTGCGTGCCGACGGGACCTACGCGCGACGTCTCGTGCGTGCACCACGCAAACGGCCGGGGCGTGCGTGGCGTCCGCGGGGAACCGTACTGGTCACCGGGGGAACCGGCGGGCTCGGCGCACACGTGGCCAGGTGGTTGATCCGGAACGACGCCGAGCACGTGGTTCTGGCAAGCCGCCGAGGTCCCGACGCGCCCGGTGCGGGCGAACTCGCGGCCGAACTGGGCGACAAGGTCACCTTCGCGGCCTGCGATGTGGCCGACCCTGACGCGGTCCGGGAGCTGCTGGAGTCGCTGCCAGGCCTGACGGCCGTGGTGCACGCCGCCGGCGCCGGCCAGCACAGCACACCCGTCACCGAGATCGACGACCCCGCCGACGTGATGCGGGCGAAGGTCGCCGGTGCGGCGAACCTCGACGCCCTGCTGGACCACGACACATTGGACGCCTTCGTGCTGTTCTCGTCCGGCGCCGGGGTGTGGGGCGGCGGCGGGCAAGGCGCCTACGCCGCGGCGAACGCCTATCTGGACGCGCTTGCTGAGCAACGCCGGGCCGCGGGCGGCAACGCCACCTCGATCGCTTGGGGCACCTGGGCGGGTGACGGCATGGCCCGAGGTGGCGTCGGCGAACGGTTCCTACGGCTCGGACTGTCCGAAATGGACCCACAGCTTGCGGTGCGCGCTATCCAGGATCTTGACGACGCCTGCCTGGTCGTCGCCGACATCGACTGGCCGACGTTCGGGCCCGCCTACTCCGTGGCACGCAAGCGCCCCCTGCTGGCCGAGGTCTTCGAAGAGCCCGAACCTCCGCGCCCGGTCGTCGGCGATGCCCTCCCGCTGGTCCGCGCGCAGGTGGCAGCCGTGCTGGGGATGGACTCGGGCGAGACGGTCGATATTCGGCGTGCGTTCCGGGAGCTGGGCTTCGACTCGGTCACAGCCGTCGAACTACGTAACCGATTGAACAGCGCGACCGGTCTGAACCTGCCGACGACGGTCGTATTCGACCACCCGAACTGCGCCGCGCTGGCCGGCTACTTGACCGACCCGGCCGCCCCGGAGTCGGTGGTGGCCGCCACGCCCGTCGGAGAGCCGATCGCGATCGTGGCGATGAGCTGCCGGTTCCCCGGCGGAGTCTCCTCGCCCGAGGACCTGTGGCGGTTGGTCGCCGATGAGGCCGACGCGATCTCCGATTTCCCGGCCGACCGTGGCTGGACCGTTTCCGGTACCGGCGGATTCCTCTACGACGCCGCCGAGTTCGACGCGGGCTTCTTCGGGATCTCGCCGCGCGAGGCGACCGCGATGGACCCGCAGCAGCGGCTGATGCTGGAGTGCTCGTGGGAGGTCTTCGAACGAGCGGGCATCGACCCGACCTCGGTGCGCGGCAGCCGGACCGGAGTGTTCGTCGGCGCACTGGCCCAGGACTACGGACCACGCATGCATCAGGCGCCCGCGGACTTCGCGGGATATCTGGCCACCGGCAGCACCGGAAGCGTGATCTCGGGCCGGATCGCCTACACCTTTGGGCTGGAGGGCCAGGCGGTCACCATCGACACCGGCTGCTCCTCGGCTCTGGTGGCACTGCACAACGCGTGCCAGTCGCTGCGGCAGGGGGAGTGCTCTATGGCGCTGGTCGGTGGCGTCACGGTGATGTCCAGCCCCGGCGCGTTCGCCGAGTTCGCCCGGCTGGGCGGGATCGCCGCCGACGGCCGCTGCAAACCGTTCGCGGACGCCGCCGACGGCACCGGCTGGAGCGAAGGCGCGGGCATGCTGCTCGTCGAGCCGCTGTCCGAGGCCCGCCGCAACGGACATCCGGTACTGGCGGTGATCCGTGGCAGTGCGGTCAACCAGGATGGCGCGTCGAACGGGCTGACCGCTCCGAGTGGTTCCGCGCAACAGCGCGTGATCCGGCAGAGCCTGGCCAACGCGGGCCTTTCACCTGCTGACGTGGATGTCGTGGAGGGGCACGGGACTGGGACTCGGTTGGGTGATCCGATCGAGGCGCAGGCGGTGTTGGCGACTTACGGCCAAGACCGAGATCAGCCGGTGCTACTGGGGTCGGTGAAGTCCAACATCGGGCACACGCAGGCGGCCGCGGGTGTGGCTGGTGTGGTGAAGATGGTGTTGGCGATGCGGCACGGCGTGGTGCCCGCGAGCCTGCACATCGACCAACCTTCGTCCTTTGTGGACTGGACGGCCGGTTCGGTGTCGTTGGCGCGGGAGTTGGTGGGGTGGCCCGAGGCGAACAGGCCGCGACGGGCGGGAGTGTCGTCGTTCGGCGTCGGCGGGACGAACGCTCATGTGATCATCGAGCAGGGGCCGGTTGTCGAGTCTCCGAACGGACCCGATGGCGGTCTGGTGCCGTGGGTGGTGTCCGCTCATTCCGCGGAAGCGCTACGGGAACAGATCCTGCGGTTGTCCGAGTGGCCTGGGAACGCTGTTGATGTCGGCTATTCGTTGGTGTGTGGTCGTGCCGCGTTCGAGCATCGTGCGGTGCTGTTGGGTGATCGGATAGTCGAAGGTGTTGTCGAGCCGGTGGCCAAGACGGTTTTCGTGTTTCCGGGTCAGGGTTCGCAGTGGGTGGGGATGGCGGGGGAGTTGTGGGATTCGTCGCCGGTGTTCGCGGAGTGGATGGATCGGTGTGCCGCCGCACTGGCACCTTCGGTCGACCTACGCGACGCGCTGAATAGCGATCGGGTTGAGGTGGTTCAGCCTGCGCTGTGGGCGGTCATGGTGTCGTTGGCCGGGCTGTGGCGGTCTTTCGGTGTCGAACCCGACGCGGTAGTAGGCCATTCTCAAGGGGAGATCGCGGCGGCGTGTGTGGCGGGTGCGTTGTCGCTCGAGGATGGCGCACGGGTTGTGGTCGCACGGAGCCGAGTGATCGCCGAGAGGCTTTCGGGCCGGGGTGCGATGGCATCGGTCACGTTTCCCCAGGGCTACGTGTTGGACGACCGGTTGTCGGTGGCGGTGGTGAACAGCCCGGGATCGGTGGTGGTATCCGGGGATCCCGAAGCAATCGACGAACTTCTGTTGACCGTTCCGGGCAAACGGATCGCCGTGGATTACGCGTCACATTCGGCTCAGGTAGAGACCGTGCGGGACGAGCTTCTGGCGGCGTTGGGCGAGATCAGGCCGAATCCGCCGAAGATTCCGTTCTGTTCCACGGTGTCTGACACAGCGACTTTCGACGCGGAGTACTGGTACCAAAACCTCCGGCAGACGGTGCAGTTCGAGCAGGCCGTCCAGTCGCTGGGTGATGGTGTGTTTCTGGAGATGAGCCCGCATCCGGTGCTGACCATGCACATCGAAGGAACCGCCATCGGGTCGCTGCGCCGCGGGGACGGTGGACTTGAGCGGTTCCTGACCTCCCTGGCCGAGGCGTATGTGCAGGGCATCGAAGTCGACTGGATGCCCCTGTTGGCAGGCGGGCGGTTGGTGGACCTGCCGACCTACGCCTTCCAGCGGCAGCGCTACTGGCTGAACGCCGACGACACGGACGCGACCCTGCACGATCACCCGTTCATCAGCACCGTGACCACGCTGGCGGACTCGGGTTTGACGGTGTTCAGCGGCCGGCTCTCCCCGGACCGGATGCCCTGGCTCGCCGATCACGCCGTCGGGGACACGGTGTTGTTGCCCGGCACGGCATTCCTCGACCTCGCGTTGTGGGCCGGCGACCAGGTCGGCTCTCCGAGGGTGGCCGACCTGACGCTTGAGTCACCGTTGGAACTGCCCGGTTCCGTTACCGTCCAGCTCACGGTCGACGCCCCGGATCGGTCCGGTCAACGGCCCGTGCGGATGTACTCCCGGGCGGCGGATGACACATCGTGGACCAGGCATGCGTCCGGCGTCCTCACCACGGAGGTCTATGCCTCCGGCGAACCGATGCCGTGGCCGCTCGCGGACGCTGAAGCCATCGACGTGCCCGGCCTTTACGAGAAGCTGGCCGAACTCGGCTACCGCTATGGGCCCGCGTTCGGAGGCCTGCGGTCGGCATATCGCGCCGGAACGGATCTCTACGCCGAAGTGGCGCTTCCCGAGCGGCTCCGGCCGGAAGCACGCCGGTTCCGGCTGCACCCCGCGCTGCTCGATGCGGCTCTGCATGTCATCGGCGCCGACCGGCCGAAACTGGCCCTGCCGTTCTCGTGGAACGGGGTCTCGCTCACCACGGCCGGCGCATCCGCGCTCCGCGTGAGGATCTCTTTGCGCGACAACGATGTTGTCTCGATGCGGCTCACCGACGAACACGGCAACGAGGTCGCGCGAGTGGACGGACTGGCCCTGCGTTCGCCCACTCCGCACGACCGGCTGTTCCGTGTCGACTGGAGCGCGGCCCCCGAAGGAGCGCCGGAGGGATCGCACACGGTCGTCATGGATTTGGCCCACCTACAGGAAATCCCCGCGACCGTATTCCTGAAAGCCCGGTACACCACCGAGACCGTGCGGGAAGCCACTGTCGGGATGCTGGCGCTATTGCAGGAATGGCTGGACGACGGCCGGTTCACCGCTTCGCGTCTGGCGATCGTGACCCAGGGCGCCGAACTCACCTGTGCGGCGGTTCAAGGCCTGGTGCGGTCGGCCTGCTCGGAGAACCCGGACAGGTTCGCCCTCGTGGACCTGCGTGACGGCGACCTGCCGGTGAACGCGATCCTGGCGGCTCTGGCCGCGGGGGAGACCGAGTGCGAGGTCCGAGACGGGAGCGTCCGTGTTCCCCGGTTGACCCGGGTGAACGGACAGCTTGAGACCGCGGTCTGGGACACCACCGGCACGGTGCTGATCACCGGCGGCACCGGTGTACTGGGCGGACTGGTGGCCCGGCATCTCGTCGCCGAGCACGGCATCCGCAGCCTGGTCCTGGTCAGCCGCCAGGGGCACGCTCCAGGCCTGGTGGCGGATCTCGAAGCCGCGGGCGCCCTGGTGACGGTCGCCGCCTGCGACGTGTCCGACCGGGACGCGCTCGCTCGCGTCCTCGCCGCGATACCCGCCGGATTCCCGTTACGCGGTGTGGTGCACGCCGCCGGTGTCGTGGCCGACGGGATCATCGGTTCCCTGACACCACAACGGATGGACGCAGTCCTCGCGCCGAAGGCCGACGCGGCATGGCACCTGCACGAGCTGACGAAGGACCTCTCCCAGTTCGTGCTGTTCTCGTCGGCCGCAGGCGTTTTCGGTACACCGGGACAAGGCAACTACGCGGCGGCGAACGGGTTCCTGGACGCGCTGGCACGGCACCGCAAGGCCGCCGGACTGCCCGCGGTGTCCCTGGCGTGGGGCATGTGGGAACCGCGCAGCGGACTGACCGGCCGGCTGGGCGAAACCGACGTGGCACGAATGTCCAAATGGGGTGTGCGCCCACTGCCGGAGGCCGAAGGGCTCGCTTTGTTCGACGCCGCCTGCGCCCAGGACGAGCCGGTGCTGGTGCCGGTCCGGCTGGACGTCACCGGTGTCGAGGAAGTGCCCGGCCTGCTGCGTGGACTGGTCACCGCCAAGGCGCCGGTCCAGGTCGAGACCGGGCTTACCCAACGGCTGGCGACGCTGTCGGAATCCGGCCGGCATCGCGCGGTGCTGGATCTGGTGCGGGGACACGCGGCGGCGGTGCTCGGCCATACCTCGCCGGACATGGTCGACACCACCCGGGGGTTCATGGACTCGGGCTTCGATTCGCTGACCGCGGTGGAACTCCGCAACCGGCTGGCGGCGGCGACCGGCGTGCGGCTGCCCACCACGGTGCTGTTCGACCACCCGACTCCGGTCGCGCTGGCCGAACGACTGCACGGCGAGTTGGTGGGTGGCCCGTGGTCGCCGATCGAGGAACTGGATCGGCTGGAGGCCAGGTTGCGGGAGTCGGCCGACGAAGACACGCGTCTTGCGGTGGCAGGCCGCCTGCGGTCGCTGCTGTCGGGTCTCGGGGGCGGCGCGGATACCGCGCGGCTCGACTCCGCCACCGACGACGAACTGTTCGAGCTGGTCGACGACGATCTGGGGATTCTCTAGATGGACAACGAACAGAAGCTGCGCGACTATCTCAAACGGACCATCGCCGACCTGCAGCAGACCCGTGATCAGCTGCGCGAAGCCCGTTCGGCGACGACCGAGCCGATCGCGATCGTGGGTATGGGCTGCCGGCTGCCGGGTGGGGTGGCCGAT
Organism: uncultured Actinomycetota bacterium; assembly: GCA_963766045.1. Classification (GTDB taxonomy): domain Bacteria; phylum Actinomycetota; class Actinomycetes; order Mycobacteriales; family Pseudonocardiaceae; genus Amycolatopsis. The sequence goes on along the minus strand of CAVXYN010000003.1, from coordinate 3,947,540 downwards.
CCGGGGGATCTGTGGCAGCTGGTCTCCCAGGGCGTGGACGCGGTCTCGGAGTTCCCCACCGACCGCGGCTGGGACCTGGATGCCTTGTACGACGCGGATCCCGGCCGTACCGGCACGAGTTACACACGCCACGGCGGCTTCCTGCACGACGCCGCCCTGTTCGACCCGGGCCTGTTCGGCGTGTCGCCGCGCGAGGCGCTCGCGATGGACCCGCAGCAGCGGCTGATGCTGGAGACCACCTGGGAGGCGGTCGAGAACGCCGGGATCGACCCGCTTTCCTTGCGGGGTAGCACTACCGGCGTCTTCACCGGGGTGATGTACCAGGACTACGCCAGTAGGCTGCACCGGATCCCGGACGGGTTCGAGGGCCAGCTCAGTATCGGCAGCTCGCCCAGCGTCGTGTCCGGCCGGGTGTCCTACACCTTCGGCCTCGAAGGCCCGGCGGTCACCGTGGACACCGCGTGCTCGTCATCCTTGGTCGCGCTGCACCTGGCCTGCCAGTCGCTGCGGCGTCAGGAGTCTTCGCTGGCCCTGACCGGAGGCGTGGCGGTGATGGCCACGCCGGGCACGTTCATCGACTTCAGCAGGCAGGGCGGGCTGGCCCCGGACGGCCGGTGCAAGGCGTTCGCCGCCGCGGCGGACGGCGCCGGGTTCGCCGAAGGCGCCGGTGTGCTGGTGCTCGAACGACTTTCGGACGCCCGGCGCAACGGCCACCCGGTACTCGCGCTGGTGCGGGGGACCGCGGTGAACCAGGACGGCGCGAGCAGCCGGCTGACGGCGCCGAGCGGGCCGGCGCAGCAACGAGTGATCCGGCAGGCCTTGTCCGACGCGCGGCTCACAGCCGCCGACGTCCATGCTGTCGAGGCGCACGGAACCGGCACCACCCTGGGCGATCCCATCGAGGCACACGCCTTGCTGGCGACCTACGGGCAGGACCGTGCCGAACCGCTGTGGCTGGGTTCGGTCAAATCCAATATCGGGCACACCCAAGCCGCCGCCGGGGTGGCGGGCGTGATCAAGATGGTCATGGCCATGCGGCATGGCACGCTGCCGAAGACGTTGCATGTGGACAGCCCGTCGGCGCAGATCGACTGGTCGGCGGGTGCGGTCGAGTTGCTGACCGAACAGCGTCCGTGGCCAGGTCCGGATCGACGGGCCGCGGTCTCGTCGTTCGGTGCCAGCGGAACAAACGCGCACGCGATCCTGGAACAGGCCCCACCACCGGAAGAACCCGGTGACCGGATCCGGTTCGCCGGGCCGGTGCCGTGCTTGTTGTCCGCACACAGCGCGGCGGCGTTGCGCGCACAGGCCGAACGCCTCTCGGTGCACCTGGCCGGGACCGACATCGACGTGCTGGACGTGGGGCACACGCTGGCGGCCCGGGCGATGCTCGGCGAACGGGCCTTCGTGGTCGCCGATGACCGCGACACCTTGATCACCGCCCTCGACCAGGTCGGGAGTGAACCGGTGGGAGAGGCCGGTGGAGTCGCGTTCCTGTTCTCCGGTCAGGGATCCCAGCGGGCAGGTATGGGGCGGGAGCTATCCGCGACGTTCCCGGTGTTCGCCCGTGAATGGGACGCGATCGGTGCTCACCTCGACCTCAGGACGGACGCCGAGGCACTGGAGCAGACCGCGTTCGCCCAGCCCGCGCTGTTCGCGCTCGAGGTCGCCCTGTTCCGGTTGCTCGAGTCGTGGGGCCTGCGCCCGGACGCGGTACTGGGACATTCGGTCGGCGAGGTCGCGGCGGCCCATGTGGCGGGCGTTCTGTCCCTTGTGGACGCCTGTGCGCTGGTTTCCGCGCGTGGGCGTCTGATGCAGGAACTCCCCGCGGGCGGAGCGATGGTGGCGGTCCGGGCCACTGAGGAGGAGCTCCGGCCGTTGCTGGGCGAGGGTGTCGACATCGCGGCGGTCAACGGTGACGAGAACACCGTGCTCTCCGGTGACGAGGACGCCGTGCTGGCGCTGGCCGCGAGTTTTAAGGACGCGAAGCGGCTTCGGGTGAGCCACGCGTTCCACTCGGCCCGGATGGAGCCGATGCTCGGGGAGTTCCGCCGGGTCGTCGAGGGCCTTTCGTTTCGGCAGCCCGAGATCCGGATCGTGTCCGGTGACGTCATGGACCCGGAGTACTGGGTGCGCCAGGTTCGTGAACCGGTCCGGTTCGCCGACGGGATGCGGACCCTGCTCGACCTCGGTGTCCGGTCCTTTGTGGAGCTCGGGCCGGACGGCGTGTTGTCTGCGATGGGGCAGGACTGCGCCGGTGACACAGGCGCGGCCCTGGTGCCTGCCTTGCGCCGGGACCGTCCGGAGCCGCACTCGGTCGTAACCGCGTTGTCCCGGTTGCACGGGCGGGGTGTCCCGGTCGACTGGACGAGGTATTTCGCGGACACCGGGGCACGCAAGGTGGAGTTGCCCACCTATGCCTTCCAACGCAAACAGTATTGGCTCGACGCGCCCCGCGAGGCCGATGACGTCACCTCGGTCGAGCTGGCCGGAGTCGACGGTCTGCTGCTGACCACGAGGTTGTCGCTGCGGTCGCATCCCTGGCTGGCCGACCACGCCGTGCTGGGATCGGTGCTCCTACCGGGCACGGCGTTGCTGGAGCTGGCGGTTCAGGCGGGTGACCGGGTGGGCGGTGGCCGGGTGGCCGAACTCATCCTGCACGCCCCGATCGTCCTGCCCGCCACCGGCGAGATCGACCTGCAGCTGCGGGTGGACGATCAGCGGGCACTGAACATCTACTCCCGTGACGGTTCCGAGTGGGTGCACAACGCCAGCGGCGTGCTGTCCGACGGCGTGCCCGCGTCCTTCCAGCTCACCGAATGGCCGCCGGCCGAGGCCGTCGCCCTCGATGTGGCCGACCACTACGAACGGCTCGCCGGCGCCGGACTCCGCTACGGGCCGGCGTTCCGGGGGCTGCGGGCGGCCTGGCGGAGCGGTGACGAGATGTTCGCCGAAGTCGCGCTGCCGCCACAGGACGCCCACCTCCCGGCGTTGCTCGACGCGGCGCTGCACGCGATCGGGCTGGGCCCGCTCGGCGACTCGGGCCTCGCGCAGCTGCCGTTCGCCTGGAACGACGTGGACCTGTACGCCACCGGTGCATCGCTGATCCGGGTCCGGATCACGCCGGCCGGACCTGGCACCGTCGCCCTTCAGATCGCCGACGGCACCGGGCTGCCGGTGGCCTCGATCGGATCGCTGACCTTGCGACCGGCCGGGCCTGTCACAGCGGACTCGAATCACGACAGCATGTACCACGTCGACTGGGTCCCGGTGCAGGCCGGATCACCCGCCGCGGACGTGATCCTGACCAGGTGCGACACCGAAGCCGACCTTCCCGAAGGTGGCCGGAACGCGGCCCGCCGCGCACTGGAGCAGGTGCAGCGGTGGCTCGCCGACGAGCGACCGGAACGGCTCGTGTTCGTCACCAGGGGTGCCGTGGCCATCGGCGCGGAGGACGTCACGGATTTGGCGAATGTCCCGGTATGGGGCCTGCTGAGGTCCGCACAGAACGAGCACCCGGACCGGTTCCTGCTGGTGGACTCCGACGACGACCCGGAGTCGGCGCGGATCCTGCCGGAACTGCTCGGCGCCGGTGAACCACAGCTGGCGATCCGGGCCGGGATCGGTTACGCGCCAAGGCTTACCCGGTTCACCACAGGCAGCAGGCGACTGGACGTGTCCACGCCGGGCACCCTGGACGGCCTCACGTGGGTCCCGGCACCGGAGGCGGAGCGGCCACTCGGCCACGGCGAGGTGCGGGTCGAGATGCTCGCTGCCGGCGTGAACTTCCGCGATGTGCTGCTCTCCCTCGGCATGTACCCGGGAACGGCGGTGGCCGGCTGCGAAGGTGCCGGTGTGGTCACGGAGGCGGGTCCGGGCGTGACCCGGTTCCGGCCGGGTGACCGGGTATTCGGTCTGTTCGCAGGTGCTTTCGGCCCGCTGACGGTGACCGACCACCGGCTGCTGGCACCGATTCCGGCCGGCTGGACCACCGAACAGGCCGCCGCGGTGCCGCTGGTGTTCCTGACCGCCTACTACGGATTGCACGACCTCGCCGGAGTCCGGGCTGGGGAACGGGTTCTCGTGCACGCGGCGGCAGGCGGTGTCGGGATGGCGGCGGTTCAGCTGGCCCGGCATTTCGGCGCCGAGGTGTTCGGCACCGCCGGCCTGGGCAAGCAGGACGCGTCCGGCCTGGACGACGATCACTTCGCTTCCTCGCGGGAACTGGGCTTCGAGGCGAAGTTCGCCGGCAGCGGGGAATTCGACGTTGTGCTGAATTCACTGGCCCGTGAGTTCGTGGACGCGTCGCTGCGGCTGCTGCGGCCCGGTGGCCGGTTCCTCGAGATGGGCAAGACCGACCTCCGCGACCCGGCCGAGCACCCCGGGCTGGTCTACCGGGCCTTCGACCTGTTCGAAGCGGGCACCGACCGGCTCGGCGAGATGCTCGGCGAGATCGTCGACCTGTTCGGCCAGGGCGTGCTCAGCCACCTGCCCGTGACCACCTGGCCTCTCGGCCAAGCCGAGCAGGCGTTCCGGTTCCTCGCGCAGGCGAAGCATGTCGGCAAGGTCGTGCTGACCGTGCCGAAACCACTCGACCCGGAAGGCACGGTACTCATCACCGGCGGCACCGGGGCGTTGGGCGGCCTGCTCGCCCGGCACCTGGTGACCAGGCACGCCATCAGGCACCTGGTGCTGGCGAGCCGCCGAGGCGAAGCCCCCGAACTGTGCGCGGAACTGACCGCCCTCGGGGCGGAAGTCACCACGGTGGCCTGCGATCTGGCCGACCGCGCCTCCGTCGCACAGATGCTGACCGCGATCCCGCACCGGTTGACGGCGGTGGTGCATGCCGCCGGGGTGCTCGCCGACGCCACCGTGTCCGCGTTGACGCCTGCCCAGCTCGACGAGGTGTTGCGGCCCAAGCTGGACGCCGCCTGGCATCTGCACGAGCTGACCGAAGACCTCTCGGCGTTCGTGCTGTTCTCGTCGGCGGCCGGGGTGCTCGGCGGGCCGGGTCAGGCCAACTACGCGGCAGGTAACGCCTTCCTGGACGCCCTCGCACAGCATCGCCGCGCACGCGGCCTTCCGGGCGTCTCACTGGCATGGGGGTACTGGGCACAGTCCGGCGGCATGGCCGGTCAGCTGGATGAACGAGATCGCGCACGCATCACCGGATCAGGAATCACGGCCCTGTCCGAGCAGGAAGGCCTGGCCCTGTTCGACGCCGCGCTCGGCGCCGAGGAAGCGGTACTCGTGCCGGTCCGATTCGACCCGGCCGCGTTGCGCTCGGAGTCACCGTTGCTGCGACGCCTGGTGCGCGGTCAGACCCGCCGGGTGGTCGAGGTCGCCGCCAGATCCACTGTGGACAGTTCGGAATCCGCGTTGCTGGACTTGGTCTGTGACCACGCGGCGATGGTGCTCGGGTTCGGCTCGGCGGCCGAGATCGACCGCGGCCGGGCCTTCCGGGAACTGGGCTTCGACTCCCTCACCTCGGTCGAGTTGCGCAACCGGCTGGGCGCCGCCACCGGCCTGCGGCTGCCGTCCACGCTGGTGTTCGACCAGCCGACCCCGGTGGCGCTGGCCGCCTTGCTGCACAAGGAACTGCTCGGTACGTCTGCCAAGAGTGCGCCAACTGAGACGGCGCTCGCCGTCCGGGCCGTGGCCGCCGACGAGCCGATCGCCATCGTGTCGATGAGCTGCCGGTTGCCAGGCGGGGCCGACTCTCCCGAGGACCTGTGGGAGCTGGTCGCCTCCGGGAGGGACGCCATCGCGGGGTTCCCGGCCGACCGCGGCTGGGACACCGGCAGGCTGGGCCCCGCCGGGGGAGGGTTCCGGTACGACGCCGCCGAGTTCGACGCGGGTTTCTTCGGGATCTCACCGCGGGAGGCGCTCGCGATGGACCCGCAGCAGCGGATGCTGCTGGAAGGGTCGTGGGCGCTCTTCGAGCGGGCCGGGCTGGATCCCGCTTCGCTGCGCGGTGCGCCGGTCGGTGTCTACGTCGGCGCGATCCACAATGGCTACGCCGAAAACATGGGCAGCGCCCGCGACAGCGTCGAGGGCTACCTGGTGACCGGCACGATGAACAGCGTCGCCTCGGGCCGGCTGGCCTATACGTACGGATTCGAAGGCCCGGCGATCACCGTGGACACCGCGTGCTCGTCGTCCCTGGTGGCGATCCACCTGGCGTCACAGGCACTTCGCCAGGGCGAGTGTTCGCTGGCCGTGGCCGGCGGTGTCACCATCTCGGCGACACCGGATATCTTCATCGAGTTCGGCAAGCAGCAGGCGTTGTCCGCGGACGGGCGGTGCAAGGCGTTCTCGGCGGCCGCGGACGGATTCGGGGTGGCCGACGGGCTCGGTCTGGTGCTGCTCGAACGGCTCTCCGACGCCCGGCGCAACGGCCACCAGGTGCTGGCGGTGGTGCGCGGCTCGGCGGTCAACCAGGACGGGGCTTCCAACGGACTGACCGCGCCGAGCGGGCCGGCGCAGCAGCGCGTGATCGGCCAGGCGCTGGCGAACGCGGGCGTGACACCGTCCGAAGTGGACGTTGTCGAGGCGCACGGAACGGGGACCCGACTCGGCGACCTGATCGAGGCGCAGGCCCTTTCGGCCGTGTACGGGCCGGTGCGCGTGGGGTCGGTCAAATCCAATGTCGGGCATGCCCAGGCGGCCGCGGGCGTGGCGGGTTTGATCAAGATGGTCCAGGCGCTGCGCAACGGTGTGCTGCCGAAGACCCTGCACGTCGACACCCCGCTGCCGGAGCTGGCGGAGCTGCGGTTGCTGAGCGAGGCCGAGGACTGGCCCGAGACCGGCAGACCTCGCCGGGCCGGGGTGTCGTCCTTCGGGATCAGCGGCACCAACGCGCACCTCGTGGTCGAAGAAGCCCCTGGCACCGACCCAGCCGAACCATCAGTTCCGGCGTTGGTGCCGTGGGTGGTGTCCGCCCGCAGCGCGCAGGCGCTGACGGCTCGGCTGGACCAACTGCGGTCGCATGTGCTGGCGCACCCCGAGCTCAGTCCTGCCGACGTCGGCTTCAGCCTGGCGACCGGCCGGTCGGCGATGCGACACCGATCGGTGGCGATCGGCGAAAGCCGCGAGGAACTGCTCGCGAACCTCGGCTCGGTGCACGGTGAGGCGTCGACGTCGCCCGGGGTGGTCTTCGTGTTCCCTGGACAGGGCTCGCAATGGACCGGGATGGCGACCGAGTTGCTGGAGTCCTCGCCCGTGTTCGCCGAGCGGATGCGGGAATGCTCGGTGGCCATCGGGTCCATTTCGGACATCGACATCCTGGCCGCGCTGCGGGACGGATCGGCGCTGGACCGGGTCGAGGTCGTGCAGCCAACCTTGTTCGCGGTCATGGTGTCGCTGGCCGAGCTGTGGCGGTCCTACGGCGTACGGCCGGCCGCGGTGATCGGCCACTCGCAAGGCGAGGTCGCGGCCGCCTGCGTCACCGGCGCGTTGTCCCTTGCCGACGCGGCTCGGGTCGTGGTGACGCGCAGCCGGTTGTTCGCGGAGACCATGGCGGGCAAGGGAGCCGTGCTCGCGGTCGCCCTGCCTGCCGCGGAAGTCGCGCGCAGGCTGACCCGGTGGGACGGCCGGCTGTCGCTGGCCGGGATGAACGGGCCCGCGTCCTCGGCTGTGGCCGGCGACCTGGACTCGTTGGCCGAGTTCGCCGGCGAATGTGCGGCGGCCGGTGTGCGTACCCGCATGGTGCCGGGCACGATCGCTTCCCACTCGGCTCAGGTGGACCAGATCCGCGACCGGCTGCTGGCCGAACTGGCCGAGGTGGCACCCCGCAGCGAGTGAGGTGCCGTTCTACTCCACGGTCACCGCGTCCCTGCTCGACCCGATGGCCTTGGACGCCGAGTACTGGTTCCGCAATGTCCGTGAGCCGGTCGACTTCGAAGGCGCTGTCCGGGCTGCTCTCGAAGATGGACATGCCGTGTTCGTCGAGTCCAGCCCGCATCCGGTACTCACGATGAGCATCGCCGACATCGGCGCTGTCGCGGTCGGATCGCTTCGCCGCGGCGAGGGGCACCTGCGGCGGTTCCTGACCTCGCTGGCCGAGGCGTACGTCCATGGTGTCGACGTCGACTGGGCTTTCCCGGCTGGAGCGAGGCTCGTAGACCTCCCGACATACCCCTTCCAGCGTGACCGGTACTGGCCGGATGGCACCTCCTCCGCCGACGTGCGGTCCGCCGGCCTGGACGCCGCGGATCATCCCCTGCTCGGCGCGACCGTGACCCTGGCGGACTCCGACAGCGTGGTGTGCACCGGACTGCTGTCGCCGGGAACCCAGCCCTGGCTGGCCGACCACATGGTGGCCGGCACAGTCCTGTTCCCTGGCACGGGTTTCGTCGAGCTGGTCAGGCACGCGGGCGACCAGGTGGGCTGTGGCACGCTCGACCGGCTGACCCTGACCACGCCACTCGTCCTGTCCACTGAGGAAAGCGTGCAGGTTCAGGTCACGGTGAGCGCGCCGGATCCGTCCGGGGCCCGGCCGGTGACCGTCCACTCCAGACGGCCGGACACCGATTCCTGGACACGGCACGGCACCGGCCTGGTGACGCCCGAGCAGTCGCGGTACTTCGAGCTGACTCAATGGCCGCCGCGCGACGCGGTCCCGCTGGATCTGGACGGGCTCTACGAGCGGCTGGCCGGGGCCGGCCCGGCGTACGGCCCCGCGTTCCAGGGCCTGAGCGCGGCCTGGCAGCGCGGCGACGACCTGTTCGCCGAAGTGTCCCTGCCCGCGGAGATTCGCGACGCCGGCCGCTACGGCCTGCACCCGGCCGCTTTGGACGCCGCGTTGCACGTACTGGGAATCGCCGGCCGGGGCATGCTCCTGCCGTTCGAATGGTCAGGGATGTCGTTGCACGCCACCGGGGCGTCCATGCTCCGAGTGCGGCTGGCCGCGGTAGGCACCGACGCGTTCTCGATCGAACTGGCCGACGCCACGGGCTCGCCGGTGGCATCGGTGGAGTCGCTGTCGTTCCGGCCTGCCACCGGCGCGCGACCGGACTCGCTGTACCGGCTCGAGTGGGTACCGGTGAACGCCGGCGGGCCGTCGGCCGAGGTCGTGTTCACCGAGAACTTCACCGGTACGGCGGACGCGCTGGGCCTGATGCAGGACTGGCTGACCCAGGACACCGGCTCACGACTGGTGTTCGTGACCAGGGCGGCGGTGGCGACCTCGCCCGGCGAGGACGTGACCGACTTGGCCCGGGCCCCGGTCTGGGGGCTGGTCCGGTCCGCGCAGTCGGAGCACCCGGACTCCTTCGGCTTGCTGGACCTGGACGGGGATCTCCCGTCCAACGCTGCCGCCGCTTTCGGCTCCGGTGAGACCCAGCTGGCGGCCCGTGGCGGAGAACTACTCGCGCCCCGGCTGGAACGGCTTGTCGACGAGTTGCGGCCACCGGCCGGCTCCTGGCGGCTGCACAGCGGCGACGGCGCCGTGGCAGATCTGTCGCTCGGCAGTTCGCCCGAGGCCGACCGGCCGCTTGCCGCCGGTCAGGTGCGGGTCGCGGTCCGGGCGGCGGGGGTGAACTTCCGGGACATCATGGTCGCGCTGGGCCTGGTGGCCGAGGGCGACCGGGCGATCGGCGCCGAGGCCGCAGGCGTGGTCGTCGAGATCGGCCCGGACGTCACCGGCGTGGCGCCGGGAGACGCCGTGCTGGGTTTGTTCTCCGGCGCGTTCGGCCCGGTGGCGGTCACCGATCACCGGATGCTGGCGCGGATCCCGCAAGGCTGGTCCTACGCACAAGCAGCCGCGACACCGGTCGCGTTCCTGACCGCCTGCTACGCGCTCACCGACCTTGCCGGTGTCCAATCAGGACAGTCGGTGCTGGTGCACGCCGCGGCGGGTGGGGTGGGCATGGCCGCTGTGCAGCTGGCACGGCATCTGGGCGCGGAGGTGTACGCGACGGCGAGCCCGGCCAAATGGGACGCCTTGCGGTCGCTGGGACTGCCGGACGACCACATCGCCTCGTCCCGGGATCTCGAGTTCGAAACCAGGTTCGCGCCCGTTGACGTCGTGCTGAACTCGCTGGCGAACGAGTTCGTGGACGCGTCGCTCCGGCTGCTGCGGCCGGGCGGCCGGTTCCTCGAGATGGGCAAGACCGACCTCCGTGACCCCGCCGATCACCCCGAGGTCTCCTACCAGGCGTTCGACCTGGCCGAAGCCGGAACGGAACGGATCGGCCGGATGCTCGCCGATGTGCTGGCGATGTTCGAGACAGGGCAGCTGCTTCCGTTGCCCACCAAGCTGTGGGATATCCGCCAGGCCCGGGAGGCGTTCCGGTTCATGGCACAGGCCAGGCACGTGGGCAAGGTCGTGCTCACCGTGCCGCCGCCGCTCGACCCGAAGGGCACGGTGCTGATCACCGGGGGCACCGGCACCCTCGGACGCCTGATCGCCGAGCATCTGGTGGCCGAACACGGCGTGCGGCATCTGCTGCTGACCACACGACGCGAGGACCACCCTCCGCTCGACGTGGACGCCGAGGTGGTCGTCTGCGACGTCGGCGACCGCGGCGACCTCGAGCGGCTGCTCGCGCGGATCCCCGCCGAGCGCCCGCTGACCGCGATCGTGCACGCGGCCGGCGTGCTGGACGACGGCGTGATCGAGTCGCTGACACCGAGCCGGCTGGACCGGGTTTCCCGGCCGAAAGCCGAAGCCGCCTGGCACCTGCACGACCTCACCCGTGACCTGGACCTGGCCGCGTTCGTGCTGTTCTCCTCCAGCGCGGGCGTCCTCGGCTCCGCCGGTCAGGGCAACTACGCCGCGGCGAACACCTACCTGGACGCGCTCGCGGCACACCGGCAGGCTCGGGGACTGCCCGCGGTCTCGTTGGCCTGGGGCCTGTGGGAGGACGAAAGCGGGATGACCGCCGCCGCGGACACCTCGCGACTGGCCCGGACCGGGCTCAAGGGCCTGTCGACCGTGGAAGGGCTGGCGCTGTTCGACGCCGCACTGGCTACCGGTCTGCCGATGGTGGTTCCTGCGAAGCTCCAGGCGCGAGCCCGGGTCCCGCGTCCCACGACCAGGACGGTCCGATCCGATGTGGACGGTCTACGCCGCCGGCTGGCCGGCCTGCCCGCTGTCGATCAGGAGCTGACCCTGGTCGAACTGGTGCGTGGCCACGCGGCCGCCGTGCTCGGCCACGCCGGGCCCGAGGCCGTGGCGCCGGAGCAGGTTTTCCTGCAGGCCGGGTTCGACTCGCTGACCGCGATGGAGCTGCGCAACAGCCTCAACGCGGCGACCGGTCTGCGACTGCCTGCCAGTGCGGTGTTCGATCATCACACTCCGGCCGGGCTCGCCAGGCATCTGCTGGCCGAACTCGGTACCGAAGCGCCAGCGACGACGGACCTGCTCGGCGACCTGTTCCGCCAGGCCGTTTCGGACGGACGCGTACCGGAAGGACTCGAGCTAATCAAGGCGGCAGGCGGCTTGCGACCCACCTTCGGCTCGACGGCACAGCTGGCCCGGCACCCGCGACAGGTGCAGCTGGCGACCGGGCCGAACCCGACCGGCCTGCTCTGCTTCCCATCCCCGATGGTGATGGGCGGCGTGCAGCAGTACGCCCGCCTTGCCGCGCACTGGCGTGACGTGCGCGAGGTACAGGCCATGCCGGTGCCGGGCTTCGCCGACGGGGAGCCGCTGCCGTCCACAGTGGACGCTCTGGCCGGCGTTCTCGCCGAAACCGCGCTGAGTCAAGGTGATCCACGCGGACAGGTGCTGCTGGGCTATTCCTGGGGCGGCGTAGTCGCGCTGGCCACCGCGGACGCGTTGGAGCAGCGGGGCTTCCGGCCCGCGGGGGTCGTGCTGCTCGACACGTATACCGGCGAGGTCGACGGACTTTTCGAGCATCTGCTGCAGGGACTACTGGAAAGAGAGCCACTGTTCGGCCCGTTCACCGGCACCCGGCTGTCGGCGATGGGCAAGTACCTCCGGTTGCTCGGCGGACACCCGCCACCGGAGATCACCGTACCCGTGCTTTTCGTGCGGCCCGAGGGCTCGGCCGGTCTGCGGCCGGGCTGGCCAAGGGTGCTGGACGTGCCCGGTGATCACTTCACGATGGTGCAGGAGCACGCCGGCGACACCGCATACGCGATCGAGGAATGGTTGGGAGAGTTCGATGAAGGTTCTGTTCACGACGTTGGCGGCGAACGCGCATCTGTACAACCTGGTGCCGATGGCGTGGGCGCTGCGCGCGGCCGGTCATGACGTCCGGGTCGCCGCCCAGCCGGACCTGACCGACGCCATCGTCCAAACCGGACTGCCGGCGGTCGCGGCAGGCCCGGCGCTGGATCTGGCCGGGCTGAGCCGGAAGGCCCAGCAGCGGCCGAGTAGCCAGACCGTCTTCGGCTCCGAGTTCGACATCACCGAGACCCGGGAGGAGCGGCTCACTCTGGACTACGTCCGGGGCGTGTTCACCACGTGGTGCTCATTCGGCTTGGAGCGACTCGCTCAGGACGTGGTGCTCGACGACCTGGTCGGGTTCGCCCGATCCTGGCGGCCGGACCTGGTCATCTGGGACGCGTTGACCTATATGGGCCCGATCGCCGCGTGTGCCAGTGGCGCGGCTCAGGTGCGGATGCTGTTCGGGCTTGACCATTGGGCCCGGATGCGCGGTCGTTTCACCGAACTGGGCGGCGCCGGGGGAGCCGATCCGATGGCGAAGTGGCTGTCGGGCAAGCTGGAACGGTACGGCTGCACGTTCGATGAGGAGCTGGTCCTCGGGCAGCGCACGATCGACCCGCTACCGCCCTGGACCCGGTTCCCGGCCGGCGTGGACTACCTTCCGGTGCGCCACGTGCCCTACAACGGTCCGTCGGTGGTGCCGTCGTGGCTGTCCGAGCCGCCCGCCCGGCGCCGGGTTTGTGTCACGCTCGGCATGTCCCGGCGCGATCTGTGGGGCGAGGACCGGTTCTCGGTCGACGACCTGTTCGACGCGGTGGCCGGTCTGGACATCGAGGTCATCGCGACGTTGACCGCCCGGCAGGCCGAGTCGGCCTCGGCGGTACCGGACAATGTCCGGCTGTTCGACTTCGTCCCGTTGGACGCGCTGCTGCCGACGTGCGCGGCGGTGATCCACCACGGCGGCGCGGGCACGACCGGGAACGCCGTGGCGCACGGCGTGCCGCAGCTGGTGATCCCGGGCAACATGTGGGATAAGGCAGGCCTGGCCGACATGCTGGCCGACCAGGGCGCCGGTCTGGTGATGGAACACGAGCAGGTCACCGCCGAACAGTTGCGTGCGCAGCTGCTGAGGCTGCTCGACGAGCCTTCGTTCGCCGCGTCCGCGGAGAAGGTACGTACGCAGATCCAGGAAACCCCTGCGCCCGCCCGGATCGTGCCGGAGCTTGAGCGCCTGGTGTAGTGGTCGTGAGTGGTAATGACGGTTCTATTGAGGGGTAAGGCAAGTGTGGCGTGTGGGTCACCCCGGTGCAGGCGTTCATCTGGCCGTGAAGGCCTCCTTGCCTACCCTGAGGGTAGTGATGGAGCCCTTCACTACCCCGCCGAGGTGATCTCTCTGGTGACAGTGGGGCAACCGTGACACCAGTGTCGACCAACCACCCAACACGACACCCTTGCCTTTCGGCTTAGTAACCGTCATCACCACTCACGAGACTGGACCACGCGGCCACCGGTGGCCGCTGCTGGGCCGGGGCGTGAGGGCCCAGCCCCGACGCTATAACGACCGTTCTCAGCACCAGCGAGCGTCCAGAACTGAAGGCTGCTGCTCGGCGGCGGACACGCCCCAGAACAGGGGAGTGGCGTCGTCGAGCAGCAGGCCCGCCGCCCACCGCGGCTCCACCAGCAGGACGTCGCCGTCGCATTCGGTCGTCCACTGTGGACAGCAGGCCAGCAGGACGAGCAGGTCGCCGTCGGCTTCCGGCACGACATCGGGCTCGGTGACCAGGGCAAAGGTCACCGTGGCCGCCAGGGGGTTCCGCGTCCGCAGTGACAGGCCAGCCGGGTGCTGGGAGAGGTCGAAGTCCAGGCCCCGGTCCAGCTCCCGCGCCCTGGTGAGCCACAGGGCCAGGACATCACCCCAGTATGTCGATGAGCCGGTGGCGAACCGGGCCGGCGCGGACTCGGACGCCAGCGGCACGGCGAGCAACGCCAGCAGGTAGTCCCGGATCATGCTGCACTCCCGAGCAGGCCGGCGTCGAGAAAAGCCTGCGATACCAAGGGATCCGCGAACACCCCGTTGTCCCGGAGCATGCGGAGCGTCGGCCTGGCGTTGTGCAGCACGCCGTCGGAAGTCCGCGACGACGCGGACATCTCCGCCACGATCCCCACCGGGTCGTCGAACTCGTCGGGCATGCTCCGCAGCACGCTGATCAGCGCGGGTTCGTCCGGCCAGAGGAACGCGTGGATCACTCGGGGTAGCAGCACGCCGATCTTACGGCGCAAGGGCGACGGCATCCTCGGCCACAGCAGTTCGAACAGCTGGCGGAAGAACGCGTGGTGGAGGCTCTCGTCCGCGGCGTGGTCCCGCGCGAGCTCGCGAACGGCCGGCTGGACGGACGGATCCTTCGGCAGTTTGGTGAGGGTGCCGGTGATCAGGGTCTCCGAGACGATCGCGAAGAACAGCTTGACCAGCGGCCGGTACGCGGGTAACTCGGCCGAGTACAGCGCGGAGAGCTCGGCGAGGAAACGCGGCCGGTGGTCGATCGGGACCACCCCGGTCTCGGCCATGACCGCCGACTTGAGCGTGTTGGACATCTCCGCGTGGCCGGCTTCGTCGGTGTAGATCCGCAGCACGTCGTCCTTCATCCCGGCGGGCAGCCACGGCAGGAAGTCCGGCGAACGCAGCAGCGCGCAGATCTCGTTGACCGGGCCCATTTCCAGCCGGACTGTGAATTCCAGGTGCAGGTAGAGACTGTGGACGAGGATCGCCGCACGGACGCCGGCCGGTGCCGCACGCACCTGCGGGCACGCCGAAAGCGGGCACAGCTCCGCGGAGAAGTACTGCCCGCCAGTGATGAACGGGGAGTCCCGATGGGGTTTGGAGCGCACCCAGGAACGCTGGTCCCACTCGCTGAACCTCGACCGGTATTCGTGCACTGTCAACGGGTTCACCCCCTGTCACACTCCACCACGCCCCGACGTCCGCGACCAACCCCTATGTTCGTTGTCGCTGCAGGCAAGCCTGGATACGGTCTGCTCCAACGGATGGGAGCAGACATGTGCGGGGTTGCCGGCTGGGTATCGTTCGACCGTGACCTGACCATGGAGCGGCCAGCCGTCGAGGCCATGACGCACAGCATGGGGCAGCGCGGCCCGGACGAGTGGGGGATCTGGACCGGAACGCACGCCGCCTTCGGCCACCGCCGGTTGTCCATCATCGATCTGCCCGGCGGAACCCAGCCGATGTCGGTCGACACCCCGGACGGCGAGGTCGTGCTCACCTACAGCGGTGAGACCTACAACTTCGTCGAACTACGTGACGAACTGCGCCGTCGCGGGCACCGGTTCCGTACCGCGAGCGACACCGAGGTGGTGCTGCGCGGGTACCTGGAATGGGGCGAGGCGGTTGCCGAGCGAATGATCGGCATGTGCGCGATCGGGCTGTGGGACGGCCGGACCGGGCGTCTGGTCCTCATCCGCGATCGCCTCGGCACCAAGCCATTGCACTACTTCCCGACTCCGGACGGCGTCTTGTTCGGCTCCGAGCCGAAGGCGATCCTCGCGCACCCGCTGGCGGACTCGGTGGTCGACACCGACGGCATCCGCCGGCTGCTGCTGGGTTTCCCGACCACCGACGAAGGCGTCTGGTCCGGAGTGAAGATCGTCCGCCCGGGCACAGTGATCACCGTGGACCGTTCAGGCCTGCGCGAGCACACCTACTGGCGTCTGACCGCCGAGCCGCACACCGAGGACCTGGAAACCACCGTCCGGACGGTCCGGTCGATGATCGAGGACAATGTCGCACACGAACTGGTGGCCGACGTGCCAAGGGGAGTGCTGCTGTCCGGCGGCCTGGACTCCAGCGTGCTCACCGGTCTGGCCGACCGCAGCCTGCGCCCCCGCGGTGAGGTCGTCCGCACGTTCTCGGTGGACTTCCCCGACCAGACCGAGAACTTCAAGGCCGACACCATCCGGGGGAGCGCCGACGGCCCCTACATCGCCGACGTCGTTACGCACGTCGGGACCGATCACCACCAGCTCGTCCTGGACCACCGCGCCCTGTCCGACCCGGACGTGCGCCGGGAGGTCGTCGCCGCCTGGGACGCGCCCTACGGCATGGGTGACATGAACAGCTCGATCTTCCTGTTGTTCAAGGCACTCAAGGAACACGTCACGGTGGCGTTGAGCGGGGAGGCCGGCGACGAGATCTTCATGGGCCACCTTTGGCACCACGCCGAATCGGTCTACTCGGGCGACAATTTCCCCTGGTTCATCGCCTGGCCCCAGCTGAATACCTCGTCCTACATGACCCAGGAGTTCATCGACCTGATCGACCTCCCGGGGTTCACCAAGGACAGCTATCACCACGCGCTCACCGAAGTCCCCCACCTGGACGGGGAGGACACCCGCCGGCGCAAACAACGCGAGATCGCCTACCTTGGCCTGACCCGCTTCATGCGCACCCTGGAAGACCGCCTGGACCGGATGGCGATGCGCGCGGGCGTGGAGACCAGGGTCCCGTTCTGCGACCACCGACTGGTGCAATATCTGTACAACGTTCCCTGGTCGATGCACACCTTCGACGGCCACGAGAAAAGCCTGCTCCGCGCGGCCGCCCGGGATCTGCTGCCGGACTCGGTGGCCGCCCGCCGCAAGAGCGGCTACCCCTCGACCCAGGATCTCCAGTACGTGGCCGCACTCCAGCAGCAGGTACGAGCCGTCCTCGCCGACGCGAACACCGACGCGTTGTTCATGTGCGACCCGAAGAAGGTCGCCGAAGCAGCCGGCCGGAATCCTGCCGACGTGGACCCCGCGGCCCGCTACACCTTCGAGCGGATCCTCGACGTCGCCGTCTGGCTGGACATCACCAAACCCAGCCTCAAAGTCTCCTGACCCGGCGCAGCAACAGCAGGGTGTGGCCGGCGACGCCCTGTTCGTGCAGAGCGGCAGGCCAGCGCCGGACTGCTGGACGAGGTTCCCGAATGTCCGTTCGGACCGGGGATGAACGCCTCTATCAACGCGGCCGGTTACCGGGACTTCACGGTGTACCAGCCGGCCGACCGGTTCTGGCGGTTCCAGTGGACCGAGGCGGGAATCCTGCTCGCCGCGACCGCGGTGCTCGGGGGTGTCGCGGTAGGGTGACGGTCCGCCGCAGCCGAGCGGCGGCGGACCGCTTGACCCTGACCGGTCAGACCGGGTAGATCGCGGGGCAGTGCGTGTTCCGTGCCGGAACCTTCCTGTCGATCAGGTAGTCGTCGGTGAGCCCGGCGACACAGGGGCTGCGGTAGTACGCACCATGACCGACCCCGTCATAGGTAAGGAGCACCGCGCCGGGGATCTGCTGCGCCACACTCCGGCTCCACGCGTACGGCGTCGCCGCGTCATAGCCGGTGGTGTTCACCAGAATGGGCGGGGTTCCCTTGATCCGAAGCGGGTGCTGCGGATTGGTCGCCGGGACAGGCCAGGCCTGGCAGCCCGAGACCGGGTTCCAGCCTGCCGGATTGAACCGCACGGTCGGCGCGTTGCGCGCGGCCGCGGCGCGCAGGCTCTCGAACTGCTGATATCCACCGGGTAGCCGCATGTCCCAGTCCAGGCACATCACGGAGAAGAAGACGTCCGCGGTGAGTGGTGTCGCCGGGGGCTGGGGTCCCGGCGGCTGCGGCTGCGCGGGGAGGAGACCGGCGAGCACACCGAACCGGGTGGCCGAGGCGAACCAGCCGGCAGGGGTGTTGAGCTGGGCGACCATTCCACTCAGTGCCGGCGGTGGAACGGGGGCGTTACCGGCCGCGGGATCGGTCAGTACGCCTTGTTCTGCCTTGGTGTAAAGCTCGTCGTACAACGCGCGGACGTCGTGGCCGTGTAGCGCGCACTTGCTCGTTCTCGCGCACCAGTCGGCGAATTGGCCGAAAAGCCGCTCCGCTTCTGTCGACGCGGTCAAAAAGAAGCTCTCGGCCGATTGAGCGTGGTTCATATTGCCGTCGATGGCCATGGCCCGTACCCGGTGGGGGAACAGTTCGGCCCACTGCTGGCCCATGATCGTGCCGTAGGAGACGCCCATGTAGCTGATCTTCTTCTCACCGAGCGCGGCGCGGATCGCGTCGATGTCCCTGGCGACACTGATCGTGTCGACGTGGCGGAACAGGGCCGTGCTGTTCTGTTGGCAGCTCTGACCGAGCCTCGTGAAGTGGGCGAGCATCTGGTCGTACTCGCCGGTGTTGGACGGCCAGCGAGGGAAACTTTCGCGCAGCACGGCGGTCTCGCACATGATGGGACTACTCCGGCCGACCCCGCGTGGGTCGAAGCCGACCAGATCGAAGTGTGCGCGCAGGTTGTCCGAGAGTTTGCGCTGTTCGTTGGTCGGGGCGGTCATCACGTAGTCGACACCCGAGACCCCCGGACCGCCGGGATCGAAGATCAGGGAGCCGATCCGTTTCGCCGGGTCGGTCGCCTCGCGCCGGGCGATGGCGAGGTCGAACTTCTCGCCGCCGGGGTCCGCCCAGTCGATCGGCACCTTGATCGTGGCGCAATCGACCACGGCGTCTTCGGCACAGGGTTGCCAGGTGATGGGGCCCGGCGGGACGTACTCCTCGATCCGCCCTGCCTGGTCGGCGTAGGCGGGTTGGGGGATGAGCAAACCGATGACCAGCGCGGTCAGCGTGAATCTGGCTGAGCGGCGAAACCTTTTCATGGGCAACCCTCAATCCGGTCGCGGTCACTTGGGAGGTCGTTCGGGCCCAAACAAGGTGTCAGTGTGTGGGGGCATGCCACGGGAAGTCAATGCCGCGCGCGTGGCATACAGGAGATTCACAGGTGGGACACGCTCTGCGCCGTGTTGATCACCGACGTTCTCGTCGCCCTCGGAATATGAACCGGTTGCCGACCTCCATGGCGACTGGTTTCGCCCCTTTCCGCGGCGACGAAGCCGACGGGCTCCAGGTCACCTCTGAGGTCTCCGTGCCCGGCGACGCGTCCCTTCATGACCGCTTCGCCGCCTTCAGTGGGCGCAGGCGCCGACCTGTGCGCCCGTCGTGCACGCGCCTGCCGGAGCCAGACCGCCTCGGGTGTTCAGGCGTTGTACAAGGTGACCGTCCCGAACTGTGTGCGCGGAACACCGATCGCCTGGAGCAGCAGCTGCTGTATCGCGCCAGGCTGGTCGACATCCGCGACCCGACGCGCCGATCGGTGAACCATCCTTTGTGGACTCCCGGCGCGGGAACGACGGGCCCGGCGAAGTGACAGCCACCGGCTTCCCGTGGCGGCTGAGAGCTGCCCGGCGCTTTCTGTGATCTTTGCCGAGCAAGTCAGGGGCTTGCCGCATTGGTCTAGTCCATGCATACTTTGTTTTCACCATAATAAAAGGCTTCTGGACGTGAGCCTCTGTCCCCAGTCGTCGCCGGTTCGCGTGCAGTGCGCCGTCAGCACACGAAGTGAGGTGACAACGATGTCGAACCGCTTCTCCCGCCTCGTGGTGATCACTGCCGTGGCCTTGGTGACCGCACCCGTGGTCGCAAGTCCTGCGAGTGGCGCTTCAGATTTCGGAATCCAGGCGACCACGTTCGCCGACGAGTTCAACGGTCCTGCCGGAAGTCCGGTCGACGGCGCCAAGTGGCGTGTCGAGATCGGCAACAACGGCGGCAACAACCACGAGTACCAGTACTACACCAACCGCACCCAGAACGCCGCCATGGATGGCCAGGGCAACCTGGTCATCACGGCCCGCCGGGAGAACCCGGGTAACTTCAACTGCTGGTACGGCCGCTGCCAGTACACCTCGGCCCGGTTGAACACCTCCGGGAAGTTCAGCCAGACCTACGGGCACTTCGAGATCCGCATGAAGATGTCCCACGGCCAAGGCATGTGGCCCGCCTTCTGGATGATGGGCACCACCGGCGGAGGATGGCCGAACAACGGCGAGATCGACGTCATGGAGAACATCGGCCGCGAGCCGAACACGGTGCACGGCACGATCCACGGGCCCGGCTACTCGGGCGCGGGCGGTATCGGTGCGGGCTTCAACGGTCCGCGGTTCGCCTCCGGCTTCCACACGTTCCGTTTGGACTGGGCGCCGAACTCACTGGTCTGGTCGGTGGACAACACCGTCTTCCAGCGTCGCAGCCCGGCCGACCTCGGTGGCAGGCGGTGGGTCTTCAACGACCGGCCGTTCTTCATGCTGCTCAACCTGGCCGTCGGCGGGGACTGGCCGGGTGCCCCCAACGCCGGCACACCGATGCCGAACACCATCGTGATCGACTACGTGCGGGTGACGACGCTCTAAATGGCTCATGCCCCGGTGGCAATAGCGCCACCGGGGCACTTTCCTGGCTTCAGCCGCGGTTGAAACACGGGCACGGGGGTATGCGACGGGTGGCCGTTGTATCCGTCCACGAAAGGGAGTCACGTGTCGACCACAGAGACCGGGCAGGCAAGCGGAACCCGCGACAAGGACTACAACATCCTCTGGTTCACCGAGGCGTGCTTGAGCAACGCACTGCGCTTGGAGACCTACATCCATGACGCCGAGCGGGATGGTGATGACGAATTGGCCCGGTTCTTCCGCCGCGCACAGGACGAAAGCCGGAAGGGCGCCGAGCAGGGGAAGGAGCTGCTGAAGAAGCGGCTCGGCAGCTGATCTTCGAGCCTACGGGTGTAACTCGCGTCGGCGCGGGGTACGCGAATGATGAGGACAGGTCGTCGGAGACGGCTCTGGACTCGGTACTTGATGATAGGAAACCGCCATGACCACGGGAAGATCTTGGACCGTCCCTTCCGGACGGACGTCGGCGATGTTGCGTGCGGTGGCGGACGGCAGGGCCGAGATCGTGGCCAGCGCGGAACCCGACGTGTTCATAGACTGGCTTGCCTGTTGTGACCAAATGGCGGCTCACGCGCTCACCCACGCCGGACTGATCCGGCCGGTGCGGCCGGCGGCGGTCGGTTCGCGCGTCAAGGTGCGCCTCACCGAGGCCGGGTGGTCGCTACTGGGTCAGCGGGCGGTCAGCGCGTGAGCCGGCCGAACAGAATCGCTGCTGTGACAGTGAAGCGAATACGGAGGTGGCATCGATGACGGCTGACGACCCCACGCAGGACACCGGGATGGTAGGTGCCGCGGAAGCCGAACCCGCCGGGCTCAGCAGCGCCGAGGAACTGGACGAGGACGAGTTGCGGGTCGATCCGCTGGAGAAGGGGATGGATCCGCCGGAGCACTGGTCGGCCGCCGACCGGTACGGAACGACGCCATGGGAGCAGACTCACCCCGCGCCGCTGGACCAGCGGCTGGCCGAAGAAGAACCCGAAGCCTCAGCCAAGGAAGAGGCCGGCGACGAACGTGAGGCCTTGCCGGAGCCCGGCGAGCACGGTGAAGCGGACGGAACCGCCGCGGACTACGCAGGCGGTTCGATGGCCGACGAGATCCGTGATCCAGGTCGCGCTCATTGACCTGGCGTTTACGCGCACCTGTGATCAGGGAACACCTTGAGCGGAGGTGGACGATGGCGAAAGACAGGCTGGCCGAGTACCACGCGAAGCGTGACCGAGGGCGGACACCGGAGCCGCACGGAACCCGTGCGCCGCGGCGGAAGCGCCCGTTGTTCGTCGTCCAGCGGCACGATGCGCGCAACCTTCACTTCGACCTTCGCCTCGAGATCGGTGGCGTGCTGGTGTCCTGGTCGCTGCCGAAAGGCCCGACTCTCGACCCGGGGGAGCGGCGGCTGGCCATCCGCACCGAAGATCACCCGCTCGACTACGCCGATTTCGAGGGCAGGATTCCAGCGCGGGAGTATGGCGCCGGAACGGTGATCGTCTGGGATACCGGCCCTTTCGATGTCCTCACCGAGGAATCCGTCGAGCAGGCACTGGAAACCGGGCACCTGACCGTCAAGCTGCACGGCGAAAAGCTGAAAGGCGCGTTCTCGCTCATCCGACGCCATCAGGACGGGCAGGAGCACTGGCTGCTGATCAAGAAGGACGACCAGGGCGCAGACCGGCGGCGCAAACCCGCGAAGACCCAGCTCGAGTCGGTGTTGTCCGGGCGAACCAACGAGGAACTCGAGTGAGTGGCCCCGGCTGGCGCGAGCCGACCCTCGCCACGCTCACCGATCGGCGCTTCTCGGACGACAGCTGGGTTTTCGAGCGCAAGCTCGACGGCGTCCGGGCGATCGCGGTCCGCGACGGTGGCACTCCGACCCTCTATTCCCGCAACCACAAGGTCATGAACGCGGCTTTTCCCGAGATCGTGGAGGCGCTGGCGGTTCAAGGCGGGAAGAGGTTCGTCGTGGACGGCGAGATCGTCGCTTTCGACGGCGACGCCACGAGTTTCGCCGCTCTCCAACCTCGTATCCACCTCATCGACCCGGGCCGTGCCCGCGCGACAGGCGTCGGGGTCTACTACTACCTGTTCGACCTGCTCCACGTCGACGAGCACGACTCGGCCTCGCTGCCGTTGCGCGAGCGGAAGACGTTGCTGCGTAATGCCTTTCAGTTCCGGGATCCGCTGCGGTTTTCGGCGCACCGCAACCGCGACGGCGAGGAGTACTTCCGGCAGGCCTGCGAACGCGGCTGGGAGGGCCTCATCGCGAAACGGGCGGACGCGCCCTACCGATCCGGGCGTACCCGCGACTGGCTCAAGTTCAAATGCGCGCAAGGACAAGAGTTCGTCATCGGCGGCTACACCGACCCCCAAGGCGCCCGGCACCGCTTCGGCGCGCTGCTGCTGGGGTACCACGACGACACCGGGCTGCGTTATGCCGGGAAGGTCGGCACCGGGTTCGACGAGAAGCTGCTGACCTCGTTGCACGAACAGCTTGTCGGGCTCGAGACGACGGAGTCGCCGTTCGCCGAACCTGTTCGTGAGCCCGGCGCCCACTGGGTGGGCCCGGAGTTGGTCGCACAGATCGGGTTCTCCGAGTGGACCAGGGACGGCCGCCTCCGGCATCCGCGGTTCCTCGGGTTGCGTGACGACAAGAAACCGGCCGACGTCGTACGGGAGCGGTCATGATTTCCCATGGGGACAAGGTGTTCTACCCTGCCGATGGCTTGACGAAGGCGGACGTCGCGGACCACTACCGCGCGGTCGCCGACGTGATGGTGCCGCACCTGCGGGGCCGTCCGTTGACGCTGCGCCGGTTCCCGGATGGCATCGAAGGGGAAGGCTGGTTCCAGAAGCACCCCAGCGAGCACTTCCCGGACTGGATCCGCGTGGAACGGGTGCCTCGCCGCGATGGCGGCACCGACGAATACGTGCTCTGCGAGGACAGCGAGACACTGCTGTACCTGGTGGACCAGGCCACACTGGAGTTCCACATCTGGTTGTCCACAGTGGACGCCGTTGACCGGCCGGACCGGCTGGTCCTCGATCTCGACCCGCCGGACGGGACCCCGGTCGCCGCATTGCGCGACACCGCCCGGCGGGTCCGCGACCGGTACACCGAGCTGGGGCTCACGGGGTTCGTCCAACCCACCGGCGGACGCGGGTTCCACATCGTCGCCCCGCTCGACGCGAAATCGGACACCGACACGGTGCTGACCTTGTCCCGGCGGATCGCGGACAGTGTCGCCGAGGATGACGCCGACCGTCTGACGACCGCGCAGCGCAAGGACAAACGCGGCGAGCGGATCTTTCTGGACGCGAATCGCAACGGATACGCGCAGACGTTCGTCGCTCCGTATTCCTTGCGGGCGCGCCCGGGTGCGGCGGTCGCGACCCCGCTGGACTGGTCCGAACTCGGCAAGGCATCGCCCGACGGCTGGGACCCGGCGAAGGTCCGGCGGCGTCTGTCCCGTAAGGACGACCCCTGGCGAGATATCGCCGCCCACGCCGGATCGGCGGACGCCGCGCTGGAGAAACTCGGCTCTTGAGTCTTTGGCTCGCACCGGGAACGGAAGAGGTGGTCCTCTTGGCTGGACGTCCGGCCAGCGCGGTGTCCCTGTTCACCGCGGTCGGCACGGCGCTCGTCCTGCTTCTGTCGCACTGATCGGGCACGGGTACCTGGCTACTTCGCGCTCTGGTGTGCGGTGCTCGCGGCCGCTGTCGGCTTCCACCTTTGGGCTGCCCGCGGATCGCGCAAGTGAACGCGGCATGGTTTCCACCGTGACCGCGTCGGGTAGCCGGTGACGAGAACGGAGGTTTCAGATGACGGATGAACTGAGTGGCCGCAGGGTCGCGATCCTCGCGACCGACGGGGTCGAGCAGGTCGAGTACGAGCAACCACGCCAAGCTGTCGAGGCCGCCGGGGCGAGCGTGACGCTGGTGTCCGTGCACGAGGGCGAGATCCAGGCGATGAACGGTGACATCGAGAAGGGCGACCGGCTCGCGGTCGACGTGGTCGTCGCGGATACCGACGCCGGTGACTTCGACGCGTTGATCCTCCCGGGCGGCACGATCAACCCGGACCGGTTGCGGATCGATGCCGACGCGGTCGGGTTCGTGCGGGCTTTCGTGGAAGCCGGGAAGCCGGTCGGTGCGATCTGTCATGGGCCGTGGACGCTGGCGGAGGCCGGCGTGGTGCGTGGGCGCACCTTGACGTCCTATCCGAGCATTCGCAGTGACCTGGCGAATGCGGGCGCCCTGGTGGTGGATGAGGAGGTCGTCATCGATCAGGGACTGGTGACCAGCCGTAACCCCGATGACCTGCCCGCCTTCTGCGCCGCGATCGTCGACGAGTTCGCCCAAGGGCGTCGTCCTGTCCACACCGGCGGTTGAAGACGGCGGCCCTGAAACGCGGAAGAATGGCCGGCATGACACTGCCTGCCCTCCCTGAGGAGTCCTTTGAGCGCGTGCTCTGCGTCGTCGCCCATCCTGACGACATGGAGTACGGCACGTCCGCGGCAGTCGCTCGCTGGACCGCGCGCGGTATCGAGGTCGGTTATCTCCTGCTCACCCGCGGCGAGGCCGGCATGCCGAACCCTCCCGAGGAGACGGCACGTCTGCGCGTCGCCGAGCAGCAGGCCGCCTGCGCCGTCGTCGGTGTCACGCATTTGACCGTCCTCGAACATCCGGACGGGGTGCTCGTCTACGGCCTCGACCTGCGCCGGGATATCTGCCGGGAGATCCGCCGGTTCAAGCCCGACGTCGTACTCGGCACCGGTTACGAGATCGAGACGCCCTATGGCTTCGACCAGGCCGACCACCGCGCGGCCGGGCTCGCGACGCTCGACGCGGTGCGCGACGCGGGCAACCGGTGGGTCTTCCCGGAGCAGATCGACGACGAGGGCCTCGAACCGCATTCCGTGCGCTGGTACATCGTCCCGGGGCTCGCCGGTTCCGGTGCGACCCATGGCGTCGAGGTCACGGGTGAGCCGCTGCGCCGCGGCGTCGCCTCACTCGAGGCGCACACCGCGTACTTGGCCGCGCTGCCGGACCACCCCGCTCCCGCGGACTTCATCCCGAAGTTCACCGCGATGAGCGGCGAGGCCATGGGCGTCGAGCACGCCGTCCTGTTCCGCGCCTACGACCTGCAGGCACCACCAGAGTTCTGAACCGAGATCGATCCGGTTATGCGGTGATCCGCTGGGGTAATCCAGGGTCATGGCCGGACCTCGTACTGTGGCGCGCAAGCTGATCGACGGGCATCTCGTGGCCGGTGAGGCGGTGCCCGGAAAAGAGATCGGTCTGCGCGTCGACCAGACGCTCACCCAGGACGCCACTGGCACGCTCGTCATGCAGGAACTCGAAGCGCTGGGCCTGGAACGGGCGAAGACCGAGACGAGCGTGCAGTACGTGGATCACAACCTGCTGCAGGCCGACGAGAAGAACGCCGAAGACCACGCGTTCCTGCGCTCGGCATGCCGCCGTTACGGGATTTGGTTCTCCAAGGCGGGCAACGGCGTCTCGCACCCGACGCATATGCAGCGGTTCGGTGTTCCGGGCAAAACCCTGGCCGGGTCGGATTCGCATACCTGCGCCGCCGGATCGCTGGGCATGCTCGCGATCGGTGTCGGTGGGTTGGAGGTCGCGCTGGCGATCGCGGGCGAACCGCTGTATCTGCGGATGCCCGAGGTCTGGGGCGTACGGCTGACCGGGGAGCTGCCCGCCTGGGTGTCGGCCAAGGACGTCGTGCTGGAGATGCTGCGCCGGCACGGCGTGAGCGGCGGAGTACACCGGATCATCGAATACCACGGCCCCGGTCTGGCCGGACTGACCGCGATGGACCGGCATGTCATCGCCAATATGGGTGCCGAGCTCGGTGCGACCACCACGGTGTTCCCGGCTGACGAGGCTGTCCGCCTGTTCCTGCGCGCCGAAGGGCGGGAAGACGACTTCGCCGAGCTGAATGCCGACAGTGGTGCGCTTTACGATGTCGAGGACGAGATCGAACTGACCGATCTGGAACCCCTGGTCGCGAAGCCTTCCTCGCCTGGCAACGTCGTCCCTGTGCGGGAAGCCGCTGGAACCCCGGTTCATCAGGTCGTCATCGGCTCGTCCGCGAACCCTGGCTACCGGGACTTCGCCATCGCCGCGGATCTGGTGCAAGGCCGCCAGACGGCCGATTCGGTCAGCTTCGACATCAACCCGACATCGCGGCAGATCCTCGTCGAACTGACCCGTACGGGACATCTCACGAAACTGCTGACCGCCGGGGCCCGCGTTCACCAGGCGGGTTGCCTCGGCTGTATCGGTATGGGCCAGGCTCCCGCGGCGGGGCAGAACTCGCTGCGTACCTTCCCGCGGAACTTCCCTGGTCGTTCCGGCACGTCCGATGACGCGGTCTGGCTCTGCTCTCCGGAAACCGCCGCCGCGTCCGCGCTGACCGGTGTTCTCACGGACCCCCGCGACTTCGCCGCGGAGCATGACATCGAGTACGCGAACCTGACTCCGCCCGAAAAATCGGCGGTGAACACCCGCATGCTCGTAGAACCGCTTCCCTCCGGCGAGGCTGCTCGCGAGGAACTCGTCAAGGGACCGAACATCTCCGGATTGCCCGACTTCGACCCGCTGCCCGACCACCTCGAGGCACCTGTCCTGCTCAAGGCGGGAGACGACGTCTCCACCGATGAGATCTCTCCTGCGGGCGCACGGGCCCTGCCGTTCCGTTCGAACATCCCTAAGCTGGCCGAATTCACGTTCACCCGGATCGATGAGGACTATCCCGGCCGAGCCGCCGAGACCGGCCCGCATTTCGTCGTCGGTGGTGCGAACTACGGGCAGGGTTCCTCCCGAGAACACGCCGCCATCACCGCCCGCCATCTCGGGCTGCGAGCCGTGATCGCCCGTTCGTTCGCGCGGATCCACTGGCAGAATCTCGCCAACTTCGGGGTTCTGCCCCTCGAGTTCGCCGACCCGGACGACTACGACCACCTTTCCACCGGCGACACCCTCGTCCTCGACCACTTGCGAGACCGTCTGGGGGAAGGCGAACTGACCGTCCGCAACACCACACGCGACCAGGACTACCGCCTCACACACCGGCTGTCGGCACGTCAGGTCGACGCCATCCTCGCCGGAGGCCGGATCCCTCAACTGGCCGCCGAAGCCTGAACTTGTATCGCGTCTCGGAAAGACCGAATGGGCCCATCAGGGCCAAGTGGCCGACCGCCCTCGTTCGGCGCGGACTTGTTTGCCAGTACCGCGAGGAAAGCCGTGTTTGCCGAGCCGGACCTCGGCGAGTTCGTCCGCGCTGGTCATGGTGAAGAAGAGGCTCAAGAACAGGCTGAAGGCCAAGGCGACGAGGATCAGCGACACCGGCAAGGGCGTGAGGACGATCAGGAGGGTGAACGCCGCGGCCAGCCAGGGGAGGGCTTCGAAACATACGCGGAGGGCAAAACGCAGGAGCCAGGTCCGCGCCGTGGCGTCATGGAGCACCCACTCGCGGTACCGCTCAGGTAGCCGGCCGCCATAGACGTACCGGATCCAGCGCAGAGGGCCTGGTCGGTGTATCGCCATTTCCTCCGGATACCCGTTCGATCACGCCGAAAACATGGTGACCTATCAGGGAAACGAGACGGGATTCGGCACTCAGGCAGCACGGAGCGCCGGTTGCCCGGTCTCCTCGAGGTCGTCATGGGCCAGCCGAGCCAGCCGGGGTTCGAGGGCGGTGTACAACGAAGGGTCGAGCGCCATGCCTGTGTGGCTCGTGTGGACTTCGACGTGTTCGGCTTCGGGATCCAGGCACAACCGTGCCGGAGCGATCCGGTCCTTCGGTGAGTAGACCGCTATGGCCGGGACCTTCAACGGCGCGGCCAGCGCGCGGATGGTGTCAGTGAAGCAGGTGCCGGTCAGGCAGTCCCGGTCGAGGAGCCCTGGTATCCCGGCGGCCGACAGCCGCGCGAGTAACCGGGCGATGCGTATCACGTCG
Source organism: uncultured Actinomycetota bacterium (assembly GCA_963766045.1). Taxonomy (GTDB): domain Bacteria; phylum Actinomycetota; class Actinomycetes; order Mycobacteriales; family Pseudonocardiaceae; genus Amycolatopsis. The sequence goes on along the minus strand of CAVXYN010000003.1, from coordinate 3,919,118 downwards.
GCGTTCGCAGCGAGCGGGTCCAGCACAGGACTCGCCAGCATGACCACCGCTCTGACCAGATCCGGACGCCGGACCGCCACCAGCCGTGCCAGCCCGCCGCCCCAGCTCTGTCCCAGTGCCACGACACGGCGGCCGGTCGTGTCCGCCTGCTGTTCGAGCCTGCGTTCGATCCGGTCCAGCAAGGTGGTGGTGCAGCCGACGTTGAGTCCGATGCGCGCGCCCGCGGGCCGGTAACCCCGGCCGCGCAGCCACCTCGCTGTCAGGGTGAGGCTTGTGTCGCCGAATCCGAAACCTGGGATGAGCAGCACACCGAGACCCGCACCTTGGGCGGGGTCTGCCGCGCGCCATACCCGATGGCGAAGCAACTTGGGAATACTCAGAACGGCGTCGAGAACTCGTTCGCTCACCGCGGGGGAGGTTTTTCGACAACACGCATCGCCCTGCCTCCTCACTGTCCACATGGGCCGGGTGGATAAGTGGGATTACCATTCTCGTCCGGTCCGCAATCGCGAAGAACCGTCTTTCTCGGTTCAGGACCTCTCAGCCGCGCCTGAGCAACCGGGCGCAAGCCTTCTCGAGTCCCGCCCGTGTCTCGTCGTCGTCGAGCCGCGTGACCCGGTCGAGCGCGGCCGCGATCGTGCGGCCCTCGCGGTATGCCTCGATAAGTCGAGGGTCCACATAGGACGAACGGCAGACGGTTGGCGTGTTTCCCAGCGCCTGGGCCACCTGCCGCATGACGGCGGATTCCGTGCGCTTGCGCTCCCGATCCGACGATGGCGGGCCGGCCGCCGCGAAGGCCGCGGCGGCCAGGACGGTCGCGGTCCAGGTGCGGAGATCCTTCGCGGAGCAGTCGTCCCCGGCCAGCTCCTTGAACCGTTCGTTGACGTCCGCCGCGTGAACCTCATGCCAGCCCCCGGCCTCCCGGTAGACGAGCAACCGCTCGCTGCCGGACCGGCTGCGCAGCAACGACTTCACCACTCTCGCCAGTGGAGGATCGGTGATCGACACCGAGCGGTCGATCCCACCTTTCGCGGGGTAGGAGAACACACACGAGTCGCCATGGGCCTCCGTGTGCTCCCGAAGCAGCGTGGCGACGCCGTGGGTGCCGTTCTCCTCCGCGTACTCTTCGCCGCCGGTGCGGAAGACACCGCGGTCGAGCATCCGCAGCGCCGCGGCCAGCACGCGCCGCCGAGTCAGGCCGCGCCCGGCCAGATCCTCCTCGACACCGGCTCGCCACCGCGGCAGCCGTCGCGCCATGGCGAGGACCCGGTCGTGCTTCTCCTCGTTCCGCTCGCGGTGCCATTGCTCGTGGTAAAGGTATTGGCGGCGACCGGCGGCGTCGGTTCCCATGGCCTGGATGTGGCCGCTCGGAAACGGGCAGATCCACACGTTCCGCCAGGCCGGCGGAATCACGAGGGCCTTGATCCGCTCGAGCGTGTCCGCGTCGGTCAGCGCCTTGTCCTCGGCGGTGCGGTACGAGAAACCGCGTCCGCGACGGAGCCGCCGGATCCCGGATCCGTGGACGTCGCTGCGCCGGAGTCTGGTGCGTCCCACGGGGAGGGAATACCCGGAAAGCGGTCCGGGAATCCTGGCTGCGACCGCGGGCAAGGATCATCATCGCTCCCGTCGCTCAGACCGGTTCCGGCTGGAAGTCCGTTGTCAGGTGGGTCAGGAGCTGAGCCGGCGCGTCTTCTTGGATCGTGTGACCCGCCGCGTTCACCCAGATGAGTTCGGCATGGGGGATTCGTGTATGCAGGAGATGGGCGAATTCCATCGGCAGTAAACGGTCTTCGGTTCCCCAAATGATCCGGGTCGGGATGGACACATCGCCAAGGCGGTTTTCGAATTCGTCGGTCTGTGCTTGTTCGGCGTGGCGATACTGGCGGTAGAACGCCGCTTGCCCGTCCGCTCCCCGCCACGGTGCGAGGTAGGCGTCAAGGACATCCGGTGGGTAACCGACCTGAGTGGCGTGCCGCAGGTGGCTCTCGACCAGCGCCTCGTGGGCATACCCGGGCAGTTGTTCGAAGATATGCGCGTTGTCCCGGATGAGCTTGAAGTATCCGGTTCCCCAGTGACCGCCACCCACCGCGTCGACAAGTGTGAGGTCTTGGTACTCGGCTCCTTCCAGTAACAGTGCTCGGAGGGCCACCGCTCCGCCGAGGTCGTGCGCGACGACGCTGGGGCGGGACAGGCCCCAGTGGTCGAGGAGCCGAGCGAAGAGCTTTCCTTGAGCCGTCAGGCTGACGTCCTGGTCGTCGCGTTTGTCCGACTGGCCGTAGCCGAGCATGTCCCAGACGAAGACCTTGCGGGTCCGGGAGAGTGCCAGTGCGATGTCGCGCCAGATGAAGGACGAAAAGGGTGAACCGTGCAGGAGGACGATCGGATCACCCTGTCCGAACGACGCCCACCTGACGCTTCCGCCGGGCGTGTCGAACTTCTCTTCCAGGTTCCAGCTCACGTCGTACCTCCTGTTCAGGTGTCCGTGTCCGCCGGAACGTTACCATATAGGACGCGTAGCTGGTAACATCGGGAATATGCGGCGGAATCCTGCACCTGTCGACCTCGTGCTGGTCGAGGACTTTTGCAATACGGCGATGCGTCTTCATGGCCAGGACGACCTCGCACTGCCCGCCGCGGCCGCGGAGTGGCTAGGTGCACACGGCTTCCCGGCCTTACGAGGCGAGCGGGAGATCAATACGCTCATCGATGCCCGCGAAACCGTTCGTGCCTTCATAACCGAGCGAACCGACCCTGAAGCGATCCGGCGCCTCAACCGCCTCATCGCTTCTGTGTCAGGTCCTCCGGTTGTGGGAGCAGCCGGCGACTTAGTCCTACCTGCGGCCAGGGAAGACCCGGTCACCGGCGTGATCTGCGCGGTGCTCGGGGCTCTTCTGAACCACGGCTTGACCGGTTCTGGTAAGCGACTCAAAGCGTGTGCGGCACCCGAGTGTCAGTGGGTCTTCTACGACCGGGCGCCTTCCACCAACGGCCTCTGGTGCGACATGAGCATCTGCGGCTCCCGGCACAAGATGCGCGCTTATCGCGCCCGCTCGAGTCGTGAGTGATTCCGGAGGGGTTCTTCCGGAATGGAGCTTCCGGCGTGGCAGTGTCGTGTCCGGACAGAAACCTCGCCCACTGTCCCCGGCATTGCGACAATGACCTATGGAAACTGCCCTTGGCACAGATGCCGCCTCCGTGGCGGCACTGTTGCGTCTGCTGATGGACGGAAGACCACGCACCCGCGCGGAGCTCGTGGCCGAGACCGGTTTGGCCCGCTCCACCGTGCGCGCACGGCTGGACTCGTTGCTGGATACCGGGCTGGTCACGGACATCGGCATCGAGCCGTCCACGGGTGGACGTCCGGCCAGCCGGTTCGCGTTCAATCCCGGGGCACGGCACGTGCTCACCGCCGACGTGGGTGCGACGCACGCCACGGTCGCGGTGGCCGATCTCGCGGGCCGGTTGCCTGTCGTCGAGCAGATTGGCCTGGATATCGCGGACGGGCCGACGGTGGTCCTGCCGCTGCTGGTCAAGACCTGGCGGGAGTTGCTGGACAAGGTGGGTGGCGCGGAGGTCGCGGGGGCGGGCATCGGGCTTCCGGGGCCGGTCGAGCACTCCAGCGGCATGCCGAACCATCCGCCGATCATGCCGGGCTGGGAAGGCTTCGACGTGCCAGGGACGGTCGGCGCGGAGTTCGATGTGCCCGTGTGGGTCGACAACGATGTCAACCTCATGGCCTTGGGCGAGCACACCTCCTCGTTCCCCGACGTCGACCACATGATCGTGGTGAAGGTGGCGACCGGCATCGGGGCGGGCCTGATCAGCAATGGCGTTCTGCACAGGGGCGCGGCGGGGGCGGCAGGCGACCTCGGGCATATCCAGACGCCACATGGTGGGGACGCGCTGTGCCGATGCGGCAACACCGGTTGCCTGGAGGCGGTCGCCGGCGGGCCGGCGGTGGCGGGGACGCTACGGGCCATGGGCGAGGACGCGAACAGCACGGCCGATGTGGTGCGGCTGGTCCGCTCCGGCAACCTCGAGGCGGGCCGGGTGGTGCGGCAGGCGGGCCGGGACATCGGTGAGGTGCTGGCCGGGTGCGTGAGCATGTTCAACCCGTCGCTGGTCGTGGTCGGCGGGCTGGTGGCACAGGCAGGCGAGATGCTGCTGGCGGGAGTGCGGGAGTCGATCTACCGTCGCTCGTTGCCGCTGGCCACGGAGGATCTGCGGATCGTCGCGTCGACCGCCGGCACAAAGGCAGGCGTACGGGGCGCGGCGGCGATGGTCACGCAGCACGTGCTGTCGCCGGAACTGCTCGCCATCTAGTTGGCACCGGGTGACCGTGCAGCTACTTTTGGCAGGTATTCGCCAAAAATATGGGCATGAGGCGGGACTTTTGTATTGACCTCGCCATATGACGCTGCTTACGTTCCATTGCATGTGGGACATCGGCGTCAACACCTGGGTATGGACGTCACCGCTGACCGATGACGCTCTGGCCGCGCTCGCCCCGCGCGTTCGCGACTGGGGATTCGACGTCATCGAGCTGCCGGTGGAGCATCCGGGTGACTGGGATCCGTATCGCGCGGCCGACCTTCTGGCCGAGCTGGGGCTGAAGGCGACGGTATGCCTCGTCATGCCGGCCGGACGAGAACTGGTCGAGGCGGACACCGTCGCCGCGACGCAGGACTACCTGCGGCATGTCGTGGATGTCGCGGCGACGGTCGGCAGCACGGTCGCGGCGGGTCCGGCGTACAGCTCAGTCGGCCGCACATGGCGGATCGAGAACCGGCCACGGGTCTACGCCGAGCTGCGTGAGAACCTCGTCCCGGTCGTCGAGTACGCGGCCGCGAAGGGCGTCAGGATCGCCGTCGAACCGTTGAACCGCTACGAGACCAGCCTGCTCAACACCGTCGAGCAAGCCATGGAAGCGCTGGACGGGCTGCCTCTGGAGGGCTGCGGCCTGGCGCTGGACACGTACCACGTCAACATCGAGGAATCCTCGCCGGTGAAGGCCATCCTGGCCGCCGGCGCGCGCATCGCGCACGTCCAGGTGTGCGCCAACGACCGCGGCACGCCGGGCAATGACCACCAGGACTGGCGCGCGCTGCTCCAGGCCCTTCTCGACGCCGGCTATCGCGGTCCTCTGTGCATTGAATCGTTCACTCCTGACAACGCCACCATCGCGACCGCCGCTTCGATATGGCGGCCGCTGGCCACATCGTCGGATGCTCTCGCTGTCGAAGGGCTGGCCTTCCTGCGCGGCGCCGTCGCGTTCACCCGATAGTCGCTTATCAACCACCTCGGAGGCGTGGCAATGCGTCGCACACTGGGAAGATTACTATCTGTTATTTCCGTTCTACTTATCGTGACTGGACTGACCGCTCCAGTCGCCTCCGCGCATCCGGAGGGCCTGCACGTCCTGTTGTTCACGAAGACCGCCGCCGGGGCGTACCGGCACGACTCGATCCCCGCGGGCATCGCGATGTTCGAGCAGCTCGCCGCCGACCGCGAGTGGGAGCTGACGAAGAGTGAGGACTCCGCCGACTTCAACGACGCCGAACTGGCCACCTTCGACGTGGTCGTCATGCTGCAGACCTCCGGCATGGTGTGGGACACCGACGCGCAGCGCACAGCCGTGCAGAACTACCTGCACGGAGGCGGCGGCATCGTCGCGATCCACAACGCCACGGACATGAACATCGAGGGCGAGTTCCCGTGGTGGGACCAGATGCTCGGCATGTCGATGACGCAGCACTCGTCGATCGTGCCCGGAACCGCCAAGGTCGCCGACCACAAGCACCCGTCAGGGCAGGCGCTTCCGGATCGCTGGGACCGTTCCGAGGAGTGGTACAACTTCGACCACAGCGGGCGCGGCGACGTGCACGTCCTGGTCACCGCCGATGAAACCACCTACGACGCCGGTCCGGCGAAGATGGGCCACGACCACCCGATCTCGTGGTGCCGCAACATCGAGGGCGGACGTCTCTGGGCGACCGGCATGGGCCACACCGCTTCGACCTACTCCGAGCCGCTGTTCGCCGAGCATGTCGCGGGCGGTGTGGAGTCCTCAGGCGGCAAGGTCACGGCCGACTGCGGGCCGACCGTGTGGAACAGCTTCGAGAAGGTCGCGCTGGACGACGCCACCGTCGGGCCCGGCGCGCTCGACGTCGCCAAGGACGGCCGGGTGTTCTACGCCGAGTACGGCGGCAAGGTGAAGATCTTCAAACCGGACACCAGCCAGATCGTCACCGGGGCCACGCTCGACGTCTACACCGGCGGCGAGGACGGCCTGACCGGTCTCGCGCTCGATCCCGGCTTCGCCACCAACAAGTGGATCTACCTGATGTACTCGCCCTCGGGTGGCGGCGAGGACATCGCGCGGGTCTCCCGGTTCACCGTCAACGGCGACACGCTGGATCCCGCCAGCGAGAAGGTGATCATGAAGGTGCCGTCGTCACGTCAGGCGCCCGAGCCTGGCCACACCGGTGGCTACATCACGTTCGGCCCGAACGGCGACCTCCACATCGGCACCGGTGACGACATCGAGCCGTTCCGCTCCGACGGCTACGCGCCGATCGACGAGCGGCCCGGACACGCCGACAACGATGTCCAGGGCACCTCGGCCAACACCAACGACCTGCGGGGCAAGATCCTCCGTATCCACCCGGAGGCCGACGGGACCTACACCATCCCGTCCGGCAACATGTTCGCGCCGGGCACCGCCAAGACGAAGCCCGAGATCTACGCGATGGGCTTCCGCAACCCGTTCCGGTTCACCGTGGCCCCCGACGGCAAGATCTACATGGCCGACTACGCCGCGGACGCCTCCGAAGACGATCCCGCCCGGGGTCCGGCGGCCACCACGGAGTGGAACATCATCTCGTCGCCGGGCTTCTACGGCTGGCCGTACTGCGTCGGCGACAACATCCCGTATGTCGACTACGACTTCGGCACCGGTCAGTCCGGCGCGAAGTTCGACTGCGACAAGCCGGTCAACACCTCGCCGAACAACACCGGCCTGACCGAGCTGCCGGCGGCACGCAAGGCGGACGTCTGGTACGGCGGCGGCGCGAACGGCAACAAGTTCCCGGAGATGGGCCAGGGCGGCGAGGCGCCCGCGGCGTTCCCGCTCTACCAATACGACCCGGACAACCCGTCGAAGACGAAGTTCCCCGCGTACTTCGACAACACGCCGTTCTTCGGTGAGTGGTCGCGCAACAAGCTGTTCGAGTTCCGGCTTGGCGAGGACGAGAAGCTGCTGAAGATCAACGGCTTCCTGTCGAACATGGACTTCAGGTCGCCGATGGACATGAAGTTCGGTCCGGACGGAGCGATGTACCTGCTGGAGTGGGGGACGGGCTTCGGCCGGGACAATCCGGACTCCGGCCTCTACCGCATCGACTACATGAGCGGCGACCGCAGCCCGGTCGCGAAGGCTGCGGTTGACAAGGACTCGGGCGCCACACCGCTGGCGGTGAAGTTCTCCAGCGCCGGCTCGGGTGACCCGGAGAACAGCCCGGTGACCTACAACTGGGAGTTCGGCGACGGCGGCACGTCCACCGAGGCGAACCCCGCCCACACCTTCACCGCGAAGGGTGAGTTCAACGTCAAACTCACGGTCACCGACTCGGGCGGCAAAACGGGTGTGACGAACCTGAAGGTGATCGCGGGCAACACCAGGCCGACGGTGAAGCTCAGCGTTCCGGAAGGCGGCATGTTCGAGTGGGGTGACTCGGTCCCGTACACGGTGAACGTCGTCGATCCCGAGGATGGTGCCGTCGACTGCACGAAGGTGAGCACCCTGCCGGCACTGGGCCACGACACGCACCCGCACGAGGGGCAACCGATCCCCGGCTGCTCCGGCGTGCTCAAACCCGAGAGCGATGCGTCACACGCCGGGCTGAACACGGTCTTCGTCGCGACCTCCAGCTACACCGACAAGGGAGCGACCGGCGTGCCCTCGCTCGAAGGGAAACACCGGGTTTTGATGCAGCCCAAGCACAAGCAGGCCGAGTTCTACACCGGCTCGTCCGGTGTGGGGGTCGTTTCGCAGGAGGGAGCGGAGTCGGGAGCGCGGATCGGCCATATCGGCGACAACGACTGGGCCTCGTTCAAGTCGTACAACTTCGCCGGTATCGAAAAGGTGTCGATCCGGCTGTCCTCGCCGAACGGTGGCGGCTCCGTCGAACTGCGCGCCGGTTCGCCGACGGGCGCACTGATCGCCACGGTTCCGGTCCAGAGCACCGGAGACTGGGACAACTACGTCAGCATGCCGCCGGTGAACGTGACCGACCCCGGCGGCACCACGGAGCTGTTCATGGTGTTCAAGTCGCCGTCGCCCAGCTTGTACGACATCGACTCGATGACGTTCATCGGGCCGGGCATCACGGATGTGTCGAAGCAGATCGTCGGTATCGGCGGGAAGTGTGTCGACGTGAAGGACGGCACCAAGGTTCAGATGTGGACCTGTGATGAGGGCGCCGGCCAGGCGTGGACACAGTCCGGGCAGACGTTACGTGCGGTGGGCAAGTGCATGGACGTGAGCGGCGTGTTCTCGACCGTTCAGCTGCGGACGTGCAACGGGACGCCCGCGCAGAACTGGTCGGTGGAGCCCGACGGCACGATCCGCAACGGCGGCAAATGCCTGGACGTCCCGCTCGCCTGGCCCGCCAACGGGATACGGCTGGTCACCTTCTGGTGTCACGGCGGCCGGAACCAGAAGTGGACTCTGTCCTAAGAAGACAGTCCTAAGGGGAGTGTTCTAAGAGTCGCGCCGTGAAGGACTCCTTCACTACTCTCAGGGTAGTGAAGGAGTCCTTCACGGCATTCTGGGTTGCTCAGGCGAGTTGTCTGTCCACAACGGCCGGGGTGAGGGCGTGCTGGGTGACCATGGCGGCCGCGCCGAGCACGCCCGCGTCCTTGCCGGCCTGTGACGGCACGATGCGCAGGTTTTCCGTTGCCAGCGGCAGAGAACGGCGATAGATCGCCTCGCGCACACCGGCGAGCAGCATCTCGCCCGCCGCGGCCAGGGAGCCGCCGACGACGATCAGGGACGGGTTGAACATGCTGACGCACGCGGCCAGCACCTCGCCGATGTCGCGGCCCGCCTGGCGGACCGCTTGGCCCGCATCGAGGTTTCCGGCACGGACCAGGTCGACGACGTCGGCGTTGGTGTGGGCCTCGATTCCCTTGGCGCGCAACCTCGCCGCGACAGCGGGACCGCTGGCGACGGCCTCCAGGCAGCCCGTGTTGCCGCAGCTGCACATGGCGTCGCCGCCGTGGGGGGCCAGGATATGGCCGAGGTCGCCCGCCGAGCCGACGGCGCCGCGGTGCAGTACGCCGTTGCTGATGAAGCCCGAGCCGATGCCGGTCGCGACCTTCACGACGATCATGTGGTCGACGTCGGGGAACGAGTGTGCGTGCTCGCCGAGTGCCATCAGGTTGACCTCGTTGTCCACCAGCACCGGCACACCGAACTCGGCCTGGACGTACGCGGGCACGTCGTAGCCGCCCCAGCCGGGCATGATCGGCGGGTTGTTGGGACGACCTGACGAGTGTTCGACCGGGCCGGGAAGGCCGATGCCGACCCCGGCGAGTGCGACGGTGCTCTGCCCGGCCTCCACCAGAAGTTCCCGCCACGCCTTGACCAGTTGCGCCAGCACGGGTTCGGGGCCTTCGGCGATGTCCACGGCCAGTTTGCGTGACGCGAGAAGCGTGCCGTTGAGGTCGGTAGCGGCGACGGTGGCATGGGTCGCGCCGGCTTCGGCGGCCAGCGTGACGCGGGCACCGGCGTTGAACACGAACCGGCCCGCGGGCCTGCCGCCCGTTGACACACCACCGGGCCTGTCGCTGACCAATCCGGCGTCGAGCAGCGCGTCGAGCTTGGCCCGGACGGTCGACCGGGCCAAGCCGGTCTCGCTGACGAGTTCGGCTCGAGTACGCGGCGTTCCGTCGAGCATCAGCCGCAGCAGCCGGCCCGGCGAGGCGGCGGCAGAGATCCAGAATTCGTCTTCCACCCCACTAAGTGAACCACGCGCACCGAGTTTTGCACTCCGGGAGCCGAAATTTTCCACGTTGGTGGCAGACTTTTGGTTGACGTCCGCCAATAGTCCTCCTAGGGTTCGCCACATGACTGTGACCCGCGCAACAGTGGCGGCCGCCGACCGGATCAGCGTTCGGACCCTGCGCACCGCTGTGGTCGGCGCCGGGTTCATGGGCCGGGTGCATGCCGAGTCGGCACGGCGAGCGGGTGGCCGGATCGTGGCGGTCTCAGCGGGTAAGCGGGTCAGTGCCGACGACGCCGCCGCGGCCGTCGGTGCCGCGCGCGGGTACCCGGACCTGGACGCGCTGCTCACCGACGCCGAGATCGACGTCCTGCACGTGTGCGCGCCGAACAGCTCACACGCGGGCATCGTCAGAACCGCCCTCGACGCCGGTGTCCATGTGATCTGTGAGAAGCCGCTGGCCACGTCGGAAGCCGACGCGGCCGAGCTGGTGGAGGCCGCGCGCGGGAAGGTGGCCACGGTTCCGTTCGTCTACCGGTTCCACCCCATGGTCCGCGAGATGCGTGCCAGGTTGTCGGCCGGCGAGGCGGGCATCGTGTCGACGGTCAGCGGCGGCTACCTGCAGGACTGGCTGGCCGGTGCCGACGACCACGACTGGCGGGTGGACCCGGCGCTGGGCGGGCCTTCGCGTGCGTTCGCCGACATCGGGTCGCACTGGTGCGACCTGGTGGAGTTCGTGACCGGTGACCGGATCACCCGGTTGTCCGCGCAGACCGTGGTCGTGCGGGAGCGCGGCGGGGCGAACGGTGGCGTGCCCAACGAGGACCTCGCGACCGTCCAGTTCACCGGGGCGTCCGGTGCGGTCGGCATCCTGGTCGTCTCGCAGGTCGCGGCGGGCCGGAAGAACCGGCTGCATCTGGAGGTCTCCGGAACGGAGTCGAGCTTCGGCTTCGACCAGGAGGACCCCGAACGGCTGTGGGTGGGCAGGCGGGCAGGCAACGTCACGCTGCTGCGTGACCCGGAAACCCTGTCACCGCAAGCCGCCCGGTACGCGCGGTTGCCCGCCGGGCACGCGCAGGGCTACCAGGACTGTTTCGACGCGTTCGTGGCCGACACCTACCGCATGGTGCGCGGCGAGGAGCCTGCCGATGGGCTGCCGACATTCGCGGACGGCCTCAGGGCTGTGCGGATCACCGAAGCCGTGCTGCGGTCCGCCGCATCCGGCGGGGAGTGGACGGAGGTGCCGGCGTGAAGGTGCGGCTGGAGGGCATCACCAAGAGCTTTCTCGGCGTTCCGGTACTGCGCGGTGTCGACCTCGAACTGCGAGCGGGTGAGGTGCACGCGCTCGTCGGTGAGAACGGCGCGGGCAAGTCGACCCTGCTGAAGGTGCTGGCGGGCGTGCATCGGCCGGACGCGGGACGAATCGTCGTGGACGAGCGTGAACTGACATTCGCCGCACCGCGTGACGCGCAAGAGGCGGGGATCGCGATCATCCACCAGGAGTTCAACCTTCTCGACCACCGCACGGTCGCCGAGAACGTGTTCTTGGGCCGTGAACCCGTGCGGCGGGGTCAGGTCGACCGGCGCGCGATGGAGGCCGAGACGCGCAGGCTGTTCGACTGGATCGGCGAGGACGGCATCGACGCGAGCGCCGAGGTGGCGCGGCTTTCCGTCGCGCAGAAGCAGGTTGTGGAGATCGTCAAGGCGCTGTCGACCGAGGCCAAGGTGCTCGCGATGGACGAACCCACCGCCGCGCTCGCCGACGGTGAGGTGGAGCTGCTCTACGACCTGATCGGCCGGTTGCGCGACCGGGGGATCGCGATTCTCTATGTGTCCCACCGGATGCGTGAGGTGTTCGACCTCAGTCAGCGGATCACCGTGCTCAAGGACGGGGCGTTCGTCACCTGCTCTCCGACCGAGGACCTCACCTCCGATCAGCTCGTCCGGCATATGGTCGGACGGTCACTCGAAGCCCTCTACCCGGAACGTGCCACTGACACCGGTGACGTACGGCTTGCCTTACGTGGCGCGGGGAACGGGCGGGTGCGCGACCTGACGTTGGAGGTTCGGGCCGGCGAGATCGTCGGCCTCGCCGGGCTGCAGGGCTCCGGCCGGTCGGCCATCGCGCGCGCCATCTGGGGTGTCGAACCGTTCACCACCGGCAGCATGGAACTGGACGGCGTGCCGACGCGCATCACCGCGCCGCGCTCGGCGGTACGCAAAGGCATCGGGTACGTCACGGAGGATCGCAAGAGCGAAGGGCTGGCGCTGCGGCAGTCCGTGCGGGACAACACTTTGCTCGTCCGGCGGGCGGCACTGCGGGGGGCGGCGGCGCGGCGGAACAACGACCTCACGGAGCTGCTGAAGTCGGTCGCGGTCCTCTCGCGCGGGCAGCATCAGGAAGTTCGGTACCTCTCCGGCGGCAACCAGCAAAAGGTCGTACTCGGCAAGTGGCTCGCCACGCGGCCTCGTGTGCTGATCGTGGACGAGCCGACGCGCGGTATCGACGTGGGTGCGAAGCAGGCCGTGTACCGGCTGCTGCGCGACCTCGCGGCGGACGGAATGGCGATCCTGATGGTCTCCTCGGAGCTGCCCGAGCTGCTCGGCATGAGCGACCGGGTTTTCGTCATGCACGAGGGTGCCGTGGCGGGCGAATTGCCGGCCGGGGCTTCGGAGGAAGCCGTTATGGGGCTGGCGACGGGGCACGGGATCGGAGAGGTTGCATGAGTATCGTGCGGGAGAAAGGTCCCACCGTGCGTGACACGGTCTCGACACCGGCGCGGAAGTTCACGTTCACCCCCACCGTGACCGTGTACATCGCGCTGGTTGTACTGCTGGTGATCGGCAGCATCCTGGTGGGGCTCAACGGAGGCGTGCTGCTCGACCAGGGCGGCATCCTCAACATCCTGACCCGCAGCACCGTCCTGGGGCTGGTCGCGATCGGTCAGACGATGGTGATCGTCACCGGATCGCTGGACCTGTCGGTGGCGTACTTGGCCGGGCTCTGTTCGTTGGTGGCGGCCGAGACCATGGCCGGCAGCCAGGGAATGATCGTGCCCGGAGTGCTGCTGGCGTTGGCGGTCGCGGCGGTGGTCGGGCTCGTCAACGGGCTGGTGATCACGGTGCTGAAGGCCAACGCGTTCATCGCCACACTCGGTGTCGCGTTGATCGTGCGCGGCTACCTCGAACACAACTACACCGGGCCCGCGGGCAGCGTGCCGCGTTCGTTCCAGCACCTCGGGTACGACCGGATCGGGCCGATTCCGCTGGCGGCGCTGCTGATGCTCCTCATCGCGGCGGGCGCGTGGTGGTACCTGCGGCGCACCCGCGCCGGGTACCACATGTACGCGGTCGGCGGTGACGTGGAAGTGGCCCGGCTGTCCGGTGTGCGGACCGGTCGGACGATCGTCACGGCGCACGTCCTGTGCGCGGTCGCGGCCGGCCTCGCCGGCGTGTTTCTGGCCAGTCGCCTTGGCTCCGGCGCGCCTCATGTCGGCACGGACGCCGGATACGACCTGGAGTCCATCGCGGCCGTCGTACTCGGCGGCACGGTGCTCGCGGGCGGCCGGGGCGGTGTCGTCGGCACCATCGGCGGCGTGCTCATCCTGTCCACTTTGGACACCATCTTCGACGACCTCGCGGTCGACCCGTTCTTCAAGGACGTCGTGCGCGGCGTCGTGCTCATCGTCGCGGTGGCGCTGTACGCCCACCGCCGGATGTCCAGGAGGTCGGCGTGAAGTGGCGGCCACGTCTCGCGGACGGCACCGCGCCGGTGCTCGTCGTACTGGTGATTCTGCTGGTGGCGCTGGCGTTCGCCGGGCCGGCCTACGCCGAGCCGAGTGGTTATCTGGCGCTGCTCAAACGGGCCGCTCCGTTGGTGATACTGGCGATCGGCCAGTACTTCGTGATCGTGTCCGGTGGTTTCGACCTGTCGGTGGGCTCGCTGGTAACGGCCGAAGTGGTGATCGCCGCGCGGCTGATCGACGGCGACGACTCGAACACGGTCTGGGTCCTCGCGCTGCTGCTCGGATTCGGCATTCTCGTCGGCTTGGTCAACGGGCTGATCAGCACGAAGCTGCTGGTGCCGTCGTTCATCGTGACGCTGGGAATGCTGCTGGTGCTCGACGGCGCGGTGTTCCTGTGGACGGGTGGGGCGCCGCGTGGCGCGCTGTCGCAGTCGTTCCGGGTGCTCGGCAGGGGCGGTGTGGAAGTGCCGGTGCTCGGCCAGGTCCCGTGGTCGGTGGTCATCCTGCTCGCCGTCCTGGTCGCCGCGGTGCTGTTCATGCGCAGCGGCACCGGCCGCACGCTGGTCGCGGTGGGGGACAACGAAGTCGCGGTGCGGCTGGCAGGCGGACGGGTCGCCCGGCTGCGGCTGCTGGCGTTCGTCCTGTCCGGTCTGCTCGCCGCGCTCGCCGCGATCCTGCTGGCCGGATTCGCCGGCGTGTCCGCTCAGGTCGGGCAAGGCCTGGAGTTCCGAGCCATCACCGCTGTCGTACTCGGCGGCGTCGTGCTCGGAGGCGGTCGCGGGTCGGTGGTCGCCGCGGCCGCCGGAGCGTTGTCGCTGGAAGCACTTTTCTCGCTACTGAACCTGATCGGTGTCTCTGGCGCCCTCGAATCCGCTGTACAGGGCGTGATCATCATCGCGGCCGTCGCCTACGCCGCCCACAGTGGCCGCTTCCGCCTGCGCAAGCCGGCGGCGACGCTTCCCTGAATCCGACAAGAGCGACAAGGAGAAGTGATGAGCAGGAAATGGTCCGTAGTGGCCATCGCGGGTGCGCTCGCGATGGCCGGGTGCGCCAGCGACATACCCGACCAGGGCGCGGGCGCCTCGACCACCTCCAAACCGGCCGCCGCGAAGTCGGAGTTCTTCGACCAGGCCGAGTACGAGCGGCAGTTGCGGTTCCGCACCACCAAGCCGGTCGGCATCAACGGCGACGACGCGCAGCTCAAGCCGTGGGAGCAGATGCTCGAGCCGAAGCTGGTCGACACCGCCCAGTACGCCAAGCCCGGCGGCAACTACAACGTGTGCTTCTCCAACGCCTCGCTGGGCAACCCGTGGCGGCATGTCGGGTGGAAGACCATGCAGGAGGAGGTGAAACTGCACCCGGAGATCGCGAAGTTCACCGTGCTGGACGCGGAAGGCAAGGACGACAAGCAGATCAGCGACATCCAGTCCTTCGCCGCCCAAGGGTGCAGCGCGTTGATCGTGTCACCGAACACCACGGCGACGTTGACGCCGGCGGTGGAGGCCGCGTGCAAGACCGGTGTGCCGGTGGTCGTGTTCGACCGTGGCGTCAAGACCGACTGCCCGGTGACGTTCATCCACCCCATCGGCGGGTTCGCCTTCGGTGCGGACGGCGCTGAGTTCCTGAAGGAGAAGGTGGCGCCGGGAGGCAAGATCCTGGCGTTGCGCATCCTCCCGGGTGTCGACGTGCTGGAGCAGCGGTGGGCGGCGGCCAACGAGACCTTCGCGGGCAGCGGACTGAACGTCGTCGGCGTCGCGTTCACCGACGACGACCCCGCGAAGGCCAAGAGCATCGTCAACGACTACATCCAGCGTGAAGGCAAGATCGACGGTGTCTGGATGGACGCCGGTTCCACGGCGGTCGCGGCGGTGGAGGCATTCCAGGACGCGGGTGCGCCCGTCCCGCCGTTCGTCGGCGAGGACCAGCAGGACTTCCTGCGGCTCTGGACCAGCGAGAAGCTGACCGCGGTCGCACCCACCTATCCCACCTACCAGTGGCGCACACCGGTCATCGCCGCGCTGCGGATCCTTCAGGGCAAGCAGGTCCCGAAGGAATGGGTGCTGCCGCAGCCGAAGATCACCCAGGACAGCGTGCCCGGCTTCGTGAAGCAGGACATGCCACCCCTGCATTACGCGATGTGCGGTTGCGAGTCGATGCCGGGTTACCCCGCGCCCTGGAAGTAGCCGCTCCGCGGTCGGACGCGACCGGTGGACACGGACCGGTTGCTCGAGCAGGGATTCCAGCAAAGGAGTTCAGCCGATGAGCCGACCGATCACCGTGTTCACCGGGCAGCGGTACGACCTGCTGCCGGCGAAAACTCTCCGAGCCGGGCGTGGGGACGCCTGAGCACCTGTGGAAGTCACACTGGCGCATCCGGAGGAGGCTGTGGGCACGGAACCTACGGCAGCGACACGGCGACTGCTGAGACTCATGAGCACCGGCGCGACCGACCACGCCATCGCGCGCGAACTCGGCGTCAGCGAACGAACCGTGCACCGCAGGGTGGCGCGGCTGCAAGCCCTGCTGGGGGCGCAGTCGCGCTTCCAGCTCGGCGTGCTCGCCGCGGACAAGAACTGGCTGTGAGCGACGGACGGCGAGCCGGAACCGGGGGTCGACCCGCCCGCCGGGCGGTACCATCCGGGCCGAGATTCGGACGGGTGAGCTGGGGGGCGCGGTGAGCGGTATCAGGGTTTTGGTGGCGGGAGCGAGTATCGCGGGACCCGCGCTTGCCCACTGGTTGCGCCGGCGAGGGGCCGAGGTGACCGTGGTGGAGCGGGCCCCCGGGCTGCGTCCCGGTGGGCAGGCGGTGGTCGAGGCCAACCAGGAGATCGGCCGGCTGCACGTGCACAGCCGCGCCCCCGGGCCGGACGCCGACCCGAGCCCCGAACCCGACATGGAGGCGTTGACCGCGCTGTTCGACCGCGCGATCAACGGCGCCGAGCTGCCCGACTACGCCGGGGTGCCGGACTCTGGGGCCCTCGACTGTCCATAAAGGACGCTCAAGTCCGGCTGTATTCTGCCTTCACAGCAGGACCCATGTCACGGCGCCGGAATCCGACACGACTTACACGGTTTCGGCGCGGGCACCGATCGGCTGGGGCGACTGCGGCCAAGGTTGCGGGAGGACACGACTATGGGCGTCTATGTGTCGGTCAGAGGATGGTTGCAGTGCGACAAGAAGCAACTGCTCGCCGTCCAAGAGATCATCTCGAGGCAGGATGACGGCTTCTACACAGGCGGCTGGGGCCTGCCCCGGGAACCCTTCAACTGGACCTGCTACGTCTTCTACGGCGGCGACATCAGGCAGCAGGGGATTGATTGGCTGCTCAGCCAGCTCAGGGACATCGCGCGAATCCCGGCCTCCGATGAGGACAACGATCTCGTCCGGGGCCTGTTCCTGGCCAGCCATGAGGTCGACGGCATGAGTGAGTGGCGGATTCACCAGGGCCAGGTGCTCATCTCGCCGGCCGACGCCCGATACCGCTACCTCGACGACTAGCCGGACTCTGGGGTGGTGAAGGGCCCCTTCACTACCCTCAGGGTAGGCAAGGAGGCCTTCACGGTCGGCTGACGTCATCGAGCAGGAGGCGTTCGAGGCCGGCCACGTCGCCGTCTTGCGATGCAGACGGAGCCAACACGGGTTGGAGGTTGATCGGCCTCTCGAACGAGACTGAGGAACGCGCGATGACCTTCCCGCGGAACAGGCGAGGTGAACCGGTCAGGTCGTGGCTGGAGCGGCTGCCTTGGCCGCCCGCTCGATTTCCGCCCGCCGGTTTCCCCAGAAGGCTGCATCTTGCCCCCGCCGGACCAGGCCTGCCGCATCCTCAACCTCGCCGTCCAACTGCTCGCGCAGGATGTCGGCGTGCCCGGCGTGCCGATTGGTCTCCGTGAGTATGTGGACCAGGACGTTGAACAGCATCACGTCAGGACGTGGCCACCAGGGCACGTAGCCGGGCGAGTCGATGGCAAGAGCAGCGATGGTCGCGTCGGAGTGTTCCCAGACGCGTTGGTAGCGGCTGGTGATCTCCTCGCGCGTTTCGTGTTCGGTCGCCCACAGGTCGGTACCGCGCTGTTCGAGGTCGTCCCACCGGGGGACGGGCTCGGGGAACGGCCGGTCGAAGACCTCGCCGAAGTACCGGGACTCCCACACCGCCAGGTGCTTGACCAGACCGAGAAGGTTGGTTCCGGTCGAGGTCAGCGGACGACGGATGTCGTACTCGGACAGCCCATCGAGCTTCCGGAGCATCGCCTCACGGATCTCTCGCAGGTCACCGTGCAAGTAGTCCTTCGCGAAATCATCGATCATGACTACGACCATGCACCAACAGCCCCGCGTCCTGCCCGCAATGACATCCACGGAGCCCGGGCAGGGCCTCGGCCAGGCATGAAGTTCGGACTTGGCAGCCAGCGCATATGTTGTGGCGGCATGCCCTGCTCATTTCAGGCCTGGGGAGGGCGCATGTCGGTCCCGATTTTGGCGGGCATCGCAGACTCGCCGCACTCGGCGATGGGGAATACCGCGCGCATCTCGGCCCGGCGTCCACATTCTTCAGACGACTTGTGTGCCATGCGGAACGATGCCCGCCCGGCACACACTTATGGTCAGAACTGCGTGGTACCGAAGGAGTCCGCGTCGCCGCCCGCTTTGCCACAGACCGCGACGTCGCCGACCTTCCGCCACGCCGCGGAGTACTACCTCTTTCGCGCCCTCTTCGACTTGTCCGACGTCCACGGGCTCGCTCGTGTCGTAGTACAGAGAGCCGATCATGACGGCTCGATCGTGCCACGCTGTGACGCCTCTCCAGGTCAGGCATAGTGGCTGCCATGAAGTACGTGTTACTGATCTGCGACGACGAGAAGGATGCGCCGTCCATGGCGGAGATCGCGGCGGACCCGGCGCATCAGGCGTACTCGGCGGAGGTGGAACGGCGCGGAGGGAACCTCGGGGGTGCGCGGCTGCGTCCGGTGGTGAATGCGACGACGGTTCGCGTCCGTGAGGGGGAGACGCTGGTGTCAGACGGCCCGTTCGCGGAGACGAAGGACTTCATCGGCGGCATAGACATCATCGAGTGTGCCGATCTGGACGACGCGATCGCGGTCGCGGCGCTGCATCCCTACGCGAGCCGGGGTTGTATCGAGGTCCGCCCCGTGTGGGAATGACCGCGCGGGAGGAGGTTCGTGCCGCGCTCGACGCGGCGTATCGGGATGAGTGGGGCCAGGTTGTCGCGACGCTGATCGGGCTGACCGGGAACTGGGACCTGGCGGAGGACTGCGCACAGGACGCGTTCGCCGCGGCGGTGGCGACGTGGGCGCGCGATGGGGTTCCAGATCGTCCGGGTGCGTGGCTTACGACGGCCGCTCGTCATCGGGCGATCGACCGGCTGCGCCGGGACACGGCGGGTGCGGCGAAGTTGCGGCAGCTTGCCGTGCTGGAGCGGGATCCGATCGAGCCGTCGTCGGAAGAGATTCCGGATGAGCGGTTGCGGCTGATCTTCACTTGCTGCCATCCCGCGCTGCCGTTCCCTGCGCGGGTCGCCCTCACACTGCGCACGCTGGCGGGCTTGAGCACCGATGAGATCGCCAAGGCGTTCCTGACCGCCGAACCGGCGATGGCGCAACGCCTGGTGCGCGCCAAACGCAAGATCGTCGAGGCCGGAATCCCTTACCGGATCCCGCCGGCGGACCTGCTTCCGCAGCGCTTGACGGCTGTCCTCGCGGTGCTGTACCTGATCTTCAACGAGGGCTACGACGAACAAGACGGGCGCCGGGCGCTGGCCGCCGAGGGGATCCACCTCGCCCGGATGCTCGTCCGGGTGCTGCCGACCGAGCCCGAGGCACGCGGCCTGTTGGCGTTGATGTTGCTGCTTGAGGCCCGCCGCGTGAGTCGTACCGACGACGGCGTGCTGGTCACGTTGGAGAACCAGGACCGGTCCCGATGGGATCGCGCGCTGATCGCCGAAGGTGTCGCGGCGCTTGACGAAGCGTTGGCCATGCGGCGTTCCGGGCCGTATCAGGTGCAGGCCGCGATCGCCGCCTGCCACGCCACCGCGCCCGACACCGCGGCTACCGATTGGCCACAGATCGCTGCTCTCTATTCCGAACTCGCGCGATTGGCGCCCTCACCCGTGGTGGACCTCAACCGCGCTGTGGCGATCGCGATGGCCGACGGCGTCGCCGCCGGGCTCGCCCTCGTCGATGAGCTCATCGAGTCCGGCAGGCTCGATGGCTATTACCTGTTGCCCGCGACGCGGGCCGATCTTCTCCGCCGGGCCGGCCGCCTCGCCGAGGCCGCCACTTTCTACGAGGAGGCGCTGAAACTGGCGCCGTCCGAGGCCGAGCGCCGCTACCTGACCGCGCGTCTGCATAGCTGCTGACCAGCGCAGACAAATTTTTTCAAGATTTTTTCCGCGAGGATGTCGATCCAGCGCGGCCTTCTCCGTCGGTGGGGCGAACCACCCGATAGAGAGGCGACTTCATATGTCGAACACCGAGAACCTGACCGCCACCATGTCCATCGACCGGACGCCGGACGAGGTCTTCGCGGCCATCACCAACGTGCGCGGATGGTGGAACGAGAACCTCATCGGCGACACGGCCGCGTTGCACGACGAGTTCGTTTTCACCGACGACTTCACCCACGCCGGCGAGACCGCCCAAGGAAAGGAGGGCATCCGGTTCGCCCGGTTCCAGCTCACCGAGGTCGTGCCCGGACGGCGGATGGTCTGGCACGTCGTGGATTCCTACCTCACCTTCATCGACGATCGCGACGAGTGGACGGATACCGACGTCATCTTCGACATCACCACCGACGGGCAGAGCACGACGCTGCATTTCACGCACGAAGGCCTCACCGCGGCCGAATCCGCTTGCTTCGAGGCGTGCTCGCGCGGCTGGACCTTCTACATCACCAAGAGCCTGCCGCAGCTGATCACCACCGGTGCCGGTGATCCGATTCAGAGCTACCACCGCTGAAGGGACGCGGACAATGACTGTCATCGAAACCGCCGCACCGCCGACCAGCGCACGCCGTCAAGGACTCGTGCTCGGACTGGCGTGCGCCGCCACGGCGATGGTGGGCCTCGACATCGCCATCGTGAACGTGGCCCTGCCCTCGATCCAGCGAGACCTCGGCGTCAGCCAAAGCAGTGTGCAGTGGGTCATCGTCGCCTACAGCCTCCTGCTCGGCGGATTCCTCCTCGTCGGTGGCAGGATGACCGACCTGCTGGGACGCCGTCGCATCCTGCTCGCCGGTCTCGGCTTGTTCACCGCCGCATCGCTGTTGGCCGGTATGGCGCAGCACGGCAGTGTGCTGATCACGGCGCGTGGGCTGCAGGGGTTGGGCGGCGCACTCGTCACCCCGGCGGCCTTGTCGTTGCTGGCCGTCACCTTCCGCGAAGGGCAGGAACGCAATCGGGCACTCGGCATCTTCGGCGCCGTCGGCGGAATTGCCGGAACGCTGGGCGTTGTCGCGAGCGGCCTCATCGCCGCCGGCCCTGGCTGGCGGTGGGCGTTCTTCATCAACGTTCCCGCGGGCCTCGTGCTCATCGCGCTCGCCGTCACCTACCTGCCGGCCGATGAGTCCCGCAGCCGTTCCGGGCGGCTCGAGGTCATGGGGGCGAGCACGGCCACCGGCGGACTGCTGACCTTCGTCTACGCACTGCACCATGCCTCCACGCACGGCTGGACCTCGGCCTCCGCACTGGCGTTGTTCGTCACGGCCGGAGTGCTGATGGCGTTGTTCGTCCTGATCGAGAAGCGTTCACCCGCCCCGCTCGTGCCGGCCAGTGCGCTGAGGAACCGCACGCTTGTCGCGGCGAACCTCACCGGGTTGCTCGCGTTCGGTGCGTTCTTCTCGTTCATCTTCCTCGGATCGCTGCTGATGCAGCAGGAACTCGGTTACACACCAACGCAAACCGGTCTGGCGTGGCTGGCGACGACAACGACCGTCTTCGTGACGGCGTCGGCCGCGGGGCGCCTCGCGGCCGCCGTAAGCGTTCGCCGCCTGCTGGTAATGGGCCTGGCGCTGTTGACCGTCGGAATGGTGTTGCTGACGCGTGTTTCGGCCGATGCCGACTACGCCACTGACCTGCTTCCGGCATTCCTGCTCGCCGGACTGGGCTTCGGACTTTGTGAGCCCTCGCTGCAAATCGGCGCGCTGTCCGGCGTCACGGAATCGGAATCAGGACTCGCTTCGGGCTTGATCGAGACGATGCGCGAAATCGGTGGCGCGGCAGGCGTCGCCGCGGTGGCAACAGTTCTCGTGGCGGGAACCGGCCTCACGGGCTTTCACACCGCGTTCGCCGCCATCGGTGTCCTCGCCGGTCTCGCGGCCATCACCGCGGCGACCGGATTCCGGCGCGGAATTTGACTGGTGACCTTGATCGGCGTGCCGTCACAGCCGACGGCACGCCGATCGAACTCGTCAGCCTGTCGGTTCGGCCGCGCATTCGAGATCGCGCGCCGGACGCTTCCCGTCAGCCAGGAACGACGTCACCGTGCTGTTCAAGCACTTGTTCGAGGCGAGGACATAGGCACCGTGACCACCTTGGTCGGCCGTCACCATGACGCTCCGCTTGCCGAGCGCCTGCCGCATGTTCTCGGCGCCGGCCAGCGGCGTGGCTGGATCGCGGTCGTTCTGCGCGATCAGCACGTTCGCCGGGCCCCGGTCGCCGACGCGCACCGGCTGCTCGGCCGGGTCCGCCCAGAACGCGCACGGCTGGATGTTCGCGGAGGCGGCACCGAACATCGGGTAGCGGAGGCGGTCGACCGCGACATTGCGCTGGTAGGTGCCGACCGATGTCGGCCAGCGCGCGTCGTTGCAGATCGTGTAGAGGCGGCCGGAGATCGCGTTGTCCGGGTCCAGCCCAGGGTCCGGCGCCGGCGGCAGCGGCTGGCCGGTGTCGAGTGCCCGCCAGATTTCGGCCAGCGCCGCGAACTGCTTGTCGCTGTAGGTATAGGCGAACGTGAGGAACCGGAACGCCGGGCCGTCGATGCCCTGTGTCGGTGCCTGGTCCAGCCGGTTGGCGAGGTCGAAGTATTTGGCCTTCACCTGCCCGGGTGTGGTGCCGAGACCGTGCTCGGGGTGGGCGGCGACCCATTTCGCGAAGTCGGGGAACCTGTCCTCCATGCCGCGGCCGTAGCCCCGGCCGCCTTCGATGTCCCAGCCTTTCGCGGGCAGGCTGCTATCGAGCACGACCCGGTCGGTGCTGTTCGGGAACAGCGTCGTGTACACCGCGCCGAGGTGTGTGCCGTAGGAGTAGCCGAGGAACGACGCCTTCGGCTCGCCCAGCGCCGCCCGGATCTGGTCCAGGTCCCGCGCGTGGTTCGCGGTGCTGACGTGCGGCAGCATCCACGCCGTCTTCGACGTGGCGCACTGGTCGGCGATCTTCCGCGTCTCCTGCGCCCACTTCGTGACGTCGGCCGGTTTCACCGCGTACGGCGGGATGCTGCCCCTGCTCTGCTGCTCCTCGGTCAGGTCGCAGGTCACCGGGGTGCTGTTGCCGAATCCGCGCGGGTCGATGCCGATAACGTCGTAGGCGTCCAGCACGTTCTGCGGAAGGCCGAGCCCTTTCAGCATGGCTGGGAAGGTCATGCCCTCGCTCGGGCCACCCGGATTGGTCAGCAGCACGCCGCGGCGTTGCTCCGGCTTCTTGCTCGCCAGGCGCGAGATCGCGATCTCGATCTTCCGGCCGTCCGGCTGCCGGTAGTCCAGCGGCACCTGGAGCGTGCCGCACTCCAGGCCGAGCGGAGCGACGTTGGCTGGGCACGGGCCCCATTTGACGGTGCTCTCGGGTGGTGCCGCACTCGACACCCCGGACACCACGAGCGCCGCCAACGCAGCAGCGGCCGTGGCGATGGGCAGGATCCTTTGCATTTGTGAATACCTCCTCGAAGGCGCGTCCGTTGCGCGCCTGTCATCAACTGGCGGAACTGGGTGGCTACTTCTGGTTCATCCGGACCATGACGTCGATCTGGGCCGGGTTGTAGAGCTCCACGAGTGCCCGGCCGACGGCGTCGATCGCGAATTCGGCGCCGCGCGGGGCATTCGCGTACAAGCCGGACGGCTGCGGGAAGGCTGCTCGCATCTGCTGTACGACCGGCAGCTCGAGCATGCGCTTGGCCAGGTGCTGCCGAGTCTGCTCGTCCGCGTCGGCAGGCAGGTTGTCGAACTCGGCGACGACCGGATCCTCTGTGTAGCCCCGCATCGTTTCCGTATAGGTGGCAAGGGTTTCCGGTGCGAGCACCTGCGCCAGCACGACGGTGAACGAACGGTCGGCAGGGGAGAGGTCGGTGTCAGTGACCGCTTTCGCCATCGCAGGCGGCAAGTCGGTCGGCGCCGCTTGGCGCAGGATCATGCCGAGCTCGGCGCGGATGCGCTGCAACCGTTCGATGGTCGCGGCCAGTTCGGCGTCGAGCACCCGCAACGCTTCTTCGGGATGCTCGTCCGCGTCACCGAGGTCGGCGATCTGGGTCAGCGACAGCCCCAGGTCGGTCAGCCGTTTGATGCGCAACACCCGGACGAGATGCGGCACGCCGTAGCTCTTGTAGCCGTTCGCGCGGCGCTCGGGCTCGGCGAGCAGGCCGACGTCGTGGTAGTGCCGGATGGTGCGCAGCGTCGTGCCGGCGAGCTCGGCCAGCTGACGGGTGCTCCATCCCACGACGTCCCCCCGGACTCTCGTTCCATCCGGCGCGGTCGCGCCGTTGCGTCCATGAGAAACCATGCCGCTACGGCACGGTCAAGTCGAGCGTGGATCATCGTTGGATCGAGGGTGGCTTGATCCGGTCAGCCCCGGAGCGTGTTGTACGAATGTTGCATGCTCCGGGGCTGCCGTCGTTTGCGACGTACCCAGGACATGAAGAAGGCCACGTCTACCTGCGTAAACGTGGCCCATCCGGTCGGGCTGACAGGATTCGAACCTGCGACCCCTTGACCCCCAGTCAAGTGCGCTACCAAACTGCGCCACAGCCCGGACCCGCGCTCCGTGGAGTGCGATGTGAGTACTTTAGCGGGTCCGGTAACCGACCCGGCAACCAGGGGCCACTCTGTGTTTGACCTGGGGAAACAGACCGTGAGGGCCACCCTGCCGCAATCAGGTGGCCCTCACGGAGAGTCAGTGCGGGTTATCCGCGTGGGTAAGGGTCTGCCAGGAGACGAACAGGCTGTTCGTGCCCGACGGTCGTTGCTGCAGAGTCAGGGCTTCGGTGTTGGACATGGTGTGGCCGAGCCGGGTGTGCAGGTGGTTGTAGCCGACCTCGGTGACCGGGCCGAGGCCGCGAGTCAGTTTGCCGCCGCACAGCCATGACGGCGGGGCGGTGCCCAGTTGGTACTTGGCGTGGAAGCCGAGGCCTTCGCGGAGGCGGTCGGCGATTTCGGGATAGAGATCCTGGCCTTGGATGCGGGTGGTTTCGGCGAACTGGGCGATCGCGGCGAGGCCGTAGCCGGTGTGCGTGAAGTCGCGGCAGGTCTCTTGGCTGAGGCCGTTGACGAAGGTCGATTGGCCTTGCCAGTAGTTGATGATCTTCTCGCGGGTGTTGAGGTTGCTGCCCGGCGCGGTCTTCGGGAGGGCGCCGTCGCTCGTGAGGTAGATGTACGCGGGCACGCGGCCGCGGAACTTCGCGACGGCCTTGTCGTAGCTGGCCTTGTCGTCCAGGAACACGGAGATGCCGATTGCGGCCTCCGTCATGCTGAGTTCCCAGTTTCCGTTGCTGTGGCTGCCGTTGATCACCTCGGGCAGGTAGACGTTCCGCAGCATGGTCCCGAACCGGCCGGAGTTCGGCCAGCTCGTGTAGGTGTGCTTGATGATCTCCGCGGCGCGCGGCCAGGACGAGGCCGACCACGCCGACTGCAGGGGAGCGTTGCTGTTCGTGTGATCTTTCAGCACAGCCGACCAGGCGTCCATGATCGCAATGGCCTTGTTCGCGTACCTCGCGTCGCGCGTTATGTACCAGGCAAGCGAAAGCGTGTAGGCGGCGATCGCGTCCTGCCGCTCATCGGTGCAGCCGAGGTTCGGATTCGAATAGGGACCGCATTCGACGACGGCGCGCGGTTTCGGGGTGCGGGACAGCGAGCCGTACGCGGTGGACATCATCGAGTCATAGGCCCGTTTCCACGGCTGCGTGCCGGCAAGGACCTTGGTCCGCACGAAATCCAGCTGCGGACGGCTGACCATTACGCCGGGATGCGTGAAAGTGGGTGGCGCGGCCGGGGCGGGTGCGCTGAAAAGGCCCAGTGCCAAGGGGACGACTGCGGTCAGGGTGAGCAATTTCCGCGATAAGGACATGGTTCTCCTCGGGGACGGGTGTGACCCAGGTCACCGGCGGCGTTGGCTTCAGTCTCATGGTCTGAACCACCGGAAGTCAAGAGTCTTTATTTTCGCCGAAAAGAAAGGATGTCCCGATATTCAGCGGGCTGAACGCGACGTTCAGCCCGCTGAACTGATCACGGCCGCCAAGCGGTAACGAAAGCCGGGCTCCCCACGGGATAACTGCCGATCAGACGCCATGTCGCGAGTTCGTACGCGTGCAGGAGGTCGCCGCTCTGCGCCGCGACATAACAATGCTCGCCGACGATCGTGAAATGGCGAGGCCATCCACCGGTCGCGTGATCGGCGACGGCTTTCGGTGCGACGCCGTCAAACGTGAACTCACTGATCGTCTCCGGACCACGGTTCGACAGGTAGAGGCGATCGCCGGTCAGTTCAAGCTGCGCGGGGAGGTTCTCGCCGCCGGGGTGCACGGTCGCGGGGGTCGACGACTCGACCGCGAAGGTGCCGGGCGGGTCCTCCCGCACGGTCATCACGGACGCGGTCAGTTCCCCCACGACGTAGGCGTGGCTGGAGCCCGCACGCCGGACGAGCTGGCGTGGGCCGGTCCCCGGCGGCAGTTCCGACACCGAAACCGGGATCAGCTCGCCTTCTTCGCCGAGCCGGTAGCTGCGGATCTCGTCGGTGCCGAGGTCGACCGCGCTGACCAGGGTGCCGGTCTCGTCCACCACGGCCATGTGGACGTGCGCGGCTTTCTGGCGCGCAGCGTTCGGACCGGAACCTTCGTGCTGGACCAGCGCCGTCCTCACCGTGGGCACCCCGTCCGTCCCGAGCGCGAACGCCGCGAGACTGCCGCCGGTGTAGTTGGCGCACAGCAGGTACCGGCCGTCCGGGGTGATCGCCAGATGGCACGGATGCGCGCCGCCGGTCGGCAGCGTGTTCAGCGCCGTCAGCGAGCCGTCGTCGCCGACGGCCAAAGCGGTGATCGCGCCTTCGGTCGTCTCGTTCGCGGCGTAGAGCACCGGCAGCGTCGGATGCGGGGTCAGCCAGCTCGGCGAGTCCAAGGCGAGCGAACCGGCGGGGGTCAGCTCACCGGTCTGCCCGTCGCGCCAGTACGTGCCGATGCCCTCGCCCTTGCCGTCGCTCGCGGCCGTGTACGTGCCGACGAAGATCAGGATCCGGTCGTCGTTTGCTTGAGTCACGGGGCACACTGTGCAGCAAGCCGAGGTGGAGGTGAATACCTTTTGACCACATCCTGCGCGATCATTTCGGGAGCGGCGTCCGGGATCGGCGCCGCGACCGTTTCCCGGTTGGCCGCGGCCGGCCACACCGTCATCGGGGTCGACGTCGCCGAGCAACCCGGGCTGAGACACAGCGTCGTCGGCGACGTGTCCGACGAGGACACCTGGCTCCGGGCCCTCAACCTCGCCGAGGAGGCCTGCGGAGGGGTCGACACGCTGGTCAGCAACGCGTTCACGGCCGTCCGCGCGCCGCTGCACGAGCTGGGCAGGAAGGGCTGGGAGCGTCAGCTCGATGTCAATCTCACCGGCGCGTATCTCGGCGCGAAGGCCTGCTTGCCGTCACTTCGGGCGCGACGGGGTTCGATCGTCCTCGTCTCGTCGGTGCACGCCTTGATGGGCCTGCCCGACCGCCCGGCGTACGCGGCGACCAAGGGCGCTCTGGTCGCGCTCGGCCGCCAGCTGGCCATCGAGTACGCGCCCGAGGTGCGGGTCAACTCGGTACTGCCCGGTCCGATCCTCACCCCGGTCTGGGACCGCGTCTCAGAGACCGACCACGTCCGCGCCATCCGGGCGACGCCGGCAGGGCGGCTCGGGGACCCGGCCGAGGTCGCCGAGGTGATCGCCTTCCTGACGTCACCGGCGGCGTCGTTCGTAACCGGGACGCAGCTGGTCGTGGACGGCGGCTGGTCCGCCACCAAGGACTCGATCTAGTGAAGATCACCGGTGTCGAGACCTTCCCGGTCGCGCCGCGCTGGCTGTTCCTCAAGGTCAGCACCGACGAGGGGATCAGCGGCTGGGGCGAACCGGTCGTCGAGGGGCGCGCCGACACCGTCCGCGCCGCCGTGCACGAGATGGCGGACCTGCTCATCGGACGCGACCCGCTCCAGATCGAGGAGCATTGGCAGATCCTGCGGCGCGGCGGTTTCTATCGTGGGGGACCGGTGCTGTCCAGCGCGCTGGCCGGCTACGACCAGGCGCTCTGGGACATCGCGGGTAAGGCGCGTTCGGCGCCCGTGCACGAATTGCTCGGCGGTCCGGTTCGCGAGCGCGTCCGGGTGTACTCATGGGTCGGCGGCGACCGGCCGTCCGGCATCCGCGAGGCCGTCTCGGCTCAGGTCGAGGCCGGGTTCACCGCGATCAAGATGAACGTCGCCGGCCCGATGGCACCGATCGCGACTCCGGCCGAAACGGAAGCCGTGTTGCGTCGCGCACACGAAGCCCGTGACGTTCTCGGGCCGGATCGCGATCTCGCGATCGACTTCCACGGCCGGGTGTCCCCGGCGGTGGCGCGACGGCTCGTGCGGATGCTCGAGGAGGTCAAGCCACTCTTCATCGAGGAGCCGGTCCTCCCGGAGACACCGCCCGAAGTGCTCGCCTCGATCGTGGCCGCCGGCGCCGTTCCGATCGCGACGGGAGAGCGGGCGTACTCCCGGTGGGATTTCAAGCCATTGCTGGACGCCGGTGTCGCGGTGGTGCAGCCCGACGCGTCGCACGCCGGCGGGATCTCCGAGGTCCGGCGGATCGCCGCACTCGCGGAGATCTACGGCGCGAACCTGGCACCACACTGCCCGCTCGGTCCGATCGCGCTGGCGTCGTGCCTGCAGCTGGCCTTCGCGACGCCGAACTTCCTCATCCAGGAACAGAGCCTGCGGATGCACTACAACGATGGCGCCGAGCTGGTGCACTACCTGGTGAACCCGGAGGTGTTCGACTTCTCCGGCGGGTACGCGCGGCGCCCGAGGGGACCGGGCCTCGGTATCGAGATCGACGAGGCCGCCGTGCGCGAGGCCGCGAAGAACCCGCACGCGTGGCGGAACCCGATCTGGCGCACCGACGACGGCGCCTTCACGGAGTGGTGAAGCGCTGCGGCGGGTGCCGGGCTCGTGAGTGGTAATGACGGCTCTAACCGCCAGTACCACTCACGAGCCCGGCTGAGTCACCGGCGCAGCTTGCGCTGAGCCCGGTGGAGGTTCGGCGGGTTGACCGCAGGATTGCCGTAGCTCTCGAGGCGGGATCCCAGCGGGCCGGTGAAGTCCGGCTTGTCGATCTGCCCGAACTCGCGCACCTCCGAAATACCGACCGTCGCGCTCGACGGTGCGACGTGGTCGATTTTCACGCAGCCGGCGCGCTGGTTCGTCACCGTGATGTTCCAATGTGCGAACCGGGCGCCGTACAGCGGACCGGCGTCGCCGCTGCCGCCGTGCGCGCCGTCGTTGAAGATCGTCACCTCGGTCCGCACGTTCGCGAACGGGAGACCTCGGTGCGAGTCGAACGTCCCGGCCTCCATCACGCCGCGCGACCACACGTTCCCGCAGGATAGGCCTTCGACGTTGATGCCGTGGTGCCCCGAGCCCGGTGTCGGCGGCTCGGTGAATTTGCCGATGGCGAAGTCCTCGAACAGATTGTCGTGCGACTGCTCACGGGTCGCATACGAATGGTGCTGACCGCGCCCGTCGACGCGCGTGCGGCTGAGCGTGACCCCCTTGGCGGACACCAGAAGGAAGCCGTTGTCACTGTCCACAACGGACACGTCATCGGCCCAGCAGTCCCAGGCGCACTGGAAGACGAGTCCGTTGTATCCCTTGTCCTTCAGGTGCCGAGGGCGAGCGGTCTTGACCATCCGGATGGTCAGCCCTTCGACGCCGGAGCCGGTCACGGGCGTGGCGAACGTGGTCAGCCGGGGCTTCCATTCCGCACGCGCGTCGAGGGGGAGCGGCTGCTCGAGCCGGATCCGGTTCCCGCGCACCTCCGCGATCCGCACCGGCCACTGGAACGGCGGGTACGAAAGAAGCTTGGTCTTGTCGGACCACCTGTACGTCTTCGTTCCCTTGCCGTCGCCGGACATATGCCGCAGCAGACCATACGAGCTGTCGTCGTCGAGCCGCAGGAGAACGCGGCGCCCGGCGCGCAGGCCGCGCGCGTTGCCGACGGTGACGAAGAAATCGCCGCATAGCGCCGGCTTTGTGATCGCGGCGAGCTGGGTCCCGATCTCGCCGTCGTTTCCGATCCAGCCTTCCATCGGCCAGTCCTTGGCCTTGATGGCGTCGACGAGCGCCCGATGGCGGTCGCGGTGGCAGACCCAGACCAGCCCGCCGGACCAGCTCCACGCCGAGTTGTCGCCGCCGCCGTAGCGGCTGCGGTTGATGCCGATGATCTCCTCGAGCGAACGGGTCGCGTACAACGTCGTCCGCCCGGAACCCTCGCCGCGCAGCACGACGTTGTCGTAACCGATCTGCACGACGCCGTCGATGCGATAGGTCCCCGCCGGCAGGAGGACCGTGCCGCCGCCGCAGCGGCCGACGTCGGCGATGGCGCGGTTGATCGCGGCCGAGGAATCGGCCGAGCCGTCCCGTTTCGCCCCGTACTTCAGGACGTTCGCGCGCACCGGGAGTCGTGGTGGCTTCTCTCCGGTGCGATAGCCCGCATACGCGACGTTCGGGATCTGCGGGTGTCCGTACGGATTCCGGACGTATTCGCGCCATAGCTCGGAATCGGCCGCCGGGCTCGCGGTGGTTTCGGACGCGGAGGCCGTTGAGGCGGTGCCACCTGTCAACGCGTACGCGGCCGCGACGGTCGCGAGCTGGGCGCCGCCGGTGAGGAACTGCCTTCGCTGCATGGTCACGCGGCGAACGGTAAGTCGACGATAGATCTGATGTATAGGCGCCGAATGGTGCAACATTGTCCCGATTGCTGGGACAAACGCGACAGAGATCAGATGTGTGAACGGGGTGCCGGTCACTGGGACCGGCACCCCGTGAACCGCCTAGCCGAGAGCCGTGTTCGCGGCCGACATCAGCGACCCGTTACTCGTGTCGCCGGACATCTCCCAGACCATGACTCCGAGGAGTCCTCTGGACTTGAGCCAGGCGACCTTCTGCTGGATGGACCAGACGTCGTCGAAGGACCACCATTGGCCGCCACTGCCCGTGTAACACGACGTGGCCACAGCCTGTGTGTCGTGAGTGACGGAGCAGTTCGGCACGCTGGCCACGAGATTCGAGTAGCCACGGACACCTGCTTCCTCGGCGAATTGACCTGGTGCCGCACCGTTCGCGGATTGCCATTCGCCGTTCTTCGTTCCGGCTGCGACCTGTTGCCAACCTCGTCCATAGAACGCGAGGCCGACGGTGAGTTTCCGTGGATTGACCCCCGCGTTCGTATACGCGTTCACCGCCGACTCCACGCTGAAGTGGAAGGGATACGGGTCGTCCACGTCGTTGTAGAGGTTCCCGGCGTGTCCGGTGCGGTTCGGCTCCCACGAGTTGTCGCTGCCGGAGCCGTGGAAGTCGTAGCCCTGGACGTTGGCGACGTCGAGATAGTCGAAGACCTTCGGAACCTCCCAGCCGATGCTCAGCTTCGCCGGGTCGGCGGGTGTGAACGCCTGCAGCTCGTACCGCTTGCCGGTGGTGGCGCCGTAGGCGTCCATCTGCGTTCGGAACTCGGCCATCAGCGCGGTCAGGTTCGTCCTGTCGTTGGTGCTCCAGTGGTTGCCGGCGTGCCCGTCGGGACTGCCCGGCCATTCCCAGTCGATGTCGATACCGTCGAAGATGCCTGCGGCCGTACCCGGTCCGCCCGCACCGCCGTAAGGCTTGACGTTGCCCTTGAGGTAGGTGTCGATGCACGACGCGACGAACTTCTGCCGCGACGCGGCGGTGGCCGCGACGTCGGAGAAGTACTTGGAATACGTCCAGCCGCCGAGCGAGATCAGGATCTTCAGGTTCGGGTACTGGACCTTGAGCTTCTTCAACTGGTTGTAGTTGCCGCGCAGGGTTTCCCAGCCGGTGTCACCGACACCGTCCACGGACTGTGCCGCCGACATCGGACGTGAGTAGTCGGCCTCGGCGTCGCCGGCGCCGTCACCCTGGCTCGGGTCCTGCGGGTTCGCGGTGACGCCCTTGGTGACACCCGAAAGACAGGTCAGGTTGGTCGGGTCGATGTTGCCGAACGCGTAGAGCAGGTGGGTCAGCTTGTTCGCCGAGCCCGACGTCACGAGGTTCTTGACGAAGTACTGGCGGCCGTAGATGCCCCACTGGACGAAGTAACCGACCCTGGCGTGCCCGCTCACGATGTCGCCAGTGCGCGCGGTGAGTGCTCCGCTCGGGACGGACACATTGTCGTAGCCGTCACGAGCCCGGACCGTGAAAGTGTACGAAGTGGACGGTGAGAGACCGGTGACGGTCGCCGTCGTCCCGGTCACCGTGGTGGCGAGGGTCGTGCCACGGTAGACGTCGTAGGAGACGACGCCGGTGTTGTCCGTCGATGCGTTCCACGCCAGGCTGACGCTGGCCGCCGTCGTGGCCGTGGACCGGAGGTTCGACGGAGCCGAGGGCGCCTGCGTGTCGTTGCTCGGGTTGTTGGTGGTCACCGCGAGCGCGGCACTCGGCGCGGATTTGACGTTGTTCCGGTCTTTCGCGACGACCGTGAAACTGTAAGCCGTATTAGGTGTCAGTCCACTGATCGTCGTTTCGGTGCCGGTGACGGACGCGGCCAGAGTGGTGCCGCGGTAGACCTCGTAGCCGGTGATGGGCAGCGAACCCGGGCTGGAGGCGTTCCATGCCAGCGCGGCCGTCGTCGTCGTCTTGGCCACGAGACGAAGGTTCGCGGGTGCCGCCGGTGGTGTGTCGGCTGATCCGTTGCAGTTCCCGTCATCGATCCGGCACGTCGTCGGTGTGGTGGCGGAGCTGAGCTGGAACGTCGGGCTGTACGGATAGGTCGCGCGCCCCGGAGTCAGTGAGGCGATGTAGTACGCCGGGGTGAGGGTGACCGTGTTCCCTGCTTGGGAAACGGTGCCGTGGGAACCGTTCGTGACGGTGACGCCCGCGGGCACCGTGAAGGTGATCGTCCAGTTGGTGACGGTTTCGGAACTGGGGTTGGTGACCGCGTATTCGCCGGTGTTGCCGGCCAGGGTGAAGGCGGCACGGAGGCGGCCGGCGGCCATCGCAGGGGTCCCGGCCGCGACGAGGAGTCCGGCGGCGAGGAGTGTCACGGCGAGTGCGCTGAGTAGTCGTTTTCTGGTGCGTCTCATGGCGGTTCTCCAAAAAAGAGGCGGCGAGACTGACCCGATATGAGCTGACCCGAAATGGCCTAGGCCGCGGAACTGTGGTCTAGACCACACATGAATGTAGCGCGGCGGAGGTTAAAGGTCTAGACCGCTTGCGGGCGGTGCTTCCGCGAACTCGCGACGCAGGGTGTCCGCGGCCGAGACCAGGCACTCCAGCGCGAGCGGCAGCAGCGGATTCCCGTTGGTGTGGCGGTGGAGTACATGCACGCGGCGGAAGGCAGGCCACCCTCTCGGCCGTAGCGCGCGGATATCCGCGCCGAACACCGCGAGCCCGGGCAGCATCGCCACCCCGAGCCCCCGGGCCACGAGGTCGCGAAGGACGTCATAATCGTTGCTGCGGAAGATGATTCGCGGAGTGAAGCCCGAGGCTTCGGCCATCCGGAGCAGTGACCGCGCGCCCGCAGTGTCCTCGCGCGTGCAGACCCATGGCTCGTCCGCGAGTTCGCCGAGATCGATTTCAGGGCCGGGCAAGGAATGTGACGACGGCACGGCGATGGTGAGCGGTTCGGCGAGCAGCTCGGTCCGCCGCAGATCGTCCGGCCAGACCCGGCGGTGGAGGTCGTAATCGAAGACGATCGCTGCGTCCACCGCGCCGTCCTGGACCCGTTGGAGGACCTCGTCCGGTTCACCCTCGTCGAGTTCGATGTCCGAGCCGGGGCGGCGCGCGACGAGCGCGGCCAGCGCGGGCGGGAGGACCCGCGTGTTGGCCGTCGCGAAGCTGGCCAGCCGGAGGGTGCCGCGTTCACCGAGGACGAGTGAGCGGGCCTGTGTCTCGAGTTCCGCCAGCGCCGTCAGGACGTCCGCGCTGCGTTCCGCGAGCAACTGAGCCACCGCGGTCGGCCGGACGCTGCGCGCGGCCCGTTCGAACAGCGCCGTGCCGAGTGCCCGTTCGAGCGCGACGACCTGCTGCGAGACCGCGGACGCGGTATATCCCAAGGCCCGCGCAGCCTCCGCGAAGGAGCCGGTGCGCACGCACTCGCGCAGGGTGCGGAGATGGATCGGGTTCAGCACAGCCGGAGCGTAGTGCAGGAGATCTTGGGCTGAGGCCCAATTATCGGAATGGTCGGAAACCTTCCGCCGGTGCTGTGAAGCCGTGACGCTCACACAAACCCGGTCGGACCTGGGAGGGCGTGTGAGCGTGCGGAATTCGTCAGGGGCAGGGCTGTTCGGAACCGGACCACAAGGCATCTTCCGCCGGACACTGCCCGCGGCGGAGCCGGATTCGGGCCACCGGATGGTGCGTGTCCTCAGCCTCGGCCAGCTGACCTTGATCGGCGTCGGCGCGATCATCGGGGCGGGCATCTTCAGCCTGGCGGGCGCCGTCGCGAGGGACATCGCCGGCCCGGCCGTTCTGCTGTCCTTCCTGATCGCGGGCGTCGCGTCGCTGTGTTCGGCGTTCGCCTACGCGGAGTTCGCCGGGCTCGTCCCGCGTGCGGGCTCGTCCTACACCTACGGCGCGGCCGTGCTCGGTGAGGTCGTCGGCTGGGTGATCGGCTGGGACCTTCTGCTCGAATACACCGCCATCGTGGCCGCGGTTTCGATCGGAATGTCCGGGTATGTCGGATATCTGCTCGAGGATATCGGGATTCACCTGCCTGCTTGGGCGCTCGGAGCCCCGGGCACCGGGGCGGGGCACAAGGTCGACCTCGTGGCGGTGCTGATCTGCCTTGGCGTCGCGTGGTTGCTGAACCGCGGGACGAAGACGTCGTCCCGGGTCGACATCGTGCTGACCGTCATCAAGATCGTGATCGTGCTGCTCGTGGTGATCGTCGGCGTGATGAAGGTGCAGACCGCGAACCTGTCACCGTTCATGCCGTTCGGGTTCGAAGGCGCCGTGGCGGGCGCGTCGACGGTCTTCTTCGCCGTCTTCGGGTACGACGCGCTGAGTACGGCGGCAGAGGAATCCGTTGAGGCCCGGCGCAACCTGCCCAAGGCGATGATGTGGTCGCTCGGCATCTGCATGGTGCTGTACGTGCTGGCCTGCATCGTGCTGACCGGGATGGTCAACTACACCGAAGTCGATCCGCAGCGTGGATTCTCGGCCGCGTTCGAGGCCGTCGGTCTCGGCGGGGTGGGCACGATCGTCGCGATCGGGGCGGTGCTCGGGATCGTGACGGTGAGCTTCTCGTTCATGATGGGCGCGTCGAGGATGTGGTACGCACTCAGCCGTGACGGGCTGATGCCGCGCTGGTTCGGTGGGCTCCACCCGCGCCGCCGCGTACCGCACCGGGCGACGTGGATCATCGGGATCGCCTCCGCCGTACTGGCCGGGCTGCTCCCGGTCCGCGAGGCCGCCGAGCTGACCAACATCGGCGTGCTGTTCGCGTTCGTCATCGTGAGCGCGGCCGTGATCGTGATGCGGTACCGCAGCCCTGACCTGCCGAGGTCGTTCCGTTGCCCCGGGATGCCGTTCATACCCCTGCTCGGCATCGGGTTCTCGGTGTGGTTGATGACCTTCCTGAAGGCCGAGACGTGGTTCCGGCTGGGTATCTGGCTCCTGATCGGACTGGTCGTCTACGCGGCATACGGCTACCGGAATTCCCGGAAGGTCAGCCCTGGCGGTTCGATCGATCTTCGCGATCTCTCGGCATCGGAGACGCCAGCCGAAAAGTGATCGGGAGCGGTAGTACGTGGCGCGAACTACCGCACTTCGTCGACGAAGTGCGGCACTCCGCGGTGACCAGGCGCGCCTCAGCGGCCGGTGAAGGTCGCCTTGCCGGGTCCGTCGGCGAGGAACGACTTCACCGCGCCACGCAGGTCCTCGGTGTCGAACAGTTCGGCGGCGATCGTCGTGATGTGTGCGTTCGCCTCGGCGACGCCGCCGTGTTCGAAGTGGTCGAGGACCTTCTTGGTGGCCGCGTGCGCCCGTGTCGGTCCCTGAGCGAGGTCGGTCGCGAATGCTCGCGCCGCCTCGTCGAAGGACTCGACGGGGAGCACGCGGTTCACCACGTTCCAGCGTTCGAGGGTCGCGGCGTCGTAGGTGGCACCGGTCATCACGAACTCCTTGGCCCGGCCGACCCCTGCTCGGGCGGCGAGGCGCTGGGTGCCGCCCATCGTCGGGGTCAGGCCGACGACCCGTTCCACCAGACCGAATTTCGCCTTTTCGCTCGCCAGGATGATGTCGCAGGCGACTGCTACCTCGAAGGCCCAGGTGAGGCACAGGCCATGCGCGGCGAAGACGGTGGGGACCGGCAGTGCGGCGATCCGGTCGGGGATCGCCAGCATCCGGTCGAACAGCACTTTCGCTTCGGCGACGGAGGATTGGGCGTCGAACAGCGAGACGTCGACGCCGCCGCTGACGATCTTTCCCTCGGCCCGGATCAGCACCGCCCGCGGCGGTGTGGCCTCCAGTTCGCCGATCGCCTCGCCCAGTTCGTCCTGTAATTCCGCGGTGTAGAGGTTCAGCGGCGGCGAGTCGATGGTCAGGACGGCGAGGCCGCCGTCACGGTCGAGGCGGACTGGGGTGGTCAAGGGTTCCTCCGGATCGAGTCGGTATCTCGTGACCCTAAATGGTCACCATCGGAAGCCCTCCGAAGGACTTCCGTTGGCAACCACTAACCCGCGCTCGCCGCCAATTCGTCCCACTGTGACTGAGCCTCAGCGCGCCACTCGACGTGCTTGTGGTGGAACAGGTCGGCCGCGCGGACACCGCTCCAGCCGTCCGGGAGCAGCTTCAGCGGGAGCCTCGGGTCGAGGAACGGGAACCGCCGCCACTCGTGGACGAGTTCGGTCTGGGCGCGGAGAACGCCTCGCTCACCGGACGGATGCAGGCCGGTGAAGCGGTCGATGAAATCCTCGTAGCGGTCCTTGAGCTCGCTCAGATCCCAGGACTTCGCGACCATCGTCTCCTGGTCGCCGACATCGCCGTACGCGGCGGTGAACGACATCGCCTGTGCGTCGAGCCCGAGTTCCTGCACGATCTGCTGGGCTTCCCGCTGGCGGGAGAGATCCGGGCTGACCCAGACGCCCGCGACCGGGGAACCGAAGCCGGCCCAGGTGAGCCGGGTGCGCAGCCGGTGCCGGAGGTCCCGTTTCGCTTCGGGGACCGAGACGATGAGCATCAGCCACTGGCCGTCCCAGTCCCGGTCGTCGTTGCCGAAGGCGTAGATCCGCTCCGCGCCTTCGGTGAGCAGCCGCCTTCCCGGCGGGGTGAGCGACCAGCGCACCCGGCGGCCGACGCGGTCCGAGACGACCCAGCCTTCCGCCGACGAGCGGGCCAGCGCCTGCCGCGCCGACTTCTCCTCGATATCCAGCACATTCAGGACTTCGACCAGCGTCGACGTCCAGACCGCCTGATCGCGGGGGAGCACGTACTCGCCGAGGACGGTCATCAGCAGTGACCGCGCACTGGCGTGGCTGACCTCCCGCCGCCTGCTCATCGTCGGCCTGCGTGTACCGCCTTTCTGCTGGTGGGCGACGGGGACCGGGGTGGCGGAGTCCGCCATTTTGCTGTCACCGACCTCACTGCTCGGGTGCTGCTCAGGTGTCGTTCGGGCGCAGAAGAACCCATCCAGGTTACCCACGAAGAGTGATCGGGTGGATACCCGCCACTCGACGGAGGGATCACGAATTGTTCAATTCGGCACCCGTAGACTCGCAGTTCTCATGAGCGCCACACTCGTTGCCAAGGATCTCGCCGCCGGGCACGGCGACCGTGTCCTCTTCAGCGGCCTGGACCTGGTCGTCGCTCCCGGCGAGGTCATCGGCCTCGTCGGGGTCAACGGGGCGGGGAAGTCGACCCTCCTGCGGACCTTGGGCGGGCTCGTCCGCCCCGAAGAGGGCAGCGTCAAACTGAACCCGCCCACCGCCACCGTCGGTCATCTCCCACAGGAGCCGGAACGACGGCCGGGTGAATCCGTGCGCGCGTTCCTGGCCCGCCGGACCGGCGTCACCGCCGCGCAGGCCGAACTCGACGCCGCGACCGATGCCCTCACCGCGGGCTCGCCGGGCGCCGACGACGGCTACGCGACCGCGCTGGACCGGTGGCTCGCCCTCGGCGGTGCCGATCTGGACGACCGCGCTGGAGAGGTCGTCGCGGAGCTGGGCCTCACGGTGAGCCTGGCTCAGCCGATGCTCTCGCTTTCGGGCGGACAGGCCGCGCGGGCGGGGATGGCGTCGTTGCTGCTGAGCCGGTACGACATCTTTCTGCTCGACGAGCCGACCAACGACCTCGATCTCGACGGGCTGGAGCGGCTCGAGCGGTTCGTCACCGGCTTGCGCGCCGGCACGGTGCTGGTCAGCCACGACCGGGAATTCCTTGCCCGCACGGTGGATCGCGTCGTCGAGCTCGACCTCGCTCAGCGGCAGGTGCGCACCTACGGTGGCGGCTACGAGTCCTATTTGGAGGAACGCGCCGTCGCCCGGCGGCATGCGCGCGAGGACTACGACGAGTTCGCGAACACGAAGGCCGCGCTCGAAGCCCGCGGCGCCATGCAGCGTTCGTGGATGGAGAAGGGCGTCAAGAACGCCCGCCGCAAGGCGCCCGACAACGACAAGGTCGGCCGGAAGTTCCGCAGTGAGGCAACGGAAAAGCAGGCGTCGAAGGCCCGCCAGACCGAGCGCATGATCGAGCGCCTCGACGTCGTCGAGGAACCGCGTAAGGAATGGGAACTGCGGATGGAGATCGCCGCGGCGCCCAGGGCGGGAGCCGTCGTGGCGACGCTGCGCGGCGCGATGGTGCGGCGAGCCGAGTTCACCCTCGGACCGGTGGACCTGCAGATCGACTGGGCGGACAAGGTCGCGATCACCGGTGCCAACGGCGCCGGGAAGTCGACCCTGCTCGCGGCCCTGCTCGGCCGTCTCCCGCTCGACGAGGGAGCCGCGTCGCTCGGCTCCGGCGTCGTGGTCGGCGAGGTCGACCAGGCGCGCAAGCTGTTCCTCGGTGACCTCCCGCTCGCCGACGCCTTTGCCCGCGAGGTCCCGGAACTCGCCGACGCGGATGTCCGGACCCTGCTGGCGAAGTTCGGTTTGAAGGCGGCACACGTGCTCCGGTCGGCGGCGACTCTGTCACCGGGGGAGCGGACCCGTGCCGCGCTGGCGCTGCTGCAGGCTCGCGGAGTCAACCTGCTGGTGCTCGACGAGCCGACGAACCACCTCGACCTGCCCGCGATCGAACAACTCGAGTCGGCGCTCGCCGAGTATCCGGGGACGCTGCTGCTCGTGACGCACGACCGGCGGATGCTGGACGCCGTGGAGACCACGCGGCGGTTCGAGGTGGCCGAAGGCAAGGTCACGGAGCTCTGAGCGGTCCTTTCGCGCTCTCGCACGTGCTATGAAAGGCCCCTTACTTGCAAATTTCGCAAGTAAGGGCCTTTCATAGCATGGGTGACTTGACACCGTTCAGCCCTTGGTCGCGCCCCCCGTGAGCCCCTTCACGAACTGCTTCTGCAACGCCAGATAGAAGATCAGCACCGGCAGGGTCGCCAGGAACATCAGCGCGAACACGCTGCCCAAGTCCGCCTGATACTGCCCGATAGAACGGTAGATACCGGTCGTGACCGTGGTGCCCTGGCTGGGGCCGAGGATGATCAGCGGGTCGATGAAGTCGTTCCAGATCCACACGCCGAGGAAGATCAGCACACTGGCGGTGGCGGGCCGCAGGAGCGGGAACACGATCCGCCAGAACACCTGCATCCGGTTCGCCCCGTCGAGCAGCGCGGCCTCTTCGAGTTCCACCGGCACACTGCGGATGAACCCGGTGAACACGAAGACCCCGAACGGCACGTAGTAGCCGACGTTGAACAGCACCAGGCCTTGCAGGGTCGCCATCATCCCGGTCAGCCGCAGTACCTCGGTGATCGGGATCAGGATGACCTGCGGGGGAATCATCAAGCCGGACAACAGGATCAGCGCGAGTACCTTGGTCCACCGCTTCTGCGAGCGGGCCAGGTAGTGCCCGAGCATGGCCGAAAGCACGGTGAGCACGAGGATCGACAGCAGGGTGACGACCATGCTGTTCACCAGGCTCACCCAGAACAGGCCGTCCGGCCGCGTGAGCACGGCGTGGATATTCGTCAGCGTCGGCGGAATCGGGACCGACGCGGGTTCCTGCGCGATCAGCTCGCCGGGTTTGAAGACGTTGACGAGCACGTAGTACAGCGGCACGAAGAAGATGGCGCTCACCAGGATCGCCACGGCCGGCCGCAGCCACGACCGGCGAGCACCGTCCACTGTAGTCATAGGTCGACCTCCCGGCGCCGCAGGAACTGCAGGACGATCGTGGTCAGGATCGCCACGATCACCAGCATCACCACGGCCATCGCCGACGCGTATCCGACGTGGTTCGAGTCGAGGCCGGTCGCGAGGACGTTGAACGCGATGGTGGCGGTGGTCCCGGACCCGGGGCCGCCGTTGGTGACGACCTTGACGTAGTCGTAGGTCTTGAAGGCCGAGATCAGCAAGACGACCGTGTTGATCGTCAGCGACGGCGCGAGCAGCGGCCACGTCACCGCGCGGAACCGCCGGACCGGGCCGGCGCCGTCGATCTCCGCCGCCTCGAGGAGTTCCGAGGGAACACCCTGCAATCCGGCGAGGTAGACGACGACGCAGAAGCCCAGCATCTGCCAGCAGACGATCGACGCGACCGAGTACAGCGCGAGATCCGGATCGGACAGCCACCCTGGCGGCTTTTCGACGCCGAGGGTGCGCAGGAGTTCGTTGATCGGGCCCTGGTCGTCGAGAAGCTTGGTCCAGATGATGCTGACCACGACCGAGCTGAGGATCACCGGCGTGAAGAAAACGCTCCGCAAAGCGTTGTACAGCCAGCCTTTGCGGTCCAGGAGCAGCGCGACCCCGAGACCGAGCACGTTCGGCACGACGACCACGATCACGGTCAGGATCGTCGTCACCTTGAGCGCCGTCAGGAACTGTTCGTCCTGGAAGAGCAGTTTGTAGTTTTCGAATCCCACGTATTTCGACGGCGGGTTGAACGGGTTGTAGTTCGTCAGGCTGTATCCGAAGCTGATCAGGATCGGAGCCATCACGAAGCACAGGTAGATGACGACGCCAGGAGCGCCGAACGAGGCGAAATGCCACATCCGCGGCAGGATCGGTTTCCTTCTGCGGCGGGCGGGCACCTTGCCCTTTCCGGTGCGCTCGGCGTCCGGAGCGGTCACGACATCGGTGGCCATCGGGTTCGTCAGCGCGCCTTCGTCCATTCGGTGTCCAGGAACGCGCACGCATCGGCGACCGACTTGCGGCCGGTGATGACATCCTGCGCAGCCTGGTAGACCTTGTCCTTCATCCCCGGCAGGACGCCGTCGTCCGCGGTCTCCCAGGTGAAGGCGTTCACGACGGCGTTCTTCTCGACGGCTTCCTTGTAGAGGTCGTAACCGGCCTTGAAGACCGCGCCGGTGTCGGCGGGCGGGGTGTAGCCCTTGATCGCGGGGAACAGGCCGTCGGCCTTCACGGAGGCGTCGATCTGTTCCTTGTCGAGCTGGAACGCCAGCGCGAACTTCCTTGCCGCGTCGAGGTTCGCGGACTTCGCGTTCACGACGATACCGCCACCGGTGTAGGCGGGGACGACGAGTTTCCCGTCCTCGCTGGGGAAGTTGAAGACGCCGATGTCGAACGCCGGCTTCTTGGAGTCGGCACTGGCGGCGAACCAGTTGCCCATCGGGTACATCGCGCCTTCGCCGTTGAGGAACGCGGCCTCGGTCGCGGAGTAGTCGCGAGAGACCTGGGTCTTGTCGATGTAGCCCTTGGCGACGAGGTCCGCGAACTTGCCGAACGCCTTCTGGAAGTCGGGATCGGCGAACTTGACCTTGTCGGCGCGGCGCTGGGTCATCCAGTCCGGGGTCTTCCCGTAGAGGTCGACGCTGACGATGCCGTCCAGCAGCATCGCGGACGGGAAGCCCTCCTTGCCGCCGCCGATGGTGAACGGCGTGACGCCCTTTGCCTTCAGCTTTTCCGACGCCGCGAGGAGATCCGCCCAGGTGGTCGGGGCGGCGGTGATCCCCGCGTCGGCGAAGAGCTTCTTGTTGTAGTAGACCGGCGGGATCGTCTGCGTGTTTGCTGGCAGCTGGTGGTGCCCGCCCTTGATCGGGTTGGCGTCCGGGAACTGGAACTCCTTGAGCTCGTCGGGAGACCACGCGTAGAGGTTGCCCGATTCGGCGAAACCGGCCGAGTCGACTGCGATCGCGACATCGGGGAACTGGCCCGACTGCAGGAGTTGCTTCGCGTAGCCGGTGCGGTCGGTCGAGGGCGCGACCAGCTTTTTCACGGTGATGTCAGGGTTCTTGTCGGTGACCCGTTTGATCGCGGCGTCCCAGTACGCCGGCGGGAGGTTCGGTGTTTCGAAGGTCAGGAAGGAGATCTCCTTGCCGCCGCCGCTGTTCCCGGTGCTGCTGCCGACCGTGCACGCGGTGAGGCTCGCGGCGAGGAGCAGCGCCGCTCCCATCGCCAGGGACCTTCTCATGACCAGCCACCCTTCTCGCGGTCGCCGCTGTCCTCGTTGTATGCGACACGGCGTCTCATATACGACGCATTCGATCGGACGTCTGAGGTGATGTCAAGCGGCTGGAGTCATCGAAACCAGGTTGTAGGGGCAGATACGTCGGATCTTTATCCACCTTGGTTACGAACGGTTACAGCCTGTCGAGCCGGATGACCGTACTGGAGAAGTCGCCGTCGGGTAACTCGGCGGCCAGTCCGTGCGCGAGCAGCGCGGCCCCGTGCCGGACCTGACCGGTGACGGCGTCGCGATAGCGTCCGGCGGGATCGAGCCCGTCGAGCCGGATAGGCCGCTGGGGTGCGTGAAAATGTGCCGCTTGCCGGTACACGAAGACGATGGTGGCACTGCCGTCTTCGGCGACGTATTGCACCGCCGTGACGCCGTCACCCTCCGGCGGCACAAGCCGGTATAGCCGTCCGTGCTGGACGATCGGCCGGATTTCCCGGTACAGCGCGATCTGTTCGCGCGCGAATTCGACGTCCTCTTCCGGCCAGGCGACGATGTCACCGCCGATCCCGAGCACACCGGCCATCGCGACGTGGAACCGGAACCGCAGCGGTGTGGACCGGTGGGTGACGAAGTTCGGGTTGTCGGTGACCCAGGCCGACATCGCGCGCGCCGGGTACACCTGCCCATAGCCGTACTGGATGACCAGCCTGTCAAGGGCGTCGGTGTTGTCGGACGTCCAGACCTGGTCGGTCCTGGCCATGATCCCGAAGTCGATCCTGCCCCCGCCTCCACTGCATGACTCGATCCGCAGCCCGGGATGGCCGGCGCGCAACCGGTCCATGATCGTGTAGACCGCGCGGGTGTGGTCGACCCAGAGCCGGTCCGGTTCGGCGTCGGCAGGCCAGCCCGCCTCGCTGAACGGCCGGTTCATGTCCCATTTGAGGAAGTCGATGCCGTGTTCGCCGACCAGCGCGTCGAGCCAGCCGTACGCCCACTCGGCGACGTCGGGCCGCGCGAAATTGAGCACCAGCTGACGGCGCAGCTCCGAGCGAGTCCGATGTGGATGATGCAGGACCCAGTCCGGATGCGCGCGGTAGAGATCGCTGTCGGGATTGACCATTTCCGGTTCGACCCACAGCCCGAACTTCATGCCGAGCTCGTGCACCTCGTCGACCAGCGGCTTGAGGCCGTCGGGGAACCGATCGCGGTTGACGCGCCAATCGCCGAGCCCCGCGTGGTCCCCGGTGCGTTCCCCGAACCAGCCGTCGTCCATCACGAACAGTTCGACGCCGAGTGACGCGGCCTTGTCGGCCAGGGTGCGCTGTCCCGCCTCCGT
The DNA here is from genome assembly GCA_963766045.1 of uncultured Actinomycetota bacterium. Taxonomy (GTDB): domain Bacteria; phylum Actinomycetota; class Actinomycetes; order Mycobacteriales; family Pseudonocardiaceae; genus Amycolatopsis. The sequence continues at coordinate 3,875,067 of CAVXYN010000003.1, read as the reverse complement.
GACGTCGAAACCCGTTGCCTCCCAAGAGTTGTAGAGCACCGGGCGGAGTTCGCCGGGGTGGGGGAGGACGTGACCGAGCGCGTACGCGTGCCACGCCCGGCTCGCCCCGCCGAACCCGTGCTCGGTGAAGAGCCCGGCGAAAACGGGAGTGCTGAACGTCGCGCCGGGGAGGAGCCTGGGGAGGACGCCGTCCTGGCCCGACCCGCCCGTGACGGTGAGCCGGCCGGTGGAAGACCGGGTCGTGGTGATCCGCCACGACCCGCTCCAGGCCAGGGCGGCGCTGTAGACCTCGCCGTGGCGTTCCGTCGCTTCGCCGTCGTCGAGCATCACCCACGGATTGGCGTGGTGGCCGGTGATACCGCGCCTGCTGGCGAAAGTGGTCTCACCGTGGGGGACCGCCTCGCGGACGAGCCGGCTTTCGGCCGCCCAACGGCCGGTGACGTGGCTGATCCGGTAATCCGAGCGAACAGGGAGGACCCAGGTCGCGGAGTCGGCGCGGAGGATCTCGATGGCGTCGTCGCTGCCCTCGTTGGTGAGTTCGGTCGAGCGTTCGATGACATCGGTACCCGGGGCGACCCGGTAGTTCAGCGTGATCAGCAGGGGATAGTGGCGGTCACGGAAGCGGATCCGCAGTGCGTCGCCGTCGATGTCATGGCCGAGGTACCTCCATTCGAGCGCCCGGGTTCCGTCGGCGAACCGGACCTGGAGAGCAGGCGTCCAGTACCGGGTGCCGCCGTCGGCCGCGAGTTCGTCGAGCCCTTCGTTGGGATCGTTGAAGCCGTCCCACCAGGCCTTCGTCTCGGGGAGGACGTCGCCGAGCTGAGCCGGCGTAAGCGGGGGACCCCAGTAGACGTGAGACGGCGAGTCGTCCTCGGCCAGCCGCAGCGCGTAGCTCGTGGCGGTCGTGGCGATCAGCCACGAGCGCGTGCCCTCGTCGAAAACGATCTCAGCCACGGGGCCCCCACTTCGCTCTGGATGACGTCGCCATCCTGGCGCGAAGTGGGGGCGTCGGCCAAGGGTCTCTATGAATCAGACAGCGACCTTGGCGATGGCCACGAAATGGTCCGGACGTACCCGGACCAGGACTTTGCCCGGTGAAGTCGCGTATTCGAGCCACCCGTCGATGGCCTCTTTGCCGGCTTCGGCGAGGTACCGCTCAGCGATCAACGCCGAACCGCGGCGGATCTCGGCGGGGTCTTCGGAGATCTCCGCGACGCCCTCCACGGTCACGAAGGCGTACGGCGGCGTCGCGTCGTCGGCGACGACCGAAACGCGCGGATTCTCCTTGAGCGCCCGGCCTTTGACCGTGTCGATGCCGAGGTTGACGACGATGTCGTCCCCGTCGGTGGCGAACCAGATCGGTACGGCGTGCGGCCTGCCGTCCGGCCGGACGGTCACGAAAACGGCGGTGCGGGTGCCTTCGGCGAGGAACTCGCGGCGCTCCTCGTCGGTCATCTTCTCCGGCATGCCTTCATCCCCTCAGAACGGTGTCCAGGCCGAAGGCCGTGAACTGGTGGTTGCCGAACGTGGTGAACTCGGCCACCTTGCCACGTTCGACGCGGATCACGTCGAGTTTGAAGGCACGGAATTCGGTGTCCCCGGGACGTCGCAGATAGCAGGCGAACGCGGGCATCCGGTTCGCCTCGACCGGAACCGCCCGCCAGTCGCCCATCTCCACCGCGATCCGGCCGAAACCGGCGAGGGCCGCGAGCCCTTCGTGGCAGTTGGGTTCCGGCGGCATGGTGATCCTGACGTCGTCGCGGACGAGGGTGCTCATCGCGGCGAAGTCGCATCGCTCGTGTGCGTCGATGAGCCGCCGGACGAGGGCGCGTTCCTCTTCGGACGGTGCCGCGGCCGACCACTCGCCGCGTTGCCCGGGCAGGCCTTCCCGCAAGGTCGTCCGGCCGCGCTGGAGCGCGCTGTTGGCGGCGGGGACGGTCATGTCCAGTAGTGCGGCGGTTTCCGACGCGGTCCAGCCGAGTACGTCGCGCAGGATCAGCACCGCGCGCTGCTGCGGCGGCAGGAGCTGCAGGGTGGCGAGGAAGGCGAGTTCGATGGTCTCCCTGGCGACGGCCAAGGCGTCCGGTTCGCTCTCGGGCGGCGCGATCTCGTCGAGCAGGCGGTCCGGATACGGCTGCAGCCAAGGGACTTCGCCGAACGACCGGAGCGACGACACCCGGCGAGCGCTCTTGCGGATCGCGTCGAGGCAGGCGTTGGTGGCGATCCGGTACAGCCACGCGCGGAACTTGCCGCCGTCGAACGTGTCCAGCCCGCGCCAGGCGTTGAGGAGCGCGTCCTGGACGACGTCCTCCGCCTCGTCGAACGAGCCGAGCATCCGGTAGCAGTGAACGTGCAGCTCTCGCCGGTACCGCTCGGTGAGCTCGGCGAAGGCGCCCTCGTCGCCCGCCTTCGCCGCGATAACGGCTTCCGTCGTCTCGTTCAGGTCGGTGCTGGTCATGGCGCCTCCACAGCGAGTCTTCCCAGTTCTTACCCGATGTAACGACGGCTGTCGCCGGAACTGATCGGTCTGGCGATGACTCGCTGCGGGAAGGCGCCGAGTCGCGAGGTCAGGGGCGGGTGGTGAGGTAGCCGCCCATCGTCCGGAAGTAGTCGTTCGCGGCGAGTTCGGTACCGTCCTCGGTGCGCACGCGCTCGATGACGAGACCGTGCGAACGCCCACGCCGGGCCTCGGGACCGGCGACGATCACCACGCCGTCACCCTCCCGGATGAAGATGCGGCCCGGGGTGCCGCCGTAGTAACCCCGCGACACCGACGACTTGACGATCCGCAGCTGCTGCCCGCAGTGGTAGGTGAACGCGTTGGGGTACGGGTCGGACTGAGCCCGCACCAGCCGCTCGATCTCATCGGCGGGCCAGGTCCAGTCGACCAGGCTGTCTTCGAGGGCGCGTTTGTGGAAGAAGCTCGCCTTCGAGCGGTCCTGTTTGACCGGAGTGATGCCGCCGCCGGCGATCAGCTCGATGGCCTCGGTGGTGATCGGCGCGATGAGCTCGACGGTCCGATGGAACAGGTCGGTCGTGGTGTCGGCCGGCCCGACCGGAACGGAGCGCTGCAGCACGATGTCCCCGGCGTCCAGATCGGCGTCCATCATGTGAGCTGTGACACCCACCTCGGTCTCGCCGTTGATGAGCGCCCAGATCAGCGGTGAGAAACCGGCGTAGGCGGGTAGCAGCGAGTCGTGCACGTTGAGCGTGCCGAGCCGGGGCATCTCGAAGATTTCGGGCGGCAGCCAGGTACGCCAGTTGTTGGCGACGATCAGGTCGAGTTCGGCCTCTTTCAGCTCCGCCAGGAGTTCGGCGTCGTCCGGCCGCCGGCGCAGCAGCGCGCGGATTCCGTTGGCCTCGGCCAGGTCCGCGACCGAGTCGGACCAGATTTTTTCGTAAGCGTGGTCACTTTTCGGGTGGGTGACCACGAGGGCGACGTCGTGACCGGCGTCGATCAAAGCCCGCAGCGTGCGGTGTCCCCAGGTCTGGTATCCGAACATGGCGACCCGCATGGGACCGGCCTCCTCCTGGTCAAGGGATGAACATCACCACTGAACGTACTAGTTGAGCCTCACCTAACTTAGGTTAGGGTTTCCTTGTCTTAAGTCGAAGTACCGAGATGCGGCCGAGCCGCGCAAGGGGTTCAAGATGGCACGAGCAGTGGTCGGTGAACGGATTCCGGTCTACGACGTCGTCGGAGTCGGGTTCGGACCGTCGAACCTGGCGCTCGCGATCGCCCTCGCCGAACACAACTCCGCGCCGGGAGCCGAGACCGTGACCGCGCACTTCCTGGAGCGGCAGGTCCGTTTCGGCTGGCATCGCGGGATGTTGATCGACAACGCCACCATGCAGGTCTCGTTCCTCAAGGACCTGGCCACGATGAGGAACCCGACGAGCTCGTTCAGCTTCCTGTCGTATCTGCACGGCAAGGGCAGGCTGGTCGATTTCATCAACCACAAGAACCTTTTCCCGCTGCGGATCGAGTTCCACGACTACTTCGAGTGGGCGGCGGAGAAGGTCGACGACGTCGTCTCGTACGGCACCGAGGTGTTGTCGGTCACCCCCGTGTTCGACGGTGAGGAGATCGTCTACTTCGACGTCCACGCCCGTACCGACGGCGAGCTGGTCAACCTCCGCGCCCGCAACCTGGTGATGGGCACCGGCCTGCGCCCGAACCTGCCCGAGGGTGTCACGCCGGGCACCCGGATCTGGCACAACAGCGAGCTGTTGCACCGCGTCGAGGGCATGGCCGCCGAGGATCCGCGCCGCTTCGTGGTGGTGGGTGCCGGCCAGAGCGCGGCGGAGGTCAGCGCGCTGCTGCACGATCGCTTCCCCAAGGCCGAGGTCTGCGCGGTGTTCGCCCGGTACGGCTACAGCCCGGCCGACGACAGCGCGTTCGCCAACCGGATCTTCGACCCGGAGGCCGTGGAGCGCTTCTACGAGGCGCCGGAGGCGGTCAAGGAACGGCTGATGCGCTATCACGGCGCGACCAACTACTCGGCCGTCGACATCGACCTCATCGACGAGCTGTACCGCCGCATCTACCGGGAGAAGGTCCAGGGGATCGAGCGGCTGAAGCTGATCAACGTCTCCCGCCCGACCGAGGTCCTCGAGACCGGTTCCGGGGTGCGGGTGACCATCGAGGCATTGGAGACCGGCGAGCGGACGCGTCTCGACGCCGACTTCGTCGTCTACGCCACCGGGTACAGCCCGGCCGATCCGACCCCGCTGCTCGGCGAACTCGCCGGCGCGTGCCTCCGGGACGCCGAGGGCAGGCTGCACGTCGAGCGCGACTACCGCATCGTCACCGAGCCGCCGCTCAACGGCGGGATCTACCTCCAGGGCGGCACGGAGCACACGCACGGCATCACTTCGTCGCTGCTTTCCAATACCGCGGTCCGGGTCGGCGAGATCCTCCAGTCCATTGTGGACCGGCGGGCCGCGGACGCGTCCCGGCCCGAGTACGCGGTGAGCGGCACCGGGCCCGCCTGACCCCGGACGCGTTACCGCACAACGTTTCACGCACTTGAACGGTGGAGGCACCCCGATGACCCGCGGCCCCCAGCGCGGCTTTCCCCTGACCTCGGCGCAGACCGGGATCTGGCTCGCCCAGCAGCTCGATCCGGCCGACCCGGTGTACACGATCGGCTGGTACGCCGATGTTCGCGGGGACGTCGATCTCACGCGGCTGCGTCACGCCGTCCGGCGGGCGGTCGCGGAGGCGGAGTGCCTGCACGTCACGGTCGAGCTCGAGAACGGGGCTCCGGTTCAGGTGCCGTCGGCGCCCGGTGAGGTCGCGGTCCTGGACTTCACCGATGAGCCGGATCCCGACTACGCCGCAGGAGAATGGATGCGAGCGGAGCTGGCCACCGTCGCGGACCTCGAGCGGGGTCCGCTCACCGCGCACGCGTTGCTGGTGCTCGCTTCGGACCACGTCCTGTGGTTCCAGCGCTACCACTATCTGGTGATGGACGCGCACGGTCAGGCGGTACTGACCCGGCGCGCGTGCGGGCTCTACAACGGCGAAACCACCGGCGTCTCGTGGGCCGTCTCCCAGCCGGCCGATTCGGCGTACCAGGGTTCGCCACAGCAGCGGGCCGACCGGGAGTTCTGGCTCGCCGAGCTCGACGGCGGTCCGACCCCGGTCCGGCTCCTCGAAGGTGCTCCGTCCGGCCTCGCGAGGCTCCGGCGGCACAGTTGGGAACTGACGCCGGCGGTCACCGCCGGTCTCCGAAAGTTCGCGCTGGACGCAGGGACCCGGCTGTCCCGCGTGATGATCGCGGCGACGGCGGCCTACGCCCACCGGGTGACCGGCGCGGAGGACCTGGTGCTCGGCCTGCCCGTCACCGCGCGGACGACCCGGGAATCGCGCGAGCGGCCCGGGCTGGCCGTGAACGTCCTGCCTCTGCGGCTGGCGGTGCGGCCCGAGATGAGCCCGGCCCGGCTGCTCGCCGAGGTCGACGCCAAGGTGACCGCGTTACTGGACCACGCCCGGTACCGCGGCGAGGACCTCGCACGGGATCTCGGCGCGGCCGGCGGTGTCCAGGAACTCGTCGGGCTGAGCCTCAACTTCATGGCGGTGGACGGTGACCTCGTGTTCGGCGCCGCCAAGGCCGCCGTGCGCAATCTGGATCTCGGGCCGGTGAGCGATCTCGCCATCGCCGTCTCGGACGCGGGTGAGGGAACCGGTCTGCGGTTCGATTTCGACGCGGACGAGTCGGCCATCACGGACACCGCGCTGGCCGAACACCGGCAGCGGTTCACGGCCGTCCTCGAGGCACTGACCGGACGTCCGGACGCGCCGCTCGCCACGATCGACCTTCTGTCGGCGGTGGAACGCGAGCACGTCCTGGAAACCTTCGGGACGTCGCCCTCGGACTCGCCCGAGGTGTCGTGGCCGGAGGCGTTCGGCCGGGTGGTCGCCCGGAAGCCGGGCGCCGAAGCTGTCGTCTGCGAGGACCGGCGGCTGACCTACGCCGAATTGGACGCCGCCGCGAACCGGCTCGCCCGGCTGCTCCAAGCCCGCGGGGTCGGTGATGAGGACGTGGTCGCGGTCGCGATGCCGCGTTCTGCGGATCTCGTGGTCGCCCTGCTCGCGGTCATGAAGGCCGGTGCGGCCTACCTGCCGCTCGACCTCGACCACCCCGAGGATCGTATCGCGTACATGCTTTCCCACGCGGGCGCGGGAATCGTGGTGTCCACAAAGGATGAATCGGCTCAGCTGCCGGAGACGTTGGACGTCGAACGCGTTCTCCTCGACGATTCGGCCGTAGAGGCTGAACTGGCCGCGCTCGATCCGTCCACTGTGGATGTCAGTGAGATCGCACTGAACCGGGCCGCCTACGTCATCTACACGTCCGGCTCGACCGGTCTGCCCAAGGGTGTGGTCCTGTCCCACGACGGGATCGGCAGCCTCATGGCCACCGCGACCGAGCGGATCGGCATCGGTGAGGACAGCCGGGTCGTCCAGTTCGCGTCCACCGGATTCGACGTCACGGTCTGGGATCTGGTGATGTCGCTGTGCGTCGGCGGCACGGTGATCGTCGTGCCGTCACATCGCCGGGTGGCCGGGGTGGAGCTGACCGGCTATATCAACGACAACGCGGCGACCCATATGATCCTGCCGCCGTCGCTGGTCGCGGCCCTGCCGACGGACTGCGTGCTGCCCAGGGGGGCCGTGCTGATCGTCGGCACCGAAACCGTGCCGCCGGAGCTGATCGCCCGCTGGGCGAAGGACCTGCGGGTCGTCGCCGCCTACGGGCTGACCGAGGCGACGGTGAACTCGACGCTGTGGGCCGCGGAACCGGACTGGACCGGCCCGATCCCCATCGGCAGGCCCGACCCCAACACCCGGTGCTACGTCCTGGACACCGCCCTGCGGCCGGTGCCGGTCGGCGTCGAAGGCGAGCTCTATGTCGGTGGCCGCGGGCTCGCGCGCGGCTACGCCGGGCGTCCCGGGCTGACCTCCGAACGGTTCGTCGCGGATCCGTTCGCCGGCTCCGGCGAGCGGATGTATCGCACGGGGGACAGGGTCCGCTGGCGTGCCGATGGCAATCTGGACTTCCTCGGCCGTACCGACCACCAGGTCAAGATCCGCGGCTTCCGGATCGAGCCCGGTGAGGTCGAGTCGGCCCTGGCGGTGCACGACGGAGTCGGGCGGATCGCCGTCGTCCCGCGTGAAGTCAAGCCGGGTGACCGGCGGCTCGTCGCCTACGTCGTACCGGAGAGCGGGTTGCCGGGCGGGCGAGACGAGGCCCGCGAGGCCGAGCGAGTCGGGCACTGGAAGGACGTGCACGAACTGCTCTACTCGGTCGCCGACAGCGACCCGTTCGACGAAGGATTCACGGGCTGGAACAGCACGTACGACGGAGAACCCCTTCCTCTGGAGGACATGCGTGCCTGGAGATCCTCCACTGTGGACTCGATTCGGGCGCTGAACCCGCGCCGCGTCTGCGAGATCGGTGTCGGCAGCGGCCTGATCCTGTCGAAGATCGCTCCCGACGTCGAGGAGTACCGCGGTCTCGACCTGTCCGAGGAGATCATCGACCTGCTGCGGCGCCGCGTCGCCGAGATCCCGGAACTGGCGGGCAAGGTCGAGCTGCACGCGGGGCCCGCCCACGAACTCGGTGATCTGCCACGGGGCCGGTACGACACGGTGGTGATCAACTCGGTCGCTCAGTACTTTCCGAGCGCGGACTACCTGACCGAGGTCGTCCGTCAGGCGATGGACCTGCTGGCCCCAGGCGGTTCCGTGTTCCTCGGTGACATCAGAAACCTGCGGTTGCTGCGCGTCCTGCGCGCCGGGGTCGAGAAGGTCCGTTCCGGCGGCTCGCCGACGTCGGCCGCGGTCGACGCGGCGGTGAAATGGGAGGGTGAGCTCCTCCTCGACCCGGACTTCTTCCCCGCGCTGGCAGAGGAAATCGACGGGATCGGGAACGTCGACATCCGGCTGAAGCGGGCCGGATACGACAACGAACTCAGCCGGTATCGCTACGACGTCGTGCTGCGTAAGGGAACCACCGGTGAGGCGGAGCGGGTTACGGAACTCGGCTGGGCCGAATTGCGGGACACCGAAGCCCTGATCGGGCACCTCGCCAGCCACAAGCCCTCGAAGCTGCGGATCACCGGCGTGCCCAACGCCCGGCTGTCCGGCGACCTGGACACGTTGCGCGCACTCGGAGCTGAAATCGCGCCGGCACACGGTACGGAGCAGGATCCCGACGCGCTGATCGCGGTCTGTGCGGACGCCGGCTATCAGGCCGTCGCCACGTGGTCGGGTGACGCGACGGACGGTGCGTTCGATCTCGTCGTCGCCACCGGCGAGTCCACTGTGGACGGGAGCTATCGCCGGGGCGACGTGGAGGTGCTCGCCAATACTCCGCCCGCGTTCCGGGACACCGATTCCCTGATGAAGGCCCTGCGTGCACACGCCGAGTCGGCGCTGCCGCACTACATGGTGCCGTCCGCTTTCGTGGCGCTCGAACGGCTCCCGATCATGCCCAACGGGAAGCTCGACCGCGCGGCCCTGCCGCTGCCGGACTTCGCCGCCGCGGTCGCCGGACGTCCGCCGCGTACCGAACGCGAGCACGTCCTGTGCGGAGTCATCGCCGCCGTGCTCGGGCTTCCATCCGTGGGTGCGGACGACGACTTCTTCGGCCTCGGGGGCGACAGCATCCTGTCGATCCGCCTGGTGCTCGGCGCGGCCGAACGTGGCCTTGCCATCACGCCGCGGCAGGTGTTCCAGCACCGCACCCCTGAGGCACTGGCGGTCTGCGCGGAAGACGTGCGCGAGCAGGTCGTGACCGACGACGAACCGCTGCTCGAGCTGAGCGGCGCCGAACGCGCCGCGCTCGCCGGGTACGAAGACGTTCTTCCCGTGACGCCCTTGCAGCAAGGGTTCTTCTTCCATTCGGAATTCGAGACCGGCGACGACGTCTACATCGTCCAGGAGGTGTTCGACCTCGAAGGGCCGGTCGACGCCGCCGCGCTGCGCCGGTCGGTGCAGGCGATGCTCGACCGCTATTCGTCACTCCGGTCGGGTTTCCGGCAGCTCGACGACGGCCGGGTGGTCCAGCTGGTGGCGAGGCACGCCGAACTGCCGTGGCGTGAAGTGGGCGCGGCCGAAGCCGCGGAAGCACTGGAGTCGGACCGTTCGCGTCGCTTCGACCTGTCCCGTCCGCCGTTGCTGCGGGCGACCCTGATCAGGCTCGATGAAAACCGGAGCAGGATCGCGCTGACCTTCCACCACCTCGTCGTGGACGGCTGGTCGGTCGTCGTAATGGTGCGGGAGCTGCTGGCCCGCTACTCCACGACGGATCTGCCCCGGATCTCGCCGGAGCCGGGCTCGCGGGCCGGACACCTGCGGCGGCTGGCCGCACGCGATCACGCGGCGGCGCGCGAGGTCTGGCGAAGCGCACTGTCCGGAGTGGACGAACCGACGCGGTTGGTCGAAACACCGGCGGGGGAGACCAGGCGGCCGTCGAAGGTGCACTTGAGCCTCGGCGAGGACGTCACGTCGCGGCTGTCGGCGGTCGCGCGCGAACACGGACTGACGCTGGGCACCGTCCTGCACGGCGCGTGGGGTCTGCTGCTCGGCAGGCTCACCGGCCGCGACGACCTGGTGTTCGGGAGCACGGTTTCGGGCCGGGACACCGGTATCGACGGCCTCGAGTCCGCCGTCGGCCTCTACATCAACACCCTGCCCGTCCGCCTGCGCTGGTCCGGTTCGGACACCCTCGCCACGCTTCTGCGGCGCCTGCAGGATGAGCAGGCAGTCCTGCTGGATCACCAGCACGTCGGGCTCGGCGAGCTGCAGCGGATCGCCGGTACCGGGCAGGAAGACCTGTTCGACACGCTGGTCGTCATCGAGAACTACCCGCGTGAGGAGGACCGGACCGATCCGGGCGGCACCATCCGCCTCGGCGGGGTCGAGGTCAACGACGAGGTGCACTTCCCGGTCGCCGTGCTCGTCACGCCGGGCCGCGAGCTCGAATTCAGCCTCAAATTCGACGCGGTCCGGATCGACGCGGCCGCGGCCGAACGGCTCGCCGAGCGGTTCGCCAGGGTGTTGGAGATCCTGGCTAGGGGGCTGGATCGTCCGGTGGCGGCGCTCGACCTCTTGTCCTCGGCCGAGCGGGGACGGCTCGCCGAGCTGAACGCGACGGCTCATCCGGTTCCCGAGCGGACCCTTGTCGACGCGTTCGCCGAGCAGGTCGCCGAGACGCCGTCGGCGACGGCCGTGGTGTTCGAGGGCACCGAGCTGTCCTATGTGGAGCTTGAAGGCCGCGCGGAAGCGCTGGCCGGCAGGCTGCGCGCCCTGGGTGCGGGTCCCGACGAGATCGTGGCCGTCGCCGTGCCGAGGTCGGCCGAGCTGATGGTCGCCCTGCTCGGCGTGCTCAAATCGGGCGCCGCGTACCTGCCGCTCGACCTCGACTACCCGGCCCACCGGCTCGAATACATGCTCGTCGATTCAGGCGCGCGCCTGGTGCTTTCCGAACCGGGGACCGCCGCGCGGATCCCGGTGGTCCCCGGCCTCCGGCAGGTCTCTGTCTATCAAACCGAAGCTGTTATTGAAACCGAAGCCGTCGATGAAACCGAGGTTGTCGACGTCCCCGGACGAAGCGCGGGTCCGCACAACGCCGCCTACTTGATCTACACCTCCGGCTCGACAGGACGGCCGAAGGGTGTGACGGTCACGCACGGCGCCATCGTCAACAGGCTGGCGTGGATGCAGCACGAGTACCGGCTCACGGAGTCGGACAACGTGCTGCAGAAGACGCCGTCGAGCTTCGACGTCTCGGTGTGGGAGTTCTTCTGGGCGCTGTGTGAAGGCGCGACCGTGGTGCTGGCCAAACCGGACGGCCACCGCGATCCGGCCTATCTGGCGCGGGTGATCCGCGAGCGGGAGATCACCACCCTGCACTTCGTCCCATCGATGCTGGCGGCGTTCCTCGGCGGCGAGGACGTCACTGACGACCTCGGCTGGGCACGGAGCCTGCGACGGGTGTTCTCCAGCGGTGAAGCGCTGACCGGCGAAGTGGCGGCCCGCTGGCGCTCGCTCACCGGCGTACCGCTGCACAATCTCTACGGACCCACCGAGGCCGCCGTCGATGTGAGCTATTTCGCCGGCACCGGCACCGAGGGCGCGACCGTCCCCATCGGACGTCCGGTGTGGAACACCCGGCTCCACGTGCTCGACACCTGCCTCAGCCCGGTGCCAGACGGCGTGGCGGGGGAGCTGTACCTCGCCGGTGTGCAGCTCGCTCGTGGCTACCACGGACGGCCGGGCCTGACCGCGGAGCGGTTCGTCGCCGACCCGTTCGGCGAGCCCGGACAGCGGATGTACCGGACCGGGGACCTGGTGCGGCGTCGTGCTGACGGCGAGCTCGAGTACCTCGGCCGGACCGACCGCCAGGTCAAGATCCGGGGCAACCGGATCGAACTCGGCGAGATCGAAGCCGTGCTCGCCGCCCAGCCGGGCGTCGTCGCCGCGGCCGTGCTGGCGAAGGACGGCGCCCTGGTGGGCTACGTGGCCGGAAGCGCGGATTCCGAGCGACTGCGTGCCGTGCTGAGCGAGGCCCTGCCCGCGCCGATGGTTCCGCGTGCGCTCGTCGTGCTCGACGAATTCCCGTTGACCCCGAACGGAAAGCTCGACGTGCGGGCGCTACCCGCACCGGAGATCGAGCGGCCGGCATCACCGGCTCCGGCCGACGACCGCGAGCGCGTGCTCGCGGCGATCTTCGCCGAAGTTCTCGGCCTGGACACCGTCGGCGCCGACAGTGACTTCTTCCTCCTCGGCGGCGACAGCATCTCCTCGATCACCGTGTCGAGCCGTGCCCGGCGAGCCGGCTTCGACCTGAGCCCCAAGGACGTCTTCGAGTACCGCACGCCGACCGCGCTGGCGGCCCTGGGTACGCAGGCCGCGCCGGTGGGGCCTGCGGCCGATCCCGACGGTGTCGGAGACATTCCGCTTCTTCCCGAGGTGCACCGGCTGCGTGAGCTGGGTCAGGCCCACCCCACCTCGGCGGTGCTGAAGGTCCCGGCGGGAGCCGACCTCGAGACGCTCGCCGCGGCGCTGCAGGCGGTTCTCGATCACCACGACGGTTTGCGGCTCAAGCTGTCCCGAATCGCGTCGGTGCTTTGGTCGCTGGAGACGCGTCCACAGGGAACGGTCGAGGCCGCCACCTTGCTGCGCAGGGCGACCGGGGAATTCGACGCCGAAGTGGAGGCTGCCGCAGGACGGCTCGATCCGGACGTGGACAGCCTGTTGCAGGCCGTGTGGTTCGAAGGCGGCAAAGAGCCGGGGCGACTGCTTCTGGTCGCGCATCCGGTGCTGGTGGACGCCCCGAGCTGGACGGTGATCGCGGCCGATCTCGCTGAGGCCTGGGACGCCGTGACCGGCGGCCGGGTACCGGCCTTCGCGCCGGTCGAGACGTCGCTGCGGACGTTCGCGCGCCGCATCACCGAGGGTGCGCAGGATCCCGGGTTGCTCGGCGAACTCGAGCACTGGGCCGCGACACTGGCTCCCGGGGCGTTCGCGCCTCCGGCCGCGGGTGACCCGGCTGAGCGTACGGTCGAACTGTCCATTGAGGACACGGAGACGCTGGTAAGGTCGCTGCCCGCCGCTGTCCACGGAGACATCACGGACGTCCTGCTCGCGGCACTCAAGAAGGCCGTCGACGGCGACCTCCTCGTCGACGTTCAGGAACGTGCCGAAGGTCTGCCGCACACGGTCGGTGCGCTGCAAGCCATCCGCCCGGTTCGCCTGACGGCGTCGGGCGAACCGCTGGCGATCCTCAAGGGTGTCAAGGAAACCATCCGTGAGGCACCTGCGGGTTACGGCCTGCTGCGGTACCTCAACGCCCAGACGGCGCCGCTGTTCACCCCACTCGCCCGACCGCAGATCCTGCTGCGATATGTGGGCCGGGTACCAGCGGGGGCAGGGGAATGGACGTTCGCCGGACGGACTTCGGTACCGCCCACGGGTGACCAACTTCTGCGGATCGGTGTGGCCTGTGAGGACACCGAGACCGGCCCGAAACTGGTCGCGACCTTCGCCGGCCCTGCCGACGCGGTGGCACTCGCGGACCGCTGGGCGGAGGCTTTGGCGGAACTGGCGTCGGCCTACGCGACCACGTCCATGCCTGCCGGGCAGACGCCGTCCGATCTCGAACTGCTGTCGCTGACTCAGGACGAGATCGACCGGGTCGAGCGGTTCAGCCCAGTGCCGATCGCCGACATCTGGCCGTTGTCGCCGCTGCAGGAAGGCCTGTTCTTCCACTCCAGCTACAACTCCGACCGGGTCGACATCTACACGATCCAGGAGGCCATCGACTTCGCTCATCGCCTCGACGCGGATCGGCTCCGGGCCGCCGTCGCCGCGATGATGCGGCGGGTTCCCAGCCTCGGCGTCGGGTTCACCAGTGAAGGTCTGCGCGGGCCGGTGCAATTCGTCGCCGCCTCGGTCGAACCCCCACTGTCCGAAGTGGATCTTTCGGCGCTGTCCGAGGACGAGCAGCGGACGAAGCTGGACGAACTGATGGCCGAGGACCGCGCCACGCGGTTCGACCTCGGCGCTCCGCCGCTGTTCCGGCTGAAGCTGGTACGGCTCGGGGCCGGTCGCGACCGGCTCGTGCTCAACCGGCATCTGCTGCTGTGGGACGGCTGGTCGGCGTGGCTGTTCATCGAGCAGCTCCTGGCGCTGTACGAACTCGGCGGAGACGACCGCGCGCTGCCCCCGGCCGGGTCCTATGTGGAGTTCCTGCGTTGGCTGGACGGCCAGGACATCGAAGCCGCCACGAGCGCCTGGCGCGAGGCACTTTCCGGGCTCGCCGAGCCGACCGTGGTCGGGTCCGAGACCCAGGAGCTGGTTCCGGCAAGTCCGGTCAACCTCGACGCGGCCCTGTCCGCGGAGGCCACCGGTCGGCTCCGCGAGCAGGCCCGCAGGCACGGCCTGACGGTGAACTCCGTCCTCAACGCGGCCTGGGGTGTGGTCCTGTCGACCATGACGGGACGTCAGGACGTCGTCTTCGGCGCCGCGGTGGCAGGCCGGCCGGCCGCGGTACCCGAGATCGAAAGCACCATCGGCCTGTTCCTGAACACCGTGCCGACGCGAGTCCGGCTCGACCCGGCGGAGTCGGTGCTGGACCTGTTGCGCCGCTTGCAGTCCGAGCGGATGGAGCTGACGCCGTACGAGTTCATGAGCCTCGGTGTGCTCCAGCGTGAGGCCGGGCATCGTGTCCTCTTCGACACGCTGTTCGTCCTGCGTCCCGCGGACGGTGACGAGCGGATCGGCGGACTTCGCCGTCGACACGGTGTGACCGAGATGATCAACATCGACGCCACGCACTACCCGCTGACGCTGGTCGTGACGCCCGGCGAGGAAATGCGGTTCACGCTGTCCTATCGGGACGATGTGATCGAACCCGCCAAGGCGCAGAGTTTGCTGGGCAGGTTCACGTCGCTGGTGGAGCAACTCATCGGTGACCTGACGAAACCGGTCGCCGCACTCGCGACGGTGTCCACCGAGGACCGATCCGCGCTCGAAGCCGGCTGGGCCGAAGCCGAGAACCCGATGATCGAGGACACGATCGCGGACCTGCTGGCCGCGCAGGCCGAGCGGACCCCCGACGCCCTCGCCCTCGTGTTCGGCCAGGAACAACTGACCTATGCTGAACTCGACGCGCGTATCAACCGGATGGCCCGGCTCCTGCTGTCGAAGGGCGCGGCGCCGGAGCAGGTGATCGCGCTCGGCCTGCCGAGGTCGATCGACATGGTGGTCGCCCTGTTCGCGGTGCTGCGCACCGGCGCGGCGTATTTGCCGCTCGAACTCGACCACCCGGTCGACCGGCTCGCGATGATGCTGGAGGACGCGGGTCCGCTCTGCCTGGTGTCCACAAAGGACGTATCCGCGAGGTTGCCCGAGGGCACGCCCCGGGTCTTGGTCGACGAGCACGAGGACAGGGCGTTCGGCGACGGCCCGATCTCCGACACCGAACGCCCGCTGTTCGCGCGCGGCCGCGCGGACCGTATGGAGCACCCGGCGTACGTCATCTACACGTCGGGCTCGACGGGCAAGCCGAAGGGTGTCGTCACGCCTTACCGAGGCCTGACGAACATGCAGCTCAACCACCAGGAGGCGATCTTCGCTCCGGCGATCGCGTCGGCGGGTGGACGGCGGCTGCGGATCGCGCACACCGTGTCGTTCGCGTTCGACATGTCCTGGGAAGAGCTGCTGTGGCTCGTCGAAGGGCACGAGGTCCACGTCTGCGACGAGGAACTGCGGCGTGATGCCCGGGCGCTCGTGGCGTACTGCGACGAACGCCAGGTCGACGTCATCAACGTGACCCCGACCTACGCCCACCTGCTGATCGAGGAAGGTCTGCTGGAGAGCGGGGACGGACGGCACCGGCCCGCGCTCGTCCTGCTCGGCGGCGAGGCGGTCTCGGAGTCGGTGTGGAACCGGCTGCGGGACACGGACGGTACGTACGGCTACAACCTGTACGGCCCCACCGAATACACGATCAACACCCTCGGCGGCGGCACGACCGACAGCGATACCCCGACGGTCGGGAAGCCGATCTGGAACACCCGCGGCTACATCGTGGATGCCTGGCTCCGGCCGGTCCCGGACGGGGTCGCGGGCGAGCTGTACATCGCCGGTGAAGGCCTCGCCCGCGGATACCTGGGACGTCCCGGGCTGACGTCGGAGCGGTTCGTCGCCGATCCGTTCGTTCCCGGTGGCGGGCGCATGTACCGCACCGGCGACCTGGTGCGCCGCCGTCCGGACGGGAACCTGGACTTCCTCGGCCGGACCGACGACCAGGTGAAGATCCGCGGCTACCGCGTCGAGCTCGGCGAGATCGAGACCGCGCTGAGCAGGCATCCGGAGGTCGCGCAGGCGGCGGTCATCGCCAGGCCCGATCCGTCGGCGCCCGGACTGCAGCGGCTCATCGGCTACGTCGTCCCCGCCGAACTGAGCGGCGACGCGCGCGCCGAGGCGGAGGCCGACCAGGTCGGGGAGTGGCAGCAGATCTACTCCGACGAGTACACCGAGATCCCGACCGCGCTGTTCACCGAGGACTTCGCGGGCTGGGACTCCAGTTACGACGGCGACCCGATTCCGCTCCCGGACATGCGGGAATGGCGTGAGGCTACGGTGGCCCGGATCGCCGAGCTGAGGCCGAAGCGGGTGCTCGAGATCGGTGTCGGCACCGGTCTGCTGATGGGACAGATCGCGCCGCTCGCCGAGGAGTACTGGGGCACCGACCTCGCCGCGCCGGTGATCGCGAAGCTCGACCGGGAACTCGAACAGGATCCGGCGCTGGCGGCGAAAGTGAACCTGCGCGCGCAGCCTGCCCACGTGTTCGACGGGCTGCCCGCCGGGCGGTTCGACACGATCGTGATCAACTCCGTCATCCAGTACTTCCCGAGCGTCGACTACCTGACCGACGTCATCACGAAGGCGGTCGGCCTGCTCGCCCCCGGCGGCGCGCTGTTCGTCGGCGACGTGCGGAACCTGCGGCTGGCGCGGTCGTTCCACACCGCCATCCAGCTCACCCGCGCGGACGCGACCTCGGACGTCGCGCAGCTACGACGGGCGATCGAACGCGGTGCGGCGCTGGAGAAGGAACTGCTGATCGATCCGGACTACTTCACCGCGCTGGCACGGAAACTTCCGGATGTCGTCGCTCAGGTGCGGATCAAACGCGCCAGGCTGCAGAACGAGCTGAGCCGGTACCGCTACGACGCTGTACTGGTCAAGGAACCTCGCGAAACCCTTTCCGCCTCGCAGGCTCCGCGCCTGCTGTGGGAAGCCGTCGGCTCCCTCGATGCGCTTGAAGAGCAGCTAGTGTCGCGTGACCCTGCTTGCCTTACGCCGCTGCGGCCCACGCGGCCCCTGGCTGCGTCGAAGAAAACCCCTGGTACAACCAGTACAAGCGGGTTTTCTTCGTCTTGCCAGGAACCACGTGGATCCACAGCGGACGCAAGGCAGCAGGATCACGCGCCACTAGACGGTGTCGAAACGGTTCGGGTGACCCGGATCCCGGATGCCCGGCTCGCGGCCGAGTTCGAGGCGATGCGCTCGCTCGACGCCGGCGCGCCGCTCGTCGACGTCCTGGACCGCTTCCACGCCACCGGTGGCGGCATCGAACCCGAGGACGTGCACGAACTCGGCGCACGGCTCGGCTACCGCGTGTACACCACGTGGTCGGCCGACGGTTCGTTCGAGGCGGTGTTCGTCCACAAGGGACAGACGGATGCGCTCGTGACCGGTGTTCATCTGCCGGTCTCGCTCGGCGTGAACCTGGCGAAGTACGCCACGAGCCCGACGGCGGCACGCGGCGGCAGCGAGCTGGTGCAGCGGCTGCGCGAGCAGCTGAAGACAGAGCTGCCCGACTACATGGTCCCGGCGGCGTTCGTCACGCTCGGCGCGCTTCCGTTGACCGACAACGGAAAGCTGAATGTCCGGGCCCTGCCGGACGCCGATCCGGCGGTGCGCCTCACCGAGAGCCGCCCGGCTGAGACTGCCGAGGAGGAGACGCTCTGCGCGCTCTTCGCCGAGGTCCTCGGTCTGGAGGGCGTCGGTGTCGAGGACAACTTCTTCGATCTCGGCGGCCATTCCCTGCTCGCCACCCGGCTGATCAGCCGTGCGCGTACCGAACTCGGTGCGGAACTGGCCATCCGTGACCTGTTCGAGGCGCCGACTCCCGCCGAGCTGGCGTCCCGTGCAGGCAGCGGCGAGCCCGCGCGGCCGGCCGTGGTTCGCGTCGAGCGGCCTGAGCGCATCCCGCTTTCGCCGGCCCAGCAGCGGCTTTGGCTGGTGGACCGGATGGAGGCCAACGCCGTCGCCTACAACTTCCCGCTGACCTTCCGGTTGCGGGGAGGCCTTGATCTCGACGCGCTTCGCGCGGCGCTGGGTGACGTGCTCGCACGGCACGAGGTCCTGAGGACGGTGTTCGCCGACCATGACGGCGAGCCGTACCAGCAGATCCTCGACGAACCGGCGATCCCGTTCGCCGTCGAAGAGTGCGCGGAGAGCGGCCTGGATGCTCGAATCGCCGAGCTGTCGCGGACGCCGTTCGATCTGGCGCGCGAAATCCCGGTACGGCTGCGTGTCCTACGGCTCGGCTCCGAGGACCAGGTCATTTCCCTGGTCCTGCACCACTGCGCGACCGACGAATGGTCGGACCGGCCGTTCCTCGGCGACCTGACCGTGGCCTATCAAGCGCGAGCGGCCGGCAACAGTCCAGTGTGGACAGACCTTCCGGTCCAGTACGCGGATTACGCGTTGTGGCAACGGGACTTCCTCGAGCAGCGTGGAGCCGAGCAGCTGACCTTCTGGACGGACGCGCTCAGAGGCACGCCGGACGAGCTGGCGTTGCCACTGGACCGGTCGCGTCCCCCGCGCCCGACTGGCCGGGGCGGAAAGACGAAGGCGGAGCTTCCCGCGTCGCTCACGGAGGCCCTGCGCGGCCTGGCGACGAAGTCCGGCGCGAGCCTGTTCATGGTGCTTCAGGCGGCCGTGGCCGCGCTGCTGCATCGCACCGGTGCCGGTGACGACATCCCGCTGGGTGCGCCGATCGCGGGCCGGACGGACGCGGCCCTGGACGACCTGGTCGGGTTCTTCGTCAACACGCTGGTCCTGCGCACCGACCTGACGGGCGAACCCACGTTCGCCGAACTGCTCGACCGGGTCCGCGAGGCGGATCTCGCCGCGTTCTCACACGGCGACCTACCCTTCGAGCGAGTGGTCGAGGAGCTGAACCCGCCGCGTGTTCCGGGCCGGAACCCGCTGTTCCAGGTGATGGTGGGTTACCACTACCGCGCCGCCGGCGACCCCGACGTGCTCGGCCTGCCCGCCGAGTGGTTCGACATGGACACCGGAATGGCGAAGTTCGATCTGCACTTCACACTCGTCGACGAGCCAGGGACCGCGACGCTGATGCTGGAATACGCCGAGGACATCGCCGATGCGACGACCGCCGAACGGCTGCTCTCCAGGCTGGCTTCAGTGCTGGAGCAGGGCTCGGCGTCCCCGGAGCGCCCGATCGCCGAGCTCGAGGTCCTTGTCGGCGATGAACTCACGCGGGTGACCGGGTGGAACGAGACCGCCCGCGAGGTTCCGGTCGGGACCCTGCCGGAGCTGTTCGAGGCGCAGGTAGCGCGGACGCCGGACGCTGCCGCGCTGGTGTTCGAGGGCACCGAGCTGTCGTACGCGGAATTGAACGCGCGGGCGAACCGCTTGGCGCGGTGGCTGGTCGAGCGTGGTGTGGGTGCCGAATCGGTGGTCGCGGTGTCACTGCCGCGATCGATCGAGCTGGTCGTCGCGCTGTACGCGGTGCATAAGGCCGGCGCGGCCTACCTCCCGGTGGACCGCGACTATCCGGCCGACCGGATCGCCTTCATGCTCGAAGACGCCGGTCCCGCGGTCGTTCTGGAAGACCTGGCGATGGACCTCGACGGCTATGCGGCCGAGAACCTGGGCCGGACCGTGGATCCGCAGGCTCCGGCGTACGTGATCTACACGTCGGGTTCGACCGGCCGTCCCAAGGGTGTTGTGGTCCCGCATGCGGGCATCGTGAACCGGCTCGTGTGGATGCAGGACGAGTACGGCCTGACCGCTGAGGACCGGGTTCTGCAGAAGACGCCGTCGAGTTTCGACGTGTCGGTGTGGGAGTTCTTCTGGCCGCTCATCACCGGTGCGACGCTGGTGGTCGCGAAGCCCGAAGGCCACAAGGATCCTGTCCATCTGGCGGAACTGATCCAGAACGCCGGTGTCACGACCGTCCACTTCGTCCCGTCGATGCTCGCGCTCTTCCTGGAGACGCCCGCCGCGGCCTGCTGCACCGGTTTGCGCCGGGTGATCTGCAGCGGCGAGGCCTTGCCGTCCGACCTCGCCCGCGAGTTCGGCCGGATCCTGGACTGCGGTCTGCACAACCTTTACGGCCCGACGGAAGCCTCGGTGGACGTCACCGCGTGGCGCGTCGGCGACGAGACGACACCGTCCGTCCCGATCGGGCGTCCGGTGTGGAACACGCGGACGTATGTGCTCGACGCACGGCTGCGCCCGGTCCCGCCGGGTGTGCCCGGCGAGCTGTACCTTGCCGGTGTCCAGCTCGCTCGCGGGTATCTGGCCCGGCCGGGGCTGACCGCCGACCGGTTCGTGGCCGATCCGTTCGGTGCGGCAGGGGAGCGGATGTACCGTACGGGCGACCTCGCGCGATGGTCCGGCGACGGCGTCCTGGAGTTCCTGGGCCGGGTCGACGACCAGGTCAAGATCCGTGGCTTCCGGGTCGAACTCGGTGAAGTCGAGGCGGCCTTGACCGCTGCCGAACCGGTCTCGCGCGCCGTGGTCGTGGCTCGCGACGACCGGCTCGTGGCTTACGTCGTCGGAGCGGACGTGGACACCGAAGGCCTGCGGGCGAACGTGGCCGCGAAGCTGCCGGAGCATATGGTGCCGTCGGCGATCGTCGTCCTCGACGAGATCCCGCTGACCCCGAACGGAAAGCTCGACCGCAAGGCGCTCCCGGAACCGGAGTTCGCGGCCGGCCCCGGAAGGTGGCCACGAACGGCACGGGAAGAGATCCTGTGCGACGCGTTCGCGTCGGTCCTCGGCGTGCCCGTGGTCACCATCGACGACGACTTCTTCGCGCTGGGTGGGCACTCGCTGCTGGTCATGCGCCTGGTCGGCCGGATCCGGACGGCACTCGGCGCCGAGGTCTCGATGCGGACGGTCTTCGAGAACCCGACCGTCGCCGAACTGGCCGGCTCGCTGACCGGCGGAACACGGCTTCCGCTCGTCCGAGCGGATCGGCCGGAGATCCTGCCGCTTTCCGCCGCACAGCAAGGGCTTTGGTTCCTTTACCGGCTCGAGGGCCCGACGGCGACCTACAACGTCCCGCTGTCCTTGCGGCTCAGCGGCAAGCTGGATCACGACGCGTTCCGCGGGGCGGTGCGGGATGTGGTGGGGCGTCACGAGTCGCTGCGGACGATCATCGCCGAACACGACGGCGTCGGTGTGCAGAAGATCGTCGACCCTTCGAAGGTCGACGTGGTGTTCGGTGAGCCTGACACGGCGTACCGCTTCGAGCTGGACCACGAGCCGCCGTTGCGGGTGACGGTGTCGGCGACCGGTCCTGACGAACACGTGGTGCTGTTCCTCTTCCATCACATCGCCACGGACGAATGGTCGGAACAGCCGTTCCTCACCGATTTCGCCGAGGCCTACCGGGCACGGACCGGCGGAACGGAACCGGAATGGCCGCCGTTGCCGGTGCAGTACGCGGACTACGTGCTGTGGCAGCGGTCCTATTTGGAGGAGGCAGGTCCGGCACTGACGGCGTACTGGTCCGAAGCCCTCGCCGGGATCCCCGAGGTGCTCGCGCTCCCGGTCGACCGGCAACGGCCCGCCGAAGCGAGCTACCGCGGCGGGCAGGTCGGTGTCACCGTGCCACCGGAGCTGGGCGCGAGGCTGCGTGAGGTGGCCAAGGCCGGGAACGCCAGCATGTTCATGCTCATGCAGGCAGCGGTGGCGACCCTGCTGAACCGGCTCGGGGCGGGGGACGACATTCCACTGGGCTCGCCGATCTCCATGCGCGGGGAAGAGGCGCTGGAGAATCTGGTCGGCTTCTTTGTCAACACACTCGTGCTGCGCACGGACCTCGGCGGGAATCCGGGGTTCACCGATCTGCTGGCCCGGGTGCGGGAAAGCGACCTGGCGGCGTTCGACCACCAGGAACTCCCGTTCGACCGGCTCGTGGAGACGCTCAATCCGTCCCGCTCGCTGTCGTGGCATCCGTTGTTCCAGGTGATGGTGGTGTACATCGCTGCCGGTGAGGACGAGTTCGCGTTGCCGGAGCTGACGACCCAAGCCCTCCCCGCGGCCTCGGGCACAGCCAAGTTCGACCTGTCGTTCGACCTCATCGAACAGGCGGACGGCGGCGTCTCGGGGGTGATCGAGTTCAGCACGGACCTGTTCGACCGGTCCACTGTGGAGGGTTTCGCCGAGCGGTTGGTCCTGCTGCTCGAGCAGGTGGCCGCGGACCCCGCCCGGCGAGTCGGTGAGCTGGACGTCCTGCTGCCGGGCGAGGTCTCCGGCTGGAACGATACGGCCGTCGACGTGCCGTCGGTGACCCTCCCTGAACTGTTCGAGGCCCAGGTGCGGCGTTCACCGGACGCTCCCGCGGTGGTCTTCGGCGACGAGACGCTGACCTACGCGGATCTGAACGAACGTGTCAACCGGCTGGCCAGGGTGCTCGTCGCATACGGCGCGGGCCCGGAGAACCTGGTCGCGCTGGCGCTGCCGCGTTCGGCGGACATGCTGCTGGCGATCCTCGCCGTCCACAAGGCGGGCGCCGCCTATCTCGCGCTCGACCTGGACTATCCGGTGGAACGGCTGGCCGCGATGCTCGCGGACGCCCGGCCCCGGCTGGTGCTGACCACGGCGGAACTGCTGGAATCCTTGCCGCGGACCGAGATCGAGACGCTGGTGCTGGAGGTGCTGCCGGTCGAGGACCAGTCCGGTGACGATCTCACCGACGCCGATCGTGGCCGTGTGCTCGACCCCGAGCATCCCGCGTACGTCATCTACACGTCGGGCTCGACCGGCACCCCGAAGGGTGTCGTGGTTCCGCATCGCGGTGTGGTGAACCTCTTCCACAGCCATCGTGAGACGCTCTACCGGCCCGCGGTGGCGGCGACCGGGAGGCAGCGGCTCCGGGTCGGACACGCGTGGTCGTTCTCCTTCGACGCGTCTTGGCAGCCGCAGCTGTGGCTGTTCGACGGGCACGCTGTGCACATCGCGGACGACGACGTGCGCCGCGACCCGGAACTGCTGGTATCGATGATCAAGCGTGAGGGTATCGACTTCATCGAGGTGACGCCGTCGTTCTTCGCGCAGATGGCCGACGCGGGACTGCTCGAAGGCGAACGCTGCCCGCTCGCGGTGGTCGGCGTCGGCGGCGAAGCCGTGCCGGACAGCCTGTGGCGGCGCCTTGCCGGGCTCGAGGGCACGGAGGCGTTCAATCTCTACGGGCCGACCGAGTCCACAGTGGACGCGCTGGTCGCGCGCATCGGGGACAGCGAACGACCGCTGGTCGGCCGTCCGGTCGCCAACACGCGGGCCTACGTCCTCGACGGCGCGCTGCGCCCCGTCCCACCCGGCGTCACCGGGGAGCTGTATCTCGCCGGTTCGGGTCTCGCCCGCGGCTACCTCGGTCAAGCGGCGCTGACGTCCGAGCGCTTCGTGGCGGATCCGTTCGGCGCGGGCTTCGGCGACGCCGGTGGCCGCATGTACCGGACCGGCGACCTGGCCAGGTGGACACCGGAGGGGCGGCTGGACTTCGGTGGCCGCGCGGACGACCAGACGAAGATCCGCGGGTTCCGGATCGAACCGGCGGAGATCGAGGCCGTCCTGGAACGTCACGACGATCTCGCGCAGGCGCTCGTCGTGGTCCGCGAGGACCGGGCCGGGATCAAACAGCTGGTGGCGTACTGCATCCCCGCGATCGAGTCCACTGTGGACTCGTCTGAGCTCAGGCGTTTCGCATCGGCCACGGTACCGGACTACCTCGTCCCGGCTGCGTTCGTGCTGCTGGACGAGTTCCCGGTGCTGTCGAACGGAAAGCTCGACCGGAAGGCGTTGCCCGCGCCGGACTACGCCGAGCTCGCGGGCGGCCGTCCGCCCGAGACCGAGCGGGAGAAGGTGCTGTGTGCCGCGTTCGCGGACGTGCTCGGCGTTCCGGAACTGGGTATCGACGACGACTTCTTCGCACTCGGCGGGGACAGCATCGTCGCGATGCAGCTGGTGAGCCGTGCCAGGGCGGCCGGACTGCGGATCGCTCCGCGCCAGGTGTTCACGCGGCGGACGGTCGCCGGTCTCGCCGAGGTCGCGACCGAACTGTCGATCGCGGCCGCGCCGGCGGACGATGGCACCGGCACCGTGGGGCTGACCCCGATCATGCACGCCATGCGGGAGCTCGGCGGGCCGATCGCGGGCTACCACCAGTCGGCACTGCTGCGGACGCCGTCCGGGATGACCGGCGAGCAACTGACCGCGGTTTTCGGCGCCATCGCCGGAAGACACGAGATGCTGCGCGCGCAGCTCGACCGGTCGGTGGAGGGCTGGGCGCTCCAAGTGCCCGGTCCGGTCGACGTGGCGGATTGGGTCGAGCGGGTCGACGTCGCGGGGCTGGAGCGTGACGTGCTGTTCGAAACCATCGCCGAACACGCGGCGCGGACGCGGTCACGGCTGGATCCGGACGCCGGGGCGATGCTGCGCGCGACCTGGTTCGACGCGGGGCCGTCGGCACCCGGCCGGTTGCTGGTGATGATCCACCACCTGGTGATCGACGGCGTGTCGTGGCGGATCCTGTTGCCGGACCTCGCTTCGGCGTGGGAGGCCGTCGTCGGCGGGCGGGAACCTGCCTTGTCCACTGTGGACATATCGTTCCGGGGCTGGTCCCGCCGGCTCGCCGAACGGGCCGTCGAGCCGGCTCGTGAGGCCGAACTGGAGCGGTGGAGGTCAGTGCTCGGTGGCGGCGACCCGATCCCGGTGGAGCGGCCCCTCGATCATCGGCGCGATGTGATGGCCACGGCCCGCGATGTGTCGCTCACACTGCCGCCCGAGCGGACGGCTCGGCTGCTGACGCGGGTGCCGACGGCGTTCCGCGCCACCGTCAACGACGTCCTGCTCGCCGGGCTCGCGTTGGCGGTCGCCCGGTGGCGGCGGCGTCGAGGGACAGGGGAAGGGATGGCGCTGCTCCTCGACCTCGAAGGCCACGGCCGCGAGGACGAACTCGCCGGCGGAGCCGACCTTTCGCAGACGGTCGGCTGGTTCACCAGCGTCGTCCCGGTGTGCCTCGACCTCGGAATGCTCGATCTGGACGACGCCTTCGACGGCGGGCCTTCCGCCGAAGAGGCGGTCGAGCGAGTCCGGTCCCATCTCGACGAGATCCCGGCCGCGGGGCTCGGGCACGGACTGCTCCGGTACCTCAATCCCAAAACCGGGGAGGAGCTGGCGAAGTTCGCCAGGCCGGCGATCGAGTTCAACTACATGGGCCGGGTCGGCGTCCCGGAGGCACAGGACTGGTCCTACGAGGTCGACGGCCCCGGCGAGATCGGTCCCGACGACGAGATGCCGATGTCGCACAGCCTCACGTTGAACGCGCTGACCGAGGACAGGACCACCGGGCCCGAGCTGCACGCGTCGTGGTCTTGGCCGGAGGCCGTACTGACCGAAGAATCGGTACGGTGGCTGGCGGAGGAGTGGTTCGCCGCGCTCGACGCGCTCGCCCGCCGGGCGGTCCGGCTCGAAGAAGACGACTTGTTCGAAGAAGATGGAACGCATAAGGAGAGCAAGGCATGACGAACCCGTTCGAGAACCCCGACGGCACGTACCTGGTGCTGGTCAACGACGAGGGTCAGCACAGCCTGTGGCCCGAGTTCGTCGAGGTCCCGGCGGGCTGGACCACCAAGTTCGGCCCCGCTCCGCGCCCGGAGTGCCTCGAGTACGTCGAGACGAACTGGACCGATCTCCGTCCCGCCTCCCTCATCAAGGCCATGGAGTCCTGATCTTCTCGGATGGCCCCGCGTCCCTTGTGGGGCCATCCGGTCAATCCGCGGCCGGCCGGACGGCGGCGATCTCACCGCCGCGGAAGGCGTCCACGAACAGCCGGTGATCCTCCCTGGACTGTTCCGCGTAGGCCATCCCGAACTCGGTCAGTGCCCGCACGAACTCGTCCTCACCGTCCCCGATCACCCTGGCGATGGCCTCTTCGACTTGGAAGCCGACCAGGGTCTGTTCGGAATCGGAGTCGGACACACAGTGCATCTTCGCCGTCGCCCGGCCGAGGTAGTCGAGCACGGGCCTCATCTCGGCGGGTTCGGTCAGCTCCGACCAGTCGAGATCGTTGGCATAGGGCGAAAGTTCGGAGACGACGAAGCCGGTTCCGTCGATTTCCGTATGGCCGAGCCAAGGATCCGCGTGGGCCTGCAGGGCGCGTTGTGAAACCGCTGTGCGGTGGCCTTCGTGGGTGAAGTAGTCGCGGATCCGCTGCTCGGACACGATCCGGCTCGGCGCGGCCACATTGCCCTGTTTCATCGACAGCACGACGTCGTTCTCGAGCGCCTGCGTGCGCCCCTCGACGAGGACGTTGTAGGCGGGAAGCCCTGCCGAGCCGATGCCGAACCCGCTTCGGCCCACGATATCCTTGACCCGGTAAGTGATGCTGCCGAAGCGTTTCCCCGTCGGTATCGTGTCCAAATAGGACTCGAATGCGCGGCGTACGGTCTCGTGTTCCGCGTGTTCGAGCACGCGGACTCCGGGACCACGGCGGAAACGGCGGTCGTAGTCCTCGACCGTGGTCACCTCGTCCAGCAGTTCGATCCGTGTCTTCAACCTGGCGCGCAGCAATGCGTCGTGCAGGACGCCCTCTGTGCTGTCGAGCTCCAGCCGGACCAGTTCGTCGCCGGGGTGTTCGGCGTAGTCGCGGACCTGCCGGACGTACGCCCGCAGATAGGTGCCGATCAGGGTCGCGATGTCGTCGTCGGAGATGGCCTTGCTCCACGCCAGCAAGGCGACACTGGCCGCCAGCCGTTTGAGATCCCAGGTGAAGCAGCCCAGATACGCCTCGTCGAAATCGTTGACGTCGAAGACCAGCGTCCCCGAGGAATCCATATAGCTGCCGAAATTCTCGGCGTGCAGATCACCCTGGATCCAGACCCGGCTGGTTCGCTCGTCGGCCCAGCGATCGTCTTCATGGGCCATGTCGGCGTAGAACAGGCACGCCGAGCCACGGTAGAAGGCGAACGGAGCGGCCGCCATCTTGCGGAACTTGCGGCGGAACGCGTCCGCGTCCGCCCGCATGAGCACGTCGAACGCCTCCACCAGGACGTCGACGATCTGGGCCTGGCGCTGTTCGGCACCCTGATCGCGAACGCGTTCGACGACACCTGCCATGACGACCTCCTGTCATCACGGTGCCACAGGGGCGGGCAGGTGGCCGTCTGGCGGCGGTGCCTACGTGCGGTAGTACGTGGTGCGAACTACCGCACTTCGTCGACGAAGTGCGGCACCCGCGGTGACCCGAATCACTCACGACCAGCTGTACCACTCGGCCAACCAGTCGTACCAGTCGTCGAGCCCGGCGCCGGTGGTCGCGGCCGTTCGCAGCACTTCCGGACGCGGATTCACCCGCATCAGGTCCGCGAGGAACTCGTCGACGTCGAAGTCCACATAGGGCAGCAGGTCGATCTTGTTCAGCAGCACCACATCCGCGGTACGGAACATATGCGGGTACTTCAGCGGCTTGTCGGCGCCCTCGGTGACCGACATGACCACGACGCGAGCGGCTTCGCCCAGGTCGAAAAGCGCTGGGCAGACCAGGTTGCCGACGTTCTCGATAAAGACGGTCGACCGGGAAGGCGGGTCGAGGGCGCGCAAGGCCTTCGCCAGCATGCCCGCGTCGAGGTGACAGCCGGCGCCCGTGTTGATCTGGACCACCCGGCAACCGGTCGCCCTGATCCGTTCGGCGTCGAACACCGTCTCCTGGTCGCCTTCGATCACCGACATCGGTAGTTCGCGGCCGCGGTCGCAGATGGTGCGTGCGAGCAAGGTGGTCTTGCCGGAACCGGGGGAGCTCATCACGTTCACGGCGTGGATGTTCCGTTCGGCCAGCCAGGTCCGGTTCTCCGCCGCCAGCGCGTCGTTGGCGGCGAGGATGTCCTGTTCCAGCAGGACCGTCCGGTCGGGTTCCGGGGGAGGATGCACGTGGCCGTGCCCATGCCCGTGGTCGTGACCGTGTTCATGGCTGTGGGACGCGGGGTCGATCACTCTGACTCCGGCGTCGTCCGAGCACCCGCAGGTTGCGCACATTCGCCTCGCACCTCCACTGATTTGATCTTGAGTTCCCGTCCGCTCAGCACGCCGACATGGGCGCTGCCGCATCCGGGGCAGAGCAGGATCCGCGGATCGTCGACGACGAACACCTGTTCGCAGTCGCGGCAACGCGCCCGTCCCGGCGGTTCGATCACTTCCAGGACGGCGCCCTGCAAGGGGGTGCCGTTCACCACGATGTCGAAGCAGAACCGCACCGAGTCGACGACCACACCCGCCAGCGCGCCGATCTCCAGCGTCACCCGGCGGATCGGGGCCTGCCCGGTCTGCCGAAGGATCGCCTCGACCGCGGCCTGGGTGATCGACAACTCGTGCACCGACCGCTCCTTCAGCAGATCCGTGGCAGGGGATCGCCGACAAGGAGGTCGCAGATCCGGGTCCCGCCGAACACGGTGTTCAGCAGCACCAGTCCCGGGGGATCGGCCTTGACCCGGCCGATGATCGCGGCACTCGCGCCGAGCGGATGCGCCCGCATCGTGGCCAGCGCGGAATCAGCCTGCGCGCCGTCGACGAAGACGACGATCCGGCCTTCGCAGGCCACGTAAAGCGGGTCGATCCCGAGCAACTCGGACGCTCCACGCACTTCGGTTCCGACGGGGACCTGGCCCTCATCGACGACGATGGCGACATCGGCGGCCTTCGCCACTTCGTTCAGGATGGTGGCGACGCCGCCTCGGGTCGCGTCGCGCATCGCCCGTACACCAGGGGTTTCGGCGAGCAGCGAGCCGACGAGCTCGTGCACCGGAGCGGTGTCGGAGGGGAGGTCGGCCTCGATGTCGAGTTCGCCCCGCGCGAGCATCACGGTGACACCATGGTCACCGATCGGACCGGACACGAGCACCGCGTCGCCGGGCACGACCGTCGCGGCGCCGAGCCGGTGCGGAGTCTCGATCACACCCACACCCGCGGTGTTGATATAGCAGCCGTCAGCCTTCCCGCGCTGCACCACCTTGGTATCCCCGGTCACGATGGACACGCCTGCCGCCGCGGCGGCCTCCTTCATCGACGCCACGATCTTGAGCAGGTCCGCGACCGGAAAACCTTCCTCCAGAATGAAACCCGCGGTCAGATACAAGGGTTTCGCACCGGAGACGGCGAGGTCGTTGACCGTGCCGTTGACGGCGAGGTCACCGATGTTCCCGCCGGGAAAGAACAGCGGCGACACGACGAACGAGTCGGTGGTCAGCGCCAGCCGCGAGCCGTCGATGGTCAGTTCCGCGGCGTCTTCGAGCGGTTCGAGCAGCGGGTTGCGGAACGCGTCGAGGAAGACGGCCTCGATCAACGTCTGGGTGGCCTTGCCGCCGGAGCCGTGCGCGAGCGTGATCCGCTCTTCGCGGACCTTCGCGCGCCGCCTGCGGGCACGGTCGATCCGGTCCAGCACCTGTTGTTCCCGATCCGACGGAACTCCGGTCGACGTGCTCATCGGACCGCTCCCTCGACCGGGTCGCGGCGGGCCGACGCGGCCAGCTCGTCGACCGTGGCGATGCCGGCCTCGCGGACTCTGGTCCGGGTGAACCGGCCGAAGTTGTAGTAGGCCGCGCAGGCACCTTCCGGTGAGACCATGCAGGTTCCGATCGGCGTCTCCGGGGTACACGCGGTGCCGAAGACCTTGCATTCCCACGGTTTCAGCACTCCCTTGAGCACTTCGCCGCATTGGCACGCCTTCGGGTCCGCGACCCGGACGCCAGGGACGTCGTACTGCAGCTCGGCGTCGAACCGCGCGTATTCCTTACGTAGCCGCAAAGCCGAATGCGAAATGAAGCCGAGCCCGCGCCACTCGAAGTAGGGCCGTAGTTCCATCGTCTGGCTGATCACCCGCAGCGCGGTGAGATTGCCCTCCCACGGCACGACCCGCGAGTACTGGTTCTCGACTTCCGAGCGGCCTTCCTTGAGCTGCAGCATCAACAGGTAGATCGACTGCAGGATGTCGAGCGGTTCGAAGCCGGCGACCACGATCGGTTTGCCGTACTGTCCGGCGATGAACTCGTACGGACGGCAGCCGATCACCGTCGAGACGTGCCCTGGCCCGATGAAGCCGTCGAGGCGCAGGTCCGGTGAATCGAGGATGGCCTTGATCGCGGGAATGATCGTGATGTGGTTGCAGAACACCGAAAAGTTCTCGATCCCGTCCGCGGCCGCCCGCAGGATCGTCATCGCCGTCGACGGCGTGGTGGTCTCGAACCCGATCGCCATGAACACGACCTGCTGATCCGGGTTCTGCTTGGCGATCTTCAGCGAATCCAGTGGTGAGTAGACCATCCGGATGTTGGTGCCCTCGGCGTTGGAATCGAAGAAGTTCCCGTCACTGCCGGGAACCCGCATCATGTCGCCGAAGGAGGTCATCAACACGCCGGGACGGCGGGCGATGCTGATGGCGTCGTCGATCCGGCCCATCGGGATGACGCATACCGGGCAGCCAGGACCGTGTACGAGCGTGATGGCTTCGGGAAGGTAGTCCTCGAGACCGTGTTTGTAGATCGTGTGCGTATGCCCGCCGCACACCTCCATGAACTTGTACTCCCGGCCGGGTTCGCACAGTCCGGCGATCTTCGATGCCAGTGCCCTCGCCTTGTCGGCGTCGCGGAACTCGTCTACGAAACGCATGAAGCCCACCTCCTACACGATCTGCGAATCCCGCAACGCCGCCATCTCGTCCTCATAGGCCTTGCCGATGCTTTCGAGGAAGTCCATCGCCGCCTTGGCTTCGGCCTCGTCGATCTTGGACAGCGCGAAGCCGACATGGATGAGCACCCAGTCACCGGGTGCGATGCCTTCCTCGGCGACAAGCCCGATGTTGATCGCGCGTTTGACCCCGCTCACGTCGACCTTCGCCAGATCCGGCCGGTCGGCCAGGATCTCGATCACCTCGCCGGGGATGCCAAGGCACATTTCGCCACCTATTTCCTTCCCACACCGGTGGTCTGGTATTCGTCGAGCAGGTCGCCGACCGCTCCGGCCGCCGTTTCGACAGCGGCGGCCACCGCGGGACTGAGCCCCATCTGGTGATCGAGCACCGCCGGTTCACAGCCGACCAGCAGCACCCGGCCGGGATCCTCACCGAGTAAGGCGACCAGGTTCAGCACGACGTCGGGCTGCATTCCGTGCGCGTCCAAGATCTGCGCGTTCGCCTCGCCGGCGTTCGCGCCGGGCAAGTCGAGTTCGACGACGTAGACGGTGCCGGGCACGTCGCCACGACTCGTGGCGTCGACCAGCACCGCGAGGTCGTAGTCGCCGCCGGCCAGGTCATAGGCCAGGTGGAGACCACGGATTCCGTAGTCGGCCACCCGGACCCACTCCGGGAGTTCCTTTGTGGACATCCGGCGGACGACCTCGACGCCGAAGCCGTCGTCGCCGAGGAAGACGTTGCCGATTCCAGCGATCAGCACCCGGGGGCTCACGGCGAGTCCGCGGGCAGAGGCTCGACCTCGTCGGGACCGAAATAGCGGTACCGGCCGTGTTGCGCGTAGAGGTCCGAACCCGGGTCGTCCTCGAGAATGACCGCGAGATGCCATTCGTCGTCGACGTCGAGCAGGACGGCCTGCACGATCGCGACCCGGCCGGCCAAGAACATGTCGTGGGCGTCGGCCCGTTTGGCCGGCCGGAGCCGCACCCGGCTGCCCCGGCCGATCGCGGTTCCGGCGATCATGATCGTGTCGGTCTCGGGCGACACCGACGCGTCCGCGGCCGGGTCCCACCACGGATCCCCAGGCGGCTCGGTACTCTCAGGCCGTTCGCCGGTGACCGAGCGCAGGTAGCGGATCGTCCCGTGCAGGCGGTCCAGCAGTTCCGGCGGCATCCCGTCGACCCGGTCGATGAGCTCGGCCGCGCGCGAGTCGGTCGCCCGTGCCTGGCGTTTCTCCTCGTCGGTCAGCGTCATCGTGCGCAGGGTCAGGATCTCGTCGATTTCGAGCCCGTCGTAGAGGGTTCCCTGGCTCTGCTCGGCGATCTCGGGACGGTCGTAGAGGATGATCGGTGAGCACAGGACCGTGTCGCATCGCCCGGGGCCACCGATCAGGACCGGCCAGGTGCGCTCGTTGACGCATTCCTTGGTCACTTCGGCAGCCCACTCTGGCGGATCCGTCAAGGACAGGAAATCGCCGCCTGGAATGGAAAGCAGCGTATGCGTGGCGATCAGCGAGTACGCGAGCGCGTCCTGGCGGCAGGCTCCCGGCACGGCCCATGTGGACGTGTTCGTCACCCGGACCCGGAGTTTGACGCCGCCGAACGGGCCGGGCAGCTCGACGGCACGGAGACGCACCTCGCCGCAGATCCCGGCACGGCGGCGCACCATCCGCGCGTCGTGTCCGCCGGGGATCGGCTCGACGTCCTCGCCGCCGTCGATATGGAACGGGATCCGGGTTTCGGTGCGTAGCACGGAGAACGGGACCACGGCGTCGATCTCGCGCTCGACGGCCTCTTCCCAAGTGGTGTACTCGGTCCCGTCGACGGTCAGGGCCGGCCGGGGTTCTCCGGCGACCTCGACGACGCGTTTCTGGAGCTGGAGGAAACGCAGCAGCGCGTGGAGCACACCTTCGGCTGGCGGCTCGGCGATCAGTTCGGCCTGCGACCACGGGTGTTCGCCGGTGCCGCGCGCCGCGTACGCCGGTGGCGTCAGGACACCCCATTGCCAGCGCATCTGGTTCTTCGCGGCCGAAGCACGGTACGGGTAGAGCAGGTAGCCCTCGTACAGGACGGCGTCGGCGACGGCCTTGGCCTGCTCCAGCCCGGTGGTCATGGCGCTTCCCGCTCGGTGAGTGCGGCGAGGGTGAGCTCCCAGAGCACGTGGTAGAGCGTGGTCTGCGCCTCCTGGATGCGGTGCACCGACGGCGATGGAACGACGAACAGGTAGTCGATGGTGTCCAGTTCGGCCATCTTGCCGCCGTCGTAGCCGGCGATACCGATCGTGAGCAGACCGCGCCTGCTCGCTTCGTCGAAGGCGCGCAGCAGATTGGCGGAGTTGCCGCTGGTGGACAGGCCGACCGCGATGTCGCCCTTCCTGGCGAAGGCGGAGATCTGGCGGGCGAAGACCACATCGAAGCCGATGTCGTTGCTCAGCGCCGTGATCACCGCGATGTCGTTGGTCAGGCCGAACGCGGGCAGCGGCGTCGGGTCGCCGCCGGGGCCGCTCGCCGGACTGAGGAACAGACTCGCCAGATCTTGTGCGTCGGTCGAGCTGCCGCCGTTGCCGAACGCGAGCAGCCGCCCGCCACCGGCGAACCGGCGCGCCATCTCGCCCGCGCAGGCCAGCACCCGTTCGCCGTCGCGATCGAATACCGACGCCCGCAGCTCGGTGATCTCGCGCGCCTTGTCCACGGTGGACTTGCGGACCTGTTCGAGTACCAAATTCACATCGGACGAATTCGCGTAAAGGAACGGGTAGAGCGACTGCACATCCGCGGCGGGCGACGGAGCGTCGGAGTGGCTCATCGGGCGTCACTCCCCACGACCGCGATCGCCTCGCCGGCGTGCACCAGGATGGTGTCGCCGGGCCGGGCCGTGACCAGCGCGACGCTCACTTCTTCCTCGCCGCCGTCCGTGCGCACGACGGCGAATCCGTCGTCCATCAGGCGTACGACGGTCACCGGGATCGCCGAGTCCGAACAGGTCAGGCAGACGTCGTCATGGCATTCCGGGACGTTCATCCGACCGCCTCCGCGTTGAGCGAACCGGGTTGTTCGAAGAAGACATGAACCAGTTCCCAGAGCACGTGGTACATCGTCACGTGCACTTCCTTGACCACCCGCGGATCCGTGGACGCGGCGATCAGCACATGGTCGGCAGCCTGACGGGCGGCGATGGCACCGCCGTCGCCACCTGTCAACGCGACGGTCAGCAAGCCGAGTTCATGGGCTACGCCGAGCCCGCGCAACACGTTGACGCAGTTGCCGTCGGTCGACAGGCCGAGTGCGATGTCCTGTGGTTCGGCCAGGAACCTGATCTGGTGGGCGAAAACCTCGGCGAGGCCGACCCGGTTGGCGATGCCGGTGAGGGTGGCGACGTCCGAAGTCAGTGAAATAGCCGGCAGCGCCCGTTTCCCGACGATCACCGGATGGACGAACTCGACGGCGACGTGCTGTGCGTCGGTGCTCGGACCACCGTTGCCGAACACCACGAGCTTGCCGCCGCGATGGAATCGCTTGGCCATGCCATGGCAGGTGCGAGCGACGTCCTCGGCGTGCTCGGCGAGGTCGGTCAGCGGGAGGGCGCGGCGGTTCACGAGCTCGTCGACGACGTCGACACCGCCGAAACGCGACAATTCTGTCACGATCGGATCCCTTGATGTGGTGGGAAACAGGCAGTCAGCCTGAGGTGGTGCGCGAATCCGGTGTCCGACGCAGGACACACTGAACGGTCAGGGGAGATGCCTGATCGCGGATCCGTTCTGTTCGGGCGGCGCGCCGGTCATCTCGCTTCCGTCGCGCCTGCGCACTCTGCCGGGTGCGGTGAACCCCGCGGGGACCTCGGGGCCGAGGATGCCCGCGGACCGCCAGATCGGGGCTGGTGCCGGACCTGCCTGGTGTCCGGTGCCGTCGCACAGCGCGTTCTCCGGCTGCCAGCTGGCCGGATTCGCCGTCATACCAAGTAAATAGGTGACCGTGCACGAGAGGGATTCGGCGAGTTCCGGCAACAGGCCCAGGTCGAGGCCGCGCCCGTTCTCCATGGCGCTGAGCGCCCGGTTGGTCGTCTGGCCGCCGTGCTTTTGCAGGCGCACAACTACCTCACGTTGTGTCAAGCCCAGCGAGAGGCGGCGTTCGCGCAGTCGCTGGGCGCAAATCCAATGCCGTTCGCGGGCGGGATTCGGCTTCGGCGTGCTCATCGGACACCTCTGTCCCGTGGGAACGACACAAGTGTTCGCCGGTGACCCGGATCCGTCAACCAGGCGAATCGGTGACAGTGTTCGCCGCGAGGGGATCGGGCATGTCCGCGAGAGGGTGGATCTCGTAACGTGCGAAGTTGTACACCGGGGACATCGCGAGCAGCCGTTCCAGCTCTTCATTCGAGGCGACGTCGTAAATCCACACGCCGCCATGCTGGCCGACCAGGTGATAGCGCGCGATCACGGTCCCGTTCCGTTCGAGTGGCGTCGCATAGCGCGGCATCTTGGCCACCGCGGCGGCCATTTCACTGGAGAGCAGGGCCAATTCCATCCGGAACATCACCAGGAATTTCACGTGCCCGCCCTCTCGAGATCGACTTCTCGCGTTCACGATCCGGGGAGCACGCGGTCACTGTCAACCAAGTCAGGCCGGACTCTTGCGCCCCACGAGATGAAAGACCCGACTGAGCCGACGGTAAGGGTCGCGCCGGCTCGCCTCGAGTTCGACCGCGGCCGTCGCCGCCACCTGCTTCGCATCACCGGGGTCCAACTCGGTTCCAGCGAATTCGAGCCAGTCGACGAACAGCCAGACGCCGTACCAGCGCAAAGGTTCCACACCCCGGGCACGGATGAGCTCACTGACTTCCTCGACCGTGTCGGCCCGGCCCGGTACGCCCAGCACGCCGATCCCGGTTCTGGTGTCGAACGACGCCAGCCCGGGGCCTGGATGCGCTGACGCTGATGGGGGCGCGGTACTACGAGTCGCTGGCGGATCGCACCACGCTCCTGCTGCAGCTGCAAGGCTTCGCCGCCTGCGGTGACAGCGAGGTCCGCGATCTGGTGCGAGCCCGGCTCGCCCGCATGTGGGACACGGTCGCCGATACGGCAGGTCTGGACCCGGTGACGGTGAAGTCGTTCCTCGCCTTCGGCATGCTCCTCAACAACATGGCGGCCGTCGACGTCGATGAGGTGGATGAGCCGTGGGCCAAGGGTGTGCGCACTCGGATCAATCCGGGGCTGTTCGAGCACATCACGGCCGACACCAACCGATGACCCCGCTCAGGTCAGCGGTAGCCGGCCGAAGCGTTCTTGCAGCCTTCGCAGGTCGCGCATCCTCGGCTCGGTCTCACCGCCGACCCAGCGGCTGACCGTCTTGACCGACACGCCGAGCTGCCTGGCCGCGGCCTCCTGGGTGAGTCCTTCCCTGCGCAGGACGTCGGCCATCCATTCGGCGAAGGTGGCCGACGTTCCCGGAGGGAGTGCCGCGTGCTCGGCCGCCGGCATGGCTGACTTGAGTTCGGAGAGCTGCGCGAGGGACGGCTCGCCCGGCTGTCCGGAATGCGAGTGCAGCACGTCGACCTCGACATGCTCGGGAAAGATCCGGATCGAGATCTGGATCGTGCCGGTGGGACCGGCCGCGTCGAGGAGCGCGCGGAACACCGTCTGGCTCACTTCCCGGTTGTCGGCATCGGTGAGCGGCGAATCGGCGAGGCAATGGCGGACGAATTCGCGGATTTCCGGAATCGAAGAAGGACGGGCTGGAAAAATCTTGGAAAGAACGACAACCGGAAGCAGCTCAATCGGCACTCCCGGCTCACCGAAATCCGGAACTTCCACGCGAACCCCGCCCGTCAGGTAGCTCTGACCAGCGTACCTGCGTCAAAGCCCGGCCCATAGGAGCAAGCGGGGACAGTTCTGTCCCGACAACGGACTCCGGTGTCTTGCCGCCGCTCCTGCAGCGGTCTACCGTGATAATGCAGGACCGGAATTGACATGATCTTTTTCGGAGATCGTTTCTTCATTGCCACTTTTCGAGCCGGCGGGCCGGTATGGGCTGTCCGTGCCGGTTGTTCGTCGACTTCTAACGCGGCCGCCGCGCCGCAAGGAGGTGGTCATCGATGACCACGGCCGAGAAGACAGAGGGCACACCGAATCCAGAGCCTGCCGATGAACCTGTCGTGCATATCCTCTGGATGAACGGCGGACTTGGTTGTGACGGCGACTCGGTCGCGCTGACGGCGGCGACCCAGCCGAGTATCGAGGACATCGTGCTCGGGGCCCTGCCGGGTCTCCCGAAGGTCGCGGTGCACTGGCCGCTGATCGACTTCGAATGCGGCCCGGAAACGGGCGCCGACACCTTCATCGAGTGGTGGCACAAGGCCGATCGCGGTGAGCTCGATCCGTTCGTGCTCGTGGTCGAAGGTTCGATCCCGAACGAGAAGATCAAATCCGAAGGCTACTGGTGCGGCTTCGGCAACAACCCGGCGACCGGCCAGCCGATGACCACGAGCGAATGGCTGGATCGCTTGGCGCCCAAGGCTTTGGTGGTCCTCGCGGCGGGTACCTGCGCGACCTACGGCGGAATCCACGCGATGGCGGGCAACCCGACCGGCGCGATGGGGGTGCCGGACTACCTAGGCTGGGAGTGGCGGTCCAAGGCAGGTATCCCGATCGTCTGCGTGCCCGGCTGCCCGACGCATCCGGACAACCTGTCGGAGACGATTCTGTATCTCCTGTATCAAGCAGCAGGCCAGGCGCCGATGATCCCGCTCGACGAGGCCCTGCGTCCACAATGGCTCTTCGGCGCCACCGTGCACGAGGGCTGCGACCGGGCCGGCTACTACGAGCAGGGCGAATTCGCCCACGAGTACGGCTCGCCGAAATGCCTGGTGAAGCTCGGCTGCTGGGGGCCGGTGGTCAAATGCAACGTCCCCAAACGCGGCTGGATCAACGGCGTCGGCGGCTGCCCCAACGTCGGCGGCATCTGTATCGCCTGCACCATGCCCGGCTTCCCGGACAAGTTCATGCCGTTCATGGACGAACCGCCAGGCTCTAAGGTGTCCGCGGCCGCGAGCACGGCCTACGGCACGGTCATCCGGGCGCTGCGCGGGTTCACGATGAAGACCGCCGACGAGGAACCCAAGTGGCGGCACAAGGGACAGGCTTTGACGACCGGCTACAAATCCGATTGGTGAGGACCCGGCGATGACGAGCACCAAGAACACCGAACTGGTGGAGATGGCCTGGGACCCGATCACCCGGATCGTCGGCAGTCTCGGGATCTACACGAAGATCGACTTCGCCAAGAAGGAGGTCGCCGAATGCCACAGCACGTCGTCGATCTTCCGCGGCTACAGCATCTTCATGAAGGGCAAGGACCCGCGGGACGCACATTTCATCACCAGCCGGATCTGCGGAATCTGCGGTGACAACCACGCCACCTGTTCGGTCTACAACCAGAACATGGCCTACGGCGTGCGCCCGCCGCATCTGGGGGAGTGGATCATCAACCTCGGCGAGGCCGCCGAGTACATGTTCGACCACAACATCTTCCAGGAGAACCTGGTCGGGGTGGACTACTGCGAGCGGATGGTCGCCGAGACCAACCCCGGTGTACTGGAACTGGCCAACCGCACCGAATCGCCGCACGCGGCGGAACACGGGATGCGCACCATCGGCGACATCATGCGCTCGCTGAACCCGCTGGAGGGTGAGTTCTACCGCGAGGCCTTGCACGTTTCCCGCTACACCAGGGAAATGTTCTGCCTGATGGAAGGCCGTCACGTCCATCCGTCCACTTTGTATCCGGGTGGTGTGGGCACGGTGGCGACGGTGCAGCTGTTCACCGACTACCTGACCAGGCTGATGCGCTATGTGGAATTCATGAAGAAGGTCGTGCCGATGCACGACGACCTCTTCGACTTCTTCTACGAAGCGTTGCCCGGCTACGAAAAGGTCGGCCAGCGGCGCATCCTTCTCGGCTGCTGGGGCAGCCTCAACGATCCCGACCACTGCGACTTCACCTACGAGAACATGGAGAACTGGGGTCGCGAGATGTTCGTGACGCCCGGCGTCGTGGTGGACGGCAAGCTCGTCACCACCAGCCTGGTGGACATCAACCTCGGTATCCGCATCCTGCTCGGTCACTCGTTCTACGAGGACTGGGAGGACCAGGAGATGTTCGTGACGCGCGATCCGCTCGGAAACCCGGTGGACCGGCGGCATCCCTGGAACCAGCACACCATCCCGCGTCCGGCCAAACGCGATTTCGACGACAAGTACTCGTGGACCATGTCGCCGCGCTGGTTCGACGGCACCGACCATCTGGCGCTCGACACCGGCGGCGGGCCGATCGCACGGCTGTGGGTGACCGCGCTGGCCGGCCTGGTCGACACCGACTACGTCAAGTCCACCGGACACAGCGTGCAGATCAACCTGCCGCGTACCGCGCTCAAACCGGCGAAGAGCTTCGAGTGGAAGATTCCACAGTGGAGCAACGCGCTCGAGCGCAACCGCGCGCGGACCTACTTCCAGGCCTACGCGGCCGGACTCGCCCTGCACTTCGCCGAGAAGGCGCTGGCGGAGATCCGTGGCGGGAACACCAAGACCTGGGAGAAGTTCACGGTTCCGGACGAGGCGGTCAGCTGCGGATTCACCGAAGCCGTCCGCGGTGTGCTCTCGCACCATATGGTGATCAAGGGCGGGAAGATCGCGAACTACCACCCGTACCCGCCGACGCCGTGGAACGGCAGCGTGCGCGACACCTACGGCACCCCCGGCCCGTACGAAGACGCCGTGCAGAACACGCCGATCTTCGAGGAGAACCCGCCGGAGAACTTCAAGGGCATCGACATCATGCGCGCGGTGCGCAGCTTCGACCCGTGCCTGCCGTGCGGCGTGCACATGTCGGTCGGGGCGGGCAAGGAGATCACGCGGCTGCACACACCCCACGCGTTCAACGCCGAATATCAGGAGTGATGGCCGGATGCCGAACACCGCCGACGCCATCGGCGACCGGATAGAGCGGTTGCTGCGCGAACTGCCGGACGGCCGCGACAAGCAGATCGCCGAGGAACTGGTCCGGTTGGTGGTCGGCATGTACGGCGAAGGCCTCGAGCGGGTCACCGGAATGCTGGCCGAGCATGACCCGGACTTCCTGCTGAAGCTCGCGGGTGACGACCTGGTCGGCAGCCTGTTGTTGCTGCACGACCTGCATCCGGTCGACGTCGACACCCGGATCCAGCAGGCGCTGGAGGAGGTCCGGCCCTATCTCGGCTCGCACGCCGGAGGGGTGGAGTACCTCGGGGTCGACGCCGATGGGGTCGCCCAGCTGCGGCTGGAAGGAAACTGTCAGGGCTGCCCATCCTCGGCCCTGACGGTGAAGATGGCGATCGAGGGCGCGATCGAGCGTGCCGCGCCCGAGATCACCGGGGTCGAGGTCGCGGGGGTCAGCGAGCAGGAGCCGCAGCCGATCACGCTGCTCCAGGTCGGCATGGGACCGCCGGCGGGCTGGCACTCTCCGGAGCCCTCGGGCGGTGGCACCGGATCCGGGTGGAGCACACTGCCCGACATCGGCCCGCCGACGGGAAGCCCGGTGATCGTGCCGGTCGAAGGGCTCGACATCCTGGTGTGCTCGGTGCGTGGGACACTTTACGCCTACCGGGATGCCTGTCCCGCCTGCGATTCCAGCCTCGGTGAGTCCACAATAGACGGAGACGTGCTCCGCTGTGCCGGCTGCGGCGGCCACTTCGACGTCCGGCTGGCCGGTAAGGGACTAGATGATTCCGGGCTGCATCTGGACCCGCTGCCGTTGCTCTCGGACAGCAAGGGTGTGCGGATAGCGGTGCCACGGGCGGTGCCGTCGTGAACCGCCGGGCCGGACTGCGACGGTTCGTCGGTGCCGCGGAGCCCGTGCCTGAACCGGCGGGATCGCGGCATGGTGAAGAGCCTGGCGCACAAGAACGGTGCGAGCTGTGCAACGAGGTCGCCGGGCCTCGGCACGGGCATGTGGTTGACGTCGAACACCGCTCGATTCTGTGCGCGTGCCGTGCCTGCTTCCTGCTGTTCACCAGTCCCGAGGCGGGCGGCGGCCGGTACCGGGCGGTGCCCGAGCGCTACCTTCGCGACGACGAGAACCCGCTGACCAAGGCCGAATGGGAGAGTCTCGGCATCCCGGTGGGGGCGGCGTTCCTGCTCAGCGGTGACAGCGGCACCACCGCGTTCTATCCGAGTCCGGCGGGCGCTACCGAATGCCTGCTGAACCTGGATGCCTGGGCCGATCTGGCAGCGGCCCATCCACTGCTCGCCGTGGCCGAACCCGACGTCGAGGCGATCCTGATCCACAGCAGCGACGAGCGGGTCGAGACGTTCCTGGTCCCGATCGACGTCTGCTATCGGCTCGTCGGAACGGTGCGGATGTATTGGAAGGGTTTCGACGGCGGTCAGGAAGCACGCGAGCAGATCGACGGATTCTTCACCGACGTCCGGGCGAACACGCGGCAATTCGGTGCGGAGGTCTGAGCGTGGCGGAACTGGTCTTCGACTGCGTGGACTCGGCACCCGAACGCTACGGCGCGGTGCCGAGCCTGACCCTGCGGTTGCGGATCACCGAGACCAGCGGCGAGCGGGTCGAGGCGATCGCCCTGCGCTGTCAGATCCGGATCGAGCCTCATCGGCGTCGATACACGGCGGAGGAGGCCGAGCAACTACAGGATCTGTTCGGCGACACTTCGCGGTGGGCGGACACCGTTAAGCCGCTGCAGCTGATGACCGTGTCCGCCATGGTCCCCGGCTTCACCGGCGCCACGACGCTCGACTTGCCGGTGCCGGTCACCTACGACCTGGAAATCGCGTCGGCGAAGTACTTCAACTCGGTCGCCGACGGCGTGATCCCGTTGCTCCTGTTGTTCAGCGGCACCATTTTCGGCACGCGTGACGGCCGGTTGTCTGTACAGCAGGTGCCGTGGAGCAAGGAGGCGTCCTACGGTCTGCCGGTGAAGGTGTGGCGGGAGACGGTCGATCTGCATTTCCCCGACAGTGCCTGGCTCCGCATCGACCGGGAGACGCTGAGCGCGTTGCAGCGCTACAAATCGAAGCACGCGTTGCCTACCTGGAACGGCACGGTGGCCGCCCTCCTCGACGACGCGGCTTCCCTGGGGCAAGGAGCACCTGGCGAATCATGAAGACGCATCCCGTACTGCCCGGCGGCAAAGAGAGGGCGGAAGACATGACGGTTCTCGGCTACATCTTCCTCGCGATTCTGGCGGTGTCCGCCGCGGCGCTGGTCGCGCTCATCGTGGTCTCACTGCCCGATATCCGGCGCTATCTGGCCATCCGGCGCATGTAGGTCCCGCGCTGCCGCGACGGCGGCTTGGCCGAGACTCACGCCTCCGTCGTTCGTCGGCACGCGGCAATGCGTGAGCACCCGGAAACCGTTGTTGTCCAACAGGTCCACCGTCCGGTCGAGCAGCAGCAGGTTCTGGAAGACACCGCCGGAGAGGGCCACCGTGCCTACCCCGGTCGAGTCGCGCAGCGAGAGGCAGCAGCGCGCGATCAGTTCGGCGACCCCGTTGTGGAATCGTGCGGCGATCACGGTGGGGGAGATACCCCGCGCCACGTCCTCGGTGGCGGCGCGCACCAGATCCGTTCCCGTGATCACCAGCGGATCCCCGCCGGACAGGGTCGCCGGGTAGGCGCCCCGTTCGGCCGGGTCGGCCAACTGCTCCAGCTCGATCGCGGCCTGGCCCTCGTAACGGATGGCGTCGCGCACACCGAGCACGGCCGACACCGCGTCGAACAGCCTTCCGGCACTCGACGTGAGGGGTGAGGCGAACCCACGCCTCGCGAGTTCGAGGATGGCGGGCCACGCGGAAGCGTTGCGTATCAAGACATCGAGGTTCCTCGGGGGCTCGCCGTCGAAGGCTTTGTCGAGGTAGGACGCGGCCATCCGCCAGGGCTGCCTGATCGCCGCGGTGCCGCCCGGCATCGGCACCGGTTCGAGGTGGCCGACCCGTTCGAACGTCGTCAGATCGGACAGGAGGAACTCCCCGCCCCAGACGGTGCCGTCCGTGCCGAAGCCGGTGCCGTCGAAGGCGACCCCGAGCACCGGTCCCGTCTCACCGTTGTCGGCCAGGCAGGACGCGATATGGGCGTGGTGATGTTGCACGCCCACCAGTTCGACGTCGGATCGCTCGGCCAGCTCGAAGGCGTGCTTGGTGGACAGGTACTCGGGATGCAGGTCATGCGCGACCAGCACCGGGTCGATGTCGAACAACCGTCCGAAGTGGACGATACCCTCGGTGAACGAGCGCAGCGTCTCGAAGTTCTCGAGGTCGCCGATGTGGTGGGAAAGGAACGCGTGACCGTCCTTGGCCAGACAGAAGGTGTTCTTCAGCTCCGCACCACAGGCGAGGATCGGCCTTCGTACGGCCACTGGCAGCGTGACAGGTTCCGGCACGAACCCGCGTGAGCGGCGTAGTACCGATTCGCGCCCTCGCCACGGCCTGACAACGGAGTCGTCGGTGCGGATGTGGATCGGCCGGTCGTGGGTGAGGAAGGCGTCCGCGATTCCCTCGAGCCGCTCGAACGCGTCGGAGTCGGTGAAGGCGATCGGTTCGTCGGAGACGTTGCCGCTGGTGAGCACGATCGGCGCGGCCACCTCCGCGAGCAGCAGGTGGTGCAGCGGGGTGTAGGGGAGCATTAACCCGAGCCGCCGGGTTCCCGGTGCGACCGCCGCGGCCACCGGCGCACTCGCGATCCGGGGCAGCAACACGATCGGACGCCGCCTGGCGGTCAGCGATTCCCGCCCGGCGTCGTCCAAGTGGCACAGCTCCGCCGCCGTGTCCACATCGGACACCATGACGGCGAACGGTTTGTCCTCGCGGTGCTTTCGGCGTCTCAGCGTGGAAGCAGCCGCCTCGTCGGCCGCCAGGACCGCGAGATGATATCCGCCGAGACCCTTGATCGCGAGCACCTGGCCGTCCCGCAGCAGTGCGGCCGTTTCGGCGATGGGATCGCCGGCAACCCCCTCGCCGGCGGCGTTCTTCAGCCGCAAACGCGGGCCGCAGTCCGGGCAGCACGCCGGCTGCGCGTGGAAACGTCTGTCTGCGGGGTCGTGGTACTCGGTCTCGCAGGCGGTGCACAGGGCGAAGTCCGCCATCGTGGTCAGCGGCCGGTCGTAGGGCACGTCCCGCACGAGGGTGAACCGGGGCCCGCAGTTGGTGCAATTGACGAAGGGGTAGCGGTACCGCCGATCAGCCGGGTCGTTCAGTTCGCGCAGGCAGTCGTCACAGGTGGCGCTGTCCGCGGACACCAACGTCCGCTTCGGGCCGCCGGGCTCGCTCGCCGCGATGGTGAACCCCCGGCCGCCGTCCGGCTCGCTCGAGGTCGTGGTCACTCGCTCGATCTCGGCCAGTGGTGGGGCGTCGCGACGCAACGCGACCAGGAAGGCGTCGACGTCCGCGACCGATCCCTCGACCTCGATGAACACGCCGTCGACGTCGTTGCCGACGAGACCGGCCAGGCCGAGCCGGGTCGCGAGGCCGTGCACGAAGGGCCGGAACCCGACTCCCTGCACGATCCCTTCGACCCGGACGGCCCGCCGGACATGCGTCTCCACCCGGCTCAGTGTTCACCCCCGGCCCGCGGGGCGCACCCCCCTGCGGTCGGCCGGGTGTGAAGTGCGTGAGGGCCACCCTGACGGACTTTCCTGGCAACCGGTACCCCCTAACGCGTCCCGATGGAGGCCTCAGCGACCCGCGCGGCCCGGCGGCGGAGCAGCGCCCGCACCCCGAGAGCGGCGAGCACGCCGAGGAACGCGAGCCCGATCGGCCGCAGCGTGACGGTCCACGGCCACGCCGACCCGGTGAGCGCGAGGTGACCGCTGTCGTACTCCAGCGTCCTGGTGGTCCAGCGAGTGGTCGCGGTATCCGTGGCGCGCACGAGATCCTCGAGCACGCCATC
Organism: uncultured Actinomycetota bacterium; assembly: GCA_963766045.1. GTDB lineage: Bacteria > Actinomycetota > Actinomycetes > Mycobacteriales > Pseudonocardiaceae > Amycolatopsis. Next base: position 3,830,110 of record CAVXYN010000003.1, on the reverse strand, counting down.
GAACGCGAACCCTGAGCCCTGGTTGAGATAGACCGGGGACAGGTCGGCGTACTGGTCCGCGACACGCCGGGCCGCGGCTTCGGCGCCCGGCACGACCAGGCGGTCGAAGTCGGCCGCGGCGGGAGTGGCTCGCGGCACGAACGTGAGCCCATGGCGGGAGCGGATCACCGGGGCACCGACGGCCTGGGTGGTGACGGCCAAAGACTCCCCGTAGGTGTCGAAGGCGGCGGCGAGTTCGATCTCGTGGATTCCGTCGGTCAGCAACACGCCGAGGTCGGGTTTGTCCCAGCGGAACGCGGTGTTGAACCCGACGACCAGGTCCGCGGCCCCGAACGTGTTCTGCACCAACGGCCTGGCGGCACCGGGGGAGTAGTGGGCCCAGCCGACGGCCTTCGCCGCACCAGCGGCGGCCTCGACACCGACGAGCCGTTCGACGACGTGCAGGGCGCCGTCGATGCCGGACAGGATCCCGGCCGTGGTCACGATGTCGTCGTCGTCGACGTACCGGGTGCCGCGGATCCACTCGACGGCGGGGTAAGTCTCGTCGAAGCCGTCGATCCGGATCCAATGCGCGGTCGCGCGGCGGCCGTCGAGCAGGCCTGCCGACGCGAGCACTCCGGAACCGTTGCAGACACTGAGTAACAGTGTCCCTTTCTCGTGCTGCAGCCGGAGCCAGTCGGTGACCGGCCGGGTCGTGGGCTCTCCGAGGTCGGGGAAGGCGGGCACGACCACGACGTCCGGAGAGGCCGATCCGAGCAGGCGATCCAGTCCGTCGAACGTGTAGTCGGGAATGAGGTCGAGGCCACCCGTCAGGGTGATCGGCTTGGCGGTCGGCGCCACCGTGTAGACGTTGAACGCGCCCGTTGTCGCGAAGACGTCGTACGGGGCGAGCGCGTCGGAGACGATTGCGCCTTCGTCACCCACGACGACCACCACGGTGGGTTTGGCGGGGTCATGTGCCTTCGGTCTCGGTGGCGGGGAGAACCCGTCCGTCCTTGGTGCGTAACGGTTTTCGAAGGTGGAGCTGAGGGTCACGCCGCCAAGCGCGGCGGGCAGGACGAGCGCGGCGATCACGAACGCGAGCACGGTCAGCGTGACGCGGAGCAGGGTACGCATGGCGTTCACGCCCCGTATTCGCCGCGACGGAGGAACATCGCGACGAGCATCGCCGGCACCATCAGGATGTGCCCGGCAGTCATGACCGTCATCCCGGACACCAGGCTCGTCCAGTAGAACGGCAGGAAGACGAGGAACGGCAGGTACATCGCGGCGGACATCTCCGCGATGGGAACCCAGCCGTGGCGCCGGATCCGCATCCACAACGCCATGCCGAGAGACATGTCGGTGGCCATCACGAGCACGTGCGCGGTCAGGTTCCCGGCCAGATCCGGCCAGACGAACGACCACACCGGCTCGAGGACGATCATGCCCACCACCATGGCGAGGATCATTTCCACCGCGTGGCGGGTGAAGCGGAGCGCCCGTCGCCGGACGTCGGGCTGCTGGTCGGTCGGCGTGTGGTTCATGTCGGGCTCCTTCGCGGTGGCTTCCGGTTCGGTGGAAGCAATGTTCGGCCGCGAAGGGGCATATCGGCAGGTGCCGGAAGTCATGCCCGAGGTCATGTGCCCGGGCGGCGAGTGGTCCAGGTGGTCGTGAGTGGCGATGCGGGTTCTAGCCGTTGTTACCACTCACGAGACTGGACCACTCGGTCGGCGGTGGCCTGGGCGTCTCGAATGCCTCGTTGGGGACGTTGAGCGTCTCGTATGTGGCGTTGGGGACGTGTCTGTCCGGTGGCGACGGCTGCATCCCAGGGCGCCGGTAGGTAGGCAAATAGCGGTGGCTGTCGGCCCTAACCCGAATCGTATGACCGTGCGCTCAGAGCAGGCCGAGTTCCCTAGCCCGCAGCGCCGCCTGGGTGCGGTCGCGCACCTGGAGCTTGGACAACACGCTCGTGACGAGGTTCTTCACCGTGCCCTCGGCGAGGAAGAGGGACTTCGCGATCTCGCGGTTGCTGTGGCCGTCGGCGAGAAGCCGGATCACCTCCAGCTCACGGTCGGAAAGCGGTGTCACCAGAGGCTGTGGCACTTCGACGGGCATCTGCGCGACCTTCGCCACCAGTTTCGCGGCTACGGACGGCTGCAAGACGGACTCGCCGCGCCGGGCCGCGACCAGCGCCTCGACCAGCCGCGTCGACGAGACGTCCTTGAGCAGGTAGCCGACGGCGCCCGCCCGCAGCGCGGCGAACACGTCCGCGTCGTCGTCGAAGGTGGTCAACGCCAGGACCCGAACGCCGGGTTGTTCGGCCCGCAACCGGGTGGTGGCCGCGATCCCGTCCAGGACCGGCATGCGGATGTCCATCAGCGCGACATCCGGGCGTAGCTCGGCGCATAGCCGGACAGCCTGCTCGCCGTCGGAGGCTTCGCCGACGACCTCGATCTCGGGCTGGACCTCGAGCAAGGTCGCCAGTGCTTCACGGAACAGAGCCTGGTCGTCGACGATCAGCACGCGGACCGCGGGGTCGCTCATCCCGGCACCTCGACCTTCAACACCAGTCCGTGCCCTTCGGCCGGTTCGACGGACACCCGACCGCCGATGCCCGCCACCCGCTCCTTGAGCCCGACGAGGCCGAAACCCTTACCGGACGGCGAATCCCCGTCCAGGCCGCGGCCGTCGTCGCGAACTTCGAGCCGGACCAGATCGTCACCCGCGTAGTCGAGGACGACGGTCGCGGTCTCCGCTCTCGCGTGCTTGCGGACGTTGGTCAATCCCTCCTGCGCCGCCCTGAACAACGATTCCTCCACCTCGGCACGCGCGTCGCGCGCCGTTCCCTTGACCTCGAACCCGGTCGGAACGCCGGCGGCGGAAGCCTCGTCGGCGAGCGCCCGCAGCGCCTCCACCAGCGGTTCGGATCGCGGTTCGCGCAGCGCGGAGACCGACCGGCGGACCTCGGCGAGCGCCTCCCGTGACTGGTCCTGCGCCTTGGCGAGCATGGTGTCGATCCGGTCGGCGTCGGCGGTGTGGATCACCGCCCGCGCGGCCTGCAGCATCATCTGCACCACCGTCAGGTGATGCCCGAGCCCATCGTGGATTTCGCGGGCGAGCCGGTTTCGTTCCTGCGTCGTCGCCAGCTGTTCGGCTTGAGCCGCGTAGCCGCGGAGTCGTTCGTGTGCTTCGGCCAGTTCAGCTCGCGACCGCTTCTCACGCATCACCAGTTCCGTCACGACGACGGCGAACACCATCACGGCGAGCGTGGCGAGCCCTTCGCGCACGCCGTCCATCAAGGCCATCGGCATATGGATCAGCGGCGTCACCAGTGCGACCGCGAAGGCCGCCCACAGCGGAAGCAGCAGCACCGACTGGGAGACCAGGACCACCAGCAGCAGCACCGCCCCGACCGCGGCGCCCGAGAGTGCGAAGATGGTGAAACCCAGTGGCAGCTGGACGCAGACATAGGCGACGGCGAACGCGCGGCTCCGCTTCTGGACCCACGGGAACACCGCGATGGCGAACACCGCGTAGACCAGCCCCACGAGCAGCGTCGGCAGCACGAGGGTCTCGTACTTGGCGGAACCCAGCGGCAGCGTCACGTAGGCGACGACTGTCAGCGCTGCGAGGGCCCGGTTCACGGACACACTCTGCTCGACGCCCTCCGCCGCGGTCAACGATCAACGGCGCTCAAACGTCAGAACCGGGCCACCGTGCTGGTCCGGATCTCCAGAGAGAACGGCGTCTGGACGTCTTCGGGTTCGAGGTCGTCCCCGCCGGCGATACGGCGCCGGACGAGATCAACGGCGGCGCGCGCGATGGCCGCCTTGTCCGGGGCGATCGTCGTCAGCGCGGGCAGGCTGTAGGCGCTTTCCTCGTTGTTGTCGAAGCCGGCGATCGCGACGTCGGCGGGGACTCGCATACCCCGTTCCGCCGCGGCACGCAGCGCGCCGATGGCGAGCAGGTCGTTGAAACAGAACACGGCGTCCGGAGGTTCCGGCAGTGCGAGCAGGTGGGCCATCGCGTCGGCCCCGTTGGCCCGGTGGTACTGCAGGGCGGGGACGACCAGTTCCGGCACCGGTCGCAAGCCCGCCTCCGCCAGCGCGGTGTGGTAGCCCTCGAGGCGTTGCGCGGCGGTGTGGCGCTGGGGGTGCGCGCCGATCGCGGCGATCCGGGCGCGGCCGAGGGAGATCAGATGCCGGACCGCGATCCGGGCGGCCTGGACGTTGTCGATGCCCACATGATCGATCGGGACGTCGACGACGTGCTCGCCGAGCATGACCAGCGGGATCCCGGGTGCCAGCTCGCCGAAGTCCTTGGTGTGCAAGGCTTCCGGGCTGATGATCGCGCCGTCGATCATATGCGGGCCGAGCGCGGCCAGTGTGCTGCGTTCGCGGTCCCTGGTGCCGAGTGTCTGCTCGATCAGGACGTTCCACTCGTGTTCCTGCGCGGCCTGGAGCACCAGCCCGGCGAGCTCGCCGAAGTAGGGAATGCTCAGTTCGGGCAGCATCAGGGCGAGGAACCCGGTGCGGCCGCGGCGCAGGTTGCGGGCACCGAGATTGGGCCGGTATCCGGTCGAGGCCAAGGCTTCCTCGACCCGGCGCCGGTTGTCCGGCTTCACGAAGTCATAGCCGTTGACCACGTTCGACACGGTCTTGACCGAGACGCCCGCAAGCCTGGCGACGTCCTTGAGCGTGGCCACCCTCGCTCCCTTCCGCAGAGATCGGCACAGCCTAGCGGCGCGATCGCCAGATTTACAACGTTGTATCAACGATGTAAATCTGGCATGGTCCTACGGAGTGACCCGGGTCACCGACGACCCGTCTGCTCGACCCCGAGGAGCGATCGATGTCCCTGCCCATCCGCCGCACCGTGCTCCTGATCGCCGGCCTCACGCTCGCGCTGACGGCCTGCACCAGCCGTGAGTCCCAGCAGTCCGCACCACCGGGCGCGGGTCCCGCCGCCTCGGCCGCGCCGAGTCAGGCCGCCGGGCCGGGATGCGCCCGCGAGAAGGCCGGCTACCCGCAGGTGGACGTGAAGAACGCGGTCATCGGCTTCTCCCAGTCGGAGAAGGAGGCGAACCCGTTCCGGATCGCCGAAACACAGTCGATCAAGGACGAAGCGACGAAACTCGGCATCCCGGCGGACAAACTGCTCGTCACCAACGCGCAGAGCGACCTCAACAAACAGGTCAGCGACATCAAGTCGTTGCTGGACCGCGGGGCGCAGCTGCTGATCGTCGCGCCGTTGAACTCCGACGGTCTCCAGCCCGCGCTCGACGCGGCGAAGGCGAAGAAGGTCCCGGTGGTCACCATCGACCGCAAGGTGACTTCCCAGCCGTGCACCGACTATCTGACCTTCATCGGCTCGAACTTCGTCGAGCAGGGCAAACGCGCGGCGCAGGAGATGGTGAAGGCGACCGGCGGCAGCGGCAAGGTCGCGATCCTGCTCGGCGCGTCCGGCAACAACGTGACCACCGACCGCACCAAGGGATTCAAGGACGAGATCGCCGGAACGCCGGGCCTGTCCGTCGTCGCGGAGCAGACCGGCGAGTTCGACCGGTCCAAGGGCCAGGCGGTGATGGAGCAGCTGATCCAGAGCAACCCCGAGATCACCGCCGTGTACGCGGAGAACGACGAGATGGGCATCGGAGCCGTCACGGCGCTGAAGGCGGCGGGCAAGACTCCGGGCAAGGACATCAAGATCGTGTCGATCGACGGCACCCGCAACGCCGTCCAGCTTCTCGCCGACGGCAGCTACAACGCGGTGATCGAGTCCAACCCCAGGTTCGGCCCGCTCGCCTTCCAGACGCTGCAGGACTTCGGTTCGGGCAAGGAGATTCCACCGACCGTGGTGATCTCCGACGACCAGTACGACTCGGCCAACGCCGCGCAGAAGCTTTCGAACGCGTACTGACGATGGAACCGGTTCTCGAGGTCGACGGCGTCACGAAGACGTTCGCCGGGGTACGAGCACTCGACGACGTGTCGTTCGGACTACGGCCGGGTGAGGTGCACGCGCTGGTCGGCGAGAACGGCGCGGGGAAGTCGACGCTGATCAAGGTGCTGACCGGTGTGCATCGCCCGGACTCCGGAACGATCCATACGCGAGGCGCGATCTCCACGATCTACCAGGAGGTCAACCTGATCCCGCTGATGAGCGTGGCGAGCAACGTCCACCTCGGACGCGAGCCGCGGACCCGGTTCGGTTTGGTCGACTCGGCACGGATGAACGCCGACGCCGCGACGCTACTGGCCGACTACGGGATCGACACCGACGTCCGCCGTCCACTCGGGACACTCGGGATCGGCGCGCAGCAGATGGTCGCCTTGGCCCGTGCGGTGTCGGTCGACGCGGACGTGGTGATCATGGACGAGCCGACGTCGTCGCTCGAACCGCGAGAGGTGGAGACGCTGTTCGAGGTCATCGGACGACTACACCGGCGTGGTATCGCGATCGTCTACGTCAGCCACCGGATGGACGAGCTGTACCGGATCTGCGACCGGGTGACGGTCCTGCGGGACGGCAGACGTGTCCACACCGGACCGCTGGCGGATCTGCCGCGGCTGGAACTCGTCTCGTTGATGCTCGGCCGCAGCGTCGGTGACATCCGTTCACACGGCGCGACCGCGTTCGAGGGGGATCACGAGGCGGAACGGGAACCCGTGCTGCGGGCGGAGAACCTGGCCAGTGGGCAGCGGCCTGCCGGGGTTTCCGTGTCGATCCGGCCGGGGGAGATCGTCGGCCTGGCGGGGTTGCTCGGTTCGGGGCGGACCGAGACGGCACGCGCCATCATCGGGGATCTCCCTCTGTCGGGCGGCACCGTGCTCGTCGGCGGGAAACGCATCCCGCCGGGGAACGTCGCCGCCGCGATGCGTGCTGGAGTCAGCCTGCTCGCCGAAGACCGCAAGACCGAAGGGATCATTCCCCATCTTTCGGTGCGCGAGAACATCGTCCTGGCGGCCTTGCCGAGGCTGTCCCGGTTCGGGTTGGTGAGCCGGGCCAGACAGGACCGGATCGTCGACACCTTCGTGAAACGCCTGCGTATCAAGATGACCAGCCCGGATCAGAAGGTCTCCGAGTTGTCCGGCGGCAACCAGCAGAAGGTCCTGCTGGCTCGCTGGCTGTGCACCGAACCGAAAGTGCTGTTGCTCGACGAGCCGACACGCGGGATCGACGTCGGCGCCAAGGCGGAGGTGCAGGCGCTCATCGACGAACTCGCCCGTGAGGGGCTGGCGGTGCTGCTCATCTCGTCGGAGATGGAGGAACTGCTCGACGGCGCCGACCGGCTGGTGGTGCTCAAGGACGGTGCGGTTGTCGGCGAACTGGCGGGGGAGCAGCTGACCCAGGACCACGTGCTGGCCGCGATCGCCGCCGGGCCGGACGGCGATGCCGAGGAGGCGGCGCGATGACCAGCACCCAGCGGAGAACAGAGGATCCCGGCATCACCATGACGGAAACGGCGAAATCGGTGGACCGGACCCGGGTCGCGCGATGGCTGCAGGAATACGGCGTGTACGTCGCCGTCGTGGCGCTCGTACTGTTCAACATCGCGTTCACCGCGAACTTCCTGACGGTCGGCAACTTCCGCACCCAGCCCATCCAGGCCGCGCCCGTGCTCGTGGTCGCGCTCGGGATGGCGCTGGTGATCGGCACGGAGGGCGTCGATCTGTCGGTCGGCGCGGTGATGGCGTTGTCGGCCGCGTTGATCCCGCTTTACCTCGGCTACGGAACGATTCCCGCGGTGGCGATCGCGCTCGGCGTAGGCCTGTTGGCCGGAGCGTTCAACGGCGTACTCGTGGCGAGAGTCGGGATCCAGCCGATCGTGGCCACCCTCGCATTGCTCGTCGGTGGACGCGGGCTCGCACTGGTGCTCGCGAACGGTCAGCTGGTCCAGTTGCACGACCCGGGCTTCCTGGAACTCGGCAACGGCGACGTCCTCGGCATCCCGGTGAGCGTCCTCATCGCGGCCGTGCTGGCCGTACTGGTGGCGCTGCTGGTCGGCAAGACGGCGTTCGGCAGGCGGCTGGTCGCGACCGGCGGCAATCGACGGGCGAGCGTGCTGGCCGGGCTCCCGGTCAAGCGAGTCCTTATCGGCGTCTATGCGATCTGCGGCCTGCTGGCGGCACTCGCCGGGGTGCTCTCGACCGCGCGGCTCGGCGCCGGCGACCCCGCCGACACCGGGCTGCTGATGGAACTTTCCGCGATCACCGCCGTCGTGGTCGGCGGGACTCCGCTGACCGGCGGGCGGGTCCGCATCCTCGGCACCGTGATGGGCGTGCTTCTCATGCAGCTGGTGCGCGCCACCCTCATCAAGCACAACCTGCCGGATTCCACCGCGCAGATGATCCAGGCCGCGATCATCGTCGGCGCCGTTTACGTCGCACGGGAACGGAGCAGCCGATGACCACTAAGATCGCCGGGCAGGACTCCACCCGGCGCGACCTGATGACCGGGGTGCTGCAACGGCAGGGCGCGGCGATCGCGCTCGTGCTCATGGTCGCGGCGGCATGGTTGCTCTTCCCCCGCTTCGGCAGTCTCGACAACCTTCGCGACATCGCGTTGCAGAGCTCGTTCCTCGCGGTGATCGCACTCGGGATGACGTTCGTGATCATCACCGGCGGGATCGACCTCTCGGTGGGTTCGGTGTACGCACTCGGCGGGGTACTGGCGGCCTACGGCGCGCAATGGGGGTTCGTCATCGCCTTGCTGCTGCCCTTGGCGGTGTGCGGGCTCATCGGGCTCATCAACGGTCTGCTGGTGGCGAAGACCGGCATGGCGCCGTTCATCGTCACGCTCGCGTCGTTGCTTTTCGCCCGCGGGTTGCTGCTCGCGATCACCGACGAAGGCGCGACGACGTACAAGATCCCGCAGGGAGAGGCCTTCGTCGAACTCGGCCGCGGCACGCTCTTCGGCTTCGGCTATCCCGTGTTCATCGCGGCGGCGCTGTGCCTGCTCGGCGGGCTCGTGCTCAAGCGGACCCGGTTCGGCCAGTCGGTGTTCGCGACCGGTGGATCGGAGCAGTCCGCGCTGCTCATGGGCCTGCCGGTCGCCCGAACCAAGGTCACCGTCTACGTCGTCAGCGGCGTGCTCTCGGGTCTGGCCGGGGCGATGACCGCGGCGTACCTGCAGTCAGGGGTCACCGTCATCGGGGTCGGGCTGGAGCTGGACGCGATCGCCGCCGTGGTCATCGGCGGCACCCTGCTCACCGGCGGGATGGGCACGATTCTCGGAACGGTCATCGGGGTGGGCATCCGAAACGTCATCCAGAACGTCATCAACCAGATAGGAACTCTCGACAGCAACTTCCAGTCGGTGGTCAGCGGTGCGTTCCTGTTGGTGGTCGTTGTCCTGCAGCGGTCACTGGCGCGTACGACCGACCGGAGATAGGGGAGAACGCATGTACCGCAAAACAGGACGCCTTCTTGGTGTCCTGGCCGGAGTGCTGGTCGCCGCCACGACCCTCAGTCCCGTCGCCGAAGCAGCACCAGTCCCGCTCCCCACCCCTTGGACGAGTCAGGTCTCGCCGTCCAACGCCCTGCCCGAGTATCCGCGCCCGCAGCTGGTGCGCTCGGAGTGGGTGAACCTCAACGGAACCTGGGGGTTCACCGGGGCACCGAACCTGAATTCGCCACCGATCGGCAGACCCTTGGCGGAAAACGTCCTGGTGCCGTACCCGATCGAATCGACGCTTTCGGGGATCAAGCGGCACGAGAACAATATGTTCTACCGCCGCACCTTCACCGTTCCGTCCACTTGGGACGGACGCCGGGTGAAGCTCAATTTCGGCGCCGTCACCTGGGAAACCCGGGTCTGGGTCAACGGGACGTCGATCGGAAGCCACACCGGCGGCTATGACGCCTTCTCGTTCGACATCACCCCGGCCCTGCGAGCGGGGGAGAACGAGATCATCGTCGGCGTTTCCTCTCCGGTCGACGGCAGCCGGTTCCCGGTCGGCAAGCAGCGCCTGAATCCTCCGAACAACATCTTCTACACGCCGTCGTCGGGGATCTGGCAGACCGTGTGGCTGGAGCCGGTCCAGCCGGCGCATATCACCAGGCTGGACACCACACCGGACGTCCCGGCAAGCGTGCTCGATCTGGTCGTCCAGGGCACGCCCGGAAGTCAGGCGACCGCGGAGGTGCTGTCCGGCGGGGCGGTCGTCGGCACCGCGACCGGAGTCGTCGGCTCGCATCTGCGGATCCCCGTGCCGAACGCCCGGTTGTGGTCGCCCGACGATCCGTTCCTGTACGACCTGCGAGTACGACTGGACGGCGGAGACGTCGTCAGCGGCTATTTCGGCATGCGGTCTCTGGGCAAGGCGATGGTGGGCGGCGTGATGCGCCCGCTGCTGAACGGGAAGTTCGTCTTCCAGCTGGGCACGCTGGACCAGGGTTTCTGGCCGGACGGCATCTACACCGCGCCGACCGACGAGGCGCTGCGATTCGACCTCGAACGGCAGAAGGCCATGGGTTTCAACATGGTCCGTAAGCACATCAAGGTCGAGCCGGCGCGGTGGTTCTACCACGCGGACCGCCTCGGGCTGATGGTGTGGCAGGACATGCCGTCGCTGAACGAGGTGAACGAAGTACCCGGCGGGAAGGCGAACTACGAGTCCGAACTGCGGCGGATGATCGATCAGCTGAAGGGCATCACCTCGATCGTTCAATGGGTCCCGTTCAACGAAGGCTGGGGCGAATACGACGCCGGCCGCATCGTCGACATCGTCCGCTCGCTCGACTCGACCCGGCTGATCAACCACAACTCCGGGTCCAACTGCTGTGTGTCCGATCCGGATCCGGGCAACGGCGACGTCATCGACGACCACGCGTACCAGATCTCGACCGGGACGCGGCCGCCCGACGCGCGGCGGGTCGCGGTGCTGGGTGAGTACGGCGGGCTCGGCCGGCGCGTTGCCGGGCACGAATGGGATCCGGGCAACGGAACCGCTTACGGCGCCCTGTACCCGGACGAGACGTCGCTGACGAACCGGTACGTGGAGATCACCAAACAGGTCGGCCGGTTCGTGCATTCTCGCGGGCTCTCCGCGTCGGTCTACACCCAGCCGGTCGACGTGGAGAAGGAGATCAACGGCATCTACACCTACGACCGCCGCGTGCTGAAGATGACCGAAGCGCGGGTGCGGGAGATCAACCAGCGGGTGCTCGCCATCGCCAAAGGCACCGAGGCCGGCCGGGGCGAACTCGTGTCGTTGCGGGTGACCACCGCCGGGCACACGGATCGGTATCTACGGCACCAGGACGACTTCGTCCGTACCGACGTGCTCGGCGAGGGCAGTGCCGACCTCGCCAAACTGGACGCGACGTTCTGGGCGAGGCCGGGTCTCGCGGACGCGTCCTGCCTGTCCTTCGAGTCACGCAACTATCCGGGCCAGTTCTTGCGGCACGCTTCATCCCGGGTCCGCAAGGACGCGAACAACGGCACGCTCGCGTTCGCCGGTGACGCGACCTTCTGCGCTCGTGAAGGGGCGGGCGGCACGGCGCTGGAGTCGTTCAACCTGCGGGGCTCCTACATCCGTCACTTCGCCGAAACCGTCCATCTCGCGCGCAGCGGCGGGCCGAATCCCTGGGACACCGCCACTGGTTTCGCGGCGGACACCACCTGGGCGTCGACGATTCCGTTGTGGCGCAGCGGTGCCGACCTTCCGCTGAATCAGGCAAGGTCGTTTCGGGTGACCACGCCCGGCTACACCGATCGGTACATCCGGCACCGCGACGGGCTCGCGAGGACGGACGTGGTGAACGGGGCGAGCCCGGCGTTGCTGAAGGCGGACGCGACGTTCGTCGTCCGGCGAGGGCTGGCCGATCCGTCGTGCTACTCGTTCGAAGCACGGAACCTTCCCGGCCTGTTCCTGCGGCACGCGGACTTCCGGGTCCGCCTCTCCGCGAATGACTCCGACCTCATGCGGAGGGACGCGACGTTCTGCGCCCAGCCGGGAACCGGGGGCGTGCGGTTGGCGTCGGTGAACGAACTGGGCACCAACGTGCGGCATTTCGCGGAGGAGGTGTGGGTCGCCTCGAGCGGTGGAGGCCACCCGTTCGACAACCCGGTGTCCTACGACCAGGACGTCGTCTGGTCGGTTTCGGCCCCGTGGACGCCGTGACCGAGTGAGAACCCGCCGCGGTGACGCCTTCGCGCGTCACCGCGCCGGGTGGTCAGGACTGCGTTTTCTGCGCCTTGATCCGGGCCTCTTCCTTGCGGACCTCGGCCTGCGTTTCGCGCTCGTGCTGCAGCCAGCCGGGGTTCTCCGTCTTCAGCGCGTCGATCTGGTCCGTCGTGAGCGCGCCGGTGATCCCGCCACGGGCGAGGCCGCTGATGGAGATGCCCAGCTTCGCCGCGATGACCGGCCGCGGATGCGGACCGTTGCGGCGCAGGTCGCGCAGCCAGGTGGGCGGGTCGGCCTGCAACGCGTTGAGCTCGTCGCGCGAGACGACACCCTCCTGGAACTCCGCCGGGGTGGCTTCGAGGTAGACCCCCAGCTTCTTCGCCGCTGTCGCGGGCTTCATCGTCTGAGGGGTTTTCTGCGACGTCATGGCCACCAGGGTATCGAGCGCCTGCGTAGCCTCCGATCACGCCCGGTAATCTGGCCACATGACCGGCTCTTCCTTCCGGCTCGCGTACGTCCCCGGCGTGACCCCCGGCAAATGGGTACGGACCTGGGCGGAACGCGTGCCCGAGGTCCCGTTGGAGCTCGTCCAGACGACCGCCGCCGAGGCCGCGGGACTGGTCCGGGACCGTACGGTCGACGCGGTGCTCCTGCGGCTGCCCATCGACCGGGAGGGCCTGCACGCCATCCCGCTCTACACCGAGACCACGGTCGTCGTCGTGCCGAAGGACCACCTCGTGGCCGCGGCCGACGAGGTCTCCACCGAAGACCTGGCCGACGACGTCGTCCTCCACCCCGTCGACGACACCCTCGACTGGGAACGCCCGCCTGGTCAGCCGGCCATCGAGCGCCCCGTCACCACCACCGACGCGATCGAGCTCGTCGCGGCGGGTGTCGGCGTGCTCGTCGTCCCGCAGTCGCTGGCGCGGCTGTACCACCGGCGGGATCTCACTTACCGGCCGGTGTCGGGTACGCCGGAGTCGCGGGTCGCGTTGTCGTGGCTGGAGGAGGAGACCAGTGACCTGATGGAGCAGTTCATCGGGATCGTGCGGGGGCGGACCGTCAACAGCACGCGCGGCCGGTCGCAGGCCCCGGCCTCCGCCGCGGCTCCGGCTAAGAAGCGTTCTGAGGGGGATGGGCGTAAGGCGGCTGCAGGAAAGGCTGGTGGGCGGGCGCGGCAGCGTGGTGCCGGCGTGCCGAAGGGCGGCAAGCGCGGGAAGCCCCGCCGCCGCTCCTGACCGCGCGTGGTCCGGTCTCGTGAGTGGCAATGACGGTTCTATTTGAGCCGAAAGGCAAAGGTGTCGTGTCGGACTTCGACCGGACACTGGTGTCACGGTTGCCCCCACTGTCACCAGAGATCACCTCGGCGGGGTAGTGAAGGGCTCCTTCACTACCCTCAGGGTAGGCAAGGAGGCCTTCACGGCCGGCTGAACGCCTGCGCGGGGGTGACCCACCCACGCCACCTTTGCCCAATCCCTCAATAACCATCATCACCACTCACGACCCGCCCGACCATGTACCCGCCGTCCCGCTTCCAGGTCCGGCCCGGTCGCCCGCCGCATGGGGCCTCCTCGGGTCCTTCGCTACAGGTAGTCGAAAAAGCGGGCCCACCAAGAGGGCGGCCGGTCCGGCGGATAGAGGGCATCGAAGCCGCTGATCCCGTTGTATCGCGTCCAGAGCAAGTGCTCGGCGACGGGGTGATACCCGAGTGTCTGGAGTTCCTCCTCGATCCGGCGGCGATCGTGGATCGGGAAGAGTGCGCGTTCTTCGTCCTCGTCATAGCTGCCGGGATTTCCGAGGCTCACGGCGGCGAGGCGGCCGAATTTGCTGATGGTGACGGTCAATGGCGCCGGTGCCGTGGTGGCGGTGGCCGGCACGATGATCGTGCCGAGATGGCTGGCGTCCTGAACCTGGCGGTCTGCCGCGCATGAGCAGCCGAACCGCCGGTCCAGCCGCGCGACCAGCCGATCGAAGCGGGCACGTGCCTCCGCGTGATCGTGGTCGTCCGGAAATTCCCACTGGCCCGGCTCGTCGAGTTCTCTCAGCAACGCCCAGGTCTGTTGTTCGTCGAGGGGCATCGTCGCCTCCCGGCTATGCGGTGGTCTAGTCCACTGGCCGAGTTGACCATAACCAGCCGGGTCCCGTGCCGACAATGGTCCGACCAATCTTCACGGTTCGAAATAACTCGTACAGGAGGTAGCGCCAGCACCACCCGGGATCCGGTAGGCCGCCCTCCTGATCTTCGCGCGGGATTCGAGCATCGTTGCCGGTGTCGATCCAGAGGGAAGAAGGAGAAGCCGATGACGAGCAAACCGGTACGCAAGGCGGTCGTGGTCCTGACCGTGGCGGGGTTGATGGGCGCCACGTGGACCACTGCGGCCCAGGCGTCCGCACCCTCGGGGCCAGGTCTGCAGAAGAGCCTCGACGCACTGGTGAGCCAGGAGAAGTTTCCGGCTGCCCTCGCTTCGGTGAGCAATCGAGGCCGCACGAATTCGCTGGTGTCCGGGTCGTCTCGGATCGACCGGCCGGTGCCGGTCCCGCGCGACGGACAGGTGCGGGCGGGCAGCAACACGAAGACCTTCACCGCGGTCGTGGTCCTCCAGCTGGTGGCCGAGGGCAAGGTGGAGCTGGACGCACCGGTCGAGAAGTACCTGCCGGGTTTGGTGCGCGGTGAGGGCATCGACGCCAACGTGATCACGATCCGGCAGCTGCTGCAGCACACCAGCGGGCTCCCGAACTACACCGAGCACCTCGGCCTGGAGCGGTTCGAGCAGATCCGGCACCGGTACTTTCCGGCGAGGGACCTGCTGGACGCGGCGCTGGCGCATCCGGCGAAGTTCGCTCCCGGCACGCGGTGGGAGTACAGCAACACCGGCTACCTGCTGGCGGGCATGGTGATCGAGCGGGTGACCGGGCGTCCGTTGCACGAGCAGATCACCGAACGCGTGATCAAGCGGGCGGGACTGCGGAAGACCTACTGGCCGCAGGTCGGCGACCAGGGCATCCAGGGCCGTCATCCGCAGGGCTACGCGATCGCCGACAACGCGACCGGGAAGGTCGTCGATGCGACCGAAATGGATCCGTCGTGGGGCGGGGCCGCCGGACAGCTGATCTCGACACACGGCGACCTGGCGGAGTTCTTCCGCGCCCTGCTGGACGGCGAACTGCTCCCCGCCTTGCAACTGGCGGAGATGCGGAAGACGGTGCCGGCCGAGATCTGGCCGGGCGCGCGGTACGGCCTCGGTCTGGTCAGCACACCGCTCACCTGCGGCGGCGAGTACTGGGGACACGGCGGGGACATCCACGGGTTCGAGACGCGAGGCGGGGCAACGGAAGACGGCCGCTCCGCCGCGGTCGCGGTCACCGCGCTGCCGGGTACGTTCGGCGGGGCCGAGAACGCCGGGAAGGCGGCCGCCGCCGTGTTGTCCACTGTGGACAAGGCGCTCTGCGGGTAGCGGCTCAGTCCCGGTACCTGAGGATGTCGCCCGGCTGGCAGTCGAGGGCCCGACAGAGTCCGACCAGTGTGGAGAACCGGATCGCCTTGGCGCGTTCGTTCTTGAGCACGGAGAGGTTCACGACCGTGACGCCCACTTCGTTCGCGAGCTGGGTGAGGGTCATGCCGCGGGCGGCGAGGAGTTCGTCGAGGTGAACCGAGATGGTGCCCTCGCCCCTCCGCGGTGCCATCAGACGGTGCCTTCGAGATCCTCGCGCATGCGGGTTCCGATGCGGAGGATATGGGCGAAGGTCAGCGCGGTGACCCCCGCCGCGATCGTCCACCACGGGATCACCGTCTGCCAGGACGCGGTCCAGTCTTGAGAGCGAGGCTGATCGATCAGGCTGTGCCGAAGGGATTGCGCCGAGATGGCGGCGAGTACCGCGCTGAGCGGGCCCCCGATCAGGACGAACCAGCCGAGGGCGGCCAGTTTCCGGGGTACCGAATCCGCGTACGGGCCTTCGCGAGACGCTGTGCTGAGAAACCCCAGGAGGAGCAGGAGTGCTCCCGCGGTGAAGACGACCTGGGGAACCTGATCACCGAGGTCGGCGAGTCGCTGACCGAAGTCGGGAGTGTCGGTGCACACGCCCGACAAGCCGGGGCTCGCGACCGCGTCCCTCTTGAGGGTGCCATGAAGGCCTCCGGTGTCCACACAGGACGGCTCGGCCGACGTGCCGGGCAGCCAGCCGAGGGAGGCGATGTTCGCGATGATCACCGCCATCGCGCCGATACCGGTGATCCAGGTGGCCACCCTGGTGATCCCGGCCAGTGCGGGCAGCGGGCTCCAGGCCGTGCGCATCAGACCTCCTGCGTTATCGTTCTTCGATACTATCGAAACACGATAACATCGATAAACGATAACAGCTACCCGGGCTCGGAAATCGGTTCTCAGTCCACATCGGAGCCGCTACACTCGCCCCGGATCGCGCTCGAGCGCGCCGTGACGAGAGAGGGGCCGGGCAATGCGTCATCGCAACGCCGTCGTCGTCCCTCTGTCCTGTTACGAGGTGATCCTGGTGTCTCCGGGTGCCCGGTGCAGGCCGCGCGGCCCGCGCCGGAGTCCTGTGACGAACTAAGCAATTTTCGTTGTGCCGCAACGAAGATAGCCGAGTTCGTCCGGAATCGCGCCGACCGAATTCCGGAGAACACCCCGAAAGGCCTGTGCCATGCGCACCGACCCGCATCACCGAATCCCGCTGTCCGCCGTTCGCAACCTGGGCATCCTCGCCCACGTCGACGCGGGGAAGACCACCCTTACCGAACGGATCCTGTACGTCACGGGCACCACCTACAAACGTGGTGAGGTCCATGACGGTACGACCGTCACCGACTTCGATTCCCAGGAGCGCGATCGTGGTATCACCATTTTCGCCGCCGCCGTCAGCTGTTCGTGGGACGGCCACCGCGTCAACCTGATCGACACCCCCGGGCACGTCGACTTCTCCGACGAGGTCGAGCGCTCGCTGCGCGTCCTCGACGGCGCGATCGCGGTGTTCGACGGTGTCGCGGGGGTCGAGCCGCAGAGCGAATCCGTGTGGCGGCAGGCGGATCGGCACGGCGTGCCGCGAATCGCCTTCGTCAACAAGCTGGACCGCGCCGGCGCCGATCTCGACGCGGCGGTGGAGTCGATCAGGAAGCGGCTGCATCCGGCTCCGCTGGTGGTCCAGTTGCCGATCGGCAGGGAGGACGGCTTCACCGGAGTGGTCGATCTGCTGCGTATGCGGTCGCTGGTCTGGGCCGACGGTGGTGAGACCTTCGAGGACGGTCCGGTGCCGGATTCCCTGCTGGACGAGGCGAATCGGCGTCGGCGCCTGCTCGAAGAGGCGGTGGCCGAACTCCATCCCGCGGCACTGGAGGAGTTCTGCGCCGAGTCGACGGTCTCGGCGTCGACGCTGGCCTCGGCACTCCGGGACCTGACACGGACCGGCGACGGCGTCGTGGTGCTGTGCGGTTCCGCCTACCGGAACCGCGGCGTCGAGTCGTTGCTGGAAGCGGTGGTGGCCTACCTGCCTTCGCCGTCGGACGTGCCACCGGTGCGTGGTGACCACGACGGCGTGACGCAGGAGCGGGCGGCCGACCCGTCGGCGCCGTTCGCGGCGCTGGTGTTCAAGGTGACCGCGACCGCCACCGGGCGGTTGACGTATCTGCGGGTGTACTCGGGAACGATCGGAACCGGAGAGGCGGTGATGGATGTGGGTGCGGGCCGCACCGAGAGGATCGGCCGGATCCTGCGTGTCCAGGCCGACCGGCATACGCGCGTGGATCGTGCGGACGCCGGCGACATCGTCGCGGTGGTCGGGCTGAAGTCAGCGCGTGCGGGCACGACCCTATGCGTGCCGACCGATCCGTTGCTTCTCGAGCCGCCGGTGGTGGCCGACCCGGTCGTGTCGGTCGCCGTCGAGGCCCGCACGGGTACGGGCACCGAACGGTTGATGTCGGCGCTGGCGCGGCTGGTCGAGGAGGATCCTTCGCTGGTGATCCGGACGGATCGCGAGACCGGGCAGACGGTGTTGTCAGGGATGGGCGAGCTGCATCTGGAGGTGGCGGTGGAGAAGATCCGTCGCGCTCACGGGCTGGACGTCGGCGTCGGGCGGCCGCGGGTCTCCTACCGTGAGACGGTCGCCAGTGGGGTCGCCGGATTCGTCTACCGCCACGTCAAACAGGACGGCGGCCCGGGTCAGTTCGCTCACGTCGTCCTCGACACCGAGCCGCTGGAAGACGGGGACTTCGCGTTCCGGGCCACAGTGGTCGGTGGCCGGGTGCCGCAGGAGTACGTCCGTGCCGTGGAAATGGGTTGCCGGGACGCGCTGGCCGAGGGGCCGCTCGGCGGTCATCCGGTGACCGGTGTCCGGGTCACGCTGACCGATGGGGCCACGCATTCCAACGACTCGTCGGAGATGGCGTTCCGGACGGCCGGTCGGCTCGCGCTCCGGGAGGCATTGCGTGCCGGGGCGATGACGTTGCTGGAACCGGTCGTCGAGGTCACCGTCACCGTGCCCGAGAACTCGGTCGGCGCGGTGCTCGGCGACCTCGCGGCGAGGCGCGGCCGGGTGCTGGGTTCGACCGTGCGCGCGGGGACGACGGTGGTCACCGCCACCGTGCCGCTGGCCGAACTGTTCGGCTACGCGACACGGCTGCGTAGCCGGACCCAGGGCCGGGGCACCTTCACCACCCGGCCAGCCGGCTACGCACCGGCGCCGCAAGGACAACCGGTCCGGTAGGACGCTAGAACCCGCGCGTGCCCCTGTCCGCCCCCCCTCGGCGGACGGGGCACGCGCGGGCCGGGTCAGCCGGTCACGCCGAAGGCCACGGCGGGCGGCAGTTCTGCCGCGGCAACGCGTGTGAGGCGTTGAGGTAGACGCCGTCCGCGATCGTGTCCTCTTGTCCACCCCGAGGTCGCCGTCGGCGATGTCGCTCAGCATCAGGTTCGCGACCAGCGCGCCTGCGAGTACCCGACCACGGTGAATTCCGCGCCCGGGTTCTCGGCGAAGGAACTCTGGACCACCCGCCGGGCCTCTCCGTGTCCGCGCGCCACGCTCTGGTCCATCGGCGTCGCAGGTGCCGCCGATCAGGATGTAGTAGTGCGCCTGGTCGGCTTGCGCCCGCCATCAAGGCCCCTGAATTTCTTCAACGTCCCTTCTCGTTGACTACGTTGCGTGTCGGGACGTTAGGGATGGGTCATGAAATCCTGATGAAACCGGTCAGAGATGCGTGAGGACGTTGACCACGTGGCCGTCGGGATCGCGCACGAAGAACCGGCGCACACCCCACGCCTCGTCGGTCAGCTCATGGACGATCTCGGCGCCGGACGCCCTCGCCGCCGCGTAGCGCGCGTCGACGTCGTCCACCTCGATCGACGCGACGGGCACGACGGGTGCCGTCTCGTCGCGGGTCATGAGGCTCAACTGGAGTTCGGGCCGCCGTGGGTCGGCCAGCGTCACGATCCAGCCCATGTCCATCACCACCTCGAAGCCTAGGACCTCCACGTAGAAGGCTTTCGTCTGTTCCAACGACTTGGTCTCGAGATCGGGCATCACCCGGTTGATCGCCATCCACCGATCCTGGAACCCGGCTCAAAGGTTCGCAACATCCTCGGGTACCCGGGTGGGCTCGGAACCTTGGGGTCGTGCGGGGTCGCGGCGGGGGAGGAGGAACGGCGTGGCGAGGAGAAGGAGACCGGCGATCCCGACCGCGGTACGGGTTCCGGTGAGCGTGGCGAGCAGACCCCACAGCGCGGTCATCGCCGCGATGGTGAGTTTCGCGGTGACCGACCACGCGGTCAGGGTTCGTGCGACCCGGTCCTGCGGGAGCTGCTCCAGCCGGTATCCGGCGGACACCGAGTTGAACACACCGATACAGGCGATCAGCCCGAACTCGACCAGGATGACCAGGACGATCCCGGAAACCCCGGGATGGATGAACACCAGCCCGATCGGCCAGCACGCGCGCACCGCCCCGGCGACGCGCATGACCCGGTCCCGTCCGAACCGCGCGACGAGTTTGGGGGCGAGCCTGGCGCCAAGGAGACCGCCGAGGCAGGGAACGGCGAACGCGAGCGCGTACTGCCAGGGTGCGAAACGGAGTTCGCCGAGCATGAGAACTGCGACCACCGGCGCGGTCGCCATGATCAGGCCGTTCACCAGGATCGTGTTGACGAACAGCCGGCGCAGGACTGGATGGGCGAGGATGTACCGCCATCCTTCGATCAGATCGCGGGCGCGGAGCCGTTCCCAGTCCGTGCGCGTTGGGCGCGGCTCGTCCCCGCCGATAGCGCGGATTCCAGCGGCAGACAGGACGAAGCTCACCGCGTTGGCGACCACGGTGGCCACCGGTCCGAACAGTCCGATCAGGAACCCGCCGAGTGGCGGGCCGAGCACCGTCGTGGTCCACATCGTCGATTCGAACCGGCTGTTCGCGACGAGCAGATCTTCAGGTGGCACAAGCGTTTTCAGATACGCTCCGCTCGCCGCGAGGAAGGTGATATCGGACGCGGCGATGACGATCGAGACGACCACAAGCTGGCCGAAACCGAGCCAGCCGAACGCGTAGGCCGCGGGGATCGTCAGCAAGGCTCCGCACCGGACCAGGTCCATCGCGATCATCACCGGTCGTTTGCGGCGAAACTCCACCCAGGGCCCGAGCGGTAGCGCGACCACCGCTCCGACCACCAGGCCTGCCGCCGCCAGCAGAGACACCTCGGTCGTCCCGGCGTGCAATACCACGATCGCGATCAGCGCGAATGCGTCGAACGCGAGCCGCGTGCCGAAGTTGCTGGCCGCGTACGCCGCCCACAGCCAGCCGAAACCCCGCCCCAGCGACCGCCCGCCCACCGGACCCCCTCCGCAACCTTCTCGTGAGTGGTAAGGACGGTTAGAACCGTCTTTACCACTCACGAGACACTAGAGGTCGCCGAGCGCGGTGACAGGGGATTCGACGCAGTCGGCGACGAACCGCAGGAATCCACCCGCCGTTCCGCCGTCGCACACCCGGTGGTCGAAGGCGAGCGTCAGCTCGCAGATCTTCCTTGCCACCAGGGCGCCGTCGACCACCCAAGGCCGGTCGAGGATCCGGCCGATGCCGAGGATCGCGGCTTCCGGATGGTTGATGATCGCGGCGGATCCGTCGACCCCGAACACCCCGTAGTTGTTCACCGTGAACGTGCCGCCGGTGAGACCGGCCGGGGAAAGCGCGCCCTCCCTTGCCTTCGTGGTCCGATCGCCGATCGCCGCCGAAAGGTCCCTTGTGGACAGTGAGTCCGCGCCGTGGACCACCGGGACGACGAGACCACGGTCGGTTTGCGCCGCGAAGCCGAGGTTGATGTCCCGTAGCTGGACGATTTCGTCACCTTCGACGCGGGAGTTCAGCTCGGGGAACTTCCGCAGGCCGGCGACGGCGAACCGGGCGATCAGCCCCAGAAGACTCACCGGACGATCCGGCCCGGCCGCGTTGAGCGAGGCGCGCGCCGCGACCAGTTCGGTCGCATCGACGTCGACCCACACGGTGGCCTCGGGGATCTCCCGCCGTGACGCGGTCAGCTTGTCGGCGACGGCCTTGCGTACGCCCCGCAGCGGGATCCGCGTTTCGCCTTCGCGGGGCTCGGGCCCGGTGAGCACGGCTTCGATGTCGACACGCCGGATGATGCCGCCCGGGCCGGAACCCGCCACGCGGGAAAGGTCGATCCCGTTGTCCGAAGCCATTTTCCGGACGAACGGTGAGATCACGCCCGGCGCCTTCGGGGGCAGCGTGACCGCGGTGCGGGTGCGGCGCCGCCGGGACGTGGTCGTGGTGCCGTAGCCGATGAGGACGTTGCCGCTACTCTCATTGGTCACTGTTTCAAGGCCGGGCTCGGTGAACCCGGGGCCGATGCTGAGCAGGGGAGCACCGACCGGCAGCGACTGGCCGGGCTCGCCGTGGAGACGGGTGACGACGCCGGCGAACGGCACCGGCACCTCGACCGCGGCCTTCGCGGTTTCGACCTCGACCACGACCTGGTCGATGCCGACCGTGTCGCCTTCCGAGACCAGCCAGTTGACGATCGAGGCCTCGGTCAGGCCCTCGCCAAGGTCCGGGAGCAGGAAGTCAGGCACCGGCCACCACCGGTTCGTCGTGCCACTGCAGCCGGGCGATCGTGTCGAGGATCCGGTCGACGTCCGGCAGCTGGTGGCGCTCCAGTTTCGGTGGCGGGTAAGGGATGTCGAGTCCGGTGACCCGCAGGACGGGCGCGTGCAACTGGTGGAAGCACTGCTCGGTGACGCGCGCGACGACCTCGGCGCCGTAGCCACCGAACCCGGCGGCCTCGTGGACGACGACGGCCCGGCCGGTTCGGCGCACCGAGGCGGTGACCGTCTCGTCATCGAACGGTGCCAGCGAGCGGAGGTCGACGACCTCGACGTCCCAGCCCTCGGCGGTCGCGGCCTCCGCGGTCTCCATCGCCGTCGCGACCATCGGGCCGTACGCGATCAACGTGACGTCCGTGCCCTCGCGGCGGACGACGGCGCGGTCCATGGCGGCGCCGTCCCGGGTGAAGGACACGGATTCCTTCGACCAGTAGCGGCATTTCGGTTCGAGGAAGATGACCGGATCCGGCGAGTCGATGGCGTCGCGCAGGAGGTCGTAGGCGTCCTGCGCGGTGCCGGGCGTGACGACGCGCAGGCCGGGGGTGTGCGTGTAGTAGGCCTCGCTGGAGTCGCAGTGGTGCTCGACGCCGCCGATCCCGCCGGCGTAGGGAATCCGGATCACCATCGGCAGCGACAACGCGCCGCGGGTGCGGTTGCGGAGTTTCGCCACGTGCGAGGTGATCTGCTCGAAAGCGGGGTAGGCGAAGGCGTCGAACTGCATTTCGACGACCGGCCGGAACCCGCCCATCGCCATCCCGACCGCGAATCCGACGATCCCGGATTCGGCGAGTGGGGTGTCGAAACAGCGTTCCTCGCCGAAGTCGGTGGTGATCCCGTCGGTCACGCGGAACACGCCGCCGAGCGGACCGACGTCCTCACCGAAGACGACCACCCGGTCGTCGTCCTTGACCGCGTCGCGCAGTGCGGCGTTGAGCGCCTGGGCCATCGTGATCGGGGTCATCAGGCCTCCACTGCTTCGAGTTCGGCGGCGACCTGAGCGCGCTGGGCGCTCAGTTGCCGGGTCGGTTCGGCGTAGACATGCTCGAACAGTGACATCGGGTCGGGCTCCACGTCGGTGTTGAGCGTGTCGCGTACACCCGCCGCAAAGGTCTCGGCCTCGGCCTGGAACCGGTCGATGTCGTTGCCGGACAACAGGTTCCGGCTCGTCAGGTAGGTCTCCAAGCGGCGGACCGGATCGGCGGCACGCCATTTCTCCACCTCGGCCGGGTCGCGGTACCGGGTCGCGTCGTCGGCGTTGGTATGCGCGTCGATCCGGTAGGTGTGGGCCTCGACGAGCACCGGTCCACGGCCGGCACGCGCGTGCTCGACCGCGTTGTCCAGCACGGCGAGCACCGCGACAGCGTCGTTTCCGTCGACCTGCTCGGACCGCACGCCATAGCCGACGCCCTTGTACGCCAGCGCGGGCGCGGCGCTCTGCTTCTCGAACGGTACGGAGATCGCGTAGCCGTTGTTCTGCACGAAGAAGACCACGGGGGCTTTGAACACCGCCGCGAAGTTGAGCGCCTCGTGGAAGTCGCCTTCACTCGTGGCGCCGTCGCCGATGAGCGCGAGGGCGACGGACTCTTCGCCCCGGCGCCGCATGGCGTGGGCGAGACCGGTCGCGTGCAAGGTCTGGGTCGCCAGCGGTGTGCATTGCGGGGCGACCCGCGTCTCGGCCGGGTCGTAGCCGCAGTGGGCGTCACCGCGAAGCAGCGTCAGGACTTCGCCGGGCTCGAGTCCGCGGGCGACCAGCGCGACCGAGTCGCGGTAGGTCGGGAACAGCCAGTCGGATTCGGCGAGGGCGAGCGCGCTCGCGACCTGGCAGGCCTCTTGTCCGGCGCTCGAAGGGTAGACCGCGAGGCGGCCCTGTTTGGTCAGAGCCGTCGCCTGTACGTCGAAGCGGCGTCCCAGCACCATCAGCCGATAGGCCTCGAGGAGCCGTTCGGCGGGAGGCTCGTGGTAGCCGTCGTGCTCGTCGACGCGGGTGCCGTCTTCGGCGAGGAACCGCACCGGCGACGGGGACGGCAGCAAAGCGGCAGGGGTCTCCCGCGGCATGGCGCACACCACCTTTCGCAGACATATGATGCTGAGATGGTGTGTTCCGAAGTCCTGGTGTTCAAGAGGCGGACGAAATGAGCGACAAAGGGTCCTCAGATGCGCGCTCGGAGAGCAAAACGTCCGAAAGTGCCACGGCTCACGGCTCGCTTCCGGGACGAACGGCACTTGCCCTCGACGACATCGACCACGCCATCCTCGCCGAGCTTTCGGCCGACGGCAGGATCGCGATCCGTGCGCTGGCCGAGCGCCTCCACATCTCGCGCACCAACGCCTACGCCAGGCTGGAGCGCCTGATGGCCGAAGGTGTGATCACCGGCTTCGGCGCGAAGATCGATCCGCGGCTGGCCGGATTCGGGACGAGCGCGTACATCCTGATCACCGTCGAGCAGACGTCGTGGCGCACGATGGCCGCCGAGCTCCGCGAGATCCCGTACGTCGAGCACGTGTCCCTCGTCGGCGGGGACTTCGACATCCTGCTGCTGGTACGCACCCCGGACAACGCGTCGCTGCGCGACGTCGTCCTCGAACGGCTTCAGGCGCTCGACGGAGTGCGGTCGACGAGGACGTGGCTGATCTTCGAGGAGCAGGCGGGGAAGGCGCGGCACGGCCTCGTGCCCTGAATGGTCTACACCACGTTGGTGCGACCGAGGGATTCCGCCGGACAGGTCTGCGAACAGTCCTGGCTCGGGCGTTGGAAATTCCCTTACTCTGCCTGGAAAGCCGAAGGGAGCTGTCCTGATGAGGTGGAGCTGGTTACGCACGCTGGTGGCCTTCGTCGTCGCCGCGGGGGTTGTCACGACCGTCCAGGCCAATCAACCGAGTACCGCCGAGGCGCAGGTGGGTCCCGCCGCGGCCGGGCGGTCCGCGATCTACGGCGGGGGACCGTTCTACCAGGACGGGCAGGCGGTGATGAACGTGCTGCGCTCGTCCGGGTTCACCACGGTCATCCTGTGGAGCATCCACGTCCACTCGAACGGCGACCTGTATTACAACGACCACCTTGTCGTGTCGAACGGCGCGTACGTGGGCGACTCGGGGTGGCCGGCCCGGCTGCGGACGCTGAAGCAGGCGCCGACATCGGTCAACCGGATCGAGGTCTCGGTCGGCGCATGGGGAACGCCGGACTGGGAGGCCATCGACAACCTGATGACGCGCGATGGCACGGGCAGCGGGACGATCCTGTACCGCAACTTCCTGGCGCTGAGGAACGCGACCGGGGCGGACGCGATCAACAACGACGACGAGTCGCATTACGAGGTCGATTCCACGGTGAAGTTCGCGCGGATGGCGAACACCATGGGCTACCGGAACTTCACCCTCGCCCCGTACACGGCGGTCTCGTACTGGCAAGGCGTGAAGAACAACCTCGGCGCGCTGGTGGACCGCGTCTACCTGCAGGCCTACGCCGGCGGTAGCGGCAACAACCCGGCGTCCTGGCGGCAGTGGCTCGGCATGCCGGTGGATCCCGGGCTGTGGAGCAAGAACGGATCCGGTTGTTCCGCGGGCAATTCGCCCGCCCAGGTCGGGACCAAGATGAGCGCGTGGAAGTCCTCCGCAGGCATTCCCGGCGGCTTCATGTGGCTGTACGACGACATCAAGAAGTGTTCCTCGTCCGGCACCGCCGCGGACTACGCGCGGGCGATCAACACCGCCACGACCAGCTGACCCTGGCCGCGCCGGCACGTCCCGAATGTCCCGTATGAGACGCCCGACGTCTCATACGGGACATTCGGGACTGTTCATGTAACGCCTTCCGCCCTCTCGTCGACTACAGGCGGGTTCGATGGCGGAGGCGGAGGAATCGTGGCGCGTGTTCTGCTCCTGGTGCCGGCCGTCGCGCTCTTCTTCGCGGCGGTGGGCTGCGCGGCGCCGGGCGCTCCGGCGCCCCCGCCGGTCTCGGTCACGGTGACGGCGAGTGCGCAGCCGACGTTGACCAGCGTCCCGAGCACTGAGGCGACCACGACGGTCATGATCACCGTCGAGACCACCACGACCACCAAGGCGAAAGACAAGCGGTCTCTGGCCGAGCAGCGCAAAGCGGCCTGCCGCAAGGATGAGAACCAGTGCTACGAGCCGGGGACGAACACCAAGTGCCAGACGGGTGGCTGCGTCAACGCGGCACGCGCCTGAACCCATTCGGGTGATAAGAGTTCGGCATTCGATGTATCTGCCGTCCTGTCTGTTGACACTTGCCTTCGAACATGGCGGCCGGGTGGAGGAATGCAGTGAAGGTGGATGGCGCGGGTCAGGACTACCTGACGAGACAGATCGGTGCGCTGCTCGACGCCATCCGGGAGGAGGGGCCGCTCGGCGAGGGGCGGCGCAGTTTCCGGTTGGCCGGGCATCTGGCCGCGGAGGGCGGGTTCCACCTCGGGGACATCATGGCGGCCACGGCTCAGCTGCTGGCGATCCACGCATGGCAGGCCGGGTACGTCGGCGCGGCCGAGGCGCTGACCCGGCGGATGCAGGAGTTCGGGGCGGAGTCCGCCGAACTCGTGGAGCAGCTCGTGCGGCTCGAGAGCGGGGCGGAACTGGGATGGCTTCCGCGGGACGAGCGCGAGGAGCTGATCGTGTACGCCCGGCGTGCCGGGAGGACGGACATCGAGAAGCGGGCGCAGCAGATTGCTCCGCTCCCCGGGATACCCGTACTGCCGGAACTCACCGCCCCGGAACGTCCCCCACGGCGTCCACATCGGACGGCCAGCGAGTGGTGAGGTACTGGTCTGGATCGGAGAGGATGCCGCGGATCACCGAACCGGCGGCGCCACGGACCGCGGCACCCGTGCCGAGTTCCGAGCGAACGATTCGCACCGGTGACCACGCCGAGCTGGGTACGCGGCGCTCCAGTTCGGCCTGCAAAGGCTCACGCAGCCACGGCTCCAACCGCGCGTAGGTACCACCGAGCACCACCGCGGGGACGTCCATCAGATTGACCACTGTGGACAGTCCTATGCCCAGATGGCCGGCCGCGGAACGAACGGCGGAGAGGGCCGCTTGATCTTCTGATTCGAGTGCGGAGACCAGTTCGTCGACCGACTCCGCACCGGCCATCCGCAGGATCTCCTCCTGACCGGCCATCCGCTCCAGACAGCCGTTGGCGCCACAGGAGCAGGTCGGCCCGTCCGGGGCGACCGGCAGATGACCGATCTCGCCGCCTGCGCCTCGTACGCCCTCGAACAGCGCGCGATCGAGCACGATCCCCGCACCGATCCCGATTTCGCCGGACACGTGCACGAAATCGGGCAGGGCGGATCCGTGCCACAGTTCGGCGAGCGCGGCGAAGTTGGCCTCATTGCCGATGGCGAACGAGTCCCCGAGCCGATGCGTGAGGTCGACATCGCGCCACCCGAGGTTCGGGGCGAGACGTACGAGTCCGCTGGAGGATTCGACCAGGCCTGGGACGGCGATCCCGACGCCGCCGACCGGAACTCCCAGTACGTCCGCCTGCTTGCGCGCTTTCCGCAGGAACGCCGACACGCGCTGGAAGACCCGCGGTGTGCGGTTGTCCGCGTACCGGACCTCCTCCGCGCGCACGGTGCCGGTCAGGTCGACCAGGCAGGACGCCAGGTAGTCCACGCCGATCTCGATGCCGAGGCCGTGCGGGCCGGTGGGGGAGAGCGAAATGACGGTGCCCCGTCGGCCCGGGCCGCTTCGCTGCTCCGGCTCGCCCTCGGCCACCAGGTCCGCGGCGATCAGGCGATCGACCACAGTGGACACCGTCGCCTTCGTGAGGCCAGTTGAGGCGGCCAGCCGTGCCCGTGATGTGCCCGCGCCGTCCGCGATTGCGCCCAGGACGAGGGCGGAGTTGTGCTGCCGCACGGTGTGCTGCCCCGCCGGGCGAGTGCCGATCATCGCGCGATTGTATTCGTTCGATGCCTGAACGAAAGCCTTGACCCGGTCGGCGAGCCTCGATAAGTTCAGGCATCAAACTAATTCGTGGAGGCGTGATGGCCGAGGCACCGACGCGTGCGGACAGGTTCAGCTTCGGGCTGTGGACCGTGGGCTGGCAGGCGAACGACATGTTCGGATCGGCCACTCGCGCTCCGCTCGACCCGGTCGAAGCCGTGCACCGCTTGGCCGGACTCGGCGCGTGGGGGATCACCTTTCACGACGACGACCTCATGCCGTTCGGCTCCGCCGACGCCGAGCGCGGCCGTCACCTCACCCGGTTCCAGGCGGCCCTCGCCGAAACCGGGCTCGTCGTGCCGATGGTGACCACGAACCTGTTCAGCCATCCCGTTTTCAAGGACGGCGGCCTGACCAGCAATGACCGCTCCGTCCGCCGCTACGCGCTGCGCAAGATCCTGCGGAACCTCGACCTCGCGGCCGAACTCGGCGCTTCCACGTTCGTGCTCTGGGGCGGGCGGGAAGGCAGCGAGACCGACGCCGCGAAGGACATCCGGACGGCGTTGGACCGCTACCGCGAAGGGATCGACTTCCTCGCTCAGTATGTGCTCGACCAGGGCTACGGCTTGAGGCTCGCCCTCGAGCCCAAACCGAACGAGCCGCGCGGCGACATCCTGCTGCCGACTGTCGGGCACGCGCTCGCCTTCATCTCCACTCTGCAGAACCACGAGATCGTCGGGGTCAACCCGGAGGTCGGCCACGAGCAGATGGCGGGGCTCAACATCGTGCACGGCGTCGGGCAGGCGCTGTGGCAGGGCAAGCTGTTCCACATCGACCTCAACGGGCAGCGAGGCCCGCGCTTCGACCAGGACCTCGTCTTCGGCCACGGCGACCTGCTGTCGTCGTTCTTCCTCGTCGATCTGCTCGAGCACGGCGGCTACGAGGGGCCACGTCACTTCGACTACAAGCCTCTGCGTACGGAGAGCATGGACGGGGTTTGGGCGAGTGCGGAGGCCAATATGCGCACGTACCTGCTCCTCGCCGACCGTGCGCGGGCATTCCGCGCCGATCCCGAGGTGCGCGAGGCGCTGAACGAGGCGCTGGTCCCGGAACTGGCGATGCCGACGCTCGGTGAGGGCGAAACGGCGACCGAACTGCTGGCCGACCGTTCCGCGTTCGAAGACTTCGACCCCGACAAGGCGGCGGAACGCGGATACGGCTTCATCCGCCTGTCCCAGCTCGCGCTCGAACACCTCGCCGGAGCGCGGTGATCAGAACCGGCACGCGCGGGCCGAACACCTAGGCGGCTTCCCGCTCGACGTCGGCGAACAGCGCTTCGAGCCGGCGGAGCCGGGCCCAGAACTCGGCTTCCCGCCCGGATTCGAGCACGCCGAGATGCCCGCCCGGCACAACCCGTCCGACGAATGGGCCGGACGTCCAGACCCGCCAAGCCGCGGTGGCGTCATCGCCCGCCGTGTACGCCGGATGGTCGCTGCCGCGGAGGGCGGCGATCGGACAGGAGAGCCGCGTCCTTGCCGGTCCGCGGTAGGCCTCCAGTAGGCGGAGATCGCCTTGGAGCAGGTCCAGCGCGTGCTCCCAGCGTTCGGGGGAGTCGCGGTAGCCGGCGATCGGGGTCAGGCCCGTGCGGCCGAACACCCGGCCCATCGCGGCCGCTCCGGCTTTGGCGTTCTTGTCGGGCGATCGCCTTTGCGGCGCGCACGCGTCCACGACGATGAGGGCCGCCGGCGTCACACCGATCCGTTGAGCCAGCTCGAGCCCGACGAACGCGCCCATGCCGAAGCCGACGAGGACGGTCCGGGAGAACCATTCCGCACCGAATTCGCCGGCGACCTCCGCCGCGAGCTGCCTGGCGAGTTCTTCGATACCCGGAGCGGGCAGGTCGGCCGGACGCTCTCCGCGCCCGGGGTACTCGACGCCCCAGGTGCTCGTGCCGTCCGCGGCGACGAGTTCATCGAAAGCACGGAGGGTGCCGCCGGCGGGGGGAAGCCACAGGTATCCGTGGCCGCCGCTGTCCGCGGTGGACAGTGTCCTGATGGCAGCCGTCATGGGATCTGTCTCCGTTGGGTGATTACCGGCAGGGTTCGTAGCCCGAAAGATACGCCCGGTTAGCCCAAATGGGGTAACGGTTTGATCGCACGAGGTCGGCATGCTGGCACGGCCAAGATCGAACCACCCGCAAGGGGGATGCCCGAAAAAAGATCCTGGATTCCTCCGGAGCCATGTCGTTTTCCGCCTTCGCCGTTCGACGACTTGATAGGAGCCGGAAGGAGAAAGCGATGAACACCACGACACTGGCCTCGACCAGGCGGATCAACCCCTCGACCCGCACCCTGCCGGTTCTGCTGGCGATGGAAGACGACGCGGAAGACGTCGGCACCCTGTCCCCGGATGAGCGGCTGACCTGCCATATGCACGGACGCTGGATCCACCAGTGCGTCTCGTCCCCGATGCACGTCAACCCGGTCACGAGGCACCGCTGGTGCCGCCCCTGCGCGACCGAGCTGACCGTGGCGGTCGACGAGCTGTCGGGCGATGTCACGATGACCTGCCCCCGTTGCGGTCACGGCGAAAGCGCCGCCTCGTCCCGGTTGATCGCCGCGTGCCGCGAAAGCCTGGCGACCTCGCGCGGCCGGTCCGTCACGCTGGCGATCGCGGCCTGAGACTTACATCTGACGGACCTGGCATTGGGGGACTCCGGAGTGCGGTGCAGGCAACTCGACGTTCCCTGAGGGCGAAATGCGAAGGACCCTCAAGTGTGAAGTCTGGCGTATGGATGTAAACATGGTTTGAGCTGCACTGATGTGGCAAACTCCGGCAGGATCCTGAAGGGCGACGGATGCTCCAGAAGTCGGTGGTCGGGTGGTCCGGGGCGACTCGCGGCGAGATCGGGCCGTGGCATTGATGATCACGCTCCGGGTACACGATTGGTTGATGAAGCCGTAGAAGTCACGGCCGTGGTTGCGATGGCGAGTAGGCGCCTTGCGGTTTGGGGCCCATGGATGTGGGTTGCCGACCGTCCCTGACTGGCTCAGGTTAGAAAGGAGTCTGATCCAAGCCCGCTGAATTGAAGAAGGGCCACGGCTGGGTGTGGTGTTGACTAAATGGGGGGCGTGTTCATCGGCCCCGCTACGTTGATTGGCGGCGTGCTGCAGGTAGGCTGCGCGCGACGTAGGGCGGCTCGGGTGGCTTCAGGCCAGCCGGCAGGGTTCGTGCGGCTGCAACACCTGTTTGCTATTGCAAATTGAAGATCGTAATGAGATATCCCCGAAAAATCGGGCGTACCGTTGCCTGAAAGGTCCATGTATGAGTTCAACCATGTTGGCCGCACCAAGTGTGCCTCTTGGCGATGACAACCGAGAAGTCATCCCGACGGCCTTGTGGAACCGCCTTGTGGCTCGTATCGCGTGCGAGGCAAGCGTTGACCTTCTTTACGGTGAACGGTCAGGGGCCCGGCAAAGTCGTTTCCACAGGTAAGTGAGTGGGGAGTATTCGGGACGTTGAACGTCCCGAATACTCCCCACTCGGAGCTGCCTGACGGTTGCGAACGTCGCCTTAGGTGGCCCGGAGTCCGCAAAGGACGCAAACCCTGCCGGTTGATCGGATATGTCGCTTTTGTGCGGGTTGTTGAGGTTGTGATGGTCCCCTTGAGGGACTCAGGGTCCCTCAAGGGGACCATCACGACCTTGTTCTCGTCCCGGCCGTCGTTGGTGACTCAACGGGGATCCGACTTTGCCGGAGCCCTGACCCTGAGCGTAGGGAAGGGGTCCTTCATGTACCACGATCAACTACTTGTTCCGCCAGGTCACGGCTCGGGAAGCCGCGCTCTCGTAGGGCTTGTCCGTGTACGCGAGCGAAGCGATCGGGTCCGAAGCGACGCCGAAATGCAGGTGACACTCTTCGTAGACAGCGCCCTTGACGGAGAAGTCCTTCGGCGCGAAGGACTTCTCTTCGCAGCCGGTGACGGCGACCTTGGCCATGCCGAGCAGCGTGCCGGGGAAGCCGCCGCTCTTGGTCGTGGCGGTCAGGTAAGGGGTGTGGACCTCGGCGAGGTTCGTGCCGTCGACGTTGGTCAGCTTCTCGCGGACGAAGAAGAAGTTCTTCCCGCGCAGCTTTCCCTTGTCCTCGTCGTTGAGCGGCAGCTGGTCGATGTCGGCGTCCGGGGCCTTGACCGACTCGACGGTGACCGTTATGCCGACCACGCCTTTCGCGTAGCGGCTGTAGAACGGGACGATCGCCTGCTCGCCGAACTTCAGTTTGGTCCCGGGTTTGACCGTCTGGTCGGTGACCTCGAGGGTGGGTGTGGTCGTCAGGTACGGCATTTCGGTGGTCGTCGGCGCGGGGCTGGACGGCACCCCGGACGTGGTCCCGTCGGCCCTGGGCTGGACCTTTCCGCTGACCGGCGTGGTGCAGCCGGCGAGTGCGGCTCCGATGGCCACGGCGATGACGACCTGACGAACTCTCGGACGTTCGGGCACGACCGATCTCCCCTCGAGTGAAATATGTGGATCCCCCTGGTGATCAGCCTAAACACCTGGTGATCACCCGATCAGTGGGAGGTAGGTTGCCGGACATGACCGAGGTTTCGACGCCGTCCGCCGCGGCCACGAAGTTCACCGGCCGTGCCGTGGTCGAACGGCATGGGCTGGCCGGCGCGGTGACGGAAGTCGGGCTCGAAGGTGGCGACGCCGTGGTGGTCAAACGTGGCCACGGCCGCAACGCCATCCGGGCGGAGGTCGCCGGTCTGCGGTGGCTCGCGGAGCCGGGTGTGGTCTGCGTTCCCGAGGTCCACGGCCATGACGACGACTGGCTCGTCACCGAATTCCTGGTGCGAGGACGCCCGATGCAGCCGGCGGCGGAGCGGCTGGGGCGTGGACTCGCGAGACTGCACAATGCCGGCGCGCCCGCGTTCGGCGCGCCCCCGCCGGACGGTCCGGTCGACGCGTGGATCGGGCTCGCGCCGATGACGAACGAACCTGGGAAGACCTGGCCTGACTGGTATGCCGAGTATCGGGTCCTGCCGTATCTGCGACGCGCGGTCGATGAGGGCACCTTGGACGGTGCCGAGGCGGCCGTCATCGAACGAGCCTGTGAGCTGCTTCCAGAGGTGGAAGGCCCTGCGGAGCCGCCGGCCCGGCTCCACGGCGATCTGTGGAACGGCAACGTGTTGTGGGGTGACGGCGACGCGTGGCTGATCGATCCGGCAGCGCACGGCGGGCATCGGGAGACCGACCTGGCCATGCTGCAGCTGTTCGGCTGCCCGCATCTGTCCCGGGTGCTCGCCGCCTATCAAGAGGTCGCTCCGCTCGCCGAGGGCTGGAACGAGCGGATCGGCGCGCACCAGCTCTTTCCGCTGCTGGTGCACACCGTCCTTTTCGGACGTTCGTACGCCGGGCAGGCGGTCGACGCCGCCCGGACCCTCGCCTGAACCTGCGAGCTCAGCGGGCGATGCGGTCGAGCCATTCGGCGAGCAGGGCGTGCTCGGCCGAGGTCAGGGCGTCGACGGGGTCCTTGTCCAGCGCCGCCTTGAGCGACACGGCGCGGCTGGGGATGTCGGAGGCGTCGTCGCCGGACGTGTCGGTCGTGATGGTGCTCAGGACGTGTTCGCGCGCGGAGGTGATCAGCTCCAGGTCGCGCTGCTCCGGCGGGCTCGCGATGAGGGAGAGGATCACACCCATCCCGGTCGCGTGGACGAGCTGCGCGGCGCGTTCGACCGTGACGCGCAGGCGGCCCGCTTCGGCGATGCGCTCGACGATGCGGCGGAGCATGGCGTCCGCTTCGAGGCGCGACTCCCTGACCCGTGGCTCGCCGTACATCAGTAGGTAGAACGCGGGGCAGGACAGTCCGAACTCGACGTGCAGGTCCCAGCCGCGTCGCAGGTCATCGACGGGGTCATCGCTCTCGCCGAGCGCGTGCTTGCCGGCGAGGTAGCTCTCGAACCCGTAGGTGGCCACCGCGTCGAGAAGGCCGTCCTTGTCGCCGAACAGCCGGTAGAGCGTAGGTGCCTGCACTCCGGCCGCAGCGCTGACCGCGCGCGTGGAGAGCGCGTCGCGGCCGCCCTCCACCAGCAGATCCGCCGCTGCCCGGACCAATCGGTCTTTCGTCGTCAAAGTCACGAATCAACGATAACACTCCGGGGGTAGCGCTGGTTCGATATCGCTGATACGGTGATTATGTTAGCAACGGAAACACGGATGGGAGCACACCATGACACGCGTAGCGATCGTCACCGGCGGGTCGCGAGGCATCGGCCGGGACAGCGCCGAGCGGCTCGCGGCGGACGGGTTCGCGGTCGTCGTCGTTTACGGCGGCAACAAGGACGAGGCGCAGGCCGCGGTCGACTCGATCACCGCGAAGGGCGGCCAGGCGATCGCCGCGCAGGCGGACGTCGCCGACGAGAACGCCGTCGCGGCGGTGTTCGACACCGCGGAGAAGACCTTCGGAGGCGTCGACGTCGTCGTCCACGCGGCCGGCATCTTGCAGCTGGCCCCGCTGGCCGACCTCGATCTCGACGTCCTGGATCGCCTGCTGCGCACCAATGTCCGCGGCACGTTCGTGGTCGACCAGCAGGCCGCCCGCCGCGTTCGCGATGGCGGCGCGATCATCAACTTCTCCACCTCGGTGCTCGGGCTGTCGATCCCCGGCTACGCCGCCTATGCCGCCACCAAGGGGGCCGTCGAGGCGGTCACGTTGGTCCTTGCCCGCGAGCTTCGCGGCCGTGACATCACCGTGAACGCCGTCGCCCCCGGCCCGACCGCCACCGCGTTGTTCCTCGACGGCAAGGACGAGGAGACCATCTCCCGCATGGCCTCGCAGGCGCCGCTCGAGCGCCTCGGCACCCCCGGCGACATCGCCGAAGTCATTTCCTTCCTCGCGGGCCCGGCCCGCTGGGTCAACGGTCAGGTCCTCCGCGCCAACGGCGGCATCGTCTGAAATCCCGGAAAGGGGATCTCGTCATGAACAAGGTCATCGTCATCACCGGCGCTTCCAGCGGGTTCGGCGCCCTCACCGCACGGGCGCTCGCCCGGGCCGGGCACACCGTCTACGCGGGAATGCGGCAGACCACCGGGCGTAACGCCAAAGCGGTCGAGGACGCCGAGGACTACGCGAAGGCGAATAACGTCGACCTCCGCGCGATCGAATTGGACGTCGCTTCCCAGGAATCCGCCGACGCGGCGGTCGCCGCCATCCTGGGTGAGCAGGGCAACCTGGACGTCGTGGTGCACAACGCCGGACATATGGTCACCGGCCCGGCCGAAGCGTTCACCCCGGCCGAACTCGCCCAGGTCTACGACACGAATGTCCTTGGCGCGCAACGAGTCAACCGCGCCTCGCTCCCTCGCCTGCGGGCACAGGGCAACGGCCTCGTGGTGTGGGTCGGCAGCTCGAGCACCCGCGGCGGCACTCCGCCCTACCTGGCGCCGTACTTCGCCGCGAAGGCCGCGATGGACGCACTCGCCGTGAGCTACGCGGCCGAACTGGCCAGGTTCGGGATCGGCACCACGATCGTCGTCCCGGGTGCGTTCACGTCCGGCACCAACCACTTCGCCAACGCGGGACGCCCGGCCGACAACGCCACCGTCGAGGCCTACGAGGAGAAGTACGCCGGGCTGATGGAGCAGGTCGGTGCCCGCCTCGCGGCGCTGGCCCCGCCGGACGCCGACGTCGCGGCCGTCGCCGACGCCATCGTCGACGTCGTCCAGGCGCCCGAGGACGAACGGCCTTTCCGGGTCCACATCGACCCGTCCAGCGATGGGGCCGAAGAAGTCAGCGTCGTCGCAGACCGGATCAGGGAAGAGTTCCTCACGCGGATCGGCCTCGACGACCTGCTCCGGCCCGCCTGAAGATCAGACGACGGTCTCGTCGGACTCGTCATCGTCGTCGGAGTCGTCCTCCGCGATCTCCCACTTCAGCTGGAACTCGATCTCCTCCTCGCCATCGCCGCGCTCGTGCTCGATGGAGAACTGGGCGCGGGCGGGGACACGGATGCGCTCTCCGGCGATCTGGATGCGGAACGGCGTCTCGGTCTCGAGCGCGTCAGCGAGGCGGCGCAGCTTCGCGACGACGTCGGCGGTGGAGTAGACGCGTTCGACGTCCCGGGGAGCGGTTTCGGTCATGGTGGCCTCCAGTATTCGACACCCGGCGGGTATCCGTGGCCGTCATTCAATCGTGTGAACGATCTCCGCTGTCGGCGGGGTCACAGTGACCGTGCGAGGCGGAAGCCGACGTCGTCGACACGGAAAGTCGGGTGGCTCCGGCGGCGGACCGAGGCCCGGCAGCTCCAGCGTTCGTCGAACCAGCCACCGCCGCGCAGGACCCGGTATTCGCCGTACACCTCGGCGTCGTAGATGTCCCAGCACCATTCCCAGACGTTGCCGAGCATGTCGTGCAGACCCCACGCGTTGGGTGCTTTCGTGCCCACGTCGTGCGACGACTCCGTGGAATTGGCGCGGTACCAGGCGATTTCGTCGAGGTGCCCGTATCGCGGTCCGGTCGTGCCGGCGCGGCAGGCGTGTTCCCACTCCGCTTCGGACGGGAGCCGGAAACCGTCGGCGGCGGTGTCCCACTCGACGTCGCCACCGAGGCGGTACGCGGGCGTCAGGCCCGCGCGTTCGGACAGGACGTTGCAGAACTCGATGGCGTCCAGCCACGAAACGCCGTCCACCGGAAGCCGGTCACCTCGTACGAGGCTCGGCATTTCCCCTGTGCTCGCCGCGTACAACTCCTGGGTGACCGGCACGGGGGCGAGGCGGAACGAGCCGACATCGACCGCCCAGCTCCGCTGGGTTCGCCGATCCGAAAGGGTCACCTCGCCCGGCGGCACGATGATCATGTCCATGATCAAACGATGCTACCGAGACCGGCGGCTTGCCCCGCGCCGCCGGTCGGCGATGATGGACGCGTGCCTCTGCTCATCGAGCCCGCCTTGCCCGCCGGTACTTTCCGGGCCGGTGCGCAACCGTGCCTGATCGTCGACGACCGGCTCGTGCTGCGGCCGTGGTGCAGAGACGACGCGGAGGTCGTCAAGACGGCCTTCGCCTGCCCGGACATCCAACGCTGGCACGTCCGCCGCATCGACGGCGACGAGGAGGCGCTCGGCTGGATCGCGGGCTGGGACAGGCGATGGGCCGACGAGACTGACGCGAGCTGGGCGGTGGTCGACGCACGCGACGACCGGCCGATCGGGCAGGTCGGCCTCCGGACCATTTCCCTTTTCGAGGCGTCCGCTCAGTTGTCGTACTGGGTCCTTCCCACCGAGCGAGGAGCTGGTATCGCCGCCCGTGCGGTCGAAACGTTGACGCGGTGGACCTTCGGCACGGTCCGGCTGAACCGCCTGTTCCTGTTGCATTCCACGGCGAATCCGGCGTCCTGCCGCATCGCCGGCAAAGCCGGGTTCGGGCTCGAAGGCACGTTGCGCTCGTCGATGCTGCACGCCGACGGGTGGCACGACGTGCACCTGCACGCCCGGCTGCGAAGCGACCGATAGACCGGTCGGTCACGCGGCAAAGGCCCGCCGAGCGCAGTTGTCGATCGCGACCAAACGGCGTGCAGGATATTGACGGCCGTCCACAATATTCTCCCCGTTCCGCGTACCGGAACGCCTTTGTTGCCTGCCCGCCAGAATGCGGGTAAAGCGCCTGGTCAGACGGTTTTCGTGATTGTTTCGGAACTAGGCAGGGATCGGCGATTCCGTTAACCTCGAATCCATGATTCCCACAGTTGTCTGGGGTACAGGCAACATCGGTCGTGCGGCAATTCGGGCCGTCGAGGCCCATCCGGCACTGGAACTCGCGGGCGTGCTCGTGCACGACGCGGCGAAGGTCGGCCGTGACGCCGGTGTTCTCGCCGGCGTCGAGGAGCTGGGTGTCGCGGCGACCGATGACGTCGAAGCGGTACTGGCCGCCGGGCCCCGCGCCGTCGTCTACGCGGCGTCCGGCGACATCCGGCCGGTCGAGGCCCTCGACGACATCACGCGGGCGATCCGGGCGGGCGCGGTGGTGGTGACGCCTGCCTTGTACGCGCTCTACGACCAGCGCAACGCCCCCGAAGAACTGCGGGAGCCGGTGCTCACCGCGATCTCCGATGGCGGCGGTTCGCTGTTCGTTTCGGGCGTCGATCCCGGTTGGGGCAACGACGTCCTGCCGTTGCTGATCAGCGGGCTCGGGACCACCGTGGACGTGATCCGCTGCCAGGAGATCTTCGACTACTCCACCTACGACCAGCCGGATTCGGTCCGGTACCTGGTCGGGATGGGGCAGCCGATGGACTACGAGCCGCCGATGCTGGCGCCGTCGATCCCGTCCATGGTGTGGGGCGGGCAGCTGCGGCTGATGGCCAGAGGACTCGGGGTCGAACTCGATGAGATCCGCGAGACGCTGGATCGCCGCGCGCTCGAGGAAACCGTGACCACACGGGCGATGGGCGAGTTCGCAGCGGGCACGCAGGGTGCCGTGCGATTCGAAGTGCAGGGCATCGTGGACGGCGAACCTCGCATCGTCATCGAACACGTGACACGGATCCACGCGTCGTGCGCACCGGACTGGCCGCAGCCTCCCAGCGGCGACGGCGCGCACCGGGTGATCATCGAAGGCAGGCCTCGAATCGAGGTCTCCATCGAGGCCACCGACGAGGGCGAGAACCGTTCTGCCGGCGGAAACGCGACCGCGGTCGGCAGGCTGGTCGGCGCCATCGACTGGTTGGTCGACGCCAAACCCGGGCTCTACGACGCACTCGATGTCCCGCTACGACCGGCGACAGGCAAGCTCGGAAGGAGAGCGCGATGAACATCGACATCCCCGAGGGCAAGGACCCGATCGGCTACGTCTGGGGCGAAATGGTGCCCGGGATCGGCGTCGCGGCTTCGAAGTTGTCGCTCGCGGTGTACGCGCACACCACCCTCGGCCTCCGCGAGTTCGAGGCCGCGCGGCTTCGGATCGCGCAGATCAACGGCTGCGTCTTCTGCCAGGACTGGCGGACCGAACGCGACGGTCAGAAGGTCGAAGAGGGGTTCGCCGAGGCGGTGACCGAATGGCGCATCACCGACGCGTTCGACGAACGGACCCGGCTGGCCGCCGAATACGCCGAACGGTACGCGCTCGACCACCACGGCCTCGACGAGGAATTCTGGCAGCGGATGACCGCTCGCTACAGCCAGCAGGAAATAGTCGAACTGAGTATGAGCATCGGATCGTGGCTCGCATTCGGCCGGCTGAACCACGTTTTGGGTCTCGACACCGTCTGTGTACTGCCGAAGCTGTAATAATTCAGGTGCAGTGAGAATTCAGGCCGGGGTGGCGGCCCCAGCCCTTCTTTTAGATGTCACCGCCCGGTCGTCGTCACAAATCGGTGGCGACGATCTTTTCGATATTCCGTTCAGCCAGCGCGGTAATGGTGACGAACGGATTGACACTCGTATTGCCCGGAATCAGCGCACCGTCGATCACGTACAGGCCGGGGTGGCCATGGAGACGCCCGTAGTTGTCGGTCGCCTTGTTCAGCACCGCACCGCCGAGTGGGTGGTAGGTGAGGTGGTCTCCCCAGATCTTGTAGATGCCGAAGAGGTCGGTCCGGTAGATAGTCCCTTCCTTCGCGTTGATCTTGTCGAAGATCGTCTTCGCCATGTTGATCGAGGGCTGCTTCCAGGCGGTCTGCCAGTTCAGGTCGACCTTGCCCGCCCCGGCGTTCCAGGAGAACGTGCCCCGGTTGGGGTTCTTGGTGATCGACAGGTAGAACGAGGCGAACGTCTCGATTCCCGTCGGCAGCGGCGCGACCTCGGCGAACGCACCGCCCGCAGCCCAGTTGTCGATCCCCGCGGTCGGAATCGACGACTGCAGCGCCCCGGTCGGGTCCCACAGATGGTTGGCGCGGCCGCACATGACGTTGCCGTTGTCACCCCAGCCCTTGCCGACCTCGCCGTTCAGGCCGGGCAGCGCGCCGGTCGCCTTCAGCTTGACCAGCAGTTTGCTGGTGCCGACACTGCCGGCGGCGAAGAACACCTTGCCGGCGGTGACGGATTTGGTCGCCGCGACGCCGCCGGTGGTGTTGAGCTGTTCCATCACGACGGTGTAGCCGCCACCGCCCGCCGGGGTGACCGACGTGACGCGGTGCAGCGACGAGATGGTGACCCGTCCGGTCGCCCGGATCCGCGGCAGATAGGTCTGCTGCAACGACTTCTTGCCGTGGTTGTTGCCGTAGAGGATCTCCCCGGCCAGCGCCGACCTCGGGACGGTCCCGGCCTGCTCCTTCTTCATGTACTCCCAGTCGTAGACATCGGGGACGAACATGAAGGGGAAACCGGACCGCTGCGCGTGTTTCCGGCCGACACGGGCGTATTGGTAGCACTCGGCGGTCTCGAACCAGTTGGGATCGATCGTCGTGACGCCGAGCCCGGTGTTGGCACGCGGGTAGTAGACGCCGTACATCTCGTCGGCGTTGACCGTCGGGAGGACGGTGCCGAAGTTCTCCCGTTTGGGTGTCACCGCCATCCCGCCGTTGACCAGCGAGCCGCCGCCGACTCCCCGGCCCTGGTAGACGATGATCCCGCCGAACTCCTCGGCGTCGAGAATGCCGGTATAGCGCGGGACGTCCTTGTCCAGCGGGAACCCGAGGAAGTTGCTGAGCGGCTGTTTTGTCCTGGTGCGCAACCAGAAGGAGCGGTAGTCCGGGGTCGTTGTGTTGGCGAAGATCTTTCCGTCGGTGCCCGGGGTGTCCCAGGCCATTCCCATTTCGACCATGTGCACGTCGACGCCCGCTTCGGCCAGCCGGAGCGCGGCGACGCAACCGCCGTATCCGGAACCGATGACGAGAGCCGGGATTTGCGCCGCGTCGGCGATCGGATCTTTCGCGGAGAGAGATCTTTCTTGAGTGGCGAATGCGGTCCCACCGAGGGCAGCGGCCCCAAAGATAGAACCAGTTCCAGCGATGAATACTCGACGTGATAACTGTCCAGAAGCGCTACTCCACTTGGGTTCGTCGTTCATGTGATCTTCCTCACCTTTGAGGTATTTAGAACAAGTTATACCTGCGGTTCTGTCAAGTGGCAATGTCGCTCCGGATTCTTTTCGGCGGGATTGCCGCAGGCAGGTGGGCGGGACACGGCGGTGATGGGCCACTATGTACGGCTGTGGAGTCCACTCGAGTTGATCGCTGGCTGTGGGCCGTCCGGCTGACCAAGACGCGTCCGGATGCGGCCGCGGCGTGCCGTGGCGGGCACGTGCGCGTCAACGGCAAGCCCGCCAAGCCGGCCACGACCGTCACCTCTGGCGATGAGGTCCGCGCGCGCGTCGGTGAGACCACCAAGATCGTCGAGGTGACCCGCGTGATCCAGAAACGGGTCGGCGCGGTCGACGCCGCCACCTGCTTCATCGACCGGACGCCCCCACCGCCTCCGGAATCGGCCGCTCCGGTCGCTCGCCGTGAACGCGGTGCCGGTCGGCCGACGAAACGGGAACGCCGGGTGCTCGACCAGTTCCGATCCGGAGGTCAGTGAGCTGAAAGTCCCTTTCAGCTCAAGGGGAACGAGTGGTGCTCGTGGAAGACGACCGACCGGCCGGATTCCTTGCGCAGCCCCAAGGTCAGCCGCAGACGGTTCGCCGGATTCCCGGCGAACTCCTGCGGTGTCCCGCACCGCAGCAGGGCGTACGCGAACGCGACGTCCTCGCCGGCGACGACGTCGAGTGAGACGATTTCGAACGACGCGCCCTTTGCCTGCCATTCGAAGAAGGATGGCCAGGTTTCGCGGTAGGCCTCGATCCCGTGGACACCGTCGTAGGGCGGCGGGACGTCGTACATGACGATGTCACCGGCGTGGTCGGCGAGGACGGTGTCGAGGTCGCCGGCGTGGACGGCGGTCGCCCAACGCTCGATGAGGTTCCGGATCCGGTCTTCGTTGTCGCTCATTTCGAGCTCCTTTCGTGGGTATGTCCTGATAACCCCGGCGAACCCCGAAACTCATCGCGTTCACGTATATGGACAACGTTCACATGTGTTGACGGGTGACAGGGACGTGAACTATAAACAGTGAGTCCGGGTGTACACGCCGCAACACCTCCCGCCAGTTCGTCACCGGAGGTTTCGGGTGTTCCGAAAAGGTCCTCTTCGCCGTGCCGTTCTACCGGCACTCGCCGCAGTGGTCGCCACCGCGGCATTCCTGCAAGTCCCACCGGGTTCGGCAGGCGCCGCACCGGGTCCGGGTGCGCTGACCGGCCTCGATCTCGGAACGGCCAACCGGCGCGCGCCGGTCACCGGGCTCTACGACTGGACCAAGGCCGGCTATCGCGGCGGCGCCGCGCTACCTGGCTCAGCGGAAGTGAATCCGAACGCCACCTGCCAGGTCACCCCGGCCGAGTTGGCGAGTCGGTACAACGTCAAACCCGACGACGGAGCCGATGACACCCATGGAATCCAGGCCGCGATCGACGGCATCAAGTCGTCCTGCTCTCCGTCGGGGAGCTACACGAAACTGAGCACGATCACCTTTCCGGCCGGGCGGTTCGACGTCACGCACGAGGTCCGCGTCGACGCCGACTACCTGATCCTGCGTGGCGCCGGCAAAGACGCGACGAAGTTCGTCTACCGGCCCGACGCCAACACCCTCTACGACACCCTCACCCCGGACGGCTCCGACTGGGACGAGGACGGGATGACCTCGGGAGCCGGCAAGGGCGGCTGGCTGTGGCCGGGTCGCGGAATGTTCCGCGTCCAGTCCCGGGGAGTGCATTCGTCGTACTCCGGCGACCATTCGTCCGCGCCGGCCAACCGCAAGGACATCTTCGAGGGAACGGTGAACGTCCACTGGAAGGCAGGTGTGAAGCTGCGCGGCAAGCCCGGCGATACGGCCTTCGCCGCCAGGACAGGGGACCGCGTGCTGCATCTGGCGAGCAGCGGCTCGCTGACCTCGCTCGCGGCCGGCAACCTCGTCAACGTCCGCGCGGCCAACACACAGAAGTTCTACGAACAGCAGCAGGCCTTGCCGACCACGTTCCCG
The DNA here is from genome assembly GCA_963766045.1 of uncultured Actinomycetota bacterium. Taxonomy (GTDB): domain Bacteria; phylum Actinomycetota; class Actinomycetes; order Mycobacteriales; family Pseudonocardiaceae; genus Amycolatopsis. Next base: position 3,786,980 of record CAVXYN010000003.1, on the reverse strand, counting down.
TTGCTGAACATGCATATGCGGCAACAGATCTTCACCATCGCCGCGCTCGACACCTCCGCCCGCACGATCACCCTCGACAAACCCCTCGAGTACGACGTCCCGGTCAATTCCACTTCGGACGGTTCGCCGCCGATCGACGGTGCCACCTACGACTCCAAGGCGTCGCCGCTGGTCGATCCCGTGCTCGGCGTCGGCTTCGAGAACCTGGGCTTCACCCAGGACATGCCGGGGCTGGACCCCGCCGAGGCGACCAACAACTACGGAAACATGGCACCCGCGGCGGAAATGCACGGGATCGTCTTCAAATGGGCGGCGAACTCGTGGGTGCGCGGAATCCGTGCCGACATGACCGGTTCGCATCCGATCGTCACCGAGGAGGCCAAGAACCTCCAGATCGTCGACAACGAGCTCAACGGTTCGTGGAACAAAGGCAAGGGCGGCAACGGGTACTTCCGCGGCTCACGGGTGTGGGACTCGCTCTACGCCGGGAACACCTCGACCCTGTTGCGGCACTTCACCTTCCAGTGGTCCGCCTCGGGCAACGTGGTGATCGGCAACCTCCTTCGACTCCGACCTGAACCTGCACGGCGGCTGGGAACGCAACAACCTGTTCGAACTCAACACGCTCAAGGTCTCCTACGGGCACCGCTCGGGCAACTGCCGGGCGAACTGCGGCGAGGAGGGTGGCGGCGGTCCCGACGACTCGAACTGGTACCCGATCTGGTGGGGTGCCGGCAAGAAGGCCGTCAAATGGTCGGGCGCTTCGGGCTACCGCAACGTCTTCTTCAACAACGCCATGACAAAGCAGCTCACGACCGGTGGGCCGTATAACGACTTCTACGCCGACCGGCAGCGCATCTACGTTTTCGGCTGGGACGGCTCGGCGTACCGCCACCTGGACATCGGCGGCACCCCGATCGCGGACTGGGCGCACAACGAGCAGCGGGACTACACGGGCGGTCACGGGGTCGACGCCACCAAGACCGATGCGGCGCCGTCGCTGTTCCTGAAATCCGTGGACGGAACACCGCCGACCACGTCCAAGTGGTCAGGTCTCGTGAGTGGAAATGACGGTTATTGAGTCGGGTGGTTGGTCCGTGAAGGGCCCCTTCACTACCCTCAGGGTAGGCAAGGAGGCCTTCACGGCCAGCTGAGCACCTGTACCGGGTGAACTTGCGATCAGGCTTGCGCGGCGGTGACGGTGTGCTGCAGCAGGAGTGCGGTCGTGACCGGGCCGACCCCGCCGGGGACCGGGGTGATCGATCCGGCGATCTCCTCGACCGCGGCCTGGTCGACGTCGCCGACGAGCCCGCCTTCCGGTGTCGGGTTGGTACCGACGTCGATGACGACGGCACCGGGCTTCACGTGGTCCGCGCCGACGAAGTGCGCGCGGCCGACCGCGACCACCAGGACGTCCGCGGTCTTGGTGACCTCGGCGAGGTCCTTGGTGCGCGAATGGCAGACGGTCACCGTCGCGTTCTCACCGAGCAGGAGCAGGGCCGCGGGCTTGCCGACCACCGTCGACCGGCCCACGACGGCCACCTGCGCACCGGTCAGCTCGACCTTCTCGCGCTGCAGGATCTCCAGCACCGCGGCGGCGGTAGCGGGTGCGTAGGTGGGAAGCCCGGCGGCGAGGCGGCCCAGACTGACCGGGTTGGCGCCGTCGACGTCCTTGCGCGGGGCGATATGCGCGCCGACGTCGTCGAGTGTGACGCCCTCGGGCAGCGGCGTCTGGCAAATGATGCCGTGGACGGCCGGGTCCGCGGACAGCTTGTCGAGCTCCCGGGTCACGTCTTCGCCGGTGGGCTTTTCGATCTGCACGACGCGGCAGTCGACGCCGACCTTCTTCGCGGCCCGCTCGATCGAGCGCACGTACCAGGCGGTCGCGTCGTCGTCGGTCGGCACGAGTACGGCCAGCGTCGGGACGGTGCCCTCTTCGCGCAGCCGGGCTGCGGTCGCGGTGACCTCGGTGGTGATGGCGGCGGCGATCGCCCGCCCGTCGATCAGGGTCATCGGGCGATCCTCTCGCGAACCTGGGCGATGAGCGCGTCGGCTCGGGCCGCGGCGGACGTGTGCTCGGCGAGGCGGGCCTCGGTCTCCTTGCGCAGCTGCTCGTCGGCCATGGAGGCGAGGTTGACCTCGACGTTGACGACGGCCGACTCGAGGGCGGACTTCGCGGACGAGGCCGCGACCGCCACGTCGGAAATGACGTTGGTGTTGGCGCCTTCGAGGATCGAAGCGGCGACGTCGACGACTTCGGCGGCGAGGGCGGCCGTGCGCAGCGGCACGTCCGCGGCGCCGACCAGGGCGGCCTGGATCGCGTCGGTGCGGGCCTGCTTCTCCTCGTCGGTCGCCTTCGGAAGCTTGTACGCGGCGACCACCGCGTCGAACGCCTCGGCGTCGTCCGCGGCGAGGCCGAGCGCGCGCTGCCGGAGTTCTTCGGCCTTGCCGAGCGCCTCGGTCAGGCTCGCCTCGTACTGGGCGTATTTCGGCTTGCCGATGGTCAGGTTGCACACCATGGAAACCAGCGCGGCGCCCACCGCGGCGTTCATCGCGGCCGCCGCGCCCCCGCCGGGGGTCGAGGCCTTCGAAGCCAGCTCGTCGAGCCATTGACCGACCGGTTGAGCCTCCACGCGATGTTCCCTTCCCGCTGGTTCGCCGACGTGCCGAGCCTACCGGGGCGGAACTACGGACCGTGAAGGCCACCTTCGGGGCGATGTGCCCACCGCCGGTTGGTATGAAAGGACCCTTCCTAACAGAATCTGTTAGGAAGGGTCCTTTCATAACACGCCACGCTCAGAGCGTCCGGGCGGCGGCGACTAGCCCCGCTGGTACTCCTCCCAGGTGAGCTTGGGGGAGACGGCGGGGCCGTCGTCGGAGCCACGGCCGGCGAGGCCGTTGTAGCCGAGGTAGTAGTCCCCGGCCTGGTGCTGCGCACCGGACGAGAGGTCCGGGTCGGACAGCGCGATGGCGTGGATGTGATAGCCCCAGTCACCCTGGGCCGGGGTGCGAACCCACGCGGCGAAGCCCACCTGGCGCAGCTTCCGCGCGACGTCGGTCCGCGTGGTCGACGACATGCCCTCGACCCCGAGGTCCAGTGCTCCGCCGCCGTCATGCGTGCCGCCCGAAGCGCCGACGCCGCCGGGGTTGTACGAGCCCTGCGTGACGGTGAGCTGCCTGCCGAGCAGCCCCTCCGCCTTCACCAGCATCGCCTTGGTCCGGCTGTTCATCGTCTTGCCGTGATAGGTCAGACGGCTGCCCGCGGACACCACCCCGGTGACGGTGTACCGGCCGTCGCCCAGCTTCTCGAGCGAGGTCCTGCCCGGCAGGCCGGAGGCGTCGAGGCCGGTGTACCCCAACGACTTCTGGTAGCTGGAGTACGCGGTGATCGTCGACGTCCCGAAGTGGCCGTCGACGTACTGCTGGTTCAGCAGCCCCTTGTCGGCCAGCGCCTCCTCGACCAGCAGGACGCTGTCCTTGGCGCCCGGCGTCAAGCCGCTGTCGGCCCGGCGCGGGTCGATCTGCGCTGCCTTGAGCACCGCTTCCATATTGGCCGTCGGCGCCAGGACCGCGGTCACTTCCGCGTTGGCCGGTGCGGCCGCGCCGAAGGTGAGTGCGGTCGCTGTCGCGAGTACGGCTACCTTGGTGAACAATTCCTGCCTCCTGAACGAACTCAGTTTGTCCGGCCAGGATGATCTCGGCGAATACAAGCGCCGTACAATCGAATGATTCTCAGGTATGGTTCGGGCTCGTCATGAACGTCGTGACGACCTCGGACAAGGTGCGGGAACCGGCTTGATCCCGGTGTTTGTCCGCCACGTGTTTGAGCGGCCGTAAGCGATCTCTCGTGCGTACCGACTTGAGGGTTTCGGCCGCGTCGATGGCCTCGGAACCGGCGGAAAGTGCCTGGTCCGCGTCCCCGCCCAGGAGATGTCCGGTGGCCAGCATGATGAGGCAGAGTGAACGGCTCCGCGCCATTTCCGGACCGTATCCGGTCACGGCTTCGCTAAGTGCGGAGATGGCGAGATCGATATGCCGTCCGCCGATGCGGAGGGCGAGATCCGTGTGTACGGAGCCGGCCATCGCGGAGACATCGATTTCGGTGAAGAACCTCGCCCAGTCGGGGACTTGGTCCTCTTTTTCGGAGAATTCGTCTCCGGCCCGGCCGAGCAGGCCGACGGCGAGGTTCGCGTCGCCTTTCTTGGCATATGCCCAGCCCTGATTCGCGCTCAGGATGCTGGCGGCCAGTTTCGACCCGGACCGTTGCGCGGCGAGCTGGCCCAGCTGGAAATGGGTCAGGGCCTCGTCCGGCGTTCCGTGGTGCAGATGGATCCGCCCGCGCCGGTAGTGGATGTTGGCGGCCAGCCCATCGTTGTCACCATTCTCCGCCAGCTCCAGCGCGACGTCGAGGTGGTGGTGCGCGGCGCCGACGTGGCCGCTGTCGAAGCAGGTCCAGGCGGCGAGGTTATGCAGATCCGCGACGGTGGAGAACAGCCGCGTCATCACCGGGCCGGAAACGGACGTTTTGAGCATTTGATGGGCGCGCTGAATCCGTACGATGACGGCGTCGCGGCACATGCCGCCCCCGCTTTGGTAGTCGACCGCGCGCAGGGCCCTGGTCTGCGCTTCCAGAGCCTCGACATCGCTCGTTCCCGGGCGATCCGGCGCGGAGGAGCGGGTGGTGAACTCAGGATCTGTCATGGTGAACTGACCCCTGACGTAACCCCTGCGCGATATTTCGTGACCCACGAGCCTAGCGCCCGGCGTAGACCGTCGCGAGCGTTTAGAGCCGAACGTCAACGCATACTCAGGTATGAAGACAGGTACTTGTACGGGTGACTTCGCGTGTGGTCAAGGCGCAGCCTGGTAGGACTTCCAGTGGACGCCGAAAGGTCGAGACCCACATGGTGCTAACCGCGTCATCACTCTCGCGAGCCCATCTCCGGCTGGTCTCCTCGGAGGACGTGTGCGCGGCACCCGCGGCGAGCGCGCCACGGTCCCGGGACCGCTACCGCGAAGTCGCCGACCGGCGGATGGCGGCGATCCTCGCCGCCGAAGACGTCGCCGAGGAGCACGGGCTGAGCACGCACGTCCGGAGCACTTGCTACGTACACCGGTGCTGGATCCACGAGTGCATCTCGGACCCGCTCCACGTGTTGATCGTCACGGGTCACCGCTGGTGCCGTCGCTGCGACAGCGAGGTCGAAGTGATGGTCGACGACACGGCTCCGGGCTCGGTCGAGCTGTCGTGCGACGGATGCGGTGTCCCCCCGGATTCGGTCGCGAACCGCGAGGTCCTCTTCGCCTGCCGGACCAGCCTCACCGCCATGCACGGCGGTGATTCGACCACGCTCTATGTCGTGCCGGACGCCTGAGCGGCGTTGGTCTCTCCGAGGGAACGGCTCCACTTGCGTTGACCGGCGGTTCGGGACGTCCGTACCGTTCAGGGGTGGGTAGTGCCGCGGGAGGCCGGCCGGGCAACCTGCCCGCCGGAACGACCAGCTTCGTGGGGCGCAAGCAGGACGTCGCCGAGGTCAAAAGGCTGCTGTCCAAGGCACGGCTGGTTACCTTGACCGGGGTCGGCGGTGTCGGCAAGACCCGGCTGGCCCTGCAGACCGCCGCTGAACTGCGCCGCGCCTTCCCCGAAGGTGCCTGGTTCGTGGAACTGGCGGACCTCTCCGACCCCGCACTTCTGGCACACACGGTGCTCGAATCACTGGGCGTCCGCGACGACACCGGCCGCGCCAAGATCGACGTGCTCGCGGACCACCTCCGTGACCGCCGGATCCTGGTGATCCTGGACAACTGCGAGCATCTCGTCGAGGCCTGCGCGGACTCCGCCGACCGGCTGCTGAGCGCCGCGCCGGGGCTGCGCCTGCTCGCCACCAGCAGGGAAAGGCTCGGGCTCGTCGGCGAGCACCTGTGGCTTGTCGACCCGTTGCCGCTGCCCGATGCGATGCGGCCACTGCAGTCACGCGAGTGGCTCGGGTATCCCGCGATGACGCTGTTCGCCGAACGGGCGGCCGCGGGAGCGCCGGGTTTCGCGATCTCGGACGAGAATCAGGACCTCGTCGCGCAGGCCTGCCTGCTGCTCGCCGGGATCCCGCTGGCGATCGAGCTGGCCGCGGTCCGGCTGCGGGCCTTGTCGATCGACGAGCTGACGGCCCGGCTGGAGGACACATTCCGCTTGCTGGACAAGGGAAAACGCGGCGGTCTACCCCGGCATCAGACGTTGCTGGCCGCCGTCGACTGGAGTCACGACCTGTGCGGGCCTGCCGAGCGGATCTTATGGGCGCGGGCGTCGGTCTTCGGAGGCGGATTCACGCTGGGAGCGGCCGAATCGGTTTGCGCGGACGAGGGATTGCCCGCCGACGCGGTGCTCGGCCACCTGATCGGGTTGGTGGACAAGTCCGTCCTGCTCTGCGAACGCGATGGTGACCAGATGCGGTTCCGGCTGCTGGAACCCCTTCGGCAGTACGGACGGATGCGGCTGCTCGAGCTCGGGGAAGAGGACGGGGTGCGCCGCCGGCACCGCGACCACTACCAGGAACAGGCCGACCGGAGCGAACGGGAGTGGTTCGGTCCGAAGCAGGCGGAGATCTTCACCCGTACTCGCCTCGAGCACGCGAATCTCCGGGCCGCGCTGGACTACTGCCTCTCGACGCCGTCCGAGCGGGCGCTGGGCCTCCGGCTCGCTGGGACGCTGTGGTTCTACTGGGCGGGCTGCGGGGTGCTCGCGGAAGGCCGGCACTGGCTCGACCGTGCGCTGACGGCCGTCCCCGAACCGAGTGAGGACCGCGCGAAGGCGTTGTGGGTCAGCGGATACGTCTCGACGCTGCAGGGCGACGTCCCTCGCGCGGTGACATTGCTGGGGGAGTGCCGTACCTACGCGGGAAAGGCGCGGGACGAAGCCGCCCTCGCGTATGCGATCCATCGTCTCGGCTGCAACGCACTGATCGGTGACGACATCGGCTACGCGCGAGACCTCTTCGAAGACGCGAGGACGCGCTACCGGCGGCTCGGCGAGATGAACAGCAACGTGATGCTGGCGGCGATCGAGATGGCGATCGCGGCGATGTTCCTCGGGGAGCTCGACCAGGCCGCGGCGCTGTGCGACGAAGCACGCGCGGTCGGTGCCGCGCACGGCGAGGAATGGGCGTACGCCTACGCGATCTACGTGCTGGCGATGGTCGCGCTGAACCGGGGCGACTTCGACCAGGCGACCGACTACGCACGCAACTCCCTGCGCATCAAGCGCAGGTTCAACGACCTCCTCGGCATGGTCCTGGCGATCGAGGTGCTGGCCTGGACGGAATCCTCGCTGCGGCATTGGGTGCGGGCGGCGACCCTGCTCGGTTGCGCGAACCGGATCTGGCAGTCGGTCGGCTATCCCATGTTCGGCTCGAAGTACTTCGGCGCTCCGCACGGAGACTGTGAGGTGCGGGCCAGGGAGGCGCTCGGCGATCGCCGGTTCGCGGCGGCGTTCCGTCGTGGCAGCGAGTTCGGCCCCGACGAGTCGATCGCCTACGCACTCGACGAGGCCGACACCGAGGAGTCGGCGCCGGTCGAGGCCGAGACCCCGCTGACCGAGCGGGAGCGCGAGGTCGCGGTGCTGATCACCGAAGGCCTGTCCAACCGCGAAATCGCCGACCGGCTGGTGATCTCCCGCCGTACGGCCGAAGGGCATGTGCATCGGATCCTCCGGAAGCTGGGCTTCGATTCCCGTGCCCAGATCGCCGCCTGGGTCACCCAGACGGCGGTTGCGGGCAGCAGGGACGGCTGATTCCGGCGGTCGCCGGAAAACGATAAGTGGTTTGGACCACCACTGTTACCGAAGCGTGATCCGTGTCCGCCGAACGGGCGGCTACTTTGTTGTGGCGCGCAACAATTGCTTCGTCTGTGGATTTCCAACGCCGGAGGTGTCACGACGTGAACGGGACTCATGTGCAGTTGAGAAGCCTTGCGCGGTTCAGGTTCAAAAGGGGTCGGGGCGCACTGGCCCTCGGTCTCTCCGCGCTTCTGATCGTCACCGGACCGGGTGGGGCGACTGCCTCCGCGGCCGACGATTACAGCCAGAGCGTCGCGTCCCTGAATACGACGCAGGCCCAGTTCTCGTTCACGCCGACGACGCCCGCGCTCTACGTCGACATCCACTACACCGGCGTTCCCGGTGTGGGTCAGCAGAACGTCCGGATGACGAACAGCGGCGGAACCTGGCGGCATACCGCCGGATCGCTGACCAACGGCACGGTGCTCGACTACTGGTTCACCTACGAGAAGAGCGGCCCGCAGTACGACACGCCGCATTTCAGCTACACCCATGGCAGTGGTGGCACGACCGTCGCCTCGCCCACGTTCAGTCCACCCGGCGGCGCGTATCCGGCCGCGCAGTCGGTGACGTTGTCGACCGCGACCTCTGGCGCCACGATCCGGTACACAGTGGACGGTTCCACGCCGTCGGCGTCGTCCACTGTGTACTCCGGGCCGATCACGGTTTCGGCCTCCGCCACGGTTTCCGCGATCGCGCTGAAGGCCGGCTCGACCACGTCGCCCGTGGCCTCGGCCAGCTACACGATCGGGACGACGCAGACGAATTGCCCGGTCCAGCCCGACGTCCCGGATTTCGGCCCGAATGTCCGCATCTTCGACCCGAGCATGTCGGCGTCGACGATCCAGACCAGGCTCGACGCGGATTTCAACGCGCAGAAGGACACCCTGACCGCGCAGTTCACCGAACGCCGGTACGCGCACCTGTTCAAGCCCGGGGTGTACAGCGGCATCCATGACGACGTCGGCTACTACACGTCTGTCGCGGGTCTCGGACAGAACCCGGGCGATGTCGTCATCAACGGCGACGTGACGGTCGACGCCTTCAACGCGTCGGACCAGGGTCACGCGCTGCAGAACTTCTGGCGCTCGGCGGAAAACCTGGCGATCGTGCCGAGCAGCGGAGCGAACCGCTGGGCCGTCGCGCAGGCCGCGCCGTTCCGCCGGATGGACATCCGGGGCGGGCTGCAGCTTTACCCCGCCAGCTACGGCTTCGCCAGTGGCGGTTACACCGCGGACAGCAAGGTTTCCGGCCAGACGGCGTCGATTTCGCAGCAGCAGTGGTACACGCGCGACACCAACTATGGCAGCTGGGCGGGCGGCGTCTGGAACATGGTGTTCTCCGGGACGCCCGGAGCGCCGCCGAACACCTTCCCGAACCCGCCGGAGACCACGCTCGGCACCACCCCGGTCTCGCGGGACGTGCCGTATCTGTACCTCGACGGCACCGGCAAGTACCGGGTGTTCCTGCCTTCGTTGCGTACCAACGCTTCCGGGGCGAGCTGGGCCAACGGCAGCACTGCCGGGACTTCACAGCCGATGAGCAGGTTCCACGTCGTGAAACCAGGAGCCACCGCCGCGTCGATCAACACGGCGCTGTCCCAGGGCTGCAACCTGTTCTTCACGCCCGGCGTCTACCACCTCAACCAGACACTGAACGTGACGAGGGCCGACACGGTGGTCCTCGGCATCGGCTACCCGACGCTCGTTCCGGACAACGGCGTCGAAGCGATGCGGGTCGCGGACGTCGACGGCGTGCGGCTGAAGGGGCTCCTGTTCGATGCCGGCACGACCAACTCGCCGTCGCTCCTCACCGTCGGCCCGGCCGGCTCGACGGCGAACCACGCGGCCAACCCGACGACCTTGCAGGACGTCTTCTTCCGGATCGGCGGCCAGATCGCGGGTAAAGCGACCACGAGCCTGATCGTCAACAGCCGCAACACGATCATCGACCACATCTGGGCCTGGCGAGCCGACCACGGCAACCCGGGCACCTACGGGTGGACGATCAACACGGGCGACACCGGCGTGATCGTGAACGGCGACAACGTGCTGGCGACCGGCCTGTTCGTCGAGCACTACCAGAAGTACCAGGTGATCTGGAACGGCCAGAACGGACGGACGATCTTCTTCCAGAACGAGATCCCGTACGACGTCCCGAATCAGGCGGGCTGGCGGAGTCCGAACGGACTCAACGGATACGCCGCCTACAAGGTCGGGGACAACGTGACCACGCACGAGGCGTGGGGCCTTGGCAGCTACTGCTTCTTCAACGACAACCCGGCGGTGAACCTGTACCACGCGTTCGAGGTGCCGAACCGGAGCGGCGTGAGATTCCACAACATGGTGACGGTCTCGCTGAACTACAAGGGGACCATCACGCACGTGATCAACGACGCGGGGGCGGTGACGCCACCGGGCACCACGCCGAGCAACCTGGTCAGCTACCCGTGAGGTGAGTCAGAGACCCAGAACCGACGATGCGAAGGCCACATTCCCAACCTTCAACGTTGGGAATGTGGCCTTCGCATCACTCTGCGGCAGCTGACCGAGGGAAGAAGAGCGTATAACGACCTATACGTCTCGCCGACCCGGACCTGCTCGGTTAGGCTCGGCGCATGATCACCAGTGGTACTCCTGTCGAGCTGGACGCTGCCGCCGTAGTCGGCGAGCTGCGGGACCTCTTCCGTTCCGGCGTCACGAAGCCGCTGGCCTGGCGGCGCGCGCAGTTGACCGCGCTCCGTGCGTTGCTCACCGAGCAGGCCGACGTCTTCCTCAAGGCGCTTTACGCCGACCTGCGGAAGAACCCGGTGGAGGCGCAGCGCGCCGAACTCGGCTTGGTACTCAACGAGATCGACCACACGCTCGAGCATCTCGACGCCTGGCTGAACCCCGAGCCGGCGGATGTTCCCGAGCGGCTGCGGCCGGCGAACGGGCGGGTCGTGCGGGATCCGCTGGGTGTCGCGTTGATCATCGGGCCCTGGAACTACCCGCTTCAGCTGGTGCTGGCACCGCTCGTCGGGGCGCTCGCGGCGGGCAACTGTGCGGTCGTGAAGCCGAGTGAGCTGTCACCGGCGACGTCGGCCGCGATCGCCGAGCAGCTGCCCGAGTATCTCGAGGGTGTGAAGGTCGTCGAGGGTGCGATCCCGGAGACGACGGCGTTGCTGGAGCAGAAGTTCGACACGATCTTCTACACCGGCAACGGGACCGTCGGCCGGATCATCATGACCGCGGCGGCGAAGCACCTCACGCCGGTCACGCTCGAGCTGGGCGGCAAGAGCCCGGCGATCGTCGAGCCGGGGGCGGACCTGGTCGCCACCGCACAGCGGCTCGCGTATGGCAAGTTCGCCAACGCCGGGCAGACCTGTGTCGCGCCGGACTACGTTCTAGCGGTCGGCGGCACCGGGCCGGAGCTGGTGAAGAACCTGGCCGAGACGGTCCGCGGGATGTTCGGTGAAGACCCGGCGGCCAGCGAGGCGTACGGCCGGATCATCTCGACCCGGCACTTCGACCGGCTCGCGGGGTTGCTGGACAGCGGGACAGCGGCGATCGGTGGCCAGGCCGACCGCGACGACAAGTACATCGCGCCGACCGTGCTGACCGACGTCTCCCCGGAGGCGCCGGTGATGCGCGACGAGATCTTCGGGCCGATCCTTCCGGTCATCGAGGTCGTGGACGTCGATGCGGCGCTGGCGTTCGTCAACGAACGCGACAAGCCCCTGGCGCTGTACGCCTTCACCGAATCCGACGAGACCAAGCGGCGGATCGAGACCGAGACGTCTTCGGGCGGCCTGGTGTTCGGCACCGCCATCGTGCACCTCGCCGCACCTGATCTGCCGTTCGGTGGCGTGGGGGAGAGCGGGATGGGCCGCTACCACGGGAAGTACTCGATCGACAATTTCAGTCACGTCAAAGCAGTGCTGGACAAACCGCTCGCCGGCTGAGGGGCTTCACCGGCCCGCACGACTGCCTTCGTAGGCACGCTCGCGGAGAACGTTGAGCCATCCCGGGCGCAGTTCGCAATCGCGTGGATGGTTCAGCATCGGGTCGAACGCCGGACCTTCGGCATCCTCGTCGACGGAGTGCAGGACGAGTGTCCCGCACGGTTTTCGGTGCCCGTTCGCGCGAACCGTTTCCAGGAGGAAGCTCACCGGTCCTTCCGTGATGAGCCGCTTCAGCGCAGGTAGGGACGACTCCGCACGCCGTGGCGTCTCGGCCCGCGCGGTCAACCAGACCAATTCGCCACCCCGTCGATAGGGGAGCAAGGTGCTGTAGCGGCCGGTTGTCCAACCCCGGGCGGGCCGCGGCAGGATCCGCCCGGTCAACCCGGCCCCCGAGGTGGTCAGGGTGATATCCCAAGGCTTCCCGCCGTCCGCGGACGGAAGACGGACGGCCAGCCCCAGCGCGTCGGGGAGCCATCCTGGCAGTCCGGCGGCCTTGGACATTCGTGCGACGACCGGCACCGGGCCAACGGGCCATGGCAGGTCTTCTCGGGACAGTGCGCGGAACTCACCCTTCAGCAGCAGGCCATCCGGGTGAAAGGCACGGGCTCGGCGGAGCGCGGCCCAGCCGCGGAAACCGGTGCGTACGAGCCGACCGGCGAGCCCGGCCAGCGGGGTTCGGTTGGTATTCAAGGTTCGCCTTTCGACGTCGTGCATGGTGGCCGACGGCTACCCCCTGTCCTGGGGGATTACACGGGATATGCCAAAACTTCGGAAATGGTGAATTCGCCCGTTCGCCACGGTGTGAGGACGCACTTCAGGGGTACTCGACGCGATGTTCGCCTGGTTCCGGGCTGGAGAAAACCGTATCGGAACGATATTCGGGCGAACGGCCTATTCGTTTCCACGGGTATCGGAGGGAAACACCATGACAGCATCGCCAACCGCGGTCCGACGGACTCCGCGCCAGCTTTTCGCCGTCGCTGTGGGCGCGGTCTTCCTGCTGGTCGGCGTGCTCGGCTTCATCCCCGGCATCACGACCAACTACGAGGCGCTTTCGGGCGCGGGGCACGAGTCCGGTGCCCTGCTGCTCGGCGTCTTCCAGGTTTCGATTCTGCACAACCTGGTGCACATCCTGTTCGGCATCGCCGGGCTGTTGATGGCTCGCACGATCAAGGGTGCGAGGGGCTTCCTGGTCGGAGGTGGCGTTATCTACCTTGTCCTCTGGCTCTACGGCCTGCTCATCGACCACGGCAGTTCAGCGAACTTCGTACCGGTGAACGGCGCCGACAACTGGCTGCACCTCGTTCTCGGCATCGGAATGATCGTCTTGGGCCTCATTCCCGTCGCCGGGACGAACGCGCCGATCGCTGACTCTCGCTAACTCGCCTGTTCATTTTGCTCTTCATGGAGGTTGCCTGTGTTCCGTCATACCAAACTCCTGCAATTCGAGGCGAAGCCCGAGAAGCCGGACCCTGTTTACGCCCGCAAGCTCCAGGAGTTGATCGGCGGCGCGTTCGGTGAGCTGACAGTGACCATGCAATACCTGTTTCAGGGCTGGAACTGCCGCGTCGAAGGTAAGTACAAGGATCTGATCATGGATACGGCGACCGAAGAGATCGGTCACGTCGAAATGCTCGCCACCATGGTCGCCCGGCTCCTGGAAGGCGCCCCCGCCACGCTCACCGCCGAAGCGGTGAAGGAACCGGTGACGGCGGCGATTCTCGGCGGCATGGATCCGCAACAGGCGATCGTTGCCGGCGGCGGCGCGCTACCGAACAACAGTCAGGGCGTGCCCTGGAACGGCGGTTACATCGTGGCGAGTGGAAACCTGCTCGCCGATTTCCGGGCGAACGTTGCCGCCGAGGCACAGGGCAGACTGCAGACCGCACGTCTCTACAACATGACCGACGACCCCGGTGTCAAGGCGATGCTCCAGTTCAACCTGGCCCGCGACACCGTGCATCAGAAGCAGTGGTTGGCCGCGATCGAAGAACTCGAAGCGGACGGGCTGGAAGGTTCGATCGCGCCCACCGCGTTGTTCGACGAGGAGAACCAGGAACACAACAACTCCGTGTGGCGGCTGTCCGACGGAGCGGACGGAAGCAAAGGCGGCTGGAGCTTCGGGGGTGAAGGCATCGAGTACCTCGCGGATCCGGAACCACTCGGCGGCCCGGGTACGGCTCCGAAGCCGGATCCCGCCCTCTACGGCACTTACGCACCGGTCCAGGACGCCATCGGGACGGTGAAGGGGAAGGCCAAGGAGGTGAAGGCGAAGGCGACGAGGAAGAACAGCAAGAGCTAGGGGCGCCGGTCGTGAGTGGTAATGACGGTTCTAACCGTCATTACCACTCACGAGACCGGGCCGCCGTGCCTCGGCGACTTCGGTCGCTTCGTCCTCGTCCATGGCGCGGGTGTCGCGTGGCTGGAGGAAGGGTTCGTCCTTGGCGTGACGTCCGGCGGCGATTTCCTTGCCGCGGGCGAGTTCGGCGTCGAGTTCCGCACCGAGGAGGACGGCGACGTTCGAAATCCACTGCCAGACAAGGAACACGATCACGCCTGCCAGAGAACCGTAGATCTTGTTGTAGGACCCGAAGTTGGCGACGTAGATCGCGAATCCGGCGGTGGCCGCCGCCCACAGCAGTACCGCGAGTAGGCCGCCGGGGGTCATCCATCGGAAGCGAGGCTGCCGCACATTGGGACTCGCCCAGTAGAGCACCGCGAACGCCAGGCCGGCCAGCAGGGCGATCACCGGCCATTTCGCGATCTCCCAGACGAGGATGCCGGTCGAGCCCAGACCCACCAGGTCGCCGAGGTACCTGGCCATCCCGCCGGTCGCGACGATCCCGGCGGCACAGAGGGCGAGCGCGCCAAGGATGGCGATCGTGAGGCCGAGCCGCAGCGGCAACGTCTTCCAGAGCGGGCGACCCTCCGGCATCGAGTAGATGACGTTGGACGCCCGCATGAACGCGCCGATGTATCCCGAGGCGGACCAGAGCGCGACGAGGACGCCGAACACTGCCGCGGTCCCGGCGAGCCCACTGGACCGTGACAGTTCCTGGATGGCCTCTTGCAGGATCTCCCTGCCCTGGGCGGGAATGATCTGGCTCGCGTTGTCGATCATGGTCTGGGTGGTCGACGGCCCGAGCAGGCCGAGGATCGCGGTCAGGACCAGCAAGCCTGGGAAGAGTGACAAGACGCCGTAGTAGGTGAGAGCGGCAGCCCAGTCGAAGAGGTTGTCGCGGTTGAATTGGACGACCGTGCGCTTGAGCACCGCCCACCAGGAGCGTTTGGGCAATTCGGTCGGGCCGTCCGGCTCCGTGGTGTGCTTCGTGGCTGCCAAGGTGACCTCCCCGATCGGGATTCCTTGGCATACCCCGGCTCCCTGTGACGAAACGGTTCGATCGCTAGCAGTCCGCGGTCTGGAGTCCTCCCCACGACCATCGCGGGACGGGCAGCTTGCCGGGAACGTCCTGCGCGACCTGGTGGGACAGGACCTGGTCTACGGCCCAGACCATGTACGCGCGCAGAGCCGCGCGGAATTCGATGTCCGGCGGGAGTTTCGCGTCGTCCGCCGCGAGCACGAAGCAGTCGACGAACCTGCGCCCGAGATCCGAGATGTCGCCGTTGCCCGCGTGCATCACGAGCATTCCGGTGTGGGTTCCGCAGGTCTCCGAATAGCGAGGCGGCCCGCCCATGACCTCCGCCCAGTACGCGGCCAGTCGTTCGACGTGTTCAGGATGCTGGTCGGGGCGGGTGAACGGATGGTTCAGCTCAGGGCCGGTTCATATCCGGGATTTCGATGTGCACCGGCCTGCCTCCCGAAAGCCACAGTCGGATGTACTGCCGGATCGCCTCGTCGAGCACCCAGGCGACCGGCGGCACCAGCGGAAGCGGGATGAGCTTCTCGTGGAACGCAACCAGCGCCTGGAACGCCGTGCCGATCAAGGGATCCCAGATCCGTTCCCGTGGGATGCCGTTCCACTCGGAGACCCGGTCGCCGACGATGTACCGGGCCAGCGCGTTGACCATCGGCCGGTCGGCGCCGCCGGGACTGGTCTGGTCGGCGAGCATGTCGAGGAGGATGTCGGTGAGTTCGACGCCCTCGCGGGTCGGCCCCATCGCCGGGTCCAGCACCTGTGCGGACTGGGCGTAGGCCGCCGGCCACGACGACGGCAGGTACTCGTCGCTGATCCCGAGCATATGCCCGGTCACCTGCCAGCTGTGCAGGTAGGCGGCGGAATGCGCGGAGGAGACGCGGACGCGCCAGTCGGTCAGTTTCCGCATCGTGTAGGTCGGCAGGGTGTGCCAGGTGACCAGCATGTCGTTCTGGCTGATCGGGATTCCTTGTTGCCAGTGCGGGGATCGTGGCAGCAGATGTCGTACGGCGGCGTGCACCAGCCGGGTCTTCACCGCCGAGACGATCATCTGCCCGTCCGGCCGGTAGGCGTTCAGCGAGCCGACGTCGTAACCGAGTTTGGCCGTCTTCGCGACGCGGTCCTTCATGTCCGCGCCGCCCTTCGAGTAGTAGACCGCTCGTGCCTCGTTGGGGATCGCGGTGCTGAGCATGCCGCCGCCCAGGCCGTTGAGGAGGTTGACGAACCTGCCGCTGACCTTCATGAAATCGGCCGCCGCGTCCAATTTGGACTGATCGGCCCATGGCGGAAGCCGTCGCGCGTGCTCGACGAACTCCCGCAGGTCCGCCGGGAGACCGGGCGGTGTCGGCTGGTCGTTCCGGGTCCAGGTCCGAAGCGCCCGGTTGACCTCGGCCACCTGTCCGCGGTCGAGGACGGCGGCGACCACCGGATCGGCCTCGGAATCCCACACCCACTTCGGATCGGAGCCCGCCCCCGAACCGGCCACCGAACCGCTCGGACTCCATGCCCAGGCCGGCGTGACCACCCCCATCGCGCCCACGAGCGTCGCTCCGCCACTGACGATCAACATCTTGCGTCGATTGAGTTCAGTCATACGTGAGAACTCCTCCTTGAGTCCCGGACCAGCGGATTGATACTGTGATACAAGCAGTGCAACCGCGTATCTCAAGGAGAGCACAATCATCGCGAAGACGCCAGACCCGGATTCTTTGCTGGAGCGCGCGCTCACCGACGCGCTCGAACGTGCCGAGGAAGGCGACGAGATCGCCCTTCGGCTACTCGACGCCGCCTACGAGCAGTTCTGTCGTATGGGGATCCGCCGGTCCACAATGGAGGATGTCGCGCGCCGCGCCGGGGTCTCGCGGATCACGGCGTATCGCCGGTTCGCCACCAAGGACACCTTGGTCGAACAGGTCGTGCGGCGCGAGTTCCGTCGCTACTTCGACCGGTTCCTGCTCGACATCCAGCACGCCGAAACGGCCGCGGACCGGGTCGTGCTGGGGTTCGCCAGCGCGCTGCGGGCGATCCGGCACAACCCGCTGATCGGCGGGCTGATGTCCGTCGAGCCCGATGTCCTCATCCCGTCGATGGTCAGCGACGGCGGCGACACCCTGGCGACGGTGCAACGGTTCGTCGCGGGGCAGCTTCGCCGCGAGCAGCACGCGGGCAACGTCTCGGCGGACGTCGACGTCGAGCTCGTCGCCGAGCTGATGACGAGGGTTTCCGCCTCTTTCCTGGTCACCCCCAGTCACGTCATCGATCTCGACGACGATGAGCAGGTCCGCGAGGTGGCCCGGCGGTTCCTGGTCCCGATGCTGGAACCGGGCCGTCCGCGGTGAGGCCTCCGCTCAGCGGGAGCGTTCCGGCGGAGGAGGGACCGGTTTGGCCGCCACGATGTCTTCCAGCCGAATCGTCGCGAGACCCCGTTTGGTTTCCACAGTGCATTCCCGTTCGTCGCGGGAGCGCAGATAACCGAGAGCATCGGTGAAACCGTCTTCGATCCGGTACCGGACGACGACCCTCGTGCCGACCGGGACGTCCGGGAGCGGCGCCGTCATCGGGCGAGACGCGCGGTGAGTTCGTCGTCGCTCGGCTCGACCAGGTGGGTGCCGTCCGGCCACACGATCGTCGGGATGCGCCGCTCGCCGTCCTGCAGCGCCCGCACGGTCTTCTCGGCGACTTCATCGGCCTCGACGTCGACGTAGTCGTACTCGATGCTCTTCGCGTCCAGCAGGGCTCGGCTGCGTTTGACGTCCGGGCACCAGTCGGCGCCGTACACGGTGAGGTTGCCGGTGGTCATGGGTTCACAGCATGCCATTCACGGCTTTTCCGGTTTCAGCGCGGCCGCGTGATCGGCAAGGGCGGAACGGTCGGCGAGCCCGGTCTTGGTGAGCAGGCTGGCGACGTGCTTCTCGACCGTCCTGGGGGAGATGTGCAGCCGCTGGCCGATGTCCTTGTTGCCCAGCCGCTCCGCCAGCAGCACCAGCACCTCGTACTCGCGCACGGTGACGCCTGCAGACCGCAGGTCGCCGGGTACGCGGTCCACCCCGGCGCGGCGTTGCCGGACGGGTGCGCCGATCTTGCGCAGCAGGCCCCGGCACGCGCCGGCGACCGGCTGGATTTCCCTGTGGTGGAAGTATTCTTCGGCTTCCTTCAGCCAGCTCGCCGGATCGCCCCAGCCGTCGGCGGCGGCAGGTTCGGCGATCAGGCGGAGACCGAGGTGCCGGGCGAGTGGGTACGGAGCCGACGTCTCGAGCGCGGCGGCCAAGGCGCGCTCCGCCGCTTGTGCGTCCCCGCGCCGGCCGTGCTCGACGGCGTGCGCCAGCTCGACGAACTGGCGATTCCAGCGCATCCCGCTCACCGCGGACTCGGCCTCGGGGCAGCCGGAGCCGCCGAGGGTGTCCATGAGGATCCGGAGCCCGTGCTGCCCGGCGAGGTGGAACCGGCTCGGCCGCTGTTCCTCGCGCTCGGTGACCTGCGCGAGCTCCCGCCGTGCGCGCTCGGAATCCTCCTCGAGCAGGGAACAGAAGACCCGTGCGAGCCCGATGCTCAGCACCATTTCCTGGGCGTTCTCGCCGCCGATCTCCCGGAAGTCCTCGAGCGCCCGTTCCATGGCGGGCCGGTCCGCCTGATGCGCGGCCGCCATCGCCCTGGTCATCTGGGCGTACTGCAGCAATGCGGTCAGCCGGAGCCTGCCGAGCACGGCGAGGTTCTCCTGCTGCAAGGCCGCGGCCAGCTCGAAGTCGCAACGCAGGATGGCGTGCATGGTGCGCACCGAATCGACCGCGCAGTGCAAGGTGATCGACCCGGTCCGCTGTGCGTCGGCGCGGGCGAGGTCGAGGGTCTGTTCGTCGCCGTTCATGAGCACGCGGTGCCCGCCGAGCCGGACCAGCGCCTGCGTGCGGAGATGATGGAGCTGGTTCTCCTCGGCGGTCCGCCGCGCGAGTTGCATGTACCGCTCGGATTCGGCGAGGTCCCGGGGCAGCGCCAGCATTCCGAGCACCTGCAGGGCCTGGCAGATGACGAACGGCTGGGCGGTCTCCTCGGCGACCTTCCACGCCTGCCGCGCGAGCCGCTCCGCCTTTCCGGCGTTCCCGGGTACGTCCAGCCAGAGGTTCGCTTCGACGGCGTCGAGCGCGGCCTGCTGCGTCTGGGAGATCTCGGAGCCGAGCGGCGCGCGGGCCCGGTCGATCTGGTCGAGGCATTCGTCGTGCCGTCCGGCGATGTAGGCGGCCCAGGCGAGCTGGGTGTGCAGCTTCGCCGCGCGTTCGAGCGTCCCGATCTCCCCGAACCCGGTGGAAAGCTCGACGGCACGATCGAACTGACCGGTCTGCCCGAGCGCGTAGAGCAGGGTCTCCAGCACCTCGGCCCGGTCACCGGTCTCGGCCCCGGAGAGCAGGTCGACGGCCTTGGTGAGCATGGTGACCGCGGAGTCGGCGGCTCCCGCGTCGAGGGCGCGCCGTCCTGTCTGGGCGAAGAGCCGTCCCGCGCCCTGTTCGTCCATCGCCGTCAGCCGGAGTGACGCGACGAGTGCGCAGAGATCACCGGGCAGGTCGGGATGAAGCTTCTCGACGGCGTCCGCGGCGTGGCGGGCGAGAGCGGCCTTCCGGGCCGGGACCTGGCGCTCCAGCAACGCTTCCGCGGTCAGTGGATGGCGGAAGGCGTACCAGCCTGGCGTGGTTTCGTCCGTGGTCACCAGCTGCGCGGCGACGGCGGCGCTGAGGTGGTTGTGCAGGGTGCGGTCGTTCATCTCGGTGACCGCCTGCACGACGGACAGGGGGAACCGGCGGCCGATGATCGCGGCCACCGAAAGGAGTTGACCGGCCTGTTCGCCGAGCTGGTCCATCCGGGCGCCGATGCTGGTGACCAGTGCGGCGGGTACCCGTGCGCGAAGTTCGCCGATGACCCGCCAGCCGTCGCGGCCTTCGACGAGCAGGCCGTCGTTCAGCATGCCGTGGAGCAGTTCTTCGACGATGAACGGAAGCCCGGCGCTGGTACGCCACAACAGGTCCGCGGCGGGCGCGGGCAGCAGCTCCGGTTCGGTCTCCAGGCAGGCGGCGGCGAGCCGGCGGGTGTCGGGGAGGTCGAGCCGGTCGAGTTGCAGGACCGTGCAGCTCATCCGCTGGGACCCGGATGTCGCGAGGCGGAGGGCGTCGGACGGTTCGTTGCGCAGCGTCCCGACGAGCAGGGTCTGCGCTCCGGCGAGGTTGTCGACGAGGTATTCGAGGATGAACAGCGTTTCGGCGTCGGCGTCCTGGAGGTCGTCGAGGACAAGGAGCGCGCCGCGATCGCGGCTGGTGACCGCCAGCAGCCGGTAGACGGCCTCGGCGAGCACCATCAGGGAACCGAGCTCCCGTGGCCGGTCTCCTTGGCTCCAGTCGGGGATCAGCTGGGCGAGAACGGGGACGAACGGGTCGAGTTCGGCCGCCTCCGGCGGTACGCCGCCCCGGAAATGGGACAGCAGCGCCTGTGTCAGTGGCCGGAACGGGACCAAGGGGCCGATCGAACTCGCCCTGCCCTGCAGCACCGGTATGTCGGCGGCGACGGCGCGCGAAGCGGCTTCGATCGCCAGGCGGGATTTGCCGACTCCGCCTTCGCCCACAAGGAAGATCGCGCCGCCGCGGTCGGCGCGGGCGCGATCGAGTGCTCCGGAAAGCTCGGCCAGTTCGGCGTCGCGGCCGATCACCCGCGACGAACGGATTCCCACCGCCGAGACTATAGCGAGCGATTCCCCAGCTGAGGCGAAGAGTTGATCACGAAGACGGGCGCCGGGCGCGGCCCGCCTCCGTGAGTCCTCATCAGATCCAGGTGACGGTGAAGTTGCTGACCACGGAAGGCGTGTCGGGGACGTCGGAGAGCGTGGCGAGCGGGTTGGCGCTCAGCCGCGGCCTACCACCCGCGAGGGCGTGGTTGCGTGAGCCGACCTCGAGTGCCCGCGGCAGCGTCACGCCGCCGAGAGCGTCTTCGGTGGTGGACTGGTCCTTTTCGTACATTTCGGTGGATCCCCCTCATACTCGGTCTTCGGTCGGGACGAACGTGGCCGCGGGATGCGGCCTGTCGGGGCGGAGCAGCAGCGCGGACGGGACCCGGTCGCCGAATCCCAGCCGCAGCAGGCCGTAGCCGATGCCCGCCAGACCGCTCAGCAGCCCGGGCGCGGGAACCGCGCTGGGAGTCCCGCAGCGCGCACCACGCTGATCGATGGCGGCGAGCAGGTGACCGGTCCGGCGCCGCATCGCGGCGGCGGCGCCAGTGTGCCCGTTTTCGGCCAGTACACACAACACCTCGGTGACGCCGGTTTCGCCGTGGCACAGGCTGAGATCCTTGAGCGGTGCCCCATCGGACAGCAGCTTGACGCTCCGGTCCAGTTCGGCGGCCCTGGCGGGATCGGCGAGGTGGGCGGCTTGGCCGAGCGCGAGGCCCGCCGGCCCGGCACACCAGCCGCCGGTGCCTTCTACCCGGATGTCCGCCCTTTCGGGCAGTTCTTCGCCGGTCCGGTCGTACGCGCGCAAGACCCAGTCGACGCCTGCCGAACCGCGGGCGAAACCGGTCTCTTGTGGACGTTCACGCTCGAGTAGCTGTTCCGCGTAGCGATCCGCGCGCGCCCGCGCCTCGTTGAGTCCTGTTTGGACGTACACCGAGCGCATCGAGGCGACGCCACCCGCGAGTCCGGTCATGAATCCCGCCGGGGTTTCGGCCGTGGCTTCGGGCATCAGGTCGACGGCCTGCTCGATGAGGTCCGCGGCGGGCAGTTCGACCAGTGTGCTGAGCCGGGCGATCGTGTAGGCGACCCCGCCCAGCCCGAGCGGGCCGCCGCAGCCGGCTGTCGCTGCGAGCTCGCGGTCGGCGCGGAGCGTGGCGAAGAGGTTTGGCAGCGGGGTGATCGCGTACGCGGCAAGGTCGCGGTAGCGCACGATTCCGGTCAGTTCGGCCAGTTGTGCGAGGAACAACGCGACACCGCAGTACCCCTCGCCGAGCCCGGCGCCCATCGGCAGCACGGTCCAGTACCGGTCGTCGACGAGTTCGATCCCGACCCAGTTCGACCGGCGCTCGTCGGAGAAGGCGTGCGCCACGATCTGGTCGGCGATTCCGCAGGCGGTGACGAGTAGCCGATCCGCGTCCGGTGCCTGATTCGGCACCGCGGCGTGCACGGTCTCACCGCCGCCGTCGTGTCCGGCGGATGCCTCGCTGATGGCAAGGGTGGCGGAGATCAGCCACTCCTGGTCGCGTTGGTCGAGGGAGTCCATCTCGGCGATCTTCGTCACCACCGTGTCGAGAGAGGGCCTGCTCAGCACCCCGTCGATGCTTTCGCCGCGGGCGTCCAGCAACGACGTCGAGCCGGGGTTGGAGGTGAACATCGGGATGTCGCCCGCCCAGAGATCCTCACGCTCGTGAGGCACGAGCCGGAGAAGCTTGTCTTCACCGGCGGAATCCTCTTCGAGCAGATCGAACGCGCGGTCGCGATCGGCGGCGTCGCGCAGGAGATCGGGATGCGTGGTCTCGTCGAGGAGCCGGAAGTAGAAGTTCGTAGGACGGACGAGCACCCGGATGGGATCGGTGACGCAGCGCCGGATCAGTTCGGAGAGCTCGTCGCGGCTGCAAGAGATCGCGTCGTAGCCGATCCGGAAGCCGGCGAGCAGGGCGGCGCTGTGTTCGGCCGGGACGACGTCACGCCCGTCGAGCTGTGGCAAGTTGAGCCCTCCTGCGAGTTCGCCGGGGATGCGGACCAGCCGCATCCGGTCGGTACCGGGGTCGGCCCAGTTCACCTGGTCGGTCGGGAGTTCGCCGCCGCGGCCAGCCAGTCCGGAGATGTCGACCGCACCGTGTTCGCCGGCGAACAACTGGGGGAGCAGCAGGGTGCGCTGCACCGACTTCGCCAGCATGTCGGCCGCGGGGTCGCCGTCCTCGGGCTTGGGCGACGACGGCTGGAACAGGGTCTCGATGTCGATCAGCACCGGCTGGTCGCCATGGGCGATGAGGTTCTCGTAGTGCACGTCGGTGGCGTCGAGCGAGTGCAGAAGCGCCAGCAGGATCCCCTGGCGGCGGTAGAACCGGTCGACGTCGGCGAGATTCGCGCACGGCCGGTGCTCGACGAACCGCAGCCAGCCGTATCCGTCGCGCAGCAAGGCGTCGGCGGTCCGCAGTTCGAGTCCGGGCAGCCGTTTGTTGAGGCGCTCGACGATGTCGGTGAACCGCTCGTGCATGACCAGCGGACGAGGCTTGTAGATCACCTTCGTGCCGCTGGAGAACCTGAGCAGTTTGACCGAACGTCCTCGCGCGTGTGAGTCCCCGATCCCGCCGGCGACCTCGACGAGCGTGCCGAGCTCGCCGTCCGACACGGCGTCCGGGAGCGCGTCGGCATCCTCGGTGAGCCGGCTGAGCATCTCGGCGTGTGCCTCGGCGGCGTACTGGCAGGCCTGGGCGATCAAGCGCGCCAGCACCGGGTACTCACCGAGCAACCGGACGAGCGCGTCCGGCGTGGACTGCTGCCGCACGAA
This sequence comes from uncultured Actinomycetota bacterium, assembly GCA_963766045.1. Classification (GTDB taxonomy): domain Bacteria; phylum Actinomycetota; class Actinomycetes; order Mycobacteriales; family Pseudonocardiaceae; genus Amycolatopsis. The sequence continues at coordinate 3,763,340 of CAVXYN010000003.1, read as the reverse complement.
GTCCGAGAAGCGTTCCTCCGGTGTCTCGCCCCGGAGCGAGCCGGCCTTCCGGGCACGGTGCAGCTCGAGGACGAGCGTCCGGACCGACAGCCTGAGCAGGTGATCGCCCAGCTGGGCCGAGAAACCCTTTCGGAGTGCTTCGACGTCGGCCCCGGCGAAGTCGTCCGGGACGGCTTCGTGAGAGGCGGCATCGACGAACGACCTGAAGACCCCGGCGAAGTCGACGCGCCAATCACCCACTGGGGGGCGCCTCGGCAGAGGCGAGGTGATGACGTGTTCGGCGAAGTCCGCCCATGCGGGCTTGTCCGCCTTCCGTTCGCGCGGGGTCCGGCCGTGCACCCACCACCCCAGCGGCAGGGATGTCGCCGGTAGTTCGGGAGTCACGTTCCTCATCGTGTCAGTCCGCGTGGCCGCGCACATGGGGGCCGTGCCCCCACATTCCCGCATGCCTACATAGGGACACCACGCCGTGAAGGCCTCCTTCCCGACCCTGAGAGTAGGGAAGGAGGCCTTCACGGCACTGAGCCCGTGGTGGGGAATATGGGGTCTCCGCACCCATGTGCGCACGCGATCTTCCCGTCACCATTTCGATGTGGCAGAAATGAGCCGGACCGTCCTACTGGTGGGAGCCAGTGGTGAGTACGTCAGGAAGGCCAGGGAACTCGGCGTCGAGCCGGTGGTGGTGACAGGGGAGGTCGCCGAACCGGCGATGCCGGGCGGGGCCGGGATGCCCGCGGCGGTCGTAGGGGGATCGCCGCGGCATCTCGAGGTCGCGGCCCGGATCGCGCGGGAGGCAGGGGTGCCTGGACCCGATCCGGCCGCCGTGGCCGCGTGCGGGAGCCTCGCGCGGCAGCGGGCGAAGTTCACCGCGGCCGGGTTGAGGACGCCGGCCTGGGGAGTGGCGTGGTCGGTCCGCGCTGTCTGGGAGGAGGCGAAGCGGATCGGTTTTCCTTTGGTGGTCAGGAAAGTGGATACCTTCGGCGACGCGCGGGCGGCATTGTGCGCGGACGTCGAAGCAGCCGTCAGCCAGGCCGGCGAACTCGGCGGCGGCGTCCTGCTGGAACGCCACCACGAGGGAACGGACTACGCCGTCCAGGTCTTCGGGGGAACCGTCACCGGCATCGTCCACCTGCGACGCAGGTACTCACCTTGGCTGATTCAGCGGGGATACGACGTTCCGGCGGAGCTGGACCCGTTCGGGGAACTCGCGCTCGGGGAGATCGCGAAACGCGCCGTGGCCGTACTCGGGCTCGGGTTCGGCGCCTCGTCGGTAGAGCTTCGGATGACCGGGCGCGGGCCGGTTCTACTGGGGGTCCGGCCCGCGCCGCCGGAGCGGCAGGTGGCGGAGCTGATCCGCCTCGCCACCGGGATCGACCTCGTCTCCGCGCAGCTCGCGGCGGCGCTCGGCGACCCGGTCAGGCCACGGCCCACTCGGGACGAGTACGCCTGCGTTCGGTTCGTCACCGTGGAGACGCGGTCGCTCGTACGCGGCACGCGGGCGGCGCTCGCGAAGGTCGCCGTGATCCCCGAGGTGGTCCAGGCCCGGTTCTCCCGCGAGGAGGGCACGCTGCTGCGCCCGTCGCCGGATCATCGCGACGTGGCGGGTCACGTGGTGACCGTGTCGCGGGACGCGCGGGTGTGCCGTGACACGGCGGATGCCGCCGTCGCCCGGATGAACGGCGCGTTGACGCCGATCGGGCGACGCGACCCGGCGGGTGGTGTGCGCAGTCGCGCACCGTCCACCAGGTCGTGGCGACGGGTCCGATGGACCTACCAATGGTAGGAATGCCTGGTGACCGAACCGCATCTGATCGAAGCCGCCGCCGAAGAGGCAGTCACCCTCACCAGTGAACTGATCCGTATCGACACCACCAATACAGGTGACCCTGACACCCTGGTCGGGGAACGGGCCGCGGCGGAGTACGTCGCCGAAAAGCTCACCGACGCCGGCTACGAGATCACCTATGTCGAGTCCGGCGGCAAGAACCGCCACAACGTCATCGTGCGGCTGCCGGGCGCCGATCCGTCACGCGGCGGGCTGCTGATCCACGGTCATCTCGACGTCGTTCCCGCCGACGCCTCGGAATGGTCGGTCCACCCCTTCTCCGGCGCGATCCAGGACGACTACGTCTGGGGCCGGGGCGCGGTCGACATGAAGGACATGGTCGGTATGTCCCTCGCCCTGGCCCGGCACTACAAGATCAACAATATCGTTCCCCCGCGTGACCTCGTCTTCGCGTTTCTCGCCGACGAAGAGGCCGGAGGCAAGTACGGGGCGCAGTGGCTGGTCGAGAACCGGCCCGAACTCTTCGAAGGCGTCACCGAGGCGATCAGCGAGGTCGGCGGGTTCTCGATCACGCTGAAGGACAACGTCCGCGCCTACCTGATCGAGACGGCGGAAAAGGGCATCCGCTGGATGAAGCTCCGCGTGCGCGGCACCGCCGGCCACGGCTCGATGATCCACCGCGACAACGCCGTCACCAAGCTCTCCGAAGCCGTCGCCCGGCTCGGCAACCACCGCTTCCCGTTGGTGCTGACCGACTCCGTCCGCGAGTTCCTCGCCGGGGTCACCGAGATCACCGGCTGGGACTTCCCCGAGGACGACCTCGAAGGATCCGTCGCGAAACTCGGCAACATCTCGCGGATGATCGGCGCGACCCTGCGCGACACCGCCAACCCGACGATGCTCACCGCCGGGTACAAGTCGAACGTCATCCCGTCGGTCGCCGAAGCGGCCGTCGACTGCCGGATCCTGCCGGGCAGGCTCGAGGCCTTCAACGCCGAACTCGAGGAGATCCTCGGTCCGGACATCGAGAAGGAGTGGATGGAACTCCCGCCGGTCGAGACGACCTTCGACGGCGCGCTCGTGGACGCGATGACCGCCGCCGTCCTCGCCGAAGACCCAGGTGCCCGCACGCTCCCGTACATGCTTTCCGGTGGTACGGACGCGAAGTCGTTCCAATCGCTCGGGATCCGCAACTTCGGTTTCGCCCCGCTGCGGCTCCCGGCGGACCTCGACTTCTCGGCGCTGTTCCACGGCGTCGACGAACGGGTGCCGGTCGACGCGCTGAAATTCGGCGTGCGCGTACTCGACCGCTTTCTCCGTTCGTCCTGATGGCCGGTCTGCTGGTCGCCGACGGCACACCCCTGCATTTCGACCGGTGGGGAGACCCGTCGGCGCCGGTGACCGTCGTCCTCGTCCACGGCTACGCGCTCGACAGGCGGAGCTGGCGTGCGATCGCGCCCGTCCTGCCCGAGGCGGCCGAAGGACCGGTCGCCGTGCTGGCCTACGACCAGCGTGGGCATGGCGAATCAGGCGAGGTCAGGGCGGCCTCGGCGACCATGGGGCACCTCGGTGACGACCTTGCCGAGGTGCTCGAGAACGTGACTCCGGCCGGCAAGATCGTCCTGGTCGGCCATGACATGGGCGGTCTCGCGATCTTGTCGCTGGCCCAGCGGCATCCGGAGCTGTTCGAGTCGAGGGTGTCCGGTCTCGTACTCCTGGCGACCTCGGCCGGCGGCGTCACCCCGGAGGCGATCTGGCCCAACGCGCTGGGGAAGCTCGTCCGTGACCTCGAAATGGTCTTCGGGGCGAAGCTGCTCGGGCTCGTGCGGGAGCACACCAGCAAGGCGGTGACCGCGGGGCTGCGCTGGTGGCTCTTCGGCGACGATCCGGCGCCCGGCGACGTCGAACTCACCGTGCGGATGATCGGCGGGAACTGGCCCGAGACGGCGTCCGCGTTCCGCCCGGCGCTGGACGCCTACACGCGGGAATCCGCGTTGTCCCAGCTCGGTCCGGTGCCGGTGACGGCGGTCGTGGGGGAGCGGGACAAGCTGGTCCCGGTGGCCGATGTGGAGGAGCTGGCCGGTTCGGTGGCGAACGGGACCGCCGTGGTGCTGCCCGGTGTCGGGCACGTCGTACCTCTGGAGGCGGCGCCCGAAGTACTACCGCGCATCCTCGCGCTGGTGAACGAGGCCAACCGACAAGACTAGCTTCCTTGACAACTTAACTTGTCGGTGGCATCTTTGGCGCCATGTTCTCTGTTGCGGTGATCGAGGACGCGGAAGCGGCCGAGGTGTCGCTCGATCCGGTGCGGGCCAGGCTGCTCGCCGAACTCGCCGAACCCGCGTCGGCGACGATGCTGGCCGCGCGGGTGGATCTGCCGCGGCAGAAGGTCAACTACCACCTCCGCGCCCTCGAGAAGCATGGGCTGGTCGAGCTGGTGGAGGAGCGCAGGAAGGGCAACGTCACCGAGCGCATGATGCGCGCGACGGCGTCGTCCTACGTGATCTCGCCGACCGCCTTGTCGGCGGTGCAGCCGGATCCCGCCGAGTCGCCGGACAGGCTGTCGGCGCGCTGGATGCTCGCCGTGGCGGGGCGGCTCGTCCGCGACGTCGGCATGCTGATCACCGGGGCGGCCAAGGCGCAGAAGCGGGTCGCGACGTTCGCGATCGACGGCGAGGTGCGGTTCTCCTCCGCCGCCGACAGGGCCGCGTTCGCCGAGGAACTGACCGTCGCGGTCACGAATCTGGTGAGCAAATACCACGACGAAGGCGCCGAGCAGGGCCGCGACCACCGGATCATCGTCGCGGTCCACCCGAGCGTCAAAACCGAGGAGCGCTAGTGGGCCACGAATTCGAGATCACCGACCGTCTCGAGGTCGACGCGACGCCGAAAGAAGTCTGGGACGCCATCGCCACCGGGCCTGGGATCACGTCGTGGTTCATGGGGTGCAACGAGGTCGAAGGCGGCGTCGGCGGCACCGTGCGCACCGCGTTCGGCGGCTACGAACCGACGTCCACGATCACGTCGTGGGATCCGCTGGAGCGGCTGGCCTACGGTTCGGAACCCGCTCCGGACGGGCGATTCGTGGCGTACGAGTTCCTGATCGAAGGGCGCTCGGGCGGGAGCACCGTGCTACGGACCGTGACCAGCGGTTTCCTTCCCGGCGATGACTGGGAGGAAGAGTTCGAGGCGATGACCGCGGGCGGCGAACTGTTCTTCCGCACGCTGGTCGAGTACCTGAACGGGTTCGCGGGGCGGAAAGCGGTGCCGGTGACCGTTTTCGGGCCGGTGATCGAGGATTGGGACCGGGCCTGGCTGACGCTCGGCCGTGAACTCGGCCTCGCCGGCCGCCCCGGCACGGGGGACCTGGTGCGGCTCACCACCGGCTCGCTGTCCACTGTGGACGGCGAGGTCTATCTGGCCAACTCGCAGACGGTCGGCATCCGGACGGCGGACGCGCTCATCCGGTTCGTCAAAGGGTTTCAGGGGCCGATGGTCGCGATGCATCACCTGTTCGGCGACGTCGACCCCGCCGAACAGGACGCCCTCTGGGCCTCCTGGCTCGCCCGCGTCTTCCGGTGAGCTTTCGGCGTCGGAAGTGCGGGGGTTCCTCGTCCGCGGGCGAGAGTTGCTGTGTTGCGAAGGCCGCTGCTCACGGACCCGGGAGGTAGTGAAGGCCTCCTTCCCTACGCTCAGGGTAGGGAAGGAGGCCTTCACGGCACCCGCTCTAACACGGCGCCCCACGTCACGAGCGGCGCGCCAGGCGCAGGTGACCAAACGCCGCCACGAACTTATGGCGCTCAGGTGATGAGGCCGGGCAACGGGGTGGCGGTGCGCTTGCGGCGCAACCAGATCCGCCGCGTTCCGTCGGAGTAGAGCCGTACGGTCGACAGCTCCCAGCCGGCGAACTCGGCGTGGATCGACAGCTGGGTCGCGGCCGCCCGTCTCGACACACCGGGGGGCAACTGCAACCGCCGGTACTCCCAATCCCCTTCGACCACCGCCTCGTCCACAGCTGTCATGGCGTGATCACCTGGATCCCTTCTCCGATGGCCGAGCCGACGACCACACGGCCGCCCTGCTCGTCGACGGTGACCGAATCTGGCTGCCGCACGGTGGGGAACCGGTACTTCTCAACGGGTTCTCCGCCGCGGACATCGAACCCGACGACCTCGTTGCGCTCGGTCAGGGTGACCCAAGCGAGGCCGCGGGCGCGGTCATAGGCGATTCCGTACACCCCGCCGGGGACGGGGTAGCGCTGACGCAGCAACAGCGGCGTCGTCGAGAACGCCAGCAGGGCGCCGGCTCGTGCGTCGGTGACGAAGACGCGCCCGAAGTCGTCGGTGACGGCGTTGGCCGCGCCGTCGCCCGCTCGCAGGCCCTCGCCGATCTTGCCTTCGGCCAGGTCGACGCTGAAGACGGCCGTGCGCAGCCGGTCAAGGACGACCACCCCGTCACCGGTGTTCAGCACGTCGTCGGCGCTGTAGATCTGGCCGGTGATGGTCCTGGGGCCCGCGTTCTTGGTCAGCACCTCGAGCGCCTTGCGGTCGCGGACCGCGACCAGCGTCGCGTCACCGTCCACGAGACCGGCCGAAGGCTGCCCGGCCACGGGGATCGTTTCGAGCTGACCGCCCGGCAGGGAGACCTTCGCGAGCACGCCCTTGTCCGGCACGCTGGCGAGCACCTGCGAACCCGAGACGGTCAGCCGTTCGGCCGGGCCGGGCAGGGCCACGGTCGCCTTCGGGGCGTCGAGCGTCGCGAGGTCGTAGAGGCGCAGCGAAGGCGGCTCGGAGACGGCGACCACCAGGGTCTTGCTCGCCACGTCGGCCGCCAGCGCTCGAACACCCGGGCCGGCGAAGACGGAACCCGCGGGTTCGGCCGCCACCGCGGGGGACACGGCGGCTGTCGCCGCGACCGGGTTCTGCACGATCTGCAGGCTGTCGTTGGGCGAATCGTCCGCGGTACAGGACGAGAGCACCAGGGCACCGGCGAGCGGGATCGCGATCCGGGAAACGGCGGACAGCCGACCCACGTTGGTGCCTCCACCTGCAGCTGGTCGAACGGACCTGTCCAGCATCCCCCAGGAACCCCACCGCGTCACGTCTGCGTCACCTAACAGTCACCTAAACCACCCACTGAGACGGTTCACAGGCCGCGTTCCGGATACCCGACCTGAATGGCGCTGACGTCGTCCAGCGCCGAGCGGATGGCGGGCGGGAGGGTGATCTCCTCGGCCGCGAGCGAACCGGTCAGCTGGCCGGTGTCACGGGCGCCGACCACGGGCGCGACGACGCCGGGCCGGTCGCGGACCCACGCCAGCGCTACGGCCAGCGGAGACGTCCCGAGCCCATCGGCGGCGGTCGCGACCGCCTGCACGATCCGGGCGGCGCGATCGGTCCGGTGATGTTCGACATAGCCCGCGTAGACACTCGACGCGCCGCGAGAGTCGGCGGGCGTCCCGGTGCGGTACTTGCCGGTCAGGACGCCTCGGCCGAGTGGTGCCCACGGCACGATCCCGATGCCGTGATGTTCCGCGGCGGGAACCACTTCACGGTCGACACCACGCTCCAGCAGCGAGTACTCGACCTGCGTCGATACCAGTGGGGCGACGGCCGAGCTACGGGCCGCGGCGGTCGCCAGCTGCCAGCCGGAGTAGTTGGAGACGCCGACGTAGCGGACTTTCCCGCTGGTCACGGCGTACTCGAGCGCGGCAAGCGTCTCGTCGACCGGCACGGTGGTGTCCCAGGCGTGCAGCTGCCACAGGTCGATGTGGTCGGTGCCGAGGCGGCGCAGCGAGCCGTCGAGCGCGGTGAGCAGCGCACCGCGCGAGGCTCCGCCGCCGAACGGGCCGTCGGTGCGGCGGGCGACGGCCTTCGTCGCGAGCACGATGTCGTCGCGGGGGACCAGATCGCCGAGCAGCGAGCCGAGCATCTTCTCGGTCTCACCCTCGTAGTAGATGTCGGCGGTGTCGACGAGGGTGCCCCCGGCGTCGACGAACGCGACGAGCTGGCTGGCCGCCTCTTCGGCGTCGGTGTCGTCGTCACCCCACGTCATGGTCCCGAGCGCCATGCGCGAGACCCGCAGTCCCGACCGGCCGAGCTGTCGCTTTTCCACGACGCGCGAGCCTAGCCGGAAGGCAGGTCAGCCACATGACCAAGGTAAGTCGTGTCGCGATCTCGGCGCCCGTTAGTGTCGCGACCGTGCGACTCGGACTGAATTTGGGCTATTGGGGCGCGGGTAACGACGCGGCCAACCTGGCATTGGCGAAGAAGGCGGACGAACTGGACTACGCGGTCGTGTGGGCCGCGGAGGCGTACGGATCGGATGCCGCGACGGTGCTCGCGTGGGTGGCCGCGCAGACCTCGCGGATCGACGTGGGCAGTGCCGTCTTCCAGATCCCGGCGCGGACACCGGCGATGACCGCGATGACAGCCGCGACCCTCGACACTCTTTCAGGTGGCCGGTTCCGGCTCGGGCTCGGCGTCTCCGGCCCGCAGGTTTCCGAAGGCTGGCACGGCGTGCGGTTCGCGTCGCCGGTCGGCCGGACGCGCGAGTACACGGACATCGTCCGCAAGGCGCTGTCCCGTCAGCGGCTGAAGTACGAGGGTGACCACTTCCAGCTCCCGCTGCCCGACGGTCCCGGCAAGGCGCTGACGTTGACCGTGCACCCGGTGCGCGAGCAGATCCCGGTCTACCTGGCCGCCATCGGCCCGAAGAACCTCGAACTCACCGGAGAGATCGCCGACGGATGGCTGCCGGTGTTCTTCTCACCTGAGCACGCGGGGGAGTCGCTCAAGCAGATCCAGGCGGGCGCCGACAAGGCCGGACGCACGCTCGACGGTTTCGACGTCGTCCCGACCGTGCCGCTCGTGGTCGGCGACGACTGGAAGGCCTGCGCCGACGCGGTCCGTGGGTACGCGGCGCTGTACATCGGCGGGATGGGCAGCCGGGAGAAGAACTTCTACAACCAGCTGGCCTGCCGGATGGGCTTCGAGGCCGAAGCCGCCGACGTCCAGCAGAAGTACCTCGGCAAGGACTACGCGGGCGCCATGGCCGCCGTCCCGCTCGAGTTCATCGACGCGACGTCGTTGCTGGGCCCCAAGGAACGGATCGCCGAGCGGATGGCCGCCTTCGCGGAGGCAGGCGCCACGACGCTGACGGTCGCACCGTCCATGCCGGACCCCGAAAGCTCCGCCGCCGCCCTCGAGGTCGCGGCCGAGGCGATCGAATCGGCCGGTGTCGCCTGATGGGTTGGTTCGAAGCACTGGTCCTCGGTCTCGTCCAGGGCCTTACGGAGTTCCTGCCGATCTCGTCCAGCGCGCACCTGCGGATCACCGCCGCCCTGGCCGGCTGGGACGACCCCGGCGCGGCGTTCACCGCGGTGACCCAGATCGGCACCGAGCTCGCTGTCATCCTGTACTTCTCGAAGAAGATCGGGCGGATTCTGAAAGCCTGGTACTTCTCGCTGTACAAAAAGGACTGGCGGCACGACCCGGACGCCCGGCTCGGCTGGCTGATCATCGTCGGCTCGCTGCCGATCGGGGTGCTCGGCCTGCTGCTGCAGGACCAGATCGACGAGACCTTCCGCGACTTGCGGATCACCGCGACCACCCTGATCGTCTTCGGCCTGATCCTGTTGCTGGCGGACCGGATCGGCAAGCAGGAGCGGACGCTCGACCACCTGACGGTCAAGCACGGCCTCGGTTTCGGCCTGGCGCAGGCGCTCGCCCTGATCCCGGGTGTCTCGCGTTCGGGCGGCACCACCAGTGCCGGGCTGCTGCTCGGATACACGCGTGCCGAGGCGGCCGAGTACTCGTTCCTGCTGGCTCTGCCCGCGGTCTTCAGTTCCGGCCTGTACAAGCTGACCGACATCGGCAAGGACGGCGCCCCGGCACAGTGGGGGCCGACGATCCTGGCCACGCTGGTGGCGTTCGGCGTCGGGTATTCGGTGATCGCCTGGTTGATGGCCTACATCAAGACCAACAGCTTCGTGCCGTTCGTCATCTACCGGCTCGTGCTCGGCGTGCTGCTGTTCGTGCTGATCTTCACCGGGGTGCTGGATCCGCAGGAGGGGCCGCACGTCTAGGGCTCGTGAGTGCTTCGGGTCGTCAGGCCACTTAGGTACCTACCGTGGTGAGCCGACCACTTGGTCACCTACCCGTGGCCTTAGCAACCCTTTGATGCCTGATCAGTGCCTCAGTCGCCCCCGACACCAGCCAGCAACCATCACACCGGACAGACACGTCCCGAACGCCACGTTCGAGACGCTCAATATCCCCAATGTGGCATTCGGGACACTCACACCAGCGGCGAGCGCGTGCTGCTACCGACCGACTCGGAGCGTGCCGAGCTGGGGGACCTGGCGGCGAAGCTGCCGTTGGTCCTCAGCTGAACTCGCCTTTCCGGACCTGGGCAAAGGGCGGCACGTAGGGTGGGCGGCGTGAGTACCGTGATCTTCTTGCGCCATGGCAAGTCCACCGCCAACGGCTCGGGCATCCTCGCCGGGCGCACGCCGAAGGTCGGGTTGGACGACGTCGGCCGGGCGCAGGCGACCGCGCTGGTCGAGCGCCTGGCGCCGGTGCCGCTCGCGGAGCTGGTGGTCTCACCGATGCTCCGCTGCCGCCAGACGGTGGCGGAACTGGCGGCGGCGCGCGGGCTGGACCGGGTCAAGGAACCCGGACTGTCCGAAGTGGACTACGGCGACTGGACCGGCCGCGCGCTCAAGGATCTGTTCTCCGAACCCCTGTGGCGCGTGGTGCAGGCGCATCCCTCGGCCGCCGTCTTCCCCGGCGGAGAGGGGCTGGCCGAGATGCAGGCCCGCGCCGTCGCCGCCGTCCGGGCACACGACGCCCGGATCACCGAGAAGTACGGCGATCACGCTGCCTGGCTCCTGTGCAGCCACGGGGACGTCATCAAGGCGATCCTCGCCGACGCGCTCGGTCAGCACCTCGACGCGTTCCAGCGGATCGTGGTCGATCCGGCGTCGATCTCGGTGGTCCGCTACACCGAGACTCGTCCGTTCGTGTTGCGGATCAACGACAACGGCGGTGACCTGGCCGGCGTGGTCCCGCCGAAGCCCAAGCCCAAGCCCAAGCGCCGTAAGGGCAAGCAGAGCTCCGATGCCGTGGTGGGCGGTACCACCGGAGCGTGACCGTCCGCGGTCCGGGCATCACCGGACGGACGGCATCCCGACGCCCCTTGCAGCCCGTAGGGTGGCGAGACCAGCAGAGTTCGACGACCCGGGAGCTACACCGATGATTTCGCAGGACAACCCGTTCGCCACGCCGAGTGAGCTGCCCTACGCGCTGCCGCCGTTCGACCGGATCGCCGATGAGCACTTCCTGCCCGCGTTCGAAGCCGGTCTTGCCGAGCACACCGCCGAGATCGAGGAGATCGCCGGGTCCGCCGAAGCGCCGACCTTCGAGAACACGATCGTCGCGCTGGAGCGCTCCGGCCGGCTGCTGTCCAGGGTCGGCGGGGTGTTCTACAACCTCGCCGGTTCGAACGCGACCGACGAGATCCAGCGGGTCCAAGCGGAGATGGCGCCGCGTATCGCCGCGCACGCCGACGCCATCAACCTGAACCCGGCCCTGTTCGCCAGGATCAGCGAGCTGTACGAGCGCAAGGACGAGCTCGGCCTCGACACCGAGTCGCTCCGGCTGCTCGAACGGCACCACACCGACGTCCGCCGGGCGGGCGCCGGCCTCCCAGAGACCGATCAGAAGCGGCTGCGCGAGCTGAACGAGCAGCTCTCGACACTGCAGACCACGTTCCAGCAGAACCTGCTCAAGGACACCAACGATCTCGCGGTCGTCGTCGACGACGTCGCGGAACTCGCCGGACTCACCGACGACGCCATCGCCACGGCCGCCGAGACCGCGGGTGAGGAAGGCAAGTACGTCCTCAAGCTGACCCTCCCGACGGGGCAGGCGGCGTTGGCGTCGCTCGAGAATCGTGCGTTGCGCGAGCGGATCTTCACCGCAGCGGTGTCCCGTGGCAACAGGGGCAACGAGTACGACAACAACGCCATCGTGGCGCAGCTGGTCCGGCTTCGCGCCGAGCGGGCCGCCGTGCTCGGGTTCCCCGACCACGCGTCGTACGTCATCGAAGACGAGACGGCCAAGACGTCCGCGGCCGCCGTCGGGCTCCTGGAACGGCTCGCCCCGGTCGCGGTCGCCAACGCGAAGACCGAGGCCGAGGAACTGCAGCGCTACCTCGAAGCCGACGTCCCCGGCGCCGTCCTGCAGCCCTGGGACTGGTCGTTCTACGCCGAACGCGTCCGCAAGGACCGGTTCGATGTGGACACCGCCGCGCTCCGGCCGTACTTCGAACTCAACCGGGTCCTGCTCGACGGCGTCTTCTTCGCGGCGTCCAAGCTCTACGGCCTGAGCTTCACCGAACGCGAAGATCTGCCGAAATACCATCCCGAGGTCCGGATCTTCGAGGTCATCGACGCCGACGGCACCGAGCTCGGACTGTTCCTCCTCGACTACTACGCACGCGATTCGAAGCGTGGCGGCGCCTGGATGAACAACTTCGTCGACCAGACGAAACTGCTGGGCACCAAGACGGTCGTGGTGAACGTCCTCAATGTCGCGAAGCCGCCGGCGGGGGAGCCGACGCTGCTGACCTTCGACGAGGTCGTCACCGCGTTCCACGAGTTCGGGCACGCGCTGCACTCGCTGCTTTCGGACGTGCGGTACCCGATGTTCTCCGGCACCAACGTCCCGCGCGACTTCGTCGAGTACCCCTCGCAGGTCAACGAGATGTGGATGCTCTGGCCCGAGGTCCTCGCCAACTACGCCAAGCACCACGAGACCGGTGAGCCGTTGCCGCAGGAGAAGGTCGAGAAGCTGCTCGCCTCCCAGCAGTACGGCGAAGGCTTCTCGACGACCGAGTATCTCGCAGCGTCCCTTTTGGACCAGGCGTGGCACGGTCTCGGCACCGAGGACCAGGTCGACGATGTCCAACGGTTCGAAGCCGAGGCTCTCGACAAGGCAGGTGTCGCACTCGAAGCCGTCCCGCCGCGGTACCGCACCAGCTACTTCGCCCATATTTTCAGCGGCGGCTACAGCGCCGGGTACTACTCCTACATCTGGAGCGAGGTCCTCGACGCCGACACCGTCCAGTGGTTCCGCGAGAGCGGTGGCCTCACCCGGGAGAACGGCGACCACTTCCGCCGGGAACTGCTCGGGCGCGGCGGCAGCGTCGACCCGATGGCCGCGTTCCGCACGTTCCGCGGCCGTGACCCGGAGATCGAGCCACTCCTCAAGCGCCGCGGCCTCGCCGGGGCATGATCCTTTGACGTGGACCCCTGCCCGAACACCGACCCGTTCGGGCAGGGAAACCGCTTACCGCCGCGAATAGCTTCGCGGTATGACCGCAGAAGCGACACAGGCTACTTTGGACTCGTTCGCCAAGGCCCTGGACCAGACCAGGGCGGATATCGCCGCCCTGGTCGAAGCGACCGCGACTTACTCAAGCGTATAACGCCCTATACGTCGGCCCGCTGTCGCGACGATATCGGCTCCAGCCGGATCCGCCGCGAGAGCCTCGTCGAAGGATTCTTTGGACAGGACGGTGTTTCCGGCGACCGTCACGGTCTTGGGCGGGTCGTCATAGCCGTCCGGGCGGACGTCCCAGAAGTTCCCGAGGAAGGCGACGTTCTCCAGCGGCGGGCCGACTTGGAGAACGATCGGCGTGTCGGCGCGATGGACGACGTTCCCGATCACGGTGATCCACGAGGCGCCGTAGTCGGCGTAGAGCCCGAAGTTGTACGACGTGAGGACGTCCCGGATGACGTTGCCCCGGACGATCGCGCCGCTACCGAAGGAAGACCCCTGTGGCCCGGACAGGTAGATACCGCCGCCATCGGCGAGCGCTCCCATGGTTCGTTCGATCAGGTTCCCGGCCACTTGGGCTCCCCTGGTCCGTTCGCCGCCGGTGAGCACGATGCCGTTGTGGGGAACGTCGCGGATTTCGTTGTGCGCCACCGAGACGTCCACGGACTGGAACACCAGGACGGCGGGGGAGCCGCGGTACTCCAGGCCGACGTCATGGACGAGGTTGTCCTCGATCGTCAGCCGGGTGGCACCTTCGGCGGCGATCGCGCTGCCCGAGATCTCGTCGAAGACGTTCGCCCGGATCTCGATATCCGTGCCGGTGACCGCGAGGCCGCCGGCGCCGAGCCGGGTGAAGTGGTTGTGCTCCAGCATGATCCTGGCCGCGGACTCGAAGGTGACGTTGGCGGGGAGCTGGGAGGGCGACGCCGGGACGTGGACGTAGCCGAGGTTCTCGCCGAGGTCGATTCGCTGGAATCCACCGTGCTCGTGGCGGCTGTTGGCGTGGTAGTGCAGATAGCCGCCGGTTCGGCTGGGCCCGGCCCAGGCCGCGTCGGCGAAGGTGAACCCGCGGAGGACGAGGTCGTGGACGTCCTCGCCGCTGATGAGGGTCTCGAGAACCGGCGCGATCGTGGTGGTCTGCCCGAGCGTTTCGCCGGCGCGCGGGCGGTAGTGCAGGACATGGCTCCCGGGCTTCGAGCGATCGAGTGCGAACGTTCCGGGCTCGCTGAGGAAGGACACGTTGTTCTCGATGACCGACGGTGCGGCGAGACCGTCCCAGGTTCCGTCACCGCCCGCGCCGTACCACTTCGAGTCGTAGAGAGATTTCGCGTTGTCGAAGGCCGGCTGGGCCATGGTGATCGTCGTCGAAGTGTCGTCACCGGAGATCGACTCCACTCCGAGACGCGCCTCCGACCACGGGTAGACGCCAGGATAGGCGAACTCCAGTCCGGACGGATCCGGCCAGGACTGGGGTTCCAGGCTGTCTGTGACGTAACCGTGGGCAGTTTTCGTCACGTTTCCGGGAAGCCCGCCTGTGCGAATGGCGCGAGGAGCCCTTCGGTCGCCGACCACGAGTTGACGTGGCTCGAGGTCGCCGATCTGGGCGGTCCAGGTGCCGTCGGACCCGGTTCGCCAGCCGGCGATCTCCCGGCCGCCGCTGAGTACGACGGTTTCCTGCGCGGGTGTCCCACACCCGTGGGCTTGGTAGACGACTCGGAAGCCGTTCGAGCCGGAATCCGATTCACTGCCAAGGAAGGTCAGCGGTTCTGTGAGGTAGTAGACGCCCGTTCTGAAGGTGACGACGATGTCGGCGTCCATCTCGGCGGTGAGCCCGCGGACGGCTCGCTGTGCCGCGTGCGGGGTGGCGAAGGGCCGGTCGAAGGTTCCGGGCCAATCGTCTTGTCCGTCAGGGGAGACGTAGAGCCTGTTTTCGGGCATGCTGAAGCTCTCCTGTGAAGAGGTTTATGGGATACGCTGAGGTTTATCAGCTAAACACGCTCGAGGGATAAGCGTCAAGGAGCAGCGGTGACCGAAGACGACGCGCAGCCGGATCCGGAACGCGCGATCGAGCTCCTGTGGGGAGCGCACGAGCCGGACCGGCCAGGACTGAGCCTCGGCCGGATCGTCGCGGCCGCGATCCAGGTCGCGGATGCCGAAGGCCTTGCGGCGCTGTCCATGCGGAAGGTCGCGGAGCGGTTCGGCACCACGACGATGTCGCTGTACCGGTACGTCCCGGGCAAGGCCGAACTCGTGGAGCTCATGCGCGACGCCGTCTATGGAGAAGTGCTCCTGGAGCCTTCGGACGAACTCGGCTGGCGAGCCGGCCTTGAACGCTGGGCACGACAGGCCTGGGCCACGTACCAGCGGCACCCCTGGCTGGTCTACAGCGCCGGAAGCCGCCGTCTGCCGGGGCCGAACATCATGGCCGGGTACGACCACGCTCTCGACGTCGCTTCACGCAGTGGCCTGGAACCGGCCCAGGTGATCGCGGTGGTGAACCTGGTGGGCGGGTTCGTCGAATCCGTCGCACGGCAGGCGGGGGAGACCGCGGAACTTCAGCGGCGTACCGGGATCTCCCATGAGCACTGGTGGAGTGAGCGGGAATCCCTCTTCGAGCGGTTCGACGCGTACCCGGCGCTGGGCAGGTTATGGGAGAGCGGGGGCATGGACGAGCCTCTGGATCCGTTCGAATTCGGCCTGCAACGCACCCTCGACGGCGTCGAAGCGCTTGTTGCGGTCCAGGCACGTGAGGGCAAGCGTGACGAAATTAGGGGAGGCGAGTGCTCGATATGCGGCAAACCCTTTGATGGGGGAGGACGAGGAAGGCCCCGCGACTACTGCTCGAGAGCCTGCCAACAGCGTGCCTATCGCCAACGCCAGTCGGTTCGGTCTTGAAGCATTAAGTGTATAACGACCTATACGGCCCGGCGAGTTACAAGATCAAATACTCTAGGCCAACGCGTGTAACTCTACCTCCAAACCCTGCAAAGACGGGACAGGCGCAACGGCTTCAGCACGACCGTCGGCGGCCGAGTGGTCAGGTCTCGTGAGTGCTAGTGACGGTTAGAACCGCCATTACCACTCACGAGACGAGGCGTCGGCCAGTACCGGATTCGTGTGCTGGTAGTACGGTCCACGCGATCGCGACGCCTCGGGATTAGGGAACTCCGGGATTCCGGGTAGTGATCGCTTAGCGAATGGTTAGCGGTGACTGTGAGCCTCGACGATGTCCGGAAATAACCAACTCAGGACAACGCAGGAGAGGTTCATGCAGATCAAGAAACGCGGTAAGGGTGCGGTCGGCCTGGCGGCCGTGACGGCGGCGATGGCGTTCGGGTTGATGTCGACAGGTGCTGTCGCGAACGCAGCGGTGGCGGCCGACAAGCCTTGTGGCTACTCGGAATCCGAGGGCTCGGCCTGGTACAACCACTGTACGTCGGACGGGTCCAAGATCTGGATCAAGCTCGATGTCGTCGGCGGGCTGGACGGCGAGAGGTGCGTCAACCCCGGCACCACCAAGCTCGGCCCGTCGTGGTCGACGCGTGGCGCCTGGTACGTCCGGGTTTGCAACCGGTGATCCGGCGGGCTTGACCGCCCGACGCGAAAGGCGGCCACATCCGGTGGGATGTGGCCGCCTTTCGCGGTTCGGATCAGGCTCAGATGAGGCCGAGCTTCTTGACCGCGTCGCGTTCCTCGGCGAGTTCGTTGACCGAGGCGTCGATGCGGGCGCGGGAGAAGTCGTCGATCTCCAGGCCCTGGACGATCTTGTACTCGCCGTTGGCGGCGGTGACCGGGAACGAGGAGATCAGGCCCTCCGGGACGCCGTAGGAGCCGTCGGAGACGACCGCCGCGGAGGTCCAGTCGCCCTCGGGGGTGCCGTTGACCCAGGTGTGGACGTGGTCGATCGCCGCGGAGGCGGCCGAAGCGGCGGAGGAGAGGCCGCGGGCTTCGATGATCGCCGCGCCGCGCTTGGCGACGGTCGGGATGAAGTCGTCGGCGAGCCACTTCTGGTCGGTGAGGACCTCGGTGGCGGGCTTGCCGGAAACCTCAGCGTGCGCGATCGAGGGGTACTGGGTGGCGGAGTGGTTGCCCCAGATGGCGACCTTCTTGAGCTCGGTCACCGGCACGCCCAGCTTCTTGGACAGCTGTGCGAGGGCGCGGTTGTGGTCGAGGCGGGTCATCGCGGTGAAGCGGTCGGCCGGGACGTCGGGGGCGTGCGCCTGCGCGATGAGGGCGTTGGTGTTGGCCGGGTTGCCGACCACGAGGACCTTGATGTCGTCGGCGGCGCCGGCGTTGATGGCCTCGCCCTGCGGCTTGAAGATGCCACCGTTGGCCTCGAGCAGGTCGCCGCGCTCCATACCCTTGGCGCGGGGGCGCGCGCCGACCAGGAGGGCGATGTTCGCGCCCTCGAAGGCCTGCTTGGGGTCGTCGAAGATTTCGGTGCCCGCGAGCAGGGGGAACGCGCCGTCTTCGAGTTCCATCGCGGTGCCCTCAGCCGCCTTGACCGCCTGCGGGATCTCCAGGAGCCGCAGCTTCACCGGGGTGTCCTGGCCGAGCAGCTGGCCGGACGCGATGCGGAAGAGCAGCGCGTAGCCGATCTGGCCGGCCGCACCGGTGACGGTGACGTTGACAGGGGCTTGGGTCATTACGGTTCTCCACCTTGAGACGACTTTGACTTGGTACCGCGATGCTAGCCCTTGTCGGGGTCGCCGTTCGGGTGCGTCCAGTCACTGTCGTCTTGATCGATGCGGCCCTGTTCCACGTTGGCGGCGACTCGTCCGCCGGACGGTGGCCGCACGGTGCGGGGTCAGCTCGACGTGCTGGCGCGGCATTGCGACGACGTCGGGCGGCCGTACGGCGAGATCGAGAAGACGATCGCCACCCGGATCGGCCCGGGGGAGTCCGCTGTGGACTTCGCGCGACGGTGCGAGGAGTTCGCGTCGTGGGGGATCGACCACGCGGTGGTGATCACGGCCGGACCGTGGTCGGCGGAATCGGTGGCGGTGCTCGGTGAGGCCGCCGGCCTCGCCGATACATGATCGGGTCTGTCTTCGCGAAATCGTCAACACCTTCCCGACTGCCGGAGCATTCCCCGTTCTTTCATATGGTGAGAACAGAGCGGTGTTCTCCCTGCTTCTGCCGGGAAACACTGCTCTGTTCCGGGGGTATGACATATTCCCCCTAAACCGATTGCTGGGACGGCTTCCTCCGATCGGCGGGCGGCAGGATAAAGATCGTTTCGCTATCATGAGTCCGCCCAGTTCCCCGCCGTGTGGAAGTTTTGGGAAGGACCCCATGCTTAATGCAGTCGTTGCCGCCGTTTCCCTTTTTTCGTCGATAATCACACCGAATAGCTTGGCCCCACCGCCGACACCGCCGCCGGACCGGGTGGTAATCGACGTGGTGACGGTCAATGGATCGGGTTGCCCGCCGGGCTCATCGGCGATCGCGGTGGCCAGAGATAATACCGCTTTCACGGTGACCTATAGCGAATACACGGCACAGGTCGGTGTCGGCGCGAAACCCACGGACATCCGGAAGAACTGCCAGCTGAACCTCAACATCCACATTCCTCAGGGCTTCACCTACGGAATCGCGAGCGCGGATTATCGCGGCTTCGCGTCGCTCGAATCGGGCGCCAAGGCCACACAGCGGGCGAACTACTACTTCCAGGGTAATTCGCCGACCGCGAGTGTGAGCCATCCGCTGAGCGGACCGCTGTCCGACAACTGGCAATTCCGGGATGAAGCCGAGGGTGGCGCCATCGTCTTCAAGCCCTGTGGCGAGGACCGGAATCTGAATGTCAACACGGAATTGCGGGTCGCGGCCGGAACGTCGGACCCGAAGAAGACGACGAGCTTCCTCACGATGGATTCGACCGACGGCTCAGTGAAGACCACCTACCATTTCTCATGGAAGCCCTGCCCTTGATCCTGAACGGTTCATGAGTGGCGGCCTGATTCCGTTTCCGGATGAAGGCCGTCGCGCATTTCTTCACTCGGAGACGCCCCTCGAATAGTGGTCACCGGGAGTGATCGCGACCTGAGCGCCCGGGTCGCGAGCACCATCCTTCCCTGCTCAGGGCGCCGCGCTGCCTCGATGGACGTGACTCCCCGGAGTACCCATGAACGGGTTCCTCCGACGGAGTCGCGTAACGAATTCATTTCACGACCATAGCGGACCAGCGGATTAGCACCGTTTACCGTCCACAATGGCCGACGTTTGTCCCGATTATCGGTATAGGCCGTTCACCGGTGATCGAACCGGTTTTCGTCCGATCGGCGGGCGGCAGGCCGAAGATCCACTCGCTAACATGAGTCGGCCCAGATCCCCCGCCGTGCGAAAGTTTTGGGAAGGATCCCATGCTGAATGCGCTGGTTGCTGCCGTAACTCTTTTCTCCTCGGTTGTAAGTCCGAATGGATGGGTGCCACCGCCTGCCCCGCCAGACAAAATCATCATCGATGTCGTCACCGTCAACGGTACCGGGTGCAGACCCGGAACCGCCGCTATTTCCGTATCCCCGGACAATACGGCTTTCACTGTGACCTACAGCGAATACACGGCACAGGTCGGTGTCGGGGCGAAGCCGACCGATCTGCGTAAGAACTGCCAGCTCAACCTCTACGTACACGTGCCTCAGGGATTCACCTACGGCGTCGCCAGCGCGGACTACCGCGGGTTCGCCTCCCTTGCGGCAGGCGCGACGGCTATGGAACGGGCGAATTACTACTTCCAGGGAAACTCCCCGACATCCTTCGTGAATCACCCGCTGAAGGGCCCGTTCGAGGACAACTGGCAATTCACCGATGAAATCGAGGTCGGCGCCATCGTCTACAAGCCTTGTGGCGAGGACCGGAACTTCAACATCAACACCGAATTGCGGGCAGGTGTCGGCACTTCGGACCCGAAGAAGACGACCAGTTTCGTAACGATGGACTCGACCGACGGCGCCATCCTGACGACGTATCACTTCGCCTGGAAACCGTGCCCCAAGCCGAAGCCATGACCCGTTGAGTGACGGCCTTCTTCGAATTTACGCGAAGAAGGCCGTCACCCTTTTCCGGACGGCACGGGATCGGCGGCTTCGACACCGAATGCGCGCCCGAGGGCTATGACGGTTTCGTCGAGATGCCCGAGGCTCATGAGGACCGAACGCGCCTGCGGGTCGTCGATCCGATCCGACACCGGCGTGCCGTCGTCACGGACGAGCGTGCCGTGCCCGGAACCGCCGGGATCGCCGGTGGCCGCACGCAGAACCGTGATGTTGTCACGGATCCGGCCGGTGAACAGAAGGAACCGGTCCGCCTCGTTGACAAGCAGGCCCGGTTGCGAGCGGGCGGCGACATGCCGCGCGCGGAAGGCGATGGTCTCCACCGTCGTGAGCACATGCCAGCCGTAATCGCGGCGGCTGCTGAGGTTCACCGGATGGGTGAGCGGTTCGGTAGTGGTCCGGACCTTTTCGACAGTCCGGTCGAGATCACGCGATTTTTCGATGACGCTGACGTTCTCGGCCCCGATCAGCAGGCCCGCGGCCTTCTCGACGAACTCGTCCAATTCGTCCAGCAGCGTCGAAACGTCGTCCAGCATGACCGCGCGGGTCCGGACCGGAACGATCACGACGGCGGCGAGGATGCCCGCCGCCGCGCCGACCGCGGTCTCGGCGACCCGGATCCACAGCACCTCCAGGCTGAATGTTCCGAGCAGGCTGTAGAGCAGGCCGAGCATGCTGGTGATGAAGAACGCCATCACCACCTGGGACACCCGCGCCATGTAGACCATCCCGAAGACGCACACCAGGATCAGCGCGAGCGTCGCCGGGACGCTGCCGGCCACGAGCAGGGTGAGCACGAGTCCGCCCACGATGCCGATGAGCGTGCCCCCGAGCCGCCGGACGCCCTTCACGAAGGTCGCGCCCGCCGTCGAGGAGCCGATGAACACGACGAACACCGTCAACACGGCCCAGTACCACCGCTGATGGGACACCAGCTCGCCGCCGATGACGGCGAGCCCGCCACCCACCACGGCCTGGATCGCGCTCCGGGTCTGGTTGTCGTAGGCGAACGCCGAGGACTTCTCGGCGTCTTCAGGCTCTTCGGACTCGTCCGGTTCATCGGCGACGTCGTGCTCCGCGACCCGTTGCGCGCGAACATCGGCGAGCGCGAGTTCGGCGATCGCGCGACGGACACCGTCGCCGGGCGAGGCATGTTCGTCGATCCGGCTGCCTTCGACGAGCATCTTGCTGAACTCTTCGGTCTCACTGATCAGCGGAAGGTCGCGTGGATCGCGTTCGATCAGGGACCGGAACCGCCGCAAACGAGCGACGAGGTCATCGCGGACTTCGTCACCGAGTTCTTCACCGCAGGTGCGCTGCACGGTGATCGTCAGCCACTGCACCGCCAGTTCGACCTCGATGGCGCGGCGCCGGAGCCTGCCGACCGAGTCCTCGCCGATCACGGCCGGCGCGGAATCCTCGATGAGCAGGACACATTCGTGCAGCCGGGAATTCGCGGTCCGGAGCCGCTTGCGGGTGCGCTCGCTCCCACCGACGGCGAGGTAGTCCTCGGCCGCGCGCACGACCGCGGCGAGCCTGGCACGGAACGCGCGCCGCACCCGGAGGAACTCCGCCCCGGTGCGACGGCGCAGCAGGACGAAGCGGACGACGGCGTTGGCCGCGATCCCGATGGTGAGCGCGAGCAGCAGGACCGGCACCTGCTTGAGGTGTGTCTGCAGGAACATCGCGAAGAAGAACAGGAAGAACGCCTGCGTGCCGAGCGCGATGCCGCGTGAGCCGAAGCGTTGTGCGTAGACGGCGACGAAGATCAGCAGGACGAATACGACGCTGTCGAGCGGCGGGATCGCGGAACCGATACTCGCCACGGTGAGCGCCGCTCCACCGAGCAGCAGCGCGAGTACCAGCGTGATGGCCTGTTTGCCCGGGGTGGCGTCGCTGACGGTGAAGGCGGCCGTCATCGCCGAGATCGCGGCGACCAGCATGACGGTGAGCGGCTGGTGCAGCGGGAGCAGCGCCATGACGGCGACGACGATGCTGAGGACGGCGGAGAACCCCAGCCGGAGCCGGGTCAGGCCGGGGTCGGACGCGACGAGCCGGTCCGTCGCGGCCTGGGTGATGCGGGCGATCATCGGGCGAGCAGCTCTCCTTGGGCGAGGGTGACCCGTCGGGCGGTCGACGAGGTGACACGCAGACGGTATCCGGCGTGCCGGGCGGGCTTGGCGAGGACGAACGGACGGGTCTGGCGACGCCACCGGAACGTCTCATCGGAGCGTTCATCGAGGCTGATCCAGGTTTCGCCGTCGTCGGAACCCTCGAGCACCCAGGACCGCGGATCTCGCCGGCGGGTTCCGGACGTCAGCGTGTACATCTCGACCTCGCGCTCGGTGCCCTCGACGGTGAACTCGATGATCGGCGTCGACGTCGGGAAGGTGACCTGGGTGCGGGTCGTGTCGTCGAACAGGGCGCCGTTGGCCGTGATGTCCGCGAGCGGCCGGGGTTCGGCGGGTTCGGCCGGTGACCGTCCCCAATCCGACGGTTCCGTGCCCATGGTGAACTCGAGCACCGCGCCGTTCGCCAGCAGCGAATGAGGGAGCGTGGTGCTGTCGTGGCGGCGTCCGTCGATCGTCAGTCCCTGGACGTAGACGGACTCCTCGGTGTTGCCGGGCGCCTTGATGACGAGGTCCTTCCCGTTCTCGAGATGGACGGTCGCCCGCGTGAACAGCGGTGAGCCGATCGCGTAGACGGGGCTGCCCATCGCCAGCGGGTAGAACCCGAGCGCGCCGAAGACGTACCAGGCGGACATCTCGCCGTTGTCCTCGTCGCCCGGATACCCCTGGCCGAGGTCGCTACCGACGTAGAGACGTCTGAGGACCTCCCGCACGATCCGCTGGGTCTTCGACGGCGCGCCGGCGTGGTTGTAGACGTAGGGGATGTGGTGCGACGGCTGGTTGGAATGTCCGTACTGACCCATCCGGACGTCGCGGGCTTCGGTCATCTCGTGGATCAGACCGCCGTAGGAACCCGGTTTGCGGCCCGTCTCCGGGGTCGCGAAGAAGGTGTCCAGTTTGGACTCGAGTGCTTCGGTGCCGCCGTGCAACGAGGCGAGCCCGGGACCGTCGTGGGGTACGGAGAAGGCGGTGTTCCAGGAGTTCGTCTCGGTGAAATCGCCGCCCCACGCCTCGGGGTCATAGCCCTCGGCCGCGAAATGGCGGCTGCCGTCGCGGTTGCGGCCCTGGAAGAACCCGATCCGGTGGTCGAAGTGGTTCGCGTACTGCCGCGACCGCTGCCGGAAATAGGCGGCGTCGTCGGAGCGGCCGAGCTCTTCGGCGAGGTTCGCGAGGCCGAAGTCGTTGATACAGCCCTCCAACGCCCATGACAGACCCTCGTGGACGGTCGTCGGCGTGAAGCCCAGGAAGATCGACTCGTGCAGGCCCTTGCGGCCGACGCCCTGGCCGGGCGGGGACACGGTCGCGTTCTTGAGCGCGGCTTCGTAGGCGGCCTCGACGTCGAAGCCACGCACGCCCTTGAGGTAGGCGTCGGCGAAGGCGACGTCGGAACTGGTGCCGGTCATGAGGTTGGCGTAACCGGGGGAGGACCACCGTGAGATCCAGCCGCCCTCGCGGTACTGCTGGACGAAACCGTCGATCATCCGCCCGCACCGGCCCGGGGTGAGCAGCGCGTACGCGGGCCAGGTGGTGCGGTAGGTGTCCCAGAAACCGTTGTTCACGTACATCTCCCCGTCCACCACCCTCGCTCCCGTCCGAGTGCGGGTGCTCGGCCGCAGCCGGCGGACGACCGGGCTGGCGTGGCGGACGCCTTTCGGCGTGTCCTCGTGCGCCGAATTCGGGTAGAGGAACAGGCGATAGAGGTTGGAGTAGAACGTCGTGCGCTGATCCTCGGTCGCGCCCTCGATCTCGACCCGGCCGAGCACGTCGGCCCACGCCTCGCGGGCGTTGTCCCGCACGGCGTCGAACGTCGTCCCGGCGGGGATCTCCAGATCGAGGTTGCGTTTCGCCTGTGCGAGACCGATCAGCGACGTCGCGATCCGCATCGTCACCTCGGCCGCGTCGAACTCCAGGTAGCCGGTGACGGTCCGCCAGAAGGGGCTCTGGATCCTGCCACCTCGCCTGGCGGGAACGTCGAACTCGGCGTAGACGAACATGCGGCGCGCGCCGGTCGAGAGCCTGCTCCGGACCCACGTGTGACCTGTGACGACACCCGCCCGCGCGTCGAGCCGGAGCCCGCCGCGGTTGCGGGTGTTGTCGAATACCAGCCAGCCCTGCTCATCAGGAAAGGTGAACCGGAAGATCGCCGCGTGGTCGGCGGGCGCGATGTCGGTGGTGATCCCGTTGGCGAACCGGACGCCGTAGTGATGCGGCCGGTCGGTCTCGTCGTCGTGGGAGAACGCGAGCGCGCGACGGCCGCGATCGGACTCGACCATGCCGGCCCCGGGCATCACCTGAAAGGTATGGCGGTCGCCCATCCACGGACTCGGCTGGTGGGACAGGGCGAACGCCTGCAGCGTCGGACGGTTTTCGGCGTCGTTGTGCCGGTGGTAGCTGTAGAGCCAGTTCGTGGCGCCGGCGTCGGTCACCGGGGTCCAGAAGTTGAAGCCGTGCGGGACGGCCGTGGCCGGAAAGTTGTTGCCCCGCGAGAACTCCCCGCTCGAATGAGTGCCGCGGGTGGTGCGCACGTGATCCACCGGATCGCGCTCCTCGACGACTCGCTCCCTGAGCTGGACGTCGTCCAGCCACCCCGTAGGCACTTCGTCCCCCGGTGGTGGTCCGACATCAAGGACGATCCGGCTGACCCGTCGACCGGCGAACGTCCCGAGACGGCGGCGCACGAGATTCCACTGATCGACGTACAGCGTCTTGCCCAGCCCCTGCCCGACGGAGTCGAACCCGGCCGACGAGCCGTCGTCGAACTCGACGTCGAGAGCCACGAACGTACTGCGGTAGCCGGCTCCCGTGTCCGACTCGGGGAAGACCACATAGGACAGTTCCGTCTGCTGGGTGACCTCGATGTCGACGTCGAACACCGTCGCGCGAACCGGCCCCTCGAAGCGGAGGGCCTGCTTGCCGCTGAACCCGACACCCGTCTTGGCCGTCGGTGAGAACTGAGGTCCCGTGCCGACGCGCAAAGCCGGATCCACCGGCTGCGGATCACCCGTTTCGAAGGAGGAGAAGAACCCGGTGATCGTCACGTCGCCACCGTAACTCCACTGTGTCCGGGCGGCTCGGCGGCCGAGTGGTCCAGTCTCGTGAGTGGTAATGACGGTTATTGAGGGATTGGGCAAAGGTGGCGTGGGTGGGTCACCCCCGCGCAGGCGTTCAGCCGGCCGTGAAGGCCTCCTTGCCTACCCTGAGGGTAGGCAAGGAGCCCTTCACTACCCCGCCGAGGTGATCTCTGACGAGAGTGGGGGCAACCGTGACACCAGTGTCCGGTCGAAGTCCGACACGACACCTTTGCCTTTCGGCTCAATAGAACCGTCATTACCACTCACGAGGGAGACTGGAGGAACTCCTCGAAAGTCTCCCCGTCGCTCGCGTTCCCCGGTGCCAGGTTCCCGCCGGCCCGAGCCGCACGGAGCGCCTTCCCCGGCAGCCATACCGGCACGATCGGCCTCCGCCGCCCGGCTGCCCGCAAGGACGCCCGAGCCAGCTCACGCGCGCTGCGGATCTCCGGACCACCCAGGTCGGCCACCCGCCCAGCCGGGGCTCCCAAAGCCTGCTCCGCAAGGCGGGCCGCGACATCGGCCGTGCTGACCGGCTGGAACCGGATCCCGGCGGGAACGAATGTCACGGGCAGCCACCGCTGCATCGTCGTCATCTGGGCGACGAGGTCGTGGAACTGGGTCGCGCGCAGGATCGTCCACGGCAGACCGGACTCCACGATCACCTGCTCCGAAGCCCGTTTCTCGTTGTAGTAGAAGAACCGGATCACGTCGATGCCGACGATCGAGATGTACACCAGATGCGGGCTCCCGGCCTCCCGCGCGGCCTCGACCAGGTTCCTCGTGACCTGCTCGTCGCCACGGCCCCGGGTCGAAGCACAGTGGACGATCACGTCCACGCCCTCGGCCGCCGCCCGAGCACCCTCACCGGTCCGCAGATCGCAGGTCGCCCATACGTAGGGCTCGTGGTCGGCCGTGGGGCGCGGCTTGCGGCTCATCACCCGGACCTGCCTGCCCTCGGCCAGCAGTCGCCGCACCACTTCACGACCCAGCGTGCCGGTGCCACCGGTCACCAGAATCGGCTTCGTCACCAGGGTTCCTCCGTTCGGCAAGACCTTCCACCCTCAGGAACCGGTGAGCCGCCCGGAATGTGACAGCTGCCGGGAAACGAACGTGAGCTTGTCCGGGTTCGCGACCGCTCGGAGCCCGGCAAACCGTCCGTCCACGACCTCGAAACCGAGCACGCCGAACACCATTCCGCGCCACAACGCCAGCACCGCAGGACCGCCGTTGACCTCGCCGATCTCGATCGTCACCTCGCCGCCCGTGATGTACCCGAACAGCCCGACGTACAGACGGGCGACCTTGGCGACGCCGTGGACCGGGCGCCGTGCGGCGGAGACCTTGCCGCCGCCGTCCGACCACGCCGTGACCTCCGCGGTGAGGAGCTGCTCGAGGCCGGCCAGATCGCCTTCCCGCGCCGCGGAAAGGAACCTCCCGACCAGCCGTTCCACCTCCGCGGTGTCCGCGGCCCGCCGCTCCTGACCTCGTGCGAGACCACGCCGGGCCCGGCTGTGAAGCTGCCGCGAATTCGCCTCGGACACCTCCAGGATGGCCGCGATCTCGCGGTGGCTGTAGGCGAAGGCCTCCTTCAGCACGAACACCGCCCGCTCGATCGGCGTCAGCTGTTCCAGCAGCACCAGCATCGCCAGGGACACCGAATCGCGTTGCTCCGCCGTCTCGAGCGGCCCGAGCGCGCCGTCGGAGGTCAGGACCGGTTCGGGCAGCCACGGTCCGATATACCGTTCACGCTTCGCCCTGGCGGAGGTCAGCCTGTTCAGGCACAGGTTCGTGACGACCTTCGCCAGCCACGCCCTTGGCGACTCGATCGCCTCCCGCTCGGCCGCGGCCCACCGCAGGTAGGCGTCCTGAACGGCGTCCTCGGCTTCCGTCGCCGACCCGAGGAGCCGGTACGCGAGCCCGAACAGCAGTGACCGCAGTTCCTCGAACTCGGTCACTTGATCAACCGGCACCCCCACAGCCTGCCTCAACAGTGGTCGAGTCGCACCCGGTCCAATCTCCGACCGGCAGGTACCGCCAGAAGTACCAGTGTGTCCACAGTGGACGGTAAATGCCCCGGTCAGCGGGATGGTTCATACCTGATCGGCGCTGATGTACCGCGTGATCTTCTCGGTACGAAGGAACCTCACGTCATTACCGAGAGAGGGGACTCCGTGACGTTATCTTCGCCGCGCTCGCGTGCTTCGGTCTACGCCGCGACCGTACTGACCCTGTTCGCGCTGGCCACCGCACCCGACGCAATGGCCGCGCCGGCACCGGGCACCACGCACACCACACCCGACAGAGCAGATCAAGACGTCGATGTCCGCGAAACCGCGAGAACCAACCCGCACCTCCTCGCCGCGCAGGCCAAGCAGTCCGCCTTGCGTACGAACTCCCTCGCACAGGCGAAGGTGGAATTGGGGAACCAGGCGGTCGTCGACATCGACGCGCTCACCGGCACCCCCAGGGTGCTCTCGCGCACCGACGGCTTCCTCACCGGCCCGAGCAACCGTCCGCCACAGGAAATCGTGCTGAGTTATCTTCGCGCGCACGAAGGGCTGGTCGGCCTCGACGCCGCGGACTCGTCGAAACTGACCCTGCGCAAGGACTACGTCGACGTCGAGGGAGTCCACCACCTGTCGTTCCTCCAGAACGTCGGCGGAGTGCCCTTGTTCGGCAACGGGTTGAAGGCGCATGTGGCCAAGGACGGCAGGCTGATCCAGCTGGACGGCTCGCCGGTGCGCGGGCTGCCCGCCTCACTGGGCGCCGCCGCGCTCGCCGCTCCCACCGCCGACGCGAAGCAGGTCGGCTTCCTCACCGCCGACGGGGTGCGCCTCGCCTGGTCGACGGTGACCACGCCGGGCGTGGGCAAGATGTACCAGCAGGTCACCGACGCCCGCACCGGTGCGCTGCTCTACCGCAAGAATCTCGTCAACCACGCCAACGACGACGTTGACGCCGCCGGTGCGAAGGGGCTCGCCTGGCAGGCCCAGCCGGGTCCGCAGCAGCAGGTGAACCTGACCCAGAAGGGCTGGCTGCCCGCCGACGCGAAGACGCTGGACGGCAACGTCGCGCACGTCGCCGCCGACGTCAACGGCGATCTGGCGTTCCAGCCGACCGAGGAGATCGGGCCCAACAAGGACGGCAGCTACCGGTACCGGTTCAACGACTTCAGCTCGATCGTCGGTCCGCCGTGCTCGGCGGCAAGGCAGTGCTCCTGGGACCCGAAGACGGCGGGCTCATGGGCGAAGAACCGCGAGCAGAACGCCGTGCAGGCATTGAGCTACGTCGGCGGCTTCCACGACCACCTCGCCTCGTTCCCGATCGGGTTCACCCGGGCCGCGGGCAACTTCGAGAAGGTCGACGGCGACGCGGTGCAGGTACACACCCTGCTCGGCGCGGGTACCACACCCGGCTTCTACAACAACGCCTTCATGGGGACCCCGCCGGACGGACAGCAGCCGGTGATGGGGATGTTCCTGTTCCACGACCCCACCTGGCCGGACGACCCGTTCCTCGCCGCGAACTCGGCCGACGACGCGAGCATCATCCACCACGAGTACACCCACGGCCTGTCCAACCGGCTCGTCGTCGACGCACAGGGCAACTCCACGCTCAACACCCTGCAGTCCGGTGCGATGGGGGAGGCGTGGGGCGACTGGTACGCCTTCGACTACCTCGTCGGCAAGAACGCGGTCAAGGACACCCCGGCCCCCGGTGAGATCGTCATCGGCGACTACGTCAGCAACGGCCAGAACCTCGCGCGCACCCAGCCGCTGGACTGCCCGGTCGGCTCCACCGCCAAGCAGTGCGCCGGAACCCCCGGCGCCGGGCCCGGCGGCTACACCTACGGGGATCTCGGCCGGATCATCGGCTTCCCCGAGGTCCACGCCGACGGTGAGATCTGGGCGAGCACGTTGTGGGATATCCGGTCGGCGCTGGGCGTGCAGCTGACGCGCGCGCTCGTCACCAGGGCGATGGAGCTTTCCCCGGCCTCGCCGTCCTTCCTGGACATGCGAAACTCGATCCTGCAGGCCGACACGGTCATCAACGGCGGCCGCGGCCACGCCAAACTGTGGAAGGCGTTCGCCGCACGCGGTATGGGCTACTTCGCCGGCTCGATCACCGGTGAGGACCTCCAGCCCGCGGAGGACTTCTCCACACCGCCGCCCGCCGGCACTCCGACCGGGACCGTCGCCGGCAAGGTCACCAACCGCGACACCGGTGCCCCGATCGCCGATGTGGCCGTCCGCTTCGGCGGTCACGACTCCGGATTCGGTGGCTCGCTTTCCGCGGTGACCGACGCCAACGGCGCCTACACGATCCCCGGCGTCCTGCCGGGCACCTACCCGAAGGCCTACGCCTTCGGAGCAGGCGCGGAAGCCGAGATCCGCGCGATTTCGGTGCGTTCCGGTGCCACCACGGTGAACTGGGCGCTGCGGCACAACTGGGCGACCACGTCGGCAGGCGCCGAAGTGACCGCGTTCAACGGAGAGGACGAGAGCGAATTCGGTTGCGGCCCCGGCGACCTGCTGGTCGCCACGCCGCTCGGCTCACGAGGCTGGTCGACCGACAAGGAGATCAACCCCGACGGCACCGTCGCGTCCCGGTTCGTTACGATCAAACTCACCAAACCGGTCAACGTGAACTCCATCGAAATCGACCCGTCCAACAACTGCGGCGACGACCCACCCGCCGCGGCCAAGGACGTCACCATCGAAACCTCGGTCGACGGAAAGACCTGGATCACGGCGGGAACCGGCGACTTCAAGCCGGCGGACCTCAACGCCCTCCACCCGGTCCAGCTCGCTCCGGGCAGCACGGCCGGTGTGCAGTTCGTCCGGTTGACGGTGCGTTCCAACCAGTTGTCGTTCTATCCCGGCACGGTCTGCTCCCCGCAGCCGACTTCGGCGGGCTGCATCTACATGGACGTCAAGAGGATCGCGGTCCGGGGCGCGGTGGCCTGATTCGCCGAAGACCCAGCGAAACAGCGAAGGCCTCCTTCGCAACCACGAAGGTTGCGAAGGAGGCCTTCACCTCACCAGACCAGGCGGACTACAGCTTCGCGCACTGCCCGGCGGCCGGGCCGCGGACGGTGTTCTGCAGGTCGTAGTCCGTCGGGGCGGGGGAGTTGCCCGTACAGGCCAACGGTCCGCCGATGGTGCTGGAGGTCAGCACCGGCCCCTTGTTGGCGGTCAGCGCCACCGGGCCACCGATGCCGGTCAGCTCGATCGACACCGTCCCGGTCGCCCCGGTGATCGCCACCGGACCGCCCACCTTCGTCCGGTCGAGCACGACCTTCGCCGCGCCCGTCGCCGTCAGCGGGCCACCGATCGATCCACCGTGGACGATCAGGCTCGCCCCCGGCGACACCGACACCGGCCCGGTCACGGTCGCACCGTCGAGGCACGTCACGCCACTGTGTACGGTCAGCGGCCCCTTGCGTTCGCCGGTGATCGTCTGCGTACACGCCGCGTCGGGTTTGCCCAGCACCTCGAACTCCGCCAGCGACGCCTCCCCGCCCGTGGTCGCGGTGACCTCGAGCCGGTAGTAGGCGAAGTGTGCCGGGTTGGCCACCTTGAACGCCTTGGTCTGCTGGCGCCACTGGAATGTCTGGTCGGTCCGCTGGTCCGCGACCGCCCAGTTCTTCCCGTCATAGGAGCCCTTCAGCACCCAGCTCTTGGCGTCGCCCGCGCCCTTCGGCGAGGTCAGCGTGTAGTACGAACCCGCCTCCTTCGTGGACTTCACCTGGTACTGGATCGGCGCGGTCACCTTCGCCTCGGTCTTCGACGTGTTGTCGAAGAACGCCGCGTCGCCGCCACTGACCGGTGCGGTCAGATCGTGCAACGGTGCCGGGACGGCGTCACCGGTCGTGATCGACTTCGGCGCGTCGTTGGCCCCGGTGCCCCACGACGACGGGTTCGGACCCATGTCGAAGTCCAGCGTTCCGCCGTTCGCGATCGCGGAATGCGGCAGCGAGGTCGAGGTCTGCGCCTTGCCGTTGACCTTCAGGCCCTGCACGTAGATGTTCTTCATGCTGTTCTTCGGCGCGTTGACCACCAGCTTCTTGCCACCGGGCAGGTTCACCGTCGCCTTGGTGAACAGCGGCGACCCGATCGCGTAGTCGCCACTGCCGACCTGCAGCGGGTAGAAGCCCAGCATGCTGAACAGCCACCAGGCCGACTGCTCGCCGTTGTCCTCGTCGCCGCCGTAGCCCTGGCCGAGCTCGCTGCCGACGTACAACCGTGCCAAAGCTTCGCGGACCTTCGCCTGCGTCTTCGACGGCTTACCCGCGTAGTCGTACATGTAGAGCGTGTGGTGCGCCGCCTGGTTGGCGTGCGCGTACATGCCCATCCGCACGTCCCGCGCCTCGGTCATCTCGTGGATGATCCCGGGGTAGGTGCCGTACTTCAGACCCTGCTCGGGCGTGTTGAAGAACTCGTCCAGTTTGGACGCGAGCCCGGCCTTGCCGCCGTAGAGGTTCGCGAGGCCTTGACCGTCCTGCGGCACGGAGAACCGCATGCCGTAGGCGTTGGTCTCGGTGTAGTCGATACCCCAGACCTCCGGGTCGAACTCCTCCTTGCTCCGCGTGAACTTGCCCGTCGCGTCACGGCCCTGGAAGAAGCCGACACTCGGGTCGAACACGTTCACGTACTGCTGCGCCCGCTCGGTGAAGTACCCGTAGTTCTCCAGGTACTCCTGCTTGCGCGGATCGTTCGCCGGAGCCTCGTCGTGGAGCTTCTTCGACATGTTCGCGATGGCGTAGTCGTTGACGTAGCCCTCGATCGCCCACGAGAAGCCGTGGTCCGCGGTGTTCGGCGCGTAGCCGAGGAACGTGCCCTCCTCGATACCCTTCCGGCCGACGGCGCCGTTCGGCGGCGTCACCGTCGCGTTCTTGATCGCCGAGTCGTAGGCGCCCTTGACGTCGAAACCCTTCACGCCCTTGAGATAGGCGTCCGCGAAGGCGGCGTCGGAACTGGTGCCGGTCATCAGATCCGCGTATCCGGGGGAGGACCAGCGGGAGATCCAGCCCCCGTCCCGGTACTGCTGGACGAATCCGTCGACCAGTTTGCCCGCCGTATCCGGACTGAAGAACGAATACGCCGGCCACGTCGTGCGGTAGGTGTCCCAGAATCCGTTGTTGACGAAGAACTCGCCGTCGACGACCTTCGCCCCGGTCTGGGTCGGGGTGTTCTGCCCGACCGGCGGCGTCACCGGGCTCGCGTACTTCTTGACCGGCTTCTCACGCGTGCCGACGTTCTCGAACCCGGAGTTCGGGTACAGGAAGAGCCGGTACAGGTTCGAGTACAGCGTGGTCAGCTGGTCCTTCGACGCGCCCTCGACCTCGACGACCTTGAGCTTCTCGTCCCACGCGGTCTGCGCGGCCGCGCTCACCGACTCGACCGTCGCGTCGGCGGACAGCTCCTGCTCCAGGTTCTTCTTCGCCTGGTCCACGCTGATCAGCGAGGTCGCGATCCGCATGTTCACCGTCTTGTCGGCGCCCGCGTCGAACCGCATGTAGCCGACGACGTCGTCCCGGTTGTCCTCGGGATCGTTCTCCTCGGCCTTCAGCTTCGACCCGGCGGTGACCGGCTTGTCGAACGTCGCGTAGACGAACATGCGCGTCGCACCGGCGGAAAGGCCGCTCTTCACGTCGCTGAACCCGGTCACGGCCGAATTCGCCGCGTCGAGCGTGAGCCCGCCTTCGTCGTTGACGTTGTCGAAGATCAGGTTCGCGTCGTCGCCGGGGAACTTGAAGCGGAACAGCGCCGCGTGATCGGTCGGCGCGATCTCGGCCTTGATCCCATTCTCGAAATCGACCCCGTAGTAGTGCGCACGGGCGGTCTCGTTCGAATGCTTGAACGGCAGCTTCCTGGCCTGACGGCCGGGATCCGGCACGCCGGTCGCGGTCGAGGGCAGGAACTGGAACGTCTGCCGGTCGGCCATCCACGGGCTCGGCGCGTGGCTCGCGGCGAACGCCTGCAGCGCGGGCAGGTTCTGCTCGTTGTTGGCCGAGTGGTAGGAGTACATCCAGCTCAACGTGCTCGCGTCGGTCTCCGGGATCCAGAAGTTGAACCCGTGCGGGACCGCGGTGGCGGGCATGTTGTTGCCTCGCGAGAACGTTCCGTTGGACAGCGTGCCGCGCGTGGTCAGCACGTTGTCGGTCGGCCGCTTGCTCGCGGGCGGGGTCGGCGTCCCCGACACCTTGATGTCGTCCAGCCAGCCCTGCAGCGAACCCGGGCCGCTCGCGTTGTCGTAACCGACCAGGATCCGGTCGATCGTCTTGCCCTTCGCGACCGTCCCGATCTGTGAGCGCACCAGGTTCCACTGGTTGGTGTAGAGCACCTTGCTCGCGCCCTGTCCCTGCGGCGACAGCCCGAATCCGTACTGGTCCACGGCGCCGAGCTGGCTCAGGTACGTACCGTCGGTGAAGGCCAGGTCGACCGCGACGTTCGTGCTCGGGTACTTGAGGTCACCGCGCATGAACTGCGGCTGCACCTTGTACGACAGCTCCGAACCGCCGACCACCGGGAGGTCGACGTCGAAGATCTTGTTGTAGGACCAGCCGTGGCCCTCCGCCTTGTGGCTGCCGGAGTACCGGAACGCCTGCAGGCCGGTGAAGCCCACCCGGTTCCGGTTGGTGTAACCGTTGGCCGGGCCGCGGTCGGTGAAGCTGCGCATGTTCGGCAGCGCCGGCGGCGCGGGGTCGTCGTTGGCCAGCAGCAGCTCGGACAGCTGCATGATCGTGGCACCGTTGTTCTTCGTGACGTTGAGCCTGAAGTACTTGTACTTCGGGGTCGCCGCCGCGAGCCGGTACTCCTTCTCCTGGTACCGCTCGGTGAACTTCTGCCCGGTCTGGGTGTCGATGTCCGCCCAGGTCAGCGCGTCGTTCGAGCCTTGCAGCGTCCAGTCTTGGGGGTCGCGGGTGTCGAAGTCGTTCGCCGAGGCGAGCGCGTACCGCGTGATCGACGCCGGCTGGGCCAGCGTGAGCTGCGCCCAGCCGGTCGGCGTCCACGCCAGCCACTTCGTCTCGGTGGACCCGTCGAACAGGTTCGCCACCCCCTCGTTCGGGGTGTTCTCGCTGTTCGCGGACATGTCCGTCGCCCCGCCGCGAATGTCACCGGGGATGGTGGAGGCATTCGCGCCGTCCACTCCGAACGCCTTCGGCTTGCCGGTGGGATCGATGTCGACCGTGTCAGACCACGTCGGCTGCGGATCGGAGGCTTCGAACGAGGAGTAGAAATCCGGAGGAGCGGCCTCGGCCGCGGCGGCACCGGACGCCGGCAAGGCGACCAGACCCGACGCCACGACGACGGCGCTCAGGAGGCTGCAGACCAGAGGTCTGACGCTTCGGGGCATCGTTGCACCAATGCTTTCTCGCGGGGGCATGCTAGGCGTCGCGCGGGCGGGAGCGGCGGCAACGCCAAGGAAGGGAAACTCTTATGTGACATCGATGTCAAGATCGCTGGACAAACCTGACCCGAACTGGACAAGCCGGGACATCCGACGTCTGGCAACCGGAGTAATACGAAAGATTCTTTACCAACGCCCGGACGCGAAATGAGTGGACAACCGAGAGCGACGAGACCAGGGTGGATCGAGGCAAACAAGCCGACGAACCGGGGTGGGAAATGCGGCGGTTGTCCATGCTCGGATTGGCGTTGCTGATCGCGGCGGGCTCGACACTCGTCTCGTCGGCGGCCACGGCAGGTGAAGCGACGATCCAGCCCGTGAAAACCTGCGCCGACCTCGTGCGCACCTACGACCTTCCGGGCGCGGTCACGCATGTCACGGCGGCCACGGTCGTCCCGGCGACGGCCACCGAACCCGAGAACTGCGACGTCCGCGGCTATGTCGAGCCCGCGGTCCAGTTCCAGCTGCGGCTGCCCACCACGACGTATGCGGGCCGGTACCTCCAGTACGGCTGCGGCGGCTTCTGTGGCGGCGTCACGCCCCCGCCCTTCACCGACTGCGGCCTCCCGCACGGCAGGGACGTCGCGGTCGCGGCCACCGACGACGGCCACGTCGGCAAGACCCCGCTCGTGTTCGACGACGGCAAATGGGCGGAGAACAACCAGGCCGCGCGTGACGACTTCGCCTTCCGCGCGCCGCATGTGGTCTCCCGCGCCTCCAAGCGCGTCATCGAGTCCTTCTACGGCGCCCCGCCGAAGAAGTCGTACTTCAGCGGCTGCTCCGACGGCGGCCGCGAGGCGCTCCTGCTGGCCCAGCGCTACCCGGACGACTTCGACGGCATCGTCGCCGGCGCCCCGGCCGGCTACTGGAGCCCGCTCCTTGGCGTCTACCAGACCTGGCTGGCGAAGGTGAACACCGGCGCCGACGGCAAGCCCATCCTCACCGCCGGCAAACTGCCCGCGCTGCACGCCGCGGCCGTCGCCTCCTGCGACCGCGCCGACGGTCTCAAGGACGGCGCCATCGACGATCCGCGTGCCTGTCGTTTCGACCCCGGGACGCTCGCGTGTCCGCCCGGGACCGACAACGACGGCTGTCTGACCGCGGCACAGGTCGGGGCCACCAAGAAGATCTACGCCCCGCCGACCGACGAACGCGGCCGCAAGCTGTACCCGGACGGCCAGACCGTCGGCTCCGAACTGTCCTGGTACGGCTGGACCATTCCCTCACCGGACTTCGGCGGCGTGTCGGCCGCTTTCAGCCTCGCCGACAACTACCTGAAGTACATGGCCTACCCGATCGGGACACCGCATTCGTCGGTTGAGAAGTTCGCCTTCACCGCCCGCGAGTTCGACCGCCTGACCGCCGAGGGCGTCGACTCCAACGCGATGTCGACGGATCTGCGTGAATTCCGCCGCTCCGGTGGGAAACTCGTCATCTGGCACGGCTTCGCCGACCAGGCCATCCCCGCCGCCGGAACGCTCGACTACTACCAGCGGCTGACCCGCGCCTCCGGCGGCCCCGCCGCGACCCAGTCCTGGGCCCGCCTGTTCATGGTCCCCGGCCTCAACCACTGCGCCGGCGGTGACAAGCTCACCGAATACGATCCGCTGCGCGACCTCGTCGCCTGGGTCGAACGCGGCACCGCGCCCGACCGCACCATCGCCGCCGGCCGCGACGCCGACGGCAAGATCACCCGCACCCGGCCGGTGTTCCCGTACCCGCTGCGGGCGAAGTACGACGGCAGCGGAAGTATCGACGATGCCGCCAACTTCGTCCCCGCTCCGCCGCTGCGGCCCGTCGACGACATCGTGAGCTGGGCGGGGAACGACCTGTACGGCAAACCCGGCCCGATCGCTCCCTAGCCCCGGCGAAGGGGGCCCTTCACGTGCCGCGATGGTGACGGTTGAGCATTCTGGGGTGGGTGTGGCGACCCGGGAGGTAGTGAAGGCCTCCTTCCCTACCCTGAGCGTAGGGAAGGAGGCCTTCACGGCACCCGCACTAACCTGGCGCCCGGGCTGGGGCCTAGGAGAGGACGCCGTCCAGGAGGCGGACCCGGCGGTCCGCGATCCGGTGCACCTCGTCGTCGTGCGTGGCCACGATGACCGCGGCACCTTCCTGCGCGCAACGACGCAAGAGCCGCAAAACGCGCGGGGTGCTTCCCGCGTCGAGATGGGCGGTCGGTTCGTCGGTGAGCAGCACCCGGGGCTTCCCACTGACCGCCCGAGCCAGCGCGACCCGTTGCTGCTGGCCGAAGGAGACCTCGAGCGGGTAGCGGTCGCCGAGTTCGCCGATCCCGAGTTCGCAGAGCAGTTCCGTCACCCGTGCGTGGATGCCCTCCGCGCTCGGTTTCGGGATGTCGGAACGCAACCGCAGCGGCAACGCGACGTTCTCGGCGATGGTCAGCTCGTTGGCGAGGCCGAGTGCCTGTGGCAGGACTGCGCATGTGTGCCATGGCGGCGCGTCCGCTATCGGGACGCCGTCGAGGAGAACGCTGCCGGAGTCGGGTGAGTCGAAACCGCAGAGCAGGGCCAGCAACGCGCTCTTGCCGGAGCCGGAGCGCCCGGCGACGGTGACCAGTTCTCCCGCGGCCACCCGCAGTTCGAGTCCGCGCAGCACCTCGACGTCACCGCTGGGGTGCGGGAACCGGCGGCGCAGCGCGACGGCCTCGAGGGCTGGTTCCGCCATCAAAGTACGGCCTCTCGTTCGTCCACGCCTTCCAGCATGCCCTTGTGCATCCGGGCGACGCGGCTGCCGAGTTCGATGAGCCGGTCGTCGTGTGTGGCGACGATGACCGCGAAATCCTGTCCTGCCAGGTATTTCAGGGTGTCCAGCACCAGGTCGGCCGACGCTTCGTCCAGCTGGGACGTCGGTTCGTCGGCGAGGATGACGGTGGACCGACGCGCGAGGGTGCAGCCGAACGCGAGGCGCTGCTGCTGCCCGCCGGACAGGGCCGAGATCTTCCAGCCGCCGGTGCCGCCGAGGCCCAGCTGGTCGAGGATGTCGTCCGGCATGCATTCCGTGCCTGCCGATTCGGCGGCCGCGCTGAGGTTGTCGGCGACACTCAGGTAGCCGAGCAGGTTGTCGGTCGGGTTCTGGAACACCAGCCCGAGGTGGGTACGCCGCAGCGCACGCCGTTCCCGGTGGCGCAGTTTGCCGGTTTCGGCTCCCTGGAAGGAGATCGTGCCCCGCGAGGGCTGCTCGAACAGGCCGAGCACCCGCAGCAAGGTCGACTTGCCGGAGCCGGAAGGTCCTGCCAGCACGGTGATCCCGCGTGCGGGCACGTCGATGGTGACGCCGTCGACGCCGGTGACGGTACCGGTCGGCGTCTGGTAGTCGACGCCGATGTCTCGCAGCTGGAAGATCGGTTTCTCAGGCACGGATCAGCTCCGCGGTCCGGGCGGTGCGCACCGAGCGCATCGCGACCCAGCCGGCCAGTGCGACGACCAGCACACCGACGGCCAGCACGGTCAGGGCGAACGGGGTCGGGTTTGGCAGCGCCGAGCGCGGCGCGAGGAATGTCGCGGGGTCGAACCGCGGCACCGAAAGCCCTGCGACCGAAACACCGCAGGCGACGCCGATGACCACGCTGAGCCCGCTGAGCGCGCCCAGTTCCATCAGGTGGCTGGCGAGCAGCGCACGTGGCCGCATTCCCATCCGCAGCACCAGTGCGCCGGCGAGCGCGTTCTGCCGCCGCCGTACTTCGACCGCGACCAGCAGGGAAAGTACCGCCACCACCCCGAGCACGGCGCCGAGCAGCGCCATGAAGGAGAACGTCCACGAGACCACGTAGAACGGCAACGCGTCGAGCGCGGACTCGCGGGTGATGCGGTTGGGCTGCGTGATCCCGGCGTCGGTGAGCGCTTCGGTCAGCTGCGCCACGGGCGAACTGGACAGCAAGGTCCACTTGGGCACGGCCCCCAGCTGGGCCGGCGTGAGCGACGCCCGGGAAATCACGTAGCCGGCCTTGGTGCCGATCATGGGGAACATCGGCAGTTCGCCGACCGGCCGGGCGTCGGCCAACCCGGACGGGAGCGCGGCCGTCTGGGCGGTGTCGTTCCCGATCCGGATCGCCGGGACACCGGCGCCGTCGGGTTTGGACAGCAGGCCGAGCATCCGGTCGACGTCGTCGCCGGGGAGGGGGCCGAGGGCCGCGCCGCGCCGGAAGGTCTCGGGGTCGACGATCAGCACGACACTGCCGGTGCCGGTTAGTTCACCGACGACGGTGCTGGTGTCGCGAAGCTGCGCCGGCAACGGAGTCTTTCCGGTGCCGACGACACTTTCGGTGTCGACCCGGGTTTCGGCGCCGACGAAGATCGCCGATTTGGTCTGCAGCGCCTCTTCCTGGCCCCGGGCGATACCGATCCCGGTCGCGAGCGTCCCGATGGCGAGGGTGCCGATGACGAGCACGCCGGTGACCGGTGCACGGGCGCTCGCGAGCCGCCGGATCGCCAGCTGGAGCGCGGGGCGGGACCAC
Source organism: uncultured Actinomycetota bacterium (assembly GCA_963766045.1). GTDB lineage: Bacteria > Actinomycetota > Actinomycetes > Mycobacteriales > Pseudonocardiaceae > Amycolatopsis. The sequence continues at coordinate 3,724,072 of CAVXYN010000003.1, read as the reverse complement.
AGGCGCGCACGGTGGGAGGCGTGCAGCGCGAGCCAGGCGAGTCGAGCGGCGAGCAGCCCGACGGTGAGCACGACGAAGACGGGATAGGTCAGGGCGAGCGGGTCGACCTGGGGGAGCGGATTGCCGAGCCGGGACGCCTTGCCGTAGTCGACGAGCCGGTTCCAGCCGAGCAGGGCCATCCCCGCGGTGAGCAGCTCCCACGGGAAGATCGCGAGGAGCCGCGTCCCGTTGCGGCGCCCCGTCCGGACCCGCCCGAGTTCGAACTCCCGGTGAGTGCGGACCGCGATCACGCCGGCCAGCAGCGCCAGCGACGCGAGCAGGATCGCGGCCGCGACGAGCAGCCCGATCACCTGCGCCCCGCCGTCGGGTTCGCCTGGCGGTCCGTAGACGCCGAGCAGCAACCGCGCGAGCGCGGCCCCGCCGGCACCTCCGAAGACGATGGGCAGCCCGAGTTCGGCCACCGCCAGCAGCCCCAGCGCCGTGGGCGCGCTGCCGCGAGCCGAAAGCAGCCGCAGCTGGGCGTGCCTGCGCTGGCTCCACTGCAGCGCGACCGTGCCGATTCCGGCGCAGCCGACCAGGACGCTGATCGCGGCCAGCGGCAGGATCGAGATCAGGACGTTCGACTCGGCCTGGCGGCTGATCTCCACCGAACGCTCGAACGGCAGCGACGCGACGACGGCGTCGCCAAGCCCGCGGGAACCGAGGTCCGCCCGCACGGCGGCGACGAGCGCCTTGGACCGGTCGAGCAGGTCTTCGGCCTCGCTGACCGTCTTGGGTGGCGTCTCGTAGAACGACACGTACAACGAGCGGAGGTTGGGGACGCCCAAGGTGCGGACCGTGTCGTCGAACGTCTTCCCGTCGGTGGCGAACATGACCGAGTCCACGGGATCGTTGGCGAGCCGGTCCACCACGGCGGACCGTTGCTGCGAACACCACCACCGCGGCGCGGGATCCAGCAGGTCGCGGTAGAGCCCGGTCACCGGGGGAATCGGCGTTCCCTGGATGCTCGGTTTGGTCCCGACTCCGATTCCTTCGGCCCTGGCGACCACGGTGCCCAGCAGGAATCCACCCTGGCGCCGGCCTTCGGCGAGTTCGAGGTGGTCCAGTCCGACCTGGTCCCGGTAGCCGAGCGCGACCTTGTAGTGGGGATCGCCGTTGAACTCGGTGCCCATCAGGACCGGCGTGTACCGCGAGGCGACCGGGGTGGTGAAGCCGTGTGCGGGGGCGTGGCGGCGGACCGAGGCGACCACTTGCGGAGCGGCCTCGGCCGGGATGTTGCCCTTGCTGAACACCGGTCCATAGCTATCCGGGCAGGTGATGCCGGTCTGGTACGCGACGGTCGCGCCACCTGCCGCCGAAGCCTGCAGAACCGCGGCTGTGCCGAGGAAACAGGCCAGCAGCGCGGTCACCGCGGCGATGATGAGCGTGAGCGGACTGGTCAACGCGGCCCGCGGTGCCGCTCGCCACGGCATCGTCACTTTGGGTCCGCCGGAAGTCCCCCACCTCACCCGCATGAACGCGCACGCTACCGGTTGGGTGGTCACGACAACAGAAAGAAATCACCTTTGTTGCCGACGTGAAGTAAAGCCATCGTCCATTCAGATGATCTTCGTGTGCGATTCCTGACTTTCCGTCACCAATTGGGCGATCGGCGTCGCGGTTCCTTTCGCGGCTTCGGCGGAGAAAGCGGTTTCGCCGATAGCCGCGATGATGACAGCGGTGATCCGGTCGACGTCGCCGCGTTCGGCATGGGGCAGGGGAGCGCCGGCGGATTCCCGCGATGCGGAAGCGGCGCCCAGCAGCCGGGCGGCCAGCTCATGTTCGCCATCGAGCGCCTCTGCTCCGGCGAGTCCTTCCAGGCCGAGCGCGATGGCCCGGGGGTCACCGGTGTGGCGGGCGATCGCGAGGCCGTCGAGCTGGAGCCGTTTCGCCTTCGTCGCGTCGCCGCGTAATTCGGCGACGAATCCCAGTTCGGCGAGAACCAGTGTGCTGCCCGCTTCGGATTCCACCTGCTTGTGCCAATCCAGAATGGGCAACAGATGCTCTTCGGCGTCATCCAATCGCCCGTCGCGTCGGGCACCGAGGGCGAGCCCGGTTTCGGCGTAGATCTCAGCGGGTTTGAAGCTGTGCTCGACGGCGAGCACCCTGGCGCGCTCATGGAACTCGCGAGCGGTGTCGAAGTCGCCGGTCAGGAGCGCTGTCCGGCCCAGCCAGGAAAGCTTGTACGCGACCTCGGGCCACAGCTCCAGTTCCTCGGCGCGGCGGAGGCTTTCCCGGTGCACGCGGGCCGCGTGGTCATAGTCGCCGGCGATCGAGGCGAGCATGCCCAGAACGAACGACGCCTGCAGCCAGCCCCAGCGTTCCCCGAGCCCGTCGAAGATCCCGGCGCTCTGTGCGGCCATCCGCCCCGCACCGGTCAGGTCGCCACCCGATCCGAGATGGGTGGCCCGGTCGGCCAGCGCGGCCGCAGCGACCCAGTCGTCGCCGACGTCGCGAGCGGTGTCCAGGGCGCCGATGGTGAGCTTTTCGGCCTGGCACAGGTCCCCGACCGTCGACCACGCGTACCCGAGGAACCACAGCGTCCGCGCCCGGACCGCCGGATCGCCGATGGCCCACGCCGCTTCTTCCGCCGCGCCTTCGGCCTTGTCGCCGTCGAGGATCGCGATGCCCTCGCGCCAGCCGAGAGCCTGCGCCCGCCCGTCACCGCTGTTCACGGCGTCGAGCACCATGTCCAGCGAACGGCGCGCCTCGGTGAGGCGTCCGCGCAGGAACCAGAACCAGGTGGTCGCGTTGACCAACCGGAGCGCGAGAGCGTGTTCCCCTTGCCGCAACAGGGTTTCCAGCGCGCGCCGGATGTTGGCGGCTTCGGCGTCCAGCCTGTCCAGCCAACGACGCTGCTCGCGGCCGCGCAATCCGGCGTCGCCGCGTTCCGCGAGCTCGATGTGGAAACGGGCGTGGCGCAGGGACAGCTCGTCCAGTTCGCCCGCTTCCCTCGCGCGTTCGAGACCGTAGGCCGCGACCGACTCGAGCAACCGGAACCTCGGCTCCCCGGCCTTGCCGGGCCTGCTGACCACGAGTGAACGGTCCACGAGCCGCGACAGCAGGGCCAGCACGTCACCGAATTCGACTTCGCCGCCCGCGCAGACCGATTCGGCGGCGTCGAGACCACAGCCCTCGGCGTGGACGGCGAGCCTGCGCAGCACGATCTGCTCGGGCCCGCTCAGGAGCTCCCAGCTCCAATCGATCATCGCGCGCAGGGTCTGCTGCCGTGCCGGGCCACCCCTGCGACCGGCGGACAGCAGGGCGAACCGGTCGTCGAGGCGGGCGAGCAGCTCGTGCACCCCGAGTGCCCGGACGCGGGTGGCGGCCAGTTCCAACGCCAGCGGGATCCCGTCGAGCCGGCGGCAGATCTGGGACACCACCGGCGCGTTCTCCGCGTCGAGGGCGAAACCCGGCGCAGCCGCCTCGGCGCGGGCGGCGAACAGGCGGACGGCACCGGCTTCCTTGATGATGGCGAAGTCGGCCTGGTCGGGCAGGTCGAGCGGGGGTACCGCCCAGACCGTTTCCCCCGGCAGGCCAAGGGGTTCCTGGCTGGTGACGAGCACCCGCAGGCCCCCAGCGGCGGGCAGCAGCCCCTCCACCAGGGCCGCGACCGATTCGACGACCTGCTCGCAGTTGTCGAGGACGAGCAGAATCTCCTTGCCGCGCAACGCTTCCGCCAGCGAGTGAGCAAGCGATCCGGACGACGTGGGTTCCTCGTGGATGTCGAGGACACCGGCGAGGACCACGGCGACCCGATCCTCGGGCGGGCAGGTGGGGCACGCCAATTCGGCGAGCCCGGCGAACTCGACCAGCCAGGCGCCGTCGGCCACGGTCGGCGCGAGCCGGGACGCGGCCTCGACGGCGAGCCGGGTTTTTCCGACCCCGCCAGGCCCGGTCAGTGTGACCAGCCGCGCGTCGGTGACCAGCGCGCCGACCTCTTTGACCGCCGTCGTCCGGCCTACCAGTTCGCTCAGCGACTCCGGCAGGTTGCCCCGCGGCGGCCCGGGTGCCCGAGCGAGCTCGAGCGCCGGATCGTGGGTGAGGATCGCCTGGTGCAGCGCGGAGAGTTCGCGCCCGGGCTCGAGACCTTGCTCGTCTCGCAGCCGCGCACGGAGTTCGGCGTAACTTTCGAGCGCCTCACTGTGTCTTCCCGCCGCGTGGAGGGCGCGCATGAGAAGGCCGCGAAGCCGTTCCCGGAGCGGATGCCTCGTGACAAGCCCGGCGAGCGCGCCGCTGAGGACGCCGTGTTCGCCGATCGCCAGCCGGGCCTCGGCACGGTCCTCCTCGGCGAGCAGGCGCTCCTCTTCCAGCTCCTGGGCCGCGGCCACGGCGAACGGCTGGTCTTCGAACCCGGCGTAGGCGGGCCCGCGCCAAAGGGTCAACGCGTTCGAGAGCAGGGCCGCGCGGGCGCGAGGATCGGTCGTCTCCCGTGCCCGCGCGGTCAGGGTGCGGAACCTGTCCACGTCGAGGTCTCCGGGTTCGAGGCGCAGGACGTAGCCGGCCGGCTGGCGCCGCACCAGTTCCCGGGCGCCCGCTTCGGCGCGATCGAGACTGCGGCGCAGCTGGGAGACCTTGGTCTGCAGCGTGTTCGACGGGTTGCCCGGCGGATGCTCACCCCACAGGTCGTCGGCCAGCGCGTCCGCCGACGCCGCCCGGCCCTCCCGGACCAGCAACGCGGCAAGGAGCAGGCGGACCTTGGCTTCGGGCACGACGACCGGCTCACCCGCGGATGTCCACACGGCGAGCGGCCCCAGCACTCCGAAACGCACGAATCCGACGTTACCGGGCAGGACCGACAGGTTCGAGGTACTCCCTCCCGCCGAGAACCCATCAGCACAGTCCGTGCGTGAACCCGCAGCGGTCCGTGCGCGGGCCCGGTCACGGTGGTCCCATGACCGAACACGGAAAGACCCCGGTGACCGTACTGGGGCTGGGCGCGATGGGAACCGCGCTCGCGGAAACACTCCTGGCCGCGGGGCATCCGGTCACCGCGTGGAACCGGAGCGCGAGCCGCACCGGAGCCGTCGCTTCGAAGGGTGCGTCGATCGCGTCGACGGTGTCGGAGGCTCTCGCGGCGAACGAGGTCGTGATCGCCTGCCTGCTCGACTACGACTCGGTGCACGAGGTCCTCGACCCGGTCGCGGCCGGGCTCGAGGGCCGTCTGCTGATCAACCTGACCAACGGCACCCCCGGCCAGGCGCGCGAGATGAGCGAATGGGCCGGTCAGCTGGGCGCGGAATACCTGGACGGCGGGATCATGGCGGTCCCGCCGATGATCGGCACGCCCGAGGCGTTCGTCTTCTACAGCGGCTCCGGCGGCACGTTCGGCCGGGCCCGCACCGCGCTCGACACCTTCGGCGACGCCCGATACCTGGGGGCCGATCCCGGGCTGGCCCCGCTGTACGACATCGCGTTGCTCAGCGCGATGTACGGCCAGTTCGTCGGCGTCATCCAGGCGTACGCGCTGGTCGGCTCCACCGGGCAGAAGGCGACGGAGTTCACGCCGCTGCTGCGCGGCTGGCTGGACGCGATGGGCGGGTTCCTCGAGCGCGGCGGCAAGCAGATCGACGAGGGCGACTACACGACCGGAGTCGTCTCGAACCTCGCGATGCAGGCCGGGGCGTATCCGAACCTGCTGAAGGCCGCCGAGGAACAAGGCGTCAGCGCCGAACTCCTCGAGCCGCTCCTACCGCTGATGAACAGGCGTATCGCCGACGGGCACGGAGCCGGGGACCTCATCGGCGTCATCGAGCAACTGAAGAAGTGAAACCACTACACAGCAAGGAAAAACAATGATCACTCTGATCGGGCTCGGCCCGATGGGACAGGCCATGGTCCACGTGCTCCTCGAGAACGGTCACGGCGTGACGGTGTGGAACCGCACGGCGAGCCGAGCGGACGGCGTCGTCGCGGCCGGGGCCGTACGTGCTGAAACCGTGTCCGACGCGGTTGCGGCGTCGGAGCTGGTGCTGCTGAGCCTCACCGACTACGCGGCCATGTACGACATCCTCGGCAAGGCCGAAGACTCGTTGGCTGGCAAGGTGATCGTCAACCTGAGCTCCGACACTCCGGAGAAGACCCGCGAAGCCGGCGACTGGCTCAAGGAACGCGGCGCGGAGTTCATCTCCGCCGGCGTGATGGCGCCCGCCGAACTGGTCGGCAAGGACGAGGCCTACGTGTTCTACAGCGGCCCGACCGAGGTGTTCGAGAAACACCGCGAGACCCTGGCGCTGATCGGGCGCCCGGAATTCGTCGGCGAAGACGTCCGGCTGGCACAGTTGTTCTACCAGGCGCAGCTCGACATCTTCCTGACCTCGCTCTCGGTGTTCATGCACTCGCTCGCCCTGGTCGGTTCCGCAGGCGTGGCGGCGAAGACGTTCCTGCCGTACGCCAAGGAGAACTTCGACATGATGGCGTACTACCTCGGCGAGTCGGTCGAGCAGATCGAGAAGGGCGAACACCCCGGCGACCTGGCCAACGTGACGATGATGGGCGCGTCCGCCGCCCACATCGCCCAGGCCAGCCGGGACGCCGGAATCGACGTCGCCCTGCCCGACGCGATCAAGTCGCACTACGACCGGGCCATCGCGGCCGGACACGGCAGGAGCTCGTGGACCAGCCTGATCGAAGTCATCAAGGAGGGCTAGCCGGTAGCTGCGTCGCAGTTTCGGCAAAGTGTGGACGCCTAGTGTCGGGAAATCGAGCACGGACGGGTCCCGGCCGTGACAGGAATTCGCGACCACATTGTCGTATCCGAGGAGTAGGTATGGACACCCAGAACCGGCACGAACGCCTTCTCGCCCAGGCGGTGACGGAGCTCAGGGACTGTCCCGAGATCGCGGTTTCTCGCGACGATCTCGTTGTCGAGGCAGACGCAGAGGGAGTGAACGGCATGTCCTCTGCGCAGCTTGCCGAAGAGGCGATGGAGGCTGCGGCACTCGTGTCCGAACTGGAGCACGTGACCATCGACCACGCCGTCGTCGAAGGCTCTCCCCGGTTCCGGAACGTATCCAGTCATTGGCGTGCGACGAAGTCGGCCGAAACCCTGACCGGTGAGTTCCGGGTCCCTCAGTTCTATCGCGCCATCTTCGAACCGGCCTTGCCGCTGGTACACGACGGCTCCTCGGGCGAAGAACGGGAACTGCTCGCGCAGCTGCGGAGAATCGACGGACAACCGCGGTCCGGCACGGGGTTGATGTCGGCAGTCAGGTTGCGGCCGAAGGCGAATCCCCTCGAGATCTGGGTGTGGGACGCCCGTATCGGCCCGATGCGGATGGATCTGGACTATCTCGGATATCTGGAGGCTCTGTCAGTGACCAAGGGCGTTTACGGCTGGCAATACCTCTACACCGACGCATACCTGGGAGCCGACGACTTCCACCATTTCGCAGCAAGTGTCGAGGCGATGATGCGACTCTTTCCCGAACTCTTCCCGCATCACGACTACACCCCTCTCCGAATTCGCCTCGAAGAACGCCGGTAACCATCACCTACACTCGGTCACCGTGATCGATTCCTTCACCACGGCCGACCTCGTCGACGAGCACGGCGACCGGCTGCACGTCTGCGACACCCAGTTCCGGCGGTTCGGCGGGCACCGCCGGTTCTCCGGCCCGATCCGGACCGTGTCCTGTCACGAGGACAACGCGCTGGTCAAAAGGCTCCTGGCGACACCGGGCGAGGGAGCCGTGCTCGTCGTCGACGGTGGCGGTTCCCTGCACTCCGCATTGACCGGCGACATGATCGCCCGCTCGGCCGTCGAGAACGGCTGGGCGGGTCTGGTCATCAACGGCGCGGTCCGCGACAGTGCCGAGCTGGCCGAACTGGCGCTGGGCATCAAGGCGTTGGGCACCAATCCCCGCAAGAGCGCCAAAGCGGGAGCAGGCGCGGTCGACGTTCCGGTCGGCTTCGGGGGAGTGACCTTCACACCCGGCGACACCCTGTACGCCGATGAGGACGGAGTCGTGGTCCTGCCCGCCTCGAAATAACCGGGCTATCGCTGTCGGAGTCCTTGTCCAGCACCGAAAATCGAGTACGGATCATGCCTGCGCCGTGCTTCCTCCAGCGACTCCCACTCCGGGGCGAACTGATCCGCCCAGTCGCCGGCCGACATGGGCACGGCATTGGACGGATACACCGTGCCGCCCAGCGCCCGCGCCCGCCGGTACAGCTCGATGTTCAACCGCGTCAGCCGCGCGTTCTCCATCGGATCGGCGGGTTTTCCGGTGCGCAGCACCGAGAACAGCCACACCACCTCGCCGGCGGGCACCCGCAACAGGGGCGTGTTCAGTGCGCTCGCACGCACCGGGTAGAGCATCACCAGCCCGGTGCCGCCGAGGTCTTCCCGCCGGGTTTCGGCGAGCGTTTCGGCGACCACGGATCCCGCCACCTCGTCCGGCAGGAAGACGTTGAGCCACGGGTGCGGATGGAACCAGCTGCCTTCCGCGCGCAACACGGCCTCGCCGTCTTCCATGCGGTTCAGGAAGTCGAAGTAGGTGGTGTCCTCGACCTCCATCCGGTCGAAGGACAGATCCGCGGTCGAGGCGGTCGAATAGGTGACCGCCTCGAGCATATGCGTCCATTCGCCGTCATCGAGGATCAGCTGGCCTTCCACGTAGTCGAACCGGCCGTCGCGCACCACCGTGCGCTGATCGGCGAGGAACGCGTCGAGCGAGCGGTAGAACAGCTTCCACCGCCGGACCGTCGCCGGCGCGGGCACCAGCCGGAACTTCACGCGGGTGATCACCCCGCACAGGCCGAGCCCGCCACGGACGGCGTCGAACAGTTCCGAGCCGGGGCCGCAGGTGACGACCTCACCGGTGCCGGTCACCATTTCCAGCTCGGTGACCGTGTCGGTCTGCGTGCCGTGATGATGCGTGGCGCCGCCGATTCCGCCGACCACGAGCGTGCCGCCGACGGTCAGCTCCAGGTAGTCGGTCAGCACCGCTGGAGTCAGGCCCAGCGGGAGTGTCAGGTCGAGGACCTCCCGCCACCGCGCGCCCGCGTCGACGAGCGCCTCGGCGCCGGAGACCTCCCGGACCGGCGGCATGCTCCGCATGTCCAGCACGATGCCGCCCTCGGCCTGTTCCTGACCGAACGGCGAATGCCCGGCGCCCCTGGCCGACACCGGCAGGCCGTGTTCGGCGGCGAACGTGATCACGGCCGAGATGTCGGCGAGCGACGCCGGGCGCACCACGGCGGCCGGCCGGGAGTGCACCAGATGCCCGAAATCCTGCGCGGCTGCGGCAAGAGCGCACTCGCCACGATCGACCTCGCCGTCCGGGACCGACAACCGGGAGATGATCTGGGCGGGATCTTGATCGTCCGGCTTCATTTCGGCGAGATTACCTGCCCAGGTCGCACGGCCTGGTGGCTGTGGGACACCATGGAGCACGCCGTCGCCATGTTCGGCGCCCTCGACAAACCGGACGCCATCCGGTTCGGTGTCACCGCGCTGAACGTCCCCGGCAAACAGTTCATCTGGCTCGACGATCCCGATGGCGACCACAGCTGGCCGTTGGCCTGACGGTCGGCGTTGTCAGGCCAAGACCGGGTCTAGCAGGCGTTCTTACGCGCCGTGGCTGACCCCACCACGATGTGGAACGTCGTAGCCGTGATCGCCGTCTTGACCGCGGGCGCTGTGATCGTGCTGTAGTGGCCAGCCACCGGTCCCAATCTCGTCGAGGCCCGGCTCACCCTGCGGTAGTGCTCCGCGCGGAGACGGGGTTGCTCCGCTACGTGCTCAGGCGCTCGACTGGATCGCCAATGAACTGGACTCTCCCTGTGCATGCAGTGCTGAAGGGCGATGCGCCCACCAACGCGTAACAGCATCGGGTTGACGTGCGACTCGCACCCTTATGAAGGCGTACATTCTCGCAGGTGTCGCGGTACTGCTGGCTGGCTGCTCGGATGGGAGCGCTGCAGACCCCGTCTCGCCTGTATCAAGCGCTGCGTCGATGATGGTGACACTCAACGTCGGCGGGTTCGGCGGCGAACACGTGTCGTACACCGACCCCTCAGTACCTGGCGGAGTCGGATCGGAGACCCTGCCGAACTCGCGCACACCGTTCTCTAGCAAGATCGTCGTGCCGAAGGGCTCTACTGTAGCTATCACCTGGTCTGGAACCGCGGATGCTGTGCTTATCCGGTGCACTGTCACCGATGAGACCGACCGCCTGGTCCTGGTTGAAGGCAAAGAGAACTGCAGTTACGTCGCAAACTAGCTGAGCCGCGAGGAGGCGGTCCACATCGCCTCGCCTCCCGGGGCGTGGCCACCGGAATGACCGGCGCCATGATCCCGCCCGGTGCGCGCGCTGGCTCCCGAAGGTTCCCCCGATTCGGTGAACCGCCCGAAAGATCGCGTCGCACTGTTGCATGGGCGAAGCCCAGAGCGATCCCTCCCCGGGAGGGATCGTGCCGAACGGTGAGGAAGAGAGCGCGGAGCCGGTCGGGCGAACTAGCCTGTTCGCCTACCTGACGGCGAGTTCGTCCGTCGAATACCGGGCCATTATGGACCTGTTCACCGGGCCGCTGCTGGCGGATCTTTCCGCCGCGGAGGTGGCACAGCAGCTGGCTGAACGGGGGCAGCGCCTATCGGCCGACGAAGTCACGGCTCGCTGCGAGAGCTTGCAGGGCTGGGGAAATCTGGTGCGCGGTGTCCGGGATGCCCGGGTGCCCACCGTCCGGGATTTCTTGCGTGCCCGAAGTCGCTATCAGGCATCGAAACTGGGTGGCAGGGTGCATCGCGACGCCGAGGCGGTGCTGGCCGCCGGTGAGGGGGCGCAGGAGGTGGCGCGCGAGTTGCTCGGCGCCACGGCCGGAGTGCTGAGCCGGATCATCGAGCGTCTGCGCGACCCCGACCCGGATCCGGAAGCGCTCGCGGGCGACGTCACCACGGTGTTCAACAACCAGCGCCTGTTCAACGAGAGCGTCCGTGACTTCTACGCCTACTTGAACGCGGTGCTGTCCAGGTACGACCTGGCGGGCGACGAGTACCGGCAGTTCAAGGAACTGCTGTTGGAGTACATCGACCTCATCACTGCGGACGTGTCGCGGCACACCCCGGCCATCGTCGCGCGCTGCGACCGGATCCTGCCTCTCCTCGACCGCATCCTGGCGATCCTCGACAAGCTGCCGACGTTGATCATGCCGGACGGGACACCCGCGGATCGGATGCCCGGGCGATCCCGGGCTGATTGGGACCAGTTCCACGCCTGGTACAGCGGGGGAGACGGGCGGTCCGGCCCGGAAACCCTGCGAGCGGCGGCCGATCAGGCCTTACGCCAGCTGCTCACCAACGCCAAGCGCATGCTGGCGGCCGCCGGCACCGGGGTCAGCAGACGCGCGGATCTGCTCGGCCTGGCCGCCCGGTTCGACCAGTGCGAACCCGAGGAAGCGCACCGGCTCTTCGCGACAGCCTTCGGTGTCTTCCCTGCCCGGCACCTGCTCGGAGGGCCGGAGGAACCCGACCCTCGCGACGGGGTGAACACGTCCTGGTGGGACGCGATCCCGATCGATGTGCCGATGAGCCTCCGTGATCGCGGCGAGCGGCAGACGCGCGGGCGGAGTGCTGCGGTGCCGGACCCGGGCTTGGACGAAGAGCTACTGCTTCGGCAGGCGGAGGACGAGGCACGCGCGCGACGCCTGGCCGCCGACGAACTCGTGGCCGCCGGCGCCTTGGACGGGGCGCGGGTCAGCCCGGCGGCGCGAGATCTGCTGCTGGGGATGCTCGGGGCACTCCTGGCGAAGAATCAGGAACTGGACGGGGCGGTCGCCGAGACGAACACGGACCTCGATCTGGAGATCACCGCGATACCGGTCCCCGGTGTCGCCACCGAGATCTCGGCGAGGGACGGCACTGTGACGGTGCATGATCTGACGCTCCACGCGGGACGTGTGAGACGTGCGTCTTCCGGCGACGCGGGGAGGACGGCGTGAGCCAGGGTTCGCGGGAACATGAGGCGGACGATCGCCGGACCGCGGCCAGGGAGCTGTTGATGCACCCTGTCGTTACCGCCGCGCGTAATCCGGATCTATTGCTACAGGTCCGGAAGCACGCCCCGCAGCTGAAGCGGATGTTCGCCGCCACGCTCGGTTATCAGCTCGTCGTCGAGCCGACCTTCGCCCGTCTGCTCAAGGCGCCGCTGAGCGTCGACGCGCCCGTGCGGCCAGCGCGCACCCGCACCGACAGGCCGTTCACGCCGAGGGCCTACCGGTATCTGGCGCTCGTTTGCGCGAGTTTGCTCGCCTCGACCACGGCGGATCAGATCCTGATGAGCGCGCTGGCGGAGCAGGTCCGCGCGGACGCGGTGACCGCGGGAGTCACGGTCGGCGATTCCACCACGGAGAGCCGCGAGTTCGTCTCGGCGATCTACCTGCTCGTCGACTGGGGAGTGCTCACCGAAACCGACGGATCGGTGTCGGGCTGGGAGATCAGACACGAGGAGGCCTTGCTCGACATTCATCGGCCGCTTCTACCGCACCTGTTGTCTCGTTCGATGACGGATATCGGCGGAGCTGTCGAGCTGGAGCAGCCCCGGCGTGGTCTCCGGCGGAAACTGGTCGAGAACCCCTTGGTACGCAAGGAAGAACTGACGGAATCTGAGCGGGACGTGCTTTCCCGCGAGCGCAGGGAATTGACCCGGATGCTCGAGGAATCTTTCGGGCTCACCGTCGAGGCGCGCGCCGAAGGCGTGCTCGCTTACGACATCGAAGAGAGACTCAGTGACGTCGTATTCCCCGGCACCGGCACGGTCGCCCACGTCGGTCTGTTGCTGGTCAATGCCCTGGCCGATGACCTCGAGACGAAGGCGACCGACACGGTACTTCTCCAAGGCCGGAACGTGCCGGGCGTCTTCGTGCCATGGACGGTGGTCGACTCGAACATCGATCTGCTCATCGAGCAGTACGGGAAGGCCTTCGGTAAGGGCTACACGGAGGATCCCGCGACGCTCAGGCGAGAAGTGTCCCTGCTGCTCGAATCCCTGAGCCTGGTGGTTCTCACCGAAGAAGGGCTCGTGTTGCATCCCGCGTCGGCCCGCTACCGGCCCGAACCGCACCGCGCACCGGCGCGCACCCGGGCGATGCGCAGGCTCGACGTCGGCGACACATCAGGACAGGAAGAGAAGTCATGACGAGTGTGGTCACTGAGACGCTGGAGCCGGCACCGCCGAAGCATCACCCCGACCGGTGGGGCCTGACGAGGGCGGGCATCGTCAACGTCTGGAACTACTACGACACGCTCTTCCGGTTCTCCGGAGGCCGGATGATCCTGCGCGGGACCAACGGGTCCGGAAAGAGCCGCGCGCTGGAGATGTTGCTGCCCTTCCTGCTGGACGCGGACCGCCGCAAGATGGACGCCACAGGATCCGGAAAAGTCCGCCTCGAAGACCTGATGCGGCATGGCGCCCAGGGCCAGCTGAACCGGTTGGGCTATCTGTGGCTGGAACTCGGCCGTGAAGGCGACGAGTACCTCACGGTCGGGGCAATGGTCCGTTACTCGGCCGGCACCGGTGAAGCAAAGGTCTGGTACTTCACCACTCCGCTGCGCGTCGGCGTCGACCTTCGGCTGATGGACGACCACCGTCGGCCGTTACCGCGGGAGCAACTGGCCCAGCTGATCGGCGTCGAACGCATCACCGAGCGGCCGGAAACCCACCGGGAAACTGTCGCTGCGCAGGTCTTCGATCTCACCGGCACCAGCGGCAAGGAGCGGTATGCCGGGCTTCTCCAGTTGCTGCACACTCTCCGCGCTCCTGACGTCGGGAACCGGATCGATGAAGGGAATCTGCCGAAGATCCTCTCCGACGCCTTGCCTCCGTTGTCCGAGTCGACCCTCCGGGAGGCGGGGGAGCGCCTCGATTCGCTTTCCGACGCGCGCGACGAGCAGCTGAGGCTGGCCAAGGCCGTGGAGCATCTTGACTCGTTTCTGGAGGTGTATCGGCGCTACGTCGCCCGGGTGCTGATCGAGTCGGCGGATGGTGTCAAAGCCGCTGCCTCGGAAGCGGCGAAGCTCGCTGCCGAGGAGGACCGAGCCAGGACGAAGTACAACGAGCTGAGCAACGAACACGAGCGGATCAGCCAGGAACTGGAGGCGGCGAAAAACCGCCAGGGCCAGCTGTCTTCGACCATCGAAGGCATCAAGCAGTTGCCCGCGTATCAAGCAGGGCTGGACATCGAGAACGTCGCGAAGCGGGTGGAGGCGCTGGGCTTCGCCGCCACCAGCTATCTCGAAGCCGCCAGAGGAAAACGGGCCGAGGAAACCCGTGCTGTCGAGCGGACAGACCGGATCGCCGATGAGATCCACACCACCGGGGTGCAGGCGGATACCGTGCTCCGGACGGTCCGTGGTCACCTCACCGAGGCGGGGGTGTCGTCGGCCTCCTTGCCGGCGGGAATCGGCGCGGAGCCTGGCGAGCGCGACGAGATCCGCGAGCACGTCCGGCTCACGCTGGAAGACGACGCGCAGCCGGTGCTGAGGCCCAGCGCTCGCCCGATCGTGTTCACCCCGACAGCGCCTGATGAGGTGGCTGCCACGGTGCGCGACGTCGGGCACGCCGCCGGAAGGCGGGCAGGGGAAGCCGCCAACCGCCGGGAACAGGCCGAGGCCATCGAACAGACGGCAAGGGAACTCCGTCGCACCGAGGAGCACGCGGAGGAACTCGGCGTTCGTGCCGAGGAGGACGCCGAACGCGCCGACGAGGCCGCGGCCGACCGCGACGACGAGGCCCGGGAGCTGGCCGCGAACTGGCGCCACTGGACATCGGACGAACGCACACACGCGGTGCTGGGAGACGTGGACTGGACACGGACACCCATCGCGGAACTGTTGCTGGACGCCGGCGCTCTGGTCGATGCCGAAGCCGAGATCAACGGGCTGGACCGCGTGGCCTCCGAGGTCGCAGGGGCCGCTCATGTGGCCATCGCAGAGCGACGCGCGGAGGTGCGGCAGGCGCAGAGCGCGGATGACGGGGAGCGCAGGCGGCTGCTCTCCGAGCAGAAAGACCTTCGAGCTCAGCACGATCCCGAGCCGCCGACCGTCCCCTGGGCACAAGCCGGGCCAGCCGGTTCCCTGCCGTTGTGGCGTTCGGTGGAGTACGTCGAGAGCGTGGGGACGACCGAGAGAGCCGGTCTCGAGGCGGCACTGCTGGCTGCAGGGTTGCTGGTGGCCAGGGTGGTCGAGGACGGTTCCCTGCGCGCGGAGGACGGTCAGGTCCTGCTGACCACCGAAGCTCCCGCCGCGCCACGGTCGCTGACCGAGGTCCTGCGCTGGGATCCGGACGGAGGACTCCCCGAAACCCTCGTCGAGGCAGTGCTCGCCCGGATCGGTTTCGGGCCTGGTCACGGCACGTGGGTCGGGACGGACGGGCGTTGGGGAAACGGGCCACTGCGCGGCAAGCACCATGCCGACAAGGCTCGCTTCATCGGTGCGGCGGCTCGCGCGGCAGCACGTGAGGAGCGGCTCAAGGCCATCGAGCGGGAACTGGAGGAACTCGATGAGCGGGCCGGTGCCCGAGCCCTCGAACGCGAGCGGATCGACGCCGCCGAACAAGACCTGAACCAGCACGTGCGCTCCGCACCGACGACCGACGCTCTCCGCAAAGCACGCGTCACGGCGATCTCCGCGGCGAAGGTGGCGGCCAGGTCCGCGGGAGACGCGGCCAAAGCGTCGGAGAAGGCGCTGCGGCAACGCGCGGAACTGATCGCCGAGCGGCGCGCCCACGGGGAATTGTGCGGACGGCTCGGTCTCCCCACGGGTGCGATCGCGCTGGACGTGGTCATGGCGGCCGCAAGCGAAGCCGGACGTGACTGCGTACAACTGGCCCAGCTCCTGGAGACGATGCACAGCGGCCGCCAAAACCACGACGACGAGATCACCCGGCTAGCGACCGCGGTCGACGAGCGTCGGAAGACGGAGTCGGCCGCAGCGGCTTCCTGGCGGGGCTGGTCCGATGAGAGCGCGAGGTTCGACACTCTGACCGAAGCTCTCGGAGCGGAAGCCGACGAGGTTCGTGAACGTCTCCGGCTCGCCGAAACGGAGTATTCCGAGGTGCGGTCCTTGGGCGACCGGCTCGACGAGCACGAGCGGGAGCTGAGCAAGGGGATCGGCGTCGCGGAAGCCAAAGCCGAGGAAGCGCGAGCAAAAGCCCAAGTCTCGCTCGCCGGGATGACCAGGGCCTGGGACCTCCTGTGCCGCAGAGTGTCGCTGCCCGGGGTAGCGGAGGCGGCGACGTCCGGCGACCGGCAGGACATGGTGCGGCTGTGCGGGTCTCCGGCCGCGACCACGACGCAGGTGGCGCGAGCGGCGGAGGCGGTATCCCATCTCGTCGACTCCCGGGGACAGCAGGTCGGCGAGTCCGCGTTGATGCGGGCGGTGCAGACCATCGCGAGTGACGTGACCACTCTGTTCGATCTCAGCACGGACAATCCGGATGGTCTCTGGCTGATCGACCTCACCGACGCCACGGGGCGCCAGCCGGTCGCGGTGGCGGCGGTCCGGCTGCGTGAGCAATCCGACCGTGCCGCCGAAGCGCTGACCGGACGGGAGCATCGGGTCTTCACCGATTTCGTCATCGGAGGTGTCGGTGAGGAACTACGTCGACGGCTGGGGCAGGCGGACGGGCTGGTCAGAGCGATGGACGCGACCCTGCGGGACATCCGGACCAGCCACGGCATCGGCGTCAAACTTCGCTGGGAACTGGTGGAACCGCAGGACAGTCCGATCGGCCGGATCCGGGAACTGGTCACCGAAAGCAGTGCCGTGCGGCCGGAGGGCCACACGGCAGAACTCATCCGGCTGCTCAAGGACCGGGTCGATGAGCGCTTCAAAGAAGACGAAGCCGTCGGGTACATCGAGCATCTCCGCACCGCACTGGACTACCGGCAGTGGCATCGAGTGGAGGTGTCGATCCTCGGCCCTGAGGAAGGGCAGGTCCGCAAGATCAGTCGGCGGGCGAAGCTTTCCCAAGGCGAGACACGCTTCGTCTCCTATCTCGCGTTGTTCGCGGCCGCCGACGCCTATCTGTCGGGTCTGCCCGACACAGACCGGGCATTGCGGCTCATCCTGCTGGACGACGCGTTCGCCAAGGTCGACGACCGGACGATCGGTGAGCTGATGGGGCTGCTGGTCCGGATGGACGTCGACTTCTGCATGACCGGGCACGCGCTCTGGGGTGCGTATCCGCAGGTTCCCAGCGTGGACGTCTACGAAATCCGGCGCGCCGAAGGGACGGCTGCCGTCGCCACCCACGTCCACTGGGACGGCCACGCGCGCCACTACCTTCGTTCGGCTGGACACGCATGATCCCCGCGACCGCGCACGCCTATCTGGCCCGGCCTGGCTTCGGGGAACTGTGGAAGGCGTTGCGGAAACGCTTGGAGAACACCGAGCTCGCGGTACGCGGCTCGGTGACCGTCGAGCTGGACTACCAAGCCGCCGAGGACCTGTCCGGGTTGCTCGGCCGGGTGATCGGCGACGGCCGGGCGAGGGTGGCGCTGCCGGAACTCGACGCGGCGCTGAGGTCTTCGGCGGTAGCACAGGGCCTGGTCACCGTCGTCGCCGAGATGACCGGCAGCCCCCTGCTGGACCGGCGAGCCGCGAGCCGAGCCGAACGCGACCGGAAACTCGACGTCTGGGCGGCGTGGGAGGCGGCGCTGGGGGAATCCGGCCTGGCCGCCGCGCCGTGGGTGGCGCAGTGGCAAGACGGGGTCCGGCGTGCGGGATTGCTCAGCCGGGCAGGTGACGACGCTGGTGCCGTGATCGACCGGACCGTCGCTGTCTTACGCGTCCTGGCGACGAACCTCCCCTTGGCCGACCGAGACACCGAGAAGATGGCTGCGGCTCTTCCCGCACCGCCGTCGTTCGAACTCGCGGAACTGGCGAGCCGGGCCTGCTCGGACGCGCACGCACTCGACGACGGACAGCTGGCGACGGTGCTGGTCCTCCGGGCCATCGCGGCGGCAAGCGGCGAAGCGGTCCCCCGTACTCCCGCAGCTCGGCGGGAGCTTTGGGCGCTGGCCGGGGTCGCCCCGGACACGGTGTCCGGAACGGTGCTGGCGTGGTCGGTACGCCCGCCAGGCGGGCACCCGTGGGCCGCCATGATGCGCGCTCGCGCTGATCTCGGCCTGGTCACCCACGTGACACTCCAGGAATGGCATGCCGCGGCGGACCAGGCCTGGGCGGATCCGCGTGACGAGGTGTTCGTCTGCGAGAACCCCCAGATCCTGCAGGCCGCCGCTCGGTCCGGCACGGAACGTCCGCTCCTGTGCACCTCCGGAAACCCTGCGACCGTGGCGATGCGGGTGGTGGACCGGCTCATCGCGGAAGGAGCCGTCGTGCGCTACCACGGCGACTTCGATCCCGCGGGCATACGCATCGCCGCACGCCTTTTCGACCGGGGTGCCCAGCCCTGGCGCTTCGGCGCAGAGGACTACTTGGCGGCGGTTTCCGGTGCCAGGCTGCCTTTGACCGGGGTGGTGCCGGAAACACCCTGGAGTCCCGCCCTCGTGGCAGCCATGGAGAAACACCAGGTGGCCGTGCACGAGGAAGCGCTCGTGGACATGTTGCTCGCCGACCTCACGGCACCGGAGGAGGCCCGGTGCCGGTGACTCGGTCAAGGCGCTGTCAGAGCTTCACGATCCGGCTGTCCCTTCGGGGCGCCTTGGCGACCTCGACGATGGCACCTTCCCGCTTCAAGTAGTCGAAGACATGCTGGTGCGCGGCGTCGTTAGGCACCTCGAACTTGGTCTTGGCGTGGTTACTCAGGTAGCTGTAGGGCTCTCCCAAGGTGCCGAGCACGTCGACGACGTCCGCCGCGGACGGCCGGTACTGGACCGCGTCGAGGAGCCGGACGGTCAGATCCGCGTCAAGGGTGACCGAGGCGATCCGGCGAAGCTGACCCCAAGGGAGCTCGATCTCCCGGAACCAGGCGTGGTTCCCCGCGGCCGACAGGACCGTCGCGTCGTCGCCGGGGACGTACTGCGCAAGGTTGCCGACGACTTTGTCGAGGGCTTCCGGGGGCACGCCACGGCCGTGGAACAACTCCAGGACGAAACCTCGGACGAGTTCGGGCGTCATGAAGTCCGTGAACCTCGACGACTTCGCGATCGCGGGCCCGATCGCGTCCCAGCCCTCGTCCCTGAAGTGCGCGAAAGCCTCCGCCGAGTCCTCGATCAGGTCCTCCTCGAGCAGGAGTGCCAAGAACTCTCCGCCGTCCGGGACGATCTGGGTCATGGGGAGTGGCCCGGTGACCCTTAGGTGCACGGCCAGATGAACCCTCGTGCGGGGATCGGGGATGGTGTCTGTCGCGTTCAGGATGTCGACGGCGATGATCAGTCGTTTGTCGTTGTCAGTGTCGGCCACGGAGCTGATCGAACCGGCCTGGACGATCAGATCGGCCAGGCCTTGATCGATCGACCCGATCTTTTCGCGGTAGGCGACAACGTTTTCGAGGTTCGCGTGGAAGAGGCGGTGTGCGGCGAGACGGCGCCAGTGTCGCGCGGGCACCGAGTCCAGGCGTTCCACGGCGCTTTCGGGTGCGGTCAGCGTGAAGAGCCGGTCCAGATGCACGTCGTCCGAGGCACTGCCCATACCGTTCAGCGCATCGGTGAGGGATTCGCCGGATCGGATCGCGTAGCGGGTGGTGCTGTCGTTCTCCACCGCCGTCAGGTAAGGGCGAGGATTCTGTAGGCAGTGGACCCACGCGTGCGCGTTCTGGCGCACCCTGTCGAGGCTGATGTCGCCGTCGCCGACCACCTGCCGCAGATTGCCCGCGGTGATGAGGTAGAGCCGTTCGCGGACGACATGTTTCCGGATGGCCTCGGTCAGGACGGAAAGGTCGGGTAAGACGATCGCGGCTTCTTTGAGGAAGCCGGCGACTTTGGTGACGACGACATCCGGTTGAAGGCTCGTGAAGACGCTCATCTCCGTGTAGCGGGCGACGATGAAGTCGGCGACCTCGGGGTTCGGGTCATAGGTGACGGCGGGCACGGATCCGCTCAACGCGGCGTTGACCAGAGCGGGGCGGACGTCGTCGGGGACGCCTTCCTCTTGTACCAGGTAGGTGATCACGGCGGGCCAAGGAAGCCCGCTCAGCAGCGCCACGAAATCTTCGCGCCGGGATCCGCCGTTCAGGTACGCCTTGAGGAACTCGCGCGCCTCCTTGCCGAAGTCGGCCACGATGGTGGCCGCGATCTCGGAGGCACGTTCGTCTTTCCGCTCGAGCAGATGATCGACGACCTGGATGTTGTAGGCGCTGACCGTCCGCGGGAAATCTTGGGGAGCTTCGTTGAGAAGATCGGCGATGGCGCCCGGGCCACTGAACGCGTGCTGGACGTCCATCTTGTTGGGCTGCACGCTGTGCACGATGAACCTCGCAACGTCGACACCCGTGAAGTCGCCGTAGAACTGCGAGGCGTACAGCGCGAAGTTACGGTCCAGGTATCCCTCGCTCACGAGCTTGCGTGCCAGTTTCGATGTGACTGTCCTGCTGACAATTTCGGCGAAGGTCTCGTCGCCATGCTCGGTTCGCAGGGTGTATTTGCCCTCGGCGACGAGGTGCTTGAAGTCCGCCGCCCGGAGGAACGCGATCTCCTTGTCGAGTTCGCCGATCGCCGCCTTGTGGGCGCGCTCGTCGAGGTCGTCCCACGTGCCGACTTCCAGCGACTCCGGGAAGAGTGCTTGGATGCGGCCGCTGCTCAGCTTGCCGAGTGCGCGCTCCTGTCCGTTTTGACTGACTGAAGCCTTGATGGACACCTCGCCCGCGTCCGCTACCACCCGCCAGAATTCACAGGTGTGTACCTCGTCCTCGGTGTACCAGGTGTCGGCCGTGGGCTGGAAGTGCACATTCCGCCAGCCACCGGTGGTGCTGTTGTTGTCCTTGAGGGCATGCCCGATCGCGACCAGCCGATCGCCCATCTCGTTGGCGAGCGGTTCCCTGGCCTCGATCTTGCCCGGTTCCTTGAGCAGTTCACGTTTACGCCGCTCACGGTCGTCGATCGCCGCACGGACCAGGTCGCGGCGGTGCTCGTACAGCAGATCCAGGTCGCTCTCGCGACGGGAGATGAGCTCGAAATCCTTGAGATGGAGGTTCTTGTAGGCGATCAACGCGAACAGGTTGCTCGATGTCAGGCCAGGTGCTGTCTTGTCACTGAGGAGGAGCCGCTCGGCGAACACCGTGTACTCGTTGCAGATGTTCTTGAGGAGCCGCATGTCCGTGGTGTGCTCCGCCACGAGGGCGATGAGCGGGCGATCAATGCAGTTGATCTTTCCGGAGTCGAGCAGCCCGGACAGCAGTTCGCGCGCGTTCCGATGGGAGATGAAGGGAACCATCGGGATGACGATGTCGAAGAACTTCGTGCGGTTGGCACGGACGGTCTCGGCGTCGGCCCTGTCTTGTGGCGCGAGTCCGGGCTCGGATCCCAGGGTCTCGAACAGGCTGTCCTTGATCGCGTACACGAACCGCAGCGGTTTGTTCCGGGTCCTGCGTTTCGCCGTGTGGTTCAGCAGGGTGTTCAGCTCGCGAAGGGCCTCGAAGATGTGCGGGTCGTCGAATCGGTCCAGGTCTTCGAAGATCACCAGCTCGGGTAGCTTCGTGTCGAAAAAATAGACGATCTCGTCCAAGTACTCGTCGAAGTACGTCGAGGTTTGCTGTGTCAGCTTCACCGTCGCGCCGGCAGCGGAGACGTCGGAGATGGCGAAACCGTGGATGACCTTCCGCAGAATCGTGAGGGCCACGACCGCCAGTGCGGCGAAACCGAGCCAGGACAGGACGACGACCAAACCGGAGTTGCCCACGCCGGTGCCCTTGAGGCGTGGCAGCCAGCCGAGCAGGAAGAGAAACCCGCCGACGACGGCGACGACGAGGGAAGCTTCCAGTGCCGCGCGTGTCTTGGAGAGAGGGACGATGCGCTTGAAGCGCGAGAAGGACATCTCGCGCGGGGACGCCCGGTACAGGAGTTGCTTGACCAGTTCCTTTTGGATCCGGTTCGTCAGTATCCGGTCCGCGCCGTCGGGATCGGGTCCGAGAGTGGAGATCACGATCCGCAGCGTGGTCTTGGGGTGCTTTTCCTCGCGCTCGCTCGCGAACCGGTCCAGCACACTCGATTTCCCGGACCCGTACGGCCCGGTGAGGGCGATGTTGCGGTTCTTGCCCTCGCGTACGGCCTCATGCAGATGCCGAAGGTAGGTCCAGTGCTGGTTGGCGACGTAGTCCGAGGTCAGCGGACGAAGCGTGAGGGACGCCGGGAGGACGGCGGGAGGCTTGGGGTGTCTGTCGGCATCGGTCATCCGTGGTTCCTCGGCGGTCAGCTGGTGGTTCGGGCAGCTTGGGCGCGGGCTCTGCGCGCGGTCTCTGTCAGCTTGGGCGGGTAAGCCAGTCTGGGTTTGTCTGCTGAGGAAGGGTAGGCCGTGCGGATCTCCTAGTGCTGACAAGCACATACAGCGTGTTCTCAGTAGTGGAGCGGCGTCAGGCTCAAGGCCAGTCAGGCGATCGCACTGATGATCAAGGGGGCGACAGTTGCAGAGGTGCTCGCGCGCAGTGGCGACGTAAGGACGCAGCGTGGCCGAGCAGAGTCTCACTTATAAGCAACTACTCTCAGTCATCAGAAGCAGGGTGTGCCTCCTTATGAAGTACGAAGTATGCGAAACAAGAAGTCACTGGGAAAAGATCCACAAAGGCTGAATACTTCTGCGCGCACGACTTTGTTTAGGATATCGTTTAAGCGGTGGAAGACCGTGAATGTTGGACGGCTTTCAGTGTGTCTATTCGCGCTGCAACCCAATTTTCCGTCGTTCGGCTTGGAGTGTCCGCTCTGGATCTTCTCGTCCGTTCCTGGGCCGCTTCACGATCGGTAGCACTGGCTCCTGCCCGACCCTGGGTGGTCGCTACTGCGGATCCGACCCGCTGGATGCTCTGAGTTGGGCGCAGGTGCCCGTTGTCTCTCGGTGGCTCTACCGGCGCATGGCCAGCGCAGGATCTCTGGGTCAGGCTGGCGGTCAATGTTGACCCAGACTGGCGACGTCTGCGCTGGTCAGGCGGTTCTTAGCCTAGTCTGAGATGCGTCTCAAGCTCTACTCAGCCAACCAGCAGACTGGGCGTCTCTGGTCAAAAGCCGGTCGGTGTTCACCAGGTCAGGCACTGTTGAATTCGTCTGCGGCTAGCCGTTCCCGGTGGCCCCGAACGACGTCCGGGGCCACCGGTTTCATCTAGGAACATGTAGAAGTCAGCCGTGCTGGCTGGCCCACCATTTCTGGCCAGCTTCGGGCAGCGTGGAGATCGGGTCGTAGTAGGGGTAGCGGCGCTGCAAGGCTTCGGGGTCCTCGTGTTCGATCCCGGTGCGGTAGTTCTTGGTCCAGTAGGAGATCCCCAGCTCACGGTCATATTCGGTGAGCTGGTGGACCCATCGCTTCCCCACGTACGGGACATCGCAGACGATCCGCGGAGTGGCGTAGCCGGGCAAATACCCCATGATCGCGTGCTGCAATTCTTGGGCCTCCCAGACAGCCACGCGCCAGTGCTCAGCATTGGGAATGCTGTCGCACATATAGAAGTAGTACGGCAGGATGCCCGCCTCGCCCTGAAGCGCGAAGCACAGGTCCAGCAGCTGCGCCGGGGTCGCGTTGACGCCCTTCATCAGCACGCCCTGGTTCCGCACGTCGCGGACACCGACGTCGAGCGCGGTCCGCGCGGCTTCGGCGACCAGCGGGGTCACCGACTGGGCGTGGTTGACGTGCGTGTGGATCGCGAGGTTGACGCCACGGCGCTGCGCGGTGCCGGCGACCCGCTCGAGGCCTTCGACGACCTTCGGCTGGATCCAGTGTTGCGGGAGCGCGGCGAGTGCCTTCGTCGCGAGCCGGATGTCGCGGACGGTCTCGATGTCCATCAGCCGCATCAGGAACGACTCGAGCTGCGGCCACGGCACGTTGGCGACGTCGCCGCCGGAGACCACGACGTCCCGCACGCCCGGAGTCTTCTTCAGGTAGGCGATCATCGCGTCCTGGCGATCGACCGGCTTGAGTGAGAGCTTGTGCTTCTCGACCTGCTCGGTGGAGTTGCCGACCAGGTCCATCCGCGTGCAATGCCCGCAGTACTGGGGGCAGGTGGAGATCATCTCCGCGAGAACCTTGGTCGGGTAGCGGTGGGTCAAGCCCTCGACCACCCACATCTCGGCCTCGTGCAGCGAGTCCCGCTCGGAATGCGGGTGACTCGGCCACTCGACGTCGCGGTCGCTGCGCACGGGGACCATGTACCGGCGGATCGGGTCGGCGTAGAACGCCTCGGTCACCTTCGCCGGGTCGGTGCCGGCGTTCGGCGCCATCGTGTTGATCATCTGCGGCGGCAGCAGCATCGACATGGTGGCCATCTCGCGCTGGTCGGCGAGCAGGTCGTCGTAGAACCGCTCCTCGAGCAGGTCGCCCATCAGGGCCCGGAGTTGTTTCACATTGCGGATGCAGTGCACCCGCTGCCACTGGGCGTCACGCCACTCCGCCTCGGTCACGTCGTGCCAGCCGGGGAAACGGCGCCAGTCGGGTTCGATCAGCTCGACTCGGGTGTAGTCGTAGGGCTGTTCGTAGGCGGCGACCGGCGCTGCAGGTTCCTGGATCGCAGTCACTTGTACTCCTAGTCGTCGGAAACGCGTGAAAATATCCTGTCACATCGTTCGATGTACGTAAATATTCCTGCCATGCGTGTCTGGTGCACCCCCTTACTTCGCAGGACGACGGGCGGGCAGACTCGGCAGCGTGACGAACGCGCGAACATCCCTCCTGCTGGGCGGGCGCATCTACAGCCCGTCAGCCCCCGACGCCACCGCGATGGCGGTCACGGACGGCACCGTTGTCTGGGTGGGACAGGACACACCGGCCAAGGCGATGCACCCGGACACCGAGGTGATCGACCTCGATGGCGCCTTCGTCGCCCCCGCGTTCGTCGACGCGCACGTCCACGCCACCGCGACCGGCCTGCACCTCACAGGGCTGAATCTCAGCGAGGTCCGCAGCAGCGTGGAGCTACTGGCCGCCGTCAGGGAAGCCGTGCGGCCCGGAGAGGTCCTGGTCGCGCACGGCTGGGACGAATCGTGCTGGGCCGACGGCAGGCTGCCCAGCCGCGCGGAGATCGACGACGCCGCGGGTACGACGCCGGTGTACCTGAGCCGGGTCGACGTCCACTCCGCCCTCGTGTCCAGCGCACTCGTCGCGCTCGCTTCCGGCGTGCACGACGCCGAAGGCTGGTCCGGCGACGGACCGCTGACCCGCGACGCCCACCACCGGGTCCGCGCCGCCATGCGCGAGGCGATCACCCCGGCCCAGCGCCGCCAGGCGCAGCGCGCGTTCCTCGCCGAAGCCGCCGCCCGCGGCATCGTCAGCGTCCACGAATGCGCCGGACCGGACATCTCCGGCGCAGACGACCTGACCGACCTGCTCTCCCTCGCCGAGGAACCGGGACTGCCCGAAGTCGTGGCCTACTGGGGCGAACTGGGCGGCATCGAAACCGCTCGCAGGCTCGGCGCCAGGGGAGTGGCGGGTGATCTGTTCGTCGACGGCGCCCTCGGCTCCCGCACCGCGGCCCTGCACCACGAGTACGCCGACGCGCCGGGTACCTCCGGAACGCTCTACCTCGACGCGGCCGCCATCGCCCAGCACCTCACCACCTGCACCGAAGCCGGGCTCCAGGCAGGCTTCCATGTCATCGGCGACGCCGCCGCCGCCGAAGTCGTCGAAGGATTCCGCCTCGCCGAGAAGACGGTCGGACAGCGTGCGCTCGCCGCCCGCCACCACCGGCTCGAGCACGTCGAGATGATCGACGCCGACCAGGCACGGGCGCTGGCGAGCTGGGGCGTGGTCGCCTCGGTACAACCGCAGTTCGACGCGGCCTGGGGTGGCGAGCACGGGATGTACGCGGCCCGGCTCGGCATCGAGCGCGCGGTCAAGCTGAATCCGTTGTCCGCCATGGCATCCGAGGGCCTGTTGCTGGCGTTCGGCTCCGACGCCCCGGTCACTCCGATGGACCCCTGGGCCGCGGTCCGCGCCGGGACCTACCACCGCACGCCGGGGGCGGGACTCTCGGCTCGCGCCTCCTTCACCGCGCACACCCGGGCAGGGCACCGCGCCGCCGGGATCAACGACGGCGTCACCGGCAGCCTCGTTCCCGGCGCTCCCGCGCACTACGCCGTCTGGGACGCCACCGACCTCGTCGTCGCGACCCCGGACACCCGGGTCCAGCGGTGGTCGACCGATCCACGGGCCGGCGTGCCACCGCTGCCACGACTCGAGCAAGGAGCCCCGCTGCCACGATGCCTGCGCACGGTCCGCGACGGGCAGGTCATCCACAGGTCGTAGGGTTCAAGGGTGTCTTCGACCGTGACGAACCCGGACTCCGAAACGGCGCCGGAACCCGCCGAGCGCAGGCGATTCTCGCGAGCCTGGCTGCTGCGGTTCATCATCGCCGCAGTCTCGGGTTTCACGCTGTACCTGAGCTTCTCGCCACGCCCGCTGTGGTGGCTCGCCCCGTTGGCGTTCACCGGGCTCGCGCTCGTCATGCACGGACGCCGCTTCCGGGGCGCGTTCGGCTACGGGTTCCTGTTCGGGATGGGGTTCTTCCTGCCCCTGCTGACCTGGCTGCAGGACTTCCTCGGGCCGGATTTCGGGCCATGGCCGTGGATCGGGCTGTCCATGGTGCTGTCGTTGTACCTCGGGCTCGGCGGAGGACTGTCCACTGTGGTGTGGCGGCTGCCGCTCGGGCCGCTGTGGGCGGCGCTGCTGATCATCGCGATGGAGACACCCCGGACATGGTTCCCCTTCGGCGGTTTCCCTTGGGGGCGGGTCGCGTTCAGCCAGCCTGAAGGCCCGTTCGTCTCGCTGGCCTCGGTCGGTGGCGCGCCGCTCGTCGGGCTCGCCGTCGTTCTCACCGGTTTCGGGCTCGCCGCCCTCTGCCTGCGCGTGAAGGACTCCTTCCCTCGGCTCAGCGAAGGGAAGGAGTCCTTCACGCGACGTCCGATTCTGGCGGCCGGCATCCTGACCGTGGCGCCTCTGGTGGCGGGGCTTGCCGTCTGGCCCACGATCGGCACCGAAGCGCAGGACGGCGAGCTCACCGTCGCCACCATCCAGGGCAACGCCCCCGACATCGGGCTGGCACTCGAGGGACGACGTGACGAGCTCCGCAACAATCACCTCGCCGAGAGCGCCAAGCTGCTCGGGAAGGTCAACGCCGGCGAGGTGGCCGAACCCGACTTGCTGATCTGGCCCGAAACCGCGATGGGCCTGGCAGGCGACGACGCCGACGTCGACCAGATGGTCCGCTCGTACGGCAAACAGGCCATCATCGGCGCCCTCGTCCGGCTGCCGGACGGATCCGCGCAGAATTCCGCGATCGTCTGGGACCCGGCCACCGGACCCGGGCAGCGCTACGCCAAACAGCAGCTCGTCCCGTTCGGTGAATACGTCCCCGCGCGTGAGGTCGCCGAACTGGTGACCCCGTTCGTCGACAGCGTCGCGAACATGACCCCCGGCGACGGCGCCAACGTGGCGCTTTCGGTCGCGGGCACCAAGGTCGGCGTGTTCATCTGCTATGAGACCGCGTTCGACTACCCGGCCCGCGAATCGGTCGCCGATGGCGCCGAACTACTCGTCGTACCGACCAACAACGCCTGGTACGGACCGGGTGAGATGAGCTACCAACAGCTCGCGATGTCGCGGCTGCGGGCGGTCGAACACGGCCGCGCGGTCGTCGTCTCCGCCACCAGCGGCGTGAGCGCGATCGTCGCCCCTGACGGATCGATCACGGCCTCGACCAGCCTGTTCACCGCAGACTCCCTGGTCGGGCGCGTGCCGCTGAGGCAGCAGACTACGCTGTCGGATCTACTCGGTGTAACGACGGAGTACGGACTGCTGGCCCTGGCCGCGGCCGGGGTGGCCGGCGGGTTCGTGCTCCGTTTTCGCACCCGGCGCGCGAGCGCCGCCAAGGCAACGAGGGAAGCGGCGGGCTGACCCGCCGGAATTCGGAGGAAAGACGGATGGCGCAGGCGCCACGGGGGGACCAGGGAATCAACCCGGTGCTGGTGGTGATCCCGACGTACAACGAGCGGGAGAACATCAGCCCGATCCTGGAACGCCTGCTCAAGGCACTCCCGGACGTGAACGCCCTCGTCGTCGACGACGGCAGCCCCGACGGCACCGGTGACATCGCCGACGAGCTCGCCAAGGCCGACGAGCGGATTCAGGTTCTGCACCGGACCGAGAAGGCCGGCCTCGGCGCCGCGTACGTCGCCGGGTTCCGCTGGGGCCTCTCCCGCGACTACGCCACCATCGTCGAGATGGACGCCGACGGCTCGCACGCGCCGGAAGACCTGCCCAGGGTGCTCGAAGCGCTGGAGGACGCGGACCTGTCCATCGGTTCCCGCTACGTCCCCGGTGGCAGCACGGTGAACTGGCCGTTCCGCCGCAAGGCGCTGTCCTGGGTGGCGAACTTCTATGCCAGGCTCGCGCTCGGCACGAAGATCAACGACATCACCGCGGGTTTCCGCGCGTACCGGCGGACGGTGCTGGAGAAGCTGCCGCTCGACGAGATCGCCTCGCGCGGCTACTGCTTCCAGATCGACCTGGCGTTCCGCACGAAGCTCGCCGGGTTCGAGGTCGTCGAGGTGCCGATCACCTTCACCGAACGTGAGATCGGCCAGTCGAAGATGAGCGGCTCGGTCGTCCGCGAGGCGATCGTCCTGGTCGGCATATGGGGCGTCAAGCGTCGCTGGCAGCAGCTGCGCGGGCTGGCCAAGAAGGGCTGACCCCTAGGGGGTGTTTCACAAGTCAAGTTCGCGGTCTTCGCGCCCAGGTGTTTCCGCCAGGAATCACCTGGATCACGAAGCCCATCGAACAGACTTATGAAACACCCCCTAGCACGCTCACGCCGATCCTGCCGAGTTCCTTCACAGTGGGTTCGTCCGGTGCCGCGTCGGTGATCACGCCGGCGATGTCGGACAGGGGGAGCACGGTGAACGGCGAAGCCGCACCGATCTTTTCCGAGCTGGCCAGCACATAGGTGTCGGCGGCCCGTTTGGCGAGGGTGCGTTTCATCGCGGCCTCGTCCGAGTCGCCGGTGGTCAGGCCGGTTTCGGGATGGACACCGGTCACGCCGAGGAAGAACAGGTCGGCGTTGATCCCCTCGGCCGCCTCCGCCGCGGCGGCGCCGCAGGTGACGGCCGAGTGCTTGAAGAGGCGTCCGCCGATGAGGAAGACCTCGACCTTCGGATGCGGGACGAGCGCGGCCGCGACCGTCGGACTGTGTGTGACGATCGTCGCCTCGAGGTCGACGGGCAGCGCCTTGGCGAGAGCGAGCGCGGTGGTGCCGCCATCGAGGATGACGGTCGATCCCAGCGGGATCAACGCTGCTGCACGTTTCGCGATCCGCTCCTTGCCCGCGACACTCACCGCCATCCGCGTCGCGTAGTCGGCGGTGGCGGGGGAGAGCGGCAACGCCCCGCCATAGACCCGCTGGCACAATCCGGCCGCGGCGAGTTCCCGCAGGTCACGCCGTACGCTGTCCTCGGAAACCCCCAGTTCGGCCGCGAGTTCCTTCGCCACGATCCGGCCTTCGGTCTTCAGCCGCTCCAGTAGCAGGTCTCGTCGTTGCGCCGCCAACATCTGCACACTCCTTCTTGTTTGTGCCGATTGTTGCACATTATGCTCCGGCCTATGCCCAAACCTTTGATGATCCTCATCGCCGGCCCGTTCCGTTCGGGCACCGGCGACGACCCGGAGCTGCTCGCCCGCAATCTCACCCGGCTCGAAGAGGCCGCCTGGCCGATCTTCCGCAGCGGCCACCTGCCGATGATCGGCGAATGGGTCGCGCTCCCGGTGCTGCGCGGCGCGGGCGGCAAGACCGTCGCCGACCCCGTCGCCAAAGAGATCATGTATCCGACCGCCGACCGGCTGCTGCACCACTGCGACGCCGTCCTGCGCCTGCCGGGCGACTCGACCGGCGCGGACCAGGACGTCGCCATCGCCCTCTCCCGTGGTTTGCCCGTCTACCACCGGATCGAAGACATCCCCGGCTACCAACCCGCGTAGTCGCCCCCCCCCGGACACGACGAAGCCCCCGCGGAGGGAGGTCGCGGGGGCTTCGTTTCGTGGTGGGGCTAGCTACTTGTGCCGTTCGTCAGGCGGACCGGGTGGTCCGTCGTCCCTTCAGCTCGGCGAGACGTTCGTTGAGCAGATCTTCGAGCTCCGGGATGGAACGGCGCTCCAGGAGCATGTCCCAGTGCGTCCTCGGGGGCTTGACCTTCTTCTGCTCCGGCTGCCCGCCATCCACGATCTCGGACTCGCTACCGTGCAGCCTGCACTCCCACACCGAGGGGATCTCGGCGTCGTCGGAGAAGGGCACCTCGAACTCGTGGTTCTTGGGGCAGGCGTAGCGCACGGTGCGCCGAGGCGCGAGGTCGTGGTTGCGGTCGGTCTCGTAGCTGACCGCTCCCAGCCGGCTTCCACGGAGAACACGGTCGGCCATGATGGGGGTCCTTTCAGTCAGCTCCGGTTGGAGCCAGGGTGGTGCTCACCCTATGCAACGACTGAGACGGCCAGAGGATTCCCTGGACATCATGTCGTTGCTCACGATGAGCTGCGTCACCCGGTGGCAACAGCTTCCTCTAGTAGGAGGGAGTTCGCGCTCCGGCGTGACGTCAATACGGCCATCTTGGTGCGGATATCCCCCAGATGGGCTAGTAGTACGTCCGTTACGTCAACCGTAACTGACCGTGTTGGGCCGTCGCCGGTCCCAAGTCACCCAAACGGAAATGCCGGCGGCACAATACCTGATAACGGACCGTGTTCGAGTCGCCCTCAGAACGTGATTTCGATGAAGATTCAACGACAGACTGTTCGGTATCGGCCACCACAACGGTGTCTCCGGCCCGTAACACCTCGCCGTCGGAAACCCTCGCGTTGAACCTTCCCGTCTGCCCGCACCAGCACAGCACCTCGACCTGAACCGGCTGCAACTCGTCCGCCAGCTCGAACAACCGCGCCGCACCGGGGAACAAGCTGCTCCGGAAATCCGTAGCGATCCCGAAGCAGTACACGTCTATCTGGACGTCATCGGCCAGTTCAGCGAGCTGATCCACCTGATCGGGGGAAAGGAACTGCGCCTCGTCGACGATCAGATAATCCACATGCCTGCCGGCAGCCCACTGCTCACGCACCAATAACCGCAGGTCAGTGTCGGTGCCGACCTCGGTCGCCTTCCGCGTAAGCCCGATCCGGCTGGTGATCTGCGGCTCGCCGGACCGATCGTGCCGCACCAGCACCATCCCACGCCGCCCCTGCCGCGCGTGGTTGTGGTCGATCTGCAACGCCAGCGTCGACTTCCCGCAGTCCATCGGCCCATAACAGAACTTCAGCTTCCCGACGACCGGCGCTCCCCGTCGTGAACCCGCCACCGGCACCGACGACAACGCGTCCGTGGGGTCCGGCCCACTCTCCTTCAGTACGGTCACGACGTTCGACCCTATCGGGACCACCCGCGGTCACAGCACCGCCGGTGGTCGGTTGCCCGCCGCCTCGATCGCTCGCCGCACCGGCACCATCCACACGAAGACGAACCCGAGCACGAAGAAGATCACCAGCGCGATGATCGCCAGCCGGAACGAGCCGGTCGCCTGCCCGACCGCGGCGAACAGCAACGGTCCGAGCCACGACGTCCCCCGCTCACCGACCACGTACAGCGAGTAGTACTGCGCGTCCTTGCCCGCCGGGATCATCTGACTGAACAACGACCGCGACAACGCGTTCGTTCCGCCGAGCACCAGCCCGATCCCGGTCGCCACCAGATAGAACTGCAGCGGCTGGCCTGCCTGGATGAAGTACGCGCAGCACAGCACCACGACCCACGCCACCAGACTGCCGAGGATCGTCTTCTTCGCCCCGATCCGCGCCGCGATCTTCCCGTGGATGATCGCGCCCGCGTAGGCAAGGAACTGGATCACCAGCACCGTGAAGATGAGCACCGTGGCGTCGTACTTCAGTTCGTCCTGGCCGTACTGCGCCGACACCGCTACCACGGTCGTGATTCCGTCGGTGAAGACCAGGTAGCTGCCGAGGAAAGCCAGTGTCAGGGGATAGGCCTTCGCTTCGACGATCGTCTGCTTCAGCTCCTTGAACCCGGCCGTGATCACCGAGAAGCCACGATCAGCCGATTTCGGGACATGGATCTGGGGGAGCGCCCGCACCGCCGGGATGGTGAACAACGCCCACCAGATCCCCGACGTCAGGAAGCAGATCTGGACGGCGAGCCCCTCACTCACCCCGAAGAAGTCATGACCCATGAAGAACCCGAGCTGCAGCAGCAGGGCCAGCCCGCCACCGAGATAGCCGAACGCCCAGCCATTCGACGAAACCTCGTCCCGCTGGTCCGGCTCGGCGATGTCGATCAGGAACGAGTAGTAGACGACCAGCGCTCCGCCGTACCCGATGTTGGCCACGATGAACGTGGCGACACCGATCTCCCAATCGGAGCCCGCGATGAAGAACATCATCATCGATGCCACCGCGCCGACGAACGCGAACCCGCCGAGGATCCGTCGCTTGTGCCTGCTCCGGTCGGCGACCGCTCCCGCGATCGGCAGCACCAGCACCTGCGTCACCGTCGCCACCGAGAGCAAGTACCCCCAGAGTGAACCGGCGGGGAAGTGCAGACCGAACAACGACACATCGCAGTGCTGAAGCTTGTTCTCGATCCCGTCCGCGTCGGTGCACGGCCTGTCCCCGTTAAGGGTGAAATTCGACCTCGCGTCCGCAGCCGCCACAGTGCTCAGATACAGCGCTCCGAAGACGGTGATCACCGATGAGTAGAACGGCGAATTGGCCCAGTCGTAGAGGTACCAAGCTCGCCATTCCCGCTTCTGATCGCGGGTCTCGGCCACCGTCATGCACTGCTCCTGAGGTCGGAAACGTCGAGGTCAGCGGGAGACTACTGGTGGGTGAGGTCGCATGGTCGCAGCGAGTCCGGACCGTGTTCGTTTCGACGCGAGGAGCCGCTCCCGGACGCCGGCTCCAGACGATCGTCGGCGTGTCGCTGACGGCCGCCAGGTGTGTTTCATGTGAGGCTGGTGGTCGTGGTGTGACTCTTGTGAAGCGTGTGTCCGTTATTTACTGTTCCGCTCATGAGGACCAAGCGGGTACGCAGACCGCTCCACGCCGTGGCGAGACTTCTCCTGCTCGCCCTCGCCGTCACAGGGCTGCAGATCACCACCGCCGGCACCGCCGCCGCGGACCCTCATGGCTCACTGTGGGCCAAGCTCCGCATGTGCGAATCCAGCGGCCGCTACAACATCAACACCGGCAACGGCTACTACGGCGCCTACCAGTTCGACCTCCCGACCTGGCGCAGCGTCGGCGGCCAGGGCAGGCCCGACCAGGCCAGCCCCCGCGAGCAGGACCACCGGGCCCTCTACCTCTACCGCATGCGCGGGTGGCAACCCTGGGAATGCGCCGGCAAACTCGGCCTCCAGAGCGACAGCGACGCCCGCAGCAAACGCGTCCCCAGCTACGACGACTCGGCCTACATCGGCGGGGGAGGACAACCCGCACCGCCGCCGCTCCCCAAGCCGAAGCCCAACCCGCCGCTTCCCCCGGGACCGAAACCGGCCTGGCCCGGCGTCGTCTACGCCTACGGTGACTGCGCACAGGCACTGGTCTCGTTCCAGCTCCGCATGAACGCCTTCGGCTACGGCTTCACCGGCACCGGCTGCTACTACGACAAGACCCGCGAAGCCGTCCTTGCCCTCCAACGCGCCAACGGCATCAACGACTCGGGCCGGCTCGGACCGAAGACCTGGGACGCGGCCTGGGATGGCAAACCACCCCGGTAGTCACATTTAGTCCTCTACTTGCGTAGTACTCGGACGTCGCAAGTAGAGGACTAAATGCCGCTCGGCCAGGCGCCACGCTCCTGAAGTACCTCACGCAGCAGATCCGGCCGGTCCGTGACGATGCCGTGCACCCCGAGGTCCAGCAGCAGCCGCATCTCGGCCGGGTCGTCGACCGTCCACGTATGCACCTCGATACCCGCCCGCGTCGCCTGCCGCAGGAACGCCCGGTCCACCACCTTCAGTCGCCCCTGCCTCACCGGCACCTGCGCCATCGCCCCTCGAGACAGCGCCCGCAGCGAGATCAGCGGGAGAAACCCATTGGCCCACATCATCGCCACCGACCGCGGACCCATTGCCGTCACCAGCTTCGGCCCCGCCAGCTTCCGGATCCGCGCCAGCCGCGCGTCCGAAAACGACGCCGCCGCCACCCGGTCATGGGCACCGGTCCGCTCGACGGCCCGGATGAACGGCTCCACTGCCTGGTTCGACTTCACATCGACGTTGAACCGCGCCTCCGGCAACTCCTCGAGCACATCCTCCAGCCGCGACAACGGTTCCCGCCCACCGATCTTCACGTTCTCGAGCTGCGCCCACGTCTGCCGAGAGATCAATCCGGAACCATCGGTCGTCCGGTCCAGCACCGAGTCGTGGTGCACGACCACCACGCCGTCCGAGGTCGCATGCACGTCGGTCTCGAGATAGCGGTAACCCTCCGTCACCGCTTTGCGGAACGACGACAGGGAGTTCTCCATCCCTTCGAGGTCATCGAGATGCCAGCCCCGATGGGCGAACGCACGCGGAAGCGGATCGGCGAGGTACGGAAACAGTGTCGGCACCCCACCAGTGTGCACTTCCGTCGTGGCCTCGGCATGAGCGTCGGGTGGCCAGCTAGGGTCTCCTCCGTGAGGGAAGTCGCCGAGCAGCCGAAGACGTCCGCCGAAGAGCTGTCGGCAGCGCACCACCCAGAACCGGGTCGCCGAGGAGCGCCGAAGCACTGCGGCTGGTGCGGACGGAGGCTCGAACCGGGCGGCAGCGTCGGCAGGCGCCGCCGCTACTGTGGGCAATCATGCCGCCAGCGCGCCTACGAGCGCCGGACCGCCCTCCAGCGCAGCGGCCTTCCCGAAGACGCCGTCGTCCTCTCCGACACCGAGATCGCCACCCTGCAGGACAGACTGTTCCAGCTCCGCTGCGCGGCCGAAGACGTGGTCACCGCGGCCGACGACGGCGCCGCACCCAGCGAACTCCGCCGCCTCGCCGATGAGATCGCCCAAGCCGCCAAGGACCTCGAACAGCTCCGCTGACGCGGCGGGCTCAGTCGTGGCGTTCGGCTACGCGATCGCAGAGAGGCACCCATGCTTGGGCGGGCTTCCACTCCCAGCGGATGGTTTGCTTCCGGTTGTCCTCGCTGAACATGATCTCGGCCCGTTCGGTGGCCCCGGCGATCGTCCATCGGCTGCCGTCGACGGTGAGCTCGTACTGGCGGTGGAAGCCGCCATTGTCGAACGTGTACATCACATAGCGGCCGGTTTCAGGGTCGACGCCCAGAAAACTCAGGGTGTCGAACTCCTGGCCACCGACCTGCGCCCGTTCGTCCTGTAGCAGGAAGAACTCGCCGGTATGCCAGCGACCGGTGTGGGTGCTCGACCATGGCGATTCGCCCTGCGCCGAATCGGAGCCGGTGTACGCCACGCCGGCGGCGCGCCAGTCGCCGAGGAATACCTCGAGGCGGTGGTGAGCCTCGGTCCGGATCGGCTTTTCGGTCATGATGTCCTCTCACTAGTTGTTGGCCAGGTCCTTCGCGACCGGCTCCAACGGCAGACCGAGCACGGGAAACTGATCCGGGCTGAGGTTGACGACTTCGGCGATCCGCCCGCCCGTGACGCAGAGCAGGGTCAGGCTGAACGCCCGATGCGGGATGGTGCCGGGAAGCCGGGCGTAGGTCGCGACCGCGGGCTGGTTGTTCACCCAGAACTCCACCAGCCGCAAATCGAGTGCCAGGCTGCCGTGCAGGGCGGGTGCCCAGGCGTCCACCGCGGTCTGCCGACCCTGGTACCACGTGACCTCTGGGGTGGCGTTCCCGCCGTACGGCTGATGGCTGACCAGGACGCCCGAGGTGAGCAGACTCGCGATCGCCTCATCGTCGCCGGACTCGATCGCCTCGATATAGCGCCGCACCAGGGCAGCCTCCTCAGCGACCGGGGAACTCCGGCGCCACTCGGCCCTGTCAGGGCCGAGTACCGTCCGCATCGTTCGGCGAGCCCGCTGCAGCAAGGCGTTGACAGACGAGGCGGTGCTGTTCAACTGCCCGGCGACGTCACTGGCCGACCAGCCCGCCACGTCACGCAGGACAAGCACGGCGCACTGCCGGTCCGTCAGATGCTGCAGCGCGGCGACGAAGGCGATCTCCAGCGACTCACGTCCGATGAGGCGCTCGTCCGGGCGCGGGTCCCGCTGCGCCACCGCCTCGATCGCATCCTGCGGCACGGCCTGCAACCACGGCACGGTGGCCGACACCGGAACGGCTACGCCATCATGGACCGTGGTGGTCGCGATCAGTCGCCGCCGACGCTCGTCCTTCGCACGCCGGGCCAGGCAGGTGTTGGTCGCGATCCGGTACAGCCAACTCCGTACCCTTGCCCGGCCCTCGAAACCCGAGATGCCGCGCCATGCCTGGACCAAGCTGTCCTGCACCGCATCCTCGGCTTCGTCGTACCTGCCGAGCAGTCGATAGCTGTGCAGGACCAACTCCGGCCGAAACCGACCTACCAGGCGGCCGAACGCCGCGTCATCACCACGCTGGGCGGCCGCTACCAGCTCGCCGAGGTCCTCGTCGTCGTTGGTCACACAACTTAGAGTGCATGACGGCGGAAAAGTGTGCGGCCGGCCCTACACGATCCCATCCAGAGCACGATAGGTCCGGTTGCTCGCGGCTGCGGCACGCTGCTCCCGTCCGGTCGCCTCGATGTAGTTCTGGCTCGTCGCCAGGCTCGCGTGCCCCAACAGCGCCATGATCTCCGACGCCGTCGCGCCGTCCTCGGCCAGCCGTGTCGCGAAGGTGTGCCGCAACGCGTGGAGATTCGCCCCGACCGGCACCCTGTCATGCAGCCCCGCCAACCGGTAGCAGGACTTGACCAGGTACTCGAGTCCACCGCGGCCGATCGGCTCGCCGGCGCGATCGCGGAGGAGGGGAGTGGAGGGCCCGAATCGCTGCTGCGAGAAACGGCGACGGCACGAGGCCAGGTACTCCGCGATGATCTTCTCCATGATCGGCTGTACCGGGATGGACCGGTCACGGCTGCCCTTCCCGTGGACATGCAACCGCATCTCGCCGGGACGACCGACCAGCGACCGCGTCGTCAACGCCCGCATCTCGGCCGCGCGCAGCCCGGCGACCAATCCGAGCGCGATCACCAGCACATCGCGTTCGGGCCACGGATCCCGCGTGCGGCGCGATCCGTCCGC
Source organism: uncultured Actinomycetota bacterium (assembly GCA_963766045.1). Taxonomy (GTDB): domain Bacteria; phylum Actinomycetota; class Actinomycetes; order Mycobacteriales; family Pseudonocardiaceae; genus Amycolatopsis. Next base: position 3,686,716 of record CAVXYN010000003.1, on the reverse strand, counting down.
CGCGGCCGCGAGCAACTGTTCCGGAGTTTCCTCACCCCGCAACGGTTTCGGCGTCAACGGCGGAGCCTTCGGCCGCGCGACCGCACCCATCGGGTTGCCGGAGAGCAGGCCGTCGGACACGCAAAAGGTCAGGAACTGGTTCCAGGTCGACCACGCACGCAGCACCGAACTCTTGGCGTGACTGTCCGCAAAAGCACCGAACGCCGTCCGGAGTGCTTGTGCCGTAAGCATTTCGACGGTGAGGTCGGCAGGGGAGCAGTCCAGTTCCCGAAGCAGGAGAGTGGTGATGCCGGCGAGGTCGCGGCGGTAGGCGCTGGTGGTGTGAGGGGAATCCTTGCGTGGTCGGCGTGCGGCGAAAAAGGCTTGCTGTGCCTCGGAAACCCTCATAGGCATCTTGTACCGCATGGCACCGACAGTTTTACACTGGGTTATATTCCGTTTCATGCATAATAGTGATTATGCATGAAACGGAGTGATGGTTCCGGGATTCACTTCCGGGGGATCCGACTTCCCGAGGCACTCCCGAGATGTCGCCGGCTGACCGTTTTCGAGTGATTTCTTTGTTATGAACGGTCCTTTCATCACATCTCGAGGTCGGCGCCATCGGGGTTCGTGGTGGGCGGACGAGCGTCCAGGTGGCCAGTTGTCGCACTGCTGACGGCGTTTCGACGTCCGAGTTTGTTCAGGTTGTTTCGTCACAGTGACGTTTTGAGGGCGGGTGATTGCTCGTCGAAACCGCGGCCCTGGGGGCGTCTCTCTACGGCGAGGTCGGCGTGACTCCAGCGTCCTGCTGCGAGTGGGCTCGTGAGTGGTAGTGACGGTTAGAACCGTCACTACCACTCACGAGCGGTGGACTGAGCTGCCCCTCTCGGGCCTCGTTATCCAGGTCAGCCAAAGTGCCGATAATGTACATTATGTCAAGTAGTCGTCAGGAGGCCTCCTCCTGACCCGCGGCGAGCTGGTCGGCAAGTCTGCGGAGATGGACGGCGAACTGCGCGGCGTCAGCCGGATCCCAATCCGCGGTCAGCCGCGCGAAGACGTCGTCCTGCCACGCTCGCGCGTTCGCCAGCAGTTCGTGACCCGCCGGCGTGATCGTCAGCGCCGCCCGTCGCCGGTCGGCCCTCGAGGCGGTTCGCGACAGGTAGCCGTCGTTGACCGCGGAGCCGATGAAGCGACTGCTTCCGGACTGGTCGATCCCCAGCTGATGTGCCACGTCGGCCACGGAGACGTTCTCGCTCGCCCGCCCCGCGGTATCCACCGCTTCGAGGATCATGATCGCGCGCACTTTGCGCTCTTCCGCCGTGGCGTCGCCTGCCGCGCCGAGTGCCCAGCGTCGCGACCAGAACCGCACCACGCTGAACAGTGCGGGTCCGGCCCGGTGTTCCACCACTTTCCCTCCCGACGTGAAATGTATGCGTTTCGCATATATTATCGTGCCATGACCATTACGCTCAACCACACGATCGTTCCCGCGCGTGACAAGCGGCGATCCGCCGAGTTCCTGGCCTGGCTGCTCGATTTGCCGGTCGGCGAGCAGCCAGGCCCCTTCATTCCCGTCTCCATCAACGAAGACCTCACCTTCGACTTCGACGATGACGACGAGTTCCACGCCGGCCACTACGCCTTCCTCATCGACGACGAGCTCTTCGACGCGGTCCTCGCCCGCCTCGACGGCGGCAACGTCCTTTATGGTTCCGGCATCGAGAACGGTTGGGACCGCTCGATAAACCACCTCGGCGGTGGACGCGGGGTCTACGTCGCGGATCCTGACGGGCACAGCTACGAGCTGTTCACCACTGTCCCGGTCTGACTCCCCTGTTCGTATAGAGTCGGTCCTCCGTGTTGAATCCTTGGGGGGAACCACATGAGTGAAAACATTGCTGTGCACGTCGACCCGTCCAACACGCGGCAGCTGAACGCGTGGGACGGCGATCAGGGTTCGTTCTGGGCGAAACGTGCTCAACGGTTCGACGACGGTGTCGCCGCGTACCGAGAGGCCTTTTTCGCCGCGGCCGCGATCCAGCCTGCCGATGCTGTGCTCGACATCGGTTGTGGCCCTGGGCAGACGACGCGAGATGCAGCGAAGAAGGCGGTCGACGGCTCTGCGCTCGGTGTGGACCTGTCTTCCACGGTGCTCGGGCTGGCCCGTGAGCTCGCCGCGAAGGAATACGTTCTCAACGTGACCTTCGAACAGGCGGACGCCCAGATCCATCCCTTCCCCGATGCGGGATTCGACGTCGTGATCAGCAGGCACGGCTCGATGTTCTTCGGTACTCCCCCGGCCGCGTTCGCCAATATCGCCCGTGCGACCCGGCCGGGTGGACGGCTGGTTCTGCTGACGTGGCAACCGTTTCGGCACAACGAGTGGATCACCACGTTCCGGAGGATCTTCGACGCCGGCCGCGATCTGCCTGCTCCGGACTTTCCGATGAGCGACCCCGCGGCGGTCGAGGACCTGTTGACCTCGGCGGGTTACGCCGATGTCCGATCGCGCGCACTGAACGAGCCGATGTACTTCGGGCAGGACGTCGATGACGCCGCCGATTTCATCCTCGAACAGAACAGCGAGAAGCTCCGGGAACTCGACGACGCGACTCGGGCAGCGGTCATCGAGAACCTGCGTGCCGATCTCGCCGAGCACCAGACCGGCCGTGGAGTGTTCTACGGCTCGGCGGTCTGGCTCATCGAGGCTCGACGTCCCTGACCGCTAGTGTCCCGAGTTGTTAATTCGCGTCATAAGTCATGTTTGGGCTACGGGCCGCCTGTGACGTGGGGCGCCGTGTTTGAGCGGGGTGCCGTGAAGGCCTCCTTCCCTACGCTCAAGGTAGGGAAGGAGGCCTTCACTACCTCCCGAGTCGCACACCCGCCCCAGCATGCTCAACCGTCACCCACGCAGAACGTGAAGGACCCCTTCGCCCGGCTCAGCGAAAGAAACCGGAATCCGACACGACTTACAACGCGAATTTCCGGCGCAGGACACTAGGTTTCGGACGATCAGGGTTTTCGGACGATCAGGTAGGCCTGCGGCGTCGACTCGTACTCCCCCTCGGCTTCGCGCACGAGCTTCGAGACCATCGTGAACCCGGCCCGCACCAACTGGTCGGCGATCTCTTCCGGCGGCAGGCGGTACGCGTCGCAGGAGATGTCGTGCCCGTACGCGTGCTCGATTCGTTTTCGCTCGTTTCCGGCTTGGAAGGCCAGGTGCAGATAGCCGCCTTGGGCGAGCACGCGGTGGAAATCGGTGAAGATCTCCGGCAGTCGCCGCGGTGGCGTGTGGATGATCGAGTACCACGCGACGAGGCCGGCGAGCACACCGTCCTCAATGGACAGTCCTGGCATGGTCCCCAGCTCGAAATCCACCTGTGGGTGGCACTTCCGGGCGACGGCGATCATCTCGGGCGAGAGGTCGATGCCGAAGACGTCGAGGCCGAGGCTGTGGAGATGGCCGGTCGCGCGGCCGGGGCCGCAGCCGATGTCGGCGACACGGCCGCCGCCGCCGGCAAGGACGAGTTCGGCGTAGGCGCCGAGCATGGCCCGTTCCCACGGCGACTCGGCAATGCTGTCGCGGAGCATTTCGGCGTAGTCGGCCGCGACGGTGTCATAGGCCGTGCGGGTGGTGTGGAGGTAGTCGGTCACGGGCCGGGACCCTATCCCCTGGTACCGACAACAACGGTGGCGTACAGCTCTTCGGAGGTGATCACCCGCGGGGTCAATCCGTTGTGTGCCATGGCTTCCGCGGTGCGTTCGGCCTGGCTCTCCCCGGTTTCGATCAGCAGGTGCCCACCCGGTGCGAGCCAGACCGGGGCGCCCGCGGCGACTCGCCGGTGGACGTCGACGCCATCTTGGCCGCCGTCGAGTGCGACGCGGGGTTCGTGATCGCGTGCCTCCGGTGGCATCATCTCGATCGCGTCGGTGGGTACGTAGGGTGCGTTGACGAGGAGGAGGTCGACGCGGCCGCGAAGGGTTGCCGGGAGTGGTGTGTAGAGGTCGCCTTCGAGGGCCTCTCCCCCGGCTTCGGCGATGTTGGCGCGGGCGCAGCGGACGGCCGCGGGTTCGATGTCGGCGGCGTAGAGCTCGACTTCGCCGAGTGTGGCGGCGATGGCGGCGCCGAGTGCTCCGGTGCCGCAGCAGAGGTCGAGGACGACAGCGCCGGTAGTGGACAGCGTCGCGGCTTGCCGGACGAGGAGTTCCGATCGTCTGCGTGGTACGAAAACGCCCGGTCCGACGGCGATGCGCAGTCCGCAGAACTCGGCCCAGCCGACGATGACTTCGAGTGGTTCGCCTGCAATGCGGCGTTCGACCATCTTGTCGAGCTCGGCCGGATTGCGTGCTTCGCCGGTGAGGAGCCGGGCCTCGTCCTCGGCGAAGACGCAGCCGGCGGCGCGAAGGCGCTCGATGATCTGTGGTTCGGTGGTCATTCAGTGCTTTCCCCGGGCACGCGAAGGCGTTCCAGGATGCGGTCGAGGGCGCGCCGCACGGTGTCGGGGACGCCGTCGGTTCGCAGGTCGGTCATGAGCTGCTCGTTGATTCCGCCAGGGGTCATGTGCTTGCCGGTCAGGGTGGCGAGCGAGTCGGTCCGCTCGAGGAGTGTCCGGCCGAGCTGGCCGAAGATGTGCGTGGTGTAGGTGGTCGCGGCGTCGTGGTCGACGCCGTGGTCGGTCAGCCAGTTCGCGATGGTGGTGAGGTAGTCGAGGTGCGCGGCGAAGGTGGCTGTCGCCGAACTGAACACTTCGAGCGTCTCTTCTTTGTCCGGGACGACGGTGCCGCCGACGGCTTCGAACAGTTCGCGCGCGACGGGGTTGTCCGGGTACATCGCGGTAAGGCTTTGCCTCCGGGCCGCCGGGGGTAGCGGGATGCTCCGTACGAGGTGCCCGGCCGGTGCGGCCCAGTCGCGCAGCTGTTCCAGTCGTACTCCGGCCAGGGCGCTGATCAGGACGTGTTCCGGCTGGAACCTCAGCTCTGTCAGTACTTCCTGGGCGATTTCCGGGCGTACGGCGAGCACGATGATCCTTGTCGCTTGCAGTACGTGCTGGTTGCTTTCGCAGACGCGCACGTTCGGGAAGCGGCTCTCCAGTTCCTGTCCGACGCTGCGGCCGCGAGGGGACAGGAAGATCTCAGGCGGGTTGGCGATGTCCGTGCTGAGGCCTTCGACGATGGCGGCGGTGATCTCGCCCGCGCCCACGAATCCGTATCGCATGGCTCTATCCCCCGGTGAAGCCGTCGATGCGTTCGCGGATGAGGTCGGCCTGGCCGTTATGGCGGGCGTATTCGCCGATCATGTGGAGGTGGATCATGCGGAGCGAGTAGGTCTCGCCGTTGTGTGTGAAGGTGTCCTCGAGTGAGCCTTTCGCGGCGGCTTCGTCGGCGAGGCGGATCTCTTCGAGCAGGGTCGCGTACGCCTCCTCGGCCTTGGCCGCGTCGAGCGCTTCGAAGTCGTGGTCCTTGCCCAGCTCCGGGTCGTAGAGCGGGCCGATGTCCTGTGCGGCGTAGCGCAGGCGGAACCAGATGCGTTCGACTTTGGCCAGGTGCCGCAGGAGGCCGAGCAGGGTCAGGTTGGACGGCGGGACCGAGGCCTTGGCGAGTTGTTCTCCGGTAAGGCCGGCGCATTTGTACAGCAGGGTGCTCCGGTGCCAGGCGAGGAGCCCGGTGAGCATGGTGCGTTCGTCGGCGGCGAGGTCACCCGACGGGCGGGCCACCTCCGGTGCGGTCCAGGTCATCCGGCGATCATGCCATCGGGTGACCTGATGCCGCGTGAAGGACTCCATCGCTGCGCTCAGCCGAGGGATGGAGTCCTTCACGCGCTACGGCAGGCCGAGCGTTGACTGAAGCTGTGAATCGGTGCTTCACTTCTTGGGTGCCGTACCGCCGTACCCCGAAGGTCCAGGAGAGGCTCGACGCCCAGCGTGACGCGTTGATCGCGGCTGCCATGGAGCAGCTCGCCGAGCGCGGGTACGCGGGCTGTTCGGTGTCGGCGGTGGCCGAGCGCGCCGGGGTGGCCGTCGGGAGCGTGTATCGCCACTACCCCACCAAGGCCGCGCTGGTCGTGGAGTTGTTCCGCCGGGTCGTCACGCGTGAGGTCGAAGCGGTGCGCGAGGCGTCCGAACGTCCTGGCACGCCCGCCGAGCGGGTGGTGGCGGTGTTCGACACCTTCGCCACTCGTGCGTTGAAGACCCCACGGATGGCGTACGCCCTGCTCGCGGAGCCTGTCGACGCGCCGATCGAGGCGGAGCGGCTGGTGTTCAGGCGCGCGTTCCGTGACGTCGTCGCCCTTCATGTCGCCGACGGTGTCCGTGCGGGGGTGCTGCCCGCTCAGGACGCCGAGGTCACCGCGGCGGCGCTGGTCGGGGCGGCCGCCGAGGTGCTGATCGGCCCGTTGACCACCGGCAGTGCGGACGAGGTGTCCGGGCTGCGCACTTTCGTCCTGCGTTCTTTGGGAGGTTCCGATGCCGGCCACGCATGAGGTCACCAATCAGGTGCCGCCGTTGGTGGAGCACGATGTCGCCGCCGATCCGGCGCTACTCGAGGCGCTGGATCGGGCGGGCGCGGGGTGGGCGGTCGCCGAGGTGCACGCGCTCGGGAGGCTGGCCGGGAGCGAGCAGGCCCAGGAGTGGGGCCGGCTGGTCAACGAGAATGAGCCGGTGCTGCGGACGCACGACCGGGTCGGGAACCGGATCGACGAGGTCGAGTTCCATCCCTATTGGCATGAGCTGATGGACGTCGCCGTCTCCTATGGACTGCACGCCACGCCGTGGCGGGACTCCCGGCCGGGGGCGCATGCGGCTCGGGCGGCGAAGTTGTACGTCTGGGGTCAGGTCGACGCCGGGCACACCTGCCCGATCTCGATGACCTACGCGGCGGTCCCGGCGCTGCGGTTCAATACTGAACTTTCCGAGCGGTACGAGCCCTTGCTCGCGGCGAAGGAGTACGACTTCGGACTGCGGGAGCCGAGTACGAAACGCGGGCTGATCGCCGGGATGTCGATGACGGAGAAGCAGGGTGGCTCCGACGTCCGGGCGAATACGACGACGGCGCGGCCGTTGGGTGATGGCAGCTACGTGATCGTCGGGCACAAATGGTTCACCTCGGCGCCGATGTCGGACATGTTCCTGACGCTCGCCCAGGCACCGGGCGGTCTGTCCTGCTTCCTGCTCCCCCGCGTCCTCCCGGACGGCACGCGCAACGGGATCCGCTTGCAGCGTCTGAAGGACAAGCTGGGCAACCGGTCCAACGCGTCGTCGGAGATCGAGTACGACGACGCGATCGGCTGGCTGATCGGCGAGGAGGGCCGCGGGGTGCGCACCATCATCGAGATGGTGAACAACACCCGGCTCGACTGCGCGCTTGGAAGCGCGTCAGGGATGCGTTTCGGCGCGGTACGAGCGGTGCATCACGCGCGGCACCGGCAGGCGTTCGGTGCGGCCCTGGTGGATCAGCCACTGATGGGGAACGTGCTGGCCGATCTCGTGGTGGAGTCCGAGGCGGCGACGATCGTCGGGATGCGGCTGGCCGAGGCCACCGATCGGCCCGATGACGAGCAGCAGCAGGCGTTCCGGCGGCTGGGGCTGGCGGTGACGAAGTACTGGGTCTGCAAACGCGCCCCGTCGCACGCCGTCGAGGCGCTGGAATGTCTGGGCGGCAACGGATACGTCGAGGAGTCCGGGATGCCCCGGCTCTATCGCGAGGCGCCGCTGATGTCGATCTGGGAGGGGTCGGGCAACGTCGCCGCGCTGGACGCCTTGCGCGCGATGGCGAAGCAGCCCGAGTCCGTGGCGTCGTACTTCACCGAGGTCGAGCGTGCCTCGGGTGGTGACGCTCGGCTGGACGACGCGATCGGCAGGCTCCGCAAGGAGCTCGCGGATCTGTCGGACGTCGAGTACCGGGCGCGGCGGCTGGTCGAGTCGATGGCGTTGGTCCTGCAGGGCTCACTGCTGGTGCGTCACGGCGCGCCGGCGGTGGCCGACGCGTTCTGCGCGTCGCGGCTCGGCGGTGACTGGGGTGTCGCGTTCGGGACGCTCCCGTCCGGTGTGGACCTCCGCGCGATCGTCGCCCGCACGGAGGTCTGAGCACAACGCACCGTGCCCACCTGACCACGTGGCGCTCTGGTCCGGTCGATTCGTCCGCCTGGCGGGCTCCGGAAGCCTGCGAATAGAGCAAGATTGCGGAATTCGGGCGCATCGGCGGGGCCATTGTTTCGGCTACGTTCGTCGGTCATGGTCAAGCGAACGGCACGTCGCCGAAGATATTCGCTCGTGGTTCCCATAGCGCTGCTCGCAGCGGGTTGTGCCGAGGAACCTGAGCCCATCCTGGCCCCACCGACCGTCCCGACCGCGGTGTCCATCTCGCCGGAGGCGAGAATCTCGACGAGTGCCGCACCCTTTGTCGCCGCGGACGGCCGGAACCTCAAGACGTGCGGCGACGGGACGTGCGAGGTTATCGTCAAGACCGGCGACCAGCTGCCGAACGACGGGGGCGCGGGTCCGCTCTCGGTCATGGTGCAGGCGGGAAAGGTCGGCCTCGCCCCTGCGTCGGGCGGGATGGCCGGCTCGGTGTCCGGGCAGCCCGGAATGGTCCACCAGATCAATCGTCAGCTGATCCTCATCGTCGCGGTACAGAACGACGAAGGAATTCTTCGGCTCAGCAAGAAGTAGTTCGTTTTTCTGGGGAAGCAATGAGATTCTTCTGTGCGTGTCCGCCGCGCCAGGGCGCGTGAGGGCCACCCTCACGGACGGCAGGGTGGCCCTCACGCGCTTGTGCCTACGGCAGCTGCCAGTGCCCATGGCGCGACTAACGTCGGCGACAGCCCGCTCGCGCGGGGTCTTCGAGAAGGACGGCTTCACATCCACGATGCGGTACGTGCGGTGGGGGCTCGAAACTGAATCCTGTACCTACTAGTATGTACGGCATCTGACGTCGTCGAGGGGAACCCAGATGCACGCGATGCAGTACGAGATCACCCTGCCCGCCGACTACGACATGGGCATCATCCGCGACCGTGTCGCCACCCGCGGCAAGACGCTGGACGACTTCTCCGGGCTCGGGCTGAAGGTCTACGGGATCAGGGAGCGGGGCGTCGACGGCTCGACGGTGAACCAGTACTCGCCCTTATACCTCTGGCACGAGCAGGCCGGTATGAACGCGTTCCTCTGGGGCGGTCCCTTCAACGGGATCATCGACTCGTTCGGCCGTCCGGCGGTCCGGCACTGGACGGTGCTCGGGTTCGAGGAAGGCCCTGCCTTCGACACTCCTCCGTTGGCCGCAGGCAAGCATGTCGAGCGGATTCCCGTGGAAACGGATCCGGTCGAGTTCCTCGGCGCGGCGCTCGACGGGCTTCGCGAGCACGTACGGCAGGAAGGGGCGCACTCCGGGGCGCTGGCCGTCGACCCGCATACCTGGGAACTGGTCCGCTACAGCCTCTGGCACCAGGAAGCGCCGACCTCGGACGAGGTCCGCTACCGGATCCTCCACCTGTCCTCGCCGCACCTGAGTGAGCTGCGGCGAGGACAGCAGTGGTGAATCAACGGCGGTGGTGAATCAACCGAGCAGTGCGGCGAACAGCTCCCCGGGTTCCTTCTCGGGTGGACCCGCCGGCCACTGATCGCGGTACGGGTACCAGAGTCCGTCCTTGCCGACCCGCACCTGCACGCCGGTGCCGGCGACCGTGCAGCGATTCCGTTCGACCTCCAGGCCGTAGCCGGGATCGTCCATCGCCTCGGCGAGCGCGATCCGGGCGCGAGCCAGCGTCCGGGCGGGCGGTGTCCACGCGGTTTCGAGGACGTCGAGACCGGCCCGTCCGCCGTGCCGCCACGCGACCACGGCCCGGTCGAAGTCCTCGCCGTGGTCGGCGTGACGTAGCCGGTCGGTCGTTTCGGGATGACTCGCGGCGATGCGGACAGCGTCCTGCCTCCGGGTCGGTTTCGGTTGCGCCGAAAGCAAGGCCTCGGCCGTGTATCGCGCGTTGCCGATCAGCAGGGCGAAGGTCTCGGCTGGAATGCCGGGTGCGCCGGGAACGGATGGACCGCCCTCGGGCAGGAAGTCGTCCAGTTCCGGCAGCGGGCCGGGTAGGTCGGCGTAGGCCTGTTCGGCGGGAACGTCGTCGTCGCCGGTACGCACGAACCGCGGAGCGTTGCGCCGCTGCAATTCGTCCAGCAGCTCCCGCTCCCCCTTGCCGCGCATCAGCAGGAGAACGAACGGGTCGGCGTCGAGCAGCCACGACGCCTGGAATGACAAGGCCGCCGCGTGCCGGCACGGCAGTTCCCACCCGGGGCAGTCGCAGTCGGGATCAAGGTCTCCGATCCCGGGCAGGAGGTGGACGCCTGCATCGTCGGCGGCTTCGACCAGGTCGTGTGGCATGTCCCGGTCCAGCAGCGCGGCGAGATGCCCGGCACGGGAGGCGACCCGGTCGAGGAAGCGGTCCCATTCGTGTTCGGTCAGCTCGGCGAGCCGGACCTCGGTGCGGTACTGGCCCTCCTCGTCGTCGACCACCGCGGCGATCCGGCCGGGGCTGACCGTGATCGGCCCGACCCGGCCGCCCGCGGCGTACTTGCGGCCCTGTTTGAGCTGCCGCAGGTCCAGCGCGGTGTCCTCCATCGCACTGATCCACGCGCGGCCCCACCACGAACGCGCGAACTGGCCGCGTCCGCCCTGCGCGCCGAAGGCGGGGAACCCGCGGACACGATCATCCGGCGTACTCATCGACGGCTCCTCAACTCGACCAGCTCGGCCAGTTCCTCGTCGCTCAGTTCGGTCAGCGCGGCCTCGCCACCGGCGAGCACCGCGTCCGCGAGCGCGCGTTTCTCCCGCAGCATCACGGCGATCCGGTCCTCGACCGTGCCCTCCGCGATGAGCCGGTGCACCTGCACCGGGCGGGTCTGCCCGATCCGGTACGCCCGGTCGGTCGCCTGATCCTCGACCGCCGGATTCCACCAGCGGTCGTAATGCACCACGTGATCCGCGCGGGTCAGGTTGAGCCCGGTACCGGCCGCCTTCAACGACAACAGGAAAACCGGTACCTCGCCCGCCTGGAAACGGCGCACCAATTCTTCCCGGCGCGGCACCGGTGTGCCGCCGTGCAACAGCTGCGTGCCGATCCCCCGCTCGGCGAGGTGGCGCTCCAGCAGCCGCGCCATCGCGACGTACTGGGTGAACACCAGCACCGCACCGTCTTCGGCCAGGATCGTGCCCAGCAGTTCGTCGAGGAGCTCGAGCTTCCCGGAGCGTCCGTCCAAAACGGACTCCGGCGGCTCCTTCAGGTACTGCGCGGGATGGTTGCAGATCTGTTTGAGGCCGGTGAGCAGCTTGACGATCCGGCCTCGCCGCGCGATGCCCTCGCTCGACTCGATCTCCGCCATCAGCTCCCGGACGGTCGCCTCGTAGAGCGCCGCCTGCTCGGCCGTCAACGTCACCGGCTGATCCGTCTCGGTCTTGGCCGGCAGCTCGGGCGCGATCCCCGGATCGGACTTTCGGCGCCGCAACAGGAAGGGCCGGACGAGCCGCGACAACCGCTCGGCGGTCTCGGGAGCCGACCCCGACTCGACCGGTTTCGCCCACACCCGGCGGAAGTCGGCCATCGAGCCGAGCAACCCGGGCGTGGTCCAGTCGAGGATCGCCCACAGCTCCGACAGGTTGTTCTCCACCGGCGTGCCGGTCAGCGCGACCCGGGCCGAGGACGTCAGCGTGCGCAGCGCCTTCGCCGTCCCGGAGCGATGGTTCTTGACGTGCTGGGCCTCATCGGCGACCAGCAGGCCCCACTCGACCCCGGCCAGCGGCCCCGGATCGACCCGCAACGTCCCGTAGGTCGTGAGCAGGAAACCGTCGTCGAGTCCGTCGAGCGACCTCTCCGTGCCGTGGAACCGGCGGACGGCGACGCCCGGTGCGAACCGCCTGATCTCCCGTTCCCAGTTGCCCAGCAACGACGCCGGGCACACGACCAGCGTCGGTCCGGGCCGCGTCTCGCTGCGATGCAGGTGGAGCGAGATCAGCGTGATCGTCTTACCGAGCCCCATGTCGTCGGCGAGACAGCCGCCGAGCCCGAGTGACGTCATCGCGCTGAGCCATTGAAGGCCGCGCATCTGGTAGTCGCGCAGGGTCGCGGCCAGGCCCGAAGGTGGTGCCTGCGGTTCGGGCGGCGCGAGCAGCCGTTCGCGCAGGGCGGCGAGCCAGCCGTCGGTGAGGACGTCCACGTGGTGCCCGTCGATCTCGGCGCTTCCGCTCAGCGCGGCCCCGAGCGCGTCGATCGGCGTCAACGGCTTCAGCGCGCGATCCCGCGCCTTCGCCGCCAGCGCCGGGTCGACCAGCACCCACTGATCCCGCAGCCGGACCACCGGGCGGTGCGCTTCGGCGAGCCCGTCCATCTCGGCCGCGGTCAGCGGTTCATCGCCAAGGGCGAGCTGCCAGTCGAACTGCAGCAGCCTGCCGCCGGCGAAGAACGACGGCAGGTCGTCCGGAGGCGCGTCGCCACCGCCGACCACCGCTCTCGCGGTCAGGTCACGGGCGAGCTCGGCGGGCCAGTGCACGTCGATCCCGGCCGTGGCCAGGACAGGCGCGGCCGTCGTCAGCAGCTCGATGATCTCCGCGTCCCGGAGTCCGACCTCGTCCGGGACCGCGGCGCCGAGCAACGGCTCGAGCGACGGCCACAGCTGGGCGGCACGGCGCAGCGTCAGCATCACGTCGATCCGTGCCCGCGGCCCGAACCGGTCGTCACCCGCCCATAAAGCCGCGGCGTCGACCAGAACACCCGGCTCGGCGAGGCTGTGCACCTGGACAACACCGCGGAAGCCGCCGGCGGCGAAGTCGTCGTCGGGCGCCTCGATCCGCAGGGAGATCCGGACTCCCGAATCCAGCCCGGCCGCGACCTCGGCCGCCCAGTCACGTAGTCGCGGAACCTGCTGCGCGGCGGTGCCGGCGAACGCCTTGACGCCCGTGGCCTGGACGGCGGCCGGGGTCCTCGGCAAGGTGTCCGCGACAGCGTCCAGAAAGGACCTCAGCAGTGGATACCGTGCGGGCACCCGGTTTCCATCGACTGGGATCGCCCTCGCCTGCGACGGCATCGCCTCCGACAGCTTCCGCAGCCACGCGGCCTCGGCAGGCTCCAGCGGCCCCGCGCGCCAGCTGTCCACATCGGACTCCGTGACTCCCGGCAGGACCCGGCCCGCCGCGGTCAGCTTCACCGCGGCAGCCGCGGCCGTTCCCCAGAACCGTGCCGAAGGATCCTCGCTCTCCCGCAGCCCGAGCAGCGCCGGCAGCGCCTCGGACATCGGGAGGTGAACACACGGCACTGTCCGGATCTCGGGCAGCGCGACCGTCACCTCGCCGGTGGCGCCACGCCCGGAGCCGTCGGCGTTCCAGAAGACGAATCGGCTGGTCCGAGGAGGATTCTTCGGTTCGAACACAACACTGTCGAAACCGTCGTGAGACGTCACTAAGCCCCAATCTCTGTACGGTGTACAGTACAGAATAACATAACTCTGTACGGCGTAGAGAGAAAGACGGGGATGAGCGAGAACTACGCGGACTACACCGGGACGGGCGATCCGCGGCGGACCATCGAACTGCTCTGGGGAGTGCGGGACAAACCCCGTCGTGGCCCCAAACCGAAGCTCACCGTCGAGCAGATCGTCACGGTCGCGATCGAACTCGCCGACGCGGAAGGCATCGCCGCACTGTCCGTCCGCCGCGGCGCGGAGCGGCTCGGCGTGTCCCCCATGTCGCTCTACACCTACATTCCCAGCCGCGCCGAGCTGCTCGACCTGATGATGGATCGCGTCCACGGCGAGCTCACCGACCCGCCTCCGGGTGACGACTGGCGGGTCACCATGACCGCCATCGCCGAGGACACCTGGCGGCTGTACCACCGTCATCCGTGGCTGCTCCAGGTCACCACCAGCCGGCTCCCCCTCGGCCCGCGCACCTTCGCCAAACACGAACGCGAACTGAGCGCCGTCGACGCGATCGGCCTCACCGACCTCGAAATGGACGCCGTCGTGGCGATGGTCAACGGCTTCGTCCAGGGCATGGCCCGAGGATCGGTCGAATCGGCGAGCCTCGTGCGACGGTCCGGCATGACCGACCTCGAGTGGTGGACCGCGAGCGCCCCCGTGCTCGCCGAGATCCCGGAGGCCGACGCCGGACTTTTCCCGCTCGCGGCCCGCATCGGCCAGGCCGCCGGCGAAGTACACGGCGCGGCGAGCAACCCGCTGCACACCTTCCGGTTCGGCCTGGCCCGGATCCTGGACGGGGTCGAGCAACTCGTCAACGGTGAAGCGAGCACATCCGAGTCCGAGCTACCGCTCTAGAAACTGTCACCAGAGATCACATCAGCGGGGTAGTGAAGGCCTCCTTCACTACCCTCAGGGTAGGCAAGGAGGCTTTCACGGCCGTTCCGGGCTGTCGACAGGCTGAGCTTCGACGGGCTTGGGGCGTGCGAGTTCGGCCAACTGCCGGACGACCTCGTCATAGCGGGTCTGATCGGCGACGGCGCGAGTCCGCGCGCGCTCGAGTTCCTCGCTCAGCGCCGTCGCACGCGCCTCGGCCAGGCTCCGCGCGGTGTGCTCTTGGGCGAGCTCCGCCCGGACTCGGTCGAGATCCTCCCGAAGCCCACCGGATTCCGCCCGCGCGGCCGCACAGTCCTTTTCGGACACCGTCAGCCGCGCCTTCGCCTCATCGAGCCGGTCCAGCAGTGCTTCGAGCTCCGCGACGGCTCGCGCCAACGCGGTGTCCCGTTCGCCGAGCTCGGTGGTCAGCCGGGTCTTCGCCTCGCGCACGGCCAGGAAATCCTCGCGAAGGGTGCGGAGGTCGGCCACCAGACCGTCTCGGGCGCGTTCCGCCGCGACTGTCGCGGCTTCTGCGGCACCACGGGCCCGCTCGTGCGCGGCGACCTCGGTCCACGCACGTTGCCGGGTCTCCTCAGCGTCCTTCAGCGCCTGCTCGGCGGTCTTCTCCGCCTTGACCTTGGCCAGCTTGTCGTCACGGGAGGCGGCCAGTGCGGTCGCGCGGGACGAGTCGGCCTTCGCCGCCGCCTGATGTGCCTCGTCCGCTTCACGCCGGGCCGTCGCCGACTCGGTCTCGGCCTCGGTGACCCGGCCCAGCGCGGCTTCCGCGGCATCGTCGAAACGCGACCGCATCGCGTCCAGCAGTTCGACGAGCGACGCCGACGCCGGCGTGAACTCGTCGGCGATCCGGCGGACCTCGAGCAGCGGATCGGCCACACTCGCCACCGCCGCGGCCCGCCGTGCCCGCGACGCCGCGTCCGCATGCGTCTTACCGCAGTAGGCCGACGGCCGCCCGCCCTTGCGTTTCCCTTCGGCGTCCACCGCGGGTGGGGGCAAGGGATTCTCGCAGCCTTCCAGCGCGCACAGCCGGACCTCGTCGGCCTCCGTATCGATCACGGGAGCAGCGTATCGCTGCCTGGACGGGCGGTAACCCGTGCAACGCCGGGGAATCCGGGTCGGAGTCGATAGTGTCGACCGGGTGCGCATACTCTTCACCTTCGCCGGCGGGAACGGCCATTTCCGGCCTCTCGTCCCCCTCGCCCAGGCGGCGGCCGAAGCCGGTCATACGATCGCGTTCACGGCCGAGCCGCTGATGGTCCCGATCGTGGAATCCACCGGCTTCACCGCGTTCCCATCCGGTCCCAACCTCGGCAGCGACGGCGAGCGCAGGCCGCTGCTAGCCGTCGACCGCGAGCGTGAGGACGCCGACCTCCGCGACGGCTTCGTCCACCGCACGGCACCCCGGCGCGCCGACGACGTCCTCACCCTCTGCGAAGACTGGCCACCGGACCTGATCGTGTCCGACGAAGTCGACTACGGCGCAATGATCGCAGCCGAAAAGCTCGGCCTGCCGCACGCGACTGTGTTGGTGACCGCCGCGGGTTCACTGGCCCGCGCGGACCTGCTCGACGACGCGCTGAACGAGGTGCGCGCGGCCAAGGGTCTCCCGCCCCAGCGGAACCTCGAGATGGCCGGCCGTGATCTCGTGCTCTCGCCCTTCCCGACGGCGTTCCGGGATCCGCGCTTCCCGCTGCCGCCAACCGCGCACGCCTTCCACGTACCTCCGCCGGGCCGGGGCGTCGCGCCGAGCTGGTACCGCAAAGATCGTCCGGTCGTCTATTTCACCCTCGGCACGATCTTCAACACCGAGTCCGGCGACCTGTTCACCCGTGTCCTCGCCGGGCTCCGCGACATCGATGCGACCTGCGTCGTGACCGTCGGCCACCTCATCGATCCCGCGGAATTCGGACCGCAGCCGGAACATGTCCACATCGCCAGCTACCTGCCCCAGGACGAGGTTCTGCCGTATTGCGATGTCGTCGTCAGCCACGGCGGCTCCGGCAGTGTGCTCGGTGCGATCGCGCACGGGCTGCCGATGCTGCTGCTCCCGATGGGCGCCGACCAGCCCCAGAACGGGGATCGTGTCACCGAACTCGGGCTCGGCAAGGTGCTCGACGTCCTCGAGCTCACGCCGGACGACGTCCGCGAAGCGGTGTCAGAAATCCTGCGGGAGCCGTCCTACCGGGAGGCGGTGCGGCCGCTGCGCGACGAACTCACCGCCTACCCACCGCCGGAGAAGACCGTGCCGCTGCTCGAAGAGCTGATCACCTAGGGCGTGTTTCAGGCGCGGACGTGCACGATCAGCCCGCCGACCAGGCAACCGAAACCCGCGACCGCGGCCAGCGTCCGCACGAGGTTCCACCGCTCCCAGACACCCTCGAACTTCGCCCGCACCGCCTCGAAGTCGGTGTTGTCGCCGTCGAACGCCGCCTCGAGCGCGTTGTTCAGCGGCACGTTGAGCGCCATCGTCACCACGATCATCACCATCAGCAGCACGAATCCGGCGATGATCCACGGCAACGCGGACCGCAGGTCGGCCTGGAAATGCAGTCCCGCCGCCACCGCGGCGAGCAGGGGCGCCCCACCGAAACTCAACGCGAACCAGCCGTTGAGGATCGCGACGTTGATCTCTCTCATCGTGGTCACGTACGTCCGGGCGTCCGCCCGTGCCAAGCCCGGCATGACCGAGCAGGTGTAGGCGTAGAACAGCCCCGCGATCAGTCCGGCCGCGATGACGGCCGCGATCAGGATGATCTCGCTGAGTACCGACATTCCCGTCGCCTCCTTTCCGATTCCCGCTCGTTTCACCGATTCCAGACCTCAGTGGCGGCAGCCTTCGCGGCGTACTCCGAAAAGTCCCTCGCCGGCCTGCCGAGCACCTTCTCCACGTCGCCGGTCAAAGACTCGTTCCGGCCGTCGAGGATCCGGGTGAACAGGTCGGTCAGCCCCTCGATCTCCTCCTCGGGTACGCCCTGTTCGGCCGCACCCGCCGCGAACTCGGTCGCGGAAACCGGAACGTACCGGACATCCCGCCCCGCCGCCTTGGTGATTTCGGCCGCCACATCGGTGAAACTCAGCAGCCGCGGTCCGGTCAGCTCGTACACGCGGCCGTGGTGCCCGTCAGTGGTCAGCGCCGTGAGGACGACGTCCACGATGTCCTCGACGTCGATGAACGGCTCCGTCACCTCGCCCGCCGGAAGCACGATCTCACCGGACAACACCGGCCCCAGCAGGAAATGCTCGCTGAAGTTCTGCGCGAACCAGCTCGACCGCACGACCGTCCACTCGGCACCTGAGTCGCGGACACCCTGCTCGCTCACCGCCGCTTCTTCCTCACCGCGGCCCGAGAGCAGCACCAGCCGGCGGACGCCGTTCTCCACCGCCAGCCGCGAGAACTCCCGGATCGACTCGGCCGCGCCGGGGAAGGTGAGGTCCGGGTAGTACGTCAGGTACGCCGCGCTCACGCCTTCCACCGCCGCCTGCCAGGTCGACCGGTCGTCCCAGTCGAAGCCCGGACGCGAACCCGCGCGGACCGCGATCCCCCGCTCGGTCAGCCCCTCGACGACCCTGCGCCCGGTCTTGCCGGTCGCACCCAGAACCAGAACCGTTTCTTGCTTCGTCGTGTTTGTCATGCCACTAGTCAAGCGCCCCAGAATGAGACGGGACATAGTTGAGAGGCTCTATTCCATGTTTCATCGTCTACACTCGGGAGCATGGATCCTCTGGCCGGGCTACTCGACGGACCTCGCGCGCGGGGCGCCTTCCTGCTCAAGTCGGTGATGGCGCCGCCGTGGTCGCTGCGGATCGAGGACGAAGCACCGCTGACGGTGGTGGCCCAGGTTCGCGGTGATTCGTGGATCGTGCCCGACGGCGGTGACGCCATCCGCCTCGGAACAGGAGATGTCGCCATCGCCCGCGGGCCGGACCCGTATCTCGTCGCGGACGACCCCGCCACCCCGCCGCAGGCCGTGATCCTGCCAGGACAGGAATGCCTTACCCCGGACGGGAAACACCTCACCGAACTGTCCGACCTCGGCGTCCGCACCTGGGGTGGCGACCCGAATGGACCGGTCGTACTGCTGACCGGCACGTACCCGCTCGAGGGCGAGATCAGCAAGCGGCTGTTGAACGCGCTGCCCGCCTTGGTCGTCGTCCGGGACGAGGACTGGGACAACCCGCTCGTGCCGCTCCTGGCCGGGGAGATCGTGAAGGACGCGCCGGGACAGGAGACCGTCCTCGACCGGCTGCTCGATCTGCTCCTGGTCTCCGCCCTGCGCACCTGGTTCGACCGGCCCGGCGGTGAGGCACCCACGTGGTACCGCGCGCACCGCGATCCCGTGGTCGGGCGTGCGCTGAAACTGTTGCAGCACAGGCCTTCCGAGCCGTGGACCGTCGCCGGTCTCGCCGCCGACACCGGGGTCTCGCGTGCCGCGTTCGCCCGTCGGTTCACCGCCGCCGTCGGCGAGCCCCCGATGGCCTACCTCGCGAGCTGGCGGATCGCACTGGCCGCGGATCTCCTGCGTCAGCAACCCGATGTCACGATCGGGGCCGTCGCCCGGCAGGTCGGCTACGGCAGCTCGTTCGCGCTCAGCACGGCGTTCAAACGCGAACACGGGGTCAGCCCGCAGCACTATCGCGTGGGCGCCGCATAGCGTTCGACGAGTTCCGCGCCGATCCGCGCGAGTTCTTCCTGCACGGACTCCGGACCGAGAACCTCGATCATCGCGCCCCAGCCCGCCAGCTGCTGCGCGATCATCCACGCCACCGGCGCCGAAACCCGTGCCCGGACACGTCCGTCCTCGAGGGTCTCCTCGATGACGCAATGCCGTCCGAAGTGGTCCTGAAGGATCGGCAGATGGCGTTCGGTGATGAGCAACGTCGCGTCGAGTCCCGAACGTCGTCGCTCGACCTGATCGACCACCTTCTCCCAAGCCTGCGACAGCTCGAAGTCGTCCGGCCGCTCGGCGGGCTCTTCGGTCACCTCGGCGCCGGAAATGCGGTCCACGCGGAAGGTTCGCTGCCCTTTCCCGGTGCCCGCGATGAGGTACCAGATGTCGTCCTTGTCCACGAGTCCCCACGGATCGGCGACCCGCTCGACCGGTTCCTCGCCCTTCTTGGCGTAGCCGAAACGCACCTTCCGGCGGCGGACGATGCCCGACTGCAGCACCGTGAGCAGCTCCGGACGTTCCTTCTCCCGCTCGCCCCAGCGCGACGGGTCGACTACCACCGCGTCGGCCGCGGCTTCGGCGTCGGCCCGGAAAGTGTCCGGGAGCGCCCGGACGAGCTTCCGCAGCGCCGATTTGACCGACGGCGAGACCGACGCCGCCGGGCCGGCGAGCAGGAACAACGCCTGAGCCTCCGACGCGGACAGGCCACTCAGGTCGGTCCGCGCGCCGCCGACCAGCGACCATCCGCCGCCCCGGCCCGGCTGCGGATACACCGGAACGCCCGCCGAGGACAGCGCCTCGAGGTCACGGCGTGCCGTGGCGACCGAGATCTCGAGCTCCTCGGCCAGCTCGGCGGCGGTGACGCGGCCGCGGGACTGCATCAGCAGCAACGTGGCCACCAGACGATCAGCGCGCATGGGCCCAGTCTCGCAGGCAAAGCGCTCAACCGGTGAGCACTTATCAGCCGCCGAGTGATCACCAGTGCGCGGGACGGGTGAACGACTCCGGCAGCTTCGTCGTGGCATCACCCTTCGCCGCG
Source organism: uncultured Actinomycetota bacterium (assembly GCA_963766045.1). Taxonomy (GTDB): domain Bacteria; phylum Actinomycetota; class Actinomycetes; order Mycobacteriales; family Pseudonocardiaceae; genus Amycolatopsis. Next base: position 3,666,683 of record CAVXYN010000003.1, on the reverse strand, counting down.
TCGAGCTGCGACTGGATCAGGAACAGGCATTCGCTGAAGTCGGCGCCCCGGATGTCGGCGTTTCGCAGATCGGCCCCGATGACGTCAGCGCGGCGCAGATCCGCGCCGCGCAGATCCGCCCCGATCAGATAGGCGCCGCGCAGCAGCGCGCCGCGAAGGTCGGCGCCCTTCAGTTTCGCGCCGAGGAGGTCCGCGCCGCGGTGGTCCTTCTTCTTGCCCGGCACGCCGGCGCGGGCGAGTTCGCTCGCGCGTAACAGGAGCGGGTTCACGGAACCCCGATGCGCGTGGACGTCCAGTTTGCGGAGCACGTCGGGCTCGGCCCGCGTCATGCGGTCGGTCTCGTCGATCGCGTTCGCCAGGTCGTCCCGAATCTGTGAGGACGTCAGCAGCGCGGCGGCTTCGGTGAGGTACCAGAGCAACTCGTGCAGATCGCGCATCACTGGGAACACCGCGAACATCGCCTTCGCCGTACCCGGCGACTTCCGCCAGTCCTCGCCGTCGAAAGTCACCTGGGAGACCTTCTGCCCCGCGCCGAAGCAGTCGTAGACCGTGCAGCCGGTGAACCCCTTCTTGCGGAGCTTGTCGTGAATGCCGCAGCGGGAATCCTCGAGCAGATTCGGGCACGCCTGCCCGGCCGGTTTGTTGATCGCGAAATCCGCCGATGCGGCGAATGCCGGTACGACACAACACAAACCGAAGCAGTTCTCGCAGTCGGCTCGCAGGTTCGAGCTTGCTGGCACGGCGGTTCGGGCTCCACATCTCCAACACGGATCGTTTCCGCTGACAGCGTACGTCGGCCCATTCGTGCGGGTACCCCACGCTAATGGCCGCCCGACGAAGGTCGGGCCTGCCCCATTCAGTCGATTTCGGACATTTCCCGTGGACAATAGCCTCGATCTTCGTGGGGTTCGGCATTCGCCGTCCCATGCGGTCGTGCTGGACCGCTTCCCGCCGCGGTGGTCTTGACCGACCGGTCCCCTGCGAACGACAGGACGAACGCATGCGAGAGACAAGACAGATGCGTTGGCTGACATGTGCCGGCATGGCGAGTGTGGTCGCCGTGGCGATCGGCGTCACCGCGGCGCCCGCACAAGCCGCCGAGGGGCAGATCCTCGCCGCCGGCTCACCCGAGGCGATCCCGAACAGCTACATCGTGAAACTGAAGGACACCGGCGTCGTCAGCACGGTGGCCGGCCGCTTCGGCGCGAAGATCGAGCAGGTCTACCAGAGCGCACTCAACGGTTTCTCTGCCACACTCTCGGAAAAGCAGGCCAAGCGGCTCGCCGCCGACACGTCGGTCGAGTACGTCGAGCAGAACCAGGTCTTCCACGCGACCGCGACCCAGCCCAACCCGCCGTCCTGGGGTCTGGACCGGGTCGACCAGCGCAACCTGCCACTGGACCGGAGCTATACCTACGCCTCGACCGGCGCGACCGTGAACGCCTACGTCATCGACACCGGCCTGCGTACCACTCACACCACCTTCGGCGGTCGCGCCCGCAACGGCTACGACTTCGTCGACAACGACGCCATCGCCCAGGACGGCAACGGCCACGGCACGCATGTCGCCGGCACGATCGCCGGTTCTCAGTACGGCATCGCCAAGGGCGCGACGGTCTACGGCGTCCGCGTCCTCAACAACGCGGGCAGCGGCACCACAGCCGGTGTCGTCGCGGGTATCAACTGGGTCGCCAACAACGCGGTCAAACCCGCGGTCGCCAACATGAGCCTCGGTGGCGGAGCTTCGACGTCGCTGGACACCGCGGTCCGCAACGCGATCGCCAAGGGCGTGACCTTCGCGGTGGCCGCCGGGAATTCCAACGCGAACGCGAGCGGCTTCTCACCGGCACGAGTGACTCAGGCGATCACGGTCGGCGCGACCACGACCACCGACGCGCGGGCCAGCTACTCCAACTTCGGCTCCGTCGTCGACATCTTCGCGCCGGGATCGGGCATCACGTCGTCGTGGAGCACCAGCAACACCGCGACGAGCACGATCAGCGGTACCTCGATGGCGACTCCGCATGTGGCCGGCGTCGTGGCTCGCTACCTGCAGAACAACCGGGCCGCCACGCCTGCCCAGGTGGCTTCCGCGCTCATCGCTGCGTCCACCGCCGGCAAGGTGACCAACCCGGGCTCCGGTTCCCCGAACCGGCTCCTGTACTGGGCGCCCACCGCCTGATCGCTCACACGCGTCCGGGTCGCCGGACGCCATGAACGGGGCGTTCCTTGCAAAATTTGCTAGGAACGCCCCGTTCCTAGCACGTCAGGGCCCTACAACACCTTCTTGATGCTCGGTACCACGGCCGCGAGTCCGGCGGCGTTCGGGTGCAGCGGGGCGAAGCTGTTGTTGACGATCGACGGGATCAGCCCTTCGATCCATTTGGTCCCGATGCCCTGGCAGGCGTCGTGGCCGATGCTCGGCGTGCGGATGTCCACGTAGGTCGCGCCATGCTTCTTGGCCTGTTCGGCCATCCGCTTGTTGAGCCGGTCGATATTGCCTTGGACGTAGTCCGCGTCCTGCGGCAGGACCGGGACGAACGGCCAGCAGCCACCTGGCTGAATGCCCGTCGGATAGCCGACCATCAGGATCCGCGCCTTCGGAGCACGTTGCCGGATCTGCTCGATGACCTTGCCGTAGGTCGGGGCGAACGCGTCGATCTTGCGCGCGTACTGGTCGACCCCACCGGCGGTATTGGTCGCCTTGCACGACTTGCCCAGCAGCGGCACGTCGATGATCCCGGTCTGCGGCAACAGGTTCACGCACGACGTCGCGAGCCCGACCAGGCCGATGTCGTTGCCGCCGATCCCCACGGTCACCAGCGTCGTGTCGCTCGAGAGGGCGTCGTACTGCGGCGCGGCGGTCCCGAACACGACGCCCGGCTGCGGATTCGCGAAATGCGAGGTGGTCGCGGCGCCGCAGGTGACGTCCCGCAGCACGTCGACCTTGATGTCCTTCGCCAGCAGGCTCGCGTAGTTGATCGCCGACCGGGCGCAGGTGAACAGATCACTTTGTGGCAGCACCACGGACCCGGCGGCGAACGAGTCGCCCATCGCGACGTAGACCTGCCGCGCGGGCGCGGCAAGCGCCGGTGTCCCCAGTCCGACCAAGGTCAGCGTGGTGCCCGCCACCGCGATCGTCCGTCCGAATCTTCCCCAGCGAGAACGTGACACAAGGGCCTCCTGCATACGTCATCGAATGTGAAGGTCTCTCACGACTACTGGGGAGTTTCCGCCGAACGGACGGTCACGCACTAGGTCGAACGCGCGCGTTCGCGATCAAAGTTTTGTAGGTTCCCTCTATGACGAAGGTGTCCACACAGCCGTGGCGCCGGATGGACGCCTCCGTGCTCACCCAGTTGGAGCCGGACACCGCGGCGATCGCTTCTGCCGCGATGGAGCACGTTCATGCCGGCCTCCGGCAGCCACTCGACGACCGGACCGCGGCGAACCTCCGCGCCACCGTCGACCTGGCACTGGTCGCCTTCTTCAGCGAGATCGGGCACCCCGACACGACCACCGACCGCGACGTCTATCGCGCGCAGGGCCGTGCGCAGCACACGGCAGGCCGGAGCCTCGAGGAGATGCTCGGCTTCTACCAGTCGGCCGCCCTCGGCGTATGGCGTCAGCTGACCTCGTCCGCGCATGCGGCCGATCTTCCGATCCAGGCGATCGTCGAACTGGGCGAAGCGCTCTTCGCCTTCATCGCCGAACTCTCCGCCGCTGCCGCCGACGGCTACGCCGAAGCGCGTTCACAGGCGGCGCGGGCCGGACAGGCACGGCGGGATCTGCTCCTCGGACTCCTGCTCTCCGATCCCGCACCCGCCCGCGATGTCCTCGAAGACGCCGCGAGGCAGGCCGCCTGGACGCTGCCCGATCGCCTGGCCATCGCCGTCACCAGCGCCGATGTCGTCTCCCGGCTGGTCGGCCAGCTGCCGAGCCGGGTACTGGTCGGCAGGCACGACGAACTCGCCGCCGTCGTCATGCCCGCCGACCGGCTTGACTGGTACCTCGACCGGCTACGCGGTCTGCTCGAACACGACCAAGCCGGCGTCGGGCCGGTCGTCGCCCTCCGCTCGGCCGCGCTCAGCGCCCGGCGAGCGGGGGCGGTGTGGCGGCTGACGCGCACCGGCGCGCTGGGCACCCGCCCGGTCGTCCATACCGCCGACCATCACATCGACCTGCTTCTGACCGCGGATCCCGAACTCGCCGCCGAGTTCGCCCGGCACGTTCTGGCGCCGCTCGCGGATCTGAACGAACCGGCCAGGCAACGGCTCACCACGACCCTCGCCGCCTGGCTCGCCCGGCCGGATCAGCCACAGGCGATCGGTGTCGAACTACACGTCCATGTGCAGACGGTCCGCTACCGGATCCGGCAGCTTCGGGAGTTGTTCGGCGGGACGATCGACGATCCGGCCGGCCGGTTCGCGCTCGCCACCGCGCTGAGGATCGATCCCCATGTCTCCTCGCTGGCATCGAGGGAACCTACAAAACCCGGCGCCGGGGACTAGTCGAAAAATTTCTCAAGAAAATTCTCGGAGTGATGTCGAGAACCCGCACACAGGTCCGTCCCCGCATCGAACACGGCCAAGATGGGCCGTATGAGACCAAGGAGAACACCATGGCCGGCCACGACGTCACCGAGATCCTGAACCTCCCACTCAGCAAGGAACTGCTGGCCCGCGACATCGCCCGCCTGGCCTACGTCGCCAAGGACGGCACGCCCCGGACCATTCCCATCGGCATCTTCTGGAACGGCAAGGAAATCGTCATGTGCACGACGAAGAACGCCCCGAAACTGCCGTCCCTGCGCAACAATCCGGCGGTGGCGCTGACGATCGACACCGAGGTGCACCCGCCGAAGATCCTGCTCATCCGCGGCGAGGCCGAGCTGGACGTCGTCGACGGCATCCCGGAGGAATACCTCCAGGCGAGCGGCACCTACGAGATGACACCCGAGCAGCGGGTCGTGTGGGAGGCCGAGGTCCGCTCGCTCTACGACGGCATGGTCCGGATCGTCGTGACCCCGACGTGGGCGAAGCTGATCGACTTCGAGACGACCCTGCCGAGCGCGGTCGAGGAGCTGGCCAAGCAGCGGGCCGAACGCCGGCCCGCCTGAACTCCACAACGCACGACACTGGGAGGAGACCCTGATGGTCAAGCTGGAAAACGTCAGCATCGTCGTCGAAGACCTCGAGGCGACGATCGCGTTCTTCACCGAACTCGGTTTGGTACTGGAGGGCCAAGGACAGGTCGAGGCACCTTGGGCGGACCGCATCTCCGGGATCGATGGCCAACGACTCGACGTCGCGATGATGCGCGCCCCGGACGGCGACGGCAGGCTCGAACTGATGAAATTCCTTGCTCCGACGGCGGTCAGGGCCGATCCGGAGAACGCACCGGTGAACACGCTGGGCATCCGTCGCGTCTTGTTCGCCGTCGAAGACCTCGAGGACGTCCTTGCCCGCCTGCGCAAACATGGCGCCGAACTCCTCGGCGAGGTGACGCCGGTCGAGGACAGCTACCTGTTCTGCTATCTGCGCGGCCCCGAGGGCATCATCGTGGCACTCGTCGAGCAGCTCAACGGAAAATAGGGAGAACATCATGGCCAAGTACCTGCTGCTCAAGCACTACCGGGGCGCTCCGCCGTCGGCCAACGACGTGCCGATGGACCAGTGGACGCCGGAGGAGGTGGACGCGCATGTGCAGTTCATGCGCGACTTCGCGGCCCGGCTGGAGGAGACGGGCGAGTTCGTCGACACGCAGGCACTGTCGCTCGAGGGCGCTTTCGTGCGGTATGACGGCGAGGGACGCCCACCGGTGACCGATGGTCCGTTCGCCGAGACCAAGGACCTCATCGCCGGCTGGTACATCCTCGATGTGGAGTCCTGGGACCGCGCGGTCGAGCTGGCCGCGGAGCTGTCCGCCGCTCCCGGGGCCGGTGGCAAGCCGATCCACGAGTGGCTCGAGGTTCGGCCGTTCTACGGCGAACCACCCACGGTGACCGAGTGAACGAGTCGCTGCTGCGAGAGCTCGTGCCCACGGTGATCAGCGTGCTGGTCCGCCGCGGAGCGGACTTCGCGGCGGCCGAGGATGCCGTGCAGGACGCGCTGGTCGAGGCCGTGCGTGTCTGGCCGGACGATCCGCCACGGGACCCCAAGGGCTGGCTGGTCACCGTGGCCTGGCGCAAGTTCCTCGACGCCGCCCGCGCCGACACCTCCCGGCGGCATCGCGAAGTCCGTGCCGACGACGAACCCAATCCCGAGCCGGGCGGGACGGCGGACGACTCGCTCCAGCTGTATTTCCTGTGCGCGCACCCGTCCCTGACACCTGCCTCGGCCGTCGCGCTTACCCTGCGCGCGGTCGGCGGCCTGACCACGCGCCAGATCGCGCAGGCCTATCTCGTGCCGGAAGCGACCATGGCCCAGCGCATCAGCAGGGCCAAGCGGACCGTCTCCGACGTTCGGTTCAACCAGCCCGGTGACGTCGCCACGGTGCTGCGTGTGCTCTATCTGGTCTTCAACGAGGGGTATTCCGGCGACGTCGACCTCGCCGCCGAGGCGATCCGGCTCACCCGGCAGCTGGCGGCCCAGATCGACCATGAGGAGGTCGCCGGCCTGCTCGCGCTCATGCTGCTCCACCACGCCCGGCGCCCGGCCCGGACCGGGTCCGACGGCAGGCTCGTGCCCCTCGCCGAACAGGACCGCGGCCGGTGGAACACCCACCTGATCGCCGAGGGCGTCGACATCATCCAAACCGCCCTCACCCGAGACCGCCTCGGCGAATTCCAGGCCCAGGCAGCGATCGCCGCACTCCACGCCGACGCCATCGAGGCGGAGAAGACCGACTGGGTGCAGATCGTCGAGTGGTACGACGAACTGCTGCGCCTCACCGGCAACCCGGTGGCCCGCCTCAACCGGGCCGTCGCGGTCGGGGAGGCCGACGGGCCGCGCGCCGGCCTCGCCGCCCTTGCCGAGCTCGACCCTGCCCTCCCCCGCTACACCGCCGCCGCGGCGTACCTGCACGAGCGTGACGGCGACCCGGTCACCGCGGCACGGCTTTACACCGAAGCCGCCCGATCGGCCCCCAACCTCCCCGAACGCGACCACCTCACGCGACAGGCGGCGCGGCTCAACGCCCAGCTGCGCGGTTGACCGACGGGTCCAGCCAGGTATCGCCGGCGCCTGGCTGGACCCCGCACGCCGGCCGCTCGGCCACGTACGAGCCTGACGGGCCGTGGGGCGGTGATCCCGGCACATCGCTTGGGGCGTCGGGGTTCAGCCGTCGAAGTTGGTCCAGGGGATTCCGAGCTGCCCCAGTGGCCGGAGAACGCTGCGATGTACCGCGCCGACCGACACCGAGGTGCTCCCGTGCCCCTGGTCCGTCGTCTCGGCGATCACGCCGGGTGCGATGTAGAAATGTGTGGAGTCGTTCGGCCAGCGCTCCCAAGTACACGCGGCCTTCGGGCAGTCGGGTCAGCAGGTGGACCGGTCGCGCGTCCGGGTGCTGGGTCCAGCTCCATTCAGGAGAGCCCGGGGGATGTCCGAACAGGCGGACGCCGACGTCGTCAACGAATGGTCCGTGAAGGTGGAACCGGCGGCCGTTCCATGCACCGCACACGTCAAGCCCGTCCCGCGGGTCCGCGATGATCACCGTTGCGGCGTCACCGAGCAGGACGGAGGCGCCGTCGGTCTCGCAGCCGATGACGTCGTTGCCGGCCAGGCGTATCGCAGCGCCCTCGGATAGAAGGTCATTCGGGTTCACGGGCACGCGACGGACCCTATCGCCGTTGCGGATCATCTGGCCGCCCGATCCGCGCCACCGCGGGCACGCTCAGGCCTCAGCCTGGCTGCTCAGCGACCGTTCGTACTACGTAACCGGAACCGTCCTCCCGGTCGACGGCGGCATGCGGGCCCGACCTCAATTCGCTAACGCGATACGCGTTAGCCGTTTCGCGTCATCCAATACGCGTAACCTGCAAGAGAAGTGTGCACAGTGATAATGCCCCTTATGACTGAGTGGCCGAGGATCGATGGCGGACGGCTTGCAAGTACGTGACCCCCCCTCCGCAACTCGTGATCGAGCTTGACCTCCACCTAGATCGAAGTTGGAAGCTGACCCCATGACGATCTGGATCTGTGGAACCTGCGGCGTCGAGCACACCGACACCGAGAAGCCCACCGCCGTATGCGAGATCTGTGCCGACGAACGGCAGTGGGTGCCCGACTCCGGGCAGGTGTGGACGACGCTGGACAAGCTCAACGCCGACGCGCACGAGGTGGAGCATCACGAACTCGAGCCGGGAATCCACCGCCTCAGCCGGGAACCGCGGTTCGGCATCGGCCAGCGTTCGCATCTGGTTCAGACGAGCCAAGGCAACCTGCTGTGGGACCCGCCCAACCATCTCGACCCGAACATGGCCGACAAGATCACGGAACTCGGTGGCGTCGCGGTGATCGTGGCGAGTCATCCGCATATGTACGGCTCACAGGTCAGCTGGAGTCACCGATTCGGGCACATCCCGGTCCTGGTGCATTCCGCCGACCGGCAATGGGTCCAGCGAGAAGACCCGGTGATCCGGGAATGGAGCGACACCGAGGAGATCCTGCCCGGCGTCACCCTCGTCGAAGCGGGTGGCCACTTCCCCGGAGCCGCGGTCGCCCACATCGCGAGTGGGTCCGACGGAAGAGGCAGCCTGCTCACCGGCGACACCATCGTTCCGGTGGCCGCCACCGGCTGGGTGACCTTCATGCGCAGCTACCCGAACATGATCCCGCTCTCCGCCCGGCTGGTGCAGCGGATCGTGGACCGGCTCGAGCCCTATCCCTTCGAACGCCTTTACGGCCTGCTGGGCGGCCGTGTCCTGGAGGACGCGAAGGGCAGCGTGCGTCGCTCGGCGGAGCGCTACATCGCCTGGGTCAACGGAGAGAACGACCACCTCGCTTGATCAGTGGGCCAACGGTCGGAGCGTCATTGGAAGGACGCGAACATGTCGAGCAGAGACTTAGGCGCGTCGTCGGCGAAGCAGACGTCGAGGCCTTCGGCCGACTGAGCCGCGGCGGATTCGCTCCGCGGGAACAGGGCCGCTTCGTAGGTGGCCAGGGCGGCCTCGACGTCGCCGGGATGCGCGGCGATGGCCCGGCCGAGTTCGGCTCCGTCGAACATGGCGAGGTTGGCGCCTTCCCCGGCGAACGGCGACATCACGTGGGCCGCATCGCCGAGAAGGGTGACGCCGGGGACCCGCATCCAGTCATGGCCGATCGGGAGTGCGTGGATCGCACGCGGAGTCAGATCGCCGTCGGCATCGCGGACGAATGCCTTCAGGCCGGCGTCCCAACCCTCGAAATGCTCGAGTACGGCGGCTTTCGACGCGGCAGTGTCGGTGAAGTCGATCGTGGAGACCCAGCCTTCGCCCGTTGTCAGCGCGACGTAGACGTGCAGGTCTCCGCCGGGTTCGCGGTGCGCCAGGAAGCCTTTGCCGGCACCGAGTCGCGAAGAGCATGCCCCCACCGACGAGTGCGGCGCTCGCGGGATGCCGGTTGTCGGCGTCGCGCAGGTATACATCCACAAAGGACACACCGGCGTAGGACGGCGTGGCATCGGAAACCAGTTTCCGGACCTTCGACCACGCGCCGTCCGCGCCGACGAGGAGATCCGTCGTGAACACGGTGCCGTCCGCGAGCGTGATCTCGTGCCGGCCTTCGCCCAGTGGACGCGTTCCGGCGACCTTCGCATCCCAGCGCACCATGTCGTCGGGGAGGGAACCGAGCAGGAGATCACGAAGGTCGCCACGGACGACCTCGGGCCGACCGCCATCGCCGTGATCGGTTTCGGACAGGTGGACCACGGCCTGGTCGTCGAGGATGCGCACGGCCTCGCCGCCGGGGTGTACCAGCGCACGGAAGCCGTCGTGGAGACCGGCCGCCCGCAACGCTTCCTGGCCGGTGTCCTCATGGATGTCGAGCATGCCGCCCTGCGTCCGGGCGGTCGGCGACGCGTCGAGATCGAATACTGCCGCATCGATGCCGTGCACATGTAAGACCCGCGCCAGCGTGAGGCCGCCGAGGCCGGCGCCGATGATCGCGATGGGGTGATGAGTGGTGGTCATGTCACGCTCCTTTCGGACTGCACCGAGATGTCTTCAGCGCCACGCGTTCCACCTTAACGAACATGTTCGTTCCGAACAAGTTCGTGGCGAGCCGGCTCGGGCAAGGGCCAATGGCTCTAGTGGCGGCCGATCGGGGTTCGTAGGTTGAGGCGTCCGAACAGCCTGCCAAGACGGGAGTGGTGACAATGACCGGACGGGTCGTGCACTTCGAGATTCCGTTCGACGACGGCGATCGCGCACGCGGGTTCTACCGGGACGCGTTCGGCTGGAACATCCAGGAAATGCCGGAGATGGGCTACACGATGGTCTCCTCCGGGCCGGTGCTGGAGTCCGGCATGCCTTCCGAGCCGGGCTTCATCAACGGCGGAATGCTCCAGCGAAACCTCGGTCCCGCGACCGGGCCCGTGCTCGTCGTCGACGTCGGCAACATCGACGACGCGCTGGCGAACATCGAGAAACTGGGCGGTTCGACCCTCGTCGGGCGGACCCCGGTCGGCGACATGGGCTTCTCCGCCTACTTCTCCGACCCGGACGGCAACGTCATGGGTCTCTGGGAAACGGCAGGCCAGGCCTGATGCCCCGCCGGTGCGGGCGGCCGGTTCCCGCCCGCACCGGTCAGGGTCCCTGCGGCCCGCGATACGGCAGCGTCTGGTTGTAGACGATATTCGTGTTCGTGCTCCCGAACAGCGCCAGCTCGTTGACGATCTCCTCGAGGCGGCCCATCGACGGCGCCGCGATCTTCAGTGAGTAGCAGTCGTCGCCGGTCGTCCGGAGACACTCGAGGATCTCGGTCCGCTCGGCCAGCAGCTTGTGCAGGGGCGCGTGTTTGCTGCCCGGGTACTTGAGCCGCACGACCGCGAGTACGACGAAGCCGACCTTCTCCAGATCGACGTCGGCGCGGTAGCCGGTGATCACCCCGGCCGACTCCAGCCGTTTGACGCGTTCCGTCGTCGCCGACGCGCTCAGGCTGACCCGCTTCCCGAGCTCGGTGAGCGCCAGCCGGCCGTCCTTCTGGAGTTCGGCGAGGATCGCCCAGTCGGTCGCGTCGAGAGTCTCGGCCATGCGGCCAGAATACCGGCAGATCCACGGCGATCCCGCAGCTACGCCGGGAAAGATCTCTTCCCGACCTTGCCCGCTGTCGATAGCCTTGATCTGTGCGAATTGGCGTCAATGTTCCGAATTTCGGCCCCGGTACCGACCCCGGAGTCCTCCGAGGCTGGGCGAGCACGGTCGAAGGACTCGGCTACGACCTTCTGATGGTCTCCGACCATGTCGCGGTCACCCCGGATGTCGCCGAGCAGTACCCGGCGCCGTTCTACGAACCGTTCACCACGCTGTCATGGCTCGCCGGGATGACGACCAGGATCCGGCTGGGCACGACCGTGCTGATCGTTCCGTACCGCCATCCGCTGCTGATCGCGCGGATGTCCGCCAACCTCAACCAGCTCAGCGGCGGGCGGCTCGTCCTGGGTGTCGCGTCGGGCTGGGCACGTCAGGAGTTCGAAGCGCTCGGCGTCCCGTTCGCCGGCCGTGGGCGGCTGACCGACGACCACCTCGCCGCCGTCCGCGCGGCCTGGGCGAACGAGACCGACTACCGGGCGGGCGACATCCCGATCTGGGTCGGCGGCAACAGCGACGCCGGAATCCGGCGGGCCGTGCGCATCGGCGACGCCTGGCATCCACTGCGATCCACCCTCCCCTGGTTGCGCGAGGCGCTCGGCCGGGTCAAGACCATCGCGGACGCGCACGAACGGCCCGTTCCGGCGTTCGCGCCGCGCATCCTGCTGCGGCTCACCGACTCGCCCGTCACCGGTACCGACCGCCGCGCCGGCGAAGGGACGATCCAGCAGGTCGTCGATGATCTCGACCAGCTTCGCCACCTCGGCGCCGACACCGTCGTACTCGACCCGTTCGAGGGCGACCCCGAAGAGACCCGCCACCCCGAAGCCGCCTGGCAGGCTCTCGCGACCGTGGCCGCCCACTGGGACCTGGGCACCTATCGCCAGCGAATGGAGCAACCGTGACCGACGAAGACGAGAAGTTCCTCCGCCGAGCCATCGAGCTCGCAGCGAAGTCCCGCATCGACGGTGATCCGCCGTTCGGCTCGCTGCTGGTCGGTCCGGATGGCGCCGTGCTGGCCGAGGACCACAACACGACGGTGTCGGAGTCGGACATCAGCCTCCACCCGGAACTGAAGCTCGCCGTCTGGGCGGCGCGGGAGCTGGCCCCGGAGGTGGCGGCCGAGACGACGATGTACACCAGCTGCCAGCCGTGCGGGATGTGTACCGGCGCCATCGACCGGTCGGGGCTCGGGCGGGTCGTTTTCGCACTGTCCAACGAACAGATCACCGCGCTCAAGCCGCCCGTCACCGGTCCCGGTGTCCGGATGGAAGGCCCGGCGTTGTTCGACGAGGCCAAGGCTCCCGTCGAGGGCTACTACACCTGAGCCGACACGTAGCCCTCGGGCAGGGCGATAGAGTGATCGAGATGTCCGCCGAACTCGTGCCCGCAGCGCCGCGACTGCCGCAGACCCGGGCCGAGGACCGGCGGCAGGTCCTGGCCGAAGCCGTCGCTGTGCTGCCCGCGCTTCCCGCGGCCGACCCGCTCGACCGGTACGCGATCCGGCACATCACCACACTGTGGCTCGAGACCGACAAGACCGACCACACCCGCCGCGCCTACTACGCGGACCTCGCGGCCTGGCTCGGCTGGTGCGACCGGACCGGGCTCGACCCGCTCCAGGCGCGTCGTGCTGACGTCGACGCCTGGAAGAACACCCTGACCGTGACGGGAAAGGACGGTGTACCCCGGCCTGCCGCGGACTCGACTGTCGCACGGACGCTGGCGGGGATCTCCAGCTGGTACCGGTACCTGCAGTCCAACGACGTCGCCGACCGCAACCCCGTCTCGGCGGTGACGCGGCCGAAGACGGGCAAGACCCCGCCGTTGCCGGCGCTCGGCGGCGAGGCGACCGCGAAACTCTTGAACCATATGGAGAACCGCGCCCGCGCCAACGACACCGAGCCGTCCTGGCGTGACGCCGCCGTCGTCGCGATCCTGTTCTACACCGGCCTTCGCGTATCGGGTCTGACCACGGCGACGGTACGCGATCTCGACAGCGACTCCGGGCATACGATCCTGCGCTACACCGCCAAGGGCGGGCATCGCGATTTCGTGCCGCTCGTCCCGGCCGCGCAGCATCCGCTCCGGCGCTACCTCGAGCTGCGTGCCGCGCGCAGCGGCGTGCGCGTCGAAGACCTCATGGGCCCGCTGCTGGCGACCATGCCCCATCGGTACGACGCCGCCAAGACTGGCGGGAAACCCTTGGCACAGCGCGATGTCTGGTTCCTCTTGCGGACGCAGGCCCGCGCGGCCGGGCTGGCCGAGGCGAATACGATCTCACCGCACACCGCGCGGCGGACCACCGGAACCTTGTTGCTGGCCAATGACGTCCCGGTACAGAAGGTCCAGGACCTGTTGGGACACGCGGATATCCGTACAACCCGCGACCGGTACGACGCGCACCGGCACAAGCTGGAGACCTCGCCGGTGCACGCGCTGGCGCAACTGCTCGCCGACGCCCGGCACCGTCAGAGCTGAGCCGGACCGAGCTGGGACTTCGTCGCGCCGACGACCACGCCGTCGACACGCGCGAGCCAGCTGCCGCAAAGACAACGGACGTACACGAGATGTCCTCGGGAGCCCGGCTGGGCGCGCGCCGCACCGCCGGGTAGTTCAGCGAGCGGCCAGCCACATCGCGGACAGGCGTTCTCTTCCATGTCCCCATCGTGCTGTAATGGATTAATGCATTTCAACCCTTACGGCGGGGCAGCGGCGCAGATCGCGTCCGACCTGGTCAATCTCGACCGGATCGGTCCGGTCGAGCTGCTCGCGATCTTCAAGAACCGGATGACGATCCGCGAGGTGAAGGCGGACGAAGCGGTCGACATCGCCGCCTGGGCCGCCCGGCTGCGCACGGTGTTCGAGGCGGATCCGGCTGAGCGGGTCCGCCTGGTCAACGAACTCCTCGTCGATTCAGCCTCCCGCCCGTACATCTCGACCCACGACGGCAAGGCTCCCCATCTGCACTACGTGGACGAGCACGCCGGACCCGTCAAACGAGTGCGCGCCTACACCGCCGGCGGGCTCGCACATCTGGTTTGCGAGGCACCCGACCGGTTCGGCGTCTGCTCGCGAGAAGGCTGCGGCACGGTCTATGTGGACGTCTCGCGTAACGGCCGACGCCGGTTCTGCTCGACCCGCTGCGCGACCAGAGTCCACGTCGCCGATCACCGGACCCGCCAGGCCGGCTAGTCCTGCGGCCGGGTGGTGCGTGAGGGCCACCCTCACGCACTTTCGCAACACGGCGCCCAAGTCACGGGACGCTGGAACCCGAACATGACCTACAACGCGAACCTCCGACGCAGAACACTAGATCGCATACCGCCACACGGTCAGGGAATGGGCCGAAATCCAGGCGCCGAGCAACACCCAGCCGGCGGTGGCGGCCACGCTCGTCGTCAGGCGCCGCTGCGACAGCCCGATGGCGATCGGGATCAGTAGCGGGAAGGCCGGGAGGATGAAGCGGATCTTCGCGTCCGGCAGACCGCGGGTGCCGATGACGAGGACCAGCACCCCGATGGCGAAGACGGTGAGCGGCCACGGCACCCGTCGGGACACCGCCACCACGGCCAGCGTGATCGCGCCGATCAGGAGCAGCGCGGTCAGCGTGCTGAACACCAGTTCGTTGTCGGTCAGCCGGAAGACGAGCGCCTCCCAGCTCTCCTTGCCGAAATCGAACTCCGTGTTCCAGCCCCGCAGTTCGATGTCCTGCCACCCGGTCAAACTCCCCGTGTGCACGGCCACGAAGGCCAGATAGCCGACCAGGCCGAGCGGTGCGATGACCGCGCACGCGATGGCGCGGGGCCGCTCGGGCGCTCGGCGGTACGCGGCGATGAGGGCGGCCAAGACCACGACACCGACCAGGATGACCGCGGTGGACCGGGTCAGCCCGGCCGCGACGGTGCACACGCCGGCGAGCAGCCACCGTCGTTCCAGCACACCGACCAGTGCCCAGGTGGCGCAGGCGCAGAACACCGCCTCGGTGTAGGTCATCGAGAACACGATCGCCATCGGCGCGCCTGCCATCAGCGCGACCAGGAGAAGGCCGGTCCGATCACCGCGCCCGGGTCCCGCCACGCGGCGCCCGACGCGGACCAGACCGCAGGCGAGCACCAGACCGGCCAGCAGAGAGACGGATAGCGCCGCCGAGACCACGTCGAGGCCGAGCCAGGTCAGTCCGCCGGTCAACTTCGGATACAGCGGAAAGAACGCCATCGGCGCGTCCGCGTACGGCCTTCCCGCCGCGTCCAAGGTGCCGGGCAGGTCGGCGTAACCGTAGATCGCCAGCCGCAGGTACCACTTGCCGTCCCACGCGGTCAGCCGGTCGAGCAGAGGCTGACCGTGATGGGCGGCGAGCATGTTGAGGATCTGCAGGCTGGCGGTGCGGACGGCGAGGTAGAGCAGGATCGCGCGCGGGTACGGCGAGGAAGCCAGTCTGTCGAGGAGATTCGCGAGTACCGAGGCACCTGTCGGACGTTCCAAGAGCGACGGGGGCGGCAGGCGGGCGGGCGGATCAAGATCCTCGACTTCACGGAGCACAGCCCCGAGTGTCCACAATGTCAGGTCTTTACGCTGTTCAATCGCGGAAATTCGCCGGACAGGACACGACAGGTGGACGTGGGAGAGCCCACACCGGCCCAACCCATATGCTGGACAGATGAGCGACCGCTTAGTTTGTCTAGGAGACAGCTTCACCGAAGGCGTGGGCGACGAGGATCCGTCGTTCCCCAACGGGGTCCGTGGCTGGGCCGACCGTGCGGCGGACCAGCTGGCCGTCAACGATCCGGACTTCCGTTACGCCAACCTCGCGATCCGGGGCAAGCTGCTCGGTCAGATCGTCGCGGAGCAGGTCGAGCCCGCGCTGGCCCTGAACCCCACCATCGTGACGATGTACGCGGGTGGCAACGACCTGATGCGGCCAAAGGTGGACATCGACGCTCTCCTCGACGACTACGACGTCGCGGTCGGCAAGCTGACCGCCACCGGCGCGCGGGTCGTTCTGTTCACCGGGGTCGACGGCGGCCAAGACGCGCTGTTCCGCAAGATCCGCGGCCGCGTCGCGATCTACAACGAGCTTGTCCGCCTTGTCGCGGCCCGGCACGGCGCCCTGCTCGTGGACATGTGGGCGATGCGTCAGCTGCGTGACCGGCGGATGTGGGCCGCCGACCGTCTGCACCTGAACTCGGTGGGGCACAACGAGATCGCGGTCGCGCTCCTCGACGTGCTCGGCGAGCCGCACAAGCTCACCCCCACAGAGCTCGGGCCGTCTGCGCAGCTCAGCCCCCGGGAGCGGCGCAGCGAGAACCTCCAGTGGGGCAAGGAACACGCGATGCCGTGGCTTCAGCGCCGGCTGCGTGGCGAGTCCTCGGGTGACACGCTCTTCCCGAAGCGCCCGAAGATGGAGCCGTTCGCCTGACGCTGAATGGCGCAGCTCAGTGCCGCGGCCTGAGTCCGTCGAAGAGGATGCCGATCGTGCGGATGCGCAGTGCCGGGTCGGGGCCGGCGTGCTCGGCGGCCTTCGCGGTTCCGATGATCACCGGGATCAGCTCGTCGACGCCGAGATCCTTTCGGACGTCGCCGGTGTCTTGTGCACGGCGGAGCAGCACGCCGAGAGCGTCCTTCAAGCGGGCGCCGATGACCGAGCCCGTCGACGGAACGGTGACTCCGGCCGCTGACAGGGCCTCGAAGTAGGCGTTCTTGGCGCTGGACATTTCCAGCCAGCCGGCGAGGAAGCCGAAGAACGCGACGCCCGGGTCCGGAGAGTCCGCGGACACCGTGGCTTCCGCCTCGTCGGCGAAACGGTGCAGCCGCGCGAAAAGGACGGCCTCGAGAAGGGCTTCCTTGGTCGGGAAGTGCCGGAACACCGTGCCGACACCGACTCCGGCGGCGCGTGCCACCTCTTCGGTCGGCGCGCTGGTGCCTTTGGCGGCGAAAACGTGCTCCGCGGCCTCCAGCACCCGCGTCCGGTTGCGGCGGGCATCGGCTCGGAGCGGTTTCTCGTCCGTCACAGCTGGCGATCCTAGACCCGTTCCCCGGCAGCGGCGCGTCCGTAGGGTCGTGACGCGGCACCCGCCGCCGCTGTCCTTGAGGATGTCCCGAACGCCACATTGGGGACATTGAGCGTCTCAAATGTGGCGTTGGGGACATGTCAGTGCTGCGGCGGCGGTCCACCCTGTTGGCCGCCGAACGGACCCTGCTGCGGGAACGGACCGCTGGATCCACCCGGTCCCTGCGAGGGCGGGCCCTGGTACGGGCCACTCGGCGGAGTCTGCGGCGGCTGCGGCTGGGGCAGCGGGCTCTGCGGCTGAGCCGGTTCCCCGGGGGAGGGTTCTTCGGCCGCCTCCGGGGCCTGACGCGGGATACCGACGGAGGGACGCGGAGTGGCTACGCCGAGGGCCGGAACCTCCTGGCGTGCCACCGCTTCCGCGGCGGCGACCGCCTCGGCGACCTTCGGGTCGCTGGACGTGTCGAACCAGCCCATGACCTCGTCGTCTTCGAGGTCCGGCTTCTCGACCGCGTCTTCCTTCGGCGGCTCGTAGCGGAACACGCCGTCGTCACCGGGAGCGCCGAGTGCGCGGGCGAACCCTTCGAGGGCCTTGCCGTAGTCGCTCGGGATCATCCAGACCTTGTTCGCGTCGCCCTGCGCCAACTGCGGAAGGGTCTGCAGGTACTGGTACGCCAGGACCTCCGGCGTGGGACGGCCGGCCTTGATCGCCGCGAAGACCTTCTCGATCGCCTTTGCCTGACCCTGCGCCTGCAGGTAGCGGGCGGCTCGTTCACCCTGCGCACGCAGGATCCGCGACTGCCGCTCGGCCTCGGCGCCGAGGATGGTCGCCTGCCTGGCACCTTCCGCCGCGAGGATCTGGCTCTGCTTCTGGCCTTCCGCGGTCTTGATCGCCGACTCGCGCTGACCTTCGGCGGTCAGGATCATCGCGCGCTTCTCACGGTCGGCGCGCATCTGCTTCTCCATCGAGTCCTGGATGGAGGGCGGCGGGTCGATCGCCTTCAGTTCGACTCGGGCGACACGGATACCCCAGCGGCCGGTGGCCTCGTCGAGCACGCCGCGCAGCTGGCTGTTGATGGAGTCACGCGAGGTCAGCGTCTGCTCGAGACTCATACCACCGACGACGTTTCGCAGTGTGGTGGTGGTGAGCTGCTCGACACCGACGATGTAGTTCGAGATCTCGTAGACCGCGGCCCGCGAGTCGGTCACCTGGAAGTAGACGACGGTGTCGATCGACACCGTCAGGTTGTCCTCCGTGATCACCGGCTGCGGCGGGAACGAGACGACCTGTTCACGAAGGTCGATCCGCGCGCGCACCTTGTCCAGGAAGGGCACCAGGAACGTCAGACCGGGTGAGGCCACCGTCCGGAACCGGCCCAGTCGTTCGATCACAGCGGACTGCGCCTGCGGTACCACCATGATCGCCTTGACCACGACGATGACCACGAACAAGGCGAGCAGTCCGACAACGATGAACACCACTGTCTCTGACAAGAACCTTCCCCTTACCTAGAAACCTTTGCCGTCCGGCCACGAGTCTCGTGCCGGCGGATGCCGCCCGGGGCCAGTGTGGTGCGAACCCGGCCCTGCCGCTCGACGAACGCGAATCCGTCCGGCGGGGTCCGGCTCATACCTCGGTCGAGACCACCGCGGTGGCGCCGGAGATCTCCACGACCGTCACCGACGTCCCCGGTTCGATCGGTTCGCCGTGAGTCATGGCTCGTGCCGACCAGACGTCGCCCGCCAGCTTCACCTGACCACTTTCGACGTCCACTGTGGACAGTACTATCGCTCTCGCGCCGATCAGCGCGTCGGTGTTCGTCTTGATGTCCGGGCCCGCGAGGAACCGGCGCTTCAGCGTCGGGCGGACGAGGACGAGCATCCCGACCGACGCGATCGCGA
The DNA here is from genome assembly GCA_963766045.1 of uncultured Actinomycetota bacterium. Lineage (GTDB taxonomy): Bacteria > Actinomycetota > Actinomycetes > Mycobacteriales > Pseudonocardiaceae > Amycolatopsis. Next base: position 3,647,547 of record CAVXYN010000003.1, on the reverse strand, counting down.
ACACCGCGACGTCGATGAAGGGATTTCCTGTCAACGCGGCAGAACCGGCGCCGAACAGCGCTCCGATGCCGACCATGAGCAGGAACAAGTCGCCTGAGAGCAACTCGGCGATAATCAGGATGATGCCGGCGATCAGCCAGATAAGAGCGCCTGTCATGCGCACATGCTCCCAGATCGCGCCGATTCATACCGAAGAAGCGAAACCGACGTGACCGACGCGTGACCTTGAGTGACTCCATACAAACCCGGCATTCAGGACACCTCGCCCGGATCGGTGACGAAGTCGATGAGCCGTTCCACCGCTCCGATCAGCGGTGTTTCGAGATCTCGGTAGCTGCCGACGGCCGCGAGGATCCGCTGCCAGCCCTCGTACGGCTCGCCCCAGCCGAGCGTGGCGCATACGCCTTGTTTCCACTCGGTGCCCCGCGGGATCTTCGGCCAGGCGCGGATGCCCACGACCGAGGGCTTCACCGCTTCCCAGATGTCGATGTACGGGTGCCCGGTGATCAGCACGTGCTCGTCGCGGATGGCGTCGACGATCCGCGACTCCTTGCTGCCCGCGACCAGGTGGTCGACGAGGACACCGAGCCGGCGTCCCGCGCCCGTACCGAACTCGTCGATCCGGTCCGACAGGACGTCCACGCCGTCGAGCGGTTCCACCACGACGCCCTCGACCCGCAGGTCGTGGCCCCAGACCCGTTCGACCAGTTCGGCGTCGTGCTTGCCTTCCACCCAGATCCGCGAGTCACGGGCGACACGCGCCTTCAGACCTTCGACGCGGACCGAGCCGGAGGCCGACACCTGCCGTGCCGGTGCCTTCGGTGCCGCTTTCGCCGGGATCAGCGTGACCGGTTTGCCTTCGAGCAGGAATCCGGCGGCCTCCAGCGGGAACACCCGATGCCTGCCGTGCCTGTCCTCGAGGACGACGTTGCCGTACTCGATCTTCACCACGGCGCCGCAGTAGCCGCTGACCGGATCTTCGACCACGAGACCCGGTTCCGCGGGCACCTCCGGGATCTTCCGCTTGCGCGGTCCGGACAGCACGTCGTCATACGAATGAGAGCGCACGGCGGACGACGCTAGCGCCGCGTCCGGCCGGCGTCGCCCCGCCACGCCGTCATGCGGACATCCGAACCATCGCGTCGATGAACCGGCTCCGCTCCCCCCGCCGCAGCGGGTTGAGGACGAACAGCGGCGCGAGCGCGACACACCATGCCCGGACACGATCGGCGTCGAAGCGCAGGTGCGGCGCGAGTGCGTCGATGCCGTCTTGAAGGGAGCCGCCTGCCGTCAGTGGCAAGGTGACCCAGTCGGCCAGGTCGAAGGCCGGGTCGCCGACGCTCGGACGTGGGTCGATGGCGACGATCCCCCGCTCCGGCCCGCCGTCGAGGACGTTGCCCGGATGCAGATCTCCGTGCACGATCGCGACTCCGCCGCCGCTGGTGGCGAGGTCCAGTGCCCGGCGACGCGCGCGACGCAGAGTCTCGACGGGCAGGGTCGTCTCCGCGGCCGATCCTCGAAGCCGCTGTTCGGCGAGTCCGTACATGAACTCGACGCGGTCTTCGAGCGGCGAGAAGTCGCTGGGCGGTGCCACGGCGTGGAGCTGGGTCAGCATGTCGCCGACCTCGGGCCAGGGGACGTCGGCTCCCCGCTCGGAGAGCTGGGTGCCGGGCTCGATGCCTTCCAGCAGGATCGCGCCCTCGCCGAGTTCGGTACCGAGTACCTGCACGACGCGGGGACAGCCGTCCCAGGCGCGAAGCGCGGCGGCCTCGGTTTCGGCGATCGTGTGGTCCGGAGTCAGCTTCAGGACCTTCTTGTGGCCGTCGTCGCCGTCGCAGATCAGAGTGCGGCCGGTGTTGCCGGGTTTGGCGTCGACGACCGTGAGTCCCCACTGTTTCGCGAGCCGGGCCACGAGGACGGGCAGGTCATCGCACCACGGTGTGACGCCTTCACCGAACCTGTCGATCAGGCGTGCACGGGCCTGATCGTCCATCACCTCTGCCATCTTCGCCCCCAGCGGTCGATCGGGTTTCTCAGAAGAGCGGCCACGGGATCGCGCGCCATTCCTCACCGGGCTCGGGAAAGACCCCTTCGGCCAGGAGGACGTCGGTGCGCTCGGCGAGAGCCCGGATCTCGAAAGCGGTGAGGTGCTCGCTCAGCGTTTCGCCGAGTTCGCCGTCGAGCCTTTCGCGCAGGACACGCAGCTTGCCGGTCTCGGCGTCCGAAAGCCGCTCACCGATCCAGCCCCACAGCACCGTCCGCAGCTTCGGGTCGGTGTGCAGGCAGATCCCGTGATCGACGCCGTAGACCCGGCCGTCCACTCCGGGCAGCAGATGCCCGCCCTTGCGGTCGGTGTTGTTGACGATGATGTCGAGGACGGCCAGTTCCCGCATTCCCGGGTGATCGGCGTGCGCGAGCACCGCGGGTTCACCGGCCCTGTCGTGTGCGTGCAGCACGACCCGCCAGTTCTCGGGAAGGGCTTCGGGGGCGCAGACCTCGACGAGGTCCTCCTCGCCGGTCTCGACCCACAGCTGCACCATGCCGGGACCGAACGGCCCGTCACGCAGCACGGTGGGCGGGATCGCGCCGAGACCGGCCGCCTCGGCCACCAGCGCCGTCGCGACCTCGCGGCCGGCGAGTGTCCCGTCCGGAAAGTCCCACAGCGGACGTTCACCCGAAACCGGTTTGTACACCACGGTTCCGGTCGCGCCATCGAGTTCGATCGTGCAGAACAACGTCACGTTGGACGCGTCGACGAGCCTGCCCTCGACATCGATCTTGCCTCGGGTCACCAGTTCCAGCGACGCGGGATCCGACGGGTCGGGATGCGCCTGCGAGGTTTCCGCCACCCGTTCAGTCTTCCAGGACGTCGACGTCGCGCCGGTAGCCGTTCTGACGGGGGCAGATATGCCCGGCCGGATCGAGCGGTTCGGCGCACAGCGGGCACGGTCGGCGGCCGGCGTTGACGACCCGGTCGGCGCGTTCGGCGAAAGCCCTCGCCGCGGCCGGGGTCAGGAAGACACGGACGGCGTCCGGTCCTTCTTCCGTGTCGTCCAGAACGACCGTTTCGTCCACCTCGCCCTCGGTCATCGCGAGCAGCTCGATGACGACGGCGCTGCTGTCGGCGTCCCAGCCGAGTCCCATGGTCCCGACGCGGAACTCCTCCTCGACCGGAACGGTCAGGGGGTCGACGTCGAGCAGTTCGTCGGGGGCATCGGCCGGTACGTCCGCGCCGAACCGGTTGGCGACCTCTTCCAGCAGCGAACCGAGCCGTTCGGCCAGGACCGCGACCTGCTGTTTTTCGATCGTCACACTGATCGTGCGGACGTCTTCGGACGCCTGGAGGTAGAACGTTCGGTCACCGGGCTCCCCGACGGTTCCGGCGACGAACCGGTCGGGCTGGCGGAAGACGTGGATTACGCGAGACATGACACCTCCGACCCTAGGCCACGGCCCCATGATCGGCATCCGCCGCCCTGCGGTTCGGCCCTGGGCGAAACGGCTGGACAGAACGGATCGCCGTGGTCCTGCCCCGCGCCACGGCGGGGCAGCAGACACGCCCTAGTCTTCTGCTGTGGTAGAGATCGCCCCCTACGGCACCTGGACGTCTCCCCTTTCGGCCGCCGACGTCGCGGCATCGGGAGTGAGCGCGCAATGGCTAGGTCTCGCCGGCGAAGAGATCTGGTGGGCCGAAGCGAGAACCGGCGAGGGTGGACGTGTCACCCTCGTGCGGTCACGCGCCGACGGAACGGTCGAAGACGTCCTGCCCGCGCCATGGAACGCGCGGAACCGGGTCCACGAGTACGGCGGACGGCCCTGGATCGTGGTGGGCGACATTCTCGTCTTCACCCACTGGGTGGATCAGCGGGTCTACCGTCGCGATCTCTCCACTGGTGAGACGACGGCGTTGACGCCGGAACCCGCCACCCGGCACGGGATCCGGTACAGCGACCTCCGTCCCGGCCGCGCTGGTGAGGTGTGGCTGGTGCGCGAGCGCAGTACCGGCCCGCGCCGTGCCGACATCGCCAGGGACCTGATCGCGCTTCCGCTGGACGGCGGGCCGGAGCGGGTGCTCTCGGCGAGCCACCATTTCCTCACCGCGCCCCAGCTTTCGCCGGACGGTGCGCGGGCGGCGTGGCTTGGCTGGGACCACCCCTCGATGCCTTGGGACGGAACGGAACTGTGCGTCGCCGAGGTCGGCGAGGACGGCACGTTCGGGCCGCACCGAGTACTCGCCGGTGGCGCCGACGTCGCCGTCTGCCAGGTCGAGTGGGAGACGGCGGACAGCCTGCTCGCGCTCATGGACCCGGACGGCTGGTGGAACCTCCACCGTGTCGGGCTCGACGGCGCGGTCGTGAACCTGGCGCCGGTCGAGCAGGAACTCGGCGGCGCGATGTGGAAGCTCGGAACCCGGTGGTTCGCACAACTCGGTGAAGGCCGCTACGCCGTGATCGCCTCGGGAAAGCTGGCCGTTCTCGACGAGACGACTCGCGAGGTCATTCCAGTGGCGGCCGCTTCCGACCTGACCGTGTGGTCCGCCAACGGTTTCGCGGTGCACGAGGGCGGTGTCGCCGGTGTCGCGGCCGGGCCGAAGCGGGAAGCCTCCGTCGTCAAGGTCGATCTCGCCGCCGGGTCCCTGACCGAACTCGCGACCCTTCCCGAGCCGCCCGAACCCGGCTGTCTCTCGACCCCCGTGGAGCGGGTGTTCGAGACGGACGACGCCCGCGTACCCGCGTTCCTCTACCTTCCCGCGAACGCGGATTTCGCCGCACCGGAAGGGGAATTGCCGCCGCTGCTGGTGTACCCCCACGGCGGGCCGACCGGCCGTGACTACGCGGCGCTCGACTTCGAGATCGCCTACTTCACCAGCCGCGGCATCGCCGTCGTCACGGTGAACTACGGCGGCTCCACCGGTTACGGGCGCGCGTACCGCGAGCGGCTGCGTGAGCAGTGGGGTGTCGTCGACGTCGCCGACTGTGTCGCGGTGGCGAAGGCTTTGGCCGCCGAAGGGACGGTCGACGGCGACCGGCTCGCGATCCGGGGCGGGAGTGCCGGCGGGTTCACCTCCGCCGCGTCACTGACCACGACGACGACCTACCGGGCGGGCACGGTCATGTACCCCATCCTCGATCTGTACCAATGGACCGGAGACGGCGGCGAGACCCACGACTTCGAGTCCCGATATCTCGACGGCCTGGTCGGCCCGCTACCCGAAGCCGAGCAGCGCTACCGGGACCGGTCGCCCATCGCCAACGCCGGCACCCTCGCCGGGCCGCTGCTTTTCCTGCAGGGCCTCGAGGACGAGATCTGCCCGCCGGAGCAGGCGGACCGGTTCGTGGCCGGGCTCGCGGGACGAGGTATCGAGCACGCCTATCTGAAGTTCGAGGGAGAACAGCACGGTTTCCGGAAGGCGGAGACGATCGTGGCCGCGCTCGAGGCCGAATTGTCCTTCTACGGCCAGGTTTTCGGTTTCGAAACCCCGGGCGTCCCGACACTGCGCCTGGACCGTTGAGGCCGCCGAGGGTCCGGCCGGGCGACACGATCGCCTTGGTCGCACCGTCTGGTCCGGTTCCGCCGGAGCTTCTCGAGAAGGCGTTGCCGATACTGCTCGGCTGGGGTGTCGAGGTCAGGATCGGTGACTGCGTCCGTGCCGCGCCGGAGGGTTACCTGTCCGCGCCGGACGAGCAACGCGCCGCCGAGTTCACCCAGGCCTGGCTGGATCCGGGCGTGACCTGCGTCCTCGCCGCCCGCGGTGGCTACGGCGCCCAGCGGATGCTCGAGCTCGTCGACTGGGCGGCGTTGCGTGAAGCGGGGCCGAAGGTGTTCGCGGGATCGAGCGACCTGACCGCGCTCCACCGGGCGGTCAACCTCCGGCTGGGCCTGGACACGCTGTTCTCGCCGATGCCGGCGAGCCTGCTGTTCGACGCCGTCGCCGCCGAACACCTGCGGCTGACGTTGTTCGAACCGGAGCGGGTCCGGACGATCTCCTCCGCGACGATGTCACCGCTGGTGCCAGGGAAGGCGACCGGAACGCTCACCGGCGGGAACCTCGCCTTGCTCGCCTCCGGCCTCGGCACCCCGGAGCACGGTTCGGCTCAGAACTCGATAGTCGTTGCTCGAAGACGTCACCGAAAGCGCCTACCGGCTCGACCGGATGCTCACACAACTCCTGCGTTCGGGCTGGTTCGACGGGGTACGCGGCATCGTGCTCGGTTCGTGGGAATCGTGCGGTGACGCCGGCCTGATCCGGGACCTCATGCTCGAACGGCTGGGTCCACTCGGGGTGCCGATGGTGTGGGACTTCGGGTTCGGGCACGTTCCGTCGTCGCCGACGATCCCGCTCGGCGCCGAAGCGACCCTCGACGCCGACGTGGGCACGCTCACGCTGACCGCTCCGGCGTTGCCATAACGGCAACAGAACTGGCGGTTTCCGCCAAAACGCGGGCATCGTGCGTTCATGGATTCCACACGGCAGTTCTGGGAAGACTTCTATCAGGACAAGGACCAGATCTGGAGCGGCAAGGCGAACCCCCTCCTGGTCCGCGAAGTCGCTTCGCTGACACCTGGCACGGCGCTCGACCTCGGCTCCGGCGAGGGCGGCGACGCGATCTGGCTCACGCAGCAGGGATGGCGGGTCACGGCCGTCGACATCTCCGACACCGCCCTGAAGCGAGCGGCCGGACACGCCGCCGAAGCCGGTGCCGAGGGCATCACCTGGGAGCGGCACGACCTCGCGACCTCTTTCCCCGAGGGCCGGTTCGACCTCGTGTCCGCCCAGTTCTTCCACTCCCCGGTCGAGCCTGCCGGGGAACGCGACAAGGCACTCCGCCGCTCCGCCGAAGCCGTCGCTCCAGGCGGGACGCTGCTGATCGTCGGCCACTACGGCTGGCCGTCCTGGCTGACGGAGCCGCCGCATCAGGTTCACTTCCCCACGACCCGTGAGGTGCTCGAAGCACTCGCGCTACCGCAGGGCGAGTGGACCGTCGAACTCGAGGACGTCGTGGAGCGCGACTTCCCCGGACCTGACGGCCAGCCCGGGACGCGCAGTGACAACGTGCTCCGGGTGCGCCGCCCGGACTAGCTCGGTTGGCCGTCGGTGACCGGCTGCGTACCGTTGGCCAGATGCGGTTGACGCCTGCGGAGGCCCGGGCCCGGTTCGAACGCGAGCGAGTCGCCCGGCTGGCGACGACAGGCTCGGACGGCGTGCCCCATCTGGTACCGGTGACCTTCGTGCTGGAGGGCGATTCGGTGGTGTTCGCCATCGACCACAAACCCAAGAGCACCACGGCGTTGCGGCGGCTGCGGAACATCGCCGAGAACCCGGCGGTCAGCTTCCTGACCGATCACTACGACGACGACTGGGCCCAGCTGTGGTGGGCACGGGCGGACGGGGTCGCCCGAGTACTGACCGATTCAGACGAGCAGGAACTGCCGGTGCGGTTGCTGCGGGAGAAGTACCCGCAATACGAGACTCAGCCGCCTCCTCATGCCGTGGTCAGCACGCTGGTGCATACGTGGCGAGGGTGGCAGGCCTCGTGAGCGGTAATGGTGGTTACTAAGCCGAAAGGCAAGGGTGTCGTGTTGGGTGGTTGGTCGACACTGGTGTCACGGTTGCCCCACTGTCACCAGAGAGATCACCTCGGCGGGGTAGTGAAGGGCTCCTTCACTACCCTCAGGGTAGGCAAGGAGCCCTTCACGGCCAGATGAACGCCTGCACCGGGGTGACCCACACGCCACACTTGCCTTACCCCTCAATAACCGCCATTACCGCTCACGAGCTTTAGGAGCGAGGAGCCTCGGCCGGAAGGAACTGCTCCACCGGCTTTCCTCGCCAAGCCGAGATGATCCCCAGCGGATCCGGCCGCAGCAGCGACGCGGCCGCGTACACACTCGCCGCGACAACGATGCCCATGAACCACCAGTCGTAGAGCGCCTGCTCGCCGGTCGGGTAGTACACCAGCGTCACGAACACCGACACCGCGACGACGACCGCGAGGTTCCGGCGGCGCCATTCGAAGGCAGACAGGACGACGAAACCCCAGGTCAGGTACCACGGCAGCGACGGCGGCGGGACGATGGCGCCGGCCAGCAGGACGATCGCCATCCGGTGGATCGCCGGGTTGCCGCCGTGGCGGGCGAGCCACCATTGGCGGCCGGCGAAGATGAAGAGGCCGACCATCGCGATCGCCCGGAACACGGTGACGAACGGTGAGACCTCGACGTCGACCACCAGGTTCACCAGCGAGTAGAAGATCTCGCCGATGCCGGTCGGGAAGTTCATCCAGTTCGCGATGAGCGTCGGGGCCTTCAGACCGGTCAGCCAGCCGAGGTTGAACGAGCCGAGCGAGATCCAGGTCCCGGCGACGAACACCGGCAGGAAGATCCCGACCGACGCGGCGCCGGCGCGGAAGAAGTTGCCCACCTTCTTCTCGCCGGGCAGGTGGTTCGCCCACACCCACACCAGGAACGGCAACGCCCAGGCGGCGGTCGGTTTGATCAGCATGCCGATCGTGACCAGCACGATCGCGACCACGTGTTTGCGTTCCAGCGCGGCCAGCACACCGATGGTGAGGAAGCCGAGCATCAGCAGGTCGTTATGCGGCCCGCCGACGAGGTGGATCACCGTCATCGGACTGGCGATGGCGAGCCACAGGGTGATCGGCAGTTTACCGCCGAGGTGCTTGACGAGCCGGGGCAGCGCCCACAGCATCCCGCCGAGCCCGAGCATCAGGACCAGCCGGGTCGCGATGACACCGGCGATCATGTCGTTGCCGGTGACGGAGACGATCGACTTCGCGACCAGGAGGAACAGCGGCCCGTACGGCGCGGGCGTGGTCTGCCAGAGCGGGTGGACGTTCTGCACCACGTCCGGCAGGACGGACAGCTCCGCCGGACCGTTCTGGTACGGATCGAGACCGTGCAGCAGCTGCGCGCCCTGACCGAGGTAGGAGAAGACGTCGCGGGTGAACAGCGGCGGCGACACCAGCAGCGGAGCCATCCAGCAAGCCGCGGCGATGACGATCGGACGGCTGCCGACCCGGCCGGCGAGCGCGTAGCGGCCGAGGCGGACCCACGCCCAGACGATCAGTGCGAACCCGGTGTAGAGCATCGCGTTGGCCAGGATCCGGCCGTGCCCGTAGCGGATCCACGACAGCGGACCGTGCCCGAGAATCGGGTCACGGATGAGGATGCCGCCCGCGCCGAGCGCGGCCAGCATCAGCAGCGTGCTGCCCACGGTTCCCATCGCGATGGTGCGGTACGGGAACCGGGAAGGCACCCGGAGCCGCTCGCCGAGCGAACCGGCCGAGGGCGTCTGCGGGGAGTCTGTCGTGGTCGCCATTTCGAGATTGGAGGTTACACACCGCGCCTGTGCGTGTGCGCGGCAATGGGTATTTCCGCGCCCATGACGGGAAATCCGTCGCTCAGCGGTCGGCGGCCGCCCGCTGAGCCGTACCGCCGGGAAGGGCGGCGAGCAGGGACTTCGTGTAGTCGTGTTTCGGGTCCAGCAGGACCTCTTCCACCGTACCGACCTCGACGAGCTCTCCGCGATACATGACCGCGACCCGGTCGGCGATGTTCCAGGCCAGACCGAGATCGTGAGTGATCACCAGCGCGGCGAGACCCAGCTCACGCCTGAGCCGCAGCAGCAGCGCGAGGATCTCGCCGCGGACGGACGCGTCGAGCGAGGCGACCGGTTCGTCTGCGACCAGGACGCCGGGGTCGAGCGCGAGCGCGCCCGCGATGACCACCCGCTGCCGCTGCCCGCCCGACAATTCGTGCGGGAGCCGGTCCAGGAACTTCTCGGCGGGCCGCAGCTCCGCCGCTTCGAGGGCCTTCGTGACGATCACGTGCTCGTCGGCGCCGAGCCCGTGGATACGCGGGCCTTCCGCGACGGCTTCGTACACCGTGTGGTTCGGGTTCAGCGCGCTGGTGGGGTCCTGCAGCACCAGCTGGACCTGGCGCCGGTATGCCTTCAGCCCGGCACCGCCGAGCGGGACCGGTTTGCCGTCGTAGCGCACCGAGCCGGAGTCCGGTTTCTGCAGGCCGAGCAGCGTGCGGGCCAGCGTGGTCTTCCCCGAGCCGGACTGGCCGACCAGCGCGACGATCTCGTCCCGCCGCACCTGAAGGCTGACCCCGGCGACGGCGTTGATCCGTTTCCCGGTCCGGTCGCGGAAGCTCACCCGCAGGTCTTCGGCCTCCAGCAACGCGGGCTGGTCACCGCTTCGGTCGGGTTCGGGTGGAAGCGGGGTACTGGTGGCAGGCGCGAACCGCGACACCGGATCGCCGACCGTCGGGAACGCGGCCGCGAGTGCCTTGCTGTGCTCGTGCCGCGGCGCACTCATCAGCTCGGCACTCGGCCGTTCCTCGACGATCTCGCCGTCGTACATGACCGCGATCCGACGGCAGGTCGCGGCCAGAACGGACAGGTCGTGGCTGATCATGATCAGCCCGATGCCCTGTTCGGCGACCAGCCTGCCCAGCAGGTCCAGCACCTGGGCCTGGACGACGACGTCGAGCGCGGTCGTCGGCTCGTCGGCGATGATCAACCGGGGCGAACAGGCCAGTGCCATCGCGATCATGACCCGCTGCTTCTGCCCGCCGGACAGCTCATGCGGGTACGCCCCGGCTCGGCCCGGCGGCAGGTCGACCTGTTCGAGCAGCTCCGAAACCTTGGCCCGGACCTCGGCATCCGACAGTGCCTTGCCGGCGGGCGGGTGCAGGCGGATCGGTTCGGCGATCTGTTCGCCGATCTTGCGGACCGGGTTGAGCGCGTGCATCGCGCCCTGGAAGACGACCGAGGCCTCGGCCCAGCGCACCGCGCGCAGCCGGCCCCATTTCATGGCCGTGATGTCCTCGCCGTCGAGAAGGATCTCGCCGGTCACCTTCGCCGAACGCGGAAGCAGCCGCAGCACGCTCATCGCGACCGTCGACTTCCCCGAGCCCGACTCCCCCGCCACACCGAGCGTGTCGCCGGGTTCGAGGACCAGGTCGACACCGCGGACCGCTGCCACCTCACCGCTCCCCGTGGAATAGGTGACGCCGAGGTTCTTCAGTTCCAGCAAAGGACTCACGAGTGCTGTCCCTTCAGGCGCGGGTTCAGCACGGTCTCCAGCGCACGTCCGACAAGGGTGAAACCGAGCACGACCAGAACGATGGCGATACCCGGCGGAAGCAGGTTCCACCACGCGCCCCGGCTGATCGCGCCGTTGTTGAGCGCGGTCTCGAGCATTGCGCCCCACGAAATGGTGTTGGCGTTGCCGACGCCGAGGAAGGCCAGCGTCGCGTCCGCGATGACCGCGTTGCCGACGACGAGGGTGGTGTTGGCCAGCACCAGCGGCATGACACCCGGCAGCACATGTTTGCCGACGACGTGGAGATGGCCGCCGCCGAGCGCTTTCGAGCGTTCGATGTACGGCCGGCTCTCGATGGTCAAGGTCTGTGCCCGCACCAGCCGGGCCGTGCTCGGCCACGCGGTGACGCCGATCGCGATGATGACGGTCGCGGTGCCCTGGTCGAGCACCGCCGCCAGCGCGACGGCGAGCACCAGCGACGGCAGCACCAGGAAGAAGTCGGTGAAGCGCAGCAGCAGCCCGGAAATCCAGCCGCCGAAATGCGCGGCAGCGATCCCGATGATCGTGCCGATCAACACCGAAAGGAACGCCGCCGAGAACCCGACGAGCAGCGAGATCCGGGCGCCCCAGTAGGTCAGCAGCAGTACCGACCGGCCGTCGATGTCGGTACCGAGCCAGAAGTCCCCGCTCGGCGGCTTCAGCGGACCACCGGTGGCCTTGGTGACGTCGAGCCCGGACTCGTCCGTGAGGACCGGCGCCAGGATCGCCAGCAAGGTGATGACACCGAGGAAGATCAACCCGGTCAGCCCGGCCTTGTTGCTCGCGAACTCGTGCCAGTGCTTCGCCACCGCCGCCCGGCGACGGCGCCAGACGATCGTGCTCGGTTTCTCCACACTGGTCATGCCGTCCGCACCCTCGGGTCGAGCACGCGGTAAAGCAGCTCCGCGAACAGGTTCATCACCACGACCGCACCGGCCAGGACCACGAAAACTCCTTGCAGGACAGGCAGATCCGGCCCTTGGAGGGCGGTGTAGAGCAGCTGCCCGAGTCCGGGCCAGCTGAACACGGCCTCGACCGAGACCGCACCCGAGACGACCATGCCGAACTGCATGAAGACGAGCGTGACGGTCGGGAGCAACGCGTTCGGGACCGCGTGACGCTTACGGACGAGGTCGTCCCGCAGCCCCTTGGCCCGCGCGGTGGTGAGGTAGTCCGAGTTCATCTCACCGATCAGGGACGACCGCATCACCAGCATGTACTGGGCGTAGAAGACCACGAGCAGCGTCACGCACGGCAGCACCAGGTGGTGCAGAACGTCGAGCCCCTCACTGAAGAAGCCGGGCGCGACATCCGGAGAATGCATGCCACGGCTGGGAAAGAGGCCATTCGTCGCGACCAGCAGGATGAGCCCCAGCCAGAACTGCGGGACCGACCACAGCGTGAGCGCGATCCCGGTCTGGACGCGGTCGAAGGTGCTGTTGCGGCGCCACGCGGCACGGATACCGAGCCATAGCCCGAGCGCGATGGCGAGCACCGTCGCACTGCCGACCAGCAGGATGGTCGGCCACAACCGCTCGCCGATCATCGTGGAGACAGGCTGCCTCGCGATGTAGGACTGCCCCATGTCACCCGAGAGCAGGCCGGAGATGTAGTCCCAGAACTGGCGCAACAGGGGCTTGTCGACGCCCAGCTGCTCCCGCAGTTCGGCCATCATCTTCGCGTCCGTCGGCCGGTCGCGGACCATGAACCGGACCGGGTCGCCGGGCAGCATCCGGAACAGGAAGAAGCCGAGAACGATGACCAGCACCAGGCTGGCCAGCGCTTCGCCGATCTTGGTGAGCACGAACCGGGCGGTGCCGGTCCCGCCTCGGCGCTCGTCGGGGTCGACGAGCGCCGAGGACTGGTCGAGAGAACTGAGTGCCTGGGTCAACGCGGTCCTTTACTCCCGGTCATCGGCGGATTTGCCGCGCCGTCCGAGCAGGACGCCGCCACCGACGAGCACCACGAGCACGACCGCGCCGATGCCGATCCACAGCCCGGTGTTGCTTCCGCTGTCCTCAGAGCCGCCAGTGGCCGCGACGTCGCCGGCCGGGGTGGCGCCGTAGACGCCCCAATAGCCGGACTGCTCGAGAATCGCGCCATCGGGCTGCGGCTGCTTGGTGAACGACGCGAACTTGTCCGAACGGTAGGCCTCGAGCACGTTGTCGTAGTCGAGCACGACACCGATGTACTGACCTTCCAGCTGCTGCTGCGCCTGCTTGACGAGATCGGCGCGCTTGGCCGGGTCGAACTCGACGAGCTGCCTCTTGTAGAGATCTTCATACGCCGGGTCGCAGTAGAAGGTCGCGCTGGTGCCACCATTGCCCTCGGCGTTGGGACGGCTGGCGCAGGTGTGCAGCCCGAGCGCGTAGTCCGGGTCCGGCGAGGTGCCGTAGCCGGAGATGGCGAGGTCGTAGTTGCCCGCCGTGGTCCGGTCGTCCATCTCGTCGTCGGAGACCAGCTCCTGCTTGACCGCGATGCCGATGTCCTTGAGCCAGCCGGTCACGAACTGCGAGACGCGCTGATCGAACGGCCGGTTCGCGTGCCCTGCCAGGCGGAGTTCGAGCTTCCCGCCTGCCGGGGTGGTCCGGACGCCGTCCGGTCCCTTCGGATAGCCGGCCTGGTCGAGGGCGGTGTTCGCCGCGGCCAGATCGAACTTGGCCTTCTGCGCCTCGTCCGGAACCCATTGGTACGCCTTGTAGATCGCCGGCACGACGCTGGTGCCGACCTGGCCGTAACCGCCCATCACCTTGTCGACGATGGTCTGCCGGTCGATCGCCTCGGAGACCGCCTTACGGACACGGATGTCCTGCAACGCCGCGTTTCCATCGCCGATCGGTTTGTTGTCGACGTTCTTCACCCCGAAGTTGAATATCAGGTGGTTGTAGCGACGGCCCGGCGCCTTGTTCGTGGTGATGTTCGCCTGGTCCTTGAGCGCGTCGAACTGGGTCGGGGTCAGCCGGTTGATGACGTCGACCTCGCCCTGCTTCAGCGCGTTCACCGCGGCCTCGGCGTCCTTGAACTGCAGCAGCTGCAGTTCGTCCACCTTGGGCGCGCCACGCCAATAGTTCTTGTTGGCCTTGAACTTGACGAACTCATTCTTCTTGTACTCCGTCACCAGGTACGGGCCGCTGCCCACGCCGACGACGCTGATCTCGTCGGTCGACGGGGCGTTCAGGTCCTTGATCGGCTCCCAAATGTGCTTGGGCACGATCGGAACGTCCAACGCGGTCATATTGGACTGCGGCGCTTTGTTCTTGATGACGAGCGTCCGGTCGTCCGGCGCCGACACCGACTCGAAGTTGGTGACATAGCTGCCGTTCGCGGTGCGGGCGTTCTCGTCGTCCAGCATCCGCTGGAACGTGAACGCGGGATCCTGCGCGGTCACGTCCTTGCCATCGGACCACTTCATCCCCTGGCGAATGGTGAAGGTCCAGGTCAGCTTGTCGTCGGAGGTCTTCCACGACTCCGCGACACCGCCGGTCGGCGCGGTGTCCTCGGCCGAAGGCAACGTGAGGAACTCGTAGTTGAACCGGCCGACCTGCGTCGCCGCCGAGAGCGACGCGGTGAACGGGTTCAGGTGGTCGATCCCGGTCGTGAGCGCCACCCGCAGCACCTTGCCCTGCTGCTGTGCCGCCGCGGCCGGGACGAACGGCACCGTCGCGACAGCCGAAGCGGCGAGGACCGCGACCACGCGAAGACCGCGTAACCGCCTGGGAAAACGCTCAGTGCGCACGAAGACCACCCCTATGAGTTCGCTGTGACCCAACCCCCGAAGCGGAAAAGTAACCACATGTCGCGGTAACCGCGCAATGACTCGCCAACACCGCACGTGCACACAGCGCGCCGCGACGTGGTCAAGTATCACTTTCAGTGTTTTCGAAGTAGCGCTGGGTCACGAAACTCGGGTATGACCCAGCAATACGGGCCGTGTCCTGGGCATTCAAGGGGAGCGGGCTTGCAGAACGCTTGCGCGCGATGATGCTCAATCGATACGTGCCGGGTGTGTCTAACCGCGGACGAAGCGAAGCACTCCGGACGAGCCATCGACGGCCACAGCCACGAAGGCGACGTCGTTCACCTTCATGAACTCCCCCGGAGTCGTCCCGGAACTCACCGGCGTCACCGAGCTGAAACCCGAATCGAACGCGTAGTGGACGGCGATCCCCTGCGGACCGACCGCCTGGACGACCACCGTGGCGACACCGTTGTTCGTCCCGACCCGGAAATTCTTCCCCGCCGTCACCAGCACCTCGCACGCACCGTCCCGGCAGGCCTTCGTGTTCGTCCCGTCCTTGGCCGTCATCGGCTGACCCACCAACGACGGACCCGCCGTCGACGTCGAGGTCGGCGCGGCCGAGGTGGAGGACGGCGACTGTGACGGCGGAGGAGAGGTCGTCGAGGCAGCGGGTGCTGAGGGGGCCGCCGGCGCCGGTTCCGAAGCGCAGCCGGCGGCGAACGCACCCCACACCACGGCGATCGCGACACAGGTGAAACAACGGAATCGGCTCGTCATGCCTCAATGATCACGGGCAGGTCAGGACTTCGGGAGCCGCTGACCCCTTCCTGCCATCTCGGTACGGCGAGCACCCGCGGCCGCGGCGGCGTAGAGCCAAGCGAACAGCGCCCACATCCCGGCGAAGATCAGTCCGACGACGACGTAGGCCACCGTCCACAACACCGCGGGCGTGTCCGACTTCCGTTCCCGCTGCAGAAACTCGATCTCCGACATGAACTCCCGCGGACCGGGGCCCGCCGTGATCGCCGGCGCGTCCGCGGCCGGATCGGCAGGAGCGTAGATCGGGGCGAGCCCCATGACCCGGTTCGGAACGTGCACACGGATCCCGGTCTTCCACTGGCCGTACACCGGCAGCGGCTGAACCATGCGATATACGCCGTCGCCGATCCTCTCCAACGGCGCGGTATAGAAATCGCCACCCTGCCAGGAAAAGCCGTTCAACCACACCGCGTCGTCCGCCAGATCCGGACGCGAGAGCGTGACCGTCGCCTCGACCCACCGGGGAGTGCCACCGCCATGCGGGTTCGAAATCGGCAGACCGGCCGCGGCTTCGGTCAGCCGGACGTCCGCGGTGAACCCGGCGGGCGGATCCTGCGGGACGGCGACCGCCGACATCAGCGCGACCGCGCCGAACGCCCCGACGAGCCCGAGCACATGCCGGGAACCGCCGGCGGCAACCCTGGTGGCCGTCTCCTCGACGCGCTGGTGCTGCCAGACACCGATGAAGGCACCCGCGATCGCCGCCCCGGTACCGAAGACAAGGAACAACGGCAGATGGGCGGCCGGCCACGGATTGGGCATCAGCCACTGCGAAAGCCCTGCCTCCGCCACCATTCCAGCCGTTCCCACGAAGAGCCCGCTGACCAGACCGAACGTGTAGCCGGTGCGGGTCCGCACCACCAAGGCCACGATCTCGACGATCACCGCCTCGGCGACAAAAGGCAGCAGCGACGCGACATGCAGGTCGGCGAACAGCGGAACGAGCGAGAAGACGGCACGGGACACCAGGAACACCGCGACGACGATCAGCGCACCACCCGGCCCCCACGACAGCCGTCCGTATGTCAGGGTCCAGGTGCCGATCAGGCCGACGAGCACGACCTGGGACAGCATCGGGAACTGCGGCACGCCGAGGTCGAACTCCATCAAGAAGGCCGAAGCGCCCATCATCCACGCGCCCGCGAGCACCGGACCCAGCAGACGCACGATCGGCCCGGCCGCACCGACCTGACGCGCCTCGCCGAGCAGCAGCTGCAATCCGAGCACCACGCTGACACCGCCACCGATCATCAGCACATGCGTCGGCCCCCATTCGGTGACGTCCTGGCCGAACAACCGGTGCCAGACGTCGTCGAGCGGGAACCCGCCGATGCCGACCAGACCGGTCGCCATCATCTGGATCGAGCCCATCGGCGCGCGCCAGTGCGGACCGATGCGGAAGGTCCGGTTGGGCAGTTTCCCCGTCGCCAGGGTCGCGCTGAGCACGCCGCTGGCGAAGATGCCCATCAGTCCGAAGTAGATCGGGTAGTGCGACGGGTTCGCGAGCGGGCCCTCGTCGCGCCCGAGCTCCATGTGGATCGGAACGTCCCAGTAAACGCCGATCAGCGCGGACATCCCGGAGAAGAACGCGACGACCATCGGCAGCGCCGCCCAGCGTGGCAGGCCACTGAACGAGCCCATCCAGTCGGCCACCCGGCCGATGAGGGTCCGTTTGCCGGCACGCTCACGGAGCACGAAGACCGCGAGCGGCAGGAACACCGCGAAGAACATCAGGCCGGCGATGACGATCTGCCCGAACTGCGCTCCGCCGGCAGGCGGGCTCTCCTGAGCCATGAACACCGTGCTCGCCTTCCTGCTAACCTAGGTAACTGTTACCTTGGGTAACACCATAGGTGCCGGTTTCCGGCGAAGCAAGCCGGGACGAAGGAGAGGAAGGACCTCGATGCGGAGGATCAGCGGGATCGCCGTCGCCGTACTGCTCGCGGCGGCGGGATGTTCTGGCTCGGAACCGCAACGGTCCCCTGCCGCCCAGACCGTGAAGTTCACGATCACCGCAGGCAAGCGGGCATCCGGTCCCGACGAGGTCGCGGTACAAACCGGCGAACAGGTCGCACTGGAAGTCACCTCCGACAAGCCGGATGAGCTGCACGTTCACGGCTACGACCGCTCGGCCCAGCTGGCTCCTGCCGTGCCGTCGACGGTCGGCTTCACCGCGGATATCCCGGGAATCTTCGAGGTCGAGCTGCACGAGAGCGGCGCGGCCGTGACCAAGCTCCGGGTGAGCGGATGATCCTCGCGCACGGCCTCGGCGGCCGGTCCGATCTGCCGGTCCCGCTATGGCTCGCGCTCTACGCGGGGGCCGCGGCCGTCGTGGTCTCGTTCTTTGCGCTCACCGTGCTCTGGAAGGAACCGAGGCTCCGGGGCGCTGCCGCCGGTCGCGCGTTTCCCCTTGCGCTGCAACGGTTTGCGGATAGCGCGTTCCTCCGGATCGCCTTGCGCGTACTCGGCGTCGCATTGCTCGCGGGATTCCTGGCGATGGCCTGGGCCGGCCCGGACAGTTCGGCCGACAATCCCGCCCCGGCGTGGTTCTACGTCTGGTTCTGGGTCGGCCTGGTTCCCCTTTCACTGCTGTTCGGCCCACTCTGGCGACTACTGAATCCACTGAGGACGATCGCCGCCCTGTTCCCTGTCCGGCCCAAGGAATTGCCCGAGCGATGGGGTTACCTGCCTGCGATCATCGGCCTCTGTGCTTTTCTTTGGTTGGAACTGGCTTCTCCTCAGCCGGACTCGCCGAAGGTGATTGCACTTTGCGTTGCCGTATATGGCGTTATACACGTTATTCTGGGAGTGATCTATGGGCCGCGCTGGTTCGATCGCGGCGACGCCTTCGAGGTTTATGCCTGTCTGATCGCGGCCCTCTCCCCCTTCGGCAGGCGCGCCGACGGGCGCCTGGTGGTCCGGAATCCATTGGACGGTCTGCTCACCCTCTCCCCCACGCCCTGGCTGACGGCCTTGGTGCTGGTAGTACTCGGCTCGACCGCGTTCGACGGTTTGACCCGGCTCCCCTTCTGGACCTCGATGGACACCGGAGTCGTCGCCGGCACTGTCGGCCTCGCCGGCTGCATCGGCCTCACCTACGCGGCCTATGCCGGCGCCATCAGCCTGACGCGGCCGTACCTTCGCCCTGGATTCGATCCGTATCCCGCGTTCGCGCCGTCGCTGATCCCGATCATGGTCGGATACACTGTCGCTCATTACTTCTCGTTCGCGGTGTTCTCCGGACAACAGGGTTTCGGCCGCGCGATCGACTACACCGTCGTTTCGACCGGGGTGATCGCCCTGGTGCAGATCGCCGGGATCGTCGCCGGGCACGTCCTCGCCGTCACCTCGGCGCATGACCGGTCTATCGGCGTGCTTCGCGCACGGTATATCCAAGTCGGGCAGTACCCGATGCTCGCGCTCATGATCGGCTACACCGCCGTCGGAATCGCGCTGGTGTCAGGATCATGACCATCGCGGCGCGGGTGATGATGATGCACCAAGGAGGCTGGGATGAAACCCTCATCTTCGCCGGCCCCGTGGTGATCATCGGGCTGCTCATCTACGTCGCCCGCCGACAGGCCCCGCCCGAAGAGGACGACGACTTCTCGTGAGCCCCGTTAGCGGAGTTGGGGCCAACCGTCACCTGTCGACCGTCCATATCGGACAGACGCGTCCCGAATGCCCCATACGAGACGCTCAACGTCTCCAATGTGGCATTGGAGACACCCCGACGGGGCACGAAGTGCAGTGGTTCGCGCTCACGAGAGCAGCAGTTTGCCCGCGAGTTCAGTGACCTCGTCGAGGCTGCGGCCGCCGAGATCCGCGGCCATGAAGTGCTTTCCGACGAGAAGTGAGAATGCGAGCAGGCACCGAGCCTCAACCTCGTCATCGTCGGTGAAGAGCTCCCGCATCAGTGACCGCAGATAGTCCATCCGCCGGTTGTCCACCTGCCGAAGTCGATGTGCGACCGCGGAGTCGCGCCTCGACCAGTCCCGTATTGCGAGGTCCACGAGCAGGAGCCGGTCACTGCTCAGGATGCCCGCGCGCCGGATCTTGGCGCGGGCATCCCCGCCCTCGCGTTCGACGGCCTCGAACAACTCCTCGGTGCTCATCCGCTCCCAGGTGACCAGCATTTCCTCGATCAGCGCGTTGCGGTCGGCGAAATGCCCGTAGAAGCCGCCTTTGGTGACCCCCAACGCCTTCGCCAGCGCCTCGACCCGGACGGCGTCGGGACCGCCGGTGGACAGCGCTCGCAGCCCCGCGTCGATCCAGGCGGTCGGCGGGGTCCGGGTTTCAGCGGCCATGACGATCACCGTATCCCCCATCACCTATTGCCTGCAGTCTCACCACGACCGCGAAATATACGCTACCGTATAGATGGCGGAACATACTGGGAGGAAACAAGACATGAGGGCCGGTTTCATAGGAGTCCACTACTCGCAAAGCGACCATCGCGACGACTTCGTCAAGCGCGTGCGACAGGCCGCGTTGATGGAGGCCGACGTCGACGTCGCTTACGACGAACGCGAAGTCCGCCCGCGCGAGATCATCCAGCTGGTTTCGGCATGAAGCTCTCGAACGAGGCACACACCGCGCGCCCCTGGCGCATCCATGAGATCGCCGGCGACTTCGAACTCGAGGACGTCTGGGCGCTGGAAACACCGGGCGGGCCGGATGACTTCGCCAGGCTGGTGGCACAGTTCGCCTCGGGCGACTTCCCGGACGGCGCGCCTCTGATCGTGCGCGCGCTCTGGTCGCTTCGTTGGAAGCTCGGCACGCTTTTCCGTTTGGACGGCCGGAATTCGGGCCTCGAGTCCAGGGTGATGTCGCTGCGAGACCGGCTGCCGGACGAACTCCGCGGAACACCCACCGGAACGGACGAGGACTGGCTGCCGTTCACCCCGGTCTACCAGCTCGAGAACGAGTTCGCCGCCGAACTGGCCAACCGGACCATGCACGGGATCATGCATCTCACCTGGGTCGAGTACGAACCAGGCCGGTATCGCGGGCAGATGGCCGTCCTCGTCAAACCCAACGGCGCCTTCGGCAAGGCGTACATGGCGATCATCAAGCCGTTCCGGTACCTGTTCGTCTACCCGCCGTTCATGCGGATGATCGAACGGAAGTGGCGTTCGTCCACATAGGACACCGAGGTCAACTCAAAGCCCGCAGCTCGGCCTCCGTCCCCTCCGCGGCGGCGAGGCCGAGCTCGGCGTAGATCGCGATCGCGCAGTCGTAATGCCTGCGGGCTGTGGCGAGGTCGGTCTCGGCGGAGACGGCGCGTGCGACGCCTCGGTGCGCGCGTTCGGCCAGTTCGCCGGTCCGGCCGGTGAACGCGGCGACGTCGGCGGGCAGTTGCGCGGGCACCGCAGCCGGAGTCGCACCCGTTGACGGTAGATCATGGCGAAGCACCGCGCCCTGCTGTTCCAACGGCATTTCGACCCGTCCATCGGCCAATTCGCCTGCATGGGGCCTTGGGTGCCGGCTTGGGCGACCTCCACGGTCACCGCGTGCACCGGCCACACCATCGCCGGCGCCGGCGTCGAGGTCCGCTGAGCCAGATCCGGCGAGGCCCGCTGGAGGGAGGCGGGCCTCGCCTCTATTTCACAGAGGTGCGCCGGCTGCTTCTGACCAGGGTCATGTCCTTCTCGCGGACCGGTTCACGGCAGTGCGCGCAGACCGTTTCCGGCGCGAGGTCCTCGCCGCAGGAATGCCGCCACACCGTCGGCGGCGGCCCCTGGGTCACGTAGTCGTCGCCCCATGCCATGAGGTTCAGCAGGACCTGGTTGAGCGCGCGGCCCGCATCGGTGAGGACGTACTCGTACCGCGGCGGATGCTCCTCATAGAGCCGTTTGTCGAGGATCCCGGCGTCGACCAGTTTGCGCAGCCGCACGGTCAGGACGTCGCGGCTCGCGCCGGTGTTACGCACGATCTGGTCGAACCTCCGCGCACCGAAGAACACCTCGCGCAGCGCGAGGAGGCTCCAGCGCTCCCCGATCACCTCCATCGCGTTCGCGATCGAGCAGTCTCGTGGTCCTTCGGTCATGTGACGAGGGTAAACCCAGTGAGTCTTGATTTCCAACTCACTCGGTGCCACAGTGAGTTGGACTTCCCAACTCAGCAAGGAGGCAGCCATGCGCGACGCTGTCATCGTGGACGCCGTCCGGACCCCGATCGGTAAGGGCAAGCCGGGTGGATCGCTGCACGACGTCCATCCGGTCCAGCTGCTGGCCCACACCCTCGAAGCGCTCGTCCGGCGCAACGGCATCGATCCCGCCCTCGTCGACGACGTGATCGGCGGCGCGGTCGACCAGGTCGGCGAGCAGGCCCAGAACATCACGCGCTGGGCGGCGCTCTCGGCCGGGCTTCCGGAAACCGTGCCCGCCACCACCGTCGACCGGCAGTGCGGTAGCAGCCAGCAGGCCGTGCACTTCGCGGCCCAAGGCGTCATGGCAGGCGCCTACGACATGGTCATCGCCTGCGGTGTCGAATCGATGAGCCGGGTCCCGATGTGGTCGAACGTCCTGCCCGGCACCGATCCGTTCGGCCCCGGAATCGCCGAACGGTACCCGGAAGGTCTGGTGCCGCAAGGGATCAGCGCCGAACTCATCGCGGCGAAGTGGTCGTTGAGCCGCGAAGCGCTCGACGAGTTCGCGGTGGCGTCGCACCAGAAGGCGGTCCGGGCGCACGAACTCGGGCGGTTCGCGAGCCAGATCGTCCCGATCGAGACGCCCTCGGGCAAAGTGTCGGCGGACGAATCGATCCGTCCGGGCACCGACCTCGAAACGCTGTCCAAGCTGCGTCCCGCGTTCTACGACCCCGCCGTCTCCGCCCGGTTCCCACAGATCGACTGGTCGGTCACCGCCGGCAACAGCAGCCCGGTCAACGACGGCGCGTCCGCGCTGCTGATCACCTCCAGCGAGACCGCGGCGAAGCTCGGCCTCCGTCCGCGCGCCCGTCTCCACAGCTTCGCCGTCACCGGTTCGGACCCGTTGCTGATGCTCACCGGCATCATCCCCGCGACCGAGAAGGTGTTGCGGCGCGCGGGTTTACGGCTCGAGGACATCGACCTGTTCGAGATCAACGAGGCCTTCGCCAGCGTTGTGCTCGCGTGGCAGCAGGAGACCGGGGCCGATCCGGCCAAGGTCAACGTCCACGGCGGCGCGATCGCGCTGGGACATCCACTCGGCGCGAGCGGCACCCGCCTGATGGGCACGCTCGTCAACGCGCTGCACCACCACGGCGCCCGCTACGGTCTGCAGACGATGTGCGAGGGCGGCGGCCAGGCCAACGCCACCATCCTGGAAGCGTTGTGACGGGCAAGCTCCCGGCGAAGCCGGCGAATCACCCGTCAGTCCGAGCGGTACTCGCCAAGCCACGGGACAAGCCGTCACCGGTGATCGACGCCGCCTGGCTCAAGGAGATCTGCCTGGCCGCGGGCGCCGACGACGCGGAGCATTTCGACAAACGCAAGGTGGAACTCGGCTCCCCCGGCGTCCATATGGGACAGAATGCCCTCATGAGCACGCTTGCCTGAGGTGCGCACAGCTCACATCAACCCGAGAATGCTGCCCCGCTTGGACGAGTTGGAGACCGACTTGGAGCGGTGGAGGAAGCGCGCCGTGTCCGAGGGCTGGTTAGGCGAGATCGAGGGGATCGACCGAACCCTCCATTGCTGCGCGACAAGCGGGACGACGCATTGAGGCTGACAAGCATCACCCGCCAGGTCAACCTCGGCATGCTGACCGTCGCCGCATCTCGATAACCAGAGTCCGATTGGATCGGGCTGGCCACCGGGGAAGAGGCGTTGTGGACGCCGACCTCGACGTCCTCGATCGTCAACCGGCCGATCGCCGACGAACCTTGGGTGGTCTGGGTCACGTCTTGTCACAACGACCGATGGCGCGGTGTCTTGATGCCGAACATCTGGAATCGGAGGAGGCGTTATGACCGGGAACACGCATGTGGTCGTGATCGGTGGCGGATACGCGGGCGTGATGGCCGCGAATCGGCTGATGCTGCGCGACGACGTGACAGTGACGCTGATCAACCCGCGCCCGGATTTGGTCCACCGCGTCCGGCTGCACCAGCTGGTCGGCGGGTCCGACGTCGCGGTCGTTGCCTACCAGGATGTCCTGGCCGAGGGGGTCCGGGTGGTGGTCGACACCGTCAGCAGGATCAACGCGGCCGAGCGCAGCGTGACACTGACGGCCGACGGCACGCTCGGCTATGACTACCTGATCTACGCGGTGGGCAGCGGCAGCGCCGAACTGAGCGTGCCTGGGGCGGCCGAGTTCGCCTACCCGATCGCCGGCCTGGAGGAGGCACAGCGGCTGCGCTCGGCCCTCGACGCCACGCCCGTGACGGCCCCCGTCACAGTGGTCGGCGCCGGCCCCACCGGCATCGAGACCGCCGCCGAGTTGGCGGAGGCCGGCCGCGCGGTGACCCTGGTCTGCGGAGGTGTGCTCGGCCCCTACCTGCACACCCGGGGCCGGCGCTCGGTTGCGAAGCGGCTGGCCAGGCTCGGTGTGACGCTCATCGACGGCTCTGACGCGATGGTGACGGCGGTGACCCGCGAAGCCGTGCGGCTCGCCGACAGCCGTGAGCTGCCGAGCGAGGTCACCGTCTGGACCGTCGGATTCGGCGTTCCGGATTTGGCCGTCCGCAGCGGGCTGAGCACCGACGCGGTCGGGCGCTTGCTCACGGACGAGACGCTGACGAGCCTGGACGACTCGCGCATCCTCGCGGCCGGGGACTCGGCTGCACCGTCGGACCTGCCGTTGCGGATGAGCTGTCTGAACGCGGTGCCGCTGGGCGCGCGGGCCGCCGATACCGTGCTCAGCCGAATTGCGGGCGAGCAGCCGGAGCACCTCCATCAGTCGATGTACGCCCAGTGCATCAGCCTGGGCCGAAGCGCGGGCATCTACCAGTTCGCCAACAGATCCGACGTCGCGGTGCGGCTGCACATCGACGACGGGATGGGCGCCAGGATCAAGGAAGTGGTCTGCAAGGGCATCCCCAAGCACCTGGCCGGAGAGGCGCACAAGCCCGGTTCATTCAGGCTGCACCGCATGCCGGGAGGTGTCGCCAAGCGCCAGCAGCTGCTGCGCGAGCACCGCGCCGAGACACCGGCCGCCGCCGACCGGGCAACCTGACCCACGGACGTCAATCCTTCCACGACCCAGCCTGGCCTACCTCGCCCTGGCCGCCTTCGTGGCGTGGGGCCGCTTCGGGCACGAATCCTTCACCAGCTGACCCGCCAGGGAGATAACCGATGAGCCATGCAAGCGAGCGAACAGAGCAATCATGAAGGCGGTGCGCTACCACTCCTACGGCGGCAGCGACGTCCTCGTCTACGAGGAGGCAGACCGGCCGGTGCCAGGTACGGGCCAAGTAGTGGTGCAGGTGGCCGGCACCTCGTACAACGACGCGGACTCCGGCCTCCGCGCGGGATTGCGACAGGACCTGCTCCCCCTGGCCTTCCCGCATACTCCTGGCCTCGACCTGGCCGGAGTCATCACCGAGGTCGGCGAGGGTGTGATCAACTGGAGCGTGGGGGACGCGGTAGTCGCGCTTCTGCCGGCGGACGCGCCAGGCGCGCCGCCGAATACGTCGTCGCGTCCGCCGAGGCACTGGCCACCGCCCCCCGCACCGTCGAGCTGGCCGACGCCGCAGCCCTACCCCTCGTCGGCCTGACGGCATGGCAGGCTCTGTTCGAACACGCCGACCCCAAGCCCGGGCAGAACATCCTGATCAACGGCGCAGGCAGCGCGGTGGGCGGGTACGCCGTCCAGCTTGCCTCGCAGGCCGGTGCCACCGTGACCGCGACCGCCGGTGCGCGCAGCCGCGACCGTGTCCGCTCCTACGGCGCGGACCGGATCGTCGACTACGCCATGACCCCCGTTGTGCAGGCGCTGGCCGGGCAGCACTTCGACGTGGTGCTCCAGCTGGCTCCCGCCAGCCCCGAGGAGAACGCGCAGCTGGTGGACCTGGTCGCCGACAGCGGAGCCTTCGTCAGCATCACCATTCCCGGCCCGCAGGATGCCGGGCGCGGGGTACGCACGGTGCATGTGTTCGCTCGCAGCGACGTCACCCAGCTCTCCGACCTAGTCGCCCGCGTCGACGCCGGAGCTCTGGCGATCGAGGTGGCCCAGCGGCTGCCACTGGCCGACCTGGCCACGGTCCACGCCCGCGCCGCCGGCCGGTTTGCCCGGATTGCCGAGCTGGCCGCCCGGGTCGAGGGCGGAGACCTGGCCGAGCGGCTGCGTGCCGACCAGGCCGCGGTCCGCGCCCCGGCTACCGCAGGAGACCTGGGCGGCAAGACCGTACTGATCCCCTGACCCGCGTGAACTGGCCTGCGATCAGGCCCTCGAACGCCTCTTGCCACCGGGCAGGGGTCTACCCTGCGACTTGCGGCCACAGCATGATCGTTTGTCTTCACACACCGATGATCAACGGTGGCCGCACCCGTCTCCACAACACGTCAGGGTCGCGCAGTTCCGCCTGCCGTCCTGAGCCAGGAGGACATGTGCAGCGTGGCGAAGTCTGGTGGGTGGAGTTCGACGAGCGGCGGCTAGTCGTACTGCTGGCGGCAGACGACGCGTCCAGGATCCGGGCGATGCAGGTCGTCACTCCTGCGGGCGTCGACATCAGCGGTCTGGGCGTCGAAGTGCAAGTCGGCGCTCTGGAGGGGCTGCCCTTTGAAGGAGTGCTGCGGTTCGCGTTCCCACGCCCGGGCTTCATCCCCTGCACCTGGCTGACCACCGTGTCCCAGGACGACCTGATCGAGCGGGCGGGCGTCCTGTCCTCCGCGAAGCTCAGCGAGATAGAGGACGCTCTCCGTCTCGGCGAACAGGCGAAGGAACGGACCGCGGCTACCGGGCACCCAAACGCCGGACACTGGGTGCACAAGGCGAAACCGGAGGAGTTCCACGACCTGGTCGCACCCTTCCTCGCCCGGCCCTGACCGGTTGTTGCCAGCACCCACTCTCGTCGCCGGTCGCGCGCTACGTTGACTCCATGATCAAGGGACGGATCTGCTGCTACGCCGCCGCGTTCATGGTTCTCGGCGGGTGCTCCAGCACACCCGAAGCGACACCACCCGCACCCGCGGTGCAGAGCTCCGGCTCGGCGGCTCCCACGTCCAGTGGCAGCCCGGCCCCCACCACGAAGAACACGTCGGCGTTCTGCCTCGATCTCTCCACCTTCGATGTGGCGTCCCTGCGCTACAAAGCCGAGGTCGGCCGCGCGGCGCAAGGCACGAAACCGGACCTCGCCGAACTGCGCAGGGTCGCGGCCATCGTCGCCGACCTCGGCGCCAAGATGCTGCCGACCGCACCCGCCGATATCGCCGGGCCCTTCCGCGCGGTAGTGGATTCGGTCGCCACTTCGGCGTCGAAGCTCAAGCCGGGTGCGAAGGTCAAGGACGTCTTCGATCCGCTGTACAACAAGACGATCTCCCCCTCCTGGGACGCCGTGCAGGGCTACCGTTCCTGCGGTTGACCCGGACCCGGTCACATCTCCGGCTCCGCATCCGTCAGGGTTATGACGAGGACAGACGGAGGACGGGAACGTGGACGAACACGACTGGCTGGCGCGGCGCTTCGAGGGGCACCGGACCCATCTGCGGGCGGTGGCCTACCGGATGCTGGGTTCGCTGAGCGAGGCGGACGACGCCGTGCAGGAGGCCTGGCTGCGGCTCAGCCGGTCCGACACCGGCGAGGTCGACAACCTCGGCGGCTGGCTGACCACCGTGGTCGGGCGGATCTGCCTGGACATGCTCCGCTCGCGCAAGTCACGGCGGGAGGATCCGGTCGGGGCGCAGCTGCCCGACCCGCTGGTCGGCCGTGCGGACGGGATCGACCCGGAACATCAGGCGCTGCTGGCGGATTCGGTCGGGCTCGCGTTGCTGGTCGTACTCGACACCTTGGATCCCGCCGAACGGCTCGCGTTCGTCCTGCACGACATGTTCGCGCTTCCGTTCGATGAGATCGCCCCGATCGTGAGCCGGTCGACGGTCGCGACGCGGCAACTCGCCAGCCGGGCACGACGCCGGATCCAGGGTTCGCCGACCGTCCCGGACGCGGACCTCAGCCGTCAGCGACAGGTCGTCGATGCGTTTTTCGCGGCCGCACGAAGCGGCGATTTCGACGCGCTGGTCGCCGTTCTCGATCCCGATGTGGAGCTCCGCTCCGACGCCGGCGAACTTCCGCCGGGCACCTTCCGGTATGTCCGGGGCGCCGCGGCGGTCGCCGGTCAGGCCCTCACGTTCCGGAAGACCGGCGACGGCGGTGTACCGATGCCCGCCCTGGTCAACGGCGCGGCCGGGGTGGTGGGCCTGCGGGACGGACAGCCCGAAGTTGTCTTCGGGTTCACCGTGGTGGAGGGGAAGATCGCGGCGATCAACATCCTCGCCGGGAGAGAACGCCTCCGCGACGTCGACTTCACGCTCCTCGACTGATCGCAACAGACGCGAAAAGGGCGTTCAGGAATCCTGAACGCCCCTTTCGTGCTGCGCTGCCGGGATCAGGAGGTCGGGAAGTTGTCCGCGGAACGGACGCGGTCCCGGATCCACACTCCGGCGGGCTTGAGCGGGCCCGTACCGGTGAAGGAGTTGCCGGCGCAGGTACCGCTCTTGAACACCGCACCGGACCGGTGGTCGTCGGAGAAGTTCCAGTTGGTCCAGCTGATCTTCTTCGAGGCCAGGAAGTCCAGGTACTTCTGCGAGTTGGTGAAGTCGTTGCCGCCGTCACCGCTGGCGGTCTGGGTGCCGAACTCGGTCACGAACAGCGGGATCTTGCTCGCGGCCCGGCTCAATGCGTTGAAGTACTCGGCTTTATGCGATGCCGCGTAGAAGTGGAACGTGTACATGAAGTTGCTCGCGCGGACCGGGTTGTTGATGATGTCGGTCTCGTTGCGACCGTCGGAGATCCCGAGCGAGCCCCATCCGTGGGTACCCACGAGCACGACACCATCGGAGTCCTGCGCGCGGATCACCGGGATCATCGCCTCCGCGTAGCTGCGAACCTTGGCCCAGCTGACGTTGTTGGGCTCGTTGGCGACGTCGTAGATGATGTTGGTCTTGTCCTTGTGCCGCTGGGCGATCTCGGTGAAGAACGTCTTGGCACGGGCAAGGTTGTGGTTGGGGTCGCCCGGCGTGAGCTGGTGCCAGTCGACCAGGGCGTACATCCCGCGTTTGGTGGCTTCTTCGATGTAGCCGTGCACCATGTCGGTGAACTTGCGGGGATTGGTCTCGTAACCACCCTCCTGGATGTACATCGCGATCCGGAGGACGTCAGCCTTCCAGTCGTTGGCCAGCGCGTCCAGCGACGCGGCCTTCACACATTGGCTGTACCACTGGATTCCGTGGGTGCTCATGCCCCGGAGCTGGATCGGCTTGCCTGCCTGGTTGCACAGCTGGAGGCCACATACCTTCAGCTGTCCGTTGATCGCCGCCGGACTTCCCGGGGGCAGTGCGGCGGCAGCCTGCGTTGTGGGAGTGGGTGCGGTCTCGGTCGCCTGCGAAGAACTCGCGACGACGACCGGGGCCAGCAGTCCGGCGGCCAAGGCGGCCGTCACCCGGAGACGGATCTTGTCCCAACGCATTCGGCTTCTCCTCTCCCATCGGCACCGACGTTGGTGAGCCGACGGTCAGGGCGGCGGGGATAAATAGGAAACTTTCCTTACTATTGGAAAGTAAAGGGGAGATTACCCACAGGTCGAACAGGCGGTCAAGAGTTGACTACCGCCTGTCTCCACCGACCTCGGGCATCATGGCCCGATGACGACGATCGTGGCTTTCCACGCTCATCCGGATGATGAAGCGCTCCTGACCGGTGGCACCCTCGCCCGCGCGGCCGCCGACGGCCATCGCGTCGTGGTCGTGGTTGCGACCATCAGCTTGGACGGCGATGAATCGCCACGGCTCGCGGAACTACACGCGAGTGCCGAGGTTCTGGGCGTCGCCCGCGTCGTGCCGCTCGGGTACGCCGACAGTGGTCACGGGAAGAACCTCTATGCCGATCCCCCGCGCTCGAAGCGCTTTGCCAGGGCGGACACCGAAGAAGCCGCCTTGCGGTTGGCGCAGATCGTCCACGAGGAGAAGGCGTCGGTGCTGCTCGGCTACGACCCGAACGGCGGCTACGGCCACCGCGACCACGTGAAGGTGCACGTGGTCGGCAAACGCGCGGCGGAGATCACGGGCGTCCGGCTACTGGAAGCGACCATCCCCCGCGACGCCGTCGCCCGGCTCATCCGGATCGTGCGCCTGCTGCGAATCCCGTTCCGCTACGACGAAAGCGTCCTCCTCCGGGCCTACAGCGCCCGGGCGGCGATCACGCATTCCTTCAGCGTGCGGCGTTTCGCCCGCGAGAAGCAGGCGGCGATCGCCGCACATGCCTCGCAGGTCAACGGAAACGGCAGGCTCTCGGCGCTGATGCGCGTCGTCACCCGTCTGCCCGCGCCCGTATTCGGGCTGGTGTTCAGCCGAGAGTGGTACATCGACGCCACCCCGCCGAGATCACAAATCTGATCGCCGCGTCCGCGCGCGATACGTGGCGGCTTTGATCCGATTCTGACAGGCCAGCCCGCGATACCGTTTGATCTGCGCCTGACTCGCGTCGACGTAGACCTGGTCGCACCGAGGAGCGGCACAAAGCCCAACCCGATGCGGGATATACTCGCCGAGCGCCGCCGCGACCGACACTTCGAGGCGGGCCCCCACTGCTGCACGAGATCGGCGTCGGGACTGTGGAAATGCAGATGCCACGACGTGCTGTCGTGACGATGCAGGTACGGGCGAGCCTTGCTGTCGGCGAGCATGCGGTTGAGCAGTCCGACGCCGCTGTCTCCGCCTTGATGATGTCGCGCCGATTCAGTTGCAGGCGCCGCTGGCGGTCAGGATCTGCATGGCGTCGCCGGTGTCATCCGCTGCGGCGGCTGTTTCCAGCGCTCGCTCCGCAGCGACCGGATCGGCCATAGGCGGTATCCCCAAAAGGGTCAACCGGGCGATATGCGGTCCGAGCACGACGATCGTGTGCTGGTTGAGGCCGAAGAAGCCCGTCAGTCCCACGAGAGCGGTACCGAGTGCGAGCTGCCGGGGAGCCAGATCCCACGCCGTTGGATTAAAACCGATCCGGTACACCGGCCCCGAACGCACACCGAGAGCGATGGTCAGGGCGCTGAACTCGGCGACCGGATCCCGCGACCGAGGCCACCAGCCGCCGTCGAAGCAACCCGTGGCCGCACCCGGCGGCTTCAATCGCAACCGGCGGCCGACAGCCGGGGAATCGACGACGACCCGCGCGGCGCCGTCACCGCGGTAGTCAGGCAGGAACCTCATTGCTGAAACCGCATCCCCGCTGACTTGGCGGCGAGCTGCTCATATCGCTCGGCCTCGTGGTCCTGCCACAGCGCGGCTTCGTCCAAGGCGAACCACAGGGTCGGGTCGAGGTCGGTGTGCAGGTCGAGACCGCGTGCGGTCCGGTACGCCGTGGCGATCCGCCGCCGCGCGGCTCCGAGGGCTTCATACAGTTCCCGGCGCCCGGTGGTGCCATCGGCTCGGTCGAGCTCTTCCAAGGCGGCGGCGATCTCGGCCCGGGCGTCCCGCACGCGTTCGTTGACGTCGGCCGGGCGTTCGGTCCGTGCCGTGATCATCGTGCTCGCTCCTTGGTGATGTCCCCGTGCACGACGACCGGGCCGGTGACGTCCGCTGCCGCAATTCGCGCGGAGAACAGCGTTTCGACGCTGTCTATGTTGTCCCGGTGCGCTGCTGTCATCAATATGTGATGCGCGAGTTCCGGGTCGGTCTCCGGCGGGACGATCAGGAGGGTCAGCCGACGCCGGTCCCCTGCACCGATCACCGTCACCGTGCCGGCGCGTTGCGAACCGAACCCCTCGAGGCGGACCACGCCGCCCGCGACCGCGAGCTTGCGCCGGGCCGGAGGCCAGTCGCCGAGGTGGTAGCAGACCCGTTCGACCCGGCCCAACGGGACGTCGAGCACGGTGAGCAACGCGGGCAGTTCGACTGGAAGATCCCTGGAACGGGGCCACCATGCGCCGTCGACGAAACCCGTGATGGGGCCCTGAGGTTTCAACCGCAGCAGCGCATGCGAAGGCGGGTCAGTGGCGGTCATCGACGCGATCGCGGCGATTGTCGTACGGAGATGCGGCGACATGCCGTTTCTCCCGTCCCCGGTCGCTGCCACCAACCGGACTGGGCGTCGAGAACGACGCGGGCTTGATCGCCCACGCGCGAAGTGCTCTCGGCACCACTAACACTACACGCGCACCTTGCCAAAACCCGGGGCCGGAGTCATCGAGATCCGAACGCATCCAGGAAATCGACTGTAGTGATGGAATTCCCGGCACAACGTCCTTTATGGATGGTGATGGTGACGAGGTGGCGTGGCGCTGACGTGTCGGATATGAAGCGCGGTCGGGGAATCAGCCGCCCTCGGTATCAAGTCCCGGTTCGTCGGGGCCGGACTCGGCGGGACGGCTCGCGTGCACATCTGCCGGGTCGACGTGTTCGTCGGCTTCGCTGCGCAGGGACCGGATACCCGAATTGAGCACCGCCAACAGCGGGACGGCCAGCAAGGCACCGGCGATCCCGCCGACAAGCAACCCGGTCGCTATCGCGAGCACCACGGCGAGTGGGTGGAGTTTCACCGCGCGGCCGAGCAGGAACGGTTGCAACAGGTGGCTTTCCAGTTGCTGCACGACGAGGACGACCCCCAGCAGGATCAGAGCCGGGACGAGCCCCTTGGCCACCAGCGCGATCAGCACCGCGACCGTGCCGACCACGACCGAGCCGATGATGGGCACGAATGCGCCGAGGAAGACCAGCGCGGCCAAGGGGATGGTGAGCGGAACACCCAGTACGGCCATGCCGATCCCGATGCCGACGGCGTCCACAGTGGCCACCGCGGTCGTCGCCCGCACATAGCTGACCAGGGCGGCCAGACTTCGCCGCCCGGCGACATCGGCCCGGACGCGGCTGCGCGCGGGCACCGCGCGCACCAGGAACGCCCAGATACCGGGGCCGTCCGCGAGCAGGAAGATCAGGACGAACAGTACGAGCAGCATCTGCGCCAGTACTTCGCCGACGTTCGCGGCCGTAGTGAGCGCGCCGGAGGTGAATCCGGTCTGGGAGTTGGTCAGCGTGGTCACGAGTTCGTCGACCGAGTCGCGCAGTTGCGTGGCGCTGAGGTGGAGCGGGCCGGTGGTGAGCCAGTTCGCCACGGCGTCGATGGTCTTCGAAAGCTGGACTCGTAACGCGGGAAGCCCGTTGACGAACGTGAGGACCACGAACGTCAGCAGCCCCCCCAGCACCGCGAGCCCGCCGACCAGGACCAGCGCGACGGCGACTCCACGCGGAACCCGGTGGCGGACGAGGAAACTCACAGCGGGCGCCAGCAAGGCCGCCAGCAGCAGGGCGATCGCCACCGGCACCACCACCGCGGCGAGGTAGGCGGCGACCACGCCGAGCACGTACAGGGTCGCGGCGACGACGAGCAACCGCCAGCCGATGGCCGCGGTCACCCGCAGCATCCGCGGCACGGCCTGCTTGACGTCGTCAGGAACGCTCGGCTCACGCCGGATGTCGGCCATGGTCGGACCTTCAGTCCCTCGGACGATGGCCGGCCTTATCCCCGCCGGTCATCGCGGCGATCGCAGCGGTCATCCGGCCTGCAGGGTGAACGGCGGGTACTGGCCCGTCAGAAGACCGACGTATGCCTGTACGCGCAGGTTGTAGCGGTAAACGCCGACCAGGAAATCGCGAAGACCCGGGGGATATCGGCCGGTGAACAGTACGCTGAAGAAGGTGACCAGTGTCAGCACGCCGCGCAAGGAGCCCAGCGCGTTGGCGATGAGCAGGTGCGAAATCGCGAGCAGCGATTGCACGAGCGGTCGCCAGCGGGCGATCTGCTGTTCGCCACGGAAGGTGAGTTTGTGTGGGATAGGGGGTGGCCGGGGTCATGATGCCCTCCTAGGGGCGGTGGTTCACGAATGCTGGTGCGTGCCGATCACACCGTGATGACGACCTTTCCTCGGGTGCGGCCTTCTTGCATGTGCTGGATGGCTTTCGCGGTCTCGGCCAGCGGGTAGGTCCGCTCGATCGCCGGTGTCACCGCGCCCGACTCGATGAGCCCGGTGAGGGCGATCAGGTCGTCCGCGTTCTCCGAACTGACCAGCGCGCCGAGCTTCTGGTTGACGAACAAGGAAAACAAGGGTGCCCGGAGCAGTCTGTCGATGCCGCCGAGCCAGCGGCCGCCTGTTTCCGACCCGACGATGACGAGCCGCCCGCGGGGGGTGAGAGCGCGCCGCAGCCGGGTCAGCGAACGATGCCCTCCAATGTCGAGGATGACGTCATACCGCCGCCCGTCGTCGGTGATTTCGCCCCGCTGGTAGTCGATGACGTGATCGGCGCCGAGTGAGCGGACCAGTTCGATTTTCGCCGTGCTGCACACACCGGTGACTTCGGCTCCGAACGCTTTGGCGATCTGAACGGCGAAGGTCCCGACGCCGCCTGAGGCCCCGATGATCAGAACCTTCTGCCCGGACTTCACTTCTCCGCGGTCACGAAGCCCTTGCAGGGCCGTGAGACCCGAGACGCCGACGGCCGCCGCCTGCTCGAAGGTGAGGTTCTTCGGCTTGGGCGCGAGCTTTTCCTGGCTGGCGGTGGCGTACTCGGCGAAGGCGCCTTCACCGATCCCGAACACTTCGTCGCCCACTCGCAGGCCCCTCACGCCCTTGCCGATCACGTGGACGCGCCCGGCGACCTCTCGGCCCCGGACGCGGGTCTTCGGTGTGCGGACGCCGTAGCCCATGAGGCGGATCGGGTAGGGAAGCCCGGCCATGATGTGCCAGACGCCCCGGTCGACGCCGGCCGCGTGAACCTGGAGCAGAACCTCGTCGTCGCCGACCTCAGGCCGGTCGATCTCCTCGAGCCGGAGGACGTCCTCGGCCTCGCCGTACTCGTCCTGCACGATCGCCCGCATCGTCTTCTTTTCGGTCGCGGCGTCTCGTGCTTCGGTCGGCCGGCTGTGCTGCTCCGTAGCCATCAAAAGCCTCCCTTACCTTGTAAGCTCATGTTGTAAGGTCTACGCTTACGTTGTAAGGTCTGTCAAGGTTTCGACGACAGGGGTGATATGGATGGCCGACTCGAGCACTGAGTCCCGGCCACGGCTGAACCGGGACCGCGTGGTGAGGGCTGCCATCGGCCTCGCCGACGCCGATGGGCTCGAATCGCTCACCATGCGCAAGCTCGGGGTGGAACTCGGCGTCGAGGCGATGTCGCTGTACCACCACGTGGCGGGTAAGGATGACCTGCTCGACGGCATGATCGACTGCGTTTTCGGCGAGATCGACCTGCCGTTGATCGGAGCCGACTGGCGGACGGAGATGCGCAGGCGGGCGATCTCGGCCCGTAAGGTGATGTCCCAGCACCGCTGGGCGACGGGACGGATGGAATCCCGGAAAACGCCAGGGCACGCGACGTTGCGACACCACGACACCGTGATCGGAACGCTTCGCGCGGCGGGCTTTCCGATCCCGCTGGCAGCGCACGCGTTGTCGGTCCTCGACAGCTACATTTACGGATTCGCACTACAGGAGGCGACCCTGCCGTTCGACACCGCGGAGGAGACCGCGGACCTCGCGCAGGCGATCATGGCGCGGTTCTCCACCGGCGAATACCCCCATCTCACCGAACTGACCGTCGAGCACGTCCTGAAACCCGGCTACGACTACGGCAACGAATTCGAATTCGGCCTGGACCTCGTCCTCGACGGCCTCGAAAAGGCTCGCCACGATTTCCAACCAGAAAAGGAACGGCAATGACCCTCGAAACCCTGTACATTTCCCGCTACGAACAGCGAATAAGACTCGTCAAGGACATCGTGCAGAGCAAGACCACCCTCGACGACAAAGCCGCCTTCGAACTCGCCGTATCCATGGTGCACGCCCTTGATACGGTTCCCGAGAAAATGCGCTGACCGACAGCGCAAGCCTGCTCATAGCCGCAGTGGCCCGGCGTCCACGATCTCCTGCGAAAGCTCGAGCGGGTCGAGGTGCATAAGGGATTCCATCCACCACGTCATCCCGGCCTCGGCCAGCGCCGGGACATCGACCTTGATCGGCTCGTTCCAGGCGGGGCTCGCGTTGCCTGCCACGGCCACGTCGAACGGGCGGTCTTCGGCGAGACCGGCGAGCCGGAGGGCACGGTGGGTGTCGGCGATCTCTTCGGCGGTGGGCGTGTGGTCCTCGGGGTTCGGGAAGATCCCGTCGCATTGCGCCGCGCGCCGTACGACCCTCGGGTTGTCGGTCGAGCTGGCGACCCAGACCGGGATCGGATGCGGCTCGGGCGGGGCCTCGGCGAGTGCGACCTGGTAGTGCGCGCCGTCGTGGTCGAACCGCTTGCCGGACCAGATCGCGCGCATGACTTCGAGACCTTCGTCGAACATCGCCGAGCGGGTGAGCAGGTCGGTCTGCTCACCGAACCGGCTGAAGTCGCCGGATTCGTCGGAACCGAGCCCGGTGCCGAGGATCAGCCGTCCACCCGAGAGGCGGCTGATGGTCGACGCGTGCCGCGCGACCACCCACGGGCGGCGTCGCGCGGGCGGGGTGATCATCGGGCCGAACCGCAGGGTGGTGGTGGCGTTCGCGATCGCGCCGAGGGTGGTCCACGGGTCGGCGATCGGCATCGTGTCGGCGACGAGGTGATCCCACAGGAAGAAACCGTCCCAGCCCGCGGCTTCGGACCGCACGGCGAGGTCGACGAGCACCTCGGGCTCGCCGAACGGGCCGAAGGGCGGCAGATAGATGGCGTGACGGACCGCGCTGCCGGTCAAGGTGATCATCTCCCCAGAGTCATCGTCGTACGCCCCGGACGGACGCTTGTTAACACCGTTCGCTCACGTTAACGTCCCCAAGATGGCCGGGGACGTGGGTAGCCGTGAACGATCGACGAAGTGGCCGAAGCATCGGGGAAGGTTACGCCGGGCGCTCACCTTGGCGGTCGCCGTCTCACTATGCGCGACACTCTCACCTATGAACGCGTCCGCATCGCGAGACGACGGCTGGTCCCGCGACTTCTATTGGGGCGTCGCATCGTCGGGTTATCAGTCCGAAGGCAGCGCTCCGGACAGCAACTGGAAGCGGTTCGTGGACCGCACCGCCGGCAAGGACGACGTCGACCCGTACAAGAACGCCGTCGACTTCCGGCACCGCTACGCAGACGACATCCGTCTCGCGGCCGACCTCGGGGTCAACACCTACCGCTTCGGCGTGGAATGGGCGCGGGTCGAACCCGCCCCCGGACGCTGGGACGACGCCGAGCTCGCGTACTACGACGACGTGATCCGCCGGGTCCGGGAAGCCGGGATGACCCCGATGATCACCTTGAACCACTGGGTATATCCGGGTTGGGTGCTCGACAAGGGCGGCTGGACCGAGGCGTCGACGGTCACCGCGTGTCTGGACTTCAGCCGCAAGATCGTCGAGCGCTACCGTGGCCAGGACATCCTCTGGGTCACCTTCAACGAGCCGCTGATCTTCCTGAGCAACGAGCAGAAGGTCGGCGCGCTGCACTGGACGCGGTACTTCGCCGCGCAGTCGAACGTCGTCCAGGCACACCGGCGGGCCTACGACCTGATCCACCAGGTCGACCCATCGGGCAAGGTCACCAGCAACCAGGCCTACATCACCGGCGCCAACGGGATGGCCGACTGGTTCTTCCTCGACCAGGTCTCGGACAAGCTCGACTTCATCGGCATCGACTACTACTACGGCCTCAGCGTCGACAACTGGACGGTGTTCGCCGCGGGCTCGGGCAAGTTCTGGGACGTGAAGCTCCAGCCCGAGGGGATCTACTACGCGCTGCGCAGCTACCACAACCGGTTCCCCCGCCTGCCGCTCTACATTGTCGAGAACGGGATGGCCACGGACAACGGGCGGATCCGCGACGCCGACTACACCCGCGGCGACCACGTGCGCGACACGGTCTACTGGCTCCAGCGGGCGAAGGCCGACGGGATGAACCTCATCGGCTACAACTACTGGAGCCTCACCGACAACTACGAATGGGGCAGTTACCGAGCCCGGTTCGGACTGTACACAGTGGACGCCCTCACCGATCCTGCACTGACCCGGCGGCCAACCGACGCCGTTCCCGCCTATCAAGAACTCGTCACGGACGGCGGTGTGCCGCAAGGATTCCGGCTGAAGCGACAGCCTGGAAACTGCTCGCTGGTCGACGGCCTGAACAGCTGCCTCAACCCGGCGAAGGTCGACGGCCCGCTGATGCCGCTGCGGTGACCGTCCAGCGTCGTGGGTGGTAATGACGGTTCTAGCCGTCATTACCACCCACGAGACTGGAGGTCCGCTCTCAGGACACCAGTTCGAGACGCCTGCCCTCGAACGTCCGTCGCATCCGCCGATCGTGGGTGACGATGACGAGTGCCCCGGCGTACTCCTGCAGGGCCTGCTCCATTTCCTCCACCAGGTCCGGTGCCAGATGGTTCGTCGGCTCGTCGAGCAGCAGAAGATCCGTCCGCTCGGTCACCAGCCGGGCGAGTTCCAGCCTGCGGCGCTGCCCGACGGACAACTCCCGGACCGGCTTACGCAGCTCCGGAGCCCGGAACAGGCCCAGCGACAGCAACGTTTCCGCGTGCTGTTCGTCCTCGCCACCGCGTCCGGCCGCGAACGCCGCCAGGACATTTCGCGAGTCATCGGCGACGCCGCCGTTCTGTCGCAGGAACCCGATCCTGCCAGCGCGATCCGCGGCGCCCGTCGACGGCGCCAGGTCCCCGGCCAGTACCCGCATCAAGGTGGTCTTGCCCGCCCCGTTCGGCCCCGTGACGAGCACCCGCTCTCCGGGCAGCACGCACAACGACGTCGGCAACAGACGGCCGGTAACCGACACGTTGTCGACCTTCACGACGTGGCGGTCGACTTCGACCTCCCCCGCCGAGATCCGCGCCGTGAACCGCAGCGGCTCGGGCGGCCGGGGCACCGGATCGACCTCGAGCCGTTGGATCCGTTCCCGGGCGGAACGAATCCGGCTCATCACCCCGTGCGACCGGGACCGCGCGTGGAAGGAGCCCACTCCGCTGAAGGCCGCCGCGCCCTTGCGCGGAATGGCCGAGAACCGGTCGATATTGGCGTCCGCCAGAGCCTCGTGCCGTGCCTTGTCGGCCCTCCATTCGTCGTATTGGCGTACCCACCGAGCCCGCGCGGCCTCCTTCGCCGCGAGGTAACCGGAGTAGCCGTTGCCGTGCCGGTGCACGGTCCGGCGATCGGCGTCGACCTCGAGGATCGTGGTGGTGACACGGCTGAGGAACGTCCGGTCGTGGGTGATCGCGACGAGCCTGCCGCGATGCCCGCGGAGGTGGTTCTCCAGCCAGGCAACGGCTTCGTCGTCCAGATCGTTGGTCGGCTCGTCCAGCAACAGCAGTTCGGGCGCCGCGGCCAGCGTGGCGGCGAGCGCCAGCCGGGACCGTTGCCCACCCGACAGCATGCCGAGCGACCGGTTCCGGTCCAGGCCAGGTTGCCCGAGCCCGTGCAGGGCGACCTCGACCCTGGCATCGGCCTCGTATCCGCCGCGCGCTTCGTAAGCGGTCATGAGGTCGCCGTAGACGGCCAGCTCCTCGGCGGTTTCCAGGGAGACCTCCGCCTGGCGCATCCTGGTTTCCAGCTCACGGATATCCGACAGAGCGAGGTCGATCGCGTCTCCGACGGTCGCGGTGTCGGGCAGTTCCAGCGTCTGTGGGAGATAGCCGACCCCACCCGGCCCGGTGACGGTCACCGTGCCGTTGTCCGGTTCCTCGCGCCGGGCGACGAGCCTCAGCAAGGTGGATTTGCCCGACCCGTTGTCGCCGATGACACCGGCCTTCTCCCCCGGTTTGAGCGTGAAACCGACCTGGTCGAGCACGACGTGGTCGTCGAAACGTTTGGTGACACCGGAAAGCACGAGTTGTGTTCCGGCGGAATGACGCGGGGCACGCATGGGCGTCCTCCTGATTCTCGGCACGGCCGATCGCGATCGGGAAGGTGACGATTTCCGCGCACGACAAAGCCCGATGAGGCAAGGGAACGTGGGCGGCAGGACGCGGCCTGGCGGAGCGTGAGCTCTACGCCAGGCCGCGTCGAAGGCCGAATCAGAGGAACAAAATCCACATGGGCACAACGGTAGCCCGCGTCCGGCCACGGGCAAAACGAATTAACGGCGAACGCGGCACTACGGGGAAACCGTGCCGTAGACCTGCATTTCGAAAAGCGAGTAGCCGTACGCCGTGCCGCGGGCGGTCCCGTTGATCCGTACGAAGCGACCCGAACCGGCGAGCCCGGTCAGCTCGTCCGCACCACCGTTGCCACTCGTGGTGGAGTAGATCGTCGTCCAGGTGGTCCCGTCGGGTGAGGTCTGGATGGCATAGGACTTCCCATACGCGGCCTCCCAGTTCAGCGTGACGCGGCTGATCGCCGAGGTCGCACCGAGGTCCACGCTGAGCCACTGCGGGTCGGCGCCTTCCTTGCTCGCCCACCGGGTGCCGGTCAGGTTCCCGTCAAAGGCCTTCGAAGCCGCGTAGGTCGCCGATTCGGCCGAGGACGCGTTCGCCGTCTTGCCCTGTGACAGCAGGACCGGACGGCCTGAACCAGGACCGGTCACGGTCAGCGAGTAGGTCGCGGATCGTGTCGCCGCGGACGACGTCCCGGTGACCATGACCGCGTAGGTCCCCGAAGGTGTGTCCGCCGCGACGGCGAACGTCGCCTTCGAGGTGCTCCCAGGAGTCACGGTCGCGGGCTCGAACGAAGCGGTCACCCCGGCCGGAACGCCCGAGGAGGAGAGCGCGACCTGCTGATCGCCACCGGAGACATTGACCGTCGCGGTCGCGGAGCCACCCGGGGCGACCGAACCGGACACCGGGTTCACGCCGATCGCCAGTTCGCCCGGTGCCGCCGAAGTGAACACCCACTGGCTCGCACTGCCGGAACAGCTGCCCGCCACGACGCTGGTCCCCGACGCGCGGACGCATTTGCCGCCGGTCTGGATGTCGGAGATCGTCCCGTTCGGGTTGACCGACCATTGCTGGGCGGGTCCGCCGGTGCATTTCTGCAGGACGACCTTCCCGCTCGACATCGCGGCGCACAGGTCGTTGCTGATCAGCCAGGCGCCGTGGAAGGTGAACCGCTGGGCGGGCGAGCCGTTGCAGGCAGCGGTCTTCAGCTGGACGCCCGCGGTCGTGCCGTTGTTCGGGTTCTCCAGGCACTGCGCGTTCGAGCCGTTCCTGTACTGCCCGATCGTCGTCTTGGGTTGCGCGCCGCCGTAGCACTCACCGGTGCCGGTGTTGAAGATCGGCGTCGGGTCGTACTGCTCGTTCGGTGAAGGATCGACCACGACCGGTTCCATCACCGGCTTGCCGTCCGGGTGGTAGTTGGTCAGCGCGTCTTCGCAGTCGATGGCGTCCATCGCGGAGCCGCCCTTGCCGCCGATCCAGAGGTCGATATGCCGCAACCCGGGGCCGCCGTTCGGACCTTCGCCGCTCCAGTCGGCACCGCACTCCTGACAGCTGTCCTCCATGATGAAGTACTTCTTCACGCGCGGGACCCACACTTTGGTGCCCGGCTTGTACACCGCCGTCGTCGTGGCGAAGGTGATCGGATCCGCGTAGGTCCCCTTGCCTCCGGCGGTGTCGTGCAGCTTCGGATAGGCGATCTCGCCGCCCGGTGGGGTGTTGTCGTACCAGCCGTAGAAGGTCAGGAAGGTCTGGTGCGTGGTCGCCGCACTCGCCTTGCCCGCGCCGGCGAGGCCGGACGCGGCCAGCAGTACGGCCATCG
Source organism: uncultured Actinomycetota bacterium (assembly GCA_963766045.1). Classification (GTDB taxonomy): domain Bacteria; phylum Actinomycetota; class Actinomycetes; order Mycobacteriales; family Pseudonocardiaceae; genus Amycolatopsis. Next base: position 3,606,039 of record CAVXYN010000003.1, on the reverse strand, counting down.
CGATCGTCAAGGCCAGGGTCAGGACGCGCCGGCTCATCGTGCCTCCGCGGGTGGGGTCCGGATGTGCCCAAAGCCTCCGACCGGCCGAGCGGGATCGTCAACGTTTGTTAGGAAAGTTGTCTAACTACCAACCCAATGGTGGACAGCAGCGCTCGAAACGTCCCATCGACAGGCACAGCGTCAACTCCCTGTGCAGTGATTCACAGAGTGGTCTGTGTCCCCAAGAGACGACATCACGCCCGCCGTGACCGACACTTGTGGTGGCGGTTTCGTCGGCTGGAGGGAACGAGGTTCGTCGTGCAGGGGTTCAGTGACCGGTTCGCCCGGTTCCGGCGTCGGCTCTTCCCTGGCCGCAACCCGCTCGCCCGCAGCTCAGACCGGTTCGAGGCCCTCCTCCTGAAGCTCGTCATCCTCACGGCGCTGCTCGCCATCCCCGTCGCGGCCGCCGTCGGTTCGGCCAACCACGGCAGGCAGCTGGACGCCGCGGCCGCCGACGCGTCCGGTCGCAAGGCCACCACGGCCTACCTGCTGAAAGCCGCTCCCACGCGGATCGTCGACAGCGAGAGCGTCGGCACCGACGACTCATTTACAGCCGCCTCCTGGACCGACACCCGCGGGGCTCGGCATACCGGCTCCGTCGTCGCCACGCCCGGGAGCCCGGCAGGCTCGGCCGTCCCGATCTGGATCGACGCCCGCGGCGACCTCACGGCCGCGCCCAAGACGGCGTCGACCGCCGTGTTCGACTCCGTGCTCATCGCGTTGTGGCTCTGGTTCGCGGTGCTCGCCGGACTGGTCGCCATCCACCGCGCCACCCGGCTGGTCCTGGACCGGCGCCGGGCCGCGGCGTGGGAGCGCGCGTGGGCGGTCTATCCGCGCTCCGGCTCCTGGCCCTGACCTCCGCGATTCGCGTGGAAGGGCACCGGCAAAGTCCCTGAGTTAGGGTGCCCGGCATGCGCATCATGATCTCGGCGGATATGGAGGGCGCCACGGGCGTCACCTGGACCGACGACGTCATCCCGGGCACCGAGCAGTGGCAGCGCTTCCGCCGGTTGTTCACCGGGGACGTGAACGCCACCATCGCCGGCCTGTTCGACGCGGGCGCCACCGACGTGCTGGTCAACGAGGCGCATTCCTCCCAGCGCAACCTCCTGCTCGAGGACCTCGACGGCCGCGCTCGGATGCTCACCGGCAGGCACAAACCGCTTTCGATGATGCAGGGCATCGAAACCGGCGTCGACGGAGTCGTGTTCCTCGGCTACCACGCGGGCGCCGGATTCGACGGCGTCCTCTCCCATACGTACCTGGAGAACCAGATCACCGGAGTGTGGCTGGACGACGTTCCGGCCAGTGAAGGCAGGCTCAACGCCGCCATGGCCGCCGAATACGGCGTCCCGGTGCTGGTCGTGTCCGGCGACGACAAGGCGTGCGACGACGCCCAGGACTACGCGCCGGAGGCCGAACTGGTCACCGTGAAGGAATGCGTCAGCCGCTACGCCGCGATCTGCCTCCCGCCCGCCAGGACCGCCGAACTCCTCTCCGCGGCCGCGGCGGACGCGATGAACCACGCGGGGCGGGTCGGGCGCTACACGACTCCCCATCGGATCGAGGTCGAGTTCGACGCGAGCCATCTCGCGCAGGCGGCCGCGGTGATCCCGACGGTGGAACAGATCGGTGTCCGGCGGGTCGGGTTCGACGCCCCGGACATGACAGAGGCGATGAAGGCGTTCAAGATCGTCACGGCGATCGCGGCTGGTGCGGTGCAAGGGATCTATGGCTGAGCTTGAGGTAGTAGACGTTTGTTCCAGGCTGATCCGGTTCGACACCACGAACCGGGGCGGCGGGGACTCCGAGGGCGAGCGCGAGGCGGCCGAGTACATCGCGTCGCTGCTGTCCGAAATCGGGATCGACGCGAAGATCATCGAGTCCGCGCCACGCCGGACCAACGTGATCGCACGCGTCCCTGGCACCGACCCGAGCCTCCCCGCGCTGCTCGTGCAAGGCCATCTCGACGTCGTCCCCGCCGACGCGGCGGACTGGACGGTGGACCCGTTCTCGGGTGAGATCCGCGACGGGTACCTGTGGGGCCGCGGCGCGGTGGACATGAAGGACTTCTGCGCGATGGTGATCGCCGCCTTCGCCTCCGGTGTCCGGCCGCGACGGGACGTCGTCCTCGCGTTCGTCGCCGACGAAGAGGATCGCGGCGAGTACGGCGCGCACTGGCTCGCGGCGGCGCACCGGTCCCTGTTCGACGGCTGCGGTGCCGCGATCAGCGAGTCCGGCGCCTACACCTACCACGTTCCCGCGGCGGACGGCCGGACCGTACGGCTCTACCCGGTGGCGACCGCCGAACGCGGCACCGCCCATCTCCGGCTGACCGCCCGTGGCCGAGCCGGGCACGGCTCCCGACCCAACGACGAGAACGCGGTCATCCGGCTGGTCACCGCGCTGGGCCGGATCGCGGCACACCGGTGGCCGGTCCAGCTGACCCCGGCGGTCCAGGCCTTCCTCGAGCGGACCGGCGAAGCGCTCGGTGTCCCGGTTGATTTGTCCGATGTGGACGGCACGATCGCCCGGCTCGGTCCGGCAGGCGCACTCGTCGTGCCGACTGTCCGCAACAGCACCACGCCGACCATGCTCGAGGCCGGCTACAAGGTGAACGTCATCCCGAGTTCGGCGCACGCCCAGGTGGACGTCCGCGTGCTGCCGGGCGCGGAGGTCGACCTGTTCGCCGAAATCGACACGATGCTCGGCGAAGGTGTCACACGGGAGTTCGTCGCGCATCAGCCGCCTGTCGAGGCACCGGTGGATTCGCCGTGGTTCGACGCGATGGCCGACGCACTGCGTTCCGAGGATCCCGAAGCCGTCGTCGTCCCGTACTGCATGGGCGGCGGAACGGACGCGAAGGCGTTCAGCCCGCTCGGGATCGATTGCTACGGGTTCGCCCCGCTGTGGCTTCCGGAAGGCTTCCCGTATCGCGCGATGGCCCACGGCGTGGACGAGCGGGTGCCGGTCGAGGGCCTGCGGTTCGGCACCCGGGTGCTCGGTCACTTCTTGGAGAACTGCTAATCGTATTAGTGTTCCGGCCACCGGGAACCGTTGCGTCGTAAGGGTGACGGCGCCGGTCCGGCCGCCTCCGATAGGACCTTGCCTCCGCCGGTTTCGGCTCTGTATGGTCCTGAAACCCGCGAGTGAGAAAGCGCTTTCTCGCGGAGAGTTATCCGCTTGCACAGAGTGGTGGGGCGCATGTCCAGATCCAGATCGTGCTCTTTGGCAGTACTCGCCGCGGTGTTGGTGGCGGGGTTGTTCACCCCGGCCGCGCGGGCCGATGACCAGATTTTCGATCCCCTGCCGACGCCGACGGTTTCCGGCCTCGGGCTGACGCTCAAGGAGATCGCGACCCTTCCGAAGTCGGAACCGGTGCCGCCGCCGACCGACTCCCGGCTCAAACGCTGGAACCGGATCAATTACCTCGGCGAACTGCCGGATCGGTCGGGGCGGATGTACGTGCCCGACCTCAACGGCAAGCTGTACTTCCTCAAGGACGGGAAGCAGCAGGTCTACCTCGATGTCGGTGCCGCTGTCGGGCCTGACTTCTTCACCCACCGCGGCCTCGGCAGCGGGTTCGGGTTCGTCGCGTTCCATCCGCGGTTCGCTTCGAACGGCCGGTTCTACACGATCCACACCGAGGCGTTCGGTGCGCTGACATCGAAGATCCCCGATCTCGCCTATCCGGCGACGCAGACGGCGCAGGGCGTGCTCACCGAGTGGACGGCGAAGGACCCGTCGGCGGACGTGTTCTCCGGCGAACGCCGTGAGCTGCTCCGGATCGGGTTCGAGGGCACGCTGCACGGGATCCAGGAGATCGGGTTCAACCCGAACGCGCGCTTCTTCGACGAGGACTATGGGTTGCTGTACATGGCCGTCGGCGACGGCGGTGTCGGCACGAAGACCACGGTGCCGCAGGACCTCGCGTGGCCGCAGGGAAAGTTGCTGCGGATCGATCCGCGAGGGACGAACTCGGCGAACGGAAAATATGGGATCCCCCGCAACAATCCGTTCGTGGGCAAGGCAGGCGCGCTCGGCGAGGTCTACGCGTCCGGGCTACGCGACCCCTACCGGTTCAGCTGGGACTCCGCGGGCTGGAAGCACCGGATGTTCCTCGGGCACATCGGTGAGAAGGTCGTCGAGTCGGTGTACGAGGTCACGCCCGGCGCCAACTTCGGCTGGAGCGAACGGGAAGGACCGTTCCTGTACAAGCGCGGCGACCCCAGCTGCGGTGTCTTCCCGCTGCCGGCGGACGACGCGAAGAACGGCTACTCCTACCCCGTCGCCGCGTTCGACCACAACCGGCTCCCGACCTCGACTCCCTGTTCCGACAGCGGGAACGCGCTGATCGGCGGATTCGTCTACCGCGGCCACCGGCTCGACGGCCTGTACGGCAAGTACATCTTCGGTGAAGGTGTCAGCGGGACCGTGCTCTACACCGACGTTCGCGACATGAAGCGCGGCGGCCCGTTGCCGAAGTTGCAGAAGCTCATGCTCTGGGACGAGACCGGCAAACGCGTCAGCATGCCCGAACTGACCGGGAACGCTCGCGTCGACCTTCGGTTCGGCCAAGACCAGTCCGGTGAGCTGTACCTGATGGCCAAGGCCAACGGGAAGATCTGGAAGGTCACCGGCACCCGGGTCTTCGCGGACTGCGATGCCGGATACACCAGGGTTTCGCATGCGATGAAGGCGAAGGACTGGGCACCGGTGACGCCGTCGAAGTGGCGGTTCCCCGGCCGCGAGGTCGTCCTCGCCGAAGCCGGTGTCGCGCGGCCAGGCCCACGCAGGCCGTTCGAGTACGCGGTGCTGCAGAAGGGGCCGGCGTTCGCCTCGGTGCGGATCGACGCCGAAGTCCGGCTCGACACTCCTGTCGAAATCACCAATCGCGACGTGATCCTGGTGTTCGGCCATCAGTCCGACACGCAGTTCTACTACGCGCATCTGTCGACGGACAACACGATCTATCCGCACAACGGGATCTTCGCCGTCGACAACGCGGACCGGCTACGGCTCGACGACCAATGGGACGAACGGCGTTCGGTGGGCGCGTTGCCGTCGATCACCGACGCGAAGTTCCATGACGTCCGGGTGAAGCATTGCGCGGACACCGGCGAGATCGCGGTCTACGTGGACGGTTCCGACGCGCCGCTGATGACCGCGGTCGACACCACGTTCAAATCCGGCAGGGTCGGGTTCGGGTCGTTCGACAACATCGGGCGGATCCGCGACCTGACCGTCACCGGAACCAGGGAGGGCCGATGAAACGCCTGCTGGCGCTCCCCTTGGCCGCACTGCTGAGTGTCACACTCGCCGTACCCGCGTCGGCCGAGCCGGCGACGCGGCACTGGCCGGTCGGTGTCTTCCCCACGCTGAGCCGGGACATGGTCGCCTACTACGACTTCGAGCATCCCGTTCCCGGGAAGCCGTCGCAGGAGGACGACCAGGGCCGGTCCGGTACGGACATCGACCTGGTCAACGGGGGCGCGCAGATGCGGGTGCGGGACGGCGTCGGCAGCCGGAACTCGTTGCAGGTCAAGCAGGTCAACCCGACCGTGAAGGGCACCGACGACTGGAAGGCCGGGCTGTACTCCGCCGACGGAGTGCCGACGCTGAAGGCGTTCAACGGGGCCAAAGCGGCGACGATCATGGGCTGGGTCAAGATGACCGGCGAGAACCCGAGCCCCAACCCCGGCTCGTCGAATCCGGGCGCGCGCTACGGCGCGGTCGGCCTGGTGGGATTGCTGTCGGGCGACTCCGATGGGCACGCCGTACGCGCACTGCTCGAGCTGATCAATGTGGACGGAAAGCTGCATCTGGTCGCCTTGGGCAGGCGGGTCGACGGTGCCGCGTCGCAGACGTTCGCGGCCAAGGAGGACTGGCAGAAGCTGTTGCCGGTCGGGGAATGGGTGTTCCTGGCGGCGACGTTCGACTACGACAACGGCACGATGGCGTTGTACCGCAACGGGAAACCGGTCGAAGGGTTCTACGTCGACCAGGGCGACCCGTGGGCGGTCGCCGGTGAGCCGGAGCCGGATCTCGCATCCGCGACGAATCCCCGGGGCATCAAGATCGGCGGAAGCTTCCCGCAGAACACGCGTGAAGGGAATCCGTGCAACTGCCGCATGGACAACCTGATGTTCCTGGACCGGGCGGCGCATCCGTACGAGGTGTACCTCCAGTACTGGTGGTCCAAGCTGTAGCCATTCGCCGCCGAAGTGCCGCGATCCCCTATCTGGGTCGCGGCACTGCTGGCGGCGCTGAAGGGCCATCTTCGGTCGCGAGGGCTGCCCGCCGCTGTAAAGCTCTTTGTCAGTGATCGCCTGGAGCGGGGCGGGTCAGTGTCGCCCACCAGCGGGCGCCGTCGCGGACCCGGTCCAGTGTGGACATGCGGAGCCCGTGGCCGCTGAAGGATTCGATCTCCTCCCGGCCCAGCGGCCACGGCGGCCCGTCCCAGGTTTCGTCGATGGCTTCCGCGGCGACCGCGCCGATCAGCAGCGTGCCGCCTTCGGCGACCAGCCCGGCGACGGCCTCGATGGCCTTGTCGTGGAGGTCGGTCGGGAGCGCCTGGATGGTCATGATCTCGACGACCAGATCGAAACCGTGCCGCCAGTCTTCCGGCAGGGCGAAGAGATCCGCGGCCGTGTAGTCCACATCGGACTCCGCGTGCACCTGCTTCGCCGCTTTGATCGCGGACTGGGAGACGTCGAAACCGGAGGTGCGATAGCCGAGCGCACTCATGAACTCGGCGTCATCGCCGAACCCGCAGCCGACGACCATCGCGCTCTGCCCCTGCCGATGCGCCGCCGTCTCGGCCCATGCGACGAGTTCCGGGCTCGGTTTCCCGTCCGCCCAGGGAACGACCGCTTGCCCCGCTCCGGCGGCGGCGTACAGCGGTTCGAACCACGCCGTCGGGTCACCTGAGGCGAGCGCCAGTTCGGCGAGCCGCCTTGCGTCTGCGTCCGGATCCTCGGTCATGGGGATCAAGATACCCAGGTGGCCTTCACGGACTGGGGACAGCTGCTGCCCGGCCACCACTGGTCGACGGCTTCGAGACCCGCACGTTGATCACCGAGGAGGTCTGCGCAGTGCTGTCCGAGGGCATCCGCTGGCGGATTCGGCGGAGTTGCGGCACGCCGACCTGGCCGAGGAGCCCTGGGTGCTCACCACGCGCAGCTCGTGCTCGGTCTCATGGCGGCCGGAATAGGGGTGACCCGGCTGGCGCGGTCGTCCCACAGCCTGCGGCGGACCGGAGTCGTGTTCGTGCCGCCGGCCGGTGAAACCGCCCGCACGGTGGCCGTCTGGAAGCCTGACAAGGGGAAACCCGCGCTGCCCGTGGTGCTGGACATCGTGTCGGAGCCGCCGCCGGAACCGACCTGACGGCCACCGGCTGACGCAAGCCCTGTCCGGTCCGGCCGGACATCGGCACCGTCACACCCCTGAAGATGAACCGGAAGCGGCTGCGGTCCGTAGACTCCGATAACGATGCTTCGATACCGGTGGTGGTGGGGTGCACTCGCGCTCACGTTCGTGGCGGCTCTCGTCGGGTTCTTTGTCTTCTTCGGGTCGGAAAGCCGCCCGGGACAACCGGTCCCGCGTCAAGGGCCGCCGGGGACGGGGCCGCTGACGGTCGTCTCCATCGGGGACAGCACCGTGTCGGGTGAGGGAGCGGGCGACTACACGCCCACCACCAACGGACAGGGCGGCAACTGGTGCCACCGCTCCCCCAGCGCGTTCGTCGAGCAGATCAAGATCCCCGACGTCACGGCTCGCGTGAACCTCGCGTGTTCCGGAGCGCCGTCGGAGCAGATCGCGCTCGGCGAGGCCAAGCAGTGGACCGAGCCGTCGCAGGCGCAGCAACTGGCGAACCTGATCAAGGATCACCGGGTTTCGGCGGTGGTGATCGCGCTCGGCGCGAACGACGACCCGAAGTTCTCCGCTCAGGTGAGTGAGTGCTTCAAGGCGTGGTTCTCACCGGACAGCCCACCGTGCAGCGAAGCACTCCGCACCACCTGGAAGTCCAAAGTGGACGCCATGGTGCCGAAGGTGACCAATGCCGTCGCCGACGTGAAGAAGGTGCTGGCGCAGGCGGGGTACGTCCCGGCGGACTATCAGCTCGTGCTGATGTCCTACGCGTCGCCTGTCGGCCCGAATATCCCCGAGGCGCTGCGCAGTCTCAACGGCTGCCCGTTCCGCACCGAGGATCTCGAGTGGATGGGCCGCGACGGCGTCGGAATCCTCTCGGACGGCCTCAAGCAGGTGTCGCGGGCGACCTCGGCCAGGTTCCTCGATCTCTCCCGGGCGGGCGCGGGCCGCGAGGCGTGCTCCGGCGACCCGGTCAACGAATGGTTCAGCAGGCTGACCTTGCAGCTGCGGGACCTCGGACAGATCGACCGGGCGAGTCACGCCCTGCAGGAGTCGTTCCACCCCAACGCGAACGGGCATGCGCAGATCGCGAACTGTCTCAACGAGTTCCTCTCGTCGCGCGACGGGAACGCGTCATGCCTTTCCGGGGCGGACGGGAAATTGCACGCCGCTCCCGAGGTCATCGCCCGCTAGAGGTCGAGTGGTCCGGTCTCGTGAGTGCTAACGACGGTTAGAACCATCATTACTACTCACGACGCTAGAGGTCGAGTGCCGCGCGCAGTGCGATGTCGATGCGCTCCTGGACCTCGTGGTCGATCTCCGCGATCTTCTCGTCGAACCACGGCCGGTACAGGCGCGTGAGGTTCAGTGTGGACACCCAATAGCGCGCGTCGACGGCGACGCCGAGGATGTCCTGCGGATCACGGTCCAGCAGTTCGGTGCCGAGCAGCCAGGGACGTTCGGATTCGTTCACCCCGTCCGAGGAAAGCAGGACCACGGTGCGTTGCCGGGCCGGTTCGGTCGGGGGGTGGTACGTCCAGACTTCACCCCTGTGCACGCAGATCCTTCTCCGCGGCGGAACGCTCGGCCTCGTCCGATTCGGCGGACGGTGCGACCGGGGCGTGCTGCGGGGTGTATCCGGTGCGGACGGCCTCCCTGCGGGCGGCCTTGGACAACCACGACGAGACCGAGATCCCGTGTGCCTTGGCGGCCCGTTCGGCGAACTCGAGCGCACCACTGTCGAGCGAGAGGGTTACCTTACGTGTTGCCATACCTTTTATCGTACCAGTGCTCCGCAAGCCCACCCATTCTCTGGGAAAGCTCGGTCTGGGAAAGCTCGGCCCGAGGGCCTACAGCGTGGGTGAACGGCCCTCGAACGGCGTCGACAGCACGACGGTGGTCCGGGTGGACACCTTCGCGGCCTCCCGGATCCGGCGGAGCAGGTCCTCCAGGCCGAGCGGCGACGCCACCCGGACCAGGAGGATGTACGACTCGTCACCGGCGACCGAGTAGCAGGACTCGATCTCCTTGATGTGTTCCAGCCGCTGCGGATAGTCGTCGGGCGCGGCGGGATCGTTCGGGGTCAGCGAAATCAGCGCGGTCAACGGCAGGCCGATCTGCTGACCGTCGAGCCGGGCGGTGTAGCCGAGGATCACGCCGCGCTGCTCAAGACGCCGGACACGTTGGTGCACCGCGGAAACCGAGAGCCCGACCCGTTCGGCGAGATCGGTGAAACTGCGTCGTCCGTCCGCCGCCAGCTCCTGCACGATGGCCTGGTCCAGCGGCTCCAGAGAACCGGTCATGCTTCGAGCGCGATCAGCTCGTGCGGACGCTGGTTGACCGATTCGACGCCGTCGCCGGTGACGACGACGATGTCCTCGAGCCGGGCGCCCCAGCGGCCGGGCTGGTAGATGCCCGGCTCGACGCTGAACGCCATACCGGGCTCGAGCGGCAGCGCGTTGCCCTTGATGATGTAGGGCTCTTCGTGCACGTCGAGACCGATGCCGTGGCCGGTGCGGTGGATGAAGAACTCGCCGAATCCGGCCTCGTCGATGACGTCGCGCGCCGCGGCGTCGATCTGCTCGGCGGTGACACCGGGCCGGACGGCCTCGACGGCCGCGCGCTGGGCCCGCTGCAGGACCGCGTAGGTCTCCGCGACGTCGGCGTCGCGCGGCTCGCCGATCGTGTAGGTACGGGTGGAGTCGGAGTTGTAGCCCTCGGGGATCGGGCCGCCGATGTCGACCACGACGACGTCGCCGCGTTCGATCACGCGATCGGAGACGTCGTGGTGCGGGCTGGCGCCGTTGGGGCCGGAACCGACGATCACGAAGTCCGCGTTCACGTGGCCCTCTTCGACGATCGCGGCGGCGATGTCGGCGCCGACCTCCGCCTCGGTGCGGCCGGCACGCAGCCATTCGCCGACGCGCGCGTGGACGCGGTCGATGGCCGCGCCCGCCTGGCGCAGCGCCTCGATCTCGGCGGTGTCCTTGCGCATCCGCAGCTCACGCACGATCGGCCCGGCCAGGGTCTGTTCGGCCTCGCCGAGCGCGCCGCGGAACGCGAGCACGTGCAGGGCGGGCGTGAAGTCGCTGACCGCGACCCGGCCGGGTTTGCCGAGCCTGTCGGCGACCAGTGCGTACGCGTCGACGCCGTCCACCCAGGTCAGCAGCTCGATGCCCAGCTCGTCGGCCGGGACGTCGGCGTATCCCGGCGCCTCCAGCTTCGGCACGACGAGCACCGGGGTGCCGTCGGCCGGGATCACCAAGGTGGTCAGCCGCTCGAAGGAGCCCCCGGCCTGGCCGATGAGGTAGCGCAGGTCCGAACCGGGCGCGATCAGCAGCGCGTCGGTGTCGGCGGCGGCCGCCGCGGCACGGGCCCGGTCGAGGCGGGCACGAAGGCTGGCGGCATCGGGGGCTGGGTTGTGAAGGGAACGGCGCGACATGGCACCGAGCCTAGTCTGTCGCGCGAGTCGAGTTCACGAGCCGGTCGTCCCCCGCCGGGGCGGGATCGTCGAGGCCGCGGAAGATCCGGAAGATCAGCGGGAACGCCGTCGCGACCAGGTACAGACCACCGAATCCCAGCAGCGCGCCGGTCAGGCCGACCCCGTCGAGCAGCAGCCCGGCCGCCATCGAACCGAGCGGCATCGCGGCGAGGACTCCGCCGACGAGCAGGCTCAGCACCCGCCCGCGCACGGCCTCGGGGACCCGTTCGTAGACGACCGGGAGCAGGATCGGGTTGAGCGCGCCCGCACCGATCCCGGCGATCAACAGTCCGCCGAGCAGTATCGCGGGCGGGGGCGCCACGGCGAGGAGCACGAACCGCGGCGCGCCCTCGAGCGCGAAACAGACGAGAAGCGCCGTCCACCTCGAGACACGGTGGCCGATCCAGCCGTACAGCACCGATCCCAGCAACGCGCCCGCGGCGACCGCGGTGATCATGGCGCCGACCATCGCGCTGCTGTGCAGCACCCGATCGCCGTAGGCGGGATAAAGCACGCCGAGCAGGCCGAAATCCAGGCTGTTCGTGAGCATCAGCATGCCGACCATCGCCCGCAGCAACGCGTCGCGCTTCACGTAGCCGAAGCCTTCACGAAGCTGGAGGAAGTAGCCGTCCGGCGACGGCCGCGGCGGTGCGGCCCGCGCCGGGATCAGCGCGTACACGAGCAAGGCCGAAAGCAGGAGCGCGCCGGCGTCGACGTAGAGCACCGGGATCGGCCCGATCACCGCGATCAGCACGCCGGACACCGGTCCGCCGACCATCCGGCCCGTACGCAGCGCTGCTTCGATCGCGCTCGTGCCCCGGCTCGGGCGCATGTCGATGAGTTCGGCGACACCGGCGGTCAGCACTTGTTTCGCCGTGTCCGCCGGGCCGCGCGAAAGTCCCATCACGAACGAAAGCCCGAGCAGGACAGGCAGGCTCAGGCCGACCGTGGCGACGGCGAGCGGGATCAGCACGACCGCGACGGTGGTGGTGAGGTCCGCGAAGACACTCGCGCGGCGCGCGCCCATCCGGTCGACGATCGGACCGCCGAGCATCGCGGCGACCATCAGGCCGATCACCTCGGCGGCCGTAACCAGACCGGTCTTCGTCCCGCTTCCGGTGCTCTGCAGGACGAACCAGGGAATCGCGATCAGCGTCATCATCACCCCGGCCGAGGAGATCCCCGAAGCCACGACCAAGGCCCCCAGTGGCAACCTGCTCATGGTTTCTCCGGCCGGGAACGCCTCGGGAATGCCGCCCAGTGGACGCGAACCTGGGTGTCGCCTTCCTTCGGCTCGCGCCGATACCGCTTGATGACGTCCAGGATTTCCCCGCTCATCGCACCGGCTTCGTCAGGCGTCAGCGACATCGGCGAGTCATGGAAGATCGCCTTCTCGGCCCACTCGTCCACCCAGTGCTTGAGTTCGGAGACGAACTGCGCTTCGGCGGCGTAGCGCTGCTCGACCAAGGTGTGGGCGTAGATGCTGAAGGCCCCGGCGAGTTCGGGGTCGTCGACGAAGTCCTTGCCGTCGGCCTGGTCCCCATCGTGCACGGCCTTCCACCACCGGTCGCGCCGGTTGCCACGTTCAGGGTCGTCGACGACGAGGCCGTACTCGGCGAGCTGACGTAAATGCCAGCTCGTCGTCCCAGAGCTCTCCCCCACCCGCTGCGCCAGGCCCGTCGCCGTCGCCGGGCCGTCCTCCCGGAGCAGTTCCAAGATCCTGACCCGCAGCGGGTGCGACAGGGCCCGCAGGAGCCGGCCGTCGATCCGCGCGAGATAGCGCTCACTTTTCCCCATGATCGCAGCCTACAATCGCAGAGGATCCTTTGCAAAGAGTCCTCTGCGATTTGCCGGCCCCTGCTACCCCGGATTCGGTGTTTGACCTCAACCTAGGTTTAGGTTTTACGGTTCGCGTCATGACAACAGACAGCACGCCGTACCAGCTCGCCGTCGTGATCGGCAGCGTTCGCGAAGGGCGCTTCGGCCCGGTGATCGCGAACTGGTTCCTCGATCGGGCCAAACAGCGCGACGACATCTCCCTGACGGTGATCGACCTCGCCGAGTCCCCGGACGGCCTCTCGGCCGGCGTCTCCGCCGCGGACGCGGTGGTCGTGATCGTCCCCGAGTACAACCACAGCTACCCCGGCCCGCTCAAGACCGCGCTCGACAACACCGGCCCAGAATGGCACGCCAAGCCGGTCGGCTTCGTCTCCTACGGCGGGATCTCCGGTGGCCTGCGCGCCGTCGAGCACCTGCGCCCGGTCTTCTCCGAACTCCACACCGTGACGGTCCGCGAGACCGTGAGCTTCCCCTACGCCTGGAACTGCTTCGGTCCCGACGGTGAACCCCACGACACCGAGAGCGTCGACGCGGCCGCGACCGCGTTGCTGAACCAGCTCGGCTGGTGGGCGCAGTCGCTGCGTACCGCACGCCAGATCCGGCCCTACGCCGCCTGAACATCTGGACCTGACAAGCGCGTAAAGGGGAAGGACTCCTTTCCCTTTACGCGCACGTCGCGAGTGGGCGTGGAGCGGCGGTCATGGCAGGCTGTGCCTGTGACCGGACCTCTCGCCCTCCTTGATTCCGCGAGCCTCTACTTCCGCTCGTTCTACGCCGTACCCGAGTCGATGACCGCGCCGGACGGGACGCCGGTCAACGCGGTACGCGGGTTCACCGACACCGTCGCCCGCATCCTCACCGACCGGCGGCCCTCCAGGCTGGTGGCCTGCCTCGACGCCGATTGGCGGCCGAAGTTCCGCACCGATCTGCTGCCCAGCTACAAGGCGCATCGCGTGGCGGAGGCGAACCCGGTCGGCGGGGACGTCGAGGAGGTGCCGGACACGCTGAGCCCGCAGGTACCGATCATCCTGGACGTGCTGGAGGCGTTCGGGCTCGCGACGGCCGAGGCGGCCGGGTACGAGGCGGACGACGTCATCGGCGCGCTCGCGATCCGTGAGCAGGACTCGCCCGTCGAGGTGGTCACCGGTGACCGTGATCTGTTCCAGCTGGTGCGGACCGAGCCGACGCCTACGTCGGTCATCTACGTCGGCAAGGGCTGGGCGAGGGCCGAGGTCCTTGGCCCGGCCGAGATCGCCGAGAAGTACGGGGTACCCGCCGAGTTCGCCGGCCCTGCCTACGCGGACATGTCGGCGCTGCGGGGTGACCCGTCGGACGGGCTGCCCGGGGTCGCCGGGATCGGTGAGAAAACGGCGGCGAAACTGATCACACAGTTCGGTTCGCTGCAGGCGCTGATCGACGCGGCCAACGCGGGCGACTCGCGGGTGCCGCTCAAGACCCGGCTGCGCCTTTCCGACGCCGCCGGCTATCTCGCGGTCGCGCCGACCGTGGTGCGGGTCGCGGCCGACGCGCCGATCGAGCAGTCCCGTCCGGACACCGTGCCGAATGCGCCCGCCGACCCCGACCGGATCGCGGAACTCGCGGAGCGCTGGAATCTCGGCCGTTCGGTCGACAGGCTGCTTGCCGCGCTCCCCAAGCCATGAGCAACACCGAGACCGAGCCTGCCGAACTACTGTGCCGTGACCGGCCTGGTTCCGGCATCACCGTGCTGGAGCCGCGCGAGGTTCCGCTGGGCGGGCCGCGGGCGATCCGGGTCCGCCGCACCCTGCCTCAGCGCCGGCGCTCCCTGATCGGGGCTTGGTGTTTCGCCGACCACTATGGACCGCACGACGTGTCCGAAACGGCCGCGATGGACGTCGCGCCGCATCCGCACACCGGGCTGCAGACCGCGAGCTGGCTCTTCACCGGCGAGGTCGAGCACCGCGACAGCCTCGGCAGTCACGCCATGGTCCGGCCCGGCGAGCTCAACCTGATGACCGGCGGGCAAGGCATCGCCCATTCGGAAGTGTCCACACCGGACACTCGCACCCTGCACGGCGTGCAGCTGTGGATCGCGTTGCCGGACGAACACCGGCACACCGCGCGGGATTTCCGGCATTACGCGCCACCGCAGGTGAATCTCGAAGGCGCCGTCGCGAGGGTGTTCCTCGGTTCTCTTGCCGGCACCACGTCTCCGGTGCCGGCGTTCAGTCCGCTGCTGGGTGCCGAACTCACCCTCGAACCCGGCGCACGTCTCGCCCTCGACGTCGACCCGGTCTTCGAGCACGGCGTGCTCCAGGACATCGGCTCTGTTTCCGTTGGGCGAACCGGCTTACGGACGGGCGACCTGGCCTATCTCGCTCCCGGCGCCTCGAGTCTGGAACTGGCCAATACCGGCGACGAACCCGCCCGCGTCCTCCTTCTCGGCGGCACTCCGTTCGAGGAGGAGATCGTCATGTGGTGGAACTTCGTGGCCAGGAGCCACGAAGAGATCGTCGCCTACCGCGAGGCTTGGCAGGCCGAGTCCGACCAGTTCGGCGAGGTCGACGGCTACGACGGCACCACCCGGCGGTTACCCGCCCCAGAGCTGCCGCAGGTCCGGATCAAGCCGCGAGGCAATCCGGCCTAGGGCGTGTTTCATAAGTCTGTTCGATGGGCTGGGCGCGAAGACCGCGAACTTGACTTGTGGAACACGCCCTAGCTGGGGGCGCCGACCTCGTACCGGCCGTCCTCGCCGGTGACGGTGATCGTGACGGTCTTGCCTTCGCCGGAAACCTGGACGGTGCAGGTGAAGGTGCTGCCGTTCTTGACGACCTGGTTGGCCGGGCAGATCACGTCGCCGACGTCGGTGACCTGATAGGTCTCGGTGAGGATCTTCTTCACATCGGCCTGCATGGCCGCCGGGTCGAAGACGCGGCCGGGCGTGTTGGCGGATGACGACGCGCCGGAGGGGCTCGCGGTGGTGGTCGGACTGCTCGTCGACGTCGGTGGGACCGTGACGGTCTTCGTCGCCGGTGCCGGCGCCGGGGAATCCGAACACGCCGCCAGCAAGGCGAAGGCGACACAGCACAGCCCGAGCACCGGAACGGTGGGCCTGCTCAAGCTTCTCCACCCCCGTGAAAGGTGATCTTCCAACGTCAGAAGAACGTACCGCACCAGGAGTTCACTCGCGTGCTGAACAGCAGGTCCACCCGGTCCAAGGCGGACTGCCGGGTCGCGTGGAGCCGTCCCGCGGCGGCGAGGGCCGACGCCCGCCAGGTACCGAGATAGAGCATCGCGAGAGTGTCGGCGTCGAGGGCCAGATCGGCCGGCTCGCCGGTGCGTACGGTTCCTTCGGGCGAGACGCGGTAGCGGCCGGAATTGTGCTCCAGGAACGGATCGGTCACCTGGATCACGAGTGACTCGCCCTGATACTCACGGGCGTTCAGCATCGCGGCGACGTCGACGAGCCGGAGCCAGATCTCGTCTTGGACCGCGTTGACGGTGACCTTGCGCGGATCGGTGAAGAGAAGCTCGACCGGTTCGTCGAGCGGGCGTTTGGAGGCGGTGATCCGGTCGACCAGATCCACCGAAAGCAGGTAGCGCCACAGTCCGGCGAAGGCTTCGGCGTTGGCGTAGAGGAGTTCCTGGATCTCCAGGACCACCTCCGAGCCGAAGGACCGATCGACGGAGTAGGTCACGTATCCGTCGGCGCCGTCGGGCCCCCGGTGCACCGCGGTGGCCACCACACCGGTGACCCGGTGCAGATCCCGTTCGTAGCCGGCCCACAGGTAGGGGCTCCGGGCGATCATGCCGGGACGGGTGCCCGAGCCGGCGCTGTAGAGCGACGGCCACTGTTCGATGGTGTCGCCGAAATCCAGCAAGGAGACCTCGCCACCCGACGGGACCTGGTCGCGGAGGCGGGCGCGGTGACGATCGAGTTGGTAGCTCTTGCCCCGAGAGGCGATGCCGTAGCCGAAGCGGCCGTAGATCGTGCCTTCGGAGGCGTGCAGGATCGCGGCCGGGACACCGCGGGCGGCGAAGTCCTCGAACTGGGCACGCATCATCGAGGACAGCACACCGCGGCGAGTTCGGTCGGCGCGGACGCCGACCAAGCTGACGGCGCCGACCGGGACCGTGCCACCACCCGGAAGGGTGAGCTCCGAATCGAACGACCGGACAGTGCCGACCAGTTCGGGGTCGAAGGCGCCGAACCCGCGTTCGGGCTCCATCACGCCGGAGATCCGCGGCCATTCCTCGTCGGTGGTCGCCTTGACGTGCAAAGCACTCCGGAAGAGGTCGAGTGCGGCCCGATCCTCGTCGGGCCGCAGCTTCCGCACCAGAAAGTCGCTCATGGCTCGATCTTGCAGGATCGACCACCCGGAACGCGCGCCGATTTACTTCGGCACTGCAGGCGGGGACACCTCGTAGTTACCGGTGTCGCCCTTCACCGTGATCGACACTTCCTGCGGCTTTCCGTCGATCGTGGCGGTGCAGGTGAACTTCGCGCCGTCCTTGACCTCCTGGCCGGACGGACAGGTGACCCCGGTGACGTTGGGGATCTGATAGGTCTCGGTGAGCAGCTTCTGCACGTCGGTCTGCATCTGGGTGTTGTTGAAGACCTGGGTGTTGAACCAGCCCGGCGTGACGAAACCGAGGACACCGACCGCGGCGATGATCACCACGAGCGCGCCGATCCCGATGAACAGGCCCTTCTTCGACTTCGGCTTCTCCTGAACGTCACCCTGCGCGTTCGGGAACTGGCTGTAGTCGTACTGGCCCTGCTGCGGCTGCCCGTACTGCTGTTGCTGCTGCGGACCGGTCTGGGGATAGCCGGGCTGCTGCTGAGGACCGCTCTGCGGGTAGCCCGGCTGCTGGCCGTACTGCTGCTGAGATGGGTCGTACTGCTGCGGTTGCTGACCCCACTGCGGCTGCTGCTGGGGGCCGCTCTGCGGATACCCGGGCTGCTGCTGGGACGGATCGTACGGCGCCGGCTGCTGTCCCCACTGGGGTTGTTGCTGCTGGGGCTGTTGCTGCTGGGTTTGCGACGGGTCGTACTGCGGCTGCTGACCCCACTGCGGCTGCTGCTGAGGACCGCTCGGCGGTTGAGCGCCGCCCGGCTCTTGCCCGTAGCCCGGCTGCTGCCCCCACTGGGGCTGCTGCTGCGGGTCGTTGCCGCCATACGGCGTGCTCATCGTTCGCCTCCGCCTGTTCCGCAATCGTCGCCGACCGTTTCCAAGGCCGTCGTGGGCGATCCAACCACAGGTCGGCGCCCCTGCCCACTGTTCACGGCCGGTGTCGGGGCAGATCGACGCGACCGTGCTCACACCGTTGGCGGCATCGAATCCGCCGGTCAGCCCAATGCCGCCGGTCAGGCCGTCGACCCGCATTCAGTCCTCTACTTGCGGTCGCTCCACGACGCCTACGCCCCGCCGGCCGCCACAACACCGCGCCGCAGCGCCTTCACGGCGTCGGAAGCGGCCGCGCCGACCGGGTCGGCCCTGCCGAGGACGTCGCGGATCTGGTCGAGCAGGTCGATGACCTGGCGTGACCAGCGCACGAAGTCGCCGGCGGACAGTTCCTGCCCGTTGGCTTCGGCGGCGGTGAGGACCTTCTCCAGGGACTCGCCTCGCGCCCAGCGGTACACGGGCCAGGCGAAGCCGGCGTCGGGTTCACGGGTGCGGTCCAGTTTGTGGCGGCGCTCGTCCTCGGTGAGCTCGACCCACAGGCGGGTGGTCGCCTGCCAGGCATCGAGCACCTTGCCGGCGGGCAGCCGCGGTTCGCCCGCGGTGTCGCGGCGGGCTTCGAACACGAGCGTCGACACGACGGCGGCGAGTTCGGCGGGGCCGAGTCCTTCCCAGACGCCGTTCCGGATGCATTCGGCGGCGAGCAGGTCGGACTCGCTGTAGAGGCGGGTCAGCTGTTTCCCGTGTTCGGTGACGCGGACACTCGACTCGGGGTCGAGATAGCCGCGCTCGCCGAGGAGCCGGAGGATGCGGTCGAAGGCGCGTGCGAGCGAGTGCGTGGTCGCGGCGACCTTCCGTTCCAGTTGCTCGGTTTCCGCCGAGAGCCGCTGGTAGCGCTCGACCCAGCGCAGGTTCGCCTCACGCTCGGCGAGCCCGTGGCATGGGTGTGCGCGCAGGGCACGCCGGAGCGCCGCCAGCTCGCCGTCCTCGTTGGCGCCGGCTCGCCGTTTTTGCCTGCCGGGCAAGGAGATTCCGGCGTTGCGGAGGCTGGAGGCGATATCGCGGCGCGTCTTGGGCGACCGCAGCTCGATATGCTTGGGGAGCTTGATATGCCCTAACGCCTCGACCGGCGACGGGAAGTCGGCGACCGAGAGCGGGCCGGACCAGCGGTCTTCGGTGACGACGACGGGCCGCGGTTCGCGGATCGGGTCGAGCCCCGGGTCGACGACGACCGCGAGCCCCGCGCGCCGCCCCGCCGGCACGGCGATGACGTCGCCCTTGCGGAGCTTCTCCAGCGATTCGGCCGTTCCGGCGCGGCGCACGGAGGTGTTCTGCCGCGAGAGCGCCTTCTCCCTCGCGGAGATCTTCGCGCGCAGTTCGACGTACTCGAGCATCTCGTCGAACTCGCCGGTGATCGCGGCCGCGTAACCCTTGAGGGCTTCCTTGTTGCGTTCGATCCGCCGGGACGTACCGACCACCGACCGGTCGGCCTGGAACTGGGCGAACGACTGTTCAAGCAGTTCACGGGCCTGCTCGGCACCGACTTGGGCGACCAGGTTCACGGCCATGTTGTAGCCGGGCCGGAACGAGGAACGCAGCGGATACGTACGGGTCGAGGCGAGGCCGCCGACCTGTTTCGGGTCGATTCCGGGCTGCCAGGACACGACGGCGTGGCCCTCGATGTCGATGCCACGACGCCCGGCCCTTCCGGTGAGCTGGGTGTACTCCCCCGGTGTCAGGTCGACGTGGGCTTCGCCGTTGTACTTGACCAGTCGTTCGAGAACGACGGTGCGGGCGGGCATGTTGATGCCGAGCGCGAGGGTCTCGGTCGCGAACACGACCTTCACCAGGCCTTGGACGAACAGTTCCTCGACGGTTTCCTTGAACGCCGGGAGCAGGCCGGCGTGGTGCCCGGCGATACCGCGTTCGAGCGCCTCGCGCCATTCCCAGTAGCCGAGCACGCCGAGGTCGCCCTCGGGCAGGTCCTTGGTCCGTTCGGCGACGATCTTCCGGACCTTCTCGACCTCTTCGGGGCCGTTGAGCCGCAACCCCGACCGGACGCATTGTCCGACGGCCGCGTCGCAGCCCGCGCGGGAGAAGATGAACACGATCGCCGGCAGCAGACCGGCGCTGTCGAGACGTTCGACCGTGTCGATCCGGGACGGCGGCCGGAAACGCGGCATCCGGGACGGCACACCGCGACGGCCTCGCGGCCCGCGCAGCCCGGCCGGGGCGAAGCTGCGTCCGACCTCTTCGGTGCGGCGCAGCAGGCTGGGGTTGATCTGCAGCTCGGTGCCGGGCGCGTGTTCCTCCTGTCCCGCGAACAGGTCCATCAGCCGGTTGCCGACGAGCATGTGCTGCCACAGCGGGACGGGACGATGCTCGTCGACGACGACCGTGGTGTCACCGCGGACCGCGACGAGCCATTCGCCGAACTCCTCGGCGTTGCTGACGGTCGCCGAGAGACCGACGACGCGGACGTGCTCGGGCAGGTGGAGGATGACCTCTTCCCAGACGGCGCCGCGGAACCGGTCGGCGAGGTAGTGGACCTCGTCCATCACGACGTAGGCGAGTTCACCGATGGTCGACGAACCCGCGTAGAGCATGTTCCGCAGCACTTCGGTGGTCATGACGACGACCTGCGCGTTGCCGTTGATCGAGGTGTCGCCGGTGAGCAGGCCGACGGACTCGGCGCCGTAGCGGCCGACGAGGTCGGCGTACTTCTGATTCGACAACGCCTTGATCGGCGTCGTGTAGAAGCATTTGCGGCCTTCGGAGAGGGCCAGGTGCACCGCGAACTCGCCGACCACGGTCTTCCCGGCGCCGGTGGGGGCGCAGACGAGCACGCCGTGGCCGCCTTCGAGCGCCTCGCAGCCACGGATCTGGAAATCGTCGAATTCGAACGACGATTCCGCGGCGAACCGGGTCAGCTGTGGATATCGCGAACGGCGCTGGGAGGCCGCATAGGCCTCGGCCGGGGTCTGGGAAGGGCTACTGGCCACTCCGTCAGGGTTCCATACGCCACCGACAGTCCGCACTCGGTGTGACGATCCAGGGAACGGACCGGAGCGGCCGGGCATCCAAGGGGCGGATTCGAGATCAGGGAGGGTTCGCCATGGAGATCGCTTGCCCGCAGTGCGCGCAGGTCGACCAGGTGCAGAGCGTGCCGGCGGTGTTCCAGGGCGGCCAGTCGACCATCCGGGTGCAAGGGCCGATGACCGCCGTTCCGGCCGGTGACGGCGTCGTCTACACCTCGACGACGCACCGCGGCGTCTCGGTGACCGCGACGGCGGCCGCGCTCGACCCGTATCCGGTGCGTCGGGGCGGCGGTTGCCTGCTGACACTGGCGCTGCTGATGCTGCTTCCCGCGCTCTGGTTCACCTCGCTCGCGGACGACACCACGCCGACCTCCGGAGACCATGTGGGTCAGGTGATCGGGACATGGATCTTCCCGTTCGGCGCCTACGCCCTGGTGGCGCTGTTCGCGGTGCTGTTCGTGCTGCGCGTGCGACGGAACGCGCGGATCCGGCGTGGCATCCCGGACGCGGTCTCGCTCTGGAGCCGGGCCTGGTTCTGCCACCGGTGCGGCGGCGTGTTCTTCCCACAGGGACGGTTGATGTCCGCGGCGGAGTTCCGCGGGCAGGTCTGGCGGGCGGGGAACTACGCGGGGCTCAGCCGAGCACGGTGAGCGCGCCGGGGACGCAGGTGACGTCGACCGGCAGCCTGCCAAGCGGTTCGCCGTCGGCGTAGACGGGCAGGTCTTCACCCGCGATGTGGATCTCGCGGGCCTTCAGCGTCCGGACGGCCGGATGCGCGAGGTGCTCTCCGGTACGGACCCCGGGCAGCATCCGCAGCAGGTCGAGGCGAGTGGCGTTGCCGACCACGGTGACGTCGAACTGGCCGTCCTCGGGGTCGGCGCCGGGGCAGATCGGCATGCCGCCGCCGTAGAACGGGGTGTTGCCGACGGCGATCATCGTCGCTTCGAGTTCGAGGGTCTCGACGTCGGTGCGGAGCACCACCGGATGGGTGCGGAACGCGGCGAGTTCGGCGACGATCGCGACGTCGTAGCGCCGGGGTCCGGCGGGCCAGCGCAGCCGGTTGGCTCGTTCGGTGACGAGTGCGTCGAAACCCGAGCAGAGGACGGTGGCGAACCATTCCTCGCCGACCCGGCCGAGGTCGATCCGCCGCCGCCTCCCGGCTTGGAGCTGCCGGGCGAGCTTGTCGGCGGCGGCATGCGGTTCCTCGGGGATGCCGAGTGCCCTGGCGAAGTCGTTGCCGCTCCCGGCTGGGACCAAGCCCAATGTGACACCGGTTTCGGCGCAGAACTGGACGCCCTGATGTGCCGCCCCGTCACCACCGAGGACGACGAGTACGTCGAGCCCGGCTGCACGGGAGCCGGTCATCAGCGCACGCGACTCGTCGACGGAGTTCGCGACCAGGACGTCGAGCCTGTCGACGACAGGCCGCAGCCGGGCCGCGACCGATTCCATCAGCCGGGCGGCGGCGCCGTTGCCGGAGGCCGGGTGGACGGCGAGTGCCGCGTGCATGCCGGGGATCAGGTGACGTCGTCGGTGCTCGACCGCTTACCACCGGTCGTGGGCGAGGGTTCGTCCTCGATCGTGCTCGGCGTGTAGTCGAACGGCGCGGCCTCGTCGTCGTCCAGCTTGTCCCAGCCTTCGGACTCCCGTTCCTTCTCGAGCTTGCGGTCGTGGAACCGCGCTATCTGGACGGAGATCTCGAAGAGGACCACGAGTGCGCCGGCCAGGCCGATCATCGAGAACGGATCGGAGCCCGGTGTGGCGAAGGCGGCGAAGACGAACAGCACCATGATGATGCCGCGACGCCACTTCTTCAGCTGCTGGTACTTGACGACGCCGACCCGGTTGAGCATCACGACGAGCAGCGGGAGCTCGAAACTGACGCCGAAGATCAGCAGCAGCGACAAGAT
This sequence comes from uncultured Actinomycetota bacterium, assembly GCA_963766045.1. Classification (GTDB taxonomy): domain Bacteria; phylum Actinomycetota; class Actinomycetes; order Mycobacteriales; family Pseudonocardiaceae; genus Amycolatopsis. The sequence continues at coordinate 3,583,199 of CAVXYN010000003.1, read as the reverse complement.
GAACGAGATGTACTTGTCACCGGTGAGCGCGGTGATGAACTGGTCGCCACCGAAGTTCATCAGCAGTTCGAGTGCGTGCGGAACCAGGATGTAGGCCAGCACCGCGCCGGCGGCGAAGAGCATCGACGCGAAGGCCACGAAGGTGAGCGCGTACTTGCGTTCCTTCGAGTACAGGCCCGGGGCGATGAACGCCCACACCTGGTAGAGCCACAGCGGCGAAAGCAGCACCGCTCCGGCCGCGAGGCCGACCTTCAACTGGATCATGAAGGCCTCGAACGGCACGGTCTGCAGCAGTTTGCAGCCGCCTGTCGGCGTCCCGCCGAGCCTGCGCTCCCAGGGGATGGCGCAGTACGGGCCGTTCATGATCTCGCCGAGGGACGGGATCGGCCCGAGCTTGGTCGCGAACCAGATGAAGCCGAAGATCCCGCCGATGACGACCGCGAGCAGCGCGTAGCCCAGCCTTCGCCGGAACTCGTAGATGTGCTCGAGGAGCGTCATCGTGCCGTCGGGGTTGGTCCGACGGCTGCGCTTGCGCCGCTTCGTCCCGCGGCGTTCCTCACCGGAGGCGGAATCCGCCACTGGACTGTCCGATCTCGTCAGGGTCCGCCGGGAGCGCGCCGTGCTCCGGCGCGCTCATCCGCGAACAGGCTCCGCTGTGTACCTGGCCGAGTGGCCCGCTGCGAACGCTCAGCTGGCGTTCTTCTGCGCCTGCTCGGCCGGAGCGGGCGTCGCGGGCTGCTGCTTCTTGAGCTCGTCGAGCTGGCGCTGGAGGTCCTCGACCTGCTTGTCCTGCGCGGACGCGGCGGGCGCGGGCGTGCTCGCCTGCGGCAGCTGCTTGGTCTCGACCTCTTCGGTCTCGGCGGCCTTGTCCTTGTCCCCGGCCATGTCCTTGGTCTCGGCCTTGAAGATCTTCATGGACTTGCCGATGGACCGCGCGGCGTCCGGAAGCCTCTTGGCGCCGAACAGCAGAACAACGACGAGCACCAGGATGATGATGTGCCACGGCTGCAGCGCGTTCATCGTTTGCGGCCTCCTTCTCGAGTCTCTGGGTCAGATGCTACCGGTCTTCACGACCACGTCGTTGCGCGATCGCCACGCGAAGCGCGGCGGATCGGGCTCGGAGCAATCCGGTCCGGTCTTGGGTGTTCGTAGCCACCATGCTCATCGTCTGGGTGAAACCGCGCAAGACTCTCCGTAATCTGAAGAGCAGAACAAGGAGCAGGATGACCCCGGCGACGGCGAGCGCGATGCTCGGCAGGTACGACACGGCGTCACCCTACTGCTCGTAGGTTGACGCAAGGTGACGAGCCCGCGCCAGCGCGTCGGCGGCCCGCTGACGAACCGCTTCACCGAGCGCGGCAGGGCTTTCGACCTGCGCTTCTCCGCCAAGACCGAGGATGAGGCGGACCATCCAGGACTCGTCGGCGTAGCGCATCCGGATCCTCAGACGGCCGCCTTCGAGCTCGTCGAGCTCCTCGCAGGGGTAGTACTCGGCCACCCAGCGTGCGTCCGGGTCGAGGACGAGTTCGGCCTCCTGCTGGTCGGGACGCGGCCGGAAAACGCCGTCGGAGATGTCGGTCGGGCGGGCGTGCGCGGGCGGGACGGCGGGTTCGGCGAGTTCGGTGAGCTCGTCGACGCGGTCGAGCCGGAACAGCCGGACCCCCTCGGCGCGGCGGCACCAGGCCTCGAGGTAGCCGACGGCCTGGACGATCAGCAGCCGCATCGGGTCGACGGTGCGTTCGGTGATCTCGTCCTTGGAGGCGGTGTAGTACCGGATCCGCAGCGCGCGACCGGCGGTGAGCGCCGCGCGGACCGCCTCCCTGGTCTGGGCGGCCTTCTTGCCTTCCCGGACTCCCCCGCCGACGATCACCCCGGAGGGCTGGGCCTGCCCGGCGGCGGCTTCGATCTTGGCGATGGCGCGGCGGACGGCGTCGGCGTCGAGCACGCCCGGGGTTTCGGCCAGCGCCCGCAGCGCGACGAGCATCGCGGTGGCCTCGCCACCGGTGAGCCGCAGCGGCCGGTTCATCCCGGCGTCGTGGGTGACGACGATCGTGTCGCCTTCGAAGGAGAGGTCGATCAGGTCGCCAGGGCCGTAACCGGGCAGCCCGCACATCCAGAGCAGCTCGAGGTCCTTGCGCAGCTGCTTGGGGGTGACGTCGAAGTCCTGTGCGGCGTCGGTGATCTTGATGCCGGGACGCGCGAGCAGGTACGGCACCAGCGCGAGCAGCCGCGGCATCCGTCCGGTGGCGCTCATCTGGCGCCTCCGTGGAGCGCGACGGCCTCGAGACGGCTGTGCACGGATTTCGCGAGTACCTCGGGTTCGAGGACGAGCACGTCGGGTCCGTGTGCGGTGAGCCAGTCGGCGGCGGATTCGGGGTAGTACAGCTCGATCTCGACGAGGTCGCCCTCTTCCCCGCCGGCGAAGGAGCGGCCGGCCACGCGACCCCGGCGGCGTACCCCGGCCGCGCGGCCGTCGGCGACCCAGACCCGCGCGGTCTGCACGGGCGAGGGATCCGCGCTGCTGCTCGCGGACACCATCCGCAGCAGGTTGATCCCTTCCGGACGGCGCACGACGCCGGGTTTCCCGACGAGGTCGACCTTCCCGGTGACGCGGGAGAGCCGGAAACAGCGTGACGCGTCGCGGTCCCTGTCATGTCCGACGACGTACCAACGGGCCCGCCACGAGACGACACCCCAGGGTTCGAGGGTGCGGATCTTGCGTTCGGCCGAGCCGCTGCGCCGGTATTCGAACCGCACGGCCTGCCCCGCCTGGACGGCGGCGAGCAGCGGACCGAACGCGGGTTCGGCGCGGACACGGGGTTCGACGACGGTCGGGGCGTGGTCGTCGACCTCGACGCCGGCGGCACGGAGTTTCACCAGCGCGCCCTGCGCCTCACCGGTCAGCTCGGGCGAGTCCCACAGCCGGACGGCGAGCCCGACCGCGGTCGCCTCGTCGGGCGCGAGATCGATCTCACCGAGTTCGTAGTCGCGCCGGGCGATGCGGTAGCCGTCGATCGCGTCGAAGGCGGAGTTGCGGCCCGTCTCCAGCGGGATGCCGAGCTCGCGCAGTTCGGTCTTGTCGCGCTCGAACATGCGGAAGTAGGCCTCGTCGCTGGCCGCGTCGGCGTAACCGGGCACGATGCCCCGGATCCGTTCGGCGGTGAGGTACTGCCGGGTGGACAGCAGGGCCAGAACCAGGTTGACCAATCGTTCGGCGCGTGCGGTGGACACCCGACAACACTAGCCCGCCTGGTCCGACCCGATGGTGAGGTCCACCCATCGCGCGTCGTAACCGGCTGTGCCAGGGCTCTCGTGAGCGCAAATGCGGGTTCTAACCACCATTACCGCTCACGAGCCGAATAGCTTGGGGACATGAACGATCGAGTCCTGCTGATCACCGGTGCCTCCCGCGGCCTCGGCGAGGCGACCGCACGCCGGGCGGCGGCCGCCGGGTTCCGGCTGGCGCTGTTGGGCCGCGACCGCGAGAGCCTGCTCCCCCTGGTCGCCGAGTTCGGTGTGGACCGGGCGCTCGCGCTCGGTGCGGATATCACCGACTGGGCTTCCCTGTCCGCCGCCGTGGAGACCGTGCGGGAGCGGTTCGGCGGTTTGGACGCGGTGTTCGCCAACGCCGGGCAGAGTGTGGTGGTCTCGTTCTTCGGCGACGGAGGGGCCGAGCCGGAGGAGTGGCGGGACATGGTGCTGACGAATGTGTACGGCACCGCGCTCACCGCGAGGGCGACCCTGCCTCTGCTCGCGGAATCGAAGGGACACTTGGTGTTCACCGGTTCGGTGGCCGGCCGCTATCACCGGCCCGGGAACCTCTATTCCGCGACGAAATGGGCGGTGACCGGACTGGCCGGGTCGATCCGGGAGGAGGCCATCGGCACTGGTGTGCGGGTCACGGTGGTCCAGCCGGGTCTGGTCGACACGAGCATGATCCCCGCGGAATCACAGGGGAAACCGAAGCTCGAACCCGACGACATCGCCCGCGCCGTGCTGTACGCGCTGGAGCAGCCGCCGTCGGTCGACGTCAACGAGATCGTGGTCCGCCCCACCGGCCAGGTGCGTTAGAAGCGCGACAGGAGCTCCTTGCCCGCTTCGAGGAGCTCCTCGTCGGCGTGGACGTCGACGTCGAACACGTCCACGGGTTCGACGACCCGCTTGACGGTGTGCCGCCGAGGCGAGCCGAGTTCGGCTCGCAGCAGCGGGACGGCCGGTGCGGCGGCGGTTCCCATCTCGGCGAGGCATTTCGCGATCCTCGGCCGGTGGAACCGGCACTCGCTCCAGACCGCGGTGAGGATCGGGACGGTCGTGTCGGTGTCACCGACGGTCCGCCAGAGTGCCATGGCCGCACTGAACCGCTGCCAGCCGTAGTCGTCCGGCCGTCGTTCCAGCAGTGCGCGGAGACCGGGAACCAGCGACGCGCCGGCCGGGCCGAGCTCCGCCACGATCCGCGCGGCGGCCGGGGCTCGGTATTCGTCCTCTGTCAGCTCAGTGGCCGCCAGCCGCAGCGCCGGCTCGGGATCCCCGGCGACCTTCCACAGCGCGACGGCCGCACCCGCGTCACGGTCGGCGAGGCGCCTGAGCAGCGGGACCGCTTCCGACGCGATGGGCCCGATTTCCTTCACCGCGTCGATGAGTCCCGATCGGCCTTGATGCCTGCCCTCCACCGAAACCAGGCTCTTGAGCCGCGTGATGATCGACGGTAACAACGGGGCCGCTGCCGGTCCGAAGCGCGCGACGAGGCCGCCGAGGTTTCCGGGCGGCTCTCCTTGGTCCAGTACCTGTCGCAGCATCGGCAACGCCCGCAGATCACCCTGACGCGACAAAGCCTGCACCAGGGGGCTGACGCCGTCGGTCTCCGTCCGCGTGGCGTCCGAGGCGAGCACCAGGGTGTCCGCCACGGCCACGGCCTGATCGCCGAGCACGTACAACTGCCGAGCCGCGTCATCGGCCAGGCCGCGGTGCTCGTCGAGCAGCTGTTTCGCGAGGACCTGCGCGAGCTCCCGGTAGTCGCCGCGCCAGCCCGAAACCATGTCCCTCGCGGCGGCCATGGCGTCGTGCCGGCATTCCCGCGCCGGAGCACGCAAGAGTTCGGAGACCAACCGCGTCCGTTCACCGACGCGATCACCGAAGGCCCAGCTCGCTCCCCGGAGCACCGCCGCACGCTCCAGCGACCCCATCGAGATACCCCGGCGTGCGGCCGCCTCCCTCAGGTGACTCCGGAGCGTCGGGGTCTCGAGGTCGACGGGTTCGGGTTCCTCCGGGTTCTCGCCGTACATCCCGGCCAGTTCGGCGACCAGATTCGGCACCAAAGACGGCGGGAGCGGCTCGGGACCGCAGCGGGCCAGCTCCGTGGCCGCCGCGACACGGACACCACCGTCGGGATCGGCGACGAGCAGCATCTCCAGTTTCGCGACGACAGCCGAGCCCTCGAATCCGGCCGTGGCGGCGATCGCGCCGAGTGTTTCCACGAGCGCGACCCGTACATCGGCCTCGGGTTCGTTCTCGAGCCTGCCCACGACGGCCGCGGTCACCGTGAGTTTCTCCTCGCAGAGCCGCAGCACCCGGCCGACCGCCGCGCGTACCCCGGCGTCCGGATCACCGAGTAGGTCGAGATACGCGTGGCAGCCGCGGGCGACCGTCTCGGCCGCGATCCGGTACGGCTCGGAGGTTCCACCGCCGCCGATGCTCGCGAGCAGCTTGAGAACCTCGTCCCTCCCAGGCGCTCCAGGCCGGCCGGCGGCTTCGATGAGGAACGGGATCGCCGCGATCGTGCTGTCGTAAACGTCGCCCTGGTGATGGACCGCGCCTTCCATCCCGTCCAGTGCGATCTCCCGGGTCGCGGCATCGGGCGAGACGAGCCCTCTCAGCATGTCGGGCACGTCCTCGGCGGAGCCGTACGCGTGGCTCAGCGCAGCCCAGTCGATGTCATCCAGTCCTGCGAACAAAGCTCTCTTCTCCCCCAGGGTTTTCTCAGAACGTCAGCCGGGCGGCCCGGCCTTTCTCACCGCTGGCCCAGCAGGCGCCGCGGGCGCAGCTGACCGAGTCGAAGGAACCGGCGTCGAACGATGTCCAGTGCCGTCCGCCGTCGGGGCTGTAGTCACTGCCGATGGGTCCGACGGCGATGACGGCGTTCCCCAGCCACGCCAGGCCGGAGCGGTAACCGGCCGGTGCTTCCGCCGGTGTCCGCCAGCTGCGGCCGCGATCGCCGCTCAACGCGACAGCCGGACCGGGCGCGGTGGGAGCCTCGTAGTCGCCGCCGATGGCGACGCCGTGCCAGGGGTCGCGGAACGCGACGGAGAAGACGCCCGCCGAACCACCGCTGGGCAACGGTGTATCCGCGGCCGCCCAGGTCTTGCCGCCGTCGCCGGAATGCAGGACACGGGCGCGAGCACCGCCACCGGTGGCGATCCAGGCGTCACGCGGGCCCGAAGTGGTCAAGCACTGCCCGCTGGCCGCGAAGCCGAACTCGTCCGGCAGCGCGGGGACCATTCCCGCCGGCGGGACGAGCTGCCAGCTGCGGCCGCCGTCCGAAGTGGACTGGAGCCGGAACTTGCCGTCGACGGGGTCGCTCATCGCGAGCCCGCGCCGGTGGTCGAAGAACGCGATGCAGTCGTAGAACGCGGTCGGTTCGGTGTTACGGAAGGACAGTTGCCAGCTCTTGCCGCCGTTGTCGGTGCGGTAGATGCGGGACGCGTCACCGGGCCCGATCGCCAGCGCGACGGCGCGATCGGCGTCGAACGCCTCGATATCGCGGAAGTCGAGTGTCGCGGTGTCGGGCGGGGCGAGCTGCTGCCAGGTGCGGCCGCGGTCGGTGGTCCGCAGGATCGTGCCCTTGCTCCCGCTGGCCCAGGCGGTCTTCGCGTCGACGGCGTCGAGTCCGCGCAGCTGCGCTGTCGTCCCTGTCGGCGTCAGTGTCCACGTGGGATCGGGGCAGGGTTCCGCCTGCGCGACCCCGGTGAACGCCAAGGGAACGACGGCTCCCAGCACGACCAGCAACGCACGCATCGGCGCACCTCTCCCTTGAAGATCCGTGAAGGCCACCTTAAGGGAATCTGAGTTCCTCGAGGTGGCCTTCACGGACCAATCAGAGTGAGCTGATCAGGCGCTCGACACGTTCGTCGACGGAGCGGAACGGGTCCTTGCACAGGACGGTGCGCTGCGCCTGGTCGTTCAGCTTGAGGTGTACCCAGTCCACCGTAAAGTCCCGGCCGGCGGCCTGTGCGGCGGCGATGAAGTCACCGCGCAGCTTCGCCCGCGTGGTCTGCGGCGGGGTGTCCTTGGCGACCTCGATCTCGCCGTCGTCGGTGACCCGGCGGACGAGTCCCTTGCGCTGCAGCAGGTCGAAGACGCCGCGGCCACGCCGGATGTCGTGATAGGCCAGGTCGAGCTGCGCGATCCGCGGGCTCGACAGGTCGAGGTCGTGCTTGTTCCGGTAGCGCTCGACCAGGCGGTGCTTGATCGCCCAGTCGATCTCGGTGTCGATCTTGCTGAAGTCCTGCTGCTCGACGGCCTCCAGCGCGCGACCCCACAATTCGACGACGCGTTCGGACTGCGGCGAGGAACCGGTCTCCTTGACGTGCTGGACGGCACGAGCGTGGTACTCGCGCTGGATGTCGAGCGCGGAGGCCTCACGTCCGCCGGCGAGCCGCACCTGGCGGCGGCCGGTGAGGTCGTGGCTGATCTCGCGGATGGCCCTTATCGGGTTGTCCAGGGTGAAGTCGCGGAACTGGACCCCGGCCTCGATCATCTCGAGCACCAGGTTCGCGGAGCCGACCTTCAGCAACGTGGTCGGCTCGGCCATATTCGAGTCACCGACGATGACATGCAGGCGCCGGTAGCGTTCCGCGTCGGCGTGCGGCTCGTCGCGGGTGTTGATGATCGGCCGCGAACGCGTCGTAGCACTGGAGACGCCTTCCCAGATGTGTTCCGCTCGCTGGGACAGGCAGTACACCGCGCCGCGCGGAGTCTGCAGCACCTTGCCCGCGCCGCAGATCAGCTGCCGGGTCACCAGGAACGGCAGGAGCACGTCGGCGATCCGGGAGAACTCACCCGCGCGGGTCACGAGGTAGTTCTCGTGACAGCCGTAGGAGTTGCCCGCCGAGTCCGTGTTGTTCTTGAACAGGAAGATGTCGCCGCCGATGCCCTCGTCCGCCAGCCGCCGTTCGGCGTCGACCAGGAGGTCCTCGAGGATCCGCTCGCCGGCCTTGTCATGGGTGACCAGCTGGACCAGGTCGTCGCATTCGGCCGTGGCGTACTCGGGGTGTGAGCCTACGTCGAGGTAGAGCCGGGAGCCGTTGGACAGGAAGACGTTCGATGAACGCCCCCACGACACGACACGCCGAAACAGATACCGTGCCACTTCGTCCGGGGAAAGCCTGCGTTGCCCATGAAAGGTGCACGTGACCCCGAACTCGGTCTCGATGCCAAAGATCCGCCGCTGCATCCCACCAGAGTAGGCGTTTGAGGACGGTGGAAGGTGCGCCGTTCGGGCGTCGACACGCGGTCGGTACGTTGCATTCGGTGAAAGGTGTGCGAAACGGTCCCGATCGGGTATCACGCACATGTCGGCACGACCCGGAAGTGGGGAACCCGTGTTAAAGCAGCTCAAGCGCCCTTTCCACCGAGTCGGGCGAACCGACCGGGCGCTGATGGCGCGCAGCGCGGCGCTGCCCTTGACCAGGGCGGACGACGTGATCACCGCCCTCTCCAAAAGTGCCGACAAGTCGAAGCTCTGGTGGTGTGTCGCGCTCGTACTGGCCGCGAAGAAGGGTCCGACCCGCCGAGGCGCGCTGCGCGGCATCGTCGCGATCGCCGGAGCCAGTGCCACGGCGAACCTGATCGGCAAACCGCTGTTCCCGCGGCGGCGACCCGCGGCCGAGGAGGTCCCGGTGCACCGGCGTCTCGTCCGGCGTCCGACCTCGTCGTCGTTCCCCTCCGGCCACTCGGCCTCCGCCGCCGCGTTCGCGACCGCCGTCGCGATGGAATCGCCGAAGACCGCCGCCGCCGTCGCCCCGCTCGCCGCAGCGGTGGCGTACTCCCGCGTGCACACCGGCGTCCACTGGCCAAGTGACGTTGGCGTCGGGGTTTCCATCGGGGTCGCCGCCGCCCTGCTCACCCGGCACTGGTGGCCGTTGCATCCCGACGTCCCCGGTCGGACCGCGCACACCGCCGAAGCGCCCGAAATGCGCGACGGCGAGGACATGCTCGTCCTGGTCAACCCGAACTCCGGGATCGACGGCCGCGACCCGACCGAGGACGTCCGGTTCGCCTGGCCCAAGGCCACCCTGCTCTACCCCGACCCGAAGCGGGACCTTCGCGACCAGCTCGTCGACGAGATCACAGCCCGCGACGGCACCGTCCGGGCGCTCGGGGTGGCCGGTGGAGACGGGACGGTGGCCGCGGTCGCCGCCGTCGCGGCCGACCACGACCTGCCGCTGGCGCTCATCCCGGCCGGGACGCTCAACCACTTCGCCCGCGACGTCGGCATGCGCGCCATGCCCGACGCCGACGCGGCGACCGAAGCGGGCAACGCCGTCGGTGTCGACCTCGGCGAAGTCGAGATCAACGACGCCGATGACCACCGCTATTTCGTCAACACCGCCAGCCTCGGCGGCTACCCGGAAATGGTGCGGGTACGGGAAAGGCTGCAGAAACGGCATCCGAAGTGGCCGTCCGCGGCGATCGCGCTGGCCCGCACGCTCCGGCGCGCGAAGCCGCTCGAGGTGACCCTCAACGGCAAGCACACCAGTATCTGGCTGCTGTTCGTCGGCAACGGCACCTACGCGCCCAAGGGATTCGCCCCATCGCATCGCCCGGCACTCGACACCGGCCTGCTCGACGTCCGCTACCTGCGCGCCGACCTGCCCTACTCGCGGGCGCGGTTCGTACTGGCCACCCTCGCGAACAGCCTCAACGCGAGCCATGTCTACCAGGAACTCGACGTCCCGGAGCTGCATGTCCGGCTGCTCAACGGCAACCGCCGCGTCGCCACCGACGGCGAGGTCGGCCCACTCGGCAACGACTTCCGCTTCCGGTCCCGGCCGAGCGCGCTGACCATCTACCGGCTCTAGTGGGGTCGTGAGTGGTAATGACGGTTCTATTGAGGGATTGGGCAAAGGTGGCGTGGGTGGGTCACCCCCGCGCAGGCGTTCAGCCGGCCGTGAAGGCCTCCTTGCCTACCCTGAGGGTAGTGAAGGAGCCCTTCACTACCCCGCCGACGTGATCTCTGACGAGAGCGGGGCAACCGTGACACCAGTGTCCGGTCGAAGTCCGACACGACACCTTTGCCTTTCGGCTCAATAACCGTCGTTACCACTCACGAGACTGGACCACTCGGCCGCCGGGCGCTTAAGTGTCGAGCAGGGCGGTGCCGAGCGGCGTCAGCGAATGCAGCACGGTGTTGCGGTCGCGATGGGTGGTGATCAGCCCGGCCCGCCGCAGGACCGTGGTGTGCTTGCTGACCGCCGACGGGGTGACCCCGAGCCGTGCCGCCAGCTCGGAGGTACTGCATCCGACCGCGAGGATCGCCAGTGCCGCCGCACGGGTCGGGCCCAGCAGATCGGCCAAGGCGTTGTCCGGCGATCTTCGGACGTCGCGGCCGAACCCGTCCGCCCGGCTCATCTGCCGGACCGACGGATACAGCAACCTGGCGGCGCTTGCGCCCTCGGCCGGAACGACCACCGGGCAGACCGCGAAATAGGTCGGCGCCAGCACCAGCCCCGCACCGGCCGGACAGAACTCCCCCGCGATCCGCTCGTCGGCCTCGATCATCGGCGGCTGCCACCGCACCATGGGCCGAAGGCTGCCGAGCAACGCGTCCGCGCCGCCGTGCAGAAGCTGCAACGCGCGCATCCCGCGATCGGCCTCCACCTGCGCCCGCGCGATCTCCCATCCCGGTGCCAGCGCGTGCTCGAAGTAGTCCTGCATGGCCTGCACCAACCTCGGCAGACCCGACGTGTCACCGTCCGGCAGCCCGGCGGCCCAGGCGGGCAGATCCCGGTTCACCGGCACCTGCCGCAATGCCGTCTTGAGGCAGACCGAATCGGTCTCCGCCACGGCGGCCAGCCCCGGCTCCAGCGCGTACCGGCCTGTCTCCGGCGCGAAGAACGCCGGGATCGGCGCGTCCGGACGGCATAACCACAGCAGCACCGAAGCCGACTCCGGCAGCCCTTGCCAAACGCGATGCCGCCACCTGTTGAACACCGCCGAACCGCCGTCGCGCCGCTGCAGGATCTGCAGGCTCGACGCGAGCTCCCCCATCGGATCCGCGGCGCCCGCGAGCCGGATACGGGTCAAGTCGGCCAACGTCAGCTCGATACGCACGGATTTCCTCGCCTTGATCAGAGTCGCTGGCGGTTTGATCGCCTGCCGCGCCATTCCGTTACATACCTGATCAGCCTTTTTGCCCCTCCGGGAAATCTCCTCGACGGTTGTGGTTCAGACCTGAATGATGGCTTCAGAAGGCCCGCTTCTCGGGGGTTTACGCGGCGCCTTCCACGAGGGGGAATCACCGGCACAACCCACCAGGCCGCGTATTTCACGTGGTCTGGCGATGCGCGCCGTTCCCCTTCGTGATCACTGGGAGAACGCTTTTCCACAAAGGGGAAAGAAAATGACAAGAATGAAGCGTCTTGCGGGAATCGTCGCCGCCGTGGCGGGAATTCTGACGCTCGCCGTGGCACCCGCGGCGAACGCTGCTCCGGCCGACAGCCCGAACGGCAAGAAGGTCGTCTCCATCGCCGGCCTGAAGCTCATCCCGGCGAACCTCGGTTCGGCGAACCGCTCCGGCGACGTCAGCGCGCAGGCCGATGCGTACCTGATCCCGTCCGGGCTCAACTCGAACAAGTGCTGGGACGCGGATCTGAACTCCATCAACCGCAACGGCACCAAGATGCAGCTCTGGGACTGCAACGACACGGCGGCCCACCAGGCGTTCTACATCACGTCGAACCCTGAGGGCTTCTTCCGGTTCCAGAACGTGGCCAGCGGCCGCTACCTCGACGCCGACCTGAACTCCATCGGCCGCAACGGCACCGTCGTGCAGCTGTGGGACTTCATCGCGGGCGCCAAGAACCAGTGGTGGGCGGCGACCGAGAACGCCGAGGGCTACATCCGGCTCCAGAGCCCGTCCAGCGGCCGTTACCTGACCGCCGAGGGCACCGCCGGTTCCAACGGCACCCGGCTGCAGCTGTGGGACTTCATCGCCGGTGGCAAGAACCAGTGGTGGATGTAAGTTTCACGCTCTGACGTAAGAGGGCCCTGCCTCCCGGCTTCACCGCCGGGAGGCAGGGCCCTCTTCGTATGGTTCGCGGCTTTCATCGGCCCGCTGCGGCAAGGAGCTGTTTCGCGGCCCGCCCGTCGGCCCGAACCCTGCCTGCCATTTCCTTGGCCCTCGTTCGGGTCTCGGGCGTCAGGGCCGTGGTGAGTGCGGCGGACAGCGAGTCGAGCGTCGGGCTCCCGCCGTCGTGCGCCGCGCCGATGCCCAGCTCGGCCACCCGGGCCGCCCAGTACGGCTGGTCCATGATCTGGGGAACCACCACCTGCGGCACGCCGGCGCGAGCAGCCGGCGCGGTGGTGCCCGCGCCGCCGTGCTGCACGAGGCGGCCACCCAAATCGAAGTGGGAGGGAGAGAGTGTCTTCTCCCCTGCCCCATCTCTCGTCCACTCTGGACAGACAACACGCGAAAGGGCCTCCTCCCCACACGGGGAAGGAGGCCCTTTCGTAAACCCTTGGGACGTCAGCTCTTCTTGGAGTCGCCCTCCTCAGGCTTCTCGTCTTCGTCCTTCTTCGGCTCCTCCGGCTCGCTCGGCAGCAACGCGTCCAGCGCCGCCCCCTCGACCCGGCGGAACTTCCGGCCCCGCCGCTCCCGCTCCAGCACCGCGACCTCGAGCTTCACCGGATCAGAGTCGCCGTTCGCGGGCGTCGGCGTGTTGTCGCGCAAGGCCTTCACCGCGACCCCGAGGGCTTGGCCGAGCTCCATGTCGGACTCGAAACTGTCCTTCAGCTTCGTGGTGAGCGTGTCCGCCTGACCACCCATCACCACGAACTTCGGCTCGTCGAAGATCGAACCGTCGTAGGTCAACCGGTACAGCTGGTCCTCAGCCGCGGTCGCCCCGACCTCGGCGACACAGACCTCCACCTCGAACGGCTTCAGCTGCTCGGTGAAGATGCTGCCCAGGGTCGCCGCGTACGCGTTCGCCAGCGCCCGCGCGCTCACGTCACGCCGGTCATACTGGTAGCCCTTGAGATCCGCGTGCCGGATCCCGGCGACCCGGAGGTTCTCGAACTCGCTGTAGCGGCCCACGGCCGCGAAACCGATCCGGTCGTAGATCTCCGACACCTTGTGCAGCGTCGCCGACGGGTTCTCGGCCACGAACAGCACGCCCCCGCGGTACTTCAACGCGACCACGCTCCGGCCGCGCGCGATCCCCTTGCGCGCAAGCTCGGAACGCTCCCGCATCAACTGCTCGGGAGAGGCGTACAACGGCATCGTCACTGTGGTGCTCCGCTCTTTCGGGCTCTCATCGGAAAGGGACTGGGAGAGGTGGTCAGCGCCCGCGCTCGGTACGCCCGGCCACGACCGCCTCGGCCACCGCGGTCGTCTGCTCGGCCGACAACGCCACCGCGCCCTGCTCCGCGGTGATCGTCACGATCGTCGGGAAGATCCGGCGCACCAGATCCGGCCCACCGGTCGCGGTGTCGTCGTCCGCGGCGTCGTACAACGCCTCCACGGCGACCCGCGTCGCACCCTCGGCATCCGCGTCCGGGTCGTGCAGCTTCTTCAGCGAGCCCTTCGCGAACAACGAACCCGAGCCGATCGCGTGATACCCGGCGTTCTCCTCGTACCGCCCACCCGTCGGGTCGTACGACACGATCCGGCCCGCGTGCTTCGCGTCCTCCGCCTCGAGGTCGTATCCGACGAACAAGGGCAGCACGGCCAGCCCGGCCATCGCCATCTCCAGGTTCGCCTTCACCAGTCCCGCGAGCTTGTTCGTCTTACCGTCGAGCGAGAGCGAAACACCCTCGATCTTCTCGTAATGCGCCAGCTCGACCGCGTACAACCGGACCATCTCGATCGCCAGCCCCGCCGAACCCGCGATCCCCACCGCCGAATACTCGTCGGTGACGTGGACCTTCTCCATGTCCCGCGAAGCGATCAAGTTGCCCGACGTCGCCCGCCGGTCACCGGCGATCAGCACCCCACCGGCGAACTTGACCGCGACGATCGTGGTTCCGTGCGGCGCGTCCAGCCCGGCCGCCCCGGCCGCCAGCCGCCGTTCCGGGAGCAGCTCAGGTGCCTGCGCCCGCAGGAAATCCGAGAACGACGAGGTCGCCGACGAGAAGTACGCGGCGGGCAGCGCCGACTTACCCGAGGTGTGTTCCATACGTGCTCAAAATTCCAATCTGTGTGATCCGCCGGCTCTGCGCGGGCGGCCCCGGAGGACCGCCGGAAGACGAACTACTCGCCGCCCTTTTGCACATACGCGCGAACGAAGTCCTCGGCGTTCTCCTCGAGCACGTCGTCGATCTCGTCGAGGATCGTGTCGACGTCCTCACCGAGCTTCTCGCGCCGCTCCTGGCCCGCCGGACCGCCGTCCTCGAACTCTTCGTCCGAGTCGCCTCCGCCGTGCTTCTCGATCTTTTCCTGAGCCATCTCGCCTCCCGGTGTGGGCCGATGTTTCCTAGCCTACCCAGCGGTCCCGACATTCCGTGGGAACCATGATCGCTTAACCCCGAGGAAAGGAATTCCCGCTAGTCCGAACCGGTGAGCGCCTCCACCAGCTCCTCGGCGGTGGCCGAGTCGTCCAGCAGCTTTCCCACATGAGCCTTCGTACCCCGCAACGGCTCCAGCGTCGGGATTCGCACGAGCGACTCCTTGCCGACGTCGAAGATGACCGAATCCCAGGACGCCGCGGCGATGGAGTTCGCGTACTTCTCCAACGTCCGGCCCCGGAAATAGGCCCTGGTGTCCGAAGGCGGCGTCGTGACCGCCTCCAGCACCTCCTCCTCGGACACCAGACGCTTTATCGAGCCCCTGGTGACGAGCCTGTTGTACAGGCCCTTGTCCAACCGGACATCCGAGTACTGCAGGTCGACCAGCCGCAACCGCGGCGCACCCCAGGCCAGCTGGTCGCGAGCGCGGTAGCCCTCGAGCAACCGCAGCTTCGCCGGCCAGTCCAGCCTGTCCGCGCATTCCTGCGGATCCCGCGCCAGCGCGTCCAGGATCTCGCCCCAGACCCGCAAGACCTCCTTCGAGGCCTCGTCCGCACCCGTGCGCTCCAGATTCGCCGAAGCGATCTCGTGATAAGCGAACTGCAGGTCCAGCCCGGTGTACTTCCGCCCGTTCGCGAGCGACACCTTGGCCTTCAACGTCGGGTCGTGACTGATCTGGTGCACCGCGCGCACCGGCTCGTCCAGCTTCAGCTCGTCGAAGCGGATCCCCGACTCGATCAGATCCAGCACCAGCGCCGTCGTCCCGACCTTCAGATACGTCGAGTACTCCGCCAGGTTCGCGTCACCGATGATGACGTGCAGCCGCCGGTACTTGTCCGCGTCCGCGTGCGGCTCGTCGCGGGTGTTGATGATCCCCCGCTTGAGCGTCGTCTCCAGCCCGACTTCGACCTCGATATAGTCCGAACGCTGCGAGAGCTGGAAACCGGCTTCCTCGCTCTGCTGACCGATCCCCACCCGCCCGGAACCGGTCATCACCTGCCGCGAGACGAAGAACGGCGTCAGCCCCGCGATCACCGCCGTGAACGGCGTCGACCGCTGCATCAGGTAGTTCTCATGCGTGCCGTAGCTCGCACCCTTGCCGTCGACGTTGTTCTTGTACAACTGCAAAGGGGGCTGCCCGGGCACGGTGGCGGCCTTGCGCGCCGCCTCCTCCATCACCCGCTCGCCCGCCTTGTCCCAGATGACCGCGTCGCGCGCGTTCGTCACCTCGGGCGCCGAATACTCGGGATGCGCGTGGTCCACGTACAGCCGCGCACCATTGGTCAGGATCACGTTCGCCGCGCCGAGGTCCTCGACATCGGGGTCGTGACCGGGGCCGCTCGGCCCGGTCAGATCGAAGCCTCGTGCGTCGCGCAGGGGCGACTCCACCTCGTAGTCCCACCGTGCCCGCCTCGCGCGCGGGATGTCCGCAGCCGCCGCGTAGGCCAGCACGACCTGGGTCGAGGTGAGTACCGGGTTCGCCGTCGCGTCGCCCGGCACCGCGATGCCGTACTCGACTTCGGTTCCCATGATCCGCCGCATACCCACCACCCTACGGGGTGGAGACCGTGCGACGATGCCCCCCATGTCAGGCAGTGACGAACTCGTTGCGCTCTATGACCTCGACGGAGCCGTCGTCGGCGCGGCCACACGAGCCCGAGTCCGAGCCGAAGGCCTCTGGCACGCGGCCGGGGTCGTCTTGGTCCGTTCGGGTGACGGAAACTCTGTCTATGTGCATCTGCGAACGTCCACGAAGGACGTCTTCCCCTCGACATGGGACTGCTGGGCGGGCGGCGTCGTCGCGGCAGGCGAGACCCCTTTGGAGTGTGCGCAACGCGAACTCGCCGAAGAGCTCGGCGTCCACGGAGTGGAACTGCGGCCGCTTTTCACCCACGTGTACGACAAAGAGACGATCCGCTGCCACAACTTCGCCTTCGAAGCGCGCTGGGACGGTCCTTTCGTCCATCAGCCTTCGGAGGTCGCGGAAGGGCGGTGGCTGACGCTCGAGGAGCTGCGAGGCTGGATCGAGGACCCGGAGACCGCCTTCGTGCCTGACGGACGGCTGGGCGCGCAGGACTGGTTCCGTCGCTACTCACCTCTGCGGCCACGTCGTGAGCGGTAATGACGGTTCTAACGACCCAAAACACTCACGAGAGGCGACCACGTACCCGCCGCCGCGCTTCACGGATCACTTCCAGGGCCACCGGTGGTCGCGTGTGGGGCCTTCGCGTCAGTAGGCCGAGCGGAGGCGCTGAGCCACCACCGGCAGCAACCGCTTGGCCGCATCCGTCGCACGCGCCTCGGTCCCGGCCGTCACGCTCAGCACGGAAACCAGGTTCCCCTTCGCGAGCAAAACCGTGCAGGTCGTGCCGTCGCACCACGCCCGCTGCGCGTCGACGCCCTGCTGCTTCACCAGCGTGACCTTCCGGCCCTCGCAGTCCGCCTCGGCGACGACATCCGCGCCGGTGCGGTCGGGATACTCGGTGACCTGGTGCTCGAGCGTCGAGCCGCTCGGATATCGCCATGCGGCCGATCGGCTCGTTCCCCGGGTGAGGCCGGCCAGACAGCCGGAAACCTTGCTCTGCCCCGGAACGACCTCTTCCTCGGCGACGTCCTCATCGGTCAGCAACGCCGCGGAGACGGTCGCGGGCACCGGCGCGGAGGTTTCGGAGGGAAGCGGCACAGGCGCGGCCTGCGGGCGGACCGAGGGGGTCGCGGGCTCGATCGTGGGGGTCGGCGTCGGGTCGTCGTAATAGGTGTCGAGGTCGTTGGGCCGATCGGCACACCCCGACAAACCGAACAGCGCGACCGTCGCCACCGCGAACACCTGCCGATGACGCACCCTCAAGCCTCCCCGGTGTCCCGCCCGTCCGCCTTCAGCGAGACTAGTGCAGCCGGTCAGGTCCAGCCGAGGCAGGACCGGTGCCGCCAGTAGGCGATCGGTTCCTCGGCGAGGGTTGCCAGTTCATCGAGCTCGTCGGAGCTCAGTTTCACCTTCGCGGCAAGGAGATTCTCCGCGAGCTGTACCGTACTCGACGGACCGATGACCGCGACCGGCCGCCAGTCCTGGGCCAGCACCGCCGCGATCGCCACCGCGTCCGGTCCGGTCTCCTGCTCCCGCGCGATCCGGGCGAGCGACGTGGGCGGCTCGACGACCAGGCGACCATTGGCAACGGTTTCCTTGACCAGCACCCGTTTCCCCGCCTCATGCGCCTCCGCGAGCGCGGGGCCGACCGAGGGTTCCAGCAGGTTCCACGTCGACTGCACGGCACTGAAGACCGGCGAGCCGGACACTTCGAGCTCGAACGCGCGGTGGATCGCGTCCGCCTGCGCCGGTCCGGATGTCGAGAAGCCCACCTGAACACCGTCAGCGGCAAGTTCGGCCAGCGCGCCGATGAGCCGGTCGTCTGTGAACAGTGGACTGTCCACAGTGAGCGAATGGACCTGGTAGAGCGTGACCGATTTCCCCAGCAGGCCAACGGTTTCCGCCCACTGCTCGGCGAACCGGCCGGCGGCGTGCTCCTTGACCTCGTGGACTTCGGCGTCGAGCCGCCATTCCCCGACGTAGCGATAGCCCCATTTACTCGACACGGTCACGTCCGCGGGCGCGCGGTCGGCCAGCCAGCCGGCGAGGAACTCCTCGGACAGGCCGTACGAGCGGGCGACATCGATCCAGCGGACACCGGCGCGATACGCGTCGTCCAGGACGTCGTAGGTCGCGGCCCGCATCGCGTCGACGCCCCTGCCGGGCGGCAACGCCTCCACGCGACCGAGATTGATGTACGCGGGCCTGCCGAGCGCCGCCAGGCCGACGGCGACTTGTTCGTCGATGCGGTTTTCTTCTTCTGTCACCGAAATCTCCTATCCTGCCCAGCCGTATAGGTCGTTATACATTCTTATGCCGGAGGATCGCGAGCCATTGGCTCGAGTTCTGGGCTTGGCGATGGAGTTTTTCGAGGCGGGCGGCCGGGGCTCGAACGTAGCCCTTGCCGAAGACCGGGGCGATCTGACGGAGGCTTGCCCCCTCCTCCCTGGCGGCGAGCAGTGCCCAGTCGGACGCGTCGGCGCAGGCGGCGGAGGCACGGCGCAACTCCCCCAGCAGGTCGATGAGCTCGGGCGCGCTCACCTCCCCCGCCTGGACGGCGGCGGCCGTCGTCTCAAGCCAGGCAAGGACATCGGCTTCGGTGATCGGCGCGCGTGGCCGTCCGGAGGTTTCACTCACAGCTCGGCAGTATAGGTCGTTATACGCTCATTTTCGGTGAGCACCACGCCGGGGGCGGGCGCGGCCCGCCCCCGGCGATCTTCAGACACTCATGGTCAAGGAAGCGGTGAAGCCACTCGTCACGTTGCCGGTGACCGTCGGCATCTGCTTGTCGTAGCCGTCACGGAACACCATGTCGCCCTGTAGCGAGGTGCGGCGGTAGACCGGCAGGCTGGCCGCGTAGGCGCTGGTGCTGTATACGGCCTCACAGGTGGCCGCCGGGAGCGCGAACTGCGACGTGATGCGCGGATCGCCCGCGGCGGTGGCCTCGGCGAGGTTCCGGTAGACCTCGAAGTGCGCGTGCGGCCAGCGGCCCGGGTACGCGCCGGGGAACACGCTCTGGAAGACGACGAGACCGCTGCTGTCGGCAGCCTGGACACCGCGCAGGTAGTTCTCGTTGAGCACTCCCGAGGCGTACATCGAGTACTTGCCGTCCTTGTCGCACTGCCACAGGTAAACCGCGGCACCGGTGAGCGGCGCGCAGCTGACCGAATCGAGGATGGTGAGCCGCAGTCGCAGGGGAACGCCGGCCGCGACCCCATGTGAGGCACCGAAACTCGGCCTGATGTCGCTGCGCACGATCCCGCTCTGGGTCAGCGCGTTCGGCCCGTTCGTCCCGTCAGAGGGGAACGGGCCCGCGATCTCGGCGGGCACCTTGCCGACACAGGCTTCCAGCGCCGCCGTCGCGGCCTGTGCCGATCCGCTCATGGCGGCGACCGCCCCGGTCGCGGCCGCGCCGATGCCGGCGGCGCCGAACATCAGCAAGGCACGCCTGCGGTCGAAGAGGGTTTCGAGGTCCGCGGCGAGGCCGCGGTCGTGGATGTCCGGTTCGTGGTCGTGCGAGTGGTGGTTTGTCACCAACGCCTCCGGTGTCCAGGTGAGTGGGGAACCCGGCAAGCGTGAGGCAGGTCGTGCGGGACCAAATCATCTCTCCGGGTACCGTTTCGGCCTGGTTAGGCGAGAATTAGCGCCGAGAGAGGACCACGCGCGCAACAGGTGTTAACCGGCTCCCCCGAATGGACTCCCCGCACCCCGGACACGGCGTCCGAAAATCGCTGGAGTACGTCCTCGAATCCCGCTTGACTGAACTGGGGAAAGCAGTCAGGAGAGAACAATTGGGACGATTCGGCATGGCGATCCGGTTCGCGGCACTCGCGACCGTATGGGGCGCGAGTTTTCTGTTCATCAAGGTCGGTTTGACCGGTTTGTCACCGGCCCAAGTCGCCCTCTCCCGGGTCTGTCTCGGGGCGCTGGCCTTGATCGGCATCGCCGTCTGGCGCCGTAAACCGCTTCCCCGCAATCGGGCGCTCTGGGGCCATCTCGCGGTCGTTTCCGTGCTGCTGTGCGTCATCCCGTTCTTGTTGTTCTCCTGGGCGGAGCAGTACATCTCCTCGGGGCTGGCCAGCATCTTCAACGCGACCACTCCCCTGATCACCATGCTGATCGCGGCGGCCGCGCTGCCGACGGAACGATTCACCCCGGCACGCACCGCGGGACTGCTTCTCGGCTTTCTCGGGGTACTCACGATCGTCGGGGTTTGGCACGGAATCGACGTGTCCAAGGAATTGACCGCACAGCTCGCCTGTCTCGGTGCGACGACCTGTTACGGGATTTCGTTCGTCTACGTCCGGCGCTTCATTTCCGGAAGGGGAATCGACGCGCCGACCATCGCCTTGGGACAGGTGTGCGCCGGTGCCGTGGTGATGCTCGTGCTCGCACCGTTCATCGCGACCGCGCCGGTGCGACTGGACACCCCGATCGTCCTGAGCATGATCGCCCTCGGTGCGCTCGGCACCGGCCTCGCCTACGTCTGGAATGCGTCGATCATCGCCGCGTGGGGCGCCTCGAACGCCTCGGCGGTGACCTACCTCACACCGGTGGTCGGCGTCCTGCTTGGCGTTCTGGTTCTCGACGAACCGTTGGCCTGGAACCAGCCCGCCGGCGCGCTCCTCGTCGTACTCGGCATCCTTGCCGCGCACGGCCGCCTGAGTCCGCGTAAGACGCCTCAACCGGTCCCGGCGAAGGTCGGGAGCTGAAAGACGCTCCCACCGCGTGAGACGCGACGAAAGGGCCCATCGCCGCATGCGATGCGGTGATGGGCCCTTTCAGTTCGTCCTACAGGTACTGACCGGTGTTCGTGGCGGTGTCTATCGCCCGCCCCGAGTCCTGGTTCTTGCCGGTGACGAGCGTGCGGATGTAGACGATCCGCTCGCCCTTCTTGCCGGAGATCCGGGCCCAGTCGTCCGGGTTGGTGGTGTTGGGCAGGTCCTCGTTCTCCGCGAACTCGTCGACGATCGCGTCCAGTAGGTGCTGCACGCGAAGGCCGGGCTGCTTGGTCTCCAGCACCGACTTGATCGCCGACTTCTTCGCCCGGTCCACGATGTTCTGGATCATCGCGCCCGAGTTGAAGTCACGGAAGTACAGGACCTCCTTGTCCCCGTTGGCGTAGGTGACCTCCAGGAACCTGTTCTCGTCCGTCTCCTCGTACATCCGCTCGACCGTGTGCTGGATCATCGCGTCGAACGTCGCCGTGCGGTCCCCGCCGAACTCTGCGAGGTCGTCCGCGTGGATCGGCAGACCGTCGGACAAGTACTTGGAGAAGATGTCCTTCGCGCCTTCGGCGTCGGGACGCTCGATCTTGATCTTGACGTCGAGCCGGCCCGGCCGCAGGATCGCCGGGTCGATCATGTCTTCACGGTTGGAGGCGCCGATGACGATGACGTTCTCCAGGCCCTCGACACCGTCGATCTCCGAGAGCAGCTGCGGGACGATCGTGGTCTCCACATCTGAGGACACGCCCGATCCGCGAGTGCGGAAGATCGAGTCCATCTCGTCGAAGAACACGATCACCGGGGTGCCTTCGGAGGCCTTTTCCCGAGCCCGCTGGAAGATCAGGCGGATATGCCGCTCGGTCTCCCCGACGAACTTGTTCAGCAGCTCCGGACCCTTGATGTTCAGGAAGTAGGACTTCCCGTCCTCCGAGTCGCCGCGGGCTTCCGCGACCTTCTTGGCGAGCGAGTTGGCCACCGCCTTGGCGATGAGGGTCTTACCGCAGCCAGGAGGCCCGTAGAGCAGCACACCCTTGGGCGGGCGCAGCTGGTACTCCTGGTACAGATCCGCGTGCAGGAACGGGAGCTCGACGGCGTCGCGGATCTGCTCGATCTGCCGGGTGAGGCCACCGATGTCCTCGTAGCGGACGTCGGGCACCTCCTCCAGCACGAGATCCTCGACCTCCGCCTTCGGCACGCGCTCGTAGGCGTATCCGGCCTTCGAGTCGACCAGCAGCGAATCGCCCGGCTTGAGGGGCTGTTCGGACAGCGGGTCGGAGAGCAGAACGATCCGCTCCTCGTCCGCGTGCCCGACCACGAGCGCTCGGGGGCTGCCGCCCTCGACGTCCGGGGCCAGCACCTCACGCAGTGCGCACACTTCGCCGATCCGCTCGAAGTCGCCGCCTTCCACCACGGTGAGCGCCTCGTTGAGCCGCAGCGCCTGTCCGCGCTGAAGCGACGAGGTCTCGACCGCCGGTGAGACCGAAACCCGCATCTTCCGGCCCGCGGTGAACACGTCCACCGTGTTGTCCTCGTAGGCGGTCACGAACACGCCGTAGCCGCTGGGAGGTTGGGCCAGCCTGTCGACCTCCTCCCGCAACGCGAGCAACTGGCCACGCGCCTCGCGGAGCGTCTCGACCAGCTTCGTGTTGCGTTCGGTGAGTTGGCTCACGCGTTCCGACGCCTCGGCGAGCCGCTGCTCTAGAACGCGGTTCTGGCGTGGCGAATCGGTGAGCTTCCGGCGCAACAGAGCGACTTCCTCCTCGAGGAAGCGGATTTGCCTTGCCTGTTCGTCGGTCGTTTTTCCAGCTCCGGTCGTTTCTGAAGGGTCGGCCTCCTCGTGCCGACCTCCGGGAAGGTCATGATGCATCGGGCACCTCCTCGGAGTGCTTTTCATTCCACGGTACCGGCGATCACCGACATGAAAAGCCCTTTCCGCATCACAAGATCGGCGCGTCGCGTTTCCGATGACCGGACAGCACGTACGTTCCCGCCGCGCAAGAGGCCATCCCGGTGCCGGGTCCGACACTCCCATGGTCACAATCCGTCCACCTGCCCTGACCTGCGGCGGGATACCCGGCTCCGACTGGGTGCAAACGGGTTTCCGGTATCAGTTCGGCCCTAATCGAGCGGCGATCCGGCACGGTGGCTAGCATCGGGCCGACGTTCGCCGGGTCGGCGGACCGGCAACACGTGTTGAGCATTTTCGCAGAACAGCTAGGGGGCAACAGCCATGACCTACCCGCCGCAGCAGCCCGGCGGCTACGGCCAGGACCCGTACGGCCAGCAGGGCGGGTACCCGCAGAGCGGCCCCCAGCCGCAGCAGGGATACCCCGGTGGCCAGCAGTACGGCCAGCAGGGTCAGTACGGCCAGGACCCGTACGGCCAGCAGGGCGGATATCCGCAGAGCGGCCCCCAGCCCCAGCAGGGATACCCCGGTGGCACCCAGCAGTTCGGGCAGCCCGATGCGTACGGCCAGCAGCAGGACCCGTATGGCCAGCAGCAGGGCGGCTACTCCGCATACCCGCAGGAAGGCGGATACGGCGAGCCGCCGAAGAAAAAGAAGACCGGCCTCATCGTCGGCATCGCGATCGGCGCGGTCGTGCTGATCGGTGGTGGCACCGGCCTGATCATCGCGCTGAACTCGGGTGACGACGGCAAGTCCGCCGCACCCGCGGCCAGCTCGAGCAGCGAGGCCCCCAAGTCGTCGGCGCCGAAGTCGTCTTCGAGTCCGTCCAAGTCGAAGTCCAGCTCGCCGAGCTCCAGCTCGAAGCCCACGGACAGCTCCGGACCGGCCCCCGGCGGCAAGCCCAGCGCACAGGAGGTCTTCACCGCCGCGGCGAGTTCCTACAGCTCGGGCGACAAGAAGACGTTCCTCGACCTGATCTGCCGCAGCGAGGACCACGCCGACCCGGGCAAGCCGCTGGACGATCTCAAGCTCGAGATCATCCAGCCTGCCAAGGAGAGCGGCGACACGGCGACCGGGCGGTACCGGGCGACCCAGGGCGCCAAGGCCGCGGAGGGCACGATCACCGCGGCCAAGGAGTCGGGAACCTGGTGCCTCAAGGACATCAAGGCCGACAAGAAGTGACCTCGCCGTGGCGGTGAGCCGAAAGCTCGCCACCACGGCGGCCGTGCTCGGCGCGGTCGTGGTGGGTGTCGTGGTGGGGCTGCTGCTGGTGGCCCCCTCCGGCTCCGACCCGGCCGCGTCGAGCACGGCACCTCAGCCTGCTCGGGCGAGTTCGTCCCGGCCCGTCCCGGTCGATCCGGATGCGGCGGCGGTCGAAGTCGTCGGCAAGGCGGTCGCCGCCGCCATCGCGAATCACGACGCCGTGGCCTTCGGCAAACTGACCTGCACCCAGCAGTCCTCCGCCGCGCTCGAAGGGCTGCGGCGCAAATGGGCAGCCGCCGGGCAGGTCACCGCGACCGTGCCCGATCCGCCGTCGGTCAGCGGCGACTCGGCCACCGTGACCGTGCACGTGGAAGGTGCCGGTGGTCAGAAGGACACGCCGTTCCCGCTCAAGAAACGCGATGGCAAATGGTGCGTGCAGGGCTGAATTCCGTGGACGTGAACGTCCAACTCCCGGGCCACTTGCGCGATCGGCTTGCCCGTCTCCCGGACAATCCTGACCGCGCCCTCCCGGACGTCGCCACGATACGAGGGAAGCCCACACCAAGAATCTAAGGTTTTCCTTGATGGCGGCCGCAGTACATTCACGCAGGTGATGGCTTCGCAAAGAGTTCGTTCGAGCGTGCGGTTGACGGTCCTGACGGCCGGGTACTGCCGCTGCACTACCGGACACAGGTGATCGGGTCGAACACGTCCCCGTCCGAACCTAGTACTCCAGCCGGACTTCGTGATCTTGGCGGGTGGGGGCCGGTGGAAGACGGGTGCGGCCGCCAGTTGATCATGAATGGTTTGTGAGGACTATTCAAGATCGTGTGGCGGCCGCGGGGGCTAGCGTAGTCCCTGGCCGGTGGCGGGAGCTCTTCGACGGTGTGATGGCTCGGGTGGCGGGTCGGTTCGCGCGGGTGGAGCCGCGTCGGCGGGCGTTGGTGCTGGGGTTGTTGTCGGATCTGCCGCGCAAGAACTGCTGGACTCTGGCCGAGCAGGCCGGGGACGCTACGCCGGATGGCATGCAGCATCTGCTGTCCCGGGCGGTGTGGGACGCCGACGCGGTGCGCGACGACGTGCGGGCGATCGCGGTGGAACATCTGGGAACAGAGGAGGCGATGCTGGTCGTGGACGAGACCGGCGATGTCAAGAAGGGTGAGCACACGGTGGGTGTGCAGCGGCAATACACCTGCACGGCCGGGCGGATCGAGAACGCCCAGGTGGGTGTGTTTCTGACCTACCACCAAAACCGGTCACACCTTGATCGACAGGGAGCTCTATCTCCCGGTGTCCTGAACCGAGAATGCCGACCGCTGCGCGCAGGCCGGGATCCCGGACGGTACCGGGTTTGCGACCAAGACCGAACTGGCCGAGCAGATGATCATCCGGGCGTTGGATGGCGGGATAGCGGTGCCGTGGGTGGCCGGCGACGAGGTCTACGGCGCCAGCACGGCACTGCGCGCCGAATTGGAGAACCGGGCTGTCGGCTATGTGCTGGCAGTGGCCTGCGACCACCGTGTCACCACCGGCACCGGAATCGAGCGGGCCGACCACCTGGCCGCCCGGTTGCCGAAACGTTCCTGGCAACGGCTCTCCGCGGGCAAAGGCGCGAAAGGGCACCGTTTCTACGACTGGGCCTGGGAGGGAGGAGGAGGGATCAGGGCGTGTCACGCCAACTGTGTAAGTCGGAGGTGTACCAAGATCGACTCGCCTGATGGGCGGCCGGAGGGACACCAAGTGACACAGAACACATCGTCTCGTCGCGGTGACGAGACGGCGGCGCGGCAGCTGGCGGAGGCCTTCTCCCCGGAGGCGATCGATGCGTTGCTGAAGGACGCCAAAGCGGCGGGAACGCCGATCGACGGCGTGGACGGTCTGCTGAACCAAATGACCAAGGCTGTGCTCGAACGGGCGCTACAGGCCGAGATGACCGACCATTTAGGCTACGACGCCGGCGACCCGACAGGCCGGGGGTCCGGCAATTCACGGAACGGTAAAACGACCAAGACGGTGTCGACAAGGAACGGCCCTGTCGATATCGAGGTACCACGTGATCGGAATGGGTCGTTCGAACCGGCGATCGTGCCGAAGCGGGCACGGCGGATCGGCAATATTGACGATATGATCCTGTCGTTGTATTCGCGCGGCATGACAACCCGTGACATCGAAGCGCACCTACGGGAAATTTACGGGGTGAACGCCTCGCGGGAATTGATCTCGAATATCACCGAGGTTGTGGTCGACGAGATCAAGGCATGGCAATCGCGTCCACTCGACGAGGTCTACCCGATTCTCTATGTCGATGGAATCCGGATCCGGGTCAAGGACAACGGCGTGGTCACCACCAAGGTCGCTTACCTGGCCATCGGGGTCGACGTCGATGGCCGCAAGCACGCCCTTGGCTGCTGGATCTCTGACACCGAGGCCGCGAAGTTCTGGCTGAAGGTCGTCACCGACCTGCGTAACCGTGGCGTGAAAGACATCCTGATCGCCTGCTGCGACGGCTTGACCGGCCTGCCCGACGCAATCAAGACTGTCTTCCCCGACACCGTCGTCCAGACTTGCGTGGTCCACGTGATCCGCAACGCCTCGAAACTCGTATCGTACGGCGACCGCAAGAAGATCGCCTCATCGATGCGTGAGATCTACTGCGCACCCACGCTCGACGGCGCCGAACTCGCACTCGCCGAATTCGACAAGACATGGGGATCCCAATATCCTGGAGCCATCGACGTATGGCGCAACGCCTGGAACGACTTCATTCCTTTCCTCGACTACCCGACTGAACTCCGCAAAATCGTCTACACAACCAACGCCATCGAGTCCATCAACTTCCAACTACGCAAAATCACCAAGAACCGCGGACACTTCCCCGACAAAGACGCGGCCATGAAACTGCTCTACCTCGGACTCCGAAACATATCCAGTCAACGCGGAGGCACATCAGGAACCGGAACGCACGGCTGGAAAGTGGCGCTCAACACACTCGCCCGGCTCTTCCCAGGAAGACTCCCATTCTGATAACCTACAAATGTAAGTAAATCACCTCTGACTTACACATAAATCGTGACAGGCTCCTGGATTGATATATATCGCCATCCACGACACCACGCCCGAGGCCCCGGACGGGTATCGGTGGCTGCTCATCCGACGTAACCGCCGCACCGGCGAACTTGCCTTCTACCGCTGCTTCTCCGCCCGCCGGGTGCCGCTGGCCACGCTGGTGCGGGTGGCCGGACGGCGCTGGACCATCGAGGAATCTTTCCAAACTTCCAAGGGCCAGACCGGTCTCGACGAGCATCAGGTCCGCACCTGGACCTCCTGGTACCGCTGGACCACCCTCGTGCTGCTGGCACATCTCTTCCTCGCCATCACCACCGTCGCCGAACGCGCCAAACCCACCCCCGCCGGGCTGATTCCCTTAACCCTCAACGAAATCCGGCATTTGTTCACCCGACTCGTCATCGGCCACACCGACGACATCACCGCCTGCATGCGCTGGTCCTGGTGGCGCCGACGCCACCAATACCGCGCCCAGCAAGCCCACTACCAGCGACAATCGACCGAAGAACCGTGAACATCACGATCTACGGTTGGAGTACTAGCTTGGCGGGAACGCGCGAGCTGTGAGCAAGACTCGGCGGCGTACTCGCACCCTAACGCATGCCGGAACGTAGGCTGGGAGCACAGAGAGGACCGGACGTGGGAACCATCACCGCGCCATCGCAGGTTTACACGCTGATCAACGTCTTTGCGGTCGCCCCAGACCGGCGTACCGAGCTATACGAGCATCTAGCCGACACGACCGAAGCCCTGATCAAGCACATGCCGGGCTTCATCTCGGCGAACTTCCACCTGAGTCACGACGGCAAGCACGTGGTGAACTATGCCCAATGGGAGAGCGAGCAGCATTTTCGCTCCATGCATGCGGATCCACGGTTGCAGAAGCACTTCGAGTTCTGTCGGGCGCTGTCGACACCCCGGTCGATCCCTTGCGGCGTTGCGTCAGTGCACGAAGCGGACTGACATTCAGCACCAACGGGAGTTGACCCACGGGATATACGTCACATACCACCTCGTGTCGTTCACACACCAAGTTGCTCTCCCAACCGGTTCTCCAAGATGCATTCCATTTCGATGCAGAGCGCAAGAGGCAGTCACGAAAGGATCCGAGGAGAGTCAGTGATCTACCGGGCCCTCTTCGGACACCGCCCGAGCCTCATATGCCATTCGGTGAACACGACCCGACCAGGTCTCCATAGCAGATATGAGGCTGGCAAGCCCCCGCAAGACGAGCTCAACAACTCCAAGGTGCAAATCTTCTACAGCTAGGAACCCGCAGTGAAGGTACTAAAAGTGGCGCTCGCCGACATTACACCGAGCAAACGGCAAGGCGGGAGCACCCGCGCACTGCTGACCCCGGTCTCTGTCGGGGCTGTGTCCGGCTTTATGGGAACGATTGACCTCGCCCCTGGTGAGTTCGTCTCCGAGCATTACCACCCTTACTCGGACAAGTACCTGTATCTGATCAGTGGCGAGGTCGTCGTTGCGCTCAACGGCGAGGAGGTCGAGCTGCGGGCGAACGAGGCGGTACTGGTCACTCGGGGGATGCGCAACCGCATCGTGAACAAGGGGGACGTCCCCGCACGCGCGGTGTTTCAAATCTCGCCACTGGCACCAAAGCCGGGCCTCGGACACGTCGATACCGAGCCGGTCCCTTACCCAGACGCGGGGCCGCCCGAAGTAGGCGACCTGTAATGAGCCGCCGGGTGGTGATCACCGGAATCGGTGTCCGCGCACCTGGTGGGGTCGGCACTTCCGCGTTCTGGGATTTGCTGACCTCGGGACGCACCGCGACGAGGACGATCTCGACGTTCGACCCGGCGCCGTTCCGGTCGAGGATCGCCGCGGAGATCGACTTCGACCCGATCACCGAGGGGTTCACCGAGGACGAGGTGTCGACCTCAGACAGAGCGACGCTGCTTGCCGTCGCCTGTGCCAGGGAGGCTTTGGCTGACAGCGGACTCCGCCGCGCCGGACTGGTGCCCGAGCAAACCGGGATCAGTCTGGGTAGCGCGATCGGTGCGACGATGAGCCTCGACCGCGAGTACGCCAGAGTCAGCTCCAACGGATCGAAGTGGCTTGTCGACCACAAGCTCGCGGTGAAGCAGTTGTTCGACCACTTTGTACCAAGTTCGATGGCACGGACCGTCGCTTGGGAGGTCGGCGCCGAAGGGCCAGTCGCCGTGGTGTCCACTGGATGTACCTCCGGGCTCGACACAATCGGCCACGCGGTGGAGCAGATTCGCGACGGGCGCGCCGAAGTGATGTTCGGTGGTGCGACCGATGCACCCATCTCTCCCATCACCGTCGCCTGTTTCGATGCTCTCGAGGCTACGTCATCGAACAACGGCGACGCTGCGCATGCCTCGCGGCCGTTCGACCGTAGGCGAGACGGCTTCGTGCTCGGTGAGGGTGCGGCGATGTTCGTGCTGGAGGAGCTGAACGCGGCACGTCGCCGGAACGCGCACATCTATGCCGAGGTGTCCGGCTTCGCGACCCGGTGCAACGCCTATCATATGACCGGGCTACGGCCGGACGGACGCGAGCTGGCCGAAGCCATCACCGCAGCGCTCAACCAGGCGAAGCGTGCACCAGACGTTGTGCACTACGTGAACGCGCACGGCTCAGGCACCAAGCAGAACGACCGGCACGAGACTGCCGCTTACAAGCGAAGCCTTGGTGAGCATGCCTATAAGGTCCCGGTGAGCTCAATCAAGTCCATGATCGGCCACTCGCTCGGCGCGATCGGCGCGATCGAACTCGCCGCCTGCGCGCTGGCGATCGAGCACGGTGTCGTGCCTCCGACCGCGAACTACAGCGAACCTGATCCAGAATGCGACCTGGACTACGTACCGAACACTGCCCGTCCCGCGCATCTCGGCACGGTGCTCAGTGTCGGCAGCGGCTTCGGCGGCTTCCAGAGCGCGGCTGTCCTGACCAAGGTGGGCATATGACCAGTCCAGAAGCGCCGGTCGTAACCGGGCTTGATGTCATTGCGGCCAACGGCGTCGGCGTGATGGAGTATTGGGAAGCGACGCTGTCCGGCCGCTCCGGCCTACAGGTGATCAGTCGGTTCGACTCGTCCGGGTATCCGGTCCGCGTCGGCGGAGAGTTGCTGGCGTTCGACCCGCGCGACCACTTGCCCAACCGGCTCCTGGTGCAGACAGACCGGATGACCCAGCATGCGCTTGCCGTGACCGACTGGGCCCTCGCGGACGCGGGAGTGAAGACGTCCGAACTCGACGAGTACGAAATGGGCGTCGTCACCGCGAGTGGGTCAGGCGGATTCGAGTTCGGCCAGCGGGAACTGCAGAAGCTGTGGGGCATCGGACCGGAACGGGTCAGTGCCTACCAATCGTTTGCATGGTTCTACGCGGTGAATACCGGCCAGATCTCCCTTCGCCACGGAATGCGCGGACACAGCTCAGTCGTCGTCACTGAGCAGGCGGGCGGCATCGACGCCACCGCACAAGGCGCACGGCTCGTGGGAAAGGGAACCCTCCAGCTCGCGATCACCGGCGGCTTCGAGGCTTCCTTATGCCCATGGGGCCTGGTCGCGCAGATACCCAATGGGATGCTCAGCACCCGGACCGACCCCTCAGACGCGTACCTGCCATTCGACCAGGACGCGTCAGGTTGGGTTGCCGGTGAGGGTGGCGCGATCATGGTGATCGAGCGAGCGGAGACTGCTCGTGCGCGGGGTGCGGACACGGTGTACGGCAGGATCGCCGGGCATACTGCCACATTCGACCCGAAGCCCGGGACCGGCCGGCCATCAGGGCTCGCGCGAGCCATTCGCGGTGCTCTTCGGCAGGCCGAGACGAACCCGGGGGACGTGGACGTTGTGTTCGCCGACGCCGCCGGTGTGCCTGAACTTGACAGGGCCGAGATTGACGCGCTTACCGAGGTGTTCGGTGCCAGAGGGGTGCCGGTGACCGCCCCCAAGACGATGACCGGCCGACTGTCCGCCGGCGCGGCGCTCGACGTGGCCACCGCGCTCCTCACCATCCGCGACGGCGTGGTGCCGCCGTCGATCGGAACGCGCGGCACGGCAGAGCTGGACCTCGTGCTTGACCAACCGCGGGAGTTCGCCGTGCGCACGGCATTGGTCGTGGCACGCGGATTCGGCGGTTTCAACTCCGCGCTGGTCCTACGTGATCGATAACCGACGTATTCGCTGTACCTGGAGGTGGCAAATGACCATGGCCGAATTCATCGAAGTGATCCGCGCATGCGCGGGCGACCCGGACGACTACGACCTCGACGGCGATATTCTCGATCTGCCGTTCGGCGATCTGGGTTACGATTCAATCGCGCTGCTCGAGGTATCGGCGCGGCTTAAGCATGTCCATGGCATCGAATTGGGTGAAAACGACTTCACCGGTCTGATAAGCCCACGTGCCGCGCTCGATCTCATCAACGACGTGCGCGAACACGAGGTGGCCTGAAATGGCAGCCAAGACCGACAATTCAGTGACGATAGACGTACCCGCCGAACAGGTATGGAAGATGACCAACGACGTCGAGACATGGCCAGAACTGTTCGACGAATACGCGTCGGCCGAGATACTCGAAAATAATGGCGACACGATCGATTTCCGGCTCACCACCCGGCCCGATGAGCAGGGCCGGGTCTGGTCATGGGTGTCGCGCCGCACCGCTGATCCGACGACCCGGACGGTGCGGGCGCACCGGCTTGAGACAGGGCCCTTCAAGTACATGCGGCTGCAGTGGTTCTACACCGAGGCCGACAGCCGCACGACGATGCGGTGGATCCAGGAGTTCGAAATGCGCGAGGATGCTCCGTTCGACGACGCCGCGATGACGGAGCGACTCAACGGAGCGACCCGCAAGAACATGAAGAAAATCAAGGAAACCATCGAAGCAACGTACGGAAACCACCAAGCAAACAGGGGCACCGAGTGACTCGTCCGAACGCGGTGGAGCAGATGCAGCAGCTCGATCCGCCGACATTATCTCCTGTCGCGGAGGCAGGAAAGGAGAACTCATGCACCGTGCCCTGATGGTTCGCCGGTGGAATCCAGCGGATCGCGAACGCATCGCCGAACTGTTCGCCGAACACGACCGCACCGCACTGCCAGCACAGATCGGCGCGACGCGGCGGACACTGTTCGGCTTCCACGACCTCTACTTCCATCTGATCGAAGGCGAGGACGGTTTCCAGCAACGCCTCTACACCGCTGTACGCGACGAGCGGTTCAAGACCATCGACGGCGAACTAGGCAAACTACTTCTGCCGTACCGGAGTGACGAGCCCTCGATGGCACAGGCTCAAGCTGAAACCTTCTACGACTGGCAGCGGCCGCTATGACAGCAGTCATACTCACACCGACGTCTTCCGCATTCTGCTCAAAAATCGATATCGCCCCGTAGTGACACATAGCCCGACGTTTCAGTCGGCCGGGGCACTGGGCTCCACTGTCCCTCTGACTGGCATCCGCCAGGCCCTCACCAGCCCACTCCAGTCGATCCGGAGAACGACCATGACCACCCTCGAAGGCACGACAGTCACCCGTGAACGACTGTACCGGATGATGCGGGTGTACAAAGAGACCAGCCTCCTCCGGGCGGCACTAAGAGTGGGTGTGTTCGACGCCCTCGGCACAGGCCACGCGACCGCAGCCGAGGTCGCCGACGCCACCGGTTCCGATCCACGCGGGGTCCGCCTTCTGCTCAACGCCCTCGTCGCGCTCGGCTTGGTATACCGCCGTCCGGACGGGGATTACGCCCTCGACGACGGAGCTCAATCGCTGCTGGTTGGCTCCAGCCCCGACTATTACGGCGGGATGGTCGAGGTCGTTGCCAGCGACGAGGAGTGGGACGCGATGCGGGACCTCGCCGCCGCAGTCCAGCAGGGCGGGTCGGTTCGCGACGTGAACGCCGAAACACCGGGCTACCGGTACTGGGAGACCTTCGCCCGCTCGGTCGGCCCAGTCACTGTGCCCACGGCCGGGGTGCTAGCCGAGCTCCTGCGACCATGGTCGACCGGCAGGCCGGCACTGCGGATCCTGGACCTCGCCTGCGGGCATGGGATCTACGGGTTCACGATTGCCCGGCTCCTGCCTGATGCGACAGTAACCTGTGTCGACTGGCCGAACGTCCTCGACATCACCCAGCGGCACGCCCACGAACAGGGCCTGACGAACCGCGCGCGATTCATCCCAGGCGACATGTTCGAGCTCGATCTCGGGTCCGGGCACGACCTGGTCCTGGTGACCAACGTGCTGCACCACTTCTCCGAGGAGCGATCTACCGAGCTGTTGTCGCACGCCGCCACTCAGCTCGTTCCCGGCGGGCGGATCGGCGTGGTCGGGTTCCTCGCCGGCGACGAACCCGCCCATGATCCCGAACCTCACCTCTTCTCAGTCTTGATGCTCGCCTGGACCGACGCCGGCGAGGTACACACCTCGGCAGCCCATGACCGGATGTACGCCGCGGCGGGCCTGCAAATCGAAGCGACCCAGCAAGTGCCAGGCCTCCCCTTTCACGTGACCGTACTGGGGAGAAGTTCATGATGCGACGGCGTCCTGGGAGGAACGCCACCGCCGCCCTCCGGCGGCCTTCGCTGGTCCGCCTGGCGACGCCCGCACCAGGCAGACACCCGACGACGACACACGCCGCCCAAGCCCTCTAGCCCTTGCCCGCGCGGCGGTGGACTCGTGGCGACACGGTGCCGTCGGCGAGGCGCCGGGCGGTGAGCAGGAACGCGGTGTGCGCGACCATCCGGTGGTCCGGCCGCACGGCGAGACCGACCACGTGCCAGGGCCGCATGAGCGTCTCCCACGACTCCGGTTCGGTCCAGCACTGCTGTTCCCGCAAGGCTTCCGTGATCCGCGACAGCTGCGTCACCGTCGCGACGTAGACGGTCAGGACACCACCGGGCACCAGATGTTCCGCCACTGTCGGCAACTGGTCCCACGGCGCGAGCATGTCGAGGACGACCCGGTCAACCTCGCCGGTGTGCGTGGACAGGTCGGCGACCCTGAGCGACCAGTTGCCCGGCTTGGTGCCGAAGAACTTCTCGACGTTCCGTTCGGCGTGTTCGGCGTGGTCGTCGCGGATCTCGTACGACTGGACGCTGCCCTCCGCGCCGACCGCGCGGAGCAGCGAGCAGGTCAGCGCACCCGATCCGGCCCCTGCCTCGAGCACCCGGGCACCCGGGTAGATGTCGCCCCACATCACGATCTGCGCGGCGTCCTTGGGATAGATGACCTGCGCACCACGCGGCATGGACAGCACGTAGTCCGGCAGCAGCGGACGCAGCGCGAGATAGTGGCTGCCTCCGGAGGACGTCACGACCGAACCCTCTTGCGAGCCGATCACATCGTCATGCGCCAGCGCACCGCGATGGGTGTGATACTCCTGACCCTCGGCGAGGATCATGGTGTAGTGCCGCCCCTTGGAGTCGGTCAGCTGAACCCGGTCACCCACACGAAACGGCCCTCGGACCGACACTGAACCTCCACACCCATAATCTCGAACGACGACCGATCCTCGCAGGTCGCCACGCGGCGCTACGCCTGGGGTCGGGTGCGGCCCATCGCGGCTCGGAGATCCTCACGGCGCAGCACTCCGGCCGGCCTGCCCTCCTCGTCGACGACGAGGAACTGCCACGCGGCGGTTTCCCTGACCCGCTCGGCGATCTCCTCACCGGACTCCGACGACAGCAGGACGGTGTCGGCGCGGATCGGCTCGGCGGCCAGCTCCGCGGGCGCGTGCGGGGACGATTCGGCGAGCTCGCGCGGCGGCGGTCTCGTCGAGCAGTCCGGCCGCGACGCCGTCGGCCCGCACCAGGACCACCCCACGGCCCGCAGAGGCGGCCAGCGCGTCCGACACGGGGCTTTCCGCGGGCAGCTGCAGAACGGGCCGCACAAGCTCACTCAGCCGTAGTCCTTCAGGCCAGCCTCGGCGGGCTTCAGCGGCGAGTTCGCTCCGCGCGCCGAGGACGACGAACCACGCCGTCACGACGCAGACTCCGAGCCGCAGCCAGCGATCTTCGCTTCCGGCAGCGAGCCCGAGAAGCGCCCAGACCACCAGGCCCGCGGCGACAAGGCCGCCGCCGACGACCGCCGCGCGGGTTCCCTTGTCCCGCCGTCCTGTCGCCGCCCAGACGCCCGCGCGCACCAGGCGGCCGCCGTCCAGCGGAAGACCGGGCAGCAGGTTGAAGACGCCGACGGCGAAGTTGGCGACGGCGCATTCGGCCACGAGCAGCCAGGCCGCCCCGTCCGGCGGGACCGCGAACATCAGCAGTCCGCAGAAAACGCCCAGCAGCAGGGAAACCGCGGGCCCCGCGGCCGCGACGAGCCCTTCCTGGCCGGGCCGCCGGGGTGTCCGCGCGACTTCGGAAAGCCCGCCGAGCAGGAACAGCCGCAGCCGCCGGACCGGGATGCCGAGCCGCAACGCGACCAGGCAGTGGCCGAGCTCGTGTGCCAGCACCGAAAGTCCCAAAAGGACGGCGAACGCCGTCGCCAGGAGCCAGGACGTCGTGGCGCTCGCGCCGGGGAGCAGTCGCTCGACCAGCGGAGTGTAGAGCACGACGATGATCAGCGAGCCGATCCACCACGAGGGCGCCAGCAGGACGGGGATACCGGAGACGCGGAACAGCAGCAGCCCACCGTCCGGTGCCACGCCTCGTCGAGGCGGGCCCTGCTCACCCGTCACCGCCATGTGCAGAGCGTAGATGCCGCCATGTGGGACGCCGGTAACCCGCCCGTCGCGTACGGGTGGTGTCGGCCATGTCCGTCTCGTTGCGTTTCGGTGCCGGAACTGTCAGTACCCGGCGCTACGCTCGGTCCATGCCCGACACCGACACGGTCACCGCCGATCCACCGCCCGGCGCCGAAGCCCCGCGCCGTCGACCGGCCCTGTCCCCGTCGCGTGCCAGCGACTTCAAGCAGTGCCCGCTCCTCTACCGGTTCCGCGCGGTCGACAGACTGCCCGAAGTCCCGACCAAGGCCCAGTTGCGCGGCACGCTGGTCCACTCCGTGCTGGAACGGCTCTTCACCCTGCCCCAGCCCGACCGGACTCCCCCACAGGCCCGGGATCTGCTCGCGCCGGCCTGGGAGGATCTGTCGGCGGAGCGTCCCGAATGGATCGAGCTGTTCGACCAGAACGACCCCGAAGCGGTCACTTCCTGGCTCTCTTCGGCCGAGCAGCTTCTCGACGCGTACTTCGGTCTGGAAGATCCGCGACGGCTGGAGCCGGAGGCGTGCGAGCTGCACGTCGAAATCGAGCTGGGCTCGGGAGTGCTGCTGCGCGGCTACATCGACCGGCTCGACGTCGCGCCCACCGGTGAAATCCGCGTCGTCGACTACAAGACCGGCGCGGCTCCGCGTGAGATCGGCGAAGCCAAGGCGATGTTCCAGATGAAGTTCTACGCCGTGGTCCTGTGGCGGTTGCGAGGAGTGGTACCGCGTCAGCTGAAACTCATGTACCTCACCGACGGCCAGTCCCTGGCCTACACGCCCGACGAAGCCGAACTCGTCCGCTTCGAACGCACCCTCGAGGCCATCTGGCAGGCGATCCTCAAGGCGGGCAAGACCGGGGATTTCCGGCCCAATCCGAGCAAACTCTGCGCTTGGTGCGATCACCAGGCGCTATGCCCGCAGTTCGGTGGCACTCCCCCGCCGTATCCCGGCTGGCCAGAACCGGATCCCGGTGAGGAGTCCGTATTGGATCGCGCGGATTAGGGTGACCGCGTGACAGAAGCGTTCTACCTCCCGTCGGGCGACGGCAGGTTCGTCCCGACCGGACACTCGGCCGGTCCGTGGAGCCCGGACGCGCAGCATTTCGGGCCGCCGTCGGCCTTGCTGGTCCGCGCGCTCGAAGAGCTCGATGCGCCCCACGCGAGCCAGCTCGCGCGGGTGACGATCGAGATCCTCGGCCCGGCGCCGCTCACGGAACTGTCCGTGAGCGCCCGGATCGACCGGCCGGGCCGGTCGGTGGAGTTGCTCCAGGCCGAGCTCGCGTCGGGCGAACGGGTGGTCGCCCGCTCGACGGCCTGGCGGATCGCGACCTCGGACACCACTCCGGTGGCCACCTCCGAGGGCCCGGTCCTGCCACCGCCCGACGGACGGCCTGTCCTGGCGTGGCCGAAGGGCTGGCTCGGCGGATACCTCGACGCCGTCGAATGGCGCGGCGTGGAAGGCGCGCTCGACGTGCCCGGCCCGGCGACGGTCTGGGGCCGGCAGCGGGTCGCGCTCGTCGACGGCGAGAAACCCAGTGCGCTGCAACGGTTGTTCGTCGTCGCCGATTCCGGCAACGGCATCTCGAACTTCCTCGACCCGCGGAGCTGGTGGTTCATCAACTCGGAGCTGACCGTGCACCTGCGGCGTCCCCCGCTGGGCGAATGGATCGGCATCGACGCGGCCACCCTCGTCGGCCCGAACGGGATCGGCACGGCCACCACCTCCCTGCACGACGCGTCCGGCCCGATCGCGTCGGGTGCGCAGGCACTGTTGGTGAGGCCGCGACAGGCCGGTGGCTAGACGCGCTTTCTGCGTCTCGATCCAATAGCCTTCCCGGAACAACAGACACAGGGAGCGCTTCGGCATGCAGATCACCTCGGTGGTCAACCAGAAAGGCGGGGTCGGCAAGACCTCACTCAGCGTGGGCGCGGCGGCAGCGTTGGCCGAACGCGGGCGCCGGGTGCTGCTGATCGACCTCGACCCACAGGGTCACGCGACGACCGAACTCCTCGGCATGGACGAGGTGCCCCCGGACCAGCCCAGCCTGGCCAAAGCACTGACCAAGGTGTGGAAGGGCCCGATCGAGGAGCTGGCGGTCCGGCATCCGCGCAGCAACCTCGGCCGGGGCGGCGTGCTCGACGTGATCCCGACGTCGCCGGGGATGTTCGACCTGATCCGCAGGCTCGACCAGTTCCGCGTACCGGGCTGGCAGCTGGCCAGGGTGATCCAGTTCGCGAACTACGACCACATCATCATCGACTGCCCGCCCGCCCTCGACGTGCTCACGAACAACGCGCTCGCCGCGTCGCACGGGATCCTCGTACCTGTGCAGCCGGACAGGACGAGCATCCGGGCGCTGCGTCTGCTTTCGGACCAGGTGCGCTACGTCGAACAGACCGTCGGCCGCCCGCCGATCGCCTACTACGGCCTCGTGCCCGGTCTGTACCGCCGCCCGATCTCGCATTACGCGGCGGCCGCGCTGCAGGAGCTGTACTCGTTCGGCATCCCGATGCTTTCGCACGTGCCGCTCGGCGTCGTGATGAACGAGGCCGCCGCGCACGGCGTGCCGGTGACGACGTACGCGCCGGAAACCCTGCAGGCACTGTCGTTCCGGGAGATCGCCGAGACCCTCGACGGGTATCTCCAGAACCACCCCGCCCCGGCGATCGTGCCCGCCGACGAGGAGTTCGTCTTCGAGGACTTCATCACCGAGGTCTCGGTGGCCCGCAGCGCCAACGACAACGGTGCGCGGAAGAAGCTCTACGACCTGATGCCGAAGAAGCCCAACCGGCCCCGCTGACGAACGCTATGAACGGTCCGTTCCTTGCAAATTTTGCAAGGAACGGACCGTTCATAGCGTCTGGGACCTACAAACGGCAGGCGCGGATGTCCGAAGCGAGCACGGCCTTCGCGCCCGTCTCCGCCAGCTCGTCCATGATCCGGTTGACCTCTTTGCGCGGCACCATCGCCCGCACCGCCACCCAGTCGTCGTGCGCGAGCGGCGCGACGGTGGGCGACTCGAGGCCGGGCGTGATCGCGATCGCCGCATCGAGCAGCGAACGCGGGCAGTCGTAGTCCAGCATCATGTAGTGCTGCGCGAAGACGACGCCCTGCAGCCGTGCCTTCAGCTGGTCCTTGGGCCTGGTGTGCTCGGAGCCCGCGCGCTGCAGCAGCACCGCTTCCGAAACGCAGATCGGATCGCCGAAGGCCACGAGGTTGTGCTGACGCAGCGAACGGCCGGACTCGACGACGTCGGCGATCGCGTCGGCCACGCCGAGCTGGATCGAGATCTCGACGGCGCCGTCGAGGCGGATGACCTCGGCCTCGACGCCGTGCCGCTTCAGGTCCTCGCGGACGAGCCGCGGGTACGACGTCGCGAGGCGCTTGCCCTGCAGGTCCGCGGGCTTCCAGTCCTTGCCGGCCGGCGCGGCGTACCGGAACGTCGAACCGCCGAAGCCGAGGCCGAGGATCTCCTCGACCGGGGCGCCCGAATCGAGGGCGAGGTCGCGGCCGGTGATGCCGAGGTCCAGCTCGCCCGAGCCGACGTAGATCGCGATGTCCTTGGGCCGCAGGAAGAAGAACTCGACCTCGTTGACCGTGTCCAGCACGGTCAGGTCGCGGGCCTCATGTCGCTTGCGGTAGCCGGCCTCTCCGAGCATCTCCGACGCGGCGGCGGCGAGGGCTCCCTTGTTCGGCACGGCGACACGCAGCATTGCTTCTCCTTGGTTCTCCGGACGCGATCGCGTCACAGGTACCGGTACACGTCCTCTGTCGACAGTCCACGGCCGAGCATGAGCACCTGCACCCGGTACAGCAGCTGTGAAATCTCCTCCGCGAGCCTCTCGTCCGATTCGTGCTCGGCGGCGATCCACACCTCGCCCGCCTCTTCGAGCACCTTCTTGCCCTGTGCGTGCGTTCCGGCGTCCAGCGCGGCGACGGTGCCGGAACCGTCGGGGCGGGTCTTCGCCCGGTCGGCAAGCTCGGCGAACAGCTCATCGAAGGTCTTCACAGTCTGGAGATCCTTCCATCCGAGCCCGCGCCGCGCCGCCCCGGGCCGGTGTGATGACACCGGCGTCACACCTCAGAACAGCGTCGCGCCTTCCCGCTCGAAGTCGAGCAGGTGCCGCTTGCGTTCGATACCACCGCCGTAGCCGGTCAGATCGCCGTTCGAGCCGATCACGCGATGGCAGGGCACGATGATCCCGAGCGGGTTCTTGCCGTTCGCGAGGCCGACCGCCCTGGACGCCGTCGGCCGCCCGAGCCGGTCCGCGAGTTCGCCGTAGGAAATCGTCTCGCCATATGGGAGCGCGCGAAGCCCTTCCCAGACCATCCGCTGGAACGGCGTGCCCGCGAAGCTCAGTGGGAGATCGAAGTCCTTCCGCTGCCCCGCGAAGTACTCCTTCAGCTGCTTCTCCGTCTCCGCGAAGATCGGCGACCCGGGATCGGGTTCGCCGAACGTCCCTTCGTCCGGACGATGGCGCTGCTGGACCATGTAGAGCCCGCAGAGACTCTCGTCCTCCGCGACCAGGGTCAGCGGGCCGTACGGGCTGTCGATGACGGTGTGCGTCCGCATCTCGAACTCCTCTGTCTCAGGCGGCGGGCAGCCGGTTGATCGGGTGGTCTCCGGTCGCCCAAAGATGTTGGACGGCGTAGGCACGCCAAGGCCGCCAGCGTTCCGCGTGGGCGACGAAAGCGGCCGGGCCGAACCCGTGCTCCTGTGCGGCGACCTTGACGCCGAGATCGGTGGGCAGGAAGGCGTCCGGGTCGCCGAGGGACCGCATCGCGATGCTTTCGACGGTCCACAGACCGAAGCCGGGCAACGCCTCCAGCTGCGCCCGTGCGCGTTGCCAGTCGCTGCCGGCGCCGAGATCGAGCCCGCCGTCGGTCAGTTCGGTGATCAGAGCCAGCATGGTGCGCCGACGGGTCCGGGGCATCGCGAGGCTTTCCGGATCGAGGGCCGCGAGCGCGGCCGCGTCCGGGAAAAGGTGGGTGAGGCCGCCCTCGGGATCGTCGACGGGTTCGCCGTAGGCGGTGACCAGCCTGGCGGCGTGCGTCCGCGCGGCGGCGGTCGAAACCTGTTGCCCCAGCACGGCTCGGACGGCGAACTCAGCGCCGTCGACGGTCCGCGGCACCCGTCGTCCGGGTGCGGCGGCGACCATCGGCGCCAGCATCGGGTCCGCGGCCAGCTGTTCGTCGACCGCGACCGGATCGGCGTCGAGGTCGAGCAGGCGGCGGCAGCGGCTGATCGCCGTCGACAGGTCACGGAGGTCCGACAGGGTGAGCCGGCAGCCGATATGACCGTCCTCCGGTTTGAGCGCGACGATCCCCGCGCCGTGCGGGAGCCGCAGTGTCCGGCGGTAGGCGCCGTCCCGCCACTCCTCGACCCCGGGCACCCCGGTCGCGACGAGGTGACCGAACAGGTTGTCGGGGAACAGCGGTTTCCGGTACGGCAGCCGCAGCGACAGCGTTCCGGGAGCCGCCGCCGGAGCCGTGCGAACCCGCGCCCGCAGTTCCGTCGGAGACAGCGCGAAGACCTCACGGACGGTGTCGTTGAACGTGCGGACGCTGCCGAAACCCGCCGCCAGCGCCACGTCGATCATCGACAGGCTCGTCGTCTCGATCAGCAGACGCGCGGTCTGCGCACGCTGTGCCCTCGCGAGGCTGAGCGGACCCGCGCCGAGTTCGGCGCGCACATGCCGTTCGACCTGCCGGACGCTGTAGCCCAGCCGTGCGGCCAGCCCGCGGACACCGTCGGTGTCGACGACGCCGTCCGAGATCAGCCGCATCGCCCTGGCGACGACGTCCGCGCGCTCGTTCCACTGCGGAGAGCCGGGCGTCGCATCGGGGCGGCACCGTTTGCAGGCACGGAATCCGGCCTCCTGCGCGGCGGCCGCGCTCGGATAGAACGTCATGTTCGCCGGCTTGGGCGGCACCACCGGGCAGCTCGCCCGGCAGTAGATCCGCGTCGTCACCACGGCGGTGAAGAACCATCCGTCGAAGCGGGCGTCCTTCGCCTGGACCGCCCGCACGCACCGCTCGAAATCCTCATGCACCCAGCCAGCATCACCGAACGAACGGTCGGGGTCTAGCGGAAATGCGACATGGTGGTGGCGGGCCTATGCACGACATATGGTTCGACGATCGGCCCTCGATCGGACGGCTCCGGTACACCCATGTCCTACCCGAAAATCGTGGAGGACACGTGATCACACGACGGAGCATGCTCGGTGCCACCGCTTTGGCCGGAGCCTGGATGGCAGTGGGCGCACCGGTCGCCTCGGCCACCGGCACAACGTCCATAGTGGACGAGCTCGGCCAGTTCGTCACCGAACTGGCCGCCAAGGACCAATTCTCCGGCACGGTCCGGCTCGACTACCGTGATCGCCCGGTGTTCACCGCAGCGCATGGACTTGCCGACCGGGCCACCGGCACTCCCAACTCGGCCGCCACCCGGTTCACCGCCGCGTCGGTCGGCAAGTTCCTCACCGGAGTCACCGCCGCCCGGCTCGTCCAGGACTGTCAGCTGGCGTTCGGCACCACGTTCGGCGAAGCCGTACCTCGCCTTCGGAACACCGCACTACGCCCGCTCACGCTGCACCAACTACTCACTCATACGGCGGCACTCCCCGCGGTCAGCCCCGCACCGCCGCCGGGCGCGCCCACCGGCCGGGCCGTCGACTACCTGCCGGTGCTCGAGTCCCTGCAGCTGATCGGTTCGCCGGGCGAACGCTGGTCCTATACCAACGCCGGCTTCCTGGCCGCCGCGATCATGATCGAGCAGGTCGCCTGCCGCCCGTACCCGTCGGTGGTCCGCGACGCCGTCCTCGCCCCGGCCCGGATGCGCCACACCCAGCTTTCCCAACCAGCGCCGGACGACCCCCGCATCGCTACCCGCTACACCCCTGATGGCCAGTCCTTCCCACCTGACTACCCCAGTGGTGCGGGCGGGCTCTACACCACCACCGGCGATCTCGTGTCGTTCGCGCACGCCCTCATACGGCACCGCCTCCTCGACGCCGCCCACACCGCACAGGTGACCACCGGCAAGGTCCCGACCGGACTCGGTGACCACTACGCGTACGGCTGCAGCAACCTGACCGTCGCCGGTCACCGGATCATCTGGCACAACGGAGGCGCGCCGGGTGCCCGCGCCTGGTTGCAGATCTACCCCGGCGACGGCTACACCCTCGCCGTACTGTCCAATGTGGCCACTGTCGGCCCGGGTGGCGATGGTGTGCAACCGATCGTGCGGAAGGCGCAGCAGCTCATCACCGGGAGCTCGGAAAACATGCGGTGATGTCCAGTCCACCCGCCGCAGGCGCGTCGATGGTGAGCTGCCCGTGATGGGCGTCGACGACCGCGCGCACGATGGACAGCCCGAGCCCGAGCCCGCCTTCGTGCGGCGAACGGCCCGCACCTCCCCGGACGAAGGGATCGAACAGGCCGGGCACCGTGGCGGGCTCGACGTGGCGGCCGGTGTTCACGACCCGCAGCCGGGCGTGGCCCGCGACCAGGCCGGTGGACACCGTGACGTGGCCACCGGCTTCGTTGTAGCGGATGGCGTTGTCGACGAGGTTGCCGACCATGCGATCGACGAGAAGGGGATCGCCCGTGATGGGGGCGGAGGGCTGATCCGCACGCAGCTCGACGTGCCGGACCCGCGCCTCTTCCCGTGCCCCGTTGAGGATCCCCGTGACAATGTCCGCGAGATCGAGCCGTTGCCGCCTGCTGGGTCCGGACTGGCTGCGGGCCAGGGTGAGCAGCCCATCGAGAGTGCGCTGGCTGTGCCCGACCGCGTCACGGACATCGCCGGCCATGACGATCAGCTCCTCGGTGCCGGGCTCGCCGTCGAGGGTCACGTCGATGGCGGTCCGCATCGTGGTCAACGGTGTGCGCAGCTCGTGTGCGGCGTTGGCGACGAACATGCGTTGGCTCTGCAGGAGCCGGTCCCGGTCGGCGATTCCGGACTGGATGCGGTCGAGCATGCCGTTGACCGTTTCGGCCAGCGCGGCGAGTTCGTCGGCCGGTGTGGTGATGGGCACTCGCTCGGACA
This sequence comes from uncultured Actinomycetota bacterium, assembly GCA_963766045.1. Lineage (GTDB taxonomy): Bacteria > Actinomycetota > Actinomycetes > Mycobacteriales > Pseudonocardiaceae > Amycolatopsis. The sequence continues at coordinate 3,539,233 of CAVXYN010000003.1, read as the reverse complement.
GGTTCTCCGCGGACAACCGTTGCGCGGTGGCGGATATCGCGCGGATCGGCCTCAGCACCCGGCCGGCCACCATCCAGCCCAGCACCGCGGCGAGCACCGTGACGATCGCGAGGGCGATCAGGGACTGGGTCAGCAGCTGCGCGAGCGTGTCGGCGTGCAACCGCTCGATGGCCGCCAACTCGGCCATGGGATCGGGCACAGGTGGGAGCTGGGCGTCCGGTGCGCCGAACAGCCTCAGAGTTCTGGGGCGGTCGGCGAGAACGCGCCCGACGAGGACGTAGGTGAGCCCGGCGATCGCGATACCCGCCCCGAGAACAAGTGCGGTGTAAAGGATCGTGAGGCGGCCGCGGGCGCTGAGCCGGAACTTCATGGACCGATCCGGTAGCCCGAGCCGGTCACGGTCTGGATCACCGGAGGATCGCCGAGCTTGCGTCGCAGGGTGCCGACGGTGATCCGGACCGCGTTGGTGAACGGGTCGGCGTGTTCGTCCCACACCTTGTCCAGCAACGTCTCCGCGCTGACGACCACACCCTCGGCCGCGAGGAGCTGCTCGAGCACACCGAACTCCTTCGGTGTCAGGTGCAGCAGCCTGCCCTCGCGCTCGGCGACCCGCCGTGCGGGGTCGAGCAGGACGCCCTCGGCCCGCAGGACCGGCGGCCTGGCCGGGCCGGTACGCCGGGCCAGCGCCCGCACGCGGGCGACCAGTTCGGTGAACGCGAACGGCTTGCCGAGATAGTCGTCCGCCCCGATGCCGAGCCCGTCCACACGATCCTCGACCGAGCCCGAGGCGGTGAGCATCAGGACCCGGGAGGTGCCCCGCTCGGCCACTCGACGGCACACGGTGTCCCCGTGGACCACCGGCAGGTCCCGATCCAGCACCACCACGTCGTACGGGGTGAGTTCCACCTTGTCGAGGGCGGTCTGACCGTCCAGTGCGACGTCCACGACGCAGCCATGCTTGCGCAGCCCGGCGGCGATGTAGCCGGCCAGCGGCTGCTCGTCTTCGACCAGCAGTACCCGCATCGGCTCAGTCTCGCAGGACCCACCTATGGATCTCGTATGGATCGGCCATCGGCTCCCGAGCCGTGCCCGCCGGTAGGGATGACGCGGTCATGCCGCACACACGAGGAGCCTCGATGCCGACCGCACCATCCCGGCGATCACTACTCGGCCTGCTCGGCGCCATCCCACTGGCGGGTGCCACGCTCACCGAGGCCGGCCCGCACTCATCCGCTCCCACGGCATGGCGACAAGGACCGCGCGATACCGTCTTTCTGGCTCGCCTCGATCACCAAGTGCTTCACCGCACTCGCGCTCGGCCAGCTGGTAGAGCAGGGCAGAATCGCATTCCACGACACTCGGTACCCATCTCGACGACCCATCGTCGGGCTCAGCTGCCGACTCATCACCGCGGCTTAACCGAGATCAGGCAGGAGCGCGGTGAGTGCGGGCACGTCGAGCCCGACCAGCGACGGCCGGAACACGAGCCGCTCACCCGGCTCGACCACGACGTCGTTCGGGATCACCAGCACCGCGCAGCCCGCCGCGGCCGCGGATGCGGCACCCGGCGGGGAATCCTCGATGGCGACGCACCGTGACGCCGGGACGCCCAGCAATTCGGCCCCGAGCTGATACGGCCTGGCATGCGGCTTGTTCAGACCATCGACCTCGTCGCCGCAGACGGTCGCGGCGAAGTACTCGCGGCCGATGGTGTTGAGTGCCAGCTCGGTCAGCGACCGTTCGGTAGAGGTCACCAGCGCCATCGGCACGCCTTCGGCCCGTAGCAGCTCGAGCGTCTCCTGGGCACCGGGGCGCCACGGGAGCGCGTCGTCGAACAGGTTGGCCGTGCGCCGCCGGATCCACTCGCCCATCTCGGCAACGGACTCGGCGCTCACCGGACGTTCACAGACCTCGAGCAGGAACCTGGCCGTGTCGTCCATATTGGACCCGACGAGACTGAGCCGTTGTTCCTCGCTCAACGTGCCGCCGAGCGACTCGACCGCCTCGTAGAGGGCGACGTCCCACAGCTTCTCCGAGTCGACCAGCGTGCCGTCCATATCCCACAGCACGGCGGCGAGTCCGTCCAGTGTGGACGGTTCGGTCACGGCTCCCCCTCGTTGTCACGTGTTGAAGTATTTCGCCTCCGGGTGGTGGCAGACGATCGCGTCGGTCGACTGTTCCGGATGCAGCTGGAACTCTTCCGACAGCTTCACACCGATCCGCTCCGGCTGGAGCAGCTCGACGATCTTCGCCCGGTCCTCGAGGTTCGGGCAGGCGCCGTAACCGAGTGAGAACCGAGCCCCACGGTAGCCGAGTTTGAAGAACTCCTCGACGTCGTCAGGGTCCTCCTCGGCGACCGCGGCGCCGCTCGCGAAGTGCAGTTCCTCCCGCACCCGGCGGTGCCAGTACTCGGCCAAGGCCTCGGCGAGCTGCACACCGAGGCCGTGGACCTCGAGATAGTCGCGGTAGGCGTTCGCGACGAACAGCTCGTTGGCGTAGTCGGCGATCGGCTGCCCCATGGTGACGAGCGTGAACGGAATCACGTCGACCTCTCCGTGGCCGAGTGCTTGTTCCCGTGGCCGGTAGAAGTCCGCGAGGCACAGGCGGCGGTCCCGCCGCTGGCGCGGGAAGGTGAACCGAAGCCGTTCCGGAGCGTCCGGCCGCGGCTCGGTCAGCACCACGACGTCGTCTCCGTCGGCGACACACGGGAAGTACCCGTACACCACCGCGGCGTGCGCGAGGATGCCGTCCGCGGTGAGCCTGTCGAGCCAGTACCGCAGGCGCGGGCGCCCCTCGGTCTCGACCAGTTCCTCGTAGCTCGGCCCTTTGCCGCCTTTGGATCCCTTGAGCCCCCACTGCCCCATGAACGTCGCCCGCTCGTCGAGCATGGCGGCGTAGTCGGCCAGCGGGACACCCTTGATCACCCTGGTGTCCCAGAACGGCGGTGACGGCAGCGGGACGTCGATCGCGACGTCCGAACGAGCGGGAACGTCCACTTCAGACTCTTCTGCGGCCCTCTTCGCCTTGCGCGCTTCGGCGATCCGCAGCGAACGTTCCCGGCGTTCCTTGCGCTCAAGCCGTTTCTGCTCGGCTTCGGCGTCCACAATGGGCGATTCGCCGCGTTTGGCCGCCATGATCGCGTCCATCAGCCGAAGACCCTCGAAGGCGTCTCGGGCGTACCGGACATCACCGAAGTAGAGCTCGGTGAGGTCGTTCTCCACATAGGACCGCGTGAGCGCGGCGCCGCCGAGCAGCACCGGCCAGCGGGCGGCGACCCCTCGGGAGTTCATCTCCTCGAGGTTCTCCTTCATGATCACGGTCGACTTCACCAGCAGGCCGGACATGCCGATGGCGTCGGCGCCGTTCTCCTCGGCCGCGTCCAGGATCGTCGTGATCGGCTGTTTGATCCCCAGGTTGACGACCTCGTACCCGTTGTTGGACAGGATGATGTCGACCAGGTTCTTGCCGATGTCGTGCACGTCGCCACGCACCGTCGCCAGCACGATCCGGCCCTTGCCGGCGTCGTCCTCCTTCTCCATATGAGGTTCGAGGTACGCGACGGCGGCCTTCATCACCTCGGCCGACTGGAGCACGAACGGGAGCTGCATCTGTCCCGAGCCGAACAGCTCGCCGACCGTCTTCATCCCGGCCAGCAGCGTGTCGTTGATGATCTGCAACGCGGGACGTTGCTCCAGTGCCTCGTCGAGATCGGCGTCGAGACCGTTGCGCTCGCCGTCGACGATGCGCCGCGCCAGCCGTTCGAACAGCGGAAGCGCCGCCAGCTCCTCGGCGCGGGACGCCCTCGAGGACGCCGTGCTGACGCCCTCGAACAGCGCCATCAGCTCCTGCAGCGGGTCGTAGCCCTCGCGGCGGCGGTCGTAGACGAGGTCGAGCGCGACGGCCCGCTGCTCATCGGGAATCCGTGCCATGGGCAGGATCTTCGAGGCGTGCACGATCGCCGTGTCGAGCCCGGCCTGTACGCATTCGTGCAGGAACACCGAGTTCAGCACCTGCCGCGCGGCCGGGTTGAGCCCGAACGAGATATTCGACAGGCCCAGCGTGGTCTGCACTTCCGGATACCGGCGTTTGATCTCGCGGATGGCCTCGATCGTCTCGATGCCGTCGCGGCGGGACTCCTCCTGTCCGGTGGCGATGGTGAAGGTGAGCGCGTCGATGATGATGTCGCTCTGCTGCACGCCCCAGTTGCCGGAGATGTCGTCGATCAGCCGGGAAGCGATGGTCGCTTTCGTCTCGGCCGTGCGCGCCTGGCCCTCCTCGTCGATGGTCAGCGCGACCACGGCGGCGCCGAACTCGCTGACCATCGCCATCACCTGCGCGAACCGCGACTCCGGGCCGTCGCCGTCCTCGTAGTTCACGGAGTTGATCGCGCACCGGCCGCCGAGGCGTTCCAGTCCGGCGCGCAGCACCGGCACCTCGGTCGAGTCGAGCATGATCGGCAGGGTGGACGCGGTCGCGAGCCGTCCGGCGAGTTCGGCCATGTCGGCCGCGCCGTCCCTGCCCACGTAGTCGACGCACAGGTCGAGCATGTGCGCGCCGTCGCGCGTCTGGTCGCGGGCGATCTCGACGCAGTCCTCGAACCGGCCGTCCAGCATCGCCTCGCGGAACGCCTTGGAGCCGTTGGCGTTCGTCCGCTCGCCGATCATCAGCACGCTGGCGTCCTGCTGGAACGGGACGGCTTGGTACAGCGACGACACGCCCGGCTCCGGCCGCGGACGTCGCGGTGCCGGCGCTACATCGCCGACCGCCTCGGCGAGCTGCCGGATGTGCTCGTCGGTCGTCCCGCAGCAACCGCCGACCAGGCCGACGCCGAACTCGCGCACGAAGCCGGACAGCGCCTCGGCCAGCCCTTCGGGTGAAAGCGGATAGACCGCGCCGTTCGGGCCTAGCTCGGGCAGCCCGGCGTTCGGCATCACCGAAAGCGGGACGAGGGCGTGTTTGGACAGCTGACGCAGATGCTCGCTCATCTCCGCCGGGCCGGTCGCGCAGTTGAGCCCGATCAGGTCGATGCCCATCGGCTCCAGCGCGGCCAGCGCCGCGTTGACCTCGGTGCCGAGCAGCATGGTGCCGGTGGTCTCGACCGTGATCGAGGCGATGATCGGCACCCGCCTGCCCTCGATCTTCATCGCGCGATGCGCCGCGATGATCGAGGACTTCGTCTGGAGGATGTCCTGGGTGGTCTCGACGATGATCGCGTCCGCGCCGCCGGCGAGCAGCCCGCGGACCTCCTCGACGTAGGCGTCGCGCAGGGTCGTGAACGGCGCGTGGCCGAGCGTCGGCAGCTTCGTCCCTGGCCCGACCGAGCCGAGCACGAATCGCGGGCGCTCCGGCGTCGCGTACTCGTCGGCGACTTCACGCGCCAACCGGGCGCCCGCTTCGGACAGCTCGAAGATCCGCTCCGGGATGTCGTATTCGGCCAGGTTCGCGTAGTTCGCGCCGAAGGTATTGGTCTCCACGAGGTCGGCGCCGGCCTCGAGATAGCCGCGATGCACGCTCCGGACGACGTCCGGACGGGTGACATTGAGGATCTCGTTGCAGCCCTCCAGGCCGGAGAAATCGTCCAGGCCGAGGTCGTGCGCCTGCAACGCGGTCCCCATCGCGCCGTCGGCTACCAGGACTCGTGAACGCAGCGCGTCGAGCAGTGGTGACGAAAGGCGATCGGACATGCCCAACAGCGTACGGCCGCCGGGTCGTAGGCTGGTCCGGTGAGTGAGCCCGTCGACGAGACCCAGCGACCCGGCAGCGACCGCCCGGATGACACCAAGCCGATCATGATCGTCGCCTTCGAAGGATGGAACGACGCAGGTGACGCGGCCAGCCGGGCGGTGGAGCATCTGCAGCTCAACTGGGATGCGACCCCGCTGACCGAGCTGAGTCCGGACGAGTACTACGACTTCCAGGTCAGCAGACCGACCGTTCGCATGGTGGACGGTGTCACCCGAAGGGTTGATTGGCCGACGACCCGCCTGTCGGTGTGTCGTCCAGAAGGCTTCAGCCGGGACGTCGTGCTGGTCCAAGGACCTGAGCCGAACATGCGCTGGCGCGCCTTCTGCGCCGAACTTCTGGAGCATATCCAGCAGCTCGACGTCGCCACCGTGGTCACCCTCGGCGCTTTACTGGCCGACACCGCGCACACCCGGCCCGTCCCGGTCACCGGAACGGCCTACGACAAGGACACCGCGTCCCAGTTCGGCCTCGAGCTGAACAACTATCAGGGCCCGACCGGCATCGTCGGCGTCCTGCAGGACTACTGCGTGCAGGCGGGTGTCCCGGCCGTGTCCATCTGGGCGGCGGTGCCGCACTACGTCTCGCACCCGCCGTCCCCCAAGGCGACTCTCGCGCTGCTGCACAAGCTCGAGGACGTCCTCGACGTGGAGATCCCGCTCGGCGCCCTGCCCGAGCAGGCCGACGAATGGCAGCGGACGGTCACCGAGATGGCCGAAGAGGACGAAGAGATCACCGAGTACGTCCGCGGCCTCGAGGAGCGCGGCGACGCGGAAACCGAGTTCACCCTCGACGACGTGAGCGGCGACAAGATCGCGGCCGAGTTCGAGCGCTACCTGCGCCGGCGCCGGCCTGGGCAGGACGGTCCCGGGCGGGGCTGACAAGCGAGCGCGACTAGTCCTCAGCCGTGCTATGAACGGTCCGTTCCTTGCAAAATTTGCAAGGAACGGACCGTTCATAGCATTCGGGGTCAGAAGATGCGGCGCAGCGGGATCGGACCCCGCGCCCGCTTCCGCCACTCACGCGGATAGCCCAGGGAGACCTCTTCGAACCGCACCCCGTCGGCTTCGGTCGATCGCGGAATGTGCAGGTGCCCGTAGACGGCGACCTCCGCGCGGAACCGCAGGTGCCAGTCCTCGGTTTCGGTCGTCCCACACCACAGGGCGAACTCCGGCCAGTACAGCGGCGCGGTCGGATGGCGGTGCAGTGGCCAGTGGGACATCAGAATCGTCCCGTGGTCGTCCGGGATCGCCTCGAGCCGCTCGGTGCTGATCTTCACCCGATCGGCGCACCACGCCTGCCTGCTCGGATACGGGTCCGGATGCAGGAAGAACTCGTCCGTGCACAGCACCCCGGCTTCACGCGCCTGGTCGATCGCCTCCTGCATCGGGAGCCCTTCGGCCGCCGGAGCCCGCCAGCTGTAGTCGTACATCACGAACAGCGGCGCGATGGTCAGCGGCCGGTTCTGGTGCTCCCAGACCGGATATGGATCCTCCGGCGTGAGCACGTCGATGTCGCGGCACCGCTCGACCAGGTGCTCGTATCGTGCCTGGCCACGGAGCTGGCATTCATCCTTGCCGGTGGTCCAGAGCTCGTGGTTGCCCGGCACCCAGACGACCTTCGCGAAGCGCTCGCGCAGCGTCTTGAGGACCTCGATCACGGACTCGGCGCGCTCGGCGACGTCACCCGCCACGAGCAGCCAGTCGTCCGGGGTGCGAGGCACGACCTCGTCGACGAGCGGGGCGTTGCCCTCATGGGTGACGTGGAGGTCGCTGGTGGCGAAGAGATACGGCACCCCACCACCGTAGCTTCACCCGGACCGGGGAATCCTCAAGTCCGCATGACGGCGTAACCGGCCGGACGCCAGCGCGCCGAGCACGGTCAGTGCCGAGGCGACGTGCAGGCTCGCCTGGATGTTCAACAGGACTCCGACGCCGAGGACGCTCACCAAGGCCCCGGCCAGCAGTGCGCCGAGCGCCGTGAACCCCGCCATCCCGGCGAACATCGTGCTGAGCACCCGGCCGGCCCGCTCCGGCGACGCCGCGGTCTGGACCAGCGAAAGCAGGCCTGATCCGGTCAGCACGCCTGGTGCCCCGACCAGCCCGAACAGTCCGATGTAGACACCCAGGGACGCGGTCAGCGCGGGCAGGTTCCAGATCAGCGCCGAGAGCAGGCCGAGCGCCAGCCCGCCCCAGCCGAGCAGTGCGGCCGGCGCCACTTTGCGGGCGATGGTGGCGACGGCGAACCCCGCGGCCAGTCCGCCCAGCGCTTGAACTCCGCGCAGAAGACCGACGTCTCCTTCGCTTCCGTCGAGGATGTCGAGCACGAAGACCACGAACAGCACCAGGAACATCCCCTGCGCCAGCGACGTCAGGACGACCACGGCGCCGGCCACCCGCAGCCGCGTTTCCCGGCCGATCTCGCGAATGCCGTCGAGCCAGGCCCGGAACGCGGGCTCATGCGGTCCGGTCGCCACCGGTGTGGCGACTCGCCGGAAAGGTCGCGCGAGCACCGCCGACGCCACGACGAGTGCGCCGAGATAAGCCGCCACAACCCAGGCCAGCCCACCGAAACCGAGCAGGAGACCACCGGACCAGCCACCCGCGAGCCGCGCCACGCTGCCGTTGATGCTCATGAGCCCGTTCGCCCCGGTCAGCTCGCCCGGCGCGACCAGTTCCGGCACGAGCGCGTTGCGGGCCGGCTCGAACAGTGAAGCCAAGCCCGCCTGCGCGGCCATCACGGCGTAGACGACGAACACCGGGCCGCCGGACGCGACGAACAGCAACGGCAGCGCGACGAACGCCTGCCCAGCGCACACCACGCAGAGCACCAGTCGCCGGTTCCACCGGTCCGCGATCACCCCGGCGACGGGGCTGAGCAGCACCGCGGGCAGCAGCCCGAGGACGATGCTGAGCGCCGTCGTGGCGGCCGAACCGGTCGCCTGGAACACGAACACCGGCAACGCGATCTGCAGCATCCATTCGGCGGTCTCGGAGAAGAAAGCCGCGATCCACAGCCGCGCGAAAGCGGGCTCTCTCAACGGTTTCATGAGCTCGGCTTCCCGGTATCGTCGATGCGCAGGAACGCGCGCAGCCCCAGATGCACCGGGCGAGCACCGTCGGGCGCATCCGCCCGGATCGCGCCGACGTAGGGCCGCACGAGAGCGTCGATGCGCTTGACCAGGGTGTCCAGCTCCTCCGCCGTCACACGCAGGGAGTAGGTGTTGAGCCCGGAGGCCTCCTGCCACTCCTTCTCGAGCTGCTCGGCGGTGTCGAGGAAACGTTCGGTCAACTCCCGCTCGCGGGCGAGCGTCGTACCCACGACCGCCAGCTGCGCCCCACGCAGCGAGGGGTCGTCCCCGAACTCCAGGCCGACCTGGCAAGCCCGCCAAGGCCGTTCACGCCCGTCCTCCCCCTCGACCCGCTCGACGAGGCCGTGCTGCGCGAGCTGGCGGAGGTGCCAGCTGCAGTTCGACGCCGTCGAACCGACAGCCGCCGCGCACTCGCTCGCGGTGCGCGGGCCGACCGCCATCACGTGGTCGAGCAGCGCCGAACGCAGCGGATGCGCCAGTGCACGCATCAGTTCGGCGTCTTCGATCCGCTTCCGCGGCGGCAGCTCGGCCATCATCCGCACCTATCTGAAAGAGTTCTTTCGAAAGTTCTCTTTCAGAGTTGCATCCAGCCGCCCGTCTGTCAATCGGGTGACACACATCACTACCGGTTGACTAACGCTACATCGGTTGCGTTAAATGGTTCTCATCATGGACAACTGACACCCGCATCCCTCCCCGCCCCGAGGCGGCTTCCGGTCGAGCACGGCTCCCGGAGCGATGAAACCCGGCGGGATTCCTCATGGACCTGAAACGCGGTGATGTCCTATGTCTCTGTCCCCTTCCTTGCTGGCCAAGGATCTCGTCCACGCCTACGGCGCACGTGTCGTCCTGGACGGCGTCGACCTGACCGCTTCGGCCGGGCAGCGACTCGGCCTTGTCGGCGAGAACGGCGTCGGGAAGTCCACGCTCCTGCGACTGCTGGCCGGGGTCGAAGAACCCGACGCCGGCCAGGTGCTCCGAGGCGACGACCTCGGTTTCCTGTTGCAGGAACTGCCTTTCCCGATGACGGCCTTGTTCTCCGACATCCTCGACGACGCACTGTCCGACATCCGCCAGGCGTCGGCGAGACTCGGCGAACTGACCGAAGCGCTCGCCGAACGACCGGACGACGCCGCGGTGCTCGACGAGTACGGCACCGTCCTCGAGTGGGCGCAGGCACACGATCTTTGGGACGCCGACCGGCGCGCCGAGGTCGTGTGCGCGGGACTCGGGCTCGGCGAGATCGATCCGGCGCGGCGGCTCGGCACGCTCTCAGGCGGGCAGCGGTCCCGTCTCGGGTTGGCCGCCCTGCTGATCCGGAAGCCGGAAACGCTGATCCTGGACGAACCCACGAACCACCTTGACGACGCCGCGATGGAGTTTGTCGAACGCCATCTGGCCTCGCTGACCGGTGTTCTCGTGTTGTCGTCGCACGATCGCGTGTTCCTCGACGCGGTCTGCACCGACATCGTGGATCTCGATCCGGCACTCGGCGGTCCGACCCGGTACGGCGGCACGTATTCGGGCTACCTCGACCAGAAACGGGCCGAACGGGCCCGTTGGGAACAGCGCTACTCCGAGGAGCAGGACGAGCTGAAGGATCTGCGCGAATCCGTCGCGGTCACGGCCAGGAACGTCGCGCACAACCGTCCCTCACGGGACAACGACAAGATGCTCTACAACTTCAAGGACGGAAAGGTCCAGAAGCAGATCTCCCGGCGGGTCCGCAACGCGCAGCTCCGGCTCGACGAGCTGGAACGCGACCAGGTGCGGAAACCTCCGGCGCCACTGCGGTTCCAGGCGGAGCTGACCGGAAACGCGGGCGAGAACAAGACCGCGATCTCGGTACGGGAAATCGAGATTCCGGGACGGCTGCGACTGGAGACGCTCGACGTCACCACGACGTCGAGGCTCCTGATCACCGGCGGGAACGGCGCGGGCAAGTCCACGCTCCTGTCGGTGCTCGCCGGATCGTTGACCCCGGCGAGCGGGACGGTCCTTTGTGGACGGGGAATGCGGATCGGCCTGCTGGAACAGGACGTCGCGTTCGCCGACCCCGGCCGATCGGCACAGCGGACGTACTCCGAAACGCTCGGCGAGGACGCTCCCCCGCTGCGCAAACTGGGTCTGCTGGCTCCGCGGGACCTCGGGACGAGCGTCGGCGCGCTGTCCGTCGGGCAACGACGGCGGCTCGCGCTCGCGTTGCTGATCGCCGCTCCCCCGGACGTCCTCCTGCTGGACGAGCCGACGAACCACATCTCGCTGACCCTGGCCGAGGAGTTGTTCGACGCGCTCGACACGGCCCCGGGCGCCGTCGTCATCGCTTCGCATGATCGCTGGCTGCGGCGGGATTGGCAGGGCGATCACCTCCGGCTGGAAGCCGGTCGGGCCGCCGTATAGGTCGTTATACGGTCATATCCGGGTCACACGCGTGATCGGACGGGCGTCATGCGTGATTGGAGGGGCCACACACGTGTGGCCCCTCCAATCACGTGTGTGACCCCTTCAATCACGGGTAGTACTCAGAGGGCGATGCCGAGGAGGGCGTCGACGGCGACGCGGATCAGGCCCGGCGCCGTGGTGTCGGTTCCGGAGCGGCGCAGGGTCTCGTCCGCCCAAGCGTCGATGGCGGCGAGGGCCTTCGGGGTGTCGAGGTCGTCGGCGAGGTGGTCCCGGAGCCGCGAGATCGTGTCCTCCGCGGCAGGGCCGGTCCCCAGCGAGACCGCGCTGCGCCAGCGGGCGAGCCGCTTCTCGGCCTCGGTGAGCAGCGCCGCCGTCCACGGCCGGTTCTCACGGTAGTGGCCGGCGAACAAGGCGAGCCGGATCGCACCCGGGTCGATCTTGTCGGCGCGCAGGCGCGAGACGAACACGAGGTTCCCGCGCGACTTCGACATCTTCTCGCCGTCGAGCCCGATCATCCCGGCGTGCACGTAGTGCCGCGCGAACGGCCGGTCCCCCGCGACTGCTTCGGCATGCGCGGCGCTGTACTCGTGATGCGGGAAGATCAGGTCGGAACCGCCGCCCTGGACGTCGAAGCCGAGGCCGAGCCGGTTGACCGCGATCGCGCTGCACTCGATATGCCAGCCAGGGCGCCCGGCGCCCAGTTCGGACTCCCACGACGGCTCGCCCGGGCGGGCCATCCGCCACAACAGCGCGTCGAGTGGGTGCTGTTTGCCGGCGCGATCGGGGTCACCGCCGCGTTCGGCGAAGAACTTCGCCATCGTCTCGGCGTCGTAGTTGGACTCGTAGCCGAAATGCCCGGTCGCGTTGTGGTCGAAGTAGACGTCGGGATACTGGGCGTCGTCGGCGCGATACGCGCTGCCGTTCGCCAGCAGTTTCGCGATCACCTCGACGATCTCGGGGATGCTTTCCACCGCCCCGACGAACTGTTTCGGCGGCAGCACCCGCAGCTCGGTCATGTCCTCCCGGAACAGCGCCGTCTCGCGCATGCCCAGCACGACCCAGTCGTCCTGGTCGCGCTCGGCGCGCTCCAGCAGGGGCTCGTCGATATCCGTCACGTTCTGCACGTAGTGGACGTCGTGCCCGGCGTCCCGCCACAGGCGGTTCACCAGGTCGAACGTCAGGTACGTGGCGGCGTGCCCCAGGTGGGTGGCGTCGTACGGCGTGATGCCGCAGACGTACATCCGGGCGGTGGCTCCGGGCGCCGTGGGGCGGATCTGCCCCGTCGCGGTGTCGTGGAGCCGCAGCGGACGGGGGGTGCCGGGGATACGGGGCACGTCGACCGATGACCAAGTCTGCATACCTCGACTGTAAGCGGAACCCGCGCGCCGTTCCCGTCCGGTGGGAAGCCGCCACGACCGGAGTAGCCGGGATCACTCGCCTCCGGCTCTGTCGGCATTGGCGTGGACGGCGTCGCGGATGAACTCCCCGATCCCCGGCCGCTGGTCGGGCGCACGGACGAGGAACCCGAGCTGCACGGGTTCGGTGGCGTAGAGCTCCGAGACCTCGCGGTGCATCGGATATCCGCACTCCCCCATGAACTCCGCCAGCATGATCCGGTGCTCCTCGGCGAGATCCATCGCGGCCGTGCCGTCCGCCGGAGCACCCGAATCGACGACGTCGAGCAGCCGCCTGACCCAGTCCTTGCGGACTTTCTCCGCCTCGATCCACTGCTCCTTGGACATCGGTGTGACGGCCGCCTGCCATTGTGGGGTGTCGCCCCACCGGCGGACGGCCTCCTCCGCGTATCCGGCCGGCTCATGGAACTCGCCGAACACCTCGAACTTCTCCTCGGGCGTCAACGCCCCGCCGACCTGCTTCGCCCTCATGACCCGATCGACGGACGCGACCATCCGGTTCAGCTCGTCGATCCGCTCGACCAGCAGCGCCCGCTGACGACGCAGATGCTCGAGCGCGTCCACTTCCGGATCGTCGATGACGCCCGCGATCGCCTCGAGGCCGAAGCCGAGTTCGCGGTAGAACAGGATGCGCTGCAAGCGATCGAGGTCCTCGTCGCTGTAGCTGCGATAACCCGCGCGGGTCCGCCCGCCCGGGGACAGCAGCCCGATCTCGTCGTAGTGGTGCAGCGTGCGCACGGTGACCCCCGACCACGCCGCGACCTTCCCCACCGGATACCCCATCGGCCCAGCGTAGGTGGACTCCACTCCCACCCGCGCGTAGAAACGAACCTATGGCGACCATCCCGCGCACGGTGCCCGCTACGCTCCCGCCCGGTCCGCCGCTGCCGACCCTGATCCAGACCCTCCTCGTCGGCAACTTCCGGCACGTCATGACCCCGCTCATGAAACGCCGGTACGGCTCCGTGATCCACATGAAGTTCCTGCCCGACCGGGACGTCATCCTGCTCACCGACATCGAGCACATCAAGGCGGTGTTCTCCGGTCCCGTCACAACCTTCCACGCCGGTGAGGCCAATGCGATCCTCAAGCCGGTGATGGGCCGGCATTCGGTCCTGCTCACCGACGAAGACGAACACCTCCGCACCCGCAAGCTGCTCATGCCCGCCTTCAACGGGACGGCCCTGCGCGGTTACCGCGGCATGATCACCGAGCTGACCGAACGGGAACTCGCCCGCTGGCCGGAGAACCGGGTCTTCGGCGCGCACGACCGGATGCGGGCATTGACGCTGGAGATCATCCTGCGCGTCGTGTTCGGGGTCGCCGAAGGGCCGCGGCTGGACGAGCTGCGGCAGCTCATCGGGCGGCTGGCGGAGATCGGAATGCTCCACGTCATCGGCTGGCAGAACCCGCGCCTGCTGAAGTACGGGCTGTGGCGCCGCCACGTCGAGCGGCAGGAACGGGTCGACGAACTGCTCTACGCCGAGATCGCCGACCGGCGGCGCGCGACCGACCTCGGCGAACGCGCCGACGTGCTCTCCCGGCTGCTCACCGTGCCCTCCGAGGACGACGAACTTTCCGACGCCGAGCTTCGTGACCAGCTGGTCACCCTCCTGCTCGCCGGACACGAGACCACCGCGACCGCGCTCGCCTGGACATTGCACGAACTGTCCCGCGCTCCGGCGCAGGCCGCGCTCACCACTCGCGCGGCCGACGCCGGCGACGAGAAGACCCTCGAAGCGGTGATCAAGGAGGCGATGCGGCTACGGCCTGTCGTCGGGGAAGTCGGCAGGCGGCTCACCGAGGAGGTGGAGATCGGCGGCTACCGCATCCCGGCGGGCTTCGACGTGATGCCGTCGATCGTCGCGGTGCACCTCGACGGAGGTCACCATCCCGACCCGCGGCTCTTCCGGCCGGAACGGTTCCTCGGGGGAGCGCCGCCCACTGGCAGCTGGATGCCGTTCGGCGGTGGGGCCCGGCGCTGCCTTGGCGCCGGATTCTCCTTGCTGGAAGCCACGATCGTGCTGCGCGAGCTGTTCACCCGCTTCACGATCGAGCCGGAACGCACCCGGCCGGAAGGGACCCGGTCGCGGCCGATCACCCAGGAACCCGCGCGCGGGACGCGGATCCGGGTGACCCGCCGCTGATCAGCGTTTCCTGGTCCCCAGGTAGTCGCCGACCACCGCGGCGCCGAGCCCGTCGAGATCGGGAGCCACGACCCGCCCGCCCGAACGGCGGGCGATCAGGTCGACGAACTCCGTCAGCCTGGGGTCGTCGCCGAGCCGGAACACCGTCACCGAGGCACCGAGTTTCGCGATCCTGTCCACTTCGGACAGTGTCTTGTAGAGGGTCCTCGGTTGCGGCGGGTAGTCGAATTCCGCCGTACCGTCCGGTTCCAGATGGGCCGTCGGCTCGCCGTCGGTGACCATCAGGACCACGGGCTGCGCGTCCGGATGCCGGCGCAGATGCCGTCCGGCCAGCAGCAGCGCGTGGTGGGCGTTGGTGCCCTGCTCCCAGGTGCCGTCCAGGCCGACCAGGTCGGCCAGCTCCACCGGCGTGGCGTGCCTCCCGAAGGTGATCAGCTGGAGCGCGTCGTTGCGGAAGCGGGTGCTGATCAGCTGGTGCAGCGCGAGCGCGGTGCGCTTCATCGGCAGCCACCGGCCTTCCTGCACCATCGACCACGACGTGTCCACGCACAACGCCACGGCCGCCCGTGACCGGTGCTCGGTCTCGATCACCTCGACGTCGGCGACGTCCAGCCGGACGGCCCGCTCCCCCACCGAAACCGACCGCAGCACGGCATTCCGGACGGTCCTGGAGACGTCCCACGGCTGCATGTCCCCGAACCGCCACGGCCTGCTCGCACCCGTCGGCTCACCGGCGGCGCCCGCGGATTCGGTCTCCCGGTCACCGGCCTTTCCGCGCAGAGCGTTCACGACGTCCGCGAGCGCCGTCTCCCCCAGCCGTCGCAAAGCCTTGGGAGACAAGCGCAACGAACCGTCCGAAGCCCGTTCGAACAGGCCCTGCCGCCGCAGCTCGCGTTCCAGTTCGGCCAGCCGCCGGGCGTCCACGCCGGCGTCCGGGCCGAGCTGGCGTTCGAGCGCTTCGAGGTCGATGTCCTCCAACCGGGCGCCCGGGTAGTACTGGCCGAGCTGCTCGGACAGCGCGTCCAGTTCGGCGAGGTCCGCCATCGCTCGCGCACCTTCGCCGAGACCAAGCGGGTCGTCGCCGCGGAAGCGCCCGGACGACTCCCAGTCCTCTCCCGGCCGCAGCGCACGCAGCTGAGAATCCAAAGTGGACAAGTGCTGCGCCAGCCGTGGATCACCGAACGCCTGCTGGGAAAGCTCCATCAGTTCGGCGCGCTGTTCCGGCGTCATCGAGTTGAGCATGCGCTGCGCAGCCGCCGCGCGGGCGGCGAGGACGTCGATCAGCTCCTCGACGTTCTTCGGGTTCTCCGGGAAGAACTCGCCGTGCTCGCGCATGAATTCGGCGAATCGCTCGGGGACGTCGTCACGGCCTTGGGCGTGGGCGGCGAGGAGCGCGTTGAGATCCGCGAGCATCCGGTTGGCCCGCTCGATGTCCTCCGGGCCGGCGTTGCGCAGTGCCTCCTTCATCCCTTCGAAGCGGGAATCCAGCAACTCGCGGCCGAGGAGGTCGCGGATCTTCTCGTAGTTCTCCCGTCCCTGCTGCGATCGCCAGTCGTATTCGGCGAGTTCCCGCACCGCGGCGGCCGTTCCCGACGGCAGCGCGTCCAGCCGCGCCTCACGGAACCGGGCGTCGTCGTCGGGATCGGGGAACAGCTCGCGACGTTCGGCCTCCAGCGCCTCCTCCAGGAGTTGCCGGACCTCCTGCAGTGTGCCGTCGAGCCGGTGGCGCCGCTGGATCTCCGACCGGCGCTGCCAGAGCCGCCTGGTCAGCTCGTCGAGCCCGGCGGTGCGCGGGGTACCGCGGCGCAGCAGCTCTTCGAGCGCCGAGCGGGGCGATGCCCCCGCCATCACCTCCCGGCCGATCTCGTCGAGCGCGTCCCGCAGATCCGCCGGCGGCGCCAGCGGATCCGGACCGTCGTGCCACGGCCCGTAGGAATATCCCTCGGGCAGTGTCATCGGCCGTAGACGGTCGTCGTGTCGTCCGAGTCCTTGGCCAGTTTCCTTGCCAGGAACAGGGATTCCAGCGCCAGCTCGACCGCGGCCGCGATCCGGCCGGCGGGTTCGTCGGGGGCTACGCCCGCCCGCGCCGCGACATCGTGCAGCACCGGAAGTTCCGGCAGCGCGGCGAGAACGTCCTTGCCCGGCACCCGTTCCCCGGTCGAGACCAGGTGTCCGTCCGCGACGGCGTCCGCCAGCGGCAGGAGGTCCAACCCGGCGAACCGGAAACGAGCCGTCTCCGCGACCGCGCGGCGCAACAGGTGGACGAGATGCTCGGTCTCGCGGCCCTCCTCGCCCGGCTCGAACTCCAGCTTGCCGCGCAGTACGGCGGGCACCGCGTCGAGGTCGACCGGACGCGCCACCGCGGGCTCCTCGCCGGTCAGCGCCGACCGGCGCAACGCCGCCGCGGCAACGGTTTCCGCCGCCGCGACCGCGAACCGGGCCGAAACGCCGGACCGCTGGTCGATCACCGTCGACTCGCGCAGGTTCCGCACGAAGCGCGCGAGCACCTCCAGCAGCGGCTCGCCGACCTCTGCGACCAGATGCGCCTCCTGCCGGACGACCGCGATCTCGGCGTCGACGTCGAGCGGGTAGTGCGTCCGGATTTCGGCGCCGAACCGGTCCTTGAGCGGGGTGATGATCCGGCCGCGGTTGGTGTAGTCCTCGGGGTTGGCCGTCGAGACCAGGAGGACGTCCAGCGGCAGCCGCAGCGTGTAGCCGCGGACCTGGATGTCGCGCTCCTCCATGACGTTCAGCAGTGCGACCTGGATCCGCTCGGCGAGGTCCGGCAGCTCGTTGATCGCCACGATCCCGCGGTGCGCGCGCGGGACGAGTCCGAAGTGGATGGTCTCCGGATCGCCGAGGCTGCGGCCTTCGGCGACCTTCACCGGGTCGACGTCGCCGATCAGGTCACCGACCGAAGTGTCCGGTGTGGCCAGTTTTTCGGTGTAGCGCTCGCTGCGGTGGCGCCAGGTCACCGGCAGGTCGTCACCCAGCTCCGCGGCGCGGCGCCGCGATTCCGGGGTGATCGGGTCGAGGGGGTGTTCGGCGAGTTCGGCGCCCTCGATGGCGGGCGTCCACTCGTCGAGGAGTCCGGCGAGGGTGCGCAGCAGCCGGGTCTTGCCCTGGCCACGTTCACCGAGCAGGACGACGTCGTGGCCGGCGAGCAGCGCTCGTTCCAGCTGCGGCAGTACGGTGCGCGAGAAGCCGACGATACCGGGCCAGGCGTCCTCGCCGGTGCGGAGCTTGGTGAGCAGGTTGTCGTGCAGTTCTTGTTTGATCGACCGCGGCAGATGACCGGCCGCGCGGAGCTCCCCGGCCGTCCGGGGAAAAGTGGCGGGAACAAGGTTCACCCGTTCGACGCTACGTTCTGATCGCCGTCCCGTCGACGTGGAGCAACTCCATGCCCACGGTCTGAGTGGTGCGGCGGAGGTATCGGTAAAATCGGTCCAGTGTGCCGATCTAGTGCGACTCTGGCGGTGTGGGCTTCGGCGTGGTTGAACGGAGCCGCCGCGTCCGACGACGTCCTCGACGCCCTGCTCGTGTGGGGTGAGGCCCACGACGTCGTCGCCGCGGACGCTCCCGCGGCGGAGGCGTTCGATCTGCCACTCGCGTTCAACCGGGCGGCCACGCCGGTTCAGCTCCTTCTCGCGCTCCGCTCGCAGGGCGCGAAGAGCATGCACCTCCTGCTTCCCGTGCCAGGCGACGTCCGGGGCCTCGGTGGCGGCGGTCCCTTCACCGACACGGCGCTGCGCGTCGGCGAGGCGGCCGTCATGCCGGATCTCGGGTTCGGTCTCGTCCCGGAGGCCATCGCGGAAGGTCTCATGCGGTGGACGGTGTACTCGGTGCCCAATGCGGGTGTCCTCGAGTACCGCCCGCTCGGCGAGGCCGAGCACGGCTTGACCGACGCGATCCGCGCCAGCGCCGGCGCGCTGCAGACCCTCGATGTCGCCAGCGACCGTCCCGGTGTCCGAGCCGAGCTGTCCGCACGGCTCCGATCCACGACCGACCCGCCGTGGCCCGCCGGGATGCCCGGCCGGTCGCTTCGGGTGCTTCAACGTTCCGAGGAGATCGCGGCGATCCTCGCGATCGCGCAGTCGGACGAGCCCGGCGGCGCGCTGTCCGCGTCGGCCGCGAACCGCCGCGCCGAGGCACTGCGGCCGCTGACCGAGGCGATCCGCAATGCCCGCTACGCCGCGGTCAACGAGGCCGTGCGGGTGTTCGCGGAGCAGGCGGACCGCCAGCCTCGTGAGTGGTAGTGACGGTTCTAACCGTCACTACCACTCACGAGAGGTGACCAGGGCGCTTCGCAGGCTCACAGCAGCCGACGGCACAAGGCGCACCGTTGATCGTGCAACCCGCCGCAGGGAACGGCGAAAGCTTGCGAGCCGGGGCGCCTTCGGTGTGCTCCCGGATCAGCTCGACGACGAGTTCGGCGAAGCGGGGGTCGGTGTCCGGGGTCGCGGCGCGCGCGAAGCCCATGCCGAGTTCCGCGGCGCGCTCGGCGGCCTCGTTGTCGAGGTCCCAGATCACTTCGAGGTGATCCGACACGAAACCGACCGGGCAGACCACCACCGACGTGACGCCTTCCGCGTGCAGCGCGTCGATATGGTCGACGATGTCCGGTTCCAGCCACGGCACCTGGGGCGGACCGGAGCGTGACTGCCAGACGACGTCGTAGGTCTCGATGCCGGCTTCGGCGGCGACGAGCCGGGCGGCCTCGGCGATCTGGCGCGAGTAGCGGCGGCCGCCTTCCTCCGGCGGGCCGGACGCGGCGTCGGCGGACTCGGGCACCGAATGCGCGCAGAACACGGTGCGGGTGCCCGGCCGGTCGCCGAGCTCGGCGTGCGCGGCGCGGACGGCGTCGGCGAAGGCCGAGACGAACAGCGGGTGGTCGAAGAACTGCCGCAGCTTCACCAGTTCCGGCGCGCCTTCACCGACCGACGCGCGGGCGCGTTCGATGTCCTCGTCGTACTGGCGGCAGGCGGAATAGCCGCCGTACGCGCTCGTGGGGAAGACCAGGACCCGCCGAGCCCCGGCACTGGTGATCTCGGCGAGGGTGTCCTCGACCATCGGCTGCCAGTTCCGGTTGCCGAAATGCACCGGGAGGTCGATTCCCGCGGCCGCGAGCCGCTTCTCGACGACGGAGATCGCGTCCCGGTTCAGCCGGTTGATCGGCGAGACCCCGCCGAAATGCCGGTAATGCTCGGCGACCTCGAGCAGTCGTTCCCGAGGGACTCCCCGGCCCCTGGTGACGTTTTCCAGGAACGGCATCACCTCGTCGGGCCCCTCGGGACCACCGAACGAAAGCCATAGCAGCGCGTCGTAACCCACCCTGACATCTTGCCGTTGTGGCGTCCCGCACGCCGACCCGGCCCATTTTGAACTGATCGATCCAAAACCTGGTACCGTTCGCTTCATGGCCAGGCCGAAGGAATTCGACGAGCGCGCCGCGATCGGGCGCGCCATGGACGCGTTCTGGGCGCGCGGCTACGAAGGCACGTCGACACAGGCGCTGTGCGAGGCCACCGGCCTCGGCCGCAGCAGCATCTACAACACCTTCACCAGCAAGCACGAACTGTTCAAACGCGCACTCGCCCACTACGCCGAACTCGGTTTCCAAGGTCGCTCGACCTTGCTCGAGCAGCACGAAACCGGCATCGACGGATTCCGGGCGCTCTTCACGTGGACGATCGAAGACGAGCTCTCCCACGGAAATCGCGGCTGCCTGATGGTCAACACGGCCGCCGAGTTCGGCGACCGCGACGCCGAGATCAGCGCACAGGTGGACGCCGACACGCGTAAGCACCTCGCCCTGCTGGCGGCCTGCGCCGAGGACGGGCAGCGCGACGGAACGGTCGACGGCTCCCGCAAACCCGTGGACCTCGCCGAGTTCGCGCACAGCACTGTCGCCGGACTCCGCATGATGTCCCGGCGCGGCGCCGCACGGGCCGCGATGGAAGCCGTCGCGGACATCGCCGTCGGAGCCATCGCCGCGAAGTAGACCACTCCGCCAAGAAAGCCGCTCACGGCCGCCCACATTTTGGACTGATCGATACAAAACCGGAGGAGATCCTGTGCCCCTGGCAGTCTGCGTACTCGGACTGAGCGTGTTCGCGCTCGGCACGTCCGAATTCATGATCACCGGCCTGTTGCCGGGGATGGCGGCCGACCTGAACGTCGGTATCCCGGAGGCCGGGCTGCTCATCTCCGCCTTCGCCATCGGCATGGTGGTCGGCGCGCCCCTGCTCGCGATCGCCACCCTCCGCGTCCCGAGGCGCGCGACCCTGATGGCGTTACTCGCCGCTTTCGGCGTCTCGCATGTCGTCGGCGCGCTCGCTCCGGGATACGGCGTCCTGTTCGCGACCCGCGTCGTCAGCGCACTCGCCTGCGCCGGTTTCTGGGCGGTCGCCGCCGCCACGGCCATCACCCTGGTCCCGGCCGAACGCCGCGGCCGGGCGCTCGCCGTCCTCGTCGGCGGGCTCACCGTGGCGAATATCGCCGGCGTTCCGGCGGGCACCCTTCTCGGGCAGCACGCGGGCTGGCGCGCGGCCTTCTGGGCGGTCACGGCACTCACCGTCATCGCCTTGATCGGCGTGTTCGCGTTGGTCCCGGAGACGCAGGACAACGGCGACAAGCCTGACGTGGCAACGGAACTGAGGCTCTACCGCAGCGGCCGGGTCTGGCTCGCGCTCGGCGTGATCGCCCTCGCTCAGGCGATGATCTTCGCGACTTTCAGCTACCTCGCGCCGCTACTGACCGAAGTCAGCGGCCTTCCCGAAGGCTGGGTTCCCGGGGTGCTCGCCCTCTTCGGACTCGGCGCGCTGATCGGGATCACGTTCGGCGGACGGCTGGCCGACGCGCGACCGTTCGCCACCCTCTACGGCGGACTCGGCATCGCACTGCTGGCACTCGTGCTGCTCGCGCTCTCCGGCCCCGGGACGCCGGTCGCGATCTTCGCCGTGTTCCTGTTCGGAGTCGCGGGATTCGGCGTCAACCCGGCTTTGAACGTCCGTGCGTTCGCCGCGGCGGGCAACGCCCCCACGCTCGTCGGCGCGAGCACGACCGCCGCGTTCAACGTCGGCAACACGGCCGGCCCGTGGCTCGGCGGCGAGTCCATCGACGCGGGCCTGGGCTACCCGAGTGTCGCGTGGGTGAGTGTCGCTTTGGGCGTCGCGACCTTGATCGCGCTCACGTTCGCCGCCGGGGTCCAGCGCACCGACTCCAGGACTCTCTTGTCTGAAGCCGCGTGAAGGACTCCTTCCCTCGGCTGAGCCGAGGGAAGGAGTCCTTCACGCGCAGTTGCGATAGATCAGAAGCCGGTGGCGTGCAGTCCGCCGTCGACCATGATCATCGAGCCGGTGGTGGCGGGCAGCCAGTCCGAAAGCACGGCGCAGACGGATTTCGCCGTCGGGTCCGGGTCGGAGCTGTCCCAGCCGAGTGGCGCGCGGCCGCCCCAGCCGTCCTCGAGCTCGGAGAAGCCCGGGATCGACTTCGCGGCCATGGTCTTCATCGGGCCGGCGCTGACCAGGTTGACCCGGATGCCCTGCGGGCCGAGGTCACGGGCCAGGTACCGGTTCACCGACTCCAGCGCGGCCTTCGCGACGCCCATCCAGTTGTAGGCGGGCCACGCGACGCGGGCGTCGAAGTCCATGCCGACAATCGACGAACCGCGGCTCAGCAGCGGCAGGGCCGCCACGGCGAGGGACTTGAAGGAGAACGCGGAGACGTCGACGGCGACCTTCACATCGTCGCTCGGGGCGTCCAGGAACGGCGCGCCGAGGCAGGTCTGCGGGGCGAACCCGATCGAGTGCAGCACCCCGTCGAGGCCGTCGACGTGCTCGCGAACGCGGTCGGCGAGCGAGTCCAGGTGCTCCTGGTTGGTGACGTCCAGCTCGAGCACCGGCGCCTGTTCCGGCAGGCGCTTGGCGATGCGTTCGACGAGCGACAACCTGCCGAAGCCGGTGAGCACGACCTTCGCGCCCTCCTGCTGTGCGATCTTGGCCGCGTGGAACGCGAGCGAGGCGTCGGTGATGACGCCGGTGATCAGCACGCGTTTGCCTTCGAGCAGTCCTGGCACGGATCCTCCAGTTCGGAGTCGTTGGTAGGTAAGGGAAAGTGGGACGTCAGTGACCCATGCCGAGGCCGCCGTCGACCGGCAGGACCGCGCCGTTGACGTAACCGGCCTCCTCGGACGCGAGGAACCGGACGGCGGCGGCGATCTCCGACGGCTCGGCGTACCGGCCGGAGGGAACCTGGGCGAGGATCTGCTTCTTGCGGTCCTCACCGAGTTCGTCGGTCATGTCGGTGGCGACGAACCCGGGGGCGATGACGTTCGAGGTGATGTTGCGCGAGCCCAATTCACGGGCGAGCGACCGGGCCAGGCCGACCAGGCCCGCCTTGCTCGCCGCGTAGTTCACCTGGCCGGCCGAACCGGTGAGGCCGACGACGGACGAGATGAAGATGTAGCGGCCCCACTTCCCGCGGAGCATGCCGCGGGAGGCACGCTTGGCGACGCGGTAGGCGCCGGTGAGGTTGGCGTCGACGACCCGGGTGAACTGCTCCTCGCTCATCCGCATGAGGAGCGTGTCGTCGGTCATCCCGGCGTTGGCCACGAGGACCTCGACCGGACCCTGGTGCTCCTCGACGAGTTTGAAGGCTTCGTCGATCTCTTCAGCGTTGGTGACGTCGGCCTTCACCCCGAACAGGCCCTCGGGCGCGCCGGAGCCGCGGTGCGTGATCGCGACCTTGTGGCCCTGCTCGGCGAGATCCTTGGCGATCGCCAGACCGATGCCGCGGTTGCCACCGGTGACCAGTACCGACCGTCCCACTGAGCTCTCCTCACCTCGTCTTCGTCCCGCTGACCGCATTGAGGCTATCGGCTCACCCGGCATGCGCCGGAACCGCGCCACCCCTACCTTCCGGTAACCGGAAGGAGTCCTAAGCGGATGTTAGGAACCGGCTCCAAACCTTGCCTGGCCAGCGCCGATTGTCCACCGTGAGCCGGAACACAGGAGGTCAAGGATGACAACCCGGATCGACGAAACGACGCCGCCGCAGGACGAGCGGCGAGTCGTCGGCAACGTGCTGCGCGGCTCCATCGGCAACCTGGTCGAGTGGTACGACTGGTACGCCTACGCCGCGTTCACCACCTATTTCGCCAAGTCGTTCTTTCCCACGAAGGACACGACGGCGGCGTTCCTCGGCACGGCGGCGGTCTTCGCGGTCGGCTTCCTCATGCGGCCGCTCGGCGGCTGGATGCTGGGCCGTTTCGCCGACCGCTTCGGCCGCCGCAGCGCGCTCGTGCTTTCCGTCACGTTGATGGCCTGCGGGTCACTGATGATCGCGGTGACACCGAACTACAACTCGATCGGGATCGCCGCGCCGATCCTGCTTCTCCTCGCCCGGCTCATCCAAGGGCTTTCGGTCGGCGGTGAGTACTCCACCTCCGCCACCTATCTGTCCGAAGTGGCCACTCCCGGTAAGCGCGGGTTCTACTCGAGCTTCCAGTACGTGACGCTCTACGGCGGTCAGCTGCTCGCGCTCGGCCTCCAGCTGCTCCTGCAGTCGATCCTCACCGAAGCCCAGCTCACCTCGTGGGGCTGGCGGATCGCCTTCGTCGTCGGCGCGTTCGCCGCCGTGGTCGTGATGTTCCTGCGGCGCGGCATGGACGAGTCGTCGAGTTTCGAGGAAGCCCGCGAGTCGGGCACCGGCAAGGGGGCAGGCGACAAGGGCACGCTGCGCGCGCTGATCAAGTACCCGAAGGAGATCGCGCTCGTCGTCGGCCTGACGCTCGGCGGCACGGTGTCGTTCTACACCTTCGCCACCTACAGCCAGAAGTTCATGGAGAACACCGCCGGCATCCCGCGCCGGACGGTCACGCTGATCCTGTTCTCCGCGATCCTCGTCGCGGCGATCCTGCAGCCGCTGGCCGGGAAACTGTCCGACCGCATCGGCCGCCGTCCGCTGCTGATGTTCTTCGGGATCGCCGGAACCCTGCTGACCGTCCCGATCATGACGCTGATGGGCGGGACGAACCAGCCGGTGCTCGCGTTCCTGCTGATGCTGGGCGGGCTGGTAATCGTCACCGGGTACACCTCGATCAACGCGATCGTGAAGGCCGAGCTGTTCCCCACGAAGATCCGCGCGATCGGGGTCGGTCTCCCCTACGCGCTCACCGTGGCGATCTTCGGCGGCACGGCGGAACTGATCGCGCAGGCGTTGAAGGGTGCCGGACACGAATCGGTGTTCTTCTACTACGTCGCGGGCTGTGTCCTGGTGTCGCTCATCGTCTACGGCACAATGCGGGAAACCTCGAAGACCTCGGAGCTGGACAAGCGGGCCGAGCCCGAGCTGGTGTCCAGCCGCGAAGGCTAGGCGGGAAGGTGTGGCCGTGCGGGTGCTGCTCGTCGAGGACGACGCCGGCGTCGCCGGTGCGCTCGCCGAAGCCCTGCAGGCGCGCGGCCACACCGTCTCCCAGGTGATCCGGGGCAGCGACGCCCTGAACCGGCATCGCGACGCCGACGTCATCCTGCTCGATCTCGGACTGCCCGATATGGACGGGCTCGACGTGCTCCGCAAGGTGCGGCAGGTTTCGCCGGTCCCGGTGCTCGTCCTCACCGCGCGCGGGGACGAGCGGTCCGTGGTGCGGGGGCTGCGGCTCGGCGCCGACGACTATCTGACCAAACCCGTCCGCCTGGCCGAACTGCTGGCCAGGATGGACGCGGTCGTCCGCCGAGCCGCCGCCTCCGCCAAACCCCAGGAAGAGGTCGTTCGCCTCGAGGACGTCGAGATCGACCTCGGGGCGCGGCGTGTGCTGGTCGGCGGGGACGACATCGGGCTCACCACCAAGGAGTTCGACGTCCTGGCCGTGCTCGCCGCCCGGCCCGGTACCGCGGTGAGCAGGCAGCAGCTGATGGACGAGGTCTGGGGCGACGCCTACCTCGCCGTCTCCCGGTCGCTCGACGTGCACCTGACCCAGCTCCGCGCGAAACTGGACCGGCCCGGTCTGCTGACCACCATCCGGGGTTTCGGCTACCGCCTCGGCCGGGACTGACCCGTGCGAACCCGGCTGCTGGTGGTCCTGGTCGCGCTGGCGCTGACCGTGGTCGCCGCGTTCTCCATTCCCCTGCTGAACTCGACGGCGTCCCAGCGGACACAGCAGCTGGTGATCGCGCGCAACGCCGACGTCGACCGGTTCGTCGTCCTCGCCCAGCTCGCGGTGGACGCCGGTGACGCCACCGCGCTGGGGGCCGACGCCGAGCGGTATTCGTCGTTATACACCGAGGCCGTCGTGGTGGTCGACGCCCGCCGGGTGCCGCTGGTGCAGACGGGCGGGATGTCGGCAGGCGATCCCGAGGTGCGTTCGCTGATCGAGGCCGCGCTGCGCAACCAGCCCGCGGCCGGCCCGGAACGGCTGAGCCCGTGGTCGGCCGATCCGGTCTACTTCTCCCGTCCGGTCGGCACCGGGACGCGGGTTTCGGGAGTCGTGATCCTCCGCGCGTCCGTCACCACCGCGGCCGCCGATCTCGCGGCGGACTGGGCGGCCATCGTCGCCGGGGCACTGCTCGTCGCCGCGGTGTTCGTCCTGCTCGCGGTCCTGCTGGCCCGCTGGATGGTGCGGCCGCTGCACGAGCTGGAGACCGGCGTGCTGGCGGTGGCCGCGGGACATCGTGCACAGGTGCACGAGAACCTCGGGCCGCGAGAGCTGCGTTCGCTCGCGACCTCGTTCAACCGGATGTCGGACGCCGTCGTGGAGGCGTCCGAACAGCAGCGGCGCCTGGTCGCCGACGCGTCACATCAGCTGCGGAATCCCATGGCGGCCTTGCGTTTGCGGGTCGACTCGCTCGCCGTGCAGGTCGACGGCGACGGCCAGCGCGCCTACCGTGCCACGGTCGCCGAGGTCGAACGGCTGGAATCGCTGCTCGACGGACTGCTGGCCCTGGCGCTCGCCGAAAGCGCCGCGACCAGGCTCGCGGCGGGCGAACCCGGCGACGAGCCGTGCGACCTTCCTTCTGTGCTGGCGGAACGCGTCGACGCGTGGCGGCCCTCCGCCGACGACGCGGGGGTACACCTCGCGGCCGCCGAAGGCCACCACGAGCCGGTCACCGTGCGCTGCCCGGAAAGTGAGCTCGCCCAGGTGCTGGATGTGTTGCTGGACAACGCGGTGCACTACGCCGGACGCGGCGCGACCATCACGACCGGCTACGAAACCGGCGTCGGGACGGCCACGGTCTTCGTGTCCGACAACGGACCCGGACTGTCCACAGAGGACATCGAACGCGCGACGGAACGCTTCTGGCGTGCGGGCGGCGACGGCGCACCGCGCGGGACGGGGCTCGGGCTGGCGATCGCCGAACAGCACGTCGTGGCCAGGGGCGGGAAACTCGAGCTGCGGCAAGCGGAGCCGCACGGACTCGAAGTCCGGGTCGAACTCCCCCGCGCCGGGGACACGCCATGACCGTCACCCGGCGTACCGCGATCCTCGGCGGCCTCGCCGCACTCGCGGGCTGCTCGACGTCCGGCTACGGGGGTCCGGAAAGGACGGTCACCATCGCCGCCGGCGAGAGCGGCGGTTTCTACCTCGCGTTCGCCGAACAGCTCGCCCAGCAGCTGAACCTGGCCGAACCGCGACTGCACGCCGTGGCCGTCTCGACCGAGGCCAGCGTCGAAAACCTCCGTCGACTACGGGACGGCACGGCGGATCTCGGACTCGCACTCGCCGATGCCGCGGAATCCGCGGTCGCGGGCGTCGACCCGTTCTCCGTCGCGATGGGCCTCTCGGCGATCGGCCGGGTCTACGAGAACTACCACCAGGTCGTCGTTCGGACCGACGGCGGCATCGGCGCGCTCGCCGATCTCGCCGGACGGCCGGTCGCGACGGGCGCGAGCGGTTCGGGTGTCGCCGTGTTCAGCACGCGGTTGTTCGACAGCGCGAAGGTTCGCGTGGACGCGAAGAACCTTCTGCTCGGCGAAGCCATCGACGCGCTCGCCGCCCACCGCGTCGACGCGTTGCTCTGGTCCGGCGGGATTCCGACGCCGGCCCTGGCCGACCTCAACCGGACGACGGCCATCACGCTGCTCCCCCTCGATACCCACCTCCCCGCCCTTCGCGCGGCCTACGGGCCGGTCTACGAACAGGTCCAGGTTCCGGCCGACGCGTACCTGGGGGTCGGCGAGCTGCTCACCGTCGGCGTCGCGAACCTCCTGCTCGCCGCCCCGAACCTGCCCGAAGACGTCGCCGCCGCCGTGGTCCGGGTGCTGGTCAACCATGCCGCGGACCTCGTCCCGGCCCCGGCCGTCGGGACGCAGTTCCTGGACGTCCGCACGCTGATCGGCACCGGGAAGGTGCCGCTGCATCCTGGAGCCGCGTCGGCCTACCGTGCCCTTCACGGGTGACGCGGACTCCGACTCGAGGCTGAGGCGGCCTCAGAACGCCAGTGCCAGGGTGGGGAATGACGGTCGCCCGGCCGTCACCAAACGGAAGGGACTCCAGCAGTGTCGACAAGACACATATGGGTGGTGCGGAGTTCGGCGCTGATCGCGGGCCTCGCGTTGGCCGGCGGGCTCACCGCCGTCGCGCCCGCAACCGCCGCGGAACAGGTCAAGCTCACCACACCGGCATTGACCGGCCACTACGAAACCGGAACCACCGATCTCCACCTCGTCGACCGGTCGCGGCCAGATCCGTGGAAACCCGACCGGCGGCGGGAACTGATGGTCACGATCACCTATCCGGCCGATCGGTTCGCCGACGGGCCACGATCGCCCTGGCTCAGTACCGCCATGTCGCAGGTCATCGACGAAGCCATGGCCGGCCCGGACTATCTCGGGATCCCGCGCGGCTCGGTGGACTGGGCCTCGGCCCGGCGCCGGGCCGAAACCGGCGTTCCCGCCGACCAGTGGGGCGGCGCCCGTCCGGTCGTGCTCTTCTCGCCGGGCTACGGCGGCCCCAGGGAGTTCTACTCGGTGCTCACCGACGATCTCGCCAGCAGGGGCTACGTCGTCGTCTCCCTCTCCCACACCTATGAATCGGCCGCCGTCGAATTCCCCGGCGGAAGGCTCGAGATCGCACCGGAACCGATATTCGATCCGGAATCGATGAAAAAGGCGCTCGACGCACGGGTCGCCGACAGCCGGTACGTCCTCGACCAGTTAAAGCGGCTCTCGAGGGGCGACAACCCGGACGCGGAACAACGACGGCTGCCGCGTGGGCTGGGGAACGCGCTCGACCTTTCCCGGGTCGGCATGTTCGGGCATTCCTACGGCGGCTTCACCTCCGGCGAGACGATGTACCACGACCACCGTGTGGACGCCGGGATCAACCTCGACGGCGCGATGGCCTCCGCGTTCGGCTCTCCCCCGGGAACGCCTTACGTGCCGGGCGAAGTGACGAAGAACGGTCTCGACCGGCCCTTCATGCTGATGGGTGCCGAAGGAATCGACCCGAGCACCGGGAAACCGGCCGAGCACACCCACCGCACCCCCGAATTCGATCGGAGCTGGGCACAGTTCTGGGACAGCCAGCGAGGCTGGAAACGGGATCTGCTGTTGCGAGGAGGCACCCACATGTCCTACAGCGACATGCAGTGGTTCGTTCCGCAGCTCGGTTCGGTGACCACACCCGAGCAGCGGGAGAAGGCCATCGGAACGATCGATCCGCGGCGATCGCTGACCGCGCAGCGGGACTACGTCGCCGGGTTCTTCGACCAGCACCTTCGTGGCCGGGACCGGCACCTGTTCGACGGCGAATCACCGCGTCATCCCGACGTCGACTTCATCGAATAGCTACGTTGGCAGGGTGACCGAACCCAGGAAGCCCGTGGTCGAGATGCCCCTGCGCGTGCGTTATCACGAATGCGACGCGCAGGGCATCGTCTTCAACGCCAACTACCTCGCCTACATCGACATGGCCTCGTTCGAGATGGAGCGGGCGATGTTCGGCTCCCACGAGGAGGCCATGGCGCGCGGCGCCGATCTGGTGGTCGCCGAGTCGAACCTCCGCTACCGCGCGCCGTGCCGGTACGACGACGAACTCGTCGTCGCGCCGTTCCTCAACCACCTCGGCACGACGTCGCTGATCGTCGACTTCGAGATCCGGCGTGGTGCCGAGCTGTGTCTGGAGGCGACCGTGCGCTACGTCTTCGTCGATTCGGCCACGCTGAAGAAGGCGGCGCCGCCCGCGTCCGTGCGCGAGGCGTACGCCGCCTTCCTTCCGGCGGATCAGGCGGACTGAACGCCCGGCCGCCGGTCCTCGACGACGTAGCTCGCACGGGTACTGATCGGTGCGCCCGGGGTGGTCACATACGGCACCACCCGGAAATCGCTCTGCCAGCACTGCCGGTTCACGTTGACCCGGACATACCCGCGCTGAGAGTTGAAGAACTTCATATGCGGGTTGGCCTTCAGCAGGTTCTCGCCGCCGGGCGTCATGTCGGCGCCGTTGCCGCCGCTGGCGATCGACGTCCCGACGAATTCGCTCCCCACCGTGGGCGATCCGGGGTCGGAGAAGTCGCGCTTCAGGTCCCAGGCGTAGTTCTGGTGCCGGTCGCCGGTGATCACCACCAGGTTCCGCACGCCCCGGTCCTGCGCCGCGGCGAGCACGCGGTCGCGGTCGGCGACGTAGCCGTCCCACGGGTCGAGGGGCACGTTCGTCAGGTCGCCCGGATCGCTGTCCGTCTGGCCCATCGGCGCCTGGTTGCCGATGATCTGCCAGCGCGCGGACGACCGGGAGAAACCGTCGAGCAGCCAATTCCGCTGATCGGCGCCCAGCAGCGTCCGGTCCTGGTCGAACCGCTCGGTGCAGGTGGCCGAACTGCCGTCGCCGCAGGGCTGGTCGTCGCGGTACTGGCGGGTGTCGAGCATGGTGAAGTCCGCCAGCGTCCCGTAGCTCAGCCGTCGGTGCAGGCGCGCGTCCGGCCCCTTCGGCAGCTGAGCGATGCGGTACGGCAGGTGCTCGTACATCGCCTGGAACGCCTGGGCGCGCCGCTGCCGGAAGACCGCGCGGTCCTGATCCGGTTCGGTGTCGATCTGGGAGATGTCGCCGGCCCAGTTGTTCTCGACCTCGTGGTCGTCGTTGACGTGGATCCACGGGAACGCGGCGTGCGCGGCCATCAACGGCGCCTCCGACTTGTAGAGCGCGTACTGCAGCCGGTAGCGCGCCAGGTCGAATGTCTCGCCGCGGAACTGGTCGCCGACCGGCGTGCCCCGCCCGATACCGGTGACGCCGCCTTCGTAGAGGTAGTCGCCCAGATGCACGACCAGGTCGAGGTCTTCGGCGGCCATATGCTGATACGCGGTGAAGTGGCCGGCTTCCCAGGACTGGCAGGACGCGAAGGCGAAGTTCAGCTCGCGCGGAGTGGACCAGGCGATCGGGGCGGTCCGGGTGCGACCGGTGGGAGAGATCTCGCCGCCCGCGCGGAACCGGTAGAAGTACTGGTGATCCGGCGCGAGGCCGTGGATCTCGGGGTGGACGGAGTGGCCGAGTTCGGGCGTGGCGACCACCGAACCCCGGCGGATCACGGCGCGGAACCGCTCGTCGAGGGAGACTTCGTAGTCGACGCGGACGGGCTTGCGCGGCATCCCGCCGAACCCGTCGGCGTTGTACGGCTGCGGCGCGAGCCGGGTCCACAGCACGACACCGCCGGGCAGCGGATCACCGGACGCGACACCGAGGGTGAACGGATTCCCGGCGGACGGCGCGAGCGGCATCGCGCCGGCGGCGTTCCAGGCACCGGTTCCCAGCAGGACCGCGGCGGCCCCAGCGGAGCCGTAACCGAGGAAGCGACGCCGGGACAGTGGGTGAGGGAGCGAGGGCATAAGGTCCTCCTGTGGTGGGATGGCCTCGAGCGCGCCTCATGCTCGTCCGCGAGTGTGGCCGCCCGGCCGCCCCCAGGCGAAGCGCCCGTGAACGAAAGACGATCAGCCCTCGTGTTCCGCATCCTGTTCTACCGCCCGGAAATCCCGCCCAACACGGGTAACGCGATCCGCTTGACCGCCAACACCGGCTGCGAACTGCACCTGGTGGAGCCGCTCGGCTTCACACTGGAGGACAAGCAGCTGCGCCGGGCGGGCCTCGACTACCACGACCTCGCGCGTGTCCACGTCCACGCCGACCTCGATGCCGCGTGGGCGGCGCTGCTCCCGGCACAGGTCTACGCGTTCAGCGCCTCGGCCACCCGGCTGCACACCGAGGTCGCGTACCGGCCCGGCGACGTCCTGATGTTCGGACCGGAGTCGGCCGGGCTGCCCGCCGAGGTGCTGTCGGCTCCCCAGGTGACCGACCGGATCCGGCTGCCGATGCTGCCGACGAGCCGGTCTTTGAACCTGGCCAACACGGCCGCGATCAGCGTCTACGAGGCTTGGCGGCAACACGACTTCGCGCTCCCCTGACACCTTCGCACGTGCCCCGGCCCGTGCAATGAAGGGGCTAGGGAAGCCGTTGCCCCAGGAACAGTGAGGCGGCAGCGCCGATCATCAGGATCAAAGTGCCCAGGATGACCCAAGGCCGGCTCGCGTCGGCGTCCTTCAATTCGTACCCGATCTGCTCGCCGAGGTCGCCGTACACGCGCTTCAGCTCGTCCGCACTCGCGGCCTTGTAGAAGTCGCCGCCGGACAGCCGCGCGATCTCCTGCAGCGACTCGTCGTCGACCTTGACGTCCTGC
The DNA here is from genome assembly GCA_963766045.1 of uncultured Actinomycetota bacterium. Lineage (GTDB taxonomy): Bacteria > Actinomycetota > Actinomycetes > Mycobacteriales > Pseudonocardiaceae > Amycolatopsis. Next base: position 3,506,775 of record CAVXYN010000003.1, on the reverse strand, counting down.
GACTTGCCGTCGATGTCGACCGAACCGTGCGTGGTCCCGAAGGAGATCGACGAGATCGGCACCTGGGCCTGCTTCGCCGCCTGCGCGGCCGTATAGCCTCCGCGCGGGGCGTAGAGGTCGTCGGGGACGGTCTGCTTTCCGTCGCTCATCAGCACGATTCGCGCGGGCGGCGGGCCTTCCGCGCCACCGACGATCGCCGAGAAGCTCTCGATCGACTGCAGCGCCGAGTAAATCCCTTCACCGGTCGCCGTCGACTGTGCCAGCTTCAGGTTGTCGATGTTCTTGACGACGCCACCACGGTCGGTGGTCGGCGCGACCAGCACGGTCGCGGTCCCGGCGAACGAGATCAGCCCGAGGTTCACCCCCGGTGTCATGTTCTGCGCGAACGACCGCGCAGCCTCCTGCGCCGCCTTCAGCCGGGTCGGGGCGACGTCGGTCGCTTCCATCGACAGCGAGGTGTCGATCACCAGCATCACGGTCGCCCGGTTGCGCGGCACCTTCTGCTCGGCCGTCGGCCCGGCGAGTGCGACGGTCAGGACCAACAGCGACAGCACGATGAGCACGGCAGGCACATGACGTATCCAGCCCTGACTCTTCGGCGCGACCTTCTCCAGCAGTTCCAAGTTGGCGAAGCGCATGGTGCGCTTGCGCCGCGCCCGCTGGGAGATCACATAGCCGACGCCGACCGCGACGACAGCCAGCAGCAGGAGGAACCACCACGGCGAGGCGAATCCGGTCAGGCTCATGCCTCCTCCTCGTAGTGGGTCGCTTCGCGTCGCATGAGCGGGCACTGTGTTGATGATTCGCTCGCAAGCTCGCTCATGCGACACCACCGGACCAGCGCCGTTTCCTGGCGACGACGAACCGGACCATATCCGCGATCCAGTCCGAATCGGTGCGCAGCACCAGATGCGCGGCCCCGGCACGCCGCAGCGCCCCCGCGACCACCTGCCGGTGTGCGTGCGCCGCGGCGCCGAATTCCTTGCGCAGCAAGGCCGAAGCATGCACTTCGCGCTGTTTCCCTGTCTCCGGGTCGGCCAGCACGACGGTGCCCACATCGGGCAGGTCGATGTCGCGCGGGTCGAGGACTTCGATGGCGATGAGGTCGTGATGCCCGCCGAGGGCCCGCAGCGGACGCTGCCAGTCCGTGTTGCCGAGGAAGTCGGAGACCACGACGGCGAGCCCGCGGCGACGCGGCGGACGGCGCAACTTTTCCAGTGCCGCGGCCAGATCCCCGCGAACGCCTTCCTCGGCGCGCGGGGTCATGGCGACCTTGCGCACCAGCCCACGGGCGTGCGGAAGTCCGCCACGGGCCGGGATCCGCGTGATGCTGTCCGCCCCGTTCGAGACGAGCGCGCCGATCCGGTTCCCGCCGCCGCCGGTCAGATGTGCGACCGCGGCCGTGGCACAGACGACCAGGTCGCGCTTCTCGCACAGCGCGGTGCCGAAGTCGAGGCTCGCGGACAGGTCCGCCACCAGCCACGTCTCCAGCTCACGATCGGCGACCGTCTCCCGGATATGCGGGCTCGTCGTCCGCGCGGTGACCGCCCAGTCCATCCGCCGGACGTCGTCGCCGGGCTGGTACGGCCTGGCCTCCCCCGGTTCCGAACCGGGTCCGGGCACCAGGCCGAGGTGGTTGCCCTGCAGCAGACCGTCGAGGCGGCGGCGCACGTCGAGTTCGAGGGTGCGCAGTCCCGCCTCCATCCGCTCCCCGCGGAGTACCGGCGGAGCCCAGGAAGGACGTTCGCCCTTCTCGTTCTTCACGCTCGTTCCTTACCTGACCGGTGCGCCGGCGGGGATGGCGCCGCTCTGGCCGGCCCCGCCCTGGGGACGCGCCGAGACCTGCGGCAGCGGCACGGTCTGCAGCACCCGCGTGATGATGTGGTCGATCGGGACACCGTCGGCCAGGGCGTCGTACGACAGCACGAGCCGGTGGCGGAACACATCGGGGACGACGTCGACGACGTCCTGCGGCAGCACGTAGTCACGGCCGCGGACCAGCGCGAGCGCCCGCGCGGCGGCGATGATGCCGAGGCTCGCACGCGGCGAAGCACCGTAGGACACCCAGCCCGCGACGTCGGCGAGCCCGTGGTCGTTCGGGGTACGCGTGGTGAGCACCAGCCGGACGACGTAGTCGACCAGCGCGTGGTGCACGAAGACCTGGGAGGCGACGCCCTGCAGCCGGACCAGCTCGGACGGCGAGAGCACCTCGTGCGGGCTGGGCGGGGTGACACCCATCCGGTAGATGATCTCCCGCTCCTCCTCCGCCGTCGGGTACTCGACGACGATCTTGAACAGGAACCGGTCGCGCTGCGCCTCGGGCAGCGGGTACACGCCCTCGTTCTCGATCGGGTTCTGCGTGGCGAGCACCAGGAACGGGTCTGGCATCGGGAAGGTCTGCCCGCCGATCGACACATGCCGCTCGGCCATCACCTCGAGCATCGCCGACTGCACCTTCGCCGGCGCGCGGTTGATCTCGTCGGCGAGCACGAAGTTCGCGACCACCGGGCCGAGCTCGACATCGAACCGCTCGGCACCCTGGCGGTAAATCCGGGTACCGAGGATGTCCGCGGGGACGAGGTCCGGCGTGAACTGGACACGCGAGAAGGAACCGCCCACGACCCGCGCGAAGGTCTCCACGGCGAGGGTCTTCGCGACACCCGGTACACCCTCGAGCAGAAGGTGGCCCTTGGCCAGCAGGCCGACCAGCATCCGCTCGACCAGCCTGTCCTGCCCGACGATGATCCGCTTGACCTCGAACACGGTCCGCTCCAGCAACTGGGCGTCCCGCGCCGGCGTTCCGGGCTGCTGCGCGCCATCGGCGTAGCCGGGCTCGGTCACTCGTGCCTCCTGTGTAACCCGCTGTCGTTCGTTGCGTCCGGATGTGACCGTAGTGGTCGGCGGCACAGCCGTTCGTGAAGGTAGCCAACCCGATCACCGGTATGACCGCTGTGAAGGGCCCCGCCGACTATTCGCTCAGGCTCTTGGCCTTCCGGAACTCCACCAGGTCCTCCCACGCCTGGCGCGGATGCATCGCCATCTGCCGCCGGACAACGGCAAGCCGGTGCAGTTCCGGGCCGAGCCGGGCGCCGGTCAGGTCGTCGTCGAAGACGTCCAGCATCGTCGCGCAGAACAGCACGAAACAGCCGCTGTGCCACCGGAGTTCGCTGATCGGCGCCGCGGCGGACTCGGCGTCTTCCCGCACCAGCCGGTCGGCGAGTTCGGCCAGTTCCATCGGCGTTTCCGTGTCCGGGATGCGGAGCAGCTCGGTCGTCAGCGCGATCAGTTCCGGAGACCGCTCCAGGGTGGCGGCCGTGGTGGTGAACGCGCGGGTCTTGCCCGCCATCTCGGCGGTCACCAGGCTTCGCGTCACGACTTCGAGTGACGGCTGGTAGAGCTCGTTCGTCAGGTCGACCATGTCGACGACGCAGCGTTTGAGATCTCTCGGCAACCCACCGGACAGGCAGTGCCCGAGGTAGCAGAACTGCTCGGAGATCCCTCGTAGCCGCAAGGCGATCCAAAGCCTGCTTTCGTCCAATGTGAACGGTTCGAGCCGGACCATCTCGGTGAAGGCGCTATCGAAGGCGTCTCGGACACCGAGGCCGCGCTGCTCGAAACCGAGGACCGCGTCGTCGGACACCGACACGAAGAACAGACAGCCCGGTACGTCGAAAACGCCCTTCACGTCGTTGATGAAGTGGTGCGCCTTCTCGGGCTCGCCGATCTTGTCGAGTTCGTCGATCGCGATCACGACCCGCCCGGCGAGGCGGTGCACGTCGAGACCCCAAGCCGCCTCTTCGGCGAATTCCCGGAACTTCTCGACCACCTCGGGATGGGTGAGCTGTTGCTCGGCGCGCTGCGTCGACCAGGTCCGGCCGGCCTCCCCTTTCAGCGGCATGCTCAGCTTTCCGGACCACCCCGTGGTGTAGGTCTGCAGAAACCGGATCCGGTCGAGCTGACGCTCGGCAAGGCGCATCAGATCGAGCAAACTGCCTCCCCGCCGCCGTCTGACGACCCACCGGAACCCGGCGACGCCGGCCTCGATCAAGCCGACGGCGACCCGCAGCGCGGCCAAGAGCGCCAAGCCGATGGCGAGCAACCGCCTGATCGACTGTCCCTCCCAAAGCCGCGGCGGCGAGACCGATCCGGTCACCAGATCCGACACCGCTGCTCCGAGTTGCGTCGCGGCCTCGGCCGGACGACCACCCCAGAGCGCCCACACCACTACCGCGACGACACCGGCCAGCACGATGAACGCGGCGGTCCTCCGCAAGGCCCGTCGAACCGCCCGTTTGCGCCCGGCAGGCGCCGTGTCCAGCTTCAGCGCGACCTTGCCGATCACCGCCTTGCACAGCAACGCGTGCAGATGCAGTACGAAGTCCCTCGCCTCGTACGCGGCGGGCGCGGTGGCGACCACGACCAGCGGTGCCGTCTGAGTCTCACCGGTGAGCAGTCCTCGTTCGAGCGATCGGATGGCCGTCGACTTGCCGGTACCCCGGTGCCCGGCCAAGGCGACGGCCACCGACTCGGCCCGGTCGACGATCCGGCGCAGACGTTTGACCGCCGCCGTGCGGACGAGATTGCGTTCGAGGTCGTCCGCACGCGAATCCGGCTCACCGAAGACCAGACTCGTGCCGTGGAACGTCCGCCGGTTCTTCCCGATGTACTCGCGAAGCTCGGGCATGACGATCTCGCGGAGTGCGAACTCCCGGCGGTCGCCCAGCCCGATCAAATCGGGATGCGGCATTTCCCGGGCGCGCCGGCGGACTTCCCTCAGGAACAGCCTGGGAGTCCTCCGGACGATCATCCCGGCCGACAGCACGATCACCGACACGAGGCCGATCACCGCGAAGATCTGGAAGAAGCCCGGCATCGCGGACCACGCGAGCTGCAGAACACTGAAATAGCCCACCAGCATCACACCGGCGACCGTGAGCCACCCTATTTCGGCCAGCGTCACCGCACGTGAAGGACGCTCGACGAGATTCCAGGCATGGTCCCGTTCCATCCTGACCCTGGCCAGCGCCGAAACGCTCGTGAGGACCGCCTCGCGGGCGTCGTCGGCACGCAGTTCCTCCTGCCGCAGAGCGCGGGCCAGCTCCTCGTCCTCCAGCGCTTCGTCGAGCAGTTCCTCCAAGGCCAGCCTGGTGGACCAGGTCTCGAAATCCTCGAAGAACGCGTCGCCGTCGCGGAGAACGCTCGACCGGTGCCCCTCCGGAGAATCCTCGATCACCGCCCTATGATGCCGGAGCGGACCATCGCGTTCCGGGGCCAGGCTACGAATGCCGGTCGAGATCCTCCGGCGTGTCGATGTCTTCGCTCTCGCCCGGTTCCTCGGGCACGTCGACGATGTCCAACGCCCCCAGCGTCCGGCGCAGCGACGCGTTCTCCACCCGCTCCGGGAGGGCCGCACGAAGGGCTTCCGCTCGCCAGGCTCCCAGCAGCCACTGCCGCTCTCCCCCGGCATCCACCAGGACGGCACCCTGTGCCGAGCCCAGCGCGGCCACCAATCTGTCCACAGTGGACTTGCGAACCCCGGCGAGATCGCCGGCCAAGACGACCACGACCTCCGTGCGTACAAGGGCGAGTCCGGCCGCGAGGGCCGCCACCGGCCCGGCCCCGACCGAGGTCTCCCGCGTCCACACGACGTCGCCGAAACCGGGCCGTTCAGGTCCGACGACGATCACCGGGTCCGCTTCGGCCAGCGCGGCCAAAGCCCTCGCCAGCAAAGGTTTCCCGCCGACGGACAGAGCCGGTTTGTCCACTCCGGACAGCCGTCGGGCGGCTCCGCCCGCCAGCACGATGCCCGCGCAGGACACGCTCAGCCGATCAGCCGGGTGGAGTACGGCATGATGCCGCCGTACCGCACGGGCGCGATCCGCACCCGCAGACCGGACTGCGGCGCTTCGACCATCTGCCCGTTCCCGAGGTACAGCGCGACGTGGTGGATACCGCGCGCACTGCCGCCCCAGAAGAGCATGTCGCCACGCCTCATCTGGGAAAGCGGCACCTTCCGGCCGGCGTTGTACTGGTAGCCGCTGTAGTGCGGCAGCGCGCGCACGCCGGCGAACGCGTAGATCATCAGCCCGGAGCAGTCGAAGCCGATCTTGTTGTAGTCGCCGTGCCGGTCGGCGGTCCCGCCGTCCCGGATTCCGCGAGTCGCCCCGTTCGCGTTGCCGCCACCCCAGGCGTAGACCACGCCGAGCTTCGACAGTGCGCGAGCGACTACCGCCTCGACGCTCGCACCGGCAGGGCCCGACGGCCCGGGCGCGGGCCTTCCGGACGGGCGGCCCTTGCTGCCGCCCTGGTTCCCCTTTTCGGCGGCGAGCGCGGCCTGACGGGCGCGTTCCTCGTCCTCGCGTGCCTTCTGGACCTTCCAGTCTTCGTACCGCTGGCGCTGGCCCTGCAGTCCGGTGACCTTCTGCTGCGCCTCGAAAAGCTGCTTCTCGACGTTCGCCTTGTCGGCTTCGAGCCGGTCGTTCTGCGCGGACTGGGTGTCCTGCGCGTGCTCGGCGGCGCTCTGGGCGTTGTCGGCCTCGTGTTCGGCCTCGTCCGCCTCACGCTTGCGATCCTGCGCGATCTGCAACGCCTTGCGCGCGGTGGCGTCCTTATTGGACTTCTCCGTCTGCGCGCGCTTCATCGTGTCGAGCGCGTTGAGCCTGCTGCCGCCGACGGCGTCGAGCAGCTGGGCACGGCTGAGCAGTTCCTTCGGGCTGTCGGCCGTGAGATACGCCGACACCGAGCCGATGGTGCTGCCCTGCTGGAAGCTGGCGGCGGCGAACTTGTCGAGGTCGGCGCGAGCCTTGTCGATGGCCGCCTGTGCGGCGTCGGATTCTGTGCGGGCGGACCGCGCGTCGCGATCGGCCTGCGTCGCGGCGTCCTGCGCGGTTTCCGCGTCGACCCTGGCCTTGTTGGCCTCTTCCATCTTCAGCTCGACGTCGTCGCTGAGCTGGGAGAGCTTCGATTCGGCCTCGGCGAGCTGGTTGGTGAGCTTGCCGACGTCGCCCGCCTTGGCGTTCGCGTCGGCCTTGCTCGAGTTGATTTCGGAGTCGCTGGGGTTCGGCGGTGGCGGCGGAACCGCCAGGCCGGTTCCCGTCACCCCGAGCAACAACGCGAGAGCGAGTGCCCCGATGGCCGCCCCACGGCGGGCAACGGGCACGAACCCGGTTTCACCACGCACGATCCGCCCACCTCCCGATCATCGAGAACGACCTCACTGTGCCACTGCCGTCACATCATTACCAGAAGCACCACAAGAAACTTACACACCGTAGGCACCATTTCCCCTCAACGGGGGACGAACACACGAGCGCCTCGCCACTCGAATGGCCGCAGGCCGTTGAGACCTTCCCGACCCGCGTGTCGCCTTGCCTCCCAAAAAGGACAGGCGTACTGTTTGAAGGGACGAACGAGGTGTGCCATCCCGCATCCGGTCCTACGGTGGGGGTGCGCAAGACTCGCTCCGGGGTCGCCCCGAACGACCCAGGGAACACACCGAGAACACACCGAACTGACCCGGGACGAACGCTCTCGAGCCTGAGTCCATGCCACTGGAGTTTGACGTGACTGCACCTGCCAGCAAGGACAGCTTCGGCGCCAAAGACACGCTGAAGGTCGGCGACGCCTCATACGAGGTGTTCCGCCTGAACAAGGTCGAGGGCTCCCAGCGCCTTCCCTACAGCTTGAAGATCCTGCTCGAGAACCTGCTGCGGACCGAGGACGGCGCGAACATCACCGCCGACCACATCCGCGCGCTCGGCAACTGGGACGCGAGCGCCGACCCGTCCATCGAGATCCAGTTCACGCCCGCCCGCGTGATCATGCAGGACTTCACCGGTGTCCCCTGCGTCGTCGACCTCGCCACCATGCGCGAAGCCGTCACCGACCTCGGCGGCGACCCGGACAAGGTCAACCCGCTCGCCCCCGCCGAGCTGGTCATCGACCACTCGGTCATCATCGACGTCTTCGGCCGCGCCGACGCCTTCGAGCGCAACGTCGAAATCGAGTACGAGCGCAACCGCGAGCGCTACCAGTTCCTGCGCTGGGGCCAGGGCGCCTTCGACGAGTTCAAGGTCGTCCCGCCGGGCACCGGCATCGTGCACCAGGTCAACATCGAGCACCTCGCGCGCACGGTGATGGCCCGCAACGGCCAGGCCTACCCCGACTCGTGTGTCGGCACCGACTCGCACACCACCATGGTCAACGGCCTCGGCGTGCTGGGCTGGGGCGTCGGCGGGATCGAGGCCGAGGCGGCCATGCTCGGCCAGCCCGTCTCGATGCTCATCCCCCGGGTCGTCGGCTTCAAGCTCACCGGTGAGATCCCGACCGGCGTGACCGCCACCGACGTCGTCCTCACCATCACCGAGATGCTGCGCAAACACGGTGTGGTCAGCAAGTTCGTCGAGTTCTACGGGGAGAGCGTCGGCGCCGTACCGCTGGCCAACCGCGCCACCATCGGCAACATGAGCCCGGAGTTCGGCTCCACCGCGGCGATCTTCCCGATCGACGAGGAGACCGTCCGCTACCTCAAGCTGACCGGCCGCTCGGCCGAACAGGTCGCGCTCGTCGAGGCCTACGCCAAGGAGCAGGGCCTCTGGCACGACCCGTCGCACGAGCCGGAGTACTCCGAGTACATCGAGCTGGACCTGTCGACCGTCGTCCCGTCGATCGCCGGCCCGAAGCGCCCGCAGGACCGCATCGAGCTGACCGACGCGAAGTCCTCGTTCCGCAAGTCGATCCACGACTACGTCGATGGTGAGCAGGTCACCCCGCATACCAACGTCGACGAGTCCGTCGAGGAGTCCTTCCCGGCGAGCGACCCGGCTTCGCTGTCGTTCAAGGACGAGGACGCGGTCGACCTCCAGTCCGCGGCCAACGGCCACAGCGGCCGCCCGAGCAAGCCGGTCAAGGTCAGCACGTCGGACCGCGGTGAGTTCGTCCTCGACCACGGCGCCGTCGTGATCGCCTCGATCACCTCCTGCACCAACACCTCGAACCCGTCGGTCATGCTCGGCGCGGCTCTGCTCGCGCGCAACGCGGTCGACAAGGGGCTCGCGGTCAAGCCGTGGGTCAAGACCTCGATGGCGCCGGGTTCGCAGGTCGTCACCGACTACTACACCAAGGCCAACCTGTGGCCGTACCTGGAGAAGCTGGGCTACCACCTGGTCGGCTACGGCTGCACCACCTGCATCGGCAACTCGGGCCCGCTCTCGGACGAGATCTCCGCGGCGATCGGAGAGAACGACCTCACCGCGGTTTCGGTGCTCTCGGGCAACCGGAACTTCGAAGGCCGGATCAACCCCGACGTGAAGATGAACTACCTCGCGTCGCCGCCGCTGGTCATCGCCTACGCGCTCGCCGGCACGATGGACTTCGACTTCGCCAACCAGCCGCTCGGCCAGGACACCGACGGCGACGACGTCTTCCTGAAGGACATCTGGCCCTCGGCGCAGGAGATCCAGGACACCATCGACTACGCCATCACGCAGGAGATGTTCACCAAGGACTACGCCGACGTCTTCGACGGTGGCGACCGGTGGAAGTCCCTGCCGACCCCCGAGGGCAAGACCTTCGAATGGGACGGCGAGTCCACCTACGTGCGCAAGCCCCCGTACTTCGACGGCATGAAGGCCGAGCCGTCGCCGGTCACCGACATCTCCGGTGCCCGTGTGCTGGCGAAGCTGGGCGACTCGGTCACCACCGACCACATCTCCCCCGCCGGCGCGATCAAGCCGGGCACCCCGGCCGCGCAGTACCTCACCGAGCACGGCGTGGAGAAGAAGGACTTCAACTCGTACGGCTCGCGGCGCGGTAACCACGAGGTGATGATTCGCGGCACCTTCGCGAACATCCGGCTGCGCAACCAGCTGCTGGACGACGTGCAGGGCGGCTACACCCGCGACTTCACCCAGGACGACGCCCCGCAGGCGTTCATCTACGACGCGGCGCAGAACTACGCGTCGCAGGACATCCCGCTGGTCGTCCTCGGCGGCAAGGAGTACGGCTCCGGTTCCTCCCGTGACTGGGCGGCCAAGGGCACCAGCCTGCTGGGCGTGCGCGCGGTGATCACCGAGTCGTTCGAGCGCATCCACCGGTCGAACCTGATCGGCATGGGTGTCATCCCGCTTCAGTTCCCGCAGGGCGAGTCGGCTGCTTCGCTCAAGCTGGACGGCACCGAGACGTTCGACATCTCGGGCATCACCAAGCTGAACGACGGCGAGACCCCGCGCACGGTGCACGTCACCGCGACGAAGACCGACGGCACCAAGGTGGAGTTCGACGCGGACGTCCGCATCGACACCCCGGGTGAGGCGGACTACTACCGCAACGGCGGCATCCTGCAGTACGTCCTGCGGAAGATGACCCAGGCGTAGCGATCGCGCGTGAAGGCCCCCTTCCCCTTGGGTCAACCGAGGGAAGGGGGCCTTCACCCGTATCAGGAACCGCGTAGTTTCAGTGGGTGATCGGATCGGTGCCAGGACGCTACGCGGGAGCGCTTCCCCATGAGGTGACCAGCTTCGTCGGGCGGCGGGCCGAGGTCGAGCAGATCAAGGAGCACCTCGGGACGACAAGGCTGCTCACCTTGACCGGCGTCGCCGGGGTCGGGAAGACCCGGCTCGCCGTCCGCGTCGGAGCACAGGTCCGGCGCGCCTACCCCGACGGCGTTTGGCTGGTGGAGCTGGCCACGGTGACCGACGCCGACCTGGTCGCCGAGACGGTCGCACAGACACTCGGCATCCAGCAGACCGACGTTTCCGCAGATCCGGTCGACTTCGTCGTCGGGTACCTGCGGTCGAGGCGAGTTCTGCTCATCCTGGACAACTGCGAGCATCTGGTCGAGGAATGCGCACTGCTGGCGACCCGGCTGCTGACGCGCACCGAACGGGCGAAGGTGCTCGCCACCAGCCGGGAAGCGCTGCGCGTCGCCGGGGAACAGATCCTGCCGATCGAACCGCTGCAGGCCGGGAACGGCGGCACCGCGGTCACGCTCTTCGCCGACCGGGCGATCGCGGTGTCCCCCGGCTTCACGATCGCGGACAAACGCGCCCAGGTCGCCACGATCTGCGATCGTCTGGACGGCATCCCGCTCGCGATCGAGCTGGCCGCGGCGCAGTTGCGTGCCCTCTCCCCGGATCAGCTGGCGGATCGGCTCGACGACGTGTTCCGCGTGCTGCCGACGGGTATGCGGTCCGCGATGCCCCACCACCGGACGCTGCGCGCCGCCATCGACTGGAGCTTCGCGCTGTGCACCACCGCCGAACGCACGATCTGGGCGCGGGCCTCGGTTTTCGCCTCCGAGTTCACCCTGGAGGCCGCCGAGGCGATCTGTTCGGGCGAAGGCATCGCGCGCGAAGACATCCTGCCGCTGCTGACCAGCCTCGTGGACAAGTCCGTTCTGCTGCACACCGAGCTGAGCGGCTACCGGATGCTCGAGACGATTCGCCAATACGGCAACGAGCAGCTTCGCGACAGCGGCGACCGCGTACGGCTGCGCCGCCGGCATCGGGACCACTTCGCCGAACTGGCCGAACAGGGCGAGCGTGAGTGGTCCGGGCCCCGGCAGGCCGACTGGCACGCCAGGATGGTGGCCGCACAGGCGAATCTCCGGATCGCACTCGAGTACTGCGTCACCGAACCCGGCGAGGAGTTGGCCGCACTCCGGCTCGCCGCGTCGCTGTGGTTCCACTGGCTCCCGGCCGGATTCCACGCGGAGGCCAAATACTGGCTTCAGCGTGCGCTCGCCGTGGGCACCGAACCCACCCGCGAACGCGCGAAGGCGTTGTGGGTGAGCGGGATTTTCGCGATGCTGCGAGGCGACCTCGAAACCTGCGCGGTGCTACTCGACGAAGGCCATGGCCTGGCGCTGCGGCTCGGCGACGAGCAGTTGGCGGCGTACCTCATCGCACAACAGGGCATGCTCGCTTTTTTCCAGTCCGACCTGCCGCGCATGGCCGCGCTGCTGGACGACGGGCTGGCCCACTACCGGACGCTCGGCATGACCGGCAGCCATGTGCTCCTCGCCATGATCAGCCAGGCGTCGGTGGCCGCGTTCGAGGGCGATCCGGCCACGACCATCGCGCGCTGCGCGGAAATCAGGGCGATCTGCGAGAAACGAGGCGACCTCTGGGCCTCGGCCTACAACAGCTACCTGGTGGCCATGGTCGAACGGCTGCGCGGCGAGCCCGCCCGCTCGGCCGCCGCCACCCGGGATTGCCTGCGCGACGCCCGGCGCTTCCACGACCTCACGAATATCGCCCAAGGCGTCGAACAGCTCGCCTGGCTCGCCGCCGACCAAGACGAGTACGGCCGCGCGGCGACACTGCTCGGCGTGTCCAGCGAGATCTGGGCGAGGTACGGCGCGTCGCACGGATTCAACTCGGACCGCTGGCGTATCCCCCACGAGGAATGCGAGACCCGCACGCGCCGCGCGCTCGGTGACCGAGAGTTCGGCGCGGCCTTCCAGCGCGGCGTCGAACTCACAGTGGAAGATGGCATCGCCTACGCGCTCGGGGAAGACGTCGCACCGGAAGCGACCGCGCCGGCCCGGCCGTCACCCTTGACGCGACGCCAGCAACAGGTGGCCGAACTGGTCGCCGCGGGTTTGTCCAACAAGGAGATCGCGGAGCGGCTGGTGATCTCGCGGCGGACCGCCGAAGGCCATGTCGAGCAGATCCTCGCGACGCTGGGTTTCACGTCCCGCACGCAGATCGTCGCGTGGTTCGCCGAGCAGGAAACCTGACGGTCGCCGGTAAGTGCGCCCGTTCGGGCGGTCCCGGGTTCCGCGATCTCGGTAGCGTGGGGTTGAAATCATCACCTGTCGATGGGGGCGAGAACGGATGGCACACGGCCGGGTCCAGGTCGAGAGCGGCGAACTGAGCTACGAGATCCGGGGCGAAGGCGATCCGGTGATCCTGCTCCACGGCGTGATTCTCGACTCCCGGATGTGGGACGCCGAGATGGAAGCGCTCGAGGACTGCCACACCGTCGTGCGGTACGACGCGCGCGGGCACGGTGAATCGTCCACGCCCACCGAACGTTTCAAGCACTACGAAGACCTTCGCGTGCTCATGACCGCTCTCGACTTCCCTCGGGCATCCCTGGTCGGCCTGTCCGGCGGCGGCCGGATCGCGGTCGACTTCGCGCTGACCTACCCGGACCTCGTCGAGAACCTGGTTCTGGTGGCGGCCGGGCTGAGCGGGATAGTGATGAAGGATCCCTTTATCGTGGAGCAGAACAAGAAACTCGAGGAGGCGGCTGCCGCGGGCGATCTCCCGGCCGCCATCGAATGCATTCTGCGGATGTGGGTGGACGGCCCGCGGCGTGCGCCGTCCGACGTCGACCAGGAGATCCGGAAACGGTGCGGTGAGATGTACACGAACACCGTCATGCGGCACGGGCTCGCCGGCTTCACGCTGATGGACGAGCTGCGTGCCATCGAACGCGCCGGCGAGCTCCGCCCGCGCACCCTGGCCATGGTCGGCGGACTTGACGCCTCGGACATCTTCGACGTCGTCGATCTGATCGACCGTGAGGCGCACGATTCCCGCAGGCTCCAGGTTCCCGGTGTCGCGCATATGATCAACCTGGAACGCCCGCGGGAATTCGCGCGCGTCGTACGGCGATTCCTGGACGGCGAGGACTAGGCGGCTTCCCGTTCCTCGTCGTCCTCCGGGCGGCGGTCCACCACCCGGCCAAGCGGTCGCAGCAGCACGTTGACTCCGACGATCACCGCGGTTCCCGCGGCCGCGACGACGTAAAGTCCGGCGCCCGCAAGGGATCCGACCGCCGCGGAGCACCAGAGCGTGGCGGCGGTGTTGAGCCCGCGCACGTTCAGCCCGTCCCGCAGAATCACTCCGGCACCGAGGAAGCCGATGCCGGACACGATCTGCGCGGCCACCCGCGTCGGGTCGGCGTCACCGCTGGTGCTCAGCCCGCCGAAACCGTATGCGGACAACAGGACGAACAGAGTCGCGCCGACCGCGACGAGGGCATTGGTGCGGAGACCGGCCATCCGGGCCCGGTACTGGCGCTCGATTCCGATGACGGCGCCGAGCCCGACACCGGCGCCGACCCTCAGCAGCATTTCGAAGATGTTCATGATTCCGGCTCTTTTCCGGCGTGCGTACACAAAGCCAGACAGGGAAAGGACCGGAGCGTCAGCGCACCACGAAGCGAGGTTGGACCGCGGCCACTCCGGTCGTTCCAGAACTGTCCTCCGGCATGTGCCGCTCACCTCGCTTTCGTACTCGAACGGTGTTGATCAACGTCGGACTGTACCACCGGAAAGCCACGTGCGAGACGTCGCGCACCTCACACGTGGCCACCCGGACCGCGCGAATCAGGCATATACCTCGAATTCGTAGATGCGCGCGGCGCCGTTCCCGTTGTTCGCCGGGGTCGTGACGTTCAACCGGACGTACCGCGCCGATCGCCGGCTCACCGGATGGTAGGTCCGGCTGGACCGCGCATTGGTCACGGTCGCGGCTGTGGTCCAGTTCGTCCCGTCGAGCGACGTCTGGATCGTGAACGCGCCGGTGTTGAACCCGGTGCTTTCACCACCCGATCCGGAATGCTTCAGCACGAACGACGAAACGTTCTGAGCCGAGCCGAGATCGACCTGGAGGAACTTCGTCCCGGCCGCGAGCGAACACCATTTGCTGTTGTTCGCCAGCGAGCCGTCGAACGCCTTGCCCACTGCCTCCGCCGAGTTGCAGCCTGCCGAACCCGTGGCCGCCCTGCCGAGCGCGAGATTCGTGCCGAGGTTCGGCGCGGCGGGCGGCGGGGTGAACCCGTCGTTGTAGGACGGCGGGACGTCCGCGGCGTTCGTTCCCCACGCGCTCGGCGAGGAGCCCATGGTGAAGTTCAGCGTCGCGTTGCCGGCGATGTCGCCGTACCGCACCCAGCTCCGGCTCGTCGAGGCGCCGTTGAGGCTGAAGTTCTGCACGTACTGCGCGCCTTGCCCGGCGCCGGTGCCGTTGATCTGCAAGGTGCCGCCCGGCCGGGTGATCGTGATCGATCCGAAGAGCGAACCGTGCAGGGCCAGCACATCCGCGCCCGGCGTCGGCGGGTACATGCCGAGTGCCGACCACACGTACCACGCGGAGGTGGCACCGAGGTCGTCGTTGCCGGGCAGCCCGCCAGGTCCGGTGGTGAACGACTCGTTCATCACGCGACGCACCGCCGCACTCGTCCCCTGCGGGTAGGCCACGTAGTGGTAGGCCCACGGGACGCCGTGCTCCGGCTCGTTCCCGATGTAGAAGTACGGGAGGCTCAGGCCGCCGTTCAGCTGAGTGAAGTGGTGGTCGAGCCGCTGGATCGCCGTCTTCGGGCCGCCCATCAGGTTGATCAGCGCCTGGAAGTTGTACGGCACCATCCAGGTGTACTGCGCCGGGTTGCCTTCGGTGTAGCCGCTCGGGCTCGGCGGAGTGAGCGGCCAAGTCCAGCTGCCGTCGGCGTTGCGCCGGTGGATGTATCCCGACTCGGTACTGAACACGTTGCGCCACCACTGGGCGCGGGTCATGTAGGTGTTGTACTTCGCCGTGTCACCGACCGCCCTGGCGAACTGCGCGACCGCGAAATCCGACGCCGAATACTCGAGCGAGTCCGAGGGATCCTCGTAGATGTAGTTCCGGCTCACGTAACCGGGCTGCCTGCCGCGGATCGACTGTCCCTGCGTGGTTCCGCCGTTGGAACTCTTGTCCATCAACGTCAGCGCGGCCGCGGTGTCGAAGCCACGCACGCCGAACGCGTACATACTGGACACGATGATCGGCCCGGGATCCCCGGTCATCACGAAATGCTCATTGCTGTTGTGGGACCACTTCGGCAGAAGTCCGCCTTGCTGCCCGTCGAGCACCATCGATTTGGCTATGTCACTGGATTCCGCCGGCGCGAGCAACGCGATCAGCGATGCCCAGGACCGATAGATGTCCCAACCGGAATAGTTCTGGTAGACCGTGTGACCGGCCGTCCGGACGACCTGGTCGAAGCCGCGATACTGACCGTTTACGTCGCTGGCGATATTGGGATTCTGGAATACGTGGTAGAGCGCGGTGTAGAACTTCTGCAGATCCGCGGTGGCTCCGCCGGTGACCTGGACCCGGTTGAGGATGTCGTTCCAGCTCGTGTCCGCCGCGGTCCGGCGGGCGGCGAAGTCGAAGCCGGGACTCTCGGAGGCCAGGTTGGCCTGGGCCCCCGCGACACTCACGAACGAGACGCCGACTTTGAGCTGTACCACCGCGTTACTGGACGTATCGAAGGTCAGATAGCCGCCGGAGTTCACGCCGCCGGTACTGGCCGAACCGGCAGAAATCGTGCCACCGAGCCAGGTGCCGAAACCGCTCGGGGCGCGGTCGAACTGGATCGCGTAGTACAGCGGGTAGGTCTTGGACGAACCGCAGAACCCGCCGCCGGTGAACGTTCCGGTGACCTGGCTGCCGCTGATGGACAGCGATCCGTTGCGATTGCCGGTCGCGCTGCGGCTTGAATTGATCAGCACGCGGGCGCTGGTGGTATTCGGGTAGGTGAGCCGCATCTGACCGGTCCGCTTGGTCGCGGTCAACTCGACGTCGGTGTTATAAGTGTTCAACCGGTTCTTGTAGTAGCCGGGCGCGGCGCTTTCATTGGCCTTCGTGTACGAACCCGCGTAACCCGTCCAGTTCGTCCCGGGCGAGGAGCCCAGGTTTCCGGTGACCGGCAAAATCCCGAGATCCTCGTTGTTGGCGCAGCCGGCACCGTTGAAATGGGTCAGGCTGAATTCCTGAATACTCGTGTCACTCGACCGATACCCCGACGGCGAGGCGGTCGGGGTATCGGGGCTGAACTGCACCATTCCGAACGGGACGGTCGCCCCCGGGTACGTGCTGCCGCCCGCACCACCCGGAACCGGGTTGGGAGAATTGCTGTCGTCGGTACCGATGAAGGGATTGACGTACTGCGTGAGGTTCAGGGCCGCCGCGCTCGCCGCCGTACCGTCGAGCGCCGTGGACCCGGTCGCCACCAGAAGCGCCGCGAGGGCCACCGGGAATGATCGTCTCAATCTTCGTAACACTTTTCGGGACATGAGGCCTTTCCTCTCCTTGTCGCAGGCTTCATGGCCGAGCAGGCGGCGATTCGACGAGCGACAACGTTGTCAACCGACGAGCTGGAACGAGATCCGTATTCGATTGGTCGGGGCGGGGTACGACTGGTGAAAAATCGTGTCACGTGGAAACGATGGTCGGTACCACCATTGGGACTCGCGGCGCCGGCGGCGCGCCGGTCACTGCTCGCCGACGCGTTTACCTGTCGGAAGTACGTGAATCACCACCCAGTCCGTCGCAGTCGTCAACGGACACGTTGACAGCCTCTGAGTCAACGTATACGTTGACGCCATGACGGACGGCGCCACTGAACACCCTCAAAGCCACGCCATACAAGCCATGCTCGGCCGGTACTTTCACCAACGCCGACGCAGCGGCTTCGTCGACGAGCTGATTTTCGCCGCGAAGGGGCTATCGCCAGACGACGAGGTGACGACCGACGACGCGACAGGAGCGCTGCGTCTGGTCCCCGACGTCCGCCGCGACTTGGACCGGGCCGAGGTGACACTGATCGAGTCGCTCATGGATCGGGGCTGGACCTGGGAGCAGCTGGGCAACGCCTACGGCGAGCGGTCCAAACAGGCCATGCAGCAGCACTATCGGCGCCGCGGCGGAAAGCGCGCCTGGCCCATGGGAGAACGGCAGACTCAGGCACCCACCTCGCCGGAGGACTCCCCACACCGGCTCACCGCGGCAGAACTGAACCCCGCGGATGTGGAGACGGTGCGGGCGGCCATCGCCGCCTTGCTGTCCACGACGCACGATGTCGCCAGCGAGTACACCGCCGACGGCGTCTGGGCCGGGTTCGACCAGAACGAGGACCTTGTCGAACAGATCGCCACGATCGGCCTGGAAGCATTGCCGCGACTGGAAGTCGGGTGCCGAACCACGGCCAAGGCCATCACCGACATGGTCCAAGCGGGCTGGAACCGACGCGACCCCGGGCGAGAAGCACGCCGGAGGGAATCATGGTCCGAACGCCTCGACGACAGCCTCAAGGAGACGGCGTCGTGGCTCGACAAACTGCCTCACGACGTGCCCCTGCCCCGTGTCGACCGCCCGCTGGTTCTCGGTGAGCGCACCCGGCGCCATGGCGATTCCATTGAGATCGACCGAGCCGATGCCGGCAGGCTCCGCGCCACCATCGACCTGGCCCTCTCGCAGCTTCAGCAGCACCAAGCCACGGTCGACAGCACGATCGACGAACTCCGGCGACGCCGAACGGAACTCGGCTAGGGCGAACTTGACTTGTGAAACATGCCCTAGTACGGCGGAACGGATCCGGTCTTCGCGTTGCCCAGAGTCGACTTCCGCAGGTCGATCGACCAGTCCGAGCGCTGGTCGAAGGTCTGCTCGAACTTCTCGTACGCGCAACCCGACGTGAACCGCCGCCCGGATGCGTCCCAGCCGGAGCCGGTTTTGAAGTTCACCTGGTAGCTGCCGGGGATCCCGGTGATCGTGGCCGACGACTCCTCGTGCACGCAGATCATCGCCTGCGGGTTCGAGGGACTGTCGGTCACAACGGAGATCGCGACGTCGGACGACGTGCCGTTCTTGATCTGCAGCCTTCCCGGACCGTGCGGGCCGGAGCGTTCGACGATCTTTCCGTTCGGCAGCTCCGGCTGCGGGGTCAGTTGCCCGAGGATCCTCGTGTGGTCTTCCAGGATCATGCCGAGCTTCACCCGGGCGGGGCGCAGATCTTCGGGCGTCAACGCGAGGCAGCCGACGTTCGCCCACCTGGTCCTGCTCATCCGCGCTCCACCGGTCCCGCTCTGTCCGGTTGCTGTCAGGGACGAACGCGACGAAGGCCGCCTCCGAGACGATCAGCGTCTCGAGGCGGCCTTCGCGCTGCGACTTACGCGCCTGGGATCAGGTCGCGGCGGTCTCGAACGGCTGGACGTTCGGCTGGAACACCTGTCCGTTGCCCGGGACCTTGAGGTCGATCAGGTAGTCGGCCGTCACCTTGTCCACCCCGAGCGAGTCACCCAGGATGCAGTGCCCGAAGGCGTCGACCGAGAGCAGCCGCGCGTTGCCCAGCTGGTCGGCCATCCGCTTCGAGAACAGGTACTGCGTCGCCGGGTCGTAGTAGTTCCCGACGACCAGCACGGGGGTGTCGGTCTTCGCCTGCCACGGTCCGCGGTAGACGTCCGGCTTCTTCGCCGGCCACGCCGGGCAACCCGCGATGTCGGCGAACGCCTGGTAGCGGCCGAAGGTCGGAGACTCTTTCTCCCACTTCGCGGCGATCTCCGGGACCTTCTCCTGCTTGATCGTGATCTTCTTGTCGGAGCAGTTCACGGCGAAGTAGGAGTCGTCAGCGGTGTACGGGCTGTCCGGGGCGATGTCGGCCCGCCCGTTCGCACCCGAACGCAACACCTTGAGCTCGACGGCCTGCGCAACCTGCGCCGCTGGCGGGTGGATGAAGTTGTACAGCGCCTGCAGGTCGTCCGCGAGCAGCGCGAACGACGCGGGCGAGTACAGCACCCCGCCCACCGTGCCGGTGAAGGTGCTGATGTCGAACGTGGTCCCGTCCGGCAGCATGATCGACTTCTCGCGGAGATAGTCGCGGATCTCGTCGAACTTGTCCCTCGGCGTGCCCGGGCTGAACGAACATTTGGGCCCGGCCTGACCGCACTTCTTGAGGAAGCCGTCCAACGCGATCTCGAAGCCGCGTGCGCGCTCGCGGTCGTACTGGACACCGTCGCTGGTGCGCAGCCCCGGGTCGACGTTGCCGTCGATCACGATGGCCCGGCTCTGCTTCGGGAACATCGACGTGTACGTCGACCCGATCAGGGTCCCGTACGAGAAGCCGACGAAGGTCAGCTTCTGGTCGCCGACGCCTGCCCGCATCTTGTCGAGGTCACGCACGACGTCCTTGGTGGACATATGGTTGAGCAGCGAACCGGCGTTGTTCTTGCAGAACTGGCCGTAGTCCCGGTAGGAGGCCAGCGTCCCGGAGATCTCCTGCCGGGTGAGCGGCACCGGGATCTGGGCGCTGAAGACGTCGTTCGCGTCCTCCTGCGTGGTGAAGCACCTGAGCGGATTGCTGTCACCGACCCCGCGCGGGTCGAAACCGATCACGTCGAAGCGGTCCAGCACCTGCGGCTGGAACCAGAAGCCCGCGCCGATCGGCGTCCGGAACCCGGAGCCACCAGGGCCTCCCGGGTTGAGGAACAGGGAACCGACCTTCTTGTCCGGCGTCTTCGCCGCCCGCTTCAGCATCGCGATGTCGATCGTGCCGAGGGCCGCGTTGTCGTGGTCGATCGGCACGCGGTAGCGCGCGCAGCTGTAGAACTTGACCTGGTCCGCGGGAACTCCGGCCAGCTGCGCCGGCGTGCAGGTGCCCCAGTTGACAGGTGCCGTCGCACCCACCTGAGCAGCGACTGGGCCGCCGTCCTGAGCCGCGACGGCCGTTCCGGGGATTCCGGTCAACGCGGCGCCGGCCACGAGTGCCCCTACCAGTACGAGACCGCGCACCGGCCTTTTTGTGGAACTCGGCAAAACGTCTCCTCCCTCAGCTCGCGACGCGACGGGTCACGTCGCTCGGCGCGCCGACGGCGTCACGGCGCGTTAACACCCCGTGAGACTGGCACAAGGTGGTAAGGGAGTCACCGTCCAAAAGGATGGTACGAACCTATCGAGTGGTCCTCTTCAGTTCGAAAATCGGTAACGGGCGGCGAGCGGCGTCCTTTTCCATGGAGTAACCGGGCCAGAACTCCAGGAGCCTCTTCCACATCTCGTCGTATTCGCCGCCATCGAGTTCCCTTGCCCGGACTGGGATCTCCT
This sequence comes from uncultured Actinomycetota bacterium, assembly GCA_963766045.1. Lineage (GTDB taxonomy): Bacteria > Actinomycetota > Actinomycetes > Mycobacteriales > Pseudonocardiaceae > Amycolatopsis. The sequence continues at coordinate 3,485,911 of CAVXYN010000003.1, read as the reverse complement.
TGCCGGCCAGCGCGATGACCGCGTCCGGGCCGGACCGCAGGTTGTGCGTCCACGCGGGATCGTTCGTCCGTCCCCAGTTGGATCCGACGAGCACGAAGTCACCCTCGTGCGGGAAGTACAGCAGGTTGGTGCTGCGGGGGAGGCCACTCTTGCGGCCGGTGGTGGTCAGCCTCAGGGAAGGGAGCCCGGCCAGCGCGACCAGGCTCACCTTCCCCTTGAACAGCCGGTGCAGTTTCTTGTCGGCCCAGATGATCCCGTTCGCGAGTTTCATCAGCCATGGTTTCGTGCCGAGCGCGCGAGCGAGGAGCGTCAAAGGGTTAGCCACGCACAGATCTTGCCAGGCTCACCCCGAAGCGTGACTCCGAGTCCGTCCACCACTTTTCCACCGCGAAACCGGCCTCGGCCAGCTCCGCCGCGATTCCCTCCCGGCGGAATTTCGCCGAGATCTCCGTGCGCACGTACTCGCCCTCGGCGAACTTCACCTTCAGGTCTGCACCCGGGATGTCGACCGTCATCGACTCACGAGCGCGCAGGCGCATCTCGATCCACTCGTTCTCATCGTCCCAATGGGAGACATGGTCGAACGCCGCCGGAGCGAAATCCGCGCCGAGTCCGGCGTTGATCACGTGCAGGACATTCCTGTTGAACTCGGCCGTGACGCCGGCCGCGTCGTCATAGGCTCGCTCCAGCGTTTCACGGTCCTTCACCAGATCGGTCCCGAGAAGGAGCCACTCCCCCTCGTCGAGCACCTCGCGGACCGAGTGCAGGAACGTGGCCCGCTCGGCGGGCAGGAAGTTGCCGATCGTGCCGCCGAGGAACACCACCAGCCGCGGCTGGCCACCCGGCAGCAGATCCAGGTGCTGGGTGAAATCTCCGACCACGCCACGGACTTCGAGCTTGGAGTAGTCCGCTGAAATGGTTTCCGCCGCCTCGGCCAGCGCGGATTCGGAGACGTCGAGCGGCACGAACGCCTCGAGGGTACCGTGGCCGCTCAGGGCGTCCAGCAGCAAGCGCGTCTTCTCGCTCGACCCGGAACCGAGTTCGACGAGGGTGTGCGCGTCGGTGATGCTAGCGATCTCCTCACCGCGCGCGGCGAGGATCTCCCGTTCGCTGCGGGTCGGGTAGTACTCGGGCAGGGCGGTGATCCGCTCGAACAGCTCGCTGCCGCGCGTGTCGTAGAACCACTTGGGCGGCAACCATTTCTGTTCCGCTTCCAGGCCGATCCGGACGTCCGCGCGCAGCTGTTCGGTGATGTCCGATTCACTGCGATGTACGTCGAGGTCCACTTCGGTCATGAGGGCTGGTGGCTCCGATCAGCTTCGAGGGCAGGTTTGCCGAGGGGAATGATTTCCATACCGCCGCCGGTGATCCGGACGGCGTGGTGTTCGGGAACCGGAGTCCACTCCGGAGAGTCGTCGCAGGGTTCGGAGGCGACGATGAACCCGCTCCCGATGTCCCGATAGGACAGGGAATGGGTCCACGCGGTGCCGATGAGCGTCCGGCCGTCGGTCAGCAGGAGATTGAGCCGCGAACCGGGACCGGTCTCCTCGACGGCGCCGACCAGCCACCTGACGGCGGCGAGCGGGTCCTCCCCCGCCTCCAGCCGTTCGCGCAGCAAAGCCCACAACAGCACCGAGTCTGTCGTCGCCTCAAGCGTCAGCAGGCGGGTGACCGGCAGTTTCGACGCCAGCTCGGTCATCGAACCGGGCCAGCCCTTCACCAGCCCGTTGTGGCTGAACAGGAAACCGCCGCCGGTGAACGGCGCGTTGGCCGCCTCGACCACCGGCATTCCCGTCGTGCCGTTGCGGACCGCCGCCATGAAGGCCTGCGACCGCACCGACCCGGCCAGCGCGGGCAGGTCACCATCCGTCCACAAGGGAGCGGATCGGCGGAGCCGCACCGGCTCGGGACCGTCGCCATACCAGCCGAGGCCGTATCCGTCCGCGTTGACCGAGCCCCCGCCCCGCATATCGGCCGGGGCATAGGACTGCACGAGGAGCGAATGCGGGGCGTCGAACAGCAACCCGGCGGGCGAACGCGGCTCGCCGAGATACGCGAGATGACGGCACATGCCGGTCAGCCCACCTCGCCCGGTCGGGCGTCGCGGGCACAGCGGAACCCCGAGAAGATCTGCCGCCGGATCGGGTGATCCCAGTTGCGGAAGGTCCCCCGGATGGCCGCCGAGTCGGTGCCGAACGAGCCACCGCGCAGGATCCGGTAGTCGCCGCCGAAGAACACCTCGGAGTATTCGCGGTACGGGAACGCGGCGAATCCGGGATACGCCTCGAACCCGCTGCTCGTCCACTCCCAGACGTCGCCGATCAGCTGGTGTACGCCCAGTGGCGACGCCCCTGCCGGGTACGCGCCGGCCTCCGCCGGCCGCAGATGACGCTGCCCGAGATTGGCGACCTCAGGGGTCGGTTCCTCATCACCCCAAGGAAATCGCCGCGAACGGCCGGTCGCGGGATCGAAGCGGGCCGCCTTCTCCCACTCGGCTTCCGTGGGCAGCCGCCTGCCCGCCCACGCCGCGTACGCCTCCGCCTCGTAGTACGAAACATGGACAACCGGCTCGCCTGCCGGGATCTTCTCGTACACCCCGAATCGGGTGCGCCACCAGCCGTCCTGCTCCCGTTTCCAGAATCGCGGCGCGTCGATGCCGTGCTCCTGGTGATAAGCCCAGCCACGCTCGCTCCACCACCGCGGATCCCGGTAGCCACCCGAATCGAGGAACTCGGTGTACGCCCCGCTCGTGACCGGTGTGGTGTCGATGTAGAACGCGTCGACGCCGACCTCGTGCGCCGGGCGTTCGTTGTCCAGCGCCCACGGTTCGGCCGAGGTGCCCATGGTGAAGGTGCCTGCCGGGATGAAGACCTCGGCGGGCAGCCTGCCGGAACGCGCCGGCGGCGGGGCCGGTGCGTGAAGCACCGGATCGCCCTTCCGGAGCTGATGGGTGGCCAGCATCGTCTCGTCGTGCTGCTGCTCGTGCTGGGTGATCATGCCGAAGGCGAACGCGTCCTCGGTGAGCCGCCTTCCTTGCAGCGGAACCTTTTCCAGTACGTCGAACGACTTGTCGCGTACCTCGCGGACATACTTCCGCGTCTCTTCGGGGCCGAGCAGCGGCAGGTCGGGACGATCGGCGCGGGCGTGCTGGAACGCGTCGTAGATGTCGTCGATGTCGGGGCGCAGCGCCTCCCGGCCGCCGACGTCGCGGACCAGCCAGAGTTCCTCCTGGCTACCGATATGCGCGAGGTCCCAGACCAGCGGTGACATCAGTTTCGAATGCTGGCGGACCAGATCCTCGTCGTCGACCGCGTCGGTCAGCGCGACACTGCGGGCGCGAGCCCTGGTGAGCGCCTCGCCCGCGTACGCCCGCAGGTCCTGCGGGCTCAGCGCGCGAAGCGGGTTGGTCTCGGTGCTTTCCACGCTCATGACCGGTAGCTCCTCGATCCGTGCACGAGGGACTGCACACCCTCGCTGATCTCCGTGATGGTCTCGGGTGGCAGGCCGGTCATGCCGAGTTCGGCACAACCGAGATCCACCACCTCACTCGCGACGTCGGCGATCGCCTTGTCGGCGAGGCCGAACCGGGCCGCGCGGTCCCATTCACCCGTCACCGGTTCGCACAGCTCGAGCACCTTGTCCACTGTGGACGGGCGCGCGAGCAGGGCGGTCAGCAGCGCCACCGGATGCAGCCACCGGGCGACAGGCTGGGCGTCGAGGTACCGGATCTCGAGGTACCCCTGTGGACGGACCGGGGTGAACATCGTCGTCAGGTGATACGCCAGGTCGCGTTCGGTCGGTTTGCCGAGTGCGGCACCGGCTCCGCGTCCGTCGATCCAGTCCGCGAAGGTCAGCGCCTCGGGTGCGTCCCAAGACCTGTCCTGACCGGGCAGCACCATCAGCGGCGTGTCCAGGATCCTGCGTGCCCAGTCGACTGCCGGATCGCGTGCAAACTCCGCCGACCGGGTGCGGGCTTCTTCGGTGCCCATCACGGCCAGCCAGCGTGCGGACGCGTTCCCGGTGTCCCGTCCCGCGTGGACCCTGGAATTGGCGAACGTGGCCAGCAGGGGCGGGCCGAGCGCGTGGACGGCCGACCAACGAGCGGCCAGTCCCCCCGCCTCACCGGTGTCGACACAGACCTGGAGGCCGGCGGTGCTGCACATCATCGTCGCACCGCCCTCTCCCATCGGGGCGAAGCGGCGTTCCATCGCCGCGTAGCGGGGAGTGTGCAGTTTCCGGGCAGGTGAGCGATGCCTGTCTATCCCGGAATCACCGAGATACAGGCCTTGGGTTTCGAGAAGTGTTTCGAGGTGGGCCAGATCGGCCGAGACGACGGCGTGCAGCTGACGCAACGTGGTCTGGGGCTTGGCGGAGATCTCCACCTGACATCCGGGCTCGAGGCTCAGCGGTGAACCTGCCGGAAGCGGGAGGGCGGGGCTGTCGGGGCGCAACGTGCGCGGGGTGTGCGGGCCGAGCGCGGTGGCCAGATCGTCGGGTTCGAGGGGCCGGGCGGGATCCTCGGCGTAGTGCACGGTGAATTCCAGTTCTACGCCGAGAAGTCTCGGTGGCCCGTGTTTGAAGCACACGGAAGCCACATACGCCTCGCCCTCGGCGCGGTCCGACAGGACCTTCGCCGTCGCGTTCGACGCGCTCCCGGACTTCTCGGGGAAATCATGAACAGTAGTCATCTTTCCGCCGTCCAGTCGGTTGTCCAATCAATGAGAATCCTTGACTTCGGACGCTACACGCGGGGTCCGACAAATTCAGTTCTGTTCTTGCCCGGCAGGATGTGCGGCCCACCTTTCAGGACCGGACCTTTCAGGGCAAAGCGGGCTCCGTGCCCAGGCCGAGCGCCGCGGCCGCGTTGCGCACCGCCTCGATCACCAGCTGCAACGCCTGCCGCCTCGACGCCGTTGTCCGGTAGGCGATCGAGACCGTCCGCAGCAACGGCGTGGTCAAGGCCACGACGTCGATCCCGGCGGGCCGGAGGCTCAATCCGAGGTCGGAGACCAGGGTGACGCCGAGCCCGGCGCGGACCATCGCCATCGCCGTCGACTGCTCCTCGACCTCGTGGTTGATCTTGGGTTCGAACCCGTGCCGATGGCAGGCCGTACGGACGGCACGCCCGAAGTGACTCTTCGGGCTGGCGAGGATCCACGGATGTTCACCCAATTCGACCAATGACGCGCTTCTGGAGGGAACGGCCCCCGAAGGCACCGCGGCGTGCAGCCGCTCCACCGCGATGACCGCCCGCTCGAGCCCGGCGCCCCACGGCATGGGCGCGTCCGAGTAGTCGATCACGAACGACAGGTCCAGCTCGCCGTCGCGGACCGCGTCGGCGGTGTCCTCGGGAGCGAGCTCGCGGGTCCGCACCTCGATTCCCGGATGTTCGCCCGCGAGCGCGGCCAGCGCGTGCGGGAGGAGTCCTGACGCGACCGACGCCCACACGCCGGCCATGAGCCGGACCGAGACTGTCTCCTGCGCCTCCTCCAGTGCCAGCGTCGCCCGCTCGACCGAGCCCAGGATCTCCTCGGCGTGCTCGGCGAGCAGCAGACCGAGCGCGGTCAGCTGGACACGTCTGCCGAACCGCTCGAACAGCTTCGCGCCCACATCCCGCTCCAGCTGCGCGAGCTGCTGCGACACCGCCGACGCGGTGTAGTGCAGCGACGCCGCGGCGGCCGTCACGGTGCCGCGGCGGTTCAGCTCGCGGAGCATCCGCAAGCGGTGCAACGAAAGCTCCATACACCCAACGTAAACGGCCACGCGGGCCGATGCCGGATGGCAGGTCCGCGTCAAGGCCCGTTTCACCACTATCCCTGCACAGCATCGTTCAGATTCGGTAAATGGACGCCCATGCCCTGGTGAGCGCACCCTCGGTGATGACGAAGGATCCGACCGACTTCCCGAAGGGGGTGGCCGCATGGCCGCGAGGAACGCCGAACCGTTGATGAGGCTGATCTGGACCGATCCCGTCACCGGCGCCAACGGCTACCTCGTAGTGCACAGCCTGGTCTCCGGTGTCGCGACCGGCGGGACCCGGATGCGGGCCGGCTGCACGATGTCCGAAGTCGAAGACCTGGCCAGGGGGATGGCGAACAAAACCGCCACGTTCGGCCTGCCGGTCGGCGGGGCGAAGGGCGGTATCGACTTCGACCCCAAGGACGAGCGTGCTTTCGGTGTGCTGGAACGGTTCTGCGAGTTCCTGCGGCCGTGGCTCGAGCGGCACTGGGTGACCGCCGAGGACCTCGGCGTGCCCCAGCACCTGATCGACGAAGTGTTCGCGAAGCTCGGGCTGGAGCAGTCGTACCACGCCGCCATCAGCCGTTCGGCCGATCCGGCGCGCACCCTGCGCCGCGTGCAGGCGGGGTTGAACACCCCGGTGCCGGGCGGGCTCCTGCTCGGCGACGTCATCGGCGGATACGGCGTCGCGCAGGCGTGCCTGGGGGTCGCGGACGCTGGGGAGTGGTCCATCGACGAGACCACCGTGGCCGTGCAGGGCATCGGCACCATGGGCGGCGGAGCGGCCTGGTACCTGCACGAAGCCGGGATGCGGGTGGTCGCGGTCGCCGACGCGGCGGGCACGCTGTACCGGCCCGGCGGACTCGACATCCCGCTGCTGCTCGAACTGCGCGACGCGTACGGCGAGATCGACCGGGACCGGCTTCCCGCCGACGTCCAGTTGCTGCCTCGTGACGCGATCGTCTCGATGGACGCGGACATCCTCGTCCCGGCGGCGATCTCCTACGCGCTCCGTGCCGGGAATCAGGGCGGTGTCAAGGCCAAGGTCGTCATCGAAGCGGCCAACGCCGCGACCACACCGGACGCCGAAGCGGGCCTGGCGGCGCGCGGTATCCCGGTGATCCCGGACTTCGTCGCCAACGCGGGTGCCGCGGCATGGGCGTGGTGGCTGCTGCTGGGCGAGGTCGGCGCCGACCCGGCGGACTCGTTCCTGCGGCTGCGGACCGAGATGCGGGCGAAGGTGGCGCTGTTGCTGAGCTCGTGGAACCTGGACCGGATCTCTCCGCGCACCACCGGCCTCCGGCTCGCCGAGACCACCCGCTCCGCCACGGCGGTCCCCGAGTCCATGCCCGCTCTGGTCATTCCCTGAGCGGGCATGGACTCCTTCCCTCGGCTGAGCCGAGGGAAGGAGTCCTTCACGCGACGTCCGGAGCCAGGCGTCAGGAGGCGAAGCGGTCCGTAGCGCCGATGAGGACTTCGCGCATCGGCTCCTCCTGCGTGCTGTGGCCGACCTCGTCGACGAGCACCAGCTCACTGCCCGGCCAGGCGTGTGCCAGTTCCCACGGGGTGCCGATCAGGTTGCCGAGGTCGAGCACGCCTTCCGCGAGGACGGCCGGGATATGCGCCAGTGTCTTGGCCTCACGCAGGACGACGCCATCGTCCAAAAAGGACCCTCGGCGCCAGTAGTGGGTCACGAGCCTGGCGAAGCAGAGACGGAACGCGGCGTCCTGGAACCGTTCGTACGGCGGTGAGGCAGGCAGCATGGTGTCTTCCCAGGTGCACCAGGCGAGGGCGGCCTTCTCGTGTACGGCAGGGTCGGGATCCATCAAGAGCTTGTAGTACGCGTCCGCGAGGTCGCCGTCGCGGTCCCCTTCCGGGACGCCGTCCCGGAACTTCGCCCAGGCTTCGGGGAACAGTCCGCCGGCACCGCGGGTGAGCAGATCGGTTTCGGCCCGGCGACCGGTGGCCAGCCCGGTCAGAACCATCTCCGAAACCCGGTCCGGATGACGTTCGGCGTAGACCAGCCCGAGCGCCGAACCCCAGGAACCGCCGAAGATCAGCCACTTCTCGATGCCGAGCGTCTCGCGCAGCAGTTCCATGTCGGCGATCAGGTGGTCGGTGGTGTTGGCGGAGAGGTCGGCGCCGGGTTCGCTCGCGTGCGGCGTGCTCCGGCCGCAACCACGCTGATCGAACAGCACGACCCGGTACTTGGCCGGATCGAAGTACCGCCGCAGTCCGGCGCTGCACCCGGAACCGGGTCCGCCGTGCAGCGTGACGGCCGGTTTGCCCTCGGGATTCCCGCAGACCTCCCAGTACACGCGATGCCCGTCGCCGACGTCGAGCATCCCGTGGTCGTACGGTTCGATTTCCGGATACAGCCGCGTCACGTCTTCGTCCTCCCGGTACCCCGCCAGAAATACAACAGCACTGTCACAATAGCGGGTCTGTGGCGGGTGGGGTTGCTGCTGCACCTACGCGGACGTGATCGACAGGTGAGTGTTGGCCCTAACCGTCATTACCACTCGCGAGAGGGGGCTGAGCTGCGGTGATCGGGCGCCAGAGGGTTGCGCAGGACACGAGACGGCGCCTGGCTCCACGACCCGGCCGGCGTCGGCCCCCGGTTGTGCCTGCTGCCGGTGCCCGAACCCAAGACCACGAAGAACCGGCTGCATATGGACATCCGGATCAGTCAGGGCGCGGACGACCGCTGGGCCGTGGTCACCGGCGAGGTCCAGCGGCTGCTCGGGGCCGGGGCGTCGATCGTGCGGGAGTATCCGGGGCACCACGTGACCATGGCCGATCCGGAGGGGCACGAATTCTGTGTCACCTGAGCGGCGGATCCCGCGGCTGATCCATCTGAACAGCCCGTCCGGCGTGGGGAAGTCGACGATCGCGCGCCTTTACGCAGACCGGCATCCGGGGGTCCTCGATCTGGACATCGACCGCATCGTGGAGCTCATCGGCGGGTGGCAGGACGACATCTGGGCGACGTTCGGCGTGGCCAGGAATCTGGCGATCGGGATGATCGAGACTCATCTGCGCGCCGGCCACGACGTCGTGCTGCCGCAACTGGTGAACCGCGCAGACCAGATCATCCGGTTCGAAGCGGCCGCGCGCCGTGGTGGCGGCGAGTACCGGGAGATCGTGCTGACAGCGGGAAAACGAACGGCTCTCGACCGGTTCTGGAACCGGTCACGTAACGGCAGTGGCGCCGAGCGCCGGCTGAACGAGGTCATCGAGCGCGCGGGTGGCCGTTCCCTGATCGAGCGGATCCACGACCAGGCCGCCGCATTCCTCGGCGAGCGGCCTGGAAGCACCGTCATCGACACGGATCGGTTGACCCCAGAGCAGGCCTATGACGCCGTTGCCGCCGCGCTCGACGTCGGGGATTGGCCGTGACCAGGTGGGTCGTGAGTGCATGAGGGCCACCCTCACGACCTTTGCGAGTCCGTCAGGGTGGCCCTCACGTTCCTAGTGTCCTGCGTCGGAAGTTCGCGCCGTAAGTTCGTGGCGGCGTTCGGTCACCTGTGCCTGGCGCGCCGCTTGTGCCGTGGGGCGCCGTGGTAGAGCGGGTGCCGTGAAGGCCTCCTTCCCTACGCTCAAGGTAGGGAAGGAGGCCTTCACGGCACCCCTACCCTCGGCGCCGCCTCCCCAGTACGCGAACTTCCGACGTACGACACTAAAGTCCGTCAGGGTGGCCCTCACTTTCGCACCCGCGGAGACTAGGCGCCGAGGGTCCCCGAAATGTTCCGAAGCGCGTCCGCCAGCTCTGCCGGGCCCGCGGGGCCGATGTGGATCACGGCGTCCGAACCGTGGCCGGTGGTGTAGCTGAGGTAGCGACCCCAATCGGTGTCGGCGAAATGCAGCGGATCCTCCGTCGCGATCCGCCTGCCGACCTCGTCGCGTTTGCCGACGTAGAGCTCGCCGCTTCCTTCGACCGGCCGCTGCACCAGGGAGACGATGTCGGCGATCACGGGCGGCAGGGAATGCGTATCCGGGCCACGCCGCGCCGCGTCGTCGAGTTCGTAGGCGCGCACCGTGCGAAGCCTGCCGCCACCGGCGGGGACCGGTGGCAGCTGCTCGATCAGCGTTTCGGGCAGGAGCCGCCGGTCGATCTCCTGTAGTCCGACCCAGTCACCGGACGACACCGCCAGGACGGCCTGCAGCCCCAGCGAAGCCGTGAGGATTCCGTAGGTCTGGCCGCCGGTGTTCACCCAGCCGTAGTACTCGATGGCCGGTTTCGTGAGTACCGGCAACCAGTCCAGGAAGTCGACCGACGCGCGGCCACGCGTGTCGAGAAGCCCGGCCTGCGCCAATGCGGCATCGACGCGTTTCTCCGCTTCGGCTCGCGCCGTGTCCGATAGCCAGATCGGCTCCGGGCGCAACGTCACATGCAGATCGCCGACTCGCTCGCGTTCGGCGAGCGCCGCCAGCGCCTCGACCGGGACGTCCACCCGGCCCGTTCTGACCGCCATCCTCTACTCGCCGATGACGGGCGGGCTTGTCCGCTCGTCGGTGCCGAAGATCGCGTCGGGGTCGGCCTCGATCAGGAAGTCGGGACGCTGGTGCTCGTCGTCCTCGTCTCCCTCGCCGCGCCTGCCGCCCGCTCCCATCGGACCCATCTGCCCGGAACCGCCACGTCCGCCGGCGCCACGGCCACCGGCCAGCTCGGCCGCCGACATGTTGCCGAAACCGCCCATGCCCGTGCCCTTGCCCGCGCCGAGACCACCGGCGCCACCGGGTCCGCCCGCGCCACGGCCACCCGGGCCGCCTTCGCCGCCGAGCAGCCTGCCCGCCGCGCCGCCGGGGCCGGAGGTACCGCCCCTGCCGAGTCCGGGCTGCCCGGGGCCGGTGTTGGGCCCCTGACCGCCGCCGTAGTTCGGTCCCTGACCGGACGGGAGACCGATGACATCGCTCGGGTCGCCGGGAGTCCTGCCAGGCGTCCTGCCGGGAATCTCGACGTCCGATCCCGGCGGCTTCGTCTTTCCCTTGCCCGACGGGATCGTCGTGTCCGTGGGCTTGGTCTTCGACGGCGTCGTAGTGCTGTCGTCCTTGCCCTTCGACGGGATCTCGTCGTTGCGCCCCGGCCTCTGCTCCTGATTTTGGTTCTGGTTCTGGTTTTGATTCTGGTTCTGACCGGTCTCGGTCGTGCTGCTCGACGTCGTGCTGTCGCCATCGTCGCCGTCGTCGCCGCCCGGCTTCACCGGCTTGGGCGGCTTGATCGGCGGCCACTTGATCGGGGGCGGACCACCACCCGTCGTGACGGTGACGCCGGCGCCGTCGGCCTTGAGCACTCCGTAGTCGGTCGGCAGCGCGGACCTCGTGCTGCTGGTGACGTTGTTGTACTGGTCCATCACGCGGACGTTGTTCTGGTTCGCCGCCTCATGCTTCGCGACGCCCTCTTGGTAGTTCTTGATGTCGTTGTTGACCATGAACGGCCCGGCGATCGGGATCGCGCCCTTCAACCCGGTGGTCCACGGGTTCGGCTTCTCCGGCTTGTCCGGCACCGGAACGACGGTGTGGCCGGACTCGTCGAAGCTGTCGGACTGCGCCGTGACCGAATCCCTGGTCTGGAAGAGCGGGGTCGCCGTCTCCTTGAAAGCCTGCTCGAGCGGACCCGCTCCCGCGTTCGCGGAGTCGGCGGCGCTGCCGGTCCAGGACGCGGCCATCCTGCTCTGCAGGCCCTTGATGGCCGTACCTCGTTCGACGTATGCGTCCGAGAGCTCCGCGATGCGATCGGCCGCGCTGCGAAGATCCCGGGTGTCACCGGTGGTGAAGTTCTCGTAGATCTGCTTGCCGTCCACCCTCATGCCCCCTTGAGTGTCTTGATCACGGCCGACGCTGCCTTCTGCGCGTTCCCACAGGAATCCTGTTCGTTTTCGTAGCCCCCGGCATGCGCACTGACCGTCAGGTCGTCGGCGATGCCGACCGAGAGGTCGCAGTTGCCGCCCGCTCGCCGATCCTGCAATCCGTAATAGACGGTCGGATACCCGTCGACCTCGGGCCCGGGCTCCAGGAACCTCAGTTGCCCGGCCTCCTTGGCCTTGTACAAACCGGCCAGGCCGCCCATGCCCTTTTCGCGGTTGCCGCTGCCGAGGATGATCTGCATGCTGTCGGCCTTGCCGCGGATTCCCCAGCTGCAACTGGGGTTACTGGTGTCGTTCTTCGGCTCCCCAGGCTCGGTGAACCCCAGTTCCGCGGCCGAGGCCGCCGGAAGCAGCTTGCACGCTTCACTGACGAACGCCGAGGCGTCCAGCGGGTTCGCCACCTTCGGGACGTTCGGGTCATCCGGCGCGGCGGACGAAGCCGACGACGGCGCCGTTCCCGGGGTCGGCTTCGGCGTGCCGGGGGTCTCCCCCGTGCAGCCGGCGACCGCGACGGAAACGAGCACGAGCGTCGCCGCGGCGACGCGATTCCTCAACACGTTGGGCATCCTCAGGTCTACCGCAGGGTGTTGGCCGCGTCGGTGGCCATGGTCTTCGAACGGGCGACTTCGAGCTTGGCGATGTAGCCCTCGATATAGGCCTTCATCGAATCGTTCTGCTTCTGCAAGGAAATCAACGAATCGAGACCGGAGTTCACATAGCTGGAACTGACTTCGTCCTGACCCGGCGGCATCAGGTCCTCCATGATCCGGACGATCTTGTCTCCGTCGGTGACGACCTTCCTCAGCTCGTCTTCCCAGAGCCCGATGACGGCCTTCAGCTCCTCGGGGCTCATCTCGAAGCCGCCGCCCCCGCCACCTCCACCGCCGTAGACGGTCGGCTCCGGCGGCTTGGTCAGATCACCCCAGACGGCCTTGACGGCACTAGCGGCATCCTCGATGAAGCTCACGCCCGCACCTTCCCCTCAGCCTTCACGCACCGTGATGTTCAAAGCGTAGCCAAGCAGCCGAGTGCCTGTCAGCCCATCCGGTCGATCATCGGACGCGTGTCGAGCCGATAGGGTTCCCTCGTTCTCGTGAAGTTCCCGGGAACTGGTCACAGTACGTACGTACGGATTGCATTACCCCGGTACGCGGTGCCAGGATCACAGGATGCCACGGGTCAGCCAGGATCACCTCGACGCACGCCGGCGCCAGATCCTCGACGGCTCCCGGGTGTGCTTCGCACGCTACGGCTACGAAGGTGCCACTGTCCGGCGTCTCGAAGAGGCGACCGGTCTTTCCCGCGGTGCCATCTTCCACCATTTCCGGGACAAGGAGTCCCTCTTCCTCGCCCTCGCGGAGGATGACGCGGTGCGGATGGCCGACGTCGTCGCGGAACAAGGTCTCGTCCAGGTGATGCGCGATCTGCTTTCGGACCGCAGCGAACATCCGGCCGACTGGCTCGGCACGCGGCTGGAGGTCTCGCGGCGACTGCGCACCGACCCGGAGTTCCGCGCCCGCTGGGCCGAGCGCTCGCACCAGCTGACCACCGCGACCCGGCGACGGCTGCTGCGGCAGCGCGACGCCGGGATCCTGCGCGACGATGTCGATGTCGACGTCCTGACCGCGTATCTCGAGCTCGTCCTGGAAGGACTCGTCTCCCACCTCGCGATGGGCCTGCCCGGCGACGACCTCGGCCCCGTCCTCGACCTGGTCGAGGAGAGCGTGCGGCGGCACCGCGCCCGCACGAGTGGGGGAACACGTTAAGATTGCCGTATCGCCGCAGTACAGCGGCGGTCCGGCTGGTTTCCCGGATGCTGGTTTTCCCGAATGAGGAGTGACTCTTTTCGTGCGCGACGCGCAGTCACCTGGTGACAGTATCGAGCCGGGTGGCGAACCCGGCTGTTCCGAGATCATCGTTCCCGGCACCGTTCTGGCCGGTCCGGAATGATGGAAGTCCTGCTCGCCGTTCTCGGCATCCTTCTGTTCCTCCTGCTGACCATCGGTACCGGCCTCGCCGTCGCCGCCGAGTTCTCCCTGACCGCGCTCGAACGCAGCACGGTCGACGCGAACGTCCGCCAAGTCGGCGATCGCCGCTCCCACACCGTTCAGAAGGCGCATCGCACGCTCTCGTTCCAGTTGTCCGGGGCGCAGGTGGCGATCACGATCACCACGCTGATCACCGGTTATCTCGCGGAACCCGTGATCGGCGACCTGCTGCATCCGCTGTTCACCGGCGTCGGGTTCTCCGAAGGCGTCGCGAACGGCGTCTCGCTGACGGTCGCACTGATCCTCGCGACCTCGCTGTCGATGATCCTCGGCGAGATGATGCCGAAGAACCTCGCGATCGCCCGGCCGCTGGAAACAGCGCGCGCCGTCGCGGGGTACCACTCGCGGTTCTCGGCGTTGTTCCGCTGGCTCATCAACCTGATGAACAACAGCGCCAACTTCCTGGTGCGCAAGTTCGGCGTCGAACCGCAGGAGGAACTGCGGTCGGCCCGTTCGCCTCAGGAACTGGGCTCGATCGTGCGGTCCAGCGCCGAAAGCGGCACACTCGACACGTCGACGGCCGAGCTGCTGGACAAGTCGCTCCGCTTCGGCGAGCGGACCGCGGAGGAGCTGATGACCCCGCGCGTCCAGCTCGAATCGCTGACCGTTGACGACACGATCAACGATCTGATCGAAATCTCCCGCCGTACCGGTTTCTCGCGTTTTCCGGTCTACACCGAGGATCTCGACGACGTGCAGGGGGCGGTGCACATCAAGCAGGCGTTCACCTCCCCCGCCGCGCAGCGCGGTTCGGTGCGGATCGGCTCGGTCATGCGACCTGTCCCGACCGTGCCCGAATCCCTGCCAGGAGACTCGCTGCTCAATCGGTTGCGCGATTCCCGCTTCCAGCTCGCGATCGTCGTCGACGAATACGGCGGCACCGCCGGTCTGGTGACGCTGGAAGACGTCGTCGAGGAGATCATCGGCGACGTCCGTGACGAGCACGACGACCGGGAAGAGCCCGCCTCGCAACAGGTCGGCGCCGACAACTGGCTCGTCTCCGGTCAGCTTCGCGCCGACGAGGTCACCGACGAGACCGGTTTCCGGATGCCCGACGGCGACTACGAGACCATCGCCGGCCTGATCCTCGAACGGCTCGGCCGGATCCCCTCCCCCGGCGACGCCACCGACGTCGACGGATGGCGCCTCACGGTGACCAAAATGGACCGGCTCCGCATCGCCGAGGTCGAGGTCCGCCGGGTCAGTGACCGCAGTGTCGGTGAAAGCGCCGTGCCCGCCGAGGAGTCCGCCCGATGAACGACTGGCTCAACATCCTCCTCGTCGTGGTGCTGTTGCTCACGAACGCGTTCTTCGTCGGCGCCGAATTCACGCTGATCTCGTCCCGGCGTGACCGGCTCGAAGCCTTGCTGGAGCAGGGAAAGACTCGCGCCAAGATCGTGATCAACGCGAGCAAGAACGTTTCGCTCATGCTCGCCGGCGCTCAGCTCGGCATCACCATCTGTTCGCTGCTGCTCGGCCGGCTCGGTGAACCGGCCGTCGCGCATCAGCTGGCCGGTTTCTTCGAGCTGTTCGGCATTCCCGAGGTGCTGCTGCATCCGATCTCGTTCGCGATCGCGCTGGCGTTCATCACCGTCCTGCACGTCCTGATCGGCGAGATGGTGCCGAAGAACCTCGCCATCGCCGAACCGGAGCGGCTGGCGCTGTGGCTGGTCCCGGCGCATGTGGCCTGGGTCAAACTCGCCAACCCGTTCATCTGGCTGCTGAACTTCGTCGCGAACTCGGCGCTGCGGCTGTTCAAAGTCGAACCGAAGGACGAGCTCGAGACCGCCTACACCTCGGACGAACTGGCCGAACTGCTCAGCGAATCGCGTCGCGAGGGCCTGCTGGAACAGTCAGAGCATCAGCGGTTGACCAAGACGCTGTCGTCGGTGCAGAAGACGGTGGCCGACGTCCTGGTGCCGACGGCGCAGCTCAAGACCCTCCCTTGCTCGCCGACCCTTGGCGACGTGGAGCGGGCGGTGTCGTCGACCGGGTTCTCGCGATTCCCCGTCTGCGCCGACGACGGGAGCTTGACCGGGTACATCCACGTCAAGGACGTCCTGGACCTCGTTGGCGCCGACCCGTCGACCGTGGTGCCGTCGGACAAGACGCGCACGCTGACCGAGCTGCGAGCCGACGCCCGCCTCGACGAGGCGTTGTCGGCGATGCGGAAGGAAGGCAGCCATCTCGCGCGGGCGCTCGACTCCGCGGGCGGCGCCGTCGGGGTCGTCGCGCTCGAAGACCTCGTCGAGGAATACGTGGGCACCGTTCGCGACGGCACCCACGTCATGTCATGACCGGACCAGCAGTCCTGCCCGAGCCCGTCTGGCGGGCCCGGGAGGACGCCCACGTGACGCGGATGCAGCGGTGGACCACACCGCATCAGCGCCGCCGTTCGCGGGGCGAGAAGCATCCGGTGCTGGACTTCCTGTTCACCTACTACTCGCACCGCCCCGGCCATCTCGAACGCTGGCAGCCGGGTCCGGACGTCGTCCTCGAAGGTCCTTCTGCGCGCCGGTTCCTCCGGCGGAAGGGCTACCTCGAGACCGCGGGCGGCGTCATGCTGGATCCGGCCGGGTTCACCGAAGGCAGG
Organism: uncultured Actinomycetota bacterium; assembly: GCA_963766045.1. GTDB lineage: Bacteria > Actinomycetota > Actinomycetes > Mycobacteriales > Pseudonocardiaceae > Amycolatopsis. The sequence continues at coordinate 3,469,664 of CAVXYN010000003.1, read as the reverse complement.
GCGAAGACGGCGGTGTTCATCCGGCGGCTCCTCGCCGCGACGGCGTCCCGCGCGCCACGGCTGAGCTGTTTCGGCCTGCACGAGTGGGCGATGGTCTACCGGGAGCCGGTCGACGAGGTCCGGCACGCCCAGCTACCGCTGCGGCTGGGTTCGGCCGGAACGGACGATGTGGTGGAGTCGCAGGAGATCCGGTGCGGGCATTTCGACGCGTTCCGGTTCTTCACCGGACCCGCCCGCCCCCGCAACACGCTCCAGCCCGCCCGGGAGGACCAGACCGACTTCGAGCAGCCGGGCTGTCTGCACGCCAACATGGACCTGTTCAAATGGGCGTACAAGCTCGACCCGTTCATCCCGTCCGAGCTGGTCGCCGGCTGCTTCGAACTGGCCGCCGACATCCGCGAGCTGGACATGCGGGCGAGCCCGTACGATCTGTCGTCGTTCGGCTACTCACCGGTGCGTATCGAGACCCCCGAGGGCAGAGCCGAGTACGCCCGGGCGCAGGCCGGATTCGCCCGGCGCGCCGCGCCTTTACGTGAGCACCTGATAGCGCATTGCCAACAACTGCTCTCCGGGGTAGAAAATGCTCCACGACACGCGGAAAACAACTGTGAGTCATCACATTCCGCGTAACATCTTCCCCTGTTAGAGTGATAACGGTTTGATTGCATACGCAGCGCGTGCGCGCATGTTTCGAAAGGACAACGATGGGGCGACACAGCCTGGCCGAAGAGCCGGTGCCGCACCCCCTCGACCCGCCGAAGCGACCTGAGGGCCGCGGTGAGGCGACCGGTTCGCACCGGATCGTCGGCAAGAAGGCCCCCCGGCGCCGGATCGCCAAATGGCCGATCGCCTGCCTGGTCCTGGTGGTCTTGGTCGTGATCGGCGTGTTCACCTGGAACTGGGCGGACGGGGAGCTCAACACCCGTGCGGAAGCGCAGGCGAAGGCCTGCAGCGCCGGCGACACCGCGATGCGGATCATCGTCACCCCCAGCGCCGAGAAGGCCGTCCGGGCGTCCGCCGAGAGGTGGAACAACGCTTCGACCGTCGTCCGCGACCACTGCGTGATCATCCAGGTCGACGCGCTGTCGTCGGCGCAGGTGCTCGACGGGCTCGTCGGCAGGTCCAGTTTGGACGCCATCGGCGGCCTTCCCGCCGCCTGGCTGCCCGAGTCGTCCTATTGGGTGACCGAGCTGACCACCAAGAAGCCCGAACTTGTCGGTTCTCCCGCCCAGTCGGTCGCCACCGCGCGCTCCGCCGACTACCCGTTCGTCGGGCTCGCGGGCAAGAGCATCGACGAGGTCCAGATGCGCGCTTCGCAGACCTTCCGGCAGTTTCTGCAGCAGCCTGCCCAGCAGGCGGACTTCGTCGCCGCCGGTATCAAGATCTGAGCTTCCAAAACCACGTGAAGGCCCCCTTCCCTGCGCTAGGCGCCGAGGGAAGGGGGCCTTCACGTAAGACGGCTACACCATGTTGAAGGTGTCCGGGTCGGGGCCGGTGCGCGTCCCGGTGTCGAACTCGCCCAGGGCCGCGAGATCGTCCTCGGCCAGTTCGAAGTCGAAGACGTCGAAGTTCTCCCTGATGCGGGACGACGTCACCGATTTCGGGATGGCCACCGTCCCGAGCTGAAGATGCCACCGCAGGACCAGCTGTGCGGGACTCTTGCCGTACTTGGCCGCGAGCGCGGCCAGCGTCACGTCGGACAGCAACGATCCCTGTGCGAGCGGGCTCCACGCCTCGGTGACGATCCCGTGTTCCGCGTGGAATTCCCGCAGTGCCGTCTGCTGCAGCCGGGGATGCAGTTCGATCTGGTTGACCGCGGGCACGACCCCGGTCTCCTCGAACAGGCGCCGCAGATGCGGGACGTGGAAGTTCGACACCCCGATCGCCCGGACCCGGCCGTCGGCGTAGAGCTTTTCGAGGGCACGCCAGGTTTCGACGTACTTACCGTGTTTCGGCAGCGGCCAGTGGATCAGGAACAGGTCGAGCCGGTCCAGCCCGAGCGCGGCCAGGCTGACCTCGAACGCGCGCAGCGTCGAGTCGTATCCCTGGTCGGAGTTCCACAGTTTCGTGGTGACGAACAGTTCGTCGCGGGGAATGCCCGCGGCCCGGATCGCCTCGCCCACCGCGGCCTCGTTCTGGTACGCGGCGGCGGTGTCGATGCTGCGGTACCCGGCCTCGATGGCGGTGCGGACGACCTTGACGGTCTCGTCCGGCGGCACCTGCCAGACGCCGAAACCGAGCTGCGGGATGGCTACCTCGTTGTTCAGGACGACGGAAGGTACGGCCATGGAAGAAGAATCCTCACTGCGGTCTGTGGTGGGACTTCCTGCCCGCATCATTCCATCCCGGCCGCGGCGTGCGCGCGAAGATGCTCCGCCGTGTCCGCGTCGGCCGGGAAGAAGGACTCGATCACCAGCTCGGCGACCGTGATGTCCAACGGCGTCCCGAACGTGGAAACGGTGCTGAAGAAGGTCAATTCCACGCCCTGATGCAGCATCCGCAGCGGGACGAAGATGTCTCCCGGCCCGGGTACCTCGACCTCCGGCACCGGATCATCACACGGATAGGTGAGCAGTTCCTCCAGCAACTCGGTCAGCGCGGGGTCGGCCGTCCGGGTCACCTGCCGCCGGAGCCTGCCGAGCAGATGGGCCCGCCACTCCCCCAGGTTCAGCACGTGCGGCGCCATCCCGTCCGGATGCAGTGTCAGCCGCAGGACGTTGACCGGTGGAGCCAGGAGGGCCGGGGACACCAGCTCGGTCATGATCGCGACGCTCGCGTTGGCGTCGACGAGGTTCCAGCCGCGGTCGACGACGGCGGCCGGGTACGGCTCGTGGCTCGTCAGCAGCTGGCGGACCGCCTTCCGGACCGCCACCAATTCAGGGTCGCCGAACCCGCCTTCGGGATACGCGGGCGCGTATCCCGCCGCCAGCAGCAACTGGTTGCGTTCCCGCAAAGGCACGTCCAGATGCTCACCGAGCCGCAGCACCATGTCGCGGCTCGGCCGGGAACGCCCGGTCTCGACGAAGCTCAGATGACGCGTCGAGACGTCCGCGGAGATCGCGAGGTCGAGCTGGCTGATCCGGCGGCGGTCACGCCATTCCCGCAGCAGCTCGCCGACGGGCCGGGCGACACGTTTCGCCGTCACTGTGGTCGTCACGATCACGAACCTACGACCGCGCGCGCCCGGCCGCCATTACCCGCCACGTAATCGACGGGACTCCATCGCGGCCGACAAGGTTGCGGCATCGGTTACCCCGCAAGGAACGAGGACACCCATGTCGGACATCCAGCACGTCACCGAGCAGTACATCGCGGTCTGGAACGAGACCGACGCCGACCGGCGCCGTGTCCTGATCGCCCGAACCTTCACCGAGGACGCCACCTACACCGATCCACTCGGTGCCGTGACCGGTCACGACGGCATCGACGGTTTCATCGCCGGTGCGCAGGCCCAGTTCGCGGGGTTGACGTTCAGCCTGCCCGCCGCGCCGGACGCGCATCACGACATCGCGCGTTTCCAGTGGTACCTCGGCGCTCCCGGCACGGAGGAGCCGCTGGCGATCGGCTTCGACGTCGTCACCGTGGCCGACGGGCGGATCAGCCAGGTGCTCGGATTCCTCGACAAGGTCCCCGGCTGAGTTCGCCCGCGCGCGCAATGAAGGACGCTTTCATTGCGTCTTTCAGCTCAGGCGAAGGCTTCCGGAGGCGGGCAGGAGCAGACGAGGTTGCGGTCACCCGCGGCACCGTCGATCCGCCGCACCGGAGGCCAGATCTTCGCGGCGGTCAACCCGGCCGGGAACACCGCGATCTCCCTGCTGTACGGCCGATCCCACTCGCCGGCGATGCAGCGGGCGGTATGTGGGGCCTGCCGGAGCGGGCTGTCCGCCAGCGGCCACTCCCCCGCGGCGACCTGCTCGATCTCGCCGCGGATCGCGATCATCGCGTCGCAGAACCGGTCGAGCTCACCGAGATCCTCGCTTTCGGTGGGCTCGACCATCAGCGTGCCCGCGACCGGAAAGGACATCGTCGGCGCGTGCAGGCCGTAGTCCGCGAGTCGTTTGGCGACGTCGTCGACGGTGACACCGGTCCGTTTGGTCAACGCACGGAGATCGAGGATGCACTCGTGGGCCACGAGCCCCTCGTGCCCCGCGTAGAGCACGGGATAGTGCCGCGTGAGCCGCTTGGCCACATAGTTGGCGTTCGCGACCGCGGTCAGCGTGGCACGCTTCAACCCGTCCGCACCCATCATCCGGACGTAGGCCCACGAGATCGGCAGGATCGACGCGCTCCCCCACGGCGCCGCGCTGATCGGGCCGACGCCGGTCGCGGGGCCCGCGTCCGGCTGCAACGGATGGTTCGGCAGGAACGGCGCCAGATGCGCGCGCACGCCGATCGGGCCGACGCCCGGGCCGCCACCGCCGTGCGGGATGCAGAAGGTCTTGTGCAGGTTGAGATGCGAAACATCGGCGCCGAACCGCCCGTACTGCGCGACACCGATCAGCGCGTTCAGGTTCGCCCCGTCGACGTACACCTGTCCACCCGCGTCGTGCACCAGCGCGCAGACCTCGCGCACGGTGTCCTCGTACACCCCGTGGGTGGACGGATACGTGATCATGATCGCGGCCAGGTCGTCCGCGTGGTCGTCCACAGTGGACTTGAGGTGCCCGAGATCGATGTTTCCCTCATCATCGCAGCGAACGACGACCACCCGCATTCCGGCCATCACCGCGCTGGCAGCGTTGGTGCCATGCGCGCTCGACGGGATGAGGCAGACGTCCCTCGCCTCGTTCCCGCGCTCGCGGTGGTAGGCACGGATGGCCAGCAGCCCGGCGAATTCGCCCTGACTGCCGGCGTTGGGCTGCAGCGAAACCGCGTCGTAGCCGGTGATCCTGGCCAGCCAGGTCTCGAGATCCTTCACCACGGTGAGCAATCCGGCGGCGTCCCCGGCCGGCGCGAACGGGTGCAGCCCGGCGAACTCCGGCCAGGTGATCGGCTCCATTTCGGCCGTGGCGTTGAGTTTCATCGTGCACGACCCGAGCGGGATCATGCTCCGGTCGAGCGCGACATCCTTGTCCGACAACGACCTCAGGTAGCGCAGCAACGCGGTTTCCGAGCGGTGCGCGTGAAAAACGGGATGCGTCAGGTACGCGCTGGTGCGCCGCAGATCCGGCGGGGTACCGTCGGCGGTGTCCGCGTCGAGCGAGTCCACATCGGACACCGCGACGCCGAACGCCTTCCACACCAAGGAAAGATGCTCACGGGTGGTCGTCTCGTCGCAGGCGATCGCGACGTGTCCGTCGTCCACGAGCCGCAGGTTGACACCGAGCTCCCGTGCCGTTCCGACGACCGACGCCGCCTTGCCCGGCACCGCGGCCATGACCGTGTCGAAGAATTCGCCGTGCACGACGTCGACACCGCTCTCGACGAGTCCGGCCGCGAGCACGGTGGCCATCCGGTGCGCCCGGTTCGCGATGGCGCGCAGGCCTTCCGGTCCGTGGTACACCGCGTACATCGACGCGATGACCGCCAGGAGCACCTGGGCGGTGCAGATATTGCTGGTCGCCTTCTCGCGCCGGATGTGCTGTTCCCGGGTCTGGAGGGCGAGCCGGTACGCGGATGCGCCGTCCGCGTCGACCGACACCCCGACGAGCCGCCCCGGAAGCTGACGCTCGAGTCCCTTCCGGACGGCGAGATAGGCCGCGTGCGGTCCGCCGAATCCCATGGGCACACCGAATCGCTGCGTCGAGCCGATCGCGACGTCCGCACCGAGTTCGCCGGGCGGGCGCAACATGGTCAGCGCGAGCGGATCCGCGGCGACCACCACGGCCGCCCCCAAGGCCTTCGCCTCGGCGATGACGCGACCCCACTCCCGGACGACGCCGGAAGCGCCGGGATACGAGAGCAGCACACCGAAGAAGTCGCCTCCGAGGCCCAGTCCGGTGATGCCCTGCGAGAGATCCGCCGTCACCAGCTCGATCCCGAGCGGCTCGGCGCGGACGCGCAGGACCTCGATCGTCTGCGGCAGGGTGTCCTCGTCGACCACGAACCGGTGGGACTTCGACTTGCCCGCACGCCGCACGAGAGTCATCGCTTCGGCGGCGGCGGTCGCCTCGTCCAGCATCGACGCGTTCGCGATCGGCAGCCCGGTCAGGTCGGCGACCATGGTCTGGAAATTGAGCAGCGCCTCGAGCCTGCCCTGCGAGATTTCCGGCTGGTAGGGCGTGTACGCGGTGTACCAGGCCGGGCTTTCCAGGACGTTGCGGCGGATCACCGGCGGAGTCACGGTGTCGTGGTAGCCGAGCCCGATCATCTGGACCATCGGCCGGTTCCGCGCCGCCAGCGCACGGAGTTCGGCCAGCGCGGCGGTCTCGGTGGCGGGTGGCGGCAGCTCGAGCGGTACCGCGGATTCGCGCAGTGACACCGGAACGGCTCGTTCGGCCAGTTCTTCGAGGGACGCGACGCCGACGACGTCGAGGATGCGCGCGAGTTCCTCCGCGCCGGGACCGATGTGCCGGTCCGCGAAGGAGGTTCCGGATTCGAGGGCTGCCAGTGAAACGGGCTCCATCGGGGACCTCCCATGGCGCGGGGATGGGGCCGGGACGGATGTCCCAGGCCCTCCCCACTCTGTCCGTACCCTTTTTCAGGGCGCCTGAGAGTTTCGCCCGTGTGTTGAGCCGGGCTTGCACCGTCGGCGGGGCCGCCGGGTTGTAGCCTGCCGACCCACTTTCCAGAGGCGTCTCATCCGCGCGGTCCAGGGTGCCTGAGAGGTTCCGGGGAGGACTTGCTCCTTCGGCGCCGAGCTCAAGTGTTACCGGCTCGGACTCTCCCGCGCGGATTCGTCGACCGCGTCGGTGAGCCTACCCTGCCGCGTTCGCGGCGACGTGATCAGCCGGTGCGACGCGCGTTGCGGCGCTGCGTGAGCTCGTCCGGCAGCGCGGTTTCGACCGTGCCGCCGTCGGCCCGTTCGGCCTGGAACTCGTGGATGGTGCCGCTGATCTCCTGCATCGCCCCGCTGACGGCGATCCCGAAAACGCCCTGCCCGCCCTGCAGTAAATCGACGATCTCTTCCGGGGAGGTGCATTCGTAGACGGTGGTGCCGTCGGAGAAGAGGGTGACCCTGGCGAGATCGCGGACCCCGCGAAGCCGGAGGTGGTCGACCGCGACCCGGATGTTCTGGAGCGAGACGCCGGTGTCGAGCAGCCGCTTCACGACCTTCAGGACGAGGATGTCCTTGAAGGAGTAGAGGCGCTGCGAACCGGAACCGTGCGCGGTGCGGATACTCGGTGCGACCAGCTTCGTGCGGGCCCAGTAGTCGAGCTGCCGGTAGGTGATCCCGGCGATCTGACAGGCGGCGGGACCGCGGTAGCCGACGAGTTCGTCCGGCAGCGAGGCGTCGGGGAACAGCTCGCCCTGCTCGCCGTCAGCGACCTGAACAAGCGGCTCTTGAGGGCTACCAGCCTCGACCACGCATGCCTCCCCTCGCCCGACCTGGCGGCCGGCGAACAAAGCCGCGCGAACCCACGTGGGCACGCACCGAGGTCAACCGCAACGAACGCCCCAGACATCCGAACAAGCGGACCGAATAACACCGTGGCGATTTACCTCCATTGACGGTAAGCGCGTCCGGCAAACCGGTCAACGCGACGCGCGGTGAACCTCAAGCTCTTCTTGAGACTTGTCGGGAAGAGTCCCCCGATCGGCTGCACGGGTTGCCCGATTTACTCAGGCGTGTTATTTTTTACTTATGCAAGTAAAACGACAGGACGCAGTCGAGCAGGTGCAAGCCGAACTGGGACTTTCGGTCACCGAAGCGGCCCGGCGGGCCCAGATCGTCGGGGCCACGATCGCGACCATCTCGGACCTCGGCTACCACAAGACGTCGTTCGCGAAGATCAAGGAACGGGCCGGACTGTCCAGCACCCGGATCATCTCGTACCACTTCACGAACAAGGCCGGGCTGATGCAGGCGGTCACCTCCACGGCGACCGGGATGAAGGACAAGTTCCTCGAAGAACGCATCGAGGGCACCACCGACCGGGCGGCGCTGCTGCGGGGCTACATCGAGTCGGAGATCGCGTTCCTCGCCGCCTACCCGGAACTGGTGCGGGTCATGGTCGAGATGGCGGGCAGCGGATCCGACGCGGAGGGCTGGTACATGTCCGCCCCGATCGTCGAGGAGTTCCGAACCGGACGGCTCGAGCGGCAGCTCCGGCAGGGCCAGAAGGAAGGCGCGTTCGGCGACTTCGCCCTGGAGGTCATGGCACTGTCGATCGCGCAGGCCGTCGACGGTGTCGCCGCGAAGTTCGCGGCCGATCCAAAACTGGACCTGGAGCGCTATGGCCGGGAACTGGCGGACCTGTTCGAGCGGGCGACCGCGCCGCGGGACTCGTGAGTGGTAATGATGGTTCTATTGAGGAGTTAGGCAAAGGTGGCGTGGTCGAGCTGCGAGGCGGCGTTGATCAAGGCATGAGGACGTGCCCAGGGCCTCTCAAGCGCGATGCTCAAGTGGGCGGATTGCCCGTTTAGTCATCGTTTGCTGTATTCGGATGGCCCGTGAAGGCCACCTTGAGGGTGGGCTTGACGCTGGTGTCACAGTTGCCCCTCTGTCACCAGAGATCACCTCGGCGAGGGTAGTGAAGGGCTCCTTCACTACCCTCAGGGTAGGCAAGGAGGCCTTCACGGCCAGCTGAACGCCTGCACCGGGGTGACCCACACGCCACACTTGCCTTACCCCTCAATAGAACCGTCATTACCACTCACGAGACGCAACCAGGCACCCGCCGCCGCCCTCTCACAACCCCGCACATAAGAAGAGGGGCAGCGCGGCGCGCTGCCCCTCTTCCCGCGGTTCGCCTCAGGTATCGGCGCCGCGGAAATCTTCGGGGGACACGGAATCGAGGAATTCGCGGAACTTCTCGACCTCGTCCTCCTGCTCGTCGGGGATGATCAGGCCGGCTTCCTCCAGCACCGCGTCCACGGCGTGGATCGGAACTCCTATCCGCAGGGCCAGGGCCACCGAATCGCTCGGCCGCGCCGAGACCCGGATGTCTCCGTCGAAGACCAGCTCCGCGAAGAACGTTCCTTCTTTGAGATCGGTGATGACGACCTGCTCGAGCTCCCGTCCCAGTGCTCCGATGACCTCTTTGAGCAGGTCATGGGTGAGTGGACGGGCGGGGCGGACTCCCTGCTGCTCCAAGGCGATGGCGGTGGCCTCGACCGAGCCGATCCAGATCGGCAGGTATCGCTCGCCTTCGGTTTCCCGCAGCAACAAGATCGGCTGATTCGCGGGTAGCTCCACCCGCACGCCGACGACGCGCATTTCGCTCATCGGGCTTCGCCTCCCTCTCGTGCGCACGGGCTGCAGCGCTTGTCACGACGACCACGCGCCGGCAATCCCGACGCTACCCGTCTTCCGAGCGCTGTGCTCGCTGTCCGGACAATCTTGGTTCGCTCGCGGCAAACCCAAGTCTCACGGTACGGCATAGGGTGCCGAACATTCAGTCATTGACAAGTGCGCGACAACGGGTAATAGGGCGGCGGATAACGGTCAGCCACCCGTGACGGACCGGATTCCGGCCTTCACGAGGAGCGTATGTAACGCTACGGACAGTGCCGCGAGCTCGCGGACGACCTCATCGGCCCTCGCCTTGGCGTCCTCGTCACGGTGCCGATACACCGGGGTCACGATCTGCTCCAGCAGGCCGACTTCGCGATCGGCGGCGGCGCGGAAGGCACGCAGATGTCTCGGCTCTATACCGAATTCGGTCATCGCTTTCACGGTCTTCGCCACGAGGACCGCGTCCGGGTCGAAGAATCCCGCGGCGCCGGGGCGGACCAGACCGTATTGCCGCAGTTCAGCCAGGGTGGCGGCGTCGATTCCGGCCTGGCGGAGAAGATCTTCCTCGGTCAGCCGGATCTCGCGATCGGTCTCGAAGTCCCCGGGGCACGGCAGGCCGCCGTTCTCCCCGGGGGCTTCGAGCGAAACGAGTTTGCGCGGCGGTTTCGGGATCACCTCGGAAGGTGTGGCACCCCGGTCGACCGCGTCCAACTGTTCCTTGATGACCTTCAGCGGAAGGTAGTGATCCCGTTGGGCGGACAGGACGAATCGCAGGCGCTCCACGTCCGCCGGAGCGAACTGCCGGTACCCCGACGGGGTCCGGCCCGGCTGGACCAGACCTTCCGCCTCGAGGAACCGGATCTTGGAGATGGTGACATCGGGAAAGTCGCCGCGCAGTTGTGCCAGCACGGCCCCGATGCTCAACCCATCGCGCTGCGACGCATCCCGATCAGGCCGCCCGGCCGCCGTCACTGTGCCCCCTGGCCCCCGTGACCCGGGCCGGTCAGGAAGACCAGGCGGAACTTGCCGATCTGTACCTCGTCGCCACCGGCGAGAACGGCCTGGTCGACCGGCTCGCGGTTGACGTAGGTGCCGTTGAGGCTGCCGACGTCGATGACGACGAACTCGCCGCCCTCACGCCGGAACTCGGCGTGACGACGGGAAACCGTGACGTCGTCGAGGAAGATGTCGCTGTCCGGGTGCCGTCCCGCGCTGGTGGTGTCGCGGTCGAGCAGGAAGCGCGAACCCGCGTTCGGGCCGCGCTTGACGACCAGCAGTGCGGAACCGGGGGGAAGCGCGTCCACACCCTGGACGGGGGCCTCGGCAGCCGGAGGAGCCTCAGTGCCTTCGACGTCGGCCAGGAAGTCGGCCCGGAAGACAGAAGTCCGCTCCGGAGACTGCTCCGGGGGAACGCCGGGCCCGTCGTTCGTGCTCACCTGAGCTCTCCTAACGCATGTGTGTTGCCACTACTCAAGAACGTGTAGACGCCAAACGTACCGTGCCTGATCGAATCTCCGGTCCGCGGCTCCCCCTACTCGGATCGAAGGGCCGCGGCCTGCGGCTATTCCTGAATCAGTGCCTGGTACGCCTCGGCCTCGAGCAGGGATTCGACGGTCGCCGGGTCGTCGAGCCGGAGCTCGATCAGCCAGCCCTCGCCGTACGGGTCGCTGTTGATCAGTTCCGGCGACTCGGTCACGGCGTCGTTGACCGCGACCACCTCGCCGTCGAGCGGGGCGAACAGTTCCGAAACGCTCTTGGTCGACTCGACCTCGCCGAACGCGTCTCCCGAGCCGACCTGCTTACCGACCTCCGGCAGGTCGACGAACACGACGTCACCGAGCTGGTCCTGGGCGTACTCGGTGATGCCCACGCGCACGAGCCCGCCGTCGCGCACGGAGACCCACTCGTGCTCCTCGGTGTAGCGCAGTTCTTCTGGAGTGGACAACGCCGCTCCCCTTTCTGGTGCCCTCACACGGAACCGATGCGGAGAAGTCTTGCATCCTGCCCGGCGGCGCGCCCGGCACCTCCCCTTTGTCCCGGTGGCCTATTCCGGAGCACGGGAACGCAGCGCCAGGACGGTCTGCATGACGTACAGTGCGCCCGACCAGACGTAGAGGACCGCGCCCCAGGTCGTGAAGGCGTACCCGATCGGGCGGGCGATCGCGGCGATGTCCGAGCCGCCCTGGGTGAGCAGCAGGAACGGGAAGGCGTACATCAGCACGAAGGTCGCGCCCTTGCCGATGTAGGTGACCTCCGGCGGGGCGAAGCCACCGCGGCGGAGCAGCAACACGCAGACCCCGAGCACGGCCTCACGGACGAGCAGTGGGACCACCACCCACCACGGGATGATGTCGCGGATCAGGAAGGCGATCAGCGTCGCCAGGATGTAGAGCCTGTCCGCGGCCGGGTCGAGGAGCTGTCCGAGCCGCGACATCTGGTTGAGCCAGCGGGCGAGCTTGCCGTCGAGCCAGTCGGTGAGAGCGCTGAAGACGAGCAGAGCGAGTGCCCAGCCGTCCTCCTTCGGGCCGAGCAGCAGCCACAGGAAGACGGGAACGCCGGCGAGGCGGAGTATCGAAAGGAGATTGGGAACGTTCAAGGCCTGCCGCAGCAGAGAGGGCTCTTCGCTGGTCACGCTCGGTTCGGGGGGCGTACTCACCCGCTCAGCCTAGCCAGCAACGGCAGAACCTCCGGCGTCAGCTCGCCCGGGTGTGACTCCAGCCGCGGCGTTGCAGGTCCGCGCTGGTCAGCGCCTCGGGCCTGCCCCGGTCGTCCGTACCCATCCAGCGGGTGTACCCGGCGGAGTTCTCCAGGACGTACGGGCGGCCGCTACACCAGACCACGGCGCAGGGAGCTGTGGGCGGCAGCTCCGCGCTCGCCGGTGAGGCGGCCGGTGGTGACGCCGGGTCGGTCTTTTCGTCGGTCTTCATATCTCTCACGTTTTCAGGATGGGGACGGGACACGCCGAAGCGCTACCCTTATTTTCGGCAGCCGAGGTGCCGGTGTTAACGCCACCGACCCGGATTCCACCGATCGGTTCGTACTGGCCGCACGATGTTGTCGTGCTGTGAACGGCATGTTAATCGTCCACAATGGACAGTAATTGGGCGGTCCTCACTTACCGGAGCGTCGCCGACGCGATAGCCTCTCGCATCCGCCCTGGCTCAATGCCAGGGCTTCTGGCCAGGCCGGGACAGAATGGCCCGGCCACGACCGGCCGACGAAAGGATCGCCTTGCCCGTCTCGACGTCCACGGGATCGTGGCGGCCCTTGCTCGCGGGCTGCCTCGCGGCCGGCCTGCTCGCCGCCTGTTCGGACGAAGGTCCGCCACCGACCGTCACGTCCTCGCTGTCCGCTCAGCCCCCGGCCTCGATGAACACACCCACTTCGGTGGCACCGGTTTCTCCGTCGATCGCGCCATCCACCGCCACTGCCCCGAAGTCCGCTCCGAAACCCGAACCGGCTGAACCGGTACAGGGTTCGTGCGGGACGGTGACCGCGGCCAGCGGCCTGACGCTTCAGGTCCTGAACGGGCCGGGCGTGGCTTGCGCGGACGCGATCCGGATCGTCGACGCCTTCCACAAGCGGATCGCCGGCCGCCAGTCGGCCGGATCGGACGAACCGGTCAGCGACACCGTGGACGGCTGGCTGTGCGTCTCCGGCGCGCCCGCCGCACAGGGCGGCACCAGCTGTGGAAAGGGCGACCAGAACGTGTTCGCCGCCGTTGTCCCGGTCGAATGAACCATCCCCGAGAAGAAGGGCCCATGAAGACTCTCTCCGCACTCCCCCTCGCGCTTTGGGCCACAGCCTTCCTGCTCAGTGGCTGCACCGGCGACCCCGCCCCGGCCGCGGCGCCGGCATCGTCGTCAAGCCAGTCCCCTGAGCAGGAACTGGCCGGAACTCCCTGCGACGACTTCGCCGGGCCCGACGGCGCGAAGAACAAGGTCGTCGTACGCGGGAAGACCGACTGCGCGGAAGCGGCACAGGTACTGAAGGACTACTTCCAGAAGCTCACGCCCGCCGAGGCCGCGTCACCGCAGGGCCCCGGCCCGATCGTGGTGGGCGCGTGGACCTGCGGCGCCGGCCCGAACGATCCGGTGACGAACTGCTCGACCGAGGACGACCGCCAGCTCGAGGCCACGCGCTTCTGAAAGCTCGTGAGTGGTAATGATGGTTCTAACCGTCGTTACCACTCACGAGCTCTTGAGCTGCGGGAAGTCCTCCTCACGGAACTCGCCCGCCGGCCGCGAATCCGCCTCGTTCTCCCGGCCGCGCAGCTCGACGCGCCGGATCTTGCCGGAGATCGTCTTCGGCAGTTCGGCGAACTCGAGCCGTCGGATCCGCTTGTACGGCGCGAGGTGCTCGCGGCAGAACGCCAGGATGGCGACCGCCGTTTCCGCCGTCGGCTCATGTCCGCTCGCCAGCACCACGTAGGCCTTCGGCACGGCGAGGCGGATCGGGTCCGGCGCCGGGACCACGGCCGCCTCGGCGACGGCTTCGTGTTCCAGCAGGACACTTTCCAGCTCGAACGGCGAGATCCGGTAGTCCGACGCCTTGAAGACGTCGTCCGTGCGGCCGACGTAGGTGATGTAGCCCCGTTCGTCGACCGAGCCGACGTCGCCGGTGTGGTAGTAACCGTCGGCGAAGGCCGTGGCCGTGCGCTCCTCGTCGTCGGCGTAGCCGGTCATGAGCCCGACCGGCCGCTTCGCCAGATCGAGGCAGATCTCGCCCTCCTGCGCGCGTTCGCCGGTCACCGGATCGACCAGCGCCACGGTGAACCCGGGCAGCGGACGCCCCATCGAACCGGGCACGACCTCCTGACCGGGCGTGTTGGCGATCTGGACGCTGCTCTCCGTCTGGCCGAAACCGTCGCGGATCGTGACGCCCCAAGACTTCTCGACCTGATCGATCACCTCGGGGTTGAGCGGCTCACCGGCACCGACCACCTTGCTCGGCGGCGTCTTCAACACGGTCAGATCGGCTTGGATCAGCATCCGCCACACCGTCGGCGGCGCGCAGAAACTCGTGACGGCGCACCGCTCCATCTGCGCCATCAGCGCGACGGCGTCGAACCGCGCGTAGTTGTACAGGAACACGGTCGCCTCGGCGTTCCACGGCGCGAACACGTTGCTCCACGCGTGTTTCGCCCATCCAGGCGACGAGATGTTCAAATGGACGTCGCCCGGTTCGAGGCCGATCCAGTACATTGTGGACAGATGACCGACCGGGTAGGAGACCTGGGTGTGCTGCACCAGTTTCGGCTTCGCCGTCGTCCCGGAGGTGAAGTACAGCAGCATCGGGTCGTCGGCCGAGGTCGACCCGTCCGGGGTGAACTCGTCCGGCTCCTCGTAGGCGTCCACGAAGGACTTCCAGCCTTCGACGGTGTCGCCGACGACGATCCGCGTGTAGTCCCCCGCGACGCCGTCGAACTTGGGCGCGTCGACCGCCCGGATCACCACGTGTTTCGCGGCTCCCCGCTCGACCCGGTCGGTCAGGTCCGCCGGGCCGAGCAGCGTGGAGGCCGGGATGATGACCGCGCCGAGTTTGATCGCGGCGAGGATGGTCTGCCACAGCTCGCCCTGGTTGCCCAGCATCAGGATCAGCCGGTCGCCCCGGCGGACCCCCAGCGAGCGCAGCCAGTTGGCCACCTGGTTCGACCGGCGGGCCATCTCCGGATAGGTCCAGCGGTTCTCGATGCCGCTCTCTTCGACGATCCACAGCGCGTACCGCTCGGCGTTGGCGGGATCGCGCGCGACGACGTCGAACCAGTCCAGCGCCCAGTTGAACCCGTCGGGCCGCGGCCAGGTGAACTCCCGATACGCCGTGTCGTAGTCCTCGCGATGGGCCTGCAGGTAGTCCCGCGCCTCGCGGAATGTGCGGTGTGCCTCCGAAACGCTCACGTTCGCCCTCCTGATCCGCTGGGTGGCCGGATTCTTTCTACTCTCCCTTGAACTCGGGCGCGCGCCGCTCGAGGAAGGCCTGCACCGCCTCGCCGAGATCCTTGCTGGGCAGGAACGCCGCGTTCCAGGATGCGACGTAACGCAGGCCTTCGGCGATCTGCCGCTCGGTGTTGGCCGAAAGGACGTTCTTGGTGCCCTGCACCACCAGCGGCGGGTTGGTCGCGATGTCCAGCGCCATCTTGCGGGCCTCGGCGAGCAGCGTCTCCTGGTCCGGGTAGACCTCGTTGACCAGACCGATCCGTTCCGCACGCGCGGCGTCGACGTCCTTGCCGGTCAGCGCGAGCTCGCGCAGGTGCCCCTCGCCGATGATCGGCGCGAGCCGCTGCAGGCTGCCGAGGTCGGCAACGATCGCGACCTTGACCTCGCGCACGCTGAACTTGGCGTCCGCACTCGCCAGGCGGATGTCCGTGGCGGCGATCACATCGACCCCGCCGCCGATGCACCAGCCGGAAATCGCCGCGATGACCGGTTTGCGGCATTCGGCGATCGAGGACACGCTCGCCTGCAGCGTCTTGACCTCGTCGAGGAACCTCGACCGCGGCCCCGCCAGCGCCTCGCCCGCCAGCATTTCGCCCCAGCCGGGCATCATCGCGGGCAGGTCGAGGCCGTAGGAGAAGTGACTCCCGCTTCCGGTCAGCACGACCGCCCTGACCTGCGGGTCCGCGTCGAGCGCCCGGAAGACGAGCGGCAGCTCGCGCCAGAAATCGGGGCCCATCGCGTTGCCCTTGGACGGGCCGAGCAGCGTCACCTCGGCGACGTGCCCGTCGATCTCCACCTTGAGCGAAACGAGATCGGGAAGACTGTCAGCTGTAGCGGTCATAGGGTCATCTTGACTCATGAGATTGACAGACTGCCAACGGCCACTGTGCCTCTGTGGCCCGGAGATGCTTTCCTGGTAGTACCGAGGAGTAGTACCGAGGATCGACTAAGGACGGTGGGATATGAGCCCGGCCAGCAGTGCCACCGCTGTCGCCGACTTTCCGGCACCCCCGCCGCCGGCGGGACGTTCGTCCAGGCCCATCGAGCTTTCGGGCTCCTTCACCCACGACGGTCATCGCCTGAGCTACACCGAGTTCGGCTCGGGTGACCGCGTGATCGTGCTGACGCACGGCATCATGCTGACCCGGCGGATGCACGCCCCGCTCGCCCGGAGGCTGGCGCGCGCCGGGTTCCGGACCGTCACCCTCGATCTGCTCGGCCACGGCGACTCCGCGCGGCCCACGGATTCCTGGCTGTACTCGATGCCCGCCTTCGCCGAACAGACGGTCGCGCTGCTCGACCACCTCGACATCGATTCCGCGGTCATCGGCGGCACCTCGCTTGGTGCCAACGTCGCGCTGGAGGTCGCCGTCGCGTCTCCCGAACGCGCGCTCGGGCTGATCGTCGAGATGCCGGTGCTGGACAACGCGATCGTCGCCGGGCTGGTCACGTTCGCGCCGCTGCTGATGGCCGCGCGCTTCCTCCCGTTCACCGTCCAGGGCGTCGCGCTGGCGGCGAAGGCGGTGCCCCACGGCAGCCAGTGGATCGACGTCGTGACCGATACCCTCTCGCAGCAGCCGGCGTCGATGGCCGCACTGCTGCACGGAGTCCTCTTCGGCCGGATCGCGCCGCCCAAGTCGGTCCGGTGCAAGATCGCCACCCCGGCGCTGATCATCGGGCACGAGCGCGATCCGATCCACCCCTTCGGCGACGCCGACACCCTCGCCGCGGACATGGCGACGGCCGAGTTCGTACAGGCACGCAGCCCGGTCGAACTCCGCCTCGACCCGACCAGGCTGACGAACGCGATAGCCGACTTCTCGGCCCGCTGCTACCGGGACTGAGCCGGTGGCCGACGAACTCCGGACCGGGCGGCTGATCCTGAGCCGTCCCGGCCCGGACGACGTCGACGCGATCCTCGCCGTCCACCAGGATCCGGCGGCGTGCGCGCACAACCCCTCCGACGCGCTGGCGAACCGGGAGCAGGCGGAACAGCTGTTCCTGCGGTGGTCGGCGCAGTGGGCCGGGTTCGGGTTCGGCTACTGGGTCGTGCGGCGCCACGGTTCGCCGGACCCGCTGGGATTCTGCGGGGTGAAGGTCGTCGAGTTCCGGCGACGCCGGGTCCTGAACCTGTTCTACCGGTTCTCCCCGTCCGTCTGGGGTTCCGGGTTCGCCACCGAGGCGGCCACAGCGGTGGTGGCCTGGACGCTCACCCACCAGCCGGACGACCTGGTGATCGCGCGTGTCCGGCCGGCGAACGCCGCGTCGCACCGCGTGGCCACCCGGGCCGGTCTGGTCCGGGCCGAGCATCTCGACTCCCCCGGCGAGGACGGCGTCGACTGGCTCTACGTTTCGTCCCCCGGCTACGTGGGCTGAGCCAAACCCGCCACCGGGCCGAACACGATCACCGCGGGCGGGCGCACTCCGGCCGCGGCGGCATCCTCGACCACCCTGTCCAAAGTGGACCGAAGGACGCGCTGTGTCCGCATCGTGCCGTCCTCGACGATCGCGACCGGGGTGTCGCCGGGACGCCCTTCCAGGAGGGCCTTCGCGAACAGCGGGAGCCGTTCGACGCCCATCATCAGCACGATCGTCCCGCGCATTTTCGCCAGCAGATCCCAGTCCACCAAGGAACTCTCGTCTCCCGGCGCGACGTGACCGGAGACCACGACGACCTCGTGAGCGACACCGCGATGCGTCACCGGGATGTCGGCGACTGCGGGCACGGAGAACGCGCTCGTGATCCCCGGGACCATCGTCACCGGGATGCCGGCCTCGGCGCAGGCCAGGATCTCTTCGAAACCGCGGCCGAACAGGTACGGGTCCCCGCCCTTGAGCCGGACGACGAACTTGCCCGCCTTCGCGCGGTCGATCAGCGTCGCGTTGATGACCTCCTGGCTGGCCGCCCGGCCGTACGGGATCTTCGCGGCGTCGACGATCTCGACGTTCGGCGACAGCTCGTCAAGGAGTTCGCGCGGGGCGAGGCGGTCGGCCACGACGACGTCCGCCCGCGCGAGCAGCCTTCGGCCGCGGACGGTGATCAGTTCCGGGTCGCCCGGACCGCCGCCGACCAGGGCGACGCCGGGAAGGTCGCCGTGGGCGTCCGGCAGACGCCCGTCGGCGACGGAGCCGGCGCGGAGGCCGTCGAGGATGCTGTCCCGCACCGTCGCCGACCGGAGCGGTTCGCCGCCGGAGAGGACGCCGACGAGCAGGCCGCCGTGCCGCCCGGAGGCCGGGGTGACCGCGCTGCCGAGGTCGCCGTCGTCGGCGCGGACGCAGAACACCCGCTCGCGGTCGGCTTCGGCGCAGACCTCGGCGTTGACCTCGGGATCGTTCGTGCAGGCGAGCGCGTACCAGGCACCGGCCAGGTCGCCGTCGGCGTAGCGGCGCTCGTGCCAGACGATCTCGCCCGCGTCCGCCATCGCGCTCACCGACGGCGTGGTGTGCGGCGAGATCAGCTCGACTCGCGCACCCGCGCCGATCAGCCGGGGCAACCGGCGCTGGGCGACGGTCCCGCCGCCGATCATCACGACGCGGCGGCCGGCCAGATCGAGGCCGGAAAGGTAATGCGGGTCATCCATGCGGGGCAGTGTAAGGAGGCAGGCGGGCGAACCGCGATCCGAGTGAGAACCACCTCAGCACTCACCACGCCCGCCCCTTCACTCTCCGCGGCTCACCTGCCTCCGTGGGGATAGGGCAGCAACGCCATCTCGCGGGCGTTCTTGATCGCGGTGGCGACCTGCTTCTGTTGCCGCGGCGTCAGCCCGGTGATCCGGCGCGCGCGGATCTTGCCCCGGTCGGAGATGAACTTCCGCAGCAGGTCGGCGTCCTTCCAGTCGACCTCGGTGATCTTGTTGGCGTGCAACAGGTTCGTCTTGCGCTTGACGGGGCGGTCCCGGTTCTGCCGTACCACCGCGCTCACCAGCTCGACTTCGTGACGCCGGGCAGCTCGCCGTTGTGGGCCAGCTGCCGCATCCGCACCCGGGAGAGGCCGAATTTCCGCAGGTAGCCACGCGGGCGGCCGTCGGCAGTGTCCCGGTTCCGGATGCGGGTGGCGCTGGCGTCACGCGGCATCGCCTGCAGCGCGGAAACGGCGGCGGCCTTCTCGTCGGGCGACGCCGACGGCGATGCGATGGTCGCCTTCAGTTCGCGGCGGCGCTCGACGTAGCGCGCGGAGATGACCTTGCGCTGTTCGTTCTTGGCGATCTTGGACTTCTTGGCCATCAGCGCTCCTCCTTGAACTCGACGTGCTTGCGCGCGACCGGGTCGTACTTGCGCAGCACCATCCGGTCCGGGTCGTTGCGGCGGTTCTTCTTCGTGACGTACGTGTATCCGGTCCCGGCAGTCGAGCGGAGCTTGATGACGGGCCGGATGTCGGTGCTCTTGGCCATCAGAGCTTCACCCCTTTCGCGCGGAGTCCGGCGACGACGGCGTCGATGCCCCGCTTGTCGATGGTCTTCATTCCCTTCACGGAGACCCGCAGCCGGACCCAGCGCCCCTCACTGGGCACGAAGTAGCGCTTGACCTGCAGATTCGGCTCCCAGCGGCGGGACGTCCGCCGGTGCGAATGCGACACCTGCTTCCCGTAGCCCGGTTTGCGGCCGGTGACCTGGCACACGGCTGACATACGTCCTCCCTAGTTGATATCGATAGTCGTTTTCATTTACTGTACACAGTCGACCCACCCGACATCGACGCCCCGGAGCTGTAGTGACCGAAAACCCGCGCGTGCCCCTCGTCCTGATCAGTGGCCTCGCACCGGGACCGAACGCCGACCTCGCGGATCGGCTGCGCCTGGCCGAACGAGGCACCGCCGTCGTGCACCACGACCTGCGGGAGATCCATTCCGGCGTGGTCAAGCGGCGAATCAAGCTCCACGACCGCGATCAGGAAACCGTCCTCGAATTGGCGCACGGATGTGTTTCGTGCACCCTTCGGGAAGACCTCCTGCCCCTGCTGCGAAGGCTCGCCCGGATGCCTCAGGTGCGGCGGATCGTGGTCCGGCTCGACGAGGCGATGGAGCCTGAACCGGTCAGCTGGGCGCTGCGGAACGTCCTGGTCGGCGACCGTCCGGTGATCGAGGACGTCGACCTGCGGGCGGTGTTCACCGTCGTCGACTGCGCCGGCTGGCTGGCCGACGCCACGGGCGACGAGACGCTCACCGAACGGAACCTGCAGGCCGCCCCCGGGGACGAGCGGACGGTCGCCCAGGTCGCGCTGGCGCAGGTCGAATTCGCCGACCTGCTCGTGCTCTCCGGCACCGCGACGGACGCCTGGTCGGCGGCCAAGTCCGCCGCTGTACTCGACCGGGTCGCGCCGTCGATTCCGCGGATCGAACTATCCACAGTGGACGGAAGGACCGTGCTCGACGCGGTCCCCGACGGCGCCCGGCGCGGCGAGGTCACCGACATGCACGGCCCGCTCCTGCGCGGCGAGCCGCCGCTGCACACCGATTGCGGGATCGCCCTGCTCACCTTCACCTCGCAACGCCCGTTCCATCCCGAACGCCTGCACAACGCCATCGACGTCCTGCTCGACGGCGTCATCCGCACCCGGGGGCGGGCCTGGGTGGCGAGCCAGCCCGATATGGCGCTCTGGATCGAGTCGGCGGGCGGCGGCCTCGGTATCGGGCACGCGGGCCCGTGGCTGGCCGCACCGGAGGGACCCGACTGGGCCGACGTCTCCCCCGACCGCCGCACCCTCGCTTCACTCCGCTGGCATCCGGTGTTCGGCGACCGTGCGCAGGAGCTGATCGTGGTCACCGATCAGGCCACCCCGGACGAGGTTGAAATCGCCCTGCGTGGAGCCCTCCTGACCGACGAGGAACTCGCCGCCGGCTCACAAAAATGGCTTCACTATGCCGATCCGTTCGGCGAGTGGCACGAGGAACCGTGCGACGACACGGAAACCGCCCCCGAGAAGCACGACGCGAATGTGTCGCACCGAAAGGACGAAACGCAGTGAAACCCGGAATCCACCCCGACTATCACCCCGTGGTGTTCAAAGATCTGGCCACAGGCAACGCATTCCTGACCCGGTCCACCGCCACGTCGGACCTCACCGTCGAATGGGAGGACGGCAACACCTACCCGCTGGTGAACGTCGAGGTCAGCTCGTGGTCGCATCCGTTCTGGACCGGCGACCGGCGGGTCATGGACACCGCGGGCCGGGTCGAGAAGTTCCACCGCCGCTACGGGCGACGCAATCCTGGAGGGGTGAAGTAATGACCGTGCCGAAGCGCAAGATGTCGCGTAGCAACACCCGGTCCCGGCGATCGCAGTGGAAGGCGTCCGCACCCGATCTGGTCCCGATCAAGGTGAACGGGGAGACGAAACTGGTACCGCGCAAGCTGATCCGGCACTTTCACCAAGGTGGCTCGTGAGCGGTGATAACGGTTAGGGGCGGTAGCTGTAGCGAGGCCGGCGGCCGCAGGTGTGAAGTGCGTGAGGGGTGGCCCTCACGCACTCCTTGGCCCCCGGCGCGACCACCCGGTTGCCGAGTGGTCCGGCCTCAGTGGTCGTCGTAGTGGTCCCCGTGCACGGCGTGCCGGTGTCCGTCGTGCAGGTAGTCGACGTGATCCCCGTGCGGCACCGCGACGTGTCCGCATCCTTCGCCGTGGGCGTGGTCGTGCCCCTGGTGAGGGATGTGGCCGTCGGCCTCGCATTCGTCGAAATGTCCGTCGTGCGCACGGTGGAGATGGCCATCGTGCACGTAGTCCACGTGATCGCCGTGGGGTACCGCGACGTGTCCGCACCCCTCGCCGTGGGCGTGGGTGTGGCCGGCGTGTTCTGTGTGGACGGCGGTCATGACCTGGTCCTTCCTGAGCGATCTTGCCCGGTCAGGCGGACCGTAACACCGGAAGATCAACCCAGCAGCGCTCTCACCCGACCGAGTGCTCGCCCCCGACGAGCGGGCCTGCGCTCGAGGTCAAGCCGTGCAGCTGCCGATGCCCGAGGGCCGTGTCCATGTACTCGCGAACACGATGGATCAGCCCGTCACGCAACTCGAAGACGAAGCAGTAGTCATTGCCGTACGAAGAGCCATCCGCCAACCTCGCGGTCATGGTCTCCTCGACGACCACCGTGTCGCCGCAGGCATGGAAGCCGCGAAAATCGACGGCGACATCCGAGACGAACACCTTCCGGAAGTCCTCCGCGAGGAACTTGACGATCGCGCGCCTGCCGACCAGGTGACTCGACCCCGCCAACGCGACGGCGGTGGCGTTACCCGACGGCGCCAACCACTCCGCGTCTTCGGTGAACACCCCGGCGATCTGCTCGGGATCGTAGGTACTGAAGGCTTTCCAGGCGCTCTGGACAACGTGCAGCGAGGTCATGCGGTGAACCTAACCGCGAGGAGCACCCGAAGGCTGGCACGTTCGCGACGTCACCGGGCCGGCACGTTGTCGGCGGCGAAGGGCAAGCGCTCCTGACGATTCGGCTGCCCTTCACCGTCGGCGATCAGATTCCGCAGGCTCGTGCCGACATAGAACGTCCAGGCCTTGCGGCAGACGCCGAAGCATTCGTACTCCGGGACCAACCCGTGGTGGGTGAACGAGACCTCGGTCCTGCCGTCCTTCTCGGTGATCTCGAAAGTGATCGTGGTGCCGACCCATTCGGTCTTGTCCGCGGTGAAGTCGAAATGGTTGTCGACGACGTACCAGGAGACCTTTCGGCCCGGCACCGACTCCGTGATCCGCATGGTGCAGCGGTGGACGTCCTCATAGTGGTAGGTGAATTCGTCGCCCGCCTTGACGGTGCCGCCCTCGATCTCCTCGGACCACCAGCCCCGGACATCGTTGAAGGCGTCGAAAACCTGTCGCGGCGACTGGTCCACGGCGAAGCCGATGGTGAAACTCTGGTCGCTCATGCTGATCCCTCCAAATGGTCTTTCAGTGCGTCGAGCCGGCCGTCCCAGTCGCGGGCGAGTGCGGCCAGGAACTGCTGGGCGATCTGCATCGGAGCCGAGCGGAGCCGGTATCGCACCCGGCGGCGCTCCCCCGGCTCCGGAGTCACCAGGCCGGCTTCGGTGAGCACTGCGAGGTGCTTGGCGATCGCTTGGCGGGTGATCGGCAGGCGATCGGCCAGGTCGGTCGCGGTGGCCGGGCCGTCCGAGGCGAGCGTGGCGAGAATGCTCCGCCTGCTCGGGTCGGCCAAGGAGACGAAGACCTGTTCGGCGATCGCTTCGATGTCAGGCGGCATCGAGGTATTCGATCAGCTCGCCCAGTTCGCTCGCCCACCCCTCGGTGTTGCCGCCGAACGCCTTGCTGTGCTCGTCGTCGGGCAACTGGGCGAAGCCGCTTTCGACGACCGTCAGCCGGGTTCCCGCACCGACCGGTTCGAGCGTGAACTCGACGTAGGTGCGGCGCGGGTCGCCTTCCGGCAGGCCATAGATATGCCAGGTGAAGCCGAACACCTCCGGCTCCTCGATGCGTTCGACGCGCATGTTGGCCTGGTGCCCCTCGTCCCACTTCATTTCGGCCTCGCCGCCGGGACGCAGGTCGATGCTCGCCTGGTTGCCGAACCAGGTGCCCAGCCCCTCCGCCGTGGTGAGCGCGGCCCAGACCTTGGCGGGCGGATGGGCGATGTCGATGGTCCGTTCGATGCGGTCGGGGAACGCCATGGAAACCTCCACTGAGTAGCAACTAATCGGTTGCCATAATTTGTATCGCAACCGCCTGGTTGCGTCAAGCGTCAGCGCCCGAAAACCACCCGTAATGGTCTGGGTCATTCACTCCATTCAGTGTTTACTGGGTTACCGACCGTCGTCGATCAACGTTTTGGGGGATCGGATGCCGTCCTTCCGATGGGTGACCAGACTCCTTCCCGTAATACTGCTCGCGCTCACGGTGGCGGTGACGGCCCCAGCCGACGCGGCCGAGGATTCCTCCGCAGGACTGGCGAAGGTATGGCCGACGCCCCAACAGGTGACGTCCAGGGCGGGGCAGGTGACCATCCCGCATACCGTCGTCGAGGTCGCCGGCCGTGGCACCGACCCGTCGGCACTCGCCGTCGTGGAGCAGGTGCTCCGCTCGGCGGGGGCGAGCACCATCATCAAGATCACGGAGGACGACCAGGCCGCGGCCACTGCCAGGGAGCGTGGGGGGCTCGTCGTCTTCGTCGGTGGTCCTGTGGAAAGCCGGGCGACCGCGTTCGCGCTCGCCGCCCTTCGGGTGGGCGGCCCGGAGGGCCTGCCTCACGGGGGCTACGTCCTCGCCGCCGACCGCGGCGTGATCGCACTGTCCGGTGTGGACACCACGGGAACGTTCTACGCCGCGCAGTCGCTGCGGCAGCTGTTCGCCTCCGGCAAGAGCCGCGCGTTCAGCTTGCGCGACTGGCCGGAGGCGCCCCTGCGCGGAGTCATCGAGGGCTTCTACGGTGCACCGTGGTCGCACGACGATCGGTTGGCGCAACTGGATTTCTATGGCCGCACCAAGCAGAACATGTACGTCTACTCTCCCAAGGACGACCCGTATCTGCGGGAACGCTGGCGCGACCAGTACCCGCCCGAGCAGCTCGCCCTCCTCTCGGAACTGATCAGCCGTGCCACCGCGAACCACGTCGAATTCACCTACGCGCTCTCGCCGGGGCTTTCGGTGTGCTACTCCTCGGACGCCGACAAGGCCGCGCTCGTCACGAAGTTCCAGTCTCTGTGGGACATCGGGGTGCGGTCGTTCGCGATCCCGCTCGACGACATCTCCTACACCCGCTGGAACTGCGCCGAAGACGCCGCGAAGTTCGGCACCGGCGGCGCGGCCGCGGGCGCGGCACAATCGTTCCTGCTCAACCGGGTGCAGCAGGACTTCATCGCCACCCACCCCGGTGTCGAGCGGCTGCAGATGGTCCCGACCGAGTACTACGACGTCGCGGATTCCCCGTACAAGACAGCGCTGCGCACCCAGCTCGACAAGGCCGTGATCGTCGAGTGGACCGGCGTCGGCGTGATCGCCCAGCAGATCACCGAAAAGCAGGCACGGCAGGCGAAAGAGGTCTTCGGGCACGACATCCTGATCTGGGACAACTATCCGGTCAACGACTACATCACCGAGCGGCTGCTGCTCGGCCCGTACATCGGCCGCGAACCCGGCGTCGCCAAGCTCATGTCGGGGATCACGGCGAACCCGATGGTGCAGGCCGAGGCGTCGAAGATCGCCGAGTTCACCTCGGGTGACTTCTTGTGGAACCCGGAAGGGTACGACCCGGACAAATCGTGGCTCGCGGCCATCGCCGATCTCGCCGGACCGGCGGCGCCCGCGCTGAAAGTGTTCGCGGAGAACAACTATTCGAGTCTCCTCTCCCGCCTCGACACCGGGAAGCCGGATCTGGATTCGCCGGTGCTGCGGCCGCTGCTCAGCGCTTTCTGGGCAGCACTGGACAAGAAGAATCCGTGGGACGCCGCGGCGAAACTGGACCGCTATCTCGCCGCGATGGCGGCCGACCCGGCCGATCTGCGGCGTGGAATGGCCTCGAACCAGAAGTTCCTCGCCGAGGTCGGGCCGTGGCTCGATCAGGTCGGCCTCTACGGCGAAGCGGGCAGGCACGCGGTGAAAATGCTGCTGGCGCAGTACGTCGGTGACGGCGCGAAGGCGTGGGCAGTGCGTGGGGAACTCGTCGACGCGCTCAAGAAGGCGCAGGCCATCCGGGTCGACACCGCGCGCGGACCGCGGAACCCGAGTACCTGCACGGCCGTCTGCGTACCGTTCCTGAACAACGCACTGGCCAGGGCCGACCGCTGGTTCGGCCTGCCGGGCCTCCGGCCGCTGCCGACGACGTCGATGGGGACCCATACCGACAACGTCCCCGGGCGGATGGTCGACGGCGACCCCGAGACCTTCTACTGGAGCAGCAGGGCACCGGGCGTCAACGACTCCTTCGGCATCGACCTCGGTGCCGTGCAACCGGTGTCCCATGTGGACATCGCGATGGGCAAACCGACCAGCCCGGACGACTTCGTCCACAACGGCGTACTCGAATACTCCGCCGACGGCACGCACTGGACGGTGGCGAAGGTGGTCACGGAAGCCGTGATCTCGGCGGACCTCCCGACCGGGGCCGAGGCCCGGTTCGTCCGGGTACGCCCGACCGCTGCCCAGATCTTCTGGGTCGTGGTCCGGGAATTCACGGTGTCCACACCGGACACTCCGAAGTACACCGTGACCGGAACCCCGGCGGGGCCGAACCTCGCCGCGGCCGCCGACAACAACGCCGATTCGGTGTACACGGCGGGATCGGCGCCGGTTTCCGGTGACGCGCTCACCATCACCGGCACCACGTCGAAACCGCTCACCAAGATCGTCATCCTGGCGGCCGATCCCGGCGCGGGCGCCGACGTCCAGATCGCCGACGCGGTGGCGCCGGACGGGTGGCGCACGATCGGCGGACTCCGAGACCGCTACACGGAACTCCCCGCAGGCGGTGCCATGACCGACCGCGTCCGGCTCCTTTGGGCGCCGGGCACCACGGCGCCGAAGCTCGCGGAGGTGATCCCAGTTTTCGCCCGCTAGTGTCCTGCGCCGTTTCGCGTGACTGGCTGGACGACACACGTGATCGGATGGACGACACGCCGCACGGCCAGGCCACACAGCGAGTCGTCCCCCTGAACACACGTGTCGTCCATGCAATCACGAGTGTCGTCCCGCTCGTCACCAACTCAGGACACTAGGAAGGCGTGTACAGCGCCCCGAGGAACTCCAGCAGCAACCGCTCGCGTAACGGACCCGGTGCCGTGGCGAGCAGGACGTTGATCTCCGCCATCCGGGACGGCAGCCCGCTGCCGTCACCGAGTCCCGCCGCGGCCAGCAGACCCGCGAACTGTTCCGACGTCAGCGTGGCGGGATCGAGCGCCTCCACGAACGCGGCCACCTGAGGGTCGACGACGACCGGACCTGCCTTCCTGGCCGCCTCCACCGAGGCGGCGAGATCGGCGAGGAAGTCCGGTTCGCCGCCCCGATTCGCGGCCGTCACGGTGAGGTGCAGGTTAGGCGGCGATGTCTCGTGGGCGAACTGCGGCTGGACGTACCAGCCGCGCGAGCGCATCTCGTCCGCCACGGTGAACAGGTCGAACCCGGCGTCCTCGTCCGCGGTGAACGCCAGCAGCGTCGACACCGGATCGCCGAGGATCCGCAATCCGGGCAGAGTCTCGATCCCGGCGCGGAGTTCCACCGCGGCCTCCCGCCCCGCGGCAGCGAGGCGCGAGTAGCCTTCGTCGCCGATATGCCGCACGACCGCCCAAGCGGCCGCGAGCGGGCCGCCGGACCGGGTGCTTTGCAGGGTGGTGTTCAACATCGTGTAGCCGGGCCAGGCGGCACTCGCGAAGTAGTGCGACCGGCGCAGTTCACCGTTGGCGTGGAGGAGAACCGAGACGCCCTTAGGGCAGTACGCGTACTTATGCAGGTCCACCGAGACACTGGTGACACCAGGGACGTCGAACCCGAAGGCTCCCAGCTCCGCGCCGTGGCGCACCAGGTACGGCAGGACCCAGCCGCCGATGCAGGCGTCCACATGGAAGCGGACCCCGCCGAGCAGTCCGGCGATCTCCGGAATCGGGTCGAGGACACCGTGTGCGTAGGACGGCGCGCTCGCGACGACGAGGACCGTCGTGTCGTCGATCGCGGCGGCCATCGCCTCCGGGACCGCGCGGAACGTCACCGGGTCGACCGGGACGGAAATCGGGCGCACGCCGAAGAAATGCGCGGCCTTGTGGAAGGCCGCGTGCGCCGTTGTCGGCAGCACGATGCTCGGCGACTCCGTCTCCGGATGGGCGTCGCGGGCGGCGAGCACCGCGAGCATGCACGACTCCGTGCCGCCCGACGTCACGGAACCGACCGTCTCCCCCGTGCCGCCGAGGAGCCGCGCGGCTGCCGCCACGAGGTCGTTCTCCATCCTCAGCAGGCTGGGGAACGCGGTGGGGTCGAGACCGTTCGCCGACGACGCGAGGGCGTGCGCCGCCGCGCCGAGTTCGTCCACTTCGGACAGTCCGCTGTCGTAGACATACGCCAGTGTCCGGCCGCCGTGCGTCGGCAGGTCGCCGGAACGCAGCGCCCGCAGCTCCCCGAGGATCTCCTCGGGCGTCACGAACGGCGCTCCAGCACCGACTTCCGCAGCAACGGGATGCCCAGCATGATGAGCACGGCCGGGATGATCGAGGTGCCGACCAGGATCGCGGTGATCGCGCTTGGCGGCTGGGCCACGCTCGCGCCGAGGCTCGACTGGTAGTCGCCGAACTGCAGGACCAGGCCCCACAGCCCGGGCCCGAGCGCGAGGCCGAGCGTCTCCGACGCCGTCCAGACTCCGGCGGCGACCCCCGCCCTCGTCTCCCCGGTCCGTTCCTCTTCGTCGCTGATCAGGTCCGGCAGGATGGCGAGCGGGAACACCGAAATGCCCGCGTATCCGACGCCGCAGAACGCGACGAACACCATCGTGATGGCGACCGGGAACACCTCGGCGCCGAGAAGCCCCAGCAGGCCGACGCCGAAGGCGGCGGTCGCGATGCGGAAGCCGTTCAGCTTTCCGACGCTCCGGCCGAGGCGCGGCCACAGCGGCATGGTCAGCAGGGCCGGTCCCACAAAGCCGACGAACAGGATCGTCGAGTAGGCCGAGCTGCCGAGGATCCGCTCGGCGAAGTACGGGATCGCGGCCAGCACCGTGCCGATGCCAAGTGCCTGGATGAAATAGACGCTGAGCAGCCAGCGGAACGGCCGCCACCCGGCGAGGGTGCGGATCAGCGCGCGAGGACTGACCGTGTTCGGCCGCAGCGAGCCGACCGGCGCGTTCTTCAGCCCGAAGTAGACGCCGAGGGTCGCCGCCAGGATGATCACCGCGATGACGACGCCCATCACGCGGTAGCCGTTGATGCCACCGATGAGGTTCGTGACGGCGGGCGCACCGCCACCGGAGACCAGGATCGCGACCGCCAGGAACCCGATCCGGGTGCTCGTCAGCTTCGTGCGTTCCTCGGCGGAATCCGTCAGCTCCGCGGGCAGCGCGTTGAACGGCACCTGGAAGAACGCGTAGGCCGTGGCGCCCAACAGGAACGCGACGACGACGTAGATCGCGTCGGGAACCGGATCGCCGAAGCCGGGGTGCGCGAACAGCGCGGCGAAGAGCACCGATACGCCGATGCCTCCGTAGAGCAGGAACCGGCGCCGGCTGCCGGTGCGCACCAGGTCCGCGTCCGACAGCCTGCCCGCGATCGGGTTGAACAGCACGTCCCAGGCCTTGGGGACGAACACGATCACCCCGGCGACACCCGCCGGGACGGCCATCGTGTCGGTCAGGTACTTGAGGAGGAGCAGACCGGGAACCGTGCCGAAGGCTCCGGTGACGAACGAACCGAGCGAGTAGCGGTACCTCGTTCGTGCCGGCAGCGCTGCCATGATCCTCCTCGAGGCGGGTTCTCCCGTTGAAGGCCTCAGTATTGGATCTTGGCCAGCACCGGGTAGTGGTCGGAGGGAATCGTGCCACCGTCGTAATGCACGAGCCGTACCGGGCCGACCCCGGCGAGTCGGCGGCCGTTCCCGCGCAGCGCGCCGACGTAGTCCAGGGAGTCACGGTAGGTCGCCGGGACCGACTTCGCGGCGTTCGGGTTGGTCGCCGCGTCGAAGGTGTACTCGCCTTCACCGGACGTCCGGAGGACGCCGTCCAGCACGGCTTCCCCTTGCTGTACCTGGGTCCGGCCGAGGCCGTCCTTCCGGTCCTGACCCGCCAGGTATTCGATGTTCAGGTCCCCGGCGATGACGACCGGTTCGGCCGCGGGAGCGTATTTCGCGACCAGGTCCCGGATCTCACCGAGCTGCGCCATCCGGATCTCGTGGGCCTTGGGCAGCGTCTCGGGTCCCTCGTCGGCCTGCATATGGGTGCCCGCGATCCACAGCGGCTTCCCGCTCACGACGACGCGGGCGAGCGCGGCTCCCTTGTTGGACAGGTAGTCCGCCGTACCCGAGTAGGAGTTCCGGAACACGAGCTGATGCTGCTGGGTCACCGGCGCCTTGCTCAGCAAGGTCACTCCGCCGTTGACGACGAACGGTGAGTTCGAGCAGTTGCCGTTGACCGAGGTCCAGCCCGGCGACGTACCGCAGTACTGACCGACGAGCGGGGTCTGGTGCGGCCAGAGGTCCTTCAGCCGGTTTCGCAGATCCTCGGCCTGCGCGCTGAACGCCTCGTCGAGGACGACGACGTCCGCGTTCTGTGCCCGGATCACGGCCTCGGCGGCGCGGGCCCTGGCTTCCTTGTCGGAGGTGTTCTGGCCGGCGATCCACGGCAGCTGCCAGAGGTTGAACGCCAGCACACTGGCCGACGTCGTGGCCTGCGCGGGCGCCGGCAGGCCGGAGAGGAGGGCGGCCGTGACGACGGCGAGTACGGCGAACTTCCGCACGGATGGCCTTTCGGAGTCAGGAGACGACGAACGTCCGCGAGGTACCGCTGAACGCGGAGATCGCCCCGGTCCAGCCGTTCTTCCAATTGCCGAAGTGGACCACGCGATACTTGCCGACCGGGGCGTTCGCGGGGATCACCCAGTTGACGGTGGCTTTCGATTCGGCGACGAACGTGCGCGTCCACTGGAACTTCGTGTCCCAGTCGCCGTCGTCGGCGTGACGGACCCATTTGCCGTCGAGGAGCCGCTGGATCTCCAGGAACGTGCCGCCGCGCCGGAGGTCGTTCTTCGGATGTCCGGTCACGAACTCGACGGCGACCTTCTCCCCGCGCCGGTACGTACTGTTCGCGTCCACCAGGACATCTCCGAACGACTTGAACGCCGGCGGGCTGTCGAAGACGACGCCGGGCTGGAAGTTGACCAGCTTGCCGCGCAGGTCCCGGGGCGTTGGCCCGTGTGGCACGGTCTTCCCGGCCTTCATCGCGGCGGCGAGCTTGGCGAACTCCTGCTGATACGCCGGCAGGGTGTAGCGGCCGAAGAGCGTCGACGCGCCTTCGTATTGCTGCGAGTCGTACTCCTCGGGCGTCGTGACGTACTGGCTGTAGGCGTTGGCGTAGCCCTGAACGAGCACGTTCTCCATGGGGACACCCAGTTCCGCGGCCAAGGTCCGGCGCAGGCGCAGTCCGGCCACGATGGTCATCTCGGCGGGGACGGCCGCCAAGTGGAGCTGTCCGATCCGGACGATCTGCAGCGGGAGGACCTCCGGTGCCCATGGGTAGGGCTTCATGGCACCGAACGGGACGGCGACGACCTTCGGCGCCTGCGCGTCGGCGAGGGCCTGCGGGATAGGTGCGTCCACGCCGCCGAGCCAGTCGATGAACGGGTTCTTCACGCCCTCCGGCAGCGGCAGGCCGGGGCCGTCTTCCCGGCTGCCCGCGAGCATCGACACCCCGATCGCCGCCGTGCAGGTGTGCTGCGCGCGCCCGTTCGGCGTGTACTTCGCGTCGACCGCGACGTCGGACATGTCCACGTAGCACATCCGGTGGTCGACGCCGCCCGTCACGGCTTCGGCCGCGGCGTCGAACGCGCTCTTGGCCGCCCGGAACTGGAGATCGCCGATGGTGCGGGTGTTCTCGAACTCGGTCTCGGGCGTGCCGGGTGAGAGATTCAGGTTGGGGCTCATGTCGCCGGTATTGGTCTGCGGGAACGCGGCGACGAACCTCGGCGCGCCGTCGAGGTAACGGACGCCGGCGTGGTCGTGCTCCCACCCGTATGCGGCGTAGCCCTTGTTGTCGCCGCTGATCAGGTGGTTGCCGTTGCTCATCGAGGTGCCGTGCGTGGCGAACCAGCTGATCGCGCCGACGTCGGCGCCGCCCTGTTCGAAGCGCAGGACCGTGACCGCCGGGTCGATCGCCTGCGGGAAGTGGTCCTTGTCCGCCTTGGGGTTCAGGTCGAACGCGGTCCGCGAGCGGTTCACGCTCGCCTTGGTCAGCTCCGCGCGGCCGAGCCGGATCGATCCGGGTGCGAGGTTCACGTGTGCCCGGCTGATCGCCTCGAAGATCCCGTCGACGACGGCGTCGTACACCTGCTGCTGGAAGCCGAGGATCGCGAGATCGTAGGCGGCGTAATGGGAATCGCCACCGCAGGCCGAGTGGGTGTGCGTCGCGTTGAGCAGGACGTTCTGTTCGGTGTAGCGGTCACCGAACGCGGCGGCGAGCTTGCGCAGCACGCCCTGGTGCACGGACTGGAAGATCGCGCCGAGATCGGCGGTGACGAAGACGATCCGCTTGCCACCGTCGTCGACGATGAAGGCCCGCGCCCGGGTGCGCTGATGGATGCCCGCGGTCTGCTGCTGCGGCATCGAGTAGCCCATCATGCCGTTCTCGGCGGCCGGGCCGGTGACGTCGGAGATCCCGACGCCGACCCGAAGACCACCGTTACCGCCTTGCGGCGCGGCTTTCGCCGTCTGAGCGCCCAGCACCCCGGCGACGACCGGCAAAGCCGCCGCGCCAGCGAGAACCCGCCTCCGGCTCACCGCCATGAGCGCTCCTAACGCCATCGAACATGAACGGACTTCACGTTCGTGGCCGGGACGCTACGTGATGGCCCTCACCCTCGCAACCTACGAAAGGGTCTCGGCGACGGCGGTGAGCGTGGCGGCGTCACCCCTCAGAAGCAACGTGGTCACCACGGTCTCGTCCCAGGCGGCGAGCTCTTCGCGGATCTTCGCGGCGGGCCCGATCAGCGCGGTGTCCTCGACGAGCGACGTCGGGATCGCCGCGATCGCCTCGTCCTTGCGCGCGGCCAGGTACAGCTCCTGGACCTTGTCGGCGACGTCCTCGTAACCCATGCGGGCGAAGACGTCGTGGTGGAAGTTGACGTCCTTCGCGCCCATCCCGCCGATGTAGAGCGCCAGCGACGGCTTGATCCAGCCGGCGGCTTCCTCGACGTCCTCGTGCACGATCACCGGCACCGACGCGGCGACCTCGAAGTCGTCGAAACCGTGCTTCGCGGCAGGACGCGAGAAGCCCTCCTGTAGCGCGGTCCGGTAGAACGCGTCACTCTTGGGCGAGAAGAACAGCGGGAGCCAGCCGTCGCAGATCTCGGCCGACAGCGCGACGTTCTTCGGCCCTTCGGCCGCGAGGTAGATCGGGATCTCCTTGCGCAGCGGGTGCACCGTGGACTTCAGCGGCTTCCCGAGCCCTGTCCCGCCCCGCAGCGGCAGCTGGAAGTGCTGCCCGTCGTGGGTCACCGGCGCCTCCCTCGCGACGACCTTGCGGACGATGTCGACGTACTCCCGGGTGCGGGCCAGCGGACGCGGATACGGCTGCCCGTACCAGCCTTCGACCACCTGCGGTCCGGAGGCGCCGAGCCCGAGCACGAACCGCCCGCCGGAGAGGTGGTCCAGCGTCAGGGCGTGCATCGCCGTGGCGGTCGGCGTCCGCGCCGACATCTGCACGATGTTGGTGCCGAGTTTGATCCGGCTCGTCGACGCGCCCCACCAGGCGAGCGGGGTGAAGGCGTCCGACCCGTAGCCCTCGGCCGTCCAGACCGAGTCGAAGCCCAGTTCCTCGGCGCGAAGGACCGCGTCCAGCGCGCCCTCCGGCGGACCGGAGGACCAGTAGCCGAGGTGGTAGCCGAGCTTCATGGGGCCTCCGGGTCAGACGTTGGGCGAGTAATGCTCAGGTTTACCGCGTTCCGAGACCGGCGGCAGATTCCTCGCGGGAGTCTCTACCGACGGCGCGTTCAGGGTGGCTTCGGCCCGCACGCGCCGCCAGCCGGCGCGGGCTCGCGGGTGATAGCGGCGATCATGCGGGACCAGCTTGAACGCCGCGTTGATCAGCTTCCCGGTCAGCCGGTGCCGCCGCGCGTCCCGGTCGGTCCAGGTGTACCCGAGCCGTTCCCGGATCGGTGGGTCGTACATGCCCACGGTCAGCCAGACGAAGTTGCGGGCGACGCTCCCCCGGACGAGTTTCCACGCGAAGTCCGGCAGCCACGGGAGGAAATGCGGTTTCGCGAGGTCGCCGATCGTCAGGACGTCACGGGTCGCCTTGTTGTCCTCGAGGACGTCGGCGCACATACGCTTCCAGTACAGCTGGAAGTCCTCCCAGGACTCCGGCACCGGCCGCATGCTCATGTCGTACATCCGGTACCACTGGACGTGTTCCTCGAACAGCTTCCGCTTCTCCGCCTCGCCGATGCCGCCCATGAAATGGTCGGCGATGAGGATCGTGCTCATGAAGAACGTCGAGTGTGCCCAGTAGTAGGTGTCCGGATTGAGCGCGTGGTAACGCCGTCCATGCTTGTCGACGCCTTTGATCCGGTCGTGGTAGCCGCGCACTTCCAGCGCGGTCCGGTGCGCCCTGGGGCCGTCGTAGACAACTCCCCCGATCGGGTACAGCGAGCGGAACAGCCGCTGCCAGCGTTCCTCGAAGAACCGCGAGTGCTCCTCGACGCCGGCACCCAGCTCAGGGTGCATATTCTGCATCGAACCCGCCCAGAGGGCGATGAGAATGCCCCGCCAGTCGCCGAAGTACTTCCAGGTCAGCGAATCCGGGCCCAGCGGCTGCGTCATCCCTGGTCTCCTCATCGAGCCGGTTAAACTGACCACAACTGTTGTCAGGTTAAAGTTGACAACAGCCGTAGTCAACAAGAGGAGCCGATCATGGCCGGCCGCAGCTGGGCAGGCACCACCCTGGACGACCGCAAGGCCGCCCGGCGGGAACAGCTCGTCGAGGCCGGCCTCGACCTGCTCGGCACCCAGGGCAGCGCGGGCGTGAGCGTCCGCGCGGTCTGCCGTCACGCGAAGCTCACCGAGCGATACTTCTACGAGAGCTTCGCCGACCGCGAGGAGCTGGTCATCGCGGTCTACGAGCACGTCGGCGAGCAGGCGCGGCAGGCGCTGGTCGACGCGGTCAGCGACGCGCCCGAGCCGGACGACCGCGCCAAGGCCGCCGTCACGGCGTTCGTCGAACTGATGGTGGACGACCCCCGCAAGGGCCGGGTGCTCCTGCTCGCGCCGATCACCGACCCGGCTTTGACAACCCGGGGCATCGCGCTGCTGCCCTCGTTCGCCGAACTCGTCAGCGGCCAGCTGTCCCACGGAGACGCCGCGGAACGCCAGATGATCTCGATCGGACTGGTCGGCGCGCTCAGCAACGTGTTCATCGCCTACCTCGACGGCTCCCTGAAGGTGAGCCGCGAGCGCCTGATCGACCATTCCGTCCGCCTCGTGCTCGGCGCCGACCGTCAGGGCTGACCGCGCTCGGCCACCAGCCGGAGGGCGATGTCGATGATCATGTCCTCCTGGCCGCCCACGTATTTCTCGGCACCGACCCGGTACAGGATCTCGTGCGCGGGCACGCCGTACCGATCGGCCGCGCGTTCCGCGTGCAACAGGAAACTCGAGTAGACCCCCGCGAAGCCCTGCACGATCGACGACCGGTCCATCACCGGCAACCGCGTGATGTACGGCTTGACGACGTTCTCGGCCGCGTCCATCAGGACGTCCTTGTCGACGCCGGTCCGCACCCCGAGGCGTTCGAACGTCGCCGCGAGCACCTCCGTCGGCGAATTGCCCGCGCCGGCACCGAGTGCGACGAGCGACCCGTCGATCTGCCTCGCACCCGCGCGATATCCGAGCACCGAGTTCGCGACGCCGAAGCTCAGGTTCTGATGCCCGTGATAGCCGACCTGCGCCTGGTCGCCGAATTCCGCGACAAGGGCGGCGATCCGGTCGGCCGCCTCCTCGAGGATCAGCGCCCCCGCGGAGTCGACGACGTAAACGCACTGGCAACCCGCGTCGACCATGATGCGACCCTGTTTCGCCAGCGCCTCCGGCGTCGACATATGGGACAGCATCAGGAAACCGACCGTTTCCAAGCCGAGGTCGCGCGCCGCGCCGAAATGCTGCACGGACACGTCCGCCTCGGTGCAGTGCGTCGCGATCCGGACCGCGCCGGCGCCGAGATCCGCCGCCGCTCTCAGGTCACCGACGGTGCCGAGACCCGGCAGAAGCAGCACGGCGATCTTCGCCTGGCGTGCCTCGTCGACCGCCGCCGCGATCAGTTTTCGTTCGTCCACCAGGGAAAAGCCATAGTTGAACGTCGACCCGCCGAGCCCGTCGCCATGGGAGACCTCGATCAGTGAGATCCCGGCGTCGTCGAGCGCCCGCACGGTGTCGCGCACATTCCGCTCGGTGAACTGATGAGCCATCGCATGGCTGCCGTCGCGCAGGGTCGTGTCGACCAGCCGCACCTGGCGATCCCGTTCGTCCCAACTCACGCCGCCACCTCCTCCTGCGTTGCCAGCAGTTCGCCGACCCGGGCCGCCGCAGCGGTCATGATGTCGAGATTCCCGGCGTACTTCGGCAGGAAGTCCCCGTTCCCGGCGACTTCGAGGAACACCGCGACGCGCGCCTGGTCGTTCCAACCGGGCCGGGGCGGGTCGTACTGGGGATCCGCGCGGAGCGTGTAGCCGGGGACGTACGCCTGGACGTCGGTGACCATCCGGTGGATCGACTCCGACACCGCGTCGAAGTCGGCGTCCGGGTCGATCGCGCAGAACACGGTGTCCCGCATGATCATCGGCGGTTCGACGGGGTTGATGATGATGATCGCCTTGCCCCGGCCGGCACCTCCGACGAGCTCGATGCCGCGGGCCGTCGTCGCGGTGAATTCGTCGATGTTCGCCCGCGTGCCCGGACCGGCCGAGCGCGACGAGACGGACGCGACGATCTCGGCGTAGGGCACCGGCGTCACCCGGGACACCGCGTGCACGATCGGGATCGTGGCCTGGCCTCCGCAGGTGATGAGGTTGACGTTCGGCACGTCCAGCCGTTCGGGCAGGCCAACCGCGGGGCAGGTGAACGGGCCGACCGCGGCCGGCGTCAGGTCGACCGCACGGATCCCGGCGGTGGCGTAGCGAGGCGCGTTCGCCAGGTGCGCCTTCGCCGAGGTGGCTTCGAAGACCAGATCCGGCAATTCGCCCCGTGACAACAGCCAGTCCACGCCTTCGGCGGACGTCTCCAACCCCAGCTCGGCCGCCTTGGCCAGCCCGTCCGAAGCCGGGTCGACACCGACCATGTACCGCACTTCGACGTGCTCACTCCGCCTGAGCTTCGCGAGCAGATCGGTGCCGATATTGCCGGGGCCGACGATCGCCGCCACCGCTTTCCGTTGCGCCATACCGGGTGACGGTTCCCGACCGGATAGGGCACACTCAACCCATGCGTGCCGCTGGGCGGAACGACGACCCCCAACAGACCGGAGCGGACGGCCTCGTCGCCGCCCGGGTCACGGCACTGCTGTCGGCCTTCCAGGCGGGCGACGACGCGCTGGGCGTCTCCGAGCTCGCACGGCGGACCGGACTGGCGAAATCGACCGTGCACCGGCTAACGGGACATCTGGTCGCCACCGGATTGCTCGAACGCGAGGGATCGGCTCTGCGGCTGGGCCTGAAGCTGTTCGAGATAGGCCAACTGGCGGTACGGCGCCGTGGACTGGTCGAAGCGGCGCGGCCGTATCTGGCCGATCTCCGCGAAGCGACCCGGAATACCGTCCATCTCGCGGTACTGGAAGGCACCGAAGTCGTCTATCTCGACATTCTTCGCGGGCCCGACGCGCCGTCACTTCCGTCGCGGATCGGCGGCCGTTTTCCCGCCCACGCCACCGGAGTCGGGAAGGCGATTCTCGCCTTCTCTCCGGAATCCGTTGTCACACAGGTGATCGAAGCCGGATTGCCGAGGGTGAGCGTCCGGACCATCACCGCGGCAGGTCTGCTCCGCCGCCAGCTCGCCAAGGTCCGGATCGACGGAATCGCCTTCGAACGCGAGGAATCCGGAGTCGGCGTGGTGTGCGCCGCGAGCCCGTTGCTCGACGCGAAAGGCGTTGCGGTGGCGGCGTTGTCGATCTCCGGCTGGGCGAACCGCATGCACACCAACCGCGTCGCGCCGGCCGTCCGTACCGCGGCGTTGGCATTATCGCGCACATTGTGAGAAATTCTCCGCGCCAGCAACGGTTTTCCTGATCGACTGCGTCCGGATGGACGCACCGGAACCCCTTACCGCAGGGCATTTCCGGGACTACGCTTCGCGAATGGCCCAGCACCGCTGGGGGGACGTGTTAGCGGGTCACGACCCCATGACCTCTCTCGGCCGCCGCTCGACACGCGCGGCGGTGCGCCGGTTGCTGTCCGTCGACGTCGTGCTCGCGTTGCTCGTCGTCACCGGCGGCGTGCGGTTCCTCCTTCTGGCTCTACCGCAGCCCGCGCCCGGCACCGAACCGGCGACCGTCGCCCACGTGTTCGCGATGAGTCACCTCACCTCTTACACGGACGCGGGTGACACCGGTACGACGCCGTTCGGCTGGTGGCAGCTCGCCGGATACGCGCTCGTCTCGCGCGCTTTCGACCGGGAGCCCTCCCCCGTCTCGGCGGTCCGGGAGACGATGGTGATCGCGGCCGTGCTCTGCGCGGTCCTGTTGTGGGTGCTCGCGCGGCGGCTCGCGCTGCCGATCTGGGCGGCGACCACCGCGGTCGTGCTGATGGCCGTCTCGCCGCTCGCGATCGGGCTGCAGCGGGTGGTACTCGTCGAACACCTCGCCGTCATGTGGGTCCTGGCCGGGCTCGTTCTCATCGCGGCACCACCGGCCCGCGCACGGCCATGGCACGACGTCCTGGCCGCGCTCTGTCTCCTCGCGGCCGTCCTCACCTCACCCTTCGCCCTGCTGATGCTGCCCGCGGCGGGCTGGCTGCTCGTCCGGCGGCGGGACGGGCCCCGCGTCGCGTTCACGGCCGTGGTGTTCACACTCGGCCTCGGAGCCGCGTTCGGTCCGGCCGCCTCGGCGTTGCGCCCGGAATTGCCCAGCACCGGCCAACTCGGGCTCGGTGCCTGGGTCACCCTGGATCCGGTGTTCGTCGTGCTGTCGATGGTGGCGATCGTCGCGGGAATCGTCCTGCCCGCGTCCCGGCCCTTCGCCGTCTCCGCGCTGCTGCTCTCCGCCGTGCTCGCCTGGCCGGATTCGCCCGTCGAAGCCCCACTCGCCATGCTGCTCCCGCTGACCCCGCTGTTGATCGTGAGCGTCGCCGCCACGGTCGTGGAAGACCGGCCACCGGCCGGACACCGGCGGGTTCCCTTGCGTCATCCTGTTTCCGCCGTCGTGCTGGTGACCGTCCTGATCGCCGCGTCCGTGGCGGGCTGGGTGCACGGCTACAGCAAACTGAGACCCGGGCCGTCCGGCGGTACGACACTCGCGCAGGCTCGGGATTGGTTGCAGGACAACGCTTCCGGCGCAACCATCCTGGTCGACGACGCAGGCTGGACCGAACTCGCCGCGGACGGCTGGCCGACCGGCTCCCTCGTGCCGATCGGAACCTGTTCGGTCACCTGCGCGGCCTCGGAATGGGCGGTGCTGACCCTGGCCGGTCACCGCGACCGGGCCCGGTTCCCCGCGGCGGACGCCTTCCTGACCGGCACGTCCAAGGTCGCGGTCTTCGGCTCCGGAGGAGACACGGTCACCGTGTCACGCTTCGGCGAACCGCTCGACCTTCCCAGCGAGACGGACGAATTCGGCGCACGAGCGAGGGCAGGCTCGGCCTTGGCGGCATCGGGACGGGTGCTGTGCGGGGGACTGACCAGGGACGCGCTGATCGCCGGTCAGGTCGACCCTCGGCTCATCGCGACCGTCGCCGCGCTCGCCACTCTCCGGCCCGTCCGGCTCGTCGAATTCCCTTCCGCGCCGGGCGAATCCGCCGCCGGGCAACCACTTCGCCGTCTGGTGATCTCCGGTGCCGACGCCACGGGCAAGGCCGCCGAGACCGCGATCGCCGAGTTCTACGCGGGCCAGCGAGCCACCTTCGAACCGACGTCAGTCACCCGCGTTCCGGGCGGGGTGCTCGTGACGTACCCGTTGTTCCCGCCGCCCGGGCTGCTCGTGCCGTTTTCCTCTCCCTGATCCAACGGCGGAAAGGTCCACCACCATGCGCCCCCTCGTCACCATCGTGCTGAGACCCATCGGCGTGCTCGCCGCCGTCCTCCTGCTGATCGGCACCCTGCCGGTCGCGGCCGGCGCCGCTCCCGGCCCCGGCATCGGCTGGATCAGGGTCGGCCATCTCTCCCCCAAGGTCCCTCCGGTCGACGTCTACTTCGCCGCTTTCGGCAAGGCCGAGAAGGTGGTCGTTCGCAAGGCGGGCTACGGCGCGGTGACCGGGTACTCGTCGGTGACGCCGGGCGCGTACACCGTCTCGATGCGCCCCGCGGACGCCGCCGCGTCGTCGGCGCCGGCGCTGAGCGCGACGATCGACATCAAGGAGGCGAGCGCGTACTCCTTGCTGGTCTTCACGAACGGCCCGGGCGGCGCGCTGCAGGGCGACTTCGTCCAGGACGATCTGACCGCGCCCTCGGCGGGCAACGGACGGGTGCGCATCGTCCAGGGTTCGGCGGCGTTGACGCCGGTGAGCGTCAGCGGCCCCGAGGGGAAGGCCGTCGCGAACGACGCCGCGTACGGCGTCACGACGCCGTACACCGATCTTCCCGAGGGACGATGGCCGTTGAAGCTGACCTCCGGGAGCACCACGTCGGACTCCACAGTGGACGTCAAGGCCGGTTCGACGACCAGTCTTCTGGTGACCGAGAACGGGACCGGGCTCAAAACCGAGGTCATCCCGGACGGCGCCACCCTGCCGGATCCGCCGAAGCTCGGGGTCGAGACCGGTGGTGGCGGCACGGCGTCGACTTCCCTGCCTTGGTGGCCTTTCGCGGCTCTCGTGGTGCTCCTGGCCCTCGCGGGCCTGGGGATGCGGCGGCGTCCGGCGCATGACCGCTGAACTACCGCGCCGAGGCGCGCTGGTGGCGTTCACGCTCGCCGTGATCGCCGCCTGCGCGCCCGCTCCGGCGGCGGGCAGAGCAGCCCCGCAGGGGGTTGTGCCGCCCACCACCACAAGCGCGGCCGGGCCGTCCGGTCCACTGCCTCTGCCCGGCCGCGCCGATGTCTCCCCCGTGCGCCTGCGGATCCCGGCCATCGGTTTCGACCAGGCCGGGCTCATCCCGCTCGTCCTCGGCAACGCGGGCGAACTGCAGGCGCCCGAGCGATATTCCGACGTCGGCTGGTATGCGAACGGCCCGGTACCCGGTGATCCCGGCCCGGCCGTCATCGCCGCGCACGTCGACTCCCGCTCGGGCCCCGCACCGTTCTTCCACCTCCGCGACCTGCGCGCCGGCGACGAGATGATGGTCGCCCGGTCCGACGGTCGCGAAGTCGTGTTCTGGGTCGACGCCGTCCAGCGCTACCCGAAGGACGCCTTCCCCACTCAGGCCGTCTACGGCCAGACCCCGGGCAGCGCACTGCGGCTCATCACCTGCGGCGGGACCTTCGACACGGCGAAACGGTCCTATCGGGACAACATCGTCGTCTACGCCTCCCAACGGTGGGCTTGACCGCCTCTCGTACTTTTGGACAGGCAAGACCCCACGACCCGACCTCAGCCGTCCACGCGCCGGATGAGCGCGTCGACCGCCGAAACCCCTTGACCCACCGGAAAAACGAGCAGCGGATTCACGTCGAGTTCGACCAGCCGGTCCGCGGACTTCACGGCGTAGTCCGCCACCGCGAGCACCGCGTTGACCAGCGCGTCGAGGTCACCAGCGGGCCGTCCCCGGTATCCGGTGAGCAACGGGTGGATCCGGAGCCTGCCGAGAGCCTTGGCGACGTCCTCCCGGGACGCGGGCAGCAGGAGCGTCGCCGAGTCGCCGATCAGCTCGACCAGTGTCCCGCCGCTGCCGACGGTCAAGGCCAGACCGAAGCGCGGATCTGATCGGACACCGACGATGAGTTCCGCCAGCGCACCCATCGCCTGCCGTTCCACCAGAAGGCGCGGAGAGATCTGGGACAGCTCCTCCGCCGCGGCCCGAACGGACTCGGCATCACCGAGCCCGAGCCGAACCGCTCCCACCTCCGTCTTATGCGCCAGCCCGGCCGAAACCGCTTTGAGCACCACGGGAAATCCGATGCCCTCCGCCACCTCGGAGGCACCCGCGACATCCGTCAGCTCGCCATGGGGAATCGGGATGCCGTAGGCCGAAAGCTCCTTTTTGGACACCCATTCGTCGATTTGGACGACCGCGCCCTTCACCGAAGCAGCCGCCGGAACCAAGGGTCCAGGATCATCGGCCAGCCGGGCACGCCCGATCCACGCCGCCGCGCTGATCGCGTCCAGGCATTCCGCGATGCCCTGCATCGGCGCGATCCCGGCGTCGAGCAGTCGCGAACCGACGCTCTCGGGAAGGCCTTCCGGCAGCGAGCTCACCACGCTGGCCCGGGTCCCGGTCGCCCGTTTCGCGGTGGCGAAACAGTCCAGTGTGGACTCGTAGACCTGCGGCCGGCACCGGTCGTCGCGGGGAACGTCCAGTACCAGCAGGTGGTTGTCGACGCGCGCCGAAAGCAGTGCGGTGAAGCAGTCCTCAAGCGCGTCGGCGTCGCCCCAGATGTAGGTGTGGTAGTCGAGCGGGTTCGCGACCGCGACCCGCTCGCCCAGTACCGTCCGGAGTTTCTCCCGCACGGTCCCGCTGAATTCGGGCAGCTCGACATCCCGCTCGGCGGCGAGATCCGCGACCATCG
Organism: uncultured Actinomycetota bacterium; assembly: GCA_963766045.1. Lineage (GTDB taxonomy): Bacteria > Actinomycetota > Actinomycetes > Mycobacteriales > Pseudonocardiaceae > Amycolatopsis. The sequence continues at coordinate 3,426,906 of CAVXYN010000003.1, read as the reverse complement.
CGGCCTCGCCCCCGGAGCAGCTGGCCGAGACGATCGAAGCCCCCGGCAGCGGGCCGTGGACGTGCAGGAACTTCAGGGTCTCCACGAAGGTCGGCAGGTCGTGGACCCGCGCGATCCCCGCGCGCTCGAACAGCGCGGTGCACAAGGCGTCCGAGGTGGCCAGCGCGCTGGTATGGCTCAACGTCGTCCGCGCGCCGAGTTCCGACGAGCCGGACTTGAGCGCGATCACCGGGACGCCACGGGCGAGTGCCCGGCGGGACGCCGACGCGAGCGCGGCGGGGTCGTCGATCGCCTCCAGGTACAGGCCGATGGCGGAGATCCGCGAATCGGCCGACATCGCGTCGATCAGCTCCGGCACCCCGGTCACCGCCGTGTTCCCCACGGTGACCAGCTGCGCGAGCGGCAGGCAGCGCCGCTGCATGGTCAGGTTGTGCCCGATGTTCCCGCTCTGGCTCAGCACCGCGACACCACGCCGGACCCGGCGCCCGCCGTGCTGATCAGGCCAGAGCGCGACCCCGTCGAGGTAGTTCAGGAACCCGATACAGTTCGGCCCGATCAGCGCGAGGTCACCCGCCGCCGCCCGCAGATCCGCCTGCAACGCCGAACCTGTGTCGCCCATCTCCGCGAAGCCGGACGCGTGGCACACCACCCCGCCCGTGCCCATCGCGGCCAGTGAGCGCACGATGTCTACAGTGGACTTCGCGGGCACCGAAACGAAGCCCGCGTCCGGTACTCCAGGCAGTTCCTCGATACTGCGGAAGCACGGGATTCCGGCGAGGTCGTCCCGGCTCGGGTGGACCGGCCAGATCTCACCGGGGAATCCGAGCTGGCGGCACTGCGCGATCACCTCGGCCGCCGCGTCCCCGCCTGCCACCGCGATCGACTTCGGCGCGAGCAGTCGCTTCAGCCGCTCACGCGGTCTCGTCGCCATCACGCACCCAGCGGGCGCAGCAGCGACCGCACGATGATGTGGCGCTGGATCTCGCTGGTGCCGTCCCAGATCCGCTCCAGCCGGGCGTCCCGCCAGAACCGCTCGACGCGCATCTCTGCCATCAGGCCCATCCCGCCGAAGATCTGCACGGCCTGATCGGTGATCCGGCCGAGCGTCTCCGACGCGTACAGCTTCGCCATCGCGACATCGCGGTCGGTCATCGTGCCCTGGTCGGCCTTCCACGCGGCCTGCAACGTCAGGAGCTCGGCCGCCTCCAGCTCGGTCGTGAGGTCCGCCAACGGGAACCCGATACCCTGGAAGCGTCCGATCGGGCTGCCGAACTGCTCACGCTGAGCGGCCCATTCCGTCGCCATCTCGAGCACCCGGCGACCCCTGCCGACGCAGGTCGCCGCGACGCTCAGGCGGGTCGAGCCGAGCCAGGTGTTCATCAGCTCGAATCCTTGGCCTTCTTCACCGAGCCGTTTCCAGGACGGCACGCGGACGTTCTCGAAGAACAGCTCGCAGGTGTGGTACCCGCGGTTGGAAACACAGGCCGACGCCCGGCGCACGGTGACACCAGGGGTGTCGAGGTCGACGAGGAAGCCGGTGATGCGCTTCTTCTCACCCCGAGGGGTCTGCTCGGCACCGGTCGCGGCGAAGAGGATCACGTAGTCGGCGACGTCGGCGTGGCTGATGAAGTGTTTACCGCCGTTGATGACGTAGTCGTCGCCGTCCCGTTCGGCGCGGGTGGTCATCGAGCGCACGTCCGAACCGGAACCGGGTTCCGTCATCGCGAGGCAGTCGACGCGGTCGCCGTGCACGGTGGGCAGCAGGTACTCGTCACGCTGCCGGCCCTCGCAGCCCAGCAAGATGTTGCTGGGCCGCGCGACCAGGGAGTGCAGGGCGTACGAGGCACGGCCCAGTTCACGTTCGGCCAGCGCGAGCGAGACCGCGTCGAGACCGCCACCACCGCACTCGACGGGCATGTTCGGCGCGTAGAGCCCGGCATCGATGGCCTTCTTCTTGACCTGAGCCGCGACTTCGGCGGGCACCTCGTCGAGGCGCTCGACCTCGTCCTCGAACGGATACAGCTCGGTACGGACGAAATCGGCGACGGTGTCGACGATCAACCGTTGCTCGTCGTTGAGTGCGAACTGCATGGGAGGGCCTTTCATTCGACGCGATGTCTGATGCTTGTCTCATAATGTGCGCCGCATGCTCGTATGATGAAACGGTAAGTACGGCCACGGCGAGCCGTCAAGACCCCATCGGGGCGCGCTCGCTACGCTGCCGACAGGGAGGGACCTCGATGGAGGACGAGAAGCAGGCGACCGGGCGGGTCCAGTCGGTGGACCGCGCGGTGGCGCTGGTGCACGCCGTCGCCGACAGCTCACCGCTCGGAGAGACGGCCGCGACGCTGGCGACCCGCTGCGGCCTCAATCGCGCGACCGCGTGGCGACTACTCTCGACGCTCGAACACCACGGCGTGATCGAACGCGACCCCGCCAGCAACCGCTACACGATCGGCTTCACCGTCGACCGCTGGGCCGCGGAGGCCGGCGTGGAGGGTCTCGTGCGACGCGCCCACGAAACCATCGAACGTCTGTCGGCGAGCACGGGTGAGACCGCGAACCTCGCCGTACCAAGACAATTCGGGCTGACCTATGTGGACGAAGCCGTCCCGGACTCGATTCTGAGCGCACGATGGCTCGACTGGCAGGCACCTTTGCACGCGACGTCGACCGGCAAGGCGTTCCTCGCCTGGCTCCCCAAGGCCGAAGTGGACGCGCTGCTCCCCGAAGAGCTGGTGCCCTACACGGAAAGCACGATCGTCGACCGGGACCGGCTGCACGGCGAGCTCACGGTGATCCGCGGCCGCGGCTACAGCTTCACCTCGGGTGAGATGGAGGCGAATCTGTTCGGGGTGTCCGCGCCGGTACTGGACCGGCGGCAGCGTCCGCAGGCTGTCGTCAGCCTCTGGGGACCACTGGCCGAGGACACCGAGGAACGGTTTCCGGCACTGGGAAAGCTCACTTCCGACGCCGCCGCGGATATCGCGGCCGCGATCGGCATCTAGCGCCTGCGCCGGCGTTCAGCCGGCCGTGAAGGCCTCCTTGCCTACCCTGAGGGTAGTGAAGGAGGCCTTCACTACCCCGCCGAGGTGATCCCGGAGAGGTGATCCCGGAGAGGTTTAGACCTTTCGCGATCTGTGCTAGCTTCCCTGGCATGGTCACCTTTCCGAGGATGCTCGCGGCCTTCGCGGTCGCACTGCTGGTCCCACTCGCCGGCCCAGGGGCGGTAGCCGGTGCCTCGGAGACCGCGGCGGCGAACTGTGAGTGCGCGACCCCGTCGATCGATCGGCTGCAACAGTGGATCGCCAGCGGTGAGGGCACCACGGTGCCGGCGACCGGCAGCCTGCTCGTGCGCGAACGTGGCGGGTATACGGCCAAGGTGGCGTTCCTCAACGCCGAATGGCATGTGGTCGTCGTCTGGCTCGGCAACCAGTTCGAGGCACAGGCCGACCTCTCGAAGTCGCGTGGCTTCTGGATGACCTACAGCGCGACCGACGACCTCTATGTCCAGCTGCGGCCGGCGTCGCACTGGAGCGGCGGCGACAAATGGCTCACGCTCGTGCCGTCGACGGGCGGAAAGCGCGTGACGAAGTTCTTCGGCTTCTCCCCCGACAAATGGACGACGCTGCCCGAACTGGGTAAGCCGGCGTACTCGTTCGCGTCGGCCCTGACCGAGGCTCGCGGGCTGGTCTTCGTCGGCAAGACGCCGAACCAGCTCGACTTCCGGGGACTGCGCATAGACGGCTACCGGCCCCCGTGCCTCTGACGCATGTGGGGTGAACGACCCCGCGAATAATCCGTCGTGCCCGGCGAAGGTGGGCTGGCATACTCCCGCCGGTGGGGTATCTGGAAGCCGGCGGAGTCGGCTATAGCCTTCCCGACGGGCGAGAACTCTTCCGCGACGTGTCCTTCCGGGTGAGTTCCGGGGATGTCACCGCCTTGGTCGGAGCCAACGGGGTCGGCAAGACGACGCTGATGCGCATCGTGTCAGGGGAACTCAAACCGGCCGCCGGCGCACTGACGATCCAAGGCGGCCTGGCCGTCATGCCCCAGTTCATCGGTTCGGTCCGGGACGACCGCACCGTCCGCGACCTGCTGCTCGAGGTCGCGTCGCCCGCCTTGCGGGCCGCGGCTCGGGAACTCGACGCCATCGAACTCGCCTTGATGGAAACGGACGACGAGAACACCCAGATGCGCTACGCGGAAGCGCTGGCCGCGTGGGACGAACACGGCGGCTACCTCGCCGAGGTGTTGTGGGACAAGGTCACGATGGCCGCCTTCGGGGTGCCCTACGATCGCGCGAAATTCCGCGACGTTCGCACACTTTCGGGTGGTGAACAGAAACGGCTGGTACTGGAATCCCTGTTGCGGGGGCCGGAAGAGGTTCTGCTGTGCGACGAACCGGACAACTATCTCGACGTACCGGGGAAACGCTGGCTCGAGCAGCGGCTCGCGGAATCCGGTAAGGCCGTACTGCTGATCAGCCACGATCGTGAACTGCTCGCGACCGCGGCGACCCAGGTGCTGACGCTCGAAGGACAGACCGCCTGGCTGCACGGCGGCGGCTTCGCCAGCTGGCCCGAGGCGCGAAAGGCACGCTGGGAGCGGTACGCCGAACTCCGCCGCCGCTGGGAAGAAAAGCACGCGCAGCTCAAGGAACTCGTGCTCACCCTTCGGCAACAGGCGAGCATCAGCGACGAAATGGCTTCCCGATACCGGGCCGCGCAGACCAGGCTGCGGAAGTTCGAAGAGACACCCGCGCCACCGCTACCTCCGCGCGAGCACAAGCCGAGGCCCCGGCTGACCGGCGGCAGGACCGGCGTACGCGTCCTGACCTGCGGCCGGCTGGAGCTGACCGGCCTGATGAAACCCTTCGACCTGGAGATCTTCTACGAGGACCGCGTCTGCGTACTGGGTTCGAACGGATCCGGGAAGAGCCACTTCCTCCGGCTGCTCGCCGAACTCCACGGCGGAGAGACCACAGTGCGGTATACCGGCACCGGCAAGCTCGGAGCCCGCGTGGTCCCCGGGTTGTTCGCGCAGACCCACCAGCATCCGGAATGGCTCGGGCGGACACTCGTCGAGATCCTCGGACACGGCGACGGGCAGCGGCGCGGCGTGGACCGGGGCGGCGCGATGTCCGTACTCAGCCGCTACGGTCTCGCCGAGGGCGGCGACGGGCGGTTCGAGCACCTCTCGGGCGGGCAGCAGGCCCGGTTCCAGGTCGCGTTGCTGGAACTTTCCGGATCGACCCTCCTGCTCCTGGATGAACCGACGGACAACCTCGACCTGACTTCGGCCGAGGCTTTGCAGCAGGCGCTCGAGGAGTTCTCGGGCACCGTCGTCGCCGTGACCCACGACCGCTGGTTCGCGCGTTCCTTCGACCGGTTCCTGTTGTTCGGCGCGGACGGCCAGGTGTCCGAAGTGGACGAACCGGTCTGGGACGAGGGCAGGGTGAGCCGAGCGCGCTAGCTCAGCGAAGAGCACGCCAGCTTGTCGCCGCCTGGAACGGGACCACGCGGTGCGGCCGGGACGATGTCTGCTCCACAGTGGACTCGCGAGACGCGGCGTTGATCGCGGAAAGGACCGCGATCAGCGCCGCCACCTCGTCGTCGTCCGGGGAACCACGCAGGATGCGGACGGTCGGGTCGTCCATCAGACCGGCGGGTTCCCGTGCTTGCGTGCCGGGATGGGGGCGTGCTTCGTCCGGAGCATCGTCAACGCGCGGATCAGCACCTCGCGCGTCCGGGCGGGCTCGATCACGTCGTCGACCAGACCGCGTTCGGCCGCGTAGTACGGGTGCATGAGCTCGGTGCGGTACTCCTTGATCTTCTGGCCCCGCACCGTATCCGGGTCGTCGGCCGCCTTGATCTCGCGGCGGAAGATGACGTTCGCCGCGCCTTCCGCTCCCATCACCGCGATCTCGTTGGTCGGCCAGGCCAGGGAGATGTCCGTGCCGATGGAACGCGAATCCATCACGATGTACGCGCCGCCGTAGGCCTTGCGCAGGATGAGCTGCACCCGTGGCACCGTCGCGTTGCAGTAGGCGTACAGCAGCTTCGCGCCGTGCCGGATGATGCCGCCGTGCTCCTGGTCGACGCCGGGCAGGAAGCCGGGCACGTCCACGAGCGTCACGAGCGGGATGTTGAACGCGTCGCAGGTCTGCACGAACCGGGCGGCCTTCTCGCTCGCCTCGATGTCGAGCACCCCGGCGAGCATGGCCGGCTGGTTCGCGACGATACCCACGACTTGGCCGTCCATCCTGGCCAGCGCGCAGACGACGTTGGTGGCCCAAGCGGCATGCACCTGGAGGAACTCGCCGTCGTCGACGATCTCCTCGATCACCGCGCACATGTCGTAGGCGCGGCTCGAGTCGGTCGGCACCAGCTCGAGCAGCCGGTCGGTACGGCGGTCGGCCGGATCGGCGGTCGGCTCGTGCGGCGGATTCTCGTTGTTGTTGGCCGGTAGCAAGGAAAGCAGGTACCGAACATCCTCGAGGCAGGACTGCTCGTCGTCGTAGGCGAACGCGGCCACGCCGGAGGTCGACGCGTGCACGTCGGCGCCGCCGAGGCCGTTCTGCGTGATCTCCTCCCCTGTCACCGCGTGCACCACGTCGGGCCCGGTGATGAACATCTGCGAGGTCTCACGGACCATGAACACGAAGTCGGTCAACGCGGGCGAGTAGGCGGCGCCTCCCGCGCACGGGCCGAGCATCACAGAAATCTGCGGGATGACCCCGGAACAGCGGGTGTTGCGCTGGAAGATGCCACCGTAGCCGGCGAGTGCGGTGACGCCCTCCTGAATCCGGGCGCCCGCGCCGTCGTTGAGTGACACCAGCGGCGCGCCCGCCGCCTCGGCGAGGTCCATCACCTTGTGGATCTTCTGCGCGTGCGCCTCGCCGAGAGCGCCTCCGAAGATGCGGAAGTCATGTGCGTACACGAAAACCGTGCGTCCGTGCACGGTGCCCCAGCCGCAGACCACGCCATCCGAATAGGGCCGGCGGTGCTCCAGGCCGAAGCCGGTGGCCCGGTGCCGCCGCAAGGCCTCGATCTCGGTGAACGTCCCTGGGTCGAGCAGTAGTTCGATGCGCTCGTGCGCGGTCAGTTTGCCGCGCTCGTGCTGTCGAACGGTGGCCGCGTCGTCCGGCCCGCGTCGCGCGGAGTCCTTGATCTCGCGCAGCTCGACGAGCCGGTTGCCGAAAGTGCTCTCCGACGCCAGTGCTTCAGACATGGACGACCCCCTTGTCGGTCAGCCGATCGGACAGCCGGCGCAGGATCACGTTCTGGTGGCGGGTCAGGAAGAAGTGCCCGCCCTCCAACGTCACCAGCTCGAATTCCCCCTCGGTGTGGTCCACCCAGGAACCGACCTCGTCCACCGAGGCGACCGGGTCATCGGTTCCGGTGAAGGCAAGGATCGGCGCCGAAAGCTGGTTGCCGGGGGTGTACTCGTAGGTCTCGACAGCGCGATAGTCGTTGCGTACCGCCGGAAGTACCATCCGGACCACGTCCTCGTCGCCGAGCAGGTCCATCTCGGTTCCGCTCAGCCGGCGCAGTTCGGCCAGCACACCATCGTCCGTGCGGGTGTGCACACTCTCATCACGGCGGCGCGAAGGCGCGCGGCGCCCGGAAACGAACAGCCCCGCCACGACCCGGCCCTCCTGCTCGAGCCGTCGTGTGACCTCGTAGGCGACCATCGCGCCCATGCTGTGGCCGAACAACGCGAGCGGCCGGTCGGTCTCGTCCCGCAGCAGCTCGGTGATCTTGTCGGCGAGCGCGTCGATGCTGGTCACGAACGGCTCGTGCCGCCGGTCCTGCCGCCCTGGGTACTGAACGGCCAGCACCTCGATGTCCGGGGCCAGTGCCCGCGACACCGGGAAATAGAACGAGGCCGATCCCCCGGCGTGCGGCAGGCATACCAGCCGTGCCTTCGCCTGGGGCGCTGGATGGAACCGGCGGAACCAGTTGTCATCGGCGTTCTCCGCGTGGGCGACCATGTCGTCCGACCGCCTTTCCGTCTCTCGGACCTCGCACCGGGACGACTGGCCTGGTCCCGGGCATTCTCCTCGATCAAAAGTAGCCAGCCGCGAATCGGCGAGACGACCCCTAAAGGCCCCTACGACGCCTCCACTGTGGACCTTTCGAGCCGCTCCGGTCGCGCCCCTACGGCCCCTGACAACCGGCTCCGCTGTGGACCGGCGGGCCGTTGAGCGGCACCCTCGACTGGTCGCCATTGACGCCGGCGGACGGCGTGTTAGCCTGTCGCCCATGCAGCGCCGTATGACGTCGAACCGACTCGTAGCCAGGCGCGCCGGCTGAACCAGGTCGCCGGCGCGCTCCGCCGGCGATTCGTCGCCTCGTGGATTCTCCCGGGACCTGGCCCACATCGTTGCCAGTCCTGAGACACGGAGAACCACGATGTCGATCAGTCCGTTCCAAGCCCCGTCATACACCCACTCAAACCCGCGGTCGCCGCTCATGGTGCGCCGCCGGATCGCCACCTACTTCGTCGGCGGCATCGACAAGATCCCCGGCCTCGTCGACGCACTGGCCCAGCGCGGTCACCTCGTCCACGACCTCTCCGTCGACGTCCGTGACGGCGTCACCGAGAGCAGCATGGTGTGCGCCGTCCTCCTGGCCGAGGGCGAAGTCGACAACCTGCTCGAACGCCTCCGTCTGCTCCCCTCCGTCGTCTCGTGCGAGCTCGTCTAGACGTGGTGGACTTGCGTGTGACGTCGGTGTCGATCGCGGCGCCCGACCCACGCGAACTCGCCGCGTTCTACAGCCGGCTACTGGGTTGGACCGTGACCACGGCAGAGGATGGCTGGGCCCAGATTCGGCCGCCGGCCGGGTCCGTGGGCCCGACGCTGAACTTCGAGTACGAGGCCGATCATGTGCCGCCGGTATGGCCGTCGGTGGCGGGTCGGCAACAGATACAAACGCACCTCGACATCGCCGTCGACGAACTCGACACCGCTGTGGAATGGGCCCTGGAGGCCGGGGCGACGGCGGCCGAGTTCCAACCGCAGGACGATGTCCGGGTCATGCTGGATCCGGTTGGGCATCCTTTCTGCCTGTTCCTGGCAACGTAGTCGTTACGTTGCGCGTGGTATGAACGGACCGTTACTTGCAAATTTTGCAAGTAACGGTCCGTTCATAGCGTCTTCCACGGGTGCCAGGCTAGATTGGCGGGATGGACAACCGCCGGGAACTCGTGGTGCCGATCTTCGGCGACCACTCCTACCGGTGCGATTTCTACGGCTGACAACGGGACGAACGTTCCCCGTCTAGTCCCATCAATCCCTCACTCGGCGAAGGATTTGTCATGCCGGAAAACATACTCACCCATCCCGCCGTCGTATGGGCGGCGAAGCACATGCCGCTCACTCGGCAAGCTGTCCGCGAACTGACACCGGTTCTGCGCGGGAAGCGGCTCGCGATGTGCCTGCACGTCGAGCCGAAGACCGCGGTGCTGGTTTCGTTGCTGGCCGAGGCCGGGATGAGCATCAGTCTCACCGGATCGCCGGGCACGACCCACGATGATGTGGCGCAGGCGTTGCGGGACATCGGCGTCGCGGTCTTCACGCGGCGCCGGGATGGCGATGCGGAGCATGCCGCCAATATCGCGGCGGTCGTCGAGTCCGCTCCTGACGTCACCCTCGACAACGGTGGCGATCTGACCATGACGCTGCGGAATTCGGGCACACCTGCCGGATACCTCGGTGGCACGGAGGAAACGACCACCGGTGGGCTGCGGTTGCGAGAGTTGCCGGACTGGGACCGGCCGGTGGTCGTGATCAACGACTCGCCGTTGAAACTGTTGGTGGAGAACGAATACGGCGTCGGCCACAGTATTGTGCAGGGGTTCATGAACGCCACCAACCTGATGGTTCCCGGCGTCCGTGCCGCGGTGTTCGGTTATGGCCCCTGTGGCAAGGGCGTGGCGGACACGCTGAGCAAGCTGGGTGCCCGCGTGACGGTTCGCGACACCGACCCGATCCGGGAATTGCACGCGATCCTCAACGGTCATCGCGTCGGCTCGGCGGTCGAGGCGCTGGCCGACGCGCAGTTGGTGTTCACCGCGACCGGGCGGCCGAAGGTACTGGGCGCGGCCGAGTTCGCGGCTCTTCCGGACGGGGCCGTACTGGCCGGCGTCGGCCATTTCGCCTGGGAGATCGACCATCAAGCGCTGCGGGCGATCACCACGCGCGTGATCGAATACGGCGAGCCGGGGCGGCGCACCGGGTATCTGCTCGACGACGGCCGCGAGCTGATTCTGCTCGACCAGGCGCGGATGCTGAATCTGACCGCCGCGAACGGAAACCCGATCCAGGCCATGGATCTCGGGCTCACCCTTCAGGCGCGCAGTCTCGCCGCGGTCTGTGTGGGCGGGCTCGAGGCCGGAGTTCAGGCGGTGCCCGGGGACATCGAGCACCGGATCGCCACGGACCTGGTCCGGCTGCTGTCGAAGCCTCAATAGCGACACTAGGGGCTTCAAGATCCCCTTAGGGGCTGGCCGCGCCATATCCGTACTGGATAGACATCACTTGGTGAATCCGGTCGGACCGGCGATCGGTCACGAGCCCGAACGAGGTGATCAGCATGGCGGTGGCACCTGTTGCGACTGCACGCAGACGTGAAGGTGGGCCGATCAGGCGCGCATTCCTTGTCGCTCTCGCTTTTCTCTGCCTGGCGCCGGTTCCGGCCGCGACCGCGGAGTCCGGCCCGACCTACGACGTTGCCGGACTCCAGCGGCCGGTCGACCTGCTGGTCGACAAATGGGGCGTCCCGCATATCTATGCGGCCAATACCAGTGACCTCTTCTTCGCGCAGGGTTTCAATATCGCCCGCGATCGGCTGTTCCAGGTCGACACCTGGCGCCGCCGGGGCCTCGGCACGCTCAGCGAGGTGCTCGGTCCGTCCTATGTGGAGCAGGATCGGGCGGCCCGGTTGTTCCTCTACCGCGGCGATATGGACGCCGAGTGGGCGTCGTACGGACCGGAGGCGCGGCTGGCCGCGAGCCGGTTCGCCGAAGGTATCAACTCCTACGTCGACTGGCTGGGCCGCAATCCGGCGGCCCTCCCGCCGGAATTCGCGAAGCTCGGCTACCAGCCGGCCCGCTGGCGCCCCGAAGACGTGGTGCGAATTCGCACGCACGCCATCGGCGAGAACCTGATGTGGGAGGTCGCCCGCGCGAAGCTGGTCTGCCTGGCAGGCCAGGGCGCGAGCCGCTTCCTGCGCAGCCTGCACCCCAAGCACGAGGCGGTCATCCCCACCGGGCTCGACCCATGCTCGGTTCCCGACGACGTCCTCAAGGTGTACAACCTCGCGACGGCCTCGGTTTCCTTCACCGGAGCCGGTTTCCAGACCCAGACCAAGGACATCGCCGACGCCACCACCGGCAGCAACGCCTGGGCGGTCGGACCGGGCAAGACGGCGTCGGGCCGCCCGATCCTGGCCAACGACCCGCACCGCGGCGCCGACGCCCTGCCCTCGGGCCGATACGTCGCCCAGCTGTCCGCACCCGGGTTGAACCTCGCCGGCGCCGGCGAGCCGTGGAATCCGGGAATCGCGATCGGGCACAACGGAACCATCGGGTTCGGGCTGACCAACCTGCCGATCGACCAGACCGACCTCTACGTGTACGAGCTCGACCCGAACGACCACACCCGGTACCGCTACGGCTCCGGCTGGGAGCGGATGACCACCTTCACCGAGACCATTCCGGTCGAGGGCGTCACGCCGGTCACCCGGGAACTGTCCTTCACCCGGCACGGTCCGATCGTCAAGGTCGACGAGGCCGCGCACAAGGCGTTCGCGGTCCGCACGGCGTGGACACAGCCTGGCAGCTCGGCATATCTGGGCAGCCTGAACTACCAGCGGGCCACGAGCTTCCGCGAGTTCACCACGGCGATGCAGAAATGGGGCACGCCCGGATCGAACCTGGTGTACGCGGACGTGAAGGGCGACATCGGCTACGTTCCGGCCGGCCTGACGCCGCGCCGCACCGGTGCCGACTACGACGGCTTGTTACCCGTGCCCGGCGACGGACGATACGAGTGGAACGGCTTCCACGCGAACAAGGAGCTGCCGGGCCAGTACAACCCGCCGTCCGGCTTCTTCGCCACCGCCAACGACTTCAACATCCCGCCGGGCCATCCGGTGGTGTCCAACTACGAATGGCAGCTGCCGTACCGGAAGCAGCGCATCGACGAGCTGATCAAGGCCAAGCCGCGCGCGACCGTCGCGGATTCACTGACGTTGCAGAAGGACGAGAAGTCGCTGGTGGCCACGCAGCTGCTCGCGTTCGTCCGTGGCCTTTCGTCGACGGATCCGGACACCGCGCGGGCACTGGAAATTCTCCGTGGCTACGACGGTGTGGCGTCGGTGAATTCTCGGGGAGCCGCACTCTTCGAGACGTGGATCATGAAGTACCTGCACTACGTATGGGCACACGCGGTGCTGCCGCAGGCAGCCGCGGATGCGTTGGTACGCACCATCAACCCCGACTTCAGCCTGGTCATCTCGTCGTTCGCGGATCCGACGTCGTGGCTCGGCCCTGATGGCGCGGCGGTGCGTGACAAGCTGATTCTGGACACCCTGCCGCTGGCGCTCCGCGACGTCGCGGCCAAGCTCGGACCCGACACGGCGACGTGGCGCTGGGGCTCGCTGCACTACCAGGAGTTCGTGCATCCGGTAGGCGGCCCGAATGTGGGACCGACCCCGGTCGGCGGCTCGTACCACACGATCCACCCGTCGTTCTTCCATCCGCTGACCTACCAGCAGATCATCGGCGCCACCTTCAAGATGGCGCTGGATGTCGGCGACTGGAACCGTTCGTACGCGATCAACGCACCAGGGCAGTCCGGAGATCCGCGCAGTCCGCACTACCGCGATCTCAACGGTTTGTGGGCATCGGGCGGCGCGTTCCCCCTGCTGTACAACCGCGGTGAGGTCGAGCGGAATCTCGATATGCGGATCCGGCTGGAACCCCGGTGATCAGCCAGGCCGCTGTTCACACCAGACGCTAGGACTGGAACCCTGGGCCGGGTTCGGGTGTCACGCTGTTCGTGGTGACCTCGCCGCCGCAGTGCCGGCAGGCGAGAAACGGATCGGCGTGCTCACCACAGTCGTTGTGCCGCAACACGATCGGCGGGCCCGCCGACGTCGGCAGGTAGGTGTCACCCCAGTTCATCAGTGCGACCACTGCTGGGAACAGACCCTTGCCGGCGTCGGTGAGCCGGTACTCGTGTTTGTCCTCGTCGTAGGCGGCCTTCTCCAGGAGCCCGGCCTCCACCAGCCGCTTGAGCCTGGTGGACAGGGTCGGCCGCGGGATGCCGAGATTGCGGGCGAGCTGCCCATAACGGCGGACACCGAAGAACGCTTCGCGCAGGATGAGCAGGGTCCATCGCTCACCGACGAGTTCGAGGGCGCGGCCGACGGACTCGGCGGTGAACCGGTGCTGGAACTCCTGTTCGGCGGTCATCGCGGGGCCAGCTCTGCCAGCAGCCGCGCGCCGCACGGGTCCTCGGCGGTCGTCGGCACGATGGCGACGTGGTCCGCCCCGGCGACGTGGAACTCAGCGATCCGGGCGAGCACGTCGGCCTTCGATCCGACGGCACCCACCGCGGCGATCAGCTCGGCGGGAAGGGCCGCCGCGAGGTCCATTCTGGACGCTCCTGCCCTCGCACGTTCCACGAGCGAAGAGTAGCCCAGCTCGCTGAACATCTCGCCGTAGCCGGGCGGGCGCAGGTACACGGCGATTTGTGCGGCGGCCTGCCGCAGCGTCGCCGGCCCGGGCTCGAGCGCGACGGGGAGCCACACGGCGAGCCGTGGCGGCGTCCGGCCGACGGCCGCGGCGTGAGTGTCCACCGTCTTGCGTACCTTGGCGACATGCTCCGATGAGACCAGGTTGACCACGACCTCGTCGGCCACTTCGGCGGCGACCCGGGTCATCGCGGGCCCGAAGGCGGCAACGGTGATCGGCAGCCCGGGGAGCGAACGGCGAAGCCGGAATCCGTTGCTACGAAGGTGATCGCCGTCGAAGTCGGTGCGCCCACCGTCCAGAATCGACCGCAGCACACCGACCGTCTCGCGCATCCGGCCCGCGGCGCGTGTCCACTCCCGGTCGTGCCAGCCGGCGACGATCGCCGGACTCGAACCGCCGAGACCGATGCCGGAGAGGGGACGCGCGAGATCCGTCACCGACGACACGCCCATCGCGACGGACACCGGTGTGCGTACGGAGATCGGCAGTGGACCGACACGCAATCCGATCTTCTCGGTCCGCGAGCCGACGGCCGTCGCCAGTGCGAAAGCGTCGTACGTGGTCATCTCGCCGAGCCAGAGGGTGCCGAACCCGTTGCGCTCGGCCTCGACCGCGATCCCGACCGCCTCGTCGTCCGGCCGGTCCAGCCAGAACGGCGTCACCACTCCGATATCGCTCACCACTGCACGGTATCGGCCGGCTGACCGAGCAGCAGCCGCCCGGCCAGTTCGAACGTCGCCGGGTTGACCTGGAAATGCGCGGTCGCGGTATGCGCGTCGCGGAAACGGCGCTGCAAGGGGGAATCCTCGTAGATCGCGGAGCCGCCGCCGAGGTCGTACACGGCACTGACCACTTCGGCGGAAGTGCGCACGGCGTGCGTGCAGGCCAGCCGAAGCGAGGTTCGCAGCCCGACAGAGATGGGCTCGTCCGCGACGGCGGCCTGCCAGGCGTCGTCGATCGCCTGGTAGTACAGGCCTCGCGCGGCCCGCAGCGCCGCCTCGGCGGCCGCGAACGCGCTCTGGGTGGCCGATCGCTCGGCGGTGCTCCGATGGGATCCGGACGGCTTGCGCACGGTCGCCAGCTCGACGAACTCGGTCATCGCGCCCCGAGCGTTGCCCAGCGCGGCGGCGGCGATCGAGGCGGCGAAGAAGCCGAACAGCGGAAACCGTTGCAGGGCACGGGCTCCGGTCGGCGGTCCGGCCATGACCGAGAACAGGCGCTCGTCCGGGACGAAGACTTCATCGGCGACCACGTCGGTGCTGCCGGTGCCGCGCAGGCCGGACGTCTTCCAGGTGTCGAGCACCTCCAGCTCGGAGGTCGCGAACGCGGCGGTTCGCACCTGGCCGTCCTGCATGAAGCCAAGGAAGATCCACTCCGAGTGCCGGATACCGCTGCAGAACGCCCACCGCCCGCTGATCCGCACACCGCCGTCGACGGCGACGCCCTTGGCTCGCGGGGCCCAGACTCCGGCGGCCACGGAACCCGGGTCACCGAACACCTCCTGCGCCCCCTTCTCCGGCAGGTACGCCCCGAGCAGGCTGCTGGTCGCGGCGATCGACACGCACCAGCCGGCCGACCCGTCGCCCTCGGCGATTCGCTCCGCCATCTCCAAGATCTCGGCGGTGGTGTGCTCGGAGCCTCCGAGGTCGGCTGTGAGTCCAAGACGCAGCAGGTCATGTGCCTTCAGCGCGTCGACCAGCCCGGGGGCCAGCTGCCTGCCCCGCTCGGTCTCGTCGGCCATCTCCCGTGCGACCTCGGCGACCTTCAGTGCGCTCGCCAGCATGAACACTCCAACCGGTTCAGTTTCGTTACCGGTTCAATATTCTTACCGCTTCTTGCGTCTGTCAACCCCGGGCATCTGTCAACCCATGACGCGGTCGTAGACGAGCGCGATCTCGCCCTGCTCGCCGGTCTCCTGATGCGTGACCGTCCACTTCGAACCCGGCAGGCCGTCCTCGAACAGCCGCTCTCCTCCCCCGGCGATCTCGGGGACGAGGATGAGATACAGCCGGTCGATGAGATCCGCCGCGAGAAGCGCCTTGATGATGCTCGCGCTACTGTTGACCAGGATGTCGCCCTCGCCGGCGGCCTTGAGCTCGGCGATGATCTCCGCGGCGGGCGCGTTCACCACGCGAGCACGTTCCCACGGCGCCTCGGTCAACGTCGTCGAGAAGACCACCTTCTCCGCGTCCGCCAACCACTTCGCGTACCCGCGATCACGCGGATCGGCGTTGTCGTCGGCGGCGACCGACGGCCAGAACCCCAGGAACCCCTGGGCATTGAGTCTGCCGAGCACCGCGGTCGTCGCGGTCTCCCAGATGCGGGTGAGCTGGTTCCGGGCGACTTCAGTGACCGCGTACGGGACGATCGCGCCCAGGTCGCCGGGTCCGCCGGGTCCGTTGTAGCGCCCGTCGAGCGTGAGAGCGATGTTCGCGGTGACCTTGCGCGTGGTGGAGTCGCTCATGACTGGGTTTCCTTTCCCCTGATGGAAGCCGCGCCGACGGCGGCGGCGAGATGGTCGAGCACTTGACCCCAGCCGGTTTCGATCCCGGCGATGAAGGGCACGGCCTCGACGGCCGTCTCGGTGATGCGCAGGTCCAGCCGTAACCGGGTGCCGTCCGGGTCCTCGGCGAACGCGAGGTCGTAGTGGCCGGTGAACGAGACCGCCCCGGCGGCGTCCAGCACCGAAAGGTCGAAGACGAGCTCCTCAGGTTCCTTCGCGGCGCGAACGGTCCCTTCGGAGCGATATCGCCCTTCGGCGTCGCGATACTCGAGGACGGCGCGCCCACCCGCCCGCGGTTCGAGAACGCACTCGGTGACCGTCATCGACGGCGGCGCCCACCACGACGCGAGCAGGTCCGGATCGATCCAATGCCGCCAGACGACGTCCGTGGGCGCGGCCAGCACGCGGTCGAACGAGAAGGCTCGTCCGTCCGCCCACCGGTGCCGGTCCGCGGCCGCGAGTTCCACTTCGAAGGCGGCTTGATACCGCGCGACGACGTCCAGCCCGCCCTCGTGCGCTTCGGCGAGCTCGATCAGTTCCCGCAACCGGCGCACGAGATCCACCATGGGCGCGGTCTCGATCGCGTAGACGCGACGCTGTCCGAGCGGATGGACGGTGACGAGGCCGGCACGGGCGAGGGTCTGCAGGTGTTTGGTGGTCTGCGGCTGCCGGGAGCCGGTCAGCTCGGCCAGCTCACCGACAGACCGGGGCCGCTCGGCGAGGAGTTCGACGATGCGCCACCGCGCGGCGTCCCCCAGTGCAGATGCGATCCTGTCCATGCCCGAAGTATTCACTTGTCAGAATATTCTTGTCAAGGAATATCTTCCAGGGCGACCGCTGGCTTGTCCGGAGCGGTAGAACGCAGCTGCCCTCTCGGGGTGTCCCGAACGCCACATTGGGGACGTCGAGCGTCTCGAACGTGGCATTCGGGACATGTCTGTCCAGTGTGGACGGTGGCTGGGAAGCGGGACTGGGGGCCACACCGGCCACCGCGATCACATCTCAAGTCCGGGTTTCGTGGACGTACGCCCACCGCAACGGGCCGTCGCCCGACCGCAGCAAAGCGCTGACCCGCCGTGCCGTCGCCTGCTCGCCCATCACGTGCGTTTCGAGGAACCGCACGAGGACGGCGTCGGAGAACCGGGCGACGACGGTGACGTCGGTGATCTCGATGCGCAGCCCCAGCTGGGTGCCGGCCGCACCCGCCAACGCGGCCAGCAACGTGTCGCGATCCAGGACGTCCCCGTCGACGGTCACCAGCGTGAAGTCGGCCGTGTGCGCGGCGCCCAGCTCGTCCAGCACGGCCTGATCGGCGCGCGAGCCGAGCCATTCGGCCAGCAGACGGTGCTGGCGCACCACGGTGTCCTCGACTTGATCGTCCATGCCCCGAGGCTAACCACAACAAGCCCGATCGATTGGTCCGGATACGAGGGCGGGTAATGGTCCTGGTGAGCGGACCATTCAAGGCTCACACTGACGACAGGCAGAGGAGGCCACCGTTGACCCATGACGCGATCGACGACCTGGACCGCTGGATTCGGGGTGAGTTCACCGAGCTCAATACCGAACTCGAGGAGATTTACTTCGCCGAGAAGGCGATCATCCTCGAAGACAGGGCCGAGGTGGCCGCCCTGAACCGGGTCCTCGTGCGGGATGGCGGATCGCTGATCAGCCGGGTGGCCGAGCGCCGAGAGCTCCCTCGAGACCCTGAATCCCGCTACGAACTGCTGGGGATGGTCGGTTTCTATCTGGGCGCTTGCCGCCGTCACGAGGTGGAGCCCGATCAGTCGCAGGTCGCACCGCTGGCGCGGGCGTTGTCGTCGTCCCTCGGGGTGGCTCCGCGGTTCTCGTCGGCCCACCAGCACATCCACAACCGGGCCGTCGGGGGTGCGTTCAACACCTTCACGACGTTGGCGAGCGAGCGTATTTTCCTGACCTACAACGGTTTGGCGGTGATGGCGTACCGCCGGGCCGCGAACGCCCTGCTCAGCGTCCCCTCGTTGGGGATGTCGAACCCGCTGACCACCTACCAGCTCGCGGACGCGGTGGCCGCGTTGCGCGACGTCCTGCGCTACGGCCGGACGCTCGCGGCCGAACTCGAACCCGACCGGTTCTTCTACAACATCCGGCCCTACTTCAAGAGCTATCGCGTGGGTTCGGAGGAGTTCCGTGGCGCGAACGCCGGTGATTTCGCGGCGATCAACGCGATCGACGTCCTGCTCGGGCTGTGCTCGCCCCACGATCCCTTCTACCAGTGGGTGACCGCGGACAAATACCCGTACGTCGCCCCCGAGGACCAGAAGCTGCTCCGGAAATTGGCGACCACCGAGTCGCTCCTGAGCAAGGTCATACGCGAGCTCGAGACGGGGACGCCGTCGCCTCCGCTGTGGGAGAACGCCGAGCTGTTGCTGGCCACGTGCCGGCAGCACGGCGCCGCGACCGTCTTCCATCACAACAAGCTCGTGCTCCCGTTCCTGCAGGAGCCCGCGGCCGACGCTCCGCGGGAACGGCATTCCGACATGACGGCCAGTGGCCCGCCGCTGGAGGCCGTCATCGAGACGTTGGCCCGGCTGCGGGATCTGCGAGCGGCACGGGAGCGCCCCGGACTCAAGACGGCGCGGAAGAGACTCGACCACGTTCGCACCCTTCTCGACGACAACGCGGCCGCACAGGAACAAGTGGTGAGGAGCGGACATGGCAGGGCCACCGTCGAGTCCAGGAGCTGACTTCCTCCAGCTGCGGCCCGACGTCGCACCGGCGAAGGGGCTCACAGACTGGCTGGTCGGCGCCCTGCGTTCGGCGATCGGAGACGGACGGCTCAGCGTCGGCGCGCTGCTCCCGCCGACCCGTGCCCTTGCCGACGACCTCGACGTGTCGCGAGGCGTCGTGGTCGAGGCGTACCGCCGGCTCGCCGAAGAAGGCCTGGTCACCGCCCGGACGAAGCACGGCACGGTGGTCACGGACGCCTCCAGGGACGAGCCCGGACGGCCGAGGCCGCCTTCCCGGCTCGGTCCACAGGGATTCCTGCCCCGATTGCCCGGCGCGGAGAACCATCGGATCGACATCGACCTCTCACCAGGTACGCCGGATCTGTCGGCGTTCCCGCGGGCGGCGTGGCTGCGGGCCGAGCGGGCGGTGCTGAACCAGGTGAGCCCGGCGAAACTGGCTTACGGCGACCCGCGGGGCTCGGCCGAACTCAGAACGCAGCTGGCCGGCTGGCTCGGCCGGGTTCGCGGCGTGCGGGCGCATCCCGACGACATCCTGATCGTCGGCGGGGTGGCTCAGGCGATCACCTTGCTGTGTCACGTTCTGCGCGACCGCGGGGTGTCCAGCGTCGCCGTCGAGGACCCCGGATCACGGGGTACGCGCGAGGGGCTGGCGTACTGCGGGATGACCCCGGTGCCGGTGCCCGTGGACGCCGATGGCCTGCGGGTCGACGCGCTTGCCGCGACCGGCGAGCGGGCCGCGCTGGTCACCCCCGCCCACCAGTTCCCGACCGGCATCGTCCTCGCGCCGTCTCGCCGTGGGGCGTTACTCGACTGGGCACGGCAGGGCGGGCTGATCATCGAGGACGACTACGACGCGGAGTACCGCTACGACCGTGCGCCGGTGCCCGCGCTGCAGGCCTCGGCACCCGAGCACGTCGCCCACGCCGGGAGCATGTCGAAGACCATGGCGCCGGGGATACGGATGGGCTGGCTGATCGCGCCGCGGGAGTTCCAGGACGACCTGGTCATGGCGAAGTACGCCAACGATCTCGGCTCACCGGTCCTCCCGCAGCTCGTGCTCGCGGAACTGATCGCCAAGGGCGAGGTCGACCGGCACATCCGCGTGACGCGGAACCGGTACCGCGCGCGACGGGACGCGTTCGTCCAGACGCTGCACCGAACCTGTCCCGGCGCACGGGTCGAGGGGGTGGCGGCCGGGTTGCACGTCATGATCGACACCCCGGTCCACCAGGGTGTGGCGCTCGACGACATCGAACTCGCTACGCGGCTCGCGGAGGCGGGTGTGCTCACCCAGCCTCTTTCGTGGCACCGCGTCCATCCCGGTCCGCCCGGGTTGGTCGTCGGGTACGCGGCGAATTCCCCGGACCGGCTCCGCGAAGCCGCGCAGCGCATCTCCGAAGTCGCGCACGAGCTCCATTCCTGAAGTTCTCCGTACAGATACAGAGGAATCCTCGATGTCCAGCACAGACGTGCACACCCATCTGGCGCCGATACTCGACGGCCATCACGCCGGGCCGGCCGCGCTCTACGACGCGCCGCGGCTGACCCGGCGACTGGCCGAGACCGGACTGGACCGAGCGTGGGTGTCCGCTCCCCCGCCCTTCTACCGGCAGGGTCTCGGGCCGGAGCAGACGCGCGCCTGGGTGCGGGCACTCGACGACGGTCTTCGTGCCCGCCTCGACGGTGAGTCCACTTTGGACAGGCTCACGTACCTTCCCTTCGACGAACCGGATATCGCGCTCGAACTCACCGAGGACGTCGACGACTCCGTCGGCTGGACCGCGTCGGCAGGCGGCGGCTCGGTCGCCTTGGACGATCCGGCGCTCGAACCCGTGTGGTCGGTGCTGGAGGCACGACGCCGACCGCTGCTGCTGCACCCCGGCGAGTCACCCGACACCCGGCTGGAGCCGCACTATCTGTCGAATCTGCTGGGCAATCCGGTCGAGACCGGCCTCGCGGCCGCTCAGCTCGTCCTCGGTGGAGTCCTTGCCCGGCACCCGGATCTTCGGATCGTCTTGGTCCACTGTGGAGGGATTGTGCCCGCGCTGGTGGGACGTTGGTCGCGAGGTGTAGCGACCAGGCGGCCGGGGATCTCACCAGACACCGCCGATCCCGCGGCCACGGTCCGCCTGCTGTGGAGCGACTGCCTGGGGCATCAGCCGGCGGTCGTCGATCTCGCCAGGGCGACCTTCGGCGACGACCATGTCCTTCTCGGCAGCGACTACCCGTTCCCGATGGGACTGGACGACCCGTTCGAGGCGGTGGCCCATCTTCCGGCCGAGCTGCGCCAACGCATCGCGGGCAACGCCGGGGCACTCGTGGCGAAGGCGGTGTCGTCATGACCCGCGTCGAGATCAGTGAGCTGGTGGAGGCGACCACAAGTGTCTTCGTTGCCGCAGGAGTCGAAGGTCAAGCGGCGCACCAGGTCGCCGAAGCCCTGGCCGAGGCCGACGCGCGCGGCATCTCCTCGCACGGTGTCCTGCTGGTCCCGATGTACGTCGACCGGCTGCTGGCAGGCTCGGTTTTCCGGCACACCAAGGCGGAGGTGGTCGTCGACGCGGGTGCCGTCGCCGTGCTCGACGCCGGTCACGCCCTCGGGATCGTGACCGCCGACCAGGCGATGGCACTGGCCGTGGAGAAGGCGCGGGCACTCGGGATCGGCGTGGTCACCGTCCGCCGGGCCTTCCATTTCGGCGGCGCGTTCCGCTACGTCCAGGCCGCCATGGACGCCGGGCTCATCGGGATCGCCGCGGCCAACACGCGTCCCCTGATGCCGGCTCCCGGCGGGGCGACCGCGGTGGTCGGCAACAACCCGATCGCGGTCGGCGTGCCCGGCCCCGATCCCCTGCTCGTCGACATGGCGCTCTCGGAAGCGGCCTTGGGCAAGATCAGGCTCGCCGAGTCCGAAGGCCGGGAAATCCCTCCGACCTGGGCGACCGATCGCGACGGGCGTCCCACAACCGACCCGGTCGAGGCGATCGCCGGACTGCTCCTTCCGGCCGGCGGGCCGAAGGGATACGGCCTCGCGCTCGTGGTCGACGTCCTCACCGGGGTGCTGAGCGGAGGCTCGTTCGGGCCCGGGGTCAAGGGCCTGTACGCGGACACGTCGACGCCGAACGACTGCGCGCACCTGTTCCTGGCACTGGACCCGGCGGTGTTCGGCGTCGCCGACTTCGCGTGGCGTACCGGGCAACTCGCCCAGCACGTCCGAGAGTCCCGGCTCGCGCCCGGTGCCGACCGTGTCCTGCTGCCGGGTGAGCGCGAGGCCGCCGCGGCGCGGGCAGCCCATCGGGACGGGGTGGAGGTACCGGTATCGGTGTTGACGACGCTGGCCGGCACCGCGCGCCGGGTCGGGGCGGAACTTCCGGAATGCCTGAGCGGAAAGGCCGAGCGATGAAACCGACATTCGACGCGATCGGCGAGGTCCTGGTGGTAACCGGAGGTGCCCGGGGCATCGGCGCCGCGGTGTCCCAGGCGTTCGTCAAGGCAGGCGGCACGGCGGTCGTGATCGACCTGCTGAAACCCGAGCAGCTCGATTCTTCTCTCCACCACATCGAAGTGGACGTGTCGGACCGGGGCGCCGTCGTCGAGGCCGTGTCGCACATACACCGCCGGTTCGGCCGGATCGACGGCCTGATCGCCGGAGCCGCCGTGCAGCCACGGGTCGATGTCGTCGACACTCCCGAAACCGTTTGGCGGCGCGCGATCGACGTCAATCTCAACGGGGTCGTGTGGTCATGCCAGGCGGTCCTGCCGAGCATGCTCGAGGCCGGGCGCGGGTCGATCGTGCTGTTCGCTTCGGGTCTCGCCACGTTCGGCCGGGCTCAGGCGGCCGCCTACGCGGCGGCCAAGGGCGCGATGATCCCGTTCGCCAAGTCGCTCGCCGCCGAAGCGGCCGACCGGCGTGTGCGGGTCAACGTGATCTTCCCCGGCGTCATCGACACCCCGCAGTTCCAGGCGGCGAACCCGACCGGCCCCGAACGGGAACATTGGTCCAGGACAACAGGAATCGGCGCTCCCGACGACGTGGTCGGCCCGCTGATGTTCCTGTTGTCCGACGCCGCGACGATGACCGGCTCGGTGCTCACCCGCGACCGCGCGTTCTCCCAGGGGGCACGATGACCGCGCCGGTGGCCGTTATCGGTGGCGGTCCGATCGGACTGATCACCGCGCTGGGACTTGTAACTTATGGGATTCCTACCCTCGTTTTCGAGGCCGACGCCGAACTGTCCACCGACACCAAGGCCGGGACGATCCTGACGCGAACCCTCGAGGTGCTGGACCGGTACGGCGCCCTGGGTCCGGTGCTCGAAGCGAGTCTGCGGATCGACGAGATCGGCGAACTCGACCGCGCCACCGGCAAGTCCACCGGGAGTGTCCTCACTTCGGCGCTGGCCGGGGAGACGCGGTTTCCGTTCGTCATCAACATTCCCCAGCACGAGCTCGAACCGGTGCTCGCCGAGGTGCTCGAGGCCCGTGCCCCGGGAGCGCTGCGGATGCGGCACCGGCTGGAGGATTTCGAGGAGCACGAGGGCGGCGTCACTCTGCACCTGTCGACGCCCGGTGGTCCGGTCACGATGGAAGCGAGCCGTGTGCTCGCCTGCGACGGCGGCCGGTCGACGGTGCGCGAACGGCTCGGCATCGAGGTCACCGGCCATACGCTCGAGCAGCGCTACATGCTCGTCGACCTGATCTGCGACCTCGACGTCGGCAATCCGCGCGACTACCCGTACCTGGCCTACTTCGGCGACAGCAGCGAGTGGATGATCCTCGTGCGGCAACCGCACTGCTGGCGTTTCCTGTTCCCGATCGCGGCGGGGCAGCCCGAACCGACGCCGGAAGAGCTGCGGGACAAGGCACACCGGTTCATCGGCGACATAGCCGAGCTCAGCGTCCGCGGCAGCAACATCTACACCGTCCACCATCGTGTGGCGGCGTCGTGGCGGCAGGGCCGCGTCTTCCTGATGGGCGATGCCGCCCACCTGATCACCCCGATGTGGGCGCTGGGCCTGAACACCGGAGTACTCGACGCGTCCAACCTCCCGTGGCGGCTCGCGTGGGTGCACCGCGGCTGGGCCACCGACGCGCTGCTCGAAGGCTACGAGACCGAGCAATCCCCTGTCGCCATCAACGGTTCGGGCGAGATGGCCGAGGCGGCTCGCGCCGTCATGGACCGGCGCCTCGACTCGGCTGAGGCATTCGGTAAGGCCATGGGTGCCGGCGGCTGGGGTGACGCGATGACCCGGACCCTGCTCGGCGTACGGCTCGACATCGACGACAGCGGTGACTGGTCGATGGTGCGCGGTACGGCCACACCGACGCCGATCCGCGTCGGCGAGCGGGTTCCGGACCTTCGCGTCTTCTCGACGCGGGGAGAGATCTCGCTGCACCAGCTGTGCCGGGATTCCTTTGTGGCACTGCATCTCACCGACGCGCGGCGACGGCCGCCGGTCGCCGTCGACAACCCGCCGGGGCTGCGGCAGGTGGTCATCAGCCGCTGGGACGCCCCGCACGACTCGGGCCTGCGTGACCGGGCGTACTTCGACCCCGGCGAGACGGTGCGCGCGCGGTTCGGGCTGGCCGGCGATTCCGTGGTTCTTCTGCGGCCCGACGGCCACATCGCCCATATCGAGCCCTGGACCGCCGGCTCCTCGCGCAGCGTCCAGGAGCGATATCTCGAGTTCGTCGGGTCAGCACAGGAGGTGGCACAATGAAAGGCGACGTCGTGACTTCGCCGTCGGGTGAGAAGATCGTTCTCGCCGACATCGGGCTCGTCGAGCTGTACGACGACAACGCCGTCCGCGTCTGGGACGTCTCGCTCGAACCGGGTGCCTGCCATCCTTGGCACCTGCACCACAACCCGTACGTGGTGCTGAGCATCGACGGCTCGGACGGCCGGATGGACTGGCTCGACGGCAGCGAACCCCGCTTCATCTCGGAGTACCGGGGAGGCGCCGTGTACCGCCCGGTGTCGCCGGTACACCGGCTGACCAACATCGGGAAGTCCTTCTACCGCAACCGGATCGTCGAACTCAAAGACCTCGGCGAGCATCTCGGCGAACCGATGGACATCGGGCCGGGCGCCCGGAGCGTCCAAGGCGAGAGCGAACCACCACTTCCGGACGGGCGGGTGCCGGTCTTGCGGCACGAGCACGTCTCGGTGTGGACGGTCGCCGACGCCACGCTGGACCTCGCCGTGGTGCCGCACGTGATCGCCGCGATCGATGTGGACGACAACGATCCGGCCGGCGGAGTGCGGTTCCACCCGGGCGGCCCCGTCGAACTGGCCGGTGAGTGGTTCGTCGTCGAACTCACCGTCCTGAAAGGACCCGGCGCATGAACGAGAATCTCTCCGAACCGGCCAACTACGGCGGTGAAGCGGCCGACCGCGCACGCGTGCAGGACAACCGGTTCCGGGAAATCCTGGTGCAGACCCGAGACTTGGACTGGGTCGAGAAGACGCTGGCCGGTCTCACACATAAGGCGTTGTGGCGCAATGAGGACACCGGAGCGTCGATCTCTCTGGTGCGGTTCGAGAAGGGCTCGGGCATCCCGTCACGCCACACCCACGCGTCGAACCAGTTCATGTTCTGCCTCAGCGGTCGCTACACCTATGTGCCGACCGGGATCACCCTCACGGAGGGTGCCTTCTACTGGAACCCCAAGGGAAGTCTCCACGGCCCGACCTTGGCCGAGGAGACGTCGATCCTGCTCGAGGTCTACGACGGTCCCCACTACCCGGCACAGCCCGACTGGTACAGCTCGCCCGACGATGCGCGCTGAAAACACTTGAAACAGAGGAGGAAGCCATGACCGTCCAGACCATCGTCGCTCCGGAGCTCGCGAGCCCGAACGGGCACTTCGCCCATGCGTCGGCGATCGAAGTGCCCGCCACCGCGCGGCTCGTCTTCATCTCCGGCATGACCGCGCGCAACGCCGAAGGCGGCATCACCGGCGTCGGTGACATCACCGCGCAGACCCACCAGGTGTGCCAGAACCTCAAGGCCGCCGTCGCGGCGGCGGGCGGGACGCTGGCCGACATCGCCCGCGTCGACGTGTTCGTCCGGAACATGGAGGACTTCGACGCCATCCACGAGGTCCGGCGTGAGTACTTCACCGAGCACGCGCCGGCGTCGACGATGGTCGAGGTCTCGAAGTTCGTGAAGAAGGACTACCTCATCGAGATCAACGCGATCGCGGCGATCGGCGGGGAACGGTGAAGCTGGCGGCGGTCGATCTCGGAAACAGCTGGGCGATCGGCGTGGTCGACGCGGATCTGGGCACGGTGCGGGTCGCCCCGGCCGAACTCGGCACCGTCGACGACGTGATCCGTGGCGCGGTCGGCTTCAAGCAGGTGGCGAACGCGGCACACGACGCACGGCCGCGGCCGCTCGGCGACGTCCGGCTCGGCTCGCCGGTCCGGCGGTTCAACCGGGACGTCCTGTGCACCGGCTGGAACTACCTCGACCACTTCTACGAGTCGGCCGGCAAGCGAGAAGGCCAAGACCCTGACGCGCTCCCCGAGCATCCGACGTTCTTCACCAAAGGTCCCGGCACCGTCATCGGCCCCCACGACGGGATCGCCTTCGACGAGACGATCTCCTCGAAGTGGGACTACGAAGCGGAAATCGCGATCGTCATCGGTCGCGATGGCCGCTCGATCCCGGAAGCCACCGCGTACGAACACGTTTTCGGCTACCTCGTGGCCAACGACGTCTCCCAGCGTGACCTGCAACGGGCGCACGGCGGCCAATGGCTCAAGGGCAAGAGCATCGACGCGACCATGCCGCTCGGACCGTGGATCACCACCGCGGACGAGATCGACGACGTCAAGGATCTGCGCATCACCTGCGAGCTGAACGGCGAGCTCCTGCAGGACGCGAGCGCGGCGGAGATGGCGTTCCCGATCCCCCGCATCATCGCCGAACTCAGCCGCGGCATGACACTGCGCGCCGGCGACGTGATCCTCACCGGGACCCCGAGCGGCATCGGCAACGCCAGAGAGCCGGCGATCTATCTCGCCGAGGGTGACGTGCTCCGCACACGGGTGAGCGGGCTGGGCGAGCTCCACAACACGCTTCAGCGAACGGAACTGGTATGACGGACGAGCGACTGACGCCCGCGCAGTTTCGGGCGCACTTCCCCATCACACGAACGAAAACGTACTTGGCGTCGTGCAGTCAGGGCGCGCTGTCGGACGCGCTGGCCGGTGCGCTGACCACCTTCCAGTCCACCTTGCTCGAGTACGGCAATCCGTGGGAGCACTGGGTCGATGAGGTGGAGCGTGCCCGCGAGGCGTTCGCCGGGTTGATCAGGGCGAGCCCGCGCGAGATCGCCATCGTGTCGTGTGCGTCGGAAGGCGCGTTCCAGGTGGCGAGCGGTCAGGACTGGGCCGCGCGACCGGGGCTCGTCACCACCGATCTGGAGTTCCCTTCCGTGGCGCACGTCTGGCTGGCGCAGCAACCACGCGGCGCGAAGGTGCGGTTCGCCGACGGGGCGAGCGGCTACCCGGAGCTGATCGATTCCTCCTGTTCGCTGGTCTCGGTGCCGTTGAATACCTACGCCCACGGCCGGCGGTTCCCGGTGGAAGAGGTCGTCGAGACCGCGCATCGCCACGGTGCCAAGGTGATCGTCGACGCGTACCAGGGCCTCGGCGTGGCCGACGTCGACGTGCGTGAATTCAACTGCGACTACCTGATCTCAGGAGCGTTGAAGTACCTGCTCGGCGTCCCCGGGATCGCGTTCCTCTACGTCCGGGAGGGTGTGAGGAACGCCGTCGACCCGCTCTTGACCGGGTGGTTCGGCCAGCAGGACACCTTCGCGTTCGATCCGCGTGACCTGACCTTCGCCTCAGGCGCCAAACGTTTCCAGACCGGGACCCCGCCGGTGATCGCCGCCTACGGAGCCACCGCCGGCCTGTCGATGCTGGCCCGCACCGATCCAGGGCAGCGGCGCGACCACGTCGCCGCACTGGTCACGCATCTCCACGAGCGCCTTGTGGAAGCAGGCGAGGATCTGGCCTCGCCGTCCGAGCCGTCGGCGCGGGGCCCGCAGGTGGCACTGCGCGATGAGGATCCCCTCGCGCTCGCGTCGTTCCTCGCGGCCCGCGGGGTGATCACGAGTCCACGCGGGCAGCTGCTACGGATCGCCTTCCACTACTACAACTCCGTCGACGACGTGGAGTCCTTTGCCGCGGCCTTGGCCGAATACCGCCGCCAGGCCTGATCTCACAGGAGAATCCACCATGGGAATTCAAGTACGCCGTCGTGCCGAAGCGCAGTGGGCCGGCCCGGTCCCCACCGGGAAAGGTCACATCCGGACGGCCAGTGGCGCACTCGACAGCGACTACTCGCTCCGGTCGCGCGAGACGGACGACGCGCCGCTCAACACCAACCCCGAGGAACTCATCGGTGCCGGTCTCGCCGGTTGTTTCGCGATGTCGCTCGCGAACCTGCTCGAGGAGAACGGCCACACCGACGTCGAGGTGAGCGCGAAAGCCGTGGTACGGCTGGAACAGACCGACTCAGGGTTCCGGATCACCGAGATCATCCTGTCGGTGATCGGCTCCGCGTCGAAACTCACCGGGGAGGCTTTCACCCGGCTCGCCGAGCAGGCCAAACGAACCTGTCCGGTGTCGCTCGCGCTCGCCGGTACGACGATCACACTGGCCATCTGATGGGCTCGCGCTATGTCGTTCAGCGCGCCGACGTCGAACCGCGGCCTTCACCTGAAGGCCTGATCCAGGCGGTGCTGCCCGAGTCGTTCGGCTGCACGTATCTCACCGAGACCGTGCTCTCCCTCGCGCCGGGGACGACCCCTCCCCTGGCCACCGGCGACCATGAAGAACTGCTGTTCGTCCTGTCCGGACGCGGTCGCTTGCTGCTCGACGGCAAGGCATACGAATTCGGTCCGGAGAGCGGGCTCTACCTTGCCCCCGCTGAAAAGTACGTCTTCGAGATCGACGAAGCCGCCGAGATCGTCAGTGTGCGAGTGACCGGTCCGGCGGGTGCCGCCACCGGCGAACGGCGCACCGTTTCACCGCTCGACGCACAGGAAATCGGTCAGGCCACGGCGGGACGCGAGTACCGGATCCTGGCCGACCCGTCGACCGGCTTCCGGTCCGGCACGCACTTCGTCGGCGATGTGCCGGCAGGCGAAGCCGCGCCACTGCACTACCACCTGTACAACGAAGTGATCTATGTCCTGCAGGGCACGGGAATCCTGCATATCGACGGCGAGCGGAACCCGATCGGCCCTGGCACCTGCATCCATCTTCCGGCGCGCACGCTGCACCAGGTCGAGAACACCGGCGACATCCCGATCCGCGAGGTGGCGGTCTTCGTACCCGCCGGGTCACCCGCCGCCGCCTATCTCCCCGACGGCACCAGTGCCTACCCCACCCAGCCCGACGATCCGCAAGGCGGCGTCCGTACGCAGGGATGACCGACATGACGTACAACGAAGTATCTCTTCCCCAGAAACCCCGAGAAGAGCTTTCCCGCCGGTTACCTCACGCCAGATGACCATGATCGGTATCGGCGGCGCGATCGGCAACGCTCTGGCGCTGTCGGCCATCGGCATGGCCGTGGCGGTGATTCTCTCGGCGCGGTCGAATTCGCAGGCCTACATCGTGATCTTCGGGATCTCGATCTTCGCCGCGATCGTTGTGTGGATCCTCATCCTCGTGACCCATTTCGTCTTCCGCCACCGGCGCACGCTCGGCTTGCCCGCCTCGCCGGTCAAACTGGCGGGAGCCCCGCTGACGTCAGGATTGAGCGTGGTGTTCTTGACGGCGGCACTGGTGTCCACCTACTTCGTCCCGGGGCTTGATCCCGCTTGGCAGTTCGGAGCTCCGTTCTTCGTCGTGCTGCTGCTCACCTACGCGGTGCTGCGCCGCCGGAGCACTCGAAGCGATGCCAAGAACCTGCTCACCGAGGAGCAGGATCGTCGGCGGGATCGGCAAGAACTTCTCGAGCGAGCAGGACACCACCCGCGAACGCCACCGGCATCACGATGATCGCGGCTAGCGGGATCGCACACAGCAGGGACGCGGGCAGGCCCAATCCGAGGGCGAGCGGACGACGTTTGCGCACCACCGCTCGTCGCTGTTTCAAGTCCATCCCCCGCCGGTAGAACGGCACGGCGATCAGCTCCAGCGTCAGGAACCACGCGGTCACCAACGCCAGCAGCACCGGCACCACGGTCTGCCCCACCACGGGGATGAATCCCGCGAGCAGCAACGGAATCGTGAACATCAGCGAGCGCAGGACCAGCACAAGACCATCCCGCAAACCCATCCCCAGCAACCGCCACCACGGCAGGTCGACCGCTCCGGGAACCCCGCCGAGGTCGTCTTCCACCTTCTCGGCGATGTGCTCGTAGAACGGTCCGCCGACAGCGAGCGTCAGCGCCGTGAAGCCGATCAGGCCGATGGCCAGTGCCACCGCGAACAACGCGACACCGACCGTGACCCGCACGGTCGTCCGCCAGGTCTCCGACCAACCATCCGCGAAGGGCGTGATCAGCGCCGCCAGATCGTCGACCCAGTACACCAGCGCGATCATCCCGCCGAGCAGGAGCAACGTGGTCAGCACCGCGGGCAGCGCACCGATCAGCAGCAGCCTCGGCGACCGCAGCAGAAGGCCGAGGCCCTGGCCGAACATCCGAACACCCTTGATGAAATCCCGCACCGGGCATTTCTATCAGCGATCATCTCGTCGGCTGGTCCCGACGCCCCGCACGCGGTCCTTGCCGCTTTTGAACAGGGCTGCTAAATTTTGAGCCGACATGTCAAATAGTGCTGGCGACTCGTTCATCCGCGCGGCGCGACGTCGGCAACTGGTCGAGTGCGCGGTGGAGGTGATCGCCGAGCACGGGTTGTCCGATGCCTCGACGGTTCGGATCGCGAAACGGGCCGGAGTCAGCCGGGGCGTGCTGACCTATCACTTTCGCGATCGAGCGGAACTGCTCGAGCAGGTGGTCGCCCGGGTCTACGACCTCGGTGCCGAGGTGATCGGCCCGCTGATGGCCGAGGCGTCCTCGCCTCGGGAGGCTTTGCTGACCTTCATCGGCGGAAGCGTGGATCTCTACGCCGGTTATCCCCGGCATCTGGCCGCTCTCACCGCGATCTTCGCCGCGGGAGGTATTCCTCGGGCCGAGCACAAGCGTCACACGCGGGAGCTCGACGACCTCGGCGACATTCTGCGAGCGGGGCAGGAACAAGGCCAGTTCCGCGAGTTCGACATCGACGTCATGTGCACGACGATCCGGCGGGCTCTCGACGGCGCGCTGGAAGCCATCCGCAACGGCGCACCCGCGCCCCGGTACGCGGCTCAGCTGCGGGAGATCTTCGACGCCGCGACCGGAATCTGATCGTCTACGACCGCGCTCTGCGCGAAATCGGGGGGATATCATGGCAAAAACGGCAGAAAACGTGACAGTGACAGGATTTCCCGTCTCGTTCGGCACGCGGGTGGCGCTGGCCGGCTGGTGCTGGGCGCTGTCGATCGGGTTCTTCGTCGTCGAGGCGATCGTGCAGGCGGCGTCGAAGGCTCCCTACAGCATGGTGGACAACTACATCAGCGATCTGGGCGCCGTGGGGTGCGGCACGGTCACCGTCAAGACCTACCAGGCCTACGTGTGCTCGCCGATGCACGGACTCATGAACACCGCCTATGTCACGGTGGGCGCGCTCGCCGCGATCGGCGCGCTCCTCGGCCGTCCCGCTTGGCCCAAGGGGAAGCAGGCGACCACCGGGGTGGTGATGGTCGCGATCGCCGGCGTCGGCGCGATCATCGCCGGGCTCTATCCCGAGGATGTCAGCATCGACCTGCATCTGCTCGGCGCACTCCTGGCCGTGCCCATGTCCGCCCTCGGCATGCTGCTGCTCGCGCTGGCGCTGCGCCGGCACCACCGCGGTCTCGCCCTCTTCAGCGGCATCAGTGTGCTCGTCGGAATCGTCGGTCTGGCCCTCACCAGCGCTCCCCAGCTGGGAATCGGGATCGGGCTGACCGAACGCCTCGCCGGGTATCCGTTCGAGATCTGGAAGATCGTGATCGGGACCGCGATCCTGCTCGCCTGGCGGCGTCAGGTTCCTACAGCCGCCGCTTCGGTTTCGGTCCAGGGCGAGGACCGGTCACCACGGGTTTGACGGCCTTCTTCGCCTCCTCCTCTCGGTCGACGATCCTGGTCAGAATGTGTTGCTGGCCCAGGGTCCACACATTGGTGGCCAGGAAGTAGAGCAGCACGCCGATCGGCACCGGGAAGAACGAACCCGAGACCAGCATGCCGATCGGTGCCAGGTACATCATCGCCTTGCCGAGACCGGCGGCCTGCGGGGTGGCCGCGGTCTGCCGGGTGAGACTCGCACGCATCGACAGGAACGTCGCGAGCCCCGCGATCAGCATCAAGGGCACACCGACCGCGGCCATCCGGGAGAGGTCGGTGCCGAAAGCGGCGAGGTCGGCGGCCGGTTGCGAGAGCCAGTTCCCGAGCTTCGCGCCGAACAGGTCCGCGTTCAGAAAGGACTCCACACCGGCATGGTCGAACACGTGATTCGACGGCGCACCCGGGGTGAAGTCGCGCAGTACCCAGTACAGCGACAGGAACACCGGCAGCTGGATCAGCATCGGCAAGCAGCCGCCGAGCGGGTTCGAACCGGTGTCGGCGTGGAGTTTTTGGATCTCCCGCGACATCCGCCGGCGATCTTCGCCGTATTTCTCCTTGATCTTCCGCATCTGCGGGGCGAGTGCCTGGATGCGGCGGCCTGCCCGGAGCGCACTGAGCGCGGGCCTGATCAGGAGCAGGCGCAAGGTGAAGACGAGGAACACGATGGCCAGCACCCAGGCCACACCAGAGCCGGGGTTCAAAACGGTGCCGAAAACCTTGTGCCAGAACCAAAGGATGGCGGAAACGGGGTACAGAAAGATATCGAACATGAAAGAGTCACTCCGTCGTTCGCAGGTGGACAGGCGGAAGCGACTGCCTTTACCTGACGAGGAGAAACTCAGGCAGCCGCGCTGCCCAGTGACGGAGCTCGTGCCCGAGTGCGCCCGCGCGCGTCGGGATCACGCAGGCGCAGGAACAACTGCGCGCGTTCGCGCAAGCTGATCGCGCGCACGCGCATCGCGGCCGCGGCCGGTTCGAGCCGGAGGTGAACGACGATCGCGAGGACGATCGTCAGCGACGCGGCCAGCGCGGCGGCGAGGCCCAGCGGATTCGAAACCACGAGCGTCGCGGTCAGTGCGGTGGCCAGGCCCAGCGGGTTGACGCCGCCGACAACGGGGAGCACGACGAACAATTCCGGCAGGAAAAGCGCAAGCAGCAGCCTGAGCCTCATGCCGGGATCGGTCCTCTCCACGTTCCCGACACTACCGAAAATCCTGAATTCCCGTTGTGTCCAAGGTGCTCGGCCCCGGATACGGGACCGAGCCCTCGTCCGTCTTGATCAGAAGTTGTCCGGCAGGTGGATGTCGGCGACGTGGACATCGACACCGGCGACATCGAGGCCCAGGAACTGCTCTACGGCTTCGATCACGTCGATCCGGACCCGCTCGGCCAGGGCCTTGACGGCGTGCCCGAACTCGACGACCACCGAGACCCTGATCGTCGCGACGTCACCTTCGACGTCGACCGTGATGCCTTCGTCGCCGAGGTCGTGTACGCCCTCGGCCTTACGTGCCACCATGTTCACGACCTTGCCGACTACCCCGTCGCCGACTGTGGTGCTGCCGCGGGTGCCCGCGTCGGGCCGCGCCTCGACCGCGACCGGCTCGGCGTCTTCCTCATCGGTGGCAGCGACGACAGCCT
Source organism: uncultured Actinomycetota bacterium (assembly GCA_963766045.1). Taxonomy (GTDB): domain Bacteria; phylum Actinomycetota; class Actinomycetes; order Mycobacteriales; family Pseudonocardiaceae; genus Amycolatopsis. The sequence goes on along the minus strand of CAVXYN010000003.1, from coordinate 3,393,099 downwards.
CCGGCACTTCTTCGGATTCGGCGACGGGTTCGGCTTCCTCCGCGATTTCGCTGTCCTCGTCGGCGATCTCGGCGACGTCCTCATCTGCGGTTTCGTCGTCCGCAACGTCTTCGTCGGCGGCCGCTTCGTCTGTGGCGTCCTCATCGGCGTCGGCTTCGTCAACGTCAGCTTCGTCAACGTCAGCTTCGTCGTCGGCGTCGTCCGCCTCATCGACATCGGCCTCGTCGGTGTCAGCTTCGTCGGTGTCAGCTTCATCAACATCGGCTTCGTCCGTGTCGGCTTCATCGACGTCAGCAGTGTCGATGTCTTCCGCCTCGGCGGTGTCCGCGTCGTCAGCGGCGTCGTCCTCGGCTTCTCCGGCCTCTGCACTGTCGGCTTCATCAGCATCAGCGATATCGGCGTCTGCAGTGTCCTCGAGGTCGTCTTCGGCTTCGTCGCCGTCGACGGACTCCGCTTCGTCGGCTTCGACGACAGCGTCGGTGGCCGGGGCTTCTTCGGTGTCGGCGGCGTCGCCCGTCGACTCGGCCGTCTCGACCTGGTCGGCCTCGATCGCTTCGGCATCAAGGGTTTCAGGGGCGACAGCCGCGTCCGCGGTGTCGGGCTGGATGGTGCCGGGGGCGGTGACGACGCCGGCCGCGCCGTATTCACCGGGCTTGGGGGTCTCGTTCTTGGAGCGGCCGAAGATGCTGTTGATGACGTCAGACATGGTTGTGGTTTCCCCTTTTCGGGAGCGACGACTTCGGGGGGAGGGAAGCAGACGCGGCCATGATAGGGGCACACCCATGATCCGGATCACCCGCGCCTGCCATCGTGATCTGCTTGTGTCCCAACAAATGTTCAGCCCACGACAAGGCCCCGTACGACCGGCCTTACGTCGCCTGTCGCCGATCCTTCGCGACAAGTTCGTCAAGAGTTCAACCAGCACTTTCGGCCCCATGACATCGAACCGCGACCGGTCTCGGGCAGCCCCGGCGGCGTGGTGGGTCTCGCGAGTGGCAAGGAGAGTACCGCGTCGCTCGTGAGCGGTAATGACGGTTCTAACCGTCATTACCGCTCACGAGACCCGACCACTCGCCCACCGCAGCTTGCGCTCCCCTCACCCTCCACAGTGGACACTCCACGCCCAGGGGCGCGAACTTGTTCGGGACGAACATGTTCACTATCATCGGCCGATGAGTCCGCGAAACCCCGCTCCTCGCAGCCGCCGTGAGCGGCCGGCCAAACCCGCTCTGACCTACGAGGGAATCGTCGGCACCGCGGTCCGGGTGATGAAGGCCGAGGGCCTGAACCGGGTGACCATGCGCAGGCTGGCACAGGAGCTCGACACTGGCGCCGCTTCGCTGTACGTGTACGTGGCCAACACCGCCGAGTTGCACGCGGCCATCCTCGAAGACCTGCTCGGCAAGGTCGATCTCGGGCCTCTTCGCGCTAAGGGCGATTGGCGAAGCCGGCTCGTCTCGGTGCTCCGCTCGTACACGGGAGTCCTGCTCGAGAATCCGGCCTTGGCCCATTCCGCGTTGATCTCGCGGCCTTCCGGGCCGAACTACCTTGCCGTCGTCGAAGCGATCCTGACCCTGTTGCATGAGGGAGGCGCGCCGGACGCGCAGGCGGCGTGGGGTGTGGACGTGCTCCTCCAGGTCGCGACCGCCACCGCCGCCGAGCAGTCGGCACGCCACGAGAGCACCGACGACGACCATCGCGCCCTCGTCACCGCACTGAACGAGGCATCGCCCGAGACCCACCCGCGCATCACCGCTCTCAGCGACGAACTGGTGTCCGGCCCACCGGAAGCCCGCCTGGACTGGATGTTCCGTGCGGTCATCGAGGGAACGATCAGCACCCCTCGCTGACCTGCCGTCCCGACGGCCAGGGGATTCTGATCCTGGTCCGGTCGTCCTCGGCCACGATTCTCTGTAGCCGGAACCGGCTCAAGGCGTGGAACATCTCCGCCAGCTCCTCGGCGTCGATCCGGCCTTCGAGGTCACGTCTGCTCGCGTTGAGCACCCGGCTGATCACGGAGGTGGGCAGCCTGCCGCCGAACTCCCCCATCAACCAGACACCGACTTCGCCGACCTCGTCCGTCCTCATGCTCTGTACGGTCATCAGCCTGATTCCTCTCTACGCCGGAGAGCCGCCGGGTGGAAGTCCCGGCGACTCTCCGACGAGCCACCGGGAACCCCATGACGGGAAACCTGGCGAAAACCGCGAGATTGCTCCACACGGCCCAACGAACGCCGCGACTCGGAGCTGGAGAAATCACACCTTCTGGGGCACGGCGACCGGAAGGAACTCCTCGCTCTGGTCACGGCTCGAGATATTCCGCACCGACGGCAGCAGGCAGACGAGCAGCCCGGGGATCATGACGAGCGCCGCACCCAGCACCAGGATGCCGTCGGTGCCGACGACGTTCATGATCGGACCGATCAGGGCGTAGGCCATCGGCATCGAGATCATGGTGAGCAGGTAGTCGTACGACATCACTCGCGAAAGCACCTGCTCGGGGACCTTCCGCTGCACGGTGGAGTCCCAGAAGGTACTGAGCAGCACGACACAACAGTCGGCGATCGCCGCGGTCAAGGCCAGGACCGGTGTGCTGTATCCGAGCCAGAGCGCGAGCAATGGGCACGCCGACGCGGCGAGGATCAGGTTGCCGGTCACCAACGGACGCCGTGGGCGCCAGCGCAGCGCGATCGCCCCGCCGACGAGTGCGCCGGCGGCCATTCCCGCGCTGATCACGCCCCACGCGGCGGGTCCGCCGAAGCGCTCCTGCGCCAAAACCGGACCGAGGACGAAGAAGATCGCCATCCCGAAGTTCCACAGTGCGTGGACGCCGAGGTTCGCGAGCAGCCAGCCACGCTGGACGACTTCGCTCCAGCCCTGGACGAGATCCGCGCGGAACGAGCTTCCGCGGACACCCCGGATGGCGGCGCCCGGCAGCCTGAGCAGGATCGCGACGTTGACGGCGAAGGTGAGGGCGTCGACGAAATAGACCGCTTGCGTGCCTGCCAGCGGAATCAGCAGACCGGCCGTGGCCGGTGCGGCGACCATGCAGGTGCTCCGGGTCAGTGCCTGCAGAGCGTTCGCCTGCTGGAGCAGGTCCTTGCCCACCAGTGTCGGCATCAGCCCCTTGACGGCCGGACCGTGGAATCCCGCGGCGGCCCCATAGATCGCGTTGCCGACGGCGAGCACGACCGCGGAACCGTGGCCCGCGGTCAGCAGGACACCGAGCGACAGCTGAACCACGCAGCGCACCGCGTCGGCGGACGCCATCAAGCGAAGCCGCGAGATCCGGTCGGCCAGCACCCCGCCGACCAAGGTCGCGATGATGCGGCACACCACGCCGATCGCGAGCACCGCGCCGAGTTCGACGGCGCCGTGTCCTTGCCCGATCACCGCGAAGGCGGTGACGAGCGGGACCATCCCGTCCCCGAAGCAGGACACCGCATGTCCCGTCCAGAAGACCCGGAACGCGGGGATCCGGAGCGGACCGAAATTCTCTCGCAGCGACATCACAGCGACTTCCGCAACATTTCCCCGTGGCCGGCCCGGAATTCGCGTTGACGCGCCCCGGTGGCGAAGCTCGGGGCGACGAGCGACTGCGCACTGAAATCACGCTGCGCGGCGTTCATCCGGGCTTCCAGCTTCTCCAGCGAAGGCGCCGAGACGACGCAGATACCCTGCCAGTCCGTGGTCGCCCGGACCGCGGGCGGATCGTTCACCCCGAGCAGCGCCGCGATCCTGAACTCGTGGATGTGTTCGGGGGCCGAGAATTCATGCGGGTCCGGCAGCTTGATCACCGTGCCCCGGGGCAGGTGGAGTGACGTCGATCCGACGAAACGCCCCTCGTCGCGGTCCTCGCCGCGCACCGGTTCACCCAGTGCGACGTCGACACCGGCGCTCGCCAGTGAGAAGCCGTGCTTGATCTGCACGATCTCCTGGATCAGGAGGCCACCGACGCGCGCCGCGCATTCCCCGAACGAGAAGGTGTCGGTCCGGCGGTCGAGGAAGAGCTCCATATGAAAGACGCCGTCGCCGTAGCCGAGAGCCTGCAAAGCCTTGCCCGCGAAGGCTCGCGCTTCGGCACAGCGGTCGTCCTCGCCGGCCTTGTCCATGCGGAGAACGCGGATCGGCGCGACGTCGTCGGTCGTGTAGGCCAGACACGGCTCGCCGTAGCGGCCGAGGGAGGAAAAGACGACGATCCCGTTCTGGACCACACCGTCGACGATCCACTCCTCCCCCACGTCGACGAGGTCTTCCACGACATAGGGCGAGGTCGCCGACGTCGACAACCGCTCCAGGAGCGCCTCGTACTCCGCCTCCGTACGCACGACTTCGGTGGACGTCGTGGCGCCACCGGCGAGCGGTTTGACCACGCACGGCCCAGGGAACGGAACGCGCACGGTCTCGCTGCCAGGCACCACAACGCGGGCTTCCGCGGCGGAAAGACCCGCGCGGCGGACGTGTTCCTTCTGCAGGTGCTTGTCCCGCATGACCACCGCGCGGTCGAGGCCCAGTCCCGGAAGCCCCATCAGGGAGGCGAGAGCGGCGGTGGTGGAAACGGCGAACTCGTCGAAGGTCACGATCCCGCGCAGGTGCTCGCCCGGCCGGTCGCCGAGTCCGCGGGTGAGCCCGGCCCAGATCTCCCCGACGTCGGTGAGGTCGGCGACCACGATCTCTTCGACGGCTGGCGGAACCGGCACCGCGTGCCCTCGCAGATGAGCTTCGACGTCGCGCACCATGATGGTGCGCAGCCCGCGGGCCACGCAGTCGTAGACCAAGGCCGGGTCGAAACCGATCACCGCGATCGCGTTCTTCTCGGTACCTGACTTCATCGTTTTACCTTCCAGCAACCGGTTTCAGACCGAACGGAACGAATGCGGGCTACGGGTAGTCCTGCCTGGTCGGCCGGATGGACACGTTGTTCAGGTGCACGTGAGCCGGCCTCGAGACGACGAAGTGCACGACGTCCGCGATATCCTCCGGAGCCAGGATCGGCCCGATCTCGGCCGAGTAGGACTTGAACCATTCCGCGTCGTAGCCGGCGTTCTCCTGGAACGACGTGCCGACGATTCCCGGTTCGATCAGGGAAACGCGGATCCCCTTGGGACCGAGTTCGCGCCGCAGCGCCTCCGCGGCGCCGTGCACCGCGAACTTGGTCGCGCCGTAGACGCCGTTGAACGGGGAGACGTTCCTGCCGATGGTCGAGCCGAGGACGACGAGGTCGAACGCCCGCCCCGGCGCCCCCGCGGCGATGTCCTCGCACATCGCGCCGCCGAGCTGACGCAGCTGGCGAAGAGCACCGATGACGTTGATCTCGAACATCTCCGCCCACTGGCTCTCGTCGGAGGACAAGACCGTGCCGGGCAGGCCGCGGCCGGCGTTCACCACGCCGACCGTCGGCACCGCACCGAATTCGGCGACACTCCGTTCGATGCATTCCGCGATGACCTCGGAACCGCTGGCGTCACCGGCCACGGGGAGCACGCGATCCGAGAAGACCGCCAGCTCATCGGCGACCGCCTTCAACCGGTCCGCGTTGCGCCCGTTGATCACCAGGTCGTAGCCGTCGGCGGCCAGTTTCCGCGAGATGGCGAGGCCGATCCCGGACGAAGCGCCGGTGACCACCGCCGCACGCCGAACTTCTTGATTCACCGAAATCCCTCCAACAGGTTTGTGTGCTTCTAGCCGGCCATCTCGTGGACGGTGGCGGGCGCCGGAATGAAGCCGGAATCCCCGGCCCACTTCATGGCCAGGCCGAGCCAGGCCTGGTCCGGTGCAGCGAATTCGACGCCGAGCCGCCGCAGCAGGGACAGCGTCCGCGTGTTGTCGAACCGGACGTTGCGGTCCGGCCGGTGCTCCCAGGCCCGGCTCATCTCCGCGCTTCGGGCGTCGGTTCGCGCGAGCCGCCGGAGCGCGTGGATGAATTCGCCGCGTTCGACCAGCCGCACCGGATAGCCGCATTCGCGCAGCCAGCCGATCAGCTCGTCGTGGGCGACGGAGTGCGCCGTCTCGACGTGGTGGACGTCCGGTGGAACGTGCGTGGCCAGTGCGATGCGGCAGATTCCGGCCGCCACCGTGTCCACATGCGAGAACCCGAAGGCGGCTCCCGGACTGCTGGGTGCGCAGCCGGAGAGGAGGTAGCCCTTCAAGGTCTGATAGACGCGGTTGTCGCTGATGTTCGCCTGGAACTCGCCGGTCAGGCTGTGTGCCGCGACATGGTTCGTGCGGTACAGGGAGCACCGCCTGCCGCTGTCGCTCGCTTGCCGGACCAGTCGCTCCGCCTCGAATTTCGAGGCTTCGTAGGGCGAGAGGAACTTCTGCCCGAGGTCGAAATCGGCCTCGCTGAAGCGCCGCGTCGACACGTCGTGGTAGCCGGCGACGGCCAGCGTCGAAACGTGGTGCAACGAAATCTCGGGCCGTCCGGCCGTCGCCTCGAGGAGATTGCGCACCCCGCCGACGTTCACCCTCGCCAGAGCCTCCGGCGACGCGACCAGCCGTACATCGGCGGCGGCGTTGATCACCACGTTCACCCCGTCGAGGGCGCCAGTTTCAGCCATGCGACGTGCGAACGAGTCGTCGGCGAGATCGCCTTCGACGACGCTGACCTGGTCTCGCGGCGCCAGGCGTTCCCACCCACGCCGCCGGCCGTTCCCGCGCACCACGCAGACCACCCGCGCGCCCTGACCGGACAAATGGTCGAGAATATGCGAGCCGAGGAATCCGGTGGCTCCGGTCAGCAGCACCCTCGGCGGCTCCGTGACGATCGCCGGCGCCTTGGCCGGGCCGAGGGCTCCGGTGAAGGCGGGCAACCCGGACGTCGTCCCCGGCAGCTGTTCGATACCCGTTCCGGCAGTGCCCGCGGCATGCGCGAGCTCGCTCACGAAACGTTCGAAGGCCGACCGGGACCGTTGCGCCGCAAGCACTTCGTCCGTACAGACCAGGTCCGCGACGAGGCGATCGTCGACCAGCCGCGCGGTGAGCACCATGGGGTACATCGGGTCGTGCTCGCGGGACCGCGCGGGGCCGCAGTACTCCCCCGCGAACTTCCATTTCGCGAACCGGCCCGCGGGCGGGCGGAACCGGCCGAGGTAGTTGACCGCCAGCGCGGCCGAGTCGTCGGCGAGGTCCAGCCGCTCGGCTTCCGTGCCGGCGACGAGCCGCTCGACCTCGGCGACGTTGCCGCCGACGTCGTCACCGAGTCCTTCGACGAGCACGGGCTTGACCGCGGTGAACCAGCCCACCGTGTCGAAGTAGGCGCTGGTCCGTTCGTCGAGGTCCCGGCCGTGGGTCTCCACGTTGACGCGGGTCGAGCGCGCTCCGGACGTCGTCTGGACGGCTCGGGTGATCGACGCGATGAGCAGGGCTTCGAGTCCGAGACCCTGGCCGAACGACTCGACGAGCCGCCGGGTCATTTCCGGTGTCGCCGTCCAGCTATAGGTCGTCCCGTGCCGGCTGGACGCTCGCCGCGATGACCGCCGTTCGATCGGCGAGACCGCGGCGGCCCAGTCGTAGTACGACCTCGCCGGTGCGAGCGCGGGTTCGTCGCCTTCCACAGCGGCCTCGTAGGACCTCAACAGATCTTCGAGAACGATGCGCCAGGAAATGGTGTCGACCACCAAGTGGTGACAGACGAGCAGAAGCCGGTCCGGTGCGCCGGAATCGCCGCGGAACACGTGACACCGCATCAGCCGGCCGGATTCGAGGTCGAGCGAGCGGTTGAGTTCCGCGCTCGTCCGCTCGATGGTCTGGTCGTCGTCGACCGACGACCAGGTCACCGCCAGCATCTCGGCCGCCGGCTGTTCGGCGTCCAGGGCGCCGTCCGCGGAAATTCCGCTTCGCAGTGCCTCGTGGCGGTCCAGCACCGCACCGAGTGCCGCGGTAAGTGCGGCGATGTCCAAGGCGGGCTCGCAGGCGAGCAGCACCGCCTGGTTCCACTGGGACGGCGCTTCGGGCGCGGCTCCGAACCACCAGCGCTGGGCGGGGCCGAGCACACCACGCCTGCTGGACCGCACAGGGGTTACGACCGGTTCAGGCGAACTTGCCCGCACGGAAGCGATTCCGGCGAGACCGGCGGCGGTCGGGTGTTCGTAGACGTCGGTGACGACGATCTGGTGACCGCGGTCTTTGAGGAAGACGACGGTGCGCATCGCGAGAATCGAGTCACCGCCGAGCCGGACCACATCGGCGTCGGGCCCGAGGCCGCTGAACCCCAGGCTGGTGCCCCAGAATTCGGCCAGCTCACGCACGATTCGCGGCACCGTCTCATCGGCTTGGTCGTCGAGCTCCGAGATGTCGCTCAGCCGCCGCTCGATCAGCGCACGCAGCTCCCGGTCGGCACGCTTTCCGTTGGCGTCGACCGGAAACCCGGGCAGCGGGAGGATCGGCGCGGGAATCGCGTAGCGAGGAAGCTTCCTTCCCATCAGTTCCGGAAGTCCGGCAACGGTTTCCTCTGCCGCGTGGTCATCGAGTACGACCGCGGCGACCAGGCGCACCTGCCCCTGCACGGTCCGGTCCACAATGGCCGCCCGCGCCACCCCGGCGCAGTCCGCCAGCACATGTTCGATCTCGGCGAGGTCCACCCGGTAGCCGTTCACCTTCCTCTGGCGGTCCACGCGCCCGAGGAAGACCAGGTTCCCGTCGGAACGCCGCCGGCAACGGTCGCCGGTGTGGTAGACGGTGTTGTCGCCCGCCAGCCGGAAGCGGCTCTCGGTCCCCGGTTTCATGCCGACGTAGCCGAGGGTGACGGCGGCTCCGCCGATGACCAGCTCGCCGATGTCCCCGGCGTCGTTCAAGACCAGGGTCGTCTCACCGATCGGCTTCCCGATGGGTACCGCTGTCTCGTCACCGGGGAGATCCTCGGTCCGGTCGGCGACGAAACACGCCACGCCCACCGTGGCCTCCGTCGGGCCGTAGTGGTTGACGACGCGGCGAGCGACGCCGCCGTCCAGCAGCCCCGCCGCGAATTCCCGGCGCAGCAACTCACCGCCGATGACCACGGTGTCCAGCGCCCCGATTTCGGCGGCCCGCCCTGGAAGCAGGGCCGCGAGGTGCGACGGGGTGGTCTTGAAGCACGTGACGCCGTGGTCTGCCAGCTCCCGCCAGAGCGCGAACGGGTCTCGTGCCACCTCCTCCGACACCACGTGAACCCGGCCACCGGTCGCCAGCGGGATCATCCACGAGGTGTGGCCCAGGTCCGCGGCGAGCGTCGTCAGATGGGCGAACGTGGGTGCGTCGGCGTTCTCGAAACCCAGCCGGTTCGCGAGCGAGACGGCGTAGTGCGCCGCGTTGCGCTGCGCCACCGCGACGGCCTTCGGTTCCCCCGAGGATCCCGAGGTGAAAGAAAAGTAGACGACGTCGTCCGCGCCCGGTAACGAACCCCACCGATCCGAGCCACCCGTGGCAGCGCCGGGAACGTCGACCGTCAGGACCACACAGTCGTCCGTGTCCGGGACTCCCGCTTCGGTGGAAAGAATCGTCCGTGCGCCGACCGTGCGCAGCCGGCGGGCACGGTCGCTCTCGCTCCAATCAGGACTGATGACGACGACCGGGTTTCCGCAGCCCACCACGCCGTACAGCAACGCCATCAGCCGCGCGTCGCGTGGTCCCGAGATGCCGATCGGTTCCCCCGGAGCGACGCCCGCGCGCTCGAGTTCCCCGGCCAGATGTCCGACAAGAGAGCCGATCGAGCCGTAGCTGAAGGATCGGTCGGCGTCGGAAACCGCTGCGCGTTCAGAGGATTCGCGCACATTTCTCTCGAGGATCTCCCCCAGCAAGCGGTACACGGACTTCCCTCCCATCAGGCTTGTGACGTGAGCAGGCTTTGGACCAGGCCGGTCAGCCGCGCTCCGTACGCGGCGAGCCAGCCCGACACCTCGGTCTCGTTGAATCGCTTCGGGTTGAAGGCGAAGTTGACCGACAGCGAGCGGTCCGGCTGGTCGAAGATGACGACTTCGAGCTCCCGCAGGACCCGGCTGCGCGGCCTCGGCAGGTTGTGCGGCCGGGTCAGTGCCGCGTCCTGGAAGTCGAGCTGCCGGTACGACCGGCCGCCTTCGGAGTTCGGCTGCGGCTGGTTCTGGTAGATGAAGTGAATCGCGAAGACGTCGGCGAGTTGCTTGCCCACGAACGGTTCCACCGACTCGATCAGATCGGCGAAGGGATACATCCGGTACTTCGCGAGGTCGACCATCCGCTCGGCGACGAGAGCGGTCAGGCGATCCGGCGAGTCCGCGTCGGCCAGGTTCAGCCGGAGCGGCATCGGGCTGATGAACACGCCGAGGCAGCCGTCGTCCTCGCCGCCGGAACGGCCGGCCGTGGACGTGCCGATGAGCAGGTCGTCCTTACCGGTGACGTCGGCGAGCAATCGCGCGAACGCGCTCAGCAGGACGTTGTACACCGTGACGCGGTGAGCCTGCGCGAATCGGCGGACGTCTTCCGCCTGTCCGGTGTCCAGCAACAGGTTCACGTACCTGCTCGACTCGTCCGGTCCCGCCGGTTCCGGCGGCATCGTCGCGGGGAGCGTCGTCGCGCCGCCGACGCCCTTGAAGACCGAACGCCAGTGGTCCCTTGCCTTCTCGATGTCGCCGCCGGCCACGTATTCGCGCTGCTTCGCGGCGAACGTCTCGTACTGCGGGGCGGGCTCCAGGTGCGCCGGGTCGGAGCCTTCCTCGAGGACGCGGTAGATCCGCTCCAGGTCCTCGATCAGCAGCGCGACCGACCAGCCGTCCGTCGCGATATGGTGCAGGTGGCCGATCAACAGGTGGTGCGTCGGCGTCAGCGTCAGCAGTTCGAGTTCGAACGGAACCTCGGTCTCGATGTCGAAGAACCGCAACGACCGCTCGAACGCGGCGTGGATGGTGGCCTCCACCTCGTCCTCGGGCAGGCCCTCGAGATTCTGTATCCGCGCCTGCGGACGCCAGCCGAGGAGCGCACGCTGCATCGGCGGATGGCCGTCCTCGTAAACACTGCGAAGGACCGCGTGCCGCTCACACAGCTCGGCGAGTGCCAAGTCGAACAACTCGTGGTCGATCTCCCCGGTCACCTCGAGGAACAGGTCGACGTTGCCCAGTTGCTCCTTGGCAAGGCCGAACCACCGCTCCTGCAGGGGTGACGTGACCGTGAGTCCGGTGCCACCACCCGGGGCGGGCGCCGCGGCGGCCTCCTCGGCGGGACCGCCGCAGAGGGCGTCGAGCTCTTGCCGGAACGCGCGGAAGTCGCCGGTCTCCAGCAGGACATGCGGTGAGAGCGCGACACCCAGTGCCGCGTTGACCTCCGCCACCAGCAGGATGGCCGAGATCGAATCCCCGCCCGCTTCGACGAAGTTCGTCTCGTCGTGCACATCGCAGCCGAGAACCTTGGCCCAGCTGTCGCGTGCGATCGTGTCGATCTGATCCACCATGTCCTCCTGGATCACGTGGTTGTCTCGTTCAGGGGCGCGGCGGGCGATTCCTTGTCCTCGCCGCAAAAGGAAGCCAATGTCTCCAGGTATTCCTGGCCGAACCGCCGGATCGTGTCCTCATCGAACAGTCCCGTCAGGTACTCGATCCGGCAGGAATAGTCGGTGGCCGACTCGTCCAGGTACAGGGTCAGGTCGAGCTTCGAAGAGCTGGAACCGACCTTCATCGGCGTTACTTTCACACCGCTGAGCGAAAAGTCGCTTTCGTGTGCCTCGTCGTAGGCCAGCATCACCTGCGGGGGACGCCCGCCGACATCTACGCGAGACACGCTCGGAGCGTCGTACGCCTGATCCAGCGAGCTCCGGATTCCGGCCAGCAGTTCCGGAAGCGAGGCCGCGGGACGAACCTCGAGGTTCAACGGGACCGTCCGCACATAGCAGCCGATCGCGTTCTCCAGCCGCGGATCGTTCCGGTTGGCGATCGGGATCGAGATCGCGAACTGCCGCTGCCCCGTCTTCGCGGCGGCCAGGGTCGCGAAAGCCGCGCAGCACAAGGTGAACGCGGTCGTCCGGAGCCTTCTCGCCCGGCTGTGCACCATGGTCGCCAGACCGCGGGGCACAGCGAGATTCAGCACCGCGCCACTGGCATCCGGCTTGGCCGGACGGGGCCGGTCCATCGGCAGTTCGAGCGGCGGATAGCGCTCCCCCGATGGCCGCGCCGGCGGGTCCTCGACGGCGACCGGAGCGGTGCTCGGCTGGAACCTCGGCGGGACACCCGCCGCGCGTGCGGCGTAGGCCGCGCTCAACGACGTGAGCAGCGGCCGCAAAGACTGGCCGTCGCAGACGGCGTGGTGCACGGTCAGCCCCAGTACATGATCCGTATCGCTCACCTTGAGCAGAAGTCCTCGCAGCAAGGGACCTTGAGCCAGATCGAAGGCCTCGCTGCCGTCCTCCTCGAGTCGCGTTCGGACAAGCTCGTCAGAGGTCGGGCTCACCGTCCAATGTGGACCGGCGGCGAGGTCGCGGTCCTGGAGCCGCAGGGCGCCGTCCACGTACCGGAGGCCCAGCCGGAGCGCCCGGTGCTCGGCCACCACGTCGCGCAGCGCCGCCCCGAGCGCCTCGGCGTCGAGGTCTCCGGTGATCCTGAAGGCGAGCCGGATGTTGTAGAGGCCGGGTGCCCGCGACCACTGCTCGTGCAGCCACATGGCGGACTGCGTCTCCGAGGCCCGGCTGAACCCGGTGTCCGCCGGTGGTTCGAGAGCACCTGCCGACGTCGTAGCGAGAGAAGATCGGCCGACCAAACGCGCCAGCGACTCGACGGTCGGGTCCGCCATGACGTCCCGGCGCGGCAAACGGACACCGTAGGTCGCGTTCAGCCGGGCGATCACCCGCATCAACGCCAGCGAATGGCCGCCCAGCTCGAAGAAGTCGTCCAGAACGCCGAAGCCACCGGTCCGCAGCGTCTCACGCCAGATCTGCGCGATCGCCTCTTCGACCTCGTTGCGCGGCTCCAGCACGGTGGACTCGGGGTCGTGGCCGGCCGGTTCAGGGAGCAGGTTGTAGTCGGTCTTTCCGCTGCCGGTGCGAGGAAACTCCGTCAGGACGACGAACGACGCCGGGATGGCGTGTGACGGCAGGGCCTTCGACAGCCGCGCGCGCAGATCACCCGAGTCCGGCGGGCTGCCGGGCACCTGAGGCAGCAGGTAGGCGACGAGTCGCGTGTCGTCCCCGCGGGTCCATGCCCGGACGGCGGCATCGCGGACTCCCGGGCATTCCTGGAGCACGGCCTCGACGCCCTCCGGCTCGACGCGGAAGCCGCGGATCTTGACCTGACGGTCTCGCCTGCCCAGATGACGGAGGTTGCCGTCCGGTCCCAGCCGGACGACGTCGCCGGTGCGGAAGACCGTCACCCCCGTGCCCAGTCCGTTCACGAGGAACCGGCCGGCGGTGAGTTCAGGTGCGTTGGCGTAGCCGTTGGCCAAGGCCGTTCCGGCGAGGAGCAACTCGCCCGGCTCTCCATCGGCCACCGGACGCAGGTCCTCGTCGACGATGAACACCTCGGTACCGCGGGTCGGACGACCGATCGGTACCCGTGCGTCGTCGTCGGCGCCTAGTGTCAGTTCGCGAGTGTCGAACGTGGTCACGTCGGCACAGGATTCGGTCAGCCCGTACTGGTTGAGCAGAATCCGGTCGCTCATCGAGGTGCGGAACAGTTCCGCGAGATCGCGGTCGAGGACCTCGCCGCTGCATGTCCAGATCCGGATGTCCGGCAGCCGCGACGCGAGGTCCGGGTATGTGGTGAGCAGGGCGCGGAGCAGGGAAGGCACCAGGCACAGCCGGGTGACGCCGTTCTCGGCCAGAATCCCGACGAGGACGTCGAGATCGAGCGACGCGTCGGCGGGCGGCAGGACCACTGGCGTGCCCGCGGCGAGGGAACCCCAGACCTCCCAAAGGGAGTCGACCACCGAAGGCGCGGTGTTCTGGACCGTGACCTCGTCGCTGCGGAACGGCTGGGCTTCCCACATCCAGGTGCACCGGTTGAGGGAAGCGCCGTGGGAGCCGACGACTCCCTTCGGGCGCCCTGTCGATCCTGACGTGTAAAGGATCCACGCCGGGTCTTCGGGAGCGAGCGGAACAGAGGTGAACGGTTCGGCGTACTCCGGGCTCGACGAGCCTACGAGACAGTAGAGCCGTCCCGTCGCGCGTCCCGCCGTCTCATCGGCCGTGATCACCACTTCGACGTCGCTGTTCTCGAGAACGAACGACCGATGGCGTTCCGGTGCGGCGGGGTCGATCGGGGTATAGGCGGCCCCGGTCTTCCACACGGCGAAGACGGCGACGACGAACTCGACGGACCGCGGCAGCAGCAGGCCGACGACGTCGCCCCGCCCCACGCCCTGGCCGGCCAGGCGCCGGGCCAGTTCGCCGGCACGCCGGTCCAGCTCGCCGAGCGTGAGCCAACCCGCGCCGCGCCGTCCCACGGCGCGCAGCCCGGGATCCGTCTGTGCCCGCTCCTCGACGAGATTCCGGACGGACGTGGCGTTCGTCCGTACGGGCGCTCTCGTCTCGGGCTTCATCGCGGTCACCGCTGCGCGACCTTCTCCACCAGCCGCGCGATCTTCTCGGCGTACTCGTCCAGCTCACGCACGGCCACGAACTCGCCGTCGGTATGCGCGCCATGGCTGTCCAGACCGCCGGGACCGCAGATCACCGCGTACTCGGCGGCGCCCTGTCCCCAGATCGCGTCGCTGGTGAACGCTTCGTCGAGCTGGTCTCCCGGCAACCGTCCCAGCCCGGACTCGGCGAGCACCGCTTCATAGCGCTCCGAACGGTTACGCAGAGACGGCAGGCCCTGCTTCAGCCAGCGCCACGAAAGCGTGTCCTCCAGACCCGCCACCCATTGACGACCGAAGCGGCTTGCCCCGTACTCCTGCTTCAACCGGGCCGGGAGACCGGAGAGGATCGTCTCCACGAGTTCACGGACGGCTTCCGCGCGGTCCGCGTCGCAGTACGCGATGTTGATGAGGAGCCGGCCGCTGCCGTAGACCCGGTTGTGCTGCGTGCCGGTGTGCAGACCCGCGACGCAGCAACGGATCTCCCGGTTCTCGACGTGGTCCTTCAGCCCGGAGGCGACATCCGTCGCGACGGTCCCCAGCACCAGCGTCGCATTCGCGTTCTCGTAAGGGAAATCATCTGTGCTGTCCGGTGCGGACATGGTGACTTCGAGCGTCATCGTCGCGAAAGCGGTGTCGTGACTGAGATTCTTCGTCGGCTCGGCGAAGATGAGCAAAGTGGACTTACCGTGGCTCTCGAGCGCCACCTTGGTGCCGTAGCACCCCATCGCGCCGCCCTCTTCGCCCGGAACGGAAACGATCGTGGTTCGTACCTTCTTGGCCAGTTCCGGATTCTGGCGATACGCGTGGGCGACACCGCACACCGCGGCGATGCCCGGCCCCTTGTTGTCCACCGCGCCACGAGCGTGGATGACGTCGTCCGCGAAGGTCACCGGCAGATGCGGCGACACCGTGTCGACGTGAGTGTTGATGACGATGGTCTTCTCGGCGTCCGCGTCACCCAGGGACGCGGAGATGACCGGCTGGTCGCTCAGCCAGCCGTCCTTGCCGGCCTGCTCCCGGACCAGCATGGGGGCCTGCGGGTCAGCAAGGACCGAGGCCACGTCGGCCGTCTCCCAGGACACGTCGAAACCGCGGTCCTCGGTGAATTCGGCGAACAGCCGCTGAGCTCGGAGTGTCTCCGACGTCTCGCCGCCTTCGAGCGGGCTGACGCTGGCGACGTCGAGAAAGCGCAGCAGGAATTCGAGTGCTTCGTTGTCGATCATCTTGATTCCCCTCAGAAACCGGCGCCCGGGCCGGCCACCATCGCCAGGTTGTCCATGCACGCGCCGACCGCGGCCTTCAACGCCTCGCCGTCGTCACACTGAATTCCGAGATGCGGCTGCACGAGAAGGTGCGGCTCGAAACTCATCGTCATATCCGGGTACGCGTCGAGGACGACGGCCAAGGTGTCCCGGACCCGGCCCACGCCCATCCCCGGTAGGCACGGCACCGCAGTGGCTACGTGATCGCCTTCTTGCAGCCGCGCGTCCTTGATGTGCACGTGCCGGATGAACGGCAAGATCGCTTCGGCCATTTCGACGGTGTCGTAGCCGTACCAAACGCCGTTTCCGGTATCCATCAGGAAGCCGAGGTGCTCGCCGCCGACCTCGTCCATGAGCCGGCGCGCCGACTCCGCGTCGCGGCCACCCCATCCGGCACAGTTCTCGTGCAGCAACACGCGGTCGTACCGGGCGGCGAGTTCACGGAGCGCCAGCAGACGCCGCACCACCTCGTCGTGCCAGGCCACGTCGTCCGCCTCGCCCCGCACGTACGACATCACCCGCACGGACGGCGCGCCGAGCCGGCAGGCCATTTCCAGCCACAGCTCGGTTTTCGCCACGTCGTCCTCGAGCGTGGTATCGCCGAGGCGTCCGGTCCCGATCGGACTGTCGAGGGCGACGACGTCCAGGTCGCTGTTCTGCAGCGACCCGGCCATCGCGTCGATGTCGCGCCAGGAGTACTCACCGAGCGAACGGCCCGCGATCGATCGGAACTCGATTCCCGCCAAGCCCAAGGCTTCGGCGTTCGAGATCTGCTCTTGGAAGGTGAAGCCGCACTCGTCGCCGATGACCCCGAGCCGGTCACCCCAGCGTGTCGCGGGTCGTGTGCCGACCTTTTCCGTTGAAGTCACCGGCCCGCACCATTCGAGATCGCTTCGAGCAGCAGCCGCGCCTGGACCTCGTCCATCCGGTTGTTGAAGCCGACCTGGGCGTGCAGGTAGGTACCGAGTCCGTCACGCCCGTGATTCCGCAGTGTCCGAAGCCGTTCCGCGGTGGTCGCGTCACAGGCGACGATGCCGAAATCTCCAGCGGCGTAGGTGAAATCGTGCGATCCGTGGATCACCAGGGCGTCCGCGCCGGTGGTCCTCGGGTTCGACGCGCAAGTGGCGAGCCGCCGGAAATCCATGATCTCGACGGTGCCGACGGTCTGCGCGTTTTTACCAATCCGACCGAAAGTAGGCGGACACGCGTCCGCAGCCGATCCGCACGACGCAACAGTTTCCGCCGTGGCTGCCGTCGGATTGGTAACTAACGGCACAGTAGTGGTCTCTTCGGCGAAGTCGCGGACCAGCACCCGCCCGCGGCCACCACTCCCCCACAACGCGCTCGCGTCCTGGACCAGGTGATTCGCCCGGGTGATGATCGCGTGGACAGAGGCGCCGGCAGGCTCCGCCAGGAGGATCTCGGCGCCCGAGAACCGCGTGTGCTTCAGGAGCTGCAGCCCGACGGCCGCGCTGCTCACGCAGACGGCGCTCTTGCCGACGACGCCGGACACGTACTCCTCGAGCTCGCGGACGGCCTTGCCGAGGATGAAGACCTCGTCCCGGACCGTGTCGTCCAGATGCGCGACGATCCGCCTCGCGAGGTCACGCGCCGCGGTAGAAGTCATCGATGATGTCGCAGACATGGGCTGCTTCCTCCTCCAGGAGATCGGTGTAGAGCGGCAGGGCGAGTACGTGAAGGGACGCGGCTTCGGCGGTGGGTACCGGCTGCGTACAGTCCGCCACCTCGGTCAGGCAGCCCTGCTTGGAAAGGGGCAGCGGGTAGAAGATCTCCGTCGTTATCCCGTTTTCCCTGAGCCGGGCTTGAAGTTCGTCCCTGCGCTCGAATTCGCCGACGTAGACGTAGCCGACGTCTCCCGGAGCGAGGATCGGCAGCTTCCGCACTCCGGCGAGACCGCTCAGCCGTTCGTTGTAGAGCTCGAAAAGCCGCCTGCGCTTCTCCTCGAACCGTCCCAGCAAAGGCAGACAGGCCTGGACGACCGCCGCCTGGATCTCATCGCACGCGTACAGGCCAACCGGGTCCGCATCGCGCCCGAGGATCCGGTCGAACTCCGCCAGCTGTCCGGGGCTGGTCGCGATGACCGCACCGGCGTCGCCGAGCGCCCCGACCGTCTTGGCCGGGAAGAACGAGAACACCCCGCCCCTGGCCACCGTGCCCGCGGGCCTGCCGCCCCGGCTCATGCCGATGGCCTGCGCGCTGTCCTCGATGAGGGCGAGCCCGCGATCCTCGCAAAGCGTGGCGAGGCCGTCCATATCCGCCATGGTGGTGAACAGGTGCACGGCGACGACGGCCTTGGTGTGGATGGTGATCGCCTTTTCGACGGCCTCCATGCAGATCGTGTAGTCCTCCGGCCGGATGTCGACGATGACCGGGCGGGCTCCCACGTGGACGATCGAAGCGACCGACGCGAAGAACGTGTAGGCCGGGACGATCACCTCATCGCCGGGCCCGATCCCCTGCTGCCGGAGCAGCACGAGCAGCGCGTCCGTTCCGCTGGCGACCAGCCTGACCCCCGCGGTACCGAGCCGCCGGGTCAGTTCCTGTTCGACCTCGCCCACGACGGGCCCGTTGACCGCGGCACCGGCGGCCACGCTGCGGCCGACGCTCTCCTCGACGGTGTCGCGCACCTGCTCCCAGGTCGTCGAATTCCGGAAGAACGGCACGTGTTTCACCAGACACCTGCTTTCCGCCTCGCGAGATCCAAAATGTCGATGCAGTGCACGTGGAGATCCACGAGTGAGACGGCCTGATCGTCGGCAGGCCCCGCCCGGTAGGCGGACCGCACGAACTCCGTGAGCGGGCGGTCCGGGAATTCCGCGACCCGCCCGGTGGCGTCCCGGTAGAAACTCGACCGCTCTTCCTTCGAACGAGGCAGCGTGACTTCGAGATCACCGTTGTCGCAGGAAACGCGCAGGCGCCGCGTGCGGCTCTCCTTGTCGAGGTGCCCGATATGCGTACCCACGGTTCCGTCGCGGTGCTTGACGACGACGAACACACCACCGGCGTGCGGCAGCTCCCGGCCGTCCGCCACCATCGGCCTCGACTCGGAGTGCAGGACTTCGGTGATTTCACCGAAGAGCCAGATCGCGGCCAGGAGCTGATGCGGCAGCTCGATGTCGAAAGCACTGGTGTGGCTCGAATTCTCGAGTGTCCTGGCGATCCGGTTCTTCGACTGCTCGAATTCGTAGTGCAGCGGTTTCATCGACCGCGTGATCAGATCCTGCCGAAGCCGCCGCATGCCCGAGGAGAACGGCCAGACGCCGACCGGGTAGAGCGCGACGTCCGCTTCCGCGCAAGCCTTGACGATGCGCCTGGCACTCTGGCCGTCCGTTGCCAGTGGCTTCTCGACGATGATGCGCTTGGCGCCGAGCGCGATGATCTCCTCGACGACGGCCGCGTGATCGGCAGGCGGGACCGTTACATGGAAGACGTCCGAGGACGACGTCGCGGGAAGGTCGTGAAGGTTCTTGTAGATCTCCACGTCCGTTCCCGGCGCGCAGTAGGGATCCACGACGAGGATGTCTTCGATGACGCCGTCGAGGTTCGACTCGTCAAGGGCTGCCCGGTGCAGGTTCCGCGCCGCGTGCCCGTACCCGACCAGCACGGTCTTCACCCGCTCGGAAGGGCGTTCTCCCAAGGGAAGTTCGCAGAAATAGCCGCCGACGTAACGCTGTCCCAGCTCGTCCGGGACCTGGCCGGCCAGGTCCGCGGCGAAGACTTCGGCGTCGTCCTCGGGGTGGTAACCGATCGCCTTGCCCTCGTCGAGCGACCACCATCGTCGAGTGTTGTCCGAGACGCCCCACACGGTATGCAGCCCTTCCGCCTCGATCGATGCCTCCACCAGGCGGACGGCGTCCGAGGGCGAAAGCCAGGTCGACAAACCGCGGATGTCATCGGGTTTGTCGTAACAAGTGCCGATCCGGAGACAAACGATGTTCATGCCGAATCGTTCGTGGTACAGGGCCGCGAGCGATTCCAGAGCCGCTTTGCTGAAGCCGTAATACGTGTCAGGTCGAGCGGCCGCGTCGGCGGGCATGTCGCCGTCGCCTTTCCGCTGGAATCCGGCGGCGTGGTTGCTCGACGCGAGAACGACCTGTTCGACGCCTTCCAGACGCGCGGCCTCGAGGACGGTCCTCGTCCCGTTCAGGTTGACGTCGATGATCCGGTCCCAGTCGTCCTCCTCGGTGATTCCGGCGAGGTGGACGACCGCGGTGACCCCGCGCATGACGGCACGCATCGCGGCGAGATCGTTGACGGACGCGAGGAGGCAATCCTCGTCAGGAACGCTGTCGGTCAGCCGGAGCGGGGACCGCAGCCCTTCGCGCAGCATTCGTCCCATGTTCCCGGCGGCGCCGGTGATGAGAACCAGCTGTTCCCTCGTTTCCAGGGCAGTGGTCTTGAAAGCAGTGGTCTTCACGGCATTCCGGTTTCGTTCGGTTCAGCCATGACCACACGGGACTGGAACCAGTCGTTGAGCTCGTGCAGTCGCTTGATGACGTTTTCCTCGGTGTCGCCGCGGACCACGATCTCGCCGATGTGCACATCGGACGCGGCCTGGGGACTGTCGACCCGGTAACCCGCCTCCACCATGGGACGTCCGGTGACGACACCGTCCAGCGCCAGGATCTCTTCCTGATCCGGGATACGGCTGATCGTCCCGGCTCCGGGCGCCATCACGAACGCATAGCCGTGGACCTCGCCCGAGATGTCGACGGGCACCGAAGTCTTCTGCCCGAAGACGATCCTTCCCCATTCCAGGTGGAGGTCCACGCCGTACTGGGCGTGGATGAAGCGCTCCACCGGACCGCCGCTGATGCGTCCCGCGCATTCGCTGAACGTGACGTCGTCGCCGTTGGCGAACACCTCCAGATGGAAGACGCCGTTCCGATGGCCGAGCGCTTCGAGCGACGAATGCGCCAGGGCGTGGACGTTTTCGTACAGGCCGGCGTACTCACCGGGCTGCAGGGCCACCCCCGCCAGCAGGACCCCGGTCTGGAGTTCGATCACGTTGTGGATGTATTTCGTGATGGCGACGAAGGTGATCTCACCGTCGCGGACGACCCCGTCCACGTGATGTTCGGCGCCCTGGATGAAGTCCTCCACCAGGAACGGGCCGCTGAAGCCGGACGAACGCAGCCGGGTGAGTACCGCGTCGAAATCGATCCGGTCCCGGACGATGAAGGTGTTGGCGCAAGCGGCACCGAGGATGGGCTTGATGACGATCGGCCCGTCCGGGTGGAGGGCCTCGAGTTCTTGGAAGTCCGGCAGGATCCCGCACTGCGCGACCGGTAGGCCTGCTTCGGCGATCCGCTTCTTCTGCAGGTACTTGTCCCGCAGCAGAACAGCGGTCTCCGGGCGCATCGGGCTCGCGTCCCCGCCGATCACCGCGGCCGCTGTCACGGAGAACTCCGCCAGGCTGGACACGATGTCGAACGAGGACGGCCGGAGCCCCTCACGCTGAAGTGCGCAGAGGATCTCCTCCACGTCGGCGCAATCCGACACGAAGACGGCGCGCTCGACGTCGGCCTGGTCCCCGAAGCGGCGGTACAGGTCCGGAGTGACCACGCACCAGACCTGGGCGCCGAGCCGGCTCAGTGCGTTCAGGGTGGCGATCCGCCAGCCGATGAGGAGCACCTTTTTCGGCGGCGCCTCATCGGCCGCCGGTGAATCCGGCGATTTCACGTCAACAGTCACCACGCTTGTTCCCCCAGGGAGGTAAGGGACTTCTGGTCCCGTTTGCCGTTGTGGTTGGTCGGAATGGCATCGATCTCGAGAAGTCGCTGCGGGATCATGTACGCGGGCAGCTCCGCGGCGAAGGCCTCGCGCAAGCGGGTCTCCGCGTAGTTCTCGCCGGGGACGACGTAGCCGACGAGAACCAAACCACCCGCCCTGTTTTTAACGGTGGTCACCGCACAGTCGACGACGCCGGGGCAGGCGGTGGCGACGTGCTCGATCTCGCCGAGTTCGATGCGGTGGCCGCGGATCTTCACCTGGGTGTCGATGCGGCCCAGGTATTCGATGGTGCCGTCGTCCGCCCAGCGGGCCAGATCGCCGGTGCGGTAAAGCCGGCCACCGTCCTCGAAGGGGTTCCGCACGAACCGCTCCCCGGTGAGGTCCGGCGCGTTGAGGTAGCCACGGGCCAGGCCGGTCCCGGCGATGCACAGCTCGCCCGGTGTGCCGATCGGAGCCAGGGATCCGGCGCGAGTCCGGATATAGAGCCGGACGTTGTCGATGGGACGGCCGATCGGGACCGACCGCGTCGTGTCGAGGCCGGCGCACGGCTGGCAAGTGACGTCCACCGCCGCCTCCGTGGGGCCGTACAGGTTGATCAGTTCGGCGAAGGAACCGATCAGCCGCGAGAAGGCCTCGACGTGGTTGACCGCGAGGGCTTCACCGCTGGCGAACACCCGCCGCAGTGAGGAAAGGGCGGCGGTTCCGTTCGTGGCGGCGGTTCCTTCGTGGCGGCGTGTACAGCAGGAACGCGTGCAGCATCGACGGTACGAAGTGCATCGTGGTGACGCCGTACTCGGCGATCCGCGTGGCGATCTGCTGCGGGTCCCGTTCGGCGCCACCCGGCAAGGTGACGACGGACGCGCCGGCGAACGACCACCAGAAGATCTCCCACACCGACACGTCGAAGGTGAACGGGGTCTTGTGCAGGATGACGTCGTCCGGGCCCAGCGGATAGGCGCGCTGCATCCACCACAGGCGGTTCACGATCGCGCGGTGCTCGATCATGACGCCCTTCGGACGACCGGTCGAGCCCGACGTGTAGATGACGTACGCGAGGTCCTCGGGTCCGCTCCGTGCTGCTAGGTCCGCGGAATCCGCCGCGGCGATCGCCGGATCGGTCAGGTGGATGGCCCGCCGTCCGTCCGCGACGTGCGCGGTTTCGTCGTCGACCACGACCAGCGTGGTGCCGCTGTTGCCGAGGATGTAGTCGATGCGGTTGGCCGGCAGGGTCGGATCCAGGGGCAGGTAGGCACCGCCCGCCTTCAAGACCGCGTACACCGCGACGAGCATCTGGGGCGATCTTGGGATGCAGACGCCGACGACCTCGCCCGCTCCGACCCCGCGCGCCCGCAGTACCCGCGCCAGCCGGTTGGCCGCCTGGTTCAGCTCTCCGTAGGTCGTGCCGTCCTCCGCCAGCGCGATGACGTCCGGCGAGGTGGCCGCCCGCTCCTGGAGGAAGGAGTGCAACGTGCGGTCTTCGGGAAAGTTCGCGGTCGTGGCGTTGAATCCGGCGATCAGCCCGCGCTCGACGTCGTTGGCGGTCCGCGAGACGGAGAGTGGCTGTGACGGGTCCTTGAGCACCAGGTCCAGCAGTTCCACAAAGGAATCCGCGAGACGCCGGGCGGTCGCCTCCGAGAACAACCAGTCGTCGTAGGTGAGCTCCACGGTTCCGTGTTCCCACCGCAGATCCAGGCGGAGCGGGCAACCGTGGGAGTGAGCGTCTTCGTCGCCGACGTCACCGTCGACCGCCAACATCAGGTCGGTCGGCCCGATCTCCTCGGCGTCCGGATTCTCCAGGGCCTGCTCATACGCGGCGAGGACCTCGGCGAAAAGATCTGTACCGGTGCTGTCGTTCGTGACCGTCGCGGCGACCGGAACCACACGATCGGCCGTCGAGGCGCCGTACACCGGCAGGAAAACCGTCACCTCGTCGCGATCCGTGGCCCTGGCGGCCAGTAGCGCGAGCACCGCGCCGCCGAGCGCGCGGATCCGGACAGCGTCGTCGGCAGTGAAGCTCCGGATCGCGGTGACGGCCTGGTCCGGGAGGTTCGCCATGACGACCGATCGTCCGCCGGCACGTTCGCCCAGCCGGTCACGGACGAGTTCGGCAGCGCTGCTCACAAAGGCCCCCAATACATTTACGAAAATGCATTCGACAGAAATCCGCGCCGGATACGGTCATGCCGAGATGACGCGACTGATTTCCGAACCGCCCAGGAAGTACAACACCCGTTCCTTAAGCACCCCTTAAGTCGATCAAATCTCCCTTTAAAGCGACCCCGGACGAGGCCTGGCCCACCTACCCCTATAGGCTTGCCGGAATACCGGTCGACCGGCTAACTTCCCCTTGCGTCACAACCAACCTGCGACGCGCGTTACCGTCGCGGCGAACATGGCGTCGGCTTTCATTTCTCATCGAATCGTATTAAACCCGACATTCGGTCGCTTGATTCGAAGGCGTTGAAGGATTCGCGATACTCAAGAGGTGGACCACGATATGCAGGCCCAGTACAGAATCGTAACCAACCACGCCGGGCGTTTCAGCATTTGGCCGAGCGACAAGGTCGTCCCCGACGGGTGGCGGTCACTGGAGCACACCGGTGACCGCGAGCACTGCCTGCGCGAAGTCGACCAGCGCTGGAAGTTCGGCAAGATCTTCACCGACTCCCAATGGATGCCCCCGGTGGAAACGCTGACCGGGCTGCTGCGCGAGTCGGTGGCGACCCACGGTGACCGGCCGGCCGTCACGGACGGCAAGACCCGCCTGACCTACACACAGCTGGACGACCTCTCGGATCGGCTGGCCGCGGAACTCCGGGCCATCGGCGTCACCACGGGCGAGCACGTCGCGATGTATCTCCAGCGCGGCGTCCAGGTTTTCGTGTCCATGCTCGGAATCCTCAAGGCCGGAGCGGCCTACGTGCCGGTCGACACGCGGTACCCCGACGCGAGGCGGGATCTGATGATCACGGCTGGCGAGGCATCCGTGGTGATCACCGATCAGGCCCGCGGCGCGGCACTGTCCCATCTCGACACTCGCGTCCTCACCGTCGATCTCGCCGATCTCGAAGGTAGGCCGGGAAACCCGGAGGCGGCCGGCGAAATCAGTGCCGCCGGTGCCGCGGCGGTGTTGTTCACCTCTGGCTCGTCCGGGCGGCCGAAGCCGGTCGTCCTGGAGCACCGCAATCTGGTGCACTTCGCCCGGAACCCGGCGTTGCCACCGCTGGCCTCGACGGATCGGGTGGGCCACGTCTCGAGCCTGTCCTTCGACGCCTTTCATTTCGAGACCTGGTGCGCCTTCGGCAGTGGCGCCGAGATCGTCGTCCTGCCGACGATGCCCGATCTGATCAACGCGGATGTCCAACGCGAGCTGAAGCGGAACCGGATCACCGTGATGCTGGTGCCGACCATGGCCGTGAACCATGTGGTGCACGAGGATCGCGACGCGTTCAGTACCTTGCGCCTGCTGTTCACCGGTGGTGACGTCATCGCGCCCGCGGCCTGTCGTGAGCTTCTCGGCAGCGCGTTCTCGGGCGAGTTCGTCAACCTGTACGGACCGACCGAGGCGACCACCGCCGTCACGATGCACGTGGTCACCCCTGAGGACGCCGAAACGGGCAATATCCCGATCGGGATCCCGTTGGCAGGCTGCGATCTCAAGATCCTCGACGACCGGCTCGACGAAGTCGGACCCGGTGAGGTGGGTGTCCTCCACATCGGCGGTGCGGGCGTGAGCCGCGGGTACTTCGCTCAGCCGGGACTCACCGCGAGCGAATTCCTGCCGGACGCGGGGAATCCCGATGGGCTGCCGATGTACCGTACCGGCGACCTGGTCCGCCGCCGGGCGGACGGACTGCTCGAATACGTCGGCCGGAGCGACGACCAGGTGAAGATCCGCGGGTACCGGGTCGAACCTCGTGAGGTCGAACGGGCGATCCAGGTCCATCAGGATGTCCGCAACGTCGCGGTCATCGCCGTCGGCGAGGGAGACGGCAAGCATCTGATCGCGTTGCTCTCGACCTACGGCACGGCGACGATCAAGCAGCTCCGCGACTTCGCGGTCGAAACGCTGCCGGACTACATGGTCCCGGGCTCGTTCGTGTTCGTTCCCGACCTGCCCGCCGACGCCCATGGCAAACGCGATCTCGACCGGCTACGTCACCTCGCCGAGCAGGAACTGGAGCGGGCACGGACGTGGGTCGCGCCTCGTGACGACGTCGAACGCCAGATCGTCACCATCTGGGAGGACATGCTGCCGGTGGAGAAGGTCGGTGTCGCCGACGAGTTCTTCATGCTCGGTGGCAATTCCCTGCTGGCCTTCCGTGTGCAGCGCCGGATCACCAAGGAGATGGGGGTGACGCTCGGCCCGGAGGAGGTGCTCGCCAACAGCAGCCTCGAGGCGCTGGCGTCGCTCGTTCGAACGCGGAAGGAAACCACCGGGCCGTGACCAATACCGAGCTTTGGATAGACCTGACCGATGTCGACGCGTTCGTCGCGCTCGAGCATCACGACATGTTCCGCTACCTGCGCGCGAACGACCCGGTCTACCGGGATCCGTCCGGATTCTGGGCCTTGACCAGGTACGACGACATCTCCGCCGCCTACGTCGACCACTCCGCGTTCAGTTCGGCGGGCGGACCGATGCTGGGTGGCTCGTTCTCCACCGTCGGCGCGGACTCGGCCGCCAACCGCATGCTCGTCGCCTCCGACCAGCCCCGGCACCGGATGTTGCGGCAGGTGCTGCACAAGGTGTTCAGTCCGTCGTTCGTCACCCGGATCGAAGGCCAGGTTCGCGAACTGGTGGACGACGCCGTCGACAGGGCACTCGCCGATGGTGGCTGCGACTTCTCCACGGATATCGCCCCCGAACTGCCCGCTGGTGCGCTGATGGCGATGATCGGCATTTCGCGTGCCGACGCGCATGAGCTCATCGGGATGACCAGGCGCATGATCGGCTTCCGCGACCCGAACTGGGTGGACGTCGAAGGAGACGAACGGATCCGGCTCGGCGTGCTCCAGGCGGAGATCTTCGAATTCTTCGCCGATCTGCTCAGCGAACGCCGCGCCCGTCCCGGGGACGATCTCGTCAGTATTCTCGCCACCGCCGAGGTCAATGGCCGCAAACTTCCCGAAGAGGACATTCTCTACAACTGCATGAACGTCGCTGTCGGCGGCAATGAGACCTCTTCGTACACCGCGGTGGCCGGGGCACTCGCACTGATCGAGAATCCCGATCAGCACCGGATTCTGCTCGACGACCCGACCGTGATGGACACCGCGGTCAACGAAATGCTGCGCTGGGCGACGACCAACGCCTACGTGCTGCGCGTCGCGACACGCGACATCGAATTGCACGGCAGGACGATCTCCGCCGGCGAAGCAGTGACCTTGTGGAATGTCTCGGCGAACCGAGACGAAGAACATTTCGAGGACGGTGACCGGTTTCGGATCACCCGATCGCCGAACCGCCATATGACCTATGGCATCGGCATTCACCGGTGTATCGGCTCCGTGGTCGCCCAGGTCGAACTGGCGGCCTTGTTCAACCGGCTCACGACCAGCCGGGTTCGATTCGAGCTCGCCGGCGATCCCGTCCGGCTCCGGTCGAACTTCATCCAGGGCATCACCCGGCTTCCCGTTCGGATGAGCCTATGAAGCTGTCCGAAGGAAAGGTCGTCCTCGAACGGCCACACGCGGCGGTCAGAGTCCTGCTGTTCCACCATGCCGGCGGCTCCGCGATGTCGCTGCTGCCGCTGGCACGCTCCCTCCCCGAGGATTGCGAGCCGGTCCTCTTCGAACTCGGCGGCCGGGGTACGCGGGTGACCGAGGGCTTCGCTCAGGACTTCGATGAGGCGGTCGGCTTCTTGAAGCCCTCGGTGGCACAGCTGATCGACCGGCCGGTGGTCTTTCTCGGCCACAGCCTCGGCGCGCTGATCGCGCACAGCCTGGCCTGTGGCTTGGACGAGCCTCAACGGGACCTCTTGCGGGCCGTCGTCGTCTCGTCGATCCATTCTCCGCGGGACGCCGCCGCCGAGGCGACGAGGCCCGCGCGTCCTTTCGTGGTGAGAACTCGCGACGACATCCGCGGCGAACTGGAGGAACGTGGCGGGTGCCCGCCGGAGGTGTTCGAAGACGACGAACTGGTCGAGCACGCCATCACCCTGCTCGGCCACGACCTGCATCTGTACGACACCTACCAGGCGCCGCCTCGTTCCCTCGGGGATGTGCCACTGCACGTCTGGTACGGCCGGGATGACCGGTTCCTCGACGGCGACGCCATGGCGCGCTGGTCCGGCGACGATGTCCGCACATTCCGCGGTGGGCACTTCTATCTGCTGCAGCAGAAGGAACCCCAGCGCGCGTTGGATGAGCTTCTGCAGGAGGTGATCGGCTCGAGTCCGGTACGGCGTGGCAACGGCGTCATGGCCGGGCTCGCCGGGAGAATCCGTCCATTCTGAACGTCCCTCGGCCTCGTCGTGAGGGAGACCCAGGACCCGTGAACGGATCCCTGCTGCTGCGGAACGCCCGGTTGCTCGACCCGGCGACGGGAGAGGTGACAGAGGGCCATCTCCGGTGCGCCGACGGCCGAATCGTCGAGATCGGCTCACGGCTCGCCGCGGCCGACGTGCGGACCGAGGATCTGCGGGGCGCGTTCGTACTGCCCGGGTTGATCGACGCCCACGTGCACGTCACCGCGTCGACGGCGGACCTGGGCTCGCTTCCGTCAGCGTCGCCGTCCTACGTCGCCGCGCACAGCTCGCGCATCATGAGCGGGATGCTGGACCGCGGGTTCACGACGGTCCGGGACGCCTCGGGCGCGGACTACGGCCTCGCCGACGCGCAGGCCGAAGGGTTGTTCCGCGGTCCTCGGCTGCTGTTCTGCGGAAAGGCGCTGAGCCAGACCGGCGGGCACCGCGACAGCCGGACCCGCGGCGCCGACGTCCGCGATGACCATCCGTGCTGCGCGGGTCTCGGGCGGGTGGCCGACGGGGTGGACGCGGTCCGCGTCGCGGCACGTGACGAGCTGCGCAAAGGCGCGCACCACATCAAGGTGATGGCGTCGGGCGGGGTGGCCTCCCCCACCGACCGCATCGACTCGATCCAGTACTCGGCCGAGGAGATGCGGGCCATCGTCGAGGAGGCGGAAGCGGCCAACCGCTATGTCGCCGCGCACGCTTACACGGCCCGTGCCGTGAACCGCGCGCTGGAGCTGGGTGTCCGCTCGATCGAACACGGAAACCTGGTCGACGACCGCAGCGTCGCGCTGTTCGCCGAACACGACGCGTTCCTCGTTCCCACGCTGGTCACCTACTGGGCGCTGAAACAGGAGGGCCGTGAGCACGGCCTTCCGGAGTCGAGCTGGCGCAAGGTCGACCAGGTGCTCGACTCCGGTTTGGCCGCGCTGGAACGTGCCGCACGGGGCGGGGTGAAGCTGGTCTACGGCACGGACCTGCTCGGCGGTATGCATCGGCACCAGAGCCACGAGTTCCGGCTGCGCGCCGAAGTCCAGCCCGCCCTCGACATCCTCCGGTCCGCCACGTCGACCGCCGCGGACCTGCTGAACCTGACCGGCGAAATCGGCACCCTGACCCCGGGAGCGCATGCCGACCTGGTCGTCGTGGACCGTGATCCGCTCGAGGACATCGGCGTGCTGGCCGGGCCTTTCCGCAACGTCATCCAAGGTGGCGACGTTCTCTGACCTCCGGGCTGGTGTCCGACCGGAGCCGTGAGGCATCCTGGCCAGGTGGGGCGCCGAAGAGCCGGCGGTACTCGCGAGTGAACTGTGACGGGCTGTCGTAGCCGACGAGATGTCCGACGCCCGCGACATCGCCCGCGTCCGCGATCAGCAATGAGCGAGCTTCTTGCAGACGGATCCGTTTCTGGAACTGCAATGGGCTCATCGCGGTGACGGCGCGGAAATGCCGATGGAACGCCGACGGACTCATCCCGGCCAGCCGGGCAAGGTCCTCGATCCAATTTCTATTCCAACGGCCACTCGGAGAAGATTCTCGGCGACTGGTTCGCCGCTCATTCCGGACGACGCGACCGCGTGGTGCTGGCCTCGAAGTTCTTCGGCAACCTCTTCCCCGGCGACCCCAACGGTGGCGGCGCGGGCCGGTCGTCGATCATCGCCCAGCTCGACGAATCCTTACGGCGCATGCGAACCGATCATCTCGACCTGTACTGGCTGCACAATTGGGACCGGCACACGCCGATCGAGGAAACGCTGCGCACCCTCGACGACCTGGTCCGGGAGGGGAAGGTTCGCTACATCGGGTTCTCCAACACACCGGCTTGGGTCACCGCCCAAGCCCAGACCATGACACTGCTGAAGAACTGGTCACCGCTGATCGCACTACAGGTCGAGTACTCGCTGCTGGCGCGCACCGTCGAAGGCGAGATCGCACCGCTCGCCCGCGATCAGGGGATGGCGCTGGTTCCCTGGAGTCCGTTGAAGAACGGCTTCCTGTCCGGAAAGTACCGGCGTGACACCCAGGTCACCGATTCCGCTCGCGCCGCGTTCGTCGGTGGGCCCAGCGAGGACGAGTTCGCGGTCATCGACGCCGTCGCCGCCATCGCCGACCAACTCGGCACCACTTCCGCGGCGGTGTCGCTGGCCTGGTTGCGCGCACGCGAAGGCACAGTCGTACCCATCCTCGGCGCGCGGCGCGTCGAGCATCTCGACACCAATCTCGCCGCGCTCGAGGTCGCACTCGGCGAGGAGCAGCTGCAGGCGCTGGACGACGTATCGGCCCCGACCCTGAACTACCCGGCTCCGATGCTCAGCGACGTCCGCTACTGAGCGGGGCTGCGCAGCGGTGCCCGCGTGTGCTACACCGGAACAGCCATTCCGCTTGCAGGCGCGTCAACCTCGGAGAGGTGACGATGGACTACTACGACCTCGGCTCGTTTCATCGTGAGGTCACGACCGCCGAACCCGACGCGCAGCTTTGGTTCGACCGCGGCCTGATCTGGACCTACGCCTTCAACCACGAGGAGGCGGCCGCTTGCTTCGAGCGGGCCGCGGAGGCCGACCCGTCCTGCGCGATGGCGAACTGGGGGCTCGCCTACGCACTCGGCCCGAACTACAACAAGCCGTGGGACGCCTTCGACGAGGACGACCTGCGCACGACCGTGGCACGCACGCACCAGGCCGTCGAGGTGGCCAAAGCCAACTCCGCCCACGCCGGTGCGGTCGAGCGGGCACTGATCGAGGCACTGGAATTCCGCTACCCGGAGGCGGCCGTCCCCGAAGACCGGGCGATCTGGAACGAACGCTACGCGGACGCCATGGCCAGGGTGCACGCCGCGTTTCCCGATGACCTCGATGTCATGACGCTGTACGCCGACGCGCTGATGAACCTCACGCCCTGGGAGTTGTGGGACATCCGCACCGGAGAACCCGCCGAGAGCGCCAGAACGCTCGATGCCAAGCGCGTTCTCGATGCCGCGCTGACCAGGGACGACGCGCAGGTCCATCCCGGTGTCCTGCATATGTACATCCATCTGATGGAGATGTCGTCCACCCCGGAACAGGCGCTGACCGCGGCCGAGCGACTGCGCGGCCTGGTGCCGGATGCCGGCCATCTGCACCATATGCCGAGTCACCTTCAGGTTCTGTGCGGCGACTACCGGGCGTCCATTGTGGCCAACACCGATGCGATCGCCGCGGACGAGAAGTTCCTTGCCCGCGAAGGCGCGATGAACTTCTACACGCTGTACCGATCACACGACCATCACTTCCTCATCTACTCGGCGATGTTCACCGGGCAGTCGGCGCTCGCCCTGCAGGCGGTCGCGCGTCTGGAGGAGTCGATTCCGGAGACCCTGCTCCGCGTCCAGTCACCGCCGATGGCGGACTGGCTCGAAGGGTTCCTCGCGATGCGGGTGCACGCGCTGATCCGATTCGGCCGCTGGGCCGAGATCATCGAACTCGAACTGCCGAAGGACACGGACCTCTACTGCGTCACGACCGCGATGACCCACTACGCCAAGGGAGTCGCCCTCGCCGCCACCGGCGAAGTCGAGGCGGCCGAGGTCGAACGAGCCGAATTCCGTGCCGCCGGCGACCGTGTCCCGACGAGCAGGATGCTGTTCAACAACACCTGCGTGGACATCCTGGCCGTCGCCTCGGCGATGCTGGACGGCGAGATCGACTACCGGAAAGGCGACTTCGTCGCGGCCTTCACCCACCTGCGCCGGGCCATCGAACTGGACGACGGACTCCCCTACGACGAGCCATGGGGCTGGATGCAACCGACTCGCCACGCCTACAGCGCGCTGCTACTGGAACAGGGCCGTGTCGAGGAAGCCGCCGAGATCTACGCCGCCGACCTCGGCCTGGTCGACAAGCTCCCCCGCGCGCTGCAGCATCCGAACAACGTGTGGAGCCTGCACGGCTACCACGAATGCCTGATGCGGCTGGGACGCGACGCCGAGGCCCGCATCATCAAGCAACAGCTGACCCTGGCCGCCGCGGTGGCGGATGTTCCCGTCGAAGCCTCCTGTTTCTGCCGGGTGACTCGTGAGTGGTAATGACGGTTCTAACCGTCATTACCACTCACGAGATTTAGATTGAACGAGTAGCGCGACGCGCGGTACACGTGCCAGCCGTACTCGACGACGCGGCCGGCGTCGTCGTAGGTGGTGCGCTGCATGGTGAGCAGCGCCGCGCCGGGTTTCTCGTCCAGCAGCTCGGCGTCCTCGTCGGTCGCCAGGCGCGCGCCGACGTTCTGCTGGGCGGCGTGCAGCCGGATTCCCGCTGATCGCAGCAGCTGGTAGAGCCCCTTCTCCTGAAGCTCGTCATCGGTCGGGTCGATGATGCCGCCCGGGAGGTGATTGTTCATGATCGCCAGCGGTTCGCCGCCGGTCGAGCGCACCCGCCTCAGCCGGCGGACGCGTTCCAGGCCTGGCGTCTCGAGGTGCTCCACCGCCTCGGCGTCGGCGGGTTCGACGCGGTTGATCAGGACGAGGGTCTCCGGCTTGTCGCCGAGACCGGCGAGGTCGTCGTACAGGCTGCTCAGGCGAAGTGGACGCGCGACCTTGGTGCGGACGACCTGCGTCCCGACCCCGCGCCTGCGCACGAGCAGGCCCTGATTCACCAGCGACTGGATCGCCTGACGGATGGTCGGCCGTGACAGATGCAGGCGTGCCGCCAGGTCGACCTCGTTGTCCAGCCTGCCGCCGGTGGGCAGCCTGCCGTCCTCGATCGCGGCGCGCAGCTGCCTGGCGACCTGGAAGTACAGCGGCTCCGGACTGTTCGGATCCACCACCAGATCGCCGGGATCCCAGCTCGGGGAGTTCATCGTCGGGAGCCTACCGTGACCGACCTCGCGGTCGTTATGACGTAATGTCCATATGTCTTGACAAAGTACCTCAAAATTGCGAAGGTCGAAGTGCTTGCACGTCTATCCGCTGGGAGAACCACAGAGTGTCTGACACCGTAAGGCGGATCGTCGCGAAACGGGTGCACGACCCGGAGGCGATCGCGGAGGCCGCCGCCGGCCGCACCCGGGCGAAGTCGCCGTTCAACGACAAGGGCCGGACGATGATCATCGCCGCGGACCACCCGGCACGCGGGGCGAACGGCGTCGGAACGGATCCGCTCGCGATGGCCGGTCGCGGCGAACTGCTGGACCGGCTCTGCCTGGCGCTGGAACGTCCCGGCGTCACCGGTGTCCTGGCGACCCCGGACGTCATCGACGACCTGCTGCTGCTCGGCGTGCTCGACGGCAAGACCGTGATCGGCTCGATGAACCGCACCGGCCTCGCCGGGGCGAGCTTCGAAATCGACGACCGGTTCGCCTGCTACGACGCCGAAGCGATCGAGCGGATGCGCTTCGACGGCGGCAAAACACTCACCCGGATCTGCCTGACGGACCCGGCCACACCGAGCGTCCTCGAGAACACCGCGAACGCGATCAACGACCTCGCCGGCCGGAAACTGATCGCGATGGTCGAACCCTTCCTGTCGAACTGGGTCGACGGGCGCATCCGCAACGACCTCTCCCCGGAGGCGGTGATCCGCTCGATCACCATCGCCTCCGGTCTCGGCCGGACGTCGGCCTACACCTGGCTGAAACTCCCGGTGGTCAAGGACATGGAGCGCGTTCTGGCCGCCTCGACACTGCCCGCCGTCCTGCTCGGCGGCGAGGTCAAGGATCCGGACGCGGCGTTCGCCGCCTGGCAGCACGCCCTCGCCCTGCCGACCGTGCAGGGTCTGGTGGTCGGCCGGTCACTGCTCTACCCGCACGACGGGGACGTCGCCAAGGCCGTCGATACCGCGGTGGGACTGCTGTGAAACCGGGCTACCTGTGAAGGACAATTCTGTGAAGACCATCGAACACTGGATCAACGGCACCGCGACCCCAGCGGGCTCCACCCGCACGGCGGAGGTGTACGACCCCGCCGCGGGCCGGGCGCAGTCTCGCGTCCTGCTCGCCGAAGCGTCCGATGTGGACACCGCGGTCGCGGCGGCGTCGAAGGCCTTCGAGGCGTGGGGCAACTCGTCGCTGTCGCAGCGGACCAAGGTGATGTTCGCCTTCCGCGAGCTGCTGGTGAAGCACGAGGACGAACTCGCCCGGATCATCTCCTCCGAACACGGCAAGGTCATCGACGACGCGCGCGGCGAGATCGTCCGCGGCCGTGAAGTCGTGGAGTACGCCTGCGGGATCGCCGACGCGCTGAAAGGCGGCTTCTCAGACCAGGTATCCCGCGACGTCGACGTGCACAACTTCCGGCAACCGCTCGGCGTGGTCGCCGGGATCACGCCGTTCAACTTCCCGATCATGGTGCCGTTGTGGATGCACCCGATCGCCATCGCGACCGGCAACACGTTCGTGCTCAAGCCCAGCGAACGGGTTCCGTCGGCCTCCCGGCTGGTCGCCGAGCTGTACGCGGAAGCGGGTCTGCCCGACGGCGTGTTCAACGTCGTCAACGGCGACAAGGTCGCGGTCGACGCGATCCTCGAGCACCCCGAGATCGCCGCGGTCTCCTTCGTCGGCTCCACTCCGATCGCCAAGTACGTGCACGAACGCGCGACCGCGACGGGCAAGCGAGTGCAGGCGCTCGGCGGGGCGAAGAACCACGCCGTCGTGCTCCCGGACGCCGACCTCGAGTACGCCGCCGACCACCTCACCGCGGCCGCGTTCGGCTCCGCCGGGCAACGCTGCATGGCGATCTCCATCGGCGTCGCCGTCGGCGCGGCCGGGGACGAACTGGTCGAAATCCTCAAGCGCAAGGTGGACGAGGTCAAGGTCGGCCCCGGCCAAGACGCCACCAGCGATATGGGCCCCGTCGTCACCCAGGCCGCGCGGGAACGCGTGATCAACGCCGTCGCCGCCGGTGCGGAGCAGGGCGCGACCGTGGTCATCGATGGCCGCGGCTTGACGGTCGAAGGTCACGAGAGCGGCTTCTTCGTCGGACCGTCCCTTTTGGACAACGTGACCGCGGAGATGGACGCCTACCGGCAGGAGATCTTCGGCCCGGTTCTCGGCCTAGTCCGCGTCGACACCGTCGACGAGGCCATCGCGCTGATCAACGCGAACCCGTACGGCAACGGGACCGCCATCTTCACCGGCAGCGGCGAAGCGGCTCGCAGGTTCCAGCGGGAGGTCAAGGTGGGCATGATCGGCGTGAACGTGCCGATTCCGGTGCCGATGTCGTACTACTCCTTCGGCGGCTGGAAGGACTCCCTCATCGGGGACAGCCCCATCCATGGTCCTGAGGGCGTCCACTTCTACACGCGGGCCAAGGTCGTCACGACGCGGTGGCCGCATAGCGACGCGGCCTTCAACTTCCCCACCTCGAGCTGAACGCGACCACCGCGTCCGTGAAGGCCTCCTTCCCTACCCTCACGGTAGGGAAGGAGGCCTTCACGGACGCGGTAGCGTTGTCGCTACCCACCTCGAAGGAGCAGTTGCGCCATGTCGTCGCCCGCGTCCGTTGAAACCGTCTCCGTGAGCGCTCGGCAGCGATCAGCCCGCATCGCCACCGAGGTGCTCGCACCCTGGGTGTGGGTGCTGCTTCTCCCGCTGGCCGTCGCCTGGCAGGCCACCGGCCACCATCCAGGCCAGACGCTTCTGTGGGGTCTGCTGACCGGCATCACCGGGGCGGTCATTCCCATGGCTGTCATCGTCCGGGGCTCCAGGAAGGGCAAGTGGGACAGCCACCACGTCACCAACCGCGCCGGGCGCGTGATTCCCTTCGCCGCCTGCATCGGCTCCCTGGCCGTCGGCTTTGCCCTCCTGATCATCGGCAACGCGCCACGCGAGATGATCGCCCTGGCAGCGGCCGAACTCATCTCCTTGTTCGTCTCGGTCGCCATCACCTTCGGATTCAAGTTCAAGGTGTCGATGCACGCTGCCGTCGCCGCCGGCGCCGTCGCCATCCTCGTTCAGGTCTACAACCCCTGGCTGGCGCTCCTGCTCACCGGCGTGGCCTGGGTCTGCTGGTCCCGCGTCGAACTCAAGGACCACACCACGGCCGAAGTCTCCATCGGCACGCTCGTCGGCCTCATCGTCGGTGGCGGCGCCTACTTCGCACTTGCCGCCACGGTGGTCTAGAGGATTTCGTCTCGCCGGGAACCGCCGGTGCCCCTACTCCCGTTCAGAGGCAGCCGGCCAGTGCGGACAGCAGTCTCGACCCTCGGGTGTCCACGTCCTCGGCCTGAAGTTCGTTCGTCGTGAACGAGAAGCCGAGTTCGTGCGACGGCCAGGCGCCGTGGCGGCCGCCGCCCGCGCCGGAGTGGCCGAAGGCGTCGGCGACCGGACCGTAGGTGCCGATCGGGTCGGCGAGTTCGTAGCCGAGGCCGAAGCGCACCGGCCGGTCGTTGATGGCGTCGACGCCCTCGGACCACGTCCGTGTCGCCGTCGTCAGCGCACCGGGCGGGACCAGGCCCGAGCAGACCCGGTCGTACAGACGCGCCATCGCCGCGGCGGTCCCGGTCGCGCCACCCGCGGCCAGCTCCGCCCGGCGGTACTCCGCGGAGTTGAAGGTGTCCGAGTCCAGCAGCCCGCGATACATCCGGTCGACGATCGCCCGCCGCCCGGGGTCGGTCAGGAACGTACTGATCCGGTAGCCCGGGGCGCGGAACACGGGCACCAATCGGTGGTCCTCACCCGGAGGCGTCCCGAGGTGGATGTCGAAACCCAGCGCACGAACCAGCGAACCGGCCGTCCGCCCGGTTGCCCGCCGGATCAGCTCGGTCACCAGGTAGCCGTAGGTCAGCGCGTGATATGCCACCCGCGAACCGGGAGTCCACAGTGGACGCTGTTCCGCGAGCGCCGAGGCGTTCGCCGCGTTGTCCAGAACCGGCAGTTCCGGCTCGACGTACGGCAGCCCGACGGTATGCGACAGCACCTCCGAGACGCGCACGTCTTCCTTGCCGGCGCGCGCGAACGAAGGCCAGTACGTGGCAACACGCGCGTCCGGATCCAGCAGGCCGGCCACCACCGTCGCCACGACACCCTTGGTGCCCGAGAACAGGACGACCAGCGTGTCGCGGGTCCAGCTCGGCCCGCCCCAGAGCTCCACCAGGACCTCGCCACGCCGCACCACGCTGAACGCCGCCCCGCCCGACATCCCGGCCAGTACGTCGGCGAAGGCTTCCTGTACCGGCTCGAACCCCGGCCGCACCGAACCTTTCACAGGCGCGGGGTCGCCGCGAGCAGCTCGCGGGTGTAGGCGTGCGATGGCGCACTCAGCACGTCGTCGACGGCACCGACTTCGACGATCTCACCGTGCCGCAGTACCGCGATCCGGTCCGCGACCTCCCGTGCCAGCGCGATGTTGTGCGTCACGAACAGCAAGGCCATCCCGAGTTCGCGGCGCAGCTCGCCGAGCAGTTCGACGATCGTGGCCTGTACGGAGACGTCCAGTGCCGACGTCACTTCATCGCAGACCAGCACGTCCGGTGTCGTGACCAGCGCCCGCGCGATCGCCGCGCGCTGACGCTCGCCACCGCTCAGCTGATCGGGCAGCCGGTTCGCCAGCGACCGCCCGAGCCGGACCCGGTCCAGCATCTCCGCGACGCGTTCCCGCCGCTGTGCCCTCGACAGATCGGTCAGCCGCATCAAAGGCACTTCGATCGACTGTGCCACGGTCTTGCGAGGATTCAGTGACGAGAACGGGCTCTGGAAGACATATTGGACGCGCCGCCGTTGCTCGTCCGACCGGCGCCGGGTCGACGGCTCCAGCCCGGTTCCGTCGAGCGTCACCGTGCCGGAATAGGACCGGGCCAGCCCGGCGATGCACTGCGAGAGTGTCGTCTTGCCCGACCCGGATTCGCCCAGCAGCATCAGGCATTCGCCACGGACGACTGAAACGTCGACCCCGCGCAGCACCTCGTGCCGTCCATAGGAGACGGACACGGACTTCGCCGCCAGCACTGGTTCCTGGGCGGCCGGGGCGACACCGCTGGGTGCGTCGAGATCAGGAACGGCGTCCAGAAGTCGCCGTGTATAAGGATGTTCTGGCTCCCGGAGCAAGCGGTCAGTGGGACCGGACTCGACGACGTCGCCGTGGTACATCACCGCGACACGGTCGGCCAGTTCCGCGACCACGGCCAGGTCATGGGTGATGTACAGCGCGGCCACCCCGTGCTCCGAACACAGTTCGCGGACCGTTTCCAGCACCAGCGCCTGGGTGAGGACGTCGAGCCCGGTGGTCGGCTCGTCGAGCACCACGACGCTCGGCCGGCAGGCGAACGCCATCGCGATACCTACCCGCTGCTGCTGCCCGCCCGAAAGCTGGTGCGGGTAACGGCGAAGCGCGGCCTCGTCGGCGGGCAGGCCGACCTCGCCAAGCACCTCGGCGACGCGATCCGCCGCGGAGCCGGGATAGCCGTGGGCTTCCAGGACTTCGGCGATCTGTACGCCGATCCGCACCGCCGGGTTCAGCGACAACGCCGGATCCTGCGGGATGTAGGCGATCGTGCTGCCGCGCAGCTTCCGGCGCGCGGCGACATCCAGGGACAGCACGTCGATCGGATCGCCGCCGCGGGGCCGGACCGTCACTGTGCCGCCGAAAGGGACGAGACCACGCCGGAAATGGCCTAGTGCGGCCAATCCCGCAGTGGTCTTGCCCGATCCGGACTCCCCCACCAGGGCCAGCACCTCGCCGGGCCCGACAGCGTAGGAGACACCATCCAAAATGGACTCTCCGTCGGTCGTCCGCACCGCCAGGTCGGTGACTTCGAGGGTGTTCACGCCCGTGCCTCCCGCTTCCGTCCGGCCGCCGCCGAGGCGAGCGAGTCGGCAACCAGGTTGGTGCCCACCGTCAGCGCCGCGATCGCCAGCACCGGCAGCAGCACGCCCCACGGCTGAACGACCAACGCGATCCGGTTCTCGTTGATCATCAGGCCCCAATCCGCGGCAGGTGGCTGAATGCCGAGGCCTAGGAACGACAGCGAGGCGATGTAGCCGATCGAATAGGTCAGCCGCAGCCCGATTTCGACCATCAGCGGGCCGGTGATGTTCGGCAGGATCTCGCGCAGCAGGATCTGACCTCTGGGGACGGCGTACATCTCGGCCGCGCGGATGTAGTCGTTGCCGCGCACCGCGACCGTGGCCTGCCGGGCCACCCGCGCGGTCCGCGGCGCGTGCGTCAGCCCGATGACCAGCACCAGCAGCCAGCCCTCCGGCCCGATCACCGCGATCGCCAGCAGCGCGATGACCAGCTGGGGGAAGGACAGCAGGACATCGTTGCCGCGCATGAGAAAACTGTCGAGCCGCCCGCCGCCGTACCCGGCGACCATGCCGAGCAGCGCGCCCAGCACGATCCCGAGCGCGGTCGCCAGCACCGCGTAGAGCAGCAGGGTCGTGCCGCCCGCGAGGAACCGGGTGAGCACGTCACGGCCCAAGCCGTCGGTGCCGGCGATGCCGTCCGGTTTGAACGGCTTCCCGGCGAAGTCCGTGGTCGTGTGGCCGGTGAGCACGGGGCCCAGCCACGGACCGAGCAAGGCGATGAGTACCACCACCAGCGTGAGCCCCGCACCGACTTTGGCCTGCGGGAATGCCCACGCGGCGCGGAAGAGCCCGGTCGGTTTCGCAGGTGCTTCCGGCGAGGTGACGGCTTCGGGGAGTTCGACGGCGGTCATCGGCCTGCCTCCGTGCGCAGCTTCGGGTTCGCGAGGATGCCGACGACGTCGGCCAGCAGGTTCACCACGATGTAGACCGCGGCGATCAGGAGCGTGACCGCCTGCACGACCGCGACGTCCCGTTTGGACACCGCGTCGATCAGCGCCTGCCCGATTCCGGGGTACCGGAACAGGAACTCGACCACGACGACGCCCCCGGCGAGCCACGCCAGCTGCAGCGCGACGACCTGGGCGACCGGACCGACGGCGTGCGGAATCGCGTGCCGGGTCAGCACGATCCGCTCGGGGATGCCCTTCAGCCGGGCCATCTCGATGTAGCCACTGTCGAGGACCTCGTTCATGGTCGCCCGCATCATGCGCGTGATGTACGGCGTCACCACGAGCACGAGCGTCGCCACCGGAAGTACGAGCTGGGCAGGCTCGCTCCAGACGGGCTCGCCTGGGGTGGTGAGCGTGACCGAGGGGAAGATCTTGAAGACCGTCGTCGACAGCAAGATGACCAGCGCGACGCCGATCACGAACTCCGGCAGTGCGGCGATCACCAGGCTGATCCCGGAGATGGCCTGGTCGGTGGCGCGGTCGCGGCGGATCGCGCTCCACGTGCCGAGGCCGATGCCGATCGGGGCGGCCAGTACGGCGGCGAGCACCAGCAACGCCAGCGACGCCGAGATCCGGTCGCCGAGCAGGGCGGTCACTGGGCCTTGTGTCGACGTCGACGTGCCGAAGTCGCCGGTGAACAGGCCGCCGAGCCACTCGAGATAGCGTTGCCACACCGGGAGATCCAGATGCAGCTGGTGTTGGAGCGCGGCGATCCGTTCGGGCGTGGCCTGCTGGCCGAGGATGGCCCGTGCGGGGTCGCCGGGCAACAGCAGCGTCGCGACGAAGACCAGCAGGGACACCAGCCACAGCACGACGAGACTCACCAGAAGCCTGCGAAGGATCAGGCGGGTCATCTCACGCCTCCCTGCTCGTGCCGAGCCAGGCGTCCCGGAACTGGTAGCCGCTCAACGAGATCCCGGTCCGGTCGGGGACCAGCCCGGCGACGTGCACGTGGTAGGCGTCGACCTGGTTGACGAAGCCCCAGATGATCAGCCCGCCGCGTTCGTACTCGATCTTCTGCGCCTGCTTCACCAGGTCCGCCCGGGCTTTCGGGTCCACTGTGGAGCCCGCGCGGGCGATCAGATCCGCGAACTCCGGGTCCTGCCAGTGGGTTTCGTTGTAGGGCGACTTCGGCAGGGAACCGACCGCGACCTGGGGCAGATAGTTGCGGGTGTACCAGAAGTCCTGGGCGAAATCCCACTTCAGATAGTTCTCGCCATAGAACGTGGTGGTGTCGACCTTCTTGATCCGGACGTTCACCCCCGCGGCCTTGGCCTGCTGCTGGAACACCTGCGCGGCCTCGACGGCGCCGGCTTGGATCGGCGCGGTGACCAGCTCGATGTCCAAAGTGGAGTGACCGGCCTCGGCCAGCAACCGCCGCGCGGCTTCGATGTCCTGCTTGCGCTGCGGGAGCTCGCTCGCATACGCGGGGTCGAACGGCGCGTACATGTCGTTGCCGAGCCGCCCCTGTCCACTGAGGACCTGGTTGATCATCTGCTCGCGGTCGACCACGAGCCGCAGCGCCTGCCGCACGCGGACGTCGTCGAACGGCGGCCGGTCGACCCGCATGGTGAACGGTAGCCAGGTGCCGGTCTCGGCGGCGAGCACGCGGATCCGCGGGTCGCTGCGCAGGACGTCCACCAACGCCACCGGGACCTGGTCGATCGCGTCCACCTGCGACGAAAGCAGCGCGTTGATCCGGGCGTCGTCCTCGGCGAAGTTGATCAGTACCAGCTCGTCCAGGAACGGCTTACCGGACCGCCAGTAGTGTTCGTTGCGGGTGAAAGTGCTCTGCAGCCCCGGCGTGAACGAGCCCACCTTGAACGGCCCGGTGCCGATCGGGCGCTTGACGTCGAAGTCGGCCGGGACGATGCCGAGCGAGTATTGACCGAGCAGGTCGTCGAAACCGGCGTTCGGTGCCGAGAGCCGGAACTCGACCGCGCGGGCGCCGCTCGGCACGATGTCGGCCAGCATCGACAGCCCCGCCGCGCCGCTCTTGGGGTCATTCGGGTCGAGGATCCGCTTGAACGTGGCCACGACGTCGGCCGGGCTCACGGGCCTGCCGTCATGGAACTTCACGCCATCGCGCAGCACCGCGGTCCAGGTTCGGGCGTCGGCCGACGCCGTCAGCGTCTGCGCGACCAGCATTTCGAGTCGGTATTCGTGATCGCGGACGAGCAGGGGTTCGTAGAGGTTGATCACTCGCGCGATATCCGGGTTGGTGGCCGGGATATGCGGGTCGAGGGTGTCCGACGCCCCGCCGCCGGTGACGCCGACGCGGAGCGTTCCGCCGGTTCGGGGAGGGCCGGTCGGTGCCGAGGCGGCGTACGTCGAGCCGCAGCCGGCGGCCAGCAGGGTGACTCCGGTGGCGGCCAGGAAATTCCGCCGGGTGAATGGCCTACATCGCTCTTCCATGGTGGGAGGACTTCCGGTGGGAGCGGGTGTTCGGGATCAGGCAGGTGCTTCAGGAGATGGCACGCCCCGCGTAGTCCGGGACCGGGCTGAGGTACTGCTTGAGCCGCTCCGCGACTTCGCCGGGGAACGGTGAGGCTCTGGAAGCCGTGACATGGATCGCGAGCAGTTCTTCGGTCGCCACCAGGTCACCGTCGACCCGCATTTCGTGGCAGAGCCGCACTTTCTTCGCGCCGATGTCCAGCACCGACGTCGTGACGTCCAGCCGCGCGTCCGGGCCGACCTCGCGCAGGTAGCGGATATGAGCCTCCACCGTGTACAGCGAGGCACCGGTCGCGGAGCGGTACTCGGGCCCGAGGCCGACGACATCCATGAGCGACGTCGTCGCGTCCCCGAAGACCAGAACGT
The DNA here is from genome assembly GCA_963766045.1 of uncultured Actinomycetota bacterium. Lineage (GTDB taxonomy): Bacteria > Actinomycetota > Actinomycetes > Mycobacteriales > Pseudonocardiaceae > Amycolatopsis. The sequence goes on along the minus strand of CAVXYN010000003.1, from coordinate 3,350,559 downwards.
AGTAGGGCTCGGAAAGGTGGCCGTTGTAGTCGATCCACTCCGGACGGACCCGGTCCCGATAGGACGGTTCAGCCATCGCGCGCCTCCTCGACCGCGCGCTGGATCGCGATGATCGCCCGGTCTCGTTCGGCGACGAGGTCCGCGATCGACCGTCCGGCTGTCTCTTCCACGCAGCCGTCGACCACGGCGTCCCGCAGTTCCGGGGTCAGCTCAGGGGCTTCGAGTCGGGTCCACGGCGACTTCAGTGACGGGCCGAAGTGATCGAGCATATGCGCCATCCCGCCCTCACCACCGGCCAAGTGGAAGGTGAGGAGCGGGCCCTGGATCGGCCAGCGCAGGCCCGGCCCGGCGGTGATCGCGGTGTCGATCTGCTCGACCGTCGCCTCGCCGTTCGCGACCATGTGCAGGGCTTCGCGCCAGAGCGCCTCCTGCAGCCGGTTCGCGATGAACCCGGGCACCTCGCGGTCCATGGTGATCACGGTTTTGCCGACCCGGCGGTAGAACTCGGCCGCCTGCTCGACGGCCCACGCCGCCGTCTGTTCGCCGCCGGCCACCTCGACCAGCGGGATCAGGTACGGCGGGTTGAAGGGATGTCCGACGACCAGCCGCTCCGGCGTCGCCGCGTCGGCCTGCATCTCGGTCATCCCATAGCCGGAGGTCGAGGACGCGACCACGATCCCCGCGGGGGTGGCCTCGTCGATCTCGGCGAGGAGTTTGCGTTTGAGTGGCAGGTCTTCGGGAGCACTTTCCTGGACGAATACCGCCCCCTCGACCGCTTCGGCGAGCGTCGGCGTCACGACGAGGTTGTCCCGGCTCGCGCCTTCGGCCAGGCCGAGCGACGTGAGCGCCGGCCAGGCGGCGTCGACCAGCCGCCGGAGCTTCGCCTCGGCGCCGGGGCCCGGATCCCAGGCACGGACCCGGAAACCCTGGGCGAGAAAATGCGCGACCCAGCCGCCGCCGATCACCCCGGCACCGACGCACGCCACCGTCTCAGGCATGGACACGCTCCTTCAGCCCGAGGATTTCACGGGCGCGGGAAGCGCTTACCACGGTGGCGCCGAGGTCTTCCACGATTCCGACCGCGCGCTCCACCAGCTGGCCGTTGGTTGCCTTCACACCCTTGGCGAGATAGAGGTTGTCCTCCAGCCCGACCCGGACGTGCCCGCCGAGCAGCACCGATTGCGCCACCCACGGCATCTGGTCACGGCCGATCGCGAACGACGCCCACTGCGCACCCTCGGGCAGCAGGTGCACCATCGCCTGCAGCAGACCGGGATCCGTGGGAGCGCCATAGGGAATGCCCATGCAGAGCTGGAACAGCGGCGGAGCGTCGATCAGGCCCTCTTCGACCATTTTGGACGCGAACCACAGATGCCCGGTGTCGAAGATCTCCAGCTCCGGCTTGACGCCGAGCTCCTGGATCCGCTTCGCCCCGGCCCGCAGCATGTCCGGAGTGGACACATAAAGCTGGCTGCCCTCGCCGAAATTCAGCGAACCGCAGTCGAGCGTGCAGATATCCGGCAGCAGCTCCTCGACGTGCGGGAGCCGGTCCATCGCGTTCACGAGATCGGTGCCGTCGATCGGTTTGAGCGGATCTTCCTCGTCGATGACGAGGTCACCGCCCATTCCCGCGGTCAGGTTGATGACGACGTCCACATCGGACTCGCGGACCAGCCGGACGACTTCGCGGTAGAGCGCCACTTCCCGGGACGGCGCCCCGGTTTCCGGGTCGCGGACGTGGATGTGGACCACCGCGGCGCCGGCGTTCGCGGCCTCGACCGCGCTCGCCGCGATCTGGGCGGGGGTGACCGGGACATGCGGGCTCCGGCCGACGGTGTCCCCGGCGCCGGTGAGGGCACAGGTGACGATGACCTCGTGGTTCATCAGGCTCCCTTGACGATCGAGCTTTCGATGAATTCGTTGAGAAGGGTTCGCATCAGGTCGACGGTGATCCCGGGGCGGCCGGTCAGGACCTGGATACCGAGGCCGTCGATCAGCGCGGTGAGCCGGGTGGTGGCGGCGTCCGGGTCGGTCACCTGGAAGACGCCCTGTTCCTGGCCGGTCCGGATGGTCATCGCGATCGTCCGGTACCAGCGGTCGATGGATTCGGTGTACAGCGAGCGGAACCCCTGGTCGAGCGAGACCTCGTTCCAGACCTGCAGCCACACCGACCATTCGGCGCGCAGCACGCCGTCGGCCGGCAACTGAAGCTCGACCAGCCGCAGCAGCCTTTCGTGAGCGTCCTCAATGGAATGGAGCTCGGCGACCTGCCGGTCGAAAGCGAGTTTAACGTTGCGCCGCAACGCTTCGTTGAGAACGTCGGTCTTGCTCGGGAAGTGGTAGTGGATGGTGGCGGTGCTGGTGCCGCACGCCTGCGCGATGTCGGCGATCCGCACCTTGTGGTAGCCGCGTTCGGCGATCAGCGACCAGGCCGTCTCCAGGATGTGGCGGCGAGGCTCGGACTGGGCGAGATGGTCGGGATCGCTCGCCGGCCGGGTGGCGAGCGCGGGCACCGCGGTGACGGTGAGCGCGTCGTCGCTGCCGTTGAGCAGCCAGTTGACCGTGACGCCGCAGTACTCGGCGACGCGGACCAGTTCATGTGGCGAGAACCGGCGGGTTCCGTTCAGCGCCTTGGAAAGCTTCGTCTCGTCGAGCCCGATCGCGGCGGCGAACTCCCGCTGGACTCCCGGCATGGCACGAACCAGGCCGCGGACCCGCTCCCGCAACTCGGCCGTCTCGTCCATGCCAGGAGACGGTAACCCTGCATTGCGATAATCGCAAGACTCCGTCCGGAAGCAAAAGCCGGCCAACCTGAATCGTTGTCGTCAAACGGAGTTGCGATCTTCGCTTGACTGGCTGGTCAGTCGGGGCGACAGTAGTGCGGACCCTGTCGAGAGGTGGCCACCCGTGATCGAAGCACCGCTGTGCCTCTACCGGACCCGCGTCCCGGCGGAGTGGGTGGACTACAACGGCCATATGAGCGAGGCCCGGTACCTCGAGGCGGTGGGTGCCAACGCCGACGCCTTCTTCCGCCTGATCGGCATCGACGACGCCTATCGGGCGGCCGGGCGGTCTCTGTACACAGTGGAGACTCACCTCCGGCACCTGGGCGAGGCCGCCAAAGGCGACCGGTTGCGCTGCACTCTCCAGCTGCTGGACCATGACAGCAAGCGCGTCCACCTGTTCCACGGGATCTTCGGCGAGGCGGACAGGAAACTCCTCGCCACCGCCGAGCAGATGCTGCTGCACGTCGACATGCGGGCCGCGAAGTCGGCACCGATCCCGTTGCCGGTCCTGGGCAAACTCGCCGACATCGCCCGCGCGCACGACCCGCTCGGGCGTCCCGACGGCGCTGGAAGGGCCATCGGCATCCCGAAGCGGGCCGACGCGTGAACCCGGTTCGCTCCGAAGTGATCGAGAACGTCCTGGTGATCACTTTGGACCGTCCGCCCGCGAACGCGATCGACATCCCGACCAGCCAGGCGCTCTACGCGGCGTTCAACCGGCTGAATGAGGACGACGCCCTGCGCGTCTGCATCATCACCGGTGCCGGCGAGAAGTTCTTCTCGGCGGGTTGGGATCTCAAGGCAGGAGAGAGCGCCGACGCCGACCACGGAGACGGCGGCTTCGCCGGGCTCACCGAGTTCTTCGCCCTCGACAAACCGGTGATCGCCGCGGTGAACGGCCTCGCGCTCGGCGGCGGCTTCGAGCTCGCGCTGGCCGCGGACCTGATCGTCACCGCCGAGCACGCCGAGTTCGCCCTGCCCGAATGCCGCCTCGGCCTGGTCCCGGACTCCGGCGGTGTGCTCCGGTTACCTCGCCGCCTGCCCGAGGCGGTCGCCACCGAACTGCTCTTCACCGGCGCCCGGCTCACCGCGGCCGACGCCGCCCGCTGGGGTCTGGTCAACCGGGTGGTCCCACGCGGCACCGAGCTCGACGCGGCCGTCGGTCTCGCTCGTCGTGTCGCCGAGTCGGCGCCCCTGGCTATCGCGGCGATCAAGGAGATCGGCCGCGCGAGTGCCGGTTTGGCGGTTTCCGACGGTTTCGACGTTCTCCGCTCCGGCAAGCTGCCTCGCTATCAGGCGATGCTCGGTTCGGCCGATGCCGAGGAAGGTCCCCGCGCGTTCGCCGAGCGCCGTCGTCCACAATGGACCGGCCACTGACACTCAGGTGACCGTGAACGAGGTGACCACGGCCAGGTGGTCCGACGGCCAGCCGGTTCCACCGCCGAAGGTCCGCGTGCTGGTGGGCGTGACCGAGCCACCGCGGTAGAACTCCATCCTCCCTCACACGATGGAGCCTCCATCAAACCCGGGGCGGTTCAACCACCGGCGGGTGCGTGGTTGCGTCTCGTGAGTGGTAACGACGGCTAGAACCGTCATTACCGCTCACGAGCCAGGCACTCAGCCGGGCGGGCGTACGGTGATCGACTGCCCCGGCCGCAACCGGATCTCCCGCCGCCAGTCGCCCGCCCGCAGCGTCGTGGTCCTCCCGCCGACACTGCGGATCGTCGCGGCCGTGACCTTCCCGCCGCGCCAAGCGAGGTCGACCACGAAGCCGCCGCGTGCGCCGATCCCGGTCACCTTCCCGTTGTCCGACCACGCCTTCGGCAACGCGGGCAGCAGTTCGATCATGCCCGGCCGCGAGTAGAGCAGCATTTCCAGCATCGCCGCGGGTGCGCCGAAGTTGGCGTCGATCTGGAAGATCGTGCGGTCGCCGAAGCTGTACATGTCGAACAGGTTGGGCGCGCTGCCGTTGGAGAAGTTCACCGACGGCTTCATCACCGTGAGCACGAGCCGGTAGGCCCGTTCGGCTTCCTTGAGTCGCGCCCAGCACAGGGATCGCCAGGCGCAGGCCCAGCCGAAACTGTCCATTCCGCGCGCGATCAGCTGGTTGCGGACACCGTCGATGATCTCGGCCGGAGAATCGTCGAGGTTGATCCGGTCGCCGGGGAAGAAGCCGATCAGCCCGGAAAGGTGCCGGTGCGTGGTCTCACCGAGGTTCGCGGGCGTCATCCATTCCTGCAGCCAGCCGGTCACCGGACTCACCACCGGCAGGTACAGCCGGTCCTGCAATCCGCCGATCGTCCGCGCGTAGGAACGGTCGCGGCCGAGCACGTCCGAGGCGATCCGGAAGTGCTTGAAGAGGTCGTAAACGATCTCTTGCGCGTAGGTGATGCCCTTGGCGTCGGTGGGCCCGTGCTCGGGCGACCAGTCCTTGTCGTCGATCAGGACTTCGCGGGTGGTGCCGTCCGGCGCGGTGACCGTGGTGGTGATCAGCCGCGCTTCCCAGAACTCGCAGGCACCCTTGAGCATCGGGTAGATCTTGACCAGGAAGTCCCGGTCCTGGGTGAAGTCGTAGTGCTCCCAAAGAGAGTTGCACAGCCACGCGTTACCGCCGGGGTGCCACCACCAGCCCATTCCGCCGTGGATGTTCGTCGAGAAGGCCACGGTCCAGCCCGCGACCTTGCCGCTCGAGTTGCGGAACCAGTTGCGAGGATCGTTGAACAGCCGTTGAGTCTGGGTGGTCCACGAGGACAACTGCGACAGGCAGTAGTCGGTGAAGGCGTCGAAACAGCGTGACAGGCCCGCGCGGTCTGCCAGCCAGTAGTTCATCTGGACGTTGATGTCCGTGTGGTAGTCGGCCATCCAGTCCGGCGTGTTGTTGTGCAGCCACAATCCTTGCAGGTTCAGCGGAAGGCTGTCGCGTGAACCGGCGATCATCAGGTACCGGCCGTACTGGAGATAGGTGGCCTCCAGCTCAGGGTCCGGCGTCGAACCGGCGGCGCGAGCGCTCAATCGCGACCACGTGTCGAGCGAACGCTGCTGCGGCGTCGATCGTCCGAGGTCGACGTGCATTCCCCGGTACAACTTCTGATGGTCGACCACGTGCGTCGCCTGCAATGCCCATGCGGGCACGGCGGCCGCCGTCCGGGCCTTGCGCGCGGCCAACGCGACGGGGTCGAGCCGTCGGTCGCGGAAACCGGTGGCGGGGTCGGGCGAGTAGTTGGTGCCTCCGCTGATCACGATCACCACTTCGGAACAGCCGCTGAAGCTGATTTTCGTGCCGTGCACGGAAATCTTGCCGCCCCGGCTGGTCCCGGTGACCACCGCACCGTAGGCGAGCCCGTTGTCGAAAGCTCCCCGCATCACGATGTTCCGCGGCCCGGATTCGCCGGTGGTGGCCTCGCCGTGGGTGCCGTTCAGGGAGATCGTCCCGCTGTAGGTGCCGGACCCGCTTTGCCTGCCGAGCCGCGCGATCACCACGTCGTCGGGGTAGCTGGCGTACACCTCGCGGACGAACCGCGTCGAGCCCTGCTGGTAGCTCGCCGACACCAGGCCGTTGCTGAGATCGAGCCGCCGCCGGTAGCCGGTGATGGCCTGGGTGGTGTGCCCCGTGACGGCGATCCGCACCGTGGCGAGCAGGTTGAACGTGCCGAAGTTCTCCCTGGCGTAGGGGAACTGCCCGTCGTCCTGCAGTTCGGCGTTGAGATGGCCGGTCCACAATGCCGCGTCGGTGACGTACAGGACGTCGTCGGACGGGTCGCCCCCGACCAGCGCGCCCAGCCTGCCGTTGCCGATCGGCAGGCCCTCCTCGATGATCCTGCTCTCGTTGGCAGGAGCTGGATACCAGAGCGCGCTGGCCTGGTCTTCGGGCACCAGCTCCGCCGACTCCGGCCTGCCGCCGACCTCGGCGTGCGCGGCGAACGGCCGAATGCCCGTCATGGCGAGACCGGCTCCGAGCGCGCCGGTGAATCTCAGGAAGTTCCGCCGCGACGGTGCGGCGAATGAGTCCGTCATCTTCGAAACCCTTCAGGGACAGGGGAACCGCGGAAGAACAGCTGTGACGGTTGACACCACGGGCGACCTTAACACAGAATCGAGCATCAAAGATCCTATACGATCAACGATTGGATCGCCGTGACCTCGAAGATCGCCCGGAGCTGTGCGGTCGCCCTGAGCCTGATACTCGCCACCGGCGCGTGCAGCACCCGTGCGACCACCGCCTCGGCATCCGCCTGTCCACTGTGGACCGCTCGGTCGGCGAACCGTCCGGCAGCAACCAGCAGAAGGTCAGCCTGGCCAAATGGCTCGCCGCGCGCACCGAGATCCTGATCATCGACGAGCCGACGGCCGGGATCGACGTCCGCACGAAGGCGGCGTTCCACGAGCTGATCTGGGAACTCGCCGGCGACGGGCTGGCGGTACTGCTGATCACCAGCGATCTGGTGGAGATGGTCGCCCTCGCCGACCGGATCGCCGTGATGCGGGACTTCCGGCTGCGCGGCGAGATCGCGGGCGGACGTGACTACACTCGGTGAGCCGGTCGGTGATGGAACTGATCCATGAAGGAGTGACCGCATGAGACGTGTGCTGCTGGTGATGGGACTGACCGGTGCGCTGCTGGCCGGTGGGATGCAGGCGGTGTCGGCCGCCCCGGCGCCGTTCGCGGGACTGAGCGCGTTCTTCGACAACGCCGGGACCACTCCCGACGGCAACACCGGCTCGGGCGATCTCGACGGCTCCGGGTACAGCTTCTCCACCGAGGCGCTGAGTCTCCGAGGCGTCAGCCCCGGTGCGCTGATCTCCTCCCACGGCACGAAGTTCACCTGGCCGACCGCGTCTCCCGGCAGCAGGAACAACGCCACCGCGCAGGGGCAGACGGTCGGCGTGCCCGGCTCGTCGGACCGGCTCGGTTTCCTGGTCACCGCGACAGGCGGCAACGCGGTGGCCGGCTCCGGCACCATCACCTACACCGATGGCACGACTCAGCAGTACCGGATCAGCAGTCCCGACTGGGCGGCACCACCGCCGAGCGGGGTGGCACCCGTGGTCAGCACGCCGTACCGCAACGGCCCGGGCGGCAAGGACAACCGGCAGGTCAACGTCTACCACGCCGACGTCCGCGTCGATCCACACAAGACGGTCCATCGAGTGCGCCTGCCCGACGTGCCCGGACTCCACGTCTTCGCGGTCGCACTGGCCGGGCGGCCGAATCTGGCGCTGGGAGCCATCGCCAGGCAATCCTCGGACGCGTACGGCTCGCCGGCGAGCCGGGCCGTCGACGGCGACACCAACGGAGCGTTCTCCAACAACTCGATCACCCATACCGATTCGAATCCCCACGCTTGGTGGCAGGCCGACCTCGGCGGCAACTCCGCGGTCGACACCATCGAGGTGTGGAACCGCACCGACTGCTGCTCCGAACGTCTCGCCGACTTCTGGGTGTTCCTCTCCCCCGAGCCCCTCGATCCCGCGCTTTCGCCGCAGGAGCAGGCGAAACGGCCCGGCGTGTGGTCGAGCCACCGGACCGGGGCCGCGGGAGCGCTGACGATTCTGCAACCGGGCGTGAGCGGCAGGCATGTCCTGGTCCAGCTCGCCGGAACCGGCATTCTCTCCCTTGCCGAGGTGCGGGTATTCGGCCGCTCACAGCCCGAATCAGGCTGGATCGGCACTTGGGGCACGTCACAGGCGGGTCCCGCGTCGACCGGTTACGCCGGCTACTCGATCCGCAACGTCGTGCATACCAGCGTCGGCGGAAACCGCACCAGGATCACGTTGTCCAACAAGTTCGGCACCGCTCCCCTGGTGCTCGGCGCCGTCACCGTCGGTCTGCGCGCCGCCGGGCAGACCGCCGACGCCGTACCCGGATCGTTGCGGCCGCTGACCTTCGCCGGGAAATCCACCGTGACCGTGCCCGCGGGCAACGACGTCACCAGCGACCCGCTGACCGTCGCCGTCCCGGAAGACGCCGACCTGCTGGTGACCACCTACACCCCCGACTCTCCGGGCGCGGCCACGCACCATCCTTCGGCGAGCCAGACGTCGTTCCTGGCGCCCGGCCGTGATCGCACTTCGGAAGTGTCCGGCGCGGGATTCACAGAACAGACCGGTTCCTGGTTCTACCTCAAGGAAATCGACGTCCAGGGTGCCCCTGCCGCGGGTTCGGTGGTGGCGTTCGGCGACTCGATCACCGACGGCGGCTACTCGACCGGCGGGGCGAATCGCCGCTGGCCGGACTACCTCGCCGACCGGATGAAGACGCTGCCCGCATCGCAGCGGCTCGGCGTGCTGAACTCCGGCGTGAGCGCCAACCGGTTGCTGCTGGACGGTGGCGACGTCCCGACCCTCCGAAGTGGACTGTCCCGTTTGGATGATGACGCACTGGATCGCACGGCCGTGCGGACGGCGATCGTGCTGATGGGGGTCAACGACCTCCTGCAGACGCCGAGACAGAACGATCCCACGGCGATCGCGGCCGGCTACCGCAACCTGGTGGATCGGTTGCACGCCAAGGGGATCAAGGTCGTCGGCGCCACGCTGCTGCCGTTCAAGGGCTGGTGGGGCTACGATGCGGGACTCGAGGCGACCCGCAGCGGGGTCAACGAGTTCATCCGCACCAGTGGGGTGTTCGACGCCGTCGCCGACTTCGACGCGACGGTGCGGAATCCCGCCGACCCGCTGGCGATGCGAGCGGAATTCGCCGCCGAGGACAGGCTTCATCCCTCGGACGCCGGAAACGAGGCGCTCGCCGCCGCCGTCAACCTGGCACGCCTCTGATCGGGAAATCATCGATCCTGCATGATCAGGTTATATACTCCCCTTTGGAGGGGTGATGACCGTGTCGGAAAGGCTCGCCAAACTGCCGAGCAGGCAGGTGCTGGCGGATGGCGTCTACGAACGCGTGCGCGCGTTGATCATGAACCACGGAATCGCCCCCGGCGACCGGGTGAACATCGACGAGATCGCCCGCGAGCTGGACGTGTCCGGGACTCCTGTGCGGGAAGCGTTGGCACGCCTGGAATCCGAAGGACTCGTGAGCCGGCTTCCGATGCGCGGCTACCGGGTCACCGAGTTGCTCACCGCACAGGAACTCACCGACCTGTACGAGCTGCGGTTGCTCATCGAGCCGGTCAGCGCGGCCAAGGCGGCGACCCGGATGACCAATGACTCGGCCCAAGCGCTGCGAGCCGAGTTGCAGACCTGTCCGTCCGCTCCGGTCGGCGACAGCTACGAGACGTACCGCGCACTGACCTCACACGACGACCGCCTCCACACCCTGATCCTGCGCTTGGCCGGCAACACGGCCGTCGAGCAGGCCTTCAGCCGGACCCACTGTCATCTGCACACCTTCCGGCTCACCTATGACCGTCCATTCGGGGTTCAGACGATCGAAGAGCACCGGAAGATCGTCGTAGCGCTGATCGCGGCCGACGCCGATGCCGCCTCGGCGGCGATGGTCCACCACCTCGAGACGGCGCGAGACCGGCTCCTCTCCCGCTTCTGACCCCCATTTTTACGGTCAATTCGGACATGGAGGTACCCGAGAGTGACCCCATGTGTGATGTCTGTATGCTCCGCACGCTCGAAAAGGTGACCTCTCACCCATTCGAGACAGCCGTCGCGGCCGGGGCAGTGGCCGCACGCCGCTTGAGGCATTCGTGGGGTCCGTACTCGGATGGGAGATTTAATGCACGGCAGGTCAGTTCTGGTGCGTGGCGGGATCGCGGTCGCCGCCGCGGCCGTCGCGTTGACGATGGCCGCTCCGGCCGCACTCGCCGATGACGGCGCGGCGCGAGGGCGGGTCGTCGAAAACGCCGGCACCGAGGGCTTCAGTGTCAACTTCGACGGCGGGCAGCACTACGTCGCGAAGCTGTTCGGACTGAAGCTCTCCGACGGCAGCAAGCTCAAGATGTACTGCGTGCAGGTCCAGGTCGGCATGCGAACCGACCAGGACATGATCGAGCGTCCGTGGAACAAGTACCCCGACGCCGCATCGCCGTTCAACAAGAACAACGAGAAGATCAACTGGGTGCTGCATCACGGCTACCCGGCCGTCGCCGTGAAGGCGATCGCGGACTTGCTCGGCAAGAAGGACGTCAAGCTGACCGACGGCCTGTCCGTCGAAGAGGCCGTCACCGCGACCCAGGCCGCTGTTTGGCACTACAGCGACGGCAAGGACCTCGACCGCAAGAAGCCGCTCCCCTACGAGGGCGCCGAAGAGTCGGCCGACGTGCTCGCGTTCTACGACTACCTGACCGGCAAGGACAACGTCGGCATCGGGCAGCAGCCCAAGCCGACGCTCGACATCGGCCCGGCCAAGGCCGAGGGCAAGGCGGGCACCAAGGTCGGCCCGTTCAGCGTGGCCACCACCGGTGACATCACCGAGCTGACCAGCAAGCTGCCCGAGGGCGTCAGGGTCACCGACGCCGACGGCAAGGCGCTCAAGGCCGCCGACATCAAGGACGGCACCAAGGTCTACGTCGACGTCCCCAAGGACACCAAGGACGGCTCCGGCACGTTCTCGCTGAAGGTCACCGGCGAGCTGGCCACCGGACGCCTGTTCGTGGGCGAGAACTACGACCAGGTCCCCGCGCAGTCCCTGATCGTCGCGGACTCCGAGAAGACCTCGGTCGCCGCGAACGCGACCGCGAACTGGGCGCAGGCGGCCACGCCGCCCGCCAATGAGACCCCCGGCGGCGCCGAGTCCGGCGGCGGTGGCGATCTGGCGAACACCGGTGCCTCCGTGACGGTGCCGCTCATCATCGGCGGTGCACTCCTCGGTGGCGGTGTGCTGATGCTGCTGCTCCTCCGTCGTCGCCGCAACAGCGAGGCGTAAAGCACCTGGGTCGCGAAGTGCATGAAGGCCCCCTTCCTTGCGTTCAGCCCAAGCAAGGAAGGGGGCCTTCATGCACCAGTCCGTTGAGGACGGTGGCCGCCGATGAACAGGGCCAGCAAGGCGCCGGCGACACAGATGATCGACGTGATCAGGAAGATCACGCGGTATTCGGTGAGCAGCGCCAGATCGACCGCGTCGCGATAGGCGACTTGAGCCTGGTCGTAGGCGGCTTGCGACTCGAACAGCACCCGGATCGGCGGGTTCAGCGACGCCGTCAGGCTGTGGAAGTAGTACAGGCCGTACGCCGAGACCGCGGCCACCCCGACCAGCATGCCGGTCATCCGGGCCACGACGACGGCGGCCGAGGCGACGCCGTGCTGAACGCGCGGAACGGCGCGCAGCGCGGCCGCCGAGAGCGGCGCGATGACCAGTCCGAGGCCGAGTCCGGCGATGGCGAGGTCGGTGTCGAACCTCGGCAGTCCGAGAAAGTACCGCGACGCGAGGACATCGGCCGGCCAGCGCGACATCAGCAGATATCCGACGGCGGCCACGACCATCCCGGCACAGGCGATCCACCGCTCGCCGATCCTGGCGGACAGCACACCACCGAGCAGCGCTCCGACCGGCAGGGCGATCAGGAACCGCAGCAGCAGGATCACGCTGCCGCTGTCGTCCCGGCCGAGCAGTGTCTGGGCGAACAGCGAGACGTCGACGAGGGTGATCATCAGCGCGGCGCCCGCGGCCAGGCTGGTGCCGAGCACGGTGAGGAACGGGCGCATCGAGACGTTCGCAGTGTCGATGAGACGAACCTTCGCGCGTTTCTCCCACCAGAGAAAGGCACCGAGGCTGAACACGGCGCCGATGAGGAACGGCACTCCCCATGGCGGCAGGGCGCGCTCGCGGGGATTCGGGTTGTCCAGGCCGATCACGAGCAGGCCGAGCGTGAGCGCCAGCAGCAGAACCCCGCCGACGTCCACCCGCCGCCGCTCGGTGGGCCTGGTGCCCGGAACGGAGACGTGGACGACGATCATGGCGAGCACCGTCAGCGGCACGTTCACCCAGAACACGCCACGCCAGCCGGCCGCGGCGGCCAGCGCGATGCCGTAGAGCGGGCCGAGCAGGCTGCCCAGTTCTTGCGCCGCGCCAACGGCTCCGAGTACTACGGTGCGGCGATGGCCGCTCCAGAGGTCGGCGGCGAGGGCGAGGGTGACCGGAAGGAGCGCGCCACCGGCGACGCCTTGGACCACCCGGCCGGCGACGAGTGCCGGCACGTCACCGGCGACGGCCGTGAGGATCGATCCGGCGAGGAATCCGGTCAGGCACGCCTGAATCAGGAGTTTGCGGCCGAACCGGTCGGAAGCCTGCCCCAGCAACGGCATGACGGCCACGTAGCCGAGCAGGTAGCCGGTGATGATCGGGGTGACGATCTCCAGCCGGTTCACCGGGATCCGCAGTTCGTCGATGATCTGCCGGAGAAGGCCGACCACGACGTAGGTGTCCAGGGCACCGAGCAGCACGACGAGACCGCCCGCGCTCATCGCGAGCGAACGGCCGGATCGCGTCGCGAGCAGGTTCCTCACGCCGGCGGGGTCACCGTGACCGGCTTGTCCACATCGGACAGTGTTACGTCAACGGAAGCGTTGTCAGAGAAGGACAAAGACGCTTTGAGTGGCCCATGACCGGCGGCCTTGTCGAGCCAGATCGTGGCCTTCGCCGTCGTGTTGACCCCGGGCAGGAGGCCCGAGATCGCGTCGTAGCTCACCGTTCCGGTGATCCGGTAGGCCGCTACGCCGTTGACGTCTTCCTCGGCCTCCGTTTTCGCGTCCTGCACGCCCGCGAGTACCTTCGGGATGCCGCGTTGCGGGTCGAGGACCGCCGACGGGTCGTACAGGGACGAGCTCAGCGCCTGCGGGATCTGCTGGAATCCGCCGGTGGGTCCCTTGACGTAGAGCGACCCGCCCACCAGTACGAATTCGGCGTCGACGACCTGGCCCATCAGCTCGAGCGTGCCGGTTCCCTTCGCGCCGCCGCCGTTCGCCTTGGTGAAGTCGCCTTCGATGTCCTTGACGCTCAGGCCCGTGACCGTGCCGTTCGCCTTCAAGGTGAAATGCGTGCTGGTGATCCCGGAGGCGGTCGTGGCGCCGTCCTTGAGCAGAGTGCCGGCGTCGGGCAGGCCCGGTCCATCGGACGAGCAGCCCGAAACGACCAAGGCAACCGCCGCGAGCATGGCCACCATCGTGCGCCGCAGGAACATGCGGGTCACTGTAGATCGAAAGCCGCGACCCGGCGCGAATCGCTTCGCGATCGTGATGGCCGCAAAATAGACGTCATGGACGCCGACCCGGCCCGATGGCTCATCCTTCTCCGTCACGCGAAGTCGGCGTGGCCGGACGTCGACGATCACGAACGTCCGCTCGCCGACCGCGGCCTGCGTGACGCCCCCAAGGCGGGACGCTGGCTTCGCGAGTCCGGGCACATCCCCGACCAGGTCATCTGCTCGACGGCCCGCCGAACCCGCGAGACCTGGCGGCTCGCCTCGGCCGAACTGGACACTTCGCCGCCGGTCGACTTCGACGAGCGGCTCTACGATGCCTATGTCGAGGAGGTCATGGACATCGTCCACGCGACCCCGGACTCGGTACGACGGCTGTTGCTCGTCGGCCACGAACCCACGGCGAGCGCGACGACGCTCACCCTCGCCGGCGACTCCGGCGACTCCGGCGACGAGAACGTCGAGTTGGTCCGGAGCAAGTTCCCGACCGGCTCGATCGCGGTGCTCGCGTTGCCGGGTTCCTGGGCCGAAGCCGGTCCTGGCGGCGCCGCGCTGACGGACTTCTTCCGGCCGAGGTTCGCCTCCCCGCCCATGCCATGAACGGACCGTTACTTGCGAATTTCGCAAGTAACGGTCCGTTCATGGCGTCCGGGGAAGCTACCGGTTGTACGGATCGATCACGTCGCCCGCGAGGCCGGTGGCGGTCTCACCCAGCGCACCGGCGGAGTCGACGACGTCCTGCCCGGCCGAGGTGGCGGTCTCGGTAGCGGTCTCGGCGATGGTCTGTCCACTCTCGGCGAGGTCCGTGGCGGACTGCGTGACCTGGTCGACGGCCTCGCCACCGGGCAGGTCGACACCGGTCAGCTCGCTGACCTTTTCGCCCGCACCGCCCAGCAGTTCGGTGGCCTTCTCCTTGAGCATGTCGAACAGGCTCATCAGGTGTTCTCTCCTTGGATCGGTCGAGCGGGCAGACGGCAGGAGCCAGGGGTCGGTCATCGCAGAGTACAAGCCGACTTACTCACCGTACAGGGCAAAACGGACGCCTGTCGAAAGGGGTTGCAGTGCGCGGTCGGATCGGTAAGTAACCAACAACTACCTATCTTTCGCACTGTCCCAACGAAAGTCGGTACCGCCCGCGCGTGACGCGGATCACTCTTGGCGCACCGGATCACCGGTGCCGGGCACGTGGTCGTGTCCGGCGTCCCCCACCGTGGCCAGCGCGGTCCTCCCTCACGCGCTGGCCTTTCGTCGCGAAAGTGAGTTGCCGGCATGCGCACAACGTCTCCGGGAAAACGCCTGCTCACCCGCTCCGCAATCACCCTCGTGGCCGCCGCCGCGGCCATCGGCTTCTTCACCCCGGCCGCCGCCACCGCCACCACCATCGACGGCTACTCCCCCACCGTGCAGGCTGACGCGGTCGCGTCGCTCGCCTCGGAAACCGCGATCAGCGAGGCCGCCGCGGTCGAAGTGCTGCGCAAGCAGCCGGCCGGTATCGAGACCCTGCAGCGGATCACCACCTCCCTTGGTGACCGCGCCGCCGACGGCTACCTGGACGCGTCCGCCACGCCGGTGGTGAACGTGCTCGACCAGGCCGCGGCCGACCAGGTCACCGCCACGGGTGCGCAGGCCCGGCTCGTCAAGCACTCCACCGCGGCGCTGGCGAGTGCGCAGAACGCACTGCAGGCCCTGCCCGCGGTGGCGCACACCTCGATCGGCCTCGACCCGAAGGCCAACCAGGTGGTGCTGACCATCGCCGACGCCGCCCAGGGCACCGAAGCCCTGCTGAAGGCCGCCGAATCGCTCGGCGACCAGGTCCGGGTGGAGCGGATCGCCGGCAAGTTCCAGGCCGCGATCTACAACGGTGAAGCCATCACCGGTAGCGGCATCCGCTGCTCGGCAGGCTTCAACGCCAACCGCGGCGGCGTCAACTACGTCCTCGACGCCGGTCACTGCACCCGCGCGGTGTCCCAGTGGAACATCGGGCCGTCTCAGGGCGCGAGCTTCCCGACCAACGACTACGGGCTGATCCGCAACAACACCGGCAGCGCGCCCGGCGCGGTCACCCTGTGGAACGGCTCCACCCAGCGGATCTCCTCCGCCGGCACGGCGACCGTGGGGCAGCGGGTCAGCAAGAGCGGCAGCACCACCCGCCTCACCTCGGGCTCGGTCACCCGGACGAACGTGACGGTGAACTACTCCGAGGGCCCGGTCTACCAGATGATCCAGACCAGCGCGGGCGTCAACTCCGGCGACTCGGGCGGCTGCCTGTTCTCCGGTAGCGTCGGCCTTGGCATCACCTCCGGCATGGGCGGCGGAAGCTCCTTCTTCCAGCCCGTCGGTGAGGCGATGAGCGCATACGGCGTCAGCCTGAACTAGCACCAGTGTGACCACGATCGGGGCATCGCCGACAGGCGGTGCCCCGCTCACATGGGGGACGGCCGGCGAGCCACACTGCATCGCGGATCGACCGGGTTTACCGTCGAATGATCCAGGTCATCTCGACACAAGGAGGTCACCATGGCCGGCAAGTTCGAGGTATACCAAGACAAAGCCGGGAAATTCCGGTTCCGCCTCAAGGCAGGCAACGGAGAAATCGTTGCCACAGGCGAAGCTTACGAGACAAAACCAGCCGCGAAGGCCGGATGTGAGGCCGTCCAACGCGCCGCCTCGGGCGCGCCCGTTGTCGACGCCACCACATCCTGACGGTCGCGATCGCCTCTACCCGTTCGCGGCTCCGCGCAAGCGCTGGTCGCGGTGCGCTGCCATCTGGACGGGCGTGTTCGCGACACCGTAGCCGCGGTAGCCGCCGATCCGTTGCACCACTTCGAAGAACACTCGCGATCCGACGAGTTCCGTGTAGAAATGGAGAAATTCGCCGTCCTCGTCGCGGTCGTAGAGCACCGAATTCTCTCGAAGCGAGGCGAGCCGGGCCGCGGACAGTTCGAACCTGGCGTCGAGGTCGTCGTAGTAGTTGCCCGGAATCTCCAGCAAGGGAGCACCGAGGTCGCGCATGGCACGTGCGACGGCGATGGCGTCGTCGCACGCGAAGGCGATGTGCTGCGGTTCCGGAACGCCCGGCGCCCATTCGCCACGCCTGACCAAGGCGCTGTCGAGCGTCAGCCGGACGTCGTGATCGCTCACCTTCCGGCTGCGCACCAGGCCGAACGGCGCCGCGAACTCCGACACCGGATCCGGCCGCAGGCCCAGCACCGAACGGTAGAACAGCGTCGCCTCGTCGAAATGGTCGAACGGCTGGGTCAGGGTGATGTGGTCGATCCCCGTGATTCCTGTGCCGCCGACCGGGGCGCCGTCCGGAACGAAGTCGAGCAGCCAGTTATCGTTGCCACAGAAGAAGATCTCGGTTCCATCCGGCGCGGCGACCGCGGACAGGTCCGCCTCGTCCGGGCCGTGTTCCCTTGGCAGGACGGGCGCGAGCAAGGTCTCCGCCCGCCGAGCCGAACCGGCGGGATCGGTGCTGGCCAACGCGATCGCGGAGATCGCACCGCCCTCCCCTGTTTCGTTGACCAGCACCCGCGCCGCTCCCTGCCGCCACAGGCGGACCGGCTTCGACCGATGCGTTCCGGCACAAGCGAAACCGAGGGTGGCGAGGACCTCTCCGGTGTCCGATCCGGCGGGGACGGCCAGCTCGGCGAAGGCGTGTCCGTTGAGCCTCGGCGCGGCGGGAACCTCGAGTTCGCCGAGGGATTCACGCAACGCCAGCAGGGAGCGCATGGCATCGACGGCGGCGGGACGCGGATCGGCCTGCCGGAAGACGTCGTTGAAGACCTCCAGCGACAACGGCCCCTGGTAGCCGGCGGCGAGCACGTGCCCGGTGAACTCGGTCAGGTCGAAGGCGCCTTGGCCGGGGAAGAGCCGGTGATGCCTGCTCCAAGGGAGAACGTCCATGTCGAGCAGCGGCGCGTCGGCCAGCTGCAGAAAGAAGATCTTGTCGCCGGGGATCGTGCGGATCGCCCGCGGATCGCTGCGCCGGGACAGGATGTGGAAGCTGTCGAGGCAGACGCCCAGCGCCGGATGCGCGGCGTGGCGGACGATACGCCAGGCGTGCTCATAGGTGTTGACGAAGCGTCCCCAGGCGAGCGCCTCGTAGGCGACGCGGATCCCGCGATCGGCCGCCAGCGTGGCGAGGCGGTGGAGTTGTTCCGCGGCAAGGTCGTCGTCATCGACGGCGTCGGGCGAAACCGACGAGCAGACGAGTACCGTGTCCGCGCCGAGGTCGGCCATCAGGTCGAATTTCCGTTCCGCCCGGCGGAGATTCGCCTTGAGCACACCCGGTGGGACGGCTTCGAAGTCACGGAACGGCTGGTAAAGATCAACAGACAGGCCGAGTTCCGCGCAGAGGAGCCGGATTTCGGCAGGCGAGCGACGTGAGGCGATCAGGTCGCTCTCGAAGATCTCGACTCCGCAGAAACCGGCCGCGGCGGTCGCGGCGAGTTTGTCCTCGAGTGTGCCGGAGAGGCAGACTGTCGCGATGGCGGTGCGGCGTCCGTCAGCGGGCATGAGCCGGTTTTCCTTCCAGGGCTTCGAAATGCCGGAGCATCCGGTCGGCGTCAGGTTCCGCGCCGGTGAACAGGCGGAACGAGTCCGCGGCCTGGAAGACCACCATCCCGCCGCCGTGCAACGTCCGGCACCCCTTCTCCCGCGCCTGGGCGAGCAGCGTGGTCTCGAGTGGCCGGTAGACGATGTCGGCGACCCACATCTGGCGGCGGAGCAGCTCCAGAGGGACGGGCGATCCGGGGTAGGCGGCCATCCCGGTGGGAGTCGCGTGCACCAGCCCGTCGGCGGCCCGGATGTCCTCCAGCGAGCCGGTCCGCACCCGGTCATCGCCGAATCGCCGCCGGAGAGAGGCGACCAAAATGCCGGCACGGATGTCGTCTACGTCGTGGACGATCAGCGTTCCGGTTCCCAGCGACAGCAAGGCATGGGCGACGGCGGCTCCCGCGCCACCGGCGCCGAGCAGGACGACGGTGTCCATCTCGGCGTCCGGGAGCCCCCGGGTCAGGTTTCGGGCGAAGCCGGTCGCGTCGGTGTTGTGGCCGGTCGCCAGTCCCCCGCGAAACACCACGGTGTTCACCGCGCCCAATGCCGCGGCGTCCGGCGCGATCTCTTCGAGGTACGGCAGGACCTGTTGCTTCACCGGATGCGTGATGTTGAGACCGTCGAATCCGGCGGTGCGGACCGCGGTCAGCACCTCGCCGAGCGGCAGGGACAGCACGTCGAGGTCGAGCAGCCGGTACACGTACCGCAGCCCGAGCTCATCGGCCTCCCGTTCGTGCAGGGCCGGGCTCAGCGAGGGCCCGATACCGGTGCCGACCAAACCGACGAGGTAGCTGGTCACCAAGACCTCCGATTAATGTACGAACTAGTGAGTTCACTGTAGCGCGGGGAGGCCGACCCGAGAAGGCCTGCGTTAGAGTGAGCCCTCCACCAGCGGTTCGAAGGGAGTCCGGTGGCCGCACCGTCGTCCGACGTCGAGCGTCAGCGCGACAAGGAACGCACCCGCGCCGAGATCCTCGCGGTGGCCACCAAGGAGTTCGCCGACAAGGGGTACACCGGCGCCAGGGTGGACGAGATCGCCGCACTCACCAGCACCACCAAGCGGATGATCTACTACTACTTCGGCGGCAAGGAGCAGCTGTACGTCACCGTGCTCGAGCGGGCGTACGCCACCATCCGCGCCCTCGAACAGAAGCTCGACGTCGACCACCTCGAGCCCGAGGACGCGATCCGGCAACTGGCCGAGCTCACCTTCGACCACCATGAAGCGAATCCGGACTTCATCCGCCTGGTCAGCATCGAGAACATCCACCACGGCGAACACATCACCCGCTCCGAAGCGCTGTCCGGGATGGCGAATCCCGCACTCGACGTCCTCACCCGCATCCTGGACCGCGGCCACGAGGCCGGCCGGTTCCGCGACGACGTCGACGCGCTCGACGTGCATATGGTGATCAGCTCTTTCTGCGTGTTCCGGCTGGCGAACCGGCACACCTTCTCCGCGATCTTCGGCCGCGACATGCTGGATCCGGGGCGCCGCGCGCACTACCGCCGGATGCTGGGCGACCTCGTGATCGACTACCTGGCCGTCTGAAATTCACACTCTTGACAAGCGGGACACGGTCTCCCACGCTGTATTAACTAACTAGATCGTACATTGCTTCACGCTGTGTCTGAGCAACGAAGCACGGACTTCAGGAGCACCGACGTGACCCCTCTCCCACCTGTCACGCAAGGCATGCCCCGCAAGGCCGCATTGGCCGCCTGGATCGGCAGTGCGCTCGAGTACTACGACTTCTTCATCTATGGGACGGCCGCCGCGCTCGTCTTCAACAAGGTGTTCTTCCCTGCCTCCTCCCCCGCCACCGGCACCCTCCTCGCACTGGCGACCTTCGGGGTCGGATACCTCGCCCGCCCGGTCGGCGCGTTCGTGCTCGGTCACGTCGGTGACCGGCTGGGGCGCAAGAAGGTGCTGGTGTTCACCCTGTTGCTGATGGGTGCCACGACGTTCCTCGTCGGCTGTCTCCCCGCTTACGGCACCGTGGGCGTCCTCGCACCGATCCTGCTGGTGATTCTTCGTCTGCTGCAAGGACTTTCGGCTTCGGGAGAACAGGCGGGAGCGAACTCGATGTCGCTGGAACACGCTCCGTCGCATCGTCGCGGCTACTACACGAGCTTCACCCTCAGCGGCACTCAGGCCGGGCAGATCCTCGCCACCGCGATCTTCCTGCCGATCGCGACCCTCCCCCAGGATCAGTTGCTCACCTGGGGCTGGCGTATCCCGTTCTGGTGCAGCGCGATCGTCGTGGTCGTCGGCTTCGTGATCCGCCGCAAGATCGACGAAACCCCGGTGTTCGAACAGGCCAAGGGCGAGGTGGCCAAACTGCCGGTCGCCGTCTTGTTCCGTACACATTGGAGGGACGTGCTGCGCGTCATCGCCGCCGCCACGATCGCCTCGGTGAGCACCATCTTCACCGTCTACGCGCTGACCTACGCGGTGAACACCGTCGGCCTGGCACGCGGTCCGATGCTGTGGGTCGGCATCCTCGCCAACGTCGCCGCCCTGCTCGCCATCCCGCTTCTGGCCGGGCTGTCGGACCGGATCGGCCGCAAACCCGTGTTCATCGCGGGATGTCTCGGCTCCGCGATACTGATCTTCCCGTACCTCTGGTCCATTTTGGACGGATCTTATGTGCTGATCTTCACCTTCGGCATCCTCCTGTTCGGCGTGGCCTACAGCGGCGTCAACGGGGTGTGGCCGTCGTTCTACGGTGAGATGTTCAGCGCCAAGGTCCGGCTGTCCGGAATGGCGATCGGTACCCAGATCGGGTTCGCCATCGCCGGGTTCGCCCCGAGTGTGGTGGCCGCGATCGGCTCCGGAAAGCAGGACTGGATCGGAGTCGCCATCTTCACCGCCGCGGTATGCCTGCTCAGTGCCACCGCCGCACTCACCGCCCGCGAAACGAACAACGTGGCCACCGAGGATCTCGGCACGATCGAGCCACGAAGCAACCGAATGGCCGCCCCCGTCCGTCCATGACGCATGCGGATCCTGGGGATGTTCGTGGTGGTGGCGTTGCTGTTCGTTTCGGGCTGTGTGCCGGCCGGGTCCTGGAGACTGGAGTCCTTCATCAGTCTCGGGTCCCGGCCGCTCGACATCCGGCACGCGGAACTCGGCACCGACCGCGCGCAGGAGCTGTACCGGTCGCTGACCTTGGACCGAGCCAAAGCGGCACTGGAGAACACTCCACCACCGGGCCGGCGCGGTTTCGCCTTCGTACTGACCGGCTGCGCCGAAGATTCCGCCGTGCTGGCCATCGACGGCACGACGTTGACCGCGAAGGCCGTCGGCGCCGAGGAGGTTGCTTGCGCCACCGCGAACTACTTCCTCGCCACCTTCTCCGTCGATCAGGACCGGGTCCCGCCGACACCCCAGCTCAAGCCCTGAACGTCGGAGCGTCTCCAGCGGGACGCTCGTTCCTTGGGTCGTTACCGAAATTCGGCAACAACGCTCGGTCTCACGATCTATTTGTGGAGCAGGTTTGGTGCCGGGTTGCGGTGCTTGCGCGTGCATCTACCGCAATTCGTCGGCGAGTTGCGAACGTCGGCGGGCCTGGCCAAGTTCGCCGGAGCGGTTCCGAGGTCAGTTGCCGAAATTCGGCAACCGCGATCCCATGGGGCCGTTGCCGTTTCTCGGCAACTGTCCTAGAACGGTGGTGGGGGTTCGGGTCGGGGTTCGTGTAGTGGTGGTGGTGTGCTGGTGTGGGTGTGGCCGGTGGGTGTTGTCACGGTGAGGGTGCCGTCGGGTTCGACGGTGTAGGTCCAGCCGGGTTCGTCCTTCAACCGGTGATCCCGCTTGCAATGGGTCATCAGGTCATCGACATTGGTGCCACCGTGATGCTGCCACGGGATCGTGTGGTCGAGTTCGGCGCGTTGCGCGGCGCGGGAGCAGCCGGGTCTTCGGCACTCGCGGTCCCGCACGCGGACGAATTCCGCCATGCCCGCGTCCGGCCGATACCGCGACCGTCCCAGATCTTGTACCTGTCCCGAGAGTGGGTCGGTGATGATCCGCCGCAACACCGTGTTCTCACCCGAGGCGATATGCCGCCCCAACCCAGCCGGGATATGCCCATGACCGGCCATATACGCCGGATCATCGTTCAACCCGAGATAGGTGACCAGATCCATATAGAGGAACACCTCGGCCCGTTCCGTCGCGCCACCGGTCCCGCTCAGCAGCAGGTCGAGGGCGATGTCGGCACGCAACTGATCCAGGGTGCGGGTCTCGCCGGTGCGGCGCAGGGCCCGTGCTTCGCGGTCGATGCGTTCGTAGGCGGCGTTGACCTTCTCCGCGGGCCCGTTGTCCACGGTGATCGACGCGACCCCGGCCTCACCCTGACTCACCACCAGACGCCGGCTCTCGCGGTGGTGTCCGGCGCGCCGGTCCGCACCGGCCCGGTCGGCGTTGATCGCGGCGTAGCTGGCGGCCTTGCGGACCTGATCGGAGTTCTTGCCCGGGATCCGCGATTCCAGCGCCGCGTCCGCTATCAGCGCGTTCTCCTCCGAGAGCCACGCGGTGGCCTCGGCCACCTTCGACGCCCGGAAGCCGTCCAGCCGGCCCGCGTCCAGCAACCCCAACGTCCGCGGCAGCCGGCTGGTCAACGCGGTCGCGGTGGCGATGAGGTGACCGGCGTGACCGTCCATCAGGGACAAAGCCAGCGCTACTTCCTGTGTCACACCCCGCGCACCGTCACGGAGCCGGCGGAGCCGTCCCAATGCCCGGAACCGCACCGCCTCCAACCGTGCGATCGACACCGACACCTCCTGGGCGATAGTCACACAATCCTTGTCACCCAACGAATTCACCGCATCATTGAGGACCTCCATCAGTTCGACAGCGGTCATTTCCTTCAACGCCGCAACAACAGCGGCCCCAGAACCGGTCACCCGCCGAATCTACAATTCACCACCGACAAAACCGGGTCACGCCAAAACAGGTGCCACAGAGTTGCCGAAAATCGGCGAATCCTCAGCCGCCCCGCCGCCGGCGAACCCCGGTAACCCCAACAGGTGTGAGCAGACCGTTGAAGTCGACATCGATCCGCTCAATCGGTGGCAACTCGGTCACGAAATCCCGGGCAAGAAGCGCAGTCAGCTCAACAAGCCGCACCATGGCCAGAGCCGCACCATGGCCAGAGCCGTGCCACGGCAGATCCGCGGGCCGGCACCGAACGGCAGATATAACGGGGTACCTGGCTGCCGTTGCCGAAAATCGGTAAATCCTCTCCCCGGTCCGAGGAACCCCGCCCATCGAGCACCAGTTCAGAAAATCGACCAGCCGGTCAAAGTAGTGAACCGGTCCAGCGCCGCCACTCCCGCAACGGAGTTTCCCCGCGCGTCCAATCCGGGACTCCACACGCAGACCGCGCAGCGGCCGGGAACGATCGCGACGATGCCACCGCCGACGCCGCTCTTGCCGGGAAGTCCGACGCGGTAGGCGAATTCGCCCGCGGCGTCATAGGTGCCACAGGTGAGCATCACCGCGTTGATCCGCTTGGCCGCGCTGAGTCCGAGCAGGCGAGTGCCGTCGTTGCGGATGCCGTGGCGGGCCAGGAAAACAGCGGAGCGTGCGACCTCGCGGCAGCTCATCGCGATCGAGCACTGGCGCACGTATTGGTCCAGGACGGCCGGTATGGGGTGGCGCATGTTCTCGTATGACGCCATGAAGTAGGCGAGCGCGCGGTTGCGGTCGGCGTGCCTGGCTTCCGAGGCGGCGACCTCGGCGTCCACGTCGATCTCGGCGTGACCGCTTTCCGCGCGGACGAAGCGAAGTAGCGCTTCCGTCGCGTCGCCGTGGCGGGCCAGCTCATCGGTCACGACCAGGGCACCCGCGTTGATGAAGGGATTGCGTGGAATACCGTCTTCGTATTCCAGCTGCACCAAGGAATTGAACGGGTCGCCGGACGGTTCACGGCCCACCCGTGCCCACACGCCGTCGCCGTGGGCGAGCACGAGCGCGAGGGTGAAGACCTTCGACATGCTCTGGATCGAGAACGGTCGCTGCCAGTCCCCGACGCCGTGCACCGAACCGTCCACTTCGGCTATCGCCATGCCGAATCGGCTCGGTTCGACCCGGGCCAGAGCGGGGATGTAATCCGCGACTGCGCCGCGCCCGATCTCTGGCGCGACATCGTCGGCGATCCGGTCCAGCAGCGCTGCGAGGTCCACGAGGCGTAGCGTAGGAGGCCGCCTTCGCGCGCGAAGATCTGGGTTCGCAGGTGAACTTGTCAAATCGAATCGGGAAATACCGGTGAAACCAGGCAGGTGATTTCCCGCACACCTTAAGTCTTCCTTAGCATTGTTGGTGACTTGCCGCACAAGCTCTAGCGTCTGGCAACCATGGATTCCTCGCTGCTCACCGAAAAAGGTGAAAGCTACTCAAAAGCACTGGGCAACCGCCAAGTGCAGATGATCGCCATCGGCGGCGCGATCGGCGTCGGGCTCTTCCTCGGCGCGGGTGGCAAACTCCACCAGGTCGGACCGTCTCTGGTGCTGTCGTACGCGATCTGCGGCGTGGCCGCCTATTTCGTCATGCGCGCGCTCGGTGAACTCGTGCTGCACGAGCCGAGTTCCGGCAGTTTCGTCACCTATGCCCGCAAGTTCATCGGCCCGTGGGCCGGCTTCGCGTCTGGCTGGATGTACTGGGTGAACTGGGCGATGACGGGCATCGCGGAGATCACCGCGGTGGCGATCTACGTGCACAAATGGCTACCCGACGTGCCGCAGTGGATCACCGCGCTGGTCGCCCTCGGTGTCCTGCTCGCGGTGAACCTGCTTTCGGTGAAGCTGTTCGGCGAACTGGAATTCTGGTTCTCTGTGGTCAAGGTGCTGGCCATCGTGGTCTTCCTCGTCACCGCGACGGGTCTGGTGCTCACCAGCGCCGACATCGGCGGAACCGAGGCGGGCGTGCACAACCTGACCGCCCACAATGGATTCTTCCCGGCCGGTATCGGTATCGCCCTGATGACGCATGCAGGCGGTCATCTTCGCCTACTCCGCGATCGAGGTCGTCGGCATCGCGGCAGGCGAGACCAAGGACGCCCGCAAGGTGCTGCCGAAGGCGATCAACGGTGTGGTCTGGCGGATCGGCGTGTTCTACGTCGGCTCCGTACTGCTGCTGGCGATGCTGCTCCCCTGGCCGTTCTACAACGGCGGCGAAAGCCCCTTCGTCACCGTGTTCACCCGCCTCGGGATTCCCGGCATCGGCGACGTCATGAACGCCGTCGTGCTCACCGCCGCCCTGTCCAGCTGTAACTCCGGCCTCTACTCGACCGGCCGGATCCTGCGCGCGCTCGCGGACAAGGGCGAGGCACCGAAATTCGTCGGCCGGATGAGCGGCAGGCACGTGCCCTACGGCGGCATCCTGTTCACTTCGCTCGCCTACGTGCTGGGCGTGGTGCTCAACTACCTGGTGCCGAAGGACGCGTTCGACATCGCCATCGCCATCGCCTCACTCGGCGTGATCACGACCTGGGCGACCCTGATCTTCTGCCAGATACGGCTGCGTCAAGCCGCGCTGCGCGGCGAACTGGAACGGCCGTCCTACCGGATGCCCCTGGCGCCCTACAGCGGCTGGGCGACCCTGGGCTTCCTCGCCCTGGTCGTCGTGCTCATGGGCTTCTCCGACGGCGCGGAGAAGATCGCCTTCTACTCGATCCCGGTACTGGCCGTGATCCTCGCGGTGGGCTGGCGATTCGTCTCGAAACGGAAGGTCACCGGCTGACGCCGCTCCACACAGCCCGAAGGCCCCTGCCTGGTCAGGCAAGGGCCTTCGGAGCCGGAGGCGTCAGATAGTGGTGACGCGCTGGGCCTGCGGGCCCTTCTGGCCCTGGCCGATCTCGAACTCCACGCGCTGCCCTTCGTCCAAGGACTTGAAGCCGTTGCCCTGGATCTCCGAGTAGTGCACGAACACGTCCGGCCCGCCGTCGTCCTGCGCGATGAAGCCGAAGCCCTTCTCGCCGTTGAACCACTTCACGCTGCCCTGAGCCATACTTTTACCTGCTCTTCATCGCGAGTCGGCAGCATTCGGCTGCCGATCTCAGGTTCATTCTCGCAGGCGGCGGCCCTGGGGGCACCGTTGCCCCACCGCTGAGCGGGGTGAGCCGCCTTCCGGAAGCGCTCAAACGATCATCCTCGCCCAAACCGTATCTGGGACCGGACATTTCGCTCATGAAGAAGGACGGACTGATCAGGCGGTAGGAGATCCATGGCGATGGAGTTCGAAGTCCTCGGGTCGATGGCGGTCCGGTGCGGTACGCGAGTGGCGCCGCTGGCAGGCAGGCTGCAGCGCATCCTTCTCGGCGTCCTGGTGGCTCGCGCGAACACCACCGTCGGAGTGGAGGTGCTCACCGACGCCCTCTGGGGCGAGCGGCGGGACGACCGAGCTCAGCAAAAGCTCCATTTGCATGTGCACAAACTTCGGCGCGTCCTCGACGAA
This sequence comes from uncultured Actinomycetota bacterium, assembly GCA_963766045.1. Lineage (GTDB taxonomy): Bacteria > Actinomycetota > Actinomycetes > Mycobacteriales > Pseudonocardiaceae > Amycolatopsis. Next base: position 3,323,656 of record CAVXYN010000003.1, on the reverse strand, counting down.
CCCGGCCGCCTGTCGTTCGGCCACGGCGGCTACGGCCTGCAGGTGGCGGCCGGCGAGCTCGACTCCGAGCGATTCGAGTCGGCACTCAGGCAAGCCCGTGCGACCGAGGACCCCGGACGCCGCGTCGATGTCCTCCGGGCCGCGCTGAGGCTCTGGCGCAGTGCCCCGTTCGGAGACCTCGACGTCCCCCTGCTCGCCGACGAAGCGCGACGGCTCTCCGAGCTCAGGCTGGCCGCGATCGAGAACCTGTACCGCGCCGAGCTGCGATGCGGGCGCGATGCGGTCCTCGTCGGCGAGCTGACGGAGCTGGTCCGCCGGCACCCTCTCCACGAGCCGCTGCACGGTCTTCTCATGCTCGCGCTCCATCGTGCGGGCCGCCAAGCCGACGCACTGGCGGCCTACCGGCATGCCCGCGAAACGCTCGTGCGCGAACTCGGTCTCGAACCCGGCGCCGAACTCCGCGGTATCGAACAGCTGATCTTGGCCGGTGAACCGGTGGCGTCCTCCGCCGCACCCATGCAGTTGCCGAGGAACGTGCGAGGCTTCGTCGGCCGGACGACCGTCCTGAGCGAATTGGACCGGTTGCTGGCCGAACACGGCGAGTCCGGACAGATGGCCGTGGTGACCGGTACCGCCGGGGTAGGCAAGACCGCACTGGCCCTGCAGTGGGCGCACCGGGTCCGTTCGGAGTTCCCGGACGGCCAGTTGTACGCCGACCTGCGGGGCTACGGAACCGAACGGCCGATGCCACCGGAGAACGTGCTCGCCGGTTTCCTCCGTGCCCTCGGCGTCGACGGGCCCGCGGTACCACAGGACCTGCTGGATCGCGCCGCACTCTTTCGCGGCCTGGCCGACGACCGGCGAATCCTCATCGTGCTGGACAACGCGGGCGCGGCCGCCCAACTGCGTCCACTGCTGCCCGGCACCTCCACCTGCTTCGTCTTGGTGACCAGCCGCGACTCGCTGGCCGGTCTCATCGCCCGCGACGGCGCGCACCGGATCCAGCTCGACCGGCTTCCGTACGACGACGCCACCGATCTGCTGCGCACCCTCCTCGGCGACCGGGCGAACGCCGACCCGGCGGCGACACGTCTGCTGATCGACCGGTGCGGCCGGCTGCCGCTCGCCCTCCGGATCGCCGCGGAGGCCGTCCGGAACAGCCGCGACATGAGCGTCACGGGCTTGGCGGCCGCGCTGTCCGACGACCAGGACACGCTCGACCTGCTGGACGCGGGCGGCGATCCGCAAACGGCCATCCGGTCGACGTTCTCCTGGTCCTATCGCCATCTACCGCCGGAAGCCGCTCACCTGTTCCGGCTGTGGGGCCTGCATCCCGGCGCCGACACCGGCGTACCCGCGCTGGCGGCGCTCGCCGGAACGGACCTCCGCACCACCCGCCGCTGTCTCGACCTACTTGTGCGAGCCCATATCGCCGAGGAAATGCCGAGCGGGCGGTACTGGATGCACGATCTGCTCCGCGCCTACGCCAAGGAGTGCACGGAGACCGTGTCTCGGGAAGAGACCACGGCCGCGGTGCGGCGGCTGCTCATCTGGAACCTCCACACGGCGGCGGCCGCCCAACAGGTACTGGACCCACGCGCCCGTCCCGTCGAGCTCCCCCTTGCGATACCTCCCGAACCCACGATCGTCTTCCGGGATCGGGACGAGGCGCGGGAATGGTACGAGGTCGAGCGCGGCAACCTGGTGGACGCCGTGCGGGCCGCGGCCGGGCTCGGTGAACACGCCATCGCCTGGCGGCTGGCGGCGGTCATGCTGGCCTTCTTCTATGTCAGCAAATACTGGGACGACTGGATCGAAACGCATCGCATCGCGCTGGCCTCGGCCAAAAAGTGTGGTGATGCCGGCGGCGAGGCGGACATTCTCAACGGTCTTGGCGTCGCCTACAGCGATCTGGGGCGCTACGCGGAGTCCATCCATTGTCATCGTGAAGCGGAGAAGCTGTACGGCGAAACCGATAAGCGGCGGAACAAAGCCTGGAATCTCAACAACCTCGGCGTCGCCTACGACGATCTGCGCCGCTTCGACGAAGGAGCCGCCTGCTATCGCGAAGCGCTCGTGCTGTTCCGCGAAGTCGGTGACCCGCGAGGGGAAGGCTTCTGCCTCAACAATCTCGGTGACGTTCATCGGCAGCTGCGCGAGTTCTCCTTGGCAGAGAACTATCTGCGCCAAGCCATGGAGATCCAGGAGCGCACCGGGGATCAGGACGGGCAGCGGTTCACCCTGCGAACCTTGGGAGATCTCCACCATGACACCGCCGACCACAAGCGGGCGATTCACTACTACCGGCACGCCTTGGCCATCTGCCAGGATCTCGGCGAGCGCTATCGCGCGGCGACCCTGCATGTGCGCCTTGCCGACGCGTTGGAAGCGATCGGCCGGCTCGCCGCCGCTCGTGAGTGCCTGAACGCGGCACTGATCGCGTTCACCGACCTCGATGATTCCGGTGCCGCCGGGATCCGCGCCCGGCTGGAGACCGAGGGGGCCGGCTCGGCTGAGCCGGCCCCACGAGACGCCTACCTCACCCGCAGGTAAAGGTTGGCCTCGTTACCCTTGCCGACCTGCTTGAAGTCATTTTTCTTCCCCCAGCCGCAGGCGGACTCGGTGTTGAACGTGCCACCATCGGGAAAGGTGCCGTAGACCTGGGCGCACCGGTTGTCCGCCAAGGTGTCCTTTACCCAGCCGTCGACGGTGACCGTGCCGTTGCTGTTGCACAACACCGTCCAAGCCGCCTTCCCACCCGTCACCGAGGGGTCCTTTGTGGCGCCACAGCCGGCCTTGATGTGAATGATGTCGCCGGAACCACCGGTCACGGCGGTGGCAGGCGCCGCCCCCGCCAGCGCTGCACCCATGACGGCTCCGGACAGGGCGACCGCGGCAGCCGCGCGCTTGAGGATTCGCATTCTTCTCCCGATCTGTTTCGTTAGGTTCCACAGCCGGTGGAACTCCGACGACGTAAGACTCGGAGAGACCGCTTTCCTTCCGCTTTCCACGCACTTTCCGGCCCTGAGGGACCGGTCCCCCTAGGGACGACCTACCGTCGCCGCCATGCGTATCGGTGTTCTCGCGGTCGCCGTCGGGTGGATCGCTCTCGTGGCTTCGGCCTGCAGCACGGCCAAAGCACCGGATCCCGAACCGAACCTTCTCGGTGAATACGTGCGTTCGACCACCGTCGAGAACGATCGGTTTCCCGGCAGTGATGGCAGTTCAGGTGAGGACCGCATGGCCAACCTCGCCGCTCATTACTCGATCGAGCAGCTGAATTCGAGGCTCCTGAGTCCTTTCACCTGCACATCGCAGAGCGACGACAGCGTGTCCGGCAGGACCTTCTTCAACACGCGGTGCGAAATCACGTCGGCCGTCACCGGCGAGCTGCAGCGCCTGGGCGGGAGCACCGAGAAGGTCACCGGCCGGGTCATCCTGGTCAAACACGGCGACGGAGGACTCGAACTGCTCACCGTGTTCCTGGCCGCCGGCCGCATCGTCGACCGCGACGGCAAGTCCTACAGCAGCTTGGACGAATTCGTCGACGGCAACAACATCCTCGCGCAGGATGACGTGATCTCCGCACCGCTCAACATCACGGCCGACCCGGGCGAGGGCGAGATCGTCACCATCTACGGACGCACCGGGGTGCTCTGGCAGCCGTGGGTGTTCGGCGGGGTCGGGTTGCTCGTGCTCGTCGGCGTCGTGCTTCTGGTGTGGCGCCGTCTCCGGTCGCGCAGGACGGCCGCGCCAGCGAGCCCCTAGCAGTCAGTTGCCCGAGAGGACGAGCTGCGCCCCCATCTCGCCGATCATGATGCAGGGCGCGTTGGTGTTGCCGCCGGTGATCGATGGCATGATCGAGGCGTCGCAGACCCGCAACCCGTCGACGCCGCGGACCTTGAGGTCGGGGCCGACGACCGCGAGTTCGTCGACGCCCATCCGGCAGGTGCCGACGCCGTGATAGACCGACGTCGCGCGATTGAGGATCGCGTCGCGCAGTTCCTGGCCCCGCAGTCCCTTGCCCGGGTGGATCTCCTCCTTGACCGCGCCGTTGAACGCCGCCGAGGCGAGGATCTCGCGCACCATTTCCGAGCCCTCGCCGAGCACTTCGAGATCGGTGGAATCGGCAAGGTACTGGAAATCGATCAGCGGTGCCGCGGTGGGATCGGCCGAGGCGAGCCGCAGCGTGCCACGGCTCTTCGGGTAGATCAGCGTCGCCAGCACGGTGAGCGCGGGGCGTTTGTCGACGTCATGCCGGATCGGCGCGTCCTGGTTGGGCGACACGTACGCCCACGGCAGGAGGTGCAACTGGAGGTCGGGGACCTCGGCGGCCTGAGACGTCTTGAGGAACGCGACCGCCTCGAAGACCGAGTTCGCCAGGAAGGTCGTGCCGGGCCGCATCAGCTCATTGACCAGACCTCGCGCGAAGTACGACGCGGAGCCTTTGTTCTTGCTCGACGTGACGTGGAAGGTCAGCGCGTGGAACATGTGGTCGTGGAGGTTGTCTCCGACCGGCAGGTCCGCGAGAACCTCGATGCCATGCTCCTTGAGGTGCTCGGCGTGGCCGACGCCGGAAAGCATGAGCAGCTGCGCCGACCCGACGAACCCGGCCGAGAGGATGACCTCCTTGCCGGCGCGGACGGTGCGCTGAGTGCCGTCGGCGTCGACGACCTCGACCCCGGCCGCACGGCCGTTCTCGATGACCACCCTTTTCGCCAGCACCCCGGACTGCACCTCGAGCGTCGGGGGCGCGAGATGGTGGATGTAGCCGCGAGAGGCGCTGTAGCGCAGGCCGTCGGCGGCGTTCTGCTGCATCCGGCTGACGCCCTCTTGCGACTCGGCGTTGTAGTCGTCGAGGATCTTGCAGCCGATCGTTTCGGCGGTGGCCTGGAGGAACTGCAGCGACCCCTCCCCCGGGTTCTTGTTGCGGGTGACCCGGATCGGTCCGCCCGCGCCCCGGAACGTGTTCTCGCCGTCCTCGAAGTCCTCCATCCGCTTGTACGCCGCGTTCACGCTGTCGGCGTCCCAGCCCACGTTGCCCTCGGCGGCCCAGGAGTCGAAGTTGGCGCGGTTGCCGCGGACGTAGACCATGCCGTTGATGGAGCTGGACCCGCCGAGCACCCTGCCGCGCGGCACGGGCATCCGGCGGTCGAGGACGTGCTTCTGCGGCACCGAGTAGTAGCCCCAGTCAAAAGGCTTCTTGAGCTGGGGAACCGCATGCATGGGACCGACCAGCCCCGGCTTCTTGACCAGTAGCTTCTCGTCGGTCTTGCCTGCCTCGAGCACGATCACGCTCGCGCCCGACTCGGCGAGCCGTCCGGCGATCGCCGCCCCGGAACTGCCGGACCCGACGACCACGTAGTCGGCCTCGTCACCGCGCGGCGCCCTCTTAGCCATTTCCGCTCCTCGGTCCGGCCAGCCCCAGAACTATAACTTGTTCTAGTTCTGGCCAACCGTATAGCGTCCCCACCCGGTTCCGCAACGGCACCGTGGCTCAGCGCAAGGGCTCGAGCGCCTTCGCCAGCGGCTCCAGAACGGCCGGGGTGTGCGGCGGAGGCAGGTACACGATGGCCAGGTCGACGCCCGCCGCGCCAAGGGCTTCCGCGTCCGCGGCGACCTTGGCGTAGTCGAGGTCCGGACCGAGGCGGACGTGCGAGGACAGCGTGATCTCGCTCGGGTCGCGGCCGATGTCCGCGCAATGGCGGTGCAGCACGTCACGCTTATGCGCGAACTCCTCGGGTGTGCCGCCGACGAAGTTCCAGTGCTGGGCGTACTTCGCCGCCGTGCGCAGCGTCCGCTTCTCGCCGCTGCCACCGATGCAGATCGGCGGATGCGGCTTCTGCACTCCCTTGGGTTCGCAGCGGGCTTCGGTCAGCTGGTAGTGCTCACCCTGGAACGTGGTGGTCTCCTGGGTCAGGAGACCGAGGAGAACCTCGCAGCCTTCCTCGAACCGGTCGCTCCGTTCCTTGAGCGAACCGAGCTCCATGCCGTACGCGCCGGACTCCTCTTCGTTCCAGCCCGCGCCGATGCCGATCTCCAGCCTGCCGCCGGAAACGATGTCGAGCGTCGTGGCCATGTTCGCGAGAAGCGCGGGGTGCCGGTAGTGGATTCCGCTGACCAGCGTGCCCACCCGGAGCCGCTTCGTGGCCTGGGCGAGCGCGGTGAGGGTCACCCACCCTTCCAGGCACGGACCGGTCGAATCCGAGAAAATGGGATAGAAGTGATCGAAGGTCCAGGCGGATTCGAACAGTTCGATCTCGTCGGCGGCCTGCCAGACGGCGAGCATGTCCGCCCATTCGGTGTTCTGAGGCGAGGTCTTGATGGCGAATCGCATGATCGCCATCGTAAACCTGGAGTTCCTCCAGGCCGGTCACGCGAGATCAAGAACGCTGCGCCAGCACTGCCGCGAGGCCTTCCTGCAGATCCTTGACGAAATACTCGGGAACCTCCAGCGCCGGGAAATGTCCCCCGGTTTCCGGCGTCCTCCAACGGACGATCTGCCGGTACCGCTCCTGCGCCAAGGGGCGCGGACACTTCTCGACGTCGCGGGGATACATGGTGAGCGCCGACGGGACGTCGACCCGAAGGTCGGGGTCCAGCGAATTATGGCTTTCGTAGTAGATGCGGGCCGACGACGCGCCGGTCCGCGTCAGCCAATACAGGGTGACGTCGTCAAGAACGCGGTCTCGGGAAATCGTCTCGAACGGGCTGTCTTCGGTGTCCGACCACTCGGCGAACTTGTCGAGGATCCAGGCGAGAAGCCCGACCGGTGAGTCGACGAGCGAGTAGCCGATGGTCTGCGGCCGGGTCGCCTGTTGCTTCGCGTACGCCGCGCGGTGACGCCAGAAATCGTGGGTTTCCTCGGTCCACTCGCGCTCGGCCGCCGTCAGCCCGTCCGTTGTCAACCCGGGCGGTGCCTCCGCGAACGTCGTGTGGATGCCGAGAACGTGCGCCGGGAACCTGCCGCCGAGAACCGTGGTGATATTTCCTCCCCAGTCGCCGCCGTGGGCGGCGAACTTGCCGTAGCCCAGCCTTCCCATCAGTTCCACCCATGCGGCCGCGATCTTTTCGGTTCCCCACCCGGTGGTGGCCGGCTTGTCGCTGTAACCAAAGCCTGGTAGCGACGGGACCACGACGTGGAACGCCGGCGCGTCCGCGTCCTTCGGATCTGCCAGCTCGTCCACTACATCGATGAACCGGGCGATACTGTCCGGCCAGCCGTGCGTCAAGATCAGAGGAGTGGCATCCGCGCGCGCGGATCGGCGGTGCAGGAAGTGGATTCCCAGATCGTCAATGGTCGTGCGGAACTGGCCGATCCGGTTGAGGCGCTCTTCGAACGACCGCCAGTCGTACGCCGTGCGCCAGTAGTTCACGACATCGACGAGGTCGGCGAGCGGAACGCCCTGTTCCCATCGGCGAGGGTCGGGCGCGGCGCGATAGACCGTCTCGGCCTCCGGTAGCCGCGCCGCGGCCAACCGCGCGCGCAGATCGTCGAGGTCAGCGTCGGTTGCGTGGGCTTCAAAGGCTTGCACGTCGCTGGTCGAACGGGGCATGAGACCTCCTGACTATCGCGGAACCGGCCAAGACGGTTCTAACATGGAGCGTCGTGGCAACACTGTGGGGCGCATTCCCACACCGCACCGGCTCGTCGACTGGCTGGCAGGGTCGGGCCGCGGCCATCCTGACGCCTGAGGGCAAGCGGCGATGGCGGCTCAGCTCGGCTTCACGCGTGGAAGATGCCCTCAGTGTGATCGCGGGCGAACGAGACGGAAAGATGGCCTTGTGCCTCGCGCTGAGACCACCACGTTGCTGACGACGATCAGCCCCATACCGATCCATTCGTTGACATCCAGGGCTTGGTGAAGCAGGAGCCAGCCGGCCAGGGCCGCCCAGACGGGGTTGATGCTGGTGAAGGTGCCGAACATCTGGGCAGGCACTCGGCGCAGGGCCAGCAGGTCGGCGACATAGGGCACGATCGAAGCCATCAGTCCGCACGCGACGGCGAGGGCCATGACTTCGACGGTGGGTGTGTGGAAGGCGAACCAGATCGCGGCGATCGGGGTCCAGACCGCTGCGGTGACGAGGCCGGCCACAGCGGTTCCCTGCAGGCCGGGAAGGCGCTGGCCGAGGGTGCGGTTGAGCAGGATGTAGCAACCCCAGGCCGTCGCCGCGAGCAACGCCAGGATGATGCCGGTGACGTCGGCCGCCGGGCCGGGGTTCGTCAGCACCACCACACCGACACCGGCCAGGACGGCGCAGGCGATGTCGGGCACTCGTCGTGAGGCGGCGACGGCGACGGTGAGCGGGCCGAGGAACTCGAGGGTGACGGCCAGGCCGAGCCCGATGCGGTCGATCGCGGCGTACAGGCTGAGGTTCATCACGCTGAACACAGCAACCAGACCGAGGATCGGCAACCACTGATCCCTGCGCAGGCCACGAAGTCGCGGGCGCACGATCGGCGTCAGGACGATCGCGGTCACGAGCTGACGGACGGCGACCACACCGACCGGGCCGATCACCGGGAACGCCATCGCCCCCAGCGCGGCGCCGGCCTGGTTCGATGCTGAGGCGGTGAGCATCAGCGTGACGCCGGCACCGCGCTGACTCGGGGTCGCCGTCGCGGCGGAGAGCTGCTGATCAGCGGCGGGCGCCGGTGCCGCGGTGTCGAGAGTTTCCATACGGAGACGGTAAGTTCGCGCGACACCATGACCTAGTGCATGTTCTGGCGTTGCCATACGATTCAGTTATGGAGTGGAGTCTGCGAGAGTTGCGATACTTTGTCGCCGCTGCCGAGGCGGGGTCGTTCACCGATGCCGCCGCGCGGTTGTTCGTCTCGCAGGCCGCGGTCTCACGTACGATCGCGAGTCTGGAGAAGACCGTCGGTGACAGGCTGTTGTGGCGGATGCCGCGAGGATGCGAGCTCACCAGTACCGGACAACAACTTCTGCCCCACGCGCGCAGGGTGCTGTCCGAGGCCGAGCGGTTCACCGAATTCCTGACATCACGCCACGGCGTCCTGCGGCTGGGGTACGCGTGGGCGGCACTCGGGCGGCATACCGCTCGGCTGCAACGGACTTGGGCTCCGCGCCACCCTGCGATCGAGCTGGAACTGGTCCGGCACAACTCGCCCACCGCGGGACTGGCCGAGGGCGTCTGCGATGTGGCGATCGTGCGGAAACCCTTCGATGACAAGCGATTCGACTCGCTCGTGGTCGGGCTGGAACGCCGGCTGGCCGCCTTCGCCTCCGACGACCCGCAGTGGTCGCGCCGACGCCTGCTGAGCATGGCCGAGATCGCCGACCGCACCGTGATCATCGATCCCCGGGTCGGGAACACCAGCAGCCGGCTGTGGAACGACGCCGACCAGCCACCCAGGTTCATCGAATCCACCGACGTCGACACCTGGCTCGACGCCATCGCGGCCGGGCGCGGCGTCGGAACCACCGCCGAGGCCACCGCGCACCACCACCAGCGTCCAGGAGTGACCTACCGGCCGATCAAGGACGGCCCCCGCATCCCCGTCAGGCTCGCTTGGTGGCACGACCACCGGCCCAACGGCCTGACCGACCTGCTCGACTCCGTCACTCAGCTCTACGCGACCACCTAGTCGCCGGGCATCGCTGCCGTGCGGGTGCGGTAGACGCGGCAGCCGCGCTATGACCCTGGTCGTGAGTGGTAATGGCGGTTCTAACCGTCATTACCACTCACGAGACTGGACCACTAGCTCCACCGGCGCTTCCACTGCGCGCGCTGCGGCCGGTCCTGGGAGCGCTCGACCGGCGGCGGCGAGGTGAGGATCGAGTCGCCGTCCTCCTCCGGTTCCGGCCGGCGCGCACGCGGAGACGGTGCGGGCGGCTCAGGTTCCGGTTCGGGATCCGGTATGGCATCGAGCTGCTCGATCGCGTCGTCGAGGGTGTGCTCCCGCATCGCCCAGTGCATGTCGTCCTCGCTGACCTGACGCATCGAGGCCGCCGCCTTCTCGGTGAGCACGGTGAGCGCCTCGCGGTAGCCGCCGAACGCGGCCTCGCGCAGGGTCGTCCGGCCTGCCCGGACCTCGCGGGCCATTTCGGCGAGCACCGGGTCTTTTCCGGCGGCAAGCCTGCGCAGGAGAACTTCCCTGGCCTGACGCAGCTTCGCCAGGTCGACCGGCAGGTTCGGGTTCATGCGTGCCCCTTCGGTTTCCGGTAGCCGGGGCTCTCGCCGCCCTTGTTGAGATCGTCCAGCTCGCAATCCGGGACCTCGGGCAGGTCGAACAACTTGAGCGCGTGCTCGAACAAGCGAGCCGCGTTGAGGGTCGACGTCAGCGCGGACGCGATGGCGTTCGCGACCTCCAGCGCGATGGCGACCCACGGCGCGGCGACGGCCAGCCCGATGCCACCCGTCACCGCCGCGATCCCGAGCGCGATGACCATGTCCAGCACCACGTCGAGCAGCGTGTTGATCAGGTCGTTCACCATCTGCTTGGCGTCATAGATGCCCTCGACCTGGTACTTGTACACCTCTGAGAGGGCAGTGAACGCCTCTGACTCGGTCTTGGTGGCCGAATGCATCTTCTGGAAGTACGCCATCGCGGCGTCGGCCGCGTTGCCCTCCCAGACGGGTGCCAGTCCCTCGGCGATGTACTCGACATTCGTGGCCATACGTTCGACCGACTCACCGCAGGCATCCCAGACCAGCGCGCATTTGCCCCAGGCCGCCCATTCGCCGAAAAACGCGTCGAGCACCCAGTCGATGGGATCGTCGGTCCAGCCGAAGTAGGCCGCTCCCAGCTCATTGAGCCACGCGCGGAGATAGAAGGCCGGGCTGATGACGTCCGCGGTCTGCCTCGCCCAGGTGTCGATCGAGTCGCAGATCTCGTTGTCGAACCCGCCAGGCTTGACGCTGGTGCCGTCCAGGCTGACGTCCAGCGCGGAACCGGGATCGGCCCGGTCCTCGAAGTTCTCGACCCTGGACGAGACGGACGTCGAGTCGGTGCTGAGCGGGCCAGGCGAGGCGTCCGGGTACGCAGCGTCCAATTCCGCCGCCGATTCGGCGTCCATCTCCCGGTACCCGGCGGCGACGTCCGCCAGCGTGCCGGCGGAGTTGGTCCCGACGTCCTGCATCAAGCCTGTGCGTTGCTCCATCCCTTCGACGGCGCCGGCGTGCCCGCCCCACAGGATGCTGAGCAGGCCCTCGCCGTGCGCGCTCATGGACGTCTCGGCCGTGAAGAATTTGCTGACGTCGCCGGCGTTTCCGCCGTAGCGGTCGAGCAGTTTCGCGCATTTGTCCAGCGCGTCCGGATCGACGGCGAATCCCATATGTCCCCCTCGGTGGTCGAGAGAAACGTCGCAGGACCGATTCGGCCGGGCAATGGGTTTTCGCTCCAGCGCAAAGGCTGAGGGCGGCCGTCACTTGCCTTCGTCTTGCCCCTGCCGGTTGCCCCTGCCGGTCGTGGTGGTCCAACAGCCTGGGCAGTCGGTGCGGCCGCTGGCCGAGCGGCTGTACGACATCAGGCACTGGTCGGAGTTCGAACGCGGCGGCCACTTCGCGGCGATGGAGGTGCCGGAACTGCTCGCGGAGGACATCCGCGACTTCTTCCTCACTCGGCTCGAAGACGACTCACCGCGCCGAACGCGACTGTCGAAAAAATACTTCGGACCGGATGTCGTTTTGGCGGGTGGCCGCTCGACGCAGGGGTAAGAACCCCAACTCGAGGAGATGAAGATGACCGCCACGATCACCAACCCCACCCAGTCCCGCACCGCCGGCCGCGTCGTGACCGCCACCGTCCGCACCTTGCTCGGCCTGGTGTTCGTCGTGTTCGGGCTGAACGGCTTCCTGCTCTTCATGCCCGGCGACCCCAGCGGCATGCCCGAAGGCGCCCTCAAGTTCTCGATCGCGCTGTTCGAGACCGGCTACATGAACCCGCTGGTCAGCGGGGTGCAGGTGCTGGTGGGCGTGTTGCTGCTGGTCAACCGGTTCGTGCCGCTCGCGCTGGCCCTGCTGGCACCGATCGTGGTCGGCATCGTCGCCTTCCACGTGTTCCTGGCACCGTCCGGCCTGGTGATCGCGATCGCCGTCGCGGTGGCGGAGTGCTACCTGGCGTGGGCGCACCGCGCGGCCTTCCGGCCGATGCTGCGCGCCACTGCCTGACGCCCCGGCCGGCCACGCTAGCGTTCATGAAGGCCCCCTTCCTTGCGCTAGACGCCAGGGGCCCGGCAAAGTCGTTTCCACAGGTAAGCGAGCGGGGAAGATTCGGGACGTTGAACGAATACTCCCCACTCGGAGCTGCCTGACGGTTGCGAACGTCGCCTTAGGTGGGCCGGGAGTCCGCAAAGGACGCAAACCCTGCCGGTTGATCGGATATGTCGCTTTTGTGCGGGTTGTTGAGGTTGTGAAGGTCCCCTTGAGGGACTCACGGGGATCCGCCGATCGCTATCAAGTCCGCCGAAGGCGGCAATTTTCGCCTGTTGATCTCAATAACCCGCTCAAACGATGTCGGAAGGACCGCGCCGGGCCGATCGCTCGCCGTCCCCGGGCCGAGCCGGCCCGCGCGGTCATCGGATCTCCACAACCTGTCCGATCAGTGTCCTGGCGGCGAGATGATCTCGTGACCTCGAACGGCCGGTACGGTTGTTTCCGTTATGTGTGGCGGGTTTCGTAGTGCCGGAGCGGGCGTTAGGACGTTCCGGTGAGGATGGTCAGACCGTAGGTCGCCAGGACCCGGTTGACCGGCAGGAAATAGCTGGTGCCGCCGCTGACGCAGTTCCCGCTGCCGCCGACCAGTACGCCCTGGGCCTGCGTGCCGCTGACGAACGGCCCGCCGTTGTCGCCGGGCTCGGCGCAGACGTTCGTCCGGGTCAGTCCATGCAGGGTGCCGTCGGGGAAGGTGATCGTCTGGTTCTTCGCCTGGATCACCCCGCACCGCCAGCCGGTCGTCACGCCGTACCTGCACACCGAGGCACCGACCGGCGCCTCGACCGAACCGGTGATCGTCACCCGGCTGTCAGTGGGCGGGATCGACCCCACCAGCCGCCAATCGACGGTATTCGTCACCCGGATGACGATCGCGCCGCTCGGCGGAAACGGCGCCGCGGAGACCACACCGACGAGGCGGCCCCCACTGCGGACGGTGTCACCGGGCCGGCCGCAGGTGGCACCGGCGATCAGGTACCCGGCGCTCCCCGCGACCGCGGCGAATCCGGCGGTACACCTTGATGCGGCACCGGTCTGCAACGAGCTGCCGCCACCGAGCGGGGCAGGCGCGGTGGCCTGAGCGCTGGGCGACACGGCGAGGCAGAAAACAAGGATGAACCCAAGTAGACAGCGGAATCGGGGCAGTCTCATGGGGAGCCTCCGATGGCCAGGGAAGTTCTTCGATGGTAGCCACGCCCGGAACCGCTGGCCAGCAGCGATGTCCACGTCGCTGTAGGGTTCTCGAATGGTGCGGGGAGTCGGTCGGGCCGAAGGTATTCTGCTGGCCGGCGTGGTGGTCGCGGCGCTGGTCGCGACCGGGCTGCAGGCCGGATCACTCGGCACCTGGTTCATGGAAGTCGTCTGGGTGCTGATCGGGCTGCCGTTGGTGGTGGCGCTGCGCAAGAGCTTTCCGTTGACCCGGTTGCTTTGCTGGCTCCTGGTACTGCACGCGATCGTGCTGTGTTACGGCGGCCAGTACACCTACGCCGAAACCCCGCTCGGGGAATGGCTGCAGGACGGGCTGGGCACCCAGCGGAACAACTACGACCGGTTCGCCCACTTCGTCCAGGGCTTCGTACCCGCGGTCGCCGTGCGCGAGGTGCTCCTGCGCCGGACGCCGCTGCGTCCCGGTGGCTGGGTCGCCTTCCTGACCGTGAGCGTATGCCTGGCGATCGGTGCCTGTTTCGAGTTCGTGGAATGGTTCAGCGCGCTCATCGCCGGCGCAGGTGCGGACGCTTTCCTTGCCACCCAAGGAGATGTCTGGGACACGCAATGGGACATGGTCCTCTGCCTCGGTGGCGCGATACTTTCCCTGCTGATCTGGCGTCGGGTGCACGACCGGCAGCTCGGCGACTCCGTTCGGGCCTTCTCCCCCGGGTAGGTGGTCGAGCCGAGCGAACAAGGCCGCGAAGAAGTAACGTCCACCCCGTGGAGCGCCGGCAGATCGAATACTTCCTCGCGGTCCTCGACCACGGCGGATTCACCAACGCCGCGCGCAAACTGCATATCGCCCAGCCGTCACTGTCACACGCCATCCGCACCCTGGAAAAGGAACTGGGCGGGCCCCTGTTCCACCGGCTGCCTCACGGCGTCGTCCTCACCGCCGCCGGAGAGGCGCTGGCGGGGCCCGCACGGCAGATCATGCGGGATCTGACCACCGCGCACTCCTCGGTCCGGGAGGTGCTCGGACTGACCGGAGGAACACTGGACATCGTCTCGCAGACCACGCTGGCGGTCGATCCCTTGGCCGTGCTGCTCGGAGCATTCCGCACCGCGCATCCCCGGGTGCTGGTGCGGGTGATCGCCCCGGAAACCTCCTCTGACGTGGTCGAGTGCGTGCGCACCGGCCGGAGCGAGGTCGGTCTGATGGAAGCGGGGGCCGACCCGCGCGGCCTGTCCGTCACCGAACTCGCGCACCAGGAACTGCTCGCCGTGCTGCCGTCGGGCAGCATCCGGCCCGATCCGCTCCCCCTGTCCGAGCTCGCCGCGCTCGACCTGATCACCACACCACGCGGCACCGCGACCCGCCGGATCGTCGAGGACGCGCTGCGCGGACTCGGCATCGAGCCGCGGGTGGTGGTGGAGACCGAGCATCGCGCGATGATCGTGCCGCTGGTGCTCGCCGGGGCGGGAGCCGCGCTGCTCCCCCGCTCCATGGCCGAAGGCGCCGAACGGCAGGGCGCGGTGATCGCGGCGATCGAGCCGCGCCTGGTCCGCCACGGCCGGATGGTCTGGCGCCCTGGCCCGCTTTCCCCGGCGGCCGTGAAGTTCGTCGAGCTGGTCTCATAGCTTCGCTCTACCGGGGCCATCCAGAATCGGTCTGCGCCCGCGGTTGCCCCCGGCCGCGCCCGGTGTGACCCTGCGATCATGGCTGACTTCGACGGCGGGCGGCATATCCTTCCCCGGCCCGACCCCCGTACCCCGGTGGTCACCGCGACGAGCGTGCATGAGCAGGAAGCCGCCTTCCAGCCCATCGGCCCGGTGCCACCACCGCCGGGCGCGCCGAACGTGGTGATCGTGCTCGTCGACGACCTCGGCTACGGCACCTCCAGTGCCTTCGGCGGGCCGTGCGCGATGCCGGCGGCCGACAAACTCGCTGCGAACGGCCTGCGCTACACCCGTTTCCACGTCACCGCGTTGTGTTCGCCGACCAGGCAAGCACTGCTCACCGGACGCAACCACCATTCCGTCGGGATGGGCGGCACCACCGAGATGGCCACCGCGGCCCCCGGATACAACGGATTCCGGCCGGCCAGTGCGGCCACCCTCGCACAGATCCTGCAGAAGAACGGTTACAGCACAGCGGCTTTCGGCAAATGGCACCAGACCCCGCCCCGGGAGATCAGCGCCGTCGGGCCGTTCGACCGCTGGCCCACCGGCGAAGGTTTCGACACCTTCTACGGTTTCATGGGCGCGGAGATGAACCACTGGTATCCCCAGCTGTACCGGGGAACCACGCCCGTCGAACCCGATCGCCGCCCCGAAGACGGTTACCACCTCAGCGAGGATCTGACCGACCATGCCATCGACTGGGTGCGGACCCAGCGAACGCTCACCCCCGGCCGCCCGTTCTTCACCTACCTGGCGCTCGGCGCGGCCCACGCTCCTCTGCACGTCGGCAAGGATTGGCAGGAAAAGTATCGCGGCCGGTTCGACCACGGGTGGGACCGGCAGCGGGAAGTCACCCTGGCGCGGCAGAAGGAACTCGGCGTCGTCGCGAAGGACACACAGCTCGCCGGCTGGGCCGAAGGCGTGCCCCACTGGGACGAGCTGACCGGTACCCAGCGGCGTCTTTCCGCCCGGTTCATGGAAACCTTCGCCGGTTTCACCGAGCACGCCGACGCCCAGGTGGGTCGCTTCACCGCGGCGCTGGAGGAACTGGGCGTGCTGGAGGACACCGTTTTCCTTTACATCCTCGGCGACAACGGCGCCTCCGGCGAGGGCGGCATCGAAGGCACGCTCGTCGAGCATCGGCTGGGCCATGGTCTGGTCGACGATCCCGAGGAGATGATCGCCCGGCTCGACGAGATCGGCGGCCCGCGCAGCTATCCGATCGCCCCGGCGGGCTGGGCGCTGGCACTCAACACGCCGTTCCAGTGGACCAAACAGGTCGCGTCGCATCTCGGCGGGATCCGGGACGGCATGATCCTGCACTGGCCACGCGGAGTCAGCGAACGTGGCGGCCTGCGGCACCAGTTCCACCACGTGATCGACGTGCTCCCGACCATTCTCGACTGCGCCGGACTGCCCGAACCCTCCCTTGTGGACGGTGTGCCGCAGCAGCCGGTGGAAGGCACCAGTATGCGGGAGACCTTCGGCGACGCCGAGGCTCCCGACCGGCGGCGGACCCAGTACTTCGAGATGTGCGGAAACCGGGGCATCTACCACGAGGGCTGGATGGCGGTCACCCGTCACGGCGTGCCGTGGGAGATGGTCCCCGACCACGAACGCGGTTTCGCCGACGACGTCTGGGAACTCTACGATCTCGACACGGACTGGAGCCAGGCTCACGATCTCGCGGCCGCCCACCCGGAGAAATTGCGGCGGCTGCAGGAACTCTTCCTGGTCGAAGCGGCCAAGCATCAGGTGTTCCCGCTGGACGACCGGGTCACCGAACGGGAGAACCCGGCCGTCGCCGGGCGGATCGACCTGCTGGGCGACCGGACGTCGGTGACCTACCGGGGCGGCATGCGCAGATTCACCGAGGAGACCACACCGAATATCAAGAACCGCTCGCACAGCATCACCGCGGATCTGGTGGTGCCACCGGATCCCGCCGAGGGCGTGGTGATCGCGCAGGGCGGCCGGTTCGGCGGCTGGTCCCTGTACTTCACCGGCGGCCATCCCGCCTACGTCTACAACTACTTCGGGCTGCACCTGCACTCCGTGCGCGGCGAAACAGTGCTGCCTCCGGGCCGGCACGAAGTCCGGCTGGAGTTCACCTACGACGGCGGTATCGGCAAGGGCGGCACCGCGGAACTCCTGGTGAACGGCGAGCCGCAGGGCACGGGCCGGGTCGATCAGACCATTCCGTACTACTTCTCCTTCGACGAGACGCTGAACGTCGGCGTGGACCTGGGCACGCCGGTGACCGACGACTATCCCGTGTCCGACAACGAGTTCACCGGTCTGATCCACACCGTCCGGATCGATCTCGGGACGCCGCCGCCCGACCTGGACGGCGGCCTGCACCGCCGGGTGATGGGCGCGCAATGATGCGCCCGGTGCCCGGCGGCGAATTCCTCATGGGCAGTGCGGAATACCCGGAGGAAGGCCCCGTGCGCCAGGTGCGCGTGGAGCCGTTCCTGATCGACGAGTTCACCGTGTCCAACGCCGAGTTCGACCGGTTCGTCACCGCCGCCGGCCATCGAACCGGAGCCGAGCAGCACGGCGGCTCGTTCGTCTTCGCCGGTCTGCTCCCCGACGACTTTCCACCCACCCGTGGAGTCACCGCCGCGCCGTGGTGGCGAGAGGTCGAGGGCGCACACTGGCGTTGTCCCGAAGGCCCGCACTCTACTGTGGACGGTCGCGAAGACCATCCTGTCGTGCACGTGGACCTCTACGACGCGCAGGCGTATTGCCGTTGGTCCGGCGATCGCCTGGCCGCCGAGCCCGAATGGGAACACGCCGCCCGCGGCGGCCGCTCCGGTTCGCTCTACCCTTGGGGCGACGAACTGGAACCGGATGGCGAGCACCGGATGAACGTCTGGCAGGGCGATTTCCCGAGCCACAATACGGAGGCCGACGGCTGGTACGGCACCTGTCCTGTGGACGCCTTCCCGCCCAACGGTTTCGGCCTGTACAACATGACAGGCAACGTGTGGGAATGGTGCGACTCCGCCTTCGACGGTGAACAAGTGGTCACCAAAGGCGGCTCGTACCTGTGCCATGCCTCCCACTGCCGCCGCTACCGCCCGGCCGCCCGCCAGGGCCTCGCCCCGGACACCACGACCGGTAACCTCGGCTTCCGCGTCGCTAGGCATTCAGTTGCGACGGCGTCCTGAAATAGATCATCGGGTTGTCCCGGCCACTGTGGACCGGCGCGCCGAAGCCGAGTTCGTGCCGAAGCTCGACCAGTTCCGCCAGCACCTCCGGCTCCCTCGCCCGCGCGACGGTGAAGCACGGCGTCGCACGGCGTTTCAGCCAGGACAGCACCTCGGTTCCCTCGGTGAAAGGCAGCGGACGCGCGCGATGGAACACGTCGTGCACGCTGACCGGCGTGCCCGGCCGCAGCCGCGGAAGGATGTCGCGCAGGTACCAGCGGGCGAACCGCGCGCCATGGTCGGCGTCGATGAACAGGTAGCCGAGGTCGGCCGGCCAGTCCTCGGTCAGTTCGCGGACATCCCCTTTGCGGAATTCCCAGCGCCCGGTGGAAAGTGACCGTGGCACGGTGGCGACCGCGGTGTCGATCAGGTCCATGGTGATCAGCCGGCCGGTGCCGTTGTCCTTGAGCGCGTGGAGAAGCCAACCGGTCGACCAGCCGTGCAGCGATCCGATTTCCACCACCTTCTCCGGCCGGAAATGCCGCAGGAGCAGATAGGTGATCTCCGCTTCCACGTCGTCGAGCTGCACCTTCATCGCGGGCAGCCGTTCGCGCCTGCCGCGCTGCGACTCACGCACGGCACACAACGCTTCACCGTGCTCACGGTAAAGACCGGTGATCAGGTCCAAAGTGACGTTCTTCCGAAGACCGAGTTCATTGTCCATAGTAGACTCAAGACTAGAATCCGTTCGCACGAAGGAGAACCCGGCAGTCCCCCGCGCCAGGTGGGGTTATCCCCCCATTTCGCACCCCAGGAAACCGGCGCACCGACGAGACCCTCGCGCTGCTCCGCTACTACACCGCAAACGGCGCAAAGCCTTACTGCGACGGCAATGGCCTTACCGACATCGACCGGAAATGGGTCGATACCTACGTGCGCCTTGGCGCGGACAGGCAGAACGTCGCCGCGCTACTCGACGGCCCGCACTAGCTGCTGGTCCCGCGTCCCAGCAGCGGCGGCGGCGGGTGCGTGGTTGCGTTGGTCGTGAGTGGCGATTCGGGTTAGTACACGAATCGCCACTCACGACCCACCTGGACCGTCAGCCGTAGCACGCGCCGATGGAGATGTTGACCTGAGTCGAGGTGATGCTGCGGCCCTGGTCCGACGCGACGAACGCGGCGACGTTCCCCACGTCGGCCATCGTCGCGGCGCGCTTGAGCGGCGACGCGTCGATGATGCTCTGCCTGGCCGCTTCCATCTCGGGGATATCCGGGAAGGTGTCGACGATGCCACCGGTCAGCAGCGTCACGGTGCGGATGCCGTGCGGCGCCAGCTCCACCGCCCACTGCCTGCGCAGCGACTCGACGGCGTCGAAGCCGACCTGCACGTTGCCGAGGCCGGGGCTGGTGTTCGCGTGGTCCGACCCGCCGAAGAACAGCAGAACTCCGGACTCCTGCTTCACCATATGCCGGGCCGCGGCCTTCGTGGTGATCAGCTGCGTGGTCAGGCCCTTGCCGACGGCGGAGACGAAGTCGGACGTCGAGATGTCGGACAGGGGCTGGAAGATCCCCTCGAGGGTGATGACGTTGATCGAGATGTCCACGCTGCCGGCCTTCTCCACGACGGCGTCGATGTGGTCGTTCACCGCGGACGCATCCAGCGCGTCGACCACGGCCGTCTCGGCCTGTCCCCCCGCGGCGCGGATTCTTTCCGCGACCGTCTCGAGCTTCGCCGGTGTCCGGCCTGCCAGGAAGACCCGCGCGCCCTCGGCGGCGAAGGCGGTGGCCATCGCGCCACCGATCGAGCCGCCGCCACCGTAGATCACCGCGGTCTTGTTCTCCAGCAACATGAGTTGCTCCTTTCGTTGCCAGAGAAGCTATGGCCTGGTCGCACCGGTTCACATCGGTCACGTGACTGGCGTGAGGCCGTGCGCCGGACCGGCGGTTAAGTCATCCGAGGCCGAGCTGCGCCAGTTCTATCCGCCGGGTGACGCCCAGTTTCGGGTAGGCGCGGTACAGGTGGTGGCCGATCGTGCGCGGGCTGAGGAACAGCTGCGCGCCGATCTCCTTGTTGCTCAACCCGGCCGCCGCCAGTCGAACGACTTGCACCTCCTGCGGCGTCAGGTTCTTCAGCGGGTCGTCGGTGACCGGTTCGAGCGTCGGGCGTTCACCGAGCGCGGTGAATTCGCTCGTCGCTCGCGTTTCCCAGGTTGACGCGCCCAGCCGCTTGAACCCGGCCAGCGCGGCGTCCAGTTCGGCTCGTGCCTCACTACGGCGGCGTCGGCGGCGTAGCCATTCGCCGTACAGCAACTGGGTTCTCGCCTGGTCGAACCGGCCGCCGTGCTTGATGTGCAGGTCGAGCGCCGCCCGGTAGTGCTCCTCCGAGTCTTCGAGCATCGCCTGGCATCGCCGTAGCAACGCCGTCGCGACCGGACTGTCCACGTGCACGGCCCACCGTTCGAACGCCGTGAACTGATCGGCGATCCGGTCGGGGTCGCCGTCGCGGACCGCCGCCTCCACCAGATCCGGGACCGCTCGGATGAGGAAGTCGTACCTGGCCGGACCCACACACACGGCGTACAGCGCGTCGAACGCCGCGCGATACCGTCCCGCGGCGAGATCGAGCAGGCCAAGGCCCCAGGACGTCAACGCGGTGCCGACGGCGTGCCGTCCGTCGAGGACCGGCAGCACCTCGACGGCCAGTTCGCGGCATCGTGGTTCGTCGCCCGTCACCGCGCCCAGCCACACGGACGTCGCCCGCAACACCGCGACTTCCATGTCCATCCCGAACTCGGTGCTGAGCGCCACCGCCTCGGCCACACAGGTCTGCGCCGTGAGGAAGTCACCGCGCAGGGCGTGGGCCAGCGCGGCGACCTCCTGCGCGTACGGAATCCACGTCAACGCTCCGCCGGCTCGCACTTCTGCCAGCATCGCCTCCATCACGGCGATGGTCGCCTCGTCGTCGGCCAGCATCAGCCCGCTGAACCCGGCCACGATCCGATGCATGAGGTCCGCGTCCGGCTCGCGACCGATCTCGATCATGGCGCGGAGTGGGCCGACGGCGTTCTCCGGCCGGCCACTCAGCAGGTCCCCCCAGCTGATCTGCGCGGCGGCGGACGCACGCGGCCTGGACTCCGGCGGCAGCCGCAACCCGCCCATCAGCCGCCCACCCTCGGCGATCAGGGGCAGAGCGCCCGCGTCCCGGCCGGCGCAGATCATCTCGGTCAACATGACGACCGCTCGTTCGGGGTCGCTGTCCATCACCAACCGCGCCGCCTCGGACGCGAGCGCGGCATCCGCTTCGGGAGAAGTCCGCTCGTATTCGATCTGGCCACGCAGCAAGATCGCGTCCGCGATGATGCTCGGATCGGTGGTGAGGGACGTGACTTCGACGGCAAGGCGCGCCGCGCGGTCGGGTTTGCCCGCGTCGTAGGCGGCGAGCGCGGCCTTGGCGATACGACGCGCCTTGAGTTCGGGATCCACGCTCAACCGGCCAGCGCGGTCGTATGCGGCGGATACGGCCATGGCCCCGCCGCGGCGTTCCGCCCGTAGCGCGGTCCGTTCGAGTTCGGCGGCCACCTCCTCGTCCGGCTCGGTGGTGGCGGCCGCGAGATGCCAGGCCCGGCGGTCGAGGACGTCCGGGGCGGTGAGTGCTTCGGCGAAGGCCCGGTGGACCGCGATCCGCTGATGGTGGGTGGCGTATTGATAGGCGGCGGCACGTACCAGCGGATGCCGGAACGTCAACTCCCCGTCCGTCACGTTGATCAGACCGGCGCGCTCGGCCGCGTCCAGGTCGGAGGTGGCCGCACCGACCGCACGGGCGACGCACAGCACCGTGTCCATCCCGGCGAAGCGGTCGGCCGCGGCGACCAGCAGGATCGACTGGGACGCTTCGGGCAGGCCGACGATCTGTTCGCGGAACGTCTCCTGCACCCGTCGCGTGACCGGCAACGGGCCGACCTGGTGCGCGGGCTCGGCCCGGCCTTCACGCTGCGCGGCCAGCCGCACCGCACCGAGTTCGAGCAACGCGAGCGGGTTCCCGCCGGCCTCCTCCAAGACCCGCGCCCGCATCGGCGCCGTCAACCCGGGACTGTTGTGGTCGAGCAATCCGGCCGCCGCGTCCGGCGACAAGCCCGGCAGTCTCGACTCTTCGATGCCGGGTGTGAGAAACGGTACCGCCGTGTCGCGGACCGCGAACAGCATCGCGACCGGGTCGGCCTGGAATCTTCGAGCGGCGAACAGCAGTGCGGCCGACGATCCTCGATCCAGCCATTGCGCGTCGTCTACCACGCACAACAACGGCTTCTCCGCCGCCAGCTCGGCGAGCAACGTCAGCGTCGCCGCGCCGATCAGGAAGGGGTTGGCCGCGGTGTCGTCACTCAGCCCGAACGCGCCCCGCAATGCGGCCGCTTGGGGGCCCGGCAGCGCGTCGAGCCGGTCCAGATACGGATACAGCAGCAGGTGCAGGGCGCCGAACGCCAGCTCCGCCTCGGACTCGATGCCGACGCCGCGCAAGATCAGCATGTCATTCGCCGTGGCCACGGCATGGTCGAGTAACGCGGACTTGCCTATTCCCGCCTCGCCTCGGATGACCAGCGCCGCGCTGCGCCCGGAAGCCGCCTGCCCCAGTAATCGCTCGACGTGGTCCCGTTCCGCATCCCGGCCGACCAACATGGGACCGAAGCCTAGCTGCTGGAACGGTGCGGAAATCGTGCATCGGCGCGATCTTGACGGCCGGGCTCGCTAGGGTGGCCCGATGGCGTCGATCAAACAGTTTCAGGTCACCTTCGACTGCGCGGAACCTGAGCGTCTCGCTCGTTTCTGGTGCGAGGTGCTGGGGTATGTCGTACCGCCACCGCCGGAGGGGTTCGCCACGTGGGCCGATTTCGATCGCTCGATGCCGGCCGACCGTCAGGGCGCCGGGTTCGTCTGCAGTGATCCCACAGGTGTGGGCCCGCGGCTGTACTTCCAGCGCGTTCCCGAAGGCAAGGTCGTGAAGAACCGGGTACACCTCTGCGTGCGGGCCGGCACCGGGCTCGTGGGTGAAGAGCGCCTCGCCACCCTCGAGGCCGAGTGCGCACGACTGATCGCGCTCGGCGCGGTACGCGAGCGGCTGCTGGTCGCCGATGAGTACAACGAATCCTGCATCGTGATGCAGGACATCGAGGGCAACGAGTTCTGTCTCGACTGAGAGAGCCGGCTCTCGACAGCTCCCCACCTCCGCCTCGTCAGAGCACCGCGTCGTCACGCGGACGTCGTCGCTCGGTCACAGCCGGTCACTGCCTAGGATCTGCGGCGGGTACGCACTCCGCGTGCAGCGGCCTGTGAACGATGGCCCAGGGAGGGAACAGCTATGCCGCGCCCGGAGCGTCCGCTGGAAGCGGGTGACAGCCCGCTGTTGAGATTCGCGCGTGACCTGCGTCTATTGCGTGCGAAGGCGGGTTCGCCGCCGTATCGGGTCTTGGCCGCGAAGGCGCACTATGCCGCCGCCACGCTGTCTGAGGCGGCCGCCGGCCGCAAATTGCCGAGCCTGGACGTCGCCTTGTCCTACGTGCGCGTCTGCGGTGGCGACACGGACGTGTGGGAACAGCGCTGGCATGAGCTCGCCGCGGAATTGGCGATCGAGGATCCGGCACCACGGGACGACCTCGAAGCCCCTTACCGGGGGCTCGCGGCGTTCCAGCGGGAAGACGCCGACCGGTTCTACGGCCGCGATCGGCTCATCGAAGATCTCGTCACCCGGTTGTCCGAGCGCAGGTTCGTCGGCTTGTTCGCCGCGTCGGGGGCCGGCAAGTCTTCGCTGTTGCGAGCGGGCCTGCTTCCACGGCTGGAATCCGCGGTGTTGCTCACCCCTGGATTCCGCCCGGTCGAGGAGGTCGAACGCCGGTTCGCCGAACTCACCGCCCACGGGAACGCGTCGCCGGAGACGCCACCGGTTCTCGTCATCGACCAGTTCGAAGAGATCTTCACGCTGTGCGAGGACCAGGCCGTCCGTGACAAGTTCATCAGCCTGCTGATCAGCCTCAGCCGCGAGGAGCACACCGGCTGCCGGGTGGTCATCGGTGTGCGCGCCGACTTCTTCCCGCACTGCACCGCGTATCCGGAGCTGGTCGAGGAGCTGAGCCGCGGCCAGCTCACCATCGGCCCGATGAACGCGGTCGAGCTGCAGCGGGCCCTTACCCGGCCGGCCGCCGCCCTTGGCTACAAGGTGGAAGGCGCGCTACAGGCGGAGATCATCGCCGAGGCGGCCGGACAGCCCGGTGTGCTGCCGCTGCTGTCACATGCCTTGCTCGAGACCTGGCATCGCCGTCAGGGGAACATGTTGACGCTGGCCGCTTTCCACGCCGCGGGCGGGCTGACCGGCGCGCTCGTCCAGACGGCGGAGTCCGCTTACGGCGCGTTGACCACCTCACAGCAGGAGCTGGCGAAGAACCTGTTCGTGCGGTTGACCGCGTTGGGTGAGGGCACCGAGGACACCAAGCGGCGGGTCGGCTGGGCCGAGTTCGACGAGGACACCGACATGGAGCCGGTGCTGCAGCGGATGACCGCCACGCGGTTGCTCACGGCGGACCGGGACGGCGTCGAGATCTCACACGAGGCGCTCATCCGGTGCTGGCCGCGCCTGCGGGACTGGCTCGCCGAGGACCGCGATGGACGACGGGTGCATCGCCATCTCACCGAAGCGACCGATGCGTGGGAGGCGTTCGACAGGAACACCGGTGCGCTGTATCGCGGAACACAACTCTCGCTGGCCCTCGACTGGGTGGCCCGGTACGAAAGCGCGGTGACCCCGAGGGAGCAGCTGTTCCTCGAGGCGAGCCGGTCCGCCGAGATCCGCGGCAACCGCCGTCTCCGGCAGTTGGTCGCGCTGCTCAGCGTTCTTTTCCTGGTCGCCGTCGTCGCGATGGCCTTCGCCGTGCGGGCCAGGGAAACCGTTGCCGGAGAACGCAACGCCGCACTCGCCCAGCTTGTGGCGAACCAGGCGACCGCGCTGTATTCCTCGGACCCGAATCTGGCCGTCCAGCTCAGCCTCGTCGCGTACCGGCAAGCGCCGACCGAGCAGACCCGCGAGAGCCTGCTCAGCACCTTGCCCAAGGCGGTACTGACACAGCCCAACGAGGTCGTCGCGCTGGCGTTCGGCCCGAACGGACATATCCTGGCCACCGCCAGCTCCGATCGCACGGCCCGGCTGTGGGACGTCACCGACACGGCGCGTCCCACCGAACTGGCCACCCTCACCGGTCACGGCGACGGCGTCTTCGCGGTGGCGTTCAGCCCCGACGGCCGCACCCTGGTGACCGGCAGCGCCGATCGTACGGTCCGGCTGTGGGACGTCAGCGACGCGCGTCATCCCGCCGGATTGGGCACCATCACCAGTCACACCGACGCCGTGGACGCGCTGGCGTTCAGCCCCGACGGCCGCACTCTGGCGACCAGCGCCAACGACCGGACGCTGCGATTGTGGAACATCACCGATCTCCGGAATCCCGCCGAACTTGCCCTCATCGACGGCCCCACGGAGCGGATCGACGCGGTGGCGTTCAGCCCCGACGGCCGCACCATGGCGACCGGTGGCTTCGATCGCACGGTCCGGCTGTGGGACGTCACCGATCCACGACATCCGGCCGAGCTCATCGCCATCACCGGCCACACCGACGGAATGAGCGCGGTCGTGTTCAGTCCTGACGGACGCACCTTGGCGACAGGCAGCGACGACCGCACGATCCGGCTGTGGGACGTCGGCGATCCGCGTCGTCCCGCCCCACTGGCGACCATCACCGGTCACGCGGATGGTGTCTACGCGGTGGCGTTCAGTCCCGACGGGCACACGATCGCCACCGGCGCCGACGACCGCACTGTCCGGCTGTGGGACGTCGGCGATCCACGGCGTCCCGCCAGCCTGGCGACCGTTGCCAGCCATACCGACGCGGTGTCCGCGCTGGCGTTCAGTCCCGACGGACGCACACTCGCCAGCGGCAGCTGGGACAACACGGCGCGGTTGCTCGACACCGATTTCGCACAGGCCATCGCACGCGCTTGCGACAACGTCCGAACGCCGATCACCCGCGCCGACTGGGACCGCTACTTCCCGGACCTCGCCTACGCACCACCCTGCTCAGGCTGACCATTGCGGACCGTGACAGTGCGGTGACAGCACGGTCCGCGACGCTGGCTCCCGACCGGACGCACCGATGTCCGATGACTGGAGGAGACCTTGAGCGACAAAGTGCTGCGCGGACTACTGGTCGGCGCCGCCGTGGCGGCCACCGTTCTGACCACCGGCGCGGTGGCGAACGCCGCTCCCACCGAGCAAACGATGACCATCCAGACGGTCTGCGCCAGGATCAACAAGGACGGCAGCAAGGTCTACACGACCGCAGGTTCGGCCTTCGCGTTCACCGAACTGAGCAACTGGACCGCTTTGACACTGCCCAGCTCACCGATCGTCAATGGCAGGCGTCAGATCAAGTGGAACGGCGGACTCGGCTGGACCCCCGTGGAAAACGTGACAGTGACCAACCCAGACTGCTGAGCCGGGCAACACCGGACCTGCACCAAGTACATGAAGGACCCCTTCCTTGCGCTAGACGCAAGGAAGGGGGGTCCTTCATGTACTTCACCCGACCGCCGACAGTCCGGTGTAGGTCCGACGCAAGCCGCGCAGGTGCCCACTCACGAGCTTTTCGGCTCATACCGCAAAGCCACGGCACCCGAGCCGAACTCCCGCCGGCCCACGAGCTTCAAATCGACATGCCTGGACAGCCCCGCGAACAACGTCGGCCCGTGGCCAGCCAGCCTGGGATGCACCATGAACTCGTACTCGTCGATCAACCCCAGCTCCGCCAACGCCAGGGGAAGTTTCACGCCGCCCACGTACAGTCCGTTACCCGGCTCCTGCTTGAGCTGCTGAACGGCCTTTTCCAGGTCCCCGCGCACGATTTCCGCGTTCCAGTCGACCTGGTCGAGGGTGCTCGACACGACGTACTTCTTCGCCGCGTTGATCGTCCGCGCGAAGGGTTCCATCCAATCCGGTCTGGCGCCCGCCGGCGCCGGCGGGCGCCACGCCGCCTCCATCATCTCGTAAATCACTCGACCGAAGAGGAGGGCATCGGCCTTGGCGAGGCTCTCGGTCGCGTGCCGATGCATGTCTTCGTCGGGGACCATTGCGCGATGATCGCAGCACCCGTCCAGTGTGAGGTTTATGGAATATCTGAGGGGTCGCATCGCGCCAGACTAACCGCCCTGTCCGGGGGAACCAGTGAAGTCGGTTCTCCGGCCTTATGCGCAGGCGTTCCCACGTTTCCAGATTCAACGCCGTGCTCATTCGGTTCGCGTCGGCGCACGTGTTGATGGTCGCATGGATCTCCATCTTGGACGGCCCGGTCGACGACCGTCCACTATGGATCGTCAGGGTGATCACCGATATGGAGATCTTCGTCGGGTTTCTCGCCGCCGCGTCGGCGCTGGGCATGTGGGGCAAGCCGGTACAGCGACGAGTCGGTCTGACGATCGGCTCCCCATCCTCGCTGTCGGCATGGTGGGGCATCGGGTGCGGCCTGGACAAAAGGACGTCGTGAGTGATCTCGCCGGCGCGCTCTTACCAGCTTTGATCACGGGAGTAGACAGAGCCCTGCAACTCCGCGTCGCCATCTTCGTCGTTCGAAGCGACTCTCCGGCGGGGCGGCGGTGCGGGAAGGGCTTGAGTGTCGCGCAGGTTGTCGAGTGCGACGGCGACCCGGGCGTCGGTGCGGAAGCTGTCGAGCCTCTCAGTGATCGCCGCTTCGGCCTCGCTCTGAGCTCGGCGCTGCGTCGCGAGGATCAGGGCGGCGAGATCGTCCGGCCGCATCTTCATCGCCGCGGGAGAGAGCTGGAGGGCGACTTGCCGTCTCGCGTTCGCCTCGGCCCGGACGGTGCCGTCGGCCGACTCGGCCGAGCGCGACACGGCAAGCGATTTCTGGATGTCGGCCAGACTCGAATGGATGGCATCAGACACCGGGCCAGCATAACGGCAAGACCATTCTTGCCGTTTCGACCGCGTCGGCCGGCCGTTCGCGATAACGTTCGCCGCACTGTCAACGAGCCGACTGGCGAGGCGTGGAGGGGCGATGTCGAACGCTTTCCGGGTGGATCCCGCTGACTTGCGAGGCGCGACCGCGTCGGTCGAAGCCTGCTCTCGGCAGATCGAGTCCGGGCGCAAGTCGGACGCGGCCGGACAGGTGAGTTCCGGCCTGGCCGGGTTCGCGGTGGTCGATGCCTGCGAGTCGGCGGGCAAAACGTCGGTCGCGGCGTTCTCCGGAGTCGCCAAGTCATGGCGGGCGTGGTCGGATGCCGCGGCCGACGGAGCCAAGCGGTACGAGCAGGTCGAGGCGATCAACGAGTCCGTGATCCGTCGCACCGGCTCGGACGTGGTGGCGTGACGATGGCGATCGGCAAGACACAAGCCCTCAAAGGCGATGTGGGTGCGCTGCGGGCACAGGCCGAGGAGTTCCGTGCCAACGGCAAACTGCTACAGCAGGAGAACCTGAACGCGGTCCGGGTACTTGGCGAGAAGCTGACCAGCTGGTTCGGTGACGCCGCCACGAAGGCCGGCGAGTCCATGGGCCAGGCCGAGCGGCAGGTCCGCAAGATCGCGGACGCTCATTCGGACGCCGCCTCCGCTGCCGACGCCGGCGCGGACGGCATCGAGGGATATCAACTGCTCGCGCGCAGGGAGATCACGCGGGCGGAATCCGAAGACTTCGACGTGGCCGAGGACGGCTCGGTGACCTCCCCGTCGGCGTTGCTGTACCTCCGCGGCGACGTCGAGCCCGAGCAGGTGGTGACCGCGCAACACGCCCTTGACGAGAAGGCGCGCCAGTTCGAAGCGTCGATCAAGCAGCACCTCGCCGGTATGGCGGTCGAGGACGCCAAGGTCGCCGCGGCCATCAGCAGCGCCTTCGAGGGTCTGTCCGAAGGGGACCTGAACCCGGAGGGACCACCGTCCGATCACAACACGGAGGACCGTTCGGACGACCCGCTCTATCCCCATGGTGAGCCGTGCATCGACGACATCGATCAAGGCGACTTCGGCGACTGCTGGTTGCTGGCGGCGCTGGGCTCGACGGCACTCACCAACCCCGGGAAGATCAAAGATCTCATCACCGACAACGGCGATGGCACCTACACCGTGCACTTCGAGGACGGCGACGTCACGGTCAACGACGACGCGTTGCTGGACCAGGGCGCGGACCAGGGCAAGTGGGTGGCGATCGTCGAAACGGCCTACGCCGAACGCGAAGGCGGCACCTACGACGAGATCGAGGGTGGGTATGCCGACGAAGCGTATGAGGACCTCTTCGGCGCCGACACCGAAAGCTTCGACCCCGACTCCAGCGGTGACTGGATCTTCGGCGACAACAAGTCACCGGGTGATTCGTACAACGAGATGAAATCGGCACTCGACGACGGCCGGGCGGTCACCGCGAGCGTGAACGGCCGCATCGGCATCGACGGCGGACACGCGCTGATGGTGACCAACGTGTACGAGCGCGACGGCGTGCAATATGTCGAGATGATGAATCCGTGGGCCTCGAACGACTCCGACATCATCAATGGAGTCGAAGCGGCCGGTGGTACGGCTTATCCCGACGGAAGGATCGTCATGAACATGGACGACTTCTCTGAAGAGTTCTACAAGGTTCGCTACGTCGAGGACTGGGATTGATGAAGCGGGCAGGGGCCGTGGTCACGATCCTGTTGGCGATGGCCGCCGGAGCCTGTTCAGGAGATCAGAAGGAGCAACCGATGCGGCCCGAAACCACTACCGATGCCCGGCCTGGCAACGGTGGCGACGCGGCGACCGACCCGGCCGAGCCGATCAAGGACGTGGTCGGGCAGGCCGATCTGATCGTGACAGGCTCGGTCCTCGAGGTCGAACCGTCCATCAGCGCCACCGACGCACAGACGTTCGCCCCGCAGAACGCGACGATCGAGGTCGAGGCCGTCTTGAAGGGCAACGCCGGGCCGGGAAAGCTGGCGATCACCAAGCCGGAGTCTCCGTATTTCCTCGTCGAGCCGTCGGCTGCGGCGAGCGACCGGAAGGCTCGATCCGGTGGCATCTTCACCCTGAGGAACACCGGCGGCAAACCAACGCTCTTCGGCCATGTCGGTGTCCACGACCATGAGTTCGCGCCGCAGTGGTTCGACCGGGTTCTCGCCGGTCTTCCGGTCAAACTTCCGCCACCGGGCAAAGATCAACTGACCGAGTGGATCGCCAAGGCGGACGTGATCGTGTTCGCCGCCGCGACCGGCGACGCGAGCCGTGTCGAGGAGCGCACGCCACGGCTCGACTGGGCCGAGGCCGGAACGCTGGCCCCGATCGAGGTGCTCAAGGGCAATCTGCCCGGGCCCACCGGGGTGGCTCGGGGACCGCAGCCATCGCTCCCCGGTGGCACGTGGGCCTTCCCGGTCCAGCAGGAACGAACCGGCGTGTTCTTTCTCGACATGTCCGGCAAACAGCCGACGGTGATCAACACGGCCGCGCCCTGGGATGTGCCCTCCCAGCAGGTCCGGCAACTCCTCCGAGGCTGAGGTATCGCATAGTCCACTGTGGACGGGCGATGGCCCAGTTGAGGCATGTCAGCGGGGGTGTGAAGGTCGAGTTTCTGTCGCTGAGCCGAGGGAAGGGGTCCTTCACGCGACGCGGTTGTGACGGCTGAGAACGCTGGGACTCTTGAGGATGTCCCGAATGCCACGTTGGAGACATTGAGCCTGGATCCACCGGTGTTGTGTGGTGTTTGGGGTGTGTCCGGGTACGCAAATGCCCTCTGGCTTGGGATGATTGTTCTTGCGACGGAACAAAAATCACTGAGCGAGAGGGCATCTGCTGGATGCGATCATCTCATACCGTTTCGGCGGTGTCGGCGAGGTTCGATGATGAGAGTCTCGTGTCGTGTGCGGGGATCGTGCCGGTGCTGCGGCTGGCCGAGGGTGTCGGTTTGGGTGAGCTGATCGGCCGGCGGGTCGATCTGGGGATTCCGGTCGGTGCGAACAGCGACGCGAAAGCCCTTTCGGTCGTGGCCGGGATGGTTATCGGCGCGGACTCGATCGATGACCTGGATGTGATCCGGCACGGCGCGATGCCGCGGCTGTTCGACCGGTTACGGGCGCCCTCGACCTGCGGATCGTGGCTGCGGGGGTTCACCCACGGTCATGCCCGTCAGCTCGCGTCGGTGGCTTCTGAGGTGCTGGTCCGGCTGGCGCGGCGGGTGCCGTCGCTGCTGGCCGGGGTGGAGCAACTGGCGTTCGTCGATATCGACGCGAAGATCAAGGAAACCTATGGACACGGCAAACAGGGCAGCGGGTTCGCCTATAGCGGTGTCCGCGGCCTGAATCACCTGGTCGCGACGTTGTCGAGCCCGGTCAGCGCGCCGGTGATCCTGACCGCGCGGCTGCGTGGCGGCAACACCGATTCCCGCCGCGGAGCAGCCTCGATGATCACCGAGGCGATCGGTCTGGCCCGGCGCGCCGGGGCGACAGGGATGATCGTCCTCCGCGCCGACTCGGCGTTCTTCACCGGCCCGATCATCGCCGCGATCCGCCGGGCGGGCGCGTTGTTCTCCATCACCGCCCAGAAAAACGTCGCCACCCAGGCCGCGATCGCCGACATCGGCGAGGACACCTGGACCAGGATCGCCTACCGGCACCCGATTCCCGACCCGGAGACCGGCGAGTTGATCACACACGCCGAGATCGCCGAAACCAGCCTGACCGCGTTCGTCAACACCACCGAGAACCCCGGCCGCGAGGTCACCGCACGGCTGCTGGTCCGCCGCACACCCAGATTCAAGACCAACGACCAAGGCGAGTTGTTCCGCGTCTGGAACTACCACGCCGTGTTCACCGACACCGGCTTCGACCTGCCCGTCGCCGATGAGTATCACCGCAAACACGCGATCATCGAGCAGGTCTTCGCCGACCTCAACGACGCGGCCCTGGCACATTTCCCCTCCGGCCGCTTCCCGGCCAACCACGCCTGGCTGATCCTGGCCTGCCTCACCCACAACCTGCTGCGCGCCGCAGGCTGCCTGGCCAGCGTCTTTCACGCCAAAGCCCGCACCGGCACGCTCCGCCGGCACCTGATCACCATCCCCGCCCGCATCACCCGCACCGCCCGCCGCATCACCCTGCGACTACCCGCCAACTGGCCCTGGCAAGCCGCCTACCAATGCCTCTTCACCGCCACCCACCGAACACCCTGACCACCGCCCCAACAACAGGCCACAGTGGACACACCGGATGCGACGTCCGGCACCCCGACCTGCCACCACACCAAACAGACGACCAACAAACCCCCGCCAAGATCACCGAACAAACGCACCGGTGGATCCAGGTTGAGCGTCCCGAACGTGGCATTCGGGACACCGTCCAAACCGGACCGGACGGATCAGGCCATGCTGAACTTTTCGGCGTGCACCTGGCCGTTCGGTACGCCCAGCGTCCGCAGCGCGTTCTCCACCGCGGCGGTCATCGCGGGCGGGCCGCACACATAGACGTCGCGCTCGGTGATGTCGGGGACCAGGTGGCGCAGGGCGTCCGGTTCGAACGGCCGCGCGCCTTGCCCGGTCCGGCCGGTGAGCAGGTGCAGCTGTCCACGACGGACCCCGACCAGATGCTGGATCTCGCGCAGGAGCACGGCTTCGCTCTCGTCGCGTACCCGGTAGAGCACGACGACGTCGCCGGTCGGATCCTCCTCCAGCAGGGCCCGGATCGGGGTGATGCCCACACCGCCCGCGATCAGCAGGATGCCCGGGCGCGTCCGGTGCCGTGCGGTGAACGAGCCGTACGGGCCTTCCATGAACACTCGCGTCCCGACCTTCATGTTCCGCAGGCCGGCACTGCCGCTGCCCACCGCCTTGGCGGTCAGGCGTAACGACTGGCCGTTGGGCGCCGCCGAGAGGGAGAACGGGTTGGCCAGCCACCAGTGCCGGTGGCCGGGAAACCGCCAGATCGAGAACTGACCGGCCTGGGCGGGAAGTTTGTCCAGATGGCGGCCGGTGACATGCACCGAGACGACGTTGTGCGCCTCCGGCACGACCGCGGCCACCCGGAACCGGTGGTACGAGTTGCGCCAGATCGGCATGACGATCCGCCCGGTGACAAGGGAACCGAAGGCCAGCAACCACACCGCCCACCAGTAGATCATCGCGAACGTGGACGACTTGAACGTCGTCGTCTCCAGCAGCTGGTGGACGAAGGCCAGCGACAGGGCCAGGTACAACAGCATATGCAGCCCGTGCCAGACCTCGTACCGCAGCTTGCGTCGCATGTACCGGATCGAGACGGCCGCGGTCAGCACGACGATGGTCGCGGCGAGCATGCCCAGCAGCGAAGCCGGGACACCGACCAACGCCAGGAAGGTCTTCCCCATCGAGACGCCGTCCAGCGTCGCGTAGCCGAGCACGACGATCGTCGCGTGGGTGAGCACGGTCCAGAACATCGTGAACCCGAGCCACCGGTGCCACACCGTCAACCGGTCCATGCCGATCCGCCGGTCGAGCCACGGCAGCCTGGCCACCAGCAGCAACTGGCAGATCAGGAGCAGGGCGGCGTGCAGGCCGAAGAACTTGGCGACCGTGAGGATGTCGTTCTTGCCCTTACCCGAGGTGAAGAACAAGATCTCGATGATCGCCAGGTTGACGACCAGGAACGTCCACAGTGCCAGCCGTGCCTGAACCACCGGCGACAACGACCCTTGTCGCACCTGTGCACTCGTCGCCACAGTCGCTACCTCCCGCCACATGGCCGAACTCCTGGCCAGTACCCGCACGTCCTCGACGAGGATGTTGATCGGACGCACAGTATGTACTGACCGAGCCCGCAGGAGATCCACCGCAGGGTCGAATCTTTATCGTGTTCAGCTCTGGATCAGCCCGAGCTCGCCGAACATCCGTCTCCCCCAGGAAAGCGCGGTGGGCAGATCGTCCCACTGCCGGTCCTCCCCCGTCAGGTACGGGAACACGTACGGCTCGGTGATCTCCTCGGGTAGGTCGGTGGCCTCGAGCGTGTACGGCGGATATCCGTAGTTGCCAACCGCCATCGCCGTGGCGACCGTTTTCGGTTGCGCGTCCCAGACACCGAACCACAGCCGCCGCAGCATCGCGGGATGCGCCACCGCGAAGATCAGCCTGCCCACGTCGAAGGGTTCGCCCGCCGTGATCACCCTTGCCATCCCGCAGAAGCGTTGCTCGATCCCGTCCAACGGCAACGTCCCGGCGAACCCGGACCAGACCTCCACGCTGTGCCCTGCGTCGATGATCGCGGCACAAAGGGTGGCCAGCGCGAGGCCGCGGTTGATGATCACCTGGTGTTCGATCGTATGCGTGTAGCCGCCGGGTACGAGGAACGTGATCACCTTGCCGCGCCGGGAAACCTGACGGGGTACCGCGTCCACCATGCATTCCGGCACCCCGGAAAGGTAGGCGCCGACGTCCACCTCACTACCCGTCACATCCCAGGTCGGTTCCAGCAAGGTGACCGTACGGGACAGACCGGCACTTTCCCGCAGCTCGGCGACGGTCACGTCGGTCTCTTCCAACGCCAGCGTCCAGCCGTCGACGGCCAGCTCGATCGCCTGTTCCCAGGAGGCGCCATGCCAGTCGCGGTCGGCGCTCCTGCTGTCCGCGTGGACACTGGTCGGCGGAACCGAGGCAGCATCGAGGAATTCGCGCCAGGACAGCAACGGCGCCAGTTTCAGGGGATGCACGGATCAGTCCAGCCCGAGTGCCTTGCGATGCGCGTCGGAGAGGCCGCGCACCACCCGCCACTGGAAGACCTGGTCCACAGTGGCACCGGCTTCCAGCAGCTTGGCACCGTCGATACTGGCCCGCGGCGAGATGATCACCGGTAGCTTCTTGGTCTCCGCCAGTTCGCGCAGCCGCCTGATGTCGGCGAGGAGTTTGTCCACCGCCTCCGGATGCGACGGCGCGTGCCGCAGCGCGATCCGTTCCTCGAGGCTCTCGTCGATCGCCACGTCCATCACCACGAACCGGTCCAAGGTGGCGGAATCCAGCGTCTGCCTGCCGACATACTGCCGATCGCCCCCGGTGCCGTAGGTGTTTCCGGTGGCGACCAACCGGAAGTCCTCGTGCGCGTCCACCATGCGGTCCGCGAACGCGCAGGTGCCGAGCGCGAGCGCCTGGTTGAGCTCGGCCAGCAGTCCGGGATGGCCGTTGTCGAGTTCGTCCAACAGCATCACTCCGCCGTGCTCGAAGGCACGGCGAAACGGCGTGTAGTGGTATTTGCCGTGGGCGTCGTAATAGCCGAACACCTTGCTCATCGGCGTGGTCGGGCCGAGTGACAGCGCGTGGAAGTCAAGGCCCAGCGCGCCCGCGGCGTGCTTGGCCAGCATGGACTTCCCGGTGCCCGCCGGGCCGACCAGCAGCACGTGGCATCGTGCGTGCAGGGCCACCAGGAGTTCCGGCAGCACCGCGTGGGTGTCGGCGCCCAGCTCCACCTTCCTGCCCTGTGGGAGCACCACGGTGACCAGCTTCGGCGCGTACTGTTCAAACGCCTTCCCCGCCTCGTCGCGGACAGCGCCGCGCACCTGCTTCACCGCTTCCTCGAACACCCTCGCGACCACGTCCGGGATGGCCTCATGGGTCGCCTCGCGTGCCGTTTCGGTCACCGTGACCGCGGCTTTGCCCGCCAGTTCGTCATGCAGTTGCTGCAGATCCGGGGTCACCGCGGCCATCGCCTCGCGGGCGAGTTCCGGCAGGAGCCCGCCCGCCTCCCGCCGCACCGCGTACTCCAGTTCGGTGAGCAACTCCTCCGCCTGCTTTTCGAGACCGCCGGCGACCGCGGCGCGCACCTCGCCGGTGGCCTGCCCCACGACTTCGGCCAGCACGTGCGCCGCCTGATCCCGGATGGCGCCGGCCAGTTCCGTGGTGGCGCCGGTGACCAGTTCCTCGCGCAGTTTCGCCACATCCGGTGTCGCGTCCCGCATCGCGCTCGCGGCAAGGCCGGGCAGCAGACCGGCCGCTGTGCGGTTGATCAGCTCCGGCAGGTCGGCTTCCAGGCGTTCCCGAACCACTCCCTCGACGGCCGCCCGCATCTCGCCGACATCCGGCGTGGCACCGGCGACCGCGAGCTTCGACAGGTTGGGCAGCAACGCCTGAGCGTGGTGGTGGATGGTCTCCGGCAACCGGGACTGGATCTCGATTTCCAGCATCGCGATCAGATTGCTCTCGGTGAACACGGCGCGCGCGACCGTTTCGGAGATTCGCGTGACCTCCGCCTTCGTACTGCCCAGCACTTTTCCTCCGCAAGGGGTGTGGTTTCGCCCCAGAGTGGGGGACTTCGGCGAGCTTCAGCGGAGGTCGGCAGGTTCATGCCACGGGCGCAGCTGTGACGTGTCAGGCAGAAGTCGAAGTCCTTGGCCGCGGCCGCCGCCCAGAACGCCATCCGCACGCCGATCCGGAACCGGTCGTCCACCCGGTCGAGGAATCCGTTGGACACCAGGTTGGTCACCAGGCGCTGCACCGTGGACGTGGGGATACCGGTCGCCTCGTGGATCTCCCGCAACGTCAGCACGGGCTGTTTCAACGTGAAGGCGTTGAGGATCTCGGTGATCTTGCCCAGGACGAGCAGGGGCGCCTGCCCGGAACCGGTGGCCTTCTGCTCTTCCTTGCCGCTCATACCGGTGAAAATACGGCAGAGAGCCGCCCGGCGTTCGCTTGAACACACAATGGGATCGGCGTGCTCATCGGATGGCCGGTCCCGGACGCCGACCTCAACCGTGCACCGTGACCGGGAACTTCGCCGGGCCACGGAGGTTGATCCGGTTGTTCCATTCCAGCTGTCCGGCGAACGCCAGGTCCGGGAACCGCCGCACGAGACTGCCGACCGCGACCTGACCCTCCAGCCTGGCCAACGCCGCACCGAGACAGTGGTGCGGGCCGGCGCCGAAGGAGACCTGATGGCGGGCGTCGGGCCGGTCCAGCCGCAGCCGGTCCGCGTCCGGGCCGAAGAACCGTTCGTCCCGGTTGGCCGAGCCCAGGCAGGCGAGTACGAACGTGCCTGCCGGGATCTCCTTGCCCGCCACGGTGTACGGCTCGGTCGTGATCCGCCGGGTCTGCTGTACCGGCGAGTCGTAGCGCAGGAATTCCTCGACCGCGTTCGCGGCGAGATCCGGCTGCTCGCGCAGCAAGGCGAGCTGATCAGGATTGCGCAGCAACGCGTTCACCCCGTTGGCGATCAGGTTGACCGTCGTCTCATGTCCGGCAACGTAGAGCAGGACCACTTGCGCCACGAGCTCGTCCTCGTCGAACACCTGACCCTCGTGCTCGGCCGCGATCAACGCGGTGAGCAGGTCGTCGGCCGGATGGTCGCGTTTCCAGCCGATCAGTTCCCTGGCGATCGCGGTCAACTCGACGTCGGCCGCCGTGATCGCCCGCGCGGTCTCGCCGTCGGCGACGATCTCCAGTGACCGCACCAGGGTCCCGCTCAGCTCACGGATACGCGCGTGATCGGTCGGTGGCATGCCGAGCATTTCCGAGATCACCGCGAACGGCAGCGGGAACGCGAGCTCCTCGACCAGATCCGAGCTCCCCTGCTCGGCCATCCGATCCAAGGCCTCATCAACCAGCCGGACGATCTGGGGTTCGAGCGCCGCGACGGCACGGCGGGTGAACACCTTGGTCACGAGCGAGCGCAGCCTGGTGTGGTCGGGCGGATCACGGTCGAGCATCGAGAGGTTCAACGCACCCGCGTTCTCTTCCGGGGCCATCTCGTTGACCTGGTCGAGCAAGGGGCCGGCGGCCAGATTCCGGACCTCCACGGACAATCCCGCGCGCAACAGTGCCGCGACATCCTCGTAGCGGGTGACGAACCAGAACCCCAGCGGGTGGTTCTGTACCGGGTCCTCGTCGCGCAGCAGCTTGTACTGCGCATATGGATCGTCGAAGAAGCCGGGCACGAAGGGGTTGAACAACAGCTCATCGGGTTCGATCAGGTCGGTCATCGCATTTCCCCAAACGTCGCGACATGACATACATCGACTTGACATACGTAGCGTCTGTGACATGCACAGCGTATGTCCTATGCTGCGCACGTCGACTGTCAAGAGCCGGCGGGAGCAGTACTCCGAGGCCACCCGGACCGCCCTGCTGGCCGCCGCCACCCGAAGGTTCGCCGAGCGCGGTTTCACCGGCACGGCGCTGGAGGACATCGCGGGTGACATCCAGGCCACCCGCGGCGCGATCTACCACCACTTCGCCAACAAGACGGCGTTGTTCGAGGCGGTGTTCGAACAGCTCGAGACCGACGCGATGGAACTGTCCGCTTCCGCGGCAGCCCAGGCGGCGGATCCCTGGGCCGCGGCGTTCTCCGCACTCGACGCGTTCCTCGACCGATGCTGCGATCCGGTGTACGGCAAGATCGTCTGGCTGGAGGCGCCGATCGCACTCGGCTGGCCACGCTGGCAAGAGGCCGAGCAGCAGTACGCCTATGGCCTGGTCGAGCAGTTGATCAAAGCTCTGATGGACGGCGGCGCCATCGAGCAGCAGCCGCTGGAGACCACCACCCAGCTGGTGTTCGGCATGCTGGGCACGGCAGGCATGGCGCTGGCCGAGGCGTCCGATGTGGACAAACCCCGGCTGAAGACCGAATACGCCACCGTGATCGGCCGGATGGCCTCGGCGCTACGACCCCCGGCCTAAGATGGAATCCGTGGAGGAGCTGGAAGAACCGACTGCTTACGAAACCGGCTGGCTCGACGTCGTCGAAGGTCTGCGCGGTAATCCCGGGATCAAAGTGCTCTACCTGAACCTGGGCGATATCGACCTGATGGCGGAGGATTCGGCGTTCGATGACCTCGAGGAGTGGGAGGGGATCACGCTGAGCCCGCGGGTGCGCGGGGAGTACGTGCGGTTTTCGGCTCTGGGAGTGCAATGGACGGGGATCGAGCCGCACGTGGTGGGCGGCGAGTTCTACCTCGCCCCCCTCCCCTACCGCGTGCACGAGGACCCGCCGGACTTTTCGTCGTCGTTGTTCTCGGACGACGAGCGCGCGGTGGGTGCGCAGCTGCGCATCATCGACGTGAACGCCGTCACCGGCAACGGGTCCTACGCCGCACTGAGGCTGCAGCCCGGAGTCGAGGACCCCGAGGTCTGGTATTCGGACTCGGAATTCAGGCTGTGGAAAATGAGCCTCGACTACCACGGGTACCTGGAGGCGTTACGGCTGACCAAGGGTGCTTTCAACTGGCAGCACCTGTTCACCGACGCGCCACTCGCCGACGAGGAATTCGAAAGCATCGCCCGTGAATTGCGGTTCATGCTCGAAGATCTGTCGGCCCTGTTCCCGGACCACGACTACACGCCACTGCACGCACGCCTCGCCGAACGACTCCGGTGAATCCCGCCTCACCGCCTTGGGAGTGACGGCGAGGGGCGGTTGGCTACGGCACGCAGCATCTCGACGAAAGGGCTCGTGAGTGTTGCGGCTGGTTGGGAACCGGCCGCAACACTCACGAGTCTCTCAACAGCTGATGTACGGAGACAGCCAGTCTCCCCAGTCCCCGGCAGAGCCGTCACTCGCGTCGTCCACGGCGAGCGCGAGCACTTGCACGCCCGTCACCGGCACGACGACATGCTGCGTGGCATCCCCGTGTCGCATGGTCCCCGTAGCCTCGAGTTCGACACCATCACCGAGCACACGGAACTCGAGCGTCCCGTTCGGCCCGCTGTCGTCGACGCCTACGGTCGCGGTGAACTGTTTGCACTTGCCGCCGAGGTAGTACCGCACGACCGACGGCGCGTGCGCGCCCAGCCCGCCACGCGCGTCGGGCTTGCCGTTGATCGTGAACGGGTGACCGTTGTCGGTGCTGTCCCGCTCGACCGGGCCGAGGCCGTTCTCCGTGGAGATCCACGGCAGAGTGTTGAGCGACCCGCTGGTGTTGGGCGGGTTCGGCGCCAGCATGAGCGGTGCCTCGGCCGACGCGGTCGCGGTCCGCGTGCCTTGCGCGGTCGTGTACGTCACGGTGGCCGGCATCTTGAACGGCTGGGTGGCGATCGAAACCGGATGCAGCGTCACCGCGGTCTCCCAGGTGTCACCCGGTTCGACGATCTCGGTGGTCGCCTCGGCGGGGCCGTCGAACTGCCATTGCGCGGGCGCGGTCAATCGCAGGTGAGCGCCGGTGATCGGCGTCGAGCCGGCGTTGGTGAACTTGACCGTGGCGGTCACCGGCTGGGACGGCGGCACGGAGTCGGGCAGTTCGACGGTCAGCGACGTCTGCGGCGCGACGGTGGCGTTCGTGGGCCACACGCGCAGCACGGTGGCGGCGTGCCGCGCGACGGTTCCGCCGAGCGCGCCGGTCGTCACGGTCTCGTCGCCCGTCCACAGGTCGCGCACGCGATATCCGGACGCGGCGGGGAGTCCGGCATCGGCAACGGACGTGGTGATCGGCGCGGCCAGCTCGCCGCGGTTGAACAGCACCAATACGGCCGAGCCGTCGGACATCGGTTTCGTCCACACCTCGGTCCAGCCCGCGTCGCGGACCTTGTGCCCGCCGACGCCCGCCCAGTCCTGCTGGACGGCGATGATGTCGGGGTTGTTCATCTCGGCGGCCGGAAGCGTGGTGTCGGCCGCCAGCGCCATGTCGACCACCAGCGGCGCGTTGAGCACCGCCCACAGCCCGAGTTTGGCCTGGCGCTCCGCGGTGTCGAGGTAGCTGAAGGTGAACGAGCCGGGCATGTTCCAGCCACCAGGGGCGTTGTAGCCGTCGAGCCCGTACTGCTTGTCGAGACTGCCCGCCGAGTAACCGAAGTTGAAGGTCGCGTTCTTGTACGTGCGCCAAACCTGCGCTCCGGACGCCCGTCCCCACAGCCACGGCCTCTGGTCGCGGTCGAAATCGTCGACTTCGAGCGTGATCGGACGGCCGGTACGCTCGATCGCGTCCGCCATCTTCTTGACCCGCGCGGGCGCGTCGCCATTGACGCTGTGACAGGTGTCGTAGCGCAGGTAGTCCGCGCCCCAGCCGGCGAAGGTCTGGGCGTCGAGGTCCTCGTGGTCGAGCGAGCCCGCCGCCTGGCCACTGCAGGTCTTCGCACCCGTGCCGCTGTAGAAACCGAT
This sequence comes from uncultured Actinomycetota bacterium, assembly GCA_963766045.1. Classification (GTDB taxonomy): domain Bacteria; phylum Actinomycetota; class Actinomycetes; order Mycobacteriales; family Pseudonocardiaceae; genus Amycolatopsis. The sequence goes on along the minus strand of CAVXYN010000003.1, from coordinate 3,282,387 downwards.
CTTGAGCCCACGCGAGTGCACGTAGTCCACCAGTGCCGGGATGCCGGACGGGAAGCCGGCACGGGCGGTCAGCCTGCCGTCGGCGTCGCGCTGAGCCGCCTGCCAGCAGTCGCCGAGCATGACGTACTCGTACCCGGCGTCACGAAGCCCGGAGGTGGTCAGCTGGTCTGCCGCGGCTTTCACGACGTCCTCGCTGAACTGGTATACGCAGTAGGGAGTCCCAGTCGCCCAGGCGATCCCCATCGGGGGTCTTTCGCCCGGAACCGGATCAGGTGGCGTATCGGCCGACGCGGGAACGGCGGTGGCTGTCAGAAAAAGGGCGCAGAGCAGCACGAAGAGTCGTCGCATTGTTCTCCTCCAGAACGCAGACAAGACTCCCAGGATCGTCTTGCCACGCAACACCGGTCAATAGAGGCTCCGGGCTCGTACCTCCCGCACGCACACCCTGATCGCGGCAGCTCAGATCCCTTGTTGGTGCGCTTGGTTGGTGGAGTTGTGCTGGGCTGGGTTGTTCTGCTTGTGTCTTGCCATGAGTCGCGTGATCATCGTCCTGGCGGCGCTCGGGCTCCTGGTCATACCGTCGGCGACGGCGTGCACCGAGACGATGACCACCGGAACCACAAGCGCTGGGGCGACGATCACCGTGCTCCAGCTCAATATCTGCCACGGTGGCATGGCCGGCTGTTATCAAGGCGACGTGGTGTTGGCGAAGGCGGCCGACGTGATCAGGTCGAGCAAGCCGCAGGTGCTGTCGGTGAACGAGGCATGTTCGGGTGACATCGACCGGCTGCGGCCGGCCATGGGGCCCGCTCGGGCACTGTTCATCGCGGCACGCAACCTCGACGGCACGCCCACGTTGTGCCGTGACGGTAACCAGCAGTACGGCAACATCATCATGGTCCCGAGCGGGTTCGCCGGCACCACCGAGGAGACCGGTACCTACGCCGCCCAGTACACGGCCCCGGACGGCCACCGGGAGTTGCGCTCCTGGGCATGCTTGCCCGCCGCCGGCCTCAGCGCCTGCACCACGCATCTGTCCTCGGACAACGCACCGATCGCGCTCGCACAGTGCGAGGACCTGATGCGTCGCGCGGCCGGCTATCCACGGCCGACCATCGTTGTCGGCGATTTCAACCTGAAGGACCAGGGTTCCCCTGGCATGCAGGACTGCGATCCACCCGGCTTCTCCCGCCGGGGCGACGGCAGCGTCCAGCACATATACGCCAGCGACAACCTCTCCTTCGCCCAGACCACCAAGATCGACATGGCGGGCACCACCGACCACCCCGGCTGGCTGGCCACCCTGGCCAAGCCCTAAACCCGCCACCGCACCGACTCTGTCATCGTCCGAGTCCCAGTACATGAAGGACCCCTTCCTTGCGCTAGGCGCCAGGGTCCCGGCAAAGTCGTTCCGCTGTCTGCACCTGCAGGTACGACATCCAGCGACGGCAGGCAGCTCGGAGTCCACAAAGGACGCAAATCCTGCCGTTTGGTCAGGTATGTCGCTTTTGCACGGTTTGTTGAGGTTGTGAAGGCCCCCTTCATGTACTTCCCCTTCGCCTGGCCAATCGCGTGCGTCGATCATGCAGCGACTTGGGTTCTCGCGGCTATCCCCACATTTCTGGGGGTCGGCTGGGTTGATCACTGGCCTTGCTGTTGTTTGGTGATCCAGGTGGCGAGCTGGGTGCGGGAGGTGAAGCCGAGCTTGGTGAGGATGCGTTGGACATGGCCCTCGGCGGTGCGTTGAGCGATCACCAGCTGGGCAGCGATGTCCTTGTTGGACAGTCCTCGGGCGACGAGTTCGGCGACTTGGCGCTCCCTGCGGCTGAGAACGGTGTGGGTGCCGCGTGGTGGTGGCCCAGGCGGCGTGGCGCCTGCTTTCCTGGGTTTCTGACCCAGCGCGTATTCAAGAGCCTGATCGAGGGTGAGTTCATTACCGCGCCGGAAGGCAGCTTCGAACGCCTCGTCTCCCAGGCTTTGGCGGGCCTGGGCCATGCTCTCCTCATGCGGGATGTTCCAGTGCTGGGCCCCGAACCGTGGGGACAGGCCGACAGACGGCCAGATTTTCTCGGCCGCACCGAGCAGCACGGCCACCCGCTCATGCTCTCCGGACGCCACCACGGTCCAGGCGAGCACTTCGAATGCCTCCACGGTACCCAAAGGATCGTTGAGCGTTTGTTTGATCAGCAGACAGTCCTGGATGTGGGCGGTCGCCTGTCTCCATTCCCCCCTGGCCCACGCAGCCAGGGCCAGAACGTAGAACACGTAGGACAGAAACCACTGCTCGCCGTGGGCCTGGCAGATCGTGCGGGCCTGCTCACAGAGCATGATCGCCCGGTCGAAATTCCCCTGGAAAACGTCCGCTACAGCCAGAACGAAGCGGCTCCGCGCAGCCCTCCCGCCTTGCTCGCCGACAGAGTCCCATCGTTCCAGGGCTTCCTCCATCAGTGTCACACTCCTCGGCAGGTCACCATCGAACAGCGCGGCGACACCGAGGTTCTCGGTGGCGTGCGCCAGCGCGGCCTCGTCGCCGAAGTGCCGCGCCAGCGCTCGACACTCTTCCAACAGCGGGACGCCCCCGGGAACGTCTCCCTGCGCGATAGCGACCTCACCGACCATCCGCAGTGCCTTCACCCGTTCCTCGCTTGGTTCGGTGTCGAGGGTGAGCACGCGGTCCAGCCAGTGCCGTCCTTCGTTGAGGAAACCGCAGCCGGTCCAGTAGAACCACAAGGCTGCGGCCATCCGCATTCCGACACGGATCTCGTCTGGTTCTGTGAGACAGAAGTCCAGGGCAGCTCGCATGTTGGCGTGCTCAAGTCGCAGATGGGTGAAGATCTCGATCTGGTTCGGCCCAAACCATTCGGCTTCCATCCGCGCCGCCAGACCCTTGTACCAGTCCCGGTGTCGACGTCGTAGTCGCGTTTCTTCGCCGGCTTCGCGTAGCTTGTCCCGCCCGTATTCGCGGATGGTGTCGAGTAGTTCGTAGCGCGCTGTGAAGCCGTGGCCGCTGCGGGCCAGGATCGATTTGTCCACCAGGGCGGTGATGAGATCGAACACGTCGTCGGGTTCGATGCCGTGGCCGGAGCAGACGCCTTGGAGGGCATCGAGGTCGAATCCGCCCGCGAAGATCGATGTCCGGGCCCAGAGCAGTTGTTCTTGGGACAAGCAGAGGTCGTAGCTCCAGCCAATCGCCGCCCGAAGACTGTGGTGGCGGAGTGGGGCGGTGGGACTTTCCCTGGTGAGTAGGCGGAAGCGGTCGTCCAGCCGGGTCAGGATCTGGTCCACCGGCAACGCCTGTATTCGTACTGCGGCGAGTTCGATGGCGAGGGGGATGCCGTCCAGTCGGTGGCAGATTCGGGCGACTGTGGTGTGGTTGTCGGTGGTGAGGGTGAAGGTGAGGTCTCTCGCCTTGGCCCGTTCGGTGAACAGACGTATCGCGCTGTAGTGGGTAAGGCCCCCCGTCGAAGGCAGGCAAGCGGGATCCGGTGCCGACAGCGGCGGCACCGCTACGATCTGCTCGCCCTCCACGCTCAGCACTTGTCGGCTGGTGGCCAGGATTCGCAGGCCGGCGTCGGCTCTCAGGAGTGTGCTGGCCAATACTGCACAGGCGTCCAGCAGGTGCTCGCAGTTGTCGAGCACCAGGAGCAGTTTCTTGTCTTCCAGGTATTTCGACAGCATGTCCGCCAGGGGCCGAGCCGACTGGTTACGCAACCCCAGGGCGGTGCTCACGGTCTGCGCCAGCAGTCCTGCATTGTTCAATGCGGCTAGTTCGACGAGCCAGACGCCGTCAGGAAACGAACGCTGCGTTTCTCTGGCTATTCGTAGTGCCAGCCGGGTTTTACCGACGCCGCCGACTCCGGTAAGGGTCAGTAGCCGGGCGACCGAGAGCAGCTGTTTGACCGCGGTGATCTCGCGGCGGCGATCGACGAAACTGCTGACCTCAGCGGGAAGATTGCCGAGGCGTTGCTGGGCTCGGGTCCCGGTCATGACGGGCCGTACCTTCGTGCCTGTTCGGTTTGGTCAGCATGCGTCAGCCTCCCCTGGGGGTGCATGCATCGGTGCTCCGCTCGCATTGAACCACCTCGTACGAACCATTGACCTGCCAGGCGTAGATCGATACCTCCCCGGGAATCCCACCGTAGTCCCAGATTGAGCCGGCCGGTCAGGATGTCCAGCGCCATTTGTCGAGGTCGGGTCAGATGGCGATCAGGGTGGCGGCGAGCCGGCCGCCAAAGGCGACGGTTCCTTCGTGGGAGGCGCAGGCGATCCAGGTGAGCGTGTCGTCGCTCCATACGCCCTCGGCGCCGGTATATCGAGGCGCGACAAGGTCCACATCGATGACGTAGTCCTCGCCGAACTCGCGCAACTCGGTCACCCGACCTGCGCCCATCATGCGCAGCGCGGCACGCACGTGGGTGACGGCCTGCTCCTCCCACATGGACGCCTCGGTCAATACCAGCACGTCCGGCGGGGTCGGGGCGGCGATCGTCGGATGCCACGATCGGTCAACCAGCCCCCCATCGCTGGTGTAGTTGCCGCTGCCGGGTGACCGATTCGTCCGAGGTAAGCACGCGCCGGTACGGCAGTGGCCGTACCGGCAGATCGTTGCCGGCGGCCCACTGCTGCAGCACGGTCGATGAGAACAATCGGCGTTCCTCTGCCATCACCGCCGCGGCAACCTCGTTGGACTCCGGCTCGGTGAACGGTGACTGGGCAGTGGCCGCAGCCTCAACGAGCTGGTCGAGCAGGCCAGGTGGCTCGGGAAGCCGGTCCGGATCGAGCCGCTCGACCCGCGCCAGGATCGCCGCGACCACGTTGTAGCGCGGAAAGATCCGCCAGGCCTCGGGACGGTAGCCGAACCCGCCCTCGGCGCGTCCCTGGTTGGGCAGCGCGACGTCTCGCTCAACCAACTCGTCGTAGCGCTCCATCAGGTACCGACGAGCCGCCAAATACAGCGTCGATGAGTCCACCCCCGCAGGCTTCCACAACCCCGACCAACCACCCACCGAACACCAGCCAGCGGATCACCCGGCGCCGGGAAGGGCATCTCGTCCTCTATCGACAAAGGAAACCCACTAGCACTCGATCGCGACGGCGGCATGCCGTCCTGAGCGGAGGCGGAAGGTCGTGGGAACCGTTGCCCGCCTGCCGACGTCTTACGCGACCTACGCGCATGACCCACGCCACCTCACCCTGGACGGAACGTTCACTTGCCCGCTGCCCGAGGAGAGCCGATGCCGTTCCTTGATCCCGAACCGCTCTACGCCAAGCTCACGTCGGGCGACGCGGCACGTATCGCCGAGGTCGGCGCCACCATCGCCGACGCCAGGACGTCCTTGCAGACCGTTGCCGACGGGATCTCCGACGGCGCCCTGCGAGCGGCACGATCATGGCGCGGCACGGCGGCGGCGGAGTTCGTCGGTAAGGCGAAAGACTCCTCGCGGGTCGTCGCCGAGGTGTACGAACAGCTCCACACTGCGGAGTCGGCCGTCAAAGGCGCCGCGAAGGCGTACTCCGCGCTGCGGACATCGGCCGAGACGGCCATCGCGCCGTGGCGCGAACTCGGCCTGAGCGACGTCATCGAAGGACCGGAAATCGCCATGCGGACCGTCCGGGAGCTGACCGCCGCCCAGCACACCTACGAAAGCAAGCTGACCGCGCTGGCGGCTACGACCGACGTCGGTGGTGGTGGCAGTGACGGCTGGGACAGCGAGGGCAACTCCAACATCAGCGGTGTCAACCCGGGCCAGCCGTGGACATCCCAGGGCTTGGCCTACGACGGCAAGAACCTGCTCGTGGGCTCGTACCACGACGGCAACGGGGACGGGGACGGCGACAAGCCCATCGGGCCAGGGCTGACGCCGAGCCGGCTGACCTACGTCGACTACCAGACCGGCAAAGAAGCGGGGAACGTCTATCTCAACGGTAAAGGAGACGTAGGCGCGCCCACCCATACCGGTGGCGTCGCGACAGACGGCAAACACGTCTGGGTGTCGTCCAACGAACACGTGTACGTCTACGACAAGGCCGAACTCGACGCCGCACAGGACAGCGGCGTACCGGTCGACGCCATCGACGTGGTCAAGACACCTGCTCACAGCTACGTCACCTACGCCCAGAACAAGCTCTTCGTGGGCGACTACGAGAACAACCAGCTATACGAATTCCCCATCGAGGACGGCTCACCCAACCCGGCGAAAGCCGGGGCACCGATCACCACGCCGAACAACGTCCAGGGAGTCGTAGTACGCGACGACGAGTTCATCTTCTCCTCGTCCGACGGGCACAGCGGCAAGTTCTACCGGCAGGACCGGACGCCGGAACTGTTCGACTTCAACAATCGCGAAGAAATCGAACTGAAGGGCGGCGAGCCGGGCAACGAAGACGGCTACGACTCGCACGGCATCGAAGAAGCCGTCGAGATCGACGGGGAAATCGTGCTGGCGCACGAATCCGGAGCCTACGGCTACCAGAAGAACCCGGGCGAAAAGTGGGACGAGCCGGAGCTGACCAGGATCTCCCTCGACGAGCTCGGCCTCGACCCGGACGGCGCGCTCTCCCCTGGCGACGCCGGATACGAAACCGATCCCGACTCGCTGGTCGGTGCCGCGGGTGTGCTGGACGGCGCGACATCGACGTTGAGCGGTGCGGCCGGCGCGATGTCGCGGCTGCAGCTGGTGTCACATCTGCTCGGCGAGGTTCCCGCCGCCACCACCTTCAGCGACGCGCTGACCAAGCACATCACCGCGGCCGGTGACCGGCTGACCGCGGAGGCGGAAACGGTCGGCGGCGTCGCGGACAGCCTGGTCACCAGCGCCGACACATACCGGCGCATCGAGGACGGGATCAGCGAGGGATTGGACAAGCTCGGCAAAGCCCTCCTCTGACCGATTCCGAGGTTCCGGCTCAGCCACAGGTATGAGAAGGCCCGCGCCGATCCCAGTTTTCCGCCTGACGACAGTGAAGGCGCAGCCGGGTAATTTCGTCAACGTCGAGTGATTGACGTCGAAACACTCCGGTTCACCCTTACTTGGAGGAATGATCATGAACGGTGGCGGAAATGCGATGCGCACACACGACGGGAACGGCAAGTCGGCATGGGAGATCGATCTTCTCGGTCTCACCATCGATCTCGTCGTGGCCTCGACGTTCCTTTTCTTTCTCTCCAAGATGACCGACGACTCACGGGACCAGCGGCCCGGTCGCACCAAAGCCGTGTAGCCACACGATAGTGCCGTGAAGGCCTCCTTCCCTACTCTCAAGGTAGGGAAGGAGGCCTTCACGGCACTGTCCACATCGTCAGTCCACTATGGACGAGGCTTTCGCCGCGATCCTCGCGGAAACCGGTGTCAGGCGGGCGAAGGCGGCGGCACCCGCGGCCAGCAGGTCCGCGGCGGTCACCACGAGCCGGCTCATCGCGACGATCGCGACGGTGGCGGGCACCGACGGTGCGGCGAGCGCCACGCTCAACGCCAGTCCGAGGACGGCTTCCCGCGCACCGAGCCCGGCCGGCAGCACCACCACGAGCACTCCGGCCACCGATGCGAGCGCGAACCCGCCGACCATCACCGCGGTGCCGGACAAGCCGCGCACCGCCACCCCTTGCGTGAGCACCACCAGATGCAGACCGGCGAGGAACCACCCGGCCAGCATCAGCCCGATCGCGCCGAAAACCGCGCGCGGACCCGGAAGCAGGACGGACCGGCCCGTGCGCCGCTTCACGATCGCGCCGACCAGCCGCGTCAGCTGCGGGGTGCCGACGACCAGCAGACCGACGACCAGCATCGGGACCGCGATCCACCACAGCGGTTGAACCGAAACCAGCGCGGGCAACGCGATCAGACCGGCGGTCAGGCCGGCGACGGTCGACAACAGGACGCTGGCGAGGAACACGGCCGCGAGCCTGCCGGGCGGCTCGCGCAGCTTGCGCGCGAGGTCCGCGTGCGCGACGGCGGGCCACAGGCCACCGGGCAGATAGCGGCCAAGCCCGGCGACGAAGTACACCTTTGCCGCGATCGGCGTCGGCAACCTGGTCCCGAACGCGGCGAGCAACAGCCGCCAGCCCTCCATACCCAGCCACGCACCCGCGGCCGCGAGCGCGACCGCGGCCGTGAAGCGGCCCCACCCCAAGGAAGTGACGACCGGAACGACGTCGGCGCGATACCGGTACAGCTGATATCCCAGCAGGCACAGCACCGCCGCATAGCAGCCGGCTCGCACTATGCCGAAGAAGGTCCGTTTGGTCACCTTCCACCGGCCAAGGAGATGCTGGTCTTCTGGAGGTCGTGGTCGGAAAACTCCTGCGCGTCGTGGAACCGGTAGTCGTGCACCTTCACTCCCGGCGTGGTCAGGGTCCAGTCCAACCGCCACAGCGGCGAGGACGCGGGCCACGACCGCAGGTACAGCGACGAGCTTTCCCGGTCCGCGTCCTGGAGCCGGTCGCGCAGCTCGTCGAGGTCGCCCATCGCCGGGCTGGTGTTGAAGTCACCGGCGACCAGCAGCGGATTCGGGTTGGCTGCCACATCCGCGACGAGTCCCGCCAGCTGCGTCTTGCGCATGCCGTCCCGTGTATGGACATAGCCGTAGAAGTCAGAACTCAGTGGGCTCTTGCCGACGTCGAGCTGCACCGGCAGATGTACATTGTAGACAGAGAGGATCGACGATCCCACCTGCAGATCGGTGCGCAGCGCCTTCGCGCTTTCGAACACGTCACGGTACGACGCGTTGTCCGGCAGGTCGCGATCCTGCCCGACCCGCGCCTGGGCGAGGACGGGATACCGCGAAAGAGTCAGCAACTCACCTCTGGTCACGATGTGGTAGCCCGGGAATTCGGCGCGCAGCCGAATCAGGTCGTTCGCATCGCGCACGCCGTCGTCCCCGACCTCGTCCACATACTCCTGCAACAGATAGACGTCGGCCTGATGAGCATGCAGGTAGGCGTAGAACCGGTCCGGATCGTCGGTCTGGTCCCAGTAATGCGCGTTCCACGCGACGACGGTCGGCGCGCCCGGCGGAGCGGCGCCGTCACCCCCGCCGAACGCGGACAGGTTGATGCCACTGCGACCGGCTCCGGTCACCAAGGCGACCACGGCCATGGCCAGTACCAGCCTGACGGCCATCTTCGGCACCCGCCGCCGCAGAAGGCGCGGCATCGCGAGCCCGATCGCGAGCAGCACCGGAAAGACCAGGAAAGCGATCGGCGGCACCAGGCCGGGCAAGAGCCACACCCAGAGATGGCCGGTGAACAGCAAGTGCGTCACGGTGAACACGAGCCACGCGGCGGTGAGCACGACCAGGATCCTGGTGGCGAGACACCATCTGGTCACCTGCGGCGCGGGCGGCGCCTTTTGTTCCTCGAGCATCTCCGCGGTCATGCAGGTACCTCGTCGTAGATCCGCCGGAACCGTGGTGACAGTACCCACTTCGCCGCGCCGGTCAGCACACCGGCGGCGATGGCCACATTGGACACCAGGTTGGCTCCGATGAAGAACAGGCCGAACCCTGACCCCCGCTGTCGCGCCACGAAGCGGTACATCGCGCCGTCACAGGCGATGGAACCGAGTAGCAGACCCACGGGAACGACTGTCCACAGTGGTCCCGCGAGCAGCGGCAGCGGCGCCGTCAGCACGGCGCCGAGCGCGGCAAGGCTGCCCACGGCGCGAGCGGGCGACTCCGGTCCCTTTCCGAGTTTCTGCCCGCCGGCGAACAACGGCACACGCAGGAAGGACCGGGTGAACACCTTGTTCACCAGCACGCCCAGCTTGTCGTCGTGATCATGCTGCCCGGAAACCGTCGACGTGAGGTGGAGTTCGTAGTCCCGGCCCAGCCGGGCGCCGTAGTCGGCGTCCTCGGTGTGCCGGAGCTTGGCGTTGAACGGCCCGACCGCGGTGAACACCTCGGCCCGCATGGCCATCATCGCCGGATAGATCCCTGAGATCGGGCCCTCGCAGGCGACCTGCACGTAATGCAGTTGGAGACTTCGGTAGCGCTCGATGGGACCGTCGTCGATCAGCGGGTCGGCGTCGTAGATGCCGCAGACCGCGCCGATGCGCTTGTCGGAACGCAGCATGGTGACCGCGTTGGCGACCGCGTCCGGCGCGAGACCGACGTCGGAGTCGAGAAAGAAGAACACCTCACCGGTGGCGACCTCCGCGCCGACGTTGCGCGCGCCGGCGCAACCCATATTGGTGGGCGTATGCACCACCTTGGCACCCGACGACTCCGCCACCGCGACCGAATCGTCGGTGCTGCCGTCGTCGACGACGATCACCTCCAAACGCGGGTACGTCTGGCCGGCCAGTGCGTTCAGGCAGAGTCGCAGGGCACGTTCGTAGTTGTAGTTGGGGATGATCACCGATACCAACGGTGTCTGCTCGATCATGGGGATTTCTCACCTCGGCTGGTCCGGGACGGGCTTCGGAGTCAGAAAAGGGCTTTGACCAAGCCCAGCGCGCCCTGATTCCAGGGATCGCGCGACGTTCGGCCCGCCGCGGCGGACGGCTTGCGCGGCACGGCGCGTTGCATACGCCACCAGTGATAGGTCTCCAAGATGGCCTGCCGGTTGGACAGCCGCGGGGCGAACCCGAGCCGATCACGGGCCTTGTCGATGCTGACGTACGAGTCGGCCATCAATTTGTGCAGCAACCGCCCGTAAACCGGGGACATCTTGTACCGCTGCAGCGCCCTGAGCATGGCGAGAGCGGGCTTGGCCGGAAGGGACACCACCCGTTTGCCGTGACCGGCCGCGTCGAGCACGCATTGAAAGTCTTCGCGGATCGTGCTGAAGGCGGCAGCGCCGAGATTGTAGGTGTCGTTGGCGATCTCCAGGTCCGCACCGAGCGTTGTGACGACGGCATCGACGAGGTCGTCGACGCCGAACATCTGGATCCGTACGTCACCGCGGCCGAGCACGGGGAAGTTGCGGCCCTCGGCCGCCCATTCGAACAGCATCGAGAACAGGCCCATCCGACCGGGTCCCAGGAAGGTCTTGGGCCGCAACATCGCCACGCACAATCCTTGGTCGCGGAAGGCTTCGCACACCTCCTCTGCGGCCGCCTTGGCGCGGCTGTAGGGATCGACCGGGCTGCGCGGGTACGACTCGGGGGTCGGGACGACGTCCGGCAGCCCGTAGACCGCGGTCGAAGAAATGTGCACGACCCGCGGCACCTTGCGATACAGGCTCGCCCTCAGCACGTTGCGAGTGCCTTCGACGATGACAGACCGGATCTCGCCGTCGGAGTAGCTGGGCAGCGCGGCCGCGCAGTGCACGACGGCGTCGACACCGTCGGCGGCCCGGTCGAGGAGGTCTCGGTTCCTGATGTCGCCCCGGATCTCCTCGACGCCGGCCACCGGCTCCCGTGGCGGGTTCAGGTCAACGCCGACCACGTCGGCACCGTCGGCGCACAGTCGACGGACGAGGTTGCCACCCAGCATTCCGCTGCTTCCGGTCACCAGGATCCGGGTCGCCCCTGGGGTCACCACTGCGCCTTCACCCGGTCCTTGACGAACTTCGCGAGCAGTCGGGGAAGCCCCCTGGCGAGTGTCTTGCCCAGCGCGTCAAGGAATTGTTCGATCTCTTCGCGGGTGACCACCAGCGACGGCGCGACCACGAGCGGGGTGTCGCCGTTGGGACTGAAGTACGTCAATATCCCGTGTTCCCGGTACATCTCGCTGATCACCGCACTGGTCACGAGTTTGGTACGGAACTTCGGGTCCTTGGCGAAGCCGGACGGAGCGAGGCGAGCCGCCATGTTCAAAATGGACGGTCCGCTGTCCAGGAACACACCGAACAGCGAGCCGGTGCCCGACACCCGCGTGATGGTTTCGGGAAACTCCTTCTGCAGACGCTCCAGCCCCGCGCCGAGCACCGCCTCGACTTCGCGCGCCCGGCGCGGGTAGTCGTCCTCCATGACGATGTTCAGCGCCTCGATCGCGGTCGCGGTCTCCTCGCCGAAGCCGTAGTAGGTCGTGGTGTGCAGGATGACGTCCCCGAGCCGGTCGTAGGCCTGGCGGAACAGCGGTTCGCGCACGGTGTAACCGGAGATCGACGCCTTGCCGCCGCCGAACGACTTCGAGTAGGTGAGGATGTCGGGAACAAGACCCTCGTGGCGCATGAAGTAGAAAAGGCTGCCGGTCTTACCCCAGCCGGTGTAGATCTCGTCGAAGATCAGCACGATGTTCTCCGCGGTACAGAGCGCGCGCAACTCATGAAGTGCTTCTTCGCTCCAGTGGTTCATTGTGGAGGCGCTGAACGGCTCGACCAGGATCGCGTAGACGTCGCACTCGCCGTCGGCGCGGCGGTGCTGCGCCACCAGCTCGCGCACCGCCTCCACATCACCGAAGCGGTAGGCGACGTTCGGGATTCCGGGAAACTCGAAACTGTTCTCCCGTGAACCGGTCAGGCTCCCGGTGGCGATCAGCTTGCCGTGGAAGCTGATGTCCGACCTCAGGATCGTGTTCCGCTTGCCCTCGTGATACTTGTAGGCGAGTTTGACCGCGCCTTCGTTCGCCTCGGCTCCGGAGTTGGGGAAGTAGGAGATGTTCAAGTCTCCCGGAAGCACCTGGGCGACATTGTGACTGAGCGCGGCGACATACGGCGACAAGAACGCCTTGTGCACCTCCATCCGGTGCAATTCCTGGAACCGCCGCCTCGCCGCGAGAATACGAGGGTTGTTGTGGCCGTGATTGAGGACCCCGACAGCGCCCGTGAAGTCGAGAATACGGTCACCTTCTCGCGTGGTGATCCACACCCCGTCCGCGGTGTCCACCAGGCATTTGCCGAAACCGAAGGTGGACATAAGCGACACCTGGGACTTGCTCACATGGTCCCGATAAAGTGACTGCATTTCTTTGAGAGTGAACGATTCGCATTCTTCCACGGAGATCAGTCTGGCCATGCCGCTCCTTTTCACTCCTGTTCCGCCGATATCGACGAAAGCTACGGCAGGGGCAGACCACGGCGCGTCAGGAGATCGACTGGAATACCGATTTCCCGTTCTCCGCCAAAAGACTGAGACGTGCGGACACAAAGGAGTCCGGCCGCGAAAGGGTGCTCGTGGCGAAGCCGGCCGGGCCGATCACCGGCCGACGACCGGTTCGCGAGCCGTCGGCTGCTCGGGAAGACGCACGATGCCCGACTGATAGGCCAGCGCGACCGCCTGCGTGCGGTCCTTGACCTTGAGTTTCTGAAGCAGGTGGTAGATATGCGACTTGATCGTACTGATCTGCACCACCATTTCGGCCGCGAGCTCGGCCGTGGTCATTCCCTGCGCGATGTACTGCAGCACGTCACGCTCCCGGTCGGTGAGACTGTCGAACACCGCGGGGGCCGGTTTGGTGCGCACGAGGGTGTCCAGCAGTTTCCCGGTGACCTTGGGCGGCAGGCTGGCGTGCCCGGCCGCCACCGCGCGGACGGCGTCAACCCAGTGGTTCCCGGGGCTCGACCGGCAGATGAACCCGCGCACCCCGGGAGAGAGCATGCGCGCGACGCGGTCGTTGTCCTCCATGTTGCCGATCAGCAGTACCGGCACCGCCGAGTCCGCCATCATGTCCAGGTCCGTCGGTTCGAACAGGTCGACGCCCGCGACGATCACCGCCGGCGATACCGCCCGGACCACCGCCTTCAGCGAGGAGAGCGCCTCGACTTCCGCCGATACTCTCAGCGTGGGATCCTGCTCCAGTTTCCGTCTCGATTCGACCCGGGCAAGTGCCCTTCGATCAGCCAGCAACACCTCGATCTCCATGGAGGGCACGTCTTCCGCCGTGCACGGACAATGCTTGTGCTCGAACGACATTTGACTCCCCAGAATCGCCCAGTACCTGAGCTTCGAGCAAGTACCCTGCAGTCGATTAAGTTTCCTAAAGAACCGAGAAGATGCTACTGAGGTCGGGTCTTCGCTCCCCGGGAGAGTAAATACAGAAATGACTCGAGCGGACCCGATGCCGGGTTCGCGAGAATTCCGGAATAGTCGGCTGATACGCCCTCGGGCGCAGCCATCAGCACATTCATCTTTCCACGCCCCCAGCGCGTATCGGCTATCAGCTCGCCTCATTCGGAGAGTACCGGCCACCCCGTGGTCCGGCAACAGCCGGACATGAAGTGGACTACACGCGGATGACCGGTCGAAGAACGCTGCTGCGCCAACGACAACGTTCTTTTGTGGGCATCGCCACCGCGCTCACCAGAGCGGATAGCGATCGCCCCAGTTCGGAGGCGCGTCACCGAACTCGGCGAGCGCGTCCTGGTCATCTGCTCGGCGGCGATCGAGGCTGCGACCGCATCGGCGCGACCGCGGCCGCCGTACACCTCCTCGTAGCGATGTGACGGCCACCGTGGGGGAGGTCGTGGTCCGCGCAGAAGCGGTTTTGACGTGGTGGACCCCAGCGACAACGATGTCGGGGTGACGCGACGTTCATCGGCCCCGCCCAGCATCCGCGACGTCGCGGCGGCCGCGGGTGTCTCTTACCAGACCGTGTCGCGAGTCCTCAATGACTCGCCCAACGTCAGCCCTGACACCCGGCGTCAGGTGCGGGACGTCATCGAGCGGCTGGGGTATCGCCCCAACCGGGCTGCCCGGGCGCTCGGTTCGGGACGTTCGAGTTCGGTGACCGTGGTCATCGCCAATACGACGCTGTACGGCTATGCCTCCACCCTCCAAGGAATCGAGGAGGCCGCCCGTTCGGCGGGGCTCGCGGTAGGTGTCCGGGTGGTGGAGTCGGATCGTCCGGTCGACGTCCGGCACGCGGTCGAGTACGTGAGCGATCCCAACGCGGGTGGCATCGTCGTGATCGCCTTCGATTCCGCCGGGGCAGGGGTGCTGCGGGCACTCCCGTCGGATGTCCCCGCTGTGGCCGCGACGGAAGCGGGCGGTCTCGGCGACATCTCGCGGTCGATGATCTTCCTGGACGAACGGCAGGCCACCGAGGACGCCACGAGGTATCTGCTGTCGCTGGGGCACCGCACGGTGCATCATGTCGCGATCCCGTCGGAGACCGGCACCAGCGCCCGGCAAGCGGGATGGCGCAAAGCGCTCGACGCGGCCGGCGCTCCCGTCCCGGCGGTCGTCCCGGCGGGCTGGGACGTACGGTCGGCCTACCTGGCCGGAGGGCGGCTGGCGGCCGATCCGGACGTGACGGCGATCCTCTGCGGTAACGACGACACGGCGATGGCGGTCCGCCGAGCCCTCCACGAAGCCGGCAGGGATGTCCCGGGAGACGTCAGCATCGTCGGTTTCGACGACGTTCCCGGTGCGGCCTATTGGACGCCCGCGCTCACGACCGTGCGAATGGACTTCGTGAGCTTGGGGCACGCGTGCCTGGCGGCGATCGCGGCCGAGGTCGCCGGGAGACCCCAGCCCGTGGCCGAACTTTCCGCTCCGTCCCTTGTGATCCGCGAGTCGACAGCGCCTCCGCGCGGCGTCGGCTGAGCGAACGCGGGCCGAAAGTGTTCGTAACAACAAGGTAACTCGGTCTTTCCACCGGGAGGTGTTAACGGTCACACTGCTGCGTCATGTGACCGGTCACATAGACCTTGATCAGCAGCGACGCACGACAAGGAGCAAGGGTGATCTCGTTGGAGTCCGCCACGAGCGTGGTCTGGGGCCACTCGGCGTTGGAACTCGTCGTGGACTTGTCCCCGGACGGCCCGGTCGGCGTCCGGACGTTGTCGGACAGCAGCCGGCACGACCACCCCAGAGCGGTACAACCGCTGGTGGAGGTGCTGATCGCGGGTGAAGGCCGGGCCAGGGCCTCGCACCGGTTCTCGGAGACCGCCCTCGGCAGGCGCATGACCTACGCCGGTTCGACGCGCGACGAGAACGGGAAGTGGCGCGTGCTGCACATCGACACGCGCGATGAGCGGACGGGCCTGGTCGCGCGGACGTCGTTCCGGTCGGTCGACGGTGTCGCGGCCTGCCAGGTCACCACCACGGTGACCAACCACGGCGAAGCACCGGTCCTCCTGCAGGGCGTGACATCCTTCGCCTCGGGCTTCCCCGGAGCGCGAGTCGAAGACGTCGACCTGCTGCGGGGGGACAGCGAATGGCTCGGTGAGGGCCGCTGGAGCTGTCACCCGTTACGCGACGACGTCTCACCCGATCTCAATCTCCGGCTTCACGGACAGGACGGCCGCGGCCGGTTCGCGGCCGTCAGCACCGGCACCTGGTCCACTGGCATCCACCTCCCGACCGGCGGGGTCATCGATCGCCGAAGCGGGCGGACGTGGCTGTGGCAGGTCGAGCACAACGGCGCCTGGCGGTGGGAGGTCGGCGAGCGGATGGACGGTGCGTATCTCGCGCTGCTCGGACCGACGGATATCGACCACCAGTGGCACCTTTCCCTTTCCCCCGGGGATTCCTTCACCACCGTGCCCGTGTCGGTGGCCGTGTCCGAGTCCGGTTTGGACGGTGCGGTCGCCGCGCTCACCGCGCACCGGCGCGAACTCGTCCGCCCGCACCGCGACCGGTCCGCTCTGCCGGTGGTGTTCAACGACTACATGAACACCCTGATGGGCGACCCCACCACGGCGAAGCTGCTCCCGTTGGTCGATGCCGCCGCCGCGGTCGGCGCGGAGGTCTTCTGCATCGACGCCGGCTGGTACGACAACGGCACGAGCTGGTGGGACAGCGTCGGCGAATGGCAACCGTCCCAGACGAGGTTCCCGCGCGGGATCGAAGAAGTGCTCACCCGAATTCGCGACCGCGGCATGGTGCCCGGCCTGTGGCTGGAGCCGGAGGTGATCGGTGTCCGCAGCCCGATGGCCGAGAAGCTTCCGGACGCGGCATTCCTCCAGCGCGGCGGTGTCCGGCTGATCGAACACGACCGGTACGTCCTGGATCTGCGCCACCCGAGCGCCATCGCACATCTGGACGGCGTCGTCGACCGGCTGGTCGAGGAACTCGGCGTGGGCTACTTCAAGCTCGACTACAACGTCGACCCCGGGGCGGGCACCGACCTGGACGCCGACAGTGTCGGAGCAGGCCTGCTCGACCACAACCGGGCACAGCTGGACTGGCTGGACGGCGTACTGGACCGGCATCCCGACCTGATCCTCGAGAACTGCGCGTCGGGCGCGATGAGGATGGACTACGCGTTGCTGTCGCGGATGCAGGTGCAGTCCACCAGCGACCAGCAAGACCCTCTGCTCTACCCGCCGATCGCCGTGACGGCCCCGCTGTCGATCCTGCCCGAGCAGTCGGCGAGTTGGGCCTACCCGCAACCCGGCATGACGGACGAACACTTCGCCTACACCGTGTGCACCGGGTTACTCGGCCGTCTCTACCTGTCCGGCCGCCTGGACGGCATGTCCGAAGCCCAACTGGAATCCGTACGCGCCGCAGTGAAGGTGTACCAGGACATTCGCACCGACCTTGCGGCCACGGTTCCCCTGTGGCCGCTCGGTCTGCCCGGCTGGAGCGATCCGTGGCTCAGCTTGGCCATGCGGTCCGGCGATGTCACGTATCTGGCGGTGTGGCAGCGCGGAGAGGACAACGAAAGCGTGACGCTGTCCCTACCGCATCTACGGGGCTGGGAAATCGATATCGAAGTGCGCTATCCACGGGAGCTTCCTGCGTGGATGTCCACTTGGGACCCGGACAGCGGATCCCTGACCCTGACGCCCACTCAGCGCGCGACCGCCTCCGCGCGGCTCTTCCGGATCGTCACCGGTGCGGCAGCCGCAACGTCCCCTGCCAACTCCCCCTTCCCCTCCCCCACAGAAGGATCGGCACGATGAAGAAATGGATCACCGCCTCTGTCGCGGCGCTCATGCTGGGCGTCACGGCGTGCAGCGACCCGTCCGCCGGCGCACCCGTCGACGCCGCGGCGACCAGCTGGCCGGACCCCGTCGCGAAGCTCGACGGCGTCAAACTGACCGTGTGGGCGGCACAGAACAGCAACACCGTGCCGAAGAAGGTGGTGGAGTCGTTCGAGAAGGCGACCGGTGCCGACATCGACGTCGTGACGATCCCCGATCCGTACGAGCAGAGCATCCAGACCAAGGTGGCCACCGGCGACAAGCCGGACCTCGCCTTCTGGCAGCCGACCGCGTCGATGCTCACGGCCATCAACGCCAAGACCAACCTCCAGCCGCTCGGCGACGCGCCCTGGCTGGCGAAGATGGCTCCGGAACTGCGTGACCTCACCGGCATCCTCGACGGCACTCGTTACGCCACCCTGATCACCAGCCCGGCCGTCGAAGGCGTCTACTACAACAAGGAGATCTTCGCCGCCAACGGGATCGCTGAGACGCCGAAGACCTTCGACGACCTGATCACCGCGGCCCGCACGCTAAAAGGCAAGGCTGTCACGCCGTTCCACGAAATGGCAGGCGACCGGTGGGCGACCCAGTGGTGGGTGCAGGTCCAGCTCGCGGACGCGGCGAAGAACGGCCTCTGGGACAAGATCAACACCAAACAGGAGACGTTCAGCAGCCCGGTCGTGCTCGACTCGATCAAGAGGTACAAGTCGCTGATCGACGAAGGACTGTTCAACACCGACATCAAAACGGCCAAGCTGGAGGACCAGAGCGCCGCCTTGCTCGGCGGCAAGGCCGCGATGGCGATACAGGTCAACTCGTTCTTCGGCCAGCTGCAGGCCACGGCCGACACCGCGACACTGGACAAGAAGATCGGGTTCTTCCCGATCGCGCCGTCCGGACAGATCGGGACCTTCATCCCCGACCAGACCAATGCACTGGTCGCCTTCCGCACCGGTGACACCCAGCGCGAGACCGCGGCGCGTCAGCTGATGGCGTACTGGATGGGCCCCGGGTACCAGGAGTTCATCACCGATCGCAACACGATCTCGCTCCAGCCGTCGGTCCCGAACCCCGCGGGCGTACCCAAGGCCCTGCTCGACGTCCACGCCGCCCTGCCGAACGCGGTCGGTTCCATGCAGGCGCTGGCGGTCGCCAACCCGGACCTGTACATCAACCTCGCGGACATGATCGTGGGAACCATGACACCGGACGAAGTCGCCAAGTCCACTCAGGACCAGTTCGCCCAACTGGCCAAGGCCGCCGGAGCACCGGGCTTCTGACCGGGAAGCTGAAGGAGCCCCACGAAAATGCCCACCGCACAACGAACGCTCGCCGCGGAGCGGCCGGTAGCCCGGCCCGCTCCACGGGCGAGCACCAGGAACCGCACGTCGAATGCCGTCAAGCAAACACATCCCTTGTGGTTCCTGCTTCCCGCTTTCGCCATCCTGCTCGTCTTCTTCTTCCTGCCGACGCTCTTCAATTTCATCTACGCGTTCACCGACTGGTCCGGTTTCAAGGCCTCGATCAACCCGACCGGGCTGGACAACTTCACCCAGCTCGCCTCGGACGGCACCTTGCTGCGGGCGGTGCGGATCACCCTCATCTACGCGGTGCTGGTCGCGATCTTCCAGAACCTGTTCGGTTTCGGCTTGGCGGTTCTGCTCGAACGTGACAACCGGCTCAACCGGGTGGCGCGGATCTTCTTCCTGATCCCCGTGCTGATGTCCGCGCTCGCGGTGGGCTATATCTTCCAAGCCCTCTTGAAGCCCGAAGGCAGCCTCAACGGATTGATCGGCGCGGTACTCGGCCGTACTTTCGACTACGCGTGGCTCGGTGACACCACGTGGTCGATCGTCGTGGTCGCGCTGATCCACTCGTGGAAGTGGATGGGTCTGTCCATGCTCATCTACTTGGCGGGTCTCAAGACGGTTCCCGACGACATCCTGGACGCCGCCCGGATCGACGGCGCGTCGCGCTGGCGCACGTTCTGGGTCATCAAATCCCCTTTGCTGGCACCGGCGATCACGTTCAACGTCGCCACCGCCCTGCTCGGCTCGATGAACGGGTTCGACGTCGTGCAGGCCACGACGGGCGGCGGCCCGGCCCGTACCACGGAAATCCTCAACATCTTCATCTATCGCACCTTCGGGCAAGGGCTGTTCGCCCAGGCGACCGCGATGAGCCTCGTGTTGTTCCTGCTCGTCGCGTTCCTGGCCTTCCCGGTGATCCGCACCTTGCGCAAGCGAGAGGAGATCCTGTGACCGCCGTCGGCAAGGAAAGCACCCACCGGCACACCACCGGCGTCAGCAACGCCCGGATCTGGACCAGGCTGCAACCGGTCGTCACCACCCTGCTCGTCCTCGGCATCATCGGGATCCCCCTCTGGCTCGTCCTGGTGACCGCCGCGAAGTCGCAGGGCGAAGCACTCGACCCGGACCTCTCCCTGCCCGGCCGGTGGCAGCTTTTCGAGAACCTGCACCAGGTCTGGGCAGACGGGGAGGTTCCGGTCGCCTTCTTCGGCAGCCTGCTCATCGTCGTGCCCACGGTCGCCGGTGTCCTGACGTTCGGGTCCATGGCCGCCTGGATCCTGGCCCGCCGCACCACCCGGCTCACCGCGGCCCTGTACGCCCTTGGCATCAGCGGCATCGTGCTGCCCCCGGCTGTGGTGACGGTGGTACTCCTGCTGCGCCAGCTCGGGCTCGCGGGTAGCGCCGTCGGCATGATCGGTGTCTACATGGGCATCTACATGTCCACGGTCATCTTCTTCGTCACCGGATTCGTCCGGACCATTCCGACGTCACTCGAAGAGGCGGCGCAGATCGACGGCGCCGGCCCCTTCACGGTGTTCCGTCGTATCGTGCTGCCGCTACTGCGACCGGCACTCGCGACCGCCACCATCCTTATCTGCCTCTATGTGTGGAACGACGTCTTCTACGCCTTCTTCGTCGTCGGTGGGCGGCTCGATACCTTGCCGCTCAACCTGTTCCGCGTCGCCAGCGCGGGACTCTACCTCAACAACTGGCATCTCATCTTCGCCTACGTGGTGCTGATGAGCCTGCCTCTGATCGTCGTGTTCGCCGTCGCCCAGCGAAAGATCATCTCGGGTATCACCAGCGGCGCAGTCAAGTAGAACCTCTCCGTTGACGACCTGGAGTTCTTATGAGACAACGATTGCTGGCGGGTACGGCAGCCGCCGTCCTAGCCCTCACCACCTTGTCCGTCACGATGTCCTCCGCAGAGACTCCCGCCCCCTCCACCGCCCAGCCGGCGGCGCCCGAAACCTTGAACGTCGACCTGGCATCCTCCACGGGGGCGTTCTACGGCGGCGCCACAGGCATCCTCTACGGACTGGGCGACCCCGGCGTTCCTTCGCAGGACCTCATCGCCGGTATGCGTCCGCGCACCATCTCCCAGAAGGCGCCGGACGGTGAGCAGCATCCCAACGGCGACGCTTTGGTGGTGGCAGACGGCTTTTTCGCGGCGGGTGGCACCGATGTGCACATCTACGCACAGGACACCTACAGCAAGTGGCCTTATCAGGATCTCGGCATCGAGGACTACATCTCCCGTCTCAAGCCACAGTTGGAGAAGGTGGCGAAGCGGCCCGACCGCGACCGTTTCGTGTGGACGATCTTCAACGAACCCGACGGAATCTGGTACCAGGACTGGGCGAACAAGAAAGAGAAGTTCTTCGCCGACTGGACGCGGGTCTACCGCACGGTGAAGTCGGTCCTGCCCAAGGCCCGCATCACCGGGATCGGTGAAACCCGGTACCGCGCGGACCACCTGCGCGAATTCCTCGCCTACGCCAAGGCCAACAACGTCCTGCCCGACGTCACCACCTGGCACGAACTCGGCCCGGACTCACTGGCCGGCTACCGCGGCCACTACGAGGACTACCGGAACATCGAGCGGTCGCTCGGCATCACGCCGCGGGCGATCAACATCAACGAGTACTCCAACCGGCGCGACACCTCCGTGCCCGGCCAGATGATCCAGTGGATGACCATGCTGGAGGACACCAAGGTCGACGGGCAGCTGGCCTACTGGTCGCTCGCGGGCAACCTCAGCGACCAGGCCGTCCGCGCGGGCCGCGGCAACGGCGGCTGGTGGCTGACCAAGTGGTACGGCGACCTGTCCGGTGACACGGTCCGGGTGACACCGCCCCGGCCGAACACCAAGGACACGTTGCAGGGCATGGCCACCGTCCAGCGCGACGACGCCAAGGCGACCGTCCTGTTCGGTGGCACGGCGAACGCGGTGAACGTCGCGATGACAGGCCTGAACTCGAAGGTGTTCGGCGACCAGGTGGACGTCCGGGTCGCCAAGACCAGCTGGTCCGGTTACGAGGGCGACGCCCAGCAGCCGCAGACCGTCGCCGCGTCCCGGGTCCGGCTGAAGGACGGCAAGGCGACGATCTCCGTACCGGGTGGCGACCCACTGGCCGCCTACCAGGTGATCGTCACCCGCGCCGGGCTCGGCGCGCCGCCCGTGGCGACCGCGCCGTGGCAGGGAAGCTACGAAGCCGAGTCCGGCACGGTCGAGAACGCTCGCGTCGTCGTCCAGGACGACGGTTCCGGTTCCTGGGACATGGCCATGCGCTACACCGCGTCGGGCCGCAAGGATGTCGGGTACATGAACAACGCCGGCTCACGCGTCACCGTCGACGTGGAGGTGCCGCGCAACGGCACGTACCGGCTCGGAGTCTTCTACGGCACCAACGCTTTCGTCGGCCAGCAGGCGCTCTACGTCGACGACGCGTACGTCCGGGATCTGACGCTCCCCGCGACACTGGGCTGGTCCTACCGGGGCAGGCTGGACTCGCCGGTCACACTGTCCGCGGGCAAGCACCGGATCTCCTTGCGCACCAGCGGTCCCGGCGGTTTCCTCGGTGGCAGATCAGACGTGACCCTGGACCGCTTCGACCTGACCGAGATCACCGGTCCGGAACGGGCGGAGTACCCGCTCGCCGACGCACGCCGATCCGGCGGCACGGTCGACCGGGGCGCACGAGCACTCCAGGTCCTCGCGCCCGGCGCGGTCGTCCTCGCTCCCGGGCAGAAGGTCACCACCTACCTGTCCGCTGCCGAGGACGGTTACTACAAGCTGTCCACTTCGTGGGCAGCCGCGGGCCGCAGCACGCTGGGACTCACCCTGTCCGGCCGCCGGGTGGCGGGTGGTGACCTGACCGCGAAGACCATCGGCCTGTGGTCGGGCAGCACAACGGTGCACCTCAAGGCCGGTGTCACCGAAGCCGTGTTGTCCAACGAGAGCCGCATATCGCTGGTGGCGGGCACGCTCACCCAGGTGCGGGACGCCGGTGCCGACCGGCTCGCCGTCCGCGTCGAAGCCGAAGCAGGCAGGCTCGTGGGCGGTGCGGCGGTGACGGCGGGCACCTGGGCTTCCGGCGGCTCATACGTCGGCTGGTTGGGCAACAACGGCACGGTGACGGTCGCGCGTCCTGACGCGGTCCAAAAGGCCGGCCAGTACAACCTCACCGTCGCCTACGCACAGGCGGAAAAGAACACCGGGCATCCCTACAACACCGACACCATCACCAGGACGCTCGTGACCACGGAAGACGGTGGCAAGGCGACCCGAGCGCCTTACCGCCACAACTACACGTGGGACGGCTTCTGGGCGGAAACGTCGCCGCTCGATCTGACCACGCGAGGCGGCTCGCTCACCTTCGGCAACCCCGCCGCCTGGGGGCCGAACGTCGACTGGGTCCAGCTCGCCCCGCTCGTCGTGGCGAACACCGTGAAGTTCGGACTCTGACGTCGCGGCCCTTTCCGTACTGCGCGTGATGGCCTCCTTTCCCGGCTGAGCCGAGGAAAGGAGGCCATCACGCGCTGACCGGTATCACCTATTCCCGGCAGGTCTTGTTCTTGTTGACGCAGTCGACGAGCCGGCTCATGATGCCCTGAGACATCACGTTGGCGAAGTCGTCGTGGTCGGAGAACGGGTTGTGCTCCTCCTCCGGGAAGGAGTCCACTTTGTACTGTCCGCTGCGCTGCACGTCCTGCGGGATGTCATAGGTCAGGGTGATCCGCAACTGCGGCACGGCCTTGAATCCGCCACGGCAACTTCCGGAGCCGTCCGGATAGACGATGTGGTCGCGGTGGTTCGCCGAGTCGATGTTCTTGCCGTCCCAGCAGCTCGGGAAGTCGTGGATCCGCTTGACCTTGCTGCCCGCCGGGCAGATCGGGTACTTGTTGATCAAGACCCGATCCTCGAAACCACCGCATGTCCACGAGTCACGCGCGTTCTTCGGGCCGTTCGCGGTGACCTTCGCGTCCCCGTACAGCACGCGGAGGAACTTCGGCATAGCGGTCACCTTGCCGACAGGGCTGCCGCGGAAGGTGATCTCGGCCTTCTCCGGCCGCTGGATCTCACCGTCGTTCCCGGGGAGTTCGTTGTTGTCGTTCTCTTCGGGCAGCTGACCGCCACCGCCCGGGTCTCCGCCGTTCTTGAGTCCGCACGGCGCGAGGCTTTCCAATCCCTGCGGCTTCGGCGCGTTGCGGCCGATCGCGATGGCCATCCGGTCGATGGTCGCGACACGTTTGTCCTTCAACGGCCCGAGAATGGCGTTCTGGACGAAGTTCGGCCCACCCTCGCCCTTGGACGTGACGAGGCGTTTGTCCGCCTCGTCGATCTGGGTGTCGAGCAGGTCGAGATTGCGCTGCACCTCGCCTTGAGCCTGTGCCGGGATTTCGGGCAGACGGCTCGCGACATCCGGGCAGTCGACACGTTGTGCCTGACCGGCCTGACCGGCCTGCGCCTGCTGTTTCCGGCGTTCCGCCTTGCGGGCGGGCGGGTTGACCTCTTTCGCCTCATCTTCCCGGTCGATGCGGACCACGGGCCAGAAGTACGCCGACTTGTCGCCGTTCCGGCAGGTTGTCCCGGCCGCCAGCAGGCTCTTGTTGTTCGAGTCCGCGTTGGTGGACAGGTTGCCGACGTAATCGTGCAGGTGCTGGGCACCATTGCGGACACCTGGCTGGGCGATGAAATTGTCCGGATTGAAATGGCCGTTTTCATTGCGGCCGCAGTCCACGGTGAACGTCCCTCGCGCCGCACCGTTCTGCTGCCGGACCGGTCTGACGTTCGGCCGCACGGTCTTGATGTCGACGAACAAGGATTTGTCCGCGCCGTCGGCGCGAGCCGTCGCCGGATCCCCGGTGGTCGTGATGACGACCAGTCCGCCCGCCGCGATCGCCAGCCCTAGCGCGCCGGTGGCGATCTTCGTTCTGCGCGTGATGCGATGTCTGCCGTTGTAACGAGCCATCTCCCACTCACCCTCGTTCGTGTCTCGGTGATTCGTTCTCACCGGGTGATACGGACGCGGCAGCGAAATGGATACAAATTCGTTGCACTTATTTTCGGTGAGCAGGAACACATTCGCCAGACGGCGGAATAATTGCTCTAGCACGCCAAATAGGCCTCACCGCGGATTCGAATACTCGAAACCGCCGGCGGGCTCGGCCCTCAATGTTAGCGCTAACAAGTGTCAGCTCAAGTTGCCGTTCGGACTACTACCGAGATCCTCAGCCTTCGAAGCCGGTTCGTCAAGAGGTCGCGGGCGGCGACTCCCCGGAGTCGGACGGATCGATCTGGTGCGCCGGGCCCCCTGCCGCTACAGTGCGACAACGCGAGTCTTTCTCATGTTTCTGGATCCGGATCAGCGACCGGTCCGGCGGTATACCTACCGAGGTGAACCCATGAAACGACTTTCCTTTCTCTTGCTGGCCCTTCTGCTGCTCGCACCGGTTCCCGCCGGAGCGGCGGCGGCCGAGTCGCCACTCCGGTTCGACAACGGCTCGGTGGCCGTCTCCGGTGGGGTGTTCCGCGATGAACACGGCCGCGAGGTCGTCCTGCGCGGGTTCAATGTGTCCGGGGAGGCCAAACTCGCCGAATTCCGCGGCCTGCCCTTCGCGACCGTGGAGGACGCCCGGACCTCGGCCGCGGCCATGCGCCGGCTGAGCGGCGCGAACGCGGTGCGGTTCCTGGTGACCTGGGCGTGGATCGAACCGGAACCGCGGAAGATCGACCGCCTCTACCTTGCCAAGGTCGCCGAGCAGATCTCCGCCTTCGCCGCACAGGGCATCCGCGTCTACCTGGATTTCCACCAGGACCTGTTTTCCAGGTACCTGTTCAACCCGGGCAGCTGGTACACCGGTGACGGTGCGCCCGCCTGGCTGGTCCGCGCCGGTGACTACCCGGCGGAATCCTGCGGCCTCTGCTTCCACTGGGGACAGAACATCAAGAACAACCGGGCCGTCACCGGTGCGACGTACGACTTCTGGCACAACCGGGAGGTGACGACCACCGCGGGCCCGATCCGGATCCGGGACGAGTTCCTCTATCAGGCAGGCGAAACCATGCGGTTCCTGAAGGAGAACCTCTCCCCCGCCGCGTTCCGGCTGATCCTCGGCACCGACCCGCTCAACGAGCCGTACGCCGGTCGCTATGACTCCGGCCAGACCGGGCCGACTTGGGAGCGAGACCTGCTGTGGCCGTTCTACCAGCAGTTCCGTGCCCGGATGGACGACGTGGGCTGGGCCGACAAGGCGGCCTTCGTGGAACCGCAGATGTTCTGGAACCAGAACGTGGACCTCGTCGCGGAACCCGGCGGACTCACCGCCATACCGGCGATGGGCTCTCGCTACGTGTTCAACTCGCATTTCTACGACGGCAAGGCGCAGTCCGGCGTGCTCAAGCCCGGGCTGGCGAACGACGGCGAATACACCAAGGATTTCGGCCTGATCCGCGACCGCTCCCAGGCTCTCGGCACGACCGGGATCGTCTCCGAGTTCGGCCATCCGGTCGCCGGCTACACCTCCGACAAGGCTCCCACCGTGCTCAAGGCGATGTACCAGGCGCTGGATTCGCGGGTGGCCGGGGCGAACTGGTGGTCCGGCGCGGCGGGCTCGGGGCGCGCGCTGTCCGGCAGCCAATGGCATTGGGACATCTACTACAACCGGCACCGCGAGCTGATGAACGACAACCCGGACAAGGTGCGCACCGAGGGCGACGCCATGAACGACGAACACTTCTCCGCGGTGCGGGTCGACAGCGGCAACGTGACCCTCACGATCGACGGCAAGCTGGTCGACCGGGTCTTCCCCCGCGCGGTCGCGGGCGACACCAAGGCGTTCACCTACGAGGATCGTGCCGTCGCGTCCTGGAATCGCATCCCCGATTCCATGCCCGCGCTCAAGCGGGTGGTCGGTACAGGGCAGTACGGCGTCCTGGTGTGGCGCTCCAACAACGGCACAGCACCGACCGAACTCCACCTGCCGTCGTCGTTCGACCGTACGAAGACCACCGTGATCAGTGATCTCGGCTCGGCCACCGGCCTGCCGCCCTACACCGGCGCCGAACCCGTTTCTGTCGCCCCCGAACCGGGTGAGCCCGGGGTGCACCGGCTCATGCTCGCGTCCACCGACAGCGGCCGGGTGCATTTCGCACTCGTCACCAACGCCGCTTCGCCGGCTCCCGCCGACCGGGAGGCCGCACAGGC
Source organism: uncultured Actinomycetota bacterium (assembly GCA_963766045.1). Taxonomy (GTDB): domain Bacteria; phylum Actinomycetota; class Actinomycetes; order Mycobacteriales; family Pseudonocardiaceae; genus Amycolatopsis. The sequence goes on along the minus strand of CAVXYN010000003.1, from coordinate 3,255,112 downwards.
GGAACTCGCCGCTTGGGCGGCCTCGAAGTTCCCGTGACCGGACGGGAATGAAGCACCATGGGGAGGTCGTGAGTGATTCGGGTGGTTCTAGCCATCCTTAACACTCACGAGACCGGACCACTCGTAGCGGGCCTAGCGCTGGGTGTAGATGAACCCGACCTTGTCGACCTCGTCGCCGGTTCGGCCGTGGAACCCGGCGATCTGCCAGCCGGCCGGGGCAGTGCGCGTCACGCAGTCCGATGTGGACGATCCGCCCGCCAGTGTGCGGCCGAGGTTGGAGGTGAACCGCGCCGAAAAGATCCGTGTGTGGCCGCCCTGGCTTCCCTGGCACAACGTCGCCGTCGTCAGATACTCGCCACTGCCGAGCGTCAGCGACGTCGCCGTCCCGCCGGTTCCGCCGTGAGTCAGGGTGGTGCCGTTCTCGAGCGTCACCCCGATCTGGTCGACCCGTGACCCGCTGCGCAGCGACGCCGTCCGGACCCGGGCGCCGACCGGGACCGCGTCGACATCGGTGAAATAAGTCCCGTGCGGGCCGCCGAACTGGTCGGACAGCCGCAGCGCCTGGTTACGCGTCCAGTCGAACCGGACGGCGATCGGGTAGTGGTCCGAGAGCATCCGGCCGGAGCCGTCGAGGAACTTCGTGTGCTCGTTGTTGTAGAAGGTCGCGTTGAGCGACACCAGCCTGCTGCCGCGGTAAAGGACCTTGTCGACGACCTCACAGGCGTTGGTGACGGCCTGCTCGTCACACACCAGCGCCGGGCTTCCCGGTGCGGGCGCGACGCCGCCACGCACCAGCTTCACCCACGCGTCCGTGAGGCCGTTGTCCGAGGCGAAACCGGTGATCGTGTCGGCCGCGCGGGTGTAGCGCGTGTTCGTGTCGCCCATGACGACCACCGCGTTTCCTGCCGAATGCGACCGGATGAACGCGGTCAGCTGCGCCAGGTTCGACGCGCGTGAAGCCTGGTCGCCGTCGCTGGTGCCGGCATTGGTGTGCAGATTGTAGAAATCGACGTACACGCCCTCGGCCAGTCGCGACCGGATGAACGTGAAACCCTTCGGGGTCAGGCAGTCCCCCGAGTCGAACTGGCAGGAATTCCAGCGCACGCGCTCGAAGTCGTCCCCGTCGTACGGCAGCGATGACACCGTGTTCAAACCGCTGCCGAATCCCGCGCCACCGCTCGTAGGTGTCCGGTAGGGGTGGTTGTCGGCCGCGTAGAGCGCCGCGTGGTAGTTGAAGTCCTCCTGGACGTGCACGATGTCGTACGGACCCAGCCGCTGCCCGATCGCCGTCGTGGCGGGCCCCCGCGGTGTCGGCGCACTGGAGAGGCTCTCCGGCAACCCGGCGACGTTATAACTGAGGACGGAGAAACCGCCGCCGTCGGTGGCGTCGGCTTGGGCGACGGCCGGAACCACAGCGGCCGCCACGGATACCGCGGTCACCAAGGCCAGGACGGCCAAGTGTTTCTTCACGAGAACTCCCGTTGGATACGAAGGGACAGACCGTTCGGGGTGTAACGCGGAATCACCCGGAAACCCGGGCGGTCGACCTTGATGGCCGCGAACCGGCCCTTGAGCCGGCGAGCGCTCAGCACGGCGATTTCGCGGGCGGGGCAGGAGCCGTCCCAGTGGATTTCCAGTGTGCTGCCAGATTCGATGGTGGCCGTGCCGGAGACGGCGAGCGATGGCACCGGTGCCGGTCGGACGGACAGCGTGCCGCCCGCCTGCCGGTAGCCCCCCACCCGCAACCCGTGGCCGGGCAGCTGCAGGACACCGCCTGCCACCACGACGTCCCCGGTACCGAGCGCGCACGGCGCCGCGGCGACCAGCGTGCCCGCCTCGAGCCGCGTGCCGCCGCGGTAGGAGTTGGCCCCGGTGAGCGCGAGTGTGCCGGTGCCCGCCTTGACGAGTCCGCCGTCGCCGCGAATGTCGTTGCGCCAGCTGTCGTTCGCGCAGAATCCTCCGCGTGCGGCGTCCATCGTGACGCGGACACCGGACTCGAACGCGCTGTAGCCGTCAGCAGCGGCGAAGAGGTTCAACCGGCCCCACAGCTCCGGTCCGTCGAGCAGCGCATGCCCGGCAGGGAACGCAGTCGTGCGCAGGACTTCGCGCCGCTGCGCCGCTTCGAGATAGGGCAGCCGCGTCTCCAGCAGTACTTCGGCGCCTTTCGGAACCCGCATCGGTATTCCCACGGCACGGCTCGGCAGACCATAGGTCGCGCAGTGCGCGACCATCGCGGCGTTGGCCCGGCGATCGGCGTACTCGTCGGCGCCGGTGTGCGCACGGGCGAACAGCGTGTCGGCCGTCGTCCCGGTCTTCGTCGTGAAGTACTTCAGCGCCTGCTCCCGCGCATTTGCCTTGAGTGCCGCGTTCTCCGGGTCGGCGAGCGTGGCCGCGGCGAGCGCGGTGGCCATGATCCGGCCGCCGATCACGTCGACCGGCGAGTGCATCCCGGCGACGATCCGGGTGTCGGAAAGGTCGTAAGCCCGCGCCACCAGCTCCTGGAAACGCTCGGGAACCGCATAGGCCAGCGCGAGACAGGCCAGGTGAATGGCGTTGGTGTGGCCGCTGGGGTACCCGGCGTCGTCGACCGGGCTCATGCCGCGTTGCCGCAGCAACTGCGGCGCCACGACCACATCGGACCGGTACACCGGGAAGCCCAGCGCATCGACCCGTCCGGTGTCGACGACCCGGCTGTCCGCCGTCAACCGCCACGGCCGGGGATACTGGTAGGCGTACTTGCTCGGGTTGCTCGAGGCGAACCAGCCACGCAGGGCATCGACAAGGCGCGGCACCTGACCGAGTTCCGAGTCGTACGCACCCGCGCCCAGCGCCGCTCCCGCCGGCGCGTCCGCCGGAATCGCGTCATCGATCTTCGCCGACGGTGTCCCCTCCGGCGCTGTGGTGATACTGGTGACGGCCTTGGCCCCGGAGCGGTAAAGCTCGGCGAGCGGCCCGAGTCCGCCGATCGCGGCGTAGGACTGGTGCTGACGGTCATAGATGAACGCCCGTTTCGCCTGGGCGCCGGTCCGGGCCCGGGTAACGGCGACGACGTGCTGGACGTTCGCCCGCAGCACGGCCGGGTCGAGCACGGTGCCACTGTCCCAAGTGGACCCGGTCCGCCACAGCCGGTGCATGCCGGTCAGCGCGCGAACCACGGCGTTGGTCTCCGGGGTCCGGTTGGCCGCGACGTTCGTGCGGTAGTCGTCGATGAACGCCGGACGTTCCGCTTCCGCCCAGACCGGCACACCCGGCAGGGCAGGTGCCGCGACGATGACGGGAACCAACGCGGTCCGGCGCAGGAAGCTACGACGGTCCATTGTGTCTGGTGTCAACTCGTTCTCCTGTAGGCGCCCGCACGGCAGGTCGTGGCGGGGTGGCTCGTCGAGCGTCGGTGGCGAATGCCGGGCCAGTGCGCGGAAAGCGCGTGAGCCGACCGGAATGATCAGCGCTCGCGGCAACGTGCGTCAAGGGTCACACGGAGGAATTCCACTGTGGTTAAGCCATTGTCCGTACACCACATCGCGAATTCGACGAATTCGATTGCAGAAGTGTAAAGCGGACCGGGAAATTAGCGTCCTGCGACAAACGCCAAGCCGACGAAACCGGGATCGCCGACGGTGCGATCGCGGACTTCCCGTCCGACGATGGTCGACACTCGCTTGACCAGCACTGCCGGGAAACAGTACTGTCACTCAGCCAGCATAATGTTAACGCTAACTTTCAGACGACGACGGACCGACAACGGGCTCCCAGAAGGTCCCCAGACGATGACGAAGCCCCCTGATCTGCGGCGCGACGCCGTCGGCCGCGAGACCGTGACACTCGCCGACGTGGCGAACGCGGCAGGAGTCTCGGCCAGCACGGTGTCCTACGTCATCACCGGGAAACGGCCGATCTCACCGCGCACGCGGCGGAAGGTGCTGGAGAGCATCCGCGCGCTCGGATATCGGCGTCCCGGCGACCACTCCTCGCCGGCGAGGAACCGGGTCGGCGTACTGGCCATCGCGTTGCCCCGGCACAGCGAGCGAAACGCCGGGATCGAGACGGAGTTCATCGCCGGAGCCACCGAAGCGGCGCGGTCACATCACCTCGACCTTCTCTTACTCACCCACGACCGGGGCAGTGCCGGGCTTCATCGTGTGTCGTACTCGGCCCTGGCCGACGCGGCGATCGTGATGGACGTGGAAGTCGACGATGCGCGCCTGCCGCCACTGCTGGCCTCGCATCTGCCTGCGGTACTCGTCGGCGGAGAGCCCGGCGAGTACCCCGGGCTGTCACATGTCGGCTTCGACCATGCCGCCGCGGGTGCCGCTTGCGTCACGCACCTCACCGAGCTTGGCCACCGATCGATCGTCCACATCGGACCGCCGTCGAGGATGGTGAGTTCGATGAGCTTTCTCGAGGGCTTCCGGAACGCCGCCGCCCGGCGTGCGGTACGCGCGTCATCCCACCTGTGCGGGCTTTCCGAGGAGGAGATAACGCCGTACGTGAGCAGGCTTCTGGCCTCCGAGGCGCCAACCGGGCTGGTCGTCGACAACGAGGCGGCACTCCCCCTGGTCCTCGCCGCGGTCGAGGATCGCGGGCTGCGGATCCCGGCCGACGTCTCCGTGATCGCGGTATGTTCGGAGACTGTGGCGCGGCGGCAACGCATCCCCCTCACCACCATGGTGGTTCCTGGGCGGACCCTCGGCACGTTGGCCGTCGAACACGCCGCGCGGCCGCTCGACATCCGGACCACCGTGTCCGTGGAATTGCTCGCACCTCAGATCACCTGCGCCGGGAGGATCCGCGGGGTACCGCGCACTGATACCGGGGGCATCCGCCCAACGCAAGGTACTCAGGACTGAGGACCGAGCAGGGCGATCGAGGCCCGGGCCGCGACTTCGCTGATCTCCCCGACGCGGCCGCCGTCCTCGACGGTGGTCGCGATCAGCTCACGCAATCCGCCCAGCAGCATGATCGCCAGTTGCCGCGACACCGGCCCGGCGCCGATGGCGTGCCATTCCTCGGTGTCGCACAGTGTCTGGATCATGGTAACGAAGGCGTCCATCACGTCGCGCTGCAGCGCGCGTGCGGGGGCGCCGAGTGAAGGCACGTCGCGAATCCAGCTGAGGGTGAGCGAGGGCTGGGACTCGGCGGACGCGATCCAGGCGCGGACCGCTTGCCGGACCTGGGTTTGCCAGGGCTCGCCGGGATCGACCGCGTCGGAGATCTGCCGGATCATCTCCGCGTTGGCGTCGGTGAGCAGCGCGACGAAGCACTCTTCCTTGCCTGAGAAGTGCTCGTAGAAGGTGCGCCGTGAGGTGCGGGCGCGGCGGACGATGTCGGCGACGGTGGTGGTGCGGTAGCCGTCCTCGGCGATGGACACCGCGAGTCCGTCGAGCAGCCGCTGGCGGAAGACACCCGCGTCCGCAGGGGCCGGTTTTCGGTACTGGTGCCGCAGGGTCGTCACCGCTGTCACGGTATACCCCTCGTTCGAACCAGTGTCCTACACAGGCCTTGAACCTGAATGGTACACCGGCGTACCGTACCGACGGTACGTAGACGTACCACCTTCGGAAGGTGCCGGCTCAATGACGACTGCGACGCTTCCTCCTGGCCCGTCGACCCCGCGTTTCGTGCAAGGCGCCTACGCGCTGACCGTGCCCAGACGGGGATTCCGGCGGATGCGCGACCGCTACGGTGACTCGTTCACCGTCAACGTGCCGGTATTCGGCCAAGCCGTGGTGATCAGTGATCCCGGCGAGGTCAAACAGCTTTTCATGACGAAACCGGACCTCGCGGACAACAACGACGTGAACCTCGGGCGCGTTCTCGGCTCCGGCTCGTTCTTCGCGATCTCCGGCGACGAACACCGCAAGCAACGCAAGCTGCTCGTCCCGCCGTTCCATGGCCGCCGCCTGGCCGCGTACGAAAAGATCTTCGAAGAGGAAACGCACCGCGAAATGGCTTCCTGGCCGGAGAACCAGGAGTTCGCAACCTTGCCGTCGATGATGCGGATCACCCTTAATGTCATCCTGCGCGCGGTCTTCGGCGCGGAAGGCGCCGAATTCGCCCGGCTGCGTGAACTGCTCCCCCCGTTCGTCACCCTCGGCTCCAAGCTGGCCGTGATGCCCATCCCGCGCAACGGGTTCGGCCGCCTCAACCCGTGGCACCGGTTTCGCGCCATGCGCAGGGAATACGACGCGATCGTGGAGCGAATGATGACCAAGGCCGAGCAGGCCGAAGACGTCGACGAGCGTGACGACGTGCTCGCGCTGATGGTGCAGGCACGCTACGACGACGGCTCGGCGATGAGTCACCGCGAGATCGCCGACCAGCTGGTCACCCTGCTGTCCGCGGGTCACGAGACGACGGCGACCACCCTTGCCTGGGCGGTCGAACGGCTCCGCCGCCACCCCCACGTCCTGCGCGAACTCGTCGAGGAGACCGACTCCGGCGGGAACAAGCTCCGCGACGCGGTGATCGTCGAGGTTCAGCGCGTCCGCCCGGTCATCGACGCCACCGCGCGGCAGGTGAAGGCCGACAGCCTGCAACTCGGCCGGTGGACCATCCCGAAGGGGTATTCGATCATCGTCAGTATCGACCTGCTGCACGACAACGAGGCGCTCTTCCCGAATCCGCGAACCTTCGATCCATCGCGGTTCGTCGACGCCAAACCCGATCTGTACCACTGGGTTCCGTTCGGCGGCGGCACCCGGCGGTGCATCGGGGCGGCGTTCGCGAGCCTGGAGCTGAACGTCGTGCTGCGGACGATGCTGCGTGAAGTCTCACTGGTGCCCACGACCGGACGCGGCGAGCGATGGCATTCGCGGGGTATCGCGAACGCTCCCGCGAAGGGTGGCCTGGCGGTCGTGCGCCGGCGATCGACCCGGCCGGTGCCACCGGTCGCCGAGAGTGCGGGAGCACGGTCATGACCGAACAGATAGCCGAGGTCGGCAATGGTATTTCCCTTGCGTACGAACAAATCGGCGACCGCGGTGCGGATCCGCTCGTGCTGGTCGCCGGTCTGGGGCAGCAGCTGCACAGCTGGCCCGACACGTTCTGCCGTCGACTGGCGGACCGCGGTTACCAGGTGGTCCGCTTCGACAACCGTGACGTCGGCGCCTCGTCGCACAGCGGATTCCCGCCCCCGGGCCCGGCCGCGATCGTCCGCAGGCGCTGGCACGCACAGCAGTACGACCTCACCGACATGGCCACCGATACCGCCGGACTGCTCGCCGCGATCGGCTACGAAAGCGCCCATCTCGTGGGCGCGTCGATGGGCGGCATGATCGCGCAGACCGTCGCGGCGCTGAGCCCGCGGCGGGTGCGGACACTGACGTCGATCATGTCCACCACCGGAGAGCGCCGGATCGGGCGGCCGGCGCCGTCCACCTGGCTGCTGATGGGCGGCCGCCCGCCCCGCGATCGGCGGACCGCCGCCGACCGGGCGGTGCGGATGTTCCGGCATATCGGCTCGCACGGGTTCCCGTTCGACGAGGCGTGGGTGCGCGAACAGGCCGGAATCGCCTGGGACCGCGACCCTTCACCGGCCGGGACGGCACGCCAGCTCGGCGCGATCTTCCGCTCGGGCGACCGATCCGCTCAACTGCGGTCGATCACCGCACCGACCCTGGTGATCCACGGCGACCGGGACCGCATGGTGCATCCGACCGGTGGCGCGGCGACGACCCGCGCGATCACCGATGCCCGATTGGAGACCGTTCCGGGGATGGGTCACGACCTGCCGGCCGGAGCGTGGCCGGTCCTGCTCGACCTCATCGACAAGCACGCTCGTCTCGGCGGGCGCGCGGAACTGGCAGGGAGCGGCGATGTCTCGACGGACTCTTGAGATCGGCGGCCGCCCGGTGATGATCACCGGTGCGGCGTCGGGAATCGGCCGCGGGCTGGCCCAGCGGCTGGCAGGCCAGGGCTCCCCGGTCGCCATCGCCGACATCGACAAGGAAGGACTCAAGGAGACCGCGGCCTCGCTACCCGGCCGGGTGCTCACCCGCGTGCTCGACGTGCGCGACGCGGACGATCAACTCAGGTTCGCCGACGAAGTGCGTGCCTGGCTTCCGGCTCCGCTGGCGGCCGTGTTCAACAACGCCGGAGTGGCGGTGTCCTCGAGCGTGCTGGACGCGGTGATCGAAGACGACCAGTGGCTGCACGAGATCAACTTCCACGGCGTCGTCAACGGCACACGCGCGTTCCTGCCGATCCTCGCCGAGCAGGACCACGGCGTAATCGTCAACACCTCGAGCGTGTTCGGTCTGGTGGGCATGCCCTACCAAAGCGCTTACTGCGCCGCGAAATTCGCCGTCCGCGGGTTCACCGACTCACTACGGCAGGAATTGCGCGGCACCGGCGTGCGCGCCGTCAACCTGCATCCGGGCGGCATCACCACGAACATCGCCCGCAACGCGCGCTTTCACGGTGACCCGGAAGGACTCGGCCGGACGCATCAGGAAATGGCCGCACAGTTCGAGGCCATGACGATGACGTCACCGGACAAGGCCGCGGAAATCATCCAGCGCGGCGTCGAACGCGGTAAGGCCCGTATCCTCGTCGGACCCGATGCCCACCTGTTCGACACACTGGCCCGGATAGCGCCCACGCACTACTACTCGGTGCTCTCGCTCCTGCAGTCCCGGCTGCGCGCCCGCCAGAAGGAGTCCGTGTGACCACCGCGCCCGAGCACGTCGACGTGCTGATCATCGGCGCCGGTCTGTCCGGCATCGGCGCCGCGCACCATCTCCGGTCGGCCTTCCCCGGCCGGACGTACACCATCCTCGAAGCACGAGACGCCCTAGGCGGGACGTGGGATCTGTTCCGCTATCCCGGCGTGCGTTCGGATTCGGACATGCACACGCTCGGGTACCGCTTCCGGCCGTGGACGCAGGCGGAGGCCATCGCGGACGGACCGTCGATCCTGCGCTACATCCGCGACACCGCGGTGGACGCCGGAATCGACCGTCACATCCGCTACCGCCACGAGGTGCGATCAGCCGCCTTCTCGAGCGACGAAGCGCAATGGACCGTCGAGGCCGTCCATGACGGCGAACCCGTGCAGCTGACCGCGCGGTTCCTGTACGTGTGCACCGGCTACTACCACTACGACGCCGGTCATACTCCGGACTTCCCCGGCGTCGACGAGTTCAGTGGAACCGTCGTGCACCCGCAGCGCTGGCCCGAAAACCTCGACCACAGCGGGAAAAAGGTCGTCGTGATCGGCAGCGGCGCCACCGCGGTGACGCTCGTTCCGGCGATGACCGACCAGGCCGCACACGTCACCATGCTGCAGCGCTCACCGTCCTACATCGCGGCCCGGCCGGCCGAGGACCGCATCGCCACACTCCTGCGGCGGCTGCTCGGAGACCGCGCCGCGTACCCGGTCACCCGGTGGAAGAACGTCGTGCTCGGCACCCTGTTCTACCAGCTTTCGCGGCGCCGACCGAAGGTCGTGAAATCGATGCTCCGCAAAGCGGCGATCAAGCAGCTCCCCGCGGGCTACGACGTCGACGCCCATTTCCGCCCGTCGTACAACCCCTGGGATCAGCGCCTGTGTCTCGCCCCCGACGGCGACCTGTTCACCGCGATCCGCCACGGCAAGGCATCGATCGTCACCGATCATGTCGATCACTTCACCGAGACCGGAATCCGCCTGAAATCCGGCCGTCTCCTCGACGCCGACGTCGTGGTGACCGCCACCGGACTGCGCCTGCTCGCCCTCGGCGGCATCCGGCTCACTGTCGACGGCCGAGACGTCAAGCTGCCGGAAACCATGGCGTACAAGGGAATGATGCTGTCCGGGGTGCCCAACTTCGCCTTCACGATCGGCTACACGAACGCCTCCTGGACCCTCAAGGCCGACCTCGTGAGTGAATACGTCGTCCGATTGCTGGACCATATGTACGCCAACGGTCATGACCAGTTCGTGCCCGAGAACGACGACCCCACCCTCACCGAACTGCCCCTGCTCGATTTCCAGGCCGGCTACGTACTGCGCTCCATCGACGAATTCCCCCGCTCGGGTTCCCGCTCCCCCTGGCGCCTCGCCATGAGCTATCCGCAGGACGTCGTGGCCCTGCGGCATGGCCGTGTCGAGGACGGCGTCATGCGTTTCTCGTCGCGTTCCCGGCCCGCACTTCGACGCCGGAGTGCGGATCCCGGGGTCTTCTGAGAACGATCCCAGATCAGGCGTGCCGTCGGTCTTGTCATGACCGGCATGGCCGATTACGGTTGTGATGGGAGCGCTCCCACACCGGATTCCAGTCGCAAGGAGGCGACCGATGAGATTCCGTAGAAAGCGCCTGTCCGTACCGTTGTCGGCGAGCGCATTGCTCGCGCTGGTGGGGATACCACTGGTTGTCGGGTCCAGCGCGGAGGCCGCTCCCGGTTGCAAGGTCGAGTACAGCATCACCAACCAATGGGACACCGGGTTCGGCGCCACGGTCGCGATCACCAACCTCGGCGACCCGATCGCCGGTGGCTGGACCCTGCAATGGGACTTTCCAGGGAACCAGCGAGTACAGCAGGGCTGGAACGGAACGTTCAGCCAGCAAGGCCAGCGCGTGACGGTGCATAACCCGTCGTGGAGCCCCTCACTCGGCACCGGCTCGACCGTTTCCCCGGGATTCAACGGCACCTATTCGGGCACCAACGCCAAACCCGCGGTGTTCACCTTGAACGGCACCACCTGCACCGGTTCCACGACCCCCACGAGCACGACGACGACCACGCCCGGACCGGGCGGTCCCAAGGCCGACAACCCCTACGCCGACGCAGCGATGTACGTGAACCCGGAATGGTCGGCGAAGGCCGCCGCGGAGCCGGGAGGCAGCCGGATCGCGAACCAGCCGACCGGGGTCTGGCTCGACCGGATCGCCGCGATCGCGGGCACGAGCACCAGCCGTGGACTACGCGGCCACCTCGACGAAGCCGTCCGGCAAGCCGCGGGCAGGCCACTGGTCATCCAGTTCGTCATCTACAACCTGCCGGGCCGTGATTGCTCCGCGCTCGCCTCCAACGGCGAACTGAAGGCGGAGGAACTCCCCCGGTACAAGACCGAATACATAGACCCGATCGCCACGGTCCTCGCTGACCCGAAGTACTCCGCTTTGCGTGTGGTGACGGTGATCGAGATCGACTCGCTGCCGAACCTGGTCACGAACGTTACGCCACGGCCGACGGCCACGCCCTCATGCGACGTCATGAAGGCAAACGGCAATTACGTCAATGGTGTGGGCTATGCGCTGGCGAAACTCGGAGCCATCCCGAACGTCTACAACTACATCGACGCCGGGCACCACGGCTGGCTCGGTTGGGACGACAACTTAGGCCCCTCCGCCGCGCTCTTCGCACAGGCCGCGAAGAGCTCCGGCAGCACCCTGGCCAACGTGCACGGCTTCATCGCGAACACCGCGAACTACGGCGCACTGAAAGAGCCGTATTTCACCATCAACGACTCCGTGGGCGGCACATCGGTGCGCACGTCGAAGTGGATCGACTGGAACCGCTATGTCGACGAACTGTCCTACGCACAAGCCTTCCGGCAAGAAGCCGTCCGCGCCGGGTTCCCATCGGAGGTCGGCATGCTCATCGACACGTCCCGCAACGGCTGGGGCGGCACCGCGCGGCCGACCGGTCCCGGCCCGTCCACCACGGTCGACGCCTACGTGAACGGTGGGCGGCTCGACCGCCGGATCCATCTCGGTAACTGGTGCAACCAGTCGGGCGCGGGTCTCGGCGAACGCCCCAAGGCCACACCTGAGCCGGGCATCGACGCCTATGTCTGGATCAAGCCGCCGGGCGAATCCGACGGCGCCAGCAAAGAGATTCCCAATAACGAGGGCAAGGGCTTCGACCGGATGTGCGACCCGACCTACACCGGTAACGCCCGCAACCAGTTCAACCTGTCCGGGGCGCTTCACGACGCGCCGCTTTCCGGGCATTGGTTCTCTGCCCAGTTCCAAGAACTGCTCCGCAACGCGTATCCGGCACTCTGACAGGCACAGCGGCCGCCGGCTATGAAGGGGGATTCCATGGCGGATTTGCCATGGAAGCCCCTCGGCAATGCTGTGCCGTTGTCGGCACGCACGCCCAGCCGGTCAACAGCCGGGTGCCGCCGCTGGTCTGGGATGTCCCGAATGCCACGTTGGAGACGGTGAGTGTCTCGTATGCGGCGTTGGGGACGTGTCTGTCCGGTGTGGACGGTTGCTGGTGTGACAGCGGTGACATAGGAGGTAGTGAAGGCCTCCTTCCCTACGCTCAGGGTAGGGAAGGAGGCCTTCACGGCACCCGCTCCAACACGGCGCCCCACGTCACGGGCCCGTCGGAATCCGAACATGACTTACAGCGCCAATTTCCGACGCACGGCACTAGCGGCCGCGGACCACCACCTCGGTCAACGACAACGGATCACTCGTCGACTCGAGTTGAATCCGGACATGACGTCCAGTCGTCGCCGCGAGATCGATCTCCGTCGGGCGGCCCGCGGTGTCGGGCCGGTGCACAGTGCGTACGCCGGGGGTCGCCAAGGCTTCGGCCAGCGAGTCGGTGGTGATCGCGGAATCAGAGACGATGATCCAGTAGTTCGACAGCCGTTGCGTGCAGCAGTCGCTGCGGTTCCAGATCTCGATCGAGTCGATCGAGACCGGGCCGCCGAGATCGACCTGCCACCAGGGTTGGTGCGCCGGTTCCGCGGTATGCGAAGTCGAGTTGTCTCGCCAGTAATCACCGGCCGTGTTGCCGTCCACCGCGCGGCCCGGCAGGCCATCCCAGGCGAGACTCACCTGACTCGCGGGTTTGCCGCGGGCAAGGTTCGGCCGCACCACTTGCACCACACCGGCGCCATCGAGATGCCGCGCATTGCTGGTGACAGCGAGCCGGAGCGTATGCGCACCAGGTTCGGCGCCGGCCGGCACAGTCAACGAAACCATCGCGCTGTAAGTCTTTCCTGGCGCCAGGCCGGTGAACGAAACGGTGCTGCCGACTCGCCACCCGTCGGGCGCGCGCAAGGCGATCTCGCCACTGGCCGGACGGGAGTGGAGATTGGTCACGTTCACCGGGATCTGGATGCTGCTACCCGTTTCCAGCTGTCGCGGTACTTGCAGCCACCCGGCAACGGTCTTCACCGGAGATACCAGAGCGTCCAGCCGGACACCGAGCTCCTCGCCTTGGTGGGCCGGGTCGGCGCGGGTGATCGTCAACGGTGTGACTTGCCGTGGCCGTACGGTGAACGGCCCGAGCGCGCCGCCGAGGAGATCCGCTCCGGTCACCACACGGGTACGTCCATCGAAGTCGACCCGGTAGCGGGTATCCATCTCGACACTGCCACGAAAGGCCACTGACACGTTGGCGGCACGGTCGCCGCCGAGGAGGTAAGCGGTCTGCCGCACGGTCGTCTGGCGGGTGCTGGGGTAGCTGCCGGTGTCGGCGTAGCTGTAGCCGCGTTCGAAGTCGCCGTCACCCAGCACCCATGTGCCACTGTCGCCCGCGGCGACGGTGTTGTGCGGAATGATCCGCAACTGTCCGGCGAGCTCCGCCTTGAGCACCGGCAGCACTTGCTCGTGCGGGCTTTTCGGCAGCCTCACGACAAGGTCGTTCCCGTCCTGGCGCCAGGTGAGTTCGCCCGCACCGTCCTCTGTGACCCGCCGAACCTGCGTCGCCAGTCCGGGCAAACGCAGTTCGCCGCTCTGGGGCCAGTTGGTCACGTGCAGGTAGAGATCGTTTCCGTTGGCGGTCACCTCGCCCCACGACTGACCGCCGAACTTGGTCGCGGACGCGCCGAGTACGGCGCCTGGATGCCGGTTGAGCCAGTTTCCCATGCCGCGCAACACGTCTGCCTCGAACTCCACCACCGAGCCGTCGCCTCGCGGGCCGATGTTGAGCAGGTAGTTCCCGCCTCGGGCGCGGACACTGGTCAGTCCGACGAGGAGATCGCGGATCTTGCCGGGCAGGTCTTCCCGCTTCTGCCAGCTGCGGTAGCCCCATGTCTCGTGATAGATCGACGCAGGCGTCTGCCAAGTGCCCTCGAGCGGCACCGAGGGGATCTCGTTGTCACCCAGGGTCCGGAAATCCCCGGCGTTGTTCCAGACGCGGCTGTTGATCGCCGCGTGCGGCTGCAGGTCGCGCACGATCCCGGCGAACCGCTCACTCTGCCGCACGGTCGGCGAGGACATATCGAACCAGACTTCGGCGATCTCACCGTAGTTGGTCATCAGCTCGCGGATCTGTGCTTCGATCACCGGCTCCATCGTGGCCGGGATCGGATTGTTGTTGCCGCCGTCGAACGCGTGGCCCTGGTGCCAGTCGACGAGGGAGAAATAGAAGCCGAAGCCCAGACCCTGTGCCCGGCACTCGTCGGCCAGCAGCCGCAACGGATCCCTGCCGTACGGGGTGGCGTCGACGATGTCGTAGTCCGTGCTGGCGGTGTCGAACATGGAGAAGCCGTCGTGGTGCTTGCCGGTGATGATCACGTACCGCATCCCGGCCTGCTTGGCCAGCGAACAGATCGCCGCCGGGTCGAACCGGTCCGGCTGGAACCGATCGGCCACCTGAAGGTAGTCGGCTTCGGAGATGTTCGCCCACATCTGGATCTGCTCGCTGTAGCCGCTGGTGACCGGTTTGTCCTGCCACACGCCGCCGAGCTCGGAGTAGACGCCCCAGTGGATGAACATCCCGTACTGGAGCCGTTGCCACGCCGCCAGATCAGCGTCCGGGCTCGGCTCGACCACACCTGGAATGCCGCGGATCGGACGAGCCTCGTTCGCACTGGCCGGGACGCCGACGCCGAGCCCGGCTACCAGAGCCAGCACCACACAGAGCGATCTCCTCAGCATCGACATCTCCCCATCGAGCGCTAACGAACACCAATACATCCGATCACACGGCCGAACTACCCCGCAGAACCCCGACGATTCGCCACGAGACCGCGTGATTCATTGGACCTTTGGTCACTATGGCAGAGGGTATCCCCGGAGCACCAGAGGACCTGCACGAATTCGGGGGCCGCGATCCACTGCAGGACCGTGCCCAAAACGGCCACGGCCTGGCCGCCGATCATCGTCGCCCACATCATGGGCCGCACCACGCGGGCGCCGGACGTCAGGCGGCTTCCCGGCCTACCGAGCTCGACGTAGGCCGATTACTCCATTTGCCCGGCCCCTGTCCTCCCCAGTGTCCACTGTGGATACTGACGCCTGTCGGCACCTCTGTCGCCGCACCGGTTACCGAACCTCGAAAAGCCCGCCCGGCGATCGGCCGATCACTAGGGTGACGGGCATGATCGACAACGGTTACTGGACCATCCCACCCGACCGCGACGTCAACGGATGGGGCGACTACACCATCACCATCCTCCAGCCGCCCTTCCCCGCGTCCACCGATCGCAGCACCCTCACAACGATCGCGGAGCTCGCTCCGCACGACCCGGTCCAGGCCCGCCGGTTCGCCGAGGACTTCGGCACCGTCGAAGCCGTCCTCGAGGAACTGACCCTTACCGACACCGTCGCCGCTTCTCCGTCGACGCGCGCGGACCTCGACATCATCACGGTCGGCTGCTGGGGCAACGTCATCGGCATCTCCGATCCCGCGCTCGCCGACAACGGGAACGAGTGCCCGCTGCTGGCGGAAACCGAAGCACTCCACAAGCGTTACCCCGACGCCAGGATCGTCGGATCGGTCAGCGTCGACATGGGAGCGGACCACTCCGAGGACACCATCCACCTGCCCGGCGGACCGACACTGCACTACTCGGGCTGGGACAGCGACATGTGCGAGCTGACCGGCGACCCCCACGCCATCCTGCGCGCGCTCGGTATCACGGCCGAATCCCTCATCGGGCAGTACGCCGAACTGAGCGAGGATGGCCCGTCCGGTACCGACTGGCGCTCCTTCGGCAACCTCGCACTCGGACCCTGGGACCCGTGGAACTTCGACACCGTCCGGATTTCCGCCTTCCGCGTCCGCCACACCGAGGACTACACGGCTTTGATGGAAGAGATCTGGCGTTTCGACGACTGATACTCCTGCAGGAGGCGCAGGCCTGCACACCGTGACTTCACGAATTCAGTACCGACAGCGCGGCTTTGGCGACTGGATGGCTGATCAGGTGGACCGCCTGTTCATGGGCGACGCGGTAGTCGAATCCACCTGCCGGCATCCGGCCCTGGACGTAGTCGTGGCCCTGGTCACCGTTGTATGCCCGACAGGTCAAGAAATTGTCGGCAAGGTCCGGTATCGGCTTACCTCTTTCATCGAAGTACGGTTCGGTCCTGGCCGAGCAGCTCGCGGTCAGCTTCGAGACGACCGAGTTGTCGGCTGCGATCAGGGTGTTCTTCAGGGTACCGGTGCTCAGACCGACAAAGGAGCGCGCGACGAGAGCGATCGGCCCCACGACATTTACGGCGAATCCCATTTGGTCGACCGCGCCGCGGTCATCGACGCTCGCGATGTACGAAGTGGCCAAAGAAACACAGTCTGTGGCGTCCCGGGCAAAGGCCTGCTGGTTGTCGGGACTGAATATCCGGATGTCCTCGAAATCGATCACGGCGCTCCTGGCGCAGGCTTGCACCTCGGCCGCGGCAATCCTATCGATATGACTGATCGTCTCCTCTTTGATCTCGTCGACCGCATCGATGATTCTCGTCGTCGCTTCGTCGAGAGTCAGCTCCTGGGTGTCGGTCAGCATCTTGTACGCCTCGTAAGCCCCTTTCACGATCGCGATGACCTGGCCGGCGTCTACGGCATTTGCCCGAGGCGCGCCCGCGAAGACCAGCGTGGCGGCCACCGGTAACGTCACCGCCGCGGACACTAGCTTTGTTCTGATTGACATGCCCCTGCCTTCTTCCTTCAGTCGATGTCAGATTGCGCCGCAGACCTTGATGAATTCTTGTGGTGCGGCCGCAAGAATTCGGCAAGAGTGGTCCGCCACGCTGCTTCCGACCAATCAAGGGAGGCAGCTATGAACCACTTGCGGCAGCGTCGCGTCATGCGGCCGGCGGGGAAGCGTCAACGCCGGCGCAAAGCCGTCCTCGTCGTGGCGCTGACAGCCGTTGCCGGCATGCTCGCAACGGCTGTCAGCGCGTATGCGAGCGCACAGGACGAGGTCGTCGCCGAGTACACCTGGTCGATGCCGGACCGGACCAAGGCGCTCGGTCAGTTCAGCAGTGTCACCGACGTCAGGGTCCCGAGTCCGGCGTTCATCAACCCGGGGTCGTGGCAGGTCAAGGTCGACGCCTGCGGCTCGACGCCGAACTCGCGGTTCACCTGGGAAGTGGCGAAGGACGGCAATCTCATCCACGTGATCGAGACCGGCCAACTTTGCAACACCACGATCAACCTGCCCTTGGATACCTACGTGATCACGTTGATCGTGGACGGCCCGTTCGGCGGGCAGGCGAGGACGGCGCAGACGGTACAGGTACGGGACTTCCTCATCGTGTCCTTCGGCGACTCGTTCGGATCGGGCGAGGGCAATCCCGAGGGAACGGGAAGTGGCACCGCGGACGTGTACTGGGGTGACTCGGTATGCCATCGTTCCGGGTATTCGGGACCGGCGCAGGCCGCCCTGCGGTTGGAGCGGATGGACCCGCACTCGTCGGTGACGTTCGTTTCGCTGGCTTGCTCGGGCGCGTCCGTACCGGAGGGCTTGATCGGCGGCTACAAGGGCCGGGACGGCCAGGTCCTCGCGATGTCCAAGCTCCTCTGCCCCGGCGGTTGCGGCAGCAAGTACGACCTGCGGAACATCGACGCGCTGATCCTCAACGTCGGAGGCAACGACCTGCACTTCGCCGAGATCGTTCACGACTGCGCATTCCCGAATCCTCCGATTTTCCGCGGGTGTCACGGCGACGGCAGCGTCACCGGGCGCTTGGCACAGGACCTGTCAGAGCTGCCAGGAAGGCTGGACTGGCTGGCCGGGAACATGAACGAATGGCTGTTGTACTCCCAGGTGTACGTGGCGGAGTACTTCGACCCCACCCATCGCGACGACGGCGAGTTCTGCAGCCAGATCACGTTCCACCGGCCCGGCCAGATCGACGGCGTCCTCGACGGGATCGAGATCGCTTGGGCCAAGGTGAATGTGATCGATCCGCTCAACACCACGATCAGCGAGGCTGTCGGAAGGAACGGCGACAAGGGCTGGACTCAGGTCGGCGGAATCACCCAGCAGTTCCGCGCCCACGGCTACTGCGCCAACGACAGGTGGATCAGGCAGTACGAGGAGTCCATGGAGTTCCAGCGGGACGAGAACGGGACGATGCACCCGAACCAGAAGGGCCACGACGCCTACGCCAAGGTGCTGGTCGCCCGGATTCGGCCCGCACTCGGCATCTGATGGCCGTGTACCGGAATGGCCGGGAACCGCTACGGTCCCCGGCCGTCCGGTATCACCATGGCCAGCCGGGCCGCGATGGTGCGGGCCTCGGCCGTCAACCCGTTCGCGGTGGACGCATCCCCGCGCGCACCGCGCCGGCACAGCATTTCGGCGTACCCGAGCTGGCTCCTGACGAGCCAGGGCAGCGCGTTCCACTGCCGGTTCACCTCGACGGCCGTACGGAAGTGTGTCTCCGCCTCGTCGAGCCGGCCGAGGTTCGTGCACAGCGCCCCGAGACAGCGCGCCGTGGCGCCGAGCGACAGCCCGCCGCTCGCGACGACGATGTTGGGGTACCGGTGCAGCTTCAGCAGGCGCAACAGCGTCGCCGCGTGTTCGGTGTCGCCGAGGCCGGCGCTTACGTCCGCAAGGTGGGCCACGGCACCGATCCAGAGCCAGTCCCGGTGTATCGCCTTGCAGTCGGCGGCCGCCAGCTCATTCAGTTCGCCGGCCGCATCGTCGCGGTTGCCGAGCTCGAGTTGGAGCAGCGCATACGCGGTGCGCCAGGCGGGCTTGTCCGGCCGGGACTCGACTCTCGCCTTGATGGCGCCGGCGACTTCGTCCAGCCGTCCCTGGTCGCGATACCGGTGGAACATGAACACGTCGTATGTCTCTTGGAAGTTTCGGCTGTCCCCACCGTTGGCCAGCATCGTGTCGGCGAGCCGCGTGGCTTCGTCGTACCGGCCCCGCGCCAGCGCCCGGCTTGCCCCGCGCATCGCGACGGTCGCGGCGTAGAACGGCCGGCGGGACCGTGCGGCCAGCGTTGCCAGTTCGGCGAGGTCGGCCTCCGCCGCGGCGAGGTCACCGCGTTCCTCCATGATGGACGACCGCCAGTTCAGGCACTCCATCGTCAGTTCGACCCAACCGAGCCGGCTGCTGAGCCGAAATAGTTCGTTCGTGACCGCCAGCCGCTCGGCACCGTTGTCCGGGGTCCAGGTGGCGCGCAGCGTCGCGGCGAGCACGAACGCGAGCGTCTCCGGATCGTCCAGCCGCCGCGCGATCTCGACCGCTTCGCGAGCGAGGCAGCTGTTGCGCGGGTCGTCGGCGGGCAGCGCACGGGCCAGGCCCGCCAGCACCCTGGCCCGCAAGCGGTCGTCGCCCGGGTCGAGCAGCGGCAGCGCCTGTTCCAGCCGCGTCACCGTCTCCGGATGTACCTCGGCGAACTCGGTGCTCCACACGATGCCGTGCATCACCGCGGCAAGCTCGTCGGTGGCATTTCGGTCGATGGCCAGTCGGGCGGCGTCCATGAAGGCCCGCCGCGCTCCGTTCTTGTCGTTCTCGCCGAGGCGAGCTTGTCCCAATGCGAGCAGCAGCCGGCCCCGCCGGTTGTCGCTGTCAGTGGGATCGGCCAGGCTCAGCAGCTCGTTGGCGCGCTCGTAGTGGGTTCTGGCTTCCGCGAAGCCGAGAAGGGCCATCGCCTCCTCGCCCGCTCGCATCGCGAAATCCACCGCGCGGTTGGCGTCGTGGATCGCGGACTGGTGGAAGTGGTGCGCCAGCTCGCCGAGTGACGCCCGGCCGGCCGACTCACCGAGCCGTTCCAGGATCTCGCCCGCGCGCTGGTGCAGCGACGCCCGCCGGGTCCTCGTCTGGCCCTCGTAGATGGCATCGTGGATCAGCGGATGAGCGAACATGTAGTGCCCCGGGCCACTGCCCCGCTCCCGGACGAGACCTGCCTCGACGCATTCCTCCAACACCTCGGACAGTGCGTGAGCCGGCTGGTCGACCAGGACCGCCAGGATGTCCAGGGTGAACTGTTCACCGATCGCGGATGCGGCGCCCAGCACCCGCCGGGCGGTGGTCGGCAGCAGTACCAGGCGCTCTGTGATGACATCGCGGATCCGCTCCGGTACGGCGAGTCCGCGCACCGCAGTTTCCGGGTCGCCGCCCGAGGCCTGGATGCTTCGCACGATCTCGTCCACGAACAACGGGTTGCCGGCGGTGCGCTCGTACACCGCGCGGGCCAGGCCAGGCGATGGCCCGGTCCCGGTGGCCGCCCGGATGAGGTGTTCGACGTCGGTCAGTCCGAGGCCGGTCAGGCGGCGCTGCTCGACTAGGTCGTCGGCGCGTAGCCCGGCCAGCAGGACAGAAAGCGCATGTTCGGGCTTGAGATCGCTTTCGCGGTACAGCCCGAGGATCATGCAGGGCGGCCGGCGCGGGTGCCGCACGAGGTGCTCGATCAGGAGCAGAGTCGACCTGTCGGCCGAGTGCAGGTCGTCGAGAACCAGCAGCACGGTGCGTTCGGCGGCGGCGATCCGCAACAGATCCACCACCGCTTCGAACATGCGGTGCCGCCGTGCGCTCGGTATCAGCGTCGCGGTGGGTGCTTCCGGCATGCCGGGGACCAGCAGACCGAGGTCTGCCGCGGCTGGGCCGAGCCTGTCGACCACGCCTGCGGCGGAAAACCGGTCGCTGTAGTCGCGCAACGCTTCAGCGAACGGGTCGTACGGGGCGAGGCTGTTGCGCGACGCACCACCCCACAGCACGATGCCGCCGTCCCGGTGCGTCGCACGCGCCAGGTCGATGGCGAGTCGCGTCTTGCCGATCCCCGCCTCGCCCGACAGCACCGCGAGACTCGCCGCACCTTCGTTGGTACGCCGCCAGATGTCACGTAGCCAGGTCGCATCCGCCGCCCGGCCGACGAGCGAGCGTCGCGTGGCGCGGTCCAGGACCGCGGGAAGTGGGTTCGGCGCCACCCAGGCCAGCTCGGGATGCTGGTTGAGCACGCTGTGGTGCATCGCGCTCAGCTCCGGGCCGGGTTCGATGCCGAGGTCCTCGTGCAGGCGGGTACGGGCGCAGTGGTAGGCGGTCAGCGCGTCGGCCTGCCGGCCGCACCGGTAGAGGGCGAGCATCAGGTGGGACCAAAGGCTTTCGCGGGTGGGGTGTTCGACGACGAGCCGCCCGAGTTCGCCGACGACCTCGGCGTGCCTGCCGACAGCAAGCTCCGCGCCGAGACACTCCTCGACCGCCGCGGTCCGCAACCCCTCCAGACGGGCGATCTCGTCGATGGCGAAGTCCTCGCCCGCGAACTCGGCCAGGCAGTCGCCGTGCCACAGCCCCAGTGCCTGCCGCAGCGCGGACACGGCCTGGTAAGGGCGTCCACCGCGCGCGTCCGCCATACCCTGCTTCAGCAGCCGCTCGAAGAGCCCGGCATCGATCTGGCCGGGATCGACGGTCAGCTCGTACCCCGGCCGCCGGGTGAGCAGTACACCGGGTCCGACAAGGCGGCGCAGCCGTGAGACGTACGCGTGCAGCGACCCGACCGCGGCTGCCGGCGGGTTGTCGCCCCACAGGTACTCGATCAGCCGGTCGGTCGAGACGACCGAGTCAGCGTGAATCAACAGAACGGCGAGCAAGGCTCTGGCCTTCGCGCCCTCCACCGTGATTAATTGATCACGGTGGATGATTTGTACGGGTCCGAGTATTCGGAATCTCATCGTCAATCCACAAAGTGTTTGCCGCGCGCACAGCCTACCCCCGAACGCTGCACGGCCTCCCTGGTACAGCCGGCGGAATTCGCCCCGCAACCCCATTTCCTGCTCGGTCGGCGATCCGATCAGTTGCAGCGGCATCAGGCGGCGATTGAGACCAGGGCAGAGCTGGCCGTAGCCTGATGGCTTGTTCTCTCGCACGGAAGGACCTTCCAGGTTGTCGCCCCCAACGAGCTGTCTGTCGAGCACGGGCGACGCAACAGCGGAGGACGGGCCGCCGGCGGCAGGCGGAGGTCGATCGGGCCGGTTCGAGTGGCTGCGACGGCACCGGCGGTGGGCATTCGCGCTGGTCGTGGTCGCGCTCCTGGCCGAGATGGCGATCGCGATGATCACGACGGCAGTGGAGCAGACCCCGACGATCGATGAGCCGGTCTACGTGGGCACGGCGGTGGTTTACCTGGAGCAGCACAGCCTGCGGTACAACCCGGAGCATCCTCCGCTGGGCAAGCTGATCATCGCGACCGGGCTGGCCTTCGCCGACGTGCGTCTCGATCCCGCCTTCGTCGGCGACCAGACGGCGCTCGGTCGCCACGTGCTGTACGAGTCGGGCAACGATCCGGGACGGCTGATGCTCCTGGCGCGGCTGCCGATGATCGTGCTCACCTTGCTGGTGGGCCTGGTCGTATTCGGGTTCGCGCGTGATCTGGTCGGCCCCGCCGGCGGATTGGCGGCGCTCACCCTGTACGCATTCTCGCCAGACATCATCGCGAACGGGTCGCTGGCGACGCTCGACGTGCCGGTAGCCGGTTTTCTGCTGACGTCGGTCTGGCTGCTGTGGCGGGCCCGGCGCCGCCCCGTCCTCTACCTCCCCCTGGCGGGACTTGCTCTCGGCGCTGCCCTCGCCACGAAGATGAGCACCCTCATCGCGGTACCTGTGCTGCTGCTCCTGGTTGTGCTGTCCGTCTGGCATGCCCGCCGCACGAGCGAACTTGACCGGAAGAGGACGGTCCGGCCAGCTCGGCTCCTGGAGTTCGGCGCGGCGATCGCCGGCGTAGCGCTGATCGCGGTCGCCGTGGTGTGGGCCTCCTACCTTGCCGTGGATCCGCTACTGCGCTGGGAGACGCCATCGGATCTGCCGGTCGTCCACGGTCTGCGCGTGCTCGCCGACTGGCTGCCGTTTCCCAAGCCGTACCGGAACGGGATGCACGTCCAGTTCGACTTCGACAATCAGATATGGGGCGGCTTCCTGTTCGGCCGGCAGTATCACGGTTCGCTGTGGTACTACCTACCGGCCGCGCTGATGGTGAAGACGCCACTGGGCGCGCTGGCGCTCTGGCTGGCCGGTGTCGTCGCGATGGTGGCGATTCCCCGGCTCCGCCCGGCCATCCCCTACCTACTCGTTCCCGCGGCCGTGATGCTGGCCGCAAACGTAACCGGCAGCCGTGATCTCGGCGTCCGGTACGTGGTCTTCATACCGATGTTCCTGGCGGTCGCCGCGGCCGGCGTGGTCGCCCTACGCCGGCGGTGGGCGCACGTTGCGACGGCGGTCTTGGCCATCTTCGTCGTAGTCAGCTCGCTGCGAACGTTCCCGTATTACCTGCCGTACTCCAACGAGGCGTTCGGAGGATCGGCAAAGACCCATCT
The DNA here is from genome assembly GCA_963766045.1 of uncultured Actinomycetota bacterium. GTDB lineage: Bacteria > Actinomycetota > Actinomycetes > Mycobacteriales > Pseudonocardiaceae > Amycolatopsis. Next base: position 3,231,679 of record CAVXYN010000003.1, on the reverse strand, counting down.
GCGCCTGCACGACTCGAACGCCGACTGGGGCCAGGACCTGGGCCGGCTGGCCGACCGCCTGAGACTGCGTTACCCGGGCGAGCGGACCTGGCTCGTCTACAAGGGCAGCGGCGTGCCGTCCTACTACGGGATTCACGCCGCCGACCCGCTCCTCGTCCCCCCGGACCAGGTTCGCGGCCTGCTCGTCGTGTCCGATACCGCCATCGCCAAGGCCGATGACCAGTTGGCGGCCCTGATCGACAGCAGCACGCCGATCGATGAGGTCGGCCACTCCATCACGATCTATCGCAGGTCATAGCCCGAAACCGCGGTCCGCCGCTCCGACGATGGGCCGCGTCAAGTACTCAGGTCGCGCCGGTTGTAGCCGAGAACGCCGAGCGCCGCGAGCGATCCGGCGATCGCGGTGAGGACAGCGATCGCGCCCCAGTCGGGTGGGCTCGCGGGGACTGCGGCGACGTGCCCGAACGGTGTGAGGTAGGTCAGCCAGCCAGGCGCTTCGGTGCTCTGCAGAACGACGTTGACGAGGAAGCCGCCTGCGACAGGGACCGCGCCGAACAGCCCGACCGCGCGAGGCACCCAGCCGAGCGCGAATACCGCGGCACCGAGAGCGAGCAGCGCGATCGGCGTGGTGTTCCACGCCCCGCCGAGTGCCGACGCGATGCCGAACGGTGCGGCCGTGATGCTCGTGCCGGCCCAGAGCGCCAGCCCGGCCGTGGTGAGAAGAACGAGCACTCCGGCCGCGGTTACGGCGATTTCGGTGATCGCGAACCTCTGGCGTCGAATGGGCAAGGCGAACAACGGCGTCGACCGACGGTCGGTTTCGTCGGCGGCGAAAGCGGCGATGCGGGTGGCGGCGTAAAGGCCGACCGGGATGGCGAGGAGGCTGAATATCGCCGCGGCGAACCCCTCGGCGGTCCCGAGACCGCCGAAGCCGGCGGTGGCCGCGAACTCGGCGAACTTCGGATTCTCTTGCAGGAACCGGAGAACTGAGGCGATGAGGGCCCCGACAAGGAGAAAGTAGGCCGCGATTCCGGTGGCCCAACCGACTGTGGCGCGTAGTGCGCGGCGGACGGCGAAGCCGGTGATCGAATGCAGCAGCCGTGTCTTGGGATGGCGGCGGCCGGACGGGTTCAGCAGTCCGCGGCCGAGGTCCCGGCGAGAGGCGACGATGACGGCGGCGCCGGCGAGCAGGACCGCGAACGCGGCCAGTACAAGGAGCGGGGTGAGTCGATTGCCCGCGTAGGGCGCCGCTCGGGCAGTGAGACCGAATGGGGTGATCCATGCGGCCCACGAGAACGTGCCGATGCCGTCGGCGAGCATGCGCAGAAGCAGACTCACGCCGAGCGCGGCGACGGCCAGTCCGGAGGCGGCGGCGCGGGTGGGCAGAATCTGTGCGGCGAGCGCTCCCGCGGCGGCGAAAGTCAGTGTCATACCGAGGATCCCGCCGGCGTGGACGAGCGCCCCGGCGGGTTGGGTGCCGGTGAGCAGCAGGGCCAGCGCGAGGGCCGAGGCGATCACGACCACCGCCGCGGCCATGGTGATCAGGCATCGGGTGAGCAGATCGGCCGCGCGGAGGCGGCCGGCGAGGAGCAGGTCGCTGCGGCCGGCGTCTTCTTCTCCGCGGGTGAGCCGGGTCGCGGTCAGCAGAGCCCACACCGCGGTCAGGACCTGGACGGGTGTGCCGGTGCGCCAGACGGTGAACCCGCCCGGGTCATCGAGTGCGACCGGTGGCCCGAACAGGATCCGGATGGCCGGGTTCTGTGCCAGCGCCTGCAGCGCCGATGCGTCGAGCGCGCCGGCGAACGTGGCTTGGAACTGGCCGGCCACGACCGCGGACATACCGGCCATGGCGAGCGCGACGACCAGCGTGCTGCGCCGGATTCGCCGGGCGAGGTGGCGCGTGACGGCAAGACCTGGGCGCCCCCGCACCAGGAAGGTCGGCTGCGCCGGTGTCCCGACGGCCTCGGCGGGTGTCGTGGTCATCGCGCGTTCTCCCCGTAGTAGTCGAGGAAGATTTCCTGGAGTGTCGGTTCGCGCATTGAGACTGTGGTGATGTCGGCAAGAGCGAGCGCGCGTAATGCGGGTCCCGCCGGCCCCGACAGGGTGATTCGCAGACGTGAGCGATCCAGCCGCTCGACCTCGACCACACCGGGAACGTCCACAAAGGACGGCTCGGTGCCGCGGTAGCCGACCTCGACGGTAGTGCGGTGCAACCGGCGTAGCTCGGCGATACCGGCGATCTCGACAAGCCGCCCGGCACGCAGGATCCCGACCCGGTCGCAGACGGCCTCGACCTCGGCGAGCTGGTGCGAGGAGAGGAACACTGTCTGACCTCGTTCGCGCGCCTCGGCGACACAGCGCCGGAATTCCTGTTCCATCAAGGGATCCAGGCCGCTGGTCGGCTCGTCGAGCACGAGCAGATCCGCCCTGGTCGCGAAGGCGGCGACCAGGGCGACCTTCTGCCTGTTGCCGGTCGAGTAGGTCTTGGCCGGTTTGCCCAGGTCCAGCGCGAATCGCCGCACGAGCTCCGCGCGGTACCGCGCGTCGATGCCAGGGCCGATCCGGGCCAGCAGTTCCAGGATCTCGGCGCCGGTCAAATCCGGCCACAGCGCGACATCGCCAGGTACGTACCCCAGCAAGCAATGCGCCCGCCGCACATCCGCCGCGGGCACGCCGAACACCGTCGCGGTCCCGGCGGACGGACGGATCAAACCGAGTAGCAGCCGGATGGTGGTGGACTTACCCGCGCCGTTCGGGCCGAGAAAGCCGAACACCTCACCGGCGGGAACCGACAGGGACAAGTCGTCGACCGCGAGCGTGCGGCCGAACCGCTTGGTCAGCCCCTCGACGTGGACGGCGGCGTGCGGTGACGCAGTGGTGCTGGACATGGTGGCTCTCTCCCGGTCGGCGAAATCGACTGCCGACCAGGCTTCCCGGCGCACCTGGCAGAAAATGTACTCCCGCCGCCCCCGCTACACCAGGAGACCGATCTCGGCAGTCCGTCAGCCGACGATCCTCGCGGCCATCGCAGCGACACCGTTCCCATCAGTGATCACGTCGGCGGGGTAGTGAAGGGCTCCTTGCCTACCCTCAGGGTAGGCAAGGAGGCCTTCACGGCTGAACGCCTGCGCGGGGTGACCCACACGCGCCACATTTGCCTTACCCCTCAAATAGAAGTGAGGCTCAGTGTGGGGCGAGGGCCTGTTGCAGGAGACGGGATGCGGAGATCACGCCGAGCAGGGTCTTGTCCTGCATGACCGCGACCAGCGGACAGCGCAGCCTGGCCATCACGGCCGCGACTTCGATGATCGTGTCGTCCGAATTCACCCGGGGCAACTCGGTCGGCTCGCGGGGAAGCAACGTGCGAACCTTCCGGCCGCCCAGCTTGTCGGCGACACGATCTGCCATCGACTCGTTGAGGACTCCGGCAAGCGACGGGTCGTCCTGCACATAGGTAGGGACCAGGAACCGGACGACCTGCGAGGCGGGCAGAACGAACTGCGGGCAGCCCTCCTGATCGGTGACGACGATGCCGGGCAGCCGGTGCTCCGCGAGCAGGCGCGCCGCGTCGAGCGCGTCGGAGTCCATATCCACGACCGGGAACTCCTCGACCATCTCGCTGGCATGCATACCTTCAGGCTACGGCGATCTCGGCGGTCGCGCCGGGTTCCCGACGTCGTGCCTGTCGAACTCTCGATACCGAGGTGCAGGTCAGCGGGCGCACGCGCTAGCCGCGGTTCCGCCCGTGGTGAGCGAAGCGGAGAAGGGCGGCCACGAAGACGAACGCCGCGATCAAGGCGAGCGGAATGAGAAGACCGGACATCGACGTCCGAAGGACTACCTGGCCAGCGTCGGATGGGAAACCCTGTTGTTCTTCGCCGGGCTCTTCATCATGATCGGCGCACTGGTCAAAACCGGTGTCATCGGCGACCTGGCGAAACTGGCCGCCGACGCCACCGGCGGCAACTCACTCCTAGCCTTCTGGGAATTCACCAAGAAAGGTCTTGTCGTCACCCTGATCACCGTGCTCGTGGCCGCGCCCTATCTCTGGCTCCGCTACCTCGTCCTCGTCTGAACCGGCAGTGGCCCCAATCCTCATGCCGGCAGAACCGTGGCGGTCAGCCGCCTCGATGCCGGCGGTCACCGGGAGCCCTGGTACCAGTCGGGAGAACCGGTCCACCAGCCGATCCGCCGCTTCTTGAGCGTCCTGCTCGGTCGGGCAACGGGCCACCATTTCGCGGCCCTGTGGTACCTGGCCCTGCGCCTTCCGGGAACACGGCCACGCCGTCGCCGGGCGAGCACGGCACCTATCCCTAGCAGTACCGCGGTCAGGACCGTGCCGTGGTGCTGAGATGCCCACAGCTGCGCACTACGTGGGTGGGCTTGATCATCGAACCGTCCGTGGGCGCCGAAATCATCGCCGCGGTCGTCATCCACCGGCACCCAAAGGTTGGCGGGCTGTCCGGGATCGCGCGAGTCGTCGGTTTGCTGGGCGCGGTAGGCGGTTCCGGCCAGATAGCGGTCCAGGAGGCCGCCGGCGAACTTGCTGGTGAGCAGGGTGACGGCCGTCGTCGCGCCCACCCAGTATTCCCGGCGGCGGGGATGGTCTGCCGCATAAAGGATGGCGCGGGCGGCGACTTCGGGTTGATAAATCGGCGGAACCGGGCGTGGTCTGCCGGCCAGCCGGGTCAGAACCCAGTCGAATTGCGGTGTGTTCACCGCCGGTAATTGCACCATCGTGGCCCGCACCGCGCTGCGGTCGTGGAGCAGTTCACAGCGCAGCGATTCGTGGAATCCCTGGATGGCGTGTTTCGCACCGCAGTAGGCGGACTGCAACGGGATTCCCCGGTAAGCCAGTGCGGAGCCGACCTGCACGATCGTGCCGCGGTCACGTGGCCTCATCCGGACGAGGGCGGCCTTGGTGCCGTGCACGAAGCCGAGATAGGTGGTCTCGGTGGTGCGCCGGAATTCCTCCGGGGAGATCTCGGTGAACGGGGCGAACACCGAACTGAAGGCCACGTTCACCCACACGTCGATCGGGCCCCACTCGTCCTCGACCTGTTGTGCGGCGCGGTTCACGGCCGGATAGTCGGCGACATCGACCGGAAGGGACATCGCCGTCCCACCGGCCGCCCGGACGTCTTCAGCGGCGCCCTTCAGGCCTTTCTCACCGCGTGCCAGGAGCGCGACGTGGTCGCCTCTGGCCGCGAACAGCCTCGCGGTGGCACGGCCGACGCCTCCGCTCGCGCCCGTCACGACCACGACACGTTCACGATGCCCGGCCCCGTGGCCCCTCATACGTCACCGTCGCTGGCCGTGCTCTCGCGTACGACGCGCCGTAGGTTGTCGCGTTGTGACGGGCCTTGGGACACGTCGGCGATCCAAGGCCCCTCGATCGAGGTGTCGAGAACACCTTCCTCAAGCCAGGTGTACCGATCCTGGAGTACCTGGCCGGCGATCGTCATGTCGCTGGCGTCTGTGTTGTGCCACAACCGATCGAACAATTCCTCCACCCGGCCCCGGGCCTGCCGGCAGAACGCGTCCGCGAGCTCGACGGCCGGCGCGCCTCGTTCGGCCCGCAGCGTCTTGGCGTACACGCAACTCGCGCTCATCGCGTACAGTTCCGCGCCGATGTCCACAAGCCTGCCGAGGAACCTCTGGTGGTGCTCCAGTTTGCCTTGCCACCGGGACATGCCGTAGAAGGTCTGCCGGGCGAGCTTGCGGCCGTTCCGCTCGACAAAGCGCAGATGTCCGGCCAGCGGTCCGAAATCACCGAAGGAGCCAGGCAGCTGTCCCCGGCCCGCGGCCAGCGTCGGCAGCCAGCGTGCGTAGAACCCGGAAGCATGCGCCGCGGCGCTCGCCTTGCGCTTGACATCGGCCTTCGGGTCGATGATGTCGCCGGCGACCGAGAGATGGGTGTCGACGGCCTCCCGGGCGATGAGCAGGCGCATCATCTCCGATGATCCCTCGAAGATCCGGTTGATCCGCTGATCCCGCAAGACCTGCTCGACCGGTACGCCCCGCTCTCCGCGCGCAGCAAGGGATTCCGCGGTCTCGTAGCCTCGGCCACCACGGATCTGTACCAGCTCGTCGGCGACCAGCCACGCCTGCTCGGAGCCGAACAGCTTGGCCAGCGCGGCTTCGATGCGGATGTCGTGCCGGTCGGCGTCGGCAAGCCGCCCGGACACCTCGAGCGTCGCCTCCAGTGCGAACGCGGTCGACGCGATGAAGGAGATCTTGCCGGCGACGGCTTCGTGCGCGCCGATCGGCTTGCCCCACTGCACCCGGATTCCCGACCATTCACGCGCGATCTTCAGGCACCACTTCGCGGCCCCGGCGCATAACGCGGGGAGGGACAGCCTGCCGACGTTCAGTGTGGTGAAAGCGATTCTGAGTCCTTCGCCTTCCTTGCCGATCCGGTTTTCCGCCGGAACGACGACATCATGCAGGCGCGTGACGCCGTTCTCGATGCCACGTAGGCCGAGGAACGAATTACGGTTCTCCACCGTGATGCCCTCGGATCCGGCCTCGACCACGAACGCGGTGATGCCGCCCTTGCGGTCCCCTGACGCCGGCACCCTGGCCAGCACGACCAGCAGATCGGCGAGAACACCGTTGGTGGTCCACAACTTGACGCCATTGAGCGTGTAGCCGCGTCCGTCGTCAGTGGGTACCGCACTGGTCGCCAGCCTGGCCGGGTCGCTTCCCACGTCCGGCTCGGTCAACAGGAACGCGGAAATCTCCCGCACACAGCGCGGCAAGAACTCCCGCTTCTGTTCCTCGGTACCGAACAGCTTGACCGGCTGCGCCACCCCGATCGACTGATGCGCCGACAACAACGCACCCAACGAAGGGTGCACCGAACCGACCAGCATCAGCGCGCGGTGATAGTAAACGGCAGGCAACCCGAGCCCGCCGTACTCGCGCGGAATCTTGATGCCGAAGGCACCGAGCGACCTCAGGCCATTGATCACCTCATCGCCGACCCGCGCCTCACGCTCGATCCGGTGACCGTCGGCTTTCGTCTCACAGAACTCGCGCAGCCGTGACAGGAACCGCTCACCCTCCTGCGCGAGATCCGGATCGATGTCCGGCAGAGGATCGATGAGATCCAGCCTGAACCTGCCAAGGAACAACTCCTTGCCGAAACTGGGCCGGTCCCACCCGGACTCCCTTGCTTCTTCGACCGTTCGACGCGCCTGCTCCGCGTCCACCGACCTATCGGAAACCATTGTGGACACCACCTGGATTCATGCCTGCCGCGATCATCCGCTTTCCCCGAATGGGTACCCAGTCACGATCCGGCTAACCGGTTCAGTTCCGCGAGTCGTGTGTCAGCCTCGGCCAGAGCGGGTATCCGTATGACGTCGCGGGACGATTTCGACGAGATCGGACATGATGGTTACGGAGCAGCGATGATGTCCACACCAGAATCCATTACGGACAATGAAGTAGTCGCAGGCTACGACGGTTCCGAGGAAGCGCGGAAGGCCGTGCGCTGGGCAGCGGAAGAGGCCGCCAGCCGCGGTCGCGGACTTGTCGTCGTCAATGTCGTCGGGTTCGCGCCGATGCCTGACACGGCCGCCGTCGCCGGACCATGGCCGGACCCGACCTTCCTCGACACCGGCCAGGAAACCGCGCAGCGGCACGCGGAAGCCCTTCTCGACGACGTCGCGCAGGAATGCCGCCGGGCATGGCCGGAACTGGCCGTCTCGACCCGGCTGCTTTCCGGCCGCGCACCCGAAGAACTGGCCCTTGCCGCGCAGCACGCGGAGCTGCTGGTCATCGGATCCTCCGGGCTGACCGCGCTGCCCAGACTCCTGGTCGGCTCGACGGCCACCGAGCTCCTGCACGACCACCACCGGCCGATGGTGGTCGTGCGGGACAGCCAAGGCCGGTCGGAGACGGAAGACAGAAAGGTCGTGATCGGCGTCGACGGATCCGATGCCGGCGCGGACGCCATCGGTTTCGCCTACGACTTCGCCGACCGGCACCGGTGTGTACTGGTGGCCGTGCACGCCTGGTCCGACCTGTCCCTCGACACGATCGCGGTGAATCCCGCCGCGCAAGACCTGGCGATCACCCAGGAACGAGGATTGCGCCTGCTCGCCGAATCCCTGGCAGGACACCAGGAACACCACCCGGACGTCGTCGTCCGAAACGTGGTCGAGCTCGACCGGCCGGCCCGCGCGCTGGCAGAACATGCCGAAGGCGCCACGCTGCTCGTTGTGGGCAGCCACGGACGTGGCGCGATACGCCGTGCCATCCTGGGATCTGTCAGCCATGCCATGGTCCACCACGCACCCTGCCCCGTGGCCGTGGTTCGTCCCCACAAGAACCAGTAAGGCCACCGGTCGGAGGCTCAGAATGGTCGCCGGAGTGGCAATGGGTTTCAGCGTTCGCTCAGCGTGGTAGTCCTGAATTGGCCCGGTGTTGGCCGGACCGGCATTTGCCGTCGCAGTTCAGGGATATTACTGATCATGGGTGTTCGTCTTACCGCGCCTCCTCCGGCGCCGCCAGATCCGTTGCCCCCGGATCCGTCAGTGCCTGAACCGGCACCGATCGAGCCGGGCCCGGATCGCCCGGCACCGGTTCCCGAACCCGAACCCCCGCGACCGGAGCCAGGGCCGGACCGGGGAACAGACCGAACCACATGAGCTGATCCGATTCACGACGAGGTACCGCGCTCGCGCCGCTTGTCCACGGCGTGCTGCCGTACCTGATCGGTGTGCTTATTGATCGCTTCGAGCCGATCGGCGAAGCCGGTGTGTTCTCGGGTCAGGTGGGTCCGCAGGTCCGCCAAAGGAGCCAGAAGACCTGTCGCGTCGTTCCCGCCGAGCGCCGTGCTGAGCCGGGCCGCGCTTTCCTCGGCCGCGGCCGTCAAACCGTCCAGCGCACCGGCCTGCCCGGCCAACTGGCGCAAGACCGCCGAGTTCCGCCTCGCCCATTCGGCCACGGCACGATCGCCGGCCCGCCGATCGCGTTCCGCATCGACACGCCCCTCGCCTGTGCCTTCGCCTGTGGTCGAGGGCCGTAGCCGGAGGAATCGCCGTTCCGCCGCCTGACGACTCGCCACTCCAAGGGCAGGCGCGAGCGCGCTCCAGCTGACCCCACCGTCTCGAGCGGCCGCGATCAGCTCCGGCTCCCACCTGGCCAGCTCCTCACGAACCGATCGCAACGCGGCCAACGCCGCCAGCACGCTGTCCGGGTCGGCAGTGCCGGCGCGCGCGGCCACCACCGCTTCGTGCACGGCCTGTATGGCGTGTGAGGTGCCTGAATCCATGTCTGTCATCCCATCGACGACTTAGTGGTTGTCATCGTTTCGATGACATGCTACAACGGTGGGGCGTGTTGACACCAGACGAACATCGAATCCAGGAGGTGGAACCCGATGTTGATGCGCACCGACCCGTTCCGTGAGCTCGACCGCGTCACCCAGCAGATTTTCGGCGCCGCGAACCCGGGAACCTGGTCCAAGCCGGCCACGATGCCGATGGACGCGTACCGAGCGGGCGACGAGTTCGTCGTCTGCTTCGACCTTCCCGGCGTTGCCGCCGACGCGATCGAACTGGATATCGAGCGCAACGTCCTCACGGTCAAGGCGGAACGGCGGCCGATCCCCGGAAACGACGTCCAGATGCAGGTTTCGGAACGACCGCTGGGCGTCTTCTCCCGTCAGCTGTTCCTCGGCGACGCCCTCGACACCGACCGCGTCGCGGCGGGCTACGAAGCCGGCGTGCTGACCCTGCGCATCCCGATCGCCGAGAAGGCCAAGCCCCGGCGCATCGAGATCACCGGCACCGAAAACGATCGCAAGGAGATCCAGGCCTGAGTGCCTCGTCCGGCGCGGGGCCCGCAATCCGCGGGCTCCGCACTGGACGGGCCCAGTAAGGAAAGGCATCCTCGTGGCCGCAACTCTCACCGGGCCGGTCTCTCACCCCCGCCCCGCCTCCGACGCCGTTTGGGCATACCTCGCCGAAGTGACGCACGCTCTCGGCATCGGCCTCGAATCCTGCACGGTCGATCACGACAGTCCGGTCTCGGCCTACGTCGCCCTCGATGAGCGGCTCCCCAGCCATCCCGGACGCGACGTCGCTCTGCTGTGGGACGAGATCCACGGCTGGGCAGCGGCGGTCGAGACCCACTCCGGCGAAGACCTCATCATCCTCCGCTACCTCGGCGGGAAGACGATCGCGCCGCCGCCCGCCCAGGTCGCGCGGTTCGTCACCGCCCTGCGCGAAGACGACCCCTACCCCATCCAGAATCGAACAGCAGTTCGAGATTGAGAAAACCGGCAGCCGGGCAGCTTGAAGAACGATGCGGGCTCAGTACGTTAAGAAGCTGCGTGTTGGACATGCCGTGCGTCCCTATCGTCCTGCGAAGGGGAGAGCCGATGAACACACAGATGCTGAGGAAGCAGGTACCGCAGCCTCCACTGGTCACGGCGACGATCCAGCAGAGTGACCCCAGTACCACGGTGATCGTCGTCAGTGGCGAGCTAGATGTATCGAACGCCGACACTGTCGCTTCAGCAGCGGAGCAAGCGCTTCGTCAACGGCCTCCGCGGCTACTACTCGACATGCGACAGGTCACCTTCTGTGGGTGCGCGGGTCTCTCGGCACTGCTCACCGTGCAAGCCGGCGCTCGAGAGCGAGGAACCCAAGCCCGGGTAGCCGCCTCGCGCACGGTGTACCGCGCCTTATCGGTGACAGGTTTGCTCGGACACATAGACGTCTGCGACCGAGAACCCACTGACGACGTCGGAGGTGATGGCCGGTGTCCCCCACGGAAAACGGAACCGGTCCGGTGGTGACCGGGTTCGACGGGTCGTTGGAAGCCCGCCGCGCGGTCCACTGGGCCGTGTCCGAGGCCAAAGCACGAGGCCGCGGCCTCGTGCTCGCCTATTGCACCCGAGATCGCTTACCGCCGCCCGGATCCGACCTGGTCGCCGCGCCCTTGGCCGGGGTCGTCCCCGAAGCCGCCGATGACGCCGCCACCGTGGAGGAATCCCAGCGACAGCTGACTTCGATGGCCGAAGCCATCAACCGCCTCGAACCGGACCTCGACGTCCGCACGGTCGTCGGCGGTGGCACCCCGGAAGCGGTGCTGACCTCGGTCGCCGACGAGACGGACGCCGCGATGATCGTGCTGGGCGAGTCCCACAGCGGGGTGTTCACCCGCGCGGTGCTCGGCTCGACCGAATCCGAGGTCACCCGCGAGGCCGGACGTCCGTTGGTCGTCGTCCGCGGAGAAGGCGGGCCCTCCAGCGGCCCGGTCGTTCTCGGCACCGACGGCTCGGAACAGAGTGCGCAGGCGGCCGGGTTCGCGTTCGATTTCGCGGCCCGGCACGGACTCGAGGTGCACGCGGTCCACGTCGCGGGAATCCCTGTCTGGGGCCTGGCGGCTGAACCGCCGCTCGGCGGACCGGTGCTCGACCCCGCCCCAAGTGTCCCGGAGGAAGTCGCCGACGAGCAGATCGACCGGCAGCTGCGGCCCTGGCAGGAGCGCCATCCGGACGTCACGGTGCGCGTCGTGCACAGCACCGGTCCGACGGGGCGAGCCCTCACTGAGCAGACCGCGAACGCCGCGTTGCTGGTGCTGGGCCGCAGCGACCACGGCGACCTACGTCGCCTGCTGCTGGGTTCCGTCAGCGACTCCGCGCTCCACCACGCGCACTGCCCGGTCGCGGTGGTCCGGCCGTAGGGTCCACACTGGACAGACGTGCCCCAATGCCACGTACGAGACGCTCAACGTCCCCAACGAGGCATTCGAGACGCTCCGGCCAGACCACCTGCTTCCCGATACCGGCGTCCACCGGTCGGATCGTGTAGACGTCGAACCGGCGCCTGATCGACCTGATCGGGCCGGTGTCACCCGCACCCTGGCTGCGTTCGATACTCCGGCGGAACCGGCCGAGATCAGCGTACGTCCGCTTCCGTTTGGTGAGCCGCAACCACGTGAGCAAGGCCTTCGCGGGGAGGCTGGTCCTAAACCTGATCACGGGGAACCGTCCGATGCCAGTTGCGGGAGAAGCACCTTCGCTCACCTTCGTAGGCGTCGAGCTGCGCGTCGACGACGAACTCGGTCGGCGTGCAGGAAACCCGGGTCCTGGTCTCGGTCCTCGCCGACCACTCGTCCCGGGTGAACGTCATCGACCACGCCGTTTCGGCGACCGGGGAACAGAAGTCGTCGGCCACCCACGAATAGCGTTCGAAGACGTTCCTGGTGACGTCGAGATCGATGTCGTCGAACCGGACCTTGCCTGCGTTCTTCACGATCTCGAGCGCGGACCAGTAGCCGATCAAGTCGCGTGAGACCGTCCAGCGCTGCTCCCCCGGCTCGAGTTGCGTGGAGGGCAGCGGTTCCGTGCCTTCGGGTTCGCCGAACGGGCGGGCGGACACCTCGTCCGGCTCGGCGAGCGGGCGAACCGGCAGGGTGAGGGTGCTCTGTCCCGTGTGGACGGTCACCATCGCCGGTTCCGGCGGCGGCCAGGCCAGCGGCCAGTACGACGACGAGAGCGACAGCCGGATGCGATGCCCGGCCGGAAACGCCTGCGCGACGGCGTTGAGCTCGATCCGGACGCGATACGGCTTCCCTGGCTCGAGTGGCTCCGGCTCGTCGTGGCCGTCGCGGTGCGTCAGGTTGAGCAGCCCGTAGGTCACGCGGGTGGCGCGGCCGTCCGGCGCGACATCGGACAGTCGTGCGGCGACCATCGCCACCGGCTTGTCCGCGGAGACCTCCAGCTCCACCACCGGCGAGCCGAGGATCTCGCACGGCTCTGTGAGTTCGTCGGTGTCGAACACGAGCGAACCGCCGTCCTCCTCGCGCTGGTCGTACGGAAGGTCTGGAGGGGCGCTGTAGGAGGCCCACTTGCCGGCGAACTGGCCGACCGAGAGCGGCGACTCGACGGACAACCGCTCTTCACGGACGTCCTCGTCCGGCTGAGCGATCCGGTGCCTGGTGAGGCGATGGGTCGACGACCGAACGTGCGGCGAGGGCCAGGACGGTTCGCCGACCCAGCGGCCGGGACGGTCCTCGTACGACGTCGACGGCGGGACGCTGTCCTGCATCCAGGTCTGCAGCATCGGGCCGTCCATGACGCCGTTCTCGATGTCCTTGAGCCAGTGGTCCCACCACTGGACCAGCTCCTGCAGGTACCCGATCGCCGGACCCGGCTGACCCAGATGCGGGTATTTATGCGACCACGGACCGATCAGTCCGCGGCGCGGGACGTCGAGGTTGGCCAACAGCCGGGACACCGCGTTGGAATAGCCGTCCGCCCAGCCGCTCGACGCGAGCACGGGTACCTGGATATCGCTGTAGTTCTCGCAGACCGACGCGTGCCGCCAGTAGTCGTCACGTCGCTGGTGGCTCAGCCACTCCCCCGCCCAGAGGCTGCAGTTCTCCAGCCGCTCGAGCCACAGCTCCCGCCACCGTTCCCCGGCCAGCGCCGGGTCGGGCGGCAACGTGCTGTAGGCGAACATGGTGGACGCCTCGGCAACGTTGTCAGAGAGCAGGCAACCGCCCATGTAGTGCATGTCGTCCGCGTACCGGTCGTCGGTGAACGACGAGATCGCGATCGCGGCCAGCCCCGGTGGTTTCCGCGCCGCCGTCTGCAGCGCCGCGAAGCCACCCCAGGAAATGCCCATCATCCCCGTCCGGCCGGTGCACCACGGCTGCCCGGAGATCCATTCGAGGACCTCTTCCGCGTCCAGCTGTTCCCGTTCCAGATACTCGTCCGCGAGTACGCCTTCCGACTCCCCTGAACCGCGGATGTCCACCCGCACACACCCGTAGCCGTGCCCCGCCAGGTACGGGTGATGCACCGAATCCCGGACCGACGTCAGGTCCCGGTACCGGTACGGGATGTACTCCAGGACCGCTGGAACGGGCTCGGTGTCCGAGCAGACCGGACGCCAGATCCTTGCCGACAGCCTGATTCCGTCGGACATCGGGATCCAGACGTGGTCGTCCTCGGTGATCTCGTACGGCAGCGAAGCCACCGTCCGCATGGGCTACCCCTCCTCGAATTCGAACCGCAGCGCGTCGACGCACCGGCGGTACTTCTGCTCCATTTCCCGTTGGGTCTGTGCCGCGACGAACAGGTGGGCGAGTTCGTAGCTGTAGCTGTCCTGCCCGTGCAGATCGGAAAGGCGCGTCCCGGCTTCGGGGACCACCGCGATCTTCACTCCGGGGATCTCGGCTTCCAAGGTGGCGACCTCACCACGGGTGGGCACCCGGGTCACCAATCCGTCGCTGAAGCGACGGTAGTACCACTTGCCGGCGATCTGGTAGTCGCCCCGGTGTCTCCGCTCGCCGGGATCGCGGCCGAGGCCGAGCTGAACCATGATGTGGTGGTTCGCCACGCCGTCGACGAACTCGAAGAGTTCGGCGTGGGACTGCGAATGCCTCGGGTTGATCTCGAGCAGACATGCCTGGCCGGACTCCGGGTGACAGAAGAAGGCGAACACTCGCCGAAGCCGCCGCGGCACAGGACTGCGCCATCATCGCCACCGGTACTCCCCTCCGCCGCTCGCCCGAGCGGGATCTCGTGACCGACGTCAGGTTCGGAAAGGTCGACGAGCTCTATGCCGGCGTCGTCAAGTCCTATGAGGCGTGCGGATGCCACGTGCATATCGGTGTTCCGGATCGCGACATCGCGGTCGCCGTCGTGAATCACCTGGCCGAATGGCTGCCCACTCTGCTGGCGCTCTCCGGGAATTCACCGTTCGAGGGCGGGAACGACACCGGGTATGAGAGCTGGCGGATGGTGGAACAGAGCCGCTTTCCCGGTTCGGGCATCGCACCCTACTTCGACGGCATCGAGGATCTCGAAATCCAGGTCGGCCGGTTGGTGGACTGCGGTGTCCTCGTCGACGAGAACCAGAGCTTCTGGCTCGCCAGGCCGTCCTCGCGCTGGCCGACCGTCGAGGTCCGCGCCGCCGACGTAGCGTCCACTGTGGACGAGGCGGTCCTGCAGGCGCTGCTGACCAGGGCATTGGTCCGCACGGCGCTGAACGATCTGGATCGCGGCGTCGAAGCCGATCCGCTGGACCCGCAGATCGCCGCCGCCGCGGTGTGGTCGGCCGCACGGCACGGCCTGTCCGGCCCGGCCGTCGACCCGGTGGCCGGGAAGCCGGTCCCGGCCACCGTCCAGCTCACGTCGCTACTCGCGCACGCACGGACCGCGCTGGAGGACACGGGCGATCTGCCGCTGGTACTCACCCTGCTCGACAAGCTGCAGAACGAGGGCACCGGTGCCGAACGGCAACGTCGTGCGGCCGCCGACGGGGACATCGCGGTGCTCCGGATGCTCACCGAGGAAACGGTTCCGCACGCGTAGACCGGGTACTCACCGCGCATGACCACCACCGAGGAGGCGCCCGCGCGGCTGCCGGAGAGCCGCGGCCCGCTGTCCGCCGCCGTGGTCGACACCCTGTCGGGCGACCGGGTGGACGACTTCGACCTCGACGGGGCCGCCGCGGCCGATCCGTTCGGCGACGACCTGCAACTGGCCCTGCATATCTGCTATGAGCTGCACTACCAAGGCTTCGCCGGCGTACACCCGGCCTGGGAATGGGACATCGGGCTGCTCGAACTGCGCACTGCTTTGGAGCGGGTCTTCCTCGAAGGAATCCGGGGAAACGTCGCCAGGGGAACCGATGTCGACGGGATGCTGGGCGAGCTGCTCGTGGAGCCGGTCGACGGGGACGGCGTCACGCACTTCCTTCGCGACGACGGCGAATGGTGGCATCTGCGGGAGTACTTCGCGCACCGATCGATCTATCACCTCAAGGAGGCCGATCCGCACGCGTGGGTGATTCCGCGGCTCCGTGGCAAGGCCAAGGCCGCGCTGGTCGCCGTCGAGTTCGACGAGTTCGGCGGCGGGCGGGCCGATCGGGCGCACTCACAGTTGTTCGCGGATCTGCTGACCGCGGCCGGTCTCTCTCCTGGGTATCTGGCCTACCTCGACCACGTCCCCGGCTGCACGCTCGCCACGGTGAACATGATGTCGCTGTTCGGCCTGCACCGGAGTCTGCGCGGGGCGCTGGTCGGCCATTTCGCGAGCGCCGAGATCACCACCGCGCCGGCGGCGCGGCGCATGGACGAGGCCTTGCGGCGCCTCGGCGGAGCACCGGAATGCCGCTTCTTCTACACCGAGCATATCGAGGCCGACGCTGTGCACGAGCAGGTATTGCGGCATGACGTCGTCGGCGATCTGCTGGCCCGGGAGCCCGGCCTCGCCCCGGATATCGCGCTGGGCATCCAGGCCACCGAACTGCTGGAGACGCGGATGGCCGAGCACCTCATGCGCTCGTGGACGGCCGGTGAATCCTCACTGCTCCGGCCGCTCCACTCCTTGCCGTGACGAGCGGCGGCGATGGCTGGTATCGCAGAACGGGTAGCGCTTGCTCCGGCGGCACGCGCACAGCGCGACGACGAACCGGTCCGAGGTCACCGTCTTCCCCTCGGGGGTGATGACCTCGACCGGTCCTTCGACGAGCAGGGGCCCACCGGGCACCATCCGCACCCGCGTTCTATCGGTCGGCACGGATCACCACCAGTTCTTCGAATCGCTGCTCGGCCCTGATCAGGCCGGCGGATTCGAGGAAGGCCGCGCGTTTCCGCATGACCGGACCGAACGGAACGGACCGGCTCGCCACCACCGCCGCGGCGAAGCCGGCGGTGCGCAGCTGAGTCAACGACCGATCCACATCGGACACCACGGACTGCACGAGCAAGAGGAAACCCTGTGGTGCCAACAAGGACGCAGCTTCGGAGCAGAGGGGTTCCAGCACGATTCGCCCGTCCGGTCCCGCGTCCCAGGCCCGTGCGGGACCACCGGTCGCGGCGGCCGGGCTGGGAACATACGGCGGGTTCGCCAGCACCACGTCGAACGGGCCGCCACGGGCGGCCTCGGCGAGCCCGCCGCGCACCAGCCGGATCGGCAGCCGGCGGAGGCGGGAATTCAGCCAAACCGCGGTCAGTGCGCGGCGGGAGACGTCGACGGCGGTCACCGATCCCGCCCCCTCCCTCGCCGCCGCCACGGCGAGCGCGCCGGTGCCCGTGCAGAGATCGAGAACTCGTGCACCAGAGGGCATTCCCGTCGCCTGTAGCACCCGGGTGAGGAGCCAGGTGTCATCCTGCGGGCGATACACCCCGGGCGGCCGAAGCAGCCAAGGCCGCGCCGGGGCGAACTCTCTCCCTGAACCGGTTATCGCGATCATGACCCCTCCGCCTCGTCCGTGTCGCATCCGGCTACCCCGGTCGTCGGACCGCAAACGTCCACAGTGGTCCCGAAATCACCGGTTCCCGCCGCGGTTATTCCGAAGAAAACCGGGTAGCCGCTTGAATAAGCGACCGAAGGAGGAGCCAACCATGGCCACACCGACCAAACCGCTGGCGGTGGTCACCGGAGCGTCCAGCGGGATCGGGTTCGAACTGGCCAAACAGTTCGCCGACCACGGCTACGACCTGGTCATCGCGGCGGAGGACGACGAACTCATCCCGGCGGCGCGAAGGCTGCAGGAACACGGCGCCGGGGTCGACGCCGTCCGAACGGACCTCAGCGCCTTCGAAGGCGTCGAGGAACTTGTCGAACGGGTCGCGGCGACGGGACGGCCGGTCGACTCGCTCGCCGTCAACGCCGGTGTGGGTGTCGGCGGCGAAGTCCTCGGGAGCGATCTGCGGGCGCAACTGCAGATGGTGAATCTCAACGTCACGTCGGCGGTGCACCTGACCCATCGGCTGACCAAGCCGATGGCGGATCGCAAGGCGGGACGAGTGCTCTTCACGTCGTCCATCGCCGCGACCGCTCCTGGCCCCTATCACGCCGTCTACGCGGCGTCGAAGGCGTTCCTGCTGTCGTTCGCCGAAGGGTTGCGCACGGAACTGAAGGACTCCGGCGTCACGGTCACCGCGCTGCTACCCGGTCCGACGGAGACCGAGTTCTTCGAGCGGGCGGGGATGCAGGACACGAAGGTCGGCTCCGGGCCGAAGGACGACCCGGCCGACGTCGCACGAGAGGGATTCGAGGCGCTCATGAAGGGTGACGACAAGGTGGTCGCCGGTTCCGCCAAGAACAAGGCACAGGCGGCCGCCGCGCATGTGCTGCCGGATAAGGCCAAGGCCGCGCAGCAGGCGAAGATGGCCGAACCCGGCAGCGGCAAGGCCGACCGGGAGGAACTCCAGGAGATGCGTGGCGAGCAAGGCACGTCTTCGGGTGATCCCCACGACGACACGGACCCGCAGTCCGGCTGATCCCGAATCCGGATTGCCCGCGGATGCCCCCGGTCTCTTGCCTCGGCCGGGGGCGTCGGCTGTTTCGGTGCGCCCCAGCCGGGTATCCGACTTCAGGAGTTGTCGGTCGAACGGAGGCTTCCCGATGAATGGACGTGCGCCCGAATCGTCGCTCCGGCCAGTGGTGCTGGTCATTGCCTTGATCCTGCTCGCGCTGGGTCTTCTCGGCTTCTTCTTCCTGCCCGAGAACAACCCGGCGGGGCGGAACACCCTCTGGATCTTCAACGCGACCGGGATGCTCGACATCTTCCGCACGGCCGCCGGTGTGCTCGGGCTGGCCGCGGTGCTGAAACCGAGCGCCATTCCCGCTTTCGGCTGGCTGACCTTTGTGGCCTTCGCCGGACTGACCGCGTTCGGCGTACTCTCGGCCGCGACCACGCTGGCCGGGGACGCGATCAATTTCGGGTGGGCCGACAACACGCTGCACGCGCTGACATCGCTGGCCGGTCTCGCTGTGGCCGTCATCACGCGCCGCGCGAGCCGGCGCGACGGAGCCGAGGCGCGGACGGACGTTTAACGCCACGGCGGCGGGCAATCACGTCTGCATGACGGACAACGCGCGGCTTCGGATACTTCTGTGGCATGTACACGGATCATGGACGGAGGCCTTCGTCCATGGTGGTCACGACTATTTCGTGCCCGCGCTGGCCGAAGGCGGACCTTGGGGCCGCGGTCTCTCCGGACGCGACTGGCCCGCGGCGCAAGAGGTTCCCGTGGACCGGTTGATCGGCATCGATCCCGATGTTGTTGTCCTGCAACGGCCCGAGGAGCTCGACCTGACCGCTCGCTGGCTGCATCGTCGCCCTGGCAAGGAAATCCGCGCCGTCTTCGTGGAGCACAACGCGCCTAGGCCGCACGCGGCCACCAGCAGGCATCCGCTGTCGGACCGGGATGACATCCCGCTGGTCCACGTCACCCACTTCAACGAACTGATGTGGGACAGCGGGCTCGCGCCGACTGTCGTGATACCGCACGGGATCCCGGACCCCGGTGAGCGCTACACCGGCGAACTGCCCCACGGCGCGGCGATGATCAACGAGCCGCGCCGTCGATGGCGGATCACCGGGACCGACCTGCTGCCGGCGTTCGCGGAGCTGGCCCCTGTCGACGTCTACGGCATCGGGAGCGACGAACTCGACGGCCACCACCCCGCGGTGCGATCCGGTGGCGATCTGCCGCGTGAACAGCTGCATACCGAGGTCGCACGGCGGCGCGTCTATCTGCACACCGCCCGGTGGACCTCTCTGGGGCTCTCGCTGCTCGAGGCGATGCACCTCGGCATGCCGGTCGTCACCGTGGCCACGACGGAGGCCGGGCTCGCCGTGCCTCCCGGCGCCGGAGCGATCTCGACCGACGTCCAGGCGCTGGCAAAGGCGTATCGAGAACTGATCCACGAACCTGATTTCGCCGTGCTGGCTGGAAAAACAGCCCGGGAGTACGCGTTGGCGCACTTCGGGCTGGACGCCTTTCTCCGGCGCTGGGACTCCCTGCTCGCCGACGTGACCGATTAGTCCACAGAGGACCGACCGAAGGAGCATGATGAGGATCGCGATGGTTTCCGAGCACGCGAGCCCGCTCGCCGCTCTGGGTGGAGCCGATGCCGGCGGCCAGAACGTCCACGTCGCCGAGCTTTCCGCCGCGCTGGTGCGGCAAGGTCATGACGTCACCGTCTACACACGGCGGGAGAACCGGCGCGGTCCCGCCAAGGTCGGCACTCCTGCGGGCTACCAGGTGGACCACGTCCCGGCCGGGCCGCCGAAGAAGCTGCGGAAGGACGAACTTCTGCCATATATGGGGGAATTCGGGCGTGTGCTCCGCTCGCGTTGGGCGAAGGAACAGCCGGACGTCGTCCACGCTCACTTCTGGATGTCCGGTCTCGCGTCCCTCCTGGCGGCCAAGGACCTCGGCATCCCGGTCGCGCAGACCTTTCACGCGCTCGCCACGGTGAAACGGCGCTACCAGGGCAAGAACGACACCAGCCCGCCCGACCACGTCCGGCTCGAGCGGATGATCGCCAAACACGCCGACCGGGTGATCGCGACCTGTTCGGACGAGGTTTTCGAACTCGCCCGCATGGGCCTCCCCCGTGCCCGCGCCTCAGTGGTGCCGTGCGGTGTGGACCTCGAACGCTTCACGGCGGGCGGTGAGGCGTTCCCCCGATCGGCGAAGCACCGGATCGTCAGTGTGGGAAGGCTGGTGCCCCGCAAGGGTTTCGATATCCCCGTCGCCGCACTGACGGCGCTTCCCGACACGGAACTCGTCATCGCCGGCGGCCCCGGAACGAGCCGGATCGAGACGGATGAGAACGCGCGACAGTTGCGTGAGCGCGCCGAACGGCTGGGCGTGTCCGACCGTCTCCACCTGCCGGGACAGGTCTCCCGCGAGGACATGCCCAAGCTCTTGCGGTCGGCCGACGCCGTCGTCTGCACTCCCTGGTACGAACCGTTCGGCATCGTGCCGCTCGAGGCGATGGCCTGCGGCGTACCTGTGGTGGCTGCCGCCGTCGGCGGGCTGTCCGACACCGTCGTCGACGGTGTGACCGGACTCCTCGTTCCGCCGCACAGCCCTCGGGACCTTACGGCCGCGTTGCGCCGTCTGCTGTCCGACGAGTCGGTGCGGGACGCCTTCGGGGCCGCGGGCCGGGACCGGGTACAGGCACGCTATTCGTGGGATCGGATCGCTTCGGACACCGTGCGCGCATACGCGCGGGTCGTCCGGCCCGAATCGGTGGAAACCCGGGCCGCTTCCTTGCCCTGATCTCGGAGTTACCCGCCCAATCACGCGTGTCGCCCCTCCAATCACGCGTGTCGCCCGCCTGATCACGTGAGTTCGCCGTTTCCGCACGGACGGCTCTCGTGCTCGACCGGACGACTCCCGTGTCTGGATGGGCGACATGCGTGATCGGGTGGGCCACATGCGTGATTGGGCGGGCGACACGCGTGATCGGGCGGGTAAGTCCGGGCTTGTCAGCCGACGTACCGGCGCGCGGCCGAGTTCCGCTGGGACTCCTCCAGCAGGACGAGCCCACGTTCCACACCGGCCGGCACGACCTCCCGGTTCCGCAGCACCCACGGGATTCCTCCCAACGCCTCGACCACGGCACCGACGGTCGCCCGGTCACAGGGAGCGGAGCGCAGCACGGTGCCCGTTCGCCGAAGGGCGCTGCGGACAGGGCGGCGCGACCACAGTGTCCACAGCGTGTTCCGGATGCCGAGCTGGCGGCGGCGACGTGGATCGCGGACCGCCGACGGCGCGTGGTGGATCACCATCCGCTCGTCCCAGCACATCCACCAGCCGCGGGCGGCGAGGTCGAGCGCGAACAGCTCCTCTTCACCGCCGAGCCACATCCGGCTCGAGAACCCGCCGACCTCGGTGAACGCACAGACCCGGACGGCCGAGAGGCCCGCCATCACCCCGAGCAGGGCGGGACCGGGCAACCAATCCGGCCCGGGAACCGGCGAATGCCGCAGTTCCGGCGTGATCGGATCCTCGGTCAGCTCGGGTTCCACCAGGCACCGACCGGTCACCACACCGAGGCCTGGATGGCGATCGAGCTGGTCGGCGGCGCGCGTCAAGGATCCCGGCTGCCATCGGGTGTCGTCGTCACAGAAGACCACGTACGGCGTGGTCACCTCGCGCACGGCGACGTTCCTCCCGACGGCACCCAGGTTCCGTTGCGCCCGGATCAGCCGAACCTCGGGGTACCGTCGCTCGACGGCGTCCGCGCTGCCATCGGTGGAAGCGTTGTCCACCACCACGATCGGCGCGGCATCGGGCAGTGCGGTCATCTGTCCCAGCGTTTCCAGCAACTGCTCCCGGCGGTTGTGGGTGATCATCACAACCGTCGTCCGCGCCTCCACCTCAGCCTCCCCGCAGCTGTTCGAGTATCCGGATCTGTCGCTCCACCCCGGCGGGCAACGGTTGACGTTCGGCCAGCGCCCACGGGAGCCGCCAGAGCACTCCGCCGAGGGCGCCGAGCACGCCCGGTTGTCGCGGAATCCTCGCCAGGACACGGAATCCATCGACCAGACACCGCCGCACCGGCCGTCGCATGATCGTGATCAGGAGCGTGTTCCGCAATTCGGTACGTTCGCGCCAACCGGGAGACGGCCGCAGCGACGAAGGATGGTGATGCGCTCGCACCCGGTCCACATAGCACAGCCGCCAGCCGTGGGCCGCGAGGTCGTAGGACAACAACCGTTCTTCCGCACCGAAACGCAGCAGCGGGCTGAAGCCGTCGGCCTGCAGGTACGCCTTCCGGCGGACGACGGCCGAGCAGGCGAGGAAGCCGAGGACCGCGGGCCCCGGCAGGCCATCCGGTCTGCCCAGCGGACTCTTCTCCATCAGCGGAACGACCGGGTCCTCCCGTTCGGCCGGACCGACCAGGGTTTTCGCCGCCACCAGGCCGACCTTGTCGTGCTTGTCCAGAATCCGTTCCGCCTGGGGCAGCGCGTCGTCCGCCCACCAGGAGTCGTCGTCGCTGAAAGCCACGTAAGGGGTCCGCGCCACCTCGACACCCAGGTTGCGAGCCGCCGCTCCGATGTTGCGTGGCAACCGGATGACGCGTACCCCGGGAAAGGCCTCGGCTTTCGCCACCGTGTCGTCCCTGGACGCGTTGTCCACCACCAGAACCGGAGGACTGGGCCGTAACGCGGTCAGCCGCGCCAAGGTCCGTTCGAGCTCGCTCGCGCGATCACGGGTCGCGATCACCACCGTCGTCCTCGCGGTCATCGCACCGGCCCCATCTGAAGGGCCTTCACCATGCCTCGCACCATCAAATCGTCCGTCGGCAACGCGCGGAGCGCGGCAACCGCCCGCCCTTGAACCGACGAGCACCAGTGCCACCAGGAATCGAGGATCTCCGTTCTGGACGCCTCCTCGGCCTGGACGAGAGCGGGCCAGCCGAGCGCGTCGGCCTGCGCGGTCACTTTGCCGCCACCGGCGACCGGATCCACGGCCAGCACCGGGACCCCAGCCCGCAGACCCAACGCGAGCCCGTGCAGCCGAGTCGTGACGACGACGTCCAGATGGGAGAGGATCGACGTGAACTGGTCTGGGGTCTCGCAATGCTCCCAGTCCGAAGCCGCGAGCCGGGTGTCGAGCCGGACCCTGCCGCAGTCCAACCCGGCCAGCCACTGCGTCACCGACTCATGAACTTCCTCGTGGCGCCCCCGATCACCGTATTCCCGCTGTCCCGGGGCGAGGATGACACCCACCACGAGCACCGCGTCCGTGGAAGCGGTGATCGAGAGGTCGGGGGCGGCGATCCCCGCGTCGTCGCGGGGCACCACCGTGTCGAAACCGGTCACCGCCTCGTCGTCCGAGTCGATCACCGACACCCCGACCGCGATCCGGCGGCAATGGGCGAACCGCCGATGCACCTCCCGTACCTGCCAGCCGTGCGCGGGCCCGCAGACGAACACGACGTGGGTATAAGCGGCCGGATCCACTTTCTCGTAGCTCAGGCCGTCCGGCCGGTAGACCGGGCTCCACGCCAGGTCATGTCCGACCCCGGCGGCGGACAGTGCCGCATCGGCCCGGCGCATGCCAAGGACGTCGCCGGCGGTCGCTTCACCATGCCGGAAACTCGCCCAGCCGATCACCAAAGCACGCATACTCGGCACATACCCCGCCCTGACCGAATCACACAGGTTTCTCCCGAGATCGTCCGGGTAGCCCGTCGGCATGAAGAGGCTGTTCGGACGTGCGCTCGTGACCGGCGGCGCGGGTTTCGTCGGGTTCGCACCTGTGCGAACAGCTGCTGAACGCCGGTAATGAGGTCGTCGCGGCCGACAACTTCGCCACGGCGCACGCGGCCAACGTCGAACACCTTCTCGACAAACCCGAATTCCGGTTGATCTCAAGGGATGTCACCGCACCGCTTACCACGTCCGGACGTTTCGACGTGGTTTTCCACCTGGCCTCCGCCGCTTCGCCCCGCGACTATCTGCGGCTGCCGCTCGAAACGCTGCGAGCCGGCTCTCACGGCACCGAGCGGGCGCTCGACATCGCCGAGCGTGACGCGGCCCGGTTCATTCTCGCCTCGACCAGCGAGGTCTACGGGGATCCGCGGGAACATCCGCAGCGGGAGGACTACTGGGGCAACGTGAACCCGATCGGCCCGCGCAGCGTTTACGACGAGGCCAAGCGGTATGCCGAGGCGCTCACCGCGGCCATGCGGCGCGAGCGCGGGGTCAACACCGGAATTGCCAGGATCTTCAACACCTACGGCCCGCGGATGCGCGCCGACGACGGCCGGATGATCCCGACGTTCGTCTCGCAGGCGCTGAGCGGGAAGCCACTGACCGTCGCCGGAACCGGGCAGCAGACCCGCTCGATCTGCTATGTCGATGACACCGTGCGCGGCCTGCTCGCGCTCGCCGGTTCCGACGTTCCCGGTCCGGTGAATCTCGGCAATCCGCACGAGCTCTCGGTGCTCGCGATCGCCAAGGAGATCCTGGCCGTGACGAGAAGCTCGTCCAGCATCGAATACGTCGGCGCCGCCGTCGACGATCCGGCCCGCCGTTGCCCCGACATCTCACTGGCGCACCGGCTGCTCGGCTGGGCACCGGAGATCGAGATGGCAGAAGGACTTCCGCTCACCGTCGACTGGTTCGCCCGGAATCAGATCCCTTGAGCCGCTTCATTGAGTAGCGACGTCCTGGGGTTTTCCGCAGAATCGTTTATCCACAACTCCATCGGGTAGCGCTAGAGGAGTAGCCGCGGGTCACCACCCGCATCCCGGACAGAGAGGTGGCCCGGTGCGCATTCTCGGTGTCAACGCCGTCTTCCATGATCCGGCCGCCGCCTTGGTGGTCGACGGGGAGATCGTCGCCGCGGCGGAGGAGGAACGCTTCACCCGCCGCAAGCACGGCAAGCGGCCTGTCCCGTTCTCCGCCTGGGAACAACCCGTCGAGGCGGCCAAGTGGTGCCTCGAGCAGGCCGGTGTCTCACCCGAAGACCTCGACGCCGTCGGGTACTCGTACGACCCGGCGCTCGTCGAACCCGGTCTCGCCGGACATGACGGAAGGAACGAGTGCCTGCGGACCGACTTCGCGCGCAGAGCTCCCTCGTTTCTCAAGGCGGCGTTGCCCGGCCTCGCCCCTTCGACGGTCCGGTTCGTGCGGCACCACGTCGCCCACGCGGCGTCGGCCGCACTCGCCGCGCCGTTCGGCGATTGCGCGGTGCTGGTCGCCGACGGCCGCGGCGAGAGCACGTCGTACCTGGCCGGCGAGTATCGCGACGGGAAATTCGAAGCACTCGCGGAACAACGGCTGCCCCACTCGCTCGGGCTGATGTACGAGGACCTGACCGAACACCTCGGCTTCGCCCGCTCCAGCGACGAGTACAAGGTCATGGCCTTGGCGTCTTACGGGAAGCCGCGGTTCCTCGACCGGATCGCCAGGCATGTCCGCGCCGACGGCATGGGATTCCGGACCGACCCGATCGACTGGACCTCGTTCGCACCGGCCGTCAAGCCGGGCGAGCAGCCGGAGCAGGTCCACGCCGACCTGACCGCGAGCGTCCAACGCTGTCTCGAGGACGTGCTCCTCGCCCTGACGATTCAGCTTCACGATTACACCGGCCATACCGATCTCGCGCTGGCGGGTGGAATCGCCCTCAACTGCGTCGCCAACACCCGGTTGCACGCCGAGGGCCCGTTCGAGCGGATCTGGGTCCAGCCTGCCGCCGGAGACGCAGGCACCGCCCTGGGTGCGGCCCTGCAACTCGCGGCGGATTTCGGGGAACGGTGCCTGCCGATGGCAGGCGCCGATCTCGGCCGCGGCTGGAGCGACGCCCAAGTGGAAGATGTGCTCAAGGCGGCGAAAATCCGCTACGAACGCCCGGACGACGTCGCGGTCACGGTCGCCGAAGCGCTCGCCGACGATCGAATCGTGGCATGGTTCCAGGGCCGCTCCGAATTCGGCCCACGCGCGCTCGGGCACCGTTCGCTCTTGGCGCATCCCGGGCACAAGGCGAATCTGGAGCGGCTCAACGACGTCAAGGGGCGCGAACAGTTCCGCCCGGTGGCACCGATGGTGCTCGCCGAACGGGCGGGCGAGGTGTTCAGCCGCGGCCCGCTTCCCAGCCCGTACATGCTTTTCGTGCACGACGTCGCTCCACAGTGGAGAGATCGCATCCCCGCGGTCACCCATGTCGACGGCACCGCCCGCGTCCAGACCGTCGACTCCGCACAGGAGCCGCTCGTGGCGCGGATGCTCACCGAATTCGAACGGCGGACCGGCCTTCCCGCCGTCGTCAACACCAGCCTCAACACCGCGGGCAGACCGATGGTCGACTCACCGAGAGACGCCTTGGAGTGTTTCGGCTCGGCACCGGTCGACCTGCTGGCACTCGGCCCCTTCGTGGTCCGGCGCCTGTGAACCCTCAGAACGTCTTTGGAGGTGTGTCGTGATCGAAGAACACTTCGCGGCTTTGCGTGAAGCGGCCGACAAGACCGTGTCGGCGGCGCCGAAGATCCGGGGCTGGGGCGACCATCTGGCCACCGTCCTCTCCGGTGGCGGCAGGCTCCTGGCATGCGGCAACGGTGGGAGCGCCGCCGAAGCACAGCATCTCACCGGTGAACTGGTCGGCAGGTTTCGCAACGAACGGCAGCCGCTTTCGGCGATCGCGCTCCACGCCGACACCTCCGCGGCCACGGCCATCGTCAACGACTACGGCGTGCATGAACTGTTCGCCCGCCAGGTTCGCGCCCACGGCCGTCCCGGTGACGTGCTCATCTGCCTGTCCACCAGCGGAACCAGTCAGAACGTCGTCGCCGCGGCGAAGGCCGCGCACGAACTGGGGGTCACGACGTGGGCGATCACCGGCCCGTCCCCCAACCCGCTTGCCGCGCTGTGCGACGACGCGATCCCGGTGGAGGCCCCGTCGATGGCCACTGTGCAAGAAGTCCACCTCACGCTGATCCACGCGCTCTGCACGGCATTGGACGACGCGCTCGGAGTGCCAACATGAGGCCGCTGGTGGTCCTCGGCGACGCGCTGCTGGACGTCGATATCGACGGCATCTCGGAACGCCTGTGCCCGGACGCGCCCGTCCCCGTGGTCGACATCGCCCGCGAATGGCCACGCCCCGGCGGCGCAGGTCTCGCCGCGTTGCTCGCGGCGCGCTCCACCTCCGACGTCGCACTGGTCGCGCCGCTCGGCCGCGATGAAGCCGGCCGAACCCTCTCCGGGCTCTTGGAACGTGAAGTCGGCTTGGTGCCGATGCCCTTGCGGGGCAGCACCGTCCGCAAGACCCGGGTACGCGCCGCCGGACGCTCCCTGGTGCGTCTCGACAGCGGCGACGGCGTGGCCGAGCAGGCTCCCGTGTCCGCCGAAGTCGTGGAAACACTGCGTTCCGCGGGTGCGATCCTCGTCGCCGACTACGGCCGTGGCGTGACCCGGCACCCCGGACTCCGGAAGCTGCTCGCAGACCTGGCACCCGCCACGCCGATCGTATGGGACCCGCATCCCCGCGGCGCCGAGCCGGTGGCGGGCGTCCGGCTCGCCACGCCGAACCTCGCCGAAGCGAGCCACTTCACCGAGACCGACGCCGAACCCGGAGAACTGGCCAAGCGGCTGCACGCGGCCTGGCCGGTCGGCGCGGTCGCCGTCACCATCGGCGCGGACGGCGCCGTCCTGACCGACGGCACGCACAGCGCGACCTTCCGCCCACCTGACGGAATCACGGCCAAGGACACCTGTGGCGCAGGCGATCGTTTCGCGTCGGCCGCGGCGGCGGCGTTGCTCGCCGGTGCCTCCACCGCTGAAGCCGTGGCGAACGGCGTCGAGACGGCGGCGCGGTTCGTCGCGACCGGCGGCGCGGCAGCACTGTCTACTTGCGACAGTCGTCTCCCGTCAAGTGCGGCGCAGCACGGTTCGACGGCTTTCGATCTCGCCAGGCAGGTTCGACGGCGGGGTGGCAGGCTGGTCGCCACCGGTGGCTGTTTCGATCTCCTGCATCCTGGCCACGCGAGCCTTTTGCGGCAGGCGCGCGCGTTGGGAGACGCACTGGTGGTCTGCCTCAACTCCGACGAATCGGTCCGCGGGCTGAAAGGCCCTGGCCGTCCGATCGTGGCCGCCCGCGACCGCGCAGGGCTGCTCGCCGAATTCAGCTCCGTCGATGCCGTCGCCGTCTTCGACGAACCCGACCCCAGCGCGCTTCTGGAGCGCCTGCGCCCGGACGTCTGGGTCAAAGGCGGCGACTACGTGGCGGCCGAACTTCCGGAAAGCGCCGTCGTGCACCGGCATGGCGGCGAAATAGTCCTGATCCCGACCATCCGCGGCTACTCCACCACCCGGCTGGTGGCCGCGGCGGAAGGAGCATGATGCGACCTCTCGGCACTGTCCTGATCACCGGCGGCGCCTCCGGACTCGGCGCGGCGACCGTCGACGCCGTCCGCGAGGCGGGCGGCAGTCCCCTGGTCATCGACCGGGCCGAACCGGCCGACGGCGTCCCCTTCGTCAAGGCCGACCTCGCGGATTCCGTGGCCGCCGAACGCGCTGTGCGTGAGCTGGCCGAGCAGGCGGGCGGGCTCGACGGCGTGTTCACCGCCGCGGGCGTCGACGCCTGCGGCGCCCTCGACGAAGTGTCCACAGAGGACTGGGAACGCGTGGTGCGGGTCAACCTCCTCGGTACGGCCGCCGTCGTCCGTGCCGCCTTGCCCCATCTACGCCGAAGCAACGGCACTGTCGTGACCTGTGCTTCGACCCTGGGACTGCGGGTAGCGGGAGACGCGAGTGCCTACTGTGCCTCGAAATTCGGGGTCATCGGCTTCACCAGGGCACTCGCCGCCGAACTCTCCGGCCGGGTCGGGGTGACCCTGCTCGTGCCGGGCGGGATGCACACGGCGTTCTTCGACGATCGGGCCGAGCAGTACAAACCGCCACCGGACGCGAAACTCAACCAGCCCGAACACGTCGCGGCGAGCGTGGTGTTCGCACTGTCCCAGCCGCCCGGCTGTGAGGTCCGCGAACTCGTGGTCTGCGCGTCCGAAGAAGGATCCTGGCCATGAGCGGCGGCATTCTCGTGCTCCGCGCGCTCGGCCTCGGCGATCTGCTCACCGCGGTCCCCGCACTGCGTGCCCTGCGCCGCGCCTTCGACGGTGAACGCCTGGTGCTGGCCGCCCCGGAGGGCCTTCGCGATGTCGTCGAACTCATCGACGCCGTCGACGAGCTGCTCCCGACGGCGGGACTCGGTGAGCTGTCGTGGCCGGGCGAGCCACCTCGGCTCGCGGTCAACCTGCACGGCCGCGGCCCCGAAAGCATCCACGACCTGCTCGCGCAGGATCCGGTCGAGCTGCTCACCCACCGGCATCCGGATTTCCCCGGCGTCGACGGCCCGGAGTGGGAGGACGACGCCCACGAGGTCGACCGCTGGTGCCGCCTGCTCGAGGCCGCCCACATCCCGTCCCACCGCGATGACCTGCGGCTCCCGCCTCCTCCCGGTCCGAGTCCGGCCCCGGGGGCCGTCGTGATTCATCCCGGAGCCGCCTTCGCCGCACGCCGATGGCCGCCAGAGCGCTATGCCCGGGTGGCGAGAGAACTCGCCGGACTCCATCGCGTCGTCATCACCGGCGACGTCTCGGAAGTCCCGCTCGCCGAGGAAGTCGCCGAAGCGGCCGGGCTGCCGGACGAGGCGGTCCTCGCGGGGAGCACCGGCCTCGCCGAACTCGCGGCGACCGTCGCCGAGGCGTCGCTGGTCATCTGCGGCGACACCGGCGTCGGCCATCTCGCCACGGCATACGGGACGCCGTCCGTACTGCTGTTCGGGCCGACCCCGCCGCGCCGCTGGGGACCGCCGCCCGGCGCACGGCAGCACGTGGTGCTCTGGGTCGGCGACGTCGGCGACCCGCATGCCGACCGGCCGGACCCGGGTTTGCTGCTGTTACCCGAGGAGCGGGTCCTGGCCGCCGCCGAGGACCGGCTCAAGGTGGGTGTCTCCGATGGGTGACCGGGTCGGCGTGATCGGGGCAGGCTA
This sequence comes from uncultured Actinomycetota bacterium, assembly GCA_963766045.1. GTDB lineage: Bacteria > Actinomycetota > Actinomycetes > Mycobacteriales > Pseudonocardiaceae > Amycolatopsis. The sequence goes on along the minus strand of CAVXYN010000003.1, from coordinate 3,201,397 downwards.
CGTCGGATTGACGAGCGCCGCGTGCTTCGCGCACTTGGGGCACCAGGTGATCTGTGTCGACAACGATCGGTCCAAAGTAGACGAACTCGGCCGTGGCGAGGTCGGCATCGCCGAACCGGGGCTGGCGGAACTCGTCCGTGACGGGCTCGCCTGCGGACGGCTGAGGTTCACCACGGAACAAGAGACACTGTCCGGATCGGACATCGTCGTGTTGTGCCTGCCCACTCCGAAGGCCGACGCCGGGGACGCCGATGTCGCCATCCTCGAGGAAGTGGTCGCCACCCTGCCCGATGTGCTCGAGCCCGGCAGTGTGGTGGTCACGAAGTCCACCGTCCCTGTCGGTACCGGAGCACGGTTACCGGAACTGCTCGGCCGGACCGACCTACCGGTGGTCGCCAATCCCGAATTCCTCCGCGAGGGACATGCCGTCGAGGACTTCCTCAGCCCCGACCGGATCGTGCTCGGTTCCACGCACGAGCACCGCCGTGCCGCCGAACGGGTGGCGGCGCTTTACGGCGAAACCGACGCACCAGTGTGGTTCACCGACCCGGCGAGCGCGGAGCTGGCCAAATACGCCAGCAACGCCTTCCTCGCGCTGAAGGTGTCCTATGTCAACATCCTCGCCGAGCTGTGCGAACACTACGGCGCCGACATCCGCGACGTCGGACGGCTGATGGGCCTCGATCCGCGGATCGGCCCGGCGTTCCTCTCGCCAGGGCCGGGCTGGGGCGGTTCCTGCCTGCCCAAGGACACCTCCGCGCTCCTCCGGACCGCGGAACGCGTCGGCGTCGACTTCGAAATCCTCCGCGACGCCGTGAAGGCCAACGCGCGCCAGCAGGCCGCCGTGATGCGGAAGATCCGCCAGGCGATCACCGGCACCCCCGACGGGTCCCTGGCGGGAATGCGCATCGGGCTGCTGGGGCTGGCGTTCAAGGCGGGCACCGGCGACCTCCGCGACTCCCCCGCCCTCGCGATAGCCAAGGAACTGGCCCGCGGTGGCGCGGTCCTGACCGCCTACGACCCCGGTGTCGAGGCCGTCGAACCGGAGGCCGTCCAGGTCGTCGACGATCCGTACCTGGTCGCCAAGGACGCCACCGCGCTGGTGGTCCTGACCGAATGGTCCGAGTTCCGGGAGCTCGATTGGTCGAGACTCGCCACGACAGCGGAACGGGCCGCCGTCGTGGATGCCAGGAATCTGCTCGACCCGGCGGCCGTCGCGGAGGCCGGCTTCGCGCATACCGGGCTCGGAACAGATCCGAACAGGAGGACACGATGACTCGACCGCTGAAGGCTCTCGCGCTGGTATGCACGCTCAAACCTTCGCCGTCCGCGTCCAGCAGTGGTGATCGCCCAGCAGGTGCTGGACAAACTGGCCGAGGGCGGCGCAACCGGCGAACTCGTGCGAGTGGTCGACCACGACGTCAAACCCGGCGTCGAGGCCGACATGGGCGACGGCGACGCTTGGCCGGAGCTGCGAAAGAAGATCGCCGCCGCCGACATCCTGCTGATCTCGACCCCGACCTGGGTCGGCCACATGTCCAGCGTGGCTCAACGGGTTCTCGAGCGTCTCGACGCCGAACTGTCCGAGACGGACGATGAGGGCAGGCCGGCGATGTTCGGCAAGGTCGCCGTCACCGCGGTCGTCGGCAACGAAGACGGCGCGCACAAGATCACCGCGGACCTGTTCCAGGCACTCAACGACATCGGGTTCACGGTGCCGGCACAGGGTGGAACGTACTGGAACGGCGAAGCCATGAAACCGGGCGACTACCAGGACCTCGACAAGACCCCTGAAGCGGTCGAGTCGACCAATTCGACGCTGGCCCGCAACGCCGTACATCTCGCGGATCTGCTCCGGGAGCATCGCTACCCCGCGTCATGATCGAGCGCGAAGTGTGATCGAGAGGCCTTCCCGGGTACTCGAGATCCGTGATCGTCAGAACGATGGTGTTGAGCGCTGCTCGCCCCGAGGGTCCGCGAATCGTGGAGTGGCGACGGCTCCTTCGCGACAACGCGCTTTCGCTGGGCTTCGGGTTGCTGTTCCTGCTCAGCCTCGTCGGTCAGGCCTTCGCCGGTCTCGCCGACTTTCAACGACCGCCAGTTGCAGCACTATCCGACTTCGTCGGATTTCGCGGTCAACGTCTCGGAAAACTGGAAATCCGAGTGCCTGCAATTCTTCCTCTACGTTTTCGCCACTGTCTGGCTACTGCAACGCGGTTCCCCCGAATCGTGGGTTCGTACGCAACCAGGCAGTCGCCTAAATGGGGTGCGAGCCTGGCTCGCGCAGTCAGTCTCGGGGATGAGCGCGTACAACGCCGAACAGCTCGCCGACTTCGGCGATCCCGTGTCGTGGTTCGGGTATCTGGCGTCGTCGGACTTCTGGAACCGCACGCTGCAGAACTGGCAGTCGGAGTTCATCGCCATCGGCTCGATGGCGGTGTTCAGCGTGTATTTGCGCCAACGCGGCTCACCGGAATCGAAACCGGTCGGCGCACCACATCACGCCACCGACGAATCCGGGTGATTCGACCGCGAAATCGGGGTAACCGTGCGGTGTCGGACTGACGACAACGGACAGGAGTGGCCATGACCACCACGAAACACGACCACGATCTGGTCTCGGTCATCACCGAAGACCACCGCGCCTTCGAACGGATCTTCAAGGAACTGGAGACCGGAAAAGGGAGCGACGAACACCGCAAGGACCTCGCGGACCACGTGATCGCCGAACTCGTGCGGCATTCGGTCGCCGAAGAGCAGTTCATGTACCCTGCCGCGCGGAAACACCTTTCCGATGGTGACAAGGTGGCGAATCACGAGATCGAAGAGCACGCCGAGGCGGAGCGGGTCATGAAGGACCTCGAAGGGCTCGAGCCGAAGGACAAGCGATTCGATGAGCTGGTCGGCAAACTGATCGAAGACGTCCGCCATCACATCGAAGAGGAAGAAGGCGACCTGCTGCCGAAGCTGCAGAAGGCCTGTTCCTCGGAGGAGTTGCGGGACCTGGGCGAGAAGGTGTTGCGCGCCAAGAAGATCGCGCCTACCCGGCCCCACCCCGCCGCACCCGACCGTCCGCCCGCGAACCTGCTCCTCGCGCCGGGCACCGCGTTCATCGACAAGATCCGGGACGCGCTCGAGAAGCGCGACACCTGACCGTCTGGGACGGCCCACCCGCGATCGCGAACCGGTTCGGATCCCGGTGTTCGCGGCCTTGATCAACGGAGGCGGGACGTGGAGCGTCCCGAATCCTCCGTTGATCAACGGTATCAGGACGCGCCAGGGACTCAACCGTCCAAAACGGACGGGATCCGAATACGGCACGCGGCCCGAGTTTCCGGCGTCTCCTCGTTCACGGTCGCTCGCCCACGCCCGTCGCCAGTTCGTGCAGGCGGCCCACGTCCGGCTCCAGCGGTGCGGTGGGCATGCCTTCCTTCTCCCTCAGCCCCTCCAGAAACGCCATGACGGCGTCCTCCGCGGTGTACCGCGGCGTCCAGCCCAGTTCCTCCCTAGCCCGCGAGCAATCCATCACGGGAAGGTGCAGGACGGCATCGAACAGGCCGGGGGTCGCCGGAACCACATGCAGGTTCCAGGCCAGCCCGAGCGTCCGCCGGACCAGCCGGGCGGGCACCTTGACGGATCTGGCACCGAGCAGCTTGGCGAGGGACTTGGTGTCCAGTACCGGATCCGCGGCGACGTTGAGCGCACCTTTGACGGACTGCAGCGCGCAGCGACGGAACGCGTCGGCGACGTCCTCGGTGTGTGCCGTCTGGATTCTGAGCTGGGGCAGGTCCGGCAGGACCGGAATCAAGGAAGGACGCAGCAGCTGATCGGGCAGGAAAGGTCCGGCGAAGAGGCGGCGTTGTTCGGGCGCGGACGCCCGCTGGAAAAGGAATCCCGGCCGCAACCGGACGACCCGCATTCGAGGGTGACTCCGGTCGAAGGCATCGAGAACCCTTTCCAGGTAAGCCTTTTCCCGGGTGTACGCCGCTTTGGGCGAGCCGTGGGTCGGCCAGTCTTCGGTCACCGGATGGTCGTCGTCTCTCGGCGAATACGCGCCGATGGACGAGGTGTGGACGAGCGTGGGCACCCGCATCGCCGCGGCCGCCTCGAACACCCTGATCGAACCGAGCACGTTCGACCGCCAGGTGACCTCGGGCCGATGCGTGGGCTGGAACAGCCACGCGAGGTGGATCACCACGTCGGCGCCGTCGAACACGGCCCGCAGATCGTCGCGGGCGACGTCGGAGGTGACGAACCGGGTTTTCGGGCTCTTCCATCGCGTCGGACGCCTCGACAGACCGACGATCGAGCCGACTTCAGGATCCCCGCCCAGCGCGCGTACCACGGCCGTCCCGAGGTTGCCGGTCGCGCCGGTGACGACGATCCGCTTTCCGTTTCCGTTCGCCATGAGCATCCGGTTACCCGCTCGGGCCCGGACTAATCGGACTCCAGCCGGTCGACGAGATGACGGGCGGGCAGCGCCATGGCACCGAGCCCGAGCGAGGTCATCACCTCGTCCGTCGGCTCGAGCAGCAGATGGTCGACTTCGGCGATCAGCTCGCGGCAGTGGTCGAGATCGGGCGACCCACCATTGCTCTCCCTGACCGCCATGGCGAGCGCTTCGAGCAGCTCGGCCATGGTTTCCCGCGCCCGTTGGCCCGGATGCCGGAACGGGTCCCGGCTCGCGGTCGCCGTGTGGACGGCGTGGATCAGCTGCGAAAGCGGTGGCCACAACGACACCAATGTCGCGAGTGGACGTTCTCGTTCGTCTCCGCCGCGGCGGAGGTTCAAGTACCGGCCTTCCCTGGTCCAGCCGATCGCGTCCTCGGCATCCGCGGCCAGGCTCCGGATGTCGGCCACCCGGCCGAGCAGGGTATCGGCATCTGGAGCCTGTTCGTCGCCGCGGACCAGTTCCGCGGTCCCGTCAAGCAGGTCACCGATCGCCGTCGCCAGCCGTTCGGTCGCCGCCACCAGGCGTTCTCCGTGCAACGGCGGCAGGATCACCGCGTTCACCAGCGGCCCGATCGCGGCACCCAACGCGGTTTCCAGCAACCGGTCGGCGAGCAGGACGGGTTCGGTCGCGCTGCCATAGGACACCAGCAACATGCCGGTGATCCCGACCCAGACACCCGAGTCGCCGAACGGCCGCCACGCGCCGATCATCAGCCCGGCGAAGATCACCGCGCCGAGCGCCACGGTCAGCGAGGGAATGAACTGACCGGCGGCGGCCGCGAGCAGCACCCCGGCTCCCACGGCGCCGACCTGCTGCGCCCAGCCGCACAACGACCGGTAAACGGTCGCCTGCACCAGGAACACGGCGGCGTACGGGGCCAGAAACGGTTGCGGCAGACCCAGCACGGACGTCGCGATCAGCCAAGCACTCACCGCCGCACCGGTGGCCTTCGCGGTCTGGACGACATGGCGGCGTTCCTCGCCCGGAACACGCACCACGCGTCCGGCCCAGACGAACGGGGCCGTCAACCGGTCTCGCGCGCCGATCCCTGTCACGGTTTCCCGAGTACCCGCCGCAGCAGCGCTGACACACCGGCGGAGCCGAGTTTCAGACCGGATGACACGGGTATCGGGACAGGGTGAGCCACCTCGACTACACGATCGTCATCCCCACATTGGGCCGCGACAACCTCTACACGCTCCTCACCGCGCTCGAAGCCACTGGGGAGCCAAGGCCCGCGCGGATCATCGTGGCCGATGACCGACCGGGCGGCGATGCTCTCCGGCTTCCCGGGCTGACCCCGCCGGTCGAAGTCGTCCGCTCGGGTGGCCGCGGCCCCGCGGCCGCCCGCAACGCCGGCTGGCGGCGCGCGACGACGGAGTGGATCGCCTTCCTCGACGACGACGTGCTGGTCGGACCCGAGTGGTCACGGATGCTCGCGGACGACCTGCTCGCACTCGGATCGGACGTCGCGGCCTCCCAGGCCCGGCTCAGGGTCCCTCTTCCGCCCGACCGCCGTCCCACCGACGACGAGCGGGGAACGGCCGGACTCGAAACGGCCCGGTGGATCACCGCCGACATGGCCTACCGCCGTACCGCACTGCTCGAGGCCGGGGGCTTCGACGAGCGGTTTCCCCGCGCATACCGCGAAGACTCGGATCTCGCCCTGCGCGTCGCCAAAGCGGGCCGGCTGATCGTGGAAGGCGAGCGGGTGACCACCCATCCGGCCAAGCGGTCCGGCCCGCTCGCCAGTCTCCGCGCCCAGCGAGGCAACGCGGACGACGCGCTCATGCGTCACAAGCACGGTGTCCTCTGGCGGCAGCAGACCGGGGCGGGCCATGGACTGCTCGGGCGTCATGCCCTGACCACGGCGAGCGCGTTCGGCGCCGCGGCGCTGTTCGCGCTGGGCCGCCGGAAGTCGGCCATGGCCGCTGCCGGTCTGTGGACTGGGCTGACCGCCGGGTTCGCCGGGCACCGGATCGCGGCCGGGCCGCCGTCACCGGGCGAGATCTCCCGCATGCTGCTGACCAGCGTGCTCATCCCGCCCGCGGCCTGCCTGCACCGCCTGCGCGGCGAACTGCGGCATCGCCGCTCCCGGCCACCGCAGGCGCTGCTGTTCGATCGCGACGACACGCTGATCACAGATGTCCCCTACCTCGACGATCCCGGCGGTGTCCGTCCGGTCCCCGGCGCCAAGGAACTTCTGCACGGCCTACGACGATCCGGGATCCGGCTCGGCGTCATCAGCAACCAGTCCGGGGTGGCGAAAGGGCTGATCAGTCCCGACCGGCTGGCCGCGGTGAACGCCAGAGTCGAGGAACTCCTGGGCCCGTTCGGCACCTGGCAGGTCTGCGTGCACGACCACGAAGACCGCTGTTCGTGCCGGAAACCCGCGCCGGGGTTGGTGCATCGCGCCGCCGACGCGCTCGGCGTCGACGTCCGGCGTTGCGTGGTCATCGGTGACACCGGCGCCGACGTGGAGGCTGCGCTGGCCGCCGGGGCTCGCGCCATCCTCATTCCGACCGCCCGGACGCGGAGGGAAGAAGTCGACGACGCCCGGCGGCGCGCGACGGTCGCCCGAGACCTGGCCGAAGCGGTCCACCTGGCGACGGCGGGCGGGCGATGAGCGGGCATGTCCTGGTCGCACGGATGGACAACCTCGGCGACGTCCTGCTGGCCGGTCCGTGCGTGCGGGCCGTCGCGGCCGGATCGGAGCGGGTCACCCTGCTGACCGGCCCGCGAGGCCGCGCCGCCGGCGAACTGTTGCCAGGGGCCGACAATGTGTTCTCGTGGTGCGCACCCTGGATCGACCCCGAGCCGCCGCGAGTCACGGCGGAAGACACCGAAACGCTCGTCCGGCGGCTCCGGGCGCTGTCCCTCGACGCCGCTCTGGTGTTGACTTCGTTCCACCAGTCCCCGCTTCCGCTGGCACTGTTGCTGAGGATGGCAGGCGTGCGATGGATCGGCGCGATCTGCGAGGACTACCCCGGCTCCCTGCTGGACTTGCGGCACCACATGCCCGGTGACCCACCGGAGGCGGTGCGGATGCTCTCCGTCGCTCAAGCCGCCGGATTCTCCTTGCCTCCAGGCGACAACGGTCGCCTCGCGGTGCGTGAACCCTTGCCGTCGCTGGACGGCCTGCTGGATCCGGCCATGCGGGACGAGGGCTACACCGTCTTCCATCCTGCCGCGTCGGTGCCGGCGCGGCAGCCGTCCGTCGCTCGCTGCGCGGCCATCGTGTGCGGTCTGCACGACGCCGGGCGGCGGGTCGTCGTCACCGGTTCGCCGGGCGAAACCGCTTTGACACAGGCGATCGCCGGGCCCGCGCTCGATCTGGGCGGCAGGACGACCCTTGCCGAACTGGCCGCCGTGCTCGCCGGTGCGGACGCCGTGGTCGCGCCCAACACCGGCCCCGCCCATCTCGCCGCCGCGGTCGGCACCCCGGTCGTCTCGCTGTTCGCCCCGGTCGTGCCGGCCTCCCGCTGGGCACCGTTCGGGGTGCCCACCACCCTGCTCGGGGACCAGCACGCGGCCTGCCGGGGCAGCCGGGCCCGGATCTGCCCGGTACCCGGCCACCCATGCCTCGACGGAATCACGCCGGAAGCGGTGGCCGATGCCGTCGGCCAGGTCAGCCGGGTGTCGTCTCCCCTCCCAGCGCGGCGATGACCTCACCGCTGTAATACGACGAAAGCCGGTTCGACGCCAGGAAGACGTAGGACGGCGCCAGATCGTCCGGGTGAGCGGCACGCTCGTAGGGCACCTGAAGACCGAACTTCTCGACCTTCTCGGGCGGGAAGGTCGACGGGATGAGCGGTGTCCACACCGGACCCGGGGCGACGCAGTTGATGCGGACCCCACGCTCCGTCAGCGCTTGCGCCATCGCGTAGGTCCAGGCGTGCACAGCACCCTTCGTCGCGGAGTAGTCGATGAGGGACTTGTTGCCGCGCAACCCGTTCACCGAGCCGGTGTTGATGATCACCGATCCCTTCTCCAGATGCGGCAGCGCCGCGTTCGTCACCCGGAAGTAGCTGTGGATGTTCACGTCGAACGTGTGGGTCCATTGCTCGTCGGTGAGCTCCTCGGGAGCCTCGACCGGCCACTGTGTGGCGAGGTTGTTGACCAGGATGTCGATTCCGCCGAGCTCGCGGACGGTCCGGTCGACGATCTCGCGGCACTGGGCCGCGCCGGCCAGGTCACCGGGCAGCAGCAGGCACTCGCGACCCTCGGCACGCACACGCTCGGCGGTGTATTCGGCGTCCTCGTGCTCGTTGAGATAGGCGATCGCGACGTCGGCGCCTTCCTTCGCGAAGGCGATGGCGACCGCCCGTCCGATTCCGGAGTCGCCACCCGTGATCAGGGCACGCCGATCACGCAAAAGGTCGCGGCCTTCGTAGTCCTCCATCGAGTCGCGAGGTGGCGGATCCATCTTCGATGTCACGCCCGGCGGTTCCTGCTGCTGCGGCGGCCGTAACTTCTCTGCCATCAGAACTCCTCCGGTCGGTTGTGGATCTCCGCCCGGTTACCCGCTCGCTCTCACCCCTGAACATCGGAGCGACCAGGCGCGAACCCGGTTAGGCGGCGCGCGACCCGGGTAACCGCGAATGAGATGACCGGAAGGAGCGGTTTCGATGCGCGAGGAAATCGACGAGACCGAATCCGCCGCGGCCGAAGACGTCGAAGAGCACGAGGCCGTGGGAGCACTGGATTCCAGTGGCAACCGGATGGATCAGGTGCTGCCCACCAAGTCATCGCGAAGCACGGAACACTCGACAAGGAAGGGTTCGCCGTGAACGACAAGGCCGAGAACAAGGCAGAAGAGCTCAAGGGCAAGGCCAAAGAAGCCGTGGGTGACGCTACGGACAACGAGCAGTGGCAGGCCGAAGGCAAGACGGAACAGGCAAAAGGCTCACTCAAGCAGGCAGGTGAGAAGGTCAAGGACGCAGTCAAGAACGTAAAGGACTGACACTCTGTCCAACAGAGGGAACGGTCGCCAGGGCGGCCGGACGTTATAAAGGGTCCTTTCATCACAAATTCTGTGATGAAAGGACCCTTCATAACGCGCGGGGGCCGGTCGCTACCGCACCACGGCCGTCGCCGCCGAGGGAGATTCCTCCCCTTCGTCAGACGGCGGGTTGGAGCAGGATCTTCTGGGCGCCGTCGAGCTTCTTCTGGAAGATCTCGTACGCGCGGGGCGCGTCGGCCAGCGGCAGCTTGTGCGTGGCGAACCCCTCGACGCCGAGCGGATCATCGTCGGCGGTGAGCACCGGCATGATGTCCTCGATCCACCGCCGCACGTTGGCCTGCCCCATCCGCAACTGGATCTGCTTGTCGAACAGGTCCATCATCGGGATCGGGTCGACCATCCCGCCGTACACGCCGGACAGTGAGATCGTGCCGCCGCGGCGGACGCCGTCGATCGCCGCGTACAGCACGCTGAGCCGGTCGATACCCGCCTTCTCGGTGATCTTCGCCCCCAACGACTGCGGCAGCAGCCCGACCAGGTTCTGCGCGAGCCTGCCGGCCGGGGCACCGTGCGCCTCCATACCGACCGCGTCGATCACCGAGTCGGCCCCACGGCCACCGGTGAGCTGCCGGACGGCGTCGCCGATCTCCTTGTGGTACCGCGTGTCGAGCACGGTGGCGCCGTGCTCGCCCGCGCGTGCCAGCCGTTCCGGCACGAGGTCGACACCGATGACTTGGCCGGCGCCGCGATGGCGGGCGATCCGGCAGGCCATCTGCCCGATCGGGCCCAGCCCGAACACCACTACCGAGCCGTCTCGCGGAATGTTCGCGTACTCGACGGCCTGCCAAGCGGTCGGAACCACATCGGAGAGGTACACGAACCGCTCGTCCGGCGGGCCGTCCGGGACCTTGATCGGCCCGTACTGTGCCTGCGGGACGCGCAGGTACTCGGCCTGTCCGCCGGGCACCTGCCCGTAGAGCTTGGTGTAGCCCAGCAACGCCGCACCCTTGCCGTGGCCGGTCACCTGAGTGGTTTCGCACTGCGATTGCAGGCCACGTGCGCACATGTAGCAGTGGCCACAGGAAATGTTGAAAGGAACGACCACCCGGTCGCCCGGCTCGAGCCCGGTCACCGCCGACCCGACCTCCTCCACCACGCCCATCGGCTCGTGGCCCAGGATGTCGCCCTCGGTCATGAACGCGCCGAGCACCTCGTACAGGTGCAGGTCGGAGCCGCAGATACCCGTGGAGGTGATCCGTACGACCGCGTCGGTGGGAAACTCGATCCCCGGATCCGGCACCGTGTCGACGCGGACGTCGCGTTTGCCGTGCCAGGTCACTGCCTTCATGGCTCTCCTTCATTCCGCGTGCGTGGTATCGACGCCTACGATTTCCCGCCGAATTCAAAGGCAAACCCGCGTTGGCATTCCGGGCCCGTCGGGTGAACGGTTTGCCGTCGGCTTCCACCGGGCGTTCCGGCGGCAGGGTAATGACCGATGAGCGTGGACACGCCGACGCTGCGCACCGACGTGCCTGCCCGGATGGACCGGCTGCCTTGGGCGTCCTGGCATTGGCTGATGCTGGTCGGGTCGTCCGCGACACACCTACCCCAGAAGGACCATTCTCGGCCTCGCCTTGTTCGTCGGGCAGGCATTCCTCTACAACGCCGTCTACTTCACGCAGGGCTTGGTGCTTGGCCGGTTCTTCGGCGTTCCCAGCGCGTCCGACGGGCTCTACCTCGCACCGCTCGCCGTCGGCAGCCTCGTCGGTCCGTTGGTGCTGGCACGATTCTTCGATTCCATCGGCCGCCGACCGATGATCGTCGGCAGCTACCTCGGCTCGGGTGTGCTGCTCGTGGCCACCGGGATCCTGTTCCAGAACGGGGCACTCTCCGCGACAACGCTGACGATCGCCTGGTGCGCGGTGTTCTTCTTCGCCTCCGCGGGCGCCAGTTCGGCCTATCTCACGGTGTCCGAGGTGTTCCCGCTCGAGGTGCGGGCCCTGGCCATCACGATCTTCTACTCGGTCGGCACCGGGCTCGGCGGCATCGTAGGACCGGTCCTGTTCGGCAGCCTGGTGGAAACCGGCGTGGTCGCGAACGTCGCATACGGCTACTACCTAGGCGCCGGCATGATGATCGCCGGCGGCCTGGCCGAGGCCTGGCTCGGCGTACCGGCCGAACGCCGCTCGCTCGAGTCGGTCGCGCGGCCGCTCTCGGCCGAGCCTGTGCCGGCCCGATAAGCCGACCCGGCCTCTCAGGCCGCGGCTTGGCTCACGGCCGGGTTTCCCGCCGAACCGGACGGGTACCTCGGTGGCATGGCGACACAGCGAGTTCAGGCGAGCCCGAAACTGACCGACCTGCCCCCTGCCGAGGTCCAGCCGGTCTCTGCTTCTCCTCTCGATACCCTGCGCGTCGCGACACGGATCGTGGCGCCCACCGTGGCGACAGGCGTCATCAAGCGCCGGCCGCGGGCGATGGCTCTCGCCCAGCGGTTGCAGCTGGACGGCACGGCCATCGGCCTGATGCGCCGGCTGCGTGACGACTACGGTCCCGGACCGCTGCACCTGCGGATGCCCGGCCGGTCGTTCAGCCTCTTGCTCGACCCGGCACAGGTGGGCGAACTGCTGGCCGAAACCCCGACACCGTTCAGCCCGGACACCACCGAAAAAGCCGCCGCCCTCCGTCATTTCCAGCCACACGGCGTCCTCATCTCCACTGGGAGCGAACGGGCGGACCGCCGGGAGCTGAACGAGGCGGTGCTCGAACCGGGCCGCGCGGTCCACGAGCTGGCAACGCCGTGGGCGAAGGTCATCCGCGAGGAGGCGCGCCAGATGCTCTCGGGCATCACCGAGTTGGACGCCGAGCGTTTCACCGAACACTTCTGGGCGGTGATCCGCCGGATCGTGCTCGGCGGCGACACGACCGCCGACCGCCGCCTCACCGACCTCCTTGACGAGCTGCGACTGGACGCGAACTGGGCCTACACGCACCGGCGGCACGCCGAGGACCGGCACCGCTTCCTCAATCTGCTCCGGGTACAGCTCGAGCTCGGCCGTCCGGACAGTCTCGGCACGGTTCTGCTGGACACGCCGGCCGAGCCCGGGGTCGACAAGGTCGGCCAGGTCCCGCACTGGCTGTTCGCCTTCGACGCCGCGGTCATCGTCACGCTGCGTGCACTCGCTCTCCTGGCCACGCACCCCGAAGAACTCGCGAAGGCCCACCGCGAGGTGGCGGACGCCGACCTCGACACCCCGCAGCAGCTGCCCTATCTGCGGTCCTGTGTGCTGGAATCGATCCGGCTCTGGCCGACGACCCCCGCCCTGCTGCGCGAGAGCACCCAGGACACCCCCTGGGGGCCCGCGGCGACGACGTTCCTGGTCTACACGCCGTTCTTCCACCGCGACCGGGAAACGCTGCCCTACGCCGATTCGTTCGAGCCCGACATCTGGCTGGACGGCCGGGCCGCGGCCAACCCGGCGCTGGTCCCTTTCAGTGGCGGACCAGCCGTGTGCCCGGGGCGCGACGTCGTACTCTTCACCACGTCGATGCTGCTGGCGTCCTTGCTGCAGGAGGCCGACTTCGCGCCGCAGCGATCCCTGGCAGGCCTGCGGCCAAAGCACGTCCCGGCCACCCTCGACCATTTCGGACTCCGCTTCACCGTCAAGTGAGCGCGCCGCCGGTTTAGCGAGGCGAGGCCCGGGTAGCCGCAGTGGAGACCACCACACCGAAGGGCGATACCGTGGCACAGGATCGAGACGACGCGAAACACGAGCAACTGGAGCGAGATCGCGTCGATCCACGGGATTCCAAGCTGACCACCCAGCAAGGGGTTCGGGTCGACCATACGAACGATTCCCTGACGGCGGGAGTACGTGGCCCGACGCTGCTGGAGGACTTCCACGCGCGCGAAAAGATCACCCATTTCGATCACGAGCGCGTTCCCGAACGCGTCGTCCATGCCCGTGGCGCGGGCGCGTATGGCTTTTTCGAGGCCTACGACGATTCGCTCGCCGAGCATACGGTCGCGGAGTTCCTGACCAGCGGTGAGAGGATCCCGGTCTTCGTGCGGTTCTCGACCGTCGCCGGTTCACGCGGTTCCGCCGACACGGTCCGAGACGTACGCGGGTTCGCCACGAAGTTCTATACCCGGCAAGGAAACTACGACCTTGTCGGCAACAACATGCCGGTGTTCTTCATCCAGGACGGCATCAAGTTCCCCGACTTCGTGCACGCGGTCAAGCCCGAACCGCACAACGAGATCCCGCAGGCCCAGTCGGCACACGACACGTTCTGGGATTTCGTTTCGCTGCAGCCGGAAAGCCTGCATATGGTGATGTGGCTGATGTCCGACCGAGCGCTGCCGCGCAGCTACCGCATGATGCAGGGCTTCGGAGTGCACACTTTCCGCCTTGTCAACGCCGACGGCAAGGGCACCTTCGTCAAGTTCCACTGGAAACCGGTACTGGGCACGCATTCTCTGGTCTGGGACGAATGCCAGAAGATCGCGGGCAAGGATCCCGACTTCAACCGCCGGGACCTGTGGGATGCCATCGAAGCCGGGCAGTACCCCGAATGGGAGCTCGGCGTGCAGTTGGTCGACGAAGACGCCGAGCACGACTTCGACTTCGACCTGCTCGACGCCACCAAGATCATTCCCGAGGAGGAGGTCCCGGTGCGGCCGGTCGGCCGGATGGTGCTCGACCGCAATCCCGAGGACTTCTTCGCCGAGACCGAGCAGGTCGCCTTCCACACCGCGAACGTCGTTCCCGGCATCGACTTCACCAACGACCCGCTGCTGCAGGCCAGGAACTTCTCCTACCTGGACACGCAGCTCATCCGCCTCGGCGGACCGAACTTCGCCCAGTTGCCGGTGAACCGGCCGATCGCGCGGGTGCACAGCAACCAGCGCGACGGGTACGGCCAGCAGAACATCCACAAGGGACGGACGAGCTACTTTCCGAACTCGATCGGTGGCGGCTGCCCGGCGATAGCCGATACCGACGTCTTCCGGCACTACACGGAAGCCGTGTCGGGTAACAAGATTCGCGAGCGCAGCGAGAGCTTCAAGGACTTCTGCAGCCAGGCGAGGCTGTTCTGGAACAGCATGTCACCGGTGGAACGGGAGCATATCGTCGCCGCTTTCCGCTTCGAACTGGGGAAGGTGGCCGACCGCGAAGTCCGGGCGCGGACGGTCTCCGAACTCAACAACGTCGACCATGATCTGGCGGCCGAGGTCGCCGAAGGTATCGGCGTCAGCATGCCGGCCGCCCCAGCAGAGCCCCAGCACCGCCGGAGCTCCCCCGCGCTTTCGCAGCTGAACGAGCCTGTCGGCGACGCCACCAGCCGGAAGGTCGCCGTGCTCGCCGCGAACGGCGTCGACACCATCGGCGTCGGCCGCTTCGTCGCCGCACTGACCGATGCCGGCGCCATCGTGGAGATCCTCGCCCCGGAGGACGGGGAACTCCGACCGGGCGGCGAAGGCGATCCCCTCCCGGCCGACCGCCAGCTCAACACCATGGCCTCCGTGCTGTACGACGCCGTCATGGTCCCGTGCGGCCCGGAAGCGATCAATCTGCTCGAGCGGGACGGGTATGCCCTGCATTTCGTGACCGAGGCCTACAAACACGGCAAACCTGTTGCCGCGTCCGGCTCCGGCGTCGATCTGCTTCGGCGCGCGGGACTCACCTCGAAACTGGCCGACGGCCCGGAAACCCTGATAGACCAGGGCGTCGTGACCACGACCGCCGCCGAGCACACCATCCCCGACGGCTTCTTCGACTCGTTCGTCGCTCAGCTGGGTGAACACCGCATGTGGCAACGGCGTACGGCGTCGATTCCCGCCTGAGGAATCCACTGTGGACATTCCGGCCGGGTGATTGAGCGCCGTGCAGGGCGGGTAGCCGGTTGGAGACGCCGGGAACCTGTGTCGCACGGTCAGCGACAGGCAGGCGTGTCCTGTCAGAGCGAAGAAAGGCTTCCGATGACCCATCCGGATCGCGAAACATTGGCACGGCATCTCGCCGACGTCGCATACCCCTGTGGCCGGGACGAACTACTGCGCCGCTGCGCAGCCGCCGGCGGCGGGGACGACGTGCTCGGCCCGCTCGCCGCCCTCCCCGACGACAGTTACCCCGACCTCGACTCCGTGGCCGCGGCGATTTCGACCGGGCACGGCAGCGGACGGTAGTACATGCCTCGGGGTTTCTCCGGTTGACAAGAAAAGTGGCTCATCGAGCATCACCGGTCTAGCGTGGATTCCACGAAGGGATTCCCCACCGGTTTATGCAGGGAAGCGGCCGCTGATGCACGCACAAGATGGCGAGACAAGTGTCATCCGGCGGCAGCTGGACGAGGTCACCGGAGCGCTGGAGGCACTGACCGCGGCCCTGGACGACAACGGCGCCCTGGACACCGCACTGCACTTGGTCTGCCAGCAGTTGATCTATGTCATCCCTGGGGCGGACATCGCCAGCGTCACCCTGCTGCGGGACGGGATACCGGCGACGACGGCCTGCACCGATCGTCGTGCCATCGACATCGACGCGGCCCAATACCGCGCCGAAGCCGGACCCTGTCTGGAGGCGGCCGCGACGGGCCAGATCGTCCGGGTCGATGTCGCGACGGCTCGTGCCCGCTGGCCCGAGTTCACCGAGAGCGCGGTGGCCGCGGGTGTCGCCAGCTACCTGTCCGCGCCACTGGTGGTCGACGCACAGCACACCGGCTCGTTGAACCTCTATGGCCTGCACGCCCACGGTTACCACGAGATCGACAGCGTGCTGCTCGAGCTGTTCGTGACGGCGGTCGAAGGCACACTGCGGGCCACCGCCCGCTATCTCGCGGCTCAACAGGAAGCCGCCCAACTGGCCACCGCGCTGGTGTCCCGTGCGGTGATCGATCAAGCCAAGGGTATCCTGATGGGTGCCCGTGGGATCTCCGCCGACGAGGCGTTCGAGCTGCTGGTCGCGCAGTCGCAACGAGAGAACCGCAAGTTACGCGACTGCGCCGAACGGTTCGTCACCGCAGTCGTGCGAAATACCCGCCAAGACCTTCACCAGTAGTACGCGGGTCACGATCGAGCCCGCAGTTCTGCTGCTCGACGATCAGGGAGAGGACGATGAGTCGCATGACCTCCCCGACGCCCGATCCCGAGTCACTCGCGGCGGCGGATCGCCTTCTGCAGGCGCTCGTCAGCCGGACAGCGGTGAACGAAGCAGTCGGCATCCTGCAAGGCTGGCAAGGCTGCGACGCCGCACAAGCGCTCGACGATCTGACCTGTGACGCCGGGCCGGCCGGTCGCGATGCCGAAGCCACCCGGATCGCGGCCATAGTCAACGCTCAGGCCGACGGCACCGCCGATCCCGACTACGGAGGCTGGTCCTAACTCTGATCACCTGACGCGGCGGTGTCGATCATATCGGCCGGGTCGAGCGTCCCATCGGTGATCGCCCCCGTGACCTCGCGCAGGTCGCGGGCGTGACCGGTGGCGTAGGTGATCACCGTGGAACGGGCTGCCGTGGGGTCGATCCCGAGCGTCCCGGCGACGAAACCGACGGCCTGACCGAATCGGACCCGGTCGTTCAACGCGGTGACCCTGGCATCCAGAAACCGGTCCGAGCGACGATCGCCGCGTTCCTGGACCAGCGCGAGCACCGTCAGGTCCGAAACCACCTGCGCCAACTCCAGCTGCCACGGCTGCAGGACCACCGCCGAGTCGAAGAGCAGGTTGAACCCGCCCACCGCGCGTCCATCCAGCCGCAGCGGTACCGCGACCGCCGAGCGGTACCCGGCCGCGAGCGCCGCGGGGACGAACTCAGGCCACCTCGCCTGCTCGGCCGCCAAGTCCGGCACGGTGATCACAGCGGCGTCGGCGATGGAGTCGACACAGGGCCCCTGGTCGATATCCGTCTGCAGCGACTCCATGAACTGGACCTTCTCATCGGAGGCGGCGACCACGTCCAGCCCGCCGGTGGCGCGAGCCAGCAATACGCCGGTCGCGGTCGCCCCGAGCAGCCCGGTGCCGACTTCGGTGACCAGGCGGAGCACGGTGGTGTTGTCCGGGCTGTTGACCAGGCGCGTGGTGATCGCGGCCAGCGCCCCGGTCAGGTCAGGCGACAAAGTGCCGGGGTCTCCGCCAGCCATTCGGTGACGACTCATGTTTCCTCCAGGTCGGCGGTCATTCGGCAAGCTCATCCAAGGTGATGCGCCTCTCCAGGACGTCACGGGCCACGTCCAGGATCGACCGGTTCTGGCCGTAGGCGTGGGCGCGCAACCGGGTGAACGCGTCATCAAGGCCGATGCGCAACTGGGCGGCGAGCATGCCGGTGGCCACGTTGACATCCTGAAACGACCGCACCGGATCCGGGGCGAACTCGTGACCGGCGATCTCAGCCTTGCGAGCGTGCCGAAGCAGCGCCGCGGCGCCCAGATCCGCCGCCAACGCGGCGTCCCTGCGTTCATCATCGGGTAAACCACCCGGCCTGCGGCGAACCAGCTCCAGCGTGCCCAGCCGGATGGCCCCCATTTGGAGGGGAAAAGCGAACATCGCCGCCGCACCCTCGGCGAGTGCGGCCTGCGCGAACCCCGGCCAGCGCACCTGTTCGACACTCAGGTCGGGGACCAGGACCGGGCTCCCTCTGCCGAAGGCCTCGACTCCCGGCCCCTCACCGACGGTGTACTGCAGCTCCGCCAGGTCGGCGACCCACGAGTCGCTGGCCCCGAGCACCTCTTCGGTGCGGGAACCACCTCGCAGAGCAAGGGTCGCCGCATCGACCTGACCCAGGGTCTCCACGCAGGCGACGCAGACGACTTGTGCCCAGCCGTCCCGGCGGCCCTCTACCTCAGCGGCCGCGGCGATAGCACGCCACAGCGGCTCTCGATGCCGCCCATCCACCGTCGTGCCCCTTCTACGCCGCAGGCTATCCGAACCGTTACCTTACGAGATGGAGCTCGAATGGGCAGCTCCACCACCGCAGCCCGGCATCGAACGGATCAAGTCACCCGGCTCCACCTGAACAAGGCCGCGACGAGGCCACAAAGGACGGCTCCTCGACACCGTCCCCTCACCCGTCCTGCTTCAAGCCGCCGCTATCTCCACGGGAGATTTCGTCATCGCCGCCTTCATAGGTGCCTGGCGGCTGGTCGCGGAACGTCGGTTCGGTGTGCTCGGCACCGAAGTCCTCGTCCTCTTGCTCGCTCTCCGCTGTCACGGGATCTATTTCGGGAGTGCTCATAACCCGCCGGGTACCCGTCACAGCCAGGCCGAACCGCGACACACCAGGTCTCGTGAGTGGTAATGACGGTTAGAGCCGTCATTACCACTCACGAGGGATTCGATCAGTGCGAACGGGGTATCCGCCGAGTCCGGACCTGAGCGGAGCCCCGTGTGTCGACTTTGACCGTCCTTCTCGGCGTAGCAGGATTGCTCGCGCTCGCCGCCGCGGTCTTGCCGAAGCTGGTCGCGCAACGGCCCTTCTCGACTCCGCTGGTGATGCTCGGCTCGGGGATCGGCCTTGGTCTTCTCCCACTACCGCCGCCTTACGGGGGCGGCTGGACCACCCCTGCCACCCATCTCGCCGAGGTGGAGTCGTTCGCCCAGCTGGGTATCCTCGTCTCCCTCGCGGGAGCCGGACTGTCGGTGGACCGGCCGCTCGGCCTGCGGCGCTGGGGACCGACCTGGCGTCTGCTCGCGCTCACCATGCCCGCCACGATCGTCGCCGTGGCCGTGCTCGGATGGTGGTGGCTGAGCCTCGCGCCCGCGCTCGCGCTGCTGCTGGGCGCCGTCCTCGCGCCGACCGACCCCGTCCTTGCCGGCGACGTCGGCGTCCCCGCGCCCGATGCCGATCCGGAACTGGCGCGGGACAACGAGATCCGGTTCACCCTTACCACCGAGGCCGGTCTCAACGACGGTCTCGCCATGCCGTTCGTCCTGCTCGCCCTCGCCCTGGCCGGAACACCTCCGCGGGTAGACGCCGGATGGGTCGTCACCGACCTCGTCCTGCCGGTCCTGATCGGGCTGATCGTCGGCCTCGTCGCCGGGAAACTCCTCGGTCTGACGATGTTCCACACGCCGTCCCGGCTGCGGCTGGCCGAATACACCGACGGGCTCGTGCTGCTGGCACTGGCGTTCCTGCCCTACGCGGCGGCCGAACTCCTGCACGGCAACGGTTTTATCGCCGTCTTCATCGGCGCGGTCTCCATCCGCCGTCAAGAACGCTCCCACGAATACCACGGCGTCCTCCACGAGTTCGGCCAGCAGCTCGAACGGCTCTTCGTCGCGATCGCCCTGCTGGGCCTCGGACTGGCCCTCGGCGACGGCCTGCTGGCCGGACTGTCCATTCCGGAGGTCTTGCTGGCGCTCGCCGTCGTCGTGCTGGTCCGTCCGGTGTTCGGCTGGCTCGCCCTGATCCGCACGTCCGCCGGCCGGAGCGCTCGGCTGGCCACGGCGTTCTTCGGAGTCAGAGGCATCGGCACGATCTATTACCTCGCCTACGCTCTCAACCAATTCCCCGTGCCCCATCAGGACGTGCTCTGGCGGATCGGGGCACTGACAGTGGCTGTGTCGGTCATCCTCCACGGTGTGCTGGCCGAACCCGTGATCCGCCGGATCGAGCACCACGGCGGCCATCTGGCCCAGCGGTGACGAGCGTGCCATCTTCGCCGGTTGACCCGCCCACCGAACGGGTAACCGCCGACCGGAGGTGAGCCATGCGGGTTGCCGAGATCGGGGCGTGGTGGCTCGTGCTGACCGGACTGTGGGTCGTGACCCTTTCCGCGCCGTCGACGTCGGAGGTGCTGGCGGGTGCCGTCTCGGCCGCGCTGTGCGCCGTCGCCGGATCTTCCGCCCGCCGGGCGATGCGGGGGTCGTGGCGACCGCGGCTTTCCTGGCTCCGCTGGTTCGGTCGGGTTCCCGCGACCGCACTCCGCGAATCCGCCGCCGCGATCGTCACCGTCTTCCGGCGGCCGTCCGCTGGCCGGTTCACGGAGATCGCCGTACCGGAGGAGCCGACAGCGGTCCACGAAGCGAGACTCGCTGTCGCCGTGGTCGCGATCGGCTGCACTCCCGCGGCGATGGTGGTGACCAGCCCGCCGGATGAGCACACCTTGGTCGTGCACCGTCTGCTCGGGGACTCCGTGGTTCTCGGCGAGGTACGGCGATGACCTGGCTGCTGCTCGCCGCGCTCCTGCTGATGGCAGGCGGCCTCGGCCCGGCTGTGTGGCTGGCCTCGCGTGGCGGCGCGACCGAGCGGCTCGCCGGGCTCCAGCTCGCCGGCACCGTCACGATCGTGACACTCCTGCTGCTGGTCCAGGCCTACGGCCCCGCGAGCGCGGTCATCGTTCCGCTGAGCCTGACCGTGCTGACGTTCGCGGGCACCCTTGTGTTCGCCCGGCTGGTGGGTCCCCGATGACCGTCCTCGCGCAGATGCTCGTGTTCATCGGCGTCGCCGTCGTCTTCGCCGCGACGGCGACGATTCTGCGGGCCCGCCGGGTCCTCACCCGGCTGCACCTGCTCTCCCTGGTGACGACGATCGGGGCACCCTTGATCGGAGCGGGCTTGATCGTCGTCAACGGCGCGACGCTGGGTTCCGGCGCGATCCTGGCCACGGTCGCGCTGCTCGCGGTGACCGGTCCGATCCTGCAGTCCGCGATCGCGCGACTCGAAGCGCGTCGGCGGGGCGCGACCGACGAGGACCTGCCGTCGTGAACGCCGCGGTTCTCCTGGTCTCGCTGGCCCTGGTCGCCGTGTCCGCGTACGCCGTGGTGGCCACCCGCGATCCACGCGGCCACGCTCGAGGTCCTGCATCGCGCGCATTCCGGTCAGATCGGAGACGCACCGCAGCCCAACCTGAAGCACGCACAGTCACAAAGGCCCGGCAATTATCGCCATCCGGGTGGACGCACCCTCGTTCTCGCGGTATTCGGGCTCGTTAGAAACGTACTAGGCTCGCTCGCCTAACGCCCTCGCCGCATCCCATCCTCGAAAACCTCGGGAGCAGCGATGGCCTTCTCCACCTCGATTCATCGCGACGACGGCGGTACTTACGTCCATATGTCTCTCGCCGGAGATGTCGTCGGGCACGACTCCGAATCCTTACGGCGATTAATCTCCCAGACGATCCACCGTGTGCGGCCCCTGACACTCGTGATCGACATTCGCGACGTCGCGGTCATCGACGATCCTGGAATGATCGCGCTCATCGACGGCTACACCACCGCCATCGACTACGGAACATCGTTCCGTGTGACGCACGCACGTGGCCGGGCAAGCGATACGCTTTCAGCAACCGGGGTCCTCGAAATGCTCAAGAACAGCGATGATATCGGTGCTCTGATCCTTGCAGTCCACTTCAGCGATACACGCCCCGGTCTCGTGAGTGGTAATGACGGTTAGAACAGCCCGAATCACTCACGACCTCCCCAAGGCATCCTGAAAGGAGTCCACTATGGACACCACGCGGCTGCGTGAACTCACTGACGTCGCGGGTCCCTTCGCCTCGGTGTACTTCGACGAGTCGCACGATACCGAGGACGCCGCGAGCCAGCTTTCCCTGCGGATCAAGGAAATTGAAGCCGCACTCAAGGCGGAGGGCGCCGACGAGCAGACCGTCTCGGCGATATCCGAAGCGATCACCGCGAGCAGTCCGCCCGCCGGACGGACGGGCCGCGTCCTGGTCGCCTCCCACGGCGAGGTCCGGCTCGACGAACGGCTGGCGGGTCCGCCGGCGTCGACGGAAGCCCGATGGTCGGCCCTGCCGTACCTGCTCCCCCTTGTCACCCATTTCGAGGAACACCCGCCGTATGTGACGGTCGTCGTCGACCAGGTCGGCGCGGAGCTCACCAGTCATGGCCCGGACGGCACGCACACCGAGACCGTCCACGGCACCGAGCATCCGGTCCACGAGGTGCGTGGCGGTGGTACTGCCCACCGCGACATACGGGCCCGAGCCGAGGAAACCACCCGGCACAACCTCGATCTGGTCGCTGAACAGGTGGTCAAAGCCGCCGAAGCCGCCGAACTCGTCGTACTGGCAGGCGAAGTCCAGTCACGCTCCGCCCTGTACACGGTGCTGCCCGAGCACGTCCGCCGCCGCACCAAGGAGATCGAAGGTGGCAGCCGGGCAGCGGGCGCGTCGCAGGACGAGCTGGACCGTCGGATCGGCGAACTGCTGACCGGCCACCACCTGGCCCGGCTGGACGAACTGGCCGAGACCTTCCGTGCCGAAACCGGCCGGGAGCAAGGCCTCGCGGTGACCGGGCTCGACGCCGTGACGACCGCACTCGCCCAGGCGAACGTCGCCACGCTGCTCGTCGGCTGCGACCCGGCGGCGGCCACGGTGTACACCGGCGAGGAGCCGGCTCAGGTCGCGGTTGGCAAGAGCGAGCTGGAAACGCTCGGCGTCCGCGAACCGGCCGCGCACCCGGCGGACGAAGCCCTCCCGTTCGCCGCGATCGCGACCGGTGCCGACGTCGTCGTCATCGACGAGCGCCTGGCGCTCTGGGAGGGCTTCGGCGCGCTGCTGCGCCACACCTGAGTGCGGCTCAGTCGTAGGAGAGTGCCTCGACGAGCTCGCCGGTGTCGGGGTTCGGCAGGGCACGGGCGACGTCGGCCTGGGCGACCATACCGACGAGGTCGTGCCCGTCGATCACCGGCAGCCGGCGGACTCGGTGCGTGGCCATGGTCCGCATGATCTCCTCGGCGTCGTCGTCGGCACCGATCGTGACCGCCTCCCCCTGTGCCAGTTCGCCGACGTGGATCGCGCGAACGTCCTTGCCCTCGGCGAGGACCTTCACCACGATGTCCCGATCGGTCAGCACACCCTTGAGGCGGTTGTCTTCCCCACAGATCGGCAACGCGCCCAGCTTCTTGTCGGCCATCGTGCGGGCCGCGTGGTGGACGGTGTCCGACTCGCGGACACAGGTCGCGTCGGGGGTCATGATGTCGCGGGCGGTAGTCATCGCCACAACTCCTTCGCGTGTTGGCAATCGCACTCTCCGGCTACCCGTCGTCGCGCCGGTTTACTCCTGGCGGTCGGTGGGAACCCGAAACCATGCCGACGGGAGCCACTGAGACCCTCCGCCGCTATCGGCGTGCCTGCGATTACCTCGCGGCGGCGATGATCCATCTCCAGGACAATTCCCTGCTCGCCGAGCCGTTGCGGCCCGAGCATCTCAAACCTCGTCCGCTGGGTCATTGGGGCACCTGCCCCGGGCTGACCCTTGTCTACAGTGCACTGAACCGCCTGGTCGCGGACACCGGGCAACGCACCCTGCTGGTCACCGGCCCTGGGCACGGCGCCCCCGCGATCCACGCCAACCTCTGGCTCGAGGGCACCCACGCGGAGTACGACCCCCGTCTGGCACTCGATGGTCACGGGCTCGCCGAGCTGGTCCGGCGCTTCTCCTGGCCCGGCGGGTTCCCCAGCCACCTGTCGCCGGAGGTGCCCGGCGTCATCCACGAGGGTGGCGAGCTCGGCTATGCCCTCGCGACGGCGTTCGGGGCCGCGTTCGACGATCCCGGGTTGCTGGTCGCCTGCGTCGTCGGCGACGGCGAAGCCGAGACCGGGCCGACCGCCGCGGCTTGGCACAGTCCCAAGTTCACCGGCTCCGGCGATGGGCGCGTGCTGCCGATCCTGCACCTCAACGGTTACAAGATCTCCTCGCCGACGATTTTCGAAGCGATGAGCGACGACGAACTGGTCGCCTACTTCACCGGCTGCGGCTGGACCCCGCTTCTGGTCGACGTCCGCGACACCGACGATCCCGACACCCCGCTCGCCGGCGCTCTCTCCGAAGCACACGCGCGCGAGACGGGGCCGCCGCCGATGCTCGTTCTCCGCAGTGGCAAAGGTTTCGGGCTGCCCGAGACCGCACCGGACGGCACGCCGCTCGCCGGCACCTTCCACGCGCACCAGGTCCCGTTCCCCAAGGCCGCCGATGATCCGGACGAACTCGCCGCGCTGGAACACTGGCTGCGGTCCTACCGGCCGCGGGAACTGTTCGACGACAACGGCGTCCCGGCACCCGACCTGCTCACCGTGCCACCCGCGTCACCACTGCGGCTGGGCCGGGTGCCGCAGGCCAACGGCGGGAAACTACGCCGGGACCTGCCATTGCCCGATGTCGGCAAGTTCACCGTATCCGTCGCCGACCACGGTGCGAGTGACGCGAGCGCGACCAAGGTCGCCGGAGAATGGCTCGCCGAGCTGGCCCGGCGGGCTCCTGACACGTTCCGGGTCGTCTGCCCGGACGAACTGGAGTCGAACAGGCTCGGCGCACTGCTGGACGTCACCGCCCGGCAATTCACGCGGCCGGTGCCGGGGCACACCGAACACCTCGCGCGGAGCGGGCAGGTGCTGGAAGTGCTGTCGGAGCATCTGTGCCAGGGCTGGCTACAGGGCTACCTGCTCACCGGACGGCACGGCCTGTTCCCCTGCTACGAGGCATTCGTGTCCATTGTGGACAGCATGGTCAACCAGTACGCCAAGTTCCTCAAGATGTCCGGCGAGGTCGCCTGGCGGGCGCCGGTGGCCAGTCTGAACTATCTGCTGACCAGTGACGGCTGGCGGCAGGAGCACAACGGCTACAGCCACCAGGGCCCCGGCTTCATCAACCAGATGCTCACCAAGAAGGGCAAGACCGCGCGGATCTACCTGCCGCCGGACGCCAACACGCTACTGGAGACCCTGCACCGTTGCCTGGCCTCGACCGACCTCATCAACGTCGTCGTCGCGGGCAAGCAGGACGGCCCGCAATGGCTCGCGCCCGAGGAAGCACGGGCCCACTGCCGGGCAGGCGCGGCGGTCTGGGAATGGGCGGGCACGACCGGGGAGGCCGATGTCGTCCTCGCCTGTGCCGGGACGACGCCGACGGTCGAAACCCTGGCCGCGACCCAGCTGCTCGCCGGGGCAGCACCGGAGTTGCGTGTACGCGTGGTCAATGTCATCGACCTGCTCACGCTGTGCCCGCCACGCCGTCACCCGAACGGGCTGTCCGACGAGGCCTTCACCGAATGCTTCGGCGAACGGCTGCCGGTGGTGTTCGCCTTCCACGGCTACCCGTCGGCGGTACACGAGGTGCTGCACGGACGTCCGGAGACGCAACGCTTCCACGTCCACGGCTACCTCGAGGAGGGCACCACGACCACGCCGTTCGACCTGCTCGCGGGCAACAGGATGACCCGCCATGACCTCGCGGCAGACGCCGTCACCCGCGCCCGCGGGTGGTCCTCGGTGGGCGGTGACCTGGCGAGGGATCTGATGCGGCAACGTGATCGCCTGCTCGCTCAGTCCTATCGCGACGGTGCCGACCCCGAGGAGATCACCGGATGGCGGTGGCGCCGGTGAACGTCCTGACGGTCAATCCCGGGTCCGGGAGCCTGCGCCTGCACCTGGTGCGCACCGAGGACGAGCAGGTGCTCGATTCCGTCGAGGTCCCTCACCCGCCCGCCGAGGCCGCCGCCGAAACCAAGTCCTTTGTAGACGATCTGGACAAGGTCGACGCGGTCGCGCATCGGCTGGTCCACGGCGGCCCGGACATCCTCTCCCCCACGATCGTCACATCCGCGGTTCGCGAAGCCATCGCCCGGGTCCGGACCCGGGCACCGGATCACGTGCCGGGGACCGAGGCCCTTCTCGACCAGCTCGGCGAACGCCTGCCGGACGTGCCACACATCGTCTGTCCCGACACCGCCTTCCATCAGAGCATCCCGGAGGTCGCGCGTACCTATCCGCTCCCCGAGTCCTGGCGGTCACGCTGGGACCTGCGCCGGTACGGATTCCACGGCCTCTCCTACGCCTGGGCGCTCCGGCGAGCCGGTGAGCTGCTGGACCGTCCCGCAGACGAGCTGAACCTGGTGCTCGCGCACCTGTCCGGCGGCTGCTCGGTCTGCGCGGTCTCGTACGGCCACAGCGTCGACACCTCCATGGGCTTCACACCCCTGGAAGGCACGATGATGGCGAAACGCTCCGGGACGGTGGACCCGGGAATGCTGCTGTGGCTACTGCGCGAAGGCCACTTGAGTGTCGACGAGCTCGAAGACGGCCTCTACCACCGGTCCGGCCTGCTCGGGCTGTCCGGCACCTCCGACGACACCCGCGACCTGATCCACGACGCGAGCGGCGGCGACGTCCGCGCCCAATTCACCATGGCCGTGTTCGAACACCGTGCCCGGCGCGAAGTCGCCGCCGTCGCCGCGAGCCTCGACCACATCGACGCACTGGTCTTCACCGGCGACATCGGCTGGGATCAGCCCGAAGTCGCCGAAGCCGTCGCCGCGGGACTGGGCGTATTCGGTGTCCGCGGCGGGTTGAGCAGCTGCCGCACCAAGGACGCGGTGATCAGCGAACCCGGCGCCGCGGTACCGGTGCTGGTGGTCCAGTCCCGGGAAGAACTCGCCCTCGCCGCCGCCGCGACATCCACACATTTGCCTACCTACCCGTGACCGGGGCGATGTGTCGCGAAGGCCAACAGTCCACATCGGACAGACACGTCCCGAATGCCCCATACGAGACGCTCAACGTCTCCAATGTGGCATTGGAGACACCACGACCGGGTGGTGTTCGTCTACACCGACGGCGAGTTGCGCTATCGGGACATGCGCAAGCTGCAGGTCTTCGGCTGACCCACCACGAGAACGATATCCGCCGGATCCTCGCCGATACCGGACCAGACGCGCTGAAGGTGCCCAAAGGACAGCTGCGGGAACAGCTGACCGGCAAGCGCCGACAGGTCAAGGCCGCCTTGATCGACCAGTCGGTCATAGCCGGACTCGGCAACCTCCTCGCCGACGAAATCCTGTGGCGTGCCCGGATCCACCCTCGCCGCTCCTGCGCCGACCTGGCATCGGGCGACGTCTCCCGGCTACACGCCAGGATGGCCACCGTGCTCCGCCAGTCCATCCGGGACGGACGGGTACCACCACGGCCGTCGTGGCTGACCGGCCGCCGTGACGAGGAGTCCGGCTCCTGCCCCCGCTGCGGAACCACGCTCAGCCACGGCCGGATAGGCGGCCGTGGCACCACCTGGTGCCCGCGCTGTCAACCGGAGTGACCGGACCGCGACTTGCGCTCGCGCTGCGGGACGACGACGTACCTCGGCGGGCTGCTCTCGGACACTCTCAGCTTCCGCGTGGTGTACCTGGTAGCCGCGCTGTTCGTGTTCGCCGCGCTCATCGTCGCCGGAGTCATCGGCATCGTCGCGCTGGTGAAACCACCGGCCCGGCCGATGCGGTACCCGCCGCACACCTGACACCCCGGCATCGCGAAGCACGACGGCGACCGCTGCCCTGAATGGTCACCACTGGTTCGCTGGTGAGGGGACCGCCACCCCCGCACCTGGAGCACGCACCGCTCTCGCTGACCAGGTCACTGCAATCCGCGAACACACCGACCGGCTCCGCCGCGACGCCACCAGCACCCGCCGCGACCGACCCCGCTGAGCCAGGTCAAAACCTCGACATCCGGCGCTGACGACTGGGCCGAACCGCCTGTGCGGGAATTACGTGTGTCCATGATCGGCGCGAACGCAAAGGGCGGGCACGGGGCGAGAACGGGCGGAGCCGCGATGAAGCAGAGAGGTGGGTCGATGGCGGAAAGCGAGCCGCGGCATGCGGTGAAGGCGGGCACCGAGGGCAGCCGGCCGGTGGTCGATCGCGGAGAGGACCAGCGTGGCCGCCTCACCGTCCACCATGCTGGGAACGCGCACCGTTCCCAGTGTGAGATGGGCGTGTTGTCGGCGATGGAGGACGCTGTCGTCGCGTGGCCGGGCTCTGATCCGGATCTTGATTTCGACGGCAGGTTCGCCGCGGCCTTCGAGTGCACCCGCGCGGCGGCGGAGACCCACTACATCGACCATCTGCGCCCCGCGACCGGCCGGGAGGACGCCGGGGACGCGAAGCGGCCGAGTGTGGACGCCCGGCCGCGGTTTCGGAGGCTGCCGGTGCCGTACGTGGTGCCCTGGACCGGCGAGACCGGGTTCGAGCCGCTCATGGTGATCGGGCGGGACGAGGCCGGGGTGCAGCGGGTCCGGCTGAAGGATGAGACGCCGGACGACCGCGACGAACATGGCGTCCTCTGGTGCCGGACCTTCCCGCGCACCGGGGACGTGCCGCAGATGGGCGACGTCCACGATCGGCGGCAGCGGGTGTGCATGCTGACCCCGCGCTGCCAAGTGTGCGGCCGTGACCTCGACCCGACCGCCGTGCCGTGGCTGCTGTCGAGTACGGAGATGGCCACCATGCGAGCCGGCGGGCGCAGGCTCACCCCGACCCCGCCGACCTGCCTCGACTGCGTCCCGCCGTCGCGGCGGCTCTGCCCCACCTTGCGGGAGGCCGGCTCGACCCTGTTGACCGTGCACGAGGTCCGGCCATGGGGTGTGTCCGGGATCGTGCACACCACGGCCGCTGACGCCGCCGCGATGAGGATGTGGGTGCAGATGCGACGGAAGAGGTGGGTGGGTTTCGGCGACACGGAGCGCCTCGCGCTGACCATCGCGCAGGAGCTGGTCGTGTACATCGGCGACTACGACGTCGTCGACGTCTGCGCCGCACAGCCGACGTCGCGGTAGTCGCCCCTGCTGGGTCCCGGCCGCCGTATCGAGACGGCTAGCGGGCCGGGGATGGGGCCTGGTCCACCAACGCTGTCCACAAACGACTCGTGGATCTTGAATGCCTGGCATCAAGCTCAAGATGGCCGGCTCCAGCGATGACGATGACTCCGGCGGTTACTCCCGAGACAGCGAGGTGCACGGCGTTGTCGTTGTTCGACACCAGCTCCCCGGTGCGCAGGCACTCAATGACGTAGTGGTGGAGCACGAGAAGCCCTGCCACCAACCGGCCGAGCCTGCGTGTGCCCAGGCGGGGCTCAGGTGTTGTAGTTGATGGTCTTGCCGAACGCCAGGTCGCCGGAGTAGCACCAGATGGTGCTCTTCTGCAGCCCCGGGTGCGCCCAGATCCCGGTGCGCGGGTAGGTGCCGGATTGTGCCGGCTTCCGGCAGTCGATTCTGATCCGGAAGGTACCGGTGCCGCCGGTGCACCTGGCCTCCGCACCGGTCCCGTTCGTGATGTACTCCGACGAGCACCCGGTGGGCGCGGCGGTCGCTACCCCCCGGTGCCGCGACAGCGGCGCATGCGACGAGGAGCGAGCCCGCGCCCAAGAGCCTGATTGTCCGGTTTATCATGGAAAATCCCTGGATCCGGTGCCACCGCACCGGCGCCACAGTTTCCTGAAACGATGTCAGCGCGCGCCGACATAGGGCACGTCGCACACGAAACGCCGCCGCGTAGCCGGGCAGGTAGCCACTGCCGGAGAGCTTCACTGCCATAACTCGTTCATGCTCTTCTCGACGAGCTACGCCGCGAACGTCCAGATTCTGCGAAGCCAGGCCTCAGGCGCCCGGGTTCAGCGGTGGTGCGCACGGCGCCAGAGAGCGGGCCAGCCGCCTTTTCCGAGCAGCGCCGCCGGGATGAGCAGGCCGTGCTCGGCGATTCGCTGCCAGAACAGTTCCTCCGGCGCGCCGAGTTCGGCCGCCGCGGCCAGTGCGTGCTGCCATGGCCCGTCTTCGTCCGACAGGTCGCTGGCGGGAAAGCCGGGTACCGCAGTCATTCTCGGTGCGATCACTTGCACCGTTCCATCCATTGTGGACCTATCGGCGCAGGTAGCCGCGATCGCCAGCACGCACACCAGCTCGGTTGAGGGCTTGCGTGCCACCGATCGGGCCAGCGCGTCGTCGCCGGCCAGTTCGCCCATGGCCGCGCGGATCGCGCGTGCCACCACGTCCATCGCGTAGGCCGGGGCGATCTGCGGGCGTCGCACGAGCGCGCGCAGCGTTCGCGGAAGTGGTGAGCCGTCGGTGAGCGTCCCGAGCCGGTCGTACTCGCGCAGCCCGGGTTCGATCCGGCCCACCGCGGTGGCGAGCGGTCGTACGCCGGTCGCCTTCCACAGGATCGGCGCGCTGAGCCCGGCGTCCAGTGCCGCGCGGAGTAGTTCGGTGTGCCGGGCCGGGCCGACGCGCTTCAGTGCGATCACCGCGGCGTCCGGTTCGAAATCGGACGGCTGCCCAGGTTGCCCGAGCTCACGCGCCAGCGCGGCATAGGTGCGCCGCGCGGATACGGCCGGAGCCGCGGCAAGCTCACGCTCCACCGCCGCGACCAAAGCGCCGGTGAGATCGGTGGGCAGGCGTCCCGCGGCGGAACGACGAGAGGAACCACCCCGCGTCCGTACCGGCGGAATGGGCAACAGCGGCTTGGGTTCGGACGGTGCGGGTACCGCGAATCCGTGCACCCACCGTTTGATGTGTTCTTCCAGTGCCGGGGCGACGTCGTCGTTGAACCGTGCGCGCAGCTCGTGGATGTGCCAGCCGCCGGTGTGCCGCCGGATGTCGAGGTTGGCGACGATGCGACCATCGGCCGGGTCGCGCAACGCCATCAGCACACACTGACCTCGGCGCGCCGTTTCGGCATACCACGACTCACCGATGCAGTTGCCCATGTAGCTGGTCCATTCGGCCAGCTGCCTCGGCTCCCGGCCCAGCTCCACGGACAGCCCGGTGCCCGGGACGACCTGTTTGTCCAAAGAGGACACTTCGGATGGGATCGGGAAGGCGCCGATGCTGGCTTCGGCGATCACCGCGTCCGCGCTGATCCCGTCCACCATCTCTGGCCAGCTCCCGCAGCGGGGCGGCGGTGTCGCTCCGAACGCGACAAGCTGGGCGATCCCGGCGGCCGCCAGCGGCACCGAGTCGGCGCGCGACCTGCCTGGCGGTGGCGTCGTGTAGTCGAGGATGGGTGCGGGCCGCTCGTGGCGCACCGTGGCGGACTCGTTGCCATGGAAGGGCGCCAGTGCGTCGGCGAGGTCGGCGAGCCACAGCAGGTCGTGCGGCGCTTCCACCGAGGCAGGATCCACCGGACCTTCCGCGGCAGCGGCCATCCGCCGCGCCAGCGGTTGTGCCGGGCCGTCGGCGTGTACGTCGGCCAGCGGCGGCTGCTCCCAACTGTCCGGTGCCCGCGAAAACCCCACCGCGGCGCGCCACTGACTCAACTTGGCCGCATGCCACGGCCTGCAGCTGTCCCAGCAGTCCTGCAGCGGTTGCTCGTCCAAATTCGCGATCAGATCCGCCACCGCCACGAAGATGACCACGCCGTAGTTGCGGGCCATGGCGACTCGTGTCTTCACGTAGGTCTCGGTCTTCGCGGTGAAGGTCCGGCCTGGCCGTAGCGGCTGAATCAGTTGGTGGACATAGCATCCTGGCCGGGCTGGGTGGCTGTAGGCGCCGTCGCTGCGGCGCGAGGCAGCGGATCGCTCCTTGTCGGTGAGGCAGGCATCGGCCGCGACCAGCTCGCCGCGATGTTTCTCCGCGGCGACCACGAGACCTTCATCGGACATGGTCTTGGCGAACCGCAACAGGGCGGTCGCCGCGATGGCGTCGTACAGCAACCCGCGGAATTCCTCCGCGGGCCACCACGGAGGCGGCCGCCAGCGAGCCACCTCGGCCAGCGTCGGGTGGCCACCGACCGCCCACGTCAGCTGTTGCAGGATCGGCTCATCGAAGTGGTCACGGTGCCGTTCTTTGAGCTTGCCGATCCGATCCGCGCGAGTCTGTGTCTTGACCCGGCGGTTCAGGCGCTGCCGCTCGAGGAGCCGCGCGCATACGTGGTCCCACAGGCTGATGATCAGCGCCAGCCGCCGAGGTCGTGGATAGCCGGCCAGCACCCGGGAAAGGTGCACGGACAGCGTGGACGCCGCGCCGCGCGGGAACGGGTCGATCCCGTCCGGGGCGCGCAGTGCGAGCACGCGTTCCAACTGCTCCGGTCCGAGCAGATCCGACGCCGCCGAGGCCAGCTTCAGCGCCGCCCAACGCTCCTCGGCGACCGCTGTGTTCGCGGCCGCGCCGACTGGCTTGGTCGCCGACGGCCCGAACAGTGCCACCAGGTTGGCGGTCCGGTCTCCCAACCGCTGTGCACCATCGATGCCGAGGACTCTCAAGGCTGCGAGCACCGCGTCGCGCCGATCACCGTGTGCGCCGGCCAGCCGTGCCGAAATGAAGCCGCCACCGAGATCGACTCCCGCCGCCGCGGCCACCTCGGTCCCGTCGATCACCAGCAAGGCGAGCCGCCGTGTCGCCTCCCGCACCACCTCGGGTTCCGCATCGGCCGGGCCGAGGGCCACCGGGGCACCAGGAGGCGTCGTGCCGGCCCGGTCTTCGGCAGGCCAGGGCATGGCTCTACCACCCGGGGTGCGCAACCAGCAGCGCAGCCCAGGCTCGGCCGTTATCCCGAACGCCAGCTGTACAGACATCGCTGCCCATCATTCCGCACCCGGGCAACACGTTTGTCAGCTCGATCCCGCCGAGGCCTTCGCGACAGCAGGGCGACCTTGTCAGGGCTTGGTGACGGTCAGTTCGGCGACCCTGTCCGGCACGTACTGGCCGAACCAGGTGCCGAGCTCGGCGGCGGGAAGGGGTTTGCTGAGGCAGTAGCCCTGCACGATGTCGCAGCCCATGGCGTCGAGCGCGGTCCAGGTTTC
Source organism: uncultured Actinomycetota bacterium (assembly GCA_963766045.1). Classification (GTDB taxonomy): domain Bacteria; phylum Actinomycetota; class Actinomycetes; order Mycobacteriales; family Pseudonocardiaceae; genus Amycolatopsis. The sequence goes on along the minus strand of CAVXYN010000003.1, from coordinate 3,168,465 downwards.
GTGGTCCTCCACTCCTTCGGCGACCACTTCCAGTTTGAGGTTGCGTGCCAGGCCGAGGAGGGCTTCCGTGATCGCTTTGCTGCTGGGGTCGGTGCACATGTCCGTGATGAAGGAACGGTCGATCTTCATCTCGTGCACGGGCATGCTGCGCAGGTAGGCGACGGAGAAATACCCGGTGCCGAAGTCGTCGATGGACAGTCGCACCCCGAGGTCTTTCAGCCGGCGGAGCACATCCATGGCGCGTTGTGGATCGGCGATGATAGCGCTTTCGGTGATTTCGAGCGTGAGCGTCTCCGCGGGCAGGTCATGCCGTGCCAGCACCGCGTCGACCTGCTCCGGGAACGTGCGATTGTGCAGGCATTGCGCGCCGACGTTGACCGAGACCGGCAGATTCCAGCCTGCTGAGCGCCAGGCGTGGCACTGGGCGAGCGCGGTGTCCATGACGTACCGGGTCAGCGGTTCGATCAGACCGCTTTCCTCGGCGGCCGGAATGAACTGGTCCGGCCCGAGCAGGCCGTGACGCGGATGTCGCCATCGCGCCAGCGCTTCCACACCGCGGATCGTCCCGCAGCGCGCCGCTGCCTTGGGCTGATAGTGCAAATCCAGTTCGCCGTGCTCGATCGCGTGCCGGAGATCGCTGACGACGGTGAGCTGGGCCGTGCTGTTCTCGTCGAGGTCCGGTTCGTAGACGGCGGTTCCCAGCCGGCCACGTTTGGCCACATACATGGCGATGTCAGCGTGTTTGAGCAGCTCATCCGCGTCGCCGGCGTCGGTCGGATACACCGCCACGCCGACGCTGCTGCTGACCTCCAAGGACAGGCCGTCCAGTTCGACGGGGATACCGAGACTCTCATGTACCCGTTCGGCCACCCGCACGGCGTCGGCCGCACCGGTGATCTCCGGCAGCAGCACCGCGAACTCGTCGCCACCCAGCCGCGCCACGGTGTCCTGCTTCCGGACCGCCGCCGCCAGGCGGGCCGCCACGTGTTGCAGCAACCGGTCGCCGCAGGCATGGCCCAGCGTGTCGTTGACCGGTTTGAAGCGGTCGAGGTCGATCAGCAGTAGTCCGAGGGGTGTGCCGTGCCGGCGGGCCTGCTGGATGGCCCCATCGGTGCGCTGCGCGAGCAGTGTCCGGTTGGCCAACCCGGTCAGTGCGTCATGGAGGGCTTCGAACTCGCTCTTGGCGGCTTGCCCCAGGATCTTGCGCCGATAAGCCAGCAGCACCGTGCCGCAGAGCGCGACCAGCCCGAGGTCGATGCCGAACGCACCGGCCACCGCGAGTCTCAGCCACCGGTTCTGGTTGTCGGCCCGCTCGAGGAACTCGGTGGTTTCCAGCCGTTTCAGTTGCACCACTGTGGACAACTGTTTGCGCAGCGAAGCCACCGCGAGTTCGGCCTGGTCGGCATGGAGTTGCAGTCGCGCGGTGTCACCGCGGTCGCCGAACGCGATCATCTCCAGCAGCAACGTCGTGTAGTCGGTGTACAGGTTGCCCACCGATGTCGCCGCGCGGACGTCGGCGGGCATGCCGTTCTCCCGCAGCCATCGCAGGCTTTCCTGGCCCGTTCCGGCCGCCGTTGCCAGTGGCTGGCGCATGATCGCGGTGCCCGCCCGCAGGTAGTCGGCCATCGCGTGGTCGGCGACATCGACGTTCTGGACGACTTGGCCCCACTGGTCGCTGGTCTCGTTGAGCGCGTGGAAATGAGCCGTCGCGCTCTGCATGCTCAGACTGGTCCACAGGGCCAGCCCGGCCAGGGCGACCAACCCGATCGCCAGCCCGGCAACGGATGCACGCGCGGTGGCTCGAGCCTCGATCAACTTCGAAAGCATCGCAGCATCCCGGATCACCGGACATGGACGCAAGATCGTAGCAACGAATACCCGATCTCTGCCTGTTTTCGGCCGGGGACGCACCACCGAACGTTCGGGTCACTGAGGTGGAGTAACCTGACGCGCCGCCGACGATCTCTCGATTGGGCCGCTGATGGTGCTTATGAAGCGTTTCGTCCCGGCAGTGACCGTCTCGTGCGCCCTGGCGCTCGCACTCGGCCTGCTGAGTGCCTGTGGCGATGCGAAGACATCCGATCACCGGCCCACTATCGGGTTCCTGTCCCAGAACACGGGCCGGGACTTCTCCAAGGAAATGAGTGAGGGCTTTCGCGCCGGTGCTCAGACCTCGGGTGGTGTCGAGGCTCTGGTGACCGGGCCGCCCACCCATGACGGGCTCGCGCAGGTCGAACTGTTCAAGGAGCTGACGCCCAAAGCGAAGGACGGGATCGCGGTGTCCGCGGCGGCGCCGGAGTTGCTCGCCCGCCCGATGGCCGAGGTGGTGGACAGCGGGACACCGGTGATCGCGGTGGCCGGCGGGCAGATCGCACCCGGTGCCGGGGTGAAGCTGTTGATCGAGAACGACAACTATGAGCTGGGGCAGTTGCTGGCCGATGAGGTGATCGGGCGTCTGCCACCGAACGGCACGGGAAAGGTGATTCTCGGCAGCAACTCGCCCGCCCAGCCGGCGTTGGATCAGCGGGCCACGGGTATGCGGGACAGGTTCACCCAGAGACTGCCGAGCATGCGGGTGATGGGCCCGTTCGACACCCAGCGCGACGCGCCCGCCAACCAGGTCGCCTGGCAGCGCTTGGTCGTCGCCAACCCGGACGCCGTGGCGTTCCTGGGCACGGGCGACGTCGACGCGGTCAACCTCGCCGCCGTCCACGCCACCGGGGGCACCTGGCTGGCAGGCGGGTTCAGCCTCGATCCTCAGGCGTTGCGGGGTGTCAAGGACGGTCACCTGGTCGCCACGGTGTCCGGTGAGCACTACCTCAAGGGTGCGGTGGCCGGGTGGCTGCTGGCCGAGCACGCCAAGGATGCCCGGCAGCTGCCCGAAGGATGGTTCGTCACGCGTGGCCTGGTGGTCACATCGTCCAATGTGGACGCGATCACCGGGCGCCAGTCCTCGGAGGCGAACAAGCTGGGCTGGTTCAAGCCGCAGATCGACACACTCACAGCCAACCTGGACCAGTCCTTGCGTCCGCTCGACCAAGTCAGATGATCATGTCCGGTCTTTCCCGACGCACGGCGGTATCGCTCCCGTGGCCGGTGTGTTGAGATTTCACCCATTCGTGTGACGAGCCGGGCTGGCGAAGGGGTGGCTACGTGATCAACCGCAGGACTTTGGCCAAAACGTTGGGCGCGGCGGCGGTGGTCGGCACAGTCGGTTCAGTCGGTTCAGGCGTCGCCCAGGCCGAAACACCGGCCACCGATAACCCGCGTCGCGGCAGGTATCTCATCAAACGCGGCTCGGTGCTGACCGTCGATCCAGAGCTCGGTGTGTTGCCCCGGGGCGATGTCCTTGTCGACAACGGCAAGATCGCAGCCATCGGGAAGAACCTGTCCGCGCGCGGCGCCGCCGTCATCGACGCGACCGACATGATCGTCATGCCCGGTTTCGTCAACAGCCACTACCACATGTGGAGTGCGCTCGGGCGCAACTACACGGCGGACGGTTTCGGCTACTTCGCGGCAAAGCGGGCGACCTCCCTCCACTACGGGCCGGCCGACTTCTACAACAGCGTCATGCTCGGGCTCGCCGAATTGGCGAATGCCGGCGTCACCACGGTGCACAACTGGTCGAACAACACGCGCACACCGGCCCACGCCGACGCCGAGCTGCGAGCCCATCACGACTCGATGCTGCGGGCCCGTTATTCCTACGGTCACGTCGACCAAATGCCGCGGGAGCAACCGGTCGACTTCACGGATGTGGATCGCGTGCGGAGCCAGTACTTCCCGGGCGGCACCGCCTTCGACGGCCTCGTTCATCTCGGTATCAACCTGCGTGGTCTCTCACAGAGCACCGAAGCCGCCTTCAACGCGGACATGGAAGCGGCTTTGCGGCGCGGGCTGTCGGTCGCGATCCACGCGGGCCAGGCGCCGCCCCGGATCGTCGACGCCGCGGACTACGAAAAACGCGGCTGGCTGGGCCCCAACACGTTGCTCTGTCACTACATCACCGCCCTCGACAGCGACATGGAGATCCTGGTCCGGACCAATACGCCGCTGAGCTGGTCCACCCATTCGGAGTTCCGGCTCGGCGCTGCCGGCGATCCCCGCGCGACGCTGCTGCGCCTGCGTAAGGCCAGCGTCCTGGTCTCGCTGTCCTCCGACGCGACCTCGATCGCGCCGCCCGACATGTTCGAGACGATGCGGCTCACCTGGAACACCGGCATTCCGTGGCAGGGCACGCCCACCGAGAGCCTGCCGGAGATCGGCTTCCGGGACGTGCTGACCATGGCCACGATCAACGGCGCGAAGGCGCTGGGCCTCGGCGACGTGACGGGTTCGCTCACCGTCGGCAAACGCGCCGACATCATTCTCATTCGCACCAATGACGTCAACATCGCGCCGATGACCCACGTCGAGACCACCGTCGTACAGTCCGCCACACCCGCGAACGTCGACACCGTCCTGGTGGACGGACGCATCGTCAAACGCCATGGCAGGCTCGTGGCCTACGACGTCGACAAACTGGTCCGCGAAGCCAAGGCGTCCTCACTGCGCATCCGCACCGCCGCGGGTGGAATCCTGACGCCCCCGCCGGCGTCCTGAGAATCGGCTACTCCGAATTCTCACCGGTGGTGGGGTTACAACCAGGGACGGCGGCAAATGCGTGAACCTGTCCGGCGAGGCCTCGGCCATCATCCTGCTCTGCAGGGCCTGACCTGTTCCGTCGACGGGGCGTTGCGGGTGGCAGGTCGGGGACGCGGTGGCCGGGCCGGTTCCTGGCCCAGGCTTCGGCCGCGTCGGCGCAAGCCCTCGACCCAGGCTTCTGGCGCATCACCCGCTACGGAATCGTCGTCGCCGCGCTGTCCATCGCACTCGCCGCGCCCTACTTGTGGCTGCGGTACTTCGCCTTCGCGTGATGAACTTGGTGAGCAGCGGAGCGGCGGTGGCGAGGACCAGGACGTAGGCCGTCACCAAGGGACCGAGTACGGCGTGGCCTGTGCCCGCGAGGCCGACGATGACGATCGAGAACTCCCCTCGCGCGATCAACACGGTTCCGGCGCGATGTCTGCCTCGTGCTCCCGCGCCGTCGCGGCCTGCGGCGAACCATCCCGTTGACCACTTCGTCACCGCTCCGGTGAACGCGAGGGCAAGTGCCGCCGGCAGGACCGGCAGGAGATCGGCTGGGCTGACCGCGAGCCCGATCGCGAGGAAGAACGCCGCCGCGAACAAGTCGCGCAGTGGGGCGAGCACCGCACGGACACGTTCGGCCGCGTCGCCGGTGAGCGTGAGCCCGACAAGAAACGCACCCACCGCGGCCGAGACGTCCACGAACTCGGCCAGAGCGGCCACGACGAGCGTCGCGCCGAGAACTCGCAGCATGAGCTGTTCCGCATCGGGATGAACGAGCCAGCGGTTCACATGATGGCCCCACCGATGTGAAGCCAGGAAGGCGGCGAGCACCGCGGACACCGCGATCAGCACTCCCGCCGCGGCCTCCCACCACGTTCCACCGGAGGCGAGAACGGCGAGCACCGGAAGGTACAGCGCCATGGCGAAGTCCTCCATCACGAGGACCGAAAGAACGGCAGGGGTTTCCCGGTTACCCAGCCGGCGCAGATCGCTCAGCAGCCGCGAGACGATGCCGGAGGAGGAGATCCACGTCGCCCCGCCGAGCGCGACGACACCGATCCAATCGAGGCCGAGAAGGATCCCGGCGACCACACCGGGCAAGGCGTTGAGCGCCAGATCCAGCACCGCCGAGGGGACGTGGCGGCGTGCGCTGTGCAGGAACTCCGCCGTCGAGAACTCCAGCCCCAGGGTCAAAAGGAGCAGCACCAGCCCGATCGATGCTCCGATGTGGACGAACTCCCCCGCTGCCGGCACCGGAGCGATCCCCCCTTCGCCGAGAGCAAGGCCCGCGAGCAGATAGAACGGGATCGGCGAGACCGCGAACCGGCGAGCGAACGCCGTCAGCGCGCTGAGCACCAGGAGAATGACACCCAGCTCCAGCAACAGCGCCAACGACGTCGCCACGACCTCACCCCAGCAGGATCCGGCGCACGCCCTCGATCCCCTCGTGCGTCCCGATCACCACCAGCACGTCACCGGCCTGGATCATCTCAGCGGGCGACGGCGACGCGATCACCCGCTCCCCTCGGACAATGGCCACGATCGACGCACCCGTCCGCGTGCGCGCCCGAGTATGTCCAAGCGGTTTGCCCGCGTGCTCCGACGCACCCGGCACGGTGATCTGCCCGGCGCCGAGCCCCGGCACTTCCTTGGTCAGATCCGCGAATCGCTCCGCGATCCGTGGCGCGCCCAGGATCTCCGCGACCGTGTCCGCTTCCTCCCGCGTGAGCCGGAACAACGGACGCCCCTCATCCGGGTCGTCACGCGGATACAACACGACCTCGAAATCACCGGACCGACGGGCGACCACCCCGATCCGTTCGCCGTCGGCGTTGGTGAACTCATAGCGCAACCCCACACCGGGCAGGAGGACCTCGTTCACATCCACCACACCATCATGACGCCTCACGAAGGACGCCGCCGCTTTCCGGTGAACGCCGGCAGCAGGGAAAGGGCGGTCATGGCTTCTCCCCTGGTGGTGCACCCTCGGGTTTGCCGGTGGGCAGGTTGTCCGGCGGCTCGACTCGCAACGCCTTCGCAACCGGGACGTCGGTCGAGGAATGCAGAATGATCGACAGCGCGATGGTGATCGCCACCAGATCGAACAGGTGCTCGCCTTCGGGTATCGCGGCTTGCAGAGCCAGCAGTCCATAGACGACCGATGCGAACCCCTTCGGCCCGAACCAGGCTGCGACCGAGCGTTCTCGTGCGGGCAGCGGAGTGCGGATCAGTGAAAGCATCATCGCCGCCGGCCGCACCAGCACGATCGCCACGACCGCGACCACCCAGTCGCCGACCGACAGGTGCGAGATCCGTTCGGGTGTGAGCAGGGCGCCGAAGACCAGCAGAGCGGCGAATTTCGTGGTCTCGGAGAGCAGATCCCCGAAGTGCTCGAAGTGATGTGCCGATGTCCGGTCCACTGTGGCCAGTGTCGATCCTGCGGCGAACGCCGCCAGGTACGGGTTCGCATGGGTGAGATGACAGGTCGCGTACAGGATCACCGCCACCGCCAGCGGCCCAAGCGCCTGCAACCGCGGTTCCGCCGTGAGGACCTTCAACCGCCACGCCAAGGCGATCACCAGCGGAATGACCACGCCGAGTGCCAGGCCGGACACGAGTTCGATCGCGATCGTGCCGAAATCGGTGTCCCGGTTGGCGGCCGTCGCGAGGAAGATCAGTACGAACGGCAGCGCGAGCCCGTCGTTCAGACCGGATTCGACGTTGAGCAACCGGCGCAGCCGCAACGGGACATCGGTGCGCCCGACGATCGCCGAGGCGAACACCGGATCCGTCGGGGACAGGATCGCACCGACCAGGAACGACGTCGTCCAATCCAAGCCGGTGAGGAAATGCGTCGGCACCGCGATCCCGACCATGGTCAGCGGCATAGCCAGCCCGAGTGCCCGGCCGGACAGCCGCCACCCCTCCTTCAGGTCCGGCAGACCGGCGCGCTGACCATCGGTGAACAGCACGGTGAACAGCGCCAGATCGGCGAGACCGGTGACGAACGCGCCATTGGACGGGATGTCGACCAACCCGAACCCGCCCTGGCCGATCAACGCGCCGGCCACCAAGAACAGCAGCGCTGTCGACAAGACCGTGCGCGCGGCAAGTCCCGACAGAGACACGCTGATCACCAGCACGACGCCAAAAGCGAGCACCAACGCCATCCAGGAACCCCGTCCACGTTCAACGACCCGCCCACGGTGGACAGGTGTGCCGACCAGACTTCCCGGCGCGCCGCCCGTAAAGATTCCGCAAACCCGCCCCCGATGCAAACCGCCGCCTCGAACCGCCCGGCATCTTTTCGGCTGGCGGAGCCAGGAAGCATGGTGGGATTGCCGTGATCGACGGGCAGGAGGCACGCGCGAATGACGATGCCGCCGAGTTCTTGGTCGCCGGGAACTCGCGGGCCGGATTCGCGCTCTGTTCGCCATGGCTCACCGGCCGGCGGCGATTCCCCCTAACGACCTCGAGATCAGGTTGCCTGAGGAAGCGCTGCACTCGTATGGGGCCAAGGCGATATGGCGGCCAAGCCGGGGGCGGGTTCCTCGATCGCGTGCATACCCGGGCAATCGGCAATCGTCAGGTACTCGTCAGGTTCCCACAGGGATAAAACCGGAAGAATGAAGGAAACGACGATTCGAGCGAGGAGAACGATGGCCGTAGAAATCTCTAACGCGGAAGACATTGTCGATAACGTCACCGTCTGGCTGGCGAATGAGTTCTCTGCGGACCTCTCGCGTACGGCCGTCGGTGTCATCGTCCGTGCCGCATACCGTGACCTCGAAGGGCAGATAGTCCCCGATGCGCACGCTGAAATGCTGCACAGGCTTGCGCGCGCCCGGATCGCCCGCCTGGTTCAGGTGCTTTGACGCTGGATGCCGCGGTCCGTTCCGGTTCTCTGCGCTGCCCAGGCACCGTTATGGGCTAGCCTCACGCTCGGTACGCCGGCACGCGCCTGGCACCATTCCCGGCAGCAGAACTTCTACCGATACCAAGGCGGGCGCACCGACGCTGTCCTCATAGGACGGTCTGTGCCGTGCCGTCGTGGGTCCACCGGGGAAGCCCACGACACTTGCTGACCACTCCGAGCCCGCGCTGAAGGTACTGGACGTACCGAGCGACGCGTCGGTATCGGCGGGTCCGGCCGATTCGCCCAGGAATCGAACAGCAGGACAAGCCCGGCGAAGACAACGCAGGCGAACCCAAGCAGCCAAAGCCCTTGAGTCACCATGAGTGCACCGACCAGCACGGCGGGCACGGCGGCGAGCAGGCAGAAAGGATCCAACCGGCCGAACACCGGCCGGGTGCCGTTCTTCGGGCTCATGGCACTCCTTTGGTCATTCCGGCTTGGGCCCTGCAACCGGCGATCCACCCGTCGTCATCACGACGGTTTGCCGGTGTCCCGGTACATCAGTTCAATGAGCGCCCGACTACGCAGCCTGGCCGTAGGGGGCATCGCTTCTCCTCGTTGAGGTAACCGGGTGTGCGGCGCACGACGAGCGTGTCACGGAAGCGGGAAACCCGACCTGACGAAAACCTTACGATCGATTCAGGAATCGAGGCGGTCGCACGATACCCACATCGGGTAACAACCTCCTGCCTGAGCTGAACGGACACCCATCCGGCGGGACACCGGTCAGGCTGAACGCGGTTCCACAGCCGATGCCGCTGCGCGGCTGTACGCTTTTCGCGCTACCGCCTCGTGCCTTCGGGCCGCCGCTTCGTTCCCGACCGTCCTAGCCGAGTACGCCGCGGCACGTTCGTGATGTGCTTCGGCACGCCGGACCGCCGCGAACGACCTGTCGGTCAGCATCCTCCATTGTGGAGACTCACGGGGAAAAGCTTTGGCTCCGGCTCGGGCTTCCGCCGCGTTGGCCAACTCGTGATACGCGAAGCCGTGGTGTGCGGCCACCTCGCCGAGCAGATACTGTGTCTTCGCCCGCCGGAACCCGCCTGGTTCGCCTTCGGTTTCGAGTTCCGCGGCCAAGGTGCGGTGCCCGGCCGCGACGGCCCATACCCGGTCCGCGTCGTCACGCAGTCGCCGCACCTCCGGATGGATCTCCGCTCCGGTGGCCCCTTCGGCCTCTGCTGTGAATACGTCGGTCGTCACGTCGTGGTCCCTCCCTCGGGTTGGCGGCTGTGAATCCACACTGACATGGAGAAAGGGTCCTGCAACTGACGAGTGCCTTACGATCGACAACTGTTGGTCTAGGCAACTGTTTCACGGGGCGACCTGATAAAGTCGCCGAAGGTGCGCCGGGAAGTCTGGTCGGCTGAAAGGAGATGCCGACTGTGTCCACCCGTGTTCTTCTCGTCGAAGACGATGCGATGATCAGTGAAGCCCTGAGCCTGGCGCTCGCCGATGAAGGTTTCGACATCGAGTGCGCGGCAACCGGCGAAGACAGCCTTGAACTGCTCGAACGTATCCAGGTCGACGTCGTCCTGCTCGATCTCATGTTGCCGGGCATCGATGGCCTCACCGTCTGCAGGTCCGTACGCAGCCAAGGCGCACTCCCGATCATCGTGATCACCGCCCGCGCCGACACCCAGGACGTCATCGCCGGCCTCGAAGCCGGCGCGGACGACTACGTCACCAAACCGCTGGTGGCCGGCGAGCTCGCGGCGCGGATCCGGGCGCTGCTTCGCCGCACCGCGCCGCCTCCCCCATCCCGGTTCACCGTCGGAAGACTCGAGATCCGGCCCGACGAGGAGAGCGTCCATCGCGACGGGTCACCGGTGCACCTGACCCGCACCGAGTTCCGTCTACTGGCCGAACTCACCGCGGCCGAAGGACGGGTCGTCACTCGCGAGCAACTGCTGCAACGCGTCTGGGGGCACGACTACTTCGGGGACACGAGACTACTCGACGTCCACATCAGACGGTTGCGCCGCAAGATCGAACCGGATCCCGACAGTCCGACCTTGGTACTGACCGTGCGCGGGCGCGGCTATCAAATCGCGTCCGGGTCATGACGCGCGTGGCGGTTCGTTCGGCGTTGCAACAACTTTCCCTGCGCTGGCGCGTAGCCGCCGCGTTCGGCCTAGGTCTGGCACTGGTGATGAGCGTGCTCGGTGTCGCGACCTGGAACCTGACCACCGGCTACATGCTCAACCAGCGTGAGCAGAGCACCACACGACAGTCCGAGGTCAACGTCGGTCTGGTCGACAAGGCGCTGGTAGAACACTCCGACAACCTCAACGAACTGCTGACCGGGCTCGCCAGCGGGCCCGACTCGTCGATCCTGCTGTCGCGCCCGGACGGCTGGCTCACCAGCGGACGCCAGGTCGAGCCCACGACAGTGCCGGACAGCCTGCTGGAAAGCGCGCGGAACGGCGTCGCGGCCCGGCAGCGATTCACCGCCGACGGCATCCCCGTGCTCGCTGTAGCGACCCCCGTCGGGAGCGACAACAGCATCTACGTCGAGCTGTACCCCTTGTTGGAACTGGACCGCACCTTCCGCTATCTCAGCTTCCTGCTCATCACCGGCACCATCGTCGCCGCTCTGTTCGGCGTCGCTCTCGGTGCCTGGACCACCAAACGAGCTCTTCGCCCGCTCGCGGCACTCCGAGGAGCCGCCTCCCGTGTCGCGCGAGGAGACCTGGCGACACGCCTCCCCCACCAGAACGACCCCGATCTGGCCCCACTGGCCACCAGCTTCAACACCACGACCGAGCAACTCGAACAACGAGTCCGCCGCGACAAACGCTTCGCCGCGGACGTCAGCCACGAACTCCGTTCACCGCTGACCACGATGGTCAACGTCACCGAAGTGATGCTCCGCAGGCAGGACTCCATGCCCCAGACCTCCCGCCAAGCGCTGGGGCTGCTCAGCTCGGAACTGCACCGCTTCCAGCGAATGGTCGTCGATCTGCTGGAAATATCGCGGGCCGATCAGGACGACAGCGACGACTCGGCCGAGCTGGTGGATCTCGACGCGCTCGTACGTAACGTCATCGACAGCAGAGGCGATTCCGCGGTGCGCATCGAAACCGATCCCGACACACCGCTCGTCTCGGCCGACCGCCGCCGGATCGACCGGATCGTCACCAACCTGCTCGACAACGCCGACCGATACGGCGAAGGCGCGACCGCCGTGACCGTTCGGCGGCACGGCGATCGGGCGAGGATCGAGGTCGACGACGCCGGCAGCGGCGTCCCGCCCGCCCTGCGTGAACGCATCTTCGAACGGTTCGCCCGCGGTCTGCACGCCGGTCGCCGCGATCGGGACACCGGAAGCGGACTCGGACTGGCCATCGTCGCCGACCACGTCCACCGGCACGGCGGCACCGTCTGGGTCGAGGACCGGCCCGACGGCGGTGCCCGGTTCGTCGTCGAACTCCCGGAGGCAACGACATGAGACTCCACCCGCTCGTTCTCGTCCCGGCCACGGCGCTGTGCCTCAGCGGTTGCGGGGTGACCGCCCAGAGCCGACCCGAACCGATCGCCACCCTCGTACCGGCCGCCACCCCGACGGTCTCCAGCCGGTCGGCACCGCCGACACCGTGCCCGCTCACCCCGCAATCGTCAGGCAGTCGTCAGGTGCAGTTCCCGCCACCACCGACACAATGAAGACGTCGTCGTAAGGAGGAGGGATATGACCGTCCACGACCACCAAACCGACGACATCACCGACGAGGTCCGCGATTGGCTTTCCCGCGAATTCGCGGCTTCTCTGTCGGAATCGACCGTCTGTGACATCGTGCGGTCGGCTCACGCGGATCTCGAAGGCCAGATCAGGCCCGACGCGATGGCGGAAATGCTGCACCGCCTGGCCCGCTTCCGCGTGCTCCGGACGCTCGCGAACCGATGAGCCGGCGAGGCGGTCGTGACCGTGTCGCACCTGCTGCCGGCCGTCTCGGCCCGTCGAATACCTCCGAGACCCTGTGGCCGTGAGGTCATCGGCTCGATTCCTGTAGCGCCATTTCGATTTCCGCGTCGGTAAGGTGCCGAGGGCTCGCGTAGCAGAGGACAGCACCGGCCGGAAGGTCAAGCGAGTCGTTCGAGCTCATCGACCGCGGCCGAGACGCCCCGCTCCGCGCGGATGACCCGCGCGAGCCGCTCGGCCCTGTCCCGTATCCCGGGTTCGCCTGCCGCGGTCGTCATGGCCGTGGCCAGCTTCTCGGCCGTGAGGTGCTGCTGCCGCAATGGCGGCGGTGCGACACCGGCGGCACACATCCGGCTGCCCCAGTACGGCTGGTCCGCGACGAAGGGGCACACCACCTGCGGTCTGCCCGCCGCCAGCGCGGCGCCCGTTGTTCCGCCGCCTCCGTGGTGCACCACCGCACTCACCCGCGGAAAGAGCCAGTCATGCGGGGCGTGGTCGATCACCAGGAGTTCCTCGGTGCCGCCGTCGGCGTCGATACCGCCCCGCCCGGTGGCCACCACCGCCCGGACACCTGCCCGGCGTACCGCGTCCTCGACAAAGGCGCGAGTCCTGAGGGTGTCTCTGCCTGCCATACTCCCGAATCCGATGTATACCGGTGCTGGACCGTCATCAAGAAACCGTGCCAACCGTGCGGGAGGCGACCACGTCGCCGCGGCGGGCAGGTACCAGAAACCCGTGGTGTGCACTGTTTCCGGCCAACCTGGGTCCAGCGTCGTGACATGGCGGCTGAACGCCTGCAACACCATCCGTTCGTTGCCCGCCGCGTCGTGCAGGACGTCGTGGCTTCCCCTGCGGCGCGGCATACCGAGATCGTCGGTCCGCCACGTCGTGGCGATACCCGCGAAGGTACGCAGTATCGCCTTCACCGGCAGATAGGTGGCTCGATTGAAGAGTTTCGGCAGGCGCGGCAAGGGAATCATGGGACAGGGAAACGCGGAAGCCGGTACCCAACCGGGTTGCAGCGCGACGAGCACCGCCGGCACATCGAGCATCTCGGCCACATGCTGAGCCGGGATTCCCGGTGTATGCACCACGACGTCCGCACGGGAATTCCGTGCCGCCGCACCCACATCGGCCAGTACCGCGACCATCAACGGCTTGATCCGCCGCACCATCCGGACGGCGGTGATCTTCCCGCGCATACCCCGGTAGCCGCCCTCGATGGCTTCCCTCGCCGCCAGGTCGTTCATCAGCCGGTTCGGGCCCTCGTCCAACGGCGCGAATTCCACATCGTGCTCCGCAGCAGCGTCCGTAAAGGACTCAGGAGCGGCGAGCACCGCGTGATGGCCACGATCCCGAAGCGCCACCGCGAGGGCGAGAAACGGTTGCACGTCCCCCCGAGTGCCGTGGGTGACCAGTAACGCCTTCACCGCGACGGCCGGCTGTCAATGCGGAGCCAGCGCGAGCTGCAGCAGGCGGGATGCCGAGATCACGCCGAGCAGCGTCTTGTCCTCCATCACCGCGACCAGCGGGCAACGCAACCTGGCCATCACCGCTGCGACCTCGATGATCGTGTCGTCGGCGTTCACCCGCGGCAATTCGGTGGCTTCACTCGGCAACAACGAGCGGACCTTCTTGCCGCCGAGTTTGTCCACGACGGTATCCGCCATCGACTCGCTCAGCACCCCGGCAAGTGACGGATCGTCCTGGATGTAGGTCGGGACCAGGAAGCGCACCACCTGGGACGCGGGAAGGACGGACTGCGGACAGCCGTCGCGGTCGGTGACCACCAACCCTGGCAACCGATGCTCGGCCAGCAGACGGGCCGCATCAAGCGCGCCGGAATCCAGGTCGACGACCGGATACTCCTCCGCCATCTCACTGGCATGCATCTGCACAGCTTACGGCCGCGGCAGCAGGAATGCCGGAATCATCGGGTGGTTCTACCGACTTCTTTACGCCCAGCCGACCCTGCCGGCAGTCGGAGGCTAGTGACGGTCCTGCCGCTGATGCGCGATCCGCAGCACGGCGATGAGGACAACGAAGGCAAGGATCAAGCCGAACGGAGCCAGAAGGTCGGCCATGACCACATCACCTCCAGGTCGACGTGACGACGGTCACGTCATCCGGCAAGTGTAGGCCCTCCACCGCACGAACACCGAGCGGTCTCCATTTGGATAGCCTTGGACCGGCACCGGGTTTGCCCCGGGGCGCCACTTGCGGCATCTTTACGCGAGGAGCGCCGGGAAGTCTGGTCGGCACGCCTTGTCCCGCCTGGGGCCGGGCGACAGTGACGACGGCGGGAGTCCGGGTGCTGGTCCAGTTTGCTGTGCGGTCGTGCGAGCGCGTGGGCAGGTGCGCGGCATGAGCACGGGGATCGCGATCGCCGTCTTCGCGGTGGCATATCTGTTCATCGCGACCGAGAAGATCCCGAAAATGGTCGTGGCGCTCGCCGGCGCGGGCATCGTGCTCGGTTTGGGCGTGGTCGGCTCCGAAGACGCCTTCTACTCCCACGACACCGGCGTCGACTGGGACGTCATCTTCCTGCTGCTCGGCATGATGATCATCGTCGGCGTGCTCCGGAAAACCGGCGTTTTCGAGTTCACCGCGATCTGGGCCGCCAAACGCGCCAAAGGCTCGCCGCTGCGCGTGATGATCCTGCTGGTGCTCATCACCGCAGTCGCGTCAGCGCTGCTGGACAATGTCACGACCGTCCTGCTGATGGCGCCGGTGACCCTGCTCGTCTGCGACCGGCTCAACGTCAACCCGGTCCCCTTTCTCATCGCCGAGGTCCTCGCCTCCAACATCGGCGGCGCCGCCACCCTCATCGGCGACCCGCCCAACATCATCATCGGCAGCCGGGCAGGCCTGTCCTTCAACGACTTCCTCGTCAACATGGGCCCGATCGTCGTGATCGAACTGATCGTGTTCACGCTCGTACTCCCCCGGCTCTTCCGCGGCTCCTTCACCGTCGACCCCGCCCGAGTCGCCGACGTCATGGCCCTCAACGAACGCGAAGCCATCCACGACAAACGACTGCTCATCAAATGCGGCGTCGTCCTCCTCGCGGTTTTCACCGCCTTCGTCGGCCACTCCGTCTTCCACATCGAACCGTCGGTCGTGGCCCTGCTCGGCGCGGGTGTCCTGGTCCTCATTTCGCGGACGCAGCCCAAGGACTATCTCGCCAGTGTCGAATGGGAAACGCTGCTGTTCTTCGCCGGGCTGTTCATCATGATCGGCGCCCTGGTGAAGACCGGCGTCATCGGAGACCTCGCGAAACTCGCCGCCGACGCCACCGGCGGCGACGCACTACTCGCCGTCATGCTCATCCTCGTCGTCTCCGCGCTGCTGTCCGGCGTCATCGACAACATCCCCTACGTCGCCACCATGAGCCCGCTGGTTCTGGCCCTGACGAACAACATCGCCGACCCCACGCACTCCGAAGCCCTCTGGTGGTCTCTCGCGCTCGGCGCCGACTTCGGCGGCAACATGACCGCCATCGGCGCCAGCGCCAACGTCGTCGTCCTCGGCATCGCCGCCCGCGCCGGCAGCCCGATCTCGTTCTGGGAATTCACCAAGAAGGGCTCGATCATCACGCTCATCACCATCGCCGTCGCGGCGCCCTACCTCTGGCTGCGCTACTTCCTCCTGGCCTGACCAGCCTCATTCGGTCGGCGGCAACGACCGGTCGGGCCAGTCAAGCAGACGTGCCCCCAGCACCGCCGCCTCCAAAGTGAACCGCTGGGCGGGATCCCGTGGGTCGTACCCGGTCCGCGCCTTGATCCGGTCGAGCCGGTAGCTGACGGCGCGGACACTCAGGAACAGCGCACGAGCCGTTTCAGCGGTGGTTCCGCCGGACGAGAAGTAGGCCGCGAGAGTGTCGAGTAAGGGCCGCGCCCCGCCACGCGTCTGGGTCAGCGGGCCGAGGACCTGCAGGACGAGTTCGATGATGGCGGCCCGGTCCCGGAACAGGACCTGATACACCAGCAAGTCGCTGGCGTTGAGCACGGTGGCCACGAGGCCGAGGGAGGTCGCCAGGTCGAGTGCACCACGGGCCTCCTCATAGGACCGCAGAATGCCCGTAGGTCCGGGATGCGTCCGGCCTATCCCGATCTGCGCCCGCTGGCCCGCCGATAACAGTGACTCGACCTGCCGGGCGAAT
Organism: uncultured Actinomycetota bacterium; assembly: GCA_963766045.1. GTDB lineage: Bacteria > Actinomycetota > Actinomycetes > Mycobacteriales > Pseudonocardiaceae > Amycolatopsis. Next base: position 3,151,839 of record CAVXYN010000003.1, on the reverse strand, counting down.
TCCGTGGTGACATCGGAATGCGCACCAGGAACGATGCACAGCAATAGACCGTCCTTTGTGGTCACGAGGACGTCGCGGGAATCGAACCGTCCGCCGAGTGCGGCCTCGATCCGGCGGGTCGTGACGTCCCCGTCGGCGAACGCGTGGTTGGATCGCGCGGCGGCCACGACATAGCTCGCGGCAAGGCGCATACCGAACCGCTCGGCCCGCTCGGCCAGCCGCCCCAGATCGCTACGACCGTAGAGCAGATCGTCGATGAACTCCCGCCGCTCCGCCCCTTCCTTCCGCAGTACCAAACGTTGCGCGCCGTCATAGCCGTCGGCGAGCGCGACGATGGCGTCGTCCGCCGCACGCAGGACCGCCTCGGCGATCGCGATCACCTGCTCCTTCCCGCTCGCCGCCGCCACCGCGGGTAGTTCGCGCCACGACAACCAGTTCGCACTCAGGTACAGGTCGACCAGGGACCGCAACGGGAGGCTCTGTTCGGCGGCGTCCGCACCGAGTGCGCGACGGGTGTCCAGCTCGGCGCGGGTCAGCCTGCGGCCGGTGCTGCTGACACCTTCGAGCATCTCGAGGTACCCCTCGAGGAACTCCGGCGACACATCGCCGGCGTCCTCGGCGGCTCGATTTCCCAGCATGGTGACGTCGAAGCACCGGTCGTCGCGTCTAGCCATCTCTGTCCGTTCCACGCTCGCCGTGATTGCATGCCTCCGGCAACCGACCAGCGTCGGTCACGGCCGCTGTCATGTCTCGGGTGCACTGCAGGCCAACCTGTTCGGAGGGCTCTTTTTCACACTCGCATACCTGAACGGCCCTGGCCACTGGTTGCCGGATACGGGCAATGAGGAGGTCGCGAATATGGCCGGGTTCACGCCTTGTTCACCAGGCACCCAGGCACCCAGCATTAAGGGACCGTCAGACGTCTCCGGGGAGGCCATACATGATCGATTGGCAGATCTGGCTGATCCTGGCGGCAGTGCTGGGCATTGCCGAGCTCTTCACCCTCACGGCGGCACTCGGTCTCCTCGGCGGCGCCGCGCTTATCACCGCGGGCACCGCCACGCTGGGATTACCGCCGTCGTTGCAGCTGCTCGTGTTCGCCGTCGCCGCCACCCTCGGCCTCGTCCTGCTCCGGCCCGTCGTCCACCGGCACATGCTCCGGCCCCAGCTCGAGCGCTTCGGCGTCGACGCGCTGATCGGCAAGCCCGCTTACGTGGTCCGCGAAGTGACCGGCATGGACGGCCTCGTCCGCATCGGCGGCGAGGAATGGACCGCCCGCGCCTACGACGACACCCAGGTGATTCCCACCGGGGCGGTCGTCGACGTCATGGAGATCAAGGGCAGCACCGCACTCGTCTACCCCCGGGAGTAACCATGGAGATCTCCGCTCTGCTGGTCGTCGGCGTCATCATCGCGGTGTTCGCCGTCATCACAGTCCTTCGCGCCGTCCGCATCGTTCCGCAAGCCCGCGCCCGCAACGTGGAACGGCTCGGCCGGTACAACCGCACCCTGACGCCCGGTCTCAATTTCGTCATTCCCTATATCGACCGTGTGTATCCGGCCATCGATCTCCGCGAACAAGTCGTCTCCTTCAAGCCGCAACCGGTCATCACCGAAGACAACCTCGTCGTCGAAATCGACACCGTGCTCTACTTCCAGGTCACCGACCCACGGGCCGCCGCCTACGAAATCGCCAGCTTCCTGCAGGCGGTCGAACAGCTCACCGTCACGACCCTGCGCAACGTGGTCGGCTCCATGGATCTCGAACGCACCCTCACCTCCCGCGACACCATCAACAGCCAGCTACGCGGCGTCCTCGATGAAGCGACCGGTAAATGGGGACTGCGGGTCAACCGCGTCGAGATCAAGGCCATCGACCCGCCGCACACCATCAAAGAAGCGATGGAAAAGCAGATGCGGGCCGAACGCGACAAGCGCGCCGCGATCCTGAGCGCCGAAGGCCAGCGACAGTCCCAAATCCTCACAGCGGAAGGCGACAAGCAGGCCGCCGTCCTGCGCGCCGAAGGAAACCGGGCGGCGGAAATCCTCAAAGCCGAAGGCCAGTCGCGGGCCATCGACCAGGTGTTCCAGGCCGTCCACCGCAACGACCCCGATCCGAAACTCCTTGCCTACCAATACCTGCAGATGCTCCCGCAGCTCGCACAAGGACCCGGCAACACCTTCTGGGTCATTCCCAGCGAAGTCACCTCCGCCCTGCAGAGCGTGTCGACGGCCTTTTCCGAAGCCCTGCCCAAGTCACCGGCCACCCGCGACATCACACCACCCGACGCGGTGGCAGAAGACGCCGCCAGCGACGCGGCGCGTGCCGCCGAAGCCGCTGCCGAAGCGGCGGCCGATGCTTCCGAAACCACGCCTCGGACCAGCACGGGCAACCACAGTCGCGACGCCTTGCAGCAGACAGAAGGCTGACGGCGCGTCATGGCCCGCCCACCGGTATGACCACCGTCCTGGTGGTCGACGACGAGCCGCAGATCATCCGGACGTTGCGAATCACCCTTTCCGCACACGGGTACGAGGTCCTCACCGCCGACGACGGACGGGGCGCACTGACGGCAACCGCCGAAGGAGAACCGGACATCGTGATGCTCGACCTCGGCCTGCCCGACATCGACGGCACCCGGGTGATCACCGGCCTGCGCCGGCAGACAGCGGTGCCGATCATCGTGCTGTCCGGCCGCACCGGATCCGACAGCAAGACCGAGGCGCTCGACGCCGGCGCGGACGACTATGTCACCAAGCCCTACGGCGTCGACGAACTACTCGCCAGGCTCCGTGCCGTACTGCGCAGGGCGAGCACACGGAATGTCCATACGCCGATCGTCACGATGGCCGCCTTCACCATCGACCTCACAGCCAGGAAGGTCCACCGCGACGGCACCGAGGTGCCGTTGACCCCGACCGAATGGAAGCTCCTCGCGATCCTGGTGCGCGAGCGTGGTGTGCTGGTGTCGCAGCAGCGGTTGCTGCACGAGGTCTGGGGTCCCACGTGCGCATCGAAGACCCACTACCTGCGGATGTACCTGGGCCAGTTGCGACACAAACTCGAGACCGACCCCTCACGACCCCGTCACCTCATCACAAAGCCGGGCATGGGGTACCGCTTCGAACCGTGACGAGCCGCCCGCCACAGGGAAACGCAAGCCACTCCGCCCCGGATTCCGCGCTCACCACTACGCTTCACCACCGAAGGCCCCGCGCTCCCTCCCCCTCGAGAACAGACTCGGAACGGCCAACAGCGCGCCTCTCGACCATCGTGAACCGAACATCAGCGCCGCCGGCTCCGAGAGCGGGCGCGCCCCAACACCACGGCTGCACTGACGAGCACAGCGAGCGTGATGACAAGCGGTATCGGCCCGACGGCATCGACCCAACCGGCGAGCACTGATTGGACGGCACCCGCCGCGTCGACGATCGGATCGGCCGCGGAGCCGTCGCCGTGGAAGAGCCTCAGCTCGTAAACGCCGTAATAGCCGACATAGAGGCCAACGACGATCAACAGGCCACCGCCGATTCGGGTCACATGGGGCAAGGCACGTTTGATTCCCCCGGCGATCGCGGTGTTCGCCAATGCGACCGCGACCGCCAGCACCCCGACGACCAGCGTCATTCCAGCACCGTAGGCGAGGTACGCGGCAACTCCCCCAAGGACTGAGCCGCTCTGGAACGTGGTGCTCGTGACCGCGAGGAAGGGAGCGATCGTGCAGGACAGCGACGCGATCGCGTAGGCGAAGCCATAGCCGATCATCGAGACGAGCCGGCCGGTCGGCGCTCCCTTGCCTGGTTTCGGCAGCAGCACCGTGACCTCCCGGCCCGTGAGCATCCACCCGCCCAGCGCGACCAGCAGAACACCGATCACCACCGTCACCGCAGGAAGGTACTCCTGCACCGACGATGCCAGTGGGGCGACGACCAGCCCGAACACGCCGAACACAGTCAGGAAGCCGACAGCCATCGCCGCTGTCGCCACGAACGCCCGCAACACCGCCACCGACCGCGTGCGCTCTTCCGCGCCGTCACCGGTGACCACCAAGGCGAGATATGCGGGCAGCATCGCGAAACCACATGGGTTGACCGCAGCCACCATTCCGGCGGCCAAGGCGAACCCCGCTGTGTCGAGATCCATGCTTCAGTGCCCGGCTAGCTCGCCGACCCGGTCGGCGAGCTCCGTGTCGGACAGCTGGTCCTTGACGACATCGACTGTCCCGTCAGGACTGACGAAGGCGTAGGCAGGTTGGTAGGTCACGCCGAACCGCTGCCACAGCGTTCCGTCGCCGTCGTCGAGATGAGTGAAGCCTCCCACGCCGTACTTCTGGACGAACTCCTTCATCGCCGGCAGCTTGTCCTGCGATGCCACCCCCACGAAGGCTACGTCCGCGTTCGCCGTCGCCGTCTTAGCCAGCGACGGAGCCTCACCACGACACTTGGGGCACCAGGGTGCCCAGAACCACAACACGGCCGCCTTTCCTGCCAAACTCGCACCGGAGAACTCAGTGCCCTCAAGAGTCTTCGCGGTGAACTTCAGCTGTTCGGGCACCGCGGCCTGTGAGGTGCCAGGCGGTGTCGCGGCGGGAGGCGCAGTGGTCGGAGTGGACGAGGCACGAACCGACGTCTCCGGTGAGGCCTGCTCCGAACCGCATCCAGCGACCGTCACCGCGGCGATCGCGACGAGTCCCGAAGCGATGATCCGGACACGACCTGACATGCGTTGTCCCCTTCCTGGTCTGGAATGCCCGACATCGTCGCGCATTCCCACCCAGAACGGGACGCCCCATCCCCTTACGAAGTTATGACGGCTGACAACCCGGAGGTCAGCCCACGCTCCAGCCTGCCCACGATCGGACGACGTAACCCATCAGGAGCTCGGCGAGACATTCCTCCTCCGCCAGGCCCGGCGGAAGTTCCCCACCTGTGATCCGCCCGCCGAGCACCTGCGCGGTGAAGAGCGCGATCGCGTCCGGTGCGGGGACAACGTGACCGCCCAGCTGGGCCAGGGCCAGTGCCGGGCCCGTGATCGCCTCCTCCAGCGCAACCGCCCAGCCACTCCGGAGCGACCACGTCAACATCACGTCCCGACCCGGGTGATTCACACTGCGCTCGGCCAGCGCGACGTAGGCGACCGGCGAGGTCCCGAACTCCCAAGTCGCCCCGTCCGGGGGAACTCCGACCGCCGCCGCGACCGCTCGCACATAGGCGGCCAGGCCGATCTCCTCAGGCGCCGGTCCACGCTCCAGCACCACAGTCTCTCCGCAACTCGGTTGAAACCGAACAGTCCAAACGCTGTCGCCACCGCCGGACCCAGGATCCCGTGACGCCGAGCGGATTCACCTGACGAATTCCTTACGAAATACGCCAGGCCCTGAGACGTCGGCATCACCGCCGCCAAGGAGGCGGAGGGTCTCACTGCGGAGGCAGAACAGGTCCGTCGCGGCAGCCCAGCGAGGTACCGAGCTCCCCGTCAGCGGTCTTTCTGATCAGCCCGGCCGAATCGTCAGACAGTCGTCAGGTGAATCCGCCATGTCCTGAGCCAGGATGGAACGGCCGGCACCGCGAAATGAGGGGTACATGTCCGCCGATCACCACCGCCCAGGTTGATGCGGTACGAACAACACTGCCCTGTTTCCAGGGCGGCCGAGGTGGTCGGAGACCCGTGGACGCTGCTCGTTGTCCGTGAACTCCTCCACGGCAACACCCTGCTCAGCAGTATCGCCTCGGGTGTACCCGGTATGTCTCAGAGCTTGCTGATCAAACGGTTGCGTCACCTTCGCGAGGCAGGTCTCGTGTCCGAGTCACCTGGTCCACCTCGCCGTGCACGCTACGAACTGACTGAGCTGGGCAAGGACCTGGCACCGCTGATCGACCAGCTTGGTCGTTGGGGACGCCGCTGGCTGCCGCGACCGCCCCTCGGCGATCTCGAACCAGGGCTGCTTCTCCGTGACATCTGCCGGGGAATCGACCGGTCCCTGGTGCCAACGACCCCGATGGCCCTGCATTTCCGGTTCACTGAAATCCCCACACCCCGCTGGTGGTGGCTGGTGCTGTCCGGCGACGTCCTCGCGGCGACACACCACGACCCGCGGCTTCCCCTGCTCGTCCGCGTCGACAGCACGCTGTCCTCCCTCGCCGGGATCTGGCTCGGACACAGCACGTGGCTCGAAGCACTCCAGGACGGAACCATCAAACTCACCGGCGAACCCGATTCGATTCGAGCTGCCATCGCTCTGCTCGGAACCAATCAGTACGCGGAACGATCCGCGTGATCAGGGAGGCGTACGTGTACCGGCCGCGTTCGTTCGGCGAATCCCGGGCGACACCGGCAGGCACTCGCCCTTCGAATTCCGACAGCATATGCCCGGTCACTTGGGCGACGAGTTCGCCCTGGGCCTCGCTGGACGTCAGCCCTCCTTCTCCAACCCAATCCGCCGACAAGCCTTGGAAGCCAAGGGAAATCATCGACGCACACCACGCCACGTCAGCGAACGAGGAAGCTCGGTGCGACGCACATTCCTTGCGAACACCTTGCGATCCTGGCCGGCCAGATCGAGTTGCCCGCCGCAGGTCGGGATCTCGGCAGACATGACCGCGACCGAGGAGTTCCTGGCGCTCGAGGTGGAAGGCTGGAACGCCCTCACCTCAGGCCGAGCCGTCGCCTATTACGGCCGGATACTGGCCGACAACGCGATCCTCCTTATGCCTGACATATCACTCAACCGCGAGGAAGCCCTGGAGCTGTGGGCAGGCGGGCCGCCGTGGAAGAGCTACAAGTTGTCGGCGACGAAGGCGATGCGGATCACCGATAATATCGTGGCTGTCACCTACCTGGTCACAGCCGGCCGCGAAGGGCTCATCGAGCCCTATCGCGCATGGTGCACCAGCGTTTACGCACTCAAGAACACAAGTTGGCGGTTGACCTTCCACGAACAGACGGTCCTGCCACCCGTTTTCCACGACATAAACGTCAGAAGCCATTGATTCTGGCCATTTTCACCAGATCGTCGATGGTGTTCACCTCAACGACACGGTCGCCGCCCTCTTCGACAGCTGGCACGAAACCGTCTGGCCTGAACCGATTTCTCACTGTCTCCAAAGGACTCTGAGCCGTAATACGGGGCAACCATCACTTATCGGACAAGAAGTCGCAGACCATCCCACGCCACGCGGTTCTGTCCGATCCGATCTCCATCCGGCACACTGGTGACCATGTCTCGCTCTCTCGCGTCGGTCGACCCGACAGACGTCGACGCCGTCACCGACGCCGTTCTGACCGCGTCCCGGCTGCTGGTCGCCATCTCAGCACGCTCCATCGCCGCGGCCGGGGACGCGGTCACCCTCCCCCAGTTCCGGCTGCTCGTCGTCCTGCACACCCGGGGACCGCTCAAACACGCCGACCTGGCCGACCTCCTCGCGGTCAACCCGTCGACGGCCACCCGGATGGTCGATCGCCTGGTCTCTGTCGGCATGGTCGACCGCCGATCGAGCGAGAACTCCCGACGCGAGATCGTGCTCTCCCTGACCACCGCGGGTGCCCGAGTCGTCCGGCAGGTCACCGCCCGGCGCCGCCGCGAGATCGCCAAGATCGTGGCCAAGATGCCGAACAAGGCCCGCCGCGGCCTGGTCGATGTGCTGACCGCCTTCACCGAGGCCGGCGGCGAACCTCCTGCGAGCATGTCGTCCGAGGCCATCTGGTCCTGATTAGGCGGCGTGCTGAACCGGAGTACCTTTCTCGCAAGGCACCCGGAAGCCTGGTCGGTAGTAGCTGCCTGACCGAGGTAAGGCCACAGACGGGCTCCGCGGCCGCGCTGGCCGAACAGCTGAAGCGGTCCAGTGTTTACGCAGCCACAGGCTGACGTAGACCAGGCCGACCAGGACCGGGACCTCGATCAGCGGGCCGACCACCCCGGCGAGCGCCTGGCCCGACGTCACGCCGAAAACGCCGAGGGCGAAGGCGAGTTCGAAGTTGTTGTCTCGGCGGATGAGGGTTCTCACTCGTACTCTTGGCCACACTCCAGGAAGTCGAGGAAGTTTTCCCAGGTGAGAGGTAGTAGTTCCACGACTCCCTCGGGTTCTGGGTAGATCTGCAATGTGGGCCCTGGAAGGACCTTGCGAACGCCGTCCTCAGCGGCCCATCCGCCGAGTGCACCGGCCATCGCGCATTCCAGATAGGCCGAGACGGTGTGGTTGTACCAGCGCAGTCCGTTGCCACGGCTGCCGTCGCCTGATCGGCGCGGGGCATCCACACCAAACTCCGGAAAGTCCGGTGCCGGCGCCTCCGCGAAGTCCCGCAAGTCGGAAACCTGCGACAAGATCACCCGTTCCCAGTTGGCGAAACCCGGGGTCAGATCTGGCAGACCCAGGTCCATGATGCGCCATGCGTCGTCGAACGGAGGAACCGACGACACAACCGCGCCGGTCACCAAATCGACGAACACCGGCGCAGGAAACTGCGCCCGGTCGCGCTCCGCGCGAACCAGCAGCCATAGCGCACGCAGGTACTCCTCCAACGAACGAGATGTGCTCTCGGCGGCACCGAGGATCGCCAGGTAGGCCCCACGGTTGGTCAGACTCATCTCGACATCTCAGCACAGCGCAAAGGGAGCGAGGTCTTCGACTCCGGCCCACCGGTGGACCGATCGGTTGGTCCGCTCGTTGGTTGGAGGTGTTCGGTCTTTCTCTGCTCGTCCAGGCCTAGCTTCGGTGGCCTGACAGGGGTCCACTGGACCTCGCAAAGGTAGAGAACGCCTTGGCCTGGACCTCGCCTTTACAGCACTCCGTCCGCCGGGCAGGCTGGCGCATCCGTGACGCGTTGTCACGGTGTGGGCGCCTTTCCGGCGAGCCGGTTACGAGCCCTTCACCGAGAACGAGTCGAAAGCGGCCGTGCCCGAGATGGCCGCGGCATGCGACGTCCAGATCATTCCCGCGTCCTGGGTGGCGGCGACACCTGGCACGGTAACCGGATTGCCGATCTGGTGCCACGTAACGGCGTCGCTCGACCAAGATCCGATGTAGACACTGCCGTCGCGGACCAGTTTCAGGTGAACAGGTCCTGTCACCGGGGCGTTGGGATCACTTGCCAGCGACTCGAGATAGCCATCGCCATCAGCGTCCCACTGCAGTGTCGCCCGCAGCGACGGGATGTTGACCAGTACCACGTAGCCGGCCGAATTGCCCCAAGCGGTGAGGTCGTTGCGGAACACCAGACCGGCTTTGGTGTAGATGCTCGGCTGGTCGTAGGCAGCCACTCGGACGGTGGCAGTGGTGTTCTGCCCGGCGCCCTGCTTCGCGTAGATCGTTCCGTACTGGTCGTCATGCTGTGGTGGTCCGCCCCAGATGTCGCTGCTGGCGTTGGTGATCGTGAAGCTGCCGTCGAGTTCCCCGAAGCGGGTGGGCACGTTGCCGTACGTCGACAGCGACGTGACCGGACTGAGCGGTGCGATACGGACCGTCCGCGTCGTCGTGAAACGCCTTCCCTGACTGGTGTAGGCGACAGTGATGGTGAAGTCCTGTGGCCGCAGTGAAGTAAACGATGCCGGAGCGGTAACTGTCCACTTTGGTATCGCCGTCGCACCTGGTACCAGTATCCAAGGTGCCGCCACGGCGGCAGCCGTCTTCCAGTCCTTCGGCCCGGCGATGGTGGCGGTCAGGAAGGTCAGACTGCGCTCCCGGTCGAAGTTCGACAGCGGCACGCTGATCGTCGTGGACGCTTTTGCCGCCAGCTCAGGGTGCGCTGCCGAGGCGGCGACACCCAGTGGTGGCCTTTCCGGATCTGCCGTGGACCGCAGTGGGTGTTCCAAGCCGGACTGGTACATGATCCGCGAAGCCGCAGGCGGAAGGTCCGTGCCCAGGGCGATCATGTTGGTGGAGCTGCTGCGTGGGGCGCGCCCGAGATCGCTGGAGGCTATATCGGCCGAGACGTAGTTGGTGTCATCGTGCAGGTCGCCGGTCGTGGAGGTCGGCGGAGCGTTGGTGTGCAGACCGCTCCGTGTGCGGATCAGGACATTGTTGGTGACCGTGATGAACCGTGAGCCTTCGTCCAGGTAGAACCCGAAGGCGTACAGCGCTGTGGGGGCGGCACTGTCCCGACAGAAGTTGCCGTCGATCGTCGAGCCGGGCATGGCCGACAACGTGTAGATACAAGCTCCGTCGTTCATCAAGGTCATCACGTTGTACAGGTAGTTCTGGCTTATGTGCACGTCTTTCGACGTGGTGGGCGTTTGGTACGGCGAGAAATACCGGTAGGTGCCGCGGGCGGCGTACTCGGGGCTGCCGCCGGCGTCCATCATGCCCCAGCCCCAGCCCACGTTGATACCCGAGTACGGCTGGTTGTAGACCTCGTTGTGCGCGATGCTGAGACCGCTGACGTAGGTGGCGAAGATGCCGGCCTGTTCCTGATAGTCGATCGCGGTGTCGTGTACCGAGTTGTTCGTCACGACGATGTTCTTGTTCGTCATCCGCACGTCTGAGGGGTGGTGAGCGTCTGCTCCGACCCCGCCGATGATGATGCCGCCGCCGGCGTTGTAGGCAAATGTGTTGCCGGTGACCGTAATGTCCTGTGCGGCGAGCCCGACACCTGAACCGTTGGACGCGGCGTCGTTGCCGATGCCCAGAGCGTCCGACCCCAGATTGGTGAAAGTATTGCCGCGGAGGGACACGTTCGTGGCCGCCGAGATCTGCACAGCGCCCGAGATGAGCCGCGTGTTCTGGCGGGTACCTTCGTACCCGGAGCAGCCTGCCGCGCACGTCGAGAACGCGTCCACCGGCCGCGTCGGCTGCGCACCGGGCAGGACAGCGCCGCTCTGGCTGACCGCATATCCGTTGTCGCTGTTGGGATAGAGCCAGGACGTCCCGGTGAAGGTCAGTCCGGCGAACTCCAGGTTGCGCACTGGCTTGTCCAGTGTGCCTCCCACCTGCAGCAGTGACTCCAGGCGTGGAAGCTGCACGTCCAACCGACGGATGTCCTCACCAGCAGCCGGTTTGTAATGGAGCATGCCCGCAATGCCATCCAGAAACCATTCCCCCGCGCTCAGGAACTGGGGTGCGTTCTGTAGCGAGAACTGTGCCGCACGGAATGGGGATTGCACCGTGTCCCAGCCGAATGTGTTGTTGTCCCATGCCGGCTGGGCCAGCATCACCTGATTGCCGTTGACACCCGCGACAGGCGTGTACCGGTCGGTGAAGGACAGCACGGCGCGGAAGTCCATTGCGGACGGATCACGTACCTGGCGGAGTTTCCCGGCCAGAGCCGGGTCGTTCACGAGGAAACCCTTGGGGTTCAGTGTGACCGCCGACGATGCGACTGCGACCTGCGCGCGCGGGGCCAGTTTGCCGTTCACGTACAGCTGGCGACTGTCGAACCCGGTGCCGACCTTGGCGGCGAAGACACCGTTCACCGGGTCGCTGAGAGTCCACCCGCTCACCGGACGGGCGCCTGTGAAGACCGGGCGCGCGCCGGGGGCGGCCTGCCACCTCACAGTCCTCCCAGCAGCCGCCGAGTCACGCGCGTCGAAAGCCAGTGGCGTCGTAAGCTGGTAACGACCTGCGCCTACCACGACGGTCACATCCCGGCCTGCCGCCGCGAAGCGACGCGCGACGTCTTGCGCGGTACCGACCGAACACGGCGCGATGGCTTTGCACGCGGTGGCTTTTCCCTCGGGTGACACATAAATCGTGTCCGCCTTCCGGACGGCAGACGCGGGCTGAGCCACCACGACGCTCAAGAACGCAGCCACCAAAGCCGTGCTCGCCGTGAGCCGTCGCCTTCTGCCTGATCCAGTATCCGGTGGTCGCATTCACGAACTCCTTTGTTGACGTGAAGTGCCTGGCACGGCGCCGGACGGCGCCGAGCATTGCGCGAAAGAGTCGCTGTCACACCAGTTCCCAAAGCCGGCCGGGGATCTTGGTGGTTGCACGAACGGTCGTTTCCGCGACCTCTCGAGCCGTGCGTAGACCAGCGACCACAGCGACCACAGCGGGATGACGAAGCGGGAACTGGAGCGCGGCGGACGGGAGTCGCACACCGAACCGCTCGCACACGTCGGCGATTTCCCTGGCTCGGGCCAAGGTCTCGGTATTTGCCGGTGCGTAGTCGTACCAGGAACCGGGTTCTGGCCGGTCCCGCGCGAGTATTCCGCTGTTGTATGGTGCCGCAGCCACAACACTCACCTGGCGTTGAACGCATTCGGCGAGCAGCCGGTCCGCGGAGCGGTCCAACAGCGTCCATCGGCCCGCGATCATGATGACGTCGACCGCGGTTTCGCGGACCAGCCGCAACGCGACGGACACCATATTGACGCCGACGCCGATGGCGTCGATCACGCCCTCGTCGCGCCATCGCGCGAGAGCGGGCAAAGCCTCCGTGACGACGGCATCGACCGCTTCGGTGGTGTCCGGATCGTGCACGTACACGATTTCCACACGATCCATCCGCAAGCGGTCAAGACTCGACTCAAGACTCCTTCGCACGCCGTCGGCAGTGAAGTCGAATCGACGGCGGAGCGTGTCCGGAACGTCGAAACCCGCGTCCCGGCCCTTTGGGCCCGGATTCGGCTCGAGTAGCCGGCCGACCTTTGTGGAGACAACGAACTCGCTGCGAGATCGTGCGGCGAGGGCCGCACCGAGGCGCCGCTCGGACAGACCGAGACCGTAATGTGGCGCGGTGTCGAAATAGCGAATACCGGTATCCCAGGCACTTGCGACCGTCACAGAAGCGGTGTCGTCGTCGACGGCTTGGCCGAGGTTGCCGATGCTCGCCGCGCCGAACCCGATCTCGGTGACCGCGACACCGGTACGACCTAGTGAGCGCCGATTCATGTCCTTACTCCTTCGATGCGCCGGCGAGCAACCCCGAGACGAGCGCGCGCTGCGAAACGAGGAAGATCACCAGGATCGGCAGGATCGTCATCAACGCGGCCAGTGCCAGTTCGGGCCGCCGGATGTCGATGATCCCCGAGGAGGTGTTGAAGACCGGGGAGGTGGTCAGCATGTTCGTCAGGCCGACCTGTGCCGGGTAGAGAGTGTCGGAGGGCAACATGACAAACGGAAGGAAATAGTTGTTCCAGTTCGCGACGAAGCCGAAGAACAACACCAGCGCGATCACCGGCTTGGCCAGTGGCAAAGCGATGTGCCGGAACGTCTGCCATTCCGAGCAGCCGTCGATCCGCGCCGCGGCGAGCACGTCGGCAGGCAGATTCGACGAGTAGTAGATGTAGGTCAGGTACACCCCGAACGGGAAGAATGAAAACGGCAGGATCACCGACCAGATCGACCCGGCCAGGCCGACGGCGTTGAGCTCCAAGTAGAGCGGAAGCACCAGGGCCGCCGTGGGCATCAGCATGCTGATCAACGTGGTCATCAGAAGCAGTTTGCGGCCACGGAATCGCATGAATGCCAGGCCATAACCTGCTGGGATCGCCGTGGCGAGCGTGATGGCCAGCGCGCCGAAAGCGTAGACAGCCGAGTTGGTCAGCCAGGTCAGGAATACACCGTCCTGATAGTCGAAAATGTGTTGCCACGCCGTGGCGAAGTTCTCCAACGAGCCGAACGAGAGGCCGTTGCCGCGAATGATGTCGCTGTCGGTCCGGGTGGGGGCCAGGACAAGCCACAGCACCGGCAGCATGAAGAAGGTCAGGAACAGGCCGAGTACCAACGTCCAGGCCACCCGGGCCGCGACACTCGACGGCCGGCGAGAGACGTTCCGCCGGGTAGGCCCGCGAGACACCGCAGACGCGGCGGTATCCCGTGAGCGTGTATCCGTGCTGACTGCACTCATGATCCTAGTCCCTGTCGAAGAGTCCGGTGCGGAACACGACGACCACCGCACAGATCAGGCCGAGCAGCAGCAGATCCACCGAGATCGCCGCGGCGCCGTGAAAGTCGTTGGCAGCGAACGCGTACTGGTATGCCAGTTGGTTGGGCGACCAGCTGTCGGAGATCTGCCCGAAACTCGCCGTCGAGACCAGCTGCGGTTCCATGAACAGCTGGGTGCCCGCCGCGACAGCGAGGATGAGCATGTACGCGACCCATTTGCCGATCATCGGCAGCTGGATCCGCAACGCCAGCTGCCAGACCGTCGCCCCATCGATCCGTGCCGCCTCCAGCACCTCATGGGAAATGTTGTTCAGCGCGCCGTACATGACCACGATCCAGCCGCCCGCGCCGGTCCAGAACGCGATGATCATGAAAAGCACCGGCAGATTCCCCGGCGCGATGGTGGCCGACAAACTCTCATAGCCCAATAACTTGAGGAGCGGCGCCACCGGACTCGCGTTCGGGTCGAGCAAGATGAGCCAGACGACTACGCTGGCCACGCCCGCCAACGCACCCGGCAGGTAGAACAGGAAGCGCAGAGTCGCGGTGGTGCGGCGCATCCGGCCGTGCAGCATGATCGCCAGCAGCACGACGAAGATGAGCAACGCCCCCAGCCAGAACACCAGGTACAGCCCGATGTTCGCGAAGGCGGGCAGGAATCGGGGATCGGCGAACGTCCTGGTGAAGTTGCCCAGGCCGACCAGCTGCCCGCGCGAGTTGGTCAGTGACAACCAGATCGCGTACAGCGTGGGCAGCACGCCGAACGCCAGCAGGAGAAGCGTGTACCCGCCGACGAACAAGTGGCCCGCCTTGACGCGGCGTGGCCGGTCAGTTGACTTGGTAGCCAAGGGATCGCGCCTTCTGCTCGATGGCTGTCTGCCAGTCCGGCAGCTTCGAAGTGAGAGTTTCGCCCGCTGTCAGAGCCGGCAGGATGGTCGACGAATAGATCCCTTCCTGGGAGTACTGCGTGGTCGCGGCCCAGTCCGGCCAGACCTGTCCGGCTGCTGCCTCGAAGACCGGTGCGACATCGGCGGCGAAGTAGTTCTTGCTCGCCTGCTCCCGTAGCCACGCCTCGGCTGCGCTCTTGTAAGCCGGATACGTCCCCGAGGTCTTGAGGAAGTTGGCATCCGTCGTGACCCACCGCACGAAATCCGCCCCAGCCTTCAGGTTCTTGCTGTGCGAGGACACCATCCAGATACCGCCACCCACACTGCCGGTGTAGGTCGCCGGGTCACTGGCGAACTTCAGGGCCGGGGCCGCGGCGATCTGACCGGCCGGGGTCTTGAACGTCTCGTTGAACAACACCTGCCCGTACCAGGACGGCCCAGGCATCATCAGGACCTTGGCGGCGTCCTTCGCGATGAAGCCCGCGTCGAAGACCGTGGTCCTGGCCATGGACCCGGCCTTCATCAAGGTGTCGAGCAGGCTCGCCATCCGGGTGCACTTCGCGTCGCGCAGGTCGACTCGCACGGCCTTCTCACTGGTCAGCACGCTCGCCGGGCACTGGCTGGCCCAGAAGTAGATCTCCTCGGAATACGCGTCGCCCGCAGTGCCGACCAGATAGCCTGGGTGCTCCCTGGCCACTTTCTCGCCAAGGGCCTGGTATTCCTCCCAGGTGGTGGGCACGGTGTAACCCCATTGAGCCATGAGCGGTTTGTTGTACCAGAGCACCACCTGAGCCAGGTCGTTGCGCAAGCAGTACAGCTTTCCGTTGACCTGACAGAGTTTGAGCGCACCGTCGGCATACCCGTCGAGCGCCGACGGCGGTACGAGGCCGTCGAGCGGTGCGGCGAAAGGCTTCTCACCCGCTGTGGCCCAAGAGATGTCCTGTAGGTTCGGCCAGACCACATCCGGCCAGCCCGACCCGGTGCGGTCGAACAGCTGCACCTTGGTCTGCAGTTCGTTCGAGCCGTTGGCGCCACCGCTGTAGGTGACCATCTTGATTTTCGCATCCGGGTGAGCCGCCTGATATGCCTTCACGGCTGGAACGCGCGTGGCGTCCACCCAGATCGTGATCTCGCTGCCTTCCTCCTGCGCGACCGGCTGGAACGATGCCGCCGCGGAGCCGGCGCCCACGTTCGGGTCGGCGCTGCCGCATCCCGCGAGGACGAGCGCCGGGACAATCATCAATGCGGTGACGGCTGCCGGCCAGCGCCGGTTTCCGACCCGGGTTACCACAGATGTGGACATCGAGGTCCTTCCTGGAAGGTCTGGGGCGAGGGCTAAAGGGACACGGCGGCCGGCAGGTGCTGGTCCGAGACGTACTGACTCAAGACCGGAGGGAGCTCCAACGTCGAGGGCAGGCTGACACCGGGACCGCGCGGAGCATGCACCACACCGCGTGCGTCGATTCCCGGCTCGCGCCGGATCGGATTGCCGAACACCAAGGACTCGTAATAGGTCGTGTTGCTGATCGCCATGCACAGGTGCCGGTTGGGCAACTCGGGTCCGTGAACCTCGGCGCGCACACGGAAGGCATCGGCAAGGTGAGCGGTACGCATGGAGCCCGTGAATCCGCCGCGTAGTTGAGTGCTGGCGCGTACGCCGAACGTTGCCGCCCCTGCACTGATGAAGTCCGCGGAATTCATGTGGACCCCATCAGATGTCTCGCCTACCAACAGAGGTACTTCGACGGCGTTGGCGAGACGGGCGTACGCCGTGACGCTGAACTCGCGCATCGGCTCCTCGTACCAGAGGTATCCCGCGTCGCCGAGCGCTCTGCCGAGGTACACCGCGTCGGGCAGGTCGAAACCCGCGGAGCCGTCGAACATCAAGGGAACGTCCCCGCCGACATGCTCCCGCAAGGCGACCGAGAGCTGTGCGTCGCGGCGCGCGTCACCCCATGCGTGCACCTTGATCGCCGGGTAGCCGAGTTCAAGAGCCTGATCGGCCACATCGAGATACTCCTCGACCGATCCGTACGTCACCGTGGACGCGTACGCCTGGATCGACGTACGGAAACCACCGAGCAGCTGCCAGGTCGGCACTCCAGCGACGCGGCCGGCGAGGTCCCACAGCGCGACGTCGACCAAGCCGAGCAGGTAGAGCGGAAGTTCCTCGGTACGGTCGATCTCCCACATGCGGTGCCACAACCACTCCCGCGCCATCGGATCCTGCCCGACGAGCTCCTCACGCAACACCCGGTCGATCAACGACCGAAGCTGCCCGCCGGTGCCACGACGCTCAGCGAAAGCGACACCTTCGACGCCCCCGTCGGTGTGGATGCGCAAGACAGCCCCGTCGCCGGCGGGCGGACTGCCGCGCAAGCCGTCACGCCAGACGAACGCCGGCGTGGCAGCAGGAAGGTCGATCGGATGACACTCGACGTCGGTGATCAGCACGGTTTCCTCTACGGCCTGACAAACAAGTGCCGGAACCATAAGTCGTCATATGACTTACGTCAACAGTCGTATGACGACTGGCGTCTGCTGACTTACCCCGGTAGGGTCTACGCCCATGACCAGGGCGCGAGTGAAGACCACCGACCCGTCCGGCCAGCTGGCCCCTTTTCCACGGCGGCCGGCCAGACTCGCCCTCCCGGTGATCGAAGCCCTCGCTGACCAGATCGTCTCCGGACAGCTCCCGGCAGGGTCGCAGCTGCCGTCCGAGCTCACTCTGTGCGAGGTCTTCGGCGTCAGCAGGATCACCATGCGCGAGGCCGTCAAAAGCCTGGAGGAGAAAGGGCTTGCTCTGGCCCGCCAAGGCTCGGGGACCACGGTCACCGAGGAGGACGGATGGATGCTCCTCGACCCGATCGTGCTCGCGGCGGTCGTGCGGCACGACACCCAGCTGACGTTGCTCGATCAACTGGTGGATGTCCGCGCCCGCCTCGAAGCGCCCATGGCCGCGCAAGCGGCCCGCAACGCGACTCCCACCGACATCGCCGAGATGACCGCCCTCCTCGCACTGCTCGACAGACAAGTCGACGAGCAAGAAAAGTTCGTCGAGACCGACGTCGCCTTCCATGACCGCATCATGCGGGCTTCCGGCAACCGGCTGTCCAGGTCGATCGTGCGCACCGTGCATGCCGAAGCGCGCAAGAGCTATCGCTACTCCGGCGATCCGACGTCGACCGAGTGCCGCGTCAGCAACGACGAACACCGCGCCATCCTCGATCGCATCAAGGAGAAGGACGAAGCAGGAGCGGAACAGGCCATGTCACAGCACATCCTCTCGGCGTGGGACCGTCGCCGCCCGAAGCGCCGCTCCCCTGGCTGAACGCCGATCGTCTCTCGCACTGCAGCGCGACGTCATGAACTGGGGAGCGCACCGATGTCACGGACCGACAAGGCCATCGACCGCATCAGGGACCTGATTCAGTCGGGAGAGTTGCCGCAAGAGGCGGAAACCGCCGCCAAAGCAGCAACTCGCCGCCGAGTTGGTCCCGCCGGACGTACTCGACGTCTCGGCATTCGTTGTGGCTCTTCCGCAGACCGAGCCGTTGCCGTCGTTCGGCGGCATGGCGACTCAACTCGACCAGAGCCCGTCCGGTAAGGCAGAAACGAAGTCGGCGACCAGCTCGGACGACGATCCTCCGAGCGGCCCGTCGGATGCACGTCGCAGTGTGCGGCACGAACAGGTGGAGTGTTAATGACGACATCAGGAATGTCTCGGCGCGGCTTTCTGGCGGCAACAGGTTTCGCGGCGGCCGCGACGGCGATGCCGGGCCTCGTGGGGCATTCTCCCCTGGCTTTCGCGGCGGACCCCCAGACGAACCTGTCGAAGCTGGTCAACCTCCGGTTCGGCATGTTCAACCACTTCAACCTCGGCACTTTCACCGACGAGGAATGGGCGGCGGGTGGCCAGAGCCCAGCGCTCTTTGCACCGTCCTCAGTGGACTGCGTCCAGTGGGCGGACGCGGCCGTCGCCGCGAAGATGAGCTATGGCGTACTGACGACCAAGCACCACGATGGGTTCGCCCTATGGCCCACGGCTTTCGGCAGGCAGAACGTGGCGTATTCGGGCTACCGGCGGGATGTGGTGCGCCAGTACGTTGACGCGTTCCGCGCCCGAGGGCTCCGAGTCGGGCTGTACTACTCGATCTGGGACCGCACGCACACGGTCCAGGCGTACGGCGGTCACGTCGGCGACCCCGCCCAGTCCATCGAGCCGGGCGACATGACCCTGGTGCTCGGCCAGATCCGCGAACTGTTGTCGAACTACGGCCCCATCGACATGCTGGTCACCGACGGCTGGTCCTGGCAGATGGGTCAGCAGCAGATCTCCTACCAGGAGGTCCGCAACCTGGTGAAGTCGTTGCAACCCGACTGCGTGATGATCGACATCGGCGGACTGTCGCAACCCTGGCTCAGCGACGCGATCTTCTTCGAGGCACCACTGGGCGTCCGGGCTCCTGAAGGGAACACCTACGCGGGTCTCCAGGGCGAGACGATCAGCAACGGCTGGTTCTGGCACCCCAGCACGCCCACGACGAACCCTCGCGGCCGCGACGCCATCCTGGCCGATCTCGCGGACCTGGAGCCGAAATACACGTCGTACATACTGAACTGCCCGCCCAACCGCGACGGCAGGCTCGACACCAACATCGTCAGCCGGCTCGCGGAGGTCGGCGCCGCCTGGAGTCCGAACCCCTCGCGCCCGCCGCTGCCGACACAGCCCTTGCGCGTCGAGTGGCCGGTGAACGCGGTAGCGGCCTACGCGTCGTCCTTCAACAACGGCGAGTTCGCGTACCACGCTATCGACAACCGCAGCGACGTCCGGTTCGAGACCTGCTGGTCCACGTGGGGTGGCGGTCGCGTGCTACCACAAACGATCACGATCGACCTGGGCGGCGTGTGGAGCAATGTGTCCACAATGGAATACCTGCCCAAGCAGTGGAATCGGGACAACACGAATACCAACGGTGACATCACCGCCGCCAGAATTTCCACCAGCACCAACGGAGTCGACTTCACCGAGGTAGCCACCGTCAACTGGGCCGCCGATCAGCGGTTCAAGATCGCCGAGTGGGCCGGCCGCAACGTGGGCTTCGTGCGCATCCACGTCACGGCCGCCACCGATGGTTACGTCAATATCGGCGGAGTCCACATCGGCGGGCGATCCGCGCGCCCCCGGTTGGTCTCCCGCCTCCCGATCACGAACGGCGTCTACCGCATCCAGGCCCGGCACAGCGGCAAGGTGCTCGACGTGCAGAACTCCGGCACGGCCGACGGCACCCCCGTGCAGCAGTGGGACTGGAGGAACAACGCGTGGCAGAAGTGGACCTTCCTCGCCACCGCGGACGGGTACTTCAAGATTCGTGGCCAGAACAGCGGCAAACTGCTGGAAGTCGGCGGCCTGTCGCGTAACAACGGCGGGACGATGAACATCTGGGGTGACGCGAACGTCCATCAGCAGCATTGGGCGGTCACCCCGGTCGGCGGCGGTCACTTCATCCTGACCAACCGGCTCAGCCAGCGAGTGCTCAACGTTCCCGACGCTTCGACCGCGAACGGCACGGTCGTCGACCAGCAGGACTACCACAGCGCACATCACGAGCAGTGGCAGCTCATTTCGTCCTGGTAGGACAGCAACCCCTTTTGGCGCAGCTCTCTTTTCTCAAACAAGGCACCAAGATCGGACATTCGACGGCGCTGATCGTTCCACAATGCGCATGAGACTCTGTGCTCGCGCGATGCTCGCGATATTTCCTTCGAGCGTCCTTTGTGGAGCATATGACGCCTCCCCGCGTCAACCCGGTTGCGAACTCCGAACAGATCCGGCGGACGAGGGCTGATGCTGATCGATCGGTTCTCCACGACCTGGGCGTCGACAACCACGACCGACACGACACCCTCTGGGCAGAGTTCTCCTTGGACTGCGAAGGAAGCAATGGCCACGCCTGGACCTGACAGCAGCTGACAATCGGCATGGCCGGGACCAACGAGGCACCGAGACAGGCGGAACACGGACCAGCGATGCATTCCATTCGTCGCTGGTCCGGTGCTGGTCACCGGGGTCGGTGAGGTGCTGGCCGAACCCGCCGGACTGGAGGGCTGGCTGGACGCGCTGACCTCCGGCAGTGGTGGGCTGGCCGGTGCGATCGGCCCGGCGATCCTCGCGTTCCCGCTGCTGGTGCTCGGCCTGTCCGGCTTCGAGACCGGGGTGAGCATGATGCCGCTGGTGGCGGCCAGGAGCGAGAACGCCCAGCTGCGGCTGGCGGACCGGATCCGCAACACCCCAAACTGCTCACCAGGCAGCTGGGACCACCGTCCGGTCGCCCACACTCACTACGAACTCACCGGTTCGGGGCACCAACTCGTCCATGAGCTGAACGACCTCGACGTGTGGATCACGATGTACGAACACCGTCTCCACGGTCCCGCGGAATCCTGACCGGACGCAGACGCCTCCGGCAGCCATCAAGATCCCGTAAGGAATAGCACCCGGTATGCGGAGAATCCGGGCATACCTCACTACGGTCCTCCTGGAGGTTCTGGAGGATGAGGGGTTCGACCCTGGTGCTCGGGTTCGGGACAGTGGACGCCGCCGCCACCCGCTATCTGCTCGACTGCGGCGTCGCCCCCGGCGATGTCACTGTGGTCGAGGTGGATACCGAGGCAGCCCAGCGGGCCGTTGACCTCGGCGTCAGCACGATCGTCGGCGATGCCACCCACCGCTTTGTGCTCACCCCGGCGATCTCCGGGCAGGTTCGGCAGGTCATCGTCGCCGTGGTGCCGGATGAGACGACGGTGCCGGCCACGATGGTGGTCCGCGAGCTGTGTGCGTCCGCGACGATCGTGACCGCTGTCCGGGAGGGACGCATCTCGCTGTGGTCCGCCGCCTCGGTGCCGACAACGCCGTGGTCACCGCCGAGGCTGATCCGCGGCGGGCCGGCGCCACTGGGGCCTGACGCGGCCCGGCTCGACGTGGCCACGGAAGACGTCCTCGTGTTCCTCCGAACCCACACCCTCACAGAAACCTAGGCTGCGCCGTCCATGCCCAAATTCACCTCCGTCGCCAAACGGCTCCTCGTCGGCCGACCCTTTCGCAGTGACCGCTTGTCCCACACTCTGCTGCCCAAGCGGATCGCCCTGCCGGTATTCGCCTCCGACCCGATGTCGAGCGTGGCCTACGCACCGGAGGAGATCCTGCTGGTCCTCTCGGTCGCGGGGGCGTCCGCGTTCGTGTTCAGCCCCTGGATCGGACTGCTGGTCGCCGTCGTGATGGCCTCGGTGGTCGCGTCCTACCGGCAAAACGTCCGGACCTACACCTCCGGTGGTGGTGACTACGAAGTGGCCACGGTCAACCACGGCCCCCGCTGGGGCCTGGTGGTCGGCAGCGCCCTGCTCGTCGATTACGTGCTGACCGTGGCGGTGTCGATCGCCTCCGCCGCTGCGAACATCGGCTCAGCTGTGCCCTTTGTCGGGGAACACAAGGTGGAGTTCGCCGTCGGCGCCATCCTGGTCTTGACGGCCATCAACCTGCGAGGCGTACGGGAATCGGGCACCGCCTTCGCCATCCCCACCTATGCCTTCGTGTTCGGCGTCCTCGCCATGATCACCTGGGCCTTGGTGCGGGTGTACGTCCTCGGCGAGGACGTACGCGCGGAGAGCGCGGACTTCACGCTGGTCGAGGAAAGTGGACACCTCGCAGGGCTTGGCTTCGCCTTCCTGATCCTGCGCGCGTTCTCCTCCGGAAGCGCGGCACTGACCGGCGTGGAAGCGATCAGCAACGGCGTCCCCGCTTTCCGCAAACCGAAGGGACGCAACGCCGCGACCACGCTACTGATGATGGGCGTACTCGCGATCACCATGTTCCTTGGGCTGATCATGATCGCCCGGCTCACCGGCGCCCAGGTCGCCGAAGACCCCGCGCACCAACTGATCGGCGCCCCCGCGGACTACGAACAAAAGACACTGATCGCCCAGCTCGGCAACGCGGTATTCACCGGCTTTCCCCCAGCGACCTGGTACGTCATCTTCTTCACCGGCCTGATCCTGGTCCTGGCGGCCAACACCGCCTTCAACGGTTTCCCGGTGCTTGGCTCCATCCTCGCCCAGGACCGCTACCTGCCCCGCCAGCTCTACACCCGCGGTGACCGGCTGGTGTTCTCCAACGGCATCGTTTTCCTCGCCGCAGCGGCGATCCTGCTTGTCGTGGCCTTCGACGCCGAGGTCACCCGGCTGATCCAGCTCTATATCGTCGGCGTGTTCATGTCCTTCGTGATCAGCCAGAGCGGGATGATCCGGCACTGGAACCGGCGGCTGCGGACCGAAACCGATCCTGTCGCACGCCGCCGGATGCGCCGCTCCCAAGCGATCAACGCCTTCGGCTTCACCATGACGGCCCTGGTACTGATCGTCATCCTCGTCACGAAATTCACCCAGGGAGCATGGATCTCCCTGGCCGCCATGGCCGTCATCTACCTGGTGATGACCGCGATCCGCCGCCACTACCAGCGGGTCGGAGACGAACTCCACGACAGCGACGAGGACGAGCCGATCGTTCTGCCCTCTCGTAACCATGCGATCGTGCTGGTGTCGAAACTGCACCGGCCGACCCGGCGAGCCTTGGCCTACGCCAAGGCGGTACGGCCCGACGTGCTCGAAGCGATCACCGTCAACGTCGATGACCGCGAAACCCGAGAACTCCTTGACCGGTGGGGCAAACAGCCCTTCTCCATCCCGCTCAAGGTCATCGAATCCCCGTATCGGGAGATCACCAAACCGATCCTCGACTACGTCAAACGCATACGCACCAACAACCCCCGCGACGTGGTCACCGTGTTCATCCCCGAATACGTCGTCGGACACTGGTGGGAGAACATTCTCCACAACCAAAGCGCACTACGCCTCAAAGGACGCCTCCTGTTCCAACCCGGCGTCATGGTCACCAGCGTGCCCTGGCAACTCGACTCCTCCGCCAAAGTCCGTCACCGCCCCGACGTGGCGCCAGGCTCGATCCGCCGCGGCATGGTGACCAAGGACGACAACGGTAACGGCGAAACGCGCGAGCGGTAAGCACGAGCCGGAGCGGTGCTGGCAACCGTTACCCGGCGGCGAACGAAGCGGTGTTGAGAACACCGTTGATGTTGCCGGCGAGCCCGATCTGGCCCGGTGTGCCGCGGCGAACGCCCAGTAAGACCAGCCAACCACCAGTGCCCGCTTCACACCTCTGGCCGCGAGAACGGTATCGACGTCCCGGACGTTCGTCTCGAACGAATAGTCCGCCGAACGCTTCGATCTGCCGCGGCCCCGCATGTCGTAGGTGATGTGCCGCCACCCTGTCCCCAGTTCGGCGATGACGCGCCGCCAAGGCCCTGAGAGGCCATGTGGCCGTTGAGGTAGACCACCGGATACCGGAACCTCCGCTATCGGTGACGGCAAGCGCCGTGTCGTCGACCGGCACCACGCCCGCCCACGCCGCATCGGCCGAGGACGTGCTGTTGTTCGTCATGGCCACTTGCCTCCTTCACACTATTCAGTGCCACTGACCAGCGGCGGCGCAAGCCTCACTTGCGACTTCGCCCCTCCTAACGAATTCTTGATGCTACCGAATATTCGCAAATCTCAGAAAACTCGATACAGTCACTGTCATGACAGTGCTTGAGGTGCGTGACCTCACCTTCACCTATCCGGGCGGAGACGAACCGGCCGTGCGCGGGATGGACTTCGCCGTCGGCAGCGGGGAGATCTTCGGGTTTCTCGGGCCGAGTGGCGCGGGGAAGTCGACTACGCAGAAGATCCTGATCGGCCTGTTGACCGGGCACGGCGGAACGGTCTCGGTCTGGGGCCGGGACCCGGCGGCCTGGGGTCAGGACTACTACCAGCGGATCGGGGTGTCCTTCGAACTCCCGAACCACTATCAAAAGCTGACCGCACGCGAGAACCTGGACTTCTTCGCCTCGCTGCACGGCCGGCCGGCCCGGGATCCGATCGAACTGCTCGATTCCGTCGGCCTCGCCGGGGACGCGGACACCCGGGTCGGGAAGTTCTCCAAGGGCATGCAGATGCGGCTGGTGTTCGTCCGCGCGCTGCTGCACGACCCGGATCTGCTGTTCCTGGACGAGCCGACGTCGGGCCTGGACCCGGTCAACGCGCGCAAGGTCAGGGAGATCGTGCTGGCGGAGAAGGCACGCGGTAAGACGATCTTTCTGACCACGCACGACATGGCGACCGCCGACCAGCTTTGCGACCGCGTCGCGTTCGTGGTGGACGGCCGAATCGTGGCACTCGACTCGCCGAAGGAACTGAAGCTGAAGCGAAGCCTGCGTGAGCTGCGGGTCGAATACCGTGACGGTACGGAGTCCTTACTGGGCAAGGACTTCCCGCTCGACGGCTTGGCCGACAACCCGGACTTCCTGCAGCTGATGCGTACCGAGCGGGTGGCGAGCATGCACAGCAAGGAAGCCACGCTCGATGACGTGTTCGTGGAGAGCACCGGCCGGAGGCTGACGTGAACCGCCTCGTCGTCGCGGTGCGGCTGGAGCTCACTCTCCAGCGCAGGTACAAGTTCTTGCACGCCGCGGTGTTCTCCGGTGCACTGTGGCTGGCGCTCCTTCTGCCGATGCCGGATGACCTCCGGTCGGCCGCGGAGCCGTACGTGATCCTCGGTGACCTGATGATCGTCGGGTTCTTCTTCGTCGCCGGCGCGGTGTTCTTCGAGAAAGGCGAACGGACGTTGGACGCCGTGGTAGCCACCCCGTTGCGCTTCACCGAGTACCTGGCGTCGAAGGTGATCACGCTGACGGCGTTGTCGGTGCTGCTGGCCGTGTTCGTGGCCACGGTGACCAACGGCGTGCACTACGACCTGGGACTGATGCTGCTCGGCGCGACGCTGGGCACAGTGCTGATGCTGCTGCTCGGGTTCCTCAGCGCGCTGCCGTTCGGCTCGGTCAGCGACTGGTTCATGCCGGCCGTCGTCCCGGTCGCCGTGTTCAACCTCCCGATCCTCCACTACTCGGGGCTGTGGACGACGCCATGGCTGTATCTGGTGCCGACACAGGGACCACTGCTGTTCCTCGGCGCGGCCTTCGACCAGAAGACGCTGACCCCGTGGCAGTACGGCTACGGCGTGGCCTACCCGCTGCTCTTCGCCGCGGGGATGTGGCTGCTGGCCCGTCGTCTGTTCGACCGCTACCTCGTGGCCAAGACCGGAGGACAGTAGCCATGGCGCACGCCTTCACCGCCTTCGGCCGCAACGACCTTCGCGGCGTCGGCCGGGACACGCTGCTGGCCGGGATGTTCGTCGCACCACTGGTGTGGATCGCCGCTGTCCGCTTCGGCACCCCGCCGGTCACGGCAATGCTCGCCGAACACCACGCCTTCGACCTCGTGCCGTACTACCCGCTGATCCTGGTCGGGTTCCTGCTGCTGACCAGCGCGATCATCGTGGGTGGCGTGACCGCCCTGCTGGTACTCGACGAACGCGACGCCAACACACTCACCGCGGTGCGGGTCGCCCCTGTCTCCCTCGGCAGCTACCTGGGCTACCGCGCGAGCATCGCGGTCGCGCTCACCACGGTCTACGTGTTCGGGACCATCGCCGCCAGCGGCCTGTTCCCGGTGCACCTGTTTCCGTCGCTGATCCCCATCGCCCTGCTCACCGGGCTTTCCGCGATGGTGATCGCACTGGTCATCCTCGCGGTGGCCAAGAACAAGGTCGAAGGCCTCGCCGCGATCCGCGCGCTCGGCATCGTCGTGACGGGCCTGCCGCTCCTGCCCGCGTTCATCGATTCCGGGTGGGAACTCGCCTTCGGGATTCTGCCTACCTACTGGCCCGCCCAGGCGTTCCGCGCCCTGTCGAACGGAGGCACCTGGTGGCCGTACCTGCTCGGAGGCCTGGTATACCACGCCTTGCTGTGCTGGCCGCTATGCCGTCGCTTCGTGAGGAGTACCGAGTGACCGACGGATCAGGCTTCTCAGTACCAGGGGCCGTCGATTTTTCGAAGTTTCCGAACCTCCGATAGATTGCGAACGACCATGACGTCGAAGGAGGACTGTGGACGCGAACGTCGACGCGGCCGAGCAGCTGGCGCTCACGCTGATCGGCAACGGGCTGCAGCGGATGACCGCGCGGGTGCTGGCGATGCTCCTGTTCGTCGAGCAGGAGACCGTCACCGCCGGCGAGCTCGCCGAGTTGCTCGAGGCGAGCCCAGGGTCCATCTCGACCGCGCTCAAGGCCCTGTCCGCGGTCGGCCTCGTCGAAAAGGCCCCCGCCCCCGGCAGCAGACGCGAGCATTTCCGCTTCCCGAACGAGGGCTGGGCCACCCTCATGTCCACCCAGAACGCCGTCGTGCGGCAGATGCAGGACGCCGCCGAAGCGGCCATCCAGACCGTCGGCCGCAAGAGCCTCGCCGGGCAGCGGCTGGCCGACATGCAGGACTTCTACGCCTACGTGATGGACGAACTGCCCGCCGTCATCGACCGCTGGCGAAAGAACAAACGCCGCCGATCACGGTGAAGCCCGTCGAATCCGGCCCTCTCGGCGGCTTCCGGCCAGCAATGAGATCTTCCAGCTCGGCTACCTGACCCCAGTCGAGCATGAAAGACTCCACGAACTACAACAACCCGCCTGACACTCCACAGACTAGGGTCCGGAGAACCGTGTCCGGACAACCGGGGGAAGCTCACGGGCGTGTTTGCCGAGGTTGACGGTGCCGGCGGTGCTGACTTTGAGGCGGTGCACGGTGGCGTCGTCCTGGACGCGCAGGTGCTGGGGTCCGCCGTGGCTGTCGCTTGTGGTCCAAGCGTCGACGCGGACACGGATTCCGAAGGGCTCAGTCCTTTCCGGATAACAGATCGCCGGGCGGTTCCGAAGGCAGGCCGACCGGGAAGATCCGGAGTTCGTTCTGGTTCTCGTCCACTTCGAGGCCGATCGCCAGCCAGCGGCCGTCCGGCGACCAGTCGATGCTGGTGATGTGGTCACCCGGCCAGTGATTGAGGATCACCGCGCCGTCGCTGAGCCTGCGGATACAGAGTTCCGGGCCTGGAAGTTCCCAGAGGTTGCGGTGCTGGCTCCTGACGACGGCGAGGTATTCGCCGTTGGGGTGCAGCGCCAGCAGCCGCGCCGAATGTGGGCTGTCGGGGATGGCGTCGACGATGGTGGCCGTGGCCGGGTCGGCCACCAGGACGCCCATTTTGTTGCCCGCGATGTAGAGCCGTGTTTCGTCCGCGGTGAAGGCGACGTCGTTGATTTCCATGTCCACGCCGTCGATCCGCGGATCCTCGAGCCCGCGTACCGGAACCGGGGTGCCGTTCTCGACCAGAAAGGCAACCCCTCGGATGAAATGGTGGGTGACCCGGTGGAGTCCCGTCCGTGAACGGGACTGCCACAGCTGTGGGGGGACCTCGACGAACGTTCGGGCATCGACGTCGTAGGCCGCCTGCTCCGCCACGTCCTCATCGAGGTCGGTGAGCACGACGACGTGCCGTCCGGGGAGCCAGGTCACGCGCGGCAGGAACACCGGTTCACCCGGGGTGGCGATCTGCGCCGACCAGTCGGCACAGTCGTAGACGGCCAGGTCGTCCTGATAGCTCCCGACGGCAAGGTATCGGCCGTCGTCGGAGAACGCCAGCCGATACGGAGTTCCACCCCGGAACGGATCCAGCACGATCGGGTCGTGGACGTTCGGCACGTGGGGCAGATCCTCAATGGCCGGACGGTCGGCGTCCATGGGATAGAAGACATCGCCCCACGCTTGGAGCGGCTCGAGGTGTTCGATCCACGCGCGATCGGTGACCCGGACGACGTAGGCGCCCTGCACCAGAAGATCCTCGTCGCCCCAGCCACCGGAGCGCTCGTAGTAAAAGTCCTTGAGCCGCGCCCAGGTCCCGTCCGCAGGCGGATCGTTGCGGACAGCGGTCCGCTCGACCTGCTCGACGAACCAGCGCGCGTGCTTCACCATCCATTCCCGGTCTTGGAACCGCTCGACACCGATGGCCTCGCCGATCGGCTGCTGCTTCCTGCCTTCATGCCACAACGCGCGGAGGAAGAAGGCCGGATCGTCGACGGGCAAAACCGCGTGGGTGCGGCTTCCGGTGTCGTAGTAGACGGCGAAAACGCGGAACTCGACTTCACGACGGTCGAGATCGACGCTGAGAACACGGATCCCGTAAAGATCAGTTGCCATGGCAGCAGACCCTAGTGATCCACAACGACAGTTTGGTGCGATTCACGGGACCCCATGCCAAGAACAAAGTGAGCGGTCGCGATCCTCATTCGGCTCGGGCCTTTCCACAGTCGCGACATAGCCGCCGAACCGGACGCGCGGAGAACGCGTCCGGCAGCCCGGTCAGGCCGTCGCAGACGACCATGAGCACGTCGGACACGCCGCGGTTCTTCAGTTCGGTGAGATGGGGTTGCCGTTGGCCTAGCGCAGCAGTTGCTCAGTCGACTCTCCGCTCCCCCGTTCCTCGTTGTGGGCGATCAGGTGGCGCATCATGGTGGGCGAGACAGGCTGCCACCGTTCGGTCTCGTTCTTCTCTCGCAAGAGGATGGTGCACTGCTGACGGTCAAGGTCTCTGGGCCGCAGTGCAATAGCGCCGCCGCGGCGGCAGGCGGTCTCCTCGTGCAGCCGGCAGATCAGCGTGTCGAGTTCCGGGTCGTCGCCGGTGGTGGCCACGACATCGTTGAGCTCGGCGAGCTGGGTGTCGTGCAGCGCGCGACGGGTCGAGGGGTTGCAGTGCTTTTCGATTCGCCCGTCATTCTCCAAATGCTTGTACACGACTGCCCACCGAGGAACCGGCCGATGTGTATTGGCCGGGGGGGGCGGCCCACCCGCGTTAAATCGATCGTCATAGCACCCTTTCGATACGAACAGTCTCGGAACTATTGAGGAGTGTGTAAATCACCACGCGTTGTCTGCTGCTCAGTGACGCTCACCGTTCTTGTCCTTCCTTTGTGCGCCGCCAGTACGAGGAGCGCGCCGGGGATGATCATGGCGAAGAATGGGGACGGGCCGAGCAGGACGCCGTCGAGAACGCACCATGCTGTCAACCCCCAGCCGATTCCGGCGGGCACTGCCATTCCGCGTTCGCCGAGGTGCCAGATCAGGCTGCCCAGCAGAATCAGGGGTACGGCGAAGCCGCCTGGACCGGCCCAGAAGGTGACCGCGCTGCCGAGCGACTCCTCCGTCGGAGGGGCTTCTTGGCCCAGGAACGGGACAGCCGCCCACATTCCGCGGTCCACCCAAGCGCTGA
The DNA here is from genome assembly GCA_963766045.1 of uncultured Actinomycetota bacterium. Classification (GTDB taxonomy): domain Bacteria; phylum Actinomycetota; class Actinomycetes; order Mycobacteriales; family Pseudonocardiaceae; genus Amycolatopsis. The sequence continues at coordinate 3,121,876 of CAVXYN010000003.1, read as the reverse complement.
TGTCCTCCGAGGCGGCGAGCGCGACCAGAACAAGATGACCGGTTCCCAGCGCGATCATGATTCCGCTCGCCCATCGGAGCAGTCGTTTTCTGGAGTTCATCAGGACATCCGTTCTTCATTGCCCGCCGGAGGGTTCTCGCGTTCGCGCCAGGCGCGTTCCCATCGGCGGGTCAGGGCCGGGTAGACGATGAGGTACCGGAAGGGTGCGATGGCGGTCATGTAGAGCCGCCCGAACCTTCCGTTGGGCTTGACGAGGACGGTCATCCGCAGTTCGTAGTCGTCGTCGGTCCGCTGGGCCCAGCCGAGGTGCATCGCGGTGTGCACGGTCTTGTTCGCCAGTTCTCGGGCGCATTCGTTGTAGAGTTCGTAGACCGCGGTGAGTGGCATGTGGTCGTTGTCCGGGCCGCGCGGAGCGTCGCGTAAATCGCTGGGCATGCGGTCGCGGAGGGAGGCGACCCTTTCGCCGATGCCTGCTGACGGTTTGTCCCAGCCGAGAAGTGCGCCGAGTTTCCAGCGAATCGCGAACAAGAACCGGGCTACCCGGGGCTGTTTCGCGATTCCACCGGCCACGCGCATCGCGGCGAGCATCGCCGGGAAATCGCCGGGGCCTGCACCGGGGGTGCGGAACGCCCACGTGTCCTCGACGTGGAAGTCATCGGTGAATTCGTGGATACGCCACGGCTGCTCGGTGTAGGCGGTCTTTTCGAGTCGCGTCATTGTCTGGCCTCTCCACATAAGATTCGTTATAGGAGCTGGTTGTAGGGCATGGTTGTCATTTGCCTCGTCGGGCGTCCCATTCCGCCATGAGCGCCAGCAGGTCGGTCTGGGCAAGTGAGGCCATGTCGGGGTCGAGTTCGCGGTAGCGCTGATAGAGGTTGACGACGATCCGCTCGGGGTCCAGCCAGGTGGAGTACTCGGCGAGGTCGACGATCGCGGCCGCCTCCCGGAAGGTCAGTCCCTTGTCGTGGGCGTCGTCGGCCTGCTCGACGACGTGAGAGAGGTAGCCGCGGACTGCACGGATGCCGTCGGCGTCGGTGATCGGGCCGTGGCCGGGAACCACGGTGGGCGCGTCGAGCGCGAGCATGGTGTCGCAGGCGGCGATCCAGTTGGCGATCGGTCCCTCCCACACGATCGGGGTGCACCCGATGAACAGCAGGTCGCCGGCGAACAGCACGCCCGCGTCCGGGATGTGCACCACCGAGTCGGCGCTGGTGTGCGCGGGCCCCAGGTTCAGCACCCGTACCTCGCGGCCGCCGATGTCCAGGGTGAGGTCCCGGTCGAAGGTGGTGTCGGGCATTCGCGGTTGGATTCCGCTGAAGTCGAACGCGCCGAAGCGTTGCCGCAGGAACGGGCTGAGTATCGGGCCCAGGTCGGCGACCTGCACCGCGGCCAGCATGTCCGGTGAGATCTCGACGTGCATCTGCTTGGCGGTGTCCGCCGCGGCAACGATGCGCACGGACTCGCCGAGCAACTGGTTGCCGTGGGTGTGGTCGCCGTTGGCGTGGGTGAGCACGGCGTGGGTCAGCGGGTGCCGGTCGGTGATCGGTGTCATCGCCGCGAGCATCTCGCCGGTCAGGCGCAAGTCGAACAGCGTGTCCACGAGCAGCGAGGCACCCGCGCCCGTGACCAGACCGGCGTTGCTCCACCCGTAGCCGCCGTCGGGAAGCAACCAGGCCCACACATCCGGGCCGATCTCATGCGAACCCTTGGCGTACGGCACCTCTGACCTCGCCGGGTTCACCCGGTGTTGACGAGGCACGGCATCGGGGTTACGCCGCGCGGGAATCGGATGCGGGGCGGGCGTGGCGACGACGGTCTGCCGCGTCTCTCCCAGACCCTGCACACGCAGGGTGACGACATCGTCCGGTTTCAGCCAGCCCCGGAAGGCAGCCGGGTCGCGGGGGGAGAAGTGCTCGATAAGGCAGCAGCTCGGCACCGTGCCCGACCCGAACACCTCGCCCGGCAACAGCTCGACCCCGCGGGAGGCGAACGAGATCACCTCTCCGAAGGTCCAGTCCATGTCGGTGTGGCCGCCGCCGACCAGCTCCCCGTTGACAGCGGCCTCGACCTCCAGGGCGAGCCGCCCGCCGCGCAGGTACGGCTCGAGCTCGTCGGGCGTCACCAGGTACGGGCCGAGCGTGGTGGCGCCGTCCTTGCCCTTGGCCTGGCCGATGGCCAGCGGTGACTCGCGCACCTGGAGATCGCGGGCGGACCAGTCGTTGTAGATCGTGTAGCCGATGATCGCTCGTTCGGCTTCGGCAGGTGTCAGGTCCCGGCCACCGATCCCGATCACGGCGCCGATCTCCAGCTCGAAGTCCCACCAAGCGCTGCCCGGCGCCATGCGCACCTCCTCATAAGGGCCGAGCACCGTCGACGGGCAGGCGAAATAGAAAGCCGGGATCTCGTACCAAGCGTCTTTCAGCGCTCTGCCCACGCCCATAACCTCTTGGCAGTTCCTCATGTGGTCCAAGAAGCACAGGCAGTCCCGGATGGACGGCGGCCGCGGAATCGGCGCGAGCAGCCTCGCCTCGGCCAAGGGAACCACCTCGTGCGGCTCCCGCAGAGCCTGTTCGCCTGCCTCGAGTAGACCGTCGGCGCCCCGTCCGACCAGCTCGATCAACTCGGTTCCCCGCGCCGGCGCATAGATGTCGCCACCTTCGACCACACCCGTCCGATCGCCCTGATCTGACCGATAACTGACCCACTTCACGGCACCCTCCCCCGTTCTATGTTGACTAACATAGACAGTGTTGCATAGCCAATGAGTAGCTGGCTAGCCAAGGGTAGACTTGCCGCTCGTGACGACTTCACGGGCGACTCGGCGGGCGGAGATGACCCAGGAAAGCCGCAGGCTCCTCATCGCCGCGGCGACCGACCTGTTCGCCGAGCGCGGCTACCGCCAGACCACATTCGAGGACATCGCGACGAAATCCGGAGTGAGCCGCGGCTCCATCCCATGGCACTTCGGCAACAAGGAGGGACTGCTGGCCGCAGTCGTCGAGCACGTCGTCGACAAGCTCCAAACCGACACGAGCGCTCTCGAACCCGGCGCGCTCGACCGGACGTTGCACGCTCTCGTGACGTTCACCCGAAGCCCATCGGCCAAGCTCTTCATCACCCTGCTCGCGGAAGCCGTCGAGCCGGATTCGCCGCTGCACAAGTGGTACGCCGATCTCCACAAAACGCTGCGCGACCAGGTGCGCTCCTGGGTCGAGCAGGCCGAACTCCCGGGCAATATCGGTCCGGAGGAACTGAGCACCATCGTGGTCGGCGCGATCATGGGCATTCACCAGCAATGGCGCATCGCACCCGATGCCGTCGACCTCGAACGCACCTACACGACCGTCGGCGCCCTGCTCCGATCAGTCGGTCTCGACACGTAGCCGGGCCGGAACAGGTAGTTGTTCGCGTGCACGCACACCTTGACGGTGGCACGCCGCGCGTGGTCTCAGGCGTACAAGGTGTAATCGCGACAGGCCAGCCAGTCAACGACGTTGCCCGGCGAGCGTGTCCACCCAGCGCCGAGGTGTGGCGGATCACGTTCGGGCGGTCCGACGCCCCAGGACGAGGGACCCGACCAGGTGCGAGAAGAACGCAGATTCGACGCTATGCACCATCCCGACGGGCCTCGACCAGGTGGGACAGCGCATGGCTGTACAGGCCGGCAACTGCGCCAACGTCCACGCACGCGTCACCGGGCCGGACCAGGCCGGTCAACGTATGCGGTTCGGTATCAAGGCCGGGCGAGCGGATTGGCCGTCGCGGCAGTCAGACTCGAGCGGTCCAGGCGGAGCATTCGGTTCCTCTCTTCGGCGACCCCGCCACGATGCCGATTCCGTACGCCCGGCACGTCGTCCCCGGGCGTACACCCGTGGGCTAGTGTCCGGCGCCGGAAATGCGGTGGGTTTATCGGTGGATCCAGGTTTCTGCCGGCTAGGCGCCGGTTCGTTCTCGGACCGGGTTGTACTCGGGCGGATCACCGCGGAGCGGCGAACGTGGTCTCGACTGCCGCGCTCGCTCATCGACGTAGTCGCCTATCAGCCATGAAACGGTGCCGATCACGACAAAACCCAGCACCTGCTTCAGGTATTCTCAGCGTTTTAGCCGTGATGCTTTCCAGTATTGCCACGTGATCCCATCGTACCGTCCTGTTATGCCAGAATAGGCACCATCCACGAGGCAAGGCACGAACGACGCAGCTCGGCAGAACGCCGCATGCTTCGCGCCAACGGCGCGCCACTCCCATGCCCACTCCTCACGATGCTCGACAGCGACGGATACGGAAGCGAACTCGAGGGAGCTAACCCGGCAAGCGCTTGCGCAGCCCGGATTCTATGAGTTTGGGCGTGGACGGATCGCTGGTTGGCATAAGGCGGCGGCGCTCCGCCGGTACGTCGAGCAGCAGTAGAGGACTAATTGCGTTTCAGGTGTTCAGCTGCAGCAGCTGGGACACCTGCGCGGTCCGGGATTCGTAGATCCGGCGTGCGATGTCCTTCGCCTTGGCGAAGCGGCCGTCCGTCTGCTCGGGCTTCGCCAATTCGGCGCCCGCGCCCTGGTGGCCGCTCAGAGTGGCGATGAAATCCCGCTGAAAGTCCGTGTCGGAAGCCTTTTTCAGCGTTTCGAGGGCGGCTTCCTTGGACAGGCCGCTGCCGCCGTGATGGGCGTGCGCGCTCGGGTCCTTGTCGGTGGTTTCCGGCTTGCCCCAAGACCGCAGCCAGCCACGCATGTCCTGTGCCTCGGCCTGCTGGGTCGATTCGATCGCGATGGCCAGGACCTTCAGCTCTTCGCGGACCGGGCGGTCACGCGCCATCTTGACGATCTCGATGCCCTGCTCGTTGTGGGCGACCATCATCTGCAGGAACATCACGTCGGCGTCGCTGTACTCCTGCGACGCCGAGTCGGCTGCCGGCGAGAGGGGTGCACCGGCGTCCGACGGCGCGCCGTCGCCGGCCCCACAGCCTGTGAGGGCCATGAGACCGGCGACGAGAATCAGGCGGACCTTCACTGGCGAACCCACAGAGCCGGGGTGTTGGACGGCTCCCAGCCCGGGAGGGCGGTGTGCGCCAGCTGGTTGCGGTAGCTCACGCCCTCGTAGGTCACCGTGGTGCCCACGGTGTAGGCCGTCCCGGCTGCCCAGGAACCACTCGCCGGCGGCTTGCTGCTGGTGGCCGGCGGGGCCGATGTCGGCGGCTGGGTGGTCGTCGGCGGCTTGGTGGGGGCCGGGTCGGTGTTCCCGCCGTTGCCGCCGCCGACCTGCAGGTCGATGCAGCTGTAGAAGGCCATCGGAGTGTCGGCGATGTTCCAGATGGCGAGCAGCTTCTGGCGGCCGCTGAACTTGCTCAGGTCGACCGTGTGGGTCACCGTGCCTTCGGGCTGAGCGTTGTTGCCGCTGAAGTCACCGACCTTGGTGCCGCCGATGTAGTACTCGTAGTTCGTGGTGCGGTGACGTGCGGTGAAGGTCCAGCTGAACGTCGCGCTGCCGCCGACCGAAGCAGCGGGCCACGACTTCGAATCGTCGTTGAGCTCCGCGAACTGGGGCAGATCGGCGTTACAGCTGCGAAGACCCTTGGGGCCTTCGACGCTCTGGGGCTCGTAGACGATGTTGCCGCAGCCGGCGACCTTGCCCTGCGCACAATTCGCCTGACGACTGGGCGGCGACGACACGTAGCCGTGCGCGCTGGCCGCCTGGGGTATGGCAACGATCGCGACGGGAGCGAGAACGGCCCCGGTCGCAGCTGCCATGAGCTTTCGTTTAAGAGTCATTTCGGCTCTCCTGGGTGGAACAAAATAGGAGTCAACATCCCCGAATGGGAGCAACGTGGTCTGGACCATAGGGGCCAAGCCAAGCTTGGTCAACAATTCACTAACGATCTGCGGCGATCAGCAGGTTGCTCCAGCGCCATTCGGCCTAACGATGTTGAGGCTCAATGGTCCATCTCGACACACAGGGTAGTCCGCTGATCAGTCCTCAGAGGCCCCCGGTGATTCCAAAATGGACGGTAAGACTCTTTACAAACCCAACCTTCGCAGGTGAAATAGCCCACCGGCAACCATGCGGTGCTTGACAACAAGTGTCGCGACGGACTTCACTGCGCAAGCGCGCGGAGCTGCTGAACCTCGCCTGTCCTTGAATCTTGACGCGCTGGGCGTAGGCCTTCACGTCGGGTTCTTGCCGTCCTTCAGTTCGGTCCTCGCCAGTGCGACGCCGTTGTGCTGATGTGCGATCACGATGTCGAGGAAGTCGAGCGTGAACTCCTTACCGTCCTTTTTGGACATACTCTCGATCAGCGTCTTGTCGCTGAGCCCGTCGCCACCGTGATGGGCGTGCGAGTTGGGGTCGGTGGAACCGGTCTCGGGTTTACCCCAGCTCTTGAGCCAGTTCCGCATGTTCTCGTTCTCGCTCTGTTGCGTCGCTTCGATGGCGGCCGCGATGTCCATGAGCGGTTGTGGCTGGTTCTGCTTGTGGTGGACCAGTTTGACGATGTCCACGCCTTGCGCGTTGTGCCCGAGCATCATCTGCAGGAACATCACGTCGGCGTCGTTGAACTCCGCCGACACCCCAGTGGCCTGCTGGGGAAGCGGGCGCCCGCGTTCGAGGGTGAGCCGCCGCCGGCCTCACAGCCCGCGAGGGCCACGAGACCGGCGACGAGAATGAGACGGAACTTCACGCGCGCGTCCACAGTGCCGGGACGTTCGGCGGCTGCGCGACGTGAACCAGCCGGACGGGTCCGGGTTCGACCTCGCGACCGACTTGGCGGAGCCAACGTCGTCGTACGTGCCCGGTTGCTCGGGAGTGCAGACGTCCTGAGCAACCAATCGCCCTGGGTTCGCTAGCTTCTCGTCTGGTCAAGGCGATCGGTATTCGCTACCCGTTGCCTCCGGAGCGTCGGTGGCCTGGTAGAGAGCTGTACTGAGCTGGAATGCCTCAATGGCAGCGGTTTGGTCACTTAGCCACGCTCGGGGCTGTTGAGAGCGCCCGCATCCCCAGTTTCCATGCTGCGGTCGACGGACGCTCGGACGGCAGGTCACGCAGGCGAGCCCAGCGAGGGCTTCAGGAGAGGTATGGGGAGATCGGCCTCGAGATGGTCTATGGCGCAAAGGAACGGATGGTCGATGTGACCATCCGTCCGCCCCGTAGGGTTAGTACGTGTGTCCGAGGGGGACTTCTGCACGAATTCTTGGCAGAACTCCCAATTTCTGGGAGATCATGCAGAAACCGTACCAGAGGGTTCGCCGTGCTTTGATTCTATCCGCCCACATCGTCGGGTGCCGGACGATTGAAGATCTACGGTGCAACCGGTGGACTCGGGGGTTCTCCGGTCATGGCAGCCAAGGCTGCCACGCCGGCTTACAGGTCGGCTTGACCTCACTGACGGAGGCCGCACCTCCCGAAGAGAGTGTCTTCGGGAGGGCCCGACCGCCACTGCTGGGCTCATCGCACGAACCCCTCGACACACGGGTCGTCCAGGCACTCTCCACATCCAGCCATCAGACGAACCCGAACGGCACCGTGATGGCAACAACAGGCCGACACAGACCACCCGAATGCCATATTTACTGTCTACCTGACAGTAAATATGGTTTGGGGCATGCCGGATGACGAATGGACTCCTCCGCCGGTGCTGTTGGCCGTCGACCTCGTGATCTTCACGCTGCGAGAATCGATACTTCACGTGTTGCTCGTCGAACGGGGCATCGAGCCGTTTCAAGGCGCGTGGGCACTGCCTGGTGGCTTCTTGGACAACGACCTTGAGGACGTGCTCGTCGCAGCTCATCGCGAGCTAGAGGAAGAGGCGAACCTCGATGCGTCACAACTGCACTTGGAGCAATTGGGCGCCTACGGGACACCGGACCGTGATCCCCGTGGACGAGTGATCTCAGTGGCGTACCTGGCCATTGCTCCCGGTCTCCCGGAGCCGCTGGCAGGCACGGACGCCGCTCACGCGGCGTGGACACCGGTCCCGGAGATCCTGAGCGGACAAGTGCGGCTGGCGTTCGACCACGGCGAGATCTTCGGACACGGGCTGGAACGAGCCCGGTCGAAGCTCGAACGCACGGCGCTCGCAACAGCGTTTTGTCATGAGACCTTCACGATCAACGAATTGCAGCAGGTCTACGAGGCCGTGTGGGGCTGCCCGCTCGATCTGCGGAACTTCTACCGGAAGGTCCAGGCCGTCACCGGCTTCATCGTGCCCGCCGGCGCCGAACGCCGCGTCGGCAGAGGCCGTCCTGCCCAGCTGTTCAAGGCCGGTGATCGCACGACACTTCACCCGCCGCTGGTACGACCCGCCACGGCGACAGCACGAGAGGGGAACCCATGACCGAGGACCTGGTGGTGATGCTGACCGCCTTGAATTCAGAGTACGAGGCGGTGCGGAACCGTCTCGACGACATACGGCCGGACTGGCACGAGCGCGGGACCCGTTTCGAGGTCGGCACTATTCGCGGTACGTCGTGCCGCGTTGCACTCGGCCTCGTCGGCAAAGGGAACCACTCTGCCGCTGTACTGGCGGAACGCGCCATCGCGCACTTCTCCCCCACCGCGCTGATGTTCGTCGGTGTCGCCGGCGCCCTGTGGGGCACCCCGCTCGGCGACGTGGCCTTCGCTACCCATGTCTACGCCTACCACGGCGGCACCAGCGAGGACGGCGGCCTCAAGGGGCGCCCCAGATCATGGGAGACCTCGCACGAGGTGGCCCAGATCGCGCAGCATGTCGGGCGTGCCTGCGAGTGGAAACGGGACCTCCCAGACGGCACGAACGTCCATTTCGGCCTGATCGCCGCCGGCGAGATCGTGCAGAACTCCACCAACTCCACCGAGGCGCGCTGGATCCGCGACCACTTCAACGAGCCGGCAGGTCGGTACGCGGAGTACGCACCGGCGTCGAAGTCGTGCCGCTCGTCGCCCTGCAGCGGGTGCTTGAACACGCTGATGAGCTCCATGTCGCCGTCGGGCGTGGCGATGAGGTGATGCGCGTCGTGACCGTCGAGCGCGTAGAGCACGCCCGGCTCGAGCTCGTGGACGACGCCGTCGGCCGTGACGACCTGGCCACGGCCGGCGATGCAAGTAGCAGGCCTCGAGGTGGTTGCGGTACTGCAGCGACGACGTCGAGCCCGCCTTGACCACGGTGTGGGCCACCGCGAAACCCATGTTGGTTTGCGCTCGCCCTCTGGCTAAGCCGGGAGTGCCGAATACCTACCAGAGAAGTACCCCAGGCGTCGTCACGGCGATGACCGCGCCGCCCTTCGTCAATTGCCTGAGAATGGCGTCATCATCACTAGTACTATGCATAACTTCGATGTGCCTCAATGAGCTGTTCAGGGCAGCCCGGCAGACCGTTCGGAGGATCGACAGACGGCCTGCTACATATAGTTTGTTGCGCAATACTTTACGATGGGCGAACCCGAAGGTGCATGGGTGTTTACGAAAAGAACCTAGCCATGATACGGCGGTCGTGCTCGCTCTCTTCCGGCAGCGCGTCCACGAGCTGACGCGCACGGTCCACGATCGCCGATTCGAGGGAACGATCGGTGTGGATGTATAGCATGCCGTGGCGCACGGCATCGACGACCATCCGCCCGACGATCTCGGGCGGTTGACCGATTTCGCTGAGCAGCTGTTCCTTCTTGGCCCAGGACCGGTCGCGTTCGTCGCTGGCCGACGCGACGCTACCGAAGGTCGCACGCGAAGTGGTGAACCCGTTCGTCGCCACCGGGCCGGGGCACAACACGCTCACCCCGATCCGAGCGCGCTCGAGCAGCGAGTGACGCGCCAGCGACTCCGACAAACCCACGACGGCGAACTTCGTCGTGTCGTACGTAACTCCGAAATGCTCACCGCCGGCAACCAGACCGGCCGTGGACGACGTGTTGACGATGTGCCCGGGTGCGCCACTCGCGAGCATCCGCGGCAAGAAGGTCTGAACGCCGTTGATCACGCCGCCCAGGTTGATGCCCACCACCGCATCCCACAGGTCGTAGGTCAGATCTTCGACCGCGAACGACGCCGCGACTCCCGCGTTGTTGCAGAGCACCGATACGCCACCCAGTTCCTCCTCGACCGAGTCGGCCACCTCGGCGAACCGCACACGATCACGGACGTCCAGCACGTATCCTGCAGCGTCGGTCATGGCCGCCAGGCGGGGAAGGGCCGAGTCGAGCGCCACCTGGTCGATATCAGCCACTGCGACGCGTGCGCCGACCTCCGCGAACGCCATTGCAATCCCGAAGCCGATTCCTCGGGCACCACCGGTGACGAATACGGTCTGTTCTGCAGAAACGTCCATAGGTTCTCCTGCGACGACATGAACGCGGTGGAGACGATCTCACGCGCGGGTGTGGACCGTATGCGATCCGATTTCGGGGGCCTCGGGCATAACCGAGAGGGAAGCAGCCCCGCTGGTCATCGAGCCGGGCTCGAGGAGATCCAGCATGCGGAGCACCCGCGCATCACCGGCGCGTTCCTCCGCCAAAGCGGCAAGATCGTCATCGACCTCGAGGTAGGCGCCGGACAGGACGTCGTAGCGACCCTCGGCAAGGTCGGCGATCATGCGGGCCGGCTCCTGTGGCGAGTGCCGGAACAGCTCCCGGGCAACGAGCCCCTGTTGGATCAACGTCTGCAGCGCTTCGTTGACGACCCCGCCCGGGTGGACGCTGAACGCGGCGACACCGGCGCCGCGGGTCTCGACGGCGATGCTCTCGCTGAGGCGGATGGCTGCGGCCTTGGCCACCACGTAGTCGGTCGCGCCGGGGAGTGGCGCGATACCGGCCCTGCTGACCACGGTGATGATCCGACCGCGACCGGCCGCGAGCATGGAGGGCAGCACCGCGCGGGCGAAGAGATACGGCCCGTACGTGTTGAGGAGCAAGGTGCTCAGCCAATGGTCGGGATCGCTCGCTGCAAGCGGGATGCCCATCGACGCCGCGCCGCCCGCGTTGTTCACCAGCGTCTCCACCGACCCGAACGTCTCAACGGCCTGCGCGACGGCCGCGGCCGCATGGGCGGGATCGGTGACATCGCCGACGGCCACGGCAACCCGTGTCCCGCGGTCGCGCAGCTCGGCGGCCACGTCGTCGAGCACGGTCTTGCGGCGGCCGGTCAGCATGAGTGCAGCGCCGCGCGCCCCGAGCTCCGCGGCGATCGCCCTGCCGATCGTGCCGCTCGCGCCGGTCACCAACGCTGTGTGATCCTGCGCCACGTGATCTGTGTGATTCTGCTCCACGTGATCGACGGTACCGGGTGGGGCGTCAAGGACCGTACCTCTGATCCTAGGGTTTTCACCAAACAAGAGGCGACCGGGCGGCTCGGGCCGCAATGGCGTGATCCCGGCGCCCGAGATGAGGTTCGCGGATTGCTCATGCCGCGGAACGGACGAACTCGCGCAGCGTGGCGACCACGTAGTCGATCATCTCTTCAGTGATTCCGGGGTAGACGCCGATCCAGAACGTGTTGCTCGTGATCAGATCACTGTTGGTCAAATCACCCACGACGCGATACTCGACCGATGCGTAGGCCGGGCGACGGGTCAGATTTCCACTGAACAACGGCCGTGTGCGAATCTGGTTCCGCTCCAGATGCGGTTGCGTTTCCTGGCGTGTGAAAGGGGCGCCCGGCTCCACCGTCATCACGAAGCCGAACCAACTGCGATCGCTGTGCGGCGTCGGCTCCGGCAGGCGCAGTCTCGGCAGGCCGTTCAGTTCGGTGCGAAGCCGTTGCCAGTTCTTGCGGCGCTGTTCGCCGAATTCGTCGATCTTCCGCACTGGCTCGACCCCAACGCGGCCTGAACGTCAGTAGATTTGAGGTGTAGCCCGGCGCAGGCGCCTGGCATCGAGACAGGCTCAGCAATTACTGGACCCAAGCGCGTCACACCACATCACGGCGCGGCGTAGATCGTCAAAGGCACGTCGTTGGTACCTGCTGCCCGGCGCCGACCACGCCTCCGAGACCACCCTGTGCCTGCCGTTGCACCAAGGCCTGGACGACAGTGCGACGTACAAGCCGGCGCGCCGCCGCTGACGAGATTCTGAGCCTTCCCGCACTGGCCTGACGGCGGCCGACGCCACCGACCGCGGCGAGGATCGGTCTGGTGATTTCCCGGACGTCCTTGCGCAAGCATGTGGAGAACGGACGTCTCTTGTTGGGGGGCCTGGTTCTCATGGAAGTCTCGTCGTCAGAAAGGCAGCAGGCGACTGCTCCCGAAACCCTGCCCGCCCATTACACATCCGACGAGCCACATGTGCTGGATGTGTGCTCCCACGTGGAAAAGCTGCGGGGCATGCCGCCGGTTCGGCCGGTGCTGACACCTGCCGGCGAGACGGCCTGGCTGATATCCGGGTATGCCGAAAACAGTGAGCTGTCCCGCGACTCAAGGCTGGGCCGCCCCCATCTTCGCAACCCGGCCGATCTGCTGATGTACGTCGAAAGCCCGACCCAACAGCTCGTGCTCGGTGGGGAGCACGCCTCTGAGACGGACCGCGACCAATTCCGCGCGCTGCTCAGACCGCCGTTCGCAGCCAAACACATGGAAGCCCTGCGACCACGGCTGGAGGCGATCGCCGACGACCTGCTCGAAGCCATCATCGCCCAATCGCCGCCAGTGGACCTGCACGCGGACCTGTCGGTCCCGTTCGTCACCGAGGCATTCTGGGAGCTGTTCGGGGTGCCGTCCGGCGACCGCCCACTGTGGACGGAGGCGACGGCTGACGCCGATGAGATGGCGAGAACCATCCCAGCCTTCCTCTACGGACTCCTGCGCCGGAAGCGGGAATCCCCGGGCGACGACATGATCTCGCACATGTGCGAGATGGGCGCGGCGGACGAGTGGATCATTGGAATGGCCAGTGCGTCTATTTCCGCAGGGTTCGGGACGACGATCAGGCAGGTCGACTACGGCATCGCAATGCTGCTGCAGGATCACGACCAACGCGAGGCGTTGCTGAAGGATCCGGCGTTGCTGCCGAAGGCGGTAGAAGAAGTGCTGCGGATCTCCGGCACGCTCAACCTGCCACGCTTCGCCAGGCAGGACATCGAGATCGCCGGTGTCACCATCCGAGAGAACGATTTGGTGCTGCTCGACCTTACCTGGGCCAACTTCGACGACGCGGTTTTCGACCGGCCGGCATGCATGGATACCACCAGGATGCCCAACCGGCACATGTCCTTCGCCCAGGGCCCGTGGGCCTGTCCCGGGGCGCCTTTTGCTCGCCTGGTCATGCAGACCGCCTTCGGCAGGCTGTTCGCCCTGCTCCCCGACCTGGTAGCGGCGGAGCCGGCAGACCGACTCCGCAGGAATCGCCATCACACCCTTGGTCTTGCCGAGTTGCTGGTGACCTGGGAGCGCGGTTCCGCAACTACCGGCCAGCGACCCACCGAAGTCTCCCGCCAGGAGCAGGCCTGATGACCACCACCGATGCGCTCCCGGCGCACACGACATCGGACAGACCGCATGTGTTGGACGCATGTCCGCACCTGCGAGAGCTCCGGGAGCTGCCCGCTGTTCGCCGGGTGCGCACGTTTACGGGCGACGAGGCATGGCTGGTGACCCACCACGCCGAGGTCAAGAAGCTGCTCATGGACAGCAGGATCGGCCGGTCTCATCCCGATCCGGACAACATGCCGAAGTTCGCCGGAAACCCTATGTTCGACTTCATCCTGGGTGATGAGCACGATGCCTCGGACGAGTACCACGCCAAGACGCGCGCGATACTCAAACCTCATTTCACACCCAAGAAGATGCTGGCCCTCCGGCCTCGAATCGACACGATCGCCGGCGAGATCCTCGACGTGCTCATCAGCAAAGGCCCACCGGCAGACCTGCACGCGGATTTCTCCGTACCCTTCGCTCTGCGGACGATCTGCGAGCTGCTGGGGGTGCCCATCGCGGAGCGCGAACAGTGCGCGGCGCTGATGGCGCAGTTGGGGAACACGGCCGATCCCGGGGGTGCGTTCGCCGCGATGCAGTCGCTTCTCGGCTACCTACGCGTTCTGGCGGCGCGCAAGCGGAGTGATCCAGGAGACGACCTGATCTCAGGCCTGGGGCCGCAGTGCGACGACGACACGATCGCCAGGATGACGATCTTGCTCATGTTCACCGGCTTCGGCAGCATCGTGAGCCAGGTCGATTCCGGGTTTCTGCTGTGGATGACCAATCCGGAACAGCGCGACGCGGTGGTGCAGAATCCGGCGCTGCTGCCCAACGCCGTGGAGGAGGTGCTGCGAATGGTCGGCACCCTCACCTTGGCGCGGTACTCCAGGCAGGACATCGAGATCGGCGGCGTGACCATCCGCCCGAACGAACTGGTGCTGCTGGATCCGACCCTCGCCAACTACGATGACAATGTCTTCGACCACCCGGAGCGCTTCGACATCAACAGGTCGCCCAACTCGCACCTGTCCTTCGGTCATGGCCGCTGGAACTGCCTCGGTACGGCGCTGGTCCGAATCGAACTGCAGGCGGCCTTCACGGCGCTGTCAATGCGCCTTCCCACCGCCTGTCCAGCGGTGCCGGTGGAGCAGCTCAGGAAGAGCTCCGACCAACTCTCCAGCGGCATCGGTGATCTCCAGGTGACCTGGTAGCAGTCCCGCCGCCGGGCGCGGATCCAGCAGGTCACCCCGATCAGACCGGGGACGTGGATCGGCCACCACGGTGTCTCGGGCCGTGCCTGGGACTCCCGCCCGGCCCATCGAACCGCTCAGGACAGGCCGAGCTCATTGTCGAGGACCTTGAACAAGTCCTCGTCCGATGCCGCGGAGAAGTCGATCGGGTCCGCACCATCGGATTCGGGACTCCGCCCGTCGACCCAGTCGGCCAGCAGCACTTGCAGTTTTCCCGCCACCTGCCGTTGCAGGTGCTCGTCCACGGCCACCCCTTCGAGGGCCACCCTCAGCCGGTCCAGTTCCGCCAGCAGGGCGGTTCCGCCGTTGTCCTCCGACGCCAGGCGCGACAGGAGGTGGGTGGCCAGCTCGGCCGGCGTCGGATGGTCGAAGAGCAGGGATACCGGCAGCCGCAGTCCGGTCGCCGTATCGAGCCGGTTGCGTAGCTCGATCGAGGTCAGGGAATCGAATCCCAGATCGGCGAACCGGTGCTGCTGCTCCAGCGCCTCCGCCCCGGCGTGGCCGAGCACTGCAGCCGCCTCGGCTCGCACGAGGTCGACAACAGCCTGCTCGCGCTGCTCGCCGGCCAGCCCGCCGAGCTTGTCCAGGAATGCCGCAGCCGATTCGGCTGCCGTCGACCGCCGGGCCGGCGAACGGACGAGTCCGCGCAGTAGCGGGGGAACCTCACCCTGCGCGCGGATCGCAGACAGGTCGAGCCGCACCGGTAGGGCCACCGGCTCGCCGCCTCGCTGCGCGAGGCTGAACAAGGCGGTCCCCTCGGCCGTCGACAACGGCACCATCCCCGAGCGGCGCATCCGCGCGGCATCGGTATCGCTCAACGCGCCTGTCATCCCCGTGCCCGGCGCCCACGGACCCCACGCAAGAGACACGGCGGGCAAGCCTTCCGCCCGGCGGTGAGCGGCGAGGGCGTCAAGGAAACCGTTCGCCGCGGCGTAATTGCCCTGCCCCGGGCTACCCAGCACCCCGGCCACGGACGAGAACAGCACGAACGCGGTCAGCTCGAGCCCGCGGGTCAGCTCATGCAGGTACCACGCAGCGTCTGCCTTGGGACGCAGCACCGTGCGGATCCGCTCCGGGGTAAGCGCACTGACCGCGCCGTCGTCCAGCACACCCGCGACGTGCACGACGGCACGGACGGGATGCTCCGGCGAGACCGAAGCCAGCACCTCCGCGAGCGCGGCACGATCACCGACGTCGCAGGCCACCGCGCGAGCCTCGGCACCGTGGCCAGCGAGGTCGGCGAGCAGTTCCCCGGCTCCAGCTGCCGCCGGGCCACCGCGGCTGAGCAACAACAGCCTGCGCACACCGTGCTCGGCCACCACATGCCTGGCGATCGCGGCGCCGAGACCGCCGGTGCCACCGGTGATCAACACCGTGCCGTCCGGATCCCACGCCGGATTCTCAGCGTCCAGCGGAGACAGCCGATCGAGGCGCGCCGCCAGCACCTCGCCACCGCGCACGGCGAGCTGCGGTTCATCCACGGCGAGGGCCCGCGCCAGCGCCGGCCCAGGCTCGGTCGCAGGGTCGAGGTCGACGAGACCGAAACGGCCCGGATGCTCGGCCTGCGCAGCGCGCACCAACCCCCACACCGCCGCACCGGCGACGTCCCGGGGGTCGGCGCCCACCGCTCCAGATGTGACGAACACCAACCGCGCCGCAGCGAACCGCTCGTCAGCCAGCCACTCGTGCACGAGCTCCAGCGTCGGGTCAAGGCGCCGGCGCACGGCTGCGGGTACGTCAGCCGCCGATGTGCCGAACGAGCACGCGACGACCACGGCCGGCACCGAGCTCACCTCGGAAAGCTCGGCGCAGCTAGGGGCGGACAACGCCGTCGCGAGCGTACGGCCGTTCGCCCCGAGCACGATGACCGAGGACTCCTCGGCGCCCGATGGCACCCGCACCCAGTCGAGCCGGAAGAGGGCTTCGCCCAGGGCGTTTCCGGCCGCCGCGAGCTGGTCGGCTGACACCGCGCGCACGTGCAGCGCGTCGACAGAGAGGACCTGTTGCCCGGCCGGATCCGCCGCGGTGAACGCAAGAGCGTCGCCGAACCAGCGCAGGCGCACGCGCAGCGCGGCCGCACCCACGGCCCGCAACGACACACCTTCCCAGTAGAACGGGAGCCGCACGGCGCCGGCTTCGGCACCGCCCAGCATCGCGGCGTGCAAGATCGAGTCGAGCAGCACTGGATGCAGTCCGAACCGGCCGGCGTCCCCGGCGAGCTCCTCGGGCAGCGCGACTTCCGCGAACACGTCGTCACCGAGCCGCCACGCCGCGCGCAACCCGCGGAAGGCGGGTCCATAGGCGAAACCCGCACTGGTGAACTCGTCGTAGCAACCGGACAGCTCGATCGGTCCGGCGCCTTGCGGCGGCCACTCCCCGGCCTCGAACAAGGTCCTCGCGACATCTTGTGCGAGCCTGCCGGTGGCGTGCAGGGTCCAGGCCCCTTCCCCGCTCTCCGGCCTCGAGTGGACGGTCACGTTGCGCTCACCGGACTGGTCCGCCTCATCGGCTCCACCGACACGCACCTGCAGCACCACAGCCTCCCCCTCGGCCACCAGCAGCGGAGCGGAGAGCGTGAGTTCGGCCAGCTGATCGCACCCGACGTGGCTTCCGGCGCGCATCGCCAACTCGACGAACGCGGCGCCGGGCAGCAGCACGCGGCCGAGAACGGCGTGATCGGCAAGCCACGGGTGCGACTGCAGCGAAAGTCTGCTCGTGAACAACGCACCGTCGCCGTCGGCCAGTTCGGCCACCACCCCAAGCAGTGGGTGCTCGGTCGCGGCGAGGCCGACCGCGGTCACGTCCCCACCGTACTGCTCACCGCCTTCGGGCCAGTACCGCTCGCGTTGGAAGGGGTAGGTCGGCAGATCCACGAGCACGGCACCGGTGCCCGCGAAGAAAGCCCGCCAAGCGATTTCCCTCCCAGAGCAGTGCATTGTGGCCAGTGCGGTGAGGACAGCGGTCTCCTCGTCCCGATCCGAACGCACCGCGGGAAGCGCCAATGCCTTCGGCTCGGCGTCGTCGGTTTCGGCGAGCGTGTCCTGCACCATCGCGGTCAGTGCGCTATCCGGACCGAGTTCGAGATACACGCCAACTCCGGCATCGTGCAGGCTGCGCACTCCATCGGCGAAGCGGACGGCCTGCCGCACGTGGGTCGTCCAGTATCCCGGGTCGCGGAGCTCCTCTGCGGTGACGAGCGCACCGGTCACATTGGACACCACGGGAAACCGAGGCTCGGCGTAGGTCAAGCCGTCCAGCACAGCGCGGAACTCGGCGAGCATGGGTTCCACCAATGGCGAGTGGAACGCGTGGCTCACCGCAAGCCGTTTGGTCCGCCGGCCTTCCGCCGCCAGGCGTGCGGCGACGTCGACCACCGCGTTGCCCTCGCCGGCGATGACCACCGAACCAGGTGCGTTGACGGCCGCAATCGCCACCTCGGGTGCGCACCCGGCGAGGAGTTTGGCCACCTCTTCCTCCTCAGCCCGCACCGCGACCATTGCGCCGCCTGCGGGCAGCGCCTGCATGAGCCGGGCACGGGCGGCCACCAGCGCGCAGGCGTCCGGCAGCGACAGGACTCCTGCCACGTGCGCGGCGACGATCTCGCCGATCGAGTGCCCCGCAAGGAAGTCCGGTCGCACGCCCCAGGACTCCACCAGCCGGAACAGGGCGACCTCGAAGGCGAACAGCGCCGGCTGGGTCCAACCGGTCTGGTCGAGCAACTCGGCGTCCTCGCCCCACACGACCTCACGCAACGGGCGGGGCAGGAGCGGATCGAGTTCGGCCAGTACCTCGTCGAATGCCGAGGCGAACGCGGCGTACCGCCCGTGCAGTCGCCTGCCCATGCCGAGCCGCTGCGAACCCTGGCCGGAGAACAGGATCGCGGTGCGGCCCTCGGCGGGTGTGCCGGTCACGACGCCTGGGTCCGGCCGACCTGCGGCAAGTGCGCCGAGGGAGCGCAGCACGGCCTCGTCGTCATGTTCGTCGACGAGCACTGCGGCCCGGTGGGGGAAGCCGGATCGCGTACTCGCGAGGGTGTGGCCGACATCGAGGCAGGAGAGCCCACCGCCACGCACGCGTGCCAGCAGACGTGTGGCCTGGGCACGCAGCGCGGGCTCGGTCTTCGCCGAAAGCAGCCAGGGCACACTGCCACCGGCGGCGGGCCTGGGCCGGTCCTCCTGGGGTGCCTGCTCCAGGATCACGTGCGCGTTGGTGCCGCTGATCCCGAACGACGAGACGGCGGCCCGCCGCAGCCGGTCGACCTCGGGCCACGGAACCTCTTCGGTCGCCAGCCGCACCGCACCCGATGACCAGTCCACGTGCGACGACGGGGTTTCGGCGTGCAGCGTCCGCGGCACTACGCCGTTGCGCATCGCCAACACCACTTTGATCACCCCGGCAACACCCGCGGCCGCCTGCGTGTGTCCCAGGTTCGACTTCACCGACCCGAGCAACAACGGGCGTTGCCGATCCTGGCCATAGGTCGCCAACAACGCCTGCGCTTCGATCGGATCACCGAGCGTCGTCCCCGTGCCGTGCCCCTCCACCACATCGACGTCCTCTGTGGACAGATAAGCCGATGCCAGCGCCTGTTGGATCACGCGCTGCTGCGACGGACCATTCGGTGCTGTGAGCCCGTTCGAAGCTCCGTCTGAATTCACCGCGCTTCCACGCATCACCGCGAGAACCGGATGCCCGTTGCGCCGCGCGTCGGAAAGCCGCTCCAACACCAGCATCCCGACGCCCTCCGACCACGCCACACCATCCGCGGAATCGGAGTAGGACTTGCACCGCCCATCCGGCGCCAACCCACCCTGCCGGGAGAACTCGACAAACGCCTCCGGCGTCGCCATCACCGTCACACCACCGGCGAGTGCGAGCGAGCATTCCCCCGACCGCAGCGCCTGCGCCCCCAGATGCATGGCCACCAACGACGACGAACAGGCCGTGTCGACCGTGACCGCCGGGCCTTCCAGCCCCAACGCGTAGGCCACCCTGCCGGAGGCAATGCTCGGCGCGCTGCCGTTGCCGCGCATGCCCGCGAACTCCGGCCGGCCCAGGATCGTGCCGTAGTCGTTGTACATGATCCCGGCGAACACCCCGATCTGGTCGCCACGCGCACCTGCCGGGTCGACACCGGCGCGTTCCAGCGCCTCCCAAGCGGCTTCCAGCAGCAACCGCTGCTGGGCGTCGGTGGCGAGCGCCTCGCGCGGGCTGATGCCGAAGAACTCGGCGTCGAACTCGGCCGCATTGTGCAGGAATCCGCCGCGGCGGGTGTGGGAAGTGCGGTGATCGCCGTCGTGGTGGTAGAGCCGCAGCACGTCCCAGCCGCGGTCGCGGGGGAACTCCGAGGTCGCGTCGACGCCGTGCGCCACGAGCCGCCACAGATCCTCGGGAGATTCGACCCCGCCGGGGTAGCGGCAGCTCATCCCGACGATCGCGATCGGGTCATCCGCCACCGCGGCTGCCGCCCTGGCAGGTTCCGGCGTGCGACCGCCGAGCAGTTCGTCGATCAGGTGGTCGGTCAACGCCGCCGCCGAGGGGTAGTCGAACACGAGCGTCGCCGACAGCTGCAGGCCGGTCGCGGCCGACAGCTGGTTGCGCAACTCCACCGCGGTCAGCGAGTCGAAGCCGAGGTCCGAGAAGGACCGGTCGCGGTCGACCGCGACCGCAGAGTCGTGGCCGAGCACGGCGGCGACCCACGCTCGCACCAACTCGCCCACCACTTCGACCTGCTCCGCGTGCGGCAGTCCGGCCACGCGTCGAGCCAGCCCGGCCGAGGTCTTCGCGAGCTGCCGCACGGCGCGTCGTCCACCGCCCCTGACCAGGCCGCGCAGCAGCGGAGGGACGTCGCCGCGGGCGCGGATCGCCGACAGGTCGAGCCGCACCGGAACCAGCAGGGGCTCGTCGACAGCGGCCGCCGCGTCGAACAGCGCAAGCCCTTCGGCCGGGGAAAGCTGCGGCATGCCCAGGCGAGCCATGCGGTCGCGCTCGACTTCGCTGAGTCCCGCGGCCATGCCGACCGACTCCCAGGCACCCCAGGCCAGCGACTGCGCAGGCAGGCCGCGCGCACGCCGGTGCTGGGCCAGGGCGTCGAGGAACGCGTTGGCGGCGGCGTAGTTGCCCTGTCCAGGGGCGCCGATGATCCCGGCCGCGGAGGAGAACAGCACGAACGCCGCGAGCTCGAGTCCGCGGGTGGCCGCGTGCAGGTGCCACGCCGCCTCCGCCTTGGGGCCCGACACCGCGGCCAGTCGCTCCGGCGTCATCGCCGTCAGCACACCGTCGTCGAGCACGCCCGCGGCGTGCACGACCGCGGTCAGTGGATGCTCGGCGGGGATCGCTTCGACCAGTTCGGCCACCGCATCGGCCTCGGAGAGGTCGCAGGCCACGATGGTCGCCGCGGCACCGAGCTCGGCCAGCTCGGCCACCAGCTCGGACGCGCCGTCCGCGGCAGGGCCGCGGCGGCCGGCGAGCACGAGGTGGCGGGCACCGCGACCGGCGAGGTGGCGGGCGAGCGCGGCGCCGAGGCCGCCGGTGCCGCCCGTGATGAGCACCGTGCCGCCGGGATCCCAAACCCGGGCTTCGGTAGGCATGTCGTCGACCCGAGCCAGCCGGGCTGCTCGTACCTGGCCGTCGCGGACGATCAGCTGCGGCTCCGCCGGGTCGAGGACCTCGGGCGGGGGCGCGGCGCCTGCCGGGTCCAGGTCGAGGAGGCCGAAGACGCCGGGCTGCTCGGCCTGGGCCGACCGGACGAGCCCCCACACCGCCGCGGCAACCAGATCGTGTCCGCCCTCGACGCCTTGTGCGACGAAAACCAAGCGGGCACCCGTTGGCCTTGCCATCCGGTCCTGCACCAGGGAAAGCGTCCTGGCGAGTTCGTCCCGCATGGCGGCGATCGGCTCGTCCGCGGATTCGCCGGCCACCGGCACCAGCACCACTTGGCCGGGGTCGCCGACATCGGCCTCGCCCTTGCCGGCGAGGCTCGATGTGAGACCGAAGACGTCCGGGCCCAGCACCGTGACCTTCGCGTCTACAGGGGACAGCCGGACGGGTGTCCATTCGACGCCATACAGGCAGCCGGCGACCGGTGGCCGGTCCGGGGACCGGAACCGGAGCGAGGCGATCGAGGCGACGGGATCGCCTTCCTGGCCGGCCAGGTCGATCGCGACGGCGTCGTCCCCCGCAGGCACGATGCGGACCCGCAGCCCGGCAGCGCCGGAGGCGTGCAGCCGCACCCCCTCCCAGGAGAACGGCAGCCCTCCGGTGCTCTCGCCGGCTCCGGCAGCGCAGGCGTGCAGGGCGGCATCGAGCAGGGCGGGGTGCAGGCCGAACTCGTCCGCGCCGATGTCCTCGGAGGGCGAGTTCACTTCGGCGAAGATCTCGTCTCCGCGGCGCCACGCGGCGTGCAGTCCCTGGAACACCGGGCCGTAGTCGAAGCCCCGCGCGGCGAAGTCGTCGTAGCAACCGGACAGCGATACCTGCTCGGCTCCAGGTGGGGGCCACCGCCTCGCATCAAAGCCGGTTACGTCCTCGGACGCTGCCGCGCTGAGGGTGCCCGTGGCGTGCTGGGTCCACGGCACTCCGTCGGCCGCGTCCTCGCGCGAATGGACGGACACGCGGCACCGACCGGATTCGTCCGGCGCGCTCACCACGACCTGCAGCCGCACCGCCCCCCGTTCGGGCAGGTCCAGCGGTACGGCGATGGTGAGCTCGTCGAGCCGATCGCAGCCGACCTCATCGCCGGCCCGCACGGCGAGCTCGACGAAACCCGTGCCGGGGAACAGGATCCGGCCGGACACGGCGTGGTCGGCGAGCCAGGGATGCGTCGCGAGGGACAATCTTCCGGTGAGCACGACGGAACCGGACCCGTCCGCGAGGTCCATCGCACCGCTCAACAGTGGATGGCGCGCCGGGGTGACGCCGGCCGAGGTCGTGTCACCGGCCACTGCGCGCGGCCAGTAGCGGGTGCGGTCGAAGTCGTAGGTGGGCAGGTCGGCGAGGCGCGCACCGGTGCCCTCGAAGCAGGCCGTCCAGTTCACCGAGGCACCGCCCAGGTGGGCCTCGGCGAGCGAGCGGAGCAGGCGGGAGCGGCCCCCGTCATCGCGCCGCAGGGTGCCGGTGGTCGCCGCACCCGCACCGACGGCCTCGATGGTCTCCTCGACACCGGAGGTCAACACCGGGTGGGGGCTGACTTCGATGAACAGGCCGTGCCCGTGCGTGAGAAGAGCGCGGACAGCCGGGTCCAGCTGGACGGTGTCGCGCATGTTGGCGTACCAATAGGCGGCGTCGAGCACGGCCGGGTCGAGCCAGTCACCGGTGACCGTCGAGATCATCGGCACCTCGCCGGTGCGCGGTTCGACGTCGGCGAAGGCGGCGAGCATCCGCTCGCGGACCTGCTCGAACAGCGCCGAGTGGGCGGGAAAATCACCGGCGACAGGCTTGGCCTGGACACCCGCGTCCGCGCAAGCCGCGGTCAGCTCGGCCAAGGCCGCGTAGTCACCGGACACCACCACGGAGTTCGGGCCGTTGACCGCGGCCACGCTGAGGCGCTCGCCCCACGAGACCAGGCGGTCCAGCGCGTCGTCACGGGAAAGCGGCAAGGAGACCATGCCGCCTTTGCCGCACAGTTCCTCCGCGATGGCTTGGCTGCGCAGGGCCACGATCCGCGCGCCGTCGTCGAGGGACAGCAACCCGGCGACGCAAGCCGCGGCGACCTCGCCCTGAGAGTGGCCGACCACCGCGGTCGGCCGCACCCCGTGCGCGCGCCAGACCTCAGCGAGCGACACCATCACCGCCCACAACGCGGGCTGAGCGACATCGAGCCGCTCCAACCCCGGCGCGCCCTCGACACCGCGCAGCACGTCGCGCACGGACCACTCGACGTAGGGTGCGAGCGCCTGCTCACAGCGCGCCACCGCATCAGCGAAAACCGGCAAGGTGTCGAGTAGTTCGGCACCCATCCCGGGCCAGTAGGCCCCCTGCCCAGGGAAGACGAACACCGTGCCCTTACCGGCGGTGCGCACAGTGCCTGTCACCGAATCAGGCTGCCCTTCGGCCACGGCCCGCAACCCGCGCGTGAGCTCCTCGGTCCCGGTTCCGACGACGAAGGCCCGGTGCGGCAGAGCCGCCCGCGCGGTGGCCAGCGTCAGTCCGACGTCGACGGGCGCGAGATCGGCCACCGCACTGGCGAGCGTGGCCGCCTGACGGCGCAACGCCTCCTCGTTCTGCCCGGACACGATCCAGGGCACCGCTGGAGTGTGTGGCCTGGCGCCGCGTTCGGCGTCGGGCGGAGCCTGCTCGATGATCACGTGTGCGTTGGTGCCGCTGATCCCGAACGACGAAACGGCGGCGCGTCGCGGGCGGTCCACCTCCGGCCAGTCCACGGCCTCGGCCGGCAGTTCCACGTCACCGCTCGACCAGTCCACATGCGACGACGGCGCATCGACGTGCAAGGTGCACGGGACGATGCCATGCCGGATGGCCTGCACCATCTTGATCACCCCTGCAACACCGGCAGCCGCCTGCGTATGACCAAGATTCGACTTCAGCGAACCCAGCAGCAACGGTCGCTGCCGGTTCTGGCCGTACGTCGCCAGCAGCGCCTGCGCCTCGATCGGATCACCCAGCGTCGTCCCCGTACCGTGCCCCTCCACCACATCGACGTCGTTGCCCGCCGAGGACAGCTCCGCGTCGGCAAGCGCCTGCCGGATCACAGCCTGCTGGGCTGGGCCGTTCGGTGCGGTCAGACCGTTCGACGCGCCATCGGAGTTCACCGCGCTGCCCCGGATGACCGCTAGCACCCGGTGCCCGTTGCGCTGTGCGTCGGAAAGCCGCTCCAGCACGAGCATTCCGACGCCCTCGGACCAGGCCACCCCGTCCGCGGCGTCCGCATAGGACTTGCACCGCCCGTCCGGGGCGAGCCCCCGCTGCCGCGAGAACTCCACGAACGAGACCGGGGTCGACATCACGGTCACACCCCCCGCCAGTGCGAGCGTGCACTCGCCGGAGCGCAGCGCCTGCCCGGCGAGGTGCAGTGCCACCAGGGACGACGAGCACGCCGTGTCCACGGTGAGCGCCGGGCCTTCCAGGCCGAACGTGTAAGCCAGGCGGCCGGAGGCAATGCTGGGCGAGGTGCCATTACCGCGCAGGCCCTCGTACTCCGCGGCGTCGAGCAGCGCGGAGTAGTCGCTGTACATCACGCCGGTGAACACACCGGTCCGGCTGCCGCGCAATGACGTCAAGTCGATCCTGGCCCGCTCGAACGCCTCCCAAGCCGTTTCCAGCAGCAGCCGGTGCTGGACGTCGGTGGCGAGCGCCTCACGTGGACTCATCCGGAACAGCTCGGCGTCGAACTCGCCGGCGTCGTGCAGGAAGCCGCCGAACTGGGTGTAACTGGTGCCGCGATGCTCAGGGTCCGGGTGATGGAGCGCGGCGAGGTCCCAGCCGCGGTTGACGGGAAACCCGCTGATCGCGTCGGTGCCTTCGAGAACCAACCGCCAGAGATCTTCGGGCGAGCGCACGCCACCGGGATAGCGGCAGCTCATGCCGACGATGGCGATCGGTTCGCCGACCGCGCGCACGGTTCGCCGCTCGGCCGGTGCGCGGGTCTGGGCGCCGAGCAGTTCGGCCAGCAGGTATTCGCTGAGCGCCGAGATGGTCGGGTGGTCGAACACCAGGGTGCTCGGCAGCCGCACCCCGGTCGCGGTGACGAGCTGGTTGCGCAGTTCCACCGCGGTCAGCGAGTCGAAGCCCAGATCGGAGAAGTTCCGATCCGGATCGATCACCGTGGCACCGGAGTGTCCCAGCACGACTGCGACCGTGCCCTGGGTCAGTTCCAGCACCGCGCCGGTCCGCTCGCCCGCCGGCATCCCGGCGAGCTTGCGCGCGAGGTCACCGGTGGTGCCCGAATGCCGGTCCGCGACGCGTCGACCGGGGGTGCGGATCAGGCCCCGCAGCAGCGGCGGAGCTCCGGTCGAGCGCAGAGCGGCCACGTCGAGCCGGACCGGCAGGAGCACCGGGCGGTCGACGGTGAGTGCCAGGTCGAACAGCGCGAGGCCCTGCTCTGTGGACATGGGCGGTACTGCGGAGTTCTCCGCTGCTGCCCGGTGCGTCATCGCCCCGTCCGTGTCCCACCGCCCCCACGCCAGGGACACCGCGGTCAGGCCACGGTCACGGCGATGCCGGGCGAGGCCGTCGAGGAAGGCGTTCGCCGCGGCGTAGTTGCCCTGCCCCGGACTGCCCAGCACACCGGCCGCGGAGGAGAACAGGACGAACGCGGCTAAGTCCTGCTGCTCGGTGAGCATGTGCAGGTTCCAGGCAGCATCCGACTTGGCCCGCAGGGTGGTGCCGAGCCTTTCGGGGGTGAGCGAATCGACGACGCCGTCGTCGAGCACACCCGCTGCGTGCACGACGGCGGTCAGCGGATGCTCGGCCGGGATCGTGTCGAGCAACGCGGACAGCGCGTCGCGGTCGGCGACGTCGCAGGCCTCGACGCGGGTTTCCGGTCCGAGCTCGGCGAGCAGGTCCGGCACGCCCTCCGCGTCCGCGCCGCGGCGGCTGACCAGCAGCAGGTGCCGGATATCGTGCGCGGCAGCGAGGTGGCGGGCAAGTTCACGACCGATTCCGCCCGTGCCGCCCGTGATCAGTACCGTGCCCTCGGGATCCCAGGTGGCCGGTTCGGCCTCCGGCACGGCGCACCGGACAACGCGGGCGGCGAGCAGCCGGCCCTCGCGGAACGCCACCTGCGGCTCGTCGATGGTGAGCGCACGGGCAAGCACTTCACCGGATGTGGTGGCGCCGGGATCGAGGTCGATGAGCGCGAACCTGCCCGGATGCTCCGTCTGCGCGGTCCGCACGAGGCCCCACACCGCCGCAGCGGCGAGGTCGCGGCCGTCGGTCGCGCCACTGGTGACGATGGTGAGCGGCAGGCCGGGATCGTCGAGCTCGAGCCACCGCTGGAGCAGGTCGAGGGCCGTCGCGGTCAGCTGATGGACCGCAGGCTCGTCCGTTTCCCCGCCGGCCAGCCCGACCAGCACTGAACCGTCCGGGTTGGACAAGTCTGCGTCGGTGGCGACGCTGATGCCCGCACCCCGCAGCGACGGGGCCAGGCCGAGCGTGTCCAAGCCGACCACAGTCGCTGCCTCGACCGCGTCGCCGTCACCAATCGGGATCCAGTCGAGCTGGAACAGGGCGTCGCCGCGGACCGCGCCGAGGCCGGTCGGCAAGGGCCGCATGATGAGCCCGTCGGCGGTGATCACCGGGGCACCCGCGTGATCAGTCGCCCGGATCGTCATGGTGTCAGGGCCGGTCATGGCGAGGCGGACCCGCAACGCCGTGGCGCCGGAGGCATGCAGGGTCACGCCCTGCCACGAGAACGGCAGGGCACCCTCGTCGTCGGTGCTGCCCCAGAGGGCGGCCGGTGTTTGCACAGCGGCGTCCAGCAGCGCGGGGTGCAGGCCGAACGCGCCTGCGTCGGCTACGGCGTGTTCGGCCAGCGCGACATCGGCGAACAGTTCGTCGCCTCGCCGCCACAGGGAGACCACACCGCGAAAGGACGGCCCGTAGTCGAATCCGCGCGCGGCGAACCGGTCGTAGAACCCTTCGAGGTCGACCGGTTCCGCGTCCTCTGGGGGCCAGGCCGCTGGCTGGTCCTGCTCGGTGGCTTGGCCGACCGCGCACAGCGTTCCACTGGCGTGCTGCGTCCACGGCGCGTCCGGTTCGCCCTCGACGCGGGAGTGGATGGTGATGGTGCGCTTCCCGCCCCCCTCACCGGGCCTGATCCCAACCTGCACCTGCACGGCACCGCGCTCGGGTATCACGAGGGGCGTGGCGAGGGTGAGTTCCTCCAGATGATCGCAGCCGACCTCGTCGCCGGCCCGAACCGCGACCTCCAGGAAAGCAGTGCCGGGAAGCAGAATTCGGCCGCCGATGACATGGTCGGCCAGCCACGGGTGGGTGGCGAGCGACAGCCGACCGGTGAACAGCACGCCGGTGGAATCGGCCACCGTCACCACGGCGGCGAGGAGCGGGTGCCGGGTGCTTTCCAGCCCGAGGCCGACGGCGTCGCGCGCGGGCGCCGACGATGGCCAGAACCGCCGGTGCTGGAAGGGGTAGGTCGGCAGATTCACATCAGCCGCGCCGGTATCGGCGAACAGTGCCGACCAGTCCACACTCCCGCCCGCGACGTGCGCCGCGGCCAGTGCGCGCAGGGCCACCTCCTCCTCGGGCCGATCCTTGCGCAGCATCGGCACGGCGACCGCGCCCTCGGCAAGCCCGTCGGCCGCGGCCGCGCACAGCGACCCGTCCGGCCCCAGCTCCACCACCACGCGAACGCCGAGTTCGTCGAGGCTCCGGACGGCGTCGGCGAACCGCACCGGCTCGCGCACCTGCCGCACCCAGTACTCCACCGACCCCAGCTGCTCGGATCCGACCGGCTCGCCGGTGAGCGTGGACACCACCGGAATCCGCGCCTCGCCGAACGAGATCCCTTCGATCGCCGCACGGAACTCGTCGAGCATCGGCTCCATCAACGGCGAGTGGAACGCATGGCTGACCGGCAGCGGGGTCGTCTTGTGCCCACGTCGTGCCAGCACGTCGGCGATCTCCGAAACCTCTTGCCCGGCACCGGAAATCACCAGCGAACCCGGCCCGTTGACCGCCGCTGTCGAAACGCCCTCGACCAGCAGCGGCGCCACTTCGTCCTCGCGAGCCCGCACCGCCACCATGGCACCACCGGCAGGCAATGCCTGCATCAACCGGGCCCGCGCGGACACCACCCGGCAGGCGTCGGAGAGCGACAGCACCCCCGCCACGTGCGCCGCCGTCAACTCGCCGATGGAGTGGCCCACCAGGAAGTCCGGTCGCACGCCCCACGACTCCAGCAACCGGAACAGCGCGACTTCCACCGCGAACAACGCCGGCTGCGCCCATCGCGTCTGCTCCAACGCGGTCGAATCGTCACCCCACACCACATCGCGCGGGGAATCGTCCAGCTCGGCGGCCACGGCGTCGAACGCCTCCGCGAACACCGGGTACCGGTCGTAGAGCTCGCGGCCCATCCCCAGCCGCTGAGACCCCTGGCCGGAGAACGCGAACGCAGTCCTGCCCGCGGCCGCGACACCTCGCGCCACCTCAACCGGACCGGCTTCACCACCGGCCAGCAACACCGCCCGGTGCTCGAAGACCGACCGCGAGTTCACCAACGAAAAACCGACGTCCACCGGACGATGACCGACCGCATGCGCCAGCAGACCGTCCAGCTGGTCCCGCAGCGCCGGCTCCGTCCGCGCCGACACGACCCACGGCACCACGGCAGGATCCACGTCGCCCGACCGCACTGGTTCCTCGACCGGGGCCTGCTCCAGGACGACGTGCGCGTTCGTCCCGCTGATCCCGAACGACGACACCCCCGCCCGGCGCGGGCGGCCGGTTTCCGGCCAGTCGACCTCGTCGACCGCAAGCTCCACCGAACCCGCGGACCAGTCGACATGCGACGACGGCGCATCGACGTGCAAGGTGCGCGGGACGACACCATGCCGCATCGCCAGCACCATCTTCATCACCCCGGCGACCCCGGCCGCCGCCTGCGTGTGGCCGAGATTCGACTTCACCGATCCCAGCCACAGCGGGTTGTGACGATTCTGGCCGTACGTCGCCAGCAGTGCCTGCGCCTCGATCGGGTCACCCAAAGCGGTACCGGTCCCGTGCGCCTCCACCACGTCCACAGCGGACGGGGATACCCCCGCGTTGGACAGCGCGGCCCGGAACACCCGCTGTTGCGACGGACCGCTAGGGGCCGTCAGGCCACTGCTCGCCCCGTCGGAGTTCACCGCACTGCCCCGCACCACCGCCAGCACCCGATGGCCGTTCCGCCGGGCATCGGAAAGACGCTCCAGCACCAGCACTCCGACACCTTCCGACCAGCCGAAGCCATCGGCGGAGTCGGAGAAGGCCTTGCACCGCCCGTCCGGCGACAATGCCCGCTGCCGGGAGAACGCCACCAGGGCCGCGGGATCCGGCAGGACCGTGACCCCACCTGCCAACGCCAAGGAGCAGTCCCGGTCCCGGATGGCCTGTGCGGCCAGGTGCAGCGCGACCAGCGACGACGAACACGCCGTGTCCAGCGTCACCGCGGGTCCGCGCAGACCGAGGAGATAGGCGACGCGGCCGGAGACCACGCTCGGCGTCATTCCGGTGGCGAGGTGTCCTTCGACTTCCTGTGGGAACGCGACACCGGCGCCGTAGTTGAGGTGGACAGCACCGACGAACGTGCCGGTATCCGTGCCGCGTAGCGCGCGCGGGTCCAGCCCCGCCCGCTCGACGGCTTCCCAGGAGACTTCGAGGATCTGCCGTTGGTGCGGATCCATCGCCAGCGCCTCGCGCGGTGAGATCCCGAAGAAGTCCGCATCGAAATCCCCTGCCCCGTCGAGGAAACCTCCTTCGCGGACGTAGCAGGTACCGCCGTGGTCCGGGTCGGGGTGGTAGAGCCCTTCCAGGTCCCAACCGCGGTCGGTGGGCAGCGGCCCCGCGACGTCCCGGCCCTCGACGAGCAGCCGCCACAACGCCTCGGGCGAGGTGACCCCGCCGGGAAAGCGGCACGCCATGCCGACGATCGCGATCGGCTCGCGGTCTCTGGCCTCCATCGCTCGCAACTGCTGGCGGGTCTGGCGCAGGTCCGCGGTGACCAGCTTGAGGTAGTCACGGAGCTTGTTCTCGGTGCTCGTCATGCGGCGGTTCCTCGGTGCTCTCAGAGCCTGCTTCCAGGCTCATTCCGTGTAGCGGTGCGGGCAGCGGAAGCGCCGTAGCGTTGCCGCACGCTGGACTCAGCTGCGTCCGAGTTCCTCGTCGATCAGCGCGAACATCTCGTCGTCGCTCACGGAGTCGAGTTCCACGTCACCGGCTTGCCCGTCCTCGCCGTTCGAGAGGTCCCACACCACGGCTGACAGGCGTTTCACCAGTGCTGACCTCGTTTCCGGATCCAGCTCGGACGCCGACACAGTGGACTCAAGCCGGGCGAGGTCGGTCAGCGCGGGCGGTGTCGTCGCGTCGATGCCGAGGAGCTTGCCGAGGTGCCGGGCCAGCTCCTCCGCGTTGGCGTTGTCGAAGATCAGTGTGGTCGGCAGGGTCAGCTCCGTCTCGGCCGCGAGCAGGTTGCGCAGCTCGACGCCGTTCAGTGAGGTCATGCCGAGGTCAACGAAACCACGTTGCCGGTCGACCGCCACGGGTGAGTCGTGCCCGAGCACGGCTGCCACCCCCCCGACGACCAGGTCGGTGATCACCCGCTCCTGATCGGCCATTCCCAGCCCGGCCAGCCGCTCGGCCAGTGCCGCGTCGCCGCCACGCACGGTCGCCTGCCACTTCGGCGCGACGCGGACCAGCCCGCGCAGCACGCTCGGCAGCATGCTTTTGTTCACCACGCGAAGATCCAGCGGTGCCGCAACCACCTGAGCGCTGTCCACCCCAGCCGCGGCATCCAGCAACGCGCGGCCGCGCTCCCGGGTGATGGGAACGACACCGGCACGGCGCAGACGGCCGAGCTCAGCCTCCGCGAGCTCGCCGGACATACCGCCGTCCTCCTGCCACAAACCCCAGTCCAGCGCCACCGCCGGCAGGCCGAGCGCCCGGCGACGGAGCGCCAGCGCGTCCAGGAAGGCGTTCGCGGCGGCGTAGTTGGCCTGTCCGGGGGCGCCGACGACTCCGGCGAAGCTGGAGAACAGCACGAACGCGGAGAGATCGCTCTCGCGGGTCAGCTCGTCCAGGTGCACAGCGGCGTCCACCTTGGCGCGGAGCACCTGTGTCACCTGCTCGGCGCTCAGGTCGTTGAGCAGACCGTTGTCGAGCACGCCGGCGAGGTGGACGACGCCCTTCACCTGCTTGCCTTCGGGCAGATCACGCAGCAACGCCGCCAATGCCTGGCGGTCGGCGCTGTCACACGCCGCGATGCGGACCTCGGCACCGAGTTCGGTCAGCTCCGCGGCCAGCTCGGTGGCGCCAGGCGCCTTCGGTCCACGCCTGCTGACGAGCAGCAGGTCGCGCACCCCATGCCGCTCCACGAGGTGGCGCGCGACCGTCTCGGCCAGCGCGCCGGTGCCCCCGGTGATGAGCACCGTATCCTGCTCCGGCCACCGCCATGCCGGTTCCGCATACGCTGGCCGGGCAAGGCGAGGCACGGTGACCGCACCAGCCCGGACCGCGAATTGCGGCTCGTCAGCGGTACCCAGCGTCGTGAGTACCGCGGCTGCTGTCGCGGGATGGTCGTCCACGTCGGCGAGGATGAACCGGCCGGGGTGCTCGGCCTGCGCCGAGCGCAGGAGTCCCCACACTCCGGCGGAGGCCAGACCTTCCACCTCGTCGTCCGGCGCCGCGCTCACCGCGTGCCGGGTCACCAGGACCAGGCGCGATGCGGCGAACCGATCGTCGTCGAGCCAGGCCCGCACGTTCGCGAGCGTCTCGGTCACCGACCGGTGCACCGCCTCGGTGAGCCCCTCGGTTTCGGCGGTCACCGGCAGCAGCACCACCTCGGGTGCCTGTGCTTCCGGCCCGAGGGCCGCCGCGAGTGCCGCGACGGTGTTCTCCGCGCTCCGCGCGATGCCACCCGCAGCTAGGAATGCGGCCATCGGCCCCGCACCGAGAACGCACCACCGGCCGGTGTCCGGAGTGCCGGGCGAAGCGGGCAGTGGCGTCCAGTCGAGCCGCCACAGGGCATCCTGTTCGGCCGGGCTCCCTGGTTCATCGACGCCTTCTGGCCAGAACCTGCTGCGCTGGAATGCATACGTCGGCAGATCCACCTTGGCCGCCCCGGTCCTGTGGAACACCTCCTGCCACCTCACCGGTACACCCGCGCAGTGGAGCCTGGCGAGCGCAGTCACCACCGCACGTTCCTCGCCGTGTTCGCGACGTACCAGCGGCACCGCCAGGGCCTCGGGTGCGGACTCGGCGACAAGGCCGGAAAGCACACCGTCCGATCCCAGTTCGCAGAAGACGTCCGCTCCCGCTTTCCCTGCCGCGGCAACGGCGTCCGCGAACCGAACGGTCGCCAGCACCTGCTCGGCCCAGTAGTCCGGGGAAGCCCACTCGCGCTCGGTGGGACGGCCTGTCACCGTGGAGATCACCGGAATGACCGGCTCGGCGTACGGCAGATCGGCCAGTGCGGCGCGGAACTCGGCGAGCATCGGTGCCATCAGGGGCGAGTGGAAGGCATGGCTGGTCCGCAACCGCTTGGCTCGGGTGAATCGCTCGGCCACCGCGGATACCGCGTTCTCGCTGCCCGCGACGACCACCGAGCGCGGTCCGTTGACCGCGGCGATCGACGCGTCCTCGCAGAGCAGCGGGGTCACCTCGGCCTCAGACGCGGGCACGGCCATCATCGCGCCGCCCTTCGGCAGCGCCGACATCAGCCTGGCCCGAGCCGCGACCAGCCAGCAGGCGTCGTCAAGGGCGAGCGCACCGGCCACGTGCGCCACGGCGATCTCACCGATCGAGTGGCCGATGAGGACTTCCGGCCGCACGCCCCAGGACTCCACCAGCCGGAACAAGGCGACCTGGAACGCGAACAGAGCGGGCTGCGCGGCGCCCGTGTCATCCAGCCGGTCCTGGTCGTCCAGCGCGACCCCCACCGGGGTCGCCAGTCTGGCGTCCAGCCGGGCGCACACCTCGTCCCAGGCATCGGCGAACACCGGGAACCGGGCGGCGAGCTCACGGCCCATGCCGGCCCGCTGCCCGCCCTGGCCCGCGAACAGCATGCCCACGACCGGATGGCCGCCGCGCCCGTGGGCGAGTTCAATCCCGTCGCCCGTCAGCACTACGCGGTGTTCGAACGCGGAACGGCCGGCGAGGGTGAAGCCGACGTCCAGCGGGTCGGCGCCGCTGGCTTCGACAGCGGAGGTCAGCCGCTCGACCTGCGCGCGCATGGCCTGTTCGGTGCGCCCGGAGACGACCCATGGCACGACCGAGGGCACAACCGGCGGTTCCGGCCGCGCCCGCACCTCGACGGCCGGGGGTGCCTGCTCGATGATCAGGTGTGCGTTGGTGCCGCTGATCCCGAACGACGAGACGGCGGCCCGCCGCGGCCGATCCACTGCCGGCCAATCCACCGCCTCGGACACCAACTCGACCGCACCGGACTCCCAGTCCACATGCGACGACGCCGCTTCGGCATGCAATGTCTTCGGCACCGACCCGCACCGCATCGCCGCCACCATCTTGATCGCCCCGGCCACACCCGCGGCCGCCTGCGTGTGGCCGATGTTGGATTTCACCGACCCCAGCAGCAGCGGACGATCCTCGGGACGCTCCTGGCCATACGTCGCCAGCAACGCCTGCACCTCGATCGGATCACCCAACGTCGTCCCCGTCCCGTGCCCCTCCACCACATCGACGTCCGATGTAGACAGACCCGCGTTGGCCAGCGCTTGACGGATGACACGCTGCTGCGACGGGCCGTTCGGCGCCGTCAACCCATTCGACGCACCATCCGAATTCACCGCACTCCCACGCAACAACGCCAACACCCGACGCCCATTACGCCGCGCGTCCGAAAGCCGCTCCAACACCAACACCCCGACACCCTCAGACCACGCCACCCCATCCGCGGCATCGGAAAACGACTTACAACGCCCATCAGGCGCCAACCCACCCTGCCGCGAAAACTCCACAAAGGACCCCGGCGTCGCCATCACCGTCACACCACCAGCCAACGCCAACGAACACTCACCACCGCGCAACGCCTGCGACGCCAAATGCACCGTCACCAACGACGACGAACACGCCGTATCCACCGACACCGCCGGCCCCTCCAAACCGAGGCAATAAGCCACACGCCCCGACACCACACTCGGCGAACTGCCCGTGCCGCGGAGCCCTTCGAACTCCTCGTGACCGGCAACCAGCGTGCCGTAGTCGCTGTACATCACCCCGGCGAAGACCCCGGTCGCACTCCCCCGCAGCGACACCGGGTCGATACCCGCGTGCTCCAATGCCTCCCACGACGCCTCCAACAGCAACCGCTGCTGCGGATCCGTCGCCATGGCCTCCCGGGGCGACATCCCGAAGAAGTCGGCGTCGAAGTCCGCGGCATCGTGCAGGAAACCGCCGGTGCGGACGGCCGACGTACCGGGTCGGCCGTCGCCCACGAAAAGCGCGTCGAGCGCCCACCCCCGGTCGGTGGGGAACTCCGTGATCGCGTCGGACCCGTCGGCGACCAGCCGCCACAAGTCGTCTGGCGAATGCACCCCGCCGGGGAACCGACAGGCCATGCCGACGATCGCGACCGGGTCGTCCGACACGACCGCCATGCGGCCGGCCGGGACGCGCGCGTCGTCCTCCCCGAACAGCTCGGCCAGCAGATATCCGGCAAGGGCCGCCACCGTCGGATAGTCGAACACCAGGGTCGCCGGCAACCGCAGCCCCGTCGCCGTGGCGAGCTCGTTTCGCAGCTCCACCGCCGTCAGCGAATCGAAACCCGACTCGCGGAAGTTCTGATCGGGGCCGATGACGATATCGTCGGTGTGTCCGAGCACTCTGGCGACCTGAGCCCGCACGAGCCCGTGCACGGCGGAGACTCGCTCCCCGGCCGAAAGCCCCCCCAGCGTGCCGACGAGCCCTTCCCCGGTCACCCGGACGGCGACCCGCCGCCGCACGCCCACGATTTCCCGGAGCAGTGGCGGCACATCCGGATGCCGCCGCAACGCACTGGTATCCAGCGGAGTGACCACCGCCGCGGCCTCCCGCGGATCGGCGTGCGCAAGACGGTCGAACAGGGCCAGGCCGCGTTCCACCGACAACGGCAGGAGCCCGGAACGAGCGATCCGCTTCCAGTCCGAATCGGACAGGTCCCTGGTCAACCCCGCACCTGTCTGCCAGGCACCCCACGCGAGGGAAAGGCCGGGAAGAGCGGCGCTACGCCGCCGCTGGGCCAAAGCGTCGAGGAACGCGTTGGCCGCCGCATAATTGGCCTGGCCGGCGGCACCGAATACACCCGCGGCCGAGGAGAACAGCACGAATCCCGCCAGCGGAAGGTCCGCGGTAGCCTCGTGGAGGTACCAGGCGGCATCGAGCTTCGGACCGAACACCGTCGCCAGCCGCTCCGCGGTCAGCGCCTCGACGACACCGTCGTCCACCACACCCGCGGCGTGCACGACGGCGGTCAGCGGACGCTCCGCACCCGCTGCTTCCGTCAACGACCGCACGGCGTCCCGGTCGCTCACATCGCACTCGACCACCCGGACGTCGACACCACGATCCGTCAACTCCGCGACGAGTTCCCGTGCCCCCTCCGCGGCAGGTCCGCGGCGACTGGCCAGCACCAGGTGCCCGAACCCCTGACCGGCCAGATGCCGCGCCAGTTCCCGTCCCAGCACACCGGTGCCACCGGTGATCAGCACCGTCCCCTCACGGTCCCACGGGATGTCGGGGACCGCCACGGGCTCCGGGGCGTCGAGGGCGGTCCGGCGCAGCCGCGCGGCGCGCACCCGCCCCTCCCGGACCGCCAACTCCGGCTCTTCGCCGGCGAGGAATGCCAGTGCCGGCGGCACGTCTTCAGCACGTTGCACGTCCAGCAGCCCGAACCGTCCGGGATGTTCGGTCCGCGCCGAGCGCACCAGTCCCCACGCCGCGGCCGAGGCAGGGTCCCCGCCGTCTACCGCACCGCGGGTGACCACCACCAATCGCGAGCCGGTGAACCGCTCGTCGCCGAGCCACCGCTGCACCAGGCCCAAAACCCAACTCACCGTTTCGCGTGCGCGGCTCGCCAGGTCTTCGGTTTCGCCATCCGGCTCGGTCAGTTCGGCCAGCACGATGTCGGGAACGGGGTTCGCGTCCGCGAGCCGGGACAACTCGGCGGCGCGCACCACGTCGGAGTCATCAAGCACATCGGTGAAGGAATCGCCGAGCACGCCGACGACCGCGCCGCCCGCGCCCGCCGACAGCACCGGAATCCAGTCCACGGTGAAAAGCGCATCGGAGTCCGTCGTGGCGGAATCACCCAACTGGTCCTCGGTGATAGCACGGTCACGCAAGCATTCGACGGAAACGACCGGGGCCCCGGTGACATCGGCGGCGTCGATCGCGAGTCCGCCATCGCGCTGCACCAGCCTGACCCGCAACACCGACGCACCCGTGGCGTGCAGACAGACACCGGACCACGCGAACGGCAATCGCATCTCGTCCGGATCCGCACCAGTCACCAGCACGGCATGCAGGGCGGCGTCCAGCAAAGCCGGATGGACTCCGAACAGGCCGGCTTCATCCTGCACCGATTCCGGCAGTCCGACCTCGGCGAAGATCTCGTCGCCACGCCGCCACACCTTGCGCAGGCCCTGGAACGTCGGACCATATCCATAACGCGCCTCGGCCAGGCTTTCGTAGCACCCGGTCAGATCGACCGGCCGCGCGCCCTCGGGAGGCCATGCGACCGCGAACCCGGAATCCGCGAGCACCACGTCATCAACCAGCGTTCCGGCGGCGTGGTGGATCCAGCCTCCGCTGACGGCGCTCTCGGCGCGGGAGTAGATCGACACCGCCCACCGGCCCACCTCGTCCGGTTCGGGCTCGACCCTGATCTGGACCCGCACTCCGCCCTGCTCCGGCAGCACCAGCGGTGCGGCCAGGGTGAGTTCCTCCACCTGGGCGCAGCCGACCTCATCGGCCGCGCGTATCGCCAGTTCCACGAAAGCGGTGCCGGGAACCACGATCGTTCCGCCGATCCGGTGGTCGGCCAGCCAAGGGCAAGCCGCGCTGGACAGCCGACCGGTCAACAACAGCCCGGCGGCGTCGGCGAGGTCGATCGCACCGCCGAGCAGCGGGTGCGCGACCCGAGCGAGCCCCAGCGACCTGGGGTCTCCCGTCCGCGCCAATCCCGCCGGCCAGTAGCGCCGGTGCTGGAACCGGTAAACAGGAAGCTCCACAACGGACGCTTCGGTGCCGGTGAATAGCGGGCGCCAGTCCACGGGGACACCCACCACGTGCAACGCGGCCAGCGCCCGCACTGCCGATTCCTCCTCGGGCCGGTCCCTGCGCAACACCGACACCGACACCGCAGCGGGCGCGGTGGCATCGATCGCCCCGCTCAGGGAGGCGTCCGGGCCCACCTCGACGAAGCGGCTCACCTCGGCGCCGCCCAAGGCGCGAACAGCGTCGGCGAACCGGACCGGCTGCCGCACCTGCTCCACCCAATACGCGGGGGAACACAGCTGGCCGGCCGTGGCCAGTTCGCCGGTCACAGTGGAAACGACGGGGATCTCCGGCTCCTGGAAGGATAAGCCGTCCACGATGACGCGGAAGTCCTCCAGCATCGGATGCACCAGCGGCGAATGGAACGCATGCGACACCCGCAGCCGGCTCGTCCTGCGCCCCTGCGCCTCGAACCGCTCGGCGATCTCCAGCACCGCGTGCTCGGCACCGGAGACGACCAGCGATGCCGGGCCGTTGATCGCCGCAATCGACACGTCGCCGGTCAGCAGCGGCAGCACCTCGTCCTCGCCGGCCTGCACCGCCACCATGGCTCCCCCCGCGGGGAGCGCCTGCATCAACCGCCCCCGCGCCGCCACCAGCGTGCACGCATCGGCCAGTGACAACACCCCGGCCACGTGCGCTGCCGTGATCTCACCGATCGAATGCCCCACCACGAAGTCCGGTGCGACGCCCCATGATCCGAGCAACCGGAACAGCGCCACCTCCAGCGCGAACAGCGCCGGCTGAAGCCAGCCCGTCTCCTCCAGCAGCCCCGGATCGGCACCCCACACCACATTCCCCAGCGCATGCTCCAGGTGCAGATCCAGCTCGGCCGCGACGACATCCCACGCCTCGGCGAACACGGGGAACCGGTCATGGAGTTCGCGGCCCATCGCCAGCCGCTGCGACCCCTGACCGGAGAACACGAACGCGGTCTTGCCCTCGCGAACGGTCCCCAGGGCCACTTCCTCCGGCGCGCGCTCGGATCCGGCCAGCAACACGGCCCGGTGCTCGAACACCGACCGCGACGCCACCAGAGAGAAGCCCACATCCAACGGCCGAGCGGCGCCGGCAACGGACAGCAACGCGTCGAGCTGATCGCGCAACGCCGGCTCCGACCGCGCCGACACGACCCACGGCACCACAGCGGGAACAACCGAAGGCTCGGCGACCGCCCCCGATTGTTCGGCAGGCGGCGCCTGCTCGATGATCAGGTGCGCGTTCGTGCCACTGATCCCGAACGACGACACCGCGGCCCGCCGTGGCCGGTCGGTTTCCGGCCATGCGGTCTGTTCCACGAGCAGGCGCACCGCGCCGGCCGACCAGTCCACTTCCGACGACGGAGCGCCGAGGTGCAGGGTCTGGGGCAGCAGTCCGTTCTGGAAGGCCATCACCATTTTGATCGCCCCGGCCACACCCGCGGCCGCCTGCGTGTGGCCGATGTTGGATTTCACCGACCCCAGCAGCAGCGGACGATCCTCGGGACGCTCCTGGCCGTACGTCGCCAGCAACGCCTGCACCTCGATCGGATCACCCAACGTCGTCCCCGTCCCGTGCCCCTCCACCACATCGACGTCCGATGTAGACAGACCCGCGTTGGCCAGCGCTTGACGGATGACACGCTGCTGCGACGGGCCGTTCGGCGCCGTCAACCCATTCGACGCACCATCCGAATTCACCGCACTCCCACGCAACAACGCCAACACCCGACGCCCATTACGCCGCGCGTCCGAAAGCCGCTCCAACACCAACACCCCGACACCCTCAGACCACGCCACCCCATCCGCGGCATCGGAAAACGACTTACAACGCCCATCAGGCGCCAACCCACCCTGCCGCGAAAACTCCACAAAGGACCCCGGCGTCGCCATCACCGTCACACCACCAGCCAACGCCAACGAACACTCACCACCGCGCAACGCCTGCGACGCCAAATGCACCGTCACCAACGACGACGAACACGCCGTATCCACCGACACCGCCGGCCCCTCCAAACCGAGGCAATAAGCCACACGCCCCGACACCACACTCGGCGAACTGCCCGTGCTCAGGTAGCCCGCGGCCTCCCGTTCGTCGAGCAGAGTGCCGTATTCGGCGTACATCACTCCGCCGAACACGCCGGTTCGGCTGCCACGCAGTGCCACCGGGTCGATGCCGGTGCGTTCGAGCGCTTCCCAGGAGACTTCCAGCAGCAGGCGCTGCTGGGCGTCCATAGCCAGTGCTTCGCGCGGGGAGATGCCGAAAAACTCGGCGTCGAAGTCGGCGGCGTCGTGGAGGAAGCCGCCCACGCGGGCGAAGGTGGTTTCGTCGTCCAGTTCCCAGCCGCGGTCGGTGGGGAAGTCGGTGATGGCGTCCCCGCCCGAGGTCACCAGGTTCCACAGGTCCTCCGGCGACCGGACACCGCCGGGGAAGCGGCATGCCATTCCCACGATCGCCACCGGCTCATCCACCGGCACCGCCACAATCGGCGCGGTTGCCCCGATGCCCACCGAACCCTGCAACTCCGTGCGCAGGTGCTCGGCCAAGGCCACCGGCGTCGGGTAGTCGAACACCGACGTGGCGGGCAACCGCAG
This sequence comes from uncultured Actinomycetota bacterium, assembly GCA_963766045.1. Taxonomy (GTDB): domain Bacteria; phylum Actinomycetota; class Actinomycetes; order Mycobacteriales; family Pseudonocardiaceae; genus Amycolatopsis. The sequence continues at coordinate 3,081,745 of CAVXYN010000003.1, read as the reverse complement.
ACCCGTGGCTTCACCGAGGCTGTTGCGGAGTGCGACGGCGGTCAGCGAATCGAACCCCAGTTCCTTGAACGGCTCGTCAGACGCCACCGCGTCAGCGGAAGAGTGACCCAGCACCACCGCGGCATGCCAGATGACCAGATCCAGCAACATTTCGCGGGCGTTGTCGATGGACTCCGCAGCCAAGCGCTCCCGGAGAATGTCGGTGGCGCTCGTACTGCTGACGCTCTGCGCGGCACGCCGTGCGGGTGTGCGGACCAAGCCACGCGCCACCGCCGGAATGCCGTGCGGGGAGCCCGCGAGGGCGCGCAGTCCGGTCAGATCCCACCGCACCGCGACCATGAGCGCCCGGTCCGCCGCAACGGCACGGTCGAGCAGTCGCATGCCTTCATCGGCGGACAGAGGTAGCACACCGGAGCCGCTGATGCGACGCCGATCGGCGTCGGCCAGATGACCGGTCATCCCGCTCACCGGATCCCACAAGCCCCAAGCCACCGACAACGCGGGCAAGCCCTGAGCACGACGCTTGTGCGCCACGGCGTCCAGGATCGTATTCGCCGCGGCGTAGTTGGCCTGCCCCGCCATCCCCAGAATCCCCGCGAACGAGGAGAACATCACGAATGCCGCCAAATCCAGGCTGGCAGTGAGGTCGTGCAGGTTCAGCGCGGCGTCGACCTTGGGCCGTAGCACGGTGTCCACCCGCTCCGGCGTCAGCGCCGTCACCACACCGTCATCCAGCACCCCCGCCGAATGCACCACCGCCGTGAGCGGATGCTCCCGCGGGATCTCGGCCAGCACCCGCGCCAAGGCCTCCCGATCGGCGGCATCGCACGCGACGACACGCACTTCTGCACCCAGTTCGGTCAACTCGTCCCGCAGCTCGACGGCTCCGGCCGAATCCAGCCCCCGGCGAGACAACAACACCAGATGCCGCACACCCTGCGTCCGTACCCAATGCCGGGCCACCAACCCACCCAGCAGTCCGGTCCCACCGGTGATCAGCACCGTTCCTGCCGGATCCATATTCCCGGTCAGGGACGGCGGTTCACCATCGCGCAATCGAGCCAACCGCGGCACGAATGCTTCGCCAGCCCGCAACGCGATCTGCGGTTCCCCCAGGCCCACGCCCATTTTCGACAGCGCGTGCCATGACTCTGCCTGATCGTCCACATCGACCAACACGAAGCGGCCGGGGTGTTCGGCCTGCGCCGACCGCACCAAGCCCCACACCCCGGCACCGGCCACGTCCGCAACGCCGTCGGCTCCACCGACGGCCACCGCGCCCCGCGTCACCAACACCAACCGGGACTCGGCGAACCGCTCGTCGGCCAACCACTGCTGCACCAGACCCAAAGCCCCATGCACAACAGAACGGGCCGCGCCGGCGACGTCGTCGGTCCCATGCTCGTCGGCGCCGAGGAATACCAGCACATCATCCAGGGCTTCGCCGCCGTCGATCGCCGCACCGACCGCCGCGACATCCGCATACACCCTAAGCAGTCCCAGCGCCGCCGCGAAGTCGTCGCTTCCGAGACCCGCCACAGCCAAGCGCGACGGCGGTTGCCCCGCCGACGTGGCAACGGGCCGCGCCGTCCATTCCAGACCGAACAACGCATCCTGGGCAAACCGGGCCAGGCCCAGTGCGCCTTCGGGCAACGGCCGCAGCGCCAGGGATTCCACAGACACCACGAGAGCCCCGGTCTCGTCCACCGCGACCAACGACACCACGTCGGAACCGGGCTGGGTCAGTCGAACCCGCAACACCGACGCCCCGCCGGCATGCAGGCACACGCCGGACCAGACGAACGGAAGCCGCAATCCGTCCCGGGCAACTCCGGTCACCCACAACGAGTGCAGGGCCGCATCCAACAACGCCGGATGAATCCCGAACTCCGCGGCACCAGACGCCTGCTCGGGCAACGCCACCTCGGCGAAGATGTCCTCCCCACGCCGCCACGTCTTCCGCAGGCCCTGGAACACCGGCCCATAACCATAACCCGCCTCAGCCAGGCTGGCGTACGACTGCTCCACGTCGACCCGCACGGCACCGCTGGGTGGCCACACATCCGGCCGCTCCCAGACCGGCGCCGCACCCACCTCGCCGCCGACCAGTGTTCCGGCGGCGTGTTCGGTCCAGGGCTGATCCCCGGCGGCATCCTCGGGCCGGGAATGGATCGACACCACCCATCGGTCCAGCTCGCCCGCCACGGGCTCGACCCTGACCTGAACCTGCAGCCCGCGCTGCTCCGGCACCACCATCGGGACCTGAATGCTCAGTTCGGCGATCTGGCCGCATTTCACCTCATCGCCGACCCGGACCGCCATCTCCACCAACGCCGAACCGGGCACCACCACGACGCCCGCCACCAGGTGATCAAGCAGCCACGGATGAGTCGAGGTCGACAACCGGCCGGTGAACAGGTGAGCGTTCCCGTCGGCCAAGCTGATCACCGCTCCGAGCAACGGATGCTCCGGAGATACCAGGCCCGCCGCTCCCACATCTCCCGCACGCTGCCGAGCCTCCGGCCAGAAGCGCTGTCGCTGGAACGCATACGTGGGTAGATCAATGCTGGGGCCGCTGCCAAGGATCGCATCCCACGACACCGGAACACCCGCGACGAACAACCGCGCCAACGACGTCAACAGCTGCTGCTGCTCGTCCTCGTCGCGCCGCAACGAACCCACCACCACCGCACCACCGGCATCAGCCACCGTGTCCTCGACACTGGCCGTCAAAACCGGATGCGAACTCACCTCCACGAACACCCCGGAGCCCGCGTCGCGCAACGCGCGGATCGCTGCCTCCAGCTGCACCGGCTCCCGCAAGTTCCGGTACCAATACTCCGAATCCAGGCCCGTGGTGTCGAAAAGACCGCCCGTTAAGGTGGAATAGAACGGAATCACAGATTCCTTGGGCGTGATCCTCCCCCACGCCTCCAACAGTTCCTCGCGAACGTTTTCCACATGCGCGCAGTGCGAGGCGTAAGCAATCTCCACCCGGCGGAACCGGATCGCCTTGGCCGCACATACCGCCTGCAACGTCTCCAGGGCCTCGAGATCACCGGCGACCGCTACCGAAGACGGCCCGTTGACCGCCGCCACCGACAATCCACCCGACAGCGATGCCTCAGCAATCACCATCTCGACGGACTCGGCCGAAGCCGCCACCGACGCCATGCCCCCCGAACCCGACAACCGGCGCAGCACCTGACTACGCAGCGCCACCAGCTTCGCCGCGTCCTCCAACGACAACGCACCGGCCACGCACGCCGCCGCGATCTCCCCCAGCGAATGCCCCACCACCGCATCCGCCACCACACCAAACGACCGCCACACTTCAGCCAACGACACCATCACCGCGAACAACACCGACTGCACCACATCCGCGCGATCCCACAACCCCGGATCGCCTTCACCACGCAACAAACCGGTCAACGACCAGTCCACCCACGGCTCCAATGCCCGAGCGCACTCCCCGATCCGCCGCGCGAACACCGGCGACGACTCCAACAACCCCCGAGCCATCCCCACCCACTGCGAACCGTGCCCTGGGAACACCAAGACCACGCCACCCGGATCAGCAACCGTCCTGCCCCGCACCACACCAAGACCGTGCTCACCCGCCGCAACAGCTCCCAATCCCGCCAGCAATGATTCCTGATCGGTGCCGAGCACCACGGCCCGATGCCCCAGCATCGAGCGCGTGGCGATCAGCGACCGCCCCACCGCCACCGAATCCAACTCCGGGTCGGCCAGAACGAACGAGTGGAGGCGCTGCGCCTGTTCGCGCAATCCCGCGGCGCTCTTCCCCGACACCACCCACGGCACCGCGATCCGACCGAGGCTGGACGGCTCGGGCTCCTCTTGCGCCTGCTCCAACATGGGCGGCTGTTCAAGGATCACATGGGCATTCGTCCCGCTGATTCCGAAGGAGGACACCCCTGCCCGACGAGGCCGGCCGGTTACCGGCCAGTCGACCTGGTCGACAGCCAGCTCCACCGAACCCTCCGACCAGTCCACATGAGACGACGGCGAGTCCACGTGCAGCGTCCGCGGCACCACACCACTCCGCAGTGCCAACACCATCTTCATCACAGCGGCCACACCCGCCGCCGCCTGCGTGTGGCCGATGTTCGACTTCACGGACCCCAGCAACAACGGCCGCTGCCGCCCCTGCCCATAGGTCGCCAGCAACGCCCGCGCCTCGATCGGATCACCCAACGTCGTCCCGGTACCGTGCGCCTCGACCGCGTCGACGTCCACAGCGGACAATCCAGCGTCGGCGAGGGCGGTGCGGATCACGCGGCGCTGTGCCCGGCCGCTGGGAGCGGTGAGCCCGTTGGACGCGCCGTCCGAGTTGATCGCGCTGCCACGCACGACAGCGAGGACCGGGTGACCGTTGGCCAGGGCGTCGGACAGCCGCTCCAGCAGGAGAATTCCGCTGCCTTCGCCGAACGCGGTTCCGTCCGCGGCATCGGCGAACGCTTTGCATCGCCCGTCGGAGGACAAGGCACGCTGCCGGGAGAACTCGATGAGCGTCCGCGGGGTCGACATCACGGTCACACCGCCGGCGAGTGCCAGTGAGCACTCACCGCCGCGGAGTGCCCGGACCGCGTGGTGCAGCGCGACCAGTGACGCGGAGCAGGCGGTGTCCACTGTCACCGCGGGCCCTTCCAGCCCGAGCACGTAGGCCACCCGACCGGCGAGCACGGCGGCCGCACCACCGATCGCCGTATGGCCTTCGCTGCTCTCGCCGGTGCCCAGCGTCGCGTAGTCCTGTCCGTTCGTGCCGAGGTAGACGCCGATGTCGCTGCCGCGGACGGAAGCCGGGTCCATGCGGGCGCGCTCGAATACCTCCCAGGCGCCTTCCAGCACCAGCCTCTGCTGCGGGTCCATCGCCACCGCTTCGCGTGGGGAGATCCCGAAGAACTCGGCGTCGAAGTCCGCCGCGTCGTCCAGAAATCCGCCGGCTCGCACGTAGAGGGTGCCGGGTGTGTCCGGATTCGGGTCGTACAGGCCGTCGAGGTCCCAGCCGCGGTCGGTGGGGAGCGGTCCGATCACGTCGCCACCGCTGACCAGCAACTGCCAGAACTGCTCCGGCGAGTCGATCCCGCCGGGAAACCGGCAGCTCATCGCCACCACGGCGATCGGCTCGCGCGCGGCCTCGGCAGCCCTGCGCAGCTGGTCCCGCGTCCCGTCCAACTCAGCAGTGACACGCTTGAGGTACTCGCGCAGCTTCTGCTCGTTCGTGGTCAACTGGGCCTCCGCCGTCCGGTCACTGGTCGCCGGTAGTCGTGTCGCCGAATTTCCGGTCGATGAAGTGGAAGAGCTCGTCGTCGGAGATGTCGTCAAGCGTCTCGCTCACGTTGTCCACATCGGACCCGTTGGCCAGCAGCAAGGCATCGAGTCTGCGCGCCGCACTGCGCATCCGTGCCTTCTCAGCCGCGGACAGAGTGGCCGGGTCGAGGACGTCGAGCGCGGTTTCCAGCAAGTCCGCCACCGCCGCCATGTCCACCGCTCCGTCGGTCAGGGCAAGCTCGGCCAGCAGGTACTCGGCAAGCGCGGTCGCGTTGGGTTGCTCGAAAACGAGGGTGATGGGCAGGCTCAGCCCGGTCTCCGCGCACAGCCGGTTGCGCAGGTCCACTCCGCTCAGCGAGTCGAACCCGAGCTCGCGGAAGCTTCGCTGGTGATCCGGCCGCGCGTCACGGCCGTAATCGAGCACGGCCGCGGTGTGGCGCAGCACCGTCTCCAGCATGATCCGTTGCCGCTCGGCCGACGGGAGGTCGGCCAGCCGTTGCCGGAGCCTGTACTCGGCTCCTTCGGTGACCGCCGGCTCGGTGGCGGCGCGCTCCACCTGCTGCACCTCGGGGAGATCAGCCAGCAACCGGATCGGGCGTACCGCGCTGATCGCGGTGGCGAGCCGTTCCCACCGCACATCGGCGATGGTCTGGCAGGCCCGGCCGCCAACCGCCCGCCGCACTGCCTGGACGGCCAGCCTGGGCGCCATACCCAGCACGCCGTACCGCTCGAGAACACCTTGAACCGTGGTCTGCGCCATCCCGCCGCCGCCCCACGCGCCGAAGGACAAGGCTGTCGCAGGCAGGCCGGCGGCTCGCCGCTGCTCGGCGAGTGCGTCCAGGTAAGCGTTCGCCGGCGCGTAGTTGCCCTGGCCGGGAATCCCGACCGTGGCACCGAACGAGGAGTACAGGACGAACGCGTCCAACTCCAGTTCCACGGTCAGCTCGTGCAGAATTCGGGCACCGAGCGCCTTGACCCGCAGCACATTCTCCACCTGGGCCAGGCCGAGATTCTCGATCATCGCGTCGTCCAGCACCGCGGCGGCGTGCACCACAGCGGTCAGATCGCCGGTCGTGTTGATCCGTTCCAGCAGGTCGCGCACCTGATCCCGATCGGCGACATCGCACGGCTCGATCAGCACGTCCACACCTTCCGCACGCACATCGGCCGCGAGTTCGTCCGTGCCCGGCGCTTGCCTGCCCCTCCTGCTGACGAGCACCAGCCGCTCGGCGCCGTTGCCTGCCAGCCACCGCGCGAGGTGCTCCCCGGTGCCGCCGGTGGCCCCGGTGATCAGCACGGTGCCGCGCGGCCGCCACTCGGGTCCGACCGGAGCTCCCGCCCGCCGCAGCCGCCGGGCCAGCGTGCGATCGGCTCGGACGGCGAGCTGATCCTCACCGTCTTCCCGGGTCAGCTCGGTGACAAGGCGTGGCCACAGGGTGTCGTCCCAGACGGCGGGCAGATCGACCAGCCCGCCCCAGCGGTCGGGGTGTTCCAGGCACGCGACCCGGCCGAGCCCCCACACCATGCGCTGCTCTGGGCTGACCGACTGATCGGCCGGGCCGGTGACCACGGCGCCACTCGTCACGCACCACAGCGGCGCGATGATCGAGGCATCGCCGAGCGCCTGCACGGCCTGCAGCGTCGATGCGTGTCCGAGAGGCACGGCGGGGCAGTCCGGATGCGGCGAGGTGTCCAGCCCCAGCAACGAGACAACCCCGCCGATGTCGCGTTCGGCGGCCATGTCCACGCAGGACTTCGCGAGTTCCTCGCGTCGGACGTCCGATCCGCACTCGATGGTCACGAGCCGCATACCCGCGTCCGCGAGTCCGCGCAACACGATGGCGGCGCGATCGTGGTCTTGGGGAACGAGGGCAAGCCAGGTGCCGTGTGCCTGCCTGCGGGCCGGCTCGCTGATCGGGGTCCAGGTGACCTCGTAAGTCCAGTCCTGAACGACCGCCTCATCCTGCACGCGCTTGTGCCACGCGGAGAGCACGGGAACCAGTTCGGTCAGCGTGACGTCCCGCTTGACGCCCAACGTGGACTCGACAGCGTCGAGGTCCCCTTGGTCCACCGCGTCCCAGAACGGTTCGCCGCCGGGCGCCCGCACATCCGCTGCCTGTCGCCGTGCCGACAACCAGTAGCGCTGCCGATGGAAGGCATACGTCGGCAACTCCACCTTCACCAGGCTGTGGTCAGGCTCGCCGAGGACCGTGTTCCAGCCGATGCGAACTCCGTCGACGAACAGGCGTGCCGCCGCGGTAAGGACGGCTGTGGGCTCGGGGGGATCCTTGCGCAGGGTGGCGGTCACGACCGTGCTGTCCTGCGGAGCGGATGCTTTGACGAGGGCGGACAGGGTGGCATCGGGGCCTATCTCGACGAACCGGCTGACGCCTTCGCCGCTGAGGAATTCGATGCCGCCGGCGAACCGCACCGGCCGGCGGACCTGCCGCACCCAGTACTCCGGGGAACACAGTTCGTCCGCGCCGGCGAGGGTTCCAGTCACGTTCGAGACCAGCGGAATCGTGGGCCGGTGGTAGGACACGGTCTCGGCGACCGCCCGGAACTCGGCCAGCATCGGCTCCACCTGCTGCGAATGAAACGCATGCGAGACCCGCAACCTGGTTGTCTTCCTGCCCTGCTTCCGCCAGTGCGCGGCGACCTGCTCCACGGCCGGCTCGGCACCTGAGACGACCACCGAGGCGGGTCCGTTCACCGCCGCCAGTTCCGCCCCGCCCGGTAGCCCCGGTCCGGATACGAGTTCCTCCTCGCCGGCCTGGATGGCCACCATCGCCCCGCCTGGGGGCAGCGTCTGCATGAGCCGGCCCCGCGCCGCCACCACAGCGCATGCGTCGTGGAGGCTCCACACTCCCGCCACATGGGCCGCCGCCAGTTCACCGATGGAATGCCCGATGACGAAATCCGGGGTCAAACCCCAGTGCTCCAGCTGCCGGAACAACGCCACCTCAAGCGCGAACAACCCGGCTTGGGTGTACATGGTCTGGTCCAGCAACTCGGCATCCGCACCACCGGGCTCGGCCCACATCACCTCGGCCAGCGGACGGCCCAGTCGCGGGTCCAGCTGAGCGCAGACCGCCTCGAACACCTCTGCGAATACCGGGAAAGCCGCCCACAGCTCCCGGCCCATGCCCAGCCGCTGCGACCCCTGACCGGCGAACAACACCCCCAGCCTTCCACCGGTATCGGAAGTCACCCTGCCGTGCACCACACCGGTAGCCGGGTCACCAGCGGCCATCGACGTCAGCCCGGCCAACAGCCCGTCCCGGTCAGGGGCCAGCACGACCGCCCGATATTCCAAAGCCGCCCTGGTGACAACCAGCGAATAGGCCACATCCAACGGATCCAGCTCTTCACGGTCCCGTAAGTGCTCGTGCAATCGTCGCGCCTGCCCACGCAGGCCGGCCTCGGATCGCCCGGACACGACCCATGGCACGACGTCAAGCCGACGCCGTCCGGTGTCCGCGCGACCGCCGGTCGGTGATGCGTCTGCTGCGTCGAGCCGGCACGCAGGACTGTCCTCATCCGCAGCACGCATGATCCACCTCGCCTCCCGGTTGCCTAGAGGATAGGAATCCCGCACTGCGAATTTCCCCAGACAGCGCCGGCATCCGGGGAGGGCTCCGGAAATTAGGGTTTTCCCGAATCTTCCACTGGAAGATTCCCCATCGAAATGCAGAAGCCCGCACCCGAGGTCGTCGACCGCGCGATCAAGGCGTCACCGGTCACCGTGATCTAGTTGCCTCGACGCGGTGTCCGGTTGCGAGATGGACGTGGCCGTTGTGGCGGGCCCACGCCACAACGGCCACGTCCGGTTCCCGCGGCGCGGCGAACGCAAAAGTCCGATTCCATGCCAACGGCTCCAGATCCGGGAACGCGCCGGCAGCCGCCATTCCCGTGTGGTGTCAGAAGAATGGGGACTGACGGCAATGATCAGTAAGAACCCGCGCACCGTCGACCTCCCGGCGCGCAGGCGGGGCGAACCGTTTCCGCCCAGCGAATACTCCGACTTCCGTGACAGCACGGGCCTGGTGAAGACTCACCTGCCCAGCGGCCAGCCGGTCTGGCTGGTGTCCCGGCACGCCGACGTGCGCGCCGTGCTGACAGATCCGAGGATCAGCGCCAATCCCAGGAACCCGGGCTTCCCGAAAGTGGCGAAAACCGGTGGCGTGCCAACTCAGGAAGAGATGCCCGGCTGGTTTGTCGGGCTGGACCCGCCCGAGCACGACCGCTTTCGCAAGGTGCTCATTCCCGAGTTCTCGGTGCCGCGAATCAGGCAGTGGCGCCCCACGATCGAGCGGATCGTCGACGAATGCGTCGACAACCTGCTGACGGAGGGCACTCCGGCGGACCTGGTCCCCGACCTCGCGCTGCCCGTGCCGTCACGAGTCATCGCCACCCTTCTCGGTGTGCCGCAGGAGGACCGGGACATCTTCGAGTCACGGACGCAGACGCTGGTGAGCCTTGCCGACACCACCGAGGAGCAGCGTGCGGAGGCCGCTCGGCAACTGCAGCGCTACCTCGGCCGCCTGGTCAGGATCAAGCAGAAATGGCCCGCCGACGATCTGATCAGCCGGATCCTGGACACCGGTCAGCTGAGCGCCACGGAGATGATCGGGATGACCATGCTGCTCCTGATCGCGGGCCACGAGACAACGGCGAACAACATCGCGCTCGGTGTGGCGACCCTGCTCGCAAATCCACAGTGGATCGGCGACGACCGGACAGTCGACGAGCTGGTGCGGTTCCATTCGGTCGCCGACGTCGTGGCGATGCGGACCGCGGTCGAGGACGTGGAGATCGGCGGGCAGCTGATCAGGGCTGGCGAAGGAATCATGCCGTTACTCGCGGCCGCCAACCGGGACTCGTGCACATTCGCCGAACCCGACGAGTTCAACCCGGACCGATCCGCGCGCGGCCACGTCGGATTCGGCTACGGCGTGCACCAATGCCTTGGCCAGAACCTGGTGCGCGTCGAGATGGAGTGTGTTTACCGCGGGCTGTTCGACCGGATCCCGACGCTGCGCCTCACCCAGCCGTTCCCGGACCTCCCGTTCAAGTACGACGGGACGATCTTCGGCCTGCACTCGCTGCCGGTCAGCTGGTAGTCGCAACTGAAGGAAGGACAAACCATGCGCATCAGTGTGGACAACAGCCGCTGCGTCGGTGCGGGCCAGTGCGTGCTCACGGCACCGGAGTTCTTCGACCAGGACGACGACGCGATCGTGCGAGTCCGGTCGGACGTCCCCGATGAGTCGGCGCGCAAACCCGTGACCAACGCGGTCGACTTGTGCCCTTCGGGGGCCATCACCATCCACGAAGACTGACGGCGTCTCATGCGGGGAAAGGCCCCTTTCGCCTCTTCCCAGCAACGCAGGAACGGCCACCGGCGATGACCCAATGCAATTCCGTCGGCTGAACGTCCTCGACGCTTTCGAGTTCTCGCCCCGCGTCTTTCCCGACGAGCGCGGGCTGTTCGTGGCGCCCTTCCAGGAGGCCACCGTCCACGAAGCGGTGGGACACCCGCTGCGGCTGGCCCAGACGAACCACAGCGTGTCACGGCGCGGCGAAATCAATCCGCGGCATCCACTTCGCCGACACCCCGCCCGGCCAGGCCAAGTACGTCTACTGCCCGAGCGGCGCGGTGCTCGACGTCGTGGTCGACCTGCGGGTCGGCTCGCCGACCTTCGGCCAGTGGGACTCCACCCGCCTCGACTCCTCCGAGTTCCGCGCGGTCTACCTGGCCGAGGGCCTGGGCCACGGGTTCATCGCGCTCGAGGACAACACCGTGATGTCCTACCTGAACTCGGAGGCCTACAACCCGGCCGGCCAGCACGTCATCACCCCGCTCGACCCGCGGCTCGACCTGCCCTGGCCCGCGGACATCACGCCGATCCTGTCGAAGAAGGACGCGTCGGCGCCGACGCTGGCAGAGGCCCTCGAATCCGGCCTGCTCCCGACCTACGACGACTGCGTCAAGTACTACCGGAATCTGCGCACCCACTGACCCGGGTTCCTCTGGGTAAAGTCCCCGATGTGGCCCCGGTCGACTTCAGCGAGTGCCCGGCTCCGCCTGTTTTCGCGGAGCCGGGCATATGCCGTCACCTGTGGATACTCGCGTCGGCAAGAGTGGTCTGGAGCCAGTCTTCAATCACGCGCGCGGTCTGGTCGGCGTCCTCCGACGCGAGGGAGAAGTGCGTCGCGTCCAGGGATCGGACGGTGTCCGCCGGTGCCAGCAGCGCACGTTGCTCCGGCGTGACGTCCTCCGCCGAGCCACACCGCAACAGCACCTTCGGCGCCGTCGTCTGGTGCCGCACCATGCCCGGTATGCGGCTCAACCACAACGCCATCGCCGTCAACCGCGAGCTGTCCGCGATGGTCTCCTCGACCTCGGCAAAAGCCCCGCGCGCCAGCTCCAGGTAGTCCGTCGTGTCGCCGGCCACGTAGTGCAGGCTCAGTGTGTCGAGCATGACGACACCCTCGGGGCGCACACCCCAGTTCTCCTCCAGCAAGCCCGCAACAGCGCAGGCGACCACACCTCCCGTCGAATGCCCTACCAGCACGAACGGAGTGCCATCGCTGGCCTCCAGCACGCTCTCCGCGACAGCCCTGACCCCCACGTCGGCAGTGGCCGGCAGCGGCTCATCGGGCGCGAACCCGGGCAGCGGCACCGAGATCACCTTGCGATCACCGCGAAGGTGTGCGGCGATGTTCAGGAACTGATGCGTCCCGCCGGTCGCCACCGGTGTGCTGATGCAGACCAGCTGCGGGACGGCAGGCCCTTCGGCCAGGACGACCGGCGTCGGCAGCTCGGCCAGTTCGGAGGGGGTCGCGAAGGTGGGCCGCAGCGCGGCGACCGCCTTGAGCATCGCCATTGCTTCAGCGGGTTTACCGGCACGCATCCCCTCGGAGAACAGCTGGGCAACGGTGTCTACGGCTCCGGCGCCTCCGCCGTGCCTGGCCAGCTCGCCGTGCAGCCACCCGGCGAGCTTTTCCGGCGTCGGATGATCGAAGACCAGCCCGGAGGGCAGGCGTAGGCCGGTGGCCGCGGCCAGCCGGTTGCGCAGCTCGATGGCCGTCAGCGACGTGAAGCCGATGGCCTGGAACTCACGCTCGACCAGGATCTCATCGGCAGAGGAGTATGCGAGTACGACCGCGACCTCGTTTCGCACCAGTTCCACGAGGAAGCGCAGCCGGCGGTCGGGGCGCATTCCGGCGAGCTTCTCCGCCAGGTCCCCATCGGACGCTTCATGGGCGCTCGCCGCGATCCGCCGGCCGGTCCGGACGAGGTTGCGCAAGATCGGCGGCACCTCGGTGCCTGCCGCGAGGGTGGCACGCACCGGCAGCGCGACCACCTGGGAGCGGTGGGTGCCGACCATATCGTCGAAGATGACCATGCCCTGCTCGGCGTCGATGTGACCGATCCCGGATGCGGCAGCCCGCCGTCGGTCTGCCTCGGTCAGCCCGCCGGTCATGCCCACTCCGGGGTCCCACGGTCCCCACGCGACCGATGTCGCCGGCAGGCCCAGCTTGTGCCGATACGACGCCAGCCCGTCCAGGAACATGTTCGCCGCGGCATAGTTTCCCTGCCCCGCGCCACCCATAACACCGGAGGACGAGGAGAACAGCATAAACCCGGCAAGATCACGATCAAGGGTTGCTTCGTGCAGGTACCACGCACCGTCAGCTTTCGGCCCGGCCACCGTGTGCACCCGCTCCGGAGTCAAGGACTCGATCAGCCCGTCATCGAGGACCCCGGCAGCGTGCACCACCGCCGTCAGCTTTCCCTCGATCCCGGCAACCAACGCGTGCACCGCATCCCGATCCGACGTATCGCAGGACACAACAGACACTTCACCACCGGCTGCGGCAAGTTCCTCGCACAACCCGGCGGCCCCCGGTGCCTGCGGCCCACGACGACTGGCCAGCACCAGCCGCGGATGTCCGCGCTGGACAAGATGCCGTGCCAGCAGCGCACCCAATCCACCGGTGCCGCCGGTGATCAGCACGACCCCGTCCCGATCCCACTGACGAGGCATGCGCAACACCAGCTTGCCCACATGCCTGGCCTGACTCATGAACCGGAACGCATCAGCAGCCTGCCGCGCATCCCATGACCGCACCGGCAACGGCGACAACGCGCCTCGCCGGAACAACGACAGCAACTCGACCAGCATCTCCTGATAGCGTTGCGGCCCCGCCTCGGTCACGTCGAACGCCCGATACTCCAGACCCTCAGGAAGCGTTTCGAGATCGCGGATGTCGGTCTTCCCTATTTCGAGGAACCGGCCACCCGGCCCCAGCAGTCCCAGCGAGGCATCCACGAATTCCCCCGCCAGGGAATTGAGCACCACATCCATCCCACGACCGTCCGTGACGGCCTTGAACTTGCTTGCGAAATCCAGTGCTCGCGATGAGGCGATGTGGTCCTCGGGCAGCCCCATCTCGCGCAACACAGCCCATTTGCCTTCGCTCGCCGTGGCGAAAACCTCGGCACCGAGATGCTGGGCGAGCTGGATCGCCGCCATCCCCACACCACCGGCACCAGCGTGAACCAGAACCCGCTCTCCCTCGCGGAGTCCCCCCAGAACGACAAGCCCGAAATACGCGGTCAAGAACACCAGAGGCACCGACGCCGCGACCTCATCGCTCCACTCGTCAGGCACCCGGACCAGCATCCCCTCATGGGCCACCGTGGCCTCCGAGGCGAGCCCGCCCAGCACAACACCCATCACCCGGTCCCCCACCGCCAGCCCACGAACCCCAGGTCCGGTATCCACCACGACCCCCACGGCCTCGGAGCCCAGCGCACCGGCCCCGCCGGGATACATCCCGAGCGCGTTCAACACGTCCCGGAAGTTCAAACCCGCGGCCAAGACACGGATCCGCACCTGAGCACCGACCGGCGAACCGAGTGCTGGGCACGGAACAACAGCCAGCTGATCAAGCCCGCCACGACTGCGGCACTCCAACCGCCACTCGCCGTGCTCCGGCGGCAGCACCAGTTCGCCGGACGAGTCCAGCCGTGCCAGCCGCGCTATCCGAGCGGCACCGTCCCGAACCGCCACCTGCGGCTCACCACCCGCCAGCACACCCACACCCAGCGCGACATCCATGTCGCGCTCCACATCCAGCAAACCGAACCTGCCAGGATGCTCCGACTCCGCCGAACGCACCAACCCCCACACCGCCGACGCGGCCAGATCCTCCACGCCACCACCGACATCCACCGCGCCCCGAGTCACCACAACGAGCCGCGAATCGCTGAAGCGATCCTCGGCCAGCCACCGGTGCAGGAAACCCAAAACCAGGCCCGGAAGGTCCCCCACCACACCGGGACCGCCCACCACCGGAAGCAAAACCAGCCCCGGAACACGATCCAGACCGGACAACTCGTCCAAATCCGCTACCCGCACGCCGGCTACATCGGGCAAACCACCACCCAGCACCCCGACCGACGCATCCACGGACGCCGCGGACGTCTCCACCCAGTCCACGGTGAACAACCACTCGGCGTGCGCGACGGATTCGGCCGTCGGCAGGCTGCTGATCTCGCGGGCGCGCAACGATTCGACGGAGATCACCGGCTTGCCGGTGACGTCGGTGGCCTCAATGGCGATCGAGCCGTCTTCGTGGTCGACCAGCCGAACCCGCAGCGACGAAGCCCCGCTCGCATGCACCGTCACGCCCTCCCACGCGAACGGCAGGCTCGGCTCGTCACCCACTTTGTTCAGCAGCCGAGCATGCAGCACGGAGTCCAGCAGGGCCGGGTGGAGCCGAAACGCACGCTCCTCGGCTGCCTCCGGAATGGACACCTCGACGAAGGTCTCACGACCGCGCCGCCACACCCCGCGAAGACCGCGAAACGCCGGCCCGTAGTCGAAACCCAGCCCAGCGAAGTGCTCGTAACAGTCGCTCAGATCAACCTGCGTCGCCTCCTTGGGTGGCCACGCCCAAGTGAACTCGACGTCGACACCGACCGTGTCGGCAGCCACTGCCCCGGTGGCATGCTGGGTCCACCCCTGCTCGGCACTTTCGGGACGCGAGTGAATGCTGATCGGCCGAAGCCCGTGCTCGTCGGCGGCATCGACCCGCACCTGCACCTGCACACCGCCCTGCTCGCCGAGCACCAGCGGCGACAGCATCGTCAACTCCTCCACCAGGGTGCAGCCCACCTCGTCGCCGGCCCGCACCGCGAGTTCGAGCAGCCCCGTGGCCGGGACCAAGGCGATGCCACCGACACGATGGTCACCAAGCCACGGATGAGTCGCCAACGACAGCCGGCCGGTCAGCATCACACCGGCTCCGTCGGCGAACGCCACCGCCGCACCCAGCAACGGATGCCCAGCAGGCGAGAGTCCCAGACCGGACGCGTCCCCCGCCCTCGTCGACGGCCGAGGCCAGAACCGCTCGTGCTGGAACGGATATGTGGGCAGATCCACCAGCGACGCACCGGTACCGGCGAAGAACGAAGCCCAGTCCACCTCCACCCCGACAACATGCAGCGCGCCAAGCGCCTGGATGGCCGACCGCTGCTCCTGCTGGTCCTTGCGCAGCATCGGTACCGCGGTGGCATCGGGCACGTGCGCCTGGATGGCCGCGGTCAGGCCACCGTCCGGCCCCAGCTCCAGGAAGCGGGTCACCCCGGCATCGTTCAGCGACCGCACGGCGTCGGCGAACCGCACCGGCTCGCGCACCTGCTTCACCCAGTAGTCAACGGACCTCAACTGCTCATCGATCGGCGCACCGGTCACCGTGGACACAATCGGGATTCGCGCCTCTTCGAAGGTGATGTCCTCGATCGAGGTTCGGAACTCGCTCAGCATCGGCTCCATCAACCGCGAATGGAACGCGTGACTCACCGGCAGCCGGGTCTTCTTACGGCCCCGGTTCACCAGCACGTCGGCGACCTCGGTGACCGCCGGTTCCACGCCGGAGATCACCACTGTTCCGGGGCTGTTCACAGCTGCGATCGAGACGCCCTCGACCAGCAGCGGCGTCACTTCATCCTCGGGAGCCTGCACGGCGACCATGGCGCCACCGGCAGGCAAGTCCTGCATCAACGACGCCCGCGCGGACACCAGGCGGCACGCGCAGGGCAAGGACAGCACCCCGGCTACGTGTGCCGCCGCCAGCTCGCCAACCGAATGGCCCACTACGACATCCGGCCGCACACCCCAGGATTCCAGCAACCTGAACAGCGCGACTTCCAAGGCGAACAAGGCAGGCTGCGCCGAGCCCGTCATCTCCAGACATTCCGGATCCTCGCCCCACACCACATCCCGAACCGTGTCGCCCAGCTCGCGCAGCACGGTGTCGAAGGCCTCCGCGAAAACCGGAAACCGCTGAGCGAGCTCGCGCCCCATGCTCAATCGCTGGCCGCCCTGACCGGAGAACACGAACGCGGTCCCGCCGTCACCGACCGTGCCCCGAGCCACCTCGATCGCTTCTCCCGAGGCGCCGGCCACCAACACCGCTCGATGCTCGAACATCGACCGGGACCTCGCCAGGGAAAAGCCCACATTCACCGGGCATGCGGACTTCGTCGCGGAGAGGAGCCGGCCCACCTGCGCCCGCAACGCCGGCTCCGATCGCGCCGACACCACCCACGGCACCACGGCAGGCGGCGCCGTGCCGGCGGAAGAAGCCGGCTGGTCCGGTTCCTGTTCCAGGATGAGATGGGCGTTCGTGCCGCTGATACCGAACGAGGACACCCCGGCCCGCCGCGGCCGGTCGAGTTCCGGCCACGGGATCTCCTCGGTCGCCAGCGACACCGCGCCGTCCGACCAGTCCACCTGGCGAGTCGGCTCGTCCACATGCAACGTGCGTGGCACCACGCCGTGCCGCATCGCCAGCACCATCTTGATCAAGCCGGCAACTCCCGCGGCCGCCTGCGTATGCCCCAGGTTCGACTTCACCGAGCCGAGCCACAAGGGGTGATCGCGGTCCTGTCCGTAGGCCTGCTGCAGCGCCTGGGCCTCGATCGGATCACCGAGGGTGGTGCCGGTTCCGTGCCCTTCCACCACGTCCACATCGGCCGGTGAGAGTCCGGCCGCGGCCAGCGCCTGCCGGATCACTCGCTGCTGAGAAGGGCCGTTCGGCGCGGTGAGGCCGTTCGACGCCCCGTCCGAGTTCACCGCGCTGCCCCGTACCACCGCCAGCACCCGGTGCCCGTTGCGGCGGGCATCGGAAAGCCGCTCCAGCGCGACCATCCCGATTCCTTCCGACCAGCCGGTGCCGTCCGCCGCATCGGCGTAGGCCTTGCATTGGCCGTCGGGGGAGAGCACACCTTGCCGGGTGAAGCCGGCGAAGCGCAGCGAGGTCGACATCACGGTGACCCCACCGGCAAGCGCGAGGGAGCATTCTCCGCTCCGCAGCGCATGTGCGGCCAGGTGCACCGCCACGAGCGACGATGAGCACGCCGTGTCCACGGTCATGACGGGGCCTTCCAAGCCGAACGTATAGGCGACGCGGCCGGCCAGCACGCTGGCCGCGAGGCTGGTGACGGCATGACCATCGACCTCCTCCGTGGACGTCAGGACGAGGTTGGCGTAGTCCTGGCCATCGGTGCCGGTGAACACCGCGGTCCTGCTGCCGCGCAACGACACCGGGTCGACCCTCGCCCGTTCGAGCGCCTCCCAGGACACCTCCAGCAGCAACCGCTGCTGCGGATCCATGACGACGGCCTCACGGGGCGAGATCCCGAAGAACCCGGGGTCGAACGCGGCGACGTCGTCGAGGAATCCACCCTCCAGGGTCGCGCTCGAGCCGTGGCCGTCGCCTGCGAGTGCGTCGAGTTCCCAGCCGCGGTCGGTCGGGAACCCGGAGATGGCGTCCTTGCCGTCGGCGACGAGCTGCCACAGGTCCTCCGGGCTGCGGACGCCGCCCGGGTACCGGCACGCCATGCCGACGATCGCCACCGGCTCCTGCCTGCCGGATTCGACCTCGGCGAGCCGGCGGCGCGTGTCGTGCAGTTCCGCGGTTGCCCACTTCAAATAGTCGACAAGCTTCCGGTCGTCCGGCATCACAGCGCCCTTCCTGTGCGAATCGAGCCTGACCGCGCTTGCCGTCCGAGCTCGTTGTCGATGAAATCGAAGACCTCGTCAGGACTGGCGGCTTCGATCTTGTCCGCCACCCCGGCCGACTCGACCGCGTCGTCCGACGCGCTCCACCGAGCAAGCAACTCCCTCAACCGGCCCGTCACGCCGGTCCTGGTGATGCCGTCCGGATCGGTTGCCGCCAGGACGGCCTCCAGCCGGTCGAGTTCCGCGAACACGGATGGCCCTTCGACTTCCGCGGCACCGACCAGTTCCGGCAAGAGACGCCCGGCGAGCGCGGCCGGTGTGGCGTAGTCGAAGATCACGGTCGCGGGAAGGCGTAGCCCGGTAGCCGCGGCCAGCCGGTTGCGCAGCTCCACGGCCGTCAGCGAGGTGAAGCCGAGTGCCTGGAACTCGCGATCGGCCCGAATCGCATCGGTATCCGAGTGGGCGAGTACGACGGCAGCCTCGCGGCGTACCAAGCCGACGAGATGGTCGAGCTGTTCATCGGGGCGTATTCCGGCGAGCTGTCCGGCGAAGTCCATGGTGGACACCGCGGCCTCGGCAGCGGCAGGCCGGCTTCCCCGGACAAGTTCGCGCAGAAGCGGCGGTACCCGGGCGCCCGCGTCCGGCATGCCGCGCACGGGTAGCGCGATCACTTGGGAACGGCCTCCGATGACAGCGGTATCGAACATCGCCATACCCTGCTCGGCATCAATCTGACCGATGCCCGAGGAGGCCGTGCGCCGCCGGTCGGCTTCGCTCAACCCACCGGTCATCCCCAGCTCCGGCGTCCACGGCCCCCACGCCACCGACACCGCAGGCAACCCCAAACCCCGCCGATACGACGCCAACGCATCCAAATACACATTCGCCGCCGCATAATTCCCCTGACCAGCACCACCCATCACACCGGCAGTCGAGGAATACAACACAAACCCAGCCAGCCCACGACCCAAAGTCGCCTCGTGCAAAAACCACGCCCCATCGGCCTTCGGACCCAGCACAACGTCCAAACGCTCCGGCGACAACGACTCGATCACACCGTCATCAAGCACCCCCGCCGCATGCACCACCGCCGTCAAACCCTCAATACCCGCCACCAAATCACGCACCGCACCACGATCAGACACATCACACGCAACAACCGACACCTCAGCACCTGAAGCGGCAAGCTCCCCCACCAACTCGGCCGCACCCGACGCCCCCAACCCCCGACGACCCACCAACACCAACCGCCGCTGACCACAACGAACCAAATGCCGCGCAAGAACCGCCCCCAACCCACCAGTCCCACCAGTGATCAACACCGCCCCATCCCGATCCCACCGGCGGGGTATACGCAGCACCAGCTTGCCCACATGCCGGGCCTGGCTCATGAACCGGAACGCCTCGACAGCGGACCGCACATCCCACGAGCGCACCGGCAGCGGCAACACCGCACCCCGCTCGAAAAGCCCCACCAATTCCGTCAACATCTCCTGAACACGCCGCGGCCCGGCATCCGCGAGATCGAACGCCCGGTACACGACATCGGGAAGCCCATCCGGGTCACGGATGTCGGTCTTGCCCATCTCCAGGAACCGGCCACCCGGCGCCAGCAGCCCCAGAGAAGCGTCCGCGAACTCCCCCGCCAGGGAGTTGAGCACCACATCCACCCCGCGACCACCGGTCGCCGCCTTGAACTTCTCGGCAAAATCCAGCGAGCGCGACGAAGCGATGTGATCCGCCGGCACACCCAGCTCACGCAAGACCCCCCATTTGCCCTCGCTGGCCGTGGCGAAAACCTCGGCACCCAGATGCCGCGCGAGCTGGATCGCCGCCATGCCCACGCCACCAGCTCCCGCATGCACCAGCACACGCTCACCCGGGCGCAAATCAGCCAAATCCACCCACGCGTACCACGCCGTCAGAAACACCAACGGCACCGACGCCGCGACCTCGTCGGACCACTCCTCCGGCACACGAACGAGCAACCCCTCGTCAGGCACCGTGACCTCCGAGGCAAACCCGCCCGGCACGATGCCCATCACCCGATCCCCCACCGACAGCCCGCGAACCCGCGGCCCGGCCTCCACCACGACACCAGCGGCCTCGGAACCCAGCGCACCCGCTTCACCGGGATACATGCCAAGCACATTCAGCACATCCCGGAAGTTCAAGCCGGCGGCAGAAACCCGGATCCGCACCTGAGCACCGGCCAGCGGCGCGCCCGCCTCCGGGCACGGAACAAGAGCCAGCTGGTCGAGACTTCCGCGGCCGCGGCACTCCAGCCGCCAGGCATCATCGCCGGGCGGCAGGGTCAGCTCCCCGTGCGAGGCCAGCCGCGCCAACCGCGCGACCCGCGCGACACCACCCCGCACCGCTACCTGCGACTCACCCCCGGACAACACCCGCAAACCCACCACGACATCGGCGTCACACTCCACATCCAGCAACCCGAACCGGCCAGGATGCTCCGACACCGCCGACCGAACCAACCCCCACACCGCCGACGCCGCCACATCCCCCACACCGCCACCGGAATCCACCGCACCCCGAGTCACAAACACCAAACAAGAACCGGCAAACCGCTCCTCCGCCAGCCACCCCCGCACCAAACCGAG
This sequence comes from uncultured Actinomycetota bacterium, assembly GCA_963766045.1. Lineage (GTDB taxonomy): Bacteria > Actinomycetota > Actinomycetes > Mycobacteriales > Pseudonocardiaceae > Amycolatopsis. The sequence goes on along the minus strand of CAVXYN010000003.1, from coordinate 3,060,792 downwards.
CGCACGACCCACCACATCCCCCGCCACGCCGACGCCGCCGGTCACCGAAACCACCACAACGCGCGGAATGGGGTCCGCGGCGGCCAGGTCCGCCAAATCCGCCGCCTTCACGCCGGTTACGTCAAGTACGTCATCGCCCAGCACCGCGACGGAGACCTCTACGTCCGGCTCATCCGGCGCCTGCTTCCAGTCCACAGTGAACAGCGAGTCCTCGTGCGAGATCGACGCTCCGCCCGCATCGCCGGTCACCGGCCGGGCGCGCAGCGACTCGACGGAGATCACCGGCCGGCCGGTGACGTCGACGGCTTCGAAGGCGATCGAGTCGTTGCCGTGGTCGACCAGCCGAACCCTCAGCGACGACGCTCCGCTCGCATGCACCGTCACGCCCTCCCACGCGAACGGCAAGCTCGGCTCGTCACCGGCCTTCCTGGTCACGAGCACGGCGTGCGAAACGGAATCCAGCAGCGCGGGATGCAGCGTGAACGCGCGTGCTTCGGCCTGCTCCGGCAGCGCGACCTCCGCGAACACCTCGTCACCGCGTTGCCACACCGCGCGCAGGCACTGGAATGTCGGTCCGTAGCCGAAACCCATCGCGGCGACGTGCTCGTAGCAGTCGGTCACGTCCACCGGCCGCGCGTTCTCCGGCGGCCAGTTCGCGGCGAAGCCGGCGTCGGGGCCGGATGGTTCGGTGGCCAGTGTTCCGGTGGCATGCTGCGTCCACGGCGCGTGCTCGCCGTCGTGGGGGCGCGAATGGATGGCGATCGCCCGTCGACCGTGCTCGTCGGCCACGTCCACGCGGACCTGCACCCGCACGGTGCCCCGCTCGGGCAGGACCAGCGGCGACAGCATCGTCAGCTCTTCGACCCGCCGGCAGTCCACCTGGTCGCCGGCCCGGACCGCCAGTTCGAGCAGAGCTGTCGCCGGAACCAGCACGGTGCCGCCGACCTTGTGGTCGGCGAGCCAGGGGTGGGTTGCCCAGGACAGCCGGCCGGTCAACACCACGCCCGCACCGTCCGCCAGCACCACCGCCGCCCCGAGCATCGGATGCTCGGCGGGCGAAACGCCAAGCCCGGACGCGTCGCCTGGCCTGGTGGACGGCTTCGGCCAGAACCGCTCGTGCTGGAACGGATAGGTCGGAAGGTCCACGGCGGATGCCCCGGCGCCGGCGAAGAACCCGGCCCAGTCCACATCGACCCCGGCCACGTGCAGTTCGCCCAGCGCCCGCAGTACCGACCACTCCTCCGGGAACCCGGCACGTGCTACCGGCACGGCGACGAGGTCGGGCAGGGTGTTCGCCGCGCCGGCGCACAGGGACCCGTCCGGTCCGAGCTCGATCAGCCGCCGCACTCCGGCCTCGCCGAGTACCCGGACGGCGTCGGCGAACCGCACCGGCTCCCGGACCTGGCGCTGCCAGTACTCCGCCGACCCGAGGTCTGCCCGCTCTCCGGTGAGTGTGGAGATGATCGGAATCCGCGGCTCGCCGAACGTCACCCCGTCGATGGCCCGCGCGAAACCGGCCAGCATCGGGTCCATCAACGGCGAGTGGAACGCGTGACTCACCGGCAACCGCTTGGTCCGGCGGCCCCGCTCCGCCAGGACCCCCGCGACCTCGGCCACATCGGCCTCCACCCCGGACAAAACGACCGCTCCGGGGGCGTTGACCGCCGCTATCGCTACCCGATCTTCACGCCCGGCCAGCAGCGGAAGCACCTCGTGCTCCGCGGCCCGGACCGCGATCATCGCTCCACCGCGGGGAAGAGCCTGCATCAGCCGAGCGCGCGCATCGACCACCGCGCACGCGTCCTCCAGCGAAAGCACGCCCGCGACGTGCGCCGCGGCCAGCTCGCCGACCGAGTGCCCGACGAGGAAGTCCGGCCGCACACCCCACGACTCGACGAGCCGGAACAGTGCCACCTCCAAAGCGAACAGCGCGGGCTGTGCGTACCCGGTTTCGTCCACGAACGCGGGATCGACTCCCCACATCACCTCGCGTACCGGGGTGTCGAGTCCGGCGACCACGGCGTCGAAAGCTTCCGCGAACACTGGGAAACGCGCGTGCAGCTCGCGGCCCATGCCCAGTCGCTGCGCTCCTTGCCCGGAGAACGCGAAAGCCAGCCGGCCCTCGCCCTGAACACCGCGGGCGACCACGACCGGCTCACCGCCCGGCTCGGCAAGCAGCACCGCCCGGTGCTCGAACGCCGATCGGCTGGTCACCAGCGAGTAGCCGACGTCTACCGGAGAGAGACCGGAACCTGCGGTCAGGATGGCGCTTACTCGGTCGACTTGTGCCCGTAGTGCGTCCTCGGTCTTGCCCGACACCACCAGCGGGACCACGTGGGTGGTGGTGGTCGCCCGTTCCCCGGCCGGCTCCGCGGCCGGTGGCTGTTCCAGAATGAAGTGCGCGTTGGTACCGCTGACGCCGAAGGCGGACACCCCCGCGCGACGGGGGCGCGCCGCGGCGGGCCAGGCAACCTGCTCGGTCAGCAGCCGCACGGCACCGGAGTCCCAGTCGACCTGCGCGGAAGGTTCGTCCACGTGCAGGGTGCGCGGCGCGACGCCGTGCCGCATCGCCAGCACCATTTTGATCACCCCGGCCACACCGGCCGCCGCCTGGGTGTGGCCGAGGTTGGACTTGAGGGAGCCAAGCAGCAGCGGTGTCTCCCGATCCCGGCCATAGGTTGCCAGCAAAGCCTGTGCCTCGATCGGATCACCCAGCCTGGTACCGGTTCCGTGCGCCTCCACGACGTCCACTTCGGACGCTGTGAGACCCGCGTTGGCCAGGGCCTGGCGAATCACCCGCTGCTGCGACGGCCCGTTCGGTGCGGTCAGCCCGTTGGACGCCCCATCGGAGTTGACCGCCGAACCCCGTATCACGGCGAGAATCCGCCTGCCGTTGCGGCGAGCGTCGGACAAGCGCTCCAGGACCAGCAACCCCGCGCCCTCGGACCACCCGGTGCCGTCGGCGGAGTCGGCGAAAGCCTTACAACGCCCGTCCGCCGCGAGCCCGCCCTGCCGCGCGAACTCGGTGAACGGGGCCGGGGAGGACAGCACCGCCACGCCACCGGCCAGCGCGAGGGAACACTCACCGAGCCGCAGTGCCTGTGCCGCGAGATGCAGCGCCACCAGTGACGACGAGCAGGCCGTGTCGACGGTGACCGCCGGACCTTCGAGGCCGAACGTGTAGGCCAGCCTGCCGGAGATCACACTCGGGGTGGTCCCGGTCATCACGAAACCCTCGGCACCCGGACTGCCCACCAGTAGGTTGGCGTAGTCGGCGTCCGCGCCGCCGACGTAGACACCCGTCGCGGTGCCTGCCACCGACCCGGGATCGATGCCGGCCCGCTCGAACGCCTCCCACGCGACTTCCAGGAGGATCCGCTGCTGCGGATCCATCGCGACCGCTTCGCGTGGGGAGATACCGAAGAAGCCGGCGTCGAAATCGGCCGCGTCATGAAGGAAACCACCGGCGAAGGTGCCGAGGTCGCCGTCACCCATGAGCTCCCAGCCGCGGTCGGCCGGGAAGCCGGAGATCGCGTCCGCGCCCTCGATGATGAGATCCCACAACTGCTCGGGAGAGTGGATGCCCCCGGTGAAGCGGCAGCTCATCCCGACGATGACGATCGGGTCGTCCGTGGTCGCGGCGGCGATCGGCGTGAGTGCGGCGACGCCCTCGCCGGTCAGCTCGGCGAGCAGGAATTCGGCGAGCACGGCGGGGTTCGGGTAGTCGAACGCCAGCGTGGCCGGCAGGCGCAACCCGGTGGCGCCGGACAGCCGGTTGCGTAGTTCCACCGCGGTCAACGAGTCGAAGCCCTGGCTCCGGAAGTCTTGCCGGGCCCCGATCATGTCCGTCGACAGGTGGCCGAGGACCGCGGCGGCCTCCGCGCGCACGAGCTCGGCCAGCGATCCGATCCGGTCGGCCTCGGGAAGGGCGGAGAGTCTGGCCGCGAGGTCCCCACCGGACTCCGGCGCGGTGGCGGCGACACGTCGAGGTGTCCGGACGAGATCGCGCAGGATCGGCGGGACCTGTCCGGCGGACCTGACCTGGCCGATGCCGACCACGGTGGCGACGAGGTGGGAGCGGTTCGTGGTGACGGCGGTGTCGAACATCGCCATGCCCCGGTCGGCGTCGATGTAGCCGATGCCCGAGGCAGCGCCGCGCTGCCGATCAGTGCCGTTCAGCGAACCGGTCATGCCCAGCTCCGGTGACCACGGTCCCCACGCCACCGACACCGCGGGCAGCCCCAGCGCACGCCGATGGCAGGCCAACGCGTCCAGGAATGCACTGGCGGCGGCGTAGTTGCCCTGTCCGGGGCTGCCCATCACTCCGGCGGCCGAGGAGTACAGCACGAACCCGTCCAGATCACGGCCCAAAGTCGCCTCGTGCAAGTACCAGGCCGCATCCGCCTTGGGACCCAGCACGCCGGCCACGCGTTCCGGCGTCAACGACTCGATCACCCCGTCGTCGACCACCCCCGCGGCGTGGATCACGGCGGTCAACGAACCCTCGATTCCCGCCACCAGGTCGTGCACCGCATCGCGGTCGGAGACATCGCAGGAGACGACTGACACCTCAGCGCCTGAAGCGGCGAGCTCCTCCCTCAGCTCGGCCGCGCCCGGCGCCTGCGGTCCCCGGCGACTGACCAGTACCAACCGCCGCTGACCACGTGCCACCAGATGCCGCGCGAGGACCGCGCCCAAACCACCGGTGCCGCCGGTGATCAACACCGAGCCTTCTCGATCCCACGGGCTCGGCAGGGTCAACTCCCCGTGCGAGGCGAAGCGCGCCAACCGCGCGACCCGCGCGACACCATCCCGTACCGCCACCTGCGACTCGCCCCCGGACAGCACCCGCAAACCCACCGCGACATCGGCGTCGCACTCCACATCCAGCAACCCGAACCGACCAGGATGCTCCGACACCGCCGACCGAACCAAACCCCACACCGCCGACGCGGCCAAATCCCGCAGCCCACCACCAACATCAACAGCACCACAAGTCACAAACACCAAACAGGAGCCGGCAAACCGCTCCTCCGCCAGCCACTCCCGGACCAAACCGAGCACACGACCCACCGCACCGCCAGGCAGATCCGCATCGCCGGTCACCGAAACCACCACAACGCCCGGAATGTGTTCCATGGCGGCAAAGCCCGGCAGGTCCGCGGCCCGGACCCCGGCCACATCGAGCAGGTCTTCGCCCAGCACGCCCCGCGACTCGCCATCCCCGGCCGGGCCCTGGACCGGGGCTTCCACCCAGTCCAGGGTGAACAGGGAATCCAGCACGCCGGACCGTTCGGTTACGGCCGGGCCGCCCGACCGTGACCGCAGCACCAGCGACTCCATCGAAATCACCGGATCGCCCGCCACGTCCACCGCCGACAGCGACACTCCGTCGGCCCCGCGGGCCAAGCGCACCCGGAGCGTCCGGGCGCCGCTCGCATGCAGGCTGACCCCGCGCCACGAGGACGGCGTGAGGTTCCGGCCTGTGTCGGCTTCGATGAACGCGCTCGCCTGGAACGCGGCGTCCAGCAGCGCCGGGTGCAGTCCGAACTCGCCCGCGCCGTGGCTGCGACCGCGCAGGTCAGGCAGCGCGACCTCGGCAAGAATCTCGTCGCCCCAGCGCCACACCTCGCGAAGGCCGTGGAACAGCGGCCCGTACACCAGACCGCTGCCGGCCAACACGTCGTGATGGCCCTCGGTGTCCACCGGCTCCGCGCCAGGGGGCGGCCACTCGGTGGTGTCGGCTTCGGACACCGGCTCATCGCGGCTGACCACGCCGCCGGCGTGCTGGGTCCACTCACCGTCCACGAGGTGCCCGGGGCGGGAGTACACCCGGACGTCCCGCCTGCCGTCCTGGGCAGCCGGACCCAGCCAGACCTGGACGGCGAAGTGGTCGCGTTCCCCCAGCACCAGGGGAACGGACAGGGTCAGCTCGTCGATCCTGGTGGCGCCGACCTGGTCGGCCGCTCGCAGCACCAGTTCGAGGAAGCAGGCGCCGGGGAACAGCACCGCACCATCGACGACGTGATCGGCGAGCCACGGATGCGTCGCCACGGACACCCTGCCGGTGACCAGCACGGCGCCGTCGTCGGCCGAGATCGCCGCGGCGCCCAGTAGCGGATGTTCGATCGGCACGAGGCCGAGTCCGGCGGCATCCCCCGCGCGCGCACCGGCCCCCGCCCAGAACCGCTCCCGCTGGAACGGGTAGGTCGGCAGGTCCGTGACGGAAGCGCCAGTGCCGGCGAAGAACGCGCGCCAGTCCACCGGAACCCCTGCCGCCCACAGTTCGCCGAGCCCGCGGACCGCCGCGGCTTCCTCGCCGCGATCGTCCCGGAGCAGGGGCACCACGGCGCTGTCGACGTCGGCCGACTCGTCCACGGTCTCGTGCACCATCGACGACAGTGCGTTGCCCGGTCCGAGTTCGACGTAGCGGGTCACTCCGAGACCGGCGAGAGTCCGCACGGCGTCGGCGAACCGCACCGAACGGCGCACGTGCCCGGCCCAGTAGTCCGGGTCGCCCATGTCGCTCCCGGTGGCCGTTTCGCCATGCACCGTGGAGACCACGGGAATTTCCGGCCGGTGGAACGACAAACCGCGCACCACGTCGCGGAACTCGGCCAGCATCGGGTCCATCAGTGGCGAGTGGAACGCGTGACTCACCGGCAACCGCTTGGTCTGGTGGCCCTCCGCCGACAGGATTCCGGCGACCTCGGCCACGGCGTCCTCTTCCCCGGACAACACCACCGAGGCGGGACCGTTGACCGCCGCGATCGCAACCCGATCTTCGCGCCCGGCCAGCAGCGGAAGCACCTCGTGCTCCGCGGCCCGGACCGCGATCATCGCCCCACCTCGGGGAAGTGCCCGCATCAGCCTGGCTCGAGCGGCCACCATCGCGCAGGCGTCGCCGAGTGTGAGCACTCCGGCCGCGTGGGCGGCCACGATCTCGCCGATGGAATGCCCCGTCAGATAGTCGGGCACCACGCCCCACGACCGCACCAGCCGGAACAGCGCCACCTCGACCGCGAACAGCGCCGGCTGGGTCCAGCCGGTGTCGTCGATCAGGGTCGGATCGGTACCCCAGACGACGTCGGCCAGCGACCCGCCCAGGTGACCTGCCAGCTCGGCGGCCGCGGCGTCGAAGGCCTCGGCGAACACCGGGAAACGCCGGTACAGCTCGCGGCCCATGCCGAGCCGCTGCGCTCCTTGCCCGGAGAACACGAACGCCGTCTTTCCGCCCAGTGGGGTGCCCTTGACCACCGCGGGATCCGACGTTCCGGCCGCGAGCGCGGCCAGTGATCCGGTCGCGCCGTCGAGTTCCTCGACGAGGATCACCGCCCTGCGCTCCAGCACCGCTCGTGTAGTGGCCAGTGAGAAACCCACGTCGACCGGGCTCGGTGACGCGGCGTCCAACCGCCAACGCAGCGCCTCGGCCTGCGCCCTGAGAGCTCCATCGCCGCGAGCTGACAACACCCACGGCACCACACCGGGTGCCACGGCAGCGGGTTCCGCGGCAGCGGGTTCCGCGACCGCCTGTTCCAGAACGACGTGCGTGATGGTCCCGCTGGCCCCGAAGGAGGAGACCGCGGCCCTGCGCGGCCGGCCGCGATCCGGCCAGGCGACCTCCTCGGTGACCAGCTGCACCGCGCCGGACTGCCAGTCCACACGCGACGATGGAGGTTCGGCGTACAGCGTTTTCGGCACCACGCCGTGGCAGAGCGCCGACACCATCTTGATCACCCCGGCCACGCCGGCCGCGGACTGGGTGTGGCCGATGTTCGCCTTGATCGACCCGAGCAACAGCGGCCGGTCCGGATCCCGGTCCTGACCGTAGGCTGCCAGCAAGGCCTGGGCCTCGATCGGATCGCCCAGCGCGGTGCCGGTCCCGTGCGCCTCCACGACGTCCACTTCGGATGCCGGCAGTCCCGCGTTGGCCAGCGCCTGCAGGATCACCCGCTGCTGCGCGGGACCATTGGGCGCGGTGAGGCCGTTGGAAGCCCCGTCGGCGTGGATCGCGCTGCCGCGCACGACGGCCAGCACCCGGTGGCCGTTGCGCCGCGCGTTCGAAAGGCGTTCGACGACGAGCACTCCGGCACCCTCGGCCCAGCCGGTGCCGTCAGCGGCGTCTCCGAATGCCCGGCAACGACCGTCCGGCGACAACGCGCCCTGCACCGCGAACTCCACAAACCCGGCCGGCGTGGACATCACCGTCACGCCACCTACCAGCGCCAGCCCGCACTCCCCGGCCCGCAGGGCCTGCGCGGCCAGGTGCAGCGCGACCAGCGACGACGAACACCCGGTGTCCACCGACAGCGTCGGCCCGTGCAGGCCGAAGGTATAGGCGAGACGACCGGACAGCAGGCTTCCCGACTGGGCGGTCTGCCACTCCAGGCCGTGCATGGGTGCGCGGTAGTCACCAGTGCCGCCGCCGACGAACGCACCGGTGTCGCCACCTCGCAGCGAGGTGGGGTCGATACCGGCGCGTTCCAGTGCCTCCCACGACACCTCGAGCAGGACCCGCTGCTGCGGATCCATCACCAGGGCGTCGAGCGGCGCGATCCGGAAGAAGCCGGGGTCGAACCCGGCGACGTCGTCGAGGAATCCCCCGTGCCGGGGCACCGCGGGAACATCCGCCAGCCCGGCACCGAAATGATCCAGCGCGGGCAGATCCCAGCCCCGGTCGGCCGGCATTTCGCCGATCGCGTCGACACCGTCGGCCACCAGCCGCCACAGGTCCTCGGGAGAGCGCACGCCACCCGGGTACCGGCAGGCCATGCCGATGATCGCGATCGGCTCGGTCGCCGCGGCCACCAGTTCCCGGTTTCGCTCACGCAGGCTCTCGACCTGCTTGAGCGCGGAACGCAGCGCGCCGACAACCTTGTCACTGGGTGCGGTCATCGTCGAACCCTTCAGTTCTGCGGCTGGTCGGTGTGTCCGTGCAGCGCGGCTCGCACGAGGTCGTCCACGTCCATCGCATCGATGTCCGCCTCGGTCGGCTCGGTCTCCGTCTCGCCTGCCAGCCGCAGCAGCGGCTCCAGCACACCGATCGCCCGCAGCCGCGCCAGCGGCACCGAAGCCAGCAGGGCACGGATCTCCCCTTCCTGGGTGTCGCACATGACCTCCCCGGGCAGCAGCACACCGAGCAGGTGGCCGGCGAGGTCGGCCGGGGTCGGGTGGTCGAAGACGAGGGTCACCGGGAGGCTGAGGCCGGTCGCGGCGGCGAGCTGGTTGCGCAGATCCACCGCGGTCAGCGAGTCGAACCCCAGGTCGGAGAAGGCCCGGTCGGGCTCGATCCGGCCCGCTCCGGCATGGCCGAGCACGGCGGCGACCCTGTCGCGGACGACGTCGAGAAGCACGCCACCCCGCTCAGCGGCGGGCAGATCGCGCAGGCGCCGGCGCAGGCCGTCAGCCTCCGATCGGGTCTCCGTCCTGGCGCGTTCCGCGGCTTCGATCGCGATGCCGGCCTCGGGTACGCCAGCCAGCATCGGGCTCGGGCGTCCAGTGGTGAAGGCCGGGGCGAACCGCTCCCAATCGACGTCGGCGACCAGCGCGGACCAATCGCCCGAAGCCACCACCTCTCCCAGCATGGACGGCGCCACCTCGGGATCCATCGCCGGAAGCCCGTTGAACCGCAGATGTGCGGCCAGGTCGGTGTCGGCGGACCACGCTCCCCAGGCGATCGACGACGCGTGCAGACCGCGCACACGCCTCCGGTGGGCAAGCGCTTCCAGGTACGCGCCGACGGCGGCCTCATGTCCGCGGCCCGCCGTACCCCACGCCGCGGCGACCGAACTCGACACCACGAAGGCCTCCAGTTCGGCCTCGCCGAGCAATGAGTCGAGTTGTTCTGCCACGGCGACCGAGGCGAGCAGGGTCTCGCCGAAGCTGCCGTCCGCCCTCATAGGCTCCGCGGTCACGAGTACCGCCGTCAGCGGAGCCTCGGCCGGGATGCCGGCCAACGCCGTAGCCAGCGCCGCACGGTCGGTGGCGTCGCATCGGATGACGTCCACGCCGAGATCGTTTCCGTCCGCTGTGGTCTGCGGACCGGCCAGCAGCAGCCGCTCGGCGCCGGTGGCCGCGAGCCAGCGAAGCAGGTGCGTGTCGGCAGGGCCGGCCACGAGCACCGTGCCGCTCGGTGTCCAGGGTTCGTCCGCCGGTCCGGACTCCGCCCGGGTCAGGCGCCGCGCGGACGCACCGGCCGGACGCACCGCGACCTGGTCCTCCCCGAGCCCGGCGAGAACCGCGGTGAACGCGTCGGCCACGGCAGGGGTGAGCTCGGCAGGCAGATCGATGAGCCCGCCCCAGCGCTGCGGGTGCTCGGCCGCGCACACCCTGCCCGCACCCCACACGGCGGCCTGGACCAGGTCGGGCTCGGGGTCCATGCCGTCGACGGCGACCGCCCGGCGGGTCACGCACCACAGAGGTGCCGTTATGCCGGCCTCCACCAGTTCGCCCAGCAGCTCGGCGGGCCACCGTGCCGAGGCCTGGCCGGGAGCAGCGGAGAGGAACGACACCACGCCGGCGATCTCCGTGCCGCGAGCCGCCAAGTCCCCCACCTCGGCCACGTCAGCCGCGACGACGGTGCCATGCGGCGCGTTCACCGCCGTGCGCAGCCAGTCGTCGCAGGCCCAGCCGGACGGGACCAGCGCCAGCCAGATTCCGCTGAGTTCCGGCTTGGCGGGTGAGGGAACGGGCGACCAGCTGGTCCGGTAGTGCCAGCGTTCGGCGGCCGCCTTCCGCTGCTGCCCGCGGCGCCAAGACGACAGTGCCGGAACCACCACGTCTGCGAGCGTCGCGCTGTCGAGGTGCAGCGCCGTGGAAAGGGTGTGCACGTCGGCCTGTTCCACCGCGGCCCAGAACTCACCGTCCGCCTCGTGCGCCGCGGCGCGCAAGGCGGGCCCGGTGTCCGGCCAGAACCGGGTGCGCTGGAAGGCATAAGTGGGCAGTTCCACCCGGGGTGCCTGCCCGAAGTAGGCAGCCCAGTCGACCGCGACACCTTGTGCGTGCAGCCTGCCGAGTGCGGTGACTACCGTGGACTCTTCAGTCTTCTCCTTACGCAGCAGAGGAACCAGCAGCGCGTCGTCGACGGTGTGCTGGGCAAGCGCGCACAGCACACCGTCCGGCCCCAGCTCGACGAAATTCTTCGCCCCGGCAGCGCGCAGGGCGCGCACACCATCGGCGAAGCGCACGGTTTCCCGCACGTGCCGCACCCAGTACCCCGGGGAGCACAGCTGCCCGGCAGTGGCCACTTCGCCGGTGATGGTGGAGATCACCGTCAGTGCGGGCGGCCGGTAGCTCAACCCGGCGGCGACCTCGCCGAACCGGGCGAGCATCGGCTCCATCAAGGGCGAGTGGAACGCGTGGCTCACCCGGAGCCTGCTGGTGCGCACGCCCTCGGCCGAAAGCCGCTCGACGACCGCGAGCACCGCGTCTTCGGCGCCCGAGAGCACGACGGCCGAAGGGCCGTTGACCGCGGCGATCGCGACCCGCTCGTCGAGGAGCGGCGCCACCTGGCCCTCGCTCGCCTGCACCGCCACCATGACCCCGTTCTCGGGCAGCGTGCGCATCAGCTCTCCCCGCGCCGACACCAGTTTGCAAGCGTCGGCCAGCGACAGCACATCCGCGACATGCGCGGCGGCCAGCTCACCGACCGAGTGGCCCGTGACGTACTGCGGCCGGATCGCCCACGACTCCAGCAGCCGGAACAAGGCGACCTCGATCGCGAAGAGCGCCGCCTGCGCGTACCCCGTGTCGGTCAGCGCCTCCGGGTCGTCGCCCCACATCACCGTCCGCAGCTTGGGGTCGAGGTGTGCCAGCACCTCGTCAAGCGCGTCGGCGAACACCTGGTACCTGGCGTAGAGCTGCCGCCCCATGCCGAGTCGCTGCGATCCCTGGCCCGAGAACAGGAACGCGCACTCGCCGGGCGCGGTGGCTGCCCCGCGCGCGATCTCGGTCACCCCGTCCGCGCCTGCCAGGAGCACAGCCCGGTGCCTCAGTGCGGCCCGTTCGATCGCGAGTGCCCTGCCGACGCCCCACCAGGAGAGGCCGGGCCGGTCGGCGATGTGTTCGGCAAGCCGGTCGAGCTGGGCGCGCAACGCCTCTTCGGTCCGCGCCGAAACGACCCAGGGCACCACGGCCGGCTCCACACCTGATGGCGCGCCCTGCGGGTCCGGCGGTGCTTGCTCAAGGATCACATGCGCGTTGGTGCCGCTGATGCCGAACGCGGAAACACCCGCGCGACGGGGACGACCGGTATCCGGCCATTCCCGCGGCTCGGTGAGCAGGCGCAGCGAGCCCGCGCTCCAGTCCACATGGGACGATGGACGGCCGACGTGCAGAGTGCGGGGCAGCATCCCATGCTTCATGGCGAGCACCATCTTGATCACGCCGGTCACGCCGGCCGCCCCCTGCGTGTGCCCGAGGTTCGACTTGACCGAGCCGAGCAGCAGCGGATTCGCCCGGTCCTGCCCGTATGCGGCGAGGAGGGCGTGCGCCTCGATGGGGTCGCCCAGCGTGGTGCCCGTCCCGTGCGCGTCGACGGCGTCGATCTCGGCCGGGGACAGGCCCGCATCGGCCAGCGCCTGCCCGATCACCCTCTGCTGCGCCGGCCCGTTCGGTGCGGTGAGCCCGTTGGAAGCACCGTCCTGATTGACCGCCGTGCCGCGGACGATTCCCCAGACTTCGTGCCCGTTGCGGACGGCATCGGAAAGCCGTTCCAGCACAAGGACACCGACACCTTCGGCCCAGGCTGTGCCGTCCGCCGCGTCAGCGAACGCCTTGCACCGGCCGTCCGGGGCCAGCCCGCCCTGCGCGCTGAACTCGACGAAAGAGTCCGGGCTGGACATCACCGACACACCGCCGGCAAGAGCCAGCGAGCATTCGCCGCCGCGCAGCGCCCTCGTGGCCAAATGCAGTGCCACGAGCGAGGACGAACACGCGGTGTCGACCGTGATCGCCGGGCCTTGAAGCCCAAGCGTGTAGGACAGCCGGCCGGACAAGACGCTGGCGGTGTTACCAGTGGCCACGTAGCCCTGTACATCAGCAGCGGCGTTGCGCAGCACGCTCGCGTAGTCCTGGCCGTTGGTGCCCACGAAGGCACCGGTCTGGCTGCCCCGCAGGGAGGTGGGGTCGATCCGGGACCGTTCCAGCGCCTCCCAGGCCGTTTCCAGCAGCAGCCGCTGCTGCGGATCCATCGCCAGCGCCTCGCGCGGCGAGATGCCGAAGAAGTCTCCGTCGAATTCGGCGGCACCGGTCAGGAACCCACCCATGCGAGTGACCGACGCGCCTGCGGCCAGCGCGTCGAGGGCCCACCCGCGGTCGGTGGGGAACGCGGAGATCCCGTCCCGGCCCTCGGCCAGGAGCTGCCACAGGTGCTCGGGCGAAACCACGTCACCGGGGAGACGGCAGCTCATCCCGATGATCGCGATCCGGTCGTCGTCCACCGGCCCGGCGACGGGAACAGGCACCACCGGGTCGGTGATCGACCCGAGCAACCCGGACAGCAGGAACTCCGACAACGCCAACGGCGTCGGGTGGTCATAGACCACGGAGGCGGGCAGAACCAGCCCAGTCGCCGCGGCGAGCGCGTTGCGCAGCTCGAGCGCCGTCAACGAGTCGAAGCCCATGGTGTGGAAGGCCTGCTCGGCGTCCACGTCATGCGCATCGGCGTACCCCAGCACCGCCGCGACCTGAGTGCGCAGCAACTGGAGCAGGAAGCGGCCACGTTCGGGCTCCGGTAGGTTCCCGAGCCGCTGCCGCAGCGGTGGTTCGTGGCGGTCCGCGGGGCTGGTACCCGTTGCCCGCCGAACCTCGGGCAGGTCGCCGATGAACGGTGCGGACCCGAAACCGGAAACCGCGGCCGCGAAGCGGCTCCAGTCGGCGATGTCCACGACGGCGAGGACCGGGTCATCGTGCTCGATGGCCTGCTGCAGCGCGGAGATCGCCAGCCGTGGCGGCATGGGCACGAACCCGCCGCGGCGCACCCGGTCCCCGACCTTCGCACCGTCCATGACCATGCCGGAGTCCGCCCAAGGCCCCCACGCGATCGAGGTCCCGGTCAGGGCTCGCGCCCGCCGGTACTCCGCGAGGGCATCCAAGAAGGCGTTCGCGGCCGCGTAGTTACCTTGCCCTGCCGCTCCGAACGCGCCCGCCGTCGAGGCGAACAACACGAACGCCGACAGGTCGACGTCTCTGGTGAGTTCGTGGAGATTCCATGCCGAAACCATCTTCGCGCGCAATACGGCCGAGAACCTGTCCGGTGAGAGCTCGTCGATGAGGGTGTCATCCACGACGCCCGCCGTGTGGACGACCGCGCTGAGCGGGCGGTCGGCAGGGATGCCGGCGAGCACTGCCGCCAGTGCGTCCCGGTCCGCGACATCGCAGGCCGTGATCGTGACGTCGGCACCGAGCTCGATGAGTTCGCGCCGCAGTCCGGCGGCACCCGGCGCGTCCATGCCACGCCGGCTCGTCAGCAGCAGGTGGTCCGCGCCAAGGCGAGCGAGCCATCGGGCGACGTGGCCGCCGAGCCCCCCGGTACCACCGGTGATCAGTACCGTGCCGCTCGGGCGGAATTCACGCGGCCGCGCCCTGTCCGAGATCGGGCTGTGCATGAGCCTGCGCGCGAACACTCCACCGGCTCGCACCGCCACCTGGTCCTCGCCTGAGGATCCCGCCAGCACGCCGGGGAGCCTGCGAAGCACTTGCCGGTCGAGATCCTCGGGCAGGTCGACGAGCCCACCCCAGCGCTGGGGATGTTCGAGGGCGACGACGCGCTCCAGTCCCCAAACCGCGGCCTGCACAGGGCTGTGAACGCACTCCGAGCGGCCGGTGGCCACCGCACCGCTGGTGACGCACCACAGTGGCGCGTCGATCCCGGCGTCACCCAGTGCCTGCACCGCGATGGCGGTCATCGCCAGGCAGCCGGGCACATCGGGGGTTCCGGACGGTTCGCCGTCGAGAATCGCGAGCAGCGAGAGCACACCCGCGAACAGGGCGCCATCGGCGAGCAGACCGCCCAGCCGGTCGGCCAGGGCATCCCGGTCGGGTTCCACTACCTCGATCCGGACCGCCTCCACGCCGAGGGCATCCACCACGGTGTTGAGCCAGTCGTCCAGCCCGGTCCCGGCCGGGACGAGGACGAGCCACCGTCCGGCCGGCCCCTCCAGCCCGACGGCCACCGGCTTCCACGTGACCGAGTACCGCCAGTTGTTCACAGTGGACTCGTCGCGGTTGACGCGGCGCCACGATGACAGGGCCGGCACCATCGCGGTCACCGTGTCGTCGTCCAGTTCGAGGGTGGCCTTCAGCGATTCCACGTCCTCGCGCTCGACCGCGGACCAGAACTCGGCGTCCATGGCATCGATCGCCTCGACACCGCCCGCGGCAGGGGGCTCGGGCCAGAAAGGCCGGTTCTGGAAGGGATAGGTGGGCAGGTCGACGCGTTGTGCATCGGTACCCGCGAAGTACCCGCCCCAGTCCACGGCCACGCCGTTGACGTGCAGGCCCGCCAGCGCGGTGGTGATCGTCGGCACCTCGGCTCGGCCCCGCCGCTGGGTGGGCAGGAACGCGGTGCCGGACCGGTCTCCCAGGGCGTCCCGCCCCATGCCGCAGAGCACCCCGTCCGGTCCCAGCTCCAGGAAGGTGCGCACTCCCTGCTCCGCGAGCCAGGCGATTCCGTCCGCGAAGCGGACCGTGCGGCGGACGTGCTCGACCCAGTACTGTGCGGAACACACCTGCTCGGTGGTGGCGAGCCGCCCGGTCACGTTCGACACGAACGGGATCACCGGTTCGCGGTAGGACACGTTCCCGGCGACGTGAGCGAAGTCTTCCAGCATGGCGTCCATGCGCGACGAGTGGAAGGCATGGCTCACCCGCAGCCGCTTGACCTTGCGTCCATCGGCCTCGAACCGGGCCGCGATCTCCAGGACCGGGGCCTCGTCGCCCGCGACGACCAGCGACTCCGGACCGTTGATCGCCGCGATCGACACGCGGTCCCCATCTCCGGCGAGCAGCGCCGCTACCTCCGCTTCGCCGGCTTGGACGGACACCATCGTTCCGCCGGCGGGCAACGCCTGCATCAGCCGCCCCCGCGCCGCCACGAGCGTGCAGGCATCCGCCAGCGAGAACACACCCGCGACGTGGGCGGCGGCCAGTTCGCCGATGGAGTGGCCCGCCAGGTAGTCGGGTGTGATGCCCCACGACTCGACCAGGCGGAACAACGCCACCTCCACCGCGAACAGCGCGGGCTGGGCATAACCGGTCTCGTTGAGCAGATCGGCCTCTGGCATGACATCCTCGGCGAACATGATCTCGCGCAGCGATCGGTCCAGCTCGGTGTCGAAGTGCGCCATCACGGCGTCCAGCGCGTCGGCGAACACGGGAAACCGGTCGTAGAGCTCCCGGCCCATCCCCGGACGCTGGCTGCCCTGGCCGGTGAACAGGAACGCCTGCCCACCACGAACGGCCGTCCCCTGGACCAGGCCGACGCTGGGGAGACCGTCGCGCAGTGCCACGAGTCCGCGTTCGAGTTCGTCGTGCTTCGAAGCAACGACAGCGGCTCGCCGGTCCAGGCCGGCGCGAGTTGTCGCGAGCGAGAGCGCGAGGTCGATGAGGTGCGGTTCGGGCTTGTCCTGCAGGAAGGACAGGAGGCGATCGGCCTGCGCACGCAACGCCTCGTCCGTCCTGGCCGACAGCACCAAGGGCACGGCCGCCGATGCGAGGTCTCCCCGTCCGGGCGCCTGGGCGGCACCCGGCCGGCTTCCGCGACCGGGCGCGGCGCAGCTCGCCGGAGCCTCTTCGAGGATGAGATGCGCGTTGGTGCCGCTGAGCCCGAACGAGGACACACCGGCGCGGCGCGGACGGTCCACCGCCGGCCACTCGGCCGGTTCGGTCAGCAGGGCGATCGCCCCCGCCGACCAGTCCACATGGGACGACGGCGAGTCGACGTGCAATGTCTTCGGCAGGATGCCGTGCCGCACCGCCATCACCATCTTGATGACGCTGGCGACACCGGACGCCATCTGGGTGTGCCCGATATTCGACTTGATCGACCCGAGCAGCAGCGGATGCTCCCGGTCCTGGCCGTAGGTCGCCAGCAGTGCCTGTGCTTCGATGGGATCACCCAGCGCCGTTCCCGTGCCATGGCCTTCGACCGCGTCGATCTCCGCCGGGGAGAGCTCGGCATTGGTCAGTGCCTGGCGGATCACCCGCTGCTGCGACAGCCCGTTCGGCGCCGTCAACCCGTTCGACGCGCCATCCTGGTTCATCGCGCTGCCCCGGATCACCGCCAGCACCGGGTGTCCGTTGCGCTGCGCGTCCGACAGCCGTTCGAGCAGCACCAGGCCGACACCCTCGGCCAGGGTCATCCCGTCGGCCGTGTCCGCGTACGCCTTGCACCGGCCGTCCACGGCGAGCACCCGCTGCCGGCTGAAGCCCACGAAGGCGCTGGGAGTGGACATGATGCTGACCCCGCCCGCGAGCGCCAGCGAGCTCTCCCCGCTGCGCAGCGACTGACCGGCCAGGTGCAGTGCCACCAGCGAGGAGGAGCACGCCGTGTCGAGCGTGACCGCCGGCCCTTCCAGGCCGAACAGGTAGGACACCCGCCCGGACAGCACGCTGGACAGCGTGCCCGTCACCATGTGCCCCTCGGAACCTTCCGTGGCGGGCACGGCGGTCGCGTAGTCCTGATAGCTCGCGCCGACGAAGGTGCCGGTGAGACTGCCCCGCAGCGAGTCCGGATCGATCCCGGCCCGCTCGAACGCCTCCCACGCGCACTCCAGCAGCAGGCGCTGCTGCGGATCCATCACCAGGGCCTCGCGTGGCGAGATCCCAAAGAAGGCGGGGTCGAACCCGGCGGCCTCGTGCAGGAACCCGCCCCGCACCGAGTAGGTCCGGCCGGCCCGGTCCGGGTCGGGATCGTACAGCGAATCGACCGGCCAGCCCCGGTCGGCAGGGAGTCCGGTGATGGCGTCGACGCCGTCGAACACCAGCCCCCACAGTCGTTCCGGCGAGTCCGCGCCACCCGGATAGCGGCAGCTCATGCCGATGATCGCGATCGGCTCGTCGACGACGTGCGCGTGGTGGGGCGCCGCCGGAACGGTCCCGGTGCCACCGAGCTCGCGGTGCAGGAACTCGGCCAGCGCCAGCGGGTTCGGGTAGTCGAACGCCAGGGTGGCTGGCAGGACGAGCCCGGTGCTCCTGGCCAGCCGGTTGCGCAGGTCGACCACGGTCACCGACTCGAACCCGACGTCGCGGAACGCGCGCCGTTCGGGAAGCGCGTCCGCGGAGCCGAGGCCGAGGGCGGCCGCCGCTTCCCGGCGCACCAAGTCCAGCAGGCGGCGTCGGCGCTCCTCCTCGGGGAGCGAGCGCAGCCGCGCGCTCAGCTCGCCGCCTGCCGCTGGATCCGCGCCGCGCTCCGACTCGCCGGCCAGCCGTACCGCCGGTACCTCGTCGAACAGCGTTGTGGCCCGAGCCGAGGTGTAGACGGGGTAGTACTTCGCCCAGTCGACGTCGGCGACGGCGACGGCGGTTTCGTCGGCGTCGAGCACACGGCGCAGGCCGGCCAGCGCCGGTTCAGGGTCCATGAACACCAGTCCGCTGCGGCGGATCAGCGCCGGGTCGACCCGGCCGAGTTCGAGGTCGTCGGCCCAGATTCCCCAGGAAACGGCGGTCGCGGGCAGTCCGCGAGCTCGGCGTTGCTCGGCGAGCGCGTGCACGTAGGCGTTGCCCGCGACGTAGGCGGCGTGCCGCCCGGTGCCCCACAGACCGGCGACCGAGGAGAAGAGCACGAAGCGGTCCAGCTCGGCATCGGCGAAGACCTCGTCGAGGTTGGCCGCGCCGGTCACCTTCGCGTGCAGTACGTAGGCGAACTCATCCAGGTCGATGTCGGCCAACGCGGCCAACTCGATGTTCGCGGCCGCGTGGATCACCGTGCGGACCTCGCGACCTTCCGCGCGCAAGCGGTCCCGCAACTCGCCCAGCGCGTCCCGGTCGGTGACGTCACAGGCGACGACCTCGGACTCGGCACCGGATTCGGCGAGCTCGGCGACCAGTTCGGCGGACCGGGGTGCGGCCGGGCCGCGGCGGCTCACCAGCACCAGGTGCCCGGCGCCCTGCGTGGCCAGCCAGCGCGCGACGTGCGGGGCCAGGGTGCCTGTACCACCCGTGATCAGCGTTGTCCCACGCGGCTGCCACCGCGTGGACGCGGCGGGCGGTGCCGCCGGAACCAGGCGGCGGGCGAACAACCCGGCGGGGCGGACCGCGAGCTGATCCTCTCCCGTGGCCCCGGCGAGTGCGGTGGCCAGCCTTGCCGCGGCACGCCGGTCGAGCACGGCGGGGACGTCCACGACGCCGCCCCAGCCGCGCGGGTACTCCAAGGCCGCGGTCATCCCCACGCCGATCACCATGGCCTGTGCTGGATCGGTCACCGGGTCGGAACGGCCGATGGACACCGCGCCGCTGGTCAGGCACCACAGGGGTGCCTCGATCCCGACGTCGCCGAGCGCCTGCACGAGCGTGACGGTCAGGGCGAGACCGCTGTTGAGACCGGGGTGCGGACCGTGCCATGTCGCACCCGCGAGCGTGCTGACAATGCCGGTCAGTTCGCCGGTGGCCACTTCGGACACCTGTGCCGCCAGTACCGCGCGGTCGGGCGGGGAGTCGTCCAGGCGCAGGTGCCGCACCGTGGCGCCGTGATCAGCCAGGACCGCGCCGATGCGTTCGCCGTCGGCATCCTCGGCGGACACGACAAGCCAGGTGCCGGTGAGAGCCGCGGACGCCGTCGACGGTACCGGCGTCCACCGGATGCGGTAGCGCCATGAATCCGCCGTGGAGTCGTTGGAGCGTACGCGGCGCCATTCGGCCAGCGCGGGCAGGACGGCGCTCAGCGCACCCTCGTCCACCCCGAGGTCCGTGGCCAGCGCGGCGGGATCGGCCTTCTCCAGCTCCGTCCACGACTCGCCGTCCCCGCCGGTGGCCGCCATGTCCGGCCACCTCGGCGGGAGCCAGAAGTTCTCGTGCTGGAAGGGGTACCTGGGCAGGTCGACGCGCCGCCCTGGCGCGGCGGAACTCCAGTCGGCCGCGATACCGCGGACGTGGACTTCGGCCAGGGAGGCCAGCATCCGTTCGGGACCGCCCTCGTTCCGGCGCAGGGTCCCGGCCACCACCACCGGATCCGCCTGTTCCTGCGCCGTCTCCTGCACCGCCAGCGAAAGCACCGGATGCGAGCTCACCTCGACGAACGCGCGGAACCCCTGGTCCAGCAACGCCCTGATCGCCGGCTCGAACCGCACCTGCTCCCGCAGGTTGCGGTACCAGTACTCGCCGTCCATGCCACTGGCGTCCAGCAGGCAGCCATCGAGCGTGGAGAACAGCGGCACCTCGCCGGCGTGCGGCCGCACCTGTGCCAGTCCCTCCAGCAGCTCTCCGCGCAATTCCTCCACCTGCGGCGAATGCGACGCATAGTCCACCGCGATCCGGCGTACGCGCACATCCTCGGCGGCAAGCTCACCGGCCAAGATCTCCAACGGCTCGACGTCGCCGGAAAGCACCACCGACCGGGGACCGTTCACGGCGGCCACCGACACGCGACCGTTCACCGACGCCAACCGGCGCTGCGCCTCGGCCACCGGCAGGGCCACCGACCACATGCCACCGCCGCCGGCCAACCGCCGTGCGATCGCCTGGCTGCGCAACGCCACCACCCGGGCGCCATCGGCCAGCGACAATCCACCGGCCACCACCGCCGCGGCGATCTCGCCCTGTGAATGCCCCACCACCGCGTCCGGCCGTACCCCGTACGACTGCCACAACGCCGCCAAGGCGACCATCATCGCGAACGACGCCGGCTGCACCACGTCCACGCGCTCCAACGACGCCGAGCCGTCGGCTCCCCGCAGCACGTCGACCAGCGACCAGTCGACATGGGATGCCAGCGCCGCCGCGCACTCCGCGATCCGCTCGGCGAACACCGGCTCGGCATCCAGCAACCCCGCGCCCATCGCCTGCCATTGCGATCCCTGCCCCGGAAACACGAACACCGTCTTTCCGGCGACGTCAGCCACACCCTCCACGACGGCGGAGGTGGCACGGTCTTCAGCGAGCGCGCTCAGCCCGGCCAGCAGCTCCTCCCGGCCCGCACCGAGGACGACGGCTCGGTGCTCGTGCAGCGATCGAGTGGCCAGGAGCGAGTGGCCAATGTCCACAATGGACAGCTCGGCCCGTTTCCCGGCATGGGACAGCAGATCGGCCGCTTGCGCGCGCACCGCACGCGCGGTCTTGGCCGAAAGCACCCACGGCACCACGGGTGGCACAACGAATTCGCCGGCGAGGGCGACGTCCTCACGCGGCGCCTCCTCCAGGATCAGGTGCGCGTTGGTACCGCTGATGCCGAAGGAGGAAACCGCGCACCGGCGCGGTCGCTCGCCCTCTGGCCACTCGACCGGCTCGGCCAGTGGCGCGACCGCCGCCCCGCTCCAGTCGACGTGGCTGGACGGAGTCTCCACGTGCAGCGTTTTCGGCAGGGCCCGGTGCCGCAGCGCCATGACCATCTTGAGCACACTCGCCACACCGGCGGCGGACTGGGTGTGACCGATGTTGGACTTGATCGATCCGAGCCACAGTGGACGATCACGGTCCACGCCGTAGGCCGACTGCAGCGCCTGTGCCTCGATCGGATCGCCCAGCGCGGTTCCGGTGCCGTGCGCCTCCACCGCGTCGATGTCCGAATTCGACAGGTGCGCGTTGGCCAGCGCCTGCCGGATCACCCGCTGCTGGGAGCGGCCGTTAGGCGCGGTGAGCCCGTTGGACGCACCATCGGAGTTGATCGCCGATCCGCGCACGACGGCGAGCACCGGATGCCCGTTGCGCCGTGCGTCGGAGAGCCGCTCGAGTACGACGATGCCGACGCCCTCGGCCAGCGCCATCCCGTCGGCGGAATCGGAGAACGCCTTGCACCGCCCGTCCGGAGCCAGCGCGCGCTGCCTGCTGAACGCGAGGAACGGGCCGGGGTTCGTCAGCACGGTCACCCCACCGGCGATGGCGAGCGAGGTCTCCCCGTTGCGCAGCGACTGGGCCGCCATATGCATCGCGACCAGCGAGGAGGAACACGCCGTGTCGACCGTGACGGCCGGGCCTTCCAGGCCGAATACGTACGCGAGCCGACCGGAGAGCACGCTCGGGATGGTGCCGGTGACCACGTGGCCGTCGAGGTCGTCGGCGCCGGTACCGTACTCGGCGTAGCTGGAGCCGATGAAGGTCCCGGTCAGGCTTCCGCGCAACGACGCGGGGTCGATCCCGGCCTGTTCGAACGACTCCCAAGTGGTTTCCAGCAGGAGCCGCTGCTGTGGGTCCATGCCCAGCGCCTCGCGCGGCGAGATGCCGAAGAAACCCGGGTCGAACGCCCCGACGTCGGTCAGGAACCCCCCTTGAGTGGTGTAGGTGGTGCCGGGGTGGTCCGGGTCCGGGTCGAAGACGGTGGCGGCGTCCCAGCCGCGGTCAACGGGAAACTCGGAGATCGCGTCGATCCCGGAGACCACGAGCCGCCACAGGTCCTCAGCGTCGCGCACGCCGCCCGGGAACCGGCAGCTCATTCCGACAATCGCGATCGGGTCATGGGCAACGGCCCGCGTCGCCACCGGCGTGGCCACCGGCAGGCCCGCACCGAGCAGCTCCGCACGCAGGAACCGGGCGAGCGACAGCGGATCCGGATGGTCGAACACCATCGTGGTCGGCAACGACGTACCGGTCAGCGCGACCAGCCGCCTGCGCAACTCGACAGCGGTCAGCGAGTCGAACCCCACGTCGCGGAAGGCACGCCGTTCGGGTACCGCGTCCACCCGCTCGTAGCCGAGCACGGCGACGGCTTCGGCCCGCACCACATCGATCAGCAGCCGCTCCTGCTCGGACTCGGTCAGCCCGGCGAGCCGGGCGGCCAGCTCGCTTTGCCCGCCGGTCTTCTCCGCCGTGCCGCCGGCGAGCGTCCGAACCTCGCCGAGCTCGCTCAGCAGCGCGCTGAGCCGGGCCACGGTGAAGACCGGGAAGTACATCGACCAGTCGATGTCGGCCACCATGACGGTGACGTCCCGCCGCGCCACGGCACGGCGCAGCTCCTCGAGCGCGAGACCGGGCGGCAACGCGGCCAGTCCGCGCAACGCGGCTTCCCGGGATCCCTCCTCGCTGGAAGCCATGCCGGTCTGTGCCCAGGGCCCCCAGGCCACCGAAGTGCCGGCGAGACCGCGCGCGTTGCGGTTCTGGGCCAGCGCGTCGAGGTAGGCGTTGGCCGCGCTGTAGCCGGCTTGCCTGCCACTGCCGAGCACCCCGGCGATCGAGGCGAACATCACGAACAGGTCCAGCTCCCGGTCGCCGAGCAGGACGTCGAGGTTCGCCGCGCCGACGGCCTTCGCCGACATCGCGGCGGCGAGCGCGGCAGGTCCCGTCTCGTCCAGCGGTAGCGCATCGTTCACACCTGCCACGTGGACGACGCCGGACAACGGAATACCGGGCGGGATCCCGTCCAGCACCGCACGGAGAGCCTCCCGGTCGGCGACATCGCAAGCCACGATGTCCGCGCCGCCGGCGCCGAGCTCCAAGAGCTCGTCATGGAGTTCGGCTGCCCCGGGCGCGTCAGGACCGCGGCGGCTGGTCAGCACCAGGTGCGGGGCACCGGCCCGGGCCAGCCACCGGGCCACCTCCGCGCCGAGTCCGCCGGTACCGCCGGTCACCAGCACGGTGCCACGGATCGTCACGTCGCCTTCGAGTGTTCCCAGCGGATGGCGGAGCAAGCGCCTGCCGAACGTTCCCTCGGCCCGGATCGCGATCTGGTCCTCGCCGGGCAGCGCACCGGCCAGCACCTCGACGAGCCGCTGTGTTCCGTGGTCGTCCAGCACGGCAGGCAGATCGACGAGGCCACCCCAGCGGTCCGGGTACTCCAGCGCCGCGGTCCGGCCGAACCCCCAGACGGCGGCCTGGACCGGATTGGTCAGCGGATCGCCGGGACCGGTGGACACCGCCCCCCGCGTGACCGTCCACAGGGGAGCGTCGAAGTCGGCGCCGGCGAGTGCTCGGACCAGCGCCAGCGTCCCGGCGAGGCCGGTGGTCAGCTCGGGGTGGGCGGGATCGGGCCGCTCGTCGAGGGCGACCGTGGACAGCACACCGGTCACCCCTCGTACCTCGGCCAATCGCCGCGCGAGTGCGGTGGGTTCGAGGTCCGCCCGCTCCAATGCCAGCTGGAGCACATCGGCGCCTTCGGCGTGCAGGGCAGCGGCCAGTTCGTCGGCAGAGTCGGTGGTGACCAGCAGCCAACGGCCTCCCGAACGGGCCGCGGCGGAAGCACCCAGTGCCGTCCAGCCGACACGGTAACGCCATTTGTCCACTGTGGACCGCCGGTGCCCGCTACGCCGCCATGACGACAGCGCGGGAAGCACAGTGGTCAGCGTGGCGCGCTGGTCTTCCGGAAGGCCGAGGATGCTCGCCAGATGACCGGCGTCGCCCTGTTCCACGGCCGCCCACAGGAGTTCGTCCGCGGCGTCGACGGGCGTCCGCGTCGATGCCTGCGGCCAGTAGACCTCGTGCTGGAAGGCGTAGGTCGGGAGGTCGACCGGGCGGGCACCGGTGCCGGTGAAGTAGGCGGACCAGTCGATTTCGATGCCGCGCAGGTGCAAGTGCGTCAATGCGGTGGTGAGGGTCTTTTCTTCGCCGTGGTCCGGGCGCAGTGCCGGAACCAGCGCGACGTCCGCCTCGTCGCCGAGGGTGTGGGCAGCCATCGCGCACAGCGTGCCGTCAGGCCCGAGTTCGACGAAGTTGTCGGTTCCGATGGCATGGAGGGTCTGCACGGCCTCGGCGAACCGCACGGTTTCACGCACATGCCGGACCCAGTACTCCGGAGTGCGGAGCTGCTCCTCGGCGGCGAGCCGGCCGGTCAGGGTGGACACCACGGAGATCACCGGCGGCGAGTAGCTCAGGTTCTCGGCCACCCGGCGGAAGTCCGCGAGCATGCCGTCCAGGTGCGGTGAATGGAACGCATGGCTCACCCGCAGGCGCTTGGTCTTACGGCCCTGGTCGGCGAATCGGCCCGCGACGGCGAGCACCGGTTCCTCGTCTCCGGAGAGCACCACGTCGGACGGGCCGTTGACCGCGGCGATCGAGACCCGCTCGGTCAGACCGTCGAGCAGACCGGCGACCTCGCTTTCGGTGGCCTGGATCGCGACCATCGCCCCGTTGGCCGGGAGCGCCCGCATGAGCCTGGCGCGCGCGGCGACCAGAGCGCAGGCGTCCTCCAGGGACAGCACCCCGGCGACATGTGCGGCGGCGATCTCGCCGATGGAGTGACCGGCGACGTGGGCGGGCCGAACCCCCCAGGACTCCAGCAGCCGGAACTGCGCGACCTCGAGAGCGAACAGCGCGGGCTGGGTCCAGCCGGTGTCGTCGACCAGCGCGGCCTCCGGTGTGCCCTCGGCCGCGAACAGCACGTCAGTGAGGGGGCGATCCAGATGCCCGCGAAAGGCCGCCGTCACCGCGTCCAGCGCCGCGGCGAAGCCAGGGAACCGCTGGTACAGCTCCCGGCCAAGGCCCGGCCGCTGGCTGCCTTGGCCGGTGAACAGCACCGCCAGCGGTGACCTGCCCGGCTCCGCGGTCGCGGTCATCAGGGCCGGGTCCGGCCGATCCGCGGCCAACGCGGCCAATGCTCGGTGCGCGACCTGCGGGTCACCGGTCACGACCGCCGCACGGTGCTCGAACCGCGGCCGGGTGGTGGCCATCGAGAACGCCACGTCCAGCAACCCGGACTCGTCTTCCATTGCCGACAGCAGCTGGGCCGCCTGGTCGCGCAGCGCGGGCACGGACCGCGCCGAAACGATCAGCGGGACGGCCGCGGGACCCACCGGCGCGGCCCGCTCGACGGGCACGACCGGCGGGGCCTGCTCGAGGATCAGGTGCGCGTTGGTACCGCTGAATCCGAAGGACGACACCGCGGCGCGGCGGGGCCGATCCGCCTCCGGCCACGTGAGCTGCTCGGTGACCAGCTCCACCGCCCCGTCAGCCCAATCGATCTGGTCGGACGGGCTCTGCGCGTGCAGGGTGGGTGGCACCAGCCCATGCCGCATCGCCAGCACCATCTTGATCACCCCGGCGACGCCCGCGGCGGCCTGGGTGTGGCCCAGATTCGACTTGACCGAGCCGAGCAGCGCGGGACGTTCCCGGTCCTGCCCGTAGGTGGCCAGCAACGCCTGCGCCTCGATCGGGTCCCCCAGCGCCGTCCCGGTGCCGTGTCCCTCGATCACGTCCACATCGCACGCCGACAGCCCCGCGCTCGCCAGCGCCTGCCTGATCACTCGTTGCTGAGCGCCGCCGTTGGGCGCGGTCAGCCCGTTCGACGCGCCGTCCGAATTCACCGCCGAACCGCGCACCACCGCCAGAACCCGGTGACCGTTGCGCTCGGCGTCGGAGAGCCGCTCCAGAACGAGCACCCCCACGCCCTCCGACCACCCGACACCGTCCGCGGCGGCGGAGTAGGCCTTGCACCGGCCGTCCCGGGACAGCCCACGTTGCCGGGAGAACTCGATGAACGACGCCGGGGTCGACATCACCGTCACACCACCGACCAGTGCCAGCGAGCACTCCCCCACGCGCAGCGCCTGCATCGCCCAATGCATCGCCACCAGCGACGACGAGCACGCGGTGTCAACCGTGACGGACGGACCTTCCAGACCGAGCACATAGGACACCCGCCCGGACACCACACTCGACGAGCTTCCGGTGCCCACGTGGCCCTCGAACTCGCTACCGGACAACATGGTGCCGTAATCGGCATACATTGCACCCGCGAAGACGCCGGTCTGGCTGCCGCGCAGTGACTTCGGGTCGATTCCGGCCCGTTCGACCGCCTCCCAGGAGGCTTCCAGCAACAGTCGCTGCTGAGCGTCGGTCGCCACCGCCTCCCGCGGGCTCATCCCGAAGAACTCCGGATCGAACCCACCCGCGTCATGCAGGAAACCGCCGGAGCGGGTGTACGACGTGCCAGGATGATCGGGATCCGGATCGAACAGTGAATCCAGGTCCCAGCCGCGGTTGACTGGGAAGCCCGAGATGGCGTCACGGCCCTCGCTGACCAGCTGCCACAACTCCTCCGGTGAGCGCGCCCCGCCCGGGTAGCGACAGCTCATCCCGACGATCACAACCGGATCGTCAGCGTCCACAGTAGACACTGCAGGGAAATCGCTCACCCCACCGGCGCCGGTCAGCTCGGCCAGCACATGCCCGGCCACCGCGGCCATCGTCGGATGGTCGAACACCAGCGTGGCCGGCAACCGCAGACCGGTCGCGATGCTCAGCCGGTTTCGCAACTCCACCGCGGTCAACGAGTCGAAGCCGAGCTCGGCCAGCGCTCGCGCCGGGTCGAGCGAACGGGGATCGGCGTGGCCGAGCACCGCGGCGACCTGCTCGCACACCAGACCGAGGACGGCATCCCGGCGGTGCGCCTCATCCAGCCTTCCCAGCCGCCGCGCCAGCCCCTCGGCGGTCGAGCCGACGGCCGCCGATCGGCGGGCGGTACCGGGAACCAGCCCACGCAACACCGCGGGCACCGCGCCCGCGCCAGCCGCCCGCAACGCCGCCACGTCCAGCCGCACCGGCGCGACCACCGGTTCGCCGGTACGCAGCGCCGCGTCGAACAGCGCGGTACCGTGTTCCGGCGCCAGCGGAGGCATGCCGAGACGCCGCAGCCGGCGCACAGTGTTCTCCCCGTTCCCCCCGTTCTCCCCGAGTTGCTGCCCGGTCATGCCGATCCCGGACTCCCACGGCCCCCAGGCAAGCGAGACGCCGGGCAGTCCCTCGGCCTTGCGGCGCGCCATCAGCGCATCCAGGAACGCGTTGCCCGCCGCATAATTCGCCTGCCCGGCGGCGCCGACCAAACCGGCGACCGAAGTGAACACCACGAATGCGGACAGGTCCAAACCCGCGGTCAGTTCATGCAGGTTCCAGGCCGCGTCCACCTTCGGTCGCAGGACGGCGGTCAACTTCCCTTCGGTCAGCGAGGAGACAACGCCGTCGGCGAGGACGCCGGCGGCATGCAGTACGGCGGTCACCGGATGCTCGTCCGGCACCGCGGACAGCGCCTCGGCCAGCGCCGTCCGATCGGCGGCGTCACAGGACACGATGGTCGGTTCGGCGCCTAGCTCCGACAGTTCGGCGGCCAGGTGGGCGACGCCGGGAGCGGCGGTGCCACTACGGCTGAGCAGCAACAGGTGCCGCACGCCGTGCTCGCCTGCGAGGTGGCGCGCGAGAACCGCACCCAAGCCGCTGGTGCCGCCGGTGATCACGACCGTGCCCGCGCTGTCCCAGGTGGCGGAGGTGGCCGGTTCGGCCGGCCCGGCCCTGATCAGCCGCGGGGCAAGCAGCGCCTCGTCGCGGATCGCGAGCTGCGGCTCGTCGACGCCGAGCGCTCTGCGGAGCATCCGTGCGTCGGGCTGCCCGGCCGGGTCGAGGTCGACCAGGCCGAATCGGCCGGGATGCTCAGTCTGGGCGCTCCGCACCAGTCCCCACAGTGCCGCGGCCGCGAGGTCCGCGCCCTGTCCCGCGACTGTCGCGCCGCGCGTGACCAGCGTCAGGCAGCTGTCCGGGAACCGGTCGTCGGCCAGCCATTCCTGCAGCAGCGACAGCACCCTCGCGGTGAGCTCTCGCGTCGCAGCGACCGGATCAACGCCGGGCTCGCCGACCATGGGGTGCAGCACCACCGCGGGCACCGGGCCCGCCGCCACCGCATCCAGGTCGGTGTGCGCTTCGACAGCCAGCGTCCCGGCCAGTCCGAGCGTGTCCGGGCCGAGCACGGTGATCGAGTCCGTTTCCGGCCCATCGGCCCGGTCCGGCACGGCGACCAGGCCCAGCCGGTACAGATCGCCCGACGTCGCGGCGCTCTTCCCGGCCACGGGTGCGCGGAACACAAGCGACTCGACGGAGGCGACCGGCGCGCCCGTCGTGTCGGCGATCTCCACCGAGAGCCCGTCGCCTGCCGGGACGAGCCGCACCCGCACCTCCTTGGCACCGCTCGCGTGCAGGCGAGCACCCGTCCAGGAGAACGGCAGCCCCCCGCGAGTCGCCTCGGCCGGCGTGGTGAAGGCGGCGGCATGCAATGCGGCGTCCAGCAACGCGGGGTGGATCCCGAAGGCGCCCGCCTCGTCCGCGGCCGGCAACACGACCTCGGCGAAGACTTCCTCGCCCCGGGACCACACCCCGCGTAGTCCCTGAAAGGCCGCGCCGTAGCGCAGTCCGTCCTCGGCGAGCCTGTCGTAGATCCCCGCGAAGTCGACCGGATCGGCACCGCTCGGAGGCCACTGCTCGGCGGCGAATGCCGGCGGCGGTTCGGCTCCGACACCCAGTTCCCCGGCGGCGACCTGCGTCCACGGCGCCTCGTCGGCGTCGTCCGGACGGGAATAGATCCCGAGGGAACGGTTGCCGTCCTCGTCCGGCCCGCCGATCCACAGCTGCACCTGGACACCGCCGCGCTCGGGCAATACCAGCGGCGCGGTCATGGTCAGCTCAGCCACCCGGTCGCAGCCGACCTCGTCACCTGCGCGGACCGCCAACTCCAGCAGCGCCGCACCCGGCAACAGCACCGAGCCGGCCACCACGTGGTCGGCCAGCCAGGGCTGCGTCTGGATCGACAGCCGGCCGGTGAGCAGCGTGCCGTCCGCAGCGGCGAGCGACACCGAAGCCGACAGCAACGGGTGCCGCGTGGCCCCGAGGCCGGCCGCACGGAGATCGCCCACCGTGTGCATCCCGTCCTTCGGCCAGAACCGGCGGTGCTGGAAGGCGTAGGTCGGCAGGTCCGTGAGGCAGGCGCCGGTGCCGGCGAAGTAGCCGTCCCAATGGATCGGCACTCCGTTGGTGTGCAGGGTGGCCGCGGCGGTGGTGATCGTCTCGACCTCACCGCGTTCCTGCCGCAATGCCGGGACCCAGGTGACGGCTTCCGCCGCGTCGCCCAACGCATCCGAGGTGAGCGCGGTGAGCGTGCCGTCCGGGCCGAGTTCCAGGAACGCCCCCACCCGCTGCCCGTGCAGCCAGCCGATCGCGTCCGCGTACCGAACTGTCCGGCGGACGTGCTCGACCCAGTAGTCGCCGGACGTCAGCTGCTCCACCGTGGCCGGCTCGCCGGTCACGGTGGAGACGATCGGGATCAGCGGCTCACTCGGCGACAGCCCGGCCACGACCCGGCGGAAGTCCTCCAGCATCGGTTCCATATGCGGCGAGTGGAACGCGTGCGACACCCGCATCCGCCGAGTCCGGCGGCCCTGGCCGGCGAGCCGCGCGGCCAGCTCGGTCACGAAGTCGTCGTCGCCGGCCAGCACCACCGACGTCGGGCCGTTGACCGCGGCGATCGACGCCCGGTCCGGATGCTCTGCCAGCAGCGGCAGCACCTCCGCCTCGGCCGCCTCCACCGCCACCATCGCACCATCGGGCGGCAGCGCCTGCATCAGCCGGCCACGCGCGGAAACCAGCGCCGCCGCGTCCGGCAGCGAGAGCACCCCCGCCACGTGCGCCGCGGCGATCTCGCCGACCGAGTGCCCGGCCAGGTAGTCCGGCCTGATCCCCCACGACTCCGCGAGCCGGAACAGCGCCACCTCCAGGGCGAACAGCGCGGGCTGCGCGTACCCGGTCTGGTCGAGCGCGCCGGCTTCCTCGCCCCACATCACGTCGAGCAGTGGCCGATCCAGGTGCCCGTCGAGAACGGCGACGACCTCGTCCAGCGCGTTCGCGAACGCGCCGAACCGCTGGTACAGCTCACGCCCCATGGCCAGCCGCTGGCTGCCCTGGCCGGTGAACAGCACCGCCAGTCGCGGCCTGCCGCGCGGTACGCCCTGAATCAGGCCGGTCGCGGGCATCCCCTCCGCCAGCTTGGTGAGCGCGGTGATCATGGACGCGCGGTCCGTGGCCACCGCCACCGCCCGATGGTCCAGCCCCGAACGGGCTGTTGCCGACGAAAACGCCACGTCGACCAGGTCTTCGGTTTCCACGGCGGACAACAGCCGGGCCGCCTGCTCCCGCAGCGCCTCGCGGCTGCGGCCGGAAACCGGCAGGGGCACCGGACCGGCCTCGATCCGCTCCGGCTCCGGCTCGTTCTCGGCGACCGGTGCCTGCTCGATGATCACGTGCGCGTTGGTGCCGCTGAGACCGAACGAGGAGACGCCGGCACGGCGCGGCCGGCCGGTGTCAGGCCACGGCACGTTCGCGGTGAGCAGCCGGACCGTGCCCGCGGACCAGTCCACGTGCGACGTCGGGCGGTCGACGTGCAGGGTTTTCGGCAGCACCCCGTGCTGCATCGCCATGACCATCTTGATCACCCCGGCGACGCCGGCGGCGGCCTGGGTGTGACCGAGATTCGACTTCACCGAGCCGAGCAGGAGCGGACGCCCGGCCTGCCGGTTGCCGCCGTAGGTGACGAGCAGCGCTTCGGCCTCGACCGGATCACCGAGCGTGGTGCCGGTGCCGTGCGCCTCCACCGCGTCGATCTGGTCGGCGGGCAGCCGGGCATCCACCAGCGCCTGCTCGATCACCCGCTGCTGCGAAGGCCCGTTCGGTGCGGTCAATCCGTTGGAAGCGCCGTCGGAGTTGACCGCCGTGCCCCGAACCACCGCCAGAATGCGGCGGCCGTTGCGCCGCGCGTCCGACAACCGCTCCAGGACCAGCACACCGGCACCTTCCGACCACCCGGTGCCATCGGCCGCATCGGCGAACGCCTTGCACCGGCCGTCGGCCGCGAGTCCGCCCTGCTTGCCGAACTCGACGAACGTCAGTGGGCTCGGCATCACGGTGACGCCGCCCGCGAGCGCGAGCGAGCACTCCCCCGCGCGCAACGCCCGCACCGCCAGGTGCAGTGCGACCAACGATGCCGAGCAGGCCGTGTCCACGGTCAGCGCGGGACCGACCAAGCCGAGCAGGTAGGCCAACCGTCCGGAAAGGACACTCGAGGTGGCACCAGTGAGCCTGAACCCATCCACGTTGTCGGCGGAACCGACACGGTACTCCTGCGGGATGGCACCGACGAAAACCCCGGTGGTGCTGCCCTTGATCGACAGCGGGTCCATGCCCGCGCGCTCGATCGCCTCCCATGTGGACTCCAGCAGCACACGTTGCTGCGGATCCATGGCCAGTGCCTCGCGTGGCGAGATGCCGAAGAAATCCGCGTCGAAGCCGGTCGCGTCGTGCAGGAACCCACCGGACAACGTCGTTGACGAGCCGAGCTCCTCAAGGGACCAACCGCGGTCGGCAGGCGGCCCGGTGATCCCCTCCTCGCCGGCTTCGACAAGGCGCCACAGATCCTTCGGGCTCGCGACACCGCCGGGATAGCGGCACCCCATTCCGATGATCGCGATCGGTTCGCGCACGGCGGATTCGACCTCGCGCAATCGCTGCCGGGTCCGCTGCAGCTCGGTGCTCGCTCGCTTCAGGTAATCCCGGAGCCGCGATTCATTGTCCATTGAGGACCTCTGTTCCTTGGCCTGGGCATTCGCAACGGCTACCGGCCGACAAGCCGGTAGCCGTCGGCGTCCAACTCGGGGTTTGACCAGTTTGGTCAATGGACTGCCGGGAAACCCCTATGTGGTCACGACCGGCCCTTCCCTCCTTCCGCCGAGGAGCTGGATTCCAGCGACCGGAGAACCGTCTCGGCCACCAGCCGCAGCTGGGAATCGGTGAGTGCCTGGTGGATCGGCAGCCGGCGCTGGAGACACCTGCCGCGATCACCACGACATCGGCATAGCGGTCGGCGAAGTAGGGCCGCAGGTGCTGGGCGAGGAATCCGTTGCCGATGACCTCCATCAGTTCCCGGCACCGCCCTTCACAGGCACCGTGGTCGCGATCGCGCGCACCTCGTTCACGAGCCGCGCCGTGTGCCTCGCGCCCGCCAGCCACTCCTGCTCGACCACCGCGTTGCGTCCATCGAGCACGGCTTCGGCGAACGACGCGAGGGACAGCTGGAACTGGTCGGCCGCGGGAAGGATGTGCTGCTCGGCGTGATCCTGTTCCTCGATGCCCAGCACGGGCCGGTGCTCGGCCGATGGCGTGAATGCCCGGTCGGTGCTGAGCGAAGCCTTACTGCCCCACAGCCGGTAGTGCGATCGGTAGCTGTGCTGGAAGCCGAACTCGAGGTCGGCGACGACCCCGTCGGCCGATGTCAGTAGAGCGTGTCCGCTCACGTCCACGCCCAATTCCTCATCCACCCGCAGCACCGCGCCCACCACCGACAGCCGTTCGCCGAGCAGCAGCAGTGCCAGGCGGATCGGATAGACACCGATGTCCAACAAGGCGCCGCCACCTAGGTTCCGGTCGTACCGGACGTCGGCGGCGGGCAGCGGCGGGCAGCCGAACGTCGCAGTGACGGTCCGCAGCTCGCCGATTCGGCCTTCGTCGACGAGTTCGCGGACCCTTTCATGCTGCGGGTGGTGCAGGAAAGCGAAGTTCTCGCGGAGCACGAGGCCGAGTTCGGCGGCCAAATCGGAAAGCGCGGCCGTATGGGCG
This sequence comes from uncultured Actinomycetota bacterium, assembly GCA_963766045.1. Lineage (GTDB taxonomy): Bacteria > Actinomycetota > Actinomycetes > Mycobacteriales > Pseudonocardiaceae > Amycolatopsis. The sequence continues at coordinate 3,027,291 of CAVXYN010000003.1, read as the reverse complement.
GCGTTGTCGGTGAGCGGCTTCTCGCACAGCACATGCTTTCCGGCCAGCAGGGCTCGGCGTGTCCACTCGTGGTGCAGGCCGGTGGGCAGCGAGAGGTAGACCGCGTCGATGTCCGGATCGTCGATCAGCTCCTGATGGCTCGCCGGCCTTGCGCCGAACTCCTTGGCAACGGATTCCGCGGTCTTCCTCGACCGGCTGGCCACCACGGCCGGCCGCACGGATCCCACCGTGGCGATGGCCGGAAGCGTCCTGCGACGCGCGATCGAGGAGCAGCCGAGCACGCCCAGCGCGAGAGTGTTCATCACAGACCTCGCAGACACGCGATCAGGCTGCGCGCCTGGACGTTGACGTAGTTGCTGTGCCGGAGCAGCCCGTTGAGCTGGTGCAAGGTCAGCCATCGCTGGTTGGGCAGTCCCTCGTCCGGGAAGTCCTCATCCACCTCGATGATCTGATAGCGGTTGCAGGCGTGGTAGAAGCGGCCACCCTCTTCGGACAGTTCGGTGTCGAACAGCACTCGGTCCTGGTCTCGCCCAAGGACCAGATCGAGGAAGGGAGGACGGGCGCCGGGCGGGAGGGCCTCGTAATTGGCCGGGCCACACTGCACCGTGGGGGCCAGTTCCATCGTGCCGAGGTATCCCGGCTCGGCCCGTGCCGACACCAGCACATGCAGCACCCCGCCCAGCCGCTTGACCAGAAAGGCTATGCGTCCGGTGTCGGTCGGCGCGATCAGCGGCTGCGTCCAAAGTGCGACCTCACGGCTGTTCGCCTGCACGCGCACCGCGATCACGCTGAAGAACTTTTCCAGCTCGTGGTGGATTCTCTCGTCAGTACGCCGCCACTGCCGCACATCCTTCAGCGGGATCAGCTCGGACCGCACCGTGTAATTGGACTCCTGCGAGGTGATCCAACTCATCGCTTCTTCGTCAGTGTGCAGGCTTCCCATCGCCGGATCCGCAGAACCGGCCAGTGCCGAGGTCACCGCGCTCGGCGAGCAGTCCGCCGCACCCTCGAAGCCACGCGGCATGCAGGAAAGCACCGTCCGGGCATCCATGTTCACCAGGTTGTCGACGCGGAGCAGTTCGTGCAGCTGCCCCAACGTCATCCAGCAGAAGTCGTCCAGCAGCTCGATCGGCTCGTGGATTTCGACGATCATGTTGCGGTTGCGCTTCTGGTAGAACCAAGAAGCCTGCTCGGACTGCAACACGTCGGCAAGGACCCGATTCGAGATCAAGTCTTGGAAGTACCCAAGATAGGGAACATTTGCTCCCTCGTGTACCCGGAGGTAGTTGCTCCTGGTCGCCTGCACCGTCGGCGAGATCTGCACACCGTTGATGTTTCCGGGCTCCGACTTCGCCTGCATCAGGCAGTGCAGCACACCGCCGATCTCCTTGACGAGAATTCCGAGAATGCCGATCTCGGGCTGGTTTATGATCGGTTGCGTCCACTGCCGGACTGCGCCGTAGTCCGACTCAACCGAGAGTCCTTGAATGCGAAAGAATTTTCCGCTGTCGTGCCGCAGATCCCCCTTCTTCGCGTCGAATTCCCAACGAGTCAGGTCGGCGAACGGAATCCGCTCGACCTCGTGAACCTGACTTGCCCGACGCTCCGCAATCCATTCATGTATTTCTGTCAGGGAACTCGCAACGTTGTCCACGGCACGAGCGGAACGGGTCAGGCGGTACGCCAGCTTCGTTTCGTCGGGCTTGCGAAGCAAGGTTTTCCCGGCTGATGCCATGGTGGGTCTCCTCATGATCTCGCCGTCCGATCGACCGTTTCTCGCCGGCAACCGTATGTCGAATTCACCACTACCGAAGACAGTTCTTACCGGGAAACGAGTAGTCAGACCCCTAGTGTTGTGAGTCTTTGGCATGCCGAGCGCGGTTGGCCGTGTGGTCACTTTGGTCGTGAGTGGCGTTGCGAGTTCTAACTCGTAACGCCACTCACGACCAAAGTGACCACGCAGTGGAGTGCTAGAGAGAGCGTGAAGGCGGCAACTGGACGCTCCCGTGGTCGCCGATCACGAGCCGATAGCCGACCGGCACCTTGGGCCCTGCGACGACCTCGACGTTACGTCCGATCAGCGACGCCTCGATCCGCCGGATTCCGTCCAGCGTGGAGTTCGAAAGCACGATCGAGAAATCGACCTCGCTGTCGCGGATGACGCAGTTCTCCGCGATCGAGGTGGACGGGCCGATGTAGGAGCCGGTGACGACACTGCCGGCACCGATCAGCACCGGACCTATCACTCTTGACCCGGACACCGTGGCACCGCGCTCCACCCGCACCCGGCCGACGATCTCGGTATCAGCGTCCACCTCGCCGAGCAACGCATGATCCAGATTCTCCAGCAACCTGTGGTTCACGTCGAGAATGTCGGCGACAGTTCCGGTGTCCTTCCAGAATCCGGAGATTTCCCTGACTCTGACCTCGTTTCCGTTGTCCAGCAACCACTGCACGGCGTCGGTGATTTCCAGCTCGCCCCGTGCGGACGGCGTGATCGCCCGCACTGCCTTGTGGACCGCCCGGGTGAACAGGTAGACGCCGACCATCGCCAGGTCGCTGCGCGGGTTGGCCGGCTTCTCCACCAGGCGCACCAACCTGCCCTGCTGGTCCAGTTCGGCGACGCCGAACGCCGACGGATTGGGGACCTTGGTGACCAGGATCTGAGCGTCCGGGCGCTGATCACGGAATTTCTCGACAGCGTCGGTGATCCCGCCGAAGACGAAGTTGTCCCCCAGGAACATCAGAAAGTCCTCGTCGCCGAGAAAATCCCGGGCGATGAGCACGGCGTGCGCAAGGCCGAGCGGTGCTTCCTGGCGGAGATACGAAACCGTCAGACCGAACCGGGAGCCGTCACCGACGGCGGCGCGAACCTCCGCCTCGGTGTCACCGACCACGATGCCGACATCGGTGATGCCCGTCTCGGCGATCGACTCCAGACCATGGAACAGAATCGGCTTGTTGGCGACGGGGACCAATTGCTTGGCGGAGGTATGCGTGATAGGACGCAGGCGGGTGCCGGCGCCGCCGGAGAGCACTAGAGCTTTCATGTCCGCCTCAGGAGTCAGGTGACGCTGACGTGGGTACGTTCACGGGAAGCCTGATGAACATGTTCGGCCGCCCGGCGTAATCCATGCTCGATACTTCGCGGAGCTCAGGTGGGCGTGGCGCGTTCCTCACCTGCCGGCAACCGATCAACGTCACCGGACGCCCGCCGCATAACGGATTCGATCTCATGGGCACGGGGGAAACCCCTAGTCTTCGGCGGCTGGCCGACGGCGGCGAACCACGTGGTCAGCCGGCTGCGGGCTGGGCCGGTCCGGTGGCCGAGCCCGCCGCGATCTGCTCCAAAGTGTCCACAATGGCAGCTGGACTCGGCATCCGCGACGCTTGCGCCGCGAGGTCGGCGGCCACCATCCTGAAGGATGGCTCCTGAAGAAGACTCGCCAACGCGCCCTTGATCGACTGCGCGTCTGCTTCGTAGTTGAGCAACGACAAACCGCAGCCCGCCCGGTCGAATTTGCGGGACAACACCGCGTAGTTGTGCGTCAACGGCAACGCCAGCTGCGGGACACCAGCGACCATCGACGTCATCGTCACGCCCGCGCCGGCGTAGTGCACGACCGCGTCACACCCGGGCAACACCAGATGCAGCGGCACATCGACCAGGGGATACACCGATTCCGGCAGCGGACCGCACACCTCGACATCGGCCTGCGACGCCAACAGCAGCACCTCGGCGCCCAGCTCGGTCGCGGCCTGGATCACCTGGGGAATCTTGTTGGTCACCACACCGAACTGCTGTGAGGCGGACCGGCCCCACGCGACGCACACCCGCGGCCGACCGGACCGCGCAGGCAAACCCAGCGGTACCGCGCCGGGCCCGTTATAGGGCACGTAACTCATCGGTATGCGAGAGCCCAGGATGCTGGGCGCGACCGGCTCCGGACACACGTCCACCACATTCGCCACTCGGGCAAAGGCCCGGTCCGCCGCGTCTTCTCCGGCCACCTGCGCCAAGATCGACCTCGCGGTGGCCTCGCTGAAGATGCCGCCCTTGTTGTTCCCGCCGAGGGTCTCGATCGCGTCCTCCGGTCCGCAAGGCCCCCACAGCTGCAGCACCGAGGGCACCCCGGCCTCCCCAGCGGCCAGCGCCCCTTCGGAAGACATGAGTTCATACACGACCAGGTCCGAGCGCCACGACCGCATGTACTCGGCGGCGACATCGACGTTGCGGTGCAGTTGTTCACCCGAGCTCGCGAGCCACTTCTCCAAGCGCTCCTGGACGTCGAAGGTCGACACGTCGAGGAGTTCCTTGGTGTCCGGATGCGGCGGAGGATCCGGATACGGCCAAGCCCCCACATGCGCGGTCATCATGTTGCCGACGCGCACATACGCCGGCATATCGACGCCTTCCAGCACTGGCACCGGGGTCAGTCCCGCCCCCGTCAGCACGTCTTTCTCGGACAGTGAGCACAGCACCTGCACCTCGTGCCCCGCGGCGCGCAGCGCCCACGCGAGCGGGACCAAGGAAAAATAGTGGCTGGGCCACGAAGACACGGTGAACAAAACCCGCATGCGCACCTCCTGGTAGTCCGGCAGGGCCGACTCCAGCCCAGGCAAAGGATGCAGGGGGTCTTTGAGGAATTACCCTAGTTCCGCTCGGCGTTCAATCGCTGCACAGGGGTTCACGACTCAACCCTCTCCGAGGTCAGGAGGGGACGATTCGGGTATCCGATTGAGCGTTGCTCACGGCCTTACAGGAGATCCATGATCTCTATGGAGATAGCACGCCTCAGGAGCGACCGTTGATCGCGGTGGTCGGCGCCGGAGCCGCGGGAACCATGACCGTCATCCGATTGCTGGAACGCTCAGCCGCACACCGTCGTCCGATCCAGGTGGTGCTGATCGACCCGGAGCCCGGAGAGGGCCGCGGTGTCGCCTATGCCACCGACGACCCCCGGCACCGGCTGAACGTGCCGGCCGACCGGATGAGCGCGAACCCGGCCGACCCGCTGGACTTCGTGCGCTGGCTCAATCACGCGCGCGAAGGGGCCTTCGCGCCTTCCGACTTCGTGCCACGCTCCTACTTCGGCGACTACCTCGCGCACTGTCTTGCCCGGGCCGGCGGCGACCTGCGGCGAGTGCACGCCCGCGTGGTCGGCCTGCACGCCGGCCGCAACGCCGTCGAACTGCGCCTGGACACCGGCGACACGCTGCACGGCACCGCTGCCGTGCTGGCCACCGGCCTCTACCCACCCGGCGCCAACTGGGCCACACCTCGGCTGCGCGAGTCCCCGCGCTTCATCGCCGACCCGTGGCGTCCCGACGCGCTGGCCGGCGTACCGGATAACGACGACGTGCTGATCGTCGGCACCGGCCTGACCATGATCGACGCCGCGCTCTCCCTGGATCGCCCTGGACGCGTGGTGCACGCGATTTCCCGGCACGGCTGGCTGCCACTCCCGCACGCGCGCACCGCGACCCCGGCCGTGCCGCCGCGCGTGGCTGTCGGCGCGGGCCTGGACGATGTGCGCCGGGCGGTGCGCGCGCACGTCCGGGCCAGGGTGAGCGCCGGCGGCAACTGGCAGTCCGCGCTGGACGATCTGCGTCCGCTGTTGCCGGAGTGGTGGGCCGGTATGCCGGTGGGCGACCGCGAACGGTTTCTCAGCCGGGAGCGTCGCATCTGGGACATCCACCGGCACCGCATCCCGGCCGAAGCCGCGGCCGAGATCGAGGCCATGCGCACAGCCGGTCGCCTGGTGCTGCACCGCGCTGCCATCGTCGAGACCGAGACCGAGACCGAGACGGAGACCGCGGACGGCATCCTGCGCGTCGCGCTGACCAACGGCGAGGTGCTGCGCGCCGGCGCGGTGCTCAACTGCACCGGGCCGCAGGATGACGTGCGCCGGGTAGCCGACCCGCTGGTCACCGAACTACTCACCACTGGTCAGGCGCGCCCCGGTCCGCTCGGCCTCGGCCTGGACACCGCCGAGGACGGCCGAATCCTGGCCGCCGACGGGCGCACCAAGAATGCACTATGGACAATCGGTGCTCCGCGTCGCGACAACCTGTGGGAGTCCACCGCGTTCGCTGAGATCCGCACGCAGGCCGCCGCGATCGCCGAGGCCGTCCTCACCCCGGCTCGTGCGGTCCGTCACCCGAAGGACCTCTACGGCCTCCCGCTGACCACGACCGACGCGGCGGCCAAGGCCTATGGGCGTGGCCTGCGCCGCATCCTCAGCCTGCGCGAAGGCGCCCAGCACGACATGGCCGAAGCCGTGGCCATCGACCCGCACTTCGCTCTCGGGCACGCCGCGCTCGCCGTGCTGCACCACGAACGGGGCGACGACTCTCTCGCCGCGACGTCTCTCTCAGCAGCAAGGGAAGCGACGCTGACGCGCGGCGATGACCGGGAACGCGAGTTCGTCGCGGCGGTGGAGCGGCTGTTCACCGGACACCCGGACCGTGCCGCCCGCACCCTGCTGCACCACATCGACGCTTATCCCCGCGACGCGCTCGCCGTCAGCCTCGCCGTGCCCACCATCGCGTTCGGCGGTGTGGTCGCCGGCCCCGCTGGCTGGCAGCTCATCGAGCGGCTGCGCCCCGCCTATGGCGACGACTGGTGGTATCTCAGCCAGCTGGCGTTCGTCCGCCAGGACCAGGAACGCTGGCAAGAAGCCGCGGACCTGGCGCAACGCGCGCTCGGCGACGAACCAGCATCCGGTCACGCCGCGCACGCCAACACTCACGTGTACTACGAATCCGGTGACCACCGCGCCGGCCTGAAATGGCTGGACCACTGGATTGTCGACGCGGGCGCGACCGCCCGGCACCGCGTGCACTTCTCCTGGCACGCCGCCCTGCACGAGCTGTCCCTCGGCGACAACACCGCCGTCCGTCATCGCTACGTCCGCGACCTGGCCGCCCCGGACTTCCCCGCCGCCGCGCGCCACAGCCCGCTGCCTGGGGACTTCACCCCGGCCGGCATCACCGGCCCTCGCGTTCTGGTCGACTCCGCGTCGATGCTGTGGCGCTGCGCCATCACCGGCGCCTGGCCGCAGCCACTGCCGATCGGCCCGGTGCTGGCCGCCGCTCCGCAGGACTGGCTGTACCGCCCGCCTACCGCGTTCGCCGCCCTGCACACGGCGTTCGCCTATGCCACCGCGGGCGACACCGAGAACCTCGACCGCCTCGCTGCCGACTCCGCCATCCCACTCCCGGCGCGCACCGGCCCGCTGTGCAAGGGCCTGGCGGCCGTGGTGCGGGAGGATTGGACCACCGCCGTGGCCAACCTGCAGCCACTGGTGCCGGTGGTGCGTGAGTTCGGCGGCAGCGCCGCGCAGTGCGAAATCGTTGAAAAGACCCTGATCTACGCGCTGATGTCCAGCGACCGCAACGACGAAGCGGCCCAGCTGATCTCCGTCCGGCTGGACCGCCGCAAGTCACGTTAGTGTCCTCTTGCGGGTCTCCATCCAGGGCAGAAGACATCAAGGAATTCCGCTCTCCAGCCTGCTCAGTACGAGGGCGGCCATCTCTGCGGGGTCGCCGTCCTTGGGCCGCAGCACCATTTCCGGTGCCTCGGGGACCTGGTACGGGTCGTCGATCCCGGTGAACCCGGTGATCGTGCCCGCGCGGGCCTTGGCGTACATCCCCTTCGGGTCTCGGGACTCGCAGACAGCCAGCGGAGTGTCCAGGAATACCTCGAGAAACGGCAGCCCGGCGAGTTCGTGCGACGCCCGTACCCTCGCCCGATCCTCGGTGTACGGGCTGATCAGCGACACCACCGAGACCAGTCCGGCGTCGGCGAACAGCCAGGCCACCTCGCCCGCGCGCCGCACGTTCTCCGCGCGGTCCGCCGCGCCGAACCCGAGCCCGGCGTTGACCCCGTGCCGCAGGTTGTCCCCGTCCAGCAGGTAGGCGGGCCGGCCCGCGGCGATCAGCAACCGCTCGATCTCCACCGCCACACTGGATTTCCCGGCCCCCGACAGCCCGGTCAACCAGATCGTGGCGCCGCGCGAGATCCGCTCGGTCCTGTTCACCGCGGTGGCGTGCCAGACCACCTCCGGCCGGGCGGAGGTGGCCAGCACGGTCCCGGCCGCGACGGTGTTGTTCGTCCGCTCGTCGACCAGGATGAAGCTGCCGGTGATGCGGTTGCGGCGGTACGCGTCGACGAACAACGGCTCCTGCGTCTGCAGATTCACCCGGCCGATGTCGTTGAGCGCCAGCGAATCCGCGGTCTCGTCACGGTGCAGTGTGGTGATGTCGAGCCGGTAGTCCACCGAACGCACCAGCCCGCGGGTGGTCCGCGTGGTCTGCCGCACGAGGTACCTGCTGCCCGCGGTCAGCTCGCGGTGCTCGGCCAGCCAGCACACCATCGCGTCGAGGTCGCGGGCCGCCCGCGGTTGGCTGCGCGGGCGGCAGATCAGGTCGCCTCGGCCGATGTCGTGCTCGCCGTCGAGTTGCACGGTAACCGCCTGCGGGGGAAAGGCTTCGGCGAGTGGTGCGCCGCCGGGCCCGCCGATCGCCGCGATCGTGGCGCGGACGCGGGACGGCAGCACGAGCACCTCGTCACCCGGTTTGAACACCCCGCCCGCGACGGTGCCCGCATAACCGCGGAAGTATCCGGACTCGCTCGGCGCGCGGATCACGTACTGCACCGGCAGACGCGCGTCGATCAGGTTGCGGTCCGACGCGACGTGCACCTCCTCCAGGTGACGCAGCAGCGAACTGCCTTCATACCAAGGCATCGCGTCGCCGCGGTGCACCACGTTGTCGCCAGTGAGCGCGGACATCGGGACGAAACTCAGGTCGGGCACGTCCAGTTTCGCGGCGAACCGGCTGAAGTCGGCGCGGATCTGATCGAACCGCTCGCGCGAGAAATCCACCAGGTCCATTTTGTTCACACACAGCACCAGGTGCGGAATGCCGAGCAGGGACGCGAGCAACGCGTGGCGGCGGGACTGCTCCAGCAGGCCCTTGCTCGCGTCGACCAGGACCAGCGCGAGATCGGCGGTGGACGCACCGGTGACCATGTTGCGGGTGTACTGCAGGTGGCCCGGGGTGTCGGCGATGATGAATTTCCGCCTCGGCGTGGCGAAGTAGCGATGTGCCACGTCGATGGTGATGCCCTGTTCGCGTTCGGCGCGCAGACCGTCGGTGAGCAGGGCGAGGTTCGGGTACGGCTCACCGCGGTCCCGGCTGGCCCGTTCCACCGCGGCGAGCTGGTCGGAGAACAGGGATTTCGAGTCGAACAGCAGCCTGCCGATGAGCGTGGACTTGCCGTCATCCACGCTGCCCGCGGTGGCGATCCGGAGCAGTTCGGTACCCATCAGAAGTAACCCTCCCGTTTTCGGTCTTCCATGCCCGCTTCGGAAATCCGGTCGTCGGCGCGGGTGGCGCCGCGTTCGGTGATCCGGCTTGCGGCGACCTCGGCGACGACGGCCTCCGGGGTGGTGGCCGTGGACTCGACGCAGCCGGTACAGGTGGCGTCGCCGATGGTGCGAAAGCGAACCGTGACCTCGTACGGTTGCTCGTCGGGTTGGGGCATCAAGTACGGGTTGACCGCGAGCACCATGCCGTCGCGCTGGAAAACCTGTCTCCGGTGAGCGTAATAGAGCGACGGCAGTTCGATCTCCTCGTCGAGTACGAACTGCCAGACGTCCAGCTCGGTCCAGTTCGACAGCGGGAAAACCCGGATGTGCTCACCTCGGTGATGTCTGCCGTTGTACAGCTGCCACAGTTCCGGCCGCTGGTTGCGCGGATCCCATTGGCCGAACTCGTCGCGGAAGCTGAACACGCGTTCCTTCGCGCGGGCCTTCTCCTCGTCACGGCGAGCGCCGCCGAACACGGCGTCGAAGCGCTGCTCGTTGATCGTGCGCAGCAGCGTGATGGTCTGCAGCCGGTTACGACTGGGCCCGTCGGCGACCCGCCCGGCGTCGATGTCGTCCCGGACGGCGGCGACCTCCAGCCGCACACCGTGCCGGGCCACCGTCCGGTCGCGGAAGTCGAGCACCTCGGGGAAATTATGGCCGGTGTCCACATGCAACACCGGGAACGGCAGCGGCGCCGGCCAAAACGCGCGCAACGCCAGATGCAGCATGACAACCGAGTCCTTACCGCCGGAGAACAACAGCACCGGCCGCTCGAAGGTGGCCGCGACCTCGCGGAACACGTGCACTGATTCGGCTTCGAGCGTTCGCAGGTGAGAGAGCTGATAACTGCCCGCCGTCATTATCACGCTCCTCCGCCGCCGGTAAGATGTTTCCGCCCTGTCAGTTCGGCCGGACTCGGGTCAATGCGATGTCGAGAATGGGCTCGGAGTTCGATATTACTTCAGGAAACTGAAGCAACAACTGACAAAACTAGGGTTCTCACTAATCGTATGTACGCTTGGAAGATTGACCGCGCGGTAATACGCTCATAACCGCCCGATCGTCAGCATCTGATTATGCGACGCAGGCGAGCAGACGAGGGCTCCTGGCAGTTCTGTGCGGCGCCTGATACCCAGTTTGCGATACGCGTTGGTGAGGTGTTTCTCGACCGCTCGGCAGCTGATGTTGAGGATTTCGGCGATCTTCTGGTTGGTGTGATCGCCGACCGCGAGGTTGACCACCTTGATCTCCGCCTTGGTCAGGGCACGAAAGGGCTCCACAGCCTTTGTGCCACCGGGCGCCCTCACCGGACTTCCGGCTTCCGCCATGAGTTGCGGACCGCCATGGTCGCGGATGATCTTGTGTGCACTGCGCAAGAGCGCCCCTGCCACCGGGTCATTGGCCGCGCGTAACCGCGTGCCCAGTTGAAGCTGCGCTTTCGCCAGTTCCAAGCTATTTTCCGAGGCAGCAAGAACAGCGACCGCTTCACCGAGCAGCTCCGTCCCCGGCTGACCCGGAGTCAGGCTCCCGAGCGTGCGTAACGCCCGGCCGATCCCGACAGGTGCACCCCAGTTCAAAGCGCGCGCCCGCGCGTCTTCGGCGTAACTCAGCGCGCACTCCGTGTTTCCGAGCCGGTGGTACAGGAGCGCGGCGGTCGTCTGCCACGGGAACAGGACAGGGTTGAGCCAGCCTGACCGGTCCAGTTGCCTGCCACATTCCAGGATGTAGTCGAGCGCTTGGCGGAAGTTGCCGGTCGTGGCCGCCACCGAAGCTCGCAGCATCCAGTCGGTGGCGTCCAGAGGCTCGCTGTTCGCCCGGTCCGGCCGCCTCGCCAGCATCCGGTTGGTCAGTTCAGGATCTCGGAGCTCCAGCGCGACAGCTGACAGCACCGCAGACGTCACAGCGTTCGTCGTGCTCCATTCAAAGGCGGCGACTTCGAGTGCCGTGGACCTGGCCTCGTGGACACGCCCGAGGTAGAGCAGCGCAAGCGACTGCTCGGCACGGATGAGCGCTTGCTCGATGCCGGCATCGTGCTGCCGGGTTTTGTTCAGTGCGGTATCCAGCCACGGAACCAGCGGCGTGACTCTGCCTGCCGCTGCCATGATGATCATTGCCAGGGGCAGGGCGGTGTGCACGTGACCTGGTGAAGCCCGCTCAGCTTCGAGGACCCGGGTCATGAGCCGAGCCACTTCGTCGGCGGGAACTTTCGCACTGATCGTCCCGGCGTACGCCAGCACTATCAGCAACTCCCGTTCGGCCCCGGTGTCCATGGCAGGGTCAGAACCCAGACCAGCGAGTCGCAGGACGGCGTCATCGAGTTCCGCCGGGTCGCCCTGTGCGGAGTGCCAGAGCATGGTTTCCAAGCGCAGCGCCAGGTCTCGTTCCGGCCCGCTCAAGGTCGCCGGGTCGCCCAGCTGGGTAACCACTTCGGCGATCAGGTCACGGACCGGAACCGGAAGCTGGTCGTGGACCAGCATCGCCGGAGCGATTCGAACGACGGCCGCAGCCTTGTCTCGAGCAGTCCGCAACAGTGGCACCGCGTAGGCAATATGCTGTACAGCGGCTGTCAGGTCGAGCCCAAGCTCGACCGTAGCCAATTCGACCAGCAGTTGAGCTCGGTCCTCCCCGTCCGGGGACGCATCGAGCAATGCGCGTCGCAGGTAACGCGCTGCCACCTCGGGCGCACCTCGCCGGACAGCCGTGTCTGCAGCCGCCCGGAGGATTTCGACAGCCCAGCAACCGTGCTGCGACGTGATCGCCAGGAGTTGCGCGGCGACCTGCTCAGCCGGGCAGCCGGTGCGGTGCAGCAAGTGCACGGCGTCCAGATTCAGCCGTTCACGGTCTGCCGTCGTCATGGTTCCTTCGATGGCGTCCTTGACGACGAGATGAGTGAACTCGAGACGGCCCTTGTCTTTGAGCAGTCCGAGTTGTTGCATCGTGTGCATCGCTTCGCGGCAGCCGACCAGGTCAAGGCAGGTCAGCCGGCCGACCAAATCGAGGTCGGCACGGTCACCCAACACAGCAAGCGCACGGCCGAACGCCTTCACCGCCGGGTCCTGTGCGTCAAAGCACTGAATCAACCGGTCACGCAGCTGGTCAGGCCGTAGCGACCGCAACCATGATGCGTGTTCGGCTTCAGGCGACAGGCTGTGATAGGTGACGTTGTGTGTCAGTGACTCCAGGATCATCGGGTTGCCGTCCGAAACCTCGTGACATGCGTTGACGAACTCCTCCTCCGGAGCCTGACCGAGAACTTCCTCGATGAACCGCCGGGTTGCCGTGATCGAAAGCGGGGCGAGCCATAGCTCATGCATCGCGACGGCCGCCAGCTCGGAAATCATGGTCCGGTTGGCCCGGATGTCACCGTCACGTATGGCGGCCACTATGAGCACCCGCTTCTGACATGAATGCCTCGCGAGTGTGGTGAGCAGGCACAACGAGGGCGTGTCGACCCACTGGATGTCGTCGACCAGGAAGAGCAGGGGAAAGTCCTCGCTGATATTGCCGATCAGAGCGGTCAGACCAAGGAGGACCGCTTCCCGTATGGTGGCCGCCGACCGGCCGGGCGACGGCGGCACATCGTCTGAGAAGACCATCCGGGACATTCCCGCCGCGCCGGTCAGCCATCGCTCACGGACGTCGGCTGGGCTGCTGGACAGGATCGGTTCGATAAGCTGGCGAACCACCCCGAACGCGAAGTTTTGTTCCAGGGAGGACGAGCTGGCTCGCAGAATCTTGACAGTATCGTCTGCGGTCAGCCCCCTCAGGGCATGAAGAACCGTGGACTTGCCGCTGCCGATGGGCCCGCGAAGGATGATCAATCCGCCCTGCCCCGAGCGTGCCCGATGCAGGGCCGTAGTGACCTTGTCAAGTTCGGTCTCGCGTTCGAGCAACACCTTCGCTCCTTTCTTTCTCGCTGGTTCTGCGATGCCACGGCTTTGACTGCTTGATCTTCTCCGTTTCGCCGGCCGGCTTGTGACGGCCCTCGGTGAGGACAGGGGGGTCGGTGAGTGAATTTCTGACCATGAGGCGGACATCCCCGGCAACCCGCTACCGCCTCTCCCACTAGGCGACCCGGGACCGACCTCACCGCGAATGGCGGTGTGGCCACGGAACGAGTATCCGTCGGACAGTCCGAACCGGAAACGGGCCCGGTTTCACGCATCGCCTCGGGATGCGGGGTCGCGATACGTGAAACCGGACCACAGGAAGGACAGCCGGCCGCTGTGCGCTGGCCTCCCTGTGACCAACGTTAGGGCGTTCCGCTAACCGGCCGATCTTTGTCCGCTCATTGTCCCCTTTAGGGGGGCTTTGACCAGGGATCCTATTCGGACAGAGGTGTACCTTTTTGCCCACATCTTCCGAAGGAGAATACAAATATTTTGTCTACCGCGCGGTAACATACGGAATCTACCGTCCGTCCCCGGGCGCTGATCCTCTGGTAAGGGCGGGACTACCAGCCGGCACCGGGCATGACCTCCGCGAACTCCCTTTCCAGGGACACCTGGCGCAGGTCGGCGTCGACCATCATCCGCATCAGGTCACCGAAGTCGACGGTAGGACGCCACCCCAGCTCGGTCCGCGCCCGGCCCGGCTCGGCGCACAGGGTTTCCACTTCCGCTGGGCGCACCAGCGATGGGTCGACCTCGACGTGCTCCCGCCAGTCCAGCCCGACGTAGTCGAAGGCGATCTGTACCGCGTCACGGACGGAGTGCATCGCGCCGGTTCCGATGACGTAGTCGGTCGGCTCGTTCCGTTGAAGCATCAGGTGCATCGCCCGGACGTAGTCACCTGCGAATCCCCAGTCTCGTACCGCGTCCAGGTTCCCCAGATAGAGCTTGTCCTGGACCCCGAGTTTGATGCTGGCGACCGCGAGGGAGACCTTCCTGGTCACGAACTCGGTCCCGCGGCGGGGCGACTCGTGGTTGAACAGCATCCCGGAAACCGCGAACATGCCGAACGACTCGCGGTAGTTTCGCGTGATGTAGTGGCCGTAGGTCTTCGCCACCCCGTACGGGCTGCGCGGGCGGAAGATCGTGCGCTCGGTCTGCGGCGTTTCCGCCACCATGCCGAACATCTCCGACGAGGACGCCTGGTAGAACCGGATTCCGGCGCCCCCGGCCGGGCGCGACCGATCGAGGCCGCTGACCATCCTGATCGCCTCCAGCATCCGCAGCACGCCGAGCCCGTTGACCTCGGTGACCAGTTCGGACTGCTGCCACGACATGGGCACGAAGGAGATCGCGCCCAGGTTGTACACCTCGTCCGGCTGAGCCAGATCGACCGCCGCGACAAGGCTCGCCTGGTCGAGCAGGTCACCGTCGACCAAGGTGATCTCGGACAGGAGCCTGCTCACCCGGGATCGCCGGGGATTGGCCTGCCCACGGACCAGGCCCCACACCTGGTACCCCTGCTCGAGCAGGTGCTCGGCGAGGTAAGAGCCGTCCTGCCCGGTAATTCCGGTGATCAACGCGCGTCTGCTCATGCCAGCCACCTCTCTTCACGGACAAGCCATCGGCGCCGCTCGCCCACCTGGTGCCCCATTGGCGCAGTCCGCACGCCCGGACTGGCCGCCAGTCAAGCGCCCGGCGACCCACGAAACGCCTAGTGTTGGGAATCCGGCTCCGAACCGGGGGGGGGGGAATGGTGCCGTACGACTGTCTGGCCACAGTGGACGCCGATGTGCCGGTGGCCGGCCGCACGGCTCGGCTCGGTGGCAAGTCGAGTGATTTCCCTACTGCTTGAACCTGAGACAGCCCACCAGGTCACGGACATGTTCTCCGGTGAAGATCCGGCGGAGGTGAGCCGCAGCGTATTTCCTCCGCGAGATCGGCGAAGTCCTACTTGACGTGTGCGGGCAGCACCTTGGGCGGCCAGGAAACTACGCTCAGCAAGCCGAGGCTGAACGCCTTCGAGACCAGCGCGGCGCGGTTGGGAACTTTCATTTTACGCAGCATTATTCCCACGTGATACTCCACGCCCTGCCTGCTGAGGAATAGCTTCGAGGCGATCCGCACGGTCGACTCGCCTTTCGCGATTCCCTCGAGAATGCGCGCGTCCAGATCCGTCAGGCAGAAGCCTCGGTCCATGACGACGGTATCGTCCGGTGTGTTCGTGTCAGCGGTGACCACGACCACCGTCATGACGAGTTCGCCCGACTCGTTGTGGATGGCGATACCCGTGACCTCGCCTGCGAACACCGTGTCCCGCCGGCCGATACCGGCCACGTGCTCGGTGAACCTCGCACGGCGGCCAGTGGCGAGTCGTTCGAAATGCCGCCACATCGGCGCGTGGACACCAGGGTGCAGCAGGTCGAAGAAACTCCGGCCGCGCACATTTTCGGCTGACTGACCGAATTGCCGGAGGAACTCGTCGTTCGCCTCAATCACCCGCTGATCTGTACCCAGGCTGGCCATGCACATCCCAGACTGCTTCATGACGAACTTGAAGACATCGACCTCAGCATATTCGTGCCCGCCGACGCCATATGACGTGAACGAGTCGACAACAATGCTCATATGCGGACCGCCCTCTCCAACTCGAGCCAGCCCCGGTCTGCACATTGAAAACCGGTGGTCATGCAGGGGACAAAGTTGATCGTCGTTGATCGTCAGTGCCTGCGCGGATGACCGTACGAAGCCACACGACGCTTGGTCAATCACCAACGCGTCGCCGGGCCTAATGTTGTGGTCGCCCAGACAGAGGTTCGGCCCGAGGGGTGCCGAACGCCGGCGACGGTACGGTCAGCCGCCCACAGACTGGCGACGGCTGAACCGGGAAACGGCTCGCGACCTAGTGTCACAGGCCGACAACGTGAAGACTTTTGTGCAGAACGCGGTACGGTAATCCACATCTTGCAGAACGACCGCCCTCTTGTCGTAATCTGGGCCTGGAACACAACAGAGTTGACTCCACCACCAATCGTGAGCATGTTTCACGTTTGTGGGTGACGCCCGGCCGCGCCAAGGGAGTGAACGCGATCAGCAGGATCCGAACGACACCGGTCTTCGGCCGAGACCGCGAGCTGACTGCCCTTGCCCAGCGAGCGGATGCCGCGCGACGTGGACACGGCAACTGTGCAGTCGTCCGCGGGAGACCCGGTATCGGCAAGACGGCTGTGCTCGAACAGGCCGCCTCCAGGGAGTGCGGCCTCGGCAGTCTGGTCCTCCGACCGGCACCAGCCATCGGTCGGTCGGCGCTGTGGGCTGTCGCCGAACTGCTTGATGTCGCCCCGCCGATCGCAGCCGGCCTGAGCGCCGAATCCCATGAGCTCTACCCCGTGTTCCGGCGTCTCCATCACCGGCTCGTCCACCTGGCCGGTGCGCAGCCGGTCTGTCTCCTGATCGACGACCTTGCAGCCCCGGACGCGGCGACGGTAGCTTGGCTGGACTTCGCCTTGCGCCGAACCGAGCACCTGCGGCTGTTCATCATGGTCGCCCTGCGCTCGGATCCGTCAGGAACCCTCGACGGCCCCAGGTCCAGCCTGGCGTTGAACCCGAACTGCACGGTGCTCGACCTCACGCCGTTGCCGTTGCACGCCACCGCCGAACTGGTGGCCGCCACCCTGGACGCCGAGCCGGAGCGCGAACTCATCGAGGTCTGCCAGCAGCTGTCCGCGGGAAATCCGAGGCATTTGGGCTCCGTCCTCACCCGGTTGCGGTTACGGGCGGTCGAATCCGGAGTCACGCTGCTCGAGGCCGTCGACGCGGCTCTGGTGGCAACGGCCGTCGTCGGCAGGTTCGGTTCGCTGCCCAACCACGCCAAGACGGTCGCCGCAGCGATCGCCGTGCTCGGCCGGATCGAGCCAGACCTGATCGGACCGATAGCCGGTCTCGCACCAGATGCCGTGGCCGACGCCATCCACGTGCTCGACCGTGAGTATCTGCTGCGGCAGGGACATCACGTGCGGCTGCGGGATTGGACATACGCGGCGATCATCAGCACCCTCGGCCAGCCCGAGCTCACCCGGCTGCGCATCCGCGCAGCGGTGATCCTCCAGGACAACGGACGCCCCATCGACGAGGTCGCCCAGCAACTGGTCGAACTCGAGCACACCGATCGCCCCTGGATGACCCGTGTGCTGGTGGACGCGGCAGCCGCGGCATCCGTGCGCACGGCGGAGAGCCGCGCGGCCGAGTACCTGAGGCGGGCGCTGGAGGCAGAACCGGACGACTTGGCGACGCGCGTCAGCCTGGCAATATCGCAGGCCAGGATCGACCCGGCCACTGGGCTGTCCCGCCTTGCAGGACTATATGAACGTACGACGACCGGCACCGTGTTTCGCGCGAGAGCCGCGCTGGCGTTAGCGCTCACCTCTCGATTCTGCGGACGGCCCGGGCAAGCTCGTGAGCTGTTGCTGCTGGCGGCGCGGGAACTCGACGCGGCACCACCTCGCCCTGGGGCGCAAGATGTGCGCACCTTGATCGACGCCGGACTGCTCCTGATCAACCTCGGCGACCCGTCGACCGCGGCCACGGCAGTCGAGCACGCCGCCAGGATCGACTGGCCAAGCGGGCGAACCATGCCCGAACGGTGCCTGCTGGCTGTGCTGGCCCAGGCGACCATGCGGGCAGGCGGTCCGCTCGAGCGCGCCGAACACCACGCCCGGCTGGCCTTGTCCGACGACAGTCGGACGGACGACTGGATGACTTCGGCAGCGGCTTCGGTGCTGCGCTGTGCCGGCCGGTTCGAGGAGGCGATGTGGGTGCTCACCCGCGCGATCGACGGGGCCACCGAGAACAGCGACGAACTCGGCCGATGCCGGTTGCTGGCGAGCCGGGCCCGCGTCTCGATCGCGATAGGTGCCCTGGACGACGCCGAGCGGGACACACGAGAAGCTTTCGCCATCGCCGAACGCCGCTCCTGGCTCTCGCACGAGCCAGGGATCGCGATCACCTTCGCGCTGGCAAAGGCCAAGTTGGGCGAGCACGAAGAAGCCCAGCGGCTGCTCGAGGCAGTAGGGCACGCCCGGATCGCCGGCCGGACCGACGAGCACTACGAGTTCCACTACGCGATGGCGTGGACCGCCATCGCGCGCCGGGACTGGCAGACAGCCGCCGACGAACTGTTCGCATGCGGACGAGTCATGGCCGAGTCGAGTGTGCTCAACCCGGTCCTGCTGCCCTGGTGGGCCGACGCGGCAGTCGCCGCGGTGCTGCTCGACCAGCGCGAGCTTGCGGTCTTCGCGATGGAGTCCGGCATCGCGCTGTCAAAGCAGTGGAACACACCGGAGAGCAAGGCACTGGTGACGTTGATCCGAGGGCTGACCGCGCCGGGACCGCGGGGCCTGGCCCTGCTCCTCGCAACGGTCGAGCAGTTCGCCGCCCTGCCGACCCGGACGTGGCACGCGTTCGCCGAATTCCTGGTGGGCAAGACGCATTTCACGGCCGGGGACGATCAGGCCGCACGTCCCCACCTGCGCACCGCGATCAGCTTGGCGCTGACCTGCGGCGGGGGGATCTGGGTCTCCGAAGCGCACCGCATGCTGCAGCAGGCGGGTGGCCGGATGCGGATGCGACCGGTTGCCGAGCACGACCTGCTCACCGCCAGCGAGCGCCGGGTCGTCAAGCTGGCCGTCGACGGCGCGACCAACCGCAAGATCGCCGACACGCTGTTCGTCAGCCTGCGGACGGTGGAGCTGCACCTGACCCGGGCATACCGCAAGCTCGGTATCTCCGGCCGACGAGAGCTGCGGGCGGCCACCCAGGCCGGGGGACAGCCGGGATGACTGCAACGGGTGAGGTCAAGGTAGCTTGACGCCACGAGCCGGCTCGAGGTTCTCGCAGCGACGCGACGACGCGGTGTGACCTCGGCGTGAGCACCGGCAGCTCGCAGACTGCCGCCAGTTTCTCCCTCGCGCTGCTCGGCCGACCCTAGGGATCCCCACCTGCACCGTCATGCCGGAGCCGACATCTGCTCCCTGATCATCTTCAGGATGGCACCGGTGTGCTGGTTGAGGAAGAAGTGCCCGCCGGGGAAGACCTCCAGCCGGAACTCCCCGGTGGTCAGCTCCTGCCAGGCAGCCGCTTCCGCAACCGTGGTCTTCGGATCCTGGTCTCCGGTCAACGCGGTGACATCACACGTCAGTGCCGGCCCGACCTCGTACCGATAGGTCTCGATCGCCTGGTAGTCGGCGCGGATCGCCGGCATGGCCATCCGCCGCACGTCCGGGTCGTCCAATACCTGTGCCTGGGTCCCGTCGAGCAGCTTCAGCTCCGCGAGCACGCCGACATCCTCAAGCAGGTGCACCCGGTCTTCCCGACCCCTCGTCGGCGCCCGCCGGCCGGAAACGAACAGGTGTTCCGGGGCGCCTGCCCCGGCCGCGACGAGGTTCCTGGCCACCTCGAACGCGACCACCGCGCCCATGCTGTGTCCAAAGAACGTCGCGGGCCTGCCGTCGAGTTCGGCCAGGAGGACCTCGGTAATCCGGCCCGCCAATGTCGCGATGTCACGCACGGCCGGCTCCGTCCGGCGGTCCTGACGTCCGGGATACTGCACTGAAAGCGTCCGGATGGCCGGTGCGAGCGCCTGCGAAACCGAGTAGAACCAGGTCGCTGCCCCGCCGGCATGCGGGAAACAGACCAAGGTGCGGGCGTCTTGCCCGACCGGGTGAAATCGCCGGAGCCAGAGTTCGGTGTTCACAGAGGTGTCGGTCATGCTAGGGAGTTCCCGTTCCTGTCGTCCAACTCGGCCGTATCCATCACAACAGCCGCCCCCTGGGGAACTCCCTAGCCAATCGGCCGATGCCAAGTCTCCAGCACGGCGCGCCGCAGGCTGCGTTGCCCTGTAGGGATCCGGGTCAGGTACAGGAACCAGAGGGTTCATAAACACTAAATCGCCCCGGGTACCCGAGACACGAAAAAGCCCAGGCCATTGGCCTGGGCTTCTCTTAAGGAACTCTGTGCTCCCCCGCTTGGACTCGAACCAAGAACCCTCCGGGTAACTGGTTCGAGTCGAACGAACTCGACGTCAGTCGACCTCGTTCGACCTGCAATTTCGCCCCTGAATCGCTCCTAGTTACTTTGCGAACGTATGTGGCGTATCTCATTACTTAGCGCGGACCAAGTTGAGTCGGCCATCAGCGGCGGCTTCGAGTAATTGCAATTCTGAACGGGAGCAACCGGCCGTGTCCTCGGACAAGGGGCGCCGGATCTCCATCCCCGAGGGCTCAGCGTCGGCCTGGTGGCGCTGCTGCCCGATCAGCTCACCTCGACGTGCGTCACGACGCTAGAGCGACACCAGACGAGCTACCTGCTCGCTTTGCGACGTCTGGGGACCACCTCTGACCGTATCTAGGGATTTCCTGGACGATCTCGACTACTTTTACCGAATGTTGCGCAAACTGGCGACGCTATGTCGCGGCGTCCGAGCCATCATGACCCGCGATCCAGCCCGACGAGTACGTCGGCTGTACGAGCTTTCCGATCCACATATCGACTTTGCCAACCGCACGACGCGGTACGTCAACATCGGGTACTGGGAGCGCGATAACCTGACCATCGACGAGGCTGGCGCCGCTATGGCCATCCGGCTGGCCGAGGCGGTCCAGCTCGGTCCCGACGACGACGTTGTCGACGTCGGCTGTGGCTACGGGGAGCAAGATTTTCTCTGGCTGCGGGAAGGGAAGGCACGCACGGTCCACGCGCTGGACGTGACCCCGACCCCGATCCGTGCCGCACATGAGCGGGCCGTCGCCGAGGAGGTGGCCGACCGGCTTCACTTCGAGGTAGGCAGCGCGACCGAGTTGCCACTCGCCGACGCCTGTGCCGACCGCGTCGTCGCACTCGACTCGGCGATGCATTTCCCTACGCGCGAGGTGTTCTTTCGGGAAGCACTTCGGGTGCTGCGTCCCGGCGGCCTAGTCGGCACAATCGATACGGTGCCGCTTAATAGCAGTACCCCACTCTCCGCTTTTCGGAGCCCGCGGTTCAGCCTTTACCGGTTCGGTATCCCGGAGCAGAACTGGTACGACGGCCGCCGCTATGCAGAACAATTGACGGACGTGGGGTTCATCGACGTCAACGTCACGTCCGTCCGAGACCACACTTGGGAACCGTGGTTCCGACACTGGAGCAAGACCCCTGCTCCGAACACCGAGCAGGTCCGGAAAGAGGTCGCCCTCCTCGACCACGTCCTCGCAGTCGCGGCCAAACCGCCGCCTCCATGCGTCAACTCTTAGGTGAGTTCCCAGACATGCACAGGTGCCATTGACACGCAATCTCACCGCGCCACATCGTGAAGTGACGCAGGGCCCAGTCGCCTAGAAGGGAGCGCATCGATGACGCGCCATCATGTCGTCCTATGCGGGAATCCTCGGAACTCCGAAACCGACCAGGTACACCAAGTCGACGACTTGGCCGAGAAAATCAAGGTGGCCAGCGGCAACGGCCACGACCATTTCGCCTATTCCGGCGCGACTGTCCTGCTGGATGGCGACGAGTTGCCACGATTCGACTGGGTCGAGCGCACCAAGATAGCCGAATGACCCGACCGGTACCGTGAAGTATGAGCATCATCTGAAATCAGCTGTTCCCTTGACCCGAATCCGCGAGCAGGTCAGTGACACGAGGCTGGAGATGACGATAGGTGTCGCTCCGGTTTGGCTGCACGCTGCCGGGCGGGAAAGCCTCTACAAGACACGGGATCCACGTTCTCGTCGCACGGTTATTGAGAACTTTCCGACAACTTTTTGGCTCTTCTGACACGAATGTGGGTCAGGGTTGTTGTGTGGTGTGGCGAGGGTGTCCGCAGAGGTGGCGCGCACGGGCGTCGCCCAGGTTTGAACGCTCCTACACGATCAAGCCTGGAGTCGCCCGTGCGCGCCCACAACTCTGCCGAACTTCTTGCTCCGGCTGCCGGGCACGTTGCTTGCGACCCCTGGCGTAAACACCACAAGTAGCCGAAAACTTTCAAACAATGGCAAGATCACAGAATTCCGATCACACCGAAAAGTCGCGGAGCGTTCCGTGACGAAGGCCGCAGCGGCGGCCGGTGCACGTCGTCGATTGCGGCCGGGCCCATGCTCGTGCTCCAGCCGTCACACCACGCTCTCGTGTCAATGGCCGACACATGCAGTGGTCGCCCGGGGCCCGGCGACGGGCATCCGGATTTCTCATGCCCGCCGGGAGCGGACGAACTCCCGTAGCGTAGTGACCACGTAGTCGATCATCTCTTCGGTGATCCCCGGGTAGACGCCGATCCAGAACGTGTTGCTCGTGATCGTATCGCTGTTGGTCAACTCGCCCACGACGCGATACTCGACCGATTCGTACGCCGGGTGCCGGGTCAGATTTCCGCTGAACAACGGCCGCGTGCGAATCTGGTGTCGCTCCAGATGCATCTGCATTTCCTGGCGGGTGAATGGTGCGTTTGGCTCGACCGTCATGACGAAGCCGAACCAACTGGGATCGCTGTCCGGTGTCGGCTCCGGCAGGCGCAGTCCTGGCAGACCGTTCAGCTCAGTGCGGAGCCGTTGCCAGTTCTTGCGGCGCACTTTGCCGAAGTCGTCGATCTTCCCGAGTTGGCTTAACCCCAACGCGGCTTGCAGGTCGGTAGATTTCAGGTTGTACCCAACCTGCGAGAAGATGTACTTGTGATCGTAACCGTGCGGCAAGTCACCGAGGTCCCAGCCGAACCGCTTGTGGCAACGGTCGTCCTCGCCCGGTTTGCACCAGCAGTCCCGTCCCCAGTCGCGGAAAGACTCCACGAGACGGGCAAGTTGCAGGCTGTCGGTGACGACGCATCCGCCTTCGCCCATCGTGAGGTGGTGCGCCGGGTAGAAGCTGACCGTGCTTATGTGGCCGAAGGTTCCGGTCAGCTTGTCCCGGTACCGTGATCCGACCGCGTCACAATTGTCCTCCACCAACCAGAGGCCGTGCTCCCCGGCCAATTGCGCGATCTCGGCCGCTTCGAAAGGGTTGCCGATCGCGTGCGCGATCATGATCGCTTTCGTCTTGGAACCGATCGCCGCCGCGATGCGTTCGGCGGTCGCGTTGTACGTCCGCGAATCGATGTCGACGAACACAGGCACCAAGCGGTTCTGGACGATTGGGTTCACCGTCGTCGGAAACCCGGCTGCGACCGTGATGACCTCATCGCCCGGGACAAGTCGGCGATCGCCGAGTTCCGACGAGGTCAGCGCGGACAGCGCGAGGAGATTCGCGGAAGAACCGGAGTTGGTCAGGTGAGTCTTGCGCATCCCCAGGTAGCGGGAGAATGCGCGCTCGAAGCGCTGCGAATGGACACCGGACGAGATGCGCAAATCGAGCGCGACTTCGACAAGCGCGGCCCGATCATCAGCATCGAGCACAGCACCCGAGGTCAGGACCGGTGTGCGCCCAGGGACGAAACCACTTCCCTCCTGCTGCAGGGCATGGTATTCGCGAACCTGCTCCAGGATCGCTTTCGCGTACTGAGATGTCATGGTTCCTCCCTGTGTCTGCGGGCGCAGACTGGAGCACACCCACAACCGATCGGCGTTACCATTCGAATGCCTCTAGCACCCGTCGGGCGCGCAGAACCACGGCGATCCTCGGCATGAACGCTTCCAGCCATTCCCGGCGCCAGCATTGGATAACCCGTTACCATCAACACCGTCGAGGCCGCTATCACGCAGAATCATCCTTCGACAGTCTGCGGGTCCGACGACGGCGCCTGCTCGAGGATCACGTGCGCGTTCGTCCCGCTGATCCCGAACGACGACACCGCGACCCGCCGTGGGCGGCCGACTTCCGGCCACAGGGCCCGTTTCATGAGCAGACGCACCGCGCCGGCGGACCAATCCACGTCTGGTGTCGGCTCCGACACGTGCAGTGTCTGCGGCAGCACACCGTTGCGCAGGGACTGCACCATCTTCATCACGCCGGCCACACCCGCGGCCGCCTGAGTGTGACCGATGTTCGACTTCACCGACCCCAGCCACAATGGACGATCCTCAGGACGATCCCGGCCATAAGTCGCCAACAACGCCTGCGCCTCAATCGGATCACCCAACCTGGTGCCAGTACCATGCGCCTCCACTGCGTCGACATCCGAAGACGACAAACGCGCATCCGCCAACGCCTGATGAATCAACCGCTGCTGCGAAGGACCATTCGGTGCCGTCAACCCATTCGACGCCCCATCCTGATTCACCGCACTACCCCGCACCACAGCCATCACCTGATGACCATTACGTCGCGCCTCCGACAACCGCTCGACCAACAACATCCCGACACCCTCAGCCCACCCGGTGCCATCCGCATCCGCCGAAAACGACTTACAACGCCCATCCGCCGCCAAACCACCCTGACGGGAGAATTCCAGGAAGACCCCGGGGGTGGACATCACTGTCACCCCGCCGACCAGCGCCAGATCGCATTCACCTCGCCGCAACGCCTGGACCGCCAGATGCAACGCCACCAACGACGACGAACACGCGGTATCCACCGTCACCGCCGGCCCCTCAAAACCGAACGTGTACGACAACCTGCCCGAAAGCACACTGGATGTCGTCCCGGTCAAGGCATAGCCCGCATGCTCGCCCCAGTCCTCATGCAACCGCGGCCCATAGTCTTGAGTCATCGCACCGACGAACACCCCAGTCCGGCTGCCCCGCAAAGACAAGGGATCAACAGCCGCGCGCTCGAACGTCTCCCACGCGGTTTCCAGCAACAACCGCTGCTGCGGATCCATCACCAGCGCCTCACGCGGCGAAATACCGAAGAACTCGGCATCGAACTGGTCAGCGTCGTGCACGAAACCGCCCACACGGGCGAAATCCGCGCCCGCATCCAGTTCCCACCCACGGTCGGCGGGAAAGTCGGTGATGGCGTCTCCGTCCGAGATGACCAGATTCCACAGGTCCTCCGGCGACCCGACACCGCCGGGGAAGCGGCACGCCATACCCACGATCGCCACCGGCTCATCCACCGGCGCCGCCACAACCCGCCCGGTCGTCCCGGTACCCGGCGAGCCCAGCAGCTCGGTGCACAGGTGCTCGGCCAAAGCCACCGGCGTCGGATAGTCGAACACCAAGGTGGCGGGCAACCGCAGTCCGGTGGCCTCGCCGAGCCGGTTACGCAGCTCGACAGCGGTCAGCGAGTCAAAACCGAACTCCTTGAACGCCTTGTCCAGATTCAGCGAATCCGACGACGAAAACCCGAGAACCGCGATCGCATGCGTACTGATCAGATGCAGCAACTCGCCCCGGGCTTCATCCACGGACAGACCAACCAAGCGCTGCCGAATACCCGCGACAGACGGATCGCTCACCGTATGCGCGGCACGTCGTACAGGCACCCGGACCAAACCACGCAACACCGCGGGCACACTCTCCACGGAACCCGCCTGCGCCCGAAGCCCGGCCAGATCCCACCGCACCGCGACCATGAGCGCCCGGTCCGCCGCAACGGCACGGTCGAGCAACCGCATACCCTCATCGGCGGACAGAGGTAGCACACCGGAACCGCTGATGCGACGCCGATCGACCTCGCCCAGATGACCGGTCATCTGGCTTACCTGATCCCACAACCCCCACGCCACCGACAACGCGGGCAGGCCCTGAGCACGACGCTGATACACCACAGCGTCCAGGATCGTATTCGCCGCGGCGTAATTGGCCTGACCGGCCGTCCCCAGAATCCCCGCGAACGAGGAGAACACCACGAATGCCGTCAAATCCATACCAGCGGTGAGCTCATGCAGATTCAACGCGGCGTCCACCTTGGACCGCAGCACAGTGTCCACCCGCTCCGGGGACAACGCCGTCACCACACCGTCGTCCAGCACCCCCGCCGCATGCACCACCGCCGTAAGCGGATGCTCCCGCGGAATCTCGGCCAGCACCCACGCCAAGGCCTCCCGATCGGCGGCATCACACGCGACGACACGCACCTGCGCGCCCAGCCCGGTCAACTCCTCCCGAAGCTCAACCGCCCCAGCCGAATCCAACCCCCGCCGAGACACCAACACCAAATGCCGCACACCATGTTCCCGCACCCAATGCCGGGCCACCAACCCACCCAACAACCCAGTACCACCAGTGATCAGCACCGTTCCCGCAGGATCCACAGCTCCAGCGAAGGACCCCGGCTCATCACCACGCGACCGCGCCAACCGCGGCACAAACGCCCCACCCGCCCGCAACGCGACCTGTGGTTCCCCCAGATCCCCACACATCTTCCCCAGTACACGCCAAGACTCCGCATGATCATCGACATCCACCAACACAAAACGGCCAGGATGCTCAGACTGCGCCGACCGCACCAAACCCCACACCCCAGCCGCAGCCACATCCTCAACACCATCCGATTCACCAACAGCCACCGCACCCCGGGTCACCAACACCAACCGAGACCCAGCAAGCCGCTCATCACCCAACCACCCCTGCACCAAACCCAAAGCCCGACACACAACAGCACGAGCCGCACCAGCCACATCGCCGGCACCCTGTTCGCCTGCACCAAGAAACACCAGCCCGCCATCGACGGCCACGCCGCTGTCGATCGCATCACCGACCGCCGCGACATCCGGATACACATCCAGCAACCCCAACACCGCCGGGAAATCGTCACCAGCACCCACCACAACCCACCGCGGCCGCGCTGATTCGCCCGACAACACCACCGGCAGGGGCGTCCAGTCCAGGACGAACAACGCATCCTCGGCCGATCGAGCCCGGACCAAGGACCCCGCCGACAACGACCGCAACACCAACGACTCCACCGAAACCACCGGAGCCCCAGCCTCGTCCACCGCTGCCAGCGACAACGCATCAGAACCAGACCGGGTCAACCGGACCCGCAACACCGACGCCCCACCAGCGTGCAGACGCACACCAGACCACGCGAACGGCAACCGCACCTCATCCCGCCCCGCATCAGTCCGCAGCCCGGCATGCAGAGCCGCGTCCAGCAACGCCGGATGAATCCCGAACCGCCCGGCCTCGCCCACGACAGGTTCGGGCAAACCCACCTCCGCGAAGATCTCCTCCCCACGCCGCCACACCCCACGCAAGCCCCGGAACTGCGGCCCATAACCATAACCAGCCTCAGCCAAACCGGAATAAAACCCAGCCACGTCAACCCGCGAGGCATCAGCAGGCGGCCACACACCCAACCCATCCCACACCGGCGCCGCACCCGAACCCACCAGCATTCCACTGGCATGCTCAGTCCAAGAGCCACCATCCCCAGCATCCTCCGGCTGGGAATAGATCGTCACAGACCGCCGACCGGCCCCGTCACCATCACCCACACCCACCTGCACCCGCACCGCACCCTGCTCCGGCAAAACCAACGGCGCGTGAATCGCCAACTCCTCAAGCACACCACAACCAACCTCGTCACCAGCACGGACCGCCAACTCCACCAACGCCGAACCGGGCAGCACGACCACACCGGCCACCGCGTGATCAACCAGCCACTCCTGCGACTCCAGCGAAAGCCGGCCGGTGAACAGATGACCGCCGCCCCCCACGCTGATTCCGGCACCCAGCAACGGATGCTCCGGCGACATCAACCCTGCCGCCCGCACATCCGCTGTCCGTTGCCGACCCTTCGGCCAGAAGCGTTGCTGTTGGAAGGCATACGTGGGCAACTCGACCGTCGCGCCGCCGCCCAGCACCGCGTCCCACGACACCGGAACACCCGCGACGAACAACTGGGCCAACGAAGTCAGGATCTGCTGCTGCTCATCCTCATCCCGCCGCAACGACCCCACCACCAGCGCCGAGCCAGCGTCCTCGAGTGTCTCCTCGATGCTGGCTGTCAGCACCGCGTGCGGACTCACCTCGATGAACACCCCGTGTCCCGCTGTGTGCAGGGTCCGGATGGTTTCGTCCAACCTCACCGTGTGCCGCAGGTTCCGGTACCAATAGCCGGCATCCAGCTCAGTCGGGTCCAGCAAGCCGGCTGTCACCGTGGAGTAGAACGGTATGGCACCCTCGACCGGAGCGATCCCCGCCAACGCCGACCGCAACTCCTCCTGAATCCGCTCTACATGAACCGAATGCGAGGCATAGTCCACCTCAATCCGCCGGCACCGAGTCCCTCCCGCCGCGCACACGGCCAGCAACGTCTCCACTGCTTCGACATCGCCGGACACCACCACCGACTGCGGCCCATTCACCGCCCCCACCGACAACCGATCGGACAACCGCTCCTTGGCGAGCAGAAACTCCACCTGCTCCGCCGACGCCGCCACCGACGCCATCCCACCCGAACCCGACAACCGGCACAACGCCCGGCTACGCAGCGCCACCACCTTCGCCGCATCCTCCAACGACAACGCACCCGCAACACACGCCGCCGCGATCTCCCCCTGCGAATGCCCCACCACCGCATCCGCCACCACCCCATACGACCGCCACACCTCCGCAAGCGACACCATCACCGCGAACAACGCCGGCTGCACCACATCCACCCGATCCCACAACCCCGGATCGCCCCCACCCAACACATCCGTCAATGACCAATCCACCCACGGCTCCAACGCCCGGGCACACTCCCCCATCCGCCGTGCGAACACCGGAGAAGACTCCAGCAACCCGGCCGCCATCCCTGCCCACTGCGAACCCTGACCGGGAAA
This sequence comes from uncultured Actinomycetota bacterium, assembly GCA_963766045.1. Lineage (GTDB taxonomy): Bacteria > Actinomycetota > Actinomycetes > Mycobacteriales > Pseudonocardiaceae > Amycolatopsis. The sequence continues at coordinate 2,998,351 of CAVXYN010000003.1, read as the reverse complement.
CACCAGCACGATCCCAGCGTCACCAGCGGGAACGGCCCTGCCCTGCACCACACCGGCAGCTGCGTCGCCTGCCTCGACGGCTTCCAACCCGGCCAGCAACGACTCCCGATCAGCGCCCAGCACCACAGCCCGCTGCTCGAGCAGCGAACGGGTGGAGATCAGTGACCGCCCCGCTGTCGCCGGATCCAGCTCCGGGTGGTCCACCATAAACGAACGTAACCGCTCCGCCTGCCCCCGCAAACCCGCGGCCGTCTTCCCCGACACGACCCACGGCACCACCGGACAGGCGACAGGCTGCTCGGAATCCTGCCGAACCGGCTGCGCTACCACAGGAGCTTGCTCCAGGATCACATGCGCGTTGGTGCCGCTGATCCCGAACGAAGACACCCCTGCCCGCAGTGGGCGATCCACCTCGGGCCACGGCTGCGGCTCGGTCAGCAACCGCACCGCACCAGCCGACCAATCCACCTCAGGTGTCGGCTCCGACACATGCAGTGTCTGTGGCAGCACACCGTTGCGTAGGGACTGCACCATCTTGATCACGCCGGCGACCCCCGCGGCGGCTTGAGTGTGCCCGATGTTGGACTTCACCGACCCCAGCCACAGTGGACGGTCCTCGGGACGATCCCGGCCATAGGTGGCCAACAACGCCTGCGCCTCGATCGGATCTCCCAATCTGGTGCCAGTACCATGCGCCTCTATTGCGTCGATATCGGATGTGGAAAGCCGCGCACCGGCCAATGCCTGCCGAATAACGCGCTGCTGCGAAGGGCCGTTCGGTGCCGTCAACCCATTCGACGCCCCATCCTGATTCACCGCACTACCCCGCACCACAGCCATCACCTGATGACCATTACGTCGCGCCTCCGACAACCGCTCGACCAACAACATCCCGACACCCTCAGCCCACCCGGTGCCATCAGCATCCGCCGAAAACGACTTACAACGCCCATCCGCGGCCAAGCCGCCTTGCCGCGAGAATTCCAGGAAGACCTCGGGGGTGGACATGATCGTCACCCCGCCGACCAACGCCAGATCGCACTCACCTCGCCGCAGTGCCTGGACCGCCAGATGCAACGCCACCAACGACGACGAACACGCGGTATCCACCGTCACCGCAGGCCCCTCGAAACCGAACGTGTACGACAACCTGCCCGAAAGCACACTGGACGTCGTCCCGGTCAAGGCATAGCCCGCATGCTCGCCCCAGTCCTCATGCAACCGCACCCCATAGTCTTCGCTCATCGAACCGACGAACACCCCGGTCCGGCTGCCCCGCAAAGACAAGGGATCAACAGCCGCGCGCTCGAACGTCTCCCACGCGGTTTCCAGCAACAACCGCTGCTGCGGATCCATCGCCAGCGCCTCACGCGGCGAAATACCGAAGAACTCGGCATCGAACTGGTCAGCGTCGTATACGAAGCCGCCCACACGGGCAAAAGTGGTGTCGTCGTCCAGTTCCCAGCCACGGTCGGCGGGAAAGTCGGTGATGGCGTCCTCCGGGGAAATGACCAGGTGCCACAACTGATCCGGCGATCGGACACCGCCGGGGTAGCGGCACGCCATACCCACGATCGCGACAGGCTCATCGACGTGCGCCGCCACGACCGGCGCGGTCCCAGCAGACACTTCCAGGCCGAGCAGTTCGGTCCGCAGGTGGTCGGCCAGCGTCGACGGGGTCGGGTAGTCGAATGCCACCGTCGCCGGCAGCCGCAGACCCGTGGCCTCGCTGAGCCGGTTACGCAGCTCGACCGAGGTCAGCGAGTCAAAACCGAACTCCTTGAACGCCTTGTCCAGATTCAGCGAATCCGACGACGAAAACCCGAGAACCGCGATCGCATGCGTACTGATCAGATGCAGCAACTCGCCCCGGGCTTCATCCACGGACAGACCAACCAAACGCTGCCGAATACCCGCGACAGACGGATCGCTCACCGTATGCGCGGCACGTCGTACGGGCACACGGACCAAACCACGCAACACCGCGGGCACGCTCTCCGCGGAACCCGCCTGCGCCCGAAGTCCGGCCAAATCCCAGCGCACCGGAACCAGCGCCGGCAGACCCGTGCCGACAGCACCATCCAGCAGCCGCATGCCCTCATCGGCGGAGAGGGCCACCAGCCCGGCACCGCTGAGGCGACGGCGGTCGGCGCCGGCCAGATGACCGGTCATCGCACTGGCCGGTTCCCACACCCCCCAGGCCAGCGACACGGCGGTCAGTCCCCGCGCATGACGCTGTCGGGCCAGTGCGTCCAGGATCGTGTTCGCCGCGGCGTAGTTGGCCTGACCCGCCGTCCCCAGGATCCCGGAGACCGAGGAGAACAGCACGAACGCGGCTAGATCCAGGTCCGCGGTGAGCTCGTGCAGGTTCAGCGCGGCATCCACCTTGGGCCGTAGCACGGTGTCCACCCGCTCCGGCGTCAACGCCGTCACCACACCGTCATCCAGCACCCCCGCCGAATGCACCACCGCCGTGAGCGGATGCTCCCGCGGAATCTCGGCCAGCACCCGCGCCAAGGCCTCCCGATCGGCGGCATCGCAAGCCACCACCTCGGTGTGTGCCCCCAGTGCGGTCAACTCCGCCAGCAGTTCGCTCGCGCCGACAGCGTCCGGTCCTTTCCGGGACATCAGCACGACGTGCCGGACGCCGTGTTCCCGCACCCAATGCCGGGCCAGCAGCCCGCCAAGGGTTCCGGTACCCCCGGTGATGAGCACGGTGCCGTCGGGATCCAGACTTCGTGCGACCGTCAAGGGCTCATCGCCGGCTGCACGAGCCAACCGAGGGATGTAGACCGCTCCGGCGCGGAGCGCGATCTGCGGTTCCCCCGAGCTCGCGACCGCCGCGGGCAAGGACTGCCACGACTCCACCCTGCCGTCCACATCGGCCAGCACGAACCGGCCCGGATTTTCGGTCTGTGCGGAGCGGACCAAACCCCACACCCCGGCACCAGGCAGATCCTCGACGCTGTCCGCGACATCAACGGACACCGCACCGCGGGTGATCAATGCCAGCCGGCAATCGGAGAACCGTTCATCGGCCAGCCATTGCTGCACCACGGTCAAGGCCCGATGGAGAACGGACCGTGCCGCACAAGCGTGGTCGCCGGCCTCCGGCTCGTCGGCGTACAGCGGCATCAGCACACCATCGACGGCCACGCCGCTGTCGATCGCATCACCGACCGCCGCGACATCCGGATACACATCCAGCAACCCCAACGCCGCCGGGAAATCGTCACCAGCACCCACCACAGCCCACCGCGGCCGCGCTGGTTCGCCCGACGACGCCACCGGCAGGGGCGTCCAGTCCAGGACGAACAACGCATCCTCGGCCGATCGAGCCCGGACCAGGGACCCCGCCGGCAACGGCCGCAGCACCAACGACTCCACCGAAACCACCGGCACCCCGGCCTCGTCCACCGCTGCCAGCGACAACGCATCAGAACCAGACCGGGTCAGCCGGACCCGCATCACCGACGCCCCACCAGCGTGCAGACGCACACCAGACCACGCGAACGGCAACCGCACCTCATCCCGCCCCGCATCAGTCCGCAGCCCGGCATGCAGAGCCGCGTCCAGCAACGCCGGATGAATCCCGAACCGGCCCGCCTCGCCCACGACAGGTTCGGGCAAACCCACCTCCGCGAAGATCTCCTCCCCACGCCGCCACACCCCACACAGGCCCCGGAACTGCGGCCCATAACCATAACCAGCCTCAGCCAAACCGGAATAAAACCCAGCCACGTCAACCGGCACGGCATCGGCAGGTGGCCACACACCCAGCCCATCCCACACCGGCGCCGCACCCGAACCCGAACCCGAACCCACCAGCATTCCACTGGCATGTTCAGTCCAAGGGCCGCCATCCGCAGCGTCCTCCGGCTGGGAATAGATCGTCACAGACCGCCGACCGGCCCCGTCACCATCACCCACACCCACCTGCACCCGCACCGCACCCTGCTCCGGCAAAACCAACGGCGCGTGAATCGCCAACTCCTCAAGCACACCACAACCAACCTCATCACCGGCACGGACCGCCATCTCCACCAACGCCGTACCGGGCAGCACGACCACACCGGCCACCGCGTGATCAACCAGCCACTCCTGCGACTCCAGCGAAAGCCGGCCGGTGAACAGATAAGCGTTCCCGCCGGCCAGGCTGATCCCCGCCCCCAGCAACGGATGCTCCGGGGACACCAGACCCGCCGCTCCCACATCTCCCACACGCTGCCGTTCCCGCGGCCAAAACCGCCTCCGCTGAAACACATACGTGGGCAGATCAACCACGGGGCCACCACCCACGACCCCATCCCACGACACCGCAACACCCGCAACGAACAACCGAGCCAACGAAGTCAGGATCTGCTGCTGCTCATCCTCATCCCGCCGCAACGAACCGACCACCACCGCCCCACCGGCATCAGCCACCGTGTCCTCCACACTGGCCGTCAACACCGGATGCGGACTCACCTCCACAAACACCCCGTGTCCCGCATCACGCAACGCACGGACCGTTTCCTCCAACCGCACCGGTTCCCGCAAATTCCGGTACCAGTACTCCGAATCCATCCCAGCAACATCGAAAAGACCACCCGTAACCGAGGAATAGAACGGAATCACCGCCTCCCTGGGCGTGATCCCTTCCAACGCATCCAGCAATTCCCCGCGAATATTCTCGATATGCGCACTGTGCGAGGCATAGTCGATCTCCACCCGGCTACACCGGACCCCCTCGCCCGCGCATACCGCCCCCAAACTCTCCAAAGCATCAATATCACCAGTCACCACGACCGAAAACGGCCCGTTGACCGCCCCCATCGACAACCGATCGGACAACCGCTCCTTGGCGAGCAGAAACTCCACCTGCTCCACGGACGCCGCCACCGACACCATCCCACCCGAACCCGACAACCCGCACAACGCCCGGCTGCGCAGCGCCACCATCCTCGCCGCGTCCGCCAAACTCAGCGCACCGGCAACACACGCCGCCGCGATCTCCCCCTGCGAATGCCCCACCACCGCATCCGCCACCACCCCATACGACCGCCACACCTCAGCAAGCGACACCATCACCGCGAACAACGCCGGCTGCACCACATCCGACCGATCCCACAACCCCGGATCGCCCCCACCCAACACATCCGTCAATGACCAATCCACCCACGGCTCCAACGCCCGGGCACACTCCCCCATCCGCCGTGCGAATACCGGCGACGACTCCAGCAACCCCCGGGCCATCCCCACCCACTGCGAACCCTGGCCCGGAAACACCCACACCACACCACCCGGATCGGCAACCGTCTTGGCCTGCACCACACCAGGAGCTGCGTCGCCTGCCTCGACGGCTTCCAACCCGGCCAGCAACGACTCCCGATCAGTGCCCAGCACCACAGCCCGATGCCCGAGCAGCGACCGCGTGGAGATCAGCGACCGCCCCACCACAACCGGATCCAGCTCCGGGTGGTCCAGGACGAACGAACGCAACCGTTCCGCCTGCCCCCGCAAACCGCTCACGCCGCGACCCGACACCACCCACGGCACCACCGGACAGGCGACAGGCTGCTCGGAATCCTGCCGAACCGGCTGCGCTACCACAGGAGCTTGCTCCAGGATCACATGCGCGTTGGTGCCGCTGATCCCGAACGAAGACACCCCTGCCCGCAGTGGCTGATCCACCTCGGGCCACGGCTGCGGCTCGGTCAGCAACCGCACCGCACCAGCCGACCAATCCACCTCGGACGTCGGAGCACTCACGTGCAGCGTCTGAGGCAATAGCCCGTTCCGGAGGGCCAGCACCATCTTCATCACGCCGGCCACACCCGCGGCCGCCTGAGTGTGACCGATGTTCGACTTCACCGACCCCAGCCACAATGGACGATCCTCAGGACGATCCCGGCCATAAGTCGCCAACAACGCCTGCGCCTCAATCGGATCACCCAACCTGGTGCCAGTACCATGCGCCTCCACTGCGTCGACATCCGAAGACGACAAACGCGCATCCGCCAACGCCTGATGAATCAACCGCTGCTGCGAAGGACCATTCGGCGCCGTCAACCCATTCGACGCCCCATCCTGATTCACCGCACTACCCCGCACCACAGCCATCACCTGATGACCATTACGTCGCGCCTCCGACAACCGCTCGACCAACAACATCCCGACACCCTCAGCCCACCCGGTGCCATCAGCATCCGCCGAAAACGACTTACAACGCCCATCCGCCGCCAAACCACCCTGACGCGAGAATTCCACAAACATCCCCGGGGTGGACATGATCGTCACCCCACCAGCCAGCGCCAGATCACACTCACCCCGCCGCAACGCCTGAACCGCCAAATGCAACGCCACCAACGACGACGAACACGCGGTATCCACCGTCACCGCAGGCCCCTCAAAACCGAACGTGTACGACAACCTGCCCGAAAGCACGGCGCTGTGGACGCCGGTCACCAGATGACCTTCCACACCGTCCAGCACCGGGTCCACGATCTCCGCATACCCGTACTGCCCGGCGCCGATGAAAACCCCGGTCCGGCTCCCCCGCAGCGCGGCCACGTCCATCCCGGCTCGATCGAAGAGCTCCCACGAGGTCTCCAGCAGCAACCGCTGCTGCGGATCCATCGCCAGCGCCTCACGCGGCGACACACCGAAGAACTCCGCGTCGAACTGGTCGGCGTCGTATACGAACCCGCCCACGCGGGCGAAACTCACCTCCGCGTCGAGGTCCCAGCCACGGTTGCCGGGGAACCGGTCGATCACATCACGCCCGGAGACCAGGACTTCCCACAGCTCTTCCGGTGAGCGCACACCCCCCGGAAGCCGGCAGGCCATAGCCACAATCGCGACCGGCTCGTCATCCCCATTGCCCGTGGCGGGTTCCGCGGTGCCGGGATCTTCCCCCTCCCCGCACAGCCGGTCGCGAAGGTACCGGGCCAGCGCCGTGGGAGTCGGGTAGTCGAACACGACGGTTGTGGGCAGTCGCGCGCCGACGAAGGAGTCGATCCGGTTGCGGAACTCGGCCGCGGTGACCGAATCCAGCCCCAGGTCGCGGAACGTGAGGCCGGGATCGACTTCTTCCGGGCCGGAATGCCCCAGCACGGCTGCCGCGTGGGCGCGGACCATCTCCAACACGGTGCTGTGTTGTTCCGTCGCCGAGGCTTTCGCCAAATGCCGTACCAGCTCCGGGGTCTCCTCGTCGACCGGATCCGGTTGCGTCCCGGCCGGCGGCGTGCGCGGTGGTTCCGGCCCCTCAAGCCAGTAGCTATGCCGCTGGAACGCGTATGTGGGTAGCGTGACTCGCCGTGCGCCCGTATCGGCGAACAGCGCTTGCCAGTTCACGTCGACGCCATGTACGTGAGCCTCGGCCGCAGCGGACAGCACACGGCCGATCCCGCCTTGGCCGCGACGCAGCGACGCCAGCACCAGAGGGCCATCCTCGGCGTCGAGAATCTGTTCGATCCCGGAGATGAGCACCGGGTGCGGGCTGCTCTCCAGGAAGACGTCGTGTCCCGCGGCAGCCAGCGCGCGGACCGCCGGTTCGAACAGCACGGGTTGGCGCAGGTTCCGGTACCAGTACTCCGAATCCAGCCCAGTAGTGTCGAAAAGACCACCCGTTACCGAAGAATAGAACGGAATCACAGCCTCCCCGGGCGTGATCCCCTCCAACGCATCCAGCAACTCCCCGCGAATGTTCTCGACATGCGCACTATGCGAGGCATAGTCCACCTCCACCCGGCGGAACCGAACCCCCTCGCCCGCACATACCGCCCCCAACCTCTCCAACACATCGACATCACCGGACACCACCACCGACTGCGGCCCATTCACCGCCCCCACCGACAACCGATCGGACAACCGCTCCTTGGCGAGCAGAAACTCCACCTGCTCCGCCGACGCCGCCACCGACGCCATCCCACCCGAACCCGACAACCGGCACAACGCCCGGCTACGCAGCGCCACCACCTTCGCCGCATCCTCCAACGACAACGCACCGGCAACACACGCCGCCGCGATCTCCCCCTGCGAATGCCCCACCACCGCAGCAGGCTCCACCCCCAGAGACCGCCACACCTCCGCCAAGCCCACCATCAGTGCGAACAGCACCGGCTGCACCACGTCGACCCGCTCCAACGGCGGTGTTCCGGGCTTTTGCCTCAGCACGTCGACCAACGACCAGTCCACGTACGGTGCCAGCGCTTCGGCACACTCCTGGATCCGGTCGGCGAACACCGCTGAACGGTCCAGCAGGTCATGGCCCATACCAGGCCATTGCGAGCCCTGCCCGGGAAACACGAACACGGCACGTCGGCCGTTCTTGCCGCTGGTCGTTCCCTGGACCAGCGACGGAACTGCCCTGCCCTCTTCGAGCGCGGTCAACCCGCCCAGCAACCCGTTGCGATCCGCGGCGAGCACGACTGCCCGGTGTTCCATCGCACCCCTGGTCGCGATCAGCGAATAGCCGACATCCACCGGGTCCGGTGCCTCGTCGTCCCGAACGTGCTCGAACAGCCGCCGCGCCTGCCCACGCAAAGCGGCCTGGGTGCGCCCCGAAACCATCCACGGCACGATGTCCGGTCGGCGCCGCGCGGATTCCACCATCGTGCCTGACCGCGGCGGTGGGGCGGAGAGCACGAGGTGACAGTTGGTGCCGCCCATGCCGAAGGAACTCACGCCGGCCAGCGGTGGCAGATCGGCATCCGGCCAGTCCCCCAGCTCGGTGTGGACGCGCAGCCCCCACTCCGCCAACGGGATCCGCGGATTCGGCGAGACGAAGTTGAGGCTCGGCGGCAGCTTTCCGTGCTTGATGGACAGCGCCACCTTGATCAGGCCGGCAACGCCCGCGGCACCCTCCAGGTGGCCCACGTTGGTCTTGACCGAACCCACCAGCAGCGGAGAAGCAACCGAACGCGCTTTCCCGAAGACCGAACCGAGAGCGGCCGCCTCGATCGGGTCACCGACCGGGGTACCGGTGCCGTGCAGTTCGACGTACTGCACCTGGGCGTGGTCGATGCCTGCCTGTTCGTACGCGAGCCGGAGAAGTTCTTCCTGCGCCTCCTTATCCGGTACCGTCAGTCCCGGGCCGCCACCATCGTTGTTCACCGCGCCCCCGCGGATCACGCAGTAGACGGGATCATCATCCGCGATCGCCGCGCGAAGCGGCTTGAGCAGCACCACGACGCCGCCCTCGCCCCGCACGTATCCGTTGGCCCGCGCGTCGAAGGTGAAACAGCGATAGTCCGGCGAAAGGCCCCCGAACTTCTCCGAGACCGCGAAGGACTCCGGCAGGACGGCCAGGTTCACACCGCCTGCGAGAGCGGCGGTGCACTCTCCCTTCCGCAGGCTCTCGCAGGCATGGTGGACAGCCACCAGCGAGGACGACTGTGCGGTGTCGATCACCAGGCTGGGGCCCTTGATGCCCAAGGTGTAGGAAACGCGGTTGGCGATCAGGCCGCGGTGGGCACCGGCCATGGTGTAGTGCGTCAGGTGGTCTGCTCCGGAACCACGTGTGAGAAGGGCGTAATCGTCCCACATAGCACCGAAGAAGACGCCGGTCCGGCTCCCCGTCAGGGCGCCGGGGACCACGCCGCCATCCTCCAGTGCCTCCCAGCTGAGCTCCAGCATCAGGCGCTGCTGGGGATCCATCGCAGCGGCTTCACGCGGAGAAACACCGAAGAACGCGGCGTCGAACTGGTCGATCCGGTCGAGGAACGCTCCGGCACGGGGGCCGGTCGCGCCAAATCGATCGGCCGGAGCCTCCCTGACCGCACTCACCCCGCCGGCAAGCATGTCCCACAAAGCTCGCGGACTCGACGCCATGGGCAGCCGGCACGACAGGCCGATGACCGCGATGTCCATCTGAGAAACGCTCTCGCCGGCGGTATCCGTCAACATCATTCAGACCAGAACCTTCTCAGGAGTCGAATGCCCCAAGCGCGAATGGGCGGCGTTGGCGGAGAAAGCGGGTTCCGTCAAGGGGTTCGGTGACGCGTTATCGGCCCGGCTTTTCGCGATCGCGAGGACGAAGTCCAGCAATTCGAACTCACGCCTGGTCGAGCTCGTCAACGCTACGATTCCGGTCGCACGTCATCCGGCTCTCCTCATCGTCTGAAGTCACGAGGCCGCTGGGGCGGCAGATACACGCAGGATATCGCCGGATGCTTCAGCAAAATCCCTAGAAGGACCGGGCCGGCAGGGCACTCGCACCTGAGTGATCTTGGCTGCTCAGAGGTGGCGGCGGCGCGGTGTCCGGTGTCCAGGAAACGTGTCCGGTCAACCGATGAAGCTCACCCCGAAGCAAAGGAGCGAATTTCGGCTCGTAAAATATCCGCTGCCTTCACCGGATGGCCGGAACAGGTGCCGAATCGGTGCCCGCCAATGCCTTCCTTTCGCCGTCCCGGTCACGCCGGCTCCGACGATATGCATGGGGCACCAGACCTGGTGACCCTGCCCGCGACACGCTCCGCCCACCGCGCCCAGTCGTCGAACTCGAGGAACCGGCCCAGCCGCTCCAGCTCGGTCACCGGATCCCGGAGGATGTCCTCGTATCGGATCAGATGCAGGTGCTTGGGCGGACTGTCGGCCAGGGCCTGCTCTGCGATGCCCGTCATGTATGCACAGGTCCACCGGAAGTGGCGAAGATCCCGCCCCTTCTCCCGCAGGATGGATTCGGTGAGACGGTCCGGCAGATACCGCTGGGCCTCTTCTGGCACGACGTCGCCGGGCTGAACCGCGAACGGGTCGAACCCGTACCGTTGGATGCATTCGAGGCGCACGCCGTCAACCTGGTAGTAGGGGTACCTGGACATCGAGCGAGCAGTGTCCTCCAGGTTTCGGGTCAGATAGACGATCTTCGCGCCCGGGTAGAGCCGTAGCAACTGAGGAGTCCACAGGGTCGAGCCTCCGGAACGCTCCACCCACTGCTTCCCGCCGGTGAGCTGACACAGCAGGTTCAGGAACCGCTCGTGGTGCAGCGCGACCGGCGCCGCAGGGAAATCCGGCACTCGCTGAGCGAGCACGTCATAGAGGCCATCCGGATCCGCGGTGATCGATGGCAGAGTGGCCGAAGCGACCGGCGGAACCACCTGGCCCGCCCTCAGGGTCAGCTCTGCGTCCATGCCGATCCTGAGCATGGTCTGGTGGTTTTCCCCGGGCACGCTCAGCATCGCCCAGTAGTCGCCGCCGCTGACCACCTCATCGCTGCGGTGCAACGAACCGACGATCGAGAAGAACTCCTGTGGCACCGTCGTCTCGGACTGCTCGGCCAGGAGATCGGACAGCATCGTCGAGCCCGACCGGCCATTGCTGATGACAATCGCCTGACCGGGCCCGGCCCCTGGGATGTTTCCAGGTTCTTCCGCGGCCACGCCGTGATCGACCAACTGCTCTATGTGCTCGACGACGTCACCGACCCGGAGTGCGTCGATGATGTCTTCCATCAGCATGCCAAAAAACCGGGCACCGAAGACATCGCCGTACCGACCTTGCAACCGACCGAGCAGCGACACAACGTCGAGGGCGGAGAAGTTCAGATCGGCACGCAGGTACGTGTCCGTCGTGATCTCGCCGGGGCCGGTGCGGATCGTGCGGATGATATCGGCGACGTCAGCCAACGCGTCCGTTCCGGATGAGCACATATCGGACCTTTCAGTGTGGTTGGGCAGCGGGCACCCAGCCAACAACGTCGCAGCACGCTAGGCGATTGATAAGACAAGGCGATCACACCGGATCACGGCACGGTGGCGATCGTCAATGGCCAGTCGCATTTCCCTGGGGTTTTCCATGGTTCGCGGACCGTAACGAGTGAACGGGTCCGCCGGCCCTCGATCTGCGCGGAGATCATCTCAAGTCGAGACCAGCGTCTGAAACCATCCATCACGGAGCGAGGCGAGTCCTTCATGGCCGAAGAACTCCTCTTGTGTGGTAACACCCGCGATCACCCCGAAGAACAGTGTGGTGAGTTCTGGCGAGTTCCGGACGAGCCGCGCGAATTCCGCCGCCCCGGCAGGCATGGTGAGGTTGGCAGCCTGAGTGAGGGTGCTCTCGTAGCTCGGGCGGAGCAGGTCATCGCGTTCGCCGGCGAATCGGCGTAACCCCGCGTCGAAGTCCTCACCGTTGTCGATCAGGCAGTCGGCAAGCAGATCGGCTTGGCCGAATGCGTTCGTGATGCCTCGCGCGCTGACCGAGTCCTGGTGGTGGCCGGCGTCACCCACCAACGCCCACCCTGGTCCGGTGGCCGTACGGAAGAAATTCAGCTGGTTCCCGGTACCACGCAATCGTTCAGCAGGTTGCCGACCTTCCACCTGTTCGTACAACTCAGGCACCGCCCGGAGGGCATCCAGGTATCCAGCCATCGGGTCGGGACGCAGTCTCGCGAACTCGGACTGCGGAAAGTACGCGGCCACCATCGTCCGGTTGTCGTGGGTCGCCAACGCACTCACCAATCCCTGGGGGCAGTGGTGGACTTCAATACCCGTCGGCAAGTCGTCCCAGTACGTGTAGTAGACGCAGGACACTCTCGGATGGACGGAATATTTCGCGGCTTTTACCAACCGGGCGACGGTCGAATTCATTCCGTCGGCTCCGATGACCACACGAGCCGGCTGCACCACCGCCGACCTGTCCGGCGCTTGGTATCGGACACCGGTCACCCGCTCGTCCGTGAAGAGCAACTCCGCTACAGAACAGCCTTCCCGGAAGTCGGCTCCTGACCGCACCGCGGCCTCGGCGAGGATCGTGTCGAGCACATACCGACGCGGGGCGTACCCGGGACCGGCACCGGCGGGAGCCCACCCCTGGATCTTCTCCCCTTCCACAACGGAAACTCCGTGGGAAATGGGGGGACAACCCGAATCTTTGATCGCATCGAGCAACCCCCAATTCTCCAGCCGGTTCACGCCTGGCTGGTGAATGTAGTGAGTGGACAGCGTGTCCCGCGGAAACGTGACCCGGTCAAGCAACAACACCTCATAGCCCGCCCGCGCCAGCAACATCGCGGTAGCAGCGCCAGCGCACCGAGCACCCACCACAACTACGTCATACAAGCTGACCGCCCCTCTCACCGTCCAAACAGTGCGGTGGTAGCCCGAAATCAGGCCACGCCAACACCTCTGCCCAGTCTTCGCCCGCCTTGACTCGTCATAGTCCTCACCTTCTCCTAGGAGATTCACTTGTTGTTCGACCGGCTCCAGCGGGACCTGGCAGACCCGGGCCTCTCGACCAAGCAGGACACTAGGGCTTTTCCCACTGGATCCGCGGTGTACTGCTCGCGCGCTTCCGGTTGGATCCGCGGTGTACTGCTCGCGCGCTTCCGGGCGCGGACGCGGCCACATCGTCCCGGCAATCACGACAGGAGGGCAATTCATGGGACCACATCGGCGGCCGATCCTGTTCGTCAGCTATCCCGAGGCCGGCCTGATCAACCCGATGCTCGTCCTGGCCGAAGAGCTGTCCCGCCGCGGCGTGGGCGACCTTTGGTTCGCCACCGACGAGAACCGCCGCGCGGACATCAAGGCGCTGCAGGTGGAAGCGCCCGTCCGGTTCGCGCCCCTGGGACCGGTGATACCCGAACTGTCCGCGGTGACCTGGGATGACAAGACCTACCGGCGGACGATGGGCGGGCGCTCCTGGCTGCTCTCCCGGTTCATGGCGAAGCGCGCGATGCTCAAGCACACCTTTCCGCCGAACCTGCGGGTGGCGAAGTACCGCGCACTCGAGGCCGCGGTGCGCGAGATCCGGCCGGCGGTGATGGTCATCGAGAGCCTCTGCCAGTACGCCATCGAGCTCGCCATCACCCAAGGCATCCCCTTCGTGCTGGGCGTTCCCTTCATGCCCAGCAACATGCTGACCGCGCACATCCCGTTCGCCAGGTCCTACACGCCACGCACTTTCCCGGTACCGCATTCCGGCCTTTCGGCGAACATGAGCCCCATCCAGCAGGTGGCGAACCAGCTTTTCAAGCTGGGCACTCTGGCGACGTTCCTCCTCGAACCTTCGCTGGGCAAGCTGATCCGACAGGACAAACTGATCCGCGAGCAGCTGGGAATTTCCCCGCGAGCGAAGGGATTCCTGGCCAGGATCGACGCCGCCGAGAAGGTCCTGTGCTACTCGGCGCGCGAGCTGGACTACCCGTTTTCCATTCCCGACAAGATGCGGCTGGTCGGCGCCATGGTGCCGCCGCTGCCGGAGGCACCGGACGACAGCGAGCTCGCCCGGTGGCTCAGCGCCCAGAAATCCGTGATCTATACGGGCTTCGGCACGATTACCAGGCTGACCCGGCGGGAAGTCGGCGCGATGGTGGAAGTCGCTCGCCGGCTGGAAGGCCGCCACCAGATCCTGTGGAAGCTGCCGGCAGAGCAGCAGAACCTCCTGCGCCCCGTGCTTCCCGGCAATCTGCGGATCGAGAGCTGGGTTCCGTCCCAGCTCGACGTGCTCGCCCACCCCAACGTCAAACTCTTTTTCAACCACGCCGGCGCCAGCGCCTTCCACGAAGGCCTGTACTTCGGCAAGCCGTTCGTCGCGCGGCCGCTGTGGGTCGACTGCCACGACCAGGCCATCCGGGGCCAGGACCTCGGGGTCAGCCTCACGCTCGACAAGCCGGAAACCCTTGATGCCGACGACGTCGTCGACAAGCTCACCAGAGTTCTCGAAGACGACTCGTTCCGCGAACGCGCCGAGCACTGCGCGCGGCTCCAGCGCGCGGTCGGCGGCCGGCACGCCGCTGCCGACGAGATTCTGAACCTTCCCGCACTGGCCTGACGGCTTCCGATCCACCGACCCACAGCGAGGACGCCCATGGCATTCGACCACCCGGTCTCGAAACCCTGGCTCAACGGCCGCGAACTGGAATACGTGACGACCGCGATCAAGGACGGCTGGATCTCGTCACAAGGCCCCTACGTCCGGCGCTTCGAGCAGGAGTTCGCGAAGTACCACAGCATGGCGCACGGTGTCGCGTGTTCCTCGGGGACGGCGGCGCTCACGCTCGCGCTGCGAGCACTCGGCATCGGCCCCGGGGACGAGGTGATCGTGCCCGAATTCACCATGATCGCCTGTGCGTGGGCGGTCACCTACGTCGGTGCCACCCCGATTTTCGTGGACTGCGCGGACGATCTCAACATCGACGTCACGCTGGTCGAGGAGAAGATCGGCCCCCGGACGAAAGCAATCATGCCCGTGCACATCTACGGGCGCCGGTGCGACATGGACGCGATCATGGAAATCGCGTACCAGTACAACCTCCGGGTCGTCGAGGATGCCGCGGAGGCACATGGTATCCCACCCGTCGGCGATATCGCCTGCTATTCACTGTACGCCAACAAGATCATCACCTCGGGAGAGGGCGGGATCTGCCTCACCAACGATGCGAGGCTGGGCGAACAGGTCGCACACCTGCGGGGCATGGCCTTCACCAAGGACCACAGCTTCCTGCACAAGAAGCTCGCCTACAACATGCGCATGACGAGCCTGCAAGCCGCGGTCGCCCTGGCTCAGATCGAGCAGTTCGATGAGATTCTCAAGGCACGACGGGAGATCGAGAAACGCTACGACGACGGCCTGAAGGACGTCGATGGGATCACCCTGATGCCCCCGCGCGATGTTCTGTGGATGTACGACGTCCGCGCCAGGCGCCGCGAGGAATTGCGCGACTTCCTGACGGCCGAAGGCATCGAAACGAGGCTCTTCTTCAAGCCGATGAGCCGACAGCCCGGCTACGTCGACCCGGCCTGGCCGACGCTCAACGCCAGCCGCTTCAGCGAGGACGGGTTCTACCTGCCGACCCACACCGGCCTCACCGAGGCCGATCAGGACCACATCATCGGAAAAGTCCGTGACTTCTATCGGAAGGAGTGATCCGCGTCCAGCCTTCCTCGTGAATTCCCCAAGTCCGGCGCACGGTGGTCGCTTCCGCGATGCCAGCCATCAGAAATGTCTGACCAGCACCGTCAGGAGAAAGCGCATGACCGCAGCGGAAGCCCTGCCCACGCACACCACGTCGGACAAGCCACACGTGCTGGACGTGTGCCCACACGTGCGAGAAGTGCGGAGCATGCCGCCGATTCGCCGAGTCCGCACCGTGACTGGCGAGAAGGCGTGGCTGGTGAGCGGACACGCCGAGATCAAGGCGCTGTTCGCGGACTCGAGGATCAAACGGGCGCACCCGCTGACCCCCACCGCCCTGTCCAGCCACGTCGAAGAGCCGACGTCCGAACTCATGTTCGGCGACGGGCAGTCCGCGGCGGACGAACTGCACACCGCGTCCCGCGCGCCGCTCAGGCAGCAGTTCGCGGCAAAACACATGGAACATCTGCGGCCTCGGATAGAAGCCACCGCCGACAAGTTGCTGAACGCTGCCATAGCCCAAGGCCCGCACTCGGACCTGCACACGGATTTTTCGGTGCCGTTGATGATCGCGGCGTTCGCGGACCTGTTCGACGTACCGGCCGAGGACCGTGCACTGTGGGCAAGCGCCATGTCGGACGCGGAAGAGATGGGCAGGGTGATCCCCGAGTACCTCTGGAATCTCATCATCCGGCGGAAAGAGTCGCCCGGCGATGACATGGTCTCGCGGCTGTGCACCGCTGGCGCCCCGGAGTCATGGATCATGGGACTCGCGTTCGCCGGTTTCGGCTCCACGATCAGGCAGATCGACTACGGCATCCTGTTGATCACGCAAAATCCCGGCCACCGCGCCGCGGTGGCCGACCCCGTGCTGCTGCCGAAGGCAGTGGAAGAAGTGCTCCGGATGGCCGGTGCGCACAGTCTGGCACGCTATGCCAGCGAGAACATCGAGATGGCGGGCGTCACGATTCAGACGAACGACCTGGTGCTGTTCGACCTGACCCTCGCCAACCTCGATGACCACGCGTTCGAGCACCCGGAGCGTTTCGACCTCACCAGATCACCCAACCGGCACCTGTCATTCGCCTACGGGATGACAAGCTGCCTGGGAGCCCCTTTTGCCCGACTGGTGATGCACACGGCCTTCAGCACGCTTTTCACACGGCTTCCCACCGTACGCCCCGCGGTCCCCGTGGAGGAGCTCCGCAAGAACAGCGACGCGCGCCTCATGGGTCTCGCCGAATTGCCGGTGACCTGGTAACCCACCCTGGGCGCTTTTCACCTGAAGGCCACGAATACCACATCATAAGGAGAAAGCGTATGACCTCGGCCGAGACCCTCCCCACGCACATGATCTCCGAGGAACCACACTTTCTCGACATGTGCCCGCACCTTCGGGAGTCGCGAAACACAGCCCCGGTTCGGCAGGTGCGCACGCTCACCGGTGACAAAGCGTGGCTGGTGACCGGGCAGAACGAGGTCAAGCAGCTGTTTCTCGATGAAAGGTGTGGGCGGTCACATCCGGATCCGGAGAACATGCCGAAGGTCATCGGAGCAGGTTCCGGGTTTGATTTCGTGCTCAGCGATGATCACGACCGCGCGGACGAAGGCCACGCCATGCTGCGCAGGCTGCTCAAACCGCAGTTCGCTGCCAAGCACATGGAGCCCCTTCGGCCTCGGGTGGAAGCGCTCGTCGACGAGTTGCTGACCGCCATTATCTCCCACGGCCCGCCCGCCGACCTGCACGCCGAGCTGTCGATTCCGTTGGTTCTCGAGTCCATGTGGGAGCTTTTGGGGGTGCCTGTCGACGACCGATCACAGTGGACGACCGTGATGTCGTCCACGGGAGATGCGGTGGAGACGGAGATCACTGACAAGATCGCGAAGCTGGTGGGTCGAAAACGAGAGGCCCCAGGCGACGACCTGGTGTCGCGTCTGTGCAAGGCCGACGACTCGGATGAGATCGTCCAGCAGTTTGTCTGGACGGTGCTAATCGCCGGCTCCGGTTCCACAGTCAAAGTAATCGACTACGGCGTCCTCCTGCTGACGCAGAACCCCGATCAGCGCGACGCGCTGATGCGAGACCCCGCGCTGATGCCGAAGACGGTGGAAGAGGTGTTGCGGGTGTCCGGCGGGATCTCCCTGCCGCGGTTCGCCAGGCAGGACATCGAGATCGGCAACGTCACCATCCGGACGAACGAACTGGTGCTGCTCGACCTGACCCTCGCCAACCTCGATGACCACGCGTTCGAGCACCCGGAGCGTTTCGACCTCACCAGATCACCCAACCGGCACCTGTCATTCGCCTACGGGATGACAAGCTGCCTGGGAGCCCCTTTTGCCCGACTGGTGATGCACACGGCCTTCAGCACGCTTTTCACACGGCATCCCACCGTACGCCCCGCGGTCCCCGTGGAGGAGCTCCGCAAGAACAGCGACGCGCGCCTCATGGGTCTCGCCGAATTGCCGGTGACCTGGTAACCCACCCTGGGCGCTTTTCACCTGAAGGCCACGAATACCACATCATGTCGGGAGCTGCGCGATGACTGCCACTGACGGAAGGGCCCGTAGCCTTATGTTCCTGCGGTTTCCCGCGAGGCTGTCCCACTACGGTGGCCGTGGCCCGTGGTGTCTCGTTTCCAGCTCCCGCCCGTCAAACCGTGCATGCGGTTCTCCCGCACACGGCTTACCGACACCGTTCACCACCGGCATTCGGTCTTTCCCGCCAGGGCTTACCCGCCCTGGGTGCGACAACGGTTCCCGACAGGCTGATCAGTCCGCACCTGTCTGGCGAGCGGTAGGCGACTGCGTGCAGGCCGAAGTGCCGCCCGCGTTTGTGTCGCTTCCCGATGAAGATCGCCAAACGGACCTGCGCGTTTGTCCGCTCGGCTCAAGCAGTACTACGACCACCTCCGACGCCCTTCCAGCTGGCTTCCACTTCCCGGCTCATCACCGGTTATAGGTCGCCACGCTCCAGCAGCACTGCGCAGCCCGCTGGGCCGGGGAGAGCCTCTCCAGTTCCCGCCGTCACTATCCGAACGTTCCGCGCCCCTTACGCCGAGGAGTCCTTCACGGCTGCATCTCCAGGGTCTTCACCGCTTCCATGGCCTTCGCCCTTCTCCTCCGGGCTCGGCACTCCCTAGCCCCACCCATCAGGCAGGTGATCTAACGACGCGGCAGGCTTCACTTCACGTTACGGACCGTTCGGTTGCACGCCCCCAAAGTTGGGGCGCTCGACGCTGGGCTTCGACACCCAGGCATTTCCACCCGATACCGCCAACCTGCTACCGGGCCTCCTGACAGCTACCCGGACCGGACTTCCACCGGCAAGCGACGACGAGCTTACGAATCAGCCGTCAATCAATCATTCGATCAACCACCAATCACTACTGGACGCACAGGAGAAAGCGTATGACCGCCCCCTCGGCCCTTCCGACCCACGCCAATTCCGATAAACCACACGTGCTGGACGTGGTCTCGCACCTGAGGGAGTTGCGCGAGATGCCCCCGGTTCACCGCGTACGCACCCTGACCGGTGACGAGGCGTGGCTGGTGTCCGGCTACGCCGACTGCCGGAAGCTGCTTCTGGACACCAGGCTCGGGCGGTCGCATCCGGATCCGTCGACCATGCCGCAGTACGCCGGGAACCCGATGTTCGATCTCGTGATGGCGGGTGATCACGATGCTTCCGACGAAGCCCACGCCCGGGTCCGCGCGATGCTCAAACCGCACTTCTCTCCCAGGCGGACACTGGATCTCCACACTCGGTTGGAAGCGCTTGCCGACGTGATGCTGGACGTCCTCGACAGCAAGGGTCCGCCTGCGGACCTGCACGCGGATTTCTCGGTGCCGTTCGCGCTTCGGGCCATCTGCGAGCTGTTGGGGGTGCCCGTCGCCGACCGCGAACGATGCGCGGAGCTGTTGTCGGGTATGGGAAACGTGGCCGATCCGCAAGGTGCACGAGCCTCGATGGAGGCATTCCAGGCCTACCTTCGCGATCTGGTGGCCAGGAAACGAGCCGACCCGGACGACGGTATGCTCTCGGCGCTGTGCGCCCAGACCGACGACGAGGAGATCGCCGCGCTGGCGATATTGTTGATGTTCACCGGGCTGGGGAGCATCGTGAGCCAGATCGACTACGGTTTTCTGCTGTGGATGACCAATCCGGCGCAGCGGGAAAAGGTGATCCGAAATCCGGCACTGCTCCCGAAGGCGGTGGACGAAGTACTTCGGCTGGTCGGCACACTGACGCTGCGGCGGTACGCCAGGCAGGACATCGAGATCCACGACGTCACCATCCGGGCGAACGAGTTGGTGCTGCTCGACCTGACCCTCGCCAACCTCGACGACCAGGTCTTCGACCACCCAGAGCGGTTCGACATCGAGAGGTCGCCGAACCCGCACCTCACGTTCAGCCACGGTGCCTGGAGCTGCCTCGCGTCAGCGCTGGTCAGAGTAGAGCTGCAGGCGGCCTTCGGCAGGCTCTTCGCGCGCCTCCCCACCATTCGTCCGGCGGTCCCGTTGGACCAGCTCCGCAGCAGCTTCGACCAAATGTCCAGTGGAATCGACAATCTCCAAGTGACCTGGTAGCTAGCTAATTGTCGTGATCCTGTTGGCTTTACTTCGCGTTGTTGTCGACCGATCCGCACGAGCTTGCGGAACACCTTCACCGACAAGCCCACGAACACCGTGCACCACTCCGGCCGGTCTGCACTGATCACCTGCTCCACACCAAGATCATCGATCTCCCCGGGACGGCTCTACGGGCAACGCTTTAGGCTTCCGAAGCACATCATCACCGATTCGGGCCAGCCGCCGCACGCCGTTCGGCAGGCTGGCCCGAGCTTTGCCGCCCGGGCCCACCAGACGGCGGGCCCTCGAACCGCTCAGGACAGGCCGAGCTCATTGTCGAGGCCTTGAACAAGTCCTCGGCTCTTTCGATGCCGCGGAGAAGTCGATCGGGTCCGGCCCCATCCGGCTCTCGGGACTCCGCCCGTCGACGCCAGTCGGCCAGCAGCACTTGCCGCCTTCCCGCCACCTGTCGTTGCAGGTGCTCGTCCACGGCCACCCCTTCGAGGGCCACCCTCAGCGGCGGTCCGAGTTCCGCCAGCACGGCGCTTCCGCCGTTGTCCTCCGACGCCAGCGCGACAGGAGGTGGGTGGTCCCGAATGCGGCGCCGGGGCATCAGCACGCGGCCGAGCACGGCGCCGAGATGGAGTCGGCACTGCAGCCGAGCCGGCCGCTCAGCGAGGTCGTCCGCACGTCCGCGTGGGGCAACACGCGGACGTACTGACGTCAGACGACTTTGACCTCCGGCACGTACAGGATCCACTTGCCGTCCGCATCGCGGAACGCCTGCTCGTTCGCCATGATCTCCTCAGCGTGATTCCAGGCGAACAGCAACGCGTAGTCCGGGTAGGGGGAAGCGAACTCCTCCGGCGCCCGGATCGGGATGTGCGTGCCGGGAGTCAGCCTGCCTTGCTTGGCAGGCGTGGAATCGGCGACGAACCTCACGAGATCCGGGCCTATGTCGCAGAAATTTGTGACTGTCGCGCTCTTCGCGGTGGCGCCGTAACCGACGACCGTGGCTCCTTGTGCGCGCAGATCCGTCAGCAGGGCAACGAGGTCGTCGCGGATCTTGGCGACGTTGGCGGCGAAACGCCGCAGGGTTGCCAGGTCGGCGAGCTGTTTCGCGTCCTCTTCGGCGAGCAGTTCGGTGACCGCGGCCGTCGGCTGACGCTCACCGTTGCGCGCCAACGTGTACCGGACCTCACCGCCGTGTACCGGTAGCCGGCGCACGTCGACGAGTTCGAACCCGAAGTGCCGGGCCATCGCCTGTACCGAACGCGCGGCGAAGAAAAAGAAGTGCTCGTCGTAGATCTGGTCGAAGGAGGTGCGTTCGACGATGTCGCCGAGATAGGGGTCCTCGAACACGAAAACCCCGCCAGGTGCGAGCACCGCGTCGAGGCCGTGGAAGATCGAGTCGATGTAGGGGATGTGGCACAACGTGTTCGCCGCGTAGACAACGTTGGCAGGACCGAACTCGGCGCGGATCGCCGTGGCACTGGACTTCTCGAAGAACTCCGTGCGCACCTGTATACCGTTGGCCATCGCGACCGCGGCGACGCTGGCGGAGGGCTCGACACCGAGGTGGCGCACACCGGCCTTGCCGATCGTGCGGAGCATGACCCCGTCGTTGCACCCGAGCTCGACGATGAACGGGTCGGCCCCGGTCAGCTCGGTGGCCAGGAAATGCTGCGCGGTCTCCTCGAAATGCCCACGCATGACCGACGAACCCGACGAGTGATAGGGGTAGGACTCGTTGAACATGCGCTCCCGCGGCACCTCTTCGACGAGCTGAACCATTGTGCACGAGGAACAGCTCGCCACGGCAAGACGGAAGAAGAACTCGTCGCTCGTCTCGTCCGGCTTGGGAAAGGAGTCGGAAAGCGGCTGTCGGCCGAAGTCGATGAATTCCAGCAGGGTGCCACCACAGGCCCGGCAATTGTTCATGCGTGCTATCTCTGGAGAGCTCATGACGCTCCTCTCAGGCAGCGAGTAATATTGTTAGGGCACCAAAATCTTCCCCCCCTGGCCGTCGGAGAGGTTTGCGTCGAGACCCCTGCATAGTGATTGAACGCCCCTGAGGACTAGGGCAATTCCTCAAATATCACGTTTCCCCCTTGGGCTTGGCTGGACGCCGCCCATCGGTCGTCCAGGAGGTGCGTATGCGGGCCTTG
This sequence comes from uncultured Actinomycetota bacterium, assembly GCA_963766045.1. Lineage (GTDB taxonomy): Bacteria > Actinomycetota > Actinomycetes > Mycobacteriales > Pseudonocardiaceae > Amycolatopsis. The sequence continues at coordinate 2,975,777 of CAVXYN010000003.1, read as the reverse complement.
TTCGTGGCCAGTCATCAGATCCCATTGGTCCCGCGCAGCGTCGCGCTTGCGGAATCGGGACAAAGGGCCACCGGCTTCCGAGCCCGCACCCGGACGCGACCGCTCAGCGCAGTTCCGCGATGACCTTGCCGAAGTTCTCCAGCGCCGCCTCCATGACGGTGATGTAGCTGATGCCCAGCACCTCCCGGACGCGGCGCAGCTCCTCGGCGATCTGGGCGGCGGTGCCCACCGAGATGGTCGGGGCGTCGAGGATCTGCTCGTCGTCAAGGTGCGGGCCGAACCGGCGCAGCGCCGGCAGCGCGCTCGCCCGGTCCGAGGTGAGGATCGTGCACTTCGAGAGGATGTTGAGCTCCAGCTCCTCCGCCTTCGCGCTGGCCGCGGCGCGGGTGAACGCCACCCGCTCGAGCATCTGCTCGAAGGTGGCGATCACCATCCGGCCGTGCTCGGCCAGGAACTGCGCGCCCACGAAGCTGACGACCTCGGCCCGCTGCGCGGCCAGCCGCAGCACGCGGTTGCCGTGCCCGCCGACCAGCATCCGCGGGCGGCTCTTGCCCTCCGTGGGCTCGTCGAGCAGGTGCACGAGGGTCTCCAGCCGGTCGACCCGGCTGCCGGGCGTGCCGAACGGGATGCCGCTGCGGTCGAACTCCCACGCCACGTACCCGGTGCCGAGGCCGACCTCCAGCCGCCCGTCGACGAAGTCGTCGAGCGTGCGCAGGTCCCTGGCCAGCAGCACCGGGTTGTGGAACGACGCGTTGAGCACGTACGTGCCGACCTGCACGCGCCGCGTGGCCTCCGCGGCCAGCACGACGGACGGGAACGGCGAGGCGAGGTTGAGGTGGTCCGGCGCCGAGACGATGTCGTAGCCGAGGTCCTCGGCCCGCCGGGCCTTGGCCATCCACTCGGCGCGCGTGCACCCCTCCGAGATCAGCGTGACCCCGAACCGGAACGGCCGCAGTGCCCTACCCATTTCGGCGGCCGCCCTCAGACGACGTGGACGTCGGGTTCGTCGAGGATCCAGCGCCCGCGCGCTCGACGATGAACGGGTCCGCGCCGGTCAGCTCGGTGTCGAGGAAGTGGTGCGCGGTGGCCTCGAAGTGCTTGCGCATCACCGAGGAACCGGAGGAGAAGTAGGGGTAGTCCTCGTGGAACATCTTGTTCCGCGGGACCTCCTCCATTAGCTGGACCATGGTGCAGTTGCTGCACCGGCCGACCGCCAGCCGGAAGAGGAACTCCCCCGTGTACTGGCCAGGTTCGGCGAATGCATCCGACAACGGCTGCCGACCGAAATCGTAGAATTCGTCGAGGGGCTGCTCGCACACGCGACAGTCAGTCATGGGAAAAGGGTAGGTTCCTCGGTAGAAGCAGGCCAAGCCCTATCCCAGATCTCTAGTGGGTACGACAAGTTCGGCCGAGGTCGCTCGGTTCGCCGGGTCCACGGTCCGGTCAACGACAGAGCTCGTCGGGTCGGTCGAGACTGCGTTCGGCCAGGGACGGCGAGGGCGCGGAGTTGGGCGATCCCGGCCAGGACCAGCGCGGGCCAGGGTGAGCCTGGCGGGCAGGTGCAGCACGACGCGGCGGGCGTGGCGAGCCTGCTGGGCGGGCAGCGACCGGATCCGTAGACGCGGGCGCTCGGGCGCCCACCGCCGGGCGCCCACTTGCTAGGGGTTTCACGGCCGGGTCCTTGCCACGATCTCGGCGGGGCATACACCGCGCCTTCGCTGAGGAGGGATCAGCTCAATGTGCGGTATCACCGGATGGCTGTCCTTCGACAGGAACTTGAGAATCTAACGGCCGGCACTAGACGCCATGACACAGACTATGGCCTGCCGTCGCCTCGATTGAGATTGGCTCGACCCATGAAAACTCGAATGTGGGAGTATCTGCCCGAGTACGAGCAGGAGCGCGACGATCTGCGCGACGCGGTCGACACCGTCTTCTCCTCCGGTCAGCTCATCCTCGGCCCCAGCGTGCGCGGGTTCGAGGAGGACTTCGCGGCCTACCACGGTGTCCGGCACGCGGTCGGCGTCGACAACGGCACGAACGCGATCGTGCTCGGCCTGCGAGCGCTCGGCATCGGGCCCGGCGACGAGGTGATCACCGTGTCCAACACGGCCGCCCCGACCGTCGTCGCGATCGACCAGATCGGCGCCACGCCTGTGTTCGTCGACGTGCACGCCGAGGATTACCTGATGGACGTCGGCCAGGTCGAGGCGCGGATCAGCGAGCGCACCAGGTGCCTGCTGCCCGTCCACCTCTACGGGCAGTGCGTCGACATGGCGCCGCTGCAGGAGATCGCCGACCGGCACGGCCTGCCGATCCTCGAGGACTGCGCGCAGGCCCACGCCGCCCGCCACCACGGCCGGATCGCCGGCTCCATGGGCCGCGCCGCCGCGTTCTCGTTCTACCCGACCAAGGTCCTCGGCGGGTACGGCGACGGCGGCGCCACCATCACCTCCGACGACGCGGTCGCCGCGAACCTGAAGCGGCTGCGCTACTACGGCATGGAGGAGACCTACTACGTCGTCTCCACACCTGGGCACAACGCGCGGCTCGACGATCTGCAGGCCGAGATCCTGCGCCGCAAGCTGACCCGCCTGGACGCCTACGCGGCCGGACGCCGCGCGGTGGCGCAGCGCTACCGCGAGGGGCTCGACGACACCGAGCTGGTGCTACCGCAGGTCAGCGAGGGCAACGAGCACGTCTACTACGTGTACGTGGTCCGCCATCCCGAGCGCGACGCGATCATCGAGGCGCTCAAGGCCTACGACATCCACCTCAACATCAGCTACCCGTGGCCGGTCCACACCATGTCGGGCTTCGCGAAGCTCGGCTGGGAGCGGGGCTCGCTGCCGGTCACCGAGCGGCTGGCCGGCGAGATCTTCTCGCTGCCCATGTACCCGATGCTGCCGGAGGCCACGCAGGAGAAGGTGATCATGGCGGTGCGCGAGGTGCTCAGCGCCACGTGAACCGTCGAAAGGGTCCCATGTGCGTCCTGTTCGCGTGCGTCTCGGTGAAGTCGCACGTCCTGACCATGGCGTCGCCGGCCTGGGCGCTGACCAACGCCGGCACGAGGTGCCCCGGCCCGCGCCCAGCAAAGTCAGGGGTAATGGTCAGATGCACTCCGCGTATTGCGGGAGCAGCCCGGCCTCGGCCGCCTCCGCGAACGACATCGCGGTGCGGTCGCGGTCGGAGAGCACGTAGTCGATGCCCGTGGGCCACGGTAGCGCGAGCTCCGGGTCGAGCGGGTTGATCGACAGCTCGTGCTCGGGCACGTAGCTGCTCGTGACCAGGTAGGACATCACGGTGTAGGGGGCCAGCGCGATGAACGCGTGGCCCACCCCGACCGGGAAGTACATTGCCCGGAACGACAGGTCGTCCATCTCGACGACGTCGAAGCGGCGGAACGTTGGCGAGCCGACCCGCAGGTCCACCACCATGTCCAGGGCCCGCCCGCGGGCGCAGTGCACGTACTTGGCCTGCCCGGGCGGGGTCAGCGTGAAATGGATGCCGCGCACCACGCCGTAGGCGGAGAGATTGTGGTTGGTCTGCGCGAGGGTGTGCCGATGTCCGGTGGCCTCGGCGAATGCCGGCTCCTGGAACGGCGACACGAAAAGACCACGCTGATCGAAGTAGACGGTGGGCGCGAACTCGAATGCTCCGGTGACCGCGAGCGGACGCATCTTCATGCGCTATCGCCTGGGGTCACGGGCCGGGCCTCCATGCGGCGGTGGCTCAGCGCCATGACGACGTGCCACGGCTCGCCGCGCATGGCCTCCACCTCGTTGGCGAGGAACTCCGGCTTCGCGGTGTAGATCGTGCCGAGCGCCACCAGCAGCATCGGCAGCCCGGACGCCGGCGGCGTCCAGTCGCGCTGGCTGCTCCGCTCACGCACGTGCGGGCGATCAACGGTCACCCCGGATGCCTGATGCCTCCATACGGATCATGGATCTCCTGTGCGCCGTGAGCATTGCTCGTTGGATATCTGAATCATCCCTCTTGGGTATCGGAGAGGTTGAGTCATGGACCCTGCTCGGCAATTGAACGCCGAGGAGACTAGGGGAATCCTTAGAGCGCACCCTGCATCCTTTACCTGGACTGGAGCCGGCTCCGGTCGGACTGCCAGGAGGTGTGCGTGCGGGTTTTGTTCACCGTGTCTTGTTGGCCGAGCCATTATTTTCCCTTGGTCCCGCTCGCGTGGGCGCTGCGCGCTGCCGGTCACGATGTGCACGTCCTGTGCTCCCTGCCGGAGAAGGACGTGTTGACGGGGGCGGGGCTGACCCCGGTGCCACTGCTGGAAGACGTCGACATGCCGAGGTATGTGCGTGTGGGCAACATGATGACCGCCCATCTGGGTGCGTGGCCGTATCCCGTTCCCCCTCCGCATCCGGACACCAAGGAACTCCTCGACGTGTCGACCTTCGACGCCCTCGAGTACTGGGAGAAGTGGCTCGCGAGCGTGAGTGAGCAACTGCGCCGTAACGTCGATGTCGCTGCCGAGTACATGCGAGCGTGGCGCGCGGACCTGGTTGTGTACGAACTCATGTGCTTCGAAGGGGTGCTGGCCGCCGAGGAGGCCGGGGTGCCCTCGGTGTTGCAGCTGTGGGGTCCTTGCGGGACGCAGGACGCTATCGAGACATTCGGTGGGAACAACAAGGGCGGCATCTTCAGCCAGGCCACCGCCAGGGCGATCTTGGCACAGATGGTCGGAGACGAAGCGGCGGACCGGGCTTTCGCCCGGTCGGCAAATGTCGTTGATGTGTGTCCGGAGCCTGTCGCGCCCACCGTCCCGGGTCCTCGCATACCGATGAGGTACGTGCCCTATAACGGGCCCGGCGCCGTACCGGTGGAGTTGCCTGCGCGGTCCGGTCGGCCGCGGGTGTGCGTCGTGTGGGGCCGGTCCGCCTCACAGTACTTCGGTGTGGTGACCAACAAGATTCCCCAGGTGATCCAGGCCGCGACCGAGCTGGGCGCCGAGGTGCTGCTGTTGGCGTCGCAGGCCGATGTCGAGGTGTGCGGTCCGCTGCCGGAATCGGTGTATCCCCTGGTCGATGTGCCGCTGCATCTGGTGTTGCCCGGGTGTGACGCGGTCGTGCACTACGCCGGCGCGGGCGTGACGATGACGTCGGTGGTCGCTGGTGTCCCGCAGCTGGCGTTGCCGTTGACGCACAACTACGCGGTGTTGTCCCGCAAATTCGACCGGGCGGGCTGCGGCTTGTCGTTGCTCAACTACGAAGCGGACGCGCAGTCGATCAAGGGCGCGTTGGAGCGCCTTCTTCAGGAGCCGTCCTTCAAACTGGCGGCTACTGACCTTGCGGCGCAAGCGTCGCGACGGCCGAGCCCAGCTGCCGTTGTGGCCATTTTGGAGCAGATCGCGGCGGGCTCGGCCACGGAGGCCTGACACGGCGCGCCTCCGTCATCGACGACGCTGCCGCGCCGCCGGCCCGGCCCGGCCCGCGGCCAGCTGACCACCTGGTTCGCTCACCCTGACCAGTTGCCGAAGATTAGGGATTTCCCATACGGCCATGAGATCAAATCTGTGGGGAAGGAGGCGACCGTGTCGTTGGAGAGGTTGTCGGTACGTGGGGAACACGCAACGACAGCCTGAACTCCGCGGGGTATCGACCATGTGTGTTCCACCAGGCCGTCGGCCTCGTTCGTCAAGCAGTGGCGGGCGCGGCTTCCTCGGGCCACCGATCCTGCTGGCCGGTGTGCCAGCTCACCTGGACGGACCGAACTCGGGCCTACCGGGACCGCGCCCACGTCAACACCACCGGAACTCCTGAGGCGATCATGAAAGCTCTCGTGCTGTCCGGCGGCGCCGGCACCCGCCTGCGTCCGATCACGCACACGTCCGCCAAACAATTGGTCCCGGTAGCCAACAAGCCGATCCTGTTTCATGGCCTGGACTCGATCGCCGAGACGGGCATCACCGACGTCGGGATCGTGGTCGGTGACACCGAGAAGGAGATTCGCGCCGCCGTCGGCGATGGCTCGCGCTTCGGTCTCACGGTAACATATCTCCGCCAGCAAGCACCGCTCGGTCTTGCCCACGCTGTGCTCATCGCCGGGGATTTTCTCGGCGACGAGGACTTTCTGATGTTCCTCGGCGACAACTTCGTCTTCGGTGGGATCGTCGACCCTGTCGCACAATTCCGCGAACAACGCCCGGACGCTCAGATCCTGGTCACCAAGGTCGCCAATCCGTCGGCGTTCGGTGTCGCCGAACTGGACCGGCAGGGCAGATTGGTGCGCCTGGTGGAGAAGCCGGTCAACCCGCGCAGCGACCTGGCGATGGTCGGCGTCTACCTGTTCACCCAAGCGATCCACGAGGCTGTGCGGGCGATCGCACCATCTGCCCGGGGCGAGCTGGAGATCACCGATGCGGTGCAGTGGTTGCTGGACAACGATAGAGATGTCCGAGTCAGGGAAATCTCCGGGTTTTGGAAAGATACTGGAACTGTTGCCGACATTCTCGATGTCAACCACAGATTACTGGAGAATCTGGAGCACGCGTTGCTCGGCGATGTGGATGCCGATACCGAGATCGTCGGTCGGGTACGGGTGGAGCCCGGGGCCGCGGTCGCCGGGTCACGATTGATGGGTCCGGTGCTGATAGGCGCCGGAAGTGTCGTCACCGGCTCCTACATCGGCCCATCCACCTCGATCGCGGAGAACTGCGTCATCCGCGACAGCGAGGTCGATTTCTCGATCGTGCTTTCGAACTCCACGCTGGACGGGATCCGGCGGATCGAGGCGTCGCTGATCGGTCGTAACGTACAGGTCGTCGCAGGGCCCAAGGTGCCGGTCGGGTATCGGCTCGTGATCGGCGACCACGGGAGTGTCCAGCTGCCGCCTTCACGATCTCTCTAATGCGCCCGTCCGTGCGGTCCGCCAGCCCTCAGCGGCCGATCAGAGCGCGACCCTCGGACGCCGCCACCGATCCTCGCTGCGGCCCGCCGAACAAAACGAGGCCAACGGCTCACAACACTAGGGTTCTGCCTACTCTGTTCCGGTAAGAATCGCCCTCAGTAGTGGCGTGCTCGATATGTGGTTCCGGCGGCGGGTAGTCGATCGGACGGCGAGATCATGAGGAGACCCCACCATGGCATCGGCCGGGAAGTCCTTGCTTCGCATGCCCGACAAAACGCGGATGGCGTACCGTCTCGCCCGTTCTGCTTGCGCCGTGGACAATGCTGCGAATTCTTTGAATGAAATCCGCGAATGGATTGCGGAGCGTCAGGCAAGTCAGGTGCACCAGGTTGACCGGATCCCGTTCGACGACTTGGTTCGGTGGGAATTCGGCCAACATTGCGGGGAGTGGCTGCCGGGCGCGTGGCACACGGCGCGGCTCGTGAACGAGGTGCGCGCGATCGCGACCACGGTGCCTGTGAAGGGCGGTGCCGGGAACTGATGGAGGTCATCGGCAACGGATTCCTCGCCCAGCACCTGCGGCCCTACTTCGCCGACCGCTATGCCGATGTCGTGGTGATCGCGGCAGGTGTCTCCAGCGCCGGCTCGACGGAGGCCGCGGCGTTCGACCGGGAAGCGCTGCTGGTCTACGACGTCGTGCGGCGCTGCCGTGCGGATGGCCGGACGGTGGTCTTCTTCTCCACCGCCTCCACGGGTATGTACTCGGGAAAGGACTGCCCCGGCACAGAAGACGGCCCCGTGTTCCCGCATACGCCGTACGGTCGGCACAAGCTCGCCCTGGAGCAGGTCTGCGCCCTGTCCGGGATTCCCTGGCTGGTGCTGCGGCTGGGGTACATCGTCGGCCCCGACGCACCTGCGGAGCAGTTGTTGCCCGCGTTGACCAAGCAGGTGCTGTCCGGGTCCGTCAGGATCTTGCGCGGTGCGGAGCGTGACCTGCTCGACGTCCGGCATCTCCTGCTGGCGCTCGACCGGCTGCTCGCCGGCGGCAGGGTCGGCGAGGTGGTGAATGTCGCGACCGGTTCTCCGGTGCCGATCGAGCGGATACTCGACGCGCTGAGCGACCGGCTGGGAACCAGGCCCGAGCGGCACTACGCCGATCACGAATTCGAACCGAGCACGATCAGTACCGCGAAGCTGCGGCGCCTGGTGCCGGAACTGGCCTATGTCGGCCTCGGTGACGACTATCTGGATGACCTGCTCGACAGCTACCTCGACGACACCGCGGCCGTCGCCCGCCGCGGCCTGACCAGGGCTATCACGCCCGGCTGAGGCGGACACCACGTGCGGGCCCAGCTGTGCATATATACCTGAACCGACGCGGTGGCGCTTGGTTTCGCAAGCACATGATCAGGAATTGGAGACGTGATGCGAGTATTGTTCGTCATACTTCCGTCGAAGGCTCACCTCTACGTTCCGGTGGTTCCGCTGGCGTGGGCGTTGCAGAGCGCGGGGCATGAGGTCCGCTTCGCGGTGCAGCCTGAGATGGTCGATGCGGTCAGTCGGGCAGGCCTCCATTCGGTGTCGTTCGACGAGGACCGGTTCGTGGAGAATCGCCTTGACCTGGACATGAGCACAGCTGATCTCGATCGACTCATCGGTGACCTGAATATATCCACCAGATGCCGTCCGGGGGACAGCTGGGAAGAGCCGTGGCTGCATCTCGTGAATGTCATGCACGTCCACGCTCCGTACGTCGACGAGCTGGTCGAGTTGTGCCGGCAGTGGAAGCCGGATCTTGTGGTGTGGGACCCCCTGTGTGTGGCCGCTTCGGTCGCGGCTCGCAGTTGTGGTGCGGCGCACATGCGGCTGCTCTGGGGGCAGGACAACCTGGCATGGCTGTGGCAGGAGTACGGCAAGCGTTCCGCGTCGGAATGTTCCGAACTGGTCAATGGTTCGCTGGACTGGCTGATGGAGCCGATGCTGCGGCGGTACGGTATGCGGTTCGAACCTGAATTGCTGTTCGGCAACTGGACGATCGATCCGATGCCGCTCCCCTTGCGAATTCCCCTGGACTTCGATATCGATTACCACTCCATGCGCTGGGTGCCCTACAACGGCTCGTCCGAGGTCGCGGACTGGCTGCGGACCGAGCCGGAACGGCCCCGAGTTTGCCTGACACTGGGAGTCGGCGGGCGCGGGCGGCTGCTGTTCAAGGAGAGCGGCTACTCCGTGGGCGACGTTGTGCGCGCCCTCGCCGAACTCGACATTGAACTCGTGGTCACGTTGAAGGAGGCGCAGGATGCGTTGTCCGGTGCGGTGCCGGACAACGTCCGCATCGTGGACTTCGTTCCGCTGAATCAGCTGCTGCCGACCTGTGCGGCGGTCATCCACCAAGGCGGAAGCGGAACGGCGATGGCCGCTGGTGCGCAACGGGTCCCGCAACTGATCTGCCCGATGGCGATCTGGGACGAGGACAACATCGCCGACCACGTCGCTGAGCAGGGTGCGGGTATCGTCGTGCAGCCCGCCGAGCTGACGCCCCAGGTCTTGCGGGAACAGCTGACCCGGCTGTTGGCGGAACCGCGGTTCGCCGAGGGCGCGGCGGCGTTCCATGACGACCTGCAGCGCGCGCCCAGCCCCATCGAGATCGTCCCTGTGATCGAGAAACTCACCGCCCGCCATCGAGCATCGCGAGTGAACGGAGGGTCATCATGGGGATGATCAATGTTTCGGCGCCGACATTGGGTGAGGAGGAACTGGCCGCCCTGCGCGAGGTATTCGCGACCAACTGGCTCGGTTACGGCGAGCGGAGCAGGGCGTTCGAGGCGGAGTTCGCCGAGCATGTCGGGGTCGATGCCGAGCAGATGCTCCTGGTGAACAGTGGTACGACGGGGCTCTTCCTCGCTATGCAGGTACTCGGCCTCGGCCAGGGTGACGACGTGGTGCTGCCGTCGGCCACCTTCGTTTCGGCGGGCAATGCTGTCGTCGACTGTGGTGCCCGGCCGGTCTTCTGCGACGTTGATGCGCGCACGCTCAATCCCACGGTGGACCATGTCGCGGCCGCCCTGACCCCGCGAACGAAGGCTGTCGTGGTGCTGCATTACGGAGGCTATCCGGGTGATGTCGCTGCGGTCGCGCGGCTGTGCCGCGATCGCGGGATTACCTTGATCGAGGACACCGCATGCGCGGTCGCCTCCCGTGCTCACGGCGTGGCCTGCGGAACTTTCGGCGACATAGCGGTCTGGAGCTTCGACGCCGTCAAGCTCATAGCCACTGGAGACGGCGGCATGCTCTACGTCCGGGATCGCGAGCTGGCGAGAACCGCGCGGCGGCTCGCGTACTTCGGCATGGTCAAGGGGAGCCCGTACAGCGAGTCCAAGCGTTCCCACCGATGGTGGGACCTGGAAGTGGCCAGGGCCGGCCGACGCGACGTCGGCAACGACATCATCGGGGCCATCGGGAGCGTACAGTTGCGTCGGCTGGCGGGTTTCGTCCAGCGGCGCAAGGAGATCACACATACCTACGACCGGCTGTTCGTCGGCGTACCCGGGTTGCGCACGCCGCCTCCGGTGCCGGACGGGCACGAGAACTCGTACTACTTCTACTGGATCCAGGTCGATCCGGCGCACCGCGACCAGCTCGCGGAGGATCTGCTCGACGCCGGGGTGTACACCACGTTCAAGTACCAGCCCTTGCACACCGTGCCGCTGTACGGCGCGCTGGACCAGCGGCTTCCCGGCACCGATGAGGCGGCGGCCTGCACGCTGCAGTTGCCGATCCACCAGGCACTCACCGATTCCCAGCTGCGGCTGGTGGCCGAGACGGTCCTGCGGTCGCTGGAACTGCGCTCCGTAGGCGCATCCTGAGCGGCAAATCTCGTAATTCACAAATTCAGATACATTGGGCCGGACGTGGCTGTACGTTGGTCTATTCTGGAGTCGATTCCCGGGGAATGGAGAAGCGGTGCGCGTGTTTTTCGCGATCTTTCCCGCGCAATCTCACCTGCATGCGGCGGTGGTTCCGCTGGCGTGGGCGTTGCAGAGCGCGGGGCATGAGGTCCGCTTCGCGGTGCAGCCTGAGATGGTCGATGCGGTCAGTCGGGCAGGCCTCCATTCGGTGTCGTTCGGCGAGGACATCTTCGCGGAGCGAAGCTTCACTTTGGACATGAGTGTGGATGAACTGGATCAAGCCATCGGCGCGACGAAGTTGGCCACTAGATGCCGTCCGGGGGACAGCTGGGAAGAGCCGTGGCTGCACATGATGGGCGTGTTGCACGTCTACGCCGAGTTCGTCGACGAGCTGGTCGAGTTGTGCCGGCAGTGGAAGCCGGATCTTGTGGTGTGGGACCCCCTGTGTGTGGCCGCTTCGGTCGCGGCTCGCAGTTGTGGTGCGGCGCACATGCGGCTGCTCTGGGGGCAGGACAACCTGGCATGGCTGTGGCAGGAGTACGGCAAGCGTTCCGCGTCGGAATGTTCCGAACTGGTCAATGGTTCGCTGGACTGGCTGATGGAGCCGATGCTGCGGCGGTACGGTATGCGGTTCGAACCTGAATTGCTGTTCGGCAACTGGACGATCGATCCGATGCCGCTCCCCTTGCGAATTCCCCTGGACTTCGATATCGATTACCACTCCATGCGCTGGGTGCCCTACAACGGCTCGTCCGAGGTCGCGGACTGGCTGCGGACCGAGCCGGAACGGCCCCGAGTTTGCCTGACACTGGGAGTCGGCGGGCGCGGGCGGCTGCTGTTCAAGGAGAGCGGCTACTCCGTGGGCGACGTTGTGCGCGCCCTCGCCGAACTCGACATTGAACTCGTGGTCACGTTGAAGGAGGCGCAGGATGCGTTGTCCGGTGCGGTGCCGGACAACGTCCGCATCGTGGACTTCGTTCCGCTGAATCAGCTGCTGCCGACCTGTGCGGCGGTCATCCACCAAGGCGGAAGCGGAACGGCGATGGCCGCTGGTGCGCAACGGGTCCCGCAACTGATCTGCCCGATGGTGGATTGGGGCGAGGACAACATCGCCGACCACGTCGCTGAGCAGGGTGCGGGTATCGTCGTGCAGCCCGCCGAGCTGACGCCCCAGGTCTTGCGGGAACAGCTGACCCGGCTGTTGGCGGAACCGCGGTTCGCCGAGGGCGCGGCGGCGTTCCATGACGACCTGCAGCGCGCGCCCAGCCCCATCGAGATCGTCCCTGTGATCGAGAAACTCACCGCCCGCCATCGAGCATCCGCAGCAATGGGATATTTTGGTTCCGGTGTGCGGCGAGCTGGAGAGCATTGATCGGCGGGGTGCATCGGCAACTTCGCAGGACGGCGGCCGGGCTGGGCAAACACCGGGCAGCGCGTTCCTAGGAGTTTCCCGGCAACCCATGGATCAAACTGGGCAAACCCCAACGTTCGGCGCCGGGGTGTCGGCTCGTCGGCCGGTAGTCGACGCGAAGGCCCGGTGATGAACAGAGGTCCTCGATGGACAATGAATCGCGGCTCCGGGATTACCTGAAGCGAGCGAGCACCGAGCTGCAGCGGACCCGGCAGCGATTGCGCGAGGTCGAATCCGCCGTGCGCGAACCGATCGCGATCATCGGAATGGGGTGCCGCTATCCCGGCGGCGTCGGGAGTCCGGAGGATCTGTGGCGCCTTGTCGAAGCCGGCGAGGAGGGGATCACCGGGCCGCCTGCCGACCGTGGTTGGTCCCTCGATCGCTTGACTCAGATTCGCAGCCCGGCAGTGACGTCGCCGGACTCCTCTTGCCGGTTCCAGGCGCGCGATCGTCGCAGGTTGACCGGTCGGGCGACAAAATAGTGGCGTCGCTGCGCATGCCAGCCCGGAAGCCGATTCGGTCTGACGCAGTCCCTCCGCCGGTCGCCGATCTCGGCATACTGGTCGATAGTGGTTCGATCGCCTTTAGCCTTGTCCGGATCAACGACACCGGCACTGTAGCTGCCAAGGTCGCTCTCTCTAAGTTGGCCTGGCCTGTCGGCCAGCCGATCCGTTTCGAGGTGTCGTCCGGCGTGATCGTGGTCGTGCCGGCCGAAAACGGGGCCGCCGTACGGATCCCATCAAAAATGGGTGTGGTGTTGCCTGCTCGTCTGCGAGCACGCTGTCGGATGCGCACCGGGACCAGGTGCTGCTTGCTTCGCTGATCGAGCATGAGCTACTGGTGGTGTATCCCCAGCACGTCCTGCACACAATGGTCGCCGGCTACCACGCATCACTGCTCGCCCAGGACTCCCGGCGAGCCGATTGATACCACCGGATGTGGCGCCAGCGGGAGACGATTCCCGCCCGCGAGCGCCACATCCGGCAGCTCGGTTCACTGGAGGAGTCAGGCGCCGGTGGCGAGAGGGTGTGGTTCGCCGGTGAGTGCGGCAGGCGGCGGCGACTTCGGTGATGTCGGCTTTGACGTAGCTGGTGGTGGTGAGATCGCCACTGGTGTCGGCGTGTCCGGCGTAGGCGCGGGCGACCCCGATACCGAAGTGGCGTTCCACCCAGGTCAAGGTCGTGTGCCGCAACCAGTGCGCACTGACCTGTAAGGCTCTCGCCCATCCGAGTTCCGTCCGAACACGGCCGAAGATGTAGTCGTAGCGACGCCTGGTGATGGGGTTGCCGTTGGCGTAGCGCAACAGCTGCTCATTCGACTCTCCGCTCCCTCGTTCCTCGTAGTGGGCGATCAGATGGCGCATCATCGTTGGCGAGACAGGCTGCCACCGTTCGGTCTCGTTCTTCTCTCGCAAGAGGATGCTGCACTGCTGACGGTCGAGGTCTCTGGGCCGCAATGCGATAGCGCCACCGCGGCGGCAGGCGGTCTCCTCATGCAGCCGGCAGATCAGCGTGTCGAGTTCCGGGTCATCGCTGGTACTGGCCACGACCTCGTTGAGCTCAGCCAGCTGAGCGTTCGGCAGCGCGCGACGGGTCGAGGGGCTGCGCCGCGGCTTGGTGACCCGCCGGGCTGGATTGCGATGCTTTTCGATACGCCCGTCATTCTCCAAATGCTTGTACAGACACCGGATAGCGGCGATGAAGTTCTCGGCCGCGTTGCGGCCTCCCCGTGAGTTGCGGCGGACCACGGCACCACTGCGCACGGTCTCGGACATCGCCTTGATCTCGCTGGCGCTGATGTCGTCCATACGCCGGTCGCCCCACGCGGCTTCGGCTTTCTTCCAATACGACCCGTAGGAACGGGCCGTGCTCGGCGAAACTAGGCCCGCCGCCACAGGGATCCATTCACGGATCGTCGGCAAAGGCCGCCCCGATTGGGTATCGGCGTGCGAGGTGGCGGCGACAAGGTCGACGGGGTCGACGCCGAGGCGGGACAGCAGCAGCCGGGCAGCCTCGATGTCCTGCGGGGTGGCGGGTGCGTTCATGATGCCTCCTCAGCGGCGGCCAAAGCGGCGTGGAAGGTGCGCAGCATCGCCTGCACGACAGCTTCCGGGTGAACGATGAGGGCGTCGTGGCCGGTGTCGGCGATCAGGAGCAGGCGACTTCCCGCGTGGGCGCCGCAGGCTTTGCGGACCTGAGCCGGTAAGGCGACATAAGGTTTGCGGGGCATGACGAACACCCCGTCGGTGCGCCGGTGGATCACCGCCGACGTCCCCACGAGTGTGATCACGAGCCGGTCCCCCGCTTTCCAGCCCAGGGCGCTGACGGCGCCGCGGTCCTGCAGGCGACCACCGGCATCCATCACCGCGATCGACAACCGCGGACCGCCACTCGTGCCGAGAGCGCGCAGCGACGGCAGCTCGAGCGGAACCGGAACCGACGATGATGGCGTTAGGGGCGGCGGGGGCACGGCGTCCCGGCCCGGAAAGGACAGCGAGGCGACGAGACGGGTCATGACTCACCTCCCCTGTGTGCTGCACGCGAGGAGGGCACGACCAAGATCAGTCTAGCTGAACCGACGATGCCACGAACGCACGAAAGACCCGCCGTAGCGGGCCAATTACTCTGTGCTGTGGGAGATCCACCATGAATGTGTGTCCGAGGGGGGACTTGAACCCCCACGTCCGTTAAGGACACTAGCACCTCAAGCTAGCGCGTCTGCCATTCCGCCACTCGGACTTGCTGAGAAGAGAGTATACGTCCCCCAGGTGGCCCTGAGCAGGGGGGCCCACATAGCAGGGCGGCCCGGATTGAGAAGATGATCAGTTACCCTACGGATCGACGCTCTTGCACCAGATTGAGGCCTTGACCTGGGATAGTCATCTGAGTCCAGGTCCAGGATCGCACAGCGCGCACGGTGCTGCTTACAGACAGTGCACACGACCAGCCTCGGCTCCGATGCTCTGAGGCTGACCAAAGACTGAGGTCAATCGGTCGTCGCTCATGCGGACGATGGCGCCTCGCATCGGTTAAAGCGCGTCGGCGATCAGGTCCCGGCCGAACCGGCTTCGAGGGCCGTTCATCGTGAGGATGGCGACGAGCGTGCCGGCGGCGTCGCGGACGGGGCGGGAAAGCGACAGTAGTTCCGGCTCGAGCTCGTTGTCGATGATGGCGATGCCCGGCTCCCGGACCTGGGCCAGTTCGTTGATCAGAACGGCCCGGTCGGTTACCGCGGCCCAACACCACGGCGGCCCTTATCCGGCCACCACCGCGGCCGCGCAAACCCCTGTGGGAACCGCCGCGATCGAGCGCTTCCTTCGGACCGTCAACGAGCCGGGGCAATCCCATCGATGGGCACCGTCTGCCAGTCGGATTGGTCTTCTACTTGCGCTGTCACCTGCGCTGACCGAGGTGGCCGCACTCGAAGATCGTCGCTGCGGCAAGGGTCTTGCACACCGCGCACGTGTTCACCGGCCGCTCACGGCGGCCCCAGAAGGGATGGGTCGCCCCGCAGAGCGCGGTGACGAGGTCACCGGGCTGAGGGTCCGGGTTGCAGACGGGACAATAGGCGTGCGCGGCGCGTTCGACACCGGAGGTCGTGGTGTCGCGCGTTTGGGGTTCGGAACTCACTTGGTCCTCTCCTCACGGTGACGACCTGGCCGTCAGATGGGCGGTTCCCCGGGGAACTCGACCCGGAAACCCAGTGCCTGCAACATCTCGGTGAGCATGGCCCTGGTGTTCGCCCTGGCCCGCTCGATCAGGCCCGAGCGCTGTGCCGCCTCGGCGATCCGCCGCTCCGCGGCGAGGTAGAACTCCTGCACCTGCGGGGCGGCCACCAGCGCGCTGAACTGGTCGACAAGCCCGCGTTGCTGGCTGAAAACGTAACTGCGCTCGTGGTCCAGGTTCGGTTTCGCCAGTTGCGGGTCCGGCAGCCGTATCTCGACCGACGCCCGGTCTTCCGACACGGTCAACGAGTTCTCGACGAGCGGACCGAAGTCGACGTACGCGTCGACAGATCCGGCGGCCACGAACAGGGTCCGCTCCCCCGCGATCGCCGCGGGCACCCACGCGACATCCTTCTCGATGTCGATGACGACCTGGTAGTCGCCGACCGCGGCGTGGTACTGGCTCAAGTCACGGACCGCTTGCAGTACCGCAGGCTGCGAACGGTCCACAGTGGATGTTCCGAAGGGGTCGATCCTTGGCAGCAGCCCGACGATCTGGAATACCGCCCCGATGACCACGACCACGGCCAGGGCGAACGCGCCCCGCCGTACCCACTGACCCTTCACGACCATCACCTCCCAGGCATAGGTACCCCCGATACCCCGGACCGAAGCTTCGATCGCTCAGCGGGGCCTTTAGCGAAAAGTTAGCGGCAGGCTGCACGCTCTCCCCGTCCACGACGGATGCCATTGACGACGGGGAGCCGATGCGAAAGCGACATGCCAGGACGCTGCTGGCGGGTTTTCTGATGGCGGGGTTCGCGGTCCCGGTGGCCGAGGCGGCGCCGCTACCGCCGTACCAAGCCCTGTCGCCGTACGTGTACCTGGCGCCGGACGAGAAGAACCGTCCCGTCGACGCGGAGCAGTTCATCCAGCATTCGACGCTGAAGTGGTCGCACTCCGCGCCATGTCCGAGCGACCATCAACTGGCCGCGCAAGGCACCGTGAACGCGGCGAATCTCGGCACCGGCTCCTACCGGCACCAGAAGAAGAGCGGCTGGCCCGGCTGCAACGACTCCGGGACCTACTACCGCAGCAACGAGCGGGTCCGGCCGCACGAGATGAATGCGCGCGACGGCATGTACCTCGACCTCGACAACGGTCGCCGAGGCATCGGCAGCACCAGCGCGCCCGTCTACTACGAGTACGAACCCAAGACCTTCATCACGTTCTGGATGTTCTACCCGTACAACGACGGACCGCTCGTGCAGAATCACGAAGGCGACTGGGAACGCGTCGCGATCCGGCTGGACGCGAACGATCAGCCGACCACGGTCGCCTATTTCGGGCACGGCTCGTACTGTGTCAAAGCCTGGACGGCCGCACCGAAGACCAACGGCCACCCGACCGTGTTCTCGGCGCGTGGCACTCACGCCGGTTACCCGAGGGAAGGCGACTTCCCCACCGCCCTCGGCTTCTCCGACCACACCGGCAAAGGCGCGGTTTGGCAGACCACGACGGCCCACAACGCCCGCACCAGCCCCTGGTATCGCTACGGCGGCGCGTGGGGTGAAGTCGGCGAAAGCACCCACACCACCGGGCCGAGTGGCCCCGGCGCCAAGACCCCGGCACCGGCCGACTGGGCCGGCCCCCAGTGCACCTGACCGCGTTCAGGTCAGGGACCCCAGCACTGTCTGGGATTCGACGAGGCCATCCTCGCTGGGAGCTTGTCCTTCGCCGAACACCCGGTGGTGTTGTTTCGCCCGGATGTCGCGATGGGCGTCGGCGGGTTTCTCGTAGCCGTACCGCTCCCGTGCCTCCGCCGGGGTCAGGATCTCTTCGGAAATCGGCGGAATACCGAGAATGTAGGGGGTGATGACCGGCACCGCCGACGGTGCGATCAACCGGGCGACCGCGAGCTTCAGGCGCGAGTTGCCGTTGACGACGCCGAAGCCGGCCCTCAGGATCGGCCGGACCAGCAGGTCCACCATCCGCGGCTGGGTGAAGCCGCTCAGCTTCCGCATCCAGCGCGGCATGGTGGCGATCGTCCCCGCGCGCAGCACCCGGTTGACGACCCATACGACGGGAGCCGCCACCCGCGGCACCGGCGGCAGGACGACCTTGGCGTTGAGCAGGTGATCCATCATGGCCCGCGCGGCTTCGCTGACCGCGAGCCGTGGACGCGTTCGCTCGAAGTAGTCACGAACGCCGTCACGCGTGCGCGGGACATCCTCCGCAGCGCAGGTCTGAAACTCGGCGGCGACCGCACATTCCTCCCAGTACCGGTTTTCTTCCTCGAGGGTGAGCCTGCCGCCCCCGTAGAGTTCGTAGGCCTTGAGGACCGAATGCCAGCCGGTGAGCAGGATCCACAGCTGGGAGTCCGGATTGTTGGCGTCATAACGGTTACCGCTGACCGGTTCGATGCCGATCGCCTTGGCGTGCACCTTCACCAGCACGTCCGCCGCCCTGGACACGGTCTGGCTGTCGGCGAAGGCGACCATGGCGAAGTAGCGAACCGTGCGGTCGTACCGGGTCCGGGGCCGGTCGTAGTTGGCCCCGGTCTTGTCGACCGCGGCGATCAGTGCCGGGTCGAGTTCCTCCACCACCACGGACCGCTGCAACCCGGTGACTGCGGCCGTCGCATGCCCCCACACCTTCCAGGTGACGGAGCCGGGCCCGAAGAACCCGTAGTCCCGCATCGGCTCGACCTGCGTCATGGAGGCTCCCGGACGTCAAATACTACTGGGAAGTAGTAATAGCCGTAGTAATATCCTACGTTCGAGTAGTTTTGTCCAGCGGGGAGCGGCAGTTTGACGAGCACGGCGAGGCCATCGCGGAAGCGCCGCACCTACGCCGCGCGCGTGCCCGCCGAACTGCGCCGCACCCAGGTACTCGACGCGGCGCTGCAGCTGGTGGTCACCCGGGGCCACAACGCCACCACCATGGACGCGGTCGCGGACCAGGCCGGGGTGACCAAACCGGTGGTCTACGGCCAGTTCCACAGCCGGAACGCACTGCTCGCCGCCCTCCTGCGCCGCGAGCAGGAGGCCGCGCTCCAGCAGTTGCTCGAGATACTCCCCGCCGACCCGGGCGGGCTTCCCGCCGACGACGCCCCTGAACTCATCGCGCGCACGCTGGCAGACTTCCTCCGCGCCGTCCAGGAAACGCCCGACCGCTGGTACTGCATCGTCATGCCGATGGCGGATATGCCTGCCGAATTCCTCGCCGCCCGCGAAGCAGCACGCACCATCGCACTGGACCGCGCCGAATCGCTCACCTGCCGGCTCCTCGAAGCCATCGGAGCCCCACCGGATCTCGATCCCGAGATCGTCGCGCACACCGTGACCACGCTTTTCGAGATGGCCGCCCGGCTCGTGCTGACCGACGCCGAGCACTACCGGCCGGAGCGGTTCGTCACCGCGATCCGCGTCGCCATTGGTCTCACCCGGCCGTAGCAGGCGCGCGCGGACACGTCCTACGCGACGGCTTTGCGTTCCTCAGACAGGCCGGCGTGCTCGGGGTCGCCGAGAAAGCGCACGAGCTCGCCCACCCAGGCACGCGGCCGCTCGAGGCCGACGGCGTGGCCACAGTCGATCTCACGGTACGAGCCACCGGGGATCCGGGCAGCCAGCTGTCCGGACAGCCTCGGGGACACCATGCGGTCGAGCGCGAGCCCGAGCACCAGCGTCGGCGCCGTCAGCCGCGACAGCTCTTCCGTGGTGAGGTCCACGGTCTGAAGCAGCCGTACGTGGTCTTCCGCACCCGGTGCCATGCTCAGGCCGGCGAGTTCGGCCAGCGCGGCGGCGTGATCCGGTGCCAGTGCGGAGAAATACCGCTCGCTGAGCATCAAGGACAGGACATACCAGCCGAGGTTGTCCCGCGGTCCGGCGAGCAGCTTGAGCCATTTCTCCGTCTTCGCGGAGCTCGTGCCATCGAGTTTCGCGAAACCTCCGGTGAGGACCATCGCCGTGACCCGTTCCGGATGCCGGAGCGCGGCACGGATCGCGAGTGCCGCCCCCATCGAATAGCCGGAGATCGCGAAGGTCTCATGGCCGGCACCGACCGCGGACCCCACGACCGCGTCGGCCAATGCGTCCAGATCCAGCGCGCCCGTCGAACGCGGGCTGGCGCCCGAACCCGGTAGATCGGGTGCGATGACGCTGAACCGCGCGGAAAGCTCGCCGAGAGCCGGACCGTAGTTCGCCCGCACACTGCCGCCGGCCCCGTGCAGGACGAGCAGTCCGGGCCCGGTTCCGGTCACCGTCGTCGAAAGTGCGAAGTGAGTCCGTCCACGTTCACGCATGGTTTGCTCCCACTTCCATTCCACGGGCAGAATTTCGCGATGTCCGGAAACGATATTCACCGCCGACATGACGATATCGGACGAAATACCACCCAAGAACCCCTACTTCCCCGCGCGGAATACAGGGGTGAATGAGGGATCCGGGCCATAGCCGGATCGCTATGGCTGTGGCCCGGATAGGCATTTGTCCGGCATGACGGGGAGAGCCACAGTTGAGCGGTGACCCGGTGGATCCGCAACTTCGTCGACGGACGGTTCGTAGAGCCGGACGACCGTCATGCCTTCGACAACACGGATCCGGCCACCGGCCTCGTCTCCGCCAAGGTGCACGCGGCGGACGCCGTTCTCGTGGATCGAGCCGTGCGGGCGGCTCGCAAGTCTCTGAGCAGTTGGGCAGACACGCCGATCAGTGAACGGACAGGTGTGCTCCGCCGGGCCGCGGATCATCTCGAGCTGCGGTTCGAGGAGTTCGTGGCGGCGGAGGTCGCCGACACCGGTAAGCCGATCACCCTGGCACGTGAGCTGGACGTGCCGAGGGCGGTCTCGAACCTGCGTGTGTTCGCCGACATCATCGCCGCGGCCGGGCAGGAATCGTTCGTCACCGAACTGGCCGATGGCGGGCGGGCGCTGAACTACGTGGTGCGCAAGCCGCTCGGGGTGGTCGCGGTGATCGTGCCGTGGAATCTCCCGTTGCTGTTGCTGACCTGGAAGGTCGCGGCCGCGCTGGCGTGCGGCAACGCGGTCGTCGTCAAGCCCAGCGAGGAGACCCCTTCGACCGCGAGTCTGCTCGCCGAAGTCCTGGCCGACGCGGGATTACCCGCGGGTGTTTACAACGTCGTCCATGGCGCGGGCCCGACCGGCGAGTTGCTCACCCGACATCCCGGGATCGATGGGGTGACGTTCACCGGCTCGACCGCGACCGGTGCCGCGGTGATGACCGCGGCAGCGCCCCGGGTACGCCCCGTGTCGTTCGAACTCGGCGGAAAGAACGCCGCCATCGTCTTCGATGACGTCGAGATCGACGAGGTCGTGGCCGGCCTGAGCCGGTCGGTGTTCACCAACACCGGACAGGTTTGCCTGTGTACCGAGCGGGTCTACGTGCACCGGAAGGTGTTCGACGACATCGCCACCGGCTTGGCCGACCGCGCCCGTGGTCTGCGTCTCGGCGACCCGACGGACGACGCGACCACGATGGGGCCGCTGATCTCCCGACGACATCGGCGGAAAGTGCTGGAGTATTTCGAGCTCGCCGAACAGGCGGGCGCCGAAGTGCTCGCCGGCGGAGGACTACCCACTATGGCGAACGAACTCGAAGGCGGTGCCTGGATCGAGCCGACCGTGTGGACCGGACTGACCAATGTGGACCGTGTCCTGCGGGAGGAGATCTTCGGGCCGGTCGCGGCACTGGTCCCCTTCGACGGCGATGACGAGGCGATCGCCCTTGCCAACGACACCGAATACGGGCTGGCCGCGTCGGTCTGGACCAACGACCTGCGTCGCGGGCACCGTGTCGCCCAGGCGATGAATGTCGGGATCTCGTGGGTGAACAGCTGGTTCCTGCGTGATCTGCGGTCACCATTCGGTGGCATGGGCCTGTCCGGTATCGGCCGGGAGGGCGGCAAAGCCTCCCTGCACTTCTACACCGAAGCCACGAACGTGTGCGTGCGGCTGTGAACCGCGCACGGACGCTACCCGGGCTGGCCCGGCCCCGGGGCCGGTTCCCGCACGTGAAGGTCGCCGGAGGCCTGATCTTCGTCTCCGGCACCAGCTCGAGGCGGCCCGACAACACCTTCGCCGGCGCCGATGTCGACGAACTGGGCACCACGAACCTCGACATCCGTGAGCAGACCCGCGCGGTGATCGAGAACATCCGGACCATCCTGGCCGAAGTGGGCGCGACGCTGGCCGACATCTGCCAGATCACCGCCTTCCTGGTGTCGATGAACGACTTCGGCGGCTACAACGAGGTCATGGGCCATTTCTTCGACGAGGACGGCCCGGCCCGCACCACTGTCGCGGTACATCAGCTGCCGCATCCGCACCTGCTGATCGAGATCCAGGCGATCGCCTGCCTCCCAACGACGAACGAGGTGACCTGATGAGCGCACTTCCTCCAGTGATCGACTTCGCCGCCTGGATCGACGACCACCGGCATCTGCTCAAGCCGCCGGTGAACAACCGCACCATGGCGGTCGGCGACGACTTCATCGTGCAGATCGTGGGCGGCCCGAATCAGCGCACCGATTTCCACTTCGAGCCATATGAGGAGTGGTTCTTCCAGATCGCCGGCGACATTCACGTCGACGTCATGACCGGCGAGGGCAGGCAGACCGTGCACATCCGCGAAGGAGAATCGTGGCTGTTGCCGGGAAACACGCCACATTCCCCGCAGCGGCCGGATCCGGATTCAGTCGGCCTTGTCATCGAACGGGTCCGCGAAGAAGGCACGCTCGAACGCTTCCAGTGGTACTGCATGGGCTGTGACAAGCTGATTCACGAGATCAAGCTGCAGGTCCGTGACATCGTGGCCGATCTGCCGCCGGTCTTCGCGAAGTTCTACGCCGACGAGTCCGCCCGGACCTGCACCGGCTGCGGTGCTCTGCATCCGGGCAAGGGCTGAGCGATGGACGGCGCCATCGACATCCACACCCACTACGTGCCCCGCGGCTGGCCGGATCTCACCGCGGAAGCCGGCCCGGATGCCGCCTGGCTGTGGATCGAGTCGGAATCCGACGCCCTGATCATGCTGGGATCACAGGAGTTCCGCCGGATCCAGGCCGACTGCTGGGACGCCGGCCGTCGCCTGGACGACATGGATTCCGACGGTGTGGCCGCCCAGGTCGTCTCCCCGACCCCCGCGTTCTTCCACTACGGCCGGACCGGTGCGCAGGCGACGAAGATCTGCCGGATCTTCAACGACCTCGCGCTCGAAATCGTCGAGCCCGCGCCCGACAGGCTCCTTCCGTTCTGCCAGGTACCTTTACAGGACACCGATTCGGCGTGCCGCGAGCTCGACCGGTGTGTCGCGAATGGACACCGCGGGGTGGAGATCGGCAATCACATCGGAGATCGCGACCTCGACAGCGCCGGTGTGGTCACGTTCCTTCAACACTGCGCGAGTCTGGACGTTCCGGTCTTCGTACACCCTTGGGACATGGCCGCCTCGCCGCGGACGAACCGATGGATGGCACAGTGGCTGACCGGCATGCCCGCCGAGACGCACCTGTCGATCCTCGCGTTGATCCTCGGCGGCGCCTTCGATCGGATCGACGAGCGGCTGAAGATCTGCTTCGCACACGGCGGCGGCTCGTTCGCCTTCTGGCTGGGCCGGGTGGAGAACGCCTGGCACCAACGCAACGACGTGGTCGGGAGGTCGCTGTTCCCGCCATCGCACTATCTCGACCGGTTGCACGTGGACTCGGTCGTCTTCGATGAGCGCGCCCTGCGGCTGCTGGTGGGCACACTCGGCGCCGACCGGGTGCTGCTGGGCAGCGACTACCCGTTCCCGCTGGGAGAACGCCCGGTCGGCGAGGTCGTGCGCAAATCCGGCTTCCTCTCCCCCGCCGACCGCGAACTGATCATGCGAGGTAACGCCGAGCGGTTCCTTTCCGGCTCGGGACGCTAGCCCATCTCCGCGGCGACCGCGGTAAGGCAGGAGATGAACGCGTCGACGGACGGGCTCGACGTCCGATCGGACAAGGTGAGGCCGACACTGTGCCCGATCGGTTCCAAGGACACGGCCAGCCTGGTCAGTCGCGGGTCGTCCCTGGCGATCAGGCTCGGCAGCGCGGCGATCACCTCGTTGTCCAGCACCAATTGCCGGACGGTCAGGAAAGAGGTGGTCTCCACCCGGTCCGACGGCAGCGGGATTCCGTTGCGCGCGAAGAACTCTTCCAGCTCTCGCCGGAGCACGGTCTCGGCTCCGGGGAGAATCCACGGATAGCGGCCGAGGTCCGCCGGGTCGATCTCATCGGTGCCGGCGAGTGGATGCGACGAACGGACCACCAGCTCGACGACCTCGTCATACAGCTTGCGCCGCTCGATCCGGCCATCCGACGGGGCGGTGATCCTGCCGACGATCAGGTCGACCCGGCCCGCCTCCAGCTCGACCAGCAGCGGCTCGGGAGCGGCCTCACGAACGATCACGGTGAGGTGCGGGCGATCCCGTTTGAGTCGCGTGATCGCCTTCGGAAGCAGGACATTCGACCCTGCCAGGTGGGTGCCGACCACCACCGTGCCACGCTCGGCGCCGGCCAGTTCGACCATATGCCTGCTCGCCTCCGCGAGTTCGGCGAGAACCGCCCGGGTATGTCCGGCGAACGCCGTGCCGAAGACGGTCGGCGTGACACCGCGTGGTCCACGATCGAACAACGACACACCGAGAATCTCTTCGAGCTCGTGCAGTCCACGGCTGGCGACCGGTTGAGTCACGTGCAGTTCCGCGGCCGCGCCCACCACACTGCCCTGGCGCATCAGGACATCGAGCAGCACGAGATGCCGCAGCTTCAACCGTCCGTCGAGCAGGCGTGGCGCCTTCATCACGTCACCGTGGCCCAGACCCGGTATGCCGGATTCGCCCAGGCTTCTGTCACGAGAACGTCTTTCAGCGCCTGCACGGTGTTCCAGACGTCGACGTAGCGCACGAAGAGCGGCGCCAACCCGAACCGCAGTACGTCGGGCGCCCGGAAATCACCGGTCACACCGCGGTCGATGAGCGCGCGCACGATCCCGTAGCCCTGCTCATGGCGCAGCGCGACATGACTGCCGCGACGAGCGGGATCCCGCGGTGTGACAACCTCGATCCCCAGCCCGGCCAGCTCGGTGTCGACCAGCGAAAGGAACCACTCGGACAACGCGACGCTCTTGGCGCGCACCTCGTTGAGGTCAATGTCCTGCCACAGCCCCAAACTCGCCTCCAGTGGCGCGTAGGACAGCACGTGCGGCGTGCTGGACCGGAACCGGTCGATCCCTTCCGCTGGGGCGTATTCGGCGTCGAAGGCGAACGGCGCTCGATGTCCGTGCCATCCCGACAGTGGCTGCTTCGCGACCTGGAGATGGCGTTCGGCGACATACACGAAAGCAGGCGCTCCGGGGCCACCGTTCAGATATTTGTACGTACAGCCGACCGCGAAGTCGGCTTCGGCCTCGTCCAGGCGCACCGGCAGGGCACCGACACTGTGGCAGACGTCCCAGATCACCAGCGCGCCGCTGCGGTGCGCCTGCCTTGTCGCCTCCTTCAGATCGGCCAGGGCACCCGTGCGGTAGTCGACGTGGCTCAGCACCACGACCGCGACCTCAGGGCCGAGTGCCGACGCGAGGTCCGCGCGGTCCCGCCCGATCAGCCGGCACCAGTGGCCCGGAAGCGAGGTGAGGGCGCCCTCGATCATGTACAGGTCGGTCGGGAAGGCGCCCGCCTCGGCGACCACCACCGACCGTCCCGGCCGCATGGCCAACGCCGCCATCAGCACCTTGTACAGGTTGATGGACGTCGTGTCGCAGACCACGACCTGCCCGGGGGCGGCGCCGATCAGCGGCGCGAGGAGTTCACCGACCGTGCGGGGCTTGTCGAACCAGCCCGCCTCGTTCCAGCCACCGACGAGATGTCGTCCCCACTCGTCGGCCACGACCTCGGCGACCCGCGTCTTGGCGGCGTTCAGCAGCGGCCCCAAGGAATTTCCGGTCAGGTAGACGAGATCGTCGGGCAGGGCGAAGGCCGCTCGGTGACGGGCCAGTGGATCCGCCGTGTCCAGGGACACCGCCTGCGATGAGGTCATGTGATGAGGATCAGGTGTCCGGATCGCATCGGGCCAGGTGCACGCGCACAGCGTCAGGCGGTGCCGGCGCGCGTACGGCACTGTCTCGTCCACATTCCGGGAAGCGCCTGGTGAGCGTCCGCGAGTAGCATCTGCGACGTGCATCCGACGTCCACTGAGCTGTTCTCCATATTGGACGCCGCCGCGGCGCTGCTGGACGTCCCGGTCGTGTTGGAGGACACCACATTCGCCGTACTGGCGTGGTCGGACCGGCAGGACGAGGCCGACGACGAGCGGGTCACCGGAATTCTCGACCGGCACGCGCCGGGCTGGCTCGTCGACACCCTCGAAGCACGAGGCGTGTTCGCCCGCCTCGCCGCCTCGGCCGAGCCGTTGTTCATCGAGGCCGTGTCCGCGTGGGCGAAACCGCGGATGGCCACCGCCGTGCGAGCCGACGGAGAGCTACTCGGCTATCTCTGGGCGGCCTCGGCGGAACCCTTCGCCGCCGAGCAACGCGAGGACTTCACCGACATCGCCGGTGCCATCGGCGGGTTGCTCCGCAGCGGACCGACGGTCCACCCGGCCGACTCGGTGGCGGCCCTGCTCCGCGGGGACGACGCCGACCATGCGGCCGCGCGGCTCGGGTTCGAGTCGGCAAGGCTCACCGTCATGGCCGTCCGGTCGGCCGGCGTCGACAGCGAATCCCGGACCGGCCGGCGCCGCCTCCTCGACCCGCTCACCCTCCACCTTTCCCTCAGCCACACCCGGGCTGTCACAACGCTTTCCGACGGAACCGCCTACGCTGTTCTGCCGTGGCCGTCCACAACGGACGCGATCGCGGGTACGAAACGGCTCGCCGAAGACTTTCTGCGTCGCGTCGGACACGGGCGCGACCTCGTGATCGCCATCGCCGGGCTCGCCGAGACTCCCGACGAGGTCTGCGACGCCAAAGACGAAGCCGATCTGGTGCTGCGCACACTCATCGAGAACGCGGGGAATCCCGGGACCCCCGCGGTGGCGGCCTTCACCGACATCCAGGTCGGCTACCTCGTGTCCGAGCTCGCCCGCGTGCTGCGGCGCGCCGGCAGGCGGGTGGACGGCCCGGTGGACCGGATGGCCGCCCACGACCGCGAACATCACACCGACCTACTCCCGACTCTGCAGGCATACCTGGACTCTTTCGGTGACGTGAAGCGCGCCGCCGAGCGTCTTCACGTGCACCCCAACACCTTCCGGAACCGGCTGCACCGTATTGCCGAGCTGACCGGATTCGACGCGACCGACCCGGACGCGCGGTTCCTCGCCGAACTACAACTCCGCCTTCGTTCAAGCAGCCGGAGACCAGGCGGTCAGTAGACGCCTTCCACGGCGGTGGCCGCGCCGGGCGTGACCAAGGGGCCGACGTCGGCCACACCGTCCCAGGGATAGCTCTCGACACCCGGCACCCGGACGGCGGTGTCCCGTTCGAGCAGGTTCGGCACGAACGAGTCGTGCGAGAGCAGGGTGGTCCGCACTCGGCCTCGTTCGCCGGGGCGGGCGGGTTGGGACGGGTCCGTCTGCGAAACCAGGTCGATCCGGCTGAACGGATGATGGGGCTGGAAGACGCACTCGTGCTCGTCTCCGGGAACGCGCGGTCGCTGTGGAGCCACCCCTGCCATCGTGTTCCCGTACAGCCCGACCAGCACCGCGTCGGGGAAGATCTCCTCGTCGAGAAGGCGCAGGGTTTCGGCACTGACGCTCGTCCCGGCCCAGATGATGGCCTCGGCCTTGGCGGCCACCAGGTCCAGCGCACCCGGCCTGCGGCAGATCGCCTCGAGAACCGGCGGAGTGGTGCAGAGGACCGTGACGTCCTGGTTTCGCAGCACGTCGACGGCCTGGTCCACGATATGTTCGAGGTAGGTGGCGACCGATCGCCGATCGCCTTCACGGATACAGCGTTTCACCCACCTCGGATCGAGGTCGACGTAATAGCAGAGACTCCGCCGATAGGCCGTCAGCAGATCGAGCGACCGCCCGACGATATGCGGTCCCGTGGGTCCGACGTACAGCCAGTCGCCACCGCCGGTACCCGGGACGCCGTGTTCGCCGAGCACTGAGCTCACCCACGGCATCAGCTGTTCGGCGTGGGTGGACTCAACGATTCGCTTCGGCGATCCGGTGGTGCCGCCGCTTTCGTAAATTCTGAACCGGAGATCCTTCCCGAGCAGGCCGCGCGGGATGAGATCACGAGCCGCGACGTCACGCCATTCGTCGCTCAAGTCCGGGAACAGGCTCAAATCCGCCCAGGTCCGGACCTCCGTCAACGGGTCGAACGACAGCTTTCGCGCTTGCTCCAGCCAGAACGGCGAGCCTGTTTCCTCGCTGAAATGCCAATGCATCATCTCGCCGACGAGTTCGTCCGTCATGCGCCCTACCTTCCGAACCAGGTGGAAAACCGTCGCAGGCCGTACAACAGCGGGACGTCGCCCTCCTCGAGCCGCACCGACGCCACCTCGCCGAACACCACGGTGTGATCGCCGACAACCTGGGTGCCCGCGACCCGGCATTCGGCGAACGCGAAGGCGTCGCCGGTCAGCATCGGCAGACCCGACCCCGGCGACGGGAGCCAGGCGATCCGCGCGAATCGGTCTCCGCCCGGCAGGGAGAACACCTCGGCCGCCCGCTGCCCTTTGGCGTGCAACAGATTCACCAGGAACGCGCCGCGGGTACACAAGGCGTCGAGCGTTCCGCTGCGGCTGTGCAGGCAGACCAGAAGAGTCGGCGGGTCGAGGGTGACGCTGGCCAACGACGAGCAGGTCAGCCCCCTCGGCTCGCCGGCGCAGTCCACCGTGGTGATCACTCCGACACCGGTCGGGAACGCGCTCATCAGATCCCGATAGTGCTCGACAGCGACGGTTTCGGCGTACGGACGCACGATCAGGCCCTGCTGGACTGGAGCCAGCCTTCGGCTCCGTAGCGGGTCACCCAGCTGTTCTCCCCGTACATCAGGCTTTCCGTGAGTTCCGGCTCCGCGTGGAAGGCGGCCTGCGCCTGCCGTTGCGTGAGCGCGTTGCCGACCAGGACGTCCGCGGCGGCCTTCCTCGCCCGCCAAACGTCGAGTGATTCCGTGGAGACAAGCCGCTCGGCCGGGTAGTTCTGCCCCATCAAGAGGCAGTCGACGCCGTCGAGTTCGTAGAAGGTCGGCGAGACCGACCGCACGAACCGCCTGGTCAGCGGGTCGCGTAGCCGCAGGGGCGCTCCACCGGCGTAGACGTCGAGCAGGGGCTGGATTCCGGAGATGTCCGCGTTCGCGTGGACTTCACGCCAGAACTCGGAATCGCCGCGTTCATTGAACTTGTAGTGGATCGACAGGAACCAGCGCAGACCGTCCCAGCGCTTCGCCGAAAGATCGTTGAGCACGGCCTTGCCGTTCGGGTGTTTCCAGGACCTCGGGAACATCGGTATCAGGGACATGATCGAGAAGATGAGCATCAACAGACTGCTCGACTCCAGCGGCTCGACGAAGCCGTGCGCGTTGCCCAGCGCGATCACGTTGCCACGCCACATTTCTTCGCGACGGCCGGGCCGGAACCGCACGGTCTTCAGATTACCGACGTCCGGATACAGCTTGGCGAGTTCGTCGGCCGCCTCGTCCGTCGAACAGAACCGCGACGAATGCACGTAGCCGACGTGATCTTCGCCGGGGGTCGGAATCCGCCAGGTCCAGCCGCGGTCCATGGTGGTGGCCGTGGTGTAGGGAAGGATCGCGTCGGTCTCACCGATGTAGCCGGTCACCGCGGTGTCGGTGAAGAGGCTGTCCTCGTAACCGACGAAATCCGTGCCCAAGGCCTGGCCGAGGAGCAAGGACCGGAACCCGGTGCAGTCCATGTACAGATCGAACTCGAGTTGCCCGCCTTCCTTGGTGTGCAGGGTTTTCACCCAGTCCGGCCCGGACAGCTCGACGTCGGCGACCTGCGCGTCGACATGCCGGATTCCGCGTTCGGCGGCGATCCCGGTCAGGTAACGGACCAGGCGCCGGTTCTCCAGGTGGTAGGCGAAGGGCAACGAGTCCATCATGGACAGATGTTCTCCGCCGGGCAGCCGGAATACCGGAACCCGATCGGCGAGCATGAACAACGACTGCACCGTGAAGGCGTTGGGATCACCACGATCGGCCATCGAACCGAGCACGCCGACCGAGTTGGCGCCCCAGTCGAACGGCGCCATGATCCCGTCCGGATAAGACCCCCAGTCGAACTTGATCCCGAGTTTCCACATCGGCTGAACCTTCTCCAGGAAATCGAGCGGATCGATGCCGAGATAGTGGTGCAGGAACGCGGTGAGGGGCGGTGTGGAGGCCTCCCCCACCCCGATCACCGGTATGTCGCTGGATTCGACCAGGGTCACGTCAAGCCAGGGCAGCTTGGCCCGCAAGGCGAGAGCGGTGAGATAGCCGGCGGTACCCCCGCCGATCACGCCGACCGTCCGGATCGCGTTCGGATCGTCGTGCGGCTGCGGCGCGGTGACGGCATGTTCCTGCTGCGGCGCAGATCCCCGCCATGCCTTCCCTGACGACGGCGTTTCCTCTGCGTTCTCGGCAAGGAGACCACGCAACACGGACGCCTGATCCGCCGGCAGGCTCGACGCCAGCAACTCCAGTTTTTCCGCCCAGCTGAGCCGATTCATCATCACGCCTTTCTCTGGTCACCAACGCCCACGCCGGACGACGAACCTGCGTACCTTTCCTGTGTGCGTTCTCGGGAGCGCCTCGACGAACTCCACGCTCCGAGGCACTTTGAACGCGGACAGCCGCGTTCGTGCCAGTTCGAGGAGATCCGCCTGAATCGACGCGGTGTCGAGCTCGCGATCTGCCGGAACCACGAAGGCCCGGAGTTTGCTGGCGCCGAGCCGATCGGCCACGGCGGCGACCACCACCTCGGCCACCGCCGGATGCGCACCGAGTGCTTCCTCGACCTCATGGGGACTGATGGTGATCCCGCCGACCAGTTCCAGGTCGTCGTCACGACCGGAGAGGACGAAGCTTCCATCGATCTGCCGTGTCGCCCGATCACCGGTGTGCAACCAGCCGTCCGCGGTCACCGTCGGACCGTGCACCCACAGGCTGCCTGGGACTCCGTCGGGCAGCGACCGCCCCTCGTCATCCCGTACGTCGAGGCGGTAGTCGGGCAACGGCCTGCCCACTGTTCCAGGAGCCGGACTCTCCGGTGTGGTGATGGCGCAGAAACCACCGAGTTCGGTCGAGCCCAGTCCATTCAGGACAGGACAGCGCAGCCGCTCGGTGATCCGCACGCCGAGCGCGGGCGTGAGCGGTTCACCCGCCGAGACGCACAGACGTAGTGTCTCTCCGGCGAACTCCGTGGCCAGCAGATTCGCGAACGCCGAAGGTACGCCGTAAAGCACGCTGACGCCGTGCTCACGGACGACTCGTGTCACCGTCTCCGGTGTCGGCCGCTGCCGGGTCAGCACGGCCGAAGAACCGGAGTACAGCGGGTAGACGAAGGAATTGCCGAAACCGTAAGCGAAGTACATCCGGGAGATCGAGAAGCCGACGTCGCCGGGTTTCAACCGCAGGACGGTCTCCCCCGCGTTCCGGTGATAGACCGGGAGGTCGCCGTGGCGATGCGGCACGCTCTTCGGTTGCCCTGTGGTGCCGGAGGTGTACTGCACATACAGCGCCGCCGAAGGATCCACCTGAGCCGCGGCTGCCGGTGGCGCGTCGGCCGCCTCCGCCAGCAGGACGTCGACGTCCGCCCAGGAGACCTCGGTGAAGGCATCGGCGAGTTCGGAAGCACTGATCACCAGACCGGCTTCACAGTCCGCTCCGAGAAGCCCGAGTTCGCCGGCGGGCAAGGCCGGATTGACGGTCACCGCGACCGCGCCCAGCCGTGCCACGGCCAGAAAGGCCGTCACGAAACCGATCCCGTCGGGCAACGCGACCAGCACCCGCTCCCCGACGCCGACTCCATACCCGGCCAAGACGGTCGCGAGCTTCGCGGCCGACTCGTGGACGTCACCGTGGCTGAAGGCGCGGTCTTCGGTGTGGAACGCCGTCAAGCCGGTCCACCCTTGGCGTGCGGCCAGTCCGGCGAGGTCCTCGGCGATGTTCATCAGTATCGCCCGCCACCCGGGGTGACCACCCCGCGAGGACCGAAGGCGGCGGTGTCCAGCCACGCGCCGAACCCGGGTACCAGCGGAGCGAACCTGGCGGCGACGGCCTGCCGCGTCCGGGCCGCCCACGTGTCCGCACGGAGGTGCCGGAGCGCGGCGCCCGCGGCGGCACCGTTGCGCACCGCGGCCGTCCGCCGATCACGTCCGAACTCCTCGATGGCGTCGGTGGTGGCACGCGACGCCACCGCGCGGGCCGCCTCGTCGGCGTCCGCGATTCCGCTGTTCATCCCGCGCGCGCCGAGCGGCGCGAAGAGATGAGCCGCCTCCCCCACGAGCAACGCGCGGCGATGCGGGTCGACGAACGTTTCGGACACCAGCTGCAGGCACGGATACCGCGAAACCCACAGCACCTCCCCCGCCTCCCGGCCCAGCACCTTCGGCAGCCACCGGCGAACCTCGTCCTGGTCGCTCAGCCGTTCCGCGTCGTCCGGTCCGAGACACTGGACGTCCACCTGACGCCCGCCCCGGAACGGCACGATCATCAGGTTCCGCCCGATGGCCGGATGGCGGTAATGGTGCGAGCGTTCCGCGTGGGGATCGTCGTCGGCGAGATCCACGGCCACGCGATAGTCCGTGGAACGCCGTCCGGCGAGTTCGATTCCCAGCGACCGGCGGACCGACGAGCGCGCGCCGTCCGCACCGATCACATACGCCGCTTTCCAGGACCGCCCGTCCTCAGCTCGGATCGTCACGTGATCCGGGCTGGTCACGACCTCCTCGACCGGCGCACCCCAGACGAAGTCCACCCCGGCCTCATGGCACGCGTCGAGCAGGAACCGTTCGGTGTCGACCTGCCGCAGGCTCGCGTACGGCGGCAATTCGCCGTCCCGCCGAGGCGGGAACTCGCGGGCGAAGACCTGGGTTCCCCGGTAGTACGTCTTCCTTGTCCGCCAGACGATTCCGTAGCAACCGATCCGCGCGCCGAGCCCCGGGACCATCCGGTCGAGACGGCGCAAGGTCTCCTGATGGACGAACAGCGCCCGGCTGCCCGGCCGGACCCGGTCCACCGGTTCCGCTTCCACCACGAGGACGTCGGCTCCGAGTGCTTTCGCCGCCAGCGCCGCGCTCAGACCGGCCGGGCCCGCTCCGACGACCACCAGTTCACGCATGCCCGGTCCAGGCCACGGGAGGACGGCGGAACCCGAATCCGGACGGGACGTCAAGACCGAGATGCTTCGTGAGAACGGTTTCGAACTCCTCGTGCGGCACCCGGACGTGGCGGACGGACCTGTCCGGCAGACGTTCGGCGAGCATGCCGTTGCCGGCGTCGTCGAGCCAGAAGGTCCACTGGGCATCGACACCGCCACGGCTGGCGAAGAAGTTCTTCGTCAGGATCGAATCGGGATGGGTGGTGCCGAAATGGTGGAGCATGACCAGGTCCGAGAAGTTCCGGGATTCGGGCGAAAAGCTGTACAGGTCCAGCCATCCCGCGAGGCGTTCGGTCTGCACCAGATAGCGTTCGCCTTCCGGTGCTATGCGGAACCGCCACCCGAACTGCTCGACGACATCGCCCGGCCGTAACCGCAGCGGCAGCAGGGGACCACCGCCGAAGCAGACGTCCACCAGCCAGGGCTCGTCCAGCTCGACCGATAGCAGAACATGGGGCCGAGGGATCGACCTCGAAATCTCCATCGGCGGGCCGTTGCGCACGTCGGCGGCGAGAAGCTTCACCTCGAACCCGATCGCGCGGAGCAGTTCGGCGAACAGGAAATGGTGCTCGACGCAGAAACCACCGCGGCGCTTTCGCACGAGTTTGTCTTCGACCGCACCTAGTTCGAGCGGGGTCGGAGGGCCGAAAAGCGTCTCGAGGGTGGAAAACGGGATATGCGTGGCGTGGGCGAGGTGCAGATCCGCCAGCACCTCGGCACTGCATCGCAACGGCCCCCGGTAACCGACACGTTCGAGATAGGAATCGACGTCGAGAGCTGCTCGTATCCCGGACTCTGCTGACATGGCCCGATCGTCGGCCGGTACTTCGAAGGAGGTCAACGCTCCCCGGCCTTCCGTACGGTCATCCCTACGGTTCTCGTGCACCGCACCGAACCGATGACCGAAGGAAACCGTCCACGCCGTTGACCCGCGCCCGCCCCCGACGCAATCTCGCCCCATGACCTCATCGAACGTGCGGGACTTCGACGTCGTGGTCGTCGGAGGCGGGCCGAGCGGATCGACGGTGTCCACGCTGGTCGCCCAGCAGGGTCACCGTGTTCTGCTGCTGGAGAAGGAAAGGTTCCCGCGATACCAGATCGGCGAGTCGCTGCTCCCGTCGACGGTGCACGGCGTGTGCCGGATGCTCGGGGTCTCCGAAGAACTGCACAAGGCCGGGTTCACCCGCAAACGCGGTGGCACCTTCAAATGGGGTACCGGGAAGGACCCGTGGACGTTCCGGTTCGCGGTCTCCCCCAAAATGGCCACCGGATCCTACGCCTACCAGGTCGAGCGGATAAGGTTCGACCAGATCCTGCTGGACAATGCCCGCCGCACCGGCGTCGAAGTCCTGGAACGGTCGTCTGTGGTGGATGTCGTTGCGGATGCCGATCGGGTGCGAGGGCTGCGGTACACCGACGCCGACGGCAACGAGCACGAGGTCCGCGCACGGTATGTCGTCGACGCGTCGGGCAACAAGAGCCGCATCCACCGGCACACCGGCGGCACCCGCCACTACTCCGAGTTCTTCCGCAATCTGGCGCTGTTCGGCTACTTCAAGGGAGGAAAGCGGCTTCCGGCGCCCAATTCGGGCAACATCCTTTCGGTCGCCTTCGACGGCGGCTGGTTCTGGTACATCCCGCTCACCGAGGAGCTCACCAGTGTGGGTGCCGTCGTGGACCGGCGCCGGGCCGCGGAAATCCAGGGGAACCCCGAAGTGGCCCTACGCGGATTCATCGACGATTGCCCGCTGATCCGGGAGTACCTCACCGCTGCCGAGCGGGTGACCGACGGGCCTTACGGCGAACTGCGAGTCCGGAAGGACTACTCGTACTGCCAGACGAAGTTCTGGCGGCCGGGCCTCGTCCTCGTCGGCGACGCCGCCTGTTTCGTCGATCCTGTCTTCTCCTCCGGGGTGCACCTGGCGACCTACAGTGGACTGCTCGCCGCCCGGTCGATCAACAGCGCCCTCGCCGGAACGGTCGGCGAAGAACCCGCGTTCGCCGAGTTCGAGCAGCGGTATCGCCGCGAGTACGGCTTGTTCTACGAATTCCTCATCGCCTTCTACGACATGCATTCGGCCGAAGAGTCCTACTTCTGGGAAGCAAAGAAGGTCACCCGGTGCCCGGCCTCCGAATTGGAGGCCTTTGTCGAACTCGTCGGCGGAGTCGCCTCCGGCGAATCCTCCCTTCTCGACCCCGAATCGCTCACCGCGCGATTCTCGGCGTCCGCCAAGGAGTTCGCCACCAAGGTCGACGAAAGCGGCGGCCAGGTCTTCGGCTCGAAGGTCGTCGACAACGCGATGCGTGAAGGAACCCTCCTTCTGGTCCCATCCGAGACCGGAACGCAGTGGCGCGTCGAACCATGAGCTTCGACGACCGGGTGCGTGCGTTGATGGACGAACTCGCCCGTTCCAGCAGCGCCACCCAGACGCTCGGGCGGTGGGCGGGCACCCCGCTGGTCATCGAACTCGACGCGGTCAAGCGGCGCCGGCTGAGCCCGGCCGAAGCCGGCCGGCTCGAGGTGACAGGGCCGCGGCGGTGCTGCGCTCGGTCCGGGCGGTTGCGTTCGACGAACGATCCGGCGCTGGTCGCGAAGGTCTCCTCGACGGTGTTGATGTCACGGCTGCCCCGAGTGGTCAAAGTGGACCTACGCCGTCGCAGCGATCCGGATCCGCAAGTCGCGATGCCGCTCGGACTCGCACTGGCCCGGCGGGGCTATCCGGTGCGACGGCAATCCGTCGTCCACCGGCTGGACCGGGGCGAGTTCGTGATCCGGGCGAGCAACCGGCTGTGGCTGGGCGAAATCCCGATCGCCTTGACCGAGGAGCTGATCCCGGCGGAGTTCGTCCGCCGTGCGCGCCCCGATAACCCAGATGAGCGAAGGAGTTCCACGGTGACCGAAAACGAAATCCTCAATGTGGTGCGCGACGTGCTGGTGAACGTGAAAGCTGAGAGCTCACCGATCAGCCCGGCCGAGGTCACCCGGGAGCTGCCGCTCGACCTGCCGCCGCTCGGACTCGACTCAATGGATTTCATCCGGCTCATCGCCGGGATCGAAGAGAAACTCGGCGTGCTGGCCCACGACGACGAGTTCGTGGCCATGACCACCGTCGACGACCTGATCGGTGCGGTCCGGCACTGGGTGGCCAACTCGACCGACGCGGCATGAGCCTGCTCGAGACGATCAAGATCACGCCGCCCGGACTCATCGCCCTGCGCTACCCGGACGGCCGGGAGGTCACCTACGGCGAACTCGGCGTGGCGGCCGAACGGGCCGGCGAATGCCGGTTACCGGACGGGCCGGTCGGATTGTGTCTCGCCGACCCACTCGCGGTCATCGCCTGGAGCGCGGGTCTGCTGAGCCGAGGCAAGCCGGTCTTCCTCACCCATCCCGATCTCCCCGCGGCCGAGCTCGGCGCGCTGGCCGCCCACGAACGCGCGGCGGCCGTGATCACCGATGCGGCAAGGGTGCCGCGAGAATTCACT
This sequence comes from uncultured Actinomycetota bacterium, assembly GCA_963766045.1. Taxonomy (GTDB): domain Bacteria; phylum Actinomycetota; class Actinomycetes; order Mycobacteriales; family Pseudonocardiaceae; genus Amycolatopsis. The sequence continues at coordinate 2,939,066 of CAVXYN010000003.1, read as the reverse complement.
CCGCTGCCCTACTCGGACCGAATGGCCGGCGAGGTCATCGGAGTGCGGTCCGGCTCGGCGTCCGGGCAGCCGGGCTTGCATTTATACACCTCGGGCAGCTCCGGCAGGCGCAAAGGCGCGATCCGCTCCGAGCCATCGCTGATCGCCGAGGGAATCGCCGTCGCCGCCCGGCTGGGCTACACACGGAAAACCGTGGTGTTCTGCGCGGTTCCGCTTTGCCACGCCTATGGTTTCGCGGACGGAGTGCTCGCCGTACTCGCCGCCGGGGCCTGTCTCACCGTCGGGCGGCCGGCGAGCCGGGGACGGCTCGGGATGGCTTTGCGGGCGACCGGTGCGGACGTGCTCGTCGGAGTACCGACGCTGTACGACGCCTGGACTACCGGGATGCGAGCCGAGACCGAGCACGGACTCCGGTTGAGCGTGAGCGCCGGCGCGCCCTTACCGGACGCCGTCGGCGCCAGATTCGCCGAATACTGGGGCGTGGCCGTTTCCCAGCAGTACGGGATGACCGAATGCGGGGCGATCAGCATCGACCTCGCGGGCGGCTGTTCGTCGCGGGTCGGCCGTCCCTTCCCTGGAGTCGAAGTGCGGTTGGAAGCGGGCGAAATCGTGGTGGACAGCCCTTTCACCGCCGAGGGGTACGTGGCAGGGGTCGAGCGCTTGATGCCGCGTAATCCGTTCACCGCCGATGGCTTGCTCACCGGCGACCTCGGCCGGTTCGACGACCGGGGCGGGCTGCATCTGACCGGCCGCCGGGAAGAAGTGATCAACGTACACGGCGCGAAGGTCGACGCCGTCGACGTCGAACAGGTGCTGTGCCTGCATCCCGCGGTCGCCGAAGCCGCCGTGGCGGGCGTGCCCACCCGCCACGGCGACCGGTGGGTGGCGGCGTTCGTCGTTCGCGGTGGTGACGTGTCGGAGGCCGACCTGGTCACGTTCTGCCGTTCACGGCTCGCCGGGTTCCAGATCCCGCGCCGGATCGTCATGGTCCCTGAACTGCCGAGGACGGCGCTGGGCAAGATCCGCCGCGCCGCGCTGGTCGACCTGCTGACGTAAGGGCGTCGCGGTCGCTTCGCCGCCAGCGCGCCAGCACGTCCAACGCGGGACTCGTCAGCGCGGTGGAGACCAGCGTCATCACCACCAGGATCGCGAACAGGGCCGGGCTGATCACGCCGACGTCGAGACCGATGTTGAGAATGACCAGCTCGGTCAGCCCTCGGCAGTTCATCAAGGCCCCCAAGGAAAGCGCGTCGGGCCAGGAGAAGCCGCCGACGCGGGAGGCGACGGCGGCTCCCACCCATTTCCCGAGCGTCGCGACAGCGAGCACGGGGATGACCCACAGCCACATCCCCGGTTCCGCGCCGAGCTGGTGGAAGTCCGTGCGCAGACCGGTGTAGACGAAGAACAACGGCAGCAGCAGGGTTCCGGTGACCCGGTGCACCTGGTTCGCCGCCTGCCGGATCGATTCGTTCGACCGCGGTGTGATGACACCGAACAGGAACGCGCCGAAGATCGCGTGGGCACCGATCTCGCTCGTCACCATGGCGGAAAGCAGGACCCCGCAGGCGAGCAGCGGCAGGGCCGCGTGGCGGAGCCGGTCGTGAGCGGCGAGTTTGGCGAGCAGCGGCCGCAACCAGAAGACCAGGAGCAGGAAGAACGCCGCCGACAGAAGAAGAGTGATGCCCGCGTTCCCGGTCGCCGTGCCTTCGACGAGCGCGACGACGACCGCGAGCAGGCTCCACGCCGTCACGTCGTCGACGGCCGCGCAGGACAACGCGATGCCCCCGAGCGGGGTGTCGGCCAGTCCTTTCTCGACCAGGATTCTTGCCAGGACAGGGAAAGCCGTGATGCTCATGGACACTCCCAGGAACAGGGCGAACGTCAGAAACGCCACACCGTCCCCGGCCATCGGCCTGTACATGGCGAGCGCGAGCAGAACGCCGGAGAGGAACGGCAGCGCGATCCCGACGTGGCTCACCAGCACGACCGCCCCGCGATGGTCGCGCACGTGGGATGGATCGAGCTGGTAGCCGACGCCGAACATGAACAGCACCAGGCCGATCTGGGCGAGGGTGTTCAGCGTCGGGCCGAGGTATCCGGGCACCAGCCAGCCGAAGCCCGCCGGCCAGACGGCCCCGAGCAACGATGGGCCAAGCGCGAGGCCGACCAGGATTTCCCCGATGACCGGGGGCTGGCGCAGTCGTTTCAGCACCACACCGGCGAAATGGCAGGCGGCCAGGAGAAGCGGGATCAGGAAGAGCAATTTGAGAAAGGGGTCCGGACCGGGCGCGGCCTGGCCGGATCGCGGGGATTCCGCGGATGAACCGGCGGACAGGATCACCAGGGTCAGCACGACTGGGACCGCCACCATCGCGAAATAGGCGAATATCATGCCGCGCCATCGGATCGGTTGATTCATAGAATACCCCTCCTGCCGTACGCATTACCGGAGGAATTCCGTTCCGGTGTTGTCTTCCAGCACTTTCGCGCGGATGTTCGGTGGTATGTCACAGACACTGACGAAGCCCCCGGCGAGGACCGAGACCGAGATCGAGGAGATCGACGACCTCATCGTGGAATTGATCGGTCGCAGAATCGAACTCGCGGCGGCACTGATGGTCGGCCGAGTCGCCGCCGGCCTGCCGGAAAGGGAGCAGCAGCAGGAGATCGCGACCACGATCCGATACCGGAAACTGGGTTCCGGCGGCGGAGAACTCGGTGTCCTCGTGTTGCGACTTTGCCGTTCGGCGGCTCACGCCACGTAACCCCGCGCCTCGAGAAGGAATTGACCGAGATGCCCGTCGTGGGGTAACGACGGTTCATTCCACCAATCCGGGCGGATACCGGAAACCACCGTGCGAATCGTCGGCTCGTCCAGCAGATCGTCCAGTATTCCGCATTCACCCGGTACCAGCACCGCCAGCGAATCCCGCAGTGGCGCGATACCCGACGCACGTTTCCAAGGCGCCACCCAGACACACGGGAACGGCATTTCACCGCTCACGCCCGGATCCTCACGGCAAAGCACCGCCGGACGCAGGGCGACGTGTCCCGCGCCGACATCTGTCCAAAGTGGACTCTGGATCGGACCCGCGGAAGACCCCAGCGCCGAGTGCAAGGCCCCGGCGTCCTTTTCGTTGTATACCGGCAACTCCGCCGACTCGTCGAGGACCGGGCCGCCACGCCGCCGGGCAAGCCGGACGGCCAAGGCCTTCGCGACCTCCTGGTGATCGGCCTCGCACAGCACCAGCGAGAGGTTGTTGCACCGGACACCTGCGTCCTCGGAGACCGCCCCGGCGAGATAGTCGAGCACCTCCTCCGTCACCTGGCCGGTGACCAACGCCTTCGTCCGTCCGGGACCGCGCACCAGGACGTCCGGCTCGGCCGAGTAGTGCCGCACCACGCTGTCACCGCCGTATGCGAGGCCGAAGTCGGCCTCGCGCAGAAGAGCGTCGGCACTCGTATGCGGCCCGGGCAGCACCGCGAGCCAGTCCCTGGCCAGACCGGCCTCGAAGAGCGCGCGGGCCAGCCGCCGGGGCGTGAACGGATCCCGGGTCCCTGGCCGCACCGCCACCCTGACCCCCAGTGCGAGCGCCTGCAGCCATTCCAGGTGGACGCCGGGATGATTGCCGGGTGCGACGACGCCGAGCACCCGGCCGCGCGGTACCCAGCGGACCGCTCCCCTCCCTGCCGCCACGGGACGTTGCCCCGCGACGAAATCCCCGATTCCGGCCAGCCGCTCACGGATCGCCGGAACCGTCGCCCGGACCACCGAAATCGGCAGACCCGTGGCCAGCGCGACGCGGCGAACGTAATCTTGCGGGGTCTCGCCGCCGAGGTCGGCCTCCGCGAAGAGCATTCCCGCCGCCTCCAAGGCTCGCAGCCGGTCTTCGGTCGCTTGCGGACCTCCGGCGCGGAGTGTGCGTATCACGCGGCTGACCAGCAGTGGTGGCGCCTGGCCGACCTCAGCGAGAGGCTGGCCGTCCACACCGGACAGGACGGCCACATCCTTCGAGACATACTCGCCCGGTGGACGTACGATCGCCATCTTTTCCATGAACGCACCCTTCGTCGAACCGGTCGTCACCGTCAACGCGATCGAGCCGATCCGCCGGGCAATGCTTCGGTCACCGGCGGAATACCCGGACGAAACCTCCGGTGATCACGAGGCGGAGGTACCGTCGATCCATGCGATGGTCATGGACGCGATCGGGAGAACTCGTCCGCACCACGGACCTTCCGCCCGAAAAGGCGCTGCTCGTGGACTCCTGGCTGGTCGATGACGGCCAGGTCCGCGGCCTGGAACTGCACGCCGGCCGGTTCGGTTCCAGTTGTGCGAAGTTGTTTCCCGACCTCACACAGTCCGAAGTGGACGGCTTCCTCACAGCGGTCTTCACCGTGCTCCCGCCGGCCGGACGATGGTTTCCCCGGATCGAGGCTCATCCCGGCCCCCGCCTCGCGCTGTGGATACGGCCGGCACCACCGCCCCGCCTCGTCGCGCGGCTCTGGGTGGGCGAGGACCGCGACGTTCTGACCACCCCGGGACACAAGGGTCCGGACGTCGCCCGGCTGGCCGGCCTGAGGAACCAGGCGGTCGCCGCCGGAGCCGACGACGCACTCCTGCTGTCCGGTGACGGTCACGTCCTGGAGACCGCACACGCGGCACTGCTCTGGTGGCGCGGCGACACCCTGTGCCTGCCCGACGCGCGGCTCCCCATCCTGCGCTCGGTCACGCGTCGGCTGGTCGAACGGCTCGCTTCGTCCGTGGAGGTCAGGCAGGAATCCTCGGCACTCGAAGGGCTTTCCGGTTGCGAGGTGTGGACCATGAACGCGCTGCACGGGATCAGCCCGGTGGTCGGGTGGGTGGGTGACGGCGTGCCACGGACCGCCGTGCCGGAGTCTGGGCGGCTGGCGACGTGGAGGGCCGCATTGGGCGCGACAGCTCGTGAGCGAAGTGCGTGAGGGCCACCCTCACGCGCTCGCAAAGGTCGTGAGGGTGGCCCTCACGCACCCTCGGGCAGGCCAGCGGCGCGACCACGTGCCATGAAGGACGCTTTCATGGCAAATTTTGCAATGAAAGCGTCCTTCATGGCGTCCGCCCTAGGAACCAACTCACGAGACGCTGGCAGCGGGCGGGACCACCTCATCGGCCCGCACGGCGTTCAGGACGCTGCTCGCCTTCAACAGCATCTCCTCGTACTCCTCTTCGGTGTCGGAATCCAGCACGATCGCACCACCCGCTCCGACGGTCAGCCTGCCGCCGTGGACGACGGCGGTGCGGATCACGACGTTGAGGTCCGCCGCGCCCGACAGGCTGAAGAAACCGATGGCACCCGAATACACGCCACGCGCCCGGTCTTCCAGCCGGTCGATGATCTCCAGTGTGCGTTTCTTCGGCGCACCCGTCATCGAACCCGCGGGGAAACACGTCTTGGCCGCGGAAACCGCGCTGACGTCGTCCCGGAGGCGACCACGGATCGTGGAAACCAGCTGGTGGACCGTCGCGTAGGACTCGACGTTCATCAGCTTGGGCACCCCGACCGCGCCCAGTTCGCAGATCCGGCCGAGATCGTTGCGCAGCAGGTCCACGATCATCAGGTTCTCCGCCCGCGTTTTCGCGCTGGTGGCGAGGGTGTCGCGGCGCTCTCGATCCACTACCGGGTCGTCGGAGCGCGCGACGGTTCCCTTGATGGGCTTGGACTCCGCGATCCGGTCCCGGTCCACCTTCAGGTACCGCTCCGGTGAGGAGCAGAGCACGAAGGTGTCACCGAGCCGGAGGTACGCCGCGTACGGCGCGGCGTTCGCCTTGCGCAGCCGGCGGTAGAGGTGCCACGGCGAACCGCGGAACGGGACGTCGATCGTGTTCGTCAGGCAGATCTCGTAGCTTTCGCCGCGCCGGAGTTCACGTTGGCACGCCTCGATATCGGCCGTGTACCGCTCGCGCGGCCGATCCAGCCAGCGGTCCGGCGCAATGCCGCCGGCCGGGGACGACGCGGTCCCGGCGCGTGTGCGGCGCTCCGCGATCGCCAGCCGCCGCCACGCGTGCCCCAGCCAGGCCTGCGCCGCCCGTTCCGCCAGAGCCGCGCCGTCGTGGACCGCCACCAGCCAGGTCCGGTTCGTCTGGTGATCGACGGCGATCATCCTGTCCGCCGCCATCCAGTGCGCGTCCGGCCACGGCGATACATGCCTGTTCGGCTCGCCATGTACGGCCTTGAGTTCGTAACCGAGATAGCCGACGTAGCCGCCGGTGAAGTCGAAGGGCAGTTCGTCCGGCACCGAGACCGGACGTTCCCGGAGGCGCCGCTCCAACGCGTCGAAGATCGACCCGGGCTCCCGCGTTTCCCCCGACCGGGAACGCACCGACACGGTCCTTGCGTCCACATCGGACGAGAGTGTTTCCCCGGCCTCGCCCAGGAACGAGAACCGCGACAACCCGGCCTCGACCCTCGCGCTGTCCAACCAGAAGGCATAGCGGCTCTCGCCGAAAAGCTCGGCGAAAGCGACTTCCGTGTCGATCGCGCTGTCGATCACCCGGTATTCCAGTTTCCACCGCCGGGCGGGGACGGCTTTCGCCAGGCGAGCGAAATTCCGCATCAGCGCCACGCCGTGCGCGGTTCCGATGGACTCGGGGTGGAACTGCACACCCCACCACGGCCGCTCGCGATGCCGTACGGCCATCACGACACCGTCGTCCGCCCGGGCCGTCACCTCGAGTTCCGGCGGCACCGGCTCTTCGACACACCACGAGTGGTAGCGCACGGCGGTAAAACCCTGCGGGATACCGGCGAACAGACCGGTCTCGTCGTGGCGTACCCGCTCCAGATGCCCATGCCTCGGCACGGGCGCGGGCGAGACTCGCGCTCCCGCCCGGTGCGCCAGCGCCTGATGTCCCAGGCATACGCCGAGTACCGGCACGTTCGAGGACACCAGAACCGCGAGCGCGCTTCCGACGTCACGGGACACGTGGGGATTCCCAGGGCCGGGAGAGATCACTACGGCGTCGAAGTCGTCCAGGTCGATGTGCCGCCACGCCGGCGCGTCATTGGTCAGCACCTCGGGTGGCCGCCCGAACGCCTCGGCCATCAGATGGAAGAGGTTGTAGCTGTAGGAATCGTGGTTGTCGACCAGTAACGACCTCATCAGCTCGCCTCCGCCGCCGGAACGTGGCGCCCGAGTGCGCCTGCCAACAGGAACCGCCCCGAAATACCCAGCTTGCGATACGCGCCGGTGAGACTTCTCTCAACCGCTCGCTGGGTGACGAACAACCGCGCCGCGATGTCCCGGTTGGACTCCCCGCGCGCGGCGAGCGTGGCGACCTTGAGCTCGGTCCTGGTCAGCGATGCCGGCCCGGTCCGGCGGGGCCTCCGTGGCCGGGCGCCCGTGGCGACCAGTTCCGCGTAGGCGCGCTCGGCGGTCGTCGTCGCCCCGCAGGCATGTGCGAGATCGAGCCCCGCACGCAGCTGTTCCCTGGCGACTTCGAGCGATCCGGCCTTCATCCGGGCGACTCCGAGGTCGGTCCGCGCTCGGGCGAGTTCCAACTTGGCGGAAGAACCCTCCAGCACCGCGACGGATTCCTCCAGCATGGCCAGCGTACTTCGCCCGCCGTGGACCGCCGCCGCGGCGCGCAACGCGATACCGAGCGGCCGCGGCGAGCCCCAGTTGCGCGCCAGCTCCAGTTCGTTCTCGACCAGCTCCCGTGCCGCTTCGACGTCGCCGAGTTCGTGGGATGTCACCGCTGCCGCCGCCCGCCATGAGAACGCGGCCGGGTTGTCGAACGGCCAGGCACGCGCGTGTTCACCGGCGGCTTGAAAGCAGGAAAGAGCGGCCTTCACCTGGCCCCTCCGCGCGTGAAGCCTCCCCCGGGCCTTGAGGACGCGCGCCCAGGTCCAGCACCGCCTGGCCTCAGGCGAGGTCAAGGAGCCAAGGATCTGCTCGGCCTCGTCGAGCCGTCCGCGTTCGATCGCCGATTCGACCAGCAGCGCGACGCAGAATCCTTCCTGGGGGTGGCTCTTCCCGGCGAACCGCTCCAAGGCCGAAGCCGCGAGATCGCTCGCTTCGACGAGTTCGCCTGCCCGCTCATGGATATCGGCCCGGACACATCTTTCGAGCCCGAACAGTCCGGGCACGGGTTCCGCCGAACCGCGGCCGATCATGTCGTCGACCAGCTGCGTCGCCTGGTCCAGCCGGTCGGCCATGGCGAGGGTGATCGCCCCGTACAACGCGGGTGCCTGCTCGGTGGCGTCCGGCTCCCCGCGCAGGGTCGTCGTCACCCGGTCGACCGCGCGATCGGCGTCGAGGACACCGCTACCCGCTTCGAACGCGGTGAAGACGAGTTGCTGCTGGCGTTCACCGGTGGTGAGCGCGCTCGTGTCCGGGCTCGCCGTTCCCACGACCAGTGCCGCGGCTCCGGCCACCTGCTCGCGCCAGAAACACGACTGCACCACCAGTTGCGCGCGCAGCCGGGACCGGACCTCACGCAGCCGGCCCGCATCGGCGGCTTCCTCCGGAACCTCGGTCAGTTCTCGCAACGCGCCGGTGAGGACATCCTCGCTCTCGAAACGGGCCCCTTCCGCCTGAAGCGCTTTCGCGAGCCAGCTCGCCGCCATCCCGCGTCGCGCCGGTTCGACGGCCAGGTCCTTCGCTTCGGTCAAATGTGTCACGGCACCGGGCAGGCCGGCGCACAGTTCGGCGGTCCCTAGCTCGTGCGACAACTGCGCCCGTTGTGCCGCGTCCAGCGGTTCCTGCCGCGCCCGGCGCAGAAAGCTCGCGGCCGCGGCGAAATCGCCGTGGCGGGCGGCGCGGCGCGCGGCGTCGGTGAGCACCCGCACCGCGCGCGGGTCCATCCCCGGAGCGACCGCGAGCAGCTGCGCGGCGATCAGCTGGGGTGTGGCGCCATGGTCCAGCAGCAGCGCCGCGGCCCGCTGATGCGCCGTGGTGCGTTCGGTGGCGGGCAGGAGCCGGAGGATGGCGTCGGGCATTCCCGGTGGCGCGAACTCGATCCGGTCCCCCGTGACCAGGACTCCGTCCCGCACCAGCGCGGCGAAGGCCTGCCGGAGTTCCGTGACCGTGAGGCCGCAGTGTTCGGCCACCAGATGGCGGGTGGCCGTGGAGACGCTGTCACCCAGCACGGCGACGGACTCGGCCACACGTCGTACCCGTCCAGGACGCCGATGAAGCCGGCCGAGTGCGATCTTCCGGCGCGCTCCGCCGGAGACCTCGGCCACCGCGGTGGTTTCCGCGGCCGTCGGGCGCACCTGCCTCGTCTGCAACCCCTCGAGCAGTTTCCTGGCCAGCAAAGGATTTCCGGACGTCGCCTGCCAGCAGGCCGCAAGGAATGCCTCGTCGGGCAAGCCGTCGAAGGCCGCACTGACCAACCGCGCGTGATCTTCCCGGCATAGACAGGCGAGTTCGAGTCTCCGGTGCCGTGGATCCTCCACCAAGGCGGCATAAGCAGGACCTCGGCCAGGCTCGCCGGGGGTAGTCGTGAGGACCATCGCCACCGGAAGGCCGTCGAGCCGCAGCGCGACATGCGCCAGCCAGCGTACGGAGAACTCGTCGGCCAGGTGCACGTCGTCGATCGCGAGCAGAACCGGTCCGGCACAGGCGAGCCGGGCGAACGGAAGGAACCACTGGTGCACACGTTCGTGCACTGACCCGTCGACCGGGACCGTAGCGGCCGGACAGCCGACTTCGAGCAGCTGGCGAACCAGACCGAAGTCGAAGTCCGCTTCCAGTTCACTGCCGGTGGCTCGAAGAACGGTCATCCCGCGATCCCGTTCGGCCGCGGCCAGCGCGTCCAGCAACAGGGTTTTGCCGTTACCCGCCGCACCGCTCAGGATCAGCACACCTGACCGGCCTGATCTGGTGGCGCCGGCCAGCCGCCGCAGCGTCGCGAGTTCGCCATCCCGTCCGATCAGCATGTCAGCCGTCCCTCAACCCTAGTCGGAGACTCCCATCCTCAAACGAGACCTGGTGAATGTCTTCCGGGCGACCCACTGGAATCCCGGCGACCGGGCCGACTGCGGTACCTACGGTCCGTAGGTGATCGATCGCTCCAGTGCCTCAGCTGACGCTTCCGGAGATCGAGTCCGCACCGAGCGCGACACCCAGTTGTTCCCGTGAGGTGATGCCGAGTTTGCGGTAGACGGCCGACAGGTGGAACTCCACCGTCCGGCGGCTCAGATGGAGTTCTTCCGCGATTTCACGGTTGGTTCGACCGCGCCTGGCCAGTGTTGCCACCTTCAGCTCTTGCGAGGTCAAGGCTTCCGGCAGGCCGGGCTGAGCCGCTGGCAACGTTGTCAAGCCAGGGACCTGGGCCTGTGTGACGGCTCCGCAGCCTCTCGCCAGCTCCGCGGACTGTGCGAGGATGCGCTGCCCCGCACCGAGATCGTCGTTCCGGAGCGACCACCGGCCGAGATCGTTGAGCACCATGGCCAGTTCCACCGGCGCCGGAGCCTCGGCCAGGATTCGCGCCGCCTCCCTCAGCAGCCCACCGTCCGGCGCCCCGGGCGCGGCGAGCGCGGCCGCATGCGTCGCGACGCCGATCGCACGGGGAGTACCCCACCGGCGGGCCGCGGCCAGGTTCTCCTCGGCCAAGCCGGCCGCGCGTTCGGCGTCACCACAGTGCAGCAACGCGCTGACCGCGGCGGTGCGCCAGCCCGCGGCCGCGGGGTTGGTCATCCGGAATCCCCGCAATATGCGGCCACCGCGCAACAGATCGTCGCGGCCGGCGGCCGCGTCGCCGAGCGTGCATCGCAGCCGTCCTCTCGCGTGCAGGAGGTGGCCGGTGACCCAGGTGCTCGGCAGATCGCCTTCCAGCCCGTGGTCGCGCACCAGCTCGGCGGCGACGTCGGCCCGGCCGCGCCGCACCTGCACCTCGATCAAATGTGCCAGGCCCACCCCGGTTTCGTGATTGCCCTCAGCGCCGCATTCGCACAGCACTCCGACCGACTCCTCGAGCAGTTCGGTCGCCTTGACCAGATCACCGCGTCGCGCTTCGACGAGCCCGTGGCAGCGAAGCGCGGCAGCGATATGCCTGCGCCAGCCGATCCGTTTCGCCGCCTCCAAACCCCGGACACAGTGGGCTTCGACCGTGTCGAGCTCGTCGGCATGGGTCAGCGCGAGCAGGGCGTACCAGAAGGTGGTCCGCGGCGGCCTCAGTTCGGCGGATTCCACGGTCCACCGGGCCAGCCGCACGACCTCCTCACGGTTCACCCCGCGGTAGGACCAGTGCACCGCCCGCAGACCGGCCCAGTCGGGCGAACAGGTCGCCGACCGGTCGGACTTTTCCAGCAGCCAATGCCGGTCGCTGTCCGGGTCGGGCATCTCCCGCAGCGCGATCTCGGTGTTGGCGACGTCGAGCCGCCACCCGAGTTCCTCGTCCCGATCACCGAGTTCGTCGCGAGCCATCATGATCACCTTGGCCGCTTCGACGTCTCTGCCGAGCTGACCCAGTGCGTCGACCATCAGGAGCGCGACGTCCGCCCGATTAACCGGATCCTCGAGCAAATGTGCTGCGGCGCAAAGATGTTTGAGTGCCCGGGCCGGAGCGATGAGCAGTTCCGCCCGCCCCAGTTCCCGCAGTACGATCGGCCGGAGGTCGGGCGGCAACTCCTCTCGCAGCGCCTGGCGAAGGTAGCCAACGGCCACATCCGGCGCGCCGCGAGCGAGTGCCCCTTGCGCTGCCGAGCGCAGGGTGTCCGCCGCCCAATCCAGATCCAGCGGACCGGCCGCCACCAGATGTGGCGAGATCCGTTCGGCTCCGTAGCCGGCGTCCCGCAGCAAGTTCGCGGCCAGCAGATGACCGGAGATCCGTGAGCCGACCGGAAGGTTCTCGCGCACCGCGTTCTCGACCACGGGATGGACGAAACGCAGCGGTTGCGCGTTCGCCAGCACTCCCGCCTCGGCCAGCATGTCCGCCGCGTCCAGCGCCACCTCCAGCTCGAGTTTGGCCAGCCGCGCGATCGTGGGCAGCGGGGTTCGCTCACCGACGATGGCGACCGCCCGCGCGAGTTCGAACGCCGACGGCTCCACGACGGACAGGCGACGGCTCAGCTCGTCGGCGATCGGCCGCGGAGCCGCCGCCCTGATCTCTTCGATCGTTGGCTCGCTCGATACCGCCCGCAGCAGTTCCCGGACCAGGAAGGGAACGCCGCCAGTGGCCTCGACACACGCCTGCGCGATGTCGGTTTCCGGCCGCCGGCCGGACAACCTCGACGCCAGTTCCTGCACCGCGACGGCGTCCAGGCCACCGAGGTCGACCCGCGGCAGCGCGACGAGCCCGGGCGGCAGCTCGTGCCCCGCCGGGTGTGGGGCCGTCGCCGGTGCGACGACCACGGCCACCCTCCGCGACCCCAGCACACCGAGTTCGGCGAGCCATCGCTGCGATACGCGGTCGGCCCAGGTGACGTCGTCCACCGCGATGAACAAGGGCCAGTCCGCGCTCAGCCCGCGGCAGAACGCGTGCAGTTCGGCCATGGCCGTCGCGGGTTCCGAGTCGACGCTGTGGTCGCCGTCGAGGATCCGTGCCAGAGCGCGGCTTTCCTTGGGCGGCCCGCACTTTCGCCGGTCGAGGATCGTGTTCAGAAGTTGCCGCACGATGCCGAACGGCACGTCCCGGCCGGCGAGACTCCCCTGCGCCGCCGCCACCTCGAATCCGGCGCCCTCGGCCCGCGCGACCGCCGTCCGGAGGAACGCGCTTCGGCCGACGCCCGCCTCACCGGCGACCATCAGCGACGCGGGCCGCCCCGCTGTGGCCGCGACGAGCAGGGCGTCGACACGCGCCATTCCGGCCGTCCGGCACAGCAAGGGGAATTCCGTGTAGGGATCACCGTCGGCCGCCGCGGCTCTGGTCGCGCGTGACTGACGGTCGTCCATGGTCACCTCGTCGCGTCGGGAGTCCAACCAGGCTGAGAAAACGAGTATTGCTCACCCCGAGCTGACTCGCCGATCAGTGAGGCGGATCCTCACCTCCTTCGAGATGCGGTGACCACGTGGTAGTCCAGCAGGCCCGCACGGTAGGCGATGAGGAAATTCCGGGCCCAGTGGCCGGTCAATCCGTTGGCGACGATCCACTCGTCGAACGGCAGCCAAACGTGCTCCCCGATACTTTCCACCCTCACGTCGGCGAATCCGGCCGCCGCCAGAGCTTCGGTGAATTCGCCGAGGCTGGTTCCGACGTCGATGCCGCGGGCGAAACTCGGCAACATCGCGGCGAGTTCGGCCACCGCTTCCCGGTGCGGCGGGAAGAACGTGGAAACCCCGAGCTTGCCGCCGTCGGCGAGCACCCGGAACGCCTCCGCCGCGAAGGCGCCGATATCCGGAAAATGCTGGGCCGCCTCAATGGAATAGACATGATCAAACCGTCCTTCCGGATAAGGGATCCCGGCAGCCGATCCGGCGGTGAACACCACCTCGCCCGTCGCCTGGTACCCGGCGTTGGCGGCCCGTGCCTGACGAAGCTGGCTTTCCACCACGTCAATGGCATGGATTTCGGCCGGCCGGAATTCGGTCAGCACGGGTTCGACGCCGCCTCCGAGTCCGCAACCGACCTCGAGCAGGCTTTGTCCGGGTCGGACATCCATCGCGGACAGGACCAATCGGTACAGATCGACGCCGGCCTGGATCCGGCCAGGCACCGTCAACCGGGCCTCCGGCCCGATACCCGCCCAGTAGCCCCAGTTCAGCAGACCGCCGTGATAAGCGGGCGCCCATTCGACCGCCGGATCCCGGTAGAAGACGGCCAGATCGTTCTTCAGCTGTTGTCCCGTCACGGTGAACCTCCAGGCTCTGAGCCTGTTCGCGGCATCTTCGCCGGTCAAGCGGGCGGGAAGACTGTTCGGCCAACCCTTCGGTCCGCACCATCCACATGGGATAGACCAGGGTGTGCGTGGCACGGCCGAGGGGAGATTGCCATGCGAAATCAGCGATCGGCATCGCGGGTCACGGCCCGGATGTCTTCGCCGGCGCGACCCTTCTCGGGGCGGATCGAACCGGCTGCGGGCCCCGTCTGTTCGGAGACGGGGTCGCGTCCCCGTGGGCTCGGGATGGCGCGTTGCGACGGCCCGGCAGGGGTGGGGCGTGAGGGCCCACCCCTGACGGACTCTAGGTACGTGAGGGCCACCCTCACGTACTCGCAAAGGTCGTGAGGGTGACCCTCACGCACTTCACACCTGCCGGTCCCCAAGGTGGCCTTCACGGACCGGCAACTCTCGCCCGTGGCCGTGGCTCGGAATCCGTGCCACGCTGGCCGTATGGGGACCGAGGGGTACGGGGACGCCGCCGCGTTAGCCGCGGATCTGCATCGCATCGTCAAGGCCGCGGCCGACTCGGTCGCCGTCAGCGGAACGGCGAACGAGCTGACCGAGCGGGTCACCGGCCATCTCGGTCTACCTGTTTCGCAGGTCGTGGTCGTCGCACGTAGCTGGGAGGGGTGGGAGCACGCGAACATCCAACGTGGCGTCGACGCCTACCTCGCCGTGCATGGAACGGCCGTCGAGTGGTTCGGCATCGCGGGTGGGCACCGCAGCCACGAAGACCTGATCGGCATGCTGGTCACCGCGGGTAAGCAGGGACTTTACGAGCTGGGCGCGGTCGAGTTCATCACCACGGCCGTCGGGCCGGACGAGGCGGTGGACGTCGTCCAGCTCGGCTTGGTCGGCACCACGGCGCAGGACGGCAGCCCGGTGCTGCTGGCGGTACGCGGCGCCAACCCGCAGTACGGTCAACTCGAGTGCCGGCTCGAGGTCATGGCTTCCGATCGCGCCACCGCGACCGCTGTGCGCGACCAGGTGGAGCGGCTGATCGCGGAACGCGACGTGTTGCGCGGGAAGGTCTTGGCGTTCGGTACCAGCGAGAATCGGGGCAACGAACTGCTCACCTTTCTCCCCCGGCCGACTCTGACCGGGGACGACGTCGTGTTGCCGGACGGCGTGCTCGACGCGATCGAACGGCACGCTGTCGGCATCGCCCAGCACGGCGATCGTCTGTTGGCGGCCGGCCAGCACCTCAAGCGTGGATTGCTGCTCTACGGACCGCCCGGGACCGGCAAGACGCATACCGTCAGGTACCTGATGGGTCTCCTGCCCGGCAGCACGGTCATCGTGCTGACCGGGATGGCCATGCGGTTCGTCGAGAAGGCAGCCGGCCTCGCCCGGCGTCTTCAGCCGAGCGTGGTCGTGCTCGAAGACGTCGACCTGATCGCGCAGGACCGCAGTCACGGGCCGATGGGCGGCAGCAGTCCGCTGCTGTTCACCCTGCTCGACGCCATGGACGGCGTCGGCCGCGACGCCGATGTGACGTTCCTTCTCACCACGAATCGCGCCAGCCAGCTGGAGACGGCGCTGGCCGACCGTCCAGGACGGGTCGACCTCGCCGTCGAGATTCCCCTGCCGGACGCGGCGGGCCGCGAAGCGTTGCTACGGCTCTACGGACGCGGGCTTCACCTCACCGCCGATCTCGCACCGGCAGTGGAGAAGACCGAGGGTGTCACGGCGTCCTTCATCAAGGAGCTGCTCCGGCGGGCGGCACTGCGCGGGATCGACGCGCGCCCGGACGAGACCGGTGTGACGGTCGGCGACGCTGAGCTGACCGCGGCGCTGCAGGAGATGCTGGACGCGCAAGGCGCGCTGACGAGGTCGCTGCTCGGCAGCGAACCGGACGTACGGCAACCCGACTGACCACTCGTTCGGCTTATCGAGGGGTAAGGCAAGTGTGGCGTGTGGGTCACCCCGGTGCAGGCGTTCATCTGGCCGTGAAGGCCTCCTTGCCTACCCTGAGGGTAGTGATGGAGCCCTTCACTACCCCGCCGAGGTGATCTCTGGCGACAGTGGGGTCGAACCGATTCACCCGCCGGATCGTGTGAGTAGTGACGATCAGCCGCGCCGGAGGACGACGTGACCGACGAGAACAAGGTGATCGCCCAGCGCTACCGACTGCTGAACAGGGTCGGCAGCGGCACGGGCGGTGTGGTGTGGCGGGCACGTGACGAGCGCCTTGATCGGCTCGTCGCGGTCAAACAATTGCTACCCGACCCCGCCGAGCCAGGCACGGATCCCTTCCGGACCCACGTCCGCGCGATGCGCGAAGCGCGAGTCGCGGCCAAGTTGCGGCACCCCAACGCCGTCACCGTGTTCGACGTCGTCGAGGACGACGGCGATCCGTACGTGGTCATGGAGTTCCTGGCGGCGCTCACGCTCACCGACATCCTGATCGAGCAAGGCAGCTTGCCGCCGGATTCCGTCGCGAAGCTCGGCATGCAGATCGCCTCGGCCCTGGCGGCGGCGCACGCGGAAGGCATCCTGCACCGGGACGTCAGCCCGAACAACATCCTGATCACCGCGTCCGGTCCCGCCAAGATCGCCGACTTCGGTATTTCACACGTGGACGGCGAAGGCAATATGACCGGTCGCGGGCTGGTCGTCGGAACGCCAGCGTACCTCGCGCCCGAAGTCGCGGGTGGAGCGACGCCCGCGTTGCCCTCGGACGTTTTCTCGCTCGGCGCGGTCCTGTACACGGCGCTGGAAGGCCGTCCACCGTTCGGCACCGGAGGAAATCAGCTCGCGCTGCTGCGCCGGGTCGCGGACGACGAGGTCACCCCTCCCCAGCACGACGGCCCGCTCACCCCCGTCTTGCTCGAGTTGCTCCGGAAGGACCCCGACGAACGACCGGTCATGGCACGGGCCCATGAACTGCTCTCGGTGCTCGTCGACGGCCCTCAAGAACCCTCGCGACCATCGACGTTGCCCCTGCCTCCACCTCCGCCCGCCCCGCCCACGCCGCCCACACCGAAGACGAAGACCAAGTTCGCCGTACTGACGGTGGCCGCGGTCCTCGTAATCGCGGCGATGGTCCTCTTGGGATTGTCGGGCCGGGAAACGCCGGGCTCCAGTACGAACGCCGACGCGCAGGCACCGACGACCCCAACCACTCCCGTCCCCCCGAGCACCGCGAGCCCTACAACGGTCGACGAGTCCGGCTGTTCGGCGCGGTACAAGATCACCAACTCGTGGCCGGGCGGTCAGGAGGTCCTGATGACCGTGCGAAACGAGGGCGAAGCCCGTCTGGACGGCTGGACCGTCAGCTGGTCGCTGCCCAGCGGTCAGCAGGTCGGCAACCTGTGGGACGGTGTCCTCTCGGGAAACACCGATCCGGTCACCGTCGTGAACGCGAATTGGAACGGCAAGGTCGAAACGGGCGGCCGGACGACCTTCGGCATGATCGTGCTCGCCGGTGAAGGCGGGTCCGCGCCGAAGGCCGTCAGCTGCCGGCCGTCCTGACACAGCCCGCTACAACACTGGGGCGAGTGCCGGTCACTGATGAGTGTGACCAGGCAATGGACCGGAGCGGAGACACCAGTGGGGGCTGTCGCCGATCTGGGGGATCAGGATCTGTGGGACCGCGCGGCGCGCGGGGACAAAGGAGCGTTCTCGGAACTGTTCGAGCGGCATGTGCAGGCGGTGTGGAATCACGCGTACCGGCTGACGGGGTCGTGGGCGTCGGCCGAGGATCTGACGTCGAACACGTTCCTGATCGCGTGGCGCAAGAAGGCCGAGGTGACGTTGGTCCGGGGTACCGCGCTGCCCTGGTTGTACACGGTCGCGGGGAATCTGGCCCGGACGGAGCATCGGAGCGCGAGCAGGCGGTTGCGGCTGCTCAGACGGATTCCGGAGCCACGTGACGTGTCCGATCACGCCGACTGTGTCGTCGAGCAGGTGGACAGCGAGGAGCGCTTGCGTGAGGTGATCGACGCGGTGCGGGGGCTGCCGCCGGCGCAACGTCAGGTGGTGGAGCTTTGCCTGCTCGGGGATCTGCCGATCGCCGACGCGGCCTCTCTGCTCGAAGTCGAGGCGGTCACGGTTCGCGCACATCTGTCGCGGGCGCGGGCTCAGCTGCGCGCCTTGTTGGAGGAGAAATGACCAGCGAAGAAGGACTTCCGCCGCGACGTGAGCTGCCGGGTGACGTCCGGGAGCGGCTTCGGGGCGACGTACTGACCAAGCTCGGCAAACCGAGGCGAGGGCGATGGGGGGTGGTCGCGGCCGCGACGGTCCTTCTTGTCGGAGGTGTGACGGTCGCCGGCGAGATGTGGCGGGCCGAACCTCCACCTCCGGGGTCGGGCCCTGGACCGGCCATCGAGGCGGATCTGGCGACCCGCACGCTGGACCGGTGCTGGGCGGCGGCGGAGGCCGAGGGGAAGGCAGGCCGGATCCCGCCGCGCGAAACGTGGGGGGCACCGACCGCCATCGAGCAGGGTGACCAGGTCGTCGTCGGATTCGTGGCGGCAGGAAAGCCGATGTTCTGCGAGACGACCGCGACCACGGTGACGCTCACGGATCCGGCCGCTCAACCCACCTTCGCCCAGGGAAGCCGGACCGCACTGTTGCTCCACACCGCGACCGGGCTGGCCGCGGGTATCGCGGACCCGGCGTGGGCCCGCATCGAGCTGTCCAGGGAAGACGGGCTCGGCATCACGATGGAAGAGATCACGAAGGACACCCACCTGTTCATCAGTTTCACCCGGACCCCGCCGTCGATGGGAGCGTTGTGGGCTGGGCGCTGGGACCAGGATCAGATCGAGCGGACCTGGCCTCGTGCCGCACTGCCCACGCCGGCCCCGCCCCTGTTCAGCGTGAGCGACCGGTCCGGTGATCGATCCTCCCCCGCCGGTCAAGCGCTGAAGGCCTGCCTCGACGGCTTGAGTGAGCCCCTTCCGGAAGCCGGCTCCTACCAGCCCGGCGTCCTGCTGGAGAACGGCGCCTTCCGCCTGGTGCTGGCACGCAACGCCGAGCACACCGTCGCCTGCAGCAGCGCGCCCGGGACGACCCCCGAGATCCACGTCGACACCTTCACCGGGAAGTCGATCCCCGTACGCCGGATGGCTGTTCCCGAGCTCGGCGGGAAGGTGCCGTTCGTCGGCATCGTGCCGCCGACGGGTGCCTCGATGATCGCTGATTTCGGGACCGGCAGCCCGGTCGACGTTCCAGTGGTCAACGGCACGTTCGCGACGTGGTTGCCAGATTCGGCCAAGGAGGCCGACCCGGCTGACGGGACCTGGGTCAAGGCCTTGGACACCGGGCAAAAGACCTTGTTCAACGGCTACGTGGGCGGGAAATGACCGGTCAGAGCCGGATGACGTCGCTGTAGACGAGCTTCCCTCCCTCGCCGTACTGCTCCTGTTCGGTCACCACCAGCCGGTACGGGTTCAGCAGGCGAGGTTTGGGAAGCCGCAGGACACCGCTCCACGCCGTGGTCCCGTCCGGCTGGGTGGCCGCGGTCAGCACCTGGCCCTCGGCCGGGCCGACGGTCGTCCAGTCGAGGTCGCCGGGGTTGCCCGACGCCGAGGTCTGGAGGATGACGTTCACCTGGTTCGGCTTGTTCCGCGCGAAGTCGGTGCCCGACGTCGACCATCCGGCGACCGTCACGGTCACCTTGGTCAGGTCGAGCGCGCTGAGCACCACCGTCGCCGCGCGGTCCGGGCCGAGCTGGGCCCATTCGAGCGGGGCGACGCCGGACAACTCGACGCCTGCCAGCGAGTTCGGCTGGTAGCGAGCGAGCGCGAGGTGCACGAACGGCTGGTAGACGCGGCCCGCGGGCAGCACGATGTCGCAGGCCCAGCGCTTGCGGTCCGCGTCCCACCCGACGTCGTGGACGGCGACCGCGACCGTGCCGGTGGTACTGCGGGAAGCGAGTTCCGGCAGGCTCAGCGACGGTTTGTTGTCCTTGGCCAACGGGAACTGGCCGATAGCGGGGAACTCCGACGACAACGACTCCGCGTTCACCACCGGGTCGCCACCGAGGCGGGTCAGCAGTTCCTGCAGTTGCTTGTCGTCCGGGTTCACCGGTCCGTTCGCCAGGATGACGGCGAGCTGCTCGCCGGTCCCTGAGGAGTACCAGGGCCGCTCCAGGAACACCCGCAACCCTCCCCCGCCGCGCCGGCGGGTCCGCTTCAGGCCGAGATCGGCGGATTCCTCGGTCCAGCCGAAGGTCGGCACCACCCACGCCACCTTCGGCGGGGCGGGACGCGCCGTGCTCGGCAGGTCGAGGCTGATCGCGCCACTCGTCTTCGTCACCGGCGGGACGACGATCGCCGCTTCGACCGGTGTGCCGGCAGGGATCTTGCTGTTCTGACTCCTGGTGATCTTGCCGGCCGTGTAGTCGACGACGAAGTCCGCGTCCTCCTGATAGGCGGTCGCGCCGTTCACCGACCGCACGGTCACCGTGCCCGGCACGATCCCCGCGCTGGCCAGCTGCAACGGCGTGGTGCCCTGGAATGTCACCAGCCCTCGCTGCACGAAGTTCTCGAGGTACCGCGTCGTCCCGTCGACCGCGTAGCTCACCTGATGGCGTTTCGTGTCACCGAGGACATGCGTCGCGGCGAAACTGAGCTGATTGCCGGTCACCGGATCCGGGTCATAGCCGACGGTCAGCGCGGGGGCCTGCGGGCTGCCCGCGATGTTGTTCTCCCGCACGGTGGGCCGGGTGATCGTCGTGACGGTCTTCGGTTCGGGATCCGCCGGGTCGTCGACGGGATCCTTCCGTGTCGCGACGACGGCCAGCAGCCCGGTGCTGGGCCGGTGGACCTGGGCATTGCCCACCAGGCTGTGCACGGTATCCCCCGCCGCGCGCGGATGCGACGAGTCGTTGCCGATCGACAGCAGTGACGGCGCGGTCACCGGGGTCCGCACGGCGTTGATCAGGGTGAGAGGCCGTCGTGGCGTGATCTGCCACGCCTGGCCGGCTTCGATATCCGCCTTCGCCGCGGAGACGGCAGCGGCGGCCGTGCCCGCTTCGGTGAGCCAGGAAACCTGTCCCAGCAACGGAACGTCCGCCGCGTCGACGAAACTCGACAGCTGGACGGTCCGCCGCTCACCCCGCGGCACGAAGATCGTGAGGATCCGCGTGAGCAGATTCCACGACGGCGCACCGTTTCCGTCGGCGAGCTGGATGCGCAAGGGCTGAATGTTCGGCCAGGCGCCCAAAAGCGGCGGATCGAAACGGACCTTGACCGGCCCGCCCGGCAGCCCCGAAATCACCGCACCGCGACAGATCGGGTCGGGCAGCCAGGAAACGGTCAGTCCACCGCTCACGTAGCGCTGGTTCGGTTGCCGGGGGTCGACGGTTCCGACATTCGTCAGGTCTGCGCGGTCGCGATCGGCCAGCATCTTGTACTTGCCCGGATCCGGCTTCCCCGCGGCGTTGTCGACCATCCCGTGCTCCTCGCACAGGCCGACGCTCACCTTCGGCGGAGCGAGATGGCGCACCGGCTGCGTGGCGAGGATCGGTGCCAGGAGATTCGAGACGACCCCGAGTAAACCGGGATCGGGCCGCACCACCAGGGTGTCCACCGACTCGCCCTCGGTCATCGGCGCGGTGGGAACGACCACCGGCGCGACGATCGGATCGAACCGGAGATGCTTGGAGGGCGCGGAATTCGGTCCCGGGAAGGCGCGACTGAAGTCGGTCGAGGTCGGGTTCAGCGGGTCGGCGCGGCCGATGACGTCGACCGCGCGCAGCTGGAACCGGTACCCACGGCCGAAACGCAGCACAGGCAGCGTTCCGGGCTGCGGCACGAAACTCACGTCGAATCCCGGCAGACCCGAGGACGACGCCGGCTTCGGCGCCCTGCCTTCGCTTTCGGTCGTCACCGGCGTCCCCACCGGCGGCGCGACAAGACTCCAACCGTTCCACCGCGCCATCGACTCGTGCAGGTACATCATCGTTCCGGGGCCGGCGTCGGGTTTCGCGGTGGCGGCCGAGGAAACGGCACCCTCGTCGTCGGCGGTGAACGACCGGCCGCCCGGCAGCCGGTAGGTCCCCCGTCTGGCGCACAGCGTGTGCCAGCGCTGCGTCCGATCGTCCCAGACGTCGACGACATACCCCTTCACCGCGTGGTTCGCGTCGGTCAGCGCGGTGGGCGCGGCGGCCGAGTACAGCGTGCTCGCCACCTGGAGCCGGTTGCGCATCTTGTCGGCGCGCCCGATCTGGGTGACGGCCAGGCCCGCGTTCCGGACGGCGGGCAGCGAAAGACGTTCCGGCAACAGCCCTTCGCTCGCGGCGGACGCGGTGCCGTTCACGCCGGGTACCGCGACGCCGAGAAGTTGCCGTGCGAGGTCGAGCAGCCGCGTCGCGGCACTGTCCACATCGATCTCAGCGACCCCGAGCCTCTCGACGACCGCGTCGACCAAACCGTTGCCCAGCAAGGCGAATCGGCTCGGCGCGAGATGTACCGGAACGGACACCGGCACCATGCGGACGTTCTCGGCGGGCGCCTTGAACGTCCAAGTGGGAGTGGCGCTCACCGTGACGGTGCTCGCGGTCGACTGGTCGATCCCGGTCCCCGCGAGATCCACTTCGATGATCCGGATGACGCCGAGCCGTCGCAGCATGGCCGGGTAGTCGGCCATCGCGGCGAGCGCGGAGTGCAGATCGAACTTCGGCTGTTCCATCGGTTCACTCCGTGTAGGTGAAGAGGTCGGCGCTGGATTCGGTGCTGTCGCCCGCGAGGGTCGTCTGGACGACGACGTGCACGGCTCCCGCGGTGCCGGCCGGGGAGACCACCTTGAGCGAGGTCGCGGTCACCGCGGTGACCGGGATCGCGGCGCCCGTCCCGAATTTCGCGGTGGTGGCGCTGCCGAGGCCGGTACCGGTGACGGTCACCGTCGTACCGCCCGCGATGGGTCCGGTGTCCGGGCTCAGCGAGGTGACGGTCGGCCGGGCGAGGTAGGTGTACTCCGTCGCGTCCGAAGTCGCGCTCGTCCCGCCGTCGGTGGTGACCTTGACGTCGACCGTGCCCGCCTGTCCGGCGGGAGTGGTGCAGGTGAGCGAGGTGGCGGTGCCGCCGGGTGCGAGGGCGGCCGGGGCGATCCCGAATGTGACTGCCGTGGCTCCGGCGAGGTTCGTTCCGGTGAGGACGACCTGCTGGCCGCCCGCCACCGGGCCGCTGGTCTTGCTCAACTCCGTCACCGCGGGTGCCCGCACATAGGTGTACTTGCTGGCGGCCGACGTCTTGCTGGAGCCGCCCTTGGTGGTCACGACGACGTCGACTTCGAGATCGTCGCCCGCCTCAGGCGACTTGCAGGTCAACGTCGTCCCGTCGCTGCCGACGGAGACGTCGGTCGCGGCCGCCGTGCCGAACGCGACGGTGGTGTTCGGTTTGCCATCGGGTCCGTTGCCCGCGACGAAGGTCGTGCCGGTGACGGTGACCGTGGCACCACCCGCCGCCGGACCGCGGTTCTTGTCCACTTCGGTCACTGTCGGCGCTTCGAGGTAGGTGAACTTCGAACCCGCGGACGGCTGGCTCGTGCCGCCCGGCGTCCGGACGAGCACGTCGACCTGCGCGCCGAACTGGCCTTTGGGCGAGAGACAGGTGATCGTCGTCGGGTTGACGACCTTGACGTTCGCCGCCGCGCCGAAGGAACCGAAGGCCACCGACGATCCACCAGGGATGAACTTCTGCCCGGTGATGGTGACCGTCGTGCCGCCCGCCGGAGTTCCCGCGGCCGGACTCACCGAGGTCACGGTTGGCGGCGGCAACGCCGAACCCGGCCGTGCCCCGTGGAACAGGTCGAGCTGCGCGAACACCCGCTCGAGACCGTCCGCGACCACACCGCCCGCGAGCTGGGTGTTGAGGACCTCTTCGAGGATCTCGGGCACCAGCGCGCCGAGGATCGGCGTGAACTCGGTGAGATTCCGCAACTGATCGAGCAGCGGGAAATCGGTGCGGAAGTTGCTCAGCACCGCCACGTGCAGATCCTTCACCGCGTCTTTGAGAGTGGCGACGGGGAACGTCGCGACCGCGGGCAGGAAGGTCGGATCGCTCGCGCCGTCAGGGTTCACGGGCGGCTGGTACGGCGTCGTCGGCATGGTCGCCGGGAAGATCGCGTTCCACGTCTGGCTGTCGTGGCCTGCCGCGTCGATGATCTCCTGCGCGGTCTTGGTGACGGTCGTGCCGCCCTGCTGCAGCGTCACCGACCAGGCCGGCCGCAGCGACGAGAAGTCGACGGCGTCCGGCCAGCTGCCGAGCGGCGCCGACGCGGGCAGCTGTTCCCCCACCGAAGCGGGCGCCACGCTCAACCGCGGGCTGACGAGCACGGCAAGGCGAAGTTTGGTGCCGCTGCGCGATTCCGGCAGTGCCGTGCACAGGAAGGTCTCGATGAAACTGGGCATGGTCGGCTCGTCCTTCCTCAGGCGAACGCGGCGCAGTAGGCGGCCCAGTCCCCGGCGGAGATCTGGTCACCGAAGCTGGGGTCGATCCCGGAGCCGATCTCTTTGCGAAGGGTCACCGAAACCGAGGTGCTGAACAGGAACACCTCGACACGCACCTTGAGCGTGGCCTCGCCCTGGACCCGGCCTTCCGAACCTGGTGGATCCTTCGTGAAGGTCAGGCCGAGGTAGAACTCCAGCGAGACATGGATCAGGCCCAGAACGCTCAGCTCGCCGATCGCCCGGATGTAGCCGGTGATGACGACCGTGGTGCCGAGCAGGGTGCCCTGGTCGTTGTACTTGGGGCCGAAGGCGAGGTAGATACCCGCCATGATCGACACGGAACCGCTCGCGATCCCGAGGTCGATCGCCACCGCGGCACCGAACTCCAGCGCGCCCTCGATCGCGGGCGGACCGCCGTTCATGCTCAGTCCGATGGTGAGGAAACCACCGCCGCCCAACGCCATCACGGTGCAGCGGAACGGATGTTCCCTGGTACCGAAGGAGAAGAACAGCTTCGCGGGGTCGCCATTGAACGGCAGATCGAACAGGACACCGATCGCGAGGTTCTGCACCAGCACCACACCGATCGGCACCGAAGGCACGGCGAGCGTGACCCCGGCCTTGACCCCGGTCGGGGTCTGGTCGATCTGCACACCGCCCGGCATCGACGGCAGGAAGTCCTTGAGCTTGCTGAGGAACCGCAGGTCGCCATCGAAACCCGGGGTGCCGAGTTTGAGGTCGATCGACGGTTTCGCGCCGTTGCGGCTTTCGAAGGTGAGCCGGTCGATCGGCTGGACGATCATCTTGAGGAACACGAGCTTCGCGTTGCGCAGTTCGCCCCGCACCACCGAGGTGGTCTGGCCGTTGCTCGACGCGGTCAGCTTCACGGTGAGGTGGAGCCGCTGATCCGGCCCTTCCTTGGCGGGCTCGAAGGAACAGAGGTCGCTGACCTTGAGTTCCTTCAGCTTCGGCGACCAGGTCACCGTGGTCTCGACCGTCTCGCCGTTACGGCTGGTGGTGATCTGCGGGATGTTCTTGTCGGACGGCAGCGACGGGATGGTGTCGACCTCGATCACGTCCCGCAGCGGGATCGCGCCGAGCAGTTTGATCGCCGAGTCCTGGAGATCGAAGTACTTCGTGGGGTCGAACTGGTTCTTCGCGATGTTCTGGAGGTCGGTGACGGTGCCGTGGACGCGGGACAGCGCGTCGACGGCGAACTTCGGCGCGGCCATCCCGCCGCCGGTCTGCTGAGAAAGCGCGAACTGCAGCGCGTCGGCCGGTCCTGCGGCCGCCTGCGCCGCCGAGGTGAGTTGAGCCCAGACCTCTCCCTGGTTCACCGACGGATCGAACCCGCTCGCCAGGTAGAGAGCCGGCTCGTACTTCAGCTCGGTGACCGCCTGCTGCGGCCCGCCGAACGCGTCGAGTTCCTCGACATGCACGTGGGCGTGGACCATCTTCGGGAAAGCGGCCAGCTTCTTGACCCCGCCGGTCCTGGCCACGGCGGCGATGATCAGGATCTCACCGGTTGGCAGGGACCGGTCTTCCTTCGGCTTCCCGGGATCCGCGGGTTTGGCGTCGACGTAGGCGACCTTTTGCCCGCCGAGGGCCAGCGTCCGCAGACCGGCGGATTTGGTGCCATAGTCGGACACGATGTCGTCGACCTGGTTCGGATCCTCGCCGGGCCCGTCGTCGACGAAGATCAGCGGCAGGTCCGAGGTGACCCGTCGACCGTCCTTTGCGGTCAGTTCTAGCTGGTAGCGCAGTTCGGTCGCGGCGCCGTTCTGGCCGAGCACCTTGACGAATTCGCCGCTCTCGAGCGTCTCGGCCAGCGGCGGCGAGATGATGGTCGACGTCGTCGCGCGGACGAACGGCTGCCCGCGGCCGTCGTCCGGCTGGCGCCCGCCCGCCTCGGTCGGGTAGTCCACGGTGGGCTGCCGCACGATGACGAATTCCTGCAGACGCAGGAAGGCGAGGCCGTCCTTGAAGAACCGCTCGGTGACCCGGATCCGGGTGGCGGGAAAACCGAAGGGGAACAGGTAACCCGCGCGCTCCACCTTGACGTAGTTGTCGCGCGACAGCCAGGACCGGTGCCTCCAGCCGATCAGGCCCGAAGACCAGTTCCCCTCCAGGTCCAGCGACGTGCCCATCGGGGAGACGAGCATCAGCGACGCCCGCACCGGCGCCTCGGTGGTCGTCTTCGTGACGATGTCGAGGCGGTCCTTGGGGAGGAGCGACGCCTTGGCCGGGTCGGCGGCCCAGTCGGACGGCGGGAGCGGATCGGTCTTGTCGGTGGCCCAGATGGCCCGGACCGGGACCTGCCCGGCGCCTGCCGAAGGAACGGCCCTGGCATGCCACAGTTCCGTGCGTCCGTTGCGGGTGACCGGAGCCTTCGTGGCGGCGAACAGCGCGGTGTCCTCGGGCGAGAGATAGAGCCGCCACGGCGCCTCGATGGCGGTCTCGGTCGGCCCGGGAGCGGCGGTCGGTTCGGGCGCGCCAGGACCGCGGTCCTTGGCGAACGGGCTCACCGACAGCGGGAAGCGGGCGAGATCGAGCAGGGTCTGCAGGTCGTAGCCGGTCGGCGGGGTGCCGGCGGGCACGCGCAACACGATGCGGCTGGGACCGGAGAGGTGGGCAGACACCGGCCGAGCCGGGGTGACGGGACCGCTGCCCGGGTCGAAGGTGGCCTGTTCGAAGAGACTCTGCGGGCCGAGCCCGAGGATCACGTGCCCGTCGGAGCCGAGATCGTGCAGAACCAGCTGCGGCGGCCGTCCGCCGCCGGTCCGGACGTCGAGGTTGACCAGGGAGAGGGTGAGCAGCAGCCCGTCGTCGGGGCGGACGAGCAGTAGCGGCGGGGTCGCTGTGGCGTTCAGGCCGAGGAGGTCGCCGATCAGTCCGGCCGCCCGCCACGGGCCCACATCGGTGGCGGCTCCGAGGAGGACGGCGCCGCCGCTGAGACCCAGCAACGCCAGAACGGGTCTTCGCGAGAATTCCCGTCGCTCCTTCTCGCCTTCTTGGGGCGAAGTAACGGGTTGAGGAGATCTTCGTTTGTCGTCGCTCATTACCCGCTCCCCTGGTCGACCGTTTCCCCGACAGCCAAATCCGGGATCGAATGGCTCACGCGATCCGAGCGAAAAGGCTACGCCTGCTTACCCCGTTCGGACCAGGTCCCAAAAGGGCAGTCGAAATTCACCTGAATCCACGCGATCGGGTGGCCAGGTCACCGGGCCGGCGGCACATTTCATCGAGCGGCCGTCATGCGGGGACTGCTACGGTTGAGTCGCTAGCGGTTCAGACACCAGCCGCCGGAGTCTTCAATCCTGGTT
Source organism: uncultured Actinomycetota bacterium (assembly GCA_963766045.1). Taxonomy (GTDB): domain Bacteria; phylum Actinomycetota; class Actinomycetes; order Mycobacteriales; family Pseudonocardiaceae; genus Amycolatopsis. Next base: position 2,911,542 of record CAVXYN010000003.1, on the reverse strand, counting down.
CCGGCATGCCTGAAAAGGCCTTGGCCGGCTCCCCGACCGGCAAGGAGTCACATGACCGACTATCAGGCCCCAGCCTCCCCGCACGAGATGAAGCGGACGACCCGGAGATGGGTCACGCCCCTCACCGTCACGGTCACCGCGACGGACGCCGACACGGTCGTCAGCGTCGGCGGCGAGATCGACCTCGCGGTCGCGGACGGCCTGCGCCGCAGTCTCGAAGACGAGCTCCGGCTCGGCCCGCCCGCGTTGATCGCGGACCTGTCCGACGTGACCTTCTGCGATTCCTCGGGCTTCACCGCCCTCGTTCAGATCCGCACACTGGCCGAGGAAGCGAGCGCGCCGTTCATTCTGGTGACCCAGGAGCGGGCGCTGCTGCGCCCGTTGGCGCTCCTGGGTCTCGACGCCGTCTTCAACGTGCATCCGACGGTTCAGTCGGCGCGCGACGACCTCACTCGCTGACCCCGGTATCCCCGAGCGCCTGCTTTCCCGCGTACGTAAGGGTTGCCTCGGGCGTGAGCGGGTGGAACGTGCCGGCGCGGACGTCCCGGAACGCGCGCTCGAGCGGTGCGCGCCGGAAGTAGGACCGGCCGCCGAGGACGGCCATCGCGAGGTCGACGACGTCGACCGCGGCGGCCACGGCCCGGCGTTTGGCCAGCATGACGGTCGACAGGACCGAAGGACTGACGACATAGCCGTCACCGAGTTCGTCGATGGCACCCAGCAGCGACCACCACGCCGTCCGCAACTCCGCGTCCATCAGCCCGATCTGGCGGTGGACCCGAGGCGCGGCGGAATGGGGTACCGGACCACGCGAACCGGCCGATGCCGAGGCGACCGCGATATCCCTCGCCCCCGAAGCGATCCCGAAGTAAGTGGCACCGACGACCGGCGCGAAATGGATCGCAGCGGCCAGCAGCGGAACCCCGAATTCCCCGTACGGCCGCCGTCCGGCGACCTTCGCGGCGGGTACGACGACGTCCTCGAGCACGACGTCATGGCTCGCGGTTCCCCGCATTCCCAACGTGTTCCAGGTTTCCTCGATCCGGACGCCCGGCGCGTCGAGCGGCACGCTGAAGTGCAGGACCTCCGCGTTCTCCCCCGGTTCGCCCAGCACCGCGCTGGTCGCCACCACCGTCGCGCGCGGCGACTGGCTGCAGAACATCTTCCGGCCGCTCACGCGGTACGTGTCGCCGTCCGGGATCGCGATGGTCGCGGGCCAGAGCCAGTCGGATCCGCCACTGGTCGCGATCACAATCCCTTCTCGCGCAACACGAGTGAGTACCCCTTCGGCGTCGGGTGCCCCCGCCCGGCGCCGGTACACCTGCATCAGCGTGAGGTACTGGTGCATCGCCGCCGACAACGCCGCCGCTCCGTCGTACCGAGCGAGTTCCGCTTGTGCGTAACAGACTTGGCGCATCGACGCGCCCAAGCCGCCCAGTTCCTCCGGCACGGCCAGCGCGAGGTAGCCGTGCTCGCGCATCGCGTCGTACGCCTCGGTCACGAAAGTCGCGTCGCGGTCGTGCTCGGCGCTGTGTTCCGCCGCGACGGCGCCGATTCTCGCCGCCAACCCGACGAACCGGTCGTCATCCGGCCGCACCGGCGTCGGATAGGTACCGGTGTGTGACCGTGTGGTTTCGGTAATGGTCATGGCAGTTCACCCTCTCGGAAAGTCCTTGCGACGACGCTATGAACCGTCCTGGCGAGCAGGTAGTACAGAGACTGAACCGACCTTGTAACAGCGGTGCGCCGGTTGCGACCTAATACTGTGCGGACCTACGGCCAGTACTGTCCCGTCGTCCGGGCCATCGAGGTCCTCGGCGACCGCTGGACGCTGCTGATAGTGCGGGACATGCTCGTCGGAGCACGCCGCTTCAACGAAATCGCGCGCGGCCTTCCCGGTCTTTCGCGTGCGCTTCTTTCCCGGCGATTACGCCAATTGCAGCACGCCGGGCTGATCGTCCGCTGCGACGACGGTTACGAGCTCACCCGCGCCGGCGAGGACCTGCGGCCGCTCGTGTTCGGCCTCGCCGACTGGGGTGCCCGGCACGCGTTCGGCGCCCCGCGGCCCGAAGAACTGGACCCCGAGATCCTGATGTGGTGGATGCACGGCCGGATCGACACCGCCGACATCACCGAGCGGGCCGTGATCCAGGTCGACATCGCCGACCGCCACCGCCTGTTCTGGCTCGTACTCGAGCCGGGCGACGCGTCGGTCTGCTACAACGACCCTGGTTTCGACATCGACGCCGTGCTCACCGCCGACCTGCCGACGCTCTACCGCATGTGGGTCGGCGAGATCGAACTCCTCGACGCCGTCCGCTCCGGTGACATCGGCCTGACCGGCGCACGGTGGATCGTGCGCGGGCTGCCCGGCTGGCTGCGGTACAGCCCGATCGCCCCCACCGTGCGCGCCACCCGGCCCTCGTGAGTGGTAATGACGGGTTAGAGAAGAGGTGGGAACCTGCCCAGACTTGATCCGCCACGATTGTGACGGATCACTGACCCGGCCGGGTGACTACAAGGACCGCAGCCCTTCGCCGAGGGCCAGCATCCGGCGCGCCGACCGCGATTCACCCGGGGAGACGAGCAGCCGGGTGCCGGTCTCGTCCGCGAGCAGCCGTGCACGTTGGAGGATCCGGAGGCCGGTCGCGCCGAAGAAGTCGACGTCGGCCAGGTTGACGACCAGCTTGGTCCCGCCGCCGTGGAGCCGGGTGTTGAGCATGTCCCACAGATGCGGTGCCGTTTCCAGATCGACCTCGCCGCTCACCTTGACCACGGCGGTCTCCCGGCTCGGGCGGCTCACTTTCAGCCGAAGCCGCCCGCCGGGTTCTTCGAGTGCTGCCAGCTCGGAGGGGATAGCGAGCTGGTCTCGAAGCGCGCCGGGCGCCGGCAGCGAAGTCATACTTGGGGATACCCAGGGTCGGCACACGACGAAACGACGCGCCTGTCCGTCGCCCGCACCGCACAACGCGTACCCGCCTGAGCCGCCGGGAAACACCGGACCGCTTGAAGATCGTGCGGAACGGGTATCCGTGCCGCATCGGAGGTGATGACCGATGTCCACGACACAGACCGGGACCGGGCCGGTGGTGACCGGGTTCGACGGTTCCGAGGAGACCCGCCGCGCCGTCCGCTGGGCGGTTTCCGAGGCGAAGGCGAGAGGCCGCGGCCTGGTGCTCGCGAGAGCCGCCGGGGCCGCGGAACCCGTTGCGCCGGCAGAACGTCAACTGGCGTCGATGGCCGAAGAGATCCAGCGCGCCGACCTGGATCTCGACGTCCGGACCTTCGTCCGCGGTGGCACCCCCGAGGCCGTGCTGACCTCGATCGCCGACGAGACGGACGCCGCGATGATCGTGCTGGGCGAGTCCCACACCGGCGCGTTCGCCCGCGCCGTACTGGGTTCCACCGAATCCGAGGTGACCCGACGGGCAGGACGTCCGGTCGTGGTCGTCCGCGGCGAAGGTCCCAATATGAGCGGGCCGGTCATCCTCGGGACCGACGGCTCGGAGCAGAGCGTCAAGGCGGCCGGGTTCGCGTTCGACTTCGCGTCTCGCCACGGCCTCGCCGTCCACGCGGTCAACGTCGCGCGGATCCCCGTCTGGGGCCCGGCTACCGAACCCCTGCTCGGCGGACCGGTCTTCGATCCGGCTCCGGCCATCCCGCAGGACGTCGCCGACGAGCTGATCGACCGGCAGCTGCGGCCCTGGCAGGAGCGCTACCCGGACGTTCCCGTCCGCGTCGTGCACAGCATCGGGCCGACGGGACAGGCGCTTACCGGGCAATCCACCGATGCGGCCTTGCTGGTGCTCGGCCGCAGTGACCACGGTGAGCTACGGCGCCTGCTGCTCGGCTCGGTCAGCGATTCCGCGCTCCATCACGCGCACTGTCCGGTGGCCGTGGTGCGCTCCGAAGTCGCGGACCCGGCCTGAGCGCCCTTTACGGCCGTTCCGGCGCGGTGAGATCACCGAGGATCTTCTCGGTCTTGCGCAGTTCGACGGCCATCAGCTGGCCGGCGGCGCGTGCGCGCAGGAGAGCCCCGCCGACGTCGGCCACGGTGTCCCATGCCTCATCCGCCGAACCGGCCGTGCCGACCTGGCCTGCCATCAGACGTTCCTCGAGCTGTTCCTGCAACGCGGGCAGGACGTGCGCGAGGTCGTCGGCCAGGCGCCGCAACGCCCCGAGGGTCCGGCTGAGGTCGTCGGGCGAGTCCGGCGGTCCCTCGCGCACCCGGCGGTACAGGTGACGCACAACGGTTCCGGCCTGTGCGGCCAGCAGGTACGGCGGCTCCGCCGGCATGGTTTCCATGCAGCGAAATACCCAGTCACGGGCAAACGAAAACAGGTTTTGTCGCTGCCTGGCCTGGGAACCCTCGGCAGGTGACCGGCGACCTGCTCACGTTCGGTATCGAAGAAGAGTTCTTTGTCGTGAATCGCGATGGCCTGCTGTCCCAAGCCGGTGACGTCGTGGTCGACGCGGCCGACGACGGCCAAGGCGAACTTCAGCACGAACTCACGCGTTCCCAGGCGGAAGCCGCGACCGGCATCTGCGGAACTCACGACGAAGCCTTGGGGCAGCTGCGGACCATGCGGTCCGAACTGGCCGAGGTCGCCGCCCGGCGCGACTGCCGCCTGCTGCCGTGCGGCAGCCCCCCGCTGGCCGAAACCGAACTGCCGGTGATCACCCCGAGTCCCCGCTACGAGCGGATGGCCGCCCATTTCGGTGCGACCGCCCGGACCTGCTTGACGTGTGGCTGTCACGTCCACATCGCCATCCCCGACCGTGAGACCGGCATCCGGGTGATCGGGCGGATCCGGCCGTGGCTGCCCGCCTTGCTCACGCTGACCGCGAATTCCGCGATCTGCGACGGTTACGACACCGACTACAGCAGCTGGCGCTACCAGCAGTGGTCCCGGTGGCCGTCCGCGGGGCCACCACCGAGCTTCACGTCACTGGACCACTACGAGAGCATCGTCGACGCCTGGCTGCGCGCGGGCGCCATCCTCGATCGCAAGATGATCTATTGGGACGTAAGGCTTTCCGAGGAGCAGCCTACGATCGAATTCCGGTTCGCCGACGTCGCGGCGACGCCGGAAGAGGCCGTCCTGCTGGGCGTGCTCATCCGCGGACTGGTCGGAACGATCCTCGCTTCGGACGATCCGCCCGCCGAACTGTCCAACGAGGTCCTGCGCGCGCACCTTTGGCGGGCGTCGCGGGAAGGACTGTCCGGTCAGTGTCCGCATCCCCGCACCGGGGATCTCGCCCCGGCCGCCGAGGTGATCGACACCGTCATCGTGATCGCGGCCGATGCCCTCAAAGCGACCGGCGACCTGGACTTCGTCCGTGACGGTTGTGCCCGGCTCATCGCGGGAGGAAACGGCGCAGACCGCCAGCGGGCGCGGTTCGCCGAGCGGGGACGTCCCGAGGACGTCGTGGATCTGCTCGCGGTCCCCACCAGTCGACCACTACCCGCCGTCACGGCAGACCGCAAGGTGTAGCCGCGCGGCCCGCTGGGTATCTCCTTTCCGTGATCGTCAAGCTGATGGGGCTCGGTGCGTGCCTCCTGCTCGCCGGCTGCGCCGGTTCGAGCGGGCAAGACCCGGCCGAGGAAACCACCGGGAGGTTCCTCGGCGCGCTCGCCTCAGGTGACTACCCGACGGCCTGCGCCTTGCTCGCACCCCGGGTCCGCGAGTCGTGGCGCCAGGAAGGCTGCGAACGCGGGCTCGCCGGTGCGGACGTTCCGGACGGCGCGCCCGAAGCGGCTTCCGTCTGGAGCGAAGAGGCCCAGGTGAAGACCAGCCGCGACACGATCTTCCTGCACGAGTTCTCCACCGGATGGCTGATCACGGGTGCGGGTTGCCGCCCGCGCAACGAACAGGTCTACGACTGCGAGGTGGGTGGGCCGTGAAGGGGCGTGCGGTCTTCACCTGCTACCTGGTGTTCGTGATCGCGGGCCTCGGCTATTGCATCCTGCTCGGGCTGTTCCACCGGTGAAGGCGCAGACCGTGCGACGTTTTCTCCGCGACAACGGGCTTTCGCTGACCTTCGGGCTGCTGTTCCTGTTCAGCCTTGCCGGGCAGGCACTTTCCGGGCTCGCCGACTTCAATAACCGGCAGCTGACGCACGCCGCGGAACCCGTCGGGCTCTTCGACTACCTGACCTCGTCGGAATTCGCCGTCGACGTTTCCGAGAACTGGCAATCGGAGTATCTGCAGTTCTTCCTTTACGTCTTCGCCACCGTCTGGCTGCTGCAACGCGGCTCGGCCGAATCGAAACCGGCGGGGCGGGCCGGCCTCGAAAGCGACAAGGACCAGAAGGTCGGCAGGTACGCGAGCGAGCAGTCGCCCAAATGGGCGCGGTCAGGCGGCTGGCGTACCGGGATCTTCTCGGTATCGCTCGGCCTGGTGATGCTCGGCCTCTTCCTGCTGTCGTGGCTCGCGCAGTCCGTGGCGGGGTTGAGCGCGTACAACGCCGAACAGATCGCCGACTTCGGCGATCCCGTGTCCTGGTCCGCTTATCTGGTGTCCTCGGATTTCTGGAACCGCACCCTGCAGAATTGGCAGTCGGAATTCCTCGCCATCGGTTCGATGGCGGTGTTCAGCGTCTATCTGCGCCAACGCGGCTCCCCCGAATCGAAACCGGTCGGCACCCCGCATCACGCCACCGACGAAACCGGATGACCGCATATGCCACGGGCTCAGTTGTTAACCGGGGTATCGCGGGTGGCTGACTCCGGAAGTTCGCCGGTGAGCGCGAAATCCACTCGCCGGGCCACCGAAACGACCTGATCGGCGAACCGCTCGTAGAACCGGGCCAGCAGAGCGACCGAGATGGCCGGGGCGACACCGTCGGTCCAGTCCGGGCCGGTGACCTGGTGCATGAGTTCCTCGTAGATCGCGTCGACGCGCTCGTCCGAGTGGGCCAGCGTTCCGAAGACCTCGGCGGTCGGATCAGCGATCGCCGAGGTAAGGCCGTCGGCCATCGCGCAAGTCAGCTCGGCCAGTTCCCGGAACTTCCCCACCAACGACTCGGGAACGGCGAATCCCGGCGTCCGCGTGGCCTGGTCGGCGATGTGCTGGGCGAGGTCGCCCATCCGCTCCAGCCGGTCGGCGCAGTACACCGCCGCGAGCACCGTGCGCAGGTCCCCGGCGACCGGTGCCTGCAGTGCGAGCAGCTTCTGTGCGGTGAGCTCGCACTTCGTCCGCGCCTCGTTGAGGTTCGCTTCGACGGTGACCAGCTCGGCGGCGGCCGCCACGCCGTCGTCCTCGAGGAAGATCCGGTTGGCCAGGCGGAGTTCGTCGCACGCCATCCGGCACATGTCCGACAGCTGCTCGCCGAGAACGCGCAGCTGGCCGTGGAATCGGTCTCTCATGGCGGCCGTGTACCCCCGGAAGGTTCCCGGCAATCCTCAGCTCAGACGTGTGCCCCGGCCGGTTCCAGGACGAAGGTCGCATACGCGGCCCGGATCACCGGCTGCGCGACGTTCCGCACCGGCACTCCACCGGGACTGACGCCCTGCTCGCAGCCGTAGTGCGCGTGCCCGTGCACGGCAAGGGCCGCCTCGATCTCGTCGATCGGTTCGCACAGCAGGTACGACCCGAGGAACGGGTAGATCTCCGGCGGCTCGCCGTGCAAGGTCCCCGGGATCGGCGCGTAATGGGTCAACGCGACGATGATGTCGGGCTCTTCGTGCTCGAGCCCCTCCAACGCCGTCCGCAATCGCCCTGCCGCTTCCACGCTGTGCTCGACGAAATCCTTCATCTCACGCTCGCCGAACCGGCTCGCGCATTTGCCCGCGAACCCGCCGCCGAAGCCCTTGACCCCGGCGACGCCGAGGATGCCGCCTTCCAGCTTCACGGTGGTGGCGGAGCCCTCGAGGACCTTGATCCCGGTGTCCTCCAACAGGGCACTGATCGCTTCGGCCTGGTCGGAGTGATAGTCATGGTTGCCCAGTACCGAAATCACCGGGACGTCGAGCCCGGCGAACTCGTCGGCGACGACCCTCGCTTCGTCGAGGGTGCCGTGCCGGGTGAGGTCGCCCGCGAGCAGCAGCACGTCGGCGTGTTCGGCGACGTTGTCCAGTGCCGGCCTCAGCAGGCCGTGGTTGTCCTCACCGAGATGGACATCGCCGACCGCGGCGACCCGGATCACCGGATCTCCTCGGCACGCGCGGGCTCACGGACGTCCGCGAGGCGGACGTCGTTGTGCACCAGCTCGGCGGCGATGTGTTCACAGACGACGGCTTCCAGATCGGCCCTGCGGTTCTCGCAGGCGACCTCGCCGCTGAGCCGGACCTGGTCGCCGCGCACCGTGACGTGCACGCCGAGTTCGGCGGTCCTCGGGTCCTCGGCCAGCGCCCTGGTCAAGCGCGCCACCAGATATTGGGGTGCCTCCGCGGGCATCGGGATCTCCTTCCCGTCGATGATGGACAGGGCCGCGAGCAGGGTCAGGAACGACCAAGCGTAAGGCGATTCGCAGGTCTCCTCCGCCACCCGGTGCCAGTCGACCTGCTCGCGGAGGTCGCGGGCGATCCTCAGTAGCGGCCCGTAATCACAGCGGTGCGGACTGAGCACCAGGAGCTTGTCGACGAGCACGTCCGTGCCGTTAAGGACCGGGGCGGCCGTCGACCCGACCCGCATCAGCGAAGCCCGGTCCAGCATTTCGGCGGTCACCGGCCGGTGGTTGGGCCGGAAGATCAGGTCGACGAGCCGGTCACCGTCGTAGACCTTGGTGAGCCAGTCCTCCGGCGGATGTACTCGCCGCAATCCCGCCGCCACCAGCGCGTCCGCCGCCTCCGGCACGTCCTCCTCCCGGAGGAAGATGTCGACGTCGTGATCCGACGGCGGCCCACCCCGCGCGTACACCGCGAGACCGCCGGCGACCGCGAACCGGACGGACGTACCGTCCAAAGTGGTCACCACCCTGGTCAGCGTCTGCAGCAGGTCCTCTTCGTTCACCGCCATGTATGTGGTTACCCGCCATGGGCGGGGCTCAACCGGCGCTCACGGCCGAAGGCCGTCACGTGGACGACCTTCGTCTGCGTCATCTCGTCGAGCAGCTCGGGTCCGTGGCCGTACCCGATTCCGCTCGCCCGGCGTGGATGAGCGGCAGCGCCGGGCGCGCCGCCGTGGACGTCGTTGATCTTCACCGTGCCGACCGGCAGCTCACGCCAGGCCCGTTGTGCATGCGCCATCGACGCCGTCAGCACCGTGGCGCCGAGGCCGTACCGGTCGGCTGCGGCTTCTTCGAGAGCTTCGTCGAAGTCGGCGATGACCCGGATCGGCGCGACGGGCCCGAAGGTCTCTTCACGGAGCACCCTCATCTCGGACGTGCAGTTCGTGAGAACGGTCGCCGGATAGAACGCGCCGGGCCCGTCCGGCAGCAGCCCGCCGAGCACCAGGTCGGCCCCTTCGGCGATCGCTTCTTTCACGTGTGCGTGGACGTTTTCGCGATGACGGCGGTCGACAAGGGGTGCCAGGTCGAAATGACCCCCCTCGGCGACCAAGGCACTGATGAAGGCTTCCGCGAGCTCCTGATGGACGTAGATCCGCTCGACGGCGCCGCAAGTCTGCCCGGAGTTGGCGAACGCCCCCAAGGCGGCCTGCGCCGCCGCCCAGAGTGGGTCGACACCGGCGTCGACGATCAGCGGATCGTTCCCGCCGTTCCTCAGCAGTACCTTCACCCCGGTCCGTGCCGCGCTGATCGCGATCGAGCGGCCCGCCTCGGAGCTGCCGACGTGCGCGATCATGTCGACGTCACCGTTGGCCACGAGTGCGGAGCCGACGCGGCCGTCGCCCTGAACGGTCTGGAGTACACCGTCCGGCAACGCCTGCGCGAGGGCGCCACCCAGCCAGGCGCCGGTATGCGGGCAGCGTTCGCTCGGCTTGTGCACCACCGTGTTCCCGGTGACCAGCGCCGCGCCGAGCAGGTCGCACGAGACCGCGACGGGATCGTTCCACGGTGTCAGGGCCACGACCACGCCCCGCGGCTCCGGGACCATCAGATCCGTCGCCGCCGGGTCCCCCAGCAAACACCGGCCGCGCCGAACCGGCCCCAATTCGGCATGGAACTCCATGGTCTTCACACCGGCCAGAACGCCGTCTTTGGCCTCACCACGGCGTTTCCCGGTCTCGTTCTCGATCAGCACCGCGAGTTCGTCCGCCCGGTCCCGCAGCGACAGCGCCGCTGCCTTCACCGCGGCTCCGCGTTCGGCCGCGGGCGTGGCCGCCCAGCCACGCGATGCCTTCTTCGCAGAGGCGAGCACCGCGTCGATCAGGTCGGGCGCCGCCACCCTGACCCGGCCGACGAGACTGTCGTCGGCGGGGTTTCGGATCTCCAAGGCCGCCGGCCGATCCACGGTCGTCATGCGCACCTCCTTGGCGGGTGCTGAACGGTTACCCGCTACGGCGGCGCTGACACGTGCTCGGTCGCGAGTCAGTGGACTCGGCGATCCCCCTCGACACCCCGGTACCGGATGTTCCACAGGCTGCGCCGGATGTAGGTCCGCTGGAGCCAGCGGTCGCGCCCGTTGTGCCGCGCGAAGAATTGCGACCGCGCGTGTAATCCCTTGCGGTTGTTGATCAGCAACGCCGTCCCCGGCTCGAGTTTGACCTCGTGGGCGACCTCGCGGCAGATCCGCTGCAGTTCCTCCAGCGCCTGCTCCGCCTCGACGGTCTCCCCCACCACGCCGTTGGCCGAGATCGCCACCTCCGGCGAATCAGCAGGCCCGGAAATGACCGGCACCAGACCGGAAAGCACGTCGGCACCGTTGGCGACGTCGCGTACATAGCTGCCGGGGGCGTTGAGGCGGAACAGCGGGCGGCGCAGGATCTCGAGCACCACCGGGTCGAGGGCGGCGGAGATGTCCCGCCCGTCGGCGTAGTAGGTGACGGCTTCCTTGTGCCCGTCTTGACGGACACAGTTCAGCACCAGGAAGTCCGGATTTGACACGTCGTACCGGCCCACCTCGTCGTGCACGATGTCGTTGTGGAAGTTCAGGAACACGTGCGAGCTCTGGTTCGTCTGGCTCCGCGCACCCGCCGAAACAGGGACGACGTCGTGCACCAGACGTCCACTCTTCTCGGTGGTGAACCCGACGGGCTCGCCGAGCAGCTGACTGAGTCCCAAGAGGACGGTCTCCGCGACGAAGGTCTTCTTGTCTCTGCTGGGTTCCCCGTCGATCGGGGTCTCCGGCAGCTCCGGGTCCACCGGCAGGTTCCGGATCAAGGCGACCCCGGGGGTGCCGACGTGTCTGCCGAAGTCGAGGATCTCCTGCAACTGCTCGATGGGCAGCAGCGAGAAGATCACCCGGAGCCTGGCCAGCGAACGGTCGATCTCGCCGACGGGGTTCGGGAAAGACCGCAATTCGCGCCCGATCGCCTCACGGACCTCGTCGGCGAGGACGACCTCGGAGAAGGTGGTGACACGGGTTTCCTGTTTGGTGGTCATGGTGTCCTATCTACTTTCCGCCGCCGCTGGACCGGCGGTCGACTCGATGTCCTCTTGTACGTCCTTTTCGGACTTCTTCCCGAACCTGGCGATCAACGAGAGCGCGGGGGCGGTGGCGATGGTCGACACCAGCGTCATGATCACCAGCATCGCGAACACCGCGGGGCTGATCACCTCGAGCTGCAGGCCGACGTTGAGCACCACCAGTTCGGTCAGGCCCCGGCAGTTCATCAGGGCGCCGAGTGACAGCGACTCCCGCCAGCCGACGCCGGTCAGCCGCGCCGCCGTCGTGCTGCCGACCCATTTCCCGAACACCGCGACGGCGGTGATCAGCGCGCACCACACCCACATCCCTCCCGAGCCGAGAAGGCCGAACTCGGTGTGCAAACCGGTGTAGGCGAAGAAGAGCGGGAGCAGCAAGGTGACGGTGATGCTGCCCATTTTCCCTTCCGCCCGCTTGACCATCGGATCCTTCCGGGGCGCGATGACCCCGAACAGGAACGCTCCGAAGATCGGGTGGATCCCGATCTCGTTGGTGGCCAACGCCGAAAGCATGATCCCGGCCAGCATGATCGCCAGCACCGCGGGTTCCGGAACCCGGGCGAGCACCTTCGTGAGCAGCGGCCGGACGACATAGATCATCGCCAGGACGAATACGATGGTGAGCCCCATGGTCAGGAACACCTCGGACGGCGAACCGCCCTGGCTCACCGCGATCACGACGGCGAGCAGGCACCACGCCGCGACGTCGTCGACCGCGGCACAGGTGAGGGCGAGCGCCCCCAATGCGGTCTTCGCGATCCCCCGGTCGGTCAGGATCCTTGCCAGTACCGGGAAAGCGGTCACGCTCATGGAAACCGCGATGAACAACCCGAAAGCGAGGAAACCGACATCACCGCCGAAGACCGGGTACATGCCCAGCGCGAGCACGATGCCGGAGACCATCGGGAGCGCGATGCTGACCTGGCTGACCGTCACCGCGGTGAACCCACGACGCCGCACCGAATCGAGGTCGATTTCGGACCCGACGAGGTACATGAAGAAGATCAGGCCGAGCTGAGACAGGATGTCGATCGACGAGACCACACCGCTGGGGAACAACCACTCGAACCCGGCGGGCCAGACCAGCCCGAACAGGGACGGTCCCAGCAAGATCCCCGCGACGATCTCGCCGATCACCGCCGGCTGTCCGAGCCGACGGGCCAGCGCACCGGCCAGGTAGCAGGCGGCCAGGATCACCGGCAGCGCCACGAGCAGGCGGGCGTAGGGATCCGGCGCCGCCGCGGCCTTGGCCCCGCCGGCCGGAGCCTGGTCGTACGCCGAGCCGAGACCGAGCACGACGACCACCACCACGACGGGGATCGCGATCAACGCCGCCCCGACGAGGACCCGGCGTGCCGTGACCCGCCTGGCGCGTTCCCGCACTGCAGCGGTCTCCATCAACTTTCTCCTTACCCGGCACGCAGTTCCAGCGTGCAGCATTTGACACTGCCGCCGGCTTTGAGCAATTCGGAAAGGTCGGCGCCGATCGGTTCGAAGCCGTGCTCACGCAGCTGGGCGGTCAACCCGGTGGCCGCCTGCGGGAGCACGACGTGCTTGCCGTCCGAAACCGCGTTGAGCCCGAACGCCTCGGCGTCGCGCTCCGAGGCAAGGATCGCCTCCGGATACAGCTCCTTGAGCATCAGACGGCTGTCCTCGGAGAACGCCTCCGGGAAGTACATGACCGTTTCGTCGTCGAGGACGGCGAGCGCGGTGTCGAGGTGGTAGTAGCGCGGGTCGATCAGCGTCAACCCGATCACCGGCAGACCGAAGAACTCGCGGGATTCATTGTGGGCCTGAGAGTTCGTGCGGAAGCCCGTGCCGGCGAGGATCTTCTGCCCGGCGACGAGGTAGTCGCCCTCACCCTCGTTGATCCACTGCGCCTGCCGTACGTAGCGGTATCCGTTGGCGCGGAACCATTCCAGGTACGCGTCCGACTCACCACAGCGCTGCATATGCTGGAACCGCGCGACGAGCACCTGGCCGTTGACCACGGTCGCGCCGTTGGCCGCGAACACCATGTCCGGCAGGCCGGGAACGGGTTCGAGCAGGTCCACCCGGTGCCCCAGATCGAGGTACAGATCGTGCAGCCACTCCCACTGGGCGACGGCCAGCTCGGTGTAGGTGGGCTTCTTCGGATCCATCCAGGGGTTGATCGAGTACTCGACGTCGAAATACGTCGGTCTCACCATCAGGTAATGCCGTCGAGTGGCTTCACGAGACACGGTTCCTCCACGCTGTTTTGGGCGTCTTCTACCCCCGCACCCTTGTTGGGGGCTCGGTTCGGCTACTGGGATTCGGGACTATCGCTGTCTTTCGGTCAGGCTGACCTCGATCTTCCCGGCCAGGTCGTCGGCGTTCTGCATGGCATCGTCGAACGACGTACCGAGCGCGCCGATACCGCCGAAGATGTTGTTGCCGAGCGGCGGCCGTTTGATCAGGTCACCCGGCTTCGCGAAGATCTTGAGGTAGTACAAGGACTCCGACGTACTCACCGCCGGCGGGACGTCGATCGAGCCGATGACGCCGCCGGGACAGATCAGGCACATCGCCGCGGTGTGCACACCTGTCGGGCTGAAATGCCGAACGTCCGGCCGCACGCCACGCGAGACGTCCATCAGGCCCTTGATCGGGTCGTATCCGGCGGACAGTCTGGCCATATGGTCGAGACCGCCGCCGCCCGGGCGGACGGCGATCTCCAGCAAGAACGGCTTCCCTTGGTGGAACCGGACTTCGGCGTGCAAGGCACCTCTCGTGAGGCCCTGTGCCCTGACACCCGCCGTCACGACGGCGTGCACCTCGGCCACCTGGTCCGGGGTGAGCGAGGTCGGCGCGTGGTGCACGTCGTCGTCGAAGGTCTCCCCCTCGGCGGTGACCCTGTCCACAATGGACCCGAGGTAGACCTCGTCATCCCAGGCGACCGCCTCGATGAGGTGTTCGTGACCGTCCAGAAACGACTCGACGAGCAAGCCGTGCGGGCCGAGGTCGAGCCCGTCCGCCTCCATGTTGTACCAGGTCATCCGGTCGATTCCGACCCGGGCCTGCTCGTAGCGCTCGCGGAGCTTCCCGGCGTCGTCGACCCGGAAGACGAAGTTGCTCGCCGCCCCGAGGGTCGGCTTCAGGATCACCGGATACCCGAAGTCCTCGGCCGCCCGCAGTGCCGAATCGAGATTCTCGACGAACCGGAAGTCCGGATGCGCGGCACCGCCCTTTTCGTGCGCCTGCCGCATGATCAGCTTGTTCCGGCTGGTCCGCGCCGCGTCGACGCCGATCCCGGGCAGGCCGAGCGCCTCGGCCACCGCGGCGACCAGCACGACACCGGACTCGGAGAAGGTGAGCACACCGTCGAAACGTTCCTCCGCGTGCCAGGCCTTGGCGTGCCGGATCAGGTCGTCGACATGCGTGCTGCCGGCGATCCGGTAGCGCTCCGCTGGCCAGAGGTCGTCCGTCCCGTTCCCGTTGAGCACGTACAACACGCCGCCGAAGTCCTCGATCTGCTGGTACCGCGGCAGGTAGTAGTAGGAGTTCTGGCTGGCTTCCAGCGCGAGCAGTTTCACGACACACCTCGTAGGGCAGGGCGAGTTGGGTGGGCACCGGACGCCCGCACGAGCGGCCGGTCAAGCGGTTCGAGCCCGGTCGGGGCCGGATCGGCGCCGGACAGGCGGCCGGCCAGCGACCGGGCGATGACCGGCGCGAACTTGAACGACGAGCCACCGCACGCCGCGTAGGACAGGACTCGGTCGCCGAGGATCGCGAGCATCGGGCCGAGGGTGGAGCGGCGGGCAAGGTAGTAGCAGTCGCGAGTGTCGACCAGCCAGTCCCGCCGGAATCCCGGGATCAAGGCGGCGAACGTGGCGATCAGGTGGTCCCGCCAGTGCGACGGCGCCGTATTGTCGCCGACCTCCTCGACGACCCGGCAGGCGCTCGCGGCGCTGAGTTTCAACGGTGTCCCGGCGACCGGTGGCACCAGCCACGCGCCACCGGGGGTACCGAGCGACGTGATCGCCGGAGTCGCCGACCACGCTGCCCGGTCCGCGGGCGGCACGTCGCAGTACAGCATCGTCTGCCGGTGCAGCACGAGTTCCCTGGACAGCTCGGAGGCCAGTAGCGCCCGCGACCACGGGCCCGCGGCCAGCAGGACCGCGTCGCCCCGGAGCAACTCGCCGTCGGCAAGCCGTACCTCGGCCCGGTCCACGTCGACCGCGACGACCTTCCGATGTGGCTGTAGTTCGGCGTGTGCGTGCCAGCGCAGCCAGCCGGCACAGGCCGCCAGCACGCGGTCGGCGAGCAGGACCCCCGCGTGGGCTTCGAAAACCGCCGCCGCGCCGGGGGCGAATCCGGCGTGCGGGAACTCGGCAGCGAGGACGTCCGCGCCGAGCACCTCCGCCTTTGAGCCCGCGTCCGTCAGTATTTTCTGTGCGGGCAAGGCATTCTCGGCTGTCACCGCAGTCAGCGCGCCGACCTGTTCGTAGCACGGGGTCGACAGCTTGTGCTCAAGCTCGATCCACGCGTGGTGGGCCTGGACAGCGGCCGCCGTCGTCGCGGGGTCGCCGGAATGCAGCGCGCGGAGAACCCGGTGGCGGTCGAAGGAGGTCGCGCCGGAGAACGGGATGTCGGCCTGGTCGGCGATGACCACGTCGTGGCCCGCCGACACGCATTCGACTGCGGTCAGGAGCGCGATGACGCCGCCCCCGGCGATCACGATCCGCATGACATCCCCCTCCGCACGGAAATCCTTGGGAATCCCGTTTTCATTAGTCAGCCAAGCCGCGCGCCCCATTGACCGGAACCACCACGACGCTCGAACAATCAACGCAGAACAACGCCAGACCGGTCACACGCGTGTTTGAACGGGTCACACACGTGATGGGGAGGGCAACACGTGTGTTGCCCGTCTGATCACATGTGTGACCCTTCTGATCACGCGAGTCGCGCGTGCAGTGGGTCAGGAACTGCGCGGGGTCACGAACATGTCGTTGATGACGTAGCCGTCGAGGCCGTACGTCTCCCCGTATTCGATGAGATCACTGGTGCGGTTCAGGAAACCGCGTCCGTTGTTGTTCAGCGAGGTGTTGCACAGCACGCTGAACCCGGTGAGGTCGCGGAACGCCTCGAGCAGATCCGCGATCCCGGCATTGCGTTCCCGCGTCACCGTCTGGGTGCGCGCGGTGCCGTCGACATGTGTGATGGCCTTCAGCTCATCCGACGTGACGTGGTTGAAGTACAACATGTACGGGTCCTGCACCGAACCGACGAACCACTTCGGAGCGTCGGACTCGAGTGCGATCGGCGCGATCGGGCGGTATTCCTCCCGGCGCTTGATCTTGTTGAGCCGCACCGTGGTGTCCACGGTGAACGGTGCCGCCAGGATGGACCGGTTGCCGAGCGCGCGCGGCCCCATCTCGTACCGGCCGCGGGCCCAGCCGATGATGTTGCCCTCCTGGACGTACTTCGCGACCTCGCTCGCCACGAGCGGACGCACCTCGTACTTCGCCGGATCCGGGACGACGTCCTCGACGAAGTTCTCGCCGGCGTAGACGTCCCAGTCGATCGTTGCCTGTCCGGTGTAGAACCATTGCGCGTCGATGGCCGTGCCCAGCGCGGAACCGCTGTCGTTGGGGCAGGGCGGGACGAACACCGAGGAGAACAGGCCACTCTCGCGCCACATCCGGTTCCAGTCGCAGTTCAGGCCGCAACCGCCGGAGATCAGCAGCGGCAGGCCTTCCGTCATGTTCTTCGCGGCGTAGTCGTAGAACCGGTTGAAGATCGCCTGCGAATGCTTGGCCGCCGCGTTGCGGTACTCCTGTGACCAGACACCGGCGTTGTACAGATGGGACCAGGACATCTCCTCTTTGGACAGTCCGAGGATGATGCCGTCGCGGTCCAGGATGAAGTCGATGGTCTTCTGCTCGTCGGCGGTCAGCGGGCCGTCCTCGGCGAAACCGGTCAGCGCCATCTGCTTGCCGGCGTCGTTGAAGCGGAATTTTCCCTTACCCAGCGGGAAACCCGGGTCCGCCAAGGCGAACAGGTACGCGTACTTCGCACCGGGGTCGGCCAGGACGTGCTGCAGGTGAGTGGCCTCACCGCGCTCGTCGATCCGGTAGAAGTCCCCGATGTTCCCTTCCCACACCAGCGAGTAGTACGCCTGGCCGGGTGCCGCCGGCGCCATCCCGAGCGAGGTGTAGATATGCGAGCGCTCGTGGGTCGAGGAGAAGTAGCGGACGTCCTTGCCGAAGAATTTGCCGGCCTCGTCGGAGATCGCGCCCTCGCCGACACCGAAGTATCCGGTGCGCGACGGCGGTTCGACCGAGAACTCCCCCTTGACCCAGCCGCCGAGCGCGACCACGTCGGGCTGTTCGTCGAGCATGCCCGCCGCACGCGTCATCAGCTCGCCGGTGATCCTGTCGTAGCGCGGGTAGTTGTCCTTCTCCGACTCAAGCGCGAACAGCAGCTTGCCGTCCTCGATCGCCACGATCCCGCCATCGTGACCCTCTTTCATGGACAGAATCAGCATTATGTCACCGAATTTCGCTCGCCTTTACTCGTCGACTCATTCAAGCCGCGCGGCCCGTTGACCGGAAGGACCGCGCGGCGCGAACAATCAACCTTCGGACGAGCCACCCGGAAGAGTGCGCACGGCGTCGCGGCGAAGCGACTCGAACGCGGTCTTCCTTGCCCTGCGGCCCACCAGCGGCACGGGAGCCGCGAGGGCGTTCGGATCACGTTGCCGCTCGGCGGCGAACACGCTGACCAACCGCGACACCGCATAGCGGCCCGCGACGTTCGCGCGCTGGAGAAGTCCCGCGTCCACCACGGATTCCAGGAGTTCGTCGGCGGTCTCGATCAAAATGCCCATCGCCGCGGCGACCCCGATCGACGTCGTCCACCCGGCACCGCTCAACCCGAAATGGTGGATGGCCTCGCGGCCGGCGGGCGAAAGGTGTTCGTACGCCGACGTGAACCGGTCGCGCACGTTGACATCGCCGACGCTGAGGCTGTCCATCAACCGCTCGCGGTCCGCGAGCTGTCCCGCTGTATAGGCGATCGCCCATTCCGGCCGCGCGGCGATCTTGCGGCCGATGATGTTGATCGCCAGCGGAAGATCACCGCACAGTTCGGCGATCGCGTCGGTGGCGTCGTGTTCGGCGCGAACCCGATCATCCCCGGCGATCCGGCCGATCAATGCCAATGATTCCTTACGGGTGAACGTGTCGAGCTCGATACGGTTCGTGTCTTCCAGGCCGAGCAGCCGCGCCCGGCTGGTCACCACGACCTGGCTGTGCGAGGCCTGGCCCAGCAGCGGACGGACCTGCCCCTCGTCACCGACCCCTGCCAGCAGGACGAACAGTCTGCGTTCGGCCAGCAACGACCGGTACAGACCGATCCGCTGCATCGGGTCGTCGGGGACGAGATGCGCCGGCACGCCCAGCGCGCGCAGGAAGCCCCGCACGATGCCGTTGGCCGAACGGCCGCCCGTTCCGCTGTTGCTCAGATCGGCGTAGAGCTGCCCGTCCGGGAAGTCCGCGGCCACCTCTTCCGCCAGCCGCAAGGCGAAGGACGTCTTGCCGACGCCGATCGGACCACTGACGAGCAGCGGTACCTTGACCGGCCCGCTCGAGCCGATCATCTTCGCGGCGTCCGTCAGATCCTGATCACGACCGACGAAAGTCCTTGATCCCATGGGAAGCTGAGCCGGACGGGCTAGATGGATGACTCCGGATGCCAACGTATGCACCGGATCCGAGGAGACTTCGGCCGGCGCCTGCGCGGGAGCGCGTTCCTCCCTCGCTTCGACACCGCCCCCCGTTTGCCCGGCGATGCTCCGCCAACGCCGCTCCCACGCCGCACGGTCCCCGCCGCACGCGGAAACGAACGCCAGCGTCACAGCGAGGGTCGGCAGCCGGTGGCCGCTCGCCGCGCTGGACAACACGGAAGGCGCGAACAGCGCCGTCCGGGCCAGTTCCCGGTAGCTCTGGTTTCCCGCCCGGTTCCTCAACACCCGCAGATCATGAGCGAATGCGGCGATCGGACCAGTGGTGACGTCCAACGGTCGCTCGGGTCTGCCCATGCCATCTCCTCCCCTGGATGGGGCAACGCGATCGCGCTGCGTGACCGACTTCCTCGTGGCCAACCTGGTCACAACCCTAAAGGACCAATTGGGGTTGCAGCAGATACAAATAGGTGACTCAATGTACAAAGTCCAATAGATGGACGGGGAAATTCACCTGCTTGGTGGCACCAGATAGGGTTCGTCCATGTCCGACACCCTGCCGCCCCTCGCGGAACTTCGACGTGCCGCCGAGGTGTTCAACGGCTTCACGAATGTCGACTCCACATGGCTTCGATTGATCGAAGAAACGCAGCCAGCGATCGACCTGTCACAGGCCGCACATCGCACAATTCTTCTGCGGTGGCTGAACTCCTGGGGATGCCGCATCCGATATCCGCGCGAAGGCGAGCCCGCCCCGTTCGACGACGGAATCCTGGCCTGGTGGGAAGCCTGGGGAACGGTCTTGCCGCGGGTCGATATCGCCCGGCTGACGGACGCCGAGATCGACAATGCGGCAAAGGCCTACGCGGACCTCGCGGCCGTCGTCGTCTCGGCGGGACGGGCCAAGCGCACGCTGGGACCCACCGCCGCGGCCAAGGCGTTGTATGCCTTGCGGCCCAACACGATCATGCCGTGGGACGCCGCGATCGCGACCGAGTTGCACGGGGATCGCGACGGCCCCGCCTTCGGCAGGCACCTGCGACTGGGCCGCGAGTGGGCCACCGCGATCATTGCCGAATCGGGCGGCGAAGGGGACGCGATCCCCGCCCGGATGGGCAGACCGGTGTCCCTGGCGAAGATCCTCGACGAATATCTCTACGTCAGCATCACCCTGCGGAACACGGGTGACTGGGGAACGCACAGCGGAGAATGGTGGAAAAATGGTCACCGGGGATGACGTCAGAAAGATCGCTTCCAAGCTCCCGCGAGCCTATCAAGTACTGGTCAGGGACCGGGTGAAGTTCCGCGTCGGGCAAATCGTGTTCCTATCGCTCTCACCGGACGAATCCGAGCTCGGATTCGGCTATCCCCGGGAGGAACGGGAAGCGCTGGTGGCCGGCGAACCGGACAAGTTCATGATGCCCATTGCGTCCGATATGCGCTATCAGTGGGTTCGCGTCCGGCTGTCCGCGATCGATTACGAGGAGTTACGAGAGCTGATCGTCGACTCGTGGCGCATGTGCGTCCCGAAGAAGGTTTGGACGGAATACCTCGAAAAGAACCCGCGCTGAAAGAACATCCGTTCGGCGTAAGCCATTCGGACCACCGGAACGCGCGTGAAGGCCCCCTTCCCTCGGCTGAGCCGAGGGAAGGGGGCCTTCACGCGCATCATCCCAAGGGGCGAGGGGTCAGGTGGGGACTTCTTCGATCGTCGAGGTTCCGCGCGAGCCCTGGGGGCCGTACCGCTCCCACACCTCGTTGAGCCGGATCCGCCCGTCCGGCAGGAACTCCGGCGTGTTGGTGCTGTGCCCCGAAATCACCGCACCGCCGGCCAGCACCATCGTGTAGGCGAGGTCGATCGTCCCGTCCTCGGCGCATTTTCCGGTCAGCGAGCCGAGCCGCACCCCGCCGCCGGTCAGCTCGGCCCACACCAGGTCGTCCTTCTGGCGGTAGAGCGTCACCGGCGCGTCCGGGTCGGTGCTGACCTTGCGGAACCGCCGTCCGTCGTAGTTGATCATCCGCCCTGCTCCGTTCGTCCAAGAAGTCCAGAAAGTCCTGGGAACCAGAGGTCGTCCGTGGTCAGGTCCGCCAGTTCGTATTTGCCGAGCGCGCTCGCCAGCAACCGCAATTCGAGTTCGAGACAGCGCACCAGCCGCACGAGCCCTTCACCGGAGTCCTCGTCGACGGCGAGCAGCGCCGCCCGGCCGAGCCCGACCGCCGAGGCGCCCATGGCCAGGCACTTCAGCGCACGGCTGCCTTCCCAGATCCGCCCGGACACCAGCAGCGACGCGTCGTGCTTCCCCACCCTGCGCAGGCATTCCACCAGCGGCAGCCCGACCTGATCAAGGAACACCGACGGCGCCCAGCCGGTTCCGCCCTCGGCTCCATCGACGGTGACGGCGTCCGCGCCGGCCGCCCAGGCGAGTGCGGCCGCCTCGCCGACGTCGCGACCGGGGTGCAGTTTCACCCAGGCGCGGGCCCGCGGATAGTTGTTGCGCATCAAGTGGATCTGCTGGCGCAGTATCTCGCCGGTGAACGTGCCCGGGCTGCTCGAGCGCAACACCATGGCCGTGTCCGTGCCGAACGCTTCGTCCACTGTGTACTGTTCCGACACCTCACCGGCGGCCGTACGGGACAGTACGGTCATCCCGCCGAGACCGGGTTTCGCGCCCTGACCGACCTTCAGCTCGAACGCCAGGCGCCCGGTCTCCAGCAGTTTCGTCGCGGACGGGTCGCTGTAGACGAGGTTCCAGACCTCGGCATCGGCGTCCTCGGTGCTCTGCTGCACCACGACCCCGCCCAGCCCGTCCGGCACAGCCTCGGCATACGCGCGAATCCGGCCGAGCAGGCCGTCTTCGACGCTTTCGCCCATCCGCCCGTAGCCGTGCATCGGCACGACGTTCTCGCCGATCACCATCGGCATCCCGAGCCGGCCCGCCTGCTCACTCGCCGCGATCCCGAGGCCGCTGCCCGCCACCTGCGTGGATCCGAAGGCGCACAGGAAAACCGGTGACGGCGAAGTGAAGCCACCGAGGACGGTTGTCAGCTCGACGTCGCCGTACACCGGCTCCCGTGCGAGGTCGAACATCTTCTCCAGACGCCGCGGGACGAACACCGGGGGCACGATCCGCGCCCGGTCGAGTTCGTCGGTCCCGCTGTCGCCGTCCGCGCCGAACAACGCGCGACCGTACCCGCCCACGTCGGGGAAGATCGCCGCGCTGCCTTCCCGCGCCCTGGCGCGGATCGCCTCTTCGGGGAGTTGCCGCGCGGTGATCATGGCGCCGCGATCCCCGGCAGTTTCGGATACGCGTTGGCCTGCCAGATCGCGTCCAGGCCGGCGATGTACCGCGTGAGCCGCTCCAGACCGAGGCCGAACCCGGCACTCGACGGCAGTCCCTCGCGCGCGAGGTCGAGATACCAGGCGTACTTCGCCGGGTTCTCCCCCGTCTCCCGCATCCGCTCGATGAGCCGCCGGTACTCGTGCGTGCGCTCCCCGCCACTGCACAGTTCGCCGAAGCCGTCCGAGGCGATGAGGTCGAAGTTCCGCAGCACTCCCGGTTCGGTGGCGGACTCGCCGTCGGTGAACCCGCGCGAGCCCTTGGGATAGTCGACGATGAAGAACGGGCGGTCGGTCTGCTCAGAGATCAGTTTCTCGCCCTGCCAGTCGATCTCGGCGTCGGCGCTCTGCCCGTGCAGCAGGCCTTGCAGCCTGGAGACCGCCTCGCGGTGGGTCATCCGCTCGAAGTCCTCGGCCAGCAGCGGCGCGAACACCTCCGGATCCCGGCCGAGCGTGGCGAGATCCACTTTGGACTCCCGCAGCGTGTAGGTGACCACGTGCCGGAGCAGGCCCTGAGCCAGCTCGAGGACGTCTTCACGGCCGGCACGGGCGACCTCGACGTCGATCTGGGTGAACTCGACCAGATGACGCCCGGTGGTCGAGGTCTCCAGCGGCTCCAGCCGGACGTTCGGAGCGACGTAGAAGATCTTGTCGAACGCGAGCAGTGACGCCTGCTTGTAGAGGATGACGCTGGTCATCATCTTGTACTTGTGCCCGTAGTAGTCGACGTCGACCTGTTTGGCACCACGGCATCCCGGGTCGGTCACCGGGCCGATCAACGGCGGCTGCAGCTCGACGAACCCGTTCATGCCCAAGTACTCGCGGGTGGCCGTGGTGATGCTGTTCTGGATGCGCAAGGCCGCCTGCGTCACCGGCGAAAGCAGATGCTCCCGCGTTCCCGGCGGCAGCGGCGTCTCGGCTGTGGTCATGTCCTACTCCCCTGTGTTAATTCGGTTCGATCTTCGAGCGCGAGGCCGTACCGGTCGTCGAACCTGCGCTCGACGAACCGCAAGGCGTCCAGCAGCTCGGTGGACGTCATCCGCGCGCCCGGCGGAAGCTCGACGAGATCACCGAGCGGCATCGCGCCGATCCGCTGCCATTCCAGGCGCCCGTGCGGATCCAGCAGGCCACGCGCGCGGCCGGCGTTGTCCGGATGGAGGCAATACGGCACGTCGAGCTGACCGCGCGCGAAAGCGGTGACGAGCGCCCGGCCGAGGTCCTTCTCGAGCGAAAGGACGTTGTCCACCAACGCCTTCGCCTGCGCGTGGATCCCGGTGTCGCCGAAGTTCTTATTCCGCGAGACACCTCGCGCGACCGAGGCGGCGTGCTCGAGCGCGGTCACGTTCTCCGCCACGGTCGGCACCCGGTGTGCTTCGGCGGTGGTCTTGACGATCAGCCTGCTCGCCCCGGTGCGGACGGCCAGCCGCGCGGACTCCCCCAGCAGCGCCAGAGCACCGCCGGGAGTCCTCGGGTAGACGCCCATATAGCTGTAGATCACCACATGCGTCCGCGCTCGCGGCACATACTCCCGGATGAGCGCGTGCAGCGCGGCGACCGCCTCCTCGTCCTGCCCGGCATGCGTCTGCTGCGCGTAGCTGAACGAGATGCAGCGAATCCCGTGCCGCCAGAAGAACATCCCCTCCAGGACACTCAACGCGATCAGCAACGCCGGCGGGCACAGCTGCCCCATCATGCAGCCGCCGAACGTCTCCAGATGCGGTTCGAGGTCCGGGCCCCGAGCCGCCGCCAGCGTTTCGCAGCACCGGCGCCAGTTGTCGACGGCCTCGGCCAGCGGCATGCGGCTATAGGGCAGGCAGTACGAGACCGGCCCGCCCTCGGTCGCGTGCAGTCCGTAGTCCAGCAGTGTCCGCACGATCCGGCGGGGATCCGGCGACCCGTGCCGGATCTGCACCGGGAAATCCCTGGTCACGACACCGTCGAGTAACGCCGTCGTCGTGGCGTGGTCGCGGTCGACGAGCGGGTAGCCGTTGAGGTCGGCGTCGGCCGCCAACGCCTCGCGCGCCGCGTCGTGGTCGCCAACCCGGGTGTAGCTGTCGAGGGTGATGGTGCCGACGGTCGCGGCCCGCGCCGCGCGGGTGGCGAGGAGACCCCGGTGCATCCGCTCCGGATCGGCGAAACCCATCCGGGGCTGGACGACCAGCTCTCCCTTGGCGTGATGGCGCGCGACGACCTCGCCGAACGAAGGTCCCCTCCCCGGGGCGAGCGCACTCATCCGGCACCCAACGGCACACTGGAGCGGACGGACAGCGTGTGGATGAACGTCCGGAACGGGGTCAACCCGCCGGCGTCCTCGAAGACCGCGTCGAAACCGGCCTCCATCAGCCGGGTGGCGTTGCTGCCACCCGCGACGTCGAGCTTCCCGCCGATCACGACGGGCGTCGTCACCAGTCCCGGATGGGCCCGGAAGGTGTCCATCAACCGGACGCCGTCCCGGCAGCCGTGCCCGTTGAGGCTGCTGATCACCACCAGATCCGGCCGCCGGACGACGCATTCGGTCACGATCGTCTCGTCCGGGACGCAGCCGCCGAGGTTGGTCACCCGGCAGCCCAGTTCCTCCAGCAACAGCTGCAGGTACACCAGGTTCCAGGTGTGCGCGTCGGACGAAAGACCGGTGACGACCACGTCGAGACCGGCCGCCGGGAGGGCGGGCTGGACGGCTTCGATGCTCATGGTGAGGCGCTCTCCCTCTCCTCGCGGTCCGGCCGCACGTCGATCTCGATCATCGCGACGGCCTCCTCGGCCAGGCGCGACGCTTCGGCCGGGCTGCCCGCGGTCACCATCAGGTCGCCGACGCGGTCCCACGAACTCCGCAGCCCGTCGAACCGGTCCCCGGCCGAGACGCCGACGTCGCACAGGAAGACCCCGTCGGCCTGTGACGCCTTGTCGACACCGCGCACGTCCTCGATGACGCCCGGCTCGATGGACACGAACCGCACCGCGGCCCCGCCGCTCGCCCGCCTCGGCAGCTCGTCCGAGACCGGCTCGTCCTTCATCACGGAGAAATAGGCGCGGTTGAGCTCGACCGGGTAGGCGCGCTGGATCAGCTCGATGATCCCGTCACCGGCGAACCGGCCCGCGCATTCGACGAGGTACGGGACCCCGCCCGAGACGATCCACTCGCAGTGGACGATCCCGGTACGGAATCCGGCGGCGCCGGTCAGCCGTCGCGTTTCCTCGTTCAGCAAGGCGGTCAGCTCGTCCGGGATGTCGGCGGGGACGATATGCGCGAGCTCCACCGGTCGCGGCCCGGGGAACAGCCGCTTGCCGGTGACGTTGGCGAACAGCGGTTCTCCTTCCCGCAGCAGCATTTCGACGCTGTACTCGGCACCCTCGACGAACCGTTCGGCCAGCATGCGCAGCTCCATCGCGCGGTCCGGGACGTAGATGCCCTCGTCCTGCACGACACAGTTCGCCCACGCCTGATCGACCTCGGCCGGATCCTCGATCACCTGTGTGCCCACCGACGCCTGCCGGTTCGCGGGCTTCAGCACGACCTTCCCCGGATACCGCGCCATGAACGCGCGGACATCCGCCGGGCTCTCGACCCGCGACGACTCCGGGTTCGCGATTCCCGCCGCCCGGCTGACCTGGCGCAGCACTCCCTTGTCCCGCAGGATCCGCGCGGCCCCGAAACCCGCACCCGGCAGGCCGTAGCGCTCAGCGAGCCGCGCCGCGAACGGGGTCGCGTACTCGGTCAGCGGCACCACCGCGGCCGGATCGAGGTCCCGGTGGACGTGGTAGAACTCGTCCGCCTTGCCAGGGAGGTGGAACTCCCATTCGATCAGCTCGCGGACCAATGCCGAGCCGGCGATCGTCTGCCGCGCGTTCCGCTTGCGGACGACGTCCGGCTCCTCGACGAAGATCACCGAGCCGTCCGGCTGGAAGTCCTTTATGGACGAAGCAAGTGCCGCGGCCACGAAACCGACCAGCACCACCGCCCGCGTCATGATTCACCGTCCGCTGTGTCGTCGATGTAGTACCAGTTCTCGGGATTGATCAGGCCGTACGGGTTGATCGGCGAGAATCCGCGCAGGTTGCCCGCGACCTCGAACAGCCGCCGTGGGAACGTCGGCATGAAGATCACCGGCACCTGGTCGGCGATGTACTCCTGGTACTCGTAGAGCGCTTCGAGGTCGTCGGAGGTGACCGTCTTCGCGATCAGCTCGTCCGCCTTCGCGTCCCGGTAGTTGCTGAAGTTGCAGGCGGCCCCGCTCTGGAACAGGTTCTCGCCGGTCGGGTAGTTGTAGACCCAGCCGCCGCCCCAGCAGGACAGCTCCCACATCCGCGCCTCGCCCGGCCCGTCCTGCGCCACCAGGACCGAACCCATCACCTCTTCGAGCAGCAGTTCGATGCCGGCCTTGGCCGCGTCGTCCGCGAACTGCGCCATGAGCCGGGCCAGGGAAGGCCGCCCCTCCCAGTAGCGCACGGAAAAACTCAGCTCGGTGCCGGCCGGGATGCCTTCGCCCGCCTCACCGGGCCCTGTGCCGGGACGCACGCACACCGCGGGTGAAACGCCGACGTCCCAGCCGTTCTCGGCGAGCAACGCCCGAGCCTTCTCCAGATCGAACGGCCAGAAACCACCGCGTTCGGCGATCTTCGGCGAGACGAGGTCGCTCTTGGGCAGCACCGGGATCGGCCCGGTCTGGCTCCACCCGTAGCCCTGGTAGATCTCGCGGGCGCCGTACTCCTGGTCGAAACAGCTCTGCAGCGCCTGCCGGACGTACGGCTGCCTGATCAGGTTCCCGGCGACCGTCGGGTTGCCGAAGTTCACCGCCATGAAGTTGATGTTGAACAGGATCTGCGGTTCCAGCTGGAAGCCGTCGCCCAGCGGGTTCGGACCACCTCGAGCCGGGTCGCCGTCCGGCTGGACGCCCATACCCGGCGGCAGGAACCCGACCTGGACCTCGCCCGACCGCAGCAGTTCGTACTGCTGCTCGTCCGAGGTCGTCGAGACCTGACGCAGTTCGTCGAGATGCGGCGGGTTGGGTCCGCTGTAATGCTCGTTCGGGACGAAGGTGACGACACCCTCTTCCGTGTAGCTCTTGAGCCGCCATGGTCCATTGACGACACTCCACACAGGACTGTCCGCCCAGCGGGTCCGATGCGAATTGTCCTCCTCGACGACGTCACCGTTCTCCGCCATCAGGAACTCGTACACGGCTTCGGCCTGGCCGAGGTCGTGGGTCGCGTCGGCGGGCCCGTCCGCGGTGCGGTCCCAGGCTTTCGGCATCGGCGTGATCATGGTGAGCTGGTTCAGCAGGACCCAGTTCTTCGAGTACACCTTGTCGAAGGTGAAACTCACCTTGTCGTCGGCGACCTTCTCGAACGACACCAGGTTGTCCGGGAAGTAGCCCTCGGAGTAGGCGCCGAACTTCGGCCCCTTCACCTTCAGCATGTTCATCCAGAAGATGACGTTGTCCGCGCGGACCGTCTCGCCGTTGGACCATTTCCACGGTTTGATCCGGACCGTGCAGATGCGCCCGGTCTCGTCCCACACCGGCTCCTCGCCGACGCTGAGATCGTGGTCGATCGCCGGTTCGCCGTCGCGTCCCAGCCAGTAGAGCGGCCGGTACATCAGCATCTGGAACTCGTAGAGGTTCCGCACCCCGAAGCGCTCTCCGGGGGTGAACGGGAAGATCACCGCGGGCGGAAACCCGGGGAGGCAGGCCCAGGTGGCCACGCCGCCCTTGATCGGCTGTGTCATGTCGTTCTCTTCCTCCGCAATGGGACGCCGCTCAGGCGGCGGTCGCTTCGAGCACCTCGGCCGGCTTCTTTTCCTGTGCCGACAGCGGTTTCGCCAGGCTGAAGTAGGTGCCGATCACGATCGCGCCCTGCAGGATCGCCAGACCCCAGAACGCGTACGGCACCGTGGTCGCGTCCGCCAGGGCGGACAGGCCGACTGTCGCCCCGACGCCGAGCCCGAGGCCGACGGCCTGAGTCCCGCCGAAGATCCGGCCGACCCGCTCCTCCGGACTGGCCCGCATGAGCAGCGTGCGCGCGGCGATCCGGCCTTGCGCGAAACAGAAACCGGCGAACGGGATGGCCGCCATCAGCGCGATGTAGTGCAATGGCTGGATCGACAGGCAGATCAGGTTCCCGAGGGTGCCGAGCACGGCGAGGTTGATGCCTTTGAACCGTTTACTGACCTTGCCGTACAGGGCGGCGCCGACGATGAACCCGACACCGGCCAGCGCGTCGACAACGCCGATCATCCACGCGCCCTGGTCGAACGTCTGCAGGATCAACGTCGTCAGGATGACGTTGGCGACCATCAGGCCGATGTTCCCGTTGGCGTACAACAGCGCGAGCCGTTTCACCGGCTGGTGCACCGGGGCCACGACCGGCGACGACGCATCGCTCGTCGCCTCCGTGGTCGCCGACGCCTTGGCGGGTTTGCGGCCGATCGCGTAGACCAAGATCGCCGAGGCGATGAAGGTCAGCGAGTTGAAGATGAACAGCGGCGTGGCACCGAACCAGATCACCAGGAACCCGGCCAGCGAGGACGCCAGCAGCATGCCGGTGTTGCTCGCCATCTCGAAATGCGAGTTGAACTTCCCGAGCCGTTCGTCGCGGATCCGTTCCTTGATCAGACCGTTGCTTGCCGGCATGAACAAGGCCGTGGTGCAGGCGAGCAGGAAGTTCGCGATATACGAACCGAGGTTCGCCGGCCCGCCGATCCACAGCCAGACCGGCAGCGCGAACGCGGTCGTCGCGCTGACCAGATCCGCTGCCACGCACAGCATCCGCCGGTCGACCCGGTCGACCAGCTTGCCGAACAACAGCGCTAGCGCGACCTGCGGGATCGACACCGCGATGAACAGCCAGCCGACGGCGAGAGTGGTCTGTTCGGCGTGAAAGACCAGGATCGCGGCGGCGGTGATCTGGAAGGCGTTGCCCGCGGTGGTGATGAAGCCCGCCGGGACCAGGAGCCGTTCGGCGAGCCGGGAGCGCCGAACGAGGTCGGAGTTGGGACTGGACATGGGACTAGACCTCGCTCATCGCAGGGAATTCCAGGGCAGGCACGGTGAATGCCGTCGTATGCGTGACGTCGAAGGCGTCCACGGTGATCCGGAGTTCGAACTCGCCGGCGCGCGCCGCACGGTCGGCCAGATCGATGAGGATCGGCGACGCGCAACTGATCAGCGCGCGCAGTTCGAGGAAGACGTCACCCAGCTCGCCGCGGAGCACCTCTTGGTCGAGGTTGCCGTCGACCGTCTGTCTCGTCCGGGCGCGCAGCCGTTCGACGTGCTGGACCACCAGGTCGGCGGCCCGGCTGAGGCTGAAGTCCTCGAGTTCGTAGTTCAGGGCGAAACGCGAGACCATCGCCGCCGCGCGCTCGGTGGCCTCCAGGGAAACCGGGAGTTTGCCGTTCTCCGCGCCGACTTCGGCGGTCAGCTTGCCGAGCGTCTCCGCGAGTTCGTTCCAGGGCGCGACGAGGCGATCCCCGGCGACCTTCTCCAAGGCCGCCCGGCTGAAGTTGGTCCGTGCGAACTCCGGGGCGGTCAGGTTGAGGTAGAACCGCGCGATGTCGCGCGGCACCTCGGTCGCCAGGTCACGGGCCCAGACCACATGTCCCTTGCTGGTGGAGAACTTCTCGTTCTCCAGTTCGTAGAACTCGTTGACCAGCAAGGTGTCCGGCAGGACGTAGCGGCCCTCGAGGGCGATCAGCTCGGCGACGTGGACCACTCCCCAGGTGAAGAGCGGGTCGAACCCCATGAACACCACGACCCGCGCGTCGTTCTCCGCGCGCCACGCGTCGTCGTCCGCCGCACTTTCCTTTCCCTTGCGCCGCAAGGCGTACTCGGTGCAGTACATCGAGGCCGGCATACCCTCGACCCAGGCGTTGAGCTTCTGCCCCGGCGTCTGGAGGAACGGCGCCGGCATGCCCCAGCCCACCGGATACGTGATCGCGAAGTCCGGCAACGGGCCGGCCAGCAGTTCCCGCATGAGCCCGAGCACGTGCGGCCGCCACGCCGGGCCGCGTTCCTCGTAGTACGCGAGGAGTTGCTCGCGATACTCCGAGACCGGGAAGACCATGATCTCCGCCTCGCGGTAGGTCACCTCGTCTGCCGGGTCGAGCACCGAGTACGGCTCGATGAGCGCGTCGAAGTCGATCGGATGCCCGCAGGCCTCACAGAAGCCGCCGCGGCTGTCGGCAAGGCACGTCGGGCAACCCCCGCCGACGAAGCCCTCGACCAGGAACTCGCCCTTGCTCTCACTGTAGGGCAGCCGCACCTTGCGCAGACGAAGCTTTCCTTTGTCGTACAAGCGTTTGACGTAGTCGTAGACGAGTGCTTTGTAACCGTCGTCGGTCGGCGAGAAGCCGTCGAGTTCGACGCCCATCGCCTTGAAGGTGGACTGGATCGCCTCCGTCGACTGCTTCACCAGTGCGGGCGGGGTCAGCGCGGCGCGCGCCGCGCTGGTGACGAGGTAGGTCTGGCTGTCGTCGGTGCAGGACGCGAACACCGCGTTCCGGCCGGCCGCGCACAGGTACCGCCGGTGGACGTCGGCCCCGAGGTAGGGACCGGCGATATGCCCGATGTGCAGATCGCCGTTGGATGTCGGCGGGCCGCCGATGATCACCACCGGCCGGCTGTCGCTGGTCATGCCCGCTCCTGGTGCCGTGAGGCGAACCGGGTCGTCATGTCCGAGTCCCACCAGATCGCGTACATCTCGAAGTCGTCCGCGCCGTCGTTGAGGATGCGGTGTTCGGTGCCGGGCGCGTGATACTCGATGTCCCCCGGCCGGAACGCACGCCGCTCTCCCCCGGCCTCGACGACGGCCTCGCCGCTGACGGCGATGAAGATCTCGTACTCGTGGTGGGAATGCGCACCCGTCGCGCCGTGCGCGGGCACCGTGACCCAGGCACCCTCGAAGGGCGCGTTCAACGCCGCCCACGGCACGAGCCGCTGTCCGAAGGCGCCGTTCTCGAAGAGCATCTTGTCCCGCACCAGCGGTCGGATCTCCATGACTGCTCTCTTCCTTCCTATATCAGCGGGTGGCGACGATGGAGGCCGCGTCCGAAGTGGACTGTGGGGGAACCGCGGGGTTCTCGCCGCGGTGGGCCAGGATGTCCTGCAGGATGTCGTTGGCACGTGGGGCGAGGACGCTCAGCAGCGAGTCCGCGATCCCGTGCGTCGCCTCGTTCACGCCCTGGAGGTAGACGGCCGCGGTGGCCGGCTGGTCGATCTCCAGCCGGTAGTCGCGGGTCACCTTGATCTCCGAGAGACCGATCGACTTCGCGATCTCCTGGACCATCCTCGGCATCTCCGGGGAGAACCCGGTGCCGAGCAGCACAAGGTCCGTCCTGAGTTCCTGGACCTCGCCGGTACGCCGGTCGGTCAGCTCCAGCACGACCTCGTCGCCCTCGTCACGGGCGTCGGTGATGTCGCTCATCGTGATCATCCGCAGCCGGGAGCGCCCGGAAAGCCGGTCCAGGTACACCGACCGGTAGAGCGAGTCCATCGTGCCCGGGGCCAGCCCGGAGTAGTTGGTGTGGTGCATCTCGGCGAGCATCTGCTCGCGCGCCTCGGGCAACGCCGTGAAGAATTTGTCCACATAGGACGGGAAGAACAGCTCGTTGTTGAACTTGCTGGTCTCGTAGTAGTTCAGGCCGATCGAACGCATCACCATGGTCGGCTTGCATTCGGGCAGATCGTTCTGCACCGAACAGAACAGTTCCGCGGCGCTCTGGCCCGCTCCGATCACGGCGACCCGGTACGGCAGGTCCTTGCGGAGCTTCGCGATCCGCGGCAGGTACTGCGTGCTGTGGATGACACGGTCCTGGTTCACCGTCCGGAGCCGGTCCGGGATCCGTGCGTCGCGGCCGGCACCGACCACCAGGTACCGGCTGCGGATCGTGTCGCCGCCGGCGACCCTGGTGTCCCAGCCGGTCAGCACGCCGTCCGTCCATACCGGACTGACGTCGAGACATTCCCGGCCACGCTGCAGGTCCACCAGCGAGAGCGATTCGGCCGTCCACTTGAGATAGTCGGCCAGCTCGGCCCGGTACGGGACGAAGCTGCCCATGTTCACGAATTCGTTGAGCCGGTTGGTGTCGTGCAGGTAGTTGAGGAAGGAGAACCTGGAGCGCGGATTGCGCAAGGTCACCAGATCCTTGAGGAAGGAGACCTGGGACAACGCCTCCGGCAGGAGCATCCCACGCTGCCACGAAATCTCTTCGTCCCGCTCGAGGAGGAGCGAATCGCGGGCAAGTCCGGGTGCGAGTTCCTCCAGTGCCACTGCGAGTGCCAGGTTGGACGGTCCAGCTCCGACTGCCAGAAGCTCGACATCACGGTTCGCCATAGTTCGCTCCGCCATCGTTGAGAGTGCTTGAAAGGTGTTCTGCGATTTCGGGGTGCCCTCAGCCACCGGGCGCCACCGAGGGCAGCAGGGGATGCGCGGTCAGCCGGACCTGGGAAAGTGCCTTGTCCAACACGACTTCACAGTCATCGGGATCGCTGCCGGCGCAGATCACGTACGCGTGGCGCGAAATGAACTCCGCGGGCGGCAGCCGCATCCTGGCTCCCTGGTCGACGAGCACGTCCGCCGCGAGAATCCCGGTACCCGGCAAAGGCTCCGGCACCAGAACGGATTCGACCACGCAATCCTGTTTCGGATAGCCGAACCGTACGCCGACCCACCGGTCTTCGGCGTCGCGCGGGATCTCCGGCCGCTTGCCCAACGCGACGTCGACCGCGACCGCTCCCGGGTCGACCCCGGTCGCGAACATGGCCAGCAGCGGGATGAGGTCCCCGCCGAGCCGGCCGTTGATCTCCACGATCACCGGGCCGCGTTCGGTAAGCTTGAGTTCGGTATGGGTTATGCCGTAACGGAAATCGATCGCGTTGTGGGCGCGGGCCAGCGTCGAGCGCAGCACCGGGCCGGCCAGCAGTTCGTCGGCGGAACCGACCAGGTGGCCGAGCTCCTCGAAGTACGGATGCATGCCGACCGTCTTGTGCGCCACGAACATCGGCGTGTACTCACCGTCCACAACGGCACCGTCCACACTGATCTCCGGGCCGGTCAGGTACTCCTCGACCAGCGCCCCGCCCCGATACGCCGGCGCACCTTCGAAACTCGCGTCCTCCGCCACATGAAAGGCGTTCCGGACCGCGTCGGCGTCCTCGGCGAGACTGACGCCGATACTCGCCCCTCCCCCACGCGGTTTGACGACGACCGGATACCCGATCCGCTCGCGCCGCCCGGACCGCCTGGCCCTCGTCGTGCACGAAGCCGAACTCCGGCTGCGCGACCCCGGCCGCGGTGAGCACCCGGCGATTGAGCCATTTGTCGCGACAACCCTCGATCGCGGAGATCCCCGCCCCCGGCACCCCGAGCTCATCCGCGACATGCGCCGCCGTCACGATCAACGTCTCGTCCCACGACACCACCCCCAGCACCGGCGTCGTCACGTCCAGCTCACGAGCCGCGGCCAGCACGGCGTCCCGATCCTGCAGATCCACCACCGTGCCACCGGCGACGTACCGCTCCTGCCACGTCGGCTCCGAACCGTTGAACAGCCACAACGGATGCCGGGCCCCGGCCGACGCCAACAGGTACTCCCGGTACGGCCGCATCCCGCAGCCGATCACCAGGACAACGCCCTCGCCTGAGCTCATTCCCTCTCCCCACCAGCCCGTCGCTTCGTCGCGGGCTACTACATCCCGGGGATTGGTTGACCGGAACCCTTGATTCGGGCAGAACAATCAACAGCCGGTTGATCGTGCGTGGCGGCTGTCGGCGGGCGTGGCGTTGAGGTGGGGCGCCGGGCCGGGTCAGGCCAAGTGCGTGAGGGTGGCCCTCACGGACTTCGGACGCAGCTGTCGACCTACGGGTGCTGCAGCAGACCTCGGGCGTCTAGTTGCGGTTCCCGTACGACTGCTCACACGGGTACCCGTCCCGGTCCGCATCCCAGCTCAGCGGCCGACCCGCGTTGATCCACGCGTTGTACGCGTAGCTGAACGAGAATCCGTCGGCGAACAGTCGCTGGCAAGGGGTCAGGCTTCGGGCCGCGGGCGCCCGGGTGATGGTCACCGGGGGCTCGACCACCACGACGGAGGTGGGTGGCGGGGCGACGACGGCGGTGGTCGGTGACGGCACGATTTCCCGGACGACGGTGACCGGCGTGCCTGCCGTTGTCGTCCCGCAACCGCCGAGCCCGACCACGGAAATGGCGGCACCCGCCGAAACCAGCAGTGCCGCAACCGTCCTGTTCATACCACGCCTCCTGGTGAAACCGCCGAATCGTCATCCGGCTAGACGGCGGTTTCACCAGTGGCATAACGGGTTTCGCGCGATCGGAGTCTCAAGTCCTCGAAACTCGGTCGCTTCGGCCCGGCGCGGGCCGGGTCTAAAGTCACTGGTCAGCCTTACGCGGGCGTGATGTTGACCAACCACGAGATACCGAATTTATCGACGCAGGAACCGAATTCGTCGCCCCACATCTGCTTCTCGAGCGGAACGGAAACAGTGCCTTCACCGGAAAGTTTCTCCCAGTATCCGCGCAGTTCGTCACCGTCGTCGTCGCTGAGGCTCACGGTGATGTTGGTGCCGGGGTTGTGTTCCATTCCCGGCGGGGTGTCTGCCGCCATGATCGTGTAGCCGTTGGAGACTTCGAGCATGCCGTGCATGATCTTGTCGGTTTCCGGCGTGTCCTGCATGCCGTATTCGCCGAAGGTGTGCAGCGTGAGATCGCCGCCGAACACCGCCTTGTAGAACTCCATGGCCTGCCGGGCATCACCGGCGAAGCTGATGTAGGGGTTGAGACGGGAAGCCACTGGACACTCCTTCGGGTCGAGTCACGAGCATCCTGGCAGAAGCATCCTGGCCGGACAACGGCACGACAACGTCCGGGTGAGTCCCTTTTCAGGACCGAAAATTCAAGCCCTGTCACCGAATGCGGTGAGCAATTTCCCGAGCGCGCTCTGCGCGGTCGCGGAGGTGTAGGGGCCGAGTGCGACCAGTGACGCCACGAGAGCGGCGACCTCGCCCGGACTGAATTCCAGTGGCGGGATCGCGGGCAGCACCGCGAGCCGGTAGCCGCCGCCCGCTCCGCGTTTGACCTCGACCGGGATTCCGGCGGCGCGCAATCGGGTGACGTCTCGCTCGATGGTGCGGACCGTCGTCCCGGTTCGCTCCGCGAGGGTCCGGCCGGCGACGAAACGTGGCGCTCGCGCGCGCATCTCTTCGATGATCGCGTGTTGCCGCTCCACCAGAGGCACCGCCTGATGGAGCTGGACCATGCCGGGATAGCGACCGGCTCCGATCAACCGTCGCGGCATCCGCCCTCCCCTCGATACCCGACGTGGCCGTGTCGTGAATACCACCCTACCGTCGAGTCATGCCCGAACCAGCCATCGAGATCCACGCCGCCACAGCCGAGCGATTCGGCGACGTCGCGGCGATCCTCAACCCGAACGGGAACGACCGGGCCTGCTGGTGCCTCGCGTACCGCGCCAAACCCGCGGACTACAGCGCGTTGAGGGGTGACGAACGGGCCGAACACGTCCGGCGGCTGTGCGCGGCGGATCCCGCGCCCGGGGTCCTCGCCTACTCCGGCGATACCCCCATCGGGTGGTGTGGGCTGGGGCCACGGACGAGCCTGCACCGCATGATGAACTCCCGGACCATGCCCTCGATCGACGGCGCGCCTTCCTGGACGATCGTGTGCTTCGTCGTCCGGTCCGGCCATCGGCGCAAGGGCGTCGCGCGCATCCTGCTCGACGGCGCGATCGACTACGCCCGATCGCGCGGCGCCACCTTGCTGGAGGGCTATCCCGTCGACCCTGGCGGCGAGCGGATCAGCGCGGTCGCCGCCCACGTCGGAACGATCGGGTTGTTCGCGTCGGCCGGATTCGAACTCATCGCCGAAACCCAAGCCCGTTCCGACAGACGGCCCCGCCATCTGATGCGCCTCGATCTCGGCTGAGGCGTCAGGTCCGGACGAACCCCGCGTTCATCGCGACGCTCAGCGCCTGCTCTGTCAGGCCGTCCTTACCGACCTCGTCGACCATCCTGCCGCGCTGGAAGACCAGCACCCGGTCGCAGAGTTCGCATAGCTCCACGAGGTCGGTCGAGGCGAGCAGGACCGGCTTGCCCTCGGCCGCGAGCGCCGCGATCACCGAGTGCATCTCCAGTCGCGCGCCGACGTCCACGCCCCGGGTCGGATCGTCGAGGATGATCACGTCCGGGTCGGCGTCCAGCCATTTGGCGACGACGACCTTCTGCTGGTTGCCGCCCGAGAGGTTCGCCGTGACCTCGTCCGGGCGACCGCGGATCCGCAATCGTTCGGCATGCCGCGCGGCGGCGTCGAAGAGCCTTCCGCGACGCAGCCACCAGCCGCCGCGGCCCACCCCGAGCCAGCTCACCGCGCTCGTGTTCTGCCACACCGGTTTGTCCAGCATCAGCCCGTACCGCTTCCGGTCACTCGGCACGAACGCCACCCCCGCGCGCACCGCGCGGCGCAGGGTCTGGGGCACGGCGGCGCCCTTGACGCTCACCTTGCCCGTCGCCGGTTTCGCCCGCCCGGAAAGCAGCGCGAGCACACTGAGGTGACCGGCGCCCTGCAAACCGGCGAGACCCACGATCTCGCCGAGGGCGACGCTGAACGAAACGTCGTTCAGCGATCCGGGGAGGCTCACGTTCTCGACGACCACCACGGGCTCCCGGTCGGACGGCGCCTGCCGCTCCCGTCGCGGCCGCTGCGCCACGACAGCGCCGAGCATCGCGGTCACCACACTGTCCAGATTCACCAATCCGACGTCGGCTCCCGCCAGCGCCACCCGCCCGTCGCGCAGCACGGTCACCCGGCCGGCGATCCGAAGGACCTCCTCGAGCATGTGTGAGACGTAAAGAACCGCGATATCCCGGGAGAGGAGTTTCCGCAGCACCGCCATCAGCCGCTCGACCGCCTCCGCGGGCAGCGCGGACGTCGGCTCGTCGAGGATGAGCACCCGCGGCCGTTGCAACAACGCCCGGCCGATCTCCAGTAGTTGCTGATCAGCGAGCGTCAGCGAACCCGCCCGCGCCTGGCTGTCCACGTCGAGCCCGAGGTCCCCGAGTACCGGTGCGGACAGTTCGGCCATCCGCTTCCGGCTGAGCAGGCCTCCCCTGCGCGGAGGATCGTGTGGGAAGAGGTTCTCCGCCACGGTCAGGTCCGGGAACACCGTCAGTTCCTGCGCCACGAGCGCGACGCCGTGGCCGGCCGCGTCGCGGGCGGTCGAGAACGTCACAGGACGGCCGTCCACCGCGATCATCCCGCCATCCGGCCGGGCCACCCCCGAGAGGATCTTCACCAGGGTGGACTTACCCGCACCGTTCTCCCCCACCACCGCGTGGACCTCGCCGGCCCGCAACTCGAAGTCCACTGTGGCCAGTGCGACGACCCCGCCGTACTTCTTGCCGACACCGGTGGCGCGCAGGATCACCGCGCGTCGCCCATCGGCTTCAGATACGTCGCCGGATCGGCGAGGATCTTGTCGATTTCCGGCTTGTAGAAGGCATATGCGGCATCTGGTGAGGTCTGCCGCTGGATGACGGCGTCGATGTTCGACTGGTCGACCACGAGACCCGGCATGACGAGCCAGCCCTGCGGCAGCGGCTTCTTCTCCTTCACGGAGCGGATGAGCAGCGCGGTGATGACGTACCCCTTGAGGAAATGCTCGGGGTCGATCGTGCAGAAGTCCAGCCCGGCCTTGACCCCTTCCAGCGTCTGCGCGTCGACGTCGGCGCCCGCGACCAGGTACTTGCCGTTCTCGGCCTTCTTGATCTTCGCGAGGTCGTAGCTGTCCGCGTCGCCGACGCCGAGGAAGGCCAGGGCGTTCGGGTTGGCGTGGACCAGTGAGGACCAGGCGGCGTAGTTCTGGTTGGGATCGCTGTAGGTCTGGAACGGACCGAGCACGGTGATAGCGGGCGCCTTGCTGTTGAAGGTCTCCTTCAACCCGTTGGCGCGGCTGTCGAGCACCGGCGTTCCCGGGTTGGGCACCCCGATGACGACGGTGCCGCTGGGATTCGGCGGAAGCCGTTTCAACGTCTCCTCCGCCAGCATCACCCCGAGCTGATGGTTGTCGTTGCCCGCGTACGTCGTGATCTTGCTGCCCTCGGTCGGCGCCGTGTCCAACGCGACCACGGGTACCCCGGAGTCGATGGCCTGCGCCGCGGGCCGGGTGAAGATCGGCGGATCGAGGTTCTCCAGCACGATCCCGTCCCGGTGGGTCGTGGCGAGATTCGTGAACAGCTGCTGTTCCGCCGGCCCGTCGGTGTTCGGCGGCCCGACCGCCTTGAACTCGACGCCGCCCTCGTGCTCGGCGGCCTTCGTCGCTCCTTCGACCATTTCACGGGCGAAGTTGAGGCTGACGTTCGCGAC
Source organism: uncultured Actinomycetota bacterium (assembly GCA_963766045.1). Taxonomy (GTDB): domain Bacteria; phylum Actinomycetota; class Actinomycetes; order Mycobacteriales; family Pseudonocardiaceae; genus Amycolatopsis. The sequence goes on along the minus strand of CAVXYN010000003.1, from coordinate 2,872,623 downwards.
CGCGATGCCCATTTTCAGCCCGCTGCCGGAGCCGCTGTCCGCCGTGTCCGCACAGGCGGTCAGCACCAGGGACGCGGTCAGCACCAGCGGCAGGAACGGAGTGCGTTTCATCGGCTGTCCTCCTGATCGGATCGGCGTTTGAACACGGGCAGCAGGCTGCGGCCCCGGGTCCGGCGCAGGACGCTGTCGAAGGCGACGGCGAGCAGGATCACCGCGCCGGTGGCGAAGGTCGTCCAGTTGATCGGCACCTGCAGGAACACCAGGCTGGCCGCGACGGTGGTGAGGATGAGGTTGCCGACCATCGCGCCCGGCACTGAGCCGCGCCCGCCGGCCAGCGGGGTGCCGCCGATGATGCAAGCGGCGATCGCGGTCAGCTCGTAGCCGTTGCCGACCGTGGGGTCCCCGGCGGTGAAGAACGCCAGCCCGAGCACGGCCGCGACCCCGCCCATGAACCCGGACAACCCCAGGGCCGTGATCCGGGTGCGGGCGATCGGCAGGCCGCTGAACTCGGCCGCGTCGGGATTCGACCCGATCGCGCGGACCCGCGCGCCGAATCGGGTGCGCGTGAACAGGACGGTCAGCACGGCCGTCGCCAGTACCAGCACCCAGACCGACGTCGGTACTCCGGCGACCTTCCCGCCGACGACGTCGAACAAGCCGTGTTCGGCGGGCATTCCGCTGATCTGCTTGCCGTCGGCCAACGCCAGCGCCACACCGCGGAAGAGCATCGCGCTCGCCAGGGTGACGATGAACGACGGCAACCGCAGATAGGTGGTGACCACGCCGTTGAGGCAGCCGAGAAGAGTCGCGAGCACCAGGATCGCCACCACCGCCAGCCACGGCGACAGCCCGCCACGGATGAGCACCGCGCCCGCGACGATGCCGAGCGCGTAGGTCCCGCCGAGGGACAGATCGACCTCGCGCATGGCCAGCGGGAACACCAGACCACACGCCATCAGCCCGACATAGACCGAACTCTGTGCCGTGGAAAGGAGGTTCGACACGCGCAGGAAGTCCGGCTGGGCGATCCCGACCGCGACGACGAGGACCACGAGCACCAGCACCACGCCGAACTCGTCCCGGACGACGCGCCGGTACCACGGCCGGGCGCCGTGTGGGGCGAGCACCGGCGCGGTATCGGACAGGCGGGTGGTCATGGGCGGCTCCCGCGGTATCGGCGAACGCGTGGCCGAACGTCACCAGCAGCGGGCGCAATCGGGCAAGGCGGACGTTTCACTGACCGGAATGGCGACCTTGTCGAGATCCACTCGGACCACCACGCTCGCGGGGCATCGCCGTCCGCAAGAACGAAGGAGCATCGATGCCACCCATTCGCGTCGCCATCGTGACCGGCGCCGCCCGTGGCCTCGGACAGGAGTTCGCCATCGCGCTCACCCGGCTCGGGTATCGCGTCTCCGGCTGGGACATCGGTGACCTCACCGACACCACGGACCGGATCGCCCACGACGGCGGCGACTTCCTGCCGCTGGCGGTGGACGTGACCGATCCGGCGGAGGTGTCGTCGGCGGTCACCGACGTCGTCGCCCGGTTCGGCGGGCTGCACATCGTGGTGAACAACGCGGGGATCTATCCGCCGATCCCGTTCGAACAGACCACTGTGGACGATTGGCGGCAGATCATGCGGCTCAACCTCGAAGCGCCGTTCGTGGTGGCGCAGGCCGCCCTGCCGCATCTGCGGGCGGCGGGCTGGGGCCGCGTCGTGAACGTCACCTCGGCAGCCGTGCACCTCGGGCCACCCGATCTCGTCGCCTACACCGCGTCCAAATCCGGTCTGATCGGGTTCACCCGGGCATTGGCGAACTCCGTCGGCCCGGACGCCATCACCGTCAACGCGCTCGCACCGGGACTCACCTCGACGCAGACCGCCGCGAGCACCACCGGCGCCAACGGCGGTTTCGAACGTGTGCGCGCGCTGCAGGCGATCCCCCGGACCGAATGCCCTGCCGACCTGATCTCCGCGCTGACGTTCATCTGTGACGAGGGCAGCGGCTTCCTGACCGGCCAGACGATCACCGTCGACGGCGGATCGGCGATGCACTAGTGTCCCGCGCCGGAAATTCGCGCCGTAAGTTCGTGGCGGCATTGGCCACCTGTGCCTGGTCTGGCTCGGAGTGTCTCGAATGCCTCGTTGGGGACATTGAGCGTCTCGTATGTGGCATTGGGGATATGTCTGTCCGGTGTGGACTGTTGCTGATGTGACGGTGGTGACGTGAGAGGTGGCTGGGGTGCGAGGTCGGGGACCAGAGGGGTTGCAAAGGTCACTTCACAACCTTCACGGTTGCGAAAGCGACCTTCGCAACACGGCACCCCAACTTCACAGGCCCGCCGGAACCCGAACACGTCTTACAACGCGAACTTCCGACGCGGGACAGTTAGGAGGACGAGGTGGACGCTGTGCTCGGGCCAGGGCAGACCACGGTGGTGAACCGGGTCTGCGAGCTCCTCGTACCCGGTTCCTCCGCCGTCCGGCCGCACGAGTATCTCGCCGCCACCCTGCCCTCCCTGTCCCCGGCCCAAGAGAACGAGGTGCACGCGGCGATAGGCCTGATGGCGGACGTCACCGGGGAAACCGCCTTGGCAGGCGTCGCCGGAAGCGCCGCCTTCGACCGGCTGCGAAGGCTCGCCATCGAAGCGTTCTATGGCGATTTCGCTCCCGAAGGCCATTCCGGGCCGACCGGCCATGAACGGATCGGTTTCGCCCCGCCGCAGGCTTCCCGGCTGCGCAAGGACTGGTCATTCCTCGCCGAGCCGGTGCCCGCACGCGGGCCGTGGGATGCCTGCGACGCGTCGGGCCCGGACGGCGCGGACGTGCTCGTGATCGGTTCCGGGGCAGGCGGCGTGATCGCCGCGGAACTGGCCGATCGCGGGATCGACGTCATGCTCGTCGAAGCGGGCGGCTTCGAACCGGCCGCCGGATACATGCGATTCGAGCTGGCGGCGAGACACCGGCTCTGGTGGCCGACGCGGCTGGCGTCGACCGGGTCCACTTCGGACGAAGCCGGTGCCCCGATCGCCTTGCTGGCCGGGCGCTGTGTCGGCGGTTCGACGGTGATCAACACCAAGGTGGCGATGCGGGCACCGGCGGCCGACATCGAGAAGTTCCACGCGACGACGGGCCTGCTCGGCGATCGTGGACATCCGTTCGGCGTCGAAGACCTCGAGCCGTTCTATGACCGGATCTCCCACCGGCTCGGCGTCCGCGAACGCTCGGACTGGAGCGGGAGCGTGCGCCGGGTGGAACAGGGATTCACCGCGCTGGGGGCGTCCCTGAAACCTGTGCGGTCCTATACGGACCACAACTGCTCACGCTGCGGTTCCTGCCTCCAAGGCTGCCCGACCAACGCCGGCAAGTCGACGCTGAACACGTTCCTCACCCCCGCGCTCGGCACCGGCTCACTGCGGCTGCGGACCCGCCACACGATCCAGCGGGTAATGGTGGACCGTACCGGGCGGCGGCCACGGGTCACCGGGGTTCGCTACCAGTGTGACGACGGCGGCGAGGGCGTGCTGCGCGCACCGGTCGTCGTGCTCGCCGCCGGTTCGCTCAACACACCGCAGATCCTGTTGCGCAGTGAGGAGATCGCCGGGCTGGACACGCCGTCCACCCGGCGGATCGGCCGGACGCTCGGCCTGCATCCCGCGCGTCTGGTGTACGGGTTGTTCGACGAGCCTCAGGACTGCCACCGGGTTTATCCGATCACCGCGCACTGCCTCGACCATCAGGCCGACGCCGAAGGCGGATTCGTGGTGGAGGCCACGACGATCCAGGATCCGGTGTCCTTCGCGGAGAGTCTCGTCGACGAGCACGACCGGCCGCTCTGGGGCGCCAGACTCGCCGAAGCCGTCGACCGCTACCGGTACTGGGCGGGGCTCCTGGTCATGGCGACCGACGAGAACACCGCGACGATTCACCTCGGCACGAACGAGGATGTCGTGGTGCACAAGCGTTTCTCGACGAGCGAACGGCAGAGGCTTGGCGACGCGCTCCAGTTCGGTGTCGCCGTTTTGCGCGCGGCAGGTGCCAGGGAGGTGCTTTGGACCGGGCTCAGCACCACGCATATGCAGGGCAGCGCGCCGATGGGCGACGATCCGGCCCGTTCGGTGGTGAACTCCCACGGTGCGGCACACGACGTCGATGGCCTCTACGTCGGCGACGGCTCACTCGTCCCGGCGTCGCTTTCGGTCAACCCGTCTCTGACGATCATGGCGCTCGCCGCCAAGGTCGCCGGCCATGTCGCAGAGGAGTTCCACAGGTGAAACCGATCGACGCCTTCCTGCACATCCTTCGCGACGAGGGAGTGACCAGGATCTTCGGCAATCCCGGGACCACGGAGCTGCCGCTCATCGACGCGCTGGCCACAGTGTCCGATGTGGACTACACCCTGGCGTTGCAGGAGCTGTCCGCGGTGGCGATGGCCGACGGGTACGCCCGCGCGACCGGGCGGCCGTCAGTGGTCAACCTGCATGTGGCGGCCGGGGTGGCCAACGGGCTGATCGGGATGCTCGACGCGCTCCGGTCGCGCACGCCGATAGTGATCACCGCGGGTCAGCAGGACCGGCGGCATCTGGTGCAGGATCCCATGCTCTCCGGCGACCTGGTGGGACTCGCGACGAGCACGGTCAAACACGCCGTCGAGGTTCAGCACGCCGACGATCTGCCCATTTTGTTGCGCCGCGCGTTCGCGCTCGCCGTCCAGCCGCCCGCGGGGCCGGTGTTCCTGTCCATCCCGATGGACCTGCTCGCCGAGGACACCGACGTGCCGATGCTGGACCGGTCGCGGATCGCGCCGGCCGCCGCGGCGGCCGGGATCGAGGAGGCCGCGGAACTCCTCGCGGCGGCACGGCGTCCCGCGATCGTCGCAGGTGACGGCGTCGGCCGCGACGGCGCCGTCGCGGAGCTGGTCGCCCTCGCCGAAACGCTGGGTTCGGTCGTGTACCACCAGCCGATGCACGACGGGGTCGACTTCCCCGGCGGCCATCCGCTGTCCTCGGGCATGCTGCCGCCGACGAACGCCGGGATCCGCGACGCGCTGTCCGGGCGCGACCTGGTGTTCGTGATCGGCTGTCACGCGTTCATGCCGCATCACTACACACCGGGCTCGGCCATCCCCGACGGCACACGGGTCCTGCAGCTCGACACCGATCCGAACGAGATCGGCCGGAACTTCGCCGCCGAACTCGGCCTGGCAGGAGCGCTAGGGCCGACTCTCACCGCGCTCACGAAGGAACTCGGCGGCCGGGTCCCGGAGGCCGACGCGAGGGCCGCTCGAACCCGAGCCACCATCGACCGCGCACGTGCCACGACCGACGCCGAGGCGCTGGCCGCGTACGGCGGCTCGCCGATCGACCCGCTCGCCGCGGCACACGCGGTGGTGTCCGGGCTGCCCGGCGACGCCGTCGTGGTAGAGGAAGCCATCACCGTTGGGATGAAGCTGCGCAAGGTCCTGCGGCTCGACCGGCCACGGTCCTATGTGCACACTGTCGGTGGCGGGCTCGGCTGGGGGATCGGTGCGGCGATCGGCACCCGGCTCGGCGCGCCGGACCGGCCGGTGGTCGCCGTTCTCGGCGACGGGTGCGCGATGTTCGGCGTCCAGGGCCTGTGGAGCGCGGCCCGCTACCGGGTGCCCGTGGCGTTCGTGGTGATGAACAACGGCGAGTACCGGACGCTCAAAGAGACCCTCGACCACACCGGCGGCGCGGCGAGCCGGTCCCGTCACTATCCTGGTCTCGACCTGACGCCGCCCGTGCTGGACTGGGCCGCGGCGGCGCGGTTCCTCGGGGTGGAGTCGGTGCGGGTCGGCAGCGCGGACGAGCTGCGCGACGTGGTCGCCACCGCGGCCGAGCTGGACGGCCCGTTGCTGATCGACGTCCCTGTGCGCGGCCATGCGGACGAACACGGCTACACCGGTACTGATCGCCCATTGCGTCCCGCCCGTCGGTGACACATCATCTTGGGGTGCCCGCCACCGGAGACGGCCCGCCGAAGTCCGTGCTCGCACGCGGCCTGACGCTCCTCGACGCGTTCGGAACCGACGCCGAACTCACGCTGGCCGAGTTGTCCTCCCGCACCCGGCTGCCGAAGGCGACCGCCCACCGGCTGATCGCCGAGCTCGTCGAGTGGGGAGGGCTGGAACGTGTCAATGGCCGCTACCGGCTGAGCATGAAGCTGTTCGAACTCGGCCAGCGAGTACCGCGGCGGCGGGATCTACGGGAAGCCGCGTTGCCCTATCTCGAAGACCTTTACGAGGCGACACACGAAAACATCCATCTCGCGGTGCAAGACGGACCCCATACGCTGTTCCTGGAAAAGGTGAGCGGGCACCGCTCGACGCCGATCGTCTCCAGTGTCGGTGGCAGGCTCCCGGTGCACTGCACCGCCACTGGCAAACTCTTCCTCGCCCTCGGGCCACCGGAGTTCTTCCGCGATGTCGCGCTGTCCGGCCTCTCCCGCTGGACCCCGCGCACGATCGTGATGCCCGGCGTGCTGCGCCGCGAACTCGCCCGGGCGGCCGAGACCGGCTACGGCGTCAACCACGAGGAATACGAGGTCGGTGTCGCCGCGGTGGCCGCACCGGTGTTCGACCGGAGGCGGCGGCTGATCGCGGCGATCTCCATCACCGGCAACGCCAACCGGCTGGACCTGGACCGGCTGGCGCCTGCGGTCCGGACCGCCGCGCTCGCCTTGTCACGCGAACTGTCGCGCTCTCCCCTGGCTTCCTGACTCGCTACGGGACGCGACGGCCACGCGCGTGAAGGACTCCTTCCCTCGGCTGAGCCGAGGGAAGGAGTTCTTCACGCGCAACAGGTCCGGCCCGTCAGCCGACCGACGGACCCATACCGAGCGACTGAGGCGTGCTCGAATCGGGCGAAGGCTGGTGCAGGCCTTCGTCCAGCGGCCCGAACTCGGTCATCAACGCGCGGCTCCCACCCCACGGCGTCTGTTCCTCGGCGATCAAGGAGTTCGTCGTCAGCAGCAGCCCCGCCACCGACGCCCCGTTCTGCACGGCCGAGCGGCAGACACGCAACGGATCGACGACACCCATCTCGACCATGTCGCCGTACCGGTCGTGCAGCGCGTCGAACCCTTCGTCGTCGCCCAGTTCCCTGGTCCGGGCGACGATCTCGTGCGCGGGATGGCCCGCGTTGAACGCGATGAGATACGCCGGCTCGCTCAACGCCTGACGCACGATCTCGGCTCCGGTCGCGTGGTCGCCTTCCAGTCCGAGATCCTCCAACGCCTTCTCGGCGTGCAGCAGGGCCGCGCCGCCACCCGCGACGATGCCCTCCGCCATCGCGGCACGCGTCGCGGACAGCGCGTCCTCGACCCGGTGCTGGAGTTCCTTGAGTTCGGCAGGTGTGGCCGCACCGACATGGACCACCGCCACCTTCCCGGTCAACGCGCCGATGCGCTCGGTGAGCACGTCCTCGTCCACCCCGAACTGGGCCCGCTCGAGCTCGGCGCGCAACTGGCCGACCCGGAAGTCGATGGCCTCGGCCGAGCCGGCGCCGCCCACGATGGTCGTCCGGTTCTCGGTCACCCGAACCTGCTTCGCCCGGCCCAGGTGCTCCAGCGTCATCGTCTCCATCGTGAACCCGGACTGCCGCGACAGCACCGCGCCACCGACCACGGCCGCCAGGTCCTCGAGCTTGTGCAACCGCCGGTCACCGAAACCGGGCGCACGCACGGCCACCGATTGGAAAGCACCGTTGACGTGGTTGTGCACCAGCATCGACAGCGCTGTTCCCTCGACCGTCTCGCCGATCACCACGAGCGGCCGCGGTGCGCGCATCACCTTGTCCAGCAACGGCATCAGCTGCTGCACCTTGGTGATCTTCTCGCTGCACATCAGGATGTACGGATCTTCGAGCACGGCCTCCAGCCGTCCCGGGTCGGTCACCAGGTACGGCGAAAGGTAGCCGTTGTCGAATTCGAACCCCTCCACGAAATCGACGCTCATCCCGATTGTCGGAGACTCCTCGACGGTCACCACACCACCCTCGCCGACGGTGTGCAGCGCCTTGGCGATGACCTCGCCGACGGCGTCGTCATCGTTCGCGGAGATCGCGGCGACCCGCGCGTAGTCCTGTTCGGACACCACCGGATGCGCGTGCTTCTCCAAATGGTCGATCAGCCGTCCGACGGCGTGGTCGATGCCCCGTTTGACCAATACGGGATTCCCGCCGCGCTCGATGACCCGCATCCCCTCACGGATGATGGCCTGCGCCAGAACCGTCGCCGTGGTTGTGCCGTCGCCGACCACGTCATTGGTCTTGATCGCCGCTTCCTTCACCAGCTGGGCGCCCATGTTCTCGAACTGGTTCTTGAGGTGGATCTCGCGGGCGATCGTGACGCCGTCGTTGGTCACCACGGGCGAGCCGGTGATCTTCTCGATGATCACATTGCGCCCCTTGGGACCCAGCGTCGATTTCACCGCTTCCGCGAGTTTGTCGACCCCCGCCAGCAGGAGGTCGCGAGCGTCCGAGCCGAACCGCAGTTCCTTGGCCATCGTGCGTGCTCCTCGATCGTTCGTCGGGTTCAGGGGGTGAGGATCGCGCGGCCACGGACACGGCCCGCGTCGAGATCGGCGAGCGCGTCGACCGCCGCGTCCAGCGGATACTTCTTGGTGTGCAAGGTGACCCGGCCGGTCTGGGCCAGCACCATCAACTCGACGAGGTCGTTGTACGTGCCGACGAGGTTGCCGATCACGTTGCGTTCGGTGGAGATCAGATCGATCGTCGGGATGTCGAGGTTGCTCCCGTACCCGATGACGAACTGCGAACCGGCCCGCCGGGTCATCGCGAAGGCGTCCTGCTGCGCGCCCTGTTCGGCGACGAAGTCGAGGACGACCTCGGCGCCGTTGCCACCGGTCAGGTCCAATACCGCTTCGACCTGCTTGCCATCGGCCAGAACCGTGTGGTCGGCGCCGAGTTTCGTAGCCAGGTCGAGGGCTTCCGCATTGCGATCGACGACGATCACCGTGGTCGCGGTCAGCGCGCGCAGCGACTGGATGCCGATATGACCGAGCCCGCCCGCCCCGTTCACGACGCAAACCGTGCCAGGCGGCAACAGCGGGACGGCCTTGCGCACGGCATGGTAGGCGGTGATTCCGGCGTCCGCCAGCGCGGCGACGTCCTCGGGACGCGTCGACGGGTCCAGCTTGATGCAGGCGCGAGCCGACGTGAGCAGGTATTCCGCCATGCCGCCGTCGGTGTTGATCCCGGGGAAGCTCCCGTTAGGACAGTGCATGTCGTCGCCCGCCCGGCACGCGTGACACAGCCCGCAGGTCGGTGTCGGGTGCAGGATCACCGTGTCGCCGACCTCCACATTGGACACCGCCGGGCCGATCTCGTGCACCCAGCCCGCGTTCTCGTGCCCGATCGTGTAAGGCAGTGTCACCCCGGACTTCTCCGCCCACTGTTCCTCGATGATGTGGAGATCGGTGCGGCACACCCCGGCACCGCCGATCTTCACCACCACGTCGAACGGGCCGGTGGCCTTGGGTTCCGGAACCTCTTCGATGACCGGCTGCTTGTGATACGACTGCAGGCGGACGGCTTTCATCCCGCGACCTCCTGTTCCTGAATCTGCGGATACCGCACGGCCAGCATTCCCTGGCACACCCCGGAGTTCGCCTCCATGCTCGTGCGGGTGAGCCGGGCGAAGGCCAGGTACCGCTTGGCCTCCACCGGGGTGACGGGCCGCCCCGTCACCGGGTCGATCAGTAGTGCGTCGTTATCACCGGACGGCAGGCAAAGCTCACGACGGCGGGAGCGCAACCGCTCCCGGTCGGGTCCGGCCGGGACTTCGCCGAGGGTGAGTTCGGGGAGCCGTGCGGGATCGACGCCTTCGGACAGCATCGCCCGGCAGACGCGATCGGTCCCGGCGAGCACGGCCTTGCGCACGAAGTCGGTGCGCAAACCATCGAGTTCGTCGACCGCCTCGTCTTCGAACGAGGCGACGAAACCCTGCCGTGCCGCCACGCCGCGGTTGATGACGTCGGCGGCGAAGTGATCGAGCAACACCACTTCGACGCCGGTCAGCTCCCGTACTCCCGCGACCGCGTCATAGGCGTCGGCGACCATCAAAAACGCGAAATTGGGAGCACAGAAGTAAGTGGGCAGCCGCAGCTCGACCCGGGCCCTGCCCGCCGGATCGACCTCGCAGCGCGCCACGAAGCCGAGTTCGGGCAGCGGCTCGTCCAATTCCGGATCCCGTACGGTGCGCAGGGCCGACCAGACCGCCGCAGTGACGGCGGCAGTCTGGTCGGTTCCTGGCGTCGACGGCGCGGTCATGGCTGCTGTACGCCGACCGGTTCGACCACGGACGGCTGGTCCAGCCGCAGTTCGGCCGGCACGTCGATGTCGTACAAACGAGCGGCGTTCAGGCCAAGGATCTTCTTCTTCTGCGCGACGGTCAGCGGCGGGAAGTCCGATAGCTCGTCATCGGCGGGCATATTCCAGTCGACAAAGCCCTCGACCTGCCACTTCGGTTCCCAGATCGCGTAGTCGGCACCGAAGATCAGCTTGTCCTCGCCGAGCCAGAACATCAGCTCGCCCATGACCTTCGCGAAGAACTTCGGACGCGCGTGCATCAGGCCGCCGACGACGACCGCGAGTCCCGCGTAGACGTTCCGCTCCTGCGTCGCCATGAAGCAGAAGTCCTCGATCCGCGGCAGCCCGACATGCTCGACGATGAAGTTGAGTCCCTGGAAGTCGGTCGCCACGTGGTCGATATCGGAGACGTCGAAGGCATCCTTGTCCAGCGGCCAGATCGTCGGTCCTTTGTGGACATGGATGTTCTTGACACCCAGTTCCTCGCATTTCGCCAGGTACCGTGCGGCTTCCGGATCCTTCAGGCTCCAGCCCCGCGACTCGCCCCGCCATTCCGCGGTGTAGAGCTTGACGCCCTTACAGCCGTAGCGCTTGACGCGCTCCTCCAACGCTCGCAGACCCTCGTCACCTTCACGTGGATCGAACGCGGTGTTGACGAGGAACTTTCCGGGGTGCCGCTCGGCCAGTGCGCCGTCGGCCTCGGTGGTGTTGAACCCGTTCGTGTACCACTGCCGCAGGTTCGTCGGCTGGAAGATCGCCTTGTCGACGTGACCGACCTCGAACAGGTCGTGCATCATCAGCTCTTCGGAGTACTTCTGGAACCGGTCGAGCGGCCAGTGGGTCTCCTTGGGGCCGAGACCCTGGTAGGCGTGGAAGCATTCGATCCAGCCCTTGGCGAACTCCTCTTGCCCGGGCACCCAGTTCTCGGGACTGGCATCCCAGAAATGGGTGTGACCGTCGACCACGAAGTACTTCTCACCGTCCTTTTCGTACATCAGGGGCCCCTTAGCGAATCGGCTTGAGGTCGAAGTCGAGGTACTCGGCCGCGTCCTCCGGATTGGCGAACATGATCGTGCGGTCGTCGAGGTGCACCATCCGGCCGTAGTGGGTGGACATGCTCTCCTCGAACTCCGCCGAGTTGAACCAGCCCTCTTCCTCACCCGCGGCCTCGTCGACGTCGGCGTACACGAGGTCGGTCCGGCCCTTGGCGTCGATCCTGATCATCGAGGGCAGCGGCGTGACGGTCACGTTCTCCTGGGTGCCCATCACTTCGGCGACGATCGCGCCGACCTGGTTGTTCATCAACGTGAAGCCGCACATGTTCGAGGCGGTGTTGTTGGCCTTGAACGGGCTTTCCGCCGTCTTGAAGATGGTCACTGGCTCAGCTCCTCCGGTGCTTTGAGACCCAATTCGGACAGGATTCCGGCGAACCGGCTCTTCGCGCGGTCGAGCCCGTCCTCGAACCGGATCGGCTTGGCGTCCGGCTGCGACCACAGCGGCTGCAGCGTCCGCGCGGCGGTGATGCAGCGGGGAACCCAGTCCTCCAGCCACTTCTGCAGGATCGCCTGGTTGTGCGAGGCGAACTCGCGGTCGCTGATCAGCAGGTGGAACATCGACTTCGTGTAGCGCAGGTCGCGTTCGGAGTAGTCGAACTCCTCGGCACCGATCAGCGTCGGCGTCACGAAGTCGCCGTTCGCCGGAGCGGCCTGCTGGACGAGGTTGCTGCGGAACAGTTCGCCGACAAGCGGTTCGAACACGATGTTCGCGGCGAAGACCGCCTCGCACCAGTCCCAGATCCCGGTGAGCTGCTCGACGGTCTCGCGGACGCCTTGCCACGCCGGGTCCTCGTTCCAGGTATGAAGGTGCGCGGTGCCGTCGAAGCCCTCGATCTCTTCGGTGAGCGTGAGGTTGTACAGCGCGAGATCCTGCGCGGCGCGGATCCGGTGCATGCTGTTCACCGAGATCGCGTTGTTGTGCATATTGGTCGGCGCGCGGCGGTTGGCGTTGGCATACAGGTACAGCCCGAGGCCGTGGTCGACATGCATCCAGGCGCCGACGTTCTTGGCCACGAACTCGATCCAGTTGCGGTTCCATTGTTCGAACGCCTTGGCCTGGCGGGCCGCGTCGATGTTCTGGTTGAGCTGGCGCACCACGTTGGCGTTGTAGCGGTAGAGCGTGAGCTCCCAGTCCTCATTGGGGTCACGGAACTCGTGCCAGCCCAGCGCCGGCCAGTCGTAGCCCTTGCCGCCGGAGCCGGGGCCGCGCTCGGGGATGGGGCGGTCCGAGCCCCACGCCTTGAGCGCGGTCCACTCGAGCGGATAGCCGCCCTCGCCGTCGGCGAAGGCGTACAGCCAGCCCTGGGAGAGGTAGTGCCGTGGGTCGGGCTGGACCTCGACGGTGACGTCCTCGTAGTGGCTCTGCTTGCGTTTGGCCGGGTTGAAGTAGTTGAAACGGCGCGCATCCGAATCAGGGAACACCTTGGCGCCCGCTTCGGCGTCGGTGAAGACCGGCTTCGGCACACTGCGTTCTTGTGTGGCTGTCATGCTTTTCTCCGTTCGGGCTTATTCCCTTCGGGGGCCTGGGGGCTTGCCCCCGGCGGGGTCTGGGGCCCGGCCCCAGAGGGCTCAGCGTTCCTCACCGGTAGTGGTGAACTTGTCGTAGAAGACGCGTTTCTCGGCGACGCCAAGGGAAGGCAGCAGTTCCAAAGCCGCCTCCACCATCGGCGGTGGCCCGCAGATGTACGCGTCGGCGCCGTCGAGATCGTGTCCGGCCCGTTTCAGCACGTCGGTGACGAACCCGGTCTCGCCTTCCCAATCCTCGTCCCCGGGTTCAGAAAGTGCTGGTACATAACGGAAATTCTTGATCCGGTCGGCAAGTGCCCGCAGCTCGGCGTCGAAGCAGAGGTCGCGGAGGCGGCGGGCGCCGTAGTAGTAGGTGGCCTTCCGGTCGATGCCACGCTCGGCCATCGACCGCAGCAACGCCAGGATGGGTGCCATTCCCGCGCCGCCGCCGACGAAGACCAGTTCGGCGTTCGGCGCGTCCCGCAAGGTGAACACCCCGAAGGGCCCGGTGACGTCAAGTCTGTCGCCGGCCGAGACGCGGGTGTCGAGGAATTCCGAGAACAGCCCGTCGGGGTAGATCTTGATGACGAACTCGAGCAGTCCGTCCCGCGCGGAGGTGTTCGCCATCGAGAACGAGCGGGTCTCGTCGGTGCCGGGGATGCGGAAGTCCAGGTACTGGCCGGGAAAGAACTTCAGCGTCTCCGGTTCGAGCAGCCGGACGACGAGGTGGCGCAGGTCGTGCGTGACCTGGTCGTTCGAGACGACTTCGACGACGGCGTCGGTGATCGGCAGCCCGGACTGGATCATCTCCTCGTCGTAGTTGAGCAGCTCGATCGTGAGGTCCTCGTAGGGGTGCGCCCGGCACAGCAGGGTGAAACCCTCCTCCTTCTCGTAATCGGGCAGCGCGAACGTGGAGTACCGGTCGTGTTCGACATCGTCGCCGTCGAGGATGAAGGATTTGCAGGACGCGCACTGCCCTTCCTTGCAGCCGTGCATGAGCATGACGCCCTGCTCGGCGGCGGCGCGCAGGATCGTCTGGTCCTCGCTGACGTCGATTTCGATACCGACCGGCTCGAAGCGCACCCGGTGCTTTTCCATGCGCAGGTTCCTCGTTGAAAGGGAATGTGGGGAGGGCGTCGTTGCGGGAGGGGCCGCCCTCCCCACTTGGTCGGGTGGTCAGGCCTTCTGCGGCGCCGGGCGCCCGGCCGGGCCCTGGCGGTTGTAATCGGCCTGGAACGCGGCCCGCTGCTCGTCGGTCATCTGGTTCAGCAGTACGTTCGGCGACTGCACCTCGGGCATCCGGCGAAGGTGGTCCAGCGTCCACATCTTCTTCGGGTCGAGGTCCAGATGCGGCTGCGCGACCATGGTCTTGCCATCGTCGCGGACGAAGCCCATGTCGGAGACGACATCGGCCCAGTTCCAGCCGTGGTACAGCGTTTCCCATTCACGGGCGCCGACCAGCTTGCCCATATTCGGCGTGCTGCGGCCCTGGAAGGTCGGCTGGAACGCTTCGGCGTCGGTCCAGCGGCAGGTCTCCGAGCAGTAGGTACGCCACTGCCCCTCGACCTTGTCGGTGACCATGTCCTCGCGGATGAGGCAGGGCACCATGCAGGTCCAGCACCGGTGCGGGTACACGTAGTCGACGTCCTCGCCGACGATCGGGTGGTGCCCGTTCGGCGTCGAGAGGCGGTTGTAGTTCTCCCACCACTTGCCGTACTTGTCGTACCAGCCCGGATACTTGAATTCGAACCACTCGAAGTCCTTGTCCGTCATCGGGTCGATCCGCCAGTAGTTGGCGAGCCAGCCGGTGGCGAAGAACTGTGCGACTTCGTGGACGTAGCCCTTGTTCCAGATCCGGTTCCACGCCTCTTCGATGAGGTCGTGCGGAATGACGAGACCGTACTTCTCCAAGGGGACGAGATAGCTGCGGTAGTAGTCGTCGTAGATCCAGCGACGCCACATTTCGGCGTAGCTTTCCCGGTCTTTCCGGCGGTCCTTGGTGCCGTATTCGATGAACGTACCGATCGCCGCGTCGACGACGGCGTGGTTGTTCCACCACGCGTAACGCAGGTCGCGTTCGAGGAGCTGGTGGTTGCCCTCGTCGGACAATGCCATCAGCAGCGTCGCGTACCCATTGCTGATATGCCGGGATTCGTCGGACTGCACCGAGTGGAACACCGTCGGCAGCAGGTAGTCGCCGTTGGCGGCGGCCTCGGCCGGCATGGCGACGAACAGCGTGTTCGTGAACGCGGTCTCCGCCACGATGGTCAGGTAGATACTCGCCGCGGTGATCGCGTCACCGGTGATGAACCCTTCGGCGAACTGCCTGCCGATCGTGCCGCAGTAGTCGTTCTGGAAGTTGCGCAGACTCGAGTTGAACCCGGCCGGGTCGATATAGTTCTGCATGTACAGGCGTTTGAGGTTCTGCTGGATCGTCGAATGCCGGACCTCGTCGATCATCTGGATGGCCTGGCCGTTGTGCAGTTCCGGATTCGGCACCGTGCGGAACAGCAGCGGCATCGCACGGGCGGCCGAGATCTCGGGAAGCGGGATGATGGACAGGAACAGTTTCTGCCATTCCAGCCAGCGTTCCTGTACCTGACGGAACATGTTCCCGCGGATCGCGCCGTCTTCGGCGCCGTATACCCGGTGGTCCTTCTCTTCCTGCATCGGGAAGTAGGACCGGAGGACCTGCTTGAGCGGGTCCTTCTTCTTGGCCTTTTGGAACGTGTAGTCGGTTCCGTAGTGCGAGACCGGCGTGTGGTACGCCGGTTCCCAGGACAGTTCCTGGATCTTCTGGTGGGCTTTCGCCACACTCTGGCGGCTCATGGATCACTCCTTATCCGTGGCTCCTGCCGACGGCGGCTGAGCGGCTCCCCGACCGGCCGGTTTGGGGCGCACGTCCTGCGCCCACCATTAGAGGGCGGCCCGCGAAGGCCGCGGGTCTCAATGTGAGACACCCCGAGGTCAGCGCTCGCCGAGCATCCGGGTGCGTAGCTGGGCGAGCTCGTCGTGGATCCCGCGCTGGACCCGCGCGTCACCCTCGACGGTGGGCGCGATCCCGAAGGCGCGCAGCAGTTCCGCCGCCGGCTCCCCCGGATGGCCGTCCGCGCCGAGCGCCGGATGCAGCCCCTGTTCGGCCAGATGACGGAAGACGAGATTGACGATCGTCCACGGGTTGTACGTCTCCGTGGGCGAGGAATCCGGGGACATCGGGCACACTCCTCGCGTCGGGCGGCCTTCGGTGGCTTGACCCTCCATCGCACCGCCACCGGACCCGCCCGACCGTCTCAATTTGAGACACCGGCACCGCTCGCGCGCCGTTACTCTGGGTAGAGCGGCACAGAGGTGTGCCCGCATCCACGCGGGCCGCGGGACTCGCGGAAGGCCAGGTGGACGGCATGGTCGTCGCCGATGACGCACTCGCCCGGACAAGGGTCCGGTTCCTGACCGAGGAGCCGGTCGAAACGGGCAACGTCCGGCAGACCATTCTGGCGTCATGGCGCCGGTCACGGGAGTTCCGGGTACAGGCCGACAAGATCGATCCGAAGTACCTCGGCGATCAGAACCTCGACATCCCGCTGATCCGCGGCGCGGAGCCGGTGTTGCAGACGCTCGGCGAGCAGTTCGACGGGCAGCCGATCAGCCTCATCCTGACCGACCCGAACGGCGTCGTCCTCACCCAGCACACCGGCGACAACGAGCTGCGCCGTCACCTGGAGAGCGTCGAGCTGGCTCCGGGGTTCAGCTACGGCGAACAGTCCGTCGGTACCAACGGGATCGGCACGGCGCTCGAGGACGGCGAGGCCACGCAGGTGTTCGGGCACGAGCATTACGCCGAGCACCTGGAGAACCTCGCCTGCGCCGGGGTGCCGATCCACCATCCGATCTCGGGCAAGAAGATCGGCGCGATCGACCTCACCTGCTGGTACAAGGACGCGGGTGGGCTGCTGCTGGCACTGGCGCGCTCGACCGCCGAGCAGATCCGGCAGGCCCTGCTGCGGCACAGTGATCTGCGCGAAATGATGTTGTTCCAGACCTACCTGCAGACTTGCCGCCGCTGGACCGGGATCGTGCTGGCGTTCAACGAAGACATCGTGATGATGAACGACCGCGCGAGGCAGTTGCTCGATCCGGCCGACCAGTCGGTCCTGCTCGGCTTCGCCACCGAAGCGCTGGAGACCGGCGGACGGACGACGGCGACACTCGCGCTTTCGAGCGGGCTGCGGGTCCGCGTGTTCTGCCGCCGGGTCCCCGGACGGCGTGAGGGCGACGTCGCGGGCGGCGTGCTGTCGGTCAAGCTCATCGATACCGAGGAGACCTCCATCGGGACCGCCCCGATGCTGCCGATGTACCTCCCCGGGGTCGTCGGCTCGGCGCCGCTGTGGCTGCGCTGCGGCCACGAACTCGAGACCGGGTACAGCAGGCGGGAATGGGTCGTGCTCGAAGGCGAGCCCGGCACCGGGAAACACGTTCTGGCCAAAGGCATGCACATGCGACGGGATCCGGCGGCGCGACTGTGCACAGTGGACGCGAACGAGGCGGTCGGCGAGGATTGGTCGGCCGAACTGCAGCGCGAGCTCGGCTCGCATACCCCGGGGACACTCGTCATCCGGCACGCGCACCTGCTCCCGGCGGCCACCGCGAACCGGCTCGTCCAGGTGATGCGGGAACTGCGGGACCACGAGGGCGGACCTTGGGTGGTGCTGACCCTGGCGCCCGACACGGAAACCGCGCCCGCACTGGCCGAACTGCTGAAGTTCTTCCCGCGCACCGTCCAGGTACCGCCCCTGCGCCATCACGCGGAAGACCTCACCGAGCTCATCCCGCTGTTCCTGAGCAAACTCGGCTACGGAGGACGGCTCACCTGTTCGGCCGCCGCGCTGCATCTGCTGATGCGGGCCGAATGGCCGGGTAACGCCGGCCAGCTCTACCAGGTGCTGCGGAAGGTGGCGCAACGCCGCCGTGCCGGCACCATCCTCCCCGGCGACCTTCCCGCCGAGTTCCACGCGGTGGCGAGGCGTCCGCTGAACCGGTTCGAGGCGATCGAACGCGACGCCATCGTGCGGAGTCTCGAAGACGCCGACGGCAACAAGGTCCGGGCAGCTCAACTACTCGGCATCTCACGGGCGACGATCTACCGGAAGATCCACGAGTACGGAATCGTCGCGCCCGCAAGGACTTCCTGATCAGACAAGGACTGGACAACTTTGGCATAGACCATTGACCGCGATTCGCGGACTGCCTTTCATGGTGGAAAATCCCTGCGACTCCTGCGAGGTCCTTCCAGCCACCGTCCACACCGGACAGACATGTCCCCAACGCCACATTCGGGACGCTCAACGTCCCCAATGTGGCATTGGGGACGCTTCAAGGGCAGCGTTGGCGTTTGATCGTCCGGCCGGGCGGGCATCCGACGGCATGGCGACGAAGGCACCCGGCGCGGCCCCGCCCGACACCACCGACCTGGACCGGCTGCGTTCGGCTTCGTCCGGGTGCCAGGGCTGCGACCTCTACCGTGACGCGACGCAGACCGTGTTCGGTGAAGGTCCCCGGGCCGCCGAGGTCATGGTGGTCGGCGAACAGCCGGGTGACCAGGAAGACCAGGCCGGGGCCCCGTTCGTCGGCCCGGCCGGACGTCTACTGGACAAAGCGCTCGACGAGGCGGGATTCGACCGCCGGAAGGTGTACGTCACCAACGCGGTCAAGCATTTCAAGTTCAAACGCGACGAGCGCGGCAAACGGCGCATCCACAAGACACCCTCGAGGACCGAGGTCGTGGCGTGCCTCCCGTGGCTGCGCGCCGAGCTGAACGCGGTTCACCCGAAGCTGCTGGTCTTCCTCGGCGCTACGGCCGCGCAAGCGTTGCTGGGCAAGGACTTCCGCATCACCCGGAGCCGCGGCGAACCGATCGAGCTGCCCGAGTACGCCGCGACCGCGGTGGCCACGGTGCATCCTTCGGCGGTCTTGCGCGCACCGGACCGGGATGAGGCCTACCGTGCCCTTGTGGCGGATCTCGTCGTGGCTCGCCGCGCCGGCTAGCCGCTACCAGTCGGGGTCGGCGGACTCACTCGTTTCGCGCCACAGGACCACCAGGAAGATGATCAGCACCGGCACGACCGTCATGATCAACTGAAGTTGGGTCGACGGAATGAAGACCATGCCGACCAACATGGCGAGCATGGCCAGTGAAACGATCCATGCCGCGACGGACAACCTGCGCTGCGGCGCGAGTTCGGCCCGGCTGAGGCTGAGCCCGGGTTGCTGCGGGCGCAATTTGAGGTACGCCAAGGCGATCGCGATCCAGACCATGATCAGCACGACGCCGGTCGAGTCGATCAGGGCGTTGAACACCACGGACGGCGCGACATAGTTGAGCAACGACACCAGAAGCCCGAACACCGAGGTGGAGATGATCGCGACGGCGGGCACCTGGAAGCGCGAAAGACGACCCCAGGACTTGGGCGCGTCACGGCGCTCGGACAGCGAGAAACCGATCCGGGAAGCGGCGTAGACACATGAGTTGGCGACGCTGAACAAGGCGGTGAACACCACGATCTCGATCACGGTCGAGGTGGCCGGAATGTGCAACGCCGTCATCATCGCGCCGAACGGGCTGGCCGCCACGGACGGATCGTTCCACGGTGTCATGACCACGGTCATGAACAGGGCGAGCACGTAGAAACCGGACACGGTGTAGGTGACGAACCGCGTGGACCGGCGGATCGCCCGGCGTGCCCGCCGCGCCTCGGCGGCCGCGATCGCGGTCATCTCGATTCCGATGAACGAGAACGCTGCCAGCAGGATGCCGGGGAAGATCGAGCCCGAGCCGAGAGGCATGAGGCCGCCGTTGTCGGTGATGTTGTCCAGGTTCGGCGAGTCGACGCCGGGAACAAGGCCCAGTACGGCAAGCACGGCCAGTACCGGTATCGCGATCAGCATCACGACCTTGATCAACACCAGCCAGAACTGGATCTCGCAGAAAACCCGCACGCGGGCCAGGTTGAGCGCGACCAGTGCGGTGAAGAACATCACCGTCCAGGCCCAGGCCGGGACACCCGGCAGCCAGCGGCCGGCGATCTTGGCCATCGCGATGCATTCCACACTCGCCGTACCGACCAGCAGCCACCAGTACATCCAGCCGACCGCGAACCGGCCGATGTGGCCGAAGGCCTCGCCGACATGGGTGGCGAACGCGCCGCTGTCGGGATTGTTCTGGGACTGCACGCTGAGCAGGCGCATTGCTGTCGCGGCGAGCGCGCCGACCACGAGGTAACTGATCACCACGGCGGGGCCGATCCGCGCGATGGTGCTGCCGCTGCCGACGAAGATCCCCGCCCCGATCGCCCCGCCGAAGGCGATCATGCTGACGTGACGAGTGAGAAGTGTCGTCGCAAGTCGTGGACGTTGTTCGGTGGTGACGGCTCCGGCCGGGTCTTGCACGAAAACTCCTTGGCGCGTTCCTCGTTGCGATCCCCCGAGGCGGGGTAACCCTGCAACCGGTGCGCCACCATGTCAAGTCAACGTACCAACGTTAGAAATACACCTGACATTTTGGTTTTTGGTCAGCTGTTCTCCAATGGGGAGGAATCGCGAATGCCCCATTCGCAATATGATGTTGTGGCGAAAGGGGCATTCGCACCATCCAGGGCGTTCCAGACAGCCCTGGATTCAGGCGACTTCGGAGCTGCGCCCACCCTTGTGCAGGCCCAGCATGTCCAGCAGCAGCGCACAGTCCTCGGCGCTCTGAGCCCGCGAGGCCACGGCAAGAGCCGCCTTTCTGCGCACCGCCTCCTGCTCCGGTGAATCCTGGCCCTCCAGCAAGAGGTCGGGCACCGGATGCAAGCCACTCGTCAGATCCCGCTTCATCAGTTCCCCTCCTTCAGGCCGACGTCCTCCCCAGGTACCCACGATCATCGGCTTACACACAGGTGCCGGCCGCCTGAGCCCAGAGACATCCCGATCTTGCTCCGAACGAGTGAATCAGCTGCGCAGTGCGGGAAGCAGCGTGTCCTGCGCGAAGCCGAGGAAGTCCTCCTGCCGGTCTCCCCCGATCTGGATCAGCGCGACGTCGGTGAACCCGGCCGCCTCGAACTCGCCCACCTGCTTCACGATCGGCTCGGCGTCCGGCCCGCACGGGATGGCGGCGGCGACGTCCTCCGGTTTGACGAACTGAGTCGCGCCGGCGAACCCGGGAGGGCCCGGGAGCTCGGCGTTGACCTTCCAGCCGCCGCCGAACCACCGGAACTGTTCGTGCGCGCGCTCGACCGCGGCGTCGCGGTCCTCACCCCAGGACACCGGCAACTGGGCGATCTTCCTCGTCGGCGGCCCCAGCCTCGCGGCGTCCCATTCGCGGCTCAACGATTCCTTCGGTTCCACCGCGATCATCGCGTCGGCGATCGGCGCGAACCGGGTCACCGACTGTGATCCGGACACCGCGACGCCGATCGGGACGCGCTGTTCCGGCAGATCCCAGAGTTTCGCCGAATCCACACGGAAGTGGTCACCCGCGTAATCGAAGTACCCGCCGTCGAACAGTCCGCCGATGATCTGAACGGCTTCAGCGAGCATGTCGTGCCGGACGTTCGCCGGTGGCCAGCCGCGCCCGATCACGTGCTCGTTCAGGTTCTCGCCCGCACCGAGGCCGAGGGTGAACCGGCCGTCCGACAGCAGCTGGACGGTCGCCGCCTTCTGCGCCACCACGGCCGGGTGATAACGCATGGTCGGACACGTCACGAAGGTCATCAGTTCGACGCGGTCGGTGCTCTGCGTGACCGCCCCCAGCACGCTCCACGCGTACGGCGAATGGCCCTGCTCGTCCAGCCAAGGCGAGTAGTGGTCACTCATCACCTCGAAGTCGAAGCCCGCCTTCTCGGCGCCGGCAGCGTACTCCACCAGAGCCTTCGGACCGGCTTGTTCGGTCATGAGCGTGTACCCAATGCGCATCTCGGCCTCCCTGTCGCGTCTGACCGTCGCGTACCCGTCCGATCCCGGTGTCAACCGGACGTTTATCCGGAGAAACGATCGGGGTATCTCCTCGAAGAGGAGAGGAGCCGCCATGCCGCAGCAGAGCTGGAGTTCGAAACGGGAACGTCAGTACAAGCACATCAAGGAGTCCGCGAGGGACCGCGGCGCGAGCACCGACCGCGCCGAGGAGATCGCGGCGCGCACGGTCAACAAGAACCGCGCGCAGTCCGGCGAATCGCGTGAGGCGAGCCGCACCTCCACCCAGGACATGTCGCCGCAGCGCCGAGGCGGGAAGCGTTCGGGAAACCGGCAGGGCCCCGGTGGCCCCACAAAGGACCAGCTGTACAACGAAGCGAAGAAGCGCAATATCGACGGCAGGTCGAAGATGTCCAAGAAGGAGCTTCAACGAGCCCTCGGTCGTTGAAGCAGCGCCCCGCGGCGGAACCCCGCCGCGGTTTGCCCACGTCCACGGACGGATAGGTCTCGCAATGGATGCATACGGACGGGGCAGCTTGACCCCTGGAACCCGGCCCACGGCGAACGGGATGCTCGACCTGATCGAGCTCCGGCTTCCCGCGGAGGCGGAACAGATCCCTCTGGTCCGCACCCTCACCCATGGCGTGGTGGCGCGTGCGGACTTCGGCTTGGACGCCATTTCAGACGCGAAGATGGCCGTCGACGAAGCCTGCGCCCAGCTTGTCCAGCCCGCTGATCTCGGAGCGACCCTGTGCTGTGTCTTTCGCGAGCTTCCGGAGGGGATTTCGGTTTCGATCTCCGCCCGGACAACGAAACCGTACCTGCCGAGCGAGACCACGTTCGGGTGGCACGTGCTGACGACGCTGACTCGTTCGGTGACCGCACGCTGCGACCCGATCCAGGGAGAACCGGGGAGTTTGACGACGATCGACCTGATCCTGTCTCCGGGAACGAGCGACGGGTGAACGCCGAGCGCAAACCCCTTACCCGGCAAGCGGACAACTATGCCCATTGCGAGCCGTTGTTCGAAGAGATGTACGCGCTACCGGAGGACTCCCCTCGGCGCCAAGAACTCCGCGGTCTGCTGGTGACCGAGCTGTTGCCCCTGGCCGAACACATCGCCACCAGGTTCTCCGGTCGCGGCGAACCGCGGGAGGATCTGGTGCAGGTGGCGCGAATCGGTCTGATCAACGCGGTCGACCGGTTCGATCCCGGGCGGGGGCACGACTTCCTCTCCTTCGCGGTGCCCACGATCATGGGCGAGGTCCGGCGCCATTTCCGGGACACCGGCTGGTCGGTCCGGGTGCCGAGGCGGCTCAAGGAACTGCACGTCTCCTTGAGCCAGGGCACCGGCGCGCTGGCACAGCGGCTCGGCCGCGCCCCCACCCCGACCGAACTCGCCGAGCACCTGGGTCTCGACGTCGACGAGGTGCGCGAGGGACTGCTGGCCGGCCAGGCGTACCAGACGCTGTCGGTCGACAAGCCGGTCCACGACGACGCCTCCGAGGCCCTCTCCCTCGCGGACACCATCGGCGAGGAGGACCATGAGATGGCGCTGGTGGAGCACCATGAGGCACTGCAACCGCTGCTGCGGGAACTGCCTAAGCGGGAACGCTCGATCCTCGTGATGCGGTTCTTCGGTGGCTACACCCAGACCCAGATCGCGGAGCGCGTCGGGATCTCGCAGATGCACGTTTCGCGGCTGCTCTCGCAGACGCTGGAACAGCTCCGGGGCAAGCTCACCGAAGACTGACTTCCCGCGGTCGCGCAATGAAGGGGCCTTTCATCGCAAAATTTGCGATGAAAGGCCCCTTCATTGCGTCTGTCCTTTGTGGGATCAGGACGACCGTGGACTAGGGCGACAGGTAGGGCGGGCTGACTTCGGGATGGCGCCCTTCCTGGCCGGGTACCGGGGTCACCGTCGTACCTTGCTGTTCGGGCTCGACACGCTGGTGACCGCGATGCATGACGGCCTCGGCCTCCTGCTCGCCGCGGATATGCGAAAGGACGCCGAGCGTGATCGCGTGCGCGATGGCGAGTACGAGCAGCAGCACGCCAAGGCGGCCCACGACGCCGGGCAGGTCACTGCCCCCGATGTCGATGGTCGACAGGAGCGCCAGCACCCCCAGCGTGGCGAGGTGGAAGAGCACGGTGATGAGCCAGGTCATGGACGCACCGGCCGCGGCATCGCCGTAGGAACCTTGGAGATAGCGGCGCCCGCTGCGGTAGATGATCAGGCCGTCGAGCATGACCAGCGCCACCCCGATGATGAGGAAGGAGACATAAGCGTTGGTAGTCATGCCGGGACGCTCCCTTCGTTGAGGACCTCACGCATGAGGTACCCGCGACCCCCACCCGGAAAACGCCGTCTTCCGGGGGGAGCCGCGGGCCGATTACGGACGCGCGGGTCAGCTACCTGGGCGGTTCACGTCGCCGCGCCATTCGCCGGTTTCGTGGCCGCGGCTCTCGATGAACTGCTTGAACCGCTTCATGTCGCCCTTGATCCGGCGGTCGAGAACGCCCAGTTTGTCGGCGACGTTCTCCGCGAAACCCTCCGGATCGATCTCCATCTGCGCCGTCACCCTCGTCCTGTTGTCCTCAAGACGATGGAAGGTGATGACGCCGGCGTGATCGGGGCCAGAGTCCGATTTCCACGCGACACGCTCGTCCGGGTGCTGCTCGGTGATGGTCGCGTCGAATTCCCGGCTCACGCCACCGAATTCGGTCACCCAGTGGGTGTGCGTCGCGTCGACCTGGCGGACCTCCTCGACGCCTTCCATGAACTCCGGGAACGACTCGAACTGCGTCCACTGGTTGTACGCGGTCTGCACCGGGACTTCGACATCCACCATTTCGGTGATCGTGCTCATGCATCCTCCTGTCGGGTTCGGTGTTTCCGAGCCGGTACTCATCGGCTACCCGACATGACCGCGCTCAAACTCACCGTGATTGACCACCGAGGGACCCGGGTACCCGGCGAACAGTGAGCCCGAGGAGGTGTTCCATGATCGAACAAGCCCACCCGAAACCGACCGAGGACCGCTCGATCGGCGAACTGGTTTCCGACCTGACCGACGAGGTCAAACGACTCGTGCGGGACGAAATGCGGCTGGCTGTCTTCGAATTGCAGGGCAAAGGGAAGCGGCTGGGACTCGGCGCCGGTTTGTTCGGCGTGGCCGGTGTCCTTGCCCTGTTCGGAGTCGGCACGCTGATCGCCACCGTGATACTCGCGCTGGCCCTGGTCATGCCCGCTTGGCTGGCCGCGCTGGTGACCGGCGCCGCGCTGCTGCTCGCCGCCGGCCTGGCCGCCGTGATCGGTCGCAAGGAGGTCGCGAGCGCCACGCCGCCCGTTCCCGAAGAGGCCATCGAAGGCGTCCGCGAAGACGTGGACACCGTCAAACAGGGAGTGCACTCATGACGGATTTCCCCAAGAACGCCGAGGAAGCACGCGCTGACCGGGATGTGACGCGTGAAGAGCTGACCGAAACCCTCGACGCACTCGGACAGAAACTGGACGTCAAATCCCGGGTCAACGACAACCTCGACACCAAGGTGGATCAGGCGAGCGCCAAGATCTCCGAGAAGGTTTCGGAGCCCGCGGCCGAGAAGTTCCGGCACGGCACCGAAGTCGTCCGCGCCAACCCGTTGCCCATCTTCGCCGGGATTCTCGCGCTGCTGGTGGCCATCCGGCTGATCGTGCGCCGGAGGTCGTCGTGAACAAGGCTCTCTACAAACCGCTGAGCATGGTCGTCAGCGCACTCGGCGGAGTGCTCGCCGGGCAGGCGTTCAAACGGATCTGGAAACGCGCGACCGGCAATGAGGACGCACCGAACGCCACGGACCGGGACTATTCCTGGGCTCAGGTCCTCATCGCCGCGGCCGCGCAGGGCGCGATCTTCGGTGCGGTGAAGGCGGCCACCGAACGAGCGGGTGCGGTCGGATACCGCAAGGCGACCGGAGACTGGCCCACAAAGGACTGAAACTCCCGGAAGGGCGAACGATGCGCGTAGTGATCATCGGGGGCGGCTTCGCCGGGTACAACGCCGCGAAGGCCCTGCTCAAGACCGTCGGCGACGAGACCGAAGTCGTCGTGCTCAATCCGACCGACTACTTCCTTTATCTCCCGCTCCTTCCAGAGGTCGCCGCCGGAATCCTCGAGGCCAGGCGGATCTCGGTCTCGATTCCCGGCACGCTGCGCGGCGTGCGGCTGGTGCTCGGCACCGCGACGTCGGTCGATTTCGACGGCCGCAGCGTGAGCTACACCGACCCGGAGGACCGGGAACGCCACATCGGCTACGACCGGCTCGTGCTCGCCGCCGGAAGCGTCAACAAGCTGCTGCCGATCCCTGGTGTTCCCGAGTACGCCCACGGTTTCCGTGGCCTTCCCGAGGCGCTCTACCTGCGAGATCACCTGACCAGGCAGATCGAACTCGCCGCCTCCACCGACGACCAGGCCGAACGAGACGCGCGCTGCACCTTCGTCGTGGTCGGCGCGGGCTACACCGGCACCGAGGTCGCCGCGCAGGGTCCGGCCTTCACCGCGGCACTCGCCGCGCGGCATCCCGAGCTGGAGGGCCAGCAGATCCGCTGGCTCCTGCTCGACATCGCCGAGCGCGTGCTGCCGGAACTCGACGAACGCCTCGGCGTGACCGCGGACGAGGTTCTGCGCTCGCGTGGGGTCGAGGTGCTGATGAAGACGTCGGTCGACAAGGCCGACGGTGACGGTGTGACGCTGACATCAGGCGATTCCGTCCCCACTCGCACTCTGGTGTGGTGCGTCGGTGTCCGGCCCGATCCGCTGGTGGCGGACCTCGGCCTGGAAACCGCGAAGGGCCGTGTGGTCGTCACAGCTCAGCTGAACGTCCCCGGCCGTCGCGACGTCTACGCGTGCGGCGACGCGGCAGCCGTCCCCGACCTCACCCGCCCGGGCGAGTACACGCCGATGACGGCACAACACGCTGAACGGCAAGGAAAACTCGCCGGCCGCAACGTGGCCGCGTCACTCGGCCGCGGTTCGCACCGAACCTACCGGCATCACGATCTCGGGTTCGTCGTCGACCTCGGCGAGCGCAAGGCCGCGGCGAATCCCTTGCACATCCCGCTTTCCGGTCTGCCCGCCAAGGCCGTCACCCGCGGCTACCACCTGCTCGCCATGCCGGGCAACCGGCTGCGCACAGCCGCCGATTGGGTGCTGGAGGCACTGACCAAACGACAGACGGTCCAATTAGGACTCATCAGGTCCGCTTCGGTGCCGCTCGACACCGACTCACCGGAATTGCCACGTACCAAGCGCTAGAGGGAGGCGACCATGTCCGGTGAAACCGATCCGGTCCGAGCCGAAGGACCGGCCGTCGTCGTGGACGGCGACACCGAAGGCGCGAGGATCATCGTCCTCGACCCCGCGGGAGAAGGCAAACACGACGAGCTTCCCGCGACTTGGCGGCCGTTCACCGCCCGCCGCCGGGTGATCTGGTGCAGGCTCCCCGTCGACGGCGCGTTGAGCCAGGCCGAAGAACTGCTCGACGAGGCCGATCCCGAGGGACCGCCGGTCGACGTCGTCGCGAGCGGGCATGCCGCGGACGAGGCTCTGCGGCTGGCCGAGCGGCATCCCGGAGCCGCGGGCCACCTCCTCCTGCTCGATCCGGGCGCCGACGGCGAGACCGACGAGAACTGGCTCACCGGTCACACCGACCAGCTCGAGAAGCTGCGCTCCGAGGGGACCGTGGTCAAGGTGCTTCCCCACAGCAGCGGCGAACCGTTCAATCGCGTCCCGCCGCCGCTGCCGCTCGGTCATCCGGACGTCGTCGCCGCGGTGACCAGGATCCTCGTGGATGTTTGACCCGGCAGGACCGGCGGTACCCGGCGGCCATGAGCGAAACCGTTGCGGACCACGTTCTGACCAGGCTGCGCGAATGGGACGTCGAGCAGGTCTTCGCCTATCCCGGTGACGGGATCAACGGGCTGGTGACCGCGTTCGGCGCGGCCGGCGACAAGCCTCGGTTCGTCCAGACGCGCCACGAGGAGATGGCGGCGTTCGCCGCCGTCGGCTACGCGAAGTTCAGCGGGCGGCCCGGCGTTTGCCTGGCGACGTCCGGGCCCGGGGCGATCCACCTGCTCAACGGCCTGTACGACGCCAAACTCGATCATGTGCCGGTCGTCGCCATCGTCGGCCAGACGGCGCGCAGCGCGATGGGCGGGAGCTACCAGCAGGAAGTGGACCTGCAGTCGTTGTTCAAGGACGTCGCCAGCGAATACCTCGTCGAGGTGAACGTCCCCGAACAGCTGCCGAACGCCCTCGACCGTGCGCTGCGCACGGCCATGGCCCAGCGCGCACCCACGGTGCTGATCATCCCGGCCGACGTCCAGGAAGAGACCTACCAACCGCCACAGCACGAATTCAAACACGTGCCGTCGTCACCCCCGGATCATCCGCGGGCCAGCGTGATCCCGCCGTCGGAGGAACTCACTCGCGCCGCCGAAGTGCTCAACGCGGGCGAAAAGGTGGCGATGCTGATCGGACAGGGTGCGCGCAACGCCGTCACCGAACTGCGCGAAATCGCCGAGCTGACCGGTGCGGGTGTCGCGAAGGCGTTGCTGGGCAAGGACGTGCTGCCCGACGACCTCCCCTACGTCACCGGGTCGATCGGCCTGCTCGGTACGCGGCCCACCTACGAGATGATGCGGGACTGCGACACCCTCCTGATCGTCGGCTCCAACATGCCGTATGCCCAGTTCCTGCCGGAGTTCGGCCAGGCACGTGCGGTCCAGATCGACATCGACCCCCGCTTCCTCGGTCTGCGCTATCCGACCGAGGTGAACCTTCTCGGCGACGCGAAGGGCTCGCTGCAGCAACTGATCCCCCTGCTGGAACGCAAGGCCGATCGCGGCTGGCGCGAGCGTGTCGAGAAGAACGTCGGTGAGTGGCAGGAGACCGTCACGCGCCAGGCGATGCTGGATGCGGATCCGGTCAACCCCATGCGGATCGTGCACGAGCTGTCCGAACGGATCCCGGAGGACGCCATCGTCACCGCGGACTCGGGTTCGGCGGCCAACTGGTACGCCAGGAACCTGCGGATGCGCGGCCGGATGCGGGGTTCGCTGTCCGGGACGCTGGCCACGATGGGGCCGGCCGTGCCGTACGCGATCGGCGCGAAGTTCGCGCATCCCGGCCGGCCGGTGGTCGCCCTTGTCGGCGACGGCGCGATGCAGATGAACGGGATGGCCGAGTTGCTCACCATCGCCCGCTACCGCGAGCTGTGGGCGGACCAGCGCTGCGTGATCTGCGTCTTCCACAACGGCGACCTCAACCAGGTCACCTGGGAGTTACGCGCGATGGGCGGCTCGCCGAAGTTCG
Source organism: uncultured Actinomycetota bacterium (assembly GCA_963766045.1). Classification (GTDB taxonomy): domain Bacteria; phylum Actinomycetota; class Actinomycetes; order Mycobacteriales; family Pseudonocardiaceae; genus Amycolatopsis. The sequence goes on along the minus strand of CAVXYN010000003.1, from coordinate 2,843,412 downwards.
AACCCTCGCAGGTGCTGCCGGAGATCTCCTACTCGGACTTCGCCATCGAGATCGGTCTGGGCGGGATCGCCGTCGACGCCCCGGACCAGCTGGGCGAGGCGTGGGAGGTCGCGCTTTCGGCGGACCTGCCGACCGTGCTCGACGTGCGATGCGATCCCGAGGTCCCGCCGATCCCACCGCATGCGACGGCCGAACAGCTGAAGTCGCTGACCGAGGCCGTGCTCAAAGGCGATCCCAACGCTTGGCATCTCTTCGCACAGGGTGTGAAGACGAAGATGCAGGAACTGCTGCCCTCCCGCGGTTGACGAACACCGGAATGGGGATTCAGGAATGCTTCATTCCTGAATCCCCATTACCCCCTTGCCGGCCCCCAAGGGTTCACAGACCCCGTCATAATGTGCGTATATCAGGGAGAAATCGTCACGCTACGCTGGCTTCGTGAAAAGGGCTTGCGACCACCTCGAGAAATGCCGCCAGCCCCGCGGGAGCGGATCCGGCCATCCAGACGGGCAGCAGTACGGCGGGCGGCAGATCGATGATCGGGACGGCCTTCAGCCCGGGGAACGGTGCGCGCTCGAGCACCGACTCCTGGGAGAAGTGCAGACCATACCCCCTGGCCACCAGGGTCTGCATATCCTCCAGCACCAGTGGTTCGCGATCACCGGGAGCCACTGGGTGGTCACACGCATGGCCGATGGTGCGCCCGGACGGGGTCTCGGTGGGCGACCAGGCGGAGCGGAGCTCCTCCGGCCATCCGCACCAGGGCCGGATCATCGGCCGGCCGGCGAGATCCTCGACGCTGACCGCCTCCCGCCGCGCGAACTCGTGGTCCGCCGGGACCAGCACGGCCCGGCGTTCGGAGGCGAGGACCGGGCCGACGCTGAGCCCCAGCCGTTCGATCAGGACGTCACCACCGCCCGGCACCCAGACCAGGACCAGGTCCTCCTCACCTCGGGTCAGCCGGGAGAAGTCCATGTTCCCCAGCGGCTGCGACGCGCGCATGGCAGCCCGGTGACCGGGATACCCGGACTCGAACGCCGTGACGTACCCCATCACGAGCCGCGCGTCGACCAGCGGCGCGTAGCCGATGTTGATCAGTCCGTGCGAGGTCGCGGCAGCCGCCTGGCACCGCCGCAGCGCGTTGAGGACGTCGGCATAGCCCGGCCGCACGTCGGCGAGGAACTGCTCCCCGAGCGGGGTCAGCCGGGTCGGCCTGCTGGTCCGCTCGAACAGGGATCCGCCGATCTCCTTCTCCAACGCGCTGATCGTCTGGCTGACCCTGCCCTGCGACACCCGCAACCGCTCGGCCGCTCTTCCGAAATGCAGTTCCTCGGCCAGTGCGAGGAACGTCTGAATATCACGTAGTTCCATTTTTTAAAACCCCCAGATTCGCAGACGCGAGCCTATCATCCGGCCGGCTTCATCCCGGTTTCAGGAAATAGCTCGGTCGATCGTCGTGCGGATCTAGGAATGAGGCTTTCCGGAATTGTGCGACTCGATCGCGATTCTTCGAAAACGCTCAGGCGGTGACCCCGCCGTCGAGAACCAGATCGTGTCCGACGACGAACGCGGCCTCTTCCGAGGCGAGCCACAGCACCGCCGCGGCGACCTCGCCGACGGCTCCGATCCGGCCGAGAGGGATCACCGAACCGAGCCGCTCGGCCCGGCCGGCCTCGGTTTCCCCAGGTCGCAGCGACATCCCGGTGTCGGTGGCGCCGGGACTGACGGCATTGATGCGGATCCCCTCGGCGATGTGGTCGCGGGCCGCGGTGCGGGTCAACGCGCTCACGGCGGCTTTCGAAGCGGCGTACGCGGCCATTCCCGGCAGGCGCCCGTGCGCACCGATGTTGGAGGCCATGTTGACGATCACTCCCCCGCCTCCCGCGCGCATCTGGGCGATCTCGTACTTCATGGACAGCCAGGTGCCGGTCAGATTGGTGTGCACTACGGCGGCGAAACCTGCTTCGTCGAGGTCTGCGGCGGGTGCCGGGGTGCCGAGCACCCCCGCGTTGTTGAACGCGATGTCCAGCCCGCCGTGGCGGCGCACCGTCTCGGACACCAGGTTCTCGACCTCGGCGCCGTCGCCGACATCGGCGACGATCTGGTCCGCGGTACCACCGTCGGCCTCGATCTCCTTCACCGTTCTCCGCAGCTTCTCCACGTCCCGTCCGGCGACGACCACAGTCGCCCCTTCCCCGGCGAACGCCGACGCCGTGGCACGGCCGATCCCGGACCCTCCGCCGGTGACCAGCACGACCTTGTCCCTGAACCGCTTCCCCACTACTCTCACTTTCTGGTCTGTTCGTTCTAGAATTATCAAGTTCACGAAGACCGCAAGACGACCATCGCCTGCTCCGCGGCGGCCCGAACCCTGGCCACCGGATCGGCCCCCTTGCCCAGCACCCGCATCCCCTGCAGGACGGTGAGCAGGAACCCGGCGAGCACCGCCGGGTCGGCGTCTTCGGCCAGCTCCCCTTGCGCCTTCGCCCGGCTGAGGGCCATCGTCAGCGCCACCTCCAGTGCGTCCCAGCTACGCTCCACCACCCGGGACACCTCGGCATCACCGGGGAGCATCTCCATGGCGGCGTTCACCACGAAACAGCCGTTTCGCCCTGCCTCGTCAAGGATTTCGGCAAGATAGCGCTCGACGAGCCCTCGTACTGCAGCCAGTGCCGGACCAGGCCCGGCGAGGTCGTCCACGATCCGCGCGTTGCCTCGCGCGGCGTAGGAGTTCAGAGCTGCGAGATACAGTTCGTGCTTCGTTCCGAACGTCGCGTAAAGGCTGGCTTTGCCGATGCCGAGTTCCCTGACAAGGTCGCTGACGGAGGTGGCCTCGTACCCCTGCCGCCAGAACAGCTCCAGTGCGGCATCGCAGGCCGCGTCGACATCGAATTCCTTCACCCTGGACACGAGAAGAAGGTAACCATATCTGGAACGATCGGTCAAATAAGCGTCTTGGGCACGGCTCAATGCAGCGATTCGTCACTTTCCGGACATCCACTTCCGTGGCGCGTTCGCGTAACGTTCTGCTATGGACTTGACCACCGAAAGGCTTGTCGTCCGTGACTGGACGCAGGACGACGCCGAAGCCGCACTGGCGATCTACGGTTCGGAAGCGGTCACCCATTGGCTCACCCCCGCCATGGACCGGGTCAGCGATGTCGCGGCGATGCGTTCGGTGCTGCAGGCCTGGCAGCAGGCGCAGCCCAATCTGGTGCCACCGCGCGGAAGATGGGCCGTCGAGCGCAAAGAGGACGGTGTGCTGATCGGCGGGCTCGGCATCCATCTGCTGCCGCCGTTCGAGGAGGATCTCGAGATCAGCTGGCAGCTGCATCCCGACGCGTGGGGCGAGGGTTACGCCGCGGAGGCCGCGCGGGCGCTGATCGGCTGGGCGTTCACCCAGGACACCGACGAACTGTTCGCCGTCGCCCGCCCCAACAACGGCCGCGCGATCGCGACCGCGAAACGGCTCGGGATGATCTGGGTCGGGGAGACCGAGAAGTACTACGGACTCCGGCTTCAGGTGTACCGGATCCGGCACACCGACCTGGTGTGAGCCGGTTCAGTTGGTCGTGAGTGTTCCGGTCGCCCGCCGCAGTTGCCCTCGAGGTGCCCCGAACGCCACATTGGGGACGTTGAGCGTCCCCAATGTGGCGTTCGGGACGTGTCTGTCCAGTGTGGACGGTTACGGATGTGACGGTGGTGACGTCGGGGGCGGCTGAGGCGCGGATCGGGCACCAGAGGGGGTTGCGGAGGGCCCCGAACACCTCCGCCTCCGCCTCCGCCAGCTCGTGTCCCCCGCGTTCACTCCATCGCGTCAGCCAACCGCGACCCGCGAGCGTTCGCGGACCCGGAGGTGTTCGACGTCCGCCGTCCAACCGGAGCGGTGGGGCATCTCGGGTTCGCCCACGGCCCGCATTTCTGTCTCGGCGCCTCGTTGGCCCGCGTGCAGACCGAAGTCGCACTCTCCGCGCTGCTGCGCCGCTTCCCCGATCTCGCCCTGGCGGAAGGCCTGCTGCGCATTCCCGACCCGAGCACCTGGCGACTGAACTCCTTGCCGGTCACACTGCGGGAATCGGTTGCAAACTGAAACACGTTCTAATACCGTGAGTCGCTGTGAGACACGGGATCGTACTGTTCACCAGCGACCGCGGCATCAGCCCGGCCGACGCCGCCCGCGCGGCCGAAGCCGCGGGCTTCGACTCCTTCCACGTCCCCGAACACACGCATATCCCGGTCAAACGCGAGTCGCCGCATCCCCGCACCGGCGACTCGTCGCTGCCGGATGACCGCTACCTGCGCACGCTCGACCCGTGGGTCGCGCTGGCGACGGTGGCCTCGGTGACGTCGCGGATCCGGCTGGCGACAGCGGTGGCCCTGCCGGTCGAGAGCGACCCGATCACGCTGGCGAAGACCATCGCCAGCCTCGATCTCCTCTCGGCGGGCCGGGTCACCCTCGGCGTCGGCTTCGGCTGGAACGCCGACGAACTGGCCGACCACGGAGTCCCCGCCGGCAAACGGCGGACCGTGCTGCGCGAGTACCTGGAAGCGATGCGGGCCCTGTGGACGGACGACGAAGCCTCGTATGCGGGCGAGTTCGTCTCCTTCGGGGCCAGCTGGGCCTGGCCGAAACCGGCGCAGGCGCACATCCCGGTGATCGTCGGCGCCGGCGGAACCGAGAAGACCTTCCGCTGGATCGCGAACTCGGCCGACGGCTGGCTGACCACACCGTCCGAAGTAGACACAGCGGACATCGAAGAGAAGGCGGGACGGCTGCGCGAGATCTGGCGCGAAGCCGGCCGGGCCGGAACGCCGGAGATTTCGGCACTCGGTGTCCGTCCGGATCCGGAAGGGCTGGCCAGGTTGGAGGCGGCCGGGGTGACCGAGACGATCTTCGGCCTTCCGGATCGCGCTCCCGCCGACGTCGAGGCCTGGATCCACCGCCTGGCCGGGAAACTCGGCCTCAGCTCTGGGAATCGATGACGAACCTGCCACCCTGCTGAATCATGTTGAGGGTGACGGTCTCGGACTCCGACCCGCCGCCCTTCCGGACGTAGGTGATCGTCGCCGACGCGGAGTTCGGGCCGCGCTCGGTCACGTTGGACACGGACACCGACTGGAACCGTCCCCAGAAGCTGCTGTAGGTCGCCATGCTCTGCTTGCGGACACGCTTGAAGTTGTCGCTCAGCAACGCGAAACCGGCGTCGAGATTGCCTGGCAACAAAGCGTAGTAGGACGTCAAAGCCTGCCCCGGGGTCTGCGCCGGTGGCGGCGTCGAGGACGACGGCGAGGGCGGGGCCGAAGACGGCGGAGCCGACGGGCTCGAGGCCGCCGGCGGCTGCGGAGCGATCGAGGCCCCGGACGTCGGAGCGAGGTTCTGCGGCTGTGAACTCGCCGGCGGCGCCGCGTCCGCCGAATCGCCGCCACTCCTGTTGAGCACCACGATCACCGCGGCGGCGGCCGCCACGGCGAGGAATCCGGCGATGACGCCGATCAGCACGCCTTTGCGGCCACGCGGCGGCGGTTCCTCGGCGACCAGCGTCGTCGGGCTGCCCGTCGCGAGGGCCCGCAGTTCCCGTTCGGTTTCGGTCATGGTCGGTCTGCTGTCCGGTCTGACGTCGAGAAGACGCGTCAGCAGGTGGGTGAGAATTCCCGCCTTCGTAGGCGGGGTGATCTCGCCGCTCGACGCGCGGTACAGCAGCGCGATCGGGTTTTCCGCGGTGCCGTACGGCGTCACGCCTTCGAGCGCCGTGTACAGCGTCGCCCCGAGAGAGAAGACGTCGGAAGCGAAGGTGGCGTCCTCGCCTCGGGCGACCTCGGGCGCGAGGAACGCCGGCGTTCCGGAGATCTCACCGGTCGCGGTGAGCGTGACGTCGCCGATGGCGCGCGAGATCCCGAAGTCGGTGATCTTGACCGTGTCGTCGTCACCCAGGAGGACGTTGCCGGGCTTCACGTCCCGGTGGACGATGCCCGCCCGGTGCGCGGCCGCGAGCGCCGAACACAGCTGGATGGCGAGGCGGATGACGTCGTCGACCTCCATCGGCCCCTCGCGGAGCTTGTCCGCGAGACTGGTCGAGGGCAGGTACTCCATGATGATCCACGGCCGGTCCTGCTCGTCGATCACGCCGAAGACGGTGATCGCGTGCGGATGTACCAGCCGCGCGGCGATCCTGGCCTCGCGCAGCGCGCGATTCTTCGCCTCGGTGGCCTTTTGCTCGCCTTGACCGTGCGGCAGGAGGAGCTCCTTGACCGCGACCGTGCGTTCCAGATTCTGGTCGCGCGCCCGCCACACGGTGCCCATGGAACCGCCGCCGACGGGCTCGAGCAGATCGAACCGGTCGGCGAGGCGGCGGGTCTCCTCCATCAACGACATCCCCCTGGAGCTGTGGTGTTCGCGCGAACCTCGCCAGCATGCCAGGAACACTTGTGCGACCCGGACCCGGCACGGCCGTTTTCGACGCGGTGTCCGTCACGTCGTGTACCGATTGATGGGACGTTTCAGGGGCATTTGAGCGAATAGCCGCCAGTTTCTCCCGACCGGCCGTGTATACATCGGATGAGTGGCCGCCGTCCGTGTCAGGGTCGACAAAGGAGAGCGTCATGACCGATGTTCTGCGCCCCCGCCGGAGGCGCCACAAACCAGGTTTTCACCGGGCACTGGCGAGTGTTGTCATGCTCGCCGCCATCGCCGCGATACCCGCCACGACGGCGGAGGCGACCGAAGAGATCGGAGGACACGGGTCGCTGCGCTGGTCCGTCCAGCACTCGCCGTTCCGTCTCGGCTTCCTTCAGCACAACAAGCAGTTACTCGCGCAGAGCACCGGAGACACCGCCGGTCCCGGCGGGCGGATGGCGTACCAGATCGCCGACGGGAGCACCCATCGCCTGACCGACGTCGTGCGCAGTGAAAAAGGCCGCGACGCGACCACTTACGTCGTCGGCACCGACGAAGCCGACCGGACGGCACGGGTCACCGTGCGGACGACGCCACGCGGACTCCGCGTGGAATGGCGGTTCGAACCGGCCACCGGCGTGACCCAGGTGTACGAATCGCTCACCGGCAACGACGCCGAGCACTTCCTCGGCGGCGGCGCGAACTCGATCTTCACCGACCTGCGGCACCGGGTGATCATCAACAAGGCGTACTTCACCGGTTCCGGCCCGCTGAACCGCTGCAACAAGACCGGCCTGCCGAGCCCGTTCTTCTTCAGTTCGCAGGGCTATGGGGTGTTCCCCGAGACCGACGTGATCGGCCGGATCGCCTTCCCCAACGCCGTCGACGACCCACCGCACTGCGCCACCACCCCGCCGCCGTGCCCCGTCCAGCTCGGTCAGCCCGACCGGACCCAGCTGTGCTTCAAGGCCGCGCGCCTGGACTACGAGGTCTACGCGGGTGGGCCTTCGCAGGTCGTCCGCGCGTACAGCGCGAAAGCCGGGCTGCCGACATTGCCGCCGGTGCGGCAGTTCGCGCTGACCCATTGGCGGGACACGGTCGCCGACCAGGCCACCGTCGTCGACGACGTGAAGCAGATGGTGAGCCGCGGTATCCCGATGTCGACCGAGTGGATCGACAATCCGTGGGAGACCTCGACGAAGCTCCCGGAGGAAGGCCAGAACAGCCGGTACGCCTGCAACGGCACGCTGACCTTCGACACCAAGCAGTTCCCCGATCCGAAGAAGATGATCGAGGACCTCAAGGCGATGGGCGTGCACCTGGGTCTCTGGCTTTCCCCGCATGTCAAGGAAAAGGCGGGCGAGCGGCCCTGTCCGGTGACCGACTACCCGCCCGGCTCCTTCATCCAGACCAGCCGGACGGCCGACCCGCGCCAGCTCGACCTGACCAATCCGGCGACGCTCGCGCATTTCAAGGCGAAGCTCGAGAAGCTGTTCTCGCTCGGCATCGACATGGTCAAGGGTGACCGCGGTGAGGAGTTCGAACTCGAGGACGCGACCTTCCACGCGGGCTCCGGCGTCGACCTGATGAACACCAACTCCGTCCGCTACGCCCAGGCCACGGCGGAAATGCTGCGGAAGGTCCACGGCGACAAGTACACGATGCTCTGGCGCGGCGGCTACACCGGTCTCCCCTCGATCGTCAACGGGGTCTGGGGCGGTGACCCGCAGGCGAACTTCGACGGCTTGCGGCTCTCGGTCCGCAAGGGCCTCACCACCTGGCTGACCGGCCATCCGGTGTGGGGCACCGACACCGGCGGGTTCAACGGCGGCCCGTCCGGCTACCCGAGCCCGACGCTGTTCACGCGGTGGAGCCAGTTCTCCGCGGTGTCGCCGGTCTTCGAGGTCGGCGGCGCCGGGCGCAACGCGACGCCGTGGAAGTACGACGACAAGACCGTGCAGCGGTTCAAGGACAACGTCCTGTTGCACTACGCCCTCTTCCCCTACCTGTACGGACTGGCGCAGCACTCGGCCCGCACCGGTGAGCCGATCACGCGGCCGATGGGCTACGACTACCCCGCCGACGAGCAGGCGTGGACCGCCGATCAGCATATGATGATCGGCAAGGACCTGCTGGCCGTCCCGGTGTCCGCGGACCGCAACGAGTCCGACGCCGCGGCCGGGAAGCCGACCCCCGTCGAGGTCTACCTGCCCGCCGGCCGCTGGATCGACCTGCACACCGGCGCGTCGATCGAAGGCGGGAAGCGGTTCGTCCGGGAGTCCACTTTGGACGACTTCCCGCTGTACCTGCGGGCGGGCGCGGCGATCGGCTTCAACCAGCGGGTCGAGGGCGTCTGGCCGCAGGAGTGGGGCACGAACGATCTCGACCGCATGGATCGCAGCGGCTGGCTGTACGCCCCCGGCGACGGGCCCACGTACACGACCAGCCCGACCGGCGGGACGCTGTTCGCCCACGGCGGCCGCAAGACGATCACCCTCGCGGTGACCGGCGCTCCCGCCGAAACGCAGGTCATGGTCACGGCGGGCAAGCCGGCCCGCGTGCTGATCGACGGCCGCCCGGTCGCCGAGACCACCGGACCGCTGGCGGGCAAGGCCACCGGATGGACCATGAAACCCGGGCCGTTCGGCGGGATCCTGCTGAAGCTGAAGCCACGGGCCGGATTCAGCACGGTGACGATCACGCTCGGCTAGTCCGGGGTCACCACTGTTATGAAAGGACCTTTCCTAACACTTTCTGTTAGGAACGGTCCTTTCATAACATCCCACCGCACCGGGAGTGACGCTCCAGTCCCGCGTACTGGGCCACACGGCTGAACCTTGCCCTTACGGCTGCCCGAAAGTTCGTATCTCGGGCCGCCGGATGCGCACTTTACTTCTCCGGGGTGACCTGAATTCTCGGGAAGGGCGGCGATGACGGAAGCCATCAACGGACGCGGCGTGCTCGAAGGTGCGTTCGCATTGCTCGAGGCGCTCAACCAGCACGGCGGGCAGGCCGGGCTGACCCAGCTCGTGCAGACGAGCGGGTTGCCGAAGACCACGGTGCACCGCTTGCTGGATCAGATGGTCGATCTCGGTGCGGTCGAACGGGCGGATCGCCGCTATCGCATCGGTTCGCGGGTGTTCCGGCTCGGCCGGTTCTGGCAGCCCGAGCTGCGGGAGCTGGCCAGGGAGTGGCTTCCGGTGCTCTCGGCTCGGATGCGCGCGAGCCTCGTGCTCGCGGTCCCGCGCGAGGGCCGGGCGCTCGTCGCGGCGGGCGCCGTCCTGCCCGCCGACGATGTCCCGGTGTGGCCCGGCATGCCGCTGCCGCCCGGAACCGCGGCCGGACGCCTGCTCGCCGCGTACCACCCGGCGCTCGATGAACCGGACGCCGACGGCAGGCAGATCGTCGCGGCCGGATACGCGGTCGAATCGGAGACCATCACACCCGGCCTCGCCTGCGCGGCGGTTCCGGTCCGGACCCCGGACGGCCGGGTCGGCGCGGCACTCGCCGCCGTCGTGCCCGCGCACCGCGACCCGGTTTCGGCCGTGGCCGGACTCGCGAGCACCGCGCGCTCCTTCGGCGCGGCACTCGCGACGTCGTCCCGGGCGAGCTAGTCGGCCGGGGCGTGAAGTGCGTGAGGGCCACCTCACGCACTTCCGGATAGGTGCGGCGGCAAACAACGCAGGCCGGCTAGGAGAAAGGCGGAGCACTACTGCGTTCGACCAGCCAGAGCGCGATCTGCGTGCGCGAGCGCAGACCGAGCCGGTTGCGGATGCTCGTCAGATGGGTGGCGATCGTCGCCGGGGACAGATACAGCCTGGCGGCGATCTCCCGGTTCGTCAGTCCCTCCGCGACGAGCGCGGCAACCTGGGATTCCCGCTCGGTCAACGGTTCCAGGGCAACTTCGGATGGCAAGTCCTTGTCCTCCAATGCGTAGGTTCTCAGGTTTTCGCCGCGCAGCCGGGCCCCGGCGGTGGTCGCGGCCGTCACCTCGGCGCCGTCCAGCCGGTTCCTCGCCGCCACCCTCGCCTCGTCCACCTTTCGCTGCCAGGCGGGCTCCGCGGGGGTGTCGATCCGGCGTCTCAGCTGCGCGCACGCCGACGCCAGGCTCAGCGCTCGACGCGCCTTCCCCTGTTTCGCCGCCACGATCGCGAGCCCTTCCACCGGATAGGCCAGATGAAGCCCGTCGGACAACGGCGCCTTGCGCAACGCCTCGGCGAAGGTCTCCCCAGCCGCGAAAGGGTCGCCACCGGCGAGCTGGATCGACCCGTGGGTGTGCAGTGCGGCGATCTGCTGCCGTGGCGCGCCTTTCGCCAGCAGCACCGGCAGGCACTTCGCCATCTCCCCGGCCGCCACCGAGACCTCGCCGATCGCGGCCAGCGCCCACGCGAGGTTGTGCCGGCAGAGGGCCGCGTCGACCGTCGATCCCAGCGACGTCAGGATTTCGATGCATTCCTGATAGCCGGCCACGCCTTCCGCGAACCGGCTCCGCCCGGCCAGTGCGAAGGCCCGCGCCTCCAGCGCTCCGGCCAAAGCCGCCGGCTTCGACCGCCCGCGCTCGATCTTGACCGCGGCTTCCGCCAGTTCCAGTCCCTCCGCATGATCGCCCTGACGGCAGGCGGCCCTCGCCGCTTCCACCATCGCGAGGCTCCGGAACTCGCCCTCGCCCGCCTGCGCCCACGCACGCCCCAGCAGTGACCGGCACGCGCTCAGCTGCCCTTGCCAGTACCAGACCTTCGCCAACCCGACCGCGATCAGCACGTAGTGGCAGGCGTCGGCCGGATCCCCGGTCTGCGCGGAAGGTTCGAGCGCGGCGACGAGGTTTTCCCGCTCCGGACACAATGCCTGGACCACATCGTCCGGGAAGATCCGCTCCGCCAAAGGGGCGACGAGCCCGCTCAGCCAGGTGAGCGCGCGCCGGCGCGTTTCCGCGACCTCGCCGGATTCGACGAGCCGCTCGAAGCCGTACGCCCGGATGGAGTTCAGCTGCCGGAACCGCGCGGTGGTCTCCTCGCCCTCCTCGACCACCTGGTCCAGCAGGGATTTCGCCTCGAGCGCGCAGATCAGCGGGAGCACGTCGACGGCCTCGACACCGAAGCCCGTGCACACGGCGACCGCTCCGGCGAGATCGAACCCGCCGGGCAGCACGGAAATGCGGCGGAACACCACCTGCTCGTCCGGTTCGAGGAGCTGGTGGCTCCATTCGATCGTCGCCCGTAATTCGCGGTGCCTGCCAGGCGCGGTCCTGCTGCCTTCCGACAGGAGTGTCAGCCGTCCGTCCACACCGGACAGAACGTCCCCGAGCGGCAGCTGGCCGACCCGCCTGGCCGCCAGTTCGATCGCCAGCGGCAACCCGTCGAGCTGGCGGCTGATCTCGGCGACCAGGGCGGCGTTGACCGGGGTCAGCTCGAACCCGGGCAGGCAGGCGCGGGCGCGCTCGACGAACAGGCGGGCGGCGTCGGATCGCAGGATCGCCGCCGGGTCACGGTCCTCGGCGGTCGGCAGCGACAGTCCGCCTACGCGAAGGATCACCTCGCCCGGCACGCGCAACGCTTCCCTGCTGGTGGCGAGGATCCGCAGTTTGGGGCAGCGCAGCAACAAGGCCTCGACCAGCCGCGCGCACGCGTCCGCGAGATGCTCGCAGTTGTCGAGGATGAGCAGAACCCGCGCGTCCCCGAGCGCGGCGACCAGTGTTTCCAGCACGGGTTCGGTGGCGCGTTCGGTGACCCCGAGCGCGGCCGCGACGACCTGGGGAAGATCGTCCTTCTCGCACGCGTCCAGTCCGACCAGCCGTACTCCCCCGCCGCGGGCACGGGACGCGTGATCCATCGCCAGCCGCGTCTTCCCGACCCCGCCGGGGCCGACCAAGGTGAGCAGCCGGGACGACCTCATCAGCGACCGCACCCGCCGCGACTCGGCCTCACGTCCGATGAATTCGTCGAGCGCGCGCATCGGCAACCCCGGCCGTACCGGCTCACCACTTGCCGTGTCGGCGGTGGCCGCCGACCGACGACGCCGGTACGCGCGCTGTCGGCAAGCAGTCGAACAGTATCTGGCCGGACGGCCCCCTTGAGGGTTCCCATCGGCGATTATCTCGGCCCCGCACTCGTCACACCGAACCGACAGTAAGCGCATCGTGCAAAAACGGCGTTAGCTGTTTACCCCCGAAGAGGCCAGAAAGAGACCGCAGAGAGAGCCTGGGGAGACTGTCGCCATAGGGTGCCGCCTCCGCCAGACATCCGACCAATCGTCAGTCACCTTCGCGAGGTGGCTCGTGAGTGGTAATGATGGTTAGAACCGTCATTACCGCTCACGAGTCTTTGATTGATCGGCGACCCCATACAATTCACAATCAATTCCGACTCCCTCTCCACGTACCGTTTAGCCATTCTTCCAGGGGAGGGAAAATCCTTTGAAAAGACGTTTCGCGGCCGTGTCCGCATTTCTCGTCCTGATTTTCGTCGCGAGCCTCACGACGGCGGTTCCGGCGCAGGGGACGTCCCTGTCGGGGCGCCCGGTCGTGGCGGGTATCGACCTCGAGCGGGCGACGATCCCGGATCTGCAGCGGGCGATGCGCTTCGGGAGGCTGTCCTCGGTCGAGCTGACGGCGTTCTACCTGCAGCGGATCCGCAAGCTGAACCCGACGCTGCACGCCGTGCTCACCACGAACCCGGACGCGCTGCGGCTCGCCGCGGCCAGTGACGCACGACGGCACCGGCACGCGTCGAAGGGCCCGATGGACGGCATCCCGGTGCTGGTCAAGGACAATATCGACACCGCGGACCGGCAGCCGACGACGGCGGGATCGACCGCACTGCTGGAATCCCGCCCCCATCGCGACGCCGGAGTGATCGACAAACTGCGCGAGGCCGGTGCGGTCATCCTCGGCAAGGCCAACCTGTCGGAGTGGTCGAGCTACCGCTCCACCAGCTCGTCGAACGGCTGGAGCCCGCTCGCGGGCCAGACCGCCAACCCGTACGTCCTCGACCGCAACCCATGCGGATCGTCGAGCGGTTCGGGGGTCGCCGTGTCGGCGCACCTGGCGACCGTCGCCGTCGGAACCGAGACGGACGGTTCGGTCACGTGTCCGTCCGGCGCCAACGGCATCGTCGGCGTCAAACCGAGCCTCGGCCTGGTCAGCCGCAGCGGCATCGTGCCGGTCTCGAAGCAGCAGGACACGGCCGGACCGATGGCGCGCAACGTGGTCGACGCCGCGATCCTGCTCGCGGCTCTCAACGGCGCCGACCGCCGCGACCCGATCACCGTCGACGCCGCGCGCCACTCACTGGACGACTACACGAAGTACCTGCGCCCCAACGCCTTGCGGGGTAAGCGGATCGGCGTGTGGCGTGAGGTGTTCACCCCTGACGACGCCACCAAGGCGGCGTACGAGCAGGCATTGGCCCGGCTCCGGAAGCTCGGCGCGACCACGGTGGAGATCACGATCCCGTACCTGGACGTCATCGCGGCCAACGAGTTCCCAGCGATCAGGACGGAGTTCAAGCACGACCTCAACGCCTACCTGGCGTCCACCGGCGGCAAGCACCCAGCGGACCTGGCCGGGCTGATCCAGTACAACCTGGACCACCCCGAGGTCGAAATGCCGTACTGGACCCACAACCTGTGGGACCGGTCGCAGGCCACCAACGGCGACCTCAACGATCCGGCCTACCGCGCCATGCGGGAAGCCGCGACCAGCGCGGCACGGCGCGGCCTCGACGAAACGCTGGCCGGGAACCGGCTGGACGCGATCGTGGCGCCGACCAACAACGCCGCCTGGAAGACGCAGCTCGGGGTCGGTGATGGCGCACTGCTCATCGATTCCTCCGGGCCGGCCGCGGTTTCCGGCTACGCCAACATGACCGTCCCGATGGCGTACTCCGGTCCGCTGCCGCTCGGCTTGTCGATCATGGGTGGACGGTTCAGTGAACCGTCGCTGCTGGCCATCGCCTACGCCTTCGAGCAGGACACGAAGGTCCGGCGGCTGCCGACGTTCATCCCGACCATCGGCTGACGCGCCGGGCGAGGTCCCCTCAGGACGTGATTTCGTCCTGAGGGACCCACGCGTTCATGGAGCCGCGCGCGACAAGAAAGCAAGGCTGCGCTCGGCCTCGGCGACGGCCGACCCCGGTTCGATATGTCCGTCGATCACCAACGTGGCCAGCCCATGCAACAAACACCACAGGGTGACAGCGAACCCGCTCGGATCGTTCCCGGCGAGCCGCTGGTCACGAAGGCCGTCGGCCAGCACCGAGCACGTTGCCCGATGAGCCTCGGCGAGCTCCGGATGCGCCGTACGATCACCGATCCCGGCGCCGACCATCAACCGGTACAACGCGCGATTCTCCAGCGCGAACCCGAGATAGGAGTGCCCGAGCGCGGTCACGGTCCCCGCGTCGCAACCCCGCAGCCGGCCCTGCAGCTCGGTGTGTCCCTCGAGCGCGACGGCGACGAGCAGCGCGTCCTTGTCGCGGAAATGCCGGTACGGCGCCGCGGTGGACGCGCCCACCTTCGCGACCGCGCCGCGCAGGCTCACCCCCTCCGGACCTCGCTCGACGAGCACCTCGCGTGCGGCGAGCACGAGCGCACGACGAAGATCCCCGTGATGGTAGGTACGTCTGACGACCATGGCGGACCCCCCAGCCCTTGATGCCACGTGAACGCCCCACCCTAACCGGCCGAGCAGTACCTACGGGTGCTGCGACGGCCTTCGCGCGCTATGAACGGTCCGGGCGTCCTGGTCCAGCCTCCCCGGCCGCGCCTCGCCGAAGCGGCCGTACTCCCCGGCCTTCGCCCGCTTCCGGACCTCGTCGAAGTGCCGGTGCACCGCCTCCGCCGCGGCCTCCGCGTCCCTGAGTACCAGCGCGTCGACGATCGCCTGATGACGTTTCGCGGTGCTCACCGGGGAGGAGACCGGACCGCCGAGTTCACCCTCTGCCACCTGGTAGACGTCCCAGAAGAGCCCGGTCAGCTCGCGCGCGAGGTCGAAACCGGCCTCGGCGCAGATCAGGTCGTGGAACTCGCGATCGGCCAGCGCCGCGTCGGGGCCTTTCCGGCGCATCCGGGCGACCCGATCTTCGAGCTCTTCGATCAGTTCCGGCCGATGGTCCCTCGCGACCCGGGACGTCAGCTCAGTCTCGATCATTTCGCGGACCTCGAGCAGATCTCGCAGCCGGCCGGCGTCGGACGCTCCGCGCGTGCGGGTCCGGAACAGGAGCCAGGTCTGCAACGACTCGGAGCCGGCCGTGCCGACGAAGGTGCCGTAGCCGTGGCGGATCTCCACGATCCCGAGCGCCTGCAGCGCCTTGATCGCCTCGCGGATCGAGTTGCGGCTGACCCCGATGTCCTCCATCAGGCTCAGCTCGGTCGGCATCGGCGAGCCGGGTGGCAGGGCGCGCTCGATGATCAGATCGATGATCCGTTTGGTGATCTCTTCGCTGCGTTGAGGACGCGCCAAGGCCATCTCCCCTGTGTTCGTTCCTGTGCCGGCTCGTCGCCACCGGAGGACATCCTACGTCATACGTCCTCGTTTCCCCAGTACGAAAGCAAAGTCAAAGCAAAGTGCCGACTACCCCTTGACCTGCTGGAATACGGGTTCTATCGTTCGGCCAGGTCATAGGACGTCCCATGTCCTACTTCTCGGTGGACCTCTTCCTGGTGGCGATCACAGAAGTCAGGAGCAACGATGCCCCGAACCACAGCGCCCGGCCAGGCGTTCACCCGCCGCGACGTGCTCAGGTACACCGGTCTGCTCGGCGCCGCGGCGGCGATCTCGTCGACGCTGTCCGCTTGCGGCGGCCCGGCCTCCACGAACAAGACGGGTGCGGCCGCGGATTCACTCACCGCGGTGATCGGCTACGGCAACAACCAGACCTGGGACCCGCTCCAGACGGCCTCGGCCTTCTCGATGGCGGCGATCCTGCATTGCTACGAGTCGCTTGTGGAGGGTGACCCGATCACCCGCGAGCCGTTCCCCGGTCTGGCCAAGGCGCTGCCCGCGGACCTCAAGTCCACCAGCCTCAAGTTCGAACTGCGCGACGGCGCGAAATGGCACGACGGCAAACCGGTCACCGCCGACGACGTCGTCTTCACCTACGCCCGCGCGCTCAGCCCGGCCGAGAACGTGCTCGTCCACAGCTTCTTCTCGCATTGGCTCGACGAAGTGAAGAAGGTCGACGACAGAACGGTCGAGTTCGTCCTCAAGTTCCCGTTCCCCTACGCGCTGCAGCGGATCCAGAGCTGCAAGATCGTGCCAAAGCACGTCTTCGAGGGCAAATGGGCGGACGCGGCGGCGGGCAAGGTCGTGGGCTCCGGCCCGTACAAGGTGGTCGAGCAGGCGCCGCTGAGCCACACGAGCTTCGAAAAGTTCGAGGACTACAGCGGCCCGCGCCCCGCCGCGTACAAGAAGATGCTCTGGAAGTCCATTGTGGACGCCGCACCGAGGGTGGCGGCGATCTCGGGAGCCTCACCGGAAGCACAGGTCGTGGAGAACATCCCGCCTGCCAACGCCGAGCAACTGCGCAAGGCAGGACGGACGGTCGAGTTCGCCGACGGCGGCAACAACCTGTTCCTGTTGTTCAACACCGCGCATACGCCGTTCGGTGACAAGCTGGTCCGCCAGGCCCTGCACTACGCGATCGACGGCAAGAAGATGGTCGAGATCGGTCTCAAGGGCGCCGGCACCCCGGCGACTTCGTTCATCAACCCGAAACTGCCCACTTCCCAACCGGCCACGCACGACTTCGCCTACGACCCGGAGAAGGCCAAGAACCTGCTCCGGCAGGCAGGCGTCAGCGGGCTCAAGGTCACCCTTTCGACGACCAACACCTCGCTCGTCGCGGACTGCGTCAAGGTGATCAAGGAGGGCTGGGACGCGATCGGCGTCGAGACCACTTTGGACTCGCAGGACACCAAGGCCCTGTTCTCCAAGCTGGACAACGGAAACGACTTCCAGGTCGTCGCGACGACGAACAACCCGCTGCAGTTCGGCAACGACCCGGATCTGCTGATCCGCTACTACTACTCCGAGTCGTCGATCTTCACCACGCGCTACGCCAGGTGGACCGGTGCCGACGCGCGAACCCTGCTGGCTCTGCAGAACCAGGCGGCCGCCGAGCAGGACGACGCGAAACGCACCACGCTGAACAAACAGCTCCTCGACATGATCTCCGAACAGGCGGTCATCTACCCGGTGGTGTTCACCCAGCTCGGCACCGCCTGGGACCCGAAGGCGATCACCGGCGTACGCGCGCAGGGCTATCCCGGCATCTATCTGAACCAGGCCAAGGCCCTCTGAGGAGAACCCGTGATCGTCGTCGCGCGGATGCTGCTCGGCCGCGTCCTTTCCCTGATCCCGCTGCTGCTCGGCGTCATCCTGTTCGTGTTCCTGGTGATGCGGTTCTCCCCCACCGATCCGGCGATGGCCGCGTTCGACGGCGGTAACGCGACCGCCGAGCAGCTCGAACAGTTCCGGCGGGAGAACGGCCTGCTCGACCCGCTTCCCGTGCAGTACCTCCATTTCGTCTGGCAGCTGCTGCAGGGCGACTTCGGTTCGAGTGTGATCACCCGGCAGCCGGTCGGCGAGACCATCGCGACCGCGCTGCCGCTCACCGTGCAACTGACGCTCTTGGGCCTGGTCATCGCACTGGTACTGGCCGTGGTGCTCGGGGTGACGTCGGCGCTGTTCCGGGACCGCTGGCCGGACCAGCTCATCCGGATCGTCACTCTGGCCGGCGTCGCGGCGCCCGCGTTCTGGATCGCGCTGCTGCTGGTGCAATGGCTCGCGGTCGGCGAAGGTCTGTTCCCCACCAGCGGCTATGTCAGCATGAACGACTCCTTCGGTGGGTGGCTGAATTCGCTGGCACTACCCGCGATCTCGCTGGCGATGCCGGTGGCCGCCCAGCTGACCCGGATCATCCGCACGTCGATGGTGGAAGAACTCGACAGGGACTACGTGCGCACGGCTCGCGGCGGTGGGCTTCCGCCGGTGGTGGTCG
This sequence comes from uncultured Actinomycetota bacterium, assembly GCA_963766045.1. GTDB lineage: Bacteria > Actinomycetota > Actinomycetes > Mycobacteriales > Pseudonocardiaceae > Amycolatopsis. The sequence continues at coordinate 2,825,022 of CAVXYN010000003.1, read as the reverse complement.
TCGGCCGCAACGTCCTGCGCAACGCGCTGGTCAACCCGCTCACCGTGCTCGGCCTGCGGGTCGGCTATCTGCTCGGCGGAGCGGTCGTCATCGAGACCATGTTCGCCTTGCCGGGGATGGGCCAGAACATGATCCAGGCCGTCAAGGACGGTGACACGGCGAAGGTCCAGGGCTTCGTGATCACCATCGCGGTCGGGTTCGTACTGGTCAACCTGATCGTCGACGTCCTTTACCTGATCGCGAACCCACGCCTGCGGAGCCACGCATGAGCCGACCCGGATTCTTCAAACAGGATCTGACCGAACGGCTGTCCCGGCCGGGGATCCGCTTCTCACGACTGAACACCGCTTCCTGGATCGCGCTCGGGGTGATCGTCGTTCTCGCGCTCGTTGCGGTGTTCGGCGCCTTCGTCGCGACGCACAGCCCCGACGCGCTCAGCACCGACGCCGGCGGCCCCAGCGGGGAGCACTGGTTCGGCACCGACCAATCGGGCCGGGACGTGTTCTCGCGCCTGGTGTACGGGACTCGCTGGTCGTTGACGATCGGCATCGGGGCGACGGTGCTCGCACTCGTCTCCGGAGCGTTGATCGGCTCCATCGCGGCGACGTCCGGCCGCAGGGTCGACGCGCTGATCATGCGGATCCTCGACGTCGTCATGGCCTTCCCCGGGATCGCGCTCGCCGCGGTTCTCGTCGCCGTGTTCGGCCGCGGGATCTCGGTCCTGATCCTGGCGATCGGCTTCCTCAACATGCCGTCGGTCGCCCGGGTGGTGCGGGCGAACGTGATGGCGCAGTACGGCGAGGACTACGTCGCCGCCGAGCGGATCATCGGCGCCAGAAGGCATTTCATCCTCGCCCGGCACGTCGCGGTCAACTGCGCCGCGCCGGTACTGGTGTTCTGCACCGTGATGGTCGCCGACGCGATCGTGTTCGAAGCGTCGCTTTCGTTCATCGGCGCGGGGATCCAGCCGCCCGACCCATCCTGGGGGTCGGTCCTCGCCGACGGGAAGGACCTGGTCCTGATCGGCGGCTGGTGGGCGACGCTGTTCCCCGGCCTGCTGATCCTGATCACCGTGCTCTCGCTGAATGTGCTGTCCGAAGGGATCTCCGACGCCTGGGCCGCCCCGTCCGCGCGCCGGGCCAAGGCGGGCGCGGTCGCGGTCGCGATCGCCGCCGAGGAAGCGGCCGAGAACCGCGCACCGGTCCTTCCCATCGCCGGTCTGCGGGAGGCCGGGGAACGGCTCGGTGCCAAGGCGAAAGACCTCAGCGGTCGCCGCGCCGTGCTCGACGTGAGAGGGCTGACCATCTCGTTCCCGGACCGGCACGACGGCGTGAACGTCGTCGACGGCGTATCGTTCACCGTCCGGTCCGGCGAGGTGCTCGGCCTGATCGGCGAATCCGGCTGCGGGAAGTCGCTGACGTCGTTGTCGATCATGGGATTGCAGCCGCCGTCCGCGCGGGTCTCCGGCCAGATCCGGTTCGAGGGCGACGATCTCCTGACCATGCCGCCGAAAGCGCGTCGCAGGCATCTCGGCCACGACATCGCGATGATCTATCAGGACGCGCTCAGCTCGTTGAATCCGGCGATGACCATCCGGGCGCAGCTCAAGCAGTTCACCCGCCGCGGCGGTTCGCAGAGCCCGGAAGAGTTGCTGGAGCTGGTCAACCTGGATCCACAAAGGACACTGCGGTCCTACCCGCACGAGCTGTCCGGCGGACAGCGGCAGCGGGTGCTGATCGCGATGGCGCTTTCCCGCAGTCCAAGGCTGATCGTCGCCGACGAGCCGACCACCGCGCTCGACGTCACCGTGCAGGCCCAGATCATGGCGCTGCTGATGAGGTTGAAGGAGGAGCTCGGTTTCGCGCTCATCCTGGTCTCGCACGACCTCGCCCTCGTTTCGGATGTCGCCGACCGGGTCGTGGTGATGTACGGCGGTCAGGTCGCCGAGACCGGCAGCACCGCGCAGCTCGTCGGGTCGCCCCGGCACCACTACACCCGTGGTCTGCTGAGCGCGGTGCTTTCCCTCGAGGAGAATCAGGCGACGCTGACCCAGATCAAGGGCGTGGTGCCGTCTCCTGCCGATTTCGGGCCGGGGTGCCGGTTCGCCGACCGGTGCCCCGCCGCACGCGCCGTCTGCCACAGCGATCCGCCGGTGCGTGCGGGCGAAGGTTCGGAGCATCTGGTCGCCTGCCACTTCCCCGCCGAACGGACTCCGCTCGGCTCGGCCGCCGAGGAGGTCCGGGCATGACCGGGAACCTGATCCAGCTTGAAAACGTGAGCGTGGTGCACCGCGTCCGGGCCTCGAGCCTGTTCGGCCACGACGACGTCCATGCGCTGACCGACGCGAACGTGACCCTCGAACCCGGCCGGACCGTCGGCATCGTCGGCGAATCGGGCTGTGGGAAGTCGACGCTCGCCAAGGTGATCGTCGGTCTCCAGCGGCCGACGTCCGGCGCCGTCCGCTACCGGGGGAAGTCGTTGTGGGAGATGAAGCCGTCGGAACGCGCTCACGATTTCGGCCGGGACGTCGGCATGATCTTCCAGGATCCCGCGACGGCGCTGAACCGGCGGCTCGCGGTCGCCAAGATCATCCGGGACCCGCTCGACGTCCACCGCGAGGGCACCCCCGCGCAGCGCGCCGAACGCGTCCACGAACTGATGTCGCTCGTCGGCCTTCCCGGCAGCGTCGCGGACGCGGTCCCTTCCCAGCTGTCCGGCGGGCAGCGCCAGCGGGTCGCGATCGCGCGGGCGCTGGCGTTGCGGCCCGCACTCCTGGTAGCCGACGAGCCGACCTCGGCGCTCGACGTCTCGGTCCGCGCGCAGATCCTCAACCTGCTGCTCGATCTGCGTGACCGCCTCGGCCTCGCGATGGTGTTCATCTCGCACGACATCCAGACCGTGCGCAAGATGAGCGACCGGATCGTCACGATGTACCTCGGCCGTGTCATCGAGGAGGCACCGGCGGACCGGATGCCCGGCGCCGCGAGACATCCCTACACCCGAGCGCTCTTCTCGGCGACCCCGAGCCTGCTCGAGACGGTCGAACCGATCGTGCTCAGCGGCCCCGTCCCGTCCGCCACCGCACCCCCGAGCGGGTGCCGATTCCGGACCCGGTGTCCCAAAGCGACGGCCGAGTGCGCGGTGGCCCTGCCTCCGCTCTCGATCGCGGACGACGCATCTGATCACACCTATCGCTGTATCCATCCGGAAATCCCGCACACCACCGGAGTACCCGCCTGATGACGAAGTTCGCCGGAATCATCCCGCCCCTGTGCACGCCCTTCCGCGACGACTTCTCGGTCGACACCACCTCGCTGCGACGGCATATCGACTCCCAGCTCGACGCGGGAGTGCACGGGCTGTTCGTCCTCGGCTCCTCCAGCGAAGTCGCCTTCCAGCCCGACGCCCAGCGCAGGGTGACGATCGAAACAGCCGTCGCACAGGTCGACGGCCGCGTCCCCGTACTGGTGGGCTGCATCGACATGACCACCCTGCGGGTCATCGAGCACATCAAGACCGCCGAGGCGCTGGGCGCGGCCGCCATCGTCGTCACCGCGCCCTACTACACCAGGACCCACACCGCGGAGATCGAACGGCATTTCCGGCTGCTGAGGGAACAGACCTCACTGCCGATCTTCGCCTACGACATCCCGATGGCGGTGCACTGCAAACTCGACGGCGACCTGCTGTTGCGGCTCGCCGCCGAGGGGGTCATCGACGGCGTGAAGGACTCGAGCGGCGACGAGGCCGGATTCCGGTTCCTCCTGCAGGGCAAGCGGGACCGCGGACTGGACCGGTTCGCCGTGTTCACCGGTTCGGAGCTGATGGTCGACACCGCGCTCGACCTGGGGGCCGACGGCGCCGTCCCCGGCCTGGCCAATGTCGACCCGATCGGCTACGTGCTGATCTACGACCACTTCCGCTCCGGCAACCCGAAGGCCGCCCGGCGCGAACAGGAGCGGCTGCTGAAACTGTTCACGATCACCGGTGTCGCGCCGGCTGACCGAATGGGGCGCGGATCGGCCGGGCTGGGAGCCTTCAAGGCCGCGATGAAGATGCGCGGGTTCGTCGACAACGCTGTCATGGCTCCGCCGCAGCTCGCGCTCAATGACGACGAACTGTTGCGGATCAAGGAGAAGCTGGCCGAGGCGGGACTGCTCTGATGGACTTCGACCGGATCCACTACGGCGCCGACTACAACCCCGAGCACTGGACCGAAGACGTCTGGGACGAGGACATGAAGCTGATGTCCGAGGCAGGCGTCACGCTGGTCAGCGTCGGGATCTTCTCCTGGGCCAAGGTCGAGCCCCGGCCGGGTGAGTTCGACTTCGGCTGGTTCGACCGCGTGATGGACAAGCTCGCGACGGCCGGTGTCTCGGCGTGCCTGTCCACGATGACGGCGTCACCGCCACCCTGGCTTTCCCACCGGTATCCCGAAATCCTGCCGGTCCGGGCGGACGGAACGCGGCTCTCCTCCGGTGCCCGGCAACACTTCTGCCCCTCGAGCGAGGTCTTCCGCGAACACGCCGCGCGCCTTGTCGGGCAGGTCGCGACCCGCTATGCCGGCCATCCGGCGTTGGCCATGTGGCACGTCGGAAACGAGTACGGCTGCCATATCCGAGCGTGCTACTGCGACACCTCGGCCGCGGATTTCCGGCGGTGGCTCCGGGACCGGTACGGCAGCATCGACGCGCTCAACCAGGCGTGGACGACGACGTTCTGGTCGCAGCGCTACGACGACTGGGCCGAGATCCTGCCGCCGCGCGTCGCACCGACCTTCCCGAATCCGGCCCAGCAGCTCGACTTCCACCGCTTCTCCTCGGACGCCTCGCTCGGCTGTTTCCTTACCGAGCAGGAGGTTCTTCGCCGGATCACGCCGGACGTCCCGATCACCACGAACTTCGTCGGGCTCGTGCAGAAGGCGCTCGACTGGAACCACTGGGTGCCGCACGAGGACGTCGTCAGCCTCGACTCGTACCCGGATCCCTACGATCCCCGCGCCCATGTCGAGGTAGCGCTGGCCTACGACCTCGTCCGGTCCATAAAGGACGGACGACCGTGGATGCTGCTGGAGCAGGCACCCGGCGCGGTGAACTGGCGCAACCGCAACAGCCCCAAGCCTCCTGGCGCGATGCGGCTCGGAAGCTGGCAGGCGGTCGCGCAGGGCGCCGACGCGGTCCTGTTCTTCCAGTGGCGGCAAAGCCGGGGCGGCGCCGAGAAGTTCCATTCGGCGATGGTGCCGCACGGCGGTCCGGAAACCCGGGGATACCGCGACGTCCGCGCACTCGGGCATGAGCTGGCCTCGCTCCCCCGGCTGGCCGGAACGCGCGTTCGGTCCGACGTCGCACTCCTGCACGAATGGGAAAGCTGGTGGGGACTCGAGCTGGACTCCCATCCCTCCGGCGATCTTCGGCAGATGGAGGCGCATCTCGCGCACTACGCCCCACTGTTCGACGCGGGCATCACCTGCGACGTCGTCCATCCGGCGCGCGAGCTGTCGGCGTACAGGCTGGTCGTGGTCCCGAACCTGTACCTGATGAACGAGAACGTCGCGAGGAACCTCCGCGACTACGTCGAAGGAGGCGGGCACCTGGTCGTGTCGTTCTTCTCCGGGATCGTCGACGTCTGCGATCGCGCCTACGTCGGCGGATATCCCGTTCCGCTGCGGGATCTGCTCGGGCTGCGCGTCGACGAGTTCTGGCCGCTTCCCGAGGACGGGGACATCGGGCTCCGGTTCCCCGACGGGATCCGGGCGACCGGCACGATCTGGTCGGAATGGATCGACCTCGAGGGCGCCGACGCCATCGCGGAATTCACGGACGGGGAGCTCGCCGGCCGTGCGGCGATCACGCGGAACACCTTCGGCGACGGCGTCGCGTGGTACCTCGCCAGCCGTCCTGACGCCGCGGGAATGCGGATGCTCATGGACCGTATCGCGGAGGACGCGGGCGTGAGGCCCGTCCTTCCAGGCCTGCCCGAAGGCGTTCAGGCCATCGTCCGGCACGGCGACGACGAGGCGTTCCTCTTCCTGCTCAACCACGGCACCGGTGAGGCGATCGTGACGCTTCCGGCCAAGGCGCCCGATCTGCTGACCGATCCGGGCCGCGCCGTCGACGAGATCACCCTCGGCCCTCGCGGGGTCGCCGTCATTTCCTTGAGCTGAAGGAACTCCGACCGGTCCGCCTGTGGAACGCTCCCGTCCGCGAGGATCTGGTCCCGCACCTGCAAGTGTGGCGTGTGGGTCACCCCGGTGCAGGCGTTCATCTGGCCGTGAAGGCCTCCTTGCCTACCCTGAGGGTAGTGAAGGAGCCCTTCACTACCCCGCCGAGGTGATCTCTGGCGACAGTGGGGCAACCGTGCGACGTTCGAAGCCGAGTCTGTGCAGCAGTGAGGACACGTAGTTCTTGACGGCTCCGTCAGGCCGGGTGATCGGCGAGGTCGTTCGCGGCGACGTAGCCGAACGTCATGGCCGGGCCGATGGTCGACCCGGCACCGGCGTAACTGTTCCCCATGACCGCGGCGCTCGCGTTCCCGGCGGCGTACAGGCCGGGGATGACCGTGCCGTCGCCGCGGAGCACCCGCGCCCGGGCGTCGGTCCGCATCCCGCCTTTCGTCCCGAGGTCACCAGGAACGATCTTGAAGGCGTAGAAAGGCGGCGCCCAGAGTGCGGCGAGACAGGAGTTCGGCAGGACGAACGGGTCGGTGTAATAGTGGTCGTAGACACTGTCACCGCGACGGAAGTCACTGTCCACACCGGACAGTGCCTGTCCGTTGAACCGGTTGACCGTGAAGCGAAGCGCCTGGGCCGGGACGCCGATCGCCGAGCCGAGCGCTTCGATGGTCCACTCCTTCTTGACCGCGCCTGAGGAGTACCACTCGGCCGGCAGCGGCAGCAAGGGCGCGACGTCTCGGAACAGATAGCGGTTCCGGTAGTTCTGGTCGACGATCAGCCAAGCGGGGATCGTCTGTGTCGTCGGGTTCCGGTCGTACATCGTATGCACGACGTCGCTGTAGGGTGCGGCCTCGTTGACGAACCGCTTGCCCGCCGCGTCCACCATCAGCCCGCCGGGCAGCGTCCGTTCGGCGAGGCAGAAGTAGGGCTCACCGGGCAGCGGGATCGCCGGGCCCCACCAGGCGTCGTCCATCAGGTCGAGGGCGGCACCCGCGCGTTTCCCGGCCAGGATCCCGTCGCCGGTGTTCGACCGGGCTCCGACAGTCCATTGTGTACCGATCGGCTGGCGCTGGTACTCCGCCCGCATGGCGGCGTTGTGCTCGAAACCGCCCGAGCCGACGATCACGCCACGCCGCGCCTTCACCGCACCGGTGGATCCGTTGCGGGACACCGTGACCCCGGTGACCCTCCCGTTCTCGATGACGAGGTCGGTGAGCGGCGTGTCGAGCCAGACCGGAACACCGGCCCGCAGCAGACCCGCCCGCAGTCCGGCGGCCAGCGATTGGCCCATGGTCAACGGTTTCTGTCCGGCGATCGCGGCGGCCGTCCCGCGCGCGAGACAGGTGGCGGCGACCGCGGCGCCCTTGGGGTTCACGGCGGCGAGGGCGAGCCATTTGTAGTCGGCGCTGAAGACGACCATTCCCGCGGGCGTCGCGAGATAGGGCGGATTCAGATTGGCGAGTTCGGCGCCGAGGACGTTCCCGTCGAGCTGGTCGGGCTCGATCGAGCGGCCGTTCGGCATTCCGCCGGGCAGCTCGGGATAGTAGTCGCTGTAGCCCTCCATCCAGCGGAACCGGAGCGGGCTGTTGGCCATGACGAGGGACAGCATCGCCGGGCCGTTGGCGAGGTAGGCCTGTTGCCGCGCAACAGGAATCGACGGACCGACCACGGCGGCCAGGTACCGCGCCGCCTGCTCGGGGGTGTCACGGACGCCGGCCGCGGCCAGGACCTGGTTGCACGGGATCCAGATCCCCGCGCCCGACCGGGCGGCCGAACCACCGAACTTCGACGCCTTCTCCAGGACGACACAGCTCAGCCCACGTTTCGCCGCCGTCAGCGCCGCGGTCATCCCGGCGGCGCCCGAACCGACCACGACGACGTCGTATTCCCCGATCACCGCCGCCGCGGCCGAGGCGATACCGGCGAACGGCAGGCCGGAAGCGAGCGCGATTCCGGCGCCGGCCGCGGTGCCGCGCAGCACCTGACGACGGGAAAGCCGGGTATCGGGGCCAGGATTCATGAATCCTCCTCGCGTTCAGCCGAGCGAGGTCATGGTCTCCGCCCTGGAGCAAAAGTGGAACAAGTTCTACCCGCTTGGAGCACGACTGCATGGGCAGGATCGGCCGGTCACCCCAACCTTTCCGCGCATTCGGCCCAGCCGGCCAAGTACAGTCAGCCGACGTCGCGGACCAGGTCCAGAGCTCGGCCGAGCGTGGTGAGCCGCGCGCCGATCGTCTCGCCGGCCGGGTAGAGCCGCACGGTGTCGATCCCCGCGTCGCGCCAGACGCGCAGGCGGTCCCGCACCATCGGTTCGGTGCCGATCAACGTCGTCCCCAGCACCATTTCGTCGGTGACGAGCGTGGCCGCGCCGTCGCGATCGCCGCCCTGCCAGCGCTCCCGCACCGCTTCGGCGACCTCGGCCCAGCCCTGTCTGCTATAGGCGTTGTTGTAGAAGTTCGTGGTCGCCGAACCCATCCCGCCGAGACTGAACGCCAGCTCCTTCTTGCGGCCCGCGACCATTCCGCGCAACTCGTCCTCGTCGGCGGCGAACGCGACCTCGGCGCCTTGGCAGAGCTCGAGATCCGCCCTCGACCGGCCGGATTTGGCCAGTCCCGCGTCAAGATGCGAGAAGTACGCGTCGGCGCCCTCGGGCACGAAACTGGTACCCAGCCAGCCGTCGGCGATCTCTCCGGTCAACTCGAGCAGTTTCGGCGAGAGGGTGGCGAGATGGATCGGGATCGCGGGATCGGGCGCGCTCGACAGCCGCATCGGCCGGGCTTCACCGGGCAATGGGATGTCGAATTCCTTGCCACTGAAGGAGATCTTGTCCCCCGCGAACGCCTGCCGGATGATCGCGACGGTCTCACGCATCCGGATCAGCGGCCGGGCGAACGAGACGCCGTGCAGCCCCTCGATCACCTGCGGTCCCGAAGCGCCGAGACCGAGGACGAACCGGCCACCGGACAGCTCCGACAACGTGAGCGCGGTCTGCGCGATCGCGACCGGGGTACGGGTGCCGAGCTGGATGATCCCGGAACCGAGCCGGATCCGCTCGGTCCGCGCGGCCAGATAGCCCAGCACGGACGGCGCGTCCGAACCCCACGCTTCGGCGACCCAACAGTCGTCGAGGCCGAGCTTTTCCGCCTCCAGCACGAAATCCAGCGTCTCGCGCCAGCCTCGGGACGCCTCGACCGTGGTCGCCGTCCGCATCACGCCTCGGCCCGTTCCTTGATCGCGGCCAATGTCGCGATGATCGAGTTCTCGAACTCGCGCATCCGCACGAAGACGATCTTCTGTTCCTTGTCCGGCATCTGGTCGATGGCCAGCGAGAGCCCCGATCGGCCCGGCCCCATCTGCATCCACTGCCGCAGCTTTGTGCCGCCGTTCTCGGGTTCCAAGGTGAACCGCCACAGCGCCGTCGGTTCCTCGGGATCGTGGACGGCCCAGGTGAAAACCCGCGGCTCTTCACATTCGACGACATGCGACGTCGTCTCCCACTCGCCCAGCGCGTCATGTTTGCTGTGCCCGACGAACCGCCCTCCGACAGCGGCCGCGGCGGCACCGTCGCACCATTCGACCGACTGCAGCTCCTGGCTCATCTCGGGCATCAGCCGCACGTCCGAGACGATCCGCCAGACCCGCTCCGGGGCGGCGTCGACCCAGGTCTCCGCTTCGACGGTCGGTTTGTCCGCGTACCGGGCGCCGGTCCACTCCATCGTGGTCGCCTCCAATTCAGGCTCGTGACCTCGATAGTTGCGTAGATAGACTTACCTGTCAAACGTTCGTCGGCCGCTGGGCCTCGAACCGGCGCACGACATCGGGACGAGCCGCGAGTTTCGGCGGATAGCCCGGCCCGAGCCGCGCGCGCGTGTTCTCGGCGGTGAGCGGTTCCGCGCAGTGCGCGCAGACGACCTCCGCATGGGTGTCCTGCCCGCAGTTCTCGTGATGCAGGGTGACCGGCGGCCCGTCGTCGCCGGACAGCCAGCGGTCACCCCATCGCGACATCGCCGCGAGAACGCCGTAGAAGTCGGCGCCCTTCTCGGTCAGCATGTAGTCGTAGCGGACCGGTTCGGCCTGGTAGGCCCGCTTTTCGAGCAGTCCTTCGTCGACGAGACGACGCAGCCTGTCGGCCAGTGTGTTCCGCGCGATGCCGAGCTCCTGCTGGAACTCGTCGAACCTGCGAATGCCGTAGAAGGCCTCGCGCAGCACCAGCGGGGTCCACCAGTCCCCCAACAGGTCCATGGTGCGCGCGATCGAACACGGCCACTGCGCGAACGAAGTGCGTTTCATGACGGCGAGCCTACGCCCGCGAATTGATCCGGGCCTTGAGCGAGTTTCTCAGGCACTGGCGCGAAATGTGGAGATCCGGTCGAGCAGATCGCGGGCGTTATTGTCGCTCAGCCGCCTCCGCACGCATTGTCCGAGCGGGCGCAGACGATCCTTGGCCCGGGCGGAACTGATCCCGCCGGCGATCTCCATCGCCTCGACGCCGACTTCGGCCGCGCGATCGAGATCCCCTTCGAGCGCATGGTCGACGGCGAGCCAGATCATCGTCAGCGACCGGCTGCGCGCCATATCCGGCCCATATCCGTCGATGGCTTCCGTCAGCGCGGGAATCGCCGTCCGGCTGTGGCGGACGTCGACGATTCTGGCGAGCTCCGTCCGCACCGTGCCGATCATCGCGGCCAGGTCGTTGGCCGTGAAGAACGCCGCCCACGACGGCACGGAATCCCCTGTTGAACTCGCGAACTGTTCCGGGGCACGGGAAAGCTTGTCCAGCGCCTGCCGGATGTCGCCCATGAGCGCGTACGCCCACGCCTCGTTCGCCGAAAGGATCGCCTGCGACAGCGGCGTTCCCGCCCGCCTGGCCGCGCGTTGTCCCTGGCTGAACTGGTCGAGCGCCTCCCCCGGTGAGCGGTGGTGCAGGTACAGCCGCCCGAGCCGGTAGTGGACGTTGGCGGCGAGGTCATCGTTGCCCGCTTGCCCGGCCAGTTCGAGCGCGCGCCGGAAATGCCGCTCGGCCCGGGCCGGACGGCCGGAATCGAAGTCCGTCCAGCCCATCAGGTTGTGCAGATCCGCGACCACCCCGGCCAGCCGCCGCGACAGCGACTCGGGCATCATTCCGCGCTGCAGAGCGGCACTGTAGGGCTCCAGCACCTGCAACAACTCCCGACAGGAACCGCCGCCCTCCCGGTAGTCCCTTGCCCGCAGCGCGGCGATCACGCCTTCCAGCCGATCGATGTCGGCCTCGCCGACACGCATCGGGAGCCGGTCAATCACGACGGCGCCCCTGAACCCTGGGCACGACGGGTTCGGTCCCGTTGCCGGCCGGAGGCGGTGTCCGGACACAGCCCGGCAGTTCACGGCGCCGCTGCGCCGAACCAGGATCGCGTGGCCGGTTCTTCTGCTGGAGATTGTCATCTCGAGGAATGACCATGGTGATTCGCACGCCCATTACCGCTGCCCTCCCGATCCGTAACGATCAAGCTCGTCAAGGTCCAGGACGGAGCCGCGCCGATCTTCCGGAATTGGCGAGCGACGCATGCCGATGCTAGCCAACGCGGTTTCCCGGAATCATCCGCCGAATGGTGGGCTGTTTCATTCAAACTTCATTCAAGAGAATCTGCACATGCATGAACACTTTCTTTTGCACTGGATGATCGTCATTCTTTGATCCGCGGCCGCCGGGCGTTCACCGCACGTACACGGCGAAGACGGTCCGTGAGCATCTGAGACCCAGCTCTCAGCCGAACGTGTGAAAGTTCGGACCTCGGGTCACGAAAAGGCTTCACATTGCGTTATCCATGGTTGAAGATCAACTGCAACCGAACGTAAGGGGCTGAAGCGTTGGAAAGCGAAGACCACCTCATCCGAGGGACGATCGTGTTCGGCCTGCGCACATTCGGTGCTGAGCCGCTGCCCGTCCAGGCGGATCTGGAATACGACGCACACGACCCTTACGCCGTCGTGGTGGCCTACCACTCTGGCGCCGGCACGGTCCGCTGGATGTTCGGCCGTGACCTGCTCGCCGACGGCCTTCTCACCCCTTCGGGTGAGGGCGATGTGATCATCAGTCCGGCCGACGACGCGTCGATCGTGGTGTTCGCACTCAGCGCGCCCGACGGCTGCGCGGTGCTCGAAGCCTCGGCACAGGAACTGGCCGAATTCCTCGACCGCACCTATGACGTCGTTCCCGCGGGCACCGAACCCGAATGGTTCGATTTCGACCAGGAAATCGGCAAACTGGTCACGGAATCCTGAGCGGCTCCATGATTTAGGCGCGGTGTTTCCGCAGAACGGGTGGCAGGACCGTGCGGCCGGCACCGCCACCCGTTACGGCTCAGCCGAGCTCGCGGAGACCGGGGACGACCTGCTCGGAGAACGAACGCAGGAACCGGTCCTGATCGTGGCCGGGGCCGTGGAACACGAGGTGGTTGAAGCCGGCCTCGACGTACGGCTTGATCTGCTCGACCGCGTCTGCCGGGTCGGACGTGACGATCCAGCGTTTCGCGACCTGCTCGATCGGCAGCGCGTCGGCTGCCTTCTCCATCTCGGCCGGGTCCTCGATGCCCGCCTTCTGCTCCGGCGTCAGCGACAGCGGCGCCCAGAACCGGGTGTTCTCCAGCGCCTGCACAGGATCCGGGTCGTAGGACAGCTTGATCTCGATCAGCTTGTCGATGTCACCGGTGGTCCGGCCGACCTGCTCGGCGCCTTCCGCGACCGCGGGCAGCAGCTTTTCGGTGTAGAGGTCCATTCCCTTGCCGCTGGTACAGATGAAGCCGTCGCCTTGCTTGCCGACGTACTTCGCCATCACCGGCCCGCCGGCCGCGATGTAGATCGGCACGCCGCTCTCGGGGCGGTCGTACACGGTCGCGTCGGTGGTCTGGTAATACTCGCCCTCGAAGGTCACGCGCTCCTCGGACCACAGCTTCCGCATCAACGTGATCGCCTCGCGAAGCCGGGCGAAGCGCTCCTTGAACGCGGGCCACTCGATGCGGGCCACCGCGACCTCGTTCAACGCCTCACCGCTACCGACGCCGAGCAGGATCCGGCCGGGGTAGAGGCTTCCGAGGGTGCCGAACGCCTGCGCGACGACCGCCGGGTTGTATCGGAAAGTCGCGGTCAAAACGCTGGTCCCGAGCACCACCCGCTCAGTGCGCTCGCCGACCGCGGCCATCCACGCGAACGAGAACGGCGCGTGCCCGCCCTGATGCCGCCAGGGCTGGAAATGGTCGCTGACCATCACGCTGTCCAGCCCGACCTGCTCCGCGAGCACGGAGTACTCGACGAGGTCGCGAGGGCCGAACTGTTCGGCCGACGCCTTGTAACCGATCTTCAGTGCCATCCGGGGGTCACCACCTGGGCTCTTGGGTTGTCCTGGCTTCACCTTGGCACAGAGTCGATCAGGTTCGCCCATGCGGCGCCACGGACGTGGTGTCGCGAACGCCACCCCGGAAGGTAGTGAAGGCCTCCTTCCCTACCTTGAGCGTAGGGAAGGAGGCCTTCACGGCCCACCAAAGCTCCTTGGCGCGGAAATGCCCCTTACCCGCCCTCACCATCCGGGACCGGCACGTGGTGATGAGTTGTGCCGCTTGCGCCGTCACCTGTGCGCCGTGCTGGGCTGAGTTGTGAACGGGGAATCGAACCCCCACGTTGCCCGCCACGTGCCAGGAGGCGAGCCGGTTTCACCGCCGGCTCTCGGCTTGTGCCCGCTTCCCGGAGGGCTACCTGCTTTCCGTGTCAGTCCAGGAGGTCGGTCTCCCAGTTGGAGCGCTGGATCTCGACGTCGACCGACCGGAGCTCCCCCGCTACCCGGTCGGCACGCGAGCGGAGCTCCGCGACCGGAAGGGCCGCGAAGTACCGCAGTTCCGAGCGGAGCTGGCGGCCGTAGCCACCCTGGTTCCGCCCGGCCGCGGCGTCGGCGGCCGCGGTCAGCACGCCGTGCCGCAGCCGCAGGACGTCGCGGCGGGCGATCGCGTCGGTGATCGTGCCTTCGCCGAGCCGGGTGGCGGCGTTGGTCCGGTTGATCCGCTGGATCAGCGATTCCAGCTCGGCCAGCTTCTCCTCCGCGTCACCGAGCAGGGAGACCGCGTCCTCGGACGGCTCCTCACCTTCCTGGTGCCGGGCGTTGTCGACGATCCGGGAGCGCAGCTGCTCCACCTTCTTCGTCGCCTCCGCGCGCAACGCGAGTGCTTCGGCCAGCTTCATCCGGGTTCCACCGGCTCCTTCCGTTTCAGACATGACGGCGAGTATGACGAAGATCGCCGGGCCGGGCACCCGGTTTTCAGCCGACGAGCGGATGCCGCCGGTAGTCGGCGCCCGGCTCGCCGAACTCGAGACCGTTCTCGTCCAGCGCGTTGAAGACCGTGAACCGGCCGCCGGAGAAGACGAACCCGAGAGCGACCATGCCCTCGGCCATGTCCCGGGTCGCGCATTCGAGCAGCTCGACCTCCTGCAGCTCCTCGCCTTCGAGCGCACTCAACTCGGGACTGGTGTCATGCCTCCAGACGAGCGGGCAGGACCCGTCGTCGCCGTAGAACCACTCGGCGTTGCCGACGGGGTCGATCGTGTTCCAGGTGAGGGAAAGTTCGTCGAACTTGAAGTGGGTGATCTCCAGCCGCTCCTCGCCGAAGTCCACGACGACCGGGGCACCCTCGAACCAGGTGCCGTCTTCGACATGCCACGTCAGATGGACACGCCGGAGGCGACGGCCTGCCAGCCCCCGCAGCCGATCCCCGTGCTCTTCCCGGATGGTGCCGAGCCCGGAGCACCACACGGGCTCGTATCCCTCGATGTCGTACAAGCTCACCGGTCGAGTATGCCGGTTAACACGTAGGGTTGAGGGACCGATTGATCCGGGAGGTGAGTCAATGGCGACGAAGCCCTTCGCTTCTTCCGCCGACACGGCCGAGAAACAGCAGACGCTGGAGATCCTCGCCGACGGGGTCTACGCGCTGACCGCCGAGGGCGACCCCAACATCGGCGCGATCGAGGGTGAGGATTTCCTCGTCTGTTTCGAAGCTCTCGCGACCCCGGTCGCCGCTGCGGAGTGGTTGGCCCTACTCCGGGAGCACACCACCAAACCCGTGCGCTACCTCGTGCTTTCGCACTACCACGCGGTGCGCGTCCTCGGCGCCTCCGCGTTCGACGCCGAAATCATCGTCGCGCACGAGAACACCCGCGCGCTCATCGACGAACGCGGGAAACAGGACTGGGAAAGCGAATTCGGCCGGATGCCGCGGCTGGCCAAACAGGCGGACTCGGTGCCCGGCCTCACCTGGCCGACGCTCACCTTCTCCGACCGCCTCACCATCGACCTCGGCGGTGATCGCGGTGACCTCGTCCTGCAGTACTGCGGGCGCGGGCACACCGAAGGCGACATCGTGGGCTGGCTGCCCCGGCAACGAATCCTGTTCGCCGGCGACCTCGTCGAGGCCGAAGCCGCGCTCTACACCGGGGACGCGTTCCATCGCGAGTGGGCGACGTCCACTTTGGACCAGGTCGCGTCGTTCGGTGCCGAATCGCTCGTCGGCGGCCGGGGTGCGGTGAGCCGCGGGCGGGAAGCGGTCGGCGCCGCCATCGCGCAGACACGGAATTTCCTCGACGTCATGCTTCGTGAAGTCGGCGCTGTCCGGGAAAGCGGTGGAACGCTCAAGGAGGCGTTCGAGAGGACGCACGCCGCCCTGGTCGAGAGGTACGGCCGGTGGCCGATCTTCGAGCACTGCCTGCCGTTCGATGTCTCCCGGCTGTGGGACGAACTGTCCGGTGTGGAGCGGCCGGTGATCTGGACCGCCGAACGTGACCGCGAGGTGTGGGATCAGCTTCAGGACTGAGCCCGCCACGCGGGTCGTGGTGATCGGCAACGGACCGGTCGGGCAGACCACGGCGCTGCTGCTGGCGCGCTGGGGTGTGCCGGTGCTGACGCTGGACGCCCGGCCGGAGCGGGATCCGGCCGGCTCCAAGTCCATCTGCCAGCAGCGGGACGTGCTGGACATCTGGGACGCCGTCGGCGTGGGCCGGCGCATCGCCGACGAAGGCGTCACCTGGACGACGGCCAGGACGTTCCACCGCGACCGCGAACTGTTCTCATTCACCTTCTCCGAACCGGGGAAGCCGCGCTTCCCGCCGTTCGTCAACTTCTCCCAGTCCAGGACCGAGGAGCTGCTCGACGAGCGGATCGCGACCGAACCGCTTATCGAAGTCCGTTGGGGCCACACGGTTTCCGGGCTTTCCCAGGACGAGTCCGGCGTCCGGCTCACCTGTCTCACCGAGGCGGGGCGGCTCGAGATCGAGGCGTCCTACGTCATCGCCTGCACCGGCTCCCGGAGCGAGATCCGCGATCTGCTGGGCATTCCGTTCGACGGCAGGACCTTCGGGGACCGGTTCCTGATCTGCGACATCCGCACGGATCTGCCGGACCGGGCGAACGAGCGGCGGTTCTACTTCGACCCGGCCTGGAATCCCGGCCGCCAGGTGCTGATCCACCCGTGCCCGGATTCGACGTTCCGCGTCGACTGGCAGGTCCCGGCGGACTACGACCTCGCCGAAGAAGAGGCGTCCGGCGCGCTGGACCGGCGGATCCGGGCGATCATCGGCGACCACGCCTACGAGATCGTGTGGAAATCGGTGTACCGCTTCCAATCGCGGGTGGCGGGCCGGTTGCGGACGGGCCGGGTCCTGCTCGCCGGCGACGCCGCGCATCTATACGCACCGTTCGGTGCGCGTGGTCTCAACTCAGGGGTCGCGGACGCGGAGAACGCCGCTTGGAAGGTCGCGTTCGCCTGGCACGGCTGGGCGGGCGATGCCCTGCTCGAGAGCTATCACGACGAGCGGCACGCCGCGGCGGTGGAGAACCTGGAGATCACCACGGCCACCATGGACTTCCTGGTGCCGCAGGACGAGAACCAGCGGACCTACCGCCGGACGATGCTGGACCGGGCCATCACCGAACCCGCGGTGCGCGCGAAAATCGACTCGGGACGGCTTTCGGAACCGTTCTGGTACGTCGTTTCCCCGCTCACCACCCCGAATCCCGACCGGCCGTTCAGCGGACGGCCCGTCCGTGGGGCGGTGCCCTCGCCGGGACCGGGCGTCCTGGTGCCGGACGCGCCCGTCGCACTTCCCGATCGCGTCCATTTCCGCGAACTCGCTCGAGACGGCTTCTTGCTGCTGACCACCGGCGACGTCGATGCGGCGCGAGCGACCGCCGAGGCCGTCAAGGCGCCCTGCCGGGTGCTCGACCTGGCCGAGATCGACACGGAAGGCGAGCTACGCACGGCCCTGGCGGTGAAACCCGGTGAGGTATGGATCATCCGGCCGGACGCCCACGTCGCCGCCGTCCTGTCCCGGCCCGGCGTCGCCGAGCTGACATCCGCGTTGGCCAGGGCGCTCGCCACCCACGTGTGATTCCCGTTCGTACGGGGTACTCCGTCGAGCCGAGGCTCAAGGAGGAGTCCATGACCACGGCCGACGACATGCTGCGCACCTACCCCGGTGACCTGGGGAGGCTCGACGGGGACACGGTCACCCGGTGTGTCGACGAGTGTCTCGCCTGTGCGCAGGCGTGCGTGGCCTGCGCCGACGCGTGTCTCGCCGAGCCGGACGAGGTGATGCCGGCCCTGCGCGTCTGTGTCCGGCTGAACCAGGACTGCGCCGACTTCTGCTCGGCGGCCGCGCGGACGGTGTCCCGGCAGACAGGCGCAGACGACACCGTCCTTCGGGCCGTCCTGCGCGCCTGCGTCACGATCTGCGGTGCGTGCGCCCGAGAGTGCGAGGCCCACGCCGGCGAGCATGAACATTGCCGGGTCTGCGCCGAGCGCTGCCGCGCCTGCGAACTGGCCTGCCAGGAACTGCTCGACACGCTCGTCTGACCGGCGAGTGGCCCGTAGTCCTACCCGGCGAACCTCGCCGTTCCGTGGCACCGTGGAGAAATGCGAACCCGGATGCTCGCCGTGACCATCGACTGCCGGGAGGCCGACGCGCTGGCCGCGTTCTGGCAGGAGGCGCTCGGCTACCCAGAGATCGCGCGCTGGACGGACGGCCACGGGCTGACCTACGTCGAGCTGAAGGCCGAGGGGGTGATTTCGCTGCTGTTCCAGCCGGTTCCGGAGGGCAAGACGGGCAAGAACCGCCTGCATCTCGACCTCGCGTCCACCGAACTCGAGCAGCGCGACGAGGTCGCCCGCCTGGTGTCACTCGGCGCGAAGATCATCGCCGATGAGGAGGCCGACCCGTGGGTGGTGCTGGCCGACCCCGAAGACAACGAGTTCTGTGTCCTGCCCCGTCGTGAGAGCTGAAGCGCCTGAGTCCACTGTGGACTCAGGCGGCCTCCTCGCTCTCGTTC
The DNA here is from genome assembly GCA_963766045.1 of uncultured Actinomycetota bacterium. Lineage (GTDB taxonomy): Bacteria > Actinomycetota > Actinomycetes > Mycobacteriales > Pseudonocardiaceae > Amycolatopsis. The sequence goes on along the minus strand of CAVXYN010000003.1, from coordinate 2,806,507 downwards.
TTCCGGTGCTGCGAGTGCAGCCCCAGCATCTCCAGCAGCATCCGGCAGTCCGTGGCATCGCGGGCGTTGGCGACCACCGTTTCCGTCGCCTTCCGCAGGACCGCCGCACGTACGGCCGTGTCCCCGCCGTCGATCAGCTCACCGACCGGGCTCAGTTCCTCGTACCGGTTCCCCATGACCAGCCTCCTCCGTCCCTATCGTTGATACCTGATCGAAGCTGAGATGGCGCTCGGCATCGTGCGGTTCCGGGGTCCGTTGAGAGATAGGGGTCCTGTCGACTGGACAAACCGGCGGCCGTGTGGGCCACCCCGGCGGCGCGGGAGGTGATCGCTCTCTAGACTTGGCTCCACTCGACGAGCGGATGGAGCGGGGCACTGAGCATCGAGCTGCGCGGGGAGATCGTGGTGCTGGTCCCGGTCACCGAAGCCCATGTCACAGAACTGCGGCGGATCCTCGGCACCGCCGAGGTCAGGGCACGCTGGGGTGCGGTCGAGGACTCCCCCACCTGGCCGTTCGACGACCAGACCATCGCCTGCTTCAGTGTGCTGGAAGACGGCAAGGTCCGCGGCTTCGTCCAGTACGGCGAGGAGGAGGACCCGATGTACCGGCACGCGTCGGTCGACCTCTTCCTCGACCCGGCCGAGCACGGCCGCGGGCTCGGTACCGACACCGTCCGCACGATGGCCCGGCACCTCGTCCACGATCGCGGGCATCACCGGCTGGTGATCGATCCCGCGGTCGACAACGACGCGGCCATCCGCTGCTACAAGGCCGTCGGGTTCCGCGAGGTCGGGGTGATGCGCCGCTACGAACGCGACGCCGACGGCGAGGGCTGGCACGACGGCCTGCTGATGGACCTGCTCGCAGAAGACCTCACGTAGCGGGTCAAGGCGACACCCGCGAGCACCACGGCCATCCCGGCGATCACCCGGAGACCGAGGTCCTCGCCGAGGACGATCGCGCCGAGAGCGACCGACACGACCGGCAACAGATACCCGACGGTCGCCGCGGACGTCGCACCTTCGTCGGCGATGAGCCGGTAGTTGAGATAGAACGTGATGCCGGTCCCGAAGATCCCGAGCACGACCACGGCGAGCACCGCGGTCACCGACACCGGCCCGGAAGCCGGGGCGTCGAACGGCAAGGCCAGTGTGCTCAGTCCGGTGGCGGTGATCAGCTGCGCGGCGGAGATCGCGATCGGTCCGCCTTGGCCGACGAGTTTCCGGCCCATATAAGCGAAAGCGACGGCGTAGCTGACAGCGGCGCCGAGCAGCGCGAGTGTGCCCCAGCCGAACAGGCCGTTCTGCTGCCAAGGCGCGAAGATCAGCAGGACGCCGGCGAAGCCCAGCACAAGCCCGGCGACGCGGACCGCGGTGACCCCGCGTTCGGTACCGATTCCGAGGCCGATCAGCAGTGACCATAACGGAGTCGTCGCGTTCATGACCCCGGCGACACCGGAATCCACGGTGAGTTCGCCGATGCTGAACAACGCGAACGGCAAGGCGTTGCAGAAGAACGCGGCGATGACGAGCCTGCCCCAGGTCCGTCGGTCACGCGGAAGCCGTTGCCCGGCCCAGCGGCTCAGCACGAGAAGAACGGCCGCGCCGAGCGCGCAGCGGACGACGGTGACCTGGATGGGCGACAGGCCGGTCAACGCCAACTTGATCCACAGGAACCCCGATCCCCACAACAGGGCCAGAACGCCCATCCGGACAAGGGTTCCCGGCGTACCAGTGTTCACTTTCGTCCTTCCGCCAAGGCTGCTCGACAACTCCAAGCTGCCTTGGAAGAACCAGAAGGACAAGTGAAAAGATCTACACCGGCGTTAAGTGTTCCTACACGATTCGGGAGGTCGCACGGCCGTGGCCGCCACGGAAAACGGCGACCACGACCGGCTTACGACGGATCAGTACTCGCCCGGGTAGTTCGCAGGCGGATCTGGCCTGTTCACATTTCGCGGTCGCGCATGACCCACCTCCCTTTCGACTGGCGCACCGGTGGGGAACGGGCGCGTTCCGCACAGTTTGGGGGGTGCCGTTCGCGGAGCGAACACCCGGTGGCCGTCTTGTGACCCACATGATGGGACGGTTGTTTTCGCGCAGAGCCATTCCGCCCAGCCAACGATCGGCAGATGGCCCTGCCCGGCGTCGCGCGGTTGTGGCACGATCTGCCGCACAGTGTGGAGAAAGGTGCTCTGTGTGACCGAGACTCCCGGTCCGGGCGGCTCCGGGGAAACCGGTAAAGCGCGGACGGAACCCAGGCCGGTCTCGACGGCCGCGTGGGCGTTCGGCCGCGCCCTACGGCAGCGACGGCAGGCCAAAGGGTTCGCACTGCGCGAACTCCAGAAACTCGCTTATGTGGACAAGAGCCTCATCAGCCGGGTCGAACGCGGTCTCACCCCGCCGAGCGTCGAATTCGCCGAAGCCTGCGATCGGGCGCTGGACGCCGGCGGCACGCTGGTCCTGCTCGCCGAAGCCGCCCGCGCCGAACCGTACGTTCACCTTCCCCCACCGCCGAGCCACTTCGTCGGCCGCGACGAACACCTTCTCCTGCTCGACGAAACCGTCTTCTCGGGCCCTTCGAAGGTGGTGTTCGTCGCCGGGCCGCCGGGCGTCGGGAAAACCGCGCTGGTCCTGAAATGGGCGAATCGGCGGCAGGAACGCTTCGACGGCGTCCTCTGGTCGGACCTTCGCGGCTATGCGGCGGGCTCCCCCGCGCAACCCGCGGACATTCTCGACGACCTCCTCCGCTGCGTCGGCGTCCGCCCCGACCGCATTCCGGCCGAGGAGCATATGCGGCTCGCGCTCCTGCGCGGCCTGCTGCGCGGGCAGCGCACCCTGGTCGTGCTGGACAACGCGCTCGACTCACACCAGGTCCGGCCCGTCCTGCCCGGAACCCCGGACACGGCCGTGCTGATCACCAGCAGGCGGCGGCTTTCGGGGCTGGTCGTCGGCAGCGGCGCCGTCCAGGTTTCGTTGGAGCCACTGGAAGATCCCGAAGCGGCACAACTCATGGCGGACCTCATCGGCGACGAACGCGCCGCCGGGGATCCCGAGGCCGTCAGCCGGCTCGTGCGGCTGTGCGCGTCGCTGCCGCTGGCGGTGAACATCGCCGCCGAACGGATCGCGACGCATCCACACCAGAGCATCGATGAGCTGTCCCGCGAGCTCGTCGCCGAGGGACGCCGTCTGGAACTGCTCGCGGTCGACGACGACGCGGTCGGGATCCGGGCGGCCTTCAGCTGGTCCTACCGCGCACTCGACACGGAAACCGCCCGCATGTTCCGGCTCCTCGGACTCCATCCGGGGCCGCGCTTCACCGCCGGGGCCGCGGCCGCCTTGTCCGGGTTGCCCGAACACGAGGCACGACGACTCGTCGACAAACTGGTCCAGGCGTACCTCGTCCAGCAGATCGGCCCGCAGTACTACCGGTTCCACGATCTGCTCCGGGTGTACGCGGCCGACGAGGCCGCCGTCGATCGATGGCGGCACGAGCGGCAGGCGGCGGTTTCCCGGCTGGCACATTGGTATCTCCACGCCGCCAACGCCGCCAGCTGGACCCTTACCCCGGCCCGCGATCACCACGTCGACCTCGGGCCGCCGCCCCATGGTGTCGAGCCGCCGCGATTCACCACGTTCGACGAGGCGTATATCTGGTGCGCGTCGGAGATGCCGAGCATCACCGGCGTCGCCCAGCTCGCGCTCGATCACGGGTTGTACGAGATCGGCTGGCGGCTGCCGGTGGAGCTGTTCGACTACCACCTGCTCGGCCGTCCCTGGCAGACCTGGATCTCCAGCCACGACGTCGCGATCGAATCCGCGAAAGCGGGCGGGGATCTCGGCGGACTGGCGTGGTCGGCGATCAACCTCGCCGAGGCGCACCGGCGGCGCGGCGATCTCGACCGCGCCCATGAGTTGTACAGCCAGGCCGTCGAACTCGCCGACGAGATCGGGCCGAACCCGAGCCTCGGCTGGGCGCTGGTCGGACTCGGCAACATCGCGCACGAGAAAGAGGACTACGAGGAGGCCGTCCGGCTGGTCGAGCAGGGCTTGGCGGTGAATGCCGAGATCCGCTACCAGCTCGGGGAGGCCACGGCGCGGGTCCACCTCGGCCGCGCCTACCGGGGCCTCGGCGAACGGGACCTCGCCCTCGAACACGGCCTGCGCGCACTCGACGTCTACGCGAAGGACGCCGATCAGCACGGCATGGGCTTCGCCCTGGTCCCGCTCGCGCGGACCTGCCGCCGGTTCGGCGAACTCGAGCAGGCGCTCGGCTACTGCGACCAGGCCCTGACCGCGTACCGCAACTGCGGCGACATCTGGGGCCAGGCCGACGCCCTCGACGAACGCGGCTGCGCACTGGCCGAACTCGGTCGCGGCGACCAGGCTTTGGCCGCTTGGCGGGACGCGCTTCAGCTGGTCATGGATCTGGACGACCGCAAGGCGAGTGTGCTGCGAGGCCGGATCGAAGGCGCGGTCTAGGCCGAGCGCCGGGCGGTGCAATGAAAGCGTCCTTCATAGCAAAACCTGCTATGAAAGGCCCCTTCATTGCGTCATGGACCCGAGGGACTCGCTACAGCCCGCACCGGCAGGTTGTGCAGCCCGCGCGTGATGGCGCTCGGCCACCACACGAGCCGGTCTTCCGGCACCGACAGCGTCATGGACGGCGCGCGATCGAACAGCGTCTCCAGCGCCGCGGCCGCCTGCATCCGCGCGAGGGCGGCGCCGATGCAGATATGCGGTCCGAGGCCGAAGGCGACATGGCGAACCGGACGCTCACCGGGCCGGAACGCGAGCGGATCCGGGTAGACCTCGGGGTCGCGGTTGGCCGCCAGCAGGGACAGCAGGATCGCGTCGCCCGCCTCCATCCGCTGCCCCGCCAGCTCCATCGGCTCGGTCACGAAACGCCAGCTCGTGTTCTGCAGCGGCGAGTCGCGGCGCAGGACCTCTTCGATCACCAGCGTCAGATGGGAGCCGTCGTCCCGGGCGCGGGCGGCTTCCTCCGGATGGGTGATGAGGGTCAGCGCGGTGGAGGCGATGAGGCTGATCGTCGTCTCGTGCCCGGCGATCAGCGCCAGGAACGCGGTCGCCGCGACCTCGTGTTCGGTGAGCTTCCCCGCCTCCTGCTGCGCGAGCAGGTCACTGATCAGGTCCGCACCCGGTTCCCGTTGTTTGAGCGCGAGGACGTCGGCGAGCAGTTTGTCGAGATCGTCGGTCGCCTTGAGCATCGACGGCATGTCGGTGACGTCACCGGCGGCGACCACCAGCGCGGGCGGACGGACCTCGTCGAGCAGGGAATCGGGGATGCCGATCAGCTCGCAGATCGACCGGATTCCCAGCGGGTAGGCGAAATCCTCGACGAGGTCGCCTTCGCCGCGTTCGAGGATCGGGGCGAGCAGTTCGTTCGCCAGCTCGTGGGTCCGGTCGCGCATATGTTGCAGCCGCCGCGGCCCGAACGCTCCCGCGCACGCCTTCCGCAGCCTGGCGTGCTCGTCACCTTCGAAGTTGTTCATATGGCCGATCAGCGTCGGCCGGTGATCGGCGGGAAGCCCGAGATTGGCCTTGCGCCAATGTTCCGCCGCCTCAGTGGGGCATTTCGACAACCGTGGGTCGGCCATGGCCGCGACGACGTCCGCGTGCCTGGTCAGCAACCACGTCCAGGTGTCACCGGGCAGTTCGAGCCGGTAGGCCGGGGCGTTCCCGCGCAACCATTCATAGGCGGGGGACGGATCCCGGTCGAACTCCGGCCCGAACATCACCGGACCTGCTTCGGCATTGGACGCGGCGTCAGGCATATTCGCCACCCTGCCAGCTGACGGAGCAGACGCGTCCGGCGAACGTTGGCATTGACCTGTCTCACCGAATCGTCAACGCGGTTCCCCTGTCACCCACTTGTGGTGACCAGCAAGATCGAGGCGGGTGCGGTGTGTAACGGATGAGGAGGTGGCCCTCGTCAGCGATTTCGGGCTCCGGGAGGAACTGAAAACCGTCATGCACGACCGGGACGCGGATTCGGCGCGCCCCACTGGCTCGCTCCGCCGGTTCGCCGACACCGTCGGACTCGCCGCCGCACGCGTCTGGCGGCTGCGCGGACGGGCCTGGAACACGCTGCGTCGCCCCGCCGGCTGGGAGCTCTGGCGGCTTCCACCACTGGCGATCGCCTGGATGCTCGGCGCCGAACTCGCGGTCGCGGTTTGGGCGCTCTACAGCGGTTTCAACGCCTCCTACACGAACACCGACCTCGTCCGGTTCGGCGTGATCGCGGGCTGCGCCATCTGGTATCTCCTCCAGACCCAGAATCAGGAGGAACAGCGCCGGGCCGACGACCGCCGTGGCGAGCATATCGACCAGACCGCGGTCTGGCTGGGCAGCGCGGCCGTCCTCCTTCCACCCGCCTACTCGCTGGCGCTGCTGCTGATGGTCCGGGTGCAGCGGTACTCCATCGCGCACAAGGCGATGACGACCTTCCTGTTCACCACCGCGGCGCATGGCGCGTCGATTCTGGGCGTGCACACGATCACCGAGGTCACGTCGCTGCACAACTGGCTCGAAGCCGGCACACTCCCCCAGCGTCCCGGGGACATCGTGTTCGCCGCCGTCGCGCTGGTGGGTGCCGCGGCCTGGTACTTCGCCTCGCAAACACTGCTGATCAGCATCGCGCGCGGACTCGCCTGGGGCCGCTGGCGCCGGAAGAAACTGATCGGCAGCTGGAGCGACAACGCCGACTTCGTCTACGCACTGCAGCTCGCCGCGTGCACCACCATTCTCGGAGCGGTCAACATCGCGTTGGTGCCGCTGGTGATGATCGGGGTCGCGCTGCGGTCGACCCGGCTCGCGCAGGCCCTCGCGGACGTGATCGCGCGCAGCCAGCGGGACCGGAAGACCGGGCTCCTGAACGAAGATTCCTTTCACGCCCCGGCGTTGCTCAAACTGATCGAGGACCAGAGCGATCGGCAACCGACTGCGTTCCTCATGCTCGACCTCGACCACTTCAAGCAGTGGAACGACAAGTACGGGCATTCGGGCGGGGACATCGTCCTCGGCTGTGTCAGCGCGGTGCTCAAGCAGAACACGCGCTCGTCCGACGTCGTCGGACGTTGGGGCGGTGAGGAGTTCGCCGTACTCCTGCCGAACACCACCGGCGACGAGGCTCTGCATGTCGCCGAGCGGATCCGGGACGCCGTCGCGAAAACGGCCATCACCGGGCTGACGGAACTCGCCAGCGGCCACGCCACCAACGAACCCCGCGCCGTCGGGCCGATCTACGGCTGCACGGTGTCCATCGGTGTCGGGCTCTCCCCCGAGCACACCACCGACTACGGCGAGCTCTTCCGCGCCGCGGACTCCGCGATGTACGAGGCGAAGCGAGGCGGGCGGAACAAGGTCGTCCTGGTCCCGCCGACCCCGAGCCGTTCTTCCGTGAAGGTCACCTTGAGGGACTCTGAGTCCCCCAAGGTGACCTTCACGGAAGAGATGTCACGTATCAGACGGTCGACTTCCCATACGTGACATTCGGGAGCCCGCGTAACCCGCGTCGTGGCGGGTCACCAGGCGAGTCTCGAGGACGTGGTCGACCACGCGGGTCGGGACGCCCGTAATGGCACGGCGTTCGAAGGTGGTCCCGCACAGCGGCCACAGCGCCACCAGCACCACGATCACGGCGGTCAGCGCGGCGAGCACCAGTGCGGCGATGAACTGGGCGGAGCCGGCGGTCGCCGTGCTCAGCACCGCATAGCCGATGAGCACCAGGCCGGTTGGCAGGATCGCGGCCAAACCGGCCAAGACGACGGGTGTGCGCCGGAGGTCGCGGCGCCGCGTGGTCACCCAGGACGCGACGAGGCAGGCGAACGCGGCGCCCAGCAGACAGGCGCCCGCGGTGTCGCTCAGCCGGTGCCAGCCCAGCGCGATGGTCGACGAGGCCACCCAGGCGACCCCGGCGCCGCCCAGCCCGATCATCACCGGGCGGAACCGTTGGGGCAGAACGAAAGCGAGGGCCATCAGGATGGCAATGGCGGCGCTGACGTGTCCGCTCGGGAAGCTGTTGTGCCCTGGCCCGGTACCGCCGTCCGGCAGATCCGGCCGTTCGAGCACGTACAGCTTGAGCAGCTGCGCCACCATCAGCGGCAGCACCAGCACGCTCAACGCGGGAACGAGGAGACCGATCTTGCGGCGCAGTACGGCGATCAGCACCAGCAGCACCGCGGAAGCGCCGATCACCAGCACCATGTCCTGGTCCCGCAACGGCCCCGCCCAGTCCATTGTGGACCAATGACCGGACTGTGCGCTGCGGACGACCCCATTCTCCGCCAGCTGTCCGACGGACGTGCGCACGAAGAGCACGAACGTCACGACGAACGCGACGGCCAGCCCGAGGCCCGTCATGAGCTGGAACGCGGCCCTGGACACGGTCGGCGTGGACGCGGCGTGCCGCCCGGGGCGCGGCCGGTGGACGGTGGTCGGCTTTGCTTCTTGGGTGAGAACGGCCATGTACCCACTGTCTCGATCCCGTTTCGCCGTGAGGTCCGGACAATGTCATGGTTCTGCTACAAGATCAGGCCGAGTCGCACGCGCGCCGCGATATCCGAATAATGGCGGCGTGGCAAGTGTCCTGGTGATCGAAGACGACGCGTCCGTACGGGAGGGTCTGGAACTCGCGTTGCGCCGGCAGGCGCATACCGTGCACACCGCCGAAAGCGGTGAACTCGGGCTCGAGAAGTTGCGAGTGTTCCAGCCCGACATCGTCGTGCTCGACCTGATGCTGCCCGGAATCGACGGCTTCGAGACCTGCCGCCGTATCCGCGCCGCGGGCGAGGTGCCGATCATCATGCTGACCGCCCGCAGCGACGACTTCGACATCGTGGCCGGGCTGGAGGCGGGCGCCGACGACTACGTGGCCAAGCCGATCGAACCCCGGGTGCTCGACGCCCGGATCCGCGCGGTGCTGCGGCGGGCCGTGAGCGAGAAGCCCCTGGGTGAGGACGAGCCCGCGGCGGAACGCCACGGCGGGCTGGTCATCGACCGGGCCGGGCTCGTGGTCACCAAGAACGGTGAACCGGTGCCACTCACCCCGACCGAGCTCAAGCTCCTGCTGGAACTGTCCAGGACGCCCGGCCAGGTCTACAGCCGCCAGCAGATCCTCTCGGCCGTCTGGGATCACGACTACCTCGGCGATTCCCGCCTGGTCGACGCCTGCGTCCAGCGGTTGCGCGCCAAGATCGAGGACGTGCCCGCGAAACCCGACCACGTCCAGACCGTCCGCGGCTTCGGGTATCGATTCGGCCGTTCATGAGAGTGCTCTCCGGGCTGCGTCCCCGGCTCATCCTGGCGTTCGCGGCGATGACGATCGTGGGCGCGGCGGCCGCCGCCGGCGCCAGTTACGTCTCGGCACGCAACACCATCCTCGCCGCCGTCCAGGAATCGGCGATGGACCAGCTGAAGGACCGGATCTCCGCCTACAACAAGCCGTTGAGCGTTCCGCCGACCCAGGAGCAGCTGAACGACCTCGCCGGCAGCCTGAGGATCTCCGCCGTAGCGGTCTATAAGGACATGCGCTCGTTCAACGGGCCGGACCTGGCCTCGATCTCCGCGGAGCTCCGCCGAACGGTCGCCAGTGACGACCGGATCCAGTTCCAGCGGTTGACCAGCACCGGCAACCCCGAGTTCGTGGTCGGCATGCCGGTGCTGACGCAACAGTCCGACGGATCGTTCGGGCGGAGCGGGATCGAGGTCTACTCGCTCACGTCGCTGGTCCAGCAGCAGCTGGCGATCGAGGAGCTGGCCAGGTCCGCCTGGCAGTACGCCGCGCTGGCCTTGCCGCTGGCCGCGGCGCTCGCGTTGCTGGCGGCAAGACAGGTACTCCGGCCGGTCCGGGCGCTGAACACCGCGGCGGCGCAGCTCGGTCACGGCCAGCTCGACGTCCGGCTGCCCGCGAAGGGGTCCGACGAACTGGCCGAGCTGGTCACGACGTTCAACAGCACGGCCGCCGAGCTGGAACGCACGGTCGGCGAGCTGAGATCGATGGAGTCCGACGCCCGGAGGTTCGTGGCCGACGTCTCCCACGAACTCCGGACGCCGCTCGCGGCGATGAACGCGGTCACCGACGTCCTCGACGAAGACGCCGAGACCTTGCCACCGGACACCGCGGTCGCGGCGCGGCTCGTCTCCGCCGAAACCCGCCGGCTGACCCGGCTCGTCCAGGACCTGGTCGAGATCTCCCGCTTCGACGCCGGCCGGGCGGAGCTGGTCACCGACGAATGGGACCTCGCGACCGCGATCCGCGACAGCCTCGAGGCACGCGGCTGGCGGGGCGACGAGGACCTGGTCACGGACCTGCCCGAAGGCATCACCGGCAACGTCGACCGGCGCAGGCTCGACCTGATCGTGGCGAACCTGGTCGGCAACGCGCTCCGGCATGGTGCCCCGCCCGTCGAGGTCCGCCTGCGCGCGCACGACGGCGACGTCACCGTGGAAGTAGAGGACCACGGCCCCGGGATCGACCCCGAGGTCCTGCCGCACGTCTTCGACCGGTTCACCAAGGCCGACACTTCGCGCGCGCGAAGTGAGGGCAGTGGGCTGGGCCTGGCGATCGCGCTGGAGAACGCGCGCCTGCACGGCGGCGAGATCACGGCGGAGAACACCGGCCAGGGGGCGCGGTTCGTCCTGCGGATCCCGCACCGGGCCATTCCACATCGAGGCGAGGGGACGGTGCGATGAAGACCCGGTTCCTCGCGATCCTCGCCGCGGCGACGATGGTCGCGGGCTGCGGCGTCCAGCCGACCGGTGTCATCCCGGCCGGGCCGGGCCCGTCGATCCGCAACACGACCGGCTCGGCGGCGCCCCCGAACGCCGTCGTGCTGTATTTCGTCGCCGACGACGGCCGCGTCATCCCGGTCGACCGCCCCGCGGCGGGGGTGGTTTCTCCGGAGGTCGCGGTCACACTCTTGCTGAAAGGCCCCACTGCGGACGAATACGCTCAGGGCTTCACCACGTTCGTGCCGTCCGAGGTAGGGCGGGTCCAGGTCTTTTCGGGCGATCCGCCGAGCATGCTGCTGCCGTTCAGCGCGCGAAAACTGCCCGGTCAGGCCGTCAACCAGCTGGTTTGCACCGCGATGTCGGCGTACTCGGCGTTGGGGACTCCGATGACCTCCCCCGGGATGACCGTTACCTCGCCGGACGGGGAAACCAGCTTCCAAGCGTGCAAAGCCGGCTGATGTCATCACTCAGCGTGGCTAGGTGAAAGCACTTCTTGAGTCTGTACGGATGGCAGACCCGTTCGGTTCAACAATCTCCGTAACTGTGGGCGAGCACACTCCGGCGTGACTTTGCCGTGTCCATTTCGTAATGTTGCCCGGAGCTCGTGGCCCCCGAACACGAGCTCCCCGTCCCCGAAGTGGTGAGTGATCAGAGAAATGGCCGGCAGACATCGCAAGCAAAAGGCTCCGCAGTGGAAGCTTCCCGTAGGTATCGCGGCAGCCGTCGCCACAGCGCTCCCCGCGTCGATGTGGCTGACCACCGCAGGTTCTCCTGAGGTAGAAGCGGCCAGTGCGGCCCTCGCGTTGCAGGCTCCCCCGACCTCCAGCGCGACGACCCCGACGTCGACCAGCACGCCTCCCCCCAGCACCACCCCGCCCCCCTCGACGACCGTGGCTCCCCCCAAGCCGACGACGTCGACCAAGGCCCCGGCACCGAAGAAGGCCGCCGAACCCGCCCTGAGCGGCACGTGCTCGAGCAGCCTCTCCGGCGTCAAGCCCCATGTGGCGCAGGTCGGCAACCACATCAAGGCCAAGTTCGGCGTCAAGAACATCGGCGGCGTCGCGAGCCGCGCGAACGCGAGCGACCACCCGGCCGGGCTCGCCCTCGACTTCATGGTCGACACCGCGACCGGCAACAAGATCGCCGACTACATCCTGGCCAACCAGAAGGACTTCGGAGTCACCTACGTCATCTGGCGTCAGCGCTACAACGACGGCAGCGGCTGGGACACGATGGAGGACCGCGGCGGCGCGACCGCCAACCACATGGACCACGTCCACGTGTCGTTCTCCAAGAGCGCGAAGGTGACCGTCAACTGCTGAGTTAACGCTGCCGAGCGGACCGTTCGCCGGGCTGGGTCACAGGCCTGCCCACGGCCTCTTCGAGGCCTTTCACGGCGAGCCGGTCCGCTCGCTCGTTTTCCGGATGCCCGGCGTGGCCTTTGACCCAGTGCCATTCGACGTCGTGCTGCGCGGCGGCCTCGTCGAGGCGACGCCACAGGTCGGCGTTCTTGACCGGCGTCTTCGCCGAGGTCACCCAGCCGTTGCGCTTCCAGTTCAGCACCCAGCCGGTGATGCCGTTCCGGACGTAGGTGCTGTCGGTGTAGAGCTGCACCGTGACGCGGCGCTTCAGGCTTTCCAGCGCCTGGATGGGCGCCGTCAGCTCCATGCGATTGTTCGTGGTCGGCCCGAGTTCGCCGCCGTAGATCTCCTTCTCGACCGAGCCGTACCGCAGTACCGCACCCCAGCCGCCGGGGCCGGGATTCCCGCTGCACGCGCCGTCGGTGTAGATCTCGACTGAATAGGTCACAGAAGCCGCCTTACCTGCCTTGCAGCCCCACCCGTGGGGCAAATGTGGGGCAAACATGAGCACCGTCCTTGATCGCACAATCCGCATCCTCCCCGCTCCCGAGCGGCCGGTCGAGCAAACCACAACTACGGCGTGGCGACCACAACTCAGAGCCGCGCTCGCCTACCTCGCCGTCCGGCTCGTCAGCGTGCTGGTCCTCGCCGGGATGGCTGCGGCGCGCGGTCACGACGTCCTCGACCGGCTCACCGCCTGGGACGGATGGTGGTACCTCCAGATCGCCGAGCACCGCTACAACGTGCCCGACGTCCTCGACGCCACCGGCTCCCCCTACCCCGATGCGCCGATGGCGTTCTTCCCGCTCTACCCCGGCGCCATGGCGGTCCTCGGCGAGCTCGGCATCCCGCTCGTCGCGGCCGGCATCGTCGTGTCGACGCTCGCCGGGATCGCGGCGGCGTGCGCGCTGCAGAAGATCGGGCAGCGCGTCGGCGGCCCGCGCGCCGGCCTTCTGCTCGTCGTGCTGTGGGCCGGGGCGCCGATGGCGATCACGCAGTCGATGGTCTACACGGAGGCGCTGTTCACCGCGCTGGCGGCGTGGGCGCTCGTCGGCGTGCTCGAGCGGAACTGGTTGGTCGCTGGTTCGGCGACGATGTTCGCCGGCTTCACGCGGTCGACGGCGACCGTGTTGATCGCCGTGGTCGTGATCGCCGCCCTGATCGCGGCGTGGCGCGGCCGGGACCGGTGGCAGGCGCTCACCGCGGCCGTGGCGGCGCCGCTCGGCCTGCTCGGCTACTGGTTCTTCGTGGCCGTCAACACGGGCAGCTGGACCGGCTGGCAGGACATCGAGATGCGCGGCTGGGACACCCGCTGGGACTGGGGTGCCGAAACCGCCGAGTACGTGTTCCGGAACCTCGTCGGCGACGGCGGCGCCCTGCAGACCCTCGTCGTGCTGATGCTGCTCGCCGCGGTCGCGCTCGGCGTCGTGACGGTGACGGCGCGGGTGCCGTGGCCGGTCGCCGCCTACGGGGTCGGGGTGCTCGTGCTCGTCGTCGGCACCGCCGGTCTGCCGTTCGCGAAACCGCGGTTCCTGTTGCCCGCGTTCGCGCTGTTGATCCCGATCGCTGTCGCGCTGGCGAAGCGCAGGCCCGCCACCGCCGTCGCGGTGACGGTAGCGTTCGTGCTGGCCGGGTGCTGGTATTCCGGCTACGCCTTGACCGTGTGGAAACACGCCATCTGACTAAATAGAAAATGCCCGGCACCGTACCGGTGTGCCGGGCATTTTCTATATCAGCGGGGGGGGGGGGGCTATTCCTTGCCGATTTTTTCTGTGAACGAAGTCCACGCGTAATCGGTGATCAACAACTGGCCGCCCTTCCGATCCTTGGTGTCCCTAACGCCAACTTTGCGGCCGAGTCGAACTTCGACGCAGTCTTGTCCCTCTGCACTGGCGCTAGCCTTTTTCCACTCACCCGCCCTGCCGGGGTTGGTCATTTCCGCCGTCTCCTCCTATTTGATGAAATTGGCGATCAGCTCCGCCGATTCCTCGGCGCCGAGCGCCACTTCTCCCGCTCTCCGCACTGCTTTCTCATACAGCGCAACCTCGTCCGCCTGGTCGAGATCGAGAGCGGAAACCTTGTTTTCCAACTGCACGACGGGGCCGCGTTCGATTTCCTCAGGAAATTCGGCGACGCTGAAAGGACCTTCCCAACCAGGATTCCAAGGGGTTCGCGTCGGGATTATGCAGATGTCGACGTTCGGTCGCCGCGCGATGTCGACCAAGTGCTGCAACTGCTCCGCCATGGTTTCTTCCCCGCCGAGCAGCGTATGGAGCACGGGCTCCCAGATGAACGCGCGCAGCTGTAGCGGGTGGCGGCGCGTAAGGGCGGCTTGCCGGCCGATCCGGACAGCTACCCGCGTGTCGATCCGGGCTCCCGTGACACCGGCCTCGACGAACACGGCGCGGGCGTACTCCGGTGTCTGCAGTAGGCCGGGGACGAGCAGCGGCGCGACGTGGGTGATGAGTTGCGCGGTGCGCTCGATCTCGAGCATGGCGGCGAATTGGCTGGTCTGTTCCTCCGGTGCGCGGCCGACCGTCATCGTGAGCCAAGGCTTGCGACTGGTGTCTCGTGCCATGTCGACCAGCGTCTCGCGAAGTTCGGCGGGTGCGCCGATCTCCTGCATGTAGGCGGCGACGTCTTCAGGGCGTGGCGCGCGCTCGCCGGTTTCCCACCTTGAGACGGTCGGGTGCTGCACGCCGAGCGGTTCGCACATCGCTCGAGCGCTGCTGCCGGGCCTGTATTTGACCCTTGCTTCGCGCAGCTGGGCGCCGAGCGTAGTCGCTTTCGTTCCCCTGGTACCAGCCATCGTCCACAAGGATACGCACAGGAACCACCACACACGGTAGGGCTTCCATCTCACCCAAAAGGTGCATTGCCTCTCCGTGGTACCACCCGTCACTATCGGTACCAGACACCTGGTACCACCTGGTACCAGCAAGCACGACGGCGACGAGTTCGCCGGGAGCGTATCGGGGTGATCGGCCATGGCTGGGCGAGGGTGGCGCGTCGAAAGAACGCTGAACACCACGGACACCAACGGCCAGAGAACCGAGATCACCGTCGGGCTCTCTCGTGACCAGCGGGGAAACCTGAAGGCGCTGATCGGCATCGGCGACGGCCCGTCGGCGGTACTCAGCACCGGGCAGGCCGCCGAGCTGATCGACAACCTGCGGCAGACCGCGGCCACGCTCTTGCCGTACGAGAAGGACCAGCCGTGACAGCGTCCGTCTGCGCGAAGCCTGTGGTCGTCAACCCGACGATCCCGACTTCGCTGGCGCGCCGGCGGGCGAGCGACGACGACCAGGCGCACTGGACGGACGAGCAGCGGGCGGTGAACAGCTGCATGCACTGCAAGACGCCGTACAAGGAAGGCAGCGGCGCCGCGAGTGTGTGCGAGCACTGGCACGAAGGGCTCTAGGCCGATGCCCTGGGACATCTTCCGCAACTCCGGCTGTTGGACCTATGAGACCGAGGCCGAGCTGCAGCGCCGGGCAGCCGCGCAAGGCGGGGAACCGGACCCGCAACCAGATCAGCCCGGCCGGCAGCGGCAGCCTGAAGGGGCCGCGTCGGCCGGGTAGCCAGCTCCGCCCGCCGAGCCGCGCTGCTCCCGCCCTCAGGTAGCGCGGCCCTCCCCCGAGCGGCGGACGGAAGAAAGGCCGTGCCCGGTGCACGTACCGGCGGGTGCGGAGGCAGGGCCCCGGCTTCGGCCGGGGCCTTCGTCTCAGTCCGGTCACGCAGGCAACGGAAACCGTGATCCACACGACCATTCAGGCAGGACCAGGGAAAGGGAACCGATGACGCTCGCACCGCAGATCAAGAACGATAAGGGTGCCATCACGGCTGTCGTCGCGTTCGCTGTGTCATCCTCGGCGTCGTGCTGTTCGGCAACCTGAAGCCTGAGCCGGCCGCGCAGCAGCTGCGTGTCTCCATCGTGGGCGGAGCCGGTGGGGTCCTGACCGTCGACGGCGAGCCGCATCAGCTGACCGCGTACAACGGAACCGACTCCGGCAAGTTCGAGGTGCGCAACAGATCTACGTATCGGTGACCTTGGCGGCGCCGCCCCTCGTGCACGATCACCGACGCGACTGGGGTCATCCTCACCGACAAGACGGGGTCGACTCCGCAGTGGGTGGAGCAGACGACCGGGTGGGGCACGGACACGCGGGTGTTCAAGGCGCCGACCCTCGAGATGGTGAGCTGCAGCTTCACCGTCGGGTAGAACGCGAAATGGCCCCCGTGCTCGAGTGAGCACGGGGGCCTGATGCGTTGAACGGTGGGGTTAGCCGAGGTCGGTGGCGAACCTGACGATCGCGTAGCCGACGCACGGGAACGTTTGTGGCCGGTCGCCGGGCCACATGGCCTCGACCTCGACCTGCATGGCGCCGACCTGGTCGGTCTCCCCCGCGACCCACTCGCGGGTCAGGGTGGCCTTCGCGGGGTTCTCCGGATCCACCACCACCAGGTCTGCCACTCCGTCGACGACGAGCTCGTCGCGCATCTTCCCGAGGATCCGCCACGATGCGACGTCGTTCAGGTCGGCGACGCCGTCGACGTCCTCGACTTCGAGCACCAGGGCGGGTTCGAGGTCGCCGCGTTTCATCTCCATAGACGTCATGGCTCCCCAATCGTCAAGGTCGCCCCGCTGGGCTGGATGGTCATGGTGGAGCTGTTCGGCCGGATAGCTGCTCGAGCACGGTTCGCGCGGATCGTGAGCCGTGGATCACCGGCGGGCTGGACGGCGCTTTCGAACCCCGCGGCCACGGCGGCCGGGGCGAAGGCCGCGCCGCCGCCAGCGATAATGACCGCTCCCGTGGCGGTGATGATGGCCGTTGTCGTGACCAGCGCGCCGGATCCAGACACCAGGACCTGCCCAGCACCGGATGCCGAAGCTGCCGGGGCGGTGCTCGTCCCAGTTGTCGCGGCCACCGTGCCGCCCGCTCCAGCGACGACAGCGACGGCGGCCGACGCAACACCGGCTCCGCCCACGATGGAGACACCCGCGCCAGCCGTCGCACCCGGCGGCGCGGTGGCGGCGCCAGATCCTTCGGCTGTGGCGGGGTCGGTACTTCCAGACACTACTGCGGCTGGCGCAGTAGCGTCGCCGGATCCTGCGACGACGACGTTACCGACGCCGGCCGTTGCCGCAGGCGCGGTGGCAGCGGCACCTACGCCAGCAGCCGTGACCGTGCCCGCGCCGGAGACGCTGGCGGCCGAGGCTGCCGCGGCACCCGAGGCGGACGCGACAGCGGCGCCCGCGCCAGTAGCGGCGCCCGGTGTGGCGCTCGCCGCGCCAGTGCCCGCGACGATGGTCGCCCCGGCGCCTGCCGATGTTCCGGTCGGCGCGGTGGCCGCGCCCGTCCCGGTGATGTCGCCGCTGCCGGTGTCCGGTTTGACCGCGATGAGGGCGGCGAGTTTCAGCGTGGAGGCGGACAGGGTCCCGCCGGAGGCGGTGTAGCTGCCGGATGCGCCTGGGATGCGGTAGTTGGTGTGCAGGTAGTTCGAGTCCTGCACTTCGGTGAAGCTCGTCGGCGGGGTCGCGGTGCCAGCGTTTTCGTTGGCGCACAGGTGCGCCAGGAATGCTGCCGTCGCGACCGTCAGCGATGTCGATGGGATTGACGTGCCTGTACCCGACGCCGTGTTGGGGGTTCCCTCGATCGGATCACCGGAAGCGAGCCCGCCAGTGATGAGGATGCAGTGGCCCAACGACCACTGCGACCCCGTCCAGGTAGGGGTGTAGTTCCCCGTATCGCCAGCCGTGAGGCGTTTCCACGCTGCCCTGAGTTTCTGGCTTCCGGACACGAAGTTGACGATCTGGGTGAACCCGGCTGGCCAGGTCACCGTGGGGTTGGCGGATTCCCATTGCTCGAGCGCCAGGACGGCAATGTCGCCGGCGGCCGCGCCAGCGGGAACGGGGATGTTGATCGACGTGACGAACGCGTCGTTCGCGCCGGTGCTGGACGACGAGCGGTAGCCGACGGCCATCGACTACTCGACGAGGGTCCATAGGACCTCGACGTCCGGGTGGACGTCGAGTTGGTGGTTCCACGCGTCGGTCCACGAGCTCGAGTCGAACGGTGTCTCGGTGCAGAGCTTGCAGTGAAGGTGGACTGAGGCGGGAGGGCGAACGGTCATGATGGCCCCTATCCAGCTGGCTGGGTGTAGGTGAACGAGGTGATGTTCACGGTCTGGCTGACCGCGATGGAGGTGTTGTCGAGGGTGAGGTCTCCGCCGCCGCCGGTCGCGGTTACGGATCCACCGAACACCTTCGCACCGCCGCCGGATTCGAAGACGAAGCAGCCGGCGGTGCCCGCCGCGGCGCCGGTGCCGCTGCGCGGGGTGGATGCGAGCGCGGCCACGCCGCTGGAGTTCGCCGAGCCGAAGGCGGTTGCGGCGAGCGCGATGGTGACGAGCAGGGTTCCGGCAGGGGTGGTGTCGGCGTCGGCTGGTTGGCTACCTGAGTAGATCTTCAGGTTGCCGGCGCCGCCGGCGTCGCAGCGGTCGACGACGGCGTCGGCCGCTGCCTGCTGGGAGGCGTCGGCGATTCGGGTGGTCATGGCCTACTCCTTCGGGGGGATCGGGGTGACCTTGCGGCGGGCGAGGATCGTGGAGGCGATCGACCCGAGCACGCCGACGGCGGACACGATGAGGTTGATCGTGTTGTCGGGGATGACGAGCCATCCGGCGGCGACGATGGCGACGAGCACGCCGCGGGCGGCCTCGGCCAGGGCGACGGGTTCGGCTTGGGCGAGGGTGGGCTCGCCGATGGGGCCGCCGTGCTGGCCGTTCACTGGGCCGGTCCGATCTGGACGTTGCCGGTGATCTGGATGTTCTGCTCGACCGCGTCGGTGACGATCTCCCGCATCTGCTCCACGGTGATGTCCTGGTCGTTGCTGAGTGCGGCGACCGCGGCGACCAGGCCGGTCACCTTGGCGTCCGCCTGAGCGAGCAGCGTGCGCAGACCGGCGCCGTCCGCCGGATACGTGGCGGTGCCCTTCCCGAGGATGACCACCCCGAGCTCGCGCAGAATTCGGTCCTGGTTGTCGTCCATGTCTTCCTCCTGGGCATCTGGTTGTTGGCGACCGCGGGGATGAGGACATCGCGGGTCTGTGCGATCCGGGGCGCGCCGGGGCAGGATTTGGCGACCGGGGTCCACGGGCCGGGGGCGCCGAACTGGACGTGCCAGCCGATACCGGCGCCGTCGGCGGTCGGGATCTGTCGCTTCGGGATCCCGTGGGTGTCGCACAGCCAGCCGACGAGCCGGATCAACGCGTTGAGCTGGACGGGGGTCCACGGCCGGATCTCGCGGCCGTCCTCGGTTTCGATGGACACCGCGAAGCTGTTGGCGTTCTTGTTCGCGTCGGCGCGGATCCGGGTGTCCATGTACTGCTCGATGACGCCTTCCTCGGTCACGTAGAAGTGCGACTCGAGGTCGGAGTTGTTCTGGAAGAAGTCGAACAGGCTGTTCGACGCGCTGACCGCCGTGTGGAGAATGACCGCCCGCGGGGTGATGGCTCCCTGGGTGTGGTTCTCGGACAGTGGCTTGTGGACAGCGAACGGGCACCAGGCCATGGGCCTCCTCAGTTCGGGGGGATCGGGAGGACCGGGTCCTCGGGTGGCTGGTTCGACGCGGGGTCGACGCACGCCTTGCCGGAGTAGGTGGATCCGTCCGGGGCGGTGATCACGGCGTCCCGTAAGGCGTAGCCGCCAGGGCAGGTCGGGCCGGGCGGGCCTTCCGCGCCCGCTGCACCATCGGCGCCGTTCTGGCCGGACGCGCCGTCGGTTCCGTCGGCGCCCCGGCACGGCTCGTCGGGCTGGCCGCAGTACGCGGCAACCGCGGCCACGACCTGGGAGGTGGTGGCGTCCGATCCGTTGTCGCCGTCGCGTCCGTTCTGCGGCACGGGGATGCGCGCCACCACGGCGGTGACGACCTGCTCGAAGTCTGGGGTGCGGCCGTCGGCGCCGCGGCATCCGTTGCGGGGCGCGCAGTAGTCCTCGACGGCGTCCCGCGCGGCCTGCCGCAACACGACCGGATCCACCGGGGCGGCCGTGGAGGGTGGCTCGACAACCGGGATCGCGCCGAGCGCACGCACCTGGTCGGCGAGCGCGGTGATCTGCTCGCCCTGCTCGGCGAGCCGGTCACGGGAACTCGCCCGGTCGGTCAGGTACATGGTGGACAGTGCGAGCGCGCCGATCAGCATCACCGCGAACGCGAGCCACAGCAGACGGCGGCCGCCCTGATCCTTCGACTCGGCGGCGGCCCGGTCGATCGCGTCATCGAGCGTCACGGCTGGCCACCTTCTTCTTCGTTGAGGGCACGCATCGCTTCGGCGAGCTCTTCAGGTGTGATCTGCCCGTCCTCAGCGGCTTTCGCGAGCTGCTCGGCGACACGGGTGACGCCTTTCGCTGCGGCGGCGGGCCGCTCCCGCCCGGACGTTCGGATCGCGGTGACGAGTCCGGCGACACCGCCGAGGAT
Organism: uncultured Actinomycetota bacterium; assembly: GCA_963766045.1. GTDB lineage: Bacteria > Actinomycetota > Actinomycetes > Mycobacteriales > Pseudonocardiaceae > Amycolatopsis. The sequence continues at coordinate 2,785,919 of CAVXYN010000003.1, read as the reverse complement.
CGCGGCCACCATGCCGCCGATCGCGACGAGCAGCTGTGCGAGGTCACTCACCGACACCTCCTCCGTGTGCTGTGTGGACGGTCAGGTGACGTCGATGACCGTGAGCCGGCGTCCGGGGCCGGTGTGGTTGACCGATGCGCCGCCGTTGGTGAGGTAGCCGACGCCCACGGTGAACTGCCCGGAGCTGGGGGCGACGAACACGGTGTGGCGGGACATGGTCTGGTGCGCACCGCTCGGCGGGGGGCCGAGGTACTCCTGGATGAGGGTTCCGGCGGTGGTCAACGATGCGCCGGACGCGTACCGGAACCGGTAGGTCTGTGACGTCGGTGATCCGGAGGCGATGGAGAACTGGTCGGTGTGCAGCAACAGGTACTGCCTGGCGGACACGGCGGTGAACGTGACGGTTTCGGTGAGGATCGTTTCGCTGGTGCCGATGGCCTGGGTGCCGCCGGGCGCGTTGGTGCCCTTGTAGCGGGTCGCGATCTGCGAGTTCAGGATCGCGTCCATCGCAGCGATCTTCGTCTCCAGCGCGAGCGCGAGGTCCTCGGTTGCGGCCGGAATGTCCGGCGAGTCGTCAAGAAGCCTGTACGGGAACCCGTAGATGGGGGTAGTCGACGGCATATGGTTTTCCTTCCCTCAGAACGGGATCACCGTGAGGACACGGTTATTGACCTGCACGGTTTGCGCACCAGAAACTGTGGCCTTGTATTTGCAGGTAAACGTGTTCATTCCCTGCTTCAGGCCGTTCGCTGCCGTGACGAACGTGGTCGCTGCGGCGCTGCCCGCTGTCCCCACAATCCCTTTCAGGTATGCGTCCGTGACTGCTGTTTCGACGGCAAGAGACGATTCGCCTGAAACCTGCACAGCCTGGAACCCTGCGCCGTTTTCAGTGAGCACGATGGCACCTGAGATAATGATTTCGCAGGATTGGATGACAAGGCAGCGGCGGGAAGATCCGATGTAGACGGACGCCTCCCGCCCGTAGACGAGGCGAGGTCGGCGAAGGCTCCCCCGTTGGGGATGGTCTGCAAGGAAGCCACCCTCGACGAGGCGATGCGTCCGCGGCTCCGGCGCCTGGTTCGCGAACCTTCCCGAGGATGAACGGAACCGAACCGACAAGGATAACCCCGACAGGGTCCCCATCCTGAAATGGCTGCACAGCGCCGGTCGACAGGACCGAGACGTCCAGCACGGATTCGCCGTTGATGTTGATGGAGTTCGACCCGGTCTCGTCGTCCCACGACTCGACCAAACCCTTGTGCCACTTGACCTCAGGCCGTCCGCTGTTGCCGACGATGTCGCGGTAGATGTCGTTCACTTCACCCCATGCTCCCGATGATCTGCTTTCGGGTCGTACCCGACATCGGCTCGGTGGCCACGAGCGGGACCGTGAGCGTGTCCACCACATGCACCTCCGCCGGTCGTTTACCTGAATAGGAGATACGGATCGGGTCCAGGGGCTCCAAGGCCGCATTCGGCACCGCCTGAAAATCGGCGGAATACGGCAGGCCGAGCACCCGTTGCAGCTTCGCCCGCGCCGCAGTGGCGGCCTGATCGTTCGTCGTGATGAACGTCGACGACATCTCGAACGGGACTTTCCCGAACGGACCTTCCCAATAGGTCGGGGAATCCGGGTTCAGGTCATACGCCACCGCCCGGACCGGATCCCCCTCACCCGGGGCTTCACCGGTCGCGACAACGGCGTTGTACACGCCCTCACGGTCCAGCGAGCGGGAAGCTTGACGAGCACACCGTCTCTGCCGTGGGTCACGTCGAACACCGACACCGTCGGGTTCGGTGCGGTTTTCACCTGCAACCGGCCAGCGTAATCCCAGTACATGATCTTGCCGAGGGAGTCGACGATGTCCTTCAGGAACCCGTACCGGTCATCGTCCATCAGGTGACTCGTCGGGAAAGTCGTCGAGCTGGCCGCGAAATCGAACTCGATCTCCGCTGTCGGATACACCTCGGTGACCAGTTCCTCGAACACGAACTCGACCGACGCGCCCGCACTGAACGACCGCGGCTTCACCGGCTTGAAATCGATGATTCCCGACATCCGATCCCGACCCATGATCGCGATCTCCCCGTCGGGGGCCTCGTCTTGCTCCACCGAATACATGCGGAAATAGCCCTGCGACACCCACTCCGTGGAACCGTCGCCGAACTTGACGCCCCGCTCGACGAACAACTCGTTCCCGTACGGGGTGAGCAAACCGTCCGCGTCTTCCGGCCACTCGAACAGCGTCGTCATGTCCAATGTGGACCGGATCTCCGCCGCCGCGTCCAGTTTCACATCCCCGGACTGGATGAAGATCTCGTCCTGGATCTTCCCGTCCACATCGAGGTTCGGGTTCGTGCCCGTCAACCCCGGCGGGACCACGCGCACACGCGCGTTCATCGCGTGAGAACCTCGCACAGCCTTCAGATAACGCTCACTCGTCGGCCTCATCGCATCATCCCGTGATGATGTCTGAGGGGTCGCCGACGATGTCCAGCACGTCCGCGCACGTGGCCTTCGCGGCGAGCAAGTCAGCGCACGTCGCGTACGTGGATACCACCGTCTGCCACGTCGACGTCGTGCCATAGATCGACACCGACGGGGCTGCGACCTGAGTCAGCGGAAGCCACTGGATCGACTCCTCGTCGTCGTAGTTGGAGTCGCCGATCACCGCGAAGATGCTTTTCAGCCGGATCGTGCCCGGCGGGATCTGCACGAACACCACATCACCGGCGGTGAGGATCGCGTCCAATCGGTCGCGTTCCACATCGGACTCTACGAGGGCGCCGATGGTGTATTCCTTACCCAGCCTCAGGTCCGTCACCGCCACCGGCAACGACCTGCCCACCACGGGGAACACGCCGGCGCGGGCTTTCCGGTCGGGCGCCAACCGGCCGACCGGGGTTTCCAGGGCGGTGTTCATGTACGGCCGCGCCGGATTCTTGATCCACACCTTGTCGATCGTCGGTGTGATCGTGGTGGTTTCCTGGTTGGTGAACTCCCGAGGGAGCATGTACATCAGCCGGGATTTGGACACCGCCGCCGAGCCACCGGACCACGCCGACGAGCCTGCGGTGATGGTGTGCCACGCATCCCCGACCGTGCGCCAGATGACCTGGGATTCCGCGCTCGCACCGGCGGTGTTGAAACCGCCCCACGGGTCCGCGTTGAACTCCAACGGCAACGACACCCCCGTGCCGCTGGACTGCTTCCACTCGTGCAGCAAATACACGATCCCGTCGTACGGCTGAAACGTACCGGGATAGGCGACATTCTGCGCCGACGAGTTCGTCAGCATCGACAGATGCACAGGCGCCCCGGCATTCGAGAAACCCCGGATCGTCGCCGAACACGACTGCCCCGCCGACCCACCCGAGAACGTCACCGTCGGCGCCGTCACACCCACCTGATACTCGCGGTAGAACGTCGCAAAGTGGGTGGCGCCACCGGCCAGCAACGTCCACCCTGCCGGGGTATTCACCGTCGCCCCAGTGTTCTGGTGAGTCGCCGTGAGGATCATCATGTTGCCCGCGAGAATCCCGACAGGCAGCGGCGGAACCACGGACGCATTGTTCGCCGTCATATACGTACCGGCGAGCGTGGCCTGGATCGTCGACGTGTCGATCGCGGTCGCCCGGTAGGTGTTGAGCACGCCAGGCACGAACTCGTAGTCGTCCAGGTGCCCGGCACCCGCGGTGAGCGTGACCGCCTCACCGCCGCGCACCGTGAACCAGTTGATCCCGTCGACGGACCGCTCCACCAGAGCAACATCCGCATCCGTGTTGAACCCCGAAAACTCCACCCGCACCCGCGACAGATCCGGCAGGTAGCTGGAGGTCGTGGTCACCGTGCGGCCCCCGATCCCATCGCCACATCACGCCGGGTGGCGCGCTTGTCCTTCCGGATCTCCCCGCGCACCACACCAAGGAACGTCCCGTTATCCAAGAACAACTTCCCGGTGAACGCGCCCCCATCAGCACGCTGCGCCGCGGCCGGCGGGGAACCCTGGAACGTGGGGGCCTGCTTCACCGCCGCCCCACTCGTGACAGCCTGCTTCACAGCGGATGCCGCCGCATGCTGCGCCACATACCCCTGCAGCCAGCCGACAATGTCTGCCCGCGTGCGCTCGGTGGCGTCGAAATCCCAGCCCGGCTTCTGTGACGCGTAGAACAGGCCCGCGAGCTGGTCGTTGTAGCGGCCCACGTTGTCGCTATTGCCGTAGAACGTGAAGTCCTCGAAGAACTGGCCGCCGCCCTTCACGTGCGCGAGGGCTTCCTTCGCCGCACCGATCAGGCCACCCTCAGCGAGCGGAAGGATCCCTTCGTGCTTCGCGGCCTGGACGATAAGTTTGCGGCTCCGAGTCGACCCGTCGAGCGGCGCGAACAGCTCCGGGTGGGTCATGTTGTCGCCGACGATGCGCCACGTGTTCGACGGAACCACCTTCGCCAGCGACCCGGACATCGGCCGCAGCATGTTCCCGCTGTCGTTCGCCACCACCGACCGCTTCTGCGCCGGACCCTTACTGATCAAACCACCCTCGCCGAATGCGATATTGGGTCCCCTGAGCGACGACGGCCGCGGCCCGGTGCCGTAGTAGCTGACAGCGATTTTGATGTCCTTGCCGTGCAGCTCATTGATCGCCTGCTGCAGCTGATGCACCTTGGCCTCAGCCGCCGCGGCAGTCGAGGTGAGCACGATCTGCTTCCCGTCAGGCAGGGTGACGACGGCTCGGCCGAGGTTGTCCACGCCGACCTTGAGCCCGGCCGCCTTCGCCTCTGTGACACTCATCTTGCTGATCGCGGTCTGCAGGCTCGCCGGGAGCGGGCCCGCCCACGAGTTCGCCAGGTTGATCGTCTCTTGGTTCTGTGCGCGCGTCTGGATCTCCAGCCGCTGTGAATCACTGACCGCGCCCGCGTTGCTGGCCGCGAGCTGTCCGGCCGCCGCGATCTGTCGTGCCATGGCGTTTTCGGCACCGAGCATGGCCGCGGCCTTCTGGTCCTCAGTGGACTTCGCGTTCTGGTTGACTTTGGCCAGTTCGTCGATGGCCGTCTTGGTGTTCAAAACGGCGCCGCGGTGACCGAGCGACGCATTCATCTGCTCATAGATCGCCGCAGTGTGCTGCGTCGTGGCGTCACGCGCCCGGATCTGCGCATCGCTCAACCCGGTCAGTGCGTGCTCCATGGCCATATAGTTCTGGCGAGATTCCAGCGTGGAACGCATCTGCTCACCCACCGCACCATTGGCGTTGAGCACGGCTTCCGCAGCCGACATCTGCTGAGCCGAGAACCGCTGCACCTGGCCATTCGTGCCGTCCAGCGCCGTTCCGTAGAGCTTGACCTTGTCCTTGAGGTCGCCATAATTCTGGCCTGTGTCGAGCGACACCGTAGCCAGGTCGATGAAAGCGTCACGGCTGGCGCCGGTAACACCAGCCTGATCGGCGATCGTCGCGAGCGCCGCGCCCGCGGAGAACTTCAGCATGTCGTAAGCCTGGTTGCTGCCCTGGATCGCGGCCGTCGCCGTGCCGACCGTCTGGCCGAATGTCGCTAGGTTTGATGCCGCGTTCTTGTCGGCCAGTGCCTTCGCATTGACCTTATTGACGTGCTCTCCAAGGACGCCCTGGTCCTCACGTAACGCAGCCGTCAGCGACTCGACGTTTTGCTTGTGCGCTGCTGCCTTTTCGGCCGCCTTCTGCTGTGACTGGCCCAGAAGGTCCAGGCCGACGCCCAGTGCGGTGACGGCCAGGAAGGCCGGGTTGATCGCGCCGGCCGCAAGGCCGCCCACGACGGCACCGAGTTTCTTCACCGGCGTCTCGGCTGCGGTGACTTTAGCGCCGAGTCCTTCGAATCCCCTGCCGGCGTCGATCCCGAACTTGCTGGCGATCATGCCAGCGACGGCCATCGACCCGCCGAACTGGGTGACCGCGGGCGGAAGTGCGGATACCGCAGTGAAGACACCGTTCAGCGCCGTCGCCGCGCCCGCGCCCGCCGTGCTGGCGCCCTGCAGGAACCCTGTGAAGGCCGAACCGGGTGCTGTAGCCCGCACTAGGCCTTGCGTGATCTGATCGATCATGACGTCGAGCGACCGAAGCGGCCCGGCGCTACCGTTCGCGAGGTTCGCGAACATCGTGCCGAAGCGAGCCTCGACCGTACGGACCGTGCCGCCCAACGTGTCGAGACCCTGTCCAGCAGACTTACTGCCACTGGAGGCATTCTCGAAAAACTCGCCCAGCCCCGAACCTGCCTGCGCAGCGAACCGGCGAACACCCTCAAGTGCCGGACGTGCTTCAAGCATCGAAGCGACCAGACCAGGCATAGCGTTCTCGGCAAGGTCGGTCACCGTGCCGACCAGCGGTTCGACCAAAGTAGACGAACGCTCGAACGCGGTGCTGATGGCCGGGCGCAGCTCCTCGAACGAACCACGCAACTGGTCCGACGCCTCGAGCAGCGGGCCCTCCATCACACCGGACATCTGCTCAAGCGAGCCGAGCGCATGATCCTTCAGTGAGGTGAACGAGTTCTCGACGACCGCGTTGTTCTTCTGCAGCATCGCCCCGGCAGCGATGAACGCCACAGGCAGCCCGGCAAGCGCCACGCCTACCCCGGCCACGCCGACAGCCGCAGCCGCCGGGAGCCCGACCGTGAGCCCGGTGAACTTCAGCGCGTCGAACTGGGCGTTGGTGCGTTTCGCCATGCGGGACATGGCGTCTTCGACCTTTTTGGACGACCGCTCCGCCTCGCTAGCGGCGTCCTTCTGCGCCTGCGAGAACCGTTTCGCAGCATCCGCCGAATTGTCCTGCGCGACCGCGAGCGCCCGACTCGACCGCGCGACATCCTCCTGCGCCGCGGCAAGTTCAGAAGCCTTCGCCTTCGCGTTCGCCTGGACCTCGGCGAGCCGGGCCTGCGCCACCCGCAAACGGCCGGCGGCGTTCTCCTCTTCGTCGAGCGATTTCCGGAGATCCCGCGCAGCCTTGTCGAGGTCCCGTGTTGCGCCGGAGGCGGCGCGCGCACCGGCCATGTAGGCCGCCACATCCATGCGGAGCTTGACGTTCACGCTGCGCTCGGCCACACGCCACCCCCTCTCACGACTTCGTCTTCTCCGTCACCGGCCACAAAACGAGGGCGCCCGCATTCCTCTGGTCGGCGTACTCGCGCTGTTTCGACTGGACCGCGTTACACCGGTGACACCGGTGCGGCAACTCGGCCACATAGGACGCATCAGGAGCCGTCGTGTCCGGCAGATAACCGCCGCAGCCACTGCACAACATCGCCTCGTACTCGCCCAACGCCAGGACAAGCGCCCGGTCATGCGCGTCCCACTCCGGCTCACGAGTCGTGACCGAGCGGGCCAGTCGGCCGTCTTCGTAGACGTACTCGGTTAGCTCTTTCGGTTCCCAGCCGAAGAACCGCCGGTAGCTGACGCCCGCCCGGACGGCCGCCTCGACGTCGCGCCGGAACTCGGAGCGATGCGTGAGGCGGTCGACGAGAAAGGGACAGAAACCTCGTCCTGGTTCAGGTTCCACGCCACCGTGGTCAGCTTGTCGAACTGGGACACCGTGAGCTCGTCCAGCAACCGTCCCAGCCGGTCACTGCCCAGCTCGGGAGACACCAGGCTCACCGAAATCAAGGCGTCCCAGAAGGTGTCGTTGTTGATCCCCATGACCCGGTCGACCGGGTCGTCCTTGCGGGGCGGGTGATCCGCGCGCATCTTCTTCCACGCGTGACGCTCCAGCGCACGCAGCCGCAACGTCACCGTCGCCTGCCGCATCTCGGCCTCGATATCGAGCACCTGCTTCGCGAGGTCCCGCTGCTCCTTGCTGGCCGCCAACGTCGGCGTGTCATCCGGCTCGACCAGCTGCCCGTTCAACAGTTCCCACTCGGCCTGCAAATCGCCGCGCAGACACAGCGGAACGTCCTTCTCCGGGCGCTTCGCCGACGCCAACAAGGCGTCGATTTCTTTCAAGTCCACAGTGGTCTCCCTGACCTTCCCTGACCTGGGGTATGGAAACGCCGCCGCGACCCGGTCAGGGAGGTGGGCCGCGGCGGCGCGTTCACAGGGGGTTACGCGGCGACGACCGCGTCCATGTCCGGCGCGGCCGACACGTAGAACTGGGACATGAACAGCGTCGCGCCGTTCGCCTCCGGCTTCTGCGGCCGGCGCTCACCGAACTTGCCCGGCCACACCTGCACGTCGTCGGCGGCGGCGTACGCATCGTCCGCGTCCACCCCGTACCGGAACACCAGGTATCCGGCGGTGCCGCGCAGCAGCGTGGTCCAGGCGACGTCCTCGAGCGCGACGTCCTTCCGGACCATCGTCAGGCCCAGCCCGTAGGTCGCGCGGCCCGGCGCCTCGGCGTTCATCGTCTCGCACAGCTTCGAGATCGACACCTTCTCCTCATCGACCGACGGCTCCAAACCGTCCGCGGTGATCAGGCATTCGAGGTCCACGCCGCCCGTGAGCTCGGCGACCGTCGGGGCGGCGATGTTCGCGATCGTGGCCACGTAGGTGACCTTGATGTTGCCGTCGTTGAGCATGTCGGCCATCGGTTACTCCTGCTTCTCGTCGGCCGACTCACCGTCGGCGGTCTCCCCCGGCTCGCCGCCGGTGGCTTCCTCCGGCTGGCCGCCGGTGGTCTTCTTGCGCAGCGCCGGGACCGCGGACTTCGGGCGCGACGGAACCGGTCCGTCCGCGGCCTCCCAGCCCGGCAACATCCCCAACGCCAACGCCTTCTCCGAGATCGCCGCGACGCCCCCGGTGACGGTGTTCTTCGCACGCACGTGCCGGATCGCCATGGTCAGACCCGCACCGCGTACAGGCTCACCGACGTGTTCGGGGTGGCATCGACGTCCACCAGGCCGTCCGCCGGGTCCGCGAGATCGACCGGGAACGGGCCGATCACAGCCACCGCGCCCGCCCCGATCGACACCGAAGTGACGTCCGGCTGCGCCTGCCCGTACTTCGTGGTTCCCGGCACCGTCACCACGACGGTGACCGCGCCCGCGTTGTCGTTCTTCACGAACAGCACGACACGCTCGCCCGGCGTGACGGTGTCCGGGCCTGCGGTCGCGGTGGTCGCCGTGAGCACGACGCCACCGATTTTGGCCTGCACAACAGGGATGTTCGCCATGGCTCAGTCCTTCCAGGACTCGAAAACGTAGGTGTCCACACCGAACATCGGGTGGAGATTCATGGGCGGCACCGTCACGTCCTTATCCGCACGGACCGGGATATCCGTCTCCTTGCGGATGGGATTCGTTTTCCGGCCGGCCACAACCGGACGGATACCGAGCACCGCCGTACGGCCCTGGTCCGCGACAATCGCCACCGAGTCATCGGTCAGCCCAACCGACGTCAACTGAAACCGGAACGTCGCCTTATCCGGAGTGCGGCACAGCTTCGTCTCGTCATCGATCCCCGTACCCATGAAGAGCACCAGGTACGGGAACGTCGGCTCATCCGGAACCTGCCCGCCGAGATACAGCGTCGTCTCAACCGCGCCGAGCAGCGTCTTCACCGCCGCCCGGTGCTCGACAATCAAAGGATGTCCTCAGCGACATCCGCGATCGCATCCACAAACCGCGGGTCCTCACGATTCAACGGGCCGTTGATGTCCAACACCGGACCGTTCTTCGACGTCCCGAAGTACAGGATGTTCCCCAACGCACCCTGCACGCGGCCCTTATCCGGACCGATCTCCGCACCCCACCCACCATCGATCACATCAAAATCGATCGACCGCGGGAAATGCCGATAACTGTCCCCACCCGACGCGTCCGCGCGCATCCCGTTCTTGATATTCACCGCGCCCTTGACCACCACAGCCTTCAGCTGCGGCGCCTTCTCCGCCGGGATCTTCTCCAACTCCGCCTCAAGCGCCCGCAACTCCGAAGTGTCCACAGTGGCCATCAGCCAGGCACCTCCTCAACCAGCACCCGGATCGCGGTCTGCAACGTTTTCCGGTCATTCGACCGAACCCGGAAACCGCGACCCACATTCACCGCATCCACAGAGGTGAGGATCTCCACGAACAGACCCGGCACCACCGCCGCCGCGAGCACCGCCACCGGAAGATGCAGATACAACGACGACGTCGTCCACTGCCGCTCCCCCGCATCCGGATTCGACGGAAACGGCTGCTGCGACTGCAGCTTGCACTTCCCCTGGTACAACACCGGCCCGTACGTGGGTGTCACCACACCCGTCACCGGATCCGTGGTGTTGCCGGTGACGTGCCGGATCCGGCACGTGTCCAACATCAGAGCCTCAGCCTGACGGCGGCCCTGCCGGACCAGCCACAGAACCGAACTCATCCGAGGCTAACCAGGCCGGCGCGAGACCCGTAGGTGTGGCGCAGCGACTGCACGACAGCCTTCGGGATCGTCCCAGCGATTTCACCGACATTCGCCTGCGCGAACTGCAGCCGGAAGTCGTCGATCGACATTGCGGCCGCGCCGATGACATTCCCGAACAGCTTCGCCGACAGCGTCAGTGCAATACCGTGGGCTTCCTCGATCTGGTCGTCCCACTCGTTGTAGCCGTGCGAATAGACAACCTCGACCGGGGCCGGCTCGCCAGGGCAGGTTTCCCAACCACAGCGGCGCCACAGCCGGTTCCCGAACACCTTGTAGTCCGTGATCACGGCCCCGTCGAGCTTCACCGAAGTGACCGCGGTGACCGGACGTTGCGGAAGCTCGAACCACGAGTCCGGCGTGCCGATAAGGCTCACCGTCTCGCCCGCGACCGCGGTGATGGTCTGCCGTGCCGCGGCACGCACCGCGCCGCTGGCCAGCCGCAGGACGATGTGTGCCTTGTCGTCGGAGAGGGTTTCCTCGGTTTCGTCGAGCAGGGTGCGGAGGTCCGCAGCCGTCGCAAGCAAATCAGCCATGGACCTCCGCCCCCTCTCTACTCGGCTTCCTGAATGGCGGCACGGAGCTTGTCCTCACCGAGCCGCCGATCGACCTGGATCTTGTGCTCGTCCGCGTAGGCGAGCAGTGCGTCCTTGTCCAGTTCGGACAGGTCCGCACCGTCCTCCGGCTCCGGCTCCGGCTCCGGCTCCGGCTCCGGCTCCGGCTCCGGACGAGCGTCCTCGTCCTCGACGAGGCCTTCGCGGATGAACCGCTGCAGCGACTCGTCGGGAACGTCGTCCGGGAGCACCGCGCCACGGTAGAAGTCCACCGTGGCGCGGCCGCCTTTGTCGTTCACCTGGGTTTCCGCAGACACCCGGCCCGCCGTCACGACGTAGGGCATGCCGACCTCACTTCAGGTTGAGGATCTTCGCGTGGGTACGCTCGTTGCCGTACTTCAGGCCGACCTCGCCGTACAGCTGCGTGCGGTCCTTCGCGCCGGTCTTCGCCAGCTGCTCCTCGAAGAAGTGGCCCTTGCCCGGGACATCCAGGTACACCGGGGCGAGCTGCTCCATCGACACGATCGCGAGCGCGGACTGCGGCATCAGCCGGTCCAGCATCACGTTCAGCACCCCGAAGTCGGTTTCGATCTTCGTGACGTTGACGCCGCCGATGTTGCCGGTCAGCTCCTTACGCACGTAGCCCGCCGACGTGTACGCGGCGGTGATGGCGCGCTTCTGCGCCGACCCCACCAAGATGGTTGCGGTGTCCTGCTCGGAGATGCCGCCGTTGTCGTACGCCATCTGCAGGGTGTCGTCCACCATGGCCTTGGTGAGCGCCACACCCTCGGACCAGATCACGGTGCCGTCGACGGTGATGTCCACCGCCGCCCCGCCCTTGGTGGTCGCGACGGAGAACGTGTTCGCCGACGCCGACACCACGTAGTAGGCCGGGCCGACCGTCAGCGGGGTCGCCGTGCCGACGCTGGTGAAGGTGACGGTGTCGCCGTTGGTGAGACCGTGCGCGGTCAGCGTGATCAGGTTGGTCGCCGCCGCAGCGGTCCCGGTCTGGGTCACGCCGGCGGCCGCGTCGGTGACGTTCGAGGCGATCGCCGCCAGCATGCCGCGGGTCTTCCGCGCCGTGGTGTTGTCCACCGGCTTCTGGTAGACGCCGTTGATGAACGACCAGTTGATGTCGCGGACCATCTGCTTGAGCATCTGCTCGGTTTCCCAGCTGAGCTCGTCCGTGATCGGGTTCGACTGGTCGTTGTTCAACCCGGCCTTCCGCTGGTGCGCGGCCTGCTTGGTGTACGAGACACCCACCGTCTCCTGGTGGATCTGGCAGATGTTGTCGGCCTTCGCGCGCACGCGGTTCTGCTCGGTCGGCGCGTCCGCGCCTTCCAGCACCGTGTTCTGGCCCGCCGCGCGGAGGTCGAACGTCTGCCACTCGAACTCGTAGTCCGCGGCCATCCGGCCGCCGCCGGTGAGACCGCCGATCGCCGAGAAGAACGGGGTGTCCGACGGGGTCAGCTGGTACAGGATGCCGGAGTAGTTGGGCAGGTTGTACGACGTGCCCAGGGCGGTGATCCCAGCCATCTGGGGTCCCTCCTTCAGTTCTGGGCACTAGGGCCCGTGGATCAGTTGGGTTGGGTAGTGAGCTTCTGTCGCTGCAGCGCGATGACCTTCCGGAAATCGCCCGCCTTCTGCGCCTCGGCGATCTGCGAGTCGAGGTTGACCCCATTCCCGCCCTGACCGCCCTGGCTCGGGTCCGGCCGCGGTGTGCCGGGAGCCGGCGGCGCGGTGGGGAACAACGCCTTGAGCGCGTCAGCGTCCGCGGCGAGCACGTCCTTGGTGTCGCCCTGCAACCGCGCGGCCTGCTCGATCGTCAGGCCCTTCTCGTTGGCGATCTCAGCGCGCCACCGCGCCTGCCGTTCGCCGGCGAGCTCGGTTTCGTGCTTCGTGAGCCGCTCGGTGATCTTCTCGATGTCCGTCGGCCCCGTCGCGGGGTCTCCGGCGCCGCCGAGCGCCTCGGCGAGCTTCTGCAGCGGCGCTAGCGCCTTGAGCTGCTTCTCCATCTCGTCGGCGCGCTTGCGTTCAGCCGCCAACGCTTTTTCGCCGTTCGGGCCGAGCGGTTTGTCGCCAGCGGGGTCCTTCGGCGGGTCGCCCGCCGAAGGGGTGGTCGGTGCAGGCTGGCCGGGCGGCGCCGGAACGGGCGCCGGCGGCTGAGCCGGTTCGGGCGGTGTCGGCTGTCCGGCCGGAGCAGCCGACGGGGGCAGTGTTTCACCGCTGCCGCCGAGGATGGGCCACACCGGGCGGCCGCCGACGATGCCGACGGCGGTGAGTCCGGTGAGCGGGTGGACGGGAAGGTGCTGCATTGGTCCTCCATCGCAGAGGGGTTGGCCCGATCCGCATCGCGCGGTCGGGAGAATGTGGCGCTACGCGGTGACGAACCAGTCGTCAGCGAGCAGGTCGGACTGGGAGGCGACCCACGGAACGAGGTCGCCGTCGACCGGTCGCATGTAGAGGTAGGGTCGGCGCATCTTCGAGTGCTCGTCGGGCACCTGCAGGTGGACCCACATTTCTTTGCCGTTCCAGCCTTCGCGGACGACCTTGTGGCCTTGCTTGAGTGCTTCGAGCGCTTCGCCGAAGTTCATGTCTATCCCCCGTCAAATGAGGTAGCCGTGCAGCTGCAGCAGCCGCACCGCGTCGGCACGCGACGTGGCGTCGCGGTAGATCTGCTCCGGCATCAGCCGGACCGCGCCACGCCCCAGCCGTTTCCCGGCCAGACTTCGGCGCGACGTACCGGTCCGGGTCGCTTTCTGCGCACCGGCGACGTACATGCCCTTGTGGGCGTTAACGACCTGGCTGATATCGGCGCCGTCCCGGATCGCCCGGGTGTCCGCTTCGGATAGGCCCTTGACCCGGCCCTGCTCGAACGCCTTCATCGGATCCGTCGTCACATCTTCGGAAACATCCTCCGAGGTCGGGATGTGCACACAGTCGCACTGTGGATGCCGCTCGAACCCCGCGCTATACCGGTAGAACCGGCCCGCGAGAATCACGCAGCGCGGACACGAATCACCGACCAGCATCCGCGTGTAGCCGACCTTCGGCCGCGCCGCGACAGCCACGCCATCCGCCACCCGGCCCGCGTCCGCGACCTGGGTCCGCAACGTCATCTCCAACGACGCACTGCCGGCCGCGAACGCCCGATCCGACGCCGCGCCGTGGGCAACAGCAGCCTTCGCCGCCACCACTGGATTCATCAGCAGCATCATCAACGGCCTACCGTCCGACGCCACACCCGACAACGACCGCGCCGGCACCCTGCCCAGCGACGGAACGTCGAGGTTCTGTTCCCCGAGCACCGCCTCCACATAGCCGTTCGCCCGAGACGCCGCAGTGACCTGAGCGCCCTGCACGATCGTCAACAGGCGGGCCATGAACCGTAGCCACGACCCCGCCAGGTCAGCGAAGTTGACCTGGCCCCACATCTCCATGCCCGCCTCGGCGGTGTCGAGTGCGAGGTTCCTCTGCTGCGTGTAGTGGTCGGTCGCGACCTCAAGCGCTGACGGCACCGGAAGGCTCCGGCTTCGTCAGGCCACCGGTGTTCGCCAGATCTCGTGCGATCCGGCCGACCGGGTCCCGCTCGGCGGCCTTCCGGTCCGCCTCGTCGTCGTCCTTCTCCATGCGGCGGATCTGGGCGTCCGTGAACCGCAGCGACTCGCGGGTCTGCCGCAACGACACGATCGGCTGCTGCCCGTTCGGGGCGGTGTACAGCTTGATCGCCGCGTCCGCAGACTGTGCCACCGTCGGCGTAGACGGGTCCCGCCACCGCGTCTCCAGCAGCCGGTACTTCGGATCCCAATCCTTCTCCTGGAACCGCTTCACCAACCTGCCAGCACGCTCGTAGGCGCCGCCGAACGGAGAGTGCTTCCGCTCGGCGCGTTTGATCAGCCGGATTTCACCGGCCAGCCTGGACTCCGCCGAAGCTGGATTGTCGGTCGCCAACCCGAGGTAGTCCGGCGGCAGCCCGGAAATAGACGCGACGAGCCGCGCGAACGAGTTGATCGACTCGTGGAAGTTGCTCAAATCCGCGCCCGCGAATGAGAACTCCCGCGCCCCTTCGTTGGATCCGACCGGGATGGTCAGGAACCGCTTGAACAGCGCCTGGTAGGCGGTGAGCTTGTTGCCGCGCTCGTCGACCAAGTCCTCCGGGCCGATCCCGAAGAAACCACGGACCTGCAACGCCTCACCCTCGGCGGCAAGCATCATGTCGGTAGCGATCTTGTTCGCCGAGTCCGACAGCGGAATGATCGGCGCCAGCTCCGACTGGCCGTAGCGAGCGCTACCGACCGCCAGCGGCAAACGGATCCGAGACGTCGATAACCTGCCGCGGTTCACTAGAGACACCACCGGCGGCAGCCCGAGCCCATGGTTGTCGCGGTCCTCTTCCGCCCAGCCGTCTTTGCCGTAGCCGTACCAGACCGTCGAGTCCGGCAGATACAGCGTCGCCGCCCGCTCCGGCTCCCGCGCGTACGTGCCGTCGTCGACAACCCGTCGCAGCGCGGCCCGTTCTCGCCTGGTGCGCGGATCGATGTCCGCGAACATCTCCAACGGGGACTCCGCAGACATCAGCGGCGTGTCCTCGTCGTCCTCGTTCGTCCCGACGCTGAGGTACGAGCGCTTCATCACCAGAGCGTCGACCCGGCCGAGCTGCGACTGCTCGTCCATGTCGTTCGACTGCCACACCCGCCACAGGTCCTTGTCCTCGCCCTCTTCGTCGGGCAGGCGGAATCCCTCGACGTCGAGCCGCTCCTCGATGGCGTCGACGACGAGCTGCGGCCACGCGATGATGACCGGCTGGATCCGGTCCGAAACCTCGCGGAAGACCTCAGGGTGCATGTAGGTCAGCGGCTGCGTGCCCTCGTAGTAGGAGTTCAGCTCCTCGAGCGAGGCCAGCTCCGCGTCGTGCCGGACAGAGAGGTAGTTCCGCCAGCCCTCGGCGTCATCCTTGTCGGGAACCGACATCACACCTCCTCAGCCCATCGCGATCACCTGGCGTCGCGCTTTCCAGAGTTTCGCCGCGGTCACATCACCCGCGGCTTCGTTGCAGATCACCGACACGACCGCCATGTCGATCTTTCGGCCGTCGCCCGGCTTCGTCAGCACATACCGGTTCGACGGACGCTCCGCTTTCCGCGCCGCACCCATATGCAGCTCGGTGACCTCGCACCCGTCCTGCGAGAACCCGCTGTCGGCCTTCCCGGCGTCGACGAGCAGCCGCTCACACGCCGCGTGCATCTGCACCGGCCGGTACGTCTCGAACCGGATGACCCGTTTCTCGCCGTACTTCTCCGCCCACGCATCGATCTCGGTTTCCCAGTACGGCGGGTCGTAATAGCCACGCACCACATCGAAGAAGGTGTGCAGCCAGTCGATCGCGGCCGCGACCTCGAGCCGCGGCACCTTCCCGCCGTGCTCCGCCGGATCCCAGATCGTCGGCTTCTCGTCATCCCCGTACGTCGGCGTGAACTGGTAGCCGTCGCGGGTCTGCGCCCGAATCCCCGTCCAGTCGTCCACATCGGAGCCGTCGAACCCCAGCACGATCTGTGTCCGCCGCGGAACCACCCGCGGTTTCTCGACCGCGCGCAGCTTCCACTTCTGCTCGACGTCCATCCACGTGCCGAGGCCGGCCACGATCCGGTTGCCGTAGAACCGCTCCGCCTGGCCAGGGTCCTTCTCGGCGAGCTCGGCCGATTCGCCCTCGATGCCGTCGAGGTCGACGTGCGGCGAGCCAGCGTAGTTGTAGGCATGTATCCGACGTCGCTCCGCCTTCACCGTGTACTTCAGCCCGGCCGGCGGCGGCTCGTAGAACCTGAAGATGTCCTTCGCGCGCGCCTCGCGGGTCCGTTGCGCCGTCGACTTCTGCGAAGGGTCGTAGCAGTTCGTCGTCTCGATCGACCGGCCACCCATCGGGGCGGCACCGCGCCGCATCGTCTCGGCGACCTTCACGAGCTTGTTCATCTCGGTGTACAGCTGCGTCTCGTCCTGGATACAGAACGTGATCGGGTTACCAAGACGGGACTGCGCACTCGAGGTGACCACGTCGATCCGGTTCAGGTCCGGGTCGCCGTCACCGCCCAGCACGCGGATAAAGCCCTCGCGGACCTTCATCCGATCGCGTAGCCGCTCGCCGCGCGCCATCGACTGCAGCGGCCGATACACGTTGTCGACCTGGTCCTCAGACGTCGCCAGCAACTGGATCAACGGCGTCGGCCAAGCGTGCCCCATCGGCTCGCCCGGCTTGTACCGGTACACCCAACCGCAGCCACAGCCGTGCTCGGCGCAGTCGTAAACGTCGTCGGCCCCAGCCCAGTCGAGAAACAGCACCGGCCCGACCGCTTCGGCTGTGACGATCGCCGCCGCCCACGGGCCCTTGCCCGTTTTCTGCGGCGCGATCACCTGCGACCGTCGATTGTGGAACGCGCCCGCCCGGATCGGGATCACATCCGGGTCGTCGAAGAACCCCTCGACCTGCCGCGTGTTCTCCCGGACCCGGTAGTGGTTGACGGTGCACCACAGCTGCCAGTCGTACATCCGGAACCCACGGCCCTTGCGGAACCCGTCCGGGATGATGCAGTGCCGCTCGATCCACGCGGGAACAACCCACAGGGTATGGAAGTCGACGACGTACGGGTTACGCGCCACCATTCGACACGACCATCAGCCGCGTCCGCGGGTCATCGTCCGGTTCTTCCGCGACAGCCGCTCGCTTCGGCGCGACCTCGTCGACCGCGATCGCCCAGCCGTTTTCCTTCAAGCCCGCCGGCGTCATGCCGATCTGGTCGGCGAACCGGTGCAGAGAGTTCTTGTCCGCAGCGGTCGCGTCCGACGACTCACAGAGAGCCGAAGTCCGAACCCACATCGCCACCGAGTGCCAGCGCCACCGCTCGTTCGCCCACGCACACGCCTGCGGAGTAGACCAAGCCCACTCCCACAGCGCGAGCTCCCGGTCCCAACGCTCCTCTGTCGCGGCCTCGTCGGGCTCCCGGATCTTCTTCTTGTCCTCGAAGTACTCGTAGTAGACGGTGACCCGCTTCAGCGGGAACTCCGGCACCGCGCCGTCATGCCCCTCGGCCGGCAATGCCGTCAGCTTCACGCCGCGGCGATCGCTTCGTCCCGAATTCGGATCAACGCCCGGCCCGGATCGGTTCCGTGCTCCACCTTTGGTCATTTCGATCATCACTCCTCAGCCGCATCGCGCGGCGTCGGCGAGGACCACCACATCGCGTGGCGGCCAGGACGTTCTGAACTCTTCGCGCCATCCAGAGACCTCCCCGGCGGTCCTGGTGTGGGTGATCTTGGGGGTCACCCCCCAGGGGTATGGGTGTCGGGTGATCGTCTTGGGGCACTGGTGTGGATCACTGGTGATCGTCTTGTGCCCACGTGAAAGATCGAAGTCGTGTGCTGTGCCTCAGCGAGCGTTCCATCCGCCTGGCTGATGCTCTGCTGTCTCGATGCTGTGACAGCGAGCGCACAGTCCACGTCCATGTGCTGGGTCGTTGGGGTCTTGGCCTCGGCGTACCAGTGTCTGCCTGTCCACTGGATGGTGGTCTGCGTGCTTGGACCAGTCCTTGCCGCACAGCTGGCACACGGGGTGCTTGGCCAGTACACCTACCCGGAACCGGGTGGTGTGCGTGGTGTCGTAGCCACGCTGGCGTGCGGTACCTCTGCGTGCCTCTGCCTGGCGGGTGCACCCATCGCATCTGCCCTTGGCTACCAGGTTGGGGCAGCCCGTGGTGGAGCAGACCTTGAGCGCTCGGCCCATGGGGAGCTACCAGTGGATGGGGCGCTGGTGTACCCACGCTGCCTGGTCCACTGGTTGGTGCGCCAGGTCGGTGGTGCCACACGATCCACTGGTGATGGCGCCTCGTCGGGTAGTGGCGTCGAGGGCGGCGGCGTGGGATTCGTGGGTCTGGACCTTGGGCTTGGCGTTGAAGCCGTAGCCGGGGGTAGTGCTGGTCCAGCGGCCGTTGACCTTGCGGATCTTCGCGCGTGCCATGGGGTGCCGCCGTTCTACAGCGTGTACTCGATTCAGTGCCCTCCACGCCCTGCCTGTGGACGGGCCTGGGCTGAGGGCTCTACCGGGCTTTGTCCGGCAGCCCCGGGTTTGTGGTGTGGGCATGGGAAAGGCCCAGGGCTTGTGCCTCTGGGCCTGTCTCACGCGTGACTGTACTGAATGTAGCTGTTCGCCCTGGTCAAGTGCAATGAGGGGTGATCTACGGCGTGTCCGGCTTCCATTCGTCGCGGTAGGCCGGGTGCTCGGCGTACGGCAGGGCGAGCAGGCGAACCGCTTCGCCGAGCCCGCAGATCCGCCCGCTTGCGTGCTCGTAGGAGTTGTCCGGATCGTCGTACTCGGCGTGCTCGGCGTAGAGCTCGACGATCTGTCGTTTGGCGGCGACGTCGGCCAGTGCGGGGTCGTGGCCTTCGGGTTTCCACGGCTCGTCGAAGCCTTGATCCTCGGCCGAAAGCTGGCGCAACTCCGCGATGCGGCGCTCTCGCTCGTCGAGTCGGGCTCGCAGGAACGCGATCAGGTCCATGCGCCGAAGCCGATGACCTGGCGGACGGGCGGACCGGGGAACGTTTCTCGGTCAGCCATGGTCAGCCTCCAGCGGCCAGGGCGCGCACTGGGGCACGGTGACCGTCTTGGTCTTGACGTGGTCGTCGTCGAACTGCATCTGCCCTTTGTCGTCGAGGTCTGCTACTTCGAAGGTGACGTTGCCGTCGACGATCGTGATGCAGGTGGGCAACGGCAGGGTGTTGATGTCGATGCCGTGGTCGGTGGCGAACCTGATCATTTGCTGCCGGTCGACGTGGACGGTGACGGCGAGTACGTCGGTGATGCCACCGGATCCGGGGTGGTCGATCAGGTGGTCGATCAGGTAGTCCATCAGCTGGCCTTTCTTCGGACGTCGGCGAGTAGGTCGAGGACGTCTCCGACACGGTATCGGGGGCGGTGTTTCTCGTCGTGTGGGTGTGGTGGGTGCGGGTTCAACCGTCCTCGGTGTGCGTAGCTGCGGATCATGGATGCGGACACCTGCTCCATGAGGGTGGAGAGGGCGCGGGAGATCTCGCCGGGGGTGGCGAGCTGGTCCTCGACGGCTTGGAGGAGGAACTGTTTGCGGTCGGTGACGTTCCAGGATCCGCCGCAGCTGGGGCATTCGACCCATGCTCGGTTGGGTGCGGCGTAGAGGTCGGCGGGGCAGTCGGTGCCGTCTTCGAGGATGGCGCCGCATTGGCCGACGTACACCTTGTCGGGTGGTCGGTCGATGACCCGGCGGATGCGCGCGACGAGTGAGGTGATGTCGGCGTGCATGTGGCCGGCTTGGGGGTGTTCGGCGAGGAGGCCGGGGAAGGTGGCCATCCATCCGGCGGCGTCGGGTGTGGTGGTGGCGGTGAGCGTGAGGTGTGGGTGGAGGTCGGCGAGCGATCGGGCCCAGGTGCCGATGGTGGTGTCGGCGAGTTGGCGGGTGTCGGAGGCGGCGGCGTGGAAGGGGATGGATGTTTCGGTTTCGCCGGTGATCCAGCCGATGGAGGCGGTGCCGGTGTTGGACTGCCGGGTGAGGGTGTCGAGTAAGTCGGCGTACAGGCCGGGGCGGGGTTCTTTGTCGTGGGTGGACTCGTCGCGGTTGCGGCGTTCGACTGTGGATCCGGCGAGTTCGTGTAGCGCGGTGGTGAGTTCGTCGAGGCTGCGGCGGCAGAGGTTGGTTTCGGTGGGCCGGTCGCATCCGATGGCTTGGCATGGTGTGTTCACGGGCCCTCCTTGGGGAATCCGATGTGGATGCGGGCGCCGATGGCCTCGCAGTAGCGGATGAGGGTGGAGAGTCGGATGTCGTAGTCGCCGAGTTCGATGCGGCTGATGTGGCTTCGGTCTACGTGCATGCGGGCGGCGACGTCGACGACTTTCAGGTCGCGTTTCTCGTGCAGGGTTCGGAGGTGCGGGCCGAGGCCACTTAGGTCGCTCATCAGGCGCTCGCGGGTTCGATGTTGTTGCGGGTTTGCCGCTCGAGTTCGTCGAGCTCGATGTCGCGGACCATGTCGGACCATCGGACGCCGCGGCCGAGGCGGGGCGTGGTGGTGACCGTCGGTACCGGTGTGGCCGGGTCGGGATTGGTCACGGTCTCTCCTCTAGGTCGGTGATGTGGATGGTGATCCAGAGGCGTCGTTTGCCGGGTCCGTTGTGGATGGTGGGCATGATCGTGGTGACGTGGGTGGGGTCGTCGTCGATCACGATTCGGGCGTCTACCAGCCCGTCGACGGCGGGCTTCATGGTGGCGACGAGGTTGTCGGCGTCGCGGCGGCGTTCATCACCGGTGGCGTAGTGCAGGGTGACGCTGATGTGTTCGCAGGTTCCGAGGTTCAGGGCTTTCGCTGACCATGCTGCGGCGTTGCGGATGAGGCTGGTGCGGCGTGCCTTCTCGTACCAGTGCAGCCGCTGGTTCAGGGTCAACGGTGGTTTGCCCTTGTGGAGGGGTAGTTCGATTTCGTGGGTGGTCACCGCGGGCTCCAGGTGTCTAGCGCGGTCAGGCAGCCGACGGCGGTGAGGTAGGCGAGGGTGTCGGAGGCGTGCATGGTGGACATGACCACGATCAGCAGCAGCAGCCCGCCGGTGAGGGCAGCGAGTTGGGGGAGGTGCTCGAGGTCCCGGTTGGTGGTGGGGGCGGTCACGGGGCACCACCGGGCGGGAACGGCTGGAACCGGGCGGCTTGCAGTTCACCGAGGGCTTCCGTGAGCGTCACGCCGAGGCTGACCGTCCCAACCGGGGCGGAGTACCAGCGAAGCAGGATCGACAGCGCGTTGTCGACGTGGGCCTGCAGCTGGTCCCGCTCGGCGCGCAACTCAGCAAGTCCCGGCGCTTCCTCGAACTCGTCAGAATGGTCGCCGGAGTGACCGTGCGACCGAAGGCACCGGTTGCTGCTGGTTCCCGCGACATGCTTTCCGCACAGGCGCTGTTCGTCGGTCACGGTGTCACCTCGGGTGGGTTGGGGGCTGGTGTCATGCGGCACCACCGAACAGCGAGTCCTGCGCAAGACGTCCCGCAGCGATCTCGCAATACCGCTCCTCCAGCTCCACGCCGATCGCCTTGCGGCCTTGGAACTTCGCGGCAACGAGCGTCGACCCAGCCCCCGCGAACGGGTCCGCGATTACGCCTGGTGGGCACATTGAGATCAGTTGCTCCATGACGTCCACCGGCTTGGCGTGCGGGTGTCCGTAGCGGACAGTTAGTCCGTGCGACCCGGCTTGCAGTCGCGTTCCGCTCGACAGCAGGGAGCTTTCGCCGCCTAGCCCGGATGGCCACGGTCCGATGAGGTAAACCGCTTCTAGATCGCGTCGGCGACCTCCTGTGGCGCCGCGTCCGCCAGAGTCGTTCGCCTTTCGGTAGACCATGACCTGTTTGGTCCCAGGGGCGGGCGGAAGCATCAAGTCTCCGAATGCAACCGCAGGGCGCCCCCCCCACTTCGTCAAAACGTCGTCGCGGACCGTGGTGTCCTTGTCGCCGCGAATTCCTGCATGCTTACGTCCGCCTTTCTTGTACTCGCCCTGGCGCCAGGCACGTCCGTATGGCGGGTCGGTGACGAGGACGTCGGCGGTGAGCCATTCGGAGATTTCTCGACAGTCCCCGTGGTAGAGGGTGACCGACTGATCTGCGTAGTAGGGCTCAACCATGATCGGCCGCCGGGGCTTGCGGGGTGGCTGGTGTCCACGGACCCACCAGGCGACGTTCGGGGGTTCGGGACTCGTCGGTGTCGGTCACGGGTTCACTCCTTCCGTGTGCGGGGAGGGTGGATAGTCGGCGGTGAACATCACCCCGGCGCGGCCCATCACGGCATCGCGAAGCCACGTCGGCTCACCGTTCAGGTAGCCGAGGCGGAACCAGCCCACCTCCGGCTTCGATGCGATCAGGCCGCTGTCGAACCAGTACTTGATCGCGTACTCGGCTTCCTCCTGTGCGATCTCGACGTCGTGGGTGCCGAGAACCACGGCGCCGCAGTCGTCGTTGTCCCAGCCGTCGTTCTCCCACCGCCAGGTCACGATCTTGCGGGGGCGGTAGCGCTTCCCGTTCGGGCGTGTGATCGTCAAAAGGTCAGTCATGGTCGCCTGGCCATTCGACGGCGCGGCACGAGCGGCAAAGCCGGCGGCGGTCAGGACGACGCGGATGCCGGTACAGCCTGTGGTTGAACTGGATACCGCAGAGGATGATCCCCAGCGCCACCTTGCCCGGCTTTCCGTCATAGATGAATCCGCAGCCGTCGCACTGAATGCGGACGAACGGATCCACCTGCACGATCCCGTGGACCTTGCCGGGCAGATCTGGCAGAAGAAGTGCTGCCCGCTCGCCAAACAGCGCGGGTTGGGAGGCATCGTCATCGGTTGGCGATTCGAGTTCGGCGTCGGTCATGGCTTGGCCTCCCGTTCAGCACGGGCACGAGCAACGACGGCCTGCCACTCGGAACGCGCCGGTTCGAAGACCTCCACTGCCGCCCCGCCAGGGACGCTGTGCAGCTGCCAGGCAATCCCACGATCTCCGTGGATCCAGCCGCCACGGTCGACGATGCGGACTCCCTTCGGCACCATGTCACCGGGGAAGAACACGCGCGGAGACGGCTTCTCGACACTGCCGAGGACTTCGACGCCGACCATGGTTCCGTCGGCGGTCCAGTCGATGTTGACCGGCGCGCCTTCGGTGGTGTGGTGCACCTGCTCGTCCAGGATCCGGACGTACCAGGCACCCGCTTCACCGTCGACTTCGAGTTCCTGCGCCTTGACCTCGGAACGCGCCGGCTGGTGTTCGGCGACCAGTTTGAGGATGTGGTCCGCTGCCTCTTCCGGTGTCGGGTCCCACGAGTCGAGGGTGAGCAGGTCGCTCACGAACTCCGTGATCTTGGTTTTCAGGGGTTCGGTCACTGGGTCACCTCCCACGAAGTGACCCGACGACGAACTTCCTCAAAGAGGTCCGGGTGGTTCAGGACGTTCGCGCGGACGCCAGCTGCGGTCTCGATGAACACGCCGCACGTTTCCTTCGAACGGGCGCCCCATTCCCACTCCCACTCGGTCTCGTCGGCGGGACCGTGGAGGTCAGGTTCGTCCTCGCGGGACTTGATGCTCGCCAGGGTTTCTGCGAACCCAGCCGGAACCGCTTGCGGATCAGCTGTCAACGTCGGCTCGGTCTCGTCGGCGGGAAGCGGGGACCGCTGGGGGTCTTGGATGTCGAAACGGGCGAGCATCGCGTCGACCAGCTTGTCGACGGACGTCCACGCGAAGTGTGGGTCGTTGCCGGTGAAGATCGGCACGGTGTTGTCGTCTGGGTCGACGAACCCGCAGTGGAGAAGGTGCAGCCGTACAGCATCAGCGATCTCGGTCATCAGTCCTCATCCACCTTCCACGGGTGCACCAGCCGGTACACGACCTCAGTTCCGGGGCGGACCGCGTCCTCTGCCGACGCCCGCTCGGTGCCCATGAACTCCACCCGGCCATCGGGGAATCGTCGGCCCCATTCGACGGTCTGGCCGTCGCGCTCCCGGTTCATCGTTTGGGCGTACGCGTCGACGAGGTCGGCTTCGGTGTAGACCCGCTGGGTGTTGTCGATGCCGATGCCGTCGTTCAGGTCCTGCTCCCACTTGGGAAGCGGGGGACGCCACCCAGCGGCCAGCAGCGCATCGGCGATCGGACCCAGATCCTCGTCGTAGTCCCATCCCTGGATCGCGTCTTGGTTCATGCGGTTGCGATCCAGCGCGACGTCAAGGGCGTCCGCAAGTTCGGCCTTCAGTTGGCCGCTGTCGTCTTGTTTCGGGGTTCCGGTGTCCACAGACGAGGTGGGCGTGTTCGGGGCGTCGTGAGGAGACTGGGAGGGCGGATCGACCCGCGACAGATCCTCGACGAACGCGTAGTCGGCGAGTTCGTCGTCCGTGGCCTGCTGTGGCAGTACCTCGGTCAGCGGGGTCAGTTCGTCCTGTGGCGCCTGTTCTGCTGTCTGTGTGGCAGCAGACGGAAGCTCCCGGGTGACGACGATCTTCAAGTCGTTGCCGACGCTGCCGAGCGCGATGTCGTCCGCGATCTCGTCGTTGAACGCGTCGAGGTACCGACGGCACGCCCGCGCGAGCTTGTCCCAGTTCGGTCGTTCGGTCACTGCCCTGTCTCCTGTCGCTGAGCGGCTTCACGCCGCGAATCGTGGTAGCCCTGCAACGCCTTGAACTCCCCCTGATGCACACCCCGCGACACCCGCCGGCCACACGGCCGACCCACACCCGCCCGGCACGGCGGATGCGGACACCTGATCTTCAATTCCGGGTCATCGTGTGTGGACCTCTGCCGCCACCCCATGGCTTCGCCGAGTTCCCGCATCACCGAGCGAACCGTCTGCGGACCAGCCGGCGGGGCCGTCGCGATCTGCCGCTCGGCGGGGAGCGGGGCGTGGCGGCGTTTCGTCCGCACGAACTCGGTGACGTCGGCGGGCATGAGGAAGTCGCGTTGGCGGGCGTAGTGCTGGTGGACGGCTTCGACGGCTTCTCCCAATGTCCAGCGGCCGATGTCGGAGGCTTCGCGCCAGGCGGCGACGTTCAGGTCGCCGGGGCGGCGGTTGTCGTAGCCCATGGCGGCGGCGAGGACGGCGCGGACTTCTTCTTCGGTGAGCATCAGGCCGCCTCCCTGAGGACGTAGGCGAAGTGGTCGTCGCGGTGCCGGTCGCGTAGGTGCTTGTCGACGGCGGTGATCACGCGGGTGAACGCGGGGATCCGGGTTGTGCGCCGGACTTGGGACCAGGTGGATGCGCGGCCGCCGGTGTCGCAGCACGGGCAGTTCCAGGTCCATCCGGGGTACCGGCTCCAGCGGAGCCCGCCCGCACGGCCGGGGCTGTGCTTGATCCGGATTCGAGTGGCGGTCATGAGGCACCTCCAGGGAGTGCTCGGAGTGGCGGGGGCTGGTCGCGTTTCCCTGCGGCGAGGAACTCGGCGGCGTAGGCGTCTGTCGGGCTCGCGGGCGGGCCGGTCGGTGCGGCGCGTGTGGTGGCGCCGCGGGCTTCCTTGCGGATGTCGTCGACGAGTCCGGGGAGCATGCGTGGGCCGATGCCGGTGCGGGTGGTCCAGCGTCCGAGGGCGGCGACGATGGTGGGTTCGTCCACTTCGGGCATCAGCTGGGCGACTTCGATGGCGAGCGCGGTCCGGGTGGCGGAGGTAAGGCTGCGGCCGATGATGCGGTCGACGAGCCGGTAGGCGGCGGAGCTGTTGGGGCCGGACGCGCCTCGCGCGTGCGTGTTACTAACAGGCACCGATGTACGGGTGTCTTGGTCTCCTATAGGGACGGGTCGGGTCGGGGGTTCAACCAACCCGGAAGCACTTGCTTCGTTTTTGCTTCGCCTTACCTGCCCCGATTTCACCCCACCAAGACGACCGGCAGCAGCCCGTTTCTGCCGCTTGTCCAGGATTTCTTCCTTCGTCGGCTGATGCTCGTCCCACTGGTGAAATTGGTATCCGTGCTCGCCGTTGACTTCCACTTCATGCCACAGTCCCACCCGGCAGAGTGCCGCCGCGAGGCGCTTTCGTGCATCCCATCTGGCAACGATCTGGTCAGGAACGAACCCGTCGGACATCGTGTCGGCCGACCAAGTACCCGCCAAAGTCCACAACCCGACGGCCCCCGGACGGCTCTTCCCGAGCGCCCGCACCTTCCGGTGGTCGTGGAACTTGTCGTCGATCCGGAACCAGGTCATGAGGCGATGGCCCCCTTCGTGCTCGGGTGCGCCGCGAGGCCGAGCCGGGCTCGGATGCGACCGGTGGTGTAGGTGGTCATGCGGGTGTGAATAGCGATTTCGACGTCGGTCCAGCCGGCCGACCACAGGTCGTGGACGAGGGTTTCGCGGTCGCCGGTCTCCAGGACCTCGGCCGGCAGGTCACCGCGCCAACACGCGGCTCGCAGGCGGGACGGCCGCATCCCGCTCGAGGTGCGTTCGGGGATGGGGCGGCCGTGCACTCGGATCGCCATCACGCAGCCCCGCTCTGCTCTAGCTGCTGCACGACCCACGGCGTGGTCCCCGTCTTGGCCGCGGTTTTCGCGCGGCTCAGCCCGGCGGCGCGGCACTCGAGGATGAGGGCGATCTGTTCCTCAGACAGGGTTTGGTGTCTGGGCTGGTACCTGGGCAGGCCTTCCCTGAGGCGGCGGCGTTGCCGTTCGGACGTGCCACCCCACAAGCCGTACTCGTTGTGCTCCAGAGCCCACGTGAGGCATGCGGCTTTGACGGGGCAGGCGTTGCAGATCCGTTGCGCGCGGACGACGCCATCCGCGTTCACCGGGAAGAAGGTTCCGGGGTCGGCTTTCCGGCACAGCCCGTCGGCATGCCAGGCGGGCCGGTGGCTGAAGACGTCGTCGAGGTTCATGGTCACCTCCTTGGGAGATCGGGAAAACCGGTGATGGGCCGGTCCAGTTCGGACTGTCCAGCAGCGACGTGGACCGCTCCCCCGGCCTTACGCGACCTCGCTGGCTTGCCGTGCTTCTTGCGGAAGCAGATCGGGCCGTAGCCGCGTTTCCGGCTGGCCGGGTCCTTCAGCGGCCGGTGACAGGTGCCGCACCTCTTCGGCTCGTCTGGCATCGTCACCTCCTGCAGATCGGGGGTGGCGCTGTCCGGCCCGAAGCGGGATCGGGCCGGACAGCACCGGTTTCGTGCGGGTTGGTCAGTCGGCGACCATGCGCCATTCGCCCGCGAACTCCCGCTGACGACCGATCTCGTAGGTGCCCGGCGTGATGGACAGGAACCCGTGCTCCGGGTGCGCCAGCACGGCTTCGGAACCCTCGGAGACCGTGAGACGGCCGAGCAGCAACGATCCGTCCCGCTCCGCCGCGACGTCCCAGAAGATCGGGCCGTCACCGTGCAACGAGTGGGTGTTGCCGCCGTTCTCCCCGCGCACCACCGCGACACCCGTCTTGGCGACCGGCTTCACCGCGGGACTCTTGGTGACACGGAGAACGGACACGTCGCCCTGCATCCCCGCGATGGTGACCGTGGGGACCTCGGCGTCCCGCTCGAGGTAGTCCAGGATCTCGGTGTCGAACTTTTCGATTGCTTCCTTGACGATCATGGTGATCGGTGTTTCCTTTCCGTTGGGGTTTTGTTCAGCGACGGACTTCGAGTTGCCGGTAGGCGGCAACAGGCCAGCCGTAGAGGTCCGCCGCGGCCTCGACGGGATCGTGGTGGTGAGCCGGAACGGGCAGCCCGAACCGCCTGCGTGTGCCGTCGCGTTCGACGGTTCCGTTGACGCACAGCAGAATCCGGGCGGGCGCTTCGTACAGTTCCTCGAGCTCGTCGGGGAGGTCGTAGAGCGCCAGGTGGAACGGGTCGTTTCCGGGGTCGGGGCAGGACGCGACCTTCTTCAGCCCGGACTCTTGGATGAAGATGTCCCACCCGATCTTCTCGATGGCGCAGCGGCGGATCTCACTGTTAGGTTCCTCGAAGATCTCCTTCAGCCCCCAGCCTTTTTCGATCAGGTCCTGGGGGACGCGGTTGCCGTGCCACGAGTAGACGGCGAACCCGTCGGGGTAGCGCACCGCGGGGCCGTCTTCGCAGTGGAGTCGTCCTTGTGGGTCGCGGTGGATCTCGGTGGGGCGCTCGCACAGGACGACGACGTCGCGCATCGGGAACCACCATCCGGCGTTCTGCGCGACCGCCATGAGGCCGGCGAGCTTTTCGCAGACGTCGAGACCGAACCGACGGAAGGTGTCGTAGAAGGACAGATACGAGGCGCTGCCGTAGTCGTAGGCACCGTTGAGTGCGTTGTAGACCTGAGCCCCGACCTGAGCCCGACCCCCGACCTGATCCCGGACCTGAGCCCCGACCTGAGCCCCGACCTGATCCCAGACCTGATCCCGGACCTGAGCCCCGACCTGATCCCGGACCTGAGCCCCGACCTGAGCCCGGACCTGATCCCGACCTGAGCGACCTGAGCCCCGACCTGAGCCCCGACCTGATCCCGGACCTGAGCCCCGACCTGAGCCCGACCTGATCCCAGACCTGATCCCGGACCTGAGCCCAGACCTGAGCCCGGACCTGATCCCCGACCTGAGCCCGGACCTGATCCCAGACCTGAGCCCCGACCTGAGCCCCGACCTGACCCGACCTGAGCCCCGACCTGATCCCCGACCTGAGCCCGGACCTGATCCCAGACCTGAGCCCCGACCTGAGCCCCGACCTGATCCCGGACCTGAGCCCCGACCTGAGCCCAGACCTGAGCCCGGACCTGATCCCGGACCTGATCCCAGACCTGAGCCCCGACCTGAGCCCAGACCTGAGCCCCGACCTGAGCCCAGACCTGAGCCCCGACCTGAGCCCCGACCTGAGCCCCGACCTGAGCCCCGACCTGATCCCAGACCTGAGCCCCGACCTGATCCCCGACCTGAGCCCCGACCTGATCCCAGACCTTCGGTGCGGCTTTGAGGATCTGCTGGACGTACCAGGAGCCGTAGACACCGGCGAGCGGGGAGTCGAGCCACACGACGATAGAGGGCGGGGTGAGGCCGGCGGCCTGGTAGGCGGCGTTGACGCCTTGGACGGCGAGGTCGCGGTTCGCGCGGGTGCAGGACAGTCCGGCGGCGATCCATTCGTCTCGGATCTGCGAGAGCTGGGTTTCCTGCGCGGCGGTGAGTTTGTCGAGGCGGGTCATTGGGTCTGTCCTTTCTGGACTGGTGCGGTGAGGTCGATGTGGATGCCGTCGGCGAGCTGGTATCGGCCGCGGTGTCCTTCGCGGGCGAGGCGGCCGGCGGTTTCGGGGGTGAGTCCGGCGTGGACGAGCCGCGCCATGGTGTGGAGCACTGTCTGCTCGGCGGGTTCGAGGTGACGTGGTCGGCCGGAACCGCCGTCGATCGGCGTGGTGCGCACGAAACCGCGGCGGCACCAGTGGTCGGCTTGCCGGTAGGTGATGCCGGCTTGTGCGGCGACGTCGACCAGCGACGGCAGTACGGCCGCGGTCACCGTGGTGGTCCTTTCGGGACCAATAGTTCGGTGAGGTCGGGGAATGGTTCGGAGTCGATGTCCTCGCGCCACGCGCGGAGTAGCGCGGTGAGCTCGTCGACGGCCTTCATCGGGCGCCGCCGAGGATGCCGCGTTGGTAGGCGATCGACACCGCGTGCGCCCGGTCGCCGACACCGAGTTTTTTGAACAGGTTCCGCAGGTGGGTTTTCACCGTGTCGTAGGAGACGAACAGTTCGGCGGCGATCCCGACGGTCGACACCCCACGTGACACAGCGGACAGCACCTCGAGCTCGCGCGGCGTCAACACCACGCCGTCGTCCGTGACGACCGGTTTCGCGGCCGCTCGGATCGTGACGTCGAACCGTTGAACGTTCGGGGACACCGGATCCAGCTCCTTGAGGACCACACCCGTCTTGGCGAACAGTTCCCGCGCCGCCGACCACATGTCCTCGCGCACCAACAGCGCCACCCGATACCGGGCCCGCGGCGGGCGGATCGTCGTCATAGCCACCTTGTCCACTTCCTTACCAATCTCGCCTCGGCTGCGGCACGTTCATCGGTCATCGCCCACAGGTTGGGCGGTGCCTTGGGTTTCTGGGTTTTCCGCAGCCTCGACAGGAGGCGGCGGAGCGGGTTCACGACGCTGCTCCGAGGTCGAACAGCCCGTCGGGCTCGGTGTGGCGCGCTCGGCGGGTCGTCGGTTTCCCGGTGAGGCCGACCGCTTTCATACGCAGGTGGATGTCGGCGGAGGAGAACGCTTCACAGAGGGCGAGGTGCCGTTGGAAGTCCGTTGGCCCGCAACCGTTCCGCTGGGCCCGGTATGCAGCCGCCTTCAGTCCCTTGGCTTTGTCGTCCATCTCGATGGCGACCTCGACAAGGATTTCGGCGGCCAGCGCACGCGCGGCACGCTCGACCGGGCTGAACACCGTGCGGCGCTTCACGCGGCACACTCCCGAGCTAGCGCCTGATCAATGGTCGCGACCTTCACACCGAACCGGGCGGCGACAGCGTGCTTGCTCTCCGACAGCAGCAGAAACCGGATCTCGTCCGCCTCCGGCAGCTTGCCCCGGCGACGTTCCGCGGTCGTGTCCCCGCCTTCAGGGACGGCGGCCGGGTCGTCGATGGTGTCGTCATCCCACGCCATCGGCGGAACCCACTTGTGCGCCTTCGCATAGTTCCGAGCTCGCGACACGGAGATCTTGTCGCGATGCGACTGATCAGGCGGGAGCGTGTTCCACAGCTCCTCGTACAGGCGGCGAATCGCTCTCACCGTCGACGCCCGCAACATCCCGTTCCGCATCGTGAAGGTGAAGTTCGCAGGCGAGATCCCGAGCCGCTCCGCCAGCTTCGACTGTGACCAGCCGATCGCCACCAGGGCTTGCAGACGTCGCTGAGCACCGAAAGCCGGGATCGGGGTCCCGCCGGCCAGGTTCTCCGGCTTCGCCTCGACAGCAAGGATCTTCCGCTCTGTCTCCGGCCGGATCCGCTTCGACGGCCGGCCGAACCGCTGCCGATCCCCGTAGAGCAGCTTCCACAGTGTGCTGTGGTCCATACCGGCGAGCATCGCTACGCGTTTCCAGCCGATCCCGAACTCCTGGAGCCGCGCGATGTGCTGGCGTGCGGGCTCGGCGTCGACGTAGGCAGGGCGCCCGTATGCCCGCTGCCGCACCCGGTTCCGGTTGTACGCGTTCGCGTCGGCGCGGCACACGTCGCATCGGCATTTCTCGACGACGTACTTCGCGCGGCCGTGCGGCCGGACCCGCATCGCGAGCTCCACGGTGTCTCCGTGGACGGGGCAGTTCTCTTTGCCGTCGACGTCGCAGGTTCCGCAGGCGTTCATTTCCCACCGCCGTTGCCGTGTTTCTCCTCGAACTCCTTGTCGTGGCGTTCGATGTCTTCTTTCGCCTTCTCCCAGGCGTCCTCAGCTTTGGTCACGACGTCACCCGCGTTCCCGCGAACTGGGAGTCGTGCCAGGCGGCGAGCGTCTGCAACGCGGCGCGCGGGTCGGCGGCGAACAGCATCGGTATGAAGTCCACGAACGCCGACCCGGACACCCCGGTCCAGCAGATGCCGCCGAGCACCGGGCACTCGACGTTCACGTCGTCCGCCCACCCGAGCACTGGTGTCGGGGAGTGCACGATCACTGTCTCGTCCGACAGGCACAGTTCGACAGCACCGTTCGCGTTCTGGCACACGATCCCCACCCGGCCATCGCGGGCCTGCCCCCAAAACTTGAGGCCAGGAATGTAGAACGTGGCGGGAATGTGAAAGTCCACTGTGGTCATCTCTGGCCGTCCTTTCGGATCGAACGGTTCAACAGGGCAAGGAATGCAGCGGGGGCCACGGCGAAACCGACGACGATGGCGGCGATCCACCACAACCCGGGCCCCATCACGAGCCGCCGTTCACGTCGGGGTCATCCGGCAGAGTCGGGTCGTCGGCGAGCTGGTCGTCGACGGGCGCACCCGCCGCGTTCTTGCCCGCCTTCGCGATCCGCTCGGCGAGGGCGCTGTCGTTCGGCACCTTGGCCGCGGCGAGCTTGTACAGGTCGTGCAGTGCCTTCACGTCCCCGGCGGCTTCGGCGAGCCTGGCATCCCAGTCGATCTGTTCCGGCGCGCGGGACTCCGGCGTCTCCACGAGCGGCCGCACGACGAACATCGCGCTCTTCCCACGAGAAACCAGCAGCGGCACCTGCTTCTGCTTCTCCAGGTGGCTCAGGTGGGAGATCCGTGTCCCGCCGATCTCCTGGCCACCGAACCGCACCGTGGGATCGCAGTACAGGGTGACGCGGCGACCCACGTACCTTGCCGCGTCAGGCCCCCAGCACGCCACGAGCACACGCCGCATGCTCTTGCCCGGCCGCCACGTGCGCGGGAACTCGACGAGATCGATGTTCACCGGCTGCTCGGCGTTGCCCGCGCTGACCCGCTTGATCGTGAACGTGCGCGGCCCGGCGAGGAGATCGACCGCGTCCAGCTGGTCGCTGTTCGGGGCAATGGTGTCGGAGAGGTCCATCAGATCCTCATTTCCATTTCGGTGACCCGCTCCGTCGCGGGCAGGCCGTCGGTGAGGGCCGCGTACTCGGCGACCATCTCCGCGGCGGTCGCCTCGAACTGCTCGACGGCGGCGACGATCGCGTCCTGCCACGCCGGGTCCGGGAGCAACCGCTTGTGCCACATCGGCATCCCACCCGAGTAGGAGATGAAGTCCAGCCACTCGCGGCCGGACACCAGCAGCCCGGCCTGACACTGCGCCATGTACTCGGCGGGCACCTCGCCGGCGAGGATCGTTGACAGGTGGAGCTTTGAGCGGCGCGACTTCACTTCGATCAGGCCGTCGTCGCCGACAAGACCATCGGGCGAGTAGCCGAGCTGCCAGGTGTCCTCTTTGCGGAGCAGGAAACCGACCTCGCGCACGGGCCGCTGATACACCTCGGCGTACAGGTCGCGCGCCCGTAGCTCGTCGTCGATGCCGCGCAGCATGTCGTCCCCGATGTAGGTGGGGTCGGTGTATCCGGTGATGCGTTCGGCCACGAGCTGCGCGACGATGCTGCGGCTCTTGTCGTTGGCCGCGATTTTCAAGGCCTTCGCCGTGACCAGCTGGCCGACGACGGAGGCGGTGACGATCCCGCGGCGCTGGTCGTGCCACTCGTCTGAGCCCTGGATCACATCCGGGAATTCGATGAGGCTCACGACGTCACCGCCATGTGCTCGTCGGCGTGCTCGACCGTCCCGGCCGCCACATATGCGGCGAGCTGGTCCACCGTGATCTGAGTGCGGGCGTACCGTCCGCCGGTGCGCCACCGATGGAGATCACCGTCGTCGGTGTCCCACACCTCGACCGAGAAGTCGCCGAGCCTGGCCGTCACAGCGACCGTGGTGATCAGGTTCTCTTTGTCGTGCCACCGCACCGTGATCGTCGGGCTGTTGAAGCTCTTCGCCCACATCAACAACGCGTAGACACCGCCGGGCTCGTGGAGGTGCTTGAACGCCGAGATCTGCAGGTAGATGTCTGCGTGGGGAGACCTGTCGTCGACGAAGACGTTCTGCAGGTGCGGGTGCTTCCGCAGGTGCTCGGCGACCGCGGTCAACCGGTCGGCCAGTTCCAGCGCGCGGGTGGTCATCGGTTCTCCCGGCTTTCCCGAATGCACGCGCGGACCTCGTGGACGGCGGCGAAGGCCACCACCAAAATGACCGGCGTGAGAAGCACCCACATGACGATCTGCCCGGCGGTCATTTGGGGCCGTCCTTCGGCTGCTCGGTTTCGGACGCCTCAAGTTCCTGAGTGCGCCGAACCTCTCGCTTCTCTAGCTCTGCCTGAACTTTCGCCTGCTCGATCAAGCGCTCGACGCGGTCCATCACGCCCACGACCCATCCGGCCGCCGAAGCTCGAAACCGACGTCGCCGCGACGTCGAGCCTGGTGACACATCTCCTCGTACAGATGACCCGCCTCGAACGCGCAGCACCGGCACACCGTCAACTGCTCGGTGTGCGGGCTACCGGTGGCGACCAAGTCCGGATCCGGGTCCGGCGTCAGACGGACCACCGCCGGGTGGTCGACGTCGTGCACGCGGTAGAGACATGGGTCCGCGCCTAGTTCGCCACCGTGCGCGATCTCGTCACGGCGCTGGCGGAGACCGACGGACGTCTCGATCCGCGGCCACGCCCCCGTAGACACGGCGACAGGAAGCCGAACCTCGACACGGGCGGTCACTGGAACCACGCACCCATCGCGGTGACGAGCAGCACCAGCGCCGACGACGACCCCACCACGACGCGGGCCGGGGTCCACCGACGGGACCGCAGCCACCGCCAGAAACGCTCCGGCGTGACCCGCTCGAACTCGACAGTCGGCTCGTCCGGCTCCGCCGTCGGCCACTCCGGTTCCGGCTCCACGGCCTCGACTGCCGCCAGCTCTTTGGTGACCTCATCGAAAATCGGTGTCTTCTCCCGGTGCGGCAACGGCGGCCGCTCACCGGACAGCCATGCCGCCGCCGCGGTCGTCGTGCCGGGCCGCCCGATCGCGGTACCCTGTGTTCCGATCATCAGAGGTTCCCTCTCTGGTGGTAAGCCCGCTCCGGAGCCCTGCAAGGCGAAGGGGCGGGCGTCTTTATGTGCAGGTCAGGCGGCGCGCGCGATCGGCGCCCCGCGGCGCATCCAGTCGTCGAAGTCCGCGCGCTCGATCGACCAGCTGGCTTTCGGCCCGGACTGGCTTCCGATGAGCAGCCCCCGCCGCAGAGCGACCAAGACGTTTTCGTGGTGCCGCCTCGACTCGGCGGCCGCGTCCTGCGCCGTCATCCAGATGGCCTTCTTCGTGGGCTTGGTGGGCGGCCCGTTCGTTCCGGCGCCGCCGCCGTTGTTCGCGACGTCTGCGGTATGCATGTTGGACACAGTAGGACAGAAATGGACAGTACTGGAACCCAATAGACATCACGTATCTATAACGACGGCTGCCGCCTGGGTGTACACCGGGTTTGTGACTGGATACCGTTGGACACCGCAGGACCAGAGGGGACAGTGATGGACAGATGAGACGCGGGAGACCACCAGGCCGCATGGACAGCCGGGGGCCCGGACGCCACCCTCGACGCGTGGCGACTGGACAAGACTGGAATCGGCTGGACTGGGAACGACTCGCGGCATACGTCATCCGCTACCGGCAACTAGCCGGCTACCCGAACCCCAAGGCGCTGGCCGACACGACCGGCAAGGAACTCTCGTACAAGACGATCCTTCGCATCGAGGGCGCGACGCAGCCCGTCAACAGGGACACCCTCGGGATCATCGAGCGGTACCTGCACTGGAAGCCGGGCAGCGCGGTCACGGTCCTACGTGGCGGTGAACCACAGCTCGAAGACGAAGCCGGGAGCACCGAGGCCGCGGCGACGCGCCGCGAGATCCTAGCGATGACCCCCGACGAGCGAGCCAAGACGTACAAGCAGATCCGCGAGATCCTCGGACAGCGCGTCGCCGACGAGTGGCGACAGGGAGTAATCGACCTGGTGTCCGGCGCGGACGAGGCCGCCCTTTCTAGTCCACAACAGACCAACCGTGAAGTGGGGTGACCCAGGTTGACCGTATTGCAACGTGACACCTCACACGGATGTCGTAACTTTCAGAATGCAACTAACGGAGAGCAACCCCTAGAGCGAAAGGACCAGTGGCACATAGGCCCACACGGTCTAGCGCACACGTCCCAGAGGAGGGCTCCCGTGACCTACGAAACGCCGCCGAACCCGATCCCCCCGCACCTCGTCTTTTGGCTCGGCACCGGCGCGGTCATCGCCGGGCTGGCCGCGCTCGTGTTCGTGGTGTGCGCCACGGCCTACCGGTGGCCGTCCGCGCCGGTGAACCTGACGGGCATGTCGGCGGCGTTCCTCGGCGGAGCGGCGATGCTCGTGTGGTGCGCGAACCGGGTGATCGAGAACCAGGTCGCGTGTCTCCACGCGAACCGGGAGGCGTCGCGTGCGGAGGTCGACAAGGCGCGGAAGACGGTACGGACCGAGCTGACGACGTTGCGGCGGGACCTCGACGCACGGGAGACTGCGCGGCTCGCTGCCGCGTTCACACCCGTGCAGGCGAACAGACTTCACGCAGTGGAGGAACCCCATGGCATGGGTTGAGCAGATGGCTTCGGGACGATGGCGCGGATGCTGGCGGGACAGTTCCCGCAAGGCGCAGCACATCGTCCAGGCTGACGGCACCGGTTTTGAACGGAAAACCGACGCGAAGGAAGCCGCACAGGAACAGGAGGTGAAGGCTCGACGTCAGGCTGCGGCCGCGGCCGGAACTCAATCCGCGAAGATGCCTTGGGGACAGCTCTGGGAGCTATATAACGCGCGCCCCAAACGACAGAGAGCCGCGTCTGACACTGTCAGCGTTCAGGAACGAAACGTCAAGAACTATGTAATGCCGAAGTGGGGTGACACCCCGATAAACAAGATTAGTCATCTGCTTGTGCAGGATTGGATTGACGAGGAACTGGATGTCCCAGGTCGTAAGTCGTCCTACATCCAGGTTATCTATAGCCCGTTCCGGGCGTCAATGAACTACGCCGTGAAGAAGCTCAAGATATTGAATGCCTCTCCGTGCGCTGGGATCGAGTTGCCGAAGGTGCCGGGAAACCCCGCGAAGGTACACACAACCGTCGATGAGGCGGAACGGTTAGACGAGCACCTTCACGAGAGTTACGTAAGGTTGCGGACATTCGAGCACGAGACCGGTGCACGCCCCGGCGAGTGTTGCGGGTTGCACGCTGACCAAATCGATTTCGATAACCGACGGGTCCTGATTTCGAACGTGTACGTGCCTGGCAAGGACATGATCCGTGCGCACCCGAAGGACGGCGACTGGCGGGTCGCTCCGTTGTCGGCTGAAGCCGCGTCCGCCGTGCGGACGGCGCTGGCCGGGCGGGACCTCACGACCGGCTGCGGGGTACGCCACGCCGATGGCTCGAAGTGCCGGAGCGTGCTCGTGTTCCTGCCACCGATCGTCGAGACGAAAGTGGTGAAGCCGAAGAACTACTACATGGCCCTGTGGCGTGCGAGCAGCAAGGCCGAGATGCCTGTCCGGGGTCCGTACACGATGCGTCGAGGGTTTGCCACGCGCGCAGCGGAGAACGACGTGGACCCGTTCACGCTCCAGGCCATCCTGGGCCACGCGACCCTCGATGAGACGTCTGGGTACGTCGTGCTGACCGAAGGCGCGCTGGACCAGGTCATCGCGAAGATGGGCGGCCCCGTCGGGCTGAAGATCGTGGGGCGTCCTGAGGGGCGTGGGGCAGACAGTGGGGCAGATGTTCGCGGGACACCGCGTGATGACACTGGACACGAATCAGGCTCGGACACGGGGTGACCTGCGAAAACGCGCGAATCGCTTGACCACGCTTGAAACGACTGGACATCAAAACACGCAGGTCAGCGGCTGTAACCGACCTCGACTGAATCCGCCACCGGCACACCTTAGCGAGGCGGCCGGCATCAGAGTCTCGTGAGTGCTGATGACGGCTAGAACCGTCATCAACGCTCACGAGGCCCTCAGTCCGGCAGCAGAGGCACCCACGGCTCCTCCTCCCGCCCGAGATGCACGGCCCGGGTGATGGACTTCGAACCGAACCGGTCCTTGACGGTGTCGAGCGTCGCGTCCAGCGCCTCCTTGCGCGCGGCGTCGAACGGCAAAGCCAGTTGGATCGCGTCGTCCTTCGACAGGTTCGTCAGCGCGAGCCCGATCAGCGTGAGCCCGCGATCGTCGACCGTCGGTCTCGCCGTCGCGAGCAGGTCACGCGCGGCCGCGACGATCGCGCCGGTGTTCTCGGTCGCCTGCATCAGGGTGTGCGACCGCGTCGCGCGGGTGAAGTCGGCGAAGCGCATCCTCAGCACGACCGTCCGGCACACGCGATGGGCCGCGCGCAGGCGCCGGGCGAGACGGTCGACGAGCATCAGCAGGATCGTGTCCAGTTCGGTCGGCGAACGTGGTCTGCTGCCGAGTGCGCGCTGCGCCCCGATCGACCGGCGGCGACGGCCGACCGTGACCCGCCGGGGATCGTCGTTATGCGACAAGGCATGCAGGTGCACGCCGACCGCGCGGCCGAGCATCCGCACGAGCTCCCGTTCCCCGAAGCCCTCCATCTGCCCGACCGTCGTGACGCCGCGCTCCCGCAGCTTCCGGGCGGTCACCTTGCCGACGCCCCACAGCCGCTCCACCGGAAGCGGGTGGAGGAATTCGAGTTCCCCGTCATGCGGTACGACCAGCAGCCCGTCCGGTTTCGCGACGCCGCTGGCGACCTTCGCCAGGAACTTCGTCCTGGCGACGCCGACCGTGATCGGCAGGCCGACCTGCTCGAGGACGTCCCGGCGTAGTTTCGCGCCGATCTGGCTCGGCGTGCCCGCGATCTTCGCGAGCCCGCCGACGTCCAGGAACGCTTCGTCGATCGAGATCCCTTCCACCCAGGGCGTCGTGTTCTCGAAAACCCCGAAAACCGCCTTGCTGGCCTCGGAATACGCCGACATCCGTGGCGGCACCACGATCGCGTTCGGGCACAGCCGCCGCGCCTGACCGCCACCCATCGCCGTCCGCACGCCGTACGCCTTGGCCTCGTAGCTGGCCGCCAGGACGACTCCGCCGCCGACGATGACCGGCCGCCCGCGCAGTCCGGGGTCGTCCCGCTGCTCGACCGAGGCGTAGAACGCGTCGAGGTCGGCGTGCAGGATGGGACCCTCGACCGTCATAGAACATATGTTCGCATAGGGCCGTCCGATATGCGCCGGACTTTCCGGCCGGGTTTCGCGGCGAAAGTGCGTGAGGGCCACCCTCACGGACGCGAGGGTGGCCCTGACGCACGGCCTCCGTCAGGCCGAGTAGCCCTTCGGCGGGATCAGGCTGGCGAGCTGATCGAAGGTGAGCCAGTAGATCTGGTTACCCCCGAAGTTCGCCGGGTCGGCGATCTTGACCGTCATGTTGTCGCTGTTGTAGCCGACGATGGTGAAGTAGTGGTAGATCGTCTCGTTCGGGTAGCCCGGCGGGTGATTGCCGGGCGGAGCGACGATGTTCGCGACGATCGCGTAGCCCTTGCCGATGTCCAGCACGATGTCGTTCCACAACAGGT
Source organism: uncultured Actinomycetota bacterium (assembly GCA_963766045.1). Lineage (GTDB taxonomy): Bacteria > Actinomycetota > Actinomycetes > Mycobacteriales > Pseudonocardiaceae > Amycolatopsis. Next base: position 2,746,456 of record CAVXYN010000003.1, on the reverse strand, counting down.
CCCGCTGCGCCTGTGTCGGCGGGTCGTTGGGGATCTCCTTCGTCTGATACCAGCCGACCCGGGCACTCAGCACCCGCGTGACCTGGCCGATATGGTCGGTGCCGTTGGTGGTCGTCCCCAGTTCGTTGGCGAGCTGCTGCTGGTTCGGCAGGTCGCCGGTCCGCGCCGAAAGGGCGATCCGGGTCGCGGCCGGGCCACACCAGTAGCCGGTCTCCTGGATCTGGTACTGGATGTTGAGCTCGGCTACCGCCTGGGCGCCCTCGACCCTGGCAGGCGGGGCCATCTTCACTTCATTCGCCACCGCCGGAGTAGCGATCAGCGAGGTCATGGCCAGTGCGGCCAGAACGGCGACTTTCAGTCGACGCATGGATACTCCTTCCCCAGTTGCAGCATTCGTTGGTGAATGCCTCACAGGTCGATGTTCTCTCACATTCGAGTGACTTTGTCTCGGCTTTGCTCGATTTCGTCGAACATCGAGACACGGAGACCGACAATCACTACGGTTGCCATCTGTCCGAGTTACTCGACAATCTGTGGGGAAGTAACGTGAGGATCGCCCGAGCTTTACCCGTCCTTCTGACGGCGACGACGATGGCCGCCGCGCTCAGCGGCGCCGCCGCGGCCACGCCGACTGCCGAGGAGATCGACCTCCCACCCGGGATGACCGCGAGTTACCTGGTGCTCGACCGCGTGACCGGCGCGTCATCGGCCCGGGATGAGCACAAGCAGTACCGGTCCGCCTCGGTCGTGAAAGTTCTCATCGCGCTGGACTACCTGGAGTCCCACGGACCGGACTACGTGATCCCCGCCGATGACCTGGCCTTGCTCGAGCCCATGCTGCGATCCAGCGACAACAACGGGGCCAGCGTGCTGTGGGTGCGCGACGGCTGGGAAGCGATCATCAACCGGATGGTCGCGAAGATCGGCCTGACGGACACCGCGCCGCCCGCTTCCCGCGGCATGTGGGGCTACACCGCGATCAGCGCGGCCGACGTCGTGAAGATCTACCAGTACATCCTGAACACGGCCCACCCGAAGCACCGCGACTTCATCATGGGCAACCTGCACCAGACCACCAAGTGCAGCGTCCCGGAGAAGTTCGACCAGTCGTTCGGCATCCCGAGCGCGCTGCCAAGGCCGTGGGGCGTCAAGCAGGGTTGGTCCGGATTCGGCGACCGCCCGGCTCCGGGCGAGGAGTGCGTCGAACCGGGCCTGAGCAGCCGAGGTGTGCCGAGCGCACCAGAGGTACGCGACGCGGTCGCCAAGGCCCCGGGCGAGACCAACGGTCGGACCGTCACAGCCGCCGACGGCATCGACCTGACCAGCCTGGCCATGCACACCACCGGGACCGTCGGCGAGAACGACCGGACGATCGTGGCCGTTCTGACGCTGGAAGCGACGAACGTTTCGTGGAAGGACTCGGTCGCCCGGATCACCGACCTGACCAAGACCGCCTACGCGGGAAGTTCCTCCTGAAGGCTGCCGTGCTTCGCATCCGCATCGAGTCGGTCACCGATCGCCCGCCAAGCAGGCACCAGATGGCGATGACCGGGTCGCAGATCACGCACCCGAGTGACGAGTCGCTCCGGCTACGGCGTCCGGGTCTGCGCCGAACGGCCCGAAGTCGACGCCGGGCATTTCACCTTGCGCGCGCCTTGGGGCCTGGAGGCACTTCGCGACGCCGACACGATCATCGTCCCCGGCACCGCGGATCCCTCCCGCCCGCTGCCGGACGCCGTTCACGCGGCTCTCACCGCGGCAGCCGCCGACGGCACCCGCCTTTCGGTCATGGCACTGGAACGCGAAGGCGGGCAGGCACAGTTCATCGTGCAGCAGCACCCGCCGGCGCCACGCGGAGCGACCCTCGAGCCGACGCTGCTCTGGATGCAGGAGAACCTGAGCCGCGAACTCAGCCTGACCGATATCCGTTGACAGCAGGCGAAATCAGCCGCTGACGTCGGCGTACCCGGTCCCGATCTTCAACCCGTCGACGAGGTGGGTCACCGTCGATCCGGTCGCACGCCTTCCATTAACCAGCATCCACCACGCATGGTCAACCCTTCACGCGAATGGTTTAGACATCCGCTCAATGGGACCCTTTATCGGTGCAGTGATCGCCGATCCGGGCACAGACATCCGATCTCCTCTTGCCCAGCGGCGCTTCGTCCGGCCACGATGTCCCCGCACACTTCATCGAGCACGTCTTCTCCCGCCGTAGGGGACGTCGTCAGGAGGCAGCTCGTGCTGGGTAAGAAGAAGGCCGCCCTGATCCGCCGGATCGGCGTGCTGTTCGCCACCGTTCTCCTGTTCGCCGGGCTCGCCCCCGCGACCGCGAATGCCGAATTGCAACACCCTCGCCAGGACTGGCTCCGCGCCTCGACCGCGGGCCTGTTCCTGCACTGGGGTATGCGCACCTCACCGGGCTACACCAGTTGTAGCGCTTGGGAAAGCGCCGTCACGAACGGCGGCTGGAACGCCAAGTACTGGATAGACGAGGCGAAGAAGCTGCATGCGCAATACGTCGTGCTGGCCTCGTTCCACAGCAGGCTCGGCTACGCACGGGCGTGGCCGTCATCGGTGCCGGGAAGTTGTTCCACCAAACGGGATTTCCTCGGTGAGCTGATCGCCGCGGGCAAGGCGGGCGGGGTCAAGGTCATCAACTACATGACCGACGATCCCCAGTGGCACGACGAGGGCGGGCACGAATGGCTCGATTCCTCCGCCTACTCGAAGTACAAGGGCAAGAACGTCGACCTGCACGGCCGCGACGGTTTCGGTGAGTACAGCTACGACAACTTCGTCGAGGTCATGCAGCGCTACCCGGACCTCGACGGGTTCTGGATCGACAACGACAACGCCTACTGGGAGCGCAACGGACTCTACGAGCGCGTCCGCCGCGACCGGCCGCATTACGTGCTCAGCAACAACAACGAAGACACGCCGATCATGGACACGATCAGCAACGAGCAGAAGACCGGCATGACGCCGAACTACGACTACCCGCAGGCGGTCTACACGGCCGCGCCGCGGTTGATCGAGGCTTGCTTCAAGCTGCCGAGTTCGGGCGCCTGGTGGTACAGCGGCTCGAACTCCTCGGTGGACTACAAGCTCACACTGGGCCGGTACCTGACCAACAAGGGCTCGGACGTCAAGGCGCTGATGGCGGAAACCGCCATGGTGAACGGGAAGTTCCCCTCGAACCAGGAGGCGTTCAACAACTTCACCAACGGTTTCCTCAACCAGATCTGGGAATCCATCGACGGCACCTACGGCGGCGGCTACGACCACGGCGGGCTCAAACCCGGTTTCTGGAACAACGGCGCGCACGGCGTGACGACGGTGAGCAAGACCAACCCGAACACCAACTACATCCACGTCGTCAACCGCCCATCGGGCAACACACTTTCCTTGCGGGACAACGGATACAAGGTCACGCGGGTGACGAACCTGCGCACCGGCGCCACTGTCGCGCACAGCCAGTCCGGCGGCACGCTCACGCTGTCCGGGATCTCGTCGTGGGACCAGTACGACACGGTCTTCAAGGTCGAGACCAGCGGGCGTGAAGGCATCTACCCGCCTTCGACGTACACGATGAGCGCCAGCGCCTCCGGCAGCGGGCACCCGGCCTCGGCCGCCGCGGACGGGAGCTACCTGACCTACTGGGACGCGACGTCGGCCCAGCCCGTGTCGCTGCGGTTCGACCTCGGCGCACCGAGGAAGATCCAGTACGTCGGGATCAACCAGCGCGAGGACTCGACCACCTATCCGTCTTCGGGTTCGGCGCGGATCAAGAACTACCGGGTCTACGTCAGCAATGACGGGACGAACTGGGGTTCGCCGATCAAGACCGGCGCGCTGCCCAACCATCGCGGGGTGCAGATCATCGACCTCCCGGCGACGACCGCGCGGCACGTGCGGGTCGAGAAGGTCGACAGCCAGGGCAACAACCGGCTGCGAGTGGACGAAGCGTGGATCGGCTCCGCGTACGCGGCAGGCGGTGGCGACCCAGGCCCCGGCGACCCGAAACGGCTCGAAGCCGAGAACGCGACCATCGCCCAAGGCGTCGTCGAGGCGAACCACGCAGGGTTCTCCGGCACCGGATTCGTCAACTACGACAACGCGATCGGCAGCAGCGTCGAGTGGACGGTCACCGCGGCACAGGCGGGCACGGCGACGCTGAACCTGCGCTACGCCAACGGAACGGCGGTGAACCGGCCGATGGACGTCTCGGTCAACGGCTCACCGGCCTTGTCCGGGGTCGCGTTCGCCGGAACAGGAGCGTGGACGACCTGGCAGACGGCATCGGTCACGGTCAATCTGATGGCGGGTGAGAACAAGGTCCGGTTCTCCGCGACCACGGCCAACGGCGGCCCGAACGCGGACTACCTCGAGGTGCCGTAGACATGCTGCGAACCATGCCCCCAATGCCACATACGAGACGCTCAATGTCCCCAATGAGGCATTGGAGACGCTCCAGGCCGGCGGCGGGTGCCTGAGCGCAGTCTCAGCGGTCAGGCGGCGGCAAGGGTGGCCTCGCTCACGGAAGCGTGCGCACGAGCCTGCTCGGCGAAGCGGCGGCGGGCGGCGACGACTCTGAGCCATCGTTCCGATCGTTCTTCGTCTAAGTCGAAGGTCGCGCGGGCGAGCACCTGAGCGGCGTGCGCGGCGGATTCGATCTCGGCGGCCGCACCGAGGAAATCGCCGACCTCGATCAGTTTGTAGGCGTGACGCATCTCGGTCTGCGCGGTCGAGTAGATGGCGTAGGCGGCCAGGTTGTTCGCCAGCGGGCCCAGTGAATGCGACATCGGATTCTCCGTTCCTTCGCGGTCTGTTCCTTCTCTTACTGACACGTCGAACGGAGACACCGCGGTTCGACATCGGCCGGGATATTTTTCGAACTTTTTCGGCGACGAAGTTAGGAGCCGAACCTGAGGGTTGCGCAAAGTGGTCGCCTCACGACAGCCTGAGGCTCATGTCAGCGGGTCCGGCTTCGTTCCGGAGCGTCTTCGCGGCCACCGAGTTCCGCCGGATCTGGCTCGCGCACATCCTGTCGGTGGCCGGGGATCAGCTGGCCAGGGTCGCGCTGACGGTCCTGGTGTTCGACCGGACGGCATCCGCCGGCTGGGCGTCGGCGGCCTACGCACTGACCTTCGTGCCGGACCTGCTCGGGGGCGCGCTGGGCGGTATCGCGGACAGATTTTCGCGACGCACGGTGATGGTGGTGACCGACATCGGCCGCGCGGTCCTGATCGCGCTGATGGCGGTGCCTGGGCTCCCGTTGCCCGCCGCGGCCGCACTGCTGTTCCTGGTGCAGCTGATGGCGGGCCCGTTCTACGCCGCACGCCAGGCGATGCTGCCGGATCTGCTGGACCCGGATCGGCTGGTCGTCGGCCAGGCCATCATGTCCTCGACCTACCAGGCGGGGCTGGTGCTCGGCTTCGGCGCGGGAGCCGCGGTCGTCACGGGACTCGGGGTGCCGGGCGCGCTGCTGATCGACGCGGCGACGTTCGCGCTCTCCGCGCTGATGCTCCGCTTCGGTTTGAAGCCGTACCCGCCCACGACGCCACGGCAGCACGAACGGGCCTCCCTGCTCGCGGGCTGCCGACTGGTCGCCCGCGACCGCAAGCTGCGCTGGCTCCTGCTCATCGCCTGCTGCTGCGGCTTCTACGTCGTCCCGGAGGGGCTCGCCGTCCCGGTCGCCGCCGAACTGGGCGAAACCGGCGCACTGCCCTGGCTGCTGGCCGCCAACCCGGTGGGCTCGGTGCTCGGCGGGATCCTGCTGAGCCGCGTCCCGCCGGACCGGCAGATCCGGGTACTGGGCCTGCTCACGGTGGTGACCAGCCTGATCCTGATCCCCACGGCCATGGCGCCGGGCCTGGTCACGATCGTGGTGCTGTGGACCGTGTCAGGGATGTTCTCCGCGCACGACATGATCACCCAGACGCAGTACAGCCTGGCCGCGCCGCCGGAACACCGTGGTCAGGTGATCGGCGTGGCGATCGCGGCGCTTCGCGCGGCGCAGGCGGCGGGTATCGCGGCCGCCGGCCTGCTGACCCAGGCCGTACCGCCAACGACGGTGGTCACCGTCGCGGCGGCCGCGGGCGTCCTCGTCGCCTGCGTAGCCGCATGGGGGTGGTCCCGGACGGTGTCGTCCCGCCACAGTCCAGCCGGACCGGTCGGCGGGACGGCACCCGTCGGTGAGCAGGGATCCTGACTCGACCAAAGATGATCACGTCCAGTTGTTGTCTCGACGAGTGGTCCAATTGTTGTCACGCACGGTGGTTCACCTCCTCCCGAAAACAGCGCTTCCGGTGCGCCTCGATCACGTCCAGTTGTTGTCCCGCTTGGTCGTCCAGTTGTTGTCGCGCATACCGTTCACCTCCTTCGAAATAGCCGCGAATCTGGCAAATCACTCACCAGTTGTTGTCCTGCATCGGGTGTCTCCCCACGTTTCGGTTGGGCTGTCCGGGGGAATTCGGCACCAGGTTTCCTATCGACTGGACAACGACGGTCGTCGCAGTCCCGGTTCGATTACGGTGTAGATCACCGACGGAAGAGGGTGCGTGGACGGACGACTCGGCGGCGTGACGCGGCGGCTCAGGGCCTGGCACCTGTGGACCCTGCCGCGACCCGTGCGTACCTATGTCCTGGTCGTGAATCTCATCGCAGTCCTCTCGACCGCCGCCACGGCTCGCCTCGTCCCGGTCACCGGCACCGATTTGGCCCGGTTCGGGGTACTGGCCATCTGCGCGGCCATCGCGATCGAGGGCACCCGGCAGATCGAACGCCAACGGGAGTACGACAGGGCACCGTCGGTCGCCTACGTCGACACCAAGGCGGTCTGGAGCGTCGCCGCCGTCATCGCGCTACCGCCGGTGCTCGCCGCCGCGATGGTCGTGGTCACCTACACCATCGCATGGTGCCGGATCTGGCCGCACCAACGTCCGGTGCTGGCCCACCGGTGGATCTTCTCCGCCGCGACGGTGCTGTGCGGCACGCAGGCCGCCGTCCTGGTGCTCGACCTCGGGATGCGGAACTACCCCGGCGCACCCGATTCCGATCTGCTCGCCGGGCTGGGCGACCTGGCCGTCATCATCCTCGCCGCGACACTCCGCTGGGCGATCAACACCGCGCTGGTGATGGCCGCGATCGCGCTGTCCTCGCCGCCGAAGTCGATCAGCGATCTGTTCTCCGGGTTCGGCGACCAGATCCTCGAGGCGGGCGCGCTCGGCCTCGGGCTGGTGACGGCCGTGGTACTCGTCGAAGCCAACCCGGTCGTGCTGATCGGCATCGTCATCGCTCTCGTCGCGCTGCATCGTGGCCTGCTGCTCACCCAGTACCGCCGCGACGCGCACACCGACGCCACCACCGGCCTCGCCACGAAACGCCGCTGGCGCCAGCTCGCGGAGGAGCTACTCGGCCGGACGCGGGCCGGCCGGAAACTCGGCGTGCTGTTCCTCGATCTCGACAACTTCAAGACGATCAACGACACCTACGGCCATCCCAACGGCGACCTGGTCCTGCGCGCGGTCGGGGAAGCGCTCCGGACGGAAATCCGCGAGCAGGACGTCTGCGGACGCTGGGGCGGCGAGGAGTTCGCGATCGTCATCCCGGACGTCCACAGCGAGGAAACCCTGCGCCAGGTGGCCGAACGGATCCGGGGTCGCGTGGCGAGGGTCGCGGTCACCCTCCCCGATCGCGAAACGGTGCTGACCGAGCTGACGGTGTCGATCGGCGGCGCTCTGTACCCCGCCGACAACATCAACGGCGTCGACGATCTCCTCGTCGCCACGGACTCCGCGCTGTACCGGGCGAAACAGGGCGGCCGTAACCGCGTCGAACTCGCTCCGCCAGTGCAGTAAGTCTCGTGAGTGGTGATGACGGTTAGAGCGGACCCTCATTTGCCTACCTACCCGTGAGGTGGGGTGATGCGTTGCGAAGGCCACTTTCACAACCTTCGCACCGGGGATCGTCCCCACTGGATAGGCATGTCCCGAATGCCACGTTCGGGACGCTCAATGTCCCCAATGTGGCGTTCGGGACATCCTGCTGCGGTGCGCGGGTGGCGGGGGTTTCGCGTGTCGTCCAACCAGTCACGCGAAACGGCTAACCCGGCATCAGGGTCTCGTGAGTGGAAATGGTGGTTAGAACGACCCAAATCACTCACGAGCCACCCACCCAAGTCATCAGATGAATCACCCCGCCAGCCCCGCGAATGTCCACCAGTGCCGCGCGCCCTCCCCCTTGACATCCGATGTCTAGACCTAACAGCGTGGTCGGCGTCGCGGCGTATCGAGCACGGAGGCATCGATGGCTGGCCTGGGGAAGCGCATAGGACTCCTGCTCACGGCGGCGTGCCTGACGACTGCGGTCACGGCAGGAACCGCGGAAGCGAGCAGGCCGGCCACGCTCTACGTCGCCCCCCATGGCTGGGGCCTTGTCTGCACGAAGCATCTCCCCTGCGCGCTCGGCGACGTCCAGAAACGGACCGCGACACATAAAGACGTCGTCGTGTATCTGCGCGGCGGCACCTACCGGCTGGACAAGACGCTCGAACTCACGCCGGAGAACACCGGGCGCAACGGCGGCTCGGTCGCGTATCGCGCGTATCCCGGCGAGCGCCCGGTTCTCAGTGGCGCCAAGCGGATCAAGGGTTTCACCTTGGCCGATCAGGCCCGCGACATCTATCGCGCGCCCGTTCCCGCCGGGTCGGCGAGCCGTCAGCTCTACGTCAACGGCGTCCGCGCCGAGCGGGCGCGGACCGAGCTGAATCCGGCCAAGTTCACCGCGACGGCGACCGGGTTCAGCACCGACGATCCGTCCTACGCCAAGCTGAGCAACCAGTCCGACATCGAGATCGCGTACAACTACCGGTGGAAGCATATGCGCTGCCCACTGTCGTCGATCGAGCCGTCCGGCACCGGTTCCGCACTCACCGTGCAGCCGGATTGCTGGAAGACCAATAACCTTTCGGTAGTCAACCGCCAGTTTCCGTTCAACGGCAACGGTCTTCCCAAGCTGAACGGTGTCACCTGGGTCGAGAACGCCTACGAGCTGCTGACCAAACCCGGCCAGTGGTACCTCGACCGCGAGGCGAACGCCCTCTTCTACATTCCCCGGCCTGGCGAGCGAATCCAGGACGCCGACGTCGAACTGCCCTTCCTCGAGACGCTCGTTTCCGCCAAGGGGCGGCCCGGGCATATCGAGCCGGTCGACGACACCGACCCCGGTGCCGTCTACAGTGGACAGTGGCAGAACTCCGGGAACCGGGCCTTCGGTGACTACCAGGACGGCGTCCACGTCACCAAGGAGCAGGGCGCGTCGGTCACCTACACCTTCGACGGCACCGGACTCGATGTGCTCGGTGAGACCAACACCGATCAAGGCACGTTCACCGCGACCGTCGACGGGAAACCCGCAGGCACGTACAGCCAGAAGGGCGAAGTCCGCCAGGCCCAGCAGGTCGTCTACTCGGTCAAGAACCTCCGCAAAGGCAAGCACACGGTCACGCTGACCAGCACGAGCACCGACTACCTGCTCATCGACGCGTTCGTGGTGACGCCGGACGTCATCACCCCGGTCCGCGATCTTTCCTTCAGCGGCATCACGTTCACCGGCACCACCTGGAACCTGCCCTCGGTCGACGGCTACCTCGACAACCAGGCCGGTGTGCAGTGGGCCGCCAAGGCCCCGCATGCCCCCGTTCTCCCTGCGGCCGCGCTGGAAATCCATCGCGGCCGCGGGGTCACCATCGAAGGCAACACCTTCACCCACCTCGGCGGCACCGGCGTTTCCCTGGATGACGGAACGCAGAGTTCGAAGGTCGTCCGCAACACCGTCAGCGACACGGCCGCGGGCGGGATCTCGATCGGCGAAGTCGACGACTACTACCTGACCGACACCGCGCGGATGACCCTCGACGTCACAGTCGCACACAACACGGTCGAGACCGCCGGGCAGGACTATCGCGACGCGGTCGGCATCTGGGTCGGCCACAGCCGCCGCGCGGTGGTCGCCCAGAACGAGGTCCGCGACCTGCCCTACACCGGGATCTCGCTCGGCTGGGGCTGGGGATTCCAGTCACCGTGTGAACTCCAGGCCAAACAGGGCCTCAAGGCCTGCCGCCGCGGCACGATCTACTCCGGCGAGAACAAGATCCTCGGCAACCGCATCCACAACGTCATGAACGTCCTCGAAGACGGCGGCGCGATCTACACGCTCGGCGGCCAGGGCGACGGCGGCGGCACCACGACCTCCGAGGTCGCCGGCAACTGGGTCTATCTGGCGCCGCACAACAACAACATGCTCTACCACGACGAAGGCAGCTCGTACTGGGACACGCACGACAACGTGGTGAGCAACGCGAGCGGCTTCTGGACCGGGATGTGGACGCCGACCATCCACACCATCGCGGTCCACGACAATTTCACCGACAACCCGGCCGTGAAGGACAAGGGCACGAACGTCACGTTCACGAACAACACGGTCGTGACCGACGGCGTTTGGCCCGACAAGGCGAAGGCGATCATGGCAGCCTCGGGTCCAAGGTAGCACCGGGCCCGCCCTGTCGTCCCCTTCAGCTCCCGGTCACCTGCCCGTCAGCGGTAGGCCCCCGATTGTCCACTTCATGACGTCATCCGGCCTATCACCGGCGTGGGCTGGGCCACTTTTTGGCGGGTTCCTACAAGAGGTGGCCCCCGGCGTGCGTCACCGGCGACATTCTCGTACCGGCCGGTAGGAGGCAGGCTGTAAGGCAGGTGCGGGCGACGGTCTTTCTGCGACGAGGGGGAACGTCGCCTGCTGCATGCTGCGTACTTGGGAGGCTCAGTCGGTGTTCAATCGTGTCGCCATCGTCAACCGCGGAGAGGCCGCGATGCGGCTCATCCACGCCGTCCGGGAACTGGCTGCGGAGTCTTCGGAGACCGGAACGCGGATCGAGACCGTCGCCCTCTACACGGATGCGGACCGGTCGGCGACGTTCGTGCGGGAAGCCGACATCAGCTACAACCTCGGCCCGGCATCGGCGCGTCCCTATCTGGATTTCGCCGTGCTGGAGCGGGCTCTGATCGAGACCGGCGCCGACGCGGCGTGGGTCGGCTGGGGATTCGTGGCCGAGGACCCGGCGTTCGCCGAACTGTGTGAGCGCCTCGGCATCACCTTCATCGGCCCGAGCGCGGACGCGATGCGCAAACTCGGCGACAAGATCGGCTCGAAGCTGATCGCCGAAGAGGTCGGCGTGCCCGTGGCACCGTGGAGCCGCGGCGCGGTCGCGGACCTGGAAGCCGCGCTCCGCTCGGCGGAGGAAATCGGCTACCCCTTGATGCTCAAGGCCACCGCCGGCGGTGGCGGCCGCGGTATCCGCGTCATCACCTCCGCCAACGAGCTGAAGGACGCCTACGAGCGGACCAGCCTCGAGGCCGAACGCGCCTTCGGCAGCGGCGTCCTGTTCCTGGAGCGTCTGGTCACCGGGGCGCGGCACGTCGAGGTCCAGGTCATCGCCGACGGACAGGGCACCGCTTGGGCGCTCGGCGTCCGCGACTGCTCGGTGCAGCGCCGCAACCAGAAGATCATCGAGGAATCCGCTTCGCCGGTGCTGAGCACCGAACAGACCGACGAGCTGAAGCGGTCCGCCGAGCGGCTCGCGCTCGCGGTGGACTACCGCGGTGCCGGAACGGTCGAATTCCTTTACCACCCGGGCGAAAAGCTGTTCGCCTTCCTCGAGGTCAACACCCGCCTCCAGGTCGAGCACCCGATCACCGAATCCACCACCGGCATGGACCTGGTGAAGGCCCAGCTGCACGTCGCTTCCGGCGGCAAGCTCGAAGGCACGCAGCCCGCCGAAGCCGGGCACGCCGTCGAAGCACGGCTCAACGCCGAAGACCCGGACCGCGACTTCGCGCCCTCCCCCGGCCGAATCGCCCGCCTCGACCTGCCCGCCGGTCCCGGTATCCGCGTCGACACCGGCGTCAGCGAAGGCGACACGATCCCGGCCGACTTCGACTCGATGATCGCGAAGATCATCGCCTACGGCCGCGACCGCGATGAGGCGCTCGGCCGCCTCCGCCGCGCGATGGCGCAGACCACGGTCATCATCGAAGGCGGCGCGACCAACAAGAGCTTCGTCCTCGACCTACTCGACCGGCCCGAGGTGATCGACGGCAGCGCCGACACCGGCTGGATCGACCGCGTCCGAGCCGAGGGCGAACTGGTCACGCACCGGCACTCGGCGATCGCGCTCGCCGCGGCGGCAATCGAGGCCTACGAGGACGAGGAAGCCGTTGAGCGCCAACGACTTCTGTCCACCGCGCACGGCGGCCGCCCGCAGGTGCAGCACGAGAGCGGCCGTCCGCTGGACCTCAAGCTCCGCGGCGCGGGCTACCGGGTCAGTGTGGCCAGGATCGGTCACCGCCGGTTCCGCGTCGGCGTCAGTGGCGGCGGCGACGTCCACCTCGCCGACGTCGAGGTCGACCGCTTCGACCGGCACACCGGCCAGATCACCGTCAACGGCACCAGGTTCCGCCTTGTCACCGGCACGCACGGGCCGATCCACCTCGTCGAGGTCGACGGCGTCACGCATCGGATCAGCCGCGACGAGGGCGGCGTTGTCCGCTCCCCCGCGCCCGCCCTGGTCGTCGCGACCCCGCTGGAGGTCGGCGCCGAGGTCGAGGCGGGCGCCCCGGTGCTGGTGCTGGAAAGCATGAAGATGGAGACCGTCCTTCGCGCGCCGTTCCGCGCGAAGCTGCGCGAGTGCGTGGTCTCGGTCGGAAGCCAGGTCGAGACCGGGGCGCCACTGCTGCGCCTCGAGCCGCTGGCCGAGGAAGGCGAAGAGGTCGCCGAAGACACCGGCAGCGTCGAGATCGAGCTGCCCGCGGAGCCGGACGGAGCATCCGCGCAGCAGCGGATCGCGCGGGGCCGGCAGGACCTGCGCAGCCTCCTGCTCGGGTTCGATGTCGACCCGCACGACGAGCGCCGCATGCTGAGCGCCTACCTCACCGCCCGGTCCGAACTGGACAACGGTGAGCGTCCGCTCGAGGGCGAGGTCGAGCTGCTGACGGTGTTCGCCGACCTCACCGAGCTGAGCCGCAACAAGCCGGCTGGCGAAGAGGCCAAGACGGACACCCGGGTGCACAGCGCCCGCGAGTTCTTCCACACTTACCTGCAGAGCCTTGACGTCGAGCGTGCGGGCCTCTCGGAGTCGTTCCAGAACAAGCTCAAGAGGGTCCTCGCGCACTACGACGTCGACGACCTCGAGCGGACGCCGGAGCTGGAGGAGGCGGTCTTCCGGATCTTCCTCGCCCAGCAGCGCGCGGCGTCCGACGTGGCGATCGTGACGGCGCTGCTGCGCCAGTGGCTCACCGAGGCCCCGCCGTTCGAGACGATGCGCGAGCCCGCTGGGAAGGCGCTGGAGCAGCTCATCGCGGCCACCCAGCTCCGCTTCCCCGTGCTCGGCGACCTTGCCCGCAGCGTGGTGTTCCGCTGGTTCGCCCAGCCGCTGCTGCGGCGCACCCGCGCCGAGGTCTACACCGAGGTCCGCAAACACCTGCGTCATCTCGACCTGCACCCGGATTCGCCGGACCGCGCCGAGCGGATCGCCAGCATGGTGGCCAGCGCGCAGCCGCTGGTGCGGGTGCTCGGCCAGCGGATCGGCCGTCCCGGCACGGACCACACGCCGTTGCTGGAGGTACTGAGCCGCCGCTACTACGGCAACCGCCCGCTGACCGGCCTCCAGCCGGTCACTGTCGGCGGCTGCACTTTCATCACCGGTGACTACGAGGACAAGGTCGAACGGTTCCACCTGGTCACCACCGCCGTCGACCGTGCCGGCCTGCCTGGCGCGATCAAAGCCCTCGGCGACCTCGCGGACCGGCTGCCCACCGACACCGATGTCGAAGCGGATCTGTACCTGACCTGGGACGACGAGTCCGCCGACGAGAACACGATGGCGACGGACCTGCACGAGGTCATCGCGGCCAAGTCACTACCGAGCCGGGTCCGGCGCATCACCACCACCGTCGCTGGGCACCGCGGCGCGGTGATGTACCACCACTTCACCTTCCGCCCGTCCTCGACCGGATTCACCGAGGAGCGGCTGATCCGCGGCCTGCACCCGATCATCGCGCAGCGGATGCAGCTGCAACGGCTGAGCAACTTCGACCTCACCCGGCTGCCCTCGGGCGATGATGACGTCTACCTGTTCAAGTGCGTCGCGCCGAAGAACCCGTCGGACCAGCGTCTGGTCGCCTTGGGGCAGGTCCGGGACCTGATGCCGTTGCGCGACAGCGACGGCAAGCTGCTCGCGCTGCCCGCGCTGGAGGGCACCCTCGCCGCGTGCCTCGACGCGATCCGCAACGTGCAGGCGCAGCTTCCGGCGAAGAAACGCTTCGACACCAACAGGATCATGCTCTACGTGTGGCCGCCGAGCGACCTCACCGCCGAGGAGCTGAACACCATCGCGCAGCGCGTGCAGCCGTCGACGGCGGGCGCCGGCCTCGAAGAGGTTCAGTTCCTCGGCAGGCAGCGCGACCGCGCGACCGGCGAGCTCACCAAGGCCGCCTTGCGGATCGGCTACGACGTGACCGGCGGCGTGCAGATGTCGCTGGCCGAGCCCACGACCGAGCCGATCGAACCGCTCGACGACTACCGCCAGAACGTGCTGCGCGCCCGGCGCCGCGACACGGTGTACCCGTACGAACTGACCGAGATGCTCGGTTCGTTCACCGAGTACGACATGGACGACAGCGGGACGCTCGTCCCGGTCGACCGGCCGAAGGGGCGCAACAAGGCGGCGATCGTCGCCGGTGTGGTCACCACGCCGACCGAGCGCTATCCCGAGGGCGTCAAGCGTGTGGTCCTGCTCGGCGACCCGACGAAGGCGCTCGGCGCGTTGTCGGAGCCGGAGTGTTCGCGGGTGATCGCGGCGCTGGACCTCGCCGAGCGGATGCGCGTCCCGCTGGAATGGTTCGCGCTTTCCGCCGGTGCCCGGATCTCGATGGAATCCGGTACGGAGAACATGGACTGGGTGGCGGCCGCGCTCAAGCGGATCGTCACCTTCACCCAGGGCGGCGGCGAGATCAACATCATCGTCGCGGGCATCAACGTCGGCGCGCAGCCGTACTGGAACGCCGAAGCGACGATGCTCATGCACACCAAGGGAATCCTGGTGATGACGCCGGATTCCGCGATGGTGCTGACCGGGAAGCAGTCGCTCGACTTCTCCGGTGGCGTGTCGGCCGAAGACAACTTCGGCATCGGCGGCTACGACCGCGTCATGGGCCCGAACGGGCAGGCGCAGTACTGGGCGCCGAACCTCGCCGCGGCCCGCGACGTGCTGATGTCGCACTACGACCACACCTATGTCGCGGCGGAGGAATCCGGTCCGAGGCGGGCCGTCACCAGCGACCCGGTCGACCGCGACGTCTCGTCGTTCCCGCACGCGGCCGTCGACAGTGACTTCACCACGGTCGGGCAGATCTTCTCGCGTGAAGCCAACCCCGACCGCAAGAAGCCGTTCGACATCCGCACCGTGATGCGCGCGCTTTCCGACCAGGACCACCCGGTGCTGGAGCGCTGGCCGGGAATGGCCGACGCGGAGACCGCCGCCGTCCAGGACGTCCACCTCGGCGGATACCCGGTGTGCCTGCTGGGCATCGAGTCCCGGTCGGTGCCGCGCCGCGGTTTCCCTCCCACCGACGGCCCGGACACCTACACCGCGGGCACGCTGTTCCCGCGATCTTCGAAGAAGGCGGCGCGGGCGATCAACGCGGCCAGCGGCAACCGGCCGCTGGTGGTGCTGGCGAACCTGTCCGGCTTCGACGGCTCACCGGAGTCGATGCGGAAACTGCAGCTGGAGTACGGCGCCGAGATCGGCCGGGCGATCGTGAACTTCGACGGCCCGATCGTGTTCACCGTCATCTCGCGCTACCACGGCGGTGCGTTCGTGGTCTTCTCGAAGGCACTCAACCCGAACATGACCGTGCTGGCACTGGAAGGCTCGTTCGCCTCGGTACTCGGTGGCGCCCCCGCCGCCGCGGTCGTGTTCGCGGGCGAGGTCAACGCGCGGACCTCGGCGGACCCGCGGGTGCGGTCGCTGTCGGAGAAGCTCAGCGGCGCCTCCGGTGCGGAACGTGCCGCGCTGGCCGCGGAACTGGCCGAAGTCCAGGCGTCGGTGCGGGCCGAGAAGCTGGGCGCGGTCGCTTCCGAGTTCGACAGCGTGCACAGCATCGAGCGCGCGGTGAAGGTCGGTTCGGTGGACGCGATCATCAGCGCGGCCGAGCTGCGGCCGCGCATCATCGAAGCGGTCGAGCGAGGGCTGGCGAAGAAGCAGTAGCCCGCTCGCAGTCCCTCAAGACCGCAATGAAGGGGCCTTTCATCGCAAATTTTGCGATGAAAGGCCCCTTCATTGCGGCTTCCTTACCCTTGGCACGCGCGGGTTCAGTCGCGGGAAGGTGGCGGGTCGGCCGGGGGTGGCTCACCGAAGTCCTCGGGAGCGATGTGATCCAGCGTGGCCCGGAACTCCGCGATCTCCCGTTCCTGCTCGACCGGATCCGACGGGATTTGCGAAGCCGAAGCGGACTGCTCTCCCACGATCTCGACCCGGACCGAGGCGACGTCCAGCACCGTGTCCTCCACCTGGATCGGGACACCGGCGCGGAGCCCGATCGCGACCGCGTCGCTTGGCCGCGCCGAGATGCGGATGCCGGCGTCGAGTACCAAGTCGGCGAAGAAGATCCCGTCCCTCAGTTCGGTGACCTCGACACCGGTGATCCGGCGGCCGAACGATTTCACCACCTGGCCGATCAGTTCGATCGTGCCGGGGCGGGGTAGGTCGATATGTTCCTGCGCGAGTGCCACCGCACTCGCCTCGGGACCGCCGATCGTGATCGCCAGCCAGCGGCGGTCACCCTCACGTTCCCGGAGCAGCATCACCGGCGCCGCTTCCGGCGCCAGAACGGCCATTCCCTCAACGTCCATCGGGATCATGTGCGGTACCTCCTTCCCTGTGTCGGCCCGCCAGCACTTCGTCATGACGCTGGAACGGGGCGATATGTCCTTCGGCACGGAGCCGCTCGACCATGTGCGGGTAGTGGAGTTCGAACGCCGGCCGCTCGGACCGGATCCTGGGCAGGTCGTGGAAGTTGTGCCGTGGCGGCGGACAGGTCGTGGCCCATTCCAATGAGTTCCCGTGGCCCCACGGGTCGTCGACGTCGACGACCTCGCCGAACCGGTAGCTGCGGACGACGTTCCAGATGAACGGCAGCACCGACGCGCCGAGCAGGAACGCGCCGATCGTGGAAATGGTGTTGAGCAGGGCAAAACCGTCGGAGCTCAGGTAGTCGGCGTAGCGGCGCGGCATGCCTTCGTTACCCAGCCAGTGCTGGACGAGGAACGTCGTGTGGAAGCCGATGAACGTGGTCCAGAAATGCAGCTTCCCCAACGGTTCGTTGAGCATCCGGCCGGTCATCTTGGGGAACCAGAAGTAGATCCCGGCGAACGTGGCGAACACGATGGTGCCGAACAGGACGTAGTGGAAATGTGCGACCACGAAATAGCTGTCGTGCACATGGAAGTCGATCGCCGGTGCGGCCAGCATGATGCCGGTCAGCCCGCCGAGCAGGAACGTCACCATGAACCCGATAGCCCACACCATCGGCGTTTCGAAGGTCAGCTGTCCCTTCCACATCGTGCCTATCCAGTTGAAGAACTTGATCCCGGTCGGCACCGCGATCAGGAACGTCATGATCGAGAAGAACGGCAGCAGGACCGCGCCGGTGGCGAACATATGGTGCGCCCAGACCGCGAAGGACAACGCCGTGATCCCGATCGTCGCGAACACCATGGTCTTGTAGCCGAACAGCGGTTTCCGGCTGAACACCGGGACGATCTCGGTCACGATGCCGAAATAGGGCAACGCGACGATGTAGACCTCGGGGTGTCCGAAGAACCAGAAAAGGTGCTGGAAGAGGATCGCCCCGCCATTGGCCGGGTCGAAGACGTGCGCGCCGAGCCGTCTGTCGGCTTCCAAGGCGAACAACGCCGCGGTGAGGATCGGGAAGACCGCGAGGATCAGGATCGCGGTGAACAGGATGTTCCAGGTGAACAGCGGCATCCGCCACATGGTCATCCCCGGCGCACGCAGGCAGAGGACGGTGGTGACCATGTTGACCGCGCCGAGGATCGTGCCGAGACCGGAGACGATCAGCCCCATGATCACCAGGTCGGCACCGACCCCTGGGGTATGCGCGCCGGTGGACAGCGGCGTGTACATCGTCCAGCCGAAGTCGGGTGCGCCGCCGGGTGTGAGAAACGCGCTGAGCACCATCAGCCCGCCGAAGAGGTACAGCCAGTACGAGAACGCGTTCAGCCGGGGGAACGCGACGTCCGGTGACCCGATCTGCAGCGGCAGGATGACGTTGGCGAAGGCGAAGAGGTTCGGCGTCGCGTACAGCAGCAGCATGATCAGGCCGTGCATGGTGAACAGCTGGTTGTACTGCTCCTGCGACAGGAACTGGAGCCCCGGCCTCCCCAACTCGCCGCGCATCAGCAGCGCCATGGAGCCGCCTACCAGGAAGAACCCGAGAGACGTGGTCAGATACAGGATCCCGATCTTCTTGGGGTCGGTCGTGCGGATCACGCTGAGGAACACGCTGCCCTTCGGGCCACGTATCCTCCCGCCGAAACGGACTGCCTCCGGTCTTGGCGTTGCCTTCACTGCGGTCATGGCGACTCCCAGCACGACGACACACCTTCGAAAAGCTGATACCCACCCTGACGCTGCCCTACACCCACGCATTTTCAACCGCGGGTTTTTCAACCGGTCAGGTCGGACTTCGACCGGACACTGGTGTCACGGTTGCCCCACTCTCGTCAGAGATCACGTCGGCGGGGTAGTGAAGGGGTCCTTCACTACCCTCAGGGTAGGCAAGGAGGCCTTCACGGCCGGCTGAACGCCTGCGCGGGGGTGACCTCCGCTTTCTGGTCGGCGGGGGTGTGAAGGGGTCCTTCACGCGACGCGGTTGTGACGATTGAGGACGCTGGGACGAAGGTGGCGACCACGAAGTCCGTGAAGGCCCTTGAGCATGTCCCAAACGCCACATTGGGGACATTGAACCTGGATCCAGGTTGTGAAGCGCGGCACCCGCGGTGACTCACGGAACTTTGAGCAGGGCTTCCAGGTGGTCAGCGGCCGCGGAAGCCCCGCCGGCCGACCGGAACGACGCACCCACCTTCTCCGCCGCCGACCGGTGCCCGGGGTCACCCAGGACCCCCTCGACGGCGGCGCGGATCCGAGCCGGGTTCACGCGGCCGAAGCGCAGGCGGACCCCGGCGCCGGCGTCGACGACCTGGCCGGCGACGATCGGCTGGTCGTCGCGGATCGGCGCGACCACGAGCGGCACCCCGTGCCACAGGCTTTCGCAGACGGTGTTGTGCCCCGCGTGGCAGACGACGGCGTCCACGCGCTCCAGCAGCGCCATCTGGGGCACCTGTGGCACCACGAGCACCTTGTCCCTCACCTGCCGCACGACCTCGCCGGGATCGGCGATCACGGTCTGGACGTCACCGAAATCCGACATCGCCTTCGCTGCGGCGTTGAGGAAGTCCCCGGCGGCATCGGCGTTCGCCGTGCCGAGGGTGACCAGGACCGTCGGCGTGGCGGGGTCGAGCCACGACCACGGAAAGTCCACAGTGGACGTACGACCGGCGATCGACGGCCCGACCAGCCGCACATGCGCGGGCAACGGGACCAGGCCGAGGAGTTCCCGTGTGGTGAACGCCAGCACGCCGTGCGGGGACATCCGGGGGTCGGCGGGGCCGCCGTCGATCCGCCTACGCAGCCCTCCGAGCAGGTCTTCCAGCCACGAAACGACTTTCGGCATCCCGGCGAGCGGGTCGACCAGTTCCGCAGAGGTCGTCGCGGAGGTGACCCAAGGCAGTCCGAGACCGTCCGCGACGAGGCCACCCGCGACGGCCTGCTGGTCCGCGACGACGACCTGCGGCCGGAATCGCCCGATCGCGGCGCGTACCCCCGGCGCCATCGCGTCGGCCAGCGGGATCAGGAACTCCTCCCACAGGAACCGGAACGCGGCCGGCCCTTTGAGGCTCGCGTCCCGTTCCGCGAGGTCATCCGGGACGGCACAGGGATACACCTCTACGCCGGGACCGGCGAGCCGCCGGATGATCTGCGGTTGCCCCGCCCACGCCACCTGATGGCCGCGGCCGGTCAGCGCGGCCGCCACCCCCACCGCCGGGTTCACATGCCCGACCAGCGGCGGCATGACGAAGAGGAACCGGCCCACTAGTGGTCACGACCAACCACTACTCGACCCCCGCCGTCACGCGGGAGGTCTCCCGCACCCAGCGAAGGATCAGCTCGGACGTCTCGGCGGTACGTTCGACGAGCACCGAATGCCCCTGATCCGGCAGCACGACCGTCTGACAGCGGGCCAGACTCGCCTCGAACTGCCCGACCTGGGCGGACAACCCGGACTGATCACCGAACAGCGCGAACACCGGGCACCGCACCGCCGACAGGTCGTCGTCGATGGTCCGGCTCAGCGGGATGTCCTCCGCCAGAGTGGTGGCCTCGAGGATCTTGTACGCCGACCGCGAGAGCCGGGCCGTATGCGCCCCATGGTTTTCGGCGATCCAGCCGATCACCTCCTCGTGGCCGAGGCGCGTCTTCGCGTCGGCGAGCCCGTCGGCCATATGCCCGATCCACGCCCGCACCGGCGGTTCCGCCTCGATCACGGTGACACTCGCGACCCGGCCGGGATGTTCGGCGGCGAGCCCGAACGCGACGGAACCCCCGAAGGAGTTCCCGACCACGTGGACCGGACGCGTGATGCCGAGCGCCGTGAGCAGGCCGTCGAGATCGGCGACGAAGTCCTCGAGCCGGTAGCCCGTCGCGGGCCGGGTCGTCCGGCCGTGCCCGCGCAGGTCGTACATGACGACGTCGATGCCCTGCGCCGCGAACGACGGCCCGAGCGTGAAGTAGTAGCTCGCCAGACTGTCGGTCAGGAGACCGTGGACGAACACCACGATCGGCGCGTCCTGGGGCGACCCGGCGGGCGGAAGGCGCTGCACGTGAACGTCGAGGTCGCCGACCTGGATCTTCGCCATGGTCAGCCCTCTCCGGCCGCGCGCAGCGACGTGACCACGTGGTCCACCAGCTCGCCCACGGTCAGCGCGATGATCTCGTCCAGTTCCCGTTCCGCGATGAACTCGGCGAAGTTGACCTTTTCGCCGTAGTGTTCGCGCAGTTGCCCGGAAAGCGCCACGAGATCGATGCTCTCCAATTCGAGATCGTCGTGGAACTTGGTGTCCCGGCCGATCTCGGCGTCGTCCAGCCCGTACTCCTCGAGCAGGACCCGCAGCATCGCGGCGATGTCGGCCAGCACGGTGTCCGGCGACGTGGTTTCGGTGACTTCAGTGCTCATCTTCGTTCTCCGTCCAAGCCACGACGTATTCCTTCGCCGGTGTGCCGATCTTGGTGTGCCACACCGGATATCGGGCGTCACCGACCTGCACGGTGAGCCGCCTGCCGTCCGCGCCGACGACGGTGAAAGCGCGCGGTTCCCCGCGCAGACCGGTGCGGAGCCGTTTCGCGACGGCCTCCTTCGCGGCCCAGAACCTGGTGAACCACAAGGCTTCCGCCCCCTCGGCGAGCTGCGCGAGCAGCGTCTGCTCGCTCTCGGCGAGTGCGGCGGAAATGGTGCTGTCCGGGCGTTCCTCAACGGCTTCGAGGTCGATCCCGCACGGCCCCGGCCGCGCGATGGCCACGCCGAACCCGTCCCGATGGGCGATCGACACCGTCAGCTCGGGCAATTCCCGTCCGTAGGCACCGGTCACATGCGGCGCACCCGACGGCGTGTTACAGATCCGGAGTTCCGAGGGGAACACGTCGCCCTCGCCGCCGGACCAGAGCAGCCGCCGGACCGCGTCCTTCGCCGCGATCCGGCCGAGTAGCCACCGCCGTTTGCGGCGAGGCGGCTGTTTCTCGTACTGGTCCCGTTCCGTGCCGGCCAGCATGTTCCGCATGATCAGGTCACGGGTCGCGAGGTCCGGCCACTGCTCGCGCACCAGCGCCCAGCCGCCCGGCTGCTCGTCGGAAAGCGTGTGGCGTTCGGGCCGCCGGTCCACCTTGCGGATCTGCGGATTGCTGTCGAACCGGCGATCACGCCAGCCGTCGACGGTCGCCCAGACCCGGCCGCCTCGCACGAGTTGGACGTCCGCCTCGAGTTCGGCGTCGGTCACGGAGACGATGCGGATGAGGCAGTCGAGCCATTCGCCCGGCACCGGATGCTCGCCGTAGAACCGGATCCGCCGCATTCCCACCGGGAACACCGTGGCACGATCGGGAAGCCGGGACATGATCCAGTAGCCGAGCAGCTGGCCGGCGTTGTCGAGCAGTGCCCCGGGTGCCTCGGGAGTGCGCAGAACGCCACGGACATGGCGGTCGCCGACCGCGGTCAGCTCCGAGACCCCTTGGTACTTCGGCCCGTGGAACATCCAGCGATCGCTGTAGAGCTGTTCGGCGAGCAGGTCCGGGACCCGCTCCGCGGTGGCCGGAAACGTCCACGGCGCGGGCGGATCGGCCGGGAACCCGTCGCCCAGTTCGACCACGGCCTGCGAGTAGCCGCCCAGGGACGCCGTCACTCGCGATCCCCCCGTCGGCAGGATCCGCACCGGCACGTCCACCGCCGGGATCGCGGCGATCCACTGGTTCAGACGGACGTCCTCGAGCGCGATCGCGCGCCGGCCGGGCCCCGCTTGTTCGGCGAAGTCCATCAGATGCCCGATCACCGTCGTCGCGGGTACGACGGGCCACGCGTCGGCGGGTTCGGCGCCGGGCGGCTGTTTGAAAAAACAGTGGTCGAGCAGGTACGGCATGGCGTCCACGGACACCCGGAGTTCGGTCCGCAGCGGCCGGATCCTCGGCGCCGCCTCACGGGCGGCGAACAGTTCCGCCGCCAGGCCGGCGGTGTCGGACAGCAAACCGGAGAACTCCGCGGCAAGCGGGTTCCGCTCGCCGATCCGGTCCAAAGTGGACGCTGACGCCGCACGGGTCCGGAAGCCTCGGCGGACGTTCTCGTCGAGCGAGACGAGCGCGCCGCCGAGATCGAGCCGGATGGCCCGGCCGCGTTTACCGGTTCCCTGTCCCGGCAACAGGTCGAACGCCGGCTCCGTCCCGTCCGTCCACAAGGCCGTGGCGACCCGGAGCAGTTGTGCCAGCCCCGGCCGGTGTGTGGAGTGCGCGGCGACGACGAGGTGGTCGCGGCCGTGCAGGGTGTCCCCGATCAGCGATCCGAGCTGTCCCGCGCCCGTCTGCACGAACGCGCGGAACCCGGCCGCGTACATGTTCTCGACCAGGCCCCGGAACCGCACCGGCTCCAGCAGATGCCGGACGAACAGCGCCCGCACTTCGGCGGCGATCGCCGGGTACACCTGCCGCGTGGTGGCAGACCAGACCGGCAGTTTCGCCGGGTGCAACGTGTAGCGATCGGCGGCCTCCCGGATCGGGCCGAGGTACGGCGCCAGCATCGGCGTATGGAATCCGGACCGGAACGGCAGGACCTGTGAGATGACGCCGTTCTCGCGGAACCGGCGCACGAACTCGCCGACCGCGTCCGACGGCCCGCAGATCATCGACTGATTGGGTGCGTTGTCGTGGGACAGCACGACGTCCGACTGTCCTTTGAGGACTACAGTGACCTTCGGCGCCGCGGCGCCGATCACTGCGAACGCGAGTCCGGGAACCTTGAGTGCGTCGGGATCGAAACCCGCGAGGAACGCGTCGACCTCGTCCTCGGTGTGGATTCCGGCGGCCGCCATCGCCGTCCACTCACCGAGGCTGTGCCCGGCGAGCGCGTCCGGGACCACGCGGAGCCCGCGCAATGCGGTGTCGAGGAGCCTGCCGAGCTGGAACACGCCCTTGCCGTGCCTGCCGACATCGCCGACCGTGACGTCCGGCGATTCCCACCGGAGGCCGAAATGCCGGGCGATGTCGTCCGAATGGGCCTCGAATTCCGCTTCCAGCCCGGGAAAGACGAACGCGAGCAGGCCACCGCCGGGGCCGAGCAAGGGTTCCGGCGCGAACCAGAGGTCGTTGCGGCCACGCCAGGCCTTGCCCTTCGCGACCACCTTCCGGGCCAGCGCCAGCCGTTTCGGGGTCGGATCGACGACGCCGAGCCGGACCCTGCCCCGGCCACCGTTCGCCGCCCGCAGGACGTCGTCGCTGTCGAGCATTTCCGCGAGTTCACCGATGTTCGACGCGGCGAGCCGCAGGACACGCTCGGGTTCGCAGACCTCGACGGCGGGCCTCGCCGCGGCCTGCTCCAGCACAACATGCGCGTTGATCCCGCCGAAGCCGAACGCGTTGACCCCGGCCCGCCGGACCGGCTGCCGGTCATCGGTGTCCCACACCTTGGCCGCGTCGAGCGTCTCGAACCGGGTCCGGGCCAGTGCCGGATGCGGGTCGTCGCAGTGCAGGGTCGGCGGCAGAACTCCGTGGTACACCGCCAAAGCGGCCTTGACGAGCCCGGCGACGCCTGCCGCGGGCATGGTGTGCCCGATCATCGATTTGACCGAGCCGAGCACCGCCGAGGGAACATCACCCGCCGGGCCGAACACCTCCGCGACCGTCGCCAGCTCGGCCGTGTCGCCTGCCGGGGTCGCGGTGCCGTGCGCTTCGAGCAGTCCGATGGCCCCGGCTTCGGCCGGGTCGATTCCCGCGGCCGCCCAGGCCTGCCGGACCGCGCGGATCTGGCCGGCCGAGTCCGGATTGGACAGTCCGGCCGTGCGGCCATCGCTGGCCACCCCGGTGCCGGTGATGACGGCGTAGACCCGGTCACCATCGCGTTCGGCGTCCGCGAGCCGTTTGAGGACGACGACGCCGGTGCCTTCCCCGATCAGCACGCCGTCGGCGTCCCGGTGGAACGGCCGGATCCGCTGGCTCCGCGACAAGGCACCGAGTTGCGAGAACACGCTCCAGAACGTGACGTCGTGACAGTGGTGCACCCCACCGGCGAGCACGACGTCACAGCGCCCGGAACCGAGTTCGCGCACGGCGTGGTCGACGGCGACGAGCGAGGAGGCGCAGGCCGCGTCCACCGTGTACGCGGGGCCGCGCAGGTCGAGCCGGTTCGCCAGCCTCGACGCGGCGAGGTTGGGTACGAGCCCGATCGCGGACTCCGGCGCTTCGGGACCGAGCCGGTCGGTGAAGGCCTGCCGCACCTGTTCCAGCCGTTCGCTGCCGAGATCGGGCATCAGCTCGCCCAGCGTGCGGACCAGCTGGGTGGCCGTCCGGACCCGCTGATCGAGCCGCACGAGACCCGGGGTGAGGTAGCCACCCCGGCCGAGGATCACACCGACCCGCTGCCGGTCCGAAGGCAGCCGGTGCTCGCCACCCGCGTCGGCGATGGCCTGCGCGGCCACCCGCAGCGCGATCAGCTGGTCGGGTTCGGTACCGGGAATCGACGATCGGCATCACGCCGAAACCGGTGACGTCCACTTCGGCCAGTTCGCCGACGAAACCGCCACGGCGGCAATAGATCCGATCCGCGCGCGGCTGCGCGTCAGGCTCGTAGAACCCCGGATCCCAGCGGTCCTCCGGAACCTCGGTGATCGCGTCCGCGCCATCGACGATATTGCGCCAGTAGGTGTCGAGGTCCGGTGCGCCGGGAAAGAGCACGGACATCCCGACGATCGCGATCGGACCGGTTTCGGTCACCGGTCACCACCCCGAGGCGGAATAGGCGACGGCGGTCAGGTCGTCGCCGCCCCATGCCAGTTCCCGCAGCAGGCTCAGCGTCCCTTCCTCGGGGTCGATCAGCTCGATCCCTCTCCGCGCGTAGTCCCGCATGAGTTCGGGGGTGACCATGCCGTTGTTGGTCCCGGTCGGCGCCCAGGGTCCCCAGTGGACGGTGAGTCCACGGCGTCCGTACACAGTGGACCATCGGTGCCCGAGCGCTTCGAGCGCGTCGTTCGCGGCGGCGTAGTCGGACTGACCCCGGTTGCCGAGTGTCGCGGCGATGCTGCCGAACAGAACGGCGAACTTCGGCGCCTCCGGAAGCTCGCCCGCCGCGGCGAGCAAGGTGCTCGCGCCTTCGACCTTGGTGCCGAACACCCGGTTGAAGGACGCCGGTTCCTTGTCCGCGATCAGCTTGTCCTCGATGACACCGGCCGCGTAGACGATTCCGTCGAGCCTGCCGTGCTCGGCGTGGATCTCCTTGACCGCACGGTGTACGGCTTCGGCGTCGAGCATGTCGACCGAGTGGTAGCGCACGAGGCTGCCCAGTTCGGTGATGCGCCGCAGGGTGCCCCGCACCTCCCGCTCCGCCTCGATGATCCGGATGGTCCGCTCGATCTCGGCCGGTCTGGTCAGCCCGCTCGCGATCAGCGCCTTCCGCAGCTCGGCCGTCGTGGTCGCCGCCGCGATCGCGGGTTCGTCCTCGTCGATGGGGACGGCGGTGCGGCCGAACAGTTCGATCCGGCAGCGGGACGCCGAAGCCAGCGCGGTCGCCAGCCGGGCGGTGATGCCTTTCGCGCCGCCGACGAGGAGCACGACCGAATCCCGGTCCAGGCCCAGCGCCTCGGCCTCGGCGGCGCCGTCTCCGGCCGGACCCGCGCCGGTACTGCCGAGCAGGCCCAGCCCTTCCTCGGTCATCCGCAGCCCACGCCGCCCACCGTCGAGGTGCAGGACGACCGGCTCCCGGTCCACAACGGACAGTGCGGCCAGCAGGGCGTCCGCCTGTTCATCCACAGTGGAGCTCGGATCGTGCTCGACGACCCGGGCCACCGTGTCCGGGTATTCGCGGGAGACCGTCCGGAAGAATCCGCGCGCGCCGTCGGCGGGGCCGCTCGCGACGAGCCAGCGGGGCCCGTTCGCCAGAACCGCCTGATACAGCGGGAAATCGTCGGGAAAGGACGGCGAGAGATGGAAGACACCGTCGAACCCGGCACCGGGCACAGCCGGGACGAGCTCCGCCTCGGCGCCATGGCCGGCAAGCCTCGCCGCGAGCGTTTCCGCCACCTGACCGTCGCCGACCACGGCGAACCGGCGGCCGGCGAGCTCGCCGTCAGCGAGGACCGGGTCGGCGAGCGCGAACTCGCGCATGAGGAATCGCTTGGGCGCCACCACGACCGGCTCGGCCTCGCCCGGCGCCTGAGCCACGGGCGCGGGATCGGGCCTGCCACCGGTGATCAGCTCCGCGATGGCCGCCGCGGTCCTCGCCTTGGCCAGCTCCTCGGGATCGCCATCGGTCAAACCGAGCCGGGTGGCCAGTTCCCCGGCGATCTCGGCCCGCTTGATCGAATCGACGCTGAGATCGGCCTCGAGATCCAGATCCGGCTCGATCATGTCCACCGGATAGCCGGTCCGCTCACCGATCACGGCCACGACGACGCTCAGCACGTCCTGTTCCGCCGGTTCGACGAGGACGGGACCGGGAGCCGGCTCACTACCGGCGCCGATCAGGTCGGCGATCTGTGCGGCGGTGCGTGCTCTGCCGAGTTCTTCGAGGTCTCCACGTTCGGCCAAACCCAGCCGCGCCGCCAGTTCCCCCGCGATCTCGGCCCGCTTGATCGAATCGACGCTGAGATCGGCCTCGAGATCCAAATCCGGCTCGATCATGTCCACCGGATAGCCGGTCCGCTCACCGATCACAGCCACGACCACCTCGAGAACCGATCTCTCGGCCTCCACGGGAGCCGGCTGCGGAGCCGGGGCGGGAACCTCGGCGAACAAGGGCTCGACGCGCACGGGCAGAGCCTCGGGTGCGGGCTGCCGGACACCGGGATCCGTACCGAGATAGCCGAGCAGGACGTCCCGCTGTGCCGCGATCATTTCGCGGCTGGTGCGGAGAAACTCGGCGATCAAGGCCTCGCTGCCTGAAGCATCGAGGTCCGGCCGGGAAGTCACGATGGCCTCCGAAGAGATTCGCTGGGCGGGGTGCAGGGCGGTTTCCGGGATCCGGCCGTCGCGGGTGCGGATGAGATGACCGTCGACGGTCCAGCCTGCCGGTTTCGGCGGCCGCGCCGACAGGGCGTCCTTGACGGCGCGTCCGGTGAAGAGCCAGCCGGTGCGGACGTCGGCACCCGCGACGGCGAGCCGGGCCAGCGCCGCCAGGAAGCCGGGGATCCCGGTGCGGCGCCTGCCTTCGAAGGTGACCGTCCGATGTGGACGGCCGTCGAGGATGACGCCGACGAGTTTGGTGAGGACCGATCCGGGGCCTGCTTCGACGAAGACCCGGGCTCCCGCCTCGTACATGGCCTCGATCTGGTCGGCGAAGCGAACCGGGGCACCGATCTGCGCGGCCAGTTCGGCGCGGATCTCCCCAGGCCCGGCCGGATAGCGCCCGGCTGTCCGGTTGGACCACACCGGGATCTCCGGTTCGGTGACCGGGACGACGCCGAGAACCCGGGCGAACTCCGTCCCGGCGGAAGCGACCAGCGGGCTGTGGAACGCGCAGGCGACCGGGATCCTCTTCGCGCCGACGCCTCGCGCTTTCAGCCGTTCGACGGCGGCGCCGACCGCGGCCGTCGGACCGGAGATCACCGTCTGCTTCGGCGAATTCCGGTTGGCGGCGACGACGGATTCGTGCAGCCCCTCGGCCGTGAGCGCGTCGGTGACCTCGGCGGCACCCGCGGCGACGGCCGCCATGGTCCCGGGATCCCCGCCACCGGTCGCGCCGAGGATCGCCGCCGCCCGCGCCTCGCTGCACTTCAGCAGGGAAGCCGAACTCAGGACGCCCGCCGCGGTCAACGCGATCAGCTCGCCGTAGCTGTGTCCGGCGACCATCGACGGCCGTACCCCGGCCTTGCCGAGCAGATGATGCGCGGCCAGACCGACGATCCCGAGGGCGGGCTGGGCCGCCCTGGTGTCGGTGATCCGCGCGAGCTGGGCCTTGCGCTCGGCCTCGTCGAACGCGGCCGGGGGGAACAGGATGTCGGCGGTGTTCCCGCCATGCCCGAGGTAGCGCCGGAGTTCGGGGAAGGCGACGAACAGGTCCGCGAACATCCCCGGCCGCTGGCTCCCCTGCCCGGGGAACAGGAAGGCGACCTCGCCCGCCGGTTCGGCGTCCGCGCCGAAGATACCCGCGTCCTCGTCCCGTTCCCCGGCGATGGCCCGCCGAAGCAAGGCGGCGAGTTCGTCCACAGTGGATGCCAGTACGCCGAACCTGGCACGGCCGCCACGGGTTACGGCAACCTCGGCGCGACGTGACGCGGCGAACGCGAGGTCGCGCAGACGCCAGCCGTCGGCGGAGGCGTTCAGCAGGTCTTGGGCGGATTTGATCGCCGCCGCGTCGTCCTTGCCCGCGAACAGGAAGAGCTCCGCGGGCCAGTCGTCGAGGGTCTTGGACGGTGGGACACCGCCGTCGTACGCGGTCAGGACGGCGTGGAAGTTAGTGCCACCGAAGCCGAACGCGCTCACCCCGGCGACGCGCTCGCCGCCGGTCCACGGCCGCGCTTCGGTGTCGAACGCGAACGGGCTGGTTTCCGGCTGCCACGCCGGATTCGGCTTCTCCAGGTGCAGGGTCGGCGGTTTGACCCCGGTGTAGAGCGCCAGGGTCGCCTTGATCAGGCCGGCCAGCCCGGCGGCGCATTTCGTGTGCCCGATCTGGGATTTCACCGAACCGAGCGCGCACCGGCCGGGTGCGGCGCCCGCCTCGGTGAACACCTTGGTGAGCGTCCCGAGTTCGGTGCGGTCACCGACGACCGTGCCGGTGCCGTGCGCCTCGACCAGCCCGACCCGCGCCGGCGAGATCCCGGCGTTGCGGTAAGCGCGGGTGAGGGCGTTCTGCTGACCCTCCGGCCGCGGTGCGGTGAGCCCGAGCGCACGGCCGTCGCTGGCGCTGCCGACGCCCTTGATGACCGCGTAGACCCGGTCGCCGTCCCGTTCCGCGTCGGCCAGCCGTTTCAGGACCACGCACGCGACGCCCTCGCCGAGCGCGATCCCGTCCGCGCCGCTGTCGAAGGTGGCCGAGCGGCCCGACGGCGAAAGTGCGTGCACCGAGGAGAACAGCAGGTAGTCGTTGATGCCGTTGTGCAGATCGGCGCCACCGCACAGCACGACGTCGCTGGTGCCGGTGGTCAGCTCCTTGCAGGCGACGTCGACGGCGGTGAGGGACGACGCGCACGCGGCGTCGACGGTGTAGTTCGCGCCGCCCAGATCGAGCCGGTTCGCGACCCGGCCCGCGATGACGTTGGCGAGCACGCCCGGGAACGAATCCTCGGTCAGGCGCGGGAGCCGGCCGTCGAGCTCGGCGGGGAGTTCGCCGAGATAGGACGGGAGAACCGTCCGCAACGTCATGGCGTTGGACAGGTCGCTCCCGGCCTCGGCACCGAACACCACCGAAGCGCGCGACCGGTCGAAGGTGCGTTCGGCATATCCCGCGTCGGCCAGCGCGCGTTGCGAAACCTCCAGAGCCAGCAATTGCACCGGTTCGATGCTCGCGAGCGACGCGGGCGGGATGCCGTAGGTGAGCGGGTCGAACGGAATCTCCGGCAGGAAACCGCCCCAGCGCGAAGGTGTCTTCGTGCCGTCGCCGTCGGGTGCGTAGTACACCGACTGATCCCAGCGCTGGGGCGGGACCTCGGTGACCGCGTCCGCGCCGGACAGGATGTTCGCCCAGAACGACGGCAGATCGCCGGCCTGCGGGAACAGGCAGGCCATACCGACGATGGCGATGTCCAGCGGTTCCGGCGCGGGTTCCTCTTCGGTCGTGCCGAGCAGCAGATCGCCCAGCTCGGCGGCCCGGGCTTCGAGGAAGGCGTGTGCCCTCGCGGTCACGGATTCGTGCAGCTCGGAGATGGTGACGATGCCGGATCGCAGCACGGCGACGTCACCGGCCATGAACATGCCCTCGACCAGCTGCCGATCCTCGCCGACCTCGTGCAGCTCGTCCCCGATCCGTTCGATTCCCTTGCTGGCCAAGCGAAGCCTGCCGACATTGAGCTTCTCGAGCCGCTCCCAGGCCTCGCGGTCCGGTACCTCTCCGGCCTTCAGTTCCTGTTTGATCTCCGCGTACTCCGTGGTGAACGCCGACCGCACGCACCGCGTCGCGTGGCCCGGCGCTGTCTCCAGCAGGTCGGTGCGGGTGGCCTCGACGACCTGGCGCTGGAACAGCGGCAGCACCGCGCCCGCGTGGACCGCCTCCCCGGTGAACAGGTACGCGGTCCCCATCAGCAGGCCGATCGCGGCACCTCGCCTGGCCAGCGGTGCCGCGGCCGCGGCGACCATCGCGGCCGACCGCTCGTCGTGCACGCCGCCCGCGAAGTACACCTGGACCCCGGCGGCGTCGCGGTTACCGAGAAAGTCCTGCAGCACCCCGATCTGTGCTTCCCACAAGGGAAAGCTCGTCCTCGGGCCGACGTGCCCGCCGCATTCCGCGCCCTCGAAGATGAACTTGCGCGCACCCGCTTCCAGGAACTGCTTGAGCAGGCCGGGCGACGGGACGTGCAGGAAGGTCGAGATCCCCGCGTCTTCGAGCGCCTTGGCCTGTGCGGGACGGCCACCCGCGATGATCGCGTGGGTCGGCCGGACCTCCCGGATGACCTCGAGCTGCGCGGCGCGGACCTCCTCGGCGGCGAACCCGAGTACGCCTACGCCCCAAGGCGCGTCGTCCAGCGCGGTCTTCGTCTTTTCGAGCATCTCACGGGTCTGCGCCGGACCGGACAACGCTAGCGCGAGGAACGGCAACGCACCCTCGGCGGCGACGGCTTCGGCGAATTCGGGCCGGTCGCTGACCCTGGTCATCGGGCCTTGCGCGAGTGGCAGCCTGGTTCCGAAAGCATCGCCCGTACCCAGCTCGGCGGGTTCGCCGACGCCGTCGACGATCGACTCGCGGATCCCCCGGATCGCCGCGACGAGCGTGCCCCAAGTGTCGCGGAAACGCTGTGGCAGGAAGGCATCCTGGCCGATCTCGATGGGGGCGTCGGATCCGCGCCGGCGCAGGCCACGAACGCCGTCGATCACCGTGGTTTCCGAGCCGTCGAGACCTTCGAGCGCCAGTGAAAGGTCCGAGGGAAGGTCCGCTTCGGGCAACAGTGCGAAGGCGGTGTCGAGCAGGACACCGGCCGAGCCGCCCGCGATGGCCGCGGCCGCGGTATGCGGCCCGATCCCGCCGCAGGCCCACACCGGGACGGTGATGCCGGGATCGGCAAGCAGTTGCTGCAGGAAAACGTACGTGCTCAGCTCGCCGGCGCGGCCGCCGGCCTCGTGGCCCCGGGCGATCAGCCCGTCCGCCCCGGCCGCGATCGCCCCGGCCGCCTCTTCGTGGTTCGTGACCTCGACGAGGACACACCGGTCACCGAAGTCCACAGTGGACAAACGAGCGCCGGCGGCGACCAGGACCGTGTGCACCGAGACGGGAAGATCCGCGGGACCCGGGACCCGGACACCGAACCCCTCTTCGCCGAGCCAGTCTCCGGCCAGGTCGAGTTCCTCGCGAGCGGCGTGATCTCCCTGGGTAAGGTCGAGGACACCGAGTGCACCGGCGCGTATCGCGGCCGCGGTGAACCGGGCGGACGGCACGCCGAAGGGATGCACCGCGATGAGCAGACCAGCCGAACCAGTCAACGTTGAGGCATCGGCGCCACGAATCGACTTACCCACGGGAAGCCTCCGAGCACACGGAAGAGTGATCTAGTTACCGGGCGTACTTAAACGCAGGCAGCGCTTCGCGTCAATACTCGGCAGTAGGTTTCCCATCACAGGAAGTAAGACACAGCACTCCTACCTGGGACAGAAAATGCGCTGTCGCGGAAAATTAGCGTTTCGGATACATGGCGGACATCAGAGCCACCGGCTTTCCGCCCCCTAGCAGGAAGAACCGTGCACCGCCAGGTGTCCCAACAGCCGATACGCCAACCGGCCCTTCACAGCTCGTGTTCGCGATTAATCGTCGGGATACGCGATTTCTCCGGCCGCGCCCACCTACCAGATTCCAGCCCGGACGGACCACCGCAAATACTGGTCTTGTTCGAATATGATGAAGGGGAACCGGTCGGTCCTTTCGAAGGTATCGTCGGCACGACGACTTCGGTATCACGCGCGAATCACGGCCCATACCGCGATTCACAGCCAATACACAGTGGAGGACCAGCCTCCACCCAGCCAGCTGGTTTAATTTTCAACCAACTGAGCTGGCGTAAGGAGCGCGTAAGTGGACGACCACCACGAAGGACAGCGTGTCAGCCGGAGGCGGCTGCTGGCGGGAGTGAGTTCGATCAGTCTCGGCGGACTGCTCACCGCCTGCTCGACCGGATCGACCGACGCCGGGTCCACCACGACCGCCGCCCCGGTCACGACCAGCACAGGACTGACCGTGTCACCGGAGGCGACCACCGCCGAAGACCTCACGGGCCTCTTCGAGAACTCCGGGAGCTGCACGCTGACCGCGTCGACCACCCAAGGCCCGTACTACTTCGACGCCGACAAGATCCGCACCGACGTCCGCGAAGACCGACCGGGCAGGCAACTGCGGCTCGCGTTCAAACTGCAGGACAGCGAGGGCTGCAAACCGATCCCGAACTCGGTGGTCGAGATCTGGCACTGCGACGCCGGCGGCCTCTACTCGGGCGCGGAGGCGAACTCGTCCCAAGGAGGCGGCGGGCAGCCGGGCGGCGGCGGAGCCCAGCCCGGCGGCGGCGCACAGGACCTCGAGCCCACCGACGACAAGCGCTACCTGCGTGGCGCACAGGTCACGAACGCCGACGGGATCGTGCAGTTCACGACGATCTGGCCCGGCTGGTACCGCGGCCGCACCGTCCATGTCCATCTGATGGTGCACGTGAGCAACCAGCGGGTGCTGACCACCCAGGTGTTCTTCGACGAAGCCCTCAACACCAAGGTGTTCGCCGAGCAGCCCTACGCCCAGCACACCGGGCGGGACTCGTTCAACAACGACGACGGGATCTTCGAGGAAAGCCTTCTGCTGACGATCAAGGAGGACGGCGCGGGCTACCTCGGCACGCTGGTGCTGAACGCCGACTCCGACCGCGACGGCTCATGACGCGCGTGCCATGAACGGTCCGTCCCTAGCGTCCGGGCTGGGGCTGCCAACGTCCGGGGGTAGCTGTCGCGCCCGGCCGCCGCGGGTAGGTGAAGTGCGTGAGGGCCACCCTGACGAACTCTAGGTACGTGGGCTTGACCCGTTGGCGGTGAAGGCCTCCTTGCCTACCCTGAGGGTAGTGAAGGAGCCCTTCACTACCCCCGCCGATGTGATCTCTGGCGACAGCGGGCAACCGTGACACCAGTGTCCAGTCGAAGTCCGTGAAGGCCACCTTGAGGGACTCTGAGTCCCTCGCGTGGGGACGCCATCAAGATGGCTTCACGGACCAACCACCCGACACGACACGCTTGCCTTTCGGCTCAATAGAACCGCCCGAATCGCTCACGACCCCTCAGCCCGGCACCACCCGTGGGCGCACCGCGATCGCGAGCAGTTCGGCGGCAGGCCCGGCGAGCCGCCGCCCGGCAGGCCAGACCGCGCGCAGCTGCCGGCCGAAGTCGACGCCCTCGACCGCGACCGGGACGAGTCTGCGGTCGGCGACGTCTCGGGCGACGTCGAGCTCGCTGATCACCGCCGGTCCGGCGCCCGCGATGACGGCGTTGCGCACGGCAGAGGCGGAACCCAGTTCCAGCAACGGTTTCGCCGGTCCCACCCCGGCCTTGCGCAGTGCGGTGTCGACCGTTTCGCGGGTTCCGGAGCCGGGTTCCCGGACCACCAGCGGGGTGATGGCCAGTTCGGCCGCGGTCAACGCGCGGCGCCTGCGCGCCCACGGATGGGTCCCGGCCACGACGAGCATCAGGTGATCGGTGGCGACCCGCCTCGACGAAAGGCCGGGCAGCGCACCGGGCGACTCGACGAAGCCGATGTCGACCTTCCCGTCCCTGGCCAGCTCGGCGACCTGGTCGGAGTTCGTGACCTCCAACCCGAGGTACAGCCCGGTGTTCACGCGTTTGAGCTCGCCGATCCAGCCGGGGACCAGATGCTCGGCCAACGTCATGCTCGCGGCGACCCGTAGTGCGGCCGCGTGCTGGGTCCGCAGGGCTTCGGCGCCGTCGAGCAGCCCGTCGAGTTCGGCGAGCACCCGATGCGCCCAGCCGGCGATGACCCGGCCGTCGGGAGTCAGCGCGGAACCGCGCCGGGTGCGGTCGACCAGGACCAGCCCCAGCCGTCGTTCGACCGTGGACAGTCGTTTGCTCGCCGACGGCTGCGCGATCCCGAGGGCGGCCGCGGCCTGCCCGATGCTGCCGAGCTCGTCCACGAGCACCAGTAGGCGCAAGGAGTCCAGATCGGGCACGGTCATAGCCCAAGTCTATGACCTACCCCTCGCTTTCCCGGCTACCGCGGCGGCCCCGGCCGGGCGACGCTCGAAGGTATGGGCACCACGTACGCGGTCCGGACGAAACCGCACCTGACCGGTCTGGCCGTCATCTCCGCCGGCGTGGCGATCGCGTACCTGCTGAGCACCGCAGTTCCCGTCGCCGGCGCACTCACCGTCGCCGTCGTGCTCGGAATGCTGAGCGGCTCCCTGCCCGTGCTCTCGGACGAGACGCGGAAAGCGATCGCGGGCGTCACCAGGAAACTGTTGCGCAGTGGTGTCGTCCTGCTGGGTCTTCAGCTCGCGCTCCCTTCGGTGCTCGCGCTGGGTCCCGGCATGCTGCTGGCCGTCGTGCTGACGGTCGGCGTCACGTTCCTCGGCACGATCGGCCTCGGCAGGTTGATCGGCGTGCCGCGGGGGCTGGCGATGCTGGTCGCGACCGGGTTCTCCATCTGCGGCGCTTCGGCCATCGCGGCCATGGAAGGCGTCGTCGAACGAGACGACTCCGAGGTCGCCACCGCGATCGCGCTGGTCACCTTCTACGGCGGGCTCGCCATCGCGGCGGTCCCGCTGATCGGCGGTTGGCTGGGCCTCGACGCGCTCCGGATCGGCGGCTGGGCCGGGCTGAGCGTGCACGAGGTCGCTCAGGTGATCGCGGCCGCCACCCCGGCCGGAGCCGCCGCCGTCGCGGCCGCCATCGTGCTCAAACTCAGCCGGGTCGTCCTGCTGGCGCCGATGGTCGCGGCGGTCAGCGTGCACGAACGCCGCCGCCCGGCCGAAGACGGCAAACGACCCCCGATCGTCCCGCTGTTCGTACTCGGCTTCCTCGCGATGGTTCTGGTGCGCAGCACCGGGACCGTGCCGGGGTTCGCGCTCGACGTCGCCAAGTTCGCGAGCACGCTGCTACTGGCCGGGGCGCTTTTCGGACTCGGCTGCGCGGTGCGGATCGGCACGCTGATCCGCACCGGCGGCCGTGCGTTACTGCTGGGACTGCTGTCGACCTCGCTGGTCGGGCTGACCGCGTTCGTGACGCTGACCGCGTTCGGCTAGGTCCGGGCCCGTTGGGTGACCACGATGCAGCCGAGCACGATCAGTGCGGTCACCGGAGCGGCGGCCGGGAGCACCTCGCCGAGTAGGACGACCGCCCACACCAGCGTCAGGAGTGGTTGGGCCAGTTGCAACTGACTCGCTCTGGCGACGCCGATCTCGGCCATTCCCCGGTACCACACGAAGAATCCGCCGAACTGCGAAATGAGCGCGACGTAGAGCAGCCCGAGAATCGCTTGCCCGCTGAAGTGGACCGGTTCGGTCAGCGCCCCGAAGACCGCGACGGCCGCGGTGACGGGAAGCGCGAGGACCAGTGCCCACGCGATCACCTGCCAGCCGGGCATCTCGGTGGCGAGCCTGCCGCCCTCGGCGTACCCGAACGCGCACAACACCAGCGCGCCGAACAGGAACAGGTCCGCTGTGGACAGTCCGCCCCGGCTCTGGCTCACGGTGAACACCAGCACCGCGATCGCACCCGCGGCGGCCGCCAGCCAGAACCGGCGGGACGGGCGGCGGCCGGTGAGTTTCGACGAGACGATGGCGGTGGCCAGCGGCAGCATCCCGATCACCACCGCGGAATGGGCGGTCGAGGACGTCTGCAGAGCGAGCGTGGTCAGGGTCGGGAAGCCGAGCACGCAACCGACGGCGACGACCGCCAGCGGTCGCCACTGATCGCGACGCGGCAACGGGACCCGGAACGCCGAGAGACAGGCGGCGGCGACCAGGGCGGCGAAGACGCATCGTGCTCCGGTCGAGGTCCACGCGCCGAAACCGCGCAGTGCCCAGACGGTCGCCGGAAAAGTAAAGGAGAACGCCAGGACACCCACGGCCGCGAGCAGAGTCCCTGCCCGAAGAGATACAGCCCGAACCGCTACTGCCCGGTCGGCGATAGCGCTATCATCCAGTCTCATGTCCGATGGTAGCAGCGTCTCCAGCCTGGTCATACAGCTGCGAACAGAACTCGAGCGCTATCCAGTCGATGGAAAGCTCCCGTCCAGCCGCGAGCTGGTGCAACGGCTGAGGGTGAGTCCGGTGACGGTGTCCCGGGCCATCTCCGCGCTGGCCGCTGAGGGCCTGGTGATCACCCGCCCGGGAGCCGGCGTCTTCCGCGCGCCGCCACCCCGCGAGCCCCTGACGTCGGGTGACCTGTCGTGGCAAGAGGTCGCGCTCAGCTCACAGACCGGCGCCCGCACGATCGACGCCACCGGGGTGCTGACCGCGCTGAACGATCCGCCGTCGGGAGTCATCGATCTCAACGGCGGCTACACGCATCCCACCCTGCAGCCGGAACGGGAGCTCGCCGCGGCGTCCGCCCGCGCTGGACGGCGGCCGGGCGCCTGGACCCGCCCGCCGATCTGCGGGCTGCCCGAGCTCCGCTCGTGGTTCGCCCGCGACATCGGCACTCCGCTGAGCGTCGAGAACATCCTGGTCACCGCCGGTGGGCAGAGCGCGCTGACGACGGCGTTGCGCGCGCTGGCCGTTCCGGGCGCACCGGTACTGGTGGAATCCCCGACGTATCCGGGGATGCTGGCGATCGCGCGTGCGTCCGGGCTGCGGCCGGTGCCGGTGCCGATCGATCGCGACGGCGTCCGGCCAGAACTGCTCGCGGACGCCTTCCGCGACACCGGCGCCCGGTTGTTCGTCTGCCAGCCCGCGTTCCAGAACCCGACCGGCGCGGTCCTGTCCGCCGAGCGGCGGGCCGAGGTCCTGCGGATCGCCCGTGACGCGGGCGCGTTCATCATCGAGGACGATTTCGCCCGGCTGATGGCGCATCCCGACAGCCCGGCTCCGCCGCCGCCCCTGGTGGCCGACGATCCCGACGGCGTCGTGGTGCACATCCGGTCGCTCACGAAACCGGCGTCGCCCAGCCTGCGGATCAGCGCCCTCGCCGCCCGTGGCCCGGCGCTCGAACGGCTGCGCGGGCTCCACGCCGTCGAGAGCTTCTTCGTGCCGAGGCCCCAGCAGGAAACCGCCCTGGAGCTGGTGAGTTCCCCGGCCTGGACGCGCCACCTGCGCGCGCTGGCCACGGCGCTGCGCGAGCGGCGGGACGTCGCCGTGGGAGCGCTGCGGGAGTACCTGCCCGGGTGGCGCACCGTTCCGGTCCCGACCGGTGGTTACCACCTCTGGCAGCCGCTGCCCGGGACGGCCGACGAGGCCGCGTTGGTGAGCACCGCTTTCCGGGCGGGAGTAGCGGTCACCGCCGGCAGGCTGTACTTCGCCGCCGACGCTCCGGGACCGTATCTGCGCCTGAGCTACGTCAGCACCGCGAGCAGCGCACAGGTCCGGGACGGCATCCACCGGCTTGCCAAGGCGTATCAAGAGATCCCGGACACGCGGTGATGTCGATCTGCTCGTACGATCGCGTCACCGGGCAAGGACGCGAGAGGCAGGCATGACACAGCCGGCGGCGGAGCCGCACGACTCACCGGGCAGGCTCTGGGAGCTGCTCGACGACGTCCAGCGCAAGGCGCTGCGCGCCGAGGCCGAACTACGCCGTTACCCGGCGGGCACGGTGATCATCCGCGAAGGCGACCGGTCCGACTGGGTGCTCATCCTGATGACCGGCCGGGTCAAGATCACGTCGGTGTCGACAGGCGGCTACGACGCCGTGCTCGCCGTCCGCGATCCGGGCGACATCATCGGCGAGATGGCCTCGATGGACGGCAGCCGGCGCTCGGCCACCGCGGTGGCCGTCGAACCGGTCACCGGGCTCTGGCTGTCCTCGCGCGCGTTCAACTCCGTGCTGCACGACCACCCCGGGATCTCCGTGGTACTGCTGCGGATCATCACCTCCAGGCTGCGGTACGCCAATTCCCGGCGGACCGAATTCGGCGACAGCACCGCCGCCGAACGTATCGCCGCGATCCTGGTCGACCTCGGCGAGCGGTACGGCGTCCCGGTGCCCGACGGGACCCTGATCGCCTTGAGGATCAGCCAGCGCGATCTAGCAGGCCTCGCGTCCGCGTCACGTGAGGCGGTCGCGCGGACCTTGCGAACGTTGCGTGCCGACGGGCTGCTCAGCACCGGCCGGCAGCGGCTGGTCATCCGGAGCCTGCACGACCTCAGACAGCTGGCCCCGGACGACCACTGACTCGCCGGCGCAGCAGCGTGCGATGCCGTTCCACCCGTGTTCCGGTGCGTTCGAGGAGCTCTCGCACCGGCGGATCGCCCGGGTCGAGCATGATCCGCTGTCGCAGCAGACCGGCCAGTTCGCGCTCCAGCGTCTCCGCCAGGGAGTCGGGCACCTTCAAGATCGTTATCGAGGCAAGGCCGCTCTGATCCTTGTACCAGCCAACGACGTCGACCCGGGCCGGTGCCTTCCTGAACAGCCGAACGACCTCCGAGATCAGGCCCGCAACGCCTTGGCAGAGCATTTCCAGCAGCATGAACGGCACCAGCAGGATCGCCAGGAGCAGGTAGCCCACGAACTCCGGGATCCCGGACAAGAGAAGCAGCACCCCGCCCAGCGTGGCCACCCAGCCGGACGATTCCTCCTCCTTCTCCTTCTCCCTGCGGCTCATAAGCCTTTCCTGGTCGTGCAGGAGCCCCCAGTCAGGGGTCAGTCGGTAGTGCCGGTAGCCACCGGTGAGCCCCGCGAACGGCTGGACCCACCGGCGCCACGGCGCGAAACGGCGATCGATCTCCCATTTCCGCCCCTCCGGATCGATCACCTTCATCGGCCCTCCCCATCCCATGTCGCGCCGGGCCCGGTGCGAAGACTTTCGCACGGACACGGCCCCGAGCTCTGCGTCACCTGACACACAACCGGAAAGCAGTTGTACGCAGCTTGTACGACGGCTATGCGACGCCGCAGGACGCTGATGCCTCGTCAACCGGAACTGAATCCAGGACGGAGCACTCCCGTGAAGATCTCCCGCGTCGCACAGGGCCTGTTCGCGGCCCTCGTCGCCACCGCGGCGGTCGGCGCCGCACCGGCCACATCCCTCGCCTCCCCCGCCCCCGCTGTCTCCGCCGCCGAGCAGGTCTCGGCCGCCGCGGTCGGCAACACCTTGGTGTACAAACAGAAAACGGAAGGTTACGACTGTTTCAGAATCCCGGCCGTGGTCAAGGCCGACACCGGTGAGCTGCTCGCGTTCGCCGAAGCCCGCAAGGGTGGCGCAACCTTCTGCAACGACCGGGGCGACATCGATCTCGTGGTGAAACGTTCGGCCGACAATGGGAAGACCTGGAGCGCGCCCAAGATCGTCATCGAAGGATTCGGTGACACCAAAGGAAACCCGACGCCGATCGTGATCCCGTCCACCGGCCGGATCGTACTGCTTTCGATCATGGAATGCGTCAAGAACCCGGACTGCAACCGCATTCCGCGCGTCTCGATCAGCGACGACAACGGCAAGACCTGGGCAGCGCCGAAGGTCATCACCACCCAGATCGGCTTCAGCGACGCACCGGACTGGGCCGCCACCGGCCCGTCGCACGGCATCGTGCTGACCCGTGGCGCGCACAAGGGACGCATCGTCGCCGGATTCAGCTACACCGATGACGGCAAGAACGGCGGCGCCCTTCTCTACAGCGACGACAAGGGCGTCACCTGGAAACGCGGCGCCGATGACAACCCGGCCGCCGGGTTGAACCCGCAGGAGATCAGTGTCACGGAACTGTCCGACGGCCGGATCTACGCCGCGGCCAGGAACCAGGCCAATAACAACAACAAATGCCTCAGCGGCGGCGCCAAGAACCGTGCCTACGCGATCAGCTCCGATGGCGGGGCGACCTTCTCCACGAAATTCTCCTTCGAGGAGGACCTCATCACGCCGGTCGTCCAGGCCTCGACCGCGCGGATGACCGCGACCGGCAGCGCGGGCAAGTACAACCGGATCCTCTTCGCGGGACCGTCCGACTGCGACGAACGCAAGAACCTGATCGTGCGCTCCTCCTTCGACGAGGGCGCCAACTGGCAGGGCAATACCGCCGGCGCCCTGGTCTGGGGTGGTGACGCCGCCTACTCCGACATGGTGCAGATCGCCTCCGGCTCGGTCGGTGTCCTCTATGAGGCCGGTCCCGATGGCAACGCCAACGAGACCATTCGCTTCTCGACCGTCACCGAAGCCTCACTCGGCGCCCCGGCTTGCGGCAGCGGCTACGGTGTCATCGACTCTGAGCCGCTGGGCACCGCGGGCACGGTTTACCTGTCCTACAACGCTTCCAACGGCCAGAACTGCGTCGCCACGATGAAGAGCACGTCCACCGGAACCGCGACGGCGACCTCGGCCTACCTCGAAGTCCAGGGTTCGCCAAGGAACACCGACTCTGGCTCGTACTCCTGGTTCGCCGGCCCGGTCCGCGCGAGCGCGGCGGGCAAATGCGTCCGCTGGGGCGGTTCCGCGGGCGGTACCGCCTACAACAGTCCCTCGGAGCACTGCGACTGATAACCCCCTGCGTGAAATGAACGGACCGTTACTTGCGAATTCTGCAAGTAACGGTCCGTTCATGGCGTCCGTCCACTATGGATTCAGACCCGTCGCGAAGTCCGCCACAGCACCACTCCCAGCACCACCGCGACCGCGGCCGAACCGGTGAGCCACCAGAACGTCGCCCGGAACGCCGTGTCCGCCCCCGACGGCAGAAGGTTCGCCAGTATCACCGCGAACAGCGCGGTCCCGGCCGCGCCGCCGACGCGGCTGACGATGTTGATCTGCGCGGCGGCGTCGGGCAACTGCTCCTTGGTGACGGCCGCGTATCCGGCCGTCGTCGTGGGTAGCAGCAGGAACGCCACGGCGAGTCCCCTGGCCACCAACAGGATCTGCACGACGACACTGTCCGGAGAGAACCCGCCGAGCGCGAACGGGACCGTGACGGCGAGCGTCGCGACACTCCCCCAGGCCGCGACGACACCGGCGCCGTACCGGTCGGTCAGCCGTCCGGAGAGCGGCAGCGCGATCGCCGTACCGAGGCCGAGACCCATCAACAGCAGCCCCGTCTCCACGACCCCGCTCCCGCCCAGCACCTGGAAGTACAGCGGCAGCAGGAAAAGCGCGCCGAACAACGCCGGAGCGGCGAAGAAGGAGAGGGCCGCGGCCGCGGTGTAGACCCGGCTCCGGAACAGCGTCAGGTCCATGACCGGGTTCTCCCGGCCCCAGGTCCGCACGATGAACGCCGCCAGCAGTACGACACCGGACACGAGCGGCACCAGCACTCCCGCCACAGACTTCTCGCCCTCGCCCCATACGGTGAGCGCGTACAGCAGCGCCGGAATTCCCGCGCCCACCATGGCGAAACCGATCCAATCGGGACGCGTCGCGGCGCCGATCTCGCCACGAGGGACCAACCGCAGGCCGAGCACCATGGCGATCACGCCGACCGGGATGTTGATCAGGAACAGCCATTCCCACGACAGCCCGCGCAGCAGAACGCCGCCGAGGAGCGGACCGAACGTCGGCCCGACGCTCATCACGATGCCCAGCGTCCCCATGACCCGGCCGAGCCGGGCGGGACCGACGGCCTGGCCGAGCACCGTCTGCCCGGCGGGCAGGAGCAGACCGGCGGCGAGGCCCTGCAGCACCCGTAGCCCGATCAGCCAGCCGATATTCCCGGCGAGCGCGCACAGCACCGAAGCCACGGTGAACCCCGCCAGTGACACCAGCCAGACACGACCGGCGCCGAACCGGCGGCTGAGCCAGCCGCAGAGGGGCAGAGCGACCGCCAGTGACACCAGATACGCGGTGAAAACCCATTGCACGGAAGCGATTCCGGCGCCCAGCTCCCGGCTGAGCGTCTCCGCGCCGACCGCGAGGACCGTGGTGTCCAACATGGTCATGAACGCGCCGAGCACGATCACCCAGGCCATCCGCCAGGCCTCGGCGGGCACCTTGTCCAGCGGCGGGGCCGCCTTCGCCCGCCGTTGTACCGAAACAGCCATCGGGATGTTCTCCTCACGTGCCCAGGGATCTTGACCCCGTTCACGCTAAGACCTTGACTTAAGTCGAGGTCAAGCGAAGAACACCGTCTACTTCGGCGGCCGCATCCGCGGGGAAAGCTTGGTGAGAGCCAACTTTTCCAGCTGTCCCGAGATTTCGGCGAGCCCGGCGTCGAACCACGTGAGCTCGACTCCGCCTCCTGACAGTTCGTCACGGACGTGGTTTTCGACGCGCGCCCAGTCGTTGCGGTAGCGGGTCGCGAGTTCCTTCCACGGCACACCGGCCAGCTCGTCGGCAAGGCGGCGGTCATACGAGATCACGCCGCGCTCCAGGAGATACGCGATCGCCGGATAGCCGAGGTAGCCCTGCCAGTACGACCCGTTGTCGTTCGCCGTGATCGCGCCCGCTGCCGGATCGTGGCGCACGTCGTAGGTCTTGGCCTTGTCCGACGACGCGACCCGTGCGGTGTCACCGTCGAGTTCGACCCGCCCATCGGCCAGCGCGCCGAGCGCCTCGTAGATCTTGATGACCGGCGACGGCTTCCATTCAGCGGCCACTCAGCTCTCCAGCCGCTCGAGTACGACGACGTCGACGCTGTCGCCCTCTTCCTTGCCGATGGCCTTCCGGACGTCGGCCTTCACCGGCAGCTTGTGGGTGCCATCGCCCAGCGCCATGAACGAACTCCGGAACGGGTGCCCGTCGATGGTGCCGCGAACCTTGACCAGTCCCCTCGTGCCG
The DNA here is from genome assembly GCA_963766045.1 of uncultured Actinomycetota bacterium. GTDB lineage: Bacteria > Actinomycetota > Actinomycetes > Mycobacteriales > Pseudonocardiaceae > Amycolatopsis. The sequence continues at coordinate 2,702,468 of CAVXYN010000003.1, read as the reverse complement.
AAGAACTCGGCCGAACCGGGCATGACGACGTACGTCCAGCCGCCCTTCTCCGGACTCTTCAACATCGTCGCGGTGAACCGTTTGTCCATGAACGCACCCTACGGCAGACAACCGACGAAAACGGCGGTTCAGAGGCTGACGCGGATGCGCACGCGGCGGCCGACGTCGCGCGCCCAGGCCCGGATGGAGTCCCAGTCCCGAAAGTCGCCCGACCACGGCCCGGCGGCCATCAGCCTCCCGAGAACGCCCGGGGCGGTGTCCGGTTCGAGCCTGCCGCCGAAGGTCTCCGTCCGCTCCGCGTCGATCCGCGCGGCCAGCAGCGTCACGCCCGCCGGGAGGCTCACCCGTTTGCCCGCGGCCTGCGGCCCGCACGGACCGCTGTGGAACAGCCAGACCGGGCGATGACGGAGCGCCTCCTCGTGCTCGGTCAGCATCCGCACCGCCTCCGGGCGCCACTTCCGGAAGTACAACGCGCTCCCGACGATCACCGCCGCGTACGACTCGACCTCGGTGACCTCCGCGGCGCCCAGGACGTCGACCCGCAGGCCCAGGCCGCGAAGCTCGTCCGCGATCACCTCGGCGATCTCCTTTGTCCCGCCGGTCTTCCCGGCGTGGACGACGAGCACTGCGGTCATGCCTCCATTGTCCGCGCGGCCGCAACCCGCACGGCCGTCCGGCCGATCGACACGCCGCATTCGGCTCACCCCTCACCCGTCGGGGCGCTAGGAGCGCCGCTTACCCAGGAGGCAGGAAGGCCGGCCTGATGGCCGGATCCGGATCGTCGTAATAGCGATGGAAGACCGCGGTCTGCCCGCCGGAGACGGGCGGCACGATCCAGCTCCACTCCGCCTGGCAACGGCGGCCGGCGTGTTCTTCCTTGGCGATATGCGCCAGGAACCGCCGGGACTCGGTGTGATGGTCGGCGACGGTCACGCCCGCCGCGTCGAACGAGTGCTGGACGGCGAGTGTCAGCTCGACCAGGGCGCGGTCCCGCCACAGCGTCCGTTCCGACGCCGTCGACAGGCCCATCAGGTCGGCGATCACCGGCAGGAGGTCGTACCGGTCGGCGTCGGCCAGGTTCCGCGCGCCGACCTCCGTGCCCAGATACCAGCCGTTGAACGGCGCCGCCGGGTACACGATCCCGCCGATGACCAGGCGCATGTTGCTGATCGCCGGTACCGCGTGCCAGCGCAGCCCGAGCCCGGCGAACCAACGGTGGTCCGGATGCGCCAGCGGCACCTCCAGCACGGCGTCGGACGGGAGCCTGAACAGCCGCCGCTCCCCCGGTTCGGATTCGATCAGCAACGGGAGCACATCGAAGGAGCCCTTGCGTTCCGGCGGGCGCCAGCCATGCCGCCGAACGGTCTCGGTGAAATCGGCGTAGCGCGGATCGCCCAGTATGGAGCCGTCGCTGAGCCGGTAGCCGGCATAGCGGATGAGCTGCTCGTTGTGGATGAGCGGCCCGGGCGCGTCGGGACCGTCCGGTGCGAACACGGTGATGGTCGCGCGGACGCGGCCGTCTCGGGTGGCCTCGCGCAAATGGGTGACGCATTCGTCGGCGATGGCGGCGGCGCCGGTGACGCCACGGCGGTCTCGGATCTTCAGGCCCTGCCAGTACAGCCTGCCGATACACCGCGCCGAGTTCCGCCAGGCGACCCGTGCGCCGAACTCGAGTTCGGCGGTGGTGTGCCGGTAGGTGCCGGTCTCCCTGATCTCGGCCCGCACCTGGTCCAGTCGCTCGCGAAGGCACAACTCCCCCGTGCCCGCCTCACCGTGGAACAGCCGGAGGAAGTCCTCCGCCTCCGCGACATCGACTCTCCGTCCCCGGGAACCCACGTTCGGAGGTAAACGGGGGATATCCGTCACCCGCATGGAGGCAGTCGCGACTTCCGCCTCCCACTCTCCGAATTCGACGCCTGCGCCGGCGGCGGGAACGATCACCATTCCTCCTGCACTCGGAAGTATCCGAAAGGAACGCGCCGGCTCAATCAGCTGGCGGGGTCCGGACCAGACGAAGAACAATACCCCAAAGAAACGTGAAGCCTATCCACCAAACGGCAGAAACCTGGTCATACTCAGCGTTTCCGCAGCTAGAAAGCGTGCGGACGACAATATTTAGAAAGACGTAGGACTTCGCGGAATATTCACCGAAATACCCCAATGGAAAACGATCACCTCAATCCATGATCGAATTGTGATCGTTTACCCGATACTATTAGTCACTCTTTCGAGTGCATTTACCCGTTTGGCCTTCTACTCTTTCCCCGGACCGGTGTATTGACGAACGCCGACCGTCGCTAGAGTGCTGGGAGCTCCCGGCGGAAAGGCGACTCGTGGTCGACAGGCGGATCCCGGTCATCCTGGTCGCGGGCTTCCTCGGCTCCGGCAAGACCACCCTGCTCAACCATCTGCTGGCCAACCGCCAGGGCGCACGGATCGGCGTCGTCGTGAACGACTTCGGAAGTATCGCCGTCGACGCGATGGCCGTCGCGGGCCAGGTCGACACCATGATGTCGTTCGGCAACGGCTGCCTGTGCTGTGCCGTCGACGCGAGCGGTCTCGACGCGATGCTCGCCAAGCTTTCCGAAGCCGAGGCCGGGATCGACGTCATCGTGATCGAAGCCAGCGGGCTCGCCGAACCGCGTGATCTGATCCGGCTGATGATCGCCAGTGAGAACCCGGCCATCGCCTACGGCGGCCTGGTCGAACTCGTCGACGCGGCCGAGTTCGAGACGACCAGGCAGCGCCATCCCGAACTGGACGAGCACCTCGGCTTCGCCGACCTGGTCGTCCTGAACAAAACGGACAGGGTCGACGAGGAGTCCCTCGCCAAACTCGCCGGCACGATCGACGAGATCGCTCCCGGCACCCCGGTGGTCACCACGTCTCACGGCCGGATCGACCCCGCGCTGTTCTTCGACGCCCAGCCGCGCGAACGCGTCGGCCAACTGTCGTTCGACGACCTCCGCGACGACGAACATGATCACGAGCACCACTTCCACGCCGCCTACGAGAGTGTCGCGTTCAGCTCCGAGCGACCTCTCGATCCCCGCGCACTGATGGACTTCCTCGAGCAACGGCCCGGCGGGCTCTACCGGATCAAGGGCTTCCTCGATTTCGGCCCGAACGGCCCGCGTTCCCGGTTCGTCCTGCACACCGTCGGCTCGTTCATCCAGCTCGAGCGTTCGGCGTGGCCGTCCGGCGAACCGCGACGGAGCGAACTGGTGCTGATCGGCTCCGGAATCGACACCGAAGCCGTGACCGCGCGGCTACAGGGCTGCGTCGCGGACGATCCCGACGTCGTCGACGAACGGGCGATGCTCCGCGTTCTCCGCTTCATTCAGGACTGACCCCGCGCCACGCCGGTGAAGACGGAAATGGCGGGAAGCGCGGCGGGTCTGATCGACACTGGTGGGTGGAAGGAATCTCGAGCTGGACCACCTGTATCGGGAGGACAGTTCCATGGTGAGTACCGCTGGACGCTGGTATCTGGTCGGCGCGTTGCCCGAAGACTCCCCCGCCGCCCATCTGATGACCCGCTCCGACGATCTCCGCTACCGCCGTTCCGCTTGCGGGCAAAAGGAATCCCGGATGTGGACGCCCGTCGATCTGGCCGGCACCGACGTCACCCCGTGTCCACGTTGCGCCGCGACGCTCCCGAGCCACCGTCCGTCGCGCAAGGCGGAGGCCGGGGCGCAGCTGGCGTTCGAACTCCCGCTCTGATCGCAAGTCGTCCTCTAGTTGCGGGACTACTCGGCCTTCTTCGCGCGGCTCGGCGCGACACGGGGCGGTTCGTTGGGCATCTTCGGGTAGACGGGCGGCCAAGGCGCGTCCATCAGGCCATCCGCCATGTCCTTTCGGGACATCTCCAGCAGCGCCTCGATCGACTGCGGTTTCGTTTCCGCCCAGGGATCTCCCCGTTCGGCTAGGCGGGCGGGCACAGTGGACAGGGTGAGCTTGTCCGGCTCGACGATTTCGAGTTCGTTCCAGGCGATGGGCGTCGACACCTGCCCGCCGACGCGCGGCCGGACACACCAGGCGCCGAACACGGTCTTGTGCGGAGCGTTCTGGTTGAAGTCGACGAACACCCGCGAGCCGCGTTCTTCCTTCCACCACTGGGCGGTCATGAGATCCGGGTGGCGGCGTTCGAGTTCGCGGGCGAGCGCGACGGCGGCGGCGCGGACCTCGTAGCCATCCCATCTCGGTTCCAGTGGTACGTAAAGGTGCAGTCCTCGCGAACCGGAGGTCTTCAGCTGGGCCGTGATACCCAGCTCGTCGAGCAACGCCTTCGTCAGGACAGCGCCGTTCCGCAGTTCGGGGAAGCCGATTCCGGGCGACGGATCGAGGTCGACCCGCAACTGGTCGCTGATGTCCGGGGCGTCGGCGCGGTTCGGCCAGACGTGGAAACCGAGGCAGCCCTGGTTGACCGCCCAGATGATATGGGCGAGGTCCTTCGCCACGAGGGCATCCGACGTGGTGCCGTTCGGAGTGGACACCACCGTCGTGGTCAGCCAGTCGGGCGCGTTCTTCGGAACCCGCTTCTGGAACCACGACTTGCCGCCCGCGCCGTCGGGATAGCGCTCCAGCAGCAACGGCCGCCCGCCCAGCTGTGCCAGCAACGGCTTCGCGACGGCGCGGTAGTACTCGACCAGGTCCAGTTTGGTCTCACCATGCTCCGCGAAGTAGACCTTGTCCGGTTTGGACACCGTCATTTCGACACCGTCGAAGTCGAACGTGACCGGCTCCGCGCTCATGACGCCCCCAACTCGGTGAACAGCGTGCCCAGCTCGGCGGGCGGGACCTCTTCGAGCTGCGAGTACGTACACGATTCCGGGTCGCGATCGGGCCGGAACCGGACGAGCCTGCCGCCGTGCCGGAATCGCGTTCCCTGCACGTGTTCGTAGCGGACTTCGGCCACCCATTCGATGCGGACCGGCTCCCAGCTCAGATCCTTCTGCGGCGCCCACCGGCTCCCGGCGCCGGGCATCCGGCCGCCCGCCTCCTCATGCGCCTGGACCCACTCGCGCCACGGATGTTCGTCCAGCGCGTTCTCGCGCAACGGAGCCAGCTCGTCGACCAGCTCCCGGCGCCGCGCGGCGGTGAAACTGCTGGCGACGCCGACGTGGTGCAGGATGCCTTCGTCGTTGTACAGCCCGAGCAGCAACGAGCCGATCCCGACGCCGTCCTTGTGCCACCGGAATCCGGCGACGACGCAGTCCGCGGTCCGCTGGTGCTTGACCTTCCACATGACCCGTTTGTCCTGCTCGTACGGCTGGTCCCCGGGTTTCGCCATCACACCGTCGAAACCGGCGCCCTCGAAGCGGGTGAACCAGTCCTGCGCGACGTCGGCGTCCTCGGTGAGCGGCGTGAGGTGCACACGGGCGAACGCGGTGTCGACGACACCCTCGAGCAGTTTGCGACGCTCGTCGAACGGTGCCGGCGTCAGATCCTGGTCGCCGAGGGCGAGCAGGTCGAACACGACGAAACTCGCCGGCGTTTCCGCGGCCAGCTTCTTCACCCGCGAGGCGGCCGGATGCAGGCGCAGCTGCAAGGTCTCGAAATCGAGTCCGCCCTCGGTGACCAGCACGATCTCGCCGTCGACGACGCAGCGCTCCGGAAGGGCGTCCTTGAGCAGGTCGACCAGCTCGGGAAAATACCTCGTCAACGGCCTGTCGTTACGCGACCCCAGCTCGACCTCGTCCCCGTCGCGGAACACCACGCAGCGGAAGCCGTCCCACTTCGGCTCGTACAGCAGCCCCGGCGCGCGCGGGAGTTCGCTCACGGCCTTGGCCAGCATCGGCTTCACCGGCGGCATCACAGGCAGGTCCACGAACCGATCCTAAGCCGGGACCCCGGCAATCGGCGGTAAGTCGGCCAGCAGGAGGCCGCTACGGGGTTTCGGCGTGAAGTACGTCGCCTTCCTCGGCATCCGCAACCCGGCCGCGTGCACGGCGAGCACCTCCGCGTACGGCACCGGCGCCATCAGGAAGACGGCTTCCGCGTCGTCCGGCACCGGTGCACTCGGCAGCAGTGGCCGGACATGCGCACCCTCCGGGTCGACGCCGAGCACGTTGAGGAGCAGTTCCTGCTCGACCACCGCGTGATCGCCGCCCGCCTTGCCGAGGATCACCCGGAACGAGGACTCCCCCACCACGACGGTGACCTCACCCGATTCACCCGGCGGTGCCAGCGAACCGGGCTGGACGTCGAATCCGGCGCCGGTCCACCGCTGGACCAGGGCTTCCGCAGCCAGGCCGGTGCCGGTGAGGATCCGGTGGATCGGCCCGATCCGCAATCCCGGTCCCCCGGTGACCAGCGCCAGCAGCGCCCCGCGGCCCGACGCCGCGGCGGCCGCGACGCGGTGGTTGCCATCCGCGACCAGGAGATCCATGTCGTCCAGAGCCGCCAGCAGTTCGTCCTGGGCGGCACCCGGTCCGGACAGCCACAGATCGTGCTTCCGGCCGGCGCCGTCCACCGCCGACAACGCGGGTTCGACGCCACGGCAATGGCGTTCGACCAATGCGGTGAATTCGCGGCCGCCGGTCGCCGGGACGAGCATCGCGGCGCTGGTCGCGCACCCGAGCCCGGCCAGCATCGCCGCCCGCTCCTCGACGACGTCCGGGTAGACGTCCTCGGTGTGCCGGACCCTCGTGATCCCGCTCTCGCGGACCGCCGCCGGGTCGACGAGGCACAGCACGCCCAGCGCGACGCCGTCCGGTCCGTCGATGCGATAGGGCGCCACGACGTCCGACACTGGCCGGTAGTGCTGCTCCTTGATCCGCGCCAAGGTCGCTCTGGCCTGCGGCAACGCGGCCTCGATCGACAAACCGCCTGCCAGCGCGGCCGGCGTCCTTGCCGGATGCTGCACCGCCAGCAGGCTGTCGCCACGGGCGACGGCGAGGGCGGCGACCACCCTGTCCGGGTCGGCGAATTCGTCGACGTCCGGCCCGGGGACGGCGTCGCGGACAACCCAGCCTCGTTCGAGCGGGCGGATCCAGGTGCTCATCCGATCCATTTTGCGGGATGGCTCACCGAAAAAATCGATCCCATGACCGGGTGTCTCCATGGAATGCTTACCCATGCGAACTAGTTGCCTTTGTTCATGAGCCCGAGGAGATCGCCGCAGATGACCACCCCGGCCCCGGCGAACACGCAGGAAGGGGTCGGTTTCCGGTCCGAACGCGGCCCGGTCCTGATCGCCGTGATGCTGTGCTCCGCCCTGATCGCACTGGATTCGACGATCATCGCCACCGCGGTGCCGTCGGTGGTTGCCGATCTCGGCGGCTTCTCGCAGTTCCCGTGGCTGTTCTCGATCTACCTGCTCACCCAGGCGGTCACCGTGCCGCTGTACGGCAAGTTCGCCGACGTGCTCGGCAGGCGGCCGGTGATGTTCTTCGGGATCGCGGCGTTCCTGCTGGGCTCGGTGCTGTGCGGAGCCGCCTGGAGCATGCCGGTGCTGATCGCGGCCCGCGCGGTGCAGGGCATCGGCGCCGGCGCGATCCAGCCGATCGCGCTGACCATGGTCGGCGATATGTACACCGTCGAGGAACGCGCCAGGGTTCAGGGCTACCTCGCCAGCGTCTGGGCCATTTCCTCGGTGGTCGGACCGACGCTGGGCGGCGTGTTCGCCGAGTACCTCGACTGGCGCTGGATCTTCTTCATCAACCTCCCGCTCGGCGCGCTGGCGGCGTGGATGCTGTTCCGGAACTTCTCCGAGCGCGTCAAACGCCGCTCGCACCGCATCGACTACCTCGGCGCCACGCTGCTCACCCTCGGCTGTTCGCTGCTGATCCTCGGTCTGCTGGAAGGCGGGGTCGCCTGGGGCTGGGCCTCCGTGCCCAGCCTGCTGATCTTCGGCGTGGCGCTGGTGCTGCTGATCTCGTTCGTGCTGGTGGAGCGCAAGGCCGAAGAACCGGTGGTACCGCTGTGGATCTTCACCCGGCGGACGCTCATCGGCGGCAACCTGATCGCCGTCGTGGTCGGGATGCTGCTGATGGGTCTCACGACATATCTGCCGACCTACGCGCAGGGAGTGCTCGGCACCGGTGCACTCGTCGCCGGGTTCGCTTTGGCGGCGCTGACCGTCGGCTGGCCGATCTCGGCGTCGCTGGCAGGCCGGATCTACATGCGGATCGGCTTCCGGGACACCGCGCTGATCGGCAGTGGCATCGTCATCGTGGGCGCGGCGATCACGATGCTCCTCGCCGCGGGATCGTCGATCTGGCTGGCGGCGGGCGCGGCGTTCGTCCTCGGCATCGGCCTGGGGCTGGCCTCGAGCCCCACGCTCGTCGCCGTCCAGTCGACCATCGGCTGGGAACGCCGGGGCGTGGTCACCGCGACGAACATGTTCAGCCGGTCGCTGGGCAGTGCCATCGGCGCGGCGATGTTCGGCGCGATCGCGAACGCCACCCTCGCGAACCGCTTCGCCGACCCGCCCGCCGGTGTGGCCGCCGACCTGCCTTCCGGGGTCGACGCGACCAGCATCGTCCTGGACGGACATGGCGAAGCGACACCCACGACGGCGTTCGTGCGAGACGCCCTCACAGACGCCACGCACCACGTCTTCCTGGCCATGTTCGTGGTCGCCGTGCTCAGCGTGTTCGCGCTGCTGCTCATGCCGAGGCGGACCGAACAGCTCAAGTTCGACTAGTCCGGATTCCGGCGCGGGTGGAGCGGCCCTCACAACCCTCCGGTCCCCGACATGTCCCGAATGCCACGTTCGAGACGCTCAATGTCCCCACTGTGGCGGTCGGGACATCCTCAAGGGGCACCCTTCGGCAGCCGCTCCCGGTGACCAGTGTCCGACATTCCCGGGACACCGACCAGGTGAGTCCACAGTGGACACTCAAGTGATCACCCGAATGGCGGCGTATGTCCCGCCGGACAAGACAAGACGGCCGCCATGCCTCTCACGTGGGTCTGAACCTCACACAGCGTGGACGCGGTCCTCTTGATCCACGTACATTCCGGTTGTGCGTGGGCGATCCCGCGCGGATTGGGGGATTGTGATGGTGGCGCAGGGCACACGCGGCTGGACACGGCGGTTCCATCCGGCGCCTTCGGCCGGAATGCGGCTCGTCTGCTTCCCGCACGCCGGCGGGTCGGCGAGCGCGTACCACCGGCTTTCCGCGTCGCTCACCCCCGCGATCGAAGTGCACACGGTCCAATACCCTGGCCGCCAGGACCGGTTCGCCGAACCGGTCATCGACGATCTCCACGTCCTCGCCGAACGACTGGTGGAGGTCGTGTCCGAGGTGGAGCCGCCGTTCGCCCTCTTCGGGCACAGCATGGGCGCGAGCGTCGCGTTCGAGGTCGCGCGGCGGCTGGAGGCGCGCGACGTCGTGCCGTCGGCTCTATTCGTCTCGGCACGGCCAGGACCGGGTGCGTCCCCCGAGAAATGGACGCACCTTTCCGACGACGCCACGTTCCTCGCGGAGGTCAACCGGCTCGGCGGCACCGACTCGACGATCCTCGACGACCCGGACATCCTGGCGCTGGCCCTGCCCGCGTTGCGCGGCGACTACAAGGCCATCGAGACCTATCGGTACCGCCCTGGGCCGGGCGTGAGCTGCCCGATCGTGGCGCTCACAGGCGACGCGGATCCGATCCTGGACCCGCGCGACGTCGAGAACTGGCGCGAGTACACCAGCGGCGAGTTCGGGATGGACGTCCTCGCGGGCGGGCACTTCTACCTCGACGCGCAGCTGGACGCCGTCGTAGCCCGGATCGTCGGCACGCTGAGCGTCAGTCTCTGACGGTTCCTTCGCGGCTCGCCCACGCGACGACCTCGGTCCGGTTGGCCAGCCCCAGTTTCGCCAGGATGCTGCGGACGTGGCTTTCCACCGTGCGTTCGGAAAGCACGAGCCGTTCGGCGATCTTGCGGTTGCTCAGCGCGTCGGCGAGCAGGACCACGATCTCGCGTTCCCGGCCGGTGAGCGGATCGGCGGCCCTTCGTTCGGCGCGAATCCGGTCGAGCAACGCCGTCGCGCCCGCGAGCGGCCCCGGCATGCCCAGCCGGCGGCACTCGTCCGCCGCCTCCCGCGCGATCCCTTGTGCCCGAACGAGATCCCCGGCCCCCAGACGCGCGAAGAGCACTCCGGCGAGCCGCAGCCGCGCCTGCGCCACCGCGGGCCGCGCACCGATGCCGATGTCGGTGGTGATGGCCTCTTCGAACAACTTGACCGCTTCGTCATGCCGTCCCAGCATGGCGTTGAGCCGGGCGGTCAGCTCGATGGTCGCGCCCGTGCAGTACACGCCGGCCCCGCCGGCCACGATCGGCCGCGCCTCGTCGGCCCGCTCCAGGAGGTAGGCCGCCATCTCGTTGTCCCCCATGGCTTCGACCAACGGAACCAGGTTGAGGAACGCCCCGGTGGCGTGCACCGGAAACTCCGGATTCCGCATGAGCGGCACGAGGTGTTCGTACTTCACCCGTGCCCCGTCATGGTCACCAGTCATCCAGCTCACCAAGGGCCGCGAAACCAGCGTGACCGGGAGGAGGTCCGGGGCGCGTTCGAGGATGGCCAGGTAGCCCTCGCCCAGATCGCGAGGATCGCCGGTGGCCAACGTCAGCTGGGAGCGGAAGGCGTACGACATCCCTTTCGCGGAGAAGTCGTCGGCCAATTCGGTGTCGGCCAGGACTTCGGACTCGAGATCGAGCTCGCGTGCCTTGGCGAACTCGCCCCGCAGCGCCAGCACCGAACACCGCAGCCGCAGATCGTGCCAGCGGATCAACGGGAGCCGGGTCATCCCGGCCAGGGCCGTCACCGCGCTCAGTTCGTCGTCGACGAGCTTCATCCGGCCGGTTTCCAAGGCGGCGTCGATCCGCCATTTGTGACCCCACAAGGAAACCAGCGGCTGCCCCGTCCGGTCGCCCAGTCCGGCCGCGAGTGCTCCCATGCGCAACCGCTCGGAGAGCGTGAGCGTGTCCGTGCTGACCTTCATCCGGGCGCGGACGGCATCGACGAGCGCCTCCGGATCACCGGCTTCCTCGGCGAGGGAAAAGGCTTCCGCGGCAACCTTTCCCGCTTCGGTGAAGCGGCCACGATCGGCCTCCACCGAGGCGCTGTGCGCGAGCAGACGCGACCGCGTCGTCTTGTCGACACCGGCCGCGGCGAGCGCGCGGGCGGTGAGTTCGCCGATCCCCGGCAGGAGATCCGGCGCGGCGACATCGCGTACCACCAAGGCCGCCGTGGCGAGAACTTCGTGGTCGTCCCCGGCCAGGTCCGCGGCTTTCCTGGCATGGTCGAGGCTGCGGACGAACCGGCCGGACCGGTACTCGGCGACGGCCAGGTCGATCAGCAGCGCGGCCCGGTCGGCGCCCGCGATCCCGGTCCTGGCACGGGCGTCCAACGCCATCGCGAGGAATCTCGCGGCCTCGGTGAAAGCCAGCGTCCGGTTCGCTTCGGCGGCCGCGATCGCCGCCCACTCGGCCGTCCTCCCCGGTGCCGTCGTCGAGCGCAGCCAATGCCCCGCGACCGTTCCGGCCAGCGCGGGGTCGAGCCGGGCGCGGTCTTCCAGTGCGGCCGCGGCCCGTCCGTGCAACGCCTCGCGCTCGCCCTGGTCGAGGTCGGCGTAGATACCGTCGCGCACGATCGCGTGCGCGAACCGGCGCCGCCCGGCGGCGGGATCGGCGTTCAGCACACCGGCCCGCACGGCCTGGTCGAGACCGTCGGCGACCTCGTCCGGCGGAAGCTCGGCCACTTCCGCGAGGACGGCCGCGTCGACGTCCTCACCTAGTACCGCGGCGATGGCGACCAGCCGCTGTACCGGGGGCTCGAGCGCGGCCACCGTGGCCCGCACGAGATGCCCCAGTTCCGAACGGCCGTGACCATGCCCGTTCGACCGGGCGATAGCACCGAGGTAGAGCGGATTCCCACCGGAGCGTCGATGCGCCGCGCGCACGTCATCCTCGGCCGGCGGGACTCCGGCCAACTCGGTGAGCAGCGCGCGCACCTCGGTCTCGGCGAGCGGCGGCAACGCGAGGCTCCGCGCGCCTGGACGGCGAAGGAGGTCCGGCAGGGCCGCGTCCAACGCGGGGGTGTGCCCGGTGTCGCGATGGGTCGCGACGACGGCCAGCTTCGACCGCCGCAGCTCGCCCGACAGGTGCCGCAGCAGCCGCAGCGATGCTTCGTCGGCCCAGTGAAGGTCTTCCAGTACGACCACGAGTCCCGCCGGTTCCGCGGCCGCCACCAGCGCGTCGGACGCCGCGGCCACCAACCGGAACCGCGCAGCCTGCACGTCGCCGGCGCCTTCGACGTCGGCGAACGCCGTCGTCACGGCCGAATCGACGGCGGGCAACGCGTCGACGACCCGGCGCCATGGCCAGAGCGGCGGCGCGCCCGGATCGTCGACGCACCGGCCCCAGACGACCTCGGGCGCCGCCGCGGCGGCCTCCTCGACCAGCCGGGTCTTGCCGATTCCGGGTGGGCCCGAGACGAGCACGAGCCCGCCGGACCCGGCCGACGCGTCCGCGATCCAGCCTCGCAGGCCGGCCAGCTCGCCGACCCGGCCCACGAACGGTTCCCGGTTCACGGAGTGAGTATCGCTCTCCGGGCCCGATTCCGTACTCACCTGCGTACTGGCACTGATGCCCCGGGCCCCGGCGGCGGCGCAGAGTTCAGGACGTCCTCGCGATTGGAAAGGAAATCCCATGTACGCCACCGTCCACCGGTTCCGGCGCTCGCTCGCCGAAGAGACCGACGGCTGGGGTCAAGCCCTCGCCGCGGATCTCCACCCTGGCACCGGTTCGCCGGGCACCTGCACGCTCGCCGAGCTCGGCGGGGCCACCGGTCTCGTCGTCGCGCTGTGGAACGACCGCGGCACCGCGCTCGCGGCCGCCGATCACCGCGCTCCCGGCGCGGGCCGCGTCTGGGTCGGCGCCCGCGTCTACGAGGTCGTCGACGTCGACGGCGGGAACGCCGAAGCCGGCTTCGCACAGGCGACCTGGTTCGACGGGCCGATCAGCCAAGCACAGGCCGACGCCTCCATGTTCGCCGGACGCGAGCGGGTCCGGCCCGCCGTCCGGAAGGTCGACGGCTATGGCGGGGTCTACGTCCTGGTCGCGGAAGACAACTCGACCGTCGTGTTCGGCTTCGCCGATTCGACCGAGGCGCTGGAAGCCGGCCAGAAGGCGATCATGAGCACCGAACTGCTGCCCGGCGAAGACCCCGCGCTGCTGCCCGGTCCCCACCGGGTCGACATCCACCGCGTGCTCCACACGTCCCTGCCCTCGCTGAGCCCGGCCACGGCGGGTGAGCCGCGATGACCGCCGGAACCTCTCTGCGCACGGGAACCTGGGCGGTCCTCGCCGACCGGACGTCGGCGACGTTCACCGTCAGCAATTTCGGCTTCCGTCAGGTCCTGGGTTCGATCCCGGTCACGATCGGCTCCGTTCAGGTCGCCGACGGCGTGGTCACGGGCGTCGAGGCGGCACTCGACCTCGACGGCATCGACACGGGGATTCCCAAGCGGGACGCCCATCTGCGCAAACCGAGCCTGCTCGCGATCGACAAGCATCCGGTGCTGACCTTCGCGGCCGACCGGGTCGACGGCGGCCCCGGCGAGTGGTCGGTCAAGGGCTCCCTCGGTGCACGGGGCACGTCCTGCCCGCTGACGTTGACCGCGTCCGGACCGGACGAGAACGACGACGGCACCGTGCGGATCCGGGCCACGGGTGTCTTCGACCGCAAGGACATCGGCGTCCGAGCTCCGCGGTTCATGATCGGCCGGACGATCACGATCACCGTGGACGCCGTTCTCTCGCCGCCACGCTGATCACCCACCCGCGTGAAGGACTCCTTCCCGTCGCCGTGCCTTGAAACACAGCGAAGGGAAGGAGTCCTTCACGCGGGGTCGCGTCAGACGTCAGGCCCAGGAGGCGAGTTCGCGCGCCAGCGCCAAGGGGCCGCTCGCGGTGCGCAGGGTCGGCGGGCCGGGCCAGCAGTCCTGGTGGACACCGGAGCGCACCGTCTCCACGAACCGGACCACTCGCCGCGGCTGCGGCGCGACGGTCCGGCCGCCGAGGTAGCCGACGACGACGTGGTCCTCACCCTCATGCGTTTCCACCGCGGCCGACCACCCGTGCTCTTCGTTCCACAACAGGTCGACGTCACGACCGGGGAAACCGGGTAAGCGCCAATCGAGTCTCAAGCAGGCGGTGACCGGGCCGGTGAGGTTCGTACTGCACGAACCCATCCCGATCCCCAAGGCCGAAGCCACGTCCTCCAGGTATGCGTTCAACCGGGTCATCAGCTCCAGGCCAGATTCCGACGGGGCGGGAGTCGACGTGGTCACGGGCCCTCATCTTCCTGTCATCTTTAGTTGGCGTGACAGGAGATACCCAGCCGAGGGCAAGCTCACACCCTCATTTCCGGCCTTATCAAGCCGTTACCTCGATGACCCGGCTGAGCACCTTGTGAAGCGCCTCGAGCTCGGAAACCTCCATGCCGAGCCGTTCCACTACGCGGTACGGAATCTTCTCCGCCTCCGCCCGCAGCGCCTTTCCCGCGTCGGTCAGCTCGACCGTCAGCAAACGCTCGTCCTCGGCGCTGCGGCGCCGGGTCACGTACCCGATGGTCTCCAGCCTCTTGAGCAACGGCGACAACGTGGCCGGCTCGGCGCGCAGGACGGTGCTCAGCTCCTTCACCGATCGCGGGCAGCGCTCCCACAGCGCGAGCATCACCAGATACTGGGGATGGGTCAGGCCGTGCGGTTCCAGCAGCGGCCGGTAGATCGCGATGACACTGCGCGAAGCGACCGACAGCGCGAAGCACACCTGACGGTCCAGCGCGAGCGGGTCATCGCCAAGATCGATCGCCTTCCTCATACCGCCGATCCTAACCGTGGTGTCGACAACACTAATAATTAGTGTGCTAACCATTAGGATACTATGGGAGTAGTCGAAGGTAAGGAGTCGCCCGATGGCCCGTCAGCGCCCGGACGTGATCCGCTGGCTCTGGTACTCACTCGGCGGCAGGCTGCCCGAGCGCTACCGCGAATGGATCCTCCACGACGCGACCACCGGCGGCTGGCGCCGGCGCCACGTCGCCCGGAGCACCGTGATGATCGCGCCGCTGTGCGCGGTGTGGCTGCTCCTGCCGGGACCGCTCCCCCTGCGGCTGGCGCTCGTGTTGATGGCCGCGCTCGTCGCGTACTTCTATTCGATGGCCTACATGGAAGAGAGTATCGAGCACCGGCTCGGCAAACACGGCTTCCCGCCCGGCACCGGCCGCCGGACCCGCGCCGAGGCCACCGCGCTCGCCGAGGCCGACGTCACCGAACGCTATCTCGCGAGGTACCGCAACCAGACCGAGTAGCCCGTGGCCGTCACGCCGCATCGCGATGCCCGCGATTAGAGTGCGCGGTGATGAGACGCAAGCTCCGCCCGCCCCTGCCGCCCCGCCACGGGCTCGACCCCGCGCGACTGAAGATGCCGTCCGAAGGGCCGTGGGCGACGTTGCGGGAGCACCTCGTCGAGCGACTCCCCCGGGTCGCGCCGGAGCGGATCGAAGAGATGCTTCGCGAGGAGCGCATAGTCGGGCTCGAGGGACCGCTCGGGGTCGACTCGCCCTTCGTGCCGAACTCGTTCATCTGGTTCCACCGCGACCTGCCCGACGAGGTTCCGGTCCCGTTCGAGGTGTCGGTGGTCCATCGCGACGAACATCTGCTGGTCGTCGACAAACCGCATTTTCTCGCGACGATCCCGCGCGGGAAGCATATTCTCCAGACCGCGCTGGTCCGCCTGCGTCGCGAACTCGATCTCCCGAAACTCAGCCCCGCGCACCGGCTCGACCGGGTAACCGCAGGACTCGTGCTGTTCGTGATCACCCCCGAACAGCGGGGCTCCTATCAGACATTGTTCCGGGATCGCTTGGTACACAAGGAATACGAGGCGATCGCCGGATACGACCCGGAGATCACGCTGCCCCGGCAGATCAGCAGCCGCATCATCAAGGAACGCGGTGTCCTTGCCGCACAAGAGGTCGACGGAGAACCGAACGCGGAGACCCGGGTCGAACTCCTCGAACACCGCGACGGCTTCGGGCGGTACCGGCTGCTGCCCGCGACCGGACGTACCCATCAGCTGCGCCTGCACATGAGCGGGCTGGGTTTGCCGATTCTCGGCGACGAGTTCTATCCGGAGTTGACCGAAACCCCGCTCGACGACTTCACGAAACCGTTGCAGCTCTTGGCAAAGGTCCTCGAGTTCACCGACCCGATCACCCGCGAGCGACGTCGTTTCGAAAGCCGTCTCGCCCTACAGGCCTGGACCGACCTCGACGCCTGGCGCGCAGGTCCGTGAAGGCCTCCTTCCCTACCGTCAGGGTAGGGAAGGAGGCCTTCACGGAACGCCAGGGTCACTTACGCCAGAACTTGATCCCGCTCCAGGTCACCTTGACCGGGCCGGCGCCACTGGCCGTCCGGTAGGCCCCGAACTTGTCGTAGTAGCTGCCGCTGCTGCTGCTCACCGTCTGCTTGAGCGAGCCGTTGATGTAGATCTTGTGCGTCTTCCCCACCGCGTGCACGGTGTTGACCCGCACCGAGGTGCCGACGGTCGCCCCGCTGCCCAAGGTCTGTCCGCCGTGGACGGCGTACATGCGCCCTCCTCGTTCGGCCGCGAGCATGAAGTACGGTCCGGCGCTCGGCGCGTCGCGGAAGGTCTGCTTCAGGCTGATCCTGCTGCCGCCCATGCCGGTGATCCGGAACGAGCCCTCGAACTGCCGCGTCCCGCCGGTATAGGTCACGTACCGGCGTTCCGCCCGCTGGTCCCCGCTACCGGTGGAACAGGTCAGCTCGAAGTTGAGACCGTCGACGTTGCCGCATCCGCGTTCCTGGACTTTGAACGAAGGGTTCTCCGCCGTCCAGGGTCCCGATTCGACCTGCGCACCCGCCGGCATCGCCGACGCCGCCAGGCCGAGTGCGACGGCCGCGACCACGCCACCGGTTCGATGTCGTCTCCGCATCCTGCCTCCTGCACATTCAGGGCGGCGGTGGTCCAGACCAGGACCAGGCTGCGACTGTACGAGCACGAACCGTGGCTCGACAAGAGTTCACCGGCCGGAACCGCGCCCGGACAGTAGGATTCGCCCGTGTTGACCGGCGAATGTCCCGATGATCGGGCCACCAGGCGATGATCCTTCCCATGGCGGGTCTCGAAGGACTGGCGGCCGGAACGGTCAGTCTCGCGTTCCGGCGCCGGGGCGCCCGGTCCTGCGCCCCAACCGCCTCCCACGTCACCACCATCACACCAGCCACCGTCCACACCGGACAGACATGTCCCCAACGCCACATTCGGGACGCTCAACGTCCCCAATGTGGCATTCGGGGCACCTCACGAGCCACCCACCCACCGCCGGCCATCCTCGAACACCCGTTCGACAAACCGGCGGCGTCCCGGTAGGTTCGGTTGCCATGACACCCGCACTTCAGGCCTCGCTGTTCGACGAGTGCGCGACCCTCGGGCTCGGCTCGCTGGGCGCCGTCGGTCGCACCGAGCTGTCCCACGGTGCCTGGATCGACGTGCTGCCGGGCTGGCTCACCGGCGCGGACGAGCTGTTCACCCACCTCGCCGGGCAGGTGCCGTGGCAAGCCGAGCGACGGCAGATGTACGACCGCGTCGTCGCCGTCCCCCGGCTGCTGAGCTACTACCGCGAAGGAATGCCGCTCCCCCACCCGATCCTCACCGAGGCGCGTGACGCGCTGTCGGCGCATTACGCGGCCGAACTCGGCGAACCGTTCGTGACCTCCGGCCTGTGCTACTACCGGGACGGCCGTGACAGCGTCGCCTGGCACGGCGACAACACCGGCCGGTCCCGCACCGAGGACACCATGGTCGCGATCGTCTCCGTCGGAGCCGCACGCCAGCTCGCCCTGCGCCCCCGTGGCGGCGGCGAGGCCATCCGGCACTCACTCGGCCACGGCGACCTGATCGTCATGGGCGGAACCTGCCAGCGGACCTGGGAACACGCCATCCCCAAGACCGCCAAACCGGTCGGGCCGAGGATCAGCATCCAGTTCCGCCCACGCGGAGTGGCCTAAAGGTCAGTCCAGCAACACCGGCAGCGCGTCGACGCCGTAGACGATGGAGACCTGCCGGTACGACAGCTCGTCCGGCTCGATCGCCAGCCGCATCTCCGGGAACCGGCGCACCAGCGCGGGATACGCGGTACGCAGTTCCATCCGGGCGAGTTCGGCGCCGATGCAGCGGTGGATGCCCCAGCCGAAGGCGAGATGCGACGTCGGCTCGCGGGACGCGTCGAACCGTTCCATGTTCTCGCCGAGGACCCCGTCCCGGTTCGCGACATTGAGCGAGACCAGCACGATGTCGCCCTTCGAGATCTGCGCGCCGGCGACCTCCAGGTCCTCCTTGGCGAAGCGGGGGAAGGCCATCTGCACCACGGTGAGATACCGGAGCAGTTCCTCGACGAACTTGTGGACGGCGTCGTCGTCACCGCGGACCGTCTCGACCAGCTCGGGATCCCGCAGGAGGACGAGCGCACCGAGGGCGAGCATGCTCGCCGTGGTCTCGAGCCCGCCGGTGAGCACACCGTCGGCGAGGCCGGCGAGTTCGCGGTCGTCGATCTCGTCGCCGTGCTCCTTGATGAGCATGCCGAGCAACCCGTCACCGGGGTTCTCACGCTGCTTCTTGACGATGTCGTTCAGGTAGGACAGCGATTCGGTGATCGCGCCGAGTGAGGCGTCCGCACCGCTGAACAGGTCGAACCGCGCGGTGCTCAGCCGCTGGAAATCGTCCCGGTCCTCATAGGGGACACCCAGCAGCTCACAGATCGTCAGCGACGGGATCGGCAGGGCGAAGGCCTCCCAGAGATCGACCGGGCCGTCGACCTTCTCCATGGCGTCGAGCTGGTCCGCGACGATCTCGTCGATCCGCGGCGCGAGCCGGGACAGCCGCCGCATGGTGAATTCCGGGGTGAGCAGGCGCCGCAGCCGGGTGTGCACCGGCGGGTCGGCGAACCCGAGTCCGCCGGGGTTCTGGTCCTCGGTGACCCCCGCGTTGCCGACGAGGTTCGTGAAGTCGCTGCTGAACTCGGACACCTTGCCGAGCACGGCCTTCGCCTCGTCGTAGCCGGTGACCAGCCAGCCGTTCATCCCGAACGGCAGATCCAGCTTGCTGATCGGCTCCCCGGCCCGGATCCGCCCCAGCTCGGGGACGGGGTCGAGACCGTCGCGTCTGAGCGGCATCAAAGCGTTGTCCGGGATGATCGACATCTTGGACAGGTCGAAACCGTTCTTCTGTTGCCGCGCGAGGTAGCGGCGGCCGAACCAGGCCAGCACGCGCGACCGGATACTCCCCATATCCGGAACACTACTCCAGCCCCGGATCACCTGACCTGGGCCAACAGGCCTGTTTCCCCCGGCTGGGCACGAATTTCCGCGGCCGTTCACCCGTCGTCCCACTCGATTGGTCACAAACAGAAAGTCGTGTAATGCCCGCCCGCGGTTCCCCTTTCACTGGGAGACGTCGATCACCACGCCGGGTTCGCGGACGTGGCCGCTCTCGGTATATGCGCCTGACAACCCGCGTCGCTCGTGAGATTGTCGGACCCGACTGGGAGGATTCGGACATGTCAGCCGCGCTCATCGGACGTGACCATCCCGCGGGGGTTCTCCGCGCCGAGATCGGTCGCGCCGCCGAAAGCCACGGCGGACTGGTCCTGGTCACCGGCGAGGCCGGAATCGGCAAGACCACGCTCGTCACCGGAGCCGCCGAGGAGGCGAAGCGGCTCGGCGCCCTGGTGCTCAACGGGTCCTGCTGGGCCTCCGACAGCGCACCGGGGTACTGGCCGTGGACGCAGGTCGTGCGCGGGCTGCGGCGCGCGGTCGAGCCGGGCCGGTGGGCCGCGATGGCGGACAGCGAGCTGGAGGTCCTGCTCGGGGAGGCTCGCGGAGACGGCGCCGCCGACGGGTTCCGGCTCTACGACGCGGTGACGAGCGCACTGGTCGCCGCTTCCCAGGACACACCGGTCGTCGTCGTGCTCGAAGATCTCCACTGGGCGGACACCGCGTCACTGCGGCTGCTCGAGTTCGCCGCGCAGCACACCTGGTTCGAACGCCTGCTGCTGATCGGCACGTACCGGGACGTCGAGGTCGAGACGACGGACCACCCACTCCGCTCGTTGATTCTGCCGCTACTGGCGAAAGGCACCTCGGTCACCCTCACCGGGCTCGAGCCGGACGAGGTCGGCACGCTGATGGCCAGAACGGCCGGGGCCGAACCGGACGCCGACCTGGTCGCCGAGGTCCACCGCCGCACCGGCGGCAATCCGTTCTTCGTCGAGCAGACTGCGCGGCTCTGGCACAGCGGCGGCTCCGCCGAAACGATCGCGCCCGGCGTCGCGGATGCCTTGCAGCGGCGGCTTTCCCAGCTCCCCCAGCCGGTTCTCGATCTGCTCACCACCGCCGCCGTCCTCGGCAGGGAGTTCCACCGCAGGCTGCTCGCGGCCGTGGCGTCGGCGCCCGTTCCCCAGGTCGACCGTCTGCTGGACCAGGCCGCCGCGGCGAGGCTGGTCGTGGTGCGAGGACACGGGCGCTTCGCCTTCGCCCACGATCTGGTCCGGGAGACGCTGTACGCGGAGCTGACCGAGGCCGACCGGCGGAAACGCCATGCGGCGGTCGTCGGCGCTGTCGACGCATCACCCGCGTCGCAGGACAAGCTCTTCCCCGCCGACCTGGCCCGCCACGCGCAGCTCGCGGGCGCCGAACTCGATCCGGACCGGACCGTCGACCTGCTGCTGGCGGCGGCGATCGACGCCACCGGACGGATGGCGGGGGAAGAGACGACCACGCATTACCGGCGCGCGATGGAGATCACCGAAAACCCCCATCGCCGGGCGGTCATCGCACTCGAACTGGGTGCGCATCTGGGCCGCCACCAGGAAACCAAGGAGGGGTGGCAGGTCCTGGACGAGGCTTCGGCGTTCATCCGCGAACTCGACGAGGACGATCTGCTCGCCCGGCTCGCGCTGACCATGATCCGGGCGGATCACAAGAAAGCACGGCTGACGGAGACCACCGAGCTGCTCACCGAAGCGCACCGGCGGCTCTGCGGCGGCAAACCCGGTGACAAGACCACCGTCGAACAAATGACGCTCGAACTGACCGCGCGGATCACCATGACCGCCCGCAACGACGAGGACGACTCCGCGCTGTTGTTCGGACTCTGGGCCCGGCACGACGCCATCTGGGGGCCGGGAACCGCCGCCGAACGGGAAAAGCTCACCGACGAGCTGATGGTGATCGGCCACCGTACGGCGAACCACGAACTGGAACACTTCGCGGCATCGTTCAAATGGGTGGCACTGCTCGAACAGGGCGATCCCCGGTTTCTCGACCAGTACCAGGAATTCCTCACCATGGCGGGCGGCGGCCGGGTGCCGAGCTCACAGCTGGCGTCCTTCCTCGACCGGAGCATCATCGCGATCCTCCAGGGCCGTTTCGCCGAAGCGGAAGCCTTTCTCCAGCAGGCGGTCGCTGGGCACGACGACCACGACCACCCCTACTTCGGTGATCTGACCCAGCAACTGCGGTGGGCCCGGTGGTGTCTGGAAGGCAGGTTCGATGAACTCGCCGCGCTGCACCGCGAAATCGCCCGCTCCCGCATCAGCCCCGGCTACAGCCGGCTGATGGAGGCCATCACGGCCGCTCAACGTGGCGACGCCGAGGAAGCCATCCGGCTCACCGAGCTTGCCGGCCAGGGGAAGCCCTTTCCCGGCATGGTCGAGGCGATGTGGCTGCGGTGTCAGGCACAGACGGCCGCGGTGTCGCGCGATCCCGAGCGATGCGAGGCGGCACGTTCGCTGCTTTCGCCCTACAGCGGGGAATGGGCGGTCTCGTTGTACGGCTGCGAGGTCGGCGGGCCGGTCGATCTCTGGCTCGGCAGACTGGATCTGGCGCAGGAACGCTGGAACGACGCGGTGGAACGGCTCACGAGCGCGGCACTTTCGGCGGACCGGCTGCGCGCCACACCGTGGGCCCTCGAAGCCAAGTCCTACCTGGCGGCCGCGTTGCTCGGGCGCAACCTCGAGGCCGACGCCACCGCGGCGGAAACACTGCTGACCGAAGTCGAGCAGGAAGCCACCGCGCTGGGGATGCGACAGGTCGCGGCCCGGGCGGTCCGGACGCGCCGGCTCGCGCGGGCTCCGGCGGCACCGATGGCCGAATTCCGCCGGGAGGAAGCCGTCTGGACACTGCATTTCGACGGCGTCACCGCTCATCTGCCCGATTCGAAAGGCTTGCGGGATCTGCATTTTCTGCTGGGCAGGCCGGGTTCGGAGGTGCCGGCCGTGCGGCTGCTCGATCCCGAAGGCGGCGACGTCGTGGTCGCCGCCAAGAGCCTCGGCGGAGACGCCGTCCTCGACGACGAGGCCAAGGCCCGCTACCGCCGCCGTCTGGAAGAACTGGACGAACTCATCGACACCGCAACGGGGTTCGGACAGGATGGCCGAGCGGCCGCACTGGATCGGGAGCGGGACGCGCTGCTCGCGGAACTCCGGTCCGCGGCCGGGCTGGGTGGGCGCACGCGGCGTCTCGGTGACGAAGCCGAGCGCGCCCGCAAGACGGTGACCGCCCGCATCCGCGACACCCTCCGCAAACTCGACGAACTGCACCCGGCGCTGGCCGCGCATTTGCGCGCGTCGGTCACCACCGGTTCCTCATGCCGCTACGCGCCGGACGACAAGGTGCCCTGGCGGCTGTAGCCACCAGGGCACCATGCCCACCCCCGGTCATTTCCTGTTGTAGAGCCGCATCGTCAGCGTTCCGAAGACCGCGAGCATGACCGCGCCGGCGATCAGCACCCACATGATCGCCCCGCCGTCCCAGTCGCCGATCATCATCGAGCGGACCGCGTCGACCACCTGGGTCACCGGGTTGACGTTCACGAAGGCCTGCAGCCACCCGGGCATCGTCTCGGGGTTGACGTAGGTGCTGCTGAGGAAGGTCAGCGGGAACAGCACCATCATGCTGACGCCCATCACGGACTTCTCGCTGCGCAGCAGCAGACCGAACATCGTCCAGATCCACGAGAACGCGAACGAGAACGCCAGCAGCAGGAGGATCGCGGCGGCCACGCCACCGAACCCGCCGCCCGGCCGGAAGCCCATGACCAGACCGACGCCGAGGATCACCAGCGACGCGATGAGGTAGCGCAGCATGTCACCGAGCAGGTACCCGACCATCACCGACGGCCGCCAGATCGGCAGCGTGCGGAACCGGTCGAAGACCCCCTTCTCGATGTCGGTGTTGACCGCGAGCCCGGTGTACATGGTGATCATCAGGACGCTGGTCGCCATGATCCCCGGCAGCAGGAACTGCAGGTACTCCGTCGGCGAAGCGGCCAGCGCACCACCGAAGAGGTAGGTGAACATCAGGGTCATCATGATCGGGAACGCCGTCACGTCGAACAGCTGCTCCGGCACATGCTTGATCTTCAGCATCGCGCGCCAGCCGAACGTGATCGACGTCGACAAGGCGCTCGGCCTCGGCGGCCGGTCCTTCGCGATCAGGACCGCGGCCAGGTCCTCCGGTTTCGGCGCCGCGAGGATCGGCTCGTTTTCTTTGACTGCTGTGGTGCTCAAGCTGCACTCTCCTCGGTGACGGCGGGACGGTCGGTCAGTGCCAGGAAGACCTCGTCGAGGCTCGGCTGGCCGAGGGCGAAGGTGTCGACGATGATTCCCGCGCGGGCCAGTTCGGCCAGCGCGTGTGAAGCGTGTTCGGCGGCGCCGCGTTCGGTGCTGTCACCCGAGAGGCGCGCCGTGAGCGCGACCGGATCCGAGTCGAGCAGCACGTGCGCCTCGAGGGTCCGCACGAGTAGCGCCTCGGCTTCGGGACGCTGGTGTGCGTCGCGCAGCCGGACGTGGACCGCGCCCGCGCCGACCGACGCCTTCAGCTGGCCCTTCGTGCCTTCGGCGATGACCTTGCCGTGGTCGATGACCGCGATCCGGGACGCCAGCTGATCGGCCTCGTCGAGGTACTGCGTCGTCAGCATGACCGTGGTTCCCTGTTTGACGATCGCGCGGACGATGTCCCAGACCTGGTTGCGGCTGCGGGGATCGAGGCCTGTGGTCGGCTCGTCGAGGAAGAGCATCTCCGGGGTGTTGAGGATGCTCGCGGCGATGTCGATCCGCCGCCGCATCCCGCCGGAGTAGTTCTTCACCTGTCGCCCCGCGGCCTCGGACAGCCCGAACGCCGCCAGCAGTTCCTCGGCCCGCGCGCGGGCGGCAGGTTTACGGTGGCCGGTCAGTTTCGCCAGCAGGACCAGGTTCTCGGTGCCGGTCAGGTCTTCGTCGACCGAGGCGTACTGCCCGGTCAAGCTGACCATGGACCGGACGGCGTCGGCCTCGCGGAGGACGTCCTTCCCGAACACGCGTGCTTCGCCGCTGGTGGGGCGGAGCAGGGTCGCGAGCATCTTGACCGCGGTGGTCTTGCCGGCGCCGTTCGGTCCCAGGACGCCGTAGACGGTACCGGCGGGAACCTTGAGGTCGATCCCGTCGACCGCCCGGTTGTCCCCGAACAGCTTGACCAGCCCCGAGGTTTCGATGGCCAGTTCACTCATTCTTTCGTTCCTTTCAGAAGCTTTCAGCAGACGTACGGCCGGGTAGAGCGCGCGTCGCGCAAGGCGACGCCCCACCAGAGGAGCTCGTCGAGCAGGGTGGTCGCGGCCTGTCCCTGTCCGTCGGTGTCGTACGGGGTGCCGTCTCGGGCGAAGGTCCCGTCGAGGAGGTTGAAGGCGACCACGTCCCGCATGGTCGCGGTGTGCAGTTCGGTGAAGACCGATCGCAGCTGCTCGACGGCGTACAGGCCTTGCGACCGGTACCCGTACGAGACGAACCCGACGGGCTTCGCGCGCCACTCGTCGTAGGCACAGTCGATCGCCTGCTTGAGCGACGCCGGGAAGCTGCGGTTGTACTCGGGCGTGACGACGACGAACGCGTCCGCCTGCTCGATCCGCCCGGCGAACCGCTTCATCGCCGGGGTCGCCTGCTCGGGAAGCCAGGCGGGAAGGTCGAAGTCGACCAGGTCGAGGACGTCCGTGACGAGGTCGTCCCTCGCCTTGGCGTGGCCGGTGAACCACCTGCCGACGGCATCGCCCACCCGCCCCTCGCGAGTGCTGCCGATGATCACCGCCACCTGCAACGGACTTCGGTTCACCCTGGACCTCCTCTCGCCTCACCCCCTAGGCGCGAGAAAGCCGCCGGGCCTCCGCTAGATCGGATCTAGCGTAGGCCGGGCGGCCGGTCCCAGCGGTTGCTATTCGCCAAGCGCGAGCGCGATTGCCCCTAGCAATGACGCGTCCTGGTCGAACTTCGCCGAGACCAGCTCCGGCGGGAACGGGACAGCCTGCGCCAGCCGCTCACGCAGGGCGGGCAGGAGAACGTCGGCCGAGCGCACGAGGCCGCCGCCGACCGCGATGCGCTGTGGGTCGATCGAGATGGCGAGGTTCGCGACATGCATGGACAGTTCGTCGAGCGCCGCCGTGACCAGTTCCTTCGCCTGGGCGTTCTCCCTGGCGAGGGCGAACAGCTCCCCCGCGGTTACCGGGCGGCCGAGCAGCACACTCGCCCGGCCGCCCAGCCCGCGCCCACCGACGGCTTCCTCCAGCGGCGCCGCTCCGCTGGCGAACCCGTCGGTGTCCTGCGGTGAGAGGAGGTTGTACCCGATCTCTCCCGCAGCGCCATTCGCGCCGGCGAGCAGCCGCCCGCCGACCAGTACCGCCGCGGCGATACCCGTGCCCAGGGAGAGGAACACCGCCGGATCGGTGTCCGCGAGTGCTCCCCACCGCCATTCCGCCAGCGCCGCCGCCTTGGCGTCGGTGCCGGCCTCGATCGGGACGCCGGGGAATTCGGCGGCGACGAGTTCCCGCAGCCGCAGCTCTTCCCAGCCCGGCACGTTCGGGGCCAGCAGGATGCGGTCCTCGAGCACGATTCCGGGGCTGACGACGCCGACCGCGCCGACGCGGTCCTCGGCGCCTTCGTCGGCGAGCAGCTTGCGCGACGCGGCGAGCGCGCGGCTCACGACCTGCCCGGCGCCGGCGTGCGCGTCGGTGTCGAGCCGCCGGGTGACCAGCAGGCTCCCGGCTTTGTCGGCCAGCCCCAGCGCCACCTTCGTCCCGCCGAAGTCGATCCCCAGGATCAGGTCTTCCCCCATCACCGCGCGGTCCCCTCTGCCACCCCTGCGAACGATCCTTCGGTGTCCTTCGGCCCGAACGGCCGGCCGAACATGGCCTGGTGGCCGCCGAAGGTCACCACCATCGCGGGGATGGTGACGAACGGGCCGATCCCGCACATCTGGGTCATGTTGATGGCCGTCGCCTGCAGAGGCCCGATCTTCCGCTCGAGCCCCGGCTGCGGGGGTGAACTCAAAGCACGCCTCCCTGTTAGTTAGTAAAGTTTCTTAACATAAATCCTAGTCGCTCGGAAGTGCCGACGCCGAAACTTGTCCGGCACCGGTCCTGCTCGAACTGCCCGAAAGGGCGGAATCTGCGAAATACGCCCGAATGGACCAGGCAACGACGTATCAGGGAGCCCGCATTCCGCGTCCTTATCCAGAAGAGCGTCTTCCAGGGACGGTGAGGTCCATGAAACGGCTGTTCAGCGCGGCGATGGTGATCGCCGCCTTCGGGCTCGCGGGCTGTGGAGGCGCCGCGGTGCCCAGGGACACCGCCCCGGCCGACATGACCACGGACGGCGGCGTGACCACCGAGATCGCCCCGACCGCGACGGCGTCGGGAGGCGGGCCCGCGCCGGAGAGCCAGGGCGGCGGCCGGCCCAAGGATCCCGATCCGCCCGGCGCCCCCGGCAGCCCGATCAAGTACGACCACACCCTTCTGCAGTCCACCCCCAAAATCGCCAAGGGGGAGATCGAAGACGACATCCGGGAGGTCTGCGGGGCGAACCTCTGCGATGTGAAGGTCTTGATCGACGGTTCGGGCGAGTGCATCACCAGCATCACCCTCTCGCCGGTCAAGCCCGGCGGGACGGTCACGATCAAGGCTGTCGAGTGCAAGCCCGACATCACCACGGAGCCGAGCACGGAAAGCCCCGGCTCTACCAGCGATCAGCCCACCGAGACCACGTCCGGATGACCGCGAGGCGCGGCCTGCGCAAGCCCGAGCCGAAGCCGCCCGAGCCCGACCCAGGACCTCCGCAGGCGCTCAAACTGGTCGGCACGGTGCTGGCCAACACGACCCTGCTCACCGCGCTGCTCTACTTCTTCGGGCTGATCGAAACCCAGGTGTTCTTCGCGTACTTCCGCGTGCACTACACGCTTCTCGCCCAGACCCCGGACGAGATCTTCGCGCGTGGCGTCGACGGTGTGTTCCTCCCGCTGGCGGGAGCCGCCGGCGCGGTGCTGATATTCCTGGTCCTGGTCCGGTTTCTCCGGATCCGGCTCACCGGCGACGCGTGGGTGCGGCTGCTCCGGATCTGCACCCCTGCCGCCGCCGGACTCGGCGCCGTGCTGATCGTGTCGACCGTGCTCATCGCGCTGAACCCGATCAACGAATACCTCGGGCTACCGGGACTCGGCTTCGCACTCGGTGTCCTGATGGTGCTCTTCGCCTGGCGACACTGGGCAAACGCGGTTCGGGCCATGTCACAGCGCTCGAGCCTGCTGGAGCTGGTCCTTGGCTACGTGCTGGTCAGCATCGGGCTGTTCTGGGCCGTCGGCGATTATTCGGGTGTCCTCGGCACCCAGCGCGGATTCGAGATCGCGGCGCAGCTTCCCACCCGGCCTGCCGCGACGGTGTACAGCTCGGAAAGCCTCAACCTCACCGCGAGCGGTGTCCTGCAGGTGAAATGCGCGGACCCCGAGGCGATCTACAAGTACCGGTACACCGGGCTGAAGCTGCTGTTGCAGTCCGGCGGGCAGTACGTGTTCGTGCCGTCGAACTGGCGGGCCGCCAACGGGGTCGCGTTCGTGGTCCCGAAAACGGACAAACTGCGCCTCGAATTCGGGCCCGCCCGCTCGGCGCCGCCTGCCACCTGTTGAGTCAGCACAGGTACCGGACCAGCCATCCGGTGACGGACTCGTCGACCAGCTTGGCGATCGGAAGCTGGGGCGCCGGCTCGATCCCCGGCTCGGCGGCGAGCGGATGACCGAGTTCAGGGATCCGCTTCAGCTGGATCTGTGCCGGATCGGCGTACTGCCCGCTCAAGGCGCCGATCAGGTCGTCCGCGTCGGCGCGAAGCGAAGGGTGGTCCCCCTCGCCGCTCACCAGCACCAGCGGAACCTGCGTTTCCCGGGCCGCGATTTCACCCGATCGTGCGACGAAATCCAGCTGATCCGCGGCTTGGTTCGACTCGTCGTTCCAGGAATACGGCTCCCCCGCGAGATCTTCGATCAGGCCGACCACCGAACGGGCCCTGACGGCCGGGTTGACCAGCGCCGCGGCCCGCACCGGAATCTCCCGCGTGGCCAGGATCGTGAGCGCGACCGAACCACCGAGGGAACCGCCGACGACGGCCATCCTGGAGGTGTCGAGACCGAGCTGTTCCCGCAGTTCAGCCAGTGCGGCGGGGAACTCCAGCGCCGCCTGGCGGACGATCGGGTCGACGTAGGCGAGCATCGCGTCACGCTGGGCGCGTTCGATCACCGCGTCCATGCTGCCGTCGACCATTCTCGCGCCGCACAACGGCATCCCGAGGTAGACCCGCCAAGCGGGAACCCCGGACAGTGGCAACGCGGCGGCGAACGCGGCGTCCGTACGGGGCGCATCGATCATGTGCCAGGCGATCACCACCGGTGCGGCGCCGCTGACCTCGGCCGATGGCGGCAAAGCGGTGAACGGTACCCCCGCTGCCGTGCCCGTAACCGGTTCTCCCACCGCAGTCCTTCCTCGCGACCTGTCGATCTCCACGATATCCAGGACGCATCGGGGGTGGACCTCGTTCCGCCACAAGCGAAACAGTATGACCGCGAGGTCACCTTGACGCGCCGCGGAGGTGGTTGCGGACCGCACCGGCGGGTGCGAATAGTGTTGCGGCCCGGCCCTTTGGAGGTGAACCGCTCGTGCCCGATGTCGACTACTACGACGTGCTCGGCGTCGGCAAGGCGGCCTCGTCCACGGAAATCAAGACCGCGTACCGGCGGCTCGCGAAATCGCATCACCCCGACGCCGGCGGCTCCGCGCTGACGTTCCAGCTGGTCCGCGAAGCGTACGACACGCTCAGTGATCCGTTGCGGCGCGCGGGATACGACGCTGACGGAAGGACGGTGCGAGCGCCGATCCGCCCCCGGCCGCGGCGCCGTTTCGGTGATGAACCGGGCTATGTCCCCGAACAGGTCGTGATCGATCCCGACGACCTCGAATGGTGGGAATTCGCCGCGCAGGACGGACGCGTGCGGCACGGACGGCGTCGCGGACCCGGGCACACTCCCGTGGTGGCGGCCGTCGCCGGAATGGTGCTCGTACTCCTGCCGGTGCTGACCGGGGTCGGGTTCACGGCGCCGACACTGATCATCTGGCTGCTGCTCACCGCGGGGACGGCCCTGCTGGTCCAACGGCTGGCGCGCGGATACCTCGCCGCGGCCCGCGCCAGGAACCGGTTCGCCGCGGAATTCGGCGAGAAACGCGTCTTCGGCACCCCCGGGACCGAAACCGACGAGCTCGCCGAACGCCTGACGGCCGGCCTGCTCGAGCACTACCTGACCCGGCTGCCGGGTGCGCGCATCTTTCACGGGATCTCGTGGCCGGACTCGGTCTTCGCCGACATCGATCACGCCGTGCTGTGCGGGAAACGGCTCGTGCTGATCGAGTCGAAACTGTGGCTGCCGGGACACTACGCAACCGGCGACGACGGACGTCTGCAGCGTAACGGCCGCGCCTTCCGTGGCGGCGGGAGCAGACTGACCGAAAGCCTCGCCGAATACCGCCGCCTGCTGCCCGGCGTGGCACTTCGCGGCGCGATGATCGTGTATCCGAGCCGGACCGGCGCGGTCACCACGGATTTCGAAGACCGAGCGCTCGCGCCGCCGATGACACCGGAGCAGTTCCTGCAGGAGATCGGCGGCTGGCTCGCCGCCGAGCCGTCCACAGTGGACGCCGCCACGATGCGGATCGTCTGCGACCGCGTCGTCGGCAGTGTCTGAGAAGTACGTGAAGGCCCCCTTCCCTCGGCTGAGCCGAGGAAAGGGGGCCTTCACGCGCTATAACTGACTACCGGCCCGCGCGCTCCTTGGTGGCGCGTGCGGAGCGGGTGCAGACTTCACCGACGTCGACGGTCTGGCCGCGGTCGATGTAGACGTCCGCCAGCCCGACGAGCTTGCCCTTCGGTGACGTACAGGTGAGCTGGTACGCCTCCTTCGGACCGTAGGTCGGCGGGATCGGCGACTCGAAGGTGACACCGCCGGTCCAATCGTCCACAGTGGACGGGTCGGCCTGCGCGTAGTTCACGATGACGGCCTTGTAGTCCCCGGCGGGCGGGTCGTACAGGATCGCGTGTTCCTCCGTGGTGGCACCGTTCGCCGACGACGACACCATGTTCCCCGCGGCATCGAAGATGTACAGGTCCCAGTCGGTGTCCGTGCTGGCCCACTTCAGGTTGACGCTGAACTTCCCGTTGTCCACCTTGGGCAACCCGTCGACGTGGAAGTTGAAGCTCTCCGCCGCCGGGTCGTTCGGGTAGTCGGTGTTGATCGCCGGGATGCCGGCCGGGTTCGCCACCTGGATGTTCGCCTGAGCCGGGCCCTGCGGGTCACGGCCGTAACGGCCCGCGACATACGGGCGCGTCGACGGGTTGACCGACCACGCGAACCGGCCACCGGTGGAACCGAGGGTCGAGTTCAGGTTGTCGGTCACGTAGATCGGCGGCTTCGTCGAGCCGTCCGGCTGGACGACCGGCGAGGTCGGCGTCTGGAAGGTCTTGTGCAGCTTCAGCTGGTAGCCCTTCGGCGCCGAACCGATCAGCGTCGAGTGCGCCGCCGGGTCGGCGGCGTTGGCCAGCATGTCCACAAAGGCCTGCCGGTTGCCGCCCTTGCCCGCGCCGGCGGCCGGAGCCGTACCGGTGTACTCCGCCACGACTCCCTCGGCGAATGGCGGGTGGAACTCGTTCGGGCCGATCTCGAACGTGAAGCCCCAGCCACCGGTTGCCCAGTACGACCAGTCCTCTGTGGACCCTGTGGTGTCGTAAAGCGCCCACGACGGCTGGCTCGTGTAACCGTTGCGCGTAGCCAGTTTGTCACCGAGCGCCTTGTAGGCCGGCTCCTCGAGCGGCGGGCGGACGGCGGCGACACCCGGCACGCGCAGCACCAGATTCGAGAAGGTGTGCAGGGTGATCAGGTTCGTCACCTGACGGTTCGACACGATCGAGCGGATGTTCTGCGTCTCCGGCTCCGAGAACGGAGCGGAACCGCGGAAGGTGTCGTTGCGCCACAGGGTCGAAGCGCCCGCGCCGCCCCAGAAACCCGCGTAGTTGCGGTTGGGGTCGGTGCCGCGTTCGCGGCCGCCCGGGTTCGCCTTGCAGACGCCGGTCGCGAACTCCTTGGGTGAGTCGTTGACGTTGCAGTTCTTGCGCTTCATCTCGTAATCGAAGCGCGAGAAGTCACCCTTGGGCTCGGCCTCACGGGAGATTTCGAACCCGTCCGGGTTGACGATCGGCACGACGATGTTGCGGGTCCTGCCGACCAGACCGCGGATCTCGGGGTTGTTCTGGTACCCCTTGACCAGTTCGGTGGCCCATTCCATCGCGTGCTCACCGGCGGGCCATTCACGGGCGTGGTGCACACCCATGGTGAAGTTGACCGGCTTGCCGTCGGCGATGTTCTTGACGTCGCTCGCGATCTCGATGCCGACGACATCGCGGCCTTCCCAGGTCGGCTTCGGCAGCGTGAACGCCGTGACGAGCTTGGGGTTCTTACGGGCCAGTTCCTTGATCTCGAACTGGTAGTCGTAGAGGTGCCGGTAGCTCGTGCGCCCGGACGGCAGGGCGGAACCCGGCGTCTTGGCGGCGTACTCGCGGTCCGTCTTGGCGTTCTGGATCGACCTCGCCGACAGGTCGGGCTCAATCACCTTCGACTTGAAGCCGTTGTCCGCCAGCGTCCTGCGATCGGTGTCGTTGGCAAGGACCACCTCGACGCCGGTGGCGTCGGCCTTCTCGGTGACGTCGAGGCCGAGCCGGAGCAGCTTGTCCTTGTCCTTCTTGGCCGGGGTTTCCACCCGGACCAGCTCGGCGCGCTGCGGTGCGGGCGCGGCACCGGTCGGGGTGCCCTGCGGCGTGAGCGCGAGGAAGTCGACACCCAGCAACGCTTCGCGGGTCTGCCCGGAATACCGGCAGGCCTGCACGACGAGCTGCTGACCCTTCTTCACGAACCCTTCGGCGAGTTCATGGCTGCGCAGCGCGGCCGAAGCGGCCACGACGGCATTGCTCGCCTTGTCGAATACGGCGACGTCCCAGTCGCCCTCGGCCCCGGAACGCGGCGCGATCCGCGCTTGCAACAGGCCGTCCACAGTGGACGTGAACTCGCGGCGATCGGTACCCGGTGCGCCCGGCTTCTGCAACTTCGCGAAACAGGACTGCTGTACCGCCTGGCCGGTTCGGACCACGTTGTCCGCGGCCCCCGCCGTCGTGGCCGACGGAAGTGCTACGAACGTGCCGGCGAGCACCAGCGTGGCCGCCGTCCATCCCGCTCTTCGCCGGATTGGTGAATACCCCACAGACTGACCTCCTTGGACAGACCGGCGACAGCCTCCAGCCACCGGTAGCGCGACCCTAAACCTCGGACCCCGCCCGAGGTACCCGCCACAAGTCGCGGACACCCCTTTCGGCCCAACGATCTCACCCACCGTGCCGCCTCGGTCACGATCGCAACCCCCGCGACACACCTTTCGCGACGCCGACACCGGTGGCCGAGTGGTCGGGTCTCGTGAGTGATTCGGGTCGTTAGAACCGCGATTACCACTCACGAGGGCGGCGCACGACAGGCAACCGACAGGAACGTCTAATGGAACCCTAAGGTTGAGTGGTTATCTTTTTACGTATGACGACGCCCCAGGTAACCGCCAGGCCCGCGCTGGCCCCGCTCGCCGCCGTGGCCGCGGTCGCCGGCGGCGCACTGTTGATCCTGCTGCTGCAGGTCCTGCCTCCGACGAGCGCCATCAGCCCGATCCGGCGCACCATCAGCGAGTACGCGCTGAGTGAGAACAAGTGGATCTTCGACCTCGCGGTCCTGCTGGTCGCGTTCGGCTCGGCGATCGGGTTCGGGGCGCTGATCCGGCGGAGGCATATTCCGGCGCTGTCGGCCGCCTCGATCTTCTGCGCGCTGTGGACGGTGAGCCTGGTGCTGATCGTGGCGTTCCCCAAGAACAACTGGGCGATCGGCCCGAGCGCCGGCGGGACCGTGCACCGGATCGCGAGTGTGGTGGCGTTCGTCTGCCTGCCACTGGCCGTGCTCTTCGCCGCGAACGCGGTGTTCCCGTCCTCCCCCGCTCGCCGCGCCCTTTCCCGGGTGCTCGCGGTGGCGGCGCTGGCCTGGTTCGGCGTGATCATCGGGGCGATCCTGATCTCGGCGAACGGTGGCCTGCCCTGGTGGCAGGCGATCCCGCTCGGTCTGGTGGAACGCGCGATGGCACTGACCGGGCTGGTCGCGCTGGTCGCGCTCCTCGTCCCCGCCCGAGTCGCGACAGCACCGGTCGTCGAGGAACAGGAAGTCCTGCAGGCCACTTCCTGACGCCCCTAGGGCGCCAGGGTGTACTGGTCCACCTCGGCGCCTCCGCGGATCTTCGCCGTGCCGACCGACAGGTAGACCAGGTACGAACGTCGCGGATGACGGTAGACGTGGACATCGGTCGCGAAGCAGGCCGAGGCCAGCAGTTCGCGCTGCTGCTCGATCCTGGCGGAGCCGAGCCCGGCCGGGCAGAAGACGGTGACCTCGACGTCGTCGCCACGCGGCTTGCTCCAGAGGATCGTGGGCAGCCTGCCGTCGAGCGTGCACACCCTGGCGCGGGCGAACCCGGTCCTCAGCCGGTGCTGCACGACGATCGACCGGAGCCTGCCGCCGACGAACCGGCGTGCGGACCGCCAGTAGACCAGCCAGTTGACGATGCAGAAGAGCACCACGAGCGACCAGAAAAGGCCGAGCGCGTGGAACAGCGCGTACAAGGCGTACGGGAAGAGGACCACCGCGCCGATCTCGTAGCGCCAGTGGTAGAGCGCGACCAGGGGGTTCGGCCGCGCGATCGGGGTGAGTTCCCGGGCCAGCTCGGAAATCTGCCGGGGTTCCTGCCAACGGCTCATGGCCTGACTCCTGTCTGTCCGGCGGAGAGGTCGGCGGCGACGGCCGCCGTCGGAACGGATCGGACGACACCGATGCCGGCGCAGGCCGGGCAGCCGATCTCGTCGGGCTGGAGAAGTCCGGTGCCACCGCACGGCGCGCAGACGTGCACGGTGTCCCAGCGGGGGTCGCGGTAGACGCGACGCCTGCTCTTCGGTACGCGGCTCACCTGCCAGCCACGCGCGGTCGCCTTGGCGTCGTCCTCGGTGGCGAGGAGCCAGTTGGTGAGGCGGTCGAGAAGCCGATTGAACGAATTCGGCCGAACGGCCGTGTGAAGCTCATGGTGGGCCATGGGGAACACCCCCGATGCTGCGGTGCGCGGACTCGGGTGGGCACCTACTACGCCGGTCGTGGTGCCCGCAGACGGCCTGAGCCGAGATCGATGCGGAGCGTCACCTTTGGATGGCTCACCGCATCCGGGTCCCGGCTTTGCCCGGTCGCTCCGGTCCCGGGCGGCCTGGCGGGCCGCGTCCACCCGGACCTGGTCGAACGGACCCCCTATCGGCACCCCGACACGGGCTTGAACGAGGCGCAAGCACGACTTCAGCCGAGTGCTGTAGGCTCCGCATCGTGTGCACGTTCAGTCACCGCCCTACATTGCCTACCCGAGGTAGGTAAGTACGTGTCTAGTGCCTACATGAAGCCTACATCGACCGCGGGGCGGCCGGTAAGCCCTGATGCGGTAACGGTTAGCGTCGAGGACGTCGGTCATGAGCTGCGGCGGCTTCGCAAGGCGGTCGGCGAAACGCAGGCACAGATCGCCCGGATCATCGGCGTCGCGAGGGCCAACCTGACCCAATGGGAGAGCGGCAAATACCTGCCGTCAGCCCATAACGCGCGGCAGCTCGATGATCACTTCCGGGCCGGAAACGCGCTGGTCAACCTGGTCGAAGCGGCCCGGTCCCCGCAAGACCACACAATGCCGACGACGGTGGCGGACGTGACCGTCGTCGACACCTCGCGGTCGTTGCTGCAGGTCCTCCACACCGTCGGGAACAGGCTCGCCGAACTTCTCATTCGTGACGAAGGCGGCAAACCGCTCGGCTGGCGGCACAATCTCCAGAAGACCAGCGGGCCTACCGCGTTGAGCACCGCGTACGGCATCAACACCATGCTGGTGGTAGGCGAGCCCTACATCGACCTGCACACGCTGGCCTCGGACCTGTACGGGATGCGCTCGAATTACGGCTGGCAAGGCCGTGCCGGCGGTAAGCGGCCGGAGACCACGGCGGCGATCGTGGACGCGCTGTTCCGCGTGGGCACGACGATGTCGGCCGATGAAGGGCTGGATCTGCTCGAGCGGTCGCTCGATCCGTTCAGCAGGACCCGTCCCTACCTGTTGTCCGCCGTTCTGCACACGGCGGGCCGGTTGCGCCCGGAGGCCCCCCTGACCGACCGGCTGATCGACGATCTGCTGGCGGCACGGCTCGATTTCGACGGCACACGCCTGTGGCCGGAGAAGAACGAGGCGGGTCTCGTCGCCCCCGAACCGTCGGTAGTGCACACTGCGCGTGCGGTGGTCGCGTTACGGGATGTCCTGCGCGGCCGCGATGATCGAGATGACCTCCGAGAGGCGGCCGACGAAGCCACACAATGGCTGATAGATCGGACGCACCCTGATGACGGCGTGGCCGAGGATCTCGCCAGGCCACGTCCCGACGGTGATGGCACGACCCGGATCATCATCCGGCATTTCACCTCGGCCTGGGTCGTCCAGGCGTTGGCCGGCGCCCCTTCCCTGCCGTTGCCCAGGCTCAACCTCGCGCTCGGATCCCTCTGGGATCGCTACGACGTCGATCAAGGGCTGTGGGCTTGGGGAAGCGGTGATCTGCCGATCTGGCAGACCCTTGACGCCGTCTCCGCCCTCCGTGCGGCGGCACTCGCCGTGGCCGCACCCCCTCTCAGCCCTCCAGGAACCAAGACCGAACCATGATCGACACGCCGCCTTCGACCACTACCGCCGACACGCCCGGCCCGCACGCGTTCCTCCGTGGCATCACGGAAACGCGGCCCGGCGACGGCCACGCCGACCTGAGCTGGCTGCGCGCGGCCGCGCAGCGGGTGCAGGACGACCCCGGAACCTTCCTTTCGTGGCTGGAAGACACGCTCCGGAACGAGGAAGCCGTCCGGGAAGCCGCGAAACGCTCGTACTGGCATCCCAACGGCTTCGCCAAAATGGTCCTGCACCTCTCCCCCGACTTCCGGATCCGGCTGCATATGTGGCCGAAATCCGAGACGCCTTCCCGCGGCGAATCCAATCCGCACAGTCATCGCTGGGAGTTCGCTTCGACGGTGATCGCCGGCGAAGGCATGCACATGGTCGAATACCGGGAAACGAGCGAAGGCGGAAAACGCCATCAGCGGTACCGGTACGGCACCGACCCGGCCGATCCCGCCGCTTTGAAGGCCGACGGGGAAGCTTGGCTCAAGAAGACCGGTTCGCCGCATGTCTGGTGCGGGGACGTCTATTCCTGCGACACCGAAGTCGTGCACACCGTCCGTCCGCTCGACGCGAATTTGACGGCGACCGTGGTGATTCAAGGCCCCCACCGCACGCCGACGACCGTCGTGTACTGCGAACCAGGGCAAACCGATGACCAGCCCAACGGGGAACTGTCCGAAACGGATTTCCGCACCCTCGTCGGCTCGGTCATCGAAGCCTTCCGAGCCGGAGTGACGCCATGTCGATGAACTGGCCCATCACCGGAATCCAGCCCGCGAAACGCGTACTCGCCCCCTGGCGGGCGCGCCGCGGTGTTCTCACCGACCGGGCGATCAAACGGGCTTACGACACCGGGGAACTCTTCGTCGATCCGTTCGAAGGCGAACTGGTCCGGCCCGCCGCGATCAGCCTGCGGCTGGGGCACGAGGCCTTCGAACTGGTCACCACGGGACCCGTCGACATCGCGGACCGGGAGACGTATCCGGAACTCCGGCCGAAGGAACCGGACGAGCAGGGCAGGCTGCGCGTCGAGCCGGGGGAAGTCGTTCTCGCACCGACTCTGGAGCGCATCGGGCTTTCGGAGAAACTGGTCGGCCTGGTCGACGGCACGAGCGACTACGCACGCCTGGGAATCAGCGTGGTCCTTTGTGGTCAGGTCAGCCCCGGATTCGGCAGCAAGGGTGGCGCGGTCATCACCCTGGAAATCGTCAATCATCTGCGTCACGCCGTGCTTCTGCACCCCGGAGCACGGATCTGCAACCTGATGCTGTTCGCCTCCACCGGAAGCGACCAGCCCTACGGCGAAATGCCGCACAACTACTCGAGCGACCACTATGTCGCTCCGTCCCGATTGGCGGATCATGTCGGGCGCGATTGAACTTTCTCCCTGGGGGAACGACGTCAGGCTCGGCGACATCGGCGAGCGGGCCATCCTCGACCAGGTACTGCGGCCGCGCTACGCGGACGTTCCCGGATTCGGTGACGACTGTGCCGTTCTCGATTTCGCCGATGAACCCCGCGGTGGCGAGTTGGTCGCCACCACGGACAGTTGCCCGACCCCGCTCGTCGCGATCCTCGGCGAGCCGGACCTGTTCCACACGGGCTGGCTGCTGGCCACGATCAACCTGTCGGATCTGGCCGCCGCCGGCGCCACCCCGCTGGGGCTGGTCGTGAACTACACCCTGCCGAGGGACACCAAGGTCAGTGATTTCAAGCGGTTGCTCGACGGAGTGGACGCTTGCGTCAAATCGCACAACACGCGGGTGGTCGGCGGCGACCTCCGGGACGGCCACGCCATGCAGCTCTCGGCGACCGCGATCGGCCGGTGTGTTCCGGGCAGCAGGCTCGGCCGGACCGGCGCGAGGGAAGGTGATCGGCTGCTGATCGTCGGCTCACCCGGTTACCTGTGGGCCTACGCGCTGCTGATGAGCGGTCAGGCCACCGTGCCCGAGGCCATCGTCGACGAGATCCGCGACCGTGCCTGCAAGCCGAAAGCTCAGTTGAAAGCCGGGAAGGTGCTCGCGTCGGCCAACCTCGCCCATGCCGCGATGGACGTTTCGGACGGGCTCTACCCGACCGTGCGGAGCCTGTGCGATGCCAACGGCCTCGGCGCGGAGATCACCACCAAGATCCACCTCGAGGCCGGGCCTGCCGGGGTCTGCGGTCAGGTGCGGAATCTGCGTCCCTTCGATCTCGCGCAGGCCTGGGGCGACTGGACCCTGGTCGTCGCCGTCGGGCCGCAGGACGTCGAACTGGTCAGGAAGACCCTTGCCGCGGAAGGGGTCGCGGTCCACGAGATCGGCGGCCTCGTCTCGCGAGAGAAGGGGATCCAGCTCCACGACCACGAGCGCGAAGAGACGTCGCCGTGGCTGGGGATCGCCCAGGAGCGGTTCTCGGACAGCTCCTGGCACGGCGGTGAACTTCCCCGGCTGATCACCGAAGTGCTGGGCCGGCGCGCCAGCTGAGCCACGGTAGCCGTGGCAGACCAGCGCTCCGGATGCCCTCAGGTCACGGCGATGGTCGACGCCGCGGTGTGGACCTTTCCTCCGTACGAGAACTCCAGGAACAGCCGGTACTCGCCACGTTCGGCGAACATGGCGTGGAAGGTCAGCTCACCGTTGATCAAGGGCACGCCGAGCGGTTGCATCGGGTGGAGGTGGGTGGCCGAGAGCAGCATGGTGTGAAACCCGGTCATATGCCCGTTGGCGCCCAGATGCTCCTCGACCGTCCGGACCGGAACGCCGTCGGGGCCGCGGATGGCGAACCTGAGCACCTGCGGGCGCATCGGCTGAAGCCGGGCCGGCTCGTCAACCCGTGTCACCGTGAAACCGGTGCTCGTCCGTGTTCCGGCGTCGGGCGCGGGAACCGGGACGAGCATGGTGTCACCGGGCACGCTGAACGGGACGCCGAGCACCACGGGGTGCCGGGCGTCCTTGGTGTCGAGCGGGACGAACTCGGCGAACATCCGGTACGCGCCGCCGTCGCTCAACGCGAGCGTGGTGCGCCAAATCTCGCCGTCCAGCGTCGGGTGCACGTGCTGGAAGACGTGCATGTCGTCGCGGACGACGAAGAAGTGCATCTGCTTGGTCTGGTTGTCGAGGAAACGGGTGACCGGCCTGCCGTCCCCGCCGAGGATCCGGAATGCGACCGGCACCTCGGGACCTCGGGTGGACGGCGTGGTCACGCGCTCGAACCGGTATCCGCCCTCCGCCTCCGAAAGGCCGTCGCTGTGCGCGGCGGGGGCCAGGTCCGCGGGTGCCACCCGCTGGTGGGCCGAATGCGCGGGTCCGGGCGTCGGGCGGAGCACCACGAACGCCGCCGCCACCACGAGGGCGACGGCGAGCGCGGCGAACAGCCAGTCGGTGAAACGAAGTTTCCGCATGACACTCAGGCGTTCGGCTTGACCACGACCAGACCCTGCTCGATGCCGTTCACTATGACGATTCCGCTGGCGAAATACGGGTAGTTGCTCCAAGCCCCGTTGAACTTCGCCGCGTTGCTCGCCGGGTAGATGTCGAAATACCCGACCTCGGTCAGTTGTGCCGAGGCGACCTTGCTGACGT
Organism: uncultured Actinomycetota bacterium; assembly: GCA_963766045.1. Taxonomy (GTDB): domain Bacteria; phylum Actinomycetota; class Actinomycetes; order Mycobacteriales; family Pseudonocardiaceae; genus Amycolatopsis. The sequence continues at coordinate 2,662,679 of CAVXYN010000003.1, read as the reverse complement.
CCACGATGCGCAGGCCGGCCTGGTAGTTGGCCTGGTAGGTGCGCTGTCCCTTGACATACTGGTTGTGGTCGATCGCGGTCGCCGGGGAACTGTAGGTGCCGGTGTGCACCGGGCTGGAAAGGCTGGCCAGATCCCAGATATAGGTCTTGGTGCGCTTGTCGGTACCGCGTGACTCGTCCAGCTCGTCGTCCAGCAGGAAGTACCGCTGGTCCTCGGTCAGCCAGCCCTGGTGCGAATACTGGGCGCCGGAGTAGGCCTTGCGGGAGAGCTGCACCGGGTTGGCCTTGTTGGTCACGTCGACGATGGTCAGCGTGTCCTCGTTGGCGTTGAAGCAGATCTCCTTGCCGCGATACCTCGCGTCCGGTCCACTGTAGACAACGCACTGCGTGTCATGGGTGTAACCGTCCTGGGACACGCACCCCGCGTTGGCCGGGGACTTCGGGGCTTGGATGTTGACCATATGCGGCCCGCCACGGCAGGTGTTGGAGCCGATGGCGTAGGCGAAGCCGGTCGCCTCGTTGATGGCGATGTTGTGTGCCGGGCCGAACCCCTTGTACAGCGCGTCGGCGGTGAACGTCTGTGGCGTGGTGATCGTGCGCAGCCGGGTCAGGTCGAACACCTGCATCCCGTGCCCGGTGATGAAGTCGGCCACGATGAAGGCGTGGTTCTTGTAGACCTTCATGTCCCGCCACGAACTGCTGCCGCCGTTGGACGGCAGGTTACCCAGGAACTTCGGCGAGGTCGGCGTGCTCACGTCGACGAACGCGGTGCCGTTGGTGCGGCCGACGATGGCGTACTCCTTGCCGGAGGACGGATCGGTCCAGCCCCAGATGTCGTTGCCGTTGCCGCCGCCCATACCGGACAGGGGCAGGACACTCAGCAGGTCCACGTTCTTGCACGGGTAGATGTCGGCCTTGCCGTTGACACACGGCACACCGGCCGCGGTACCGAGCACGGCGTGCCGCTCGGCCGGGACGTGGTCCGCCAGGAACGTCTTGGCCGCCGCCTGTCCTTCGGATGTCTCGGGGTCGTGCGCGGACGCCGTCGTCATCGACAACGCGACCGCGGAGGCCGTGAGCACGGCCAGACCCGCCATGCGCAAGATCTTCATGGGAGCGCTCCTCACCGGGAATCCGGACCGCCGCGACGGACCAGGGGGAACTGGGGGTTTCCGGTCGACGTCCCACGGTAGAAGCAACGAGCTTCGCGAATAACCTCCGATCGTCTGTTCTTTCCTCCGGTCCCGCGCAGCGGTCCAGGTGGCGAGCCGTCACAGCCGAGGCTCGCTGAGTCCACAAAGGACAACAGCGGGGTCAGCGTGCCGCGTCGGCGAACTCGACTTGTACCGTCGACGCGCCACGCAGCCGCGCCACGTGCTCCGCCTCCTCGCCCAGCAGTGTGCGGTGCTCGGAGCTCATGGACCGGAACGTCTTGATGGTCAGCGTCAGTTTGCGCCGGTTACGCACGGACTTCCGGCAGACCGGCGACCGTCGGTGCGGATGGTGCTCGACGTCGGCAACTGGGACGCCTCACGTGCGGTCAACTCGCCCGGCCAGTCCGGCGACCCGGACGATCCCCACTACGGATCCTGTTCGTTCCCGCGCATTGAAGGGTAGTGAAGGCCTCCTTCCCTACCCTGAGCGTAGGGAAGGAGGCCTTCACGGACCCATTCGCGAGTGAGAAACCGCGCGCCCCCTTCCAAAGCGACCGCTTAGTACGGCAGACTCAGCGGCAATCCGGAGTCCTCGGCAGGACTTCGCCGCATCAGCGTCAAACTCAATGACGAGGAGGTCCCCAGTGACCGAGTCCCCCAGCCGCGTAGCGATCGTCACCGGCGCAGGCCGTGGCATCGGCGCCGCCGTCGCCAGGCGCCTGGCCTCCGACGGGTTCGCCGTCGGCCTGCTCGACCTCGACGAAGCGAGCGTCAAGCAGGGAGCCGAGGCGATCGTCGCCGAGGGCGGCAAGGCCGTCGGTGTGGCGCTCGACGTCAGCGACGCCGACCAGGTCGACGCCGCGGTGACCAGGGTGGCCGAGGAGCTCGGCGCGCCGACCGTGCTGATCAACAACGCCGGCATCACCCGCGACAACCTGCTGTTCAAGATGACCGAACAGGACTGGGACTCGGTCCTCGGCGTGCACCTCAAGGGCTCGTTCCTGATGACCCGCGCGGTGCAGAAGCACCAGACTCAGGAGAAGTGGGGCCGGATCGTCAACCTGTCCAGCACTTCGGCCCTGGGTAACCGCGGCCAGGTCAACTACTCCGCCGCGAAGGCCGGAATGCAGGGCTTCACCAAGACGCTCGCCATCGAGCTGGGCAAGTTCAACGTCACCGCGAACGCCATCGCGCCCGGGTTCATCGCGACCGACATGACCGCGGCGACCGCGGAACGGATCGGCATGGACTTCGAGGAGTTCAAGGCCGCGGCCGCGTCGCAGATCCCGGTGCAGCGCGTCGGCACGCCCGACGACATCGCCAACCTCACCTCGTTCCTGGTGAGCGACGGTGCCGGGTTCATCTCGGGCCAGGTCATCTACGTCGCCGGCGGACCGAAGGACTGATCCCTCATGCGTGAATTCACCTCTTTGGAAGAGTTCGAGAAGTCCGTCGGCGAACACCTCGGCTACAGCGAATGGCAGACGATCACCCAGGAACGGGTGAATCTGTTCGCCGACGCCACCGACGATCACCAGTGGATCCACGTCGAGCCGGAGAAGGCCGCGGCCGGGCCGTTCGGCGCGCCGATCGCCCACGGTTTCCTGACCCTCTCGCTGATCTCCAGCTTCGGCCCGAAGATCTACCGGGTCAACGGGCTGAAGATGGGCATCAACTACGGCCTCAACAAGGTCCGCTTCCCCCAGCCGGTCAAGGTGGGTTCGAAGATCCGGGCCGGCGCGGAACTGGTCGAGGTCACCGACGTTGCCGGCGGCAAACAGGCCGTCGTCCGCTGGACGATCGAGATCGACGGCGAGGCCAAGCCGGCCTGCGTCGCCGAGATGGTCGCCCGGCTGATCGCCTGAAACGAGGTCCGGCAGCCCGTTGCCGGACCGCCTCTGTACGGCATACCGACTGGTCGGTACCCTGTAGCGAAAGAGCGAGGAGGTTCCATGAACCAGACCGACCCACCGGGCCTTGACCTGGGAAGACTCAAGGCTCATCTGGACGCGCACCGGCCGGGACTCGTCCAAGGTGACCTCTCGGGCCAGGTCGTCGAAGGTGGCCGGTCGAACCTCACCTACATCGTCGGCGACGGCCGGTCGCGGTGGGTGGTCCGCCGCCCGCCGCTCGGGCACGTCCTGCCCACCGCGCACGACATGGGCCGCGAGTTCCGCGTGATCTCCGGCCTGCACGGAACCGCCGTCCCGGTCCCCGACGCCTTGCTCCTGTGCGAGGACACCGACGTCATCGGTGCGTCGTTCTACGTGATGGAGTTCGTCGAGGGCACGCCGTACCGCACCGACCAGGAGCTGGCCGTCCTCGGCGCCGACCGGACGAAGGCGATCGCGGATTCGCTCGTCGACACCCTGGTCGACCTGCACGCCGTCGACCCGGAGTCGGTCGGGCTGGGCGACTTCGGCCGCCCGGAAGGGTTCCTCGAGCGCCAGCTGCGGCGGTGGAAGAAACAGCTCGACGGCAACCGCAGCCGCGACCTGCCCGGCGTCGACGACCTCCACGACCGGCTCGCCGCGTCGGTGCCGGACTCCGGCAGGCCGTCGATCATCCACGGCGACTACCGGCTGGACAACGTACTGGTCAACGCCGACGACGAGATCACCGCGGTACTGGACTGGGAGATGTCCACCCTCGGCGATCCGCTGACCGACCTCGCGCTCCTGGTCGCCTACGCCGAGCGTGACAAGGTTTCGTTGCAGTTCGTGTCCAACGCCAGTTCCGCGCCCGGCTATCCGAGCAACGACGAGGTGATCGCCCGGTACGCCGAGCGTTCCGGCCGGGACGTCTCCCGGCTCAACTGGTACGTGGGCTTCGCGTTCTTCAAACTCGCGGTCATCCTGGAGGGCATCCACCTCCGTTACAGCAAGGGCCAAACCGTGGGCGCCGGCTTCGAAGGCGTCGGCGAGGGTGTCGTCCCCCTGATCGCCCACGGCAATGAGACTCTCAAGGAGGAGAGCTGATGGACTTCGCATTCGACGCCAAGACCGAGGAGCTTCGCGCGAAGCTTCTCGAGTTCATGGACTCGCATATCTACCCGGCCGAGCCGGTTTTCCAGCAGCAGCTCGCCGAACGCGACAACGAGTGGTCGCATCCGCCGATCATGGAAGAGCTGAAGGCCGAAGCCCGCAAACGCGGTCTGTGGAACTTCTTCCTTCCCGGTGAACACGGCGGCGGGCTGACGAACCTGCAGTACGCCCCGCTCGCCGAGATCACCGGCCGCAGCCTCCACATCGCGCCGACCGCGCTGAACTGCGCCGCGCCGGACACCGGGAACATGGAAGTCCTGACCATGTTCGGCAGCGAGCAGCAGCAGAAGCAGTGGCTGCAACCGTTGCTGGAAGGGGAAATCCGCTCCGCGTTCGCGATGACCGAGCCGGACGTCGCGTCGTCGGACGCGCGCAACATCGCCACCAGCATCCGCCGTGACGGCGACGAGTACGTCATCAACGGCCGCAAGTGGTACATCTCCGGCGCGATGAACCCGAACTGCAAGATCTTCATCGTGATGGGCAAGACCGATCCGGGCGCCTCGCCGCATAAGCAGCAGAGCATGATCCTGGTCCCCCGCGACACCCCGGGCATGACCGTCAAGCGCGGCATGCACGTCTTCGGCTACACCGATGGCGACCATGGCGGCCACGCAGAGGTCCTGTTCGAGGACGTCCGCGTGCCCGCGGAGAACCTGATCGCCGGTGAGGGCGACGGGTTCGCCATCGCGCAGGCCCGCCTCGGCCCCGGCCGGATCCACCACTGCATGCGCGCACTCGGGATGGCCGAACGCGCACTGGAACTGATGTGCAAGCGCGCGCTTTCGCGGGAGACGTTCGGCAAGCCGGTCGCCGAACAGGGCGTGGTGCAGGACTGGATCGCCGAGGCGCGGGTCAAGATCGAGCTGCAGCGCCTGCTGGTGCTCAAGACCGCGTGGCTGATGGACACCGTGGGCAACCAGGGCGCGCATACCGAGATCCAGGCGATCAAGATCTCCACCCCGATCACCGTGGAATGGATCCTGGACAAGGCCGTCCAGGTGCACGGCGCGGGCGGGGTCAGCCAGGACTTCCCGGTCGCCGAGATGTGGGCGCAGGTGCGCACGCTGCGCCTCGCCGACGGTCCGGACGAGGTGCACAAGCGTTCGCTGGCGCACCGTGAATTGAAGAAGTACCGCACGGAGGCCAGTAAATGACGATCACTGAAGACCTGAAGAAGCGCGTGGCCGATCTCCTGGCCGCGTATCCGCCGGAAACCACGCCACGGCAGGAGTTTCTGGACGCGCGGTTCGACGCGGGCCTGGCCTGGATCCACTTCCCCGAGGGACTGGGCGGGCTCGGCGCGCCGCGGGCCCTGCAGTCGATTGTGGACGCCGAGCTCGACGCCGCGGGTGCGCCGGACAACGACAAGGGCCGGATCGGTATCGGCCTCGGCATGGCCGCGCCGACCATCCTCGCCTTCGGCACCCCCGAACAGCGCGAACGCTTCCTGCGTCCACTGTGGACCGAGCGCGAGGTGTGGTGCCAGCTGTTCAGTGAGCCGGGCGCCGGTTCCGACCTCGCCGCCCTCGGCACCCGCGCGGTGCGCGACGGCGACGACTGGATCGTCACCGGGCAGAAGGTCTGGACGTCGGGCGCGCATAAGTCGCAGTGGGCCATCCTGGTCACGCGTACCGATCCCGACGTGCCGAAGCACCAGGGCATGACGTACTTCCTGTGCGACATGACCGCTCCCGGCGTCGAGGTCCGGCCGCTGCGCCAGATCACCGGCGAGGCGGAGTTCAACGAGGTCTTCCTGACCAAGGTGCGCATCCCGGACGCGCACCGCCTCGGCGCCGTCGGCGAGGGCTGGAAGGTCGCGCAGACCACGCTGATGAACGAGCGCGTCGCGATCGGCGGGCACGAGTTCCCGCGCGGTGGCGGGCTGGTGGGCCCGGTCGTCAAGACCTGGCAGGAGCGTCCGGAACTGCGGACTTCGGAACTGCACGACAGGCTTCTGAAGCTCTGGGTCGAGGGCGAAAGCCTGCGGCTGGCCAGCACGCGGCTGCGGCAGCAACTGGCCGCGGGCGCTCCCGGGCCGGAGGGTTCGGCCGTCAAGGTCGCGTTCTCCGAACTCAACCAGGCCGTCTCCGGGCTCGAGATCGAGCTGCTCGGCGAGGACGGCCTGCGCTACGACGACTGGACGATGCGGCGTCCCGACTCCGTCGATTTCGCCGGCCGTGACGCCGGCTACCGCTACTTGCGCGCGAAGGGGAACTCCATCGAGGGCGGCACCTCGGAGGTCCTGCGCAACATCATCGCCGAACGTGTGCTGGGACTCCCGTCCGAGCCGCGGATCGACAAGGACGTCGCCTGGAAGGACCTGCCCCGATGAGCGACCTGTTGTATTCCGAGGTCGAAGAGGACCTTCGCGCGAGCGTCCGCGACCTGTTCGGCGACCGCGCCGAACCTTCCGCGCTGATCACCAGGACGGAGTCTGCCGAACCGTACGACCTCAAACTGTGGCGCACCCTCGCGGCGGACCTCGGTGCGGCGGGCCTCGCCGTGCCGGAGACTCTCGGCGGGCATGGTGCTTCGGCCCGCGAAGTCGCCGTCGTCATGGAGGAACTCGGGCGCAGCGTCGCGCCCGTTCCCTTCCTCGGCAGCGCGGTGCTCGCGACGTCGGCCTTGCTGGCAACGGACACCTCGCAGCCCGAAGTGGCCGAACTGCTCGGGAAACTGGCCGCCGGTGACCTCATCGGCGCACTGGCCGTGCCCCTGTCGACGGCGCCGGGCACCGACTTCCCGTCGACGGTCACGGTGGGCGCGGACGGCACGCTCAGCGGCCGGGCCGGCAGCGTCGCCGACGCGTCGGTCGCCGAGCTGATCGTCGTCCCGGCGGTGGGCCCCGACGGCCCCGGCCTCTACGCGGTCAACGCGTCGTCGGCCGGCGTGACGGTGTCCGAGGTGATCTCCCTGGACCTGACCCGGCGCATCGCCGACGTCACCCTGGAGAACGTCACCGCGAACCGGGTCGCCGACGCCTCGACCGCGCCGTCCGCCCTGACCTTCGCGCTGGTGACCGCCGCGGGCCTGCTCGCGTCGGAACAGCTCGGGATCGCCGAGTGGGCGCTGACGGAGACCGTGCGATACCTGAAGGAGCGCTACCAGTTCGGCCGTCAGGTCGGTTCGTTCCAGTCGCTCAAGCACCGGCTGGCCGACCTCTACACCGACCTGGTCAACGCCCGCGCGACAGCCCGCTACGCCGCCGACGCGCTCGCGTCGGGCAGCGACGACATCCCCCTCGCCGTCGCCGTGGCGCAGGCGCGCAACGCGCCCATCGCGGTGCACGCGACCGAAGAAGCCGTTCAGCTGCATGGCGGAATCGGGATGACGTGGGAACACCCCGCGCATCTGTACCTGAAGCGGGCGAAGAGCGACGAGATCGCCTTCGGCACTCCTGGACGGCATCGGGCGGCTCTCGCGCCGCTCATCAACCTGCCTGCCTGACACCGCCCGCGTGAAGGACTCCTTCCCTCGGCTGAGCCGAGGGAAGGAGTCCTTCACGCACTAGATTCAGGGACGCAGCGCGGCCAGCAGGAGGTCGGCGTAGTGGTCGCCGATCTGACGGGCCGAAAGTGCGCCACCGCGCCGGTACCAGGTGCCGAGGTGGTGCACCGAGCCGAAAAAGAAGTCGACGATCACCTCGGCGGGCTTGTCGTTCCGGAACTCGCCGGACACCTGGCCCTCTTCGATGAGGGACCGGAACCGCTCGTGGTACTTGCGGCGCTCGGCACGCACCGTCTTCTGTTTCTCCGCGGTGAGGAGGTGGACCGACTGCATGTAGATCGTGTTGTCGTCCATGTTGTCGATGGTCGAGACGACCACGTCGGAGGCGGCGCTGTACACCCGGTCCTTGACCGGGTCTGCGCTCGAGGCGACGGTCTCCAACTGCTGCATCTGCCCGCGCAGCCCTCGTCCGTAGATCTCGATGAGGAGGTCGTCCTTGGAGCCGAAGTAGTGGTACATCGCGCCCTTGGTGACCCCGGCCGCCTCGACGATCTCCTGCACGGAGGTCCGGTCGAAGCCCTTCTTCGCGAAGAGCTTCGTGGCGTGGGACAGCAGACGGCGTGGCACGGCCGCCTGGTCGTCGCCGCTCGCCTCGGCCGTACCCGCCTTGCGGGTGGTCGCTCGTGTCATGGCCGGCTCCTTCTCGTGCGGACGCTCAGCATACCGGCCGGTTTGTCGACGGCAGCGGCCTGGGACTCAATACGCGCCGGTGCGCTCGAAGAACCGGCGTGGGTTCGTGACCAGCATCGTCGTGATGTCGGCTTCGGAAACGCCACGTTCGCGCAGGGCGGGCAACACGTCCCTGGTGATGTGGAGGTAGTGCCAGTTGGGCGCGACCTCGGCGATCCGGTCCCGCTCGAACCAGTCGATGAAACAAGAGGCGTCATGCGAGAGGACCATGCTTCCCGCATAGCCGCGTTCACACATCGCCGCGACAGTCCCGACGCGCTCTTCGAAGGGCAGCAACAGGTCGAGCCCGAACCGGTCCATCCCGAGCAGCGAGCCCTTGTCGGCGAGTTCGGTCAGGTAACCGAGATCGGCGCTGTCGCCGCAGTGCCCGATGAGGACCCGGCTCAGGTCAACGCCTTCCTCCTCGAGGATCGACTGCTGCTCGAGACCGCGACGGGTGGGCGCGTGGGTATGCGTCATGATCGGCACGCCGGTCCGGCGGTGCGCCTTCGCGACCGCGCGCAGCACCCGTTCGACACCCGGCGTGACACCGGGTTCGTCGGTCGCGCATTTCAGGAGGCCGGCCTTCACCCCGGTGTCGGCGATCCCGTCGACGATGTCGCCGACGAACAGGCCGATCAACGGATCCTCTTCGTCGAAGATGAGGCCAGGACCGCGAAATTGGAGGTAATGCGGCACGTCGTTGTAGGTGTAGAGCCCGGTCGCGACGACGATCTTGATGTCGGTCGCGGCAGCGACCTTCCGCACCCGCGGGATGTAGCGCCCGAGCCCGATCACGGTCGGATCGACGATCGTGTCGATCCCCGCGGCCTTCAGTTCGTTCAGCCGCCGGATCGCCTCGGCGACGTGCTCGTCTTCGCGGAACCCGTCGTGTTCGGGATGGTTGGCCATGAACTCGGGGCTGAGTACGAACAGGTGCTCGTGCATGAGCACCCGGCCCAGCTCGGCGACGTCGACGGCGCCTCGGACGGTCTCGACCCGTGCCATCGCCCGCTAGCCCCGTGCCCGCAGTTCGCGGCGGAGGATCTTGCCGCTCACCGTCTTCGGCAGTTCGTCGAGCACCTCGATCGTCCGCGGGTACTTGTAGGCGGCGAGCCGTTCCTTGCAGAACTCGACGAGTTCGCCGGGATCGGCGGCGCTTCCCGGCTGCGAGCTGATGTAGGCCTTCACGGTCTCGCCACGGTACGCGTCGGGGACGCCGACGACGGCCGCTTCACGCACCGCCGGGTGGGTGTAGAGCACGTCTTCGACCTCACGCGGCCACACCTTGAACCCGGAGGCGTTGATCATGTCCTTCTTGCGGTCGACGACATAGACCCAGCCCGCCGGGTCCATGAACCCGATGTCGCCGGTCAGCAGCCTGCCGCCGGGCAGCGCGGCCGCCGTCGCTTCCGGCCGGTTCCAATAGCCGGGCACCACCATCGGGCCTTCGACGGCGATCTCCCCCGACTGCCCGAACGGCAGCTCCTCGCCTTCCTCACCGAGGATGCGCACAATGGTGTCCGGCACGGGAAGACCGATCGAGATGGTCCCGGACTCCTCGTCGATGGGCGCTTCGAGAGAGCCCGGCACGGCGATGCAGCCCGCGGTCGTTTCCGTGAGCCCGTAACCGTTGTGGATGTAGTGGCCGAACCGCTCGCGGAACACGTCGACCACGGCGGGCGGCAGGGCGGCACCTCCCGAATACAGGAGGTGGAACGACTCGAAATGTTCCTTGCCGACCTCGGGATGGGCCATCAGCGCCATGTACGCGGTCGACGGGCCGACCGTGTAAGCGGGTTTGTGCTCGAGGAAGGCGTCGAGAACGACGCCGGGTTCGAAGCGGTAGGCCAGCGCGAGCGTGCCACCGATGTCGATGGCCGAGGCGATCTCGCAGACCATGCCGGTGATGTGGAACAACGGCGCCAGGCCGAACAGGGTCGCGCCCTCGCCGAGACCGCTGAAACTGCTGAGCGCGGCCGCGTTCGTCCCGAGATTGCCGTGGGTGTTCATCGCACCCTTGGGCGTTCCGCTGGTCCCCGACGTGTAGCTGATCAGCGCGATGTCGTCGGGGCCTTGGCCGGGATCGGGCGGCGGGTCGCCCGCGGCGGCGCGAGCGACCTTCAGCAGATCGGCCGCGCCGGGCGTCGGCTCCCGCACGATCTTGCCAAGCACGCGCGGATCGTTCCGGGTCTGCAGGTCGAGTTCGCTGGTGGTCAGCGCGATCTTCACGCCGCTGCCCGGGATGAGCGGGGCGATGTAGCGGTTCCACCCGGCCTGCGAACAGACGATCGCGCGCACGTCGGCGTCGCCGAGGACGTGCAGTAGTTCGCGCTCGCGGTACATCGGATTGACCGGGACGACCACCCCGCCCGCCTTCCACGCACCGAGCAGCGCGAGCACGAACTGCGGAATGTTCTGCAGCACCACGGCGAGCCGGTCACCCGGCGCGAACCCGGACGCGCTCAGATGGCGCGCGACGCCGTCGGAAAGCTCGTCGACCTCGCGGTAGCTCATCCTGCCGTCGAAGTAGGCGATCGCGGTCGCGTGCGGCGAAAGAGTCGCCACCCGGCGAAAGGAGGCCGGCAGGCTGGTCACCTCCGGCGATTCCGCGGCCTTCATCCGATCGTCGTAGGCGGCCAGCCACGGCTTCGCTTCGTACCAGCTCATGCAGGTGTCCTCCTCGACAGTGCACACCGACCAGTCGGTATGCACGACGGTAGAAGCCTGACACCGGCCACGTCAAGGGCTCGCACTCAGCCCTCGACGACGACTAAGCAACCGCTTAGGATGGCGGCACGACCCGAGGAGGCCGACGTGACCGACCAGCTCTCACAGTCCACTGTGGACATTGTGGACAACGTCCGGTACGCCGTCGACGGGACGGTCGCCACCGTCACCTTCGACAAACCCGACCGTGGCAACGCGATGGACCAGGTCATGCAGGTCCGCTACGGCGAACTGCTGCGCGAGGCTGATGCCGATCCGGCCGTGCGTGCCGTCGTCGTGACCGGCAGCGGGCGTTCCTTCTGTCCCGGAGCCGATCTGGGGCTGCTCGGTGACATCTCGTCGAGCACGCAGCCGACGCCTGAGGAGCACGAGGGTTTCCGCAACGTGCTCGCCGCCGCCTACGTCGACGTCCCCGTCGTCGCCGCGATCAACGGCGGCTGCGCCGGCCTGGGATTCGTGCTCGCCTGCGCCGCCGACGTCCGGTTCGCCGCCGCGGGCGCCAAGTTCACCACGGCGTTCGCCAGGCGCGGCCTCGTCGCCGAGTACGGCGTCGCCAAGCTGTTGCCGGACCTCGTCGGCCGGGGCCGGGCGCTGGACCTGTTGCTCTCGGGCCGGACCTTCACCGCCGAACAGGCGCATGACTACGGCCTGGTCCAGGAGATCGTGCCGGCCGGGGAACTCCGGCTGCGCGCCCACGCTTACGCCAAAGAACTCACCACCTACAGCGCCCCACGCTCGATGGCGATGATCAAACGCCAGGTCGCGCGAGAGGCCGCGCTGTCACTCGAGGAATCCGCCAGGGAAGCCACCACACTGATGCTCGATTCCTTTACACGCGAAGAACTTCCCGAAGGCCTGGCCAGCTGGAACGAACGCCGTCCGCCGAACTTTCCGCCCCACACGGCCATTTAGGCTGCGATCATGGTTGCGGCGGTCGCGGTTCTGTCCGACATCCACGGCGTCCTCCCCGCACTCGACGCCGTACTCGCCGAGCCGGAGGTCGCGGCGGCGACCGCATCGTCCTGACCGGCGACATCGCCACGGCACGCCCCGTGACGATGACGAGGTGGTGCTCGTCGACAGCTCCATGGGCGCTGCTCTCGAACGGTGTCGTGAGCCTGCGCCGGACCGAGTTCGACATCGAGCAGGCGCGGGAATCGATCCGCGCCGGCTCGTCGTATCCGGATGTCGACGAATGGACCGACTACTTCCTCAACGCCCGCGCGACCGATGCCGAAGCCGTCGCCGCTTTCGGTCCCCGAGATGGCCGCCCTGCCTCTTGAACGTGGCGACTCGGACTGGACGACCTCGGTAGCGAATGGCTCTTCTCGCGGTCACCCCGGATGGCGCGCGGCTTCAGCGACGTGAACGCTTCACGACGATCTGATCGAGGTCGGCATCGGCGCCGAGCTTCACGGTCAGCGTGTTCGGGGAGCTCGCGGCCGACTCCCAGTAGATGCCGATGTCGCCGTCATTGGCATTGGCGGAGACGAACGAGAAGACCGACGAGGACGCCTCCGACTGGGGCCACTCCTGTAGCTGCCAATCATTGCCGAATCACCCGTCAGTGCTATCCGGACATTTTCATTGCCACTTAAAATTACGAACATGTGTTCGATAAAGGGTGATATTGTGGAGGGGTGTCCGAGACCGAGGTTCCCGTTGTTCCCGAGCTGCCGCAGGAGTTGTGGCGTGCCGGGAAGCTGGAACTCGCCCACGGTGTGACACAGACCTTGGCGACGATCCGCGCCGCGTCGGCGGTCTTGGGGACCTATCTCGCGGAAATCGAAGCACGCGGCGCGAATGACTTGTTCGGTTATGGCAGTACGCGGGCATGGCTGGAAGATGTGGCCAGTATTTCCCGCAGTGAAGCAAAGAACCTTATGGACAGGGCGTTGGTGTTGAACCCGACTCGTGGGTTGGACGGCACCGAAATCCCGGCCTTCGCTCCCGCGACCGCGGTCGCAGCGGCGGAGGGCGCGATCGGGGACGCACATGTAGATCGGATCGTGCAGATCTTGCGGAAGATCCCCGACCACGTCACCCCGGACGACCGCGACAGTGCCGAGGGAATCCTCGCCGAATACGCCCGGACAGCCACACCGGCGGAGATCACCAACCTCGGCCACAACCTCCTCGCCCACCTCGACCCCGACGGCGCCGAACCGAAAGACCCCGACCCCACACCACCGCGGCGGGAACTCCACCTGCAGCGGCGGAAGGACGGCTTCTGGAAATTGACCGGACTACTCGACGACGAGTTGGGGACACGGACCGCCGCGGCGATCGACGCCTACGCGCAGAAACGACCGATCGACGAGTTCGGGCAGGCCGATCACCGCACCGTGCCGCAACGCCAAGGCGACGCCTGGGCCGACCTGTTGGACTTGGCGATCGCCTGCCCCGACCAACCGGGTACGAATGGGTATCGGACCATGGTGATGGTCACCGTCACCCTCAACGAACTCAAAACCGGGATCGGGAGGGCCTGCCTGGACTTCGTCGGGGAGATGAGTGCCCGCGACGCCCGCATGGCCGCCTGCGACTGCCTCATGCTCCCCGCCGTCCTGAGCGCCACCGGAGAACCCCTGGACGTCGGACGGATCAAACGCTTCGTCACCCCCGCACAACGCCGCGCACTCAACCTCCGCGACCGCGGCTGCACCTTCCCCGGATGCCAACGGAAACCGAAACGCTGCCACGCCCACCACATTCATCACTGGGCAGACGGCGGCCCGACCGACCTGTGCAACCTCTGCCTGCTCTGCTCGTTCCATCACCGCCTGATTCACCACGGGGACTGGCACGTCCGCATGGCCACCGACGGCTTACCGGAGTTCATTCCGCCGCAGTATCTGGACCCACTACAAACACCACGGCGCAACACTCACCACCACACCCTCGCCTGAGAACACAACGAGGAGCCCGCCGCCCCACGCGGCAGCGGGCTCCTCCCCATGCCCACAAGATCAAGCCCGTTCCGCGAGCAGAAGGAGTGCGTAGTATGCAAGGAAGTGTTCGACCATGTACGAGCCGCCGGTGATCTGCGGCAGTGAGACTTGGGTGTGAGCGTGTGCCGTGTCGAGCATGGCGGGGATCCGGTCGTCGCCGGCAGGGAGGGCGTGCGCGATACGGTGCCAGCACCAGGCGCGATGCAGGTTGAGCCCGTGCAGGTGAGCGATCAGCCCGTCGGAGGTATCGGTCACGGTCGCCGGCGTGAACAGGGCCGCGGGCTTCTGGTCGGTGAGGCCGGGCAGGAACTCGTGCAGCCAGTCGGCGAACTCGGTCGCGGGCAGCAGCCGGGTTATGAGTTCGGCTTCGGCCAGGGCCGGGGACAGGAAATCGGCTCCGGAGGGCTCCCAGGAGCCGGGATAGTCGTGGTCGGATCCGAACCATCGCCAGGCGGTCTCGGTGATGACCTGCTGCAGCCGCAGGTCGCTGCGGTCGGCGAGGTAGCCGGCGTAGGGCAGGGCACGGGACAGCCCGAACGCGCCGTTGTCGTGCACCCCAGACCGGATCGGATAGGCGGCCTGCGGCAGCCAGTCGAGGTAGCGCGTCACGAAGACCGCGCTCAGCTCGTGCAAGCCGGTTGACCAGCGCGCCGCGTCCGGGTCGTCCCAGGTGGCGGTCTCGAGGGTGAGTTCCAGCAGCGCCGACCAGCCGTAGGGACGTTGGGTGGTGCGGTGTTCGTCAGGGGCGAAGTAGGCGACCTCGGCCGCCAGCGCCTGGGTGGTCAGGTGCTCGTTGAGTACGCGGCGGATTTCCGCGGCGGGCACGAGATCGCTGTGGTGGCGCAGCAGGCGCACCAGCACCCAGAACATCTCCACACAGGAATGCCAGTCAAAACTGCCGTAGAAGCACGGGTGCATCTGCCGCGGGGTGGGGATGGGCACTCCCTGCGGTGATCGATTCCCAGTCGGTCAAGGCCTTCGAAACCGTGGCAGGCAAGGACAGACCCTATGGGCGCATACCGAACGAAGGCCGCCCAACCAGCTTCGGCAGCACCGCGTACGCATCCCGCACCCAGTCACAAAGGCGGACCCGAGTCTCCCGGGGATCGATGACGTCCTCGACCTGGAACTTCTCCGCCGTCCGGAACGGGGAACGGACCGCGTCCAGCCGCGCCCGGATCGCGGCGATATGGGCCTCGGGGTTCTCCGCCGCCTCGATTTCCGCGCGGTAGGCGGCTTCGATGCCGCCTTCGACGGGAAGCGAGCCCCAGTCGCCGGAAGGCCAGGCCCAGCGGCGCACGAAACGGTGCCGGTTGGTCATTCCCGCTCCCCCGACGCCGAAAACGCGGCGCACGATGACCTCGGCCATCGGGACCCGGGCTTGGTAGACCGCCGTGACCGCTCGGGCGCCGTGCCGGATCGAGCCGCGTTTCTCGCCGGCGAGGCCGATCACCATGCCGGCCTGGTCGGTGAGGCTGACGATCGGGAGGTGGAACGTCTCGCACAGGTCGACCAGTCGGGTGATCACGTCGGCGCCCTCGGCCGTCAAAGTGGCGCCACGGAAGGGATCCGTCGCCAGGACGCCGACGGGGTGGCCGTCGAGGCGGGCGAGGCCCGCGAACGCCGAACCGCCGGAACTGCCGTAGGGGAACACCGATCCGGCGTCGAAGACACCGTCCAGCAAGGGTTTCAGCCGGTAGGGCTTCCGGCGGTCATGCGGTACCAGGGAAAGTAGCGACTCATCTCGCCGGGCGACGTCATCCTCCGCGGGGAAGGCCTGCGGCAGTGCGTCCACTGAGGACGGAAGATACGACAAGAATTCCTTGGCCAGAGCGAAAGCCTCGGCTTCGCTGCCGACGATCCGGTCGACAGCGCCACTGTAGCGATGGACACCGGCGCCGCCGAGTTCCTCCTTGGTGAGGTCCTCCCCGGTCGCGTGCTTTACGAGCGGAGGGCCCGCCACGAACAGCTGCCCGGCGCCTTCGACCAGCACGCACAGATGCGACGTCACCGCCCGCGCCGCACCGAGCCCCGCGACCGGTCCGAGGCAGAGGGCGACGACCGGCACGGTCGACAGGTTGTCGACCACGAAGTCCCAGCCCGGATTGAACGGAACGTAGGTGAATCCGTGCTGCTCCAGCATTTTCACGCTGCCGCCGCCCCCGGTGCCCTCGATCAGCCGCACCAGGGGCAGCCCGAGCTCGTTGGCGAGCCGTTCCGCGTAGATCTGCTTCTCCATGATCGCGGCGTCGGCCGCTCCCCCGCGAACGGTGAAATCGTCGCCGCCGAGCGCGACGCGCCGTCCATCCAGGCGAGCCGTGCCCACCACGAAGTTCGCCGGGGTGAACCCGGTCAGCTCGCCGGCCGGGCCGTACTCGCCCGTTCCGGCGAGCACGCCGATCTCGTCGAAGCTGCCGGAGTCGACCAGGGCCGCGATCCGCTCCCGGACGGTGAGCCGCCCGGCGGAGTGCTGGCGCGCGACCTTCTCCGGCCCGCCCATCCGCTCCGCCAGCTCACGCCGCCGCGCGATCTCGCCGACCTCAGGGCCCCAGTCGGTCATTCCCCGACGACCTGCTCGATCTTGCGCTGTAGTTTGTTCATCCCGCCGAGCCACCGGTCGGTGTCCGTGGCCCGCGCCGTGTAGTACCCGGCGACCTCGGGATGCGGGAGCACCAGGAACCGGTCTTCGGCGATGGCCTTGAACAGGGCGTCCGCGACCTGCTCCGGTTCGATCGCCGCGGCACCCATGATCAAGTCGCCCGCCGCGCCGGTCTGCTCCAGCATCGCCGTCCGCACGCCCTGCGGGCAGATGGCCTGCACCCTCAGCCCGCGGTGGCGATAGGTCGCGGACAGCCATTCCGCGAACGCGAGCGCGCCGTGCTTGGTCACCGAGTACGACGCCGAACCCAGGCTGGTCAGCAGACCCGCGGCCGAAACGGTCGAGATGAAATGCCCGCGCCCACGCTCGAGCCACGGCGGCAGCAGCAGCTTCGCCGCGCGGACGTGGGCCATCACGTTGACGTCCCAGATCCGGGCCCACTCGTCCTCGGGAGCGTCCGCGCCGCCCAGCGGGGCGATACCCGCGTTGGCACAGAACACGTCGATCTCGCCGAGCGTCCCGCGGGCCTTCTCGATCAGCGTCGCGACGCCCGTTTCGCTCGCGACATCGCCCGCGACCGCGGTACCGCCGATCTCTTTCGCGACTTCAGCGGCGGCGTCGCCGTTCAGGTCGCCGACGACGACTCGCGCGCCCTCGGCGGCGAAGCGGCGGGCGAGGACGGCTCCGATGCCGCCTCCGCCGCCGGTGACGACAACGCCGGAGCCGGAGAACGAGGAGGTCACAGGCCACCTGCCAGGGTCACGCCGCCGTCGAGGACGATCGTCTGCCCGGTGATCCAGCCCGCTTCCTCCGAAAGCAGGAACGAGACCGCGCCGGCGATGTCGGCCGGGATCCCGAGGCGCTTCATCGGGTAGGCCGCTGAGACCTCTTCCTCGCGGCCTTCGTACAGCGCGGTCGCGAACTTGGTCTTCACCACGGCGGGCGCGACGGCGTTGACGCGGATCTTCGGGCCCAGCTCGAAGCCGAGTTCCTTGGTGAGCCGGATCAGCGCGGCCTTGCTGACGCCGTACATGCCGATTCCGGGCGACGCGCCGAGGCCGGCGACCGAGGCGACGTTGACCACCGAACCGCCGTGCTCGCCCATCCACGCGTCACGCGCGCGGCGGGTCCACGAAAGCGGCGCGAGCACGTTGACCGCGAAGATCTTCAGGGCGGCCTCGGGATCGATGTCCAGCGCGGGACCGTAGACCGGGTTGATGCCGGTGTTGTTGACCAGCATGTCCAGCCGCCCGAACGACTCCACCGCCGTGGCGACGGCCCCGTCCTGGTGCGCGGTGTCGTCGGCCTTGCCGGGAACGGCGATCGCGACGTCCGGGCCGCCCAGTTCGGCGACGGCCTCGGCCAGCGGTTCCGGCTTGCGCGCGGTGATGACCACCTTCGTGCCACGCTCGACCAGGTCCTTGGCGATGCCGAGACCGATACCCCGGCTCGCACCGGTGACGATCGCGACGCGATCCTTGAACGAGTTCACTTTGTCGATCTCCTCTTCAATCACTAAGCGCTCGCTTACAATGGGAAGAACCGGGGCACGGTGTCAAGTGCACTACCCGGTCCGAGTGTCTGGGAGGATCGCGGGATGACCATGTCGCTGTCGGCCGAACTCTGGCCGGATGTCCAGCCGGAGACGGCACGACGGCTGATGCTGGCCGGCGTCGAATCGTTCGCCCGCCGCGGCTATCACGCGACCACCACCCGGGACATCGCCAGTGCCGCCGGTATGAGCCCGGCCGCGCTGTACGTGCACTTCCCGTCCAAGGCGGCGCTGCTGTTCGCGATCAGCAAGTACGGCCACGAACAGACGCTTGCGCTGGTCGAGAGCGTCGTCGCCCGCGAGACCGACCCGGTCGAGCGAATCCGTTTGCTGGTCGAGGACTTCGTCGCGTGGCACGCCAGGCGGCATACCGTCGCCCGTGTCGTGCAGTACGAACTCCACGCCTTGCCCGACGACGAGTTCGACGTGGTCGCGAAGCTCCGCCGCCGCATCGAGCAGGTCGTACGCGAAGTGATCACCGAAGGCGTGAAGACGGGGGTGTTCACCGTCGGCGACGCGCATACCGCGGCCCGCGCGGTGCTTTCCCTCGGCGTCGACGTCGCCCGCTGGTACAGCGACCGTGCCCGGCAGACCCCGAAGGCCCTCGGCCGGGAGTACAGCGAGCTGGTGCTGCGCATGCTCGGCACGAAACTCTCCTGACCACGACAGATCGATATCCCCGGCGATACCGCCACCAGAGTGGCATACCAACTAGTCGGTATCGACAAATTCGCGCTGAGACGTTGACCACATACTAAGCGGTTGTTAACTTGCCCGGAACACCGCCGTAGCAGCTGCCGAGCGAAGGGCACACGACATGGTCGACAGCTCAGAGAACGTCCCCGAAAGCACCGAATCCTCGACGATCACGATCGCCCAGCGGAGGCGAGCCGCGACAGCGGCGGCACTCGCCTCTTCGGTCGAGTGGTACGACTACTTCGTCTTCGGGATCGCCGCCGCGCTGGTCTTCGGGAAGACGTTCTTCCCGACCACCAACCCGACGGCCGGAGTCCTCGCGTCGTTCGCGACGTTCGCGGTCGGGTTCCTCGCCCGTCCGATCGGCGGGATCATCGCCGGAAACCTCGGCGACAAGCGTGGCCGGAAACCCGTGCTGGTACTGGCGATCGCGCTGATGGGCGGCGCGACCACGCTGATCGGCGTGCTCCCGACCTACGACACGATCGGCATCGCGGCGCCGATCATCCTGGTGCTCTTGCGGCTGGTGCAGGGCATCGCGGTCGGTGCGCAGTGGGGTGGCGCGATGCTGCTCGCCACCGAGTACGCGCCGCCGGGCAAACGCGGCCTCTACGGCAGCCTGGTCCAGCTCGGTGTCCCGATCGGTGTGGTGCTGGCGAATACGGTGTTCCTGGTCGCCGCCGAGGTCGCTCCCCCGTCGGACTTCCTCACCTGGGCGTGGCGTCTGCCGTTCCTGGTCGGCATTCTCGTGCTCGCACTGGCCTGGTACATCCACAAGCACGTCGAGGAAACCCCGGAATACCGCCGTGCCGAAGCGAAACTCGCCGCCGAAGAGCGCAGCCGCGGCAAGTCGCCGCTGCGTGAGGTGCTGCGCAACCACCTCGGCACGGTGCTGCTCGCGGGCGGTTCGTTCATGGTCAACACGGCGACGTTCTACATCCTGCTCAACGGCGTCCTCGACTACACCACCCGGCATCTGGGCATGTCCCGCACCACGGTGCTCGTGGCGACACTGCTGATCAGCATCCTGCAGCTGGCGATCATCCCCGGCGCGGCGAAGCTGTCCGACAAGATCGGCAGGCTGAAGATCTACACCTTCGGCGCGGTCGGCGTCGCGCTGTGGGCGATCCCGATGTTCCTGTTGATCGACACGGCTTCGCTACCACTGTTCGTGATCGCCTCGTTCGTCGGCACCCTGTTCCTCGGCATCATGTACGGCCCGCAGGCCGCGCTGTTCGCGGAGCTGTTCACCGCCGAGATGCGCTACACCGGCGCCTCGCTCGGCTACCAGATCAGCGCGGTCGTCGGCGGCGGGCTCGCGCCGTTCATCATGGTGGCGCTACTGGAATCCACCGGGACATCGATGTCGGTTTCGGCCTACATCATCGTGCTGGCGATCATCTCGCTCAGCTCGATCGCGGTGCTCGCCAAGCGGGCGAAGAGGGCGGCGTCCGCGGCCGAGTCAGCCGACCGCTCGCCTGAACCGGTCGGCGACCAGCCGTAGCCGCTCCTTGACCTCCTCCGGCGCCTCTTCGACAACGAAGTCGACGTCCCATTGGGCCAGGTAGTACGGCACCAGAGAGAGGTTGTTGGAGCCGACGCGGACGCGGCAGGTGTGCTCGTCGATGGGCTCGACCACTCCCACGGTCGGTGCCACGTACTCGGCGAGTTCACCTGCCGGCGCGTTCACCCGCAGCACGAGCTGGTGCGGGTACGGTGAAGTCGTGATCGCGCGGGAGACGTAGGCCGCCAGATCGTCGGCCGGCGGTTTCCTTGGCGTGAAACGGAAACTGGTCAGAGGAACGCCGCCGATCCGGTCGACGCGGAAGGTGCGCCAGTCGTCGCGGTCGAGGTCGAACGCGACCAGATACCAGCGACGGCCGGTGTGCACCATGCGCAGCGGCTCGATGTACCGCTCGCTGACGTCGCCGTTGTGCCCGGTGTACCGGAACCGGATCCGTTGATGGTCACGGCAGGCGGAGGCGATCACGGTCAGCGCCTCGGCGTCGATCACCGGGACCGTGCCGCCGAGCGGGATCATCGCGGTGTTCAGCGCGGTGACACGATGCCGCAGCCGCGCGGGCAGTACCTGCTCGAGTTTCGTGAGCGCGCGGACCGAGGTCTCCTCGATCCCCGACACCGTCCCGTTCGCGGCGGTGCGGAGGCCGACGGCGACCGCGACGGCCTCGTCGTCGTCCAGCAGCAGCGGTGGCAACGCGGCCCCCGCGCCGAGCCGGTACCCGCCGGCTACCCCGGGCGTCGCGTGTACGGGATAGCCCAGCTCACGCAGCCGCTCGACGTCGCGGCGGACGGTGCGGACGTCCACCTGGAGCCGTTCGGCCAGGTCGGAGCCCGGCCAGTCGCGCCGCGCCTGCAGCAGGGACAGCATGCGCAGCAGCCTCGCCGACGTGCCCGTGGTCATCGGTTCGCTCGCTTCATGACAGGCAGTCTGACAGATATCGCGGACAGGTTCGGTCCTCGTTCGATCGGGGGCTTGTCAGGCCGTCCGAGGCCGGTGAGAGTGACTACGTGATCCATGATCCCGGGAAGCTTCTGTCCGTCGCTCGCGAAGAGGCCGAGACAGGGAAGGCCGAGGGTGGTGTCCCGATCGGGGCGGCGCTGTTCGACTCCACCGGGGTCCTACTCGGCCGCGGGCACAACCGCCGGGTGCAGGACGGCGACCCGTCGATGCACGCGGAGACCTCGGCCTTCCGCAACGCCGGACGCCGGCCGCACTATCGCGACACGATCATGGTCACCACGCTCTCCCCGTGCTGGTACTGCAGCGGGCTCGTGCGCCAGTTCGGGATCGGGCGGGTGATCATCGGCGAGGCCACCACGTTCGAAGGCGGTCACGGCTGGCTCGAGGAGAACGGTGTGGAGATCACGCTGCTCGACGATCCCGCGTGTACCGCGCTGATGACCGAGTTCATCGAGAAGCATCCGGACCTGTGGTTCGAAGACATAGGTGTGCCCACGGTGTCCGATTCGGACAGTTGAGGAGTTCCGATGGCCGTCCCGCACCGTCAGCTGAGTGGTTCCTCGGTTTCGAAGACGACGGTCCGGTTGCGCCCGGTGGCCTTGGCGGCGCGCATCGCCTGATCCGCCGCGCCGATGAGCCCGTCGAGGGTTTCGCCGTCGACGGGATGCGACGAGACGCCGATGGAAACGGTCGCACCGGCGAACAACGGGCCGACCGGTCGCGTCCCACCCAATGAGACCGCCGTCGAGGCGACCCGCAGCCGGATGCGTTCGGCGATCGCGAGGGCGTCGAAACGGCTGGTTCCGGGCAGCAGGACGACGAATTCCTCACCGCCGAACCGGCCGACGAGATCGGCCGCCCGGACCTCGGCGCGCAAGGTGTCGGCCACCGCGCGGAGAACGTCGTCGCCGACCTGCCGTCCGTGTTCGTCGTTGAGCCGTGCGAAATGGTCGAGGTCGAGCATCAGGAGCGAGAAATCGGGGCCACGATGGCGAAGGAGGTCGAACTGGGTGCGGGCACCGTCCAACCAGGACCACGCGGTGAGCAGCCCGGTGCCGGAGTCCGTACCGACGTGACCTCGCAGGTCGCGCATCAGGCCGGCGCGGTGGAGCACCACGAGCGCCACGGCGAGCAGTACCGCCGCGAACGGCCAATCCGCGGCCGACCACGCGAGCAACAGTCCGAACGCGACCATCGCCGCGTCGAAGGCGAATCCCGACGGCTCCGCCCCGGGTTCGGCCGCGGGTGCGGCGAGGGCGGCGTCGACCGCCAGGAACACCACGCCGGTCCCGAAAGCGAGGGCGAAGGTCTTGAAGTCCCTTGCCGCGTCGGGAAAGGCCGAGGTACCGACGAGTAGGAAGCCCAGCGACGCCGCGAGCGCGGACACCGTCGTCGCGGCGGCCGCGAACACCTGCCGGTGCGCGACCCCGCGCCGGATCCGCAGCCAGCGATGCACCGACGACGCGACGACCAGCGCGGCGACCAGACCGGGCGGCAGCAACAGCACGCCCGCGAAGATCCAGGCGGCGTCCAGACCGGCACCGAGCCGGGTGTCGGCACGGGACCGCTCAACGGGACGCGAGAACTCCGCACTGCAGATCATTCCGGCCAACAGCGCGGAAAACGGAACAAATGACGCCGGCTTCGGCGGAATCGAAGTAAAAGCGAAGGCGGTGGCGGCGAGTGCCGCGATCTGAACGAGGAGCAGGTACCCGATCAGGCCCCGCCTGGGTAGTTCCCACAGGCTCCACGTCCCGAACATCCGCCGGGGAAGGGCGAATCGGCCACCACGGCCGCCGCCTCCTGTCGCCATCAGGGAGTCCCCCACCATTTCGGCAAACTAACCGGTTCAGGCGGTGCTGTCACTCCGCTTTCCGGGTCATGGACCCCCTACTAAGGTCGGTCAATTCTCATCCGAGGTCGGTGAATTCTTGACAGTCCTTATTGGTCTAGTCCACTGTGAGTAAGCACACAGTTACCTCCCTGGTTGATACGCCGCGTCAAGTACGGAGGTGCTCCAAACCTGCGCGCTCCTTCCTTCGCGTGCGTACCAGTTGGAGGACCTATGAAATCGTTACGACGTTGGGCGACCCTGGCGACCGCGGCAGGAGCCGCGCTCGCCACCACCGTTGGCCTCGCCCCCGTCGCCTCGGCCGCCCCGGACCCGGTGCTCGCTTCGCCCTACCTTTACCAGTGGGGCGGCCAGAAGGACCCCATCGCCGCGATGAACGCGAGCGGTGTCAAGGCCTTCACCCTGGCGTTCATCCTGTCCGACGGCGGCTGTAACCCCAAATGGGACGGCAACCGGTCCCTCACCGGCGCCGACGCCACGATGATCGCCAACATCCGGGCCAAGGGCGGGGACATCATCCCGTCGTTCGGCGGCTGGTCGGGCACCAAACTCGGCCCGAAGTGCAGCACACCCGCTGCACTCGCCGGCGCGTACCAGAAGGTCATCGACGCTTACAAGCTGAAGGCGATCGACCTCGACATCGAGAACACCGACGAGTTCGAGAACTACACCGTGCAGGACCGGATCCTGAACGCCATCAAGATCACCAAGCAGAAGAACCCGGGCCTCCGCGTGGTCATCACCATCCCGACCGCGGTCTCCGGACCGAGCGCGACCGGAAAGCGGCTGATCAACCAGTCGAAGACGCTCGGAGCGGGCGTCGATGCGTGGTCGGTCATGCCGTTCGACTTCTCGAGCGGTGGTGACATGGCGGGTAAGACCCGGAGCGCGGTGGACGGGCTCAAGAACGTCGTCAAGTCCACCTTCGGCCTGAGCGATGACGCGGCATACCGGCGCAGCGGGCTCTCGTCGATGAACGGGAAGACCGACGTGGCCGGCGAGACCGTCAGCGTCGCCGACTTCCGTGCGATCCGCGACTACGCGGCGAGCAAGCACCTCGCGCGGCTGTCGTTCTGGGCGGTCAACCGGGACTGCAGCGGTTGCGCGGGAATCTCGCAGGGCAAGTACGACTACACGAAGATCGTGGCGGGTTACACCGGCTGACGCCCCGTTCCCCACCGGGCGCTATGAACGGTCCGTTCCTTGCGAAATTTGCAAGGAACGGACCGTTCATAGCGCTTGCCGTCCTCAGGCGAGGCCGGCCAAAGCCTCCGGCAAGGAACCGTGGTGCAGCACGCCAAGCCGTTGAGTAGCCCGCGTAAGGGCGACGTAGAGCTCGGCCGCACCGCGCGGGCCATCCGCGAGGATCCGATCCGGTTCCACGACCAGAACGGCGTCGAACTCCAGGCCTTTGGTCTCCGAAGCCGGCACGGCTCCCGGCACCCCCGGCGGCCCGATCACGATGCCGGTACCTTCGCGATCGGCTTCGTCGCGCACGAATTCCTCAATGGCGGCAGGAAGTTCGTCCTCGGCGACCTGTTGGGACCAAGGTCGGACACCGCTCGCGCGGACCGATTCCGGTGGTTTGACCCCGGGTGCGAACTCGGCGAGTACAGCGGCGGCGACGGCCATGATCTCCGCCGGGGTGCGGTAGTTCACCGTCAGGGACCGGTAGACCCAGCGGCCGGGCACGTACGGCTCGAGCATCGCGTCCCACGAGGTCGCCCCGGCTTCCGACCGGCGTTGGGCGAGATCGCCGACCACCGTGAACGATCGTCCGGGACAGCGTCGCATCAGCACCCGCCAGTCCATTTCGGACAGTTCCTGCGCCTCGTCGACGACGACGTGCCGGTAGGTCCAGTCCCGGTCCGCGGACGCGCGTTCGACGAGGGTGCGGGTGTCGTGCTCGACGAAGCGGTCGGCCAGATCCTCGCCGAAGAGCATGTCCTTGGCGAGCAGGCCGACGTCGTCGTTCAGATCCTCTCGCTCGATGAGGTTGTCCAGCACGTTGGCGGCGTACTGGGCCTCGGCCTTCCGTTGCCGTTCCGCGGCGCGCTCAGCCGCCTGGTCGGCCGCCTTGTCGCGGCCGAGCAAGTCGACGAGTTCGTCGAGCAGCGGCACATCCGAAACCGTCCAGGCATCGCCATCGGCACGCGACAACGCCAGGTCGCCGCCCGCCGCTCGCAGCCGTTCGGGAGACGAATACAGCTGCGACAACAGGGTTTCCGGTGTCAGGATCGGCCAGAGTTCGTCGAGTGCGGCGGTGAACCTGGCGTCGGCCGCGAGTTCTTTGAGCAGATCTCCCCGCAGCTGTTCCCATTCCTCGCGGTCCGCCCGGGTCAGCCAGCCCCGGCCGATCCGGCCGATCGCCCGTTCGGTGAGGACGTACGTGACGATGTCGGTGAACACCGCACGGGCCTCGTTGTGCGGCTGCCCGCTCGCACGCGCCTCCTGAACGGCCCACTCCGCGGTCTCGGCGTCGATCCGCACCGTGACGTCCTTCAGATCGATCGGGATCGGCTGCTCCGGCAACCGCTGCCGGTCGGCGATCGCCGCCGCGAGCACGTCGAGGATCTTCAGCGAACCCTTGAGCCGCACGGCTTCCGGTGTGTCCTCGGCGGTGACATGCAGCCCTGGCACGAGATCGCCGACGGTCATGAACACCACGTCGGTCTCGCCGAGCGACGGGAGAACGCGCCCGATATGGTTCAGGAACGCCGGGTTGGGCCCGATCACGAGCGCGCCGTGGCGCTCCATCCGATCCCGCTGGGTGTAGAGCAGGTAGGCGACGCGGTGCAGCGCGACGACGGTCTTCCCCGTGCCCGGGCCGCCTTCGATCACCAGCACGCCCGGGTGGTCGAGCCGGATGATCTCGTCCTGCTCGGCCTGGATGGTCGCCACGATGTCGCGCATGCCCTCACCGCGCGGCGCGTTGACCGCCGCGAGCAGGGCCGCGTCCCCGGAGTCGCCCTCGCCGGGGCGGCCGAGTACCTCGTCGGTGAAATCGACCACCTGACGCCCGAGCGTGTGGAACTGACGGCGCCGGCGCATGTTCTCCGGATGCGCTCCGGTGGCGGTGTAGAACGCGCGCGCCGCCGGTGCGCGCCAATCGAGCAACACCGGTTCGTACGAGTTCTCCTCGTCGAAGAGACCGATCTTGCCGATGTAGGAGTGGTCTCCGGAAAGGTCGTCCAACCGGCCGAAGCACAACCCGTTGTCCGCCACGCCCAGCCGCTTCGCCTCCTTGGCCAGCGCGCGTACCTCGACGTCGCGTTCCATGGCCGTCCCGCCGGTTCCCCCCAACGCCTCTTGGTAGCCGCTCTTCACCCGGGCGCGCTCGGCATCGAGCCGCCCGTAGAGCCCGGCCACGTAGCTCTGCTCGGACCGCAGTTCTTCTTCGTACCCCTGGATTGACAAAGTTCCCCTTACCGCGACTTTCGATTTCGGAGCGGGTTTCTCAGCTGATCGC
Source organism: uncultured Actinomycetota bacterium (assembly GCA_963766045.1). GTDB lineage: Bacteria > Actinomycetota > Actinomycetes > Mycobacteriales > Pseudonocardiaceae > Amycolatopsis. The sequence goes on along the minus strand of CAVXYN010000003.1, from coordinate 2,635,972 downwards.
GTCCAGCAGGAGCTTCGCGGCCACGGCCGCTCCATCGGTTTGGACCGTGGCGGCCACGGCGGTCGCTCGTGCGTGGGTCTCCGGGGGCAGCGCCGTCTTGAGCGCGGCGGACAGAGACTCGAAGGTCGGAGCCGAACCCTCGTGTGCCGCGCCGATACCCAGCTCGGCCACCCTGCCTGCCCAATACGGCTGGTCCGCGAGCTGGGGGACCACCACCTGAGGCGCGCCGGCCCGGGCGGCCGTCGTCGTCGTGCCCGCGCCGCCGTGGTGCACGACTGCGGCCACCCGGCGGAACAACCGCTGGTGGTTGACCTCGCCCACGACGAAGCAGTCGTCCTGGTCGTCGACCAGCGCCAGGTCGGCCCAGCCGTGGAGGACGAGCACCCGCTGCCCCTGCGCGCGAGCCGCCTCGACGGCCACTCGGACGACGTCCGTCGATCCGTGCATCGGCATGCTGCCGAAGCCCACGTACACCGGTGGCGGGCCGGCGTTCAGGAACGTCTCCAGGTCGTCCGGGAGCGGGCGTTCGTCCGGCAGGAACCACGCTCCGGTCTGCACTACCTCGAAGTACGCGGGTTCGCGCCACGGGTCGAGGACCGGGTCCGTCGCCAGCCACGGCCGGTCGCCGAAGACATGGTGGCGGACGTCGTCCACCGGTTGCAGGCCGTGCGCCACCCGGTTCTTGTTGAGCCCCTCACCGAACAGTTCGTTGATGCTCTGGGCGTCCAGCTCCCACAGCTGCCGGTTGTCGGTTACCCCCGGCGGGAACGACCGGCCCGCATACGCCAGCGGTGTGTGATGCGGCGACGGCAGCGTGAGCTGCTGGAACGTCACCGACACGGAAGGGATGGCCAGCAGCTCGGCCACCGACCGCGCGCCGGCCGCGGCGGGCATCGCACCGGTGGCCACCAGCAGGTCACAGCCCTCGGCCGCCGCGGTGACGGCCTCGAACTGGTCGGTGATGATCTCGGCCGCACGTTGCGGCAGGGACGACGCCGGCGGCGCCGCCTTCGTCAGCGCACGCGCGGACGGGCCGACCGGCACCATCGGCACGCCGACACCGTCCAACCGCTTCGCGAAGTCCTCATCCGGCGGCGCGCACACCCGCACCTCGGCGCCGAGTTCCCGCAACCGCACCGCGAGCCCCACCAGCGGTTCGACGTCGCCCCGTGATCCATACGTCGACAACAACACTCGCACTTCGTAACTCCAGGTTTCCGCAGGTAATGGCTGAGGCCGATGATTCTGCGGTACGACCCGGGTCTTGCGGCAAGTCCCCCAGTGCGCTATATGTTGACCATGGCGGGAGAAACAACTCCCCCTTTCGCCCTATCGGGCAACTCCCCTCAGGTTGCATGAGGCCGGAAGAATTCCTACTCCGAAGTCGCCATTATCGGATTCCGAAGTCAGTGGTATCCGCCGGGCCGTCGGCCGCCACCGTCGTAGTGGCCGTCGTTGTAGTACCCGTCGTTATAACGATCGCGGTCGCCGTATCGAGGGTCGCCGTATCGAGGGTCGTACGGATACGGGTAATCGCGGTAGTCCGGCCAGTCGGGCGCCGCGGACGTGGTCGCCGGAGGGGGTGGCGGAGGCGGCGGGGTTTCGGAACTCGGCTTGGAGATGCCGTTCATATTGCCCTGCAGCGCCGGCGGAGGCGCCACGTCACCTCCCGGCGGTCCAGGTTGGATCGCCGCCGTGGACGTCGGCGTTCCCGGTACCTCGACCGCCTGCGGTGCGATCGTCAGCGACGGCGGCGCGGGCGGGATGCCCGAAATGACGTCGACCGATTCGGACGGCGCGACCAGCAGGACCACAAGTCCGCCGACCACGAGGCCACCTGCCGAAAGTGCGGAGATCCGGCGCAGCCGTCCGCTTGAGGGAATCCTCGGCTCCGCCGTGATGACAACAGCGGGTTCCGCCCGATGCTTCGGCCCGCGCGGTCCCTGTCGCCGGGGCTCCGCACCCGCCTTCCGCATCAGATCGGTCAAGGCATTCCCGCCGTTGTCGCGGCGAGGCGTGCGCGCCATCGATACCTCCTGGTCCCCATGCCGTCGCACTCCGCGACGGCCTCATCCCGGGTGGATACTAGGAACGGAGAGGCTCGTTGTAAACGTGCTGATCTTGGCCCTTTCGTTACCTTCTCGCCACGTCCGGATCGCCGTTTCATCCGTAGTCGATGATGTCCACACCGGACAGAAAATGTCACCCGCAGGACAAAGGGCCGTCAAGGACGACTTAACGTCCTCAACGGCCCTTTGTAAAGAAGATTAACTCAGGCTGCGGCGGTGACGGCGATCGCGGCGCGGCCTGCTTCGGTCAGCTCGGCAGGCACCCGGCCGGTGACGGCGGCGATCACGGCGGTCTCGGCGGGCTGGATGTAGCCGCCGCGAGCGAGGGCGTGCGCGGTCATCTGGTCACAACAGGCGAAGCCGTCGATGAACAGATCCGGCTCGCAGCTGCACGACATCTGGGCGCGGCGTGCCGCGACCGCTCGCAGCATCGCCATGGCTCGATGGGACAGCTCTACCTCTGAACCGGACACCGGACTAGACCTCTCTCGATCAGCTACCTGGATCAGCAGCACTTACACGGAGTTATCGATCGCTGCTCCGTAAGTGTTAACAAGATCTCAGACGTTGTCCGCACCTTCTCGGTTCCGCTATGTTTCCGTGCTCTTCGCCGCCGCCAGGGTCGGCTCCAGGACCCTCGCCCACTGCCCGACGATCTGCTTGCGGCGCTTCGTGTCATCGGTCAGCAGATTGGCCAGCCCGAGACCACGGGCAAGATCCAGAGTGGCCTGGACCAGTTCACGAACGCCCTGGTGAGACTCGTCGACGCCCAAAAGTTCGACGGTCACCCGGTGTGCTTCCCGGCCCACTCGCGCCTCCAACGGGACGAGGGTCGCGCGCAGCGATTCGTCGGTCGATGCGGCGACCCATAGGTGAAGCGCGGTGCGGAACAGCGGCCCGCTGTAGAGGTTGAGCACCATGTCGACGGCCCGCTCGATACGGGAAAGCCCCGAGGACAGCTCGGCCGCGTGCGACCGCAGCTGGACGATCTGGATCTCGCCGACATGCTCCACCGCCGCGGCTACCAGGTCCTCCCTGGTCGGGAAATGGTGCTGCGCCGCACCGCGCGAGACCCCGGCGCGTTCGGCGATCACCGCGACCGTGGTCCCGTTCCAGCCCAGCTCACCGATCGTCTCGACGGCGGCCTCGACCAGCCGCTTCCGGGTCGTGCGGCTGCGCTCCTGCTGCGGTTCGCGAATCATGGCCCTGCTTCTGGAGTGGTCCGTGCCTCGACTGTGTCCGATGGGGTCTCAGCGGGAAAGCGTGCTTCGACCCAGAAGTCCAGCTGCAGGTCCTCTTCCCGCCCGCCGATGCGGTACTTGGAGAAGTCCGTGACGCCCTCGGCGGCGAGCACCTCGTCGTCGATATAGAAGTTCCCGGAGGCTTCCCGGCTCGGTTTGGTGAGAATCGCGTGCGCCGCGTCCGCCATGATCTCCGGCGTCCGCGACCGGTCGGCCAGTTCGGCGCCGACGACGTTGCGGATCGCGGCCGTGTCGATCGTCGTCCGCGGCCATAGAGAGTTCGCCGCGATCCCGTGCTGCCGCAACTCGGCCGCCAGCCCGACGGTCACCAGGCTCATCGAATACTTCGCGATGCTGTAGGCGAGGTGCCCGGCCTCGAACCACTTCGGGTCGAGACTGATCGGCGGCGAAAGGGTCAGGATATGCGGGTTCGCCGACAGCTTCAGGAATGGAATGGCGAGCTTCGACAACAGGAACGAGCCACGCGCGTTGATGTCCTGCATCAGGTCGTAGCGGTTCATGCTGACCGACTCGGTCGGCGTCAGATCGATCGCGCTGGCGTTGTTGAGCACGATGTCGATGCCACCGAACTGCTCCGCGGTCCGGGCGATCGCGGCCTCGACGGACACGTCATCACGAACGTCGCCGACGATCGGCAGTGCCTGGCCTCCGGCGTCCTCGATGGCCTTGGCCGCGGTGTAGAGCGTGCCGGGCAGTTTCGGATGCGGCTCCGCGGTCTTCGCCAGCAGCGCGATATTCGCTCCATCGCGGGCGGCGCGGACCGCGATGGCCTCACCGATCCCCCGGCTGCCACCGGAGATGAGGATCGTCCTGCCGTTCAGCGTGGTCATGGAAGTGCCTCTCGAATCAGTAGGACTTGGGCAGGCCGAGGCTGTGCTGGCCGACGAAGTTGAGCACCATCTCGCGGCTCACCGGTGCGATCCGACCGAGCCGGACGGCCGCGACCAGCGTGCCCAGCCCATATTCGGTGGCGAGCCCGTTGCCGCCGTGGGTCTGCACGGCCTGGTCGACGGCGCGGATCGCGACCTCGGCGGCCGCGTACTTCGCCATGTTCGCCGACTCGCCCGCGCCGAAATCGTCACCGGAGTCGTACAGCGACGCCGCCTTCTGCGTCATCAGCTTGGCGAGTTCCAGCTCGATCTTGATCTCGGCCAGCGGATGGGCCAGCCCCTGATGAGTACCGATCGGCGCACCCCAGACCTTGCGTTCGTTGGCGTAGGCGACGGCCTTGCTCAACGCGTACCGCGCGATCCCGAGCGAGAACGACGCACCCATGATGCGCTCGGGGTTGAGCCCGGCGAACAGCTGCGCGATCGCCGCGTCCTCCTCGCCGACCAACGAGTCCGACGGCAGGTGGACGTCGTCGAGGAACAGACCGAACTGTTTCTCCGGCGAGATGAGGTCCATCTCGATCTGCTTGTACTCGAAGCCGGGGGCGTCGGTCGGGACGATGAACAGCGCGGGCTTGAGCTTGCCGGTCTTGGCGTCCTCGGTACGGCCGACGACCAGGACCGCGTCGGCCTCGTCGACGCCGGAGATGAACACCTTGCGCCCGCTGAGAACCCAGTCGCCGCCGTCGCGTTTCGCGGTGGTGGTGATCTTGTGGGAGTTCGACCCGGCATCGGGTTCGGTGATCGCGAAGACCATCCGCCTGCTGCCGTCGGCGATGCCGGGCAGCCAGCGCTTCTTCTGCTCGTCGGTGCCGAACCGCGAGATGACGGTGCCACAGATGGCAGGCGAGACGACCATGAGCAGCAGCGGGCTGCCCGCGGCCGCGAGTTCTTCGAGCACCGCGGCGAGATCCGCGATACCCGCTCCCCCGCCGCCGTACTCCTCGGGCAGGTTCACGCCGAGGTAGCCCAGCCGTCCGGCTTCGTTCCACAGCTCGTCGGTCTTGAGCCCGGCGCGCGCCTGCTTGCCGTAGTACTCGTGCCCGTACTTCTTGCCGAGTTCGGCGACCGCCGCACGCAGCGCGACGCGCTCCTCGGGTTCGACGAAGTTCATCGCGTTCATTCGTTCTCTCCTACCACCGCGAGGATCGTGCCCACTTCGACCTGTTGTCCGACGAGGACCGGAAGTTCCGTCACGACGCCGTCGGCGGGCGCCGCGATCCGGTGTTCCATCTTCATCGCTTCCAGCCACAGCAACGGATCGCCGGTCTTGACCGCGTCGCCCGCCGCGACCGCGAGCCGGACGACCGTGCCCGGCATCGGTGCCACGAGCGAGCCCGCCGCGAGCGCCGCGTCGGGATCCGCGAACCGCGGCGCCGCCTTGAATTCCACCGCGCCCGCCGCCGAATCGACGTACACCGCGTCGCCGTAGCGCGCGACGTCGAAGGTCCGGCGGACCCCGGCGATCTCGAGCACGACCCGGTCCGCCTCTGCGGACACCAGCTCGGCACCTTCGTAGCCGTCTGCGCGCAGGCCGTCACGCGTGAGGGTGTAGACGACCTCGATCTCGTTGTCCCCGTGCGAAAAACGCTTGCGCTGTCCGGCGGAACGGACGTTGCGCCAGCCACTCGGCAGCCGTCCCTGCACCTCCGCCCGGCCGCGATTCGCCGAGGCATCGGCCAGCGCAGCGGCGAGCGCGGAGATCCGTGCGGTGTCCACTGTGGCCAGTGGCTCGGCCAGCGTTTCCAAGCCGTGCCGGTCGAAGAACGCGGTATCGGTTTCCCCGGCGAGGAAGGCCTCGTGCCGCAGGACGTTCACCAGCAGGTCGCGGTTGGTCACTACACCGTGGATCTTCGCCCCCACCAGCGCCTTGGCGAGACGGCGTGCCGCATCGGACCTGGTCGGCGCGAACGCGATCACCTTGGCCAGCATCGGGTCGTAGTGCACGCCGACGGTCTGCCCGCTGACGAACCCGGAGTCCAGTCGCACGCCAGGGCCGACCGTGAATTCCCTTGTGGCATCAGGGACCTCGAACCGGTGAAGCGTCCCGCTTTGCGGCTGCCAGTCAGCTGCCCCGTTTTTAGTCACCACAGCTTCGGCGTACAGCCGGACCTCGATGGCGTGGCCGTGCGTCGGCGGCTGCTCGGCGGGCAACGGTTCACCCTCGGCGACCCGCAGCTGCAGCGACACGAGGTCGAGCATCGTGGTGGCCTCGGTGACCGGATGCTCCACCTGCAGCCGCGTGTTCATCTCCAGGAAGTAGAACCGCCCGTCCGGACCGGCGAGGAACTCGACCGTCCCGGCTCCGACGTAGTCGATCGCCTGGGCCGCCTTACGCGCAGCATCGAAGAGAGCCTCACGCATCTCCGCGTCGACGAACGGCGAGGGCGCCTCCTCGACGACCTTCTGGTGCCGCCGCTGGATCGAGCATTCCCGCTCCCCCACCGCCCACACCGTGCCGTGGGCGTCGGCGAGCACCTGGACCTCGATATGCCGTCCGGTCTCCAGGTACCGCTCGCAGAACACCGTCGGATCGCCGAACGCCGAAGCCGCCTCGGCACTGGCGCCCTCCACAGCCTCGGCGAGTTCACCGAGCGACCGCACGACTCGCATGCCGCGTCCGCCACCACCAGCGGAAGCCTTGACCAGCAAGGGAAGATCGGCTTCAGTGATCTCTTCCGGGTCCAATTCGGACAGTACAGGGACTCCAGCCGCGGACATCAGCCGCTTCGACTCGACCTTGGAGCCCATGCTCTCGATGGCCTCCGGCGGCGGACCGACCCAGGTGAGCCCGGCGTCGAGGACAGCGCGGGCGAATCCGGCGTTCTCCGAGAGGAACCCGTACCCGGGATGGATCGCATCGGCCCCGGTTTCGGCGGCCGCCTTGATCAGCAACTCGGCCCGCAGGTAGGTGTCGGACGGCGCGTTCCCCGGCAGCCGGACGGCGACGTCAGCCTCGGAGACGTGCGGCGCGTCGGCGTCCGCGTCGGAGAACACCGCGACCGTCCCGATTCCGGCGTCGCGGCAGGTGCGGAATACGCGGCGGGCGATCTCGCCGCGGTTGGCGACCAGGAGTTTCTGGATCACTTTCGGCCCCTACATCCGGAAGACGCCGAAGCCCTCGGCGCCCTTCACTGGTCCATTGTGGATCACGGACAGGCTGAGCCCGAGCACCGTGCGGGTGTCGCGTGGATCGATGATCCCGTCGTCGTAAAGCATTCCCGAGAGGAACATCGGCATCGACTCGGCTTCGATCTGGCCCTCCACCATGGCCCGCATGGCGGCGTCGTGTTCCTCGTTGTACTCCTGGCCACGCGAAGCCGCGGCCGCGCGGGCCACAATGGACAACACACCGGCGAGCTGCTGCGGCCCCATGACCGCGGATTTCGCACTGGGCCAGGCGAACAGGAACCTCGGATCGTAGGCGCGGCCGCACATCCCGTAGTGCCCGGCGCCGTACGAAGCGCCCATGAGAACCGAGAGATGCGGGACCTTCGAGTTCGAGACGGCGTTGATCATCATCGCGCCGTGCTTGATGATGCCGCTCTGCTCGTACTCCTTGCCGACCATGTAGCCGGTGGTGTTGTGCAGGAAGACGAGCGGGGTGTCGATCTGGTTGGCCAGCTGGATGAACTGGGCCGCCTTCTGCGACTCCTCCCCGAACAGAACACCCTGCGCGTTGGCGAGGATGCCGACCGGGTAGCCGTGAATACTCGCCCAGCCGGTGGCGAGACTGCTGCCGTACAACGGTTTGAACTCGTCGAAGTCCGAACCGTCGGCGACCCTGGCGATCACTTCCCTCGGATCGAACGGCACTTTGAGGTCGGTGGGCACGATGCCGAGCAAGTCCTCGGCGTCGAACAACGGATCGGCGTAGTCCGGCTTCGGCGCGGGCCCCTGCTTCCGCCAGTTCAGCCGCTTGATGATGTCGCGGCCCAGCCGGATGGCGTCCTCTTCGTCCACCGCGAGATAGTCGGCGAGACCTGAGGTCCGCGCGTGCATCTCGGCCCCACCAAGGGATTCGTCGTCGGACTCCTCACCGGTGGCCATCTTCACCAGCGGCGGCCCGCCGAGGAATACCTTGGCGCGCTCCTTGACCATCACGACGTAGTCCGACATGCCGGGCAGGTACGCGCCGCCGGCGGTGGAGTTGCCGAACACCAGCGCGACGGTGGGCACCTTCGCCGCCGAGGACCGCGTGATGTCGCGGAAAATCCGGCCGCCGGGGATGAAGATCTCTTTCTGCGTCGGCAGATCCGCACCACCGGACTCGACGAGGTTGATCACCGGGAGCCGGTTCTGCGTGGCGATGTCCGCGGCACGGTAGCTCTTCTTGGCCGACCACGGATTGCTCGCGCCGCCCTTGACGGTCGGGTCGCTGGCCGAGATCAGGCATTCGACGCCCTCGACCACGCCGATACCGGTGATCACGCTGGCGCCGACGTGATAGTTCGAACCCCAAGCGGCCAGCGGAGAGAGTTCCAGGAAGGGCGAGTCCTCGTCGATGAGGAGTTCGATCCGTTCGCGGGCGAGCAGTTTGCCGCGCTTGCGATGGCGCTCGACGTACTTCTCCCCGCCGCCCGCGATCGCCTTGGCGTGCTCGGCGTCGATCTCGGCGAGCTTCTCGAGCATGGACTCGCGATTGGTGGCGAACGCCGTGCTCCGCGTGTCCACAGCGGACCTGATCGTGCTCATGCGGTGTATCCCAATCGCTTCGCGGCCAAGCCGGTGAGGATCTCGTTGGTGCCGCCGCCGATGCCGAGAATGCGGACGTCGCGGTAGTGACGCTCCACTTCGGACTCCCGCATGTAGCCGAGCCCGCCGTGCAGCTGCACGGCCTCGTTGACCACCCACTCGGCAGCCTCGACGGCGGTGTTCTTGGCGAAACAGGCTTCGGCGATGACCTCTTCACCCGCGACGTGCCGCAAGGCGACCTGCCGCGTGTAGGTCCGCGCGACGTCGATCCGGCGGGCCATCTCGGTGAGCTTGTGCTGCACCAGCTGACGCGAGATCAGCGGACGGCCGAACGTCTCCCGGAGCCGGCACCAGTCGAGTGTCAGGTCCAGCGCGCGCTGTGCGTGCGCGTATGCCTGCACGGCAAGGGAAACCCGCTCGGTGACGAACTGGGTGGCGACCTGGGCGAACCCGCTGTTCTCTGCACCGATCAGATTTTCGGCGGGCACCCGGACATCCACATAGGACAGCTCGGCGGTGTCCGAGCAGAGCCAGCCCATCTTCTCCAGCTTGCGGGACACCGTGAAGCCCGGCGTACCGCGCTCCACCACGATGAGCGAAATTCCGTGCGCGCCAGGCTCGCCTGTGCGCACCACGGTCGTCACGAAATCCGCCCGGCAACCCGAAGTGATGTAGGTCTTAGCGCCGTTGATGACATACTCGTCGCCCTCCCGCACCGCCGTCGTGCGGATCCCGGCGACGTCGGAGCCGCCGTCGGGTTCGGTGACGGCGAGCGAGCCGATCTTCGCGCCTTCCAGCGTCGGCCGCACCCAGCGTTCGATCTGCACCACATCACCCGCCGCGGCGATATGCGGAACCGCGATGCCGCAGGTGAACAGCGAGGCGAAGAGCCCACCCGAACCACCCGCGTAGTGCAGTTCCTCGGCGATGACGACGGCGTCGAGATAGTCGCCGCCCCCACCGCCGACCTCCTCGGGGAAGCCGACTCCGAGCAGGCCGAGTTCACCGGCCTTACGGTGGAGTTCCCGCGGCAGCTCGCCCGCGCGCTCCCACTCGTCGAGGTAGGGCAGGACTTCGGCTTCGGCGAACCGCCGGACGGTCTTGCGCAGCTCGACCCGTTCTGGCGTAGCGAAGGGATCGGTCACAGCAGACCCTCCGGGATGTCGATCTCGCGGGAGCGCAGCCACTCGCCGAGCGCCTTCGCCTGCGGGTCGAACCGGGCCTGTGATGCGACGCCCTCACCCAAGATGCCTTCGACGACGAAGTTCATCGCCCACAGACCGGGTAACAGGTATCGCCGGACCTCCAGGTCCGCGGTCTCCGGGAGCAGCAGCTTGAACTCCGTCACCGTGAGCCGGTGGGCGAGCCAGCGCCACGCCTCGTTCGAGCGCGCCCAGACTCCGACGTTGGCATTGCCGCCCTTGTCGCCGCTGCGCGCACCGATCACCCTGCCGAGCGGAGCCCGCCGGACCGGCCCGCCGGGGAACGGCTTCGGCGACCACTGATCATCCACTTCGGACAACACGAGCGTTTCGACGGCGGGATCGATGTCACGCCGGGAGCCGTCGGGAAGGACGGCGATATGCGGCACCTCAGCCGCGTCCACAAAGGACGCTCGGTAGACGCCGTACGGCGAAGCCGCGGCAGGCGGTGCGGTGACGTGGAACCCCGGGTAGCTGGCCAGCGCCAGCTCGATCGCCGCACCGCTGAAGGCACGTCCGGCGACGTCCGGATCGGCGTCCTTGACCGCCACGTGCAGCAGCGCACTCGCCTGCTGTTCGGTTTCCGCGTCAGGATGATCCGTGCGGGCCAAGGTCCAGCGGACGTCGGCGGGTGGGTGGGCCTTGAGTGCGCCCGCGAGCTGATCTTTGACCAACGCGGCCTTCGCCTCGATATCCAGCCCGGTGAGGACGAACGTCGTCTCGTTGCGGAAGCCGCCGAGTCCGTTCAAGCAGACCTTGAGCGTCGGAGGCGGCGGCTCGCCGTCGGCGCCGCTGATCCTGACCCGGTCCGGCCCGTCGTCGCTCAGGGACAAGGTGTCGAACCGCGTCGTCACGTCCGGCCCCGCGTACCGGGCCCCGGTGATCTCGTAAAGCAGTTGCGCAGTAACGGTTCCGACGTTGACGACCCCGCCGGTGCCGGGGTGTTTTGTGATCACGCTGGAACCGTCGGCGTGGATCTCGGCGATCGGGAAACCGGGGACGCCGATCTCGTGTTCGGTGAAGAACGCGTAGTTGCCGCCGGTGGCCTGCGCCCCGCATTCGATCACGTGCCCGGCCGCGACCGCGCCGGCGAGCGCGTCGTAGTCGTCACGCGCCCAGCCGAAATGCGCGGCCGCGGGACCGACGATCACCGACGCGTCGGTGACGCGGCCGGTCACGACGATGTCCGCACCCGCGTTCAGGCATTCGACGATTCCCCACGCGCCGAGATAAGCGTTGGCGGTCAACGTCTTTCCGAAACCCAGTTCTTCGGCGCGAGCGATCAGATCGTCGCCCTCGACATGCGCGATGGCGACGTCGACCCCGAGTTTGGTGGCCAGTTCGCGCAGCGCGTCCGCGAGCCCGGCGGGGTTGAGCCCGCCCGCGTTGGCGACGATCTTGACGCCCTTTTCCTTGGCCAGAACGAGGTTCTCCTCCATCTGGCGGAGGAACGTCTTGGCATAACCCCGGTTCGGATCCTTCATCCGGTCACGGCCGAGGATGAGCATGGTCAGCTCGGCCAGGTAGTCGCCGGTCAGCACGTCGAGCGGGCCACCCGTCAACATCTCGCGGACGGCGGAGAACCGGTCGCCGTAGAACCCGGACGCGTTGCCGATCCTCAAGGGCGCCGTACTCATACGAACTGCCCCGGTTTCCGGCCCGCCCCGGGAGGTCCGGCGAAGGCCTGCGCGAGTCCGAGCCACTCCTCGACGTCCGCGCCGGTGGCGACCAGATCGGTGTCGGCGGGGTGACGGCGCTGGGTCACGACGTGACAGAAGCCGACCGCGCTGCCGGTGAGCCGCTGCTCGGCGTCCTCCGGACCGAAGGCCCAGGTGGACCCGTCCGGCGCGGTCAGCTCGACGCGGAACTCCTCCGTCGGCGGGGCGAGCGAGTTGAGCTTGTAGGCGAAGTCGCGGGTGCGGGTGCCGAAGCGGGCGATATGCCAGAGCCGCCCGGTGTTCTCGCGTTCGAGACCGAGCGTGTCGAAGATGTCCTGGCCGTGTGCCCAGGTCTCCATCAGGCGTGCGGTGACCATCGACGCGGCACTCATCGGCGGGCCGTACCAAGGGATCTTCCGCCCATCGGGCACCGCGGCGAGCGCGACCGCGAGCTCCGCCCGCCCGGCGCGCCAATCCTCCAGCAGTCGCTTGGGCGGCTTGGCCGCACCCTCGGCCGCACCGTCGTCGACGTAGCTCTCGCCCGCCGCCAGCAGCCTCTCGACCTCGGATTGCCAGTCGGCTTCGGAACCGCGCGCTGCGATCAGCGCCTTGTGATCGGTCCAGGCCAGATGGGCTATCTGGTGCGCGATCGTCCAGCCCTCGGCCGGGGTCCGCCGCGCCCAGTCCGATGCGGGCAGCCCGGCCACCGCGTCGTCGATGGCCTGCGATTCCGCCGCGAGATCCGCCAGGATCACGCCAAGGTCAGCCATACCGCCTCCTCGCGTCCAACCCAGGCTCGCACTCCGCCCCGAAAAAAGCAAGCACGCCTGATTGTTTTAGCGAGGAGACCGGCAGTCCGGTGCTATGAAGGACCCTCCGGCTTACGAGACCCGCACGACCAGCTTCCCCACCGCTTCCCCGGCTTCCATCACCCGATGGGCTTCCGCGATCTGGTCGAACTCGTACACGTGGTGGATCTTCAGCGGCAGCCGCCCGGCCTCCACCAGGTCGACATAGCGCTGAAGGGCCGCCGCAGGCAGGTCGCTGCCCTGGCCGCTATACGCCGTCAGCCGGACGCCGTTCGGGATCACGTCCATCGGGTAGAAGTCCGGGATCGTCCAGACATCGCTGAGCATTCCGGTGAAGCACACGGTCCCGTGCACAGCCGTCGCCTTCAGCGTGTCCGGGAGGACATTGGTGCCGATCAGCTCCAGCGCCGCGTCCACGCCATCGGGGACGATCTCGCGGACCGCGCCGGCGATCGAACCGTCTTCGAGCAACGGGTGGTCGACGCCGATCTCGCGCAGCGCGTCGAACCGAGCCGGGTTTCGCGTGGTCGCCAGCACGGTGAGTCCCTGTTCCTTCGCCAGCACCGCGGCCGCGACGCCGACCGACGACGTCCCACCGCGGACCAGCAAGGTCTGCCCCGGCCGGATGCCGAGGCCGGTGTACAGCGAGCCGTGCGCGGTCTGGAGCATCTCCGGCAAAGCGCCGAGCGTCGCCCAGTCGAGCGTCGTCCGCACCGGGATCACACTGCTCGCGGGGACGACGGTGTACTCCGCGTATCCGCCGTCGAAGGCGCGGCCCATCCCGCCCATCATCGCGACGACCGTCTCCCCCGGCCGGAACTCACCGCCGGGGGCGGCGTCGACCGTGCCGACCGCCTCGATCCCCGGCACGATCGGGAACTTCGCGTTCGACGCCAACCCCGCACGCAGGTGGTACTCGGACCGGTTGAGACCGAACGCTTCGACCTTCACCCGCACCCAGCCGTCACGAGGTTCGGGCACCGGCACCGGCCGGATCCGCATCGCCTCCGCCGGGCCGGGTCCGTCGAGCACTATCGCGCGCATCTCCGCCATGCCGACGCCAACCCCCCGCTGATCGGCGTTTATTCCAGTCGCCTTATTGACGTCTTGTCAACACACCGGAGGTGCCTTACCTTCACGAGATGAGCGCCTACGCCGAAATCACCTACGAGGTCGCCGACCGGATCGCCACGGTCACGCTCAACCGGCCCGAGGCCCGCAACGGCTACACCATCCGCATGGCCGACGAGCTCGGCGACGCGATGGACCGCGCCGATCGCGACGAGGACGTGCGGGTGGTGATCCTGACCGGCAACGGCAAGGACTTCTCGGTCGGCGCCGACCTTTCACAGGGCGGTTTCGACTTCGACCCGGCGACCGGCCCTGACGCCGCATGGCAGGAACCGGCGGGACGCTGTTCGAAGCGGATCTTCACGATGAACAAGCCGGTGATCGCCGCGCTGCGAGGAGCGGCCGTCGGCGGCGGCGTCACGATCACACTGTCGTGTGACTACCGGCTGGCGTCCACCGACTCCCGGTTCGGTTTCGTGTTCGTCCGCCGCGGGATCTACCCTGAAGGCGCGTCCGCGTGGTTCCTCCCCCGGCTCGTCGGGATGGGCACGGCACTCGACTGGATGATCAGCGGCCGCGTATTCGACGCCGAAGAGGCACTTCGCGCCGGCCTGGTACACAGCGTCCATCACCCGGACGAAGTACTCGACAAGGCCCGCGAACTGGCGAAGGAGATCGTCACGACCACCTCGCCGGTATCGGTCGCGGTGACTCGGCAGCTGCTCTACCGGATGGCGAGCGCCGAATCGCCGTTCCCGGTGCACGAACTGGATTCCCGGCTGATCGGCGGCCTCGGCACCAGCCCCGACGCGATCGAAGGTGTCATGTCCTTCCTCCAGAAACGACCACCGGAGTTCTCGATGCGCGTGGACAAGGACCGGCCGCCGTACCTGCCCTGGCTGGACTCATGACCGCCTATCCCCCGGAACCCTGGAACCTCGCCGGACAGGCGTACCTCTCACTCTGGCGGGTGCCGCCACGAGACCTCCCCGGCGGTATCGAGCCGATCGTGACCGGTGGCCGCACCCATGTCTTCACCGCGTGGATCGACTATCAGAAGCCCGGACAGCTCCAGTACCACGAACTGCTGGCGACGGTCGCCGTCCGCGGCGAACGCCTCTCCAGCTCGATCACCGACATCTGGGTCGACAGCGAGGTGTCACTCGCCGGTGGCCGCGCGCTGTGGGGCATTCCGAAGGATCTCGCCGCCCTCGACTTCACCCACGGCCGGACCTTCACCGCGTCGGCGGCGACCACGGACGACTGGATCGCGACGGCCGCCTTCAGGGTTCGCCCGTGGCTCCCGATCAAAGCGCCTGCCGCCTTCGACGTCGTCCAGATGCTGGACGGCCGGATCAAACGGAGCCCCGTCCGGGCGAAGGCGCGCCCCTTTCCCGCCGCCGCGGACTGGAAGATCAACGAGGACGGACCACTCGGCTTCCTGGCCGGTCAGCGGCCCGTCCTGAGCGCCCACCTGAGCGATTTCGCGCTCGTCTTCGGCGGCTGAACCGGCGCTCAGCGTGATCGTCTAACCCGGCAGGGTGAGAGCACGACACGCCACCCATTGGGGCACGTGCAGCCCTCGACCCCTACATGTAGTCTCTGGGAACCGACATCGCCCAGCGACGGGGAGACCGCTCGGGAGCGGTTGTCGGACAGTTCTGTGAACCTGCAGCACACGGCCTCATGAGGTCGCGTGCCGATCGAACGCGCCTTCTTTCAGAGACAGTTGGAGACACGCATGTCAGTGCTCGATTCGGAAACCGGTCAGCGGCCACCTTCGTCCTCGGACACCACGCCCGCGACCGTGCGAGTCATCCGGCGGGACGGCAGCGTGTCCCCCTTCGACGCGAACAAGATCTCGGTCGCGGTGACCAAGGCCTTTCTCGCCGTCGAGGGCGGTGACGCGGCCGCTTCGTCGCGGATCCACCACCTGGTCAAGGAATTGACCGAGCAGATCGAGACGACGCTGTTGCGCCACGCCGGTCCCGAGACCGCGCTGCACATCGAGCAGATCCAGGACATCGTCGAACTCGCGCTCATGCGTGGCGAGCACCACAAGGTCGCCCGCGCCTATGTCCTTTACCGCGACGAGCGCGCGAAGGCCCGCCAGGCCAGCACGCCGGCTTCGTCGGACGTCGCGATCAGCGTCAAGGCCGCCGACGGCGTGCTCCGCCCACTCGACTGGGCCCGCGTCTCGCACGTGGTCGGCGAGGCCGTCGCCGGGCTCGACGACGTCTCGGCCGAGCCGGTGCTGGCCGAGGCCAAACGCAACCTGTACGACGGCATCAGCGCCGACGAACTCGCGCTCGCCCAGATCATGGCCGCGCGCGTGCTCGTCGAGCAGGAGCCGAACTACTCCTACGTCAGCGCCCGGCTGCTGGCGGACAAGCTCCGCGGCGAGGCGCTCAGCTACCTGGCGGGTGTGCCGCAGCAGGCCAGCCAGGACGAGATGGCGACGCGGTACCCGCAGTACTTCCGTGACTACCTGAAGCGCGCCATCGAGCTCGAACTGGTCAACCCCGAGCTGCAGACGTTCGACCTCGACAAGATCACCTCGGCCATCCACGCCGAACGCGATCTCGACTTCGGCTTCCTCGGGCTGCAGACGCTGTACGACCGGTACTTCCAGCACCACAACGGTGTCCGGTTCGAGCTGCCGCAGGCGTTCTTCATGCGCGTCGCGATGGGTCTCGCCATCCGCGAGGACAACAGGGAATCTCGTGCCATTGAATTTTATGAGCTGCTGTCGTCGTTCCACTTCATGGCATCCACCCCGACGCTGTTCAACTCCGGCACCACGCGTCCGCAGCTGTCGTCCTGCTTCCTGACCACTGTGGACGATGACCTGGACTCGATCTTCCAGGCGTACAAGAACAACGCGTTGCTGGCGAAGTACTCGGGCGGTCTCGGAAACGACTGGACCCCGGTCCGCGGCCTCGGCGCGCACATCAAGGGCACCAACGGCCAGTCGCAGGGTGTCGTGCCGTTCCTCAAGATCGCCAACGACACCGCGGTCGCGGTGAACCAGGGCGGCAAGCGCAAGGGCGCGGCCTGCGCGTACCTCGAGACCTGGCACGTCGACATCGAGGAATTCCTCGACCTGCGCAAGAACACCGGTGACGACCGTCGCCGCACCCACGACATGAACACCGCGAACTGGGTGCCGGACGAGTTCCTCCGCCGCGTCGAGGCCGACGCGCAGTGGACCCTGTTCTCGCCGAACGAGACGCCGGATCTGCACGACCTCTACGGCACCGCGTTCGCGGAGCGCTACCGCGAGTACGAGGCCGCCGCCGAACGCGGCGAGATGAAGGTGTTCCGCAAGATCCGCGCGGTCGACCTGTGGCGCCGCATGCTGACCATGCTGTTCGAGACCGGTCACCCGTGGATCACCTTCAAGGACCCGTGCAACCTGCGTTCGCCGCAGCAGCACGTGGGTGTCGTGCACTCGTCCAACCTGTGCACCGAGATCACGCTGAACACCACCACCGACGAGGTCGCGGTCTGCAACCTCGGCTCGGTGAACCTGCTCAAGCACGTCACTTCGTCCGGTTTGGACACTGCGCGGCTCGAGAAGACCGTGCGCACCGCGGTCCGCATGCTCGACAACGTGATCGACATCAACTTCTACACGATCCCGGAGGCGCGCCGCTCCAACCTGCGCCACCGCCCGATCGGGCTGGGCCTGATGGGCTTCCAGGACGCGCTGTTCGAGATCGGCGTGCCGCTGTCCTCGGACGAGGCCGTCCAGTTCGCGGACACCAGCATGGAGCACATCAGCTACTACGCGATCTCGGCGTCGACCGACCTCGCCGAGGAGCGCGGCCAGTACCAGACGTTCGAGGGTTCCTTGTGGAGCAAGGGAATCCTGCCGATCGACTCGCTGCAGCTGCTGATCGACGCCCGACAGGGCGACGCGCTCGACGTCGACACTTCCTCCACTTTGGACTGGGCGCCGCTGCGCGAGCGGGTCAAGACCGTCGGCATGCGCAACTCCAACGTGATGGCGATCGCGCCGACCGCGACGATCTCCAACATCTGCGGGGTCGGGCAGTCGATCGAGCCGCTGTTCCAGAACCTGTTCGTCAAGTCGAATATGTCCGGCGACTTCACCGTGGTGAACCCGCACCTGGTCCGCTCGCTCAAAGAGCGCGGGCTGTGGGACGAGGTCATGGTCTCGGACCTGAAGTACTTCGACGGTAGCCTCGGCCAGATCGACCGCGTGCCGGACGACCTGAAGGCCTTGTACGCCACGGCGTTCGAGATCGAGTCGCGGTGGCTGGTGGACGCCGGTTCGCGTCGGCAGAAGTGGATCGACCAGGCGCAGTCGCTGAACCTGTACATCGCGGCGCCGAGCGGCCGGAAGCTCGACGAGCTGTACCGCTACGCGTGGCACAAGGGCCTCAAGACCACGTACTACCTGCGGGCGCGATCCGCGACGCACGTGGAGAAGAGCACCCTGCGCGGCACCGACGGCAAGCTGAACGCGGTCTCGGCCACCCCGGCCCCCGCCAACGCGGCACCTGCGGCTCCGGCTCCCGTGCCGACGCCCGCCGCCGCGCAGTCCCCGGTCGCCGCGGTTCCGGCCGCCGCCGTGCCGGCGGTTCCGGTGACCCCGCCGCCCGCCAAGCCGGAGCCCAAGGAGATGCCGCAGGTCTCCGACGTCGACTTCGTCGCCGCTGACGGCGCCGCCTGCCGGATCGACGACCCCGACTGCGAAGCCTGCCAGTGACCGCCCGCTCGTGAGTGGTAATGACGGTTCTAACCGTCATTACCACTCACGAGCCCCGCACCCAAAGCGAGCCTCCATGACCACCTTTGACACCCCCTCCACCACCCCCGACACCACAGACGCCACCGGCCTCGGTGAGATCGAAGTCGGTGCCGCCCGGATCAACGTCGACGACAAGCGGATGATCAACGCCCGCGCCGACGTCAACCAGCTGCTGCCGATGAAGTACACCTGGGCCTGGGAGAAGTACCTCGCCGGCTGCAACAACCACTGGATGCCGACCGAGGTCGCCATGCAGGCCGACATCGCGCTGTGGAAGTCGGCCGACGGGCTGACCGAGGACGAGCGCACCATGCTCAAGCGCAACCTCGGCTTCTTCGCGACCGCGGAATCGTTGGTGGCCAACAACATCGTGCTCGCGGTGTACCGGCAGATCACCAACCCCGAATGCCGCCAGTACCTGCTGCGCCAGGCGTTCGAGGAGGCCGTGCACACGCACACCTTCCAGTACATCTGCGAGAGCCTCGGCCTGGTCGAGGGCGAGCTGTTCAACATGTACCGCGAGGTCCCCTCCATCTCGGAGAAGGACGCGTGGGCGCTGAAGTACACGCAGAACCTGGAGAACCCGGACTTCGAGACCGGCACCCCCGAAGCCGACCAGAACTTCCTGCGCGACCTGGTCGCGTTCTACGTGATCTTCGAAGGCATGTGGTTCTACACCGGCTTCGCGCAGATCCTCTCGCTCGGCCGCCGGAACAAGATGATCGGCATCGCCGAGCAGTACCAGTACATCCTGCGCGACGAGTCGATCCACCTGAACTTCGGCATCGACTGCATCAACCAGATCAAGATCGAGAACCCGCATCTGTGGACCGAGGAGTTCCAGGCCGAGATCCGCGGCATGCTGACCGAGGCCTGCGGGCTTGAGGTCGCCTACGCCCGCGACACCATGCCGCGAGGCATGCTCGGGCTCTCGGCGGAGCTGATCGAGCAGTACATGCACTTCATCACCGACCGCCGCGCCCAGCAGATCGGCCTCGCGCCGATCTTCGGCGAGACCGAGAACCCCTTCCCGTGGATGTCGGAGGCGATGGACCTCAAGAAGGAGAAGAACTTCTTCGAGACCCGCGTCATCGAGTACCAGTCCGGCGGCGCCCTCGACTGGGACTGACCCCGTCACACGCGTGATCAGACGGCGCACTCACGTGATTGAACGGGCAATACGCGTGTCGCCCCTCCAATCACGCGTGTCGCCCCTCCAATCACGTGAGGCGTCCGTCTGATCACATGCCCACCGGGGCCGTGGCGGGAATCGGTACGCTCGGGGTGCCACTGGTTCGGACGGCCGTCAGGCCGGACGAGGCAACAGGGAACCCGGTGTGAATCCGGGACTGCCCCGCAGCGGTAAGTGGGAACGAAAGCCGTCACCGTGCGAGACACGGTAAAGCACTGGGCATGGCGCCCGGGAAGCGACGGCCGGTAGGAGCAAGCGTCACGCCCACGAGTCCGAAGACCTGCCTGTGGTACGTGCGCCGACGGCGTGCGTGAGTCCGGGCCTCGTGGGATGGGCGCGACCGAAAGGTGGTCACTCCCCGCGCGTCCGGGCTCTTTCGACGAGCTCGCGAGGAGAGAGCTAGTGACCACAATCGGCACGACAGTGCTCGGCTACCCCAGGATCGGCCCGGACCGGGAACTCAAGCGCGCACTCGAACGGTATTGGGCGGGCAAGATCGACGAGGCCGCGCTGCTGGAGACCGGCCGTGCGCTGCGGACACAGACCTGGCGAGAACTCAAGGACGCCGGGCTGGATTCCGTCCCCTCCAACACGTTCTCCCACTACGACCAGGTGCTCGACACCGCCGAACTGTTCGGTGCGCTACCGGGGCGCTTCACGACTCTCGGCCTTTCGCCGCTCGACACCTACTTCGCCGCCGCACGCGGGGTGCAGGACGCGCCGGCGATGGAGATGACGAAGTGGTTCGACACCAACTACCACTACATCGTCCCGGAACTCGGCCCGGAAACCACGTTCGCGTTCACTGGCACCAAGCCGCTGGACGAGTACCGCGAGGCCCGCGCGATCGGCGTCGAGACCCGGCCGGTACTGGTCGGCCCGGTGACGTTCCTGTTGCTCGCCAAGGCCGCCGAGGGCGCACCGGAAGGGTTCCGCCCGCTGGATCTCCTCGACGCCCTGCTCCCCCAGTACGTCGAACTCCTGCGACGCCTGCACGACGAGGGCGCCGAATGGGTCCAGTTCGACGAGCCCGCGTTCGCCGCCGACCGCACCGACCCCGAGCTCAACGCGCTCATCCGTGCGTACCACCTCCTCGCCAAGGAGACCGCGCGGCCGAAGATCCTGGTCGCCGGGTACTTCGGCGGACTGGGCCGCGGGCTCGGCGTGCTCGCCCGCTCGCCGATCGACGCGATCGCCGTCGACCTGGTCACCGAGGAGTCCTTTGTGGACGCCGTCGCGACGGAAGGGGCCTTGCGCGACAAGGAGGTCCTGGCCGGCATCGTGGACGGACGCAACGTGTGGCGCACCGACCCCGATCGCGCGCTCGGCCGGGCGGCGACGCTGCTCGGGACGGCGAAGTCGGTCAGCGTCTCGACCTCGTGCTCGCTGCTGCACGTCCCGTACGACGTCGACGACGAGACCGGGCTCCACCCGCGCGTCAAAGGCTGGCTCGCGTTCGCCAAACAGAAGGTCGACGAGGTCGTCCTGCTCGGCAAGGCGCTCAAGGAGGACGGCGCCGACCTCGCCGCCGCCCGGGCCGCCGTCGCCGATCGGGCGGCCGCCGCGGAGCTGCTCGACCCCCGCGTCCGCTCGCGACTGGACTCGCTGCGACCGGAGCACACCGTCCGCTCACCGTACGCACAGCGAGCGGCGGCGCAGCAGGCGGCGCTGAACCTGCCGCCGTTGCCGAGCACCACGATCGGCTCGTTCCCGCAGACCACCGACGTCCGCAAGGCGCGCGCCGCGCACAAGGCCGGCTCGCTGGACGACGCGGGTTACGAGGCCACGATGCGGGCCGAAATCGAGCGCGTCATCCGGCTGCAGGAGGACCTCGGGCTGGACGTGCTCGTGCACGGCGAGTCCGAGCGCAACGACATGGTCCAGTACTTCGCCGAACAGCTCGCTGGATTCGCCGCGACCGAACGCGGTTGGGTCCAGTCCTACGGTTCACGCTGCGTCCGCCCGCCGATCCTCTACGGCGACGTCTCCCGGCCCGAGCCGATGACCGTCGACTGGGCACGCTATGCACAGGGACTGACCACCAAGCCGGTCAAGGGAATGCTGACCGGACCGGTGACGATCCTGGCGTGGTCGTTCGTCCGCGACGACCAGCCGCTCGGGGACACCGCATGTCAGGTGGCGCTGGCGATCCGCGACGAGGTGCACGATCTGGAATCCGCCGGGATCCGGGTCATCCAGGTCGACGAACCCGCGCTGCGGGAACTGCTTCCACTGCACGCCGCGGAGCACGAGGCCTATTTCGCTTGGGCCGTCTCGTCTTTCCGGCTGGCGACGTCCGGGATCGCCGACTCGACACAGATCCACACGCATATGTGTTACTCGGAATTCGGTGAGGTCCTCAACGCGATCGACGCTCTCGACGCGGACGTCACCAGTATCGAGGCCGCCCGCTCGAAGATGGAGGTGCTGACCGACCTCGGTTTGGCCGGCTTCGACCGCGGGGTCGGTCCCGGTGTCTACGACATCCACTCGCCGCGGGTGCCCGCCGCGGATGAGGTGAGCGCGCTGCTCCGGACCGCCGTCGGCGCGGTGCCCGCGGACCGGATCTGGGTCAACCCGGACTGCGGCCTCAAGACCCGCGGCTACGCGGAGGTCGAACCGGCCCTGCGGAACCTCGTCGCCGCCGCGCACGCCGTCCGGACCGAGCTGTCCTGACGCCGCGTGAAGGACTCCTTCCCTCGGCTGAGCCGAGGGAAGGAGTCCTTCACGCGCCACCACCGGGGTATTGTCAGAACGTCAATAAGAGTGCGATGGTGGAGTGGTAACCGATCCCAGCGGGGATGGAGGTCACCATGGCGAGCGCGGTCGGCAAGGTCACCGAGGCACTGCGTGAGCGCGTTCCTCCACTCACCTCGATTCCGCTGCCGCGCTCGGTCGACCAGCGCTGGCTCGGCGCGACTTGGCCGGTCCGGGAGCTCGCCCCCGCTCCCCCTGGCCTGAAACCGGTCCTCGGCGACGAAGGCCCGCCGGTCATCGGGCACGCCCTGGACTTCATGCGCTTCGGTATCGAGTTCGGTCTCAAGCGCTACGAGACCTACGGCCCGGTTTCGTGGATGGGCGCGTTCGGCCGCCGGATCGTCGGACTGTCCGGGCCGGAGGCCACCCAGATCGCCCTCGTCAACAAGGACAAGGCCTTCTCGCAGGAGGGCTGGAAGTTCTTCATCGAGCAGTTCTTCAACCGCGGCCTGATGCTGCTCGACTTCGAGGAACACCACCTCCACCGCCGGATCATGCAGACCGCGTTCACCCGGCAACGCCTGACCGGCTACGTCGAGCAGATGGGACCCGCGCTCAGGGACGGCATCGCCGCCTGGGCCGACCGGCCGCAACCGAGGATCTACTGGTCTCTCAAGCAACTCACGCTCGACGTCGCCACGCGCGTGTTCATGGGCATGCGCAGTGGCGACGACGCCGCGGAGATCAACCGCGCCTTCGTCAGCGCTGTCCGCGCGGGTACCGCCATCGTCCGGTTCCCCGTGCCAGGAGGCCGATGGGCAGCGGGTCTGCATGGCCGCAAGGTACTCGAGCGCTACTTCGCCGCGAACCTCCCCGCGAAGCGACTAAGCGACGGTGACGATCTCTTTACGGCCCTGTGCCACGCCGGCACCGAGGACGGCGACCGGTTCACGGACAGCGACGTCGTCAACCACATGATCTTCCTGATGATGGCCGCGCACGACACCTCGACCATCACGAGCGCGGCCGCCGTCTACCACCTCGCGAAGCAACCCGAGTGGCAGGAACGCGCGCGTCAGGAGTCGCTGGCACTCGGCGACGATCTCCCGGACATCGAGGCGCTGGAGACCCTGACAACGCTCGATCTCGTGATCAAGGAAGCGCTGCGGCTCGTGGCGCCGGTCCCGTCGTTGACGCGGATGACCGTGAAGGACACAGAAGTGCTGGGGCACTACATCCCCGAAGGGTCCCTGGTCAGCGTTTCCCCCACTGTCAACCATTTCTCGCCGGAGTGCTGGACGGATCCGATGCGCTTCGACCCCGATCGGTTCGGCGAAGAGCGCCGCGAGGACAAGTCCCACCGGTATGCCTGGATGCCGTTCGGCGGCGGCGCGCACAAGTGCATCGGCCTGCATTTCGGGACGTTCGAAGTGAAGGCCCTGCTGCACGAGATGCTGCGAGCGTATCGCTGGTCCGTTCCCGAGGACTACACCACGCGATGGGACTACGTCTCGCTGCCCGTTCCGACGGACGGACTGCCGATCCGGCTCACGCCCCAATGACATCCCAGACTCGCTGAGTCCCGACCAAAGGGACAAACACGATCGAGTACTCTTGGTGACATCCCGTCACGCTCGTGTAGTGCCGATCACTCTTTCAGCCGGTAGACACCCCGTTTCGCGCATGATGCCGTGGCATGACTCCCGGCCGGCTCATACCTAGTGTGGGTCCCTGAGCACGGACACCCTGTCTGAGCTGGCCATTGACCGCGCATGAAGAGGTGAAGTGTGCCTGAGCCTGGTTCCGCGCCAGGGTTGGTGGACGTCGCTCGCAGATGGGCTGCGACGCTCGCTGACACTAAAGGAGTATCGCTTCCCCAGGAGGAACTCGAACAGTTCTTGCTCGGCGTCGCGAAGGACGCCCTCCAGGTCGAACCGAACCACGAAGCCGCCCTCCTCCGGTTCACCAAGCTGTACTCCGCGTCGCCCATCGGGATCGCGCTCGCCGACCTGGACGGCCAGATCGTCGAAGCGAATTCGGCGCTCGGCAAACTGCTCGGCTGCCGACCCGCGGTCCTCCGCGGCCGGTCCATCCCGGACCTGGGCTCCACAGAGCACGACATCGGCCGGTTGCGGTCCGCGCTCGACCAGCTCATGAAGCTCGGCCAGCAGACCTACCAGGAACGCCTGCTGCTGAACCACAGCGAAGAAGGCACGCTGTGGGTCGACGTGACCCTCGCCGACCTGCCCGGCGACCGGCCGGGTTCGTCGTATCCGGTGCTGATGGTCTCCGACGCCAACGAGATCCACCTGCTGCAGGAACGGCTGCTGCACCAGAACGTGCACGACCCGCTGACCGGCCTGCCGAACGCGACCGCGTTCAGCACCGCGCTCGAGTCCGCACTCGGCGGCACGGGCCGGGATCAGGTCGCGCTGGTCTATCTCGACGTCGACGGCTTCAAGGTGATCAACGACGGGCTCGGCGCCGGTGTCGGTGACCAGGTACTGCGCGGGGTCGCGACCAAGCTCAAGACGGTGTTCACCGGGAAGCACAACGGTTCCGTCGCCCGGCTTTCCGGCGACGGCTTCGCCATCCTGCTGCGTGGCGAGTTCTCCCCGACCCAGGTGATCGCGCTCGTCGAGCAGGCGCTGGACGAACTGGCCGAACCGATCTATCTCGCCGGGCACGGCATCGGAGTCAGCGCGAGCGCCGGAATCGTCGTGCGGGCGGTCGCCGACGGCGGGCCGGAGGAACTGCTGCGAGCCGCGGAAATCGCTCTGCACCGGGCGAAGGAGGCGGGCAAGGCGCAGTGGATGCTCTTCGATCCCGAACTCGACGCACGCGACCGTGGCCGCTACCAGCTCGGCGCGGTCATCGCGGGCGCGCTCGAGAACGGTGAATTCTCGCTGGTCTACCAGCCCACGGTGAAACTCGAGAATCCGGACGAGCTGTCCGCGGTCAACGCCGGCCTGCGCTGGAACCATCCGGAGAAGGGTGAGCTGGACTCCGACGAGTTCTACCCGCTGGCCCAGGTCACCGGGATGACCATCCCGCTCGGCCGGTGGCTGCTGGCCGAATCGCTCGCCGCCACCGCGCGATGGCGGGACCGCTTCGGGAGTGCCGCGCCGGACGTTTGCGTGCGGCTGCCGAACCGGCTGGCCATCGACCCGGATCTGGTCCTGCTGGTGAAGGAACAACTCGACCGCTACAGCCTTCCCGCGAAGGCGTTGCGGCTGTGCACGGACCGCGAGTCCGTGCTCGACCCGCGCGGTGAGGTCCTGGAGTCCTTTACCGTCCTCTCCGATCTGGGTGCCCAGCTGGTGCTGTCGATCTCCGGTTCGGCCGACCTGGAACTGATCCCGCAGCACCGGCTCCCGGTGCGGCACGTGATCCTCTCCGGGCCCGTTGTCGACGCGGTGGCCGACGACGAGGACGACGCCGCCGTGCGGCATCTGACCCAGCTTGTCAGCCGTGCCAAGGAGTTGAAGCTGCGCATCGGCGCGGAGGGCGTCCGCAACCACGACCAGGCCGAGCGGCTGCGACAGCTCGGGGTGATCGCGGCACGCGGTTCGTTCGTGGCCGATTCGGCCACCGGGGACGAGGTCGACGAGCTGATCGAACGGCACGCGCACTGACGTGGAAGGATCTCCGGTCATGGATCGAGGAGATATCGTCCCGGATTTCACCCTGCCCGACGACCAGGGTGAGGAGCGCACCCTTTCGGACTTCCTTTCGTCCGGCCCGGTCGTGCTGTTCTTCTACCCCGCCGCGATGACCGGCGGCTGCACCGCGGAAAGCTGCCATTTCCGCGATCTGGCCGCTGAATTCGCCGAGGTCGGCGCCCACCGCGTCGGAATCAGCCCGGACGCGGTGACCAAACAGCGCGAATTCTCGGCCATGCACGGATTCGACTACCCGCTGTTGTCCGATGTGGACGGTGCGGTGGCGAAACAGTTCGGTGTACGGCGCAAGTTCAGCCCGCTGCACACCAAGCGGCACACGTTCGTGATCGACACGGACCGCAAGGTCCTCGAAGTGATCAAGAGCGAGCTGAAGTTCGCCGTGCACGCCGACAAGGCGCTGGCGGCCCTGCGCGAACGCAAGACTAAGGACGCTTGAGCCGCCAGATCCGGTTCACGCCCGCGCAGGCCGGGGCCGGCGGCTGATCGTCGACCTCGTCGCCGGTCAGGCTGAACCCCAGCCGCGCGGGCACGGCACCGCTCGCGGTGTTGAGTTCGTCGTGTTTGATCTCGACCTCGGCCGCACCCAGGCGGAAGGCCTCCGCGGTCAGCAGCCGCGCGGCCCGGGTGACCAGGCCTCGGCCGGTGTGGTGACGACTGAGCCAGTAGCCGATCTCCATCCGGTCCGGATGCCTGATCAGCCCGGCGCCGCCGACGAGATCGCCACCGGTGAAGATCGCGTAGTCGTAGTTCGTCCCGTCGGCCCATTCCCGCGCCGTCGCCTTGAGGAACTCGGCCGCTTCCAGTTCGCCGTACCCGTTGGTGGCCCAGGTCAGCCACGCGCCGATGTACTCGGCGGAATCCCCGGCGACCTCGGCCAGCTCGCGCTGGTTTTCCCACTGCCAGCGGCGTAGCTCGACGACGTCATCGGCCAGGGTTTCGGCGGCTCGCTCGGGCGGCTCCATCGGTCCATGGTGGCCGACGGCGCCCCGTCGCGCCTCCGGTTTTCGGCCATTGTGCTTGGCGACCCGGGATCAGGTGAGGATCGCGCTGTCCGGGATCGGGGTGTCGTTCTTCAGCGCGTCGAAGAGCAGCTTCGACTTCGTCTTGTCCCAGTTCTCCGCCGAACCGCTGGTCACCGGGACGGTCGTGGTGACGACCCCGCCCGACGAGATGCCACGCATCGCCAGCGCCAGTCCGGCGAGGTTGTGCACGTGGTCACCGGAGTCCATGGTGAGCGCGTCTGGCGCGGTGGACAGCAGCGGGAACAGGTCGAACGGGTTCAGCAACGTGCCGGGGCTGCCGATCTCGCTGACCAGCGCGCCGATGAACTTCCGCTGGTTGGCGACGCGGTCGAGGTCGGACCGCGGGGTGGCCTCACTGTGCCGCATCCGGACGAACCCGAGCGCCTGGGCACCGACGAGATCCTGGCAGCCCGCCGGGATCTTGATCCCGGTGATCGTGTCCTCCATCGGCTTCTCGACGCACATGTTGACGCCGCCGATCGCGTCGACGATCTTGGCGAAACCGCCGAAACCGATCTCGGCGTAGTGGTCGATGTGCAGGCCGGTGGCGCCCTCGACGGTCTGCGCGAGCAGCGACGGGCCACCGAGCGAGAAGGCGGCGTTGATCTTGTTGGTCCCGTGGCCTGGGATCTTCACCTGCGAGTCACGCGGGAGGCTCAGCAGCGTCGGCTTGGTGTCGTTGTCCGGGATGTGCGCGACCATGATCGTGTCGGTTCGCCTGCCACCGCCGGCGGCCTTGCTGTCACCGGTGACGAGCTTTTCCTGCTCCGCCGCGGTCAGCCCGTCACGGCTGTCGGAGCCCACGATCAGCCAGTTGGTGCCCTCGGCGGCGGCCGGGCGGCCGGAGTAGTCCGCCAGCGCGTCGACCCGGTTGATGGAGAACTCCAGGTACACCCAGATACCGGCGACGAACAGCATGAATACCGTCAGCAGGGTGAGCACGACCCGGCCGAAACCCCAGCGGCGACGGCGACGCGGCATGCGTCCTTCGCCGTCAGGGCGGCCCGGCGGCTGCTGTGGCGGGATCGGACGGCGCGGCGGGGGGCCGGCCGGGGGCTCTTCGCCCCGGTAGCCCATGGGCGAGGTCCGCTCGTCGTACGGGCTGCTACCGCGCCCGGGCAGCGGCATCATCTGCGCCGGCTGATGCTGCCTGGAGCGGCCGGACGGCGGCCGCTGTGGCGGCATCCGTCGCCCTCGGTCGTCGCCTCCGTACGTCATGCCGAATCACCCGTCCCGGTTTCGCGTGTGGGCCCAGTCCACCGCAGACCCTAGGTGAAGGACGTGCGGCACCCCGCATCGGTTGGGTCGCTCACCGCCCACGGTCGGCGAATCCGAACTGGTGGACCTTGATGTAGCCCGAGCGGAACCCCGCTTCGGAGTACGCGAGATAGAACTCCCACATCCGCTTGAAGACGTCGTCGAAGCCCAGCTCGGTGACCTCGTCCCACCGGTGGGTGAATCTCTCCCTCCACAGCCGCAGCGTGCGGGCGTAGTCCTGGCCGAACTCCCGCACCCCCTGCAGTTTCAGCCGGGTGTGCTCGCGCATGCCCTCTTCGACCGAGGTCGTCGACGGGATGAGACCGCCAGGGAAGATGTACTTGTGCATCCAGGTGTACGACCGGGCCGCGGCGAGCATGCGGTCGTGGTCCATGGTGATGGCCTGCAGGCCGAACCGGCCGCCAGGACGCAATCGCTTGCCGATGGTGGAGAAGAACGCCGGCCAGTACGCCGCACCGACCGCTTCGATCATCTCGACGCTGACCACCGCGTCGTACTCGCCGGTGGACTCCCGGTAGTCGCACAGCCGGACGTCGACGCGGTCGGCGAACCCCGCCGCCGCGATGCGTTCCGTCGCCAGCGCACGCTGTTCCTCCGAAATCGTCAGTGAAGTCACGCGCGCACCCCGCGAAGCCGCGCGGATGGCGAGCTCGCCCCATCCGGTTCCGATTTCCAGCACGGTGCTTCCCGACCGGACCCCGGCGTAGTCGAGGACGCTGTCGATCTTGCGGTGCTGCGCGGTGGTGAGGTCGTCGTCCGGGCCGAACAACGCCGACGAATACATCATCGAGGGGTCGAGGAAGGCACCGAACAGGTCGTTGGACAGGTCGTAGTGGCGGTGGATGTTGGCCCGCGCGCCGTCGATCGTGTTGTCCTCCGCGGTGGGCTGACCGCGGTCGACGAACCGGCGGAACCGTTGCAGCAGCGGCGGAATGAGCGTCGCCATCCGTTCCGCGAACGGGGTCAGCACCTCGGCCAGCGCGTCGGTGGTCCAGTCACCGACCATGTACGCCTCGCCGAAGCCGATCTTCGCGTCGAC
Organism: uncultured Actinomycetota bacterium; assembly: GCA_963766045.1. Taxonomy (GTDB): domain Bacteria; phylum Actinomycetota; class Actinomycetes; order Mycobacteriales; family Pseudonocardiaceae; genus Amycolatopsis. The sequence continues at coordinate 2,606,628 of CAVXYN010000003.1, read as the reverse complement.
GCCGAGGCGGTGGAAGAAGGCGGCCGGGCGGGTGAGCCGCATCTCGGGCGTATCCGGGCCGCCGGCGCCGAGGTGGGAACCGTCGGGCATCCGCACGCGGAGATCCAACGGGCGAACCGCTCGCCGGAACAGCTGCTCGGCGATCCTCGCCCGGAACGGTGAATGCGGCGCGGTGGCCAGTCCCGGCCACCTGCCTTCGTCAGGTGTCGGCAGGCCGGATGAATCCGCCGTCCGATCGATGCTGGACGTGGACAAAGGTTCTCCCTCCCGCCCGGTCAGACCGGGAATCGCAACCGCTCCTCGAGCGGCCTGCCCCAGGCCGCTCGCAGCGTTTCATCGTTCCCCCCGGCTTCGATCAGTTCCAATGTGAAAGCGCGGATCAGCCTGGTCCAGACACGAGACCTTCGTAGCATCGCGTGCCCCTCCCCGCCGACCTCGAAACGAACCGATCGTGACGTCAGCCTTTCGGCGCGTTCGGCGAAAGCGTGCGAGGCCACCGGGTCGGTCATCCGGTCCTTCGTCCCATGCGCGATGAGCACCGCGCGGCCTTCGATCGCGTCGACCGGTTCACCCGGCGGTGTCCACGGCGCGAGCGCGCAGACCCCGACGACTGCCGGATCGTCCGCGACCCGGAGCGCGACCCGTCCGCCCATCGAGTGGCCGACGAGGACGACCGGCAGCCCTGGATGGTCCTCGCGGATCCTGTTCAAGGCCCAGCGCGCGTCGGCGAGCGCGCCGGCGCCGTCGTCGTTCCAGCCGTAGATCCGGTTGCGCAGCAGCCGCACCTCGACGCCGTGCTCCCGGCCCGCCCGGTGGACGTCCTTCGCCAGCGGCACCATCCGCTGGTACGCCAGCCGCCATCGCGCGACCCGGGCATGACTGTGCTCGGCACCTCCGTGCAGTACCAGGACCACGGCTTTCGCCTGCCCCCGCACCCGCCACGTCCGCACCGCGGGATCCGCCTCGCTCACCCTGGCCCTCCCACTCTCCGAAACCCGCCTCCGCGAACGGGTCAACCTCGATCATGACTCGATGTATTCCACTTCGGCCACTGGTCCACGCGATACATTCGTCGCCGATCTCCAGACGGAAAGGCGGATGTGGTGAGCGCCACCGAACGTTACGTAGACGTCGCCGAGAGGCTCGCGGAAGCCGAACGCGGCAACGCCGAACAGATCCGGAAGGCCGCCGAACTCGTGCTGGGGGTGATCCGGGCCGACGCACTCGTCTTCACCGCCGGCGCCGGGCATTCGCTGGCAGCGGTCGCCGAGACCTTCTACCGCGCGGGTGGACTCGCGTGTGTGTATCCGCTCTACCACCCGGAACTGCTGCCGCTGCACGGCGCGCAGCAGAGCACCACGGCCGAACGGCACTCCGGACTCGCCGAACAGGTGCTGAGCGAGCGGGCACCGGGGCCGGACGACCTGCTGGTCGTGTTCTCCACCTCCGGCGTCAACCCGTACCCGGTCGAGCTCGCCGCCGGGGCGCGGACCCGCGGCGCGTCGGTCATCGCGATCAGTTCGGCCGCGTCCGTGGCGGCGGCGCCGAAGCGCGCGGCGACGACGTTGATCGAAGAAGCGACCCTCGTGCTCGACTCCCACGTCCGTCCTGGTGACTCGAGCTACCCGCCCGAGGCACCCCGCACCGCGCCCTTGTCCACAGTGATCAACGCGTTCCTCTGGAACCTCGTACTCGCCGAGGTCGTGGATCTCGGTGCGGCACAAGGCATCGACATCCCGCTGTGGCGTAGTTCCAACGTGGACGGTGGCGACGATGCCAACAAGGCGTTGCTGACCAAGTACGGTGCGCGAGTGCCCGCACTCCGGTAGAAACACCCGAAGAGGCCCACACGGAGAAAAACCGGTGCCGGATCCGGAAAAGTCTTGACGTGCCCGCAGGGGGCCTTCTACGGTCACATACCGACTGGTCGGTGTCCTCGACCGGCGCGGTGACCAAAGGAGGTCGCACGCCCATGGCGAGCCAGACGAGCACTATCGAGATCCATGGCGAATGCGCACCGGGGTACGAGCCCGTGCGGGCCGCCTTCGAAGAGAATTTCCTGCTGCGCCAAGAGATCGGGGCCGCGTTCTCGGTCACCCGGCACGGTGAAGCAGTGGTCGATCTGTGGGCGGGCTGGGCGGATCCGGAGCGGACCACGCCGTGGCAGGCGGACACGCTCAGCAACGTCTGGTCGACCACCAAGGGCATGACCGCGATCTGCGCGCACCAGCTCGCCGACCGCGGCCTGCTCGACCTCGACGCTCCGGTGGCGAAGTACTGGCCGGAGTTCGCGGCGGCGGGCAAACAGGACATTCCGGTCCGCTGGCTGCTCTCGCACAGGTCGGGCGTGACCGGGATCGGCCTCGAGCGGCCGGTATCGGTCGAAGAGCTCTACGACTGGGACCACATCACCGGTCTGCTCGCCGCTCAGGCGCCACTGTTCGAACCGAACAGCACCAGCGGCTATCACGCGCTGTCGTACGGCTTCCTGGTCGGCGAAGTCGTCCGCAGGGCAAGCGGCAAGACCATCCGCGACTACTTCGCCGAACACGTCGCCGGACCGCTCGGCGCGGACTTCCAAATCGGACTCGGCTCCGAAGCCGACCTCGCCCGTTGCTCCACCTTGGTCGAACCGACGCTCACGTCCGAGATGGCCAGTGCGCTCGCGACGGCCTTCGCCAACGCCGGCCCGGTCGCCCTCGCCGCCATGGCGAACCCGCGCGTCGAAGGCCACCACGCCAACGAAACCGTGTGGCGCCAAGCGATCCTGCCCGCACTGAACGGGCACGGCACCGCCAAGGCGATCGCCACCATCTACGGCGCGCTCGCCGACGGTTCCGAGCGGTTGCTGTCGAACGCCGCACTCGCGAAGGCCCGCGAAGGCCAAGGCCGCGAAGTCGACGTCGTCGGTGGACTTGGCAACGAATGGGCGCTCGGTTTCTACCTCGGCAGCGACGAACGCGGTTTCGGGCCGAACCCCCTCGCGTTCGGGCACGACGGTCTCGGCGGGTCGACCGGTGGCGCGGATCCGGAAAGCGGGATCTCGTTCGGCTACACCATGAACCAGATGGGCCCGCTGATCCGGGACGACCCCCGGAAGATGGCGCTCGTCGCCGCGCTGTTCTCCTCGTCCGCGCTGTCTTGATCCGTGAAGGCCTCCTTCCCTACCTTGAGAGTAGGGAAGGAGGCCTTCACGGACTTGGGGCACGCCGGGGTCAGGCGGCGGCGGGCTCCTCCGAGAACTGCGTCGTGTACAGCAACGCGTAGCGCCCATCCCGGGCGAGAAGCTCGTCGTGCGTCCCCCGCTCGACGATCTCGCCATGCTCGACGACCAGGATCTGGTCCGCCGCCCGCACCGTGGAAAGCCGGTGCGCGATGACGAGTGCCGTCCGACCGTCCAGCGCGTCGGTCAGCGCCTCGCCGACGGCCGCCTCGGATTGGGAGTCCAGATGCGCCGTCGCCTCGTCGAGTACGACGACCTTCGGTTGCGCCAGCAGGAGCCTGGCGATGGTCAGGCGCTGCCGTTCCCCGCCGGAAAGCCGGTAGCCTCGCTCCCCCACCACGGTTTCCAGCCCGTCCGGCAGTTCGCGGATCAGCTCGGCCAGCCGCGCGCGTTCCAGCGCCGCCCAGATCTCGTCGTCGGTCACGCCTGGCCGCGCGTATTCGAGGTTCGCGCGGATGGTCTCGTGGAACAGGTGACCGTCTTGCGTCACCACTCCGACGGTTTCCCGCAGTGAAGCGAAGCTCAGCTCCCGGACATCCACATCGGACAGGCGGACCGAGCCGGAATCGACGTCGTAGAGCCGCGGCAACAGGGAGGCGATCGTCGACTTGCCCGCCCCGGACGAACCGACCAAGGCCACCATCTGCCCGGGTTCGGCGCGGAAACTGATCCCGTGTAGCACCTCATCGCCGCCTCGATGGTCCAAAGTGGACACATCCTCGAGCGAAGCCAGCGAGTAGCGGTCCGCCGCGGGGTAACCGAACCGGACGTCTGAGAACTCCACCGAAACCGGGCCATCGGGTAAGCGGCGCGCAGCCGGCTTCTCCTCGATCATCGGCTTAAGGTCGAGCACCTCGAAGACCCGCTCGAACGAGACCAGCGCGGTCATCACGTCGACGCGCACGTTGGCCAGCGCCGTCAGCGGCGAGTACAGCCGGGTCAGCAGCAACGCCAGCGCCACGACGGTGCCCGGCGCGAGCGCACCGGTCAGCGCGAGATAGCCCCCGAGCCCGTACACCAGCGCCTGCGCGAGTGCGGACACCGTGGTCAGGCTGGTCATGAACCACCGGGTCAGCATCGCCGTGCGGACGCCGATGTCGCGTACCCGCCCGGCCCGCGCCCCGAATTCCCCGGTTTCTCGCTCCGGATCGCCGAAAAGCTTCACCAGCGTCGCGCCCGGCGCGGAGAACCGTTCGGTCATCTGCGTCGTCATCGCCGCGTTGAGCTGACCCGACTCCCGCTGCAGCGCGGCCATCCGCCTGCCGAGCCGCCGGGTCGGCAGGATGAAGATCGGCAGCAGCACCAGGGCCAGCAGGGTGACCTGCCAGGACAGCGTCAGCATGACCACCAGCGAGAGGGCCAGCTGGATCACGTTGGTGACCAGGCCCGACAACGTCGCGGTGAACGTGCGCTGCGCGCCGATCACGTCGTTGTTGAGCCTGCTGACCAGCGCACCTGTCCGGGTGCGGGTGAAGAACGCGACGGGCAAACGCTGCACGTGCCGGTACACCGCGATCCGGAGGTCGAGGATGACCCCCTCACCGATCCTCGACGACTGCCACCGCTCCGCCAGCCCGAGCCCCGCGTCGAGCAGGGCCAGCCCGGCGATCACCACCGCGAGCCACACCACCAGCGAAACGTCGTGCCCGCCGACGATCGCGTCGACCACCTTCCCGGCGAGTACCGGTGTCGACACCGCGAGCACCGCCGAGACGACGGTGAGCACGAGAAAGAGCAGCAGCCGCCGCCAATGCGGTCTCGCGAACCTCGCGACACGGCGGAATGTCCCTCGGTGCAGCCCCTTGGGCACGTCGGCCGACTTCATGGCCGAACTCATCAGCATCCACGTGTTGTCCATGGAATCCCTCTCCTCGCCCCCAAAACCTCGATATTAGTCGAGATTTTTCCCGGATATAAGCATGCCCAACACCGGACGGGGGTGGATCCTTCCCGCTTTCCGCGTCCACTTTTCACCGGCTCCGGCCGCGTCGGTAGCCTGAACCGGAAGGGTGACCGATCACGAAGGCGGACAGTGGTGCTCAACGTGGATGCTCAACCGAAGCGGCTGGGCATCGATCTGGTTTTCTACCTCGGCTGCCTGGCCTTCGCCGCGGGAAGCGCGATCGCGTCCGAGTTCTACGGATATCGCGTGTGGGGAAATTTCGCAGTAGCAGGTTATGGGCTCGCCGCCGTGCATACGACGTGGCTGCTGATCGCGGCGCGCCGCGGCACCCGGCCTTCCGGCAGACTCGGTTCGCGGTGGATCGGTATCGGGGCGATCGGCGTGTTCGCGATGATCCTTCCGTTGGCAGTGCTGGTTATTCGCCGTCTCACCGGAGTCGACTGGCTCATCACGCCGATCTCGTGGAGCGCCCAGCCCGAAGTCTGGGTGATCGAACGTTCGGCGAAACTCCTTCTGGAGAACGGAACCCCGTACGTCGACGTCACCGCACTCGGTCGCGCGGCGGAAGTAAACGATTACACGCCTTACGGTCCGGTAATGACGGTCTTCGGCCTGCCACGCGCCCTGGCCGGCGGTGGCCCGGTGGCCGACGCACTCACCGACGCGCGCTGGATGTTCGCCCTGGCGGCCGTGGCGTGCGTTCTGGTGACACTGCGCCTGTTGCGGTGGCCGAAGATTCCGGTGAGTGCCGCACAGTTCGCGCTCGCCTGCCCGCTGACCGCGTTGACCTGGGCCGTTGCCGGTCCCGACCTGGCGATCGTCGGCCTGCTCGTACTTTCCTTCGCCCTCGCCACAACCGGGCGCTCCATCGCTTCCGGACTGGTGCTGGCGCTGGTGATCAGCGCGAAACTCATCGTCGCGCCCGCCGCGGTGGTGCTGGGCATCCTGTTGCTCACCCGGCGTGGCCCACGCGCACTGGGCGGATTCGCTTCGGCACTCGTGGTGACAACGGCGGTCGTGCACGTGCCGGTCTTCCTGGTGAACCCGACAGCGTTCGTTGAACACGTTTTCCGGTTCCCCATGGGAATGGGCGAGGTCAGGTCACCGGCGGCCAGTCCGCTGCCGGGTCACCTCATCGCCTCACTTGGCCCTGCCGGCACAGTGATTTCCTTCGCCCTGGTGGGCCTGGCGGCCGTCGCGATGCTGATCTGGCTGGTACGCCGGCCCCCCGAGACGGGTTCGGACGCACTTCTGCGCCTCGCGGTCGGACTCGGTGCCCTTATCCTGCTCACGCCGGCAACGAGGTACGGATATCTGCTGTATCCGCTGGTCCTGCTAGGTGCCAGGCTTGTCTTCCTGGCCGGTGAAGCCCGCGAAGCCGTCGCGACACCCGGCTTCGTTCCGGACGGAACCGAAGTAGCTCCCCAGAAGGGAACTGCGCCCCCCGCGCAGCAGTCCGCTACTTCTTCTTGACCCTGGTGGCACCACCACGGCCACGCAGCTGGACACCGGACTCCGAGAGAACCCGGTGCACGAACCCGTACGAACGGCCCGTCGACTCCGCGAGAGCGCGGATGCTCGAGCCCTTCTCGTATTTCTTCTTCAGGTCAGCGGCCAGCTTGTCACGCGTGTTGCCGGTGATCCGCGCGCCTTTCTTGAGATCAGCCACGTCGATCGCCTTCCCGCCGAGAGTGTTCTGGGCCACATTCGGCCCCTGTCGCCGCAATGATCGAACACTGAGCGCCGGAATGCCAGACGACGAGCGCAAAACTGCCGAAACCGCGATCACATTGGGCCATTTCAGTGGCCGGATGGCATCGATCAAGCACCCGAACGGACGCAGGACTCACGCAAGCTGGACAAGTTCCAGATAATCCGCGGACCAATGATCCTCGGTTCCGTCGGGCAGCAGGATCACGCGTTCCGGCTCCAGTGCCTCGACAGCGCCGGGGTCGTGCGTCACGAGAACGACGGCTCCGGCGAAGCTGCGCAACGCGTCGAGAACCTGCGCACGGCTGGCCGGATCCAGGTTGTTCGTCGGCTCGTCGAGCAGCAAAACGTTGGCAGCACTGGACACGAGACCGGCGAGTGCGAGCCTGGTCTTCTCGCCGCCCGAGAGCGTGCCGGCGGGCTGATCGAGCTGCTCGCCGGTGAACAAGAACGACCCCAGCAGGTTCCGCAACTCCTGCGCACCGGTGTCCGGTGCGAGATGACGGATATTTTCCCACACAGAAGCTTCATGGTCGAGCGTTTCATGTTCCTGCGCGTAATAACCCAAACGCAATCCGTGACCCGGAACGACGCCACCGGTATCCGGAGTTTCCATTCCGCCGAGCAACCGGAGCAATGTCGTCTTTCCCGCACCGTTCAATCCGAGAACGACGACCTTCGATCCGCGATCGATCGCAAGATCAACTCCGGTGAAGATCTCGAGCGAACCGTAGGACTTCGAAAGCTCCTCCGCGGTGAGCGGTGTCCGGCCGCAAGGAGCGGGCTGCGGGAACTTGATCCGGGCGACCTTGTCGGCCTGCCTGGTCTCGTCGAGCGACGCGAGCATCTGCTCGGCACGACGTGCCATGTTCTTTGCGGCGACGGCCTTCGTCGCCTTCGCGCCCAGTTTCGCGGCCTGCTGCTGCAGAGCGGAGGCCTTCTTCTCGGCGTTGGCACGCTCGCGGCGGCGGCGCTTCTCATCCGTCGCCCGCGCGTCGAGGTAGCGCTGCCAGCCCATGTTGTACAGATCGAGCTCGCTACGGGTCGCGTCGAGGAACCACACCTTGTTGACCACGTCGGCGAGCAGCTCGACGTCGTGGCTGATCACCACAAGCCCACCGTCGTGCTGCTTCAGGAAGCCGCGCAGCCAGGTGACCGAGTCGGCGTCCAGGTGGTTGGTCGGCTCGTCGAGCAGCAGGATCGTCTCGGATTTGCCGCCGGCGCCCGCCTCGGCCGCGGCGAACAGGATCCGGGCGAGTTCGACCCGGCGACGCTGACCGCCGGAAAGAGTCTGCAGCGTCTGTGCGAGCACACGGTCGGCGAGGCCGAGGTTGGAGCAGATACGCGCGGCCTCGCTTTCGGCGGCGTAGCCACCGAGGGAAGCGAAGCGCTCTTCGAGCCGGCTGTAGCGGTTGACCGCCTTGTCGCGTTCCTTCTCGTCGACCAGTTCCGACATCGCGGTCTGCGCCTTTTCCATGTTGCGCAGCAAGGCGTCGAGACCGCGCGCGGACAGCACGCGATCCTTCGCGGTGACGGACAGGTCACCCTCGCGCGGATCCTGCGGCAGATAGCCGAGTTCGCCGCTGCGCCGGACCTCGCCGGCGTACGGTTCGCCCTCCCCCGCCAGCACCTTGAGCGAGGTCGTCTTGCCGGCACCGTTGCGACCGACCAGACCGATCCGGTCGCCTTGCTGGATGCGGAGGTTGGTGTCGTCGAGCAGGATGCGCGAACCAGCGCGCAGCTGAAGGCCTGAGGCCGTGATCACGGGAACTCCCGGTAAAAGGGGGTGGAATGCGGACAGCTTCGACTCGCCGACGGATCACGTCGGCGAGGAGCTACTCCAAGAGGATGTCCACGCGATCAGTGTACGGGCTGCTGTCGAGCGCTTTTACACACCGTGCGCGACGTCACCCGCAGCTATGAATCACACAGCTATGAATCACAGAGCACGATCTCGACCGCGATGGCGCGTTCGGCGGCCTCGTCGAGGACCGCGCGCCGGGGTTCGGAGATGTCGAGAACGCGCGGTTCGGCCCGGTCGAAGAGCGACACGAGCCTGCGGTCGTCACGGAGTTCGTCGAACGCGCGGCGGTCGCCACCGAGCACCACAGCGTCCACTTCGGACAGTTGCGGCACGAGCACCTCGAACGCGTCGTCCGCGGCGGCACGAAGTGCTTGCCGCGCTTGGCCTTCCCGTCGCCGCGCGAACCGCTGCTGTGACCAGCCGCCTGCCGCGGACCGGCCGTGTACGAGGTGGCGATCCGTGCGGGACTGGACGATCTCGCCGCCGCGTGCGATCCCGACGCTGTGCCCGCCGAGCCGGACCAGCAGAAGCGCGATGCGGCGGGATTTCCGAGCGTGTTCGATCAACGGGCCGACGGCGAGCCCTTCACGGACGCCCTCGGCGTCCAGTGGTCCGAAGGGGACGGTCGCGATCGCGACGACGCCGTTGTTCGCGGTGACCTTGACCGACCGCGGGGCGAGTTCCGTGGTGCGGACGCCGTCGTTGCGGACGGCGAAGCGCGCGTACCAGCCTTCGAGCCGTTCTGGTGCGACTTCCACCGCCCGGCCACCGCCCGCCACCTGCCTCGCTTTCGCCACGGCCCCACGTTAGCGCGTGAAGGCCCCCTTCCCTCGGCTGAGCCGTGGGGGAAGGGGGCCTTCACGCGCAATCAGGGTCTAGACCGGCTTCACCGGTCCGCGTCCGACGGACTTGCCGACGCTCGCGGGTCGTTCAGCCGCGGCGGGCTGGACGAAACCGTTGACGTGCAACGAAACCGAGCGGATGGAACCGGTATCGCCACCGGCGACGTCGACGGCACTGAAGGTCCACGTGCCGTCGGCGACCGCACCGACCGTCAGACCGCTGAACGCGCCGGCCGGCCGGTAGGTGCCGGTGAACGGCGCGCTCACCGCGGGCACCGAGCTGAACAGGTTGGCCGCGCCGTCGGCGAAGACCACCTGGCACATGTTGTTGCCCGAGCCGCCGCCGCGCTGGAACACCGTCGCCTTCGCACCCGACGGCGAGGTCAGCGTGCCGACCAGGTCACCGACGTACGAGTGGTTGATGCCCACCGTCGTGGAGGTCTGATCCGTGTTGCACGTGGCCCCGTCCACCGAAAGCGTCAGCTTCGACGCCCGGCCGACCCCGCTGACCGCGATCGGCACGGACGCGCCGGTCGGGTCACTGTCCGGGATCGCGACCGCGGCCCCGGCGTACGCGAAGTTCTGCGTCACCGGCGACGGGGTGCCGACCGGCAGCGAGAACGTCGTCGTGGTCGGCGAGTGCGAACCCGCGAAGGTCACACGGGCGTTCAGCACCACCGGGACACCCAGCTCCTGGGTGGCGGGAACGGTAATGGTGAAGTCGTTCACGCCGGTCTGGCCGGGGCTGATCGTGCCGTACGACTTCGACCGCGGCGCCACCGTGACACCGGGGGTCGGGCTGGTGAGCACGACACTGGTCGACGACGCGGTGCCGTCGCCCCGGTTGGTCACCGGCAGCGTCACCTTGGCGGTGTCACCGGGGTCGAGCGCCGAACCACCGTCGGCCGGGGTGACCGTCGGCTGACCGGCGGCCGCGAGCGGCTGCGGGCTGGCACCGGTGTAGGCGAGCACCTTGTCGGCGAGGATGACGCCGGCACCGCTCGAGTTGTCGCGGCCGGGGGCCAGGATGTCCGTCGCGGTGTTGATCAGCGCCTCGCGCACCTCCGACGGGGGCAGCCCCGGGTTGCCGGAGAGCACCAGGCCCGCGATCGCGGCGGCGTGCGGCGCGGCGGCCGACGTACCGTAGAACGTGGTGAACCCGGTGACGCTGGTGGCCACGCCGTCGGCCGCGGTGATATCCGGCTTGGCGCGGACCTCACCACCGGTCGCCCCGACGTTCCCAGGGGTGATCGGAGTGCCGTCGGCCTGGTAGAAGACCCGCCGCGGACCGTCCGACGTGAACCGTTCGACCTTGGTGGCCGCGCCGAACGCACCCGGGAACGGGCCGGCCGGGTTGGCCGGGTCGTTCGGTTCGAGAGCACGCGGGAACGCCTTGGCCGCCGGTGCCGCCGCCACGCTGAACGCGTCCCGGGCGGCCGAGTGGCCGACGGTCACGCCGGGACTGGTGTACGCCTTGAGGCCGTCCGCGGAGTCGGAGAATCGACCGCGCAGCGCGGAAAGCGAGAGGTACCGGCCCTCGCCGGAGAACTTGACGATCGCCAGCCGCAGTCCGGCGGCGCCCGTGGTGTCCACCCGCTCGTAGGCGTCCTGGGTGCCGGTCTGGTTGTCCTGGCTGAAGTCCACGACGTTGCCCGCCGCGTTCAGCAGGTACAGGTCGTAGTCATTGTTCGAGCGGCCAAGCGGATCCGACCAGAACAACGTGACCGGCACAGCCGCGGACGCGCTCGAGATCGGCTGGAAGATCTGGTTGCCCGCGGCACCGGCGAAGTTGTGCGCGATACCGGCGAACTTGCCGACGCTCTTGCCGGAGTCGACGTAGTCGCCTTCCCAGTGGCCGGAGGTGCCGTCGGTGACGTTGCCCTCGTTGCCGGCCGAGGAGAAGTACAGCGCGCCGTCGCCGGTCACGTCGTTCACGGCCTGGGCGATGATCCAGTCCTGGAACGGTGATTCCTTGAAGTACAGGACGTCGTCGACGATGATGTCGCAGTTCGCGTCGAACCGCAGTTTGCGGATGTTGTCGGCGAAGCTGGCGTCGGAGTTGAACGCGCTGGCGAAACCGAGCGACGCGTTCGGGGCGACGTCGTGGATGATCTCGAGCATCGCGGTGCCCTCGTCGCCGTCACCCTCCTGGCCGGGGATGACGTCGACGCTCGCGGGCAGTTCGCCGCGGGTCTGCGAAGTCGCGAGCGAGTCGATGCCGTCGGAAAGCGCACAGATCTTGGTGCCCACCCCGGTGACGCCGAACTGCTGGCGCGCGGTGTCGGCGTTGTGCGCGCGGTCGCCTTCACTGTTGACCGGGCCGGCGGCGATGCCGATCTGACCCTTGGCCTCGACGGCCTTCTTCAGCTCGGCCGAGATCCGGGCGGCCTTCTCTTCCTTGGACTCCGCCTTGCCCTTACCCGCGGTGGCGGGCTCGGCGAGCTGGCGGGCGGTGAAGGCCTCGTTGGCCGCTTCGACCTTCGTGACGTCTTCACGGCCGGCGATCGCCGGGACCGCGTCGAGCGGAACGTCGGCGCGCACGCTGCCGTACCGGTCCGAGACCGCGCGAATCCCCGCGCCGGACGCGCGCAGGCTGTTCAGCAGTGCGTCCGAGACCTTGCCCCGGATGTCCACGAGCACCGTGCCGGCCGCGGAGACCTTCGCCCCAGACCCCAGTGCTGGTACCGCGGAGGCCGACATGCGCTGAGTGCGGAGTTTCTGCTCGACGAGCAGCCTGCTGTCCACTTTGGACTCGCCGGCGCTCTGGCCCTTCTTGATCGCCTGCAACGCCGCGATCTGCTTGATGGTGTTTTCGGAGAAGGCGTCCGGGAACTGCCCGGCTTCAGCCGCCGCGACCGGCGGGGTGACCAGTCCGAGCGCGGTGACCAGCACCGCCGCGCCCGCGGTCAGAACGGATCTTCTTCTCCTGCTAGAACGGGTTGGACGCACGTGCGCCTCCGATTCCTAGGCGCGTGCCCCGACTCACGCTGACCAATGCCGGCGATCACCGGCTGAATCAACCTATGTACCGCGCGTGCACCGTCAACAGCAGCCGTTCGAGTGACGTCGGAATGGGATTTTCCGTTTCACGGCGCGGGTTGTAGGCCGTTCAGAGTAGCGGCGCGATTACACGGGGCTCGTGTCGTTCCCTAAAGGACGAAGGAGTCCGACCAAGGCTGCGACGCCCTTCCGGACAGAGCGTCCAAAAGGGTCACCGCCTGCTTGTCCGTCAGGGAGGCCACGAAGTCCACGACGGCGCGACCGCGAGCCAGCCCCCGCACGGCGTCCGTCCCGGTCACCGGTTCACCGGTCGCCCCGATCAGCAATTCCGGCGCCGTCCGCGAGAGCGTGGTGAATTCCGATTGCGCCAACTCGACCAGGTCGTGCAACCGCCGCGGCAGGCGGTAGAACTCGTCGCGGTCGAGCAGCCAGGCGTCCAGCGCGTCGACGAGGGTCGTCACCAGGCTCGCCTGTCCACGTTGGTGCAGGGCGAGTTCCGGCCGCAGCAACACGAAGCGCCGGTGCACGAACTTCAGCACCTGTACCTCGTGCCACTGAGCGGGACGAAGCGTGAGATGCCCTGTCCGGGTCGAGGGCGACGGCACCACCTGTACTCCGTCGACGAGCCGCGCGGTCCATTTCGCGGAGAACGCGGCCGTGGCCTGTTCCGCTTCGATCGAACCGTCGAATCCGGTGGCCAGCAGGCCGTCGACGAGCTCGGCCCGCACCCGGGCCACGGCACTGGTGAAGGCGTCGTCGTCGACGATCCAGCCGTCCTTGGCGTGCATCCGGCGACGCAGTCGTTCCAGCGAGCGGCCGGGCAGCCGGCGTTCGGCCGTCAAGGTCGCGTCATCGAGACCGGCGAGGTCGACCGCGTGGTTGATCCAGCCGGCGAATTCGGCCGCGACCGGCGCGTGCTGCAGGACGCCGATGCGGTGGAAGTCCTGGAGATCATGGATGGCGTAGGCGATGTCGTCGGCAGTGTCCATCACGGACGCTTCGACCGTCTGCTGCCATGGCTCGATCCGGCCGTCGAACGGCGCCCGTGCCTGTTCGAAGTCGTCGAGTTCCGTGCTATAGGCGGAAAACTTGCTCGCGCCGGTACCGGGAGCGTCTCCTGGCTCGCCCGCGCCACGCGGCGGGACGGGCATCGCCATCGGATGCGGATCGGGAACGTGCAACCTCGCCCATGGGTACTTCAGCACCGCGGCGCGCACCGCCGTGGTGAGGTCGAGCCCGACCGCGGACGGCCCGCGCACGTCGGTGGTCGTGATGATCCGGAACGACTGTGCGTTGCCTTCGAACCCGTCGGCGAGGCCGAACCGGTGCCGCGCGATCCGGTCGAGGGTCTGCTCCCCCAGATGCCCGAACGGCGGATGGCCGAGATCATGCGCGAGCGCGGCCGCCTCGGCGACGTCGGGATCGCAGCCGCCCAGTTTGGCGGCGAGTTCGGCGGAATCGCTCGAGGCGTTGATCCGTTCGGCGATCGCCCTGGCGACCTGCGCGACCTTGAGACTGTGCGTGAGCCGGTTGTGCAGCAGACCCGCGCCACCGGCGCTGACCACCTGCGTCACCCCGCCGAGCCGGGCGAAGAACGGCGAGGCGGCGATCCGGTCCCGGTCGATCCGGAACGGGCTCGTCGCGAGGTCGGTGAACCCGGCGGCCGCGCTGTCCGGGTCGCGCCGCCACGCCCGTGGATCCGTCTGCCTCGGGTCGATCTGTTCCATGCGTCACACGGTATCCGCCGCCCCGGCATGATGAGATGCCAAGGTGGCGGACGTGGTGATCGCGGGCGGTGGCCCGGCGGGGCGGGCTCTCGCGCGTGCCTGTGCCCGGCGGGGCTTGGGCGCCGTGCTCGTCGACTCCGAGCCGGGGAGGCACTGGCAGTCGACCTTCGGCCTCTGGTCCGACGAGCTGCCGTCCCTGCCCGAGAGCGCCGTCGCCTGCGCGCCGTCGACCACACTCGCCTTCGGCACCGGGCCGCATATCCTGGAACGGCAGTACCTGGTCGCGGACAACGACGGTTTGCGGGACTGGCTGACCGGCGGCTACGACGTCATCGGCGGGACGGTGTCCGAGGTCGCGAACGGCCGGATGGGCGCGTCTGTGCGGCTGTCGGACGGTCGTGTACTCGCGGCGGGCCTGGTCTTCGACGTCTCCGGCGCCCGGCGGGTGCTGTGCGGCGGCACGCCGAAGGGAAGCAGGTGCGAGCAGACGGCGTTCGGCGCGATCCTGCCCGCCGACGAGGCGCTACGGCTCGTGGACAGCCCGGACACGGCCGTGTTCATGGATTGGCGCGGGACCGAAACCGGCTTTCTCTACGTCCTTCCGCTCGGCGACGGCACCGTCTTGGTCGAAGAGACCTCCCTGGCCCGCCGCCCCGGTCTGCCGCTCGAACAGCTGGCCGCGCGCCTGCGGGCCCGCCTTGCCGCCGCCGGGCTCAGCTCCCGCGGCCGTGAGGAACGCGTCCGTATCCTGCTCGACGTCCCACTGCCCCGCCGCGGCCCGGCGGTGCCGTTCGGCGTCGCCGCGGGGCTGGTCCACCCCGCGACCGGGTACAGCGTCGCGACGTCGATCCTGCTGGCGGACCGGGTCGCCGACGCCGTCGCGAACGCCTGGGACGACGGGCCCGCGGCCGCCGCGTCGGCGGCACGCGGGGCGCTGTGGACGCAAAAGGCCCGGACCGTGCACGGCCTGCGGCGGCATGGCCTGCGCGCCCTTTGCGGCATGCCGCCGGAGCTGGTCCCGGTGTTCTTCGACCTGTTCTTCTCGATGCCGGTGGCGCGGCAGCGAGCCTTCACCTCCGGTCGCGAAGATGTTTCAGGTACCGCCGAGGCGATGACAACGCTTTTCCGGAACGCGCCATGGTCTCTCAAGAAACACCTGATCGGGTGGCGCCGGCCTACGGGACTGCTCCGTTCTAGGTAACCCTGGTGCCTTCGCGATGAACATCAGTCGACACGTGTTTCGTTTCGTACAGCCAGCCGCGAACATTCGATTGTGACGTTGCAGATCGCTGTCCGCTTCGCCTTCCAGCCGTTGTACAGCCTGCATACCGGTGGCGTCGTCGCGTTCGAAGCCCTGGCCCGGCCGGGCCGCGGCACGGCACACGAACTGCTCGCGGAAGCGCGGCGCAAGGGCAGGCTGGCCGAGGTCGACCTCGGCCTGGCCGCCGAAGCCGTGCGTCAGCAGTCCGAGCGGCATGCCGCGCTCCCGCTGCACCTGAACCTCTCCGCGCGCACCCTCGGCGCGCCGCCGGACCGCTTCGACCCGCTGACCGAAGCCCTGTCGGAGTCCGGCCGCCGGGCCAGGGACGTACTACTGGAGATCGGGCCGCCGTTCTCCCAGGTACCCGCCGATCAGCTCCTCTCGGGGATGCGGCGGCTCACCGAGCTCGGGTTCCGGCTCGCGCTCGACGGGCTCGGCCGCGGCGACCTCCCGCTCACCCTGCTCGCCTCGGCTCCGATCGACCTGGTGAAACTCGACCGCAGCGTGCTGCGCGGCCTGCCGCACGACCCGGCCGCCGTGGCGGTGGTCGAGGCCCTGCTGCACTTCACCTCGCGGACCGGCAACCGGCTGGTCGCCACCGGGCTCGAAACCACCGAACAGCTCGAATCGGCGCGGCGGCTCGGCGTGCGGATCGCGCAGGGCAACCTGCTCGCGCCCCCGGACGGGAATACCGCGCCACTGCCGGCCGCCGAGCCTCCCGCCCCGCTCGTTCCGGGCACCGCACGCGCCCGCCAGGTCGGTGACTTCCTGCGCCCGGCCACCACCCTGCCCGAGTCGGCGACGTGTGACGACGTCCGCGAAGTGCTGGCCGCGGCCGACGCGCCGTCCGGTGTGATCGGCGTGGACGACCGGCACCGTCCACAGTGGTCGATCGACCGCACGCGTTTCCTGGTGGCGGTGACCGGGATGTACGGCCATGCCCTGCATGCCAAACGTCCGGCGTCGCGGCTGGCCGACGCGCCGCACACCATTCACGCCGGTGCGAGCGCACTGGAGTTCCTCGAACTGGTCACCGACGCGGACTGGAGCCGGACCGGCGACGACGTCGTGGTCGTCGACGAGCGCGGCCGTTGCGTCGGCGTCGTCCTCGTGACCGAGGTCGTCCGCGGGGTGGCGGAGGCGAAGGTCGAGGAGGCCGTGTCACTGAGCCCGTTGACGCGCCTGCCCGGCAGTGACGCCGTGGCCCGCGATGTCGACCGCCGGATCGCGGCACGGGAGCCGTTCGTCGCCGCCTGGCTGGACGTCGACTCGTTCAAGACGGTCAATGACACCGCCGGTTTCGCCGCCGGCGACGACCTGATCCGCACCTTGGGCCGGACGTTGACCGACCTGGAATCGCGGCTGCGCCGGATGCGCGTCGGCCACGTCGGCGGCGACGATTTCCTGATCGCGTGCGACGTCGACGAAATCGGCACGGTCGCCGCGGCCCTCCTGGACACCCCGTGGTCGGCCGACGGTCTCCCGGTGACGGTGTCGCTGGCGACGCTCGTCTGCGGCAGTATGACGATCCGGTCCTATAAGGACGCTTCGCGGCTGCTGGCGCCGTTGAAGAAGCGCGCCAAGGCCGTTCCCGGGTCGAGCTGGGTGCTCGGGCGTCCTGGTTCGGACCGGGTCGAGGTCCTGCGCGGGATCACGACGCGTCGCCTGCCCGCCCAGCGCGCCGCCGCCGGCTTCTGACGCCTGAGAACTGTCAGAGGTCGTAGGCGGCCGAGTAGCGGGCGAAGCGATCGTCGACTTCGCCGGCCGTGAGGCCGAAGTCCGCGAGATCGTACCGGTGCACGGGTTTCCTTTCCCCGGAACGGCTTTCGGTGTGCACGGCGGTCATCGCGTCCCGTGCGCCGGCGCTCAGCGGCAGGCCGAAGTGCTTGTAGACGCCCTCGACGGTCCCGATCGGGTCGGCGACGAAATCCTCGTACCGGACATCGCAGAACTGCGCGGAGTCGTACCGCGTGCGCGCTTCAAGAAACCGTTCCGCGCCGCGTGCCCAGAGATCGAGCTGGCCTCGGCCGATCACGTCGCCGCGGAAGGTGTCCGACCAGCCTTCCGAGGCCTTTTCGTTGAGGCTGCACACCGATGCGATGATCGTGCTCGGCGCGCGGTGGGTCTGGACGACCAGCGCGTCCGGATAGACCTCGAGCAGCGCGTCGAGGGCGAACAGGTGGCTCGGGTTCTTGAGCACCCAACGACGGCCGGCGTCGGGAAGGCCGATCAGCTGCAGGTTGCTCCGGTGCCTGCGGTAGGCGTCGGTCCAGTCCTGCGAGTCCAGCCAGCGCGAGTAGGCCGGCACGTGCGCGAGGCATTCGTACGACACGGATTTCAGTGACTGCCGCAGGATCTGCCAGCATTCCTCGACCTGATCGGCCGACATATGGTGCACGCCCATGAACTCGGGATGCTCGACGTGGTGCCGTTCGTAGCCCGCCTGAATCCCTTGGAACACCGGGTTTTCCGCCCAGGTCTCACGCGGCGGGCGCGGCTGTGGCACCTCCGTCAGCCATACCTCGAGACCCTGATGCGCCGGATCCTCGGTCAGCAACCGGTGCAGCGCCGTGGTCCCGGTCCGCGGCAATCCGGTGACGAAGATGGGCCTCTCGACGGAAACCTCGGCGTACTCCGGATTCTGTTTCCACGAAGCCTGGCTCAGCAGCCTCGCCACCAATGCCCCGCGTAGGAAGGCGCGGTGGACCTTGTTGCCGTACGGCGTCAAACCGGCCTCACCGGCATACGACTCCAGCAGCACCCGCAGGCCTTCGAGATGGTCGTCGCCACCGAAATCGCCGAGCCCGGTGAGTTTCGACGCCGAAGCGTGCAGATCCTCGACGGTGCCGACGTTTTCCCGCCCTGGCAGCATATTCTCCCTTTCAGTGATGGTATTCGCCGGCATTGACATCGAGGCATTGCCCGGTGACGCATCGGGCCAGCTCCGAAGCCAGGAACACGACGGTATCGGCGATCTCGTCCGGTTCCGGGAGACGGCGCAGGTCGATCGTCTCCGCGGTCTCGGCGTACACCTGTTCCGCCGTGACACCGCGTTCCTGGGCGAGATAGGCGAAATACCATTTCAGCGAATCCGCCCAGATGTAGCCGGGCGCCACGGAGTTGACCCGGATTCCCCGCGGGCCGAGTTCCGAAGCGAGACTCTGCGCCAACGCCAGCAGACTCGACTTGGCCATCTTGTAGGCGCCGAACGTCCGCCGGGAATGCCGCAGCACCGCCGAGTTGATCATCACGACCGAGCCGCCGCTCTCCTTCAGCGCGGGCGTGAACAGCCTTGTCAGCCGGAGCGCGGCGAGCACGTTGGTCTCGAAACCCGCCCGGACGGCGTCCAGCTCGACGTCGGCGAGGTCCATGATCGGCGGGATCGCGAAGGCGTTGTTGACCAGGGTGTCCACCCGGCCGAACGCCTCCAGTGCCGCCTCGGCGAGCTGTCCCGCCGAGGCGTCGTCGGTGATGTCGGTCGGCACGGCGACCGCGCGGCGGCCGAGCGCGTCGACCTCCTTGGCGACCTCGGCGAGCCGGGATTCCGTGCGTGCCGCGAGGACGATGTCGGCTCCTGCCCCGGCACAACGCACGGCGATGGACCGGCCCAATCCCGGCCCGACACCGGAGACCACGACCACCTTGTCCTTCAACAGATCCGTCATGGTTCAGCCCAGCATCCTGGCCGCGACGGCGGTCTGCCGGGCCGCGATCCGGTTCGCCCATTCCTCCGGCGTCACGCGAGCCTGTTCGTGGAACGGAAGCCGGTCGGCCAGCTCGCCGAACTTCACGACCTCGATCTCGGGCCCGTCGGCCTTTTCGAGCGCACGGGAGAGACGCTGCCACCGGATCTGGACGTAGCCCCGGTCGTGTCCGGTGCGTTCGAGCCAGTTCGCCACGCCGGGATCGCGTTCGCTGATCACGAAGCGGATCTTGCCGTCCGGGTCGACCCTGGCCTGGTCGGCGGTGAGGCTGGTCTGGTGGTTGATGTAGTCCAGCGAGAGGTACCAGATGCTGCCGAGCTGGATGCCCTGATACGGCGCGTCCGAACGCGGCACCGTGACGATCATGACCTCCTCGTCACCGAGGTCGTAGTGCCCGGCCGACGAGTATTGGGTGGTCAGCCCGCCAGGGGTCGGGCGTGGCTCGGTCATCGTGTTCACCGGCAGGTTCAGGTAGAACCACTTCGGGAAGGCGAGGAAGGTCCGCAGCCTGCTCAGCAGGATCTTGCCGGTTACGCCGTACCGTTTGGTCATCGCCTCGCGCGTGAGCGGCGAGGGCGCGCCACCCGCGGTGTCGGCGCACCGGATGTGGATCGTGCCGCGGCGTTCGGTGTCCCAGTCGCTGTAGACCTCGCGGACCACGAGCATGGACGAGCCGGGTCCGAGGACGAAGTAGTTCGAGGTGCTCTTCCCCGCCGAGAACTCATCAGCACTGTTGGGGCCCGGGTCCGGTTTCGCCGGACCGAACCGGAGTTCGAACGAACCGTCGTCGGCGATCTCGATCTGGCGGTCGTCGAAGGCGGCGAGGCTGTCCGGCACTTCGACCGGCGAGTAGTCGCCGTTGAGGATCTGGAAGCTGACGTCGGCGGTACTCCCCCGCGTCCCGGTGACGACGTACTCGCGGTCCTCACGGATGTTCGCGTTGAAGTACAGCGTGTCCGGGTTGTCGAGGCCCATCTTCGTGTACGGGCCGGTGGACTGGGTGAAGTACGGGAAGTCCCGTTCATAGGCCCATGCCATCTGAAGGGACGCCCGGATGCTGCCGGCGAGGTAGTCGTACCCCTCGATCAGATCCTGCTCGGTCCGAATATGCGGCGCCTCGGCGATGACCTTCTCGGCTTCGACGATCGCGTCGGCGAACGGTTGAGTGAGCACCGGCGACTCCTGAGTCTGGTACAAATACGTACCGACCTGGTACGTTTCGCTTCGGTTCAGACTAGAACGTGTTCTAAGGATGGGTCAATGACCGTTACCCGGCGCTCTCCGCCGACCGAACGGGTCGTGCGGTTGCTCGACTTCTTCGCCGCCCGCCCAGGAAAGCGCTTCGGACTCTCGGAACTCGCACGTGAGCTCGACCTGGCCAAACCCACCTGCCTCGGGATCGTCACCGAATTGGCGGCGGGCGGCTACCTGGTCCGGGATCCGCGGACGGTGACCTACGGCCTCGGCCCGGCGATGATCGCCGCGGGGCGCGTCGCGGGCGAAGGTTTCGGCGCGAGCGAGGTCGCGCGGCGGCATCTGGAGGAGCTGAGCAGGCGCTACAACGCCACGTGTACCGCATCGGCCGTGGTCGGCGACCGGATCCTGATGCTCCAGAGCGCGGGCCCCGGTCCGGTCAAACTCGGCCAGACCTACCCGTTCGCGCCACCGGTCGGGCTGATGTACGTCCTCTGGGATTCCGACGCGGCTTTCGACAGCTGGCTCGCCAAACCCCCGACCGTTCCCGTTCGACTCGACGAAACGCACCTTCGCCGCGTCGTCGCCGAATGCCGCGAGCACGGCTACCTCGTCGAAAGCCTGACGTCGGCGGGGCGCCGGCTGTACTCGCTGATGGCGGGCGTGGACGCCGGCGATCTCCCGCCCGAAGTGCGCGGCCTGGTCGGCGAACTGGTCTCCAGCCTCGGCGAACGCGTGTACCTCGGCGCGGATCTCGAGCCGCGGCGGAAGCACGCGGTGAGCCTGCTCGCGGCGCCGACCTTCGACGCGGCGGGCCGCCAGGAGCTGGTCCTCACCCTGTCGGTCGGCGAGCCGATCACCGGCGCCGAGATCGCCCGCCGGGGCGCGGCCCTCGTGGCGGTCGCCGACGCCGTCAGCGCCGAGTCCGGCGGCCACAAACCTATGAGGATTGCGGGGCGCTCCACAGGTTCGCGGTGAGCTTGAAACTCGGCAGGTCCTCCAGCGACATCATCGACTCGTAGAGCCGGTCGTACTGGGTCGACGCGATCAACCAGGCGCCGTCCACCCGGCGGTAGGTGTCCTCGTAGAACGCCGCACCTTCGATCACCACCCGATGCTCGGGCACGATCACCTTGTCCCGCATCAACCACGTGCCCGCCGCGGTATCGCCGTCGATGTCGATCTCCGGCTGTCCGGCGAAATGCACCGTCGTGATCCCGGGTCCGACGGCGTTGCGCATGAATTCGATGACCGGCTCGCGGCCCTCGAAGCGCAGGGGTTCGCCGTAGGAGGGCGTGCCGTAGCGCACGTCCACGTCGGCGGTCAGCGTCTCGGCCATCTCGTCCCAACGCTTCAGGTCGAGACAACGCAGGTAGCGGAATTTGACGCGGCGGATCTCTTCGAGTGCGACCAGGTCCATGCCGCTAGCGTCCCCCAACCCTTGACCAAGCACAAGAACTTGTTCTATTTTTCTGACCTCGAACCACGGAGGTCACGATGGCGTCCCCGACCTACGAGCTCACCCATCTCGAAGCACTCGAAGCCGAGGCGGTGCACGTCTTCCGCGAGGTCGCGGCGACCTTCGAACGTCCGGTGCTGTTGTTCTCCGGCGGCAAGGATTCGATGGTCATGCTTCACGTGGCGGCCAAGGCGTTCTGGCCGGCGCCACCACCGTTCCCGGTGATGCACGTCGACACCGGGCACAACTTCGACGAGGTCATCCGGTTCCGGGACGACACCGTCGACGCCTACGGTCTCCGGCTCGTCGTCACCAAGGTCCAGGACGACATCGACGCGGGCCGCGTCGTCGAGGATCGGAAGGCCGGGCGGAACCGGCTCCAGACGGTCGCGTTGCTGCGAGCGATCCGCGAGCATTCCTTCGACGCCGTCTTCGGCGGAGCCCGGCGCGACGAGGAGAAGGCCCGCGCCAAGGAACGGGTGTTCAGCTTCCGCGACGAGTTCGGCCAATGGGATCCCCGCAACCAGCGGCCGGAGCTGTGGAACCTCTACAACGGCAGGCACCGCAAGGGTGAGCACATCCGGGTCTTCCCGCTGTCGAACTGGACCGAGCTCGACATCTGGCAGTACATCGAGGCCGAGAACGTCGCCCTGCCTTCGCTCTACTACGCGCACCGGCGGCCGGTGGTCCAGCGGGACGGGATGCTGCTCGCGCATACCCGGTTCCTCACGCTGAACGAGGGCGAAACCCCTTACGAGGCAACAGTTCGCTTCCGCACCGTCGGAGACGCGACCTGCACCGGCTGCGTCGAATCGACCGCGACATCACCGGACGCCGTGGTCGCCGAGGTCGCCGCCACCCGCGTCACCGAACGCGGCGCCACCCGCGCCGACGACCGGATTTCCGAGGCAGGCATGGAAGACCGGAAGAAGGAAGGCTACTTCTGATGGGTTCGTCTCAGCTGGTGCGGGTCGCCACGGCGGGCAGCGTCGACGACGGGAAGTCGACCCTGATCGGCCGCCTGCTGTTCGATTCGAAGACGGTGTTCGCCGACCAGCTCGAAGCGATCGAACGCACCAGCCGCGATCGCGGAGAGGCGTACCCGAACCTCGCCCTGCTGACCGACGGCCTGCGCGCGGAGCGGGAACAAGGCATCACCATCGACGTCGCGCACCGCTATTTCGCTACGCCCAAAAGGAAGTTCATCATCGCCGACACACCGGGACACGTGCAGTACACCCGGAACATGGTGACCGGAGCGTCCACAGCGGACTTGGCACTGATCCTGATCGACGCCCGCAAAGGGGTTCTCGAACAGTCACGACGGCACGCGTTCCTGGCGAGCCTGCTGGGGATCCCGCATCTGGTGTTGTGCGTCAACAAGATGGACCTCGTCGACTGGTCGCAAGAGCGCTTCGAGGAGATCTGCGAGGATTTCCGCCGGTTCGCGATGAAGCTCCAGGTACACGACCTCACCTTTGTGCCGATGTCGGCGCTGCATGGGGACAACGTCGTGCACCGGGGCGCGAGTATGCCTTGGTACGAGGGAACTTCCCTGCTGCATCACCTCGAACAGGTCCACGTGGCCTCGGACCGCAACCTCATCGACGCGCGATTCCCGGTACAGTACGTGATCCGCGAGCACAGCCGCGATTTCCGCGGCTACGCGGGAACGGTCGCGGGAGGCGTGTTCAAACCCGGCGACGAGGTCACCGTGCTGCCGTCCGGTTTCACCACGACCGTGCGGGCGATCTGGGGGCCGGGCGGCGCGGCGGTCACCGAAGCCTTCGCCTCGCAGGCCGTCACAATGGAGCTTTCCGACGAACTCGACCTTGGCCGCGGCGACCTGATCTGCCGCCCCGGTAACCGCCCCCACTCCAGTCGCGATGTCGACGCGATGGTGTGCTGGTTCTCCGAACAGGGATCGCTCGCGCCGGGCACCGGCTACGTCGTGCGGCACACCACGCGGGAGACCAAGGCCGAGATCCGCGACCTCGACTACCGGCTCGACGTCACCACCCTGCATCGCGACGAGGCCGCGAAGTCGTTGTCGCTCAACGAAATCGGCCGGATACGGCTGCGCACCCGGCAGCCGCTGCTGTTCGACCCGTACCGCCGCAACCGCGCCACCGGCGGATTCCTGCTCGTCGACGAACATTCCGGCGCCACCGTCGCGGCGGGCATGATCACCGGGCCGAGTATGACGACGGCGAACGTCGTCTGGCATACCGCCGCGGTGACCAGGGAAGAACGCGCGACGCGCGGGCTCACCGTCTGGCTCACCGGGCTTTCCGCCTCCGGCAAATCGAGTGTGGCCGTCGAGCTGGAACGCCGGCTGGTCGCCTCCGGCAAGCCCGCGTACCTGCTCGACGGCGACAATCTCCGGCACGGGCTGAACGGCGACCTCGGGTTCAGCCCCGCCGACCGCACCGAGAACGTGCGGCGCGTCGCAGAGGTCGCGAAGCTGTTCGCCGATGCCGGTGTGGTGTCGGTGGTTTCGCTGATCAGTCCGTACCACGCCGACCGCGAACACGCCCGCGCCGCTCATGAGGCGGCCGGGCTGCCGTTCCTCGAGGTCTTCGTCGACACCCCGCTCGAGGTCTGTGAGGACCGCGATCCCAAGGGGATGTACGCGAAGGCGCGCTCCGGTGAGATCACCGGATTCACCGGAGTCGACGCGCCTTACGAACGCCCCGAGGCCCCGGACTTGGTGCTACGCCCAGAGAACGGCGATCCCGCGGCGATGGCGGCACTGATCATGGCCGCCCTCGGTTAGCCGACGCGATAGTGGTGGCAGCGGGGCCGGGGCGTGTTATGAAAGGACCCTTCATAACAGTTTTTGTTATAAAGGGGTCCTTTCATAACATCGGCGAGCTGCGTCAGCCGCCGTTGAGAGCGCGGTACGGCGAGGCAGCGTAGGTGCGCGCGGTGGCCGCGGTGAGCTTCTCGACCGAACGGAACATCGTCTGGCCGAGCGCGGAACGCGCCCGGAGTGCCGGGTGATTCGCGCTGTAGTTGTCCGCGTTCACCGCGGGATCCCCGGCGAACGCGCCGGAGGCGAACAGCGAGTAGGTCAGCGTCGGCTTGCCGTCCGCACTGAACATCACGCCTGCCTCATTGCGCCCGTCGGCGAACCAGCCCGCCTTCGTGGCGACACGCAACCGCTCGGCGGACGTCAGGTTGAGCCGCACGCCGTCGGTGAAGGCACTCAGCGAGCGGATCACGTTCAGCAGGTACTCCGTCGACTTCGCCGAAAGCAGCGTCCCGCCGACCAGCTTCTGCAGCAGCGTATGCGTCTCAGCCGGGGTCGTCTTGCCGAGGAAGAACCGGTTCGGGTTCGCGACCGGGACCACCTGCGTGTGCACGAAACCCTTGGCACGCAGGATTTCGTTGAGCTCGGCGGCCGGGCAGACCAGCCCGCACAGCCGCACGGCGGTGTTGTCGGACAGCGTGAGCAGCGCGGCCATCGCGTGGCCGAGGGTCACCGAGCTGGGGTAGGCACCGTCCAGCCCGAAGATGCCGTCGGTGTCGCGGATGACGATGTCGGACGTGACGTCGACCCGCTGATCCAGGGTGAGCAGCCCGCGGTCGATCTTGTCGAGCACCGCCGTGGCGACCGCGATCTTGTTGACGCTGTAGGCCTCGACCACCTGGTCCGCCCGCTCGGAAACGGCGGGTGCCACGGTTCCGTCGGCCTTGGTGACACTGATGTACGACGACCACGTGCCACCGGCCTTGGCAGTCTCCCGCTGGTATGCCAGCGCGATCTTGGCACAGGCGTCACCCGCGTTGACGGCGGCGGTGTCAGCCGTGCCGGCCTCGGCGGCATAGGCCTGCCCCGTACCGAGCACCGCGCCGGCGGCCGCGACCGTGCCCAGACCGAGCAAGCGCCGCCGGTTGACGTTCGTATCCACCCAGGACTCCTTGTTTCAGGCGAGTTGTGTCAGGCGAGTGTCGTGATGATCGCCAACCTACCCTGATGTTCAGCCCGCGGGGCTGACGAACCCGGAGTCGTAGGCCCTGATCACAGCCTGTGTCCGATCGCGCGCACCGAGTTTCGCCAGGACGTTCCCGACGTGGGTCTTGACCGTCTGCACTCCGAGATACAGCTCGCCCGCGATCTCCACATTGGACAGTCCGCCCGCCATCAGCCGCAGCACCTCGCGTTCGCGTTCGGTGAGCGCGGCGTCGGCGAGACCGTCCTGCGTACCGCCCTTGGTGTGCTGCGCGGCCAACCGCCGGATCGCGGCCGGGAACAGCAGCGACTCCCCCGCCGCCACCGTCCGGATCGCCGCGACGATCTCCTCGGGCCGCGCCCGTTTCAGCAGGAAACCGCTCGCCCCGGCGAGAAGTGCGTCGTAGACGTAGTCGTCGTTCTCGAAGGTGGTCACCACGATCACCTTCGGCGGAGTGTCCATAGTGGACATCAGATGCGAGGTGGCCCTGATCCCGTCGACCGAAGGCATCCGGACGTCCATCAGCACGACGTCGGGCCGCAGCCGGGACACCAGACCCGGTACCTCGGCGCCGTCGGAGGCCTCCCCCAGCACGTCCAGATCCGGTTCGGAGGCGATGATCGCCCGCAGCCCGGCCCGGATCAGCTGTTCGTCGTCGACCAGCAACACACCCACGCTCATCGCCGCGTCCCCCATGGCACCGCCACCTCGACCTCCCAAACCTCGCCCGACCGGCCGGCGGTGAACGTGCCGCCGAGTACGTCGACCCGTTCCGCCATCCCCCGCAGCCCCCGGCCTCCGCCGTCACGCGACGGTATGGCCGCGCCGACGGGATTCGACACCCGCAACCGCAGCAGCTCCGGCGCGGCGTCGACGAGCACCGTCACGGGCACCCTACCGGCGTGCCGCAACGCGTTCGTCAGGCATTCCTGCAGGATCCGGTACGCCTCGCGGGAGACCACCGGCGGCACCGACGAAGGCTCACCCAGCACCTCGGCGGCCACTTCGGCGCCGGCCAGCCGCGTGGCCGTGACCAGCGAGGAAAGATCCGTCAGCCCGGATTGCGGTGCCCTGGCCGAGGCCTCCTCGCGCAACAGGCCGAGTACGTGGTCGAGATCGTCGAGCGCGGCACGCGCGGAGTCCTCGATCGCGGTGAGAGCCTGCTCGGTGAAGTCCGGATCGGACCGCAGGGTCCGGCGTGCCGCACCGGCCTGGATCGTCACGACGCTCAGCGCGTGTCCGACCGAATCATGTAGTTCCCGCGCCAGCCGGTTGCGCTCGGCGAGCTGTTCGGTCCGCTTCTCCAGCTGGGCGATCCGTTCCGCGGCCGAGACCCCGAGCAGGCTCTTCGCAGCGCGGGTCAGTAATGCCCCGGCGCCCCACACGACGTACGCCAACACGACGAGGCCGAGCAGGAGCGACAGCGGGATCCACGCGCTGGCCCAGCCTTTCGGCACCAGGATCGGTTCCTCTGTGGACAGTGCGATCCGGCCGCTGAACGGTGCCGTCACGGCGAAACCGAAGAACACCGGCACGACCAAGCTCACCAGGCTGAGCACGCAGCCGGTGAAGACGTGCAGCAGGAACATCCCACTCGACCGCAGCCGCACCGGCCAGCTCCCCGCCCGCCCGAAAGTCACTCCGGGGACGGGGTCGTCCAGCAACTCCCGCACCGCCGTGCCTTCCAGCACCCGGACCGCCGGGATGAACGAAGACGCGACCATCACGAACGCCACGATGATCAGCCCGAACACCACCCCCTGCTCGACCGTCGTCACGAACGGCAGCAGCGAGGGCACGATGACGGCGGCGAACAGCAGGTACGGCACGCTCAGGGCACCGCCGAGGATGAAGAACACCCATCGGCGGTAGGTCGCCCTGTCGGTGAGCGGGCCGAAAATTCGCATATGGTCTTTCTAGCGTGACCGGGGCGGAAGGCGCCTCCCCCGCAGGTACTCGAACGGGCACACCGGTGGACGGCTAGCGCTCGAGACCGCCCACCAGCAGGACCTCGGCGATCTCCCGGGCCAGCCCGACCCGGTGCGAGTCGCCGTCGATTCCGGTATGCGCGACAGCACCCTCCAGCAGCAGGAAGATCTGCTCGGCGAGCCGCTCCGGATCGTCCGCCCGCGGTGCGTCCTCGCGGACGAGTTCGGCGAATTTCGCGCGCACCGCGGCCTTGTGCCGCCGAATGACGGCGAGGCCCGGATGCCCGGCGGGCAACTCGGCAGCGGCGTTGAGGAATGCGCAGCCCCGGTCGCTTTCCAGCCCCGGATGGTCGATGTACGAGTCGAAGACGACGAGCGATCTCGGCGTCTTGGCTTCGGCCAGTCGTTCCTCCAGATACGCCCACCACGTGTCGTGGCGGCGGCGGAGGTACGCGACCGTCAGGTCAGCCTTCGAACCGAAGCAGGCGTACAGGGTCTTCTTCGTGACGCCGGCGGCCTCGGCAACGGCCGCGACCCCCACCG
Organism: uncultured Actinomycetota bacterium; assembly: GCA_963766045.1. Taxonomy (GTDB): domain Bacteria; phylum Actinomycetota; class Actinomycetes; order Mycobacteriales; family Pseudonocardiaceae; genus Amycolatopsis. Next base: position 2,578,374 of record CAVXYN010000003.1, on the reverse strand, counting down.
CGTTGAGGCCATCCCGGTAGAACAGCTCGGTCGCGGCGCCCAGAACTCGCTCGCCTGCCGGTGTCAGCATGCCTCGACTATACCGATCGGTTGACCTGAGCGCGACTTGCGGGAACACTGCCTAGATATACCGACCGGTTTACCTCGGGAGGACTACTGATGGTTACTTTGCACAAACGAGAGCTCGCGCTCACCGCGGCCGGGTTGTCGCTGATCGCGGTCTCCTACGGGCTCGCGCGATACGCCTACGGCCTCTTCGCGCCGACACTCCGGACGGAATTCGGCCTGGACGGCGGCACGCTCGGCGCCATCGCCGCCGGCAGCTACGTCGCCTATTGCCTCGGCGTCGTAGCCTCGACTGCGGTCACGGCCCGATGGGGTGCGCGGACCGGCGCGCTCACCGCCGGAATCAGCGCGACCACGGGCACGGTGCTGATCGCGGCCGCCCCGTCGGCCGCCGTGCTCGCACTCGGCGTGGTCCTCGCCGGGGCCAGCACCGGGCTGGCGTCCCCGTCGCTCGCGGACGCGGTCTCGCGAAATGTCCGTGTGGCGCGCCGCGATCGTGCGCAGGCAGCGGTCAACGCCGGGACCGGGCTCGGCGTACTGGTGTCGGGCCCGGTCTCGCTCCTCGCCGTCGACGACTGGAGGCTCGCGTGGTGGGCCTTCGCCGCGGCATCGGCCGTGGTGACCCTGTGGATCGCCCGCGCCGTGCCTCCGGGCAGGCAGGCGAACCGGGCCACCGGGCGGCCCGTGCCGCTGCTCCCTCCGGCTGCCGGACGGCTGCTGCCCGCCGCCGCGATGCTGGGCCTGGCCAGTGCGGCGATCTGGACCTTCGGCAGGGACATCGCCGTCGGCATCGGCGGCCTGAGCGAAATCGCGTCGACGGTGGTGTGGATCGTCCTCGGCGCTTCCGGCCTGGTGGGGGTGTTCACCGCCGAGTTGACGTCGCGGGCCGGGCTGCGCCGGACCTGGTCGACCGGGATGGTCCTGCTCGCCGTCGCGACCGCCCTCTTCGCCACGGCCACCCGGTCGCTGCCGGCACTGATCGTCGCGGCGGCACTCTTCGGCATCGTCTACATCGGACTGACCAGTGTGCTGATCCTCTGGGGCACCAGGGCCTATCCGGCCTCGCCCGCGTTCGGGGTCGGCGTGGCCTTCCTGATGCTGGCGCTCGGTCAGGCGGCCGGAGCACCGATCGTCGGGTTCCTCGGCGACCTGACCGACCTTCGCGCCGGTTTCCTCGCGGCGGCCGTGATGGCGGTCCTCGGTCTCCTGTTCGCGCCCCGGGAATCGACCACTACCTACAACTTCGGGGTTCGTTCCCTCTCAAGGGTGAGTTCCGTCCCGCCGGAGCGGGAATCCCAGCGCTGCGACGTGTGATGTCCTCTTCGGCATGAACCTGCTGCTCGCCCTGCTCAGCCTGCCCGTCTACGCGCTGATGTTGTGGCCGCTCGTGGTCGCGGCCCGGCGGGTGCTGGGCGTGCGGATCGGCGTGGTCCGCGCGCTGTGCGCCGCCGGTCTCGGCTGGCTGGTCGCGGGCGGCATCCTCAGCGCCTTCCCCCGGACCATGTACGCCAGCTCCGGAGCGTTCGCCGGACTGATCATCCCGGTGGCGGGCAGCGCGTTCCTGACGACGCTGATGTTCCTGTTCGTCGCGGAGTTCGCCGCGCCGTCGGGGTCCGGTATCGGGCTGCTCGGACGGATCCGTTCGCTGCGCCGGCGCGCGGCCCGCACCCGGCGGTACTCGCAGATCACCCGGATCGCCATCAAACACGGACTCGGGCGTTACCTCACCGGCCGCCGCGAAACCGGTCTCGCCCGGGTCCGGCATGCCAAACTCGCCCGTTCACTGCGTCGCGCGTTGGAGGAAGGCGGCGTGACGTTCGTGAAGCTCGGCCAGCTCCTTTCGACGCGGTCCGATCTCCTCCCGCCGGTGTTCGTGGACGAGCTGAGCAAACTGCAGGACCAGGTCGCCCATGCCGACGCCGACGAGGTCGCGGCCCTGCTGCGGGAGGAACTGGGCGGCGACCCGGGCGACGTCTTCGCCGAGTTCGATCCGGAACCGATCGCCGCCGCGTCGATCGCGCAGGTCTACCGAGCACGACTGCACAGTGGTGAGGAGGTCGTGGTCAAGGTGCAGCGGCCGGGTGTGCAGGAACTCGTGGACCGGGACCTCGACATCGTGCGCCGGGTGGCCGCCGCGCTGGACCAGCGCGGCGGCTGGGCCCGTTCGCTCGGCGTCGTCGACCTCGCCGAAGGGTTCGCCGAAGCACTCGTCGAGGAGCTCGATTTCCGTACGGAGGCACGGAATATCGAAGCCGTCAGCGCCGCATACTCCGGCACCGAGGTCGCGCTGCCGACCGTCCACAAAGCATTGTCGACCGACCGGGTCCTGGTGATGCGGCGCCTCGACGGCAAACCGCTCGCCGCCGCCCGCGACCAGGTCCCCGCGCCCGAACGGACCCGGCTCGCGAGGTCGATGCTGCGGTGCGTGCTCGGCCAGGTCATGAGCAGCGGCGTCTTCCACGCCGACCCGCATCCCGGCAACGTCCTGCTCTTGACGGACGGCAGGCTCGGACTGCTGGACTTCGGCTCCGTCGGACGGCTCGACGCGGGATTGCGCGGCGGGCTGCAGAATCTGATCCTCGCCCTGGACCGCGGCGACCCCGCGGCTCTGCGCGACGGCCTGCTGGAGATCGTCGACCGGCCGGACGAAATCGAGGAACAGCGGCTCGAACGAGCACTGGGTTCGTTGGTGGCCAAGCACTTCCACCACGGGCAGGCGCCGGATCTGGAGATGTTCACCGACCTTTTCCGCGTCATCGCGGACTTCCGGCTCAGCGTCCCGCCGCCGATCGCCGCCGTGTTCCGCGCCCTGGCCACCCTGGAGGGAACGCTGGCCGCGCTCGCGCCGGGCTTCAACATCGTGGTCGAATCCCGCGCGTACGCCACCGAACAGCTGGGCGCCGGACTGCGGCCCGATACCCTCCGTTCCACCGCCACCAACGAACTGATGGCACTCCTGCCAGTACTTCGCCGGCTGCCACGTCGTATCGATCGCATCGGAAACGCCCTGGAGCAAGGCAGGCTTTCGGTCAACGTCCGGCTGTTCTCCGACGAACGCGACCGCGACGTCGTCACCGGGCTCGTGCACGAACTGCTGCTCGCGTTCGTCGGGGCGGCGACCGGGCTGATGGCGGTCCTGCTGCTGGGCAGCGCGAGCGGGCCGCAGGTGCTGCCGTCCGTCACGCTGCACCAGCTGTTCGGCTACAACCTGCTGGTGGTCAGCGCGCTCGTGGGACTGCGGCTGCTTTTCGTCGTTTTCCGGCGGACCGGACAACGGTCACGACGCCCTGGCTCGTGAGCGGTAGTGACGGTTAGAACCGTCACTACCGCTCACGAGTGGCCTACGCTGACCGACATGGACCAGCAGGCGGCGACAGAAGCATCCACCGCTCAAGCGGTACGCAAGGCCATGATCCGCCTCGTCCCGTTGCTCGGACTGTTGTATCTGCTGAACTATCTGGACCGGGTCAACGTCGGGTTCGCCGCGCTCACCATGAACGCAGACCTCGGCATCAGTTCCGCGGCGTACGGGCTCGGCGCGGGGCTGTTCTTCGTCGGCTACTTCTTCTTCGAGGTCCCCAGCAATGTGATCCTGCACCGGGTCGGCGCCAGGATCTGGATCGCCCGGATCATGGTCACCTGGGGCATCGTCGCCTCGGCCACCGCGTTCATCCAGGGAGAGGTCAGTTTCTACATCGTCCGGGTTCTGCTCGGCGTGGCCGAGGCCGGATTCTTCCCCGGCATCATCCTGTATCTCACCTACTGGTTCCCCCGCGCGCAACGAGCCAAGATCGTCGCCCTGTTCTTCCTCGCGGTGCCGCTCTCGTCGGTCATCGGCAGCCCGATCTCCGCACTCCTCATCCAGAACGGCGACGGCGTACTCGGCTTCGAGGCGGGCTGGCGCTTCATGTTCTTCGCCGAAGGCCTGCCCTCGATTCTGCTCGGCGTGGCGGTATTGTTCCTGCTGCCCAGCCGTCCGCGCGACGCGAAATGGCTGACGCCCCAGCAGCGCACGGCGTTGCAATCGGCCATCGACGCGGAGGACACCCGCGAAGTCGGCCACGAGGTGAGCACGCGATCCGCGTTGACCAATCCCCGTGTGCTCGCGTTGAGCGCCGTCTACTTCGGAATCGTCTTCGGTCTCTACGTACTCGCGTTCTTCCTGCCCCAGGTGATCAAGGGCTTCCAGCAACAGTTCCAGACCAGCTTCAGCGTCGTGGAGATCGGGCTGATCACGGCGATTCCGTACGCCGTGGCCGCGTTGGCCATGGTGCTCTGGGCACGCCACTCGGACCGCACCGGCGAACGGGCCGTGCACGTCGCCATCGCCGCGTTCGTCGGCGCGGTGGCGATCGCCGCCGCGCTGTACCTGAACTCACCGCTGCTGGTGATGGTCGCCGTGACCATCTGCGCGATCGGTGTCTTCGCCGCGATCCCGGTGTTCTGGCAACTCCCGAACGCGTTCCTGGTCGGGGTTGGCGCCGCCGCGGGTATCGCCATGATCAACTCGTTCGGCAACCTCGCCGGTTTCGCGGGCCCGTACCTCGCGGGCTGGCTGCAGGATCTGACCGGCAGCTTCCGTGCCGGGATGTGGGCTGTCGCGGCCTTCATGGTGATGTCAGGACTGATCGCGCTGGCCTTCCGCCGCAAGGACAACGCTGTTCCCGACGGGCACTAGGACCGCGCCATCAGCCGAATAGCCGTTGAATCGCCTGACGCGCGTCATGCACCTGCGATTTCACCGTGCCGACAGGGCTTACCGTGCCCGCATACCTCGAGGTCCGCATTCCCGGCGCGGCCGAGACGAGCGTCGTCGAGTGGAAGGGCGGCGGCATCGACACCGCTCAACCGCTGCTTTTCACCACTGTCCAGCCCACGCACGACTGACCGTCGCGCCGACGTATAGGTCGTTATACGCCGTACGGGCCTGTGAATGTTATGAACGGACCTTTCCTAACAGTTTTTGTTAGGAAAGGTCCGTTCATAACAACCGGTCGCGCGGGGGCGGGTCAGACGGTGAAGCCGAGGGCGCGCAGCTGCTCGCGGCCGTCCTCGGTGATCTTCTCCGGGCCCCACGGCGGCATCCAGACCCAGTTGATCCGGAAGTCCTTGACCAGTCCCGTTCCCCCGCCGACGAGCGCGGCACCGGTCTGGTCTTCGATGACGTCGGTCAGCGGGCAGGCCGCGGACGTCAGGGTCATGTCGATGGTGGCGGTGTTGTCCGCCTCGACGCGGATGTCGTAGACCAGGCCGAGGTCGACGACGTTGATGCCGAGTTCGGGGTCGACGACGTCGCGCATCGCCTCTTCCACGTCCTCGACCTTGGCGACGTCGGCCGATTCGGGGGCCGCGGCGGTCTCGGCGTCGAGGTCTGCCGCCGTGCGGCCTTCGCGGGTTTCCGTCTGTTCGCTCATGCCGTCTCAACTCCGTTGGTGGTGCGGGCGACGGCGTCCTTGAACGCCATCCATCCGAGCAGGGCGCATTTCACCCGTGCCGGGTACTTGGCCACGCCGGCGAAGGCGATGCCGTCCTCCAGCACGTCCTCGTCCGGCTCGATCTGTCCCTTGCCCTGCATCAACTCGATGAAGGCGTCCATGGTGGTGAACGCCTCCTCCACGGTGTGCCCGACGACGAGATCCGTCAAGACCGACGTCGACGCCTGGCTGATCGAGCAGCCCTGCCCCTCGTAGGAGACGTCGGCGACCTTCCCGTCGTCGACCTTCACCCGCAGGGTCACCTCGTCGCCGCAGGTCGGGTTGACCTGGAACGATTCGGCGTCGAACGGCTCGCGCAGACCGCGGCCGTGCGGGTTCTTGTAATGGTCCAGGATGATCTCCTGGTACATGCTCTCCAGGTTCATCACGCCACCCCGAAGAACTTCTGCGCCTCGCGCACGCCCTTCACCAGAGCGTCCACTTCGGACAGTGTGTTGTAGATGTAGAACGAGGCGCGCACGGTCGACTGGACCGAGCAGGCGCGATGCAGCGGCCACGCGCAGTGGTGCCCGACGCGGACGGCGATGCCGAGGCTGTCCAGCACCTGGCCCGAGTCGTGCGGGTGCACGCCGTCGATGACGAACGACACCAGCCCGCCGCGGTCTTCCATGTCGGTGGGGCCGATGATCCGCACGCCCGGGATCTCGCCGAGACCGGCCAGCGCCGCCTCGGTGAGGGTGTGCTCGTGCGCCGCGACCCGGTCCATGCCGATCGCCGTCAGGTAGTCGACGGCCGCGCCGAGCGCGACGGCCTCCGACGTCATCGGGGTGCCTGCCTCGAACCGCTGCGGCGGCGGGGCGAACGTGGTGCCCTCCATGCGGACCAGTTCGATCATCGAGCCACCGGTCAGGAACGGCGGCATGACCTCGAGCAGCTCACGCCGTCCATAAAGGACACCGATGCCGTACGGGCCGACCATCTTGTGTCCCGCGAACGCGGCGAAGTCGACGCCGAGTTCGTGGAAGTCCACGGAGAAGTGCGGGACCGACTGGCACGCGTCCAGCACGACCAGCGCGCCGACCTTGTGCGCCGCGTCGGCCAGCTGCCTCACCGGGTTGATCGTGCCGAGCACATTGGACTGGTGGGTGAACGCGACCACCTTCGTCCGCTCGGTGATCAGTTCGTCCAGATCGGACAGATCGAGACGGCCGTCGGCCGTGATACCGAACCACTTCAGCGTCGCGCCGGTGCGCTGACAGAGCTGCTGCCACGGCACCAGGTTCGCGTGGTGCTCCATCTCGGTGATGACGATCTCGTCACCGGGACCGATCTTGAACCGCTCGGCCTCGGGTCCGGCCGTCGCGGCGTTGCTCATCGCGTAGGCGACGAGGTTGATGCCTTCGGTGGCGTTCTTAGTGAACACCAGCTCCTCCGGGGAGGCACCGACGAACTCCGCGATCCGCGCGCGGGCGGATTCGTAGGCGTCGGTGGCCTCTTCGGCGAGCTGGTGCGCGCCGCGGTGCACCGCGGCGTTCGAAGTCTCGAGGAACCGGCGCTCGGCGTCGAGCACCTGCACCGGTTTCTGCGAGGTCGCACCGGAATCCAAGTACACCAAGGGTTTCCCGTCCCGGACGGTACGGGAAAGGATGGGGAAGTCGGCCCGGATGGCCGCCACGTCAAGTGGTACAGAGTTAGCCGTGGTGGTGGTCATCGGGCCAACTCCTCTCGGTGTAGTCGTGACTTTCCAGGGATCAGACTGCCGCGGCCTCGGCGGAGCCGGTGTACTTGACGTACCCGTTCTCCTCGAGCTCGTCCGCCAGCTCACGGCCGCCGGACTCGACGATCTTGCCGCCCGCGAAGACGTGCACGAAGTCGGGCGTGATGTGCCGCAGGATCCGCGTGTAGTGCGTGATCAGCATGATGCCTGCGTCGTTGCCGGCCTTGAACTCGTTGACGCCCTCGGAAACGACGCGCAGCGCGTCGACGTCCAGACCCGAGTCGGTCTCGTCGAGGATGGCGATCTTCGGCTTGAGCAGCGCCAGCTGAAGGATCTCGTGGCGCTTCTTCTCGCCGCCGGAGAAGCCCTCGTTCACCGAACGCTCGGCGAACTCGGACGAGATGTCGAGTTTGCCCATCTCCTCCTTGACCTCCTTGACCCAGTGGCGCAGCTTGGGGGCCTCGCCACGGACCGCGGTGGCCGCGGTGCGGAGGAAGTTCGACATGGACACGCCCGGAACCTCGACCGGGTACTGCATGGCGAGGAACAGGCCCGCGCGGGCACGCTCGTCGACGCTCATCTCGAGCACGTCCTCACCGTCGAGCAGGACCTGCCCGGAGGTGACTTCGTACTTGGGGTGACCGGCGATGGCGTAGGACAGCGTGGACTTGCCCGAACCGTTGGGGCCCATGATCGCGTGGGTCTCGCCCGACTTGATGGTCAGGTTGACGCCCTTGAGGATCTCCTTGGGGCCCTCTTCGGTCGTGACCGAAGCGTGCAGGTCCTTGATTTCCAGCGTTGGCATTTCAGTGATTCCTAAAGTCTGTTGTGGACGGACGCGCAGGCTGCTCCTGCTCAAACACCGACGGCTTCAAGTTCGGCTTCGATCGCGGCCTCGAGACGCTCGCGGACCTCGGGCACATCGATCTTGACCAGGATCTCGTGGAAGAACCCGCGCACGACCAGCCGTCGCGCGGCGTCTTCGCCGATTCCGCGCGACTGAAGGTAGAACAACTGCTCGTCGTCGAACCTTCCCGTCGCGCTCGCGTGCCCGGCGCCTTCGATCTCGCCGGTCTCGATCTCCAGGTTCGGGATCGAGTCCGCCCGCGCGCCCGGCGTCAGCACCAGGTTGCGGTTGAGCTCGTAGGTGTCGGTCGCCTCGGCGGCCGCCCGGATCAGCACGTCGCCGACCCACACGGTGTGCGCGTCGTCGCCCTGCAGCGCGCCCTTGTACATCACGCGCGACTTGCAGTTCGGCACGGCGTGGTCCACGAAGAGCCGGTGCTCCTGGTGCTGCCCCGCGTCAGCGAAGTACAGACCCAGCATCTCGACATCGCCGCCGCGGTCGGCGAAGGTGGCCGTCGGCGAAACGCGGACCAGGTCACCGCCGAGCGTGATCACGATGTGCTTGAGCTTGGCGTCGCGGCCGAGCTTGAGGTGCTGCTCGGACACGTGCACCGCGTCGTCGGCCCAGTCCTGGACGCTGACCACGGTGATGTTCGCCGAGTCGCCGATGACGAACTCGACGTTGTCCGCGTACGTCCCGGAACCGACGTGGTCCAGCACGATGGTGGCCTTCGAGAACGCCTCGGCACGCACCTGCAGGTGCCCGTAGGCGACCTTGCCCTCGCCGGGGCCGAAGGTCCGCAGTACCGCGGGCTTCGCGGCGCTGGTCTCCTTCGGCACGGTGATGACGGTGGCCTTGTCGAACGCGGAGTACGCCTGAGCGGCGATCCGGTCGCTGGGCACACCGGCGGCACCGAGCCGCGAGTCGTCGCGGCCGACGGTCTCGACGACCAGTTCGTCAGCGGCTTCGACCTCGACGGTCGCTTCGCCAGTGGCGACCGCGGAGCCGTCGTGCAGGCCGCGCAGCCTCTTCATCGGGGTGAAACGCCAGTTCTCCTCACGACCGCGAGGCGCTTCGAACGCCTCCACGTCGTACGAGGTGAACCGCTCCGCGCGGGAGGTAGCCGGAACGACTACCCCCTCACGCAAAGCTTCGGCAACGTTGTTGTCTGCCACTAGCCGACGGACCCTTCCATCTGAAGCTCGATCAGGCGGTTCAGCTCGAGCGCGTATTCCATCGGCAGCTCACGCGCGATGGGCTCGACGAACCCGCGCACGATCATGGCCATGGCCTCGGCCTCGTCGAGACCGCGCGACATGAGGTAGAACATCTGGTCTTCGCTGACCTTCGAGACGGTCGCCTCGTGGCCCATCGACACCTCGTCGTTGCGGATGTCCACGTACGGGTACGTGTCCGACCGCGAGATCGTGTCGACCAGCAGCGCGTCACAGACGACACTGGACCGCGAGTGGTGCGCCCGCTTCGCGACCTTGACCAGACCGCGGTAGGAGGTGCGGCCACCGCCGCGCGCCACCGACTTCGACACGATCGTCGAGGAGGTGTACGGCGCCAGGTGCTCCATCTTCGCGCCGGCGTCCTGGTGCTGGCCCTCGCCCGCGAACGCGACCGAGAGGACCTCGCCCTTGGCGTGCTCGCCCATCAGGAAGACCGACGGGTACTTCATGGTCACCTTGGAACCGATGTTGCCGTCGATCCACTCCATGGTCGCGCCCTCTTCGCACTTGGCGCGCTTGGTGACCAGGTTGTACACGTTGTTCGACCAGTTCTGGATGGTCGTGTAGCGGCAGCGGGCGCCCTTCTTCACGATGATCTCCACGACCGCCGAGTGCAGCGAGTCGGACTGGTAGATCGGCGCGGTGCAGCCCTCGACGTAGTGCACGTAGGCGTCTTCGTCGACGATGATCAGGGTCCGCTCGAACTGGCCCATGTTCTCGGTGTTGATCCGGAAGTAGGCCTGCAGCGGGATGTCCACCTTGACGCCCTTGGGCACGTAGATGAACGAACCGCCGGACCACACCGCGGTGTTCAGCGCGGAGAACTTGTTGTCCCCGGCCGGGATCACGGAGCCGAAGTACTCCTTGAAGATCTCCGGGTGCTCCTTGAGCGCGGTGTCGGTGTCCAGGAACAGGACGCCCTGGGCCTCCAGGTCCTCACGGATCTGGTGGTAGACGACCTCGGACTCGTACTGCGCGGCGACACCGGCGACGAGGCGCTGCTTCTCCGCCTCGGGGATGCCCAGCCGGTCGTACGTGTTCTTGATGTCCTCGGGCAGGTCTTCCCAGGAGGTGGCCTGCTTCTCCGTGGACCGCACGAAGTACTTGATGTTGTCGAAGTCGATTCCGGAGAGGTCCGCACCCCAGTTGGGCATCGGCTTCAAGTCGAAGAGCTTGAGCGCCTTCAGTCGCGCTTCGCGCATCCACTCCGGCTCGGACTTCTTCGAGGAGATGTCGGTGACGACGTCCTCGTTAAGTCCGCGACGGGCCGTTGAGCCCGCCTCGTCGGAGTCGGCCCAGCCGAACGCGTACTTGCCAAGGGACTCGATGGTCTCTTCCTGGCTCATGGGCGCGGTGGTGGGAGTGCGCTGCTCGGCAGCGGCAGTCATGCGGGTTTCCCTCCATTCGGGATCCGTGCTGTGCGCCCTGGAGAGGGCGCCGTGCTTCCCGGCTCGGGTGTCGCCGGGTGACCCGCCGAAGCGGCGGGTACGTGTGTGGTGCACGCGTTGTCTCCGCGTGCGATGGTCGCCAGCCGCTGCACGTGAGTGCCCAGCAGATTCGCGAAGGCCTCTGTCTCGGCTTCGCAGAGCTGAGGGAACTCGGCGGCGACGTGCGCGACCGGGCAGTGGTGCTGGCAGAGCTGTTCACCGGCACCGACCTGACGGGTCGACGCAGCGTAGCCCTCCCTGGTCAGAGCGGCCGCGAGGGCCTCCGCGCGCTCCGCCGGGTCCGTATGCTTGACGATCGCTTCCTTATGCGGCCCGACCAGCGAGGCGACGCGGTGCTCGGCGAACGCCTTGACCGCCTCCTCCCCCGCGTGTTCGGAGAGGAACCGGATGGCCGACGAGGCGAGGTCGTCGTAGGCGTGCCCGAACCGGGCGCGACCGGCCTCGGTGAGCAGGAAGTTCTTGGCGGGACGACCACGGCCGCGCGGGCCGCGGCGGAGCGCGTCACGGGTCTCGGCCTCACCGTCGGCCAGCAGCGCGTCGAGATGCCTGCGAACCGCGGCCGGGCTGATCCCCAGCTGCTCGGCCACCACGACGGCGGTCATCGGCCCCTGCTCGAGCAGCAGGCGGGCGACCTCGTGGCGGGTCCGGCCCTCGGGCCCGACCTGCGCGGGAACAGGGTGAACGTCGGTGCGGGGCATGTCGCCACCCACCTCGTTCTCCGGTCCCGTCTTTTTCACAACACAAGTGTGACGTATTTCCGGAGAGACGGCAAAGAGGGGTGCCTCACGGAGTGGCACGCGTCACATGCGGCCTATCGGAGTACTCGCGATGAATGTGCGCATATCGCCTGCAACCCGGTGCCGACTTACTCTGTTCCCGCTCTCGCTACCCTTCGTGCGTGGCAGTGGGCGAGCACCCCGCGAAGCGGGAGACGGACGGGGCGGAACCGGAAGACCCGGCAGCGGGTTCGGTGGCGACGCTGTCCCCGGTGCGCCCGGACGAACCCGAGCCGCTCGATCCGAACGAACAGCGGGGTCTGAACGTGGTCCGCCGCTTCGGCGCGGTCGGCGCGCTGTTCCTCGCGCTGGGCTCGCTCGGCGCGGGCGCCGCGCCGGTGATCAACCCGGTGCAGGAGATCCCGGTACTGCGACTGTTCGCCCGCATCCCGACGGTCTCCCTCGCGATCGGTATGTCCGGGATGACCATCATCGTGCTGAGCTGGCTGATGCTCGGCCGGTTCGCCCGGCCGGACCGCGTCCGCCTCGCCACCCAGGGCCAGCTCGCCCGCACGATCGCCTTGTGGTGCGCGCCGTTGCTGTTCATCCCGCCGCTGTTCTCCCGCGACGTCTACAGCTATCTCGCGCAGAGCGAGATCGTCTACCGCGGAATGGACCCGTACTCGCTCGGCCCCGCGGAGGCGCTCGGGGTCGCGGACCCGCTGACTTCCGGCGTCTCCAACATGTGGCGGGAGACCCCGGCACCGTACGGCCCGCTGCTGCTCCGGCTCGGCGGCTGGCTCGCGCCGTTGAGCAACGGCAACATCGTCACCGGAGTGCTGCTGCAACGCGGTCTCGCGCTGATCGGCGTCATCCTGATCATCTGGGCGCTGCCCCGGCTGGCCCGGCGGTTCGGCGTGCAGCCGGTCACCGCGTTGTGGCTCGGCGCGGCGAACCCGCTGCTGATCTTCCATTTCGTCGCGGGCGCGCACAACGACGCGCTGGCGATCGGGCTGATGGTGGCCGGCCTGGAGATCGGCATCCGGCGGCTGCCGGTGCGGATCAAGGGCGACACTCCCCCGCCCTTGGCGAAGGGGGAGTTGCTTTTCATCGGGCTCGGGGTCGCGATCATCACCCTTGGCGTCGGGGTGAAGCTGAACGCGATCCTGGCGCTGCCGTTCTTCGCGGTGATGGTCGCGCGACGCTGGCACGGCAGGCTCAAGGACCTCTTCACGGCGGCGGTGCCGATGGCGCTGCTGTTCGGTGTGGTGCTGGTGGCGGTCTGCTTCGGCACAGGACTCGGCTTCGGCTGGGTCGGCGCGCTGGGTACGCCCGGACTCGTCCGCTCGTGGATCTCCCCCACCTCCGAACTGGCCGCGATCGGCGGTGTCCTCGGCATCGCGCTCGGCCTCGGCAACCACACCAACGCCATGGTGCCGATCCTCGGCACCCTCGGATACCTGGTGGCCGGGGCGATCACGGTCAAATTCCTGTGGGACAGCTTCAAATGGCGCTACCGGCCGATGATCGGGCTCGGCGTCTCGCTCGGCGCGGTGATGGTGCTGCACGTCGCGCTGCAACCCTGGTACCTGCTGTGGGCGATCATCCCGCTCGCCGCGTCCGCGGGCACGTCGCGGTTCCGCGTCGCGGCGACGATCGTCACCGCCGTCCTGCCGTTCCTGCTGCCCACGACCGGCAGCACCTTCGACGGCCGACCGTACGTCCTTCCCTACGCCTACGCCGCCGCGATCGTGGTGGCACTGCTGGGACTGCTCATCGTCCGCCGGATCTCGCCGCTGCTGTTGTCCAGACCGTCCCCGGAACAGTCGGCCACCGCATGACGCCGTATCGTGACCTGTCGTGAAAGCCCCTGCCGTCGAGATCACCGGGCTGGTGAAACGCTTCGGATCCACCACCGCCGTCGACGGACTCGACCTGCGGATGGAACGCGGCACTCTGCTCGCTCTGCTCGGCCCCAACGGCGCCGGCAAGACGACCACCGTCGAGATCTGCGAAGGCTTCCTGCGACCTGACAGCGGGACGGTGCGCGTGCTGGGCATGGACCCTGGCCGCGAAGGCGCCGCGCTGCGGCCGCGGATCGGCGTGATGCCCCAGGGTGGCGGCGCGTACCCCGGTGTCAAGGCCGACGAGATGCTCGGGCTGGTCGCCGCCTGCGCCGCGAACCCGCTCGATCCCGCTTGGCTACTGGACATCCTCGGCCTCGACGGCGCACGGAAGACGCCGTTCAAACGGCTTTCCGGCGGGCAGCAGCAACGGCTCTCGCTCGCGTGCGCGCTCATCGGACGGCCGGAGCTGCTCTTCCTCGACGAGCCGACCGCCGGGATGGATCCGCAGGCCCGGCACCTGGTCTGGGATCTTCTGGAGGCACTGCGCGCCGACGGGGTCAGCGTGTTGCTCACCACGCATCTCATGGAAGAGGCCGAAACGCTGGCCGACACGGTCGTGATCGTCGACAACGGCAAGGTCGTCGTCGAAGGATCGCCGCAGGCGCTGACCGTCGAAGCCGGCGAAGCCGCGCAGCTGAAGTTCAAGGCGCGCACCCGGCTCGACACCGGCCTGCTGACCGCGGCCCTGCCGGAGGGACATCACGTGCGCGAGTCCGCGCCGGGCGTGTACCTCGTCGAGGGCGTGATCGACCCGCAGGTGGTGTCCGCGGTGACGGCCTGGTGCGCACAGCAGGGCGTCCTGCCCCAGGAGCTGCAGGTCGGCAGGCGCACGCTGGAAGAGGTCTTCCTCGAGTTGACCGGACGGGAACTGCGCGCATGACCACGTCGCCGGCCCCGCGGTTCGCCGCGGGCACGTTCACCCCTGCCCCGGGCCGCGGCTCGCTCGGCAGGATGCTGCGCACGCACGCGAAGGTCGAGGCGAGTCTCACGCTGCGCCACGGCGAACAGATCCTGCTGACCCTGCTGATCCCGCTCGCGTTGCTGATCGGGTTGTCGCTGCTGGACATCCTCCCGGCCGCCCAGCTCGGTTCGGCGTCCAAAGTGGACTGGATCACGCCGAGGATCCTCGCGCTGGCGGTGATGTCGTCGGCGTTCACCGGACAGGCCATCGCACTCGGGTTCGACCGGCGATACGGCGTCCTCAAACGGCTTTCCGCGACCGCGCTCCCCCGGTGGCTCCTCGTCGCCGGCCGGGTGGTGGCGGCACTGGTGGTCGTCGTACTCCAGGCCGTGATCCTCGGCCTCGTGGCCGCGCTGCTCGGCTGGTCGCCTTCGGTGGGCGGAATCCTCGGCGCCATCCCGATCCTCATCGTCGGCACGTTCGCCTTCGGCGCACTGGGCGTCCTGCTCGGCGGGGCGCTGCGGGCGGAAGCGGTGCTGGCGCTGGCGAATATCGTCTGGTTCGTCCTGCTGCTCGCGGGCGGAATCCTGCTGGCGCCGTCGTCGATGCCGTCCGGGGTGGCGACGGTCGTCGAGCTGCTGCCCTCGGGCGCGCTCGCCGAAGGCCTCCGTTCCGTGCTGCTGGACGGCACCTTCGGCTGGCGCCCGCTGGTCGTGCTGGTCGCCTGGGGCGCCACCGCCGCTGCCCTCGCCACCCGCACCACGCGCCTCACCTGACGCGACGCCTGCCACAGGTGCGCGCGGCCGGTGCGACGGTCTCAGGAAGCAGGTTCTAGCATCGGGTGGTGCCGTTCCAGAGCCTTGTAGCGCGTCTGCCGTATCCGTCGTTCGCTGTTCAGCGGAGTGTGGCGATAGCGGCGGTGATCGCACAGGCCGGGATCGGCGTGACCGGTTCGGTCGTCCGCGTCACCGGCTCCGGCCTCGGCTGCCCCACCTGGCCACAGTGCGTCGAAGGCAGCCTCGTCCCGGTTTCGCATCCCGAGTTCCAGGCGCTCAACCAGTGGATCGAGTTCGGCAACCGGATGCTCACCGGCGTGGTCATCCTGGTCGCGGCGCTGTGCGTGATCACCGCCTGGCGCGTGCAGATCGAGCACCCGAGCCGCCGCCGTCTGGTCAAACTCGCGTGGACGATGCCCGCCGGTGTGATGCTGCAGGCCGTGGTCGGCGGGATCACCGTGCTCGCCCGCCTCGAATGGTGGACCGTCGCACTGCACTTCCTCGCCTCAACTCCGCTGATCTGGCTCGCGGTCCTGCTGCTGCGCGCGTTCCGCGAAGGCGACGAGCCCGCCCGCCGGCTGATCCCGGACGCGGGCCGCAAGACGCTGGTCGCGCTCGCCGTCGCGATGTGGGCCGTGCTCGCCGCCGGCACCACCGTCACCGGCGCCGGCCCGCACAGCGGCGACCCCGGCACGCACCGGCTCGACGCGCCGATCGAGACGCTCACCCAGATCCACGGCGGCCTGCTGGTGGTCTACCTGATCGTGCTCGCCGTCTTCGGCCTCCAACTGATGCGCTCGGGCGCGCCGAAGCAGTTGTGGCAGCGCTACGCCGTCGTATGGGCCGTCGCGCTCGCACAGGGAATCCTGGGGTCCGTGCAGTACGCCCTCGGTGTGCCCGAGGCACTGGTCTCCTTCCACGTCCTCGGCTCCGCTGTGGTCATCATCGCGACCGCCGCGCTCTGGTGCGGCGCCCGCGACCGCGGTCCGGTCACCTCCGCCACCGCCCCGCACCGGGCACTCGCCACCTCGAGCTGACCGGGTGTGGCCGCCCATCCGCAAACCGGACGTAACCCCCGGGCGGCATGTTCGCCAGACGGTGCGCTTACGCTGCGCTTCGGTCCCTACATCCGAAGGTGACCGCCGAGTCCGAGGCACACGAGGTGTCGCATGACCGCCAGCACGGAGCCGCCCACAACGGCAGGCCAGTCCAAACCGCTTGTCTCCCACCGACGTGGCTCGGGGGAGATGCTGATCCTCAAAACCTTCCTTCTGGTGCCGTTTCTCGCCCTGCTGGCCGCCGTGCCGATCGTGTGGGGCTGGGGCATGACCTGGATCGACCTCGTGCTCGCCGCCGTGTTCTACACAGTCGGGACGCTCGGGGTGACCGTCGGCTACCACCGCTACTTCACCCACGGCGCCTTCAAGGCCGGGCGGCCACTGCGGGTCGCGCTCGCCATCGCCGGAGGCTTCGCGGTGCAGGGTTCGGTCATCTTCTGGGTGGCGAGCCACCGCCGCCACCACGCCTTCGCCGACCGTGAAGGCGACCCCCACTCACCTTGGCTGTTCGGGACCTCGCCGGCGGCGCTGTTGCGCGGGTTCTGGCACGCGCATATGGGCTGGATGTTCAGCCGCGAGGTGACCAACTACGACCGGTTCGCCCCGGACCTGGTGGCCGACAAGGACCTCCGCGTGGTGAACCGGTACTTCTGGCTGTGGATCACGCTCAGCCTCGCCCTCCCCGCCGTGCTCGGCGGACTGATCAGCTGGTCGTGGTGGGGTGTGGTGACCGGATTCTTCTGGGCCGGGCTGGTCAGGATCGCGTTCCTGCACCACGTCACCTGGTCGGTGAACTCGATCTGCCACATGGTCGGCGAGCGTCCCTTCGCCAGCCGCGACAAGGCGGCCAACTTCTGGCCGCTGGCGATCCTGTCCATGGGCGAGTCGTGGCACAACTCCCACCACGCCGACCCGACCTGCGCGCGGCACGGCGTGCTGCGCGGGCAGCTCGACGTGTCGGCCCGCGTGATCTGGCTGTTCGAACGCTTCGGCTGGGCGCGCGACGTGCGGTGGCCGAAGCCCGAGCGCCTCGCCGCGAAGCGCGTCAAACCCGCCTGACCCCTTGCGTTTCGTCCTCTGCTTGCGGTCCTTGCGCGTGCAACTACCGCAGGTAGAGGACGAATCGCGTCAGGCGAGTTGCTGGCGCACGGCAGAGGCGAACCGCCAAGCGGCGGTTCCGTCGGTCTGGCGGAAGCCCAGCGACGGCTCGACCAGCTCGAGTTCCAGCACCAGCGGACGGCCGTCCGCGCCGGCGACGATGTCGACCCGGGCGTACAGCAGCTCCGCGCGCAGGATGCCGAGCAGCGCCGCTGTCGCGTCGAGGGTGTCTTCGGCCAGCGCACGGCAGAGTCCCCCAAAACGGCCTTCCGGCTGCGCGGAGGCGAGTTCTTCCGTGATGTACAAACCGGATTCGTCGAGCTCGCGACCGAGCATCGCGGCCTTCGAGAACGCGTGCGAGTAGACGCCGCCCAAGTACACGAGCGCGATCTCGCCGTCTTTGTCCACACTGGACTGATAGGGCTGGAGCAGCACGGTGTGGTCTTCCGTGTGCAGCCCGGCGAGATGGGCGGCGGCCGCGTCGGCGTCGGCCGGCTTGAACCGGCCGGCACCGCGTGAGCCGGCGCCGATCGCGGGCTTCAGCACGAATTCCGTGCCCGGCCAACGAGGGGCCTGATCGCCCGGTGCGATGAGGGTCGTCGGGACGACGGCGACCCCAGCGTCGCCGAGTTCGGCCATATAGGACTTGTCGGTGTTCCATCGCGCGACTTCGGCGGAGTTGCACAGGGTGGGCACGGATTCGGCCCACGCGAGGAATTCGTCGCGACGCTCGGCGTAGTCCCAAGTCGCGCGGAGCACGACGATATCCGCCGCGCCGAAGTCCTCGCTCGCGTCATCCCAAGCGGCCCAGCGGGTTTTGAACCCGAGTTCGCCCAGAGCTTCGGGGACGGCGTGCTCGTCGCCATCGCCCTCGGGGAGCGCGGCACAGCCGACGAGGATTGCGGAACGGCTCACTTGCCGGCCATCCGGCGGCGGTGCTCGGCGCCGATCTTGGTGGCCTTCACGGTATCGCTGTCCCACTCGGCGGGCTCGAGGTCTTCGACGGCCTCGATGAGTGCGTCACCGGCCGCGGTGGAGGCGACGACCACGTCGCCGAGCGCGCCGTCGGCGCCGACGAGCACGACCCTGGCACCGACGCGCCCGATGTTCTCCACCACCGCGCGCGACGGCTTCCCGTGCCGCTTGACGAAGTCCCGGGCTGCCGCGACCTGGCGCGACGTGGGTGTGGAGTTCTCGGTCTTCTCTTCGGTCTCAGCCACGGGCCGAGCTTAACCGCCCACTGCCCGGGACGCGGAATAACCGTGGCGTCGGCCATAGTTGTCGAAGTCGGAACGAGGATGATCGAGGAGGACGTATGCCCACCGCAGTACAGGTCCGGCAGACCGGCGGCCCCGAAGTTCTGGAAGTGGCTGAAGTCGAGGTCGGCGATCCCGGCCCGGGCGAACTGCTCGTGGAGGTCGCCGCGGCGGGCGTCAACTACATCGACACCTATCACCGCGAGGGCATCTACCCGATCGACACGCCGTTCGTCCTCGGTATGGAGGGCGCCGGCACGGTGGCCGCCGTCGGTTCCGAGGTGACCGGTTTCGCCGTCGGCGACCGCGTCGGCTGGCAGGGCTCGATCGGCAGCTATACCCAGCGCCGGCTTCTCCCCGCCCAGGTCGCGGTGAAGATCCCGGACGGCGTCTCCGACGAGACCGCGGCGGCGACCCTGCTCCAGGGCGTCACCGCGCACGCGCTGGTCGCGTCGACCTACGAGGTCGAACCCGGCGACGACGTCCTGATCCACGCCGCCGCGGGCGGGATGGGCCTCCTGCTGGTCCAGCTGGCGAAGGCTCGCGGCGCGCGCGTCATCGGCACCGTCTCCACCGAGGAGAAGGAGAAGCTCGCCCGTGAGGCGGGCGCGGACGAGGTGATCCGTTACGACAAGGTCGACTTCGCCAAGGCCACCCGCGATCTCACCGGCGGCACCGGTGTCGCGGTGGTTTACGACGGCGTCGGCAAGTCCACTGTGGACGGGAGCCTGGCGAGCCTGAAGATCCGCGGCCTGCTCGCCCTCTACGGCGCGGCGAGCGGCCCGGTTCCGCCGATCGATCCGCAGGTACTCAACCGCAGCGGCTCGGTCTACCTCACCCGCCCGACGTCGGCGCACTACGTGCTCACCCGCGACGAACTGGAGTGGCGTGTGAACGAACTGTTCGCCGCCGTCCAGGACGGCTCGCTGAACATCCGCGTCGGTGGCCGCTACTCCCTCGCCGACGCCCGCCAAGCGCACGAGGACCTGCAGGGCAGGCGCACCACCGGCAAACTGCTCCTGATCCCATGACGGCACCCTGGCCCGCCGAGGTCCGGCTCACCGGGGACGGCCTCGTCCTGCGTGAATGGACGGAGAACGACCTCCCGGCGATGACCGAGCTGTTCGACGACGAGGCAGTCGCGCGCTTCACGCCGCTCGCCTCCCCGTTCGACGCCGACGCCGCGCGCAAGTACTTCGAACAGGGCCTGACCCGCCGGAGTGAGGGCGATGGCCTGCAACTCGCCATCACGACCGATGGCGGGGCGCCGCTGGGCGAGGTTCTCCTGTTCCGGCGCGACGAACCGCCGGGTTCGGGCGAGCTCGGGTACGCGGTCGGGCCGGCGCATCGTGGGCGAAATCTCGCCGCCCGCGCGCTCCGGCTCCTCACGGAGTACGGGCGGTCCACCGGGCTGAGTCCCCTGCGCCTGCGGATCGAGGCCGCGAACCCCGGCAGCGAGGCGGTCGCACGCCGGGCGGGCTACGTGCGCACCGACGAGTCACAGCAACGCGAAGTCGAAAAGGGCGTCGAGATCACGCTGCAGTTCTGGGAGTACGCAGCCAGCTGAGGTCCCGACGCTGCAATGAAGGGGGCCTTTCATTGAGGTGATCTCAGCAAGGGTTCAGGCGATCTTGCCGTTTTCGTAGTGGGTGAGGACGAGTGCGGCTTGGGCGATGTGGCTGATGGTGCGGGGGCTTTTGGTGGTGTGGCGCAGGGTGCGCCAGCGGCCGGTGAGCAGGGCGAAGCCGCGTTCGCCGAGGGCGCGCAGGCCGCGGAGGAGGCTGTTGTAGGTGCGGTTGTCGGGGTGGAGGTGGTGGCGGATGCTGGGGTGTTTGATCGGTGCGTGGACGCCGATTCCGGCGCGTTGGTAGCCGGAGTCGGCGAGGGTGGGCAGGCCTTGTGCGGCGGCGGGGTAGAGGGCGCCGAGGAGGTGTTCGGTGGCGGCGGTGATGTCGTGGGTCGAGCCGGGTTCGACGGGTGAGACCCAGAGTGGGAATCCGTCGGGTGCGGTCAGCAGCTGGATGTTGCCGCCGAATTCGCGGGCTTTCCCGGAGTACCACAGGTCGATGGGCCGGTCTTTGACGCTGAGGGTTTTCTCCCCGTACCGGTCGGCGGAGAACACTTTCCCGTCGAGGATCAGATACGGCAGGTCGTCGGCTTTGGCTTGGTCGAGCACGTCGTGCAGATCCGGGGCCTGTGCGGCCAGGACCAGGATGACCTCGTCGACGTAGCGGTAGGCGGTCGCTCGGGAGATGCCGTTGTCGCGGCCCAGCGCGGTGATGTCGGCCTGGGCGTGGCGGAACCAGCGCAACCCCAGCACCGCCTGCCGGAAACAGGTCAGCGCCCTGGCACCCCGGCGGGTGCCCAGTACCCGCCGGTGTGCTTTCAGCAGCCGGGCCACGTACCGGGCCAGTTCACGCGGAACATCAAGGATGGCACGATAGGCAATCACGCGGGGTCCTCACCTAGAGGGTCTTGTGGTGAGAACACCTCTTACGAGGACCCCGCGCCTCCCGCCAGCACCATCCCCTTCGCCCGAAATGGGCGTGTCACAACCTTGCTGAGATCACCTCATTGCAAATTTTGCGATGAAAGGCCCCTTCATTGCGTCCGGGGGTCAGCCCTTGTCGGCCGGGACCGTCACGGCGTCGGTGACGAAGACGAGCGTCTCGTTCGGCGCGATGCCGTTGCCGCCCGCGCCGTAGCCGAGGTCCGGCGGGATGATCAGCAGCCGCCGCGCTCCCTGTTTGATGCCCTCGAGGCCCTTGTCCCAGCCCTTGATGACCATTCCGGCGCCGAGGGTCAGCTCGAACGGCTCGCCGCGGTCGAAGGAGCTGTCCAGCTTCTCCTTGTTCGACCAGGTGACCAGCGAATAGTTCATCTGCAGCTTCGCGCCGGCCTTGGCCCCCTCGCCGGTGCCCGGCTCCAGGTCCTTGGTGATGAGCTTCTTCGGCGGGTCGCAGTCGTCCGGGATGGTGATGGTCGGCGCTTCGCCGAACTTCCCGGTGGTCTTGACGTCCTCCGCCGTGCACTCCCGGCCCTTGGGGGCCGCCGGGCCGGCGCTCGACGATGTCGCCGCCGGTGCGGCCGCCGAGCTGGAGGCTGAGCCGGCGGTGTCCTGTTTGGCCCCGCACGCGGCGAGGGCGAGCACCCCCGCGCCGATGACCACGATCTTGCCGAATTTACGCATGCGCTGGACCTTAGTGGTCATCATCGGAGGTCCTCCAGTGCCGGAACAACCTCACCGGTCTGAACCACGCCGAGCCGCCGGGTCGCCCTGGTCAGCGCCACGTAGAGATCGTTCAGCCCGCGCGGAGACCCGGCGACGACCTCGTCGGGCGCGACCAGCAGCACCGAGTCGAACTCGAGCCCCTTCGCCCGGTCGACCGGCATCACCGACACCCGGTCACCCGCCGCGCCGAGCGTTTCCGAGAGAGGATCGACCAGTGCGGCCGGGCACAGGACGGCGACCGTTCCACCGTCCACAGCGGACAGTTCCGCGTCGACGAGCCCTGGCAGCTCCGCGTCCAGGTCGTCCAGAGCGATTTCGCGCGACCAAGGCTCGAAACCCGTCTCCCGCACCGAAACCGGCGCTTCGAGGTCCGGGGCGACCTCGGCCAGCACCCGCGACGCGACGGCCATGATCTCCGCCGGCGTCCGGTAGTTCACGGTCAGCTCCTCGAGCCGCCACCGGTCGGCCACGTACGGCGAAAGCACCTCGCCCCATGAACGCGCGCCACCGGCCGCCCCGGTCTGGGCGACGTCACCGACGAGCGTCATCGACCGGTTCGGGGACCGGCGCATCAGCAGCCGCCAATCCATCGCGGACAGCTCCTGCGCCTCGTCGACGATCACGTGTCCGAAGGTCCAGGTTCGGTCCTGTGCGGCCCGCTGCGCCGCGGTCATCTCGCTGCGACGCTGCTGGCGTTCGGCGAACAGTTCGGCGTCGAGGACGTCGCTCACCCGGAGGAGTTCCTCGTCGACGATCTCCTCGTCCTGCTCGAGGATGTCGAGCACGCCTTCCGCGTACGCGCGGTCTTCCCGCTCTCGGCGGACGCGCTCGGCACGAACGTCCGTGTCGTCCTCACCGAGCAGTTCGGCCAGCTCGTCGAGGAGCGGGACGTCGGCGGGGCTCCACTTCGCCTCGGTCGGGCTGAAGAGGTGCTCACGATCGGCTTCGGACAGCGATCTCCCGGCCGCGCTGCGCAGCCGTTCGCGGTCGGCGAACAGCTCGTCGAGCACGATCTCCGGGGTGAGCTTGGGCCACAGCGCGTTCAGCGCCGTGGCCACCTTCGGATCGGCGGCGACCTCCGCGCGGATGTCCTGGACGTCGCGCGCGTCGAGCAGGTCCTCCCCCAGTTTGCGAGCGGCCTGCCTGGTCAGGGCGTCGAGCAGGTCGGACACGAAGATCCGCCGGGCGAGGTTGTGCGGGCGGCGCGACCGCCGGGCCCGCGTCCGTGCCTCGGCGCAGGTCTTGCGGTCGAGCATCAGGATCTCGCGTTCGAACTCGATCTCCATGACCGGCTCGGGCACCCGTTGCCGGTCGCGGACGGCGGCGGCGAGAACGTCCGCCATCACCTTCCGCCCCTTGACCTCGGTGGCTTCGCGGGTGTCGAACCCGTCGGCGTTCAGGCCCGGGTACAGCTGCCCGATGGTGGCCAGCAGCACGCCGGTCTCACCCAGCGACGGCAGGACCTGCCCGATGTAGCGGAGGAACGTGCTGTTCGGCCCGACCACCAGCACGCCACGCGTCGTCAGCTGTTGCCGGTGGGTGTAGAGCAGGTAGGCCGCGCGATGCAGGGCGACCGCGGTCTTGCCGGTCCCCGGTCCGCCCTGGACCACGAGGACGCCGTTGGGCGTCGCGCGGATGATGCGGTCCTGCTCGGCCTGGATCGTGGCGACGATGTCGCTCATCTCACCGGTGCGGCGGCGTTCGAGCGCGGCCAGCAGTGCGGCCTCCCCGGCGAGGCCGAGGTCCTGTCCCTGGTCGGCGGCGGAGAGATCGAGGATCTCGTCGTCGACGCCGACGACCTTCCGGCTCAGCGACCGGATGTGGCGCCGCCGCCGGACCCCTTCCGGCGACGCGGCGGTGGCCAGGTAGAACGGCCGTGCGACCGGCGCGCGCCAGTCGACCAGCAGTGGCCGATATTCGTCGTCCTCGTCGAACAGCCCGAGCCTGCCGATGTACGTGGTCTCCTCGGCGTGCTCGGGGAGGAAGTCGAGACGGCCGAAGCACAGCCCCTGCTCGACCGAGCTCAGCTGGGCGAGCCTGTCGGTGTACAGCGTCGTGGCGACGTCGCGTTCGGTGCGCGCCTGCGGCGTACCGCCGGTCTGGCGCAGCGTCTCGTCCAGCCTTCGCTGCGCGCTGACCCGTTCGGCGTCGAGCTTGCGGTAGACGGTGGTGACGTACTCCTGCTCGAGAGCGACGTCCTGTTCGAGCGCGGAGTCGATCGCGTCGAGTTCCCGGTCCGGGGACACGGACAAAAGCAGCCTGCTTTCGGGTCGAGAGTTCACAGCCGATTCAGTGCCAACCACTCAGGCCATTCTCTCATTCCCGCTCCGCGCGCTGCCGACGCGTGAAGGCCCCTTCCCTCGGCTGAGCCGAGGGAAGGGGCCTTCACGCGCTACAAGATCAGAAGGGCAGGCCGATCGTGGGCAAGCCGATGGCCGAGTCGACGGCCAGCGCGACGAACACGATCATCAGGTACGTGTTGGAGCGGTGGAACAGCGACATCGGCTTGGTCTCCTCGCCGCGCCGCACCGCCGCGTTCAGGCTGTGCGCGTAGAAGAGGAACCAGCCGCCCGCGAGCAACGCGAACGTCGTGTAGATCCAGCTGGTGACCGGGACCAGCAGCAGGGTCCAGGCGACCATCACCCACGAGTAGATGACGATCTGGCGCGCCACGTGCTGCGGGGTGGCGACGACCGGCAGCATCGGCACGCCGGCGCGCTCGTAGTCGTCGCGGTACTTCATGCCCAGCGCCCAGGTGTGCGGCGGGGTCCAGAAGAAGATGACGCCGAACATCACGAACGCCGGCCACTGCACGGTGTCGGTGACGGCGGCCCAGCCGATGACGACGGGCATACAGCCGGCGGCGCCGCCCCAGACCACGTTCTGTGATGTACGCCGCTTCAGAAGCAGCGTGTAGACGAAGATGTAGAAGAGAATCGTCGCGATCGCGAGAATCGCCGAGAGCAGATTCACCGTGAAATAGAGCACTACGAACGACAGGACACCGAGCACGAGACCGAAGATCAGCGCGCCGCGCCGGGGAACCGAGTCCTTCACCAAAGGGCGGCGTTTGGTGCGGTTCATCACCTTGTCGATATCGGCGTCGATGACGCAGTTCAAGGCGTTGGCGCTACCGGCGGCCATGGTGCCGCCCACGAGCGTCGCGAGGACCAGCCAAGGCGACGGGATTTCCCGTCCGGCAAGGAACATCGCGGGGATCGTGGTGACGAGGAGAAGCTCGATCACCCGGGGCTTCGCGAGGGCGGCGTACGCGCCGACGACCTGGCGGATTGTTCGCCGGCCACCGTGCGGTCCGTCCCCATGGCTCGGGCCCGCAAGCGACCCTCGCGCACCGGTCGGATGTACGGCGCTGGTGCTGTCACTGCGTCCGTGCGCAGCGTTCACCAACGACATTTCACTCCCTGCGTCAGTTTTCGGGCTGGGCCCACCAGGCTTCCGGGTGATGTGGCGGGCCCCGGATCCCTGCGATCTGAACCCTTCCCCGATGTTAGACGTGCTGTTTCCAGAGGGTGATCGCGGGTCCTCGACCGGCCGAACCATTAGGCTGGCCGCGTTGGGTCCCGGCGTACCCCTGCGCACGGCCCGGAGCAGGAATATCGTGCCTTCGGGATCGATTGAGATTAGTAGCGGTACGCCTGGGTTATCCACGAGGGAAGAGAAGCCACAACCTGATGACGGGGAGTTCGAGTTCAGTGTCCGAAACCGCCTCTACCAGCGAGAACAACCCACTCCTCCGGCGCAACGTGCCTGCCGACTGGACTGAAACCGACACGCGGGCCGTCGACACCGTTCGGGTGCTCGCCGCGGACGCGGTCGAAAACTGCGGAAGCGGGCACCCCGGCACCGCGATGAGCCTGGCGCCACTGGCGTACACGTTGTTCCAGCGGACACTGCGCCACGACCCGGCCGACCCCGAATGGCCCGCCCGTGACCGCTTCGTTCTGTCGGCAGGCCACTCGAGCCTCACCCTCTACATCCAGCTGTACCTCGCCGGTTTCGGCTTGGAGCTGGAAGACCTGAAGCAACTGCGCAAGTGGGACTCGAAGACCCCGGGTCACCCGGAGTACCGGCACACCAAGGGCGTCGAGACCACCACCGGCCCGCTGGGCCAGGGCCTGGCCAACGCGGTCGGCATGGCGATGGCGGCCCGCCGCGAGCGCGGTCTGCTGGACCCGGACGCTCCGCAGGGCGAGAGCATCTTCGACCACCACATCTTCGTGGTCGCCTCCGACGGTGACATCGAAGAAGGCGTCACCTCCGAGGCCTCGTCGATCGCCGGCCGCCAGGAGCTGGGCAACCTGATCGTCTTCTGGGACGACAACGAGATCTCCATCGAGGACGACACCAACATCGCGCTGTCCGAGGACGTCGTGAAGCGTTACGAGGCCTACGGCTGGCACACCCAGGTCGTCGAAGGCGGCGAAGACGTCGTCGCGATCGAGGAGGCCATCAAGGCCGCGAAGGCCGAGACCGGCCGCCCGTCGTTCATCGCGCTGAAGACCGTGATCGGTTACCCGGCACCGAAGAAGATGGGCACCGGAAAGGCACACGGCGCCGCGCTCGGTGGCGAAGAGGTCGCCGCCGTGAAGTCGATCCTCGGCTTCGACCCGGAGCGGAGCTTCCAGGTCGACGACGAGGTCCTCTCCCACACCCGTCAGGCCGTCGACCGCGGCAAGACCGCCCGCGCCGAATGGCAGGAGAAGTTCGAGGCATGGGGCACGGCCAACCCCGA
Source organism: uncultured Actinomycetota bacterium (assembly GCA_963766045.1). Classification (GTDB taxonomy): domain Bacteria; phylum Actinomycetota; class Actinomycetes; order Mycobacteriales; family Pseudonocardiaceae; genus Amycolatopsis. Next base: position 2,551,929 of record CAVXYN010000003.1, on the reverse strand, counting down.
GCGCAAGAAGCTGGCGGACCGCCTTTCCACCCGCTCCCTGCCCGACGGTTTCGCCGACAACCTGCCGTCCTGGGAACCGGACGCCAAGGGCATCGCGACCCGCAAGGCCTCCGGTGAGGTGCTCAACGCGCTCGCCGACACACTTCCCGAACTGTGGGGCGGTTCCGCGGATCTCGCGGAGAGCAACAACACCACCATGAAGGGGGCCGACTCGTTCGGCCCGGAGAAGTCCTCCACCGGCATGTGGAAGGCGAACCCGTACGGCCGCACGCTGCACTTCGGCGTCCGCGAGCACGCGATGGGCTCGATCCTCAACGGCATCGCGCTGCACGGCGGCACCCGCCCGTACGGCGCGACGTTCCTCATCTTCTCCGACTACATGCGCCCGCCGGTCCGGCTGGCCGCGCTGATGAAGGCGCCGGTCACCTACGTGTGGACGCACGACTCGATCGGCCTCGGCGAGGACGGCCCGACCCACCAGCCGATCGAGCAGCTCTCCGCCCTGCGCGCGATCCCCGGTCTCAACGTCGTCCGCCCGGCGGACGCCAACGAGACCGCGTACGCGTGGAAGGCCGTCCTCGAGGACGTCCACCACCCGTCTGGGCTCGCGCTGACCCGCCAGAACGTGCCGGTTCTGGAGGGCACCAACGCCGAGGGCGTCAAACGAGGTGGTTACGTACTCGCCGAAGCGTCCAACGGCAGCCCCGAGGTCGTGCTGATCGCGACCGGCTCCGAGGTCCAGCTGGCCGTCGAGGCCCGCAAGACCCTGGAGGCCGACGGCATCCCGGCGAGCGTCGTCTCGATGCCGTGTGTCGAGTGGTTCGACGCGCAGGACAAGTCGTACAAGGACGCCGTGCTCCCGCCCTCGGTCAAGGCTCGCGTTTCGGTCGAGGCCGGTGTCGCGCAGTCGTGGCACCGCTTCACCGGTGACGCCGGGATGAACGTTTCGATCGAGCACTTCGGTGCGTCGGCCGACGCCGCCACACTGTTCCGTGAGTTCGGTTTCACCGCGGAGGCAGTCGTCGAGGCCGCCCGTCGCTCGATCGCCAACACCATGAACTCTTGAAGGGACTGAAACAGCTGTGAGCAACGAAAAACTGGCTCAGCTTTCCCAGGCCGGTGTGTCCATCTGGCTCGACGACCTTTCGCGTGAACGGCTGAACACCGGCAACCTCGCCGGACTCGTCCGCGACAAGCACGTCGTCGGTGTCACCACGAACCCGACGATCTTCGCCAACGCGATGTCGAAGGGTGAGGCGTACGACGAGCAGACCAAGGAGCTCGCCGCCCGCGGTGCCGACACCGAAGCGACCGTTCGCGAGCTGACCACCACCGACGTGCGCAACGCCGCGGACCTGTTCCGCGACGTCTACGCCGCGTCGAACGGTGTCGACGGCCGCGTGTCGATCGAGGTGGACCCGCGGATGGCCAAGGACTCCGACAAGACGGTGGCCGAGGCGCAGGACCTGTGGAAGACCGTCGACCGGCCGAACGTCCTGATCAAGATCCCGGCCACCGAAGAGGGTCTCCCGGCCATCACCAAGACCCTGGCCGAGGGCATCAGCGTCAACGTCACCCTGATCTTCTCGGTCGAGCGGTACAGGGCGGTCATCGACGCCTTCTTCGCCGGGCTCGAGCAGGCCAAGGCGAACGGCCACGACCTCAAGGGCATCCACTCGGTCGCGTCGTTCTTCGTGTCCCGTGTGGACACCGAGATCGACAAGCGGCTCGACGCCATCGGCACCGACGCGGCCACCGCGCTGCGCGGTGAGGCGGCGATCGCCAACGCGCGGCTCGCGTACGCGGCGTTCGAAGAGCTCTTCGCCACCGACCGTTGGAAGGCTCTCGCCGAGGCGGGCGCGAACGCGCAGCGTCCGCTGTGGGCCTCCACCGGTGTGAAGGACCCGCAGTACTCCGACACCCGCTACGTCGACCAGCTCGTCGTGGCGAACACGGTCAACACGATGCCGGAGAAGACCCTCGACGCCGCGGCGGACCACGCCGAGCTCAGTGGCGACACGGTGACCGGCAAGGGCCCCGACGCGCAGATCGTCTTCGACAAGCTGCGTGTGGTCGGCATCGACATCGAGGACGTCTTCAAGGTTCTCGAGGAAGAGGGCGTCGAGAAGTTCGAGAAGTCCTGGATCGAACTTCTCGAGACCGTCACCGGGCAGCTCGAAAAGGCAAAGGACTGATCTGGACCATGGCAGGGGAAACGACCGGCGTCGAAATCGTCGACGCCGCCCTGGCCGGCAAAGCCGCTCCGCTCGCGGAGCGGCTTGTCGCCGACCAGGTCGCATCGAAACTGGCGTCCCAGGACGCCACACTGTGGGGTCCCGAAGCCGAGTCCGAAGCGTCGATCCGTCTCTCGTGGACGACGCTGCACAAGTCCTCGCGGCCGCTGATCGGCGAGATCGAGGCACTGCGGACCGACCTGCGTTCCGAGGGCGTCGACCGCGTCGTCCTCGCGGGTATGGGCGGTTCGTCGCTGGCACCCGAGGTGATCACCGCGACAGACGGCGTTGCGCTGACAGTCCTCGACACCACCGACGCGGGCCAGGTGGCCGACGCGCTCGCCGGTGACCTCGAACGGACCGTGATCGTGGTGTCGTCGAAGTCCGGCGGCACCGTCGAGACCGACAGCCACCGCCGGATCTTCGCGAAGGCCTTCGCCGACGCGGGCATCGACGCGGCGCGGCGGATCGTGGTCGTCACCGACCCCGGCTCGCCGTTCGCGGAACTGTCCGAAAAGGAGGGTTACCGCAAGGTCTTCCTCGCCGACCCGAACGTGGGTGGCCGTTATTCGGCGCTGACCGCGTTCGGGCTCGTCCCGGCCGGGCTCGCGGGTGCGGATATCGCCCGCCTTCTCGACCAGGCCGCCTCAGTGGCGGACGCGCTCGCCGATGACTCCGCCGACAACCCGGCGGTCAAGCTGGCCGCGGCCTGGGGAGCGGCGCACGCCGAAGGCGCCGAGAAGCTGGTTATCGCTGACACCGGTTCCGGCATCAAGGGTTTCGCCGACTGGGCTGAGCAGCTGATCGCCGAGTCGACCGGTAAGCAGGGCACCGGCATCCTGCCGGTCGCCGTCGACGGTCCGGACGCTCCCGGGTTCGCCGACGCGAAGGACGACGCCACCCCGCTGGCCGTCGGCGAGGCGCAGGGCGTCGCGAAGATCGCGGTCACCGGCTCGCTCGGAGCGCAGTTCCTGCTCTGGGAATTCGCCACCGCGTTCGTCGGCAGGCTGCTCGGGATCAACCCGTTCGACCAGCCCGACGTCGAGGCCGCGAAGAAGGCCGCACGAGCCCTACTCGACAACCCGGACGCGCTCAAGGGCGGCGAGCAGCCGTCCACTGTGGACGGCGCGGTCGAGGTGTTCGGCTCGGAAGGCGTCGCCACAGACGGAAAGCTCGCGGACATCCTGCGGGCTTTCTTCGATTCCGCCCCGGAAACCGGCTACATCGCGGTGCAGGCCTACCTCGACCGTCTCGACGACGCGTCGACGGCGATCCTGCGCGGCGAGATCGCCAAGCGGACCGGACGCCAGACCACCTTCGGGTGGGGGCCGCGGTTCCTGCATTCCACCGGGCAGTACCACAAGGGCGGGCACCAGAACGGTGTCTTCCTGCAGCTCACCGGCGCTGTCGAGGACGACATCGAGGTTCCGGAGCGGCCCTACACGCTCGGGCAGCTGCAGCACGCGCAGGCACTCGGCGACGGGCAGGTGCTCGCCGAACACGGCCGTCCGGTGCTGCGCCTGCATCTCACCGACCGGGCCGCCGGCCTGGCCGAAGTGGTTCGCGCGGTACAGGAGGTCGGCGAGTGACGCGAGCCTGGAAGAACCCCCTTCGCGACCCGCGTGACAAGCGGCTGCCGCGGATCGCCGGGCCGTCCAGCCTGGTGATCTTCGGTGTCACGGGCGACCTCGCCCGCAAGAAGCTGATGCCGGCGATCTACGACCTCGCCCACCGCGGGCTCCTGCCCGCCGGGTTCTCCCTGGTCGGCTTCGCCCGCCGGGACTGGGAGCACCAGGACTTCGGCGAGCTCGTGCACGATTCGGTCAAGGCGCACGCGCGGACCCCGTTCAAAGAATCGGTGTGGAACCGGCTCGCCGAAGGGATCCGTTTCGTCCAAGGAACCTTCGACGACGACGACTCGTTCGACCGGCTCGCGCAGACGGTCAAGGACCTCGACGCCGAACGGGGCACCGGCGGCAACACCGCGTTCTACCTGTCGATCCCGCCGAGCGCGTTCCCCGTGGTGACCAAGCAGCTCGCCCGCTCCGGCCTCGCCGAGGCGAGCGAGGAGACCTGGCGGCGCGTCGTCATCGAGAAGCCGTTCGGCCGGGATCTCAAGAGCGCCAAGGAACTCAACGAGATCGTGAACGACGTCTTCCCCGAGGAGTCGGTGTTCCGCATCGACCACTACCTCGGCAAGGAGACGGTGCAGAACCTGCTGGCGCTGCGGTTCGCGAACCAGCTGTTCGAGCCGATCTGGAACGCCAACTACGTCGACCACGTGCAGATCACCATGGCCGAGGACATCGGCCTCGGCGGCCGCGCGGGGTACTACGACGGCATCGGCGCCGCGCGCGACGTCATCCAGAACCACCTGCTGCAGCTGCTCGCGCTGACCGCGATGGAGGAGCCTGTTTCGTTCGATCCGCGGGCTCTTCGCGCCGAGAAGGTCAAGGTGCTTTCGGCGACCAAGCCGCTGACGCCGTTCGAAGAGACGACCGCGCGCGGTCAGTACGCGGGCGGCTGGCAGGGCGGCATGAAGGTGCCGGGTCTGTTGCAGGAAGAGGGTTTCGCGAAGGACTCGAAGACCGAGACCTACGCCGCGGTGACGCTGGAGGTGCAGAACCGCCGCTGGGCGGGTGTGCCGTTCTACCTGCGCACCGGCAAGCGGCTGGGTCGCCGGGTCACCGAGATCGCCGTGGTGTTCAAACGTGCCCCGCACCTTCCGTTCGACTCGACGTCGACCGAGGAGCTGGGACAGAACGCGCTGGTGATCCGCGTGCAGCCCGACGAGGGCATCACGCTGCGGTTCGGCTCGAAGGTGCCGGGGACCACGATGGAGGTCCGCGACGTCACCATGGACTTCGGGTACGGGCACGCGTTCACCGAGTCCTCCCCCGAGGCCTACGAGCGGCTCATCCTGGACGTGCTGCTCGGTGAGCCGTCGCTGTTCCCGGTGAACGAGGAGGTCGAGCTCTCCTGGGAGATCCTCGACCCGATCATCGACCACTGGATCAAGAAGGGCTCGCCCGAGCAATACCCGCCGGGTTCGTGGGGACCGCCGTCGGCGGACGAGATGCTGGAGCGTACCGGCCGTAATTGGAGGCGTCCGTGATCATCGACCTGCCGTCGACCACGACGTCGCAGCTGAACAAGAAGCTCGTCGAGATCCGTGAACAGGGCGGGCAGGTCGCGCTCGGGCGTGTGCTGACGCTCGTCATCGTCGCGGACGACGACGACAAACTCGAAGAAGCGATCGAAGCGGCCAACGAAGCCAGCCGGGAACACCCTTCGCGGGTGATCGTGGTGGCCAAGGGCGCGCGGACCGCCGCCCCGCGGATCGACGGCCAGATCCGGGTCGGCGGCGACGCCGGCGCGAGCGAGGTCATCGTACTGCGGCTCTACGGACCCCTTGCCACGCAGGGACAAAGTGCCGTCGTGCCGCTGCTGCTGCCGGACGCGCCGATCGTCACCTGGTGGCCCGGCACCGGTCCGAAGGCACCCGCGAGCGATCCGCTCGGCGAGCTGGCCCAGCGCCGGATCACCGACTCCGCCGCGGAAAAGACGCCGGTTCGAGCCCTCACCACGCGGGCGAAGGCCTATGTGGAGGGTGACACCGACCTGGCGTGGACCCGGCTGACGCGCTGGCGTGCCCAGCTCGTGTCCGCTTTGGACCTTCCGCCGTACGAGAAGGTCACCGGCGCGACCGTGACCGGTGAGGCGGACTCGCCGTCCACCGAACTGCTCGCGGGCTGGCTGGCCGAGTACCTCAAGGTGCCGGTGAAGCGGGTCAAGAGCACCGGTGCCGCGGGCATCATCTCGGTGACGCTGGACCGGCGCTCCGGTCCGGTGGAACTGCACCGTCCGGACGGCCGGGTCGGCACGCTGACCCAGCCCGGCCAGCCGACGCGGCGGATCGCGCTGCAGCGGCGGGACAACAAGGACTGCCTGATCGAGGAGCTGCGGCGGCTCGACCCGGACGAGGTCTACGAGGCGGCTCTGCACGGCCTCGGCAAGATCGCGCCCGGCGCGTCCGCGAAGGTCTCCCCGGCGAAGAAGTCCGGCCCTGCCAAGGCTTCTCCGGCCAAGAAGGCGGCCGCGGAAAAGAGCGGTTCATGAGCAAGACCGAGGTCGTCGTCTACGCCAACCCGGACCTCCTGGCCGCCGCCGCGGCGGCCAGGCTGGTCACCCGGCTGGTCGATGTCCAGGCGGCCAAGGGTTCCGCGTCGCTGGTGCTCACCGGCGGCGGGACCGGGATCGGGATCCTGAAGGAACTGCGCGATTCCAGTGCCAGGGACGCCATCGACTGGTCGCGACTGGACATCTACTGGGGCGACGAGCGGTTCGTGCCGGCGGATTCCGACGAGCGCAACGAAAAGCAGGCCCGCGAGGCCCTGCTCGACCACGTCCCGCTCGACCCGAAGCGGGTGCACGCCATGGCACCCTCGGACGGCGAATTCGGTGATGACGTGGACGGCGCTGCCGCCGCCTACGCCGACGTGCTCGCGGCCAACACGCGGCCTGAGGACCACGGCGACGTGCCCGCGTTCGACATCATGCTGCTGGGTCTCGGCGGGGAGGGCCACACCGCGTCGATCTTCCCGGAAACCCCTGCGGTGTACGAAACGGATCGCTCGGTGGTGGCGGTGAGGAACTGCCCGAAACCGCCGCCGACCCGGATCTCCCTGACCCTGCCCGCGATCCGTCGCGCGCAGGACATCTGGCTGGTGACGGCCGGCGAGGCCAAGGCAGACGCGGTCGCGCTCGCTTTGGCCGGTGCGGGCGAAGTCCAGGTCCCGGTCGCGGGTGCGCGCGGCAACCGCCGCACGCTCTGGCTGCTGGACCGGGGCGCCGCCTCGAAACTGACCAAGGTGTACCAGCCGCCTACGGCATAGCGATCACGACGAAAGGAGGTTCGGCGAATTCGTTCGCCGAACCTCCTTTTTGTTGTCCACCGGACAGTCTCGACGCACCCTTGATCGGCGCATATCTTGTGGTGGCCTAGACCACTGAGCGGGATTGTGAGGACCACTGGTGCGCGCGATCGGCAAGGTTCTTGTTTCTTTGGCGGGGGTCCTGGTGGCCACCGCGTCGGGCGTGCTCGCCACGTCCGGCAGCGCGTCCGCCGCGCCTTCGTGGTCGTCCGACGCCTTCAACACCGTGGCGTCACAGACCAACTCGGACTGGATGAGAGGTCTGCCTTCCTCGGCGAGCCTTGGCTCGCTGACCCTGCCCGGCACCCACGACACGCTCTCGATCCACGGCGGCAGCTTCTTCCCGTCGGCGTACGAGACGCAGCAGAACTACGGCGACGGCGGGGCGACCCTCGCCGTTCAGCTCAACGCGGGGATCCGGGCGATCGACATCCGGGTCCGCGTGATCGGTGGTGCGTTCACGATCCACCACACGGACATCTACCAGAAGGCCAATTTCGACGACGTCTTGACGAAGTCGCGCGACTTCCTGAACGCGCACCCCACGGAAACCGTCCTCATGAAGCTGCATGGGGAATGCGACGCCAACACCACCGAAGGCGGCAGCGGGAGCGGTTCGGTCGGGCACTGCGCGGACGACCCGTCGAACATCACCGAGGCGGACCGCAAGAACATCTTCCGGAACTACCTGTCGCGCTATCCGAACCTGTTCTACGCACCGAGCGTCACCGGGAACAGCACCGCCGCGATGCCGACCGTGGGCCAGGCCCGCGGCAAGATCGTGCTCGGCGACTTCACCGGCCCGCGCGGCCAGGTCTACGGCGGCTACGGGCTGTCGCAGCTGACCACCGGCAACTGGGGCCAGTACGTCACGAACAACTGGACGGAATGCAACTACGACAACAAGTGGAACCTCGTCCGGACGAACATGACGAACGCGAACAACGACACGTCCGGCGCCATGTACACCTCCTTCGCTTCAGCCAACTGCGCGCCCTTCGGCGCGACCCCCGCTGACGTCGCGGGCAGCATCAACCAGCGAATCCTCGACCACCTGAACGCCGGCGGCCTGCAGGATGTCGGCGTCGTGATGCTGGACTACCCAGGCCACGCACTGATCGCCGCACTGATCCGGCACCAGCGTGGGCAGCTCACCGGACCGGTGTGGTCCTGGGTCGGCGGCAGCAAGTGTCTCGACAACTACGGCGGCTCCACCTCACCCGGGGGCGCGGTCGACACGTGGACCTGCAACGGTTCGGCCGCGCAGAGCTGGACCGTGCACCCCGACCGCACGGTCCGGAACAGCGGCCTCTGCCTCGACGTCGCGGGCGGCAGCTCGGCCAACGGCGCCGCGATCCAGTTGTGGACCTGCACCGGCGGGAACAACCAGAAGTGGACGGCGTCGGCAGGCGGCACGCTGGTCGGGCTCCAGTCCGGCAAGTGCCTCGACGTCCCCGGCTCGTCCACCGCGGACGGCACGCGGCTCGTGCTGTGGCAGTGCGGCGGTGGCGCCAACCAGCGCTGGTCGCTTCCCTGACACCGGACCAGCCCCTGGCCCGGACGCTATGAACGGTCCGTTCCTTGCGAATTTCGCAAGGAACGGACCGTTCATTGCATCGCGGGGGACACCCTCAGTCACAGAGTCTCACCAAACGTCACGAAGATCGACTCGACCGACGTTCTCGCATAAGGACCAGCGCCCCCGCGCGTCCGACTTTCGACGGCTGTCGAAGCAACCCGGACCGGACCACCGGCCGAGTTGGTTCGGGCCCAACCGACCGAACGTTCATGTACCTGTTCGCAGAGCGGACACCAGGCTGGCAGGGCCTAGGCCGACTGGGGGAAACTTACCGCCCTTGTACATCCACCCGTTAGCATCCGCACATTTGTTCGTTCCTGCGCGTCCCGATCGGGCGATGCACACGTCTCATCATCCAAGTCCACAAGACGAGTGAGGTCGCCAGCGATGAGCACAGAGGGTCTCTCGATGCCAGGTATCTCGGTGGGCGGCTCCGGAGCGGGGGCCGCCGATCGTGCGCGTCGCTCCATCGGGGTCATGTCGTTCGCGAGGGTCAAGCGTCCTGCGCTGGTCGCGCTGGGCGTCGACACGCTCGCGATCTTCCTCGCCGCACTCGATGTCTGGCTGGTGATCCCCGAGAAGGCCCAGCCCTACTCGATCTACCTCTCCGGCGCGGCGTGCCTCGGCCTCGCCTTCCGCCGCAAGCTGCCGTTCCTCGCGGTGATCGCCACCGTTCCGGGGTTCCTCGCCGGCTGGTCACAACTGGCCGCGATGATCGCGCTCGGCTTCCTCGCCACCCGCAAGCAGATGCACTGGCAGACCTGGACCGGGTTCGCGCTCGTCTTCACCTGCCGGTTCGTGCAGTGGCCGCTGCCGGACTTCGTCGAGCTCAGCTGGCGCGAACACGTCCTTGACGGAATCTACGGGGTCATCGTGGCCGGGATGCCGGTGGCGATCGGTCTGCTCATCGGAGCGCGGAGCGAGGTTTCGCAGAAGCTCTCCGAACTCGCCGCGAGCCGCGATCGCGAACGCCGCTTCCACGCGGACGCCGTCCGGGCCGAAGAGCGGGCACGGCTGGCCCGCGAAATGCACGACGTCGTTTCCCACCAGATCACGCTGATCGCGATGCAGGCCGGTGCGCTACAGGCCCAGACCACCGATCCCCGTTCGCTCGAGACCGCGCTGGTCATCCGGGGCCTGAGCACCAAGACCCTCGAGGAGCTCCGCTCACTTGTGAGTGTGCTGCGCTCAGGCTCCGAAGACGACGGGCCGCGGCCGGGGATCAGTGAGCTCGACCGGCTGATCCGCACGTCGGATGTCCCGGTGCACCTGACGGTCGAGCGGATCCCCGAGTTGCTCCCCAGCCAGGTTTCGGCTGCGGCCTATCGGACCGTGCAGGAATGCCTCACGAACGTGCACAAGCACGCGCCCGGAGCCACCGCGACGATCCGCATCCAGGGCGAGCACGGTGCGCTCAAGGTCGAAATACGCAACGAGCGCGCCCGGACCTCCGGTGCGGCCCTGCCCTCGGGAGGGCACGGGCTGACCGGTTTGGCCGAACGCGCTCGACTGCTGGGTGGGAGCTTCGAGACCTCCGACACCGAGGACGGCGGGTTCCGGGTGCGTGCCCGGTACCCGCTCGACCGGTGACGGTTTCTCAGATCTCCCGGCGCTGGCGCAGCCGCTCCAGCGCCTCGGCGAGGATGGCCTCGCCGTCGGCGTCGGAACGCCGTTCCTTCACGTAAGCCAGATGGGTCTTGTAGGGCTCGGTCCGCGGCGCGGCGGGCGGGTTCTGCTGATCCTGCCCTCCCGGGAGCCCGCAGCGAGGGCAGTCCCATTCGTCGGGAATCTCGGCGTCCATCGAGAACGAGGGCTGAGCCTCGTGTCCGTTGGCACACCAGTAGGAGATGCGGCGCCGTGGCGCCGACTCACCCCGTTCCGATTCGCCCGAAGGACCGGCACCCACACGGGTGCCCCGAATCGCGTTACCGCCAACCATGAATCCTCACACCTATGTGGAATCGGCGGCGCGCCCCCCATAGGCACGCCGAAACACCCGGATCGTCAGACCTTGAGCAGGAGCCCGAGCCCGATGATGCTGATCAGCCACACCGCGGCCGACAGCAGCGTGAGCCGGTCGAGGTTCTTCTCGGCCACGCTGGAACCGGACAGGCTGGACTGCATACCGCCACCGAACAGCGACGAAAGACCGCCACCCCGGCCGCGGTGCAGCAGCACGAACAACACCAGAAGGACGCTCGAGGCGACCAACAGGATTTGCAGGAACAGCTTCATGTCATCCTCTGCGCTCTTGGAGAATGCAGGAAAACGGTGTGCCGCCGGCGGCTCATGACCACCAGAACACACCGTACTCCTGGACTCGTCCACTGCTGTGTGACGGACCGGATACACAGGTTACCCGGTTGGACCCCCGATCAGGGCAGCGGCCCGCCCGCGGCGAGTGCGCAGAGTTTGGTGAACTCGTCACCATCCAGGCTGGCACCACCGACGAGCGCACCATCGATGTTCTCGCAAGCGACGAGATCACTGATGTTGTTGGCCTTCGCCGACCCGCCGTAGAGCACGCGGACCGTCGAGGCGACCTCTGCCCCGTACTTCTCGGCCAAGGTGGCGCGGATGGCCCCGCAGACCTCCTCGGCGTCCTGCGGTGTCGCGACCTTGCCGGTCCCGATCGCCCAGACCGGCTCGTACGCGACGACGACGCCGGAGACCTGCTCGGCCTTGAGCCCCTTGAGGCCCTCGAGCAGCTGGGTCGTGGTGTGGACGATGTGCTCGCCGGCCTCGCGGACCTCGAGCTTCTCCCCCACACACAGGATCGGCGTGATGCCGTGCTTGAGCGCGGCCTTGACCTTCTTGTTGACCAGTTCGTCGGTCTCGGCGTGGTACTCGCGCCGCTCCGAGTGCCCGACGGTGACGAAGCTGCAGCCCAGCTTCGCCAGCATCGGGCCCGAGACGTCACCGGTGTAGGCACCGGAGTCGTTCGGCGACAGGTCCTGGGCGCCGTAGGTGAGCGAAAGCTTGTCGCCGTCGGTCAGCGTCTGGACGCTGCGGATGTCGGTGAACGGCGGCAGCACCGCGACGTCGACCTTCGTGTAGTACTTCTCAGGCAGGGCGAAGGCGATCTTCTGAACCAGCGCGATGGCCTCGAGGTGGTTCTGGTTCATCTTCCAGTTGCCCGCGATGAGCGTCTTACGCGCCACTAGTCGTTCTCTCCCAATACGGCGACCCCGGGCAGTTCCTTGCCCTCGAGGTACTCCAGCGACGCCCCGCCGCCGGTCGAGATATGCGAGAAACCGTCCTCGGGCAGCCCCAGCTGCCGCACGGCCGCGGCCGAATCGCCACCGCCGACGACGGTGAAGGCGTCGCTCTTGACCAGTGCTTCGGCGACGGCACGGGTGCCACCGGCGAAGGACTCGAACTCGAACACGCCCATCGGGCCGTTCCAGAACACGGTCGCCGCGTCGGCCAGCTTGCCCGCGAACAGCTCACGCGACTTCGGCCCGATGTCGAGGCCCTGTCGCTCGGCCGGGATGGCCGTCGCGTCGACGACGTCGAACTCCGCGTCGGGAGCGAAGTCCGTCGCGGCGAGGACGTCCACCGGCAGCACCAGCTCGACGCCACGCTTCTCCGCCTCGGCGAGGAAGCCGCTGACCTGCTCCAGCTGGTCCGCCTGCAGCAGCGACTTGCCGACCTCGTGGCCCTGGGCCTTGAGGAAGGTGTACGCCATGCCGCCGCCGATGAGCAGCCTGTCGACCTTGGTCAGCAGGTTGGCGATCACGCCCAGCTTGTCGGAGACCTTGGCGCCGCCGAGGACGACGACGTACGGCCGTGCCGGCACGGTGTCTTTGCCGGCCAGCTTCTTGAGGACCTCGACCTCGGCCAGCACCAGGCCGCCCGCGTACGCCGGAAGCGCCCGCGCGATCTCGTAGACCGAGGCCTGCTTGCGGTGCACGACGCCGAACCCGTCGGAGACGAACGCGCCGCCCGGGACGAGCGCGGACAACTCGGCGGCCAGTTCCTGGCGTTCGGCCTCGACCTTGCTGGTCTCGCGCGCGTCGAAGCGCACGTTCTCCAGCAGGGCCACCTGGCCGTCGGTCAGTGCCGCGACGGTGGCCTTGGCGGACTCGCCGACCAGGTCACCCGCGAGCGGGACGTCGATGCCGAGCAGCTCGGTGAGCCGCTTGGCGACCGGCGCGAGCGAGAACTTCGGGTCCGGCTCGCCCTTGGGACGGCCGAGGTGCGCCGTGACGACCACCTTCGCACCCGCCTCGGCGAGCCGCTTGAGGGTCGGCAGAGCCGCGCGGACGCGGCCGTCGTCGGTGATCTTGTCCCCATCGAGCGGGACGTTCAGGTCGGAACGCACGAGTACGTACCGGCCCGAGACGTCCTCGCCCAGCAGGTCTTCGAGATTCTTCAGTGCCATCGGTCAGGAAAGCTTCGAACCAACGAGCTTGATCAGGTCCGCGAGGCGGTTGGAGTAGCCCCACTCGTTGTCGTACCAGCCGACGACCTTGACCTGGTTGCCGATGACCTTGGTCAGCGGCGCGTCGTAGATGCACGACGCCGGGTCGGTGACGATGTCGGCCGAGACGATCGGGTCGTCGCTGTACCGGAGGATGCCGGCCAGGGGGCCCTCGGCGGCGGCCTTGTACGCGGCGTTGATCTCCTCGAGCGTCGCGCTCTTGGTCAGCGTGACGGTGAGGTCGGTGGCCGAGCCGGTCGGGATCGGGACGCGCAGCGCGTAGCCGTCCAGCTTGCCCTGCAGTTCCGGCAGGACCAGGCCGATGGCCTTCGCGGCACCGGTCGAGGTCGGGACGATGTTCAGCGCGGCGGCGCGCGCACGGCGCAGGTCCTTGTGCGGCGCGTCCTGCAGGTTCTGGTCCTGCGTGTACGCGTGGATGGTGGTCATCAGGCCCTGCTCGATACCGAACGAGTCCTGCAGCACCTTGGCCAGCGGGCCGAGGCAGTTCGTGGTGCAGGAGGCGTTCGAGATGATGACCTGCGAACCGTCGTACTTGTCGTCGTTGACGCCCAGCACCACGGTGAGGTCCTCGCCCTTGGCGGGCGCGGAGATGATGACCTTCTTGGCGCCACCGGCGATATGCGCCTTCGCGGCGTCGGCGTTGGTGAAGAAGCCGGTCGACTCGAGGACGACGTCCACGCCGAGGTCGCCCCAGGGCAGGTTCGCCGGGTCGCGCTCGGCGAGCGCCTTGATGGTCTTGCCGTCCACGACGATGCCCTCGTCGCTGACGCTGACCTCGCCCGGGAAACGGCCGAGGATGGAGTCGTACTTGAGCAGGTGGGCCATCGTGGCGACGTCGCCGAGGTCGTTGAACGCGACCACCTCGATGTCGTGACCGGCGGCCTGCACGGCCCGGAAGAAGTTTCGGCCGATGCGGCCGAAGCCGTTGACACCTACGCGAACCGTCACTGCTGCCACTCCCTTGAGACTCGTCCGGGATGATCCCGGGAAGACGTCCTTGACTCGGGCGCAACCCTAGCGTGCGGGCCAGGGCGGCCCTCTTTGCCCTGACGAGACTTCCACCACTCACCGGGTCAGGTCAAGAATCGATCAAGTGGTTCGCCACCAGGACCGCAGCCCGAAACTCTCAGCTTTGTTGTGCTAGCCGTCGCTCCAGCGGCGTGCGGAACCGCGGCGTGACGCGCACATCACCGAACCAGCCGGAAAGGTGGTCCGCCTCCGCCGCGACGGCCCGTTCGACATCGGCTCCGACGTCCTCGAGGAAGTGGAAGACGACTTCGCCGTCCGGGCGTTGCGCCCAGCCACCGACGATCCGGCCGTCGCTCCAGACCGTGGGCCCGATATTGCCGGTGCGGTCGAACAGCGCCTCCTTGTGCGGGCCGAGGTACCAGTCGCGTTCGACCCAGCCCATCGGCGTCGGGTCGAGCACCGGCAACAGAGCGACCCACGGCTCCGGTTCCGCGACCGGCTCGAGGTCGTCGGAGAGCACGAGGCCGGTCACGCCATCGAGATCGACCTCGACCGGTTCGATCGCCGCGAGCGCCTTCTTCGTCTGGCCCGCCGTCCAGCCCGTCCACCAGCGCAGGTCCGCGATCGGCGCCGGGCCATAGACGTAGAGCCACTTGCGGGCCAGCTCGGCCCGTGCCGCGTCGGCGTCCCACTGTGCGAGGCCTTCCGGCAGCCAGTCCTCCATGCTGGACCAGTGGTACTGGCTGCTGATCCAGCTGCCGCGCGGCCGCCCGCGGACGATGCGCCCGTCCACGGCTAGCTGGAACAGGACCCGGCTGGTGACGTTGCCGATCGCCTCGTACGGCTTGCCCTTGGCCATCAGCAGCTGCTGCTTCAGCCGAGGCTCGTCCTCGGACAGCTGTTGTGCCGTCGCGGAACCGCGCGCCTTCAGTGCCTGTGCGGTGGACTCCTCGACGTCGGCCAGCCAGCTTTCCGGATCCGGCACGTTCTCGGGATGCCCGTTGGTGCCGAGATGCTGCTCGAGCAGGCGGCGCTGCTTCTTCGCGATATCGGCCGAGCAGCCCGCCTGGACGAGTGCCGCGACCTCGCGACCGACGACGAACACCGTGCGGCGCATGCCGAGGAGGCGCAGCAACGTGCGCTCCTCGTAGAGCGCGCGTTCCACCTCCCCCACGCCGTCTCCCCTGACCCGCGCCCACGCCGAGAGATGTACCGAGGCCGGGTCGGTGGCGTGGAGCGCGACGACGGCGTCGGCCGCGGCCTCCACGGTGGCGGCGGGTTTCGCGAGATGATGGCGCACGGCAAGGCGGGCACGGCGCCGCTCGATGCCGATCTTCAGGGTCACGCCTCGTTCCTACCAGCCCTCCCCGACAGAAGCGGGCCAGTCCGTGTGCGACCTGACGACGGTCCCGGCCCGCCCGCGCGCGCTGATAGCGTCCGGCCGACCAAGTGTCCGGAAATTCGCTGCGCGGCGGAGAGCCGAGGGCTACCGTCCGGGAATGGTCACCGCCGGGCAGTTCGCGGCTTTCGCCGCGCTCACCTTCCTCATGATCGTCGTACCGGGTCCGAGCGTGCTGTTCACGATCAGCCGCGCGCTGACCGTCGGCAGGCGCGACGCGCTGCTCACCGTCGCCGGAAACGCGATCGGCGTCTACCTCCAGGTGCTGGCCGTGGCGTTCGGCCTCGGCGCCCTCGTGACCCAGTCCGCCACCGTGTTCACCGCGATCAAACTGGCCGGCGCGGTGTACCTGGTCTACCTGGGTGTGCAGGCCATCCGGCACCGCCGCAAACTCACCGACGCCTTCACGGCCGAGGTCCGCGCCACGCCCGGCCGGATGCTGGCGGTCCTGCGCGACGGTCTCGTGGTGGGCTTCGCGAACCCGAAGTCGATCGTCTTCCTCGCCGCGATCTTGCCGCAGTTCGTGAACACGTCGGCGGGTTCGGTGCCCGCTCAGATGCTGGTGCTCGGGATCTGCCTGCCGCTGATCGCGCTGGTTTCCGACACCGCGTGGGCGCTCGTGGCCGGGACGGCACGCGCGTGGTTCGCCCGGTCGCCCCGGCGGCTCCAGATGGTCGGTGGCACCGGCGGACTGGTGATGATCGGGCTCGGCACGTCGCTCGCGTTCACCGGCCGCAAGGACTGAGCGCCCCGTGGTCCAGCCTCGTGAGTGGTAGTGACGGTTAGAACCGTCACTACCACTCACGAGGGCGTCAGGCCGACTCTTCCTCCGCCTCCGGTTCGTCCGTAGGTCGCGTGAACAGGCGGGTCGCCGAGAGCCGGGCGACGCCGTCGGGGTCGCCGAGTTCGTCGGTCGCGTTGCGGATGGTCGCGTCGACGGACAGGTACTTGCGTCCCGCCCGCAGGTCGGCGTCGTTGCGCAGCCGCACGATCAACGGGAACTCGCTCAGCGCGCCCGCGTCGAACAGGCCCGTCGTGTAGATCAGCTGGACCCCGAGCGCCTCCGCCACCGCCCGCTGCAGCTCCAGCAGGTAGCCGGCCGACGCCCGGCCGATCGGGTTGTCGAGGAACAGCACACCCGAGTGCCGGTTGCGTGCCTTCCCGCGATTGTTCGCCCGCAGCGCGGCGAGCGTGCAGTACAGGATGATCGCCGCGGTCAGCTGCTGCCCGCCGGAGAAGACGTCGCGGATCTCGGAGACCCGCTGCCGTTCGGTCCGCAGCACCGAGTCCGGCTTGAGCATGTCGACCCGGAAACCCTTGGGAGCGGCGGCCTGCACGCCGCGCAGCACCAGGGAAAGCCCGTCACGTTTGACATCCCGGCCGTCGGAGGTCTTGCCGACCGCGGCCTCGTCGACGACCTCGCCCAGTTTCTCGGCGAGCACATTGTCCTCGAGTTCGGTGAAGCGGATCCGGAGGAACTCCTGGCCGGACCAGTCGCCGAGACCGTCCGGAAGCCGCGAAACCCGTTGTGCCGCACGGAGTGTGCGCAGCGCGCCGTCGACCATGCCCTGCAGCCGCGTGATGATGCCGCCGCGGTGGCGGTCGATCTGTGCGAGGTCGTCGGTGAGCGTGCGCAGCCGGGGACGCAGCGCCTCGGCCCATTCCGCCGCATGTCCGGGCAGCTGGTCGCGGCGGACCGAGATCACCTGCTGCCGCACGGGCGTGCTGAGCTTTTCGAACCGCTTGTCGGTGGCGTACTGCGCCAGTTGATCCGCCGCGGCGCGCACCCGCCGGTCACCCGCGTCGGCGGAATCCTGTGCCTCGGTGAGTGACGTGTTGAGCCGCGAATGTTTGGCCCGCGCCGATTCGACGTCGCCGTCGAAAGCCGCCGCAGTGTCCACTGTGTCCGATCTGGACAAAAGGTGCGCCATCGACTCGGCCAGCAGGCCGAACCCGGACGCCGACGTCCGCGCCGATTCGAGCGTGGCCTCGGCCTCGGCCCGGCGTTCCTGCAGTTCCTCCCATTTCCGGGCGGCCGAGGAAACTTCGAGACTCGCTTCGTCGATGAGCGCCAGGCCGTGTTCGATGTCCTTCGGGCGAGCGTCCAGGGCGAGTGCGGACGGCTGCTCGGGCAGCTGGCTCAGCTCGGCCTTACGAGTCGCGACGAGTCCGACGATCTCGGTGCGCTCGTCCTCGGCCACCGCGACCGCCCGGTTCGCCCTCGCCTGCGCCGCGGCACGAGCGGAGGCATCCGAACCGTCCGGCGTTTCGAGCAGTTCCGCGGCACGTTGCCGGACGGCGTCGTCCAGCGCCTCGACGGCCGCCCTCGCCGACGCCTCGACACCCTCCGCCTGTTCGAGTTCGGCCCGCAGATCGCTGCCGACCTCGACCTTCGCGTAGGCCTCCGACGCCGACGCGAACGTCCGCCGCAGCGCGTCCACCGGCTCGGTGGGTGCGGGATCGTCCTCGCCCACATCGCTCGAACCGGGCACCTCGGCCAATTCGGCCTTGGCACCGGTCGCCGTGCGCCGGTGGCCGTCGGCGGTGCGCTGTTCCTCGCCGGCCTGCTCACGGTGTCGCGACGCCCTCGCCGCGGCCTCGGCGGCGGTCGACTCGGCCCGCTCGACGATCTCCGTCGCCCGTTCGACGTCGTCCGTCCACTCGGGAATCTTCGCGGCCCGCGTGGCGAGCGCCTCCAGCCGGCGCGCCCGCTCCCCCGCCTCCGCCGAACCCGTGCGCAGCTCGGGAATCCGTTCCCGCAAGCCGGTGGCCTTCTCGCCGAGCCGCTGGAATTCCGTGTCCGACTGCTCCAGCGCGGTCTGCGCGGTCTCATGCGCGGTTCGCGCGCTCTGCAGTTGCTCGGCGAGCGTCGCGATACTTCCCGGCGGGTAGTCCTCACGCCAGGTCTTGAGCTTCCACGACAACGCGCTGTCGTCGGACAGCGCGGTCGCCAGCGCCTCCAGGCGGCGCTGGCGTTCGGCGTGGCGGAGCGCGATGGCCTCACGCTCGGCGTCCGCGGCCTCCTCGTCGTACATCGCCGGATTGGGCGGGACCAGGAACTCGATCCCGGCCTCACCGGGAAGACGATCGGTCGTGGTCGCCTCGGTGGTCGCGACCGGGATGATCGTGTTGGGCAGCAACCGTCGCTCCGCAAGCACCTTCTCGGCGAGCCGCACCTGTTCGGACTCGTTGAGCAGGATGCCGGACACGAGCTGCGGCGCACGGGCGAGTACGGCCGCCCGGCGCTTCGAATCCAAAGTGGACAGATAACGCCAGCCCGACCACGCGTTCATCCCCGCGGCTTCCAGCGCGTCCAAAGCGGACTGCACCTCCTCCGGCGCGGGCAGAAGACCACCGGAGCCGAGGGCGTTCAGCGCACGCTCGTCGACGGATTCCTCCATCCGCAACGCCGTCTGCTCCTTCTCCGCGGCCGAAGCGGCCTCGCGAAGACGGTCCAGCAGAACGGGAAGATCCGTCTCCAGTGAGACGTCCTCGGCGCCGAGGAGGTCCGTGAGCCGGGGTTCGACGGCCAGCGCGTCCGTGCGCCGGTTGGCCCGGTCCAGTTCCTCGGCGGAGCGTTCCAACCGGTCCTTGGTGGACCCGGCGAGCCGGTGAGCGTCGTTGACGGTCGACTGGGCCGCGCGCAGATCCTCGGCGACCCGCTCGAGTTCCTGTTCACGCCGCACCAGTTCGGCCGCCGTCGTTTCGGCCTCGGTCCTGGCCGATCGTGCGGCCTCGGCGACGTCGGCACCCGCCTTCAACGCCCCGGCACGGACGACTTCCGCGATCTCCTCACGGATCTCGGCGATCCTCGCACCCAGTCCTCGCGCCTCCGCCCGGCGGGACGCCGCGAGGTTCGCCGCCTCGTCCCGTTCCGACTGCGCCTTTTCCGCCTCGGCACGCAAAGCGCCGACATGCGCCTCCGATTTCGCCGCCTGATCCGTGGCGTTCTTCGCGAGGGTCAGCAGCCCACGGGCCAACGCGGCGGCCGCGGCGTTACGCGCCTGCAGCGCGGGCTGCGCCTTCTGCTCCCGGCTGCCGACCAGCTCACGGAAATCGCGGGCCTTGCGGGCGGCGTTGAGGTGGTTGAGCACGGTCGAGCATTCACGCCAGGCCTCGGCGGCGGTCTTGGCCTCGGCCAGTTCGGCATCGATCCGCTTCTTGCTTTCCTGCGCCTCGTCGAGCCGAAGTTTCCCGACGAGCCGCCGCAATTCGGTGACGCCGGCGGCGAGCCTGCGATGATCGCCCTCGGCGAGCTTCTCCGCGGACTTCACCTCGTCGACGTGTTGTTCCAGCCCGCTCAGCCGCTCGTTCTCGAGTTCATCGCGCGCCGACACCTGCCCGGCCAGCGTCCGCATCTCCTCGCGGGCCGCCTCGGCGAGCCTGCGCGACGCGGCGGCGACGCCTTCCTCTTCCGCCAGCGGTCCGAGCAGATCGAGCGCGCCGGCGACGAAATCCCGTTCGGACAGGAGATCCCCGCGCTGGGCAAGGTTGTGCGAGTAGGTCGCGACGACCTCGGCGAGATCCTTCGGCTCGTCCTCGGAAAGCACCGCACGCAACAGGAATTCGACGAACGCCTCGTCGGTGCTGAACTGGAACGCGTCCGCCGCCTCACCCTCGCCGGCATTCATCGCGCGCTGGTAACGGAAAAGCTCGGTGTCGAGGCCGAGACCGTCCAAACGGGACGTCCACTCGTGGTGGCGCCGGGTCCAGAACAGCTCCAGTTCCGGCTCCCCACCGTGCACCTGGTCGAGCCGGTCGCGGAAACCGGACATCGTCAGCAGCCTGCCGTCCGACGTCAGCGGCAGCGAGTCCAGGTCGAGCGACGGCGTCGGGCGGAAGCAGTACCAGGAGTCGACCAGGTTCTCGGAGTCCGACGACACGACGTGCCCGCGCCATTCGGACACCTTGCCGGTGATCACACGCTGGCCGGTCTCGACCTGCAGCCACTCCACCACTACATGCGAGACGTCCTTGGCGGAGACGAACTTCTCCAGCACCTTGGTGTTCGTCGTGCCGACGACCTGACGGCGGCCGGGCAGCATGACCGAGAAGATCAGCTTGATCAGGACGGACTTGCCGCCGCCGTTCTCGAGGAACAGCACGCTCGCCGGCGACGGACGACGCGGCGGGCCTTCACCGGCGAGGTGAATGCCGGCGCTGAACAGCGCGTCCTGTTTGGGTGCCGTGATGGCAGCGCCGACACCACTGAAGTCCAGCACGACGTCCTGGTATCGCGCGCCTGCCGGGCCCACCGAGTGCAGGCGAACCCGCGAAAGCTCGTACATCTTCTCCCCTTTAAAGCGTGTCCGACGCGGCAGCGCGCAAAGTTCCGCCGCCGTTCGCGACCGAGACCACGTTCAACGCGAGCAGATCGTCGAAGGCCGCGTCCGCGGCGAGTTCGCGTACCTGCACCTGATACCGCGGCGTCGTCCGGTACGTCCCACCCTGTTCACCGCTGACCTGGACGAGAAACCCTTGGTCGGCAAGGAAACGCAGGGCGCGGGCGACCATGCCGCGAGTCGTGTCCGACGCCAGCCTGCCGTCCTTGGTCGCCGCCGCCGCCGGACGTCGCGCGTAGGCCCGCCAGGCCTGCTCGAGTTCGGGCGCGTCGGCCAGCGGGTCGTTGTTGGCCTCGGCGGCCGCCGCGCGTTCGTCGAGGATCCGGCACGCCTCGCGGACCATCGCGTCCACCTGCTCGACGCTGACCCGGCCGATATAGGTGTCGTTGGCGAGGTCGTCCGGACGCGGGTAGCCGAGTGCGGCCGTCGCCAGGTGGATCAGCCCGTGCAGGACCTTCTCGGTCTCGCGGCGTTCACGGATCTTGCTCTGGCGTGCGTAGCTGTCCATCTTGATCTCGAAGACGGATTCGTCGGTCGCCGCGAGCACCGCGCCCGCCTGGAGGTTGACCTCCAGCACCATCAGCCCGAGCCCGGCCGCGACCGCGTGGGTGAGCTGCTTGAACGCGCTGTCCTCGCCGTAGCGCCGGACGAGATCGCCGTAGACGACGTCCCGCGACGGCAGCTGCTTCGGGCGCATGCCGAACGAGACCAGCCGGGCCGCGGATTCGACGTCCCCTGTGGAAATCCCCGTCGTCACGCGACCTCCTCCTCTTCCTGATCGTGCCGGTCGACCCGCGCGGACGACAGCAGCAGATCCGCGCCGCCGAACTCCGGGTCGTCGAGCAGTGTGCCGTCGTCGACGGCCAGCAGCACCTGGCGCTCCCCCTGCCGGAGCGCCGCGCCGACCTCGGGACTGTAGGCGTGCACCGCGCGCAACGCGACCAGGGCGGGCAGCGCGCGATCGATCCGGCGTGCCTCTTCGAGCAGCCCCGACAGCCGTCGCGGCACTTCAGGCAGGTCGAGCAACTCGTCGGCGAGACGCCATTGCTCGTCGCCGAACCGGTCGGTGACGTCGGCGGGCATCAGCTCCGGCTCGGGGATCTCCCCGACGAGCTGGTCGCGCTCCGGCGCGGGCCGCAGCAGCAACGACACCAGCGAAGACAGCGACGGCACGATCGGTGGCGAGATCCCCGCGCCTGCGTGGAAGAACGACTCGGCCGGCGCGACGGCGTCGGCGATCGGCAGGCCCAGTGTCGGGACCAGGAGCTGGCCGAACAGGTCGATCGTGGCGCGCTGCGGCGGTCCGGAGAACTGCTGGCGGTCCTGTTCGGCCCGGAAGACGGCCCCCGCGTCGGCGAGCCTCGACTGGAGCCGGGTGTGGCGCCGGATGCAGTCGCTCACGATGTCGACGAGTTCGGCGGCACGGCGTTTGCGGTCGAGGTCCTCGGTCTCGTCCCGCGACGCGGTGATGTTCTTGAGGATCGCGTTCTCGGCGCGGAACCGGGACTCGATATGGGAAAGCGCCTGGTCCAGCAGGTCCGGCACCTCGCGCTCCCAGTCGACCGCGCGGACGTCGCGCCGGGTGGCGTCGAGCTTCGCGCGCAACGTCTCGCCGTACTGGACCGTGCGGTAGCGGGCCTGTTCGGCGGCGAGCTTCGCGTCGGCGAGCCGGCCGCGGCTGATCAGGTTCTCGAGTTTGACCTCGGCCGCGATCTGCGCGGATTCGACGTCGGTGTCGAGCGCGCCGACGAGGACGTTGATGGCCTCGTCGGTGGCCCGCAGGTAGACCTCGCCGTCCGGCGCGGCCAGCTCGACGAGCAGCTTGAAGTCGAACTGACGCCGCTGATAGCCGCCGCCGGGGCCGATCGAGCCGTAGACGCGGCGGAACCCGCGGTCGGTGGTGCCGACGTTGATCAGGTTGTCGAGTACCCAGCGGGCGACCTTGGCGTGCTCGTCGGGGGTGCGGCCCGGGGCCTGCAGGGCGACGAACGGCAGCAGCC
Source organism: uncultured Actinomycetota bacterium (assembly GCA_963766045.1). Classification (GTDB taxonomy): domain Bacteria; phylum Actinomycetota; class Actinomycetes; order Mycobacteriales; family Pseudonocardiaceae; genus Amycolatopsis. The sequence continues at coordinate 2,529,028 of CAVXYN010000003.1, read as the reverse complement.
GGACGATCACCTGTTCGTGGTCCGCGCCGGTGTCGAAATCCATCGATACGGTGACCTGGTCGATCGTGTGGAGGGCGATCTCGGCCATCTGGTAGATCGTGGCGTCGGCCCAGTCCAGCTTCGCCTTGCGCGCGTCGAGGTCGTGCAAGGGCGCTGTACAGGCCAAAGCCTTGAGACGGCGGGTCAGCCCCTCGTCGGCGAGACCCATCCCGGTCAGCTCGTCGTCGCGCACAGCAGGCCAGGCTAGTCGGCACCTCCGGCACCCCGCACCTGGGTGATCAGCGTGCCCGGCTTCCCGGATATCGGTAACGTCACTCTCATGCGTGAGATGAACCGGGACGAATGGTGGCAGTTCGCGAGTGAGGGCACCCGTACGGGAAAGATCGGCCTGGTGCGGGCCAACGGCGCGGCGATCGTGACGCCGATCTGGTTTCTGCTGAACGAAGGCCCCGACGGCGATGAACTGATCTTCACGACCGGCACGGAGACGCTGAAGGGAAAGGCGCTCCGCCGCGACCCCCGGCTCTCGCTGGTCGTCGACGACCAGGAGCCGCCGTACTCCTATGTGCAGTTCACCGCCGAGGCGGTGTTGCACCAGGACTTCGACGAGATGCTCGAATGGGCGACCAGGCTCGGCGGCCGCTACATGGGCGAGGACAAGGCCGAGGCGTACGGCAAGCGCAACGCCGTACCAGAGGAGTCATTGGTACGGGCCAAAATCGTGAAGGTGATCGCGCGCGCCGCCATCGCGGGCTGACGCCACCGCGCCTGATTTTCAGGGGCCGTCCGGGACGAATTCCGTCCTGAACGGCCCTTTTTTGCCGCCCGGACACATCGACCCCGCGTGACGCTCGGTGATGGTACTCGTCGAGTATTGACACGAAGCACCCACTGGTGTGTGATCTGTCCCATAGATAGGAAAGTTTCCTAACTAAACTCAGCTCCTCCTGAACAGCTCCCCGCCGGACTCGTCGTCCGGTCCGCCGTTGTACCTCCCTACCCCGACTTCACGCATGGAGGCTCCAGTGGCACCCCGACCACCGTGGCGCACGGTTCTCACGTGCGCCGCCGCCTCGGCGATCACCTTCGCCGTGCTGCCGGCCATACCAGCCGGCGCGGCATCGACCGACTATGAATCCGAAACCGCGACGATCGGCCAGGGCGTGGTGGAATCCAACCACGCGGGCTACTCCGGTACCGGATTCGTCAACTTCGACAACGTCGTCGGCAGCTACGTCGAATACACGGTGAACGCCGCTCAGGCCGGATCCCAGACGCTGACCTTCCGCTACGCCAACGGAACCGCGGTCGACCGGCCGCTCGCGATCGCCGTCAACGGCACCGCGGCAGGCACGATCTCCTTCCCCGGCACCGGCGCGTGGACGACCTGGCAGACGACCACCAAGGACGTCCAGCTGACGGCCGGAGCCAACAAGATCCGCACCACCGCGACCACGGCCAACGGCGGCCCGAACGCGGACAAGATCACCGCCAGCGGCCCGGTCGACGGCGAGGCCCCGACACCGCCGAAGAACCTCACGGCCAAGGACATCACCGCCCGCACCGCCACCTTCACCTGGGAAGCGGCGACGGACAACGTCGGCGTCGTCCGCTACGACGTCATGCGTGGCGGCAACGTGCTGAAGTCCGTCGACGGGAACACGCTGACCACCTCGGTCGACAACCTGACGCCCAACACCGCGTACGACATCTCCGTCGGTGCGTTCGACGCGGCCGGGAACCCTTCGCAGCAGAGCAACGTCGTGCAGTTCACGACCCCGCCGAGCGGCGACACGACCCCGCCGACCGTGCCGGGCAACCTGCGGTCGACCTCCGTGACGGCCAACAGTGTTTCGCTGGCGTGGGACGCTTCCACGGACAACAGCGGCACCGTCGCCGGCTACGACGTCTTCCAGGGCGCCACGAAGGTCGCGACAACGCCTTCGCTCACGGCCACGGTCACCGGGCTGACCGCGAACACGTCCTATACGTTCACGGTGAAGGCGCGTGACCTGGACGGCAACACCTCCGCGGCGAGCAACGCGGTGACCGCCAAGACCAGCGGCAACGCGGGCGGCGGGATTCCGGAGTACGACAAGGACATCGCCAAGGTCGACCTCGCCTGGGACGTCGCGTTCCTGCCGGACGGCTCGGCGCTGGCCACCGAACGGGACCGGTTCGAGATCCTGCGGATCACGCCGTCGGGCCAGAAGACCACCCTGGGCAAGGTTCCCGGCGCGGTCGGGACCAACGGTGAAGGCGGTCTGCTCGGCCTGGCCCTCTCGCCGAACTTCGCCACCGACCACGCGGTCTTCATCTACCACACGGCCTCCGGCGACAACCGGATCGTGAAGATGACCTACGACAACGGAACGCTGTCGTCGACGTCGACGCCGGTGCTCACCGGGATCTCGAAGAACCGCTACCACAACGGCGGCCGGGTGCGCTTCGGTCCGGACGGCAAGCTGTACGCCTCCGTCGGCGACGCGCAGAACAGGAACAACCCGCAGAACAAGGGTTCGCTCAACGGGAAGATCCTTCGCCTCAACGCCGACGGCTCGGCGCCGAGCGACAACCCGTTCTTCTCGACCGGCGGCAAAGCCGCGTACGTCTGGAGCTTCGGGCACCGCAACCCGCAGGGCCTGGCCTGGGACTCCCGCGGCCAGCTGTGGGCTGCCGAATTCGGCGACAGCACCCAGGACGAGCTCAACCTGATCCAGAAGGGCGGCAACTTCGGTTACCCCGCCTGCGAAGGCACGAGCGGCAGTTGCTCCGGGAGTATCGCGCCGAAGAAGACGTGGTCAACCGGGTCCGCCGGGCCGAGCGGGATCGAGATCGTCAACGACTGGATCTACATCGCGGCCGTCACCGGTCAGCAGCTGTTCGCCACCCAGATCAACGCGGCCGGCAACGGCGTCGGCTCGGTACAGTCGCTGTTCTCCGGCCGCTGGGACAGGCTCCGTTCGGTCACCAAGACCCCGGACGGCGGGCTGTGGCTCACCTCGACCAACGCGGACAAGAACGGTGGCACGCCGAGCGGCATCGACAACGTGGTGGTGCGACTGAAGTTCCCAGGTGGCGGCAATCCGCAGCCTGGTGACTTCAAGCTGGGCAGCTCCGCCTTCAACGACAACGCCACCATCCCGAACAAGTACACGTGTGCGGGAGACGGCTCCCCCGGCCAGGACGTCTCACCGCCGCTGGCGTGGGGTGCCGGGTCCACCAATGCCAAGGGCTACGCGATCGTCTTCGCCGACGTGGCCAACAACGGCAACAAGCTGCACTGGGCGATCTGGGACATCCCGGCTTCGGCGGCGACGCTGCCCGAAGGGCTCGGCGCGGGATTCACCGTGCCGAACCAGAACGGGGCGAAGCAGAAGGCCATGGGCAGCGGGGCGAACTCGCAGAAGTACTTCGGCCCCTGCCCGGGCGGATCCACCCACCCGTACACGTTCACGCTCTACGCGCTGAACTCGGCGACGGTGCCCGGCCTGACCTCGTCCTCCTCCATGGCGCAGATCGAGACGGCGATCAAGAACGCCTCGAGCGCCAACGTCAAGCTTCGCGGTAACTCGAACGCCGCGAGCTGAGTCACGGCTGGGGTGTCCGGAGCGGCGCCGGGCACCCCAGCCGTATCCAGTGTGAACTCCGACGCAGGGTATTAGGCTCCCGCCGGTGAAGGACTGGAAGTTCTGTCCCCGCTGCAGCGCGGACACCCGGCTCGCCGGCGACGCCGACGAAGCCCACCTCGAATGCACCGCGTGCGGCTTCACCAAGTACGACAACCCGCTGCCGACCACCCTGGGGCTCGTCCTGGACGGCGACCGGATCCTCTTGCTGCGACGGGCACATGAACCGCGGAAAGGCAGCTGGGACACCGTCGGCGGTTTCCTCTCCGGTGCCGAAACCGCCGAGGAGAACCTGGTGCGCGAAGGCATGGAGGAGATCGGCTGTGAGCTTCAGGATCTCAGGTTCGCCGGGTCGTTTTCGTCGGTTTACGGCGACACCGAGCTGACCACGATCGGCCTGGCGTTCACCTGCGCGCTCCCGCCCGGTGCGGAGATCGTGCTGTCCGACGAGAGTTCCGGATACGACTGGTTCCCACTCGCGGACCTGCCCGAACTCGCCTTCGCGGATGGCCAGGCGGCGACGGCGGCCCTCACCAGCCGAACAGGTTCCGCATGATCCGCCCGCAACGCTCGGTCATCGCGACCGCGTCCTGATCCGGCTGGTCGATCCACCAGCTGATCAGCGAATCGACCACGCCGGTCCACACCTGGGCGATCGCCTCGATGTCACGGTCGTCGTCGAGACCGCGCGAGTGCATCAGCTGAGCGGCACCGATCAGCGCGAACCCGTCGAGCCGGAAGCGGTAGTCGGTGGCGACCGCGGCGATCTCGCCGGTCGAGGGCACCGTCAGATCCCGCAGCAGCTTCCAGGCGTACCGGTCGTGGTCGAACGTCTCGAAGATCGCCGAAAGAACGGCCAGCGGCATCCGCTCCGGCGGCTCCGCCGCATCGGCCATCGTCTCCGCGACGCCGGCGGTCAGCCGGTCCCCCGCCCGGTGCAGGCACGCGAGATAAAGCCCGTCCTTTGAGCCGAAGTACTGGTACAGCAAGGGTTTCGTGACACCGACCCGGCGGGCGATCTCCACCATGGACGCCCCGGCGTACCCGTTCCTGCCGAATTCCTCCGTACCGGCGCGCACGATCTGGGTCTCCCGCTCTTCGCGAGGCATGCCCTTCGTACCGACGGCCCTTGCTTCTGTCACGGGAGTTATCTTACCCTGAGGTAAATGACCGCAGGGTAAGTTACCTGACGGTCAGATCGCAGCGGTGAGACGGGAAGAGGGTGTGGGTGCGATGGCGGAGTTCCTTGCCCATCTGAGTGATCCGGTACTGCTGGCGACACCGGTGTTCCTGCTGTTCGTCGCGATCGAGATCGTCGCCCTGCACGTGCTCGGGCATGACGACAACGTCATCGGCTACAGCGCCAAGGACACCCGGACGAGCATGGCCATGGGCACCGTCGCGGTCGTCATCAACGGGTTCTTCCGGATCGTCATGCTGTTCGTGTTCGCCGCGCTCTACGAACTGGCGCCGGTGAAATTCAGCCCGCACGACTGGTGGACCTGGGTGCTGATGCTGCTCGGCCAGGAGCTCGTCTTCTACGCCTACCACCGGGCAAGCCACCGTGTGCGCATCATGTGGGCGGGCCACCAGGTCCACCATTCGAGCGAGCACTACAACTTCTCGACCGCGCTGCGCCAGAAATGGACGCCCTATTTCCAGCTGCCGTTCTGGTCGATCCTCGCGATCACCGGAATCCCGCCGTGGATGATCCTCACCGGCCTGTCGATCGACCTCGTCTACCAGTTCTTCGTGCACACCGAGAAGATCCGCAAAATGCCCCGCTGGTTCGAGTACGTCTTCAACACCCCTTCACACCACCGGGTGCACCACGGCAGCGACGAGGAATACCTGGACGCGAACTACGGCGGCATCCTGATCATCTGGGACCGCATGTTCCGCAGCTTCGTGCCCGAGGACAAACGGCCGACCTACGGGCTGACCAAGAACATCGGCACCTACAACCTGCTCAAGGTCGGCTTCCACGAATACGGTTCGATCCTGCGCGACGTCCGCTCGGCCGAGTCTTGGCGGGACAAGGCCGGGTTCGTGTTCGGCCCCCCAGGCTGGCAGCCGGCCAAGGTGCTCGTGAGTGCTGATGACGGTTAGAACCGTCATCAGCACTCACGAGCCAGGCACCTGCGTAAGGCGATCGCTAAGCCGTCTCCTTCAGTGCGGCGAAGGTCGCCAGCGGCGGCCGCTGCGTACAGGTCAGGTCCGTGAGCACCAGCTCCCGCTCGACACCTTCGCCCGAACCACGCTGGAACTGGGCCAGCAACGTCGCCGGAGGCACCGCGGAAACCAGGCGGCCGTAACGCTCCAAGCGGTCCACGAGGGTCAGCATGATCTGTCCCGCCATCCGCCCGAGCGCGTGCGTGCTCTGGTGGCGGTGCACCCGGTGCCCGAGGTCGACCTGCGCGAGCGCGTCGAGACCGCGGAGCTCCAGCAGGTCGATCAGGTGGCCGACCTCGACGCCGTAGTTGGTGACGAACGGGATGCTCTCCAGCACCTCGCGGCGGCCGGCGTATTCACCGGCGAGCGGCTGGACGAAGCCCGCGAGTTCCGGCCAGAACATGTTGAGCAGCGGACGCGCGACGAGTTCGGTGACGCGGCCGCCACCCTCGGGTTCGGTGCCGGTCGAGCCGACGAGCGGCCGGTGATAAAAGCCTTTCACGTAGGCGATCGACGGGTCCGTGAGCAGCGGTCCGACCAGACCGGTCACGTAGTCGGGCGTGAAGTCGTAGAGGTCGCCGTCGACGAACACCACGATGTCACCGGTCGTCTCGGCGACCCCTTTCCACAGGGCTTCTCCCTTACCCGCCAAGCCTTTCAGCTCGGGGAAGACCGCGTCCTGCGCGACGACGTCCGCGCCGGCCGCTCGCGCGACCTCGGCGGTGGAATCGGTGGAACGGCTGTCCACCACCAGGATCTCGTCGACGAGCGGATGGCGTTCGACCAGTTCACGACGGATGGTGCCGATGATCGCGCCGACGGTCGCTTCCTCGTTGCGAGCCGGGATCACCACCGAGACCCGCGTTCCCCGTTTGGCGGCCACCAGGTCCGCCACGGCCCAGTCGCCCGCCCGGCTGCTGCGCCGGGTGAGCCAGGTGCCGACCTCTGCCGAAACCTGCAGCCGCATGGGCTTCCCCTTCCCTCGGATACCGCCTCCACACCGAGGTTCGAGGGACCCTGTTTCCGCTGATCGTCAGCGGCGAAACCGCTGGGTTACGCCTGGTGAGCGAAAGTAAATTCAGCCCGCCGACAACGCCGCCGAGACGACCTCTCCCGTTCGCTGCTTGGCCAGGTAGAAGGCCGCTTCGTGGGGTTTCGCACCGTTGTCGACGGTGTAGCCGCTGTCGAGGACGCCGTCCGCACCGGGGAACAGCGGCGTGAGGTCCGGCCGTGCCGCGACGAGGTCATCCCGGTCGGCGAGATTCACCCAGCTGGTCACGCCGGGCGGGATGGCTGGCGGCTGCGGGCGTGTCCGCTCGTAGACCACCGTGCGCAGACCCAGCGGCGAGCCCAAGGTCAGCAGTAGAGGCAACCGCCGCCCGTGCAGATGAGCGGCTTCGTACGCGACGACCGAACCGAGCGAATGCCCGATGATCACCTCGGTTTCCGGTCCGATGTGTTCGGCGACCCTTTCCTGCACGCGTTTCCGGACGGTTTCGTCGGTGAGGTACACCGTCACCTGCCTGAGCGCCTTCACCACCACGCGTTCGGCGAACGCGACCCCGAGCCGGGCGAACGGTCGCAGCCGCACCAGCGCGTTCAGCACCGGACGGGCCGCCGCACGTACACCCTGTTCCTCGCCGAGCGATCCGGCGAGGTGCGCCAGCTCGGCGCTCGCGCGGTTCCGATCGGTTTCGCGGGACGCCGATTCAGCCGCGTTCCGCAGCCACTCCCCCGCCAAGACCTCGGCGAGCACCCATTCGTCCTCGGTCAGTTCGTCGGCACCGCCCTGCCGGCCGTCCTGCAGGAAAAGATCGCCGTAGAACGCCATTCGCGCGCCGGCGGCACCGGGCCGGGCGGCACGCCACAGCCGGTCGGCCAGCTCGGTGTCCCCGGCGAGCCGGACACCGCCCGCGAGGCTCGGCAGCCATTCGGCCTCGAGTGTGTCCGCGGACTTCTGTTCCTGGGCAATACCGTGCACCAGCACGATCCGAGCCACTACCGCCCCCTCCACGCAGAAGTCATCACGCACAGTATTGCCGAAGTGCTTGCCGGTGAACCGCCGATGAGACAAAGTGATCTCCGTGGGAGAGCGGAGGTCGTTGGTCGTCGCATCGCAATGCGAGGCGCTGAACCGTCTCTCGTTTCTTCCTGATGCGGGCCAAGAGGTCTCGGGCACTCTGCTCGATCCGGAAATCGGCGGCTGCGTTCCCGCGCTCGCCGACGGACGTGGCCTGCTCGTCGACCCCACGATGGTCGAACTCGACGACGCGCTCGTCGAAGCCTTCGAACGGGCATCAGAAGACGAGGCGACGCTGTTCCTCTCGCTCGTCGGGCACGGCGAATACGCCGAGGACGACTTCTACTTCCTCACCAAGGACACCAGCCTCCCGGTGGACAGCCGGAGATCTTTCCTGTTCGCCCAGCGGATCAAGGAACTCCTCGGCCGATACTCCATGCTCGACGGCCTGGTCGTCCTGCTCGACACCTGCCATGCCGGGATCGGCGCCATGCAGGCCGGGCAACGCTGGCTGCGGATCGTCGGCGAGGCGGGCAAACGGTTCGACCTCCTCACCGCGTCCGACAACCGGGCCGCGGCCAACGGCTGTTTCAGCCGGTCCTTGGTGACCGTGCTCCGTTCGGGGCATACGACCTTCGGCGAACGCGTCCGTTGCGCGGATCTCAAACGCGTCATCGCCGGGCTGTGCCCGCTGCAGACCGCGGTGCATCTCGGGTTCGACGGCACCCGCGAGGTCGCGGAAGCCGATCAAGGGCTTTGGCTGGCGCTCAACTCGTCGCCCGCGTGGCGTCGTTCGCCGCTGGCGGGCAATCCCGCCGCGCCGGATATCGAACGGCTGACCGCGAACTACCGGCCGAGCCCGCTGCTCGGGGAGACCGTCGGGCACCTGCTCACCGGAGCGCGGACAGTCGCGATAGCCGGCGCCGAGGGTTCGGGCAAGTCGACGATGCTCGCCGCTCTGGCGAGACCGTCGGTGGCCGGTTCCTATGTGCCACCGGATTTCCTGCACGCGGTGCTGTTCGCCACCCGAGGACAGACGGCGGAGCTGCTGGCACGGGAACTCGCCGGCCAGTTGCGTCGGAGCGTTCCCGGGTTCGAAGACGCCGAACGGGCTTACCTGGACACCCTCGACGACGCCGGGCGGAGTGGCGCAAGCGCTTTCGATCTGGCCCTGCTCGGTCCGCTGCGCACCTTGGCTCCACAGTGGACGGACGGCCATGTGCGGATCGCCGTGGACGGTGTCGACGACCTCGAACCCGGCCTCCGCGAACGGCTCACCGGCCTTCTCCGCGATCTGGCGGCTTCAGCGGAGCTGTCCTGGGTGAAAACCGTGGTGGCGACCAGGGATCCGGGCGACCTACCCGCCGCGGTCACGGTCCGGCTGTCGCCGGGCGCGCCGAAGCCGCCCACCATGCGGCCGGGCGCGCAGCATCCGGGATCGTTCCCCGGGCAGCAACCACCACAGCAGAGCTCGCCATGGCCGGCCGCGGACCCGCCGAGCAACCCCGCTGATCCTCTTCCGGCGACGTTGATCATCGACGTCCCCGGACACACCGTCGTCAATCACGAACTCGCCCTGGGGGGCACGACCCTCGGCCGCAGCAGGCGGGCCGGCCTCCGCCTCGCGGACTCACGGGTCTCCCGGCTCCACTGCGAGATCCGCTGGGACGGCTCGACCGCCTGGCTCACCGACCTCGACTCGGCGAACGGTACCCTCGTGAACGGCCACCGGAAACTGAACGCCCTGCTCAGCAGCCGTGACGTGATCCGGATCGGCGACTCCACGGTCACCTTCATCAGTGTCGCGCTGGAGAACGGCCCGCCCGACTGGGCCGCCCCCGCGGATGAGGCCACCGGCTCGACGGCGTCACCGGAACCGGAGCGCTCGGTCCTGCTCGACCTGCTCCAGCTGGCCGCCGCGCGAGGACCCATTCCGATCTCGATCCTCACCGCGGCCAGTGCGAGCAGCGGCGGCCCGTCGAGAACCGTCCATGTCCGTGACACGCTCGCCGCCCTCGGCTCCGAGGTCACGCGAACCCGGGCCGGCTTGCCGGACGAAACGGTGCTGTGGAAGGCCGGCCGTCCTGCCGTGCCGGCCAGTGCCGCCGCGAGGCTGCACAGCAGGCTGGCCGCCGCGGCCGGGGAGGTGAGTCCCGTTTCCGGAGACGAAGAGCCCACGCCCGAACAGGTCTATGCCACCGCGAACGAAAGCGAGTATCTCTGGCTCGCGGGTCTGTACGACGACGCGCTCAGCGCGCTCGAGCGTCGCGCGTCCGACATCCCGGTGGAGAACCGCGAACGCTGGGCCGCCTGGGCCAACCGCGCGGCCCGGATACTCGGCGAGACCCACCGGATCACCTTGCGCTGCAAGGCGAGGCACGCGACGTGGACCGGAAAGGCGGGCGACGCCGCCGGAGCGCTCGCCCGGTTCCGGGAGCTCCTGCCGATCGCCACCGCCGAGCTCGGCGAAGGTGACGAAGAGGTTTTGAGCGTTCGCAACAACATCGGGCACAGTCTCCTTGATCTCGGGCGGTTCGAGGACTCCCAAGAGGAATTCGCCGCGCTGGTCCGTGATTCCACCCAGGCGCTCGGCGAAGATCACCGGGAGACCCTGCACGCCCGCCATCTGTTCGCCGTGGCCACCGGCAAGACCGACGGCGCGGAGTCCCTCCGCCTGGCCCGTGAGCTGCTTCCCCACGCGAAACACGTGCTGGGCGACGACGAGATCGTCCGTCACATCCGGCACAACATCGCTTTCTGGAGCGCCGAAATCGACGCACCCCCCCCCGCCGTTTCGGAGTACAGGCGGCTCCTCGCCGAAGCGAGGGGACGCCTGAATGACCGGCATCCCGATTTGCTCGACCTCCGCTTCGGTTTCGCGCTGGTGCTCGCCAAGGCCGGCCAAGTCACCGAAGCCCTTTCGACCTTGTCCTCACTCCTCGACGATTCACTCGAGGTCCGCGGCGAACGGCACGAGGAAACCCGGAAGATCCAGGAACAGCTTGAGTATTGGGGCTCCAGGGAGTGACCGGTGAGCGCGCTGCGTATCGCGCTGCTGACCTACCGGGGAAACCCGCGCAGCGGTGGGCAAGGCGTGTACGTACGGCATCTGAGCCGCGAGCTCGCCGCACTCGGGCATCGGGTCGAGGTGCTGTCCGGCCCGCCCTATCCGGAGGTCGATGACGGCGTGCGACTCACGAAACTGCCGGGGCTCGATCTGTTCGCCGAGCCGAACCCGTTCCGCACTCCGGCCCTGCGAGAGCTGCGTGATCTGCCATCGTGGGTGGAGTTCGTCGGCATGCGGCGTGGCGGATTCCCCGAACCGCTGGCGTTCTCGTTGCGTGCCGCCCGGCATCTCGCGCGCCGCCGAGGCGAATTCGACGTCGTCCACGACAATCAGGGTCTCGGCCGCGGAATGCTCCACTGTGGACTCCCGACGATCACCACGATCCACCATCCCCTCGCGATCGACCGCGATCTCAAGCTCGCCTGCGTCGCACGGCTCCAGCACGACGACGGCTCGTACTGGACCGGCTACCAGTTCGTGGACGACGCCTTCTGGCCGGACGAACGCACCACCTACGTCCGGCGCCATCCTGCTCGCACGCGCCGCGCTGGACGGCGACTCCGCCACCTGCACCGTGTTCGGCGAAGATCCCGTGCAATGAAGGGCCTTTCATCGCACAGCGGCAGCCAGACTCAGTCCTCTTCGTCTTCCTCGAGCATCTCCGGGGTGACGGCGGATTCGGTGTCCGGGATGCCCTGTTCCTTGGCCTTCTTATCGGCCATGGCGAGCAGGCGGCGGATCCGGCCGGCGACGGCGTCCTTGGTCATCTGCGGGTCGGACAGCTGCCCCAGTTCCTCGAGCGAGGCCTGCCGGTTCGACAGCCGGAGCTTGCCGGCCGCGAGCAGGTGATCGGGTGCCGAGTCGCCGAGGATGTCCAGAGCACGCTCGACCCTGGCCGCCGCCGCGACGGCCGCGCGGGCGGACCGGCGCAGATTCGCGTCGTCGAAGTTCGCGAGCCGGTTCGCGGTCGCGCGCACTTCGCGGCGCATCCGGCGCTCTTCCCATTGCAGCACGCTCGTATGAGCGCCGAGCCGGGTCAGCAGGGCACCGATGGCGTCGCCGTCGCGGACCACCACCCGGTCCGCGCCGCGGACCTCGCGCGATTTCGCCTGGATTCCCATCCGCCGCGCGGCACCGACGAGCGCCAGGGCGGCCTCGGGTCCGGGGCAGGTGACTTCGAGCGAGGATGACCGGCCCGGTTCGGTGAGCGAACCGTGCGCCAGGAACGCGCCGCGCCAGGCGGCTTCCGCGTCGGCGACACCGCCGGAGACGACGGCCGCGGGCAGCCCGCGGACCGGACGGCCGCGCTGGTCGATCAGACCCGTCTGCCGAGCGAGACCTTCCCCGTCCTTGACCACCCGGACGACGTACCGCGTGCCTTTGCGGAGACCGCTGGAGGAGATGACGTGGACGTCCGACTGGTGCCCGTACAGCTCGTGGATCTCCTTGCGCAGCCGCCGCGCCACCGAACCGGTGTCCAGTTCGGCCTCCACCACGACGCGGCCCGCCACAATGTGCAGCCCACCCGCGAATCGCAGCATCGACGCGACCTCCGCGCGGCGCGGGCCGATCTTGGTGATCTCAAGCCGGCTCAGCTCGTCCTTCACGGCGGCGGTCATCGCCATCGCTGCCCCTCCATACTTTCCGCTCCTCCCCCGGTGAGACCGAGAGCCTCCCGCATACAGCTCGCGAGCGCATCAGGATCATGCCGCCCCTCCACGACCGGGTCGGCCACCGCCCCCAGCAACGCCCGCGCACCGAGTCTCCCGGCCGCGTCACGCAACCGGGCAGGTGAGGGGACCGAGTCGCCGTCGGCGATCACCGCGTCCACCCGAAATTCCGGGGCGTGTTCGAAGAGTACGTCCAGATGCTTTTCGGGCGAGAACCCCGCTGTTTCCCCCGGTTGGGGGACGAGGTTGAGGATCACCACCTTGGTCGCTTCGGTCCGGAGCAGCGCGTCGTGCAGGTCCGGCACCAGCAGATGCGGGAGCACGCTGGTGAACCACGATCCCGGTCCGAGGAAGACCGCGTCCGCGCTGAGCACGGCTTCGATCGCCTCTTCACATCCCTTCGGCGGCCGGTCGGCCTGTCCGGTCGGGTGCAGGCTGATCCGGTGCACCAGTCCCGGTGTGGTCGCGACCGCGACCTGACCCCGGATCCGGCGTATCGCGGACTCGTCGTCGGCGTCCAGGCCCGAGACCTCGGCCCGGATCTCCAACGGTTCGGGTGACATCGGCAAGACCCGCCCGGAGACGCCGATGAGCCTGCTCGCCTCGTCGAGCGCGGCCACGGGGTCACCGAGGACTTCGAACAGCCCGGCCAGCAGCAGGTTCCCGACGGCGTGCCCGGCGAGCGCGCCGTCGCCGCCGAAGCGGTGCTGGAACACCTCGGCCCACAGCGTTCCACCGTCTTCGGCGGCGAACGCGGCGAAGGCCTGCCGCAGGTCGCCCGGCGGCAGGAGACCGAGTTCCCGGCGCAGCCTGCCGGACGAGCCGCCGTCGTCGGCGACGGTGACCACGGCGGTGACCTCTGTGGTCACCCGGCGCAGCGCGGTGAGGGTGGCGTGCAGGCCGTGCCCGCCACCCAGTGCCACCGCTTTCGGCGCCGAGGACGCGGAGGACCCATCAGGGTTACTCACGGCCAAGGTCGCGGTGCACCACCTTCACGGCCGTTCCGTCCTCATTGGACAGACGCTGGGCGAGTTCTTCGGAAATGGCGACACTGCGGTGCTTTCCGCCGGTGCAGCCGACGGCCAGCGTCAGGTACCGCTTGCCCTCACGTTTGTAACCGGCCCCGATCAGGCGCAGCAGCTGGTGGTAGCGGTCGAGGAACTCCTCGGCGCCTTCCTGGCTGAGCACATAGTTGCGGACCTCGCCCTCGAGACCGGTGTGCTCGCGCAGTTCCGGGATCCAGAACGGGTTCGGCAGGAACCGGACGTCCATCACGAGGTCGGCGTCCATCGGCAGGCCGTACTTGTAGCCGAACGACAGCACGGTCACGCGGGTCTGCGTACTCGCCTCGGAACCGAAGGCGTCCTCGATCTTCGCGCGCAGGTCGTGCACCGACAGCGACGACGTGTCGAGCACCAGATCCGCCTCTTCGCGCAGCGGCTCCAGCAGCGTGCGCTCCGCGGTGATGCCGTCGGCCAGCCTGCCGTCACCCTGCATCGGGTGCCCGCGGCGGACCGCCTCGAACCGGCGCACCAGCACCGCGTCGGTCGCCTCCAGGAACAGCACGCGCGGCTTGTACCCGCGGGCGTCGAGGTCCTTGATGACGGACGCGAGGTCGTCGGTGAAGGCACGTGAACGGACGTCCATCACGACCGCGACCTTGGTGATCGCGCCCCGCGCCTGCGCGCCGAGCTCGACCATGGTGGCGATCAGCTCGGGCGGCAGGTTGTCCACCACGAACCAGCCCAGATCCTCCAGGCATTTCGCGGCGGTACTGCGGCCGGCGCCGGATAACCCGGAAACGACCGCGACCTCCATCCCGGAACCGCGGTTCTCGTCTTGCGCACTCACGATGGTCCTTTCCCCGATCATGTACTGGACTCCCCTGCCGCCGCCGACTCCCCTGCAAGTGCGGCGACGACCGCTTCCGCGGTGCGCCTGCCGAAGCCGGGCACCGCCTCGATCTCCTCGATCCGCGCTTCGCGCAGTTTCCGCACCGAACCGAAATGCTTGATCAGCGCGGTACGGCGAGCCTGCCCGAGTCCGGGCACACCGTCCAATGCGGACACCCGCATCCGTTTGGACCGCTTCTCCCGGTGATAGCGGATGGCGAACCGGTGCGCCTCGTCGCGCAGCCGCTGCAGCAGATACAGCGCGTCGGACGTCCGCGGCAGGATCACCGGATCCGGATCGCCGGGCAGCCACACCTCTTCGAGTCGCTTCGCCAGGCCAACGACCGCGAGATCGGTGATGCCGAGGTCCGAGAGCACCTCCGCGGCGGCGGTCGCCTGCGGACCGGCACCGTCGACGACGAGGAGGTTCGGCGCGTAGGCGAACTTGCGCGGGCGTCCGGTCTCCGGGTCGATGCCGGGCCGATCCGGGTCGACCGGGGTCTCCTCCGCGTTCTCCTTGAGATAGCGGGAAAAACGGCGCCGGACGACCTCGGCGATCGAAGCGACGTCGCCTTCCTCCGCGGCCTCGCGCAGCGCGAACCGCCGGTACTCGGACTTGCGCGGGATGCCGTCTTCGAACACGACGAGCGACGCCACCACGTCACTGCCCTGGATATGGCTGATGTCGACGCATTCGATACGCAACGGCGCGGTTTCGAGCGCCAGATAGTCCTGCAGTTCCGCGAGCGCGGCCGATCGCGCGGTGAGGTCACCGGCGCGACGCAGCTTGTGCTGGGTGAACGCCTCCCCCGCGTTGCGCTCCACCGTCTCCGCCAGCGCGCGTTTGTCCCCGCGCTGCGGCACCCGGAGGCTGACCTTCGAGCCGCGCAGGCCGGTGAGCCATTCGTTCAGAGCCTCGGCGTCGGCGGGCAGTTCGGGGACGAGCACCTCGCGCGGCACGGGCGGGCCGCCGTCCGGATCGTCGACTCGTTCGGCCTGCTCGCCGTAGAACTGCGTGATGAAGTGGTCGACGAGGTCCTTCACGTCCATTTCCTCGGCCTTGTCGATCACCCAGCCGCGCTGGCCGCGGACCCGGCCACCGCGCACGTGGAAGACCTGCACGGCCGCCTCGAGCTCGTCATGGGCGAACGCGACGACGTCGGCATCCGTGCCGTCACCGAGCACGACCGCCTGCTTCTCCATCGCCCGCCGCAGCGCGCCGAGATCGTCGCGCAGCCGCGCGGCGCGTTCGAACTCCAGCTCTTCGGACGCGGCGGCCATCTCCT
Organism: uncultured Actinomycetota bacterium; assembly: GCA_963766045.1. Lineage (GTDB taxonomy): Bacteria > Actinomycetota > Actinomycetes > Mycobacteriales > Pseudonocardiaceae > Amycolatopsis. Next base: position 2,513,292 of record CAVXYN010000003.1, on the reverse strand, counting down.
GTTCCAGGCGGCGGATCATCGCGTCGGTGCGGCCGGCGAGAAAATCACAGAATTCCTCGACGATCGTGCGGTGCTCGTCGGCGGAAACCTTGCCGACGCACGGCGCCGAACATTTGCCGATATAGCCGAGCAGGCAGGGCCTGCCGATCTGGCCGTGCCGTTTGAAGACCCCGGCCGAGCAGGTGCGCGCCGGGAAGACGCGCAGCAGCAGGTCGAGCGTCTCGCGGATGGCCCAGGCGTGCGAGTACGGGCCGAAGTAGCGCACGCCCTTCTTGCGCGCGCCGCGGTAGACGTGCAGCCGCGGGAACTCCTCGTTCAGCGTCACCGCGAGGACCGGGTAGCTCTTGTCGTCGCGGTAGCGGACGTTGAACCGCGGGTCGAACTCCTTGATCCAGTTGTACTCGAGCTGGAGCGCCTCGACCTCGGTGGTCACCACGGTCCACTCGACGCTCGCCGCCGTGGTCACCATCTGGCGGGTGCGCGGGTGGAGGCCGGTGATGTCGGCGAAGTACGAGTTCAGCCTGCTCCGCAGGCTTTTCGCCTTGCCGACGTAGATGACCCGCTTTGTGGCATCACGGAATTTGTACACGCCTGGCGCGTCCGGGATGCTTCCCGGCGAAGGACGGTAGGTGGTCGGGTCAGCCACATGCCAAGCCTATGGCTCCCCTCCGACAGTCTTACGGGCCCCTGCCCTTCCGACCTCCTTGCGGGTGATCATTCACCTCTTTCGGTGCGCGTTTCATTACGCATACCGACCTAAGTCGGGTATTCGCCCAGACCAGACGAACGTTGGTTCCTGTTCAGGTGAACCGGTGGTTACTTTCCGTCTCGCTGTTCTTCGTCATTCCGACACAGCGAAAGGACTCAGGCAAGTGAGCCGAATCCGTACGCTGGGCGCCGCGACCCTCGCCGCGGCTGCCCTGACCATGACCGCCGGCACGGCAGCATCCGCCGGCGTTCAGCCGAACATCGTGGGCGGTGGCACCGCCCCCACCGTCAGCTGGGGCGCACAGGTCTACGTCAACACCCCGGGCCGTCAGTGGGACGGCTTCAACTGCTCGGGCACGGTCATCGCCCAGCGCTGGGTGCTGACCGCCAAACACTGCCTCGACTCCGACGGCAGCGGAATGCGCGTCCGCGTCGGCAGCAACCAGCTGCAGGCAGGCCTCGTGATCGCCGTCGACCGCAAGGTGTCCTCGCCGTCCGGCGCCGACATCTCGCTGCTGCACCTGGTCTCCGACGCCGGCGTCACGCCGATCTCGCTCGCGAGCTCCAACCCGTCGACCGGCAGCACCAACCAGCTCTACGGCTGGGGCCGCGAGACCCCGACCGGCCCGCCCGCGTCGGCGCTGAAGGTGGCCAACGTCCGCGTCACCGGCAGCTCCAGCGATGCCTACGGCGGCCCGGCCATCCAGAGCAGGGGCATCAACGGTTCGGCGTGGAAGGGCGACTCGGGCGGCCCGCAGGTCTCCAACGGCGTCCAGGTCGGTGTCGCTTCGACCGTGCAGAACCAGAGTGGCTCGAACATCACCGGCACCAACAACTACGGGAGCGTCGCCTCCAGCCGCTCCTGGATCCGGAGCACCGCCGGGGTCTGATCTCCACCTCCCGGCACGTGCAATAAAGGGGCCTTTCATAGCAAATTTTGCTATGAAAGGCCCCTTTATTGCGTCCGCAGGTCGGGTTTGTCGGTGGGGTGTGGGATTCTCGCGGGCATGCGGATCGCGACCTGGAATGTGAACTCCATCGGGCCCCGGCTGCCGAGGGTGCTGGAGTGGCTCAGCTCGGTGAAGCCGGATGTGCTGTGCATGCAGGAGCTGAAATGCGACACCGACGTCTTCCCGTTCGACGCCGTGCGCGAGCTGGGCTACGAGACCGCCGCCTACGGGCTCGGCCGCTGGAACGGCGTCGCCATCGTGTCGCGTGTTGGCCTGGAGGACATCACGCGTGGGCTCACCGGTGAGCCCACCTTCGAGGAGAAGACGGACGCGCGGGCCATCGGCGCGACCTGCGGCGGACTGCGGCTGTGGTCGGTGTACGTACCGAACGGGCGGGAACTCGAGAACCCGCACTACGCCTACAAACTGAACTGGCTGTCCGCACTGGAAGTGACCGTCCGCGACGAAATGGCCCAGGGGCGGCCGTTCGCGGTCCTCGGCGACTTCAACATCGCGCCGACCGACGCCGACGTCTGGGACATCGGGGTGTTCACCGAGTCGACGCACGTGACCGAGCCGGAACGCAAGGCGCTCGCGGCGCTGCGGGACCTGGGCCTGACCGACGTCTTCCCGAGGCCGCTGAAGTACGACCACCCGTTCACGTACTGGGATTACCGGGCCGGGAACTTCCCGAACAACAAGGGAATGCGGATCGACCTCGTCTACGCCGACGCGAAGATCGCGGGCGGGGTCACGGATTCCTATGTGGACCGTGAGGCGCGGAAGGGGAAGGGTCCTTCGGACCACGCGCCCATCGTCGTGGACCTGACGCTCTAGCCCTCAGACGCTATGAACGGTCCGTTCCTTGCAAATTTTGCAAGGAACGGACCGTTCATAGCATCCGGGACCACAAACCTCAGGCGCTCCAGGCCGCCTTGTGAAGACGGCGCAGCGCGCGCACGGCCTCCACGGCCCGCTCCCGGTCCACGGCCTGCACGGCCATCACCGAGTAGTACTCGTCGTCGGGCAGCTCCAGCCGCGCCCACGAGGCACCGTCGGGGAAGCTCACCGAAAGCACCTCGTTCCACGCGAACCGCTTGGTGACCAACACGTTCCGGACCTCGATGCCGTCGGCGTCGGCCTTCACCCGGGCCAGCGCGAAGAGCATGGTGCCCGCCGCGAGCAGGATGCCGATGCCGATCATCGCGGCCTGGTCGGACGGCTGGAAGATCACGCCGGTGTCCGAGCCGCGCAGCAGCACCGCGACGATCACGAACGTCGCCAGCAGGATCACCGCCAGCACCGAGCACATCAGCAGCGCGCGCCTGGGCCGCACCACCACTACGACCTCGTTCTCCGTCATCACATTCACGCTCACACGAAGCCCCGCTCGGTCCACGGCTGACGCAGGTTCCGCAGCGCGTGCGCGGCGTCCAGCGACGCGACGGTCGCCTCATAACCCTTGTCCTCGTGCGAACCGGGCAGCCCGGAGCGGTCCAGTGCCTGCTCTTCCGTGTCGCAGGTGAGCACACCATTGCCGACCGGGGTGCTCTCGTCGAGCGCCACCCGGGTCAGGCCCGCGGTGACCGCGTCGCAGACGTACTCGAAGTGCGGGGTGCCGCCGCGGATGACCACGCCCAGCGCGACGACCGCGTCGTGCGTGCGGGCCAGTGCCTGTGCGGCCACCGGCAGTTCGACGGCGCCGGCGACGCGCACGATCGTCGGCTCCTCTTCCAGCTCCGCCTTCTTGGCCGCGGCCAGCGCGCGGTCCAGCAGGGCATCGGTGATCTTCGCGTGCCAGCGGGTGGCCACGATCCCGAGCCGGATGCTCTTACAGTCGGACAGGTCCGGCTCGACGTCCGGACGGCCCTCGCCGCTCACCGCGTGCCACCTCCGTTGCCCTGGTCGACCTCGGCGCCGACCTGGTCGAAGTGTTCCAGCTGAGACAGGTCGTGTCCCATCCGGTCCCGTTTGGTCTTGAGGTACCGCAGATTTTCCGGGTTGGGCGAGATCGGCAGCGAGACCCGGCCGGTGACCCGCAGGCCGTAGCCCTCCAGGCCGACGCGTTTCGCCGGGTTGTTGGTCAGCAGCCGCATCGACCGGACCCCGAGGTCGCACAGGATCTGCGCGCCGGTGCCGTAGTCCCGCGCGTCGGCGGGGACGCCGAGCTGGAGGTTCGCGTCGACGGTGTCCGCGCCCGCGTCCTGCAGCTGGTACGCCTGCAGCTTGTGCAGCAGGCCGATCCCGCGGCCCTCGTGCCCGCGGATGTAGAGCACCACACCGCGGCCTTCCTCGGCCACGCGCTCCAGCGCCGCCTCCAGCTGCGGTCCACAGTCGCAGCGAAGCGAGCCGAAGACGTCGCCGGTCAGGCACTCGGAGTGGACGCGCACGAGGATGTCCTCGCCGTCGCCGATCTCGCCGTAGACGAACGCGATGTGCTCGATGCCGTCGAGCAGGCTGTCGTAGCCGACCGCGCGGAACGTGCCGGCGCCCAGCGGGATGCGGGCCTCGGCGACCCGCTCGACCTGCTTCTCGGTGCGACGCCGGTAGGCGATCAGGTCGGCGATGGTGATCATCTTGAGGTCGTGGTCCGCGGCGAAGACCTCGAGTTCGTCGCGGCGGGCCATGTCGCCCTCGTCTTTCTGCGAAACGATCTCGCAGAGCACACCGGACGGCTGCAGCCCGGCCAGCCGGGCCAGGTCGACGGCGGCTTCGGTGTGCCCGGGGCGGCGGAGGACACCGCCCTGCTTGGCGCGCAGCGGGACCACGTGCCCCGGCCGCCGGAAGTCGGCGGCCTTGGACGCCGGGTCGGCGAGCAGCCGGATGGTGTGCGCGCGGTCGGCCGCGGAGATCCCGGTGGTGATCCCCTCGGCGGCGTCGACCGTGACGCTGTACGCGGTGCCGCGCTGGTCCTGGTTCGTGTGGTACATCGGCGGCAGGTTGAGCCGGTCCGCCTCGGCCTCGGTCAGCGCGACACAGACATAGCCCGAGGTGTAGCGGACCATGAAGGCCATCAGTTCGGGCGTGGTCTTCTCCGCGGCGAAGATCAGGTCGCCTTCGTTCTCGCGGTCCTCGTCATCGACGACGACGACCGGACGGCCCGCCTTGATGTCGGCGATCGCCGCCTCGATGGCATCGGCGTTCACGGCCACCCCGCTTCCACAGGGGGTCAGATCGACCGACCCCGGCATCGCACTCGTCTCGCTCACGCCTGCTCCTCCGTGCCGCCGCCATTGTCCCCCTGGTCGCGCAGGTGCGGCATCGCCAGCTTTTCGACGTACTTCGCGACCACGTCGACTTCGAGATTCACCAGGTCACCTGGCTCGTTGCGACCGAGAGTGGTCAGTTCGAGCGTGGTCGGGATGAGGGCCACCGAGAACTCGTCGTCGGTCACGGACGCGACGGTCAGGGAGATTCCGTCGACCGCGATCGACCCCTTCTCGACCACATAGCGTGACAGCCTTTTCGGCAGGGCGAACGTGGTCAGGCCTTGGACGTCCCGTTTGAGGAAGACGCCGGTGCCGTCGACGTGGCCCTGCATGATGTGCCCGCCGAGCCTGCCGCCCGCGGGCGTCGCGCGTTCCAGGTTCACGACGTCGCCGACGTGGACCTTCGCGAGGCTCGAGCGCTGCAGGGTTTCGTGCACGACATCGACGGTAAACTCATCGCCCGCCACCGCGACCACGGTGAGGCACACGCCACTCACCGCGATGGAGTCGCCATGGCCGGCGTCGCTGGTCACCATCGGCCCCCGCACGGTCAGCCGCGCGGCGTTGGGGACCTGCTCGACCGCGGTGACCTCGCCGAGTTCCTCGACAATGCCGGTGAACACTCTGCTGCCCTCCTCTGGGAGGCACCGTCGCTGGAAACGGCGCTCCCTTCATCCAACACCCAAGGAGCCCGAAAGCTTCTCCTGGCCCGACAGCTGATTCAGGACCGGACGCGGGCCGCCTGCGCGCGGAGCGCGGCGACGGCCTTACCGGGGTCGTCGGCGCCGTAGACCGCGGAGCCCGCGACGAAACAGTCCACACCGGCCTCGGCGGCCTGCTCGATGGTGTCGGCGTTGATACCGCCGTCGATCTCGACGACGAGTTTGAGGTGCCCGGTGTCGACAAGACGCCGTGCGGTGCGGACCTTTCCGAGGACGTCCGAGATGAACGACTGGCCGCCGAAGCCGGGCTCGACAGACATCACCAGCAGCGTGTCGTAATGCTTGAGGGTGTCCAGGTGATCTTCCAGCGGGGTGTTCGGCTTGACCGACAGACCCGCCTTCGCCCCGGCGGCCCGGAGGTTCTTGGCGAGCGCGATCGGGTCGTGCGCCGCCTCGACGTGCACCGTGACGTTGTAGGCCCCGGCCTCGGCGTACCCGATTGCCCATTTATCCGGGTTGTCGATCATCAGGTGACAGTCGATCGGCACGTCGGTCGACTTGAGCAGCGACCGCACCACGGGCAGGCCCAGGGTGAGGTTCGGGACGAAATGCGCGTCCATGACGTCGACGTGGACCCAGTCCGCGCGATTCTCCCCCTCGCCCGCCACGGCGCGGATCTCGTCGCCGAGCCGCGCGAAGTCCGCGGAAAGGATGCTGGGTGCGATCAAAGGTCGGTGTGCCACGCCCGGAGTCTAAGAGACCCCGCACTTCGTCGACGAAGTGCGGGGTCCTGAGGATGACGGGGAAATGGCACCGGAGTGGGAGGTGCGCCCACGCCCGGCCGAATAGCGTTCTCGCCATGGTCAACCCACTGAAACCCCTGATCCGGATCGACAGCTACCGCAGCTTGCCGTTCGCGCTCCTGGGAATGGCCGCCACCATGCTGTGGTTTCCGCTCGCTCTCCTGGTGGCCGTCCTCACCCCTGGCTCCACCCAAGTCCACTTGATCGTCGGGTTTCTCGCGTGGGCCGTCATGATCGCTCTCGACGGGCTTCCGGCGCCGATGCGACGGCTGAGCGTCTGGCTGGCGAACCCGATGCTCGGTACCCGGATCCCGGCTCCGCCTCGAGGAACCCGCATCGGCTGGGCCGATCGCTGGCGCTCCGCCGCCTGGCTGGTGATGTTCGCCGGGCTCTCCTGGGTGCTGGCCGGCATCGGCGTCTTCCTGCTCATCGGTCTTGCCCTCCCGCTGACCTGGCTGGGAGGCGGCGGTTCCCCCATCGCGTTCTTCGGCACCCAGCTGACGATCGAGCCCGGCGCGGCGGGGCTGTGGACGCTGCCGATCGGGCTGGCCACGGTGATCGCGGCCGCGTATCTCCTCGCCGGTTTCACCGCGCTCTTCCGGATCGGTGCTGTGGCCCTCCTTGGCCCCTCCACGGCCGAGCGCGCGACGGCCGCCGAACTGCGCGCGAACCACTTCGCGCAGCGCAACCGGCTGGCGCGCGAGCTGCACGACTCGATCGGCCACACGCTGACGACGTCGACCATCCAGGCCGCGGCGGCCGCCGAACTCGTCGAGGCCGACCCGCAGCAGGTGCGGCTGGCGCTGGGCACCATCGAGGAGTCGTCCCGGGCTGCGCTCGAAGACCTCGACCACGTGCTCGGGCTGCTACGGGAGGATCCGTCGTCACGGGAGCCCGAACGACGGCTCGCCGAGGCGACCGCGCTGGCCGAACGGGCGAGGGCCGCGGGAGCGCTGATCGACTTCCAGCTCAGCGGGCCGGTGGGCGAGCTGCCCGCGACCGTCTCGAGGGAGGCGTACCGGATCGTCCAGGAAGGACTGACGAACGCGTTGCGGCACGCCCATCCCGGTCCGGTGACCGTGCGGATCGCGGTGCTGGCGGAGGCGTTGCGGATCGAGATCGTCAATCCACTCGTCGGCGTGGGCGCGCGGGGCGGTCGTGGTGGCAACGGACTGCCGGGGCTCACCGAACGGGTCGAGGCACTGCGCGGCGAGCTCGTCGCGGGCCCGGCCGTCGACGGGGAACCGTTGTGGCGGCTGGTGACCACGATCCCGCTACGGTCGCAGCCATGACGCTGCGGGTCCTGATCGTCGACGACGAACCACTGCTGCGGGCCGGGCTCCGCTCGCTGCTGGACAACCAGCCCGACCTGACCGTCGTCGGCGAGGCGGGCGACGGCGGCGAGGTCGTGGATCTGGTGCGGCGGACGGATCCGGCCGTCGTGCTGATGGACGTGCGGATGCCCCGCGTCGACGGCATCGAGGCGACCCGGCGGGTACTGGCCGAGTTTCCCGAACCGCCGAAGATCCTCGTGATCACGACGTTCGACAACGACGACTACGTCTACGACGCGCTGCTCGCCGGCGCGAGCGGCTTCCTGCTGAAGCGGGCGCGCAAGGAGGAGTTCGGGCACGCCATCCGCACCATCGCCGCCGGGGACACGCTGTTGTTCCCGGACGCGATCCGGCGGCTGGTCGCCACGCGGCCGGCTGAATCCGGACTCGCGCCGAAGCCGTCATCGCTGACCAAACGCGAGATCGAGGTGCTGCGGCTCATCGCGTCCGGAATGTCCAATGTGGATATCGCCGGAGAGCTGGTGATCAGCCTGGAAACGGTGAAAACCCATGTGGGCAACATCTTCGGCAAGCTCGGCGCCTCGAATCGCAGTCAGGCCGTCGTTTTCGCCTACGAAACCGGCATCGTCTCGCCTGGACACAGTCTTCGCTAGTGTCCTGAGCCGGAAATGCGGTGAGCCAGTCCGTGAAGGCCACTTTGGGGGCCGTCGTGGCGCGGCGCGACCGCCGGTGGCCGAGTGGTCCGAGCTGCGGGGCGGCACGTGAAGGACTCCTTCCCTCTGCTGAGCCGAGGGAAGGAGTCCTTCACGCGCTGGGGAGCAGGGCGAGGGCGGAGGTCCAGGGGGCATCCGGGGTGAGGCGAGTCGTCGTGACACCGGCCGAGGCGAGGGTGTCCAGGTGACGCTGCCAAACAGGATGGTGCACGCGGGTGTCCTGGATCTGATAGCCCAGCACGATCGTGATCCCCGGCGTGCCCAGGACGTCGCCGAGCAGGGTCAGCGCCTGGTTGTCCGCGATCCCCAAGGCCAGTTTGGCCACCGAATTCGCCGACGCGGGGGCGAACAGGAACACCGAGGGATCCGGATGCGGCCGCGGTTCGCCCGGCAGGCGCGAGGTGCTCCGTACCGGAAGGCCGGTGAAGGCCGCGAGTTCGTCGATCCCGCCGGTCGTCTCCAGCCAGCGCGCGGCCGTCGGGGTCAGCGTGATCGCAAGCTCCCAGCCACGGTCCGCGGCCGGTTTGGCGAGCTCCGCGGCGAACCGGGTGTCCAGTCCGCCGCAGGAGCTCGCCACCAGTCCGAGAACCCTGGTCACCCGGCGGATTCCGGCTTTCGCAGCACGGCGCAGAACATCGCGTCGGTGCCGTGCCGGTGCGGCCACAGCTGGACGTACGGTCCGTCGCCGAGCTGCGGGACGCCCGGGAAGAACTCCCGTGCGTCGACGATCTCGGTGCCGGTGCGCCTCGCGGTCTCCCCCACGACGCCTTCGGTCTCGGCCAAATGTGGCGAACACACGACGTACGTGACGATCCCGCCGGGGCGGACCAGGTCGAGCGCGGCGGTGATCAGCTGTCCCTGGAGTTTCGTCAGGTCGGAGATGTCGCTCGGCTGACGGCGCCAGCGCGCCTCGGGACGCCGCCGCAGCGAGCCGAGACCACTGCACGGAGCATCGACGAGGATGCGGTCGTACCCCGGCTCGAGACCGGATTCGCGGCCGTCGGCGACGTGCACGGTCACCGGAAGGCCGCCGATGGCGTTCTCGATCAGCTTCGCCCGGTGCGGTGCCTTTTCGACGGCGTCGACCGTCGCCCCGCTGATCGACGCCAGCGCGCCCAGCAGAGCGGCTTTGCCACCCGGCCCGGCGCAGAGGTCGAGCCACCGCTCGTCGGAACCGGTGAGCGGCACCTTCGTCACGGCGACGGCACACAATTGGCTGCCCTCGTCCTGGACCGCGGCCAGCTTTTCCTTGATCGGCTCGACGTCGCCCGGGTCGCCGGAGCCCGCGGGCATCCGGACACCGTAGGGCGAGTACGGCGCCGGGTCGCCGCCGGTGATGGCGGCGAGCTCGTCGGCACTGATCTCACCCGGGCGGGCGACCAGGTGCACGTCGGGCCGCTCGTCGTCGGCCTCCAGCGCCGCCTTCAGCTCGACTCCCTTGTCCCCCAGCGCTTCGGCGAACGAACGTGCGACCCAGCGCGGATGCGCGGTCCGCAGCGCGTAGGCGCCGATCGGGTCCGCGGCCTCGTCCGGGGCCAGTTCGTTGAGCCAGGTCTCTTCGTCCTTTTCGGACACCGAACGCAGCACGGCATTGACGAAACCCGAGATCCAGGAACCGACTTCAGCCCGGACGAGGTCCACTGTGGACCCGACGGCGGCGTGCTCCGGGATACGGGTGCGGAGGAGCTGGTAGGCGCCCAGCCGCAAGCCGTCCAGTACGAGCGCGTCGACTTTGGCCAGTGGGCGGTCGAGACAGGCCTCGATGACGGCGTCGAGCATGCCGACCGCACGGCAGGTCCCATACGTGAGCTCCGTGGCGAGCGCAGCGTCCCGGCCGGAGATCCGGCGAGTGCGCAGCAGTTCGGGCAGCACCAAGTTCGCGTAAGCGTCCTTTTCGCGGACCGCGCGCAGGACGTCGAAGGCGACCTGACGGGCCGGGTCGATCTGCGGCGGCCGGCTGGGCCCTTCTTTGCGCGGGGCCGGGCGGCCTCGCTCCGGCCTCGATGGCCGGCGTTCCCTACGCTCGTTCACTGCAGGCGCTCTCCTTGTTCGATCCTCGTACCGCGCGCCCAATCGGTGGCCGCCATCCGCTTCTTGCCCTGTGCCTGCACTTCGCCCAGCCGCAACGGTTTCGACGCCGTGCCGACCAGGACCCGCTTGCGTTCGACGACCAGCTCACCCGGCGGCGGGCCCGGCTCGTCGACGACCGTGACCGGACCGAGTTTGAGCCGCTCGCCGCGGAACTCCGCCCACGCGCCGGGTTCCGGGGTGACCGCGCGGATCTGCCGGTCGACGGCGGCCGCGGGGTCGGCGAACGAGACCCGCGCGTCTTCGACGGTCACCTTGGCCGCGTAGCTCAGTCCCTCGCCGGGCTGTTCGACCGCGCGCAGCGTGCCGTCGGCGATTCCGTCCATCGTGGACTCGAGCAGCTTCGCCCCGGATTCCGCGAGCCTGCCGAGCAGTTCTCCGGCGGTGTCGGTGGCGGCGATCTTCTCGGTGACGACGCCGTACACCGGTCCCGCGTCGAGTTCCTTGACGATCAGGAAAGTCGAGGCGCCGGTGATCTCGTCACCGGCGCGGATCGCGGCCTGGACCGGTGCGGCGCCACGCCACGCGGGCAGCAGCGAGAAGTGCAGGTTGACCCAGCCGTGCTTCGGGATGTCCAGTGCGGCCTGGGGCAGCAACGCCCCATACGCGACAACGGGGCACGCGTCGGGCGCGATCTCCGTGAGCCGGGAGAGGAACGCGGGATCACTCGCCTTCGGCGGGGTCAGTACCTCGATCCCGTGCTCGTCGGCGAGCGCGCCGATCGGGGACCGGACGACCCGGCGGCCGCGGCCGGCATGGGCGTCCGGACGCGTCACCACCGCGACGACCTCGTGCCGCTCGGAAGCGAGCAGCGCGCGCAAGGAAGGGACGGCGGGTTCGGGTGTTCCGGCGAAGACGAGGCGCATCACTGCACCTCCGCACCTGTCTGGGCATACATCGCCCGTCAGTCTAGAGCGGCACCCTTCCCCCTGCGCGTGAAGGACTCCTTCCCTCGGCTGAGCATAGGCAAGGAGTCCTTCACGCGCATCTGGCTGTCAGCGCGCGGGCAATACAACGGCCGCGGATCCGCCGCCTCGGCGGGTGGGTTCGGCGGCGGCGAGCCACCGGCCGTCCTTGAGCCGTTCGACACCGGTCACGGCACCGATCTCCGCCGGAGCCGTGGAGAAGCCCTGCTTCTTGGCCAGCAGGATCTTCAGCACCTCGGTCTGGTCGAGGAACACCTGCTCGACCTGGGCGGCGGCCGCGTTCCGCTGCGACGCGCGGGGTTCGGCGATGGCGTCGAGCAGCGACAGACCGCGGTCGAGCCTGCCGGTCAGGACCTGCACCACCGTCGTGATGATCGACGCGCCACCGGGCGAACCGACCGCGAGCAGCGGCTTGCCGTGGTCGAGCACGATGGTCGGCGACATCGAGGATCGCGGCCGCTTGCCCGGCCCGGGCAGGTTCGGGTCGGGCACGCCCGGCGTCACCGGCGTGAACGAGAAGTCGGTCAGCTCGTTGTTGAGCAGGAAACCCCGGCCGGGCACGACGATGCCGCTGCCACCCTCCGACTCGATCGTCAGGGTGTACGCGACGACGTTGCCCCATTTGTCGGCGACCGTGAGGTGAGTGGTGTTCTCGCCCTCGTACGGCGTCGGCGCCGCGGTCGTCCCGGCGGCACACGGCACCGGGTTGCGCGGGTCGGCGGGCGCGACGGTGGTCTGCGCGGCCTGCGCCGGGTTGATCAGGCAGGCTCGGCTGTCGGCGAACTTCTGGCTGAGGAGTTCCCTCGCCGGGACGTCGATGAACGCCGGGTCGCCGATCCACCGGTTGCGGTCGGCGAAGGCGAGCCGGGTCGACTCGAGGAAGTAGTGGAGGTACTCGGCCTTCTGGAGCCTGCTCAGCTTCGTGCTCTCGAGGATGTTCAGAGCTTCGCCGACGGTGATGCCGCCCGAGGACGGTGCGGGCATGCCGTAGACGTCGAGGCCGCGATATTCGGTCTTGGTCGGCTTGCGGTCGATGACGCGGTACTTGGCGAGGTCGGCCGCGGTCAGGTCGCCGGACCGCACCTTCAGCGTCGACGCCGGATCGACCGGCGGCTTCCGCACGGTCTTCACCACTTCAGCGCCGATCTGCCCCTTGTAGAGGACGTCGGTGCCCTTCGCGGCCAGCAGCGCGTAGGTACTCGCGAGGTCGGGGTTGGTGAACGTCGAGCCCACGGCCGGGGGCGCGCCTCCCGGCAGGTACAGCGACCGGGTCGACGGGAACGCCGCGAACCGCGCCGCGTTGTTCGAGAGCTGGTTGTAGAAGGTCTGGTCGACGGTGAAGCCCTTGCGGGCGAGCTGCTCGGCCGGCTTCAACGACTTCGCCAGCGACCTGGTCCCCCATTTGCGGAGGGCTTGTTCCCAGGTCGCGGGGGTGCCGGGCACGCCGACGCCGCGCCCACTGGTCACCGCCTCGGGGAAGGGGATCGCCGCGCCGTTCTCGACGAACAGGTTCTCGTTCGCGGTGGACGGCGCGGTCTCGCGGCCGTCGAGGGTGTGCACCTTGCCGGTGCGCGCGTCGTAGAAGACGAAGAAGCCACCACCGCCGAAACCGGAGGAGAACGGGTCCGTGACGCCGAGCGCGGCGGCGGTCGCGACGGCCGCGTCGACGGCGTTGCCACCCTCGCGCAGGACCTTCGTACCGATCGCCGTGGCGTCGACGTCGACACTCGACACCGCGCCGAGATAGCCGATGGCGAGCGGGGACTTCGGAGTAGGCGGAGCCGCTGAAGCCGTACCGGCCGCGGCGGTGCCGAGCAGGCCGGTCAGGGCGATGACCACGGTGACACGTCTCAGGGGACTGGCTCTATACGCGGACATGGCGCGAGTCTCCCCCGCTGCTCAACCCCTCACAAGGTCCATCCAGACCACGGTCGCGACGAAAGTCACTACGGTCCGCACCGTCGCGCACACCAGAATGCGGACGCGTAGACCACCCGACCGGAGGGACCCGTCCATGATCACTTCAGGCAGGAGGCGGTGGGCTTTGCTCCCGCTGCTCGCCGCGCTCCCCATCGTCGTGGCGCCCGGCGTGGCACAGGCCGAAACCGTGCGTGACTGCTTCGACGGCACCGCGGCGATCACCGTCGAGGAGCGGCGGCTCACCGCGACGATGCCGGCCGGCGGCCCGGCGGTCGGGCCGGAGCTGGTGCGGCTCGCGGGCTTCGACCGGCTCGTCACCGATTTCACCTCGCGCCTCTGCGCCACGAAAACGGCGAAACGCGCCGAGAAACTGGCGGAGAAGACCGGTGCCGACCTGTGGCGGACCTCCGTGGATCGTGCGCAGGGCCGCCGTCCCGATCTCGGCACCCTCTCTCCCGGCGACGACCGGCCGCTGTACTGGGCGCGGCTGCAGATGAGCAAGGCACTGCGCCAGTGGACGCCGCGGTTCACCCTGCCCGACGCCGCCCGTGCGAACCTGCTCAAGACGTTCGACTTCGGCGCCCGCGGCCTCGACGACCAGCGTTTCCCGCTCGGTCCGTCGCTGCGTCGCGTACTGGTGAGCGGCTTCGACCCGTTCACGCTCAACGGCGCCGGTGTCCGCATCGCGAACCCGTCCGGCGCGGCCGCGCTGAAGCTCGACGGGACGGTCATCAAGACCCCGACCGGCCCGGCGCTGGTCCAGGCCGTCACGTTCCCTGTCGTCTGGAGCTACTTCGACACCGGCATCGTCGAGGCCGCGTACGGGAAGGCGTTCACGGACAAGTACCGGCGACCGGAACTGATCATGACGATCAGTCAAGGCCGCCCCGGCCGGTTCGACATCGAACGCTGGGCCGGTGCCTGGCGCGGCGGCTCACCGGACAACCTCGACGAGTCTTCCCGTGGCCAGATCCCGCCTGCCTCCGGCTGGCCGCAACCCGACGTCCAGTTCATCGAAACCACGCTGCCGTACGAAAAAATGCTGGCCGCGCCCGCCGGGGCTTACGCGGTCCAATACAACCAGGCGTTCTGCGTCTGGCCGGACAGCACTCAGCCGGGCACGGGAGTCTCGGTGTGCCGGACCGACGCACCGAAGCCCGGTGAGATCGCGGCTTCGGGTGGGGGCGGCAATTATCTTTCGAACGAGTCCATGTACAGGAGCAACCGGCTGCGGACCGGGCTCAGCCTGACCGGCGTCGCGGGCGGACACCTGCACACCCCCGTGCTCGGTGTCCCCGCCGATCCGGCCGCGCTGACGGACGCCGGTTTCGAGGCGCGCCGTACCGCGATTTCCGAACAGATCCTCACGCTGCTCACCGGCGGACTCGGTGGTACCGCTGAGAAGCCGGCCCTTCCGACGCCGGGTCACATGGCACGGGCGGAGGTGCTCGCCATTCCGGGCACCGTCCTGTAAGCGGGGTAGCCGAACGCTATGAACGGTCCGTTCCTTGCAAAATTTGCAAGGAACGGACCGTTCATAGCACGCGAGGGGCCGTGACGGAGGCCTTCACGGCTAGATGAGTTCCAGCGGGTCGAGTTGCACGCGGATCGGTTCGGTCGCCTTGCGCGCGTCACGACGAGCGCTCGCCGCGTGGATCGCCGCCGCCAAACCCTTTCCGTCCGAACGAGCGACCCGGACCAGGGCGCGTTCGCGTTCCGCGTTGCCGTCTTCGTCGACGTCGCCGAGCGGCACCGGGCCCAGAACCTCACCGGTTTCCGGTAGCGCCAGGTCGTCGAGCAGTCCGGCGACCGCGTCCGGGCTGCCTTCGATACTCGCCATCCGCATCGCGGGCGGGAACCCGAGTTCGCGGCGTTCGGCCAGTTCCTGGCTCGCGTGCCAGCCCGGATCCCAGCGGACGAGGGCCTGCACGACACCGAGACCCGCTTCCGCACCAACGAAAACGCGACCGCCTTCGGTGCCGGGGCGCACGAGTGCCGCCGCCGCCATCCAGCGGCGCAACGTCTCCTCCCCCGCGCGCAGATCCTGACGGCCGAGCAAGGCCCAGCCGTCCAGCAGCAGCGCGGCTCCATAGCCGCCTTCCGCGATGGGTTCGGCCCCGGGCGTGCACACCACCAGCGCCGGTTTTCCCGGAACTGACGCCAAAACCTCGGTCGCACCCGAAGTACGCACCGGCATCCCGGGGAACGCGCGGCCGAGCTCCTCCGCGGTCCGCTTCGAGCCGACGACGACGGCCCGCAGCCGGACGGAACCACAAGCGGCACAACGGAAAGCCGTCTCGGGGACGCCGCACCAGCGGCAGGCGGGCGGTTTCGGGGAACCGTCGATCAGCCCGCCGGGCAACGAAAGCGGGCCCGCGCAACGACGGCAATGCGCCGACGTCCGGCAGTTGCCGCAGGCGAGTCCGGGAACGTAACCGCGCCGCGGAACCTGCACCAATACAGGGAATCCGGCGCCGAGCGACTGGCGAGCGGCCTCGAAAGCGACTGAAGGCAACCGGGCCGCCTTCGCCGCTTCGTCACGTGCGACGTCGAAATCCTCGCCGACCGGCGTGACCCGCGGCGCGGCGGCCCGCAGCTCGGTCCGCGCGGCGACGACCTGCTGTGCCCAGCCCGATTCGACCAGGAACTGAGCCTCGGCGGTGCGCGCGAATCCCGCCACGAGCAAGGAACCCTTCGCCGCGTGTGCCCGATCCATCAGTACGTCGCGGACATGTGGGTACGGCGCGTGCTGGTCGAGGTGAACGTCGTCACCGTCGTCCCACACCACGAACAGCCCGGGATCGGAGACGGGCGCGAACATCGCCGCGCGCGTTCCGACGACGACCCGGACCGCGCCGCGCAGGACCGCGAGCCAGCGCCGGTATCGCTCGGCCGGTCCCAGTCCGGCGATCAACGCGACCACACCGTCGGCGCCCATCAGCTCGGTGCAGGCGTCGTGGACCCGCGTGAGATCACGATGGTCCGGGACGACGATCACCGCGCCGCGGCCGGCAGCGGCAGCGGTCGCCGCGGTTTCGGCGAGCCGGCGTGGCCAGTCCTCCCCCGGCAGGGCCTGCCAGACGGCGTTGGCCGGGCGCCGTTCCGCCACGGCCTCCAGGAACGCGGGCCCGCTCTGGTACTTCTCCCAGGCGGCGGTGCCCGGGGCCTCCGGGTCGGACGCGGCTTCGGCAGGCGGTTCGCCTTCGACCTTCGCGTGGCGCGAAGGGATGGCGAGTCGCAGAACGTCGCTGAGCGTGCCGCCGTAGCGGTCCGCGACCGACCGGCACAGCGTCCGCAACGCAGGCGTGAGCACGGGTTCGCTCGAGGTCACGCGGTCGATGTAGGCGAGTTTGCCGCTGAACTCGGTGGTATCGGCCCGCTCGACGAGATAGCCGTCGACGAGCTGTCCCGCGAAGCGCACCCGCACGCGGCAGCCGGGTACGGCGGACTCGTGGAGCTTCTCGGGGATCTGGTAGTCGAAGGTGCGGTCGAGATGGGTGAGCGGGATGTCGACGACGATCCGGGCCACCGGATTCTCGGGCGCGGGCTTCTGCGCGCCACGGCGGTCGACCGCCTTGGCCCGCGCCGGTTTGGCCTTCCGCGCCGGTTCGGTCCGCGGAGGCTCCGGAAGCTCCCACAGCGGGGTCGGTTCGGAAGTGCTGCTCACCCCGTGATCTCTACCAGACGTCCCTGACGGCTCCGGTCACCCCGTGCTATGAAAGGCCCCTTCATTGCGAATTTTGCAATGAAGGGGCCTTTCATAGCACTACTGGACCGAACGATCAGCCGCCCGCGGCCGCCTTCAGGTCCGCCGAACGAGCCGTGCTCTCCCACGGGAGGCCCAGCTCGGGACGGCCGAAGTGGCCGTACGCGGCCGTCGGCGCGTAGATCGGGCGAAGCAGGTCGAGGTCGCGGATGATCGCGGCCGGACGCAGGTCGAAGACCTCCGTGATGGCGGCCTGGATCTTCGACGGGTCGACCGTCTCGGTGCCGAACGTCTCGACGAAGAGGCCCACCGGGGCCGCCTTGCCGATCGCGTACGCGACCTGGACCTCGGCGCGCGAGGCGAGACCGGCGGCGATGACGTTCTTCGCCACCCAGCGCATCGCGTACGCGGCCGAGCGGTCGACCTTGGACGGGTCCTTGCCGGAGAACGCGCCACCACCGTGGCGGGCCATGCCGCCGTAGGTGTCGACGATGATCTTGCGGCCGGTCAGCCCCGCGTCACCCATCGGCCCGCCGATGACGAACCGGCCGGTCGGGTTGACCAGCAGGCGCACATTCGACGTGTCGAGGCCGAGCTCGGCGATCTCCGGCGCCACCACATGCTCGCGGACGTCGACGCCGAGCATCTGCTCGAGGTCGATGCCGTCCGCGTGCTGGGTGGACACGACCACCGTGTCGAGCCGGACCGGCTGGTCGCCGGCGTACTCGATGGTGACCTGGGTCTTGCCGTCGGGGCGCAGATACGGCAGCACGCCGTCCTTGCGGACCCGGGTCAGCCGCTGGGACAGCCGGTGCGCGAGCGCGATCGGCAGCGGCATCAGTTCCGGCGTGTCCGAGCAGGCGTACCCGAACATCAGGCCCTGGTCACCCGCACCCTGGCGGTTGATCTCATCGTCGTCGGACTCGACCCGCGACTCGTACGCGGTGTCGACGCCCTGCGCGATATCCGGGGACTGCGAGCCGATCGCGACGTTGACCCCGCAGGAGTTCCCGTCGAAGCCCTTCGCCGAAGAGTCGTAACCGATCTTCAGGATGACGTCGCGGACGATGGTCGGGATGTCGGCGTAGGCCTCTGTCGTCACCTCACCGGCGACGTGCACCTGGCCGGTGGTGATGAGGGTTTCGACTGCGACCCGGCTACGCGGGTCCTTCGCCAGCAGCCCGTCCAGGATCGAGTCGCTGATGGCGTCGCAAATCTTGTCGGGATGACCCTCGGTCACCGATTCCGACGTGAACAATCTGCTGGTGGACGCGGTCACGGTGGCGGTCACTTCCTCACCTAGACGTCTGATGCCCAGAAAGTTAGGCACCCCTTATCTACTCAAGCGTACTGACTATCGTTCCAGGCATGGTCAACGCTTCATCAAGGTCACAACAGCGTCCCACAATGTGGACGCCAGCTCCGCCTTGGCGCCGAGCGGGATAGGAATTTCGGTTCCGTCCGACCCGAGCAACCAGCCCGAGTTGTCTTCGGTCCCGAACGCCTTTCCCTCTCCGACGGCGTTCACCACCAGCAAGTCCGCACCCTTGCGCTTAAGTTTTACGCGTGCGTGGTCGAGGACGCTTCCTCTATTGTCACCGGTTTCGGCCGCGAAGCCGACGACCAGCTGATTTCCGGTCCGATCGCGGACGAGTTCGGCGAGGATGTCGGCGTTGCGAGCGAGCTCGACGACCGGATCCGGGGCGTCGTCGGACTTCTTGATCTTGTGATCGGCCTGATTCGCCGGACGGAAGTCGGCGACCGCGGCGGCCATCACCACGACGTCGGCGGACGCGGCCCTGACGTGCATCGCCTGACGCATCTCCTCGGCGGTCGACACGTGCACGACCTCGGCCCCCGCGGGGTCCGGGAGCGCGACGGTATGCGCGGTGACCAGGGTGACCTCGGCGCCACGCTGGACGGCGACCCGGGCGAGCGCGTAACCCTGTTTGCCCGAAGACCGGTTGCCCAGGTAGCGGACCGGGTCCAGCGGTTCGCGGGTACCGCCTGCCGAAACGACCACGCGCACACCTTCGAGATCGCGCGGCAGGGCTTTCGGCCGGGCGAGCAGGAGCCGGGCGAGGTCGACGATCTCGGCCGGGTCGGCGAGCCGCCCCTTGCCGGTGTCCTTACCGGTCAGCCTGCCGGAATCGGGTTCGGCGACGATCAGCCCACGCGTGCGCAGCAGCGCCACGTTGTCGCGGGTGGCCGGGTGCTCCCACATCTCCGTGTGCATCGCCGGGAAGAAGGCGACCGGGCACCGGGCGGTGAGCAGGGTGTTCGTCAGCAGGTCGTCCGCGATGCCGTGCGCGGCCTTGGCCAGCAGGTTCGCCGTCGCGGGGACGACGAGCACGAGGTCGGCTTCCTTGCCGACGCGGACGTGCTGCACTTCGGGCACTTCGGTGAACACACCGGTGTGCACCGGGTGCCCGGAGAGTGCTTCGAAGGTGGCCGCGCCGACGAAGTTCAGTGCGGCTTCGGTGGGGACCACGCGGACGTCGTGACCGGACTCGGTCAGTCCGCGCAGCACCTCACAGGCCTTGTAGGCGGCGATCCCGCCGCCCACGCCCAGGACAACGCGGGGTTTACTCACCCTCGGTGTGCTCGAGCAGGCCACCGTGGATCTCGCGCAGCGCGATCGAAAGCGGCTTCTCGCGCGGACCCGGCTCGACGAGTGGGCCGACGTACTCCAGCAGGCCCTCGCCCAGCTGGGCGTAGTAGTCGTTGATCTGGCGAGCACGCTTGGCCGCGTAGATCGCCAGCGCGTACTTCGAGCTGACCTTTTCGAGCAGGTCGTCGATCGGCGGGTTGGTGATGCCTTCGAGCTCTTCGTGAATGCCGAGCGTGGACATGTTCGTCACTCGTGGTGCTCCGAATCTTCAAGGTGTCGATCGCCGATTATCAAGTTTAGCAAGCGCTCAGCGGCGTCTCGCACGTCGGCGTTGACAACACGCTCGTCGAACTCGCCGGCGGCGGCCAGTTCACGCTCCGCCTCGGCCAGCCTCGCCCGGACGGAGGCCTCGTTTTCGGTGCCGCGCCCGGTGAGCCTGCCGACCAGTTCGTCCCAGGACGGCGGCATCAACATCACCAGCCGGGCCTCGGGCATCGCCTTACGGACCTGCCTCGCGCCCTGCAGTTCGATCTCCAGTACCGCGTTCCGGCCCGACGCGAGCGCCTGCTCCACGGGCTCACGAGGGGTGCCGTAGCAGTTGCCCGTGAACTCGGCGTGCTCCAGGAGCCTGCCGCCGTCGACCATCCGGTCGAACTCGGCGCGGTCGATGAAGTGGTAGTGCTCCCCGTCGACCTCGCCCGGCCTCGGCTTCCTGGTGGTCACCGAGACACTGAAATAGATTTCCGGATCAAGCTTGCGCAGCTCCCCCACCACGCTCGACTTCCCGACGCCCGAGGGCCCTGAGACGACTGTGAGCCGGTGCCGGGGGTTTCCCCCCGCCACCGGCTCACGGTCGCGGTCAGCGCCCGGGGTCACCGGGTGGTCCTGACCGGCGCCGCTCACTCGCCGCTGAATTCGGCCAGCAGCGCCTTGCGCTGCCGGTCGCCGAGGCCGCGAAGACGACGGCTGGGTGCGATCTCCAGTCGTTCCATGGTCTGCTGGGCGCGGACCTTGCCGACACCCGGAAGAGCCTCGAGCAGGGCCGAGACCTTCATCTTGCCGAGAACTTCGTTCTCCTCGGCCTGCTTCAACACGTCGACCAGAGTGGTACCGCCCCGCTTCAGCCGCTCCTTCAGCTCAGCACGGATGCGGCGGGCGGCGGCGGCCTTCTCCAGCGCCGCAGCGCGCTGTTCCTCTGTCAGCTGGGGAAGTGCCACGTTTTCCTCCGGTAGTTCTCAAATCTGGGTGGGTGTGGCGACGGTACCCACCCGTGAGGGTGGCCCACAATGCGGGGGTGGCTGGTTATGGCCGATTCCCTGGCCTGCTATTGGCCGTTTTCCAGGGCGCCGAGGGAATCCTGTGTAGCCCGAACGGCCGCACGCAATGCTCCGGCGTCCGGACCATGCCTGAGTACGTCGCGAGACGACGCCGGGAGCACGCCCGGCAGATCCGCCCCGAAGAGCCGCCGAAGATCGGCAACAGTGGCTCCCTGCGCTCCGAACCCGGGCGCCAGGACCGGACCGTTCAACCGGCTGAGATCGAGCTCTCCCGGCGCGATGGTGGCTCCGACGACGACGCCGATGTCCCCGAGTGGGCCGACGCCCGCGTTATGTTCGGCCGCCGTGTCGACAATATCCTGTGCGACCGTCTTTCCGTTGGGCAGCAAGGCATTCTGCAATCCCTGCGCCTCCGGGTTGGAGGTGCGAGCGAGCACGATCAGGCCCTTGCCCGCCGCCTCGGCGGCCTCGATCGCGGGTGACAGCGAGCCGAAGCCGAGGTATGGCGACACGGTGATCGCGTCGGCCTCCAGCGGCGCGCCCACCGGGAGATGGGCGGCCGTGTAGGCGGCCATCGTGGAGCCGATGTCGCCGCGTTTGACGTCGAGCAGGACGAGCGCGCCCGCCTCGCGGCACCGCCTGATCACCTCGGCCAGAACGGCCACCCCAGGAGCCCCGTAGGCCTCGAAAAAGGCCGATTGGGGCTTGATCACCGCGACCTCGGGCGCGAGCGCCTCAGCGGCTGTCAGGGCGAACTTTTCCAGACCTTCGGCGTCGGCCGAAAGACCCCACGCCCGGAGTAACCCGGGGTGCGGGTCGATCCCGGCGCACAGGGGTCCTCGTTTCGCGACGGCCGCCGTCAGCCTGGCGCCGAAGCGCGCGGTCACGCCTTGGCCTTGAGCGCGGCCTGGAGGTGCTGCAGCGAGCGCACGCCGATGTCGCCCTTGATGAGGGCTTCTATCCCGTGCACGGCCGCCGCCGCGCCCTGGACGGTGGTGATGCACGGGATGTCCCGCGACACCGCCGCGGTACGGATCTCGTAGCCGTCGACGCGCGGACCGCTGTTTCCGTAGGGCGTGTTGATGACCATCTGCACGCCGCCGCCGAGGATCACGTCCACGATGTTCGGCGCGTGCTCCCCTGGCGACCCCGCTGTGCTCGATTCGTAGTGCTTGCGCACGACGCTGCAGGGAATTCCGTTGCGCCGCAACACTTCCGCGGTCCCCGATGTGGCGAGGATCTCGAAGCCGAGGTCCGCGAGCCGCTTCACCGGGAACACCAGCGAACGCTTGTCGCGGTTGGCCACCGAGACGAACACCTTGCCGGACGTCGGCAGCGAGCCGTATGCCGCGCTTTGCGATTTGGCGAACGCCTTGCCGAAGGAGACGTCGACGCCCATGACCTCGCCGGTGGACTTCATCTCCGGGCCGAGCAGCGAGTCGACGCCGTGGCCTTCGGGCGTGCGGAAGCGGTGGAACGGAAGGACCGCTTCCTTGACCGCGACCGGCGAGTCGGCAGGCATATGCCCGCCGTCGCCCTCCGCGGGCAGCACACCCGAGGTGCGCAGATCCTTGATCGACGATCCGGTCATGATCAGCGCCGCGGCCTTGGCCAGCGGCACCGCGGTCGCCTTCGACACGAACGGCACGGTCCGCGAGGCACGCGGATTGGCCTCCAGGACGTACAGGACGTCGTCCTTGAGCGCGTACTGGACGTTCAGCAGCCCGCGGACGCCGACGCCGCGCGCGATGGCCTCGGTCGACCGGCGCACCGCCTCGACGTCGGTCCGGCCGAGCGTGATCGGCGGCAGCGCGCACGACGAGTCGCCGGAGTGGATCCCGGCCTCCTCGATATGCTCCATCACGCCGCCGAGGAACAGCTCGTCGCCGTCGAACAACGCGTCGACGTCGATCTCGATGGCGTCGTCGAGGAAGCGGTCGACCAGCACCGGGTGCTCGGGGGTGACCTCGGTGGCGCGGTGGATGTAGCCGGCCAGGGTCTCCTCGTCGTAGACGATCTCCATGCCGCGCCCGCCGAGCACGTAGGACGGCCGGACCAGGACCGGGTAGCCGATCTTGTCGGCTATCCGCTTCGCGCCTTCGAACGAGGTCGCCGTGCCGTACTTCGGCGCGGGCAGGCCGGCGTCGGTGAGGACCTCGCCGAACGCGCCACGGTCCTCGGCGAGGTGGATCGCGTCCGGGGAGGTGCCGATCACCGGGACGCCCGAGTCGGCGAGACGCTTCGCCAGCGAAAGCGGGGTCTGCCCGCCCAGCTGGACGATGACCCCGGCGACCGTGCCGGACTCCTGCTCGGCGTTGACGACCTCGAGGACGTCCTCGAACGACAGCGGCTCGAAGTACAGCCTGTCCGAGGTGTCGTAGTCGGTGGAGACCGTCTCGGGGTTGCAGTTGACCATGACGGCCTCGAACCCGGCCTCGCGCAGTGCGATGGCGGCGTGCACGCACGAGTAGTCGAACTCGATGCCCTGCCCGATCCGGTTCGGCCCGGAGCCGAGGATCAGCACCTTCTGCTTCTCGGTCTGGGGCGTGATCTCCGACTGCGCCGCGGGGTCGGTCTCGTAGGCCGAGTAGTGGTACGGCGTTTTCGCCGCGAACTCGGCCGCGCAGGTGTCGACGGTCTTGAACACCGGCCGCACCCCGAGACGTCGGCGCAGCGCGCGGACGCCGTCCTCGCCTGCCAGTTCCGGGCGCAGCGCGGCGACCTGCTGGTCGGAAAGCCCGGTGCGCTTGGCACGGCGCAGCAGCGGCTCGTCCAGCACCATCGCGTCGCGGACCTCGGCACCGACCTCGCCGATCAGCGCGATCTGGTCGATGAACCACGGGTCGATACCGGACGCCTCGTGGATCTGCTCGACGGTGGCGCCGAACCGCAGCGCGCGCTCGACCTCGTAGAGCCGTCCATCGTGCGGGGTGCGCAGTGCGTCCAAAGTGGACTCAAGCGACGCGCCCGCCGGATCGGGACGGGTCCAGAAACCGGTGGCCTTGGTGTCGATGGACCGCATGGCCTTGCCGAGCGCCTCGGGGAAGCTGCGGCCGAACGACATCGCCTCGCCGACGCTCTTCATCGTCGTGGTCAGCGTCGGGTCCGCGCCGGGGAACTTCTCGAAGGCGAACCGCGGCACCTTCACCACGACGTAGTCCAGCGTCGGCTCGAAAGCCGCCGGGGTCTCGCCGGTGATGTCGTTGCGGATCTCGTCGAGGGTGTAGCCGATGGCCAGCTTGGCGGCGATCTTGGCGATCGGGAACCCGGTCGCCTTCGACGCCAGCGCGCTCGAACGGGACACTCGCGGGTTCATCTCGATGACGACCATGCGGCCGTCTTCCGGGTTGATGGCGAACTGGATGTTGCAGCCGCCGGTGTCCACCCCGACCTCGCGCAGCACGGCGATACCGACGTCGCGCATATGCTGGTACTCACGGTCGGTCAGGGTCATCGCCGGCGCGACGGTGATCGAGTCGCCGGTGTGCACGCCCATCGCGTCGATGTTCTCGATCGAGCAGACGACCACCACGTTGTCGTGCCGGTCGCGCATGAGCTCGAGTTCGAACTCCTTCCAGCCCAGCACGCTCTCCTCGATGAGCACCTCGGTGACCGGTGACTCGTCGAGACCGGTGGTGGCGAGCCGATCCAGTTCGTCGTCGGTGTGCGCCATGCCGGAACCGAGCCCGCCCATGGTGAACGACGGGCGGATGACCACCGGGAGGCCGACCTCGGCGACGGTCGCGCGGACCTCGTCCATGTCGTGGCAGACCCGCGAACGCGGCACCTCGGCGCCGATCGTCCGGACGATGTCCTTGAACTTCTGCCGGTCCTCACCGCGCTGGATGGCGTCGATGTCGGCACCGATCAGCTCGACGCCGTACTTCTCCAGCACCCCGCGGTCGTGCAGGGCGACCGCGCAGTTCAGCGCGGTCTGCCCGCCGAGGGTGGCGAGCACCGCGTCGGGGCGTTCCTCGGCGATGACCTTCTCGACGAAGTCCGGGGTGACCGGCTCGATGTAGGTGGCGTCGGCGAACTCGGGGTCGGTCATGATCGTCGCCGGGTTCGAGTTCACCAGGGAGACGCGCAGGCCCTCTTCGCGGAGCACGCGACAGGCCTGGGTACCGGAGTAGTCGAACTCCGCCGCCTGGCCGATCACGATCGGCCCGGAGCCGATGACCAGCACGTGCTGGATGTCTGTCCTCTTCGGCATTACTGGGCCTTCTCTGCTTTCTCCATCAAACTCACGAACTCATCGAACAGGGGCGCCGCGTCGTGCGGACCGGCCGCCGCCTCGGGGTGGTACTGCACCGAGAACGCCGGGACGTCGAAGGCGCGGACGCCCTCGACGGTGTCGTCGTTCGGGCAGTAGTGCGAGATCTGCGCGGCACCGAACGGCGACTCGAAGCGCTGGCCCGGCTCGCCTTCGAGGGCGAAACCGTGGTTCTGCGCGGTGATGGCGACCCGTTTTGTCGCCACGTCGATCACCGGGATGTTGATGCCGCGGTGCCCGTAGCGCATCTTGTAGGTGCCCAGCCCCAGCGCGCGGCCGAGGATCTGGTTGCCGAAGCAGATGCCGAACAGCGGGATTTCCCGCTCCAGCACCGCTTTCGTCAGCTCGGTGGCGTGCGCGGTGGTCGCGGGGTCGCCGGGACCGTTCGACAGGAACACGCCGTCCGCCTCGACCGCGAGCAGTTCGTCCAAAGTGGACGTCGAGGGCAGGACGTGCACCTCGATGCCGCGCGCGGTCATCAGGCGCGGGGTGTTGGCTTTGATGCCCAGGTCCAGTGCGGCCACCCGGAACCTGGTCTTCCCCTGCGGCTTGACCACGTACGTCTGCTTCGTGGTGACCTCGCCCGCGAGATCCGCGCCCTTCATCTGCGGGCTGGCCTGGACCTGCGAGAGCATCTCCTCGTCGGTGCCGAGCGCCTCACCCGAGAAGACGCCGGACCGCATGGCGCCCTGCTCGCGCAGGTGCCGGGTCAGCGTGCGAGTGTCCACTTCGGAGATCCCGACGACGCCCTGGCGCTCCAGTTCCTCGTCCAGCGTGCGCTTCGAGCGCCAGTTGGACGGGGTGCGCGCCGGGTCGCGGACGACGTAACCCGAGACCCAGATGCGCGAGGACTCGTCGTCCTCGTCGTTCCAGCCGGTGTTGCCGATCTGCGGCGCGGTCTGCACCACGATCTGCCGGTGGTAGGAGGGATCGGTCAGCGTCTCCTGGTAGCCGGTCATCCCGGTGCAGAACACCGCCTCGCCCAGACTCCGTCCGCGTGCGCCATAGGCGAAGCCGCGGAAGACCCTGCCGTCTTCCAGTACCAGCGCTGCCGGGGTCCTGGTGCCATTCACAGTGCTCATCAGGCACCTCCCTTGATGTCGTTGCTCGTGTCCTGCAAAGCTTCGATCCACTGTGGATAGTCGTCGACGTCGTCGCCGCGGAATCCCGTGTCCAGCTCGACGTCGCCGGCGAGCCAGGTGATGACGAGCAGCGCGTCGATGCCCATCACCTTCCCGGCCATCCCCTTGTCCTTGCGGACGCCGGTGACCGCCTCGCGCGGGATCCAGAAGTCCGGGGCGCCGCCGCGTTCGATCGCGACGCCGTCTTCGTGCAGCCGCCAGACCGCGCCGGTGCGAAGCCCCGCGCCGCGAGTGACCACGCGGTCCTGCCAGTGCCCGGCCGTCGTCGTGCTGACGTACAGACCGGTGGACTCGATCAGCACCTCACCGGGCTCGGCGGGGATCTCGGGGAACGGCGGGAACCGGATGCTCTGCGCGCGGGACTTCCGCCGCCAGCCGCGCCACATCAGGAGGATGCAGAACAGGAAGAAGACGAAGACCGCCAGGGTCAGCAGTAACCGGTCGCTCATGGCGCGATCTTCCCTTCCCGTGCGGTGATCCGCCCGCGCAGCAACGTCGCCGTCACCACGCCGGGGAGCCGCATTCCTTCGTACGGGGTGTTGCTCGAGATGCTGGCGAGTTCGAATCCCCGCACCGTCCATTCGGTGTCCGGGTCGACCAGCGTCAGGTTGGCGGGCTCGCCGACGGCGATGGGCCGGCCGTGGTCGGTCAGGTTCCCGATCTCGGCGGGCCGCTCGCTCAGCACGCGCGCGACTCCCCGCCAGTCGAGCAGCCCGGTGCGGACCATGGTCTCGACCACGATCGACAGCGCGGTCTGCAGACCGAGCATGCCGGGCCGGGCCTGGGCCCATTCGCAGTCCTTGTCCTGGACCGCGTGCGGTGCGTGGTCGGTGGCCACACAGTCGATGACGCCCTCGGCCAGCGCGGCGCGCAGCTTCCCGGCGTCGGATTCGGTGCGCAGCGGCGGGTTGACCTTGTTGACCGGGTCATAGGTGGCCAGGCGCTCGTCGGTCAGCAGCAGGTGGTGCGGGGTGACCTCGGCCGAAACCTTGGTACCGCGGTCCTTCGCCCAGCGCAGGATGTCCGTGGTCCCCGCCGTCGAGACGTGGCAGACGTGCAGCCGCGCGCCGGCGTGCTCGGCGAGCAGACAGTCGCGCGCGACGATCGACTCCTCGGCGGACGCGGGCCAGCCGGTATAGCCGAGACGCGCGGCCTGCTCGCCTTCGTGCGCCTGTGCGCCGACGGTCAGCCGCGGCTCCTCGGCGTGCTGCGCGATGACGACGTCGAGCGCGGTCGAGTATTCGAGCGCCCGGCGCATCAGCAACGGGTCGGCGACGCAGAGCCCGTCGTCGGAGAAGACCTTCACCCGGGCTTCCGACTTGGCCATCGTGCCCAGCTCGGCGAGCTTCTCGCCCTTGAGACCCACGGTGACCGCGCCGACCGGATGCACGTCGACCAGCCCGGCCTCCTGCCCGCGCCGCCACACGTGGTCGACGACGAGGGAGTTGTCGGCGACCGGATCGGTGTTGGCCATGGCGAACACCGCGGTGTAACCGCCGAGCGCGGCCGCGGCGGAACCGGTGGCGATGGTCTCGGTGTCCTCACGGCCCGGCTCGCGCAGATGGGTGTGGAGGTCGACGAAACCGGGCAGCAGCACCTGTCCGCCCGCCTCGATCACTTCGTCGTCATCGGTCACCTCGATGGCGCCGATGTCGGTGATCACCCCGTCCTCGACTCCGACGTCGACCGGGTCGCCCTCGCCGTACGGGCGGGCACCCTTGATCACGAGGCGGGTCACGCGGCGGCTCCTTCACTGGCCAAGAGGTGATACAGGACCGCCATCCGCACGTGGACGCCGTTGCGGACCTGCTCGGTGATGGCCGACGCCGGGGAGTCGGCGACCGCCGAGGCGATCTCCATCCCGCGCAGCATCGGGCCGGGGTGCAGCACCACGGCGTGCTCGGGCAGCAGCTTCAGCCGCCGCTCGTTGAGGCCGTAGGAGATCGAATACTCACGCGCGGAGGGAAAGAAGCTCTGCCCTGGCCCCCCGGCTGTCATTCGTTCTGCCTGTACCCGCAGCATCATCACCGCGTCCACCGCCGGAAGCTCCGCGTCGAGCTCGTGCGAGACGGTCACCGGCAAGCTTTCCACGCCGGCGGGCAGGAGTGTGGGGGGTGCGACCAGCACCACCTCGGCACCGAGCGCGGAGAGCAGGTGGATGTTCGAGCGGGCGACCCGGCTGTGCAGGACGTCACCGACGATGGCGATCCGGCGCCCGTCGAGCGAGCCGAGACGCTCGCGCAGCGTCGCCGCGTCGAGCAGCGCCTGCGTCGGATGCTCGTGGGTGCCGTCGCCGGCGTTGACCACAGCCGTCCCCGCCTCGGCGAGCCAGCCCGAAAGCCGTTGCGCCGCACCGGAAGCTGGGTGCCTGATGATCACGCAGTCGGCGCCCGCGGCGGCCAGCGTCAGCGCGGTGTCCCGCAGCGATTCGCCCTTGTTGACCGAGGAACTGGACGCGGAGACGTTGATCACGTCGGCACTCATCCACTTTCCGGCGATCTCGAACGAGACGCGCGTGCGGGTCGAGTTCTCGTAGAACAGCGTGATGACGGTGCGGCCCCGCAGCGTCGGTAGCTTGCGGACCTCGCGGCCCAGCAGGGTGTGCTTGAGCTCGTCGGCGGTGTCCAGCACGGCTGTCGCGAGCGCCGGGTCGAGCCCGTCGGTGGCGAGCAGGTGCTTCACGATCGGTCTCCTTCTCCTTGTGCACGCAGCAGAACCGTGTCCCGTCCGTCCACTTCGGACAGCAGGACCTCGATCCCCTCGGCACGTGAAGTGGGCACGTTCTTTCCCACGTAGTCGGCGCGGATCGGCAGCTCGCGGTGCCCGCGATCGACCAGGACGGCGAGCTGGACCGCGCGCGGGCGCCCGTGGTCGCGCAGAGCATCGAGGGCGGCGCGGATGGTGCGGCCGGAGAACAGCACGTCGTCGACCAGGATCACCACCGCGTCGTCGATCCCGGTGGGCGGCAGCTGGGAATGTTCGAGCGCGCGGGGCGGGCGGCGGCGCAGATCATCGCGGTAGAGCGTGATGTCGAGCGCGCCCGTCGGCGGGTGGACGCCGGAGAATTCGGCGATCTTCTCCGCGAGCCTCAGTGCCAGCGGGGTCCCCCGAGTGGGGATGCCCAGCAACACGGGCGGAGTCGAGCCCCCGGCACCGAGAGCTGTCTTCTCGATGACCTGATGGGCCATTCGGGCGATCGTGCGCGCGACATCCCCGGCTGAGAGCAGCTCTCGCTCCCCCGCCGGTTCCGCCGCGCCACGTGGACGTGACGACAAGGCGGACCTCCTTCCCCGCCTCTCTGGACGGGTCCTTAAAGGACGTCGACTTCCTTCGTAGCGAGGAAATCGAACCGACACTAGCAGGAGCCGGGCCTCAGTCTTACGGGTGGTAGGCCCCAGGTGACGAAGCCCTCGCAACACGATCCGCTTGACCTGGTGACAACTATGCGTAACCATTACTCTGAGTATTCGACTCGAGGAGTCCCCTGGACCGGTCATCCCGACCGGTTGGGGGTGAGGAAACGGAGAACCACCAGATGGGCGATTACGCCAAGGCGCTCGGGGCCAAGCTCCGCGGGATCCGCCAGCAGCAGGGCCTTTCCCTGCACGGGGTCGAGCAGAAGTCCGGAGGCCGCTGGAAGGCCGTCGTCGTCGGTTCGTACGAGCGCGGCGACCGTGCCGTCACCGTCCAGAAGCTGGCGGAACTGGCCGATTTCTACGGCGTGCCGGTGGTCGAACTGCTGCCGGAGGGCCGGGTGCCGTCGGGCGCCGAACCCGCCACGAAGATCGTGATCAACCTGGAGCGGCTGCAGCAGCTCCCGGCGGAGAAGGTCGGGCCACTCGCCCGCTACGCCGCCACGATCCAGAGCCAGCGCGGCGACTACAACGGCAAGGTGCTCTCCATCCGCACCGAAGACCTGCGTTCGCTGGCGATCATCTACGACATGACCCCGGGTGAACTCACCGAGCAGCTGATCGACTGGGGTGTGCTGCCACCCGAGGCCCGCCCGTCCAAAGAGGACTGAGTTGTTTATCGCGCGACCGAAAACGCGTCTACGGGCCGTGCCTTGGCAAGGCACGGCCCGTTAACATGAAAGCGGCCCGCAGCCGCGTTTTCGAGGCCTGACGGCCAAAACGCGCGACTTCAAAAGATCAAAAGATCTTGGTCACCACGATGGTGGTCACCTGACGGTGGTCACCATTCTTACAAGACCGCTCGGAGGCGATCGGCGATCGTGCCGATGCGACCCAGGACGCCGTTCACGAACCTCGGCGAGTCATCCGTCGAGAGTTCCTTCGCCAGTCCGACCGCCTCGTCGATGGCGACCGGGTCCGGCACGTCTTCGGCCCACAGCAGCTCGTAGACGCCGACCCGCAGCACCGCCAGGTCCACCGGCGGCATCCGGTCCAGCGTCCAGCCCTGCGAGTGCTCCGAGAGCAGCTCGTCGATCTGCGCACGGCGCGTGGTGACCCCCTCGACCAGCGAGATGGTGTAGTCACCGATCGGGTCCACCTCGACCGAGCCGACCCGCTCGGCCAGCAGCGTCACCGCGTCGGCACCACGCTGGGCGGCCTCGTACATCATCTCGACGGCACGACGCCGGGCCTGGCGGCGGCTGATCGGGCCTCCGCGCTGGGGTTTAACGGATTTGTCGGCCATCAGCTGGAGACGCGGCCGAGGTAGCGGCCGTCACGGGTGTCGACCTTGATCTTCTCGCCGGTGGTCAGGAACAGCGGGACCTGGATCTCCGCGCCGGTCTCCAGGGTGGCGGGCTTGGTGCCACCGGTGGAGCGGTCGCCCTGCAGACCCGGGTCCGTGTGCTGCACCAGCAGCTCGACCGAGGTCGGCAGCTCGATGTAGAGCGGCTCGTTCTCGTGCACCGCGACCTGGACCTCGGTGTTCTCGAGCAGGTAGTTCGCGTTGTCGCCGACGGTGGCGGCCAGCACGGTGATCTGGTCGTAGGTGTCGCCGTCCATGAAGACGAAGTCGGCGCCGTCCTTGTAGAGGAACGTCATGTTGCGGCGGTCGACGGTCGCGGTGTCCACCTTCGTACCCGCGTTGAAGGTCTTGTCGACGACCTTCCCGGTCAGCACGTGCTTGAGCGTGGTGCGGACGAACGCACCGCCCTTGCCCGGCTTGACGTGCTGGAACGCGGTGACGGTCCACAGCTGGCCGTCCAGGTTGAGGACGAGCCCGTTCTTCAGGTCGTTGGTGGTGGCCACGAGTGTGCAGTCTCCTGTGTCGATCTTCCGGGCCGCCGTCAGACGACCACGAGTTCCTTGGTGCTCAGCGTGAGGAGTTCGGGCGTACCTTCCCGCACGACCAGCGTGTCCTCGATGCGCACGCCACCGCGGCCGGGCAGATACACACCAGGCTCGACGGTGACCGCCATACCGGCGGACAGTGTACCGACGCCCGTGGTAGCGAGGCTGGGCGCCTCGTGCACCTGCAGCCCGACGCCGTGGCCGAGGCCGTGGCCGAACTCCTCGCCGTGCCCCGCGTCGACGATCACGTTGCGGGCCGCCTTGTCCACTTCGGACACTTCGGCACCCGGGAGGACGGCGTCGCAACCCGCCGCCTGCGAGCGCCGGACCAGCTCGTAGATCTCCTCCTGCCAGCCGGCGGGCTTGCCGAGGACGAAGGTGCGCGTCATGTCGGAGTGGTAGCCGTCGACGGTCGCACCGAAGTCGATCTTGAGGAAGTCGCCGGTCGCGAGTATCGCCGACGTCGGCCGGTGATGCGGGATCGCGGAGTTGGCGCCCGCCGCGACGATCGTGTCGAACGACGGCCCGGTCGAACCGTGGCCGAGCATCCGGTTCTCCAGATCACGGGCGACGTCCAGCTCGCTGCGGCCGGGCCGCAGCCCACCCGAGGCCAGCAGATCCTCCAGCGCCCGGTCGGCCGCCGCGCACGCCTGGCGCAGCGCCTCGATCTCCTGCTCGTCCTTGACCAGCCGCAGCTGCTCGACCAGCCCGGGCGTCCGGACCAGCTCGACCCGGTCGAAGCGCACCTTCAGCGACTCGTGCTGCTCCACGCTGACGTGCTGGCTCTCGAACCCGGTCTTGCCGAACTCATCGGTCTTCGAGGCGGCCAGATCGGCCAGCTTGGCCGCGCTCGCGCGGTCCAGCACCCGTTCGAGGTCGGGCACCTCCGTCGCCGACTGGACCGTGTACCGGCCGTCGGTGCAGAAGATCGTCTTGTCGTCGCCGCTCTCATGGACCAGGAGAGCGGCGTTGGACCCGGTGAAGCCGGTCAGGTACCTGATGTTGAGCAGGTCCGTGACCAGCAGCGCATCCACGCCCGATTCAGCGAGCAGGGATCGCAGCGCCGCGCGGCGGCGAAAGAAGTATTCACGCACGGAGTCGAGTTTAGGCCTGAAGGTCACCCAAGTGCGTGGCTCACTCGGCCACCGGTGATCACGCCGCGCTCCCCAAGTACGTGAAGGGCGATGGCGGCGGTGCGCAAGTGGCGGTTTGGCGTGACTGGTTGGACGACACGCGTGTCGTCCAACCAGTCACGCCAAACGGCCAGCCCGGCATCAAGGTCTCACGTGGCCTTCGCGACGCATCGGCTATGCGGTGCAGACGGTGGCTTGCTCGTGGCCGACAAGGCCGCCGGTGGCGCAGGAACGGACGGCCCCGGAGACGGCAACGGCGTCCGTCACCGCGGAAGCGCCTTCGAAGTCCCGGCCGCGCGCCGCGGCGACCGTCGTCCACACCCCGGAGCCGTCGCGCCGCTGCAGCTCGACGGTGATCACGTGGTCGCGCCGGTACTCGTGCAGTTCGATGGTCCGCCCGCCGGCTTCCGCCGTCCCCGCCGACGGGGTGCCGAGCGTGGCGCAGATCTTCAGCTCGAGACCGTCCGACAGGAACGGCGCACAGGTCTCCGACACGGCGCTCGCCGGCGAGGCCATGAGCAGTACGCCCGCGCCCGCGAGCATCGTGGCCGCCAGGGATCGCTTGATGAACCGAGACAATCTTCCCTCCAGGTGTCCTGGCCGACGACGCTATCGAGCCGGGCTGTCGGCACGCTGTCACCCGACGGCGACCAGGGCTGCCTACACTCCGGGCATGGCACCGTGGCTGACTCGTGGACTCGTGATGGCGCTGCTGCACGGCTCAGCCGTCACCGTGCTGGCCAAGTACGAGGTCTTCAACCCCACCGACCAGACCCTCGTGGTCTCCGTCGCGCTGGCCGTCCTCGTCGGCGCCGCGGCCGGATGGAGCGCCGTCGACGCCTGGCAGGGCAGGACGGATCGCGGCCGGAACTGGTTCATCGCGGCGTTGATCGCGGGGCCCGTCTCGGGGGTGCTCTACGTGATCGGCCGGTCGGTGTTCGTCGACCAGACCGGCGTGTCCGAACTCGGCGGCGCGCTCACCGGCGGCGCGGCCTTCTCCGCTCTCCTGGTGCTGATCCCGGCGGGGCTGGGGCTGTTCGTCGGCGCCCGGATCGCCAAAGCGAAGCAGGACGAGGACGACGAAGAGCCGGCTCAGCCCGCCAGCGAGAAGCCGGCCGGGTAGCCGTCCCAGATCTGGTCCGGGATGTCCTCGACGGCGGAATCGTTCAGCGCCGCGATCCCGGCGTCCGGCAGGGCGTAGAGCTTGCCGTCGAGCAGCACCCCGACCCCGCGCCCCGGCGCCCGCACCATCCGCGCTCCCGCGCCCAGCCGCACGGCTGGCGGAAAGCGGTCGGCGGCCTTGAGCCGTTTGTCGACGATCTCGCCCGCCAGCGCCGCCGCCACGGACCGTCTGTCGACCCGCACCAGTTTGCCGTCCGCCACCAGATCGATCGTCCGCTGCGGCGAGGGCATCGCGATCCCCTCGAACGAGGTCCGCACCCGCGCGTCGCTGTCACAGGCCTGCGAGCCGCGGACGTCCAGGCCGAAATGCTTGAGGTCCGTCGGCGCCCCGGCTCCGCCGGTGACCGTCGCGCGGACAACGTCGAACGGGACCCGGTCGCAGACGTCTCCCGACGACAGCGGCGCGTGCCCGTCGGGCCGCCGGACCAGGCCGGGGCCTTCTTTCCACGCTCCGGGGACGACGACCGGCTTGTACGGCTGCACGGTGAAGTTCTTGGTCCAGAACGTGAGCGTGGTGCCCTGTTCGGTCTCATGGGCGACCACGAAGGCGTCGAGGGCGCCGACCCACATCAGGTCCGTGCTGAACGCGTCGACCAGCGATCGCGCGCGCGGCGACGACGTACTCGGCACGGGCGCGAAGCCCTTGTCCCCCAACGCCTCCACCCCGCGAGTAAAGGCCGGGTCCTTGGCGCGGAGCAGGAACTGCCCGGCTCCGTTCCAACCGGCCGTCTCGCCCGTGGTGTCGGTGAAGAGCAGGTAGAACCAGTCGTCGAGGTACACCGCGGACGGCTGGCCGACGCCGTAGACGTTGTTGGCGCGGTTGAAGTCGTGCGAGGGCCCGACGATCGGCCGCCCGCCCGCGGCGCGCGTCCAGTTGACGCCGTCGGGGCTGGTGGCGAGCCCGATCGAGTTGCCGTGCGCGTGGTCACCGGCCGCGCCGGTGTAATACATGTAGTAGGTCGAACCGACCTTGATCACCGACGGGTCGCAGGTGTGCATCCCGTCGAAACCGCCCGGTGCCCCCGAGAAGACCGCGGCGGGTGCTCCGCCCGCGGGCCCGGCGAAGGGTCCGTCGAGCGATTGCGACTGCGCGTAGAGGATGTCGTCACCGGCGGGCTGGGCGCTGCCGTACTGGCTGCACCACCACATCCGGAGCTTGCCGCCGTCCCGCATGACAGTCGGACCGTAGTTGTAGACCGCGTCCTGGCCACCCGCCCCGATCACGCCGCCGCTCTGGCGGGGGTCGGTCGTGGCCAGTTCGACGTTGAGCGGTCTCGGCGCCTCCTGGGGAGCCTGTGGCGCGCCGCCTATCCCGCCGCCCTTGCCATCGGCTTGGGGCTGGGCGTAGCCGTCGGAGCACCCGGCGAGGACCGCGGCGGCCAGAACGACGGCAGCCACGGCTCCGGCGGGTCGTCGACCCCCACGACGAGAAAGGCGCATGATGGCTGAGTGTAGCGAGCCTTAACCCGCCTGGGTGACGTCGCTCCCCTGGAGTGCGACCAGTTCCACCTCGAAACCATCGCTGTTCTCGAGGTATGCGGCGTAGTGCCGATCACCGCCCGCATACGGATACTTCTCCGCGAACATCGGCGACCAGCCGTGTTCGACGGCTTCCGCGGCCAGCTCGTCGACCCGCTCGCGGGTGTCGACATGCAGGGCGAGGTGGTTCAGTCCCGGCCGGGTCCGCTCATGGTCGTCCGCGCTCAGCGCGGGCGACCGTTCGACGACGAGGTAGGTCGCGCCGAGCGTCCAGCTGACCCCGGCGGACCACCGCTGGAACTCCCGCCAGCCCAGCTCGCCGAGCAGCCAGCCCCAGCTCTCCTCGGCACGGGCGAGGTCCGGGACCCACAGCTCGATGTGATGCGGCCGCCCATGTTTCGACGGCAGTGCGACGAACACGCGATGCGGACCGGAGCCGTAGTGCTCACCGCCGCCGACTTCGAGGAAACCCAAGCGCCGCACCAGGTTCAGACTGGCCACATTGGACTCATGGACCAGCGCCCACACCGACGGGAGACCGAGCGCCGCCAGTCCGTGGTCGAGCAGCGCGCGTCCGGCCTCGGTCGCCAGGCCCTGCCCGCCGTGCTTGCGGGACAGGTAGTACCCGATCTCCGGAACCTCGCCGGGCAGCTCCCAGGACGGCCGCAGATGCGCCAGCCCGATGACGTCGCCGTCGCGCTCGATGGCCCAGTGCCCCAGCTCCGCCGGGCCCCGGTAGGCCAGCCGCCGGTCCATCATCGCTCGGACCTGAGCCGGGTCGGTGAGGTCGTTCGGGAAGTGCGCGCTCATCTCCGGATCCGCGAACACCTCGATCATGGCCTCGGTGTCGGATCCGGCCAGTGCCCGCAGGCGCAGCCGCTCGGTCCTGATCTCGGGCGGGTTGTTCATCCCGCGTTCGCGGCCATCCAGCGCAGGGCGAGCGGGTAGCCGTCGACCCCGAGCCCGGCGATCACCGCGGTGGCGATGTCGGAG
This sequence comes from uncultured Actinomycetota bacterium, assembly GCA_963766045.1. Classification (GTDB taxonomy): domain Bacteria; phylum Actinomycetota; class Actinomycetes; order Mycobacteriales; family Pseudonocardiaceae; genus Amycolatopsis. The sequence continues at coordinate 2,476,958 of CAVXYN010000003.1, read as the reverse complement.
AGCACGCTGTGGTGACGGAACGCCTCGCGTTTGTGGACGTTCGAGATATGCAGCTCGATCAGCGGCGCCTTCAGCTGGGCGGCGGCGTCGCGGACCGCGATCGAATAGTGCGTCCACGCTGCCGCGTTCAGCACGACCGGCCAGCCGGCGTCGGCGGCTTCGTGCAGCCAGCCGACCATCTCGCCTTCGTGATCGGTCTGCCGGACCTCGACGTCGATCCCGAGGTCCTTGCCGGTTTGGAGGCAGCCGTCGACGAGGTCGGAGTGGGTGGCCGAACCGTAGATCCCCGGTTCACGCAGCCCGAGCCTGCCCAGGTTGGGGCCGTTGAGCACCAGTACCTTCACAGCAGCACGCTCCCTCCGGCACGCCTGGACGAACCCTGTGGCGCCTCACCGGCAACAGCCGAGTACGCCGCCGCGAGCAGGGACGGGTCCGGCCCTTCCAGCCTGCCGGGTTTGGCGAGCCCGTCGAGGACGACGAACCGCAGCACACCCGATCGGGTCTTCTTGTCGCCCTTCATCGTCTCCAGCAGCTGCGGGAGTGCGTCCGGGTCGTAGGTCGTCGGCAGACCCAGCAGCTTGAGGACGGCGGCGTGGCGCTCGGCGGTGGCGTCGTCGAGCCGTCCGGCCAGCCGCGCGAGCTCGGCGGCGAACACCAGCCCGACACTGACCGCCGCGCCATGACGCCAGCGGTACCGCTCACGGCGCTCGATGGCATGCGCGAGGGTGTGGCCGTAGTTGAGGATCTCGCGCAGATCCGACTCGCGCAGATCCGCGGCGACGACGTCGGCCTTCACCTGGATCGAGCGCCGGACCAGCTCGCCGATGACCTCGCCCGTGGTGTCGAGCGCGGCCGCCGGGTCCTGCTCGACCAGTTCGAGGATCCGCGGGTCCGCGATGAACCCGCTCTTGACCACCTCGGCCATCCCGCCGACGAGTTCGTTGGGCGGCAACGTCTCCAGCGTCGCGAGGTCGACCAGGACCGTGCTCGGCTCGTGGAAGACGCCGACGAGGTTCTTGCCCGCCTCGGTGTTGATCCCGGTCTTCCCGCCGATCGCGGCGTCGACCATGCCCAGCAGCGTGGTGGGCACGTTGATCAGGCGAACGCCGCGCATCCAGGTCGCGGCGACGAAGCCCGCGAGGTCGGTCACCGCGCCGCCGCCGAGCCCGACGACCACGCCACGGCGGTCGAGGCCCACGCGGCCGAGCACCTCCCAGCAGAAGCTGGCGACGGTCAGCGCCTTGCCGTCCTCGGCGTCAGGGATTTCGACCCGATGGGCCTCGATCCCTGCTTCGGCCAGCTCTTCACGGACGGCCTCGGCGGTCGTGGTCAGCGTCGGGGGGTGGATCAGCGCGACCTTCGAGGCGTCGGCGAGCTGCTCGGTGAGCTCACCGAGCAGACCCCGCCCGACGACGACTTCGTACGGGTGGGCGGTGTTGACCTGGATGCGGACCGGCTCGGTCATCGTGCTCCTCACTTCGGCGGAAGTCGCTTGGCCGCGGCGACCTCGCAGGTGATCTTGCCCTTGACCGGGGTGTCCCCGGGGATCTCCTCGGTCACCGTCTGGCCGGGCGTCATCCGGTTCTTCGCGAACAGGGCTTCACCGGAAGACTTGCCGTCGGCGTCCTTGATCGCGATGGTGACCGCGTAGCGCGCGTCCTCGCTGGTGCTGTTGGTGACCACGATGACGACCTTAGGCGAGTAGCCGGTGCCGTCGCATGAGGTGATCTTGACATCGGCCGCGACATCGGGTGTCGGAGTCTCCGAAGGAGCGGGGCCGCTGTCGGCCGCGCTCGACGTGACGACGACATCGCTGCCCGCGGGCTGCTTTTCTTCGCCACAGGCGGTCACGACGAGGGCGACGGCGGCCACTACGACGCCGAGGGTGGTGCGCTTCATGCCAGTTCCTTGAGTTCGGCTACGGCTGCTTCCACGACCTCGTCCGGTGTCCGATGGTCGGTCTCGATCTCGATGGTGGCCACCTCGCGGTACACCGGGAGGCGGGCGTCGAGCAGGGCTTTGTAGGTCGCGCGCGGGTTGACTCCGGCGAGCAGCGGGCGCGCGGTCGAGAGCCCGGCGCGCTGGACCCCGGCGGCCATTCCGACGTTGAGGAAGACCACGGTGTGTCCCGCCAGCCGCACCCGGGTGCCGGGCGTGATCGGTGCTCCCCCGCCGAGCGAAAGGACACCTTCGTGCTCGGCCAGCCCCTCGGCGATGACCTCTTCCTCCAGCGCTCGGAAGGCGGGCTCGCCTTCGTCGGCGAAGATGTCGGTGATGGGCTTGCCCGCGCGGGCGACGATGTCCACGTCGCTGTCGCGGAAGGCGACCCCGAGCCGGGCGGCGAGCGCCGGGCCGACCGTGCTCTTGCCGGAACCCGGCGGCCCGATGATCACCGCACGAGGAGTCACCAGCGCTCCTCGAGCGCCTTCAGGTAGGCCTCGGCGTTGCGCTTGCCCTCGGCCAGCGAGTCGCCGCCGAACTTCTCCAGCGCGGCGTCCGCGAGGATCAGCGCGACGACCGACTCCAGCACGACACCGGCGCGCGGTACCGCGCAGACGTCGGAACGCTGGTGGATCGCCACCGCGGGCTCACCGGTCGTGACATCCACAGTGGACAGTGCTTTGGGGACGGTCGAGATCGGCTTCATGGCGACGCGCACGCGCAGCGGCTCGCCGTTGGTGATGCCGCCTTCGAGACCGCCCGCGCGGTTGGAGCGGCGGGTGACGCCGACCGGACCGGTGCCGCGGTCGATCTCGTCGTGGGCCTTGCTGCCCCAGCGCTTGGCGGTGGTGAAGCCGTCGCCGACCTCGACCCCCTTCATCGCCTGCACGCCCATCAGCGCGCCGGCCAGCCGTGCGTCGAGCCTGCGGTCCCAGTGCACGTGCGAGCCGAGGCCCGGCGGCAGGCCGTAGGCGATCACCTCGATCACGCCGCCGACGGTGTCACCCGCCTTCCGCACGGCGTCGACCTCGGCGACCATCGCGTCGGTCCCCTCCTTGCCGAAGGCGCGGACCGGGCTCTCGTCGATCGCCGGGAGGTCGGAGGCCACCGGTAGCGGGCCTTCCGGCGCCTCGGCGCCGCCGATCGACACGACGTGGCTGAGGATCTCGACTCCCAGCAGCTGCTTCAGGTAGTTGCGGGCGACCGTGCCGAGCGCCGTCCGGGACGCCGTCTCGCGGGCGCTCGCGCGCTCCAGGACCGGACGTGCCTCGGGGAAACCGTACTTCTGCATACCGGGCAGGTCGGCGTGGCCGGGCCGGGGGCGGGTCAGCGGTTCGTTGCGCGCCAGCCCTTCCAGCTCTTCGGCGGGCACGGGATCGGCCGACATGACCTTCTCCCACTTGGGCCACTCGGCGTTCTCGATCTGGACCGCGACCGGGCCGCCCTGGGTGAGCCCGTGCCGGACCCCGCCGACGAACTCGATGTGGTCGGTCTCGAACCCCATACGCGGGCTGCGGCCGAAGCCGAGCCTGCGGCGTGCGAGCTGCTCGCTCACTTCGGCGGTCGTGACCTCGACCCCGGCCGGCATCCCTTCCAGGATGGCGGCGAGAGCGGGTCCGTGCGATTCCCCTGCGGTTATCCAGCGCAACACCTGACAGATCCTGTCACAGCCTCCCCTTCCTGCCTGGACAGGCCGGGCTATCCCGGAGCGGGTCCGGCGAAGACGGCGAACACCCAGGCCGCGCCCAGGAGCCCGGGCCCGTGCGGCGCGGCCGCCGACCGCCGTCCACCGGCGGCGAGGGCGGCGCTGAGCAGAGCCGCGAGTACCGCGCCGAGCAGGACCGAAGGCCAGCCCGTCGCGGCGAGAACCGCGCCGAGACTTCCGGCGAGTTTCACGTCGCCGGCACCGAGCGACGCGGGTGAGAGCAGGTGGACCAGGGCGTGCGCTCCGCCGAACACGACCGCGCCGCCCGCGGCCCGCACGGCGATCTCCGGGCCGCCGCCGCCGGCGGCCACCGCCATGGCCGCCGCGAACGCCGGATACGCGCTCAGGGTCAGGACGTCCGGGAGCCGCCGGTACTTGAAGTCCGCCAGCGCCAGCGGTACCGCGAACGCGGTCAACAGGACCGGGACGGGCAGCCACCACACGGGCCACGCGCCCGCCTGCCAGCGGAGGCAGACCACGACCAGGAACGCCGCCGATCCGGCGCCCGCCCACGCCGTGACCGGCGCCTGGGCCCGGCGCAACAAGGGTCGCGCGAGGAGCGCCGAACCGGCGCCCACCGCGGCGAAGATCAGTGACCAGAGCACCTGATCAAGAGTGCGCCGCCACCTCTCAGAGAGGCAAGGACCGGTTTTCGCGACCGGACCTTTCGTGCCTGCCCGGCGCCTCGGCTGGTGATGCGAAGGCCACATGCACAACGTTCAAGGTTGCTGTGGCCTTCGCATCACGTGCTCCTGCCCTCTCCTGCCCCGAAACTTTCTCCGATCTCCCACCAATCCGTCCCGAACTCCGTGTCGAAGACCTGTCATGACACCGGGACTAAGGGTTCATCCGCATCAGCGGCAGACCCGAGGGCGTGCGGATCTCGAGCGCCTTGATGTCCCCGGTCCGCATCGCGGTGCCGACCACGATATGCGCCGTGTCCTTCGGCATCGCACGCCAGCTGGCCAGCTCGCTGGTGGCGCCGTCCTGCCCGATGGCGACCAGGATGTAGTCACCCGTACGGCTTCCGCCGTAGCTGCAGGTCATGTCGACCTGGGCGCCGTTGTCCGTGTCGGCCATGCTGACCTTGGCGGTGACCGGATAGTCGCCGAGCGCGGTCATCGGGTCGCCGCCCGCCGCGATCGGCCCGGTCAGCACCACCGCGAGGGCGACGCTGGCCGCGACGGCGACGGCGGACGCCGTGGCCGTGACCGCGCGCTGGATCCGTCGTCCCCGGCGGACCCGTTTGAGCACGGTCGGGAGCAACTCCGGCGAGGGCGCCGGTTCCTCCTCGAGCAGCGCGGGGCCGCCCGCCTGCGCCAACAGGCCGGGGATCCCGGCGAGGTCTCGCACGGACGCGGCGCATTGATCGCAGACGCGCAGATGCTTCTCGTACGCGTGCCGGTCCTCCGGGGACAACGCCCCGAGCACGTAGGCCGCGTCGTAGGTAGCGAAGGGGTCGGTCATTGAGTCACCCCTCTTTCCTCCAATACCAGCCGCAACGCCCTCAACGCGTAGTGCGTCCGCGACTTGATCGTCCCTTCGGCCACACCCAGCCGCTTCGCCGCGTCCGCGATGGAGTAACCCTGGAAATAACACAGGACGAGCACGTCCCGATGTCTCGGCGAAAGCTCACCGAGCGCTTCGGCGACCAACCAGCCCTGAACCGCTCTTTCGGTGCCGTCCGTGACCGCCGTTTCGGGCGGATCACCGGTCACCACCTCCGGATGTGCCTCGGAGGCACGCCAGTCGTCGATGGCTATCCGTCTCGCCACGGTGAACAGCCAGCCCCGCGCCGAGCCCTCGGTCTGGTCGAGCACCTTGGCGTTGCGCCAAGCCCGCAGCAACGTCTCCTGTACGACGTCCTCCGCCCGGACCCGGTCTCCACTGGTCAGGTTCAGCGCGTAGGCCCAGAGAGCCGAAGCGTGCTCCTCGTGCAAAGCCCGCATCAGCCGGTCCTCCGCGAATTCCTTCACCGATCCGCGGCCTGGCGGTTGAACAGCAAAGGGATGCCGAACACCACGCAAGCCGCCTCCGTGATCACGCCCCACAGCTCGGCCTGGGTGGCGAACTGCTCCGTGACCCCGAAGAACCCGGTGGTCAGCGACAGCACGTACGCGCCAAGCGTGGCCAAGCCGAAGCCGACGGCCGCGAGGGCCGGTAGCCAGTGGTGCCAGACCAGAACGGCGATCGCGATGACCACACCGGCCACCACGTTCACCAAGAAGAGCGGACCTACGACCTCCGTATCGGAAGCCCAGTCCTGCCATACGACGTAATGCACCCACGCCGAGCCCAACAGGCCCGCCGCCACTACCGCCCGCAGTAACCACCGGATCATGGCCATGTCCCTTTTCCCGCGTGTTCGGTTTCCCCTATGCCTTTGAACACGGAAAAGAGACCTCCGCGGTTCAATCCAGCACCCGATCGTCGGCGAAATTGAACCGGATGGGTGTGCACAACGTGTCTATGTGCATGACTGCCGAACTGCACTCCCGCCGCACAGTTCTCACCACCGGGGCCGCCGTCGCAGGCGCGACCGTTGGCGCCGTCGCCCTTTCGGCCTGCGGAAGCGACGCTCCGTCATCCGGATCGGCTGCCGCTCCCCCGGCCGCGGCTCCCGGCGAAAACCTCGTCGCGCTCACGGACATCCAGGTCGGCGAGGCGAAGGCCGCCAAGACCTCGGACGGGAAAGAGGTCATCGTCACCAGGACGGCCGAGGGGACGGCGGCCGCGTTCAGCGCGATCTGCACCCACCAGGGCTGCTCGGTCGTACCCGCCGGCGCCGAGCTGAAGTGCCCCTGTCACAACTCGGTCTTCGACGCGGCGACCGGAGCGGTCAAAAAGGGCCCGGCGGACAAACCGTTGCCCTCGATCGCGGTCAAGGTCGCGAACGGTCAGGTCGTCACCGCCTGACCTGCATACTCATTTCTCGACAATTCCGTCGGAAAAAGTGCTGAAAGTCATGAAGGGGTCCCGATAGGACGAATTCGTCCTATCGGGACCCCTTCATCGATGGACCGTTCAGACGTCCCAGGTGAAGATCGGGTCACCCGCTTCGATGTCACCACCGGTCAGCAGACCCGAGAGGACCTCGGCCTTCGCGTCGAGTGCGACCACGGGCACGATCGGTGAGTATCCGGCGGCCGCGACGGCCTCCGGGTCCCAGCCGACGACCGGCTGCCCGGCCCGGACCGCCTCCCCCTTGACGACGTGCAGGGTGAAGCCCTCGCCCTTCTGCTTGACCGTGTCGATCCCGAGGTGGACCAGCACCGCGCGGCCGTCGTCGGTGGCCACGACGTAGGCGTGCGGGTGCAGGGTCACGATCGTCCCGTCGACCGGCGCGACCGCGTCCTGACGCCCGCCCGAGGGCTGGACGGCGATGCCGGGACCGACCATCGCCTGCGCGAAGACCGGGTCGGGCACGTCGGTCATCGCCGTCGTGCGGCCGGTGACCGGGCTGAGGATCTCGAGACTCACAGCAGGTCCTCGATATCGCTGGCGATCGTGTCGGCCTCGGGCCCGACGATGACCTGAACGCCCGCACCCATCCTCACCACGCCCATCGCGCCCGCCGCCTTCAGCGCGGGCTCGTCGAGCAGGCTCATGTCCTCCAGCTCACAGCGCAGCCGGGTGATACACCCCTCGATCTCGATGAGGTTCTCCGCGCCACCGAGCGCCGCGAGGATCTTTTCCGGCCTGTCATCCGCCATCGCGGTCTCCTTGTTCCCTGTTGATTTCCCACGCGGGGCAGCTCTGCGATCCAGCTGTACTACGCCGTTCGCCCACTCGCACCCCACTCCCGGCCACGAACACGTAACGGTGGTTGACACCCGCTCGTGAGACGGAGCATCCTGCCCCATCGGATCATTGGTCTAGACCGGAACGTACCAATCTTCCGGACCGGATGCGAGTACGGATGCCCTGAAAGGACGGTGACCACGATGAGCGCCTCGGCGCAGGTTCCGCCGTCCGACCGCGTGGTCAACGGACCGACGCCGAAACACGCTCAGCTGCGGGAGATTCTGCGCCGCACGGTCGAGCGTGAGCTACCCCCGGGATCGCCTATCCCGTCGGAACGTGACCTTGCCGAGACCTATCAGGTGTCGAGGCTCACGGTCCGGTCGGCGATCGGCAAGCTGGTCGAGGAGGGACTTCTGTCCCGCGTGCGCGGTAAGGGGACGTTCACCGCCGCCAGGCGGATGGAGCTCCAGCTCTACCTGATGTCGTTCACCGAGGACATGCGCCGCCGCGGGCTGACCCCGACCACGGAGGTCGTCAAGACCTCCACCGAGGTCCCGCCCGCGCCGACGGCGCACGCGCTCGGCCTCGCCTCGGGCATCCCGGCACACCGGCTGGTGCGGCTCCGCCGTGCCGACGGCGTGCCGCTGGCCGTCGAGCGGGGCTGGTACCACGCGGGCCGGATGCCCGGCCTGCTCGATCTCGACCTCACACGATCGTTGTACGTCCAGCTCGCCGAAACGTACGACTTGCGCCCGGACCACGCATGGCAGACGGTTTGGGCCGAATCAGCGGACCGCGAAACGGCACGCCTGCTCGGTATGCGCGCCGGCAGTCCGCTCCTGGTCTTCCGCCGGGTCTCCAGCGCCAACGGGGAACCCGTGGAGGACATAACTTCCTGGTACCGGGGCGATCATTACCAGGTCACCATGCAGCTGGATCGGAATACCCCGGATTCCGGTCATCACCCTCACTATGGAGGTACCCGATGAGCTCCACCACCGCGGAGGGGGCGAGGAGCAAAGGCAAGGGACTGGCCGGGCTTCAGCGCTTCGGTCGCAGTCTCATGCTCCCCATCGCCGCTCTTCCCGCCGCAGGACTCCTGTCCAGGCTCGGCGAGCCCGACCTGCTCGGAGCAGACGGCCTCGGCTGGGACAAAGTCGCCGCGGTTCTCGGTGCGGCAGGCGGTTCCCTCTTCAACTGGCTGCCGCTCCTGTTCGCGGTGGGTATCGCCGTCGGCTTCGCCCGCAAGAGCGACGGCGCGACGGCCTTGGCCGCCGTGGTCGGTTTCTTCGTGTTCAGCAGTGTCGTCCGGGTGTTCGCGCCGTTCGACGAGCTTCCCGGCTGGGACCCCGAAAAGCCCGCCGGCCTGATGCTCAACCCGCTCAAGTGGCCTTACAGTGTGCTGGCCGGCGTGATCGTCGGCCTTGTCACCGCCCTGCTGTGGCAGAAGTTCTACCGCATCAAGCTGCCGCCGTACCTGGCCTTCTTCGGTGGCCGCCGGTTCGTGCCGATCATCACCGCACTGGTGCTGATGATCCTCGCGGTGCCGCTGGGCCTGGTCTTCCACTGGGTCAACGAAGGCATCCAGGCCGCGGGCGAGGCGGTCACCGGCGCTCCCGTGGTCGGTGGTGGTATCTACGGCATGCTCAACCGGCTGCTCATCCCGGTCGGTCTGCACCAGCTGCTGAACGTGCCGGTGTGGTTCATCTTCGACGGCGGTGACCTGACAGAGTTCTTCAAGGGCGACCCGACCCGCGGGGCGTTCATGACCGGGTTCTTCCCGATCTTCATGTTCGCCCTGCCCGCCGCGGCGCTGGCGATCTGGCAGTCCGCGAAGCCCAGCCAGAAGAAGATCGTCGGCGGTGTGATGATCGCCGGCGCGCTGACCTCGTTCCTGACCGGTGTCACCGAGCCGATCGAGTTCTCGTTCATGTTCGTCGCGTGGCCGCTGTACCTGATCCACGCGGTCCTGACCGGTACGTCGCTGGCCCTGGTGAACGCACTCGACATCCACCTCGGCTTCTCGTTCTCCGCCGGGGCGATCGACTTCGCGCTCAACAGCACCCACCCGGCGGCGAGCAAGGCATGGCTGCTCATCCCGATCGGCCTGGTCTACGGGGTCATCTACTACGTGGTGTTCCGCTTCGTGATCAAGAAGTGGAACATGCGGACCCCGGGCCGCGAGGACGACTCGATCGAAGCCGACCTCGAAGCCACCGCGGCGAAGCCCGCCACGAAGTAGTCTCGAAGTCAAGAAACCGAAGGCACGAAAGGGAAGAACATGCCGGAGAAACGCGTCACCGTGGCCAGCAAGGTGGGCCTGCACGCCAGGCCGGCCGCACTGGTCGCCAAGGCGGCCGCGGCGCAGTCCGTCGCGGTGAACATCGCCAAGGCGGGCGGCGACCCGGTTGCGGCCGGCAGCGTGCTCAACCTGATGACACTCGCCGCGGGGTTCGGCGACGAGGTCATCATCAGTGCCGAGGGTGACGGCGCCGAAGCGGCCGTCGACGCGGTCGCTGAGCTGGTGGCGACCGACCTCGACGCCTGATCCCATTCCTGCGAAGCCCGGGCCGCCCCGACCGGCCCGGGCTTCGTAGGGTGTCGGGCATGGAGAGCGTGCGCGAGATCGAACAGTGGCCGGTGGACAACGCCGCCACGGCCGTGGTGAACGCCGCCGGTGAAGTGCTGGGCACCCACGGCGACACGACGAAGGTGTACCGGCTGGCTTCGGTGACGAAGCCCCTGACGGCCTATACCGCGCTGATCGCCATCGAAGAGGGTGTGGTCGAGCTCGACACGCCCGCCGGCCCCGAGGGCTCGACGATCCGGCACCTGCTCGCGCACACCTCGGGCCTCGCCTTCAACGAGCACAAGCCGATGGCGGCGCCCGGCAACCGGCGGCTGTACTCGAACGCCGGGTTCGAGCAGCTCGCCGACGCGCTCACCGAGCATTCCGGCATCCCCTTCGCCGACTACCAGGCCGAAGCGCTGTTCCAGCCGCTCGGCATGAAGTCCACCCGGCTCACCGGCTCCCCCGCCTCGGGCGCGGAGTCCACTGTGGATGATCTTGCCGCGTTCGCGGGCGAGCTGCAGACCCCGAAACTCATCGCACCGGAGACCGCCCGAGAGGCGACAAGCGTGGTCTTCCCTGGGCTTTCCGGTGTCCTGCCCGGATTCGGCCACCAGAAGCCGAACGACTGGGGACTCGGTTTCGAGATCCGCGACCACAAGAGTCCACATTGGACCGGCTCGTCGAGCTCGCCGGGGACGTACGGCCACTTCGGACAGTCCGGCACGTTCCTGTGGGTCGATCCGGAAGCGGGTGCCGCCTGTGTCGCGCTCACCGACCGCGCGTTCGGTCCGTGGGCGGCCGAGGTGTGGCCGCCCTACACCGACGCAGTCCTCGCCGAACTGGGCCGCCTCACTCCATGACGCGGAGCGGGGAGCCGGCCACGAAGGCCGCGATGTCCTCGACCGCGTCACGGTAGAAGATCTCGTAGGCCTCACGGGCGACGTACCCGATATGCGGTGTCAGCACGACGTTGTCCAGCGTGCGCAACGGATGTTCGGACGGCAGCGGTTCGACATCGTAAACGTCGAGTGCCGCGACGCCGATCGCCTTGCGGCGCAACGCGTCGATCAACGCGGCCTCGTCCACGATCGGTCCGCGCGAGGTGTTGACGAGCATCGCCGTCGGCTTCATCGCGGCGAGCTCCGCGGCGCCGACGAGGCCACGGCTTCGGTGGCTGAGCACCAGATGGACCGACAGGACGTCCGCCTGGGCGAACAGTTCTTCCTTCGACACCGCCGTCACACCGTGTTCGGCCGCCTTCTCCGCGGTGAGGTTCTGACTCCAGGCGATGGTCTCCATCCCGAAGGCCTGGCCGATCTTCGCCGCGCCCGCGCCGAGCCGTCCGAGGCCGAGCAGGCCCAGCGTCTTGCCGTGCAGAATCGTGCCGACGGTGGTCTGCCAGCCGCCTTCGCTCATGTTCCGGAACTCGGTGGGCAGGTTCCGCGCGGCGGCGAGGATCAGGGCCCAGGTGTGCTCGGCGGCGGGCGCGCCGATATACCCGGTCGCCGAGACGACCACGCCGTTGCGCCGCGCCGCGGCCACGTCGATCGCCGCGTTGCGCTTGCCGGTGCTCACCAGCAGCTTGAGCTCGGGCAGCCTGTCGAGCACATCGGCGGGGAACCGGGTGCGTTCCCGCATCGCGACCAGGACGTCGAACCCCTTGAGCCGTTCGACCACGTCTTCCGCGCCGTCGAACGGCTTCGTGAACACTTCGATTTCGGCACCGAGGGAGGCCCAGTCCCCCAGGCCGAGCGCCACGTTCTGGTAGTCGTCGAGAATCGCGATCTTCATGGGCACAGGCTAGTGTTCCGCGTCGATGATTCGCGTTGTAAGTCGTGTTCGGATTCCGGCGGGCCTGTGACACCACCAACGGTCCACACCGGACAGACACGCCCCCAACGCCACATACGAGACGCTCAACGTCCCCAACGAGGCATTCGAGACACTCCGTGCCGGCGGCGACGGGTGCCTGAGCGCGTTGGTCGTGAGTGGTAATGACGACTCCAAATACCGCTCCTGAGAAAATATTCGGGGGGCCCTGTCGATCCGGCCGTGTCCCGGTTGTCGTCTCTGTGTACGGCGACCGCCGCACGATCACGGGACACAGGGAGTCACCTCCATGAAGTACATGCTGCTGATCCACGCCGCAGACAACACCGGCATCGACTGCGCCCCCGACGCCTGGGTCGACTACGACAAGGAACTGAGGGACGCCGGCGTCCTGGTCAACGGGCATTCGCTGGCCGATCTGGTCACCGCGACCACTGTCCGGGTGAGCGACACGGGCGAGCGGACCGTCACCGACGGGCCGTTCGCCGAGACCCGGGAGGTCCTCGGCGGGTACCTCGTCATCGACGTGCCGGATCTCGACGTGGCGCTGGACTGGGCGGCCCGCTGTCCGGGGAGCCGGGCAGGCGGTGCCGTGGTGGTGCGGCCGATCGCCGACTTCGAAGGCTGAGGAGGGTGGACGCGCACGCGATGGAGGCCGTGTTCCGCGAGGAACGTGGCTTGCTGCTCGCCTCGCTGGCCCGCCGGTTCGGCGATCTCGATCTCGCCGAGGAGGTCACGTCCGAGGCCATCGAGGCGGCGCTGATCCATTGGCCGGTCGATGGCGTGCCGTCGAAACCCGGGGCTTGGCTGCTGACGACGGCGCGGCGGCGGGCGGTGAACCGCCTCCGCCGCGACCAGGCGTACGCGGCGAAGCTCGCGATCCTGCAGGCCGACGCGGACCGGGCCGCGCCGGCGCCGGCCGCGGACGCCGGGGAGGACCTCCCGGACGAACGGCTGCAGCTGTTCTTCACCTGCGCCCACCCGGCACTGCCCGCCGAGGACCGCACGGCGCTGACGCTGCGCTGCCTCGCCGGACTGACCACCGCCGAGGTCGCGCGGGCGTTCCTGGTTCCGCCGGCGACGATGGCGCAGCGGATCGTGCGGGCGAAGAAGAAGATCCGCGAGGCCCGGATCCCGTTCCGCGTGCCCGGCGCCGACGAGTTACCGGACCGGCTGCCCGGAGTACTGCAGGTCATCTACTCGATCTTCACCGAGGGCTACGCCGCCAGCTCGGGTGACGATCTGCAGCGGCTCGACGTCGCCGAGGAGGCCATCCGGCTGGCGCGGATCCTGCGCCGGCTGCTTGACGGCGAGCGTGAGGTCGCCGGGCTGCTCGGACTGATGCTGCTCGTCCACGCACGGCGGGATGCCCGGGTCGGCCCGGACGGCGACCTCAGGCTGCTCGACGATCAGGACCGTTCCCGCTGGGACCGCGCGATGATCGACGAGGGCTGCGCGCTCGTGGAGGTCGCGCTCACCGGCGGGCCACCCGGGTCCTACGGGGTCCAGGCCGCGATCGCCGCCCTGCACGACGAAGCCGAAGACGTCGGGAGCACCGACTGGCCGCAGATCGTCGCGCTCTACGACGTGCTGCTCGCGCTCACGCCGTCCCCCGTCGTCGCGTTGAACCGCGCGGCGGCGGTCGCGATGCGCGATGGGCCGGAAGCGGGGCTGGCTCTGCTCGACGACCTGGCCGCGGAACCCAGGCTGCGCGGCTACCACCCGTACCCGATGGCGCGGGCGGACCTGCTGTCCCGGCTCGAGCGCTTCCCCGAGGCCGCCGCGGCCTACCGGGAGGCGCTCGATCTGGCGGGCACCGAACCCGAACGCGCCCATCTGCGCCGCCGCCTGAACGCCCTACCACTCACGAGACCCTGATGCCGGGCTGGCCGTTTCGCGTGACTGGTTGGACGACACGCGTGATGGGATGGACGACACGCCGCGCAGCCGGGCCACTCACGAGCCGGGCACCTGCCGCCGGGTTCATCGGCTACCAGCGCGGGACGAAGACGTCCACCCGCACCAGGTGGTGGTCCGAGGCGTCGTTGAGCCGCGCCAGCGGCGAGTCCGGCAACGGCCAGAAAACCTCGGCACGCCAAGGGAAGAGCCCCTTGGACGGCAGGACGTAGTCGATCCGCAGGTTGCCGGGCGCGTTGTCGTTGAAGTCGCCGGTGTCGTAGAAGGGGTCGCCCTTCTGACCGACGTTGGCACCGCCCTGATCCTGCGCCGCCCGGACCGCACCCTGACTGCCGGGCCGGGTCTCGATGACGCGCGGTGCCTTCAGGAGCCTGTCGATCGCGCCGGGGACGCTGTCGCCGTCGAGCGGGTCGGAGTTGTGGTCGCCGGCGATGACGAACTTCTCGTGTGCGCCGAGCCCGCCGCGACGGCCGCGGTCGTCGTAGATGTAGCGGCCCTTGCCCGGCGTCACGTAGTCCGCCCAGAAGCGGATTTCGTCGTTGTTGCGCGTGCCGTTCCGGTCCTCGGGACCGTCGAAGGTCGGCGGCGTCGGGTGATCGACCAGGAAGTGCACGCTGGAGTGGCCGACGCGGATCGGGACGTCCCAGTGCGACTTCGACGACAGCCGCAGGACGTCGAGTGCCTGCGGCGAGTACCAGTCGCGCGGTGCCGGGGTGGCCGGGTCGTCCGGGAGCAGCGCACCCGGCATGTCCTTCCAGAGGAACTTCTGGAAGGTCCGGACGCTCTTGGTGTCGATGGGGTACTTCGACAGCACGAGCATCCCGTACTGACCCTCGAACAGGCCGAAGCCATGCGCGTCGTTGCCGCCGCCGACCTGCCCGTTGCGGTCGAGGTCGAAGCCGGTCGCCACACCGGTGTTCGACGGCGCGGTGAAGGCGTACGGGTAGTCGATCGCCGCGGCGCCGTTCTGAGGGTGCTCGAGGTAGTTCGAGCGGAACAGGTCGGCCGCGAGGTTGTCCGGCACGTAGTCGAACTCGTTGATCAGCAGGACGTCCGGCCGGTTGCGCTGGATCACCTCGGCGACCTCGTTCGCCTGCGCGTTGCCGGGCTTCGACAGGTCGGTCACCAGCTGCCCGGCGGCGCCCCGGTTGAGTGAGGCGTTGAACGTCGCGAAGCGGACGTTCTGTCCCAATGACGCCTCCGCCGGCGCCGCGGCGAGCAGCGTCCCGGCCAGCAAAGCCCCCGTCGTGATCACCACGGCGATGCGTTTCACGGTCTCTACCTCCCAAGTCCGGCGCAACCTTACGCAGCCGCACACCCGAGCGGGTGAGCATCGGGTGAACACCGTCACTTGAACGCGTTCAAAAGATGGGTTAGAGTCCTTCTTGAACACGTTCAAAACACGGAGGTCCCCATGCAACCCGTCGTCGTCGCCTATGCCCTCTACCTGGCCATCACCGTCCCGCTGGCGGTCCTCGTCGCCCGCACGCTGAGCAGGCACGGCCGCACCTTCCTCGAAGACGTCTTCCATGACCGGCAGGCGCTCGCGCAGGCGGTCAACCAGCTGCTGGTGGTCGGCTTCTACCTGATCAGCCTCGGCTTCGTGACCCTGTTCCTCACCAGCAGCGCCACCGTTCTCGACGCCCGCGACATCTTCGAAATGCTGTCGGTGAAGGTGGGCACCGTCGCCCTTGTGCTCGGGGTGATGCACGTGGGCAATGTGCTGGTGTTCAACGGCATCCGGCGGCGCCACCTGAACAACGGAACCCCGCAGCGGGTGCCGATGCCGCCCGCCTACCCGGGGTACCCGGCGCCCGCCCCGCACCCGGCCCCCTGACCGGGATAACGTGCACTTGTGGCGAAGAGTGAGGAAACCAGGTCACTGATCGTGGCGACCGCGATGCGGCTGTTCACCGAGAACGGCTACGACCGCACCACCATGCGGGCCATCGCCGCCGAAGCCGGCGTGTCGGTCGGGAACGCGTACTACTACTTCGCCTCGAAGGATCAGCTGATCCAAGGCTTCTACGACGAACTGGCCGATCAGCACCTCCAGGCGTCACGACAAGCCATCGAAGGTGAGCGGGACTTCACCGCCCGGCTCAAAACGGTCTTGCTCACCTGGCACGAAACGGCCCGGCCTTACCACCGGTTCGCCACCCAGTTCTTCGTCAACGCCGCCGATCCGGACTCCCCGCTGAGCCCGTTCAGCGAGGAATCGACCCACGCACGCGACGCCTCGATCGGACTGATGCGGGACGTCATCGCCGATTCCGACGCCAAACTCGACCCGGACCTGCGCGACGACCTGCCGGATCTGCTGTGGCTGTACCAGATGGGCATGGTGCTGTTCTGGGTCCACGACCGGTCGCCGGACCAGAAACGCACCCGGATGCTGGTGGACCGCACGGTCCCGCTGATCGCGCGGCTGGTGGGACTCTCGCGGCTGCGGGTACTGCGGCCGGTCAGCCGGGAGATCGTTTCGCTGATCCGGGACCTGTCCAAACGCGACGACGGCGCGGACCGCTCGTGAGTGGTAACGACGGTTCTAACCGTTGTTACCACTCACGACCAACGCGCCCAGGCACCCGCCGCTACCCCTCCGGCACCGCCCGGAAATACAGAAACCGCGGCTTCGTCCGCAGCATCCGGTACCACCGCGGGTCGTCCTCGGCCACGGACTCCTCGGGCATCGGCTCGACCAGCCGGTCGACGGCGAACCCGCCGTCCCGGACGGCGCCGAACGTCCAGCTCAGCGGCCGCCGGTAGAACTGCACCTTCTGCTTGTACTCCCCCAGCGGGAATTCGTCGTCGAGCAGTTCGAGCTGGAAGTAGTCGTCCTTTTCGAACCAGCGCCAGTCCTCACCGGGGTGGTGCACGGAGAACACCAGCACCCCGCCCGGCTTCAGGACCCGGCGGAACTCGGCGAGCGTCGGTCCCCAGTCCTTCAGATAGTGCAGGACGAGCGAGGCCGTGATGACGTCGATCGACGCGTCCTCGACGAACTTCAACGGCTGCGAGACGTCGGCCGTCTCGAACTTCGCGACGTCGCCGAACAGTTCACGGGCGATGCGGACCATGCCCTCGCTGGCGTCGACGCCGAGCACGTCGGCACCCCGCGTCGCCAGCAGGGAACTCAGGTGTCCCGCCGCGCAGCCGACGTCGAGTACCCGCTTGCCCGCGACATCCCCGGCCAGGTCGAGGATGGCCGGGCGGTCGTAGCGGGCGTTGGTGGTGCTGGTTTCGGCGTGCGCCGCGTAAAGCCGGCTGAAGCCGTCGTACTGTGTTGTCGCGCCCTCGGCGGGGAAACGTACCTCGGGCTTGGCGGCCCGCGCCCGCTCGATGATCTCGTCGATCACTTCGGTCTTGGCGTCGGCGTAGTGCTGGATGTACTTCCAGGTGCGCGCGGCCAGTTCGCGTTTCTTGGCTTCGTACAGTTTCCGCTCGTCGTCGTGCCCGATCAGCCGCTCACGGAAGAGCCGGTAGCGCTCGGCCTGGCCGTTGTCCGGCGAGTAGACGTGCAGGTTGATGTTGGTGTCCGGCCCCTTGAAGCAGCGGTGCTTCTCCCAGTCCGGCTCGCGGATCGTGAGCTTGTAGCCCGCCGCTTCCAGATCCGGGACGTACGCCGGCTCATCGCCGGAGTCGGGGACGATCAGCATGATGTCGATGATCGGCTTCGCGCAAAGTCCCGGGATCGAGGTGGAACCCACGTGTTCCACGACCAGCGCCGTCTCCCCCAAGACCCCCCTGATGCGCTTGGCTTCGCGGTCGAACAGGTCGGGCCACTCCGGGTCGTATTCGGCCAGGGTGACGGTTGAATTCATAACGGGAACCTGATCGACCCACGCGCTCTGGATGTCTTCGTCGGTGTAGTCGGCACGATCGGGTTTAGGCATGACCCCTTGTTCCTTCCTCAAGGCAGTCGGCCAGATTATCGAACCCGAACGATCTTGTCAGGCTTTTACGAATCAGCCGATCGGCAGGGGAAGGATCCCGCCGGTCGCCTCCTTGAGCGCGTCTCGCATCGCTTCCCGGGGCGCGGGCCGCCCGGTGAAATGCTCGGACTGCCCGAAAGCCTGGTGCAGCAACATATCCAGCCCGGTCGCAAGCCGGCCACCGCGCGACGAGACGGCGTCGGCGAGCGCGGTCGGCCAGGGGTGGTAGATGACGTCGAGGACGCAACCGATCGTCGCGAGCTCGGCGAGATGAGGCCGAACGACGTCCGGGGGCACGGTGTTCACCAGCACCGCCGCGTCCGCGGCCAGCTCGCCGAAGTCCACGTCGGCCCAGCGCAGAACCTCGGCGCCGAGTCCGGCCCGGTTCGCCGCCTCGACGGTTTCCGTCGCGCGCGCGGGCTCCCGCACCACGAGCCGGACGGTCTTCACGCCGAGTTCGGCCAGCCCGACGACGGCGGCCGCGGCCGTGCCGCCCGCACCGAGGACGATCGCCGAGTCGCCGGATCCGGGCTCGTGACCCCCGGCGATCCGCAGTGCCCCGGTGACGCCGTCGACGTCGGTGCAGTCGGCAAGCCAGCCGGATTCACGGCGCACCAGCGTATTCGCCGCGCCGACCGCGGCGGCCCGCGAGGTGACCTCGTCGGCGTAGTCCAAGGCTGCCCGTTTCCCGGGCATGGTGACCGAAAGCCCGGCCCACTCGGGGCCGAGCCCGCTCACGAACGCGGGCAGGCCTTCGGCGTCCATCTCGAGACGCTCGTAGGTCCAGCCGTCGAGGCCCAGCGCCCGGAACGCTGCACCGTGCAGTACCGGCGAAAGCGAATGCTCGACCGGCTTCCCGAGGACCGCGGCCTTGCGGCCGGAATCCGACTTAGTGGTCACCATCGGAAGTCACTAGTAGACACCACGCTTCTGTGCGTCCGCCCTGTTCTTGTTGTGCTCGTCGTTCGTCACCGCGAAACAGGAGATCCCGTTCTTCTCGCATTTGACGAAGTACACCCAATCACCCTGAGCCGGTTTGAGCGCGGCCTGGATCGCCTCCGCGCTCGGCACCGCGATGGGCGTCGGTGGGAGCCCGGCGTTGCGGTAAGTGTTGTACACGCCGGCCTTTTCCCGGTCGCCGGGCTGGGTGAGCAACGTCGGCCGGTCGAGGACGTAGTTGACGGTGGAGTCCATCTCCAGCCGCATCTTCTCGGTGATCCGGTTGTAGATGACCCGGGAGATCTTTTCGAAGTCGACCTTCACCGCCTCGCGTTCGACGATCGAAGCGATGATCAAGGTCTCGTACGGCGTCTTTCCCTCGCCCTTCGACTGGTCGCTCAGCCCGGCGTTCAGGATCGACTCCGCCGACTTCTTCACGACGTCGGTGAGCAGTTCCTCGGCCGTCCAACCCGGTTTGACGTTGTAGATCCCCGGGGCGATCAGCCCTTCGAGCCGCCGGTCCTTGAACTGGGCGTTCGTCGCCGGTTCCACCGCCCACGTCGGCACGCCGAGCTTCGCGAGGTCCGCGGTCTCCACGGTCTTGCGCAGCTCCTCCACCGGCACGCAGGTGCTCTTGCCGTTGAGGTCGGCGCAGGAGGCCTTGGCCAGCAAGGAGAACACGCCCGGGGTCACCTTGCCGTCGGGCTGGGTGATGTCGTGGAACTGCGTGTACGGCCGGATCTCCACCTGGCCGACGCGCGACGCCGGGGCGACCATCTTGTCGACCGCACTGGTCCCGGACATCTTCGTCTTCATGACGTAGTAGCCCTGCTGGAGCTTCGTGACCGCGGGGTTGTCCTCGCCCGCCTTGACGAAGGCCTTACCGCTGGCGACCACGCCAGCCGCTTGCAGCCGGGCTCCGATCGCCGAGGTCGAGTCGCCCTTCTCCACCTGGACGAGAACGTCGCCCTCACCGGCACCTTCGTAATCCTCGAAACCGAAGATCTCGTTGAAGCCGTACCAGGCGCCGCCTGCCAGCAGGACGAGCACGGTCAGCGCCGCGATCCAGCCCAGCGCACGCTTGCCGCGTTTGCGTTTCTTCTTGGGCGGTGGCGGCCCCTGCTGCCGCTCGGGACGCGCGTCCTCGATCCGCTCGGGTTCGGCGCGGTCGCCGTCGTCGAACTCCAGCTCGTCTTCGTAGTCGTCGTACTCGTCGTACTCGTCGTCGTACTCGTCGTAGACGTCGTCGTACTCGGCCTCATCGTCTTCGCCGAAGATCTCGTTGTACTCCTCCTCGCTCCCCGGCGCCGGAGTTCCCGGCTGTCGAGGGGCCGGACGCCGCGCCATGGGCGCGGGGTCGACGGCGGGGAGGATGTCGGTCGGCCGCTCGTCCGGAAACGGGCCGTCGTCCTCGCGGCCCCTGCGGCGGCCGGGACGCGGCTCGTCCTGGCCGTAGGCGGGCATGCCAACACCACGGTCACCCGGCTGGGTGGACCTTCTGGGAGGCGTCGGAGGTGGTGGCGCCGGTTCCGGTGCCCGCCTCGACGGTGCCGGACGCTGGGGCCGGAGCGGAGGCGGATCGTCAGCGGCGGCCCGGCGGCGGGCCGGCGGCGGAGGAGCCGCGGGCTGTTCTCGCCGTCCGTGCCGGGAACGGGCCTCCGGCTGCTGGAGATCGTGGCGACGAGGCTGGGCAGGCCGTGCGGGTGGCTGGTAGGTCTCCTCAGGCTCCCGCAACCGTCGTCTACCACCCTGCCGGCGTTCGGGCCGGCCGTGGGGCTCGGTCATGTGTCGCCCTTCCGTGCGCGATGTGCCGCTACCGCGTCGATCCATGCCTGCAGGATCTCGACCGCGGCCGCCTGATCGACGACGGCACGTTGCTTACGTCCCTTCACCCCACGCTGCGACAGCATCCTGGATGCCGTCACCGTGGTCAACCGCTCGTCGGCCAATCTCACCGGCACCGGAGCGATCTTGGTGGCGACCTTTTCGGCGTAGTCGAGCGCCGCTTCGGCAGCCGGGCCGTGGCGGTCCTTGAGTGTCCTCGGCAGGCCCACGATCACCTCGACCACGTCGTGTTCGGTGACGAGCTCGGCGAGCAGGTCCACGTCTCTGTCGTCGGTCGCATCCCGAGAGAGGGTAACGAGCGGGCTGGCGAGGATGGGGTCGGGATCGCTGAGCGCGACCCCGACCCGGACAGATCCGACATCCACCCCAAGTCGCCTGCCACGCCCCGGATCGGACTCACCAGGCCGATCCGGGCGCCGCTGGGGGGCGTCCTCAGCCAACTTGGGCGACCGCCGCGCGCAGGGAGGCGATGGCCTGTTCGGCCCCGGCCGGGTTGGTGCCGCCGCCCTGTGCCATATCCGGCTTGCCGCCGCCGCGGCCACCGATCGCCTCGGCGAACGACGGGACGAGCTTGCCCGCAGCGATGCCCTTGTCTTGCGCCGCCTTGGTCGTCGCGACCACGAAGGCGACCTTCTCGCCCTGCGGCGCGAACAGCGCGACCACACCGGGCCGCGTGCCGAGCCTGCCGCGGATGTCCTGGGCCAGCGCGCGCAGGCCGTTGGAGTCGACGCCGTCACCGAGCGCCTGTGCGACGACCGCGACCCCGCCGATATCCTCGGCCTTGTCCGCGAGCGCGCCCGCCGAGCCGAGCACCTGCCGCGTGCGCAGCTGCTCGATCTCCTTCTCGGCGTTCTTGAGCCGGGTGAGCACGTCGTCGATCCGCGACGGCAGCTGGTCCGACGGCACCTTGAAGGTGCTCGCGAGCTGTGAAACGAGCAGCTGCTCCTTCCGGACGTACTTGAGCGCGTCCGTTCCGACCAGCGCTTCGACCCGGTGCACGCCGGAACCGATCGACGAGTCGCTGACGAGCTTCACCAAGCCCAGCTCACCGATGCGGTCGACGTGCGTGCCACCGCACAGCTCGCGGGAGTACTCGCCCATGTCGACGACACGGACGTCGTTGCCGTACTTCTCACCGAACAGCGCGACCGCGCCTAGCTCGAGCGCCTTGTCCTTGGTGGTGACGAAGGTGTTCACCTCGACGTTGGTCTGGAGGTAGTCGTTGACCTCCTCCTCGACCTCGGTCAGCACGTCGGACGACACCGAGCCGGCCGTGGTGAAATCGAACCGCATCCGGCCCGGCGAGTTGAGCGAACCGGCCTGCGCCGCGCGCTTGCCGTACGCGCCGCGCACGGCCGCGTGGACGAGGTGCGTCGCGGAGTGGGAACGCTCGATCGACAGGCGGCGATGGCCGTCCACGGACCCGGTCACGGCGGTGCCGAGACCGACCTCGCCCTCGAGCACCTCGACCCGGTGCACGAACAGGCCCGGCACGATCTTCTGCACGTCGTGGACCTTGAGCTCGACGCCGTCGCCGAGCAGCACCCCGGTGTCGGCGACCTGGCCACCGCTCTCGGCATAGAACGGCGTGCGGTCCAAGACCAGCTCCGCCTTCTTGCCGGCCGAGACGCTGCGGACCGGGACGCCGTCCTCCAGCAGCGCGACGACCTTCGCGTCGGCCTGCAGGTCGCTGTAGCCGAGGAACTCGGTCTCACCGTGCTGCTCCAGCACCTTGCGGTACTCGGAGAGGTCACCGTGGCCGGTCCTGCGCGCCGCAGCGTCCGCCTTCGCCCGCTGCCGCTGCTCGTTCATGAGCGTGCGGAAGCCCTCTTCGTCGACGGTCAGGCCCTGCTCGGACGCCATCTCGAGGGTCAGGTCGATCGGGAAGCCGTAGGTGTCGTGCAGCTGGAACGCCTTGTCCCCGGCCAGCAGCGAGCCGCCGGAGTTCTTGGTCTCCTCGGCCGCGAGGTCGAAGATGCGCGAACCGCTGGTCAGCGTGGCGAGGAAGGCCTCCTCCTCGACCCGCACGACCTCGTCGATCCGGTCGAAACCGGAGACGAGTTCAGGGTAGGTCGGGCCCATCGTGTCGCGGACGACCGCGGCGAAGGCGGGCAGTACCGGCTCGTGCACGCCGAGCAGCCGCGCGGAGCGGACGATCCGGCGCAGCAGACGTCGCAGCACGTAACCGCGGCCGTCGTTGCCCGGCGTGACGCCGTCGCCGATCAGCAGCACACCGGTACGGGCGTGGTCGGCGATGACCCGGAACCGGACGTCGTCGGTGTGGTCGGCGCCGTAGCGTCGGCCGGAGAACTCCTCGGCGCGGCCGATCACCGGGCGGACGAGGTCGGTCTCGTAGACGTTCTCGACGCCCTGCAGGATCGTCGCGACCCGCTCGACGCCCATTCCGGTGTCGATGTTCTTGGCGGGCAGCTCACCGAGGATCGGGAAGTCCTTCTTGCCGCTGCCCTCACCCCGGATGTTCTGCATGAACACCAGGTTCCAGATCTCGATGTAGCGGTCCTCGTCGACGATCGGCCCGCCCTCGCGCCCGTAGGAGGGACCGCGGTCGTAGTAGATCTCCGAACACGGACCGCACGGACCGGGAACACCCATCGACCAGAAGTTGTCGACCATGTCGCGGGCCTGGATCCGCTCACCGGGCAGCCCGGCGATCTTCTTCCACAACCCGGCCGCTTCGGCGTCGTCCTCGTAGACGGTCGCCCAGAGCCTGCTCGGGTCGAGGCCGTAACCGCCCTCGGAAACCGGTTTGGTGATCAGCTCCCACGCGTACTCGATCGCGCCGGACTTGAAGTAGTCGCCGAAGGAGAAGTTCCCGGCCATCTGGAAGAACGTGTTGTGCCGGGTGGTCTTGCCGACCTCGTCGATGTCCGGCGTGCGGACGCACTTCTGGACGCTGGTCGCGCGCGGATACGGCGGCGGGACCTCTCCGAGGAAGTACGGCTTGAACGGGACCATGCCGGCGTTGACGAAGAGCAGGTTCGGATCGTCGAGCAGCAGCGGCGCGCTGGGCACGCGGGTATGGCCCTTGGATTCGAAATGGCTCAGGAAGCGCTGGGTGATTTCATGTGTATCCACGGTTCGTCCTTGTGTTACGGGCTCGCGCTGCGGCGATCGGAAAGGGTGGCCGGAAACGGCGAAGGGCTCGGGTCGCGGGCGCGACCGGCTCAGCCCTCCGCCCGGCGAGCTCGCCGGACCGGGCGGCGCGGCGCCGCCGCGTGCCTGCCCTCTGCCAAGGGGGCCGTGCTCACTCCGGAGCGTTCGG
This sequence comes from uncultured Actinomycetota bacterium, assembly GCA_963766045.1. Taxonomy (GTDB): domain Bacteria; phylum Actinomycetota; class Actinomycetes; order Mycobacteriales; family Pseudonocardiaceae; genus Amycolatopsis. Next base: position 2,453,247 of record CAVXYN010000003.1, on the reverse strand, counting down.
ACACCATGTCGTGCAACTCCTGTTCCCGTTCGCTCATCCCGGCGCGGACCTCCGCGCCGAACGAGCCGACGGCGCCCGCCAGCTCACGCATGGCGTCGCCCAGGTTCGAGGCTAACCCCGCGGGTGTGGCCTGGCGAGCCGTTTCGGTGGCCTTGCGGGACAGGGCGACACCCGCGACGACGCCGACTCCGAGCCAGAAGAGCCGCTTCACTTGCGGCCCCGCTTCCGGGAGGGACGCGCCGCCTTCGCTTCCTGCTTCTTGCGGCGGGCCTTGATGGCCTTGCTGATTCCGTAAGACAGCGCTGCCGTCTTCACCAGCGGTCCGCCGAGGGTCGCGGTGAACACCGACGACAGGGCGGACACGTTGCCGGTGACGGCCTGCGCGTTGGCCGTGATGCCGTCGACCCGCTCGAGCTGCGAGTTGACGTGCGTGATCGTCTGGTTCGCACCGAGCAGCAGCGGGTCGGTGCTCTCGTGCGCCTTGCGGATGGCGATCGTGGCCTCGTCCAGCGTCCGGCCGAGCTTGAGCAGCGGGATCGCCAGCAGCACGACGAGTACGACGAATGCTCCTGCGGCGATCAGCGCGGCGATCTGCCCTGCCGACACGGGCCCTCCTCAAGGGTCAACGGTCTTTTGGTGTCCGTGAGGCTACCGCCCCGCCAGCCGTTCGGCGGTGTCGCCCCGCCGGACCGTCACACAGCGCAGCGATCCTGCGACGACGCGGCGGGAGACGGCGTGTGGTCCTCAAGTCGACCGGTTCGGTTCTTGTGCCGTTCACCTTGCTGAGCAAAGGTCGCGCGCATGCCTGAACTGTCTCGCCGCACCCTTCTCGGAGCGTCCGGTGCCGCCGTCGCCGGTTCCCTCCTCCCACCATCCCTGCACACGGCGATGGCCGAGCCGATGAGGCGCGGCGGTCTCGACGCCGTCGAACACGTCATCGTGCTGATGCAGGAGAACCGGTCGTTCGACCACTACTACGGCACGCTGCGCGGCGTCCGCGGATTCTCCGACGGCCATCCGCTCGAACTGCCATCGGGAAGATCCGTTTTCGAGCAGCCGAATCCGGCGGGAGGCACGGTTCTGCCGTTCTCCCTGCGCAAGGAGGCGGAGCGTGCCGGGCGGAACCCGTCGGACATCCAGTACCTCGGCGACCTCGACCACAGCTGGAACGGCAGCGGCAAGGCGTGGGCGCGTGGCTGGAACGACGGCTGGATCGGCGCGAAGACGCCGGCGACGATGACCTACTACGAACGTCAGGACATCGCACTGCAGTACGAACTCGCGGACACCTTCACCCTCTGCGACGCGTACCACTGCTCGATCTTCGGCTCCACCAACCCGAACCGGAACTTCCTCTGGACCGGGACCACGGGCTTCGAGCCGGGCGGCACCAACCGCGCGGTGACGAACGCGGCGTACTCCTACGACCACAAGGGCTACGACTGGACGACGTATCCGGAGCGGCTCGAGGCGGCCGGGGTCTCCTGGAAGATCTACCAGGAGTGGGACAACTTCACCGACAACGCCGTCGAGTACTTCCTGCCGTTCAAGAAGGTCGGCACGAAGATCCTCGCTTCGGTCGAAGAGAGGTTCCGGACCACCGAGGAGTTCTACGACGGGCTGTTCAAGAAGACTCCCGACGAGCGGAAGAAACTGCTGGCACAGCTCGACGCCGGTGTGGCCTCGCTGACGCCCGCCGAGCGGAGCCTCTTCCAGAAGGCGATGTACCGCAGCGAACCAGAAACACTCGTGACGCGCCTGAAGGCGGACATCCAGGCGCGGAAACTGCCCGCGGTGACCTGGCTGGTCCCGTCGGCGGTCGACTCCGAGCACCCCGGCGCGTCCACGCCGGTCGGCAGCGCGAACCTGATCTACCGCGTCCTCGACGCGATCGCGTCCGACCGGGATACCTGGTCGAAGACCGTACTGCTGATCAATTTCGACGAGAACGACGGCTATTTCGACCATGTGCCGCCGCCGGTGCCGCCGGGTAACGCGGCGAACGACGCGGACCATTTCAACGGCCAGCCGCTCGGCTTCGGCCCACGGGTTCCGATGACCGTCGTCTCGCCGTGGTCGATCGGTGGCTATGTCGACTCGAACGTCTACGACCACACCTCGGTGGTGCGGTTCCTGGAACGCTGGACCGGGATCGCGGAGCCGAACATCAGCCCGTGGCGGCGGACCGTGGCAGGCGACCTCACCGGCGCCTTCGACTTCTCCCACGCCGGACGACGTCCACGACTGACCGAGCCCGGCCCGGTCCCGGCCCCGATCAGCCGCTGGCGCCCCGCTCCGCCGCCGGAACAGGCCCTGCCCACCGCCGAACCCGGCAGCCGCCCGGCGCGTCCGCTGCCGTACCAGGTTTCGGTGTCCGGTGCGCTGGACGAGTCCCGGAACCTCGCGCTTTCCTTGGCCAACTCGGGTTCCTCGTCGGCACATTTCGCGCTCTACCCGTACCGCGGGGAATTCGCCGAGCCCGCGCACCGCGACGTCCGGGGCGAGGCGGCCGAAACGGTTCCGCTTTCCGGGGACGCCTACCGCTTGGTCGTCCAGGGCCCGAACCGGTCGTGGTGGGAACTGCGCGGCAGCCGGTCCGGTGCGGCGGCCGGGGTCGACGTACGGACGCGGTTCCTTTCGTGGCGCTCGGGTGTCGAGTTCCGGCTTTCGAACTCGGGTCCGGCCGCGATCACACTGCGGCTGTCTTCGTCTCGTGTCACGCGTGTGGTGCGGGTCGCGGCGGGTCGTGCGGTGACGTTGGATTGGCCGCTTTCCCAGGGGTGGTACGACGTTCGGGTCACCGCGGACGGTGATCCGTCGTTCCTGCGGACGCTGACCGGGCGAGTGGAGTCCCGCTGAGCCGGCGGACCATACCTGACGGAGCAGAGGTACGCACAAAGTACGACACGGGACTGAAATTGGTCTACACCTATTGACGCGCGTCTGGTCAGCGGCTCAAGCTGCTGGGACCGAGGGCCATCTTCGGAGTGTCGGAGGTTCGGCGTGCCAAGGAGATCCAGGAAACTGCTACCGCTGCTGGCGTCGCTCATCACGCTGGCCGGACTCATGATCGTCGTCGTCACCCCGTCCACGTCGAGCGCGGCAGGCCATGAGGACTGCCGCCCCGACGGTCTCTACCGGACGACCGGAGTCGACACACCGTATTGCACGGTGTACGACACCAACGGCCGGGAAACGTTGGGGGCCAACCATTCTCGCCGGGTGATCGGCTACTTCACCAGCTGGCGTACCGGGAAGAACGGCGCACCCGCGTACCTCGTGAACAATATCCCGTGGTCGAAGGTCACTCACCTGAACTACGCCTTCGCGCATATCGACCCCCAGAACCGGGTCTCGGTCGGGGCCAACAACGCCGACAACGCATCGATCGGGATGGAGTGGCCGGGCGTCCCCGGAGCGGAGATGGACCCGAGTCTGTCCTACAAGGGACATTTCAATCTGCTGACCAAGTACAAGAAGCAGAACCCGAACGTGAAGACGCTGATCTCGATCGGCGGCTGGGCCGAAACCGGCGGCATCCTCAACCCGGACGGCACGCGCAATGCGACCGGCGGGTTCTACCGGATGGCGCAGAGCCAGTCGACCATCGACGTCTTCGCGGATTCCGTCGTGCAGTTCCTGCGCACGTACGGATTCAACGGCGCCGACATCGACTACGAGTACGCGACGTCGAACAACTACGCGGGTAACCCCGACGACTTCTGGATCTCCAACGCCAACCGAGGAAGCCTTTGGCAGGGCTACGAAAACCTGATGCGCACCCTCCGCGAAAAGCTCGACCGCGCGGGTGCGACCGACGGCAAGCACTACCTGCTGACGGCGGCGGTGCCCGCGTCCGGCTGGCTGCTGCGCGGCCAGGAGGTCTACGGCGTCACGCGTTACCTCGACTACGCCAACGTGATGAGCTACGACCTGCACGGCGCGTGGAACCACTTCGCCGGGCCGAACGCCCCGCTGTACGACAACGGGCAGGACGCCGAACTCGCGCACTGGTCCGTCTACACCACACCGCAGTACGACGGTCAGGGGTATCTCAATACGGACTGGGCGTATCACTATTTCCGCGGCGCGATGCAAGCGGGCCGGATCAACATCGGCGTCGGGTTCTACACCCGAGGGTGGCAGAACGTGACCGGTGGGACCAACGGCCTCTGGGGCAGAGCGGCGTTGCCGAATCAGGCGCAATGTCCACCGGGCACAGGGTCCAGCGTCGGCTCGACGGTGCCTTGCGGCAACGGCGCGATCGGGATCGACAACCTGTGGCACGACCTGACACCCGCCGGTCTCGAAGTCCCTTCGGGCGTGAACCCCATGTGGCACGCCAAGAACCTCGAGAACGAGGTCCAGGGCGACTACGTGACCAAGTACGGCCTCGACCCGGTCAACGACCCCACCGACCGGATCTCCGGTGCCTACAACCGGTTCTACAACGGCACCATGGTCACGCCGTGGCTGTGGAACGCGAACAAGGGTGTCTTCCTGTCCACTGAGGACGAAGAGTCGATCGCGGCGAAGGCACAGTACGTCTCCAGCAAGGGCCTCGGCGGCATCATGATCTGGGAGCTCGCCGGCGACTACGCCTACGACAACGCGAAGAGCCAGTACTACATCGGTGACACGTTGCTGACGAAGATCAACGACGGCCTGCGTGGCGCCGCACCGTACGGGAACACCAAGGCCGGCCGCACCATGCCGGCCCAGGTACTCAACGCGAGCGTCAGTCTGTCCGGATTCGCCTTGGGCGACAACAACTATCCGATCAACCCGCGGATGCGGATCACCAACAACTCGACCACGACCATTCCGGGCGGCACCAGGGTCGAGTTCGACTACGGCACCAGCGCGCCGGGCAGTATGACCGACCAATCCGGTTTCGGCCTCTCCGTGCTCACGAGAGGCCATAGCGGGAACAACGTCGGCGGGCTGCGCGGCGACTTCCAGCACGCGGGCGTGACGATTCCGAGCTGGCAGACCATCGCGCCGGGCGCGAGCGTCGACATCGCGCTGAACTACTACATGCCGATCGCCTCGCCGTCGAACTTCACGTTCACCTTCGGCGGGACGAGCTACGTGATCGCGTCCGACCATCCGCGTGGCAGCGGCAACCCGCCGACGACCACACCCACGACACCGACCACCACTACGACCACGACGACGTCCAACCCACCGACGACGACCACGACCACCGGCAATCCGGGCGGAACGTGGGCACCTGGCGTGACCTACGCGACCGGGGCGAAGGTCACCTACAACGGCCTGTCGTACACCTGCCGGCAGGGCCACACCTCCCTGGCGGGCTGGGAACCGCCGAACGTCCCAGCCCTCTGGGCACCTGCGTAACCAAAGCCCGGCAGCGCGTGAAGGACTCCTTCCCTCGGCTGAGCCGAGGGAAGGAGTCCTTCACGCGCACCTGGCTGGTGGCCGTCAACGTGCCCTCGGTGTCGAGGACCACCCACCGGGCGGTCAGCGGTGGGCCCTCACGACGTTGTATAGGTCGTTATACGTCAGGCATCGCCGAGATCGGCCCCGAGGCTCACCGACGCTGAAGCGAACGGGGCCGTCGAGTTGATCAGGGCGGCCCCGGCTTGCCAAACTCCCTTTACTTCTCGCCCCGGATGGCGCGCCTCAGCTTGGGGACCCGCTCCGCCAGCGTGCGTTCCGCACCACGTTGCGTCGGCTCGTAGTAGTCGCGCCCGACCAGTTCGTCCGGCGGATACTGTTGTGGCAGAACACCTTCCGGGTGGTTGTGCGGGTAGCGGTAGCCCTGCGCGTTACCGAGTTTCGCCGCTCCGGCGTAGTGCCCGTCGCGCAGATGTGGCGGCACCGTCCCGATCTTCCCGGCCCGCACGTCGGCCAGAGCCGCGTCGATACCGGTGATGACGGCGTTCGACTTCGGGGCGGTCGCGAGGTGCACGGTCGCCTGCGCCAGCGCCAGCCTGCCTTCGGGCATCCCGATGAACTGCACCGCGTGCGCCGCGGCCACGGCCGACTGCAACGCCGTCGGATCCGCCATTCCGATGTCCTCGCTGGCGTGGACCACCAGCCGCCGGGCGAGGAACCGCGGGTCCTCCCCCGCCTCGATCATCCGCGCCAGGTAGTGCAACGCGGCGTCCACATCGGACCCTCGGATCGACTTGATGAACGCGCTGATGACGTCGTAGTGCTGATCGCCGTCGCGGTCGTACCGCACGGCCGCTTTGTCCACAGTGGACTCGACAGTGGCGAGGTCGATGGTCTTGTTCTCGGTGGCGCTCGCCGCGTCCGCGGCCGCCTCCAGCGCGGTCAGCGCGCGCCGTGCGTCACCGGTGGCCAGCCGCACGAGGTGCGCGCGGGCATCATCGGTCAGGGCCAGCTCGCCACCGAGGCCGCGTTCGTCGGTCAGCGCCCGTTCGATCAGCACGAGGATGTCGTCGTCGGTGAGCGGCCGCAGCTGCAATACGAGCGACCGCGAGAGCAGCGGCGAAACGACGGAAAACGACGGGTTCTCGGTGGTGGCCGCCACCAGCAGCACCGTCCGGTCCTCGACCGCGCCGAGCAGGGCGTCCTGCTGGGTCTTGGAGAACCGGTGCACCTCGTCGATGAACAACACGGTGTTCTCGGCGTTGTAGTTCCGCCTGCGCCGCGCCTCTTCGATGACCCCGCGCACCTCCTTCACCCCGGCCGAAAGCGCCGACATCGCCACGAACCGGCGTCCGGTCGCGGCCGAAACGAGGTTCGCCAGTGTCGTCTTGCCCGTCCCCGGCGGGCCGTAGAGCAGGACCGACGCGGGCGCGGCCCCCTCGACGAGCCGCCGCAACGGCGCACCCTCGCGCAGGAGGTGCTGCTGACCGACGACCTCGTCGAGCGACCGCGGCCGCATCCGCACGGCCAACGGCGACCCCGCAGGTATCGCGAGATCGCGAGGCTCGGCCGGCTCCGGAGGCGGCCCGAGGTCGGGGTTCACGGTGAAGAGTTCGTCCTGTGCCACGGTGTCGACGTTAGCCGTAGCCGCCGACAATCCCCGCCACAGGTCAGCGCACGCGCTCCCGGAACGAGTGCCACATGATCACGGCGGCATACGGCAGGAACTCGCGGCCTCGCCGCCAGACCCATGGGATGCCCTTCAGCACCAGCCAGCCGAAATGCCCCGCGGCGCTCGGATCCACGCCGCCCGAGCAGGTCATGCTGACCGGCTCCGGCACCGCGAAACCGGCCTCGGCGAAGCGTTCGGTGAATCCGGTGGCCAGCATCCGGTGGCCGAGTTCCGACGGGTGCAGCCGGTCGACACTCCACGACTCGAGGTCATAGGCGCCGGGCAGCAGCTCCAGGTCGAGACAGGGCACGCCCTCGCGTTCGACGACGCCGGCGATCGCCGCGTTGAGCTCGGTGACCCGTTCGCTCAGCGCGCGCCGCAGCGACTGCGGGAGCCGGAACACCTTGCCGTGGTCGTGGTAGCGCACCGGCACCACGGTGGTGCCGACGGCGGCGAGAGAGCGGATCACCTCGGTGAGGTCGTCGGCGATCTGGCCGGCGTTGAAGTCCGGCCGGAGCGTGTCGTTCATGCCCGCGATGAGGAGGGCGACGTCCGGCCGGAGCGCCACCGCGGCAGGCAGCTGCTCGGTCAGCACACACCGCATCCGCGCACCGGTGAACGACTGGTTGAGGTAGCCGTCCGGTTCGACGCCGAGCGCGTCGGCGACGAGCGGGCCGACACCGCGCCAGCCACCCCGGTTCGGCAACGGATCACCCAGGCCGACCGCGGCCGAGTCGCCGAGCACGACCAGCCTGCGGGCACGCCGCGGCTCCGGTACGGGCGAGAGACGAGGCACCGCTGGACTGGGGATCGAACGGTCGGGATCGGGACTTTGAGTGACTTCGACACTGATCACGGTCACGGTCACACCATCCGCCACGCAGACTCACCTGCGGTGATGACTGGGTAACGCGTCGAGGACGCGCGAGCGAAAAGTCCGTGCCCAAGGAGCGCCCTACGTGGGGAAGGGACTTTCAGCTCACCGGAAGGCGGGATAGAAGGCGAGATCCGCGTGCGGACCGAGCCGGGCACCGAGAGCGGCGGCGACCCGGGTGGCGTGTTCGGAGATCTCCTCCAGCCGCGCCCGGCCCGAATGCTTCGCCAGCTCACGCCACCACGTCACCAGCGCGGCCTCCCGGCTCACCGGGGTCGCGTGGCGGGTGAGGTCGAGCTCCGGAAGCACCTCCCAGGTGAGGGTCCACAGCAGCAGTAACTGGCCGTCCATCAACTGCTCGGCCAGCGCTTCGTCGTCGGAAAGCCCAGGCCAGACGGAGACGACCTCGGCCCGCCAGGCGGCGATCATCGCCTCGCTCATCCCCGGCGGCAGCGCGAGCGCGTCCGGGCACGAGGCGAACGGCAGCCGCAGATACGCGGCGTCGGCAAGCGCACTGCGTACCCTGCCGCGTTCGAAATCGAGGAACCGCACCCCGGAACCGGTCACGAGGTTGTTGTCCGGGCTGAGGTCGACCGGGCTGAACGCGCGGTAGGACGGCGAACCGGCTCGTTCGGCGACCTTCATGACCCGCCGTTGCACCGGCTCCGGCGTCTCGACGTCGAGCAGTTCTTCGAGCAGGCCGGGCAGTTGCGCGCAGACCGCGGGCAGCGGCGCGTCCTCGTTCTTGACCGGACCACCGAGACGGCGCAGCAGCGCGTTGAAATCGGCCTCACGGCTCGCGGTGCACGCGTGCAGCCTGCCCAGTGACCGCGCCCACGAAAGGAGCGCGCGTTCGGCGCCGCGGGCGTCGTGCGCACGGAGTTTGTCCTGCAATGTCGGCGCACCGCCGAGGTCTTCGATCACCAGCACCCGGTGGCGGCCGTCGTGGGCCAGCAGCTCCGGGCACATCCGTTCCTCGGGCGAGAGCGCGGTGAACAGCTGGTAGCTGACCGCCTCCTGCGCGAACGGATCCGGCCGCCCGGGTTCGGGCGGATCGGGATAGTGCTTGATCACCAACGTGTGCGGCAGTGAGAACGGCGAAGAATCCACCCGCGCCCGCACCACCGTCGCCGGACCGCTGCCCGCGAGGTCCTCCGGGGCGATCAGGGTGATGGTGCTGCCGAATCGGCGTGAAAGAACCGACTCGCCGGCTGCGACCGCCGCTGCCACAGCGAGGGTTTCCGCTCCAGCTCCGACTGTCGAATCATCGGCAGAGGAGGTATCGACTGTCATTGCCACCGACCCTACTCGTGACTGAGCAACCATGACCACTGAGATCCGGGCAATCGCGCCCCGTGGCGCGATCGGAAGCTCATCCGCGTGAAAGCGGACGCTCCAACGCCGCCGATCGTTGCTTGCGGCTACGAAACATCAGCACAATGGCCGCAGCTGCAACGATTCCGAGAAGATTGACCAAGAGCTGACCGGCGGACTCAAGACAACGTTCCCACTGACCGGCAACCGCGGCAACGACCGCGTACCCGGCCGCGGGAACCGTCGTGACGGAAATGAAAACCCCGACCAGTGCGGCGGATTTGGCCGAGGTCATCGAGAGCATTCCGGCCGCGCCTGCCAGCAACGCGATGATCAAGGACGCGATGCCGACGTCGTAGACGAAATCGACCTGGTGGTTTCCTTGCAGCTTGTCCACATCGAGCACACCGGTCAGGTTCCCGGCGATCACCACTCCGAGGGTGATCACCATGGCGATCGGGAATCCCGCCAGCATCGCCGTCCAGCCTTGCCGCACGAGCTCCCACTTGCGCAGCACCAGACCGACCGCGATCGCCGCCAGCGGACCGAATTCCGGCCCGACCACCATCGCGCCGACGATCGTGACCGCCGAATTCGTGACCACACCGACCGCGGCGAGCAGGCAGGCGATCGTCAAGAAGGCCTGAAAGGTCCACGACAGCCGGGATTCCTCGCCGCTGCGGTTCACCAGTTCCTGCCACACCACGGCGTCCGCGCCCTCACCGGGTGCGGTTTCCTCGGCCGCGTCGGCGGCGTCGGACAACGCGGTGTCGAGCGCTTCCAGCGTGATCCCACCGGTGTGGTCGAGTTCGAGGTCGCACAGCGCGTCGATGATCTCGTCGGCCGCCTCACGGGCGATGTCGGCCTCGACCAGGTCACCCTCGGGTTCGACCGCCACCCCGCGATGCACGATGAGGTGCGCGGTTCCGGAGTGTGCCCGCAGGATCCGGATCGCCTCTTCGGTCCGGTCAGGCGGGCACACCGCCCTCAGATGAAGCATCAGTTCTTGGCTTGCGGGGCGGGCTTCGCGTCGATACCCGCCTCCTTGCGCTGCTCCGGCGTGATCGCGGCGGGAGCGGCCGTCAGCGGGTCGAACCCGCCGCCGGTCTTCGGGAACGCGATCACGTCACGCAGCGACTCGGCCTTCGCGAGCAGCATGGTGATCCGGTCCCAGCCGAACGCGATGCCACCGTGCGGCGGCGGACCGAAAGCGAAGGCGTCGAGCAGGAAGCCGAACTTCTCCTGCGCCTCCTCCTCGGTCAGGCCCATCAGCTCGAAGACCTGCTTCTGCAGGTCCTGCTGGTGGATACGGATCGAGCCGCCGCCGATCTCGTTGCCGTTGCAGACGATGTCGTAGGCGTAGGCCAGTGCGCCGCCCGGGTCGTCGGCGAGTTTGCCGATCCACTCCGGCGTCGGAGAGGTGAAGGCGTGGTGCAGGGCCTTCCACTTGCCGCTGCCCACCGCGACGTCGTCGGACTCCTCGGCCGAGATGAACATCGGGAAGTCGACGACCCAGACGAACGACCAGGCGTCCTCGTCGATCAGGCCGAGCCTGCTGCCGATCTCCAGCCGGGTGGCGCCAAGGAGGGCACGCGCGTCGGCGGGCTTGCCGGCGGCGAAGAAGATGCAGTCGCCGGGCTTGCCACCGGCCGCCTCGACGACGGTCTCCCGTTCCTTCTCCGACAGGTTCTTCGCGACCGGCCCGCCGAGCGTGCCGTCCTCGTTCACGAGGATGTACGCGAGACCGCGGTGACCGCGCTGCTTGGCGAAATCCTGCCAGGCGTCGAGGGTGCGACGCGGCTGGTCGGCCCCGCCCGCCATCACGACCGCGCCGACGTACGGCGCCTGGAACACACGGAAGGGCGTGTCGGCGAAGAACGCCGTCAGGTCGGTGAGTTCGAGGTCGAAGCGCAGGTCCGGCTTGTCCGAGCCGTACTTCTCCATCGCCTCGGCGTAGGTGATGCGCTGGAACGGGCGCGGGATCTCGGCGCCGACCAGCTTCCACAGCGCGGTGACGATGTCCTCGCCGAGCGCGATGACGTCGTCCTGCTCGACGAAGCTCATCTCGATGTCGAGCTGGGTGAACTCGGGCTGCCGGTCCGCGCGGAAGTCCTCGTCCCGATAGCAACGGGCGATCTGGTAGTACCGCTCGAGACCGCCGACCATCAGGAGCTGCTTGAACAGCTGCGGCGACTGCGGGAGCGCGTACCAGGAGCCCGGCTTCAGGCGAGCCGGGACCAGGAAGTCACGGGCGCCTTCGGGGGTGGACCGGGTCATCGTCGGGGTCTCGACCTCGACGAAGTCCTGCGCGTGCAGTACCTCGCGAGCGGCACGGTTGACTTCACTGCGCAGGCGCATCGCGGCGGCGGGGCCACTGCGGCGCAGGTCGAGGTAGCGGTGCTTGAGGCGTACCTCCTCGCCGACGTCGACCCGGTCGTCGATCGGGAACGGCAGTACGGCGGCCTCGGACAGCACCTCGAGCTCGGTTGCCAGCACCTCGATCTCGCCGGTGGGGATCTCGGCGTTGGCGTTGCCGTCCGGACGCTTCGAGACCTCGCCGACGATGCGGAGGCAGTACTCCGAACGCAGCTGGTGCGCGCGCTCGGCCATCTCTCCCTCACGGAAGACGACCTGGCTCACGCCACTGGCATCACGCAGATCGATGAAGATGACGCCGCCGTGATCGCGCCGCCGGGCCACCCATCCGGTGAGGGTGACGGTCTGACCGGCGTGCTCGGCACGCAAGGTGCCGGCTTTGTGGGTGCGAAGCACTGCGGGTGCTCTCCTTCGGCATGACGTTCGGGCTGTTTGACCGGCATTTCGCCGAAGTCAAAGGCTAACGAATCGCCCCTGATGCCCTGCGACCAGGTACAAGCCTCAGATGCTCGGCTTCGCTTCGAGGGCGACCACCATGCGCCGGGCGTGGGCCAGATACGCGGGCACGGACAGCACGCGGCCGTCGAGGTTCTCGGCGAGCCAGCCCTGCGCCGCCTCCTTCGAGGCGAAGAACTGGCTGCAGACCAGCGGCTCGATCGGTTCGGAGCCGATCGCGAGGTCGATGCCGGGGAGCCCGGCCGCGGCGACAACGGCCTTCGGCGGATCGACGCTCAGCACGGTGTCACGGGTGAAGTGGACCCGGACGCGCGCGCCGGTGACCGGACAGGTCGAGTCGGCGTGCACCGGCTCACCGGTCGCGATGGCCAGGAGGAAGAGGTCGACGCTGTAGCGGTCGGCCGGTCCGCCCGTGGGACCGGGACGTGGCCCGCGATCCATCAGCACCAGGCCGTCCCGGATGACGAAGCCCATCAGATCCATCAGCCGGTACGCCTCGTCCGGCTCGACGCCGACGGTGGCCGCCAGCCTGCCGATGGCGATCGGGTGCCTGCCCGCTCTGGTCAGCTTGGTCGCCGCCCAGGCGATGCGTACAGCGGCGGAGCGATCCGTTCGGGTGGTCATTGAGGCACCTCCTCGGCTTCGTCCTCTTCGAGATTAAGCACGAATGGAGATCCCGCCAAATGACTGGTCCGAACGGTCGAACTTGGTGTAAGGCAACAGGATTCAGTGGGCCATGAGAGTTTCCAACCGGTTCGCGCCGGCGGTGGTGTGGCCGGACGCCTCTCACAGCAGTTTGAGCTGTTCAGGCTCGGGCAGCACGATCTTCGGCGGCTCAGTGTCACGCTGCACGGGCATCGTCGTCTGCATCCGTGCTTCGTCGTCCGGACGGGACGCGAGTCCGTGGCGCCGCAACAACGGCCCGACCCGCTCCCCCAGCCGCTCGCGGTATGCCTTGGGCAGGTAGCTGCCGCGCGCGTACAGCTCCCGGTACTTCGGCACGAGCGCCGGGTACTCCCGGCCGAGCCACCGCGCGAACCATTCCCGCGCGCCCGGCCGCAGGTGCAGCGGGATGACGGTGACCCGGGTCGCGCCGGCTTCGGCGAGTTGCGCGAACAGCGCGTCGAGGGCCTCCGCCGAATCCGTCAGCCAGGGCAGCACCGGGGCGACCAGTACCGAACACGGCAGGCCGGCCTCCCGCGCCTTGCGGATCAGGTCGAGGCGAGCCCGCGGGCTGGGTGTGCCCGGCTCGAGGCGATGCTGCAGCTCCTTGTCCAGCAAGGCGAGCGACACCGCCAGCCCGACCGGAACGTCCTTCGACACCGACTCCAGCAACGGCAGATCCCTGGCCAGCACGGTCCCCTTGGTCAGGACGGACAGCGGCGTGCCCGAATCCGCGAGCGCGGTGATGATGCGCGGCATCAACCGGTAGCGCCCTTCGGCGCGCTGGTACGGATCGGTGTTGGTGCCCATCGCGACATGCTCGTGCTGCCAGCTCGGCCGCCGTAACTGCGCGGCCAGCACCTCGGGCGCGTTGACCTTGACCACGACCTGCGTGTCGAAGTCCCGGCCGGAATCGAAGTCCAGATAGGTATGCGTTTTCCGGGCGAAGCAGTTGTGGGTGACCATGCCGTCCGCGATGAAGTCGCCGGTGCCGGTGGTGATGTCGAACAGCGGAAGTTCGATGCCCATCGCTTCGATGGCCGACACACGGCGTCTGCTCCGTCCGATGGCCAACCCGTCGAGCGAACGTTTCCACCCCACGGCGGGGTCGGTGAGGTGGAAGAACCGGACCTCCTCCGCCGGGCCGCCGAGCAGCTGCACCGTCCACAACGGACGGAACTTGACGTTTTCGGTTTTCACGTAACGGAATCCGAAGCGATCCAGGGCGCCGCAGAACGTGCCGACGATATCCGGTTCGTCGTGCGTGACGCGGAGCGCCCCGTGCCGGTAGCTGCCCGCGAGATCGAACAGTCCGGCCAGGAACCCGCGCTGCCAATGAGAATCCGGCGACGGCGGTACCTGCACGAAACCGACCGACGCACCGAAGTCTGGCAGGTACTTGAGTGCCCTGTCGGCGGCGTCCTGCTCCGCCGAGAACCCGCCCGAGCGCAGCATCCCGCACAGGAAGCCGGCGCGGTAGCCGATCGTGTCGTCCGGGGTGCGGGCCAACCGTCCGACGCCGACGAGTTCGGTGCCCCCGACCAGATGCGGCCGCTGCGCCGCGCCCCATCGCGTTCCGGTGACGTGCTTCCAGCCGCGTCCAGTGAGGAACCGGTGGTCGCCGCTGGCCACGATCCGGGTGCCGTCGTCGAGGATCAGGCGATAGGCGGGTTTGAGGGTCGACCAGTGCGCGAGGACGGTCGTCGGCACCAGACGGCGGCCGGCGCCACGACCGCGCGTCCCGTAGATCTCGTCACCGGGCGCCAGTTCGGAGAGCGGCCGGGTCCGGCCGTCGGCCATCAGGATCGGTGTCGCGCCCTCCAAGCAATACGTACAGGCGTGGGAACACCCGCGGTACGGGTTCACGGTCCAGCCGAACGGGACGCCCGAGCCCTCGGGCACCCTGTTCAGCACGGATTTGGCGTGTACCTCGTGAAAGGTGACGCCGTCGAACTCGGGAGAGCGCACCGAGCGCAGCAACCCGTCCAAACCGGGCAGGACCGGTTCTCCCCCGTCAGCCCGCTGTCGATCCCATCGCACCCCGCCAGTCGAACACATGTTCTAACCAGGTGTCAAACACCTGTTCGAACGCGGGGTGACACTCTTGCGGGAGGGGTCGGAGTTTGGAGGGGTCAGAGCTTGGTGACGTTCTCCGTGACGTACCCGGCGGGCGCGATGAGCCCGGCGCAGCGGCTGTCCCCGCGCGGGGACGCGGACCGGCGGCGCACGGTCACCGAGTAGAAATCGTCGCCGCCGCGGACGGTGACCATCCGCGCGTCGGAATCGAGCAGCGGCTCCTCCTGGACGGCGACCACGTCGTCCAGGCCCGAGAGGTTCGTCTGCCGCCGGATCGCGATCTCCGCGAACTGCGACCACGCCGTCGGCGCCGACGTCCGGCCCCGGAGTTGCTCGGGTTCGACGTGCCCGCGCAGGGCCGCCTTGGCGACCAGCGCCGCCTCGGCGGGGTTGAGCTGTCCGTGCAGGAAACCGTGGGGGACGACGAGGAGGTTGCCCGCCCAGCGGTCGCCGCCGACGTGGCTGACCTCCCAGGCGAGGCCGGGGTGGTTGGTGTTGAGCACCGACGCCAGCGGACGTCCGAGCACCGCGCAGCACATGTCCTTGGTCCCGTGCGTGCAGACCAGGAACAGCGGTACGGTCACCGGCTCGCCGAGCCCGCCGCGGCCGTTCGCGACGGCTTCGAGGTCCAGTTCGGCGAGTTCGGACAGGTCACGGATCTCGAGGCGCTCCAGCCAGCGGTTGCCCGGTTCGCCGCCGCCGACGTAGACGGTGTGCGGACGGTTCGGGTCGCGGTGGTGCCTCCCCGGACGGCGGATCAGCAGCGGACGAAGCCCGTGCGAACGTCTGAGGGTTTCGAGCAACTCACGCCGCTCGGCGGGGAAGGCCTCGTCGAGGAGGTTTTCCAGCGCGTCGGCGGGCCACGCGCCCGGCTGCTCGATGAGCAGCCAGCTGCGCATGTCGGCGGCCGTTCCGGCAGGGCTCGCGCCGAGCATGCGCGCGACGGTGGCGCAACCCGGCAACGCTGCGGGCGGCGCTTCGGTGTCCGAGAGCTGAGCGGTCATCGGATGACCGCTCCGGACTTCACCTTAGGCATGCCTAATCTTACCTCGATCGGCCTACTTTCGCGCTCGCCCGCCCCTGTGACATTCAGCCGATCGAGAGCAGTCCCTGTGTGGCGAGCTCGCCGAGCAGGGCCCGAACTGTCCCGCGATCGAGGTCCGACACCTCCGACAGCGTCTTGACCGCCTGCGGTGTCCCGTCGAGCAAGGCGGTCAGCACCGGCCCGGCCGCGGCCGCGAAGACGAACCGTTTTCCGGCCGCGAGCAGGGTGATCCTTCCGTCGCCGGGTTCGAGCACCGCCCTCGGCACCAGGAACCTGACCTCGGTCTCGTCGCCGTCCGGCAGCAGGCCGGGGGTCGCCGCCCAGGGCAGCCCGATCCGCGGATGGGCCGGGGCCGAAGCATCCCGATCGGTGAGAAACCGGTCGACGACGTCCTGGCTCAGCACGGATTCGAACTCCGCCTTCAGCGCGTCGGCGCGTGCGGCACGCTCCTGCGACGTCGCGAACCGCGGCAGATCCTGACGGAACACGGTGCTCGCGCGCAGCTTGTCGGCGAGCCAGCTCACCAGGTCCACCCCGGTGGCCGGGCTGAAGCCGATGGTGAGGTGCAGTGACATCTCGCCCACCGCCGTGACGTCGTGCCAGTGGCCGCGCGGCACGTACAGCGCGTCGCCGTCCTCGAGGATGAAGTCGGCGATCGGCTCGCCGGGTTGTTCCGGCTGTTCGACGTCGCGGTGCAGTGGAGCCGGCCTGGTCGGGCCGTGCATCCGCCAGCGTTTACGGCCGGCGACCTGGAGGATGAAGGCGTCGTGGTCGTCCCAGTGCACGTCGAAACCGTGCGTCACGCCCCAGCCCGCGTACAGGTTGACCTGGACGCTTTCGCGCAGGTCGTACTCGAGACGCCTGGCGAGGTCGCCGATCGGGTCGCTCAGCTCCTGGATGGAGTCGAGGACCATCGTCGCGCCGCCGCGCAGCTGCTCGGTGAACGGTGCGGATTTCAGGCGGGGGATGTCGCCGCTGCGACGGGTGGGGACGAGGTCGGTGTAGCTCTCCATGGGCACGGGCTGCCCGTCGAGCGCCAGCCGCAGCCGCGGGAACTCCAGGCGATGCTGCCGGAGGATCGCGTTCAGCGCCGGCCACGGCAACAGGCCGGCGAACCGCCCGGCCCTGCCTTCGAAACGGCGATAGGTCTCACCCTGGACGTCTTGGAAGAACTGGCTGACCTCGAGCGGAGCCACGAGGTCAGCCAGTGTCGGCGTTTCGGGCACTCAGCCGTCGTTACCGTCGTTGTCGGCGGCGGCACCGTTGGCCTTACCGCGGTCTGTCGCGGTCGGGATCTTCTCTACCTCGAGCAGCAAACCGCTGTCGGGAGCCTGCGTACCTGACTGTTCCTGTGCCATCCTGCCACCTTCGCTTAGACGAGCGGACGGACCGAAAATCGGCCTGGAGCGTCGCCCAGCGTACGTGACCGCTACGGAAAAATCACCGCACAGCAGGGAAAATAGCCCTGCCCAGCGATCTTCGTCGCAGTCGGCCGAGTTCACCCGGACAGCGGTTCTGAGCCGCCATCCATGGCTGATCGAACATCCTTCGCGGAGCGCTCAGTCTTGACAGGAAGCCATCCGCATGGCGACCGACGCGACCACGTCGCGCTGATCGGCCGGTAGCCCCGCGGCCATCTCCTCCAGCTTCTCGACGACGCCTTCATGAGCGGCGTTCGCGAGCCGGAGACCTTCCGCCGTCAGCTTGATCTTCAAGGCCCGCCGATCACAGGAATCCGCGACGCGCTCGACGAGTTCGCGCCGCTGCACCCGGTCCACCAGTCCGGTGACGCTGGACTTCTCCAGGTTGAGCATCTTGCCGAGCTCGGACATGCCGACGCCGTGCTCCTCCTGCGCCAGCACGCACAGGAGCTGCGCCTGCTGCGGCGTGAGGTCGTGCGACCGGCCGACGTCGATGAAGGCGCGCTGCACGAGATGCGACAGCTGCACCAGCGCACTCGCGAAGCCGAGGTCCTGGGCCGTGGTCATATCCGGAGTCTACTTGACGGTGGTTCGGAGTACGAACTAATCTAGTTCGTAGTACCAACATTCCGTACTACGAACTAGGGGATCTCATGACCACGACAGTGGCCGTCATCGGCGGGGGATACGGCGGCAGCACCGTCGCCAAGCAGCTGGACGGCGTCGCCGACGTCGTCCTCGTCGAACCGCGCGACACGTTCGTCCACCACGTCGCCGCCCTGCGGGGTCTCGTCGACGCGGAGTGGACCGACAGGCTGTTCTACCCGTACGACCGGTTGCTCGACCGCGGCCGGGTCCTCCGGGATCACGCGGCGAGCGTGACCTCCGGAGGCATCACACTCGGCTCCGGCGAGCGGATCACGCCGGACTACGTCGTCCTCGCGACCGGCTCGGCCTACCCGTTCCCGGCCAAGATCGACCTGGCCGACAGCGGTGCCGCGAAGGCGAAAATCCGTGCCACACGGGAAGAACTGGCCGGCGCGGACAAGGTGCTGCTCCTCGGCGCGGGCCCGGTCGGGCTCGAACTGGCGGGCGAGATCAAGGCGGTGTGGCCGGAGAAGACCGTGACGATCGTCGATCCGGCGAACGGGATCCTGCCCACCTTCCCTGAGGAATTCCGCGCCGAGGTTCAGCGGCAGCTCGACGAACTGGGTGTCGAGCTGATCCTCGGCACGTCGTTGCGCGAAGACCCGGTTTCCGAACCAGGGCAAGCGAAAACGTTCACCGCGACACTGGAGTCGGGCCGCGAGGTCACCGCAGACATCTGGTTCCAGTGCTTCGGCGGCGCGCCGCATACGGCCTACCTCGACGGCGAGCTCGCCGCGGCACGACGCTCGAACGGCCAGGTGGACGTGGCCCCGGACCTGCGCCTGCCGGGCCAGGAGCGGGTATTCGCGCTCGGGGACATCACGTCACTGCCGGAGGCGAAGCTGGCGAAGTCGGCCGGTGACCACGCGGAGGTCGTCGTGGCCAACATCAAGACGCTGCTCGGAGGCGGCGGCGAGCTCAGGACCTACGCACCCGCGGGTCCGATGATCTCGCTCCCCCTCGGCCCGAACGGCGGCGCGTCCTATGCCGACGGCATGGGCATGCTCGACGCGGCGACGACGTCCGAGATCAAGGGCAGCCACATGATGGTCTCGCACTACGAGGAGCTGTTCGGCCTCACCTGAGCCCGTGTGCCGACCGTGAGGCGCGCGCTATGAAGGACGCTTTCATTGCGAAATTTTGCAATGAAAGCGTCCTTCATAGCGTCTCTTGGGGCCCGTCAGGAGCGCGGCGCGAGACCCCGCACCTGCTCGAACGGGTCTTCGCCCGTAGGAAGCAGCGCGATGATCGGCGTCGTCAACCCGTTGTCCACATAGGACTGGATCTGCTCGCGGCAGGAGTCCACACTGCCGTGGATGACCAGGTCGTCGACGACCTCGTCCGGGATCACCTGGTTGGCCTTCTGCCGGTCGCCCGCGGCCCAGGCCTCGTGCATCGGCGCCAGCGCGTCACCGCGGCCGAGCCAGTCGTGGAACGCGGCGTAGACCGGCACGGTCAGGTAGCTCGAGATGAGCATCCGGCCGAGCCCGCGCGCCGCGGCCTTGTCCTCGGTGGGGCAGACGAAGATCCGCGCGGCCAGCTCGACGTCCGGCCCGATCTCCTTGCGCACCTTCGGGACGTCGGAAGCGGCGAGCCAGTTGGTGATGGCGCCGTCGGCCTCCTTCGCGGCCAGCCGCAGCATGCCGGGCCGCAGGGCGGCGAGCATGATCGACGGCGGCGGGTCGGCGGGGCGTTCCAGCCGGAACTTGCTGACCGAGAAGGTTTCGTAGTCCTCGCTGACCTTCTCCCCCGCCAGCGCGGAGCGCAGGAACCTCAGCGTGTCACGGGACCGGGCGAACGGGGCGTCGAAATCGGCGGCGTTCCAGTTCTTCACGATCACCGGGGACGACGCCCCGATGCCGAGCACGAACCGGCCGGGCGCGAGTTCCGCGACGGTCGCCGCACTCATCGCGAGCAGCCCGGGCCCGCGGGTGTACACCGGGACGATCGCGGTGCCCAGCCGGAGCTGCGGCGCCCATTGCGAAGCCAGCACCAGCGGGGTGAAGGCGTCGTTGCCCGCGGTCTCGGCGGACCACGCGTCGGTATAGCCGAGATCCGGCAGCTCCTGGACGAGCTCCTTGTGCGCCGCGAGCGGCACGCCCGTCAGCGGGATGGTGATGCCCCACCGCTTCATGCGTTCTCCTCCGTTTTGCTGTTCTCACCCGAAAGCTCGCGAACGATCCAGTCGATCTGCGTGCGCATCAGGTTCTCCGCGACCTCTTCGGCCTGCGGGGTCATATGGGTCGCGCCCGCGAGCGGCAGGAACACGTGGGTGCGCCCCTTGGCCAGCAGCTCCGATGAGAGCCGCAGCGTATGCGCCACGAACACGTTGTCGTCGGCGAGGCCGTGGATGAGCAGCAGCGCACGGCTCAGGTCACCGGCGCCGGCGATCAGCGAGTTCCGCTCGTAGGTGTCCGGCTGTTCCTGCGGCATCCCGAGGTAGCGCTCGGTGTAATGGGTGTCGTACAGCGTCCAGTCCGTCACCGGCGCGCCCGCGACGGCCGCGTGGAAGACGTCGGGTCGGCGCAGTACGGCGAGCGCGGACAGGTAACCGCCGTAGGACCAGCCCCGGATCGCGACCCGCTCCAGATCCAGCTCCGGGTGCAGGGCGGCGGCCGCGTGGAGCGCGTCGACCTGGTCGGCGAGGGTGAGCTCGGCGAGCTTGCCCGAGACCTCCTTCTCCCACGCGGGACCCCGGCCCGGCGTCCCGCGGCCGTCGGCGATCAGCACCGCGAAACCCTGGTCCGCCAGCCATTGCGGGGTCAGGAAGGCGTTGCGGGTCTGCAGGACGCGCTGGGCGTGCGGGCCGCCGTACGGGTCGAGCAGCACCGGGAGCTTGCCCTCGCTCTCCTCGTAACCGGTCGGCAGCAGCAGCGCGGCACGCAGTCCCCGCTCCCCCAGCGTCAGCCACGTCAGATTCGGCACGATGTCCGGATCCACCGTGTACGAACCGATCCGCGCGACCGTCTGGTCACCGGAGATCACGGTCACCACCGGGCCACTGCGTTCCAGGCTCCACGAGGAAACCACTGTCAGCGCGGCGGTTCCCGCACCGACGTGCACACCGTCCTCAGTGGACAGACGCTGGATTCCGGCGCCTTGTGTGCGATAGACGTGAATCTGCGTCGGGTCGGCTTCCGAACCGCTGAACAGCACCTCGTCACCGACGTGCAGCACCGACCGCACCTGCAACCCGGGCGGTGTCACCGCGACGCCGTCGACCACCAGGCGGTGGTCGCCGTCGGCGGCACTCTCGACCACCAGGCGTCCGTCGGTGGTCCAGGCCGGGGCGCCCGGGGTGATCTCGACCCACTTCCCGTCGACTTCGGCGCGCAGCACCGCGATCGTGCCGTCCGCCGGGTCGACCGCGTGGACCTCGAGGCGGCGCTGGTTACGCGACTGCACCGAAAGCAGCGGCTTTCCCGCAACCGACCAGCGCACCGCGGCCAGGTACTCCCAGTCCTTCTTCTCGACGTCGACGCGAGAGCCGTCGAGGCCGAGGATCGCCAGCGTCACATCGACGTTCTTCTCACCCGCGGCCGGGTACGAAACGATGTTCGCGGGCGCCTGCGGGTTGGCCGGGTCGGCGATCGTCCAGCGTGGAACACCGGTCCTGTCGGACCGCTCGACCAGCAGGCTCTGCCCGTCCGGCGACCACCAGTAACCGCGGGCACGGCCCATCTCCTCGGCCGCGATGAACTCGGTGAGCCCCCAGGCGATGTCTTCGCCCTCTTCGTCGACGAGCAGCCTGTCCTCGCCCGAGGCGAGTTCGATCACGCGCAGCCGCCTGTCGCGGACGTACGCGACGTGTGTACCGGTCGGGCTCGGACGCGGGTCGACGACCGAACCATCGACGAGGACGGACACCGCGCCGGTGGCCAGGTCGAGGGTGTGGAGCTTGCCCGACAGCGAGAACGCGGCGACGGTGAAGGCGTCGTCGACCGCGTAACCCACCACGCCGCCACCGGTCTCCCGGCTCCGCTCACGCCGCGCGCGCTCCTCCGGCGGCAGGTCCTCCTCACCGGGGAGCAGCTCGGCGGCGTCGACCAGCTTCGTCTCCTCGCCCGACGCGACGTCGAACGACCACAGGCTGTGGCGCGGGTCGGTACCGGATTCGGACCGCAGGAAGAGGATGCGGGAGCCGTCCGGGGCGACCTTGAACTCTTTCGGTGCGCCGAGGGTGAAGCGCTGGGTGCGGGCCTGGCGGCGGAGGAACGGGAGGTCTTCGATGCTGGGGCTGTCGGTCACGTCCGCACTCTTTCAGAAAACACAGCCAGAACGTCAAGCCGGTCCACCAACACCTTCCACCTTGGCGAGTTCGGCTTCGACGTCGTAGTCCGGCTCGGGGAACTTCGGGTCCATCGCTTCGAGCGTTTCGATCAAGAGCCGCGCGACCAGCCAGTTGCGGTACCACTTGTGGTCGGCCGGGACCGCGTACCAAGGCGCCGCCGGAGTGGACGTCTTGGTGAAGATGTCGGCGTAGGCCTTCTGATAGTCGTTCCATTGCGAGCGGGCGTCGAGGTCGGCGGGGTTGTACTTCCACTGCTTGGTGGGATCGGTCAGCCGGGCCTTCAGCCGCTTCAGCTGTTCCTCCGGCGAGATGTTCAGGAACACCTTCACGATCGTCGTTCCCGCGTCCGTCAAGTCCCGCTCGAACGCGTTGATCTCGGCGTACCGTTTGCGCCACCCGGCGGCGGGCACGAGTTTCCGCACGCGCGGGACCAGGATGTCCTCGTAGTGGGAGCGGTCGAAGACACCGATCTGCCCGGCCGCGGGAAGCTGCCGGCGGATCCGCCACAGGAAGTCGTGCCGCCGCTCGGCCGCGGTCGGCTGCTTGAAGCCCGCGTACCGCACGCCCATCGGGTTGACCAGGCCGAGGACATGCCCGACCGTGCCGCCCTTGCCGGAGGTGTCCATGCCCTGCAGGACCAGCAGGAGACTGCGTCCGCCACCACCGACGCCCTCCGCGAAAAGGGCCTCCTGAAGCTTCGCGAGCTTGCCGCCCGAGTCGACGAGATCCTTGAGCGCCTTGGGCTTCTTGGCCGGCCCGACCGGGAACGAACCGGGGGTGTGCGGCTCGATTCCCTTTCCGGCGCGCAGCGCTTCACGGACGGACGGAACACGGTCCTTTTTCGCCATCGGGCGACGATAACCGCGCTCCGGGCGACGTGCCCACGATGCACAACCGGGTGACGCATGATTTCGCCGTGATAAGCGCTCGAAACGCAATGAACAACGGGTGAAAGCAACGTTCTCCGGCTGAACTCCACGAGAATGGCATCTAACCTGAACGCATGACGACCTTCGCCGGCCGGGACACCGCCGCTACCTCAGCCGCCGACTTCATTGCGCTCGACGAGCACTGGAGCACGCACAACTACCACCCCCTGCCGGTGGTGATCGCCACCGCCGAGGGCGCCTCGGTCACGGACGTCGAGGGCAAGACGTATCTCGACTTCCTCTCCGGGTACTCCGCGCTGAACTTCGGGCACCGTCACCCGGGCCTCATCGCCGCCGCGATCGAGCAGTTCGGCCGGGTCACGCTGACCTCGCGCGCGTTCCACCACGACCAGCTCGGACTGTTCTGCCGGGAACTCGCCGAGCTGACCGGCACCGAGATGACGCTGCCGATGAACTCCGGCGCCGAAGCCGTCGAGTCCGCCGTGAAGATCGCCCGGAAATGGGCGTACCGGGTCAAGGGCGTGCCGGACGGCACCGCCGAGATCGTCGTCGCGGGCTCCAACTTCCACGGCCGCACGACCACCATCGTGTCCTTCTCCACCGACGAGACCGCGCGCGCCGACTTCGGCCCGTTCACGCCGGGCTTCGTCACCGTCAAGTACGGCGATGCCAACGCGCTGCGCGACGCCATCACCGAGCGCACCGCGGCCGTCCTGCTCGAGCCGGTGCAGGGCGAGGCGGGCGTGATCGTGCCACCCGCCGGCTACTTCGCCGAAGCGCGACGGCTGTGCGACGAGAACAACGTCCTGCTGATCGCCGACGAGATCCAGTCCGGCCTCGCCCGCACCGGCAAGGTCCTGGCGCTCGACCACGAAGGTGTCCGCGCCGACGTCTACACCCTGGGCAAGGCGCTCGGCGGCGGGATCATGCCGGTCTCGGCCGTCGTCGGCAGCCGTGCGGTGCTCGGCGTCCTGCAGCCGGGCGAGCACGGGTCGACCTTCGGCGGGAACCCGGTGGCCTGCGCGATCGGCCGCGCCGTGGTCGGGCTGCTGAAGACCGGCGAGTTCCAGGAGCGCTCGCGGGAACTGGGCGCTTACCTGCACGCCCGGCTCGGCGAACTGGTCGGCGAGGGCCTGGCCGAGGTGCGCGGCCGCGGACTGTGGGCGGGTATCGACATCGCTCCGGGCGGGCCGACCGGCCGGGAGGCGTCGACGGCGCTGGCCGAGCGCGGCGTCCTGTGCAAGGAGACCCACGACCACACCCTGCGGATCGCGCCGCCGCTGGTGATCAGCCGTGAGGAGCTCGACCGCGGGATCGACGCCATCACCGAGGTGATCAAGGGGCGCTGAGCCTGATACCGGGCTGGCCGTTTCGCGTGACTGGTTGGACGACACGCGTGATGGGATGGACGACACACCTCGCGGCTGGGCCACACAGCGTGTCGTCCCGCTCGTCACACGAAACCGCCACCCGCACACCGCAGTAGGTACTCACGATGGCCGGTGAACCTTTCCGCTCGCCTGTACGTTGGGTGACCATGGGAGACGAGCGGGAGTGGGTGGAGCGGCCTCTGGTCGGCACCGAAACGGTGACGCCGGAGGACTGGTTCGCCAGGGGTAAGGCACTGCGGGACGAGGCGCCGCCGTCCGTGCACGATCACGCGGCGGCGGGGCCGGACCGGCCCGACGTGGCCACGTTCTTCGCGCAGAGCAACGAGGGGCGGCTGCCGGAACTGGTGGGCCTGCGCCGTGAGCGGATGCTCGCGTCGCCGTTCACCTTCTACCGCGGCGCGGCCGGGCTGATGGCCGCCGATCTCGCGGGCACCCCCGCGTCCGGGCTCTCCGCGACGCTCTGCGGCGACGCGCACGCGGCGAACTTCGGGCTGTACGGCACACCCGAGGGCCAGATCGTGATGGACATCAACGACTTCGACGAGTCGGTCCCCGGGCCTTGGGAGTGGGATCTCAAACGGCTCGCCGCGAGCCTGGTGCTGGCCGGACGTGAAGGCGGGCTCAGCGAGTCCGCGTGCCGGGAAGCCGCCGAGGATTCGGTCAAGGGGTATCGGCGCACCATCCGCGGGCTGGCCGAGCTGCCGTTCCTGCGGTCGTGGAACGCGCTGCCGGACAAGTCCGTGCTCGACAAGGCGCGGGCGCACGACCTGATCGACAACTTCGCCGAGGCCGCGAAGAAGGCACAGAAGAACACGAGCGCCAGGGTCGTCGCCAAGTGGACCAGGCATATCGAGGACCACGAGACCGGCAAACGGCATCACCGGTTCGTCGAAGATCCGCCGGTGCTGACCCATGTGGACAACGCGACGGCGGAGGCCGTCGTGGCAGGACTGGTGTCCTATGTGGACACGTTGCGGGAGTCGCGGCGGACGCTGATCTCGCGCTACCGGGTGTCCGACGTGGCCTTCCGGGTGGTCGGCACCGGGAGTGTCGGCTTACGCAACTACGTCGCCCTTCTGCACGGGAACTCGGACGAAGACCTTGTGCTGCAAGTGAAACAGGCCGTGCCTTCGACGCTGGCGAGATATCTCGACCTGCCGGTGCCCGAACACGAGGGCCGCCGGATCGTCGACGGCGCACGGCTCGTCCAAGCCGAAACCGACATCCTGCTCGGCTGGACGACCATCGATGGACGGCCATACATCGTGCGGCAGTTCCGCAATCTCAAGGGCGACATCGATCCGGCCGGCCTTGGCAAGGACGACCTCGACGACTACGGCCGCCTGGCCGGCGCGCTACTGGCCAGGGCGCACGCGCGGTCGCTGCACCCCCAGCTGCTGGCGGGCTATTTCGAGGACGACGAGGAGCTCGACGAGACCATCGGCGCGTACGCAGTCCGGTACGCCGACCAGACCGAGGCCGACCACAGCGCCTTCGCAGCCCTCTGACGAGAGTTACCAGACCAGGTCGGTGACGTCGTCCGCGCAGCCCCAGGCCAGGGTGATCCCCGCCCCGCCGTGGCCGTAGCAGTGGATGACGCCACCGTCCCGGTCCAGCCGGATCTCGGGGCGGAACGGCCGCAGCCCGACCATCGACCGGAGTACCTCGGCACCGGCCAGCGCCGGCACCAGTTCCCGGCAGCGCCGCACGATGTCTTCGGAGACACCGGGATCCGGCTCGATGCCGTCCCGCCCTGGTTCCTGCGTCCCGCCGCACACCACGTGCCGCCCGTGGGGAATCACGTAGCTCAGCACCGGTGAGACGTCGTCGACCGTCCATTCGGTGAGCCCTGGGTCGGCGAGGTGGACCACCTGCCCGCCGACCGGCACCACGGTGCTGTCCCCCGCGAGCAGGCCGCCGCCGAGCCCGGCCGCGTTGACGACGAGATCCGCGTCGAGGCCGTCGAGGCTCGTCAGGGTCCGGTATTCGGTGCGTACACCCAAAGCCGCGACGCGCTCCGCGAGCCAGGACAGGTACACCGGGGTGTCGACCACGGCGGTGGCGAACGTGAGCCGCCCGGCTTCATGATCGAGCTCCGGCATCCCCAGCGCCCACGACGGGATCAGCGCGTCCGGCGGCTGCAGGATGGTGCCGCGGAGCATGCGGATGCCCGGTGCGTCGAGGGAGCGGTACTCCTGCACGCTCGTCGAGGTCCAGCGGTCGACGCGGTCCGAGTTCTCCTTGACCGGCGGATAGATCACGCCACCGGCGACCGCGGAAGTGGTCTCCTCGGGCTTGGCGGCGGTCAAGATCGTCACCTCGTGCCCGGCTTCGGCGAGCCGATGCGCGCAGCTCAACCCGATCACGCCGCCTCCGACCACGTTGATCCGCATCGAAGCCCCTCTCGCCGCCGGTCTTCTCCGCATGGTGACTGATCACCGCGCGCCGTCATCCACCGCCCTTCCCGTAATCTCGCCGCGTGAGCGGACGGGACGAGAGCGCGCGGGTGACCGAGCCGCATGGGCTGGTGGCCGTGACCTGCACGATGATCATGGCCGTGCTCGGGTTCCTGGTCTCCGGGGAACGCATCGCGGCCGGTCCCGACACGGCCGCCGCCTCTTGGGTGGACCGCATATTCGGTGCGGATCTGGAACTGCTGCGGCTGTTCGTGCTGCCGGCCGAGGCCTACGTGCTGATCCCGGTCGCCGTCCTCGTCGCCGGGCTGTGCTTCGTGACCCGGCGACGTCTCGACGCCGTGGCGGCGATCGCGGCGCCCGCCCTCGCCATCGGCGCCAACACCTGGCTGCTCAAACCGCTTTTCGACCGCTGGAAGGACGGCTACCTCGCCTATCCCAGCGGACATACGGTCAGCCTGGTCGCGGTGCTGACCGTACTGGTCCTGCTCGCGCGCCCCGGCGTGGCGAGGGCCGTCATCACCGTCATCGGCGCCGTCGTTCTCGTCGCGGTCACGATCGGCATGATCGGGCTGGGCTACCACTACCTGACCGACGTCGTGGGCGGCACGCTGTTCGCCGTCGCGGCAGTCCTCGCCACCTGGCTGCTGCTCAGGTGGTCTGCACGGCGTCGCGCGCCAAAGCCGTCAGACGGCTGACGGCGCGCAGGTACTTCTTGCGGTAGCCGCCGTTGACCATCTCTTCGGTGAACACCAGCGGCAGCGGCTCGCCGGACACCACCAACGGGATCGCCCGGTCGTAGAGCCGGTCGGCGAAGGCGACCAGCCGCAGCCCGACGTTCTGGTCGGGAACCGGGTGGACATCGCGCAGGTGCACCCGGCCGACGCCGTCGAGAAGCCTTCCGTAGCGCGAAGGATGCAGCCCTTCCAGGTGTTCGCACAGCGCGTCGAAATCGTCCATAGTGGACTGAGGATGCGCTGCGGCGGAGGCCTCGAAATCCTCGGGGCTCGCGGGAGGCGGCGCGTCGGGCAGGCCGCGATGCCGGTAGTCCGGGCCGTCGACCCGGACGACACCGAAGCGCGAGGAAAGCGTCTGGATCTCGCGCAGGAAGTCCTCGGCGGCGAAGCGACCCTCGCCGAGCTTGTCCGGCAGCGTGTTCGACGTCGCCGCCACGTAGGTCCCGGCCGAGGTCAGCTCGCGCAGCAGCCGGGTGACGAGCATGGTGTCACCGGGGTCGTCGAGTTCGAACTCGTCGATCGCCAGGAACCGGTGTTCGGAAAGCCGCCGCACCGCCTCGGCGAAACCGAGCGCGCCGACCAGATGGGTCAGCTCGACGAACGTGCCGTAGGCCTTGGGCGACGGCGTCTCGTGCCAGGCCGAGGCGAGCAAATGGGTCTTGCCGACGCCGAACCCGCCGTCGAGGTAGAGCCCCATCGGCCCGGACGGTGCGTCGTCCCCGCCCCCGAAGAGCGCGCGCAGCTTCGACTTCGGCTTCCTCGACGCGTTCGCGGCGACCCGCCCTGCGAACGCGCCGCAGTCGACGACGGCCGCGGCCTGGCTCGGCTCGTCCGGGTTGGGCACGTAGGTGGAGAACCGCACGGCGTCGAACCGGGGCGGCGGGACGAGCGCGGTGATCAGCTCGTCGGCGGACAGCTCCGGACGGCGATCGATCAGGCGGGCGGGCATTCGCCGAGCGTATCGGCACCACCGGCGGCGCCTCGCACTCCCTTGACCGGCCCATCCCCCGCTCAGCGCGGCCCTCGGGCCCATGCTGGGATGGGGGACGTGCAGCTTCTGTGGCCGACGACACCAGCGGATTCCGTCTCCGACACCGACCTCGAACGGCTCTACGGCTATCCGGAGAACCTGACCAGGCCATGGGTTCAGGTCAACTTCGTCAGCTCGGCCGATGGCGCCGCGACGGTGAACGAACAGTCCGAGGGTCTGTCGCACCCGGCCGACAAGCGGATCTTCCTGTTGGGGCGGCTGCTTTCCGACGTGATCCTCGTCGGTGCGGGCACGGTCCGCGCCGAGGGCTACCGGGGTGCGCGGGTGAACGCCGAACGCACCGCCCGGCGAGTCGCCCGCGGCTTGTCCGAGGTGCCGCCGATCGCGGTGGTGACCCGCTCGGGGGAGCTCGACCCGGCGGGTCCCCTGTTCACCGACACGCAGGTGCCGCCGATCGTCATCACCACCGAGAAGGCGCCCGAGACGCGGCGGGCGGCGCTGACCCGCGCGGGCGCAGACGTCATCGTGGCCGGCGTGGACGACGTCGATCTCGGCCAGGCGATCGCGCTGCTCGGCGAACGCGGTCTGCGCCGGATCGACTGCGAGGGCGGGCCGATGCTGTTCGGCGACCTGATCGCCGCCGACCTCGTCGACCAGCTGTGCCTGACCGTCGCTCCCCTGCTGGCGGGCGCGGGCGCACGGCGGATCGCCTTCGGACGGCCCGCGCCGGAGCCACGCCGGATGGATCTCGCCTCGGTTCTGTTCGAAGACGGCTTCACCATGTTCCGCTACCGCCGCCGCGACGAGGGTTATTGAGTCGAAAGGCAAAGGTGTTTGTCGGGTGGTTGGTCCGTGAAGGGCTCCTTCACTACCCTCACGGTAGGCAAGGAGGCCTTCACGGCCAGCTGAGCGCCTGTACCGGGTGACCCACACACGCCACATTGCCTTACCCCTCGTTAACCCGCTCAGGGGCCAGCACGAGCCGGCTCACGCTGCGGATGTGCCGGAGTCGGGAGAGCCTAGGAGCGCCGCGCGGCGAAGGCGGGGAAGGAGCGACCTTCCCTCCAGCCCGACACCGCGCCTCCCAGTCCCCTGGAAGGAGCTTTGGCATGCGTGTATTCGCCCGCCTGCTGTCCGCCTTGATCGGGCTCGTCGTGGCCGGTGCCGGCGTGCTGCTGGCTCTCGAGGTCGGCTGGGCGTGGTGGCGACCGGTCCGGGGGCCGCTGTTCGTCCCGTGGACCGGCTGGCGGGACCGGCTCGCGGAACTCACCTGGGACACCGCCGGAGTCAGGCTGGCCGCGATCGGCGTCGCGGTGGCCGGACTACTGCTGATCCTGGTGGCGGTCGCGGTACGACGGCGCGTGAAGCGGCGGGCCGATCCGGAGAACGAGGACAGCGACCGTCCCTCGCGCAAGGGATGGGTTCTGACCCTCGTCGTCGGACTCGCCGCGCTGCTGGGCGGGGTCGCGATGCTCGTCGTCGGCGCGGGCTGGCTCGGCCGGGACCGTGGCCACCGATCGCTGCTGGACCCGATCGCGATCGGCTGGCTCGGCGAGAACCTGTTCGCCGCCCGGATCGGTGGGCTCGTGCTCGGCTTGCTCCTGCTGGCCCTGGGTCTGTGGTGGTTCTTCCACTCGGCGCGCCCCGAGGAGCAGCCCGCCTTCGAACTCGACACGGCCGCACCGCAACAGGTGCACTGAGCACGCCGTTGGGACGAGAATGGCCGGCATGGCCCTTCCCTTCACGTCTCCGATCAAGCCGATGCTCGCCAAACCGGCGAAGGCGATCCCGGATTCCGGCGGCCTGCTGTTCGAGCCGAAATGGGACGGGTTCCGCTGCCTCGTCTTCCGCGACGGCGACGAACTGACGCTCCAGTCTCGTGCGGAGAAGCCGCTCAACCGGTACTTCCCCGAGGTCATCGAGCGGCTGAAGGCGACCCTGCCCGAACGGATCGTGCTCGACGGCGAGCTCGTGATCGGCCGGGACGGGAAGCTGGACTTCGACGCGCTCAACCAGCGGGTCCACCCGGCCGACAGCCGGGTCCAGCTGCTGGCGAAGGAGATCCCGGCCGAGTTCGTCGCCTTCGACCTGCTGGCGCTCGGCGACGAGTCCTATCTGGACGAACCGACGTCGGCGCGACGGGAACGGCTCGAAAAGGTGGCGTCGGACGGCATCCACCTGACTCCGGCCACCTCTGATCCGGCGATCGCGCGGCACTGGTTCGAGCTGTTCGAGGGCGCCGGTCTCGACGGCGTCATCGGCAAACCGCTCGACGAGCCGTACTCCCCCGGCAAACGGGTCTTCCTGAAGTACAAACACTCCCGCACGGCCGACTGTGTGCTGGCCGGGCTGCGCTGGCACGTCGACGGCGAAGCGGGCGAAATGGTCGGTTCGTTCCTGCTGGGCCTGTACGACGAGAACGGAGTGCTGCACCATCCCGGCGTCGTCGGGTCGTTCCCGGTGACCCGGCGCCGGGAACTGGCGGAGGAGCTGGCGCCGTTGATCACGGACGGATCCGGTCACCCCTGGCTTGGCGACGCCGTCCGTGCGGGCCAGCGCGTGCCCGGCGGCATCAACCGCTGGCAGTCCAAGGAGCAGCCGTGGGTCCCGCTGCGACTCGAACGGGTCGTCGAGGTGGGCTACGAACACACGGAAGGCGGCTATCCGTCGAGGTTCCGCCACACCGCGCAGTTCAAACACTGGCGGCTCGACCGCGAGCCGGATTCGTGCACGTACGCCCAGCTCGAAGAGGTCGCCCGCTACGACCTGGACGCCGTGTTCCGCGGCGAGGTCAAGCGCACCCGCTAACCGGGTCCTGACATCCGACCTGCGAAGCTCTCAGTCACGAGCTTCGTCATGCCCGGAAAGTGAGGACCAGCCCGTGCGCCCCGCCAGCACCGTCCGCCGCAGGCCACGGCTGATCCTGATGACGACCGTCGCCTCGGCCCTGCTCGCCGGCTGCACCGTGGGTCCGTCCGTACGCCCGGCGGTGATCGACAACGACGGCAAGCCCGCCGGCGGAACCCCGCCGGCGGCGCAGCAGGTTCCGTTGCCGCCGCTGAACGAGCCGCAGTCGCCGAGCATCAAATGGGAGGGCTGCGACGACGCGACCCGGGAACGGCTCGGCGAGCCCGCGGTGCCGGACACGCTGAAGTTCTCCTGTGCGAGGGTGACGACCACCCTCGACGCGCCGGATCTGCCGGGCCGCGGGGTCTCGCGGATCGGCGTGGTCAAGGTCGGGGAGGGGCCGATCCCGCTGGTCGTGGTCAACGACGTCGACGGTGAACCGGGCTCGCTCTACGCGGCCCGCCTGGCGGCCTCGCTGCCGCCCGAGTACCTCCAGAAGTTCTCGCTGATCGGCGTCGACCGGCGTGGGACCGGCATCTCCGCCCCGGTGCAGTGCGTCCCGCCGGAGGTCCGCGCCGAGCTGCTCGGTGCCGACCCCCAGGCGAGCGACCTCGAATCCGTGGTCGACGCGGCGCGCCGCGCGGGCCAGCAGTGCGCGATCGAACTGGACGACTCACAAACCGCGATGGACAGCTGGCGGGCGGCCGGGGATCTCGAGGAACTGCGCGGAGTCCTGGGACTCGACCGGCTGCACGCGCTCGGCCGCGGTGACGGTTCGAAGGTCCTCGCCGAATACGCCGTGCGGTTCCCCGCCCAGACCGGCCGGATGATGCTCGACGGGCTGCCCGACCCCGGCGCCGACGCGGCCGCCGTGCAGGAGTCCGTCGCCGCGAGCGCGCAGGCCACGCTCGACGCTTTCGGCTCCGACTGCATCGCCAGGGGCTGCCCCCTCGGCGATACCCGTTCGGCCGTGACCGTCATCGCGGACCGGCTGCGGGCGGCACCCGCGATGACCAGCGACGGCATCGAGATCACGCCAGGGATCGCGCTGTACGCCATCTATTCCGGGCTGGCACAACGAACGCGCTGGGTTCAACTGGCCGAGGCGCTCAAAACCGCGCAGACCGGCGACATCACCCCGCTGGCCGCGTTCGCCGAGCCGGTACTGAAGGATTCACGCGCCCGGCCGTCCCGGTTGGACGGGACGATCGCGACCAGATGCAACGACAGCGTGACCCGGCTGTCCTCCGAAGAACTCACGCGCGCCACCACGGCCCTGCGCGACAAGTACCCGCAGTTCGGCGTCTTCGCCGCGCAGCAGCTGGCATGGTGCAGCCCCTGGCCGACCCGCCGCGAGCCACTCCCGCCCGCCGGCGCCCCCGGCGCTCCCCCGATCCTCGTCGCGGGCACCGCGACCGACCCGGTCACCCCCGAACAGGGCACCGGCCGGGCCGCCGACCAGATGCCGAGCTCGGTGTCGATCACCTGGCAGGGCGCCGGGCACGGTGCGCTGGGCCCTTCGGCTTGCGTCACCGACGCGACGCGGGCGTTCCTGATCGACGGCAAGATCCCGGTCGACGGGACCCTCTGCCCCGCCTGAGGTGTGCCCCTCGCGTGCCCACGGCTTACTGGCGGTAGCCCTCGACTTCGGAGATCGGACGCGTCGTCGCCCCGTCCGGGTCCTCGTCGAACTCGACCCGCGCCCGCCGCTGCCGCAGCAGGTCCCAGCATTGGTCGAGCTGCTGCTCCACGAGGGCGAGCCGGGCGCGTCCGTCCGTGCCCAGCCCGGTGCCGATCGCGCGCGAGCGGAGTTCGTGCTCCTCGCTGACGAGCTCGTCGATCCGGCTGAGGATGTCCCCGTCGGCCATGTGATCCTCCTGACGAAGTTGCTCCGCCGCAGACGCTACGCGTCCGGCCGGGAATGCGCGCCCCGCGTCGTTCGTTACGCCCGGCATGAGCACTGTTGAGCTGACCGCGGCCAACTTCGACCAGGTCGTGTCCGAGAACGATTTCGTGATCATCGACTTCTGGGCGGGCTGGTGCGTGCCGTGCCGGCAGTTCGCGCCGACGTACGAGAAGGTGTCGGGCAACCACGACGACATCGTGTTCGCGAGCGTCGACACCGAGGCGGAACAGCAGCTCGCGGCCGCCTTCGACGTGCGGTCGATCCCGACGCTCGCGGTGATCCGCGACAAGACGGTGATCTACGCCCAGCCGGGTGCGCTGCCGGAGAAGACCCTCGAGGACCTGATCCAGCAGGCTCGCGACATCGACATGGAGAAGCTCAAGGAAGAGGCCCAGGAGGCCTGATCCGGGGAGTCCGGATGCTATGAAAGGCCCCTTACTTGCAAATTTCGCAAGTAAGGGGCCTTTCATAGCACTCGGTCCAGGTCAGCTCCGGGTGGCGAGGCCTCGCAGGAAGAACGCCAGGTTCGCCGGACGCTCCGCCAGCCTTCGCATGAAATAGCCGTACCACTCGTCGCCGTAGGGCACGTAGACCCGCATGGTCTCGCCGTCGGCCGCGATCCGGAGCTGCTCCTCGGGGCGGATCCCGTACAGCATCTGGAACTCGTGGTCCTCGGGCTCGCGTCCCGCCTTCATGGCGAGCCTCTCGGCGATCGCGATCATCCGGGGGTCGTGCGAGGCGACCATCGGGTATCCGTTGCCCTGCATGAGGATCTTCAGGCACCGGACGTACGACTTGTCCACTTCGGACTTGTCCTGGTACGCGACCTCTTCGGGTTCGGCGTAGGCGCCCTTGCACAGCCGGACGCGGGAGCCCTCGCCGGAAAGGTCGCGGCAGTCCTGCTCGGTCCGCTTCAGGTAGGCCTGCAGCACCGCGCCGACCCAGGGGTAGTCGACGCGCAGCTCGCGCAGGATGCCGAGGGTGGAGTCCGTGGTGGTGTGGTCCTCCATGTCGAGGGTGACCGTGGCACCGACCGTTTCGGCCGCCGCGCAGATCTTGCGCGCGTTCTCCAGCGCGACCTTCTCGCCGTCGACCGGCAGGAACTGGCCCACCGCCGAAAGCTTCACCGAGACGTCCGCGCCGAAGGCGAGGCCGTCGGCCGCCAGGGCGGACAACAGCTCCTCGTAGGCGCGGACGGTGGTCGCGGCCTGCTCGGCGTCGGTGGTGTCCTCGCCGAGGTGGTCGAGAGTGACCCGCAGGCCGTCGTCGGTGAGTTCACGGACGACCCGGACGGCGTCGGGCGTCCCGCCACCGGCGACGAACCGGCTGACCACCGATCGGGTGGCCGGGACGAACTCGACGAGTGAGCGCATCCGCCGCGATCGGGCGGCGGCGAGCAACGGGGCACGCAACATCACGGACTCCTGAACACTTAGTGGTTGCCATCGGAAGTTCTTCGGGGGTATTCGGCGGATCCAGGTTTCCGCTGGGCGTGCGGCCGCGAGGTCCTCGTACCGGGGTTGTACTTGGGCCTTGCGGCCGTGCGTCCAGCGGGAAGCTGGGCCGTCGAGACCCTCGGAGGACTTCCGATGGTGACCACTTATCCCTGGTGGGGGTAACGGACCGCGGTCGGCGGCACGAAGGTCTCCTTGATCGAGCGGGGGCTCGTCCAGCGGAGAAGGTTGAAGACCGAACCGGCCTTGTCGTTGGTACCCGAAGCGCGGGCGCCACCGAACGGCTGCTGGCCGACGACGGCACCGGTCGGCTTGTCGTTGACGTAGAAGTTGCCGGCGGCGAAGCGCAGCGCCTCGGACGCCTTCGCCACGGCCGTGCGGTCGTTCGCGATGACCGCACCGGTGAGCGCGTAGTCGGCGGTCTCGTCGACGAGCTTCAGCACCTGGTCGAAGCCGGCCTCGGAGTTGTCGTCGTAGACGTGGATCGAGAGGATCGGGCCGAAGTACTCGGTGCGGAAGATCTCGTGCTTCGGGTTGTCCGAAACCAGGATGGTCGGCCGCACGAAGAAGCCGACGCTGTCGTCCGCGGAACCGCCGGCGATGACCTCGACCTCGTCGTCCGCCGCGGCGCTCTTGAGCACGGCGGCGTGCTTGTCGAAGGCACGGCGGTCGATCACGGCGCCACCGAAGTTGCTCAGGTCGTTGACGTCGCCGTAGGTCAGGGCCTCGGTCTCGGAGATCAGGTCGTCCTTCAGCCGCGTCCAGACCGAACGCGGGACGTAGGCGCGCGACGCCGCCGAGCACTTCTGGCCCTGGTACTCGAAGGCACCGCGGATCAGTGCCGTGCGCAGGATGTCGATGTCGGCGGAGGTGTGCGCGAGGATGAAGTCCTTGCCGCCGGTCTCGCCGACCAGACGCGGGTAGGTCCGGTAGCCGCCGATGTTGGCGCCGACCGTGCCCCAAAGGTGCTGGAACGTCGGGGTGGAGCCGGTGAAGTGGATCCCGGCGAGGTCGCGGTGAGCCAGGGCGACCTCGGAGACGGGCTTTCCGTGCCCCGGAAGCAGGTTGATCACGCCCGGCGGCATGCCGGCCTCTTCGAGCAGCCGCATCAGCTGGTACGCGGCGAAGCTCTGGGTCGGCGCCGGCTTCCACAGCACGGTGTTGCCCATCAGCGCGGGCGCGGTCGGCAGGTTGCCGGCGATCGCGGTGAAGTTGAACGGCGTGATCGCGTAGACGAAGCCCTCGAGCGGGCGGTGCTCCATCCGGTTCCAGATGCCCGGCGAGCTGGTGGGCTGCTCGGCGAGGATCTGGCGGCCGAAGGCGACATTGAAGCGCCAGAAGTCGATCAGCTCGCACGCGGAGTCGATCTCGGCCTGGAAGGCGGTCTTCGACTGGCCGAGCATGGTGGCGGCGTTCAGCCGGGCACGCCAGGGGCCTGCCAGCAGGTCCGCGGCGCGCAGGATGATCGCGGCGCGGTCGTCGAAGGACAACGCGCGCCAGCCGGGCGCGGCGGCCTTGGCGGCGGCGATCGCGTCGCCCGCGTCCTGCTGGGTCGCGCCATGGATGACGCCGAGCACCGAACTGTGGTGGTGCGGCTGGACGACGTCGATCTGCTCGCCGCCGCCCTTGCGCTGCTCACCACCGATCGTGGCGGTGATGTCGATGGGGTCGGCGTTGCCCAGCAGCTTGAGCGCGCCCTCGAGTTCAGCGCGCTCAGCGCTGCCCGGCGCGTAGTTCAGCACCGGCTCGTTCTTCGGGGCGGGGGTCTGGGTCACGGCGTCCACTGACTGCTCCTGACTTCGCTTCGCCGGGTAGAGGTCTCTCTCCGAACGGTAGACCTGACAGCTCCGCTGCGGCTTGTTCAACTGGCTAGAATCGGGGTGACCATCTTGTCCGATCGGCTTAATGCGGGGATGACTGCGACTACAGAGCCCGAAGGTAAGGTGCCTGGCGCTTCGCTGCGGCACGTCCTGGCCACGCTCGGAGAACCGCTGGTCAGGGTGCTCGCCGCGCCGGGCGGGCTCGGCGTGGGAGTCGAGGACGTCGTCATCCACGACCCGGAGGACCCGCCGGACGCCCATCCCGGCGATCTGGTCCTGCTCATCGGCGCCCGCGGCCGGTCCGCGGCCGGGGCGATCCGGGCCGCCGGACGCTCGGGTGCGGCAGCGGTGGCCGTCAAGAACGGCTCGGCCGTCGTGTCCGTCGCCGCCGACGCGGGGATCGCGTTGATCGAGGTCGGCCACGAGGCCCGCTGGGAGCAGGTCGAGGCCTTGGCCAGGGGTGTCGTCGACGCGGCGCGAGCGGGCGGCGAGGCGGACAGCGGCGAGGTCCTCGGCGATCTGTTCTCACTCGCGCAGACCATCGCGACGCTGACCGGCGGACTGGTCAGCATCGAGGACACCGCGAGCCGGGTGCTGGCCTACTCGCGGGCGGGCGACGAGGTGGACGAGCTGCGCCGGCTGTCGATCCTCGGCCGCGAAGGGCCCGAGCGCTACCTCGCGATGCTGCGCGAATGGGGTGTCTACCAACGACTTCGCGCGGGCGAAGGCATCGTGCGGATCGACGAGCGGCCCGACCTCGGCATCCGGCGGCGGATCGCGGCCGGTATCCACGCCGGTTCGCAACCGCTGGGCACGATCTGGGTCCAGGAAGGCGCGCATCCGCTCACCGAAAGCGCCGAAGTCGCGTTGCTCGGCGCGAGCCGGGCGCTCGCTCCCCAGCTGATCCGGCACCGGACGCTGCCCAGCCCCGAACTCCGGCTGCGCGAGGATCTGCTGGCCGGTTTGCTGGACGGACGGCTCGACGTCGAGTCGGTGGCCGACGACATCGGCGCCGACCCCGCCAAACCGGCGGTGGTGCTGGCGTTCTCGCTCCCCCGCGACCGCGCGGCCACCGACCGGCAGTTGCGTCGCGCGGAACTGGTGCACCTGATCACCGTGCACACCGCCGCGTACCGGCGAAGCGCGCTGGTGAGCGTGATCGGTGGCCGGGTGTACGCGCTCCTGCCGGATCTCGCCGAACAGGCCGAGTCGCGGATTCTGGCGCTGGCCAAGGAAATCGTCGGCGCCGCGCAACGGCATCTCGACGTCCGGGTGCGGGCGGCACTGGGCGGCGTCGTGCCGCGCCTTTCCGACGCGGCGGCATCCCGCGGCGACGCGGACCGCGTGCTGGCGACGATGGCGCGAGGCCACGGGACCGCGGACGTCGCCTCGCTTGCCGACGTCCGCGCCGAGGTCCTGCTCTCGGAAGTGCTCGCTTTCCTTGGTGAGCAACCGAGAATCCGCGATCCGAGGCTGACCGAACTGGTCGCGCACGACGCCGAACACGGCGGCATCCTGGTGCCCGCGGTGCTCGCCTACCTCGACGCGTTCGGTGATGTCCGGCGCGCTGCGCGCGAGCTGAACATCCATCCGAACACCGTGCGATACCGGGTGCGGCGCGCCGGCGAAGTGTCCGGGATCGACCTGGACGACCCCGCGCAGCGCATCCTCACCCAGCTCCAGTTGCGTCTTTAGGGTCCTGCCCCCATTGCAATATGGTCGTATTGAAGACCGAGGCGATGGACCCGCGCAGCACGTCCCGCGCGGGGAACGCGTCCGCACCCGAAAGCGCGACCTGATCGGCGAGGCCCTGCACGGTCGCGAGGATCATGCGCGCGGCGAGCGACGCGTCGGTGTCGGCCACGACCTCGCCGCGCTCCTTGCCTTGCTCGACCACCATGGTGACGTATCCGAGAAGGTCGCGACCCGCACGCCGGGCGACGTCACCGAGCCCGGGATCGTGCAGCGCCTGCGCCTGAAGTCCTTGCCGGACGCGGTATTCGAGGTCACGTTCGGCGTCGAGCGGCAGGAGTTCGGCCAGCGTGTCCAGTAACACCTCGGCGATCGAGAGACCGGACGCCTCGCCATTGCGCACGCGCAGCCGTACCCGCTCGCTCATCCGGCCGACGGCGTCGTCGTAGGCGAACCGGAGCAGGACGTCCTTGCCCGCGAAGTAGTGCTGGATGAGCCCGACCGAGACGCCAGCCTCGGCCGCCACCCTCGAAAACGGGACGCCGGCGAAGCCGTCCGCGGCGAGCAGCCGCTGGAACGCCCGCGCGATCTGGGCGCGACGCTCATCATGATCGACAAGGCGGGGCATGCGGATATAGTACAGTCATATTGCCAACGTCCACTAGGCAGGGATCCGACCCATGCGTGACAGCCTGCGTGCCGACCTGAAGACCGCGATCAAGAGCAAGGACCGCGTCGCCATCGCGGCACTCCGCTCCGCCTTGGGCGCGATCGACAACGCCGAAGCCGTTCCGATCGATCACCCGGCAGGCGACGTTCCGATGACTTCGGGGAACGAGCACGTCGCGGGCGTCGCACTCGGCCTGGGCGCGGCGGAGGTGGAGCGACGTCACCTCACCGAGGCCGATCTGCGGGACATCGTGGCGCACGAGATCCGGGAGCGCATGACTTCCGCGGAGGAGTACGAGCGCCTGGGCCGTGCCGACGCCGCCGAGCGCCTTCGCGCCGAAGCCGCCGTCCTGGAGCGCGTCCTCCACCCCCGCAATTAGTCGACTACTTGCGGGGGTTCCGCACGCCACCTGTCGCAAGTAGTCGACTACTTGCGGCAGCGTGGGTCCCGTCGGCGCTCCCTCAATGACACTTTTTGTCCTGTAAGGAAAAGTCTTCGAAATTTCCGGCCTTCCGAGCCGTCCAGGACCGGGCATGCACCGAATACCGGGACAAGACCGCCTACGCGGTCAGTGTCCGAAGCAGACAGTGCGACCCGTATGGAGTCGATCCGGCAGAGAAGAGCCCCCGCATGACCCCTTGGCACGAACCGGTGTCCGGCGCTACCCCCACCGAGCGGCGATGAGCGGCCTTTCCGAGCCGTACATGGTGCACGACCCGTGGAAGATGGCGGGCGAGCTGATGAACGGCAGATGGCTGGTCGCGAGGTGGGAACACCTTGGCGAGAACGAAGATCTGCACCATTGGACCGCTGTACTCCTCGCTGTGTGCGAAGAGGTCGGAGTGGACGCGATCATCATCAACATCGCGAGGAAGAGCCTTACGCTCGTGCTGAACGGGGCATTGCGGCCGCCGACCTTCGACCAGGTCGAAACCACCATCACGGCGATCGATTACCACCGGTTCCTGGAGCGGGAGATCAGACCTGAGCTGATGGTCAAACGCAACTGTGGAATCGGTTGAGCCTGCACCCCCGGGCAGGCGAAGTCCCGTGAAGGCCTCCTTCCCCACCCCGACACCGGGAGGGGGCCTTCACGGAACGATCACGCCAGGGTCAGGCTGAACCGCCGGTTCTGAACGTCGAGTTTGTCGATCCGCACCGCCACGGCCGAACCCGCCTCGAGCGGGCCGGGGCCGCCGACGGTCGGCAGCAGCCCTTCCAAGCCTTGGGCCACTTCGACGAACGCGCCGAACGGCAGCACTCGCGTGACGACGCCGTCGAGGACACCGCCATCGGCGTGCGAAGCCATGAACTCGCGCCACTCCGGCAGGGAATTTTCCTTACGGGACATGCGATTCACCTCCTCTCCGCGCATGGTCCGCAACAGGGAACAGGCGAGGAGGCGGGCCGCGCGCCCGCCCGGAGATCAAGCGTCGGCCGGGGAACCCGTCCGCTCACGGCACAAGGCCGACCCGGCAGTCATGCCGCGAGACTAGCAAGATTCACGATGCGGCGGCGAGGGTTCTGAGTCCGGCGAGTTCGGCCAGAGCACGGTAGGAGTCGAGTCGCTCGGCCTGGTCGAAAGTACTGGTGGTCACCAGGATCTCATCCGCGCCCGTCTTGGCCACGAGGTCTTCCAGCCTGCCGCCGACGTCGTCCGGAGTGCCGAAGATCTGGCCGTCGAGCGCCTTGTCGAGCCGCTCCCGATCGCGGTCCGCCATCGGCCCCGCGAGGATCTCCTCGACCGGCGACAGCGGTGGAAAGACGCCGTGGGTGCGCGAGTAGACCGTCGACCACGCCTCCGGGACCAGCAGCCGCCGGGCACGTTCGGCCGTTTCGGCGATCGAGATCGCCGTGGACACCACGACATACGGCCGATCGGCCTGCGCGGACGGACGGAATCCGGCGCGGTAGCCCTCGATGGCTTCGAGCAACGGGCCTTCGCCCCGGACCGGCGCGATCACCAGCGGCAGCCCCGATTCCGCGGCCAGCCGCGCGCCCGCGCCGGTGGCGAGCAGGAACGCGGGTACGCGTAGCCCCTCCGCCGGAATGGCGTGCACACCCGGATATGCCGTCTGATCACCGTCGAGGAAGCCCAGGAGTTCCCGGACCTGGTCGCCGAACCGGTCGGCGTCGTCCTTCTCGTGCCCGAGCGCTAGGCGTACGCCACCGGTGAAGCCGACCGACCGGCCCAGCCCCATGTCGATCCGGCCGGGGAACAGCGATTCGAGGACCCCGAACTGTTCCGCGACCACCAGGGGACGGTGGTTCGGCAGCATCACTCCGCCGGTGCCGACGCGGATCCGTCCGGTGGCCGAGGCGACCGCGGTGGCCAGCACGGTGGGCGCCGATCCGGCGATACCCGGGACGCTGTGGTGTTCCGAAACCCAGAACCGGTGGTAGCCCAGCGCTTCGATGTCCCGCGCGAACCGGACGGTGTCCCGCAGCGCGCGCGGAGCATCGCCGCCGCGACGGATGGGTGAACGGTCCAGGACGGAGATCGCGCTCGTGATCACACCGAGGACAACGCGCCCCGCACGGGCGCGCATTCCCCACTCAGGGACGCCAGCGCTCGCTGTACTCGGGGTCCTCGGCGTAGGGAAGGGCCAGCAACCGCAAGGTCAGGCACCAGTTCGTACCGGCTTCGTCGGCCGGGACGTTGCACGTCTCACACCAGTATTCGTTGCCGTACAGGGGGAAGCCCGGCACCTTCTCCGAAACCGTGGTGCGGTGCGCCTGCAGGAGCCGCCGGGTCGCCTCGATCTCGTTGATCATCTGATTGATCACGTCGAGTTCGATGTCGTTGAGCGAACGGATCTTCTTCTCGATGACGACCTTGGTCTCGCCACGATTGAGCGAGTCGCTGATCTCGGTCTTCTTGACCGCCTGCATGATCAACGCCTGGCGCTGTCCGATACGCGCGGCGAGAAAGGCGATCAGGTCGTCCACGAGCACGCTCCTTCGTCTTTCCCAGACTACGGTTCGGAGGGGGATGTCGCTGGCAGAAGGCCCGGTGTTACGACTTTGGGCCTCACGCGTCACACAGTCTGGTATCGATTCACGGAAAGCGGTAACAGATTTCTAGATCGACACGAGTTCGCAATCACGCCGCGAGAAAATCTGAAGAAGAGACGGATGACAAGTACGAACTGGTCACCCCCACCGCCTACGCCTTCACCGGCGAAACCCCCGCTGCTCGCCGCACTCTCCGTCGCGCTCACGCTGGGCGCCGGGGTGGGCGTCGTCGCCGCCACGCTGCCGCGGACGGTCCCGGCCGCCACCTTGGCCGCGGTGCCGCCGACCGTCACGGTCACGGCCGGCGCTTCACCGGCGCCGACGGTCACCGTCCCGGCCCCGCCGACGACCTCGGGCCGCGCCGTTCCCGAAAGCCCCACGAACCGTTTCGCCGACGGGACCTACCTGGTCGGGACGGACGTCGCGGCGGGCTCATACCGGTCGCCGGGCCCGGCTCCGGGCGGCAACGGGCACTGCTACTGGGCCAGGCTGCGGCCGAACGGCGGGTCGAAGATCGTCGCCGACGAACTGACCACGGGCGCCGCGCGGTTCACCGCCCGCAAGGGTGAGTTCGTGCAGGTCGCGGGCTGCGAATTCACCCGCCTCTAGTCGTTGCGGGCCTTGCTGGGCTGCACTCGCTTGGGCTCCCCCGGCATCTTGGGGTAGTCCGGCGGATACGGCATCTCGCCGAGACCGTGGTCGCGTTCGTCCCGCGCGTACCACTCCAGCAGCGTCTCGATCCCGAACGCGTCTGCGTCCATCGGCGCGTGGAGGTCGCCGTGCTCGGCGTAGAAGGCGCCGGCGGTGAGGACGTCGAAGTCGTCGGGGTCGACCTCGGTCAGCAGATCCCAGGTCAGCGGCGTCGACACCGTCGCCTTCGCAGTGCCGCGGACCGACCAGGCGGAAGCCACCGTCCGGTCGCGCGCGGCCTGGTTGTAGTCGATGAAGACCCGGCCGCCGCGTTCTTCCTTCCACCAGGCGATGGTCGCCTTGTCCGGGATCCGTCGCTCCACCTCGCGGCCGAGCGCGATCACCGCGTGCCGGACGTCGATGAAGTCCCATTCCGGCCGGATCCGCACCAGGACGTGCACTCCCCGGCCACCTGAAGTCTTCGGGTAGCCGACGAGCCCGGCCGCGTCGAGAGCCTCACGCACGACGCCGGCGACTTCGACCGCGTCGGCGAACCCCGCCTCGTCGGGCGGGTCGACGTCGATGCGGAGCTCGTCGGGATGGTCGACGTCCGGGCGCCGCACCGGCCACGGGTGGAAGTCGAACGTGCCCAGATTCGCCGCCCAGGCGAATACGGCGGGTTCGGTCGGGCAGACCTCCTCGGCGGTCCGGCCGGACGGGAAGGTGATCTTCGCCGTCTCGACCCAGTCCGGGGCGCCCTTCGGCACGCGCTTGGCGTAGAACCACTCGCCCTCGACGCCGTCGACATAGCGCTTCAGCGTCGTCGGCCGCTCTCCGACGGCCCGTAACAAGGGCTCGCCGACGGCCACATAGTGCTCGACGACCTGGCGCTTCGTGATGCCACGGGCGGGGAAGTAGACCTTGTCCGGGCTGGACACCCGGACCTTGCGCTCCCCTACCTCGACCTCGATCGGCTCACCGTTCTTGGGCATGCGCCCACCGTAGACACTTCAGCGTCGTTCAGGGCCGCGGATCGGTCTTCAAAACGGCCATGGCGATGACGTCGTGCGGTTC
The DNA here is from genome assembly GCA_963766045.1 of uncultured Actinomycetota bacterium. Taxonomy (GTDB): domain Bacteria; phylum Actinomycetota; class Actinomycetes; order Mycobacteriales; family Pseudonocardiaceae; genus Amycolatopsis. The sequence goes on along the minus strand of CAVXYN010000003.1, from coordinate 2,409,519 downwards.
GCCGTCCCACCACAACGCCTGCCGTTGAAGGCCTTCGCGTACGAAGCCGCACTTCTCGTACACGCGCTGAGCTCGCGGGTTGAAGTCGTACACCTCGAGCGAGACGCGGTGAAGACCGACGACGTCGAACGCGTAGTCGAGGGTGAGCTTGACCGCCTCGGTGCCGTATCCCTTGTCGAAGAACTCCGGGCCGTTCATCGCGATCCGGAAGGCCATCGAGCGGTTGTCCAGATCGAGGTTCGTCAAGGCGAGGTTCGTCAAGGCGAGGTCTCCGACGTGGACGCGGTCCTGCTTGCGGAGGATCGTCAGGTCCGCGCGGTCGTCGAGACCGGGTCGTTCGGCGAGCCACGTCCGGACCTGCTCGGGGGTGAAGGTCGCGTGCGTGCCGGACAGCCGTTTGACCACCGGATCCTGCAATGCCTTCCACGCCGTGTCGAAATACGTTTCGTCGAGCTGGCCCAGCACGACCGTCTCGCCGGTGAGTTCTGGCCGCGCCCGCAGCGCCTCGGTGTCGATCACAACGAATACCGTACGGTTGACCCAGTGTCCGGCCGTACCAAATCAATCCTCGCGCTCACCCTGCTCGCCGCCTTCGTGGCGGCCGCGGTGCTGCTGCCGATCCCGAGTCCGGCCGGGCTGCGGGCCTGGGCGGCCGCGACCGGTCCGGCCACGCCGTTGATCTTCTTCCTCGCCTACTCGGTGCTCACCGTCGCGCCGATCCCGCGCACGGTGTTCAACCTGGCGGGCGGGCTCCTGCTGGGCACCACGACCGGGGTCGTCGTCGGCATCCTGGCGACCACGGTGGCCTCGGGACTGTCCTTCGGCCTTTCGAGGGCACTGGGCCGCGACCTCGTCACCCGGCATCTGCACCGGTCGAAGGTCCGCGCGGTCAACGACCGGCTTTCCGACGGCGGCGTCCTGGCGATCACCTCCTTACGGCTGATCCCGATGGTGCCGTTCGCTCCGCTGAGTTACCTGTGCGGTGTGTCATCGGTCCGTTTCGCACCGTATCTGATCGGTACCGCGCTCGGCAGCCTGCCGGGAACGGTCGCCGTCGTGGTCCTCGGCGATGCCTTGACCGGCGAAACCCCTCCCGCCCTGCTGATCTGTTACTCCGTCTTCGCCTTGGCGGGTGCCATCGGGCTGGTCAAGGTCTTCCGGAAGAAGGCCCGCCCGGCGGCGGAGCCGAGCTCCGGTGAAGAATTGCCCGCCCCCGCATCGGCGAGCTGACGGGGATCTGAAACCGTCGCCCGCTACACTCGATCGGGTGCGGCGCCTGTTTCGCCGTGTTACGCCATCACCCGGGATGTGTTCGTCAAAGAATGTGTCAGGAGCAGTCGCCATCGACACCGGTCAGCTGATCGCGGGGCACTACCGCCTTGTCGAGCAAATTGGTAGCGGTGCCATGGGTGTGGTCTGGCGCGCCATCGATGTTCGCCTGGAGCGCTCGGTGGCGGTCAAGCAGATCCTTCCCCAGCCGGGTGTGTCCGAAGCCGAACGCGACAACATGCGGCAGCGCGCGATGCGCGAGGCGAAGAACGCGGCGCGCTTCCAGCATCCCAACGCGATCGTGGTGTTCGACATCGCCGAACACGGCGGCGACCCGTGCCTGGTGATGGAGTACCTGAACGGTCCCAGTCTGTCGGCGATCATCGCCGACGAGGGCACGCTGCCGCTGGGCCGGGTCGCGAAGATCGGCGAGCAGGTCGCGTCGGCGCTCGTCGCCGCACACCGCGCCGGGATCGTGCACCGCGACGTCAAACCGGGCAACATCCTGATCGACGAAGCCGGCACCGCGAAGATCACCGACTTCGGGATCTCGCGTGCGGCCGGTGACATGACGCTCACCCAGACCGGCCTGATCGGCGGCACCCCCGCTTATCTGGCGCCCGAGCTGGCCCGCGGCTCCGACCCGGTGCCCAGCTCCGACGTGTTCGCGCTCGGCGCGACCCTGTACCAGGCGATCGAGGGGCAGACGCCGTACGGGAACAGCTCCAACCAGCTCGCGCTGCTGTACGCGGCCGCGAACGGCCAGATCAACCCGCCGCAGCAGGCGGGCGGCGCGACAGCGCTGCTGATGAGCCTTCTGCGGACCGAGCCGACCGAGCGGCCGAGCATGGCCGAGGCCCGTGAGCGCCTCGCCGCGCTGGCCGCGAAGGAATCCGGCTCGGGCACGGCCGTGTCGCCGCGGCTTTTCGGTGGAGCGGGCGGCGGTAGACAGCCCGCCGCGCCCGACACCCCGGGCCGCGGCAACCCCGGCGGTGGCGACCGGCCGCCGTGGCAGCGCACCGATCCGCCCGCACAGCAGCAGGCCCCGTCTCCCCCGCCGCCTCCGGCCAAGCAGCACACGCCGACGGCCGCCTTCATCCCGATGCGTTCGCAGTCGGCCCCGCCGAACACGCCGCCGCGGCCCGTCGCCGCCGTGACGCCACCGCCTTCGGCGGCTGCTCCGATGCGGCCCTCCTCGGGTAAGCCGGACGCGAAGCGCAAGGCCGCCCTGTTCGCGGGCGCCGGTGCCGCCGTCGTGGTGATCGCGGTGATCGTGTTCCTGGTGCTCAACTCGGGTAACGGGAACAACCCGCAGGGTGGCGACGGCAACAACGCCGGAGCGAACCCTCAGACCTCGGCCCCGGCGACGCCGCCGAAGGGCTCGACCAGCAATGCTCCCACCTCATCGGCGGCTTCGAGCGGCGGCAAGATCGGCTTCCAGCCGGCCGGGCAACGCGTGGTGGACTTTTACAGCAGCGCCGGTACGCCGGAAGGCTGGGCCATGCTCACCCCCGACGCCCAAGCCGTCTACGGCGACCAGGGGAAGTATCAGGAGTACTGGGCCACGAACTCGCTCAGCAGCTACAAAGGTGCCAGCGCCAACAAGGGCAACAACCCCGACGGCTCGGTGGACATCACGATCAACCTCACCTTCAAGGGCGGGGCGACCGAGCAGAAGACGGTTCGGGTCATCGACGGCGGTGGCGGACAGTTGCTGATCGCCGGTGACACCCGCAGCGCGCAGGGTAACCAGGGATAACGGCTCGGCCGGCGACACACCCGCGAGGAGTGTGCCAATCCGCGATCGTGGTCTACCTTTGATTCATGGCCGATAGCGGACCTTTCGGACCTGGCCAGCACCCTCGCTTCACTGAGGACCTGGTAGGCCTCGACCCGTACGATCCCGAAGCCCGTGCGTTCGCCGAGCATCTGGACCGCATCGAACGCTGCGGCCCGACCTTCACCGTGGAAGCCTGTATCGACGGTGTCTCCGATTTCGCCGACTCCAGCAACCGCCTCGGCGGGCTGCGCTGGTGGATTTCGGCCGCTGTCGTGATCCTCATCGTCCTCGGCGTGATGGTCACCGCATGGGACATCATCGGCCGGGCCCTCGCCTGGCTCGCGGGGTAACGTGGACGAAGTGAAAGGCATGAAACCCGTTGTCGGGGCCACGCCTCGCGTGGTGAAGTCCGAACAGGAATGGCGGGAGCAGCTCAGCTCCGACGAGTACGCGGTGCTCCGTCAAGCGGGCACCGAGCGCCCGTTCACCGGGGAGTACACCGACACCAAGACCGAGGGTGTCTACGAATGCCGGGCCTGCGGTGCCGAACTGTTCCGCAGCGACACGAAATTCGAGAGCCACTGCGGCTGGCCGTCGTTCTACGACCCCGCCGACACCGACGCCGTCCTGCTCCGTGAGGACACCGCCATGGGGATGCGCCGGATCGAGGTGCTGTGCAAGTCGTGCCACAGCCACCTCGGGCACGTCTTCGAAGGCGAGGGCTACCCGACGCCGACGGATCAGCGGTACTGCATCAACTCGATCTCCTTGAAGCTCGTTTCCGACTCGTAACCCGTCAAGGCAACCCACCGCCCTCCCTCGCGCGTTCTCGTTGAACACGCAACGTCGGGGAGGGCGGTGCTTTATGAGCGACCTGTTGATCGTGTCGTACCTCGTACTGGTGGCGATTCCGATCGCCGCGGCGGCGTGGTTCACGCGGGCGCTGCGGCGACGAGGTCGCGACAGTGGGACGCCGCGGACCGTGTACCACCTCGCGGCGCTCGCCGGCGGCCCCGACCGGGTCGCGGATACGGCGATCGCGGGTGTGATCGAACGCGAAGAAGCCCGTCTCGACAGTTCCGGCACCTTGCACCGGACGACGGCACAGCCCACGGACCCGTTCGGCGTCGAGGTGGTGAAAGCCCTGCCCAGGATGCGGACGGCGAGGCTTCGTGAACCGTTGCGCCGGTCCGAGCCGATGCGATCCCTGTGGGAGGAGCTCCTCGCCGGCGGGTTCGTCGTCCCCGAGCACAGGCTGCGGCGAATCTGGCGTACCGCTTCGTTCTCCTACGTCGTGCTGCTGGCGGTCGGGTCAGCGGGGTTCGTCCACGCCCTTCTCACCGGGCAGTCGGCCGGGCTCACCGGCATCGCCCTGACGATCGCGACCGCGGCGTTCGTCGTCACTTCCCAGCTCGGGCGGTTGGAGGAAGCGGACACCACGACGACCGCGGGGCGCCACGCGCTGACCCGGGCGAACACCGACCAGGAACTCGTCGGTGGTCCCGCGGGAATGGTCGCGCTGGGCGGACTCGCCGCCTATCCGGATCGAGGTCTCGCCAAGCTCCTGACCCGGACGACACCGTTCGTCCCAGGCCGGCGGTCGACCCGCGTCCGGTTCATCTCCTCCTCCGCTGCCGGCGGTGGCGCAGTCGCCCATCTGACCTGTTCGTCCGGTTCGAGATGTGGCGGCGGCAGCTGTGGTGGCGGTGGCAGTAGCTGCGGTGGCGGAGGCGGCTGTGGCGGCGGAGGAGGTGGGTTCTGAACACACCGGAACCACAACCGGGCGTGACGACGTCCGACTACGGTAAGTGCACCTGCTAGCCGAAAGGGCCCGTGCGATGGACGACACCTGGGGCATCCCCGGACCTACCTTCCTAGCGATCTACGGCTGTCTGCTGGCGATGCCGATGCTCATCGCGTTCGTCTGGGCGATAGCGGTGAAACTGGGGCGCTCCGTCCCGCGCACCGTCGAAACCGGCGTGCAGCCGACGACTTACCAGCTGGCCTACCTCGCCGGCGGCCCGGATCGCGTGGTCGACACGGCCATCGCCGCGCTGGTCGAACGCGGGGTGCTGCGGGTCAGCAGCTCGAAGAAGCTGCAGAAGACCGGCCCCGACCCCGCCGACCCGATCGAGGCGGCGGTCGTCAAGCGGGCGCAGCCCGGATATACCGCCACGACCAGGACCATCCGCAGCGGCGTCGGCCTGTCCGCCACGATGCGGGCACTGGCCAAGGAACTCGAGGCGCAGGGGCTGCTCGGTGCCGACGACCACAGGCGGCGGATCCGCCGGACGGTGTTCCGGCTCTACCTGGCCGTGCTCGTGCTCGGGATCGTGCGCCTGTTCGCCGGGATCTCGGCGGACCGGCCGGTCGGCTTCCTGGTGCTCCTGGTCATCGCGGCCGTGATCGCGGTTCTGGTGGCGCGTTCGGTGGTGAAGAAGCCGACGGCGCCGGTTCCGACCAGCGCGGGCTACCGCGTGCTCGGCCGTGCCAACGCCGAACTCGCCAGTCGGCGCAAGCCGGCCCTGGCCGGTGGCGCGTTGGTGGGTGGCGCGGCCGCGGCGGTCGCTCTCGGCGGGCTCGCCTTCTACCCGGACGAGGAGCTGAGCGAGGCTCTGCTCCCGCCCGCGTCCCCGTCGTTCTGGGGTGGTGGCGGAGGTGGTGGTGGCTCCTCATCCGGTGGTTCCTCGTGCAGCGGTGGGTCCTCGTGCAGCAGCGGGGGCGGCAGTAGCTGCGGGGGTGGCGGCGGTGGTTGCGGTGGCTGAGCGGCCGGAGCACCTCGGCATCGGGATCGGCTGGCGCCACGAACTCGACCTGTCGATCGCCCGGCTGCCGGGCGTCGACTGGGTCGAGGTGGTCGCCGAGAACCTGCACGCGGAGCACCTCCCGGATTCCCTGGTCTCATTGCGGGACAAGGGAATTCCGGTGCTGCCGCACGCGGTCTCCCTTTCGCTCGGCGGGGCGGAGGCACTGGACACCGGCCGGGTCGAGCATCTCGCGGAGATCACTCGCGAGCTCGGCGCGCCGATGGCGAGCGACCACGTGTGCTTCGTCCGGGCGGGCGGGCTCGACTCGGGTCACCTGATGCCGCTTCCCCGCACCCGCGAAGCGCTCGACGTCGTGGTGGACAACGTCAAACTGACTCAGTCCATTGTGGACGTGCCGTTCGCGCTGGAGAACATCGCGGCGGTGCTGGAATGGCCGGAGGCCGAGTACACCGAGTCCGAATTCCTGCGGGAGCTGACCGAGCGGACCGGCTGCCTGCTGATCATCGATGTCGCCAACCTGTACGCCAACGCCCGAAATATCGGCACGGATCCCGAGCGGTTCCTCGACGAGATCCCGTGGGAGCGGCTGGCATACGTCCATATGGCCGGCGGCGTCGAACGGGACGGCGTCTACCACGACACGCATGCCCACCCGGTGGTGCCCGATGTCCTCGACCTGCTCCGCGAGCTCCGGAAACGGGTAGACCCGCCCGGCGTCCTGCTGGAACGCGACGACGACTACCCGCCCGACAGCGAACTCGCGGCCGAATTGGTCGCGCTGCGGGACGCGGTCACGCCGTGAGTACGCCACGGGAGCGGCTCGCCGAGCAGCAGGCCGAGCTGCTCAAGGCGCTCCTCGCCGGGGGTGCCGCCCCGGCGGGCTTCGACGCGGACAGGCTCCGCGTCGAAGCGACTGTCTTGCGGAACAAGCAAAGCCGGCTCATCGCGTACCTGCGGCCCGACCTCGCGGAGGCACTCGGCGAGCGGTTCGCGGCGTCATTCCGGGAGTACGCGACGAGCCATCCGAAGACGGATGCGATCCGTGCGCGGGCCTACGCGGACGCGTTCGGGGAGTGGGCGGCGGCCAAGGGCGACGTGCCCAAGCGGCGGAAGCGCTGGTGGCTCGTGAGCGGTAATGACGGTTAGAACCGTTGTTATCACTCACGAGACGCGACCACTCACCAAACCGCCTGATCACTCCCCGGCTTATGCGGCCCCTCTGTCCACTGTGGACTACTCCCCGGCAGCACGCCCGGCACCTTCACCCGGGTGACCCGCCCCAGCTGACTGTCGACGTCCTCCAGGAACCCCGACGCGTCGAACCCGTCCGACTCAGGTTCCTTACGCCCCAACGAATCCAGCCAATGCCCCGTCCCGGCCAATGACGTACGCACCTGCCAGCTGCCGCCCTCGGTGACGGCCCGGCGGACGGCGGTCATGATCGCCGCCGCGGTGAGCCAGCCGGTCGCGTGGTCGAGCGCCTGCACCGGAAGCGGTCCCGGTCCGTCCAGCCCGGCGGCCTTCCCGCCTTCATCGGCGATGCCGGACGCCATCTGCACGAGGCTGTCGAACCCGCGTCTGCGCGCCCAAGGCCCTTCCCAGCCGTAAGCGGACAGGTCCGCGACCACGATTCCCGGCCGGAGTTCGGCGAGCACCTCCGTCGAGAAACCCTTGGCCGCCAAGGATCCCGGCCGGAAACCCTGCAGGACGACGTCGGCGCGGGCGACGAGTTTGCGCAGCCGTGACCGGCCGGCCTCGGTCTCCAGATCGACGTACGCCGACCGCTTGCCCATGCCGGTGTCGACGGCCAACGGCGGCACGGTCGGCAGGTTCGCCGATCCGACGTGCAGCACGGTCGCGCCGTACGCGGCGAGCACCCGACCCGCGACCGGGCCGGCGATGACATGCGTCAGTTCCAGGACCCGCACTCCGCCCATCGGCCGGTCGGATTCGAACAGCCTCAGCGGTTCGGACGGCGCGATCGGCCGGATCTCGGCGATCGGCAACGCGCCGGTGGCCCGGCCCTGCTTGTGCGCCAGCCATTCGTCCCTGGTGCGCATCGCGGCCGCCGCACCGCCGGCACCGATCACCGCCGACTCGACCTCGAACCGCGACTTGGCCGCGACGACCTTCTCGAACGCCTCACGCGTCGCGGGCACGCCGAGTCCCCAGCACACGCCCGAAACATGGCGCGGGTAATTGCAGTGCAACCGCACCCAGCCGTCGGCGGCGCGGTAGTCGCCGGACAACGGCGCGCTGAACGGCACCGGTTCGCCGTCGACGCGGACGAAGGACTCACTGTGGAACGCCGCGGCCGCGTGCCGGGTGTCGACCGAGATCCGGCCGGGCTCGATTCCCCGCAGCCGCAACAGTTCCCCGGCCGCGAGCGTCGCCGCGGCGATACTCGTCGTCGCCGCTTCGGCGACCCGGAAAGTGCCGGGCAGCACGGATTCCGGGCCGGTCACCTCGACGGCGTCTTCGGCCAGGGTGTCCCCGGTCAGCGTGGTCCAGACGCGAGCGTCCACTACGGCAGGGTGGCGATCAGCTCGGCGGGCGGCACCTTCGTCCCCGTGTAGAACGGGATCTCCTCGCGCACGTGGAGGCGGGCCTCGGTGCCGCGGAGGTGACGCATCAGGTCGACGATGCGGTGCAGCTCGTCGGCCTCGAAGGCGAGGATCCACTCGTAGTCGCCGAGAGCGAACGACGCGACCGTGTTGGCGCGGACGTCCGGGTAGTCGCGGGCCTCCTTGCCGTGATCGGCGAGCATCTTGCGGCGCTCGTCGTCCGGCAGCAGGTACCACTCGTAGGAGCGCACGAACGGGTAGACGCAGATGAACTTGCGGGCCTCTTCACCGGCGAGGAACGCCGGGATGTGGCTCTTGTTGAACTCCGCCGGCCGGTGCAGCGCGACCTGGCTCCACACCGGGACGGACACCCGGCCGAGCGGCGTATGCCGGAAACCGCTGTAGGCCGCCTGGACCTGCTCGATCTCCTCGGCGTGCCACCAGATCATGTAGTCGGCGTCGGCGCGCAGCCCCGACAGGTCGTACACCCCTCGCACGACGACGCCCTTGGCCTCGAGCGCGTCGAGGTACTCGGTGGTCTCCGTCTGCGCCTTCGCGCGGTCGTCACCGAGCTTGCCCTGCTCGACCCGGAAGACCGACCAGGCGGTGTAGCGGATGGTGTCATTGAGCTCGTTGAAGTTCAGCCGCGCCATACCGCCATCTTGGCACTGCCGTGCGTCAACTGCCCTCGTGGGTCGCTGTGATCCCGGCGATGCGGCGGGCGGCCGCGTCGGCGGTGGCGATGCAGGCCGGAAGCCCGACGCCGTGCAGCGTCGCCCCGGCCACCGCGAGCCCCGGGACCGCGGCGACGGCGCGTTCGATCCGCTCCACCCGTTCGAGGTGACCGGTGCCGTACTGCGGGAGTCCGCCACCCCAGCGGGTCACCAGCGTCTCGATCGGCGGCGCGGTGATCCCGGTCAGGCGGGCGAGGTCGTCACGGACCACGCGCACGAGTTCGTCGTCGTCGGCGTGCAGCGCCCCCGGTTCGCCGAACCGGCCGACCGAACCGCGCACGAGGATCGGGCCGTCACCGTAATGCGCCCACTTCCGTGAGGAGAAGGTGAAGGCCTTGGCGGCGAACGGTTTCCCGGCCGAGTCACGCTCACCCGCGCCGATCAGGACCCCGGACGATTCCGGCAGCTCGGTCTCCGGCGGCAGCGCGAGCGCGACCACGGCCATCGACGCCAGTTCGACCTCCGCGAACGCCGACGACGCCACCCGGGCGACGCCGTCGAGCAGGCGCCGTGCCGAAGGCGCCGGGACGGCGAGGAGCACCGCGTCCGCGGCGATCCCGTCGACCTCCCAGCCGAGGGCCGTCCGGTTCACCGAGCGCACGGTCGTCCCGGTCTTGATCTCGGCGCGCGACAGTTCCGCGAGCCGCGCGATCAGCGTTCCGAGTCCACCTAGGACGGTCCCGAACACGGGCGCCGTGCTGGGCGACGCGGGCATCAGCGACGCGGCGGCTTCGGTGAGCGAACCCGCGCCACGAGCCACCGCCGAAGCGAGGCCGGGCATGGTCGCGCGCAGCCCGAGGCCGTCCGCTCCCCCGGCGTAGACCCCGCCGAGCAGCGGGTCGATCAGTCGATCCACCAGTTCGTCGCCGAAACGCTCACGCAGCAGCGGGCCGAGCGCCACGTCACCGGCAGGCAGTTCGACCGGCGGCAACGACGGTTCGGCCTCGACCAGGGCGCGGCCCTTTTCGGACAACACCCCGGCGACGGCGTCCGCCGAAGCCGGGACGCCCATGACCGTGCCCGGCGGCAGGCCGAGCACGGAACCGCCGGCGTGGATCTTCGCGCGGGCCTTGGTGGGATGGACCAGCCTTTCGCCGAGCCCGACTTCACGCACCAGCGCGAGGGCTTCGGGACGGCGGGCGAGGAAGGCCTCGGCGCCGACGTCGTAGCGCTCGCCGGCCACTTCGACCGTGCGGAGTTTGCCGCCGAGCGAACCGGTCGCCTCGAAGACGACGATCCTGGCGTCCTCGCCCAGCAGCGTCCGGAGCCGGTAGGCCGCGGTCAGGCCCGAAATGCCGCCGCCGACGACAGCGACCGTCGTCACGGCTGGAGCTCGTGCACCAACCCGACCACACGGGTCAGCACGTCCGGATCGACTCCGGGCAGCACGCCGTGGCCAAGGTTGAAGATATGTCCCCCGGCCGCGCGGCCCTCGGCGACGATCCGCCGGACCTCGGCCTCGAGCACCGGCCACGACGCGTGCAGCAGCGCCGGGTCCAGGTTGCCCTGCACCACGGCCCCCTCGCCGAGCCGGCGGACGGCCTCGTCGAGCGGGATACGCCAGTCGACACCGACCACGTCGGCGCCCGCGTCGCGCATCGCGACCAGCAGCTCGCCGGTGCCTACGCCGAAGTGGATCCGGGGTACGCCGTAGTCCGCGATCTCCGACAGCACCTTCGCCGAATGCGGAAGCACGAACTCGCGGTAGTCCCGCTCCGACAGCGCACCGGCCCACGAGTCGAACAACTGGATCGCGTCGGCGCCGGCGTCGAGCTGCGCACGCAGGAAGGTCACGGCCATGTCCGCGAGCCGCCCGGCGAGCTCGTGCCACAGCGCGGGCTCGGAATGCATGAGCGCCTTGGTGTGCTCGTGGTTGCGGCTCGGCCCGCCCTCGATGAGATAGGAGGCCAGCGTGAACGGCGCGCCGGCGAATCCGATCAGCGGCGTCTCGCCGAGGGAGCCGACCAGCAGCCGGACCCCATCGGCCACTCGCGAGACCTGCTCCGGGTCGAGCACGGGCAGCGCACGCACGCCGGCGGCGTCCCGGATCGGCGAGGCCACGACCGGGCCGGTGCCCGCGACGATGTCGATGTCGAGGCCCGCCGCCTTGAGCGGGACCACGATGTCGCTGAAGAGGATTGCCGCGTCGACGCCGTGGCGGCGGATCGGCTGAAGCGTGATCTCGGCGAGCATCTCGGGGTCGAAGCAGGCGTCGAACATCGAGACACCCTCGCGCAGCGCCCGGTACTCGGGCAGCGACCGGCCCGCCTGGCGCATGAACCACACCGGCGTGCGGACCGGACGTTCGCCACGCGCGGCGGCCAGGAACGGCGCGCCGGAGAGGGTGCGGCGAGTGGTTTGCGCGGAAGGAGCGGCTGAAGGAGACATCGCGTTCATCGTGCCATGGGGCCCGGAAGGGCTTACTGTCGGCGCGTCTGCGCCCCGATCAGGACGTTCGCGTCCTACAGTCGGTTGGTGACCGCGATGACGTCAGTACCCGACCTCTTCCGTGAAGCCGTCGCGGCGCTGCAGTCCGTCCGGCCCCGTCCCGAGGTGCGGCTGGAGACGATGCGCCCGCCGCAGCGCCTCGCGCCGTGGTCGTACGCGGTGAGCTGTGAGGTGGAAGGCCCTGCTGACGTGCTCGCGTCCGGACGGCTGGTGCTGCTGCACGACCCCGACGGGCAGGACGGCTGGGACGGCGTGATGCGGCTGGTCATGTACGTGCGCGCGGAACTCGACCGGGAACTGGCCACCGACCCGTTCCTCCCCGCGGTCGGCTGGTCCTGGCTGACCGACGCCCTCGAATCCTCGGGTGCGGAGTGGACGGCACTGGGCGGAACGGTCACCGAGACCTCCTCCGCCCGCTTCGGCGACATCTCGGGCCCGGCGCGCACCGACGATCTGGAACTGCGGGCGTCCTGGACGCCGACCGACGCCGCTCTGCGGTCGCACGGGCAGGCCTTCTGTCAGGTGATGGCGAGCGTCGTGGGGCTGCCGCCGGTCGGCGTGACCCTCTTCGGACAGCGTCAGTCCTCCTGAATCCCGTCATTTCCTTCGCGACACGCCGAAGTCCCATTGATCGGGACGGCATTCGGGCTATTTTGTCGCATCCAGCCGCCTAGCGTCGCTAGGAAAACTAGCGATACTAAAGGTCCCTTGCTCCCGCCCGGCGGTCCGTGAAGGCCACCTTGAGGGACTCTGAGTCTCTCAAGGTGGCCTTCACGGACCGCCGGGCTCCGGACTACTCAGGACCACCCACGACTACTCCAGACGCGAAGCGCTGAGGGCGTCTGTATGCCGCCGAGACCGCCTTCAGGTCCATCGGGACTAGTCCACCCCTGTCAGGCGGACAGCGGGCCGCTCAGAGGTCTGGACCACCACGTTCGTGAGAGGGCGGCGATCACGGACCGCAACAAGATCAACAGGCCCGAAACCTGTCCTGTGGACACGTTCAGACGCCTCCGCAGCGTCACGTCGACGATCACTCAGCGAAGCGATCATGAACGTCCGTCAAGTTGATCATGCCCCGGCCGGAGGCGATTTTCAGCCCCTGTTGCACTGGTGGCGAAGGCTCTTCGAGAGTGGCACCGGCAGCTGCACGGGTCATCTGCACAGTCGGTTCGAACCCGGTAACTGAAGTGCATCGCGTTCGCTCCGCGATGTGTTAGCCACCGGCTGTGTACTAGCCCGATCGTGTTACAACGAACTCCCTGAGTAACTACTCGTTTGAGATAGATACCCATTCGATCCCCCCGCGAAGGGTCCAAGGCGGCTACAGTGCCTTCGACGACACCACTTTCGGTCTAAAGCTGGCGCGGCTGAACGGCCGAAGGTCCCGGTGCCGGTCGGGGGGCACGACCGACTCCAGGGAGGTAGTGACGTGGCTACCGTCGGCATTTCTCAGGCCGTCCGATCCACGCCAGCCGGTACATTGCCGGCGAGCATGGTTCCGCACCCGCGGGAAGAGCTTTTTTCCGTGTTGGTGGTCGATGACCACCCACTGTTGAGGGAGGCAATCTCAGCAAGACTCGCACAGATGGGTGCGGGCACCGTTCACGAGGCCGCCACGGTGGCCGAGGCGAGGGCAAGGGCACAGGCCACTGGGCCATGTGACCTCGCGATCCTCGACCTCGGACTGCCGGATGGCAGTGGCATCGAGCTGGTTACGGAACTCCGTAGCCATGGCTGGCCTCGAGTAGTGGTGCTCGCTTCATCCGATGACCCGTACGCGGTCAGGTCGGCGTTCCAAGCCGGCGCCCAGGCATACCTGCTCAAATCAGCGTCACCGGTGGTTGTCACCGACGGCGTGCGCAGGGTGCTCGAGGGCGGCGTCTACGCAGACCCGAGCGTCGCACCGGTCCTGGCCACCGGCACCCGAGTCGCCGGCACCGACAACACCCCGCGCGAGCTTTCCGCGCGCGAGGTCGAGGTGCTGCAGCTCGTCGCCGACGGCCAGTCCAACAAGGAGATCGGCGAGGAGCTCAGTCTCTCCGCTCTCACAGTGAAGTCTCACCTCTCCCGCATCGGGCGCAAGCTCGGCACGGGTGACCGGGCTCAGATGGTGGCGCTGGCCATGCGTGCCGGCGTGATCCGCTGACAAAGGCGAACTGCCCTGCGGGGCGGGCGGACCAGGCGCGGTCCGCTCGTCCCGTAGGGTCTTCATCTATGGAAGGTGACCGACCCGGAGAAACGCAGGCAGACCCGTCGACCGGCAATAGTGAAGCTGAGGCGCCGGTTCTGCTACGCGAGCCCACTGAGGGCACTCCACCGGTGGTCACCGATCCCACCGCCCTCGCTGAAGCCTGCGTGAAGATCGCGGGTGGCAGCGGGGCCATCGCCGTAGACACCGAGCGCGCGTCCGGCTATCGCTATTGGCCCAAGGCCTATCTGGTTCAGCTGCGCCGCGAAGGCGCCGGCTCGTTCCTCATCGACCCGATCCCGCTCGAGGGGCAGCTCGCCCCGCTCGCGGAGGTCCTCAACAACACCGAATGGGTGCTGCACGCGGCATCCCAGGATCTGCCGTGCCTGGCCGAACTCGACCTGCACCCGGCGAGCCTGTTCGACACCGAACTGGCCGGCCGTCTCGCCGGCTACGAGCGGGTCGCCCTCGGCACCCTCGTCGAACTGCTGCTCGGCTACCAGCTCGAGAAGGGGCACAGCGCCGCCGACTGGTCGAAGCGTCCGCTCCCGGTCGACTGGCTCAACTACGCCGCCCTCGACGTCGAACTGCTCCTCGAACTGCGCGAAAAACTCGAAGCCGAACTGGGCGCACAGGGCAAGCTCGAGTGGGCCCAGCAGGAGTTCGAGGCCGTCCGCACCGCACCGCCGCCCGCACCGCGGGCCGAGCCGTGGCGCCGGACGTCCGGCGTGCACAAGATCCGCAGCGCCCGCGGTCTCGCCGCGGTGCGCGAACTATGGCAGGCGCGGGACGAACTCGCCCGCAAACGCGACCGCGCACCGAGCCGGATCCTGCCGGACAGCGCGATCATCAACGCCGTCACGGCCGATCCGAAGACCGTCGAAGCGCTGCAGGCGCTGCCGGTGTTCAGTGGCCGGGTCCAGCGCAAGTACACCGCGAGCTGGCTGCGTCACCTGCAGGCCGCCCGCGCGCTCCCCACCAGTGAGCTGCCCACCCCGGCACAGCAGACCGACGGACCGCCGCCGGTGAATCGCTGGGCCGACAAGGATCCCGACGCCGCGGCCCGGCTCTCGGCCGCCCGCGCCGCACTCGCCGCCATCGCCGAAGACCGGCGGCTGCCGGTGGAGAACCTGCTGCTGCCCGAACTTGTCCGCCGAACCTGCTGGCGCCCGCCGGCCGACCTCGACGAGGACTCGGTCGCCGAGGTCCTGCGTGCCGGTGGCGCACGCCCATGGCAGATCGAGCTGACCGTGACGGCGCTGAGCAAGGCCCTGCACTCGACTGCCCCTGCGTAGGTCTCGTGAGTGGTAATGACGGTTATTGAGCCGAAAGGCAAAGGTGTCGTGTCGGACTTCGACCGGACACTGGTGTCACGGTTGCCCCACTCTCGTCAGAGATCACGTCGGCGGGGTAGTGAAGGGCTCCTTCACTACCCTCAGGGTAGGCAAGGAGGCCTTCACGGCCGGCTGAACGCCTGCGCGGGGGTGACCCACCCACGCCACCTTTGCCCAATCCCTCAATAGAACCCTCGTTACCACTCACGAGTCAGGTGAGCAGGGCCCGGGCCGAGGCGTGCAGCGCCTCATCGGGTTCGCCTAAACCAGACAACCTGAGGACCCCGTCGGCACCTTCGACGGCGTGCGCCTCGACGTCGAGATCCGGGTTGTCGCGCCGGACGATCGCGATACTCTCGACGAGCCCGAACACCAGATCGGTCCGGATGCTCAGCCGCTCGGAAGGAACTCCCGCGGCGGCGGCGAGCGCACCGTAGACCCGTTTGAGCTCCGCTCGTTCGGCCCGGAACTGGGCCAGGTTGGGCGAAGAGATCTCCGGCAGCAGGTACAGCGCGCCGATATTGTGCCGCGCGGAGCCGAGCAGCCGGATGTCCGCGTACGCCAGCGCCCACAGCCGCGCGCCAACCGGGGCTTGATCGGCGGACAGCCCGCCCGCGACCTCGAGCGACGGCCGGACGGTGTCCTCGAGCAACGCCGCGAGAATGTCCTCTTTGGACGGAAAGTGATAGTAGAGCGACGCCTGGCGCAGTCCGGCGCGTTCCGCGATCGCGCGGGTCGTGGTCGCCGCGTACCCGGCGCCGGTGAACAACTCCCCCGCGGCGTCCAGCACCGCGAGCCGCGCTTCCTGCCTGCTCGCCGCCGCACCGCTGGCCCTCGGCCTGCCCACCCCGGTCGTCTTGCTCATCTGCTTGATCCTGCCATCCTCGTGCAGCGGCGAATGTTAAGTCGGGCGGTCGGATCAGGTTACCGAAGCGGCCGTTCGTTAACACCATGATTACCAGGCGGAGATCACGCCGACCCGGTCTCGCCTTAATTTCGGTCACCTGATAGAAATCGCTCAGGCGACGGGAGCCCCGGCATGTCCTCCACTCTCTCCGAAGAGAAGTCCGAAGATCTGTCCAGATTCGGTTACCGCCAAGAACTCCGTCGTGGTCTATCTGGCGTATCTGGTGGTCACCGGCCCTCTTCTGGTCCGGCGGCCGCGAGGTCGCTTCCCGCCGGAACCGGGGCTGTTCTCTCTCGGTCGATGGGCCGTTCCGGTCAATGTAGCGGCGGTAGGGTACGGCGCGATGATGATCGTGAACATCGCTTGGCCCCGTGCCGAGATCTACGACCTGGCGGGCACCGGTTCCGCCTGGGCATTGCCGTTCCCGCTCGAATTCGTCGGCGCCGCACTCCTGATCGGCCTGCTCTGCCGGCGCCGCCGTACCGCTCTCGTCCCGTCCCCTGTCCCCGCGACCTGAAGGAAGGTTCCATGAGCACGACATCGACCACGTACGGCGCTCGCGATCACGCCCGCGCGCAGGCGGGCACGGTGGTGGAGGCGATGCCGTCCATCCCGGCGCACGCCTGGCCGGATCCGCCGCCCGGGGTCGATCCCGCTGCTCTGGTCTGGGCCGAGACCGTGGCCGGTGGCGGGTACACGCACAAGGTGCTCGCCCGCGGCACCGAGCTGCGCCTGACCGACGTCGAGGGCGACGCGTGCGCGCATCTGCTGCTGTTCAACGCCGACGGGCCGTGGGAACGGCTCAACGTGGCGGACACCGTGAAGGTCCAGTGGAACGCCTACCTCGGCGAGTCGATCGCCCTGCTGTCGGACCAGGCCCGGGTGCTGGCGACGCTGGTCACCGACGAGAGCGGCGAACACGACGCGCTGTGTGGAACGTCCACTGTGGACGGAAATATCGAGCGCTACGGCGACGGCAGCCCGCAGAGCGAGTCCCCGGCAGGCACCGCGCTGTTCACCCTGGCCGCGGCCAAACACGGACTCGGACCGCGCGATCTCCCGCCGAGCCTGTCGTTCTTCCAGGGCGTGCACGTGGAGACCGACGGCGGGCTGACCTTCACCGGTTCCGCCGGGCCCGGCAAGACGGTGATCCTGCGTACCGAACTGCCGGTCGTCGTCCTGATCGCCAACGTCGCGCATCCGCTGGATCCGCGACCGGACTACACCGTCACCCCGCTGCGCGTCCTCGCACAGCGCAGCACGCCGTCCACACCGGACAGTCCGGAATGGACGGCTTCGCCGGAAGCCCAGCGCGCCTTCGAGAACACCGCCGACTACCTCACCGCAAGGGGCCTGGCATGACGACGACGATCATCTCCGACACCGAGGTCGCCGCGCGGGCGCCGTACTCCACCGTCCTTCGCCGTGGCGAGACGCTGGCCATCATCGACCTCGGCGGCAACCAGGCCGTCGACTTCCTCTGCTACGACGCCGCCGACACCGCCAAGCGGTACAGCGCGGGCGCCACAATCGCCGCGCAGCGCAACATCTTTCTCACCACCGGGAGCGTGCTGCGCACCGGCGAGGGCGCGCCGCTGCTGACCGTCGTCGAGGACACCTGCGGGCGGCACGACACGATCGGCGGTGCCTGCAGCAAGGAGTCCAACAGTCTCCGGTACGGCCAGCACACGCGGTACCAGCACGCCTGTGTCGAGAACTTCCTGACCGAGGGCGCGAAATGGGGCCTGACGAAACGGGATCTGGTCAGCAATGTCAACTGGTACATGAATGTCCCGGTCGAACAGGACGGCACGCTCGGCATCGTCGACGGAATCTCGGGGCCGGGCATGGAAATCCAGCTCCGCGCCGAGACCGATGTGCTGGTGCTCGTGTCGAACTGCCCGCAGATCAACAATCCGTGCAACGGTTTCGATCCGACCCCGGTCAGAATGATCGTCACCGGCGGTGGCGAGTGAAGCTGCTCGTCGCGAACCGCGGGGAGATCGCCGTCCGGATCCTGCGGACCGCACGGGAACTCGGCATTCCCACGGTCGCCGTCTACTCCGACGCCGACCGGACCGCCGCCCACGTGCGGCTCGCCGACGAGGCGGTGCGGCTCGGCCCGGCTCCGGCCAGGGAGAGCTACCTCCTCGGTGAGGCGATCATCCAGGCCGCGCTGAAGACCGGGGCCGACACCATCCACCCCGGTTACGGCTTCCTCTCCGAAGACGCCGCGTTCGCGCGTGCGGTCGAGGCGGCCGGGATCCGGTTCGCCGGGCCGGCACCCGATCACCTCGAAGTCTTCGGCAGCAAGCACACCGCGCGGGCGAAAGCGGTCGACGCCGGTGTCCCGCTTCTCCCGGGGACCGGCCTGCTCGACACCCTCGCGGAGGCCGAGACGGCCGCCGCCGACATCGGGTATCCGGTGATGCTCAAGGCCACCGGTGGTGGCGGCGGGATCGGTATGCGTGCCTGCTCCGGACTCGACGATCTACGAGATGCGTGGGATGCCGTCCAGAGCATCGCGGCGAAGAGCTTCTCGACGTCCGGGGTGTTCCTCGAACGTCTGGTGACGCGTGCCCGGCACGTCGAGGTCCAGGTCTTCGGGGACGGCGCCGGGGAAGTGCTCGCGCTCGGCACCCGGGACTGCACCCTGCAGCGGCGCAACCAAAAGGTCCTCGAGGAATGCCCCGCACCCGGCCTTTCCGAGGGGGTACCGGAGAAACTGGTTTCGGCCGCCGTCGATCTCTGCGAGTCGGTGCGGTACCGCTCGGCGGGCACGGTCGAGTTCATCTACGACCCGGACCGCGAAGAGGCCGCGTTCCTGGAGGTGAACACGCGCCTGCAGGTCGAGCATCCGGTCACCGAGGCCGTGTACGGCATCGACCTGGTCGCGTGGATGCTGCGGCTCGCCGACGGGGACAACGGGATGTTCGGCACCGCACCGGAACCACGCGGTCACGCCATCGAGGCACGGGTGTACGCCGAGGATCCGAGCGCCGGTCACCGGCCGAGCGCCGGCCTGCTGACCCGCGTCGATTTCCCCGCCGGCACCAGGGTGGACGGCTGGATCGAAACCGGGACAAGGGTGACTACGCATTACGATCCCTTACTGGCCAAGGTGATCGCGATCGGCGCGGACCGCACTGCCGCGCTCGATCGGCTCGGTGTGGCACTGGGAGACAGCCGTGTGGACGGCGTTCGGACGAACCTCGGCCAGCTGCGCGCGGTCGCGGCGGACCGGCGACTGCACGAGGTGACGCACGACACGGCCACCCTCGACACGATCGACGACCTCGATCCGCGAATCGAGGTCGTCCGGGGCGGTACCCTCACCACGGTCCAGGAATGGCCGGGGCGGCAGGGTTTCTGGCATGTCGGCGTGCCACCGAACGGCCCGATGGACGACCTGTCGTTCCGGCTGGGAAACCGCGCGCTGGGCAACCCCGAAGGCGCACCCGGCCTGGAGTGCACTGTGGACGGTGTATCCCTGCGGTTCACCGTCACGACAGAAGTCTGCGTCACCGGGTCGCCATCGGCCGTGACCGTCGACGGCAGCGAAGTTCCACAGTGGACACCGGTCACCGTTCCCTCCGGGGGTGTGCTCGACGTCGGCACCGGGAAGTCGGGGCTCCGCGCCTACGTGCTGGTGCGGGGCGGGCTCGACGTGCCGGAGTTCCTCGGCAGCGCGGCGACGTTCACGCTGGGTGGGTTCGGCGGGCACGGCGGCCGGGCGCTGGCCACCGGCGACGTCCTGTCTCCCGGAACGTCACCTGAGGACGCCGTCACCGAGCCTGTTCCCGAGTCCGAACGTCCGGTTTTCAGGACCCACTGGGAGATCGGGGCGGCCGAAGGGCCGCATGCCGCGCCCGAGTTCTTCACTCCCGAGGACGTGGAGACGTTCTACGCCACCGATTGGGACGTGCACTTCAACTCCGCGCGCACTGGGGTCCGGCTCGTCGGGCCGCGACCGCGCTGGGCCAGGGAGGACGGCGGCGAGGCGGGACTGCACCCGTCGAACATCCATGACACGCCGTACTCGATCGGCGCCGTCGACTACACCGGCGACCTGCCGATCCTGCTGGGCCCGGACGGCCCGAGTCTTGGCGGGTTCGTCTGCCCGGCCACGGTGGTGACCGGGCAGCGCTGGAAGCTCGGTCAGTTGCGGCCCGGCGACACCGTCCGGTTCGTGCCGATCAGCGCCGAGCACGCCGTCGCCCTTCGCGCCAAGCCTGGCTCCTCGATCGCTGCCAGCCGCGCGCCGATCGACGACGGCGGGATCCTCGGCCGTCTGTCCACTTCGGAGGAGAACCCCGAAGTCACCTACCGGCGCAGCGGTGACGACAACCTGCTGATCGAGTACGGCCCGATGAAGCTCGACCTCGCCCTGCGGATGCGGGTCCACGCGCTGGCCGAACAACTTGCCGCACAAGGACTTCCCGGCGTCGTCGACCTGACCCCCGGCATCCGTTCGCTGCAGGTCCACGTCGACCCCGACGTGCTGCCGGTCTCGAAGCTGCTCGGTCTCGTCCGCGAAGTGGAGCACGATCTGCCGCGCACCGGCGATCTCGTGGTGCCGAGCCGTACGGTCCGGCTGCCGCTGTCCTGGGACGACCCGGCCACCCGCGAGGCGATCGAACGGTACATGGCAGGCGTCCGCGACGACGCGCCGTGGTGCCCGTGGAATATCGAGTTCATCCGGCGGATCAACGGTCTGTCCAGTGTGGACGATGTGTACCGGACCGTGTTCGACGCGGAGTACCTGGTGCTGGGGCTCGGCGACGTCTACCTGGGCGCACCGGTGGCGACGCCGCTGGATCCGCGGCACCGGCTCGTCACCACCAAATACAACCCCGCCCGCACCTGGACCGCGGAGAACTCGGTCGGCATCGGCGGCTCGTACCTGTGCGTCTACGGGATGGAAGGCCCCGGCGGATACCAGTTCGTCGGCCGGACCGTGCAGGTGTGGAGCGGCTGGCAGCAGCGCGGGTCGTTCGAACCGGGTTCTCCTTGGCTGCTGCGGTTCTTCGACCGGATCTCGTGGTATCCCGTTTCCGCCGAAGAACTTCTGGAACTGCGGGCGCGGAGTTCGGCGGGAGAACTGGAACTCGACATCACCGACGGCGAGTTCGCGCTCGCCGACCACGAACGGTTCCTCACCGACAATGCCGGAGACATCGCCGCGTTCCGCGCGAAGCAGAGTTCGGCGTTCGAGGCGGAACGGCAGGCGTGGGCGGCCGCGGGCGAGTTCGATCCGCGTCCGGAGCCGGTTCCCGCGAAGCTCCCCACCACGAAGGTGCAGGCCCCGCCCGGCGGGCACGTCGTCGAAGCCCCCTTCGCCGCGACGGTGTGGCGAGTCGACGTAGAGCCCGGAAAACAAGTCGAGAAGCAGGAGACGCTGGTGATCCTCGAAGCGATGAAGACCGAGGCGCGGATTCCCGCCCCGGCCGGCGGTGAGGTCGTCGAGGTGCTCGTCTCCCCCGGTGATCAGGTCGCCCCCGGCACTCCGCTGGTGGTCTTGGCCGGAAGGAGCGTCGCGTGAGCGTCCAGGAGCGGGTTCGTGCCGCCTACCACCGGATCGCGCGGGTCGACCGGCCCGAGATCTGGATCGACCTGCTGCCGGAGGAGGACGTCCTCGCCGACGCCGAAGCGTTGGACGCCCGTCGTGCGGCCGGGGAAACCCTGCCGCTGTACGGAAAACTCGCCGCGGTCAAAGGGAACATCGACGTCGCCGGCCTGCCGACCACGGCGGCCTGCCCGGCTTATACCTACCGGCCGGACGCGGACGCGCCCGTGGTGGCGCGGCTTCGGGCGGCCGGGGCACTGATCCTCGGCACCACCAATCTCGACCAGTTCGCGACCGGACTGGTCGGCACCCGCAGCCCCCACGGCGCGGTCCGGAACGCGATCGACCCGGCCTACATTTCGGGCGGGTCGAGTTCAGGGTCGGCGGTCGCGGTGGCACTCGGGATCGTGGATCTCGCGCTGGGCACGGATACCGCCGGGTCCGGACGGGTACCCGCGGCGTACAACGGGATCGTCGGGCTGAAGCCGACCCGCGGACTGCTGCCGACCGACGGCGTCGTCCCCGCATGCCGGAGCATCGACTGCGTAACCGTGTTCGCGCGGACGGTCGATGAGGCGTCGACGGCGTTCTCATGTCTGAGCGAGCCGCGCGAACTCCCGGTCGTCCACCGCCGGATCCGGATCGGTGTCCCCCTGGATACCGGACCACTCCAGGACGGCTGGGCCGAAGCGTTCTCCGCCGCGGCCGAGGAGTTCGGCAACGCCGGTGCCGAACTGGCCCCGGTCGACGTCTCCGCGTTCCTGAAAGCGGCACGGTTGCTGTACGAAGGCGCCTTCGTGGCCGAGCGCTATTCGGCCGTCGGCGAATTCATCGACGCCCACCCGGACGACGTCGACCCGGCGGTACGGCAGATCATCAGCGCGTCACGGGACATCCCGGCGCACCGGCTGTTCACCGACCTCGCGACCCTCGACAAGCTGGAGCGGGAAGCTTCGGCTGTCCTGTCCACTGTGGACTGCCTCCTGCTCCCGACAACGACCGAACACCCGACCATCGCCGAAGTCGCCGCCGACCCGCTCGGCGTGAACGCGCGGCTGGGCCGGTTCACGAACTCCACGAACCTGCTCGGCCTGTCGTCACTGGCCGTCCCGGCCGGCGAGGTCGGCGGCCTGCCGTTCGGCGTCATGCTGGTCGGCCCCGCCCTCGCCGACCGCGTCCTCGCCGACGTCGCCCGCCTGGTCCCCCGCCGGATCCGGATCGCCGTCGTCGGCGCGCATCTGCGGGGGCAACCGCTGAACCACGAACTGACCTCGCGCGGCGGCCGATTCGTCTCCGCCGGGCCGACGGCCGCCGAGTACCGGCTCTACGCCCTCGACACGAATCCACCCAAACCCGGCCTGGTCCGGGTCTCCACCGGCGGCTCGCCGATCGAGGCCGAGGTGTGGGAGCTGCCGGCCACGGGCTTCGGTGAGTTCGTGGCCGGGGTGCCGTCGCCGCTGGCGATCGGGAAGGTGCGCCTGGCCGACGGGAGCGAGGTCTCAGGTTTCGTGTGCGAACCTACGGCGGTGGAGGGTGCGGAGGACATCACGCGGTTCGGTGGGTGGCTCGGCTACCTGGGCTGAAGTCGAGGGAAACCGGTTTGGTTGGCCGGAAAGGACAATCTGGGAAGAACGTCACAAACTCTGGCGACCGGCCCGTCGGTCGGTAACTTCGGAGTGGTGTCCACCACACCCACCACCACTCCCACCGCCCCCGTGACCGGCAGACGGACGGCGATCGGCGTGCTGGTGGCCCTGGGGTTGGTGGCCTTGGCCATGGTGACACTCGGCGCCACCGCCGCCCTCCCGTTCACCGTCAAGCCGTTGCCGGGGCAGGCTTTGGCGATCCTCGAGGAGATCCCGGGGCCCGAGACCGGCCCGAGGTGCCCGCTCGACAAGCGGTACGTCGACGAGCAGCCGGTCGGGTTGCGGCCGGATGTGCTCGAGGCGTGGAACACGCTGCGCGCCAAGGCGAGCCGGCAGAACGTGAGTCTGTGCGTGAACGACGGCAAGCGCAGCCGGGGGCAGCAGCAGCGGGAGTTCGACAACGCCGTCCAGCGGTTCGGGACCGCCGAGCTGGCCGGGCGGTATGTGCTGCCGCCGGAGAAGTCCATGCATGTCAAGGGGATCGCGGTGGACATCCAGCCGCTGGCTTCGGCCGCCTGGGTGGAGACGAACGGTGGCGCGCTGGGGTGGTGCCGTCGTTACGACAACGAGAAGTGGCACTTCGAGTACGACCCGGGCTACGCGACCGCGGGTTGTCCGCCGATGCTGCCGAGCGCGACCGGGTCGTGACGACCAGGACACTAAGTGAGCGTGTCGGCGACGTACTTCGCGGCCTCGGCGATGAGCGCCTGGTCGTACTTGGCGTCTTTCGTGGCCTTGCTCGACATGATCGCGACGACGAGCGGGGCCGCGTTCGGGGGCCACACGACGGCGATGTCGTTGAGGGTTCCGTAGTCGCCGGTGCCGGTCTTGTCGGCCACGGTCCAGCCCTGCGGCAGCCCGGCCCGGATCCGCTCCGCGCCGGTCGTGTTGCGCTCCAGCAGGTCGCGCAGGATGTCACGTTTGTCGGCCGGGAGCACGTCCCCCAGCACGATCTTCCGGTAGTCGCCGCCGAACGCCCGCGGTGTGGTGGTGTCGCGGGGATCTCCCGGGGTGGCCTCGGTGATCGCCGGTTCGGTCCGGTCCATCTGGGTGACCGTGTCGCCGAGGCTCCGCGTGAACGCCGTCAGCTGCGCCGGACCGCCGAGATCCCGCAGGAGCAGGTTGCCCGCCGTGCCGTCGCTGTACCGGACCGCGGCGTCGCAGAGCTGCCGGATCGTCATCCCGGTGGCCACATGCTGCCCGGTGACCGGGGCATGCTTCATCAGATCGTTCTTCGAATACGTGACGAGGGTTTCCAAGTGGGACAACGGATTCCGCTGCAGCACCGCAGCCGCCGCCACACCTTTGAACGTCGAGCAGAACGCGAACCTCTCGTCCGCGCGATGCTCGACGGTGGCGCCCGTACCGGTGGAGACGGCGTACACGCCCAGCCGGGCGTCGAAGTCCTTCTCCAGTTCGAGCAGGCGATCGTGATGCTGCCTGGTCGGCGAAGGCTGCGGAGGAGTCGGGGACGAGGAAGGCGCCGGCGGTTGAGCGGGCGGCGCGCTCCGCATGCAGCCGGCGAGTGGCAGAAGCGCCACCATCCCCAGCATCGCACGGCGGGTCAAAGCCGGTCGTGGCGATGTCATGGTCGTCCCTCCCCTGGTACTTCCGAAGATAGCAAGATCTTCACGAGAGGCTCCGGGACGACAGGACGGACGACGACGTCGCCCCGGAGTGTGCCTTCCCCCACTCGACCGGGCCACCACCCTGGTTACCGACGGGTAACCGGGGCTATCGTGCGGTCAGGACTTCCTCTACTTCAGGAGCATTCGTGGCCGCAGGAGCAACACCGCTCGCGCCGAACGCGCGGTCGGTACGCAATGTCGCCTTCGTCGAAGGGGTGCGAACGCCCTTCGGCAAGGCCGGCGACAAGGGCATCTACGCCGGCACCCGTGCCGACGACCTCGTCGTGAACGCCATCCGGGAACTGCTGCGCCGTCACCCCGAGCTGCCGCCCGAGCGCGTTGACGAGGTGGCGATCGCCGCCACCACCCAGATCGGTGACCAGGGCCTGACCATCGGCCGCACCGCCGCGCTGCTGGCGGGTCTGCCGAAGTCGGTGCCCGGTTTCGCGCTCGACCGCATGTGCGCCGGCGCGATGACCGCCGTCACCACCACCGCGAGCGGGATCGGCTTCGGCGCCTACGACATCGCCATCGCGGGTGGCGTCGAGCATATGGGCCGCCACCCGATGGGCGAGGGCGTCGACCCGAACCCGCGCATCATCGCCGACAAGCTCGTCGACCCGACGGCGCTCGTCATGGGCCAGACCGCGGAGAACCTGCACGACCGGTTCCCCGAGATCACCAAGCAGCGCACCGACGCCTACGCCGCGCGCAGCCAGGAGCGCTACGCCGAGGCCGTGAAGACCGGCAAGATCGGCCCCGAGCTGGTCCCGGTCGCCACCCGTTCGAAGGAACTGGGCTGGGGTCTCGCGACCGAGGACGAGCCGCCGCGCCCGGGCACCACGCTCGAGACGCTCGCCGGGCTGAAGACGCCGTTCCGCCCGCACGGCCGGATCACCGCGGGCAACGCCGCGGGCCTCAACGACGGAGCCACCGCCGCCCTGCTCGCCGACGAGGACACCGCCCGCGAACTCGGGCTCCCGGTCGGAATGCGGCTGGTCGGCTACTCGTTCGCCGGCGTCGAGCCGGAGGTCATGGGCATCGGTCCGGTCCCGGCCACCGAGAAGCTGTTCAAACGCACCGGCCTGTCGATCGACGACATCGGCCTGTTCGAGATCAACGAGGCGTTCGCCGTCCAGGTGCTCGCGTTCCTCGACCACTTCGGCATCGACGACGAGGACCCGCGGGTCAACCAGTGGGGCGGCGCGATCGCGTGCGGTCACCCGCTCGCGTCGTCCGGCGTCCGGCTGATGACGCAGCTTTCGCGTCAGTTCGCCGAGCGCCCCGACGTGCGCTACGGCCTGACCACCATGTGCATCGGTATCGGCATGGGCGGCACTGTGATCTGGGAGAACCCGGCCTACAACGGCTCTGAGGGGGCGAAGTAATGACTTTCACCGCTGAGCAGGCTCAGGCCGCCTTCCCCGATGAGGTCGTCACCAAGGCCGTCACACGGCTGGTGAAGGTGCCCGGTCTCGACAAGCCGGTCGCGCTGATCACCCTGGACAACGGTCACGACCACACCCGGCCCAACACCTTCGGCCCACAGAGCCTGGTGTCGCTGAACACCGCGCTGGACGAGGCCTTCGCGGCCGAGCCCGCCGCAATCGCGGTCACCGGCAAGCCGTTCATCTTCGCCGTCGGCGCCGACCTTTCCGGCGTCGAAGCCGTTTCGGATCCGGCGCTGGCGCGGGAGATCGCGCAGACCGGGCACGACGTGTTCCGGCGCCTCACCGAAACCGAGATCCCGACCTTCGGGTTCGTCAACGGCGCGGTGATGGGCGGCGGGCTCGAACTCGCCCTGTCCTGCCACTACCGGACGCTTTCGGAGAACACCGCCGCGATCTCGTTCCCCGAGGTCTTCCTCGGCCTGTTCCCGGGCTGGGGCGGCACGCAGCTGCTGCCGAACCTCATCGGCCCGGACGCCGCCGTCACCGTGATCATCGAGAACGCGCTGGCGCAGAACAAGATGCTCAACGTCAAGCAGGCGGCGGAACTCGGCATCGTCGACGAGGTCTTCGGCTCGGCCGACTACCTCGAGCAGTCGCTGCTGTGGCTGGCGAAGGTCGTCAACGGCGAGATCACCCCCGCCCGCCGCGAGATCGACCGCGGCGCGGGCTGGGACGCCGCGGTCGCGCGGGCCAAGTCCATTGTGGATGGACGGACGAAGGGCGCGTCCCCCGGCGCGACCAAGGCCGTCGAGCTGCTGGAGCTGGCCCGTGAGAACGACAGTGTCGGCCTCGACCGCGGCTACGCGGCCGAGACCGACGGGCTCGCCGAGCTGCTGATGGACGACACCCTGCGCGCCGGGCTGTACTCGTTCAACCTGGTCAACAAGCGGGCGAAGCGGCCGGCCGGCGCACCCGACAGGTCGCTGGCGCGCAAGGTGAACAAGGTCGGCATCGTCGGTGCCGGCCTGATGGCCAGCCAGATGGCGCTGCTGTTCGTCCGCCGCCTCAAGGTGCCGGTCGTGCTGACCGACGTCGACCAGGAGCGGGTCGACAAGGGTGTGTCCTATGTGCACGGTGAGATCGACAAGCTCCTGGCCAAGAAGCGGGTTTCGCCGGACGGCGCGAACCGGCTGAAGGCGCTCGTCACCGGCTCGCTCGACAAGGCCGCGTTCGCCGACGCCGACTTCGTGATCGAGGCGGTGTTCGAGGAGCTTGGCGTCAAGCAGAAGGTGTTCGCCGACCTCGAGCAGTACGTCACCCCCGAGGCGATCCTGGCGACGAACACCTCGTCGCTCTCGATCACCGACATGGCGTCGCAGCTCAAGCACCCGGAGCGCGTGGTCGGGTTCCACTTCTTCAACCCGGTCGCGGTGATGCCGCTGCTGGAGATCGTCCGCGCGGAGAAGACCGACGACGCCACCCTGGCGACCGCGTTCGCGCTCGGCAAGCAGCTCAAGAAGTCGAGCGTGCTGGTCAAGGACGCGTCCGCGTTCGTCGTCAACCGGCTGCTCCTGCGTTTCCTCGGCGAGGTGCTGGTCACCGTCGACGAGGGCACGCCGTTCGAGGTCGCGGACAAGGCACTCGAACCGCTCGGCCTGCCGATGACCCCGCTGACGCTGATGCAGCTCGTCGGCCCGGCGATCGCCCTGCACGTCGGCGAGACCCTGCACGAGGCGTTCCCCGAGCGGTTCAAGGTCAGCGAGAACCTCGGCCGCTTCGTCAAGGCGGGCAAGAAGGCCGTCTGGCAGTGGGACGACAAGGGCAACGCCACCGTCGACCCCGAGGTCGACGAACTCTGGCAGCGCGGCGACTCGCCGTCGACGTCGGAGCAGGTGCGTGACCGGGCGCTGGCGGCGATCGCCGAGGAGATCCGGATCATGCTCGACGAGGGCGTGGTCGCCGAGGCGCAGGACATCGACCTGTGCCTGATCCTCGGTGCCGGCTGGCCGTTCTGGCTCGGCGGCATCACGCCGTACCTGGACCGCTCCGGCGTGTCCGAAAAGGTCAACGGCAAGGCGTTCCTGGCGCCGGGCGTGGCCAGCGTGCCGGTCGCCTAGTGTCCTGGCTCGTGAGCGGTAATGACGGTTAGAACCGTCATTACCGCTCACGAGACTGGACCACCCGGCCGCTGGTAGTCGCGCTGCGGGCCGCGTTCATACCATCGAGGGCCACCGTGGGCGATCGCCTGATCGCTCGCGGAGACCTTTTGCTTATTTCGTGGATTCTGTAGCGGACTTCTACGATTTCAGGAACACTCGCGCTCCATGGCCGCCTTCCCGGAACATCCCACCGGGAAGGCGGTCTTCGCTGTTCCCCGCTGGGCTGACACCCGGAGCGACCACGGCGGCGCTGAGCGTTCCGGTTCCGGGAGGATCATCACACAGCGTCCGCCACTCCTGGAGAATGAGTGATCGACGACCGGCATTCTTTGCAATCCGCTGGAGAATTCCCCCGTTTTCCGCAAAACTCGCGTTGCGACCGAATTCCATCCCATTTGGAGTTTAGCCGCACTAATGAGAACATTAACGGAGGAATAGATGAAGCGAATCATCACTCGCGCCGCCCTCGGGGCAAGCGCGGTGATTCTGGGGCTGACCATGGGAGCCGGTATCGCCGGTGCCGACGACAGTGTCCGGATCACCAGCAACCCTGACAGTGTCCGGATCACCAGCGACTCCGACAGTGTCCGGATCACCGGTGCCGACGACGACATTCTCTGTCCGCCGTGCACCCGGGACAACCGGAATTTCAGCGTCTCACCGGACGGCGGCTTCACGCCGCCCTATCCCAACTGAACATCAGGGATTCGGTGACGGTCGATCAGTAATTCCGAAGGCCCCTTTCCACCACGTCGGAAAGGGGCCTTCGGTCATCACGGGCGACCGGACGCTGCGCACCCGGCGCCCATCGTTGGCCCCACGGACACCGGCCGTTCAGCGAACCCGTTTAGCGTCCTGCCGACTCGAGAAGACTCACTGGGCAGGAGCGCGATGAACAGCGAAAAGCCGGGCGTGGACCGACGCGGATTCCTCAAGCGGGCGGGGTTGCTGTCGGCGGCGGCCGCGGGTGCGCCACTCGCCACCGCCGCTTCCGCGGAGGCCGCCGGCCTCGGCATCGATCTGGACGTCGATCTCGACATCGATGTCAGACGGTTGTTCGGCCGCGACCGCTACCGGTGGCTGGTTGGCGACCACCACATCCACACCCGGTACTCCTACGACGCGATGTACACGGTGGACAGGATCGCCTCCGGAGGCCGCGCGCACGGCGCCGACTGGCTGGTGATCACCGATCACGGCCATGCCGCACACGAGAAGTCGTCCGTGGAGCGGACGAACGCCGAGATCCTGGCGGCGCAGCGCGAGCATCGCGATCTCCTGCTGTGGCAAGGCATGGAATGGAACGTCCCGGGCGCCGAGCACGCGACGGTGTTCTTCCAGGCGGGCGCGAAGCAGGCCGCGAAACTGCGCGAGTTCGAGCGCACCTTCGACTGGCGGCTGACCGGCACCGAACCGGGCACACCGGACAACGAGAAGCTTGCCGTCGCGGCGATCCGCTGGCTGGCCGCCGAGGAGCGGGCGCGCCGGATCCACGCGCCGGTGGTGGTGATCAATCATCCGCTGCGCAACGGCCGGATCGCCCCGCACGAGATCCGCGCGCTGCGCGACGCCGCGCCCGGCATCGTCATCGGCATGGAGGGCGCGCCCGGTGCGCAGGCCGACGGGTTCCCGAAGCCGCTCGGGAACGGCGGCGCGCGCGGCGGCTACGCCAACTCCCCCGGCGGCAACTCGTGGCCCGGGTTCCCGGCGGAGGCCTACCGCACCTACGGCGGTTTCGACTGGAGCACGTCCACGGTCGGCGGGCTGTGGGATTCGCTGCTCGCCGAAGGCAAGCCCTGGTGGATCACCAGCAACTCCGACTCGCATTACAACCGCGGCGACACGCTGGTGCGTCCCGAAGTCCCCGGCAACTACTACGACGAGCACGGCAACTACCCGGACCCGATCGACACGGGGGTTCCCCAGGTTCTGGCGCCGTACGCGGACTTCTACCCCGGAGAGTTCAGCCGGACGGTCGTCGGCGTGACCCGCAAGAGTCACGAAGGCGTCCTCGAAGGACTCCGGGCGGGACGCGTCTGGGTGGTCCACGGTGGACTCGCGCGGGAACTGGAATTCGGCGCGTACACCCGCCGTGGCGACGCGGCCACGATGGGCGGCCGTCTCCGCGTGCGGCGCGGCGACGACGTCACGGTCGTCGTCTCGGCGAAACTGGCGGCCCGGCCCAACAGCGGCGGTGCCGTGCCGCGGCTCGCCAGGCTCGACCTCATCTCCGGGCGGGTGACCGGACCGGCCACCGACCCCGACACGCAAACCGCACCTGGGACGCGGGTCGTGCAGTCGTTCGAGCCACGCTTCTCTCCCGGCCGCCAGGTCGCGTTCCGGCACACCTTCCGCAACGTGCGCGAGCCGTTCTTCGTCCGCGTTCGCGGCACGGACGGCAAGGAGCACGTTCCCGGCGGGATCGAGCCGAGTGCCGACGTCATCGGGCAGTCCAACCCATTCGAAGATCTTTGGCTGTACGGGAACCCGATCTTCGTCGATGTCCGTTAGGCGTAATGTCCGAGCCATGCCGCCGCCCTTGAGCAGACGACTGCTCGTACGTTCGCTCATGGCCGCGCTCCGGTTCCTGCTGGGCCTTCCGGAGCCTTTGCTGCGACTGGTCGCGGGCCGTCCCATCCGCCAGGACGGGCAGCGGCTGGCGACCACGTCGCAGGTCCTGATCAAGATGTCCCGGCTGGCGCCGTTCGACTACCCGCACCGTAACGGGTCCGTCGAACGGGCCAGGCGCGAACTGAACCGCGCCGGGCAGCTGGCGGGCGCGGGTATCGCGGGCGACATCCGGGAGTCCGACCACCGGTTCACCGGTCCGGGCGGACCGGTGAGGCTGCGGCTGTACGAACCCGCCGGGCTCGCCTCGCCGGGTCCGGCGCTGGTGTTCTTCCACGGCGGCGGTTTCGTGGTCGGCGGGATCGAGACGCATGAGGGCGCGTGCCGCTATCTCGCCGAAGAGGCCGGGATCCGCGTCGTCTCCGTGGACTACCGGCTGGCTCCGGAGAACCCGTTCCCCGCGGCGGTCGAGGACGCCATCGCCGCCTTCGGCCATGTGCACGCGAACGCCGACCGGTACGGCGCCGATCCCGGCCGGATCGCGGTCGGCGGGGACAGTTCGGGCGGCAACCTCGCCGCCGTCGTCGCACACGCGGCCGCCCGCGGCGAGGTCGCCCGGCCCGCGTTCAGTCTCCTGCTGAATCCGGCGACCGACGCTTTCGGCGAACATCCGTCCCATGAGCTGTTCGGGCTCGGTTTCCGGCTCGACACCGAGGAACGCAATTGGTACCGGGATCGCTACATGTCGGACAAGACGCTCCTCCGCGATCCCCGCGCGTCGGTGCTGTACGACGAAAGTCTCGTGGGGTTGCCGCCGACCTACGTCGCGACGTCCGGCTTCGACCCGCTGCGCGACGAAGGTGAGGCCTACGCCCGGAAACTGGCCGAGGCGGGTGTTCCGGTGATCCAGCGGCGGCATCCGGGGCAGCTGCACGGCTTCGCGAGCCGGGTGGGCGTCGATCCCGCGGCACGGGAAGCCCTTCTGCACGCTGCCGGGGTGCTTCGGGCCGGTTTGGCACTCAGCAAGTCGTGAGTGATCCGGGTCGTCCATTGTCACCACCATCGCGCCGGAATCGTCCACACTGGATAGACCTGTCCTGAGAGCGAAGCGATCGCGGCGGGCGGGTCAGGGCACGGCGGGCAGGTGGACGGTCACCGAAAGCCCCCCGCCCACAACGGGTTCCGCGGACACCGTCCCGCCGTGGGCCTGGACCGCGGCCCGCACGATGGACAGGCCGAGCCCCGCGCCGGATCGCGCCGTCCGGGCGACCCCGGCCCGGCGGAACGGCTCGAACAGTTCGGGCACCGCCGCCGGGTCGAGCAGGCCGCCGGAGGACCGCACGCGCAGCACCGACCACTGTGGACCGGCCTGGGTGACGACGTCCAGCCAGCCACCTTTGACGTTGTGCCGCACGGCGTTCTCCAGCAGATTGCCCGCGATGCGTTCCAGGAGCGCGGGATCACCGAACGCGGGCGCGCCCGCCGTCGCGAACTCCGCGCGGATCCCCTTTTTGTCCGCCTCTTTCTGCACCGCACGCCAAGCGCTTTTGACGATCGCGGCGAGGTCGACGGGTTCCCGTACCACCAGCCCCGCGCCGTCCGTACGCGCGAGCAGCAGCAGCGAACCGACCAGCCGCTCCGCCCGGTCCGTCGCGTCCCGTACCACCCCCGCCATCCGCCGCAGTTCCGCCTCGTCGGCGTTCTCGTCGGACAGGGTGACGTCGAGTTCGGTACGGATGACCGAAAGCGGCGTCCTCAGCTCGTGGCTGGCGTTGGCGACGAAATGCCGCTGCGCGTCGAATGCCGCCTGAAGCCGGTCGAGCATGTCGTCGAAGGTTTCGGACAATTCGGCCAGTTCGTCCTTGGTACGGACCTTGCCGATCCGCTCGCCCATCGACTCGATCGACAGGCGGCGCGCGGTGCCGGTGATCTCCCGCAGCGGCAGGAGCACCCGGGCGGTGAACGTCCACGCCAGGATCCCGGCGGCCAGCACGACGAAACAGAACGCGACCGCACCGAACAGCACCACCCTGTTGCGGGCGTACAGCCGGAGATGGTCGGTCACCGCGGAGGCGTCGACGTCGATGCCGTCGACCCGCACCGTGGTGCCCGGCGGCAGCTGCGGCACGGCGGAAATCGCGTCCCCGACCAGCGTCCACGCCAGCCAGAGCAGCAACAGGCTGACCACCGCCACCAGACCGGTCGCGAGCAGCGTGACCCGGGCGCGCAGGCTGCGCGCGCCGAACAGGCTCGCGCGACGGCTCACCCGCGTGCTGTCCCCTGCTCCGGCACCCGGTACCCGGAGCCGACGACGGTCTCGATGATCCCCGGCTCGCCGAGTTTCTTCCGCAACGTCATCACGGTGACCCGCACGGTGGTGGTGAACGGATCGGCGTTCTCGTCCCACACGCGTTCGAGGAGTTCCTCGCTGCTGACCACCGAACCGGCGGCCGACAGCAGCACCTCGAGGACGCCGAACTCCTTACGGGTCAGCTCGATCGGACCGCTCGAGCGGCGGACGGTCCGTTTGGCCGGATCCAGCTCGACATCGCCCGCGGTCAGCAGCGGCGGCGCGGCAGGCGTCGCCCGCCGGCCCAGCGCCCGCACCCGCGCGACGAGTTCGGGGAAGGCGAACGGCTTGGCGAGATAGTCGTCGGCGCCGAGGGAAAGCCCGTCCACGCGATCCGACACCGAACCGCTCGCGGTGAGCATGAGCACCCGGGTCAGCTCACCTGACCCCACGATCTCGCGACACAGGTCGTCACCGGACATTCCGGGCAGGTCGCGGTCGAGCAGCACGACGTCGTACCGGGTGACGGTCGCCTTTTCGTGCCCGTCGTCGCCGGTGAGCGCGACGTCCACGGCCATCCCCTCACGCCGCAGGCCGCGTGCGATCGCGTCGGCAAGGGGTTCTTCGTCTTCGACTACCAGAATCCGCACGACCCTACGTTGCCACATCTACCTGAGAGTGACCTGATTGGCCACGCTCCGCAGGCTCCGCGCTCTCGTGAGCGGTAATGACGGTTCTAACCGTCATCACCGCTCACGAGCCACCTGACCAGCGCAGGGCGAACCACAGCTGCATCCGGGTCTCGGGGTCCGCCAGGTCCACCCCCAGGGCACGCTCGATCTGCCCGATCCGGTGCCGCACGCTGTTGCGGTGCACCCCCAGCTCGGTCGCGGTCCGGTCCCAGCCGCCGTGGTGCGCGAGCCAGGTCCGCAGCGTCTCGACGAGCTCGCGGTCGTCCTTCCGGTCGAGTTCGTGCAGCGGTGCCAGCGTCTTGGCGGCGAATCCGGCGGCAGCGTGCGGGCCGACGACGGCGTCCAGCCCCAGCCCGGCCGCCTCGGCCACCACCGGGCGCTCGAGTACCCGGGCCCGCTGCAGCAACAGCTCGATCTCGGCCGCCGCGTCGGCGAGCCGGTCCGCCCCGACGGGTGAACCGACCACGGCGAGCCAGCCGTCGGCGCGCAGCCGGGCGAGGTCGCCGGCCTCGGGGGCGGGGCCGACGATCGCGGTGAACCGCGGTCCCGGCAGCACCCGGACGAGCGGGGTGTCCAAGCGTGCCCGCAGCCAGTCGTAGCGGGCGGCGACCTCGTTCGGGCCGCGCCGGTACGCCATCCCGGCGACCAGTCGGCAGTTTCCCTTGCCCATCAGCCCGGTCACCACCTCCGGCGAGGAGTACCCCAGCAGCAACGCGGTCGCGGCGGCGCCCAGCTCGGCCGCGTCCGAACCCGCGCGGCCGACCAGCCCGAGCAGTGCGGCGCCGACCGAGAGGATCGCGCGGTCCGCGCTGTCGAACCGGCGAACCCGGCCGACGACCACCAGATGTGACGCCGTCGCCTGCGGATATACCGGCTGGGCGACGATATGCGTGCCGTCGGCCAATTCGGTCGTCGCGCTGCGGATCCCGCGGCCCGTGCGCAGCGTGGCGAGCAGTTCCCTGGCCTCGGCCGGCAGCGGCGACGGCGCACCGTGGTCGGCGGCGAGGACATCTCCGACGCCGACGAGCGCGACCCACGCCCGCAACCGCCCCGCCAACGCGCTCGCCAACTCCCCCAGCCCGCCGCCCGCGGCCCGCGTCAGCGCCTCCCGCGCGACCGTGATCCGGCGCTGCTCACGCTGGCTCGCCTCGGTCAGCGCGACCGAAACCGCCCGGCTGATCGCCAGGAACGGCGTGTTCGGCTGGACCACGAGCAGCGGAAGACCCTGCGCGATACACGCCCGGCGCAGCGACGGCGGCAGCGTCTCGTACGTGCCCGGCGTGAGCCCGAATCCCAGCGCGGTGATCCCGCTGCCCGCCAGCCGCCGGACGTAGAGATCGACTTCGCGCTGCTCCTCCGGCAGATTCACCCCGGCCGTGAGCAGGAGTTCGGCCCCGAGGAGGTACGGCGCGGGATCCCGCAGCTCACTGACGTGGGCCCAGCGCACGGGCGCGTCGAGAGCGCCGGGCCGCAGGCTCTCCACGATCGGGTCGACGGCCAATTCCGGGTTGCCGACCAC
Organism: uncultured Actinomycetota bacterium; assembly: GCA_963766045.1. Lineage (GTDB taxonomy): Bacteria > Actinomycetota > Actinomycetes > Mycobacteriales > Pseudonocardiaceae > Amycolatopsis. The sequence continues at coordinate 2,374,065 of CAVXYN010000003.1, read as the reverse complement.
TGCACGTAACGGGACATTCACATCCGCGTCGACTGGATCGTGACTTCGGGTCATTACGTCCTCAAATTCACACGAGTTTGGACGAATCATCCCATGTCGTTCAAGGAGCGCACGACCCTACGGTGACCCGAACAACGCCAGACCTGAGTCAAGGAAGACGAGGAGGACACCGTGGCCGGTGACTACGCGGTGATCGCGCTCTACATAGCGGGGATGATCGGAGTCGGCTGGTTCGGCCTGCGGCTCGCCAAGACCAAGTCGGACTATCTGGTCGCCGGGCGAAGGCTCGGCTGGTTCATGTACTCGGGCACGATGTCCGCGGTCGTCCTCGGCGGCGCGTCGACGGTCGGTGGCGTGAAGCTCGGCTACACCTACGGCATCTCGGGTATGTGGCTCGTGGTCACGATCGGTGTCGGCATTCTGGTGCTGCACGCGGTGTTCGCCCGGCGGCTGGTGAAGCTGCGCGTCTACACCGTCGGCGAAATGCTCGATCTGCGCTACGGCGGTTCCACCAGCGCCATCTCCGGCGTCGTCATGTGGGCATACACGCTGATGCTGACCGTGACCTCGACGCTGGCGTTCGCCACCATCTTCAAGGTCCTGTTCAACATCCCGAGCTGGGCCGGGATCGCCATCGGCGGTTCGATCGTGGTGCTGTACTCGGTGCTCGGCGGCATGTGGTCGATCACCCTGACCGACATCGTTCAATTCGTCATCAAGACCATCGGCATCCTGCTGATCCTGCTGCCGGTCTCGATCGCCTCGGCGGGCGGTTTCGACGGCATGGCCGCGCGGCTCGACGAGAGCTACTTCGAGCTCACCTCGATCGGCGGCGACACGATCTTCACCTACTTCCTGATCTACAGCTTCGGTCTGCTGATCGGCCAGGACATCTGGCAGCGCGTGTTCACCGCCCGTACCCCGGGCATCGCGACCGGCGGCGGCATCATCTCGGGCGTCTACTGCCTGGTCTACGGTCTCGCCGGCGCGCTGATCGGTACCGCGGCGAAAGCGCTGTACCCGACTCTCGCCAGCGCGCAAGACGCCTTCGCCACCATCGTCGAGGAGCAGCTGCCCGCCGGCGTCCGCGGCCTGGTGCTCGCCGCCGCCCTGTCCGCGATGATGTCGACCGCGAGCGGCGCGCTCATCGCCTGCTCCACGGTCAGCACCTCGGACCTGCTTTCCAAGCTGCGTCTCAAGAAGAGCGTCACGAAGTCCGAAGGCGGCGACCCGCACGCCGAGGTCAGCAAGAACCGCATCACCACGCTGGTGCTGGGCATCGTCGCGATCGGGATCGCCATGGTGGTCGACGACGTGGTCAACGCGCTGACCATCGCGTACGACATCCTCGTCGGCGGCCTGCTGGTCGCGATCATCGGCGGCCTGGTCTGGAAGCGTGCCACCCGCCAGGGCGCGCTCGCCTCGATGGTGGTCGGCACGGTCGTGGTCATCGCGTTCATGTTCATCGACGGCGTCGAGGCGAACAGCCCGATCTACTGGGGTCTCGGCTCCAGCCTGGTCGTCTACCTGCTGGTCAGCCTCCTCACCCCGCGGACCTCGGACGAGATCCTCGGCACCTGGACCGACCGCCTGAACGGCAGCGCCGTCGCCGCGGAAGAAGAGGCCAAGGCGAAACTCGCCGCCTCCCAGTCCTGAAACCCTGACCCCACAAAGCAAAGGAGCAACAGTCGTGAGTGACATCGCCCCGATCGGACCTGTCGACTCGTCGAAGGTTCCCCGGTTCGCCGGTTTCGCGACCTTCGCGAGGCTGCCGAGGATCGATCAGGTCGAGCGTGCCGATGTCGCCGTGGTCGGGGTGCCGTTCGACGCCGGGGTGTCCTACCGCCCCGGCGCGCGGTTCGGCCCCGCCGCGGTCCGCGAGGCCAGCAGGCTGCTGCGTCCCTACCACCCGGAGCTCGACGTCTCCCCGTTCGCCGAGACCCAGGTGGTCGACGCGGGTGACATCGCGGTCAATCCGTTCAACATCGGGGAGGCGATCGAGACGCTGCAGCAGGAAGCGGAAGCGCTGACCGCGAACGGCACGCGGCTGGTGACGGTCGGCGGTGACCACACCATCGCACTGCCCCTGCTGCGCGCGGCGGCGAAGAAGCACGGACCGGTGGCGCTGCTGCACTTCGACGCGCACCTCGACACCTGGGACACCTACTTCGGGGAGCCGTACACCCACGGCACCCCCTTCCGGCGGGCGTCCGAGGAGGGCATCCTCGACACCGAAGCGCTGTCCCACGTCGGCACGCGCGGCCCGCTCTATGGCAAGCGGGATCTGGAAGAGGACCGCCGTCTCGGATTCGGCATCGTCACCTCCGGCGACGTGATGCGCCGCGGTGTCGCCGAGACCGTCGACGCGTTGCGCCAGCGCATCGGCGGCCGCCCGCTCTACATCTCCGTCGACATCGACGTACTCGACCCGGCGCATGCCCCGGGCACCGGGACTCCCGAGGCAGGCGGCATGACCAGCCGCGAACTGCTGGAGATCCTGCGCGGGTTGCGCGACTGCAACCTGATCGGCGCGGATGTGGTGGAGCTCGCCCCGGCTTACGATCACGCGGAGATCACGGCCATCGCGGCCTCCCATGTCGCCTACGACCTGGTGAGCCTGCTCAGCTTGGGGAAGAGTGAATGACTGACTTGGAACGCATCGGTGGCGACGTAGTTGTCGAGACCCTCCGCGCGCTCGGCGCGGACACCGTGTTCGGCCTGCCCGGCCAGCACGCGCTGGGCCTGTTCGAGGCGCTGCGCAGGACGTCCGACCTGCGGGTGATCAGCTCGCGGGTGGAGAACAACCTGGCCTTCGCCGCCGACGGACATGCCCGTGCGAAGCTCGCGGCGGATCCCGAAGGCCCGGTTCCGGTCACGCCGATGATCGTGTCGACCGGTCCCGGTGCCCTGCTGACCTTGGCCTCGCTGCAGGAATCCCGTGCGGCCTCCGTCCCGGTGCTCGGGATCTCGAGCCAGATCCCGGTCGCCGGACTTGGCGGCGGGCGGCACGGCTACCTGCACGAACTGCCTGATCAGAAGGCGAGCTTCTCGGGCGTCGTCAAGTCGGTGCACATCGTGCGGACCGTCGGCCAGATCCCGACCGCGCTGCGCGAGGCCTGGGAGTCGGCGGCGACCGCGCCGTACGGTCCGGTATGGGTCGAGATCCCGCAGGACATCCTGCTGGAGCCGACGACCTTGCCCCGGATCACCTCGGCCTCGGCGAAGCCGCAGCCGCTCGCCCCGCTGCCCGAGCTGATCACCGAGGCCGCGAATCTCCTTGGCGCGGCGGAGAAACCGGTGATCCTCGCCGGTGGCGGAGCACTCCGTTCAGGGTCGCAAGCCGAACTGAAGGCGCTCTCGGAAGCGCTGCGGGCACCTGTGCTGTCGACGTTCGGTGGCAAGGGCGTCTTCGGCTGGGACCACGAGCTTTCCGCGCAGTCCTGGATGGAGGACTGGCACTGCACCGAGTACCTCGCGGACGCGGATGTCCTGCTGGTGCTGGGGACCGGCCTTGGCGAGCTGTCCAGCAACTACCGCGAGTTCGCCCCGCGCGGGCGGATGATCCAGGTCGAGGCCGACCTCGGGAAGCTCGAGTCGAACTACCCGGCGCTGGGCATCCACGCCGACGTTCGCCTTGCCCTGCAAGGAATCCTGGAGCAGGTGCCGTTCCGCCAAGCCGACGGCAAGGCCGAAGCCGCGGTCGCCGATCTGCTGGTCAAGGTCCGGGAGCGCCTTGACGCCCAGCCGCTCGAGCAGGAGCGCAAGTTCATCGACGACATCCGAGCGGCGGTGCCCGAGGGCACACAGACGTTCTGGGACATGACGATCGCGGCCTACTGGGCGTGGTCGGCTTGGAACCCCGAGGGCGCGCCGATCCACACCGCGCAGGGCGCGGGCGGTCTCGGCTTCGGTTTCCCGGGCGCGCTCGGCGGCGCTGTCGCCACCGGCGGCCCGGTGCTCGCGGTCTCCGGCGACGGCGGTGCGATGTACGGCATCGCCGAGCTGGCCACCGTGGTGCAGCACGATCTCGACGTCACCTGGCTGGTCGTCGACGACGGCGGCTACGGCATCCTTCGCGAATATTTGACCGACACCTTCGGCCGGTCCACCGCGACCGAGCTGGCCCGGCCCGATTTCGTCGCGCTGGCACAGTCTTTCGGTGTCCCCGCGACGAAGTCCTCTTTGGACAACGTGGGCAAGGACCTCGCCGAGGCGCTGCGCACCCCTGGTCCGTCCGTGGTCGTCGTCCCGGCTCTGCTGAAGATGTTCGCGCCTACCCACCTGGAGAAGTAGATGACTCAGACACAGTTGGCGGAGCTGCCTGAACCCGCCCAGGCTGAAGGCCCCGCTATCGCGGTGACAGGGCGCCCGAGGAGCACGACGTGAGCGAACTCGAGAACAAGCGCCCTGTCGACGCGGTCGCGGCCGCGGGTTCATCAATAAATACAGTACTCAACTTCGTCGACGGCGCCGAGGTACCGGCGGCGGGCTCGCGGACGCTCGACCTCGTGGATCCGTCCACGGGCGAGGCCTTCGGCACGAGCGTCCTTTCCGAAGAGTCCGATGTGGACGCCGCACTCGAAGCCGCGGACCGGGCGTTCAAGGTGTGGCGCAAGAGCACCCCGGCTCAGCGGCAGCTCGCGCTGCTGAAGATCGCGGACGCGCTGGAGGCTCGCGCGGAGGAGTTCGCCGACCTCGAGATCCGCGAGACCGGCAAGGTCCGGTCGGTCCTGCTGGACGAGGAGATCCCGGAGTGCGTCAGCGCGCTGCGGTTCTTCGCAGGTGCCGCACGGCATCTCGAAGGCACCGCGGCCGGCGAGTACACGCCTGGCCACACGTCCGTGATCCGCCGCGAACCGGTCGGTGTCTGCGCGCAGATCGCGCCGTGGAACTACCCGCTGATGATGGGGATCTGGAAGATCGCCCCGGCCCTGGCCGCGGGCAACACGATCGTCCTCAAACCCGCGGAGACCACGCCGTCGACCGCGGTGCTGCTGGCGAAGATCTCGGCGGAGTTCCTGCCGCAAGGCGCGTTCAACGTCCTGTGCGGTGACCGCGACACCGGCCGCGCGCTGGTGCGGCACCCGATCACGGAACTCGTCTCGATCACCGGCTCGACCCGCGCGGGCATCGACGTCGCGACCGTGGCCGCGGCGGATCTCAAGCGCACACACCTGGAACTCGGCGGCAACGCGCCGCTGGTGGTCTTCGGCGACGTGAACATCGCCGAAGCGGCGGAAGGCATCGTCGGCGCGGCGTTCTACAACGCCGGTCAGGACTGCACCGCGGGCAGCCGGGTGCTGGTGGACGCGGCCATCCACGACGAGTTCGTCGCGGAGCTGGCCAAGGTCGCCGCCGCACAGGTCCCCGGACAGGACTTCGGCCCGCTCAACAGCGACGCCCAGTTCGGCCGGGTACGTGGCCTCGTCGACCGCCTGCCCTCCCACGCCCGTGTCGAGACCGGCGGCTCGCCCGCCGGCGACCGCGGTTTCTTCTTCTCCCCCACCGTGATCTCGGGTCTGAAGCAGGACGACGAGATCGTGCGGGAGGAGATCTTCGGCCCGGTCATCACCGTCCAGTCCTTTGTGGACGAAAGCGAAGCGGTGGGCCTTGCCAACGGCGTCCCCTACGGCCTGGCGTCGTCCATTTGGACCAACGACCTCGGACGCGCGACCCGCGTCTCGGGCGAGCTGGACTTCGGCTGTGTGTGGGTCAACACCCATGGGCCGCTGGTTTCGGAAATGCCCCACGGCGGTTTCGGGCACTCGGGCCATGGCAAGGACCTCTCGTCCTATGCCTTCGCCGAGTACACCCGGGTCAAACACGTCATGACCCGCTTCTAGTGGTTGCCATCGGAAGTCCTTCGGGGGTATTCGGCGGATCCAGGTTTCCGTCCAGCGGGAAGCTGGGCCGTCGAGACCCCCGGGGGACTTCCGATGGTGACCACTGGGTAACCGAAACCTGGACTACCGGTCGTCAGCCTGATAAGCCTCTGCGCGTGACCATGGACAAGATCGACCTGCATAGCGTCAATTCGTGGGAAGCGTCTTTTCTTCGTGAGGAGGTCGGTGCCTATTTCGCCAACGGCATCGAGTGTGCGCCCGGCGCGACGGTGCTCGACGTGGGCGCCAATATCGGCGTCTTCTCGGCGGCCGTCTATGAGCGGTTGGACGGAGATGTGCGGATCTATGCGTTCGAGCCACTACCGCCGCTCCACGAGACGCTCGAACGCAACGCGCGCGATTTCTTCGACGGGCGGCTGACCGCACTACCGTACGGACTGTCGGCGGCGGACAAGGAGCTCGACTTCAGCTACTTTCCGGCCGCCACGATCTTCTCGTCGTCCTTGCGGGACAAGGGGAATGTCGAGGCAGAGCGGAAGCGGGTCACCGCCGGCATCGTCGAGATGATCCGCCAGGGCGGTATGGGAACGGTACCGAGCCGCGTACCCGCTTCCGTCCTGCGCGCTCTCGTCGGCCGCAAGCTGCGGGTGATGCGGGACCTCGAGACGCACCGGGTCCGGGTCCGGCCGCTGTCCTCGGTGCTCGACGAGCAGGGCATCGACCGCGTCGACCTGCTCAAAGTCGACGTCGAGGGCGCCGAACTCGACGTACTACGTGGCATCGAGGAACGGCATTGGCCGCTGATCCGGCAAGCCGTCGTCGAGGTCGAAGGCTGGCGCGAGAACCACGACACGGTCCGCGAGGTCTTCGTCGAACACGGCTTCACCGTCAAGGCCGAGCAGGACTCGGTCCAGCAGGTCGCCGATATCGGGATGGTGTTCGCCATCCGCTAGCTTGAGAGGTCCCCCATGAGTGACAAGGTCACCGAGGTCGAACAGCACGGCATCGCGCCGATCCCGCCCGAAGAGCAGACTTCACGCCCGCGCGATCTGTTCCGGATGGCGTTCGGCGGCGCCAACACGTTCGCCACCATCATTCTCGGGACGCTCCCGATCGCGTTCGGCCTGAGCTTCTGGGCCGCGGTGGCGGCGACCATCGCCGGAGTCGTGATCGGCGCGCTGGTGCTGTCACCGATGTCGCTGTTCGGACCGCTCACCCGCACCAACAACGCGGTGTCGTCCGGTGCGCACTTCGGTGTCGTCGGCCGCTGCGTCGGTTCCTTCCTCTCCCTGCTGACGGCGATCACGTTCTTCGCCATCTCGGTCTGGGTCAGCGGGGACGCCGTCGCCGGTGCGGCACAACGGCTTTTCGGCTTCGACGGCGGTGAGGCGCTCCGCGCTGTCGCGTACGGCGTGATCGCGATCGCCACCCTCGTCGTCTGCATCTACGGCTACCGGTTCATGTTGCTGGTCAACCGGATCGCCGTCGTCCTTGGCACGGCGATCATGCTGCTCGGGATCCTGGCCTACGGCGGCACGTTCGACCCCGGTTTCGCCGGCACGGGCACCTACGCGCTCGGGGATTTCTGGCCGACGTGGATCCTCGCCGCCCTCACCGCGATGGCGAACCCGATCTCGTTCGGTGCCTTCCTCGGCGACTGGACACGCTATATTCCGGCGCACCACAGTCGGAAATCCCTGCTGGCGGCACCGTTCCTGGCGCAGCTGGCGACGTTGCTGCCGTTCGGTTTCGGTATCGCGACCGCGACGCTGGTCGCCGACCCGGCCGACTACATCACCGGCCTGACCACGATTTCCCCGCTCTGGTACGCGATCCCGCTGATCGTGGTGGCACTGATCGGCGGGTTGTCCACCGGCACCACCTCGCTCTACGGCACCGGCCTGGACTTCAGCTCGATCTTCGTGAGGCTGAGCCGGGTGCAGGCGACACTGCTGATCGGCACGCTCAGCGTGATCTTCATCTTCGTCGGCAATTTCGTGCTGGACATGGTCTCCAGCATCAACGCCTTCGCCACGTTGATCGTCCTGTGCACGTCGCCGTGGATGGTGATCATGATGATCGGTTTCGTGCTGCGGCGCGGTTTCTACGATCCGGACGATCTACAGGTGTTCAACCAGGGCCGCAAGGGCGGTCGCTACTGGTTCACCCGCGGCGTGAACTGGCGCGCGATGGCGGCGTGGATCCCGGCGACGACGCTGGGGCTGCTGACCGCCAACACGCCGATGATCGCCGGACCGTTCAAGGACCTCGCGGGCGGCGTCGACATCAGCATGATCGTGACCCTGTGCACCGCCGCGATCGCCTACCCCGCGCTGGTGAAGCTGTTCCCCGAACCGCGCGAGGTCTTCGGCATGGCGGAGTCCACCACGCCCGTCGTGCTCAAGGGCGAGGCTGTCCCCGTCGAAGGCTGAGCGTTGCCCCAAAGTCCACCCCCATGACCGCGCCGCGGCGCCCTGACCTGGGCGAATGAGCGAAGCGGAAGACCTGGTGATGGGCTGGGTGCGCTACCAGCAGACCGGTGACGAGGCGCGGGCAACGCGGCCGGACAGACATGTCCCCAATGCCACGTACGAGACGCTCAATGTCCCCAACGAGGCATTCGAGACGCTCCGAGCCAGACCAGGCACAGGTGGCCGAATGCCGCCACGAACGCGACCCGCGGGCCGACCCTCACGAGTTGTGAAGCCGGTGTGCCGCACGGGAAGCGTGGCTGAGGTCCAGACCGGTCGTCTCCGGTGCCAGCCGCTGCGAGATCAGTCCGCCCATCGCGAGCACCGCGGCGCCGAACAGCAACGTCGGCCCGACGCCGAGGTGGTTCAGCGAAAGCGGGAGCAGGAATGTCCCGATCGCCGCGCCGACCCGGCTCATCGCGGTGGCGAAGCCGACGCCGGTGCTACGGATCGAGGTCGGGAAGACCTCGAGCGGGTAGACCGCGGTGAGCGCGCTGGACGCGGCGTTGAGGAACGAGAACACCAGGAAGCACAGCACCACGACGACGATCGGCGCGGACGGCCACAGCCCGATCAGGGCGAGTGCCGCGGCGGTGATCCAGAACGGCGGGATGAGCAGCTTCCGGCGGCCGATACGCTCGACGAGCAGACAGCCCGCCGCCACGCCCAGCACCGCGAAACCGTTGCTGGCCAAGGAACCCGCGAGCGCGTTGTCGCCGAGCCCGAGCGCGCCGAGCACCTGTGGCGAGAAGGTCCCGATGGCGAAGTACGGCAGGACGAGCGCCGCCCAGAACGTACTGGCGAACACTGTGCTGCGGCGATGCCGCCGGGTGAACAGGGCCCGCAGGCTGTTGTGGCCTTCCGCGTCGGCGAGTTCGGTTTCGACGTCGACGTCGAGGTCGTAGCGCCGGATCAGCTCCTCGGCTTCGGCGCGGCGGCCCTTGCTGAGCAGCCAGCGCGCGGATTCGGGCACACCACCTCGCAGTGACACGCACACGAGCGCGATCACCGTGCTGCTGCCCAGTGTCCACCGCCAGCCGTCGTCCACTTCGGACAGTGCGAAGCCGACCGCGAACGCCAGCATGTACCCGACGTACCAGCTGACCTCGAGGCTGGCCAGCAGCCTGCCGCGTTTGTGTTTCGGCGCGTACTCCGAAAGCAGCGGCGCCCCGATGGCGTACTCCCCGCCGATCGCGATCCCCATCAGCAGCCGGATCACGAAAAGCTGCCACGCGTCGGCGACGAAGAACTGCGCGATCGAACCGACCAGGAAGATCAGCATGTCGCTGAGGAACACGAGCCTGCGCCCGTAACGGTCGGCGAGCCAGCCGAACAGCGGGCCGCCGAGGAAGATCCCGACCAGTGCGGAAGCGCCGATGAGCCCGGCCATCCAGTCCGAGACCCGCAGATCGGTGGTGATCGCCGGCAGCGCGGCGCCGATCCCGCCGAGGATGTAGCCGTCGATGCCCTGGCCGAACTGGGTTGCCAGGTTGAGCCGGGTCCGCAGCCGGCCTCGCGGCCGATCGTCGGGAACTTGAACGCTGGATTCGATACCGGGCGACACTGCCATGGTCGGTTCCTGTTCTGTCGGCTCGAAGTTAGTCAGTGGGCCAATCGACGGCGTAGTAACGGGTTTCGAGGAACGCTTCGATGCCTTCGCGGCCGCCCTCACGGCCGAGACCGGACTTCTTGACCCCGCCGAACGGGGCGGCCGGATCGGAGATGAGGCCGCGGTTGATCCCGACCATCCCGGTTTCGAGCCGGTCGGCGACGCGCAACGCGTGTCCCAGATCGGCGGAATAGAGGTAGGCGGCGAGACCATGTTCGGTGTCGTTGGCACGGGACAGCATTTCGTCTTCGTCGGTGAAGGTCTGCAGCGGCGCGACCGGCCCGAACACCTCCGTGCGCAGGATCCGGGCGTCGTCGGGGATATCGCCGAGAACGGTCGCCGGGTAGTACCAACCGGGTGAATCCGGGCGCTGTCCGCGGGCGACCAGCGCAGCGCCGCGGTCGAGCGCATCGTCGACCAGCTCCCCGATCTTGGCCACGGCCGCGTCGTTGACCATCGGACCGAGGGTGACGCCGTCCGCCATCCCGGGTCCGATGTGGACGGATGTCATCGCGGCGGCGAATTTGGCGGTGAACTCTTCGGCGATCGACTCGTGCAGGTAGAACCGGTTGGCCGCGATGCAGACCTCGCCGCCGCCGCGCATCTTGGCGTCCATCGCGCCGTGGACGGCAGCGTCGACGTCGGCGTCCTCGCAGACGACGAACGGGGCGTTGCCGCCGAGTTCCATAGTCACGTTCACGACGTTGTCCGCGGCCTGTTTGAGCAGCAGCGTGCCGGTGGCGGTGGAGCCGGTGAAGGAGAACTTGCGGACCCGCTCGTCACCCAGCCAGACGCCGACCACTTCGGCGGCCCGGTCGGTCGGCAGCACGGTGCAGACGCCGTCAGGCAGTCCGGCCTCGGTGAGCAGCCCGGCGATCGCCAACGCGGTCAGCGGCGTGTCGGGCGCCGGTTTGAGCAGAACCGGACAGCCCGCCGCGAGTGCGGGAGCGATCTTGCGGGCGGCCATCGCGGCCGGAAAGTTCCACGGTGTCACGAAAGCGGTGACGCCGGCGGGCGCGCGGCGCACGAGATGCCGGAAGCCGCCGGAGGGCGCGTCCCCGAACGACGACCCGACCCGGACCACTTCCTCGGCGAACCAGCGGAAGAACTCGGCGGCGTAACCGACTTCGGCGAGCGAGTCGCGGTAGGCCTTTCCGTTCTCCAGCGTGATCAGCCGCGCCAGCGGCTCGGCGTGGTCACGGAGCGCCTGGAACGCGTTGTGCAGAATCTCGGAACGCCGCCGTGCCGGAGTTTCCCTCCAGGCGGGGAAGGCGGCGGAAGCCACGTCGACGGCATGGGCGGCATCCTCCGCGCTCGCCGAAGCGACTTCCCTGATCAGCTCGGCCGTGGCCGGATCGAAAACGCCGAACCGGCGCCCGTCCGAGGCGCCCCGCCGGGCCCCACCGAGCACGACATCCCCGTCGTGCCCGCTCTTCGCGATCGCGTCGATGTCCATCGTGGACTCTGCCTCCTCACGCCGAGCTCATGCGACGAGGAGCGAAAGTAAGCGCGGTTTTCCCCGCACGACAAGGATTTCGCGGATTTCGCAATGCGGGTTGCGCTGGCGCCAACCTGCCGGATCAGGTCACGCGGGCGGTGATGGGAGGTTTCGGCCTCGCCTCCCAGCCGAGTTGTGCCGACACCGCGGCCGACGCCCGTGCGGTGATCCGGCCGGCGGCTTCGAGGCGATCCCCGAGCCGTTCGCGGGGCGCCGAGATGTTGATCGCGGCGACCACCCTGCCGCGGAAGTCGCGGATCGGCGCGGACACACCGACCAGGCCCTTTTCGAACTCCTCGCGGACCTTCGCGAAGCCGTCCTTGCGGGCTTGCTGGATCTTGGCCCACAGCTCGGGCATCGTGTGCACCTCGGAGAGCGGGTCGGTGACGGCCAGGTCGGGAAACCGGACATACAGCTCGTCCGGGGTGGCGTCCAGCAGCAGTACCCGCCCGGCCGAAAGGCTGTGCGCGGGCACGCCGCGGCCTTCCCAGCCGTGCACCCGATAGGAGTGCCCGGACACCGAAAGCAGCGTCAGCACCTGCTGATCCCGCAGCACGCACAGGTGGCTGGTCTCCTCCAGCTCCGCCGAAAGCGTGTGCATCACCGGCTCAGCCGCCCGGACCAGCCGGTCCTCGACCGTGCGCGCGACCAGGGAGAACAGCCTCCAGCCGAGCCGGTACTCCTGGGTGTCCGGGTCACGTTCGACGATGCCCTCGTCGGCGAGGGCCTTGAGCGCCCGCGAAACCTGGCTCTTCTCGCGCCCGGTCAGCTGGGCGAGCCGGACCACGCCGAGCCCGCCCGCGCGCTGGGCTTCCGGTGAGGCGAGCGCCTCGAGCAGTTCGAGGTCGCGCCGCAGACCATGGCCCTGGTTCCGGGCGCCCGCGGCCGGCATCTGCGACGTCATGGGCGCAGCGTAAACCCCCGGCCCTCACCCAAGAACCCACAGGTCACAGCCCGAGTTGGCGGCACCGCAACCCGCGTTGCAATGTGCCGGGGACGCTTGCCCGGCCTCGCCGGACGCTCTTACCGTCGAGCTCGCCGGGTGCACCGGTCCACCGCCCCGGATTCCCCTTCGATGCTGGAGTTCCCATGACTTTCGCGTCCACCGCGCTTATCGGCGAAGCATTCGTCGGCGAGGGTGTGAACGCCGCGCACACGAACATCGTGCTGGGACGGCGAGGCGGCCCGGTGGGGACGGCCTGGGCGCTCGCCCTCGCCACGCCGAGCACCGGGCATGTCCCCTTCATGACCGTGCTGCGGCCCTCCGTTCCGGTGAAGCCGCCGACATTGTTCGTGCCGAAGGCCGCCGCGACCGGTGAGCTGCACGAACGAGCCACGTGGGGCGCGGCGCAGGCCGGTCTCGCGCTCGGTGTCACGGATTCCGTCGACGCCGGTCTGGTGCCGACGAACGACGTCGCGGACCTGGTGATCATCGCCGCCATCTGGGTGAACCCGTCGGTCGACGACCTCGACGAGGCCTTCACCAACCAGCGGGCGGCGGCGTTCCAGGCCGTCTCGGCCGCCGTACTCGGCACACCCACGATCGACGACGTGCTCGACGTCGCGCGCTCCGGTGCGGCGAACCCGTTCTACGAACCCGATCCCGGCCTCCTCGCCCGGACCGCACCCGCAGGGGAGACCCGATGAAGATCGTCGACATCACCTTCGACCGGTTACGGCTGGACCTCGACCCGCCATTGCAGGCCGCCTGGGACCCCGATCCGCGTCGCCACTTCGACGCCACGATCGTGCGAGTCCACACGGACGAAGGCATCAGCGGCATCGGTTCGGGCGACACGATGGACGGATTCGAAGCGGTCAAACACCTCTTTCTCGGTGAAGACCCGCTCGACATCGTCCGGCACGTCAAGGCGATCGAAACGGCCAACTTCCACGGCGGCAGCTACTGGCCGCTCGAAGTCGCGCTGTGGGACATCATCGGCAAGGTCGCCGGGCTCCCGGTCGCGACGCTGTTCGGAAACTCGGCTCGCAGCCTCCGCGCCTACGCGTCCTCCGCGGAGCTGAAGTCGCCGGAGGAACGCGTTGAAACCGCGCTCCAAGCGCGCGAAGCAGGCTTCCGAGCGATGAAGATCCGCATCGACCGCGACCGGATCGGCGAAGGCGTCGCAGCGGTCGCCGCGGTCCGCGAGGCGCTCGGCCCGGACTTCGAGATCATGGTCGACCTCAACCAATCGTGGCGGATGGCCGGTGATACCGCCGCGGCGACCGATCTGGCCGCGACCCGGAAGCTGGTCCGGCGGCTCGCCGAACTCGACGTGTTCTGGGTCGAAGAACCACTCCCCTACGTGGACCTCGACGGATTCAGGACGCTCCGCGCGGACAATCCCGGGGTCCGGATCGCGGCGGGCGAGATGCACCACTCGGTGCCCGAACTGCTGCGTTGCCTCGAGGAAGACGTCCTCGACATCTACCAGATGGACGTCGTGCTCGCGGTCGGTATGCACCGCGCCCGGACGCTGGCGGAACTGGCGCAGCTCAAACACCGCGCGTTCACCCCGCACAGCTGGACCAACGGCATCGGGGTGCTGGCGAACCTGCACGTGAGCGCGGGCGTCGGCGGTGGACCGTACTTCGAATTCCCCTACGACCCACCCGGCTGGACACCCGAACGCCGCGACTTCATGCTCACCGAACCGGTGATGATCACCAGGACCGGCGAACTCGAAGTACCGCAGTGCCCGGGTCTCGGCATCCGGCTCGACGAGGAGGCGATCGACCGATGGCGCGTCTGACTCACCAGCACTGGCTGGCCGCGACCGACAAGGTCGATCCCGAAACCCGGCCGTTCATCGACGGCGGATTCACCGAGTCCACGTCGGACGAAACCTTCCCGAGCATCTCGCCACGGGACGCCCGGCTCCTCGCCGAGATCCCCGCGGGCAGCACCGAGGACATCGACCGGGCCGTCCACGCGGCCCGCCGGTCCTTTGAGGACGGACGCTGGCGTGGCCTGCCGCCGCGTGAACGCAAACGGATTCTGCTGAACTGGGCCGAACTGATCCTGGCGAACGCCGACGAACTCGCACTGCTCGACACGCTCGAAATGGGCAAGCCGATCACCGAGTCGCTGCGGATCGACGTCGCGAAGGCGGCGGAGACGATCGCCTGGTACGCCGAGACGATCGACAAGACCTACGACGAGGTCGCGCCGACCCCCGGTGACGCGCTGGCCTGGATCACCCGCGAACCGCTCGGCGTCGTCGGTGCCGTCGTGCCCTGGAACTACGCGCTGCTGATCACCTCGTGGAAGCTCGGACCCGCGCTCGCGACCGGCAATTCGGTGGTGCTGAAACCCGCCGAGCAGACGTCCCTCGCCGCACTCGTCCTCGCCCGGCTCGCGAGCGAGGCCGGCCTTCCGGACGGCGTGCTCAACGTCGTCCCCGGTCGCGGCGAGGTCGTCGGGCAGGCACTGGGACGGCATCCGGACGTCGACAAGATCGCCTTCACCGGTTCACCCGAGGTCGGCAGGCTGTTCCAGGTCTACGCCGGGGAATCCAACGGCAAGCAGGTGGCCGTGGAAGCGGGCGGGAAGTCGCCCCAGCTGATCCTGCCGGGTGCGGATCTGACGGCGGCGGCCTCCGCGGTGGCATGGGGGATCTTCTACAACGCCGGGCAGACCTGCAACGCGGGCTCGCGCCTGATCGTCCCGGAGTCGCTGAAAGAGCCGCTGCTCGCGGAAATCACCGGACTGACCGAGAAGACCTTCCGGATCGGCGACCCGCTCGATCCCGAAACCGTGCTCGGCCCGCTGGTCGACGAGACACAGCTGAGCACCGTTCTGCGCTATCTCGACAGCGGGCGCGACGAAGGTGCTTCGGTCGTCTTCGGCGGGAACCGGGTGCTCACCGACACCGGCGGCACCTATTTCGAGCCGACCATTGTGGACGGTGTGCGCAACGAGATGACCATCGCGCGCAAGGAGATCTTCGGCCCGGTGCTGTCCGTGATCGGCTACGACGGTGACGTCGACGAGGGCGTCCGGCTTGCCAACGACACCGACTTCGGGCTCGTCGCATCGGTCTGGACGCCGGGATGTGACCGTGGCACATCAGGTCGCGCGTCGTCTGCGTGCCGGAACCCTCTGGATCAACACCTTCGACGCCAGTGACGTGATCACCCCGTTCGGCGGGTTCAAGGCGACCGGTGCCGGCCGCGACAAATCCCTGCACGCGCTGGACGCCTACACCTCGCTCAAGACCACCTGGCTGGACCTTTCCTGAACCTTCGACCCTTGTGAGGACCATCAATGAAGATCGGCTTCATCGGCCTGGGCAGCATGGGCCGTCATATGGCGAGACACCTCATCCTCGCCGGCCACGACGTCGCCGTGTACGACGTCCACACCTCGGCCGCGGCCGAGCACCTGGCGCTCGGCGCCCGCTGGGCAACGTCAGCGGCCGACTGCGCCACCGACGTCGAGGTGCTCATCACCATGCTCCCCACTCCGCGGATCGTCGAGGACGTCCTGCTTCGTGAGGGCGCCGCCGCGGCCATGCCGTCCGGCTCGTTGTGGATCGATATGTCCACCTCGACCCCGGCCGCCTCGCGCCGGGTCGCCGAGGAGGTGCTGGACGCCAACGGGGTCCGGCGGCTCGACGCGCCCGTCAGCGGGATGGCGCACGGTGCCGAGGCCGGGGCGCTGCAGATCTTCGTCGGCGGCGAGGTCGCCGACTTCCAGGACGCGCTCCCGCTGTTCACCACGCTCGGCGACCCGGAGAAGGTGCTCCACGTCGGCGGCGCCGGGCACGGGTACACCGTCAAACTGATGATCAACCTCCTCTGGTTCTGCCACCTGGTGGCGACTTCGGAGGTACTGGCGATGGGCGTGAAGGCCGGCGTCGACCTCGGTGTCCTGCGCTCCTCGTTGCTGGCCAGCCCGGCGGCGTCGCATTTCCTCGAGCACGACGTGCTTTCCGTGCTCGCCGACGCCGACTACGACGACTCCTTCGCCATGGTGCTGGCCTGCAAGGATCTCGGCCTTGCCGTGGACGTCGGGCGGGATGTCGGCATGCCGTCGGAACTGTCCGCCCTTGTCGAGCAGATCTACCGGCGGGCCAAGGTGACCTTCGGTGACCGCGCCGGCGAGATGAGCCCTGTGCGGCTCTACGAAACCCTCGCCGGACGGGACTTCCGGTTGCCGTCACCCGCCGTGAACGTCGACTCCGCGTTCTCCTCGAGCTGAAGGGAGCGTCATGAGACTGAGTGTCGAACTCACCGGACGGACCGAGTTCGGTCCGGGCGTGGTCGCCGAACTCCCGGCGTTCCTCACCTCGCTCGGACTGGAACGTGCCTTCGTCATCACCGACCGCGGGCTGCGGGCGACCGGGATCGTCGACCGCGTCGAGAGGATCCTGACCGCCGCGGGGCTGGAACACGCTGTTTACGAGGACATCGGCCCGAACCCCGCGACCACTGAACTGGACCGCGGTGCGGCCCGGCTCATCGAATTCGGTCCGGCCGCGGTCATCGCGCTCGGCGGTGGTTCCGCTTTGGACGCGGCGAAGGGCATCTCGCTGCTCGCCGGAAACCCCGGCTCTCACGCCGCGGACGCCGATTCGCTGTGGGAGGCGGGAGCCGGAGCACCCCTGATCGCCGTCCCGACGACCTCGGGCACTGGATCCGAGACCAACGGATTCGGTGTCACCGAAGACGTCTGCACCAGGCGGAAAGTCTACATCGGACACTCATCGGTGAAGCCGAAGATCTGTGTCCTCGACCCGGAACTCACCCTCGAGCTGCCCGCGCACATCACCGCGGCGACCGGACTGGACGCTCTCGTGCACGGCATCGAGTCCCTCGCTTCACGCGGCGCGAACGCTGTTTCGGCCGGGTACGCGGCGCAAGCGGTCGGGCTGGTCGGCCGATGGCTCCCGTTCGCCTACCGCGACGGAAGCGACCTCGAAGCGCGGTCACAGGTCATGCTCGGCGCCCATCTGGCGGGGCACGCGCTCACCCTGTCCGGGCTCGGTCTCGTGCACGGAATCGGCCACGCCATCACCGCCCATACCGGAACTCCGCACGGCGTCGCGCTGGGCACGGTGCTGGAGGAGGTCATGACGTTCAGCGTGGCCGAGGCCGCCGGCGCCTACGAACAAGCGGCCCGTTCGCTTCGAGTCGCCGACGAGGCGGGCGTCGCGATCGAGGCGGTGCAGAGCATCTCGCGCGCGCTCGAGATCAAAGTCCCGCTGCGAGCGCTCGGTGCCAGTCGAGAGCTGCTTCGCACCATAGCCGTCGACGCCATCGCCGACCCGGTCACGAAGAACTCTCCCCGTCTTCCGACCGAAGCGGAACTGCTGGACCTTCTCGAGTCCGTCTACTGACCCGAACCTCGCGTGAAGGACTCCTTCACGCGAATCAGCGGTGGGTGTCTTCGGGGGCCGGAGTCCGGCTGGCGAGGTTCGCGGTCCATTCGGTGACCCGGCGCGCGACGTCCTGCGCGGTGAGGCCGATCCGCGCCAGTACCTCCTCACGCGAGCCGTGCTCGTGGAAGACCTGCGGGACGGCGAGGTCGCGCAGCGGCACGTCGCATTCGG
Source organism: uncultured Actinomycetota bacterium (assembly GCA_963766045.1). GTDB lineage: Bacteria > Actinomycetota > Actinomycetes > Mycobacteriales > Pseudonocardiaceae > Amycolatopsis. The sequence continues at coordinate 2,356,090 of CAVXYN010000003.1, read as the reverse complement.
CGTCGCGGAACAGGGCGGCCAGCGCGGAGCCGAAACCACCGTGGCGTCCGCTGTCCTCGACGCTGACGACCAGCTTGTGCTGCTCGGCCAGCGCCACCAGCTCGGCGGGCGCGGGGACGACCCAGCGCGGGTCCACGACGGTCACGCCGATCCCCTGGTCGGCCAGCCGGTCCGCCGCGGCGAGCCCGAGCATCGCGAACGCGCCGACGGCGACGAGCAGGACGTCGGCCTCGCCGACGGGCTTGCGCAGCACGTCCACGACTCCGACGCGCTCGACGGCCGGAACCGAGTCGATCACGCCGCCCTTGGAGAACCGCAGCGCGGTCGGACCGTCCTCGACGGCGACGGCCTCACGCAGTTCCTCACGCAGCGAACCGGCGTCACGCGGCGCGGCGACCCGCATCCCCGGCACCATGCCGAGCAGCGACAGGTCCCACATCCCGTGGTGACTCGGGCCGTCCGGTCCGGTGATGCCGGCCCGGTCCAGTACCAGCGTCACCGGCTGACGGTGCAGCGCGACGTCCATCAGGACCTGGTCGAACGCCCGGTTGAGGAAGGTCGAGTACACCGCGACGACCGGATGCTTGCCGCCCATCGCGAGCCCCGCGGCCGAGGTCACCGCGTGCTGCTCGGCGATACCGACGTCGAACCAGCGGTCGGGGTACGCCTCGGCGAACTTGTGGAGACCGGTCGAACGCAGCATGGCCGCGGTGATCGCGACGACGTCCTCGCGTTCGGCGCCGATCTTGACCAGCTCGTCGGCGAAGACCCCGGTCCAGCTGGGTCCCTTGACCGGCGGCAGGCCGGTCTCCGGGTCGATCGGGTCGGTCTGGTGCATCTGGTCGGCCTGGTTGTTGACCGCGGGCTCGTAGCCGTGACCCTTCTCGGTGACCACGTGCACGATGACCGCGCCGCCGAAGCTGCGGGCGCTCTGGAACGCCTTCTCCAGCGCCACGAGGTCGTGCCCGTCGACCGGGCCGAGATACTTCAGGCCGAGGTCGGAGAACATCATCTGCGGGCTCAGCGCGTCCTTGATGCCCGCCTTCGCCGCGTGCAGGGCCGCGTAGATGGGCTTGCCCACAATGGGCGTGTGCTTGAGCATCTCCTTGCCGCGGTCCAGCACGCGCTCGTAGCCCGGCTTCAGCCGAAGTGACGCGAGGTGGTCGGCGACGCCGCCGATCGTCGGCGAGTAGGAGCGGCCGTTGTCATTGATGACGATGACCACCGGACGGCGCCGGTTCGCGGCGATGTTGTTCAGCGCCTCCCAGCACATACCGCCGGTGAGCGCGCCGTCACCGACGACGGCCACCGCATGCCTCTCACCGCCCTCGAGCTCGAACGCCTTTGCGAGGCCATCCACATAGGACAGCGCGGTCGAGGCGTGGCTGTTCTCGACGAAGTCGTGCTCGCTCTCGTCGCGGGCCGGGTATCCGGTGATGCCGCCCAGCTGGCGAAGCCTGTCGAAACCCTCGTGGCGGCCGGTCACGATCTTGTGCACATAGGCCTGGTGGCCGACGTCCCACACGATGGCGTCACGCGGCGAGTCGAAGACCCGGTGCAGAGCCATCGTCAGCTCGACGACGCCGAGGTTGGGGCCGAGGTGCCCACCGGCGAGACGCACCTTCTCGACGAGGAAGTCCCGGATCTCCGAGGCCAGCTCGCCGAGCTGCTCCTGGTTCAACCGCTTCAAGTCGGCCGGTCCGTGCACGGACTCGAGCAACGTCACTCTCCCACCTCGCCTGGTTCCTCTTCCGCCGTTCCGGCCAGTCTACGGAGCGCCCCTGAGAGGCTTCCCGTGGCCGCGTCGGGCATCACATGTCGGAAATTAACCATGCATACCTCAACAGTGTGAACATGGTCTCTTTTGCCAAGTAGCGGCCACGCGCTGTGCCCGCGATAATCCCTGATCGACGGTTGCGGATGAGCCCGGTTGGAGTGGCTTGATGGCGGACTTTTTCATCGGTGGCGAATGGGTCGACGCGATCGACCGCGGTCGCAGGGAAATCCGCTGCCCGGCCGATGGGTCGCTCGTCGCGGAAGTCGCCGAAGGCACGGCCAAGGACACCGAAGCCGCCATCGCGGCGGCCAGGAAGGCCTTCGACACCGGGCCCTGGCCGGGCACGCCCGCCCCGGATCGAGGCTCCCTCCTCCTGCGCACCGCCGACCTCCTCGACCGCGACACCGAGGCATTCGCCCGCGCGGAGTCGCTCGACACCGGGAAACGCCTGGTCGAGAGCAGGTACGACATGGCGGATATCGCCGCCTGCCTGCGCTACTTCGGCAAACTCGCCGGGAACGACGCCGGACGCGTGGTGGATACCGGCAACCCGGACGCGTTCAGCCGGATCGTGCACGAGCCGGTCGGGGTCTGCGGGCTGATCACGCCGTGGAACTACCCGCTCCTGCAGACCATCTGGAAGGTCGCGCCCGCGCTGGCGGCGGGCAACACGTTCGTCCTCAAGCCCAGTGAGCTGACGCCGCACACCTCGATCCTGCTGATGAAGCTGCTGACCGAGGCCGGCCTGCCCGGCGGCGTCGCCAACCTGGTGCTCGGCGCGGGCCCGCAGGCCGGAGCGCCACTTTCCGAGCATCCCGACGTCGACCTCGTCTCCTTCACCGGCGGTCTCGCGACCGGGAAGATCATCGCCGCGAACGCCGCGGCCTCGGTCAAGAAGGTCGCGCTCGAACTCGGCGGTAAGAACCCGAACGTGGTGTTCTCCGACGCCGACTTCGAAACCGCCGTCGACTACGCGCTCACCGCGGTGTTCCTCCACTCCGGGCAGGTCTGCTCGGCGGGCGCGCGGCTGATCGTCCAGCAGGAATGGCATGAGCGCTTCGTCGACGAACTCGTCCGGCGCGCCGAACTGATCCGACTGGGTGGACCTTTCGACGACGAGGCTGAAACGGGACCGCTGATCTCCGCCGCGCATCTGGAGAAGATCGAACGCTACGTCGCCGCCGCCCTCGCCGAGGGCGCCGTCCTGCGCACCGGCGGCAAACGCCCCGATGACCGGGAACTCGCGAAAGGGCACTACTACCTGCCGACCATCCTCGACAACGTGAAGCAGGGCAGCAGCGCCGTCGTCGACGAGTCGTTCGGCCCGGTGCTCACCGTCGAAACCTTCACCGACGAGGACGACGCCGTCCGCATCGCCAACGACACCCACTACGGGCTCGCCGGCGGCGTGTTCACCGGCGACGCCTCGCGCGCGCAGCGGGTCGCGAACCGGCTGCGTCACGGCACGGTGTGGATCAACGACTACCACCCCTACCTGCCGCAGGCGGAATGGGGCGGTTACAAGCAATCCGGTTTCGGGCGCGAACTCGGCCCGACCGGTTTGGCGGAATACACGGAGGCCAAGCACATCTACCAGAACCTCCGTCCCGCACCACAACGCTGGTTCTCCGGGGAGCCGGCTTAAAAGAAGAAGGGAAAGTGCCGATGAGTGCTCCTTCCGACGACGGCCTCGCAGGCTTCGGCTACAAACAGGAACTCGAAAGAAGTCTCGGCAATTTCCACACCTTCGCCGCCGGAATCAGCTACATCTCGATCCTGACCGGCACCTTCCAGCTGTTCTACTTCGGCTTCAGCTTCGGCGGGCCCGCCTACTGGTGGTCCTGGCCGATGGTCTTCGTCGGCCAGCTGATGGTGGCACTGTCGTTCGCCGAGCTGGCCGCGCACTATCCGGTCGCCGGTTCGATCTACAACTGGTCGAAACGCCTCGGCAGTCCGCACGTGGCCTGGATGGCCGGATGGATGATGCTCACCGCGTCGATCGTCACCATCGCCGCGGTCGCGCTGGCCTACCAGATCACGCTCCCGCAGATCTCGTCGTTCTTCTCGTTCTCGAGCGACAGCGCGGTGAACGCGGTCATTCTCGGCACGGTCCTGATCCTGTTCACCACCCTCGTGAACGCCTGGGGCGTCAAGCTGATGGCGCAGATCAACAGCGCCGGGGTGTTCATCGAACTGATCGCCGCCGTCCTGCTGATCGTGGCGTTCGCGATCAACATCACCCGTGGTCCCGATGTGGTGATGGAGACTCACAACACCGGCGCCGACCAGCCTTGGGGTTACTTCGGGGCGTTCCTGGTCGCCTCGCTCGCCTCGACCTATGTCATGTACGGCTTCGACACGGCCAGCTCGCTCGGCGAGGAATCCCATGACCCCCGCAAGAACGCGCCCAAGGCGATCCTGCGCGCGCTCATCGCGTCGTTCGTCATCGGCGGGCTGATCCTGCTGCTCGCACTGATGGCCGTCGGCGACATCAACAACCCGGAGATCGCGACCGGTGGCCTGCAGTTCATCGTCCTCGACGTCCTTGGCAGCACGATCGGCACGATCTTCCTGCTGGCGGTCGTCATCGCCATCACAGTATGCAATCTGGCCGTGCAGTCCGCCTCGATCCGGATGATGTTCGCGATGGCCCGCGACAACAACCTGCCCGCCGGGAGGCGGCTGGCGAGGGTGTCACCGAGAACGAAGACACCGGTGATCCCCGCGATCGTCTCCGGGGTCATCGCGGTCCTGATCCTCGTGGTCAACATCGGTCAGCCACAGATCTTCACGGTGATCACCAGTATCGGCATCATCATGATCTACCTGGCCTACCTGCTGGTCACCATTCCGATGCTGGTCAAACGGCTGCGCGGGCAATGGCCGCCGGAGAAGGTCCCCGGCTCGAAGTACTTCTCCCTCGGGAAGTTCGGCCTGCCGGTCAACATTCTCGGCGTGCTCTGGGGCGGCGCGATCGTGGTGAACCTGGCGTGGCCCCGGCGCGAGGTCTACAACGCAACCGAGCCCTATCACTGGTTCCTGCAATGGGGTGCCGTGCTGTTCGTCGGCATCGTGGCGGTCGTCGGATTCGCTTACTACTGGTTCATCCTGCGGCACAAGACCGGCGTCCTCGCCGATCACGCCGCGGAGGTTTCGTCCGAGCCCGAGGAGGCCGCACAGTGACCGGAGAGTTCGACTACATCGTCGTCGGCGGCGGGACAGCGGGCTCGGTGGTCGCGGCGAGACTCTCGGAAGACCCGGACGTCACGGTCTGCCTGCTGGAGGCCGGACCGTCCGATGTGGACGACCCGGCGGTGCTGGAGCTGACGAAGTGGATGGGCCTGCTGGAATCGGGGTACGACTGGGATTATCTGGTCGAACCGCAGGAATCCGGGAACTCGTTCCTGCGGCATGCCCGCGCGCGGGTACTCGGCGGATGTTCCTCGCACAACTCGTGTATCGCCTTCTGGGCACCGGCGGAGGACCTCGACGAATGGGCGTCGCTCGGCTTGTCGGGCTGGTCGGCCAAAGAGATCTTCCCGCTGTACCAACGACTCGAGACCAACGACGGCCCGGGTGAGCACCACGGCCGCTCGGGCCCGGTGACGATCCGCTCGGTGCCACCGCACGATCCGACCGGTGTCGCCCTGCTGCAAGCCTGTCAGCAGGCCGGGATTCCGACGACCGAGTTCAACTCCGGCAAGACGGTCACCCATGGCGCGAACTGGTTCCAGATCAACGCGCGTGAGGACGGGACACGTTCGTCCGCGTCGGTGTCCTACCTGCATCCGATCATCGGCGAACGGCCGAACCTGGAGATCATCACCGGCGCCCGGGTCCGGCGGTTGCTGTTCGACGGCAAGCGGTGCACGGGCGCGGAGTACCTCGCCGACGACCTGATCCACGGTGTCCCGCTGCGTGCGCGGCGCGAGGTGATCCTCTCCTCCGGGGCGATCGACACACCGAAACTCCTCATGCTGTCGGGAATCGGCCCGGCCGAGCATCTGCGCGAAGTGGGCGTGGACGTCCTCGTCGACTCTCCCGGCGTCGGCGAGAATCTTCAAGATCATCCCGAGGGCGTCATCCAATGGGACGCGCTCCAGCCGATGGTCACCGAATCCACGCAATGGTGGGAGATCGGGATCTTCACCACCACCGAAGACGGGCTCGACCGGCCGGACCTGATGTTCCACTACGGTTCCGTGCCGTTCGACATGAACACCCTGCGGCACGGCTTCCCCACCACCGAGAACGGTTTCTGCCTGACGCCGAACGTCACGCGCAGCCGCTCGACCGGGACCGTGCGGCTGCGCACCCGCGACTACCGGGACAAGCCGAAGGTCGATCCCCGGTACTTCAGCGATCCGCACGATATGCGCGTGATGACGTACGGGATCAAACTGGCCCGCAAGATCGCGGAACAGCCCGCTCTGGACGAATGGGCCGGGACGGAATTGGCGCCTGGTAAGGACGTCAAGACCGACGACGAGATCGCCGACTACCTCCGCAAGACCCACAACACCGTCTACCACCCGTCGTGCACCGCGAAAATGGGCGCGGACAACGATCCTCTCGCCGTGCTGGACGCGCGCCTGCGGGTGCGCGGAGTCGAGGGCCTGCGGGTGGCCGACGGTTCGGCGATGCCGTTCCTGGTCGCGGTGAACCCCTGCGTCACCACGATGGCGATCGGCGAGAAATGCGCCGATCTGATCAAGGAGGACGCGCGACCGTAAAGCCTCGACGCCTGCACGTCATTCCCGATTCTCGCTAGGTTGGACTTGTCCGATCAATGAGAAGGGGACTCGACGTGAAGACGATCATGCGAAGAATGGGCGTGGCGGCTTTGGCCGCGACGGTGGCCGCGGGCCTGGCCACGACTCCCGCTTCGGCCGCACCGGACCGCGCTGAGCTGCGAAAGGCGATGGGCGAGCTGGTGGCGGCCGGGGCGGCGGGAATCCAGGTACGGCTGCACGACGAGCGGGGAAGCTGGACCGGCAGCGCGGGCAAGCGCACCCTCGGCGGCTGGGCGGACGTCCCCACCGACGGACGATTCCGCGTCGGCAGCATCACCAAGACGTTCGTGTCCACCGTCATGCTGCAGCTGGTCGGGGAAGGCAAGGTCCGGCTGGACGAGCCGGTCGCGAACCATCTGCCGCAGTTCGGCCTGGACCGGCGCATCACGGTACGGATGACCCTGCAGCACACGAGCGGCTTGTTCAACTACACCGGTGAGGTCAACCCGGACGGATCGACGGAACCGGGAATCCCGTTGGACGGTCAGGCCTTCATCGACCGGCAGTTCCATACCTACCAGCCTCGAGAGCTGGTCAAGGTGTCGCTGGCGAAGCCGCCGCGATTCGAGCCGGGCGCCGGCTGGTCGTACTCCAACACGAACTACATCCTCGCCGGGCTGCTGATCGAGAAGGTGACCGGCGGTGGGTACGCCGACCAGGTGCGCCACCGCATCCTGCGTCAACTCGGCCTGCGCGACACGATCATTCCCGGTACCTGGCCGGGCATCCCCGGCCCGTACGCGCACGGCTACTACACCTACCAGGACAAAGGGGCCACGAAGACCGTCGATGTCAGCCGGGTGAACCCGACCTGGGCGAGCTCGGCCGGTGAGATCATCTCGACCACCGCCGATCTGGACCGGTTCATCAAGGCCTTGCAGACCGGGAAACTGCTTTCGCCCGCGCTACTCGGCGAGATGCGCAAATGGCTTCCGCTCGGCGGCGGCACGTCCTACGGTCTCGGTCTGCAGGAACTGGAGACACCCTGCGGAACCAAGGTCAGCGGGCACACCGGCGGAATGCACGGCTACCACTCGTACCTCTTCAGCACCACCGACGGCGCCAAGCGGTTCGAGTTCTCCGTGACGCTCGGCAAGCTGGATCAGAACGACCCCGTAGCGGCGCAGAAGTACTTCGAGGCACTGCAAAAGGTCGCCTCCGTCTCTGTATGCGGCAAGGCGGGCGAAAACGCGAAGTCATTCCATCTCGACCGGCTCTGACCACCTTTGCGGAACACCTCATGGAGGATCTCCGGCCTCGCTGACATCGCCGTGCGCACCCGGCCGGGCGCGCACGGCGATGAGGGGGACTACCGGCGCCGGGGAGCGGCGTTCTGTTCTACGTGCTCAAACCTCAGGCAAACCTGACGTCCGCGAAAATCGCCTAGTGCCGGCCGGAGTCACGCGGAAACGGCCTTCAAGCGGAACACCGGATGCCGGGTGGCTTCGGCGGCGAACTCTTCGACCGGGGCACCCTCTTTCGCGTCGAAGTACGGCGCGGTGATCCGGACCTCGCGGAGGTATTGCCGCAGAATCGGCCCGGCGATGGCGGCGTCGACCTCCTCCGCTTCGAGGGACTCACTCTGCTTGCCTCGCCACAGCCGCAGCGCCGGGTCCGCGCGGACGTTGTGAACCCAGCCCACGTCGCCGTAGGGCGAGACCAGCCATCGCTCGCCGTCGTGCACCACGATGTTGATCGGAAGGGTCCGCTCGAGCCCGCTTTTACGGCCCCTCGTGGTCAGCAGGAAGCTGTTCTTCTGCGGGGCGGCCACCCCACGTCGCAACAGCGCCGTCATCACCGTGTTGAGTCCTTTGCGGACCGGCCCCAGCCGGTATTCCCTGGCCATTCGGCCACCCTACGCCTCACCAGCGGCGATCCTTCACCAGCAACAGCCGGGAGAACTGGTCGATACTCCCGGTGGTACCACCTTCGTTGAAGTCGGCGTCCATCATGGCGTGGTGCCGGTCCGTGCGGAACTCGGCGAGCAGGAGCCAGCCGGCGCGGATATAGGACGTCGGCGCGGAATTCCCCGATCCGTCCGTACCGTCGACCTTGCCTGAGTACTTGGTCGCGCTCTTCGTCATGATGTCGCAGAAGGTGTTCGCGAGCGGGGTCATCATCGCAGCCGTGATCCCATACCGGCCCGAAATGTAGAGCATGTGCAGGCCATGGACGTCCAGCTGGCCGTGGCTGTTGTCCTCACGGGTCCCGCTGGTCGGCGAATAGCCCCAGCTGTAACCCGTCCTGCCCTGTGGCGTGGTCACGTTGGTCTTCGTCGCGAAGAACCAGTCCACACTGGCCTTCACGATTCCTTCGTATTTGGTGACCTTGGCGGGTGCGTCATTGAGGATCCGGTGCGCGGCGGCGAGATTGTGGAATCCGTAGTTGAACATCATCTGCTGGTTCCACGGCACCTGCCCACCGGGCTGATAGACCGAATCCCGCGCGAAATACTGGCGGTTTCCCCCGCGCGTCAGATCGAGCAGCCTGGCCAGAATGTGTCCGTCGACCGCCCGGTCACCGCCGGTGAGAAACGTCTTCGCCCTGGCGAGATAGGTCGCGCCATAGCCCTTCGGGTCGCCGAACGGGACATTCCGGCTCCACACCGCAGGTGTCTCCAGAACGAGCCGGGCACAATAGCCGAGATGGCCGACAGGGTCACCTTGCTCCCCGCCGGTCCCGATCGGCGTGGTACGGGTATTGGGCCACGCCGGGTCGATCCCGCCGGTCCACAACCGGTGCTGCCCGACCGGCGCGGCCGCGAGATCGTTGCGCTGGGAGAGCACCGCGTCACAGAACCCGATCATCTTGTCGAGGATCGCAGTGTCCTTGCTGATCTCGTACACGATTCCCATCGCCTTGGTCTGCTGGCCGCTCGCGTGCTGCGCCCAGTCGTTGCCGACGTTGTCGGGCGCGGGGGTGAGTGAGGAGATGTGGGCCTTGAACGAGTTGATCTCGTTCTGTGTCGGCGCCAGCTCCAGGTCGTCGACCTTCATGGGCGTTGCGGCGTGCGCCACCGGAGTGGCACCGGCGACCACGGCGATTCCGCAAGCCGCGAGCGCGATGAAGCTGACCGTGATCCGAGCACGTGTCTTCATGCCGAACCTTTGTACCCGTTGAGTGGGGCGCCGGGAAGGTTATGACACAAATTGGCCTGGACCAATTACCGATAGTACGTGGCGCGAACTACCGCACTTCGTCGACGAAGTGCGGCACCCGCGCGTCTCCCTACTGCAGCAGCGCGACGCATTCGACGTGGTGGGTCATCGGGAAGGCGTCGAAGGCGCGGAGGTCGACCAGGCCATAGCCGTGCTCGGCGAAGAGTGCGATGTCGCGCGCGAGAGCGGCGGGATCGCAAGCGACGTACACGATCCGGTCCGGTGAACCCTCCACAATAGACTCGACGACGGCCTTTCCCGCACCCTTGCGGGGCGGGTCCAGTACCACGACGTCGACGGGCTTGGGAGCGTCGGCGAGGAGGTGTTCGACGCGGCCCGAGCGCCAGTGAACCTGGGGAAGGTCGGCCAGGTTCTCCTCGCCGTCGGAGACGGCGCGGCGGCCGGATTCCACGGCCAGCACCCGGCCTCGCGGCCCAACCTGCTCTGCGAGAACCGAGGCGAACAGGCCGACACCGGCGTAAAGATCCCAAGCCACGCCGTCACGCGGAGCTTCAGCCCATTCGGCGACGACACCGGCGAGCGTGTCCGCGGCAGCGGGGTGCACCTGCCAGAAACCGTGTGCGTCGAAGCGCCAGTCACGGCCGGCGGCATGTTGCACCGCACTGCCTCCGGTCAGCTGGCGCGATTGCTTACGGCCTTTCACCGTCGAAAGCTCACGTAGGTGCGTCCGGCCTTCGCCGTCGCTGGTGACCTCGATTTCGGCTCCAGGGCGCCATTTCCGCGAAACCACGTCGTCGAGAGCACCGGGAACCGTGATCGGGCAGTCGTCGATGGGAATCACGCGATGACTGTGGTGCTCCCGGAAACCTGCGCGGCCGTCCTTGCCCGCGACGAGCCGTACCCGGCTGCGCCAATCCAGCGGGCCGCCGTCGAGCGCTTCGACGACGACTTCGCGCTCGATCTTCGCCAGCCGCTGCAGCTGTTCGGCGACGACGGCGGCCTTGAGTTCCCGTTGGTGGCCGGGCGACGCGTGCTGCCAGTCGCAACCGCCGCACTCCCCCGGCGCGGCGAGCGGGCATGGCGGTTCCACGCGCTCAGGCGATGCCTCCAGCACCTCGATCGCGTCCGCCCGGCAGAACGAACCGCCCTTGTCCTCGGTGACCGAAGCCATGACCCGTTCCCCGGGAAGCGCGTGCCGCACGAAGACCACACGGCCTTCCGCCCGCGCGACGCAGTGCCCGCCGTGCGCGACCGCGCCGACCTCGAGCTCGATGGTCCGGCCGAGCCAGGTTCCGGTCTGCGCGTCCACGCTCATTCAGCTTTTTCCTTGGGTTTCGATGTGGTGGTGGTCCCGTCGGGTTTCGGCTCCACGGGTCTGCCGGCGGGCGAGAACCCGCGCCGGACATCGCCTGCCGCCGGACGGGCACGGCGATCGCGGTCGATCACCTTCTCCGAGGACACGAGCTGCCAAGGCACGCTCGTCACCATGACACCCGGCTGGAACAGCAGCCTTCCCTTGAGCCGCAGCGCGCTCTGGTTGTGCAACACCTGCTCCCACCAGTGCCCGACCACGTATTCCGGGATGAATACGGTCACCACGTTGCGCGGATTGTCCCCGCGCACGCGCTTCACGTAGTCCAGCACCGGTTTCGTGATCTCCCGGTACGGCGATTCGATGACCTTCAGCGGCACCTTGAACTTGTGCTCTTCCCATTCCTGCACGAGTTTGCGCGTCTCGAGGTCGTCGACGTTGACCGTGACCGCCTCGAGCACATCCGGACGCACGGCCTTGGCGTAGGACAGCGCACGCAACGTCGGCAGGTGCAATTTCGAAATCAGGACGATCGCGTGGTTGCGCGAAGGCAGCACGACCGGTTTCCGGTCCATCTCGCGCAATTCCTCGGCGACCCGGTCGTAGTGCCTCCGGATGGCGGTCATCAGCGCGTAGATGGCGATCATCGCGGCGATCGCGATCCAGGCGCCGAGCAGGAACTTCGTGATCAGCACGATGATCAGCACTGTCCCGGTCATGGTCAAGCCGATCGCGTTGACCGTCTGCGAGCGTCGCATCCGCCGCCGCACCGCCGGGTCGTTCTCCTTGGACAGCAACCGGTTCCAGTGCCGGATCATGCCCGCCTGGCTCACCGTGAACGAGACGAACACACCCACGATGTAGAGCTGGATGAGCCTCGTGACCTCCGCATCGAACGCGATGATCAGCACCAGTGCGAAGATCGAGAGGAACAGGATGCCGTTGGAGAAGGCCAGCCGGTCGCCCCGGGTGTGCAACTGCCGCGGCAGGTAGCGGTCCTGCGCGAGGATCGAACCGAGCACCGGGAAACCGTTGAACGCGGTATTCGCGGCCAGCAGCAAGATGATGCCGGTGGAGAAGGAGATGTAGTAGAAGGCCGGCGGGAAGTCGGGGAACACCGCCTGCGCGATCTGCGCGACGATCGTCTTCTGCTCATATCCCACGGGAGTGCCGGAAAGCTGGGTTTCCGGATGCTCGGCGAATTTCACCTCGGTGACGATGGCCAGCGTGATGATGCCGACCAGCATGGTCACCGCGAGTACGCCCATCAGCAGCAGCGTGGTCGCCGCGTTCTTCGACTTCGGTTTACGGAACGCCGGGACGCCGTTGCTGATCGCCTCGACCCCGGTCAATGCCGCGGCACCGGAGGAGAACGTGCGCAGCAGCAGGAAGAAGAACGCGAACCCGGTCAGTGAAGCCTCTTCGTGAAGTTCGAATCCGGCGCTTTCGGCCCGCATCTCAGTTCCGGTGGACGCCTCGACCAGGCCCCAGATCACCATTCCGAGGATGCCGATGATGAACCCGTAGGTCGGAATGGCGAACGCTTTGCCCGATTCGCGCACTCCGCGAAGATTCAGCGCCGTCAGCACCGTCACGATGATGACCGCGGCCAGCACCTTGTTCTGTGCCACCCAGGGCACGGCCGAACCGATGTTCGCCACGCCGGACGACGTCGACACCGCCACCGTGAGCACGTAGTCGACCAGTAGCGCGCTGGCGATGGTGAGCCCGAACCGGCCGCCGAGGTTGGTGTTGGCGACCTCGTAGTCCCCGCCGCCGCTCGGGTAGGCGTGCACGTTCTGCCGGTAGGACGCGACCACGACCAGCATGACGACCGCGACCGCGATCCCGATCCACGGCGCGAACGCGTAGGCGGACAGGCCCGCGACACTCAGTGTCAGGAAGATCTCTTCGGGTGCGTACGCCACGCTCGACAACGCGTCCGATGCGAAAATCGGCAGCGCGATGCGCTTGGGCAGCAACGTGTGCGCGAGCCGGTCACTCCGGAATGGACGTCCGAGGACAAGCCGTTTCAGCACGGTCGGGAACTTCGACACCTAGGAAGCCTAGCTGCGGCGCGAAGCGCCTCCTTTGAGGGTAGTGGTGGGGAGGAGGGAGGATCTAGCGGCGGTGCGCACGGTAGGTTCGGGCCCGGTATGTCTGGGTACTGCGGACGGGTGAAAACGTCCGACGACGAAGGAGGCAAGGCGTGCACGTGGTGATCATGGGATGCGGCCGGGTCGGCGCATCCCTGGCCGCGGCGCTGGAGCGACTGGGGCACGACGTCGCCATCATCGACAAGACCCAGCAGGCGTTCCGGCGGCTCGGCAGCGATTTCCACGGCCAGCAGGTCGTCGGCGTCGGCTTCGACCGGCAGGTGCTGATCGCGGCCGGAATCGAGCGTGCGGGCGCTTTCGCGGCCGTTTCCAGCGGTGACAACTCCAACATCATCTCCGCGCGGGTGGCCAGGGAGAACTTCGGCATCGACAAGGTCGTCGCCAGGATCTACGACCACAAGCGGGCCGCGGTCTACGAACGGCTCGGCATCCCGACCGTGGCGACCGTGCCGTGGACCACGGACCGGTTCCTGCGCAATCTCCTGCCCGACGGCGTCGCCTCGGCGTGGCGAGACCCTTCCGGCAGCGTCGCGCTCCTGCAGCTTCCGCTGCACGAGACGTGGGTCGGCCACAGCGTGCGCGACCTGCAGGCGGCGACCGGGGCGCGAGTCGCGTTCATCATGCGGTTCGGCACCGGCGTGCTGCCCGACACCAAGACCGTGATCCAGGCCGACGACGTCGTGTACGTGGCCGCGAAGTCGGGCACCGTCAGCGACGTCACCAGCGTCGCCGCTCGCGAAGCGGAAGAGGAGAACTGATGCGGGTCGCGATTGCCGGAGCGGGTGCGGTCGGCCGCTCGATCGCCTCGGAGCTGATCGACGGGCGGCATCAGGTGATGCTCATCGAACGTGAGGCCGACCAGTTCGAGCCGCATACCGTCGAGCAGGCGGACTGGGTGCTGGGTGACGCCTGCGAGGTGTCGATCCTGGAGGAGTCCGGGATCGAGCAGTGCGACGTCGTGATCGCCGCGACCGGCGACGACAAGGCGAACCTGGTGGTGTCGCTACTCGCGAAGACCGAGTTCGCGGTGCGCCGGGTCGTGGCGCGGGTGAACAACCCCGCCAACGAGTGGCTGTTCAACGACGCCTGGGGTGTCGATGTCGCCGTGTCGACACCGCGGATGCTCGCGGCGATGGTCGAAGAGGCGGTCAGCGTCGGTGACCTCGTCCGGCTGATGACGTTCCGGCAGAGCCAGGCGAACCTGGTCGAACTCACCCTCCCGGAGGAGACGCCGCTCGCGGGCAAGGCGGTCAGTGAGATCAACCTGCCGCGTGACGCCGCGCTGGTGACGATCCTGCGTGGTGACCGGGTCATCGTGCCACAGCCGGAAGACCCGCTGGAGCCGGGCGACGAGCTTCTGTTCGTCGCAACCTCGGACGTCGAACCCGAGATCCGGACCGCGCTTGGTTACTGAGCTCGATCTGACGTTTCGCGTCGATCCGGAAACGCTGCGCGAGGTCTTCGTCTCGCCCGCGGACGCCGAGCAGTGGCTGGACGCCGCGCTCGCCGAGCCGCGGGCCGGTTTCTACGCCCTGATGGAGACCGGCAGCACCGCGCGGCTGCTCGGCAGGCTCGACCTGGCGGAGGCGGAGATCGAGTCGGCCGCCAGTGCCGCGGAGCAGCCCGTTCAGCGTCGGCTGGCGGCGAAGGAACTCGCGACCGTGCATGCCGCGCAAGGACGATTCGGGCTGGCAGAGGAGGAGTTCGCGCGCTGCATCGCCGACGTCCCGTCGCCCGGGGACGGGCTCTACCTTGAACTCGAGGCCGCGGGTAAGTGCGCCTTCGAAGCGGGCCGGTGGGAACTGGCGCGGGAGCGATTCACCGAGGGCCTGAAGCTGCTCGCTCACACCCGTAGCGATTCGATGACCGCTTCGCTGCGGGTCGCGTTGGCGGCGGCTGAGGTGCGGTTGGCCGCTCAGGAGCCTCCGCAGACGCAATGAAGGGGCCTTTCATTGCACGGGTGCCGGACCTAGGACTCGACCCCGGGCGCCTGCGCGTACTTCGCGCGCAGCCGCGCCTCGATCTCCTCGTCGGTCTCTTCCGGCGGGGCCTCCTCGGCCAGCGCCTTGAGCCGCTTCTCCGAACGCCGCACCGCCCAGACCACCGTCAGCAGGCCGAGCGCGTACAGCGGGTAACCCATCGCGATCTTCGCGAACGCCAGCCAGCCGGTGTAGTCCTCGTCGTAGAGCCAGCGCTGTACGACGAACCTCGCGCCGAAGATCAACGCCATCGCGCCGGTCGCGATCGAGTAGCCGATCAGCGACTTCTTGTCCTTGCGCCAGGCGTGGCCGTTGCCGTTGAGCGCGTTCCACACGACGCCGGCGAGGGGCCAGCGTACGACGATCGACAGCACGAAGACGCCGCAGTAGACCAGGCTCGCCCAGATCCCGAACAGGAAGAAGCCCTTGGCGGACCCGGTCCGGAAGGCGATGAAGGCGGCGATCGCGACGCCGAAGAAGCCGGAGATCGCGGGCTGGAGCGGCTCCTTGCGGATGATCCGCACCACGGTGATGGCCACCGCGCTGCCGACCGCGCTCCAGATCCCGACGGTCAGGTTGAAGATGCTGTTCGCGAGCACGAAGACGATCACGGGCAGCGAGGAGTAGAACAACCCCGAAAGCCCGCCCATCTGCTCGAGCATGGTGGGCTGAGGCTTGTCCTCTTCGTCCGGTTCCCCGGTCTTCTTCTGGTCGCCGCTGGGGGCCGGGTCAGTCACGATGGGAGATCAACTCACAGGGCTCTGAAGTTCGTAATAGGGGTTGTATAGCACCTTCTGGCCATCACGTTCGGCCATCCGGCCGCGCACCTTGATCGTTCGTCCCGGTTCGATACCGGGGATCCGGCGGCGTCCGAGCCAGATTAGCGTTACCCCCTGCGTGCCGTCGAACAGCTCGGCCTCGAGTGTCGCGGCCTCGTTGGTCGGGCAGAGCTCCACGCTGCGGAGTCTCCCGAGCACCGTCACCTCTTCGCCCGACCGGCAGTCACAGGCGCGCTGCGCACCGCCGGCCTCGGATTTTTCGGACAGGTCGTCGGCGTCGAGATCCTCGACGTCGCTGGTCAGCTTGCGGACCAACCGGCTGAAGTAGCCGCCGTCTTTGGCGGGCATAACGGTGCTCCTGTGCTTCGGGGCCGCCCCCGACGAACGGCCCGTGCGTAAACCAGCGTAACTGCGTTCGAGCAAGCGAAACCGGTTTGGGAGAAGATCGCAACGTGATGTCCGCTATTCCGCCTACGACGGCAGTCGTGCTGCCCGGCACCGGGTCCGACGAAGTGTTCGTACGCAGGGTGTTCGAGGGTCCGCTGCGGGCTCTCGGCATCCCACTGATCGCACCGCCACCGCCTACCGGAGACCGTCTCGCGGAGGGCTACCTCGCCGAACTGGACCGGCTGGCGGGCGAACGCGGCCGGCTGCTGGTCGGCGGCATCTCGTTCGGCGCACATCTGTCGGCGGAGTGGGCGGTGCGCAATCCCGGCCGCTGCACCGGCCTGCTGGCCGCGCTCCCGGCCTGGAACGGCGAGCCGGGTCAGGCACCCGCTTCGCTCGCGGCGAAGCTGTCGGCGGATCTGGTGGCCGAAAACGGCGTCGACGGGGCGCTGGCGAAGTCGTCCGACGGTGTCCCGGAGTGGCTGTCCGACGAACTCGGCCGCGCGTGGCGTCGGCATGGCACCGGTCTCGCGGCGAGCCTCCGCACCGCGGCGACCAGAAGCGCCCCGGAACTGGACGACCTGCGACGGCTCGAGGTCCCGGCAGGGATCGGGGCGTGCCTCGACGACCCGATCCATCCGGCCGAAATCGCCACCGCCTGGGCGGCGGCCCTGCCGCATGCCGAGGTCGGCGAGTCGACACTCACCGCCCTCGGCAAGGACCGGGAATCCCTTGGCCGGGCGACCGTCCTGGCGTGGCTTCAGGCCACCGTCGGCTAGAGCGCTAGCCCTGCTGCTGTTCGGCGATGTGCTGAGCGACGGCGTCGGGCAGGGTGATGGTCAGCGGCGTGCGGACCGGCATCGGCGCGTCCCCGCGGTCGACGATGGTGTGCCGGACGATCTCCCGCAGCACCGCGGGCGCCTGCGAGGCCTGCGACTGCGGCCCGGCGATGACGCCGCGCAGCATCCAGCGCGGGCCGTCGACGCCGACGAACCGCAGCGCGACGTCACCGACGATCGCGGACAGCTCGAGTCCCCACTCCCCCATGCCGACCGACACCTTGGCGCCGTCGGCGCGCAACTGCTCGGTGAGCTCGGTGCTGACGTCCTTCCACAGGCCGCCGGAACGCGGGGCCGCGTAGCCGCTGACGGTGATCTGGCCCTGTTCCGTGACGACGTGCACGGCACGGACGCCGCCGCTTTCCGGGTCCATCTCGACCTGGACCTGGGATCCGTCCGGCACCGGCACCTTGACCGAGCCGAGGTCGATCCTCGGGAGGCCGTCCTCGGGCGCGTCGGCGATGTCGAAGGGGCCGTCCTCGGTCTCCGACAGCTGCGACTCGATCTCGCCGTCGTCGTCAAGGTCTCCGGGGCGGTCCTCGACCTCGGGCGCGGCGTGCCGTCCGCTCGGCTTGGCCTCGCGCTTGCGTCCGAAAATCCCCACTAGTTCTCCGTTCCTTCCCTGGCCCCGGCTCCAAGTTCGAGGTTCTCTTCTCCGCCGAGAACTCGTTGACCCAGTCTGGCGTGTCCGCCCGTGGAGCCATACCCTCCCTCACCGCGCTCGGTCGGGTCGAGTTCGCTCACCTCGACGAACTCGGCCTGTTCGACCCGTTGCACGATCAGCTGCGCGATCCGGTCGCCGCGGGTGAGCACGACCTTCTCGTTGAGATCATGGTTGATCAAGCAGACGCGGATCTCACCGCGGTACCCCGAGTCGATCGTGCCCGGGGTGTTGACCACGGAAAGCCCGACACGGGCGGCGAGGCCCGACCGCGGGTGGACGAACCCCGCGTACCCGGGCGGCAGGGCGATCGCGATCCCCGTTCCGACCACGCCACGCTCGCCCGGAGCGAGCACGATATCCGAGGTGGTGACGAGGTCGGCGCCCGCGTCACCGGAGCGCGCGTATGCGGGAAGAGGGACCGAAGGATCGATCCGGGAAAGCAGTACCTGAACGGTGGACACGGGCGGCGAGACTACCCTGAGCGCGTGGGTGACAGCGTGAACGCGGCCGAAGGCGGCACCATCAAGCATTCAGAGCGGCTCTACGTCCCGTGGTGGGGCTGGCCGTTGCCGCTGCTGGGCGGCGCGCTGCTGGCGGCGGAGATCGACATGGGCTATCCCGGCCTTCGCGGATGGCTGCCGTACGTGGTCCTGATCCCCGCGGTGATCGCGCTGATGGTCTCGCTCGGCCGGTCCCGCGTGAAGATCACCGGCGGCGGCGAACCGGAGCTGTGGCTGCGCGACGCGCACCTGCCGCTGAAGTTCGCGGGCGACGTCGAGGTCATCGACAAGGAAGAAAAGCGCAAGGCACTCGGCCGCGACGCCGATCCGGCGGCCTTCGTCCTGCACCGCGGCTGGGTCGGCCCGGTCGTACGGGTGTGGCTCACCGACCCGGACGACCCGACGCCGTACTGGCTGTTCAGCACGCGGCACCCGGAGAAGGTGGCCGAGCTGCTGCGGCATCCCGCGCACAACGGAGCCGGCTCCGAGGCCCCGAACGGGGCCGAAAACGACTGAAACAGGAAGGGGCCGACCTCACGGCCGGCCCCTTCATTCCTGTTTCGATCCCCGAACCCCTGTCGCGCCGTCCCCTGTGCCCGTAGGCTCAGGCGCAGTCGCGGCAGATGAGCCGTCCGCCACTCTCCTCCGCCAGCCTGCTGCGGTGGTGCACCAGGAAGCAGACGGAGCAGGTGAACTCGTCGGCCTGTTTGGGCACGACCTTGACGGTCAGGTCCTCTCCGGAAAGTCCGGAAAGGTCCGCGCCCGGCAGCTCGAAGTTTTCGGCGGTCGCGTCTTCGTCGACGTCCACGACGCCGGACTGGTTTTCGTTACGCCGCGCTTTGAGCTCTTCCAACGAGTCTTCGGCCAGCTCGTCGGCTTCGCTGCGGCGCGGAGCGTCGTAGTCGGTCGCCATTTGTCCCTCACCCCTGCGATCAGCTTCGATGTGATGGCCCGGACCCTCGAGCGCGCGGCTCGTGAGTCCTTCGTGCCGCTGGTTAACGTCCCAGCGCCCCTGTTTGTGCCCGGCATGGCAGTGAGCGAGGTCTCTCTTTTGCGCCTCTTACTGCCGCCTGAGCCCGCGAAGGGTAGCTCACGCTGATACCGGCTCTGCAACGAGTCAGACAATGCTGCGAATACGTCACCCAACAGGGGGAACCCGGGTGTCAAGACGCCTGTCGTCCGAATGGGTTGCGCCCGGGTTGGGAACCTCACGGGTTGGGCCCGGTTGCTTGCTTGGAGTGGCCATCGCGTGGTGCTATCCGGAGGCCCGCGCCGATGACCTTCGCCGTAACGCATAGGCTGATCGGACACGACGGTGTGAGTGAACACACCGTCCGGGGATCCGGGCTTTGGGGAAGGGACTGGCAGGTGGCGTCGGGGAACGGCATCGGGGACCGCGAGGCGAAGCCGTATCGCAAGCGCAAGCCGCTTCCGGCACTGATCGTGATCGGGGTGCTGGCGCTCGGTGCGGTGATCGTGTGGGTGAACGTCGTCGCCAGCCGCGCCGACGTCGAGGCCGCCGTGCGCTGCGATCCTCCGCCCTCGCCACAGCCGGGCGTGACTTATACGCCGCTTTCGCACACCGCGCTCGACGACCGCGCGCCGATCCCACCGGACAAGGTCGCCGTCAAGGTGCTGAACGCGTCGAAGACCCGCGGCAAGGGCGGCATCGTCACCAGCTCCCTCAAGGAACTCGGGTTCGACAACGCGGCCGAGCCGGGCAACGACCCGGCGTATGAGACCGCGGAAGCAAAGTGCCACGGCCAGATCCGCTTCGGCGAGAACGGCATGGCGGCCGCGCGCACGCTGAGCCTCGTCGTCCCGTGCGCCGAGCTGGTCAAGGACAACCGCAAGGACGCCACGGTCGAACTCACCACCGGCACCAACTTCGGCGACATCCGCCCGAAGGCCGAAGCACGGAAGATCCTCGACCAGCTTTCGCAGTGGTCGAAGCTGCACCAGGGCGACGGAGGCGGCGAACAGGCCGCCGGCGGCACTCCCCCGGTCATCGACCAGGGACTGCTCAAGGCCGCCCGCGAAACGCCCTGCTGAGACTTCTCTCTGGCCGTCAGATGGCACCGGCACCGGACTCGATGAGCGCCTGACGCAACGGCCCGGCGATGGAGCGCGCGACGGCGAAGGTCGCGTCGGGACCGAGCTCGAGGTCCTCCCCCGGCAGCGAAACGACGGCCCCCGCCTCGGCGGCGATGAGCGCGCCCGCGGCCCAGTCCCACTGCCCGAGCCCGTGTTCCACGTACGCGTCCAGCCACCCCGCGGCGACCGCGCACAGGTCCAGTGACGCGGCCCCGTTGCGCCGGACGTCCCGCACCCGGGGCGTCAGTTCGGCGGCGAAGCGGGCCTGCTTCGCGCGGCGCTCGACCTTGTAGGCGTATCCGGTGCCCACCAGCGTCAGATCGAGCCGCGTGGGGGCGTTGACCGACAATGGCCGCCCGTCGAGGAACGCGCCCTGCCCGCGCGCGGCGGTCCAGCGGCGGCCGCTCGCCGGTTCGACGACGGCTCCGGCCACGGAGACACCGCCGATCTGCGCGGCCACCGAGACCGCGAACCACGGCAGGCCGTAGAGGAAGTTCACGGTGCCGTCGATCGGGTCGACGACCCAGGTCACGCCGTCGCCGGCGGTGTCGACGGAGCCGCCGCCCTCCTCGCCCAGCACGGCGTCGTCCGGGCGCAGTTCGGCGAGGCGGGCCCGCACCAGCCGTTCCGACTCGTGGTCCACCGCGGTCACCACGTCGGTGTCGGCGGACTTGGTGTCCACCCGCACCGTCCGGCCCGCGTTCATCCCCGTCCACGCCTCGTGGACCAGCTCGGCGGCCTCGCCCGCGACACGCTCGGCGACGCTTTTCAGCAACGTCTCGTCAACTCCCACGTCCGCCATGTCACCACATCCGGTTAAAGTCTCCGAGGCAGGCTTCTGAATCGTGCGAGAAGGGACCACGTCCGTGGTGGAGGCGACCCGAGGTTTCGGTATCGACATCGGCGGCAGCGGGATCAAGGGCGCGCTGGTCGACTTGGCGGAGGGACAGCTGATCGGCGACCGGATCCGGTTCGACACGCCGAAGCCGTCGACACCCGAGGCGGTGGCTGACGTCGTCGCCGAGATCGCCGGGCAGGCGGGCTGGGACGGCCCGGTCGGCGTCACGCTGCCCGCGGTCGTCAAGAAGGGTGTCGCGCACACCGCGGCCAACATCGACCGCAAGTGGATCGGCACCGACGCCGACGCCCTGTTCGCGAAGCGGCTCGGCCGCAGCGTCGACGACATCGCGATGCTCAACGACGCGGACGCCGCGGGTATGGCCGAGGTCCGCTGGGGCGACCCGATCGCGCGCCGCGGCGTCACCGCGCTGCTCACCTTCGGCACCGGCATCGGCAGCGCGGTCTTCCAGGACGGCAAGCTCGTGCCGAACACCGAGTTCGGCCACATCGAGGTCGACGGGTTCGACGCGGAGAAGAAGGCCGCGGCGTCGGTCAAGGACAACGAGGGTTTGTCGTACCCCGAATGGTCGGAACGGGTGAACAGATATCTCACCGTGCTGGAGAACCTGATCTGGCCGGACCTGTTCATCGTGGGCGGCGGCGTCAGCAAGAAATCCGAGAAGTGGGTGCCGCTGCTGAACGT
This sequence comes from uncultured Actinomycetota bacterium, assembly GCA_963766045.1. Lineage (GTDB taxonomy): Bacteria > Actinomycetota > Actinomycetes > Mycobacteriales > Pseudonocardiaceae > Amycolatopsis. The sequence goes on along the minus strand of CAVXYN010000003.1, from coordinate 2,334,187 downwards.
CCGCACGCCCGTCATCGTCGCGTCGTTGCAGAACAACGCGGGCATCGTCGGCGCGGCGGCGGCGGCCGTCGAGGGCATCGAGCACTGACCCGCTCGCTCTGACATCCGGGTCGCCGGTGTCACTCCGGCGCGTCGGACGGCGTGTCGCGGCCGCCGGGCGGTGATCCGCGCCGCGACGCTGTCACGTATCGTCGTTACAATGGAACACGGCCCACGGCTGCGGCACTCAGCGTAGAGACACCGAGACGTTGAAAACCGCAGGCCGAGGGGTGCTCCCCGAAGTTTGAGGCAGCTGAGGCCACCAAGCCTCGGCTCGTCATGATCGACCGCTGCGAAAGGGCGTAAGTGGCAGCCGCAAGAACCGCAACCCGAAGCGGGACGAAGACAGCGACCGCAGCCGGCGAGCCGGCCGACGAGGCAGCCACCGACGCGGCCAAGCCCGCGGCGCGCAAGACCGCCGCCAAGGCGGCCGGCGCGAAGAAGGCCCCGGCGAAGAAGGCTCCGGCCAAGAAGCCGGCCACCAAGGCGGCGAAGACCGAAGACGGCGAACCGGAAGACGGTCCCGTCGACATCGACGAAGCCGAACTCGAAACCCCGGATCTGTCCGACCTCGAAGAGGTCGAGGTGGACGTCGTCGACGCGACGGTCACCGAGGATACGGAAGAGGACGCGGAGTCCGAGGAGGACGCCGAAGAGACGCCTCCACGCGGGCGCCGCACAACGGTCGACAAGAACGCGGGCAAGACCTCCGACAACCCGGACTTCGTCTGGGACGAGGAGGAGTCCGAGGCGCTTCGCCAGGCCCGTAAGGACGCCGAGCTCACCGCTTCGGCCGACTCGGTCCGTGCGTACCTCAAGCAGATCGGCAAGGTCGCGCTGCTGAACGCCGAGGAGGAGGTGGAGCTCGCCAAGCGCATCGAGGCCGGGCTCTACGCCGCCGAGCGCGTCCGCAACGCCGAGGAGGAGGGCGAGAAGCTCGTCACCCAGATGCGCCGCGATCTCAAGTGGATCGTGCGCGACGGTGAGCGGGCGAAGAACCACCTCCTGGAGGCGAACCTCCGGCTCGTGGTCTCGCTGGCCAAGCGCTACACCGGCCGCGGTATGGCGTTCCTGGACCTGATCCAGGAGGGCAACCTCGGTCTGATCCGCGCGGTCGAGAAGTTCGACTACACCAAGGGCTACAAGTTCTCCACGTACGCCACCTGGTGGATCCGTCAGGCGATCACCCGCGCGATGGCCGACCAGGCCCGCACCATCCGTATCCCGGTGCACATGGTCGAGGTCATCAACAAGCTCGGCCGTATACAGCGCGAACTCCTGCAGGACCTCGGTCGCGAGCCCACTCCCGAAGAGCTCGCGAAGGAAATGGACATCTCTCCGGAGAAGGTCCTGGAGATCCAGCAGTACGCCCGTGAGCCGATCTCACTCGACCAGACCATCGGCGACGAGGGCGACTCGCAGCTCGGTGACTTCATCGAGGACTCCGAGGCCGTCGTCGCGGTCGACGCGGTGTCGTTCACGCTGCTGCAGGACCAGCTCCAATCGGTGCTGCAGACGCTGTCCGAGCGTGAGGCGGGTGTGGTGCGGCTGCGGTTCGGCCTCACCGACGGCCAGCCGCGCACGCTCGACGAGATCGGCCAGGTGTACGGGGTGACCCGGGAGCGCATCCGGCAGATCGAGTCGAAGACGATGTCGAAGCTGCGTCACCCGTCGCGTTCGCAGGTTCTGCGGGACTACCTGGACTGAGTCGCAGGCACGTCGAGGAACCCCGTCACCTTCCGGTGGCGGGGTTCCTTCGCATTGAGGGGCGGCAACCCCCAGCCCGACCGTTCAGCGCACGCAGAACTCGTGCCCATCGGGGTCGGCCATGACCACCCAGCCGACCGCGCCCTGACCGATGTCGATTCGGGACGCGCCCAGCGAGACAAGGCGATCGATCTCCTGATCGGCGTCGGCGTCAGCCGGTGGGGCGAGGTCGAAGTGCAACCGGTACTTCCCGGTCTTCGGCTTCAGCGGCGGACCGCCCCAGGTGATCTTCGGGCCGCCCTGCGGTGAGCGGATCGCGGTCTCCTGATCCTGGTCCCAGACCAGCGGCCAGCCCAGCGCCTTGCTCCAGAAATACCCGACCTCCTGCGAGCCGTCGCAAGCGACCGCGCCGAGGAAACCGCAGTCGGCGAGGAAGTCGTTGCCCGGCTCGATGACACAGAATTCGTTGCCTTCGGGGTCGGCGAGCACGACGTGCTCCTCCTCCGGGCGCTGACCGATGTCGATATGCCGGGCGCCGAGGGCGAGGGCCTTCTCCACGGTCTGCCGCTGGTCCTCCGGCGACGTGCTCGTCAGATCGAAGTGCATCTGGTTCTGGCGGGTTTTCTCCGCACGCGTGGGCAGAAATCGGATCCGGAATCCGGTGTCGTCGTTCGGCAGGAGCGTGACGTCGTGTGGGTCGTCGGACAGTTCCCAGCCCAGGACACCGGCCCAGAAGCGCGCGGCACGGGGCGGGTCGTTCGCATCGAAGCAGAGTGCGTGCAGGCGTGAGGTCATGTCCGAATCATGCGCCGCACGGTCAAGGTATTTTAGGGGCGGCCGGTGAGCGTCGTCCACGGGACGTGCACGGTGACCCGTTCCCGCAGCTGCTCGTTCATCAGCCACAGCTCCCCCGTCGACGGCCAGTACGACAGGTTCTGCGAGTTCACCGGCGCCTTGCCGCTCAGCCGGGACGTCGACGCGCCGCCGACCCCGCCGTGCAGGCACGACGGATGGTCGCCCGCCACCCCGGCGTACTCGGGGCAGACCCCGGTGAGCACGAAGTATCCGTTGCGGGACACCGATCCCTGCATTCCCCACACCGGGGACAGGAAGCCTTCCTTCGCGTGCACGGTCCCGTCGGCCGAAACCCGGGGCAGGCCGGAGGCGCGATCGAACGGCCAGCGCAGCACCCGGCCGCCGGACGCGCCGCGCACGTGTTCGGCGGTGACGATGGAGCCGTCGCTGTGGTCGAAGGACATCGTCGACAGGCAAGGACGCGGCCCGCTCGCGGTGGTGCAGGTGCCGCCGCCCGGGTACCAGTACGCGCCGACCTGCGGCATCGCGTAGTCGTAGAAGGCCGCGTGGTACTTGCCGTCCGAGCCGAGCCCGACGACGCCGGAGCTGTCGTCGACCTTCCAGAAGTGCCGCGTATCGAACACCCGGATCACTCCCCCGGTGGTCGCGACGAACAGCCGGTCGCCGATCCAGGTCATCCCGTGCCCATGTCCTTGTACCACCGCAAAGTTGTCGTTCGAGGTCGGCTCGACGAGCAGCACGTGCCGGTAGCCCAGCCCGGTGGCGTCCACAAAGGACAGCCGGACCATCGTGTCTCCCGGCGTGTGCCAGGACGTCGCCACGACGCGTTTACCGCCGACCTTCCCGGTCACCGCGTCGGCGTCGCCGGAGCCGGTCAGCCCCTGCGGGATCCAGTCGTTGGTCTTGTCGTCATTGGCGTCCTCCCAGCAGAATCCCGCCGGTTTCAGCGCCGCCGCGAGATATGTGCCGTGACACAACGGACGCGCCTTGCGATTCGCCGAGGTCAGGATCTCCGGCAGGCCGCGTGCCGTGAGCTGCGCCCGGGTCTCGAGCGCGGCGATCCGCGCCGCATAGGTGTCGAACGTCGACCCGGACGTCCAGCGGTAGCCGTCGACCGTCGCCGCGTCAATCCGCGGGAAGGTCGCCGCGGCGGACGCGACCCCGGGTACGAAAGCGAGCACCAGCATCAGTGCGGCGAGCAGTCCCAGCCTCTTCATGGGCGCGACCCTGCCGACGATGCGCATACGTTCGATACAAAACGGGCTCAGGACACGGAGAGTCCGCGTTCCCGCAGGGATTCCGCGACCCGCAGCCGTTCGATCTCGCGGTCGAACCCTTCCGGCAGGGTGTCCAGCCGATGCGAGACCTCGACCTCCCGGCAGGCCTGGGAAAGCAGCGTGTCGTACGCCTGGCGCGTGCCGACCCGGCGGACCGCCGAAGCGCCCGAAGGGAGTTCGGCCAGCAGCCGGTGGACGCGGCGGATGTCGGCGGCGAGCTTCTCGATGGGTGGCCCGGCCGGGGTCACGGGTTCGCGGCGGCGGCGCCACCAGCGGAGGGCGGCGGGGGCTTTGAGCGCGCACCAGAAAATGACCGACGGCGCCACGGCGACAACGGTGTACAGCGCGACCGGCCCGGTGGCCATAACCCATGGTAATCCGGCAAGCGGAGCCGGAACAGGCACGAATCCGGATATATTCGCGAGGTGCTGACCGAGAGCTACCGTTATCCGGACACCGGTGACCGCGTCACCGGGACGTTCATCCGCCGGCACGAGCCCTACGACGGCTACTGGGCGGACAGTGAGGAACGAGCCCTCGCCAAGGTCGCCGAGCGGCTCGCCACGACGCTGGGCCGCCGTGACGAGACGAAGGCGCTCGACGCCGGCTGCGGAGAAGGCCGTCTGCTCCCCTGGCTCGCCCGGTTCTCGGCCGACGTCACAGGCGCCGATCCCGACGCGGACCGCCTGGCGTCGGCTCGCCGGGTCACGGTGCCCGCCACCAAGCTGTCCTTCAGCGTCTCGCCGATCGCCGAAATCGGCGGCGGCCCGTACGACCTGGTGATGTGCGGCTACGTCATCCCGCACGTACCGACCACCGAAGTCGCCCCCATCCTGCGCCGCCTCGCCGAGGTCACCGCGCCCGGCGGCGCCCTGGTGCTGAGTTACAGCCGGTCACCGATCGGGCAGGAAGCCTTCAGCCTGGACAGCCTCGAATCCGGCACCGAGGTCCGCTCCGTCCGGGTCGACCGCGAGGAGTTCGACAAGGCGGTCCGCGACGGCGCCGGGCAGACGCTGCCGGTGCACTACTTCGATCCCGAGCAGCTCGCCGCCGAAGCGCGGCGCGCGGGCTGGCGAACGGAGCTGGAGTGGACCTACCACGTCCTCGAGGACCTCGGCCCCGCCGACGAGCACATGGACCGCGACGAATTGGTCAACGCCTCCGGCCCCCTCCGCCGCCACCTCGGCCGTGACCAGGTCGCGCTGCTCCGCCGCGAAGCCCCATGACGGCTCTGCTCCTCACCTTCGCCTGGGCGGTCCCACTCCCGGAGAAGGACGCGAAGAAAGTGTTCGACGGCGGTCGCGATCGCGGTCTGCTGCGGCATCTGGACGGCAAGCTCGGCGACGACTGGACCGCCGCGGAGAACTTCCTCGCCAGCTACACCACACCGCCCGAACGCCGCGTGCTGCGGACCCGCAAAGGCGGCACGCTGCTCTCGATCCGCCTCGGCACGGCCGACCTGCCCTGCGAGCTCGTGGTCACTTGGCATCCCGCCTACCACGCGATGACGCTGATCCTCAGCGCACAGATCAGCAGCCCCGAAACGGACCGTCCAGCCGCCGACACCGACCTCTCGATCGCGGTTCTGCAGAGCCTGCAGGGCCGGACGTCGTCCGCCGGTGAGGACGGTCTGCACGGGCGCTACCGGGACGAGACGTACCCGTCGCTGCTCGGCGCCGTCACCGCGGCCTTCGAAGACCTGACGAAGGGCTGCGACCTGTCCGAAGGGCTCAGCCGCAAGGGCTGGTGCGTCGAATTCCGTTCGCACGACGGACATCCACCCGCCCAGCGCGTCGCCGCCGATCCCCGGCCCTTCTACGGGCTGGCGACCAGCGACGAGGGCTGGCGGTTCGTGCCCCGCGAGGTCGCCCGCGAAGCACTCGGGCCCTCCTGGGGAACACGGGCGTTCGTCGCCGCCTACACCATGGCCGGCGGGATCATCTGCTTGAACAGCAAGGATTCCGAGTACGTCCAGCACCAGGGCGAACTGATGCGCGACCCGTTCGGCGCCGACGAACCGTATTTCGGCATCGACACCGACGTCGGCGGCCTCGATCACGGGATGCTCTTCATCCTCGAACGCGTCCTCATCCGCATGGCGCTGGCGGACCAATGGCTGCGCAACGCGCAACGCGAGATGAAGGAACTGACTTCGCGACAGCAGAAGAAGAAGTCGACGACCCGCACCCGTCTGCTGCGCGGTTCGCTCGACGACATCCTCGAGATGCTGCATTCGGTTCTCCCGCCCGAGATCGACATGATGGAACGCCGTCTCGTCACCAGCATGGGCGTGGAGCGGATCATCGCCCAGCTCGACCGTCAGGCCGAAGCGATGGACGAGGAGACCCGGTACTCCTACGAGAACACCGTGAGCGCACGGGTCACCCGGCTCACCTGGGTGACCGTGGCGCTCACGGTCGTCACCATCGTTCTCGGCGTGCTTCAGGTACTTGTCTCACTCTGAACCGCGGCTGCGCTGCTTTCGGGCACGTTCGGCGAAGAGGACGACCACGCCCGCGGCCACCATCAGCGCACTCGCCACGATGTGCATCCCCGAGGGGAGCAGGTGGAGCTGGACGAACCAGCTTGGATTGTCGCTCCCGGCGAGCCGGTTGATCAGCCCGCCGCCACCTTGGACCAGCAGCAGGATTCCCAGTAGTTCGATCATCGGCCCGTTCCTTCCGAAACACGTTCCTTGTTGGGTGAGAGCTCCTGCCACAGCGGTCCCGTGGCGAACCAGATGGCTGTCACGACCCCCAGCCGCGGCAACCAGCTCCACAGCGGCGCGACCTGTTCGGCGTTGCCGATGAACAGGATCAGCAGGAGCAGCACGCTCGCGGCGATGGCGCAGGCGAGAACGCATTTGCCCCAGTCGCGCCATTCGGCACGGACCCTTTCCCGGCCACGCGGCTTGGGCGGCGGAGGCGGCCCGCCGGCGAACCGGTGTGCGAACCGCACGTCGGCCCACCGGATCATGGCCGGGCCGAACGCCACGCTGAAGCCGAGATACACCGCGGCCAGGCCGTGCACGAAGTTCGCCTTGGCGCCGCCCGAGAGGTCGAAAACGGTCGCGACCAGGACGAAGATGTCGATCACCGGTGTGGCGGCCAGCAGCACGATGCTCGTCCGATTCAGCCGTAGCAGGTACCGGGCACCCAGCCCGGCGGCGATGAACACCCAGAAGCCGATTTCTCCGGCGGCGATCGCCGCCGCCATGGGGTTTTCCGATATGAAGTCCCAGATCCTGTTCACGATTCGAGCTTCGCCCGCGACCTGTGCATCGCGCATCGGCGAAGGGCACGAGATCATCGTCATCAGTTCGTAGGACTCCGCCGCGCGGTCCGGTGTGCTGGGATGAAAACGTGCCCTCGTTCGTCCCGCGCCTGCGCCACCTTCCCCAGTGGAAGCAGGACGTCGTCATCACCTCCGGAACGTGGGCTCCTCGGTGTGCTCGTCTACCTCACCGGGGTGCACCGGCTGCTCGGCGGCGCGGACCCGTTCCCGTTGTGGGTGCGGCTGATCGAGCTGACCGCGCTGTGCGGCCTGGGAATGCTGCGCCGGAAGATCCCGATCGGACTGATCGGCGCGGTCCTCGTGCTCGGGGTGGACGTCGCGCTGAGCCCGTCGTTGCCGATCATCCTCGTGTTCACCGACTTCCTCTACGCCGCCACGCTCTACGGTTCGCGGCGGACCAGCCGGATCATGATCGGGGTCGCGGCGATCGGAACGCTCCTGGTGGTCGGGACGGCGCTCATCCTGTCGCCGGAATGGCGCACCGCGGTCATCGCGGCGTTCGGCGCACTGCCGTTCCTGGTCACCCCGGTGTGGTGGGCGGCGAACATCCGGCAGCAGCGCGACGTCGCGGACAACGAGCGCGCGAACGCCGTCCAGCTGGCCAAGATCGGCGAACTGGACCGCAAGGCCGCGGTCGCGGGCGAGCGCGCGAAAATGGCACGGGATCTGCACGACGTCATCGCGGGACACCTTTCGGCGATCGCGATCCAGTCCGAGGCGGCGCTTTCGATGTCGGGCGCCGATCCGAAACTGGCCAGGAACGTACTGGAATCGGTGCGGGAGAACAGTGTCGACGCGCTCGAGGAGATGCGCGCGATGATCGGGCTGCTGCGCGCCGATTCGGCAGGTGAGGACTCGGACATCGAAACCGCCGCGCCCGCACGGCTGGCCGAACTGTCCAAACTGGTCGAATCGGCGAGGGCGAGCGGGCTGGAGGTCGAGATCGGTTCCACTGTGGACGATGGTGCTCCACTTCCAGCCGCGGTCGATCTGACCGCGTACCGGATCGCGCAGGAGGCGCTCACCAACGCGGCCAAACACGCGCCAGGCGGGCGAGCCGTGCTCGACATCCGCCGTGACGGCGGCATACTCACCGTCGAAGTGCGCAATGATCTTCGGCCCGGCTCCCGCGCGGACGGCGGGACCGGCATCGGCCTGCTGAACATGCGGGAACGGGCCGCCGCCGTTGGCGGGAAGCTCGCGGCCGGGCGGTCCGGTGCGGGCTGGCTGGTCCGCGCGGAACTGCCTCTGGAGGGCTCTTGAGCATCAAGAACATCCGAGTGCTGGTCGCCGACGACCACGGCGCGATCCGGGCGGGGCTGATGATGATCCTCGGCAACGCCGAGGGCATCGAGGTCGTCGGTGAGGCCGCGGATGGTGCCACCGCCGTCCGCCAGGCGAAGGCGCTGAAGCCGGACGTCGTGCTGATGGACGTCCGCATGCCCGGTGTCGACGGGATCGCGGCGACGCGGGAGCTGACCGCGGAGGGGCTGTGCGAGGTACTGGTGCTGACCACTTTCGACCTCGACGAGTACGTGCACGCCGCGCTGCGGGCGGGCGCCGCAGGTTTCCTGCTGAAATCGGTGGAGGCGTCGCGGTTGATCGAGGCCGTGAAGCTCGTCGCGGCGGGCGAAGGGGTGCTCGCCCCGCAGGTCACGCGGAAGCTGATCACGGCGTTCGCCGCCGGCACCCGCGAACCGGCCGCCGTCCCGGACGGGCTCGGTGAGCTGACCGACCGCGAACGCGAGGTGCTGGCCTGCCTGGGCGGCGGCCTCTCCAACGCGGAGATCGGCACGCGGCTGCACATCGGCGAGACGACGGTGAAGACCCACGTTTCCCGTGTCCTGACGAAACTGGGCCTGCGGTCGCGGGTCCAGGCCGCGATCCTCGCCCAGGAGAACGGCGTCACCCTGGACGCCTGACCCCCGGTACTTCGTCGACGAAGTGCGCCGATCTGCGGGCGCGCCGGCGATCTTCTAGCGTGAGCGGCTATGGGTGTGCGGCGAACTCTGGACGTGGACGACGTCCTGCGGCGACAGGATTCGGGCGAGCTGAAACGCCGCCTGCACGGACGCGACCTGATCGGCTTCGGGGTCGGCATCATCATCGGCACCGGCATCTTCACCCTCGCCGGCGTCGAGGCGAAGACCCACGCGGGTCCGTCGGTGACGCTGTCGTTCGTGCTCGGCGCCGTCGTGGCCGGGCTCGCCGGGCTCTGCTACGCCGAACTCGCCTCCAGCGTGCCGACGGCCGGGAGCGCCTACACCTACGCGTTCGCCACGCTCGGGGAGACGTTCGCCTGGATCATCGGCTGGGACCTGCTGCTCGAGTTCGCCCTGGGCGCGGCCGTGGTCTCACGAGGCTGGTCCGGCTATCTCGCGAACCTGATGGGCCTTTCTCCGGACTGGTTCGGGGAGAACGCCAAGGTGAACATCGGCGCCGTCCTGATCATCGCCGTGCTGACCGTCATCGCCGTCGCCGGCATCAAACAGTCCGCGCGGGTGACGAACCTGCTCGTGCTGGTGAAGGTCGCGGTCTGCGTGCTGATCCTCGCGGTCGGCGTGTTCTACATCCGCGGTGAGAACCTCACGCCGTTCATCCCGCCCGCCCAGCCACCGACGGAGAGCGCGGGAACGCTGCACCAGCCGATCGTGCAAGCCGCGCTCGGCCTCGAACAGTCCGTCTACGGCATCGCGGGGATGGTCACCGCCGCCGCGGTCGTCTTCTTCGCCTACACCGGTTTCGAAGCACTCGCCAACCTCGGTGAGGAAACGCTGAACCCTCGCCGCGACCTCCGGGTCGGCATCCTCGGCGCGCTCGGCGTCTGCGCGCTGCTCTACATCGGGGTCTCGCTGGTGCTCACCGGGATGGTCCCGTTCACCGATATCGACACCGGCGCCCCGCTCGCGGACGCCTTCGACCGCGTCGGCCAGCACTGGGTCGGCGCGCTGATCTCGCTCGGGGCGGTCACCGGCCTGACGTCGGTGATGATGGTCGAACTGGTCACGATCGGCCGGATCGGCTTCGCGATGGGCCGCGACGGCCTGCTCCCGAAGGCGCTCGGCACCGCGCATCCGCGGTGGGGCACCCCGCACCGGATGACGATCGGCGGGGCCGTCCTGATCGCGGCGCTCGCCGCGTTCGTCCCGATCTCCGAACTCGCCGACATGGTCAGCATCGGCGCGCTCTCGGCGATGATCATCGTCGCGATCGCCGTCCCGGTGCTGCGGCGACGCCGCCCGGATCTCCCGCGCCCGTTCACCGTGCCGCTCTCGCCGGTCCTGCCGATCGCGGCGGCGCTGGCCTGCCTGTACCTGATGCTCAACCTCGACGTGCTCACCTGGCTGCGGTTCGCCGCGTGGCTTCTGCTCGGCCTGGTGATCTACCTCGGGTACGGGCGCAGGCACTCTCGCGTCGGGAAGGCGGCCGAGGACGCTAGGTCCACAGACCAGCCGTCGTGACGGCGGCTTCGGCGGCCGCGGCGTCGCCGGTGTCGACCACGATGAGCATCCGGCGCAGCGCGGCGGCGACCCATTCCACCGGCTGGTCGAGCATTCCGTTGTCCCCCAAGGACGCGTATCCATCCATAATGGACACCAGGGTTCCTTCGGCACCGATCCGCATCCCGGTCACCAGGACGAAATGTCCTGTCGACGGGCGCCACCGTGACGACCACAGCGGCGGGACACCGGTGTCGAGGTAGTCGAGCAGGGCCCGGACCGGGGTGTCGTGCGCACCGAATTCGGCCGGATCGACGTCGGCGATCAGCGCGACCCTCGGCAGATGCCACAGCGCGGCCAGCAGCATGAAAAGCGACTGCGGTGCCCAGTTCCCCGCGGCGGGTACCGCGGCCAGTCGCCCGCCGGACAAGATCCCGATCGACCGTGCCAGACCATCCGTCGTCGTCCCCGCCAATGCGGGATCGTCGGTCACCGGAAGGGAAAGCCGGTAGTCCACACGGGACAGTTCCCCCGGCGGGAGCTCGGGCTCACGGAGCAGTACCGTGCCCGCCGGCGCCGCGACCTCGTCCTGGTCGGCGACGTCGAATCCCGCCGCGCGCAAGGCGGCCAGCGCGGCGAACGGCCCCGCGAGACCGTCCTTCTGCGGCAGCTCGGACCGCGCGACCGCCGTCAGGTGCTCGCCCCCTGGCAGCCAGCGGAGACCGGAAAGCCCGGTGCGGTCGCCGTCGATTCCTGAGGACATCAGCTCTCGAACGTCCACGACTGCATGACGAACCGCCCGTCCGTTTTGGCCCCGGCGGAGGTGTAGGTCGCCAGCGCTGCGGCGTTGTCCGTGTCGACGCCGACCCACATCCCGGCGCAGCCCCGCTCCCGTGCGATCGTCGCCAGCGCGTCGACCAGGTCACGGCCGAGACCGCGCCGCTGGTAGTCCGGGCTCACGTCCAGCTCGTTGAGGAACATCTCCGTTCCCTTGTCCGGATGCGTCACCTCGGTTCCGGTGACCATACCGGCCGGATAGCCGTCCTCGTAGGCGATGAGCAGGTGATTCTCCTCCCCGGCAAGGAATCGCTCGGACGCGACGCGTTGTGCGGGACCGTCGAACAGATGCTCGGCGGCGAAGATCTCTTCGACGGTTCTGGCCCGTCGGATATCGGCCACGTGCCCCTCCCTCGGTACGGATTCAGTAGCGCCACAGATGGGCGTCGATGATCTCTTCGGTGCTGCGGTCGACCGCCCACGCGAGATCCGACGCCCGGACCGCGCGGAAGGCGCCAAGCAGCTCGTTCCCCAGTGCGCCCGCGACCCTCGGGGACGCGAGCAGGGCCGCGTCCTGCTCGGCCGGCCCCTCCGGCAGCCGGACGATGCCCCGGCTGGCCCGCTCCCCCTCGCTCCAGCCGTCGGGATCGACGTCGATCGGTTCCGGCGGCACCAGGCCGTCCTCGATCCCGGCCATCCCCGCCGCCATCACCGCCGTCAGCGCGAGATACGGGTTGGCGGACGCGTCGGAGGTCTTGAGCTCGACGTTCGCGTGACCATCGCCCAGCAGCGAAGTCCCGGGTACATACCGAAGCGGAGCTTCGCGGTTCTCGACGCCCCAGAAGGCGTACGCACCGGCGAAGTAGCCGGGCCGCAGCCTCATCGTCGACGGGACGCTGGGTGCGGTGATCGCCGTCAGCGCGGGCAGATCCCGCAGCAGTCCGGCCAGGTACGCGGCACCTTCGTCGCCCGGAACGCCCTCACCCGAGAGCAGGTTGCGGCCCTTGCGGCGGACGGAGGTGTGCAGATGCCAGCCGTTGCCTGCCGTCTCGAGGCCGACCATCGGCGCGAAACTCACGACCAGCCCGTGTGCGTGCGCGGCCGCGTGGATCGTCTGGCGCGCCAGCAACTGGTCGTCGGCGGCCGAAACCGGGTCCGTGGCCGGCAGCGAGAGCTCGATCTGGGCCAGGCCGTACTCGGCGTGCAGCTGCCCGATGTCGAGGCCGTTGACGGCGAAGTCGTGCAGCAGCGACGCGATGAAGCCGTCCAACGGGATCAGGGCGTGCGGGCTGTAGGCCGGACCGGGGTGGCCCGGTGAGCCGATGATGCCCGGGCTCCCGGCCGGGGCGACGGCGAACTCGAGCTCGAACCCCGCTTTGAACTCGAAGCCGCGTTCGGCGGCCGTTCCGACCTGCCGCTCCAGCACGCCGCGCTGGCAGTACGGCCACGGCGAGCCGTCGGCGGCGACCTGCCGTCCCGGCGCCCAGGCGAGCGCGGGCTGCCCGGCGAGCCGCCGCAGCCGTTCGACCACGGGTATGAGCCGTACGTCGCCCGACGGCGTCGCCAGGCCCCCGTGCGCGAAGGTGATCGCGTCGTGTGTGTCGAACACCGCGAACAGAGAGGTCACGCCGACGCCCCTGCTCGCCGCGTTCGCCAGGCCCGCGATCGGGACGATCCGGGAGCGTGGGATGCCGTTGTTGTCGGCCCAGGCCAGGTGGACCCCGCCCACGCCGGCCGCGGCCAGGTCCTTCGCCGCCGCCGATGCCGCCTTCGTCATGGCCCCGGCCCTCCTCCTCGCCCGATTCGGTCAGTATCCCGTTCGGACGGGGTACTGACCATCGGGTTACGCGGGCGGTTCGGACACGGCCGGCTGACGGCGCTCCGGGGACCGGAGGGCGACCCCGGCGACGACGGCCAGCGTGCCGAGCGCTTCGGGCAGCGTCGGGACCTGCTTGAGCCAGAGGAAGCCGATCACGCCCGCGGTCACCGGCAGCAGCGCGAGGAGCAGCGCGAACCGCGCCTGCCCGACCTTGCGGAGGACCACCTGGTCGAGCGCGTACGGCACGACCGTCGACAGCACGCCGACGCCGATGCCGAGCAGCAGTAAACGCGGCGAACCCCAAACGGCGCCGGTGCCCCACGCCAGCGGGGACAGCGCCACGGTCGCCACGACGAACCCGACGGCGAGCCCGTCGATCCCGTCCCCACCGACCGCGACGCGTTTGCCGAGGACGATGTACCCGGCCCACGCGGCCGCCGCGCCCAGTGCGAGGAGCACGCCGAGGGCACTGCCTTCGAGCTGCACGTCCGCGATGGCGACCACCCCGGCAACGACCAGCAGCAGTGCGAGGATGTCGCGTCTGGTCCGTGAGCCGAACGCCGCGACCAGGACGGGCCCGGCGAACTCGAGAGCGACCACGGTGCCGAGCGGAAGGCGGGCGATCGCCTCGTAGAACAGGACGTTCATCCCGGCGGTGACGACCCCGAACGCGCCCGAGAGCAGCAACGTGCGCCCGGTCCAGGCCGAGCGGGGTGGCCTTCGCCACGCCACCAGGACCACCGCCGCGCCGAGGCAGCGGAGCCAGGCCACTCCGGCCGGTGTCGCCACGTGGAAAAGGCCAACGGCGACCGCCGCACCGGCGTACATGGAAATTCCGCTGAGAACGAACAAGACGGGTGCCGGCACGCCCCCGAGGCGGTTCCGGACGACTGCGATACCCACCCCCGCATAGTGCCTGACATGGGAAAAGGCGATCACGCGGGGAGTCATCTCCTACGTTGCGTGATTACGCTACGGCATCCGAGGTAATTACCAGTGACAAATGAGACACCGGCACGGGAACACTTGCGGGTCGCCAAACGTCTGCAAGAGTGGAAGCACGAACACGGCGGGGCCGGAGCCGAACGTCTCCGGTATCAGTGCCGAAGTGGTCGTAGCTGGATCGATGGCACCGGGCGACCGGTGCCGGGACGGAGGGAGACTCCCATGACATCACCGACGCTCACCCGCCCCGAACTGACCGCTGCCGACCGTTGCGACCGGTGTGGAGCTGCAGCTCAGGTTCGAGCCATTCTCAGCACCGGTGGCGAGTTGCTCTTCTGTGGTCACCACGCCCGCGCACACGAAACGAAGCTCAAGGAAATGTCCGCGGACATTCAGCGGTAACCCCCCAGTACACGACCACCGACGGCCGGCTGCTCCCCTGAGCAGCCGGCCGTCCTTCATTTTCAAGGTGGCAAAAACATACATACGGCGTGTATGTTTCGAGGCATGACGACGAGCGACCTCCTTGGCGAGGTGCACGAGGTGGACCTGGGCAGTGCCCGCATCCGCTACCGCGATCGCGGCGAAGGACCCCCGGTGGTCTTCGTGCACGGCCTGCTCACCAACGGCCTGTTGTGGCGGAAGGTCGCCCCGTCGATCGCCGAGGCGGGCTTCCGCTGCCTGACGCCGGACTGGCCGCTCGGCTCGCATGAGATCCCGGTCCCCGATGCCGAGCTGACCCCGCCCGGTGTCGCCGCGCTGATCGCGCGGTTCCTCGAAGAGCTGGACCTGACCGACGTCACCCTGGTCGCCAACGACACCGGTGGCGCGCTCAGCCAGATCCTGATGACGGAGCACCCCGAACGCGTCGCGCGGGTCGTGCTGACGCCGTCCGACTGCTTCGATCAGTTCTTCCCGCCCGTTTTCGCGCCGCTCCCCCGGATCGCCCGGCTCCCCGGCGGTACATGGGCACTGGTTCAGGCTCTTCGACCGCGACTCCCGCTCAAGGTCACCGGGCTCGCGTGGTTTGTCAAACGCCCGCTGCCGGACCATATTCTCGACGCCTACCTCTTGCCCAGCAGGCAAAACCCGGCGATCCGCGAAGATCTGCGCCGCTTCCTGGCCAGCGTGGACAAGCGATACACCCTGGCCGCCGCCGAACGCCTCCCGGGCTTCGAGCGGCCGGTCCTGCTGGTGTGGGCGCCGGAAGACCGGCATTTCCCGATGCCGCTGGGCGAACGGCTCGCCGAACTCCTGCCCGGCGCCACGCTGAAGACGATCGAGGATTCCTACACGTGCGTGCCGGAGGACCAGCCGGAGCGACTGAGCGGCATGGTGGTGGAATTCTTGCGTGCCCACGCCACGACGTAGCCAGACCGAGCGCTCGCAAACTACGCAGGCGAGCCTGATCGCGATCGCACGCACCATGTTCGCGGAACACGGCTATGCCGCGGTGCCCGCCGACGAGATCGTCCGCGCGGCCGGGCTGACCAGAGGCGCGCTGAACCACCATTTCGGTGACAAACAGGGCCTGTTCCGCGCGGTGCTCGAGCAGCTGGAAAGCGAGATCACCGCGGAGATCGCCGCGGTCGTCCGGACCGAGGCGGACTCGTGGTCGACCGGAATCGCCGCACTGACGCGCTTTCTCGACCTCTGCGTGCGTCCGGACATCGTGCAGATCTCCCTCACCGACGCGCCCGCCGTCCTCGGCTGGCAGGCCTGGCGGGAGATGGAGGCCCGCCACGGTCTCGGGCTGATCACCGACACCCTCGAAGCCATCGCCGCTGACGGGCAACTGATCGACGTCCCCGTCCCGGAACTGGCGCAGCTCGTGCTGAGCGCCTGCAGCGAGGCGGCGCTGATGATCGCGCACGCCGAAGACCCCGAGGCCGCGAAGACCCGCGCCCTCCAAGCCCTTATCGCCCTGCTCTCGGGCCTCGTGAGTGGTAATGACGGTTAGAACCGTCATTACCACTCACGAGTCCTAGACCGTATCGAGGATCATCTCGAACGCCGCCTCCGCGGCG
This sequence comes from uncultured Actinomycetota bacterium, assembly GCA_963766045.1. GTDB lineage: Bacteria > Actinomycetota > Actinomycetes > Mycobacteriales > Pseudonocardiaceae > Amycolatopsis. The sequence continues at coordinate 2,318,046 of CAVXYN010000003.1, read as the reverse complement.
CCCAGCAGCTTCACGTCGGCTCCCAGCGCCGAACTCACGATCTGCGTCCCACCGACAGCCCGGCTCACCAGGCTCCGCCGCCGCACCTCGGCGGCCACGGACCGCACCACCGAATCCGGCAGCACGGTCAGCAGGTCACCCAGCACCACCAGCTGCGGCCCTAGCAGGTTGACCACGTTGACCAGGCCCACCGTGAGCCATTCCGCGAACTCCGAGAGGCGTTCCTCGGCCGCGTGCGGGTCGCGAGCCAGCTCGCGCAGTTCGAACAGGATCGCGCCGCGCGGGGTGTCCTCGGGCAGGTCGAGTGCGCGGCACAGGGCGGCCTCGCCGACCTCGGTCTCCCAGCAGCCGCTGCTGCCGCAATAGCAGGGCCGTCCGCCCGGTCTGATCGCCATATGCCCGATCTCGCCGACGTATCCGGCGCCGCCGCGCAGCGACGAGCCGTCCGCGATGATCCCTCCCCCGACGCCGACGTCGGCGGAGACGTACACGGCGTCCGAGGAGCCTCGGGCGGCGCCGCGCAGATGTTCGGCGATGGCGCCGAGTTCGGCGTCGTTGCCGACCAGAATGGGGATGCGCAGCACGCCGCCGAGCCGTTCCCCGAGCGAGATGTCGGTCCAGCGCAGGTTGGGCGCCTCGTGCACGTAGCCGTCGGCCCGGCGGACGACACCGGGCACGGAGACCCCCGCGGCGATCGGCTGCACGCCGAGGTCGCCCGCCAGCATGGTGGTCGACTCGATCACGTGCGTGATCACCTCGTCGGCCTCCCGCATCCGGCCGCGCAGGTTCCAGCTGTTGCGACCGAGGATCTGGCCGCCGAAGCCGACCAGCGCGATGGCCACGTGCTCGACCTGGAGATCGACCGCCAGCACCACCGCGGCGTGCGGTTGCGGCAGGACCAGGAGCGAGGGGCGGCCCGCCCCTCGTCCCGGCCTGGGTACCCGCTCCTCGACGACGCCGGCTTCGGCGAGCCCGTCGACGAGGGTTTTGATGGTGCTCCGGTTGAGGCCCAGCTCGGTGGCCAGTGTCGCCCGGGTGCTCGGGCCGCTGACGTGCAACAACCTGAGCAGGGTCGTGCGGTTGTGCCTGCGCACCTCGTCTGGTCGTGCAACGGGTGTGCTGGTCACGGTCTTAATCATTCCATGCGGACTCAGCGCGGCGACGCAGCCGCGCGGCGCCGTGACAGCGCGTCCACCGTGGCGGCCAGCAGCAGCACCAGCCCGGTGACGATGTTGACCACCGCCGCCGACTGCTTCAGCAGGCCCAGCGCGTTTTCGACGACCGCGAGCACGAGGCCACCGATCACCGCGTCGACCACCCGTCCCTTACCACCGAAGAGTGACGTTCCACCGATGACGGCGGCACCGACCGCGAACAGCAGCGTGTTGAGGCCACCGGCCTGCGGGTCGACCGAACCGACCTTCGACGAGTAGACGATCGCGCCGATCGCCGCCACCGCCGAGCAGATGACGAATACGCTGGCCCGGATCTTCTCGACGTTGATACCGGCACGGCGGGCCGCCTCGCGGTTACCACCGACGGCGTAGATGTGGCGGCCGTACTGGGTGCGGTTGAGCACGTAGGTCCCGAGCACCAGCAGAGCGAGCACGATCGGCACGACGTACGGGACGCCGGAGATCACGATGTTCGGGTTGGGCGCGCGGTTCAGCGTCAGCAGGTAGGTCGCCACCGCGCCGACCAGCGCGATCGTTCCGACCTTGCCGAGCACCAGTGGCGTCGGCTGGGTGACCAGGCCGCGTTTGAGCCGGGAGAAATGCTGCCCGAGCGCCACAGCGGCGAAACCACCGGCGGATACCAGGAACAGGATCCAGCTGCCCAAAGTGGACAGGTTGCCGTTGGCGACCTTGAACAACACGTCCGAGGTGCTGATGCCGAGCGTGCCGCCCTCACCGATGAACTGCAGGATGACACCCTGCCAGGCCAGGAACAGCGCCAGCGTCACCACGAACGACGGCATACCGATCTTCGACACCAGGAATCCGGTGAGGACACCGATCGCGCCACCGACGCTGATCGCGAGCAGCATTTCGATCCATGGGTTGGCCGCGGCACCGGAGAGCACCAGCGCGATGGCCACGACGGCGAACCCGACGCCCGCCCAGATCCGCAGGATCACCCCCAGCAGTGCGGCGACGGCAAGGACGAGCAGGAACGTGATGAACACGCCATTGCCCATACCGCCCAGCAGGTTGCCGTTACGCACGTAGTGCATCGCGAGCACCGCGGCGGTGACACCGGACGCGGTACCGGCGGACAGATCGATCTCGCCGAGCAGCAGGACGAAGACGATGCCCATCGCGATGATCGCCTTGCCGGCACCCTGCGCCATCAGGTTCGCGATGTTGTTCAACGTCAGGAACGTGTCCGAGAGCGAAGCGAACACGATCACCAGGACGAGCAGGCCGAGCAGCGCGGGGAGCGAACCCAGCTGTCCCGCCTTGAGCCGGGAGTAGTAGTCGCCGACCGCCTCACGCGTCGACATCGATGTCGTGTCGATGCCGAAGTCCGTGATGGCCGCCGACGAGTTGAGCGCGGCTGCCGCCGACTTGCCCCCCTCCGGCGAGGCGGGCTTTGCAGGAGTCTCAGTCATTTCCGGTTCTTTCTCGCCACTCAAATGACGGCGGCTTCGGGGCGGGCAAGGCCGAGGTCGCCGGAGCGGCCGGCGGTGATCAGTTCCACGATCTGGCCGTGGGTCACGTCCTTCGTGTGCACCTCGGCGACGAGGCGGCCGAGGTAGAGCACCGCGATGCGGTCGGCGACCTCGAACACGTCGGCCATGTTGTGGCTGATCAGGACCACACCGAGGCCCTGCTCGGCGAGGCGGCGGACCAGGTCGAGCACCTGGCGGGTCTGCGCGACACCGAGCGCGGCGGTCGGCTCGTCGAGCAGGACCACCTTCGAGTCCCACAGCACCGACTTGGCGATCGCGACGGTCTGCCGCTGGCCACCCGACAGCGCGGAAACGGGCGTGCGGACGGACTTCACGGTGCGGACGGACAGCGACGCGAGCGTCTCGCGCGCGGCCTTCTCCATGCTGGCCTCGTCGAGCAGCCATTTACTGCCGCGTTCCCGGCCGAGGAACATGTTCTGGACGATATCGAGGTTCTCCGCCAGGGCGAGGTCCTGGTAGACGACCTCGATACCCAGGTCGGCCGCGTCGCGCGGGCCGTGGATGTGCACCTCTTTGCCGTGGAACTTGACCGTGCCCGAGTCGTAGCCGTGGATTCCGGCGATCGACTTGACGAGCGTGGACTTCCCGGCGCCGTTGTCGCCGACCAGCGCGGTGACCTCACCGGCCCGCACATCGAAGTCCACGTCGTGGAGGACGTGGACCGGTCCGAAGCTCTTGTTGAGCTGCTTCAGCTCGAGGATGGGTTCGCTCATTCGAAGTTTCTCTAACTCTCCCGGCTGGGACCGGGCCGGAACGCGTCCGTCGGGTGACACGTCCCGGCCCGGCTGTCTAGGTGGTGCAGGTCAGGAGATACCGAGCTGCGTGCAGACCGCGGCCAGGTCGCCGGTGCAGATCTCGGTGGCCTTGACGTAGCCCTGCGACACGACCTCCTTGACCCCGTCCTTGGTGGTCAGCTTCGGCTCGAGCAGGATCGACTTGACGTCGCGGCTCGCCTTCGGGTCCTTGGCGACACCGGTGGCCAGCGCGTCTGCGCCCGCCTTGTCACCCTTCGCCAGCAGAACGGCGAGCTTCGCGGCGGCCTCGGCCTCGGCCTTGATCGGCTTGAACACGGTCATGTACTGGTCGCCGCGCAGGATGGCCATGAGACCGTCGGCGGTGGCGTCCTGACCGGTGACCGGGACCTTGCCGTTGAGGCCGTTCTTCTTCAGCACGGTGATGACCGCGCCCGCGAGACCGTCGTTCGCCGCGACGACGCCGTCGACCTTGCCGCCGTTGCCGGTCAGGATCTGCTCGAAGACCTGACCACCCTTCTGGTTGTCCCAGTTGTCGATGGCCTGGTTCTGCACGAGCTTCAGGTCGCCGCTGTCGTACTTCGGCTGCAGGACGGTCTTCTGTCCGTTGGCGAAGAGCGTCGCGTTGTTGTCGGTCGGTGCGCCCTCGATCTGGATGACCTGCGCGCCCTTCTTGTCCTTCAGGGCTTCCGCGAGACCCTGGCCCTGCAGCGCGCCGACCTTCTCGTTGTCGAACGAGACGTAGTAGTCGGAGCTGCCGCCGAGGTTGAGGCGGTCATAGTCGATCGTCGGGATACCCGCGGCCTGGGCCTTCTTGGCCACCGCGGCACCGACCTCACCGTTGATGGCGGCGATGATCAGAACCTTGACGTTCTGCGCGATCATGCCGTCGGCAAGGGTGGTGAACTTCTGGACGTCGCCCTGCGCGTTCTGGACGTCGGCGTCGAAACCGGCATCCTTGAGCGCCTGGGTCAGGAAGGGCTTGTCGAACGACTCCCACCGCGCGGAGGTGGCGGTCTCCGGAAGGATCACACCGACCTTGCCGCCGGCGGCGGCACCGCCGGGAGCGGGCGCGGACTGCGAGGAGTTGCCGCTCCCGGAGTCCGCGGTGTTGGCGCCACAAGCGGAAAGCGCCAGGCCGGCGCTCACCGTCGCGGCAAGGAGGGTAAGGGTTCTGCTGCGCATCCTCGTTCCTTCCGGATCTTGCTCGCGGGCGGCGATCCTGAGCGGACCGGTCGCACCATCGCGCATATGTTGTGGGCGACAACATATGCCGCTGAACGGTTTCGGGGAAGACGGCTGGATCGATTAAGCCACATCAAATGGACACGGTTTGGCAACGTGGCCGTAGCAAGACGGGTGAAGCTTAGTTCCGCTGACCGTGTGACCGCCACCACTAACCTTGAGTGATCACCCGGTAGTTCCTACCCAGGTCGCCGCGTGCAATGAAGGGGCCTTTCATAGCGAAATTTGCGATGAAAGGCCCCTTCATTGCACGGGAGCCGGGGTGACGCGGAGCTACCAGGAACGCAGCGTGACGATCCGCTCTTCGAGCTGCTCCACCGTCGCCATCGCGGTCGGCGGTCCGCCGCACTGCTTGCGCAGCTCGTTGTGGATCGCGCCGTGCGGCTTCTTGGTGCGGTGGTGGTACATCCCGACCAGAGCGTTCAGCTCCTTGCGGAGGCTGCCGAGCCGTTCGCTGACCGACTGCGGCCGCGCCACCGGCGCCTGCTCCTTGGCCTTGGGCTTGCGCCGCTTGCCGTCGGCGAGCTGCTCCTCCTGCCGCTTCCGCAACAGGGCGCGGACCTGGTCCGGTTCGAGCAGTCCGGGGAGGCCGAGGTACTCCTGCTCCTCGTCGGAACCGGAGAACACGGCGGTGCCGAACGAGTTGCCGTCGTAGATGACCTGGTCGAGCTCGGCGGAGGCGCCCAGCGAAGTGAACGCCTTCTCCTCCTCGCCCGGTTCGTCCTCGGTGCGGTTGGCCTGGGCGAGGAGTTCGTCCTCCCAGCCCTCGTTCTCGCGGTGCGGCTTGCCGAGGACGTGGTCGCGCTGCGCCTCCAGCTCACTGGCCAGCTCCAGCAGCACCGGAACGCTGGGCAGGAACACCGAAGCCGTCTCGCCGGGCCTGCGCGAACGCACGTACCGGCCGATGGCCTGCGCGAAGAACAGCGGCGTCGACGCGCTCGTGGCGTAGACACCGACGGCGAGGCGAGGGACATCGACGCCTTCGGACACCATGCGGACCGCGATCAGCCAGCGGTCGGTCGAATCGGCGAACTCCTTGATCCGCCCGGACGCCTTGGGATCGTCCGAAAGCACCACGGTCGGGTTCTGCCCGGAGATGCGCTGCAGGAGCTTCCCGTACGCGCGCGCCGTCTCCTGGTCGGTGGCGATGACCAGGCCGCCCGCGTCGGGGATGCCGTCGGCGCGCAACTGCGAGAGACGGGTGTCCGCGGCCTGGAGCACCGCCGGGATCCACTCGCCGGCCGGATCGAGCGCGGTCCGCCAGGCCCGGGCGTTCTGTTCGGCCGTCAGCGGCTCGCCGAGCCGCGCCGTGAACTCCTCCCCCGCGCTGGTACGCCAGGAGGCCTCACCCGAGTAGGCGAGGAAGACGACCGGCCGGACGACGCCGTCGGCGAGCGCGTCGGCGTACCCGTAGGAGTGGTCCGCCTTGCTGCGCTGGAAACCCGACCCGTCGGGTTCGTAGGTGATGAACGGGATCTGCGAGTCGTCGCTGCGGAACGGCGTCCCGGTCAGCGCGAGGCGCCGCACGGCGGGCGTGAACGCCTCGCGAACCGCGTCGCCCCAGGACTTCGCGTCGCCGCCGTGGTGGATCTCGTCGAGGATGACCAGCGTCTTGCGGTTCTCCGTGCGCACGCGGTGCAGCGTCGGATGGGCCGCGACCTGTGCGTAGGTCAGCGCGACCCCGTTGTAGTCCGAGGACGTGACCCCGGTGGTGTTGCGGAAGTTCGAGTCGATGTCGATGCCGACGGCCGCCGCGGCGGAGGCCCACTGGTGCTTCAGGTGCTCCGTCGGCGCCACGATGGTGACCGCCTCGATCGTGCGGTCGCTCAGCAGCTCGGCGGCGATCCTGAGGCCGAACACCGTCTTCCCGGCGCCGGGCGTCGCCACGGCGAGGAAGTCCTTCGGTTTCGTCGTCAGGTACTTCGTCAGCGCGCGGCGCTGCCAGGCACGCAGCGGCCTCGCGGTGGAATCCTGCTCCGCCGGAGGCGCGCCCAGCCTGCCTCGATTGCGCTCAACCGTTTCCGACATGGCCGGTCCCACCTCCTGTCCACTCACCCGAAACCCCTGGTCACCAGCGCTTCCACCGGCATATGACAAGCGAAAACCCCCACTTTGGTATCCGGCTGCGACGCCGGCGCCTGCGGTGAGGGCACTGAATGAAGCTTACCCGCCGGGCCGCCGGAACACCGGAAGCGCCACCCCCGTTGTCGGGTTACTCACCCGAAATGCCAGGGGTGGCGCGCCGAAAACCAGCCCATGGACCATGCTGGACACCGTCAACGGCGCTCGGCGCTGGCGGAGGAGCTGCATGAGCGAGGAGAACGGCCGTCCCGAAGCGGCCGGCGAGGTCGCGAAGAAACGTCGCGGCCCGCTTCGCCTGCTCAAGCGCACGCTCAGCAAGGCGTGGGACGGCAACATCTTCTCCGAGGCCGCCGAAGCCGCGTTCTGGCAGACGCTCTCGCTGCCCCCGCTGCTGCTCGGTCTGCTGGGTTGTCTCGGTTTCGTCGGCGACTGGTTCGGCCAGGGCGTCGTCATCGCGGTCCACGACCGGCTCATCACCTTCAGCCGCACGATCTTCAGCGACAACGCCGTCCAGGACATCATCGAGCCGACCGTCAACAGCATCCTCTTCGTCGGCAAGGGTGAGATCGTCTCGGTCGGCTTCCTGATCTCCCTGTGGGCCGGTTCGTCGGCGATGTCGTCGTTCGTCGACGCGATCACCGTCGCGCACGATCAGTACGGCGTCCGCAACGACCTATGGCAGCGGATCTTCTCGTTGCTGCTGTACCTGGCCGGGCTGGTCCTCCTGGTGGTCGGGCTGCCGCTGCTGGCGATCGGCCCGGACCTGCTCCCCCAGTTCTTCCCGAACGCCTGGCGTGACACGGTGTCGTACTGGGTCGGAACGCTCTATTACCCCGTCCTCGGGGTGATGATCGTGCTGGCGCTGACCACGCTGTACAAACTCGCGCTGCCGCGCCGGCTGCCGTGGCACCGCGGACTTCCCGGCGCGATGCTCGCCATGATCGTTTTCCTGCTTTCCAGTATGGGCCTGCGGGTGTACCTCAACTGGATCACCAAGACCGGCTACACCTACGGCGCGCTCGCCGCGCCGATCGCGTTCCTGTTGCTGATGTTCTTCATCGGGCTGGCCGTCGTCGGCGGCGCGTATTTCAACAGCGCGATCCAGGAACTGTGGCCCGCCAGGGCGTCCAAACGGCAGAGGCGGAAGTGGCGGCGGCTGGAGATGGAACGCGCGAACGAACGGATCCGGGCCGAGGAGGGCCGCAAACTGTGGGAGCGCACGACGGTCCCGTTGCGGCGCCCCCGGACGAACGGCGATTCACCCGATGATCCGGTATCCGATACACCCGCTGCCGAAGAACCGGATTCCGCCGAACCACAACAGCCGGTGAACGGTGAATCGCATACTGAAACCGATCCGGTGAAAGAACGGCAAGGTTGATGTCGATCAGGGGACCGACCTCATCTCGTCCTGGTCCCGACCCTCTACACCATGGTCGAGACGCGGAAGGAGCGCCGCCGGGCGAAGCGTGCGGCTCGCCGCACCCGCGCCGGGACCCCGGCTCCCGAGTCCCTCACCCCGAACTCGCGTGATCAGCCGGACGACACGCGTGATTGGACGGACGACACACCGGGCAGAGATCCAATCGGTGTGTCGCCCGTCTGATCACGCGTGTGCGCCGTTCAATCACACGTGTGCGCCGTCTGATCACGCGAGATCGGTCAGAGGGCCTGGGTCAGGTTGACCATGTTGCCGTCGGGGTCGTGGATATGGGCCACCCGCTGTCCCCACGGCATGTCGGTCGGCGGGCCGAGGACACGTCCGCCCGCCGTATCGACCTGCTTGAGCAGGCCGTCGACGTCGTCCACCTCCACACTCAGCGCGAACCGCTGCGGTGCGGACAGGTCGGTGTTCTTCTCGGCGACGAGCCCGAGATCGGAGTCGCCCAGCTTCAGGCCCACGAAGAAGGTGTGGCCCTTTTCCGGGAACCGGGTCTTCTCCACGGCGCCGAGCAGGCGCTCGTAGAACGGCTGCAGACGGGCCAGGTCAGGGGTACAGATGATGGGCTGGATGCTCGTCACGTGGCTTCCTCCGGTGTGCGTTCGAACCGCTGTCGGAGGTGATACGGGCCGGCGCGGGGAAACTCATCGGTCGAAGAGCGGGAACAGCCGGTCGGCGTCGAGGTAGGTGGTGATGCCGGTGATCAGCCCGTCATGTACGTCGAGCAAGACCAGCGCGAAGGGGACGTGGACGCCGTCGGGGCCGGGCCGCGTCTGCCAGAACGCCGGCGAGCCGTTGGCCTCGACCGCGACGAGACGTGCGCCCGCACAGGTGGACTCCGGGGCCAGCATCGCTTCACGGATCTGATCGCGGCCGCGGATCCACCACGTGAACGGCGGCATTGACATCGTGGCGTCCTCACGCAGCAGTGCGACGAGCGCCGCGATGTCATGTCGCTCGAAGGTGTCGCAATAGCGCGCGAGCAACTCGCGCTGGACCGGGTCGGAAGTCCGCAGCAATTCACCGGGCTCGCGGCGCACCGACTTCAACTTCGACCTCGCCCGCTGCACCGCGCTGGTGACCGAGGCGACGCTGCTTTCCAGTAGGTTCGCGACCTCCTCGGCCTTCCAGCGCAACACTTCGCACAAGATCAGCACGGCTCGTTGCCGGGGCGGCAGATGCTGCAAAGCGGCGACGAACGCCAGCCGGATCGTCTCGCGCTGCATGGCCAGCTCTTCCGGGTCACCGGTCGACGGCACCACGCGGGCGTCCGGAATCGGCTGGATCCACACCCACTCCGGCGCCGGTTCGCCGATGTCCTGACCGGCGCCCGCCGCCGGACCGAGATCCATGGCCCGTGCCCGTCGCTGCGGGCTGCTGAGCATGTCGAGGCAGATGTTGGTGGCGATGCGGTAGAGCCACGTCCGCAGCGACGCCCGCCGCTCGTCGTAGGAGTCGAACGACCTCCACGCGCGCACCAGCGTGTCCTGCACGGCGTCTTCGGCTTCGAAGCCGGAGCCGAGCATGCGGTAGCAGTAGCCGGTCAGCTCGGTGCGGAACTGCTCCAGCCGGAAGGTTTCGCCGGTCGACGTCTCCACCACGCTCCGGACCCTACGCGCTGGTCCGTGATGGCCTCCTTCCCTACCCTGAGAGTAGGGAAGGAGGCCTTCACGGCAGGTGGCGTCAGTTCTTGCGGAACCGCCACGTCTTGCTGTCGAAGGCGACACACCACGAAGGCGACAGCACGACGACCCGCAGGATCCCGTCCGCCGCGACGTCGACGCCCTCGGTTTCGAAGTTCCCGCCGCAGGTGCTCTGCAGCGGCAGCTGGCCGAGCGAGGTCACGCGGCCGGTCACGTCGGAGCCGTTCAGTGAACCGGCGAGATCGACCTGCAGCAGCGGCTTCGTGGTGCCGAACAGGGTGCCCGCCGGGTCGTCGGAGGAGCACAGCAACCGGGTCGCGGTCTGGAAGTCGCAGCCCTGGATGTCGCGGACCTGGCGGTCGAGGCGGATCGCGAACGAGTACGGCAGGTTCGCCGACGGGTTCGTGTGCGCGACACCCGGCATCGGGTGCACCAGCAGGCGGTTCATGGTGCCCCACTCGCCGGCGACCAGCCAGCGTGCGTCGGGCGAGACCGCGGCGAACGAGTTGTTGTTCGCCTCCCAGGACTCGAGCGCGTGGGTGTAGTTGGCCCACGTGCCGTTCGGGGATTCGACGCGGAACAACTTCGCGCCGCGGTCGTCACGCTGGTACGGCTCGACGTACCAGCCCTGCGCCGAACCCGGGTCGCCGACGTGGTTCCAGCCCTGCGACGAGAGGTTCGACGGGACCGTCGAGATACCGGTGTAGCGGAAGGTGGTCCCGGAGGATCGCTCGATGGTGGCCAAGCCCTGGCCTTCGTCGAGCGGGCGGGCGTTGTCCGAGCCGAGGGTGGTCCAGCCTGTCACGGCTTGGGCGGCTGCGGGCATGAAGACCGCGAGCAGCGCGGCGATGGACAGGACAATCCCGGTTCTACGCATGAAGACTCCGTCCCGGCGGGGGAATTCGCTGGCGGGTACTGATTACCAGCGAAAACCGGGACGGACATCCGCCATGTGAATGAGTTTCAGCTTTTGTCCGATGTCCGACACCGGATGGCCACGAGTCAGTCGCCCGGCTTGAGCCCTTCATAGATCTTCTTGCAGTCCGGGCAGACCGGGGATCCGGGCTTCGCCGACTTCGTCACCGGGAAGACCTCACCACACAGCGCCACCACGTGCGTGCCCATGACCGCGCTTTCGGCGATCTTGTTCTTCCGCACGTAGTGGAACATCTTCGGCGAATCGTCGTCTGTCGAGTCGGTGCCCTCGGGACGGGTATCCGGCTTCGGAAGGGTCTGTGTGCTCACCCATCCATAATGCCCCAAATCCTCCTGCACACCTCAACGACCTGGCAGGATCTTCGCCATGTTCCAGAAGGTGCTCGCGACATTCGGCTCGGGCGGCGCGAAGATCGACGCCCGGCTGCTCGACCACACGGCGTTCCCCGGCAGACCTCTGCGTGGCGAGGTCCTGCTGCTCGGCGGGGAAGTCGATCAAGAGATCAACGGGCTTTCGGTCACCCTGCTGGCCCGCGTGCAGGTCCCCGACGAGCGCCGCCCCCGCGTCGAAGACCTCGAGTTCGGCACCCAGCAGCTGGCAGGCAACGAGAAGATCGGCCCTGGCCAGCAGGTCCGGCTGCCGTTCGAGGTCGACCTGCCGTGGGAGACGCCGACCTCCAGCGTCTTCGGCAAACCGCTCACCGGGATGGCCGTCGGCCTGCAGACGAACCTCGACATCGCGAACTCCGTCACCGACCCCGGTGACGTCGACGCCGTCGCGATCGAGCCGCTGCCCGCACAAAAGCGCATCCTCGACGCCTTCAGCCGGGCCGGCTTCGTCTTCCGCGAGGCCGTGCTGGAGCGAGGCCGGATCAACGGTGCGGCCCAGCAACTCCCCTTCTTCCAGGAGATCCGCTTCTCCCCCTCACCGCGCTTCGCGAATGTCTTCACGTCAGTGGCGGTGACCTTCCTCTCGTCGGCCGCGGAGACCCAGGTCGTGCTGGAGGTCACCAAACGGGTCCGCGTGTCCAAGACCGGCGGGTTCGGCGGCCGTGGCCAGGAGTTCCTCGGCCTGTTCAAGGTGGACCACGCCGCGATCGACCGCGTGAAATGGGAGCCGCAGATCGAGGGCTGGCTGCACGAGGTCGCCAAGTCACGCGGCATTTTCGACTGACTCCGGGAGGTCCGATGGCGGAACCGTCGGCGGCGAGGCCGCATATGCCGGGTTACGGCATCGCCGACGCGGGCACGGGCCTGCTGCCCTGGTCGTGGGCGGAAACCCGGCTGCGGGATTCGCACGACTACTGGGCCGCGACGGTCACACCGGACGGCCGCCCGCACGTCATGCCGGTGTGGGCGGCCTGGACCGGCGACGCGCTGTGGATCTCGTCGTCGCTGCGATCTGTCAAAGCACGGAACGTCGCCGCCGGGTCGGCGGTCTCGGTGGCGACGGACAACCCCTACGAGCCCGTTGTGCTCGAAGGGACGGCCGAGATCGTCACGTCGACGCGGTGCGCACGTTCCTCGACGCAGTGAACGCGAAGTACAAGACCTCGTACGGGATGGACATGATGGACCCGGCGTCGAACGCGGCGATCCGGGTCCGCCCGAGGAAGGTGTTCGGCATGCTGGAGAAGGACTTCTCCGGCTCCCCCACACGCTGGACCTTTCCGGAATGAACCGCGGCTGGCAGGTGGCGATCTCCATGCTCGGCGGCGACGGCCTCGTCGCCGCCGACGCGTGGACCTACCTCGAGGAGCGTTACAACGAGCCGCATCGGCGTTACCACGACCTCCGGCACGCCACGGCTGTCGCGCATCACTGCGAGGACTTCGCCCGCGAGTTCGACCTGAGCCTGCACGAACGCGGCGCGGTAGTGGTCGCCGCATGGACGCACGACGTCGTCTACGACGCGCGCCCCGGCGACGACGAACGAGCCAGCGCCGAGTGGACGCGGAAGTGGCTCACCCGCGCCGGAGTCGGCGAGACCGACATAGCCCGTGCGGAAGGGCTCGTTCTCGCGACGATCGGGCACGACGCTCCGGACGACGACCTTCTCGCCACCGCCCTGCTCGACGCCGACCTCGCGGTCCTCGGTGCCGACAAGGTCACCTACGAGGAGTACGCGAGCGGCGTCCGGGAGGAGTACTCGATGTACTCCGACGCCGACTGGCCGGCCGGACGTGCGGCCGTCTTGGAGCGCCTGCTGGCCAAGCCTGCGCTGTATCGCGGCGAGATCGCACGAGCACGCTGGGAGAGCGCCGCCCGTGAGAACCTCGCGACCGAACTGACCCGGTGGCGCAGCTCGCGGCCACATCGCCGATGATGTTCTTTCGTGACTCCGCAACTGTCCCTTCACGAAGAGGTCGCCACAGCCCTCGACCACGGTGACCCCGTCGTCGCGCTGGAGAGCACCATCCTTTCGCACGGCCTCCCGCCCGGCCGCAACCTCGACGTCGCCCGCAGGCTCGAGCAGGCGGTCCGCGACGGCGGCGCGGTGCCGGCGACCATCGCCGTGCTGGACGGCATCCCGCTCGTCGGCCTCAACGCCGAGCAGCTGGAACGCGTCTGTGCGCCCGGCGCGGAGCTGGACAAGCTCTCCCTGCGCGACATCGGCCCGGCCGTCGGCCTCGGGCGCTCTGGGGCGACGACGGTCGCGAGCACGGCGGCGCTGGCCGCCGCTGCCGGAATCGGCATGTTCGCCACCGGCGGGCTCGGCGGCGTGCATATGGGCGCCACGCAGAGCTGGGATGTGTCGGCGGATCTCGGTGTGCTCGCCAAGGTGCCGACCACGGTCGTCTGCTCCGGCGTGAAGTCGGTACTCGACATCGCCGCGACCCTCGAGGTGCTGGAGACGAACTCCGTCCCGGTCCTCGGCTACCGCACGAGTGACTTCCCCGCGTTCTACCTCCGCTCCTCCGGTTTCGAGGTCCCTTGGCGGGTCGACGACGCCGAGCAGGCGGCCGCGGTCATCGCCGCGCATCGGGTCCACGCGGATTCCGGGGTCCTGCTGGCGAATCCGATCCCCGAAGAGTCCGAAATGGACAAAGAGCTGCACGACCGGCTACTCGCCGAGGGGCTCGAACTCCTTCGGTCGCAAGGGGTTCACGGTTCCGACGTCACCCCGGTGCTGCTGGAGCACTTCCACACCGCGAGCGGCGGCCTGAGCCTCGACGCGAACGAGGCGCTGGTGCTGTCCAACGCCGAACTGGCCACCGAGGTGGCCGTCGCCCTTGCCGGGAAGGCCGCATGAGCGAGCTTGCGAGCGAATCATTCAACACAGTGCCCGCTCATGCGACGCAAAGCGACCCGCTACGAGGAGTAGGCATGAGCCGCATCGTGGTCGTCGGCGACGTCGGCCTGGACGTCGTGGCGCGGCACCAGGGCCCGATCCCGCACGGCGGCGACATCCGCGCCAAGGTCCATTTCACCAGTGGCGGCGCGGGCGCGAACACCGCGCTGTGGCTTCGGACGCAGGAGGCGGACACGACGCTGATCGCCCGGATCGGCGACGATTCCGGCGGCCGCATGGTGACGAACGAACTCGAGGCGGCCGGGGTCCGCTGCGAATTCGCGATCGATCCCGAAGAGCCGACGTTCTGCGTCGTCGTGCTCGTCGACGGCGACGGTGAGCGCAGCATGCTCGCCGACCGCGGCGCGAACTCGAAGTTCGGCCCGGACGACATCACCGAGCAGGCGCTGGCGGGCGCGAGTCACCTGCACCTGTCGGGCTACGTCCTGCTGCAGCCGTCGTCACGGCCCGCCGCGCTCGCCGCGCTGGCGGCGGCGAAGAAGGCCGGGCTCACGACGTCGGTCGACCCGCAGGCGGCGACGCTGCTCACCGACCCGGCGGCGTTCCTCGAAGACGTGCGCGGCGTCGACCTCCTGATGCCCAACGCCGGTGAGCTGGTCGCGCTGACGGGTTCCAGCGATCCGGCCGCCGCGAAGGAACTGCTGGCGTTCGTCGGCCAGGTCGTGGTCACCGCCGGGCTCGACGGCGCCAGCTGGATCGGCTCCGACGGCATCATCACGTCGGTTCCGTCGCAGCCGGCCGAGTGCATCGACTCCACCGGAGCCGGGGATGCCTTCGACGCCGGGGTTCTCGCCGCCTGGCTGCGCGGCGAGTCCACTGTGGACATCCTCCGGGCCGGTACCGTCCTTGGCGCACGCGCCGTCTCGAAGGTCGGCCCTCAGCCCTGACGAATATCCGTGAAGGCCTCCTTCCCTACCGTCAGAGTAGGGAAGGAGGCCTTCACGGATCGTCAGTTGCCTTCGATGATCTTGTGGTCGCCGGCTTCGAGGCGGGTGGGTTCGGCTTGGAACTTGTTGACGGCTTCGCTCTTGCGCGGCGGCCGGTCGTTCGCGACCAGGACAGCCATCCAGGGAAGCGGCACCGAAATCGCGATCAGCGCCAGCGCGAGCCACCAGGTCTCGTAGAAGATCCCGGCCAGGATCAGACACGGGATCCGGCAGGACATCATGATGATGTACTTCCGCTTCCGCGAGGCGAGCTGGTCTTCGTAGGACGGGGCGGCTTCGGTGATCAGCACCGGAGCGGGTTCCCTCGGTTCAGGTCCGTGGGCGGGCGCGTTCACAGCACCACCTCCGCCGTCCATGTTCCCACTCCCCGGGCTCAACGGACACCCGGGTGGGTGAGCCGGTGCCAAGCCGCGACCACGAGCGCTTCGACCCCCGCCGACAGCGTCGGATGCAGGATCGGCGCGAACAGCGGCGAGTGGTTCGACGGGATGTCCTGCTCGAACCGGCCCGCGGTGATCGCGGCGACAACGGTCTCCGCGTCCATCCCGCCGACCAGCCAGAACACCGACGGAACCCCGGCGGCACGGCCGAATTCGCTGAAATCCTCACTCCCGGTGACCAGCGGCGCCGGCATGATCCGTGCTTCGCCGAAGTGGTCACGGAAGGCGTCGGTGAGCTCGGCCGTGACCGTCGCGTCGTTCGAGGTGACCGGGAACGCGCCGATGCGCTCGATTTCGGGTGGCTTCGGCGCGCCCGCGGTGGTGGCCTCACCGTGCACGATCCGCTCCACCGCGGCGACGACACGTTCACGGACCTGCTGGTCGAACGAGCGGATGTTGACCTCGAGGGTGGCGTGGTCGGCGATGATGTTGTGCGCGGTACCGACGTGCAGCGAGCCGACCGTCACCACCGCCGACTCGGTCGCCGAGATCTCACGCGCGACGATCGTCTGCAGCTTGAGCACCACGGACGCGGCCAGGACAGCGGGGTCCACGGTCGTCTCCGGCCGCGAGCCGTGCCCGCCTCGGCCGTGCAGCGTGATGCGGAGCGCGTCGGTGGCCGCCATGATCACCCCTGGCCTGGTCAGCACCCAGCCGGCCGGGCCGGGCACCAGATGCTGGCCGAGCACGACGTCCGGTTCGCCCGCGGGCTCGAAGACGCCGTCGCGGACCATCCCGGCGGCGCCGTCCCCGACCTCCTCCCCCGGCTGGAAGACGACCATCAGCGTCCCCGACCAGCCGTCCCGCGCGGCGGCGAACAGCGACGCGGCGCCGGAGAGCCAGGTGGCGTGCATGTCGTGACCGCAGGCGTGCATGACCGGGACGTCGCGGCCCGCGGCGTCGACGCCGCGCGCGGTGCTCGCGTACGGCAGGCCGGTCTTCTCCTCGACGGGGAGCGCGTCGATGTCGGCACGCAACATCACCTTCGGGCCGGAGCCGTTGCGGAGCACGCCGAGGACGCCGGTGCCGCCGATACCGGTGTGCACCTCGTAGCCGTCGGCCTCGAGCCGCGCGGCGAGCAACGCGGCGGTGCGGGTTTCGGCGTACGACAGCTCGGGGTGCCGGTGGAGATCGATGTAAAGGTCTTCCAGTCCGGGCAGCGCCGCCTCCAGCGGAGCCAGGACACGTTCAAGGGTCACGACGTCATCCTGGCAGTATTACCCACCGTGAGCACACGAGCGGCCCTTCCCGACCTGTCCGGCGACGTCTGCGCGAGGCTGCGGGACGCGTTCCGCCTGACCGGCTACGACGCCGACGGCGTGGTCGACGCCCTCGGCTCCGCGCACTCGGCGCTCGGCCGCGGCGAGCCCGAACCGGCGTATCGCGCCACGCGCGACGCCGGGGACCTCGGCACGCTGATCCGCCTCTTCCTGCTGGGCGCGACGGAGCCGGAGAAGGACGTCGAGGCGGCGTTCGCGCCACTCGCGCTCGATGACGCGGTCGCCGCCACCCTGCTCGTGCCCACGGCCGACGGGTACAAGGCCGGTCTCGACGTCCGCCCGCACGGCGACGACGACGGCTCTTGGTGGGTCGTTTCGGACCTCGACGCGGACCTTCTCGGCCGGACCGTCCCCGAGGACCACGTGCTCGGCGTCGGCCACGCCTCGCTCAGCCTGATCCGGGCGACCAGCCGCCGCGAGGTCGGCAGCCTGCTCGACCTCGGCACCGGCAACGGCGTCCAGGCGCTGCACGCCACTCGTCACGCGAAGAAGGTCACCGCCACCGACGTGTCGGCCCGTGCGCTCGCGCTCGCGGCGGCGACGTTCCGGCTCAACGAGCTGGACGTCGAGCTCGTCCAGGGCGAGTGGTTCGCCCCGGTCGCGCGGCGCCGGTTCGATCAGATCGTCTGCAATCCGCCGTTCGTCGTCGGACCGCCTCGGGTGGACTACACCTACCGTGATTCCGGTCTCGCCGGCGATGACGCGAGCGCGCTCGTGGTGCGGCAGCTGCCCGCGTTCCTCAACGACGGCGGTACCGGGCAGCTGCTCGCGTCCTGGCTCCATGTCGCGGGCGAGGACTGGGGCGACCGGGTCGCCCGCTGGCTGCCCGCCGAGACCGACGCGTGGTTCGTTCAGCGGGACATCGCGGATCCCGGGCTGTACGTCGGAACGTGGCTGCGCGACGCGGATATCGATCCCCGTTCGCCCGAAGGCCGCGCCAAATCCGGCGCGTGGCTCGATTGGTTCGCCGAGAACGACGTCGAAGGCATCGGTTTCGGGTTCGTCACCCTGCGACGGACCGGGGGCGGTACGCCGACAATCGTTTGCGAGGACCTTCGTCAGGCCTACGACGACCCGCTGGGTGCCGAGGCGGCGAACTGGCTCGATCGCGTGGAATGGCTGCGTGCCAACGAGGATTCGCTTCTCGATATCCGGTTCCGCGTCCCGGAAAGCGTGCTGCTGGAGAGTGTCGCCGAGCCGGGGGAAGAGGGCTGGAGGACCACCGTCCAGCGTCTGCACCGGACCGACGGACCCGGCTGGCAGCACGAGGTCGACGAGCTCGCGACGCGCCTGCTCGCCGGCTGCCAGGGCGCGTTGCCACTGGAGGATCTGATCGTGCTCCTCGCCGCCGCACAGGGCCTGGAACCGGACGAGCTGGCCGCCACCGCGCTGCCGGTCGTCCGCGAATTGGTCCGCCACGGCATGCTCGTCCCGGCCGCCGGATGAGGGCGGTGGTGGCGAGGGTCACACAGGCGAGCGTGACCGTCGACGACGAGATCACCGGCGCCATCGACGAACCGGGTTTGCTGGTATTGCTGGGAATTCACGTCGGCGACGATGTGACAAAGGCGGCCACGATGGCACGCAAACTGCACGAAACGCGCATTCTTCGCGACGAGGAATCCTGTGCCACCACCGGCGCTCCGCTGCTTGTCGTAAGCCAGTTCACCCTTTATGGCGATACCAAGAAGGGCCGCCGTCCGTCGTGGACCGCGGCCGCGCGGCCGGAGGTCGCCGAGCCGCTCGTGAACGCGGTCGTCGAGGACCTTCGCGAACGCGGCGCGCGGGTCGAAACCGGGCGCTTCGGGGCCCTGATGGCGGTCCGGAGCGTGAACGATGGTCCGTTCACCGTCCTCCTAGAGGTCTAGACCACGTTTGTTTCTCCCAGGTTCGGGCATTCTCAGGAAAAGCTCAGGGTTGGTAGAGCAACTCCCCAGGTCAGCCACCCGTCTCCTGTATAGCGGCCGGGAACGTTTTCGGACCTCCGGGCGTTGAGCCAGATGTCCAGCCAAGCCGGACTGGCTAAGGAGTAGCGGGTTTCCACAGGGCCTGTTACGCCGAGCCGGAAACCGGCGGACACACCGCAGCACGTTCAGCCCGTGACCGGGGAGGCAGAATGTCAGTCCAGACTCTCGAACGCGAAGCGCGCGGGATTCGCGAGCGCCGTATCCCGGCGCAATCGACAGAGGAGCCGGTGATCGCGGGGGCGATGACCGACGCCGACCTCGACGCTCAGAGCCCCGCCGCGGACCTCGTCCGCGTGTACCTCAACGGCATCGGCAAGACGGCCCTGCTGTCCGCCGCCGACGAGGTCGAGCTCGCCAAGCGCATCGAAGCCGGTGTGTTCGCCCAGCACATGCTGGACACCGCCGAGAAGCTCACGCCGAAGCGCCGTACCGAACTGTCCGCACTCGTGCGGGACGGCCACGTCGCGAAGAACCACCTGCTGGAGGCGAACCTTCGCCTGGTGGTCTCGCTCGCGAAGCGTTACACCGGCCGGGGGATGCCGCTGCTCGACCTGATCCAGGAGGGGAACCTGGGTCTGATCCGCGCGGTGGAGAAGTTCGACTACTCCAAGGGGTTCAAGTTCTCGACCTACGCCACCTGGTGGATCCGCCAGGCCATCACCAGGGGGATGGCCGACCAGGGACGCACGATCAGGCTGCCGGTCCACCTGGTGGAGCAGGTGAACAAGCTGGCCCGCATCAAGCGCGATCTGCACCAGCAGCTCGGCCGCGACGCCACACACGAGGAACTGGCCGCCGAATCGGGTATCCCGGCGCATAAGATCTCCGACCTGCTCGACCACTCGCGTGACCCGGTAAGCCTCGACATGCCGGTCGGCACCGAAGAGGACGCCCCGCTCGGAGACTTCATCGAAGACTCCGAGGCGACCGACGCCGAGAGCGCCGTCATCTCCGGTCTCCTGCAGGACGACCTGCGCCGAGTGCTCGCGACGCTGGACGACCGCGAGTCACAGGTGATCCGTCTGCGCTACGGCCTCGACGACGGTCAGCCCCGCACTCTCGACCAGATCGGCAAGTTCTTCGGGCTCTCCCGTGAGCGCGTTCGCCAGATCGAGCGAGAGGTCATGTCGAAGCTTCGTCAGGGCGAGCGGGCAGACCGCCTCCGCGCCTACGCTTCGTAGTTTTCCGGCGCCGAAAGGCGCCCCGAAAGCGACACCCGTTCGGCAGCGTTGACTTATGACCTGGGTCACGAGACCGTCGTGCAGGTAATAAGCTTCGCGATCGGGTGCTCGCACCCGGATCGCTTTCCCCGGGAGGTCGGGTCCGTCGGGGTGGGCCCGGCCTCCCGACCTATTTGTGCGGTGTAACGACAAATGCGCGCAAGTTGCGTATTGCAGTGGCTTGCGTCTCGTGAGTGGAAATGACGGTTAGAACCACCCAAATCACTCACGACGCGCGACCGGTACCGTGGTCGGGTTCCCGAAGCAGGCAAAGGAGCCCGCGCAGTGGCGCCCACCACGTTCCAGCACACTGAAGTCCTCCCCTTGGCCAAGGACACCCACACCGAGTACCGCCTCGTCGGCACCGAAGGTGTCGAGGTCGTCGAAGCCGCGGGCCGGAAGTTCCTCAAGGTCGAGCCCGAAGCACTGACCAAGCTCGCGAAGACCGCGATCACCGACATCCAGCACCTGTTGCGCTCGTCACATCTGGCGCAGCTGCGCGCGATCGTCGACGACCCGGAGGCGAGTGGCAATGACCGCTTCGTCGCGATGGACCTGCTGCGCAACGCGGCGATCTCCGCCGGCGGTGTGCTCCCGATGTGCCAGGACACCGGCACCGCGATCGTGATCGGAAAACGCGGCGAGGGTGTACTGACCGGCGCTGAAGACGAGCGCGCGCTGTCGAAAGGGATTTTCGACGCATATCAGGAGCTGAATCTGCGCTATTCGCAGATGGCGCCGGTGAATTTCTGGGATGAGCGCAATACCGGTACCAACTTGCCCGCCCAGATCGAGCTGTATCACAAAGATGGACAGGGCGACCCGAGCTACGAATTCCTGTTCATGGCCAAAGGCGGCGGCAGCGCGAACAAGACCTTCCTCTACCAGGAAACGAAAGCGGTCTTGAATCCGAAGCGGCTCGCGAAGTTCCTCGACGAGAAACTGCGCAGCCTCGGCACGGCCGCCTGCCCGCCGTACCACCTCGCGATCGTCGTCGGCGGCACGTCGGCGGAGTTCAACCTGAAGGTCGCGAAGCTGGCTTCGGCCCGCTATCTCGACGACCTCCCCCGTGAGGGATCCCCACTGGGCCACGGTTTCCGCGACGTCGACCTCGAGCAGCAGGTGCTGGAGATGACGCGGCAGTTCGGCATCGGCGCCCAGTTCGGCGGAAAGTACTTCTGCCACGACGTCCGCGTGATCCGCCTGCCGCGCCACGGTGCGTCCTGCCCGGTCGGTGTCGCCGTCTCGTGCTCGGCGGACCGCCAGGCGAAGGCGAAGATCACCGCCGACGGCGTGTTCCTGGAGCAGCTGGAGCGCGACCCGGCGCGGTTCCTGCCGGAGGTCACCGAAGACGACCTCTCCGACGAGGTCGTGAACGTCGACCTGAACCGTCCGATGGCCGAGATCCGCGCTCAGCTGTCGCAGCTGCCGGTGAAGACGCGCCTGTCGCTCACCGGTCCGCTCGTGGTGGCCCGCGACATCGCGCACGCGAAGATCGCCGAGCGGCTCGACGCGGGCGAAGAGATGCCTCAGTACCTTCGCGACCACCCGGTGTACTACGCGGGCCCTGCGAAGACGCCCGAGGGCTACGCGTCAGGCTCCTTCGGCCCGACGACAGCGGGACGGATGGACTCCTACGTCGAGCAGTTCCAGGCGGCAGGCGGCTCGCTGGTGATGCTCGCGAAGGGCAACCGGTCCAAGAAGGTCACCGCCGCCTGCGACGAACACGGCGGCTTCTACCTCGGCTCGATCGGCGGCCCGGCCGCGCGGCTCGCGCAGGACTGCATCAAGAAGGTCGCCGTCCTCGAGTACGCCGAACTCGGCATGGAAGCGGTCTGGAAGATCGAGGTCGAGGACTTCCCCGCGTTCATCGTGATCGACGACAAGGGCAACGACTTCTTCGAGGCGACCTCGGAACCGGTGCTGCAGATCAGTTTTCGCTAGCACTCGCGTGCCATGAACGGACCGTTCCTTGCAACTTTTGCAAGGAACGGTCCGTTCATAGCGTCAGCGCATCTGCTTCAGCACCACGGTCCGCTCACCCAGCGGCGCGGACAGCGCCACCGAGATCACCGGGTGCCGGATGTCCATGGTGCACATCTGGCCGGTCTGGCCCTTGAGTTCGGTCAGGTTCACGATGACCTTGTCGGCGGTCTGCTGCGCGGCCTCCGCGGTCGCGTGCCCGCAGCCGCCCTCCTGGCCTCGCACGTTCAGGATCGTGCCGCCGTTGCTGGTGTACACCTCACGCGGATAGTCGGCGGGCAGCGCCGCGGCGTCGAGCTGTTTGTCCGGGATCTTGGTGCTGCCTTCGGGCACTTCCAGTCGCGGTTTCCCGGGCGGGTTGGCGGTTTCGCCCACCGGCGGCGGTGTCGGTACCGAAGACGGCGGCTGCGAGGACGGCGGCGCCGGAACGGTACTGAGGCTGCCGCTTCCGGCGCCCGTTCCGGGTTCCACCGCCTGGTTCTGCGCGCCGCAGGCGGACACCGCAACGACGATCAGGCCAAGGCCGATGACATTCGTTAAGTACCTCATGCGTCCAAGACGGAACGGGTCCCGTGTGGGGTTGCACGTCATCGGACGACAACGGTGCGCGACCCGATCGGCTTTTCGAGCGCCAGTTTGAAGACGAGTTCCTTCACGACCGCCGCGCAGCCCATGCCCGGTCCCGGTTTCTGTAACTCCAGCTCGATCACGACCCGCTCCTCGCCTTCCTCGAAAACCTGCGCGAACAGATCGCCACAGCCGCCCTGGCTCACGTAGACATCGACGCCACCGCCGGCAGGCTTCACGCCTGCGACGGAGGCGTCGTAATCAGGCAGACCGTTCGTGTCGACTTGCGACGCGGGCAGCAGAGGTCCGGCCGGGGCCACGCCCACGTGTTCGGCCGCCACGAGCGGAGCGCTACAAGAAGTCGTCGCGCAAAGTATCAACGCGACACCGAGCGCGGTTCTCATCCCGCCTGCAGGACGACGGTCCGCGCCCCGATCGGTTCGGCGAGCTGGACCGGCAGCACGACGGACCGGAAGATCTGCGTGCAGACGTCGCCGGGTTCGGCCCGCTCCAGTTTGATCGTGATGACGACCCGCTGTGCGTTCTGGTCGGCCAGCGTCGCGGACGCGTTCTCACAGCCGTTCTTCAGATCGGCGTGGACGTTCAGGACCACGCCACCCTTGTCGGCGCTGACCTGCCGCGGGAAGTCCGACGGGAGTTTGCCGACGTCGATCTGGGACGGCGGCAACAGCGTGTCGGCGGGCGGCGGACCCACGGTCGGCTGCGACATCGGCGGCTTCGTCGCCGGCGGGCCGCTCACCGGCGGGCTGCCGGGGATCTGGGTGGGCAGGTCGGAAGGTGTGGTGACGACGGGTGGGGCACCAGGTGCCGGAGGCTCGCCTGGGCCGCCCGCTCCGCAGGCCGCCGTGGCGACGAGCACAAGCCCCACGCCGAGCGTCTTCGCTGCGTTCTTCATGACCGGAAGACGGAACGAAGGGCCCGGTGGGTTGCATCACCGCTGCGACGCCCGGCCACGGACGAGGCCCACCCCGGCGAGCGTGACTACCAACACCGCACTCGGCTCGCACTTCGTCGCCGTTGTGCGACAAGGCCTCTACTTGCGGTAGTACGTGGCACGAACCACCGCAAGCAGAGGACGAATTGCGGTTATTCCACGCGACCGAGGCGGGTTTCGAAGGACAGCCGGTCACCCCGGAACAGCGACCGGACCCGCTCGAAGGGCACCCCGTCGGCACCCCAGGAGACCCGGTGCATCAGCAACATCGGGAGTGCCGGATTCGTCCCGATCAGCAACGCCTCCCGAGGCGTCGCCAGTACCGTTTCGACCCGCTCCTCAGCGCCGTCGAAGACCACCCCGAGCTTTTCCCGCAAACACGCGTACAACGACTGCGTGGGATCGAAAACCTCCATCAACGTCGGGAATCGCGCCGCCGTCAGATAGGTCGATTCCAGTCCGACGCGTTCGTCGTCCGCCAAAAGCACCCGCTCGATGTGGATGATGTCGTCATCCGGATCGATCTCCAGCTCCGATGCCAGCGACGGCCCGGCCTCACGACGTTCCAGGGTGATCAGGTTCCGGCCCGCATGGATTCCCTGCCGCCGGAGACCTTCCGTGTAACTCACCATCGCCAGCGGCTGCACGAGTTTCGGGCCCGCGACATAGGTCCCGCTCCCCTGCCGCCTGCTGAGCCTGCCTTCCAGCACCAGCTCGCCGACGGCCTGCCGTACGGTCGCCCGGGAAACCTCGAAACGTTCCGAAAGTTCTCTCTCAGTGGGTAATACCGCACCTTCTCCCAGATCATTGATCACGTCGAGAAGATCAACCTTGACCGCGTAATACCGGGGAATCCGGCCATGTTCGGGAATACCGTCACGAACCGGACCGTCGGCGGGCGGATGGACTCTCGGGGAACGTGCTTTCACGATCCAGATCCTAGGCCGAATTCATCTGCGTGTGCTGCCATGTACGCAGTGTTCATGCCACGCTCACCCGCGTGGACGATCCCAAAACGCTCTCACGGCGGCTCGGCACGGGCGACGCGGTCTTCATCGGCCTCGGCTCGATGATCGGGGCGGGGGTATTCGTGGCCTTCGCCCCGGCCGCACGAGCCGCCGGTGCGTGGCTACCAGCCGGGCTGGCCCTCGCGGCGGTGATCGCTTACTGCAACGCGACGTCGTCGGCCCGGCTCGCCGCGCTCTACCCGGCATCCGGCGGCACCTACGTCTACGGCCGCGAACGGCTCGGCGAGTTCTGGGGCTATCTGGCCGGCTGGGGGTTCGTGGTCGGCAAGACCGCGAGCTGCGCGGCGATGGCACTCACGGTCGCCACCTACACCGCGCCGGACCTCGGCCAACCCTGGCGGAGCCTGTTGGCGGTTGCCGTCGTGGCCGCGCTGACCGGGCTCAACTACCGCGGGATCCAGCGGTCCGCGTTCGCTACGAGGGTGATCGTGTCGATCACGCTGGTGATCCTCATCTTGGCGGTGGCGGCGATGCTCTTCGGTGGCACGCTCCGAGCCGGCACCCCCGGCCCGGTCGTGACTCCCGGTATCGGCGGTGTCCTCGAGGCCGCCGGCCTGTTGTTCTTCGCATTCGCCGGCTACGCGCGGATCGCGACCCTCGGCGAGGAGGTCCGCGATCCCGCGCGCACCATTCCCCGCGCCGTGCCGATCGCCCTCGGGCTCGTCCTGGTGGTCTACGCCGTCCTCGCCTTCGCCCTGCTGTTCCAGCTCGGCCCCGACCTGCTGGGCCGCAGCCCGGACCCGGTCGCCGAGGCCGTCGACCGCTCGGCGTGGTCGTGGCTCACCCCGCTCGTCCGGGTGAGCGCCGTTCTCGCCGCCGTGGGTTCGCTGCTGGCGCTCGTCCTCGGCGTCTCGCGCACGACGCTCGCGATGGCCCGCGACGGCCACCTCCCCCGCTACCTCACCGCGGTGCACCCCCGATTCGGCGTGCCGCACCGCGCGGAACTGACCGTCGGCGTCGTCATCGCCATTCTCGTGAGCACAATCGACCTGCGCGGTGCAATCGGGTTCTCTTCTTTCGCGGTACTCATTTATTACACGGTGGCGAATGCGAGCGCGCTGACCCTGCGCCGTGAGGAGCGGCCCGCGCCCCGGATCGTCGCCATCGCGGGTGTGGCCGGCTGCATCGTCGTCGCCTTCGGTCTTCCGGCGGTTTCGGTGATCACCGGATGCGGAGTACTGGCGCTGGGCGCTCTGGTCTACGCCATCCGTCGGCAACGGCGGTCACGCGTGCGTTAATCACCATCAACGCCCGAAAGATCCGAAGAAAGTCGGTTGTCCCGCCCTCGGCGGACCTGGTGTAGTCAATTAGCCGCAGACAGTTCCCAGTATTCGCTGTGGACACCGGAAGGAATGAACCCTTGGACCTCAAGCGTCGGTTCAGCCTGCTCAAAAAAACTCTGATCGCCGTCGCGGCCGCCGGAACCCTGGCGGGGCTCGCCACGGCTCCCGCGGCCGCCGCTCAGCCGCCGTCCGCCGACGTCGTCGGTGGAACCCGGGCCGCCCAGGGTGAATTCCCTTGGATGGTAAGGCTTTCGATGGGCTGTGGTGGTGCCCTCTACACCAACCAGATCGTGCTGACCGCCGCGCACTGCGTCTCGCGCACCGGGTCCAACACGAGCATCACCGCCACCTTCGGCGTGGTGGACCTGCAGAGCAGCAGCAGGATCACGCGCAAGTCGACCTACGTGCACCGGTCGGCGACCTACCCCACCTCCACCGGTGGTGACTGGGCCCTGATCAAGCTCGCCAGCCCGGTCACCGGGATCCCGCTCCTGCCGATCGCGACCACGACCGCCTTCAACAGCGGCACGTTCACCGTGGCAGGCTGGGGCGCGGCGACCGAAGGCGGCGCGCAGCAGCGCTACCTGCTCAAGGCGACCGTCCCGTTCGTCACGGACGCCACCTGCAAGGCGCAGGGCGGCATCTACGACGACCTGATCCCGGCCGCGGAGATCTGCGCGGGGTACAAGGCCGGCGGCGTCGACACCTGCCAGGGTGACTCGGGCGGCCCGATGTTCCGCCGCGACAGTGCCAATGCCTGGATCCAGGTCGGCATCGTCAGCTGGGGCGACGGCTGCGCCCGGCCGAACGCGGTCGGCGTCTACACCGAGGTGAGCACCTTCGCGACCGCGATCCGTAACGCCGCCAACAGCATCTAGTCTCGAACGAGGCGGGTCGCCTGGACGTTGGCAGCCCAGCCCGGACGCTATGAACGGTCCGTTCCTTGCAAAATTTGCAAGGAACGGACCGTTCATAGCGTCCGAGGGCCGCTTCAGCACCACGTCAGCGGGTCTTGTCCAAACGGGACAGTGCCTCCTCGTAGCCGTCGACGAGGTCGGTGATCACGTCGGCGACGGGCCGGACGCGGTCCATCCGGCCGACGATCTGCCCGACCGGCATCGAGACGACGCTCGGATCCGCCGCGTGGTGGATCCTGTTGTGCGCGTGGGAAACCAGCAGATTCTGCAGCGGCATCGGCAGCGGTTCGGGCGCGTCGGGGGCGGCCCAGGCCTCGGTCCACCTGGTCTTGAGGAGCCGGGCCGGTTTGCCGGTGTAGATCCGGGTGCGGACGGTGTCGGACGACCCGGCCGCGACCAGCGCCTGCTGCATCGCCTTGGACTCCCCCATCGTCTGGAGGTACTCCTCGGTGGCGAGCCAGTACGAGCCCATCCATACCCCGGACGCACCCAGCGCGAGGGCCGCCGCGACCTGACGTCCCGAACCGATCCCGCCGGCGGCCAGCACCGGCACCCGGTCGCCGACCGCGTCGACGACTTCGGGCAGCAAGACCATCGACGCGATCTCCCCGGTATGCCCGCCCGCCTCATATCCTTGTGCCACAACGAAATCGGCGCCGTTCTCGACATGCCGCACGGCGTGCTCGGCCTTGCCCGCGAGCGCCGCGACCGGCACGCCCTTCGCGTGAACCTGCTCGATGACGTCCACCGGCGGTGATCCCAAGGCGTTGGCGATCAACCGGATGGGGTGTTTCAGCGAGACCTCGACATGCGCCCGGGCGACGGAATGCAGCCAGCCCAGCACTCCGGCGCGTTCATCGGTGTCGTCCGGCAACGGTGGCACCGCGAGGTCGCGCAGAGTCCGCTCGACGAAGTCCCGATGCTCCTGCGGGATCATCTTCGCGAGGTCGACGGACGTCCCCTCGGCCGGGATCTTCGCCGGCATCACGATGTCGACGCCGTACGGCTTTCCGCCGGTGTTCTCGTCCATCCAGGTCAGAACGGCGTCGAGTTCGGCGGCGTCGTTGAACCGCACGCACCCCAGCACACCGAGACCACCCGCACGGCTGATCGCGGCCGCGACGTGTTCCGACGGGGTGAACCCGACGATCGGCAGGTCGATCCCCAACCGATCGCAGAGAGAGGTCCGCATAGAGCTCCTTTACGCCGGTTGAATGGTGACGGGCTCGTGCTCGGCGACATAGCGCTTGGCCCACGGGTAGTCCGGCTTGCCACTGGGTGTCCGGCCGACCTCGTCGGTCAGCCAGATGGTGCGAGGCACCTTGTAGCCGGCGATCTCGGTCCGCACATGGGCTTCGATCCCGGCGAGGTCCGGCTCCTTCCCGGCCCTCGGCTGGATCACCGCGGCGACGCGCTGGCCGAGCCGGTCGTCCGGGATACCGAGGACGAGGGCGTCGAAAACGTCCGGATGCGACTTCAGCGCACCTTCGACTTCTTCCGGATAGACCTTCTCGCCACCGGTGTTCACGCACTGCGACCCGCGGCCGAGCAGGGTGACCGTGCCGTCCTCTTCGTAGCGGGCATAGTCACCCGGAACGACGTAACGCTTGCCGTCGATCTCGACGAAGATCTTCTCGGTCTTGCCGGGGTCCTTGTAGTACCCGAGCGGGACATGCCCGCGTCGCGCGATGAGCCCGATCGCACCCGTCTTCGGCTCGACCAGCGCACCGTCGTCGTCGACGAGGATCGCGTCCTTGCCGAAGTTGACCCGCGGCCCGGCGGAATGGTCGGTGTCCTTGCTGACCATGCCGATCCCGGTGAACCCGCTTTCGGATGAACCGATCGCGTCGGTGATCACCACGTTCGGCAGCATCTCGAGGAATTCCTGTTTCACCGATTGCGAGAACAGGGCGGCGTGGCTCGACACCGCGACGATCGACGACGCGTCGTATTCGCCCTCGCGGTAGGCGTCGATGAGCGGCCGCGCCATCGCATCGCCGACGATGGTCATGACCTGGACCTTGTTGTCCTGTACGGCTTTCCAGATCTCATGCGGATCGAACTGCGGGAGCAGCACGACCGTGCCCACGGTGAACAGCGCACCGAACGTCGCCCACTGCGCCGCGCCGTGGATGAGCGGGGCGCACGGGAGCCGGACCAGGCTGCCCGCCTTGCCTTGTTCGGCGAGCGTCCATTCGTCCGGGATGTACTCGCCGGTGACGAAGTTGATGCCGCCGCCGAGCGCGCGCCAGATGTCCTCGTGCCGCCAGAGCACGCCTTTGGGGTAACCGGTCGTGCCACCGGTGTAGAGGATGTAGATGTCGTCGGCGCTCCGCTCGGCGAAGTCGCGCTCCGGCGATCCTCCGGCGAGGGCGTCCTCGTACCCGACACCGCCGTAAGAGGTGTAGTCACCGTCGCTGCCGTCGTCGATCACGACAACGTGTTTCAGTTTCGGCGTCTCCGGCAGAACGGCGGCGACCTTGTCCGAGTATTGGCGCTCGTGCACCAGGGCCACGAGGTCCGCGTTGTCGAACAGATACCGCAGCTCACCGTGGACGTAGCGGTAGTTGACGTTGACCGCGATCGCGCGCAGCTTGTACGCGGCGATCATCGATTCCAGGGCTTCGATCGAGTTCCGCGAGTAGACACCGATGTGGGACCCGGGTCCCACGCCGTGTGCGGCGAGGTGATGCGCCAGCCGGTTGGCGCGCTCTTCCAATTCGGCGAAGGTGACCCGCCGATCGCCGCAGACGACCGCGATGCGCTCCGGCACGGCGTCGACGGCGTGCTCGAGTAGATCCGCGATATTGAGTGCCACGGTCCCAAAGTAGAACATGTTATCGTTCCGGGCAATGGCAGGGATTTCAAGGAGGATTTCGGTGGGCGAACCGCACGCGCTGATCGAGAAGATCGGGCACACCCTTGTCGTCACGCTGAACCGGCCCGAGGCCCGCAACGCGCTCAGCGGCGAGATGCTTGGGATCATGGTCGAGGCCTGGGACCGCGTGGACAACGAGGACGACATCCGGTGCTGTGTGCTCACCGGCGCGGGCGGGGCGTTCTGCGCGGGCGCGGACCTGAAGTCGATGTCGAAGAACGCGCCGAGCAGCGCGTTCCAGAAGGGCTTCGACCCGAGCCGGATCGAAGGCCTGCTCAAAGGACGCCGTCTGACGAAGCCGCTCATCGCCGCCGTCGAAGGCGCCGCCATCGCCGGCGGCACCGAGATCCTGCAGGGCACGGACATCCGGGTCGCCGGCGAAAGCGCGAAGTTCGGCGTGTCGGAGGCGCGGTGGAGCCTGTTCCCGATGGGCGGTTCCGCCGTCCGGCTCCCGCGTCAGATCCCGTACACCGTTGCCGTCGACCTGCTCCTGACCGGGCGGCACATCACCGCGGCCGAGGCACGCGAGATCGGCCTCATCGGACACGTCGTCCCCGACGGGAAGGCCCTCGAGAAGGCGATGGAGCTGGCCGAACGGATCGCGGCGAACGGCCCGATCGCGGTCCGCGCGATCCTCAAGACCCTGCGCGATACCGAGGGCATGCACGAGGAAGAAGCCTTCAAGCTCGAGTCCCAGTACGGCGTCGAGGTCTTCGCGAGCGAAGACGCGAAGGAAGGCCCGCGAGCCTTCGCGGAGAAGCGCAAGCCCGTCTTCCGCAACCGCTGACCGCAGCTCAATCTAGAACGCGTTCCACACAGACGCAGCCGCCAGCAGCGCTGACAGAGGCAGTCTTGCCGGACTGTTCTTGTCGAAAGATAGAGAACGTGTTTCACTCAGGATGTGAGTGCACCCGAACTCCCGCTGTCAGCCCCGCTCAACGTGGGCTTCGACTACACCCGCTCGGTCGGCCCGGTGCTCGGCCGGTTCGTCAACGCCCTGCGCGAGCGGCGGGTCGAAGGTATCCGGGGCAGCGACGGCCGTGTCCATGTCCCCCCGCTCGAGTACGACCCCGTGACCGCCGAGGCGCTGTCCGAGTTCGTGCCGGTCGGTTCCGAGGGCGAGGTCGTCTCCTGGTCCTGGATCGCGGACCCGCTCGATGGCCAGCCGTTGGACCGGCCGTTCGCCTGGGCCCTGATCCGGCTCGACGGCGCCGACACCGCGATGCTGCACGCCGTCGACGCCGGCAGTCCGTCGAACGTCCATACCGGACAGCGAGTGCGCATCCAGTGGGCCGAGGAAACCGTCGGCCACATCCGGGACATCGCGTACTTCGTCCCGGCCGACGGCACGGACACCGCACCGACCGCTCCCGCACCGCCGGTCGCGAAACGCGAGGACGGCGCGCCGGTCAGCGTGGTGATCACGCCGGTCCATCTGCGCTACCAGCATTCCGCGTCGCCGGAGGAAAGCCGCTACCTGCGCGGGCTGGCCGAAGGGAAACTGATCGGGCAGCGCTGCCCCGCCTGCGAGAAGGTCTATATCCCGCCGCGCGGAGCCTGTCCGACCGACGGCGTCCCGACGACGGACGAGGTCGAACTTCCCGACACCGGCATCGTCACCACGTTCTGCATCGTGAACGTGCCGTTCCTCGGGCAGCGGCTCAAACCGCCGTACGTCGCTGCGTACATCCTGCTCGAAGGCGCGGACATCGCGTTCCTGCATCTGGTGCTCGGCTGCGACGCCGCCGACGTCCGGATGGGCATGCGCGTGCGCGCCGCCT
Source organism: uncultured Actinomycetota bacterium (assembly GCA_963766045.1). Taxonomy (GTDB): domain Bacteria; phylum Actinomycetota; class Actinomycetes; order Mycobacteriales; family Pseudonocardiaceae; genus Amycolatopsis. The sequence goes on along the minus strand of CAVXYN010000003.1, from coordinate 2,286,696 downwards.
GGAAGCCACGGGATGAATGGTGGACGTCGCTGGAGAACATCAGCCATTTCGAGCCGTCCGGCGAACCCGACGCACCGTACGAATCCTTCGCCCACCACCTGTGAGGACTCCTGTGCCAGACGTCTCTGTCGTGGGCTTCGCGCAGGCCCCCAACGTCCGCAACACCCAGGGCACCACCAACGGGGTGGAAATGCTGGTCCCGATCTTCGCCGAGGTCTTCGACCGGACCGGCTTGTCCAAAAAGGACATCGGATTCTGGTGTTCCGGCTCGTCGGACTACCTCGCCGGGCGGGCGTTCTCGTTCGTCGCCGCGGTCGACGCCATCGGTGCCTTCCCACCGATCCACGAATCACACGTCGAAATGGATGCCGCCTGGGCGCTGTACGAGGCCTGGCTGAAGATCCGGATGGGCGAGGTCGACACCGCGCTCGTCTACGGTTTCGGCAAATCCTCGGCCGGGCAGCTGCGACGGGTGCTCTCGCTGCAGCTCGATCCGTACGTCGTCGCACCGCTTTGGCCGGACTCGGTGAGCATCGCCGGAATCCAGGCCAGAATGGGTCTCGACGCGGGTCTGTGGTCCGAAAAGGACCTCGCCGAGGTCGCCGCACGCAGCCGCGCCGACGCCGCCGGGAACCCGGCCGCGCAGATATCGGGGACGGTCGAGGTCTCCGACCTGCTCGACACTCCCTATGTCGCGGATCCCTTGCGGGCCCACGACATAGCTCCTGTCACCGACGGCGCAGCGGTGATCGTTCTCGCCTCCACCGAGCGAGCTGCGGACCTCGTCGAACGGCCCGCGGTGATCACCGGGATCGAGCACCGGGTCGACTCCCCCGTGCTCGGCGCGCGGGATCTCACCCGGTCACCGTCCACAGTGGCCGCCGGTGCGGCGCTCGACCTCGACGGCGTCGAACTCGCCGAACTGCACGCGCCGTTCACGCATCAGGAACTGATCCTGCGCACCGCGCTGGGGCTCGGGGACGGTGTCCGGATCAATCCTTCGGGCGGCGCGCTCACCGGCAACCCGATGTTCGCCGCCGGGCTGGCGCGGATCGGTGAGGCGGCGAACCGCATCCTCGACGGGACGGCTCGGAAAGCGCTCGCCCACGCGACCAGCGGCCCCGCCCTGCAACAGAATCTGGTCGCCACTCTGGAGGCGCGCGCATGAGTAAGCAGCTCGCGGCCGTGCTGGGCACCGGCCAGACGCACCACAAGGCCAAGCGCACGGACGTCTCGATGCCCGGGCTGCTCCGGGAGGCGATCGACCGCGCGATGCTCGACGCGCAGACCGGCTGGGACGACATCGACGCCGTCGTCCTCGGCAAGGCGCCGGACCTGTTCGAGGGTGTGATGATGCCCGAGCTGTTCCTCGCCGACGCGCTCGGCGCGACCGGGAAACCCTTGCTGCGCGTGCATACCGCGGGTTCCGTCGGTGGTTCGACCGCGCTCGTGGCGGCGTCGCTGGTGCAGGCCGGTGTCCACCGTCGAGTGTTGACCGTGGCCTTCGAGAAGCAGTCCGAGTCGAACGCCATGTGGGGCCTGTCGATCCTGCCGCCGTTCCAGATGCCGGTGGGTGCCGGGGCAGGCGGCTATTTCGCGCCGCATGTACGGTCCTACATCCGGCGCTCGGGAGCGCCCGACCACGTCGGCGCGATCGTCGCGGCCAAGGACCGGCGTAACGGCTCGCTGAACCCGTACGCTCATCTCCAGCAGGCCGACATCACCGTGGAATCGGTGCGGGCCTCACAGATGCTGTGGGACCCGATCCGCTACGACGAAACATGCCCATCGTCCGACGGCGCCTGCGCGATGGTGATCGGTGACGAGGCCGCCGGCGACGCCGTTCCCGGTGGTGCGGCGTGGATCCACGCGACCGCGATGCGCACCGAGCCGACCACCTTCGCCGGACGCGACCAGGTCAACCCCCAAGCGGGCCGCGAGGCCGCCGCCGCCCTGTGGCGCGACGCCGGCATCACCGACCCACTGTCCGAAGTGGACGCCGCCGAGATCTACGTACCGTTCTCGTGGTTCGAGCCGATGTGGCTGGAGAACCTCGGGTTCACCGAGGAAGGGCAAGGCTGGAAACTCACCGAGGCGGGCGAGACCGCGCTCGGCGGCCGGCTGCCGATCAACCCCTCCGGCGGCGTCCTGTCTTCGAACCCGATCGGCGCGTCCGGGATGCTGCGGTTCTCGGAGGCGGCCAAACAGGTCATGGGCCGGGCCGGGGACTACCAGGTCGACGGCGCACGGATCGCGCTCGGACACGCCTATGGCGGCGGTTCGCAGTTCTTCTCGATGTGGGTGGTCGGCTCCGCCAAACCCACCTCCTGACGTCCCCGCGGCGCGCTATGAACGGTCCGTTCCTTGCGAATTTTGCAAGGAACGGACCGTTCATAGCATCCACAGGGTCAAGGGCGCCGGCGAGACCGGAAACGTTGCGCGGCCAGGGTCGCGACCATCCCGGTCACCACGCCGACGAGCGCGGGGGCGAGGCCGTGCCGGTCGGCGGGCTCCACGACGGGCCGGATCACGACGGGTGGAGGTGGCTGAACCGGCCGCGGCGGCGCATCACGCGCGGTCGCCGTCCACGCGGTGACGAACACCAGCAGCCTGGCCACCAGTGAGATGAAGAAGATCAGACCGATGATCGAGCCGAACGCGACGCCGGTCGGCGAGTCGCCGATCAACCGCAGGTAGACCCCACCGGCTTGCTTGAGCAGCTCGAACCCGAGGGCCAGCGCGACCGCGCCCCGCATCGCGCTGCGCACACCGACCGGCTGTCGCGGCAGCCGGGTGAGCACCCAGAGGAACACGAGCCAGTCGGCGAGCAAGGCGAGAGGGATCGACGTCGCGGTCAGCAGGTTGTGGCCCCAGCTGGTGTCGTCCACCCCCGCGAACCGCAGCAGATACCGTCCGAGCGCGGTGCCGGAAATGGTGATGGCGAACGAAACCAGCAGTGCGGCACCGAGCCCGACCAGTGCCAGCAGGTCGACGGCGATCGTGCGCAGCAGCGGCAGATGGGAACGGTTCTGGCCCCACAACGCGGTGAGCGCATCCCGCAGCGAGTTCATCCAGTTCCACCCGGAGTACAGCCCGATCGCCAGACCGATCAACCCGACACTCGTGCGCTGTTCGACGAAACCGGTGAGCAGCTCCCCCGCCTTGTCCCCGAGCGCGCCCGGCAGGGTGCCGGCAATGGCGTTGAGCATGGATTCGAGCAGCTGCGGCTGGCTGGCCAGTACGAATCCGGCCGCCGACACCGCGAGCATCAGGATCGGTACCAGCGAGAACAGGCTGAAATAGGTGATCGACGCGACGTAGTGGTAGCCGCCGTACTCGACATAGCGGTTCACGGCCCGCGCCAGGTGATCAAGCCAGCGGTACTCCGAACGCAGCCGCGCCCACTTCGTCGGTGCTTGTTTCTCCCTCACCCGGCATGTTTACCTCAGTGACCTCGCCGGTCGCGGACGAACACGCGATCAAGCGAGCACGACCAGGTCCTCGCCGTCGTCTTCCGGCAGTGCCGGGCCGACGGTGGCCAGTACGGTGCTGCCGAGGAAGTCCAGTTCGCAGCCAAGAGTCGCGAGGAACGCGGTGTCGGCGGCGTCCCGTCCGGTCGCGATCCGGCTCAGGCTCTGCCGCGGCGCGAGGCCGGTGGCGTCGAAGACGTACCAGTGGCCGTCGATCGCCGCCTCGAAGACCGCGTGAAAGTCCATTGGGGACAGTCCGGGCGCGTAGACCGCGGCGAACCTGGCCGGGATATCGACCACGCGGCACAGCGAGATGCAGACATGCGCGTAGTCGCGGCATACCCCTTCCCCGGAAAGGTAGGTGTCGACTGCATCGTCGGTCGGTGCGCCGGCACCGACCACATAGGACAGATGGTCCCCGACATGCTTGACGATCGCGCCGACCTTCGTCCGGGCGTCGGGCAGGTCGCCGAACCGCGACAGCGCGAGCCCGCCCATCCGGTCCGACGGGCAGTACCGGCTGGGCCGGGTGTAGCGGATCACGTCGTCGACGGTGACCGGCTCGGGTTCGCCCGGCCGGAACTCGCGCTCAGCCCGGTACCGCACGACGTGCTCACCGGGCGGCAGGTCCAGGACCTGCGCCCGTGTCCCGTGTTCGAACGCCACCTGGCGCGGCGGCGCGGGATAGGCGAACTCCTCCTGATCGGCCCCGCCGGCGAGAGCGACCACGAACGCGGCGGGACCGGGTTTGGTGACGCGGAAGGACATTTCGACGTCGACGAGCGCATGGGGAGCCATGCCCCCATGGTGCCCTACGCGTCCGCCGACCAATCAGGCGTAGCGGACCTGGTAGTGCTTGATCCCGTTGAGCCAGCTCGACCGCAACCGGTCGGGCGGGGCGACCTCTTTGATGTTCGGCATGACGTCGGCGATCGCGTTGAAGATCAGGTCGATCTCCAGCCGGGCGAGGTTCGCGCCGATGCAGTAGTGCGATCCGGTGCCGCCGAACCCGACATGCGGGTTGTCCTCGCGCAGGACGTCGAACTTCTCGGGCCGGTCGAAGTGATCAGGGTCGAAATTCGCCGAGCTGTAGAACATCCCGACCCGGTCGCCCTTGCGGATCTGCTGGCCGCCGAGTTCGGTGTCGCGGGTCGCGGTCCGCTGGAAGGCGACCACCGGTGTGGCCCAGCGGACGATCTCGTCGGGCGCGGTCTTCGGCCGCTCCCGCTTGTACAGCTCCCATTGGTCGGGGTGGTCGAGAAACGCCTTCATGCCATGGCTGATCGCGTTGCGTGTCGTCTCGTTGCCCGCGACCGCGAGGAGGATGACGAAGAAACCGAACTCGTCCGACGCCAGCGATTCGCCGTCGACGTCGGCCTGGATGAGCTTCGTGACGATGTCGTCCATCGGGCATTTGCGCCGCTCTTCGGCCATGTTCCAGGCGTAACCGACGATCTCGGCCGACGCGGCGAGCGGCTCCACCTCGTACTCGGGGTCGTCGTAGGCGATCATCTGGTTCGACCAGTCGAAGATCTTGAGCCGGTCCTCCTGCGGAATGCCGATCAGTTCGGCGATCGCCTGCAGCGGCAGCTCGCATGCGACGTCGGTGACGAAGTCGCCCGACCCCTTCTTGACCGCCTCGGCGACGATCCGCTCGGCGCGTTCGCGCAGGGTGTCCTCGAGTTTCGCGATCGACCGCGGGGTGAAGCCCTTCGAGACGATCCGCCGCAGTTTGGTGTGCTGCGGGGCGTCCATGTTCAGCAGCACGAGACGGTTCGCATCGAGCCGGTCCTCGGTCATGCTCGAGTCGAACCGGATGATGGCGGTCTTGTCCCGAGAGGACCACAACTCGCTGTCTCTCGACACCGCCTTGACGTCATCGAGGCGGCTCACGACCCAGTAGCCGTCGTCGCGGAAGCCCGCGGTGTTGTGCGCCTGGGGGTTCCACCAGACGGGCGCCGTACGCCGAAGCTCGGCGAACTCCTCCAGCGGCAGTCTGGTGGCGTAGAGATCCGGATCGGTGAAATCGAAACCGGCGGGGATCAGCGGAGCGGCCACGGGCTACCTCCTACGCGGTTCGCCTATGAAACACGTTCTACAGCCGATTGAAGCATACGGTGTTTACCAAGTGAAGAGTTTTAGTGAAACCCGTTAACTTGACCGATGAGGATCATGAATGTCCAGCAAGACAAGGGAACCCCGACCAGTGATCAAAACCCGGCCAGCCCTGGGGCGGGTTGCCCAAATCAGGAACGTGTTCTAGTTTTCTGGGTAGTGAACGGTGTACCGAGGAGGCGCGCGTGGGTAGTCCGGTGATCGTCGAGGCGGTCCGCACCCCGATCGGCAAGCGCAACGGCCACCTGGCCGGGCTGCACGCCGCCGAGATACTCGGGGCCGCCCAGCTCGCGCTGCTGGAACGTGCCGGTGTCGACCCCGCCTTGGCCGAGCAGGTCATCGGCGGCGCGGTGACCCAGGCGGGTGAGCAGGCGGGCAACGTCACGCGGACGGCGTGGCTGCACGCCGGGCTCCCGGAGACGACCGGCTCCACCACCATCGACGCGCAATGCGGGTCCGCGCAGCAGGCGACCCATCTGATCGCCGGGCTCATCGCCGCCGGGGCCATCGACGTGGGCGTCTCGTGCGGTGTCGAGGCGATGAGCAGGGTGCCGCTTGGCGCGAACCGCGGCGACGGCGTCGGCACGCCGCGGCCGGAGAACTGGTCGATCGACATGCCGAACCAGTACGGCGCGGCCGAGCGGATCGCCGAGCGACGCGGGCTGACCAGAGAGGACGTCGACCGGTTCGGGACGGCCTCCCAGGTCAAGGCGGCCGCGGCGTGGGCGGCCGGGCATTTCGACCGCGAGGTCGTCCCGGTGAAGGCGCCCGTCCTCGGCGAGGACGGCAAGCCGAACGGTGAGACCCGGCTGGTGGCCCGCGACCAGGGCCTGCGCGAGACGACCGTCGAAGGCCTCGCCAGGCTCAAGCCGGTTCTCGAAGGCGGCGTGCATACGGCCGGGACGTCGTCGCAGATTTCGGACGGCGCGGCCGCGCTGTTGCTGATGGACGCCGAACGCGCTCGCGCCCTCGGCCTGCGACCGCGGGCGCGGATCGTGGCTCAGGCGCTGATCGGCGCGGAACCGTACTACCACCTCGACGGTCCCGTACAGGCCACCGAACGCGTGCTGGCCAAGGCGGGCATGACGATCGCCGACCTCGACCTGTTCGAGGTCAACGAAGCCTTCGCCTCGGTGGTGCTCTCGTGGCAGCGGGTGCACCGGCCGGACGAGGACAAGGTCAACGTGAACGGCGGCGCGATCGCGCTCGGGCATCCCGTCGGCAGCACCGGGGCGCGGCTGCTCACCACGGCGTTGCACGAGCTGGAACGCCGCGACGCGAGCACCGCGCTGGTGACGATGTGCGCCGGCGGCGCGCTGTCCACCGGCACCATCATCGAACGGCTCTAGCGCCCAAGGCAGCGTAAGAGCGGGTGCCGTGAAGGCCTCCTTCCCTACGCTCAGGGTAGGGAAGGAGGCCTTCACCACCTCCCGGGTACGTGAGGGCCACCCTCACGCGCTCCCGGCACCCACCTCGACCACCGGACCGTTGTCGGGCCGGGCCAGCCGCTTGCTGCCCTTGCCCTCCTTCCAGACCTCGACCATCAGCGCGTTCCCTTCGACCCAGGTCAACACCGCTTCGGCGAGGTCGAGCCGGAAGACGTGCGCCGGCTCCTCGTTGCCCTGCAGCTTCGCGACCTCAGCCGCGTCGGTGACCTCGACGGCCACACCTGCCACCTTCGCGTCCGCGCCGCCCTCGTCGATCGCCGAGGACGCGTGGATCGCGAACCGGCCGTCACGCTGGAGGTCCTTCGCCTTCACCGCGTCGATCATCGAACCGATCAGCAGATCGGGTCCTTTGAAATCGACCTCGGATCCGCTGACCCTTGGCGAGCCGTCACGCCGGATCGTCGCCAGGAAGTGCGTTTTCTCGGCGGTGAACCGCTGGTGGATCTTCTTCGCCAGTTCGGGTGCCTGCTCGCTGAACTCCTGCCAAGTCGCCATCCCCCCAGCGTCGCACCCCACACCGACAATTCGCGCAAGCAGAGGACTACTTGCGGGAGTCAGGCGCCGTAGACGGGTTCCGGGGCAGGCGTCTCGGCCAGAAGTTCGGCGACGACGGGGCCGAGTTCGGCAGGCGACCAGCGCGAGCCCTTGTCCCGCGCGACCCCGTGCCGCCAGCCCTGCGCGACCGAAACCCGGCCGCCGTCGACCTCGAACACCCGGCCGGTCACCCCGGCGGACTCCTCGCTGCCCAGCCACACCACGAGCGGGGACACGTTCTCCGGTGCCATGGCGTCGAAACCGGACTCCGGTGCGGCCATGTCGTCGGCGAACGCCACCTCGGTCATCCGGGTCCGCGCCGCCGGGGCGATCGCGTTCACGGTGACGCCGTACCGGGCGAATTCGGTGGCCGCCACCAGCGTGAGCCCCAGGATCCCGGACTTCGCCGCCGCGTAGTTCCCTTGCCCGACACTGCCGAGCAACCCGGCGCCGGAACTCGTGTTGATCACCCGCGCCCTCCGCGTCCGGCCGGCTTTCGCCTCGGCTCGCCAGTACTCGGCAGCGTGCCGCATCGGCGCGAAATGCCCCTTGAGGTGGACCCGGATGACCGCGTCCCATTCGTCCTCGCCAAGGTTGACCAACATCCGGTCGCGCAGGAAACCCGCGTTGTTGACCAGTACGTCCAGCCCGCCGAAGGATTCGACAGCCGTCCGCACCAGAGCGGCGGAACCGTCCCAGGACGCGATGTCGTCGGTGTTCGCGACCGCCTTGCCGCCGAGCGTTTCGATCTCGTCGACGACGTCCTGTGCGGGGCCGGCCGAATCTCCGCTGCCGTCGAGGCCGGCGCCCAGGTCGTTCACCACCACCCGGGCACCCTCGGCGGCGAACGCGAGCGCGTGCGCCCGCCCGATTCCGCGCCCGGCGCCGGTCACCACCACGATCCGGCCGTCGGCGATCCCGCTCACACCGGCTCCTTTCGTTGCTCACCATGGGAATTGGCGGCTGCCAGGAACGCGGGCACCTCTCCCCCGCCATGGACGGTCAGGCAGGCACCACTGACATAGGAAGCCAGCGGGGAAGCCAGGAACACCGCGCAGGCGCCGATCTCGTCGGGTTCGGCCAATCGTCCTAACGGGACGGTCGCACCCACCGCGGCGACACCCGCTTCGTCGCCATAGTGCAGGTGCGTATGTTCGGTCCGCACCATGCCGACGTCGAGTGCGTTGACCCGCACCTTCGGCGCCCATTCGACGGCGAGTGTGGTGGTCAGGTTGTCCAACCCCGCCTTCGCCGCCCCGTAGGACGCCGTTCCCGGCGACGGTCTCGTCGCGCTGACGCTGCTGATGTTCACGATGACCCCGCCGCGATCCTGACGCTGCATGATCGCGTTCGCCGCACGGGCGACGGTCAGCGGAGCCAGCAGGTTCAACGCGATCACCTTGTCATGGAACCGCGGCGACGCCTGCGCGGCATCCGCGTACGGCGCACCACCGGCGTTGTTGACGACGACGTCGAGCCTGCCGTAACGGCGCAGGATCTCCGCGAACAGCGCGTCGACCTCTTTGGGATCACGGACATCGCAGGTGATGAAGGTGGACGCCGCGCCGTCGGCACAGACCGGCCGCTCGGGTTCGTTGCGCGCGCAGGTGACCACGCGGGCACCCGCACGCAGGAAGCTTCTCGTGACACCGGCGCCGACACCGCGCACTCCACCGGTCACCAGCACCACGGCGTCGTCGAGCCGCAGTTCGAGTGCCATGTCGGGCCTCCTTCGCACTCGCTGTACCCGGGGCGGACGCCCTGCTAACGTACCAAGCAAGTGCTAGGTTTGGTAAGAGCGAAGGGTGCCCGATGAGCGTTTCCACCCACTCTCCGGAGCCCGGCATCGCCGTGGTCACCCTCGACGCTCCCCCGGTGAACGCACTGAGCGTGAAGGGCTGGTTCGCCCTCGCCTCCGCGATCACCGACGCCGGACGTGACCCGGCGACCCACGTCGTCGTGCTGCGCGCCGAAGGCCGCGGTTTCAACGCCGGCGTCGACATCAAGGAGATCCAGCGCGACCCGGGATACGGCGCGCTGATCGGCGCGAACGAGGGCTGCGCCGCCGCGTTCTCCGCGGTCTACGACTGCGCGGTCCCGGTGATCGCCGCGGTACAAGGGTTCTGCCTCGGCGGAGGCGTCGGCCTTGTCGGCAACGCGGACATCGTGGTCGCGAGCGAAGACGCGACCTTCGGGCTCCCCGAGGTCGATCGCGGCGCCCTGGGCGCGGCGACCCATCTCGCGCGGCTTGTCCCGCAACACCTCATGCGGGCGCTGTACTACACGGCCTCGACCATCAGTGCCGATCAGTTGCACCACCACGGTTCGGTCTACGCCGTCGTTCCGCGCGAAGAACTCGACGAGACCGCGCTCGGTGTGGCCCGCCGGATCGCGGCGAAGGACACCAGGGTGATCCGTGCGGCGAAACAGGCCATCAACGGCATCGACGTCCAGCCCGTGCACCGGAGCTACCGCTTCGAGCAGGGCTTCACCTTCGAACTCAATCTGGCCGGTGTGTCCGATGGCGCGCGCCAGGAGTTCTTGGACGGCAAGGGGAAGGCATGACCGACAAGCGGATGACGCCGGATGAGATCGTCGCCGAACTCCGCGACGGCATGACGATCGGGGTCGGCGGCTGGGGTTCCCGGCGCAAGCCCATGGCCCTGATCCGCGCGATCCTGCGGTCGCCGGTGAAGGACCTCACCGTGGTCTCCTACGGCGGACCGGACGTCGGGCTGCTGGCCTCGGCGGGCAAGATCAGGCATCTGGTCTTCGGCTTCGTCACGCTGGACTCGATTCCCTACGACCCCTGGTTCTCGCGGGTCCGGGAAGCCGGGGAAATCTCCGTGACCGAGTACGACGAGGGTGTCTTCGGCACCGGGCTATCCGCTGCCGCACAACGACTTCCGTTCCTGCCGACGCGCGCGGGCCTCGGCTCCGCCATCATGCGGGTGAACCCGGCGCTGAAAACCGTGCGTTCGCCTTACGAGGACGACGAAGAGCTTCTCGCGGTCCCGGCGCTCAAACTCGACGCCGCTCTTGTCCACCTGAACCGTGCGGATTCCCGAGGGAACGCGCAATACCTCGGACCGGATCCGTACTTCGACGAACTGTTCGCACTGGCGGCGGACAAGTGTTACGTGTCAACGGAACAGATCGTGGAGACGGCCGAGCTCACCGAAGCCGGACCGGTGCAGAGCCTGCTGCTGAACCGGATGCTGGTCACCGGCGTCGCGGAAACCCCGAACGGCGCGCATTTCACCACCGCCGTCCCGGACTACGGACGCGACGAACGTTTCCAGCGCCACTACGCCGAGGCAGCCAAGGATCTCGACGCCTGGCCGAAATTCGTCGACCGCTTCCTGTCGGGAGACGAAGCGCGGTACCAGAAAGCCGTCGCCGAATTCGGGGAGGCAGTATGAGCGACATAACGCGCGCGGAGGTCGCCGTCGTGGCCTGCGCCGAACTTTTCCGGGGTGACGGCGAGATCGTGGTGAGCCCGATGGGTTTCATCCCCTCGCTGGGTGCCCGGCTCGCGCGGCTGACCTTCGAACCGGACATCCTCCTGTCGGACGGCGAGGCGTATCTGATGACTTCCGACGCCGTCATAGAAGGCTGGCAACCGTTCCGGAAAGTGCTCGACACGGTGGTTCCGCGCGGGAAACGCCATGTCGTGATGGGCGCCAACCAGATCGACCGCGAGGGCAACCAGAACATCTCGGCCATCGGCGAGCACGCGCAGCCTAAGAAGCAACTGCTCGGAGTGCGCGGCGGTCCCGGCAACACCGCGAACCACCGCACGAGCTACTGGGTTCCCCGGCACAGCAAACGGGTCTTCGTCGAGCAGGTCGACGTCGTGTCGGGGGTCGGTTTCGCCAGGGCGAAGGAAGCCGGGCTGCGGTACCACGACGTCAATCGCGTGGTCACCAATCTGGGCGTCCTCGATTTCGGCGGTGAAGACCACGCACCAAGACTGGTTTCGGTGCATCCCGGTGTCTCGGTGGACGAGATCGTCGAGGCAACGTCGTTCCCACTGACCACCGACGGCGTGACGGAATCACGGCTACCGACCGAGTCCGAACTACTGTTGATCCGCACCAGTCTGGACCCGAAGTCGGTGCGGGAAAAGGAAGTCCCCTCGTGAAGACCGCGCTGACCGAGCTCGCCGGCATCCGGCATCCGGTCGTCCAGACCGGGATGGGCTGGGTGGCCGGGCCGCGGCTCGTGTCCGCGACCGCCGAAGCGGGCGGTCTCGGCATCCTGGCGTCGGCGACGATGACCTACGACGAGCTGGCGGCCGCGATCAAGGAGGTCAAGAGCCGCACTTCGCAGCCGTTCGGGGTCAACCTCCGCGCGGACGCCGAAGACGCCGCGCGCCGGGTCGACCTGCTGATCACCGAGGAGGTCCGGGTCGCGTCCTTCGCCTTGGCGCCCAAGAAGGACATGATCACGCGGCTCAGGGACAACGGCGTTCTCGTCGTCCCGTCGGTCGGCGCGGCCCGCCATGCCGAGAAGGTCGCGGGCTGGGGCGCGGACGCCGTCATCGTGCAGGGCGGCGAAGGCGGCGGGCACACCGGTCCGGTCGCGACGACCCTGCTGCTGCCGTCGGTGCTCGACGCCGTCGACATCCCAGTGGTCGCCGCGGGCGGCTTCTTCGACGGCCGGGGCCTCGCCGCCGCGCTCGCGTACGGGGCCGCCGGCGTCGCGATGGGCACGCGATTCCTTCTGACGCAGGAAAGCACGGTTCCCGATTCGGTCAAACAGGCCTATCTCGCCCGCGACCTCAACGGAACAGTCGTCACCCGGAAGGTGGACGGGATGCCGCACCGCGTCCTCCGGACGGAGCTGGTGGACGCGCTCGAGTCGTCCGGTCCGGTGACGGGACTCGCCAGGGTCGCCCGGAATGCCGTCCGGTTCCGGCGGTTGAGCGGGCTTTCCTGGCGCTCGCTCGCCGTCGAGGGACTACGGATGAAACGCGGCGGAGAACGGACGTGGTCCCAGGTCCTGATGGCCGCGAACACCCCGATGTTGCTGCGCGCCGGGCTTGTCGAAGGCGACACCGGAGCGGGGGTACTGGCGTCCGGGCAGGTCGTCGGGCTGCTGGACGATCTCCCCTCGGTTGGCGAGCTGATCGAGTCGATCGTGGCCGATGCCACGGGCATCCTGCAGCGGCTATCCACCGCGTGAGGAGCTCTCCGTGTTGTGCTTGACTTCGCGCATGATCTCGGAGAGTCGTTGTCCGGTCGAGGACGGTGAGCTGTACGTCCGCAGCACCGGCGAAGGGCCGCTTCTGCTCCTGATCGCCGGTGGGCTGGGCTCGGCGGACACCTTCCGGGCGATGGCGAAGCCGCTCGCCGAGGACCACACCGTCGTCACCTACGACCGGCGGGGCCATTTCCGCAGCACCGACACCACCACCGGCCCGGTCACCGTGCAGCGGCAGGCCGACGACGCCCACGCCGTGCTCCGGCACGTCGGCGGCGCGCCCGCCCTGGTCTTCGGGACCAGCGCGGGCGCCCTCATCGGTCTCGACCTCGTCACCCGCTACCCGGACGACGCGACGATCCTGGTCGCGCACGAACCGCCCGCCGTCCAGCTGCTCCCGGACGCGCTCGGCTGGCTCGACGACGCCGCCGCCCAGGTCAAACTCGCGCAGGCAGGCGACCTGATGGGCGCCTTCAGGCGGTTCACAGACGCCATCGCCGGGGCCGCCCTGCCGGAGCTGCGCGCGATCCGGCTGCCGAACGAGGACGAGTGGAATCGGCTGTTCGACCGTGAACTGACCTCGATCTTCGACTATCTCCCCGATCTCCGTGCGCTGCGGAAGGCCAGGACCGAGATCCTCCCGGTCGCCGGCGTCGGCAGCCGGGGTCACTACCACTATCAGCCCGCGAAGATCCTGGCCCTGGAACTGGGGTTGCCGTTCACCGAGATGCCGGGCGCGCATCTGGCACCGCAGCGGAATCCGGCCCAGTTCACCGAAGCGCTGCGCGAACTGTTCTACGGCTGAGGAGCATCAGGACGACCAGGCAGTAGAAGAACGTCAGCACCGAGGTGATCACGACGGCCGGGGGCCACGGCGATAAATGAGGCGAAGAGCGCTTCCGCCTTGTCCTGGATGAGCACGGCGTGGAAATGGCCGGAGCGTCTCGAATGCCTCGTTGGGGACGTTGAGCGTCTCGTATGTGGCATTGGGGACGTGTCTGTCCGGTGTGGACTGTTGCTGGTGTGACGGTGGTGACGTGAGAGGCGGCTAGGGCGCGAGGTCGGGATCAGAGAGGTTGCGAAGGCCCCATTCATCACCCATGGCGCCGAACCTACCGGAACCCGCGGACGAAAAACCCTGCCGGCGACCTCCCTCAAGGGAGGCCACCGGCAGGGCCATGGACGCTAACGGAGCGTTCTTCAGTTGTGTCGATCATTTCAAGTGAGGCCGGCCCGGCGGGTGGGTGAGGTGTAGGGGGGACCCGCCGGGCCGGAGTATTTTTCCTTCCTGTTCGCCGGTTCTCGCTTCCGTTTGACTGCCCCGGCCGTCGGAGTGGCCGGGGACGCATCGCGGACTTCGAGCGCCTACGAGGACGGAGTGTCCGCGAACCGCGTGGCCGCTTTCGCGCACCTGCGGCGGAAATCGTGGGTGAGGTCTGGGTTCAAAAGCTCTGGGTTTCAAGCTCTGAAGGTTTTGAGTTCTGAAGCGTCATTCCGTTCTGAGATAAACGATAAACCGCATCGACACCTGCTGTCACCTGTTTCCCGGATCTAATTTCAGTGACGCGGATCACTGATTGGTCAGATATAAAAAGAAGGAGACTTTCCCTTGGCGTACAACGACATCACCGGTGCCCACAAGACATTGTGGACACCGGGATGCCTGCCGAAAGGAAAGTCTCCTCGTTTACCGAAGGGACGATTACCGTATCATTCGCGGCACTTACGACCCTCGTTGATGCAGTCGACGAGCCGGTCCATGATCTCGTCGGACATCACGTTCGCGAAATCGTCGTGATCCGAGAACGGGTTGTGATCCTCCTCGGGGAAGGAGTCCACTTTGTACTGTCCGTTGACCTGGTTCTCCCGCGGGATCTTGTAGGTCAGCGAGATGGTGAGCTCCGGAACGGCGGTCAGGCCGTCACCGCACTCGCCGTCCTCGTTGGGGTACTTGATGTGATCCCGGTGGTTCTCACTGTCGATGTTGTTACCGTCGAGGCAGCTCGCGAAGGTGTGCACTCGCTTGACATCGCTGCCTTCGGGGCAGATCGTGTACTGCTTGATCAGCCGGTCTTCGAACCCGGTACAGGTCCAGCTTTCCCGCGCGTTGGCTGCGCCGTTCGCGGTGACCTTCGCGTCCCCATAGAGGATGCGGAGGAACTTCGGCATTTCCTTGACCTTCTCCTGCGCGTTGCCGTTGAAGGTGATGTCGACGGTCGCCGGCCGCTGGATCTCACCGTCGTTGCCGGCGAGCTCGTTCTCTTCACCGGCAGGCGCCTCGAGCTCGGCCTGCTCCTCGTCCTGGTTGGCCTGGTCCTGGTCGTTGTTGTTCTGGTCGTTGTTGTTCTGGTCGTTGTTGTTCTGGTCGTTGTTGTTCTGGTTGTCGTTGTTCTGCTGGTCGTCGTTGTTCTGGTTCTGGTTGTCCTGGTTGTCGTTCTGCTGCTGGTTGTTCTGATCCTGGTTCTGCTGCTGGTTGTTCCGGCCCTGCTTCTGGCCACCGTCACGGTTCTGGTCACGGTCGCCCTGGGGCTGGCCGCCGCCACCGCCCTGGTTCCGGTCACCCTGCTGCTTGTTCCCTTGCCGGTTGTTCTGGTTGTTCTGGTTGTCGCCCTGCTGAGCCTGGTCGTCCTGGTTCTGCTGGTTGTCGTCCTGCTGGTTCTGCTGGTCGTTCTGGTTCTGCTGCTGGTTGTTCTGGTCGTCCTGGTTGTTCTGGTTGTTCTGGTCGTCCTGGTTCTGCTGGTCGTCCTGGTTCTGGTCGCCCTGCTGCGCTTCCTCTTCGCCCTCCTCCTCGGTGTCGATCCGTACCACGGGCCAGAAGTAGGTCGACTCGTCACCGTTCTCGCAGGTGGTGCCGGCGCCTTCGAGGCTCTCGTTGTTCGAATCCGCGTTGGTGGAAAGGTTTCCGACATAGTCGTGCAGATGCTGGGCACCATTGCGGATGCCTGGCTGAGCGATGAAGTTGTCGGGGTTGAAGTGCTCGTTCTCGTTCTTCCCGCAGTTGACGGTGAACGAGCCCGTGGACGCGTTGTCGCCCTCTTCCGGCTTGTCCACATTCGGTTCGACCGTGGTGATGTCCACGAACTGCGACTTGTCCACCTCGTCCGCTGAGGCGCTGTCCGAGTCGCCGGTCGTGGTGGACACCACCAGACCACCGACCGCGAGCGACAGTCCCAGCAACGCGGTCGCGATCTTGGTCCTGCGGGCGATACGATGGCGCCCTTGATTTCGTGCCATTGACTTGCTCACCTCATTCGTTTCCGGGCACGCGAAATAAACCCGCTTATACCCAGGCATGAGCTACGCATTTGTCGAATACGGAACTACCGAATTCGCGGCGAACCTTCTGTTCGCCCGCCGAGAGGGATCCGGCTACTGAGAGATACGGCTCTGGTTGCGTGGCGGTTCAAAACGCGATCCCGCCGTTATCTTTCCGTTATCTAACTGGAGTGAACGGTGGCCAGGACGGTGCCGTCCTGCTTGTGCACCTCGAAGCGCTCGATGTCGGCCGTCTGCAAGGACGTGGACCCCGTGACGACGAGAGGGTCCGGTGAGCCGGGGACGCCGTAGCCCTTGGCGGGCACACCCCAGCTGTTGACCGAAACGGCGCTTCCGCTGCGGGAATACGCGATGAGCTGGCAGGTCATCGGGCCGGTGACGCCACGCAGCTCGAGTTCGACGACGCTGCCCCACTCCTTGGACTGCACGGTGACCTCGGCGCCGACGGCGTTACCCGATTCGGACCAGCCGAAGGGAGCCGCACCGCCGTCCGGACCCGCGTCCGGCACCGCCGTGGACGATGCCGTCGTCGTGATCGTGGGTGAGGCCTGCGTTATGACGGCCTCACGGTCGGTAAGCGAAAGAACGGTCAGCGGTCCGCCGACGACGAGCACCAGTACGGCCGCCGCGGTCGCGAGCCGGACGACCTTCCGCCGGCGATTGGACTTCGCGGCGTCCGCGAGCAGCATGCGCAGCACGCGGGGCCCCGGGCCCTTCACCGGCGGATCCGGCCAGCTCTTCTTGACCATGTCCAGGATGTCCGGGAGGTGGTACATCTCCACCAGCTCGACCTGGCAGTCCGGGCACTCCAGCAGGTGTGCTTCGAACCTCGCGTGATCTTCTTCGCCGAGGACGCCCAGCACGTAGGCGGCGACATCGGTGTGCGGCGCTCCGGACACCTCGCTCACCCCCGCTCCTGCAGCGCCCTGCGCAGCGCGCGCACGGCATGATGGATCCGCGATTTGACCGTACCCGGCGGAACGCCCAGCGTGGCCGCGACCTCGTTGACGGTGCGGTCCCGCAGGTATGTCTGCTGAACGGCTTCACGCTGTTCCGGGGACAGATTACGCAGGGCCTCGTAAACGATCATGGCCGCGAGGGTCTTCTCCGACTCGTCCGGGACTCCGATCGAATCGGATTCGAGCTCTTCCACCTCCTGAGGGCGAGCACTCCGGCTCCGCCAGCCGTCGATGACGATCCGCCTGGCCACGGTGAAGAGCCAAGCACGGAGCATCTCCGGCTGCCGGTCGAGCTTGCCGGCGTTACGCCACGCTTTGATGAGCGTCTCCTGGACCACGTCCTCAGCCCACTGGCGATCGTGGCCGGTCAACTTCAGCACGAACGCCATCAGGCTTGAGCCGAACTCCTGGTACAACGCCCTGATGAGGTCGTCATGCCCGTTCTTGGCGGGTTCATGATCGACTATTGGCTGCAGTATCCGAGAGTGGCGTCCCACGCGGCACATCTTTGTGGGAGCAGGGGCGATAAGTCCAGTACCAAAATCCTTCTGTCGTGGTTCTGTCGCGCTGAAAGTTTTTTGAACCGTCTCCGCATCGTGACCGTATCCCCTACCGAAGACCCCCCGACCCGGCGCTGTCCCCCGCATCGCCGAATCCACTGTGGATCTTGGATGTCCGATGACATCCGATCTTGACTGTCCACAGTGGAGTTAAACGCGCCTGCGCACCATCGCTTCACGGCGATGGCGTTCTCCTCTGGCCCCGACAGGAGGATTTCCGTG
Source organism: uncultured Actinomycetota bacterium (assembly GCA_963766045.1). Lineage (GTDB taxonomy): Bacteria > Actinomycetota > Actinomycetes > Mycobacteriales > Pseudonocardiaceae > Amycolatopsis. The sequence continues at coordinate 2,268,907 of CAVXYN010000003.1, read as the reverse complement.
AACCCCGTGTCACGCTCGGTCATACCCATGGCCGTCTTATCAGTCGCGGTCATGCTGACCTCGGCCTGTACAACCGGTACCGCGGGTCCCAACGGCACTCCTGGCGCGGCTCCCGCCGCCGGCCAGGCAGAAATTCCAGGAATGCCGGACCCAGAGGCCGAAGCCGCACCCGGAATCACCGCGGCGAACCTGTTCGACCTCGGTCCGCTCGTGACCGACACCAATGGCTTCACGCTCTATCGGTTCGACAAGGACACGGTCAATCCGCCCAAGTCGAACTGCTCGGAGACCTGCTCGCGAACCTGGGTCCCCGCGAAGGCCGACGGCGACGACGACCTCATCGTGGCCGGGATCGACCGCGCCCTCGTCGGCACCGTCACCAGGGACGACGGCACCAAACAGGTGACGCTGGCCGGCTGGCCGCTCTACCGCAACAAGAACGACATGATGCCCGGCAACACCATCGGGCAAGGCGTCGACGAAGCCTGGTTCCCGATCAAGCCGGACGGCACCAAGGTCCTGATCACCGCAGAAACCTGGCAGGCCGATGACCTCGGCATCTGACCTCGACGGCGAAGTCACCGCCCCCTCCCTGTCCCGTTTGTCGCGCCTGGTCCTCGTGCTGGTCACGATGGCGCTGGTGAGCCTGCTCGGACCGGCCGACAACGCCCACGCACAGACCATCACCGCCTCCGACCAGAACCTGATCATCAACGTCAAGCTGGCCGGTTTGTGGGAGATGCCCGCCGGTATGTGGGCGCAGGAACGCGGCAAGAGCCGGCGGACCCGTGAGGTCGGCCGGGCGCTGATGATCGACCACGGCAGGCTCGACATCGCGACCAACGACATCGCCACCCGGTTCGGCGTCGCGCTGCCGAACGAGCCCAGCGACCAGCAGGCCGGCTGGCTCGGCGAGATGCGGGCCGCCCGCGACGACAGCGAGTTCGACCGCATCTTCGCCAACCGGCTCCGCTACGCGCACGGTGTGCTGTTCCCCGCGATCGCGCAGGTCAGGGCGGGTACCCGCAATGATGTGATGCGGGACTACGCCACCACGGCCAACCAGGCGGTGCTGCGCCACATGACCCTGCTGGAGAGCACCGGCGTCGTCGACCACTCGCAGATGCCGGAGGCCCCGGCCCCGCAGGCCCTCTCGCCCAACTCGAAGATGGACGTCGGCCTCAGCGACATGGCGCTCGGCCTCGTACTGGCGGTCGTGATCGGAGCGGGCCTGTTCTTCGGCATCCGGACCCTGCGCAGCAAGAACACCCGAACCCGCAAACGCGCGGCCAGATCCGAACCAGCACTGGTTCCCAGCGCATCAGGAGAGCTCAATGTATGACGGATGGTCCGAGGTGGTGATCGTCCTGACCCAGAAGGCCGACACGGACATCGGTCTCAAGGGGATGGCACAGACCTCCGCCAGGATCGCGTACGGCTTCATGTGCCTCACCCTGGCCTGGGGCGTGCTCACCGCGACCGGCTGGATCAAGTCGATGACCGGACGTAAGGCCTTGCGTAACTCGCATATGGTCCTCGGCATCTTGACGCTGTCCTTCGGCGTCGTGCACGCGATGGCCTTCCTTTTCCTCCCGGACGGATTCACCCTTCCGCAGACGATCATTCCGTTGTTCCCTGGCATGCTCGGCCGCCACGAACTCGGCATCGTCGGCCTGGAGGTCATGCTCGCGGTCGCGCTGACCGGCGGCATCCACCGCTTCAGTTCCTACCGGCGTTTCCTCTGGATCCACCGGCTCGCCTACCCGGCGGTCGGCATCACCGCGCTCCACTCGTTCTTCGGTGCCATGGCCAACGGGCACCTCGGGCTCCTGTGGTTCGGCGGCATCACCCTGTTGGTTCCCGCGGTCCTCCTGACGGCTCTGCGGTTCATGCCGATCCGGTTCCTCGAACGGATGGGTCTCGTCGAGGAGCTGGTCTGACCATGCCTGGGGTTCATCAGAACTTGGAGTCGCGAACATGATCTTCGGAAGCGCGCGGCGCGGCACACGCGTCAGCGTCGACAACGAGCGGTGCGAAGTCTTCGGCTTCTGCGAGATGGAAGCGCCGAACATCTTCAAGATCGGACCGGACGGCAAGCTCCGCATCCGCCGGATGGTCGACCGGGACAACCTGGACCCGGCCATCTCCGCGGCCAGGATCTGTCCCAAACAAGCAATCAGAGTCAAGGGAGAAGGAGCTTACGACGATGAGTGACGGAGATCGGATCGTCATCGTCGGAGCCGGCGTCGCCGGGCTCCGGTCCGCGGAACGTTTGCGGGAACTCGGCTTCGACGGCGAAATCGTGCTGGTCGGCGACGAGCCGCGGAAGCCGTACCACCGGCCGATGGTGTCGAAGGAACTGATCACCGGTGGTGTCAAACCGGTGGCGGCGAGCCTGGACACCTATACCGACATGGATCTGCACTGGCGGCTCGGCACCCGGGCGACCAGGCTCGACACCAAGGAACGCACGGTGCATCTGCCGGGCGGGGAATCCCTTTGGTACGACGGCCTGATCGTCGCGACGGGGGTCTACCCGCGGCATCTGCCAGGCTCGCCGCGCCACGACCCCCGGGTCCGCGTGCTGCGCACCGTGGAGGATTCACTCGCCGTCCGGCGGGCGCTGGGAAACAGCAACAAGGCGGTCGTGGTCATCGGCAGCGGCCTGATCGGCAACGAGTTCGCGGCCAGCATGCGGTACATGGGCCGTGACGTCACGCTCATCGGGCATGCCAAGGCGCCGCTGCACCGCTTCGGTGAGCGGATCGCCTCATCGCTCACCAAGGAGCACCAGCACCACCGCGCGAAGCTCGCGATGAACACCGAGGTCCGCAACTGGATCAGCACCAAGGAAACCGTCGGCCTGCACCTGACGAACAACCAGTTCCTCGTGGCCAGCTGCGTGGTGCTGTCGATCGGCAGTGTTCCGTCCGTCGACTGGATGCGCGGCTCAGGCCTGACGCTCGATGACGGCGTGCTGTGCGAGTCGACCCTCTTCGCCGTCGGCGCGGAAGACGTCGTCGTCGCCGGTGACGTGGCGAAATGGCCGAACCTGCGGATCGACGAGACCCCGCGACGGGTCGAGCACTGGATGAACGGCGTCGAATCGGGCCGCGCGGCGGCGGAGAGCCTGATGCTCGGCCGCGGCAACGCGAGGCCGTTCACCCCGCTCCCCCGCGCCTGGTCGTCCCTCTACGATGCCCGGCTGCAGACCGTCGGCGTACCTTCGCTCGGCAAGGACACGATCGAACTCTCCGACGGTGTCACCGGTTTCGTCCGCGACGGCAGGCTCATCGGTGCCGCCGGCTGGGACCGTCCGCAGGCGATGATCCACTGGACCGCGGAACTCGACCGGCGCCTCCCGGTGCCCGAGCCCGTCTACGGCACGCCCGAGCCGGCTCCGGCTCCGGCACCTGCCCCGGCGGAACCCGCCTACGCACAGGCTGTCGCCGACGAATCCACGCCGATCGGGCAGGACATCCTCGCCCCGTTCGAGCGGGACTTCCTCTCCGACACCCCGACCGCGGCCGTACCGGCGCAGGAAGAGATGCCCTGGGCTCGCGTGCCCGCCGGGTGACCCGGGCACGCGACCGGACCGGGGCCGCGCGCGGCGGCCGCGGTCCCTCCGGGTGGCGGTGGGTTGCTGGGCCTCCGCACTCACCGCCACCTCCTGGGGACACCGGAAGGAACCGGGTCCGACGATGATTCGGGCGTTTTCGGATTCCGCTACCTCCGGTTTCCCCGTACACAGAAAGAGCCCTTCCAGGCATGACTCACCTGGAAGGGCTCTTTCTGTATTTCTGGCAGCATGGCGACATGTCTTCTGATCAAGTTCAGGCGAACGACTACGATAGCCTCGCCGAGAACGAGACCAGCCTCAACAACGCGAGTCCACACCGGACAGACACGTCCCCAATGCCACATACGAGACGCTCAACGTCCCCAACGAGGCATTCGAGACACCCGGGCCAGCGGCGACGGGTGCCTGAGCGCGTTGGTCGTGAGTGGCAATGACGGCTAGAACCGTCATTACCACTCACGACCCCACCCCCCGCAGAAGACTTAGAGACGCTCGATGATCGTGACGTTCGCCGTTCCGCCGCCTTCGCACATCGTCTGCAATCCGTAGCGGCCGCCTCGCCGCTCGAGTTCGTGCAGCAGCGTCGCGAACAGTTTCGTGCCGGTCGCGCCGATGGGATGACCGAGCGCGATCCCGCCGCCGTTCACGTTGACGCGGTCCGGATCCGCGCCCATTTCTTCGATCCACGCGAGGACGACGCTGGCGAACGCCTCGTTCACCTCGAACAGGTCGATGTCGCCGATGCCGAGCCCGGTCTTCCGCAACGCGTGCGCGGTCGCGGGGATCGGGCCGGTCAGCATCCAGACCGGGTCGGCCGCCCGGACCGACAGGTGGTGAATCCGGGCGCGCGGGGTCAGGCCGTGTTCCTCGACGAACTTTTCGGACGCGATGAGCGTCGCACTCGCGCCGTCGGAGATCTGGCTCGCCACGGCCGCGGTGATGCGTGAGCCCTCGCTCAGCGGCTTCAGCCCGGCCATCCGCTCGAGGCTGGTGTCCCGGCGAGGGCCTTCATCGTGCGCGACTCCGGCGAAGGGGGCGATTTCGGCGTCGAAGCGGCCTTCGTCGATCGCCGCGACCGCGCGTTGATGGCTGCGGAACGCGTACTCCTCCATCGCTGCGCGCGAGAGATCCCAATGTTCGGCGATCATGTCGGCACTGCGGAACTGCGACACCTCGACGCTGCCGTAGCGCTCCTGCCAGCCCTTCGAACCGGAAAACGGGTCGTCGAAGCCGTATTCACGGCCGGCGAGCATCGCCGCGCTGATCGGGATGGCGCTCATGTTCTGCACCCCGCCGGCGAGCACCAGGTCCATCGTTCCCGATAGGACCGCCTGCGCGGCGAAATGCACGGCCTGCTGGCTCGAACCGCATTGCCGGTCGACCGTCACGCCCGGCACATGGTGGCCGTAACCCGCCGCGAGCCAGGCCGTGCGCGCGATGTTCCCCGACTGCGGACCGAGGGTGTCGGTGCAGCCGAGGATGACGTCGTCGACCAGGTCGGCGTCGATCCTGGCCCGTTCGACGACGGCCTGGATGACGTGCGCGCCGAGGTCTGCCGGGTGCACGCCACTGAGCGCTCCCCCGCGTTTCCCGGCCGGCGTCCGCACCGCGTCCAATACATAGGCCTCACGCACGGCGCCTCCTCTTGGTCGCGATGCCGTCCAGCAGGATCCCGAGGTACTGCTGCGCGACGTCGTCCGCGCTCAGCGCGCCGTCGGGGTTGTACCAGCGCACAGCCACCCAGACGGTGTCGCGGATGAACCGGTAGGTCAGCTCGACGTCCAGATCCGAACGGAAGACACCGGCCGCGATGCCGTCGGTGAGGATCCCGTCCCACAGCTTGCGGAACTCGGTATTGCGGTCGACGAGGTAGGCGAACCGCGGCAGTGGCATCAGGTGTTTGGCCTCGGCCTGGTAGATCGCGACCTCGGCCGGACGCCGGTGGATCGACTCGAACGACGCCACGACGACGGCTTCCAGTGTCTCCCGCGGGCCCTTACCCTCCGCGACGATATCGGCGTAGGCGCCGAAGAGTTCGTCGAGGAATCCGGTGAGGATTTCGTCGGCCATCGACTCCTTCGAATCGAAATGGTGATAGAGGCTGCCCGAAAGAATTCCGGCCGCGTCCGCGATGTCCCGCACGGTCGTGGAGACGTAACCGCGCTCCGCGAACAGTTTCGCCGCCAGGGCGAGCAGTTCCGCGCGGCGGGACCCTGGGCTGGTCTTCATCGGTACCTCACGCATGCTGGGAACTCACGGACACGACCTCACCGGTGAGGTACGACGAGTACTCACTGGCCAGGAACACCATCACATTCGCCACCTCCCAGGGTTCGGCCGCCCTCCCCGACACCTCGCGCGCGGTCAGCTCGGTGAGCAGCTCCTCGCTCGTCACCTTGGCGAGGAACGGATGCATGGCCAGGCTCGGCGCGACGGCGTTGACCCGGATCCCGTGCGGTGCCACGTCGACGGCCGCGCAGCGGGTCAGCGCCATCACGCCGGCTTTGGCCGCAGCGTAATGCGCCTGCCCCGCTTGGGCACGCCAGCCGATCACCGAGGCGTTGTTGACGATCACACCGCCGTCACCTTGTTCGATGAAGCGCTTGACCGCCGCCCGCGTTGCGCGGAACGTGCCGTTCAAGGTGACGTCGAGGACCCGTGACCACTCGTCGTCGGTCATGTCCACTATGGACTTCGTGCCGCCGAGTCCGGCATTGTTGATCAGGACGTCGACCCGGCCGTAGTGCGCGGCGGCGCCGTCGATCAGCGCCTGCACCTGGTCTTCCCGCGTTACGTCGCAAGGGATCGCGTGGACGTCGCCGAGTTCGGCCGCCTTCTCGGCGAGCCGCCGTTCGTGCCAGTCGCTGAGCACGACGCGGGCGCCTTCCTCGAGGGCCCGTCTTGCCACGGCGGATCCGATGCCGGTCCCGGCGGCCGCCGTCACGACGACCACCTTGTCGCGCAAGAGGTTCGCGCCCTCTGGATATTTGAGCACCGGTATCACGGCCGCACCTCCCGGGGAAGCCCGAGCACCCGCTCGGCGATGACGTTGCGCTGGATCTCGTTCGAGCCACCGTAAATCGTGTCCGCGCGAGTGAAGAGGAACAGCCGCTGCCAGTCGTCGAGTCCTTCTTCCGCGACCATGCCGCGCGCGCCACGGATGAGCATGGCCAGCTCCCCCAGCGAGCGATGCCAGTTCGCCCAGACCAATTTGGACACCTCGGCGACGCCGGGCGACGACTGCCCGAGGGTGCGGATCGCCTGCGCGCGCATGACCTCCAGGCCCACCCAGGCGCGGTCGATCCGCTCGGCGATGACCGGATCATCCGGCGCGATCCTGGTGAGCTCCTCGAGTTCCCGGCGGAACCCGACCTGTTGCCCCAAGGTCGCGACGCCACGTTCGAACGAGAGGGTGCCGAGGGCGACCCGCCAGCCATCGCCCGGATCGCCGACGACCAGGTCCCGTGCCGTGCGGGCGCCGTCGAAGAAGACCTCGTTGAACTCCGAGTTCCCGGTGAGCTGCCGGATCGGCCGGACCTCGACGCCGGGTTGGCGCATGGGTACGAGCAAATAGGACAGTCCTTTGTGGCGCTTCGAGCCGGGCTCGGTGCGAGCGAGGACGAAACACCAGTCGGCCACGTGGGCGAGCGACGTCCAGACTTTCTGGCCTCTCAGCACCCATTCGTCGCCTTCGAGGGTCGCCGTCGTCGACACCGCGGCGAGGTCGGAACCCGCACCGGGCTCGGAATAGCCCTGACACCACAGTTCTTCGACGGCCACGATGGCGGGAAGGAACCGGCGTTGCTGTTCCGGGGTACCGAAAGCGATGAGCGTCGGCCCGAGAAGTTCCTGTGCCAGATGACTGACCCGGGCGGGCGCACCGGCCCGCGCGTACTCCTCGTGGAAGATCACCTGCTGATCGAGCGACGCGCCTTGCCCACCGTGCTCGGCCGGCCAGCCGATACAGGTCCAGCCCGCCGCCGCGAGCCTGCGCTCCCAGTCCACCCGTTCGTCGAAGGCCTCGTGCTCGCGGCCGGGGCCGCCCCTGCCCCGCAGTTCCGGCGGCAGGTTCTCGGCCAGCCAGGTGCGCGCACGGTCACGAAAGCCGTCATCCGCCACGGGCGCCTCCTCCTGGCCGAGCCAGAGCTCTAGCCAAACCAGAGCCTGCTGCGTAGGCTACCCTACCAAGCACTTGCTAGGGAGGTAGGATTCGGACTCCGCGGCACTCAGGCAACAACAGAGCGCGCGCCCCGGCCGCCAGGCCCCGCAATCGGGGCGGCAGGGCGCCTTCCTCGAATTGGTGAGATTTCCTGTCAAGTGTGCCCTGGCGACACGATTGCGGTCGCGCGCGCAAACTGGCGGAAAACAGGGAGACTTTCGATGACTGAAGGGACCATCCCGGCGGCGCTCGACAGGGCCGCGGAACGCTTCGCCGCACGGGAAGCGCTCGTCGACGGCCACGTCAGGCTCACCTACGCCGAACTCGCCCGCCGCGTACGGCAAGCCGCCCGGTTCTTCACAGGGCATGAACGCGTCGCGATCTGCTCCCCCAACACCTGGCACTGGGTGGTCGCCGCGCTCGGCGCCCTGTACGCCGGCGCCACCCTGGTCCCGGTCAACACCCGTTTCACCGCGCGGGAAACCGTCGACATCCTCAGCCGTTCGCGGGCTTCCGCGCTCGTCATCACCGGCACGTTCCTCGGCACCGACCGGTTGGCCGAACTCGGTGACGCACGACCCGCGACCGTCCTGCGAATCCCGGTCGAACGACGGGAAGCACCGGTGGACGGCGTCACCGAATGGACCGCCCTCGCCGGGTCCGGCCATGATTTCACCCGCCCCGAGTTCGTCAGTCCCGCCAAGCCGGACGACGTCAGCGACATCCTGTTCACGTCGGGAACCACCGGCCGCAGCAAAGGCGCGATGAGCAGCCATCGGCAGGCCCTCAGCGTCGCCGAGGCCTGGGCCGACTGCGGTGAATTGACCGACCAGGACCGCTACCTGGTGATCAACCCGTTCTTCCACAGCTTCGGTTACAAGGCGGGGATTCTCGCCGCCGTCCTGCGGGGCGCCGCCATCGTGCCCCAGCTGACCTTCGACGTCCGGGAAACCCTGCGGCTCATCGAATCCGAGCACATCACGGTGCTGCCCGGCGCGCCGACGATCTACCAGGTCCTGCTGGACGAACCCGAACGCGCGAACCACGACCTCTCCACGCTTCGGCTCGCGGTCACCGGCGCGGCGACGATCCCGGTCGCGCTCGTCGAACGGATGCAGACCGAGTTGACCTTCGACACCGTGCTCACCGCCTACGGGCTCACCGAAGCCGTCGTCGCGACCATGTCCCGCCCCGAAGACGACGCGAAACTGGTGGCGAACTTCTCCGGCCGCGCGACCGCGGGGTTCGAGGTGAAGCTCGGTGAGCACGACGAAGTCCTGTTGCGCGGACCGAACGTGATGCTCGGCTACCTCGACGATCCGGACGCCACGGCGAAAGCCGTCGACAGCGACGGCTGGCTGCACACCGGCGATGTCGGTGTGCTCGATGACCGTGGCTATCTGCGGATCGTCGACCGGATCAAGGACATGTACGTCTGCGGCGGTTTCAACGTCTACCCGGCCGAGGTGGAACAAGTCCTCTGCCGGTTGGACGGCGTCGCGGAGGCGGCTGTCATCGGTGTTCCGGACGAACGGCTCGGCGAGGTCGGCAAAGCCTACCTCCGGCTCCGCACCGGTGCGGAGCTGTCCATTGAGGACGTTCTCGCGTACTGCGAACGCGAGCTCGCCAACTACAAACGACCCAGGTTCGTGGAATTCAAGGACGAGATTCCGCGCAACCTTTCCGGGAAGGTGCTCAAACGCGTGCTGCGGGAGGAGAACGGATGACCGTCGAGTACGAGCGGCGCGGGCCGGTGGCCGTCGTCACGATGAACCGGCCGGAGTACCGGAACGCGCAGAACTCGGCGATGACCTACGCCCTCGACGCGGCGTTCACCCGCGCCGTCGACGATCCCGAGGTCAAGGTGATCGTGCTGGCCGGGGCGGGTAAACATTTCTCGGCCGGGCACGACATCGGGACTCCGGAACGGGATGTCGACGTCTCCTTCGAACGCAAGGCGGTGCTGTGGTGGGACCACGTCGGCACCGAGGGCGGTGATCAGCGGTTCGCCCGCGAATCGGAGGTCTACCTCGGGATGTGCCGGAGGTGGCGCGAGATCCCGAAACCGACCATCGCGAGTGTGCAGGGTGCCTGTATCGCGGGCGCGCTCATGCTGGCCTGGGTCTGCGACCTGATCGTCGCCTCCGATGACGCGTTCTTCGCCGATCCCGTGGTACGTATGGGAATTCCCGGTGTCGAGTACTTCGCGCATCCGTGGGTCCTCGGGCCTCGCGCGGCCAAGGAGGTGCTGTTCACCGGCGAGCGGTTCACCGCACAGCAGGCCAAGGAATGGGGCATGCTGAACCGCGTCGTCCCGCGTTCCGACCTCGAAACCGAGACCATGGCCTTGGCCGGGAAGATCGCCGAGATGCCCCGGCTCGGTCTGGCGTTGGCCAAGAAGGCGGTCAACCAGGCGGAAGACCTCATGGGCCTGCGGTCCGGAATGGACTCCGTGTTCGGGCTCCACCATTTCGCGCACGCGCATAACGCAGAGATGTCCGGCGGTGATTCGCTGGGCGGGCAGGACGCCCGCTCGATGCGGGATGCGAACAGGACCCGCAATGGATCTTGATCTGGACGAAGGCGCGCTCGCCTTCCGGAACGAGGCGCGCGGCTGGCTTGCCGGGAACATTCCCGCCGTACCGCTGAAGTCGTTCGACACCCCGGAAGGTTTCGCACAGCACCGGGAATGGGAAGCGAAACTGGCGGACGCCCGGTGGTCGGTGGTCTCGTGGCCGCGCGAGTTCGGCGGACGGGACGCGAGCCTGCTGGAATGGGTGCTGTTCGAAGAGGAGTACTACGCGGCGGGCGCCCCCGGACGGGTCAACCAGAACGGTATCTTCATGCTCGCGCCGACGTTATTCTCCCATGGCACGGAAGAACAACAGCGGCGCGTCCTGCCACGAATGGCGCGCTCGGAAGAGGTTTGGGCGCAAGCGTGGTCGGAACCCGAAGCGGGCAGCGACATAGCCGCCCTGCGCAGCACCGCGACGCGATGCGACGGCGGCTGGCGGGTCAGCGGGCAGAAGACGTGGAGTTCGCGGGCGACGTTCGCCGACCGGGCCTTCGGGCTCTTCCGGAGCGATCCCGATTCGGTGCGGCACAAGGGACTCACCTACTTGATGGTGGATCTGCGCGCCGACGGCGTCACGGTCCGGCCCATCCCCCAGCTCGACGGCGAACCCGGGTTCGCCGAGATCTTCTTCGACGACGTCTTCGTTCCCGACGAGGACGTGATCGGCGCGCCGGGTGAGGGCTGGCGGGTCGCGATGACCACGGCGAACAACGAGCGCGGGCTGTCGCTGCGCAGTCCCGGCCGGTTTCTCGCGGCCGCCGACAGACTGGTTTCACTGTGGGAGGAGACCGGGCGTCCCGCGCATACGGCCGACCGGGTCGCCGACGCGTGGATCGGGGCGCGGGCCTATCAGCTGTACACGCTCGGCACGGTCACCCGGCTGTCCGAAGGCGCCTCGCTCGGGCCGGAGTCGAGTGTCAACAAGCTCTTCTGGTCCCATCTCGATGTCGCCCTGCACGAGACGGCGCTCGATATCCTCGGCCCGGAAGCGGAGCTGCGCGGACAGTGGACCGATGGCTGGCTGTTCTCGCTGGCGGGCCCGATCTACGGCGGTACCGATCAGATCCAACGGTCCATCGTCGCCGAACGGCTGCTCGGCCTGCCCAAGGGGGCCCGATGAGGTTCGCGCTGTCCGGTGAGCAGGACCAGTTCTCCCGCAGTCTGCACGATCTTCTGTCCAGTTTGGACGCCGAGTCCGCCAACCGCTCCTGGGCCGCGGGTGATCCGGGGCCGGGGTTGAAGATCTGGCGACGTCTGGCCGAACTCGGCGTGACCGCACTCGCCGTTCCCGAACGGTTCGGCGGGCTCGGCGCGTCGCCGGTCGATCTGGCCGTCGGCTTCGAACGGCTTGGCTATCACGGTGTCCCCGGGCCGTGGACCGATACCGTCGCCGTGCTTCCGTCTTTGCTGGACGACGAACTCCTGTCGGCGGTGTCCTCCGGGGAAACGCTGGCATCCGTGGCGTTCGCGCCGCACGTGCCCTACGCCCTGGATGCCGACATCGCCGACGTCCGCCTCGTCATCGAGAACGGCAGGCTTCGCTCCTTCGAAACCGGCGATCTTCTGTCCTCTGTGGATGGTTCACGACGATTGTTCCCGGCGATGCCAGGAGACGATCTCGGCGCCGCGCTCGACGCCGACCGCGCCTTCGATCTGGGTTGCCTGGCGACGGCGGCACAGTTGCTCGGTGCGGGACGCTGGTTGCTGGATACGTCGGTCGCCTATGCCGCACAACGGAAGCAGTACGGACGGGAGATCGGCGGCTATCAAGCGATCAAGCATCTGCTCGCCGATGTCGCCACCGCACTCACCCTCGCCGAGCCGCTGCTGTTCGGTGCGGCGGTGACCCTGGAGCGCCGGGATGTATCGGCGGCCAAGGTGGCCTGTGGCGACGCGGCCCACCTCGCCGCCCGCACCGGGCTGCAGGTCCACGGTGCGATCGGCTACACCGCCGAACATCCGCTCGGCCTACGGCTGACGCGGATCCAGGCCCTGGCAGGCGCCTGGGGTACTCCCCGGTTCCATCGGGAACGGGTGCTGTCATGACGTTCACCGCGGAGCAGGTCGCGTTACGGGACAGCGTCCGGAAGCTGCTCGATCGGGAGTCCGATCCCTGGCCGCAACTGTGCGAACAGATCGGTGTGGCGGCATTGGCCGTCCCCGGACGTTTCGGCGGCCTCGACGCCGGGACGGTCGAGTTACAGGTGGTCGCCGAGGAGCTGGGGCGGGTTCTCGCGGACTCGCCGTTTCTGGGTTCGGCTGTGCTCACGGTCCATGCCCTGTTGTCGACCGGGAACGACGACGTGTGCGCACGTCTGCTCCCCCGGCTCGCGGAAGGCGCGATCGGGGCGGTGGCCTGGACGGACGCCGACGGTCGATGGACCACGCCGGCCTGCCGCGTTGCCGAGTCCACTGTGGATGGTGAGGCCCACTACGTCCTGCACGGCGACGAGGCCGAGATCCTGCTGGTGGTGGCCGACGGTTCGCTGTACGAGGTCGACGCCGCGGATGTCGCGCGGGAGCGTACCCCGGCCATGGACGAGACTCGGCGACTGGCGACCGTGACCTTCGACAGGACTCCCGCACGCTTGGTGGGTGCGGTGGACCTGGCCGCCGTCCGCGATATCGCGTGCGCCGTCCTGGCCGCGGAGCAGGCAGGAGCGGCGAGCCGGGCGTTGGAGATGACGGTGGAGTACTGCGGACAGCGTCATCAGTTCGGCAGGCCGATCGGCGGGTTCCAGGCGTTGAAGCACCGGATGGCGGATCTCCATGTGCTGGTGGAGACGGCGCGCTCCGCGGCGTATGCGGCTCCCGAGTCGAGCCGGCTGGCCGCCGTGGCCAAGGTGCATTGCTCGGAGGCTCTGAGCACGGTGACCGGTGAGATGATCCAGCTGCACGGCGGGATCGCGATCACCTGGGAACACCCCGCGCACCGGTATTTCAAGCGGGCGCATGGATCGGCGCATCTTTTCGGCTCCCCGGCCGATCATCTCGGGCGGGTAAGGCCCTGATCATGGTCCAAGGAATCGGGTGATGCCTCCGATCCGGTCGCCGTCGAAAGTGAGGACCATCAATCCCGCCGGCGCCGAGCCGTGCCGGCACTCGAACGCGGGCTGGTTGTTCGCCCTGGTCGGAGTCATGGAGAAACCATCGGGGACCGGGCAGCCCATGCTCACACGAAGGAATCCGGCGATGGCGTCAAGGCCGTGATACTCGTGCGGCGCGGGCGGCATCGCGAGCCAGGCGTCGTCCGTGAGCAGGCGGATGACGCCGTCGACGTCGCCCGCCGTGAACGCGTCGGCGAATTGCCTGGTCAGCTCCCGTTCCCGAGTAGATGGCCGATGTCCGGTTCCGGCGCGATGCCGGTCCAGCGAGGCGCGGGCGCGTTGCAGGATGCCCTTGATCGCGGTCTCGCTCGTTCCCAGCATGCTCGCGACTTCACCGGGCGGGAAACCGAGCACGTCCCGCAGGACGAGAGTGGCGGTCTGTCTCGGCGGCAACAGTTGGAGGCCGGTGATGAAGGCGAGTTCGACCGCCTCCCGGGTGTGATAGCGCGCCTCGGGTCCGGGTGTTTCGTCGACGATCTGCTCGAGGAGGATGTCCGGATACGGCTGAAGCCAGGTCATCTCGCCGCGACGGCTGGGCTCGGGCGGCTCGAACGGCGGGACCGGTTCGGCCGGCCGTTTGCGATCCCTCAGCACGTTGAGGCACCGATTGGTGGCGATACGGTACAGCCAGGTCCGCAGCGATGCCCTGCCCTCGAACCGGTCGAGGCCGCGCCAGGCGGCGAGCAGTGTCTCCTGCACGGTGTCCTCGGCGTCGGTGAGTGAGCCGAGAATGCGGTAACAGTGCAGGTGGAGCTCACGCCGGTGTAGTTCGGCGAGCTGGCGAAACGCCTGTTCGTCGCCTGCCCGCGCGCGGTCGAGGATGTTCTGGCTCACTCCGCGATCGTCTCATTTCGGCCGGGACCGTTCCATCCGGTGCGCCGGCGGTGTCTGCACCAAGGAAGGTCGCCACAGGAAAGGAACTCGTCAATGACCAGCCCAGCTCTCGACATCGCACTCTCCTACCACAGGGCCTGGACCGGGCAGGACTTCGAGAAGGCCATGACCTACATCTCCGACGACATCGTCTGCGAGGCGCCTTCCGGACGCATCGAAGGCGCGGAGGCGTTTCGTGACTTCATGGGTCCGTTCAGCCGGATCCTCACCGCTTCGTCGCTGATCTCGGCGTTCGGCGACGACGAGACCGCGCTGTTGATGTACGACACGGCGACCATTCCGGTGGCCAGCGCTCCTGGAGCGGAGTGTCTGACGGTCCGGGGTGGGGTGATCACGCATCTGCGGATCGTGTTCGACCGGACGCCGTTCGATGCTGCCCGGAAGGTGGCGGCCGAGTAGGCCGCGTCGCGAAGCCACCTTCGGAAAGCGGCCGGGGTGTGGGTGATGCCAGACCGTCTGGCTGGAGCGGGGTTCCGGGCTATCGGCAGCAGCCATCGACCGGAGAAGAGTCCTCCTCGCGCACTCCCGCGCAGTTCGCTTCCACGGTCAGAACGGTGGCGGGTTGTCGTCCGGTTCGGGTTCGTGGAGCGGTTCAGGTTCGGCGGTATAGGTACGCCCAGTGGGAGTCGTGATGGTCATGCCGCCGTTGCCGTTCGGCTCCGCGCGCCAACCCGGCTCGTTGCGAAGCAGATTGTGGATCGTGCAGTAGCCGTGGCAGTTGTCGTGATCGGTCGGACCGTTCTGGGCACGAGTCACGATGTGGTCGATCTCGCAAAAGTCGGCGGGCCGGTGACATCCGGGTTGGGTGCATTCACGATCGCGGGCTTTGATGAACCGGGCCAGCGAGGCCGGAGCGCGGTACCGGTTGTCGCCTGCTTCCAAGAGTTGACCGGTCATGGGGTCGGTGATCAACCGGGACCAGGTGGAGCCGGGGTCGGCCACGATGTCCTCGACCGCCCAGTACGGCAGGTGGCCGTATCCGGCGAGGAACGCGGGGTTGTCACGCAAACCGAGAACGGTCAGGAAGTCCAGATAGACATGGACGTGCGCGCGCGGCTTCCCACTACCGGTCTCGTCCAGCAGACGCTCGGCATAGATATCGGCGCGGTACTGGTCCAGCGTCTTCGACTGATCCGCGCGCCGACGAGCCTGTGCTACGCGGTCGATGGAGGCGTAGATGGAGCTGGCGACCTCGGAAGGCAGGTAGGCATATTGAGGGATTGGGCAAAGGTGGCGTGGGTGGGTCACCCCCGCGCAGGCGTTCAGCCGGCCGTGAAGGCCTCCTTGCCTACCCTGAGGGTAGGCAAGGAGCCCTTCACTACCCCGCCGAGGTGATCTCTGGTGACAGTGGGGGCAACCGTGACACCAGTGTCCGGTCGAAGTCCGACACGACACCTTTGCCTTTCGGCTCAATAAATGCTGGACATGGTGTCGTCTTCTTTGACCAGCTCGATGTGCCGCGCCAGCCGTTTCGCTGTCGCCCGGGCCTTGTATCCGTCGGGATCGTATTTCTGCACCGCATAGTTCGCGGCATTGCGGATCGAACTCGGGTCGCGGTTCGCGAGGCGGGTGGCCATGTGCTGGTCGATCATGGCGGCGATATCGTCGGTGACGTCCTTGGTGGATTTGACCACCCGTTCCGCTTTGTAGAGGTCGATATCACCCTGGTCCAGCGCGCCGAGCGTGTTGGGAAGCCGGGCCACCAGCGCCGTCGCGACGTCCAGCAGAGTGGTGGCTTTGTTGCGGGAGACCGAGAAAGCCAACGCGACTTCCTCGGTCGCGGATCTTCGGGACCCACCCACAGCGGCGAACCGCGCCAACGCCCGGACCTGCTGGGCTTGGGCCTGCCGGACGACTTTCTCCGCGGCGAGAGATTCCTCGAGATAGCGGGAGGCTTCGGAAATTTCGGCAAAAGTAGTGGTCACAACTCCAGCATATTCGAACGCAAGTTCGAGCACATCACTCGTTCGCGCACAATTCCAAGACACTCATAAGTTAATGAGTCTTCGTCCTGCGACGGAGGGTATTTCGGCCACCTGTCGCTGGCATATCGCCGCTGAGTGGGTGATGCGAACGCCACCTTCGCAACATCCACGGAGCCATTTCCCAGTGTCCTGCGCCGGAAATTCGCGTTGTAGGCCATGTTCGGAACCGGTCCCCTCAAGCGTCCATAAAGGACGCCACTGTATCCCTGATGGTCCACCCACGACCCGAACCGCCTACGAACTTCAGCCGCGCGAATTTCCGAAGCACGGCAGGGCAACACCTGCGGAATGGGACGAGCTCAATACCCGGCAGGCCGCCGCGACCTCTATACCGCTCCGCGGCGAGTCGCCAAGGCGTCCGGCGAGCGGGGGAAGCCCGATCACCCACCAAAGGGCAGGTAGGGCCAACCCCCGCACCAACCCACCTGCCCACCACCTTCACCCCACCCCGCCACCCCACCAGACTCACAACGGTGACCACAAACCTCCAGACAGGCAGCGACTTCGCCCGCCTGACCCGCCGCATCTCCGGCGCCGGACTGCTCGACCGCCGCCCCGGCTACTACGCCTTCCGCATCACCCTGGTCGCCGCTCTCTTCACCTCGGGGTGGATCGCCTTCTTCGCGGTCGGGGACTCGTGGTGGCAGCCGGCGATCGCCGCGTTCCAGGCCGTCATGTTCGGTCAGATCGCCTTGCTGTCGCATGATTTGGCGCACCGGCAGGTGTTCCGGACCCGTCGCCCCACGGAGATCGCCGGCCGGATCGCGGGGAATCTGGGGGTGGGGATGAGTTACGGATGGTGGATGGACAAGCACACCCGCCATCACGCGAACCCGAATCACGAGGAGCTCGATCCGGACGTCGATCCGGATATTCTCGTCTGGTCAAAGGACCAAGCTCGGGCCAGCAAGGGAATTCCGCGCTTCATCGGACGTTACCAGGCGTTCCTGTTCTTCCCGCTGCTCACTCTCGAGGGCCTGAACCTGCACTTCTCGGGTATCCGGGCCGTCGTGAAACCGGGTATCCGGCAGCGCGGGGTCGAAGCCGCCCTGCTGCTGAGCCATTTCGTGCTCTACTTCAGCGCATTGCTCATCGTTCTCTCCCCCGGCAAGGCGCTCGTCTTCTTCATCGTCCACAAAGCACTGTGGGGAATTTACATGGGCTCGATTTTCGCGCCCAACCACAAGGGAATGCCGATCCTGACCAGGGAAACGCAGCTCGACTTCCTTCGCAAGCAGGTCCTGACCTCACGCAACGTCCGTGGCGGAAAGGTCGTCGACGTCGCACTCGGCGGGCTCAACTACCAGATCGAGCACCACCTGTTCCCCAGTATGCCGTCGCCGAATCTCGGCCGCGCACAACCGATCGTCCGGGAATACTGTGCCGAAATCGGGGTTCCGTACCACGAGACCGGGCTTGCCGAGTCGTACGCGCTCGCGTTGCGCAGTCTGCACGAAGCCGGTGAACCGCTCAGAGCCAATCGTCGGGACGCGGCCACGGCATCAACGCCGCCAGCGCGTCGGTGACCGGCTCGGTCACGGTGTACTGCCCGCGATGGAACAAAAGTGGCCGCGCGTCGGAGACCTCGCCTAGTGCGGTGACCCGGCCGATCACGACGTAATGATCACCCGCCTCGTGCACCGCCTCCAGCTCGCAGTCGATCCAGGTCAGCGCGCCGGTCAGCAACGGGGATCCGGAAGGCGCGGGCGTCCAGTCCACCGACGCGAACTTGTCCACGCCACGCGAACCGAACACCGCGCTGACCTCACGCTGGTCCTCGCCGAGCACGTTGACAGCGAACCGCCCGGACTCGGCGAGCACGGCCCAAGTCCGTGAGGTTCTGGCCGGGCAGAACAAGATCAGCGGAGGGTCGAGTGACAGGGCGGCGAACGACTGACACGCGAATCCCGCGGGTTCATGGCCGTCGTGTCCGGTCACCACCGTGACGCCGGTGCAGAAATGTCCCAGCACGGAACGGAACCGCGCCGAATCGAGGTCCGCGGCTTCGGTGTCCGTCACCGAGGTCACGACTGCCCCGGCGGACGGGCGCCGACTGAAAAGTCGTGTCCCCACAAAGATACCGCCGTACTCTCTCGTGCGATCCAGCTCTCGTCGTCGACTTGCCTTCCCTCACAACCGAATTCGACGTCGAATCCGCCGGGGGTCTTCATGTAGAACGAGAGCATCAGATCGTTGACGTGCCGCCCGAGGGTCGCCGACATCGGCACCTTCCGGCGGATGGCCCGGTCGAGACAGAGACCGACGTCGTCGGTGTTCTCCACCTCGATCATGAGGTGCACGATGCCGCTCGGCGTCGGCATCGGGAGGAACGCGAGGCTGTGGTGCCGCGGGTTGCAGCCGAAGAACCGCAGCCACGCGGGCGCGCCGTCGGCCGGTCTGCCCACGAGCTGTGGCGGTAGTTTCATCGAGTCCCGCAACCGGAACCCGAGGACGTCACGATAGAACCGCAACGCCGCCTCATCGTCGTGAGTGGACAGTACGACATGCCCGAGTCCCTGCTCACCGGTCACGAACCTGTGTCCATAAGGCGAAACAACACGTCGATGCTGCAGAGCGACCCCATGGAAGACCTCGAGGGTATTCCCGGAAGGGTCCTCAAAGGACACCAGACCGTCGACCTTCCGGTCCGCCAGCTGATCCGGCGTTCCCTCCTTGTACGGCACGGAATGCGCGTCCAGGCTCGCCCGGATCTCGTCGAGCTCGCCGGCGTTGGCGACTTCCCAGCCGGCCTGCGCGAGCCGGTCGCGTTCACCGGGGAAGACGACGAGGCGTGCCGGGAAGTCGTCCATACGCAGATAAAGCGCGTCCGGATCGGTACCGGAACCTTCCACCATACCGAGGACTTTGAGCCCGTATTCGCGCCACGCCGCCATATCGGTGGCTTCGATGCGCAAGTAGGCAAGTGAACGAATGCCCATCAGGCAGCTCCCAGGAAGTCGAGGGCCAGCCGGTTGAATTCGTCGAACTTCTCCAGCTGAGCCCAGTGGCCACAGCCACCGAACACGTGCAACTGGGCACGCGGGATGGTCTTCAGCGCGAGGAGGGCGCCGTCGAGCGGATTGACGCGGTCTTCCCGGCCCCAGATCAGCAGGACACGCTGACGCAGCCTGTGCGCCTCCCGCCAGAGCATGCCCTCTTCATAGGTATCGGGCTGGGCGAACGACATCCCCATCGCCTTCATCGCCGCGAGCGATTCGGGCGCGCTGGCCGCGGCGAACCGCTCGTCGATCAGCTCGTCGGTGATCAGGGACTGGTCGTGCACCATGATCCGCAGGAACGCTTCCAACTTCGCACGCGACGGCCCGGGAGGCGCACTGAACCTGGCCAGATTCTTGATGCCCTCGGTGGGATCGGGCGCGAACAGGTTGACGCTCAACCCGCCGGGCCCCATCAGCACCAGCCGCCCGGCACGCATCGGATGGTTGAGCGCGAGACGCACGGACGTCCCGCCGCCGAGCGAGTTGCCGACGAAATGCGCCCGCTCGATCCCGAGTTCGTCCATCAGCCCGACGACGGCGTCCGCACTGTGCCGGAAGTACTGCGGATGGTCGGTCGGCTTGTCGGAGCGGCCGAAACCCGGCTGGTCGATCGCGAGCGTGCGGTAGTTCTTCGCGAACACGGCCAGGTTGCGCCCGAAGTTGCTCCACGCCGACGCGCCGGGCCCGCCGCCGTGCAGCAGGATCACCGCCTCCGGATGCTCACCGCCCGCCTCGTGGTAGTGCAGCTTAAGTCCACTCTGCTTATCAAAACCGGGGATGGTTACGTACTTGCCTTCCGCCATCAGACCATCGCATTCTCGACGGGCAGCCCGAAGGCGCCGCTTCCGAACATGACGTACGCGCGCTCGGCGTCGTTCGCCGCGTGCACCCGGCCGGCGTGGGCGTCGCGCCAGAATCGCTGGATCGGAGTGCCGGTTTTCAAAGCCCGGCCGCCGGAATTCTCGAAGAGCCGGTCGATGGCGAAGATCGCGCGTTCGGTGCCGCGGACCTGATCGCGCCGGACCCGCAGCCGCGTGGGGAACGGCAGCTTCTCCCCCTTGCACGCCAGCTGGTACAGCTCGTCGATGTTATGGGTCAGCTGCAGCCAGGCCGCGTCGATCTCGCTGGCGGCTTCGGCGATCCGCACCTTGGCGAAAGGGTCCTCTTTGGACTGTTCGCCCGCGTACGCCGCGCGCACCCGCTTGCCCTGGTGCTCGACATGCGCGTCGTAGGCACCTTGGGCCATCCCGATGATCGGGGCGGTGATCGTGCTCGGATGCACCGAACCGTAAGGAAGCTTGTACAGCGGGCCGGGGTTGACCTCCTGGCCGGGCGTCTTGCATTTCGACGTCGCGATGAAACTCAGCGCGCGATGCTTCGGAATGAACACGTCGTTCACGATGATGTCGTTGGACCCCGTGCCGCGCAGCCCGACGGTGTCCCACACGTCTTCGATCGTATAGTCGGAGATCGGCAGCAGGTACGTACAGAAATCGACGGGCTTGCCGTCCTTGAACACTGGCCCACCCAGCAAGACCCAGGTCGCGTGGTCACAGCCCGACGAGAAGCTCCAGCGGCCGGTGAGGCGGTAACCGCCGTCGACGACGTCCGCCTTGCCCATCGGCGCGTACGACGACGAGATCCGGACGTCGACGTCCTCGCCCCAGACGTCCTGCTGTGCCTGGCCTTCGAAGAGACCGAGGTGCCACGGGTGGACGCCGAGGATGGAGGCGACCCAGCCCGTGGACCCGCACGCGCTCGCCACGAGTTTTACGGCGGTGTAGAAGCTCACCGGGTCGGCTTCGAGACCACCGAACGTCTTCGGCTGCAGGAGCTTGAAGAAACCCGTCTCCTGCAGGGACTTGATCGACTCCTCGGGAATGCGCCGGGCGTCCTCCGCCTCCTGCGCCCGTTCCCGCAGAACCGGCAGCAGCTCGCGAATCCCCGCGATCACGTCCTGGGCGGCGTGCTCGCTCATGCCTCCTCCTCGCAGTGGGTCGCTTTGCGTCGCATGAGCGGGCACTGTGTTGATGATTCGCTCACAAGCTCGCTCATATGCGTTCCCTCTCTCAGCAACCTGCACCGTGAACCGGAACCCAAGACTAGAACACGTTCTCGTTTTTGTCGACGGGACCGCGCCTTTGAGTGCAGTGCAGTCCGGCCCGGCGGCCGGAGAACACACAGTCGGCCAGAGACAGCCCACTCACATAGGACCTAGAACAGATTCCCACCGCGGTCCGGCCCGCCGCGTACAACCCGGGAATGGGCTCACCCGTCTCCGCGCGCACCGCGCCGGTTTCCTCGTCGACCACCAAGCCGCCGAGCGTGAGCATCGGGCACGGATAGCCGAGGTTCGGCCGGATCGAGACGTCGATCAGCGAGTACGGCGGACTGTCGAGCGGCCGCGCGAACTCGGCGGGTTTCCCGGCCGGATCGGCGCCCGAGCGATAGGCCTCGACGCTGCCGGCTAGGCCATCGGGATCGACCCCGGCCTTCCGCGCGACGTCATCGACCGTGCCGGCGACGACCCGCTGCCGCAGCAGGTAGCGGACCTGAAGTCCTTGGAACCATTGGCTTTGCCCACGCACGTCGCGCACCTCCCGCACGATGGCGTCGTCCACCAGCAGCCAGCCGCGTCCCTCGTGCTCGGTGATCATGCGCTCGCCGACGGCGGCGCCGTACCTCGATTCGTCGATGATCCGGCGGCCCGTGGGATCGACGAGGATGCCACCGAGGAAGGGCGCGGGCGGGGTGATGAACCGCCAGGCGGAGATCCGGCCGAGTTCGGCCGTGGCCCCACCCGCCTCGACGCCGAGCCGGATCCCGGAGCCGTCGTCGGCCGAGGTCCCCAACGCCAGCCCGCCCCGGTACGCGGGCGCGTGCTCGCGCACCATCTCGCGGTTCGCGATGAACCCTCCGGCCGCGAGAACGACCCCTCGGCGCGCGGAAATCCGCAGCTCACGGCCGTATTTCCGCTCAAGCCGTTCGGCCCGGCGATGCAGCCTCTTCCGCAACGACGGCACGTAGATACCGGGTTTCGCGGCGTACGCGGCCAGCCTCCGATGTGCCGCCCGGACCCGCGCCGGCGCATCGCGCAGGGTCTCCACGACGACCCCGGTCACGGTGCCGTCGTCATCGACCATGAGGTTCCGCGCCGCGGTCTGCGGCAACACCTGAACACCCCGGCGCCGGACGGCGTCCATCAGACGCGCCATCAGCAGTTTTCCCGAGGTGCCCGGCCCTTTGACGCGGTGTCCGCGTGGCGCCGGCTTGGCCGCCTCGCGGAATCCGCCGGCCGCCTCACTCCCCGAGTAGTAGAGGTAGTGCGCGTCGCTCGGATACGACGTCTTGTACGGGCAAAGACTGCCTTCGAACGGGACGCCGTTGCCCTCCAGCCAGGTGACCATTTCCGTGCTGCCCGCACAGAACCGCCGCAGGGTCTCTTCGGAAACGACGTCTCCGACCTCGAGTCGCAGGTAGTCGTACATCGCGTCGACCGAGTCGTCGACGCCCGCGTCCAGCTGCTGCGCCGTCCCGCCTCCGGCGTAGACGACACCCCCACTGACGGCGCTTGCGCCACCACCGGAAAAGCGGTCCAGAATGAGCACCCGGGCGCCCGCGTCGGCGGCCTCGATCGCCGCACAGGCACCCGCCGCCCCGAAGCCCACGATCACCACATCTGCGACGAGGGAGTCCATGCCACCACCCTAGAACTGGAACACGTTCTCGTCTATGGTGACTGGAGCAGCACGGATGCTGCCCCATACTTCCTATAACGTGTTCCAGGTGAGGGGCTGATGGAGTACGACGTGATCGTGGCGGGCACCGGTGCCGCCGGGATGACCGCCGCACTGACCGCCGCCCACCGAGGCCTGAAGGTCCTCGTCGTGGAGAAGGCCGCCCACTTCGGCGGCTCGACCGCACGCTCCGGCGGCGGCGTCTGGATCCCCGGCAACCACGCCCTGCGCGCGGCCGGGATCGACGAACCACTCGAGCGGGCGCACGAGTACCTCGAAGCGATCGTCGGCGACGTCGTCCCGGCCGAACTCAGATCCGCCTTCCTCGATCACGGTCCCGAGGTGCTGTCCTTCCTCTGCGACAAGACGCCGTTGCACTTTCGCTGGGTCCGCGACTACTCGGACTACCACCCCGAAGCTCCCGGTGGCCGCGCCGGCGGCCGCTCGGTCGAGCCGGTTCCGCTCGACGGCAAGCTCCTCGGCCCGGAACTGGAGAATCTGGAGCGTCCGTACAGCGCTCCTCCGATGGGTGTGCCGATTACTCAGGCGGATTACCGGTGGCTGAGCCTGCTCGCCCGGCATCCGCGCGGAATCCTTCGCGTCCTCGGCCTCGGCGGGCGCTGGCTGGCCGGCCGGATCCGCCGTCAGCACCTGTTATCCATGGGGCAAGCGCTTGCGGCCGGGTTGCGCGAGGGGCTGCGACGCGCGGATGTCCCCGTATGGCTGAACACGCCCCTGCTGGACCTCAAAGTCGAAGACGACCGGGTGATCGGCGCCGTGGTCTTCCATCAGGGTGAAGAGACCGTCATCCGGTCACGCCTCGGAGTCATCCTTGGGGCCGGTGGTTTCGAACGCAACAACGAGATGCGGATCAAATATCAGCGAGCACCGATCGGCGTCGAGTGGACCGTCGGTGCCGAAGCCAACACCGGGGACGCGATCGACGCGGGCCTCAAACTCGGTGCGGCCGTCGATCTGATGGACGACGCCTGGTGGGGTCCGTCGATCCCGCTCACCGGCGGACCCTGGTTCGCGCTGGCCGAGCGGTCGAGGCCCGGTTGCCTGATGGTCAACGCGCGAGGCGAGCGGTTCGTCAACGAGTCGGCGCCGTATGTCGAAGCCGTCCACGCGATGTACGGCGAGGGTGACGGACCCGGTGTGAACATCCCGACCTGGCTGGTGTTCGACCAGCGCTACCGCAACCGCTACATGTTCACCGGTCTCGGCCCGCGCCAGCCGCTGCCAGGCCGCTGGTTCAAGGCGGGGATCGCGGTGAAGGCGAGCACGGTCGCGAACCTCGCCGGGCGCATCGGCGTCCCGGCCGACGCCCTGGAGACCACGGTCCAGCGGTTCAACGGCTTCGCACGAAACGGCGAGGACGAAGACTTCCATCGCGGGCGCAGCGCGTACGACCACTACTACGGCGATCCGCGGAACAAACCGAACCCGAGCCTCGGGCCGGTGGACCTGGCGCCGTACTACGCGGTGAAGATCGTGCCCGGCGACCTGGGCACGAAGGGCGGATTACGCATCGACCAGGACGCACGCGTACTGCGTGAGGACGGGTCGGTGATCGACGGACTGTACGCGGCGGGCAACACGAGTGCGGCGGTCATGGGCCGCACCTACGCCGGGCCCGGCGCGACGATCGGCCCGGCGATGGTGTTCGGCTACCTTGCGGCCGAGCATCTCGCCCAGCAAGATCGAACGAAAGCGGGAGGCAGCCGATGACGACGGAATCCGTACGGCAGATCGACGCGGGTGCGCCCCCTTCGCGGTTCGCACGCGGCTGGCACTGTCTGGGACTGGCCGAGCCGTTCCGGGACGGGAAACCGCACGCCATCACGGCGTTCGGGACGAAACTGGTGGTCTTCGCCGATTCGTCCGGAAAGCTGAACGTGCTCGACGGCTACTGCCGCCATATGGGCGGCGACCTCACCCAGGGCGAGGTCAAGGGCGACGAGGTCGCGTGCCCGTTCCACGACTGGCGCTGGAACGGCAAGGGCAAATGCGTCTCGATCCCGTACGCCAAGAGGGTTCCGCTGCGCGCGCGGACGAAGTCGTGGCTGGTGCTCGAGGAGAACAAGCAGCTCTTCGTGTGGAACGACCCTGAAGGCAACCCGCCGCCGGAAGACGTCGTCATCCCCCGGATCGAGGGCGTGTTCAACGGCGAGTGGAGCAACTGGACCTGGGACTCGGTGCTGATCGAAGGCGCGAACTGCCGCGAGATCATCGACAACATGGTCGACATGGCCCATTTCTTCTACGTCCACTACGCCTTCCCGACCTACTTCAAGAACGTGTTCGAAGGCCACATCTCCTCGCAGTACCTCAACACGAAAGGCCGTCCCGACAAGGGAATGGCCTCGAACTACGGCGGTGAGGAAAACCTCCTGCGTTCGGAGGCGTCCTACTTCGGGCCGTCGTACATGATCAACACCTTGCTCAACACCTACAAGGGTTTCGACATCGAGAACGTGCTGATCAATTGCCACTATCCGGTCACGGAGAACTCGTTCGTCCTGCAGTGGGGCGTCATCGTGAAGAAGCTTCCCGGGGTCTCGGACGAGCACGCGGACAAGATCGCCGGGAAGTTCGCCAAGAGCATCGGTGTCGGTTTCCTGCAGGACGTCGAGATCTGGCGGAACAAGACGCGTATCGACAATCCCTTGCTGTGCGAGGAAGACGGTCCGGTGTATCAGTTGCGACGCTGGTACGACCAGTTCTATGTGGACGCCGCCGACGTCACCGAGGATATGACGCGCCGCTTCGAGTTCGAAGTGGACACCAGTCGAGCCAACGAGGCCTGGGCGGCGGAGGTGGCCGAAAACCTGGCGCGGCAGCAGGCGGAAGAGGCCGGCGTGTGAAGCCCGAAGCCGTCGAATTCCTCACTGATGGGCTGCGACCGCTGGTCTGCCGCTCGTGCGGAACCTGTGTGCTGGTCAAGAAGAACAGCCCCCAGCACACCAGTATCCAGTGGACGACCGACGCGGCGAGCAGTTGTCCGGTGTTCGCCGCGAAGGCGGCCGCCGGGGAACAGACGGCGTTGCTCGACACTTGCGACCGGCTCGGAGACAGCATCGCCGAGGCGCTGCGCGATGGTCTGCTGGAGGTGCCCGAATGAGCGGTGCCGTCACCGTGACCGTGGCCGAGGTGATCGCCGAAACCGCCGACGCGCGGTCGATCGTGTTCGACATTCCGGCGGAGCACGCGCCGGTTTTCGCTTACACCCCAGGGCAGTTCCTCACCCTCCGCGTACCGAGCGACCGGACGGGCTCGGTGGCGCGCTGCTATTCGCTCTCGAGTGCGCCGCACGAGGACCGCGTCCAGGTCACCGTCAAACGCACCGCGGACGGCTACGGGTCGAACTGGTTGTGCGACAACCTCCGGGCCGGACAGGAGGTTGAGGTCCTGCCGCCTGCCGGGGTGTTCAGCCCCGCGTCCCTCGACGAGGATTTCCTGCTGTTCGCGGGTGGCAGCGGGATCACCCCGGTGATGTCCATCCTCAAGTCGGCGCTGGAACGAGGGACGGGCCGGGTCGTCCTGATCTACGCGAACCGCGACGAGCAGTCGGTGATCTTCGCTCGGGAACTCGCGAAGCTGGGGTCGCGGTACGGCGACCGGCTGGTCGTCGTGCATTGGCTGGAAAGCCTGCAGGGCCTGCCGACCGAGGCACACCTTCGGGCGCTCGCGACGCCGTTCACCTCGCACGAGGCGTTCATCTGCGGGCCGGAGCCGTTCATGGACGCCGCCCGGACCGTGCTCAAGGACCTCGGCGTCCCCCGGAAACGGATCCACGTCGAGCGGTTCCTTTCGCTGGGCGGGAATCCGTTCGAGGTCGCCGAACCTGTCGTCACCGAAGAGACCGAGGCACCGGCCGGGCTCGACGTGTCCCTGGACGGCGAGACCAGGCAGCTGGCCTGGCCGCGGCGGACGAAGCTGCTGGATCTGTTGCTGGACAACGGGTTCGACGCACCGTATTCCTGCCGCGAGGGCCAGTGCAGCGCCTGTGCCTGCCGGATCGTTTCCGGCGAGGTGAAGATGCTGAACAATGAGGTCCTGGACGGCGACGACATCGCCGAGGGCATCGTGCTGGCGTGCCAGTCCCTGCCGCTGACCGACGAGGTCTCCGTCACCTACGAGTAGGAGCTTCCGTGCCCATCGATCCCTCGGTCGCCATCGGTGCCGATCTCGGCGAGGTGAGTTTCGCCTGGACGGCGTCGGACGTGCAGCTCTACCACCTGGCGCTCGGCGCGGGCGCGGATCCGACGAGTCCGCGGGAACTGCGCTACACCTACGAAGACGGGCTGCGGGTCCTGCCGACGTTCGCGACCGTGGCGGCGAACCTGCGGGTGTTCGAGCCGCCAGCCGTCTCCTTCCCCGGTGTCGAGGTCGATCTCGGGAAGGTGTTGCACGGTAAGCAGGAAGTGGTCGCGCACCGGCCGATCCCGACGTCCGGCAAGGCGGTGGCGAGGTCGCGGATCGTCGACGTCTTCGACAAGGGCAAGGCCGCCGTGATCGTGAACGAGACGGTCGCGACCGATTCCGACGGAGTTCCCTTGTGGACACTCCGTTCGAGCATTTTCGCTCGCGGCGAAGGAGGTTTCGGCGGCGATCGTGGCCCGTCGGATCGGGTCGAGCTGCCGTCGCGGGAGCCGGACGCGGTCATCGACACGCCGACGTTGCCCCAGCAGGCGCTGCTCTACCGGCTCTGTGGTGACCGGAATCCGCTCCACGCGGATCCCGCGTTCGCCGCGGCGGCCGGGTTCGACAAGCCGATCCTGCACGGTCTGTGCACCTACGGCGTCATCGCGAAGGCCGTCACCGACGAGCTACTCGACGGGGACACTTCCCGCGTCGCGTCGTTCTCGGCCAAGTTCGCCGGTGTCGTCTTCCCGGGCGAACCGCTGCGGACCCGCGTGTGGCGGGAACCGGCGGGGCTGGTGGTGACGACCACGGCTCCGGAACGCGACGAATCACCTGTACTGTCAGATACTTTGTTGACCACGACAGGCTGAATCCGTCTACCCGTCGGTAACATTTCTGGCTAAACTCGGCCGGGTGCGTCCCCGTCAGGCCCTGCCATGATCACCGATCCGTACGCCGTTCTCGGCCGGGATTACGTAAGCGCGCGGAAGCCGGATCCCCGGATCGCGGCCGCCGTGACCGCGGCCCTCGGCGATGCCAGATCCGTGGTCAACGTCGGCGCGGGCGCCGGTTCCTACGAACCGGCCGGCCGTCGCGTTGTCGCCGTCGAGCCGTCGTCCCGGATGATCGAGCAGCGGCCCGCCGACGCGGCTCCGGCGGTCCAGGCGTGCGCGGAACGGCTCCCGTTCCCCGACAACGCCTTCGACGCCGCCCTGGCGGTGCTCACCGTGCATCACTGGACCGATGTGGCAGGCGGGCTGGCGGAACTGCGGCGCGTGTCCCGCCGCCAGGTGATCCTGACCTGGGATCAGGCCGTCTTCGCGCGCTTTTGGCTGGTGCAGGACTATCTGCCGGAGATCGCCGCGCATGAAAGGCGGCTCGCCTGCCTCGACCGGATCGTCGAGGAGCTGACGGCGTCCGGCCGGACGCCGTCGGTGGTTCCGCTCCCGGTGCCCTCGGACTGCGTCGACGGTTTCCTCGGCGCGTTCTGGCGCAGGCCCGAGGCGTACCTGTCGGAAAGCGTGCGGTCGGGAATGTCCGGGGTGGCGCTACTCGATCAGGACGTCGTCGCGGCCGGAATCGAACGGCTCCGCGCCGACCTCGCCGACGGGCACTGGCACCGCCACCATGTCGGCCTGCTCGGGCGGGCCGAGCTCGATCTCGGCTACCGCCTCGTGGTCACCGCCTGACCTGAGTACACAATGGACTACTCCCGTGGCGTGGACGCCGGTCGACCTCCGGTGCGGCTCATGGTACTGATGGCTAGTGTCGTGCGTCGGAAATGCGGTGCGTATATCGGTGGATCCAGGTTTCTGCTGGCAAGGCGCCGGATCGCCGGAGTACCGGGTTGTACTCGGACGGACCGGCAACGCAGCCGGCAGGAAGCCGGGCCGCCGAGATATGTGCCGCATTTCCGACGCACGACACTCGTGACGGTTGACGGGAGCAAAATGACGGCGGGGTTCTTCGTGGTCCGTGGCCAGGTGGAGAAGGGCGATCAGCGAGGGCGCGAACTGGGCTTCCCGACCGCCAACATCGCACTCCGAGACCAGGACGGCCAAGTCGGCGACGGAGTGTGGGCAGGCTGGGCCGAGCGCGCCGACGGCACCCGCATCGCGGCCGCGGTGTCGGTCGGCAGGCGGCCGACCTACTACGGCGCCGACGGTTACCGGCTCGTCGAGGCGCACCTTCTGGACTTCAGCGGGGACCTGTACGGCGAGGTCCTGACCGTCTGGCTGGGTCACCACCTGCGGGAACAGCAGGCCTACCCGTCTTCGGCCGCCTTGATCGTCGCGTTGAACGACGACATCGCCGACGCCGCCAAGTGGGCGGCCGGACATCCGGCGGACGGCTTACCCGACCCCGGCGACGGCCCGCTGGGCGAGGTTCGGCGGGTCGCTCCGGTCTGAGCCCGTGCGCGGACGGGCGACACGCGTGATTGAACGGGCGACACGCGTGATCAGGCGGGCTAAAGGGCGGCAACGACGAGCATGTATCCCATCCCCAGCCCCATGACCACCCGGCAGACCCACCGCGAAACCTGACCGGCGGACGCGGAACCACGGGCCGCCGAAACGCCCGCCCGGACGGCGTCGACGGCGAAATACCCGGCCACCGCCACGAAAACCACGGAAAGCCACAGCGCCACCGAGGAACCCGGCCCGGACATGACCAGCCACGGCCCATGCGTGACGGCGCTGTGCGGCATGAACGTCACCATGAACAGCATGGCCGCGGCGGCGATCGCGTGATGCCCGCAGGACGTATGCCCGGACCGCCGTTCCTTCCACCAGGAGACCGCGAACCACCCGGCCGTCAGGGCGAGGACGGCCTGCCAGCCGGCCGCCGGGATCGGCCCGCCCACGGGGGAAAGCATCGCGACCATCGCGACGACGAGCAGGAGTTCGGCGAGGTCACCGTGCCGGACCGTCGATCCGAGCCGCCCGTAGTCCAGCCGGACGAGTCTCAGCACACAGGGCAGGGCGAGGAAGGCGAACACCACGGTCAGCGTCCACGCCACCAGAACCGGCACGTGACCCGACATCGGCAACCCACCCCGACGAACCTAGACGAACTCCGGCGACTCCTTCCACCGTGACAGGAACCGCTCTAGCACACCAGCCGTCATTGAGGTGATCGGACGGTCACTCCCGGGTCAGGACCAGGCCACTCGTCGGCACGCCTGTCCCGGCTGTCACGACGACACGAGCGGCCCCGTCGACCTGGTTCGCCGCGGTCCCCCGGAGCTGCCGGACCCCCTCGGCGATCCCGTTCATCCCGTGGATATAGGCCTCCCCCAGCTGTCCGCCGTGCGGGTTGAGCGGCAGGGCGCCGTCGAGTTCGAGGGTGCCGTCCGCGATGAAGTCCTTGGCCTCGCCCTTACCGCAGAAGCCGAGTTCTTCCAGCTGCATCAGGACATACGGGGTGAAGTGGTCGTACAGCACGGCGAGGTCCATATCCTCGGGCCCCAGCCCGGATTGCGCCCACAGCTGCCGCCCGACCACGCCCATCTCGGGCAGCGCGGCCAGTTCGTCGCGGTAGTAGCTGGTCATCACATACTGGTCCGGTCCACTCCCCTGCGCCGCCGCCGCGACCACCGCCGGCCGGTGGGCCAGGTCCCGCGCTCGCTCGACGCCGGTGATCACGAGCGCGACACCGCCATCGCTTTCCTGGCAGCAATCCAGCAGGTGCAAGGGTTCGGCGACCCACCGGGACGCCTGGTGGTCGTCGAGCGTGATCGGTTTGCCGTAGAACCACGCCTTCGGATTCGTCGCGGCGCGAGCACGGTCGACGACGGCCACCCGCCCGAAGTCCTCGCTGGTGGCCCCGTATTCGTGCATGTAGCGCCGGGCGAGCATCGCGACGGTCGCGGCCGGGGTCGCGATCCCCATCGGATAGTGGAACGCGTTGTCGACGCCGGAGGAGTTCACCTGACCCGCCGCGGCGGAGGACACCTGTCCGAACCGCATACCGGAGCGTTCGTTGAAAGCCCGGTACGCGACAACGACTTCCGCGACACCGGTGGCCACCGCCATCGCCGCCTGCTGCACGGTCGCGGCCGCCGCACCACCGCCGTAGTGGATGCGGCTGAAGAACTTGAGTTCGGGAATACCGAGTTCCCGGGCGAGGGAGATCTCGCTGTTACCGTCCATGGTGAACGTCACGAGACCATCCACATCAGACGGCCCGAGGCCGGCATCAGCGAGAGCCGAGGACACCGCTTCGGCGGCCAAGCGCAGCTCGCTGCGACCGGAGTCCTTCGAGAACTCGGTCGCGCCGATACCGGCGATCGCCGCCCGCCCCGACAGGGTCATCGGTCCTCTCCCAGGGTGACTTCGACGGTCCCGGTCACATGTTCCCCGAGACTGTCCACACCGGACACCGAGACGACCACATCGTCACCGTTCCGCTCGACGACCCGGCCGGTGAAGGTCAAGGTGTCGTAGGCGTAGCACGGGACGCCGAGCCGGATCTTGATCGACCGGACCAGGGCCTCCGGGCCCGCCCAGTCGGTCACGAACCGTTGTACCAGACCGGTGTCGGTGAGGATGTTGAGGAAGATGTCCTTCGACCCGCGCTGCACCGCCGCGTCCCGGTCGTGGTGGACGTCCTGGAAATCCCGGGTCGCCAGCGCCGTGCTGACGACGAACGTCGGCGCCGCCTCGATCGTCAACGGCGGCAGTTCGGTGCCGACGGAACAGTCCTTCATCGCGCGACCCTCCAAGCGGGCAAGGTCAAATCCTCATCGATCTTCAGGAACGCGCCTTCGACCGGAAGTCCGATGTGGACGGTTTCGGGGTCGGCGTCGAGCAGTTCGCCCATGACGCGGACGCCCTCCTCGAGCTCGACCAGCGCCACCACGAACGGCAGATCCTTGCCAGGGACCGGCGGATGGTGGTGCACGACGTAGCTGTAGACCGTCCCTCGCCCGCAGGCGACGACGTAGTCCGGCTTGGCGTCGAGGTCGCCGTCCGGCGGCATCGGCCCCGGTGGATGCCGCAGCGTGTCACCCCAACGCTGGATCCGCAGCTCGCCCTCGCGCAGACCCTCCCAGAAGAACTCGGTGTCCTTGCTGATCACCGGCCGCAGCACCGGGGCGGGCGTCTTGGCGGGCTCGGCGCCCGGCGGGCGGAACTTCAGCACCCGGAACACCATGTCCGCGACGGCCTCGTCGCCGACGTACCAGGTCGTCCGGGTGGTCACGAACCAGCCCTCGCCCAGCGCGGTGCGTTTCGGCCCGACGACACTCTCGAGTTTCGCGGTGGCCGAAACCAGTTCGCCGTGCCGGAGGTAGCGGTGGTAGTTCTGCTCGGAGTTGGTCGCGACGACCGAGGTGAACCCGGCTTCGTCGAGGACCTCCATCATCGCGCCGAGCGGGTCGTCCGCCGCCCTGGTCCAGTGCAGCCCGCCCATCGTCCACACCTGCGCCATCGCCGGTGGCGCGACGAGTCCCTTGTGGACGCTGGAGGTGGCGAACTCTTCGTCGGTGTACACGGGGTTGCGGTCACCGATGGCCTCGACCCAGTTGTTCACCATCGCCCGGTTGACCGCGTCACGTGCCGCCCTCGGCGCGGATTCTCCTTGCGCGGCAATGCGTTCGGCCGCTTCCTGGATGCTCATCGCGGCACCCTCGGCAGGCCGAGCCCGGCGGTGGCGATCAGTTCGCGCTGGATCTCGTTGACGCCGCCGCCGAAGGTCAGCACCAGATTCCGTTTGGCGACCACGTCCAGCCACAACGCCAGGTCGCCGGTTTCGGAGTCGGCCTGGTCGCCGTGTCGCGCCACGATCTCCTCCAGTCTCCTGGTCAGTTTCTGGATCCGTTCCGAACCGAAGATCTTGGTCGCGGAGGCGTCGGCCACTGCCACCGGCCCGGCCGCCGAAGACGCCGCGACCTGCCAGTTCAGCAGCTCGTTGACCCGGGCGGTCGCCAGGGTTTCCGCGAGCACCGCGCGAACGTCGGGCAGTCGCAGCAAAGGCGTCCCGTCCGAGGTCTTCCTGGTCGCCGCCCAGTCTCGGACGCGGTCGTGGAGCCCACCGATCCGGCCGGCCGGGCCGAGCATCACGCGTTCGTGGTTCAGCTGGGTCGTGATCAGGCGCCAGCCCTCGTTCTCCTTGCCCACCAACATATCCGCGGGAACCCGGACGTCCGCGTAGTAGGTGGTGTTCACGTGGTGCGCGCCGTCGCAGGTGATGATCGGTGTCCACGAATAGCCCGGATCCCGGGTATCGACGATGAGGATCGAGATCCCCTTGTGTTTCGGGGCATCCGGCGCGGTCCGCACGGCGAGCCAGATGTAGTCGGCGTCGTGGCCGCCGGTGGTGAAGATCTTCTGACCGTTGACGACGTACTCGTCGCCCTCGCGCACCGCCGTCGTGCGAAGGGACGCGAGATCCGTACCCGCGTCCGGTTCGGTGTACCCGATGGCGAAATGCACCTCACCCGCCAGGATCTTCGGCAGGAACAGCGATTTCTGTGCCTCGGTGCCGAAGGTCTGCAACGTGGGGCCGACGGTCTGCAAGGTCACCGAGGGCAGCTGGACGTCGGCGCGGATGGCCTCGTCGACGAAGATGTGCTGCTCGATCTCGCCGAAACCGCGGCCGCCGTACTGTTCCGGCCAGCCGACGCCGAGCCATCCGTCCCGGCCCATCCGCCGCACGATCTCGCGGTACACCGGACCATGCCGCTCCCGCAGCATCGCGCGCCGCTCCTCGGCGCCCACCAATCCGGCGAAGTACTTGCGCAGTTCCGCGCGCAGTTGTTGTTGCGCCGCGGTCAGTTCCACCAGCATCGTCTCACCCCGCCACCAGTTCGCCCAGTTCGGCCAGCCGGTGCGCGGCACCGCCGACGGTCCGTCCGAGATCCTTCACCGCCGACGAATACCGGTGCAGCGGATAGGTTTCGTCGACGCCGATCCCGCCGTGCAGGTGATGGCAGACGGCGAGCGCCGCGGGCGCCTCCTCCGCCAGCCAGTACGCGGCGATGTCCAGTTCCGCGTCGGCGTCGAGTCCGGCCGAAAGCCGCCACACCGCCGAACGTGCCGCGAGGTGGACGGTTCTCGAAGCCACATAGACGTCCGCGATCTGCTGGGCCACCGCCTGGAAGGTCGCGAGTGGACGGCCGAACTGCTCGCGTTCGCCGATATGCTCGGTGGTCAGTGAAAGCGCGCCGGCGAGCAGCCCGTCGCCGAATGCCGTCGAGCCCGCGAGGGCGAATCGGTGCAGGGTCGCGATCGTCTCGCCGGGACCGCGGCCGTTCAGCAGGTCGGCGTCCGTAACGGCCACCGAATCCAGCGACATCGTGTAGTCCGGTGTGCCCGCGGAAGTTCTCGTACTGGTCAGTGTCACCCCGTCCGCGTGCGGATCGACGAGGAAGACGCCGGTGCCGCCGGGCATCGACACCGGCGTCAGGATCCGCGCCGCCTCGGCGGCGAACGGCACGCCGATCTTGACACCGCTCAACCGCCAGCCGCCGTCGGATTCCGCGACCGTCGACGGCCGGGTGGTGAACGGCGCGGAGGGTTCGTGGAGCGCGGCTGTCAGCAGCTTCTCCCCCGTGGCGACCGGCGGTAGCAGCGACGCACGCTGATCCGGGCTGCCCAGCGCGTTGACGGGCAGCACACCGAAGGCGAGCGCCGCGAGCGCGGGCACCGGCGCGGCCACGCGGCCGATCTCGGCCAGCACCAGAGCGACCTCGGCGACCCCGAGCCCGTCGCCACCGAGTTCGGCGGGCAACGCCAGGGCGAGCAGACCGGAATCCGCGAGCGCATGCCAGGTCTCGGCGGGCTCACGCTCCTTGCCGAGGACGCTCGCGGTCAACGCGGCGATCTCGGTCTGCGTCTCATCGAGCTGGAAGTCCACACAGGCTCCTCACGGGCCGGACAGGCACAATACTGAAACCTGTTCTAGTCTTAACCGGAAGGCGGCCGGACGGCAACCCCCACGAGAAACGGCGGCAGTGCATGGCCAGGACCCAGCTGAGCGGCGCGGGCTGGCGCGCCACCCGGCGGCTGGTCACCGTGCCCTCGACCGCGGATGTGCCGCGGCCGGAGCCGCTGTCGCTACCGGGCCGGGGACAGACTGTCGTGGTAGACGCCGGACCGCGTGACGCGCCGGCGATCGTCCTGCTGCATTCGGTGGCCTGCACGGGTTTACTGACCTGGTACCCGGTGCTCGACCGGCTCGCGGCGCGGTACCGCGTCGTCGTGTTCGACCAGCGCTGGCACGGGCAGGGCATCCGCTCGCAGGACTTCAGCCTCGAGGATTGCCGCGACGACACGCTCGCCGTGGCCGACGCGCTCGGCATCGGCCGCTTCACCATCGCCGGATACTCGATGGGCGGCATGGTCGGGCAGCTCGTGGCGCACGCGCGGCCGGACCGGGTCGACGGGCTTGTGCTGTGCTCGACGGCGAGCGATTTCCGGCGCGGGCTCCGGCAGCGGGTCGCACTCGACGTGTTCGGGCGCACCATGCGGCGGCTACGCGAGGAGGCGAGGTTCGCGGATCGACCTCGCCGATCCTCGCTGCGCGAACTGGCCGACCATCGTTGGGCGCTGGCCGAGTTCCGGGCGACCAGTCCGTGGGCGATCGCCGTCGCGGTCGAAGCCATCGGGCGGTTCGATTCGACGGCCTGGCTGCACACACTGCGGCTGCCGACCTCGGTCGTGGTGACCGCGCGAGACCGCTTCATCGCGCCGTCGCATCAGCGGTCACTGGCGGCGCGGATCCCCGGATCGGCGACCTACGAGATCCCGGCGGGGCACGCGGCGTGCGTCCTGAAGGCGAGCGAGTTCGTGCCCGCGCTGCTGGCGGCGGTCACTTCGGTGCACGCGCGGATGCAATGAAGGGCCTTTCATCGCAAATTTTGCTATGAAAGGCCCTTCATTGCGTGCGTCAGCCGAGGTTGACGGCCTTCAGGAGTTCCTGGAGGGCATCCGGGAAGTGGTCGGCGAGCGGCCACAGGTCGCCGGTGAGTTCACGCGCGCCGAGCAGGCCGACGTCGACTCGGCCGGCGTTGGACAGCACGGTCACGTTGAGGCCGGCGCCGTGGAACACCGGTCCGAGCGGGTAGAGCCCGGTGATCCGGCAGCCCAGCAGGTAGAGCGGCATCGACGGACCGGGCACATTGGACACCACCAGGTTGTGCACCACCGGATGCCGTTCGGCCAGCCGCAGCGACGAGTAGGCGCGGACGGCGAGGCCGAACATGGTCGCCGCCGAGAACTGCGCCCAGTCCTGGAGCATGTCGGCGTCGATGTCGTGGTGGTGATCCTTCGACAGCCGGTTCGACTCCGCGAGCATGAACACCCGCGCGGCCGGGTCGGCCAGATGGGTCGGCAGGGACGCGAAGAACGCCGACACCTTGTTGTTGCCGTGGTCGCGTTCGGTCCGCTCGTGCACCGAGACCGGCACCGTCGCCACCAGCGGATCTTCCGGCAGCTCGCCCCGATCCAGCAGGAACTGCCGCAGCGCACCGGCGACGACCGCCAGGACGACGTCGTTCACCGTCACTCCGAAGGCGTTCTTCACCTGCTTGACGTCGTCGAGGTCGAGCGAGCCGTACGCGACGCTGCGATGGGCGGTGATCGTCCCGTTGAGCGAGGTGCGCGGGGCGGTGAAGGGAATCGGCATTCCCTTGCCGCGCAACGCCTTCCCCACCCAGTTCGGGACGAGCTCGACCAGGTCCGGAAGGAGTTTCGCGAGTTCGACCGGACGCTTCACGAACGACGTGAAGCTCGCGCCGAACAGGGCACGCCTGCCCGGTACGCCGGCGTTGCCGCGTTCGTGCTGGGCGATTTCCGGCGGCGGCGCGTCCGGTTCGAGACCCGCCAGGTAGGTGATCAGACTGGCGCCGCTCACGCCGTCCACGCTGGCGTGGTGCATCTTCAGCAGGACCGCGATCTCGCCGTCCGCCAGGCCTTCGATCACGTGCAGCTGCCACAGCGGCTGTGCGCGGTCGAGCCGCTGTCCCGCGATGTGGGCGCACAGTTCGGAGAGTTCACGCCGGTCTCCGGGCGCGGGTACGCCGATCCGGTGAACATGGCGTTCGAGATCGAAATCCTCGTCCTCCACCCAGACCGGATGGCTCAGGTTCCAGAGTGGATTGTGCAGCTTGCGCCGGAATGCCGGGATCAGCAGCACGCGTTCGGCCAGTTTCCGCTTGAACCGCTCGAAATCGTAGCCACCGGGCATCGTCGAACCGTCCAGCGTGAGCAGTCCGCAGATGTGCAGAACCTGGGTCGGCGTCTCCAGATAGAGGAAACTCGCGTCCAGGCCGCTCAATTTCTGCATGCCGCCAGCGTATGCCAACTCTGCAACCGGTTCTAGGCCGGCCACGACGGTAGGATCGGCGATCATGCAGCCGAGTTTCGTCATCCGCCGCGCAGTTCAGCTGGCCCTCACCGCGAACGCGCTGAAGCCGCCACGCGGCAGGCGGAGCCTATGGCCCGTGTTCTTCGCGAGCTGGCTGACCGGCGAGCTCGCGCCACATCTACTGGCCCTTACCGCGGCCGACACCGCCGCGCACGTCGCCCGTCACCGCGGCCGGTCGAGCAAGGCGGGACTCGCGCTGTCGGCAGCGTCGATGGCCGGGCTCGGCGCCCTGATCGCCCAGTCGCAGCGGGCGAAGGACGAGATCGAAACCGCACTGACCGAGGGCATCGGCACGGCGTATGTCGACGAGCTCGACCACCCGCCGAGCGCCAACGACCTCGCCACCCCGTGGGGTCAGCTGGCGATGCCGTTCCGCATGCGGGATCCCGAGGTGCGGCGCGAACGCAACATCGCCTACGCGCCGGGCGGCAAGCGTTTCCTGCTCGACGTGTACTCACCGCGCGAGCCCGTCACCGGCGCGCCGATCCTGCTGCAGGTGCACGGCGGCGCCTGGATGGTCGGCAACAAGGACCAGCAGGGTCTGCCGCTGATGCTGCATATGGCGAAGCGCGGCTGGATCTGCTTCGCGATCAATTACCCGCTCTCGCCGGCGGCACGCTGGCCCGCGCATATCGTCGCGGCCAAACGCGCGCTGGCCTGGATTCGCGAGCACGCCGAGTCCTACGGCGGCGATCCGTCATTCGTCGCGGTGACCGGTGGTTCCGCGGGCGGCCATCTCGCCTCGCTACTCGCGTTGACCCCGAACGACCCGGCCCTGCAGCCGGACTTCACCGAAGCGGACACGAGCGTCCAGGCCTGCATTCCGCACTACGGCGTCTACGACTTCGCCGCGACGAGTGGACAGCACTCCAGCGAAGAACGGCTGAAGACTCCGCTCGCGCGACACGTGTTCGAGGCGGACAAGGATCCGGTGAGTCATCTCGACGACTACATCGCCGCGTCGCCCCTGGACCGGATCACCCCGGACGCACCGCCGTTCTTCGTCATCCACGGCAGCAAGGACACCATCGTCCCGGTGGGCGAGGCGCGCGAGTTCACCCGCCGGCTACGGGAGAAGTCGAACCGGAAAGTCGCCTATGCGGAGATTTCCGGCGCACAGCACGCTTTCGACCTCTTCCCGTCCATCCGCAGCGCGCACGTCGTCCGCGGGGTGGAGCGGTTCCTCGAGTGGGCCTACCGGACCCGCCGTCAAGGTGGGTAGATCACGTCCGTGGGGCGGGACGACGGCGGGCCGTCGAGACTCCAGCCCTCGCCGTCGCGGATGAACCGGTACCACCGCTCGTCACGGCCGTAACGCAGCTGGAGTTCACCGTGGGTGATCCGGTTGCGCCATACCTTCGGCTCCCCCGGCAGCCCCGACTCGACCAGATCCGCCTTGGCCTGCGCTAGCGGGGCCGGCTCGGGCCGCCAGACCTCCCGGACCACCGCCATACCTCCGCGCCCGGCCTCCCGCCACGCCTGTGCCCAGACCGCCAGTTCCCGCACCGGTACCTCCGCGGCGTCGGCGAGTTCGGGGACGGCATAGGGATCCCCGGCGGCCGCACGGCGGGCCAGGTCCTCCTCGAATGAGAGCACCTCTGCCCGCTCAGGGCCGAGGACCAGCAGCTCCCAGGCGCGCGCGGCGGCGTCGGCGGCCAGTTCCGCGAACGTGTCGCTGCTCCAGCCGGTGCGATGGGGCGGATCGACGTCGAGCACCGCGGGCGGCCCGACCGTGCCGGGGACGGCCAGACGGGGCGGCAGGGCGGCGATCCGGCGCGCATACGCGTGCTTCGGATCCACCCCTGGCGCGGAAGGCGCACGCAGCCGTTTCCCCGGTGCGCTCGCGGGCGCGCGGCGGGCACGAAGTTCGGCGAGCACCGCCTCCCGGGGGCGGCCTCGCAGCAGGAACAGGACGAACGGATCGGCGTCGACCTCGTCCGCGACCAGGTAGTAGACGGCGGCCACGTGTTTGCACGGGTTCGCGCTGTCCGGACAGGAGCATTTCGGGCGCAGATCGCCCGGCCCCGGCAGCAGGTCCGCGCCGGCCGCCCGCGCGTCCTCGGCCAGCTCACCCGGCAGTTCCCCGTCGAGGAGGGCGGCGACATGGCCCAGCCGGGTACCCACCATCCCGAGCAGGTTCTCCCACTGAGCGTCGCTGAACGCCTGCATCCGGATGGTCACGCGGTACGGAACGGCCCGGCTGCCCTGGACCCAGGCCGTCACCTCGCCGGAGCCGACCGTCAGTTTGCTGACCGTGCCCTTGCGCGCGTACGTCCGCCCGCGCGGCAGGCGGTTCGGGTCGAGCTTGGCGCGCTCCTCCAGCGCCTCGACCCACGCCTTGCCCCACCACGTGTTGCCGAACGTCCGCCGTTTCCTCCCGGTCACGCTGGGCATCAGACGTCTCCGAGGCGGACGAGGTCGGTGAGCTCGTCGTCGGACAGTTCGGTGATCCAGTTCTCGCCCGCGCCGATGACCGAATCGGCCAGCCCGCGTTTGGTCTCGAGCACCTTGGCGATGCGCTCTTCCAGGGTGCCCTCGGCGATCAGCCGGTGCACCTGGACCGGCCTGTCCTGTCCGATCCGGTAGGCGCGGTCGGTCGCCTGGTCCTCCACGGCGGGGTTCCACCAGCGGTCGTAGTGGATCACGTGGGTGGCCTTGGTCAGGTTGAGCCCGACGCCGCCGGCCTTGAGCGACAGCAGGAACACCGGCACGTCACCCGCCTGGAAGCGGGCGACCATCTCTTCACGGTCCTTCGGGGTGCTCGACCCGGACAGCAGCATCGTCGGCAGGCCGCGCTCGGCGAGCCGCTTCTCCAGCAGGCGGCACAGCTGAACGTACTGGCTGAACACGAGCACGCTGTCGCCCTCGTCGAGAATGACGTCGAGCAGTTCCTCGAAGGCGGCCAGCTTTCCCGAGCGGCCGTGCAGCACCCCGGGTTCCTTGAGGTACTGCGCCGGGTGGTTGCAGATCTGCTTGAGCTCGGTAAGGAGCTTGAGCACCTGCCCGCGCCGCTGCACGCCTTTCGACTCACGGATGATCGCGAGGTTCTCGCGGACCACCGCTTCGTACAGCGTGGTCTGCTCGGAGGTGAGCGGGACGAACCGGTCGGTCTCGGTCTTGCGGGGCAGTTCGGGCGCGATGTCCGGGTCGGTCTTCTTGCGCCGCAACAGGAACGGCCGCACGGTCGCGGCGAGCCGTTCCGTCGCGGCGACGTCCCGGTTGCGCTCGATCGGCCGGGCGACCTTGCGGCGGAAGCCGTCGAGCGAGCCGAGCAGACCCGGCGTCGTCCAGTCCACAATGGACCACAATTCGGTGAGCCGGTTCTCCATCGGCGTCCCGGTCAGCGCGACCTTCGCGGCGGCGGGGATCTTCCGCAATTCCCTGGCGGTCACCGAAAGCGGGTTCTTGACGTGCTGCGCCTCGTCGGCCGCGATCATCCCCCACTCCACTTCGGACAGTGCCTCCCTGTCCCGGCGGAGCACGCCGTAGGTGGCGAGCACGACCTCGTCCGCGGCGACGTCGTCGAGATGCCTCCCGCCGCCGTGGAACCTTCGGACGGCGATGTCCGGGGCGAACCGGGCGAACTCGCGCTCCCAGTTGCCCAGCAACGACGTCGGGCACAGGACGAGCGTCGGCCCCTCCTTGCGCGGACGGCGATGCAGATGCAGGGCGATGAGCTGGATCGTCTTGCCCAGCCCCATGTCGTCGGCGAGGCAGGCGCCGAGACCCAGCCCGGTCATCGTCGACATCCACGCGAGACCGGCCCGCTGGTACGGCCGCAGGGTCGCCTGCAGCTCGGCCGGCTGCTCGATCGGTTCGGCCGCGGTTTCCCGGATGCGCTGGATCAGCCCGGTGAGCGCCGAGGGCGCGGTGAAGGCGACCTTCTCGCCGTCCAGCTCGATTTCACCGGTCAGCGCGGCGGCCAGCGCCTCGGCACCGGTCAGCTTCTTCGTACGATGCGCGCGCACCTTCGCCAGCAGGCGTGCGTCGACCTTGACCCATTTTCCGCGCAGTCGGACCAAGGGGCGTTTCGCCTCGGCGAGCGCGGTGACCTCGGCGTCGGTGAGCTCCTCGGAACCGAGGCTGAGCCGCCATCGGAATTCGAGCAGGCTCTTCAGCGTGAACTCCGGCCCCTTGACGCTGCCGGGTGCCTGGGTGGCGCCTGCCTTGGCCTTGATCTCCTCGGCGAACAGATCCTTCGGCCACTGGACCTCGATACCGGCGCCGCCCAGCGCCTTGTCGCCGTGGGTCAGCAGGTCGACGACCTCGTCGTAGTCGAGCTCCAGCCCGGTCGGCGCCGCCGAGCGCAGCATCCGGCCCAGCGGCGTCCATGCCCGTGCGCCGCGCCGCAATCCGAGCAGCAGCTGCGTCTCGACCTGCTCGCCCATCCGCTCGAGGACGGCTTCGGGCGCGTCCCAGAGTGTCGCCGCTTCGACGATCAGGCTCGGGTCGGCGGCGCTCCGCACCGCGAGGACAGCTGAGAAGGTGGGCTCCTCCTCGGGGATCTCGGGTTCGTGCACCTCCATCCGCAGCACCAGATGCGCGCCTTGGGCCTGCCGTGCGCTGAGCTCCGCGAGCCAGGCGGCACCGTCCGGCCCGACCAGGGTCGGCTCGTCGGCGGCGAACGCCGGGCCACCCGCGACGACACTGGCCGCCGGGGTGCGGACCAGGACGTCCGCCGTCGCGTCCCAGAGCGCGCGGATCAGGGACTCGGGTGAGTGCAGCCGGATCCGTTTGAGCCCGGACAGCGGCAGCGCGTGTGCCTCGGGAGGCAACGCAGCCGCGAGTCCGCGCAGCATCTCCTCATCGGCGACGTCGAGCGGTCCGACCCGCCACGAATCGACACCGCCCGGCGAGGCGGCGGGCAGCAGACGACCGCGCGCGATCAGGTTCACCCCGGCCTCGACCACCGCCGACCACGCGGCGACCGCCGGGCTCAGCTCGCCGTCGGCCGTCAGCAGCCGGGGAATCGCGCGCGGCAACGGGACGAGCGCCGCGTCGACCTTCGTGCGCCGGAAGACCTTGCCCACCGGCAGCACGAGTTCGATCGCGGTGTCACCCGCTACGCCGTCTCCCCAGAGCGCCAGCACTCCGTCCCGAGGGGGATCCGAGGGGACGTAGGTGGCCTGGGTTCCTGTGCCGAACTCCACGACCCGCACGGTAGAGCACGGGACCGACAACCGGCGGGCGGCACGTGTTATGAAAGGACCGTTCCTAACAGATTTTGTTATGAACGGTCCTTTCATAACACGTGCGACGGGGACGAGAGGGACTTTCGCGACGCCTTCAGGAGCGCGGAAGCCCCAGAAGTCGTTCGGCCGTCAGGGAGAGCAGCACCTGGGTGGTCCCGCCCGCGATGCTGAGGCACCGCGTCATCAGGAACTCGTGCTGGGCGGCGCCACCGTCCACCAGGGCGTCCTCGCCGAGTGATTCCAGCGCGAAGTCCGCCACCGACTGCCGGTGCCGCACCCCCAGCAGCTTCCGGACACTCGATTCGGCACCGGGATCCTGGCCGTCGAGCCGCTTCAGGGTCGCCCGCAGGTCCAGGACCGAACACGCGCTGCCCTCGGCGATCAGTGCGCCGAGCCGGTCCAGGTCGACGTCGTCGTCCGCGGCGGCGAGCAGGCCCTCGACGCCCTCTCCCACCGCCGATCCGCTGCCGAGGGCGACCCGTTCGTTGGCGAGCGTCGTGCGCGCGAGCCGCCAGCCGCCGTTGATCTCGCCGACCACCTGGGTGTCGGGCACGAAGACGTCGTCGAGGAACACTTCGTTGAACACCGCGTCGCCGGTGATCTCGCGCAGCGGCCGCGTGCTGATC
The DNA here is from genome assembly GCA_963766045.1 of uncultured Actinomycetota bacterium. Taxonomy (GTDB): domain Bacteria; phylum Actinomycetota; class Actinomycetes; order Mycobacteriales; family Pseudonocardiaceae; genus Amycolatopsis. Next base: position 2,225,536 of record CAVXYN010000003.1, on the reverse strand, counting down.
CCGCCGGAGGTCATGTCGACGAGGAAGTACGTGATCCCCTTGTGTTTGGGCACGGCCGGGTCGGTCCGGGCGAGGCAGATCCCCCAATCCGCCTCGTGCGCCAGCGAAGACCACACCTTCTGCCCGTTCAGCAGCCAGCCGCCGTCGACACGCCGGGCCGTCGTGCGCAGCGATGCGAGGTCGGAGCCGACTTCGGGCTCGCTGAACAGCTGGCACCAGGTGATCTCGCCGCGCAGGGTCGGCACGGCGAAGCGGTCGCACTGTTCCGGGGATCCGTGTTCCAGCAACGTCGGCACGGCCCACGCGCCGACCACCATATTGGGGCGGCGCAGGCCGGCGTCGGCGAGCGCGGCGTCGATCCGCAACTGCTCGGCGGCCGTCGCGCCCAGTCCGTACGGGGCGGGCCAATGCGGGGCCAGCAGTCCGGCGTCGGCGAGCGCGACGCGCCGGGCGTTCTCCGGGAGCGCGGCGATTTCCCCGACCTGGCCTCGTAATCCCGGATCCTCTGACTCCGCGGCTTCGCCGACGTCGACGGCGAGCGTCCGGCGGTCGCCGCGCAACGCGAGTTCCGCGGCGCGCCGGCGCCAGCGTGCCGAACCGCCGAGCCATTGCCGCAACGCGACCGCACGGCGCAGATACAGATGCGCGTCATGCTCCCAGGTGAAACCGATGCCGCCGAGGACCTGGACGCAGTCCTTCGCGTTGGCCACGGCCGCGTCGAGCGCGAAGGCCGCCGCTGCGGCCGCGGCGAGAGAATGTTGAGCCGCGTCGTCGGCCGCCATCGCCGCGTCCCAAGCGAGGGCGTCGGCGGACTCGGCCCGGCAGAGCATCTCCGCGCACAGGTGTTTGACCGCCTGGAATGACCCGATGGGACGGCCGAACTGCTCCCGGACCTTCGCGTACTCGACGGCCGTCCGAAGACACCATCGAGCGATTCCGGCGGCTTCGGCGGCACCGAGTGTGGCGGCGTAGTCGTCGACCGGCAGCGCCTCGAAGACCGCTTCAGGTGGAACGGCGACGTTCACACAGCGAACCCGGCCGACCGGACGGGAGACGTCGAACGGGTCAAGCTGCTCGATCGCCACTCCGGGGGTACCGGGTGGAATCAGCACGGAGACGTCGCCGGCGGAAACCAGCAACCACGCCGACGGATGAACGTCGAGCGTCGGCCCCGACTCGCCGTCGACGATGGAATCGGAGACCAGGAACCCGGAGCCGGGCACGACGGCCAGCCGTTCGGTGCCGTCGGCCAAACCGGGCAGGATCTCCTTTGCCGCCTCGGGGTTCCTCGCGAGCAACGCGCCACCCAACGCCGTCCCCAGGACGGGTCCGGGCACGAGTACTTCGGCCGCTTCGGCGAGTCCGGCGGCGAGATCCGCGATCGTCCCGCCCGCGCCACCGACGTCGTCGGGGATCGCCACCCCGAACAGGCCGAGGTCCGCCAGCCCCGGCGGCGGCTCGCCGATCCGGCCGTCCCGGACGGCGTCGACCGGACGGGCCGAAGCGGCCCACGCACGGATCGACGCGGCCAGCGCCGCCTGTTCCTCGGTGATCGCGATCGACACGGATGGACCTCCTCGCGGCCAGACCTACCCGCGAGTGTAGAACGTGTTACAGTTTTTTGCCCAGTGGGCCGCAGCTTGAACAGTTCCTCAGCTTAGGTACGCTACGCGGGGAAAGTGGAACAAGTTACGAAGATCGGTTCGGAAAAGGGGACGTTGGCGATGCCAGGCAAGGCGAAGGCGCCTACGGGCACCAAAACGCGAAGCGGGAACGGCCTCGCCGCGCTCGGCGGCGACGAACTGGGGTCCGCCGCGCAGCGCGACCGGCGCCGCCGCATCATCGACGCGACCCTCACGCTGGCCTCGAAGGGCGGCTACGACGCGGTCCAGATGCGCGCGGTCGCCGAGAAGGCGGACGTCGCTCTCGGCACCCTGTACCGATACTTTCCGTCCAAGATCCACCTGCTCGTTTCCGGTCTGGCCAGGGAATTCGAGCGTGCGCAAGAGAAACTCGAGCGCGCCGCCATCCCTGGCGACACCCCGAGCGAGCGGCTGATGTTCGTCCTCGGCCGCAACACCCGCCTGATGCAGCGCGACCCGCACCTGACCGAGGCCATGGTCCGCGCGTTCATGTTCGCCGACACCACCGCCGCGGCCGAGGTCGAACAGGTCGGGCGGCTGATGGAGAACATGTTCGCCAAGGCGATGGGCATCGAGGACCCGACAGAGGCCGATCGCGACATCTTCCACGTGATCGCCGACGTCTGGATGGCGAACCTGGTCGCGTGGGTGACGCGCCGGGCTTCCGCCGCCGACGTCGCGAACCGGCTCGAGTTGTCGGTGCACCTGCTGCTGGACAAGTAGGCCACTACTTGCGCTGTCGAGGTAAACGCAGCTCCCAGGTGTCCCGAACGCCTCATTGGGGACATTGAGCGTCTCGAACGTGGCATTCGGGACATGTCTGTCCGGTGTGGACGTGGGAGGCGGCTGGGACGCGGGACCGGCGCCAGAGGGTTGCGAAGGCCACTTTGCCAACCTTGAAGGTTGCGACTGTGGCCTTCGCATCACCTCTTCGCACCAGGGCGGGCGACGTCGCCGGTGTTCGCCTCAGGACGCCCGGACGCTATGAAAGGACCGTTCATGGCACGCGAGGGCCGCTGCACCACGCACCCTCACGAGCAGGTCAGGCGCTCAGCTTGGGAAGCACGTCCCGGCCGAAGGTTTCGATGAACTCGTCCTGGTTCCGGCCCACGTTGTGGACGTAGATCCGGTTGAAGCCGGCGTCGATGTACCTCTGTAGCGAAGCGCGGTGCACGTCCGGATCGGATGAGACCACCATGCGGCCCTCGAAGTCCTCACGCCGCACCAGTTTCGCCATCTGCGCGAAGTCGAACGGCGAACGGATGTCGGCCTTCGGGAACTTCATGCCGCCGTTGGGCCACTGGTCCATGGCGTTGGTCCACGCCGTTTCGTCGTCCTCGGCCCACGAAAGGTGGACCTGTAGCAGCTTCGGCATCGTGTCCGGGTCCTTGCCCGCCTTGCGCGCGCCGGTGGCGAAGTTGTCGACGATCCCGGCCAGCTTCTCGATCGACGCACCCGGCGTGATCAGGCCGTCCGCGAGCTCGCCGGTCTTGCGCGAGGTGTACGGCCCGGCCGACGCGATGTAGATCGGCGGCGGTTCGTCGGCCAGCGTCCACAGACGAGTCGTGTGCAGCTTGAAGAACTCACCGCTGTGCTTGACATCCTTGCCGGAGAACAGTTTCCGGATGATCTCGAGCGCTTCGAACATCCGCCGGACCCGCTCGGGCGCCTCGGGCCAGTAGCCGCCGATGATGTGCTCGTTGAGCGCCTCACCGGAACCGATGCCCAGCCAGGTCCGGCCCGGATAGGTCGCCTCCAGCGTCGCCGCGGCCTGGGCGACCATCGCCGGGTGCAGCCGGAATGACGGGCAGGTCACCCCCGGCCCCAGGTCGCCGGTCGTGTTCTCCGCCAGCGAGGCGAGCACGCTCCACACGAACGACGCCTCACCCTGCTGAGGAACCCAGGGCTGGAAGTGGTCTGCGGCCATCTGGCCGGAAAAGCCGTGCTCCTCGGCCAGCTTCGCCAGCCGGATCGACTCGCGCGGCGAGAACTGTTCCAGCGCCGCAGCCAAGCCGATTTGAATCCCACTCACGCCTTCTGCCCCTTTCGAAAGCTCTCGGCGACCTTCGCGTACTGGTCGAGTCGCTCCAGTGTCGCCGCTTCAGGCTCGGTCGGCAGGAACAGCGTGGCTTCGTCGACCCCGCCGCCGGCGAGCCCACGCAACAGCTCCTCGTCGGCGGACGCCCCGAAAGCGGAGAACCTGACGTCGCTCCGGCCCTGTTCGGCCAGCCACTGGCGTGCCTGGCGAAGTTCCTCAGGCGGGGTGTGGGCATGCGGCAGCCAGCCGTCACCGTAGGTGGCGATCCGCTGCAGCGCCTTCTCCCCCGCGCCACCGATGTAGATCGGCGGATGCGGCTTCTGGACCGGCTTCGGCCACGCGAAGATCGGGTCGAATTCGATGTGCTTGCCGTGGAACTCGGCCTCGTCCTTGGTCCAGATCTCCTTCAGCGCGGCGAGCTGCTCGTCGACGAGCGCGCCCCGCGTCCGCGGGTCGGTGCCGTGATTGCGCATTTCCTCCCGGTTCCAGCCGACGCCGACGCCGAAGACGAACCGGCCTCGCGAAACCAGATCCAGCGACGCGACCTCTTTCGCCGTGTGGATGACGTCGCGCTGCTGCACCAGCGCGACGCCAGTGCCCAGTTTCAGGTTCGAGGTGGCACCGGCCGCCGCCGTCAGCGCGACGAACGGGTCCAGTGTCCGGTAGTAGACGCGCGGTAGCTCGCCGCCACCCGGATACGGTGTTTCCCGGCTCACCGGGATGTGCGAGTGCTCCGCGATCTGGAGGGAGCTGAAGCCCCGTTCCTCGACGGCGGCCGCGAGTACGTCCGGCCTGATGCCTTCATCGGTGATGAAGGTGGCGATTCCGATCTCCATGTTCCGTTACTACCCGGGCACGCCCCGCTGTATTCCCGCACCGGCTAGACGTTGCGGCGGTACTGCCCGCCCACCTCGAAGAACGCCTCGGTGATCTGGCCGAGCGAGCAGACGCGAGCGGCGTCCATCAGTACGCCGAACAGATTGCCGCCCCGCGTCGCCGCCTCGCGCAACGTCTTGAGCGCGACCTGCGCGTCGGCGTGGTTCCGTTGCTGGAAGTCGTCGAGCCGGTGCAGCTGCGACTGCTTCTCGTCCTCGGTCGCCCGCGCCAGCTCGACCTCGATGTCGTCCTCGCCGCCGTGGGGGTTGCGGAAGGTGTTGACACCGATGATCGGCAGCGTGCCGTCGTGCTTCTGGCGTTCGTAGAGGATCGACTCGTCCTGGATCTTTCCGCGCTGGTAGCCGGTCTCCATCGCGCCCAGCACGCCGCCGCGTTCGGAGATCCGGTCGAACTCCAGCAGAACGGCCTCTTCGACCAGGTCGGTCAGCTCGTCGATGATGAAGGAGCCCTGCAGGGGGTTCTCGTTCTTCGACAGGCCCCATTCCTTGTTGATGATCATCTGGATGGCCATCGCGCGCCGCACCGACGACTCGCTCGGCGTGGTGATCGCCTCGTCGAAGGCGTTGGTGTGCAAGGAGTTCGCGTTGTCATACAGCGCGCACAACGCCTGCAGCGTTGTCCGGATGTCGTTGAAGCTCATCTCCTGCGCGTGCAGCGACCGGCCGGAGGTCTGCACGTGGTACTTGAGCTTCTGCGACCGCTCGTTCGCGCCGTAACGCTCCCGCATCGCGACCGCCCAGATCCGCCGCGCGACCCGGCCGAGCACCGAGTACTCGGCGTCCATGCCGTTCGAGAAGAAGAACGACAGATTCGGCGCGAAGTCGTCGATGTTCATACCGCGCGCCAGGTAGCTCTCCACGTAGGTGAACCCGTTGGACAGGGTGAACGCCAACTGCGAGATCGGGTTCGCCCCGGCCTCCGCGATGTGATAGCCGGAGATCGACACCGAGTAGAAGTTCCGCACCCCGTGCTCGATGAACCATTCCTGGATGTCGGCCATCATGCGCAGGCTGAACTCGGTGGAGAAGATGCAGGTGTTCTGCCCCTGGTCCTCCTTGAGGATGTCCGCCTGCACGGTCCCGCGGACGTTGCGCAGCGCCCACTCGCGCAGTTCGACGGCCTCGGTGTCGGACGGCTCGCGGCCGTGCTCGGCCTTGAACGCCTCGACGCGCTGGTCGATCGCGGTGTTGAGGAAGTACGCGAGGATCGTCGGCGCCGGGCCGTTGATCGTCATCGACACCGACGTGCTCGGCGACGTCAGGTCGAAGCCGTCGTAGAGCACCTTCATGTCCTCGAGCGTCGCGATGGAGACGCCGGAGGTGCCGACCTTGCCGTAGATGTCCGGGCGGGTGTGCGGGTCGTGCCCGTACAGGGTCACGGAGTCGAACGCCGTCGAAAGGCGCTTGGCGTCGGAATCAGCCGACAGCATCTTGAATCGCTTGTTGGTCCGGAAGGGATCGCCCTCGCCCGCGAACATCCGCGCCGGGTCCTCACCCTCGCGCTTGAACGGGAAAACACCTGCGGTGTAAGGGAAGTATCCAGGCAGGTGCTCGCGGCGCAGGAACGACAGCAGCTCACCGGACTCGGTGTGGCGCGGCAGCGCCACACGCGGGATCCGGTTGCCGGATAACGTGTCGCGCCACAGCTGGGTGTGCAGCTCCTTGTCGCGGATCTTCACGACCAGTTCGTCGGCGCGGTAGGACTCGGCCAGTTCGCCGAAGCGCGCCAGCAGGTTCGTCGACTCACCGTCCACATCGGATTCGGCGGCGGCGAGCAGCCCGTCGAGCGCGTCGGTGCTCGCGTCGACGGCGGCCAGCGCCTCCTTGGTGGCGGCGAAGTGTTCACGTTTGCGGATCGCGGCGACCTGCTGCTCGGTCTTCGCGTGATAGCCGCGGAGGGTTTCGGAGATATCCGCGAGATAGCGTGTCCTGTTGGACGGGATGATCGTGCTGGCGTCGGTGGACACCTTGCCCTCGACCCGCGGCAGCACCCCGGCTGAGACGCTCAGACCGCCTTCGGCGAGCAGGTCGCGCAGGTGCTGGTACAGCGCCGTGACGCCGTCGTCGTTGAACTTCGCGGCGCTGGTGCCGTAAACCGGCATGTCGTCGGGCGAAGAGCTGAACGCCTCACGGTTGCGGACGAGCTGGCGGGCGACGTCGCGGCGCGCGTCCTCGGCACCGCGGCGCTCGAACTTGTTGATCGCGACGGCGTCGGCGAAGTCGAGCATGTCGATCTTCTCCAGCTGCGACGCCGCGCCGAACTCCGGCGTCATGACGTACAGCGACTTGTCCACATAGTCGACGATGCCGGCGTCGCCCTGGCCGATACCCGGGGTCTCGACGATCACCAGATCGAAGCCGGACGCCTTGCAGGCGAGGATCGATTCCGACAGGCCGGTCGGGATCTCGCCGCTGGTGGTGCGCGTGGCCAGCGAGCGGAAGTAAACCGGGCTGCCGTCGAGGCAGTTCATCCGGATCCGGTCGCCGAGCAGCGCTCCCCCGCCCTTGCGGCGCGACGGGTCGACGGCCAGTACGGCGATGCGGAGCTTGTCCTCCTGGTCCAGCCGGAACCGGCGGATCAGTTCGTCGGTGAGCGATGACTTGCCGGAACCACCCGTACCGGTGATGCCGAGGACCGGGACGGACCGCGCCTTGGCGGTCTCACCGATCGCCTCGACCCACTCCTGCGCCAGCGTCTCCCTCTGAAGCTGCGTGATGACTCGCGCAAGCGCCGGGATGTCACCCGAAAGCAGTTTGTCGATCGACTCCGGCGACTGGGCCGACAAGTCCGTGTCGCAGGCCTTGATCATCGAATTGATCATGCCCGGGAGGCCCATCTCGTAGCCGTCCTCAGGCGAGAAGATCCGCGCGACGCCGCGCGAGTGCAGCAGGTCGATCTCTTCGCGGACGATGACGCCGCCCCCGCCGCCGAACACCTTGATATGCCCGGCCCCGCGTTCGTTGAGCAGCTCGACCAGGTAGCTGAAGTACTCGACGTGCCCGCCCTGATAGGCACTGATGGCCACGCCCTGGACGTCCTCGGCGATGGCCGCGGTGGCGACCTCGTCGACCGACCGGTTGTGCCCGAGGTGCACGACCTCGGCGCCCTGTGACTGCAGGATGCGCCGCATGATGTTGATGGACGCGTCGTGCCCGTCGAACAGGCTCGACGCCGTCACGAAGCGGACGGGGTTCACGGGCCGGTACAGGTCGCTGCTCATCTCTCTAAAATACTAGGACTTCCTACTGTTTTAAACCCATCCACTTGCGTGATGACGGTCTCACCGACCCTTGACAGATCAACTTGTACCAGTATATTCAACCTTGAGGTTAATCAACCAGATGATTGAGCAATGATGACCACTGATCAGCTCAGCACCACGTTCGCCGCGCTGGCGGACCCCACGCGCCGGGCCATCCTGGCGCGGCTGGCCACCGGTGAGGCCACCGTCAACGAGCTGGCCGAGCCCTTCACCGTCAGCCTTCAGGCCGTGTCGAAGCACCTGAAGGTCCTCGAGCGCGCGGGCCTGATCAGCCGGAGCAAGACAGCCCAATGGCGGCCGTGCCGTCTGGAAGCCGGGCCGCTCGGCGGCGTCTCGGACTGGGTCGAGCGGTACCGCCGGTTCTGGGACGGCGGCTTCGACCGTCTTGACGAACACCTCGCGGAGCTGCGGAAGGGAATTGCCGAATGAGCGACAAGGAACTGACCATCACCCGGATCTTCGACGCCCCGCGCGAGCTGGTGTTCCGGGCGTGGACGGTCCCCGAGCAGTTCGCGAACTGGATGGGCCCGAAGGGCTACACCGCCTCAGGGGTGGAAATGGACCTCACCGAGGGTGGCGCCTGGCGCTCGACCATCACCAGCTCCGATGGCGACGCGCACACCTCCGGCGGCGTCTATCGCGAGATCTCCGCACCGGAGCGGCTCGTGTTCACCTTCGCCTGGGCCTCGAGCCCGGAAGAGCAGACTCTGGTGACGATCGACTTCGCCGATCTGGGCGACAAGACCGAAATGACGTTCCACCAGGCCGAATTCCTCACCGTCGAATCGCGCGACGACCACCGGACCGGCTGGACCGAGACGTTCGACGACCTCACCGGACACCTCACTCGATAGGAGTCAGACCATGACCACGGCCATGCCCGAAATCGTTTCGCAGGACGAATGGCAGATGGCGCGAGACGCGTTGCTGGTCAAGGAAAAGGAGCTGACCCGCGCCGCGGACGCGATCAACGCCGAACGCAGGCGGCTGCCGATGGTCCGCTACGACGGCAAGTACCAGTTCGAAGGCCCGAACGGCCGGATTTCGCTGCTGGACATGTTCGAGGGACGCCGTCAGCTGATCACCTACCACTTCATGCTGAGCCCTGGCCAGAAGGCGGGCTGCCCCGGCTGCTCGTTCATCGTGGACAACATCGGGCACCTCGACCACCTCCACGCCCGCGACACCACGCTCTACGTGGTCGCGCCGGCGACGCTGCCCGAGATCGAGAAGTTCAAGGAGCGGATGGGCTGGACCGTCCCCTGGGTCTCCAACGACGGCAACACCTTCAACGCCGACTGCGGCGTCGAATCCGGCTTCGGCATCAGCGTGTTCCTCCGCGACGGCGACGATGTGTTCCGCACCTACTTCACCACCGATCGCGGCGGCGACCAGCTGCTCGGCACCCTGCGCTACCTCGACCTCACGCCGCTCGGCCGGCAGGAGGCCTGGGAGGAGAGCGGCCACGGGACCGACGGGCCGGGCGACTGGTGGAAGCGGCACGACGAGTACTGAGCCCCGTCTCGTGAGTGGTAATGACGGTTCTAACCGTCATTACCACTCACGAGAGGTGACCAGGCACCCGCCGATGGAATGTCGAGAACGCCGCGCCGGCTCCGACCCCACCATGTCCGGCGCCCGAACGCGGGCGCCACACCCGTTAGGGAGCGATCATGCGGAAGCTCGTCTACTTCGTCCACATCTCGATCGACGGCCACATCGAGGGCCCGGACGGCGAGTTCGACTGGCCGGTCATGGGTCCCGAGCTGTCGGACCACTCGCGGGAACTCGTCGAACGTGCCGACACGTTCGCGTACGGGCGGCGGGTGTGGGACATGATGTCGTCGTACTGGCCGCAGGCCGAGTCGATATCCGACGACCCGCATGACGTGTGGTTCGCCCCGATCTGGCGGGAGACGCCGAAGATCGTCTTCTCGCGGACGCTGGAGAAGGCGGACTGGAACACCGAGGTGATCGGCGGCGACCTCGCGGACCGGGTCGCCGAGCTCAAGAATCGTCCCGGCAAGGACCTGCTGCTGATGGGCGGCTCGGAACTGGCCACCGTACTCGCCGATCAGGGCCTGATCGACGAATTCCATGTCGTGGTGCATCCGGTCGTGCTCGGCGGCGGCAAACAGCTGTTCCCCGGCGGCACGCGGACGGACCTGCGGTTGAAGAGCACGCGCACGATCGACGACCGTGCCGTGCTGCTCACCTACGAAACGAAGTAAGTGTCCGGCGGCAGCCAAGGTCGCTGCCGCCTTCAGGTCACCGCGCGTTCGTCGCCCGCAGCGCGATCCACTGGCGCATCGCGTACTCGACGAGCGTGATCAGCGTCTGCTTCGTCGACTCCCGGTCCCGCGCGTCACAGCGGACGATCGGGATGTTGGGGTCGATCGACAGCGCCTCGCGCACGTCGTTGATGTCGTGCTCGAGGATGCCGTCGAAGGTGTTGACCCCGACGATGTAGGGCAACCCCCGGTCCTCGAAGAAGTCGATCGGCGCGAACGAGTCGGCCAGCCGCCGCGTGTCGGCCAGCACCACCGCGCCGATCGCACCGCGGACCAGGTCGTCCCACATGAACCAGAACCGCTGCTGACCGGGCGTGCCGAACAGGTAGAGGATCAGGTCCGCGTCGAGCGACACACGGCCGAAGTCCATCGCGACCGTGGTGGTCGACTTGTTCGGCGTCTGGTCGAGGTTGTCGATCCCCCGACTGGCGTCCGTCATCATCGCTTCGGTGGTGAGCGGGACGATCTCCGACACCGAGCCCACGAAGGTCGTCTTGCCCGCACCGAAACCACCCGCCACCACGATCTTCGCGGATGTCATGGTCGGGGGCGCGGTTTCCCGCGGTGCCTTAAAGCCGACGGAGTCCACTCAAAACCCTTTCCATCAACACCAGATGTGCCTCGGCGCCGTCATTGCCCGATATCGTCTTGTGCACGCTCACCAGTCCCGCGTCCGCCGCGTCGCTGATCAGCACCCGTGCCACACCGAGCGGTACACGCAGCGTCGCCGCGATCTCGGCGACCGACCGCGGGGTGCGGCACTCCTCGATGATCGAGATGCATTCGATCTGCTCCATGGCCACCGCGGGGAGGCCCCCCGCGGCGACGTGGTCCTTGGTGGAGATGAGCGTCTCCAGCTCAAGAGCGTAGTTCGCCTTCGTCCGGCCCCCGGTGAGGGCATAGGGTCGGACGATCGCCGTCTCCTCCATCGGGGACGGCGCCTGCTCGAAAACGGCGGGCATGATGAACTCGCCACTCGGCGGTCCGGGGTCGAACAGACCACCCGGTCTCGGCCCGACGGCGCCGGCGCCGCTGTCGGGTGGAGAAGCAAGTGAGGTCACGCGGTCTCCTTGATCGGTCGGCTGCGGGACTGCCGATTCCTCGGCGGCGTGTGCTCCGCCCTCGGAATCCTGGGACTTGCTCTTCTTGTGCTTCCGACGACCGCGGCCCGAGTCCAGGGTGAAGCCGTTGAGGACGTCGGCGAAGGTGCCGTCGTCCCGGAAATCGGCAGCCCTCTCAGCCCCCGCACGCGGGGGCTGATCACCCGTCCCCGGCACATGGCCGAAGGACCCGGACTCGGTGCTCATCGCGTCATCATCCCACCGGTTCGCCGATCAGCGACCCGCCCGCGCCCTGCAATTGCGCGCGAAGTTCCGGCGTGAGGATCTGGCCGACGCGGTCCACGAGCATCGTCATCTCGTAGGCGACCTGCCCGATGTCGCAGTTCGGCGCGGCGAGGATGGCGAGGCAGGAGCCGTCACTGATGGACATCAGCACCATGATGCCGAGTTCCATCTCGACGACGGTCTCGTTGACAGCTCCCGCCTCGAAGCACCGCGCGGCGCCCTGGGTCAGGCTGACCAGTCCGGACGCGACCGCGGCCAGCTGGTCGGCCCGGTCGAGTGGGAGCCGGCTGGACGCGGTGAGCAGGAGGCCGTCCGCCGACACGACCACGGCGTGCGCCACTCCTGGCACGCGCTCGGCGAAGTCATTCACCAGCCACCCGAACTGGTTCTGCTGGGGCTGGGCCGGGTTCGGCGAGGTCATTCACCCTCCAGGGTTTCGTGGTTGGCTTCGGTCGCCTGGGCAGTGCGGTGCCGTCCGCGTTGGATGCCCTGCTGAAAACTGCTCAGGCGGCCGCGCACGTCGTGCGCATCTCGCTGTGGTCGGGGGGTGACCGCCCCCGCGGGCGGTCCGGCGCTGCCCGGGAGCAGCTGCTCCCCGCGACGGCGCCTCGGCAATCCTGCCTGGGTCATCCGCGCGGGCACCGACTGGGACACCGCTTGCGCGGCCTTCCAGCCCTCGTCGGAACCGAAGTTCCACGCGTCGCTCTCCGCCGCGACGGCGGCCGGTTCGGCCGCCGGAGGCTCGGCCTGTTTCGCCGGCCGCCGGGACGGCAAGGCGGTCGGCGATGCGGCCGGCCGCGAGGGCGCCTGGGCCTGCGGTTGCCGGGTTCGGGGTTGCTGAGCCTGGGGCTTCGGCACTTCCGGTGTCGCCGGCGTCTCCGGCGCCTTGGCGGCGGGGGCAGGCTTGCCCTCCGCCTCCTTACGACCGCGTTTGACCCCCTGCTGGAAGCTGCTCAGCCTGCCCCGCACGTTCGCGGGGTCGCGGACCGGCAGATCCGAACCGGTCGCGGGCGCGCTGGCGGGGGCCGACGTCGTCGCGCTGCCGGGCAGGAGCTGCTCGCCACGACGGCGGCGCGGCAGACCGGCCTGCGTGAACGTCGACGGCGTGGTCTGCGAGACCTCCAGGACCGTGCGGAAGGCCTGGTCGCTGGCAAAGTCCCAGGTCCGGGCCTCCTGCTCGGCGACAGCGTCGGCTTCGGCGGGTTTCTTCTCCCCCGCCTTCCTCTGCCCCGGCTCGTCCGTGGCCTTCGGAGCGGCCTTCTGCTCGGTCTTCGCGCCGGACTTCTCAGCGGCCTTACCGGCCGGCTTCTCCGTGGCCGGCGAGCGGAACCAGGCCGAGAGCATCTCGTCGAAGATCGGCGTCGTTTCCGACTGGGTAGGCGGCGGAACCGCCGAGGGCGGCGTGGTCGCCTGGTTCCACCATTCGCTCAGCGTGGTGCTGTTCTTGGCCTCGAACAGCTCCTTGCCGCTGGGCAGCTCGCCTTCCGCGGGCTTCTCTTCCTCTTCCTGCTTCGCGACCGGCTCGGGCTTCGGCGCGGGAGGCTGGGATTCGGATTCGGGCTGCCGTGGCTGCGGTGTCGCGGACGGTTGCGCCGGCGGAGGCGTCGCGTCGTCCTTGGGAATGGGGCTGAACAGCGCCGTCCCCGAGATCTCCAGATCGGACGGCGGCCGTGGCTCCTGGGTATGGGTGTGCCCGTTGACGCCGTTCGAGGTGTGACCGGCCAGGTCGGACGCCGAAGGCCAGCGGTCGCCGCCCTGCTGGGGCACGCTCGGCATACCGGGACGCGTGCCGTTGACCGGACGCTGGCGGCGGGGCAGGCCGCCCGGCTGCTGCGGCGGCACGGGCGCGAGCCGCTGGGTGATCGGGCCGGTGGCGGGACCTGGGTCTCCCGGCGGGGCCATCACGAGATCCGCCGGTACCGAGACGGTGGCCCGCACGCCGACGATGTCCTTGCCACCGTGCAGGGACACCCCGATGCGGTGCCTGCTGGCCAGGCGGCCGACCACGAAGAGCCCCATCCGGCGCGAGGTGGCCAGGTCGACGGTGGGTGCCTCGGTGAGCCGGGCGTTGGCCTCGGCCACCTCGGCCTCGTTCATGCCGATGCCCTTGTCGAGGATGTCGATGCCGAGCGAGCCGTCATCGGCGAGCCGGGTCGCGACGGTCACGTGGGTCTCCGGGGCGGAGAACGCGGTGGCGTTGTCCAGCAGCTCGGCGACCAGGCGCATCAGGTCGCTGGCCGCGTAACCGACCAGGCGGGCGGGCGGCGGTGGCTGCACGGCGACACGCTGGTACTGCTCGATCTCGGACACCGCGGCACGCAGGACGTCGGTGGTGGAGACCGGCTGACCGGACCGCCTGCCGGGCTCGGCACCGGAGAGGACCATCAGGTTCTCGTTGTTGCGGCGCATCCGGGTGGCGAGGTGGTCGAGCTGGAAGAGCGTGGCCAGCTGGTCCGCGTCCTCCTCGTCGCGCTCCAGCCGCTCGATCAGCTGCAGCTGCCGCTGCACGAGACTCTGGCTGCGGCGGGAGAGGTTGACGAAGACGTTGCCGTAGCCGGTGCGCATCGCGGCCTGCTCGGTGGCCAGGCGCAGCGCCTGGTGGTGCACCTTGTCGAAGGCCCTGGCGACCTCGCCGATCTCGTCGTCGCCGCCGACCGGGACCGGATGCACGTCTGTGCCCTGGGACCGGCCCTCCTGGATGTGGCGGACCGCGTCGGGCAGCTGCTTCTCGGCGACGTCGAGCGCGCTGGCGCGCAGCACCCTCAGCGAGCGCAGCAGCTGGCGGGTGATGAGGAAGACGACCGCGACGGCGAGCACCATGGCGCCGAACAGCAGCACCGCGAGCAGGCCCGCCCCGCTGCTGGCGTCGTCGACCAGTTCGGCGGAGACCGTGCTCGTCTGTGCACCGAGTTCGGCCGAAACCTCGCCGACCTTGGTGATGACGCCGTTCGAGGCGTCGTTCCAGCCCTGCGCGGACAGCGTGCGGATGGCCTGATCGGCCGGGGTGCCCTGGTCGCCGAGAGCGGTCTTCGCGAGTTTGTCGCGGTTCTCCATCGCGTCGGCGCCGACGGTGGCGGTGAAGTCCTGGCGTTGTTGTTCCGACGCGGCGGCGCGGAAGTCCGCGAGCCGGTCGGACAGCCGCAGCTCGGCGGTGCGGAGCTGGTTGAGCTCGCTCGGGGCGAGACCTGTCCGTTCGATACCGAAGGAGACCAGCGCCTGGCTCAGCGACAGCTGTTCCTTCATGACGGTGAGGTCGTGCAAGGCGGCGGGCGTGCCGCCCAGCGCTCCTTCGCTGGCGCCCGCGGCGAGCGCGGTGTCGACGGCGAGCAGCGCGGTGGTGACGGTGGTGTATTCGCCGACGGCCTGCACCGGGTCGAGCTGCCCGGCGGCGACCCGCTGCCGGATCTCCGGCAGCCTGCCCAGCTGGGTGCCCGCGGCGCCCTCGGCCGCATCGAGTGACGGCTCCGCCTCGAGGGCTCTACCCGCGGCGGCGGTGAACAACGGGACCGCGGCGTCGACGTCGGCGCGGGCGGTGGCGAGCTCGGGGGTCCCGCCGACGGTGCCCGCGGTCAGCCCGGCCGCGGTCTGGGTGCGCTCGCGCTCCAGCCCGTCGGCGAGCGTGCGGATCTGCCCGCTCAGCGCGACCAGCCTGTCGAGCCGCTGGTAGCCGTCGGAACGACCGACCTGGCCGGCGATGGTGGCGATGCCCAGCGCGAGCGCGATGAGGATCGGCACCAGCGTCACGGCCGACAACTTCACCGGCAGGCTCCAGTCCCGCCAGCGCACGAGCGCGCGCCAGCCGGTGGCCCACCGCGATGGCCGGGGTTGGCGCCCAAGCAGCTCCCCGACAGGCACTTGGCCTTCTCCTGCAACGGTCACGAAGGTGACTCCCTGTCCGGCGTCCTGGCACGGTATGAGGCGTGCGTTCCGGTGAGGAACGGTCCTGCGAAGAACTCGGCCCCGGCCTGTCCGCGTCGACGTCGACACCGTGACCCCCGCCCGGCGAGCCGGGTGTCCCCAGGTGCACCCACCCGCTCCGGGGCGTCAGGCGCCTGCACGTGCAGGTCGCAACCTGCGTAGTGCAAGGTCGTCGAGATCAACGTTTCTTTGCCAATCGATCACTTGCGGTCAGCCGGGCCAAAGAATCGTACACCAATCCGGGTACCGTCAATTCCGCTCAGTGAACAGGTGCTGACCAGGGAAAAGCGCTTCGTGGATCTTCCGGGAAGGCAAGAAATCCGGCCCGGCGCCACAGATGAGGGAATTCCGGTTACAGGGTGCGCCGGTTTCGACGGCCTCCGAGTCACCCGATTAGCCTACGCAGGGTAGCCGGGTCGCCCGGACGAACTACTGTCCGTGCCACCATTGGGTGGGTCAAGTCCAAATATGTGCCCGATGTTGTGGCCTTGCCGTCTCGGTCGCCGCAAAGTCGCTCGACGTGGTGGTTTCTTTCGGGATGATCGCCGAACCAGGGGGTCTTCCCCGGCTTGCGATGGCGGGCACAGTATCGAAGGCCGGGTCACCCCCGGAAGCGGAACTACGATCTGTCACCGCAATGAGGGATACGGAGCGTCACCACTCAACCATTTGCCGCAGTGCGCCGTGAAAACGGCGACCCCCAGTGACAACGCGCCTCACTATTCCGAGTGAAAAGCACGATCATTCCGACCGAAACGAATTTCCGGACGTTTTTGAGACAGGAAAACGAATACCCACTCCGGCGCTTCCCGGGACGCGGGGTCACCTTTTTAGTGGACCCGAAGCCGTAGTTAGTATGTGCGCCTTCCCGTACCGCGCCACGGAAGAAGATCAGCCCGGAGGAACCCCATGCCCGACGTCGTGCGCCCCTTCGCGGTGAGCAACGCCCTCGAGGAGACCGGGCAGATGCCCGCCCTGTTCGCCCGCGAGCGTCAGGCCCCGCCCCCGCCTCCGCCCACCGCCGGACCGGACTTCGACCGGATCCAGCACGGCAAGGAGTTCGTCTCCCTGCGCAAGACGTTCCGGCGGTTCGTGTTCCCGATGAGCCTGCTGTTCTTCGCCTGGTACCTGACGTTCGTGCTGCTGGCCGCCTACGCGCACGACTTCATGAGCAGGAAGGTCTTCGGCGAGATCAACGTCGGCCTCCTGATGGGCCTCGGCCAGTTCGCCAGCACGGTGCTGATCACGATCGCCTACGTCAAGTACGCGAACCGCCATCTCGACCCGAAGGTCGAACGGCTGCGGGCCATGGTGGAGGCGGAACAGCGATGAGCATCCCCGAGAACGATCCCGTCCTGAACCTCGCGGTGTTCGCGCTGTTCGTCGCGATCACCCTGTACGTGGTGTACCGCGCGAGCACCCGCAACTCCTCGACGTCCGACTACTACGCGGCGGGCAGTGCCTTCACCGGCAGGCAGAACGGCATCGCGCTGTCGGGCGACTTCCTCTCCGCGGCGTCCTTCCTCGGCATCGCCGGGGCGATCGCGATCCACGGCTACGACGGGTTCCTGTACTCGATCGGGTTCCTCGTCGCGTGGCTGGTGGACCTGCTGCTGATCGCGGAACTGCTGCGCAACACCGGCCGCTTCACGATGGGCGACGTCCTCAGCTTCCGGATGAAGCAGCGCCCGGTCCGCGCCGCGGCCGCGACGTCGACTTTGGTGATCTCCTTCTTCTACATGCTCGCGCAGATGGCGGGCGCCGGCGGACTGGTCGCGCTGCTGCTCGACATCCACGGCGGATTCGGGCAGGCGCTGCTGATCGGCGTCGTCGGCCTCGTCATGGTGCTGTACGTACTGGTCGGCGGGATGAAGGGCACCACGTGGGTGCAGATCATCAAGGCGACCATCCTGTTGCTGACCGGTGCGCTGATCACCGTGTTCCTGTTCGGCAAGTTCGGTTTCAGCTTCTCGAACCTGCTTTCGGCCGCCGCCGACAAGAGCCCGCTCGGCGACAAGCTGCTGGAGCCGGGCGGCTCATACGGCAAGAACGACATGACGAAGCTCGACTTCATCTCCCTCGCGCTCGCCCTGGTACTCGGTGCGGCCGCGCTGCCGCACGTGCTGATGCGCTTCTACACCGTGCCGAACTCGCGCGAGGCCCGGCGTTCGGTGGTCTGGGCGACCGCGTGCATGTTCGTGTTCTACCTCTGCACCCTGGTCATCGGGTTCGGCGCCGCCGCACTGGTCGGCCCGGAGGCGATCAAGGCCGCGCCCGGCGGAGAGAACTCGGCGGCACCGCTGCTCGCCTTGAACATCGGCGGCACCGTGTTGCTGGGGATCATCTCGGCGGTGGCCTTCGCGACCATCCTCGCCGTCGTTGCCGGGCTGACGATCACCGCGTCCGCATCCTTCGCGCACGACGTCTACGCGAACATCTTCAAACGAGGCAAGGCGGAACCGGCCTCGGAGGTCCGGGTCGCCCGGATGACGGCGATCGTCGTCGGAGCGATGGCGATCGTGGGCGGCATCCTCGCGAACGGGCAGAACATCGCGTTCCTCGTGGCGCTCGCGTTCGCGGTCGCGGCGTCGGCGAACCTGTCGACGCTGTTGTTCTCGCTGTTCTGGAAGCGGTTCAACACCACCGGGACGCTGTGGGGCATCTACGGCGGGCTGATCGCGAGCCTGGTGCTCGTGGTGTTCTCGCCGGTGATGTCCGGAACCGCGGAGTCGATCGTCAAAAGTGTCGACTTCCATTGGTTCCCGCTGAAGAACCCGGGTCTTGTCTCGATCCCGTTCTCGTTCCTGTGCGGGATCGTCGGCACCCTGATCGGCCGGACGAAGGCCGATCCGCTCAAGCACGCCGAGATGGAGGTGCGGTCCCTCACCGGGATCGGTTCCTGATCAGGCCTCGGACCGGAGGCCGTCCAGCACGATGCCGAGCAGCCGCTTGGTGTCCTCCGGCGTCGCCCTGGTCGAGGCGGAACCGACGCCGTGGCCGAGCCGCAGCAGGTCCACGCCCATGACGTCCTTGCGGAGGACCCCCGCCTCCTGCGCGTTGAGCACGATCGCGTCGGCCGCGGACCGCAGGCGCGCCTGACACCAGCCGAAGACCTCGGAGCCGGCGTCGACGGACGCCTTCAAGGTCATCGCGAGGCCGTGTTTCTCGACCACGTAATCGACCTGCTCACCAAGCCACGCCTCGAGCACTTCGCCGGGCGGCAGACCTTCTTCGAGCAGGTCGAAGCCGCGCTGTGCCAGCAGGTCGATCTCGTCGCGGTAGACGGCCTCGATCAGCTTCTCGCGCGTCGGGAAGTGCCGGTACAAGGTGCCCGCGCCGACGCCCGCGCGTTTGGCGATGTCGTCCGCGGGCACGTCGACGCCGTCGGCCGTGAAGGCCTCCTTGGCGGTCTCCACGATGCGCTCGTAGTTACGCCGTGCGTCCGCGCGCATCGGCCTGGCCGGATCGGCCGTGACCATCAGCACCTCCTCAGGCGGAAGAAACGGAGACATTCTCCGAATCCGCTTGCGTAAGCGGAGACTGTCTCCATATCATCGCTCAGGACCTCAAGCGGAGACTCTCTCCGCTTCATCTCGTTACGTCTTTGGAGTATTCCTTGACCGAGCGAACCCTGCGTACCGAGCCTAGGCCGGAGACGGCCGAAGCCCCAGCACCACGTCGCGGGCTGATCCTCGCGATCGTGCTGACCTGCCAGCTCATGCTCATCCTCGACGCGACGGTGATGAACGTCGCGCTCCCCCGTATCCAGTCCGACCTGCGGTTCACCGATACCGGCCTCTCCTGGGTGATGACGGCGTACAGCCTGGTCTTCGGAGGGCTGCTCCTGTTCGGCGGCCGCGCCGGCGACCTGTTCGGCCGCCGCCGCATGTTCGTCATCGGCACCGCGGTGTTCACCGCCGCCTCGCTGCCCGGCGGGCTCGCCGGTTCGGCGGAGCTGCTGATCGCGGCCCGGATCGCCCAGGGTGTCGGCGCCGCGCTCGCCGGGCCGAGCACCTTGGCACTGATCACCAGCACGTTCACCGAGACGAAGGCCAGGGTGCGGGCGCTGGCCCTGTTCTCCGCGATGTCCAGCAGCGGCTTCGCGATCGGCCTGCTGCTCGGCGGCCTGCTCACCGAATGGATCTCGTGGCGGGCCGCGCTGTACATCAACGTCCCGTTCGGACTCGCGATCGTGCTGCTCGCGCCGAAATACGTGACCGAACCGCCTCGCCGTCGCGCACGGCTCGATCTTCCCGGCACGCTGACCGGGACGTTCGGTGTCGGCTCGCTCGTCTTCGCCTTCACCCACGCGGCCGCACACGGCTGGGGCGACGAGATCACGCTCATCTCACTCGCCGCCGGGCTGCTCCTGCTGGCCGCGTTCCTCTCCATCGAAACCCGGACCGCCGAACCGCTGATCCCGCTCCGGCTCTTCACCGACCGAGCCCGCGTCACGGCCTACACCAACTTCTTCCTCGGGCCGATGGCGATGATGTCGATGTTCTTCTTCCTCACCCAGTTCCTGCAGGACATCCGGGGCTTCGCCGCGTTGGAGACCGGGTTCGCGTTCCTGCCGATGGCGGTCTGCATGTTCGGGCTGAGCAGGCTGATCCCGAGGCTGCTCCCCCGGTTCGGCCCGAAGGCGCTCGCGCTGACCGGCACCCTGCTGATGACCTCGGGCGTCGTCTGGCTGACCTTCCTCACGCCGGACAGCGGATACTTCGCGCATCTGCTCGGCCCGATGCTGCTGATGGGTGTCGGGGTCGGTCTGGCCTTCTCCCCGCTCAGCGTGATCATCATGGCGACCGTGCCCACCGATGACGCGGGTGCCGCCGGCGGTGTCCTGCAAACGTTCCAGCAGGTCGGGGCGACACTGGGGCTGGCGATCCTGATCACCGTGTTCGGCGCGGCGACCCGCACCCCCGCCGGGAGCCCGGTGGAAACGACCGTCGGCGGGATGACCGCCGCGTTCACCGCCGCGAGCGTGGTGACGGCGCTGACCTTCCTGGTGGCGCTGACGTTCCGGCGCCGGGAAGCCTAGAGCTTCATGCCCGCCTGGACCTTGTGCGTGACCTTGCGCTCCATCACGAACGAGAAGAACGGGATGCAACCGGCGATCAGCACGAGCACGGTGCCCTTCATCGACCAGCGCGCCTTGATCGCCAGGTCGACCGCGAGGAGCAGATAGATCAGGTAGAGCCCGCCGTGGATCATCGGGATCAGCTTGAGAATCTGGGGAAGCTCCACGCGGAAGACGTACTGCAGCAGCATTTCCGTGACCAGCCCGAGCAGGCCGATACCGGTCGCGTACGCGGCGATGCGGAACCGGAGCAAGGGCCCGGACAGCGAAACCGAGCCGGTCTGGGCATCCTCAGTTCGGGTGGTCATCAGGATTTCGAACCTCTCTGGGGAACTACTGATCGCGGGCGTTGAGCTCGCGCAGGTAGCGGTTGTAGGCGGCGAGTTCGTCGTCCTCGGGGGTCTGCGGCTGAGGCGCGGGAGCGCGTCGCCGCGGTGCGGGTACCTCGGGGACGACGGTCTCGGCCGTCGGCTCTTGGGTATCCGGTGCTTCCTCCGCGCGGCGACGGAGCTTGCGAATCCGCCAGAACATGAACGCGGGGAACAGCCCGAACAGCGGCCACTGCAGGACGTACCCGAGATTCTGGAACGTCCCGCTCGCCGAGGAGAACCGCTCCCACTGCCACCACGCCAGCCCGCAGCACAGGGCCAGGCTCGCCAGGCAGACCCCGGCGATCCCGAGGCGGCGCAAGGTGGCGGACGAAGCGGACACGTACCGACGCTAGCACTGGCCATACCGCGAAACTCCGCCGACCGGCCTGCCCGGGACCTTGGTCCTGAGCGCTCAAGCCGGAGCAACGATGTCCCCAATGCCACGTTGGAGACGCTCAACGTCCCGTACGTGGCATTGGGGACATCGCCGCGTCAGCCTCGGGCGGCCTTCGCGTAGTTGTCGGCCAACCCGAAGACCTTCTGCGCGTACTCCGTCGAGTTGTTGTACGAGAGGATCCCCGACCACCAGCCGGAGGCGCTGGACATGTCCCGGCCGTTGACGCACAGGTAGCGGCCGGCGGCGAGGGTGGCGTCGTCCATCTGCTGCGGGTCGCCGAGGCCGTCGCGGTTGCCGTCGGCCGCGTAGCCGCGCCAGGTGCTGGGGATGAACTGCATCGGGCCGACAGCGCGATCGAGGGAGGCGTCGCCGTCGAACCGGCCGCCATCGGTGTCGCCGATGGCCTTGACCCCGGCCGAACCGTCGAGCGGAACGCCGATGATGGGCTTGGACGGGCGGCCGTCCTGGCCGAGCACGGCACCGCCGTACTGGCCGTGGTTCGACTCGATCCGGCCGATGCCGGCGAGGGTGGCCCACGAGATCTTGCAGGACGGCTGCATCACCCGCATCGCCAGTTCGGCGTTGCCGTAGGCGATCAGTGCCCGCGCCGGAATGCCGGACGCCTGCGAAACGGTCCCCGCCCAGCTCGCCAGCGGATCCTTGCCCGGCTTCGGCTGCGCCTGCTGTGGTTGCGTCTGCTGGCTCGCGCCGCCCGCGAGGGCGGCGTTCACCGGGGCGACGGATCCCGGCTGGACGTCCGCGGCCTTCACCTGCAGGGCCGGGATCTCGGTGGTCGTGGGGCTCGCGACCGGCGCGGACGCCTTGGTCACCACCCAGATCCCACCACCGGCGAGGCCGAGCACGGCCAGCACGATCACCAGTCTGCCCAAAACGGCGGCGCCCACCCCGCGGCGTGGCGGAGTGGGCGGAGCCGGGTCGGCGACTTGCTCGTCGGTTTCCGGGGTGGTGCGCACGAAGCGGGTCCTCCAGCGTGGGCGGCGATCACGACAGATGCTCGAACAACGAGCCCGCGCAGGTTAGCGTTACGCGGTCATCTGAATCATCGCTGCCACGCCGGTTCACCCGCGCGTGGGAGAAGTTCCCATCAGGCGGACTTCTGTTGCCTCGCGAGCCGGGCGACGCACCAGGCCGGGGCGCTGCCGCGGCGGAGGTGCTGGAGCACGGTCATCGGGCCGAGGCGACGGCTCAGGTCGGACGGGGCGAGCCCGGCCGCACGGTAGTCGAGCGCACGCTGGTCGAGCGGGCTGAGCCCGGCGTCCCACCACTCTTCGGCCTCGGCGACTCCGCCGACCATCTGCCACCAGCCGGCGGCTGCGACGAGCAGGTCCTGCGGGACCTCGGGAAGGCGGCGGCGCATGGCGTCGAGGTAGCCGGGGTCGGCGGCTTCGACCGGCGCCCAGCGAGCCTGGCCGGACCGTTCACGCTGGCCGGGGATCCCGGGCGCCTGTCGGGGCACATCGGCGAGCCACTCGGACGCGATGCGGTCGACCTCCTGCTCCTCAGGGGTCCGCTCGCGCTCGGCGGCCCACTGCCGGATCAACGCATCAACTCCGGGATCTCCGGTCATCCCTGCCTCCTCATGAATCCCCGACTGACAAGTCCTGACTTACTTGCCCGGCTGAATGTTTCCCTCTTCCGCCCAGGGGGCTTGCGAGCTGCGGAAACGTTCGCCCAGGAGGCCGGCTCCGGCGCCTGGAGGACCAACCGATCACGCAATGTGAGCACCGTAGGGGCGCGGAGGTCTTTTCCGCCAGACCTCGAAGGGCACGAATTCGTCGACCTGCAGGTTTTCCGGGCCAATCCACCCGGATGGTCGAGTCAACCGACCGAAATCTGAGACGGGTAACTCTGAGTGATTTTCGCTGGATGCAGCACATGGTGATCACCGGCGCCGCGAAGGCACCGGTGATCACCGTGAAAGGGGGTCAGGCGAAGACGCTGCGGACGAACGTCACGATCGCTTCGGCGCCGGACCTGAGCCAGCCGAGCACGGTGTGAACGGCGTCGGCGGACTGGGTCGGCCTGCTGATCAGGAAGAAGAGCACGAGCGCGACGACAGCGATCACGAGAAATTTCTTCAAGCCGGGCGACATGGCTCCATCCCATCACACCGTAGTGTCCAGACGATGACTCCGCGCGCACTGCGGACCTCGTCCCCCACTCTAAGGACCGAGCGGCCCCAGTGCCCACCCGTAAAAAGAGCACGAGGGAGCGGTGATGAGCGAAAACGTTCTCGTCAGCCGGGACGGCGCGGTGACGACCATCACAGTGAACCGGCCCGAGTCCCGGAACGCGGTCGACGGGCCGACCGCGACCGCGTTGGCGGACGCCTTCCGCGCGTTCGACGCCGACTCGGAAGCCGCCGTCGCCGTGCTCACCGGTTCGGGTGACACCTTCTGCGCCGGCGCCGATCTCAAGGCCGTCGGCACCGACCGGACCAACACGCTCAGCCCGGCGGGCGACGGGCCGATGGGGCCGACCCGGCTGGCCCTGTCGAAGCCGGTGATCGCCGCCGTCCGTGGGCACGCCGTCGCGGGCGGGCTGGAGCTGGCGTTGTGGTGCGATCTGCGAATTGCCGATCGCACAGCCATTTTCGGTGTGTTCTGCCGCCGCTGGGGTGTCCCGCTGATCGACGGCGGCACCGTCCGCCTGCCCCGGTTGATCGGGCACTCGCGGGCGATGGACCTGATTCTCACCGGCCGCCCGGTCGACGCCGACGAGGCGCTGGCGATCGGGCTCGCGAACCGTGTCGTCCCTGATGGCGAGGCACTGCGGGCAGCGCAGGAACTCGCCCGGGAGCTGGCCGGCTTCCCGCAAGCCTGCATGAGGGCCGATCGGCGGTCCGCGCGCGGCCAGTACGGCCTCACCGAAGAGGAGGCGCTGCGGGCGGAGTTTTCGAACGCGCTCATCGGCGGCGGGCTCGCCGAAGAGGCCATCGCGGGCGCGAGCAGGTTTTCCGACGGCGCGGGGCGTCACGGGAGTTTCGACTCAGAACACTAGTGTCTCGGGATGGACGAAGAGACCGGCGTCGCGCTCAGACCGGTGCACGAAGACGACCTGCCGATGCTCGAAGGGCTCACGAACGACCCGCGAGCAGCGGGTCAGCACGAGTGGTTCGGCTGGCACGACCCGCATTTCCTGCGCCGCCGCTGGGCGGAGTCCGGCATGCTCGCGCCCGACAACGGGATGCTGATGATCGTGCTCGATGGCCAGCGGCTCGGCTTCGTCTCGTGGCACAAGACGCGGACCGGTTCGACGTCGTACTGCTGGAATGCCGGACTGGTACTGATCCCCGAGGCGCGCGGCCATGGCTACGGGACCACGGCGCAGCGGCTGCTCGCGCGCTATCTGTTCGCGCACACGCAGATGAACCGGGTCGAGGCGACCACTGAGACCGGGAACGTCGCCGAGCAGCGCTCCCTCGTGAAGGCGGGCTTCACTCAGGAAGGCGTGCTGCGCGGGTACGGATTCCGTGACGGACGGTGGCACGACCACGTGCTGTTCGCGATGGTCCGCGCCGATCTCGCGGAGAGCTGACGCTCATCCGATGGCGCCCGCCTCCCGCAGGTTCTCGATCCCCGCCGCGTCGACGCCGAGTTCGGCCAGGATCTCCGCGGTGTCGGATCCCTTGGGGCGCGGCGCTTCCGGCGTCGTGGGCGGGGTCCGGTCGAACCTCGGCGCGGGCGCGGGCTGCACCACACCGCCGATGTCGACGAAGGTTCCGCGCGCGGCATTGTGCGGATGGGCCGGTGCCTCGCCGGGAGAAAGCACGGGCGTCAGGCAGGCGTCGGTGCCCTCGGCCTTCGCGACCAGCTCGTCACGGGTGTGCTTGGCGACCGCCTCCGCGACGATCTTGCGCAGCTTCGGCCATTCGCTCTTGTCGACGTGCACCGGTGTCTCCTCGGGATCGAGCCCGAGCACCTTCATCAACTCCGCCCAGAACCGCATTTCGATCGCGCCGATCGCGACGTACTTCCCGTCGGCCGTCTCGTAGGTGTCGTAGAACGGCGCACCGCCGTCGAGCATGTTCTCCCCACGGCCGCCCGGCCAAAGCCCGGACGCGAGCAGCCCGTGAAGGCTGGTGGTGAGCAGTGCCGCACCGTCCACCATGGACGCGTCGACCACCTGTCCCCGGCCGGACGACATGCGCTCGAACAGCGCGGCCAGCACGCCCATCGCGAGCAGCAGGCCACCGCCGCCGAAGTCGCCGACGAGGTTGAGCGGCGGCACCGGGGGCTCCCCCGCGCGTCCGATCGGTTCGAGCGCGCCCGCGATCCCGATGTAGTTGAGGTCGTGCCCCGCCGCGGTCGCGAGCGGACCGTCCTGGCCCCAGCCGGTCATCCGGCCGTAGACGAGCCGTGGGTTGCGCGCTTGCACCTGCTCCGGGCCGATCCCCATCCGCTCGGCGACCCCCGGCCGGAAACCCTCGATCAGCACGTCGGCCGTGTCCGCGAGCTTGAGCACCAGCTCGACACCCTCGGGAGTCTTGGTGTTGATCCCGATCGAACGCCTGCCTCGGGCAAGCGGATCGTTCGAGAAGCCGATCACGTCGTTGCCCGGCACCGCCCGGTCGACCTTGATCACGTCCGCGCCGAGGTCGGCGAGGATGGTGCAGGCGAACGGTGCGGGCGCGAGCCCGGCCAATTCGACGACCTTGAGCCCGCTCAGCGGCCCAGCCTTCATCGTCACGTCCTTTCCTGATGCGCCAACGGGTTCAGAGCGTGCGGGAGATGATTTCCTTCATGATCTCGCTGGTGCCGCCGAAGATCCGCGAGATCCGGATGTCGGCCCACGCCCGCGCGATCGGGTATTCGGTCATATAGCCGTAGCCGCCGAACAGCTGCAGGCAGTCGTCGACCACGCGGTTGATGCGCTCGGTGGTCCACAGCTTCGCCATCGCGGCGCCCTGCAAGTCGAGTTCCTTGCGCAGATGCCGTTCGATGCACTGGTCGAGGAACGCGCGTGACACGGCGGCCTCGGTCGCGGCCTCGGCGAGTTTGAACTTCGTGTTCTGGAAGTTGAAGATCGGCCGGCCGAAGGCCTGGCGTTCCTTGGTGTAGGCGATGGTCTGATCGATCGCCGCCTCCATGCCGGCGACCGCGGTGACGGCGATGATCAGCCGTTCCTGCGGCAGCTGCTGCATGAGCTGGATGAAGCCGAGGCCTTCCTGCTCGCCGAGCAGGTTCGCGACGGGCACGCGGACGTCGTCGAAGAACATCTCCGCGGTGTCCTGGCCCTTGAGCCCGACCTTGTCGAGGACCTTTCCGCGCCGGAAGCCCGGAGTCGTGGTCTCGACGGCGATCAGCGAGACACCCTGCGCGCCCGCGCCCGGGTCGGTCTTCACCGCGACGACCACCAGATCGCAGTGGAAACCGTTGGTGATGAAGGTCTTCGCGCCGTTGATGACGTAGTGGTCGCCCTCGCGGACCGCGCGGGTCTTGATGCCCTGCAGATCCGAGCCCGTCCCGGGTTCGGTCATCGCGACCGCGCCGACCATCTCGCCGGAGGCGAACTTCGGCAGCCATTCCCGCTTCTTCTCCTCGGAGGCGTACTCGAGGATATAGTGCGCGACAATTCCATTATGGACAGTCACTCCCCAGGCGCCGTCACCGGAGCGGGACTGCTCCTCGTACAGCACGGCCTCATGGGCGAACGTCCCACCACCCCCGCCGTACTCCTCCGGAATCGACAGTGCCAGCAGGCCGACCTCGCCCGCCTTGGTCCAGAGTTCGCGGTCGACCTTCTTCTCCTGGGCCCAGCGTTCCTGGTTCGGGGTGAGTTCCTTCAGACAGAAGGTCCGGGCGAGGTCCCGAAGGTCTTCGAGCTCCGTCGTGCTCCACGAGCTCTTCTGGATCTGCAAGGGCACGGCCAACGCCTCCTGATCACGACCTGGAAAACATGACGCTTAGGATGTAAGTTCCATGCGGAATGTACCTCCGTTCGGAGCCGCACGTAAAGAGGAGGCCCGGGTGACCGCGATCGGCAGGACCCACCGCACACAGGCCGAGCGGCGCGAACAGACCCGCACCGCCCTGCTCGACGCGACCATCGACTGCCTCGTCGACATCGGCTACGCCCGCACGTCGGTCCAGGAGATCTGTGCTCGCGCCAGGGTGACGAAAGGCGCGGTGCAGCACCACTTCTCCACGAAGGCCGAACTGATGGCGACCGCGGTGGAGCACCTGACCGAGAAACTGCGCGACGAACTGGCCGACTCGATCGGAAACCTGCCGGGCGACTCGTCCGGCGTGGCCGCGGCGATCGACCTCCTGTGGGCGGGCTACTCGGGCACGCTGTCGACGGCCGCGACCGAACTGTGGGTCGCGGCCCGGACCGACCCCGAACTCCGCGAAGCGATCCGCCCCGTCGACCGCGCACTCGGGCGCTCGACACTGGAGCACATCACGGCGATCGCCGGCGATCTCCCGAAGGAACGCGCGGAGACCCTGTTCTGGCTGACGGTGAACCTCACCCGCGGCCTCGCGCTCGACGCCGAACTCGGCGGCGACCCGAAGCGGCGCCGTCAACTACTGGACGAATGGAAGCGGGTCGCGGTGATGCTGTACGAGGACGCCGGCGGCTCGAAGTGACGGCGGTGGTCCCGGCCACCGGACGCCACCACGCGGCCATCACGTCCGGATGCCGTTGAACAGAGCACAGGAAGCACTTATTTCACCGGCCGATCCGTGATGGAATTCCTTGCTGGACAACAAAACCGGCGGAGGAGCCGATCATGAGCACGCCGCAGCAGCAGCCGTACCAACCGACTGGTCCGTACGGTGCAATGCAGCCTGTCGCTGCTCCCGCCGCGGCGCCGAAGCCGCCATCCGATTCGCGGCTGCCTCGTCTGTTCGCCGCGATGATGGGGGTTTTCGCCGCGATTCTGGTGATCGTCGCGACCTTTCTTCCGCAATCGACGTACGAACAGCTCTCCGATGGCAAGGCGGTGTCGAAACTTTCGGAGACGGGCTGGAATCGGACGTTCGACATCCAGCCGACACCCGAAGAGCAGGAGTTCTACGACAAGACCCATGTCGCCCGGTACGGGATCCCGTTGTCCGCTGCCGCACTCGCCTTACTCGCCGGAGCCGCGGTGGGTTTCGCGGCCTACCGCCGGAGCTCGGGTTCCGTGGCGGCGACGACGTCGCGGACCCTGCTGGTCGCCGGCGGGGCGGGTACCGCGATCGGCGTCTGGATGCTCGGGATGGACATCTCGGCGAGCCTGACCTTCGGCCAGGACACCGGCCGCTTCACCTCGCGCTACGGCACGGGGTACGGCTACTGGATCCTGCTCGCGGGCGGCCTGGTCTCCTTGCTGACCATCGCGCTGGCGATCGTGGCGAACCGCCGCGAAACCGCCCCGGCCCAGCAGGCCCCTTACCAATCCGGCTACTTCCCTTACGCCCCCGGCGTCACCCAGCAGTATCCGCCGCAGCAACCTCATCAGCAGCCGTACATGCCGCCGTCACCCCCCACACCACCGGCGGGATCGGCACTCCAGCAGCAGGACATCATGCGGCCGGCGCCAGAGAACCCACCCCACATGTGAAATACATTCACGTAATGGCTTGGACAGTCCATACCGGCGGTATGCTGTACTCGTCGGTAATACCTGGCTCTGCGTGGCGCCCGCCGGCTCCGCGCGGCACGGAACGGAGACGCCCATGACAAGCACGACACCGGCGAGCGCGGGCCACGACACCGACGGTCCGGCCACCATCGGCGGCGTCCCCGGCGCCCCGGCCGCGGCCAGGGCCGAGCGGCTCGTGCGGCGCGTCTCGGGCGGTAAGGACAGTGCGCCGATCCGGATGAGCGCGCCGTTCACCGGACTGCCCATCGCCACCCTCCCCCAGGCCACCGACGCCGACGCCCGCGCCGTGTTCGACAAGGCGCGGGAAGCGCAGCGCGCCTGGGCCGAGCGACCGGTCGAGGAACGGCAGCGGATCCTGATCCGCCTGCACGACCTCGTGCTGAAGCGCCAGGACGAGGTACTCGACCTGGTCCAGGTCGAAGCAGGCAAAGCACGCATGGACGCCTTCGACGAGGTCAGTGCGGTGGCGCTGGTCGCCGCCTACTACGGCAAGCACAGCGCGAAGTTCCTTTCGCCGCGCCGCCCGGCCGGGGTCATCCCGGTACTGACGAAGGTCGGCGAGATCCGGCATCCCAAGGGCGTCGTCGGGATCATCTCGCCGTGGAACTACCCGCTGGCCCTCACCGCGATGGACGTGTTGCCGGCACTGGTCGCGGGCAACGCCGTCGTGCAGAAGCCTGACAACCAGACCGCGCTTTCCGCGCTGTGGCTCCAGGAACTGGCCGAGGAGGCCGGGCTGCCCGCCGGGATCTGGCAGATCGTGCTCGGCCGCGGTTCGCAGATCGGCGACGCGCTCGTCGAAGAGTCGGACTACCTCTGCTTCACCGGCTCGACGCCAACGGGCAAGGGACTCGCCGCGAAGGTGGCGCAGCGGCTGACGAGTTACTCCCTGGAACTCGGCGGCAAGAACCCGATGATCGTGCTGCCCGACGCCGACGTCGCCAAGACCGCCGCCGGCGCGGTGACCGCGTGCTTCTCCTCCGCGGGCCAGCTGTGCGTTTCGGTCGAGCGGATCTACGTCCACGAGGACATCCGCGAGGAGTTCACCCACGCCTTCGTCACGAAGACGGCCGCGCTGAAGCTGGGCGGCGCGCTCGACTATCAGGCGCAAATGGGTTCGCTGACCTCGGAAGACCAGCTGGCTTCGGTGTCGGCGCATGTCGAGGACGCGCGGTCCAAGGGCGCGCGGGTCCTCACGGGCGGCAAGGCGCGACCGGACGTCGGTCCGCTCTTCTACGAACCGACGGTGCTCGCCGATGTCACACCTGAGGTGAAGCTGTTCGCCGAAGAGACGTTCGGGCCGGTCGTGTCGATTTACGGCTACACCGACGTCACCGATGCGATCCAGCGGGCCAACGACACGCGGTTCGGGCTGAACGCGAGCGTCTGGTCCCGCAACGGCCGGGCGGGCTGGGAGGTCGCGGCGCGGCTGAAGGCCGGAACGGTCAACGTCAACGAAGGCTTTGCGGCGACCTTCGGGACCGTGGGACTGCCGATGGGCGGGATGAAGGAGTCCGGTGTCGGACGTCGCAACGGTGCCGAGGGACTGCTGAAGTACACCGAGGCGCAGGCGATCGCGCTGCAGCGCGGAATGCCGCTGCGTCCCGGCCGCCGAGTCCCGCCGAAACTCTGGGCACGCGGCCTGAGCGCGGGCCTCAAGCTCGTCCGCCGTCTCCCCCGCCGTTGACCCCACCGCGTCAAGTGGTCGTGGGCGCCGCTAGAAGTCCTCTGTCGTAGGCAATGGCCACGGCCTCGGCGCGGCGGCTGGCGCCGAGTTTCGCCATGACGCGCGAGAGGTGGACACTCACCGTCTTCTCGCTGATGTACAGCTCCTCGCCGACCTGCCGGTTGGTCCGGCCGAGGGCGACGCGCTCGAGCACGTCGCGCTCGCGGTCGGTGAGCGGGTCGACGAGATCACGACGGGGAGCGGCACCCGGCTGCCCCGGCAGCTCGACGCGGGCGCGATGGGCGAGATCACGGATCGCGCTCAGCAACGGCGCGGCACCGAGCCGCTCGGCGACCTCGTGCGCGACCAGCAATTCGGCCGCGGCCGACTCGGTGTCGCCGTCGGAGGCCAGCAGGGCCTCCGCGTGGTACCGGCGGCAGATCGCCTGCTCGTAGACCGCGCCGTAGCCGAACGACTCGACGGCCTTCGCCCACTGCTCCGGATCGCCGGTTCCGTGCAGGCAACCGCCCAGTGCCCGCAAAGTGGCGATCCACGCCTGCGCCTCCGGACCGAGCGTCGTCGAGCGTGGCATGCCGTACTCGGCGCACTTGAGTCCGTGCGCGAGGAACTCCTCCCCCGCCACCACGGCCGCCGTGATCATCGCCTGATCCCCACGCACCCGTGCTTCGGCCGCCTGCGCCACCGCGGCCGCGAGGCCGTGCGCGCTGATCCTGATCCCACCGAGCAGCGACGGCTCGATCGCTTCGATCCAGGCGATCAGCTCCCGCGCCTGCCGCACCGCCGACGCGTGATCACCACGCCAGAACGCGAGCTGGATACTGACATCCCCGCC
The DNA here is from genome assembly GCA_963766045.1 of uncultured Actinomycetota bacterium. Lineage (GTDB taxonomy): Bacteria > Actinomycetota > Actinomycetes > Mycobacteriales > Pseudonocardiaceae > Amycolatopsis. Next base: position 2,194,162 of record CAVXYN010000003.1, on the reverse strand, counting down.
AACCAGCGCGACCGAGACGTCGCCGCTCCAGTACTGCCGCAGTCCGGGCATGATCTTGTCCGCGTCCTCGAACCGGCCGCGCGCGACGACGAACTGCGACCAGATGCTCAGCAGCCTCGCGGCGACCAGGCCGGACACGCCACGGCTGCCGCGGCCGGCGTCGTCGTCGTTCGGCCAATCACCGCTGACGTACCTCAGTTGCAGATGTTTCGCCCGCAGCTCGATCCCGAACGAGCTCCAGGTCAGGCCGTTCTCCTCGGCCCGCCGGATGCCCTTGGCGTAGTACTTCAGCGCGAGCTGGAGATCGGCCTGGTCGTCGTAGCTCAGCCCGAGGAAGTGCAGCGCCCGGATCTCCCCGTTGAGCGCGCCCGATTCCCGTGCCTTCCGCTCGGCCTGCCGCAGCCGCTCCCTGGCCTCGTCGACATCGCCCGAAGAGTCGGCGAGCGTGCCGAGCGACACCAGCGCGGACGCCTCGGCTCCACCCGCGCCGACCGCCTTCGCATCGGCGACGGCGGCCAGCGCACTGGCCAGCGCCTCCTCGCGCCTGTCGATCACCCGCAGGATCCCCGCCCGGGTACCGAGCACCCAGGCCCTCGCCGAGCTGGCCTCGGTGTTCTCGACGAGTGCCCAGGCCCGCTCGATCGCCTCGACGGACTCGTCGATCGTTCCTTCCAGCGACAGCAACGCCTCCGCGTGCCGCCGCCACACCTTCGCGGCTCGCTCGGGGGCCACGTCCGGAGTGAGGGCCTCGGTGGCCGAACGCGCATACGCGACAGCGCGCTCCGGCTCTCCCGACGTGCTCGCGAAGTACGACGCTTCATGCAGGAGCTTCAGCTCATCGACGTCTTCCGGACGGTCTTCCTCGGCGACTGCGTCCCAAATGGACAGTGCCTGCTCGACGTGGCGGAGCGACGCACCGGGCGCGCCGAGCGTCTCGGCCTCGTCCATCGCGCGCAGCAACGCGGCCAGCGCGGTGACGAAGTCCTTGCTCTCCAAGCTGTGATGCGCGAGCCGGGCGTCCTGTCCCCTGCCCTGCGACCGGTTCTGGATCCGCGCCGCGTAGGCCGCGTGCATTCTGGTCCGCTCGCCAGGCAGCAGATCGCCGTAGACGGCTTCCTGCAGCAGCGCGTGCCGGAAGGTGTAGAACCCGTTTTCGATCACCAGGACGTGATGCTGCACGGCTTCGCGCAGCGCCTCGTCGAGCTCCGTCTCACCGAGCCCGGAGACCTCGGTCAGCGCGGCGTGCGCCACGGAGTCGTTCGCGACCGAGATCACGCGCAGGACGCGGCGGGTATCCGGGGAAAGCCGTTCGACGCGGGCGAGCAGGACCTCGGCGAGGCCGGCAGGCAGATCACGGCAGTCCTTCGCGGACGCGAGCAGCTCCTCGGCGAAGAACGGGTTGCCCTCGGACCGGGCGACGATGTCGGCGACCGTGTCCGGCGTGATCGGCTCGTCGGCCAAGGCCTCGACGAAAGTGCGCGAGTCGGCCACGCTGAGCGGTTTCAGGTCGACACGCTCGACCGTGGACAGCCGCACCAGCTCGGACAGCAGGCCGCGCAGCGGATGCCGCCGGTACACGTCTTCCTCGCGGTAGCTGCCCACGACGAGCAGCCGCTGGGCGCGCAGCCTGGTCAGCAGAAAGGAGAGCAGGTTGCGGGTGGACCCGTCCGCCCAGTGCAGATCCTCCAGCAGGATCACCACCGGCCGCCGCTGCGCGAGGTCGGTCAGCACCCCCAGTACCGCGTCGAACAGCTGCAACTGGCCGAGGTCCTGTTCCTGACTCGGCCGGCGCGTCGCCTCACGTTCGCTCGCGGTGAGCTGACCGTCCTCGATGGCGGTGACCGGCTCGGCCTGCTGCATCTGCGGCAGCAGCCTGCCGAGCGCGGGCCGTGCCCTGACCGCGGTGGTGACCGCTGGGTCGGATGACGTCGCCAGCGGCGCGAGCGCCTCGGCGAACGGAAGATAAGGAAGACCGCCCTCGCGGACGTCGATACAGCGCCCGGTCAGCACCAGGGCGCCGGCCGAGCCGACGTGTTCGCCGAGCGCGGTCAGCAGGCGGGTCTTGCCGACACCGGCATCCCCGGAGAGCAGCACCGCGCCGGCCTCGGCCCGTTCTGCACGGACGAAGGCGGCACGGAGCTGCCGCATCTCCTGAGTGCGGGCGACGATCGGGATACCGGAGCCAAGACGGGGCACAAGGTGCATTCTTGCCTACCCGACCGACAACTTCGCCACGCATTTAGCCGTGAGCCTCATCGCCCAGGCCCTACTGGGTGATCTCACCGCTGTGGGCGGGCACCTGACCCGCCTCACGGCGTTCCTGTGCGGGTACGTGCACGTCGGTCCGTCCCGCACGTACCCGCCTGCTCACCCGGCGGGCTCTGTCGACCCATACGCTCCGGCCGGCCTTCTGCAGCTCTTCGGTCCGGTAGGCGACTTCGGCCAGGATCCCGGTCAGTAGGGCGTCGTTGCTGTTCATCACTGTTTCCCCTTAGGACTTCACTACCTGTTTCGGTAATGACCAGATTCGTCCTGAGGGGTGCCCTGAGGCATCGGGTGATCACGTACTCCCGGACATGGTTCGACCCCTTACTCCTGCCCATCCCCTGCTCGGGAGGCGTAAGGGGTCGAAATCCGGTCTAGTAGGACTCAGTGAGCGGGGCCACCCGGACGCACGGCGCCGAGCAGCCCTCGCCAAGCGGACGAGGAGACGCGGAAAGCACCCCCCTCGGGGTCCTTCGAGTCCCTCAGTGCTGCTCCGTCGCCTACGAAGGCGACCTCGACGCAGTCGTTACCGCCGCCGCTGTGACTGCTCTTGCGCCACCGCGCTTCAGACAGATCAGCCTGGGAAAGATCGTCGGGCATCATGCTCCCCACTCCTTACTGGTTTCCAGGGACCTCGAGCACACCGAGGTCCCGATAATGCGGTGTATCCGGCTGGGCCGCCGCTTGTTCGGCGAACCGGCCGGCGGCCTCGGCGATCACCTCGACCGAGTCGTCCGGCTTCAACGCGGAGGCGCGGAGATGGTCGAACATCAGCGCGTATCGCCGGACGTCCGGGGGTTCCTCCAGGTAGAGCCCACTGGAGGTGCTGTCGACGTAGACCACGTCGGTGTCGGCCAGTTCGGGGAAGCCCATGATGAGGAACGGTCCCTCCATCCCGGGATGGGCACCCGCGCCGAACGGCACCACCTGGACGGTGACGTTCGGCTGCGCGGCCACCGTGACCATCCGGTACAGCTGCTCGGCCATCACCTCGGCGCCGTCGATCGTGCGATGCAGGACCGCTTCGTCGATCACGGCCCAGTACTCGGGCGGTGAGGGATCCGACAGAAGTTCCTGCCGCGCCATCCTCGCCGCCACCCTGCGCCTGATCTCGGCGTCTTCGGCGTCGGGGCGCATCGCCCTGATCACCGCCCGCGCGTAGCGCTCCGTCTGCAGCAGACCGGGGACCAGCAACGCCTGGAACGCCCGCAGCGAACTCGCGTCCGCCTCGAGGCCGACGAAGGTGCCGGTGAACACCTCGTTATACGCATGCCACCAGCCGCGTTTGCGGGCCTCCCTGGCCAGCTGGACGAGCGCCTCCTGCTCGTCGCCGGTGATGCCGTAGAGCTCGAGCATGTCGCGGGCGTCTCGCGGGGTGACCCCGACGTGCCCGGTCTCGATACGGCTGACCTTCGACGCCGAGCACTCGAGCTTCTCGCTCACCTCGTCGATGGTGAGATCCGCCGCTTCACGAAGCCGCCGGAGTTCGCTCGCCAGCCTCCGGCGGCGCACGGTGGGTCCTTGCCCCCTCGTCATCACGGCACCTCCACAAAAGCCGTCCGAGCAACACCGGTCGAGCATCGCACTTGGAGAACACCGTTCAGGAACTCCATACGCCGCTCATCTAACCAGCCCGAGACACATTCGGTGAGACGGTCACTCGACACAATTTATCGGCGACCCCGATTTTCATCCTGCAATTTGCAGATTGCCCTAGTAAGTTGGGCATTGTGCAACGCGGTCCGCGCGTCTTCAACGACGTCGCGGGCCCGCTCGCGGCACGGGCGCGGGGCTGCGAGCTGCACCGATGGGATACCCGGGCGGTTCCCATCGAAGCCGGATTCACCCCCGGTGCAGGGCCGGAGCCGTCCCCCGATCGGTTCCGGCCCTCCCTTTCATGCCCCTTAAGTTATGGTCTTAGAGTAATTTGTCTCGCCATTCCCTCGAAAGAGCGGACTGTTACCGTTCACAGCACTCGAAGAAGGCCTTCCTGCACGACGGTGGCGATATGTGTCCCGTCGGCGGCGAAGAACCGTCCGGTCGCGAGGCCGCGAGCGCCCGAGGCCGACGGCGAAGCACTGTCGTAGAGGAACCACTCGTCGGCACGGAACGGCCGGTGGAACCAGAGCGCGTGGTCGAGACTCGCGCCGAGCACCTTGTCGAGATCCCAGTAGACACCGTGGTGCGCGAGGACCGAGTCCAGCAGGGTCATGTCGGAGGCGTAGGTGAGCACACAGACGTGGAGGAGCTGCTGGTCCGGGAGCTTGCCGTCGGCCCGCATCCACACCTGGTTGCGCGCCGGGAGATCGCCGGAGTGCCGGGTCACCCACGGCGGGTCGTTGACGTAGCGCAGGTCGATCGGGCGGGGACGCTCGTGATGGCCGATGAGGTAGCCCTCGGCCCGTTCCTGCAGCGTCGGCAGGGATTCCGGATCCGGGACGTCGGGCATCGTCTCGGCATGCTCGATCCCCGGCTCCTCCTTCTGGAACGACGCGGACAGCGAGAAGATCGCCTTGCCGTGCTGGATGCCCACGACCCGGCGCGTCGTGAACGACCGGCCGTCACGGATCCTGTCGACCTCGTAGACGATCGGGACGCTCGGGTCGCCGCCGCGGATGAAGTACGCGTGCAGCGAGTGGACCTTCCGCTCCTCCGGCACGGTCCGGCCGGCCGCGACCAGCGCCTGCCCCGCGACCTGCCCGCCGAACACCCGCACCGGCGAATGGGCCGGTGAGACGCCGCGGAAGATGTTCTCCTCGATCTTCTCCAGGTCCAGCAGCGCCACCAGCCGGTCGAGTACCGGCTGACCGCCGACCCCGCCCGAAGTGTCGAATCCGGCGGCGGCCTCCCTGGCCATCTCAGTCATACCTCGACCCTATTCGGTGCGGGCGCCTGGAGCCTGGGCGAGGCGGGACGTTTGTCGCGAACGCCACCTTCGGGACGCCGGGTGGTTGCGGCGCCGACGCGATGAAGGGGCCGCTCGAGGTGACCGGCGTCAGGCGTGGTCGTCCTCGCCGAGGCGGTGCACGCGGATCAGGTTGGTCGAGCCGACCGTCCCGGGCGGCGAACCGGCGACGATGACGACGAGGTCGCCCTTGGCGTACTTGCCCATTTCGAGCATCGCGTGGTCGACCTGCTGGATCATCTGGTCGGTGGAGCCGACCTTCGGCACGATCCGGGTGGTGGTGCCCCAGGTCATCGCGAGCTGGCTGCGGACGCTCTCCTCCGGGGTGAAGGCGAGCAGCGGCAGCCGCGTGTGCAGCCGGGCGAGCCGGCGGACGGTGTCACCGGACTGCGTGAACGCGACCAGCGCCTTGGCGTTGAGCCGCTCCCCGATGTCACGGGCGGCGTAGGAGATCACGCCGCGCTTCGTCCGGGGAACGTGCGACAGCGGCGGCACGACCGGCGAGTCGGTCTCGACGGCCTCGATGATGCGGCCCATCGTCTTGACGACGTCGATGGCGTAGCGGCCGACGCTCGTCTCACCCGAGAGCATGAGCGCGTCGGCGCCGTCGAGCACCGCGTTGGCGACGTCCGAGGCCTCCGCGCGGGTCGGGCGGGAGCTGTTGATCATCGATTCGAGCATCTGCGTCGCGACGATGACCGGCTTCGCGTTCTCGCGGGCGATCTGGATGGTGCGCTTCTGGACCAGCGGGACCTGCTCGAGCGGCAGCTCGACACCGAGGTCACCGCGGGCGATCATCACCGCGTCGAAGGCGAGCACGATGGCCTCGAGGTTGTAGACCGCCTCGGGCTTCTCGATCTTCGCGACCACCGGGAGCCGGCCCTTGCCGACCCGGTCCATCACCTGGTGCACCAGGTCGATGTCGGCGGGCGAGCGGACGAACGACAGCGCGATGAAGTCGACACCCAGCGAGAGCGCGAATTCGAGGTCTTCGATGTCCTTTTCGGACAGCGCGGGCACCGAGACGTCCATACCCGGCAGGGAGACACCCTTGTTGTTGCTGACCGGGCCGCCCTCGGTCACCTCGCAGATGACGTCCGGGCCCTCGACGTCTTTGACCACGAGGCCGACCTTGCCGTCGTCGACGAGCAGGCGGTCACCGGGTTTCGCGTCGTCCGCGAGTCCTTTGTAGGTGGTCGAGACGCGGTCGTGCGTACCCGCGACGTCCTCGACGGTGATCCGCACGACGTCGCCGTTGTGCCACTCGACCGGACCGCCGGCGAAGGTGCCGAGACGGATCTTCGGCCCCTGGAGGTCGGCGAGGATGCCCACCGCACGGCCGGATTCGGCGGCGGCGGACCGGATGAGGTCGTAGACCTGCTTGTGGTCGCTGTGCGTCCCGTGGCTGAAGTTCATCCTCGCGACGTCCATCCCGGCGTCGACGAGTTGCCGCATCTTCTCCGGCGTAGCGGTCGCGGGGCCCAGGGTACAAACGATCTTCGCGCGTCGGCTCACGTTCGCACAGCGTAGTCCCTGATCGGGAATCCGTCTGTACCGATACCGAAAGTTCAGGAAATGTGTCAGTCAGGTTGTCCGGCGGCGTAACCACTGAACATGTTTCAGCGGTGTCAGCGACGAGGCTTCTCGCTCATGCCGACCCGGTCGCGCGCCCATTCGTTGAACACCCGCACCTGCCGCCACGCCTTCCGCACCCGGTCGAAGGCCGCGCGCTCGTGCAGGACGTCGTCCGGCTCCCAGGCACGGACGGCGTACACCGAGCGATATCGGAGGAGATCGATCCGGGGGTGATCCTCGGCGAAACCGCGGGGACGGGACTTGAGCCGGTCCCCGTTGATCTCCCAGCCCGTCTTCTCCAGCTTCGCGAGGATCTTGGCCAGCTCGGTGCCGTGCAGGTCGGTGTCGACGGCCTTGCGGAAGCGGCTGAGCTGGTCCGACTCCAGGTGGAAGCAGCCACCGCCGACGCGCATCCCGTCGGGGCCGATCTCGACGTAGTACGCGCCGCCGCCCCGGCCCTGTTCGATCACCGCGCCGCAGTGCGTCTTGTACGGCGTCTTGTCCTTGGCGAACCGGACGTCGCGGTACGGCCGGAACACCTTGCCCTCACCGAAGCCGTCCCCGAACTCGGGCACCAGCTCGGCCAGCAGCGCCTCCATCGGCTCGCGGACGTCGGCCTTGTAGATGGCGAGGTTGTCGTCCCAGTACGGCTTGGAGTTGTCGGCCTCCAGGCCGTCGAAGAAGTCGATCGCGTGCTCACCGAAGCCCGTGAAACCCATGCGGAGACGTTAATCCTCAGGACCTGGATGCGCGTGAAGGCCCCCTTCCCCTTGGCTCAGCCGAGGGAAGGGGGCCTTCACGCGCAATCGTGACTACTGGGCGAGAGCGGTGATCAGCTCGCCGTTGGTGGTGTCACCGGACAGCTCCCAGAAGAACGCGCCACCGAGGCCCTGGTTCTTGGCGTAGGTGATCTTCCCGCCGATGGTCGCCGGGGTGTCGTAGCTCCACCAGTCGCTGCCGCATTTGGCGTAGGCCGTACCCGCCACGGTGCCGGTCGGCGGGCAGGTGGTCTTCAGGACCTTGTAGTCCTGAATGCCCGGCTCGGTACCGGCCGCCGGACCGGTCGCGGTGCCGCCGGGCGCGTCCTGGGTGACGCCTGTCCAGCCACGACCGTAGAACCCGATGCCCAGCAGCAGCTTGTTCGCCGGAACACCCTTGCTCTTCAGCTTCTGGATCGCCGCGTCGGAGTGGAAGCCCGCGGTCGGGATCCCTGCGTAGTCGTTCAGCGGCGAGTGCGGGGCGGTCGGGCCCTGTGCTGCCCAGGCGCCGAAGTAGTCGTAGGTCATGACGTTGTACCAGTCGAAGTACTGCGAGGCGCCGCCGTAGTCCGCGGCGTCGATCTTGCCGCCGGAGGTGCCGTCCGCCGTGATGGCGGCGGTGACCAGCTTCGAGCCGAACTTGGCACGCAGCGCCTGGGCGAGGTTCTTGATCGCGGCCGCGCCACTGGTGTCACAGCTGAGACCGCAGGCGTTCGGGTACTCCCAGTCGATGTCGATGCCATCGAAGACGCCGGCCCAGCGCGGGTCGTTGACCAGGTTGTAGCAGGACTCTGCGAAGGCGGCCGGGTTCTGTGCGGCCTGGCCGAAGCCACCGGACCAGGTCCAACCGCCGAAGGACCACAGCACCTTGATGTTGGGATACTTGGCCTTGAGCTTCTTCAGCTGGTTGAAGTTCCCGCGCAGAGCGCCGGTGTCCCAGGTGTCCGAGACACCGTCCACACTGGCGGCCGCGTCGTAGAACTTGCTGGTCGCGGCTTCGTTGTCACCGATGGCACAGCCGCCGTTGGTGACGTTGCCGAACGAGTAGTTGATATGAGTCAGCTTGCTCGCCGAACCCGAGGTGTCGATGTTCTTCACGTGGTAGTTGCGCTGGTAGACGCCCCACTCGGCGAAGTAGCCCAATACCTTGCCGACCGACGCGTCCTGCGCCTCGGTCGCGGCGGTCGCCTGCTGAGTCGGTGCGATGACGGCCAGCGCCGAAAGGGCGACGGCCGCGGCGCTCACGACCGCGACGAGACAGCGCCTGCTCAAACGGGACATGCGTTCTCCCTTCAAGGGTCACCGCCAGTGACGAGAAGACTGCGACGGAGACACGCACAAGTTAAGTGGACTAGACCAATGAGTCAATGGTTCAGACCAAGACTTTCGGATGGACATTTTCGAACATGCCTTGACTGGAATATGCCTAAAGGGGCACGTTTCCCGGATGATGCAGACCTTCGACGTCCTCGCGGAGCCGCGACGTCGGACCATTCTCGACCTCCTGCGCGACGGCGAGCGCTCGGTCAACGAGCTGGTCGATGTCCTGCAGCTGAGCCAGCCCGCGGTGTCGAAACATCTGCGTGTCCTCCGGGAAGCAGGCCTGGTCACCGTGCGCGTGGCCGCGCAGCGCCGCTGCTACCGGCTCCGTCCGGAGCCGCTCGCCGAGGTCGACGCGTGGCTCGCGCCGTATCGCCGGTTCTGGGAAGGACGGATCGACGCCCTCGATCGCCACCTCGACGGCGAAGCAGAGCCGCAGGATACGTGAAAAGATCTCGGAATCCGCACCGTGTCGTCCCTCCGATCACGCGTGTTCCCCTTCCCATCACGCGTGTGCGCTCCGCAATCACACGAGATCGCCGGTGCGTGACACGGCAAAGGGGCGATGGTTGTCTTGCCCGGTGACCGACACCGAGAAAACGCCGACGCTCTTCGAATGGGCGGGCGGGATGGACGCGTTCTCGGAGCCGGGCCGGGAGGTCACCGTCCTCGAGCCGATGCCGAAGTGGGATTGGGGGAACCGGCCGCCCTGGCAGCCGCCGTCGTCCTGAGTGCCGCATAGTGGAGCAGCCGGGAAGGAGGCTGCCGTGATCCGGGTGGACGGCCGGACCCTCAGGTGCGCGGACGTGGTGTACGCCGCGAGCACCGAGGGCCCACTGAACATTGACGTCTCGATCGCCGCGCTGCGAGGCGCGGAATCCGCGTGGAAGCTCGCCGAGGAGCTGAGCACGCGGCGGATCGTCTACGGCCGCACAACCGGGGTGGGCGCCAACAAGGAGGACCCGGTTGGCGAGGGCGAGTCGACCGACCACGGCCTGCGGCTGCTGCGCAGTCATGCCGGCGGCAGCGGCGACGTCATGCCGCCCGGCCAGACCAGGGCGATGATGCTGATCCGGCTGAACCAGCTCCTTGCCGGGCGTGCCGGGATCAGCCCCGAGATGATCGGGGCGCTGGCCACCGCGGTGCGGACCGGGGCGCTGCCGCTGGTGCACCGGCTCGGCGCGATCGGTACCGGCGACCTCGCGCCGCTCGCCGAAACCGCGCTCACCCTCGCTGGGGAACGAGCGTGGCTCGAGGGCGGCGCGCCACCGGTACCGGTCCAGGCGGGCGACGCACTGGCGTTCATGAGCAGCAACGCCGCGACCCTGGCCGAAGCGACCATCGCGGCCATGCGGCTCGACACCCTGACGCGGGCCAGCCACGCCGTCGCCGCGCTCACCTACATCGCGCTGGACGGAAACCCGGAGGCGTACGCGACACCCGTCCACGAGGCGCGGCCGCACGCCGGGCAGGTCGCGTGCGCCGCCGAAATGAGGCGGCTGCTCGGGATGGAAGGCACCCCCAAACCGGGCCGCCGCATCCAGGATCCGTTCGGGCTCAGGGCTTTCCCCCAGGTGCAGGGGCCCGCACTAGACGCGATCCACTACCTGCGCGACGTCCTCGCGGTCGAAATCAACGCCAGTACCGAGAACCCGATGATCTCGACCGTGCACCAGGACGCCTACCACCACGCGCATTTCCACACCGCGTACGTGGCGACCGGGCTCGACCAGGTGCGGGCGACGGTGCACCAGGTCGCGGAGCTTTCCGTGGCCCGGCTGGGAGATCTCCTGGAGCCGGAGTTCACCGGACTGCGGCCGTTCCTGGCGGCCGGGCCGTCGGGGAGCTCGGGCCTGATGATCCTCGAGTACGTCGCGCACGACGCGCTCACCGAACTCCGGCAGGCCGCGCTCCCGGCGACCCTCGGCACCGCCGTCGTGTCACGCGGGATCGAGGACCACGCGAGCTTCTCCACCCAGGCCGCGCGGGCGGCGACGGCGGCCGGTTCGGCGTACCAGCAGGTGCTGGCGTGCGAACTGATCGCGGCCGTGCGGGCCTTGCGGATGCGTAAGGCCGAACTCGTCGCGCTGCCCGCCCGCGACGCCTACGAGGCCGCCGCGGACGTGCTCGACCCGAGCGTCGACGACCGGCCGCTCACCGACGACATCGCCCGCGCGGTGTCCCTTTTGGACACCCTCGCCCTCATCTGACCCGCAATTCGTCCTTTACTTGCGGTGGTTCGCATACGAACCACCGCAAGCAAGGTCGGCTCAGCCGAAGAAGACTTCAGCCTCTTCGTAGCGCTCGGCCGGGACGGTCTTGAGCTCGGCGGTCGCTTCGGCGAGCTTGACCCGGACGATGTCCGTGCCGCGGAGCGCGACCATCACCCCGAAGTCGCCATCGGCGACCGCGTCGACCGCGTTGAGGCCGAACCTGGTGGCGAGCACGCGGTCGTAGGCCGTCGGCGTGCCACCGCGCTGGACGTGGCCCAGCACGACCGCACGGGATTCCTTGCCGGTCCGCGCGGCGATCTCGTCGGCCAGCCAGGTGCCGATGCCACCGAGCCGGACGTGCCCGAAGGCGTCCTTCTCCCCGGTGAGCAGCTTCTCCTCGCCGCCCTCGGGCAGCGCGCCCTCGGCGACGACGATGATCGGCGCGTACTCCTTCTCGAAGCGGCGCTCGACCCACTCGACGACCTGCTCGACGTTGAAGTGCCGCTCCGGTACCAGGATCACGCTCGCGCCGCCGGCGAGACCGGAGTGCAGGGCGATCCAGCCCGCGTGACGGCCCATGACCTCGACGACCAGGGCGCGGTGGTGCGACTCGGCCGTGGTGTGCAGCCGGTCGATGGCCTCCGTGGCGATCGACACCGCGGTGTCGAAGCCGAAGGTGTAGTCGGTGGCGCCGAGGTCGTTGTCGATCGTCTTGGGCACCCCGACGACGCCGATGCCGTCGTCCGTGAGCCGCTTCGCGACGCCGAGCGTGTCCTCGCCACCGATCGCGATCAGTGCGTCGACCTGCTGCTCGGCGAGCACGGCCTTGATCTTGTCGACGCCGCCGTCGACCTTGTACGGGTTGGTCCGCGACGACCGCAGGATCGTGCCGCCCCGGGTCAGGATGTCCTCGACATCGTTGAGGCCGAGCGGCCGGCTGTCCCCGGTGAGGGGACCGTTCCAGCCGTTGCGGAACCCGACGATCTCCCAGCCGTGCACCTCGATGCCCTTGCGCACCACACCGCGGATCACCGCGTTGAGTCCCGGGCAGTCGCCGCCGCCGGTCAGCACACCGACACGCATCAAAAGCCTCCGTCTTTGTGTTCCGTAGAGATGACTGTCACATGTCCCAACGCCAGCGTAGCGGCAGTTCTCTGGATCGGTGCAGGGCGGACCACCTCGAAAATCGGTTCACTTCGCGGTTGTGCTAACTTGACGTTGTGCAGCGCTATTTCTGGTTTACGAAGCCGGCCCCGGGTGGGCACGGCGGCGTGAACCTGCGCTGACCACCACCCCGAGCCGGAATCGCACCGGCTCGGCGAGGACACGCGCGGGTCGGTACCCCTGAGAAAGGAACCAACCCAGCGATGTCTCCCTCCACGGACACCCTGATCGCCCTCGACGGGCACCGCACGTCCGCCATCAATCCGCTGCTTTCGCCGGCAATGCTGCGGCACGAGCATCCGATGACCGCGGAAATCGCCGATACCGTCCTAGCCGGGCGGGCCTCGGCCGTCGACATCCTCGACGGCCGGGACGACCGGCTCCTCGTCGTCGTCGGACCGTGCTCGGTCCACGACGCGGACGCCGCGCTCGACTACGCCCGCCGCCTCGCCGCCAAGGCCGAAGAACACCGCCGCGACCTGCACATCGTCATGCGCGTCTACTTCGAAAAGCCGCGCACCACGCTGGGCTGGAAGGGCCTCATCAACGACCCGGGCCTCGATGGCACCTACGAGGTCAACCAGGGCCTGAGGATGGCCCGCAAACTGCTGCTCGACGTCTCCGCGCTCGGCCTGCCGGTCGGCTGCGAGTTCCTCGACCCGATCACCCCGCAGTTCATCGCCGACACCGTCACCTGGGGCTCGATCGGCGCGCGGACCGCGGCCAGCCAGGTGCACCGGCAGCTGTGCAGCGCGCTGTCGATGCCGGTGGGGATCAAGAACTCGACCGAGGGCGACGTCCAGGTCGCCGTCGACGCGACCCGCGCGGCCGGGGCGAGCCACGTGTTCCCCGGCATCAACCCGGACGGGCTCGCCGCACTGATCACCACCGCGGGCAACCCGGACTGCCACGTCATCCTGCGCGGCAGCGCCGCCGGACCGAACTACGACGCCGCGACCGTGTCCGACACGCTGGCCCGGCTTCGCAAGGCTGGCCTGCCGGAGCGCGTGATCGTGGACGCGAGCCACGGGAACAGCGCCAAGGACCACATGCGGCAGGGCGAGGTCGTTCGCGAGCTGGCCGAGCGGATCGGCGCGGGCGAGCAGGGCATCGCCGGGCTGATGCTGGAGAGCTTCCTCGTGCCCGGCCGCCAGGATCTGACGCTGGGCAAGGCGGACGAGCTGACCTACGGCCAGTCGATCACCGACGCCTGCCTCGGCTGGGACGCGACCGCCGACCTGCTGGACACCCTTGCGGCGGCGGTCGCGAAGCGCCGCTGATCCCAGCCGCCGATGTTATGAACGGTCCTTTCATAACAAATTCTGTTATGAAAGGACCGTTCATAACACGCGCCCTACCGATGCCAGTAGGACTCGATGATCTTCCAGCGCTCGAAGTTGTGGCGCGCGTCCGCGAGAGCGTCGTGCTGGTCGTCCGGGGCGGAGGGGAGCTTGGGCTTCCCGGTGTCCTCCCAGCGCTGCCGCAGGTCACGGGTGAACCGCGGCAGCTGACGCGGCAGCGCCGGCATCGGGCCCCACAGCTGGGCGAGGGCGACATGGTCGTATGCGGCGAACCAGGCCCACAGTTCGATCCCGCCGGGCGGCTTGCCGAAGAACTCGAGCAGGTCCGTACGGATCTTTTCGCGGCTTCGCCAGGCCGGGTCGGCGGGCGAGGGCAGCTTCGGCAGCACGTGGTCGCGGACCCAGGGGCCCGCCTTGCCGGGGTCGAAATCGGTGGAGACCGCGTAGAACTCGCGTCCTCTTTCGTCCACGACACCGATCGACACCAGGTCGATCGTCACGCCGTCCTCAATGAATTCGGTGTCGTAGAAAAAGCGCACCGGAGAACCCTAGTGGTGCCTCAGCCGACCTTGGTGTCCGGGATCCGGGCCGCGTCGCGAGCGGACGGCTGCGAAGGCACCTTGGGGCGAATTCCCGCTGCGTCGGCGGCCAGCAGTTCCTTCGCCTTCGCGGCGTAGATGTCGACGTACTCCTGGCCGGAGAGCTCCATCAGCGCGTACATGATCTCGTCGGTGATGGACCGTTCGATGAACCGGTCACCGGCGAGTCCTTCGTAGCGCGAGAAGTCGAGCGGCGTGCCGAACCGGATCTCGAGGCGGCGCGGCCACCACATCTTCGAGCCGATCGGGTTGACCTTGTCGGTACCGACCATGGCCACCGGGACCACGATGCCGCCGGAGTCGAGCGCGATCCGCGCGACGCCGGTCTTGCCCTTGTACAGGCGGCCGTCCGGGGAACGCGTGCCCTCGGGGTAGATGCCGAGAAGGTGCCCTTCGCGGACGAGCCTCGTCGCGGTGTCGAGCGCCGCCTGCGCCGCGTTGCCGCCGGAGCGGTCGATCGGGAACTGGCCGACGCCGGTGAAGAACCACTTCTTGAGCAGGCCCTTGAAGCCCTTTTCGGTGAAGTACTCCGATTTGGCCGGGAAGGTCACCTTGCGCTTGACGCGAAGGGGCATGAAGAAGGAATCCGCCACCGCGAGGTGGTTGCCCGCGAGGATCGCACCGCCGCCGTCCGGGATGTTCTCCGCACCGACCACCTTGGTAGGCCACAGCGCCTTCAACAGTGGCCCGAGGAACACATTTTTCATGAGCCAGTACAGCACTGCGAAAACTCCTCCTAGCAGCTTCAACCCCTGCGCCCGATGGTCAAGACTACGAAGCCCGCAACCCGGGCACAACGAAGTCCACCCGGTTACCCGTACCCAGCGACGGATCTCACACCCGGTCCGGCCCGATTCCGGCGGTGTCCGGGCCCCCACAAGCCCCTCGGCTCGTGCGAACATAGGGGACCCACCCCCGCTCACACGGAAGGCGATCGCATGGGCGTCCTCGCCGGCGCGGAACCGTTCGCTCACACCGGTTCGAACGATGCCGGATTCCTGCTGTGCCACGGCTTCACCGGCACCCCGGCGAGCCTGCGGGCCTGGGGAGACCATCTTGCCGAGGCCGGTTACACGGTGCGATGCCCGCTCCTTCCCGGACACGGCACGCGCTGGCAGGACATGAACCGGACGGGCTGGCAGGACTGGTACGGCGCGGTCCGCGAGGAGCTCCTCGCGCTGCTCTCGACCTGCGAGACCGTCTTCGTCGCCGGGCTGTCGATGGGCGGCACACTGACGCTGCGGCTCGCGGAGGAGTTCGGTGACCGGATCGCCGGCATCGTGCTGGTGAACCCGTCGATCATGCGGCGCGGCCTGGACATGAAGCTGCTGCCGGTGCTGGCGAACGTGGTGCCCTCGGTCAAGGCGATCGCGAACGACATCGCCAAACCTGGCGAGACCGAGCTGGCCTACCCCCGGACGCCGGTACGGGCGGCCGCGAACCTGGCGAAGCTGTGGAGCGTCGTCCGGCCGGAGCTGCCCAAGGTGACGCAGCCGGTCCTGCTGCTGCACTCCGCCGTCGACCACGTCGTGGAGCCGCTCAACTCGCGGATCATCCTCGACGAGATCGGCAGCGACGACGTCACCGAGGTGGTACTGGAAAACAGCTTCCACGTCGCCACCCAAGACCACGACGCGCCCCTGATCTTCACGCGTACCGTGGACTTCGCCCGGTCTGTGCACCGGGCGGGACAGGTGGACGCCGGATGAGCAGAGGTAAGGACGGGCCGGAGGACGTCGACGCGACGTTCGCCGAGATCGTGGCCGACCTCCGGGCGGAGGGCATCGGGCTGCTCCCGGAAGAAGATCTCGAGAAGCCCGCCGAAAAGGCTGAGAAGGCTGAAAAACCATCGGAGAAGACGCCCCGTCCCGAGTCCTCCGAGGCCGAATCCGAACCCGGGTGGCGCGGCGGCGGCACCAGCTGGGACAAGACCCTCTTCGAGGACGGCCCGGCCGGTTCGAGCGACGACGAAGGCCACTTCGTCCCGCCGGAGCCCCCTCCCCTGCCTCGCCCCCGCAAGGGCGCGTTCATCGTCCTGCTGTTCTTCGTGATCGGTCTGCTCCTCCTCATCGCTCCCGGCCTGATCGGCATGGGCACGACGCTCGCGACCCCGCTGGGGATCCTTTCCCTCGCGACCGCGATCGCGCTGCTCCTGCTGCGGGTCCGCCAGGGGCCGCCGCCCGGCGCCGATCCCCATAACGGCGCGCAGGTCTGAGCGACCAGAATTCCGATCATGAAGATCGACTTCACCCCCTCGCGCCGGTCGACGGTCGGCGCGGAATGGGAGCTCGCGCTGGTCGACCGGCGCACCGGTGAACTGTCCTCGGTCGCCGAAGAGGTGCTCGACGCGGTACGTCCGGACGGGGCCGAGGAACATCCCCGGATCAAGCAGGAACTGCTGCTGAACACCATCGAGGTGATCAGCGGGATCTGCGACACGATCGCCGAGGTCAAGGCCGATCTGAACGATTCGCTGGACGTCGTGCACTCGGTGCTCGACCCACTCGGGGTCGAACTGTTCTCGGCGGGCTCCCATCCGTTCTCCACCTGGTACCAGCAGAAGGTCACCGACAAGGAGCGGTACGCCAAGCTCATCGACCGCACCCAGTGGTGGGGGCGGCAGATGCTGATCTACGGCGTCCACGTGCATGTCGGCCTCGACCATCGTGACAAGGCACTGCCCGTACTGGACGCGCTGCTCAACTACGCGCCGCACCTGCAGGCACTTTCGGCGTCCTCGCCGTATTGGGGCGCTGAGGACACCGGGTACGCGTCGAACCGCGCGCTGATGTTCCAGCAACTGCCCACCGCCGGGCTGCCGTTCCAGTTCCGGAAGTGGACCGAACTGGAGAGCTACGTCGACGACATGTTCACCACCGGCGTGATCGACCATTTTTCGGAGATCCGCTGGGATATCCGCCCGGCACCGCATTTCGGCACGATCGAAATGCGCGTCTGCGACGGGCTGCCGACGCTGGAGGAGGTCGGCGCGATCTCGGCGCTGACCCAGTGCCTTGTCGACGACTTCAGCGCGCGCCTCGACGACGGCGAGATCCTGCCGACCCTGCCGCCATGGCACGTCCAGGAGAACAAGTGGCGCGCGGCGCGCTACGGCATCGACGCGATCGTCATCCTCGACGCCGCCGGGAACGAGCGGCTCGTCACCGACGACACTTTGGACCTGCTGAACCGGCTCGAGCCGGTCGCGCGGCGGCTGGACTGCACCGACGAGCTGCGGGCGGTGGAGACGATCCTGCGGTACGGGCCGAGCTACCTGCGTCAGCGCGCGGTCGCGAAGAGGTACAACGGCAGTCTTCGCGCCGTCGTCGCTTCGCTCATCTCCGAGATGCGCGCCGGCGAGATCGCCAGCCCTGAGCCCCGCATCTAGAGGACTACTTGCGGGGGTCGAGGTGGGCCAGGAGGGTGCCGGGGCCGAGGGTGGTCGCGCCAAGGGCCTCGACGCGGGAGCGGAGTTCGCGATCGGCGGTCACGACGACCACGTGATCGTCCGGGCGATCCGAGCGGGCGGACGCGGTGACCGCCACGATCCGCGAGTCGCCGTCCGTCTCGGCGTCGACGACGTCCACACCCGGCACCGGCTCGACGCCGCGCGCCTTGCCCTCGACGACCATGACGACCTTGGGCCACCACGACCACCCGCCACCACCGGGCAGCGCCGGATCCGCGAGGCCGACATCGGCCAGCGTCGCGAGCTTGTCCCGCAAGCGTTCCGCGGCACCGCGCCGGTCACGCCACCAGCCGTCCGGCCGCGACCCGACGACGTTCGCGCCGTCCACCACCAGTACCAGACCGCGGTCCAAGTGTTCCCTCAATCCCGGCCATGCCGCCGCGAAGTCGCGGTGGAGACGGAAATCCGCGACGTCGTCGGGGTGGACCCATCGCACTTCGGCGCTCTCCGCATTCGTCACCCGAGCCGAAACCCGGCCGATCGGGGCGGCGAGAACCGTTGTGTAGCACCAGTTTCCATGGTCCGAATGGGACGCCGACACAGCGCGGACCTCTTCCGGCGGAACGGCGGCCTCCTCATGCGCCTCGCGGGTGGCGGCCTCACGCGCGCTCTCCCCCGCCTCGACCGCTCCCCCGGGCAACGCCCACGTTCGCCCGTGGTGCACCCACCAGGCCCGGCGTTGCAGCAGGATGCCCCGCCCGGGATCGGACAGCAACAGCCCGGCGGCGCCGTTCAGACCCCAGTGAACATGCCCGTACCTGCACCTCACGAAGCCGTTGCCGTCTTGGCGTGTCACGGTCTCATTATGTGTCCTGCTTGATTTCCGCCGGACGCTTTCTGCTCCGCCATCAGGGCACCTCAGCGTGTCACACCGACCTGCGTACCGGGAGCCTTCGCAGCGTCGACGGCCAGCGCCGCCGCGCCGACGATGGCGGTGTCGTCCCCGTGATGTGCGGTGCGGATCCTGGCCAGCGGACGGTGCCCGGACCCGGTGATCTTGCCCGCGTAGTGCTCGCGGGCCTCGTCGAGGAACAGCGGGGCCGACTCGGACACCCCGCCGCCGATCACGATGATCTCGGGGTCGAAGACGTCCGCGACCAGCGCCAGCCCCTCGGCGAGCCACTTCGCCAGCTCGGTCATCGCGCGCTGGGCGATCGGGTCGCCGTCCCGCGCGGCGCCCGCGACGCGGCGGCCGGTCACCGAACCGGGGTCTCCCCGGGTCTCGCGGGCCAGCACGGTCGATCTGCCCGGGTGGCGGGCCAGCAGTTCCACCGCGGTCGCGGCCAGCGCCGTCCCGCTGCAGTACCGCTCCCAGCAGCCGTACTTCCCGCACGGGCAGGCCCGCCCACCGGGGACGACGGTCAGGTGCCCGAGCTCAGGTGCGACACCGTGGGCGCCACGGTAGATCTTGCCGTCCAGCAGCAGTCCGGCGCCGATCCCGGTGCCGAGCGCGATCAGCGCGGCGACATGAGCGCCCCGCGCGGCACCGAACCGGTACTCGCCGATCGCGGCCGCGTTCGCGTCGTGCTCCAGCGTCACCGGCAGGCCGACCCGCTTCTCGATCCGGTCGGCGACCGGAGTGTCGCGCCAGGACAGATGCGGCGCGAACATCACCGTCCGCCGGTCCTTGGCGACGAATCCGGCCACCGCGAGACCGACCCCGGACACGTCGTGACGGTTGCGCAGATCCTCGATGACCCCGGCGATGGCGTCCTCGAGCGCGTCCTCTTCGCCCGGCGTGCCGACCCTGGCGGTGTCCATCAGCGAACCGTGCTCGTCCACCACGCCGGCGCGCACGCTCGTGCCGCCGACGTCCACCCCTACCGTCAGCACTCAGTTCTCCCGGTCCGGCTGCCAAGCGTCGCGCCTGGTCACCGTGATGTGCTGGACCCGCGAAGCTCCCACCGGCGAATCTTCCCTCGGAGCCGGTTTCCGCGCAGGCTGGAACCCCGGCATATGCACTCCGCCTTCGGGTTCCCACCGGTCCGCCAGCACCGCCCGCAACAACGCGACGAGTTGCGCGGCCTGCTCCATCAGGCGGGCGGCGAACTCGGGACGCTCACCGCGGAAGACCGCGACGATCGCGCACAACGGACACCAACCGCAGCCACCGTCCGGTTCGTTCGGTTCCGTCTCGCCACCGTGCCCGGCGGAGATGAGGCCCTCCAACCACGGCGCCGCGTGTTCGACGACCAGTTCCACCAGCAGGCGGATTTCGTCGGCCAGGTCGAGACGGTCCGTCTGTTCCTGCTCGTTGTGCTCGCTCACCCGGGTCCCCGGTTCCCGGCCAGGTTCACGACCAGGCCGTGCGCGTCGGATTCCGCACCGGTGATCCGGCACGGGCGCAACATCTCCGGCAGCGCGATCAGCCGCCGGAAACCGTCGACGGTGACGGCGAGATCATCGTCCACCCTGGCCAGGTCCACTTCGGAATCGTGGTGCAGCGGCACCGCGATTCGCAAGGTGTAGCCGGTGTCCGATTCGGACATCCGCAGCAGCGGCGTGACACTCTTTCCGTTGCCGGTCAAGGGATCCAGACCTTGATAGAGCTCGTACGCGATTTCCTGCAACGCCTCCAGCCCCACGGGCTCGACGGCGCGGTGTTCGACGGGCTTCACCTGTTCCGGCCCGAAACCGGCCTCGGCGAGTTCGGCGAGGACGGCGTTCTGCTGTGTCCGCCGGGTGCGCATCCACGACGCCGCCGCCCCGCGCCAGAACCCCGGTGCGGGCATCAGCCGGTTGACGATCAGCCCGTCGACCAGGATTCCGCGCAGTGCCAGGGAACTGAGCGTGCGACGGGCCTCGGCGACGACCACGCGTTCCGGGGTCAGCACGAGCCGCACGGTGGTCGTCGACGGATCGGTGAGCAGCGTGCGCAGTGACTCGAGATGCACACCCAGCCGGCGCACCGCGGTCGCCGTCCGCCGCGAGCCCGGGCGGAACATCCGCGTCAGGTAGCCCGAGACCGCTTCCGGCAAAGCCAGCAGGCGCAGCGTTTCCGCGGTCGGACCGCAGTCGACCACGACCGTTTCCCACGGACCATGCTCGGCGAGCCGCTGGACCTCGGTGAGGGCGAGCAGTTCGTCGACACCGGGCACCACGGTCAGCTCTTCGGCGTCGAGCGAGTCGAGACCCGCCCCGGCCAGCGCGGCCTGCAGTTCCTGCCGCAATTCCCGCCAGGTGCTGTCGACGAGGCTCCGGGAATCGATCTGGGCCGCATGTAAAAGCTCGTCCACTTCGGACGGTTCGGCGCCGAGGGTGCGGCCGAAGGCGTCACCGAGCGAATGCGCCGGGTCGGTCGAGACGACGAGTGTCTTCCTGCCCCGGCCGGCCAGTGCCGCGGCCGTCGCCGCGGCGAGCGTGGTCTTGCCGACACCCCCCTTGCCGGTGAACAGCAGGATCCGCATGCCTACCCTTCGGTGCTCCCCGCGCGCACGGCGCGCGGCACGTTGTCGGTTTCCCGGTCGCGGCTTCCTCGGCGCGGCTTGTCAGTTCCCCGAGCGCTGGGTCAGGACGCTTCGGCGCGCTTCTTGAGCTCCTTGAGCGCGGTGTCCATGACCATCTTCTCGGCCTTGCGGCGCAGCAGCCCGATCATCGGCAGCGCCAGCTCGACGGACAGGGTATACGTCACCTTGGTGCGGCCGGCGCCCAGCGGCTCGAGGGCGTAGCGGCCGTTCTGGGCCTTCTGCATCTGCCCCTTGATCAGATGCCAGCTGACCCCCTGGCCGTCGGCGTCCCAGTCGTACTCGAGGGTGTAGACGTCCTTGATCGGACCGGCGTCGAGGGTGAGTTTCACCTGCTTCGCGCGACCGTGGGGATCACTATCGTCCTCGCTGAGTACCTCAGCCTCCCGGACGGCCTTGGCCCATTCCGGGTACGCGGGAAAGTCGGCGATGACCGCCATCACCCGCTGGGGCTCGGCGTCGACCTCGATGGATTGCGTGGACTGCTCGGCCATGTTCCGAACTCTAGCCGGAGCTGGTTGTCACCAGCGCAGCACGTACGGCTGCCCCGTCTCCTTGAAGTGACCGACGTTACGGCATTCGGTCGTGCCGACCCTCGTCCGCGCGGTCAGCGGCTGGTGGACGTGGCCGAAGACCGACCACCGAGGACGCTGCTCTCGGATCAGCTCCAGCAGCGCCGACGAGCCGAGCTCCGAGCGCCGCGCGACCACGTCGTATGTCAGTTCCGGGAGGGCGGGCGGGATATGCGTGCACAGCACGTCGACGTCGGTGAGCGCGCTCACCGCGGTGTCGTACTCGTCGCGGGTGCGCAGATAGGGCCGCCAGAAGCCGTTGCGCCTCGGTACCACGTTGGGCGGCAGCAGCGCGCCGCCGATGAAACCGAATCGCAACCCGCCGAATTCGGCGACTTCTCCGTCGAGGACCTGGAGGCCGTCGCCGGCGAATTCCGGCCACAGGGACGGGTCGTCGACATTGCCGGGAGTCGCGTAGGTCGGCGCGGTCATGGAGCCGAACAGGGTGGCGTACTGGTCCCGGATCGCCTCGCCGACGGCCTCGGCCGGATTCTCCAGGGTGGCCCACAGCGAACGTGAGTACGCGACCGTCTCGTCGCGGGTGCCCTCCCGCCGCAGCCGGGCGAACACACCGACCTTTTCGGCGCCGAACAGCGCGCCCATGATGCCCTTGTCGTGCTCGCGGTAGTCGACGAAATCCAGCAGGTCACCCAGCACGATCAACGCGTCGGCGCCGTCGCCGGCGCGTTTGAGCGCGTCGGCGTTCCCATGCACGTCCGACACCACGTGAACCCGCATCCCGCTCCCCTGTTTTCCCTGGTGGACCCGTGCCTGAGGCTCAATCGGCCCGGGGTCCGATACCGGGCTCGCGCCCGTCCTCCAGGATCTCCTTGAGCCCGAGCGCGATGGTCTTCGCGGCGCGGGCCCGGCGGTCGAACTCGCGGCGCAGCTCCCGCGGCCCCAGCTCACGCACCTGCCCGCCGGGACCGGCGGGGGTGGCGCGCAGGAAGTAGTGCAGCAGGGTGCCGTCGAGCACCGGCTCGAGCCACACCTCCATCGTACCGATCAAGGCGCCGCGCACCGTCCAGCGCAGCCCCTTCTCCCCACGGTCGGTGTAGACCTCGAGCACCAGATCCGGCCAGTAACGTGACCAAGATCGCGGGTCGGCGAACGCTGCCGCTACGGTGCTCGGCGGGACCACGATGAAAGTCTCGTCAACGATGTCGAGAGCGGGCGGCGCCTGGTTCACACGGCGCAGAATGTCATGCCCTCGGTCTAGCCGATTCGTCAGCATGGTCTTAAGGTGCACGGCACGCTAAGTTGACTGGCGGGTAACACCGGTCACACCATCTGCACGCGAACACGGAGGTTCCTCGTGCGCGAATACAGCGCCCCCGCCGCCAATACGGTGACCGACGACGAGAACCTCGCGGACGTCGTCTGGGCGAACGCCGAGCGGTTCTCCGATGTCGTGAGTTTCCGCCGCCAGGTCGACGGTACCTGGTTGGATATCACCGCCAAGGATTTCGCCGCCCAGGTTCTCGCGGTCGCCAAGGGCATGGCCCAGGCCGGCATCGCCCCCGGCGACCGGATCGGGATCATGTCGAAGACCCGCTACGAATGGACCCTGATCGACTTCGCGATCTGGGCCGCCGGCGCGGTCACCGTCCCGATCTACGACACCTCGTCGGCCGAGCAGGTCCACTGGATCCTCTCCGACTCCGCGGCGAAGGCGGTGTTCATCGAGACCGACGAACACCTCGCGACACTCGAGAGCGTCAAGGCGCGGCTCGACGTACTCGACCACACCTGGCAGATCGAGTCGGCCGACGCGCCCGCCATCGACCACCTCACCGCCCTCGGTGCGGAACTGGGTGACGACGACCTGCACGAGCGCCGCCGTTCGGTGAACGCGGGCGACCTTGCCACGATCGTGTACACGTCGGGCACGACCGGCCGCCCCAAGGGTGTCGAACTGACCCACCGGAACCTGCTTTCGGAGATCCGCGCCGACATCCAGGCGTTCCCGCAGCTGATGGACCAGGGCAACTCGCTGCTCGTGTTCCTGCCGCTCGCGCACGTCCTCGCCCGCGCCATCGCGGTGACCGCGCTGAGCGCCCGCGTGACCCTCGGGCACACCTCGGACGTCAAGAACCTGGTCGCCGACCTCGGCACGTTCCGCCCGACGTTCGTGGTCGCCGTGCCGCGCGTGTTCGAGAAGGTCTACAACAGCGCGAAGCAGAAGGCCCACGGCGACGGCAAGGGCAAGATCTTCGACGCCGCCGAAGCCACCGCCGTCGCCTACAGCCAGGCTCAGGACACCGGCGGTGCCGGGCTCGGCCTGAAGATCAAGCACACGCTGTTCGACAAGCTGGTCTTCAGCAAGCTGCGGGCCGCGCTCGGCGGCCGGTGCGTCGCGGCGGTGTCCGGCGGCGCCCCGCTCGGCTTCCGGCTGGCGCACTTCTTCCGCGGCATCGGCGTCCCGGTGTTCGAGGGCTATGGCCTCACCGAGACCTCGGCCGCGGCCTGCGTCGGCACCCAGGACGCGTTCCGGGTCGGCACCGTCGGAAAGCCGGTCGCCGGTACCTCGGTGCGGATCGCCGACGACGGCGAGGTCCTGCTGAAGGGTGACGTCGTCTTCAGCGGCTACTTCAACAACGCCGAGGCCACCGCCGAGGCGCTGAGCGACGGCTGGTTCCACACCGGCGACCTCGGCGAGCTCGACGACGAAGGTTTCCTCAAGATCACCGGTCGCAAGAAGGAGATCATCGTCACCGCGGGCGGCAAGAACGTCGCACCGTCCGGTCTCGAAGACTCCATCAAGGCCAGCCCGCTGATCAGCCAGGCGATGGTGGTCGGCGACCAGCGGCCGTTCATCGGCGCGCTGATCACCATCGACGAGGAGTACTTCCCGTCCTGGAAGTCCCAGCACGGCAAGGCCGCCGACGCCACGGTGTCCGAACTGGCCGACGACACCGAACTGCGCGCCGAGGTCCAGGAGGCCGTCGATCAGGCGAACAGCCTGGTCTCGCAGGCCGAGGCGATCAAGAAGTTCACCATCCTCGGCAAGGACTTCACCGAGGCCGGCGGCGAGATCACGCCGAGCCTCAAACTGAAGCGCAACGTCGTGAGCAAGAACTACGCTTCGGACATCGATTCGCTCTACAAGAAGTAGCTCGACGGTCCGTGAAGGCCTCCTTCCCTACCCTCAAGGTAGGCAAGGAGGCCTTCACGGACTTTGGACCCGCGATTTCTACCAGTTCTGGTAGGTCCCGGTCTCCGGTCCGTTCGCGTTGGCGTCCTTCACGAGGCCCCTGAATCCGGCGCCCCCCTTGTGACAGAACGACACCGTGTTGACCGAAACGCCGGTGGCGTTGGCGCGCTGCACATCTTCAGCGAGGACCATGCCGCCGCTGACCACCCGCAGGATCACTTCGTCGCCGTTCCGCATGCTCTTGCCCTGCGCGTGGATGCACCCGTTGTCGTTGTTCTTCCACAGGTACACCTGCCTGCCGAACGAGGTCGCATAGCCCACCTGCGTGTAGGCGGCCGCCTGCGCGGCCGGCGCGCTCACAACTGCCAGACCAGCTACCGCGAATGTCGTGAGCAGAAGCGCACGAACCCTGTTGTGCATCAGTAACCCCCAGAGTTGATCATTCCAGTACAACGCGGAACGTACTGACGATCGTCGGGCGCCACCCAGGAAACACACAGCGTGTGACAGGCGTCATAGCCAGCGATTAGGCGGTGATCTTTTCGTCCCACTCGATATGGTGCCGGTACAGCCAATTCCGGCCTTCGTCGGACGTCGTGCCGGACGAAACCGCCGCGCTGCTGGCGACCAGCTTCTCCACCCGTTCCCGCCGCAGCCGCTCGTAGGCCGAGAAAGCCGTTGGCGCGTCAGGAAGATCCCGCAGGCACTGGGCGAGGACGACGCTGTCCTCCAGCGCCATCGACGCACCTTGCCCCGCCGCGGGCGAAGCGGCATGCGCCGCGTCGCCGACCAGGACCATCTCGTCGGTCGACCAGATCGGCGTCGACGGAACGTCGTACGAGTGGCCGCCGAAGACCTCGTCGCCCGTCGAGCGGATGATTTCCGCCGCCGGCAACGGTTCGCCGTCGAACGCGGCGAAGGCGGTCTCGCGCCACTCCACAGGCGACAGCCCGACACGGGCGCCTTCGGCCATGGGCAGCCGGGCGAACCAGTAGGTCGAGCCATCGGGAGTGCTGGTGTAGCCGAAGAACGCGTGCAGGCTCTGGATCATCCGGTAGATCGACGGCGCCTGGGGGACGCTCGTGTCGGTCGTGTAGCCGTAGACGACGTCGAGCCCCGTCGAACGGGGCGCCGGGCAGTCCGGGTCGATGAGGTTCCGGACCGCCGAACGCAGTCCGTCCGCGCCGATCAGGATGTCGCCCTCGGCGGTCGTGCCGTCCTCGAACCGCGCGACGACTCCGGCTTCCGCCGAGACCAGCCTTTTGCCCGGAACGAAGGTGATCCCGCGTGAGATCGCCTCCCGCTGAAGCACCCGGTAGAGCGCCGCGCGGGTCAGGGTCCGGGGCCCCGCGAGGCCTTCCTGGCCGAACGAGCGCTCTTCCACGGTGCGCCCGTCCGGCGTGATGAGCTCCAGCCCGATGGCGGCGAACGAATTCTCGATCACCGGTCCGTCGGCGCCGATCGCGTGCAGCGCGTCCATGCCGTTGTGCATGATCGTGAGGAACGCTCCCGCGTCCTCACCGCCCGACGCGTGCGCCTCGTGGACGCTCGCCTCGATTCCCGCGCGCTGCAACGCCATCGCGGTCACCGTGCCGGCGATGCCGCCGCCGATGATCACAGCCTTCACCACAAACCCCCTGTCGTGTCGCCGACCCTGACCGTACCGGGAATGACGACACGACAGCGGGAGTCACGCGCCGCCGCTGGTGTTGATGTCCCCGTTGACGCCTTCGGGGAAGAACCCGCCCTTGTTCACCGCTTCCGGGTTCAGGTACACGACGTTGAGCACACGGTCCGCGCTCCGGCCGAAGCAGATGCCGTTCGCGTCGGTCGGCACGATGTTGGCGTGGCCTTCGATCAGGATGCCCTGGTCGTCGTCCGCGGCCCCGTCGAGCAGGTCGCGCGCGTTGGAGATGAGATCGGCGGCTTCGAACAGCTCCTTGTCGAACATCACGGTGCGGAGGTTCGCCGCGTGGTACGCCTCCGCCGCCAGGATTCCGGCGGCCGCGTCAAGGAACGTCTTGTTCTGGATCAGCGGGGCGGCGCCCTTGTAGGCGGTGACGCCGACGTCCTCGAACAGGTAGGCGGCCAGAAGGAAGTTGTCCTCGTTCGCGAACGGGTCGAACTCTTCGTCCTCTTTGATCAGCCCGGCCGCCTGCGCGGCCGCGGTGAAGCTGTCCTTGAGGTCGATCGCCGGACGGGAGACCGCGGCCTCGCCGAGCGCGCCGCGCAGGAAGTTCACGTGCGCGATCTCGTCGCCCGCGATCTCCTTCGCGAACAGGGCCAGCTTCTTGTCGCGGAACTTCACCCGCTTCCCGCCGACCACAGCGCCCTGTGTCCCGACACCACCGGTGATGTCGTCCGGTAGGCCGTACCCATGGACAGCGAACGAATAGAACTCGGCTTCGAGATACTCCAGGTTGAGCGCGAAGTTCAGCACCGAAGCGTCACTGAGGGCCGCAGCGTCCGCCGCGGCCTCCCCGGTCGCCGATGCGGAGGAAGTCGCCTGTACCCCGAGATAGGTCGCGCCGACGACACCGAGGCCAGCGGCTCCCGCCACCTTCAGGAAGCGGCGGCGGTCCGTGGTGTTCTCGGCGCTGCGCGAAATCAGAGTACGAACGAACGGCTTTCCGAACACGAGTGGTTCCTCTCGTCTTTGTGCGGTGCTCTCACCCACCCACTTGACCTTCGGAACCCCTCGTGACCCGGATTGGAGAAGATCTCGAAATTATTTCTTCGTAGCCGCCGCAAGCCGAACGCAGACGGCCAGCCCGCGGATCGCTTCTTCGACTTCGGCCAGGTCAGGGTACGTCGGCGCGATGCGGATGACACTGTCGTCCGGGTCGGCGCCGTACGGGTGCGTCGCGCCGGCCGGGGTCAGGGCGATACCCGCCTCCTTGGCCAGCCGGACGACCTCCTTGGCGGTCCCGGACGGCACGGTCAGCGAGATGAAGTACCCGCCTGCCGGCTTCGTCCAGGACGCTAGGCCGCTGTCGCCGAGTTCCTTGGTGAGGATCTCGTCGACGGCCGCGAACTTCGGGCCGATGATCTCCGCGTGCTTGCGCATGTGGGCGCGGACACCGTCCTCGTCACGCAGGAACTGCGCGTGGCGGAGCTGGTTGACCTTGTCCGGGCCGATGGTCCGCTTGCCGATCTTGCCGACCCACCAGGCGAGGTTGGCCTCGGAGGCGCCGAAGAAGCCGACACCACCACCCGCATACGTCACCTTCGACGTCGAGCCGAAGACGAACGCGCGGTCGGCGTTGCCGTGCTCGGCACACAGGGCGAACAGGTCGGCCAGCGGCGCCTCGGTGTCGGTGAGGTGGTGAACGGCGTAGGCGTTGTCCCAGAAGATCCGGAAGTCCGGGGCGGCCGTGGTCATCACGGCGAGGCGGCGGACGGTGTCGTCGCTGTAGGTGACCCCGGTCGGGTTGCTGTACTTCGGCACGCACCAGATGCCCTTGACGGCCGCGTCCTCGGCGACGAGCCGCTCGACGACGTCCATGTCCGGGCCGGTCTCGGTGAGCGGGACCGGGATGAGCTCGATGCCGAAGCGTTCGGCCAGCGCGAAGTGCCGGTCGTACCCGGGCACCGGGCACAGGAACTTGACGCCGGCCTCGTCGGCCCAGCGGCGCTCGGCGCCGGGGAGCACGCTCAGGAAGGCTTGCACGATCGAGTCGTGCATGAGCTCGAGGCTGGAGTTGCCTGCGGCGAGCAGCTGCTCGGCGGGGACCTGCAGCGGGCCGGCGAAGATGCGGCGGAGTTCGGGCAGGCCCTTCAGGCCGCCGTAGTTGCGGACATCAGTGCCGTCCTCGGCCGCGTGCACGTCTCCCGGGAGCGTCAGCAGAGCGTCGGCGAGGTCCAGCTGGCGGGGGGACGGCTTGCCGCGCGTGATGTCCAGGGAGAGGCCGCGGTCGACGAGGGCCGCGTAGTCGCGACGGGCACTCTCGACATCGACAGGTGCTGTGGTCATACCTGAACGCTAAACCCGGCGGCCGATCGGCGTGAGACGAGGGTCGCCCAAGGCGGCCGTCCACAAGATCCCATAACGGTTGCGGCGCGTTTTTCACCATTCGTAACGAGGCCAAATCCCCTAGTGGCACTCGCGTATTTCTCGCATTCTCGGAATACGACAGAATAGGACGTTCGAGGGGCGATCATGGGAGCGAAGAGCGGAGCCGTCCTGGCGATAATGGCGACCGCGGGCGCACTCGCCGCCTGTGCGGTGCCGACCGCCGGATCACCGGTGCCGGTCGTCACGGTATCGGCCAACACGCCGGGGACCACCATCGTCGTACCGCCACCCGTCGTCGCGGCTCCCCAGCAAACGGTTTATGTCGCACCACCGACGACCCGTACCGTCTATCCCACCCCGACGACACCGGTGGCACAGACGGTGATCGCCTACTACGACGCGATCAACCGGCGTGATTTCCTGACCGCGTGGAATCTCGGCGGGCAGCGGCTGGCGAAAGGCGGGAACTATTCGACCTATGTCAAAGGATTCACGACAACGGCATGGGACACGTTGACCGTGACCGGGGTCGACGGGAATACCGTTTACGTCGACCTTCTCGCCCGCCAAACCGACGGTTCTCTGCGCACCTTCGCCGGTTCCTACACCGTGTCCAACGGCGTGATCATCGGTGCCGCCATGAAACGCATCTCCTGACCTCCCGCGAAGAAGAACCCCTACCGTCCGGTAACAAGTGCGGCTATGATCGTCTCGTGGTGCGATTCCACGGTGTGGCCGTATAGTCGGCCGGTTCCGCCGAAGGGGTGGAACGACCCGGTGTGATTCCGGGACCAGGCGGTGAGACCCCGCGTCCCTCGCCCGGCCGTTCGCCGGGCTCGACGGGATGCCGCGTCACATCGAATGGGGTGTCGTTTCATGTTCACTGGGCGAATCGGCGAGCTGGGTGCCGTCGAAGAGATCGAGGGCGAGCGGCTGCGCGTGCGCGCGCCGAAGAGCGCGGACCGCGTCGGCGACGGCGGTTCGGTGTGTGTCAACGGAGTCCGGCTCACCGTGCGGTCGGCCGACGGACTGCTGGAGGCGGTGGTCTCCGCGGAAACCCGCCGCCGTTCGACGTTCGACGCACTCGCGGCCGGGGTCACGGTCAACGTCGAGACGCCGCTTCACGTCGGCGATCCGCTGGACGGCCATCTGGTCCAGGGATACGTCGACGCGGTCGGCAAGGTGGTGCGGATCGACGACGAAGGCGACGTCCTGCGGGTCTGGATCCGGCCACCGGCTCGCGTCCTCGGCCACCTGCTGGCGAAGTCACCGATCGCACTGGACGGCGTGAGCGTGACCATCGCCGAGGTGCTTCGCGACCGGTTCTCGGTCGTCCTCCTGCCCATGACCCGCTCGGCCACCACCCTCGGTGGCCTGCGGTCCGGGGACCGGGTCAATCTGGAAGTGGATCTGGTCGGCCGGCTGGTGGAAAAGGGCCCCGCTTCGGCGCTGGGAAAGGCTTTGCCCCGGCTGCCTTGGGCGGGGCACGTCGATGGACGCGCGGGCGTCGAGAAGGTGCTCAATCAACTGGCGGCGGGCGGCGGGGTGGTCGTCTGGGACCCGGAAACCGAGGGTGAGGGCGACGTGATCTTCGCCGGGACCAGGCTGCGGCCCGAGTCGTTCACCTTCCTGCTGACCAAGGTCTGCGGCTTCCCGGCGGTACCGTGCGCACCCGAAGTGTTGCAGCGCCTCGAAATCGAGCTGATGCCGGGCGAAGGCGACCGGCAGGGAACAGCGTGGTCCATCCCGGTCGACCTCGCTTCCGGGACCGGCACCGGCGTATCCGCCGCGGAACGTGCCGCCACCGTACGAAAACTGGCCGACCCGGCCGCGACCCCTGCCGATTTCCTGCGCCCTGGGCACGTTTTCCCGTTGGCGGCGCGACCTGGCCTGCTCGCCGAACGATCCGGGCACACCGAGGCGACGGTCGCGCTGTGCATTGCCGCCGGCCTCCCCGCGGTCGGCGTCTGCTGCGAGGTGATGAACCCCGACGGCACGATGGCGGGCAGCGCCGATCTCGAAGTCGCGGCCCTGCGCTGGGGCATGCCCGTCGTGGACCTGGCCGACCTGAAAGCGTGGCTGTAAGGCCCACCCCCGCAACCTGGCACCAGGTTGCAGGGGTCAGAGGGCGGTGAGGGACGAGAGCTTCCAGCGGCCATCGACGCGCACGGCGGTGACGGAGAGCTGGGAAACCGAGGACTGGGGCGCACCACCGCCCGCGGCGAGGGTCTGCTGGTCCAGGAACAGCAGCACCTCGGCCGAGTCCCCGCGCAACGACCGGACCCCGAGCGACCGGACCGTCGTGGTGCGTACCAGCTTCTGCTCTTCCGCGCGTTTCCGTGCCGAGGCGAACTGGTCCCGGTACTGCCCGGTTGCGTCGCCGACGAGGACGTCCGCCGCGGCTCGTTCGGTGCGCATGAGATTGCTGTAGTCGTAGGAGAAAACGGCCTTCACCCCGGCTCCGACCTGGTCGGCGACCTCGGCCGTCACGGTCTGGTCCACCAGCGCCGCGTTGTCGTCCGAGGCCAGCGACGACGCCTGGACGCCGAACCAGACGGCGCAACCCGCGGCAAGCACGATGATCGCGGCCAGGATCGGCAAGGCCCGTGCGTTCATGATCCGGCCGCCTGTACCGCGCTGACCTTCCAGCCGCCTTCGACGCGCTGGTAGTCGACGGTCAGCCTGCTCACCTTGGGCGCCGCGGCGCCACCACCGGTGCTGACCGATACGTCCAGCACGGCCATCAAGCGGGCGGTCCCGGCGACGGCGTCGAGTTCGGTGACGGCGGCTTGTTTGAACCGGGCCGTCGCCACGGTCTTGCCCGTGTTCGCCCGGTCGATCTGCAGTTGCCGGTCGCCGGTGAGGTCCTTGCCGAGCCGTCCCGTCGTGACGCCGAGCCAGCGATCGACGTCCTTGGCGCCGGTGCGGTAATCGATCGTGTTGAGCACCACGAGCTGGCCCGCGGCGGCGGCGAGCACCGCGTCGCGTTCCCTGCCGCGGGTGAGACCGTCGTCTTGCGCGGCGCTCCACCACGACCAGCCGAACCAAGCGGCCGCGAGGACCGCCAGGGCCGCGACGACGGTGAGAGCCCGCGTGAGCACTACTTGCCGCCCAGCAACGCGCCGAGCCCGCCGGGTGCGGAGCCGGAGAGCAGGCTCAGCACCCCGGGCAGTTGCGCGGATTCCGCCGCCTGCTGGGTCTGTTTCGGCCGCTCGGGCACCGCGGGCGGCTTCCCGGCATACGGCGCGTTCTGCGCGCCTCGCACACCCGTGGGGCTGCCCGGCGGCTCGGCGCAGTAGGCCTGCGTGTTCACCGGTGCTTCGGTGAGATCGTTGGCGGGACGCTGTTTCGTGCCCTCGTAGCCCTTGGTGCACGAAACCGGGTCGAAGAAGTTGAACACGACCCCGAGATGCCCCGTGCCGTCCGGTGACGTCGACCGCGAGAACGCCGAGATGATCGGATACGCGACGAGCAGTTCCTCGATCGCGTCGGTCCGGGCGGAGGTGATCTGCGCCGTGGTGAGCGCGTTCGCGAACAGCACGCCGAGATCCGTTCCGGACACGGCAAGCACGTCACTGATCTGGCGGCTGAGTTTCGGCGCCTCGTCGATCACGCGCCGCAGGTCCGGATCCGACGTCTTGAGCTGCGCGGCGATCGTCTTGAGCCCGCCGGCGAACCGGGTGATGTTGGCCGCCTGCCGCTGCTGCGTGTCCAGCACCGTCCGCGAACTCGCCAGCAGCCCTTGGGTGTCCGGCAGGTACTGAGTCGCCGTCGCGGTGAGGGAACCGGTGCTGTTCAGCAGTTCCCGCAGATCCGGCCCCGCGTTCGCGAACGCCTCGTAGGTCTCGTCGACGACGGTCTTCAGCGACTCCGGTCGCACGCTCGACACCAGTTTGTCCAGATTGGACAATACGGTCTCCGGCGACAGCGGGAGCGACGTCCTGTCCCGGGTGATCACCGAGCCCTCGGTCAGATACGGCCCGTTCTCGTGCATCGGCAGCAGATCCACGTACTGCTCCCCCACCGCGGACCGGTTCGCGACCGCGGCGCGCGTGTCGGCGGGGATCTGCGGCGCGCCCGAGTCGATGTCCAAACCGAGGTCGACGCCGTGCTCGGTGAGCGTCATCGACGCGACCTTGCCGACCGCGACTCCGCGATACGCGACTTCCGCGTTGACGAAGATCCCGCCGGAGTCGACGAGCTGTGCGGTGACGAGATAGCCACGCGTGCCGAAAAGCCGGTCCAGCCCGGCGTAGTTGCCGCCCGCGTACACGACCGACACCACCGCGATGACGATGAACGCCAGCAGCTGGATCCGCGTCTTGCGAGTGGTCACCGGCCACCTCCCAGCAGCCCGAGCAGCCCGCCCAGCAGGTCGCCACCCTGCCCTTGGGGAACCTGAGGAAGGTCCCCGGTGGGCAGTGGCAGGACCGGCGGCGCGGTGCCGTTGTTGAACGGGATCGCGCCCGGGGTCCCGGTTCCGTTCCCGCCGGGCAGCTGGATGATCGGCTGCGACGAGTTGTTCATGTTCTCCAGGAACGTGTCGAGGTTCAGGTCGATCTTGGCGTCGACGTTCGCGTAGTCGCCCTTGATGACATTGCCGGCGTAGTCCGGGAACGGGTAGGTCAGCAGGATCCTCAGCGCGGTGGGCAGATCCTGACCCGCCTCGCTGAGCTTCTGCAACGTGGGCTGCAGCGCGCGGAGGTTCGCGACCAGCTGATCCCGGCTCCCGTTGATCGTGTCGACCGCGACGCCGGACAGCGTGTTCAGCGCCTGCAGCATGCCGACGAGCTGATCCCGTTGCTCCGTCACGATTTTCAGGCCGGGTGACAGATTGTCGAGCGCGTTCGTCAGGTTCTGCGTCTGCCCGACGAGGGTTTTCGACAACTTGTCGAGGCCGTCGATGGCGCGCAGGATCTCGCCCTTGTGGCCGTCGAGTTCGGTGGCCAGTTCGTCCACATGGGACAGCAACGCGCGGAC
Source organism: uncultured Actinomycetota bacterium (assembly GCA_963766045.1). Lineage (GTDB taxonomy): Bacteria > Actinomycetota > Actinomycetes > Mycobacteriales > Pseudonocardiaceae > Amycolatopsis. The sequence continues at coordinate 2,160,408 of CAVXYN010000003.1, read as the reverse complement.
TTCGGCCTCGTTCCCGGCGAGCGCGTCGTTGAGCTCGTGGCTGATCTTCTGGATCTGTTCGACCCCGCCGCCGTTGAGCAGCAGGGAAAGCGCGCCGAGGACCTCTTCGACCTCGGGGTTGCGGTTCGTCCGGTCCAGCGGGATCTTCGCGCCTTCGGCGAGAGCACCTTCGGGTTTCACGTCCGCCGGGGCGTGCAGGTCGACGAACTTCTCCCCCAGCAGGCTCGACTGCCGCAGCTCGGCGCGGGCGTTCGCGGGCAGCGCGATGTCGCCGTTGACGACCATGCTCACCCAGGCGGAGCGCGTGTCCGAAGCGAGATCGATCTTCTCGACGCGGCCGACCGGGACGTCGTTGACCTTCACGCTCGCCTGCGGCACCAGGTCCAGGACGTCGGAGAACTGCGCCGACAGCCGGTACGGATGGTCGCCCAGATCCGCGCCGCCCGGCAGCGGCGTGTTGTACAGCCCCGAAAACCCGCCGTCGCTGCAGGCGCTCAAGCCCAGCACCACCACCAGGACCCCGGCCACCACAGGACGACTGCGCGGGGTCATTTCGGGGCTCCCTTGGTGAGGACATCCACCAGCGGGAGCGGCAGCGGCGGGAGTTCCCCGCTCTGCAGCGAAGCCAGCACCTGCGGAACCGTCGGCAGCTTCAAGGTGCCGTCCAGAACCGGGGCGAGCTGCTTGCAGATATTGCCGAGCGTGTCCGGAATCGGCTTCGGCGTGCCGGCACTGATCAGGCGGCAGACGGTCAGGATCGGCGGATGGGTCAGCTCGTTGAGATTGTCCCGTACCGCGATGGTGCCGGACGCGGCGTCGTAGGAGTTGATGAAGTTCGTCGCCCCGGTCGGTGCGATGTCGATGACCTCGGCCAGCGACGCTCGCTGGTCCACCAGGACCTTCGTCAGTCCGGCCAGTTTGTCCACATTGGACGCCAGTAGGTCCTTGTTGTCCGCGACGAACCGTTCCACCTCACCCATCGACGTCGCGAGGGAGCTCAAGGCCGCACCGACATCGGCGGAATCCGCCGCCAGGAAGCCGCTGACGTCGGCGGCACGCCGGTAGAACTCGTTGAGCTGGGCGTCGCTCTCGGCGAGCGCGGAGGTGAAGGAGTTCAGGTTCTGGACCGTCGCGAACAGATCGTCCTTCGACCCGTCCAGTGTCCTGGCCAGTTCGGAAAGCCGCGTCACCGTGGTGTTGAGGTTCTTCCCGTTGCCGTCGAGGTTCGCCGCGGCCGTGTCGAGAACTCCGGACAGCGCGCCGTTCTTGTTGGCACCGTTGGGTCCCAGGCTCGTCGAGAGCTTGTCGAGGCTCGTATAGAGGTCGTCGAGTTCGGCCGGGGTCGCCGTCTTCTCCTTGCCGATCACCGCGTCCGTCGCCATCTCCGGCCCGCTCTCGTACGCGGGCGTCAGCTGGACGTACCGGTCGCTCACCAGGCTCGGCGCGACGACGACCGCGCCCGCGTCGGCCGGGATCGCGACGTCCGGATCGACCCGCATGTCGACCCGCACAGCCTCGCCCTGAGGCGTGACACCGGTGATCTCGCCGACCTTAACCCCGAGCACGCGCACCGAAGATCCGGCGTAGAGCCCGACCGTCTTCCCGAAGTACGCGCTGATCCGCGTCCCGCCCGGTTCCTTGAACACCAGCCAGAGCCCGGCCGTCACGATCAAAACGAGGATGCACGCGAAGGCGACCCACGTGTAGAGCCCGCGGCTGCGAATGCTCATCGTCCGCCCACCCCCTGGTTCGGCGCGGCGATCGGCGGTGTGCAGCCCTCCGGGTTGACCTGGAAGGCACCCGCGATGATCGTCGGCGGCAGCAGCCCGCACAGGTATCCCTCGAACCAGCGCCCGTTCCCGGTGGCGTTGGCGCCGACCCGGGCGAACGGCGCCATCAGCGCCAGGCTGCGGTTGAGGTTGTCCTGGTTGCGCTGCAACACATCGGTGACCTTGCCCAATTTCTCGAGGGTCGGTTTCAGCTGTGTCCGGTTGTCCGCGACCAGCCCCGAAAGCTGCGCGGACACCTGCTGCGTGCCCTTGAGCAGCGTGCTGATCGCCTCCTTGCGGTTCTGCAGCTCGGTGAGCAGCAGGTTGCCGTCGTCGAGGATCCGCTTCAGCTGCGCGTTGCGGTCGGACAGCGTCCGCGAAACGGTGCTGGTACTGGACAACAGCGTCTTCAGTTCGGAGTCCCGCGAGGAAACGGTCCGGGACAACGCCGAGAGCCCGCCAAGCGCGTCTTTCAGGTACTGGGGGCTGTCCTTGAGCGCGTCGGAGAGCACGGTGAAACTCTGTGCCAGCTGCGCCGTGTCGATCGCGCCGACCGTGCCGGACAGCTGCTGGAACGCGTCCTGCAGTTCGAACGGCGTCCGCGTGCGGTCCAGCCCGATGGCGGCGTTCGGCTCCTGATTCCCCTTGCCACGCGGGTTCAGCGCGAGGTACTTCTCCCCCAGCAGCGTCTTGATCTCGATCGACGCCGACGTGGCGTCGCCGATCCGGACGTCCTTCACCCGGAACTTGACCAGCACCTTCTTGCCCGCCAGCTCGACCGAGCTCACCTGGCCGACCTTGACCCCGGCCACCTGGACCTCGTTGTCCGGTGCCAGCCCCGCAGATTCGCCGAAGTACGCGGAGTACGTGGTTCCACTGCCGAACAAGGGAATCCGGTCGGAGAAGTAGGTCGTCATCGTGACGAGGACGAGCAAGATCAAAGCCACCGCACCGACAGCGGCCTGGTTACGTTCCTTGAGTGGTTTCACGGCCCGCACCTCTCCGGTCGCTGAGTGCCGGGCAGCGGGATGATCGGCAGTTCGATGTTGAGCGATTTGATGCCGATGCTGCCGGAGATCCCGCACAGGTAGTAGTTGAACCAGCTGCCGTAGCTCAGGGTCCGGGTGAACTTCTGCAGGTTCCCCGGCAGGACCTGCAGAAGATGGTCGATCAGCTGCTCGGAATCGCCGAGATTCTGTGACAGCGCACCGAGCTGCGCGACGTCCTCCTTGAGCGCGGGCCGGGCGTCGGCGAGCAGCCCGGAGGTCGCGATGGTCAGATCGCCCAGCGCGCTGACCGCCTCACCGATCGGCTTGCGCTGCTCCGCGAGCCCGCTGACCAGCCGCTGGGTCTGGTCGATGAGCTCGCCCAGCTGCGGGGAACGCTGCTCGAGGGTGCCGAGAACGGTGTTGAGATTCGCGATGACGTCGCCGATGATCTTGTCCTTGCCCGCGATGGTCGAAGTGACCGACGCGGTGTGCGCGAGGAGGCTGGTGATCGTTCCGCCCTCGCCCTGGAACACCTGGATGATCTCGTAGGACAGCTTGTTGACGTCTTCGGGGTTCAGGGCACGGAAGAGCGGCTTGAACCCGTTGAACAGCACCGTCAGGTTCAGCGCGGGTTTGGTGCGCTCGGGCGGGATGATCCCGCCGCGCGGGAAGGTCTTCTCGTCGCCGATGTCCGTGCCCAGCGAGAGATACCGCTGCCCCACCAGGTTGCGGTACTTGATGGTCGCGGTCACCGACGCCGGGAGCCGATGCGTGGACTCGATGTCGAAGTGGACCGCGGCGAAGTTCCGTTCGCCTTCCTCAACGGTGATCTCGCCGACCTGCCCGACCTTCACCCCGACGATCCGGACGTCGTCGCCTTCCTTGAGCCCGGACGCGTCGGTGAACTTGGCCGTGTAGCCCGAGGTCTCGCCGAAGTTGGTGTTCGCGATGGTCGCGCCGAGGATCCCGGTCAGCAGCACGGTGACGACCGCGAAGATCAGGATCTTCACCAGATCCGGAACGAAACTCCTCATCGGCCCGCCCCCCCCCGGACTCCGGCGAGCGGGCCCCAACCCTCGGCCCCCAGCGCGACCACCGGTAGCCGCGTGGTCCAGTCTCGTGAGTGGTAACGACGGTTAGAACCATCATTGCCACTCACGAGCGCCCTAGACGTGCACCTCATCGGAGTTCCACCTCCGCCCCGCGGTAGAGCGGCCCGACGAGCAGACTTCCCCAGTTCGGCACCTGATCCGGTGTCGTGCCCATCGCGGGTGACACCAGCAGGTCGATCAGCTGCTTCTCGTCCGCCGAGTTCACCACCGAGCCACCGGCTCCTCCGCTGCCGCCGGGCAGCGTGCCGTCCGGGTCGCGCGGCGGCGCGGGTTTCGAGGAGCCGTCGTCGATCGCGCCGTCCGGCGGGTACTGGGGCCAGCGGCCCGGCGGCGGCACCTGCGGATAGCAGCGAGGGCCGCGTTTGTCGTCGTACTTCGGTTCGTCGACGCCGGGCAGGTACTTGCCGCGGCTCGGCGTGAACTCGATGGTCACCTTGCTGACCTCGGGATGCGCGGTGCCCTTGCCGAACGCGAGTTCGGCCCGCGGTACCGATTCGGCCAGCTGTTTGAGCAGGCACGGGTACTCGGGCGCGTATTCGGCGAGGACGTCGAGCGTCGGCTGGAGGTTGGTGGTGAGCCGGATCAGGTTGTCCTGATTGACTTTCAGGAAGCTTGTCAGGTCCAGCGACGCGGCGGTCACGGTGGAATAGACATCGGTGAGAGCGCGCTGGCTCTCGACGAGCGTCTTGCTCGTGGTGGTCAGATCGGACAACGCGGTGAGGAGGTCCGGGCCTGCCTTGTCGTAGATCTCGGCGGCGTTGGCCAGTCCGGTGATATCGGCCTTGAGGTCGGGAATCGACGGGTTCAGTTTGCCGAGGTAGTCCGAAAGTCCCGCGAGGGTCTCACCGAGTTGCTTGCCCTGACCGTCCAAAGCGGACGCGACGGCGTTGAGCGTGCTCGCCATCTTCTCCGGTTGTACGGCCTGCAGCAGCGGCATGACGTTGCTGAGCACGGTTTCCAGTTCGATCGCCGCACTGCTGCGGTCCTGCGGGATGACGTCGCCCTCCGCGATATGCCGCTGGGGCTGCTCGGGAATCTGCAGGGCGACATAGCGTTCACCGAACAACGTCTTCGGCAGCAGCCGCGCGGAGACGTTCGACGGGATGACGGTGATCTTGTCCGGCTGCAACGCCAGTTCCATCGCCGCGTGATCGCCGAACGCCTGGATCGAGCGCACCTCGCCGACGACCATCCCGCGTACCTTGACATCCGCGCCTTCACGCATCTGGTTGCCGATGTGGTCGGTCTCCAGCCGGACCAGCGTCACCGTGGTGAAAGCCTTCTGGTAGACGGCGATCGTGGTGACGAAGAACAGCGCGACGACCACGAGGAAGATCAGCCCCAGTGCCTGGTGCCGGAGCCGTCGCAGCAGAATCCCCCTGTTCACCCGGAAATCCTCACCGTCGTCGACGCACCCCAGATCGCGAGGCTCAGGAAGAAGTCGATCACGGCGATCAGCACGATCGCCGTCCGCACCGCGCGTCCGACCGCGACGCCGACGCCCGCCGGCCCGCCTTGGGCGTTATAGCCGTAGTAGCAATGGGAAAGGATCACGAGCACGCTGAAGATGATCACCTTGAGGAAGGACCACAGCACGTCTTCAGGTGGCAGGAACAGCGTGAAGTAGTGGTCGTAGGTCCCCGCGGACTGGCCGTAGAGCCAGATGGTGATCTGCCGCGAGGCGAGATACGACGAGAGCAGGCCGACGGCGTAGAGCGGGATGACCGCGGTGACCCCGGCGATGACCCGGGTCGTGACCAGGTAGGGCATGCTCGGCACGCCCATCACCTCGAGCGCGTCGATCTCCTCGGAGATCCGCATCGCGCCCAGCTGCGCGGTGAACCCGCAGCCGACCGTCGCGGACAACGCGAGCCCGGCGGAAAGCGGTGCCACCTCACGGGTGTTGAAGTACGCCGAGATGAACCCGGTCAACGCGGCGGTGCCGAGCTGGTTCAGCGCGGAATACCCCTGCAGGCCGACGATGAGGCCGGTGAACAGGGTCATGCCGATCATGACGCCGAGCGTCCCGCCGATGACCGCGAGCGCGCCGGTGCCGAAGCTGACTTCGGTCAGCAGACGGAAGACCTCCCGGCCGTAGCGCCGGATCGTCCGCGGTGTCCAGGCCAGCGCCCGGAAGTAGAACGAAAGCTGGTGACCGAAGCCTTCCAGCATCGCGCCCGGCCGCGCGATGATTTCGAGCGTGCGATCCGAAACGGCTGGTTCCGCGGTCATGTCACATCGCCTTCGGCGGCACGATCCGCAGGTAGATCGCGGTGAGCACGACGTTGATCAGGAACAGCAGCAGGAACGTGATCACCACGGCCTGGTTCACCGCGTCGCCGACGCCTTTCGGTCCACCCGCCGGGTTCAGCCCGCGGAACGCCGCGACCACCCCGGCGACGAAGCCGTACAGCAACGCCTTGATCTCACTGATCCAGAGATCGGGCACCTGCGCGAGCGCGTTGAAACTCGCGAGATACGCGCCCGGTGTCCCGCCCTGCATGACGACGTTGAAGAAGTACCCGCCGAGCACGCCGACGACGCTGACCAAACCGTTGAGCAGCACCGAAACCACGATCGCCGCCAGCACACGGGGCACGATCAGGCGCTGGATCGGGTTGACCCCGAGCACCTCCATCGCGTCGATCTCTTCCCGGATCTTGCGCGCGCCGATATCCGCGCACACCGCGCTCCCGCCCGCGCCGGCGACCAGTAACGCGGTGATCAGCGGACTCGCCTGCTGCACGATCGCGAGCGCGCTGGCCGCACCGGTGAACGACTGCGCGCCGATCTGCTGCGTCAAGGAACCGAGCTGCAACGCGATGACCGCGCCGAACGGGATCGCCACCAGCGCCGTCGGCAAGATCGTGACACTGGCGAAGAACCAGCACTGCTGGATCCATTCTCGGAACTGGAACGGGCGCTTGAAGATCGCGCGCAGGACCTCCCACGACAAGGTCGCGAGCCTGCCGACCTGCGTGAGCGCGCCCGTTCCCGGGACAGTGACCGTAGCGCCCACCAAACCTCCAGCCGTCAGCCCCGAGAGTCTTACCCACCCGTCAACGCCCCATTGCGTTAGCGGTGTTCACTTCCTCCTCGGCACCTCCGGATCAGAACTTGAGAGCGTGTGTCGCGGTCGATCCGCCGTCCGCGATGAACTCGGAACCCGTGGAATACGAACTGTCGTCGCTGGCCAGGAACAATACGAGTTTCGCGATGTCTTCCGGCTTTCCCACCCGGCCCAACGCGACCTTCTTGCCGACGAACGACATGTCGACCTTCTGCCCGCCCGCCGCGGTGGAGACCATCGGCGTGTCGATCGCGCCGGGGTGCACCGAATTGACCCGGATGTTCTTCGCGCCGAGTTCGAGTGCCGCGACCTTGGTCATCCCGCGGATCGCGAACTTGCTCGCGGTGTAGGCGACGAGAAACGGCATTCCGGCGAGTCCCTCCACAGAGGACACGTTGACGATGGAGCCGCCACCGGCCCCGGTCATCGGTTCAACGACCGAACGCATCCCGAGAAACGCCCCGATCTGATTGACCCGGATGACGCGTTCGTAGTCGGCGAGCGTGGTCTTGCCCAGTTCGGAGAAATGCAGGATCCCGGCGTTGTTGACCAGCACCGTCGGCGCGCCGAACTCGGTGAGCGTGCGCTGGATCGCGGCGTCCCAGTCGGCCTCGTCGCCGACGTCGAGATGCTGGTAGACGGCCGATTCCCCGAGATCGGCGGCAAGTTTCTTGCCGTCGATGTCGTTGATGTCGGCGATCACCACGCGTGCGCCCTCGGCCACGAACAGCCGTGCGGCCGCCTCGCCCTGACCCCGCGCGCCGCCGGTGATCAGCGCGATCTTCCCGTCGAGCCTGCCCACTACATCATCTCCTCGCCGAGCGGCATCAGCACCGTTTTGAGTTCCGTGAACGCTTCGAACGCCGACTGCCCGCCCTCGCGGCCGAGTCCGGACTGCTTGAATCCGCCGAACGGAAGGTGCGGTTCGACCTGGAAACCGTTGATCCCGATCGTGCCCGCCCGCAGTTTCCGCGCGACGCGGAACGCGCGCTGGACGTCCGCGGTGAACAGTCCGGCACCGAGCCCGTACTCGGTGTCATTGGCCAGCGCCACCGCCTCTTCCTCGGTTTCGAACGGCACGACGGCCAATACCGGACCGAAGATCTCCTCCTGCGCGATGGTCGCGGAGTTGTCGACGTCGGCGAAGATCGTCGGCGCGACGAAGTTACCGTTCGCCAGTTCGCCGTCGAGGCGTTCGCCGCCGGTGACCAGACGTCCCTCCGACTTGCCCTTTTCGATGTAGCCGAGCACGCGGTCCAGCTGTTTCGAGTTGATCAGCGGGGCGGAGATGACGCCGGGGTCGAACGGGTCGCCGTAGGTGATCGCGGCGGCCATTCCCTGTGCCGCGCCGAGGAACTCGTCGTAGACGTCCTTGTGCACGAGCGCGCGGGTGTTCGCGACGCACGCCTGGCCGGACAGGCCCATGGTGACCGCGCCCATCGTCGTCATCGCGGCGAGGCCGATATTCGGCGCGTCGGGGAAGACGAGCGCGGGGCTCTTGCCTCCGAGTTCGAGCGAAACGCGTTTGAGCGTCCCGGCCGAGGCCTCGACGATATGTTTGCCGACCGCGCGGCTGCCGGTGAAGCTGACCTTGTCGACGTCCGGATGCGTGATCAGCCGTTCGCCGGTCGGCTCGCCAGGGCCCGTGACGAGGTTGAGCACGCCCGCCGGAAGACCCGCTTCGACGAGCAGTTCGACCATGCGGATCACCGAGAACGTCGCGTACTCCGACGACTTGAGGACCACGGTGCAGCCGGCCGCGAGGGCGGGAGCGACCTTCTGCGCGTAGAGCAGGAACGGCGCGTTCCACGGCAGGATCGCCGCGACGACGCCGATCGGCTCGCGGAAGGTCATCGCGAGGTGGTCGCCGCCCTGGTACGGCGGGAGCGTCTGGCCGCCGACCTTGTCGACCCAGCCGGCGTGGTGGTCGAACACGTCCGCGGCCGCACCGACCGAAGTCGCGTAGATACCGCCGAACGAGAGCGGCACGCTGTTGTCCAGTGCCTGCAGGGCCCGCAGTTCGTCGGCGTGCTCGCGCAGGAGGTTCGCGTAGCGATGGAGGAGTCCGATCCGGGTGCTCGCGCGCGACGACGACCACGTGCCGGAGTCGAACGCCTTCCGTGCCGCCGCGACGGCGGCGTCGACGTCGGCCGTGGAGGCGACGGCGAAGTCGCCGATCGGCTCGCCGGTCGCGGGATGGTGATGGGTCCAGGTGGCGCCGTCCGCGGCCGGTCCCCATTGACCGTCGATATAGAGCCCACCGGTCTTCAGGCCGACCGATTCGCGATGCGGTTGGACGGACAGGGTCATGACGCTCCTCGGACTCGGAGACAGGGGGTCACGGCAGATTCATGACTTCGGGGGCGGCGAACATACGTTCCGGGTCGCGGTCGGCGAAGTAGCCGCCGACGTTGGTCACCAGTTCCTCCGTGGTCCAGGTGCCGTTGACGGTGTCGAACCGCTGTTCCACCGACGGCGGCCGCATCAGCGCGACCATGCCGCCGTAGACGAGGAACACCTGGCCGTTGATCCGCTCGGCTTCGGGTGCGGCGAGGAACGCGACGAACGGCGCCACGTGGTCGACCGAAAGCGGGTCGAGGCCGGACGGCGGTTCGGCCCCGAAAACGGATTCGGTCATCGCGGTGCGGGCGCGGGGGCAGATCGCGTTGGCGCGGACGCCGTAGCGGGAAAGCCCACGTGCGGTGGACACGGTCAGCGCGGCGATACCGGCCTTGGCCGCGCCGTAGTTCGGCTGGCCGGGTGCACCGAGCAGGAAGGACTCCGACGCGGTGTTGACCACCCTGCCGTACACCGGCGCGCCGTCCACTTTGGACTTGTCACGCCAGTAGGCCCCCGCGTTGCGGGAAAGGAGGAAATGCCCGCGCAGGTGGACGCCGAGCACGGTGTCCCATTCGTCGTCGGACATCGAGAACAGCATCCGGTCGCGCAGCACGCCGGCGTTGTTGACCAGGATGTGCAGGCCGCCGAACTGCTCGACCGCGGTGGCGAGCAGCGCGTCCGCCGTCGAAGACTCCGAGACGTCCCCGGTGACCGCGACCGCCTTTCCACCCTCGGCCTCGATCTCGTCGGCCACCATGCTTGCCGCCGCGGAGACGTCGTTGACCACCACCGACGCGCCGGCCGCGGCGAGTGCCAGCGCCTCCGCCCGCCCGAGACCCGCTCCGGCGCCGGTGACGATGGCCGTCTTGCCGTCCAGGCTCACTCTCGAGGCCTCCTCGCTGAAGCACGGCGGGCCGCGCACCGGTCCACCACTCACCGGACACAGTAGAATCTGTTCTCGCTGCATGCAAGGGCTAGATGAACAGTGCTAACCACGTATGAGCAGGGCGTTTTTCGGACAGCCCGCGACAGCTTGAGTAACACGTTCTACTTGATTCTGAGGAACCTCGGCCGAAGCGAGGACGAGCTCCTCATCGTCGTCGAGATCGAAGACCTCGGGCGCGAAGCCGACACAGATGGCATTCGCCTCGCACAGCGAGCGATCGACGTCGATCTCCATATTCCTCCCTCCCGCCATACCTGGTACAACTAGAACAGGTTCTACTGTAACGCCGCGAACGGGTACGGCACCAGTAACGAGCACCGACGGCAGAGGTGACGGATGCGGATCGACTACACGCCGGAGCAGCGCGCCCTCCGTGAGGAACTGCGGGAGTACTTCGCCGGACTGATGACCCCCGAGCGCCGGGAGGCCCTCGCCGGGGACGGCGGTGAGTACGGGGACGGCCTGGTGTACAAGGAAATCGTGCGCGACCTCGGCAGCGCGGGGTGGCTCGCGATCGGCTGGCCCCGCGAGTACGGCGGGCAGGACCGGCCGATGCTCGACCAGCTCATCTTCACCGATGAGGCGGCCGCGGCCGGGGTACCCGTCCCGTTCCTCACGGTGAACACGGTCGGACCGACGATCATGCGGTACGGCACCGAGGAACAGAAGGCGTTCTACCTGCCGAAGATCGCCGCCGGCGAACTGCACTTCTCGATCGGCTACTCCGAGCCGGGCGCCGGGACCGACCTGGCGTCGCTGCGGACCCGCGCGGTCCGTGACGGCGACGACTACGTCATCAACGGCCAGAAGATGTGGACGAGCCTGATCGAGTACGCCGACTACGTCTGGCTGGCCGTCCGCACCGACCCCGAGGCCCGCAAGCACAAGGGCCTCAGCATGGTGATCGTGCCGACGTCGGCGCCCGGGTTCTCCTGGACGAAGGTGCACACCATGGCCGGACCGGGCACGAGCGCGACCTACTACGACGACGTCCGCGTGCCGGTGACATCCCGGGTCGCCGGGGAGAACGAGGGCTGGCCGCTGATCACGAACCAGCTCAACCACGAGCGGGTCGCCCTGACCTCGGCCGCCCCGATCCAGACGGCGTTGCGCGAGGTCCGGGCCTGGGCGCAGGCGACCAAGCTGCCGGACGGCTCCCGGGTGATCGACGCGGCGTGGGTGCGGCTGCATCTGGCGCGGATCCACGCGCACGCCGAGTACCTGAAGCTGCGGAACTGGCGGATCGCGTGGGCGGCGGCGAGCAGTGAGCTCGGCCCGGCGGAGGCGTCGGCGACCAAGGTGTTCGGCACGGAATTCGCCATCGAGGCCTACCGGCTGATGATGGAGATCCTCGGCGCGGGCGCGGTCGTCCGCGAGGGATCCCCCGGCGCGCAGGTACGCGGGCGGATCGAGCGCCTGCATCGTTCGGCGCTGATCCTCACCTTCGGCGGCGGCACCAACGAGATCCAGCGGGACATGATCGCCGCCACCGCCCTCGGCCTGCCCGTCACGCGCTAGGAGACGCAATGGACTTCACGCTCACCGAAGCGCAGCAGGATCTCTCGTCGCTGACCCGCCGGATCCTCACGGACAAGGTCACCCCGGAAGTGCTGGGAGCGCACGGCTCCGGCGGCTTCGACCCTCCACTGTGGACGGCATTGGCGCAGGCGGGAGTCGTCGACGCCGCGCTGCCGCAGACCGTCGGTGGTGGCGGGTTCGGCCTGCTGGAGCAGTGTTCCGTGCTGGCCGAGATCGGCCGCGCGGTCGCGCCGGTCCCGTATCTGACGTCGGTCGTGATGGCCGCCGCGGCGGTCGCCGAGTTCGGCGACGGCCGGCTGGCCGAGCGCTGGGTCGTGCCCGTACTGCGCGGCGAGCAGGTGCTCGCGGTGGCCATTCCGGACTTCGGCGCGCCGTGCGGGTTCACGGCGGAAGCCGACGGTGAGGGCTGGCGGTTGAGCGGTGCGCAGACCGCCGTGCCGTTCGGGGCGTTCGCGCACGGATTCCTCGTCGAGGCCGCGATCGACGGCGGGCACCAGGTGTTCCTGCTCGACCGTGGCGTCAAGGACACTGTGACCGTCTCCGAACAGCGGACCATCGACCACGCCGATGCCGCACTCCTCGAACTGTCGGGCGCTCCGGCGAGCGTCTCCCTTGGCGACGTCGGCGAGTGGCTGCGGCTGCGCGGGACGGTCGGGATCTGCGCGCAGCAGCTCGGCGTCGTCGAGCGCGCGTTGGAGCTGACCGCGGCTTACGCACGTGAACGGAAGCAGTTCGACCACGTCATCGGCGGGTTCCAGGCGGTCCGGCAACGGCTCGCCGACGCCTATGTCGACGTCGAGGGAGTGCGGCTGACGTTGTGGCAGGCGGCCTGGCGGCTCAGCGAAGGGCAGCCGGCGGCCGAGGAGGTCGCGACGGCGAAGTTCTGGGCGGCCGAGGCAGGGCATCGCGTCGCGCACACCGCCGTGCATATCCACGGTGGCGTCGGTATCGATGTCGACCACACGCTGCATCGTTACTTCGCCGCGGCGAAACGGCTCGAGTTCACCTTCGGCGGCGCGACGGCGCAACTGCGAGGGCTCGGCGACCTGCTGGCCGTGGATCCGGCATGACCTCGACGGTCACGGAACTCCTGCTCGCGCGGGCGGAGGATCCCGCGACCGGGTTGCTGTTCGAGGATCGGCGCTGGACCTGGGCCGAACACGTCCGGGCCTGCGCCGGCCACGCCGCCGCGCTGACCAGGATGCTGGCGCCGGGCGGGCATTTCGGGCTGCTCGCGGACAACGTCCCCGAGTTCTCGTTCCTGCTCGGCGGCGCCGCCCTTTCGGGCCACGTCCTGGTGGGCCTCAACCCGACCCGCCGGGGCGCGGCGCTGGCGCGCGACGTCCGGCTGGCCGACTGCGAGCTGGTGCTCGCCGAGGACCACTACCTGCCGCTGCTCGAAGACGTCGACGTTCCGGTGCTCCCCATGCGCGAGCTCGAGGTCGGAGACGAGATGATCCTGCCCGTCCAGGCGTCGCCCGAAGATCTGCTGATGCTGATCTTCACCTCCGGTACCAGCGGTGACCCGAAGGCGGTCCGCTGCACACACGAGAAGATCGCCTTCCCCGGCGAACTGCTGGCGCTCCGGTTCGGACTGTCCACTCAGGACACGGCGTACGTGTCGATGCCGATGTTCCACTCCAACGCGGTGATGGCGGGCTGGTCGGTCGGCCTGGCGGCGGGTGCCGCGATAGCGCTCCGGCGCCGGTTCTCCGCCTCCGGTTTCCTGCCCGACGTCCGGAAGTTCGGCGCGACCTACGCGAACTACGTCGGCAAGCCGCTGTCATACGTGGTCGCGACCCCTGAACGGGCCGACGACGCCGACAACCCGCTGAAACTGGCCTACGGGAACGAAGGCGCCGAGGCCGATCTGGCGAAGTTCGCCTCCCGGTTCGGTTGCCACGTCGTCGACGCGTTCGGCTCGACCGAAGGCGGCGTGAACTTCGGACGGGACGCCGACACCCCGCCGGGTTCGCTTGGCAGACTCCTCGACGGCGTCGAAATCCTGGATCCGGAAACAGGAAAGCCTTGTCCCCCAGCGGAATTCGACGCCGCCGGAAAGCTGCTCAACGCCGCCGAAGCCGTCGGCGAACTGGTCAACACCGCCGGTCCCGGCTTCTTTGCCGGCTACTACGGCGACCCCGGCGCGGAGGCCGAACGGATGCGGGACGGGATGTACCACACCGGCGACCTCGCCTACCTCGACGCTGACGGCCACTGCTACTTCGCCGGACGCCTCGGCGACTGGCTGCGCGTCGACGGCGAGAACCTCGGCACCGCCCCGATCGAACGCGCCCTCGAGCGTCACCCCGCGATCGCCGCGGCCGCCGTGTACGGCGTCCCTGACCCGCGTGTGGGCGACCAGGTGATGGCCGCGCTGGTCTGCCGGTCGCCGTTGGACGTCGCCGAGTTCGCCGCTTTCGTGATGGCGCAAGGAGATCTCGGGCCGAAGCAGTGGCCGCGGTATGTACGGATCGTCGAGGACCTGCCCCGGACGGCGACGCACAAGGTGCTCAAGCGGGAACTCGCGGCGGACGGGGTAAGCGGACAGGTGTGGGACGTCGAGTACCCACGCTCGTGAGTGGCAATTCGTGTTCTAGCCGTCTTTACCACTCACGAGCAGAGCCGTGACGAGCGTGGCTTTGAGCCAGGTCTCGTACTCCTCATGGCTCCACCCGGCGTCTTTGACAAGACTGGCGTGGACGTCCCCGCTCGTCAGCGCGACGGCGATGTCGGCCGCCCTGGGCACCACGTCACGGCCGCCGGCCCGGACGCGTTCGACGACCATCTCGATGCCGAGCCGGTTGCGCCGGGCGCCCTCGGCCTGCGTCGCGGCGATGTCCGGGTCGACGGCGGCGCCGGAGCTCAGCATCGTGACGATGTCGCCGCAGCGCTCCCTGACCTGCCTGGTGACCCGGGCCAGCAGACCGAGCAGCTCCACCGGATCGCCGGCCCGCTGCGCCTCCGCGACCAGATCCGGAATTCCGGACTCGTCGTCGAGGAGGTCGACGAGTCCGGCGAGGACCCCGGCCTTCGAACCGAAATGGGCGTAGATGGTCTGGGGCGCGACCCCTGCCACCTGCGCGATGAGCCGGATCGGGGTGCGCGCGTAGCCGCGTTCGGCGAACAGCCCGCGCGCCGCGGTCAGGATCGTGCGCAGCGTCAGCGCCTCACGCCGGTCGCGCAGCCGGACGATGCCGGGAAGGTCCGCGGGCATGTAGACTCCTCGAAAGTTGGAACGTTGTTCCAATATTCAGATCGATATTCCAGGAAGAGGATAGCGATGACCGTCGAGGAGATCATCACCGAGCTGGAACGCGCCTGGAACGCCGGCGATGGCGCGGCGTGGGCGGCGAACTTCGCGGAAGACGCCGATTTCGTCGACGTCGTCGGCCGGATCCAGCGCGGCCGCGCGGTGATCGCACGGGAGAGCCAGAACATCTTCGACACCATCTACCGGGGCAGCACACTGAAGATCAGCCTCGTGTCGAGCCGTCCGATCGGCGACGGCCTCGAGCTGGCGCACACGACCACGGTGCTACAGATCCCGGCCGGACCGAAGGCCGGGGAAGGCCGTGCCGTACAGACGAAACTCGTGCGGGACGGGAAGATCGTGGCGTTCCACAACACGATTCTGACCGACATCGCCGCCTTCGCCAGGCACGACGAGGACCTCGCCGCCCGGTCCCCGCAGGAATGGGACGCCTGACGGACAGGCCGGGAGTGAGCGGTCAGTCCGCCGGGGAGTTGATGGGCCGCAGCCGCCGCGGCCCGGTGTCGGGACGGGTCGGCGGCGGGCCGAGGACGACGCGGGCGTTGGCGACGAACGCGCCGTCGGGCGAGGCCAGGATCGGGTCCAGGGTCATCGAACGGATCTCGGGGTTGTCCTCCGCCAGTGCCGCGACCCGGAGCACGATGTCCTGCAGCGCGGCCAGATCCGCCGGCTCGTCCCCGCGGTATCCGGTGAGCAGCGGCGACGTCCTCGGTTCACGCAGCAGGGTCGCCGCGTCGACGTCGGTGAGCGGGACGGCGCGGTAGGCCCGGTCCCCCAGCAGAGTACTGACCAGACCCGACAGACCGAACGACACGAGCGTGCCGAACGACGGATCGTCCTGTAGGCCGATCACGCACGACAATCCCTTGGGCGCCATGTGCTGGACGTACACGTCGTCGTCGCCGGAGACCTCGCGCATGTCCTCATACGCCCGGCGCACACCGTCCGCGGTCGACAAATCGAGCCGGACACCGGCGAGGTCGGGTCTGCCGCGCAACCGTTCGTCGACGGCTTTGAGGGTGACCGGGAAACCGAGTTCCTGGGCGGCCTTCACCGCTTCATCCACAGAGGACACGACTTGGAACGGGACGACCTCGATGCCATAGCAGCCCAGCAGGCGGACCACGTCGTCGTCGGAAAGGAGAGTCGTCTTGCCGTCCTCGGCGGACAGCAGCTCGCCGACGGTCACCTGCGCCTGCTCGACGTGCAACCCCGACGGCCGCACCAGCGTGCCCTGCGGCCGCTGCCGCCAGGCGGCGTACCGGACGACCCTGGCGAGCGCGTTGACCGCACGTTCGGGGCTGGGGTAGGACGGCACCGATCCCCGCGTCGGCACCCCGTCATCCGAAAGCACGGCCAGCTCGTCCGGCACTCCCTCGACGGCGAGGAACGTCGACACGATCGGCTTGTCTTTCGCCATCTCGACGACGGCTTCCCGCAACGCGCGGGCGTACGCGGTACCGGGGATCGCGAGCGGCGGCACGAAGACCACCACCAAGGCGTCGGTCTCCTGCGAGTTGAGCGCCTCCCGCACGGCCGCAGCGAACTCGTCCGGGCCCGCCTGGGGGCCGACGTCGACCGGGTCGAAGGCCAGCCGCAGCCCCTGAGCACGCGCCGTGTCGGCGGCCAGGAGCCCGATCGCGCTCGAGTTGCCGACGATGCCGATCCGCGGCCCGGCGGGCAACGGCTGATGGGCGAAGACCAGCGCGGTGTCGAAAAGCTGCGCGAGCGTGTCGACGCGGACGACACCGGCCTGCTCGAACAGGGCTTGGACGCTGGATTCGTCGACCTCCGCCGAGGTCGCCGCGAGCTGCGGGCGGACCGCGTGACGACCGGATTTCACCGCCACGACAGGCTTAGTCCTGGCCAGCCGCCGGGCGAGGCGCGCGAATTTACGCGGGTTGCCGAATGATTCCAGGTACAGCAGCACGAGATCGGTCGCCGGATCGGTTTCCCAGTACTGGAGCAGATCGTTGCCGGAGACGTCGGCCCGGTTACCCGCCGAAACGAACGTCGAAAGCCCGAGCCCTCGCGCCTCGGCGTCGGCGAGGATCGCGGTGCCGAGCGCACCGGACTGGCAGAAGAACCCGGTGCGGCCGCGGGCCGGAAGGCGTGGCGCGAGGGTGGCGTTGAGCCGGACCGAGAGGTCGGTGTTGAGCACGCCCAGCGCGTTCGGGCCGACGACACGCATCCCATGCGCCCTCGCCTCCCCGACCAGACGCAGCTCAGCGTGCAATCCGTGCGGACCCGCCTCGGCGAAGCCGCCCGAGACGATCAGGAGCGTCTTCACCCCCTTGGCCAGCGCACCGTCCAAAACAGACTCGACGACTTCGGCCGGAACGGCGACCAGTGCGAGGTCGACCGGATCGGGAATGTCCACAACGGACGGATAGGCACGTACGCCGCGAACGGACCTGTGCTCCGGGTTGACCGGGTAGACCGTGCCGGCGAAGTCGGCGCTCAGGAGGTTGGTGAGGGCGACGTAGCCGATCTTCGTCGGATCCGTCGAGGCGCCGATCACGGCGACCGACCGCGGATGCAGCAGGTTGTGCACGCTGCGCGCCTCGGCGGCCTGCTCGCGGGAGCGGGCGACCGCGAGGGATTCCTCGGTCGGGTCGATGTCGAACTCCAGGTGCAGCACGCCTTCTTCGATCTCGCGGCTGACCTGGTATCCGGCGTCGCGGAAGACCCGGACCATGGCGGCGTTCTCGGCGAGGACCTCGGCGACGAACCGGCGCAGCCCGGATTCCGACGCGGCCGCGGCCAGATGCTCCAGCAGAATCGAACCGAGCCCTCGGCCCTGATGGGCGTCGTCGACGACGAAGGCGACCTCGGCGGACTGACCGCTGTCGAGCCGTTCGTAGCGGCCGACCGCCACGATGTCGTCGCCGAGCAGGGCGACGAAGGCGACCCTGTCGTGGTGGTCGACGACGGAGAACCGCTCGAGATCCCGTTGCGGGATCCGCGGATAGGCACCGAAGTACCGCAGGTACCTGCTGCGTTCGGACAGCCGGCCGTGCAGTCCGACGAGACCGTCGGCGTCGCTGGGGATCACCGGGCGGAGGTGGACCGTGCCCCCGTCCGAAAGCACGACGTCCGCCTCCCACTCGCGCGGGAAGTCGTACGGGTCACGCTTGGGTTTCTCGGTGGGCTCGTCGGCCATGGTCAGTCCCTCGGATCGTCCGGATCGAGGCCGTGCAGCGGGAAGATCGCGCGGCGCGTGTCGCGGATGGCGACGTCGACCGGGTCGTCCGCCCCGTCTCCCCAAGGAACGAACTTGGTTTCGGCTTCGTCGGTCATCCGCGGCGGGATCTCCGCGGTGGGCGCCGCCCTCGAGATCGCGGCGACCCAGTTCGTCGGCAGCGCCGTCTCAGGCTCGACGTCACGGTCGAGCACGGTGGCGAGCAGATGCGTCCACGAGCGGGGAACCACGCGGATCAGCTGGTAACCGCCCCCGCCGACGGCGAGCCAGCGGCCGTCCGAATGCGCTTCGGCCAGCTCGCGCAGCCTCCGGTAGATGGCGCGGTGGCCGTCGACCGACAGCGAGAGATCCGCCAGCGGGTCTTCCTCATGCGAGTCGACACCGCATTGGGTGACGAGGATCTGTGGCCGGAACTGCTCGAGCAGCGACGGCACCACGGCGTCGAACGCCCGCAGCCAGCCGCCGTCACGGGTCCGGGGCGGGAGCGGCAGGTTGACCGACGTGCCCTCGGCGCCGCCCTTGCCGATCTCCGCCGAGTAACCCGTGCCGGGCCACAGCGTGAAGGGATGCTGGTGAAGCGAAACGGTCAGGACACGGGGGTCGTCGTAGAACGCCGTCTGCACCCCGTCGCCGTGATGCACGTCGGTGTCGAGGTAGGCGATGCGGTCGAACCCGTGGTCCAGCAGCCAGGAGATCGCCACCGAGCAATCGTTGTAGACGCAGAAACCCGACGCCCTGTCCCGCATCGCGTGATGCAGTCCGCCGGCGATGTTCACCGCGCGGGTCGCCTCGCCGTCGGCGATCTTGCGCGCGGCCAGCAGCGTCGAGCCGACGACCAGCGCCGAGGCCTCGTGCATCCCGCTGAACACCGGGTTGTCCTCGGTGCCGAGCCCGTGCGTGACGTCGGAACCGGTCATCGGCGCCTGCCGCACGGCCGCGATGTAGTCGTCGATGTGGACGCGACGGAGCTCGTCGTCCCCGGCCTGATCGGGTACGAGCAGCTCGACGCCCTCGAGGACGCCCAGCTCGGTGGCGAGCCGGATGGTCAGTTCGAGCCGCACCGGATTGAACGGATGCTCGCCGCCGAGGTCGTAACCCAGCAGCGAGGAGTCCCATACGACGGCCGGTGCTCGCATGGTCCGAACTCTAGTGCCAGGAAGCGGCTTGTGCCCTGATCGTGGTGACTGCCGTTCAGCCGGGCAGGTCTCCGGTGGCCGCCGGGCGCCCGGGATCACGCGACCAGTGCGACCACGACCCCGCGTACAGCGCGGCCGGCTCGGGATGGCCAGCTACCTCGAGCGCGAGGACGACCGACGACGCGGTGACGCCGGATCCACAGTAGACACCGACCGGGGTCCCCTCGGCCACGCCGAGTCCCTCGAACCGCTCGGCCAGCTCCGATGCGTCGCGCCAGCGGCCGTCGTCCCCGATGTGCCCGGAGAAGGGGGCGTTGACCGCACCCGGGATATGCCCGGCTCGCGGGTCGATCGGCTCGGTCTGCCCCGCATACCTCGGCCGGGCACGGGCGTCGAAGAGGAGGCCTTCCCTGGCGAGCGCGGCGGCCTCGTCGGCGTCCAGCACGGGCATCCCGCCGGGTTCGACGACGATGTCGCCCTCCTCGGGCTCGGGAACGTCGTCGGTGACCGGACGCCCTTCCTCGGCCCAAGCCGAGAATCCGCCGTCCAGCACGGCGACCTCCGCGTGTCCTGCCCACCGCAGCAGCCACCAGGCACGGGCCGCGACCGAACCGTCCGCGTCGTCGTAGACCACGACCGGCCGCCCGGCACGGACGCCGGCCGCCCGCAGATGCCGCTGCAGCGTCTCCGGTTCGGGCAGCGGATGACGGCCGCCCTCCCCTGGGGCTCCGGCGAGCGCCGTGTCGAGATCGACGTACACCGCACCCGGCAAATGACCCTCGCGGTAGGACCCGGCACCGGGCGGGCCACCGAGCCGCCAGCGGACGTCGAGGACTACAGAGCGTTCCGATTCCGGCCCGGAGAGCAGCTCGGAGAGCTCGCCGGTGGTGATCATGGGGCGCATACGTCCATCCTCGGGGTCGGGCCGTCCGGGGCCCTGCTTGGGGGGACTTTTCCGGCCACGCGGCTTGTTATCCCCACGCCTGCGTCGCTGTCGGTGCCAGCGACTACGATAAGCAACGCGGACGAAGGGGACAGCGTGAACGATCTCATCGACACCACCGAGATGTACTTGCGTACGATCTACGAGCTCGAAGAAGAGGGTGTCGTCCCGCTGCGGGCCCGGATCGCGGAGCGGCTGCAGCAGAGCGGCCCGACCGTGAGCCAGACCGTCGCCAGGATGGAACGTGACGGGCTGGTCGTCGTCGCGGACGACAGGCACCTGCAGCTGACCGACCACGGTCGCGAACTCGCGATCGCCGTCATGCGCAAGCATCGGCTGGCCGAGCGCCTCCTCGTCGATGTGATCGGCCTGGAATGGGAGCACGTGCACAACGAGGCGTGCCGCTGGGAACACGTGATGAGCGAGGCCGTCGAGCGCAAGCTGGTCAAGCTGCTCGACCACCCGACCACCTCGCCCTACGGCAACCCGATCCCGGGGCTGGACAAGCTCGGCGACGGCGAGCCCGCTCCCCCGGCCGAGGCCGATCTGGTGCGGCTCGACGAGTTCGCCCGTACCGGTGGCGGCGAGGTCGAGATCCGGCGGATCGCCGAGCACGTTCAGCTCGACGAGACGCTGATGACCGAGCTCAAGTCCGTCGGCATCGTGCCCGGCAGCCGGGTCCGGATCGGCAAGGTCGCTCCCGGCGGGACCATCGAGGTCTCCGGCGGGGATACCACCGCCCAGGTGGCCACCTCGGCCCTGCACGCCGTGCTGGCGCAGGCCAGGTGAGCGCCGCCTCAGACGCCGCGGCGACCTTCAGGACCCTCCACGACCGGGCTCCGTCCGGCGTGTGGTCCGCGCCCGGCCGGGTGAACCTGATCGGCGAGCACACCGATTACAACGACGGTTTCGTGCTGCCGTTCGCGCTCCCGCACCGGCTCGCCGCAGCGGTCTCGCCGCGCGAAGACGGTGTACTGAACGTGGCCACCCTTGGCTCCGACGGCCGGGTCCAGGAGTCCGGTCCGCTCACCATCGGTGACCTGCGGCCCGGAACGGTCGAGGGGTGGGCCGCGTACCCGGCCGGCGTCGCCTGGGTGCTGCGCGACCAGGGTCTCGACGCCGGCGCGGACGTGGTGGTCGCCGGAGACGTCCCGTCCGGAGCAGGTCTCTCCTCCTCCCATGCGCTCGAGTGCGCCGTCGCGCTGGCCCTGCTCGGGCTCGCGGGCAAGACGCCGGGATCGGGCACGGGGGCGCCGACCCTGCACCAGGTGGCCCGCTGGGTCCAGCGGTCCGAGAACGACTTCGTCGGGGCACCGACCGGTCTGCTCGACCAGACCGCGTCCCTGTGCTGCACGGAATCGAACGTGCTGTTCCTCGACGTCCGCTCGGGCGAGATGGAGCAGGTCCCGTTCCCGCTCGAGGAGTCCGGCGTCCGGATCCTGATCATGGACACCCGGACCAAGCACTCCCACGCCGAAGGCGGCTACGGCGAACGCCGCCGGGGATGCGAACGCGCCGCCGAACTGCTCGGTGTGAAGGCTCTGCGGGACATCAGCCTCGAAGGGCTCGCCGGCGCGCTGGCCAAGCTGCCCGAGGAGCTCGCGCCTCTGGTCCGCCACATCGTGACGGAGAACCAGCGGGTGCTCGACACCGTCGAGCTGTTGCGTGCCGGGCGGCTGACCGAGATCGGCCCACAGCTGGACGCCTCGCATGTCAGCATGCGCGACGACTACCGGATCTCCACGCACGAACTCGACCTCGCCGTCGATTCGGCCCGCGCGGCCGGGGCACTCGGCGCGCGGATGACCGGGGGCGGCTTCGGCGGTTCGGCCATCGCACTCGTCCGCGAGTCCGATGTGGACAGTGTCGGTGAAGCGGTGACCGCCGCCTTCGACGCGCAGGACCTGCGCCGTCCCAGGCTGTTCACCGCGGTGCCGTCGCGCGGCGCCGGCCGCGACGAGGTGTAGCCGGACCCCCGGACGCGCCGCCTGTCCGCGAACGTGGAGACTGTGCCGCGAACGCATCCGCAGGAGAAAGGCGCGAACGTGACCGACGAACCGACCAAGGCCCTGAAACTGATGGTGACGGGCGGCGCCGGTTATGTGGGCAGTGTCTGCGCGGCCCGCCTCATCGAGGCCGGGCACGACGTCACCGTGGTCGACGATCTCTCGACAGGGCATGCGGACGCGGTGCACCCGGACGCCACCTTCGTCGAGGGAGACGCGGCCGAGGTCGCCCAGCGGATCCTCGGTGAGGGCTTCGACGGCGTCCTTCACTTCGCCGCCAAGTCGCTGGTCGGCGAGTCGATGACGGACCCGGCCAAGTACTGGGAGGGCAACGTCGTGACCTCCCTTCGCCTGCTCGAGGCGATGCGTGAGCACGGCACGAAGCGGTTGGTCTTCTCCTCCACCGCCGCGACCTACGGCGAGCCCGAGGTCTCCCCCATCCCGGAGACCGCTCCGACGCAGCCGACGAACACCTACGGCGCGACGAAGCTGGCCATCGACCACGCGATCACGTCGTTCGCCCGTGCGCACGGGATCGCCGCGGTCAGCCTGCGCTACTTCAACGTCGCCGGTGCCTACGGCGCCTACGGGGAGCGGCACACCACCGAAACCCACCTGATCCCCCTCGTGCTCCAGGTCGCCACCGGGGACCGTGAGCGGATCCAGATCTTCGGCGACGACTACCCCACCGCGGACGGCACCGCCATCCGCGACTACATCCACGTCGTCGACCTCGCCGACGCGCATCAGCTGGCGCTTCGCCACGCGACCGAGGGCGAGCACCGGATCTACAACCTCGGCAGCGGGACCGGATTCTCGGTGCTCGAGGTGGTCGAGGCGTGCCGCCGGACCACAGGTCACGAGATCCCCGCCGCTGTCGCGCCGCGGCGGGCGGGCGACCCGTCGGTCCTCGTGGCCTCGAGTGAGCGGGCCGGTGACGAGCTCGGCTGGAAGCCGGAACGCACCGACCTCGACGGCATCGTGGCCGACGCCTGGGAGTTCACCAGGTCTCGTCAGAAGGCTCGAGGCTGATTTCGGGCAGCGTCTCCGCACGCTGCTCCAAGATCAACCCGGCCACCTGCGACGGCGGGACCATCGAGTCCAGCGCCACCGTCAGCGTCCTGGTCAGCCCATGCTCCGGGTCGACCTGACGTGCTCTGGTGAGCGCGATCCCGGCGACGGACAGATCGCCGCGGACGTAGGCCGCGTGCGCCTTCAGGCACAGGGCTTCGACCGACTCCGGATCCGGTAGTTCCTTGACCAGGTCGAGCCAGAGGGTCTCCGCCGTCCGCGCCAGTTCCGACTCGGCGGGGGCAGCGGTGAGCAGGCAGGCGCCGCGCACCTCCACCAGGGAAAGCGCCCATGCCAGCCGGAAGGCCGTCTCGTCGGTCAGGGTTCGCTCGCCCTGGACGACGCGGGCGAGCGCGGCGTTCACCTCCGCGATCCCCGCCCGGACGAGGTCGGGGTCGTCCCACGGCGGATCGGCCCGGCTGTTCATGAGGTCGGCACGACGCGCGAGTACTTCCGGTGGGCCGGGTAAGAAGAGGCGTTCCACCTCCTCCCGGCTGTCGAGGGTGACCTGCCCCGAGGAGGTGACGATCGCGGCCGCCACCGAATCGCGCGGGTCGGGCAGGATGCCGCGGCAGTCCTTCTCGCGGTAGCACCCCCAGATCACGCCCGCCATGATCTCGGGCGTCCACACCGAATGCAGCAGCGGTATGCCGTAGTCGGCCAGCGCCGATTCGAGACGCCGGACGAAACGGCGGCGCGGCAGCCTTCCGGGAACGCCGCGTGAGCCGCCGATGACGGCCGCGTTGGCGCCGGTGTGGGCCGTCGCGGCGAGCCGGGCGGCTAGATCGTCCGCCTGGAGTTCCTCCAGCTTCGAAGGCGGGAGGTCGACGCGCAGGATGAGTCCCTGCTGCTTCCGGCCCGGGCCCCGCTGTCCGAAGAGGACTAGGGAGTTCTCGGGCCGGAAACCGAGGAGATAAGGGATCGCGGCGAGCAGGTCCGCCGGATCCGTCAGATTGACCTTGGGCCTGCCGGTCGGGGTGGAAGTGGTCATGCCCCCACCTTGCGGCGGGAAGAGGCGGCGTGGTGGGGGCGGACGAAATCTGTGGACAGCCGGGACCGTTGTGGACAACTCCGGGCGGGACCGGCCGCTTCGGCCGGATCCTGTCGGTGGGTTGATCTAGACTGCCCGGCCCGGCCGGCTCAGTCGCAGTGCTCGAAAGGACTCTCGTAGGTGTTGCCTCCGACCGAGCCACCCCATTTGACGCAGGTCGAGGCGGCCGTCTTCTTCACCGGTCCGGCGTAGTAGGTGTAGTTGCCCGAATCGGTCGCCCGTTGAGTGCCCTCCACCTCGAGGAACGCGGTGACCGGCGACGCGGTACCGAGGGAAACCGCTTTCAGCGTCGTCACGCAGTTGGCCTTGGTCGAGGAGTTGTAGAGCAGGTACGTCGTCCCCGAACCACCCGCGAGCGCCTGTGAATCGACCACCGAGAACCCGCTGCCGCACACCTCTTCCGCCTCATACGGGTTGCCACCGCAGGAGTTCTTACTGGTGAACGGCGTGTGGGCGTAGTACGGCACCGCGACGCCGTTCAACTTCGCCTTCTGCACCACGCCGTTGAGCCGCTGTTCGAAGTGCAGGTGGGGGCCGCTCACACCACCGGTCGCCCCGGCGGTGCCGATCTGCTTGCCGAGCCCGACGGCCTGACCGACCGAGACGGATTGAGTGGACAGGTGGGCGTACCGGGTACGCCAGCCGCCCCCGTGGTCGATTTCGACCCAGCGTCCGTAGCTCGTGCTGCCTTCGTTGGCGACGCGGGTGACGGTGCCACCGGAGGACGCCACGACGGGCATGCCGGTGATCCCCGACTTCTGGAAGTCGACCGAGTTGGCCGGGCTGTGACCGCTGAACGTCGCGGCCGTCACCGTCACACCGCATTTGAACGGGACCTGGAAATTCGGTGCGGCGGACGCCGGGGTCGATCCGGCCAGGGTCAGGCCGAGCGCGGGCAGGACGGTGGCCGCGGCGAGCACTGCGAGGCGTCGCAACCTGGACATGGTGACCTCCAACGGGTGGGGAAGCCGGACGCCAGGCAGCATGGCTCGCCGAAATACATTTCCCGTACAAGTCCTAGGGTGCTCGTGAGTGGTAATGACGGTTAGAACCGTCATTACCACTCACGAGAGTGACTGCGGCGCGCCTCAGCCGAACGCGGCTCGCAGCGCGGGCTTGCCACCCGCCACCGGAAGCACCACCGAAGTCCGGTTCAGCTCGAGCGAGACACCCGCGCCCGCCTTGGGCCGGAGCGTGTAATCGTGGTCGCTCGAAGCCAGCAGGAACTCGAGCTTGTGCCCGGCCGCCAACAGATAGTCCTTCGCGATCAGCTCGACCTCGACGCGGTACGTGTCGCCCGGCTTGATCGGCTCGGTGCGGGCGGGGTCGTTCCGGTTCTGTGGGTCGGTCCAGCCGCGGCTGATCACCTTCGACTTCCCGTCCGGGCCGCGGTCGACGAGCACCGCCGTCACGTTCGCGGCGGGCCGGTCGAAGGACACCGAGAGGTCGACCTTCGCGGTACCGGAAAGACGGACGGCCTGCTTCGCCGCCGTCGTCGAGTACAGCAGCCGGTTGCCCGACGAAGCCAGGTTCACGAGCTGCTCGACCGTCTTGCTCGCGTCGTCGGCCAGCGTCTCGACGGTTTTCTTGCCCGGCACGGGATTCTTCGTGTCGAGGGTGCCCTTCGACGAACCACCGGGCCACGGGTAGAGCTTGACGTCCTGCGTTCCCGGCGTCGGCCATTCGGCCTCGTCGACCCAGGAGCTGTCCTCACGCTGGATGGTGGCCTTCGGCTCGCGCTCGATACCGTTGTCCAGGTCGTAGAGGTAGTGCGACATCCACTTGTTCAGCGTGGCGAGCCAGACGTCGCGGCGCAGCGAGTACGGGTCCGCGTGCCCGGCCTGGTGCAGCCAGATCTTGTGCTCGACACCGTGCCGCTTCAGCAGTTCGTACCACCGGGTGCCCTGGTCGGTCTTGACGTTCCAGTCACCGAGCCCGTGCACCACGAGCACCGACGCCTTCACCTTGCCGACGTCGTTGCGGTAGTTCCGCACGTCCCAGAAACGGCTGTAGTCGCCGGTGATCCGGTCCTGGTCGGCGGCGATGCTTTCGATCAGCGGACGGCAGACCGCCCTGTCCTGTCGCGTGTAGACGTACTCGGCGAGCACGTCCGCGTCCTCGCCCTGGAAACCGCCGGCCGCGACGACGGCGCCGTCGTTGCGGTAGTAGTCGTACCAGCTCGAGATCGCCGCGATCGGGACGATCGTCTCCAGCCCTTCGACCCCGGTGCTGGCGACGGCGTTGGGCAGGGTTCCGTTGTAGGAGACGCCCATCATGCCGGTCTTGCCGGTGCTCCAGTCCGCGACGGCGGCGTTGCCCGCCGCGTCACGGGCCGCCGCGCGGCCGTTCAGCCAGTCCACAATGGACTTCGCGCCGACGGTCTCGTTGACGTCGCCGGTGCTCGGGCAGCCGGTCGACTGCCCGCTGCCGACCGATTCCCCGTACACCACGGCGAAACCGCGAGCGGTGAAGTAGTCCTGGTACCGCCAGGTGATCGGGGCCGCGTTCGGGCCGACACCCTTGGTGGCGACGCGCGGGCCTTCGGGGGCACGCTTCGCACCCGGTACGTACAGCTCGACATCGACGTTGTGGTTCGCTACGTCGTTGCCGCCCGCGTAGTACGGGCTGGCCTGGTAGACGACCGGGACCTTCATGCCCTGCTGGGTCGCACGGGGCCGCACCACTTCGGCGTGCACGAGGTCGTCCTCGCCGTCGCCGTCGCTGTCGATCGGCGCCGTGACCCAGACGTTCTCACGGATCACGTCCGCCGGGTTGAACACCGGCTGGGCCTGGCCATCCTTGAAAACCGGCGCCGGTGGCGCATCGGCTTGCGCTGGTAAGGCTGTCGCTGGCAGGACCAGGACGGCGGCGAACAGGACGGCGAGCCGGGCGACTCTCACGTGACCCCCAAAGCCGGGCGCAGCGGGCGTAGACGTAGCTGAGGTTTCCGCCCACCCGAACAGGTGTCAAGAGACTAACGTCGGTGCCATGCCGACCACCGTGGAAGCACCGATCGTCGCCGTCACCGTCTATCCACAGCACGCCCGGATCATCAGGCGTGCGTCGGAACGTCTCGACGGAGAGCAGCGCTTCGCCTTCACCGACCTGCCGTGGAATCTGGACGCGAGCTCGGTGCGGGTCACCGGCTCCGGCCAGGCGATCATCACCGGTGTCGACGTCGCCGTGGAGCACCACCCGGCACCGGCCGATCCCGCTCTGCGCGCGCTCATCGAACAGCGCCGCACCGACCAGGCCGTGGTCGTCGAGGCCGCGGACGCGGTCGCCGCGGAATCCGCGAAGGTCGATCTGCTGACCGGGGTGGCCAAGCGCAGCGGCAGCAGTTTCGCGAAGGCGCTCGCGTCGGGGACGGCGGAACCCCTCCGGGTCGCGGAGGTCACCGACGCACTCGGCGCCCAATTGGCCGAAGCGTTCGGCAAACGGCGTGAACTCGGAATCCGGCTGGAGCGGCTCCGCGAGAGCCTCGATGCCTTGGACCGGGAGATCAAGGCGAAGCAGGGAATGTCCGCAAAGGACAGTGCCAGAGTCACCGTCGAGTTGGAAAGCGAGCAGGACGGCGCGGAAATCGGTCTCGAGCTGTCCTATGTGGTCGCCAACGCGAGCTGGGAGCCCGGCTACGACGTCCGCGTCCGCGGCGAAGAGGTCGCCGTCACCTGGTACGGCCTGATCACCCAGCACACCGGCGAGGACTGGCCCGAATGCGAGCTGGCGCTCTCGACCGCGCGTCCCGCGACCACCGTGGTGGTCCCGGAACTCGACCCCTGGTTCCTCGACCGCGCCCGGCCGATCCAGCCGATGACGCGGGGCGGCTACGGCGGCGGAGCGGCACCGGCCGCGCCGGGCGCCGCGTTCGACAGCAGGGGGTTTCAGCCGGTCGCGGCGATGGCCGAGAGCGTCGCCTCCGTCGAACAGGGCACCACCGCGGTCACCTACCGGCCCGGCAGGCCGGTCGCGGTGCCGTCGGGGGCGCAAGGCCACCGCACGACACTCGCGCAACTCGACCTTACGGCGAAACTCGGGTACATCACCGTGCCGGTGCGGTCGCAGGAGGCCTACCTGCTGGCGACCGTCGTCAACACCTCCGAGCACACGCTGCGCCCCGGCAAGGCGTCGGTGTTCCACGAAACGGAATTCGTCGGCACGACCAGGCTCGAAGTGTGGGCGCCCGGCGAGGAGCTCGAACTCGCGCTCGGTGTGGACGACCGGATCCGGGTCGAACGGGAGCTCGCGCACCGGACGGCGAAGAAGGCGACGCTTTCGGGAGTCCGGAAGCGCGAAGCCACCTACCAAACGACGATCAGCAACCACAGTCCGCGCGAGGTCGTGGTGACCCTGATGGACCAGGCTCCGGTCTCGCGCGACGAGGCGATCATGATCCGCGAGGTCCGTGCCGCCCCCGAAGCGGACGAGAGGACCGAGATGGGCGAGTTCACCTGGCGGCTCACGCTCGCGCCCGGCGCGAAGGGAGTGGTGACATTCGGCTACTGGGTCGACGTCGCGAAGGGGGTCGAGCTGGCGGGGTGGCGCGAGTAACGAGCGCAGGTCCAGATGTCATGAAAGGACCCTTCATAACAAATCCGTTATGAAGGGTCCTTCCTTTCATCTCACGCTGCGAAGCTCAGCCCTGCGAGATGTAGGCCTGAAGTTGCTCCTGGCTCTGCTCCAGCTCCTCCATCCGGGTCTTCACCACGTCACCGATGCTGATGATCCCGGCGAGCCTGCCGTCCACGACGACCGGGACATGCCGGATGCGGCGTTCGGTCATCAGCACGGACAGCTGGTCGACCGAATCCTCGGGGCGGCAGCTGGCGACCATCTTCGTCATGATCGCGGACACCGATCCGTCGAGCAGCTGGGGCCCGCGTTCGTTGAGACGGCGGACCACGTCCCGTTCGGAAACGATCCCGGCGATCCCGCCATCGGCGTCGACGACCACCAGCGCACCGACGTTGTGCTCCGCGAGTCTCTCGAGGAGCTCGGTCACGTTCATCTCCGGCGAAACGGTCGCGACCGCCGCCCCCTTCTTCCGCAACAGATCGGAAATCCGCATACGCGCTCCTCCCGCACCGGTGACCTGGATCACTCCAGGTTATGGCCTCATCGCCCGGGGCGAAAGTCCGGCGTGTCAGCTTCGATACCGAGCCGCTCCGCCAAACCGGCGAAAGCCTCCTTGATTCCGGTGCCGTAGCGTCGTCGCCGAGTGCGCCGAGTTTCTCCCGCCCCAGCATCCATTGGGCCCGCGCGGCGTCGTGATCACCGAGTTCTTCGGCCGGGTCGTCGCAGACGTCGGCCATGTAGTGCGCGAGCGCGCACCGGTGCAACGGATCGCTGTCGTCGCCGATCGCGGATTCGCTGCCCCGTAAGACGTTCACCGGACTTGCGGCGATCAGGTGACCTCGGATGCCGGGGCGGCCCAGGTGTTGCACGAAGCCGTGGTCTTCGCGGTGAACCCGGCCTTCGCCCACTTCAGCTGGTGCCTCCGGCTGCCGTGGGTGTCGCTGTCGGCGGTGCGCCCGTAGCCGTCTAGGGCCGCTTTGGCCAGCGCGTTGGTGATCGCCCCGCGCCCGGCGGCGGCCGCCAGCGCGAGCGCGCCGAAACAGTTCGCCTGCAGTTCGATGCGTCGCACCAGCTCCTTGTCGGCCGCGGACTTTTCGTCCGGTGACGTCATCTTCTCCGTGGCCGCGGAGAGAATCCCGCTCGAGCGCTGGACGTGGTGGCCGTACTCGTGGGCCAGGATCGCCAGATGGCGCGACCGGTCGAGGCCCGCGTCGCTCAGCATCCATTCGGTCGGTGCGTAGATCGTGCTGTCGCCACCGCAGTAGTAGGCGACGGCCTTCTCCTTGCTGTTCTCGTTGTCCTCGTTCGGCGCCTTTCCACAGGCACTGGTCTCGGGCAGCCTCACCTGCACGGCCGCGCGCGGCGTCGGCTCGTTCGCCTGCTCGAGCGCCGGTTTCCAGGCCTCGGCGAGACACCCCGCGAACGCCTTGTAGTAGGCCTCGAGCTTCGCCGGATCGCGGCTGATCTGCGGCAGACCGCAGGCCACCGCCCCGAGCTTGACCCCGGCGGCCAGCAGCGGATTCGTCGCGAGCTCCCGCACCTCCTTCGGCGCGGGTTTCGTCGTCCCGGCCGGGGCCTTGGCGCCTTCGGACGACGCCGCGCCCGGCGTCGCCAATGCCCTGCCGTCGACCGTCCGTGGCCCGGTCAGCACCGCGCCGAGAGCCACGAGCGCCACGACGAGGAGCAGACCCAGCGCGAGGCCACCACCTCGGCGAGGCTTGTCCGACCCGAAGTCCGAGGTGTCCGGAAGCACCCCGACCGAGGGCGGGAAGGGCGCGGACGACCCGGGTACCTCGTCGGTGCCGTTCATGGCTTGTCTCCCAAGTTCGCGCCGGCCCGTCGCGCCCACTCCAGGCCTGGCGCCTCCGAGTCACCAGCATACGGACGACGACCAGGTCAGGCGAACATGATGGTCGAAAATGAACACCTGGTGGCGCTGAGCGGGATACCCCGGCGAGACTGTCAGGCATGAGCAACGAGGACCCGTACCTGTGGCTGGAAGACGTGACCGGCGACGATGCGCTGGACTGGGTGCGAGCCCGCAACACCGAAGCTCTGGCAGAGCTGGCCACCGGTGACCGTTTCGCCCGGATCCGTGACGAGGTCCGGGAGGTCCTCGACGCCGACGACCGGATTCCGTACATCCGGCGCCGCGGCGAATACCTGTACAACTTCTGGCAGGACTCGGCCAACCCGCGGGGGCTGTGGCGCCGCACCACGCTCGAGCAGTACCGGCTCGACGCGCCCGGCTGGGAGCTTCTGCTCGACGTCGACGCGCTGGCCGAGGCCGAAGGCGAGAACTGGGTGTGGCAGGGCGCGGCCGTGCTGCGGCCCGGATACGACATCGCGCTGGTCGAACTGTCCCGCGGCGGCGCCGACGCGACCGTGGTCCGCGAGTTCGATCTGGACGAGCGGCGCTTCGTCGAAGACGGGTTCTTCGTGCCGGAGGCCAAGACCCGGATCGGCTGGATCGACCGCGACCGCGTCTACATCGGTACCGATTTCGGGCCGGGGACACTCACCAGCTCGGGCTATCCGCGGCTGGCCAAACAGTGGCGCCGCGGCACGCCCCTCGAAGAGGCGACCGTGGTCTTCGAGGGCAAGCCGGACGACGTCTCGGTGTCCGCGCACCACGACCCGACCGAGGGCTACGAACGCGACTTCGTCTACCGGTCGATCGACTTCTACCGCACCGAGCGGTACCTCCGGACGCCCGGCGAACTCAAGCGCATCGACGTCCCCGAAGACGCGCAGACGTCTTCACATCGCGATTGGCTGCTGATCCGGCTCCGCTCGGACTGGACGGTCGACGGCACCACCTACCCCACCGGCACCCTGCTGG
Organism: uncultured Actinomycetota bacterium; assembly: GCA_963766045.1. Lineage (GTDB taxonomy): Bacteria > Actinomycetota > Actinomycetes > Mycobacteriales > Pseudonocardiaceae > Amycolatopsis. The sequence continues at coordinate 2,128,543 of CAVXYN010000003.1, read as the reverse complement.
CTTCGGGTTTCGAGCGGTTCATGGCTGGTGAACGCACCTTCACGACGCTGTTCACGCCCGACGCGCACACGTCGCTGGAGTACTGGGCGTGGACGCACAACCATCTCCTGCTCTCGACGCTCTCCGACGTCCGGACGGAGCTCCGCGCGCTCACCCCCGGACCGGACGGCTGGAGCGAGGAACCGCTGGCCGGGGCGCCGGAACTGGGCACGGCGGAGATCACCGGAACCGACCCCGACGTCAGCGACGAGTACCTGCTCGACTCGAGTGGCTACACCCAGCCGTCGACGCTGAGCTACGGGCACGTCGGCGGCGATGTCGAAGTCCTCAAACGCGCACCGGTGTTCTTCGACAGCGAGGGGATGACGGTCTCGCAGTACTTCGCGACTTCGGAGGACGGTACGAAGATCCCGTACTTCGTGGTGCGTCCTTCCGGCGCCGAGGGCGGGCCGACGCTGCTGACCGGGTACGGCGGTTTCGAGGTCTCGCTGACCCCGGGCTACAGCGGGATCATCGGCCGCGGCTGGCTCGCGCGCGGCGGGACCTACGTCGTCGCGAACATCCGCGGCGGCGGCGAATACGGTCCCGGCTGGCATACGTCGGTCACCAAAGCCAAGCGATACAAGGTCTACGAGGACTTCTCCGCTGTCGCCGCCGACCTCGTCGAGCGCGGCATCAGCGAGCCGGGACGGCTCGGCATCCAGGGCGGCAGCAACGGCGGGCTACTGATGGGCGTCATGCTCACGCGGTATCCCGAGCTGTTCGGCGCCATCGTGAGCCAGGTGCCACTGCTGGACATGAAGCGGTACCACAAAATGCTCGCCGGCGCGTCCTGGATGGCCGAGTACGGAGACCCCGACGACCCGGCGGAATGGGACTACATCGGCAAGTACTCGCCGTACCAGAACGTCCACAGTGGACGAACGTACCCGCCGGTGCTGTTCGTGACCTCCACCAGGGACGACCGCGTGCACCCCGCCCACGCGCGCAAGATGGTCGCGAAGATGCGCGAACAGGGGCACGACGTGCGCTACCACGAGAACATCGAGGGCGGCCACGGCGCGGCGGCCGACAACGAGCAGCTGGCGTTCAAATGGACCCTGATGCTGGAATTCCTGTGGGAGAAGCTCGCGTAGACCTATCGGTCGGCCGAGGGTTCGGCGAGACCGTCGACGACACTCTTCATCACGCCCTGCCAGTGCTCACGCTGGGCAGCGCGCTCCTCGGGTCCGGCAAGCCGCTCCTGATGGAAACCCACGGCGGTCTTGTCCGGCCCGACCGACCTGAGCGCCACCTGAACCGTGCTCTCGTGCTCCCAGCTCTTGGGCTTCCACGTGAGGCGGATCCGTTCGAGCTCGCGATACCCGCGAACCTCGCCGACCGTCCCGTCGGCCGTCTCGTACGGCGCCCCCTTCTCGGGCTCCAGCCGCACGTCACCCAGCCACACGGCCAGACCGGGACCCGAGAGGTAGTCCCAGACCTGCCGTAGCGGGTACGGGACCGTCTTGGAAACGCCGATCTCCCAGCCCGCGTCCTTCGTCTTCCCGATCATCTGTACCGCCTCCACGTAACCGTCTTAGCCGGTTTCTGAAACCGACTATACTGGTTACATGACCCCGGGAACAAGACTTCTCGTGAACGCCCAAGGTGAGCGGTACCGATTCGACGCGGGCACGCTGAGCCTGGAACTGCTGCTCACAGGCGGCCCCGCGCCGTACGACCGGTACGAAATCGCGCATACGCCGGCGGATCTCGCCGAGTGGTTCACCGGTTCCCGGCTGGTGCTGACCGCTCCCCTCACGAGCGGCGACATCCAGATCCGGCCGTCCGAGCTGGTCTCGCTCAAGGAGCTGCGGAACGCGCTTTTCCGCGTGGCACCGGCCGTCGCCCGCGGGGAAACGCCGGCGGCGGACGATCTCGCCGTCCTGAACGAGGGCACGGCACTGACGCCGCGTCCGCGGATCGATCCGGAAACACGGACGGTCCGCTGGACGACACCGGTCACCGGCAAGCAGTTGCTCGGCGCCGTCGCCCGCGACGCCATCGAAGTCATCGCGGGCGGACGGGCGGGCCGGGTGCGCGAATGCTCGGCCGACGACTGCTACCTGCTCTTCTTCGACACGTCGCGCTCGGGCAACCGCAAGTGGTGCTCGATGGAACGGTGCGGCAACCGCGCGAAGATCAAGGCGTTCCGGGCCCGCAACGAAACCGCCTGACCGGCCACTAAAATCCTCGCGATGCAGGGAGAGGCGAAGCTCGAACAGCGAGTCGTGGAAACCGCGGAGAAGATCCTGACCACACGCAAGTCCGTGTCGGCGCTCGATGTGCTGAGCGGTATGGGCTGGCTGCCTCAGATCGCCATCGAATCCTGGCAGCGAGGCAAGGTTCCCGACCTGTCCGCGTCCCTGTCGATGAAGCCCGAGAAGCTGACCTTCGCGCTCGAAGCGTTCCAGCGTTGGGCGACGCGTAAGGGACTCGAAGCTTCTGAGATCGAGCATCTCGGCGCGACCAGGGACAGGTCTCCGCTGAAGGTGATGTCAGAGGAGCTCGACTCCCTGGAGCCCTTGTTCCGGACGGACTGGATCATGCCCGGCCTGTCCGAGGCCAAACGCGCGCAGGTCACCGCGCGGCAGCAGAAGGTCCCCGACCTCGTCGTCGTTTCGGCGCTGGAGGAGTGGACCTGCGCCGGCTGCGGCGGCACCGGCGACCTCCTGTTCATGGAGGACGGCGCGCCGCACTGTCTCGACTGCGCCGACCTCGGCCACCTGCTCTTCCTGCCCGCGGGCAACACCGCTCTCACCCGCCGGTCGAAGAAGGCCAGCAAACTGTCCGCTGTCGTGGTGCGCTTCAACCGGTCGCGAAAACGCTATGAGCGGCAAGGCATCCTGATCGAAGAGCAAGCCCTGCGAAGCGCCGAAGAACAATGCCTCGCCGATGAAGACGTCCGTGAACGACGCCGCGAACGCGATCGTGAACGCCGTGGCCAGGAGGACGTCGAGTTCACCGTCCGGTTCTTCGACGCGATCACCGGGATGTTCCCCTCCTGTCCGACCCCTCGCGCACGCGCGATCGCCGAGCACGCCGGTCTCCGGGGCAGCGGCCGTGTCGGCCGGTCGGCAGCGGGCAGGGCACTGGAGGAACAAGCCGTGTTTCGCGCCGTCGTCGCCTCGATCCGGCACGAGGACACGGATTACGACGCTCTCCTGATGTCCGGTGTGGAGCGGCAAGCCGCCCGCGACCGCATCCGGTCGGGCATCGACGTCGTGCTCGACCGATGGCGGCTGGAGCGGCGGTGACCGCCGCCTTGGTCACCGCTGTCACCTTTCGCACGCCGGTCTCGTCCAGGGGATGACCCGTCCCCCGGACAGCCGGAAGGTGCCATCGCATGTTCGCCGCCTATGTAGTCGTGACCGTGCTGACGATCCTGGCCAACACCGCCATCACCGTCGCCGACTTCGCCCGCGCGGAGTTCGTCGTCGCCAACTCCGCCGAAGTGCACGTGCCCCTGTCCTGGCTCCCGGTGCTCGCCACCTTGAAAGCCGCCGGTATCGCCGGCCTCCTGCTCGGGTTGCTGGGCGTGCCCTACATCGGGATCGCGGCGGCGATCGGGCTCGTGCTCTTCTACCTCGGTGCGGTGATCACGCACCTGCGGGCGCGCGTCCTCTGCAACATCTACAGCCCGGGACTCTTCCTCGCCATGGCGGTGGCGACCCTCGTCCTCGACTTGGCCCGATGAGGCGCTGTTTCCCCAGTCTGGAACACGAATCCCGGCAGCTCTGCGATCATGCCGGGGTGTTCGAGCCAGGATCACGGTCCAAGCAGATAGTGACGTTCATGCTGCCCGCGGACGAGGCCGCTTTCGGTGAGACGATCGCGCCCGCGCTGGAGGGGTTTGCCCGCTGGGAAACGCATGAGCGCGGTAACCGCATCGTCCCGCATGAGTCGCTCCAGGCGGCCATGGAGCACGACGGTGCCCAAGCCTACCTTCGCCTGCTCGCGAAAGGCGGGGGCTCGACCGGACCGATCATCCAGTACTTCCACACCCGGGTGTGGATGACGGCCGACGGCATTGGCCCATTGACCGGAAAGCGGTACCGGCCGAAAGAGGGCGAGAAGGAAGAAATGCAGCCGGGTCGCCTGGCCTACAAATGGTTCCCGGAGACCGAATTCGACTGTATCCAGAAGGACTTCCCCGACCTAGCCGCCCTGGCCTGGAAGGCGCTGCAGAAAGTGACGTCGCCGCATATCGAGAACATGGCGGGTAAACCGCTCCGCAGCTACCGGATCGGACCCGCCGCGAAGGCGTGGCTGCGGGCCGATCCCGAGCGGTTGCTGCGCGATTGCTCGTATCCGTTGAGGGTTCGCGGATCAGCTGGAGCAGGTGGGTCGTGAGTGGTAATGACGGTTCTAACCGTCATTACCACTCACGAGCCACGTAGGTCAGCTGCAGCCGGAGGTCGCGCCGCAGCCTTCACAGGCGTAGCACGAACCGGCCGGGCGCATCTTGGTACCGCAGGTCATGCACAGCGGCGCGTCGGAGGCGGTGCCGAGGTTCAGCTCCACCAGTTCCGCGGTCGAGTGGGCTTCCCGTTTGGCAGGGGCTGATTCCGGCGTCGCCGATGAGTCCACTGTGGACCGTAGGGCTTCGATGTCGACGTTCTCCTGTGTACCGCCCCCGTAGGTCGCCTCGACCTGTGCCGAGCGCTCGTCGGCGGTGAAGATGCCGAGTTGTGCGCGCTTCTCGTACGGCAGGTAGTCCAGGGCCAGCCTGCGGAACAGGTAGTCCATGACACTGGTCGCGATCCGGATGTCCGGGTCGTCGGTCATGCCGGCGGGCTCGAAACGCAGGTTGGAGAACTTCGAAACGTAGAACTCCAGCGGAATCCCGTGCTGCAGACCGACCGAAATGGACATCGAGAACGCGTCCATCACGCCCGAGAGGGTCGAGCCCTGCTTGCCGAGCTTGACGAAGATCTCGCCGAGCCCGTCGTCCGGGTACGAACCGGCGTGCAGGTAACCCTCGGCGCCGCCGACGGTGAACGACACCGTCTGGCTCGGGCGCTTCTTCGGCAGGCGCTTGCGGACCGGGCGGTACTCGACGACCTTCTCCACCTCCGGCTCGGCCTTCTCCTTCTTGCCGGTGGAGAGCGGCTGGCCGACCTTGCAGTTGTCACGGTAGATCGCGAGTGCCTTGAGACCCTGCTTCCAGCCCTGGAAGTAGATCTCCTCGACCTCCTCGACGGTGGCCGACTCCGGCATGTTGACCGTCTTGGAGATCGCGCCGGACAGGAACGGCTGCACCGCGGCCATCATCCGGACGTGTCCCATCGGGGCGATGGACCGCTCCCCCACCGCGCAGTCGAACACCTCGTAGTGCTCCTGGCGCAGGCCGGGCGCGTCGACGACGTGGCCGTGCTCGGCGATGTACTCGACGATCGCCTCGACCTGCTCCGCCTGATAGCCGAGTGCGGCCAGCGCGCGCGGGATGGTCTGGTTGACGATCTGCATCGAGCCGCCGCCGACCAGCTTCTTGAACTTGACCAGTGAGAAGTCCGGCTCGATGCCGGTCGTGTCGCAGTCCATCATGAAACCGATGGTGCCGGTCGGGGCGAGCACCGAGGCCTGCGCGTTGCGCCAGCCGCTGACCTCGCCCAGTTCGATGCCGCGCTTCCATTCCTGCGTCGCGAGCGCGCGGACCGCGGCGTCGTTGGTGTGATACGTCCGCACCAGTTCGCTGGCGGCGGCGTGTTTGCGCATGACCCGCTGGTGCGGCTCGGCGTTGCGGGCATAGCCCTCGTACGCCCCGACGACCGCCGCCAGTTCGGCGGACCGCCGGTATGAGACACCGGTCATCAGCGAGGTGATGGCGGCTGCGAGCGCGCGGCCGCCATCGGAGTCGTACGCGTGCCCGAGCGCCATCAGCAGCGCGCCGAGGTTCGCGTACCCGATCCCGAGCTGGCGGAACTTGCGAGTGGTGTCACCGATCGCTTCGGTCGGGAAGTCGGCGAAGCAGATCGAGATGTCCATCGCGGTGATGACCAGCTCGACGGCCTTCGCGAACAGCGGAGCGTCGAACGTGCCGTCCTCGGTTGCGAACTTGAGCAGATTCAGCGACGCCAGGTTGCAGCTGGAGTTGTCCAGATGCATGTACTCCGAGCAGGGGTTCGACGCGGTGATCCGGCCCGATTCCGGGCAGGTGTGCCAGTCGTTGATCGTGCCGTCGTACTGCAGGCCCGGGTCCGCGCATTCCCAGGCGGCCTGGGAGATGGTGCGGAACAGCTTCTTCGCGTCGACGCGGTCGATGACCTCGCCGGTCTTGCGGGCGCGGAGGCCGAAGTCGCCCTCGGACTCGACGGCCTGCATGAACTCGTCGGAGACGCGCACCGAGTTATTGGCGTTCTGGTACTGGACGGAGGCGATGTCCGCGCCCGAGAGGTCCATGTCGAACCCGGCGTCGCGCAGGACCTTGATCTTCTCTTCCTCGCGCGCCTTGGTCTGGACGAACTCCCCGACGTCCGGGTGGTCGACGTCGAGGACGACCATCTTCGCCGCGCGCCGGGTGGCGCCGCCGGATTTGATCGTGCCCGCGGACGCGTCGGCGCCGCGCATGAACGAAACCGGGCCGGACGCGGTGCCGCCGGAGGACAGCAGCTCACGCGAGGAGCGGATACGGGAGAGGTTCAGGCCGGCACCGGAGCCGCCCTTGAAGATCAGGCCCTCCTCGCGGTACCAGTTGAGGATCGACTCCATCGTGTCGTCGACCGCGAGGATGAAACACGCCGAGACCTGCTGCTTCGAGGTCGTGCCGACGTTGAACCACACCGGCGAGTTGAAGCTGAACACCTGGTGCAGCAGCATCCAGGTCAGTTCGTGTTCGAAGACCTCCGCGTCGGCGGGGCTCGCGAAGTAGCCGTGCTCGCGGCCGGCCTTGACGTAGGTGCGGACGACCCTGTCGATCAGCTGCTTGAGGCTGTGCTCGCGCTGGGACGTGCCGACGGCACCGCGGAAGTACTTGCTGGTGACGATGTTCGTCGCGTTGACCGACCAGAACCCGGGGAATTCCACGCCGCGCTGTTCGAAGTTGACCGTGCCGTCGCGCCAGTTGGTCATCACGACGTCCCGCTGCTCCCAGGTGACCTGGTCGTACGGGTGAATGCCTTCGGTGGTGAAGACGCGTTGGACCTTCAGCCCGCCCGCCTGCTTCTTCTTGCCACCGGCCGGGGCGGATGCCGGGTTCCCGGTTCCCACGGTTTCTGTCATGGGTCTTCCCTCACTCCCACGCGGAGCGGCGGCGTCAGCCGTCTTTCGCGTCTTGATCGCTCTCTTCCAGTGCGGCAGAACCCATGGCCTCGCGAAGGTCCGCGATCTCTTTCTCGAAGTCCTCGACCGAGGAGAACGAGCGGTAGACACTGGCGAACCGCAGGTAGGCGACACCGTCGAGTTCACGCAGCGGGCCCAGTATCGCCAGGCCCACCTCGTGACTCGGGATCTCCGCCAGCCCCGCCGAACGGATCGATTCCTCGACCTTCTGCGCGAGCTGCTGCAGGGCGTCGTCGTCGACCGGCCGGCCCTGGCAGGCTCGGCGCACCCCCCGGACCACCTTGTCCCGGCTGAACTGCTCGGTGACCCCGGACCGTTTGACGACGGCGAGCACCATCGTCTCCGAGGTCGTGAAGCGCCGGCCGCACGCGGCGCACGAGCGCCGCCGCCGGATCGCCTGACCTTCATCCACCTCTCGGGAGTCGACGACCCGAGAGTCCGCATGCCGGCAGAACGGGCACCTCATCCGCCGATCACCTTCCCCTCCGCGCCGGCCGGTCCCGATCGATGTCCGCCCCATCGCCACGCAACGACGGTTGAAGATCGACGTGTGGATCGATCTGTGGACATCCGGTGGGTGAACACCGGCCAGCTGTGGACAACTGGTACCGAGTCTACCCCAAGCTATGGACCAACTACAGCCATGTAACTACTACATATAGCGGTGGAGCGTAGATCGCGGGCCGGGCACACGCAAGCGGCACGACCGGGTGAACACCGGCGAAAGACCGGGATCGACCACCTGTCCTGGACGGCTTCCGGAGGGTTACGGCCGCCCTTCGGCGACCTCGGCGGCGACCGGGACCGTGAGGGGCAGACCCGGCACGAGAACGGCGTCTTCCAGGGAATTGAGCTCCTTGATGCGGGCGACAACCGCGCCAGTGTCACTTCCCGGCGCGAAACGCGCGGCGAGATCCACGAGCGTCTCACCCGACGAAACGGACACCGTCGTCGTCCGCTCCGGCACCGCGGCGCCCGGAATCCCGGCCATGAAGAGACCCAATCCGGTGACGATTCCGCACGTCAGAAGAGCCAGCGCGGCGAGCCACGGCCACCGGATGGCCAGCCTGCGAGGCGCCGCGCATCCCTGCGACGCGACGCCGGCCGTACGACGGCCCGCCACGATCCGCGCCCGCGTCGGCGGGCGCAGCGGCTCGGCACGCCTGCCCCGCACCACCCGCACGGGCCGGGCGACCCCTGCCGGAACGGGCCCGGGGGAACTGGAACGGACCAGTCCACGATCGGCCAGAATCGACATCGGAACCTCCTCGCAAGTCCTGCTTCTCTCAGGTCCAGCACTTTCGCGGTCCGCCGGGCGGGGACCCGGCGACCAAGATCGAACAAGCGTTCTATCGAACGCCCGTGCGAATGTGTACCACCAACCACCGACAAAAATCGAGCGACACGGCGTGTCCATCGAACAGATGTTTGAAATCGTCGTCCCGGCGGGCTAACGTCGTTGACCAGGGCGTCTGCCAGGCAGGCGCCGTCGGTGGCACGGGCGTGGAGATCGTCCGCCACCGGCCGGAACAGGCCAGTCGGTCCGGGAAACCGGACGATCCGGGGGCGACGCAGGAGATGAAGGAGCGAGACGGTGGCTAAGGAGAGCAAGGCGGGGAACGCGCCTAGGGGCTCGGGCAAGGTGCGCGCCTTGCCCGAGGTCTATGAGGTGGACGAGACCCTGACCGTGCGTCAGCAGCAGGTGCTCGACGTGATCAAGCTGTGGGTGAGCCGGTTCGGGTACCCGCCGAGTGTGCGCGAGATCGGCGAGGCGGTCGGGCTGACCTCGACCTCTTCGGTGTCACACCAGCTGCAGGCCCTGCAGCGCAAGGGCTACCTGCGGCGCGACCCCAACCGGCCGCGCGCGGTGGGTGTGCTCGCCGCGACGGACGACAACCCGATGGGCATCGACGTCGACCAGCCGTCGGCGGCGAAGGCCGCGTACGTGCCGCTCGTCGGCCGGATCGCCGCCGGTGGGCCGGTGCTGGCCGAGCAGGCGATCGAAGACGTCTTCCCGCTGCCGCGCGAAATCGTCGGTGAGGGTGAGCTGTTCCTGCTCAGCGTCACCGGCGACTCGATGGTCGACGCCGCCATCACCGACGGCGACTGGGTCGTCGTGCGCCAGCAGCCGACCGCCGACAACGGCGAGATCGTGGCGGCCATGATCGACGGCGAGGCCACGGTCAAGACGTTCAAGCGCAAGGACGGCCACATCTGGCTGATGCCGCACAACGAGGCCTACGAGCCCATCGCGGGTGACGACGCCACCATCCTCGGCAAGGTCGTCGCCGTGTTGCGTCGTCTTTAGTCGCGCGCTGACGGAGCATGCCGGGATCCCATACGGGTCAGACCCGGCAGGCTCTGGGCCCGATCATTCTCTCCGTTTGCGGAGTTTGCCTACGGCGAGGAAGCCGCCGATCAGGACGATCGCGGCGATCCCGACCTGCACGAACGGGAAGCCGGACCCCGAGCCACTGCCGCCTGCCGCGGAGGTTCCGCCTGAGGTGCTGCCCTCGGACCCGGCGGATTCCTTGGCGACCGCCGCCGCCCCCTTGACCGCGCGGATTTGTTCCCCGACGCCTTCTCCTCCGGAAAGCAAGGTCCCGTCCGGGTCGAAGGCGAGCGCCTCCCCTTGCTTTTCGTTCGGCAGGGGCACGTGCACGGGTTCGCGTCGCAGCGCCGCCGCCAGATCTCCGTCGGTGACGGCGTAGAGGTAGGCATCGGTGTAGGTGCGCAACGCGACCACCGATCCGTCGGCCATCGACGCCGCCCCGGTCACCGTCATCGACCCGATCGATCCGACCGGACCGCCCGGTGTGGACGTCTCCTTGATCTGCAGCGAACCCACACTCTCGAGCGGAGTCGGGCCGGGGCTCGCGAGCGGCCCGGTCGGCCGGTACACCTTCGCGTCGCCGAACACGTCCTTGGTGATCAGGTACGGCGTGCCGGACTTGTCCATCAGCAGCGCTTCGACGTCGTGCTGGCCGTCGGGGTAGGTGAGCCGGTGCACCGCGGCTTTGCCTTGCGGTGTCAGCGAAATCAACGCGACGGTGTCCCGCTGCTTGCGGTTGTCGCCGGTGTCGGAAAGCCAGAACGTGCCGTCCGCGGTCCGCGCGAGGTCCTCGGCGTCGTACGGATCGGTCGCGGCGGAGATGGTCCGCTGGACCTTGCAGTCGCGGCCGAGCACGAAGACCTGGGTCTTGGTGCCGCCGTCGTTGAGGGCGTAGAAGTGATCGCCGTCCGAAACGAGGCCGGAAAGCTCGGTGATCTTGGAATCACGGTTCGCGCATACCGGCTGTGGCGCCGGCAGCTCCTGTGCCGCAGCGGGAAGGGCCCCGCCGACGAACGTCCCCAGCACGACCGCCGCCGCGAAAAGCCCCCGCACATCCACCTCCGTAGTGTGGAACCCCTGAGGTCCCACACTACGGAGACGTCTAAAGCGCCGAACCGTTGGTTTGGAAATCGCCCAAGGCCGCGGCGAGATCCGGGCGGGCCCGGACGCGCAGCCGCGTGCCGGTCTCGACGTGCTCCTCTTCCAGCACCTCGCCGTCGGCGTGGGCACGGGAAACGAGTTCGCCGCGGGAGTACGGGATCAGCGCCTCGACCATGACCTCGGGACGAGGCAGCCGCTCCGCGATCACCTCGGCCAGCTCGGTGATCCCGGTACCGGTCCGCGCCGACACCTGCACCGAACCGGCCAGCGCGTGCCTCAGCCTGGCCAGCGACACCTCGTCGGCGGCGTCGGCCTTGTTGATCACCAGCAGCTCCGGCGGGAGCGGTTCGGATCGGCGCTTCGTGATCTCGGCGAGCACCTCGCGTACCGCGTTGACCTGTTCCTCCGGCGTCGGGTCCGCACCGTCGACGACGTGCACGAGCAGGTCGGCGCTCGCCGCCTCCTCCAGCGTCGAACGGAACGCGTCCACCAGCTGGTGCGGAAGGTGCCGGACGAAGCCGACCGTGTCGGTCAGCGTGTACGTGCGGCCGTCCGCGGTCTGCGCCCGCCGGGTCGTCGGATCCAGCGTGGCGAACAGCGCGTCCTCGACCAGCACTCCGGCGCCGGTCAGCGCGTTGAGCAGGCTCGACTTGCCGGCGTTGGTGTATCCGACGATCGCGACGCTCGGCACCTCGTTGGCCACCCGGCGACCGCGTTTGGTCTCGCGGATGGTGTCCATCGCGGCGATCTCCCGGCGCAGCTTCGAGACGCGCTTGTTGATCCGCCGGCGGTCAGTTTCGAGCTTCGTCTCACCGGGTCCACGCAGACCGACACCACCGTTGGCGCCACCGGCACGGCCACCGGCCTGCCGGGACAGCGCCGCACCCCACCCGCGAAGCCGCGGGATCAGGTACTGCAGCTGGGCCAGTTCGACCTGTGCCTTGCCCTCCTTGGACCTGGCGTGCTGCGCGAAGATGTCGAGGATCAGGGCGGTGCGGTCGATGACCTTCACCTTGACCTTCTCCTCCAGCTGACGCAGCTGGCCTGGCGAGAGCTCACCGTCGCAGATCACCGTGTCGGCCCCGGTGGCCACCACGATGTCGCGCACTTCCTTGACCTTGCCCGAGCCGATGTAGGTGGCGGGATCCGGGCGGATCCGCCGCTGCACCAGGCCTTCCAGCACCTCGGAGCCGGCCGTTTCGGCCAGACGGGCGAGTTCGGCGAGCGAGGCCTCGGACTGGAGGGCGGTGCCCTCCGTCCACACACCGACCAGAACGACGCGCTCGAGGCGCAGCTGCCGGTATTCGACCTCGGTGACATCCGCGAGTTCGGTGGACAGGCCCGCTACCCGGCGGAGCGAGGCGCGGTCCTCGAGCTCCAGTTCACCGGTGGATGGGTCCATGTCGTTCAGGTCCCGGCCGTCCATATCTCTGTGTGTCAATTCCGTCATCGTGCCTCCATGGTCCCACGTTTCGGCGGCGGGACCGAATTCATTACGTGCTGGGATACCTCGACAGGTAGATCGCCGTACGCTTCGCGTTCGTGTCGACCGGCCGGGCGAGGAATTCGTCGAGGACCTCGTTGATCCTGCGTTCGAGCTCGGCGATCTGCTCGTCCGGCACCTGGACCACCAGTCTCGTCTGGTGTACTTCGTCGAACCCGGTTTCGGCGATTTCGGCCAGATACGCCTCGAAGATCGCCTGATCGATCCCCCTGTCGCTGGAATCAAGATGCCAGGACAACCCGGTCGAGCGATACGGAATTTCTTTCGCACCGCGCGTACCGCGTCTCGGCGGGAGCGCCTCGAGGAAACCCGTATCGACGAGACGGCGCACGTGGTGCAGCGTCGTCGCGGGGTCGCGGCCGAGCCGGTCCGCGAGTTCCTTGTTGGTGAGCGCCTCGGAGAACGTCAACCGGATGATGCGCAGCCTTATTCCGGAGGCCATGGCGGCGGCCTCGGCCTCGGTGGCGACGCGTCGTGGAGAGGGCACCGCGACAGCTTAGAGCGAAAAGTGATTGACACTTTCCAATCACTCGCGGAAGGGTGGCGCGGTGCGCAGAGATTCCTTGTTCTTCCACGCGGACTTCCGGCGGCTCTGGGCGAGCGACACCGCCAGTCAGGTGGGAGCGTTCGCGGGGCACACCGTGATTCCCCTGCTCGCGGCCACCGTGCTGGCCGCGACGCCGTTCCAGATGGGGCTGCTGACCGCTGCCGAAACCATCGCGTTCCTGATCATCGGGCTGCCCGCCGGGGTCTGGGTGGACCGGACGCGGCGCCGCACGCTGATGCTGCGGGCCGACTTCGTCCGCGCCGCGCTGTTGCTGAGCATCCCGATCGCCTGGTGGGCCGGGGTGCTCTCGTTGGCCCAGCTCATCGTGGTCGCCACGCTCGTCGGCACCGCGACGGTGTTCTTCGACGTCGCCTACCAGTCGTATCTGCCGACACTGGTCGGCCGCGAGCATCTCCTCGAAGGCAACGCGAAGCTCCAGGCCAGTCAGTCCGTGGCCTTCCTGGCCGGGCCGGGGATCGGCGGCGGGCTGGTGCAACTGGCGGGCGCGGCCAACGCCGTGCTCACGACCGGGCTCGGTTTCCTCACCTCGGCGCTGTGCCTGCTGCGGATCCGCACCGTCGAACCGGAACCCGAGCGGCACGAAGACGCGAGGCTGCTCCCCCAGATCGTCGAGGGCCTGCGGTTCGTGTTCACCGACACCGCGCTGCGCTCGATCGTCGCCTGCACCGCGACGGCCAATCTGTTCAACGGCGTCTTCGTCGCGGTGGAGATCCTGTTCCTGAACCGGGATCTGGGCCTGCCTCCCGCGGCCGTCGGCCTCGTGCTCGCGACCGGCGGCGTGGGCGGGATCGTGGGCGCGATCTTCGCCAACGCCATCACGCGGCGGATCGGGCAGGCCAGGTCGATCTGGCTCGTCCCGCTCCTGACCTGGCCGTTCTACCTGCTGCTGCCGCTGGCCGCGCCGGGCTGGCGGATCATCCTGTTCCCGGTGGCCATGATGATCGCCGGATTCGGGATCATCATCTACAACGTCGCGCAGGTCTCCTACCGGCAGGCCGTCTGCCCGGACCGGCTGCTCGGCCGGATGAACGCGAGTGTGCGGTTCGTCGTCTGGGGGATGCTGCCGCTGGGAGGGCTGCTCGGCGGTGTTCTTGGCGAGACGATCGGGATCCGGGGCACGCTGTGGGTCGCCGTGGCCGGCGAGACCGCGGCCCTCCTGTGGGTGGTCTTCTCCCCACTTCGGAAGCTTCGCGACCTGCCACGTGAGCCGGTCGCTGTCGGCTAGGGCGTGTCTGGTGGATCTGTTCGATGAGCTTCGGAGTCCAGGTGGTTCCTGGCGGCGCGGCGGATTCGGCCTCGTACTGGACGTACTTGGTCGAATCCGCCGTGCCGCCAGGGGCCGCCTGGGCCCGAAGATCGCGGACGATGATCCACCAGACACGCCCTAAGCGCCGAGGCCGGCCCACCAGCCTTCGTCGAGTTCGCCGCGGGCGACGATCTCCGCGGGTCCGGTCAGGGTGGACGCGCGGCGCTTGACCGCGACGATCACGCGGCCGCCCGGGACGTCGACGGTCGCTTCGCCGGTGTCGGTGCCCGCGAGGTGCAGTGCCGCCGCGACGGCGGCGACCGTGCCGGTGCCGCAGGACCGTGTCTCACCGACACCGCGCTCGTGCACGCGCATCTTCAGCGCGTTTTCGCCGAACAGGTTGATGAACTCGAGGTTCACCCCGGCCGGGAACACGTCCTCGTCGAAGTCCGGCTGGTCACGCAGATCCAGTTCGTCGACGTCGTCCTCGACGACCGAAACGAGGTGCGGGTTGCCGACGTCGACCGCGACGCCGGAGAACGGCTGCCCGGCGACCACGGTGACCGAGGTGCCGGTGATCGTGGCCGGTCCCATTTGGACGGTCACCGAACCGTTGGGGTGCATCTGGACGGGACGGTCACCGGCGCGGGTGCCGATGACGAAGTCGTTCTCCGTCACGAGCCCCGATTCGACCAGGTACCGGACGAAGACCCGGACGCCGTTGCCGCACATCTCGGCGATCGAACCGTCGGCGTTGCGGTAGTCCATGAACCATTCGCCCGCGGACTCCGCGCCGAACGCGGCCGACTTGACGACGCGCAGCACACCATCGGCGCCGAGACCGCGCTGACGGTCGCACAGCGCCGCCACCCGGGCCTCGGTCAGCTCAAGGCGGCCGGTCGGGTCGGGAAGCAGCACGAAGTCGTTCTGTGTGCCGTGTCCCTTAAGGAATTCGATGCCGCCCATGGCATTCAGGTTACTTGGCCGTCACGTCGAGGACGCGCTCGGCCAGTCGCTCCATGCCACCGTCGAACCACTGGATGCGCTTGTCCCGTTTGAACCAGGAACGTTGCCGTCGCACGAACCTCCGGGTGGCCTGCGCGGTCGCCTCCGCAGCGGCCGCGAAGTCGCCTTCGCCGTCGAGTTCGGCGATCACCTGCTGGTAGCCGAGCGCCCTCGACGCGGTGAGCCCGTTACGGAGTCCGTGTCCCAGCAGCTCCCGGACCTCGTCGACGAGACCGGCCTCGAACATGAGCTCAACCCGCCGGTCGACACGTTCGTCGAGCTCGGCCGGGTCGCGGTCGATTCCGATCACGACCGTTCCGTAGCGCGCCGGACCCGGTTTCGGCAGGTTGGCCGAGAACGGTTCGCCGGTGATCTCGATGACCTCGAGCGCGCGCACGATCCGCCGGGTGTTGGTCGGCAGGATCGCCTCGGCCGCGACCGGGTCCAGTCCGCTCAGCCGCCCGTGCATCGCGGCCGCACCCACCTCGTCGGCCTCGGCGGTGAGCCTGGAGCGGACCGCCGGATCGGTGCCCGGGAACCGGAGGTCATCGAGGACGGCCTGGATGTAGAGGCCCGAACCGCCGGTCAGGATCGGCACGCGTCCGGCGTCGAGGAGTTCTTCGACGCGTTCGCGCGCGTCACGCTGGTACGCGGCCACGGAGGCCGTCTCGGTGACGTCCAGTACGTCCAGGAGGTGATGCGGTACGCCCCGCCGTTCCTCCGGCGTCGCCTTGGCCGTCCCGATGTCCATGCCGCGGTACAGCTGCAGCGCGTCGGCGTTGACGACCTCACCCCCGAGGGTGAGGGCGAGCTCGACCGCCAGGGCCGTCTTGCCGGTCGCCGTCGGCCCGACGACCGCCACCGGCCGGATCACGCCAGGTCCCAGACGGCGACGTGGTAGCCGACGCCGAACGGGGCGGCCGAATACAGCAGGTCGGCGTCCCAGCCGCCGTCTCCCGCGAGGCCCGCGAGGACCTGCCAGGGCGCGCGGCCACCCGCGCCGAGGTCCGCGGCCAGTGCCGGGTCGAGGACGGCGAGGGCACCGGAGTCCCCCTTGGTCAGCGCCTCGCGGATCGCGGTGTCGAACCCGTCCGCGCGCGCGTCCTCACCACCGGGTGATCGCGGGCCGTGCCGGTTGGAGCCGTCGCCGAGGACCAGCACCGCGGCGGCCTGTAGTTCACGTCCGATGAGATCGCACTGGTCAGGAGCACAGCCGGGTTCGACGAGGCGGACTTCGACCGAAGACGCTCCGGCTTTTTCACGCAGCCAGCCCGCCACCAGCGCCGGGAGCGGGAGTTCGGTTTCAGGGCCTGTCACCCGGCTGAGTGATACGCCGACGTTCGCGCCGAATCCCCGGAAGGAACCGCGTGCGTCGCGGGGTACGACGGGCGCGCCGTCGGCCGCGCCGATGACCACCCAGTCCCTGGAAACGCCGGTCAGCCGCTTTACCGCGTCGAGGCAGGCTTCACGCAGCTCGGCGCACTCACCCGCCGCTCCGGCGGCCAATTCGGGGATGAGCAGCGGAGGCTGCGGGAGCACGGCGACACGGCGGATCACGGCCGCCGACGTTACCTTCCCGCCCGGAACCGACCGACACAGAGCGTCCTCCGGAAGTAGGATCACTGTTCCTCTGGTGGTTCATCCGGTTCCACGGTGGACGCTGAGCTGCTTGAATGCCGCGAGGGGGTCGGTACCCCCGAGCAGAGACGGCAACGCATTACCCGGCCCCGCCGCTAGGCGGGGCGCCCGCGCCAGCGGGCGTACAGGCGATAAGGAGCCTGCGATGGCCCAGGAGAACACGACCACCGGCACCCCGGCACCGCACCCCGTGCCGCACGCGCTCGGTGGCGGGCACCCCGCACCCCCGGTGCCGCCCGCCGAACCCAGCCCGTCCGCTTGGGGCAGGGTCGACGAAGAAGGAACGGTCTACGTCGTCACGCCCGACGGCGAGCGCGCGGTCGGCGTCTGGCAGGCCGGAAGCCCGGCCGAGGGGCTCCTGCACTACGCGCGCCGGTTCGACGATCTGCGCACCGAGGTCGAACTGCTGGAGACGCGGCTGGAGTCCGGCGCGGGCGACCCGAAGCACGCACTCGCCACGGCCACGCAGCTGCGCGACGGCCTCGCCGAAGCCGCTGTCGTCGGCGACCTCGTCGCACTGAGCGGGCGTATCGACCAGGTCATCTCCCACGCCGAGAAGGCACTGGCCTCGGCCAAGCAGGAGCGCGAGGAGGCTCGCGCGGCCGCCATCACCCGCAAGCAGGCGCTCGCGGACGAGGCCGAGAAACTCGCCGCCGAGTCGACCCAGTGGAAGGCGGCCGGTGACCGGCTGCGCGCGATCCTGGACGAGTGGAAGACCGTCAAGGGCGTCGACCGCAAGACCGACGACGAGCTGTGGAAGCGGTTCTCCAAGGCCCGCGAGGCGTTCAACCGGCGCCGCGGTTCCCATTTCGCCGAGCTGGATAAGCAACGAGCGGGCGCGAAGCACCGCAAGGAAGAACTGATCTCCGAAGCCGAGGCCCTGTCCGAGTCGTCGGACTGGGGCGACACCGCCGGCCGCTACAAGGACCTGATGGCCGAGTGGAAGGCCGCCGGCCGCGCGCCCAAGGACAGCGACGAAGCGCTGTGGCAGCGGTTCCGCGCGGCGCAGGACAAGTTCTTCGCCCGGCGCTCGGCGGTGTTCTCCGAGCGGGACGCCGAGTTCGCGACCAACGCGCAGCAGAAGGAGGAGCTGCTCGTCGAGGCCGAGAAGATCGACCCGGCGGCGAACCTCGATGCGGCGAAGCAGCACCTGCGCCGGATCCAGGAGCAGTGGGACGAGATCGGCAAGGTCCCGCGCGAACGCATCCGCGAGCTCGACGGCCGCCTCAAGGCCGTGCAGGACGCGATCAAGTCGGCCGAGGACAGCAAGTGGCGCCGGACCGACCCGGAGGCCCAGGCTCGCGCGGCCCAGTTCCGTGAGCGGGTCGAGCAGTTCGAGTCGCAGGCGGCCAAGGCCCGTGCGGCGGGCGACGAGCGTCGCGCGAAGAAGGCGGACGAGCAGGCCGCTCAGTGGCGTGAGTGGCTCGAGGCCGCTCAAGCGGCCATCGCGGACCGGTAACCCGGAGCCCCGGCCGCAGCTTCCCGAGTACGCCGGCAGCCCGCTATGAAGGACGCTTTCATTGCGAATTTCGCAATGAAAGCGTCCTTCATAGCGTTCGCCAGAGGGGTCACTCCATTGTGGAGGGAAGCGTCGCTCGTTTGTGCGTATTCGAGCGCTCTCCGCGCTCAGCCGTGCTCAACTTCGATCATGAACAACACGCCGATTTCACGAATCGCCAGGGCCTTCACCGTCCTGGTGGCAGGTTGCGTTCTGGCCGGGCTCGTCCCGGCGACGTCGGCGGCCGCGGCTCCGGCGTCATCCTCGAGTTCCGAACAATCCTCGGTCCACAAAAAGAAGAAGAAGGTCAAGCTCGAAGCCAAGGCCGACAAGGACAAGGTCAAGGTCGGCGAGAACACCAAGGTCAAGGGCAGGCTTGACGTCGTGGCCGAAGGCGGCGACGCCGTCGAAGGCACCGAAGCCCTCGAATTGGTCATCGTGCAGAAGCTCGTCGCCGGGGTATGGGTCGACCTCACGACCAGCCAGGCCAGGTGCAAGCCCAACGGGAAGTTCGTCCTCAACCTGAGCTTCAGCCTCCGCGCCTCATTGACGCTGAGGGTCTACCACCCGGAAACCGACCTCTACCTGAGCGCCACGTCGAGCATCTTCGGATTGGTGGTCATCTAGCTCCGAGAAAAAGCCGCACGCATCCAGTAGACGGCCAGCGCGACGGTGGCGATCCAGGCGACGATGAGCCCGAAGCCCGGACCGCCACCGGCCGCGCCGGTCGCGTGTGAAGACTGCTGGGACCAGATCGCGAGCATGCCGTCGACCGAGGCGAACCAGCCGCCCGCGGCGCAGACCCACGCCAGCCACCAGCGCCTGGTCACCAGGGCGACGGCGGAGGCGAAGACCCCGATCCCGGTGGAGGTCGCCGCGAACAGCTGCGGGATCCCGCCGCCGCGTCCGGCCAGCACCTGCCAGCCCGCGAAGTCGCCGACCCACGGCAGCAACTGGGCGACCAGCAGCACGAACATCAGCACGGCGATGGAGAACCCCCGCCTGCCCAGTTCGATCGTCTTGGCCGCCCGCTCCCCGACCTCGTCGATCTCGGCGGCGAGTTCGTCGATTTCGGTGTGGTTCTTCGGTTCGGTCACAGTGCACACCCGCTCACCGGTTCCGGTGTGACGGCGGGGGCGCCGAAGCTCGGCAGTCCCAGGGTCACGCCGTTGGTCTTCGGCCGGAGCCCGGCCTCGGAGTTGTCGCCCGCCTTGGTCCGCCGGTGCGAGAGCAGGTCGCCGTCGGCGACGAGGTGGTGCGGCGCGCCGTAGGTCACCACGGTCTCGACGACGTCGCCCGGCCGCACCGACCTGTCCACCTCGGATCCTGTCGGGGTGAAGTGCACAAGCCTGCCGTCGCGGGCGCGGCCGCTCATCCGGTGCGTCTCGGTGTCCTTGCGGCCCTCGCCGGAGGCGACCAGCAACTCGACGCGGCGGCCGACGATCTTCTTGTTCTCCTCCCAGGAGATGCCGTTCTGCAGCTTCACGAGCCGTTCGTAGCGCTCCTGCACGACCTCCTTCGGCAGCTGCCCGTCCATCTCGGCGGCCGGCGTGCCGGGCCGGATCGAGTACTGGAAGGTGAAGGCGCTGGAGAACCGGGCCTGCGCGACGACGTCCAACGTGGCCTGGAAGTCCTCTTCGGTCTCGCCGGGGAAGCCGACGATGATGTCGGTGGTGATCGCGGCATCGGGCATCGACTCGCGCACCCGGTCGAGGATCTTGAGGTAGCGCGCGGACCGGTACGAACGCTTCATCTCGCGCAGCACCTTGTCCGAACCCGACTGCAGCGGCATGTGCAGCTGGTGGCAAACATTCGGCGTCTCGGCCATCGCGTCGATGACATCCTCGGTGAACGCCGCCGGATGCGGTGATGTGAACCGGACGCGCTCCAGTCCTTCGATCGAACCGCACGCGCGCAGGAGCTTCCCGAACGCCAGCCTGTCGCCGAATTCGACGCCGTAGGAGTTCACGTTCTGCCCGAGCAGGGTCACCTCGAGCACGCCCTCGGCGACGAGCGCCTCGACCTCGGCCAGGATCTCCCCCGGACGGCGGTCCCGCTCCTTGCCGCGCAGCGAAGGCACGATGCAGAAGGTGCAGGTGTTGTTGCAGCCCACCGAAATCGACACCCAGCCGGCGTACGCGGATTCGCGGCGAGCGGGCAGTGTCGAGGGGAACGTTTCGAGGGCTTCGAGGATCTCGACCTCGGCCTCGGCGTTGTGCCGCGCGCGCTCCAGCAGCGTCGGCAGCGCACCGATGTTGTGGGTGCCGAACACGACGTCGACCCACGGCGCGCGTTTGACGATCTCGCCGCGGTCCTTCTGCGCGAGGCAGCCGCCGACGGCGATCTGCATATCCGGTTTCGCGGTCTTCTGCGGCCGCAGATGCCCCAGCGTGCCGTACAGCTTGTTGTCCGCGTTCTCCCGCACCGCGCAGGTGTTGAACACGATCAGGTCGGGTGTGGCCTCGCCGTCACCCGGAACGTAGCCGGCGTCCTCGAGCTGCCCGGCAAGACGTTCGGAGTCATGCACGTTCATCTGGCAGCCGAAGGTGCGGATCTGGTAAGTGCGCGCGCTCATCTCGTCATCGAGGGTACGCGGGCGGGGTTGTCTGGCACGATCGACCCTCATGAGGAGACCGGGTGTGCTGGCGGCGGTGCTCGCCCTGGTGTGCGCCCTGGTCACCGGGTGCGAGTCCGAGCTGTCGGGGACGCACGTGCGGATCGCCGCCGGGGTCAACGGTGGCGTCTACGACACGCTGGCCGACGCGCTGGCCGACGCGTGGGCGACGCAGCTGGGGGTCGAACGGCCGGAGGTCCAGGAGACGCAGGGCTCACCGGACAACATCGCCCGGGTGCGCGCCGACAAGGCCGACGTCGCCTTCGTGGCGGCGGACGTCGCGACCGAGAACACGACCGGGCTGGCCGCGCTGGCCCGGGTGCACGACGACTACCTGCACATCATCGTCCGGGCCGACTCCCAGATCACCTCGGTCGCGCAGATGCGGGGACACCGGGTCGCGATCGGCTCCCCGGACTCAGGGGTCGAGTTCCTGTCGGAGCGGCTGCTGGAGGCGGCCGATCTGGACGCCCCCGGAGCCGTGGAGAAGCACGCCCTCGGTCTCAACGAGGCGTTGCCCGCGCTGGAAAGGCGCGAGATCGACGCGGTCGTCTGGTCCGGCGGGATCCCGACGCCGGCGATCACGGAGATGTCGCACCGGATCGGCCTGCGGCTGCTGGACATCACCACTCTGGTGCCCGACCTGCGGTCCATGAGCCAGGTGTACCGCACCGCGACCATCCCGGTGACGGCCTACGATCTCGCCGCACCGGTGACGACGCTCGTCCTGCCGAACTTCCTGGTGGTGCCCGCGTCGATGCCGGACGACATCGCCGAGGCGCTGGTCCGGGGGCTGTTCGAGGCGCGCGCTCAGCTGGCCCGGGCGGCCGGAGCGGCGCTGTCGATCGACGTCCACCCGGCGATCGAGACCTCGCCGATGCCGCTGCATCCGGGCGCGCTGAAGTACTTCCGCTCGATCAAGGACTGACTGGGAAGGTCACGATCACCTCGAGGCCGCCGTCTTCGGGCACCGCGAGCCGAAGCGCCCCGTCGGAGCGCGCCACGATCTCGGTGACGATCGCGAGGCCCAGCCCCGAACCCGGCACGTTCTGATGCGAGGTGCTGCGCCAGAACCGGTCGGCCGCCCGCTCGAGTTCTTCGGCCCGCAGACCCGGCCCGTGGTCGCGGACGGCGACGTCCACCTTCCCGTCCGCCGCGGCCACGGTGACCCGTACCCGCGTCCCCGGCTCGGTGAACTTCAGCGCGTTGTCCAGCAGGGAGTCGAGCACCACCTCGAGCCCGCGCGCCGGCGCCAGCACACTGAGCCCGCGACCGAGCCCGCTCGCCTCCAGCGAGATGTCGCGCGCCTCGCCGACGACGGTCCAGTCGGCGACACGGTCGGCCACCACCTCGTCGAGGTCGACCGGCACCAGCTCACCGCCCGATGCCTCCGCCCTCGCCAAGGACAGCAGCTCGTCGAGGATCTGATTGAGCCGCTTCGCGTCGACGACGGCCGCTTCGAGGTCGGCCGCGGCGAGGTCGTCGTCGACGTGGCCCTTGAGGTTCCCGAGCCGGATCTTCAACGCGGTCAACGGGTTCCGCAGCTGGTGGGAGGCGTCCGCGACGAAGGCGCGCTGCGCCGAGAGCGCCTCGCCGACACTCGCGGCCATCCGGTCGAAGGACCGTTCGAGCCGCCGCAGCTCCGGCGGCCCGCCCGTCTCCCCCACCGGCTCGGCCTCACGCCCGCTGACCACGGCCGCGACGAGTGCCCCGGTCGCCTCGTCGAGCCGGTTGACCGGTCGCAGGATCCACCGCACCACCGGCAGCGCGACCAGCAGCGCGAGTCCGAACGCGAACACGCCACCGGCGGCGAGCAGCAGCCACCACAGCAGCAGTTCGGTACGGGCCTTGGCGGTCGACGACAGGGTGACGACCGCGCCACGGACCTCGCCGTCGATCAGGATCGGCTCCGCGAGCACCAGCGGCTCGGTGTTCCACGGCATCAGGAGCGGTCCGGGTTCCGACCGCCTCCCCGCCAGCGCCTCCTGGATATGCGAGGCGATGTTCGCGTCGTTCAAGTTGATCCGTGCGGCGGCGCCGGCCCCGCCGAGCGCGCTCACCACGGCTTTGCCGTCCTGGTCGACGATCACCACCGGGACCTCGTACACCTCGGTGTAGCGGCGAAGTTCGTCCTCGATCAGCTCCGGCCGGTTCTCCACCAGCGGGCGCTGGGCGACGGAGGCGAACCGCGAGGTGTCGGTGAGGCGGTCGAGGAACAGGTCCAGCTGGACACTGCCCGCGACGCTGAGCGCGAGCGGGATGCCGAGACCGAATACGAGCGCCGCGACCAGCGTCAGCACTATCGCCTGCAGCCGGACGCGCACTCGCTCAGCCTTCCGCCGGGCCGAACCCGCCGCCGAGGCGGTAACCCACCCCGCGGACGGTTTCGATCAGCGCGGGCCTGCCCAGTTTGGTGCGCAGGGTCGCGACGTGGACGTCGAGCGAGCGGCTCTCCGCGGGACCGCGGTGTCCCCACACCTCGTTCAGCACGTGCTCGCGGGAGCACACCGCGCCACGGGCGGAGACCACCAGCGCGAGCACCTGGAACTCCTTGCGGGACAACGAAACCGGCTGTCCGTCGACCCGGACCTCATGTCTTCCGATGTCGACCGAAACGTCACCCGCCCGGATCACGCCGGCGGTTTCGGGCAAGGCCGGGCGTTCGCCACGACGCCGTCGCACGGCCTCCACCCTGGCGACGAGTTCGTCGACGTCGTAGGGCTTGACGAGGTAGTCGTCGGCGCCGGAGCGCAGGCCCTGGATGCGGTCGTCGATCTCACCGCGGGCCGACACGACGATCACCGCGACATCGCTGACGGCGCGGATCCGGCGGCACAGCACGATGCCGTCCACGTCCGGCAGCCCGAGATCGAGCAGGACGACGTCGACCTCGTGAACGAGGTCGAGCACCCCGGCACCCGAAGCCAGCCGTTTGATCGTCAGGCCACGCCGGGTCAGGGCGGGTGTCAGCGCACCCGCGACCCGGTCGTCGTCCTCAACCAGCAGTACCCGCACCCGTGTCCCTCCGCGTCGTCCCGGCGTCGCAACGACCTGGAGAACGACTCTATGGGGTCAGGCGACCCGAGCGCTGCCCGCCACGGTGGGCCATCCGGCGTAGCGGACACTCGTCCGCACGCCATATTGGTCACGATGCGTTACAGATCTGCTGTGACCCCGGTTACGGACCGCCCCCGCCTTGTCTAGGCTGATCAGCGCCGGACGGGTGAGGACCGGGGCCGTCCGGTGGCTTGGAACGATACGGACTTGAAACCCTAAGTATTGGTCAAGCCGCCTTTACAAGCGGTCCGACGGGAGTAGGTTTCCGCCATCGCGTGGTGCCTGACCCCGCTGACGTACCCAGAAGTCCCAGATACGCAAAGCTCCTGGAGGCCAGATGACCGCGGAGGTGGCGGCGCCGATGATCAAGGCGGCTGCCGTTAACAAGTACTTCGGCGACCTGCACGTGCTCAAGGAGATCGACTTCGAGGTGCCACGTGGGCAGGTCGTCGTGGTGCTCGGACCGTCCGGGTCTGGCAAGTCGACACTGTGCCGGGCGATCAACCGGCTGGAGCCGATCAACTCCGGTGAGATCGCGGTGGACGGGGTGCCGCTGCCCGCCGAGGGCAAGGCGCTGGCCGCGCTGCGCGCCGACGTCGGCATGGTGTTCCAGTCGTTCAACCTGTTCGCGCACAAGACGATCGTCGAGAACGTCATGCTCGCGCCGATGAAGGTCCGGAAGCTCGGGCAGGCCGAAGCCCGCAAGACGGCGATGGACCTGCTAGAACGGGTCGGGATCGCCAATCAGGCGGACAAGTACCCGGCGCAGCTGTCCGGGGGACAGCAGCAGCGGGTGGCGATCGCCCGCGCGCTGGCCATGCGCCCCAAGGTGATGCTGTTCGACGAGCCGACTTCGGCACTGGACCCCGAAATGGTCCAGGAGGTCCTCGACGTGATGACCACGCTCGCCAAGGACGGGATGACGATGCTCGTCGTCACCCACGAGATGGGCTTCGCACGCCGCGCGGCGAACCGGGTGGTGTTCATGTCCGACGGCGAGATCGTCGAAGACTCCACTCCGGACGAGTTCTTCACCAAGCCCAAGACCGACCGGGCCAAGGACTTCCTCGGAAAGATCCTCACCCACTAAGGCTTCCCCGCCGGCCGGTATGGCTGGACAAGATTCGGAAGGAAACTGAGAACAATGCGGTTGAACCGAGCTCTGCGACTGAGTGCGGCCGTTGTGGCGGCCGGGCTCGCCCTCACGGCCTGTGGTGGCGGCGGGTCCGACACTGGCAGCGGTGCCAGCGGTGACAAGAACCTGGTGCAGCGGGCCAAGGACAACAAGAAGCTGACCATCGGCATCAAGTTCGACCAGCCCGGCCTCGGCCAGAAGATGCCGGACGGCACCTACGCCGGATTCGACGTCGACGTGGCGAAGTACATCGCCAAGGAGCTCGGCGTCGAAGAGTCCGCGATCACCTGGAAGGAAGCGCAGTCCGCGCAGCGCGAGGACCTGATCAAGAAGGGTGAGGTCGACTTCATCGTCGCCACCTACTCGATCACCGACAAGCGCAAGAACGACGTCTCCTTCGCCGGCCCGTACTTCATCGCGCACCAGGACCTGCTGGTCCGGGCGGACAACACCGACATCACCGGCCCGGAGTCGTTGACCGGTAACAAGAAGCTGTGCTCGGTCAAGGGTTCGACCCCGGCGCAGAACGTCAAGGACAAGTACGCCAAGGAAGTCCAGCTCCAGGAGCGGGGCAAGTACACCGACTGCGTCACCGACCTGCTCAACAGCGGCGTGGACGCGATGACCACCGACGACGTGATCCTCGGCGGCTACGCGGCGCAGCAGCCCGGCAAGCTGAAGCTGGTCGGCAAGGGCTTCACCGACGAGAAGTACGGCGTCGGCCTGAAGAAGGACGACAACGAGAGCGTCACCGCCATCAACAACGCCATCAAGAAGATGCAGGCGGATGGCGCCTGGAAGGCCGCCCTGGAGAAGAACGTCGGCCCGTCCGGCTACAAGATCCCGGACCCGCCCGCCATCTCCTGATAGCGCTCTGAACTGACGGATCGAACGGTGCGCCGTGCCATGCGGCGCACCGTTCCCATACCGAGGCTGGGTTGAGCACCTTGTTCGATTTCCTCGACAATCCCGACTATGACTTGGTCGCAGCGTTCTGGATGACGATCAAGCTCACCTTCTTCTCCGCGATCGGTTCCCTGATCTGGGGAACGATCCTGGTGGGAATGCGGGTGAGCCCGGTTCCGATCATGCGGGCGTTCGGCACCGCCTACGTCAACATCTTCCGGAACACGCCCCTCACGGTGATCATCGTCTTCACGTCGCTGGGGTTGTCCTCCACCCTGGGGATCAACCTGGCCTCCTCGGATTCGACGACGTCGCTGGCCGACAACTCGTTCCGGCTCGCGATCCTCGGATTCGTGGCCTACACCGCGACGTTCGTCTGTGAATCACTGCGGTCGGGTATCAACACCGTTCCCGTCGGCCAGGCGGAAGCAGCCCGCGCGCTGGGCCTTGGCTTCATCCAGGTGCTGACGCTGATCGTGCTCCCCCAGGCGTTCCGGTCGGTGATCGCGCCGCTGGCGAACGTCATGATCGCGCTGTTGAAGAACACCACGGTCGCGTCGGTCATCGGAGTGGCGGAGGCAGCACTGCTGATGTCAGCCATGGTGGAGAACGAGTCTGACTCGCTGTTCCTGGTCTTCATCCTCTTCGCCGTCGTGTTCGTCGCACTGGTCCTCCCACTCGGCCTGCTGCTGGGCTGGGTCGCCAAGAAGGTCGAGGTCAAGCGATGAGCGCGCAGAATGTTCTTTACGACGCCCCCGGCCCGAAGGCCAAAGCACGCAACGTGCTCTACAGCGTGCTGTTCGTGCTTGTCCTGGCGCTGGTCGGCTACTTCGTCTACTCGGGATTCGATGAGAAGGGCCAGTGGGCCGGTGCCCTCTGGGAACCCTTCATCAAGGGTTCGACCTGGACCGAGTTCCTGCTTCCTGGCCTGCTTAACACGCTGAAGGCAGCGGGACTGTCCATCGTGATCGCGTTGCCGATCGGGGCGCTGCTGGGCATCGGCCGGCTTTCGGACCACAAGTGGATACGGGTTCCGGTCGGCGCCGTCGTGGAGTTCTTCCGGGCGATCCCGGTGCTGCTGCTGATGGTCTTCGCGGCGGCGCTGTACGCCTTCTACACCGACATCGACTCGGAGATCCGCCCGCTTTTCGCGGCGGTGACCGGCCTGGTGCTCTACAACGGCTCGGTGATGGCCGAGGTGTTCCGCGCGGGCATCCTGTCTTTGCCCAAGGGCCAGACCGAGGCGGCGTCCGCGCTGGGCCTGCGCAAGACCCAGGTCATGGTGAACGTCCTGCTGCCGCAGGCCGTCACGCTGATGCTGCCCGCGCTGGTCAGCCAGCTGGTGGTCATCCTCAAGGACACCGCGCTGGCCGGTCAGCTGACCATCGGCTTCGACGAGCTGATCCGTGGTTCGGGACCGCTCACCGGGTTGTACGGCAACACGATCCCGACACTGATCGTCGTCGCGATCATCTACATCGTGCTGAACCTCCTCCTGTCCCAGTTCGCATCTTGGCTGGAGACGAAGCTGTCCAAGCGGAAGAAGGCGCCTCGCGGCGCCAAGCCGGTTCATGATGCTCCTGCCTCGATCGTCGATGCCACCGACTTCAACACCGGCCGGTCGCTCTAGTAATCAGTACATGAAGGCCCCCTTGCTTGCGTTGAGCGCAAGCAAGGGGGCCTTCCAGGCCTTCACGTACTTGGGATCCGCCTGTTGGTCCTGTCGGGGCAGCGGCGACGTGGGCTAGCGTCGCCCTATGGCGGACCGGACCGCGACGCTGCTGAACGCGCTCCCGGAACTGGCGGGCAGGTCGGTTCTGGTCGTCGGCTGCGGCGACGGGCGCTATCCGCGGTTGTTCCGCGGTCAAGGCGCACGCCGGGTCGTCGGGGTCGACGAGGATCAGGTCCTGATCGCCGTCGCGCAGCGCGAAGAAGAACGCGACCCCGTCGGCATCTCCTACGAGGTCCATCCGCTGTCGCGGATGCCGGTCATGGGTTCCTTCGACATCGTCACGGCGTTCGTGGACACATCCGACCACCTCGGCAGGATCGCCGCCAGTCTCGTTCCGGGCGGGCTCCTCGTCCTCGTGGCGCCGCCCGCCGTGTCCTTGGAAGAAGGGTTGCAGGACAAGGGTTTCCAGGACATTGAGCAGCGCGACGATATTTGGACCGCGCGCAAGGGTTCTTGAGGAGTCGCGCACCCTGGTGTCGAACCAGGCTGGCCGGGGATATGAATCCCGGCCGGTCACCGGACCGTGCGCGTTCTGGCCGCGCCGGGCACACGGGCCCGGACGCGGCCGCACCGGAACGACGGAACAGTTCTCCCCGCCGTGCCGGGGTTTTCCGGGCCGGAACCCGAGCAGCGCGTGCGGGATTCGAACCCGCGTCACCGGGGTGAAAACCCGGTATCCCTTCCACTGGACCAACGCGCCTTTGACGCACAACGAAAAGCCGCCCGGTTCGGTTTCCCGATGGGCGGCTCCGCGAGTGCGACGTCGTGTTCACGACGGCGGGGAGCCGTGCTTCTCTTCCATGCCAAAGCAACCGATGACCGGGCACGAGTGGCGTCGCCACATCATGTTCGTCATACGTGCTCCCTTGATCGACGTCCGCACTCATCTTCCGCACCCCTGCGATGCCGGTCAAATTCTTTTCGGTCGTGATCGAATCCAGCCGATCAAGAAATGGCCGCCGGAAATTCACGGACACGGCGATCGCGGAATTCGGTAGTTCACCCTCTGCGAAGGTAAAAAGCCAGGCCGTGCAACGTTTACCCTCCGTAGCTGATGCGTACGAGGGGAAACGGGTCCAGCTCCTTGACAGCACCCCCCGCGGCGGAGTTACGTCCCTGGCTTGAATTCAGGGAAAACGAACTCTGAAAATCGTTCATCGGGCCACGGGTAGGAATCGAGCCACGCCACAGATGAAAGAAGACGACGAACCACTTCGACGCCGTCCTGCCGACACGTACTGGAATCCCAGTACGTGGCGGCTGCGCACCAAGATCTCCGTAGTGCTGTTGTTGCCCGTGCTCGTCGCGCTGCTGCTGGCGGGGGTAAGAGTGCAGGCCGAACTCGCCAGGGCGGGCGCGCTCAGCGCCGTACGGGATCAAATGCCTGTTCTGCAAGGGATCGTCGAGCTCAGCACGCTCGTCGACGACGAGATGATCCACGACGGCGGATCCGCGCAGACCAGCGCGGTGGACGCGAAGTCGGCGGCGGTGCGGAATGACGCCGACTTCGCGCAGCTCGCGCCGCAGACCGCACGGGCGATGGAGACCGAGCTGGGGAAGCTGGCTGCGCTCCGTCAGGAGACCGGGTCGCCCGCCGTCAAAACCGGTGGCTACCACGACTTCGTCTTCGCGCTCAGCGAAGTGTTTCCCGGAGTGGTCGGACAGGCGGGCAGCCCGGATCTCGACGCCTCGGCCGGTATCGCCAGGGCGCTTGTGGCGTTGCGGACCAGTCTCGCGGTACAGGAGGCGCTGTCCGGGCAGCCACAGGACACGCCGATCCTGGTCGCCGCCCAGTACGCCGCCGCCGAGGAAACCGTGCTGACCGCCCAGATTCGCCGGTCGTTACCGCCAGGGGCGGAGGCCGCCCGGTTCGCCGCGGCGACCATCCCTGGCGCCGGGGGACCGGCGGCGAAACGCGCCGCGCTCGGGAATCTGCTGACGGAGCACGTCAAAACGCTTTCCGACTCGGTCGAGTTCCAGACCAACCAGGCCCGTTCCGACGCCCTTCGCGACGCCGCGCTCATCATCGCTGCGCTGCTCATCGCCCTCTCCATCGCGCTCGCCGTGGCACGGTCGCTGGTCGCGCCCATCCGGCGGCTGCATGCGGCCGCGATCGACGCCGCGCGCCGCCGGCTGCCCGACACGATCGAGCGGATCCGGGGCGGGGAAGTGATCGACTGGCAGGCGATCGAGACGCTCCCGGTCGACTCCGAGGAGGAGATCGGCCAGCTCGCCCGTGCCTTCGACGACATGCACCAGCAGGCCGTCCGGCTGGCCGTCGGCGAGCAGGCGGAGATGCGCATCCAGGTCAGCGAGATGTTCATGACGCTGTCCCGCCGCAGCCAGTCGCTGGTGGAATTGCAGCTTTCGGTCATCGAGGACCTCGAAGCCGACGAGCAGGATCCGCAGCGGCTCGCCGAGCTCTTCCAGATCGACCATATCGCCACCCGGTTGCGGCGCAACGGCGAGAACCTCCAGGTCCTCGCCGGTGGCCGCCCGGTGCGGCGGGAAATCGGGCCGGTCGCGACGGCCGAGCTGCTGCGGGCCGCGACCTCGGAGGTCAAGGACTACCAGCGGATCTCTCTGGGGAACGCGCCGCGCGGGTCGGTGCAGTCCGAGGCTGCCGCCGACGTCGTGCACATCCTTGCCGAACTGCTGGAGAACGCCATCCGTTCCTCGCCGCCGGACGAACAGATCGTGCTCACCGCCGACCGCGGGTTCGACGGCGGAGTGCTGATCGAGGTCGTCGACGTCGGGCTCGGCATGGGCCGCGAAGACATCGAGGCGGCGAACGCCCGGCTCTCCGCCGATGCCGCCGTAAGCCCGGAAACCACGCGCCGCATGGGACTGTTCGTGGTGAGCAGGCTCGCCGCGCCGCACGGGATCACCGTCCGGCTGCGGCCGACGACCACCCGGACCGCGAGTGCGGGGATCACGGCGAGCGTGCACGTTCCCGGCGTGCTCGTGCTGGTCGACCTGCCGCCGCGGCCCGGCCCCCCGGCACGGCTCGCGATCAACGGCAGCGCCCGCCACGAGCTCGAACCCCGATGGCCCTCCGAGGAACCAGCGCCCTTCGACCCGGAGCTCACCCCGATGCCGACCCCGATCTTCGACCAGATGCTTTCGCACTGGTTCGCCGACGAACCCGTCGCGGCCGCGAAGGCCCGGACCGACCAGTGGGTCACCCCTGTCGACCAGGTCCGGCTGGCCGCGGAAGTCGCGGTCGGCGGCCCGGCCGACCTCGAGTTCACCGAGTCCGGGCTGCCGACCCGGCAACCCGGCGCGCAGCTCGCCCCCGGCGCGGCCGCCCCGCGCCAGTCGCAGCCGGAGGACACGTCGTTCCGCGATCCCGCGGCGGTGCGGAACAACCTTTCCCGGCACTACAACGGCATGCGCGCGGCCCGCCATCGCATAACGAACGAGCCGGCCGAACCGAAGGTGGAGAAACGATGAACACCCGGCAAGAAGGAGCGGACGTGATCGACCAGTCCCGGAACTGGCTGGTGTCGGCGTTCACTCAGGACGTTCCCGGCGTCGCACACGCGGCGCTCGTCTCGGCGGACGGACTGCTCGTGGCGGCGAACGAAACGCTGCCGCGGGACCGGGCCGACCAGCTCTCGGCGATCGCGTCCGGGCTGTCCAGCCTCGCACTGGGCACGGCCGAGCTGTTCACCGCCGGCCGGGTGGTGCAGTCCGTCATCGAGATGGAGCAGGGCTTCCTGATGCTGATGAACGTCGGCGACGGCTCGAATCTGGTGGTGCTGGCCAACCCCGGCTGCGACATCGGGCTGGTGGGGTATGAGATGACGTTGCTGGTCGACCGGGTCGGGAAGATGGTCGAGACCCCGGTGCGGCGTGCGGCCTCACCTGGAGCCACCAGGTGAGTGAAGCCCGGCGACGTGAGGGCGGCCGGCACTCGGCTTCCCTGGCCCGCCCCTACGCGTGGACCGCCGGCCGGACCCGGCCGACGGTCGACCTCCCGGTGGAAGCGCTCGTGGAGACGACCACCGAGGGACGCACGGCCCCCTACAGCCCCACCAACCCGCTGGCGGTGGTCACGCAGCTGTGCCTGCACCAGCGTTCGGTGGCGGAGGTCGCGGCCCACCTGAACGTGCCGCTGGGGGTGGCCAGGGTCCTGATCGGCGACCTGCTCAGCGCCGGGCAGGTGTCGGTGCGGGACACGCTCACCGAACACACCTCCTGGGACGAACGCAACGACCTGCTCGAAAGGGTCCTCAGTGGACTACGCGCACTCTGAACGACGGATCACCTCGGCCAAGATCGTGGTGGCGGGCGGGTTCGGCGCCGGCAAGACCACCTTCGTCGGCGCGGTCTCGGAAATAATCCCGCTGCGCACCGAAGCCGTGATGACGACCGCGAGCGTCGGGGTCGACCAGATCGAGGCGGTGCCGGGGAAGATCGCCACCACCGTCGCGATGGACTTCGGCCGCCTCACTCTCGCCGACGACCTGGTGCTCTACGTGTTCGGCACGCCGGGCCAGCACCGGTTCTGGTTCATGTGGGACGACCTGGTCTGCGGCGCGGTCGCCGCGATCGTCCTGGTCGACACGCGCCGCCTCATGGACAGCTTCGCGCCGATCGACTTCTTCGAGTCGCGCGGCCTGCCGTTCCTGGTGGCCATCAACCAGTTCCACGGCACCCGCCAGCACGCGCCCGAACAAGTGCGTGAGGCGCTCAAGATTCCGGCGGCGGTGCAGGTGATCTCCTGCGACGCGCGCTCGCCGGAGTCGACGAAACAGACCCTCATCGCCGCGGCCGAGCACGCTCTGGCCGAGTTACATGCGCCGCATCAGCGGAAAGCCTGACAGGAGCCCGGAAATGCATATGGATCACGACGATTTCGCGATGGGGAACTGGCTCATCGTGCTCGCGTACCTCACCTCGGTGGCGGGGTGCGCGCTCGGGCTCGCCTGCACGCTGCAGGCCCGGTCCACCGCCAACCCGCGGAGCCGGCTGGGTTGGCTCGCGCTGGCCGCGGTGTCCATCGGCGGAGTCGGAATCTGGGTCATGCACTTCATCGCGATGCTGGGCTTTTCGACGCCAGGTCTGCCGGTGCGCTACGACATCCTCCGCACGGCACTGTCCGCGATCCTTTCGGTGTCCGCGGTTTTCCTCGGCCTGCTGGTGTTCGGTGTCCGCAACCGGTTCGCGTGGCGGCGGCTGCTGCTCGGCGGGCTGCTCACCGGGCTCGCGGTGAACGTCATGCACTACACCGGGATGTGGGCGGTGCAGATCAAGGGCACCATCGGCTACGACGTCCCGCTG
Organism: uncultured Actinomycetota bacterium; assembly: GCA_963766045.1. Lineage (GTDB taxonomy): Bacteria > Actinomycetota > Actinomycetes > Mycobacteriales > Pseudonocardiaceae > Amycolatopsis. The sequence continues at coordinate 2,095,601 of CAVXYN010000003.1, read as the reverse complement.
GTGGTGCTCTCGGTGATCATCGCGGTCGTCGCCGCGACCGCCGCGCTGTGGTTCACGGTCGGGCTGAACAAGCTCCTGCCCCGGCTAGCTGCGGGACTGGTGATGGGCGCGGCGGTCTCCGGCATGCACTACACCGGGATGGCGGCGGTGCGCCTGCACCTGGATCCGGCGGCGGCGGATCCGCCGGGAGTGGAGGTCTTCTCCTTCCTGTTCCCGGTTTTCGTGCTGGCCACGCTGGCGCTGGCGGTACCGATCTGCGCGGTCCTGATGGCTTCGGCGAGTACCGAGTCGCCGCGCCCGGTCACCCAGTCATAGGAGGGGTAACTGCGGTTTTCGAACTGGTCGTGAGAGGCCCTGGCTGGGGCTGCCAACGTCCGGGGCCAGCTGTCGCGACCGGCCGCCGCAAATGCGTGAGGGCCACCCTGACGGACTCTAGGTACGTGAGTGCTGATGACAGGTACCTACTGCGGTGCGCGGGTGGCGAGTTTCGCGTGACGAGCGGGACGACACGCGAAACGGGCGTGCGGCGGGTGCCTGGCTCGTGAGTGGTAATGACGGTTAGAACCGTCATTACCACTCACGACCAGACAGTCGAGGAGGCGATTGGTCCCTCTGACGAGTCCGCTCCCGCCGCCAACTCCGCCACGCCACATTTGTCTTGCCTGCCAGTAGGAGCCTTCGCTGCGCTCAGCAGCACCACGCTGGCTCTACTTGTCCCGTCGGAACAGTTTGTTCCCCAGCCACACGATGGGGTCGTACTTCTGGTCCGCGACGCGTTCCTTCATCGGGATGAGCGCGTTGTCGGTGATGTGGATGCCCTCCGGGCATACGTCCGAGCAGCACTTGGTGATGTTGCAGTACCCGAGCCCGTGCTCTTCCTGCGCCGAGTCACGCCGATCGGCGACGTCCAGAGGGTGCATCTCCAGCTCCGCGATCCGCATCAGATAGCGCGGCCCGGCGAAGGACTCCTTGTTCTCCTCGTGGTCCCGAACGACGTGGCAGGTGTTCTGGCAGAGGAAGCACTCGATGCACTTGCGGAACTCCTGCGAGCGCTCGACGTCGACCTGCTGCATCCGGTACTCCCCCGGCTTCAGCTCCGGGGGCGGGGTGAACGAGGGGATCTCGCGGGCCTTCGTGTAGTTGAACGACACGTCGGTAACCAGGTCCCGGATCACCGGGAACGTCCGCATCGGCGTGACCGTGATGACCTCCTCCTCGGTGAAGGTCGACATCCGGGTCATGCACAGCAGCCGCGGCTTGCCGTTGATCTCCGCCGAGCACGAACCGCATTTGCCCGCCTTGCAGTTCCACCGCACGGCCAGATCCGACGCCTGCGTGGCCTGCAGGCGGTGGATGATGTCGAGGACGACCTCGCCCTCGTTGACCTCGACCGTGTAGTCCTGCAATTCGCCCGAATCCGCGTCGCCGCGCCAGACCCGGAAACTCGCCTTGTAGCTCATGCCTGACTCCCGGGGTGCGAGGCCAGCTTCCGCGTCGGTGTAGTACTTCCCCAGCTCGGACAGCTCGAACAGCTCCAGCAGATCCTGCCGCAGCGGCACCTGCTCCTTGGGCTCGACGCCGACGTCGGGCACCACCGGATTGTCGCCCGGCGAGGCCGAGCAGACGAGGAGCTTGTTGCGCCACTGCGCGTCCATGCCCGGATGGTCGTCGCGGGTGTGGCCGCCACGGCTCTCGGTCCGCATCAGCGCCGCCCTCGCGACACATTCGCTGACCATGAGCATGTTCCGCAGGTCGACGGCGAGATGCCAGCCAGGGTTGAACTGCCGGTGACCCTCGACGGTGACCAGCTTGATCCGCTCCCGGAGTTCGCCGAGCTTGCTCAGCGCCTGCTCGATCTCGGCGGCCTTGCGGATGATGCCGACCAGATCGTTCATCGACTGCTGCAGTTCGGTGTGCAGGGTGTACGGATTCTCCGCGACCCCGTTCTCCGGCGGATCGAACGGCGCCAGCGCCATCTTCGCGGCATCGTCCACATCGGACTGTTTCACCGACGGCCGGTCCTTCAGATCCGCCACGTAGGAAGCCGCGCCGAGTCCCGCGCGGCGGCCGAAGACGAGCAGATCGGAAAGCGAGTTCCCGCCGAGCCGGTTCGAGCCGTGCATCCCGCCCGAGCACTCGCCCGCGGCGAAGAGACCGGGCACGCTCGACGACGCCGTATCCGGGTCGACCTCGATCCCGCCCATCACGTAGTGACAGGTCGGCCCGACCTCCATCGGCTCCTTGGTGATGTCGACGTCGGCGAGTTCCTTGAACTGGTGGTACATCGACGGCAGCCGCTTGCGGATCTCCTCCGCGGGCAGCCTGCTGGCGATGTCGAGGAAAACGCCGCCGTGCGGTGATCCCCGCCCGGCCTTCACCTCGGAGTTGATCGCCCGCGCGACCTCGTCACGCGGAAGCAGATCCGGCGTGCGGCGGTTGCTCTCCTGATCGGTGTACCAGCGGTCGGCCTCTTCCTCGCTGTCCGCGTACTGCCCCTTGAACACCTCGGGGATGTACTCGAACATGAACCGCTTGTCCTCGGTGTTCTTGAGGACTCCGCCGTCACCGCGGACGCCTTCGGTGACGAGGATTCCCTTCACACTCGGCGGCCAGACCATGCCCGTCGGGTGGAACTGGACGAACTCCATGTTGATGAGGTTCGCCCCGGCGCGCATGGCCAGCGCGTGCCCGTCGCCGGTGTACTCCCAGGAGTTCGACGTGACCTTGAAGGACTTCCCGATGCCGCCGGTGGCCAGGACCACCGCCGGCGTCTCGAAGAGGATGAACCGGCCGCTTTCACGCCAGTACCCGAAAGCACCGGAGATCCGGCCGTCGTCGGTGAGCAGTTCGGTGACGGTGCACTCGGCGAAGACCTTGATCCGGGACTCGTAGTCGCCGGTCTCCTTGAAATCCTCCTGCTGCAGCGAAACGATCTTCTGCTGCATCGTGCGGATCAGCTCGAGCCCGGTCCGGTCACCGACGTGCGCGAGCCGCGGATACGTGTGCCCACCGAAGTTGCGCTGGCTGATCCGGCCGTCGGCGGTGCGGTCGAACAGCGCACCGTAGGTCTCGAGCTCCCAGACCCGGTCCGGTGCCTCCCTGGCGTGCAGCTCGGCCATCCGCCAGTTGTTCAGGAACTTGCCGCCGCGCATGGTGTCGCGGAAGTGCACCTGCCAGTTGTCGTTGGAGTTCGCGTTGCCCATCGACGCCGCGCAGCCGCCTTCGGCCATCACCGTATGCGCCTTGCCGAACAGCGATTTGCACACCACGGCGACACTGAAGCCACGTTCCCTGGCTTCGATGACCGCGCGGAGGCCGGCACCACCGGCACCGATCACCACCACGTCGTAGTTGTGCCGTTCGACCTCGGTCATAGAAAAAGCCACCTCAAAGCTTGACGCCGTTGTCCGGGACGGGAGATTTCCGTCCCGCTAGTTGATGAACCGCAGATCCGATATCGCACCGCTGGCCACGAGCATCACGTAGAAGTCGGTCAGCACGAGCGTGCCGAGCGTCGTCCACGCCAGCGCCATATGCCGGGTGTTGAGCTTCGTCACCTGCGTCCAGACCCAGTAGCGGACCGGGTGTTTCGAGAAGTGCTTCAACCTGCCACCGGTCACATGCCGGCACGAATGGCAGGACAGGGTGTACGCCCACAGCAGGATCACGTTGCCCAGCAGGACGATGTTGCCGAGCCCGAAACCGAAACCGCCGGTCTCGCCGTGGAACGCGGTGATCGCGTCGTAGGTGTTGACCAGCGAGACGACCACGGCGACGTAGAAGAAGTAGCGGTGGGCGTTCTGGATGATCAACGGCAGGCGGGTCTCACCGGTGTACTTCGTGTGCGGCTCGGCGACCGCGCAGGCGGGCGGGGAGAACCAGACCGCGCGGTAGTAGGCCTTGCGGTAGTAGTAGCAGGTCAGCCGGAAGCCCAGCAGGAACGGCAGGACGAGGAACCCGAGCGGGATGAAGCCGGGCAGCTCGCCGAACCAGGCCCCGAAATGCCGAGCGCCTTCGACGCAGGATTCCGAGACGCAGGGCGAATAGAACGGCGTCAGGTAGTGGTATTCGGGCACCCAGTACGCCGTGCGTACAAAGGACCGGACCGTCGCGTAGATGAGGAACGCGGACAGGCCGAGGACGGTCAACAGCGGAGAAAGCCACCACCGGTCGGTGCGTAGCGTACGTTCTGCGATCCGGGCCCGCGACGGTGCGCGGACCCCCGTTCCCCGGCCGGCCTCGTTGCCGGCGGGGGCGCTCACCGCTGGTCGCGCTTGTAGCCGCCGACACCCTCGTCATCGGCGCCTTGCCAGAGCGCCGGGTCGTAAGGGGTATCGGGTACGGGGACGCGTTCGGCGGGCTTCGCCTGAGCGGGCACCGCGTTCGGGGTCGTGTCGAGGTCCGTGGCGTCGATGTCGAGCCGCTCCACGTCGTTCGCGAGGCGCCGTACCGCCGAAGCGTCGCCGTACCGGGAACGCAGTGCGCCTACGCACTGCCTCAATTGACCGATGGCTCGCCTGAGTTCGGCGATCTCTGTGGTGGACATCGGACCCTCCCGATGGTCGGTTCGGTTGGCCGCTTGAGCCTGAAGAGACAAGCGATTCCTCGCCGCTCCGACTCTGCCGCGCGTTGTGCAACGTGACAAGTAGCACAGCAGAACATAGAGGCGTGACAGAGGTCACGCGAGTCGATCTTCTGTATCGATTTTGATCCGGGCTTTCCCCCGAGGTACTGTGGCCACTGTCACGACCCAGCGGCGCCAGCGTTGCCGTCCCGCGGACCACCACGACCAGTGATCCGGAGCCGGACATGAGCACCGCCCCGAACGACCCCGCCCGCCACCAAGTCCACCCCGTTCATCCCGTCATCGCCGAGGTCACCGCCCGCATCGCGGAGCGCAGTGCCGGCACCCGCGCCGCGTACCTCGAACGCGTGGCCGCCGCCTACGAAGAAGGGCCGGTCCGGCGGGGACTCGACTGCAGCAACCTCGCGCACGGTTTCGCCGCGATGGAAGGTGTCGACAAAGCGGCCCTGCGTGCCGCGCGGGCGCCGGGCGTCGCGATCGTCTCGTCCTACAACGACATGCTGTCGGCGCACCAGCCGATGCAGGAGTACCCCGCCCTGCTCAAGGGGTCGGTCCGCCAAGCCGGCGGAGTGGCGCAGTTCGCGGGCGGCGTGCCCGCCATGTGCGACGGCGTCACCCAGGGCCGTCCGGGGATGGAGCTCTCGCTCTTCAGCCGCGAAGTGATCGCGATGTCGACCGCGATCGCGCTGTCCCACGACATGTTCGACGCGGCGCTCCTGCTCGGCGTCTGCGACAAGATCGTGCCGGGTCTGCTGATCGGGGCGCTCTCCTTCGGTCACCTGCCCGCGATCCTCGTGCCCGCGGGCCCGATGAACTCCGGCCTGCCGAACAAGGAGAAGGCCCGGATCCGGCAGCTGTACGCCGAGGGCCGCGCGACCCGTGAAGACCTGCTGGACGCCGAGGCGGCCTCCTACCACTCGGCGGGTACGTGCACCTTCTACGGCACGGCCAACTCGAACCAGATGGTCGTCGAGGTGATGGGCCTGCACCTGCCGGGCGCCAGCTTCGTCCAGCCGGCCTCGGGACTGCGGCGCGCGCTGACCGAGGAGGCCGGGCGCCGTGTGGTGACGCTTTCGCGCGGCGAGGAGTACACCCCGATCTCGCGGGTGGTCGACGAGAAGTCGGTCGTCAACGGTGTCATCGCGCTGCTCGCCACGGGTGGTTCGACCAACCACACGATGCACCTGGTCGCGATCGCCGCGGCCGCCGGGATCCAGCTGACCTGGGACGACTTCTCGGATCTTTCGGCGGTGATCCCGCTGCTGGCTCGCGTGTACCCGAACGGCAGCGCCGACATCAACCACTTCCACGCCGCCGGGGGCATCCAGTTCCTGGTCGGGTCGCTGCTCGACGCCGGACTGCTGCACGAGGATGTCCAGACCGTCGCCGGGCCGGGACTCCACCGCTACCGGCAGGAGCCGATCCTGTCCGATGGCGAACTGATCTGGCGTGAGGTTCCGACGCACAGTCTCGACGAGGAGGTCCTGCGCCCGGTGTGGCGTCCGTTCGCCGCCGACGGCGGGCTGCGGATGGTCGCGGGCAACCTCGGCCGCGCGGTCATCAAGGTGTCCGCGGTGGCTCCCGAGCACCGGGTCGTCCAGGCACCGGCGCGCGTGTTCACCGACCAGAAGTCGTTCAAGACCGCGTTCGAGGCGGGCGAGCTGAATCGCGACATCGTCGTGGTGATCCGGCAGCAGGGCCCGCAGGCCAACGGGATGCCCGAACTGCACGGGCTCACCCCGGCTCTGGGTGTGCTGATGGACCGCGGGTACCACGTCGCGCTGCTGACCGACGGCCGGATGTCCGGTGCGTCGGGCAAGATCCCGGCGGCGATCCAGGTGACCCCGGAGGCCGCGGCGGGCGGGCCGATCGCCAGGATCGCCGATGGCGACGTCATCCGGCTCGACGCGAAGGCCGGGACGCTCGACGTCCTCGTGGGTGACGAAGAACTCGCCCGTCGTGAACTGGTGGACTTCCCGCCTTCGGAGGCATCCTGGACCGGCACCGGCCGGGAGCTGTTCGCGGCACTGCGCCGCGCGGTCGGTCCCGCCGATCAGGGCGCCAGCGTCTTCGGGCCGCTCACGCCCGAGCATTTCGGCGCTCCGGCGCACACGTTGACCCCTGTGGAGGTAAGCCAGTGACCACCGGCGCCGACCTGCTCGGCCTGTCCCCCGTGATGCCCGTCGTCGTGCTCGACGACGCCGGCGACGCGGTGCCCACCGCGCGGGCCCTGCTCGCGGGCGGCATCGGGGTGATCGAGCTGACCCTGCGCACCCCGGCGGCGCTCGCCTCGATCGAACGAATCGCCGCCGAGGTCCCCGAGATCGTGATCGGGGCGGGCACCGTCACCGCGCCGGAACACGCCAAGCAGGCCGCCGACGCCGGGGCGAAGTTCCTGGTGACCCCCGGCTGCACGGACGCCGTCCTCGACGCCGCGTTCGACACCGGGCTGCCGTTCCTGCCGGGCGCGAGCACGGTGTCCGAAGCGATGCGGCTCGCGGAGCGCGGACTGACCGCGCTGAAGTTCTTCCCCGCCGAAGCCAGCGGTGGCGTGGCGTACCTGAAGTCGATCGGCGGGCCGCTGCCCGGCCTGCGGTTCTGCCCGACCGGCGGCATCACGGTGAAGACGGCGCCGGACTACCTGGCGCTGTCCAACGTGGGGTGCATCGGCGGATCTTGGCTGACCCCGAAGGATGCCTTGGCCGCCAAGGACTTCGGGAAGATCGAGGCTCTCGCCGCGGAGGCTTCGAAGCTGTAGGGACCTTGCGCGGAACCCTCATGGTGCGATCTGCGTCACACTTGTCGTTCGCAGATCTGACTACGGGGGTTCGCGATGCGCGGGTTCGGTCCCATGATCAGTACGGTGCTCTTCGCGGCGATCCTGCTGGCGGGGTGCGGGAGTTCGGGCCCCGCCCTCGGCGAGGCGGCCGCGAAGCCTCCGGGAAAGCCGACCGCCCAGGAGCTCTACCGAGAGTTCTTGCTTCAGCTGAACAGCCGGAACGGCGCGGGCGTCTGTGCGCTGTTCACCGTGGACGGAGCGGCGTCGTTCACCCGGCGCTGGGAGGCGACCACCTGCGAAGGCGCCGTCGACCGCGCCGCCACGAAGTTCGGCGACCTTCAGCGCGAGATTCAGAACGCGGAGGCGAAGTACATCAAGGAGAAGAACGGCGTCGCCGAGATCGGCTTCAAATCCTGCCCACCCGGACTGCTTTCGGCCAAGCAGACCGAAAACGGTTGGCTGATCTTCGACTATGGCTACTCGGCCGCCCGCTCGTGCAGCGACTAGGCGTCACAGCGGCAGCTGATACTGGATGAAGCCCCGGTTGACCGCGACCTGGTCGTAGAGGCGGCGCGCGGTGGCGTTCGATTCCTTGGTGTGCCAGTAGACCCGGTCGCAGTCCCGGGTGCGGGCCCAGTCCGCGACGGCGCCGATCAACGCACGGGCGACCCCCTTGCCGCGGGCTTCCGGCGCGGTGAAGAGGTCCTGCAGGTAGCAGACGTCGGTGAGCGCGGAAGTGCTGGGATGCACCAGAAAATGGACGATCCCCACGAGTTCGCCGTCGAGGCGGGCACCGAGGGCGTACATTCGATCACCTGATTGGAATTCCTCCCAAGCGCGGTCGTAGACCTCTTGGGGCGAGATGCGTTCGTAGAAGGCGATGTAGGCGCGGAACAGGTTTCCCCACGCTTCGCGGTCTTCGGGCTCGAGCGGGCCGATGGTGGTCATGACTTCCTCCCCAGGGATCACTCGGAGCCTAGGTGATCACGCCGCTGGGGAGCGGCGATTTGGGAGCGTTGGTCGTGCGTGCCTCCCGACCGGGCGCAATGAAGGGGCCTTTCATTGCACGGGGGCACGGGGGCAGGGTTGCGAAGGTGGCCTTCGCATCACGCTGAGGCTCGCTACGCCCCGGCGGCGGGTGAGGTCAGTCGGGGATGGCTTCGTCGAGGAGGGCGGCTTCGGCGCCGAACTCGCGGAGTTCGTCCTTGATCACGGTGTAGGCCAGCCCTTGGGGATAGCCCTTGCGGGCGAGGAGGCCCAGCAGGCGGCGGATCGCCGTCTGCTCGTCGACGTTGCCCAAGGTGCGCAGCCGCTTCCGTACCAGCTCGCGGGCGCGCTGCTCTTCGGCCTCACGGTCCACCTCGCCGGCGGCCTGCCTGGCGATATCCCCATCGATTCCTTTGCGTTTGAGCTCCGCCACGAGGGCGTTCCGCGCCAGGCCCATATTGGCGTGACGGGAACGCACCCACAGCTCGGCGAACTCGGCGTCGTTGATCAGCCCTGCCTGGTCCAGCTTACCGAGCAGGGTTTCGATGGTCTCATCGTCGAAGCCTTTGCGCTTCAGGGCCTGGCGGAGCTCCTCCGCGGAGCGCGGGCGCGCGGCCAGGAGATCGAAGCAGATCTCCTTGGCCTTCATCCTCCGCTCGTCCGGCGGCAACTCCGCCGGATCTACTTTGGGCGCTCGCATTCAGCTTAGAAGTCGACCGGCGCCGGGGCGGCTTCGGCGTCGACGGTGGCGCCGATGCCGAGCTTCTCCTTGATGCGCTTCTCGACCTCGTTGGCGATGTCCGGGTTCTCGAGCAGGAACTTGCGCGCGTTCTCCTTGCCCTGGCCCAGCTGGTCGCCCTCGTAGGTGTACCAGGCACCGGACTTGCGCAGGATGCCCTGGTCGACACCCATGTCGATCAACGAGCCCTCACGGGAGATGCCCTTGCCGTAGAGGATGTCGAACTCGGCCTGTTTGAAGGGCGGCGCGACCTTGTTCTTCACGACCTTGACACGGGTGCGGTTACCGACGGGCTCGCCGCCGTCCTTCAGCGTCTCGATCCGGCGGACGTCCAGACGGACCGACGCGTAGAACTTCAGCGCCTTACCACCGGTCGTGGTCTCCGGGGAGCCGAACATGACGCCGATCTTCTCGCGCAGCTGGTTGATGAAGATCGCGGTGGTACCGGAATTGCTCATCGCACCGGTCATCTTCCGCAGCGCCTGGCTCATCAGCCGGGCCTGGAGACCGACGTGGCTGTCACCCATCTCACCCTCGATCTCGGCGCGCGGCACGAGCGCGGCGACCGAGTCGATGACCAGGATGTCGAGCGCGCCGGAGCGGATCAGCATGTCCGCGATCTCGAGCGCCTGCTCACCGGTGTCCGGCTGGGAGACGAGCAACGCGTCGGTGTCGACGCCGAGCTTCTTGGCGTAATCCGGGTCCAGCGCGTGCTCCGCGTCGATGAACGCGGCGATGCCGCCGTTCTTCTGTGCGTTGGCGACCGCGTGCAGCGCGACGGTGGTCTTACCGGAGGACTCCGGACCGTAGATCTCGATGACCCGGCCGCGGGGCAGGCCACCGATCCCGAGCGCGACGTCGAGCGCGATGGCGCCGGTCTGGATGACCTCGATCGGCACGCGACCCTCTTCGCCGAGACGCATGACCGAGCCCTTGCCGTACTGCTTGTCGATCTGGGCGAGGGCCAGTTCAAGCGCCTTGTCCTTGTCGGGTGCTGCTGGTGCCATGGAGTCCACCTCGTTGGTTGGGCCGGTAGGGCTTCTTCAGTTCTGAGCTGTCGGGTCCGACGCTACGGGCGACCACCGACAATTCCAGGCCTCGCGCCCAAGCTGTGGATCGCTGACCCCGTTGTGGACAACACCATAGACGAACGTGTGTTCGAGGCGGGAACCGACACGCCGATACGCTAGGGTCCTTGCCCTCCCGCGAAGGTCAGCGACGTTCGGGCGGGATCTCGAAGGCCGCGCAGACGGCCCTCCAGACCTCCTTGGCCGAGGCTCCGGCGTCGAGGGCCTGCTCGACCGTCCGGCCGCCGAGTTCGCTGAAAACATGGTCCCTGGCCAAGGTTTCGGCACGTCCGGGACCGAACTCGTCGGCCATCAGCCGCCGGAAGACCGTGATACGCATCGGGCGAAGTCTAGACCGGCCGGCACCGCCGTCCGGCGCCGGTCGGGCTAGCGCGAACTAGCCCGGTCATGCCTCCCGCGACAGGACCCGGACAAATCCTTGACCCCAAATCCGAAACATCCTCACACTCATTCCTCGGACAGCGCCTACTTCCCCCGGCATCCGGCGCCTGTCGCCCCGCTCTGCCTTTCTCGAACTCCACTCGCATCCTGACAACGTTGTCACGACGGAGGTCCACGATGGCGGCTCCCCTGGGTCCGGCTTTCTCCCGGCGCGGTCTTTTCCGCACCGCCGCACAGGTCGGAGGTGTATTCGCCCTCGGTGGTCTCGGCACCGCGCTCGCCCAAGGAACAGCGGTCGCCGCGATCGGGCCCGGCGACCCCGTCCTCGCCAACGACGTCCGCCAGGAGTTCCTCGCCGCGTGGACCGCTTACCGGCGCTACGCCTGGGGACGGGACGAGCTGAGACCGGTCAGCGGCACCGGTTCCGATTTCTTCGTCAGTGGCAGCCCGGTGGGCATGTCGATCATCGAAGCCCTCGACACGCTGTATCTGATGGAGCTCGACGGCGAACTGAGCGCCGGCGTCTCCTGGGTCAAAAGCAGCCTGAACCTCGACATCAACGCGAACGTCGGCACCTTCGAAGGGATCATCCGGATCCTGGGCGGGCTGCTGTCCGGCTACCACGCGACCGGGGACGCGGGACTGCTCGCCAAGGCCCGCGAGTTCGGCGACCGGATCCTGCCCGCCTTCACCAGATCGCCGACCGGCGCGCCCTACAAGGCCGTCAACCTCAGGACCGGTGCCGTCAGCGGCAACCAGACCCCGCTGGCCGAAGTCGGCAGCAACATCACCGAACTGGGCTGGCTCTCCCAGCTCACAGGCGACCCGAAGTACTTCAACGCGGCCAAGAACGCCTTGCGCGCGGTCTACAACCGCCGGTCTTCACTCAACCTCGTCGGCACGACGATCAACGTCGACACCGGAGCCTGGACCGACACCACCGCGAGGCTCGACCCGCCCGTCGACTCGTTCTACGAATACCTTTGGGACGCCTACCAGTTCTTCGGCGACACCGAGATCCTCGGCTGGTACCGGACGCTGACCGACGCGATTCTGCTGCGGATGTCCGACACGGTGAACGGCAGGCTCTGGTTCAAGCAGGTCAACATGAACACCGGCGCGACCGTCAGCCGGTACCAGTCCGAGCTGACCGCGTTCTACGCCGGTTTGCTGGCACAGGGCGGAAATCTCGCGCAGGCCGAGTCGTACCACAGCTCGTGGGCGGCGGTCCTCGCACAGCACAGGCTACCGCCGGAGTCGATCGACTACACCACCTTGGGCGCACTGGGCAACGCCTACGAGCTGCGTCCCGAGTACGTCGACTCCGCGCTCTTCTTGTGGCTGCTCACCGGAAACGAGGTCTACCGCACCCGCGGCCTCGACCTCTGGAACCGGCAGAAGGCCCATTGCAAGATCGCCAACGGCTACACCGTCGTCACGAACATGACGACCACACCGACGACCAAGGGCGACTATCTGCCTGGCTACTGGTTCTCCGAGAACATGAAGTACTACTACCTGATGTGGGCCGAATCGCCTCGGTTCGACTACACCACCAACTACCTGACCACCGAAGGCAATGTGCTGCGCGGTATCAACCGGGTCGGCGCGACCTCGGTCAGCGGCACTTTCCGGCTGGTGAACCGGGGTTCCGGCCGCTGCCTCGACGTCAGCGGCGCTTCGGTCGCCGACGGAGGCGCGGTGATCGCCTGGGACGACAACGGCGGCGCGAACCAGCGCTGGGTCGTCACCACGACGGGCGGATACTCGCGGATCACCTCGCGGCACAGCGGCCGGGTCCTCGACGTGCCTGGAGCGTCCACTTCGGACGGTGTCGCGCTGAACCAGTGGTCGCACAACGGCGGGAACAACCAGCAGTGGACGCTGCGGTCCGCGGGCGGCGGCTACTACACACTCCTGAGCCGCGGCAGCGGCAAGGCCGCCGGTGTCGCGAGCACGGCCAACGGCGCCGCGGTCGTCCAGCAGACCGCGAACGGCGCGACCACTCAGCAATGGCAACTCGTCCAGGCGTGAGGGATACGAGATGAACGCGAGACGCGCACTCGGCATGATCCTGGTCCTGCTCTCTTCGCTCCTGGTGACGACGGGCGTGCCCGCGCAAGCCGCGACGACGATCACGGTCAACGGCGGTGGGGCCGGCCGCATCTACGACGGTGTCGGCGCGGTGAGCGGTGGCGGCGGGAACACCAAACTGCTCTACGACTATGCCGAACCGCAACGGTCCCAGATCCTCGACTACCTCTTCCGGCCCGGCTACGGGGCCGCGCTCTCCTTACTGAAGGTGGAGATCGGCGGTGACGCGAACTCCACCGACGGCGCCGAACCCAGCCATATGCACACCGCCACGGACCAGAACTACAACCGTGGCTACGAGTGGTGGCTGATGAACCAGGCCAAGGCACGCAACCCGAACATCAAGCTCGCCGCGCTCGCGTGGGCGGCACCGGGCTGGATCGGCACGGAAAACGTGTGGACCCAGAACATGATCACCTACATCCTCAACTATCTGCGCGGTGCCCGCGACACGCACGGGCTGACGATCGACTACATCGGGGGGTGGAACGAGAACGGCTGGAACACGACCTGGTTCGTGAACCTCCGCAACGCGTTGAACTCGGGCGGGTTCTCGGCGGTGAAGATCGTCGGCGCGGACAGCGGCTTCGACGTCGTCAACGACATGCAGAACAATACGGCGTTCCGGAACGCGGTCGATGTCGTCGGCGCGCACTATCCGTGCGTCGGCGTTTCCGAATCGACCGGCGACCGGTGTGAATCGACCCCTGCCGCGCAGAACATCGGAAAACCGTTGTGGGCCAGTGAAAACGGCTCACAGGACTACCGGACGGGCGGCGCGGTGATGGCGCGGCAGCTCAACCGCGGCTACCTCGACGCCAAGCTGACCGCGTACATGAACTGGCCGCTGATCGCCGCCCTGCCGCCGGGACTTCCTTTCCAGACGACGGGTCTGATGGTCTCGCCGCAGCCGTGGTCCGGTCAGTACAGCGACGGCAAGAGCCTGTGGGTGCAGGCGCATTGGAACCAGTTCTCCCAGCCCGGCTGGCAGTTCATCGACTCGGCGAGCGGCTACCTTTCAGGCAACCGGGACATCGGCAGTTACGTGACGCTGAAGGCCCCTGGCAACGCCAGCTACACCACCATCGTGGAAACCACGAAGGCGAGTTCGGCCGAGTCCTTCACCGCGAGCGTCACCGGCGGTCTGCCGACCGGTTCGCTGCGGGTGTGGGCGAGCAACCTGAACTCCGACAACCCGGCGGAGTGGTTCGTGCGCCAGCCCGACATCACCCCGGTCAACGGGACCTGGTCGATGACCTTGCAGCCGGGCCGGATCTACTCGTTCAGTACCACCACCGGCCAGGGCAAGGGCACCGCCACCAGCCCCTCTCCGACGTCCTTCCCCTTGCCGCACAACGATGACTTCGACTCCTACGGCGCCGGCCGCGAAGCACGTTTCCTGGCCGACCAGCACGGCTCGTTCGAGACGGCGAACTGTGGTGGCGGGCGCTCGGGCCTCTGCGTGCGGCAGATGACGCCCATCGCGCCGATCCCCTGGCATCCGCATCAAAGCCCGGCGTACGCCTTGATCGGTGACAACAGCCTGGCGAACTACACCGTCCAAAGTGACGTGATGTTCGACCGGACCGGCGGTTCGGTCGCGTTGATCGGGCGGTTCGGCGATCGGGAGTATTGGCAGGTCGGCCAGATCAACGCGTACTACCTGAAGGTCGGTCAAGCCGGGAACTGGCAGATCCTGCGTGGCAACAAGGACGGCGCGATGGCCGTCCTCGCCTCCGGCACCAGGGCGGCACTCGCCGCGAACACCTGGCATACGGTCGCCTTCCGGCTGGACGGCACCACCCTGACCGCGATCGTCGACGGCGTCACCCTCGGCAGCGCCAACGACGGCACGTACGGCTTCGGCCCGGCGGGAATCGCGGTCGGTGTCGGGGAAAGCACCATCTCGACCCGCTGGCGGACCTCGCAGTTCGACAACCTGGGCATCACCGGCGGCGCGGTGAGTCAGTACCGGATCGTCAACCGCAACAGCGGCAAGGTGCTCGGGGTGGCGGGCAATTCGCTCGCCGACGGCGCCGCGATCGTGCAGCAGACCGACACCGGTGCGGCCACGCAACGCTGGCGCCTGCTTCCGTCGGGCGGCTACACGCAGCTGGTCAACGTCGGCAGCGGCAAGGCGCTCGACGTCCCCGGTTTCTCGACGACACAAGGGACTCAGCTGGTCCAATGGGCGATCAACACCGGCCCGAACCAGCAATGGACCCAGGGTGCCCCGGCGCCGGGTTACGTGTCGTTCACCAACCGGCACAGCACGATGCTCGCCGACGTCGGCGGTGGTTCCACAGCGGACGGCGCCGCGGTGCTCCAGTGGCCGTCCAACGGCGGCACCAACCAGCAATGGCAGTTGCTCCAATAAGGAGAGAAGATGCGACGAAGTAAGGCTTTCATCGCGCTGCTCGCCGCGCTGCTCCTGCTGGGCGGCGGTACGACGGCAGAGGCGGGTGAGGTGGGCACCACGGCCGTGACGGTCGGGATCTCACCGAACGACACCCCGGCCCAGATCCGGGCGAAGGCCGCGTCGGTGACCCCGACCGCGCGCCAGAAGTCCTGGCAGCGACTGGAACTGACGGCGTTCATCCACTTTGGAATCAACACCTTCACGGGCCGGGAGCACGGCACCGGCACGGAGAATCCGAACGATTTCCAGCCCACCGAACTCAATCCGGGTCAATGGGCGGCGGCGTTGAAGAGCGCCGGGTTCAAACTGGTGATCCTCACCGTGAAGCACCACGACGGCTTCCTGCTCTTCCCTTCGCGGTACTCGAATTTCGGAGTGGCGTCGAGTTCATGGCGCAATGGCACCGGAGATGTGGTACGGGAATTCTCGGACGCGGTGCGGGCACAGGGAATGCAGGTCGGCGTCTACATCTCGCCGTCGGACCTGCACGAGGCGCAGCCGGGCGGCAAGTTCGGCAACAACAGTGCCCGGGTCGGCCGCACGATTCCGTCGAACGCGGCCGACGTCGTCAACGGGCGGACGTTCTCGGTCACCGCGGACGACTACAACACGTACTTCATGAACAACCTGTACGAGTTGCTGACCCGCTACGGCACGATCGACGAGGTGTGGTGGGACGGCGCCAACCCGACCGGGAAGAGCAATCCGTACAACGACACCGACTGGATCACCATCGTCCGGACGTTGCAGCCCAACGCGGTCATGTTCCAGGACATCGACAATCGCTGGGTCGGCAACGAAGACGGTATCGGCAGGCCGAGCGAATGGTCGCCGATCCCTCTGGTCGGTGATGCGGCGACCGCAGGCGACCGCTTCGTCGAGCCGGAGGACGAACGCGCGGCCGACATCGGCGGCGACGCGGTGCTCGGGCAGCGGAAATCCGATGGCACCAGCAAGTGGAGCGTGCTTCGGTGGACGCCTGCCGAATGCGACACCACGATCTACACCGACGGCTGGTTCTTCCCCTACGGCGCGATCAAGTCTCCGGCACAGCTCGAGGACACGTACTACACGTCGGTCGGGCGGAACTGCCAGCTCCTGCTGAACGTCGGCCCGGACCGGCGCGGCTTGCTGGATCAGCCATCGTTGGATTCCTTGGCTGCGTTCGGAAGGACGGTCTCGACGACGTTCGCCACCGACCTCGCGCGGGGCACGACGGCGAGCAACGACACGGGTACCGCCAACACGGCCGGGCACACGCCCGCGCTGGCCGTCGACGGGAATCTCGACAACTCATGGCAGCCGACGGGCTCGACCGGTGGTCTGGTCCTGGATCTGGGCAGCAGTAAGACATTCGACGTGATCAGCGTCCAGGAGGAGCTGAACGTCGGCATGCGGACGCAGGGTTTCGCCGTCGACCGGTGGACGGGCACGGCGTGGAGTCAGATCGCCAGTGACACGACGATCGGGCACAAGAAACTGGTACGACTGGGTTCGGCGGTCACCACGAACCGCATCCGGCTGCGGATCACCGCGTCCCGCGAGAATCCCGCGATCGCCGCGATCGGGCTGTTCGACCGGCCCGGCTCGTCGACCGGACGGACCGGGCCGGTGACGTCCGGGCTGGCCGGGAAATGCCTGGATCTCAACGGTGGCGGCAATGCCGACGAGACCCGCGTCCAGACCTGGGACTGCAACGGCGGCGCCGCTCAGACCTGGACCGTCGCGGCGGACAGTTCCCTGCAGATCGCGGGTAAATGCGCCGACATCTACGGCGGCCGGACCGACAACGGCGCCCCGGTGCAGCTTTACGGCTGTCACGGCGGCGGCAACCAGAAATGGCAGGCGAGCGCCAACGGCTCGCTCGTCAACCCGCAGTCGGGGCGGTGCCTGGACGTGCCGGGTGGCACTACGGCCAACGGCACTCAGGTGGTCATCTGGGACTGCAACGGCGGCGCGAACCAGAGGTGGGCGCTGCCGTCGTAAGGCGCGAGCGGGTGCCCGGGCGGCCGGACGCTATGAACGGTCCGTTCCTTGCAAATTTTGCAAGGAACGGACCGTTCATTGCACGCGAAGGCCACTCACGAGGCTAGTCGCCTGGCTGAACGCTCTTCTCGAAGTAGTCGGCCAGCTCGCCCGGCGTCGGGGTCTGGCCCTCGGCCGGGACCTGGAAGATGAAGCCGACCAGCGGCCGGTCGGTCACGGTGAACACGAGCACGGCCGCGTTCTGCCCGGCCGCCGACGAGTAGTTCCCCTCGAGCGCGTTCCCCACCCACTTGGCCTCGGTGCGGTCGCCGCCCGCCGAGGTGAGCAGCCCGTCGGTGTAGGACTTGAGCTTGTCCGCGGAATCGCTCTGCAGGTAGGTGATCTGCGTTCCGGCGCGGCCAGGCGCGGAACAGGTCGAGGTGACGCCGAGGCTCTCGACGGGTTTGGCCGGGCCGTTGCCCATGCCGGGTTTGCAGTCGCCGGTGTCGGCGATCCCGCCGGCGAGCTGGCGCAGGCAGCCGGTGAGGCCCTTGTCGTCGGCCGCGCCGGGGGTCTTGCATTCGTCGGCCGTGTAGGTGGTCGTCGACGTCGACGTCAGGAAGTAGACGAGCCCGGCGGCGATCAGGACGATCACGGCCGCGATCGCGCCGATGACGAGCGGCTTCTTCTTGCCCGCCTTGGCCTTGTCGTCGGTCTCGTTGCCGCCCAGCGAGTACGTCGGGAAGTTCGTCGGCGCGGGCTGCTGCTGGACCTGCTGCGGGCCGCTGGACGGGAACGACGACTGCGGGAAGCCACCGGACTGGCCGGGGCCGGCGCCCTGGTAACCGGGGATCGACGCGACCTGCTGGGGCGGCGGCGGTGCGTACGGGCCGGACTGGTGTCCGGCCGCGACCTGGCCTTCGACGCCCTGGGTTCGGGTGCTGATCCCGTCGGAGGCGACGTGCTGCGCGCCGAGCGCGACCGCGGTCTCCGGCTGGTCGAGGCTGCCGGGGACGACGCCGAGCTTCTCCGCGATCAGGCTGCCGACCAGCGGAAGACGGCTCGAACCACCGACGAGGTAGATGCCGGCGAGCCGGTCCGGGGTCATCCCGGCCGAGCGGACCACGCGGGACATCAGCTCGACGCTGCGCAGCATCGACGGCCGCACCAGCGCCTCGAGTTCGCCACGCGTGACGAGCACGTCTTCGAACGGCTCCGGCATCGGCACCTCGGTCTGCGGATGCCGCGAAAGGGCCTCCTTGGCCGCCTTCACGTCCTCCTGCAACGCGCGCCGCGTCCGACGGTCCGGAGTGGACTCGGGCCGCAGAACCCGCTGCCAGCGCTGGGGGTCCTTGTGCGACACCTCGCGGCCGACGTGCACCAGGAGCGCCTGGTCGACGTCGAGACCACCGAGGTCGGGAAGGCCGTCTTCGGCGACGACGGTGAAGCCACCGTTCGGTGTCGCGCCGACGATGGCGACGTCGAAGGTGCCGGCACCGAGGTCGTACACGGCGAGCGCCTGGCCCGGCGCCAGCGTCTTGCCGGGGAACGACGCGAAATGCGCCGCCGCGGCGACCGGCTCGGGCACGAGCACCAGGTTGTTGCCCATCCCGGCGAGCCGGGCGGCGGAAAGCAGAACGTTGCGGCGGGTCGGACCCCACTGCGCGGGGTGCGTGAGCCGGACCTCGTCGGGCAGTTCGCCGCCGAGCTGGCGGGTGGTCTCGTCGAGTACACGGCGCAGGATCGCGGCCAGCACCTCGCTGACCGGGATGACGTCGGTGCCGAGCAGCAGGGTCTGCTCGTCGATGCGCCGCTTCGGGTTGGGCTCGAACCGGGTCGGGTCGAGGCGGGCGCGCCGTTCGGCGTCGCGGCCCACCATGATCGTCCCTTCCTCGGTGGCGAACACCGCGGAGGGCATGTTGGCCGAACCGTCGACCTCGACCACCCGCGGCGGCCGGCCGTGTGCCGACAACACCGCCACGGTGTTGGACGTCCCGAGGTCCACCGACAGGATCCGCACAGCTCTCCCCTTCACAGACGACGGCGGCCGCCCCAGTGACGATCCGGCCGCGCTGGCCGTGATGCTCCCATGAGCGCGGTCACCGTACGTGCGGACCCGCCAAACTCGTCCGGCCCTTGACGTCGCCCGGGTGAACCACGCACCATAGTTGCGCAGTTCGCTCAACTCAGATGCACAAACTGCGCAAAATCGAACCAGGAAGAACGCGTATGCCCAGAGTTCTCGTCCTCGGCGACGACCTGACCGGCAGCAATGCCACCGGAGCGCTCTACGCGCGCTTCGGGCTGCGAGCCGTTTCGGTGAGCGCACCGCTGAGTCCCGCTTCGCCCAGCCTGCGGCCGGACAGCGGGATCGACGCCCTGGTGGTGAATCTGGGCACTCGGCACGCGAAGCCGGACGAAGCGCGCGACGCGGTGCACGAGGCGCTGGGCCTCGTCAAGCCCGTCGAACTCGTCGTCAAACGGGTCGACACCACGCTGCGTGGCAACGTCGGGCCGGAGACCGAGGCCGTTCTCGAAGCCACGGGAGCCCGGGCGCTGGTCGTCCCGGCGTTCCCGGACGCCGGCCGCGTCACCCTCGGCGGACTGCACCTGGTCGACGGCGTACCGCTCGCGGAAAGCCCCGCCGCGCGCGACCCGCTGACCCCGGTCACCTCGTCACGCGTACGGACGATCCTCGGCTGCGACGCCACCGAGCTTTCGCTGGACGTCGTCGAGGAAGGCGTCGGCGCCGTGGCCGAAGCGCTGCGGTCCACCGGCTCGGACGTCATCGTGTGCGACGCGACGACCAACCGGCATCTGACCACCATCGCCCGCGCGGCGGCCCGGCTGACCGTGTCAGAGGGGACCCGGTGGATCTCCGTCGACTCCGGCCCGTTCGGCGTCCGGCTCGCGGCGGCGCTCGGGATCGCGCCTGGACACGGTGAGGTGCCGCCGGTGCTGGCGGTGGTCGGCAGTATCACCGGGCAGACCCGCGACCAGCTTCTGGAAACCGAGCAAATGCTGGACGCGCGCTACGTCGACGTCGAAAAACTGGACCCGCGGGTGATCGCGGCCGAAGCGGGTGCGCTGCTCGACGAAGGACACCGTGTCGTCGGCATCCGCACCCGGCCGCCGTCCCCGGGCACACCGCTGGACCCCGACATGGCCGTCCGGGTCCCGGCCGTGCTCGCCGAAGCGACCAGGCTGCTCCTCATCAGCCACCACATCGGCGGGCTCTACGCCACCGGCGGCGACATCGCCGTCGAGGTCACCAAAGCACTGGGCACCGACGGTTTCGAGATCGACAGCGAGGTCCTGCCGCTCGCGGTCGCCGGACGGCTCGTCGGCGGGCCGTTCGACGGTCTCCCCTTCGCCACCAAAGGCGGGCTGATCGGCGATCGCGGTGCGGCCGTCGCCTGCCTCGAGCACCTGAATCACGTCATCGCGACCCGACAAGAGAGGAAGAACCCTTGAGCAGCAAACCTATTCTCGCCGTGACACTGGGCGATCCGGTGGGCATCGGCCCGGAGATCACCGCGCGGACGTTGGCCGAGCCGGAGTCCGCCGCACTCGCCAACGGACTGGCGGTCGGTGACGCGCCGGTACTGCGCCGGGCGGTGTCGCTGCTGGGACTGGACGTCGAGGTCAATCCGGTGTCGAAGGTGTCCGAGGCACGCTTCGAGCCCGGCGTGATCGACGTGCTCGACCTGGGCATCGTCACCGAAGACCTGCCCTGGGGCGAGGTCA
Organism: uncultured Actinomycetota bacterium; assembly: GCA_963766045.1. Lineage (GTDB taxonomy): Bacteria > Actinomycetota > Actinomycetes > Mycobacteriales > Pseudonocardiaceae > Amycolatopsis. Next base: position 2,074,817 of record CAVXYN010000003.1, on the reverse strand, counting down.
ACGCGACCGCGGGGGCGTCCGCGGTCAAGGCGATCGAGGTCGCGACGAAGGCCGCGCTCGATGGCGAGGTCGCGGCCGTAGTCACCTCGCCGATCAACAAGGAGGCGATCTGGGCGGCCGGATCGAAGCACCTCGGGCACACCGAGATGCTGGGCGAGCTGACCGGTTCGACCCGCTTCAACACGATGTTCTGGGTCGCCGGACCTGAAGATCTTCTTCGCCACCAGGCATCTTTCGCTGCGTGAGGCGATCGAGAAGATCACCAAGAACAACATCGAGCACGCGATCCATGAGGCGTACACCGCGCTCGAGGTCTTCGGAGCGGAGAAGCCGACGCTGGCCGTCGCGGCGCTGAACCCGCATGGCGGCGAGAACGGGAAGTTCGGGGACGAGGAGATCGTGGCGATCGCCCCGGCCGTCGAATCCGCGCGCGCCGACGGACTCGACGTCGTCGGCCCGATCCCGGCGGATTCCGTGTTCCACCAAGGACTTCAGGGCCGGTTCGCGGGAGTCCTCTCGCTGTATCACGACCAAGGGCACATCGCCTCGAAGACCTACGACTTCGACGGCACCGTGTCGGTGACCGTCGGCCTGCCGATCCTGCGGACCTCTGTCGACCACGGCACCGCGTTCGACATCGCGGGCACCGGCAAGGCGTCGCACGGCACCATGCGCGCCGCCTTCCGCGCCGCCGTCGACCTCGCGCCGTACGCGCCGAAACTGCCCGAGATCTACCCGCCCAACGCCTAGGAGCCTCCGACGATGACAACGGCGTCACCCTCGATCCCCAGGAAACGCTGGGCGTACGTGATCCCGGTCGCGGTGATCATGTACATGCTGGCCTACCTCGACCGCACGAACGTCGCGGTGATCCTGCCCTATATCGACGACGAGCTACCGCTTTCGGCCAGTGCCAAGGGATTGGCGAGCGGGATCTTCTTCATCGGGTACATGGTGCTGCAGATCCCCGCCGCGGTACTGGCCGCGAAATGGAGTGCCCGCAAGACGGTCGTGCTGCTGATGCTCCTCTGGGGTGTCGCGGCGATGCTGTGCGGTGTCGTGCAGAACGAGGCGCAGCTGCATGTCGCGCGGCTGGTGCTGGGGTTGTTCGAGGGTGGCGTCTGGCCGGCGGTGCTGATCCTGCTGGCGTCGTGGTTCCCGCAGGCGGAACGGGCGCGCGCCAACGCGTTGTGGATGAGCTGCCTGCCCATTTCGGCGATCATCATGTCGCCGTTGTCCGGGCTGATGCTCGACCACATGTCGTGGCGCTGGGTGTTCGTCCTGCAGGGGCTACCGCCGCTGCTGTGGGCGATCGTGTGGTGGTTCGCCGTCGCGGACCGGCCGTCGAAGGCCCGCTGGATTTCGGTGCCGGAGCGCGAGTACTTGGAGACCACACTCGCCGCCGAGGAGGCCGCGAAACCTCGCGTCGCGCAACAAGGTCTGGTGAAGGCGCTGGGAAACCGGTCGGTGCTGTTGCTGATCGGCGTCTACTTCTTCTGGATCACCGGGTTCTACGGTTTCTCGCTGTGGCTGCCGTCGGTGGTGAAGGATATGACCGGCGGTTCGGCGACGTCGGTCGGATTCCTTTCGGCGATTCCTTATGTACTGGCGCTCGGCTGCATGCTGGCCTGCGCGCAGTGGTCGGACCGGACCGGGAACCGGCGGCTCGCGGTCACGATTCCCCTGGTGATCGCGATCGCCGGACTGCTGATCGGGAACCTCGTCGAATGGCCGTCGGTGGTGCAGTTCGTCCTGCTGTGCGTCGTCGCGGCAGGCGTCTACATGCCGTACGGGCCGTTCTGGGCGATCCCGAGCCAGATCCTGAGGTTCGAAGTGGTCGCCGTCGCCATGGGTGTGATCAACGCGCTGGGCAACCTCGGCGGCTTCGCCGGGCCGTACCTGGTTGGCTGGCTGACCGACGTCACCGGCTCGTCGACGACCGGATTCGTGGTGCTCGCCGGTTTCCTCGCGGTGGCCGCGGCACTCGCGTTCTTCGGGCTGCGTCCCCGGGAGAGCACTGTGGAAGGCTTGCCGCGTGTCTCAGCCACGGTCGACCACTAGAGGCCGCCGCGCGGCGCTGCTCGAAGCGGTCCGCGACGGTTCGGGCAACATCGCCGCACTCGCCGAGGAGTTCGGCGTGTCGCCGTCCACCATCCGCCGCGACCTCGCCTCGCTCGCCGGGGCGGGACAGGTGGTGCGGACCTACGGCGGCGCGCTGGACCGCGGCGAACAGAGCCTGCGGGAGAAAGACGCCAGCCACGCGCGGGCGAAGGACGAGATAGCGCGCGAAGCGGCTTCGCTGGTCCAAGACGGCGAAGTCGTCCTGCTGGACGCGGGGACGACGACCGGGCGGGTCGCGAAGCATCTCGCGCATCGCGAAGGGCTGACCGTGGTCACCAACGGCGTCACGGTGATCCGGGCGCTGGCGGATTTCGACGGGATCGACCTGATCGTGCTCGGCGGACGGCTGCGGCATCCGAACGAAGCCCTTCTGGGCGACAGCGTGCTTCAGCAACTGCGCCACATCTCGCCCGACCGGGCCTTCCTGGGCGCGGACGGGGTGGTCGCCGGGCGGGGACTGTGCTGTCCCTCGCTGGAGCAATCGAACGTGAAGCAAGCGATGCTGCACTCGGCCGCTTCGGCCTATGTGCTGGCCGACGGGTCGAAGCTCGGGCATGCGCCGTTCCCCTACTGGACGCCGTTGGACCGCGAGTACACCCTGATCACCGACTCGGGCGCTTCCGACCAGGCGAGCGGCTTCGACGACGTCTTGACCTCACGGACTTAGCCCCCAGTATCCTGCGACAGCGTTTATTGCGCTCTGTCGCAGCGTTTATCGCACTCTGAGTGTGATAAACGCTGCAATCAAGAGTAAGCTTTGCTGTATGGAGATGCGACAAGCACTGGAACTGATCGGCGGCTTCACTGCCGACCAGTGGGGCATGGTCACGTCTCAGCAGGCCAAGGGCGTGGGCGTCGACGACTCCACGCTGCATCGGATGGAGAAGGTCGGCTACCTCAACCGGGTTCGCCGCGGTGTGTACGCGTCAACCACCGCCGTGGTCACCGCTGCTCGCGACGAACAGGCGGCGTGGCTAGCGCTGAACCCGGCGGTGGCCGGCTGGGACAGGCCTGTGCCGGATCCGGACGGCGGCGTGCTCTCCCACCAATCGGCTGCCCGCCTGCATGGCCTCGGTGAACTAGTGAACAACCGCATCACCTTCACCACGCCGAGGCGGCGTACCAGTCGTGACCGGGACCTGTGGTTCAAGCTCACCGAACTGAATGCCGACGACGTGGTCCTCGTCGGGGGCCTTCCGGTCACCACTGCACTGAGGACCATTTGCGATCTACTCGATCAGCACATCGACGGCAGCCACATCGCCACGATCATTCGCGAGGCCGTGCTGGGCAACCTGGTCCGGCTCGACGTCCTGACCGACCACATCGGCTCCTACGCCCTGCGCTACGGCGTCCGCCGGCCCGGTGACGGCGAAGCGCTACTCGAGCACCTGCTCGCCGAAATTGGCCTGACCATCGCGCAACTGGCTCACCGCCCGGTCCCGGCCCGCGCCGCGGCGGCACTGGCGCTCGATGAAGATGCCGTGGCCGGGGGCGTGTGAGGACCGACGAAGATAGTTCTCATGGCAGTGCAGAAACGCCCGATGACACCCACGACCTACCTCGCATCGCAGACAGCCCGCGCGAGAGCCATGGCCCAGAAGACGGGCGGGAACGCCGGTGAGCTCCTGGACCTGCACTCCATCGTCGCCTGATCGCCCGGGTTTTCGACGGCGACGAGGCGGACAACTGGGTGCTCAAGGGTGGTCAGGCGCTGCTCGTACGCTGGCCGACCGCCCGCTACTCCACCGATGTGGACCTGCTCAGCACCGAGAACACCACCGACGCCGCCGTGGCGGCTCTGAAGGTCGCCGCCGCACCGCAGCTGGACGACGGCATCTGGTTCGACCACGTCGACACATCCGACCCGGTCCAGATCGATCGGCCAACCCGCACGGTCCGGTTCATGGCGATGTTCGGAATCCCGAAGCTCCGCCGGGTCGCTGGAATCCGAACGAGCGCGTGTGGCGGTGACGTCTACTCGCCGAGTCCCGCAATCAGGTGCCGAGTCTCGGGCTGGGAGCGAAACTGTCGGGGGTCCGGCGCAAGATGGAGGGCGTGGCAGACGCACTCGATCTCTTCTCCCCCGCGACCAGGGACTGGTTCACCGGGGCCTTCGCCGCGCCCACCCGCGCGCAGGAAGGGGCCTGGCGGGCCGCCCACGCCGGTGAACACGCGCTGGTCGTGGCGCCGACGGGGTCCGGTAAGACGCTCTCGGCCTTCCTCTGGGCGCTGGACAGGCTGTCGGTCGAGCCGCTGCCCGCCGAACCGCAGAAACGCTGCCGTGTCCTGTACGTCTCGCCGCTGAAGGCGCTGGCGGTCGACGTCCAGCGCAACCTGAGGGCCCCGCTCGCCGGGATCTCGCAGGCGTCGCGGCGGCTGGGTCTGCCGGTCCCGGACATCACCGTCGGCATGCGTACCGGAGACACCACCGCGGCCGAACGGCGCTCGTTCGGGAAGACGCCACCCGACGTGCTGGTCACCACGCCGGAGTCGCTGTTCCTCATCCTCACCTCGTCCGCGCGCGAGTCGCTGCGCGGCGTCGAGACGGTCATCGTCGACGAGGTGCACGCGGTCGCCGGCGGCAAACGCGGCGCGCATCTCGCCCTGTCGCTGGAGCGGCTCGACGCGCTCTTGCCCAAGCCCGCCCAGCGGATCGGGCTGTCCGCGACGGTCCGGCCGATCGACGAGGTGAGCTCGTTCCTCGGCGGGGGCAGGCCGGTCACCGTGGTGCAGCCGAAGCTCGCGAAGACGATCGAGGTCCGCGTCGAGGTCCCGGTCGAGGACATGGGCAATCTCGACGGGCCGCCACCGTCGCTCAATGAGGATCTCGACGCGGGCATCCCGCAGCTGCCCGGTTCGATCGCCCCCGGTGGCATCGGCACCTTGGAGGAGATCGGCGGCAACGCGCCGCGGCGGCCGTCGATCTGGCCCGCGGTCGAGGAGCGCGTGCTCGAACTGATCCAGGCGCACCGGTCGACGATCGTGTTCGCCAACTCGCGACGGCTCACCGAACGGATGACGGCCCGGCTCAACGAACTCGTCGCGGAACAGACCGAGCTCGAGACGACCCGGGAATTCCCGGCCGAGGCGATCGGTCAGTCCGGGCTGACCACGGGCGCCGCGCCGGTGGTCGCGCGAGCACACCACGGGTCGATGTCCCGCGAACAGCGCACCAACGTCGAGGAGCAGCTCAAGTCGGGCCAACTCCCCTGTGTCGTCGCGACGTCCTCGCTGGAACTGGGCATCGACATGGGCGCGGTCGACCTCGTGGTGCAGATCGAGGCGCCGCCGACGGTCGCTTCGGGGCTGCAGCGGGTCGGCCGCGCCGGGCACCAGGTCGGCGCGGTGTCGACCGGCGTCATGTTCCCGAAGTTCCGCGGCGATCTGGTCTCGTGCGCGGTCGTCGCCGAACGGATGGCGTCCGGGGCGATCGAGGCGGTGCGCTACCCGCGTAATCCGCTGGACGTACTCGCCCAGCACGTCGTGGCGATGGTGGCGCTCGAATCGTGGACGGTCGACGAGCTGGCCGCGCTCGCCCGCCGCGCGGCACCGTTCGCGTCGTTGCCGGACGACGCGCTGCTGGCGGTACTCGACATGCTCGCCGGCCGATACCCGAGCGAGGAGTTCGGCGAGCTTCGCGCACGGATCACCTGGGACAGGGTCAGCGGCGAACTGCGCGGACGGCCCGGCTCACAGCGCCTGGCGGTGACCTCGGGCGGCACGATCCCCGATCGCGGCCTGTTCACCGTGATGACACCGGGCGGCGACGACAAACCCGGGTCGCGCGTCGGCGAGCTCGACGAGGAGATGGTCTACGAATCCCGCGTCGGCGACACGATCCTGCTCGGCACCTCCTCCTGGCGGGTCACCGACATCACCCACGACCGCGTGATCGTGGTGCCCGCACCGGGTGAGCCCGCGCGGATGCCGTTCTGGAAGGGCGACGCACCCGGCAGGCCGCTGGAATTGGGGCGGGCGCTGGGCGCGTTCGTCCGCGAACTGTCCACTTCGGATCCTTCGGCGGCAAGGGAACGTGCCGCCGTCGCCGGTCTCGACGAACGTGCCTGTGACAACCTCCTCGCCTACCTCGAGGAGCAGAAGGCGGCCACCCGGCACGTCCCGAACGACAAAACCGTGCTGCTGGAACGGTTCCGCGACGAGCTGGGCGACTGGCGGATCATCCTGCATTCGCCGTTCGGCGCCCAGGTCAACGCGCCCTGGGCACTCGCGATCGCGGCACGGTTGCGGGAGCACCGCGGCGTCGACGCGCAGGTGGCGCATTCCGACGACGGCATCGTGCTCAGGCTTCCCGAGGCGCTGGACTCCGAAGGTGCCGAAGTCACCATCGGCGTCGACGACGTGCTGCTCGACCCGGAAGAGGTCGAGCAGATGATCGTGGCCGAGGTCGGCGGTTCGGCCTTGTTCGCCGCGCGGTTCCGGGAATGCGCGGCGCGCTCCCTGCTGCTGCCGCGTCGCGATCCCCGCCGTCGCACTCCCCTTTGGCAGCAACGGCAACGCGCGTCGCAGCTGCTGTCGGTCGCGGCGAAGTACGAGCGCTTCCCGGTGGTGCTGGAAGCCATGCGGGAATGTCTGCAGGACGTGTACGACGTCGGCGGGCTGCGTGAGCTGATGGCCGACGTCCGCTCGCGGAAGGTCAAGGTCGTCGAGGTCGAGACGCCCTCGGCGTCGCCGTTCGCGCGCAGCCTGCTCTTCGGGTACGTCGGGATGTTCCTGTACGAGACGGACGCCCCGCTCGCGGAACGACGCGCGGCGGCGCTGGCGCTGGATTCGACGCTGCTCGCCGAACTGCTCGGCACCGAGGCGATCCGGGAGCTGCTCGACGCCGAAGTCGTCGCGGAGGTCGAGCGATCGCTGCAGCGGCTCGAACCCGACCGGCACGCACGCAATGTCGAAGAGTCCGCGGACCTGTTGCGGTTCCTCGGAGATCTCTCGATCGAGGAGGCCGCCGCACGCGGCATCCGGCGCGAGTGGCTCGAGGAACTGGAAGGCACGCGCCGGGCGATCCAGGTCCGCATGGGCGGAGGCGAGCGGTTCATCGCCATCGAGGACGCCGGGCGGGTGCGAGACGCACTGGGCACCGCGCTGCCGGTCGGTGTGCCGGAGGCGTTCACCGAGCCGGTCGAGGATCCCGTCGGCGACCTGCTTTCCCGCTACTCCCGCAGCCGGGGCCCGTTCAGTGCCCGCCAGGCGGCCGAACGGTTCGGTCTCGGGGCGGCCGTGGTCACTGGAGTGCTGGAACGGCTGACCTCGCAGGGCAGGCTGGTCCGGGGCGAGCTGAGCCCGGTCGGCCATCCGGAGACCCATGGCGCCGGCATCGAGTTCTGTGACGCCTCGGTCCTGCGCAGGCTGCGGCGAGCGTCCCTGGCCCGGCTCCGCGCCGAGGTCGAGCCGGTCGAACCGGCGGCACTGGGCCGGTTCCTGCCATCGTGGCACGGCATTGGAGCACGCGTCCGTTCGGCACCGACGGCGGACGACGTGCTGTCGGTGGTCGAGCAACTGGCCGGGGCGCCGCTGCCGGCGAGCGCGGTCGAATCGCTGATCCTCCCGAGCAGGCTGCCCGGCTATACCCCGTCTCTGCTCGACGAGCTGACGACGGCAGGCGAGGTCACGTGGTGCGGCTGCGGTTCGCTGTCCGGTGGCGACGGCTGGCTGGCCCTGGCCCCCACCGACGTCGCCGATCTGCTGCTGCCGGATCTCGACGACGACCTGCCCTCGGGCCCGATCCACGAGGCCATCCTGTCTACTTTGGAGGGTGGAGCGCAGTTCTTCCGCCAGCTCGTCGATCGCGTCTCGACAGCGATCGAGACGCCGCCCAACGACGGCGAAGTCGTTGCGGCGCTGTGGGATCTGGTGTGGTCCGGGCTCGTCACCGGCGACACGCTCGGTCCCTTGCGGGCGCAGGTCTCCGGATCGGGCGCCGCGCACAAACCGCGACGTCAGGCGCCACGCGGCAGGTACGCGCGGCTGCGGGCGGGGCGTCCGGCGATGCCCTCACGTTCGGGCCCGCCGAATGTGGCCGGTCGTTGGGCCCTGACCCCGGCCAGGGAAGCGGATCCGACCAGGCGCGCGCACGCGCGCACCGAGGCGTTCCTCGAACGGCACGGCGTCCTCACCAGGGGAGCACTCGACACGGAACGCGTGACCGGTGGCTTTTCCGGGATCTACAAGGTATTGCGCGGCATGGAGGATTCCGGCCAGGTCGTGCGCGGCTACGTGGTCGAGGGGCTGGGTGCCGCACAGTTCGCGGCGAAGGGTGCTGTCGACAGGCTGCGCGCGCAGTCCGGGGCCCAGCGCACCACCAAGGAGGGCGCGGTCGTCCTCGCCGCCGCCGATCCTGCCCAGCCGTACGGCGCCGCGCTGGCGTGGCCGGCCGCGACCGGTGACACGAACCACCGTCCGGCAAGGAAAGCGGGTGCGCTGGCGGTACTCGTGGACGGTGTCCCGGCAATGTACGTCGAGCGCGGCGGGCGGTCACTCCTGAGCTTCACCGAAGACCAGGAGACGCTGCGTTCGGCCGCGCGGGCCTTGTCGACCGCCGTCCGCGAGGGATGGCTCGGACAGCTCGCCGTCCAGCGGGCCGACGGCGAAGTGGCGCTCACCTCCGAGCTGTCCACGGTCCTGCAGGAAGCCGGTTTCCGGGCGACTCCCAAGGGCTTGAGGCTACGTGCCTAGACTTGATCCCCTGGCCAGCGGAGAAGGACGTTCGAACATGGTGATGCGCGACCTGCGCTATTTCGGGGATCCCGTGCTCAAGACCGTATGCGATCCGGTCACGAAATTCGACAAGAAGATCGAGTCACTGGTGACCGACCTGATGGAAGGGGTGAAACCGGCCGGACGAGCCGGTCTCGCCGCGCCGCAGATCGGGGTCAGCCTGCGGGTGTTCAGCTACGACGTCGGCGGGCTGTCCGGCTATGTGATCAACCCGGAGATCGTCGAGCTCTCGGAAGAGACGCACGAGATCGGCGAGGGCTGCCTTTCGGTGCCGGAACTGTGGTTCCCGGTGGTCCGGGCGAAGCACGCCGTGGTGCGCGGCGTCGACATGCGCAACGAACCGGTCGAGGTCGAAGGCGTCGACGTGCTCGCGCAGTGCCTGCAACACGAGACCGACCACCTCGACGGCAAGCTCTATCTCGACCGGCTCACCCAGGAACGCAAGAAGCAGGCGCTCGGCGAAGCCCGCGGCAAAGACTGGTTCTGGAACCGCTAGACCGCACTTCGTCGACGAAGTGCGAGCCTCAGGCTTGAGTCGTCGATGGCGCGTTCGGGGTGGAGACCGGCACGGGCGGCGGTGCGGAAGAGGGCGTCGTCGCCTGGCAGGCAGACCGCGGAGAGTTCGTACTCGCCTTTGGCCGTGGCAACGACGGCGAGACGGGCCAACAGCGCGGTGCCGATCCCTTGCCGCTGCCAGGAATCCTCGACCAGGAGCGAAACCTCGGCCGCGGCGCCGTCCGGCGCGGAGATCAGCTGACCGAGCCCGATCACCTCGCGACCGCAGACCGCCAGCAGGCTGATTCCGCGTGGCGGCATGAGAAGCCGGTGCAGCCAGCGACGGGGCACGGCACGCAGGCCGGTGTGATAGCGATGGAAGAGCGTCGCCATCGAACATCTCTGGTGCAGCGCGGAAACCGCCTCCGCGTCGCCGGGAACCCCCTTGCGCAGGACGACCGCGGCACCGTCCGGCCGGTCGAGCACGATGGGCCCGGCCACGTTCTCGCGGACAGCGGTGTGCAGGCCGATCAGCGCGACGGCCCTGGTCAGCTCGAGTTCGACGAACGGCGACCACCGGCGGCGGGCCACGAACGCCGTGTCGTTCCCCGCGGGGAACACCGCGCGATGCCCACTTTCGGTGCGGGACGGGTTCGCTTCGAGGGACGGCACCAAGGTGACGAGGTCGGCCGCGAGGACGTCCCGCAGGACTTCGCCGAGAGCGGCCGGATCTTCGACGGCTCGCTTCGCCGAGGTGAGAGTCGCGGAAGCCGGGTCGACCAACTCGGTCAGATCCGCGTCGACGATGCCCGAGCATTCGCAACCCTCTTCGCGGACCGCGTCGATCAGCACCTGCTGAGGCAGCCCTTTCGCGGGTCTCAGGACGATCTCGTCGAGCACGCCGCCGGGCACCGGGAGGACCGACAGTCCGAGGATGTTGCATTCGAGATCGGCCAGCCGGATCGCGATCCGGGCGAGCGTTCCCGGCCGGTCGTCCATACGGACCCGGATCCGCCACACCGCCGAAGACGTGGTCTCCTCACCGCTGAGCACCTGCGTTGCCCGGACTCGATAGGTCTCCATACGTTCCAAGGTCCCGTCCGGTTGTTGCCGGACCGGGGCGCCGGTGTTTCGCTCAGGTCAGCGTTCGCCCCGGCCGGGCAACCCCCGCGAAACACTCACCGGGGCGTGAGCACGCAGAACTCGTTGCCTTCGGGATCCGCCAGCACCCACCAGATGAGCTCGTCCTCCGGCGAACGAAGCACCTTCGCGCCCGCTTCGCACAGACGTCGGACTTCGGCTTCCTGATCACCGTCCTCCGGTGGCGCGATGTCGAGGTGCAGCCGGTTCTTGTGCCGTTTCTCGTCTTTGGTGGTGAGGAACTCCAACCATGGCCCGCGGGCGCCGGGCGGGCGGAGGCCGGTGATCGTCGGCTCCTCGACCCCCACGTCCCAGCCGAGCGCGGCCGACCAGAACGCGGCCAGCCGGGCGGGATCGTGCGCGTCGAACAGGATCGACGCGATCGCGCCCGTGCCCGCGTATTGCTCGCGCGGTTCGAGGACGCAGAACTCGTTGCCTTCCGGATCCGCCAGCACCACCCACGGCACGGCACCCTGACCGATGTCGATATGCCGTGCACCGTGCGACAGCGCCCGCTCCACCACCTCGGCCTGATGTTCCGGCGACTCGCTCGCCAGGTCGAGGTGCAGCCGGTTCTTGCCCACCTTGGGCTCCGGCACAGGCACGAACGTCATCTCCAGCGGACTGCTGAACAGCCCGTCCCAGAATGCCGCCAGCATTCTGGGACGGGCCGAGTCGAAATTCAGGCTCACCAGGTGCGATCCCATGGCCGAACACTAGGCGAGGCCACCGACAAGACCTGGCGCCGAAAACCGGTTTGGCTTCCCCACCGACCGGTTCATCGAGTCGCGAGCCGAAGCAACGCCCACAACTGCCCCGCCATGTCCTGGTCCCCGCTGATCGTGACCGCCGTCGGACCCGCACGGCCCCAGAGCCAGCAGTAGATCTTGTGCGGCTTCCCTGTCACGAGATCGTCCGCCCGCTGCGCCTCTTCGGCCGAACAGCGCCAGGCGACCGTCTCCGACGGGCCGGCTCTGGCGATCCAGTTGTAGCCACCGCTGCGGACTCCGACCGACCCCGTCTTGGTCCCGGACAGGCCCAGCAGCGGCAGCCGTTGACCGAACCAGAGCGCCAGCGCCTCGTCGATGCCGTCGAGCGCGACGTCCTCCGGGATCTCCGACAGCTCGCTGCCGGCCGCGTTCTCCGCGTCGACACGGTGGATCGTGGTCTCGTGCGCCATACGCCGGCGCCAGAACCCATAGCTGCGGTCCGCCGGCCACCAGGTCGGCGCGAGCTCGTCCGCGTCATGGGCGGCGAGCTCCGCGACCAATTCGTCCCGGCCCTCGCGGAAGTACTCCTCGAGCGTCTGCGCCGGCCCGGGTTTGCGCTGCCACTGCTCGGGACGCCGCCCGTCGGTGATCCATCGGCGGGTGACGCGGTAGACGCTGCCCACGTGCCGGAGGACCTCGCCGAGCGTCCAGCCGGGACACGTCGGCACCGGCGCGTCGGCCGACGACGTATGCGCCACCTGAGTGAGCAATTCGCTTTCCGCTCCGATCACGTCCAGGAATCTGCCCTGATCGATCATGGCCTGCCCGGCCATCGGGCACCTCCAACCCCTCCGCGCGAGGCGCTAAGCCACATGCGCCTCGTCACCCATCGGCAGCCCGTGCACCACCCGTCGCACCAGTTCCAGGAACACCGTTCCGGCCCGCAGCAGCTCGTCCGCCATCGCGGCCGTCACCTTGCCGGTGATCCCGGCCTGCGCGGCCGCGCGCGTCGCCGAGTTGGCCGCGAAGAACGCCGCCCACTCCTTGAGCTCAGGAGCGACGGACTCGAGCAGCACCCAGCCGCTCGCCGGCCGGGCCCGGCCACGGTGCGGACGGCCGCGGGCCTCCAGTACCGCGGCCGCACCGCGCAACGCGGCGAGATACGCTCCGATGAAACGCTCGGCGGGCTGCGTCTCTCGTTCGGCCTCCGTGAGGCCGCGTTTGGCCTGCGCGTACAGGGAAACCGCCGCGGGTGGCGCGGGCGGGCGCAACGACATCGGCAGCGCGGGCTGCGCGGCGCTTCCCGCCCCGTCGGCTTCGTCGGGGGACACGACCGAAACGGACATGACGACCCTCCTCCTGTACGTGAGCCCGGCCGGTGCCCGGCACCGAGACGCTTCCCCCGCCCCCGCGCCGAGCACCTGCCGGTGCGCGCCCACCGAATGTCGAACGTCTGTTCGAACAAGTCCAATGTAACCCCGGAGGGCCGTTCCCTCAACCCCGTGCGGGGGTAATCGGCGCATGTGGCGCGGAACACCGGATCGGCCACGTGATCTCATAGGTGCATGAGGACCATCGACCAGCCGGGCCACCCCTCGGTGGCCAAGGTCGCGGCAGCACTCGCCGAAGCGGGGCAGCAGGCCGCGGCCGATGGGATCCGGATCCTGCCCGCCGAGGTCCGTACAGCGGCACAGGCGGCCGAAGCACTCGGTGTCGAGGTCGGCGCGATCGCGAACAGTCTCGTGTTCCGCAGTCGCACCTCAGGTACGGAGACGGCCCTGCTCTCTCTCACCTCCGGCGCGCACCGCGCCGATACCGCCGTCCTGGCCGCACTGACCGGCGCCGACGAGATCGGCAAGGCGGACGCGGATTTCGTCCGGGAGCACACCGGCCAGCCGATCGGCGGGGTCGCTCCGGTGGGCCACCCGAAGGCCTTGACCACGCTCGTCGACACGGCGCTGCGCGCGTACGACGTCGTCTGGGCCGCCGCCGGGCATCCGAAGTCGGTGTACCCCACGACGTTCGACGGTCTGGTCACGCTGACCGGGGGCACTCCCGCGGACGTCGCGGGCGACGGGCAGGATGGTCGCCCGTGACCGCGATGTCGTCGGAATGCACCAGGTACGTCCAGCTGTCGTCGGACGAGTTCCGTACTCGCCTGCCCGAGGCGCTGACCATCTACGTCAACGCCATGCGCTACCCGGAGGGCACCGCCGAGCAGCGCGCGCCGATGTGGCTCACACACGCCCTGCGCGAGGGCTGGCGCTGTATGGCCGCCCTCGACGCGGACGGGGTCATGCTCGGGCTCGCCTACGGCTACAAGGGCCGCGCCGGGCAGTGGTGGCACGAGCAGGTCCGCCACGGGCTGTCCCGCCGCGACGGCCAGGCCGCCGCCGAGCACTGGATGTCCGACTATTTCGAGCTCACCGAGATCCACGTCCGCCCGGAAAGCCAGGGGAAACGGATCGGCGAGGACCTCCTTCGACGGCTGCTCGACGGCGTGCCCAGCACGCATGTCCTCCTTTCCACGCCGGAAGGCACGAGCCGGGCCTGGAACCTGTACCGGCGGATCGGTTTCGTCGACGTGCTGCGGGACTACCACTTCGCCGGGGATCCGCGGCCGTTCGCGATCCTCGGCCGGACGCTGCCGCTCTAGCCGGTCGGCCTGAGGTAGGCGACGGCGAGTGCGGCGATGAGCACCGCCGCACCGCACCAGCCGACCGCGCCGAGCCGCTCCCCCAGCACCACCATGGACAGCACCGCCGCGGTCAGTGGTTCGAGCAGTGCCGACAGCGCGGCGAGCACGGGATGGGCGGTCTCGAGACCGCGGAAGTACGCGGCGTAGGCCAGCGCCGTCGGGACGACCCCGAAGTAGAAGACGAGCGCGAGCACGTCCGCCTCCATCGGCACCGCCATCCCGAACCACAGTGCGGCCGGAGTGAGCGCGACACCGCCGATCAGACAGCCGAAAGCCGTGGTGGGCAAGGGATCCAGCCCTTCGACGCGGTTCGCCGTGACCAGCGTCAGCGCCGCGAACCCGGCTGCGGCGAGGAGCGCGAACAGCACGCCGCCCACCAGACCGGCCGGATCGGTGACCTCACCGGGCGACCACCGCAACAACGCCAGCCCGGCAAGGGATCCGGCGAGCGAGACCAGCGTCCACGTGCCGGGCAGCCGCCTGCGCCTGACAGCGGTCACCGCGGCCAGCAGCACGGGTGCGCTGCCGATGGTGGTCATGGTCGCGACGCTCACCGAACTCAGCGAGACCGCGGCGAAGTAACTGGTCTGGAACAGAGCGAACAACCCGCCGACGGCGAACAGCCGCCGCCGGACCTCCGGCGTGCGGGGAATCCCGCGGAGGCCACCGGTGAGCCACAGATAGCCGGTGGCGACGGCGCCGCCGATCAGCAGCCGGTACGCGGCGACGGACAGCGGATGCAACCCCGCTCGTGACGCGAGCAGGGAACCGGCGAGCCCACCGGTCCCCCAGAGGACGCCGGCGAGGACGAGCGCGGCCGACGAACGGGCGCGCACGGGTATGGCAACGGAAACGGACATCGGGAAACGCTCCTGCGTCTTTGTCTTGGTCTTTTGAGGAAAAGGACTTCGACGACGCGGGGTGCGATCAATGCTTGGACATCAAGGATGAGCCGGACGGCTGGAACGCCGGACGGCCGCACACACCCCGCTCAGGAGACTGGCGGGGAAATGGTGATGAAGTTCCGGTCCACGGCGCGAATCTACCAACGCGTGGGCGGCTGGTGCACGTGAATTGCGGCACGCCCCGGGAGGTACCGGCTGTTATGAAAGGACCCTTCCTAACAAAAACTGTTAGGAAGGGTCCTTTCATAACACGACGCGAGGGTCAGTCCAGCTCGGCCAGCATCTCCCGAAGCGTGTCCAGCCCCATGCCTCCGAGCGCGAGCGCCCGGGCGTGGAACTGCCTGATGTCGAAGGCGTCGCCCTGCCGGGCACGGGCCTCTTCGCGGGCCGCCAGCCACAGCCGCTCGCCGAGTTTGTACGACGGCGCCTGGCCCGGCCAGCCGAGGTAGCGGTCGATCTCGTCGTGCACCTGGGCCGCGTCGGTGATGGTGCGGGTGAGCATGAACTCGAGACCGAGTTCGGAGGTCCACCGCGCGCCCTCGTGGAATCCGGTGCCCGCCGGGATCTCA
Source organism: uncultured Actinomycetota bacterium (assembly GCA_963766045.1). Taxonomy (GTDB): domain Bacteria; phylum Actinomycetota; class Actinomycetes; order Mycobacteriales; family Pseudonocardiaceae; genus Amycolatopsis. Next base: position 2,059,441 of record CAVXYN010000003.1, on the reverse strand, counting down.
AGTTCCAGGTGCATGCCGATATCGACGATCACGCGTGCGGCGCGGAAAAGCTGCTCGGACAGCATGCCGAGCAGTTCGCCGTCGTCGGAGAGGAAACCGAGGTCCTGCATGAGCCGCTCGGCGTAGAGCGCCCAGCCCTCGGCGTGCCCGGAGGTGAGGGCCAGCGTTCGCTGGTACTTGTTCAGTGACTCCGACTGGTCGACCCCGGTGGCGATCTGCAGGTGATGCCCCGGCGCGCCCTCGTGGTAGACGGTGCTGACCTCACGCCAGGTGGAGAACTCCTCCTTGCCCTGCGGAAGAGACCACCACATCCGGCCTGGGCGGGAGAAGTCCTCGCTCGGAGCGGTGTAGTACGCGCCGACGCCGCCGCCGGGCGGGGCGATTTTGCACTCCAGCGCCATGACCCGGTCGGAGATCTCGAAATGCTTGCCCCGCAACGACTTCAGCGCGTTGTCCGAGAGATTCTGCATCCAGGTCCGGAATTCCGACCGGCCGCGGATGACGTACTTGGGGTCGGCGTCGAGCACGGCGGCCGCCTCGGCCACGGTGGCGCCGGGTTTGATCCGGTCGGCGACCTCGCGCATCTCGGCCTCGATACGGGAGAACTCGGCCCAGCCCCAGGTGTAGGCCTCTTGGAGATCGAAGGTGGCGCCGGTGAACACCCGCGACCAGAGCTTGTAGACCTCTTCGCCGACGGCGTCCTTGACCGGGGCCAGCGGGGCGAGTTCGGCGCGGAGGAAGCCGGCGAACTCCGCATAGGCCTCCTGCGCGGCGTGGGCCGCGCGGACGAGTTCGGTGCGCAGGGTCTCGCCGGCGACGGTAGCGCCCGAGACGAGGGTGTCGAAGAAACCGGCGTCGTCCTTCAGCCCTGCCCAGGTTTCGGCCTGTTCGGCGACCTTCCTGACCTGCCGCAACGCCGACACCCGGCCGGCGTCCGCGGCCGCGAGCAGCGAGGCACGGAGACCGTCGAGCGCTTCGGGCACCTTCGCCATCCGGGCGGCGATCGTCGCCCAGTTCTCCGCGGTGTCGGTGGGCATGAGGTCGAAGACCATGCGCAGTTCCTGCACGGGGCTTTCGATCACGTTCAGCGCCGCCACGTCGAGACCGGCTTCGTGGATCTCGAGGTTCAGCGCGATCCGCTCGGTGAACACCGCTTTGGCCGCGCGTTCGCCGTCGTCACCCGGTTCGGCCGCTTCGATCTCGGCCAGCGCGCGGGCGGCGATCGCGGCCCTGGCCGCGTGTCCGGCAGGCGAGTAGTCGGTCAGTTGGTCGTCGTATCCGGAGATGCCGAACGTCGTCGCGGTGACCGGGTCGGCCGCCGCGTACTCGTCGACGTACCGGTCACAGATCTGATGTACGACCTGCACGGTGTGCTCAGTGGAAGCCATGCTCCGCACGCTACCTCGGACCCGGGGGACACGGTACGGAGTTATGCGCGGGCCGGGACCAGGCCGAGCCTGCTGACCACCTCACGCGTCGCCTTGGACCGGTTGAAGGTGTAGAAGTGCAGGTCGGGGACGCCTTCGGCGATGAGCCGCTCGCATAGTTCGGTGACCGTGTCGATGCCCGCGGCGCGGAACGCCTTGGGGTCGTCGGCGAACGGTTCGAGCCGGTCCAGCAGCCGCCGTGGCGCCGGGGCGCCGGACAGTTTGATCGACGTGTGCAGGGTCCGCAGCGTGGTCAGCGGCATGACGCCGGGGATGACCAGCGCCTCGCAGCCGGTGGCGGCCACGCGGTCCCTCAGCCGGAGGAAGTCCTCGGGCTCGAAGAACAGCTGGGCGATCGCGAAATCGGCACCCGCGCGGAGCTTGCGCACCAGATATTCGGTGTCGGCCTCGAGGTTCGCCGACCGCGGGTGACCGTAGGGGAACGCCGAGACGCCGACGCAGAAATCGCCGAGCGAACGGACGAGCTCGACGAGTTCTTCGGCGTAGTTGAGCCCCTGCGGATGCGGGACCCAGTCGCCGTACACGTCGCCGGGCGGGTCGCCGCGCAGCGCGAGGATGTTCCGGACGCCGACGGCGGCGTACCAGCCGATGACGTTGCGCAGCTCCGCGACCGAGTGGTTCACGGCGGTGAGATGTGCCATCGGCACGAGTGTGGTTTCGGTGGCGACGCGGGCGATGCTGCGGATCGTGCCGTCGCGGCTGGAGCCGCCGGCGCCGTAGGTGATCGACATGTACGCCGGGTCCAGCGGTTCGAGCTCGCGGATCGATTTCCACAGCACGGCCTCGTCGGCCGCGTCTCTGGGCGGGAAGAACTCGATGGAGAACACGGGTCCATCACCCTGTAACCGCTCGACCACCGACGTCATACCGCCCATGTTAAGGGGGAATGTCCGCTGGCTGGGAGCCCCCTCTCAGGCTATGGACATGCGATTTCAGCCACTCACGAGTGGGCCTGTACTCCCGCTTGCCGACCCGCGCCGGGCTGGGGAGACTCGAAGTGAGCACAGGGAGCTGCCATGAGCGCGGAAGACGACACCAGCTGGGACGAGGACGTACGGGTCACGGTCTACCGGGCATTCGCCGAACACGGCAGGCCACCGACGGCACCGGAACTGGCCGACGCGGCACACGGTTCACTCGCCGTGGCCAAGCAGGCGCTGCACCGGCTCGCGGAGCGGCGGCATCTGGTGCTCGACGTCTGCGAGCACGTGGCGATGGCGCATCCGTTCGCGGCGATCCCGCTCGGTTTCTCGGTGATGGGCGAACGGACGCTGTGGTGGGGCGGCTGCGCGTGGGACGCGTTCGCGATCCCGCATCTGGTCAAGGCCGAGCCCGAGGTCCTGGTGTCGACACGCTGCCGCGGCTGCGGCGAACCGCACGCGCTCCTGGTGAACGACCAGACGCCACCGAAGGGTGGTCTGGTCGCGCACTTCCTGGTCCCGGCGGCGCGGATGTGGGACGACGTCGTGCACACCTGCGGCAACCAGCGACTGTTCTGCGACGAGTCCTGTGTGGACGGTTGGCTCGCGGAAACGGGGCAGGACAAGGGATACGTCATGGATCTGGCGACCCTGTGGCGACTCGCAGCCGGCTGGTACGAGGGCAGGCTCGACCACGGCTACCAGCGTCGCGATCCGGCGGCCGCGGCCGAGTACTTCGCCAAGGCGGGCCTGAGCGGCCCGTTCTGGGGACAGTGATTCACAGGAGGAACCGCAAGGCCGCGGTGACCACGACGCCGCACAGGATCGCCGCGAGCACCGGGACCCGCAGCAGATAGGTCACGGCGATCGCGGCGAGTCCCGCACAGAGCGTCCAGTCGACCGCCGACCAGGCGTGGCCGGCCACATCTGTGAGCACGAGCCCGGCCAGCAACGCGGGCGCGAGCAGGGCGATCACGCCGGCGACGCGAGGCGACAGCTTCCGCTCGCCGAGCAGGACCGGGCCCGCCGCGCTGGTGGAGCTCCGCCGACTGCGGCAACCGGGCCCGGGCGAAACGGCACTACGCCAAGGCTCGTGAGTGGTAATGACGGTTAGAGCGGACCCTCATTTGCCTACCTACCCGTGACGTGGGGTGATGCGTTGCGAAGGCCACTTTCACAACCTTCGCACCGGGGATCGTCCCCACTGGATAGGCATGTCCCGAATGCCACGTTCGGGACGCTCAATGTCCCCAATGTGGCGTTCGGGACATCCTCAAGGGCAGCGGCGGCGGGGCGCCGGAATGGTGAGTCCGTAAAGGACCCCTTCCCTCGGCTCAGCGACAGAAACTCGACCTTCACACCCCACGCACACGGCGGCGGGTACCGCGTCACCTGGCTCGTGAGTGCTGATGACGGCTAGAACCACCGTTACCACTCACGAGCCGCGCACCTGCTCGCGCGTCTGTTTCGCCACATTCCAGGCCACCCAGCTACGCCACGGCGCCCTCGTTCGGTGAGGATGTGCTCATGGACACGTCCACCTACGACGCCGATCTGCCCGCCCACGTCGAGCGGGCGCTGGCCGGATTCCTCGAGCGTGCCGGTGAAGACATCCGCCGCGCGGAACCGAGCGTCGGGGTGGGGATCGACGCGCTGGCCGGGTTCGTACTGGGCGGCGGGAAGCGGCTGCGGCCGACGTTCGCCTGGTGGGGCTGGCGCGGCGCGGGCGGCGATCCGGCCGGGCCGGACGTCGAAGGGGTGCTCCAGGCCGTGGCGAGCCTGGAACTGATCCAGGCGTGCGCGCTGATCCACGACGATCTGATCGATTCCTCCGATTCGCGCCGCGGTTCGCCGACGGTGCATATCGCGGGGGCCAAACTCCATGCCGACAGCGGCTGGCTGGGTTCGCCGAGTTCGTTCGGGCTGGCGACCGCCGTCCTGGTCGGGGACCTCGCCCTCGCGTGGGCCGACGACATGTTCGGCGAGGCACCGCTGCCCGCCGCCACTCTCGCCGCCGCGCGGCCGGCGTGGCGCGCGATGCGCACCGAGGTGCTCGCCGGGCAGTATCTCGACGTCCGCACGCAGGCAACCGGCGACTCCTCCCCCGAGGCCGCGTTGCATATCTGCAAGCTCAAGACCGCCGCGTACACCGTCCAGCGGCCACTGCACCTCGGCGCCGCGCTCGGCGGCGCCGACGACGCCCTGATCGAGGCGTTGCGGGAGTTCGGTGGCGAGCTCGGTGTCGCCTTCCAGTTGCGCGACGACCTGCTCGGCGTATTCGGGGACCCGTCTGTCACCGGAAAGCCGGCCGGGGACGACCTGCGCGAAGGCAAGCGGACCCTGCTGGTCGCGCTGGGCCTCGAGCGCGCCGCGGCGCAGGGCAAGAACGCCGCGGCCACGGTGATCTCCGACGCGATCGGCGACGCGACCCTGTCCGACACCGCCGTCGAAACCGTGCGTGAGGCGCTGCAGGACGTCGGCGCCGTCGATGCCGTCGAACGCCGGATCGACGAGCTGACCGAATCCGCGATGGCCGCGCTGGACCGCGCTCAGCTGGCCGAACCCGCCCCCGCCGCGCTGACCGGACTGGTCGTCAAGGCGACCCAGCGGACCTACTGATGCGCACGGTCACCGGTCCGAGTGACCATGTGGTGGTGATCGGCGCCGGGCTCGCCGGGCTTTCGGCGACGCTGCACCTGCTCGGCACTGGCCGCCGGGTGACGTTGCTGGAGCAGGACAAGGTACCGGGCGGACGCGCCGGTCAGGCCGACTTCGGCGGGAACACCGTCGACACCGGCGCCAGTGTGCTGACCATGCCGGAACTGCTGGACGAGGCGTTCGCGGCGGTCGGCGAGTCGGTCTCGAAGAACCTCACGCTGACTCGGCTCGATCCGGCGTACCGCGCTCGGTTCGCGGACGGCAGCACGATCGCCGTGCACACCGGGGCCGAGGCGATGGAAGCCGAGATCCGCGCCGCCGCCGGGCCGGCCGAAGCCGACGGCTACCGCCGCCTGCGACGCTGGCTCACCGAGCTTTACGCGGTACAGAAGGACCACTTCATCGGGGCGAACTTCGACTCCCCGCTCGACCTCGTGCGCCCGGAACTGGCCAGACTGGCCGCTTTGGGCGGGTTCGGGCCGCTGGCCCCGAAGATCCGCGGCTTCCTGCGGGACGAACGCGTGCGACGGCTGTTCTCCTTCCAAGCCCTCTACGCGGGCCTCGACCCCGGCCGCGCGATCGGCGCGTACGGCGTCATCTCCTATATGGACACCGTCGGCGGTGTCTACTACCCGTCGGGCGGGATGGGCGAAATCGCGAGGACGATGGCGGGCGCGGCCGAACGTGCCGGCGCCGAACTGCGGTTCGGCACCGAAGCCGCTTGGCTGGAACGGGTTTCGTCGCGGGTGCGCGCGGTGCGTACCCGATCCGGCGAGCGGATCCCTTGCGACACAGTGGTTCTCGCCACCGAACTCGGCACCGCCTACCGGCTGCTCGGGGCACGTCCACGCCGTGGCCTGCCGCTGCGGTACTCGCCGTCTGCGGTGGTGCTGCACGGGCACGCGGCGAAGTCGTGGCCGGAACTTGGCCACCACACCATTTTCTTCGGCCGCGCCTGGGAGAAGACGTTCGCGGAGATCATCCGCGAAGGGAAACTCATGAGCGACCCGTCGCTGCTGGTGACCCGTCCGACGGCGACCGAACCCGGCCTCGCACCCGGCGGCGGGCAGGTGATCTCGGTGCTCGCGCCCGACGCCGAACCTGCGGCGCGGCAAGATCGACTGGAACCGCGTCGGTCCCGCCTATCGCGAGGAACTGTTGCGCACACTGGAAAAGCGCGGCCTGACCGGCTTCCCGGACGAGTTCACCGTCGACGAGATGATCACTCCGGCGGACTGGGCGGAACGTGGTCTCACCGCGGGCACCCCGTTCTCGCTCGCGCACACCTTCGCCCAAACCGGACCTTTCCGGCCGGGAAATCTCTTGCGAGCGGCCGAAAATGTCGTCCTCGCCGGCTGCGGGACGACGCCGGGCGTCGGCATCCCGCCGGTGCTGATCTCCGGGCGGCTCGCCGCGGGAAGGGTCACCGGGCGGTGAACGAGCTCGACGCCGCCGGGATCACCGAACCCGGGCTGCGCGCCGCGTACCGCGAATGCCGCCGCATCAACGCGTACCACGGCCGCACGTTCTTCCTGGCCACCCGTCTGCTGCCGGCGCGGGCACGTCCGTTCGCGCACGCGCTCTACGGCTTCGCGCGGATGGCCGACGACCTCGTCGACAACCCCGAACGCGGCACCGATCCGGCGGTCTCGCTGGAGAAGGTCTCCGACCTGATCGGCCAGGTTTTCGACGGTGGCGTCCCAGCCGATCCGGTGCCGGCCGCACTCGCCGACACCGTGCGGCGCCACGATCTCGACCGCGAGCTGTTCGACGCGTTCCTGCAGTCGATGAAGATGGACCTCAAGGTCACCGAGTACGCCACCTATGCCGACCTCGCCGAATACATGCACGGCTCGGCTGCGGCGATCGGGCTTCAGATGCTGCCGGTGCTGGGCACGGTCGTCCCGCGGGCCGAAGCGGAACCGGGTGCGGCCGCGCTCGGCGAAGCCTTCCAGCTGACCAATTTCCTGCGCGACATCGGCGAAGACCTCGACCGGGGACGGCTCTACCTGCCCACCGAGGAGCTGGCCGCGTTCGGCGTCGACCGCGATCTGCTGGAATGGTCGCGCCGTCGCGGACTGCCGGACCGGCGGGTGCGGCGCGCGCTGGCGGTCACCGTCTCCCGCACGAGATCGGTGTACCGCCGCGGCGAGGCGGGGATCCCGTTGCTGCGCCCCGAATCCCGGGCCTGCGTCCAGACCGCGCTCACCCTGTACGAAGGCATCCTCGACGAGATCGTCGCGCTCGGCTACGACGTGCTGAACGAACGGGCCGTGGTGCCGAAACGCCGCCGTCTGACCGTGGCCGCGCCCCGCCTGATCGCGCTATCGGCGAGCGAATGGAGTAAGTCCAGGCATAGGGTGCGGACATGACCACTGCTTCGAACAGGAAGATCCGGATCGGCGTCCAGCTGCAGCCGCAGCACGCCGAGTACAAGGCGATCCGCCGAGCCGCTTCGGAGGCCGAAGACCTCGGCGTCGACATCGTTTTCAACTGGGACCATTTCTATCCGCTCTACGGTGAGCCCGAGGGCAAGCACTTCGAGTGCTGGACCATGCTGGGCGCCTGGGCGGAATCCACCTCGCGGGTCGAGATCGGCGCGCTGGTGACCTGCAACAGCTACCGCAACCCCGAACTGCTCGCCGACATGGCACGCACCGTCGACCACATCTCCGACGGGCGGCTGATCCTCGGCATCGGCTCCGGCTGGTTCGAGAAGGACTACGACGAGTACGGCTACGAGTTCGGAACCGCGGGCGGACGGCTGGACAACCTGGCCGAGTCGCTGCCGCGGATCGAAAGCAGGCTCGGCAAGCTGAACCCGGCGCCGACCCGCAAGATCCCGGTGCTGATCGGTGGCGGCGGCGAGAAGAAGACGCTGCGTCTCGTCGCGAAGCACGCCGACATCTGGCACGGCTTCGGTGACCCGGAGGTCGTCGAGCGCAAGGTCAAGATCCTCGACCAGCACTGCGCCGACGTCGGCCGCGACCCGTCCGAGATCGAGCGTTCGGCAGGTGTCCAGGAGAAGCCCGACGAGCTGGGACCGAAGCTCCTCGAGCACGGCGTCACGATGTTCACCGTCGGCATCGGCGGACCGGAGTACGACTTCGACCTGCTGCGCTCGTGGATCGAATGGCGCGACAAGAACAGCTGATTCCCCTGCCTCAAGCGCTATGAAGGGGCCTTTCATTGCAAATTTTGCAATGAAAGGCCCCTTCATAGCGTCAGGGTGACTTGGTGCGGCGGTGGGCGGCGACGCGCTCCCGGGTGGCGCACCGCGTCGAGCAGTAGCGCCGCGGGCTTCCCCCGCCCAGGTGCGCGAAGGGCTTCCCGCAGCCTGAAGCGGCGCACAACCCACCCGGCGGCGCCTGGCGGTCCGCCAGCAATACCGCGAACGCCAGCGCGGACGACGTCACCAGCCACGGGCCCCATGGCCCATCATCGTCCGCGTCGACGTGCAGGTGCCAGCCGAAGCCGTCGGCGTGGTCGGTCAGCCGCGGCGGATGCGCGTACTTCGCCAGCAGGCGGTTGAGCACTTCGGCCGCTTCGGCGGCGTCTCGCGCCGCGAACACTTCACGAAGCTCCAGTGCTGCCCCGCGCAGGGACTCGACGTCACCGTGCCCCAGTTCGACGCCCGTTTCGCCGTGCGCTTCCAGCACCGCCCGGACCCGGTCCGCGTCCGGCTCGGCCATCAGAAGCACGTCGAGCAGGTCCACCGCGCGCTGCGCCGCGGCCCGGGCCGCGCGTCCCGGCAGAAAATCCCGCTGCGAAGAGATCATACTCCACTGTAACGTCTTGAAAATGAGAAGCCGTTACAGACTCGCCGGATATCTAGCCGGGGCGACGGCGGCGCGGACCGGCGACGACTTGTCCGGGCCCGCGCTCCTCCTGCTCGGCTTCAGCATCGACGGATCCGCCCAGATCGGCTCCGCCCTGCTCGCGGGCCTGACGATTTCGGCGGCGGCGGGCGGGCCGCTGCTGGGCGTGCTGCTCGACCGCAGCCCGAGACCGGGCCGCCTCCTTGCGTGGGCGCTGCTCGCCTACACGGGCGGGCTGGGTGCGGTCCTGGTGCTCGTCGGGAGTCCGGCGGCGATCGCCGTGGCCGTCGCGGTGGGGTTGCTCAACCCGGCGCTCGCCGGTGGCTGGACGGCTCAGCTGCCGAACGTCCTCGGGGAGACGCCACTGCGCAAGGCGAGCGCGCTGGACGCGATGACGTTCACCGCGGCGAGCCTCGCCGGCCCCGGGCTCGCGGGACTCGTGGCCGCCTACGCCGGCGCCCCGGCCGCGGTGGTCGTCGCGATCGCGCTGGTCGCGGCCGCTTTCCCGGCCGCGTGGTCGCTACCGGCCACCGCCGCCACGATCACCAAGCCGATCCATCATCAGCTCGCCGCGGGTTTCCGCGTCCTGTTCCGCAACCGCGCGTTGTTCCGCGCGACCGCGGCCTCGACGGTGTCCTTCGCCGGAATCGGGATCGCTTTGGTCTGCTATCCGCTCCTCGGCGCACAACGGCTGGGCAACGCGGGTTTCGGCGCGCTGCTGCTCACCGTCATGGCCGCCGCGTCGCTGGTCGCGAACGCCGTCCTGACTCGCAGACCGCCGTCGCCGGACCGGACCGTCCTCGCGAGCACGGTCCTGCTCGCCGCGAGTTTCCTGCTCGCGGCGATCGGGCACGACGTGGTGACCCTGCTCGCCGCGGCCGTGCTCGCCGGATTCGCCGAAGGACCACAGCTTTCCGCGCTCTTCACCATCCGGCATCGCGAAGCACCCGCCGAAGTGCGGGCACAGGTGTTCACGACGGCGGCGAGTGTGAAGATCACCGGGCTCGCGGCAGGAGCCGCCGCGGCGGGACCACTGAGCGCACTCTCCGTGACCGCCGGACTGATCGCCGCAGCGGGTTGCCAGCTCCTCGCGGCGCTGGTCTATGCCCTGGTCAGGACACCGGACCCGGCTAGAACGCCATCGCCTGCGCGCGCCGTTTGACCTCGGTGCCGTGGCTGGTGCGGAGCGCGTTGACCGGCGTGGTGCCCGGCAACGTCTCATCCTCCGCGAAGAGCCAGCGCAGCATCTCGGTCCGGCTGAAGCCCGAGTCCGCGAGCACGGTGATGGTGCCCGCCAGGCCCTTGACCACGCCGTCCTTCACGAGGAAGGCGACCGGGACGTACAGCTCACCTTTGCGGCGGACGGCGATCAGCTGGCCGTCGCGCAGCATCTGCCGGACCTTGTTGGCCGAAACACCGAGACTGGCCGCGACCTCCGGAAGCGGGAGAACGGCTACATCGGCATCGAGAACGTCGTCGGCGACGGGAATCCCACTCACAGGTGACACTGTGCCACATTCCGTCTCTCCCTCCGCTACTACGCATGGGTGACGACACGACCTGTACCGGTCATGGCGGACCTGCGCGGATATCCGCTACGAGATCGGAACCGAAAGTAGGCGTTCGGTCACGGATACCGCCGATCCAATGAAAAACCGGAAATCGTGATCCTCGACGCGTCAGGTCCCGTGTAACAGAACATGGGTACTTCCGTACGATCCATAGCCGTGACACGCACGGACCCCACACTGCTGGGCACTCTGCTCGAGGGCCGGTACCGGGTGGACAAGCTGCTCGCGCGCGGCGGGATGTCGTCGGTGTACCGCGGCGTCGACACCCGCCTGGACCGCCAGGTCGCCATCAAGATCATGGATCCACGGTTCGCCGACGACCGCTCCTTCGTCGAGCGATTCGAACGGGAGGCCAGGTCGGCGGCCCGGCTGCACCACCCACATGTGGTGGCCGTTCACGACCAAGGCTTCGACGCCCCCGTCGGGGAGGAGTCCGGCCGCGCGTTCCTGATCATGGAACTCGTCGACGGCGGAACCCTGCGGGAACTGCTGAACGAACGCGATCAACTGGACGTCCCGCTCGCGCTGAGCATCGCCGAGCCGGTCCTGTCCGCGCTGTCCGCCGCCCACGCCGCGGGGCTGGTGCACCGCGACGTGAAACCCGAGAACGTGCTCATCGGCCGCGGCGGGACCGCGCTGTCCGGCGGCGTGGTCAAGGTGGGCGACTTCGGCCTGGTCCGCGCGGTCGCGAGCGCGGTGACCTCGAGTTCGAGCGCCGTCCTCGGCACCGTCGCCTACGTCTCGCCCGAGCAGGTCACCAGCGGTACGACGACGGCGCGAGGCGACGTCTACTCCACGGGGATCCTGCTGTACGAGATGCTCACCGGCCGGACGCCCTACGTCGGCGATACCCCGCTTTCGGTGGCGTACCAGCACGCGAACGACGACGTGCCTCGCCCGAGTGATCTGCGGCCGGGGATCCCGTCCGCGCTCGACGAGCTGATCCTGCGCGCCACCCGGCGCGACCCCGATCTCCGCCAGGCGGACGCGGCGATGTTCCTCGCCGAGCTGAACCAGGTGCGCGCCGAACTCGGCGTCCTGCCCGTTCCGGTGCCCGTGCCCCCGCCGCCGGACGCCGACACGGAGTCCGACGTCGAACGCACCACGCCGGGAATCCCGGTCATCAATCCCGCCGTCGCGGCCGCGGCGATGGGTTCGGCCGCCGACGCGACCCTGCCGGTGTCCGGTCCGCGCGGGGCGAGGGCCGTGCGTCCCGACGGTCCACTCGCGGCCGCTCAGTCCCCGTTGCCGCCGCGCACTTCGTCGACCCCGCCGACTCCGCCGCGAGCCAAGCGGCGGACCGACGGCGAACCGTCTTCGCCGGAAGCGCGCAAACGCCTGTACGTGATGATCGCGGCCGCGGTCGTGATCCTGGGCGGACTGATCGGCGCGTTCGCGTTCATCCTGACCGACACCGGGCCGTCCTCGTCGTCGGTTCCGAAGCTGGCCGGGATGAACCAGGCCGCGGCAGGCGACGCACTCCGCTCGGCGAAGCTGACCCCGGCCTACACCGAGGAGTACAGCGACTCCGCCCCACAGCACACGGTGATCCGGACCGATCCGGCCGAGGGCGCGAACCTTTCGCCGGGCGCCACGGTCAACGTCGTGCTGTCCAAGGGCCGCCCGGTCGTGCCCGACATCCAGGCCGGGATGAGCGAGCGGGACGCCGAAGAGGCCATCAAGGCCGCCCAGCTGACCTCGACCCGGGGCGAGACCGAGTTCAGCGAGGTCGCCAAGGGCAAGGTCGTCCGCGTCGATCCGGGCCCCGGCTCGCAGCTGAGCATCGGCGGACAGGTGACGATCATCCTGTCCAAGGGGCCCGAACCGCTGCCGCCCGTCCCGGATGTCACCGGGCAGAACAAGGACGACGCGTTCCGGACGCTGCAGCAGGCCGGCTTCCAGCCGTTCCAGGCGGGTGAGGAATTCTCCGAGCAGTTCGCCTCCGGCCAGGTGATCCGGACCAACCCCGCGGGCGGCGGCAAGGCGAGCAACCGCCGGATCGGCGTCTTCGTTTCGAACGCGGTCGAAGTACCGAACGTCGTGTTCAAGCGGATGGAAGAGGCGATTCAGATCCTGCAGCAAGCGGGACTGGACCCCGACCGTCAGGGTCGCGGAAACGGCAACGGGAACGGCAACGGAAACGGCGGCTTCGACTTCGTCCTGCAGCAGGATCCGCAGCCGGGTACCAAGGTGCCGAAGGGCACGAAGGTGCGGATCCGCGGCTTCGGGTGACGCGAAAGGTGAGCTGAAACCGTTCAGCCGGGGCATGGTCATCGGATACCGTGAACCGCATGGTGGTGATTGACGGCGTGAACGGCATGTCGGACAGGTTCGCCCCCCATTCGGCTTCGCCTGATCCGCGATGAGCTTCTTCACGGACGGCCCGCGCGAACGCCCCCTGTTCCCGGTGCCGGAACAGGAGCTGTTCGGCTACAACGGCCGGCCATGGGTGGATGCGCCGCACGAGTACATCGTTCCGGCGATCCTGCCCTGGTCGATGCCGCTGGGCCGGTCCGAGCGCACCATCGTCGCCCTGCGCGGCATCGAGGTGTGGCCCGAAGCGGTCACCCTGCAGTTATCGGTGTACTCGCGGGACCTCCTGATCGACGAACCCGGCGAGGGCCTGATCGATCACCGTAGAGTGCCAGATTACAATTCGCTGCTCGTCGGCGTCCTGTTCGCCGACGGCCGCCGTGCCAGCTCGGAGACGATCTCCGTGCCGTCCGCGTCGAAACCGGACCAGCCGGTGCTGCGGGCTCAAGGCCTCGGCGGTTCCGCGTTCCACGTCGACCACGAGATCTTCCTGTGGCCGCTACCGCCGGACGGGCCGCTGGAGGTCATCGTCCAATGGCTCGACCGCCACATCGAAGAGACGCATACCTCGCTCGACGGCACCGCGATCCACGACGCCGCCAAGGAGGCAGGCGAGATCTGGCCCGGCCTGCCCGCCCGCGAGGCGCACGGGCTGCCGGTCCGCCGGGTCGGGGCGCAGGCGATGATCACCCCCGCCTGGCCCCGCGAATCCCAGACGCCTCCGCCGTTGCCCCAGCCGGCGGCCCGGCCCGCCGAGCCGCCGGCACCCGAGAAACCGCGGCGCGGGTCCCCCCTGCCGACCCGCATCCCCCGCCGGGCGACGTAAGGCTCAGCGGAACGCGTCGACGTTCGCCACGGCCCATTCGCCATAGCCGACGCCGGGGCGGCCGGTGAGTTGCTGGACGACACCGGTCGGTGTGTCGGGATGTTCGACGAAGTACGCGAAGCCGTCGAGGAGCCATCCGGAGATCTCCGCCGGTACGCCCGCGTCGGCCCACTGCTTGTCCGCCTCCTCCCGGGTGAGTTCGTGGAAGGTGACCTCGGTGCCGAGCGCGGCCGAGATGGCGGCGACCTGTTCCCGCTGGCTGATCGCGGTCGGTCCGCTCAAGGTGTGCTTCTTGCCGATGTGGCCTTCGGTCAGGATGACGTGCGCCGCCACGGCGGCGATGTCCCCGAGGTCGATCGGCGTCATCCGCGCGTCGCCGTAAGCCTCGCGGACCACCCGTTCGGCCTTGATCATGTCCGCCCAGCCCAGGGTGTTGTTCATGAACGCCCCCGGCCGCAGGAACGTCCAGTCGAACCCGGCTTCCTCGACGGCCTTCTCGATGATCGCGTAGTCCACGCCGCTCGAGTTCTCTTCCGGGTCGTCGGCGTTGCTGCCCGAAAGCGCCACCACCCGGCGGACTCCAGCCTCCTTCGCCAGCTTCGTGAAGTCGTAAACCGTGTCGGCCAGCGGGGCCAGGTACACGGTGTCGACACCTTTCAACGCCTCAGGCAGCGTTTCCGGCTTCCCCAGATAGCCCTTGACGACGTCCACCTGCTCCGGGAGCGCGGCCTTCGCCGGGTTGACGGTCAGCGCCCGCACCGGCGCCCCCGCCGCCACCAGCTCGTCGACCAGCAGCCTGCCGACGCTTCCCGTCGCACCGGTCACCAGGATCGTCACGATTCCCACTCCTTCTCGTACGTGCTACGGAATTATTTAACCGTACCGCATACGAGAATGTAGAATCCAGCTTCCGAGCCGAATGGGGTGTGGATGGATCTCGAGCGGAGTCTCGATCTGCTGTGGCGTGACCGCGATAGCACCCCACCGCCATCACGGGGCCGGAAGCCGAAACTGACCCTGGACCAGGTGATCACCACCGCCGTCGCGCTCGCCGACGCCGACGGTCAGGCAGCCGTGTCGATGAGCCGGATCGCGAAGGAACTGGGCAGCGGCACGATGACGCTCTACACGTACGTGCCCGGCAAGGCGGAACTGCTCGACCTCATGGTGGACGCCGTCCTGGCCGAACGGGACCTCCCCGGCCCCGGCGACCCCCGCCCGGAGGCCTGGCGGGCGCAGGTGACGCTGTACGCCGACCGCACGATGGCCGTGTTCCTGCGGCATCCCTGGCTGCGGGGGATCTCGATGATCAGGCCGGTGCTCGGCCCCGGGCTCCTCGCCGGCCAGGAGTACCTGATCTCGGTCGTCGCGGACATCGGGCTGTCACCGCGCGAGGCCGCCGCGGCCGCGAACAGCATCGAGCTCTACGTCCAGGCGAACGCGGCGATCGCCGCCGAGACCGCGCAGGTCGAGCAACTGACCGGCGAGTCGACCGACGCCTGGTGGGGCAGGCGCTCGGTGTTCTGGGAGAAGTACTTCGACGTCGAACGGCATCCGGCGATGACCCGGATCTGGGAGAGCGGCGGCTACGAGGCCGACACCTGCGAAGCCGCCGACGAGGCGTACACCTTCGGCCTGGAACGCCTCCTCGACGGCATCTCCGCCCGCGTCACCCGCAAGTAGTCCTCTACTTGCACGCGCAAGGAAGTTCGCCTCACACCATCTTGCGTGTCGTCCGCCCAGTCACGTGTGTGCGCCGTCTGATCACGTGTGTGCGCCGTCTGATCACGCGTGTGCGCCGTCTGATCACGCTTGTCGCCTGCTCGAGCGCGCGAGCCGTCTGTGGCCGCGCGCTCGCACTGGCGGAACTCGCGTGATCAGATGGCGCACACGCGTGATTGGAGGGGCAACACGCGTGATCAGACGGACAACACGCGTGCTCGCCTAGGAGACGGTGGGGAGGTCGGGAGCGGAGACGTCGTAGACCTTGCCCTCGCGGGTGAGCAGGGCGGCGAGGACCTTTGCCTTGCGGTCGGTGTCCGCGGCCGTCCCCCACCGCACGGTCTTCCCGCTGGCCAGCAGGAACTCGACGCTCCCCGGGGTCTTCGCCGACGCCGTGGTGACCTGCTGCAGCAGCTGCTGCGGGATCACGCCGAGCACGCCGGTCACCGCACGGGTCACCGGATCGTCCGCCGACACCGAGGGCAGCTTCAGCTCGGGCAGCCCGGCGGGCCGGGCCTTCACGGTCTTGAACACCACTCCGCCGCCGTCGACGAGGTGGACGCCGTTGCCGCCGGGGCCGCTGTCGAAGAACGCGATCGCGGCGCGTTCGGTCACCGTGATCTCCACGGTGTTCGGCCACGACCGCGAGACGTCGACGGTCGCGATTCCCGGCATCTGTGCCACGCGGTCCTGGATCTCATCGGTGTCGATCCGCAGCATCGGCTTCTGGTCCGGCACCGCGGCGGCGACCCGGATCTCGTCGGCGGGCACCGCGTTGGAGCCGACGACGTCGACGGTCTGCACGCCCAGCATCGAGCTGAACCACAGCAGGTACACCGCAGCGACGACGGTCAGCACCGTCAGCAACGCGACCCAGCGCCGCCGCACTTCCTGCTGCCGGTTCGGCCCGGCGGTACGGCGGCGGTCGTGACCGGACCGCCGCCCGCGACGGCTCCGGTCAGGACGGCGCCGGTCAGGATCAGGACGCCGACCGGGTTCGGCCGGCCGGCGGCGCTCCCCGGTCGACGGCATGGCTACCCGGCCCGCCGGTCCAGCTCGGCGAGGATCTCCGGGCCGAGCTGCGTGACGTCGCCGGCGCCCATGGTCACCAGCAGGTCGCCCGGCTTCACGAGATCCGCGGCGAGCTTCGCCGCGACGTCGAACGCGGGCTGGTAGTGCACGACGGCGCCGGTGATCCGGTCGGCGATGAGCGCGCCGCTCACACCGGGCTCCGGCTCTTCGCGAGCACCGTAGACGTCGAGCACGACGACCTCGTCGGCCAGCGACAGCGCCGCCGCGAACTCCTTCGAGAACGTCTTGGTGCGCGAGTACAGATGCGGCTGGAACACCACGACGACCCGGCCCGCGCCCGCCGCCGTGCGCACGGCACGCAGCTGCGCGTCGACCTCGGTCGGGTGGTGGGCGTAGTCGTCGTACACGCGGACGTCGCCGGCGCGGCCCTTGAACTCGAACCGCCGCCGCACGCCACCGAACGCGGCGAGGCCCTCGGCCAGCCCTTCGACCGGCGCGCCGAGCTCGATCCCGGCGAGCAGCGCGGCGATCGCGTTCAGCGCCATATGCTCACCCGGCACCGCGACCCGGAGGTCGATCTCCTTGCCTCGCAAGGAGATCCGCACGACCCCGCCATCGGGAGCGGGCGTGTAGTCCAGCACCTTCGCGTCGTCGGGGCCGGTGACCGAACGGCCGTAGCGGCGCACGCGGATGCCGAGTACCTCGGCCTGAGCGCCCAGCTTGTTCGCCGCCTCGTCGTCGCCGCAGACCACGAGCAGGCCGCCCGGTTCGATCCGCCGCAGGAAGTCGGTGAACACCGAGACGTACGCCTCGGCGGTGCCGTGGTGGTCCAGGTGGTCCGGCTCGACGTTGGTCACCACGGCCACCGACGGTGAGTAGGCCAGGAACGACCCGTCGCTCTCGTCGGCCTCGGCGACGAAGACGCCGCCTTCACCGTGATGCGCGTTCGCGCCGGACTCGTTGAGGTCGCCGCCGATGGCGAACGACGGGTCGAGGCGGCAGTGCTGCAGCGCGACGGTCAGCATCGACGTCGTGGAGGTCTTGCCGTGCGTCCCGGCGATGCACGCGACGCGGTGGCCCTCCATCAGCCCGGCCAGCGCCTGCGCGCGGTGCAGCACGGTGATCCCGCGTTCCCGCGCGGCCACCAGTTCCGGGTTGGTCTCCTTGATCGCGGTCGACACGATCACCGAGGACGGTCCTTCGGGGAAGGCGTCGAGGTTCTCGGCACGCTGTCCGACGGCGATCACGGCGCCCTGGGCGCGCAGCGAAAGGAACGCGCGCGACTCCTTGGCGTCCGAACCGGACACCTGCACTCCGCGGGCCAGCAGGATGCGGGCGATACCGCTCATACCGGCGCCGCCGATCCCGATCAGGTGCGCCCGGCGCAATTCCTGGGGCAAGGTCTCAGACACCGGCGGCCTCCAGCACGATCTTGGCAAGGGTCTCGTCGGCCTCGCGATGGCCCAGACCGACCGCGGCCGAACTCATCTTCGCGACCCGGTCGGCGTCGACGACGAGCGGGATCACCAGCTCCGCGATCTTCGCGGCGGTGAGGTCGGCGTCGGCCACCATCAGCGCGGCACCGGCGTCGACCGCGGGCTGGGCGTTGACCGCTTGTTCGCCGTTGCCGTGCGGCAGCGGGACGAACACCGCGGGCAGGCCGACGGCGGAGACTTCGGCGGCGGTCATGGCGCCGGAGCGGCACAGCACCACGTCGGCGGCGGCATACGCGAGGTCCATACGCTCCAGATACGGAACCGGCACGTACGCGGGCTTACCCGGGAACTCCTGGACCACGAGGGTGTTCTTCGGTCCGTGGGCGTGCAGGACACCGATCCCGGCGTCCGCGAACTCCTTGGCGGCACCGGAAACCGCGCCGTTGATCGACTGCGCGCCCTGCGAGCCACCGAAGACCAGCAGCGTCGGGGCGTCCGCGTCGAGTACGAAATGCTCACGAGCCTCGGCACGCAGCGCGGCACGGTCCAGCGAGGTGATGGACCGGCGCAGCGGGATGCCGACGACCTCGGCGTTGGCGAGCGGCGTCCCCGGCACGGCGACGGCGACCCGTTTGGCGAACCGGGCGCCGACCTTGTTCGCCAGCCCGGGCGACTTGTTCGCCTCGTGCACCACGATCGGCGTACGCCCGCGCGCGGCCAGGTAGGCCGGAAGTGCGACGTAACCGCCGAATCCGACGACGACATCCGCGCCGACACGCTCGAGGACCTCACGGGTGCGCTTGACCGAGTCACGGACCTTCAGCGGCAGCTTCAGCAGCTCCGGTGTCGGCTTACGCGGCATCGGCACCGGCGGGATGAGCTCCAGCGGGTAACCCCGCGCCGGGACGAGTTTGTTCTCCAGCCCCCGCTCGGTGCCCAGCGCGATCACCCGCGCGTCGGGACGCAGACGCATGACCGCGTCGGCGAGCGCGAGTGCGGGTTCGATATGTCCTGCGGTGCCGCCCCCAGCTACCACGACCACCGGCGCCTTGCCGACGGCGGATCTCTCAGCGCCCTTGACGGGGTTACTCACCTATGACCTCTCCGGTTTGCGGTACCCCGTTTCGCGGTACCGCGGTTCGCTGCCGTTCGCGCGGCCGTTCTCCTGCCTGGTTCCCGGACCGACCGGCGCCGTTCCTGTGCGGGCGACGGCCTCGCCGTCCTCGGCGCGGGCCTCGCCGCCTTGGTGACGCCGCCCCGTCCCGCGGTGCCCTTGCGCTTGGCGGGCGGGCGGTACGGGTCGGGCGCGGGAAGCCTCAGCAGGCGTCCGAATTTACCCGGACCCTGCGAACGCAGTGCGGCCACCGCCTCCGGTTCGTGCCGGGCCGCGTTGGCGAGCACCCCCATGCTGAGCATGGTGATCATCAGCGAGGTGCCGCCGTAGGAGATCAGCGGCAGCGTGACCCCGGTGACCGGCAGCAGGCCGACCACGTAGCCGACGTTGATCCCGGCCTGCGCGACCAGGAAGACGGTCAGCGTGCCGGACACGATCCGGATCCACGGGTCGAGGTTGCGGGTGGCGATCCGCAGGCCGACGATCGCGACGCCGGCGAACAGCGCCAGCACTACCGCGCATCCGATGAAGCCCAGTTCCTCGCCGATCAGGGCGAAGATGAAGTCGTTCTGCACGTTCGGCAGGTAGCCCCAGTTGGACTGACCCTGGCCGAGCCCCTTGCCGAACAGCCCGCCGTCGGCGAGCGCGAGTTTCGCCTGGTTGGCCTGGAAACCGTCGGCGCTGGTGTCCGGGTCGCCGGAAACGAACGACATGATCCTGGCCAGCCGGTACGGCGCGATGATGGCGAGCACCAGCACCCCGGCGAGACCGCCCGCGAGGATCACCCCGAAGAGCCGTTTCGGAGCGCCCGCGAACCACAGCAGCGCGAGCAGGACGACCGCGAGGGTGATCGTGCCGCCGAGGTCGGGCTGCAACATCACCAGCGCGAACATCAGCAGGGCGATCGGCACGACCGGGACGAGCAGATGCCGCCACTGGTTGATGATGTTGTACTTGATCACCAGGATATGCGCGCCCCAGAAGGCGAGCGCGATCTTGGCGGCTTCGACCGGCTGGAAGGTGAAGCCGCCGAGGGTGAACCAGCCCTGCGAGCCGTTGACCGTCGTCCCGAGCGGAGTCAGCACCAGCACGAGCAGCCCGAGGCAGACCACCGTGAGGGTGGCGGACATCCGCCGGATGCGCTCGAGCCGGACCCGGAGCCCGATCCAGAACACCACCGAACCGATCCCGACGAACATCAGATGCTTGCTGAACTGGGCGTAGACGCCGCTGCCGGTCTTCGGGTTGTACGAGGCGACAGAGGACGCGGACAGCACCATCACGATGCCGATCACGGTCAGCAGCCCGGTCAGGGCGAGCACCAGGTGGAACGAGGCGAGCGGTCGTGAAAGCCACGCCGTCAGCGCGGTGCGGAAGACGACGAACGCGCTTTCCTTGCGCTCCCGGCGCTTCTTGAGA
Source organism: uncultured Actinomycetota bacterium (assembly GCA_963766045.1). Lineage (GTDB taxonomy): Bacteria > Actinomycetota > Actinomycetes > Mycobacteriales > Pseudonocardiaceae > Amycolatopsis. Next base: position 2,039,164 of record CAVXYN010000003.1, on the reverse strand, counting down.
GGGCGCTGCCGGGGCTGGCGCGCGGCGGGCTGACGCTGTTTCTCGTGCTCAACCGCCGTCACTGGGCTCCCCCGCACCGTCGCGCAGGACGCGGACCGCACGCGCGAACGCGTCGCCGCGTTCGCCGTAGTTGCGGAACATGTCCAACGACGCCGCGGCGGGGGCCAGCAGCACTACATCTCCGGGGCGTGCCAGGGCGCTGGCCGCCTTCACCGCCGCAGTCATGGGCTCATCGTCACCCGGAAGGAGGCTGTTCACCGGGACATCCGGCGCGTGTCGCGCAACAGCGGCGGCGATCACGGCCGAATCGACGCCGAGCAGCACGACTCCGCGGAGCCTGCCGGCGATCGAGCCGACGAGTTCGTCCACCGAAGCGCCTTTGAGCTGGCCACCGGCGATCCAGACGACGCTCAGATGCGCGCGCAGCGAACCGGAGGCCGCGTGCGGATTGGTCGCCTTCGAGTCGTTGATATAGCGGACGCCGCCGATCTCGGCGATCTCCTCCGCACGGTGCGGGGCCGGCTGGTACTCGCGAAGGCCCTTGGCGACGTCCTCGCCGCTGACGCCGTAAGCGCGGGCAAGTGCGGCCGCGGCGAGGGCGTTCGAGACGTTGTGCGGTCCGGGAGGCCGAACGTCGGCCAGCGTCCCCAGTTCCTCTGCGCTGGTCGCCGGGTCGGCGACGAAGGCGCGGTCGACCAGCAGGTCTTCGACGATGCCGAGTTCACCCGGGCGCGGAGTGTCCAAGCCGAACGCGACCCGGCGTGCGTCGGCCCGTGCGTGTTCGCTGGCAAGGCGGGCGGACCACTCGTCGTGGAGGTTGTGCACGACGTTCCGCGAGCGGGCGTGGATGCGCCCCTTCGCGGCCGCGTACTCCTCCATCGAGCCGTGCCAGTCGATGTGGTCCTCGGCCAGGTTCAGCACCACCGAAGCGTGGGGCGCCAGCGTGGAGGACCAGTGCAGCTGGAAGCTCGACAGCTCCACCGCGAGCACTTCGTGCCCGGCCCGGACCGCGTCCAGCACCGCGAAGCCGACGTTTCCACAGGCCACAGCGTCAATGCCGGCCGCGCGGAGGATCGATTCCAGCATGCCGACCGTGGTCGTCTTGCCGTTGGTCCCGGTGATCGCGAGCCACACCGGCGGCTTGTCGCGCAGCTGCCCGGCCCGCCACGCCAGCTCGACGTCGCCGATCACCTCGATCCCGGCTTCGGCCGCCGCGACCAGCAGCGGCGACGTCGGCCGCCAGCCGGGGCTGGTCACGACCAGCTCGACACCCTCCGGCGGTTCGGACAGACCCGGCGCCAGTTCGGCGCCGAGACCGTCGAGTTCAGCCAGCCGTTCGGCGTTCCCGTCGGTGACGGTGACCCTGGCCCCGAGCTCCCGCAGTACGGGGACGACGGATTTGCCGGTGACCCCGGCTCCGGCGACGAGAACGTGACGACCGGCCAGCTCCACCGCTTAACCTCCGAGGCCGAGTTGCTCGCTGTAGAACAGGCCGAGACCGAACATGCAGCAGATGGCCGAGAGCAGCCAGAACCGGATGATGACCGTGGTTTCGGCCCAGCCCGCGAGTTCGAAGTGGTGATGGAACGGGGCCATCCGGAACAGCCGCCGCCGGGTCGTGCGGAACACCGCGATCTGCGCGACCACCGAGATCATCTCGACCATGAACAGACCGCCGATGACGATGGCGAGCAGTTCGGTGCGGGTGGTCATCGACAGACCGGCGACGAGGCCACCGAGGGCAAGCGAACCGGTGTCGCCCATGAAGATCTTGGCCGGTGCCGCGTTCCACCACAGGAAGCCGACACAGGCGCCGGTCGCCGCGGCGGCCACCACGGCCAGGTCCAGCGGGTCGCGGACGTCGTAGCAGGCGGCCTGGGGCGTGACCGCGCACGAGAGGCGGGTCTGCCAGAACGCGATGACGACGTAGGTCGCGAGCACCATCGCCGCGGTGCCGCCGGCCAGGCCGTCGAGGCCGTCGGTGAAGTTGACCGCGTTCGACCAGCCCGAGATCACGATGTAGCAGAAGATCACGAAGAACACCGAGGGGAAGGTGATCAGCGCGAGGTCCCGCACGTAGGAAAGGCTTTCCGAGGCGGGCGTGAGACCGCGCTCGTCGGCGAACTGCAGCGCCAGCACCGCGAAGACGATCGTGACCACGAGCTGGCCGACCAGTTTCGCGGTCTTGTTCAGCCCGAGGTTGCGCTGCTTGCGGATCTTGATGAAGTCGTCGAGGAAACCGACGATTCCGAGGCCCACGGCCAGGAACAGCACGAGCAGACCCGAGGCCGAAGGTCCGCCGGTGCCGTTGCCCTGGCCGAGCGAGGCGATCAGATGAGCCACGAAATATCCGACGACCATCGCGATGATGATCGCGACACCACCCATCGTCGGGGTACCGCGTTTGGATTTATGTCCCTGCGGCCCTTCCTCCCGGATCTCCTGGCCGAAGCCCTGCCGGGAGAACACCCGGATCAGATAAGGAGTGAGGAGGATGGAGACCAGCAGGCCCGCCGCGGCCGCGATCAGGATGCTGATCACGCGTCACCACCGTTCGAGCGTTCTTGTGAGGGAGTTGAAACCGGAGCTACTTCTTCAGGGGAGCTGAGCAGGGCGTCGGCGACCCGCCACAGAGCGGCGACCTTCGACGCCTTCACCAGCACCACGTCCCCGGGGCGGAGCTGATCATGCAGCAGGGCGATGGCGGCCTCGACGTCGGGTACCGGTACCGACTCCTCGCCCCAGGAGCCCTCCTGATGCGCGCCCTGGTGCATGGCCGCGGCGTCGGATCCGACGACCACGAGCTTGTCGATGTTGAGCCGGACGACGAGCCTGCCGATGCCGTCGTGCGCTTCCACCGCGTCGTCGCCGAGTTCGCCCATCACGCCGAGCACGGCCCAGGACCGGCGCTGCGTGCTCATCGACGCGAGGGCCTTGAGGGCGGCTCGCATCGACTCGGGGTTGGCGTTGAACGAGTCGTTGAGCACGGTCACGCCGTCGGGGCGGGTGGTGACCTCCATACGGCGGTCCGAGCGCCGTTCGAGGCCGGAGAGCCGCTGGGCGATCTCGTCGGGGCTCGCACCGAGTTCGGCCGCCACGGCGGCGGCCGACAACGCGTTGCCGACGTGGTGCTCGCCGTAGAGCGGCAGCTTCACCTGCGCCTCGCCCGCGGGCGTGATCAGCCGGAACGACGCCCTCGCCTCGTCGTCGAGGGTGATGTCCACCGCCCGGACCTGTGCGGACTCGCTCTCGCCGACACCGACCACACGGGCCTTCGTGCGGCTCGCCATGGCCGCGACCAGCGGGTCGTCGAAGTTGAGCACCGCGACCCCGCCGTTCTCGGCGCTCGGCAGCGCCTCGACGAGCTCGCCCTTGGTCTTGGCGATGCCCTCACGCGAGCCGAACTCACCGACGTGCGCGGAGCCGACGTTCAGCACGACACCGATCCGCGGCGGCGCGATGGCCGCCAGCTCGGCGATATGCCCTGGTCCGCGCGCGGACAGCTCCAGCACCAGATGCCGCGTCTCGTCGTCGGCACGCAAGGCCGTCCACGGGTGGCCGAGTTCGTTGTTGAACGACCCCGGCGGCGCGACGGTCGGGCCGAGCGGCTCCAGCAGCTGGGCGATGACGTCCTTCGTGGAGGTCTTGCCCGAGGAGCCGGTGACGCCGACGACGGTCAACGTCCCTTTGGACAGCGGAGTGCCTTCGGCCAGCTTCGACACGACGTGCCGGGCGAGTTTCCCCAATGCGGCGAGCACGGCGGCCCCGGAGCCGTCGGTGTCGCCGGTGAGCGCGACCGACTTCTCGTGCGCGAGTCCGGCGTCGAGCGGCGGCACGATCACGGCCGGCGCGTCGACCTCGCGGGCGGCCAGTACGGCGACGGCTCCGGACTCGACGGCCTGTGCGGCGAAGTCGTGTCCGTCGACCTTCTGGCCGGGCAGCGCGACGAACAGACTGCCGGTCGTGAGCTTCCGGGTGTCGAATTCGACGCTTCCGGTGACCTCGGCGGTGCCGTCGGTCCGGTGCAGCCTGCCGCCGACGATGTCGGCGATCTCGGCCAGGCTGAGCACGATCACACAGTCTCCGTCCCTAGACGTCTACGGATAGCGGCCTCGAGCTCGTCCTTGTCGGAGAAGGGGTGCACGATCCCCTGAACCTCCTGGCCGGTCTCGTGACCCTTGCCCGCGATGAACACGATGTCGCCCGGCTGGGCGAGGTCGACCGCGCGGGCGATGGCCTCGCGGCGGTCGGCGATCTCGATCAGTTCCCCGCCTTCGGCCGGCCCGACCCCGCGGGCACCGGCCAGCATCGCCGCCCGGATCACGGCCGGATCCTCCGACCGCGGGTTGTCGTCGGTCACGATCAGCACCTCGCTGCGCCGGACCGCCGCCTCGCCCATCATCGGGCGCTTGGCGGTGTCCCGGTCACCGCCGCAGCCGAGCACGGTGATGATCCGGCCCTCGGTGCGCGCCCGCAGGGCGTCGAGCCCCTGGGCGACCGCCGCCGGTTTGTGCGCGTAGTCCACGACCGCCGTGAACGGCTGGCCCAGGTAGACCCGCTCCATCCGGCCGGGGACCTCGACCGAGGCCAGCCCGGCGATGATCGCGTCCAGTTCGATGCCGGCGGTGTTCAAGATCGCCGCGGCGAGCATCGCGTTCGCCACGTTGAACTCGCCCGGCAGCGGGATCTTCGCCGCGGCCGTGAGGCCGTCGGGACCGTGCAGGGTGAACGACTGCTCCCCCGCCGCCGTCGCCCGCAGGTCGGTGGCGCGCCAGAGCGCATCCATCCCGGGCTCGGTCGACACGGTCACCGTATGCGGCGTGAGGAGTGCCTGGCCCCAGGCGCTGTCGACCACGACGACCTCGGCGGTCGAGCGGCCGTCGAACAGCAGCGACTTGGCGGCGAAGTACTCCTCCATGTCCTTGTGGAAGTCCAGGTGGTCCTGGGAGAGGTTGGTGAACGCCCCGACCGCGAACCGCGTGCCGTTGACCCGGCCCAGCGCCAGCGCGTGGCTGGACACCTCCATCGGGACGTGGGTGACGCCCTGCTCGACCATCACCGCGAACAGCGCCTGCAGATCCGGCGCCTCGGGGGTGGTGAACCCGCTGGCCAGCCGCTCGCCCGCGATCCGGGTCTCGACCGTGCCGATCAGGCCGGTGGTGAGCCCGGCGGCCTTCAGCCCGGCGTCGACCAGGTACGACGTCGTGGTCTTGCCCGAAGTACCGGTGACCCCGAGGACGGAAAGGCCGAGCGACGGTTCGCCGTAGATCCACGCGGCGATCTCGCCGAGCGCGGCCCGTGGGTCCGGATGGACGATGATCGGGACGCCGGCATCACGCAGAACGGGCCGCTCGGCGCCGGCTTCGTCGGTGAGGACGGCGGCCGCACCGGCGGCGATGGCCTGGTCGCTGAAGTCCGCGCCGTGGGCCCGCGCACCGGGAAGGGCGGCGAAAAGGTCGCCGGGCAGGACGTGCTGGGCCCGCAGCGTGCTGCCCGTGACCGTCAGCTCGGCGGCGACGGAGGTGTCGCCACCCTCGGCGACCAGCCGGGCACCCGCCCTGGCGAGCAACGTGCCCAGCGGGATCGGCTCGATCCGGGCGGGACGAGGGGGTGCGGCGACGGCCTTGACCGGGCTGTCCGGAACCGGGGCAGCCGTCGCGCCGGACCCGCTTTCGACGGCGGGACCGTTGCGGGGTTCTGAAGTAGGCACCGACACAGCCAAGGAGGTTACCGGCGCGGCATCCGAGTGACGGAAGCGGTGTGGGGCGTGACGGGACCACTCGCGCTCGTGGTAATGAGCGTCACACGCTCCCCTTGCCCCGCAACGACTTCCGACCGTCGCTTGAGGACTGAAAAGTCCGTGAAGGCCTCCTTCCCTACCTTGAGAGTAGGGAAGGAGGCCTTCACGGACAGTGAGCTAGCTCAGGACGAGCGGGACCTCGGGTGCCTGCCCGTCGGACAGCGGGATCTGGAACCGCTGCGCCAGGTACGCGGCCAGCGTGTGGAACAGCGGCCCCGCGGAATGCCCCTCCGGCAGCGTCGTGTCCGGCGCGTCGAGCCGGATGCCGACCACGAACCGCGGTTTGTCCGCAGGCAGGATCCCGGCGAAGGTGATGTTGTACAGATGGTTGCTGTACGCCTTCGTCTGCGGGTCGACCTGCTGTCCGGTGCCGGTCTTGCCGGACACCTGGTAGCCCTCGAGCCCGGCCGTCGGCGCCGTGCCGCGCTGCTGTCCCTTGCCGTTCTGCACCACCGCACGCAGCATGTCGCGCACCGTCTTCGCGGTCTCGGGACCGACGACCTGCACCGACTTCGGCGCCGGTTCCGGGACGACCGTCCCGTCCGGGTTCACCTTCGCCTTGACGACCCGCGGTTCCACGCGCAGCCCGTCGTTCGCGATCGTCTGGTACATCCCGGCCATCTGCACGACGGTCATCGAAAGGCCCTGTCCGATCGGCAGGTTGCCGAACGTCGTGGCGTACCACTGGTTGCGCGGCGGCACGACGCCCGGGCTCTCGCCGGGCAGCCCCAGACCGGTGCGCTGGCCGAGGCCGAACTTCTTGAGCAGGTTCGCGTAGTGGTCCTCGCCGATCTTCTGCGCCAGCAACAGGGTCCCGACGTTCGACGACTTCGCGAAGATGCCGGTGGTGGTGAACTGCTGGGTGCCGTGGTTCCAGGCGTCCCGCACGATCTTGTCCGCGATCGCCAGCGATCCCGGCACCGGCATCGACGCGTCCGGCGTGGTGAGGCCCCCGTCGATCGCGCCGGCCGCGGTGACGACCTTGTTGACCGAACCCGGCTCGAACGGCGTGGTCACCGCGCGGTTGTTCAGGTTCTCCGATTCGCTGCGGGACTCGGGGTCGTTCAGGTCGACCGTCTTGTCGTTGGCCAGCGCGTAGACCTCACCGGTCTTCGCGTCCATGATGACCGCCTGGCCGCCCTTGGCGTGCGACTTCGCGACGTACTCGCTCAGCTGCCGCTGCAGTTCGTACTGCAGGTCGGTGTCGATCGTCAGCTGCAGGTCGGAACCCGGGACGGCGTCCTGGATCTCCCGTTCGGTACCCGGGATGATGACGTTGTCGTTGCCGTTCTGCGTATTGACGATCCGGCGCCCGGGTGTTCCGGCGAGGTCGTTGTCCCGCGAGGCCTCGAGCCCGTAGACACCGTGCAGGTTGTGCTTCGAAACGTCCGTGTCCTCGGTGCGCCAGTTGGCATAGCCGATGACGTTGGCGCCGACGGAGTCGCCCGGGTACTCCCGCTTGGACCGCTTCTCGACCCCGATCCACGGGTATTCCTTGACGATCGCGTCCGCGACCGACGGCTCGAGGTCGTCGACGAGGTAGGTGAAAGCCTGGTTCTTGTGGAACTTTTCCAGCAGTTCCTGTTCGGTGATCAGTCCCGGCGCCTTGGCGGCGATCAGCTTCGCCGCCCCGGTGACCTCGGTTTCGAAGTTCCGGTTCTTCGTCGGGTTCTTGGCCGCGAACTCGTCCATCGTCTTGTGCAGCAGCCGGAGGTTCACCGACAGGGTTCGCACCTCGATGCTGAACGCGATCTTCGTCCCGTTGCGGTCCATAATGGACCCGCGCTGTGCGGGACTCTCGATCACCGACGTCCGCTGGCGTTCAGCCGCCTCGGACAGTGCACCGGCCTCGAACCATTGCACCTGGACGAGTTTGAGGCCGGCGAGCACCATGACGACGATCAACAGGATCCGCACACCGGTGAACCGGCTCGGATGTCCCCCGTTGCCCCGCCGGGCGGCGGCACGACGGGTCCCGGCGGCGTAGGTCCGCCGGGCACTTCCCGCCGAGCGCGCCCGGGCCTGAGCCGGACGGCCGGGTGACATCACTGACCTCCCTGTGCCTGGTTCTGTGCGTTGTTCTGGGCCGGGGGCGTCGCCTGGTCGGCAGGCACGGCGGGCTGGTCGCCCTCGATCGGAGCACCCTGCTGGGTGCCCTCGGCGGGGGCGACGGGCGGCGCGACCGGGGTCACGGGCGCGTCGACGGCGGCCTTCTTCGGTTCACCGACCAAAGTGGACGTCCCGTCGGGCGCGACGACGATATGCGCGGGGTCGCCGCCGGGCACCATCCCGAGTTCCCTGGCCTTGGGTGCCAGGGATGCGGGCGATTCGGCCTTCGCGACCTCACGCTGCAGCCGTTCTTTCGACTCGGCAAGCCCGGCGTTCGCCGTGCGCAGCTGCTCGAGCCGGTACGAGTCGGCGATGGCCTGCGTGGTCAGCCACAGCGTGGTCGCCACGCCGACGGCCAGCAGGCCCATCATCATCAGCACGAACGACGCGCGGGAGCGCGGCCAGCGCAGCTTGAGCTTCCTCGGCTGCTCCTTGGCCTCGCCGCCTTCACCGTCGGGGCGGTTGCGCTGCTGCTCGCGCTGCAGGAGGTCGGCGCGCTGGGCGCGGCGGGCGTAGGCGCGTTCGGCCGCCGACGTCCGGCCACGGGTCGAGCGGGTGGGCGTCGCGGTTTCGGGTGCGGCGGTGTCCGGTGCCTCGTCGACCGTGCTGGTCGCGCGGGCACGCCTGCCGGGCGCCGGTGCGCTCCGGCGGCCGCGGGACTTCGCGGGTGCGGTCATCGTGCTCGGTCTCCGATCCGTTCGGCGGCTCGCAGCCGCACGGAGGCGGCCCGTGGGTTCTGTTCGGTCTCCGCCTCGCCGGCCTTCTCAGCCCCTCTGGTGAGCAATTTCAGTTCCGGGCCATAGCCCGGCAGTTCCACCGGAAGCCCTTCGGGCGTCCGGGATTTCGCCAATTCCGCCAGCGCCTGTTTGACCAACCTGTCCTCGAGGGACTGGTAGGACTCCACGACGATGCGGCCGCCGATCTTCAGCGAGGCCAGCGCCCGCGGCATCGCCCGCCGCAGCACTTCCAGCTCGCCGTTGACCTCGATCCGCAACGCCTGGAACGTGCGCTTGGCCGGATGCCCGCCGGTCCGCCTGCTCGCCGCGGGGACCGCGTCGTAGAGCAGTTCGACGAGCCGCCCGCTGTGCGTGAAAGGTTCCTTTTCCCGTTCCGTCACAACGGCTCTGACGATCCGCTGAGCGAATCGTTCCTCCCCGTAGTCACGAAGGATCCGGATCAGCTCGCCCGGTGCGTAGGTGTTGAGCACGTCGGCCGCGGTGATCCCGGTGGTCGGGTCCATCCGCATGTCGAGCGGGGAGTCCTTGGAGTAGGCGAAGCCGCGCTCGGCGCGGTCCAGCTGCATCGACGAAACCCCGAGGTCGAACAGGATCCCGTCCACTTTGGACAGTCCGACACCTTCGAGCGCCGAGGGCATCTCGTCGTAGACCGCGTGCACGAAGTCGACCCGGTCCCCGTGTGGCGCAAGCCGTTTCGCGGACAGCTCCAGCGCGTTGGGATCGCGGTCGAGTGCGACGAGGCGCAGCGACGGGAACGCGGTGAGGAGGGCGTCGGAGTGGCCGCCGAGACCGACGGTGGCGTCGACCAGCACGGCCTCACGATCGGTGAAGATCGGCGAGAACAGTTCCACGATGCGGTCCAGCAGCACCGGAACGTGCTCGTGTTCGTTCGCCATATCCTCCCCCTCTCCTGGTCGTGCCGGGGAAGATGCCGGATGCCGTCAGGTCCCTGTCCGCCCGCTTGCCTGACCTGGTACCGGGGAAGGTGTACCAGGGCCACTGAGCGGACAGAGGCCTCACGGCATCCGTGTGGACGTTTCCCACGCGTCCCCGGGCGAGAACCCCCGCCCCCCGACGGCGTGGGTGCATCGCTCGGCCACGCGTCTAGAAGACGCCCGGCAGAACTTCCTCTCGAGCCTTCGCGTAGCTGTCCTCGTGTTCGTCCAGGTAGCCCTGCCACGCTTGGGCGTCCCAGATCTCCAACCTGGTGATCGCCCCGATCACCACGCACTCCTTGTTCAACCCGGCGTAGCGCCGGAGCTCGGACGCGATCGCGATACGTCCTTGCCCGTCCGGGCGTTGTTCATCCGTTCCGGCGAAGAGATAGCGCTGGTAGGCCCGAACCGCCTCGTTCGTGAACGGGGCTTCGGCCACCTTCCGTGCCATCTGCTCGAACTCGTTGCGGGGGAAGACGAAGAGACAGTGGTCCTGCCCCTTGGTGACCATCAGCCCACCGGCGAGCGCGTCGCGGAACTTCGCGGGCAGCGTCAACCGCCCTTTGTCGTCCAGTTTCGGGGTGTGGGTGCCGAGGAACATCGGCTCCACCTCCCTACCGATCCCGGCTGAAACAACCAAGGTCGGCCACGGGGCTCCCTTCTGCCCCACTGCTCACCACCGTACCCCACTTTTCACCACAGTCAACGCGACAAAGGCCGTGATCACTCCGCCGTGTCAGATGTTTTCGCTGGTCAGCCTTGTGGGGCCGGGTGGGGGCGTGGTGGGGGACGGTGCTCAAGATCCCCCTTGGCGGGTATCGAAGCAACCTCATCGATGCCTGATGCGTCCGGATTTCGGGTGCCTGAACCCTGCGGTGGGGCGCGGTGGGGGACGGCGGGGGAGGAAGTGGGGAAGCCGGTGGGGGGCGTGGCAGCAGAGTCGGTGGTCGCCTCTCGTGAGTGGTAATGGCGGTTAGAACCGTCATTACCACTCACGAGGCGACCGCATGCTAGCGGTCAGGGTCGAGAATCCCCGCCAGCCGCGCGGCCAGCCGCGGACCGTCCACAGGGGACACATTCACCCAGGACCGCCCACCCCGGCCGTCGGTCTTCGCCGCGCAGTACGCGCCGACGTCCGTGTCGAACCACGTAAGTCCGCCTGCCCACTGGGTCTTCCCGTCCCGCCCACGGGTCCGCACGGTGAACTGGCCGGCGCTGTAGACCGGCCGGGCCTGGATGGCGAGGACCTCCCGCAGCTGGTCGTCGGAAGTGGCGGAGCGCGAAGATTTGCCGTCGCCGAAGACCGGATCGTCGAGATCGCCGCCGAATCGTGACGCGGGCAGGCTGATCCCGTATCCCGGGCCGGGCCGGAGTTCCGGCAGGACGTCGACGATCGCGGCGAACACCTCGCCTTCGCCGATCGCCGACAGGGCGATGGTCTGTTCCGGCTGGGTCGCGAGGACGCCTTTCCTGCCGCGCGCCGCCGCGACGGCGCGGAACGGGGCTTCGGCGGTCATGTCCGCGAGTGCTTCGCATTCGACGTAGACCTCGGCCTGTGCGAGCAGGCCCAAACGGGTTTCCAAAGCGGGGTCGAGACGTTCTCCGTCGTAGAGGCCGCGTTCGGTGAGGTTTTCGTAGACCACGCCCCGGATTTCGGCGCGTTCGGCCTTCGTCGCGCCGACGCTGCGGACGGCCAGCGGCGATGGAACGGCCGCGAAACCGAGGTCCGACCAGAGGACGTCGAAGGCCGACGCGGAAACGCGGATCAAGACCGCCCCAGCTCGGGCGGCTTCCCGAACTCGACCCGCGGGGTCAGGGATTGCAGTGCGGCGTCACGGGTGTTCATCACGTCGACGGCCTTGCGCCGGGCTTCCTCGGCCTGCGCCCGCCGGGCCTCCATCTCGTCCGCCAGAGCGGCGAGCGCGAACAGGTTCCCGCCCGCGGCCGCACTGCGGATCATCGCGCCCGGGTCGTACTCCACGGGCGGCGGCATGTCCGCGCGAGCCCGCGCCGCGACCTCGGCCTGCCCGGACACCGCCTGTCCCAGCGCCGCCGAGAGATCCGCGGACCACGCCAGCCAGCCGGACGCCTTGGCCAGTACACCCCGGAGCGCGTCACCGGCTTCGCCGCGCCAGCTCTCTTCGCTGCCGCCGATCAGCCCCGCGAGTTCGGACGTCGCGTCGTTCATGCGCCGCGAAAGAACCTCCCAAGCGGCGCCGATCCCGCCCGCCGCCTCGGGATCGTTGCCCGCCTCGACCTCGGCGGCCAGCGCCTCGTGGCTGTAGGCCTCGTACCGCGCGGCCGCGACCGGGACCTCGCGGCCCGCCATCTCTCCTTCAGGCACGACAGGTTCTCCTAGGGCAGTTTGGGTTCGGCCAATCCCGCCACCGTCACCGCTCGCTCGCAGGCGAGCGAGGTGTCGGTGAAGTTCGTGTTGCTCACGTCGATCTGGACGCTCGAGCTCTCCCCCGTGCCGATCAGGACGGCGCAGGTCCCGTCCCGGGCCTTCTTGTCCGCGACCTTCAGCGCGTCATGGTCGCCGACCTTGGTCTTCGTCGCGGTGCGCCGTGCGACCTCGAGATCGGCCAGCCCGTTCCGTTCGTCCACGGTGATGGTGACGCCGAAGGTCGCGGGCACCGTCCAGTCGCAGGCGCGGGCGCCGTTGATCTCCTTCGGCACCCCGAGCACGTTCACCCCGGCCTCCGACCGGTCCTGCGGGGACAGCAGCCCGCACGGGTCCAGCCCGTTCGCCACCGCGGACGAGGAGGACGTCGCAGGTGCCCCGGAACCGCTCGCCGCGGCTGGAATCTGCGTCTGGCCTGCGACCCCTTGCCCGCAGGCGGACACTGTAAGGACGGCAAGCGCACACAGGACGCCGGAAACCGGAAGGCGGGACGTCATGAAGTCAGCCGCCGACACAGTTCACGTCCGCCGCCGCTTCCTCGTCCTGCCGGGTATAGGAGGCCATCGCCTTCGCCATCCGGGTCTTCAAAAGCTCGAGTTCCCGGCCGAAGGCGGTGAGTGCCTCGACGGCCGAACCCTCGGTCCCGATGCCGTACTGGGCCATGAACCGGCCGACCTCGTCCGCGTAACCCCCGCCCAGTGGAACGGTCCGGCCGAGCACTTTCGCCTCACGGACCATCTGGCCGACCACGTCCTGCAGCGCGGAGATCTTCACGTGGGCATCGGCCGCCAAGTCCGGCGCGACCGCGAACCCGCTCAGGTCGTGGCCCGGTTTGGAGGTGTGCACCTCGCTCATAAGCGGTTACGCCTCTCCGTAGTCGAGCGAACTCGCACCGGAGCATACGACAGAACAGGGTGTCAGCGGGAGCACCCGAAAATGGGCCCACCTCACCCGATCGGGGTAAGGTGGCTCGTCGCGCAGCGTTATCAGTCGGGGTTAACGGGGTTCCCCCCACCAGTTCGCCCGAGTTTGACACACTTCGTGGGAGGCTGACCGCTGCTCGGGGGACTCGAGCGATGAAGAGCTGTCCTGCAGCAGGCCCAGCGGACACCCAGCCATGCGGCACCAGGAGGTCGAGTGACGTCGAGAATCCAGTCTGCGACGCCCGGCGAACATCAGGGCGAGCAGACAGCCGAGCACGCGCCGTACTCCACGGCGAGTGGCTCGGTCAGCGGCAGGCAGAACGGCCGCGCCGGCAGAGCGTCTCTCGACGAGCTGCATGAGACCGCGCGGCGGATCGCCGCGAACGTGGAGCGGGTACTGGTCGGCAAACCCGACGTCATCCGCATCGCGCTCGTCACCCTGCTCGCCGAGGGCCACCTCCTCGTCGAGGACGTCCCCGGCGTCGGCAAGACTTCGCTGGCCAAGGCCCTCGCGCGGTCGATCGACTGCACGGTCAGCCGGATCCAGTTCACCCCCGACCTGCTCCCCAGCGACGTCACCGGGGTGTCCATCTACAACCGGCAGACCGGCGATTTCGAGTTCCGCCCCGGCCCGGTGTTCGCGAACATCGTGGTGGGCGACGAGATCAACCGTGCCTCGCCGAAGACGCAGTCGGCGCTGCTCGAATGCATGGAAGAGCACCAGGTCACCGTGGACACGTCGACCTACCACCTCGACGAGCCGTTCATGGTGATCGCCACCCAGAACCCGATCGAGATGGAGGGCACGTACGCGCTGCCCGAGGCTCAGCGGGACCGGTTCACCGCACGGGTGTCCATCGGCTACCCCGACCAGCAGGCCGAGCTGGCCATGGTCGACGAGCACGCCGGGCACAACCCGCTCGCCGATCTGGAGCCGGTCTCCGACCGCGACTCCGTGCAGCGGCTGATCGAGACCGTTCGGTCGGTGCACATGTCACCGGAGGTCCGCCGGTACGCCGTCGACCTGGTGTCCGCGACCCGGCAGGTGCCGGAGATCCGTCTCGGCGCTTCGCCGCGTGCCACCCTGCAGCTGGTCCGCGCCGCCCGCGCGCAGGCCGCGCTGTCTGGCCGTGAGTTCGTCGTCCCCGACGATCTGCACACGGTCGCGGTCCCGGTGCTCGCGCACCGCCTTGTCCTCACCACCGAGGCGCACGCCGCCCGCCGTTCGGCCACCGACGTGGTCCGCGCGATCCTGCACCGGGTCCCCGTGCCGCAGGGCTCGGCCGGGACGAACCACCGCTAAGTAGAGACGGCGCCTGATGCTGCGTGCTTTGTCCGGCCTGACCACCCGCGGCCGCTGCCTTCTCGCCGCCGGCGTCGCCGCGGCGGGCTGCTCGTTCGTGCTCAACGAACGCGACCTGCTGCGGGTCGCGGTGTTCGTGGTGGCGCTCCCTCTGCTGGTCGCCTACTTCATCTCGGCGACCCGCCTGCGGCTCGGCGCGACGCGCGCGCTGCGCCCGGAACGGGTTTCGGTCGGCGCGCCCGGCGAGGTCCAGCTCGAGCTCTGGCGCGACGGCAGGCTCCCGGCGGGTGAGGTGCTCCTCGAGGACGGCGTGCCGTACGCACTGGGTTCGCGGCCGCGGTTCGTCGTGGAGCGGCTCCCCCACGACCGGCGGGTCGCGCTGCGCTACCCGCTGCAGCCGGTGCTGCGCGGGATCCAGCAGGTCGGCCCGCTGCGGGCGACGATCACCGATCCCTTCGGGCTGTGCGAATTCGAACGTGAGCTGATCGGGCATTCACGGCTGGTCGTCGTGCCGAAGGTCGTCGCGCTGTGGGGGATGCCCAGCGGCGCCGGGATCGGTGCCGGCGACGACGGCAGCATCCGCTTGCACGCCGGACAGGGTGAGGCGGACGTGATCGTCCGCCAGTACCGCCAGGGCGACGACCTGCGGAAGGTCCACTGGCGCTCCACCGCGCGGCGCGATGAGATGATGGTCCGCGTCGAGGAACGGCCGTGGCGAGGCGGCACCACCGTGCTGCTCGACCACCGCGCCGCCGCGCACCACGGCACGGGCCCCGCGGCCAGCCTCGAATGGGCCGTCTCGTTCGCCGCTTCGGTCGGCCTGCATCTGCGACGGTCCGGGCACCGCGTCCGGCTCGTCACCGAACACGGCCACACCTTGGCCGACACCCCCGGCGACGGCGGCGAGCACTACGACAACGTCGTCCTCGACGTCCTCGCCGCGCTTCAGCCCGCGCACCAGCGCGACATCACGCTGGGCAGCGATCCGGCCGAGGGACAGGAACTCATCGCCGTGCTCGGCACCGTGAGCACCGAATCCGTGCACGAGCTGTCCCGGTACCGCCCGCGCGGGATCCGGAGCCTCGCCGTGCTGCTCGACACCCCCAGCTGGTCTTCCGGTGTCAACAAGCCCGAAACCCGCGCCGCCGCCACCGAAGAGTCGGTGGCGCTGCTGCGCGCGTCGGGCTGGGGCGTCGTCGTCGCCGGTCCAGGTTCGCCGATGCAGCAGGTCTGGGCGGACCTGTGCCAGACGGCCACCCGTCGCGGCACGCTGATCGGGGGTGGCCTGTGACCGCCACCGCGCCTCCCCGCCCGCATACCCCGAAGCCACGACCCGAAGCTCCGCCGCCGGTCTGGACGAACAGCGTGCTCGCACCGGTCGCCGCCGGGGTCGCCACGCTGTTCGCCTCGACGTCGTTGACCGGCGTCGTCTCGGGCTGGGCGTGGTTCGGCTACCTGCTCGTCGCGGTCGTGCTGATCGCCTCCACCGGGCTCGCCCTGCGCTCGCTGCGCGCGCCGACCATCGTGGTCGGCATCGGCCAGCTGCTGGTGCTGCTGTTCCTGATCACCGGGGCGTTCACCACCAGCGGCATCCTGAAGATCATTCCGGGTCCGGACGCGCTCGACGAGCTGCGCGGAGTGCTCGCCGCGGCCGCCGAACAGATCCGGGTCGGGCTGCCGCCGGTCGAGGGCACGCCGCCGATCCTGTGCCTGGTGACGATCGCGATCGGGCTCGTCGCGGTCCTCGTCGACACCCTCGCCGTGGCCGCCGCCGCTCCGGCCGCGACCGGTCTCGTGCTGCTGTGCGTCTACGCCGTCCCCGCCGCGCTGGCCGAGGAAATGCTGCCATGGTGGACGTTCCTGCTCGGTGCGGCGGCGTTCGCCACGCTGCTCGCGGTCGACGGAAACCACAAGCACCGTCGCTGGCGCAACCGCGACGCTCCAGGACTCGGCAATTCGGCGAGCACCCTGCCCGCCCCGGTCGGCGTCGTGAGCGCCGCGATCGTCATGGGCCTGATCGTCGGCGCGGCCGTCACCGGCGTCGGCACGGTCGGCAGCCTGCCCGGCGGCGACGGAACCGGCCGCGGTGGCTCCGGCGGGTTCGGCGTCGAGCCGTTCACGCAGCTGCGGGGCCTGCTGGATCAGGGCGACAACGTCGAGCTGTTCAAGGTCTACGGAATGGGCGCCGACAAACGGTTCCTGCGCGCGTTCACCCTCGACACCTACACGCCCAACAAGGGCTGGGGCCTGGCGCAGAACGGGCGGGCACAGCAGGGCGTCCAGGCCAACCGCGGCCTGCCGCCCGCACCGGGCGACGACGGCACCGGGCAATCCCGGGAGATCCGGATCGAGCCGACGAACTGGGTCGACAACTGGCTTCCGGTCTACGGTGCGCCGAGGTCGATCGACGGACTGGCCGACAACTGGCTGTACGACCCCGTCGGCGGCGCGGTGTTCACCACGACCAAGCAGGCCGCGCCCGCGTACACCGAATCCGCGTCGATCAAGGAACCCTCGAAGGAGGAGCTCCGGCTCGACGACGCGCAGCTGGCCAACGTGCCGCCGCAGTACACGCGCGTCGAGAACATCGACGAGCGCGTGGTCGCGAAGGCCCAGCAGCTCACGGAAAACGAGACCAACAACTTCGACAAGGCGTCGGAGATCTGGCAGTTCTTCACCGCGCAGAACGGCTTCGTCTACGACACGAAGACGGCCGACGCCACCGACGCCGACGCGCTCGCGGACTTCATCCTCAACGGCAAACGCGGTTTCTGCGAGCAGTTCGCCTCGGCGATGGCCGTGATGCTGCGGGCCGTCGGGATCCCCGCCAGGGTCGCGATCGGCTTCACGTCCGGGACGCCGCAGGGCGATCACCTGTCGATCAGCTCCGAGGACGCGCACGCCTGGGTCGAGGTCTACTTCAACACGAGGGGCTGGGTCAGCTTCGACCCGACCCCGCTGGTCGACGGCCGCGCGGTCGTGCCGCCCTATCTGCAGGCCGACGACAGCACCACCGCGACCAACGACACGCAGGAAGTGCCCAGCGCCCCGGCGTCGAGCGCCCCCGCCACCGGCACGCCCCGTGACCCGGGCTCGGACCTCGGCGCGGGCAGCGACGCCTCCCTGGACAACGAAGACCCCGCATGGCCTGGCTTCGTCGCCGGGATTCTCGCCTTGCTGGGCCTCATCGGCGCCGTCGTCTACTTCGCGGCTCGCAGACAACGCGGAACCGGTGCGAAATACAAGGACGACGACTCCGTGGAGCCGCCAGGACGCGGTATTTCGAATCCCGTCGTCTTGAACTGGCTACCGTTGGCGGTGGTCGGGCTCTGGGTGGCGGCGCTCGCGTTCCTGGCGGCCTGGGTGTCCTGGTGGTTCGCGCTGATCATCGTCGTCACCTTGGGCGGGCTCGGAACCCCGGCGGCCATCCGGGAGATCACCCGGCGACTGCGGCTGCAGAAGATCGCCACCCAGTCCCCCACCGCGGCCGATGCCGCCTGGCGTGAGCTGATGGACGAATGCGCCGACCGGGGCCTGCCGCTCTCCTCGAGCGACACCGTGCGCGTGGCCGGCCGCAAGGTCGTCCAGAAGCATCACCTCGACGACGAAGGCCGCTCCGGACTGCGTGCGGTCATCGGCGCCGTGGAGACGTCCTGGTACAGCGAGAAGCCGGACCCAGACCACTCGCTCGGCCCGGCGTTCGAGGACGTGCGCAAGAGCCTGCGACGCAACGCGCCCATGTCCTGGCGAGGCCGTCTGTTCCCGAGGTCGTTGCGCCGCAAGCCCCGCGACTGAACAGGCATCACGCGTGATCAGAGGGGTCATACGCGTGATTGGAGGGGCAACACGGGTGTTGCCCCTCCAATCACGTGTGTGACCCTTTCCTGCACGCGTGATGCCGTTTCGAGCACATACGCGAACACGCCGCCAAGGCCGAGGCCCTTGGCGGCGTGTTCGCGTATGTGAGCTACTGCTCTTCGAAACGTTGGCGGAAGCGTTCTTCCATGCGCTGGGTGAACGAGCTCCGGCGGGATGACGACTTGCCGCCGCCTCCGCGGGATCCCGATCCGCCGCCGCCTTCCTTACCGGCCTCTCCGCCGTCGGCTGCTTGCCGAATCGACGTGACGGCCAACATCACTCCGAAGAACATCACGAGGAACCCGAGCACGCTGATCAGTGGGATCTCGGCGACCCGGAACTTGACCACCACGCCGAGCACGAGCAGTGCGACGCCCACTACGAACAGGGCGATGCCCTGCATACGCCGTCGGCGGGCGGGGCGGCGCAACCGGGTGCCTCGCACCGTGGATGCGAACTTGGGGTCCTCGGCATAGAGCTCGCGCTCGATCTGATCGAGCAGCCGCTGCTCATGCTCGGAGAGTGGCATCTTTCCTCCTCCGGCACAGCTGTCGCGGGCGCCGGGCCGCGCAACGTCATGGACCCAACAGACAACCCCAGGCGGGGTGTCTCTGTCCAGGATACGAGCCCCGCGCTCGTCCGACTACCCGATCCCGTATCCAGAAGGGATCGAATTGGCTGAAACCACCCGACTCGGCTCTCTCGAAGACGGCTGAGCGGGCGATGTCACTGCTCACGGGGTGTCAGTAGGGACGCGGGCCGCACCGCCGCGGCCCCGAACTTCGTCCTCGCGACGTCGGCGGCCACTTCCGCATCCCGCCAACGGGGTTCTGTCGAGTCAAAGAGGAGCTGCTCTCCGTCACCCTCCGTGCCCAGGCCGTCGACCCTTACGCCGATCAGGCGGACCGCGCCGGTCGGCGCGTGTTCGGCCAGGAGTTCGACGGCCGTGCGATGGATGTCTCGTGCCACATCGACCGGAACGGCGGTGGTGCGAGCGCGGGTAATGGTCTTGAAATCCGCGAAGCGCACCTTGATCGAGACGGTTCGCCCGCGCAGGCCGCGGCGGCGCAGGGTGGCGGCGACACGTTCGGACAGCCGGAGCAACTCCAGGCCGAGCGCCTCGCGATCATGCAGGTCGACGTCGAAGGTCACTTCGGCGCCGATCGACTTGTCCGGGGTCTCCGGCACCACCTCACGCTCGTCGTGGCCGTTCGCGAGCGCGTACAGATGCTCTCCGAGCGCGCGGCCGAGCGACCGCCGCAGCCGGGACAGCGGCGCGGCCGCGACGTCCGCGATCGTGTCGAGGCCCTGTTGCCGCAGATGCTCTTCGGTGCGCTTCCCGACGCCCCACAGCGCCGATACCGGCAGCGGGTGGAGGAACGCGAGCGTCTCGGCCGCCGGGACGACGACCATCCCGTCGGGTTTCGCCATCCCGGACGCCAGTTTCGCGATGAACTTGACCTTCGCGACGCCGACCGAGCAGCTGATCCCGAAGTCGGCGGCCACCCGCTCCCGGATCCACGCGCCCAGCCGCGCGGGCGAGGAATCCAGGCGTCGCAGTGCGCCCCTGACGTCCAGGAAGGCCTCGTCCAGGCTGAGCGGCTCGACCAGTGGCGTGAGTTCCCGGAAGACACCCATGACACCCTTCGACACCTCGCCGTAGAGGCCCGGTGTCGGGGTGATGCAGATCAGCTGGGGGCAGAGCCGCTTGGCCGTGGAGTACGGCATGGCCGACCGGACGCCGAAGGTGCGCGCCGGATAGTTGGCGGCCGCCACCACCGACCTCGGTCCGCCCCCGGAGACGACGACCGGCTTGTCGACCAGCTCGGGCCGCGTACGCAGCTCACAGGACACGAAGAAGGCGTCCATATCGACGTGCAGCATTCCGCAGCCGGTGTCGTCGGGCCAGGTGGTGGCGCCGGTCGTCACGCGGTAGCGGGACATGTGGCCGGGTAGTGCGGCGTTTCTCCCCACAGCGAGCGAGGCTAGTCGTCCGCACCGACAGTTTTAGGGCTCGTGAGCGGTAATGACGGTTCTAACCATCATTACCACTCACGAGGCGGGGCGGCGCGCCAGTACGTGCAAGCGGCTCGAGATGTCCCGTAGCGGCGACACCGACGCGGCCGCCAGCTCGAACTCCGCCAGGTCCTCTTCCCGTACCCCACCGGGCACGAAATCGGCGACCACGCCGTCGCCCTGCAGCGAGGCCACCTCGAGTCCGGCGGCGATCAGCTGGGCCTGCAGCCCGTCGACGTCGAACCGCCGCAGGACGGTCTCCCGGCCACCGCCCAGCACGCCGCTCTCGGCGGCGAGCAGCGCCCGCGCCTCGCCGAGCCTGCCGGCCAGTGCGCGCTGCAGGATCGCGGCGTGCCGGTTCGCCACCAGGACGGAGACGCCGCCGCCGGGTTCGACCGCCGCGGCCAGCGCGGCGATCACGGCGGCGGGGTCGTCGACGACCTCGAGCAGGCCGTGCGCGAGCACCAGGTCGGCCGAGCCGTCCTGGACGTGCGCGCCGAGCGCGTCGGAGTCGTCGGCGATCACCGTGATGCTGTCGGAGACGCCTTCCTCCTCGGCGCGGCGGCGCAGGGTCGCGAGGGCGTTCGGATTCGGCTCGACGACGGTCACCAGGCACCCCGCCGAGGCCAGCGGGACGGCCCAGCCGCCGCTTCCGCCGCCGACATCGACGACGTGCGGCTGATGCACGCCCCGCGCTCGGGCGGCCCGGAGTTCTGCTTCGAGAACCCGGCGAACCGCCCCCGATCCCCGCGCGGCCACGGTGTCCGTCTTCATAAGCGCACAGGGTAATGCCCGCCTTCCGCGAGCATTCCCCGTGTAGCCCGATGCGGTGTTCGACACCTTCCCTCCGAGCCACCCTCGCCTTGGCCCGTAGGCTGTATCGAGTGCACACGGTCGCTGTTCTCAGCCTGAAGGGTGGCGTCGGTAAAACGACGGTCGCCCTCGGTGTCGCGTCCGCAGCTCTGCGTAGGGGGACCCGTACCCTCGTGGCCGATCTCGACCCGCAAGGCAACGCGACCACCTCGCTGGATCCGCCCATGACCGAGGCGACGCTCGCCGACGTCCTCGAAACGCCCGCCCGCGCCGTGCTCGAACGCGCCATCGCGCCGAGCGTGTGGAGCGACCAGATCGACGTCCTCGTCGGCGCCGAAGAGCTGGAGATGCTCAACGAGCCCGATGCGGACAGCCGGCGCCTGGAGAACCTCTCCCGTGCGCTCGACGAGCTGCACGCCACGCCGCTGCGTGAGGATCCCTACGAACTGGTCATCCTCGACTGCCCGCCGTCCTTGGGCAGGCTGACCAGATCCGCGCTGGTGGCGGCCGACAGCGCGCTGATCGTCACCGAACCGACGATGTACGCCGTCTCCGGCGCCCGCCGCGCGCTCGAGGCGATCGAGAAGATCCGCGAAGAGCAGAACCCGGGGCTACGGCCGATCGGCGTACTGGTCAACAAGCTTCGTGTGCGTTCCTACGAGCACCAGTTCCGCGTCGCCGAGCTTCGGGAGAACTTCGGGCCGCTGGTGATGCCCACGGCCATCACCGACAGGCTGGCCGTGCAGCAGGCGCAGGGCGCGTGCAGCCCGATCCACGAGTGGCACTCCCCCGGCGCGCAGGAGATCGCGCTGACGTTCAACATGGTGCTGGCGAAGATCCTCCGTTCGAATCGCGCGGGACGGCACCGCGTCCGCGGCGACGAGCCGCCGGAGAACACCGAACAGCCCACCGAGCTGGGCGACACCGGCACCGGGTAACGGCGATGCCCGAAGGCGACACCGTCTTCCTCGCCGGCAAGATCCTCGACAAGGCGCTGGCCGGGAAGACGTTGGTGCGCGGCGAGTTCCGGCATCCCCGGCTCGCCACCGCCGACCTCTCCGGCCGGGACGTGCTCGGCGTCGGGACGGTCGGCAAGCACCTCTTCACCCGCTTCTCCGGCGACCTCACGCTGCACAGCCACCTGCGGATGGACGGCACCTGGGACGTCTACGCGGCCGGCGCGCGCTGGCGGCATCCGGCGCATCACGCGCGCGTCATCCTGGCGACCGAGGACGTACAGGCGATCGGCTTCCGGGTGCACGATCTCGAACTCGTCCCCACCGCCGAAGAGGCCAGACTGGTCGAACACCTCGGCCCCGACCTGCTGGATCCACAGTGGACGGACGAGCACGCGGCACGGGCGGCGGGCGCTCTGGCCGCCGACCCGGGTCGCGAACTCGGTCTCGCCCTGCTCGATCAACGGATCATGGCGGGCATCGGGAACCTCTACAAGGTCGAAATATGCTTCATCCTCAAAGTTTCGCCGTGGACTCCGGTGTGCGAAGTGGACCCGGCGAAGGTCGTCGCACTCGGCCGGAAGCTGCTGATGGCCAACGCCTGGCGGCATGAGCAGATCACCACCGGAGACCCGCGGCGCGGCCGCCGCCAATGGGTCTACGAGCGGACCCGGCAAGGCTGTTTCCGCTGTGGCGGCCGGGTCCTGGTCGCACAGCAGGGCTCGGACGTCCAGCGCAGGCCGACCTGGTTCTGCCCGAAATGCCAGCCAGGCCCGCATCCGGCGGGGTAGGCTGACCCCCGTGACGTCGTTCAAGCTCCCGCTCTACGGGGCCGACACCGAACGCGGCGACCTCGCTCCCTGAGCCGCCCGTTCCCCTCACCTCACCCCTTCTTTCACCTCAGGGAGCTTTGTCATGCCCGAAATCCTCGAAGGCGAGGCGCTGCGCGCGTTCGTGCACGCCCTGCCCAAGGTCGAACTCCACGTCCACCTCGTCGGTTCGGCGAGCCTGCCCACGGTGCTGGAACTGGCACGGCGGCGCCCGTCCGCCGGAGTGCCGACCGACCCAGCGGAGCTCGCCGAGTTCTTCACCTTCCGCGATTTTCCGCACTTCCTCCGCAACTACCTCGCGGTGACCTCGCTGGTGCGCGACGCGGCCGACATCCACACACTCGTCACCGGTCTGGCCGCGGATCTCGCCGCGCAGAACGCGCGATACGCCGAGGTGACCGTGACCCCGTACAACCACGTCCTCGACGGGATGGCAGGCGACGATCTCCTCACGGGACTCGCCACCGGACGCGAAGCGGCGGCGCGAGAACACGGCGTCGAACTGGCCTGGTGCTTCGACATCCCCGGCGAGAAAGGGGTGGTCGCCGGACGGGAAACGGTCGTGTTCGCGCTGCGCGAACGCCCGGACGGCCTGGTGTCGTTCGGCCTCGGCGGGCCCGAGGTCGGCGTCGGCCGCGCCCAGTTCGCCCCCTTCTTCACCCAGGCACGGGAGGCGGGCCTGCACAGCGTCCCACATGCCGGCGAGACCACCGGACCGGCCACCGTCTGGTCGGCCGTGCACGACCTCGGCGCCGAGCGGATCGGGCACGGCGTCGGCGCCCACACCGACCCCGCACTCCTGGAACACCTTGCCGTGCACAGGATCCCGCTCGAGGTGTGCCCGACCTCGAATGTCCGAACAGGACAGTTCGACTCGATCGACGCGCACCCCGTGCGGCGCCTGCTCGACCACGGCGTGGTGGTCACGCTCAACACCGACGACCCGCCGATGTTCGGCGCGACACTGAACGGCGAGTACCTCGCGGTCGCCGAATCACTGGGCCTCACCACGCCCGAAATCGCCCGGCTCGCGAAGAACGCCGTCGACGCGTCTTTCCTGCCCAAGGCACGCAAGTCCGTCCTGCTGACCGAGATCGAAGAAATGTTGTTGCCGCATCCCGAACCCCTCGCATAGCGTGGCGGTACACGAGAGAGGAGGTGGTCCAAAGTTGTATGACAACAGGACTCGTGAGGTGACTGTCCGCTAGCGGACGTTACGCGTAGGACTTTCGAGCAGCGATACAACGCAAGTTGGAGCCACCTTCGGCTCGTCACTGCTTCGCGTGGCGCCTGATAGCGAATACCAGGCAGTCACCGGGCCCCCGAGGTTCCCGAGCACCGGTCCGGCTCGGGCCCGGCCGCCGTCACCGGCGTCCGGGAGTCCCCTCGGGGGTACCCCTATTTCCGGACCTGTTCCGCCGGCTGCGAGCAGGCGGGACCGTCCGCCGAACGGGAGAACCCGTCCGCCGCTATTCGGGTGCCGCACACCTTCGAAATGGCTAGCCTGAGGCCATGTTGAGGCCCGATTTCCCGATCACCACCCCGCGCCTTACCCTCCGTGCCTTCACCCCTGCCGATCTCGACGAGCTCAACTCCTTCCAGTCACGCGCCGACGTCGCCCGCTACCTCTACTGGGGGCCGCGCAGCCGGGCCGAGTCCGCCGCCGCGCTGGCGAAACGCGTGCACAGCAGCACTCTGAACAAGGAAGGGCAGTTCCTCGCGGTCGCGGTGGAACTGACCGACACCGGTCAGCTGATCGGCGATCTGAACCTCGAATACCTCAGCAGCGAGAAACGTCAGGGTGAGATCGGGTTCGTCTTCCATCCCGACCACCACGGCAAGGGCCTCGCCGCCGAAGCCGCCACCGAAGTGCTCCGACTCGGTTTCGAGGACCTCGGGCTGCACCGCATCATTGGCCGGTGTGACGGCCGCAACACCGCATCGACCGCTCTGATGGAACGCCTCGGTATGCAGAAAGAGGCGCACCTGCGGCACAACGAGCTGGTGAAGGGCGAGTGGTGCGACGAACTCGTCTTCGCGATGCTCGAAGACGAGTGGAAGGCGAGCCGCTAGTGTCGCGTGATTCCGCTGCCTTGCGTCGCTGTGGATCCACGTGGTTCCTGGCAAGGCGGAGGAAAGCCCTCGTACCGGGGTTGTACCCGGGCTTTTCTCCAACGCAGCCAGGGGCCGCGTGGGCCGCAGCGACGTAAGGCAAGTGGGATCACGCGACACTAGATCCCACCAGGCATGATGGGGCCGTGCTTTTCGACAAGATCGTCCGCCCCGCCCTGTACGGGGTGTCCCGCAACGACCCCGAAGTCGTGCACGAACGCACCATCGCGGCGCTCGCCCGGCTGAGCCGGGTCTCCCCCGCGCTCGGCGCGCTCAGGCGCGTCTACCGGACGGACGATCCGGTCACCCTGCTCGGTCTCCGCTTCCCCAACCGCGTCGGCCTGGCCGCCGGAATGGACAAGAACGGACGCGCGCTGCACGCGTGGCCCGCGCTGGGCTTCGGTTTCGTCGAGGTCGGGACGGTCACCCGGCATCCTCAGCCGGGCAACGACAAACCACGGCTGTTCACCCTTCCGGCAAGCGACGCGATCATCAACCGGATGGGCTTCAACAACGCCGGCGCCGAGGCGCTCGCCACCCGGCTCGCCCAGGGCGGAAAACCACCGGTGCCCTTGGGTATCAGCATCGGCAAGTCGAAGGTCACCGCGCTCGAAGACGCCGTCGAGGACTACCGGTTTTCCTTGCGGGCGCTGCATCCCTACGCCGATTATTTCGCGATCAATGTCTCCTCCCCCAACACGCCGGGGCTTCGGGCGTTGCAGGACAAGGCGGCGCTGGCCGAACTCCTCAGGGAACTCCGGGCGACGTCCGGCGAGCTCGCCGGGGACGCCGAACCCACACCTGTGCTCGTGAAGGTCGCTCCCGACCTCACCGACGAGGCGCTCGCGGAGCTGCTCGAGGTCTGCCTCGAACAGGGCGTGGCCGGGCTGATCGCGACCAACACGACGTTGTCCCGCGACGGCATCGCTCCGGCCGAGACACCGATCAGCGAGCAGGCGGGCGGACTTTCCGGCCGCCCGCTCACGACCCGTTCGGCCGAGGTGGTGCGGTTCGTGCACGACAAGACCGAGGGCAGACTGCCGATCATCGGCGTCGGCGGCATCCTCGACGGCGACGGCGCCGCGAAGATGCTCGACGCCGGCGCCGATCTCGTCCAGCTCTACACCGGATTCGCCTTGCACGGCCCCGGTCTCGTCAAGCGGGTCGCCCGAGGTCTCGCGGCCCGGCCGTACTGACGAAGCGCCGGTAGGCACGCCAGCATTGGTATCGGGTCAGCTCCGTCGCCGTCGCCACGGCCGCCTGATCACAAAGGACGGCCAGCGGTGTCGTCCCGTTCTCGAGCCGGACCCGGCCGAGGACGAACGGAGCGGGCAACGCGGCGGCGAACGAACCCAGAGCGGCGGGTGAAAGCCTCCAGAGTTCGCCGGACAGCATCGTGCGCTCGCCGCCCGTACTCACCGGCACCACACCCGGCTGAGGCGGTTCGGTCGGCAGGAGCAGCATCCGGTAGCCCTCGCCGGTCTGGACCAGCCCCGTGAACCGTGCCCCGGCCGCGGCCAGCTGCTCGTTCAGCGGCTGCCCGCGCAGATGCGCGCCGAACACCACGAGATCCGCACCCGGTGCGGGATAAGGGAAATCGGCCTGCTCGTCGGTGAGCACCGCGGCGAGGTCGATGGCGACCTGGTCGTCGAATGGCCGGACCACCACCGAAACCCCGAACGGGCCGAGGTCCGACGGCGAGGACGGCACCGTGACGGTGGCGAGGTCCAGCAGGTCGACGAAGGCAGTGCACTTCTCGAGTCGCCGCTTGACCTGGTCCGGCTCGGACATCGCCTCGGCGAGGTCGGGGTGATCCGGGACCGTCGGCAGGACGAGCGCGTCATAACCGGCGGGTAGCCGCCGCGCCAGCAGACCGACGACGTCGACCGTCTCGACCTCCGCACCGGAAGCGCGCAGTGCCGAGACAGCACCGAGGAACGCGGCTCGCGAGGCGAGCGACAGCCGCGTTAGCGTGTCCTGCCCCGGGATCGCCACCCGCGGCCGGTCCCCCGCGCCGAGCCGGACGTCGGCAGGCCAGTCCCGGGCGAACAGGTCGAGGCCGTCGGGTCCGGTCATCGACACCAGCCCGCGCTGGCCCAATGTCAGGCTGCGCGCGAACAGGAGCACGTTGTCGCCGAGCGTCACCCCGGTCTTCGGCACGAGGCCCGGCGTCGGTTTGAACCCGACGATCCCGTTGAGGGAAGCCGGAACACGGCCCGAGCCCGTGGTGTCCGTGGACAGCGCCAGATCCACCAGTCCCAGTGCGACGGCGACGGCCGCACCGCTGCTCGCGGCCCCGGAGACCTTGGTGGGGTTCAACGCCGCGCCCACGCCTCCGTACGGGCTCCGTGTGTCCTCGAGATCGTCGGCGAACCGGTCGCGGTTCGTCTTGCCGACCACGACCGCGCCGGCGGTGGTCAACCGGGACACGGCGGTCGCGCTTGTGCAGCAGAGGTCTTCGGACGAAGTCGGCAGCCCGGCGACGTCGATGAGATCCTCGACCGCCAGCAAGGTTCCCGCGAGCGGGAGTTCCGTCCCGGCGCGGACGCGTTCGTCGACGGCTTTCGCGTCCACGAGAACGTCTTCCATCGCGCGGAGGGTGATCCAGACTTCGGGACGGTCGACCTCGGCTATCCGGTCGTAGGCCGCTATGACGCGCTGGTAAGAGCTCGGCGGCGGAGTCGGAATCTGCTCTGGTTCCGGAGGGAGCGTCGTCACTGGGCGTCCTTTCCTCGATGGGGACGAGAAAGACCACTGCGCGAGATCCACTGTGTCCGGTCCACCACCGTCGAGACGCCCGCTCAGGCGGGCTCGGTTCAGGCCCGGGCTGGGATGAGGACTGCGTGCATGACGAAAACGTTAGGCACCGCGCGTTTCCGTAGCCAGCGGATTCGGGTTACGCGAGCGTTTCGGTATCACACAGTGAGCGAGTCGTTACGCAGTGGAGTATTAGCAACGACGAATGAGACGATCGTCCAGCTAGAACGCGGGTCTGGGGCTGGAACCGGGCGTCTTCAAGCCAGTGTGCCTCACCTGGCAACCCCACCCCGGGGTGCTGGGGTCAGGAGAGTTCGCGGAGGGCCATGGCGAGGCCGGCGAGCTTGTCGGTCGCGTCGGCGAGGGACTCCTTCGACGGCGAGAGCCCGTCGCTGCTCGCGGCGACAGTGTGCCCGGCGGCCGCGACGAGCCCGCCGTAGCCGTCGACGCCGTCATCGAGCTGTGACCGCATCGTGGTGATCGCGGCGTCCAGAGCCGCCTTCTCCCGCGCGGGTGCGGAGTCGCGGCCACGCTCGATCGCCTGGATCCGGCCGGCCAGACCGCGCAGTGCCTTGGCCGCTTCGTCGGCTGTCGCGCGGGCGTCCGCCACGGCGATCTCCGACACCGGCATGGTGCCGAGCGAGGTCGGCTGCGACAGCTGGTGAAGGAGCTCCCCCAGCGAGGCCTCGCTCTCGATGAGCCGCTCCATCGGCTCGCGTGCGACGGACCGCGCCGAAGGAAGCGGCGGCGGCGCAACGGGCGCCTGCGGCAGCTGCGTGCGGTTGAGCGTCCGCAGCCGGAGGCCCGCCTTGACACCGAAGGTTCCGAAGACGATGGCGAACGCACCGCTCACGAGCGCCTGGAATTCGTGGACGAAGCCGTTCGTCATCAGCCCGGTCGCGGCGACCACCGCATACAGTCCACAAAGGACGGTGAGGAGGATCCACAACGTCATCGCCCGCGAAGTGCGGCGCTTGCGACGCTCGAGTTTGGCGGCCGGCTCGTTCCAGCGAGCCCATTTCGCCTTGGCCTCGGCGACGACCGGGATCTGGTCGGCCGCCATCGACGTCAGCTGCTGCGAGAACTTCGGCATCTGGGGCATGCGCGGCATCTGCGGCCGCGCAGGAGGTCGCGGCGGCTGAGGCGCCGCCTGCCGGGCCGTGGGCGGGCGGCCGTCCTGATCGGACGGCGGGATGTAGCGCTGCAGCTTCTCCTGCGCGCGCTGGGCATAGTCGGGCAGCTTCTCGATGTGCTTCTCCAGCTTGGCGGTGAACTCCCCGAAGTCCTTGCGCCTGCCCTGACCCATGCCCTCGCCCCTCTGCTCGGTGAGCACGGTCCCGCACCCCGCGGGGTGCGGGACCGTCTCTAGATTCCTCAGGCGGGGTTCTTGCCCTGTTCGGCCTGAACCCGTGCCTGGATCTCACGCTGGATGTCCGCACCGCTCGACGCCTTCGGCGCGGCGGCGGCGGTCTTTCCGTCGGTCACCTGCGCGACGGAGTCGCCCTTCATGGAAGCGCGGATCTGCTCCAAGCGCGAGTGTCCGGCGAGCTGCGTCGTCGAAGCCTGGACTTCCATCATCCGGCCCTGTACGGAGTTCTGTGCGAGTTCAGCCGAGCCGAGCGCCGTGGTGTAGCGCTTCTCGATCTTGTCGCGAACGTCTTCCAGGGACGGGGTGTTGCCCGGGGCGGCCAGCTGGCTCATCTGGTTCAGCGAAGCGGAGACCTGCTCCTGCATCTTCGCCTGCTCCAGCTGCGAAAGCAGCTTGGTGCGCTCGGCCAGCTTCTGCTGCAGCATCGTCGCGTTGCGCTCGACGGCCTTCTTCGCCTGCGCCGCAGCCTGGAGCGACTGGTCGTGCAGGGTCTTCAGGTCCTCGATGCTCTGTTCGGCGGTGACGAGCTGCGCGGCGAAACTCTCGGCCGCGTTCTCGAACTCGACCGCCTTCTCCTCGTCGCCCTTGGCACGCGCCTCGTCGGCGAGCACCAGCGCCTGCCGGGTCGAGGCCTGGAGCTTCTCGACGTCGCCGAGCTGGCGGTTGAGCTTCATCTCCAGCTGGCGCTGGTTACCGATCACCGAGGCGGCCTGCTGGGTCAGCGCCTGGTGGTTGCGCTGTGCCTCCTCGATGGCCTGCTGGATCTGTACCTTCGGGTCGGCATGCTCGTCGATCTTCGACGAGAACGCCGCCATCATGTACTTCCAGAACTTCACGAACGGGTTGGCCATCTCCTCCGCCTGCCTTCTCGCATCCCACGGGCTGTTACCTCGAGGTGGGGGCGCCCCTCTGTGCTTGTTGCAACGTCCCGACCCCGGCGTTGAGTTCCATCGTGTCAGGTCGGCGTCCCGCGTTCCAGGCGACCCCGACGGAATTCAGGGATCCCCCTGACTGTGACCTTCGCCTCGACATGGTGACCGACGGTGAACGGGACCGGACTTCCCGCACCCGCGCACGCGAAAGGCCCCGGGCGTGGACCCGGGGCCTTTCGAACGGCTGACAACTAGGCGGCGACCATCTTCGGAGCGGAGATCGTCGTCCGCAGGGTCGGGCTCATCCTCGGCGGCGGCGAAATCCGCAGATCGGCGAGGTCGTTGCCGATCAGGTCGGACATCAGGCGGCCACCTTCGAGGCCATCGGCCGCCGAAGCCTTGGCGCCTTCTCGCTCCGCGGGCTCGACGGCTTCCTCCACCACCGGGGCGACCTCGACGTTGTCGATCGCCGAGACATCGGCCGCGACCTTGTGCAGGAGTTCACCGAGCGGAAGTTCCAGGGCATCGCAGATGGACGCCAGCAGCTCGCTGGACGCCTCCTTCTGCCCACGCTCGACCTCGGAGAGGTAACCGAGGCTGACCCTGGCGGCGCGGGAGATGTCCCGCAGCGTTCGACGCTGGTTCGTGCGGGCGTGCCGGAGTCGGTCACCGATCGCCTCGCGCAACAGCACGGTCATCACGCGCCTCCCTTCCAGGACTGACTACCCTCTACGTTACCCAGAGCGGCACCCTGGGCGCATGAGTTGACACGGCAATACGCCAAGGGCGAACGCGCCGATCACCGGAGATGTTCCCCGAGCAGGGCGAACGCACCGTCGACCGCACCGGCCCTGATCACGGCTCGACCGCCGCTCAAGTCCAGCGTACGGACGGTGAGCACGTCCGGCCCGGCGAGACCGACGTGGACGGTGCCCGGTTCGGCGCCGTCCTGGCCCGCCGGACCCGCGACCCCTGTCAACCCCAGCCCCCAAGTGGCGCCGCAGCGGTCCCGGGCCCCTACCGCCAGTTGTGCCGCGACCTCGGGATCGACCGCCCCTCGCGCCGCGAGCAGCTCCTTGTCGACCCCGGCGAGCTCCGCCTTCAGGTCGGTCGCGTAGACGATCAGCCCACCTCGGACGACGGCACTCGACCCCGGGATCCCGGTCAGGGTCGCGCAGACGAGGCCGGCGGTGAGCGATTCCGCCGTCGCGACGGTCTGCCCGGCTGCGATCAGCCGAGTGACCAACGTCTCAGCGTCCATCCGGTCAGGCGCCGGCCGCTCGGCGTCCGGCGGCACGCAGCCGGACCGCCCGGACGACGTAGTCGAGCCCGGTCACGACGGTCAGGATCAGGGCGAGCCCCATCAGGATCCAGCGCACCGGCTCGGCGGCGGACGGCAGCGGCAGCAGGTACGCCGTGATGGCGGCGACCTGCGCCAGGGTCTTGGCCTTGCCGCCGCGGCTGGCCGGGATGACGCCGTGCTTGATCACCCAGAACCGCAGCAGGGTCACGCCGATCTCGCGGATCGCGATGACGATGGTGACCCACCAGCCCAGCTCGCCGAGCATGCTCAGGCCCACCAGCGCGGCGCCGATCAGCGCCTTGTCCGCGATCGGGTCGGCGATCTTGCCGAAGTCGGTGATCAGCCCGTATTTGCGGGCGACCCAGCCGTCGACCTGGTCGGTGAAGGACGCGACGGCGAACAGTCCGGTGGCCATCGCACGCCAGAACGTGTCGACCCCGTCGCCCGCGAACAGTGCCGCGATGAACAGCGGCACCAGCACCAGCCGCGACAGCGTGAGCAGGTTCGCGACGTTCAGGGTCGGGACCGGGGTCGCCTCGGGTACGCGGGCCGGCTCTCCGCCGGTGCCCTCGCCGGCACCGGCGTCGCTCGGGGCGGCATTCACCGGTCGGCCTCGGGCGGCGCGGGCCGCACTATCAGGTCGACGCCCTCGGAGTCGACGACCTCGCAGCGCACGAAGTCACCGACCGCGAGCGAAGGCAGGTCGTCGGTCTCGATCAGGACGCATTCGCCGTCGACCTCGGGGGCCTGGTGCGCGGCGCGGCCGATCGGGTCCTCACCGTCCTCGGCCTGCTCGATCAGCACGTCGACGAAGTCGCCGATGCGCTCCTCCGCCCGCTGGGAGGTGAGCTCCTCGACCAGCGCCGAGATCCGCGAGACCCGCTCGGCCACCACGGACTCGTCGAGCTTGCCGTCGAAGGTCTCGGCCTCGGTGCCGTCCTCGTCCGAGTAGCCGAAGACGCCCACCGCGTCCAGCCGCGCGCCGGTGAGGAAGCGCTCCAGCTCGGCGACATCCTCCTCGGTCTCGCCGGGGAACCCGACGATGACGTTGGTGCGGATGCCGGCGGCGGGCGAGTATTCCCGGATCTGGTCGGTCAACGCGAGGAACGAGTCCGTGGAACCGAACCGGCGCATCCGGCGCAGCACGGTCTCGCTGGAGTGCTGGAAGGAAAGGTCGAAGTAGTCGGCGACCCCCGGCGTGGTCGCGATGGCCTTGACCAGACCCGGCCGGGTCTCGGCGGGCTGCAGGTAGGAGACCCGGACCCGCTCGATCCCCGGCACCTCGGCCAGCCTCGGTACCAGCTGTTCCAGCGCGCGGGCGCCGTCGCGGCCGAAGTCCTTGCCGTAGGACGTGGAGTTCTCGGAGACCAGGAAGACCTCCTTGACACCGTTTTCCGCAAGCCACATCGCCTCGGCGACGATCTCGTCCGGTTGGCGGGACACGAAGGAACCGCGGAAGGACGGGATCGCGCAGAACGAGCAGCGGCGGTCACAACCGGAGGCGATCTTGAGCGCGGCCACCGGCGAGGTGTCGAGCCTGGTGCGGAGCACCCGCGGCCCCCAGCCGTGCTGCGCGTGCCCGGGCACCTCGACCGACTCGGCGGCCGACGGGCGCTGGACCGGGCTGATCGGCAGGAGCTTGCGGCGGTCCGACGGCGTATGCGAGGCGACCTCGCGGCCGGCCACGACGTCATCGAGGCGGTCGGCGAGATCGGCGTAATGGTCGAAACCGAGCACGGCGTCGGCTTCGGGGAGGCTTTCGGCCAGCTCGTTGCCGTAGCGCTCGGCCATGCAGCCGACGGCGACGACCTTCTTGCCGGTGTCGGCGGCCGCCAGCAGGGTGTCGACGGAGTCCTTCTTGGCGGACTCGACGAAGCCGCAGGTGTTGACCACCACGACGTCGGAGTCCTCGGGTTCGGCGGCGAGCTCCCAGCCGCCCGCGGCCAGCCGTCCGGCGAGTTCCTCGGAATCGACCTCGTTGCGGGCGCAACCGAGGGTCAGCAAGGATACGCGACGAGTGGCCACAGGATCAGTGGTGGGAGAAGGCACGTGCCTTAGGGTAGCTGGCCTGCTCTGCGGGGCCGCGATCGCTTGCTCGGGCGAGCCGTCGGCCGATCATGGCTTCATGGATGGCTTAATGTTGGACGTGCTGTCAGACCCCCTCGAACCGCTACTCCACCGCCGCCCCACGGTCCGCCGGGCGCGGATCGCGGACGTCCGCAAGATCAAGACGCTCGTCGACTCCGACGCGGGGACGGTGCTGCTCGAGAAGGAGCTCGTCACCCTCTACGAGAGCGTCCAGGAGTTCTGGGTCGTCGAGGAGGGTGAAGAGGTACTCGGCTGTGGCGCGCTCCATGTGCTGTGGGAGGACATCGGCGAGCTGCGCACCATCGCGGTCGACAAGGACTGCCGCGGTCGCGGCATCGGCCACGCCCTGGTGGGGCATCTGATCGAGTTCGCCCGCGAGATCGGCCTGAAGCGTCTTTTCGTGCTGACCTTCGAGACGCATTTCTTCTCCGGGCACGGGTTCGTCGAGATCGACGGCACGCCGGTGACCCAGGAGGTCTACGAGGAGATGCGGCGTTCGGCCGATCCCGGTGTCGCGGAGTTCCTCGACCTGCCGTACGTGAAGCCCAACACGCTGGGCAACAGCCGGATGCTGCTCGAGCTTTAGCCGAAAGAGGTTTTCCCCACGACGGCGACGAACGACTAGTGTCGTTTGTGGACGGTCCGCCGCTGTGAAGGGAAACCTATGGACACCTCGGTCACCGACCAGCTGCTCAGCACGACCCGTGCGGTGCGCCGCAAACTCGACCTGGACCGTCCGGTCGAACAGGACGTGCTCGACGACTGCCTGCGGCTCGCACTGCAGGCGCCGACCCCGGGCAACGCGCAGTCCTGGCGCTGGCTGGTCGTCCGCGACCAGGGTGTGAAGGACAAGCTGTCAGCGCTGTTCCGTCAGGTGGGAAACGCCTACCTGGAGGCGAATCTGGCCGCCGCCGGTGACGCCATCAACCAGCTGCCGGTGGCGCGGGCGTTCGCCTCCGGCCGTCATCTGCTCGACGTCATCGACCGGGTGCCGGTGTACGTCATCCCCTGTCTGCAGGGCACCCCGAGCGGCGAGAACGCCACCGACGCCGCGTTCTATGGCGGCATCTTCCCGGCCGTGTGGAACTTCCAGCTGGCGCTGCGTTCCCGTGGCCTCGGCTCGACGCTGACGACGTATCACCTGCAGCACGAGGCCGAGGCGGCCGGAATCCTGGGGATCCCCGAGGGTGTCACCCAGGTGGGGCTGCTGCCGGTCGCCTACACGACCGTGCAGGACTTCAAACCCGCGCCGCGCGTCCCGCTCGAGCAGGTCGCCTACCTCGACGGCTGGGGCAACCCGCTCTAGGGCGGTTCAAGCCCTGGACACCCGCAGGGTGACCTGGTCGCCCCCCGAACTGACAGCGACCAGGTCCACCCGGCAGGCGGCGAACTCGACGGACTGCTTCCCACCTCGCCCGGTGGTGGCAAGCTCCGCGGTCGTCCGCTCGCCGCGGCCAGGTTCGGCCATGGCCAGCTCGACCACCGCCTCCCCGGCCCAGATACAGACCATCCCCTGCGGGCAGCGGGAATCGGAGACCAGCTCGGTGAAGCGGATGCTGATGTCCTTCGACGCCACCTCGGCCGTCTGGCCGGACTTGAGGACGACGGTCTCCCCCAAGGCCACCGGACTCGGCGGCGGTGTGGGTTCGGCGGGCTTCTGAGGCTGCTGGGGTGCCGGTGCCGGCGGCGGCTCGAGCGCGGCGGAACTACCCGCGCCGGCGGCGATACCGGCCACGGTGCAGAGGGCGATGAGCAGCTTCTTCAGGTCCACGATGTCTGGACGTAACACGGTCGCCGGTCCGTTGCATCGAGCGTCAATTGATCTTGTCGACCAGTGCCCAGACACCGGTTGACGGGTTGCGGTCGTGCTCGAAGCCCAACTCGCCGTTTTGTTCTCGAGCACGCTGAAGAGCCGCGTTGATCCCATTCAGGTAGTCAGAGAACCTCAGCTCGGACTTGCTGTACTCAGGCACGTGCTTGACCAGGCGTTTCTTTACGTCGCCATAACAGGTCAAAGGCGCATCGCAGACTTCGAAATGGAGCAGCAGCCAGAACTCGAAACACGGATTCGAGACCGCGAGATTGACATGCAGTCTCCGAGCGGCCGCGACCGCTTTGGCGACATCGAACCTGTCGACGTCGACGACACACCAGACCTCGTCGTGCGTGCCCTCCGCGCGGTCACGCATCCCCGCGGTGTACTTGACCACGGCTTCGGGGTCACCACGCTTCGCTTTGATCTTGACCGTGACAGCAGGATTTCGCCGAGCCTGCTTGAGGCCCTCGAAGTACGCAGGCTCGGTGACCTCCGCTCCGCAGACGACGAGGAGAGACGTTCGTTGCTCCCGAAACGCAGGACGACGCCGACCGCTGTTCTCTCTACGGGTCATCGGTCCAGCACTGCGTCGGCGAAGTCACCCAATACTGGAACGGCGCCGTAGCTCCCTGCGAGATAGCGCCGCTCTGTGTTCTGGTCCTTGCGTGGTTTGAAGTCCGTGAGCGGGTACAGCTCGCTCGCCCCCTCGGCGTTCTTGTCCACGAACCAGATCTGGTCCCGTTGCAGCACCTCGTCCACCAGCATCGTGCCCAGCAGGCTCGTGTCGTGTGTGGTGAAGATCAGCTGAGCGCCACTCGGGTTGGTCTTCTCGTTCTGGAACAGGCCGACCAGTCTCGCGGTCAGCATCGGATGCAGACTCGCGTCGATCTCGTCGACGACGAGAACCCGACCCTCGTCGAGTGCATCCAATACCCGGGGCAGTAGTTCGAGCCAGTTTCGCGTACCCGCCGACTCGTCCTCGAGATCGAAAGACTCGGCGCCGTGAAGAAGTCTCACCTCGCGTTCTGCCATGGCGCGCCGTTCGACGTGCGACATCGTTTGCTCACCACCGTCCTCGACCACCAGGCCGGTGACTCCCACATCGGCTGCCCCGAGCAGGGAAACCAGACGGCGATGGTTCTGAGGCTTCCGGTGCAGATACCCGCCGATCCGATCACTGAGCACCCTCGTCCTGATCACTGACTTGAGAGTTCGAACCGTCAGCCCCTGAACGAACCAGTTGTAGACCGGCATCAGCGGAGCAAGGGCGAGTCGATCACAGGCACTCAGGAGAAGGCGGTCAGGTCGGTTGAGTTCTTCCAAAATCTCGAGCTTGGCTTTGGAGTCCACAACCGTGCCACCGACCTTGAACTCCGAACCGGTGCGCTCGAACAGGATCCGCTTCCGCTTCGCGGGATACGAGTACAACCACTCCTCGACGACGGCAGAAGCCCTCAAGGTGAAGCCGTAGGTGTAGGGAACGTCGTCGACGATCACTTCGATGACGAACGTCGTCGACTCGGACCTGGGCGAGGCGCCGAGCCGGTGAGGGCTCAACTCGAACCCGATGGCCGAAATGGCCCAAGGTCTCTCCAAGATCAGTGACTGCATCAGCGCGAGACCGTCGATGAGGTTCGACTTACCGGAGGCGTTGGCGCCGTAGATAGCGGCCACCGGGACTGCCGGGCGTTCGTCTCCCGGCATCGCGGGCATCAGAAGCAGCTCCTGCTCGTCACGGAACGAGCGATGGTTGTCCAGCCGAAAACTGCGCAGCACCCTGACCACCTCCCTGACGACGCTTCGTGCCGTTCTGCACCAGTAAACCGCACAGAACGCCCCGAAGCATCATCCAGGGCTAGTCCTCGTCGTCGGACAGGTCTCCGCCATTGGCATCGCCGCCACCGCGGATCATGAACAGGACGGACTCCAGTTCCTCCGGCTTGATCAGCACGTCCCGCGCCTTCGAGCCCTCGGACGGGCCGACGATGCCGCGGCTTTCCAGCAGGTCCATCAGGCGCCCGGCCTTGGCGAAACCGACCCGCAGCTTCCGCTGGAGCATCGACGTGGACCCGAACTGCGAGGTGACGATCAGTTCGGCGGCCTGCAGGAGGACGTCGAGATCGTCGCCGATGTCCGGGTCGATCTCCTTCTTCTCGCCGGCCTTCTGCGCGGTGACGCCGTCCTGATAGTCCGGCTGCGCCTGGTCCTTGGCGAAGTTGACCACGGACGCGATCTCTTCGTCGCCGACGAAGGCGCCCTGGATCCGGACGGGCTTTCCGGCGCCCATCGGCAGGTACAGGGCGTCACCCATACCGATGAGTTTCTCCGCGCCCGGCTGGTCGAGGATGACCCGCGAGTCGGTGAGCGACGACGTCGCGAACGCCAGCCGCGACGGCACGTTGGTCTTGATCAGGCCGGTGACGACGTCGACAGACGGCCGCTGGGTCGCCAGAACCAGGTGAATACCGGCGGCACGCGCCTTCTGGGTGATCCGGACGATCGCGTCCTCGACGTCGCGCGGGGCGGTCATCATCAGGTCGGCGAGCTCGTCGACGATCGCCATGATGTACGGATACGGGCGGTATTCGCGTTCCGAA
The DNA here is from genome assembly GCA_963766045.1 of uncultured Actinomycetota bacterium. Classification (GTDB taxonomy): domain Bacteria; phylum Actinomycetota; class Actinomycetes; order Mycobacteriales; family Pseudonocardiaceae; genus Amycolatopsis. The sequence continues at coordinate 2,001,566 of CAVXYN010000003.1, read as the reverse complement.
CCCGGCGGCGCGGTGATCTCGCCCGAGCGCACCTTCTTGTTGTAGTCGTCGATATGCCGGACCTTGTTGACCTGCATGTCCTGGTACCGCTGTTCCATCTCCTCCACCAGCCAGGCCAGCGCGGCGGCGGCCTTCTTCGGCTGGGTGATGATGGGCGTGATCAGGTGCGGGATGCCCTCGTACGGCGTCAGCTCGACCATTTTCGGGTCGATCAGGATCATCCGGCACTCTTCCGGCGTCGCCCGCGCGAGCAGCGAAACCAGCATAGAGTTCACGAAGCTCGACTTACCGGAACCGGTGGACCCCGCGACCAGGAGGTGCGGCATCTTCGTCAGGTTCGCGGTGACGAAATGGCCCTCGATGTCCTTGCCGAGCCCGATGACCATCGGGTGGTTGTCCTTGACCGTCGTCGGCGCGCGCAGCACGTCGCCGAGCCGCACCATCTCGCGGTCGGAGTTGGGCACCTCGATACCGACCGCGGACTTGCCGGGGATCGGCGCGAGCAGCCGGACGTTGTCGGTCGCCACGGCGTAGGCGATGTTCTTGGTCAGCGCGGTGATCTTCTCGACCTTCACGCCGGGGCCGAGCTCGACCTCGTACCGCGTGACCGTCGGGCCCCTGGTGAACCCGGTGACCTGCGCGTCGACGTTGAACTGCTCCAGCACGCCGGTGATCGCCTCGATCATGGCGTCGTTGGCCTTGCTGCGGGACTTCGGCGCGTCGCCGAGTTTGAGCAGGTCCGGCGGCGGGAGCTTGTAGTCGCCCTCGACGGTCCGCGTGACCGCCAGCGGCGGCTCGCCCTTCTTGGCCTTCTTCTCCGGCACCTCGGCAGGCTTCGCGGCGGGTTTCGGTGGGCGCAGCGGCATCGGCGGCTCGGCGAGCGCGGCCTCGATGTCAAGCTGCTCCCCCGCGTGATCGCCGGCGCCCTGACGGCGGCGGGACGGTTTCCGCAGGCGCACCGACTTCGGATCGGCCTCGGTGACGGCGTCCCGTTCGTCGTGGATGGCCTGGCGCTCGGCCTCGGCCTCTTCGATCTCCTCGGGGTCGAGGCCCCAGTTGCGCAGCCGGTGGGGGATGTCGCGGACCGAGGTCCCGGTGAACACGAGCGTTCCGAACAGCAGCGCCAGCACCAGCAGCGGCACGGCGACCCACATGGTCACGCCCATGGTGAGCAGACCACCGGAGAACGAGCCGATGACACCGCCGGCGTACATGCGGCCGTCGTTGGTGCCGGGCAGCGCGGTGAAGATGTGCAGCAGGCCGAGCACGGACAGGAGGACCAGGACCGTTCCGATGACCATCCGCGGCCGGGCCTCCGGCACCGGTTCGGATCGCATCAGCGCGATGGCCACCACGGTGAGCACCAGGGGCAGCGTCACCGCCCCGGCGCCGAGCACCGTCCTGGTGGCGACCTCGACCCAGCCGCCGATCGGACCGGCGGCCCGCCACCAGACGCCGAACGCGATCACCAGCGCCAGCGCGATCAGGCCGAGCGCGAGGCCGTCGCGGCGGTGCTCGGGTTCGAGCTCACGGCTGCGGCCGACCGTCCTCGCGAGCGTGCCGAGTCCCTTGGCCAGCAGGTTCCAGGTGCCACGGACGCCCTTGGCGAGAGCGCCGGACGAGCGACGTTTAGCCGCCGGACGCCGGGCGGCCGGCTTCCTCGCCGCCGTCGACCTCGGTTTCGCCGGGGTGCGCGGCTTCCGCGCCGGCCCCTTGCTGCCGCCGCTTCGCGCCGTGCTCCGTTTCCTTGTCGCCGACCCGCTAGCCATATCTCCACGGTAACCCGGTTGGACCCGCCTGCCTCGTGTGCCACTCGCAGCACACCCGAAACAATCGCCTCAGATCACAACTTGAGCGGCCATCCGAGTGAAATCGGCTTCATGAAATGCTCTCCCCCATGTTCGCCCTGCATCAGGATGAGAACTCCCCGGCTCGTCGCGCCCCGGCCATCTGGCGCACGATGCTCAATATCGACCGGGGCCTGGTCAATTTCGTCGGAAAACTGACCGTGACCGGCGGTGTTCCCGCCGAGCTGCGCAAGCGGCCGCTGCTGATGACCGCCAACCACATCGGGGTCTTCGACGCGTTCGTCCTGATGGCGGCGTGCAAACGGATCGGCATCAACCCGCGGTTCATGCTGGCGGGCGGCATCCTCGACGCCCCGGTGATCGGCCCGGCGCTGCGGGTCAGCGGCCATCTGCGGGTCGATCGGAAAGAGGCGACGACCGCGATCGGGCAGTTCAGCGAGGCGACCGAGGCGCTGCGGACCACCCGGGAGCCGATCATCGTCTACCCCGAGGGCCGGATCAGCCACGATCCCGGGCTCTGGCCCGAGCGGGGCAAGACCGGCGCCGCCCGGCTGGCGCTGGCCGCCGGTGTCCCGGTGATCCCGATCAGCCAATGGGGCGCGCACGAAGCCGTCTATTGGGGGACGGAAACCGTCAACGGACCCGCCGACCTGGTGCCGCTCGCCAAATCCGGGCTCACCGCGCCCTGGCGCCGTCCCCGGTTCCAGGTGCATTTCGGCGACCCTGTCGACCTCTCCGGCGTCGAGCCCGAACGGCCGGGCGCCGGCGTCCGCGCGCACGCGAAGATCATGCAGGCGATCACGGACGGGCTGGTGCCGCTGCGACACGGCGAGCTGGACCGGCCGCGGTTCCACGACCCGACGCGGCCGACCGACACCGTCAGCCCCTGGAAGAAGCACTGACCAGGCGTTCCGGGAACCGCGAGCCCGGCCTCAGCGTCGTAGAGTGGTCACACGGTCACGCTACGGGGAGGAAGCGGGATGGCTGGCGGCTACGAGGTGGTTCTGGACGCGATCGAAACCGCGTCAGGCGCCGCCAAGAGAGCTTCGGACGACATCGGGCGAGTGAGTCTCGCGAACGCGTTGAGCGAGGTGGCGGCGGGCTTGCCGGGCGGTACCTCCGGTGAAGCGGCGCGACTGCTCGCGGACGCGTGGGGCCGAGCCCTGCCTGGCTGGGCGAAGAACACCGGCGACTACGCGGCCCAACTGGACGAGGCGGTCGTCCGCTACCGCTCGAACGAGCAGGAGGCGACGCGGGATCTGCACGCCACCGTGCCGTCGAGCGGGCGGAGGCCCGTCTGATGCCCACCTGGGGCGACGTGCGCCGGTGGGACCCGGCCGCGATCGGCAAGGTCGCCGACGCGCTCAACGACGGCTGCGTCCGGATCATCACGACGAACGACGACGTGCAGGCCCTGGCCAGGTTCGACGGTTGGACCGGCGAAGGCGCCCTTGCCGCGTCGACACGAGGCGAATCGCTGACGTCCACGCTGGAACAGCTGGTCGCCGAGGCCTCCGCGGTCCGGCGTGGCGCGCACGAGGTACAGATCGCGCTGGACCGGATCACCGCGTTCGTGCGAGAGACCGACGAGCTGGCGCACCATCACGGCCTGCTCATCAGCTCCGCCGGCGAAATCCTGCAACTGCCCCACGACGGCCCTGCACCGCCCACGCAGCCGCGGATCGCGGCCGAACTCGCCGACCGGATCGCGCAGATCCTGCGCCGCGCCACCGACGTCGACGCCGATTTCGCGGCCATCATGCTCCGCGCACTGCGCGGGGAGATCACCGAACAGGGCGTCGGAACCCTCGCCCAAGCCGCGGACGTCGGTGCCGCCCAAAGCGGCCTGTCGATCATCGGCCCACCGGAGAACGGCACAGCCGGCGACAACAAGGCCTGGTGGGACAGTCTCTCCGATACGGCGAAAGTCGCTTTGCTGCAAGGAAACCCCGGCCTCATCGGTAACCTCGACGGCATCCCCGCCGTCGACCGCGACTCCGCCAACCGAGCCGTACTCGACCGGGAAATCGCGCGGCTCCAAGGTGATCCGAGCCAGGCCGGCAAGCTCCAAGGCCTGAACGACATCGCCCGGCGGCTCGATCACCCGGAACAGGGGAAGCCACCGGCGTTCCTGCTCGGGCTGGACACCGCCGGCGACGGGAAGGCGATCGTGTCGTCAGGGAATCCGGACAAGGCGGTCAATGTGGCGACTTATGTGCCGGGAACGGGCTCGGATCTGGGGAAGATCGGCAGTGACATCGACCGGGCCGATCGCATGGCCGGCGCGGCAGCCGAAGCAGGTTCACCTTCGACGGCGGTCATCGCGTGGCTCGGCTATGACGCCCCCGATGAGATTCTCGACGCGGGCAACACCGACCACGCGGACGGCGGCAAGGGAGCGCTGGCGGCATTCCAGGACGGAATCCGCGAAACCCACGAAGGCGACCCTTCGCACAACACGGTCATGGGACACAGCTATGGAACCACCGTCGTAGGGCATGCGGCCCGGGACAGTGGGCTCAACGCGGACGACCTGATGTTCGTGGCGAGCCCAGGCGTCGGCGTGGACAATGTCGCCGAGCTTCATCTCGACGGAGTGCCCGATTCCCAGACGGGATCGCACGTCCATTCCACGGTCGCCGAGAACGACATGATCCACGCGGCCAACTTCGAGATCGAAGGCTATGACATCGCGCTCGGGCCCGACCCCGCCACCGCGAAGTTCGGCGGACAGGTATTCGCTTCGGACCCGGGTACTGAAGGATTCGCCGGTCTCAGTCTCGAAGCGCACAGCGAGTACTGGAATCCGAACTCGAAGTCGCTGGACAACATGGGCCGGATCATCGCCGGCGTAGCGGCGAGGTAATCGGCGAATGACCATGATGACACCGATCCGAGGGATGCTGCTGGCGGGAATGCTGGCGGTCGGCGCCTGCGACGGCGGAGGAGACGGCATGAAACCGACGATCACGATCGACGAGGCCAACGCGAAGGTGGACGACTACATTTCCCGTGCGGTCAAAGCCCTTCCGGCCGAGGCGAAGCTGGAACTGAACTTCCAGGAACGCAGCGGGGAATGCACCGATCCGACCGATGGCGGTCCCAAGAACCGGGTCGTGGCCAACCGCAGCTACCGGGTTCTCGGCCTGCGGCCGGAGGCCTTTCCCTCCTACTTCGAGGCTCTGCGTTCCTGGTGGCAGGCCAACAACTTCAAGGTGCTCGACGACAAGCCCCTCAACGAGTTCCTCTGGGTGGAGAACGCCGACGACGGTTTTCAGATGACGTTGAAGTCCAATCCTTCGGGTGGGATCTTCCTCTTGGCCGGGTCGCCTTGCGTCTGGCCGAACGGTACGCCGGAACCTCAAGCGCTCGATGCCGCACCCGAGGCGGAAGAGCCGGCTGCCGCCGCTCCTGCCGAGCAGCCCCAGGTGCGCAAGCCACGCCGTGCTCCCGTCGACGACGAGGACTTCGACCAGACCAACTGGACCGAAGAAGGCACCTACTGACGTCCCGACGCAAGCACGAGTGGCCTGGGTGCCCCCAATGCCACATTGGAGACGTTGAGCGTCTCGTCTGTGGCATTCGGGACGCGTCTGTCCGATGTGGACTGTTGCTGGTGTGACGATGGTGACGTACGAGGTCGCTGAGGTGCGGAAGCCGGGCACCGGAGGGTTGTGAAGGCCACCTTGAGGGACTCAGAGTCCGTGAAGGTGGCCTTCACGGACCGCAGACGCTCCGGCCGCCCCACCTTCAAAATGGGTCGTCACCACCGAGCCCGCCATCTAGCCTCGGGCGCGTGACCGCCGAACTCGCCGCCCCCAAGCCGCATGTCGCCCATCGCGGCCGGGGCATCGTGCTCATCCTGCTCGCCGCGTTGTTCTTCGGGACGTCGGGCACGCTGGGCAAACCGGCGATGCTGGCGGGGATGTCGGCGGAGCAGGTCGCGGCGATCCGGATCGGATTGTCCGCGATCGTGCTGCTGGCGGTGATGGCGGTGTTCCGGCCGGCGTTGCTGCGGGTGCGGCGGCATGAGTGGCCGTTGCTGCTGGCCTACGGATCGCTCGGGGTCGCCGGGGTGCAGCTCATGTACTTCATCTCCGCGGGCCGGATTCCGGTGGGGATCGCGATTCTGCTCGAGTTCACGTCGCCGGTGCTGATCGCGTTGTGGGTCCGGTTCGTCCGGCGGATGCGGTTGCCGCGGGCGATGTGGGCGGGGATCGCGCTCGCGATGGCCGGGCTCATGCTGGTCGCCCAGGTCTGGGAAGGGCTGAGTCTCGACGTCGTCGGCCTGCTCGCCGGGCTGGGTGCGGCGGTCTGTTCGGCGGGGTACTTCCTGCTCGGCGAGCGCGGGGTCGCGAACCGGGATCCGCTCGGCATGGTCACCTGGGGTATGACCATCGGAGCGGTCCTGGTGTGCGTGGTCGCTCCACCTTGGACGGTCCCGTGGCGGATCGTGACCTCACCGGCGGAATTCGGGCCGTGGCGGCCGCCGGTGTGGCTGCTGCTGGTCGCGCTCGTTCTCATCGGGACGGTGCTCGCCTACGCGACCGGGATGACGGCCCTGCGGCATCTTCCGGCGTCGGTGGCGAGTGTCGTCGGGCTGGTGGAGCCGCTGTACGCGTCCGCGATCGCGTGGCTGGTGCTCGGCGAGGCGCTCACCTGGATTCAGCTGGCCGGGGCGGTGGTGCTGCTGTCCGGCGCGTACATCGTCCAGCTGAATTCCAAAGTGGTCCAGTCGGACTCAACCCTTCTCGAAGCCCGCTAGCTCGCTGATCTCCTGCTGCTGCGAACGCGACGTCGTAGCGGCCAGATCCCGGGCGTCGGGGTTCCGGCCGTGCTGCGTCTCGGCGTCGGCGATCCGGACGCCTGCCTCGCGCTGCTTCGAGAACCGCGAGACGAACTGGCGGTCGAAGTCCTTTCCGGACAGTCCCGCCAGCGTGGCCATATCCCCCGGGCTGACGTAGCCGTCGCGCTGGACGTGCTCGAGGTTCGGGTCGTCCGGCGCGGGCTGGCCCCAGGATTCGATCAGCGCGGAGAGGCGCCCGATCTCCGGCTCGTGTGCGTCGATGACCCGCTTCGCGAACGCCTTCAGTTGCGCGTTCTCCGCCCGCGTTTCGGCCAGTGAAGCCAAATCCACGCCCTGCTGGTGATGCGCGAGGGCCTGGCGAGCGAACGCGACATCGGCGTCGTTGAATGGAACGGCGGCCTGCTGCACCATCGGCGGCGACCCGCCCGGATCGGCCTGCGGCAGGGGCGTCTCGGCCGAGCAGCCCGCCAGCACGGCGGCCAGAGCGAGGGCAGGCAGAAACCGGGTTACGGCGTGCGGCATCGAAAAGCTCCTCGGAACGCGCGGTGGAGATGCCTAGATTCCCAGAGTCCGCCCCGGCGCGTTCACCGGGGTTGCGCAAACACTTTTCCCGAAGCCCGCCTGGTGCGAGAATCCCGCGATCTGCCGAGGATCCGACAGGAGGCAACCGGGTATGGACGCCGAAACGACCCCGGACCGGACAGCGCAGCGGGACGGCCTGCGACCGGATCTGCGACAACGACACGTCCGGATGATCGCGCTCGGCGGAATCATCGGGGCGAGCCTGTTCATCGGCAGCGGTGCGGTGATCCACACCGTCGGACCGGCCGCCGTGCTGTCCTACGCGATCGGCGGACTGCTCGTCGTTCTCGTGATGCGCATGCTCGGCGAAATGGCGACAGCGGCACCGTCGCAAGGTTCCTTTATGGAGTACGCCCGTGCATCGCTCGGCGGCTGGGCGGGTTTCACCGTCGGCTGGTTGTACTGGTACTTCTGGGTCGGTGTCGTCGCGTTCGAGGCGGTGGCCGGAGCGAAAATCCTTCAGGTCTGGATTCCCGTTGTGCCGCAATGGATCTTCTCGCTCGTTCTGATGCTGCTGCTGACCGCGACCAACCTCGCTTCGGCCCGCTCGTTCGGCGAGACCGAGTTCTGGCTGGCGTCGGTCAAGATCGCGACCATCGTGGTCTTCCTGGTGGTGGGCATCCTGTTCGTGCTGGGGCTGTGGCCGGGCGGTTCGTTCTCGGTCGGCAACATCGCACAGGACGGCTTCCTCGCCAACGGCCCGTTCTCGGTGGTCCACGGCGTGGTGATCGTGATCTTCTCGTACTTCGGCGCGGAGATCGTCACCATCGCCGCCGCCGAGTCCCGCGAGCCCGAGATCGCTGTGCGCAAGGCGACGTCGTCGATCGTGTGGCGGGTCATCATTTTCTACGTCGGCTCGGTGACCCTGCTGGTGATGATCACCGGCTGGCGTGACATCCCGACCACGACGAGCCCGTTCGCCGCGGCGTTCGGGCGCTTCGGCATCCCCGCCGCCGAGACCGTCGTCAGCGCGGTGGTGCTGACCGCGGTGCTGTCGGTGCTGAATTCGGGGCTGTACACCGCTTCCCGCATGCTGTTCGCCCTGCGCCGCAATGGCTGGGCACCGCACTGGATCGCGGACACGAACCGGCGCGGTGTGCCGTGGAAGGCGATCCTGGTGTCCACTTCGGTCGGTTACGTCGCCGTGGTGATGAACTTCGTGTCCCCCGACAAGATCTTCTACTTCATCATCAACTCCGCCGGAGCGGTCGCGTTGTTCGTGTACGCGATCATCGCCGGTTCGCAGCTGCGGATGCGGCGGCGCCTGGAGGCCGAGGCACCCGAACGGCTGACGCTGCGCATGTGGGGCTACCCGTGGCTGAGCTGGCTCACCCTCGCCGGGACGCTGGCCGTGGTCGCGTCGATGCTGTTCGTCGACTCGGACACGCGGGCCCAGTTGTACCTGAGCCTGATCAGCCTGGCCGTGATCCTCGGCGTCTATTTCATCCAGCGCCGGCGAGTCCGCCCCTAGGGGAAGGCTACGACCTGCGGGGGAGGCGAACCAGACTCCAGCGGGAGGTGCGCTTAAGGCGGCCGCGGAACACTTGGCGCGGAACCGGAACCCACTCGCCGACGGGGAGATCGCCATGAATCAGCCGACCCGCGCCCAGCAGCGCAAGGCCCGCCGTGCCCTGTTCGGTCAGGCGCTCGCGGTCACGTTCGCCCTGATGCTCGCCGCCGCCACCCGCTGAGGACCGGTCACGCCTGGACGTCCCGCGCCAAGAGCCGCCCCTGCGCAGCCGGCGCCGAGGAAGCCGCCCAGACGTACCAAGGGGACGGCCATTCGTGCCCGGCATGCGGTTGAGCCACACGTGCGTCGCTGAAGTCGGCTTCGTCGCCGAACGTCGCCCCTGCGAACGTGGTCGTCCCGCCGAACAAGGCCGCGCTGAAGACCGCGTCGCCGCCCCAGACCGTTCCCTCGAACGAGGCTTGCTCGAGGAAATCCGCTCCGCCGAATGACGCGCCGACGGCGAACCTCGCCCCGTCGAACCGTGCCGAGTCGAACCGCACCCCGTTGAACGAGGTGTACGAACCGAATGTCGCCTGCTCGAAATGGGCGACTTCGGTGAAGGCCGCCCTGTCGAAGTTGGCATACCGGCCGAACCTGGCACCGCGGAAGTCCCCGCGGATGATCAGGCCATCGCGGAGATCCACACCGGACAGCACCGAGTCCGCGAAGTCGGGGTCGACGAGCACCGCGTCCTGAAGCTCGATCTCGTCCACCTCCCAGAACTCGAAGGGCCGGGCCTCCCCCTCCGGCCAGCGGAAGTGCCGGGACAGAATCCGCTGAGCGGTGCGGCGCACGTCCAGCTCGACGCGGCGCGCGGCGAGCACCTCCTCGTCCGGAGCCTGGCCAGGCTCCATCTCCCCGAAGTCGTCCGGAAGAAGAAAGGGTCTCCGCAGGTAGGCGCAGATGAGCTCGACGACGTCTTCCCGGGCGTCCGGACTGTCCCGGCCGAACCGTTCCAGGCTCGCGAGACATTCGAGGCGTTCCACGGCGTCTTCGCTGTCCAGTTTCTCGACGGCCCGGTCCCACCGGTCCCGGCGGAGACCTTCGGCCTGCCGCACGGGGAGTTCACGCCGGTCGCGGCGGAGACCTTCGATGAGCGTCCTGCCCACGACGACCGCGAACACTCCCAATGCCACGCCGGCCAGCGCCCCGACGACATGCAGTCCGATCATCATGCCCCCATTCAACAGGTGAGCGGACCCGGTCAGAAATCGAGAAGCATCCGGTACCGGGCCGCACCTAGCGTTATCGCCATGGACCTCACCATTCACGCGAGCTTCCTGCCGCAGGACGACCCGGACGCGGCATTGGCCTTCTATCGCGACAAGCTCGGTTTCGAAGTCCGCAAGGACGTCGGCCACGACGGGATGCGCTGGATCACCGTCGGCCCGGCCGGGCAGCCCGACACGTCGATCGTCCTGCACCCACCCGGGGTGACCCCCGGCATCACCGACGACGAACGCCGCGCCATCACCGAAATGATGGCCAAGGGCGTTCACGGCGGTATCAACCTCGCCACCAAGGACCTCGACGCCGTCTTCGCCCGGCTGCAGGCCGGTGACGCCGACGTCGTCCAGGAACCGACCGACCAGCCTTACGGCGTCCGCGACTGCGCTTTCCGCGACCCCGCGGGCAATCTGGTCCGGATCCAGCAGCTGCCCTGATCGCAGGACGCGAAGGCCCCCTTCACAACCTTCAAGGTTGCGAAGGGGGCCTTCGCGACTCCTCAGACCGGGATGACCGTCGGCACGATCATCGGACGGCGACGATAGGTGTCGGCCACCCACCGGCCGACGACGCGGCGCACGGCCTGCGCGATGCGGTGCGTGTCGGTGATGCCCTCGGCCTCGGTCCTGGCGAGTTCCATCTCCACCATCGGAACCACGGCGTCGAGCGCCTTGGGGTCATCGGAGAACCCGCGCCCGGATACCGTCGGGGCGGTCACCGCACGACCGGTGCTGGAATCCACCGCGACCGTGATCGCGATGAACCCGCCCTCGCCGAGCACGAGCCTGTCCGACAATGTCGATTCGCCGACATCGCCGACCGAAAGGCCGTCGACGTAGACGTGCCCGACCTCGACGCGGCCGGTCCGTGACGCCTTGCCGTCGACCAGGTCGACGACGACGCCGTCTTCGGCGATGACCACGTTCTCCGGCGCGACACCGGTGCGCACGGCCAGTTCTCCGTTGGCGCGCAAGTGTTTCCACTCGCCGTGCACCGGCATGACGTTGCTCGGGCGCACCGCGTTGTACAGGTACAGCAGCTCGCCCGCGGACGCGTGCCCGGAGACATGGACCTTGGCGTTGCCCTGGTGCACGACGTTCGCGCCGAGCCGGGTGAGCCCGTTGACGACGCCGAACACCGCGGTCTCGTTGCCGGGGATCATCGAGCTGGCCAGCACGACGGTGTCCCCCGCGCGGATCGAGATCTGCCGGTGCTCGCCGCGCGCCATCCGCGACAGCGCCGACAGCGGCTCGCCCTGCGAACCGGTCGACACGAACAGCACCTTGCTCTCGGGCAGGTCACTCGCCTGGTCCAGGTTGACGAGCAGGCCGTCCGGCACGTTCAGCAGGCCGAGGTCGGCGGCGATGCCCATGTTCCGGACCATCGACCGGCCGACGAACGCGACCCGGCGGCCGTGCCGCGAAGCGGCGTCGAGCACCTGCTGGACGCGATGCACGTGGCTCGCGAAACAGGCCACGATGACGCGCTGGCCGACCTTGCGGACGACGTCGTCGAGCACCGGGCCGATGTCCCGCTCGGGCATGACGAACCCGGGCACCTCGGCGTTGGTCGAGTCGACACAGAACAGGTCCACGCCCTCGTCACCGAGCCTGGAGAACCCGGCGAGGTCGGTCAGCCTGCCGTCCAGCGGCAGCTGGTCGAGCTTGATGTCGCCGGTGTGCAGCACCACGCCCGCCGGAGTGCGGATGGCGACCGCCAGCGCGTCCGGGATGGAGTGGTTGACGGCGAAGAACTCCAGGTCCCATTCGCCGACCTTGCGCCGCTCGCCCTCGCGGACCTCGATCAGGTTCGGCCGCTGGCGGTGCTCCTTGGCCTTGGCCGCGAGCAGCGCGTTCGTGAAGCGGGAGCCGTAGATCTTCAGATCCGGCATCAGCCGCAGCAGGAACGGCGTGGCCCCGATGTGGTCTTCGTGTCCGTGGGTGAGGACGAGGCCGTCGACGTCTTCGAGCCGGTCCTCGATCGCACGGAAGTCGGGCAGGATCAGGTCGACGCCGGGCTGGTCGTCCTCGGGGAAGAGCACCCCGCAGTCGACGATCAGCAGCCGTCCGCCGAATTCGAAGACGGTCATATTGCGGCCGACTTCGCCGATCCCGCCGAGCGCGACCACGCGCAGGGCGCCATCGGGCAGTGCGGGCGGTGGCGTGGTCGGTCCTGGTCCGGTTTGCAGTGAACTCACCGAGGCATGGTCCCAACGCTGGTATGTGAGGTCGGCGCCGTATAGGCCGCCGCTGAGTCTGCTTGTGCCACCCTTGCACCATGCCAGTCGTCGGCGGCGCTTTCACCGAGCGGCACGCCGCCCTGGGACAGATCGGCGGAGATCGCCTGGATCTGCTCCTCGTTCGGCGCCACGATCGGCAGGCGCGGGTCACCGATGTCGAACCCGCGCAACCGCAGAGCGGCCTTCGAGAAGGCGACACCGCCGACGCGGGACATGGCCCGCAGCACCGGAAGCATGCCGCGGTGGTTGGTGCGCGCGGTGGAGGTGTCCCCGGTTTCGTACGCCTCGATCATCGCGCGGATACGGCCCGCGACGACGTGCCCGATCACGCTGACCACCCCGGCCGCGCCGACCGAGATCCACGGCAGGTTCAGCCCGTCGTCGCCCGAGTAGTAGGCGAGCTGGGTGTTCGCGATGACCTCGGAACCGGCGATCAGGTCACCCTTGGCGTCCTTAACCCCGAGGATCCGGGGGTGCTCGGCCAGCCGCAGCAGCGTGTCGACCTCGATCGGCACGACCGAACGCGGCGGGATGTCGTAGAGCATCACCGGCAGGCCGCACGAGTCGGCCACGGTGGTGAAATGCGCGTACAGCCCGGCCTGGCTGGGCCGCGAGTAGTACGGCGTGACGACCAGGATGCCGTGGGCACCGGCCTTTTCGGCCTGCGCCGCCTGCTCGATGCTGTGCGCGGTGTTGTTCGTGCCCGCGCCCGCGACGATCGTCGCGCGGTCGCCGACCGCCTCGACGACGGCACGGACCAGCTCGGTCTTCTCGGCGTCCGTCGTGGTGGGACTCTCACCGGTCGTGCCGTTGACGACGAGACCGTCGTTGCCCAATTCCACGAGGTGCTCGGCCAGCTCCTGTGCGCGCTTCAGGTCCAGTGCCCCGTCGGCGTCGAAGGGGGTGGCCATCGCGGTGAGCACGCGTCCGAACGGTCTGCCCGGCGCTGCGGTAGGTGGAGTGGACATGGTGTGACGGTACCTCCTGTGACCGGTCAACCCCTTGTCGACGTGGTCATTCCCGGGAATGCGAGAGATTTTCCGTGATCAGGTCGGTGTCGGCGGAAACCCTCTGTGACCTATTTGACCTTGGTCGTGATCTGCGACGTGAGCTGACCGCCATCCAACTTGGCGAGGAGGCAGAGGTAGCCCCGCGAGTAGTTGTTCTCTTCCTTGCTTGGCTGACGGTTCCACTCGGCCTCGGTGGGGACGACCGCCCGCCACAACAGCGACGCCCGCTGCTGCGCGGGTACCACGTTCGAGTTGAAGGTGGCCGAGCACACCGCCTCGGCGAGGCGGTTCACCGCTTCCGCGCCGGGATAGGCGGCGACCTCCGCATCGTCGCTGCTGACGGACTCGACCTCCAGCAGGCTTCCCTTCGCGTACACCTCGACAAGGTGGTTCTTGGTGCAGGTCCCGCTGGACTCACTGTTCATCGTGACGTTTTCCCTGAGCGGCACGTTGTAGCAGTCCCCGGATAGGTCGATCTTGAGCTGGCCGTTGATGCCGTAGGTCAGCGTCGGCTGCGCCTGCGTGTTCCCCTCGGGCGTGGCGAGCCAGCGGCCGAGGAAGATCCCGCCGACCAGCGCCGCCACCACGGCGACCGCGGCCAGGCTGATCCACAGTGGACGGAGGTTCCGCTTCTCCGGGGCGGGCGCGAGCCGGGTCATCGGCTGGCCGGGGTGCACCATCGCCGTACCGCCGGACGGCGGGGTCGGCTGGCTCTGCACGCCCTGTGCGGCCGAAAGCAGGCTGCGCACCTGGTCGTACGACATCCGCGCCTCGGGTTTGGTGACCAGCAGGCCGAGGATCGCGGCGGCCAGCGGGCCCTGGACCCGGGTCAGGTACGGCGCCTCGGTCATGATCGCGTGCAGCGTGGCCGCGGTGGTCGACCGTTCGAACGCGACGATCCCTTCGGCGGCGAAGAACAGTGTCGTGCCGAGCGACCAGAGATCGGATTCGGGCATCGCGTCGCGGCCCTCGACCCGTTCCGGCGCCATGAACGCGGGTGAGCCGACGATCATGCCGCTGGTGGTCAGGCGCGGGTCGTCGACGGCGTGCGCGATGCCGAAGTCGGTGAGCTTCACCCGGCCGTCCTGCGCGACCATGATGTTCGCCGGTTTGACGTCACGGTGCACGATCCCGGCGGCGTGCGCGGAACGCAGCGCCGAAAGAACCCGCTCCCCCACCAGCGAGACCTGCTGGGCGGGCAGCGGCCCGCGTTCGCGAACCAGGTCGGCCAGGGTCGGCGCCTCGACCAGTTCCATCACGATGAACGTGGCGCCGCCCTCGTTGACGACGTCGAAGACCGTCACCACGGCGGGGTCGTTGAGCCGCCCTGCGGCGCGGACCTCGCGCAGCATCCGCTCGGAAAGCACACCGGCGTCCACTGTGTCTCCAGCGCCGTCCGGGAGCTTCAGTTCCTTGATCGCCACCTGACGGCCGATCACCTGGTCCTGCGCGCGCCAGACGATGCCCATCCCGCCGCGGCCGAGCTCGCCCAGCAGGGCGTAGCGACCGGCGACGACCCGCGGGCCGGCGCCCTGGTACGTCTGCTGTGGCGGCCCGTACGGGCGCGTCTGTTCGTCGGTCACGGTTTCGGAGCTCCTTCGGTTCGCGCAGGATGCTAGCTCGGACCCCCGCGCGCCCCGAAAGGTTCCTTCGTTCAGCCCCCGAACGTGAGGTAGATCAAAGCGATATTGAGGGCGATGATCACGGCCGCGATCGCCGACGCGGCGATGGTGGTCCCCCGGTGGTTGACGTCCTCGCCCATCACGTCGCGGTTCGAGGTCAGCCTGATCAGCGGCACGAGCGCGAACGGGATGCCGAAGGAAAGGATCACCTGGGAGATCACCAGGGCGTAGCTCGGATCCGCGCCGAGAGCGAGGACGAGCAGCGCCGGCGTGAGTGTGACAAGACGGCGGGCGAGCAGCGGGATCCGCCTGCGCAGCAGCCCCTGCATGATCATCGCCCCCGCGTACGCGCCGACAGATGTCGAGGCGAGGCCGGAAGCGAGCAGGCCGATCGCGAACATCAGCGCGATCCCGGGGCCGAGTGCCTGCGCGACGGCGCTGTGCGCGCCTTCGATGCTGTCGACGCCTTCCTGACCCTGCAGGTTCGTCGCGGCGAGCAGCACCATGCCGAGGTTCACCGCACCCGCCAGGAGCATCGCGAGGCCGACGTCGACCCTGGTCGCCTTGAGCAGCGTCCGCTTGCGTTCGCCGGTCTGCAGGCCGTGGCGGTCGCGGACCAGGCCGGAGTGCAGGTAGACCGCGTGCGGCATCACGGTCGCGCCGAGCATGGCGGCGGCGATGAGCACGCTCTCGGTTCCGCTGAACTGCGGGAGGAGGCCGCCGAGGGTGCCGCTCACGGACGGTGCCTTGACGAAGAGGCTCGCCAGGAAGCCGACCGCGATGATCAGGAGCAGCCCGGTGATGACGCGTTCGAAGTTCCGCTGGCCGCCGCGGTCCTGGACCACCAGCAGGACCATCGACACGACGCCGGTGATCACACCGCCGACCAGCAGAGGCAGGTCGAAGAGCAGGTTGAGCGCGATGGCGCCGCCGACGACCTCGGCCAGGTCCGTGGCCATGGCGACCGTTTCGGCCTGGATCCAGTACGCGATCCGCCCGCCGCGGGGCATCCGGTCGCGCAGGGCTTCCGGCAGGGATTTGCCGGTGACCAGGCCGAGTTTCGCGGAGAGGTACTGGACGAGGACGGCCATCAGGTTGGCGGCGACGATCACCCAGACCAGCAGGTAGCCGAACTGGGCACCCGCGCTGATGTTGGCGGCGACGTTGCCCGGGTCGACGTACGCGATCGCGGCGACGAAGGCCGGGCCGAGCAGGACCGAACCGGCTCGCAATCTCGCCACCGTCGGGCGGGTGTCGGTCACTGCCATCTCGGCCACCGTCTCCTGTGTGTCGGCATCCAGAAACCGAAGTTTAGGTATGCCGAACTTTTTTGTACAGGGTGACCGGAATCGCAATTCAGGCGGAGACTTCGTGGCCGGACTCGCGCAGTGCCTTCACCGCGCGCTCGAGTTCGGTGGCTCGTACCAGGACGTGGTCGGTGTCGAACGTGGACAGCGAGAACAGCGCGACCCCGGCCGCGGCGAGTTCGCTGGAGAGCGCGGCGATGATGCCGGTCAGCGTGAACGCCAGCGGACCGCGGACGGTCAGCAGTCGCCAGCCCTCCTCTACCGTCGCCCCGGACGGCACGAGGCCGGCCGGGCAGATCACCGACAGCTCCTCCGGTGTCCGCGTGATCGAGATCAGCACGGGCTCGCCGGGGTCGAGCAGGTTCGCCGGGATCGGGGCGTCGGGGGCGAGGCGGGCGACGACGTACTCGCCAGGCCGGACGTCGATCGCGAGACGGCGCATCAGCCTTCGAGCACCTTCGGGCTGGACGCGACCTCGGTGCCGTCGGGCAGCGCGGAGATGGTGAAGTCGGCGAACACGTTGCCCGCGGCCTTCTGCAGCTCCCGCAGGCAGTCGATGGCAAGGGCGCGGATCTCGACGTCGGCGTGCTCGGTGGCGCGCATCGCGATGAAGTGCCGCCAGGCGCGGTAGTTCCCGGTGACCACGATGCGGGTCTCGGTGGCGTTCGGCAGCACCGCGCGCGCGGCCTGGCGAGCCTGCTTGCGGCGCAGGGTCGCGCTCGGGACGTCCGCGAACTTCTCCTCGAGACCGGCGAGCAGTTCGTTGTAGGCCTCGACGCTGGCCTGCGCGGCGGCGAGGAACTTCTCGTGCAGCTCAGGGTCCTGCGCGATGACGTCGGGCTCGACGAAGGCGGCGTTGCGCTCCGGGACGTAGCGCTGGGAGAGCTGCGAGTACGAGAAGTGGCGGTGCCGGATCAGCTCGTGCGTCAGCGAACGGGAGATCCCGGTGATGTAGAAGCTGACCGAACCGTGCTCGAGCACCGACAGGTGGCCGACATCGATGATGTGCTCGATGTAGCCGGAGTTGGTCGCGGTCTTCGGGTTCGGCTTCTTCCAGGACTGGTAGCAGGCACGGCCCGCGAATTCGGCCAGCGCCTGGCCACCGTCGGCGTCGGTCGACCACGGCACGTCCGACGGCGGGAAGAACTCTGTCTTCGCGATCAACTGCACCTTCGGTGACACGGTCTCGGCCACGTTCGCACTCCTTCTCGACCCCTGCTCCACGACAACCGGCAGCGTAGCCGCCGCCGTGACCCACGACCGGGCGACATCACGGTGACACCACGAGCGCCTTGACTGACACCACTTATGACGTCATAGTGGTGTCATGGATCTGACGCCGTACATCACAAGCCTTCGCGAGGACCTCGCGAACACGGCTTCGGCCGGCGACGAGCAGACGCGGCGCGCCGCGGCGCTGCTGTCTTCGGCACTGGAGCCCGCCGTCCGCCTGACCATCATGAACGCCCTCGCGGACCTCGCCGCCGAGGTGACCTCCGCGTTGCCCGGACACGTCGTGGACGTCCGGCTCGACGGCCGCGATGTGCGCGTCGTCGTCACCGGTTCCGGCGACAGCACCGAACAGTCCACACCCCGGCAGGAGGCGCCGCGCGAAACCCCGCGCGCTCCCAAGGTGGACACCGGTGACATCACACGGATCACGCTGCGCCTGTTCGAACAGGTCAAGGGGCAGGCCGAGTCCGCTGCGGCCGCTCAAGGCGTGTCGCTGAACACGTTCGTCTCGCAGGCCGTCCAGGGGGCGCTCGGCAAGGGCGGCAGCGAGCACTGGCATTACAAGCAGCAGCAGAAGCCACACGGCGGGAGCGGTTCGCACCTGCACGGCTGGGTACAGGGCTGAGGGGGACGGAAATGACCGAGGACCGTACTGAAAACACCGAGGGCACTCCCGCCGCCGAAGAAACCGTGCGGGCCGAGGATTTCGAGGCCGAGGGCCCGATCGAGATCGACGTGAGCGTCACCATCGGCCGCGTCACCGTCGAACTGGCCGAAGGAAGCGGCATCCACGCCGAGGTCCGCCGGGACGGTGGCGAGCAGGAACCGTGGGTGACCGGAATGTCGAGTCTGCTCAGCTGGGTCGGGGAACGCTTCGGCGACCAGCTCGGCAGTGACCTTGGCGCTTCGGTGGACGAGGCCGTCCGGCAGACGCGCGTCGAGAAGGTGGGCAACCGGCTGGTCGTCCACGCACCCAAGGCATGGCAGCTGCGCAACGTCCCGCTCGCCGTCACCGTCAAAGCACCCGCGGGTTCGCATCTCGAGGTGCGCGCCGGGGCGGCCGACGTCACGGTGACCGGCGCCGCCGGGCGAGCCGACCTCCTCACCGGCTCCGGTGAGATCAGCCTGGAGCGGGCCGACGGTTCGGCGATCGTCCGCACCGGCACCGGCGACATCAAACTCGGCCCGACGCTGTCCGGCCTGCAGTTACGGACCGGCAGCGGCAGCGTCGAGGCGTCCTCGGTCGGCGGCTCGGCCACGGTCGCGACCGGCACCGGCGACGTCTGGTTCGGCGCGGTGGCCGGCGACGTCATGGCCCGCACCGGCAGCGGCGACCTCTCAGTGGCCGACGCGGCCTCCGGCTCGCTGGAGCTGACCACGGGCTCCGGTGAGGTCCGGATCGGCATCCGCAGCGGAGTCCGGGCCGAAGTCGACCTGACCTCCAACGTCGGCGAGGTGTCGAGCGAACTGGATCTCGCGGACAGCGCCCCCGAAGACGCCGTGACGCTCAAGGTCCGTGCCCGGACCGGTACCGGCAACGCGGTGGTGACCAGCGCGGCCCAGTAACGGCTCGTGAGTGGTAATGACGGTTCTAACCGCCATTACCACTCACGAGACCAGGCGGGCCAAGATCGGCGCGAGGTCGCCCCGTTCCCCCACGACAACGCCGCCGAGTCCCTGCCAGTCGGCCATCAGCCGCAGCTCACCGGCCAGTTCGGTCGCGACTCGCGCGACGTCCACGCCAGGCTCGGCGAAAGCGCCTTGGACGCGAAGGACACCTGCCGCCCTGTCGGCCTTGAGGTCGACACGGCCGACGAGTTCGCCGTCGAGCAGGAACGGGAACACGTAGTACCCGTAGATCCGCTTCGCCTCGGGGACGTAGATCTCGATGCGGTACCGGAAGTCGAAGATCCGCTCGGTCCGGGCGCGTTCCCAGATCAGCGGGTCGAACGGCGACAACAGGGCCCGCCCCTTGACCGACCTCGGCGCCTTCGCCGCGACATGCCGGTACGCGGGAGCCTTCCAGCCGTCGACGGTCACCTGTTCCAGGACGCCGGCATCGACCAGTTCGACCACCGCTCGCCTGCTCACGTCGGGACCGAGACGGTAGTAGTCCCGCAAGTCCGGTTCGGTCGCGATCCCATGCGCGACCGCGGCGCGGGTGATCAGCTCACGCGCGCCTTCCTCCGCACTCACCTGCCGCGAAAGGATTTCGGGCGGCACCACCCGTTCGGTCAGGTCGTAAAGGCGCTCGAACGAACGCCGCGTCCCCGTCGTCAGCTGGCCCGTGCCGAACAGCCACTCGCAGGCCTTCTTGGGATCCGAGCGATCCCACCAGCTCCCCTGCCTGGCCCGTTCGGCTTCGGTCTGCAAGGCGCGCTCGATACCGCCGGCGCTGATCGGCCCGTGCTCCTTCACCAGGGCCAGCACGTCGTCCAGCAACTCGGGCCGTTTCTCGAGCGACTTCGCGTAGTTCGTCCACCAGCCGTCGCGTTTCGCCCCGGATTTCAGCAGCGGCCAGTCCTCGACCGGCAGGAGACTCGCCTCATGTGCCCAGGATTCGACCAGCAACCGGGGCTTGCGCGCGGAATGCGTCCAGGCCGCGTCGTCGACCAAGGCGGGCTCATACGCGCCCAGCCGCGAGAACACCGGCATGTAGTGCGCGCGGACCGCGACGTTCACCGAATCCAGTTGCAGCAACTGGACTCGCGACAGCACCCGTTGCAGATGCCGCCGGGTCACCGCGCCTGGAGGCCGCGCATCCGCGAAACCCTGAGCGGCGAGCGCGATCCGGCGGGCGACCGGGCCGCTGATCGTCGGAGGAGTCTTCATCGTCGTCATGGTGCCAGCCCCCACCGACACTTTCCGCCGTCACGTTAGATTCTCAAGGCATGAGCGTCGCCAAAGTCCGCCCAGCCGTCGTTTCCGACGCCGCCGAAATCGCCCGGATCCAACTGGAGACCTGGCGTAGTGCCTACACGGCTCTGCTGGGCGAAGCAGCCGTCGCCGAACTCGACGCGGCAGAGATCGAAAAGACCTGGGTCGAGACGATCGAGTATCCGGGCACCAGGGTCTTCCTGGCGATCGAAGGCGAATTCACCGTCGGCTTCTGCGTCGTCGGCCGTGCCCCGGCGAGTGAGGTCGCCGCCGCCGACGGCTCGCTCCCCGACGACGCCTCGACGACGGCGCTCATCGCGTCACTGCTGGTCGAGCCTCGCTGGGGACGCCGCGGGCACGCGGGACGCCTGCTCGCGACGGCGGCCGTCTGGCTGCGGGAGGACGGCGCGACCCGCGGGGTCAGCTGGGTCGCTCAGACCGATCACGCGTCACTGGGTTTCTTCCGCCGGGCCGGCTGGTCCCCCGACGGGACCGTCCGCACCCTCGACACCGGCAGCACGACTGTGCGCGAAGTCCGGCTGACCGGCACCCTCGACCTCGAGCTCACCACCTGAGGGCTCGGCTTTCTTCGCGAACACGACCCACCGCATCACCGAGTACATGAAGACGCCCTCGCACGCGCCGGCGATGAGTCTGGAGAGCTGGTAATCGACGCCGAGCTCGGTCAGTCCGGCGCCCACCCCGAGCAGGAACGCCAGGTAGTTGACGATGATCGCGAGGACGTACAGCACCGCCTGCCTGCCGACGGGCGCGTGAGAGCGGAAATTCATGCTGCGGTTCAGTACGAAACTCAGCCCGAACGCGGTCGCGTACGCCAGGGTGATCGACAGCCACACCGGCAGGCCGAATCCGCTGCGCAGCAGGGTCAGCAAGAGCAGGTCGACCCCGAAGGTGAACCCGTTGATGAGCGCGAAACCGAGGAAATTCGGTGCCACCCAACGGGAAAGCCCGAAGGGAAGGCGCCGGGCCACGGCCGCGCAGAAGGAGGCGAAGCGATCCGCGACCGTCCGGTCGTGGACGCCGTCGTGCACATCGGCCACGAGGCCAGGATTGCAGCGGTAGGTGGCCGTAAACCGACGAGCAGGTGATCTTCTAGTGTCGCGTGATCCTGCTGCCTTGCGTCCGCTGTGGATCCACGTGGTTCCTGGCAAGACGAAGAAAACCCGCTTGTACTGGTTGTACCAGGGGTTTTCTTCGACGCAGCCAGGGGCCGCGTGGGCCGCAGCGGCGTAAGGCAAGCAGGGTCACGCGACACTAGGGTGTTCCCGACCCCTATTCCGGGGGTTGACCCCAGTGTGCGGAGAAATCCAGCTGATAACTTGGAGGGAACTAAAGATAACGGGGAGGCAACGATGGTGGGCTGGCTGCTCCTGTCGTTCGCCGTCGCCTTCGGATCCGCGATCCTCCCCGTGGTCAGCGTCGAAATGTTCCTCATCGGCCTGTGCGCGAGCCAGCCAAGCCTGCCGTGGCTGCTGCTCGGCGGCGTCGTCGCGATCGGTCAGGTCGGCGGCAAGACGCTCTACTACCTGGCCGCGCGCGGCACGATCAAGCTGCCGAAACCCCTGCACGACCGCCTCCACCGCGAACGGCCGCCCACGCCTCGCCGGGAACGATGGCGGGCGCGCACCAAGAAGCTGCGCGCCCGGCTCGACTCCTTGCGTGAGCGGTGCCATCGGCATCCGCATTGGATGGCGGGCACCTACGGGGTGAGTTCCGTCGTCGGCCTGCCGCCCTACATGGCTACGAGCGTGCTCGCCGGCCTGGTCCGGATGCCGTTGGCGACGTTCCTCGCGACCGGTCTGCTTGGCCGCTGGGTGCGCTTCAGCCTGCTGGCCGCCTCCCCCGCGCTCTTCACCGGCTGGCTCCAGCTCTGACCGGCGAACCCGCACTTCGTCGACGAAGTGCGACGTCTTAGTGGGTCGCGGACTCGAGGTCGATGGCGCGGCGCATGGTGGCCCGGGCCCGGCGCCGGTCACCGGCGATTTCGTAGGCGTAGGCCAGCCGGTACCAAACCCGCCAGTTCTCCTGATCGGCCTCGACTTCGGCGCGGCGCTCGTCGAACCACGCGTCGGCCGCGTCGCGGTCGACCCGGCCGGACGGACGCCGGGGCAGATCGGAAACGTCGGGCAGCCCGCCCTCGGCGTCCAGCTTCCGCGAGAGCCGCTGGATCTGGACGCCAGACCGCCAGGTGGTCGCGATGATCCAGATTCCGAGCAGCGGCAACAGAAGCACGCCGACGCCGAACAGCACCGGCACCAGTTCGCCGCTGCGCAGCAGGGCGATGGCCCGGCCCGCCAGCAGGACGACGTAGACCGCGAGGGCCGCCGTCATGGCCAGGGCGAGGTTGCGGGCCCTCACAGGTCGAGGATGTTCTCGAGACCGACCGTCAGGCCGGGCCGCGTAAGCACCGAACGGACACCGAGCAGGACGCCGGGCATGAACGAGGTGCGGTGCAGGGAGTCGTGCCGGATGGTCAGGGTCTCCCCCTCGCCACCGAACAGGATCTCCTCGTGCGCCACCAAACCGGGCAGCCGGACCGAATGCACGCGGACGTCCTCGACGAGCGCGCCGCGAGCACCGTCCACTTCGGACGTCGTCGCGTCGTCGCCAGGTTCGAGACCGGCCGCCGTACGGGCCTCGCCGATCAGCCGGGCGGTATGCGCGGCGGTACCGGAGGGCGCATCGGCCTTGCGGTTGTGGTGCAGCTCGATGACCTCGGCCGAGTTGTAGAACCGGGCCGCCTGCTGGGCGAACCGCATGGCGAGGACGGCGCCGAGCGCGAAGTTCGGCGCGATGAGCACGCCGAGTGCCGGATCGGCGGCGAGCCACGAACGCAGTGCCGCCAGCCTGTCCTCGCTGAACCCGGTGGTGCCGACGACGGCGTGGATCCCGTTCTCCGTCAGGAACTTCAGGTTGTCCATCACCGCGTCGGGATGGGTGAAGTCGACGACGACCTGAGCCTGCTTCAGTGCCGCGAAGTCGTCACCGGCGTCGAGCTCGGCGACGAGTTCCATGTCCTCTGCGCCCTTGACTGCGTTGACCACTTCCTGGCCCATCCGGCCGCGCGCGCCCAGCACGCCGACGCGGATCGGAGTGGATTCGGTCATGATGCGATCACCTCGTGCAGATCATCGGGAAGGTCGTCGGCGTGAGCGTACGGCCCCACCACCGCGGCCGCCGAGACGCCACCGGGGCGTCGCAGCAGAGTGCGAGCGAGCGCACAGACCTCGTCGGTGGTGACGGCGTCGATCCGCGCCACCGTGTCGTCGACGCCGAGATAGCGCCCGTAGTTCAGTTCGTTCTTGCCGATCCGCGACATCCGGGACGAGGTGTCCTCCAGGCCGAGCACGAGCCCGCCCCGCAGTTGTCCCTTCGCCCGCGCGACCTCGGCGTCGCTCAGCCCGTCCTTGCCCACGATGTCGAGGACCTCGCGGATCAGGCCGGCGACCTCGCCGAGCCTCTCGGGCTGGCAGCCGGCGTAGACGGCCATGTGCCCGGTGTCCGCGTAGCTCGCGACGGACGAATAGACCTGGTACGCCAGGCCACGCTTCTCCCGGACCTCCTGGAACAGCCGGGAGCTCATCCCGCCGCCCAATGCCGCGTTGAGCACGGACAACGCGAAGCGCCGGTCGTCATGCCGTGACAGCGATTGCAGCCCGAACATCACGTGCGCCTGCTCGGTGTCGTCGGTGTGCAGCGCGAGCTTCGGTGCCGTCGCGATCCGCGCCCGGCCCGCCCGCGGCGTGACCGGCATCGCGGGACCGGTGAGCCGGTCCCGCAAAGCCTTGCGCACCAGGCGAAGCACCTGGCCGTGCTCGATGTTCCCGGCGACCGCGAGCACCATCCGCGGCAGGATGTAGCGGCGCCGGTAGAACCCGCGTAGCGCCGAGGGGGCCATCTCGATGATGGACTTCTCGCTGCCGAGCACGGGCCTGCCGAGCGGGTGCTCACCGAGGATCGCGCCGACGAACGTCTCGTGCAGCAGGTCTTCGGGGTCGTCGTCGCGCATCGCGATCTCTTCGAGCACGACACTGCGTTCGGTCTCGACGTCCTTGTCCGCGCACAGCGCCTCGAACACCACGTCGGTGACGAGATCCATCGCGAGTGGCAGATCCTCGTCGAGGACCTGCGCGTAGTAGCAGGTGTGCTCCTTCGCGGTGAACGCGTTGAACTCCCCGCCGACCGCGTCGATCTCCTCGGCGATCTGAGTGGCGTCGCGGTTCGTGGTTCCCTTGAACAGCAGGTGTTCCAGGTAGTGCGCCGCACCCGCGACCGCGGGCGGTTCGTCGCGCGAACCGATGCCGACCCACAACCCGACCGTCGCCGAACGGGACGCGGGCACGTGCTCGGTGATCACCCGCAGCCCTCCGGCGAGGACACTGCGCCTGACCACCGCACCGTCCGAAGTGGACTCGAGCGTACGGGTGCTGCCGACGGGCTGCTCATGCCCGGCTGTGCTTGAACGCGCCAACGGATCCCTAACTCCCATGTGCCAGGAAAGGGCCGCTCAGGACAACCTGCGTCCCGAACGGCCCTATCCGAGGTACTCAAATCGGACTGGCTGAAACCTACTTGGCGTCGGCCGTGTCGGCGTCGGCCTTCGGAGCGTCACCCTCGGCGGGCTTCGCTTCGGCAGCGTCCGCCGCGTCATCCTCCTTGACCACGATCAGGCTGATCTTGCCGCGGTTGTCGATGTCGGCGATCTCGACGCGGAGCTTGTCGCCCACGTTGACCACGTCCTCGACCTTGGCGATCCGCTTGCCGTTGCCCAGCTTGGAGATGTGCACCAGGCCGTCCTTGCCCGGCAGCAGCGAGACGAACGCGCCGAACGCGGCCGTCTTCACCACGGTGCCGAGGAAGCGCTCGCCGACCTTGGGCAGCTGCGGGTTGGCGATGGCGTTGATCAGGTCGATCGCCGACTCCGCCGACGGGCCGTCGGCCGCGCCCACGTAGATCGTGCCGTCGTCCTCGATGGAGATGTCGGCACCGGTCTGCTCGGTGATCGAGTTGATCATCTTGCCCTTCGGGCCGATGACCTCGCCGATCTTGTCCACCGGGATCTTCACGCTGGTGACGCGCGGGGCGTACGGGCTCATCTCGTCCGGGCCGTCGATCGCCTCGGCGATGACCTCCAGGATGGTGAGACGGGCGTCCTTCGCCTGCTTCAGCGCGGCCGCGAGGACCTCCGACGGGATGCCGTCGAGCTTCGTGTCGAGCTGCAGCGCGGTGATGATGTCCTTGGTGCCGGCGACCTTGAAGTCCATGTCGCCCATGGCGTCTTCGGCACCGAGGATGTCGGTCAGCGCGACGTAGCGGGTCTCACCGTCGACCTCGTCGGAGATCAGGCCCATGGCGATACCGGCGACCGGCGCCTTCAGCGGGACACCGGCGTTGTACAGGCCGAGGGTGGACGCGCAGACCGAGCCCATCGAGGTCGAGCCGTTGGAGCCCAGCGCCTCGGAGACCTGGCGGATCGCGTACGGGAACTCGTCCCGCTTCGGCAGCACCGGGACCAGGGCGCGCTCGGCGAGCATGCCGTGCCCGATCTCGCGCCGCTTCGGCGAACCGACACGGCCGGTCTCGCCGGTGGAGAACGGCGGGAAGTTGTAGTGGTGCAGGTACCGCTTCGTCGTCTCCGGGGAGAGCGAGTCGATCTGCTGCTCCATGCGGAGCATGTTCAGCGTGGTGACACCCAGGATCTGGGTCTCGCCGCGCTCGAACAGCGCGGAACCGTGCGCACGCGGGATCACGGCGACCTCGGCGGCGAGCGAGCGGATGTCGGTCAGGCCACGGCCGTCCATGCGGATCTTGTCCGTGAGGACGCGCTTGCGCATGATCTTCTTCGACAGCGCCTTGAACGCGGCGCCGATCTCCTTGTCACGGCCTTCGAAGGCTTCGCCCTCGCCCAAGCCGATCTTCTCCAGCACCGCGGCCTTGACCTGGTCGGTCGCGTTGTCGCGGTCCTGCTTGCCGGCGATGGTCAGGGCGTTCGCGAGGTCATCGGTCGCGATGGCGGCGACGGCGTCGAGCGCGTCCTGCTCGTAGGCAAGGAAGACCGGGAACTCGCCGGTCGGCTTGGCGGCCACGTCGGCGAGCTCCTGCTGCGCCAGGCACAGCACCTTGATGAACGGCTTCGCGGCCTCGAGGCCCTCGGCGACGGCGATCTCGTCCGGCGACTTGCCACCGGCCGCGATCAGGTCGAGCGTGTTCTCGGTGCCTTCGGCCTCGACCATCATGATGGCAATGTCGCTAGAAGAGCCATCGCCCCCTGTGTTGACCATGCGGCCGGCGACCACCATGTTGAAGGTGGCCTTCTCGAGCTGGCTCCAGGTCGGGAACGCGACCCACTGATCCTCGACCAGCGCGACGCGGACGCCGCCGACCGGACCGGAGAACGGCAGCCCGGCGATCTGCGTCGAGGCCGAAGCCGCGTTGATCGCGAGGACGTCGTACGGGTCGTCCGGGTTCAGGCTCTGAACGGTGATGACGACCTGGATCTCGTTGCGGAGACCGTCGGTGAACGACGGGCGCAGCGGCCGGTCGATCAGGCGGCAGGTCAGGATCGCGTCGGTCGACGGGCGGCCTTCACGACGGAAGAACGCGCCGGGGATGCGGCCTGCGGCGTACATCCGCTCTTCGACATCGACGGTCAGCGGGAAGAAGTCGAAGTGGTCTTTCGGGTGCTTCGACGCGGTGGTCGCCGAAAGCAGCATGGTCTCTTCGTCCAGGTACGCGACGACGGCGCCGGCGGCCTGCTTGGCAATGCGGCCGGTCTCGAAGCGGACGGTGCGGGTGCCGAAACGGCCGTTGTCGATCACGGCTTCGGTTTCGTGCACGGTGACTCCGGTGGAGTCGGTCATAGGGTGTTTCTCCTCTTTTGTTCCTCTGTAACGGCGCGAGTCTCCCACCCTGGGACCTGTTTCGCCTGAGGACGCTCGAGGAAGAGAGGCCGGTCTTCGATCGAAGCCCCCGGGCCGTTGCCCGGGAACCACTACCGAGGACCGGCGGACGGATCCTCGGGCGCGCTCGCGCCATGTTCTGCTTGAAACAACACTGCTAGACCGAGGGGGAGCGACCGATGTGGTCACTCCCCCTCGGGTCGAGCTATCGGCGAAGGCCGAGACGCTGGATCAGCGCACGGTATCGCTCGATGTCCACCTTCATCACGTAGTTCAGCAGCCGGCGGCGGCGGCCGACCAGCAGCAGGAGCCCGCGACGGGAGTGGTGGTCATGCTTGTGAGCCTTGAGGTGCTCGGTGAGGCCGACGATGCGCTTGGTCAGCAGCGCGACCTGGGCCTCGGGAGATCCCGTGTCCGAGTCGTGCACGCCGTACTCGGCAAGGATCGACTTCTTTTCTTCGGTGGACAAAGCCACTGTGGTGCTCCTAGATACTCTGTGCCGTGCGGCCCGGACGATGCTTCACGCCGGGTGAGTCGGTCACGGCCGCCACGGACTGCAGCCGGACCCAACTATCGAGGTTACCAGCCCCGTGATCAGCGGCTTCAGGCGCGGTTCGCTTCAAGCACGGTCCAGTGGGAACGACCGAATCGCCCGGTAGTTCGTTCCGTCCTGGTCGCGGTCACTGCGCATGAGGACGGCTTCGGCCGCCGTCCAAGTCCGGCTGGTGAACCCGGCCAGCCGCTCCACCCACGCGCTCGCGGCTTCGGGCCGGTCGCGGGGGAAGCGGGCCAGAGTCAGGTGAGCCACGTACGGCCTGCCTTCGTTCTCCGCGCCGGCCTTGAGGGCCAGCTCGTGGAGCCCGGATCCGGTGACAGCCAACCACAGCACCCCGGGGAATGTCGCGGCCTTTTCCAGCCGGACGTCGATCGGGCCCGCGCCGGCCAGCCGTCCGGCGAGCCAGTCGCCCCGTTCCCCGGGGTCGGCCTCGCCGTAGAAGCCGAGGGTGACGTGCCAGTTTTCGGGCGGCGACCAGCGGAACCGCGCTGTTTCAAGCACCGCTTCCCCGGGGGTGCCGAGTTCGTCGGCAAGCTCGGCGAGGACGTCCTCGGGCGGGACCAGGGCGCTGAAGAGGAGCAAGGTCAGGAGCCGCTCTTCGCCGCTCGGCGCAGCAGGTCCGCCAGCGACGGAAAGTCTTCGTCGAGCAGCTTCGCGGCCTCGGCGAGGTCTTCGTCCTCACCGACGTCCCGCAGGGCCGCGAGCACACCCTGGTCGTCGGCGACGGCGCCGACGGGAATGCTGTCCCGGCCCACCGTCGGCCGGGAGTCGCGGACGTCTTCGAGCGCCTCCTGCATGGCCTTCCGGTCCCCCGCGGCGACCGCCGGGACCAGGACCTTGCGTTCCAGCATGATCATCTTCGCGAGCACGACCGGGTTCCCGATCTTCGCGCGGCGGCCGCTCATCACCTGACTGAGCATCGGCGCGCTGATGCCGAGCACCTCGGCGAGGAACGCCTGGGAGATGTCGAACGCGACGACCAGTCTCCGCACCCGATCGCCGAGCGGCTCCCCGTACCACTCCTTCTGCAGCGCGATGTTCCGCTGGACGATCTTGTGGTCCTCCACCTGGTCCGCTCCCCTAACCCCATCCGACACCACACGCGGTCCGTGACATCTTGCCATTCAAGTGCACAGCCACGGGCGCGTTTACCGTTACTCGCCCGGCCCCGGCCGGGACCGCTCAGTCCTGTTCGTCCAGCACCTTCCTGGTGCGGACGACGTCGTCGTCGATCTGCTTCACCAGTTCCGCGGATGTCGCGAACCGGACCTGATCCCGCAGCTTGGCCACGAAATCCAGCGAAACGTGCTGTCCGTAGAAGTCCTCGTCGATGTCGAGCACGAACGCCTCGACGGTGCGTTCACGCCCGGAAAACGTGGGGTTGGTCCCCACCGAAACCGCCGCGCGCAGCCGTCGGCCAGGATCCGACGAACGGGTGAACCAGGCACTGTAGACACCGTCGGCGGGCACAGCGGCGAATCGCGGCGTCGACAGGTTCGCCGTCGGGTAGCCGAGGTCGTGTCCCCGGCCGTCGCCCCGGACGACGATGCCCTCCAGCCGATGCGGCCTGCCGAGTGCCTCGGCCGCGGCGACGACGTCACCCGCGTCGATGCACGAACGTACGTACGTCGAAGAGAAGGTGATGTCGTTTTCCGTGCGTTCTTCGGTTTCCAGGCCCTGCAGCTCAGCCCCGTACGCCACGAAACCGAACCGCTTCCCCAGTGTGCGCAGCAGGTTGACGTCACCGGCGGCCTTGGCGCCGAAGGTGAAGTTCTCCCCCACGATCACCGCGGCGGCGTGCAGCTTGTCGACCAGTACCTCGTGGACGAACTCGTGCGCCGTCAGCCGCGAAAGCTCCAAAGTGAACGGCAGCACACAGAACACGTCCACGCCCATGCCCTCGACCAGTTCGGCCTTGCGCCGCAAAGTGGTCAGCTGCGCCGGATGACTGCCGGGCCGGATCACCTCCGACGGATGCGGGTCGAAGGTCAGCACCACACTCGGCACCCCGCGTTCGGCGGCGACTCGAACCGTTCGCGAAATCAGCTCCTGATGCCCGCGGTGGACGCCGTCGAAGACGCCGATCGTCACCACGCACCGTCCCCAGCCCCCGGGGAGGTCTCCCAAACCACGCCAACGCTGCACTTGTGCCCCGTCTCTCCGGTCAGCCCTCCGTGCACCACCCTAGGCGGGCAGCAACACGACCACCGACCGGGCCAGTTCGCCCTCGTCCGCGGCGAGCGCGAGCGCCCGGCCGTCCGGATCGAACATCCCGTAGGTGCCCACGATCCCGGCCGCGGGGATCCTCTGTCCATATCGGACCGCCTTCGCCGTTCGCGCGTCCAGATCGCGGCGCGGGAACGCCGCCTCGACTGCCGCGTCGAGGTCGAGGGACAGTTCCGGCTTCTCTTCGAGCTGATCGAGAGTGCGGGCCTTGGCCAGCGTGAACGGGCCGACCGTGGTGCGCCGCAACGCGAGCAGATGCCCGCCGGCGCCGAGCCCGGCACCCAGGTCGCGGGCCAGCGCCCGCACGTAAGTTCCGGATGAACACTCGACGACCGCGTCGAGTTCGATCCGGCCTGCCTCGCGACGGGTGGCGAGCAGATCGAACCGGTGCACCGTCACCGGACGCGGCGGCAGAATGACCTCTTCCCCGGCGCGAACCCTGGCGTAGGCCCGTTTCCCGTCGATCTTGACCGCGCTGACCGCGCTCGGCACCTGCTGGATCTCCCCGGTCAGCGCGGCGATCCCGGCGGCGATCTGCTCGTCAGTGATCTTCTCGACGGTTTCGGGGGCGGCCTCGGCGATCGGCTCGCCCTCGGCGTCGTCGGTCGTGGTGGACATGCCGAGCGACAGGGTCGCGAGGTAGGTCTTGCGGTCCAGCGCCAGATGCCCGAGGAGTTTCGTCGCGCGTTCGATACCGAGAACCAGCACCCCGGTCGCCATCGGGTCGAGCGTGCCGGCATGCCCGACCTTGCGGGTGCCCATGAACCGGCGTGCCTTGGCGACGACGTCGTGGGAGGTCATCCCGGACGGTTTGTCGACGATGACGAGACCGGGCGGCGGGGCGGGACGTTTTTCGGCTTTCACCTGATTCGGGCGCGACACGGGCCGAACCCTATCCAAGCGGCCCGGGCCCACCGCCGCCCCGGTTGAGCGCGGCGAGGTGCGCTACCGCAAGGTGAGCATGATCTCGTCGACTTCGCCGCCTCGCGCTCGCGCGAACCCCTTGCTCCGGCTCGTGACGCGGAAGCCACACTTTTCGAGCACCCGAATCGAGCCCGCGTTGTCGGCGACCGCGTGCGCGTGAAGCGGCCGGACATCTTCCAGCCGTGTCAGCAGCAGAAGCGCCTCCGTCGCGATGCCCTTACCCCAGTGGGATGGGTCGATCCAATAGGTGACCTCACGCTCGGCCGACGGGCCGAACGCGGCCACATGGCCGACCACGGTATCGCCGGAAACCACGGTCCGGACCGTGATCGCGGACTCGGAACGGACCTTCGCCCAATGCCGGTCGAATGCCGGGCGGTCGTAGTGATAGTCCCTGGTGACGGCGGCCATCTCTTGTGCCGCCGTGTCGCTGAGCTGAGCCCAGAAAATCGGGAGGTCGCTGTCCTGGACCTCACGAAGTTCGATCACGCGTAGCCATCCTCTCCGCCGATTTCGCATTCCGCCTCCGCGACGCGGACGACAGCCTAGATGATTGATTCCGTGAAGATCATGTGAAGTGGCCCCGAGTGGGACGTGAGAGGACTGTGCTGTACGTGCTGGTCGACGACCATGTCGTCTCGCCCCGCAGCGGCCGGGGCCGTCGTCCCCTGTTTACCGACAGTGAGTTGCTGACGGTGGCTGTAGCGCAGGTGCCGCTGCGCTTTCATGGCGAACGTCGCTGGATCCGGCATATCCACAGCGATCCACAGTGGCGCGCCCTCTTTCCGTATCTGCCGCGGCTGGCGGGATACAACAAACGACTCAGGGCCGTGGAACCCTTGCCATGTAAAGCGATTCTGACCCCGGCTGCGTCCTGCCCGTCCTGGTTCGACGACGCTGCGGATCACCGACGCCACCCCGGTCAGACCCTCAAAAGCCAGCTTGGCCTTGAACAGCACGGTGGCCGCACCCAGCAGGCGTGTTCACCCGTGTCGCCCAGCGCCTGCTGGCCATGTCCGCCGCTATCTGGCACAACTGGATCAATCATCTAGGACGCAACTGGGATCCGGGCCTCGGTGTCCCAGCGCCTGCGGCGGATCTGCACGGGAAGCTCCTCGCCGCGTGCTTCGGCCGCGAACAGCTCCGCCCTGGCGCGCCGCCACCACACGAGCATCCGGAACGTGCCCAGCGCGAGCACCGCGACTAGGGCCAGCAGCGCGATCCGGAAGTTCCCGCCGGTCCACTGCAGCAGCACACCGACGGCGAGCGCCGAGATCGTCGTGGCGACGAAACCGCCGACGTTCACCACGCCGGTCGCCGTGCCGACACGCGAAAGTGGGTTGTAGTCCCGCGCCAGCGCGAAGCCGATCATCGAGGCGGGCCCACCGAGGGCGAGGAACGCGAACGCGGGAATCAGGACGGCGACGGGGATCGGCCCGCTCCAGCCGAGCAGGACCGCCCAGATCACCGCGGCACCACCGAGATAGCCGCCCACCAAGGGCATCCGCAGCGACGGCCGCCGCCCGATCAGGCTGCCGAGGTACGGGCCGCCGAGCATGGAACCGAAGACGAACACGATGAGCAGCGAACTCGCGGTGGCCTTCGGATATCCCTGTCCCTGCACCAGGAACGGCACGCCCCAGAGCAAGGTCAGCACGTTGGGCGCGAACATCGTGCTGAAGTGGACCCAGAAACCCAGCCGTGTTCCGGGCACCCGCCACGCTTCGGCGACCCGGCTGCCCAGCAGCTTCGGATGCACCCGTTCGCGCACCGGTTCCGGCTCACCGGCCGGGGTGTCCTTGACCCGCAGCACGACGATGGCGGTGTACAACGCGGTCACCAGGCCGACGGCGAGGAACGTCGGTGTCCAGCCGGGACCGTCGAGCAGCAGGCTGAGCGGAAGCGTGGCGGCGAGGTTGCCGACGTAGCCGATGGCCGAGGTCAGCGCGGTGAGCAGGGCGTACTGGCGGCCGGGGAAATGCGCGGCGATGAGCCGGAGAACGCTCACGAAGGTCAGTGCGTCGCCGAAACCGAGGACGGCCCTGGCGAGCAGGCCGAGCGGGTAGGAGTCGGCGATCGCGAGCAGGATCTGGCCGAGGCCGAGGAAGAACACGGCGCCGGTGAGCACGCGGCGCGGCCCGTAGCGATCGACGAGGACGCCGGTGGGGATCTGCATCGCGGCGTAGACGCCGACCTGGAGAACGGTGAACGTGCCGAGCGCGGCCGCGCCGACGCCGAAGCGTTCGGCGGCCTGCAGCCCGGCGACGCCGAACGAGGTGCGGTGGAAGACGGCGAGCAGATAGACGGTGACTGCTGCGAACCAGATGAACCAGGACCGGCGGGTGGCTCGGCCTGTCACAGTGTTCCTCCTCGGGGTGCGTTTCAGCGCAGCCACACTGCCGCCTCATTGGTTGTATCGCCTAAGCAACGGCGAAACATACCCGTTACCCCCGTGGCTTTCGCCACATGCTTGACTACCTGAAACTTCTTCACATTCAGGAGGGGTCGTGACCGAGCTTCGCGGCGCGCACGCGGTGATCACCGGCGGTTCGAGCGGCATCGGGCTGGCCACGGCCGCCGCGCTCATCGGGCGCGGCGCCTCGGTGTCGTTGATCGCAAGAAACCCCGAACGGCTCGAAACCGCGGCCTCGGCCCTGCGCGACCTCGGCGGCCAGGTGCGGACGGTGTCAGCGGACGTGTCCGACCAGAAGTCGGTCGAAGTGGCCTTGACGGAGCTCGGCCCCTGCGACGTCCTCGTGACGTCGGCCGGCCAGGCGCGGCCTGGGCATTTTCTGGAACTCGAGGACGACGTCTTCCGGCAGATGGTCGAGGTCGACTATTTCGGGACGTTGTACGCGGTGCGCGCGGTCGTGCCGTCGATGATCGAACGCGGCCGGGGCTCGATCGTGGCGATCTCTTCGGCCGCCGGGCTGCTCGGGATCTTCGGCTACACCGCGTACTCCCCCGCGAAGTTCGCCGTGCGGGGCTTGATGGAGGCACTGCGCGACGAACTGAAACCGCGCGGCGTGCACGTGGCGTGCGTGTACCCGCCCGACGTCGATACCCCGCAGCTCGCCGAGGAGAACGAGTTCAAACCGGCCGAGACCGCGGCGATCAGCGGCACCATCAAACCCCTCTCCGCCCACGCCGTCGCTGCCTCCATCCTCACGGCGATCGAGAAGGAACAGTTCGCCGTCTACCCGGACATGAGTGTCAGCGCGCTCGCCCGATTCGGTCCGCTGGCCGCGCCGCTGCTGCGGAAGCTGGCCGATCGCCGGGTGCGCCAGGCCAGGTGAACCTCAGGCCGTGCGGACCGCGCCCACGACGGCCCAGCGTCCGGAGCGCCACCGGAGAAGCAGCGACACCAGCCTCAGCACCATGAACAGCGAAAGCCCGGTCCAGATCCCGGCCAGTCCCCAGCCGAAGGCCAGCGACAACCAGATCAGCGGCAGGAAGCCGAGCGCCGCGCTGCCGAGGGTCGCGTTGCGCAGGAACGCGGCGTCGCCGGCGCCGAGCAGGACCCCGTCGAGTGCGAACACCACCCCCGCGATCGGCTGAAGCGCCACGAAGAACCACCACGCGTGCGGGATCTCGCCGAGTACACCGGCGTCCGAGGTGAAGACCTGCGGCAGCACACCGGACAACGCGGCGAAAACGACGCCGAGGAAACAGCCGAACACCAGGCTGTACAAGGTGATTTGCCTCGAAAGACCCCGTGCGCGTTTGCTCGCCCCCGCGCCGAGCGCGGCGCCGACGAGGGACTGCGCGGCGATCGCCAGCGAATCGAGCACGAGCGCGAGGAACGTCCAGAGCTGCAGGACGACCTGATGCGCGCCGACCGCCTCGGTGGACGTCCGGGCGGCGACCGCCGCGGCCGAGACGAAGCACGCCTGGAACGCGAGGCTGCGCAGGACCAGGTCGCGGCCGAGGCCGAGCTGGGCGCGCATCACCTTCGGCGCGGGGCGCAGCGGGACCCGCTCACGCACCAGCGCGACGATGAACAGCGACGCCGAGATCACCTGCGCGACGACGTTCGCGACCGCCGAACCTTCCAGCCCCCAACCGGCCCCGTACACCAGAACCGGGCACAGCACGGCGGAGATCCCGTTGCCCGCCAACACATATCGCAGCGGCTTCGCGGAATCCTGCACCCCGCGCATCCAGCCGTTGCCCGCCATCGTGATCAAAATGAACGGCGTGCCGAACAACGCGATCCGCAGCCACGACACCGCCGCGTCGGTGATCTCGTCGTCGCCGGAAAGGAGCCGGGTGACCGGCCCGGCCAGCAGCTGTCCCGCGACGATCACGATCAGCCCGACGATCACGGCGAGCCAGGTCGCCTGCACGCCTTCGCTGACGGCTTCGGAGCGACGCCCGGCGCCATGGAGCCTGGCCGTCCGCGAGGTCGTGCCGTAGGACAGGAACGTCAGCTGGCTCGAGACCTGCGACAGCACCACACCGCCGACCGCGAGCCCGGCCAGCGGCAACGCGCCGAGATGCCCGACGACCGCCGTGTCGACCAGGACGTACAGCGGCTCGGCCGCGAGCACGCCGAGAGCGGGCACGGCGAGCCCGAGTACGCGCTTCGGCGGGACGCGCTCGTCGGTGTGCTCGCCGGTTCCGGGGGAAGGATCAGCCACGCACGCAGCCTAAAGGTCCACTGGCAACGCGATCACAGGAGCGGCGCCCTCGACAGGGCCGCCCGCAACCGGTCGAGTACCTCGCCGGCCGTGCCTTCGGCGGTACATCCGGCCGCCTGCCGGTGCCCGCCGCCGCCGAGTTCCCCGGCCGCGGCCGAGACGTCGACGCCGCCGGCCGAGCGCAGCGAGACCTGCCACCGTTGCTCGGGCCCGATCGGCTCCGCTTCCTTCAGTACCACCGCGACGCCGGCCTCACGGGTGGCTCGGACGACATCGATGACCGCCTCGACCTCTTCCGCACGAACGGTCCGCGCGACGTCGAGCGTCACGACGGCGTACGCCAGGCCGAAGCCCCGCGCCGCATCCGGTTCGAGCCGGGCGCCGGCCAGTACCTCCGAAAGCATGGGCAGCCAGGCGAAAGGATGATCGTCGACGATCTCACGCACCACCTTGTCCGGGTCGACACCCGCTTCGAGCAGCCTCGCGGCCATCAGATGGGTGGACGGACGGGCCCGGCGGAAACCACTCGTGTCCGTCACGAGTCCCGCGTACAGGCAGCGCGCGATCGGCTCGTCGATCTCGGCGCCCAGTTCCTCGAGGAGGGCGAACACCAGCACCGCGGTGGCTTCGGCGGTGTCGTCGACGAAGTGCCGCGTGCCGAAGAAGACGTTCGACGCGTGATGGTCGATCACCAGCACATCTCCGCCCGCCGCGCGGACGGCGTCTACCCGCGGGCTGAGTTTCCCGAGCCTGCCCGGCGTCGGGGTGTCGAGGGCGACGAGCAGTTGCTCGCTTTCGGGCAATTCGCTCGCGGGCACGTAGAGCCCGCCGACATCCAGGCTCCGCAGGGTTTCGGGCATCTCCTCCGGTTCCCCGAACGAGACCCGGACTTTGACGCCTCCCCTCAGATGAAGGGCCCTGCCCAACGCCAGCGCGCTGCCCAGCGCGTCGGCGTCGGGGCGCACGTGGCCGAGCAACGTCACATCGTTCGCGCGCGCCAGCAGGGCGGCGGCGTCCTTGAGGTCCTGCGCGGGAGTCGCTGTCACAGTGAGCCAAGCTACGCTCTGCGGGATGTCCGAGTACGCGATCCTCATCTACCCGTCCGCCAACCGGGTGTACACCGACTCCACCCCGGCCCTGCTGCGCGCGGAATTGGCGGTATTCGGCGCGTCCGCGCTCGAAACCGAGATAGCGGAGATCGGCGAGACGGAACTCGGTGGCGTCGGCTACCTGACCTTCACCACGCCCAAGCCGCTGGGCGAACGCGATCTCGCGCTCCTTTCGAACCTCTCCGCGCTCTACGCGCTTTTCGAAGTCGGCGACGGCGTCCTGCGGCCGGTCACCTTCAGCCCGCTGGCGAACTTCGACTCGGATCTGCTCACCATCCAGAAATATCCTGGCAAGACCAACGAGCTGTTCACCAAACTCCTGGTCAACGTCACCCTGCTCGCCACCGCGGAACCGGCCGCGATGCTGGACAAGCCGCTGCACCTGCTGGACCCGTTGTGCGGCCGCGGGACCACGCTGAACCAGGCGATGATGTACGGCTTCGACGCGACCGGGCTCGACGTCGACGGCCGGGATTTCGAGTCCTACGAACAGTTCATCAAGACCTGGCTGCGCCAGAAGCGGATCAAGCACACCGCGGAATCCGGTCAGGTCCGCCGCAACAAGGTCCGCCTCGGCCGCCGGCTCGACATCGGTTTCGGGATCACCAAAGAGCAGTACAAGGCAGGCGACGTCCGCAAACTGAGCTACCTCAACTGCGACACGCTCACGACCGACGAACTGCTGCGACCGAACTCCGTCGACCTCATCGTCGCGGACGCGCCCTACGGCGTGCAGCACGGCAGCCACCGCACGCAGGACGCGTCGCTCGCCCGCAGCCCGCGAGACCTGCTCGCGGCCGCCGTTCCGGTGTGGACACGCGTACTGCGCCCCGGCGGCGCACTCGGGATCTCCTGGAACACCAACGTCGCCCCGCGTGAGGAACTCGCGGCGATCCTGGACAAGGCCGGGCTCGAGGTCCGCGACGGCGGTCCGTTCGCCGAGTTCTCCCACCGGGTCGACCAGGCGATCGTGCGCGACCTGATCGTCGCGGCGAAACCGGTCTAGCCTGCTCAGCCGGCGAGGTGGTGCTGAGCCACCTCCCGCAGCTGGATCTTGACGTTCTCCAGTGCCGCGGTCAGGTCGTCGACCAGCCCGACGGCGTTCTGTATCGCGCCTTGGAGGGTGTCGGCGGTAGCGGTCTGGCCCAGTAACGCCACCACCTGGTTCTGGATCGCCTCGAGTTCGGCCTTCGTCGACAGCGCAACGCCGGTGGGGACCTGCTCGGCGAGCGCATCCACCTGCTGTGCCTGTTCCTGGATAGTCATATATCCAGGATGGCCCGGTTCAGGCGAGGTGTTCGCCGATGAACTTCATCGCCTCGGGCATGATGCGCCGCCAGTAGTCCTCGTTGTGGTCCCCGGCCGACATGTTCGCGACCTCGGGCCGCAGCGCCTTGATGAGTTTGCGGTCTGCGCCGGCGAAGGGATCCGAGTTGCCGCACCACACTCCGGTCGGGGTGCCCTTGAGCTCGTCGGTGTGCAGCAGCGGCTCGTGGGATTCCCATTGGCTCTGGTCGGCGAACACCTTGCGGGACTTGGCATCGGGCCAGCTGACGAACAACGCCGCACTCGCGACGGCGACAGCCTGGAGGTCCTTGTGCCCGCGGGCGTACCGGAGCGCGCCGAAGCCGCCCATCGAGATCCCGAACATCGCCGAAGGTGGCCGCAACTGGCGCTGGGCGAGCCATTCGGGCAGTTCCGCCGAAAGCATCCGCTGCGGGTCGTCGCCCGAACCGACGTCGACCCAGTAGTTGTCGCCGTCGACGGCCGCCACGGCGAAGGCGGGCAGACCGGCCTTCACAACGTCGTTGAGCGCCGCCTGCACACCGAGGTTCAGGAACGACCGCGCGTCCGAACCACGGCCGTGCAGGGCCACGCAGACCGGCAGCCCGACCCGCGACGCGCTTTCGGGAGTGATGATGACGAGGTTGACGCTCTTGTTCCGGGCGGCAGAACGCATCTGCTGCACGGTGACGGCGTCGGTCAACGGCGTCCGGCTGGTCGGCTGAGGTACCGGCGGTGGCCCCACCAAGGGTGGCTTCTCGCCGCCGCAGCCCGCGAGCACTGCCGTGGCTCCTACCCCCAGCAGCAGGCCACGCCGGCTTACGGCGTGACCCACTCGCTCAACCCCGGCTCTCCTCATCGGCGAATTCATCGTCGTCGGCCTCTTCTTCCCGCGGCGCCTTGTACGGGTCGGCGTCACCGGCGTGCTGAGCGCCCGTGGCACGGCGGGCGACCTCCGCGTCGGCCTCCCGAGCCTTCGCCAGGAGGTCCTCGATCCGCTTCGCGTCCTCGGGAATGCTGTCGGCCACGAAGGCCAGCGTGGGCGTGTAGCGAACCCCGGTGCCCTGCCCGACCTTCGTCCGGAGCACGCCACGGGCGGATTCGAGCGCCGCCGCGGCACCGGCGTGATCGGGTGCGGACTCGAGGTTCTCCCCGAGCACCGTGTAGTACAACGTCGCGTCGTGAAGGTCGGCGGTGATCTTCGTGTCGGTGATCGTCACGTGGTTCAGGCGCGGATCCTTGATGTCGTGCTCGATCGCGTGCGCCACGATCTGTGAGATCCGCTTGGCGAGCTTACGAGCCCGAGCGGGATCGGCCATGGGAATTCGTCTCCTCGAAAAGTCTTCTGTCAGTCTTCCGGGCCGAGCAGCCGGCGATGGGCGGAGAGCAGTTCGAAATCCGGCCTGCCTGCCACGAAGCGCTCGCACGAGTCGAGCACGTCCCGGACGTGCTCGCCACCCGCGGCGACCACGGCCACCCCGATCACGGCCCGGCGATGCAGATCCTGGTGGCCTGCCTCGGCCACCGAAACGTCGAAGCGCTTGCGCACCTCGGCCAGCACCGGCCTGATCACGGATCGCTTCTGCTTGAGCGAGTGAACGTCGCCGAGCAGGATGTCGAGCTCCAGGGCTCCAACGTACATAGGTGAGTTTTGGTGTC
Source organism: uncultured Actinomycetota bacterium (assembly GCA_963766045.1). Classification (GTDB taxonomy): domain Bacteria; phylum Actinomycetota; class Actinomycetes; order Mycobacteriales; family Pseudonocardiaceae; genus Amycolatopsis. Next base: position 1,962,026 of record CAVXYN010000003.1, on the reverse strand, counting down.
GTAGGAGGTGACGCCCCCTCGCCAAGCGAGCGAGAGGGCGTCACCGGTGTCACTTACTACGCACGCGGCTTTTCGCGCTGCTCGTAGGTCTCGATGATGTCGCCGACCTTGATGTCGCTGTACGACCCCAGGGTCAGACCACACTCGTACCCGTCGCGGACCTCGACCACGTCGTCCTTGAACCGCCGCAGCGAGCTGATCGGCAGGTTCTCGGCGACCACGGTCGAGTCCCGGAGCAGGCGGGCCCGCGCGTTACGGCGGATCTCGCCCGAGGTGACGAGGCAACCGGCGATGGTGCCGATCTTCGACGACTTGAAGACGTCGCGGACCTCGGCCTTGCCGAGCTCCACCTCTTCGTACTCCGGCTTGAGCATGCCCTTCAGGGCCTGCTCGATCTCCTCGATCGCCTGGTAGATGACCGTGTAGTACCGGACGTCGACGCCTTCGCGGGTGGCCCGCTCGGTCGCCTTGCCCTGTGCACGGACGTTGAAGCCAAGGACGATCGCGTCGGACGCGGTCGCGAGGTCGATGTCGGACTCGGTGACGCCACCGACACCGCGGTGGACGACGTTGAGTTCGACGTCGTCGCCGACCTCGAGCTGCACCAGCGAGGCTTCGAGCGCCTCGACGGTACCGGAGTTGTCACCCTTGATGATCAGGTTGAGGCTGTTCGTCTCCTTCAAGGCGGAGTCGAGGTCCTCGAGGCTGACCCGCTTGCGGCGCGACGCGTTGAGCGCGTTGCGCGTACGAGCGGAACGGCGCTCGGCGATCTGCCGGGCGACGCGGTCCTCGTCGACCACCAGGAAGGTGTCGCCCGCGCCCGGCACCGAGGTGAACCCGATGACCTGGACGGGACGCGAGGGCAGTGCCTCGGTGACGTCCTCGTTGTGCTCGTCGACCATCCGGCGGACGCGGCCGTAGGCGTCACCCGCCACGACCGAGTCACCGACCCGCAGGGTGCCTCGCTGGACCAGGACGGTGGCCACCGGGCCACGACCGCGGTCCAGGTGCGCCTCGATCGCGACGCCCTGTGCCTCCATCGCCGGGTTGGCGCGCAGGTCCAGGGTGGCGTCGGCGGTCAGCAGGATCGCCTCGAGCAGGCCGTCGATGTTGATGCCCTGCTTCGCGGAGATCTCGACGAACATGGTGTCGCCACCGTATTCCTCGGCCACCAGGTTGTACTCGGTGAGCTGCTGCCGGATCTTGTCCGGGTTCGCGCCCTCCTTGTCGATCTTGTTGACCGCGACCACGATCGGGGCCTTGGCGGCCTGCGCGTGGTTGATCGCCTCGACCGTCTGCGGCATGACGCCGTCGTCGGCCGCGACCACGATCACCGCGATATCCGTCGAGTTCGCACCACGGGCACGCATGGCGGTGAACGCCTCGTGACCGGGGGTGTCGATGAAGGTGATCAGACGCGGGTTGCCCTCGAGTTCGGCCTCGATCTGGTAGGCGCCGATGTGCTGGGTGATGCCACCGGCTTCACCTTCGCGCACCTTCGCCTTACGGATCGTGTCGAGCAGGCGGGTCTTACCGTGGTCGACGTGACCCATGACGGTGACGACCGGGGGACGGACCTGCAGGTCCTCTTCCTCGCCGGCGTCCTCGCCGTAGGTGATGTCGAACGTCTCGAGCAGCTCCCGGTCCTCTTCCTCGGGACTGACGACCTGAACGTTGTAGTTCATTTCGCCGCCGAGCAGTTCCAGGATGTCGTCGGACACCGACTGCGTCGCCGTGACCATCTCACCGAGGTGGAAGAGCACCTGCACCAGCGAAGCCGGGTTGGCGTCGATCTTCTCGGCGAAGTCGGTCAGCGAGGCGCCACGGGGAAGACGGATCGTCTCGCCCTGGCCCTTGGGCAGACGGACACCACCGACGCTGGGCGCCTGCATGTTGTCCATGTACTCCTGGCGCTTCTGGCGCTTCGACTTGCGGCCCTTGCGCGAGGGGCCACCGGGACGCCCGAAGGCACCCGCGGTACCGCCACGGCCACCGGGGCCACCACGGCCACCGCCGCCGCCACGGAAACCGCCGCCGCCCGCCGGAGCACCGCCGCCGCCACCGGGGCCACCGCCACCGGGACGGAAACCGCCGCCACCGCCACCGCCACCAGGACCGCCGCGGAAGCCACCGCCACCGCCGCCGCCACCAGGACCGCCGCGGAAACCGCCGCCACCGCCACCGGGACCGCCACGAGCGCCGCCGCCGGGGCCACCACGGGCACCGCCGCCGGGACCACCGGGGCCACCACGGCCGCCACCGGGACCACCGGCCGGACGGGCCGGGCGGCCCGGCATCATGCCGGGGTTCGGACGCGGGGGCATGTTGCCCGGAGTGGGCCGGTTACCGCCGGGAGCGCCGCCACCGGGACGCGGGGCCGGACGGTCGCCGCCCTGCCCGCCACCGGGACGCGGCGGGCGGTCGCCACCTTGCTGGCCGCCACCCGGACGCGGGCCGGACGGACGCTGGGCCGGCGCACCGGAACCCACACCGAACGGGTTGTTGCCGACGCGCGGGGTGCGCGGACCGGGCTTCGGGCCGCCGGGCTTGGGACCCTGCGGCTTCGGCGGCACGACCGAACCCTGCGACGGCGTCGAGGACGCCGGCGGGGTGGTCGGAGCTGCCGGGACGTCCCTGTTGGGCTCGGCCTTCTTCGGCTCGGCCGGTGCGGCCTTCGCGGCGGGTGCCTGCTCCTTGGGCGCCGGCGGCCGGGGGCCGGGACGCGGGCCGGGGCCGCTGGGACGGCCGCCGGGAGTCGAGGTGCGGGCGGGCTGCTGGGCCGGGGCGGACTCCGCGGCCGGGGCCGGGGCCTCGGTCTTCGCGGCGGGTGCGGACTCAGCCGTCTTGGCGGCCGCCTGCGGCTTGGGAGCCGCGGGCTTCGCGGCCGGCGCGGGACGCGGGCCGGGGGTCGGAGCCGGCTTCTTGCTCTGGCCGTCCTTCGACGAATACGCGTCGCGGAGGCGGCGGGCGACCGGGGCCTCGACCGTCGACGACGCCGATTTGACGAACTCGCCCTGTTCCTTCAGTTTGGCGAGAACGTCCTTGCTGGTGATGCCGAGCTCTTTCGCGAGCTCATGTACACGGGCCTTGCCTGGCACAGCTCTCCTCATCTGGGGAGGCCGGCGGCAGACCCGCAGACCTCGTCCTATTGTCGCGCGTTCATTGATTCAGCTTCACGGCTGACTCATGACGGGTCGACCTGCTTCCTGATTCCATCCGGCACCGGGGATGTCCCGGCGCCCTTAGTCTTCGGCGAGCCGCTCAAGGCGTTCGTGGACACCCTGGGCGTCGAGCGACCCCGGAACACGAAGTGCTCGGGGAAATGCCCTGCGCCGCTCGGCCTTGGCCAGACAGTCGGACGCGGGATGCAACCAGGCACCCCGGCCCGGCAACCGCCGACGCTCGTCGACGATCAGCCGTCCATCCACCGCGACCACTCGCAGCAACTCACCGATCAAGGCCCGCCGACGGCAACCCACACAAGTACGAACCGGAGTTTCCCGGTCATGCTGGAGGTCGGTTCCCGGCCGCGGGCTCTGAACCACTCGTAAGTCTAGCGCTTCGACCTTCACTCAGCCGAACCGGTTGTCGCGGCGGGCCGCGCCTGTCCTGCGTGGGCTTCGTCACCTTGATCCACGGGGGCCGCGTCACTCCGGATATCGATGCGCCAACCGGTCAGCCGCGCGGCGAGGCGGGCGTTCTGGCCCTCCTTGCCGATGGCGAGCGACAGCTGGAAATCCGGGACGACGACACGGGCCGTTTTGGCCCGCTCGTCGACGACTCGGACCGATACAACCTTCGCGGGCGACAACGCATTCCCGACGAATCGTGCGGGGTCCTCGGAGAAGTCGATGATGTCGATCTTCTCGCCTGCCAGCTCGCTCATCACGTTGCGCACACGCGCGCCGACCGGGCCGATGCACGCACCCTTGGCGTTGACGCCGGGCACCGTCGAGCGGACCGCGATCTTCGTCCGGTGTCCGGGCTCGCGCGCCACGGCGGCGATTTCGACCGTGCCGTCGGCGATTTCGGGGACCTCGAGCGCGAACAGCTTGCGCACCAGGTTCGGATGCGACCGCGACAGCGTGATCTGCGGTCCGCGGTTGCCGCGCGACACGGTCACGACATACGCCTTGATCCGGCTGCCGTGTTCGTAGGACTCGCCGGGGACCTGCTCGATCGACGGCAGCACACCTTCGATGTCGCCCACCTGGATGACGACCATGCCGCGGGCGTTGGCGCGCGCGTCACGCTGCACCACACCGGCGACGATCTCGCCCTCCTTGGCGGAGAACTCTCCGAAGGTCTTCTCGTGCTCGGCGTCGCGCAGGCGCTGCAGGATGACCTGCCGCGCGGTGGTGGCGGCGATCCGGCCGAAGCCCTCGGGGGTGTCGTCCCACTCCTCGTCGATCTGGCCGTCCGGGGTGAGGGTGTGCGCGAGGACGCGGACCAGCCCGCTCTTGTGGTCGATGTCGATCCGGGCGTGCGCCTGGTGGCCCTCGGTGTGCTTGTACGCGGTGAGCAGCGCGGTCTCGATGGCTTCGATGACCGTCTCGAAGGGGATGTCCTTGTCCCGTTCGATCGCGCGCAGCGCGGCGATGTCGACGTTCACTTCGGCTCCTCCTTCGGCTGGGTAGTGGCGGCGGTGACGGTGCTGCCGTCGGTCAGGGCCGCGGCATCGTTTTCCAACAGTTTCAGGTCCTCGGCAGGTGGTTGTTTGAACTCGATCTCGATAACCGCCTTGGTCACCGAGGCGTATGCGACGTCCCGGAGCTCGCCGTCGACCAGCACCCGCGCGGCTCGCTCCCCCGCGTGCCCGACGCGGCCGATGAAGGCGGCGCCTTCGTTGGGAGTGACCTTGACCAGGCGGAACTTCGCGCGCCGCCAGTGCCGTTGCAGGGTCAGTGGCCGGTCGAGCCCGGGCGAGGTGACTTCGAGGGTGTAGGCGCTGGCGAGTACGTGCTCGTTCTCGTCGAGCGCGGCGGAGACCGCCCGGCTGATGCGGGCCACCTCGTCCAGTCCGACCCCGTCGTCCCCGTCGACGACGACCTTGACCAGCTGACGGCGGCCTGCTTGCTGGACCTCGAACGAATCGAGGTCGAAACCCGCTGCCTTGACGGCTTCGGCCACGATGGGCTCCAGCCTGCTGGCGAGGTCGTTGGGCACGGTGGAGCGCTCCTGTTCGGCTGTGGGCGACCCGGTGCCATCGGTACCGGGTGCGGTAGTGGACCAGCTTATCTGGTGACCCCCGTGTGACGCGCGAGCGGCGGGCCCGCCGGGGCTACTGGCAGGATTGGGCGGCGTGACCGGAAGACCGACCGAGCCCACCTTGCCGAATCGCCGCGCCGTCCTGCGGGCCGGCGCGCTGGCCGCACTGGCCGTGCCCTTCGCCGCCGCCTGCTCCCCCGGGTACGACGAGAGCCCCGATCCGCTGGGCCCGTTGCTCCAGGCGGCGGAGACCGACGCGGCGGGCGCGGGGGCACTGACCGGCGCGGAAGCCGAGGCCGTCTCGACCGCGCGCGCGGCTCACGCCGCCGCGCTCAAACCCGAGGTCGACCGGCTGAACCGGCCGAAACCCGAGCCGTCCGGCCCGGCGGAGAACGCGCCCACGAGCGTGGACGGGCTCAAGGAACGCCTGGCGAGGGCTCGCAAGCAGGCCGAAGACCTGATCCCCTCGCTGCCGAGGTACCGCGCCGGGCTGGTCGCCTCGGTCGCGGCCGGCTGCGCGGCACTGCAGCAGAGCTCGGAGCGCCTCGGCCGAGGCGACGACGCCGCGCCCGTCGAGGTCCCCGCCGGTCCGCCGCTGCTCCAGGAGGCCGCGGAGGCGGTCCAGCAGGCCCTGGCCGCCGAACACGCGGCGATCTGGGTGTACGGCCTGGTCAGCGCCTACTTACCGGCCGCCTTCGCCGGCGCCGTCGCCCGCGGTACCGCCGAACACGTCAAACGCCGCGACGTCTGCGAACGCATGCTGTCCGCCGCCTCGCAGACCCCGTCCGGCCCCGAGGCCGCGTACGTCCCGCCGAAGCCGGTGACCGACGCGAACTCGGCGATGGAGCTGGTCGCCACGGCCGAGGCGGACGCGACATCGGCCTGGCTGGGCGTGCTCGACCGGACCGACGAGGCCGCCCTCCGGCGGACCGCCCTCAACGCGCTGATCGGCTCGGCGCGGCGGGGTACGGCCTGGCGGGCGGAGTTCGGCGCGAAGCCGGTCGCGATCGCGATGCCGGGGCAGACCGCCTGAGGGTGGCGCCCCCGGCTCAGCGGCGGAGGTCGCCCGAAAGCCGCAGCGCGTCGGTGGCGATCCGCTCCAGCAGCTGTTCGTCACTGTGCTTGTTATAGAAGTCGGTCAGCACGATGGTGACGTCCGCGCCGTTCACGCGGGAGTCGTAGGCGGCGTTCGAGGTCGACACCTTCGGAGCGTCCTTCGCCTTGAAGGTGCCGTCGCGGGCCAGGTCGGTCACGTTTCCCGTGCCGTCCCGGTCGGTGAGTGCCTTCAGCTGGCCCGCGGTGACCTCGCCGGGCATGGTGACCAGCACGACCGACACCAGGGCCTTATGGCCGCCGGTCTCCATCGTGTACAGCGCGCGGGACAGCCGCTGGCAGGGCGTCTTCCCGAAGAATTCCTTCGTGTCGCCGTAGGACTTGGCCGCGCAGTCCGACGACACCTGCGGGCCTTCGACCAGCGTGTACTGGAACTGCCCGGACTTCGCGGACGAATCGGCGACCGGGGCGGTGACCTCCGGTTCGTGCCGGATCAGCCACCAGAGCAGGGCGGACACGACCGCGATCGCGACCAGCCCGGCGCCCTTCAGCGCGAGGGTCGCCGGGTTCCTGGCCGGTTTGGCCGCGGGCGGCGGCCCTGCCTGCCGCACCGGCTGAAGCCGGGCCGTTTCCGCGGGTCCCGGAGTAAATTGCGCACCAACCACGGGAACATACGGTAGTTCACGCCCCCGGCCCGTTTCACCTGAACGTGCTTATCACCTGTTCGACGTCGTCAGCGGTGTTGTACAGATGGAAGCCGAGCCGCTGCCGTCCGGCCCGGGTACTGGCCACGATTCCTGCGTCTTTCAGCCGATCGGCGGCGCCCGCCAACGAGACGATCGCGCTCCCCTGTCCGGGTGAGCCCAGTGCTTCCAGAAGCGAATCGGCGAGGCCGGCGCAGTGTGCGCGGACGGCTTCGAGGTCGAGGGACGCGAGGTACTCGAGCGATTCGGCCGCGCCGGCGAACGCGAGCCAGGCAGGCGACAGGTCGAGTGAGCGGGTGCCCGCGGCGAGCCGCAGCGGAAGGCCGTAGACGCTCTGCCAGGGGTCCTCGCCGGCGTACCAGTTCGCGGCGACCGGAACCGCCCGCTCCAGCGCCCGCGGATGCGCCGCCAGCCAGCTCGCCCCGCGCGGCGCGAGCAGCCATTTGTACCCGGCGGCGACCACCCAGTCCGCCCACCCGAGGTCGAGCGGCTGCCAGCCGGCCGCCTGGGTGGCGTCGAGCAGGACGGCCGCACCGGCCGACTCGGCGGCGGCGCGAAGCCCGTCGAGATCGACCTGGGCGCCGTCCGCCGACTGCACGACGCTGACCGCCACGAGGTCGTGCCCGTCGACGTGCTCGGCCAGGTTCGCCAGCGGGACTTCGGTGACCTTCACGCCTCGATGGCCTTGAGCGGCGAAGGGGAAGGTGACGCTGGTGAAGTCGTTTTCGGCGACGAGCACGCTCGCCCCGTCGGGCAGCCCGGCCGCGACGTTCGCGATCAGCTGGGAGACCGACGCGCCAATCGCGACCCGCTCCCCCGGGACCCCGATCAGCGCACCGAAGCCCTGCCGCGACCTGGCGACCGCCTCGTCGAAGTCCCCCGGCCGTGTCCCGCCACGCCGCCAGCGCTCGACCGCCCCCGCCACCGCGTCGGCCACGTGCGACGGCGGGATACCGATACTGGGCGTGTTCAGATATCCGGGCGGGACGGCGAATTCGGCTCCGAAGGTCTGCATGAATCCGAGGCTAATGACCTCGGCGAGCGGATTTCGGCCATCCGTCAGGCGCGCTCCAGGAACGGGGCGAGCAGATCCGGTACCGCCTCCTCGGCGAACTCCAGTCCCTGTTCCTCCCCCGCGTCGAAGATGGAGTACGCCCCGGCGCCCGCCGCCGTGGTCGCGACGACAGTCAGCAATCCCTTACGCCGCTGGAAAACCGACTGCTTCACCGTCCAGCCGATCACGCCGTCCCGGTCGAGTGCGAACGTGCTGCGCCGCACCGTTCCGTGCCTGCCGACGAGGTAGCGGCCGGTGATCCCGTGCCCGAGATTCCGGTAGGCGTCCAGCGCGAGCAGCACCGAGACCGGCAGGAGCACGACCCCCAGCACGGCCCCGATGATCAGCAGGACATCGGTGAGCAGGAAACCGAGCAGAGCGAACACGGCCAGCAGCACGACGACGGAACCGACGAACCACCGCAGGAGCCGCCCGCGTGCCGCGACCGGATGCCCGGCGAGCCGGACGGACTCGGTCGGCGAGACCGGTTCGCGCAGCACGTCGGCAGCGATCCGATGCGCGGTTTCGAGCGGGGCCGCCGGGAGCAGGGTGTGGTAGTCGGTCTGTTCGCCGTGCTCGCCCTTCCGCGTACCCGTCGCGATCGCGTCGACCCGCGCCGCCCCGGCGAACCGGTTCCCCAACGGCTCGACGAGGTCGATGCCGCGAAGACGACGTTCCTCGATCGAAATCGAGCGCGTCGTGAACAGCCCGCGGCGCACCCGCAGCGTGCCGCCGGGTTCGCGGTCGAGCCGGTAGTTCCACCACATCTCGACCCACAACCCGAGCGCGGCAACCACGCCGACCACCATCGCGATGGCCAGCAGGATCAGAATCGCGACCACCAAAGGGATTCCGCGGAACAGGCCCATCACCCAGGCGATCAGGCCCTTCTGCAGACCGGCCCATTCGGACACCTGCATGAGCGCGCCGCCGGCGCCGAGCCCCAAGGCCGGTGTCAGGAAGGACACCGGTGCGTACCGGATCCAGCTCTTGTCCAGCGCGACGAGCGGCGCGTCTTCTTCATCGGTGTGGACGGTTTCGGTGCGGCGCAACAGTTCCGCGCGCAGCCGCTCGGCCTCCTCGCGCGACACCGGGTTGAGTTTGAGCCTGCCCTGTCCGGCCGTCTCCTGCTGTCCGGTGCCGATGGTCACCACGGCCACCCCCAGCATCCGGTGGACCGGGTTCGCCGTCAGGTCGACGTTGCGGATCCGTTCACGCGGCAACGATTTCCGCGTCTGGACCACCAGCCTGAACGCGTACTCGAGGCGTTCCGGTGTCACGCGGTAGCGCGCGCCCTGCCAGTAGAACAGGTCGATCAACACCACGGCGCCGACGAACAGCACGGCGGCAGCCGCGACCCAGATGAGCACGATCCCGAGCGACGCTCCGCCGCCGACGATCGCGAACGTGGTCGGCACCGCGGCTCCGATGGCCACTCCGGTGAAGGTCAGCGCCGTGACGCCGAGCGTCCGCTTGTCCAGGCGGCTCCAGCCCTCGAACTCGCTCACGTCGCGTCCCCGGGAGTCGCCTGCGTGGTTTCGGTGAGCTGCTCGGCGAGACTCGCGGCCAGCTCGTGGTCCAGCCCCTCGATCTTGACCGCGCCCTTCGCCGACGCCGTGGTCACGGTGACCGTCGCGAGCCCGAACATCTGCTGGAGCGGGCCGCGCAGGGTGTCCACGGTCTGGATACGGGACATCGGCGCGACGCGCCATTCCTGCCAGAAGAAGCCGGATCGGGCGTACACGGCGGTTTCCGTGAACTCCCAGCGATGCACCTTGAACCACCACAGCGGCATGGCGATCGCGAAGACCAGCCCGAGCGCGGCGAGGACCACCGCCGGCGCCATCAACCAGAATCGCGCCGGCTCGATGAGCAGTCCCAGCACGACGAGCACCAGCACCGGCGTTCCGAAGAACAGCACACTCTGCAGCCGCCACCAGCCGATCACACGCTTGTCCAGTACGTTGCGCGGCGGCCGAAGCCGCACCTTCCCCACAGTGGATTCCACGATGCACCCCCGAAAAGCACGTTTACAATGCGTTCGCATCGTAATAGTCTCGGCAAGGTTTTGCAATGCGATCGCATTGCCAGTGCGACGGCGAACGGGACGGTGAGGGTGCCCAGACAGGTGGATCACGCCGAGCGGCGCGGGCGGATCGCCGACGCGCTGCAGCGCCTCACGGCCACTCGAGGACTTGAAGGCGTCAGCCTCCGCCATGTCGCGGCCGAAGCGGGTATGTCGATGGGCTCGGTGCAGCACTACTTCAAGACGAAGGACGAGATGCTGCTCTACGCCATCGAGCGGCGGTCGCAACTCCACGAGCAACGGATCAGGGCCAAACTGGAGTCGGGCGAAGGTCCGGTCCGGCCACGCGACATCATCCGCGCGGTCATCGTCGAGATCATGCCACTCGACGAACGCGGGCGGGGCGACTGGCTGATGGGGGTCGCCTTCTTCATCCGCGCGATCTCCGACCCGTCGATCGCGGCCGCGTTCACCGAAGGCGCACCGAAACTGCATGAGATGTTCGCGTTGTTCATCCGGCAGGCACAGGCCGACGGCGACATCGACCCGGCGGCCGATCCCGTCCACGAGGCCACCATTCTGTGGGCGTTGGCCGACTCACAGGGCACCGACATCGTGCTCGGCCACCACACCCCCGATCAGGCCGTGTCCACTGTGGACTACTACCTCGACCGTCTTTTCGGTCACAAGAGCGCGTGAAGGGCTCCTTCCCTCGGCTGAGCCGAGGGAAGGAGCCCTTCACGCGCTCACTGGATCAGGTGGAGAGATAGCGGACCGAGCCGTAGAGGCCGGCCACCTGGTTCCCGTAGTACGGCGAGTACATGTACTGCGGGTAGGCGTTGTACTTGAAATCGTTGTGGCCGTTGATATAGCCCCAGTTGCCGTCGAAGCCGTATAGCCACGCGCCACCCGAGGAGCCACCGGTCATGTAGTTGACCATGTAGATCGTTCCGCCGCCGCCGTTGTAGGTCTGCCCGTACTCCCCGACGAGGCAGCAGCCGTTGAACGGCGGACCTTGCGGGTACCCGAAGGCGTAGGCGAAGTAGCTGACCGCCTGGTTCCACGTGATGCCCTGGCCGCCGAGGTAGTCGGTGATCCGCCAGCCGTTGTTGCGGTACAGGACCGCGGAGCCGACGTCGTTGGCCCAGTCGTTGTTGTTGTAGAACCACGCGTTCGTGGACCACAGCTGATAGGCGTACCAGTAGCCGTAGGGCGCGCTGCCGTTGACGTAGTTCGGCACGAACGTCCAGTTGTAGTGCCACGCCTGGCCCGAGGTGTTGCAGTGGCCGGCGGTCCAGACGATGGACTTGCCTTCACTGTTGACGATCGTGGCCGAGCAGACGTAGTTGAGGCCGGCACTGGTGAAGAACACCTTGCCGTAGGTCCGTGCGACCGCGTGGCCGACGGGATAGTTGGGGTAGTAGGCCTGCGTCTGGACATCCGGCTTGGCTCCGGCGCCGGCTTTGACGTCCGCCTTGGGCTCGGCGACGGGTTTCGCCGCCTCGACCTTCCCCGCCGCCCCGCCCGGCTTGGCCTGCTCGGTCGCCGACGGTTTGGCCGTCGCCGCCTGAGCCCGCGCGGAAGGCAGTTCACTGTCCGGCTTCGCCGACTTCATCCGCTCCGGCGTCCAGTAGGAGGCCAGCGCCTTCTGCTGTGCGTCCACACCCGACCCCTGTGCCGTGGCGGCCACGTCCGGGCTCAGCGCGGTGGCACCGGAGACCGCCACATCGGACTTCGCGGGTGCCGCGGCGGCAGTGCCCGCGACGCCCATCGTCGACGCGACCAAAGCCGCGATCGCGAACCCGATCAAGTTCCTGAATCTTCGTTTGTCGTTCAAGAAAATCCTCCCCTATCTCGACAACCGGGATAGCGCGGTGAATTCCGCGAGTTAAAGACTCACCGCGAAATCGGGGAATGTCAATGCGCCGCCGGGGCAGTTTTCGGGGCGGAATCCCTTTGCATCACGACGATGCCGCCGAACGGCGCACAGGTGCCGTGTCCGTTCGGGCAGACGAGAGGTCGTTACTTGCACCATCGCGCGTATTTCCTGTCCAGACAAGATATTCACTGTTCAACAAGCCGACCCGAATGGCCGTGTACCAGTGCGCGGAAGTGGCACCGAATTGGGTAACGAGACTATTACGACGAAACCGTTACCATTGCCGAACGGTCGGTCCATAAATGCGTCCGGTGATTTCTTTGCCGACCGCATCACCATTCGGTTCATCCATTACGGATCAGCTGCCTCCGCCATTGGTGGAAGCCATCGCGGCGGCCGCGGCATCCATTTCCTTGATCAGTTTCCGCAGTGCGGGAACAGCGGCGCCACAGCGTTCGGTCAGCAGGTCGATCCGCTCCCGGTAGCGGCGCCTGTCGCGGCGCGGAATAACTTCGCGGAGTTCGACCGCCGCCGCCAACGCGGTGAGGGCGGCGTCGGACGAGTCCACATCGGACACCGAGGCGGGCCCCCGGAGCGCGTTGTCGATGAGTGCACGGAGCCGCTCGACGATGGCGGGATCCTGGACGACCGGCCGCCGCACCGTGAACAGTCCGAGCATCCGGCTCGTGCGCAGCTCGATCATCCCGGCGGCCTCGAGCTGACTCTCCAGCGCCTCCAGGGTTCCACGCGCATCGCGGCGCACCCACCATTTCCACTTGCGGGGCCTGTCCGCGGCGATCTCGGCGAGCACCTCGTCGAGGACGAGGTCACCGGTCGGCCCGGTACCGGGCACGTGGATCCGGCCGTCCGCGTCGGCGATCCGCTCGCGCAGCACGAGATCGGTCAGGGCGGCACCCCGGACCAGCAGTCCCGCACGCCGCCGGTCCTTCAACCGCCCGCGACCGACGTCACAAGCGAGCAGGTACGCCTTGGCGGGCAAGGAAAGTTCGGTCACCGGACCAGTCCACCCGAGACATCGGTTGTCCGCAAGCCGACGAAGTGGCGGTTCGGATAGACGAAAGTTGCGGGTCCCGCGCCGTTGGTCGCCGATACCGGGCGTGGCCGCCCTCAGCTGGTTACCGTGGCCACGTGGAAAAGAGCGAGCGAGCGTTCTGGCCGAGATCCGCCGACTGGGCCTGGCTCGTCGCGGCGTCGCTCGCCTTCGTGGGTCTGGACATCTCGCTGTACGTGTTCGGCGAACCGACGACAGGCTGGGCGGGCCCGGCCGCGGGCGTCACTCTGCAAGTGCTGCTCGACCTCTCGCTGATCCTGCTGTTCCGGTTCCCGCGCCTGGTCGCCGGGCTGATCGCGGCAGGGGCGCTGGTGATGCTCGCTTCGGATCTGCTGGATCCGGGCCTGCTCGTGCCGACCCGGCAGCTGACGGTGATGACCGTCCCGACGATCACCCCGGTCGTGCTCAGCCAGCTCGCCCGCGTCCTCGACCGACGGACGGTGCTGTGGCTGACCGCGCTGCTGGTCGTCTGCGCGTCCCGGCCGTGGAATCCGAACTGGAGCACCACCCCGTTCGGCCTGCTCGGTACCGCACTGCCCACGGCGCTTTCGCTGTACTTCGAAGCCCGGCGCCAGCTACTGAAGTCCTTGCGGGACAGGGCGGAGCGCGCCGAACGGGAACAGCACCTGCTCGCCGAACGGGCCCGTGCGGAGGAACGGCGGAAACTGGCCGAGGAGATGCACGACGTCGTCACGCACCGGCTGAGCCTGATGGTGCTGCACGCCGGAGCGCTCGGCGTGACCTCGGACGACGAAGCCGTGCGCACGTCCGCCGAGGACATCCGGCGCGAAGGCGCGCTCGCGCTGGACGAACTGCGCGATCTCGTCGGGGTGCTGCGCAACGGCGCGAACGCCGAGCCCCGCACGCTGCACCCCGGTGCGGCCGACGATCCGGCGACGCTGGTGGCGGAATCGGCGTCGGTCGGCATCCCGACCGAGCTGACCGTGCTCGGCACTCCCGGGCGGATCTCCCCCACCGTCGCGCGTACGGCGTACCGCGTCGTACAGGAGGCGCTGACCAACATCCGGAAACACGCGCCGGGTTCGACCGCGACGGTCGAACTTCGCTACCACTCGGACGGTCTCGACGTCGCCGTCGAGAACACCCGGGCGGGCGCTCCACCCGACCCGGCGCTGGCGGGCAGCGGCTCCGGCGCCGGCCTGGCCGGGCTGCGGCAGCGCGTCGAGCTGATCGGCGGCCGCTTCGACGCGGGGCCGAACCCCGGCGGCGGGTACCGTGTCGATGCGATACTGCCCGCCTACGTCCCGACTGTAGAGCCGACGGAAGGCGAGACCGGTGATCCGCGTGGTCGTTGTCGATGACGAACCGATGGTGTGCGCGCATCTGCGCACGATCCTCGGTTCCGCCGACGACATCGAGGTCGTGGCGCAGGCACAGGACGGTGCCGAAGCCGTGGAGGCCGTGGTCCGGCACCGCCCGCGCGTCGTGCTGATGGACCTCCGGATGCCCGGCATCGACGGGCTGACCGCCATCGAGCGGATCACGAAGCTCCCGGACCCGCCCGCGGTCGTCGCGCTGACGACGTTCGATGCCGACACCTACGTCATCCGCGCGCTGCGGGCCGGCGCGGCCGGGTTCCTGGTGAAGTCGACGCCGCCGGAGGATCTGATCGGCCTGGTCCGGGTCGCGGCCGACGGGCACACCGTGCTCTCCCCGGTGGCCGCGCAACGGCTGGTGGCGCTTTCCGCCGATGGACGCCGTCGCGGGGAGGACGCGCGCCGCAAGACCGAGGGGCTGACCGAACGCGAGACCGACGTGCTCGCCTGCCTCGGCGAAGGACTGTCCAATGCGGACATCGCCGCCAAGCTCCACCTCGCGGAGGCGACGGTGAAGAGCTACGTGTCGCGGATGCTGGTGAAACTGGATTGTGCGAACAGGACTCAGGCAGGTCTGCTGGCGCACGAAGCCGGACTCGTCACGCGCTGAGTTGTCTCGTCTCCCAAAGGGCGCTCTGCGCCCGGCGGAGACTTCACCGTCGCCCGCCTCTTTTGGCCGAAGGCCACGGAAACGTTTTGCAGGGCGCCCTACACGTTGGCGCGAGAGTTATCTGCGTCCAGCGCCCTGCGGAACGTTTCCGTCAGCGCGCGACAGATTTACACTGTCGTAGGACTTACGTGCGGCGAGGACCTCGTCCATGTTCGCCCGCGCCCACTTGTCCAGCATCTCCAGCGGCTCGGCGAGGTTCCGGCCGAGCGTGGTCAGCTCGTACTCGACGTGCGGCGGGATCTCCGGGTACGCGGTGCGGATCAGGATGCCGTCGCGGACCAGGCTGCGCAGCGTCTGGGTGAGCACCTTCTGGGAGATACCCCGGACGCGTTTGCCGATCTCGGTGAACCGGAGCGGTCCGTCGCCGAGGACGCCGACGATGAGCACGGTCCACTGGTCGCCGATGCGGTCGAGCAGCGCGCGGGTGGGGCAGTCGGGATCGTACGGATTGCCGAGCACGTGGCCTCCTCACTCTCCCAGGGAGAGTAACATGCTCAACGAGAGTGGCCCGGACCTTGTGAGGCTCGCGTCACGAGACAGTCGACCATCCGCGCGATGAAGCGTGAGAGGAACCACCGGTAGAACCAGCCGGTTCCCGGGATCTTGCCGGTGAACGACGAATGCCAGTGGACGTCCGTGCCGCCGTCGGCAGGGGTGAGATCGACGTAGGCGCGGTAGTCGCGCAACGGCAGGCCTTTTCGCAACTTGTAGCCGAATCGCTTGCCCGGTTCCAGCGCGATGACCTCTTCGCAGCTGTTCACGCCCGAGGTTCGGAACACGCCCACCGCGCCGAGGCCGTTCCGGTCGCCCTGATCGAGCGACCGGAACGATCCCATCGGCGACCAGTCCGGCCAGTGGTCCCGATCCCGCAGGAGTTCGTAGACGAAATGAGGGTCCGCCGTGGTGTGCCCCCGGGCGGAAATCCGCTGAATCCTGACCATGGGTTCGCTCCTCTCCGTCCCAGCCTTACACAACCCGAACATTCCTCCCATACTCCCCGCATCTCCCCGCGCGAAGCTCTTCTCGCCCGGCACCCCGCCGGGCGAGAAGGGAGTTCCGTGATGAAACGCTCCGCTCTGGCCCTCGCCGCCGGGCTCGCCGCGGCCGGCGTGCTGGTCCTGGCCCCCGCCGCCTCGGCCCAGACCGCCCCTGGCCCGATCACCCTCAGCCCCGAAGAGTCCCAGCAACTCTGCGCCGAGTGGCTGCCGAAACTCACCCAGCGCACGACGAAACTGACCGACCGCATCAACGGCGGCCCCGAGATCCGCGGTTCCCTGGCGAACCTCAAGGCCAGGGCCGAGGACCAGCGCAAGAAGGGGCACAACGACGCCGCCGACAGGCTCCAGAAACGGGCCGACAAGCGCAGCGAACGGCTTCCCGAACTCACTACGGCGAAGCAGAAGCTGGACGCTTTCTCCGGTGCGCACTGCAAGGCAGGCAAGTGAAACGCGTACTGGCCGTCGCACTGACCGCGCTCGCGTTGTTCGGCACGGCAGCCTGCAACGAGGAAACAGCGTCGAACACCTCGAACCCGGTGCCGAGTGAACTGAGCGTCGTCCAGCGCACCCTGGACGCGATCGAGTCGGACATGGCCGACGACCCGGCCCCGTGACAGGATCGGGCGGTGACGACGCAACCGGGACGCGGGCTGGTACTGGTCGTCGAGGACGACCCCGCGATCGCCGAACTCGCCACGCTGTACCTGCGGCGGGACGGCTTCGGCGTCGAGGTGGAGGCGGACGGAGGCGCGGCGCTGGCCGCGATCCGGCGCCTTCGCCCGGTCGCGATCGTCCTCGACATCGGACTGTCCGGAATGGACGGTATCGAGATCTGCCGGAAGCTGCGCGCGGACGGCGACTGGACGCCGGTGCTGTTCGTCACCGCCCGCGACGACGAGCTGGATCGCCTGCTGGGCCTGGAGATCGGCGCGGACGACTACCTCACGAAACCGTTCAGCCCGCGTGAGCTGGCGGCCAGGGTGCGGACCGTTCTGCGCCGGGCCGCGGGCTCCGCACCTCCCGCCGAGACGTTCACCGCCGGGCGGGTCCTGCTCGACGTGACGCAGCGCCGTGCCTGGGCGGCCGATGCCGAGGTCGCGCTGACGTCGACGGAGTTCGACCTGCTCACGCATCTGTTGCGGCGGCCGGGTCAGGTGTTCACCCGCGAGCAACTGCTCAGCGCCGTCTGGGGCTACGCGGCTTCGGCGGGCACGCGGACCGTCGATGTCCATATCGCGCAGCTGCGCGGGAAACTCGGCGACCACAGTCCGATCAGGACGGTCCGCGGCATCGGCTACGCGGCGGACGCGGGATGAAACGGACGTCGCTCGCGCTGCGGATCACCGTGGTGTGCCTCGCGATCGCCGCGGTCGCGGTGGTGGTGGCCGGACTGGTCGTGGCCAGGCTGGTCCGCACAGCCGGGTCTGACGTCCTCCGGCAGTCGCTGTCCGCGCAGGCCGACGTCGTCGCGAGCCAGCTCGACGAGACTGGGATCGGCAATCGGCTCGGCGTGAGCAAGGTCGCGGAAGTCGTGCGGGGGCAAGGAATCGACGTCGTCGTCCGGCGTCCGAACGGGACGCTGGACGGCGGCGGCGAGGTAGCCGAGCGAGCGGCGACGAAGGCCGGAATCGGGCAATCCGCGACCCGGTCGGAGTCCGTCGCCGTCGAAGGCCAGCAGTATCTGGTCGAGATCCGGTCGGTCGGCGAACGCGGCGCCGCGTTCGCACTGGTCCAATCGACCCGCATCGGGGAGGCCAGGGCCCGGCCGCTGGTCCGCAATATCCTGTTCGCCCTCGGTGCCGGTCTCGCCGTCGCGGCTGTCGCGGGGCTGGTGCTCGGCCGGATGCTGTCGCGGCCGCTGCGCCGTGCCGCGTCGGTGGCGAGCGGTATGCGGGCGGGACGTCGTGACCTGCGGGTTCCCGTCGAGGGACCGTCCGAAGTGGCGGATGTCGCCAAATCGGTGAATGAACTCGCCGACGCACTCCAGTACAGCGAGGCACGGCAGCGCGAATTCCTTCTCTCGGTCTCGCACGAGCTGCGGACACCGCTCACGGCCGTCACCGGATTCGCCGAGGCGATCGGTGACGGCGTGGCCGAAGGCGAGGACGCGCGGCGCGCCGGGCAGACCATCCACCGCGAGGCCCTGCGACTGGAACGCCTGGTCAGCGACCTGCTGGAGCTGGCGCGGCTCGGTGCCGACGAGTTCCGTCTCGACCTGGCGCCGCTGGACCTCGCCGCCCTCGTCCGCGAATGCGCCGACGTCTGGCGACTCCGCTGTGAACGGGAGAACGTCGCGTTGCGGGTCGAGCTGCCGCCCGGCGAAGTCCCGATCGTCGCCGACCCGAGGCGGCTTCGCCAGGTCGTCGACGGGCTGGCCGAGAACGCGCTGCGGGTGACCCCGGCGGGCGCGCCGATCGTGTTCGCCCTCGGCATCGACGGTGGGCAGGCGCGGCTGGCGGTGCGCGACGGCGGACCGGGACTGGCCCCCGAGGACTACCCGGTCGCGTTCGAACGTGGCGTACTCAACAAGCGCTACCGCGACAGCCGTCCGGTCGGGTCCGGAATCGGGCTGGCGCTGGCGTTCGGCCTGGTCACGCGGATGGGCGGGACGCTAACCGCGGGCCCGGCGCCCGAAGGTGGCGCGGCGTTCACCGTGGCCTTCCCAAAGGGCTCTTAAGCGGCCCTCGGGTGCTATGAACGGTCCGTTACTTGCAAATTTCGCAAGGAACGGACCGTTCATAGCGTCCGGGAGGGGGTACGTGAGAGCCACCTGCCGCCGCCGTCCTTCCGGGTTAGGGTGATCGAGTGGAGATGTTGCACCTGCGGTATTTCGTGGCCGTCGCCGAAGAGCTGAACTTCTCCCAGGCGGCACGGAAACTGCATATGGCCGCCTCCCCGCTGAGCCAGCGCATCAAGGATCTCGAACACGAGCTGGGCCACCGGTTGTTCGACCGCAGCACGCACCACGTCACCCTCACCGCGGAGGGTTCGGCGCTGCTGCCGATCGCGCGCGACATCCTCGACCAGGTCAACGCGATTCCCTGGCGGCTCAAGGAAGCGGCGAAACCGCGGCGGAGCACCGTGTTCCTCGGCATGCCCGCAGGCGTGCACCCGGCACTGCGGGAGCGGGTCAAACAACTCGAGGAACGGTGCCGCGACCGGTATGAGCTCAAACGCTGGCCGGGAACGACGAGTGACCTTCTCGGCGCGGTGCACGAGGGCAAGCTGGCGTTGTCACTGGTCCGGCTGCCGGTGAACGATCCGGCACTCGAACTGGTCCCGGTGATGGCGGAGCGGCTCGGCGCCGTCGTCCCGGCCGAACGGTTCGCCGGACGGGAAACGGTGAACCTCGCGGAATTGACCGGCCTTTCCTATATTCCGTCCGCTTCGGAAAGCATTCCCGCATATTTCGACCAAATGGACCGCCAGTTGGCGAATGCGGGTATCAAGGAACGGCTGAAGGTACCCAATTCCGGTTATTCCGGGGTGGCCGAACTGGTGTCGAACGGCGGGTCGTTCTCGATCACGATGCTCGACCCGGACAGTCCCATGCATCTCTACCTGCTCGACAACGTCACCATCCTGCCCTTCGCGGATTTCCATCCCCAGCTGGAAACCGCCCTGGTCTGGCGGCGCGACCGCGGCGAAGAAGGCGACCTCGCCGAGCTGATCGACACCGTCCGCGAGATCTTCGCCGAGCCACTCTCCACATAACCGCCAAATCAGACATAAACAATGGTATGACCGCCTCGGTCATACCATTGTTCGTTTCTTGATCATTCCCTTTCCCGCTATTCGGTCCTAACGTCGGCGGCAGAGCGAAGAACGGCGAAAGGAAACGAAGATGGACGTCACCAACACCCCCGCCGGACCGCTGGACGGTGTGCGGGTGATCGACCTCTCGACCGTCGTGATGGGCCCGTACGCCGCGCAGATCCTGGGCGACCTCGGCGCCGACGTGATCAAGATCGAGTCCCCGGCCGACACCGTGCGCGTGGGGCATTTCCGCACGACACCGGGGATGACCCCGCTCAATCTCAACGTGAACCGCAACAAGCGCAGCGTCGCCCTCAACCTCAAGGACGAGGAGCAGCGCGAGCAGGCGCTCAAGCTGATCGACACCGCGGACGTGCTCATCACCAACATGCGTCCCGGCGCCTTGAGCCGCCTCGGCCTCAACTACGCGGACGTCGCCGAGCGCAACCCGGGCCTGATCTACGCGCACGCCCAGGGCTTCCGCGGGGACTCCGATCGCGCGGGCAACGCCGCCTACGACGAGACCGTGCAGGCCGCGTCCGGCCTGGTCGACGTCGCGAACCGCGCGCTGGGCAAGCCGGTCTACCTGCCGACGATCATCGGCGACAAGGTCTCCTCCCTGACCATCGCCTACACCGTGCTCGCCGCGCTGGTGCACCGTGACAAGACCGGCGAGGGCCAGCGGATCGAGATCCCGATGACCGACACGCTGATCGCGTTCAACCTGGTCGAGCACCTCGCCGGGCACGTCTACGAGCCTGCCGAAGGCCGGACCGGTTTCGGGCCGTCGCTGAACCCCGGTCACCGGGCCGTGCACACGAAGGACGGGATCGCCTGTGTGATCCCTTACAACCCGCAGAACTTCCGCGACTTCTTCCAAGCCGCCGGACGGCCGGATCTGGCCGAAGACCCACGGGTCAACGGCGACGCCATCGAAAGCGATGACCACGAGGGTCTCGCCGAGCTGATCGACGAATGCGCCCCTGCCTTGACCACCGAGGAATGGGCCGAGGTCTGCACGAAGCACAGCATCCCGATGGCCCCGGTGCTGGAACTGGACAACGCGCAGGACGACGAGTACGTCCGCGACGGCCACCTGCTGGATGTCGTCGAGCACCCGAGCGAGGGCGCGATCCGCACCATCGGCATTCCGGTGAAGTTCTCCGCGACCCCGGGCTCCGTGCGGCGCCTCGCTCCCCTGCCGGGCCAGGACACCGCCGATGTCCTCCGTGAACTCGCCAGTGTGAACTGAGAAAGAAGACGATCATGAGCACTCAAGAGGTGCGCACCGAACGGATCGGCAGCACCCTGCTGATCACCCTCGACCGGCCCCAGGCGCGCAACGCGGTCAACGCCGCCGTCGCCACCGGTCTCGCCGAGGCACTCGACCTGCTGGAATCCGACCCCACCCTGCGGGCAGGCGTCCTGACCGGCGCGGACGGAACGTTCAGCGCCGGCATGGACCTCAAAGCGGCACTGACCGGGGAATCCCCCGAGATCCCCGGCCGCGGGTTCGGCGGGCTGACCGAGGCAGAACTGTCGAAGCCGCTGATCGCGGCCGTCGAAGGCTGGGCCATGGGCGGCGGCTTCGAGCTGACGCTGGGCTGTGACCTGATCGTCGCCGCGGAAGACGCGAAGTTCGGTCTGCCGGAAGTGAAGCGCGGGCTGATCGCCGCGGGCGGCGGAGTGATCCGGCTGCCCAAGCGGATCCCGCATCACGTGGCGATGGAGTTCCTGCTCACCGGCGAGCCCTTCAGCGCACCACGAGCGGAGCGGCTGGGGCTGGTGAACCGGGTCGTCCCACCCGGTGAGGCCGCCGCCGTCGCGCTGCAGCTCGCCGAGCAGCTGGCCGCGAACGCGCCGCTCGCCTTGGCCGCGGTCAAGAAGATCGTCCGCGCCGCCGACGGCGTTCCGGATGCCCTGGCCTTCACCGCACAGCGTGCGGAAATGCCTCAGCTGATGGGCTCGGCCGATGTCCGGGAAGGCATGCGGGCCTTCGCCGAGCGTCGCGTTCCACAATGGACAGGAGCGTGAAATGAAGACCAGTGAAGTCCTGCAGCACATCACCACTCCGCTGACGAACCCGGCCTACGCGCCGGTGGTGCCCCGCTTCACCGACCGCGAGTACCTCAACATCGTCTACCGCACCGACGCCGACGCCCTGCGCGCCGTCGTCCCGGAGCCGCTCGAAATCGACGAACCGCTCGTGCGGTTCGAGGTGATGAAGATGGGCGACGTCAGCGGATACGGGCCGTACACCGAGTCCGGCCAGGCGATCCCGGTGAGCTTCGAGGGTGAACGCGGCGAGTATCTGCACGCGATGTACCTCGACAACTTCCCGGCCACCGCGTCCGGCCGCGAGATCAGCGCGTATCCGAAGACCGTTGGCGCGCCCCGGTTGTACGCCGAGGACGGCGCTCTCGTCGGGACACTCGACTACGGCAGCCTCCGCGTCGCGACCGCGACGATGGGCTACAAGCACAACCGGCTGGACGTGCGCGAGGCCGAAGCACAGATCACCGTGCCGACGTTCATGCTCAAGACCATCCCCGGCTACGACGGTTCTCCCCGGGTCTTCGAACTGGTCCGCACGGAGATCACCGATGTCGTCGTGAAGGAGGCGTGGACCGGCCCGGCGCGGCTGCAGCTGTTCCAGCACGTCCTGGCCCCGCTGGCCGATCTCCCGGTGCTGGAGGTCGTCTCGGCGAGCCACGTCCTCACCGACCTGACGCTCGCTCCGGTCAAGCCGGTCTTCGACTACCTGAAGGGAGCGCAGTCATGACCCAGCGGTTTCGCACGGCCGCGGTGATCGGCGCGGGCACGATCGGCCTTTCGTGGACGGCGCTGTTCGCCGGGCACGGGATGGAGGTCTGGGTGTCGGACCCGCGGCCGGATCTCGCCGACGCCGTCGCCGGCGCGCTGGCCGAGTTCGCCCCGCATCTCGGCCAGAGCGTCGAGGACCTCGCCCCTCGCGTCCACCTCGCCGGTGATGTCGCCGAGGCCGTCCGGCACGCGGATGTCGTGCAGGAGAACGGACCGGAGAACGTCGAGTTCAAACGGGACCTGTTCGCGACCTTGCTCCGCGAGGCACCGTCGCACGCGCTGCTGCTCAGTTCGTCGTCGGCGATCCCCTCGACGGCGTTCACCGACGAACCGGCCGATGCGTCGCGTGTCCTCATCGGGCACCCGTTCAACCCGCCGCACCTGATCCCTCTGGTCGAGGTCGTTCCCGGTGAGCGCACCAGCGCCGAATCCGTCGAGCTCGCCGTGGAGTTCTACCGGTTCGTCGGCCGGACTCCGGTCGTCGAACGTAAGGAGATCCCCGGATTCGTCGGGAACCGGCTCCAGAACGCGCTGGGCCGGGAGGCGATCTACCTGGTGGAGCAGGGCGTCGTCACACCGTCCGAATTGGACACTGTGATGACGAACTCGCTCGGTATCCGGTGGTCGACCGTCGGGCCGTTCCTGGGCTCGCATCTGGGCGGCGGCCCCGGTGGCTACCGGCATATGGCCGAGCACATCGGCAAGTCCATGAAGAAGATGTGGGCCGGCCTCGGCCAGCCCACGCAAGGTCCCGAAGAACAGGAACGGCTCATCGAAGCCGTGGAATCCGCTTACGGCTCCTCCACGTACTCGGAACTTTCCGAGGCGCGCGACCGCAAGCAGCTCGCGGTGCTGTCCGCTTTGGACCGCACCGGTAAGGAGGAGAACTGAAATGACCACCACGCTCGAAGACCAGCTCACCGCCGACTTCTACGACTACGAGACGCTGCTGCCAGAGGAGGAGCGCAAGCTGCTGCTCAAGGCGCGCGACTTCATGCGCACCGAGGTCAAGCCGCTCGTGAACGAGTACTGGGCCAAGGGCGAGTTCCCCAAGGAGCTCATCGGAAAGTTCCGCGAGCTCGGGTTCGCCGGTCTCCCCTACGAGGGCTACGGCGACCACCTTCCGGCCGCGAGCCACCTGTTGACCGGCATGCTCTCGATGGAGATGACCCGCACGGATCCTTCCGTGGCCACGTTCTTCGGCGTCCACAACGGACTGGCGATGTACAGCGTCTACGCCGGTGGCGACCAGGAACAGCGTGACCGCTGGCTGCCGCAGATGGCGGCGATGGACAAGATCGGCGCGTTCGCGATGACCGAGCCGCTCGGCGGTTCCGACGTCGCGGGTGGGATGCGCACCACCGCACGGCGAGACGGCGACACCTGGATCCTGAACGGTGCCAAGAAGTGGATCGGCAACGCGACGTTCGCCGACCTGGTGATCGTGTGGGCCAGGGACGAGGATGACAACAACGTCAAGGGTTTCGTGGTCGAGAAGGGTTCGCCCGGGTTCTCGCCGGTCAAGATCGAGAACAAGTTCGCGTTCCGGATCGTGGAGAACGCCGAGATCACCCTGACCGATGTCCGGGTGCCGGAGGCGAACCGGCTGCAGGGCATCAACTCGTTCCGCGACGTCGCGGAGATCCTGCGCGCCACCCGCGGCGGGGTCGCCTGGCAGGGGCTGGGTGTGATGATCGGCGCCTACGAACTCGCGCTGGACTACGCCAAGGAGCGCAAGCAGTTCGGCCGTCCGATCGCCCGGTTCCAGCTGGTGCAGGATCTGCTGGTGAAGAGCCTCGGCAACATCACCGCGTCGTGGGGAATGCTGGTGCAGCTCGCGCGACTGCAGGACGCCGGGATCTTCAAGGACGAGCACTCTTCGCTGGCCAAGGCTTTCGTCACCTCGCGGATGCGTGAGGTCGTCGCCTGGAGCCGAGAGATCTTCGGTGGCAACGGGATCGTGCTCGACAACGACATCATGCGGTTCTTCGCCGACGCCGAGGCGATCTACTCGTTCGAAGGCACCCGTGAGATGAACACCCTGATCGTCGGCAAGGCGATCACCGGCCAGAGCGCCTTCGTCTGACCGGCCACCTCTCGTGAGTGGTAATGACGGCTCTAACCGTCATTACCACTCACGAGCTGGACTAGCGATACCTCTCGCCGCAGGTCTCCTGACGGCCGCTGGAGAAGCCGTCCCGGAAGGCGGCGACCCTGGCGAAACCGGCCGGCAGCGTCGTGCCCCGGACGTCCGCCGCGATCAGGCTGTTCTGAGTCAGCATCTCGGCGATGGCCTCGTCGAGGTCGCCAGGCGAGAGCGTGAGCGACCCGCGTTTGCCGTCGACGATGGTCGAGGCCCAGACCCCGGTGAAGCAAGCGGTGCGTTGCGCGGCCACCGGGCCGTCGAGCCGGAACCCGCCTTCCTGTTGAACGGCAAGGGTGTAGCGCGACGCGACCTCGGCGAACGCCGCGAAGTCACCGATCCCGCCCTGCCGCCCCCTGCGCGGCGGGGTGCCGATCCGGACCAGGCCGTCGAGGTCGAGGTTGATCTGATTGGACTCCGAGCAGTACGACGCCAGCGCGTTTTCCTTGGTCACACCGCAGGCCGCGCCGGTGGTCAGTGTCGGCGGGGTGGCGGCCAGTTTGAACGCCTGCCGCAGGCTGGTCGTGAGGTCGTTCAGCGCGTCGCGGTTGTCGAGGCGAACGTTCTCCGCCGCGGCCTCCTCGTTCGCGGCCGTGGACCCGAACCCCTGGGTGCTGCGGCTTTCGATCTCGTTCTCATCGATCTGCGCGCACCGGGCGGGCCCGTCGGTGAAGCCGAACTGGAAGGCGGAGACCCGGTCGAACGCGTTGCCGTGGGCGCCGTCGTCGTCGAAGGCCACTCCGGCCGAGTCGCGGATCTGGAACAAGGCGGTGAGCACCTCGTTGAGACCGCGTCCGGTGGAGACCTGGAACATCGGCGACCGGCCTTCCGCGACCCAGCGCAGGTACGAACCCGTGTAGCAGTCGGCCTGTTGTTCCTTGACGATGGACGGCGTGGCGGCCGGAAGGCCGAGCCGGAACTGGACGGCGTGCCCGATCTCGTGGGCGAGTACGGACATGACCGCCACGGGGCCGATGGACTCGTTGAGCATCGGCAGCAACTCGCCGCGGTCCCAGGCGACGACGTCGTCGATGGAGCAGTAGAACGCGTTCACCAGCCCGGCGGTGGGTGTCCCGCAGATGACGCGGCCGCGGCCGGCCGAGTCGTACGAGACGAGGTTGGTGATGTTCTGGAACTCGCGGTTGAAGACGGCGGGAAGCTGCTCCTGCCAATACCGCTGGACGTCGGCGACCGCGTTGGCGGCGAGACCGTCGATCTCGCCGCCGTCTCCCCCGGTCACCGGGAGGCCCGCGTCGGAGACGCCGGGCTTGAGACCACTGGGACCGTTGGTGATCTCAAGCCCGGCGACCCGGGTGGGATCCACCGGTTGTGCCACTCCCCCTACCGAGGTGACACAACCGGCGAGGAACAGGGTGGAAGCGAACAGGCAAACCAGGATCGTCCAGTTGGACCGACGCTTCATCACACCATTCCCGTCTCTGTTTGAATCGGTTTTACTTGGAGCGGATTTCAGAGTCAGCCGAAGAAGATGGAGCTGACCGTGTTGTCGAAGCCGACCTTGGAGAGATCCTTGACGTCACCGTTGATGACGAGCGACTTGCCCTTGCAGTCCTTCTCGCTCCACAGCTTCAGCGAGCCGGCGGCGGAGATCGACGACGTCACGTCCTGGCGGGCGACATTCTGGCAGCCCTTGCCCGCAAGCCCCTGCGATGCCTCGTCATCGCTGAAGTTCTTGCCATCGAAGAGAATCGCGCTGGTGGCCGGCTTCTCCGGCTGCGTCACCTCTTCAGGCTTGTCGTTCTGCGCCACGGCCTTCTGCCCGTTCGGCGCGATCCCGAACCACGTTCCGCCGACACCCTGACCCAGGATGTCACCGGGCTTCTTGTCCTTCGAGAACCGGTACGTGGGCCAGCCGCCGATGGTGAGCTGAACCGTCCCGTCGTCACGCTTGACCGTGCCGACGGCGGATTTCTTGATCCCCGCAAGGAAAACCTTGCTGCCCGGGGTCACGAGCACCGGCGGCCAGGTCTTGGCACAGTCACCGTTACAGGTGGCCTTCGACGGCTTGGCGGTGTCGGGATCGAAGCGGTACAAGGTAAAACCCGCACCGTTGACCACGACCGGGTCGAGGTTGCCCGCCTTGGAAGCCTTGAGCTGGACCCATTTGGTTGCTACATTCTTGTCCGCGGTGTTGGCGGTCCCGTCGGAACCCGTTGCCCAGTCACCGGTTTTGGGCTGCGCGTTGTTGGCCTTCGCCGTCCCGGAAAGGAACGAGGGCTCGCCGACATTGGCGACCTGCCCGACCGGCGCCTGCACCGGCGACGGCGCGGCGTTCTCGGAACCGCACGCCGCCAGGGACAACGCCCCGGCGGTAATGAGCACGGCGACCGACACAACTCGTTTGCGAAGCACGATTTTTCTCCCCTGCACCCTTGGGTTCCAGGCCCTCTGGAATTCCCCTACGCCACCAACACGGACGGCGTCGCGATGCGGTTCAAAAAGATCTTGCTCAATTTTGACAACAGCTCTCACCAGCGAAAAGTCTTTTGACAGCAAGGAGTTCGCAGCCGAGCTGAGGGCCAAAGGTGTCTTAGGTACCTACTGCGGTGCGCGGGTGGCGGTTTCGTGTGACTGGCGGGACGACACGTGTGTCCAGGGGGACGACTCGCTGTGTGGCCGGGCCGTGCGGCGTGTTGTCCATCTGATCACGCGTGTCGTCCAACCAGTCACGCGAAACGGCCAGAACCGTCACTACCACTCACGAGACCGGACCACCGCGATCCGTCAGTTGACGCACCCGGACTCGACCGGCTCCGACCCCTCCGGCGGAGGCGGAGCGGAAATCGAGGAGGTCGCCGCGACCGGCTTGATCCCGATCCCGCTCACACTGTCTCCCACCGCCGCGGACAACGGCGAAACCAACGCGTCCCGCACGAAGGCCTGCACCTCGTCCGGGTCCACCTTCACCGCGTCACCGTCCGAGGGTGTTTGCAACGAAAGGCTCTGGATCGGAATGGTCTGGAACTTCAACGCTCCCGAGCTCATCCCCCGCAGCTGCTGCGCGAAGCTCAGGATGTCCCAGCCGCGGTCGAGTACGACGGATCCTTGAATGGCGCCCACCAAGGAACTCAGCTTCGAGGGGTCCGTGAATGTCCCGGCGTCCAGGACGGTTCGCGCCATGCTCGACAGGAAGGCCTGCTGGCGGGCGATCCGATCGAGGTCGCCGTTGGGCAGGCCGTGTCGTTGGCGCACGAAGGCGAGCGCCTGCGCGCCCGACAGCAACTGCTTGCCCGCCGGGAACGATGCGCCGGAGTACTTGTCGTTCACCGGTTCTTTGAGGCACACCTCGACGCCGCCGACGGCCTCGCTCAGCGCGGAGAACCCGGCCAGGTTCACCGCCGCGTAGTGGTTGATGGTGAGCCCGGTGAACTGTTCCACCGTTTGGATCGCGAGTTTCGCGCCCGCCTCGTTCGCCTTGACTTCGAGTTCGGCGCCGCTGAGTCCCTGCGACCGCAGCGAGGACATCGCGGCGTTCTTACCGCGGCTGTACGCGGAATTGATCTTGTGCTTGCCGAACCCGCCAGCAAGGTCCACATAGGAATCACGCGGAATGGAGATGGCGGTCGCGGCGGCACCGCCCGCCGGAATGTGGACGACGATCATGGTGTCGGTCGTGTCGCCGCCGTCCTCGCCATCGCCGGCGTGCAACGCGTCGAGAACGTTCTGCGGCAACGGGTTCCCGTTGGCGTCGGTGCGCGAGTCGAGCCCGACGAGCAGGATGTTCTGCGCCACCTTGAGCGGTTCACCGGCCGGCCCGTCGGCGAGTTGAGCGGTCGGCGCGATCACGTCGGCCGTGACGATCGCTTCGTCCAAACGGCTCAACTGTGTCCACGCGTATCCCGTGACCCCCAAGACGACCGTCGACACCACGCCCAGTGCGACGCGGCCGCCGATACGCCGTCCTCGCGACGTGAGCAGCACGACCTCTCCCCGCTTCCCATGAATGAACCCCCGCATTCGAGGATCACCGCGTTAGCTGGGAAGAACCTGAGAAAGCTGTCATGAATGGGTTTTAAAGCCCGTTCGGCGGAGCATTGTCCGGCCGAAAGTGATCAAGTCGACAACCGATCGCGACGGCCTGTGCCGATTCGAACGCGTTGCGCTCCCTAACGGGGCATGCGACGCCAGATCACGCGTGGCACCACGCGCATCACGGCGAACACCAGCCTCAGCAGCCCCGGCACCCACACGGTACCGCGACGCTTCCGAAGCGCCGCAACGGTCGCGTCCGCGACCTGATCGGGTGTGCTCGAGAACGGCGCCGGTGACATTCCTTCGGTCATCCGCCCGATCACGAATCCGGGCCGGACGAGCAGGAGGTGGACACCGGTGCCGTGCAGGGCATCGGCCAGCCCGCTCGCGAAACCGTCGAGGCCTGCCTTGGCCGATCCGTACACGTAGTTCGCGCGCCGGACCCGGACCCCGGCGACCGACGAGAACACGACGAGACTTCCGCTGCCCTGCTCACGAAGCATATTCGCCACTTTGGTCAGCACACTCACGTGAGCCACATAGTCGGTGTGCACGATGGCGACGGCGTGCTCGGCGTCCGCCTCGGCGCGCGCCTGGTCACCGAGGATCCCGAAGGACGTGACGACGACCTCCAGGGGCCCGTGCTCGGCGACGACCTTCTCCAGGAAGGGGCCGTGCCCGGCGAGATCGTCGGCGTCGAACTCGACCCGCTCGACGTTCTTCGCCCCGGCGGCCAGCAGCCGCTCGGCCTCCGAGCCGAGGTCCGCGCTCCGCCGCGCGGCCAGCACGATCGTGCCCGCCCCGCCCTTGACCAGACGTTCCGCGACCGCGAGGCCGATCTCACTGCGCCCGCCCAGTACCAGCACCGTTCCGCTCACCCGCGGCAGTCTGCCAGGCCGTCCGCGGCCGCTCGCCAGTGGCACGTTTCACAAGCTGCGGGCTGACCGCGCTGGCGCAGGTGATCATGGCGGCCGTCGTGTTGCCACATCCACGCTGTCGTTCTTCCGCAGCCTCGGCGGTTCGATCGGCGTGGGCGCGCTGGGCCCGGTTCACCCGAACCGGGCCCCTTTTCCGCGCACGAATCCACCAGGGAAATTCACTTGCACGAGTGATTCGCCAATAGCCGGTTCAGGCTGCACTCTTCAGGCTGCACTGTTCAGCCGAACCGGACGACGCCGTTCGCTGCCCGTCAGGCCTCCGAACACCCCATGGGCAAGTCCGTTTTTCAAGGCGTAGGCCAGGCAGGCGGGCGAGACAGGGCATCGCGCGCAAACGGCCTTCGCCCTGACCACCTGCCGTGCGCCCGGGCCGGTTTCGGTGACCGGGAAGAAGAGTTCGGGATCCTCACCGCGGCATGCGGCCTCATCCAGGCCACCGGTCATCGTCATTTCCATTCTTATCACCTCCTTTCATTTATGGTCCATTCCCCGTCAAACGACTTCCTGATCTCGCGCGCGTATCCGCTTCGGCACGTAGCGCTACTTCCGGAAAGCACCTTTATCGAATCGTTACACTCAGCGGCCCGCTCACTGCACCTGTTCCTTGAGGGCAATCGCGTTCGGCGGCTGAGAGCGGTGAGTGCGGGTGAGGGATCAAGACCGGTTCGACGAGTTCTTCCGCGCCGAATTTCCGCTGCTCACGGGGTTTCTGTGCAAGGCGGGGTTCGACCTCGACCCGGCGCGGGACGCCGCGGCGGAGGCGATGCTCAATGCCCACGAGGACTGGCGGACGGTCACCTATCCGAGGTCCTGGGTCCGCCGCGTCGGCTACCGGCGGGCGAAGGAACAGACGTCCGTCCGGGCCGACTGGGCGTCCGAAGACGAGGCACAGGAGGAAAAGCTCGTCTCCCTCGTGGACGACGCCTCCTTCGTCCTGACGATGCTGGGCCGGCTCCCGAAACGGCAGCGGCTCGGGATGGCCTGGTCACTGGACGGCTTCGCGCCGGCAGCGATCGCCGGGCTGCTCGGGATCACCGACGAAGCCGTCCGCTCGACCTTGCGCCACGCGCAGACCCGGCTGCAGTCCGTTGATCCCGACTTCCTCGACCAGATGCACAACGCCAATGGCGCCTTCATCGACGCGCTACGGGTCGGCCTCGACATCGAAGAGACCCTGGCGCGGATCAAGAACCGCGCGATGATCCGTGAGCTCGCACTCGTGGAGCCGGCCACTCTCGCGGCGGACCCGGAGCCCGAGATCCCCGGTCACTGGTATTCGCTCGACGCGCCGGTCGCGGCCGCCGGCCAAGGCGATCCGCTGGCGATGAACCAGCTGCTCACCACCATCCGACCCCTCGTGGTCCGCTACTGCCGGGCGCGGATCGGGCGGCAGGAACGCACTTACGTCTCCGCCGACGACGTCGCACAGGAGGTCTGCGTTGCGATCCTCCGCTCGCTGCCGTCGTATCGCGAACGCGGTCGCCCCTTCCTGGCGTTCGTCTACGGCATCGCCCAGCACAAGGTTTCCGACGCGCGCCGCGCCGCCGCCAGGAACCGCTCCGAACCCGTCGCCGAAGTCCCCGACGGCGTCGAGGCCGGTCTCGGCCCGGAACAGCACGCGCTGCAGAACGAATTGAGCGACCGGGTGGGCGAGCTGCTGCGGATCCTGCCGGACAAGCAGCGGGAGATCGTCGTGCTGCGCATCGTGGTCGGCCTGTCCGCCGAGGAGACCGCCGGTGTCGTGGGATCGACGGCGGGCGCTGTTCGTGTTGCGCAGCACCGGGCTTTGACGCGGCTCCGGAGGATTCTCACCGACGAGTGACGCGAGGGCGCCTCAAGTCAGGGCTTGCACCGTTTCGCGGTCGCGGATGCCTTCGTCAGTTCCGGCGACTCGAGGACGGCCTTGACGGGGTCGAGCGCGCTGTGTGCGTCTTTTTGGGCGGCCATCAAGGCGTCGACAGCACGTGACTGGGCGGCCGTATCGCTCTTGCTCGCCGCGTCGAGGTCGGCTTTCGCTTTCGTGGTCTTATCGCGCGCGGAGGTGTACTTCTCCAAGAACGTCTTCTTCGCGGTGTCTCCGGCGGGAACCGGCGCGGCCGGGAGTGCGGTCAGGCTGTCGACCGTCTTGCCCAGGATGGTCGAGTAGTAGCCGAGTTGTTCGCTGGTCCCCTTGGTGATGGCTTCGACCGTTTCGCCGGTGACGGTCGGCATCTTGTTGTTGTCGTCGATGAAGGTTCTGACGGCGCCGCAGAATCCGTCCATCCAGGCTTCCGCCGCGGCCGGGTCGGCGGAAGCGGCCGCGGAGGTCGCGGGCGGGGCGGACGGCGCCGCGGGTGCGGCCTGGGGTGCGGGGTCCGGGGCGCACCCGGCAAGGATCATGGCGGCGAGGCCGATACCCGCGGCGTAGCGCAGGCCGGCGGTCGTGGTGGTACGCATGTCTTTACTCCCCTCGGTCCCGGCGGGAATTCCCGGCCGGCGGAAGGACTGTGACATGAGGGAACGGGTGCGGTCTGCGTCATCTGACTCAGAACTGACGGACAGTGCTCGAACTCGTAACGTTCGGGGTACGGCGTCCACGTCCGGTAACAGGGTGCCGTCGGCGGGCGAGTACAGCGTTACCCCGGTTTCAACCGCGGGCACCCAGCCGAAGAGGTAGCACCATGGCCATCAAGATCGTCGCCGCGAGGCTAGACGGCGGAAAGTTCCACGAGAACATCACGAAGCTGCGCTGGATCAATCCTGGCAGTGGTGAAACAGGGGAAAGTTTCGTTTCGGCGATCGTCGCGTGGATCGAAGACGATGACGGGAAGGCCTACGTGGACGAAGGTATCCACCGCATTGCCATCGAGATCATCAAACCGACGTTCGGTCCCAAATATCTCCGGACCCGAGCCGACGGCATCTGGAAGACCAACCTCCTTACCCTCCCCCGCTTCTAGAAGGCCCTCCACACAAATCCACAATGGACTGAGATGGCCGCGACGGTCAGGGTTCCTGGACACAGGCATCCCAGCGGAGTGGGCCGGGTCGGGCTCGAACCGACGGCCAAGGGATTATGAGTCCCCTGCTCTAACCAACTGAGCTACCGGCCCCAACGGTGTTCTGTGGCCTCGGTGGTGTCGCGCCCAGCCCGGCTCCCGGGTGGTTTGCTTACGCACAGAGGCCCCAGTTCGTTTCAAGTTATCACAGCGCTCACCTGCCGCGATCGTCTAGGCCAATCAGGTTGGTTTCCTCCGCAAGTCGGCGCGCTCTCGTCTAGGTTGCAAGGATCAACGCCCGTCGCGGGCGGGGACGGTGATACCTATGCCTGCCGTACACGCAGCGGAACCGTGGGAGCGC
The DNA here is from genome assembly GCA_963766045.1 of uncultured Actinomycetota bacterium. GTDB lineage: Bacteria > Actinomycetota > Actinomycetes > Mycobacteriales > Pseudonocardiaceae > Amycolatopsis. The sequence continues at coordinate 1,929,033 of CAVXYN010000003.1, read as the reverse complement.
CGGACCTGGCTGCTCGCGTTGGTGGACACGCTGACCGCGGGGATGGGCCTGGGGTATCTCGCCCACGAGCACAGGGAGGCGCTCGTGGCGAATTCGGCCGCCATCGGGCTCGGCGTGGTGGCCGTTGCCGGCGCCGGATTGTTGCTGCGGGCAAGCGTTCGGTTACTGCGGCGCACGAGTGCGCGGGTCGACGTGATCTTCGAAGACGAGTTACGTGCCCGTCCGTCTCCCAGGCCTCGGTGAACTGGCGTCCTAAGTAGAGTGTTGCCCGCCCAATCACGTGTGTTGCCCGCCCAATCACGCTTGTCGCCCGTTCGAGCACGCGAGCCGTCTGTGGCCACGCGGTCGAACGGCGGACTCGCGTGGCTGGAGGGGCAACACGCGTGATCAGACTTCACACCCCCGGGCTCACACCGAGTCGACGCAGGGCGGGCCGCCACCGGTTCCCGCCGCGGGCGAGGCCGAGCGCGACCAGGCCCGCGCAGTACTTGCTCACCGACTGTTCCCGGATCCGCAGCCTCGCCAAGGCTTCGGAGACACTGGTGCGTTCGGACGCCGACTTCACCTCGAGCAGTACCAGGTCTCCCCCGGTGGCGAGGCTTCGTGACGCGGTACGCCAAACGAGGGAGGTGTCGCACGTGATCCGGGTGCGACGGTCGGTGGTGACGAGGGTGGTTCGCCGGTAGTCGGTGATCAGCGACGGGGTCAGCGGGCGCGGTGCGGGGTGGCCGTAGGTGCTGGTGAGGGCGTCGTCGAGGAAGGTCAGCGCGGGTGCGGTGAGGCCGTGCGCGGCCCTCGGCGGATGTGGGCGGCGGAGCTTGACCGTCTCGTCCCGGCGCCCGCTGACCTTCAGCTCGCAGTAAGTGTCCGCCGAATCAGTGTAGGTGCGGGTGCGGATCTTGAACCGGCGCCGCCGATCTTGGCGGTGCGCACGGAAGATCGCCAGATCCGGAGTATCGAAGTAGGTCGACGAGTAGCCGAACGCCCGTTGCCCGTCGATCTCCAGACAGGATAACGACGAACCCAGCGCGTTCGTGACGGCGAGGAAATCGTTGAGCCGCAAGACGTACTTGCGATCGGTCCGGCTCATCAGCCCGCTCGTGGCGACGACTTCGGGCAGCGAAAGCGTCGGGAGGCTCCTGGCCACCGCCGACACGGTGGCCGTTCCGCGGCCGCTCATCGGTATCCCGCCCCGACGGGCGCACCGTGGACGACCGGCGCGGGGCCGGGCCGGAACCGGACGTCGACGACGGTCACCTCGCGGACATAGTCCACTTCGGACACAGTGTGCCGGACGACGGTTCCACCCAGACGTGCCTGCAGTTCCATCAGCATCGCGCGTTCGTCGGGGTACACGGTGTCGAGCACGACGGTCCGCCGCTGCGGGCCACGGGTGCGCGACGGGTGGTCGGCGACGTACATGACCGCGAGCAGCAGCACGTTGAACACGGCGACCATCCACCAGTTCGCGGACGGCAGCCCGTTCACCAGGCCCAGCACCAGCGCGACGAAGTAGTACGCGACCTCCTGCTGGCTGATCGAATCGGACCGCAGCCGGATGATCGACAGGACGCCGAAAAGGGCGAGTCCCAGCGCGCTCGCGGTCGACACGGAAAGCAGCACCGCGACCGAAACGCAGACGCCGACGTTCAGCGCGAGGTAGGCGCAGGCGAGGTCACCGCGATGGTGTCTGCGGGCGTAGAGCCCGTAGGACAGGATGACGGCGGCGACGAGGTCGACGGCGAGATGAAGAAGTATCGTGGTCATGGAAACCACTGTGGCGCCCGGAAACGAGATCGTCGTGAGAGCCGGATGAGAACGGTCTCATGTGGACTCGCCGAGCCGGTACCCCATCCCCCGCACGGTTTCGATCCGCCCGGCGCCGATCTTCCCGCGCAGGTAGCGGATGTAGACGTCCACCACATTCGAACCCGGGTCGAAGTCGAAACCCCAGACCCCGCCGAGCAACTGCTCGCGCGAGAGCACCTGACCGCGATTGCGCAGCAACGTCTCCAGCAGCGCGAACTCGCGTGCGGTGAGGTCCTTCTCCTCCCCCGCGACGGATACCCGGCGCGTACGAAGATCGAGCGTGAGGTCTCCGGCCCGGAGTACCGCCGGTTCTGATTCCTGATTTCCCCGTAGCCGCAACCGGATCCGGGCCAGGAGTTCCTCGAACGCGAACGGTTTGGCCAGATAGTCGTCCGCGCCGCCGGAGAGCCCGGCGACCCGGTCGACGACGCTGTCCCGCGCGGTCAGGATGATCACCGGAACAGTCCTCCCGGCGGCCCGCAGAGCTCGCAACAGGTCGGAGCCGTCGAGGTCCGGCAGGCCGAGGTCGAGTACGACGAGATCGTGTGCCCCGGTGAGCGCCTCGGTCAGCCCCTCGGAGCCGGTCTTCACCCAGCGCGTCGCGAATCCTTGTGCCCGAAGACCTTTCTCGACGAACGCGCCGATCCGGGCGGAATCCTCCACCACCAGGACGCTGGTCATCGGTCCGCACCTCCTTCGACGGGGATCTCGATGGTGAACCGCGCGCCTTCGCCCGGCACCGTATCGAGCAGGACACGACCGCTGTGCGCCTCGGCTATCGCGGCGACGATCGGCAGGCCGAGACCGGCGCCGTCGTCGCCGCTCGAATTGCTCCCCCGCTTGAACCTCTCGAAGATCCGGCCCCGTGAATCGGCCGGAACGCCTTCGCCCGTGTCACGTACCCACAAACGCGCCGTCGTCGCGGTGACCTCCGAGCCGAGCGCGATCTCCTGCCCCGGCGAGGTGTGCCGGACGGCGTTGGCGACCAGCTGCAACAACGCCTGCGCGAGCCGTTGCCCGTCCGCGCTGACGACCACCTCCGCGACGGCGTCGAGCCGCCAGACGCGGTCGGCCAGCGGACGCGACTTCGCGAGCGTCTCCACGGTGAGGTCCGCGAGGTCGACGTCTCCCGGCGTGACGAAGTCGGGGTTGCCGGATTTCGCGAGTACCAGGAGTTCGTCCACGATCCGCTGCATCCGCCCGAGTTCGTCGAGGACCAGATGCCGGGTGGCCGCGTTCTCCTCGGGGTCGTCGCCCATCAGCTCGAGATGGCCGCGGACGATGGTGATCGGGGTGCGCAGCTCGTGCCCGGCGTCGTCGATGAAATCGCGCTGCCCGGCGAAGGCCCGTTCGAGCCGGTCCAGCATCGTGTTGAAGGTGCGGCCCAGCGCGGCGACGTCGTCCGAGCCGCGGACGTCGATGCGGCGGGACAGGTCGGTCTCACCGATCTGCTCGGCCGCGAGCCGGACCTCGCGCACCGGCGCGAGGATGCGGCCGGTGACCAGCCAGCCGATGAGCCCGGCCAGCACCAGCGCCGCCCCCGACATCGCGGCCATGACCCCGACGACGTCGTTGATCTCCCCTGCGGCGTGGTCGACGAATTCGACGACCACCAGCGCACCCCGGCCGGGCGAACCTTCGACGGTCACCGGGATCACGCCGTAGCGGGCGGAGCCGACGGCCGTCGTGACCGTGCCGTACGTGGGGGTCGTGGCTCCGGCCAGTTCGGCGACGAGCTTCGCGTCGGTGTCGAGCCGGACCGGCGGTTCGATCGCGCTGCGCCGGGACGCAACGCCGTCGACGATCGAGAAGAACGTCTCGTACCTCTCCGGCAGGTTCCGTTCGAGGTGACGGCCGAGCACCGCCTCCACGGTGGCCGGTTGCCCGGCCGGCCGGGCGTCCGGCGAGGCCAGGTACGCCCGGAGCTGGGTCGTCTCGTGCGCGATCTCGTTGTCGAGCCGCTGGTCGAGCTGGTTGAACAGGACGGTGCGAGTCGCCAGGAGGGACCCGGCCAGCGCCAGGAGCACGACGAGCAGAACCCAGACGAGGATCCGGGCGCGAGCGGTCATGAGCGGCCCGGCTCAGTCATCGAAGTCGTTGTCGAACTTGTCGTCGGCGTCATCGAGGTCATCATCGGGGTCGTCCCCGGTGCCTGCCAGCCGAGGCGGCACGACGGCGGGCGGTGCCCCGTTCTCTCCGGGGGCCGTGACGGCGTCGCCCGGGACGGCTTGCCCCGCGGGCGCGACGACCGCCGGCCCGAGGTCCGGTGGCGAGGCCGCGGCGATCGCGATCACGGCGAAGATTCCGGCGGCCGCCACCACGGCGGCGGCCACCGCGGCCAGTGCGAATGTTCGGACGCGCATGAACCTCAGCGTGCCGGGCGCGGGTGAGCCGCCCATGAGGGCTGGATGAGAACTTTCTCATTTGGCCCTGCGCGGTAGGGTCGGCGCGAAACCGAGGGGGATCCAATGCACGTTCGAGGTGCGCTCTTCGCCGTCGTCGTCCTGCTCGCCGCCGGTTGCGGCGGCCAGGAAGACCCGGCTCGACCGCCTGCCTCCAGCGCGACGTCCGGTCCGCCGCCCGCCTCGAGCGCCGCTCCCGGCGGCGACCACCAGCCGATTCCGCGGACCAGGATCTCGTTGCGGGTTCCCGACGGCCTCACCGTCGACCCGAGCCTGCCGGGACTGGGCCGGCCGAACACCCGGACCTCCGTCATGGTCGTCGAGCAGCCTGTCGCCGGATCCGGCGACACACCGCGCGGGGCACTTGCCCAGATGATGGCCGGGCTGACCGGGGAAAAGGCGAAGACGCAAGGTATCGAACTGGTTCCGCCCGCCGAAGTGACGGTCGCCGGTTTCCCGGCGCTGGTGACGACCGGAACCCAGCGCACCCCGGAAGGCACCATCGCCAAGGCCGTCGTGGTCCTCGCCGCAGAAGACGTCGTCGTCATCATGACCGGCAACATCCAGCCGGACGACCCGCTGAAGGTCGACGAGCTCAAGGCGGTCCTGCTCGACGCCAAGTGGAACAGCCAGACCGCCGCGGGAAGCATGGGCTTCGACCTGACCGCCGCGCCGGGCTATCAGCGGCAGCAGAGCAGTGCCGGCCTGGTGTTCGCGCTCGACGGCAAACAGGGCCCGATGCTGGTGGCGGCCCCTTCGATCGGGAAGGCCGAGCTGCCCGCGGATCGCCGTGGCTTCGCGGTCGGCCGGTTCGGCGAGCTGCCGTCCAAGCCGTCGGCCGACTCGGTGAACGAGGTCGAGATCGCAGGTCTCAAAGGCTTCGAGATCGTCGGAAAGGACAGCGCGAAGAAGACCGCGTACGGCGTCATGGTGTTCACCGAAACCGGCTACATCCAGATCGCCGCCGACTTCGATTCCGCGAAGTACGGCGACCAGCTGCCCGCCTTCCGGGCGATGGCGCGTTCCCTGGTGCTCAAGTAGCCGCAGGAGAGGATGGGTATGGCAGCAACGGACAGCGCGCTCGGACCGCTGCGGGTCCTCGACTTCTCCCGGGTGCTGGCCGGCCCGTTCGCCACCATGCTCCTGGCCGACTTCGGGGCGACGGTCGTCAAGGTGGAGCGGCCCGGCACCGGTGACGACACCCGCAGCTGGGGTCCGCCGTTCGACGCCTCCGGGCAGGCGACCTACTTCCAGTCGGTGAACCGGAACAAGACGAGTGTCGCGCTGGATCTCGGCGATCCGGACGGCCAGGCCGCCGCCCGCCGGCTGGCTCTCGAAGCCGACGTCGTCGTCGAGAACTTCCGTCCCGGCGTCATGGACCGGCTGGGTCTCGGGCAAAAGGAACTGCGTGAGGCGAATCCGGGCCTGGTCTACTGCTCGATCACCGGTTTCGGTTCCGGTGGTGGCGCGAGCCTTCCGGGATACGACCTGCTCATCCAGGCGGTCGGCGGGCTGATGAGCATCACCGGCGACCCCGGCGGCGAACCGCAGAAGGTCGGTGTCGCGCTGGTCGACGTGCTGGCCGGGCTGTTCGCGAGTGTCGGGATCCTCGCCGCGCTCCGCCATCGCGACCGGACCGGCCAGGGTCAGCTCGTCGAGATCGACCTGCTGTCCAGCCTGCTCGCCGCGCTGGTCAACCAGGGCTCCGCCCACACCTCCGGCGGGGTGACCCCGGCACGGATGGGGAACCGGCATCCGAGCATCGCCCCCTACGAACTCATTCCATGCGCGGACCACGAGATCGCGCTGGCCGTCGGCAACGACCGCCAGTTCGCGGCGCTGTGCGAGGTCATCGGCGCGCCCGGACTCGCCGCGGAGACCCGGTTCGCGACGAACCCGGCCCGGGTCGAGCACCGGGACGAACTCCGTGCCCTGCTCGAGGAGCCGCTGGGTCGTCGCCCGGCGGCCGACTGGGCCACGGAGCTGAGCGCGGCCGGGGTGCCCGCCGGCGAGGTCAACGATGTCGCCGGGGCGTTCGAACTCGCGGCCCGGCTCGGCCTGAACCCCACCGTCGACCTTCCGCGGCCTGACGGCACATCGGTGCGGCTCACCCGGAACCCGATCGGACTGTCGGAGACGCCACCCCGGTACGAGACGGCGCCGCCGCTCATGCCGGAACACCAGCCTGGACAACTCGCCCTGCCCCTGCCCGGCTGGAACGGGTGAAGCTCTGCGGCATGAACAAGACAGTCCGTGTCGCACTGGTCGGCGATTCCGCGGCTACGCCAAGATCGCGCGCCAGGCCAGCGCCGGCCCATTCCTCGCGCCGCCGACGAAACTGCGGATGCGGATGCGCAACCAGATGTTCCGCCGCCGGTTCATGCTCCGCGCGATGCTGTGGCTGACCGATAAATTCGCCACCGACATCGAACTCGACGACTACCCGGCGCTGGCACGAGGAACGGGAAGCGAGGGCGCTACTTGTTCGTCCCCGGTGTGAGCACCTTGTCGATGACGAAGACGGTGGCGTTCTTGGTGGGAACGTTGCCGCACAGGATCTTCGCGCCGTTGACGGTCATGCTGTCACCGGACCCCTCGATCTTGAGCGGCCCGCCGTCGGTGTTGAGGCTGGTGACGGTGCCGGCCGAGGCGAGACCCTTGGCGTCGTAACGCTTTCCGGCGACGTGGTACTGCAGGATCGGCGCGAGCTGGTCCGGTTTACCTGCCAGCTCGGCGAATTTCGCTTCGCCCAGCGCCTGGAAGGCCGGGTCGGCGGGCGCGAAGACGGTGATCGCGGACTGGCTGTTGAGCGTGTCGACCAGGTCGGTGGCCTTGACCGCGGCGACCAGCTTGGTCAGCAGCGGGTTGGTCGAGGCCGCGCTCGCGACCGGCTGCGGGCCCATCGAATCCAGCGAACCGGGCTCATTGCCTTGCGGGAGCTGGGAACAGGCCGGGCCGAAGACGTCGGCGTTGGTGGTGACACCGTCCCCGGACGCGGCACTCGACATCGGCGCGGACATCGGGTTCGAGGCGGGCGCGGGGGTATCGCCGGTACTGCCGGACGAGGCGGTGTCGTTGCTGCTGCAGGCTGTCAGGGCCAGCGCGGTGACCGCGGCGAAACCGATTCCTGCGACTCGAAACTTACTCACGGAAGATCACTCCACTAATTTGCGCGGACGAACTGTGCTTACTCACTGGGTATTCGAAGCGAGAGCGGCAACGGATAGCCGCCCATTCGGGTGATTCCGCTCAGCGTGCGGTGAAACCGATGGTGTGCCATCCCGTCGCGCCGTCCGGAACCGTTCCGGCGCGGGCGTCGGTCTGCGTATACCCGGATTTGTCGGTCGCCCGGCAGAGCACTTGATGGCTACCCGCCGGGACGTCGAATTCGGTCCACCACATCCGCCAGGTGTCGCGGCCCACCTCTCGGGAAAGTGTTGCGGGCTGCCAGTTTCCGCGGCCGAGCCGGACGTCGACCCGGTCGATACCGGTGTGCTGCGCCCAAGCGACGCCCGCCACCCGGACCTTGCCGGCGGGCACCGTGTCGAACCCTTTCGGAAAATCGATCCTCGACTGCGTTTTGATCGGCGCCTGTTCACCCCAGCCACGTTTCAGCCAATACGCCTGCCGCGCTTTCCACGTGGTTATCTCCAGCTCGGTGACCCATTTCGTGGCCGAGACATAACCGTAGAGCCCGGGAATGACCAGGCGGGCGGGAAAGCCATGCTCGATCGGCAGTGGTTCGCCGTTCATCCCGATCGCCAGCATCGCGCCTCGCTCAGGATCCAGCGCCGCCGCGATCGGACTGCCGGAGGTCCAGCCGTCGACGCTGGCGGAGAAGAGCTGTTCGGCACCCGGGAGGACTTCGGCCTCGCGTAACAACTCCCCGAGATCGACGCCGATGAAGTTCGCCGTGGACACATACGAACCACCGACCTCGTTGGACACGCAGGTCATCGTGATCGTGCGCTCGATCAGCGGCCCGTTCCGGATTTCCTCGTAGCGGTATCGCCGTTCGTTCTTCACCATGCCGTGCAGGCGCAGGCTCCAGTCCTCGGTCCGGACCTGCGGCAGCGACAGGGCGGTGTCGACGCGGTAGAAGTCGCGGTTCGAGGTGACGAACGACGGCGTGCCCAGCTTGGCGAAATCCGCGTCCGCCGGGATCGGTGGCGCGAAGCGGACCGGCACGAGCTCACCGACCGCTGCCCGCGACGCCTCCGCGTCACGGGTACGGGCGAGCAGTTGGCCGGCAGCTCCGGCCGCACCCGCCGCGACGACGGCTCCGGCGCCGGCCAGGAGAACCGAACGACGGGACGGCCGGTGATCTCCACTCGTCACCGCGGTGGTCGTCCTGGCCAGGGCAAGGTGGTGCAGCCAGACGAAGACACCGATCCCGGCGAGCAGACTGGCCAGCGGCGCCAGCACCGCGAGCAGGGAAAGGTCCGGTCGCTGGGCCACCGCGACCGCGCCGAGCAGCCCGAACGCGGCGATCACCACGACTCCCGGCACGGGCGAACGACGCGACGCGATCCCGGCCAGCGCGGAGGCGATCACCATCACCGCGGCCATCCCGGCCAGCAGCACGAGCTTGTCGTAGACGCCGAACGTGCGGACCGCGAAGTCCTTCAGCCACACCGGGGTGAGGTCGATCGCGCCGTTGCCCACCGCCAGGTACGGCGACGCGTTGACGCCGATGAACCCGGCCACGAGGTGCCCGGCGGCGAGGGCGGACGCGAGGGCCACAACGCCGAGCAGCGCCGCGCCGAAGAGGGGAAGCCGCCCGGAGCGGTCCGGTCCGGCTCGGGAAGTCGTCATACCCGGTATTCGTGGCCGCGTCCATCGCGGACAGGCCCCCCGCTCGAGTCGCCCTGGTCACCCCAGGTTGCATGGTCATACACACCTATGCATATAATTCCACCATGTCCAAGGTACTCACCTCTCTGCCCATCGGCGAACGCGTCGGGATCGCCTTCTCCGGCGGCCTCGACACCTCGGTAGCGGTCGCGTGGATGCGCGAGAAGGGTGCAGTGCCGTGCACCTACACCGCTGACATCGGCCAGTACGACGAACCCGACATCGCCTCGGTCCCGGGTCGCGCCAAGGCGTACGGCGCCGAGGTCGCGCGGCACGTCGACTGCAAGGCCGCGCTCGTGGAGGAAGGGCTCGCGGCGCTGGCCTGCGGCGCCTTCCACATCCGCAACGGCGGCCGCACCTACTTCAACACCACGCCGCTCGGCCGCGCGGTCACCGGCACGCTGCTGGTCCGAGCGATGCTCGAGGACGACGTCCAGATCTGGGGCGACGGCTCCACCTTCAAGGGCAACGACATCGAGCGGTTCTACCGCTACGGCCTGCTCGCGAACCCGTCCCTGCGGATCTACAAGCCGTGGCTGGACGCGGCGTTCGTCACCGAACTCGGCGGCCGCAAGGAGATGTCGGAGTGGCTGCAGGCCCACGACCTCCCCTACCGCGACAGCACCGAGAAGGCCTACTCCACGGACGCGAACATCTGGGGCGCGACCCACGAAGCCAAGTCGCTCGAGCACCTCGACACCGGGATCGAGATCGTCAACCCGATCATGGGCGTGCGGTTCTGGGACGCCGGCGTCGAGATCCTGCCCGAGGACGTCACGGTCGGCTTCGAGCAGGGCCGTCCGGTGTCGATCAACGGCAAGGAGTTCGCCACCGCGGTCGACCTGGTGCTGGAGGCCAACACCATCGGCGGACGGCACGGGCTCGGCATGTCCGACCAGATCGAGAACCGCATCATCGAGGCCAAGAGCCGGGGCATCTACGAGGCACCGGGCATGGCGCTGCTGCATGCGGCGTACGAGCGGCTCGTCAACGCGATCCACAACGAGGACACCCTCGCCAGCTACCACAACGAGGGCCGCCGGCTCGGCAGGCTGATGTACGAAGGCCGCTGGCTGGACCCACAGGCGATGATGCTGCGCGAGTCGCTGCAGCGCTGGGTCGGCGCGGCCGTCACCGGCGAGGTCACCCTGCGGCTGCGCCGCGGCGAGGACTACTCGATCCTCGACACCACCGGCCCGTTCTTCAGCTACCACCCGGACAAGCTCTCGATGGAGCGGACCAAGGACTCCGCGTTCGGCCCGGTCGACCGGATCGGCCAACTGACCATGCGGAACCTCGACATCGCCGACTCGCGCGCCAAGCTCGAGCAGTACGCCCAGCTCGGCATGGTCGGCGGCGGGCACCCGACCCTGATCGGCGCCGCGCAGGCCGCGTCGACCGGGCTCATCGGTGCGATGGACGAAGGCGGCGCCCAGGTGATCGCCTCGCGCGGCAAGGCTTCGGCCGAGGACGAGCTGCTCGACGCCGCGGCCATGGAGGCCGGCACCGACTGACCTCGTGAGTGGTAATGACGGTTCTAACCGTCATTACCACTCACGAGCCACATCGAGGTCGCGAGTCAGCCCTAAGGCGTGTGGCTGAACGAGATGCGATGAAGCCGCCCGGGGTTCTCGTCGGCCAGGTAAAGCTCACCGTTCTGGTCGGTGCCGAAGGTGGTCGAGTCACCGGGGAACTGCCCGATGGTGGCGCTGGAGTAGGTGCCGTCGGCGTTCCTCCGGACGGCGTAGGCCGTGCCCCGGCAGAAGTCGGTAGCGACGTAGGTCCCGGCGGCCAGCGAGGCGTAGCGCTTGCCGCGGTAGACGTGACCACCGATCACCGCACAGCCCTCGGCTCCGGAGATGTAGTGGAAGACCGGGTCGGTGTAGGTGACGCCGTCCTTGCACTGCTCCTCGTTGAAGACGACCGGACCTTCCTTGCAGGACCAGCCGAAGTTCACGCCGCCCTTGGTCGCGGCGATGTGGTCGACCTCTTCGAACCGGCCCTGGCCGACGTCGCCGATCCACAGCGATCCGTCGGCGGCGTCGAAGGAGAACTTCCACGGGTTGCGCAGGCCGTACGACCAGATCTCGCCGCGCGCGCCCGCGGTCCTGACGAACGGGTTGCTCGACGGGATGCAGTAGCGCAGCGGGCTGCAGGCCCGGTTGACGTCGATCCGGATGATCTTGCCGAGCAGGGTGTCCAGCCGCTGCCCGGTGAGGAACGGGTCGCCGCCACCGCCGCCGTCACCGATGCCCAGGTACAGGAAGCCGTCCTTGCCGAAGCTCAGCTGGCCGCCGTTGTGGTTGGGGAAGTCGGAGTGCGGCTGGGTCAGCAGTTCGGTGAGCTGGCCGGTGTCCAGCCGGACCCTGGACACGGTGACCGCGCTGTCCGACTTACGGGTGTAGGCGACGTAGACCCGCTGGTCCTTGGCGATGGCGAGCCCCAGCAGACCGCGTTCGACCGAAGCGCCGTCGACCTGGGCACTGATGTCGAGTACCGGCCGGGCGGCCAGGCCGGTACGTGGATGGAAGGCACGCACGACGCCCCGCTTTTCGACCACCAGGACGCGTCCGGTGCCATCGTTGAGCGCCGTGATCGCGGTCGGGTTCTGCAGCCCGGTGGCCACCTCGGTCGCCGTGGCGGTCAGCTCGTCGAGGGGTACGCCCCGATGGTGACCTTGCGTTTCCGTGCTGCTCGCCGCCGGGAGCAGCGGCCCGGTCAGCACGAGGGCAGCCAGTGCGGCGGCCAGGGACAAACCCCTGCGAAGGTGTCGTCGCGACATGTCGGCTCCAATCACCGTTGAATGGTCTGGTCCAATTCAACAGCGACTGGAGCAGTCGCGGTACCTCCATAAGCCAGTATCCGACTGTCTTTGTCGGTTTATTTCCCTCGGTATCGAGCTGTTGCCGCTGATCTGCGTCAGCCGGTTCCGCGGACGAACACCCAGGCGGTGCGGTTGAGGGTGTCCTCGATCCCGGTGAAGCCTTCGAGAGGCCTCAGCTCCTCCTCGGCGAAGTCGAGGTCCGGGTCGTCGGCCGTCCCTCCGACTCCGTCGCGACCGACCGCGAACATGTCGGTCGGCGGGTCGGCGCCCGCCGGGCCGGGAGTGCGTGAGGGTGGCCTCACGCGTTCGGGTCGAACGGGATCCCCGCGGGTTTGGCCTTGCCGAGTTCCCAGTTGAACGACGAATCGCGCAGTCCGAACTGTGCGCTGCCGAAATCGTGCCGGGTCAGTTTGTCGCGGAATCCCGCCGGGTAGCCGTCCCAGCCGATCAGCGGCGGATACTGCCACTGCTTCTTGTGGTTCTCGGGTTCCTCACTGAAGCTCGCGTGGCGGAAGCAATGCGTGCTGATGCCGTCCTTGTGGTAGATCACCTTCGGATGCTTGCCGGTCTCGTCCCACGGGATCTGATCGCGATGCCGGGTCGTGTAGTTGCCGTGGGCAGAAGTGGACACGTACATGCCCCACTCACCTTGGACCCACACGACGATATGTTCCCAGTCGTGCCGGTGTCCGGCGCTCCCCGGGCCGAGGGCGGCCTGGTCCTTTTCGAAATAGAGCCCGTACATGTAGGCGCACCAGCCGTTGTTGCATTTCACCCGCGAGTACGCGTTGGTGTTGTCCAAATCGGACAGATCGCGGCACTGGCCGTTGACGTCACCGCCGAGGGCGAGGCCGGGCGCGATCGTGCCGTCCCGGCCGATCGCCGGCGTCGGGTAGCAACCGTCGCCGTCGTAGTCGAGGGCGGGCTCGTAGATCCGGTCCGGCCACGGCGCCGACCAGTCCAAAGCCGGTGGCGGCGCCGCGGATGCCGTCCCGGTCACCAGGAGAAGTGCGGCGAAGGTGGTCATGAGGACGGAGGTGAACCGGCGCATGCGCATCATCCGTTCGCTCGGGTCTGCGCCGGGAGCGTACCCCACCGAGAATCCGGCCATAGCACCGAAAACTGGTCAGTTCAAGGCTTGAATTAAAGCGAAAATCCTACTTAAGTCGGCTCATTCGCAGACGGCTCCGTGTGCTGCGCTCTGGACGACCTTCGCGTATTTGCCGAGGACTCCGCGGGTGTACGCCGGAGCTTTGGGAGTCCAGCCTTCGCGGCGCGCTTCGATGTCCTCGATCTCGACCTCGAGAGTCCGGTTCGCGACGTCGAGAGTGATCCTGTCTCCGTCGCGGACGAATGCGATCGGCCCGGCGTCGACGGCCTCGGGCGCGATGTGGCCGACGCAAAGACCGGTCGTGCCACCACTGAAGCGGCCGTCGGTGATCAGGAGGACGTCCTTTCCGAGTCCGGCGCCCTTGATCGCGCCGGTGATGGCGAGCATTTCGCGCATCCCCGGCCCACCCTTCGGACCCTCGTAGCGGATGACGACGACGTCTCCTGCGACGATCCGGCCGGCCGCGAGGGCGTCCAGCGCTGCCCGCTCACCGTCGAAAACCCGGGCGGTGCCGGTGAACGTCGATTCGTCGAATCCGGCCGACTTCACGACCGCGCCCTCGGGGGCCAGCGATCCCTTGAGGATGGTCAGCCCGCCGGTCTTGTGGATCGGGCGGTCGAGCGGCCGGATGATGGTGCCGTCCACAGTGGGCGGTGCGATACCGGCGAGGTTCTCGGCCATTGTCCGGCCGGTCACGGTCAGTACGTCGCCGTGCATGAGTCCGGCGTCGAGCAGCAGCTTCATCACCACCGGGATGCCGCCGACCTTGTCGACGTCGTTCATCACGTACTTTCCGAACGGCTTGAGGTCGCCGAGATGCGGGACCTTGTCGCCGATCCGGTTGAAGTCGTCGATCCGCAGATCGACCTCCGCCTCGCGGGCGATCGCGAGCAGGTGGAGGACGGCGTTGGTCGAACCACCGAGAGCCATCACGACGGCGATGGCGTTCTCGAACGCCTCCATGGTCATGACCTGCCGCGCGGTGATGCCCTGGCGAAGCATGCCGACGACGGCCTCGCCCGAGCGATGCGCGAATCCGTCGCGACGCCGGTCGACAGCGGGCGGCGCGGCCGAACCCGGCAGCGACATCCCGAGCGCCTCGGCCACCGAGGCCATGGTGTTGGCGGTGTACATCCCGCCGCAGGCACCCTCGCCCGGACAGATGGCGCGCTCGATCCGGTCCACCTCGGCGCGGCTGATCTTGCCGGCGAGGCAGGCGCCGACGGCCTCGAAGGCGTCGATGATCGTGACGTCCTGACCGTCCACCTGACCGGGCATGATCGAGCCGGCGTAAAGGAACACCGAGGCGAGGTCGAGGCGGGCGGCGGCCATGAGCATGCCCGGAAGGGACTTGTCACAGCCGGCGAGCAGCACCGATCCGTCGAGCCGCTCGGCCATCATCACCGTCTCGACCGAGTCGGCGATGACCTCTCGCGACACCAATGAGAAGTGCATGCCCTCGTGGCCCATGGAGATGCCGTCGGACACCGAGATCGTGCCGAACTCGAGCGGGTAACCCCCGGCGGCGTGTACCCCGTTCTTGACCGCCTTGGCCAGCCGGTCGAGCGAAAGGTTGCACGGGGTGATCTCGTTCCACGAGGACGCCACGCCGATCTGTGGTTTGGCGAAGTCCTCGTCGCCCATCCCGACCGCGCGAAGCATTCCGCGCGCCGCGGCCCGTTCCAGACCGTCGGTCACGTCGCGGGAACGGGGTTTCATATCCGGCAGCCCGGTCGTCTCCGACACCCTGGACACCCTCCTTCTCGAACCGCTACGTCAGCCCAGGGTGCCCAAGGTACTGGCCGGGAACCGTTCGTGCCTCGAACGGCTGATCGGCGCGTGTTTCCCCGGTCGCCGCACCCGGCAACGCTCGTGAGTGGTAATGACGGTTCTAACCGTCATTACCACTCACGAGAAGGGTGGCGCGGGGGCAGCGGGTGTTCCAGCCAGATCTCCAACGGCGAGCCCTCATCCGGATAGTTCGCCGGCGGCTCGACGTCGAACGGGAGGGTCAGCGGGCCGTAGGTCGTCGTCGAGCAACTCCGGATTCCGCCACAGCAGTTCGGCGCCCCGGTACCGCACCGACAGCAACCGGCCGCCGAGCAGCGGCGCCAACCCGAGCCGCAGGTCGCCGCGGCTCAGCCAGTGCACCGGTATCACCATTCGGCGAAGCTCCCGTCTTCGTGGCGCCACACCGGTGAACGCCACGCGTGCCCTGTCTCGTCTGCTGCCAAAGACTGCAACCGAGCGCCGCAGGCGTCAAGATATATTCATAATTTATGATGACTTCGAGGGCAGCGTAGAATGAGCGAGCAACCCAAGCCAGCGGAGAGGGCGCTTCCTTGACACACCAGCCACGTGGGCTGCACGGACAGACCGTCGAGGCACTGGCCGGCCGGATCCTCTCCGACGAATGGGGCGAGGGAACGATCCTCGACCTGCCCGCCCTGCGCCAAGAGCTCGACATCAGCCTCACCGCGCTGCGTGAGGCCCTGAAGGTGCTGGCGGCGAAAGGCATGATCGACGCCCGGCAGAAACGCGGCACCTTCGTTCAGCCACGAGACCGGTGGAACATGCTCGACGCCGACGTCATGCGCTGGCAGACCGCAGCCGCCGACGACCCCGGCCTGCTCGACGAACTGACCGAAGTGCGCGCCATCGTCGAACCGGCCGCGGCACGTATGGCGGCGGAACGGGCAGCGGACAAGGATCTCGAGTCGCTGCGCGAAGCTCTGGCCGACATGGCCGCGGCAGGCGACGACGCCGAAGCCAGCGTCCAGGCCGACCTGGCCTTTCATCGGCGGCTGATGTCCGCCACCCACAACAACTTCCTGATGCGGATGGAACGGATCATCGCGATCGGCCTGGCCGAGCGCGACAAACTCGTGCACGGTGCCTCCCCGGCGGGAGACCCGGTGCCGAGCCACCGGAAGGTACTCGACGCGATCGTCGCCAAGGACCCGGCCGCGGCCGAGCAGGCAATGCTCGCCCTGGTCACGAAGTCCCGCGACGACCTGGCGAAGGCACAGCGAGGCAAGCGGCAGATGCGTGGCTAAGCAGACCGCCGCACCACCAGCGATGGCTCGAACACCACCGCGCTGACCGGGGTCTCCGGGTGTTCGATCTGCCGCACCAGCAACCGCGCCATTTCCGCTGCCATCTCCTCGGTCGGCTGGCGCACCGTGGTGAGCGGCGGGTCGCAGTCCAACGCGGCGCTCGAGTCGTCGAAACCCACGATCGCCACGTCTTCGGGCACCCGGCGGCCTTCCGCGCGCAGCACTGGTAGCGCTCCTCGCGCCATCAGGTCCGACGCGACGAACACGCCGTCGATATCGGGATGGTCGGCCAGCAGTTCGGCCATCGCATCGCGGCCGCTCGGCAGCGTGAAGTCACCCTCGGCCCACGGGACGTCGCCGACGGCCGCACGGAAACCGGCCAGCCGATCCTGGCCGGCCGACGTGTTCTGCGGCCCGGCGATCGTCGCGAGCCGTGTGCGGCCGAGCCGGGTCAGATGCGTGGCCGCCAGCGCCGCGCCGGCCTGCTGGTTCACATCGACGTAGGTGATCGACATCGGCGTGGTCGGCCGCGAGGAAAGCACCACCGGGAAATGTCCCCCGACCAGCCGCCCCGGTAACGGGTCCGCCGTCGCGGTGTGCACCAGGATCACCCCGTCCAGCCTGCCGCGCTTGAAGTCCGAAACCGCGTTCTGGAGACGCTGACCGTGTCCGGCACCGGGCGATACGTGCGGATGTACGGCACCGCGCGGTCCAACGGGTACGGGTACTCGCTGTGGGAGTTCCAGGTGTACGGCACCGGTGGCAGCCCCGCGCCGCCACCGTGCTGGGCAGCAATTTCTTCCAGGGCAGGCCGTGGCCGGCCTCCGGCGAGATCGACATCCTCGAACATGTCGGCAAGGAGCCGAACAACGTCTACTCGACCCTGCACGCGCCAGCCTATTTCGGGGCAGGCGGGTACGGGTCGCCGTTGAACCTCGGCCAGCCTGCCAACGCGGCGTTCCACGTGTTCGCCGTCGAGTGGGGCCCGGCGCGGATGCGGTTCTTCGTGGACGGCAACAACTTCTTCACCGTCGACAAGAACACGCTCGAGTCCACCCGTGGCCCCTGGGTGTTCGACCACCCGTTCTTCATCATCCTGAACAACGCGGTGGGCGGTGACTGGCCAGGGCCGCCCTCGGCAGGCACCCAGTTCCCGCAGAATATGACGATCGACTACGTGCGGGTGTACCGCTGAAATTCTGTCCGGCGATTGACCAGTGGTGACATTGACCGGCCACTGGTCAATCGCCGACTATGGAGGGATCGGCACGCGCGAAACGTTCGTCTACCGATCCTTCACCGGCGGAACGCCGTGTACGACGACCGCGTTCGGCACAGATCCGCTGCAGGGGTCCAGAAGTCCTGCTACCTGACACCCTGAGTCCGATTCGAGATGCGTTCGTGTTACTCGGCCTTGCCACGCCGCGGGAATTGTGGGGAGCGATAGCCTGAAACGCGCAATCGGCACCGAGCACCACTTGGAGGCATGGGCATGGCGACCACTCGTACCGCGAAGACTCACTGGGAGGGCAACCTCCTGGACGGCAAGGGCACCGTTTCGCTCAACTCGTCGAAGATCGGCTCCTACGACGTGAGCTGGCCGGCCCGGTCCGAGGAGCCCGGCGGTAAGACGAGCCCCGAGGAACTCATCGCCGCGGCGCACTCCTCCTGCTACTCGATGGCCTTCAGCCACGGCCTGGCCGGCAAGGGCTACACCGTGGAGCATGTCGACACGCAGGCCGACGTCACCTTCCAGCCCGGAGAGGGCATCACGAGCATCAAGCTCAGTGTCAAGGCGAAGGTGCCGGGCCTGTCCGAGGAGGACTTCCAGGCCGCGGCCGCCGACGCCAAGGCGAACTGCCCCGTCAGTCAGGCTCTGGCGGGCGTCAAGAACATCACGCTGGACGCACAGTTGCTGTCCTGAGCGACAGCGGGCAGATCTCGACCCATTTCCAGAAGCGCAGTAAGTTCGTGGCGGCGTTTGGCCGCCTGTGCGTGGTCCGGCTCGGTGACGGGCCGTGATCGTCGCGTTGAGCCCCGATGGCAAGAAGGCCTACGTGGTGCGGCATGGTTCGCCGCACCACCGCGTGCGCAGCTCGCCGATACTTGAAGCACGACCGAGAAACGAAGAAAGCCCAGGCCGCTTGGCCTGGGCTTCCGTGAAGGAACTCTGTGCTCCCCCGCTTGGACTCGAACCAAGAACCCTCCGGTTAACAGCCGAATGCTCTGCCAGTTGAGCTACAGGGGATTGTGCTCCATACCGGCCGGATCGCTCCGGCCGATGAGAGAACTTTAGCCGATGCCCCGCCGTGCTCGCACACCACCCCCCAGTTTCAGAACGACCTCGTCGGGGGCGCGTTTTGGGGGACAATGACAGCTGGTGCAAGATCGAACGGAGGCGTGAACTCGGATGAAGATGTTCCTGCTGGGCGCTGCCGCGGGCTATGTCCTGGGCGCGAAGGCCGGCCGGGGGCGGTACGAGCAGATCGTGCGGACCTACCGCAAGGTCGCCGACCACCCCATGGTGCAGGGCGCCGCCGGGATCGCCCGCGCGAAGATCGGCGAGAGGTTCGGCGGCCGGTCCGCCGGTTGATCGATGAGTGAAAGCGTCTTTCAGCCGACGGTGGCGACGACGAAGACGCGCCTGAACTCGAACCAGGTGGTGCCGTCAGGGCGCGGCGGGTAGGCCTCGTCCAGTTTCGGCGCGAGCTGGGCTCGGAAGCGGTCCCACTCCGGTCCCGGCAGCGCCTGCTTGACCGGCCGGAGAGCGGTTCCGGTGATCCATTCCAACACCGCGCTCGGGCCGGTCAAGCGCTGGAGGTAGGTGGTCTCCCAAGCATCGACGGCGCAGCCCTCGTCGGCGAGGAGCGCTCCGTACCCCAAAGGAGTGTCGACGGCCTCGTTCTCCCGGAGGACGACGTCCGCCAGGCGCGACGACCACTCAGGTGAGCGCGCGAGGTCGCGGACCAGGGCGTGCGAGGGCGCGTCGAAGTTGCCGGGGACCTGGATCGCGAGCGTCGCGCCCGCGGGTAGCAGGCCTGACCAGCGGCGAAGCAGCTCCCGGTGGCCCGGGACCCACTGGAGCACGGCGTTCGACACGACGACGTCGGTGTCCGGCTCGGGCATCCAGTCCCGCAGGTCCAGCACCCGGGCGTCGACGCCCCGCGATCGTGCGGCCTCGACCATCTCGGGTGAGCTGTCACTCGCCTCGATGATCGCGTCCGGCCAGCGTTTCGCCAGGTCGACGGTCAGATTTCCGGGGCCGCACCCCAGGTCGGCGACCCGGCGGGGCGCCTGGGCGGGGATGCGCCCGACGAGGTCGTAGAACGGCCGGGCCCGCAGGTCGGCGTAGTCGAGGTACTTGACCGGATCCCACATGGCGCCTCCCAGCGATACAGTACGAGCGTACTGCTAGTGCTGGGGCTTCGCCAGCTTCTCCGCCGCTTCCTCGGCGATCGCCCGGACCACGTCGAGGTCGGTCCCCGGATCGGGCCGCACCTGCAGAACGGTGCCGTCCTGGCCGGGCACCTTGCGCTCGACGAACCACACTCCCCCGGTACCGATGTCGTGCCGGTGCCGCGAACGGACCGAACCGTCGACCCGCTGGCGCACGAGGAGCGGCACCTTGCCCGGCTGGGCCAGCTTGAACCGCACCGGGGCCTTGTCGGCCAGCAGGACGGCCTTCCCGGCGTTGCCCGTTTCCTCGGACTCGGTCAGGGTGAACACCCCGTCCGCCCAAGCCGCCTTGCCGACCAGATGCCAGCCGACTCGACGCGGCCCGTCGGGGATCCACAGACCCAATGGCGTGACCAGCAGATATCCGCCACCCTCGACCGCCGCGCTCCCGACGACGTGCTCTCCGTCGTCCAAGGAGCCTTCGAAGCCCGCGGGAACTCGGTCACCCAGCAGGTGACGCAGCCAGCCCATGACCACTCAGTCCAATCCGCCGATGGCCTGCTCCTTCAGCGCCTTGCGGTACTGCTCGAGGGCGACGAGGTCGCCGAACAGCGCGCGGTAGTCGTCCGGCGCCTCGACCGGGGAAAGCCGCTGGAGCTTCGACTTGATCTCGTTGATCTGGCGGCCGACCAGGCTCTCCTGGACCGCCGCCAGCACACCGGAGATGTAGCGCGAGTCGACCTCGCCCTTGGCGCGCAAGGGTTCCACTGAAAGCTCGCTGAGCACCCGGCGCACGGTCCCCTGTGGACAGTGCGGGGCGGCCGCGTCGAGCAGCGCGGGACCGGTCAGCCCGGAACCCGCGCCTCCGGCAGCCAGCAGGGCCTTGTGGACGGCGACGTAGACGGGATGCGTGAAGGCGTCCGCGGGGAGGGCGTCGTACTCCGCCCCGGCGATGACCGGCTGCTGCAGCGCCGCTTTGAGCGCCTCACGCTGGGCGGTGAAACGCGGATCGCCGGGTGCCGGCCGCGGCAGGTCGTCTTCCATCGTTGCGGTGGCCGCCGGTGCGGAACGCCGGGCCTCGACGGTCCCGGACCGCTTCGCCGTCGCACCCGCGCTGCCCCGGACCCGGTTCACCACCTGCGCGACGTCCTGCCAGCCGACCCACCAGGCGAGCTTCGACGCGTAGCCGTCGCGGCTCGCCCGGTCCCTGATCCCGGCGACCATCGGGACGGTCTTCTGCAGCGCCTGGACCTGGCCGTCGACGGAGTCCAGGTCGAAGCCCTTGAGCATGCTCTTGATCGCGAACTCGAACAGCGGGATCCGCCGCGCGACCAGGTCGCGCACCGCGCCGTCGCCCTTGGCGAGCCGCAGTTCGCACGGGTCCATGCCGTCGGGTGCGACCGCGATGTAGGTCTGCCCGGCGAAGGTCTGGTCGCCTTCGAAGGCCTTCAGCGCCGCCTTCTGGCCCGCGTCGTCACCGTCGAAGGTGAAGATCACTTCGCCGCGGAAGGCGTCGTCGTCCATCATCAGCCGGCGGAGGACCTTCATATGGTCCTCGCCGAACGCGGTCCCCGAGGACGCGACGGCGGTCGGGACGCCGGAGGCGTGCATCGCCATCACGTCGGTATAGCCCTCGACCACGACGACCTGGTGCCGTTTCGCGATCTCGCGTTTGGCCAGGTCGAGGCCGAACATCACCTGGGACTTCTTGTAGATCGGCGATTCGGCGGTATTCAGGTACTTCGCCGAGATGCGGTCGTCGTCGTACAGCCGCCGCGCGCCGAACCCGACGACCTCGTTGCCGACGTCGCGGATCGGCCAGAGCAGCCGCCGGTTGAACCGGTCCATGGGGCCGCGCTGGCCCTCCTTGGCCAGCCCGGCGGTAAGCAGCTCTTTGACCTCGAACCCGCGGTTGAGCAGGTGTTTAGTGAGCTTGTCCCAGCCGCCCGGCGCGTAGCCGCAGCCGAACGTCTGCGCGGCGGCGGAGTCGAAGCCGCGCTCGGACAGGAAGTCGCGGGCCGCGCGCGCGTCCGGGGTGAGCAGCTGCTCCGCGTAGAACTCCTGTGCCGCGCGGTGCGCCTCGATCAGCCGGGCACGGGTGCCGCGGTCGCGCTGGACGCTTCCGCCACCGCCTTCGTAGGTCAGCCGGAGCCCGACCCGGTCCGCGAGCCGCTCGACGGCCTCCACGAACGAGATCAGGTCCATCTTCTGGATGAACTTGATCACGTCCCCGCCCTCGCCGCAGCCGAAGCAATGGAAGGTCCCGTGGCTGGGGCGCACGTTGAACGACGGGGTCTTCTCATTGTGGAACGGGCAAAGCCCTTTCAGGCTGCCGCCGCCGGCCCGGCGAAGCGCCACGTAATCGCCGATGACCTCGTCGATCCGGTTGCGCTCGCGCACCTCCGCGATATCGCTCTCCCGAATCCGTCCTGCCACGTCCATCACTCTAGTTCTTCCCTGCGAACCCGCGTGCGGCACACTCGGTGAATGAGCACCGCTCTGGATGAACTCGCCGGTGACTTCGCCGCTTTGCGCCCGCATCTGGTGTCCGTCGCCTACCGGCTCACCGGGACCCTGTCCGACGCGGAGGACGCGGTCCAGGAGTCGTGGCTGCGGCTGAGCGGCCTTGACGAGACGCGCCGGGCCGCGATCGAGGACCACAAGGGCTGGCTGACCACGGTCGTCAGCCGGATCTGCCTGGATCGGCTGCGCTCGGCGGCGGTGCGGCGAGAGTCCTACGTCGGCGAATGGCTGCCCGAGCCGATCCTCAGCCCGCTGGGGTCGCCGTCGTCGGAAGACCCGCTGGCCGTCGCCGTCCGCGACGACGGGATTCGGATGGCCGCGATGGTCGTCCTCGACCGGCTGAAACCCGAGCAGCGCGTCGCGTTCGTCCTGCACGACGCGTTCGCCGTGTCGTTCGCCGAGATCGGCGAGATCCTGGGCTGCACCACCGAAACCGCGCGCCAGCACGGTTCGCGGGGACGCCGTGCGGTCGCCGACGCCGACCCGCCGCCACGGACGGCGCTTGCCGAGCAGCAGCAGCTGATCGAGAAGTTCATGACCGCGATGCTGACCGGCGACATCCAGGCGGTGGCCGAGGTGCTGCACCCGGACGTCGTCCTCGTCGGCGACGGCGGTGGCAAGGCACGCACCACGGTCCAGACGGTCCGCGGGTTCGACAAGGTCACCCGGCTGTTCCAGGGGCTCATCAGGAGGTACGACCCGGCCGGTATCGCGGCGGCCAAGTTCGCCCTGGTCAACGGGGACCTCGGCATGTACATCCCGCCGCAGGAGGCCTCCGCCGAGTACCGGGCGCTCGACGAGCATGTCAACGCGTTCTCGGTGCGGGACGGGAAGATCGCGACGATCTACGACGTCGCCAACCCGGACAAGCTCACGACCGCGCGCTCCCGCGTCGAGGCTTGACGGGGTCAGGGCATGGGCACCTGGCAGGCATCGCCGGAGGTGAAGCCCTGGGCGGTGATGTCGAGCGCGCTGTTCATCCGGGCTCGCATGTTCTCGAGCGAGATCTGATACGTCAGCTCGATGACGCCCTTCCGCCCGAACTCGCGTTCCAGCTCGGCGACCTGTTCGTCGGTGACGGTCACCGGGCTGGCGGTCATCGCGTCGGCGTAGGCGATCGCGAGCCGCTCCTGGTCGGTGAACGCCGGGGACTTCGCGTAGTCGTCGATGGTCTTCAGCCGCTCGATGTCGAGCCCCTCGTGCAGCTGCAGCATGGTGCCGAAGTCGACGCACCACGAGCAGCCGAGTTGCGTCGCGACCCGGTAGACGGCCAGTTCGCGCACGTTCGACGGCAGCGTCTTGCTCGCCCGCTCGGCCAGCAGCTCGTGCACCCCGTTGGCCCGGAGCAGCGCCGGATGGTGCGCGGCGATCGACATCGGCTCGGGCACCGCGCCGAGCCGCTTCTTGGCGAATCGGTAGAACAGTTTCAGCATGAATCCGGCGTCGGCGGTCTTGACGCTGGGGATGCGCGGCATGACGTCCTCCTCGTGTGTCGCGGTCTCAGAAGGTGGACGAGGCCGCGCGAGCAGACGTGACAGCCGGGCTCAGGGTGTGATCGCCCGCACGTCCCAGATCCACACGCCGTCGATGAACTCCCCCGGCTTGCGCAGCAGCAGATCCACCGTGGCGCGGAAGGCTTCCTGGTGTTCGCGTGGGATCAGGACGAGGACGTCGGCGTTCCAGTAGCGCAGGTCGTCGAGCGCCTGCACCCGCTGCGCCTCGGTGACCGTCGCCGGGACCCCGGTCTGCTTGATCTGGTCGAAGATGATCGACGTCGGCCGCTGGATGGCGCCGTAGCGGCCGCGTTTGTCGTCCGGCCCGCTGGGGCCGACGAAATAGCCCTCGGGCATCGAGTAGCCGAGTTCGGCGTCGACCTGCCAGTGCAGCGGCTCGGATTCACCGGAACTCGGCAACGGCACGGGCACCACGGTGCCGCCCGGCGCGACGTAGGTCCGCCAGGTTCCTTCGGCGAGGAATCTCGGTGTCGGCGGCCGGTCCTTGACGATGAGCTGGGTGGGCGCGATCGGCAGCAGTACCGCGACGACGACACCGATCCACAGCAGCCGCAACGGGAACCGGCGTTCCCCGGGCACGTCGGGCAGCTTCGCCGCGGCGGCGAAGACCCGATCGGTCGCCAGCGCCAGCAGTGCGCCGATGAGGGGAATACAGCCCATCGCGAGCCGTGATTCCAAGAGCGATTCGAACAGCGGCAGCTCGTAAAGCAGCTTCCACGGGCCGGGGATCCCGGTCTCCTCGTGCGCCACGATGAGTTCCACACCCAGCGAAAGCCAGGCCATCACGAACATCGCGATCGCGAGCGCCCGCGCGAACGCCTCGCGCCACAGCCATACTGTGATGATCACCATCAGCACGATCAGCGGCCAGCCGAAGAAGGCGTTCTCCTCGGTGCGGTTCATCGACACGTCCGCGGCCGCCTGCGGCTGCCCGGCGATCGACTGGGTGGCGAACCTGGTGAACGCCGCCGTGTCATTGCCGACCGCGCCGTGTTCGAGCGCCTGGTAGCTCTGCGGACCGAAGAACTGCCACCACAACGGATACGCCACGAGCGCGAAGGCCAGTACCGCGCCGATCCCGACCCCGATGCCCAGCGGTTTCAGCATCGGCGGGAATTCACGGTAGTTGGTCGCGAAGTACGCGATGGCGAAGATCACGAAGGCCATCGCGAAGATCAGCAGCGGCTCCTCGCCGAGGAAGATCTGGTACGCGGCAAGCAAACCGAGGAAGATCCCGTTGCGGACCGGACGTTCGCCGCGGGCGATCTTGAACACCAGCAAGGCGATGAACGGCAGGATGAACCACGCGACGAAGTTCGGATGCGCGTTGCCGTGCGAGATCATCGGCGGGGCGAACCCGCAGAACGCGCCGCCGATCGCCGCGGCGGCGCGGTGTTTCACCAGATGCCGCGAGAAGACCCAGTACCAGGCGGCCGCGGTGCCGGCGAGGCCGCCGGTGAGCGCGATGGCCCAGGTGACCGTCGGGCCGAAGGTGAGGGTGACCGGGGCCAGCGGGATCCCGATGCCGAGCATGGCCGTATTGGCCATCAGGTTCACGCCGAGCGGATGGTTCTGGAAATGCGACGTCAGCGGATTGTCCAGATGCAGCACGGAATCCGCGGTTACGGCGAAGAACCACTCCCACAGATTCTGATCCGACGCGCTGTTCCAGAGGTAGCCCTCTTCGAGGTCGAACCAGAGTCCGTTGTAGAGCAGGAACGCGAACAGCAGGAAGCCGCCCATGATGGCGGCGTCGACGGTGGCGAACCGGCGCGGTCTCTCCGGAGTCTCCTCGGCCACCACGGTCTCCGCCTCAGCCTGGAAAAGACTCACTGACCATCCCTCACGGCTCGACTACGCGGGCGAGAAAGTAGATCACACCCGTCGTGGCATGCCGCACGAGCAGGAGGAACGGGCGGTCGACGACGACCTCGAGAGGCTCGTCCACCATGATCGAAGTCAGCCGCATCAGCACAGCCGTCGCGGCAGCGCCTTCGAGACCCTCTTCGTCGACACGGAGAACCGCCTGGTGCAGCACGTCGGACACGGCGAGCCGGTCGTCGTCGGACAACCCGGTGAGATCGGCCTCGGGGGTGAACATCTCCCGGACGCCGAGTTCCTGCAGTTTCTCCGTGAGCGGGCTGGCGACGTCGAGCTTGAACTTGGGCATCGACAGGCTGATCGTCCGGAAATCGGTCGAGCCGAGCAGGCCGGACAGCTCCGCGGGATCGAGGCCGATTTCGTCGAGATCGCCGTCCGGAAGCAGGACGACCGCCTCGGCACCGCCTTCGGCCCCGAGCGTGATGACCTGCCAGCCGTCCCGATGGGCGTACCTGAGCTGTTTCTCGAGCCACATCGTCGGCACCTGCCGGGTACCGGAGGGCGCGTGGAAGGCCGCGGGAGCGGTGTTGGCTTCGGCGAAGGGACTGGTCCACGCGGTCTTGAGATACAGCGCGTTCACGATGCTGGCGACGATGTCCGGATCGACCGTTCCCGGCTGGAGCAGCTCGGGGATCAGGTCGCGGGTGGTCTCGGCCACGTCGGTGTTGATCAGCCGCCGCGCTCCCTCGGGATCGTCGACGAACGGGGCACTCGCGACCTTGCCGCCGGGCCAGGCGGCGATCTCCTTGCGGAAGGTGTCTTCGAGACCGAGGCCGTCCCAAATCCAGAGGGTGTTCGCGACCGCGAGCTCCGCCTTTTCGTCGGCGAGCGTGGCCCCTTCGGTGAGCAGATCGGCCAGTTCGTCCGGATCACCCAGCAGAGCGACCAGTTCTTCGCGGGTCCGGCCGTTCGCCGCCTGTGCCACCAAGCCGAGCGCGCTCGCGATCGAGTACGGCGAGAAGCACGCGTTCTCCCCGCGGCTCGCCAGCACACGGTAGAGGTCCAGACCAAACCGGAGGTGGCTCTCGACAGCACCCATGCCGCAGACCGTACCCTTTGCCGCGTTTTCCGTCTCGTGCCCGAATGGACGAGGCCGATCAGCCGTGACGGCCGGTGTGCCAAGCATGCCAGGCGTAGGCCTGGGCGTCGGTGAGCGAGGCGACCTGGTCGATGACCACGCGCAGGCGGGCCGCGTCGTCCGGCGCCGCCTCCCAGGCGGGCAGGAACAGACCGTCCAAAGAGTCCGGCGCGCGGCGGCACAGCGCGTGGACCAGTTCCGCGAGCATCTGCCGTTGACCGTCCTGCATCGCGAGGCGGCGCCTGTCGCTCATCACGTACCGCAGCGCGAGCGCCTTGAACAGCGCGACCTCGGCCGCGACCTGCTCGGGGATCACCAGCTGCGCGCCGTAGCGGCCCAGTGGTCCCTCGCCGTGCACCGCCCGTGTCGCGCCGACGACCACCGTCGCGAACCGGCCGACGAGTTCGCTCGTCAGCTGTTTCAACGCGACCTGCGCCTTGAGGGAGCCGTCGAGGCCGGACTTGGCGAGTTCCGCGACCACCGGCAGATCGAGCAGTTCCTTCGCCGCACCTTCCAAAGTGGACGGCGGAAGGTCCGAAAACGCCCGTGCCGACTCGGCCACCGCCGCCCGTTCTTCAGGATCTGCCAGTACCTGCAACGAAATCCGGCCGGCCAGTACCCCGTCCTCGACGTCGTGCACCGAATAGGCGACGTCGTCGGACCAGTCCATGATCTGAGCCTCCAGGCACGTCCGCCGCGCCGGCGCGTCCTCGCGGACCCACGCGAATACATCCGTGTCGTCGGCGTAGACGCCGTACTTCGGATTTCCCTCCTCGCGCGGCCACGGGTACTTCGTCGCCGCGTCGAGGCAGGCGCGAGTCAGGTTCAGCCCGCCCGTGGCACCGCTCTCGAGCAGGACCTTGGGTTCGAGCCGGGTCAGGATCCGCAGCGTCTGCGCGTTGCCTTCGAACCCGCCGCAGGGCTGCGCGACCTCGTTGAGGGCATGCTCCCCGTTGTGCCCGAACGGCGGATGGCCGATGTCGTGCGCGAGCCCGGCGGTGTCCACCAGATCCGGATCCGCGCCCAGCTCGTCGGCGATCCCCCGGCCGATCTGCGCAACCTCCAGCGAATGCGTCAACCGGGTCCGTGGGACACCGCTGACCTCCGCGCCCTCACCGGGCCCGACGACCTGGGTCTTGCCCGCCAGCCGCCGCAGAGCCGCCGAGTGCAGCACGCGCGCACGGTCCCGCGCGAAGGGGCTACGGCCGTCTTGGGCGCCCTCGAGCGTGGCACCCTTGGGCCGCTCGGGCAGCAGCCGTGCCCGGTCGCGGGCGGAGTACAGGTCGGTCACCAGGCAAGCTTAAGCGCGAGGGCCGGCACCGAGATCGGGGTTAACGGAACAGGGTGTCGAAGAAGGCGTCGGCAGGTGACCTCGTCAGCCGGTAGTACAGCAGCGCGCCCGTCTCGCGGACGATGTAGCGCGCCTGCGTCTCGCGCGCCTGCACGATCGGCCCGCGATGCGTCGGCGACGTCCACGTCTTCAGCTCGAGGTCATCGGCCATGGTCTCGGCCCGGAACGAATGCCACGGGTCGCTGACCAGTACGGCGGTCTTCCACCCCCGCTTGTGGACCTCGTCCGCCACCGCGCGCAGGCTGCGCAGGGTGTCGCTGCCCTCACCGATCGGGAGGGTGGCCGACTCGGGAACACCCCGTTTCCGCAGCCACAGCGCACCGGCCGCGGCCTCGGTGAAGGCGTCGTCCTCCTTCTTCCCGCCCGCGGTGACGATCGTCTTGGCGACGCCCTCGTCGTAAAGGGTCTTCGCCTTGGCGAGCCGCGACTGGAAGATCTCCGACGGCCTTCCGTTGTACTGCGCCGCCCCGAGCACCACGATGACGTCCGCCTGGTCGCGCACGTCGTCCCTGGCCACCTGCCAGACGCGGAACGCCGTCCCGCCGACCACGGCGAGGACGACGAGCAGCGCACCGGCGATGAACCGGCGCACCCAGCTTGCACGAGAGGGTTTCGTCCTTTCGGCGGTACTCACGGTCGTGATTCTCGCAGAGCCGCCGAGTCTCCTCAGAGCCAGCCGTGCTCTTCGGCGAGCCGCACCGCCTCGGCCCGCGTCCGCGCCCCGGTCTTGCCGATCGCGGCCGAAAGGTGGTTGCGGACGGTGCCTTCGGAAAGATGCAGCGCACGGGCGATATCGGCGACCGTGCTGCCGTCCTTGGCCGCCTTGAGGACGTCGTGCTCCCGCCCGGTGAGCGGGCTGAGTCCGGTGGCGAGCGATTCGGCGGCGAGCGCCGGGTCGACCACGCGAAGTCCACTGTGGACTCTCCGGACGGCGTCGACGAGTTGCTCCGGCGGCGCGTCCTTGACCACGAAACCCGAAGCTCCGGCGGCCATCGCCCGCGCCAGATAGCCGGGCCTGCCGAAGGTCGTGCAGATGATGATCCGGCACGACGGCACCGCGCGATGCAGCTCCGCGGCCGCCTCGAGACCGTCCTTGCCGGCATCTGGACGTCGAGCAACGCGACGCATGCCTTCGAGCTTGTCGCCCGGAGGCCGTCGAACCGTGGGCCGCGCGTCACGACCTGGGGGTGACAGTTGTCATGGGTCCGCCGGTGGGTGCCCCAAGCGCAATGAAAGCCCCTTCATTGCAAAATTTGCGATGAAGGGGCCTTTCATAGCACTCGCGAGTGGGCTCAGCAGCCGATCAGGCGGGCCGCCAGGTACGACTCGAGCTTGTCGATCGCGACCCGCTCCTGCTCCATGGTGTCGCGCTCCCGCACGGTCACCGCGAGGTCGTCGAGCGTGTCGAAGTCGACGGTGACGCAGAACGGCGTCCCGATCTCCTCCTGGCGCCGGTAGCGCTTGCCGATCGAACCGGCGTCGTCGAAGTCGACGTTCCAGTGCTTGCGCAGCGTCGCCGCGACGTCGCGCGCCTTCGGCGTGAGGTCGGCGTTGCGGGACAACGGGAGCACGGCGACCTTGAACGGCGCGAGCCGGTAGTCGAGTTTCAGCACGGCGCGCTTGTCGACGCCGCCCTTGGCGTTGGGGACCTCGTCCTCGTGGTACGCGTCGACGAGGAACGCCATCATCGAACGGCCGACACCGGCCGCGGGCTCGATGACGAACGGGCGGAAACGCTGCTTCGACGCCTGGTCGAAGAACGACAAGTCGACACCGGAGTGGTTCGAGTGCGTCGTGAGGTCGAAGTCGGTGCGGTTCGCGATGCCCTCGAGCTCGCCCCACTCCTGGCCCGCGTTGAACGCGAAGCGGTACTCGATGTCGACGGTGCGCTTCGAGTAGTGGGAGAGCTTTTCCTTCGGGTGCTCGTAGTGGCGCAGGTTCTCCGGCCTGATGCCGAGGTCCTTGTACCAGTCGGTGCGCTGGTCGATCCAGTACTGGTGCCAGGTCTCGTCCTCGCCCGGCTCGACGAAGAACTCCATCTCCATCTGCTCGAACTCACGAGTACGGAAGATGAAGTTGCCCGGGGTGATCTCGTTCCGGAACGACTTGCCGATCTGGCCGATGCCGAACGGCGGCTTCTTCCGCGCGGTGGTCTGCACGTTGAGGAAGTTGATGAAAATGCCTTGCGCGGTCTCCGGGCGGAGGTAGTGGACACCCTCCTCGGACTCGACCGGGCCGAGGTAGGTCTTCAGCATCATGTTGAAGTCGCGCGGCGCGGTGTACTGGCCACGGGTGCCGCAGTTCGGGCAGGGGACCTCGGACAGGTCGTCCTCGGTCACCTCCTTGCCCGTGCGCGCGGCGAAGTCCTCGGCCAGCTGGTCGGCACGGAACCGCTTGTGGCACGAAAGGCACTCGATCAGCGGGTCGGTGAACACGTCGAGGTGCCCGGAGGCGACCCAGACTTGGCGCGGCAGGATGACCGACGAGTCGAGACCGACGACGTCGTCCCGGCTCTGCACCACGGTCTTCCACCACTGGCGCTTGATGTTGTCCTTGAGCTCGACTCCGAGCGGGCCGTAGTCCCACGCCGACTTGGTACCGCCGTAGATCTCTCCACACGGGAAAACGAAGCCTCGACGCTTGCACAGGCTGACGACGGTCTCAATGGTGTTGGCGGGCACTCCACGCTCCGAAGCATGCGGGGACGGTTATTCGGACTAGACAGACAAGACTATCCGCACGTCCCCGCATGCCTTCCGGCGAGGTCAAGGCCGGGAGATCAACGAGGCGGTGACGATCCGGTTGTCCTCGTAGCCACTGGTGCCGCCGACGTACTCGCCACCACAGGTGACCAGCACGAGCCGATGCGGACCGTCCTGCCCGAACAGCTTTTCGGCCTGCTCGGCCAGCTTCGTCTTGTGCACGGTGACGATTTCGTCGATCCGGTAGCCCCATTTGCCGCCCGCGGTGTCGACGACGCTGACGTCCTGGCCCTTCTTGAGCCGCCAGAGCTCGTCGAACGGGCCCTTCTCGCCCTTCCAGTTCACGTGTCCGGAGAACAGGGAGGCACCCTGCGCGGCACCCAGTTTCGCGCCCCACCAAGTGGCTTCGTCGAGACCCTCGGGGATGGGGAGGCTCCCGTCGTCGGCGAGCTCCTTGTAGATCAGCTTCGCGGTGCCGCCCCCGGGCAGCTTGACCGTCCCGGGTGCCTCGCCCTTGTCCTCGGCCGGGACTTCGGGCGACTGCGACGCGGAGGCGACCGCCTGGCCGTTGCCGGCCGCGACCACCGCGTCATCCTTTCCGGTGAAAACGAACAGCGCCACCAGGGCGGCCACCACCAGGACACCGGCGCCGGCGAGCAGCCATCGCAGGCCAGAACCCTTTCCAGGCTGCTTCTCACGCTCGTCGACGCCGTCGAACTGTCCCACCATCGAGTGCTACTCCTCGCTCGCTTCACCCGCCGGAGCCGGCTGGTGTCGCTAGACACGCGGTCTCGGCGGACGCGGGTTGCATTGAGTTGCGAGCGGTGAGCGGTCAGGCGGGCCCGGAAACCGGGGTGGCGATGACGACCCGGTTGTCCCGATAGCCGTCGGTCCCGCCGAGGTAGTCGCCGCCGCAGGTCGCCAGCACCAGCCGATGCGGCCCGTCCTGGGCGAACAGCCTCGCCGCCTGCGCGGGCAGGTCGTTCTTGTGCACGGTGACGATCTCGCGGACGCGATAGATCCAGAGCCCGCCCGCCGCGTCGGTGACGGTCACCTCTTGGCCGTCCTGGATCCGCCAAAGCTCGTCGAACGGCCCTTTCGCGCCACCCCAGTTGACGTGCCCGGAGATCAGGGAGGCGCCGTTGTCGGCGCCGAGCCGGACGCCCCACCAGGCGGCGTCGCCCAGACCACGCGGGATCGGGAGAACTCCGTTCCCGTTGACCTCGGAGCGGACGAGCCGGGCCGTGCCGCCCTCGGGGAGGCGGACGGTGCCCGGCCGCTGACCCCGGATCGAACTGTCCCCGGGCAGCGCCACGGGAGCGCCGTCTTCACCCGGCATGACCGCGGGCTCGGCGGCCACGGCCTGCATCGAGTCAGGAGGCACCCAGGTCAGCACGATCACGCCCGCTGAGATGGCGAGCGCGGACACGACGGCGGCGGCACCCGCCAGCCAGCTCCGCACGGACGGCTACTGCTCTCGGACGAGGACCGGCTTGCGGCGACGGTAGAGCAGCATGGCCGCGGCGCCGAATACGATTCCGCCGCCGAGCAACCCGAGTCCCAGCACCATCCTCGACGAATCGGCGCCCTGCGGCGGCACGCCACCGGCAGGCACGGTGCCCGGCACGGCCGGCTGCTGCGCGGGCGCTCCCGCACCCGGACCGCCGGCGGGCTTCGCGACGAAATTGCGCGGGATGGAGCAGCTCACGCCACCCAGCACGATCGTGGTCCGCGCCTCGCGGAGGTCCTTGCTCGCCGCGTCACGCACGTGGGTGACGATGTCCAGCTTCCAGCCCGCGGCCGCGGTGACATCGCCGCTGCGCCAGCCGTCCTGCCGGACCAGCTGGTCGAAGGCGGTGACCCGGGACAGCGTTACGTCGGACGTGGTCGTGTCCCTGCTGATCTTGTCCTTCTCGCTGTCCGCGGTGGAAGGCGGGCCGAGCCTGAGCCCGTTGACCTGTAGCCCGGCGCTTCCGGACTCCTGCAGCTGGCCGTCCCCATTACGCACCCAGACCTTCGACACGGTCGAAGACGAACTCGCCTTCTTCGGCGAGTTGCAGTCGACGGCGGTCTTCGCGCCTTGCAATACCAGCACGGTGTTCTCCGCCGGAGTGGACTTGCCGCGCCCGTAGTCGATCAGGGCGTAGTTGGTCTCGGCGACAGCGGTCGGGACAGTGGTCTGCTGCAAGGCGGCGAGCACGTTCTGGTCGCGGCTGGCGATGCCCTTCGGATACGGGCTCTGCGCGCCGTAGCGGCCGAGGTTGATCTCCCAGTTGCCGCCGAGGGTCTTCTTTTCACCGGCATCCCTTGGCACGGTGGTGCGGTCCGGAGAGAGCTTCGACTGACCGGGGGTCAGCGGCGAACGCTGGGTCTCGGTGATCAGCGAACCGGAGTTGCCGATACGTACCGACGCCACGTTCGCGAACGACACGGGCCCGGTCTTCTCGTCGACGGCCTGTGTCGTCTGCGCCATGGCGATCCCCGGAACGGACACCAAAGCCATGGCCGCGGTCGCGGCGGCCACCTTCGTCACGAAACGAGTCATGTCTCCCCACTGCCTCTCCGGCCCTTCAGAGCGCGGTCGTCAGCGTACGAGAAGCGACGAAACGCTCCGCGACAACCTTGCACCGTCAGCGACCACTTGCGAAGCGGAATGGTCATTTCTTCGCGAAGTCACCCGAATGGACCAGTTACGACGCCGCCAGGTGGTCGCCCGGTCGGCGAACAGACCCACCCGGACCGGGAACACTAAGATGGGACGGACTGTTAGTGGCAATGACTTCGGAAATCATGGTGAACATGGAGGCGGCGATGGCTACGGTTACCCCGGATTCGGCCGCCCCGGGATTCACGGAGGACCCCGGACCGCATTCCACCGGCCGTCCGCCCGCCGAACCCGCCGCGTCGGCCTCACCCGCCGTACTCGCGGACGCGGGCGATCTGCTGCGGGCCCTCGCCGCGCCGGTGCGCATCGCGATCGTCCTTCAGCTGCGCAACGCCGACCGGTGCGTACACGAACTGGTCGACACGCTCGACGTCGCGCAGCCGCTGATCAGCCAGCACCTGCGGGTGCTCAAGACGGCCGGCGTCGTACAGGGCGAGCGACGCGGCCGTGAAGTCGTGTACCGGCTGGTCGACGATCACCTCGCGCATATCGTGGTCGACGCCGTAGCCCATGTTCAGGAGGGGAAGTGAGAATGAGTCCCACGACAGTCAACAGTTCCGCGCCGGTGCCGGGACGCCGGTCGACGAAACAACGGGCCGCCGTGGTCGAGCTGCTCAAGGAGATCGACGACTTCCGCTCCGCCCAGGAACTCCACGACGAGCTGCGCAAACGCGGCGACGGTATCGGACTCACCACGGTGTACCGGACACTGCAGTCGCTGTCCGAGGCAGGCGAGATCGACGTGCTGCGCACCGACACCGGTGAGGCCATCTACCGGCGCTGCTCCTCGCATCACCACCATCACCTCGTATGCCGGGTCTGCGGCAGCACCGTCGAGGTCGAAGGCCCCGCCGTCGAGCGCTGGGCCGAGAAGATCGCCTCAGAGCACGGCTTCTCCGATATCAGCCACACCGTGGAGATCGTCGGCACCTGCTCCAATCACTGACGGCTCAGTACTCGTAGGGGTCTTTCGGGGCCGGAACCTTCTGGACCGTGGTGAGCGCGAGATCAGGGGTGTAGCTGTTCTCCCTGGTCGCCGTGCCCGGAACGACCACCCCGGTGACCTCTAGCCAGGTGTCGTTGGCGAAGCCTGACGCGGTGTCCCCCACCAGCCGCACGGTGATCGGGTAGGCGTCGGCCGCGCAGCAACCGATGACCAACCGGGCCAGCAGGGTGCCGGCGCCGGCATGCACGACGAAACCGGACAGCTTGATCGTGCGCCCGTTCAGTGTCCCGGACTTGTCCCAGCCGGCGCGGCTGACGAACTCGTTGACCTCCAAGGGCACCACATCACCCGCGGGCAACGGCGGGAACGCGGCGGCGTTGCTCGTCTCGGCGCTCTGCGGCGCCCTCGCCTCGGTGCGGGTCACCGAATCCGCGCCGAGAGCGGGCGGCGCGACCAGGAAGACGGCCAGCACCGGCACCATCAGCAGCCAGGCCGCCCGGGTGTTGTGGTCGTGCGCGTGGACTTCACCGGCCGAATCCGCCTCGACGGCCGCGGCACGGGCGGCCAGCAGATCACGGACGACGGCGATCACGCCGAGCGCGACCATCACCGCGCCGCCGGCGATGATCCACGGCTGCTGCGCGGGTTTGACGTACCGCAGGTAGTCGCCGTTGATGGTGATCTTGAGCAGGGCCCCGCCCAGCAGGATCAGCAGAATGTTCTGTGTCTCGCGTTTCACGCGCCACCTCCGAGGATCAGCACGCCCGAGACCACCGCGCAGCTGAGCGCGACGACGAAGGTCACCGGCGCGAACCGGATCGCGAACGACTTGCCGAACGTGCCCGCCTGCAGGGCGAACAGCTTGACGTCGATCGCGGGACCGACCACCAGGAACACCAGTTTCGGCAACAATGGCATCGCGGTCAGCGACGCGGCGACGAACGCGTCGGCCTCACTGCACAGCGCCAGCACCACGGCGAGCACCGCCATCACCAGCACGCCGAGCACGATCTGCTCGCCGAGCACACCGAACCATTCGGCGGGCACCAGCACGTTCATCGCCGCCGCGATCAGCGCGCCGAGCACGAGGAAACCACCGGCCTCGACCAGATCCGCACGGGCCGTCTCGGCGAACATCTTCCACCGGGAGCCACTCTGGACCTCCGGCATGCGCCGCAGCGCGCGTTCGGCGATCCAGTCGAGTTTGCCCCACTTCGCCCACAGCCAGCCCATCACCATGGCGGTCGCGAGCGAACCGGCGAACCGGGCGAACACCATCTCCGGATTGCCGGGGAACGCGACGGCGGTGGCGACCAGCACGACCGGGTTCACCGCGGGAGCCGCGAGCAGGAACGTCAGCGCGGCCGCCGGCGCGACCCCCTGACCGATCAGCCGCCGCGCGACCGGCACCGACGCACATTCGCAACCCGGCAGCGCGACCCCGGCGAGCCCGGCGACCCCGACAGCCGCCCCCGCCCGCCGCGGCAGCACCTTCTGCAGCACACGCGCGGGCACGAACGCCGCGATCGCGCCGCTGATCAGCACCCCGAGCACCAGGAACGGCAACGCCTGCACACAGACCGCCACGAACACCGTCGAACCGGTCCGCAGCGCGGGCACGTCGAAAAGCTGCTGGAGCCAGCTCTGGCCGAGGATCGCGATCAGCAGGATCGCGCAGAGCACCTCGATCGACGTGATCTTGAACCGCCGAGCCGGCTTCTCCGGCGCGCTCTTGGAAATGGTTTCCATGCGCGAGATGATGCCAGGTGACCCTGTGTGCCCATGAGCACCTCACGCCACGGCGCCCGGCCGGCTCGACCAAAGTCCGTGAAGGCCTCCTTCCCTACCCTGAGCGTAGGGAAGGAGGCCTTCACGGACCTGGACACACCGGCGAAACGCGGATGCTCAAGCCCCGGGCGTCAGGTCCAGTAAGTCGGAGCGAAGCTGCGAAGCGGTCGAAACGACGAGCATCAACAGCGTCCCGAGCGGTGCCGCGTCCATTCCCTCGGCCGGGAACGCGTACCGCAGGGTGATGTCGATCCCCTTCTCCGAGCGCACCACGCCGAGCGTCCCGAACAGGCCCTGCCCGGCGCGTTCCGCGGCCGACGCGGCGATCGCCGGATCGTCCGGGAGGTCCCACGCGACGACGCAGGTCAGGCTCAGCACGGTCAGTCCCTCGGCCAGCCGGGTCGCCTGGATGACGCAGGGGACGTCGGCGTGCGAGAAGGTGAGTGCCCCGTCGTCGTCGACGTGGACCTCGAGGTAGCGCTCGAGCGCCTCCCTCGCGGAGGCGAGCAAGGCAGCCGTGTCCGCCGCTTCGGTGGTCATGAGGTCCCTTCGGCGGTGGAATCGGCCTTGTCGACGGCACCGCCGAAGCGGCGGTCCCGTTTCGCGAACTCGAGACACGCCCGCCACAGGTGCGTGCGGTCGAAATCCGGGAAGAGCGTGTCCTGGTAGACCATCTCGGCGTAGGCCGACTGCCAGAGCAGGAAGTTCGACGTCCGCTGCTCCCCCGACGGCCGGAGGAACAGGTCCACGTCAGGCATGTCGGGCTGGTAGAGGTACTTCCCGATGGTCTTCTCGGTGACCTTGTCCGGGTTCAGTTTCCCGTCGGCGACGTCCTGCGCGATCCGCCGCATCGCGTCACCCAGTTCGGCGCGGCCGCCGTAGTTGACGCACATGGTCATGTTCAGCGCCGTGTTGTTCTTGGTCTTCTCCTCGGCGACCTGCAGCTCCTTGATCACGCTCGCCCACAGCTTCGGGCGGCGGCCCGCCCAGCGGATGCGGACGCCGATGGAACCGAGATAGTCGACCTGGCGGCGGATGGTGTCGCGGTTGAAGCCCATCAGGAAGCGCACCTCTTCAGGACTGCGCTTCCAGTTCTCCGTCGAGAAGGCGTAAACCGACAGCCATTTGACGCCGAGTTCCACCGCGCCGCTGGCGACGTCGATCATCACCGCTTCGCCACGCTTGTGGCCCTCGATCCGCGGCAGGCCGCGCTGGTTGGCCCAGCGGCCGTTGCCATCCATCACCAGCGCCACATGCTTCGGGAGCAGCTCCCGGGGAATCTCCGGCGGCCGGGCACCTGAGGGATGCGGCTCCGGCGCGCGAAGTTCGAATTGTGACGCCTTGTTCTCGCGTCCCCTGCGCAGCACCTTCGAGCCTCCTGATCGAGTGAACCTGTGCCTGCGACCCTACTGCGCTCCAGTGGTGGTCTCCCGCGCACGCCTCTCCACCAGCGGCAGTGAACGGAGCTGACGCTCCAGATGCCACTGCAGATGGGCGGCGACCAGCCCGGACGCGTCTCTCCGCGGCACCGGCTGCGAGGCCTCGGCCACCGTCCATTCCCCGTGCAGGAGCGCCGCCAGCAGGGTCAGCACCTCCGGTGAGGGGTGGACACAGCCGGGAATGCGGCAGTTGGGGCACATCGAACCGCCGGCGGAGACACTGAACGCCTTATGTGGTCCGGGCAGACCGCACCGGGCGCATTCGGTGATCGCGGGCGCCCAGCCCGCGTAGGCCATGGCACGCAGGAAAAAAGCGTCGAGGACCAAGGAGGCGTCGCGTTCGCCGTCCGCGAGCGCGCGCAGCGCCCCGATGACGAGCATGTAGAGCTTGAGCACCGGCTCGCCCTCTTCGGCGGAAAGCCGGTCCGCCGTTTCGGCGATGGCGCTCGCGGCGGTGTAGCGCTGATAGTCGGCCACCAGCGGCAGCGCGAAGGCGTCGACCGTCTCGACCTGGGTGATCACGTCGAGCGAACGGCCGGTGTAGAACTGGACGTCGACGTGCCCGAACGGCTCCAGTCGCGCGCCGAAGCGCGACGAGGTCCGACGCACACCTTTCGCGACCGCACGGACCTTGCCGTGCCGCCGCGTCAGCAGGGTGACGATCCGGTCGGCCTCACCCAGTTTGTGCGTCCGCAACACCACTCCGGTGTCGCGATAGAGGTTCACCACCCCGACATCGTCCCACCTGGGTACGACATCGGGGTGGTACGCCCCGGAATCAGCAGTAGCTGCCGTAGCAGGTGGAGTAGTCCACCGAAGCGGCCGCGACGATCGAGATGATCAGCATGACGATCGCGAACGCGCAACCGAGACCACCGATCACGGAGGCGATCGTGCACATCGTCTTCGTGGACCTGGACGCGTCCATCGCGGCCTGGTAGTTGCCCTGCATCTTGTAGGTGTTGACCTCGTTGGACTTCATGATCGCGAAGATCGCGATGATCCAGCAGAGGAAGATACAGCCGATCGCCCAGCCTTTGTAGTCCTTGATGGAGTTGATGTCTCCACCGCCGGGCATACCACCGGGCATTCCGCCAGGCGCGCCGTACGGAGCGGGCTGGCCATAGGGAGCGGGCATACCGCCGGACGGCGGGCCGTAGCCGGGCTGCTGTCCGTAGGGCTGCTGCTGGCCGTAGGGGTTGGTCATGAAAAAGTTCCTCGTTGTTCGCTTGTCGTACGGCCTACCCGCTTGTACGCCGCTTGGGGGAGCTTAGAGCGATTAGAAGCTCGCGAGCGCCAGAATGAACCAAAGGATGGAGAACAGGCAGCCAACGCCACCGATGATCGAGGCGATCATGCACATGGTCTTGGTGGACTTCGACGCGTCCATCGCGGCCGCGTAGTTGCCCTGCATCTTGTAGGTGTTGACCTCGTTGGACTTCATGATCGCGAAGATCGCGATGATCCAGCAGAGGAAGATACAGCCGATCGCCCAGCCTTTGTAGTCCGGGATCGAGTTGATGTCGCCACCGCCGGGCATACCGCCAGGCGCGCCGTAGGGAGCCGGCTGACCATACGGCGAGGGCTGGCCGTAGGGGGCCGGCTGGCCGTAGGGCATTTGGTTGGGACCGGAAGGCTGACCGTACGGCGCGGGCGTCGCGCCGGACGGGGGACCGTATCCGGGCGGAGGCTGCTGACCATAGGGCTGCTGGCCGGGGCCGGGCTGCTGGCCGTACGGGTTCGTCATCGGGATTCCCCACTGTTTCGTCGTACTTCCCGGCGGGTGGATCCCGCCGGTCGTTCCAGGTTTCCGCGCCCGGAGGCCACGGCACCTTTACTGCTGCTGCGGTCCGGGCTGGTTCGGCCCGCCCGCCCCGGGCAGCTGCCTCAGCTGGTCCGGCGTGATCTTCTGGGTCGGCTCGGCTTCGTCGAACCCGGACGCGGGCTGCTGACCTTCACCCGGACGAATCACCTGCGTCGGCTCCGCCTCACCGAATCCCGGTTCTGTTTGTGACTCCGGAGAAGGCGGCGGGGTTCCCTGCGGCTCAAACTGCTGACCGAACGGAGACGGCTGCTGGGGCTGTTGTCCGAACGGTGACGGCTGCGGGGGCTGTGACTGGGGCTGGCCGAACGGCTGACCGCCCTGAGCCGGCCGGCCGGGCTGACCGAACGGCGTCGGCGGCGCGGGGAACGGCTGCGACTGCGGCGCGGGGAAGCCCGGCTGCTGCTGACCGAACGGCTGGGCTCCGGCCGGCGCCTCGTCGACGGGCAGCACGACCGTGGTGATGATCTTGTCGGCGAACGTCTGGCGCTTCTGGTCCCACAACGGCCACCAGTAGCCGAGCCCGCAAAGCGCGTTGTCGAGGAAGTGGCAGATCTCGCGCACGATCGTCATGCCGACACCGAGCGGCTCGCCGGTGGTCTCTTTGACGAGTTTGATCTTCATGATCTTCTTGCCGAGAGACTGCCCGGTGGTGCCCATCCGGATCCACCGGTTCCAGATGTTGAAGCCGAAGAAGAGAAGGCCGCCGGCTCCTGCGACGATCTCGCCAGCGGACTGGTCCGCGACGAGCATGACCAGGAGGCCGATGAGGTAGGCCACGACCCACGGGCTGAAGTCGAGCAGGAACGCCGCGATCCGCTTGCCCCAGTGCGCGTAGTTGCTCGGCGCCGGTCCGTACGGCGACGCCTGGCCGAACGGCGCGGGCGGTGCCTGCCCGAACGGCGGCGGTCCGCCCGGAGCCTGGCCGAAGGGCTGCTGCTGACCCGGCTGTTGACCGAACGGGGACTGCTGACCCTGCGGCGGCTGCTGTCCGAACGGCGACGACTGCTCACCCACGGCCTGCCGGCCGAACGGTGAGGGCGGTTCACCCCCGGGCTGTGGCTGCTGTCCCGGCGGCTGCTGGCCGTAGGGAGTGGTCATCGAAATCCCCTCGCTGGTTCTCGCCCCTCCGCACGGGACCTCGTGCGGCGACCCGGCCCGAATCTACGGCATGGGTACACGTTGAGCAGGCCGGTGCGCGGGAGCGTACTCGGTCCCACCGACGATCCGGGCATCAGCCCGGCCGTCAGACGTAGAGCGAGGTGAACGGGGCGAAGGGCAGGTTACGAATGACGAACCAGACGGCGAACGCGATGCCGAACGCCAGTGGCGTCCACCGCCAGTGCAGCCAGCTGTCGACGGCGCGGCCGCGGAGCCTGCCTACCGCCCAGGCGGTGGTGCTCCAGACGAACAGCAGGACGACCACAAAGGACAGTGCGTTGTAGTGCAATGCGGCGGGAATGTCGCCGTGCAGAAGGCTGTAGGTCATCCGCAGCCCGCCGCAGCCGGGACAGGCGATGCCCAGCAAGGTCTTGGTGGGGCAGACCGGAAGTGGCCCGCCCGGTGTGGTGGGGTCACCCATCCAGATGGCGACGCAGCCGATCCCGGCTCCGGCGGCCACGGCGAGTGGCGGGGCCAGCGCGCGGGCTCGTGCTTTGAGCCCGCGCGCCGGGAATCCCGTGTAGACGGTCGTCACGGCGTGAAGCCACCGGTCGAACCGGCGACGATCAACATCACCACGATGAAAATGATGTACAGCAGAATGAGGATCCCGGACGAGATCGCCGACCACATCGCCCATTTCTTGGCGTCTTCAGCGGCTTTCTGCGCCTCGGCCGGAAGACCCTGCGCCCAGAGGCTGTTGACCTGGCTGGACTTCACGATCGACACGATACCCAGCGGCAGGCAGCAGAACACCGTGGTGAGGATCGCCCACACCAGGTAGTTGTCCGGCGGCGGACCGTAAGCC
Organism: uncultured Actinomycetota bacterium; assembly: GCA_963766045.1. Taxonomy (GTDB): domain Bacteria; phylum Actinomycetota; class Actinomycetes; order Mycobacteriales; family Pseudonocardiaceae; genus Amycolatopsis. Next base: position 1,887,903 of record CAVXYN010000003.1, on the reverse strand, counting down.
GGCCCACCCCCGTAGTACGGCTGCTGCGGCGGTGGCCCACCCGGAGGCGGGTAGTTCGGGTATTGGTCGGTCATTAATTCTTCCCCTCGGTTCGCCCGTTAGCGGATCGTGTTCGGGTCGATCGTGCTGGCCGCGAACACCCCAGCGACCGCGAGAATGATCGACAGAACAATGGCGATCACGCCGAGAACGGCCGAAATGATCGCCCACTTCTTGGCCGCGTCGGCCGCGGCCTGCGCCTCCGCGGTCTGGCCCTGCGCCCAAAGGCTGTTCACCTGCGTCGCCTTGACGATCGAGACGATACCGAACGGGAGGCAGCAAAGGATGGTGGTGAGGATGGCCCACACCAGGTTGTTGTTGGGCGGCGGGCCGGGGTTGGCGCCGCCCCCCTGCGGGTCGCCGGAGTAGTTGGGCAGGCCCTGGTTGTCGGTCATTTACCGCTTTCCCTTCACGAATGAGATACCAGATCCGACGCGGTCGCCGCTGCCCGATCAGCGATCACCGAAGTCGAGGGTTGAGACTTTAGGACCAGCCGTCCGGTTCCACACCTGCAACCGGTCTCCGCGACCGAATCGAGACATTCCGTTCAATCAGAAGCCGAGCCGTCTGAGTTGCCGGGGGTCGCGCTGCCATTCCTTGGCGACCTTGATGTGCAGGTCGAGGTACACCTTGGTGCCGAGAAGGCCCTCGATCTGCTGGCGGGCGCGGGCGCCGACGTCCTTGAGCCGCTCCCCCTTGTGCCCGAGGATGATGCCCTTCTGGCTCGGCCGTTCCACATAGAGGAACGCGTGGACGTCGATCAGATCGTCCCGGCCCTCACGCGGCAGCATCTCTTCGACGGTGACGGCGATCGAGTGCGGGAGTTCGTCCCGGACCCCCTCGAGCGCGGCCTCGCGGATCAGTTCGGCCACCAGGGTCTGCTCGGGTTCGTCGGTCAATTCCCCACCGGGGTACAGCTGCGGGCCTTCCGGGAGATGCCGCACCAGCAGGTCCGCGAGCGCGCCGACCTGGAAACCGTCCACAGCGGACACCGGGATGAGTTCGGCGAACTCCATGACCTCCTGCAGGGCGAGCAGTTGCTCGGCGACCTGCTCGCGTTTCACCAGATCGGTTTTGGTGACGATGCCGACCACGGGAGTTCGCTTGGCGATCTTCTTCAGTTCCGCGGCGATGAACTTGTCGCCGGGGCCGATCTTTTCGTTGGCGGGCACACATAGTCCGACAACGTCCACTTCGGACCAGGTCGAGTGGACGATGTCGTTGAGACGTTCGCCGAGCAACGTCCGCGGCCGGTGCAGGCCGGGGGTGTCGATGATGACCAGCTGCGCGTCTTCCCGGTGCACGATGCCGCGGATCGCGTGCCGGGTGGTCTGCGGTTTGCTGGAGGTGATCGCCACCTTGCTGCCGACGAGCGCGTTGGTCAGCGTCGATTTGCCGGCGTTCGGCCGCCCGACGAAACAGGCGAACCCCGAGCGATGCGGTTCGCTCATCGGTTCAGCACCTCGCCGGCCGGATCGGCCAGATAAATGGGCGCTTGCGCGGCGAGATCCCGCACCGCTTGGACGGATGCCTCTTTCAGCAGTCCCGCGCCCGTGACCACGACGGCGGCCTCGATACCCTCGGCGCCGCTCGACACGGCGGCGGCGACGGCGGCCTGCAACGCGGTGAGCTTGAACGACGGCTGGTCGACCGTGCTCGCCGCGTACGTGCGGCCGTCGGTGTCGCGGAGTGCGGCACCTTCGTCTGCCTGGGTGCGGGCGCGCGCGGACCTGGCCAGCGTCACCAGCTTCTGGTCCTCGGCCTCCAGCTCAGGCATGTTCGACACTCCTGTCACGTTCGTCTGGGTGCGGTACCCGGGTGCGGCGCCTGCCCTGGGCGGCGTCGTTCACCGCGTCCGCGTCGGCGGGATGGACGACCACCGTGGTGATCCGCATCCGCCCCCGCCGGTCCTTGCCGCCTTCGGCGAACAGCCGAAGTCCGGCGACCTCGGCTTCGGCCCCCGGCAGCGGGACCCTACCCAGTCGCTCGGCGAGCAGTCCGCCCACGGTCTCCACGTCGTGGTCCTCGAGGTCGATCCCGAACAGTTCGCCCAGGTCGTCGACCGAGAGCCGGGACGAAACGCGGACCGCGCCGTTCTCCAGCTCTTCGACCTCGGGCCGTTCGTCGGTGTCGGATTCGTCGGTGATCTCGCCGACGATCTCCTCGAGGATGTCCTCGATGGTCAGCAGTCCGGCGGTGCCGCCGTATTCGTCGACCGCGATCGCCATGTGCTGGTGCGAGACCTGCATTTCCTTGAGCAGGTCGTCGAGACGTTTCGAGTCGGGGACGAAGCTCGCGGGGTTCATCAGGTCCTCGACCTGGCGGTGCTGGCCTCCTTCGGCCATGTAGGCCTGCATGAGGTCCTTGATGTTGACCACGCCGACGATCTCGTCCACGGATTCGCCGATCGCCGGGAGCCGGGTGAACCCGGTACGCAGGGCGAGCGCCAGTGCCTGGCGGACGGTCTTGTCGTGTTCGATCCAGACGATCTCCGTACGCGGCACCATGACCTCGCGCGCGACGGTGTCGCCGAGTTCGAACACCGAGTGGATCATCTCGCGTTCGGATTCCTCGACGACGCCGCGTTCCTGCGCGAGGTCGACCAGTTCGCGCAGCTCGACTTCGGAGGTGAACGGGCCTTCGCGGAAACCGCGGCCGGGAGTGATGGCGTTACCCAGGACGATCAGCAGTTTGCTGAGCGGGCCGAGCACCGTGCCGAGGACCCGGACCGGGCCCGCGACGACCATGCCGATGCGGTACGGATGCTGGCGGCCAAGCGTGCGCGGGCCGACGCCGATGAGCACGTAGCTCACCACGACCATGACGCCCCCGGCGACGACGACGGCGAGCCACAACGGCCGCACCCAGCCGAGGACGTCCACGGTGACCAGCACGGTGGCGGTCAGCTCGCAGGTCATCCGCAGCAGCAGGATCAGGTTGATGTGGCGGCGGCGTTCCGCGATGACCAGGGCGAGCTGCCCCGCGCCGGGGCGGCCCATCCGGACGAGGCCGTCGGCGCGGGCCTGCGAGACCGTACTGATCGCCGCGTCGGCGGCGGCGAACACCCCGGCCAGCAGGATCAGCGCGATCGCGATGATCAGCAGTGCCGTGGGACTTCCCATTTTCGCGAGCCGCCTAGGCTGAGGACTCTTCGGTGCCCGCCGCGGCATCGAGGCCGGCGGTTCCGAGGAGCCGGTCGTCCGCGCTGCGCTGCGCGTCGCGCCGGTTCACCGCGGCCACCGCCGCCTGGAACTCGCCGAGGATCCGTTTCTGCAGGCCGAACATCTCGCGTTCTTCGGCGGGTTCGGCGTGGTCGTAGCCGAGCAGGTGCAGCACACCGTGGGTGGTGAGCAGGTGCAGCTCGTCGATCAGTCCGTGCCCGGCCGTCTTGGCCTGGTCCTTCGCGAACGCCGGGCAGAGCACGATGTCACCGAGCAGCGCGGGTGAGGCGTCGGGCGCGTCCGGGCGGCGTGACGAGTCGAGCTCGTCCATCGGGAACGCCATGACGTCGGTGGGACCGGGCAGGTCCATCCACCGTTCGTGCAGATCTTCCATCACCTCGAGGGTGACTAGCAGGATGGACAGCTCGGCGAGCGGGCTGACCTCCATCTTGTCGAGCGCGAACCGGGCGGCCGACACGATCGAGGTCTCGTCGACGTTCACACCCGATTCATTGGCGATCTCGATGCTCACCTTCGCTGCCCTTTCCAGCCACTGCCCTGATCCCGGCTGTCCTGGACGGCCTGCCATTTCTCGTACGCGTCGACGATGTCGCCGACGAGCTTGTGCCGCACGACGTCCTGGCTGGTGAGCTGGGCGAAGTGCAGGTCTTCGACGCCGTCGAGGATGTCCTTGACCACGCGCAGACCGCTCTTCTGCCCGGTGGGGAGGTCGACCTGGGTGATGTCGCCGGTGACGACGATCTTGGCGCCGAACCCGAGCCGGGTGAGGAACATCTTCATCTGTTCCGGCGTGGTGTTCTGCGCCTCGTCGAGAATGATGAACGCGTCATTCAGGGTTCTACCGCGCATGTAGGCCAGCGGCGCGATCTCGATGGTGCCCGCCTGCATGAGGCGCGGGATCGACTCGGGCTCGACCATGTCGTGCAGCGCGTCGTAGAGCGGGCGCAGGTACGGGTCGATCTTCTCGTTGAGCGTGCCCGGGAGGTAGCCGAGACGTTCGCCCGCCTCGACGGCGGGGCGGGTCAGCACGATGCGGGTGACCTGTTTCGCCTGCAGGGCCTGGACGGCCTTGGCCATGGCGAGGTAGGTCTTGCCGGTGCCGGCCGGGCCGATGCCGAAGACGATGGTGTGCTTGTCGATGGCGTCGACGTACCGCTTCTGGTTGAGCGTCTTGGGCCGGATCGTCTTGCCGCGCCGGGAGATGATGTTCATGCTCAGCACTTCGGCCGGCGACTCGCCCCCGCCGGCGGAGAGCATGCCGACGGTGCGGCGGACGGTGGCCGGGTCGACCTGCTGGCCGCGTCCGGCGAGGGTGACGAGTTCGGCGAAGACACGTTCGGCGAAGGCGACGTCGGCGGGTTTGCCCGTCAAGGTGACTTCGTTGCCCCGGACGTGGACGTCGGCTTCGAGGAGTTCCTCGGCGACGCGGAGGTTTTCGTCCCTGGATCCGAGCAGGCTGAGTGCCGCCGCGTCGGGGATGGGGAATCGGGACTGTGCCGATTCGACAGCGGCCGCGTCGACCACGCCGGCTTCGTCGGTCTTGGCTACGACGTCGCCCGGGACGTCGGGACGGGCGGCTTCACCCGGTGTGGTTCCGGCCACGAGGCCTCGGTCCTACTTCCTGCGCTAACGCTGCTCACGACTCAACCCTGACCTCACCGATGCTACTGGTTACGCCAGTCGCGACGCAGTCCGGTTTACCGCGGACCGATCACGTCATCGCCCGAAGTGCCCCAACTGCTCGCCACCCAGTACATGGGCGTGCACATGGAACACCGTCTGTCCCGCGTCCGCGTCCGTGTTGAACACCACGCGATACCCGGACTCGACGATGCCCTCGAGCTCAGCGACCCGCTTCGCCGTCGCCACCACATCGGCCAGCAACTGCGGCTCCGCCGCCGCCAGCTCCGCCACGTTCCGGTACCGCTTCTTCGGCACCACCAACACATGCACCTTCGCCTGGGGCGCAATGTCCCTGAACGCATACGTCGTCTCGTCCTCGAACACCTTGTCGCTGGGGATCTCCCCCGCCACAATCCGCTCGAACAACGTCTCCGCGTCACCCATACCCATCCCCCAACCCTATCCCCCGTGATCGAACGGACGACACGCGTGATTGAACGGGCCACACGCGTGTCCGGAGAGGCAACACGCGGACCTCACTATGCGACGCCGAAGGCGAGCGAGCGCACCCAGGCAGGGTGGTGACGTAGCGCACCGTGGGGGGTCCGGGGGGCTCGGCCCCCCGGGAGATACGCGGAACCGCAGGGGCGAAATTTGGGGCGCAGCAACGAGCGAAGCGAAGTTGCGAAGCCCCAAATGAAGACGCCGCGGCGCGGTGGAGCCTGGGGGTCGCTCCACCGCCGCCGCGGCTCCGCCGGACCGAGGGGGGAGGTGCCCGGCGGGGATTCACGCGCGCGACCGGGTTGTTCTCCCCAGTGGCGCGCCGAAACCGTGTGTTGCGCGTCAGTTAACGAGAGTAACGGCTGTTTGCGTGATCGCGCCATAACTGGGCGCAAAATTGTGGGGTGTTTTTTCACTTCCAGCGGTCTGTGAGAACCCCGAGTGCGCCCAGGGCTACCGCTGCGGCTGTGGAGGTGCGCAAAACGGTGGGGCCCAACCGAATGGCGGTTGCTCCGGCTGCAGTAAGGGTGGCTAGTTCTTCGTCGGTGATGCCCCCTTCGGGGCCGACGATGAGGAGGATGTCGCCTTGTGGTGGGAGTTCGATCTCGGTGAGGCGGGTGGTGATGCCGGATTCGAGGACGAGGGCTCGGGAGACGGTTGCGCAGAGTTCGGCGAGTTCGGGGGTGCCGACCGGTTCGGTGACTTCGGGGATGTGGGCGCGGCGGGCTTGTTTGGCGGCGGCGCGGGCGGTGGTGCGCCAGCGGGCGAGGGCTTTGTCGCCGCGGGTTCCTTCTTCCCAGCGGGCGACGCTGCGGGTGGCGCGCCAGGGGATGATGGCGTCGGCGCCGGCTTCGGTGGCGAGTTCGACGGCGAGTTCGCCGCGGTCGCCTTTGGCGAGGGCTTGGGCGACGAGGACGCGGAGTGCCGGGGGTTCCTCGGTCCAGTGTTGTTCGATGCCGAGGGTCAGTGAGGCGTCGCGGCCGGCCTGGACGGCTTCGACGACGCAGCGGGCCATGCCGCCTTCGCCGTCGGAGAGGACGAGTTTCTCGCCGACGCGCAGCCGTCTGACGGTGGCGGCGTGCCGGGCTTCCTCACCGTCGAGTGTGGTGCGCCCGGCGCCGGGCAGCTTGTCGGTGAGGAAGACCGGCAGTGTCGTCTCTGGCACGGGCTACCGGTGGTTCTTGGCGCGCAGTTTGGAGAAGAGGCCGCCCGGTTTGTTGCCGTTGGCCGCGAGGCTCGGTACGTCTTCGCCGCGTTGCTGGGCGAGGTCGACGAGCAGGTCGCGCTGGGCGTCGTCGAGTTTGGTCGGGACGACGACGTCGATGTGGACGTGGAGGTCACCGCGGCCGTCGACGCGGCCGGAAGACCGTAGCCGCGGCATGCCCTTGCCGGTGAGCACGAGTTCGGTGGCGGGCTGGGTGCCCGGCTCGATGTCGAGTTCGTAGTCGCCGTCGATGAGGGTCTCGATGGGGACCGTGGCGCCGAGGGCCGCGGTGGTCATCGGAATGCGGAAGTTGCAGTGCAGGTCGTTGCCCTGCCGGACGAACACCTCGTGCGGCGCCTCGTCGATCTCGACGTACAGGTCGCCGGCGGGGCCACCGCCCGGGCCGACCTCGCCTTGGCCGGACAGCCGGATGCGCATGCCGTCGCCGACGCCCGGCGGGATCTTGGCGGTGACGTTGCGGCGTGCGCGGACGCGGCCTTCGCCGCCGCATTGGCGGCAGGGGTCGGGGATGATCTCGCCGAAGCCGCGGCAGACCGGGCAAGGTCGCGCGGTGACGACCTGGCCGAGGAAGGACCGCTGCACGGACTGGACCTCGCCGGCGCCGCCACAGGTGTCGCAGGTCTTGGTGGAGGTGCCGTCGGCGGCGCCCGCACCGCGGCACAGGTCGCAGACGATGGCGGTGTCGACGGCGATCTCGCGGTCGGCGCCGGTGGCGCATTCCTCCAGTGTCAGGCCGAGGCGGATGAGCGCGTCGGAACCGGGCTGGACCCGGCTGCGCGGGCCACGGCCGCGGCCGCCTCCACCTCCGGCGGCACCGAAGAAGGCGTCCATGATGTCGCCGAGGCCACCGAAGCCGGCGAACGGGTCGCCGCCTCCGCCGCCGCGGGCGCCGCCGTCCATCGGGTCGCCGCCGAGGTCGACGATCTTGCGCTTCTGGGGATCCGACAGCACCTCGTAGGCCGTGGTCACCTCGCCGAAGCGGTGCTGGGCGTCCTCCGACGGGTTGACGTCGGGGTGCAGCTCACGGGCCAGCTTGCGGTATGCGCGCTTGATCTCCTGATCGGACGCGTTCTTCGCCACCCCGAGAATGCCGTAATAGTCCCTCGCCACCGTCTCCGCCTTCTCCTTCTGCCTTCGATCTCAGCCTGGCGCGCTCAGCGGCCGGACAGGATCTGCCCCACGTAGGTCGCCACGGCACGCACCGCTGCGATGGTGTTCGGGTAATCCATCCTGGTCGGCCCGACGACGCCCATGCCGCCGAGCAGCATGTCGTCCATGCCGTAGCCGATGGACACCACCGAGGTGCTGCGCATCTGCTCGTCTTCATTTTCCTCACCGATGCGCACCGTGATCGCACCGGGGTTCCGTGCGGCCGCGAGCAGCTTCAGCACGATGACCTGCTCCTCGAGTGCCTCCAGCACCTGCCGCAGCGAGCCGGGGAAGTCCGCGACGTTCCGTGTGAGGTTCGCCGTACCGCCGAGCACCAGGCGTTCCTCTGGGTGGTCGACCAGCGATTCCACCAGGACGGTACAGACCCGGGTGAGGTTGTCGCGCAGCTCGCCCGGTGCTTTTTCGGGCAGTTCGGCGACCGAAGCCGCGGCTTCGGAGAAGCGGCGGCCGGCGAGGGCGGAGTTCAGCACCGTGCGCAGCCTGCCGACGTTCTCCTCGGTGATGACGTCGCCAAGGTCCACCGTGCGCTGGTCGACGCGGCCGGAATCGGTGATCAGCACCAGCATCAGCCGGGCCGGGGTGAGCGGGACCACTTCGAGGTGACGGACCGTGGAGTTGGTCATCATCGGGTACTGCACGACGGCGACCTGCCTGGTCAGCTGGGCGAGCAGCCGGACGGACCGGCGCAGCACGTCGTCGACGTCGGTGCCGCTGTCGAGGAAGGTCGTGATGGCGCGGCGTTCGGCGCCGCTCAGGGGCTTGATCTCGGCGATCCGGTCGACGAACAGCCGGTATCCCTTGTCGGTGGGGACCCGGCCCGCGCTCGTATGCGGCTGCGCGATGTAGCCCTCTTCTTCCAGCGCGGCCATGTCGTTGCGCACGGTCGCACTGGACACCCCGAGGTTGTGCCGGTCGACGATCGCCTTGGACCCGACGGGCTCCTGGTTGGCGACGTAGTCGGCGACGATCGCGCGCAGCACTTCGAAGCGGCGCTCCTCCGCGTTGGCCACCTGCACCTCCCTTGAGCTCGCTCGTCCTCACAACGAGTTTACGGAAGGCTTAGTGCCCCTCACGCCACGGCGGCGGTGAGAGCCTCGAATTCGGCATCGGTCAGCTCGATCTCCGCCGCGGAAACGTTGTCCTCGAGGTGCGCGACCGACGACGTTCCGGGGATGGGCAGGACGGCCGGAGACCGCTTCAGCAGCCAGGCCAGTGCGAGCTGCGAGGGCGAGACGCCGTGCTCCTTCGCCAGCTCGGCGAGCGGGCTGCCCTGGCCGGCCAGCTCGCCGGTGGCCAGTGGGAAGAACGGGATGAAGCCGATGCCGTGTTCGGTGGCGTGGTCGAGCAGCTCCTCGGACTTGCGGTCGGCCAGGTTGAACAGGTTCTGCACGGACACGATCGGTGCCGTCTTCCCGGCCTCGATGACGTCGGGCACGCCGACCTCGGACAGGCCGATATGCCGGATCTTGCCTTCATTCCGCAGTTCGGCCAGCACGCCGATCTGATCGGATACCGGCACCTGCGGGTCGATACGGTGCAGCTGCAGCAGGTCGATGCGCTCGACGCCGAGGTGGCGGAGGTTCAGCTCGACCTGCTGCCGCAGGTACTCGGGCCTGCCGACGATGGCCCACTGGTCCGGTCCCTGCCGGGTGAAGCCGACCTTGGTGGCGATGACGACGTCCTCGGCGTACGGGTGCAGCGCCTTCTTGATCAGGTGGTCGGTGACGAACGGGCCGTAGGAGTCGGCGGTGTCGATCAGCGTGACCCCGAGTTCGACGGCGCGGCGAAGCACGCGTACGGCCTCGTCGGGATCCTTCGGGTCGCCCCAGGTTCCGGGTCCCGTGAGCTGCATCGTCCCGTATCCCAGGCGGACGACGGGCAGGTCGCCGCCGAGGACGAACGTTCCGGAGCGGCGGGCGGGCTGTGCGGACATCGGGGCCTCCTGAAGCTTCCTTCGGCTTACCCGTCCACCGTAGGCACGAAAGCGCGTGAAGGACTCCTTCCCTCGGCTCAGTCGAGGGAAGGAGTCCTTCACGCGCGTTCAGCTATTGCGCGGGAAGCCGAGGTTCACTCCACCCTGCGACGGATCCGGCCACCGCGAGGTGACGACCTTCGAGCGCGTGAAGAAATGGAACCCCTCCGGCCCATACGCGTGGCTGTCGCCGAACAGCGAGTCCTTCCAGCCGCCGAACGAGTAGTAGCCGACCGGCACCGGGATCGGCACGTTCACGCCGACCATCCCGACCTCGACCTCGTTCTGGAACCGCCGCGCGGCGCGGCCGTCGTTGGTGAAGATGGCCGTGCCGTTGCCGTACGGGTTGGCGTTGACGAGTTCCAGCGCCGCGTCGTAGCCCTCGGCGCGCGCGACCGACAAGACCGGCCCGAAGATCTCATCGGCGTAGACGGACATCTCCGGGGTCACGTGGTCGAACAGCGTCGGGCCGAGCCAGAAGCCGCCGTCCTCGCCATCGACCTCGACACCTCGTCCGTCCACGACGAGCCGGGCACCCGCGTCGACACCGGCGTCTACATAGGACTCGACGCGCTCGTGATGCGCCGCCGTCACCAGCGGGCCCATTTCGGACCGCGGACGCCTGCCGTCGCCGACGCGCAGCCGAGTGATCCGTTCGGCGATCTTGGCGACCAGATCGTCGCCGATCGGGTCGACCGCGACGACGACCGAGACCGCCATGCACCGCTCCCCCGCCGAACCGAATCCGGCGGACACGGCCGCGTCGGCGGCGAGATCGAGGTCGGCGTCCGGCAGCACGACCATGTGGTTCTTCGCGCCGCCGAGCGCCTGCACGCGTTTCCCGTGCCTGGTCCCGGTTTCGTAGACGTACTTCGCGATCGGCGTCGATCCGACGAACGAGATCGCCTTGACGTCACGGTGTTCCAGCAGTCCGTCGACGGCGACCTTGTCGCCGTGCAGGACGTTGAGCACGCCGTCGGGCAGGCCTGCCTCGGCGAACAGTTCCGCGATGAAGTTGGCCGCGGACGGGTCCTTCTCACTCGGCTTGAGCACGACGGTGTTGCCGCACGCGAGTGCGTTCGGCACGAACCACAGCGGGACCATCGCGGGGAAGTTGAACGGCGAGATCACGCCGACCACGCCAAGGGGTTGCGCGAGCGAGTAGACGTCGACCCCGGTGGAGGCGTTCTCACTGAACCCGCCCTTGAGCAGCTGCGCGGCACCACACGCGAATTCGACGTTCTCGATGGCCCGCGCCACCTCGCCGGCCGCGTCGGATTCGACCTTGCCGTGCTCGCCGGTGACGATCTTCGCCAGCTCGTCGCGGCGGGCGGAAAGCAGCTCACGGAAGGCGAACAGGATCCGGGTCCGCCCGGCCAGCGACGTCGCACGCCAGGCCGGCAGCGCTCGGGAAGCGGCGGCGACAGCGGTTTCGACCTCGTTCCGTCCCGCGAAATCGACCTTCGCCCGCACCTGACCGGTGGCCGGATCGAACACGTCACCGGAACGTTCGCTCACGCCCTCGAACGGTTTGCCGTCTATCCAATGGCTGATGCGGTCGGTCACGGGATCCGCCCTTCTTCCTCCGGGTGCCTGCCCGCTCGAGTCTGGTTGCGCGCGCCACACCGACGCCATCGGCAACGTGTACGGACTCCCACCCCCGGCCGTACAGTCTGTCTCCTGGAGATCCGACCAGGTGGGAGGCCGATGTACCCGACCGTCGCCGAGGTGCTCGCGCTGCCGGTGCTGCGCCAGGGCAGGCCCCATGTGGTGGCGGGGGCGGCGGGACTGGACGCACCGGTCCGCTGGGCGCATGTCGCCGAGGTCGCCGACATCGCCCATCTGCTGCGCGGCGGCGAACTCGTGCTGACGACCGGTGTCGCGCTGCCGGACGACGGCACCGCGCTCGCCCGCTACGTCGCCGATCTGGCCGGGGTCGGGGTGGCCGGGCTCGTGGTCGAGCTGGTCCGCCATTGGAGTGACAAGCTGCCGTCGGCCCTGGTCGAGGCCGCTGACCAGCACGGAGTCCCACTCGTCACCCTTTCGCGGGAAACGCGCTACGTGTCGGTCACCGAGGCCGTGAACGGGCTGATCGTCGATGCCCAGGTCGACGAACTCCGAGCGGCGGGACGGGTCCACGAGACGTTCACCGCGCTGACGGTGGCGGGCGCCGAACCGGGCGAGATCCTGCGCGAGGTCGCCCGGCTCACCGAAAATCCGGTCGTCCTGGAGACCCTCTCCCACGAGGTGCTGGCCTACGACACCGCGGGCGCGGATCCCGGCGAGCTGCTGCCCGGCTGGCCGTCCCGCTCGCGGCCGGTACAGGTCGGCGAGCGCACCGGGTTCCATGCCGGCGCGGGTTGGCTGGTCACGGTCGTCGGCGCGCGCGGGCACGACTGGGGGCGGCTGATCGTGGTGTGCGGGGATCCGCCTCCGCACCGGCACGTGGTGGTCGCCGAACGCGCGGCGTCCGCGCTGGCGGTGCACCGGCTGGTCGCCAAGGACACCGACGGGCTCGAACGCCAGGCGCATCGCGCGATCCTGACCGAGCTGCTGGCGAATCCGGTGCCACCGGCCGAACTGCTGGCGCGCGCTTCGGCGCTGGCCGTCCCGCTGACGGGACGCCTCCTGGTCGGCGTCGCCGTGCGGCCCCGGATCACCGCGACCGCGAAGACCGCGTTGTCGACGCCGGTCCTCCTGCGGGAACTCGCCGAGGCGACCGCGCTCGCCGCCAGGCGCGCCAAAGTGTCCGCGCTGGTGGCCGCCGACGAACATCTCGTGCGCGCGTTGATGGCGCTGTCGCCCGAAGCCAACGTCGAAGCCGTACTGCAGCGGCTGGCGACCGACGTCCACGAAGCCCGCTCCAGCGCTCCCGCAGTGGTGGCGGTCGGCACGACGGCGGCCGGACCCGCGGGAGCGAGCCGGACCCTCGTCGAGGCCGCACAGGTCGCGGCCGCCGCCCTCACCGAGGACACCGGCCGCGTGCTGCACCGCCTCGACGACGTCCGGTTGCGCGGTCTGCTGCACCTGCTCGCCGGGGACGAGCGCGTCACCGCGTTCGCCGCGCGGGAGCTCGGCCCGCTGCTGAGCCGGGACGCCGCGCAGGGCAGCAGGCTGGTACAGGCACTACGGCATTACTGCGAACACGGCGGCAACAAATCGGCCGCGGCCGCCGCCGCGCACACCTCGCGAACCGCGTACTACCAGCAGCTGGCCCGGATCGAGCAGGTACTGGGCGTACGACTGGAAGAACCGGAGTCGATGCTCTCCCTTTACGTCGCTTTACTCGCACACGACATCCGAGCAGCGGACGACCACACGTCCGAGTGATCAAAACTCACCCGAGAGTGGAACACAGTGACCCCCTCGGGTGTGCCGATAGCCTTGATATGGCTTTCTTCGAACCTCTCGGCACCTGCATGCTCGCGCTGGCCTGCCTGGCCCCCGTGCAGCCGGCCGAATCCACGTTCCAGCTGACCAGCCACGAACCGAACGGACGCACGGTCCTCGTCTCCTTGGACTGTCAGCCGACCGGCGGCTCCCACCCGAACAGCGGCGACGCCTGCGCCAGCCTGTCCAGAGTGGACGGTGACTTCGACAGTCTGCGCGGAGAACCGCAGGCCTGCACGCTGATCTACGCCCCGGTGGACGTCTCCGCGGTCGGCAAATGGCGCGGCGAACCGGTCACCTTCCGCACCACGTACGCGAACCGTTGCGTCGCCGACGTCGAATCCGACGGTGTCTTCACCTTCTGAGACCTTCTGACCAGGTGACCGCCGGGCCTCCCCCTCGATGGCCCGGCGGTCACCGCCACCGCGAAGAGCCGGATCGCGACCTCGATCGCCCTCACCCCCACGAGGGCGAGCGAGGCCACGGTCCCACTACCTACGAAGCGAATACGCGCATCCGTCCGTTGTGGTAACGGGGCTCTGACGCGCGAAGGACCGGCTCAGGTTCCATTCCCGCCAATCATCTTCGGAGATACGTGTCACGACCGGCCGGAGCACGCAGGATCGCAGCGGCTCCGGGAGCCGGTCCGCCGCCGGTACGACGTCGGCGGAAAACGTTGCCAGGTAAGCGGTATCGAGCGTCTTGCCCTGCGCGACCCGGTCGATGTTGCGGTCGGCGATGAACCGTTCCGGGTCGAGCACCGCCAGCGCCAGCAACGCCGCGGCCGCGGCGCCGATCGCGGCTCGTGGCAGCCAGGCCGAGCGCAGCGGGATCAGGGAAACCAGGACCAGAACGAAGATCAGGCCGATCCACAGTTCGCATACCTCGACGAGCAACCGCAACACGCTGAACCCGTAGGCCTGCTGGTATGTCCACATGCGACTCAACGCCGACGCGACCAGCACCAGGCTGAGCACGCTCAACACCCCCAGCAGTCCTCGCTGCCAGGCACGATCGGCCGCCGACTCCTTCGGCGCCCACCGCAGAGCCGCCGCGACCAACAGCACGGTCAGCACCGTGATGGCGGACAGCTGCCAGAACCCGCTCCTGGCGTACTCGGCCGCGGTCAGATCACTCGTGCGCAGCATGTACTCGGTGCCGCCGAACAGCACGACCAGCCGCACCGCCACGAAACTCGCGAACAGCAGCGAAAGAACGCCGAGCGGCAACGTCCATTCCAACCGGTTCGCCAGGCGTTTCCGGGGCGCGTCCTCGTCGACGGGCAGCGGCGGCGCGGCCAGCAGATAGCAGGCACCCGTCACGGCGAACGCGAAGACGGCGAACAGGAAGCCCCAGCGGAAGATCGTCGCGGAGCTCAGTTCGGGAATCAGCGCGTCGACAACGCCCGCGAAAGCGGCGTCCGCACCCCGGAGCAGCGGGACGAACACCACGAGAAGACCGGCACTCGCCAGCACCGGGACCAGGAACCGTGACCGCGTCCGGCCAGGCGTCTTGGCGAATTTGGCCAGCCCCCGTCCGATCCACGGGATCGACATCATCGCTTCGATCGGCACCGCGATGACGTCGTAGAAGATCGTGTTGACGCTGCGCCTTCCCGCCACCGCGAGCGAACCGGTGACACAGGCGGCCAGCACACAGAACACGTGCAGCCAGACCGACGCACGGAACATGCCGACCGCGAGCAAGGCGAGCGCGACCACCGTCCACACCGCGCTGAACAGGGTGAAATGCGGTTCGGCGTCCCCACGAGCACGTTTGTCGGCGAAGTACACCGCGGCGGCGACGGCGAGCCCGGCGATCGGCCAGCCGGCACCCGGCCGGTCCAGCGGAAGTACGACGGCCGCGATCAGCCCGGCGGCGACGGCAGCCGGCAGTACCGAGCCGGGCAGCGGGACGATCGCCGACTTCGGTGGTGCGACCGGACGGATCAGGATCGGTACCGGCGGCGTTGCCGCGGGCAAGGTGGCCGTCTGGGTCGCCGGAGGAGACGCGTGCGCCTGCCTGTTCTCTTCTTCGTTCACCAAGACCTCCCAGTTTGCGAAAGCACATATCGATGGCCGGATGGAGCGGCCAGGGCAATTCGGAAGCAATTCAGAACCGCGTCAGGGAAGGGGAATGACGACGCGGATGACGCAGCCGGGCTCGGCTTCCGGGGTCACGACGGCGATGCTGCCGCCGTGCAGGTCGACCACCCACCGGGCGATCGCGAGGCCGAGGCCGGTTCCGCCACCACCGGCGCGCTCACCACGGGTGAAGCGCTCGAAAACGGTGTCCCGCTCCCCCTCCGGGATACCCGGTCCTTCGTCTTCGACCTCGATGACGACCTCGGCGTCGCTCGCCAGCGCCCGGACGCGGACCTCACCCCCGGACGGGCCGTGCCGGGCGGCGTTGTCGAGCAGGTTCACCACGACCTGATAGAGCCGGCCGCGGTCGGCGACCGCCATCGCTCCGGGCGGCTGGACGTCGACGGAGAACCGCACACCCCGCCCGGTCGCGGACGCCATCACCGTGGACTCGGCGGCGACCTCCTCCAGCAGGAGCTCGAGGTCGAATTCCTCCAGCTGCAACGGGAACGCGCCCGCGTCGATCCGCGAGAGGTCCAAGAGCTCCGAAACCAGCCTGCCGAGCCGTTCGGTCTGGGCCAGCGCGGTCTTCAACGTCGCGGGATCGGGTTTCGCGACGCCGTCGACCAGGTTTTCCAGCACCCCGTTCAACGCCGTGATCGGGGTGCGGAGTTCATGGGAGACGTTGGCGATCAGCTCGCGGCGACGCCGGTCGGCCTCGTCGAGATCGGCCGCCATCTGATTGAAGGCGTAGGAAAGTTCGCCGACCTCGTCCCGCGCGGTGGCCCGGATCCGGCGCGTGTAGTCGCCCTTGGCCATGGCGCGGGCGGCGGCGGTCATGTCGCGCAGCGGCCGGGTCATGCCGTGCGCCAGGATCTGCGAGGTGACCAGGGCGAGCACCATCGCGGCCATGGTGGTCTTCGGCGGCAGCCAGCCGATCTGCCAGTTGAAGAACCCGAACGCGATCCCGCCCGAAGCCAGCATCAGGATCGCGAGCTTGAGCTTGATCGACCGGACCGGGTCGAGCGGTCTCGGGAGCGCGTCGATGACCCGGCTCAGGAACGGGCGCAGCTTCACGTGCTCACCTCCAGCGCGTAACCGACGCCGTGGACGGTGCGGATGAGATCCGCGCCCAGTTTCCGGCGCAGCGCCTTGATGTGGCTGTCGACCGCCCGCGTACCCGAACCGGTGCCCGCGATGTCCCAGTCCCAGACCTCGCTCAGCAGCCGTTCCCTCGGCTGCACCGCCCTCGGCCGCTTCGCGAAGTGGACGAGGAGGTCGAACTCGATCGGTGTGAGCTGGGCCGGCGTGCCTGCCCGCGAGACCCGCCGCTCTTCGACATCGATCTCCAGGTCGCCGAGCACGATCCTGGTCCCGGTGTCGTCGACGTCAGGGCGTGCCGAACGCTCGACTCGCCGCAGCAAGGCATGCACCCGAGCGGACAGCACTCGCATCGAGAACGGCTTGGTCAGGTAGTCGTCGGCGCCGACGCCGAGCCCGATCAGCATGTCGGTTTCATCCGAACGGGCGGTGAGCATGAGCACCGGCACCGGGCGGCGCGCCTGGACCCGTCGACAGACCTCGAGCCCATCGAACCCCGGCAGCATGACGTCCAGGATCACCAGGTCCGGCTCCTGCTCGGCGTGCGCCGCGACGCCCGCCGGGCCGTCGTGCACGAGATCCACGGTGAAGCCCTCGGCGCGCAGCCGCGCCGCGACGGCTTCGGCGATGGTCACGTCATCCTCGACGACCAGCACCCGGCGTCCACCCAGTTCCATGGGGATGACTCTAAGCACCGGGCGTGGAGACCATCCGGGTGAGCTGTGTAGATCCTGTGAAGATGTTTCAGCCCGATGGACGGCTTGTAAACGCGACGCGCGGCACACGAAACGACCAGAGAGCGCCCTGGCGACGCGGTCGCGCGCAGAATCGCGGACAACACAGTTGCGGTCGCGTGTGTGACGCAGGTCATGCACCAGGGGACGCCGAGCGCAATCGACAGACTGCGTTTCGACGCCACGAACAGTGAACAGTCTGACAGTCCCACCCGTGCCACGAGGGCGAGCACGATTCCGCAATGGAGCCGACGGCACGCGGAACCCAGCTCGTGCACGCTGATGGCCGGGTTGAACTCGGCGAGGTCGAGTCCTTGAAGGACAGCCGCTTCTTCAACGAGGAACTCGCCCCGGTCCCGGTCGAAAAACGGACCTGGACCACCTACAACTACTTCGCGCTGTGGATGGGGATGGCACACAACATCCCCTCGTACGCGCTCGCCGCATCACTGATCGCGCTCGGCATGGACTGGCTGCAGGCGCTGCTCACGATCACCCTCGGCAACGTGATCGTGCTCGCCCCGATGCTCCTCAACAGCCACGCGGGGACGAAGTACGGCATCCCGTTCCCGGTGTTCGCCCGCGCCTTCTACGGCATCCGCGGCGCGAACCTGGCGGCGTTGCTACGCGCGTTCATCGCGTGCGGCTGGTTCGGCATCCAGACCTGGGTCGGCGGTGAGGCCGTCTACATCATCGTCGGGCGACTCGCGGGGTCCGGTTGGAAGGACTCGGCCGTCGTCCTCGGGCAGCACTGGACGCTGTGGCTGTCCTTCGCGTTGTTCTGGGTGTTCCAGATGCTCATCATCTGGCGTGGCATGGAAGCGGTCCGCCGCTTCGAGAACTGGACGGCGCCGCTGGTGTCGGTCGGCTTCCTGATCCTGCTGGGCTACGTGCTGGTCAAGGCGGGCGGGCTCGGCCCGATCCTGTCCGAACCCGGGAAACTCGGCTGGGGCCCGGACTTCTGGAAGGTGTTCGCGCCCGCGCTGATGGCGATGATCGCGTTCTGGTCGACGCTTTCGCTCAACATGCCGGACTTCACACGCTTCGGCGGCAGCCAGGGCAAGCAGGTCCGTGGGCAGATCCTCGGCCTGCCGACCACGATGACGTTCATCGCGATCGTGGCCATCCTCACCACGTCCGGTGGCAGCGTCATCTACGGCGAGCAGATCTGGGACCCGGCGAAACTGGCCGACCGGTTCGATTCCCCGATCGTGGTGGTGGTCGCGCTGATCGCGCTCGTGCTGGCGACGGTGTCGGCGAACCTCGCGGCCAACGTCGTCAGTCCGTCGTACGACTTCTCCAACGCGTTCCCGAAGAAGATCACCTTCGCCGTCGGTGGACTGATCACCGGGATCATCGGCGTCGCCATCCAGCCGTGGCGGCTCTACTCCGACCCGAACATCTACATTTTCGCGTGGCTCGGCTTCTACGGCGGCCTGCTCGGTGCTGTCGCCGGCGTGCTCGTCGCCGGTTACTGGGTGATCAAGCGAACCGAACTGAAACTGCGGGACCTCTACACCGAACGCGGCATCTACTGGTTCAACGGTGGCTGGAACTGGCGCGCGCTGGTCGCGACGCTGATCGGCGCGGTCCTCGCGGTCGGCGGCGCGTACGGCGGTCCGTTCCCCGCAGACGGGCTGATCCCGTTCCTGAAACCGCTTTACGACTACAACTGGGTGGTCGGCCTGGCAGGCGCCTTCATCACTTACCTGCTGCTTGCCCGCACAGAACGCACGGAACCCAACGAGGAGGAACCAAGTGAGCGACCTGGTCCGAGCCGGATTGATCCAGCAGCGGTGGACGGGTGACAAGGAGTCGATGATCGCCAACGCGGTCGAAGCCATCGGCAAGGCCGCGTCGCAGGGCGCCCAGGTCGTCTGTCTGCAGGAGCTGTTCTACGGCCCGTATTTCTGCCAGGTGCAGGACACCGATTACTACTCCTACACCGAAGGCATCCCCGACGGGCCGACGACGAAACTGATGCAGGAAGTGGCCGAGCGCCACGGTGTCGTGCTCGTCGTGCCGATGTACGAGGTCGAACAGCCCGGCGTCTACTACAACACCGCCGCGGTGATCGACGCCGACGGGACGTATCTCGGCAAACACCGCAAGAACCACATCCCGCAGGTGAAGGGCTTCTGGGAGAAGTTCTATTTCCGTCCCGGCAACATGGGCTACCCGGTGTTCGACACCGCCGTCGGCCGCATCGGCGTCTACATCTGTTACGAGCGGCACTTCCCGGAAGGCTGGCGCGCGCTGGGTCTCGCCGGGGCGAAGATCGTGTTCAACCCGTCGGCGACCAGCCGTGGTCTGTCCGAATACCTGTGGCGGCTCGAGCAGCCCGCGGCCGCTGTGGCGAACGAGTACTTCGTCGGCACGATCAACCGGGTCGGCGTGGAACCGTTGGGCGACAACGACTTCTATGGCCAGTCGTACTTCGCGGACCCGCGCGGCCAGCTGGTCGGCGAGGCGGCGTCCGACAAGGACGAAGAGATCGTCGTGCGGGATCTGGACATGGGCAGGCTCGCCGAGGTCCGTGACCTGTGGGCCTTCTATCGCGATCGCCGTCCGGACAGCTACGGACCCCTCGCGGAGGCCTGACGATGACCGTGACCACCCTCATCCAAGGCGGCCAGGTCCTGTCCACCGCCGGCGCCGCTCTTGCCGACGTGCTTGTCGACGGCGAGACGATCGCGGCGGTCGGCGCTCCGGGCACGCTCGGGCCCGCCGGCGAGACCATCGACGCCACCGGGAAGTACGTGCTTCCCGGTGGGATCGACGCGCACACCCATATGGAAATGCCGTTCGGCGGAACACATTCCGTCGACACCTTCGGCACCGGGACGACGGCGGCGGCGTGGGGCGGTACGACCACGATCATCGACTTCGCCGTCCAGGCCAAGGGCACTTCACTGTTGTCCACCATGGACAAGTGGCACGAGAAGGCCGATGGCAACTGCGCCATCGACTACGGCTTCCACATGATCGTCTCCGACGTCAACGATTCGTCGCTGAAGGAGATGCAAGCCTGCGTCGATGGCGGGGTCGGCAGCTTCAAGATGTTCATGGCCTACCCCGGGGTGTTCTACTCCACCGACGGCGAAATCCTGCTGGCCATGCAGAAGGCGCGCGAAATCGGCGCGACGATCATGATGCACGCCGAGAACGGCATCGCGATCGATCAGCTGGCCGCGCAGGCGTTCGCCGCGGGGAAGATCGACCCGGTTCAGCACGGGCTCACCCGTCCGCCGGAGCTGGAGGGTGAGGCGACCTCGCGCGCGATCCAGCTCGCCAAGGTGACCGGGGCTCCGCTGTACATCGTGCATCTGTCGGCGTCACATGCTCTGGCCGCGGTGGCGGAGGCACGCAACGAGGGGCAGAACGTCTTCGCGGAAACGTGTCCTCAGTACCTCTATCTGTCCATTGAGGACCTGGCGAAGCCGGAGTTCGAAGGCGCCAAGTTCGTCGCTTCTCCCCCGCTGCGTGAGAAATCGCATCAGACGGACCTATGGCGAGGGCTGCGCACCAACGACCTCTCGGTGGTGTCGACCGATCACTGCCCGTTCTGCTTCAAGGACCAGAAGGAACTCGGCCGAGGTGATTTCCGCGCGATCCCCAACGGGATCCCCGGTGTCGAGCACCGGATGGACCTGCTGCACCAAGGCGTTGTCGCCGGTGAGCTGACGCTCGGCCGCTGGGTCGAGACCTGCTCGACCACTCCCGCGCGGATGTTCGGGCTGTACCCGCGCAAGGGTGTGATCGCGGCCGGCTCGGATGCGGACATCGTGATCTACGACCCCTCCGCCAAACAGACCTTGTCCGTCGAGACGCACCATATGAACGTGGACTACTCGGCCTACGAAGGGTTCGAGATCACCGGCAAGGTCGAAACCGTGCTGTCGCGCGGTCGTGTGGTGGTGTCGCCTTCGGGCTTCACAGGCAGTACGACACACGGGAAGTTCCTGTCGCGTTCACTGAACCAGTACCTGAATTGAGGGGGGCCGCGTGGACTTCGGGATAGTGCTGCAAACAGACCCGCCAGGCCGCGAGGTCGTGCGGCTGATGAAGGCCGCGGAAGACCAGGGCTTCCGCTACGGCTGGACGTTCGACTCGTGCGTGCTGTGGCAGGAACCGTTCGTCATCTACTCGCAGATCCTCGCGGCGACGTCGTCGATGATCGTGGGGCCGATGGTGACCAGTCCGGGGACGCGGGACTGGTCGGTGATGGCGTCCACCTTCGCGACGCTCAACGACATGTACGGCAACCGGACGGTGTGCGGAATCGGCAGGGGTGACTCCGCACACCGGGTGGTCGGCATGGCACCGTCGGATTTGGCCACCGTGCGCGATTGCATGCACGTCGTCAAGGAACTCGCCGAGGGGCGGGAAGTCCTGTTGCGGGACAAGCCCGTCCAGATCCCGTGGGTCCGCAACGGACGGCTCGAGATGTGGATGGCCGGGTACGGGCCGAAGGCGCTGAAGACCGTTGGCGAGCACGCCGACGGCTTCATTCTCCAGTGCGCGGACCCGGCGATCGCCCGGTGGACCATCGGCGCGGTCCGCGAAGCCGCGCGGGCCGCGGGACGGGACCCGGGCGGGATCACGATCTGTGTCGCCGCGCCGGCTTATGTCGGAGACGATCTGGCCCATCAGCGGGAACAGTTGCGATGGTTCGGCGGAATGGTCGGTAACCACGTCGCGGATCTCGTTTCGCGGTACGGCGATTCCGGTCCGGTGCCGCACGAACTGACGGACTACATCCGTGAGCGGCAGGGCTACGACTACGCGCACCACGGGAAGGCGGGCAACCCGTCGACCGACTTCGTGCCGGATGAGATCGTCGATCGGTTCTGTTTGCTCGGGCCGGCTTCGGCGCATGTGGCGCGGCTCGAGGAGTTGGCGGAGCTGGGTGTGGACCAGTTCTCGCTGTACCTCATGCACGACAAGCGGGAGGAAACCCTGGCGGGATATGGGCAGGACGTGGTGGGCAAGCTGGTGAAGTAAGCGGCGGCAGGTGCCGTCCTGCAGCCTGCCCCACCCCCTTTTCGGGTGCCCGCCCCAGCGACCACGCGCCCGCGAGCCGGAACGCTGGACCGGTGACAACCATCAGAGTTCGCGCGTCCGCTTTGATCGCCATCACCGCCCTCGCCGCCGTCACGATCGCACCAGTGGCGTCAGCCTCACCGAAGGGAATCGACTGGGACCCCTGTCCGGCGGGATCACCACCCGGCTACGACTGCGCCGAGGTCCAAGTACCGTTGTCGTATCAGGATCCGCGCGGCCCGCGGATCACCATCGCGCTGGGCCGGCTCCCGGCGACGGATCAGAAACATAAGCGTGGCACCATTTTCACCAACCCGGGCGGGCCAGGGAACATCGGCCGGTTCAGCGAGTTCCAGACTCCGGAGCTGCGTCGGCAGTTCGACATCGTCGGCTTCGACCCGCGTGGCGTCGGCGCCAGTGCACCCATCCGCTGCTTCAGCACGGAGGCGGAGATCGAGCCCCTCAAGCGGGTTCTCGGCCGGTTTCCGATCACCACAGAGCAGGAGAAGCCGCATTTCCAGGACGTCCGAGACGTCAGCGCGGCGTGCGGTCGTAACGCCGGGCCGTTGCTGGGTCACTTGTCGACGGCCAACATCGCCCGCGACCTCGACAAGCTCCGCGAGGCAGTCGGCGATCCAAAGCTGAGGTACTACGGGCTTTCGTACGGAACGTATCTCGGCGAGGTGTACGCGAACCTCTTCCCGGGCCGGGTCGGTGCGTTGGCCCTAGACGCCGTGAACGACCCGATCGCCTGGACGACGGGCTACCGGCCCGAGGACGCGAAGGTGCCGTTCAGCTACCGGCTCGGCGCCTTCCGGGACGCGCACCGAGCGCTGAAGGCGTTCCTCGACGCCTGCGCGGCCGACACCCGCTGCGCGTTCCGCGAGCCCGGAACCGACCTGCTCGCCAAGTACAACCGGATCCTCGACCGTCTCGAGACCGGACCGGTGACCATTACCGATCCCGCAACCGGAAAGCCGCGAACGATCCGCTATCAGGAGGTCATCGGCCGGACCCACAACGGGCTGACCGACGAGGCCAACTCCCCTGCACTGGCCGAGTTCCTTCAAGCCACGGCAAAGGGGGCGACGAATACCACCGATGTGTCCACAATGGACAAAGCTATCCAGACGCCCTTCGACTCCCTGCTAGGCGGTATGGGAGCCGTCTGCGCCGACGCCGCCAATCCCCGCGACCCGGCGGCCTGGCCGAAGTACGCCACACGGGCCGATCGTGAAGGACGTGGTTTCGGTTCCTACGACCTTTACCTATCCCTGCCGTGCGCCTTCTGGCCGTCCTCGGACCCGGACCGCTACACCGGCCCGTGGAACCGGCCGACCGCCCCCATCCTGTTGCTGGCCAACGGAAAGGGCGACCCGGAAACTCCGTACCCCGGAGCGCGGCGCACCGAACGCATCCTCGGCAACGCCCGGCTGCTGACGCTGGACGCGTTCGGGCACGGCGCCGCGGGCCGCAGCGCGTGTATCGACAAAGCGCTCGACGACTATCTGACCCACGGACGGCTTCCGGCCCGTGGTGCTGTTTGCGCCCCGGACCACGGGCCGTTCGACATCAGGTGAAGGTCTTCAAGTAGCTCGTCGCGACCTCTTCATCGAGGAGCCACCCGGTGAAGTCGGCGGGATTCTCGAAGATATGCGCGAACCGGTGCGCCACCTCGGGCACGGTTTGCGCAGCCTCCAGAGTGGCCAGCACGTGATCCGGCGGTGGCTCGAGCAACGTGTTGCTCAGCCGGGTCGAGTGCTGTGCCTTCTCCCAATAGCGAGCGAACGTCCGCCGCTGGAATTCCTCGTCGAACGGCCGGTCGCCGTGGTCGAGGATGCTCTGCCGGTAGACGGCGGCAGCATGCGCGGCCATGTTCGCGCCCTGCCCCGCGATCGGGTCGTTGGTCACCGCGGAGTCGCCCATCGCCAGCACCTTCGCGCCGGAAGGCAGCGTGGCGACCGGCTCGCGCACGATCGGCAGCACCCGCCCGCGCAGCACGTCCAGGGGACCGCTGGGTTTCGCCTCGGTCAGCCGCTCGGCGACCCACGGGAAATGCGTCCGCAGTTGCTTCATCGCGATTTCGAACTGCTCATCGGGTCCGCTGATGTCGTCCCAGCAGTCCAGCGGACCACCGGGTACACCCCAGAAGCCCACTCCGTACACCGGCCCGCGCACCGAATAGATCGGCAACGCGAAGAGTTCGCCTGCCGTGGACATGCCGATCGACAAGCCCGGATAGGTCGGCGAGATGGCGTCGTCGAAGCGGACGTAGGTGACGGCGATCGAGCGCTGCGGTTCGCGGTACGGCGAATACCGGTCATCACGCGGGAAGAGACTGTCGAACTGCGGACCGCGACCGACCGCGACGAGGACCAGGTCGAACTCGCGGGCGTACTCTTCAAGCGCCTCGGGAGTGACCTTGGCGAGCCGGACCTCTCCCCCGCGCTCGGCGAACGCGGTCAGCCAGTCGGAGACCTTGACCCGCTGATCGACCGACTGCGCGGGATTGTCGAACTTCGCCTCCCACGAGATCGCCGGCTCGGCCGCACCGTCGTCCCCGGCGAGCCCGAACGAAGCACCGAGCACCTTGGGTGCGTGCTCGTCCCAGAAGTTGATGCCCAGCGCGCGTTCGCGCCGCAGCGCGGGCTCGAAGACACACTGGTTCGAGATGAGCCTGCCCCCACGGATCGTGTCGGCATCGCGATCGGTGACCACGGTGACGGCGTACCCGTGTTGCTGCAGACCCAGCGCCAGGACCAAACCCGCTTGCCCGGCCCCGACCACCACGATCCGACGCATGGATCCCCTTCCCCAGAACTGCACGACCCGGCCCAGTCTGGCCGTGTTTCCAGTGTGGGGTAAAGGATTCGCCTGATGGGCTGCCCTTAAGGGATCAACCGACGAGCGCTTGATACACCAACTGGCGCAGTTCGACACGGATCGGGTACGACGTCGAAGGCAGCAGCTGGGTGAAGAAGAGCACCGTGATGTCTTCGTCCGGATCGACCCAGAACGCCGTGCTCGCCGCCCCGCCCCAGGCGAATTCCCCGGCGCTGGCCAGGGTTTTCGCCTTGACCGGATCCTGCAGCACGGAAAAGCCCAGCCCGAAGCCGAAACCGTCGTACGGGGCCTCGGAGAACGTGGGCCGCCCGATGGCCTCGAGGTCCGCACCACCCGGAAGATGGTTGCTGGCCATGAGTTCCACCGTGCGCGGACCGAGCAACCGGACGCCGTCGAGCTCTCCGCCACGCACCAGCATCTGGGTGAACCGGTGGTAGTCGGCCGCCGTCGAGACCAGACCGGCCCCGCCCGAGAGACTGGACGGCGCGACACGTCCGACGACACCCATTTCGTCATGGCGCAGCGGGGCCATGGTCCGCGGATGCGGTACGTAGAGGGCGGCCATCCGGTCGAGCACGGCGGAATCCGCCTGGAAAGCCGTCTCGCGCATCCCGAGCGGTGTGAAGATCCGTTCAGTGAAGAAGGTGTCGAGAGTTTGACCCGAGACGACCTCGACGAGCCGTCCGAGCACGTCCGTCGCGAGCGAGTAGTTCCATTCCGTCCCGGGCTGGAACAGCAGCGGCTGTGCTGCGATCGCTTGGGAGACACCCGCGAGGTCGAGACCGACAGGCGTATTCCAGTCGAACCCGGCCTCGCGGTAGACCGCGTCCACCGGATGGGTGCGGTGGAATCCGTAGGTGAGACCCGCGGTGTGGGTGAGCAGATGCCAGACCCTGATCGGCTCGGTCGCCGGTTCGGTCGCCATGCGCTGGAACGAACCCTTGACGTACACGCGAGGCTCGGCGAATTCCGGCAGCCAGCGGGAAATCGGGTCGTTCAGTGCGAGGAGGCCCTCTTCGAGCAGCATCATCGCGGCGACCGAGGTGACCGGTTTGGTCATCGAGAAGATGCGCCAGATCGTGTCGGTCTCGACCGGCAGCCCGGCCTCGAGATCACGCTGCCCGTTCGACGCGAGGTGGGCGACCTTCCCGTTCCTGGTGACGACGGCCAGATAGCCCGGAAGCAGCTTGTCCTCCAGGTACCGGTCGAAATGCCGGTCGATCCGCCGCAGCCGCTCCGCGTCGAAACCCACCTCGGCCGGGTCGACGTCCACCTTCAGCTCGATCATGCGACCGAGGCTACGCGTTCCGTTCGGCCCTTTTCTCTTCGCGCCAGGCCTCGTCCGTCTTCCCGACGCGCCAGTAGCCGGAGATCGACAGCAGGTCCCGCCGCATCCCGCGTTCGTCGAGGAGGTGACGCCGCAGATCACGGACGAACCCGGCCTCGCCGTGGACGAACGCCTGCACGACGCCGTCCTGGCAGGCCAGTGCCCGGACCGAGGCGGCGACGTCACCGCCCCGGTCGCGATGCAGCCAGGTGATCTGCGCATCGGCCTTGGTGACCAGCGGCTGCTCCTCGGCGGCGTCCTCGACGAGGATGAACGCGTGCACGGGAACGCCCGCCGGCATCGCTTCCAGGGAAGCGGCGATCGCGGGCAGGGCGCTCTCGTCCCCGGCGAGCAGATGCCAGTCGGCCTCCTCACCCGGCGCGTACGCCCCGCCCGGGCCGGTCAGGAGCAGCTCGTCGCCCGGTTTCGCGGCGGCGGCCCAGGGACCGGCGACACCCTCGTCCCCGTGGTGGACGAAGTCGAGCACGAGCTCCCCCAGCTGCCTGTCGAAGGCGCGAACGGTGTAGGAGCGCATCCGCGGCCACTGCTCGCGAGGCAGCTCGTCGCGGACACGCGCCAAGTCGAACGGCTCCGGGTAGGTGACGCCGGGTACCGGGAAGTGCACCTTGACATAGGCGTCGGTGAATTCGTTGGGACGGAACGAGGAGATACCCTCGCCGCCCGCGACGATCCGCACCATATGCGGGGTGATCCGCTCGGTGCGCAGCACCCGCAGCCTGGTCACCGCCACCGGCTTCCGCGCCTCGGCCATCAGCGATCCCTCCCGACAGGTTAGGTGAACCTAACCGAGCGTACGCCCCTCCCCGGTTGACCGCGTGAGGTCCTCGACCATCCGATCAAAGGACTCCCGCACCCGCGCCCGGAACCCGATGAAGAACCGATTGGCCAGCGGCACGGCCCACCGGCCCCAGGAAGCGACGTTGTACACCCGGTGGGTGACCCGCGAACCGGCCGGATCGTCCTCGACGGTGTACTCACCTCGGTACCACCACCCACCCTGCTGGGCGACCAGGCGACGGTCCGGATCGACCTCGAAACGGGGGTTGTACGGCATCTTTTCCAAATCCCCGGCGATCCGCGCGAAGACTTCGGCGGCCGGTGCGGGGACCACGCCGGACACCTCGACCATCGGTTTCATGCCGCGCTCGCGGCCGGGTCGCTCACCCGGGTGTTCTGGAACGAAGCGACCCGCCAGCCGTCGTCTTCCTCGACGAGTACGTACGTGATCGTCGAGTCGCGTCCCGGCTCGGGCACGCCGCCGGACAGCGAGGACCCGCCTCCGATCACCACGATCGCGACGTCGGGCCGTACGAAACGCACCCTCGGCACGTCGGTTCCGCAGCTCACCTTCGAGCCTTTGAGCGGGCCTTCGAACAGGGCGCGGTGGGAGCTTTCGATCAGTCTCCTGCCCGGCATGTTCGCCCCGAAAAAGGTCACGTAATCGGCGTCCTCCGTGAACAGCCGCGCGTAGGCGGTCGCGTCGCCGTCATTCCACGCGTCGGCGAGCCGGGCCAGCAGGGCGAAGACCTCGTCCTGGCGTTCTGTGGTCATTTCTCCTCCAGCGGTAGTCGAACACCGTTCGTCTTACGAACACCGTTCTACAGACGAACGGCGTTCGCGTCAAGTAGAGTTCCAGGCGGAACCCCCGGATCAGGAGGCGAACAGGTGAGCAGGCCCCGGCGTCGCGCCGAGAAACCCGTGCTGTCACAGGAGCTCGTGGTCAAGACGGCACTGGAACTCCTCGCCGCCGAGGGCATCGAGGCGGTGAGCATGCGGCGTGTCGCGCAGGCGCTGGAGACCGGCCCGGCGTCGCTCTACGCGCATGTCGCCAACAAGGAAGAGCTCCATGAGCTGATGGTCGACCACGTCCTCGACTTCGGCCCGGTCCCCGAACCCGATCCGGATCGGTGGACCGAACAGGCGAAGGATCTGCTGCGGCAGAGCGTTCGCTCGCTGACCGCGTTCCCCGGCATCGCGAAGATCTGGTGGTCCATCCAGGTCCCAGTGGGTGCGAACGCACTCCAGCAGGGCGAAGCGATGGTCGCGATCCTGCGCTCGGGGGGCCTGAGCCTCAAACAAGCGATCTATGCCGGTGACACGTTATGGCTCTACGCCAAGGCTTTCGCCTATGAGGGCGCGGGCTGGCAACACGGTGACATCGACCTGGCCGAGCAGGAGAAACGCGGCAGGCAGATGGTCGACTACATGACGTCGTTCCCGGCCGGGACGTTCCAGAACCTGTTGCAGATGGGCGAGTTCTTCTCCGCGGAGAGCGCGCAGGAACGGTTCGAGTTCGGCATCGACATGTTCCTGGGCGGCCTCGAACGGCTGACCGGGCTCAGGTGAGGCGGCGCACCAGCCCGTCGGCGAGCAACCGTCCGCGGTCGGTGAGCACCGCACGGCGCCGGCCGTCCAAAGCGGACTCTTCGAGCAATCCTTCAGCCGCGGCAGCACGGGCTTCGGCCACACCGTTGGCGTCGAGGGCTTCGAGCGAAAGTCCTTCGGACAGCCGGAGTTCGAGCATCACGCGTTCGAGGTGACGGTCGTCGTCGGTCAGCAGTTCGCGTCCGGCGGCCGGCGAGTCCCCGGCGGCGAGCAGGGAGGCGTACCGCGCGGGGTGTTTGACGTTCCACCAGCGGACGCCGCCGACATGGCTGTGCGCGCCGGGACCGGCGCCCCACCAGTCGCCACCACGCCAGTAGCCGATGTTGTGGCGACAGCGGGCATCCTCGGACGTCGCCCAGTTCGAGACCTCGTACCAGCGCAGCCCCGCGGAGGCGAGGACGCGGTCGATCAGCTCGTAGTCGGCGGCGAGCACGTCGTCGTCCGGCGCGGGCAGTTCGCCGCGGCGGATACGGCGCGCGAGCGCGGTGCCTTCTTCGACGATCAGCGCGTACGCCGAAACGTGGTCGACCCCGGCGGCCAGCACCGCGTCCAGCGAAGCCTGCAGGTCCTCGATCCGCTCCCCCGGCGTGCCGTAGATGACGTCGAGGTTGACGTGCTCGAACCCGGCCGCGCGCGCTTCCTCAGCCGCCGCGACGGGACGGCCTGGGGTGTGCACGCGGTCGAGGATCTTCAGGACGTGCTGGGCCGCCGACTGCATCCCGAGCGAGATCCGGTTGTACCCGGCGTCACGGATGCCGTCGAAGAATTCACGCGAGGTGGACTCCGGGTTGGACTCCGTGGTCACCTCGGCGTCCGGGGCCAGACCGAAGGTGTCGCGTACGGCGTCCAGGACGCTGCGCAGCCCGTCGGCACCGAGCAGCGACGGCGTGCCGCCACCGACGAAGACGGTGTCGACGGCGGGCGGCTTCCCGAGGACGCGCGCGGCCAGGTCGAACTCGCGTTTGAGGCCCTCGAGCCAGGACTGCGGCGACGAATCGCTGTCCAGCTCGCCGGCGGTGTAGGTGTTGAAATCGCAGTAGCCGCAGCGGGTCGCGCAGAACGGCACGTGCACGTACACGCCGAACGGCCGGGTGCCGAGCCCTTCCAGCGCGCTCTCGGGGAGCGCGGACTCGACGGGCGTCATGGTCTCGAGCGATGGTGCGGGCACACCCCAGTCTCCCCCACGCCGTGAAGGCCTCCTTCCCTACCCTGAGAGTAGGTAAGGAGGCCTTCACGGAACGACGCTACCGGTCGGCGATATGCACCTTGACCGAGGTGGAGCGGGTGCCGTCGGCGAACCGCACCCAGACGAGGGTCTCCATGCTCAGCGAGTAGTCGTTGACCACGTAGTCCAGCGTCCAGTCGCCGTAGTCGTCCGAGACGCTGTCCCGGCTCATGCTGACCTCGACCAGCACCATATTGGCCAGGTGTCCCTTGACGTTCGGCGAGCAGTTGATCGCCTCGAACCGGTACGAGCTCCCCTTGTGCAGCACCGCTCCCTCTTCGGGCCCGATCAGTGTGCAGCCCTGCTGTGCCCCGGAAGCCGTTCCCGGGATCAGCAGGGACGCCAGCACCATCGCGGCGACCACCCATCGGCGCATGCGCAACTCCTCCGTCCTTTGTGGATCGGAGTCCAAAGCTAGCGGCCGCAGGGGTCCGGCGCGGCCGGACTCACCGATTCGGGTGCTAGTGGTTGCGAACTTCCGGTCGTGACCACTAGGCCAACCCGTTAGCGGCCAGCCACTCCTGGGACGGCGGGATCGGCTGGATGATGTCGATCAGGAAGCCGTTGAGGTCCTCGATGTAGAAGTGCCGCTGGCCGAACTCCTCATCCACCATCTCCGTGACGATCTTGACCCCTTCGCTCCGCAGCCGTTCGTACTCGGCCGCCGCGTCCGCGACCATCAGCCCGACCATGGAGCCGGCGGGCTCCTGCGCACGCCACGGCTCCGGTGTCGCCTTGTGGCCGCGTTTGGCGAAGCTCATCTCATAACCCGGTACTCCGACGTTGAGGCTCGAGAACCAATCGAGCTCGATGGTCACCGTCAACTGAAGGTGCCGCTTCCACCAGGCGGTGGTCTCGGCGATGTCGTCGACGAGCACACAGGCACCGAAACCGCTGATCTGCATTGTCTGGTGTTCCTTCCGCTTAAACCACTTGATTTGTAGTACTCTAAGCGTAGTGGTTTGACCTACGCAAGGAGAATCTTTCGATGCGGCAGAACCAGGAGCGCCGGACGGCCTTGACCGACGCCGCCATCTCGGTCTTGGCCAGGGACGGCGCCCGCGGCCTCACCTACCGCGCGGTCGACAACGAGGCGCAGGTCCCGCCCGGGACGACGTCGAACTACTTCCGCAACCGGGACCAGCTCCTCGGCGAGGTCGGCGAACGCGTGCACGAGCGGCTTTCAGCACCGTCCGACGTCATGGAGAACCCCCGCTCGGAGCCGCCGTCGCACGACCGCGTTTCGGTCCTGCTCCACGAGCTGATGGGCCGCCTGACCAGCCGTCGGGAGCCGTACCTCGCCCTGCTGGAGCTCCGCCTCGAAGCGACCCGGCGCCCCGATCTGGCCACGGAACTCACCAAGACGATCAAGGAAGGTTTCGAGACGAGCGTCGACTGGCATATCGCCGCAGGCCTGCCGGGCGGACGCCCCGAGGTCTTGCTCATGTATCTCGCGCTGACCGGACTGACCGTGGAGCGGCTGACGCTCCCGGAGGTGCTCGCGGACGTCACCGACGACGACGTCATCCGGATGCTCGTCGACCGGCTTCCCGGAACACGGTGACCGAATGGTCCAGCTAGAGCGGACCTTCATATGCCCGCCTACCCGTGACCTGGGGCGATGCGTTGCGAAGGCCACTTTGGTGCCCGATACGCGCATCAGCCGCATCCACGTCACCACCGTCACACCAGCAACAGTCCACACCGGACAGACACGTCCCCAATGCCACATTCGAGACGCTCAATGTCCCCAATGTGGCATTCGGGACACTCCGGGCCAGCCGCGGCGGGTACCTGGCCGCGTTGCTCGTGAGTGGCAATGAGGGTTAGAACCCGCAACGCCACTCACGACCACCCCGACACGGGCGCGTTCTCCGTCACATTGCCAAGGTTCCCCGACCCCCAACCTCCCCGACGCACCCCTTTGACCAGCGTAAACGTCACTTCCAGCAGGCCGCTGTAGCCAACATCCCAGTATTCGGACCGGCCTGGACCACATAGTGGGCGCGTGGCACGCTGAACCAATGACCCGCGCCGGAATCAACCTCGTGGCCCGCCGCCACGTGGATCTCCGTCGCGTGGCGAGCGCGCTCTGTGCGACGACCCGCTGACTCCCTGCCACCACCGCATCGCCGAAGACGGACCTGGCAGGCCACCGCCCCCTGAACACGGTGTCGTGGCCGCGCCCTGAAAGCCGGAGGACTCCTCATGTCGTCGCCCACGCGCGAGACTCCCGCCCGCATGCCCCGGGTCAAACAGAAGCGCGGCGAGGGCCAGTGGGCGCTGGGCTACCGCGAACCGCTGAACCCCAACGAGCGGTCCAAGAAGGACGACAACCCGCTCAACGTCCGCGCCAGGATCGAGAACATCTACGCCCACCGCGGGTTCGACGCGATCGACCCGGGCGATCTGCGCGGCCGGTTCCGCTGGTTCGGGCTCTACACCCAGCGCAAGCCCGGGATCGACGGCGGCCGCACGGCCACGCTTGAGCCCGAAGAGCTCGACGACCGCTACTTCATGCTGCGGGTCCGGCTCGACGGCGGCGCACTGACCACCGACCAGCTGGCGGTGCTCGGTGAGATCTCGCAGACCCACGCGCGCGACACCGCGGACATCACCGACCGGCAGAACATCCAGTACCACTGGATCCAGATCGAGGACGTCCCGACGATCTGGGACAAGCTGGAAAAGGCCGGGATGACCACGATGGAGGCGTGCGGCGACAGCCCGCGCGTCATCCTCGGCTCCCCCGTCGCCGGCCTCGCCGCAGACGAGGTCATCGACGGCACCCCGGCGATCGACGAGATCAAGCGCCGCTACATCGGCGACCCCCGCTACTCGAACCTGCCACGCAAGTTCAAGACCGCGATCTCCGGCCAGCAGGACGTCGCCCACGAAATCCACGACGTCGCGTTCGTCGGTGTGGATCACCCGGAGCACGGCCCCGGTTTCGACGTCTGGGTCGGCGGCGGCCTGTCCACCAACCCGATGATCGGGCAGCGGCTCGGCGCCTGGGTCCCGCTCGACGAGGTGCCGGACGTCTGGGAAGGCGTCATCAGCGTCTTCCGCGACTACGGTTACCGGCGGCTGCGCGCCCGCGCGCGAATCAAGTTCCTCGTGAAGGACTGGGGCGCCGCGAAGTTCCGCCAGGTCCTGGAGGACGAGTACCTCGAGCGGAAGCTGATCGACGGCCCCGCCCCCGAGGTCCCCGCGATCCCGATCGACCACATCGGCGTGCACCCGCAGACCGACGGCAGGTTCTACGTCGGCGCCGCGGCGATCGCCGGCCGGGTCTCCGGCGGCACCCTGCTGGCCGTCGCGAAGGCCGCCGAGCGTGCCGGTTCGTACCGGGTCCGCCTTACCCCGCAACAGAAACTCGTCGTCCTCGACGTTCCCGAGGCCGAAGTCGGCGTGCTGAAGACCGAACTGGCCGAACTCGGTCTGCAGACCGAGCCGTCACCGTGGCGGCGCGGCGTGATGGCCTGCACCGGGCTGGAGTTCTGCAAGCTCGCGATCGTCGAGACGAAGGCCCGCGCGATCCAGCTGGTCGCCGATTTGGAGAAGCGGCTCGCCGACATCCAAGCCGACATCGAGAACCCGGTGAGCGTGCACCTCAACGGCTGCCCCAACTCGTGCGCGCGGATCCAGACCGCCGACATCGGGCTCAAGGGCCAGATCGTCACCGACGCCGACGGTAACCAGGTCGAAGGCTTCCAGGTGCACCTCGGCGGCGGGCTCGGCCTCGACGCCGGATTCGGCCGGAAACTGCGCGGGCACAAGGTGACCGCGAACGAGCTGACCGGCTACGTCGAACGGCTCGTACGGGCCTACGTCGCCGGCCGTGAGCCGGGCGAGCGGTTCGCCCAATGGGTCCTGCGGGCCGAAGAAGGCCTCCTGCAATGACCGAGTCTGCAGTGACCGAGCGAGCGACCCCGTACTACTGCCCTTTCTGTGGTGACGAGGACCTGCGGCCGGAGGAGGAGCACGGGTCATGGCTGTGCTCAGGCTGCCGCCGGGTCTTCACCGTGAAGTTCCTCGGACTGTCCTTTCCGGAGGTGTCGCAAGGATGACCGCCACTGCCGACTACAAGACACTGGCTGAACGGGCCTCGAAGGAACTCGCGGAGGCGACCGCGACCGAGGCCCTGCGCTGGACCGCCGAAACCTTCGGCGACGACTTCATCGTCGCGTCGAATATGCAGGACGCCGTCCTCATCGATCTGGCGACCAAGGTCAAGCCGGATGTGGACGTGCTGTTCCTGCAGACCGGCTACCACTTCCCGGAGACCATCGGCACGCGTGACGCGGTCGAGGCGGTGTACCCGGGCGTGCGGATCGTCAACGCGGAAGCCGCACAGAGTGTCGCCGAACAGGACGCCGAGTACGGCCCGAAACTGCACGAGCGCGACGCGAGCCAGTGCTGCCACCTCCGCAAGGTGGTGCCGCTGCGCAATACCCTCGCGAAGTACTCGGCGTGGGTGACCGGCGTGCGCCGCGTCGACGCGCCGACCCGCGCGGACACCCCGATCGTCACCTGGGACGACCGCAACGGGCTGGTGAAGATCAACCCGATCGCGCCGTGGTCCGACGACGAGTTCAACGGCTACATCCGCGAGCACGGAATCCTCGAGAACCCGTTGGTGTCCATCGGTTACCTGTCCATCGGCTGCGCACCCTGCACCGCCAAGGTCGCGCCGGGCCAGGATCCGCGCAGCGGCCGCTGGGCCGGGCAGTCCAAGACCGAGTGCGGTCTGCACGGTTGAGAAGGGACGAAATGACCACGCTCGAACCGGCCACCGCCGCGGCACAGGACAACCTGGCCGCGCTGGAATCCGAAGCCATCCACATCTTCCGCGAGGTGGCGGGTGAATTCGACCGCCCGGTGATCCTGTTCTCCGGTGGCAAGGACTCGACCCTGCTGCTGCACCTGGCGATCAAGGCGTTCTGGCCCGCCCCGGTGCCGTTCCCGTTGCTGCACGTGGACACCGGGCACAACTTCGACGAGGTCATCGACTTCCGCGACCGGGTGGTCGAGCAGCACGGACTGCGGCTCGTCGTGGCGAAGGTCCAGGACTGGATCGACGACGGCAGGCTCGAGGAACGCGCCGACGGTATGCGCAACCCGCTGCAGACCACGCCACTGCTCGACACGATCTCGGAGAACAGGTTCGACGCGGTCTTCGGCGGCGGGCGGCGCGACGAAGAACGCGCTCGTGCCAAGGAGCGGATCTTCAGTCTGCGCAACGCCTTCGGCCAGTGGGAGCCGCGCCGCCAGCGCCCGGAACTGTGGAACCTCTACAACGGCCGCCACCGCCCCGGCGAGCAGGTCCGCGTCTTCCCGCTGTCCAACTGGACCGAGGCGGACGTCTGGAACTACATCGCACGGGAGAAGGTCGAACTGCCGTCGATCTACTACGCGCACCGGCGCGAGGTCTACCAGCGCGACGGAATGTGGCTCGCGGAAGGCCCGTGGGGCGGGCCGCGGCCGGACGAGGTCGTGAAGGAACTGACCGTGCGCTACCGGACCGTCGGCGACGGTTCGTGCACCGGCGCCATCGAATCGACCGCCGCCACGGTGGACGAGGTCATCGCCGAGGTTTCCGCCTCCCGGCTGACGGAACGCGGTGCGACCCGCGCCGACGACCGGATGTCGGAAGCGGCCATGGAAGACCGTAAGCGTGAGGGGTACTTCTGATGTCCAGCCTGTTGAGGCTCGCGACCGCGGGCAGTGTGGACGACGGGAAGTCGACCCTGGTCGGACGGCTGCTGTACGACACGAAATCCGTGCTCGCGGACCAGCTGGACGCGGTCACCCGTGCCAGCGTCGACAAAGGACTGTCCACCCCGGACCTGTCGCTGCTCGTCGACGGCCTGCGCTCGGAACGCGAGCAGGGCATCACGATCGACGTGGCGTACCGGTATTTCGCGACGCCCAGGCGCAGCTTCGTGCTCGCCGACACACCGGGGCACGTGCAGTACACCCGCAACACGGTGACCGGAGCGTCCACCGCTCAGCTGGCCGTGCTGCTGGTCGACGCGCGCAAGGGCGTCATCGAGCAGACCCGCCGTCACGCGGCCGTGCTCGCGCTGCTCGGTGTGCCGCATCTGGTGCTGGCGGTCAACAAGATCGACCTCGTGGACTACGACGAGGCGACCTTCACCGTGATCGCCGAGGAGTTCGCCGAGCACGCGGAATCCCTCGGCTACGAACGGGGTTCCGTCCTCGCGGTGCCGGTTTCCGCGCTGCAGGGCGACAATGTCGCGGAGAAGTCGGACAAGACCCCGTGGTACTCCGGCCCGACCCTGCTGGAGCATCTCGAAACCGTTCCCGTGGCACCGGATCCGCACGATTCTGCGCTCCGGTTCCCGGTGCAGTACGTGATCCGTCCGCGCACGGCCGAGCATCCCGACTACCGCGGTTACGCGGGGCAGATCGCCGCGGGCACCGTCCGGGTGGGCGACGAGATCGTCGTGCTCCCCCAAGGACTCCGCAGCCGCGTCGAGGGCATCGACACCGCCGATGGGCCGCTCGCCGAAGCAGGCGCCGGCACCTCGGTGACCCTGCTGCTCGCGGACGATCTCGATATCTCCCGCGGCGACCTGATCGCCGCGGCCGACCGGCCACCCCGGCTCACGGACGAGATCACCGCCACCCTGTGCTGGCTTTCGGCCAAGGCGCTCAAACCGGGCGCCCGGCTGCTGGTGAAACACGGGACCCGCACGGTGCAGGCCATCGTCGGCGAGCTCCACGCCCGGTTCGACGAGCAGACACTGTCCAGTGTGGACGACCCGGACTCGTTGGAACTCAACGACATCGGCCGCGTCACCCTGCGTCTCGCCGAGGAGATCGGGGTGGACGACTACGGCGTCAGCCCGCGGACCGGCGCGTTCCTTGTCATCGATCCGAAGGACGGCGACACGCTCGCCGCCGGCTTGGTCGGCGAAAGGTTCGCATGACACCACGACCCACTCCGCCACTGGTCGCGGTCGCACACGGCAGCCGCGACCCGCGGTCGGCCGCGACCATTCGCGCGCTGCTCGACGTCTCCAGGGGCCTGGCTCCGGACCTCGACATCCGGGAGTCCTTTTTGGACCTTTCGGAACCGCTGCTGACCGACGCCCTGCGCGAGTTGTACGAGGAAGGGCATCGGGAGGCCGTCGTCGTGCCCCTGCTGCTCGGCGTCGCCTATCACGCACGGGTCGACCTCCCCGCGCTCGTCGCCGAAGCGACCGCGGACTGCCCCGGCCTGCAGGTGCGCGTGTCGGGCGTTCTGGGCATCGACCCGCTTCTCGAGACCGTCGCGCTGGACAGGCTGGCGGAGGCCGGTGCCGACCTGGGCGACCCGGACCTCGGTGTCCTGCTGGCAGGCGTCGGCTCGTCGAATGTGGCCGCGAACGACGCGGTCGCCGGGATCACCACCCGCTGGCAGCTGAAGCGCCGACTGCTCTCGACCCCCGCGTTCGCCAGTGCGGCCC
Organism: uncultured Actinomycetota bacterium; assembly: GCA_963766045.1. GTDB lineage: Bacteria > Actinomycetota > Actinomycetes > Mycobacteriales > Pseudonocardiaceae > Amycolatopsis. The sequence goes on along the minus strand of CAVXYN010000003.1, from coordinate 1,850,562 downwards.
AGCCGGACGTCCCCGCCGCGATCGCCCGGCTTCGGATGCAGGGCGCGAAACGGCTGGCCGTCGCGGGCTGGTTCCTCGCGCCGGGTCTGCTGCCGGACCGGATCGCGCGGCTGGCCCGCGAGGCCGACCCGGCTGTGCTCATCGCCGGACCGCTGGGGCCGGATCCCCGCGTCGCCGGGCTGATCCTGGACCGCTACGACATCGCCGCCGCTCGCCAGGTCGCTTGATCCACAGGCTCGCCGTGAATTGACTACGCTGACAATTCATGTCTCGAATCTCCCTTTCGTGACACCTCGCATCCGGTGAGTCGCCCCGGATGGCGGCAGGAAGCCGATCTTCGGGTGGTCTCGTTCCCACTTCCCTCACGCCTCGCGTATGGGAACGGCGATTTCTTGACGAGTTACTTAACTTGCCGGTAACTATCTAAGCGCTGCGCAGCACTTCTCCCCCACTCCAAGGTTTTCCCATCGAACAACCAGAGGTGGAACATGAAGGCAGCCATCCGCACCCTCGTCTGCGCTTCGGCCATGGTCGTCCCGCTCGTGGGGCTCGCTGCCCCGGCTTCAGCGGCGACGACCGTCGTCTTCGACTGCGAGGCGAAACCCCCGATCGTCGGCGCCCAGTACCTCAAACTGAACCAGGACGCCGACGTCACCGCCCCGGCGACGGTCGCGCCGGGAGGCGCGCTCGACGTCGTCATCGACCCGGGGCCCAACTCCGTCCCGGCCGAGGTGAGCGGCTACAAGGTCAAGGAGATCAAGGACTTCGCGCTGAAGATCCCGATTCCGGTGAACTCGACCTTCGTCAGTGCCGACCTCACCGGTGGCTCGGGCATCGGCACGACCCCGCCGAAGATCGAGGTTTCGGGCAACGTGGCGACGTTGAGCTTCCCGGGTCCGATCGCGGGCGGCTCGACGTTCGAACTGCCGACCGTGACCGCGCACCTCACCGCGGGCTCGTCCGGCACCATCGAGACGAAGATCGCGGGCACCAGCTACACCGACCCGGGTCTGACCTTCACCGCGGTGGTCAACGCGGGCTTCGACGTCACCGCGCCGACGACCTGCTTCCCCAACCCGAGCCCCACCTTCACCACGACGACCATCGGCTGACCGGTCCCTGATGCCACCATGCGGGGAATTCCGCCCCGCATGGTGGCTCCGGCGGCCCTCACGCGGGCAGGATCGCCCCAATGAGCTACGAACTGGCGCAGGTGAACATCGCCCGCATGCTGGCCCCACTGGACGACCCGGCGTTGGGCGACTTCGTGGCCGGGCTCGATCCGGTCAACGCCATCGCCGACACCTCGCCCGGTTTCGTCTGGCGGCTGCAGACCGAGGAAGGCGATGCCACCGCGGTCCGCGCGTTCGAATGGGACGTGGAAGACAGCTTCGGCGTCCTGACCAACATGTCCGTCTGGACGTCGGTGGAGGCCCTGGCCGACTTCGTCTTCTCCGGCGAACATCTGGCCGTCCTCAAACGGCGCCGCGAGTGGTTCACGCCGGTCAAGGAGATGATGACCGCGCTGTGGTGGGTCCCGGCCGGGCACCGGCCGTCGGTCGGCGAGGCCGAGGACAAACTCCGCCTGCTCAGGGCGCATGGCCCGATTTCGGAGGTGTTCACCTTGCGCAAGCACTTCCCCGCCCCGGACTCGGATGTCACCGACGCGACCGAAGGTGATCCTGGTCGGCTCTGCCCGGCCTGACGCCCATCCTGTGCGAAAGTGTCGCCATGGCTGACGAACTGGTGCACTACGACGTGGTGGGCGGCACCGCCACGATCACGCTGGACTCCCCGCACAACCGCAACGCGCTCTCCGCGCAGCTCCGCCGGGAACTGAGCGCGTCGCTGGACAAGGCGCGCGACGACGACGCCGTGCGGGTGATCGTGCTCACCCACACCGGACCGGTGTTCTGCGCGGGCATGGATCTCAAGGAGGCTCGCGGGGCGGGCGCGGGCGATCAGGGCGTCAACGAGTTCCCGAAGATCCTCGAGCAGCTGTGGACCAGCCCGAAGCCGGTCGTGTCCAGGCTGGCCGGGCCCGCACGCGCCGGCGGGATCGGCATGATCGCCGCGACCGACATCGCCGTCGCGGTGCACGAAGCGACCTTCGCCTTCTCCGAGGTGCGCATCGGCGTCGTCCCGGCCGTCATCTCACTCACCGTACTGCCGAGGCTCAACGCCCGTGCCGCGCACGAACTCTTCCTGACAGGCGACACCTTCGACGCCCGCCGCGCGGTCGAGATCGGCCTGCTGAACTCGTCCGTCTCCGCCGAGGAACTCGACGGCGAGGTCGCCCGGTACGTCAGGGCACTCGCCCTCGGCGGCCCCAAGGCGCTCGCCGCGACGAAGGAACTGCTCAGCAGGCCGCGTCCGGCGACCCCGAGTGACGGCTTCGAGACCATGAACAAGCTGTCCGCCGGGTTCTTCGCGAGCGAAGAGGGACAGGAAGGCATCACGGCCTTCGCGCAGAAGCGCAAGCCGAACTGGGTGCCGGAAGGCTGGTCCGGCCAGTAGCCGAGTGGCCCGGTCTCGTGAGCGGTATTGACGGTTATTGAGGGGTAAGGCAAGTGTGGCGTGTGGGACACCCGGTGCAGGCGTTCATCTGGCCGTGAAGGCCTCCTTGCCTACCCTGAGGGTAGTGATGGAGCCCTTCACTACCCCGCCGAGGTGATCACTGGCGACAGTGGGGAACCGTGACACCAGTGTCGAGTCGAGGCCTTCACGGACCAACCACCCAACACGACACCCTTGCCTTTCGGCTTAATAGAACAACCCGAATCACTCACGACCTAGTCCGGCAGGACGACCGTGAGGCGCCGGGCGTCCGACCGGTCTCCGGACGGACCCAGCGCCCGCTGCGCGTCGGAGAGCACGCTGCGGATCGCGAGGTACGCCTTGGGATCGCGGGCCTTCAGGACCGCGGAACCGGACCAGATCAGCACGTGCTCACCGGTCGGCAGCCAGGACAGGTCGGTGAGACAGTCGTAGAGCGCGTCGAGGTTCTTCCCGAAGTATTCGGGGAACGACAACGCCTCCGCGATCGCGTCCAACGTGGACGCCTTGTCGACCGTCCGGTCTCCGTCGACGAGATGCGGATGCGCGCCCCGCGCGAACGCCTTCTCCGCCGCGGCCTTCACCGCGGGCTGCTCCACCGCGCTCACCGGTTCGGGTCCACGACGACGAAGGACGCGTAGTGGTCCCCGGTGTAGTACAGCTCCTTGCCGGTACCGGTCACCAGCCGCCGGGCACCGCGATCGGGGCTGCCCGGCGTCTTGACCGTGTATTCGCGGTAGTAGCCGGAATCCTTGGCGGGCAGGATCTTCTCCCGGTTCTGGAAGGGAACGTCGTCGTTGCGCGGATACGGGTACGGCCCGCCCGCCGCGATAAGCCGCCAGGTTTCGGCCGTCTGCGGGGGAAGACTCGACAGCGCCTTCACCGGGAGACCGGATTCCTCGCCGGCCACCTTGCCCTTGACCCGGCTCGCACCGGCCTCGTTCGTGGGTGCGGACGAGGCACTCGGCGGAGCGGGCTCGGAATCCGTGCCGCCGCTGAGGCCGTCCTTGACGAGCCAGCCACCGAGCACCAGCACGAGGAGGCCGATCAGGGCGGCGGTGATCCGCCTACGGTTGAACATGGTGCGCCAGCTTAAGAGGGCCGGTCGGAACGGTTCGCATCGCGTGCCGCGCCGAACCACTGGCCGAGTTTGCCGACCACCAGGTCGAGCATCCAGGCGGCGACCAGGCACAACGGCACAACGACCGCCATGACCAGTACGAACTGCACCGGAAACGCGGCCTGCGCCAGCCAAAGCTCGACGCCGTCCCACCAGTCAGCAAGCCCGTTGAACACGAGTGTGAGCCTACGCTCGCACTCACTGCCACCGCCCGAGAGGGCATGTAGGTTGCAGACATGTTCGCCGTCTACGCCTCCGAACCCAACGCCGAAAAGCCGCTGGACTCGCTCGTGATCGGCGAGCGGCCCGAGCCCGAGGTCCCCGAAGGCTGGGTGCGGGTCGATGTCAAGGCCGCCAGCCTGAACATGCACGACCTGTGGACGCTGCGCGGGGTCGGCATCAAACCCGAGCAGTTCCCGATGATCCTCGGCTGCGACGGCGCGGGCACCCTCGACGACGGCACCGAGGTCGTCCTCCACTCGGTGATCAACGCCCCTGGATGGCAGGGCGACGACACCCTCGACCCGAAACGCACCCTGCTGACCGAGAAGCACCAAGGCACTTTCGCCGAGCAGGTCGTCGTTCCGGCGCGCAACGTGGTGCCGAAGCCGCCGGGCCTGACCTTCGCCGAAGCGGCGACGATGGGCACGGCCTGGCTGACCGCGTACCGGATGCTGTTCGTGAAATCGGGGTTGCGGCCGGGCCAGACGATGCTCGTCCAGGGCGCGTCCGGCGGCGTCTCGACCGCACTGGTCCAGCTCGGGCGTGCGGCCGGAATCCGGGTTTGGGTCACGGGCCGTAGCGAAGAAAAGCGTGCGCTGGCGGAAAATCTGGGCGCACATCAGACCTTTGAGTCGGGGGCGAGGCTGCCGGAGCGGGTCGACGCCGTCTTCGAAACCGTCGGGAAGGCCACCTGGTCCCACTCGGTGAAGTCGCTCAAACCCGGCGGGATCATCGTCGTTTCCGGCTCCACCAGCGGCCCGGACGCTCACGCGGAGTTGCAGCGCGTGTTCTTTCTGCAACTACGGATCGCCGGGTCGACCATGGGTACGAGGGACGAACTGACCGACCTGCTCGCCTATCTCGAGCTCACCGGAGTCCGGCCGCAGATCGGCGCCGAACTCCCGTTCTCCGATGCCGAAACCGGGTTTAGGAACATGCTCGAAGGGGAAACCTCCGGGAAGGTGGTTTTCGCGCATTGATCGGAGGGGTCCAGGGGTCCCCTAGTTTTGATCATGCGCGCACATTTGCGCACGTCCGCGCGTTCTACGCAGGTCAGGCACCTCTTTTGGGTTCTTGTCAAGTGTCAAGAATGTTATGAGGGGTCGAGGATGTTGCGACCAAAGTTCGACCAAAATCCGACCTCTCGCGGTTAACCTGGAAACATGACCGCAACGCAGCGGCCCGAACCGGCTGACCCGGGGGGCCGGACCAGCATCGACACGGACCCTGTCCGTGTCTCCTTCCGACGGTTCGCCGGTGTTCGCACCCGCGTGCTCGAAGTCGGCCCGCAGCCGGTGGTGTCCACCGACAGCGCGCCGAAGCGGGTCCGCAAGCGCCCTGCGACGCGAGTTCATCTCAAGCCGACCGCACCGAGGCTGGTGCTGTTGCACGGCTACTGCGACAGCGCCGACACGTGGCGCCCTGTTCTGGAGCAGCTCGCGGCCGCCGGTGTTCCGGCGGTCGCGGTGGATCTGCCCGGGTTCGGTGACGCTCAGCCACTACGCCCCGGCCCGATGCTGCCGCAGCTGGACGCCTTCACCGCGGCCGTGGTCAAAGAGCAGGCCGTACTGGGCACCGTGGTGCTCGCCGGCAACTCACTCGGCGGCACGCTGAGCCTGCGTGCCGCCGAGAACCACCGGCTGCCGGTTTCGGGCGTGGTGTCGATCGCCGCGCCCGGTTTCGTGGACAGCTGGCTCATCCGCACGGTGGCCCGCTACCCGTTGCCGCTGCGGATGTACTCGGCCCTGCCGTTGCCGGTCCCCGGTTTTCTCGTCCGGGCCGTCGCCGAGCAGGTCGTTCCTCGCCTGCTGTATGCCGTCCCCGGTGCCGCGGACGCCGCTCAGGTCCGCCGGTTCACCTCGCTGTTCCCCGACTTCCGGTCGACCACGACCCGGCTGGAGCAGGCGAGGCAGCTTGTCGAAGAGCTGGCGGACGCGTACCGGCTCGAAGAGGTCCGCGTGCCGCTGCTGGTGGTCGTCTGCGGGAAGGACAAGCTCGTCAGCGCCGCCTCGGGACGGCAGCTGCACGCGCTCGTCCCGCACAGCAGGCTCATGGTGCGCGAGGACTGGGGCCACTGTCCCCAGCTCGACGACCCCGTCGAGATCTCGGAGCTGCTCACCTACTTCGCGGCGAGCGCGGCCAGGCCGTCGAAGGTCGTCCCGCGCGCGATCGGTGACGTGAGTGAGGACACCGTCGCCGGATAGGTGCGATGTCCCGTCTGCCAGTACGGTGCTTTTCGGACTGTGACCCGGTCCGAAAAGCACCAACCTTTGGGAGACAACGATGTCCGCACCGCGCAGCCTGGGCTCGGGCTCTGGCTCTACAAACGGGATATTCCGGCGTAAACCGATCGATCAGATCGAAGATACGAGTGAAGGCGGTGGGCTCCAGCGCACGCTGGGCCTGCGCCAGCTGACCGCGATCGGGATCGGCGGCATCATCGGCGCGGGGATCTTCTCCCTCGCCGGCGCCGTCGCGAACAAGACGGCAGGCCCGGCCGTACTCATCTCGTTCCTGATCGCGGGCATCGCGAGCGCGGCGGCGGCGTTCTCCTACGCCGAATTCGCCGGCCTCATCCCGCGCGCGGGTTCCGCCTACACCTACGGCTACGCGGTACTGGGCGAGATCGTCGGCTGGTTCATCGGCTGGGACCTGCTGCTCGAGTACACGGCGATCGTCGCCGTCGTCGCGATCGGCATTTCCGGGTACTTCAACGATCTTCTGGGCTTCCTGGACATCAAGTTGCCACTGTGGATGTCCGGCGCGCCCGGCACCGAAGGCACGGATGTCGCGCCCGGCTCGTACAAGATCAACCTGTTCGCGGCGCTGCTATGCCTGCTGATCGCCTTCATCCTCAACCAGGGCATGAAGAACGCCGCCCGGTTCGAGACGCTGCTGGTCTACCTGAAGGTCGGCCTCGTGCTGCTGGTGATCGTCGTCGGCGTCTTCTACATCGACACCGGCAACTACTCGGACTTCTTCCCGTTCGGTCTCAGCGGCGCGTTCACCGGTGCGGCGACGGTGTTCTTCGCGGTCTTCGGGTACGACGCGATGTCCACCGCGGCCGAGGAGTCGACCGACTCCCGCAAGCACATGCCGAAGGCGATCCTCTACTCGCTCGCCATCTCGATGGTGCTCTACGTGCTGGCCTGTCTCGTGCTGACCGGCATGGTCAACTACAAGGACATCGACAGCGAGGCCGCCTTCTCCAGCGCGTTCGCGGGTGTCGGACTCAAGTGGCTCGGCCTGATCATCGCCGTCGGCGCGATCATCGGCATCACCACCGTGCTGTTCACCTTCCTCATGGGCGCGAGCCGCGTCGGCTACTCGATGAGCCGCGACGGGCTGCTGCCGAAGTGGTTCAGCAAGACCCACGCCGTCCGCAAGGTGCCCAGCCGGATGACCTGGCTGCTCGGTGGCGCGTCGGCGCTCATCGCCGGCCTGCTGCCCATCGGTGAGGCCGCCGAACTGACGAACATCGGCATCCTGCTCGCGTTCGTGGTCGTCTGTATCGCGGTGATCGTGCTGCGCTACAAGCAGCCTGACCTGCCGCGCACGTTCAAGACCCCAGGCATGCCGGTGGTGCCGATCATCGGTGTCGTCTTCTCGATCTGGCTGATCACGTTCCTGCAGCCCGAAACCTGGCTGCGGTTCGCGATCTGGTTCGCCTTCGGCCTGGTCATCTACTTCGCCTACAGCCGCCGTCACTCCGCGATGAACTCCAGCGGTGACTCGAAGCAGGTCAGCGGAGACGACTCAGGCGCGTAGCGGCTTCGCGGGCTTCGGTGCGGAGGCGGCCGACAATGGCCGCCGCCGGGCCGGAGCCCGCGAGTTCGTAGGTCTGGCCGGCATACAGCGACATCGCCTCCGGGTCGCCCGCCTTCGCCGCAGCCGCACGGACCGGTTTCGTCAGGTTGTTGACCTCCGGGTACGCGGACGGCGCGCCGTCCGAGAAGTCGGCGTGCGCGCGGTTGACCAGCGCGCGAGCGGGACGTCCGCTGAAGGCCCTGGTGAACGCGGTCGGCCTGCCACCGTCCGCGAGCGCCCGCCGGTGTGCGGGCTGCGTTCCGGCCTCGTCCGCGCGCAGGAAGACCGTGCCCAGCTGGGCCGCGACGGCACCGGCCGCCAGGACCGCCGCGACATCGGCGCCGTGCACCAGGCCCCCGGTCGCGATGAGCGGAAGTTCGGTCTTCGCCTGGATCAGGCGAAGCAGGCTGAGAAGTCCGTACTGCGCTCCCCCGCCCTCGGCTGCGGGTTCGTCGGTGAACAGCCCCCGGTGCGCCCCGGCCTCGAAACCCTGGACGACGAGCGCGTCCGCGCCGGCCTCGATGGCCCGATCCGCCTCCGCCGGGCTCGTCACGGTGACCGCCACCTTGCTTCCCTTGGCGTGCAAGCGTTCGACGTCCTCGGGAGCCGGGGTACCGAAGGTGAACGAAACGACCGGCACCTTCCGCTCGAGGACGACCTCCACCTTCGCGGCGTACGCGTCGTCGTCCCAGCGCGGCTCGCCCGGCTCGACGCCGTAGCGCTCGGCTTCCGTCCGCCAGCGCTCGGCATGATCACCGATGTCCGCGTCGGTGGCGGCGCCGGGGACGAACAGGTTCACGCCGAACGGCTGACCGGTCAGCTCCGCCGTCTTCGCGATCTTGTCGGCGAGAGCCTCGGCGCTCAGGTAGCCGCCGGCGAGGAAGCCGAATCCGCCGGCCCCGGTCACCGTGGCGACCAGCTCGGGAGTGGTCGGCCCGCCCGCCATCGGGGCCGCGATCACGGGGAAACGCAGATCTTCGAACACGAACCCGACGATAGTCCCCCAGCGTGACCGCGGATTGTGACCTTCGGCCACCTGGGCGTTAACCCAGAGTGGTCTAGACCTTTCGCGCGAAAAATGCGACGATCGGAGTAATCGTGACGCGGGTCACGACACCCCTTTCGCCAGGAGGCCCCCGGTGAAGACCTTGAGCGCGCGGCTGGGCCGCGTCGTCGTCGGGATGGCGCTGATCGCCGGCGTCACCACCGCAGCCGTCCCCGTCGCCAACGCGGCCACTCCCCCGCTGCAGGCGATCGTCCCCGTGCCGGTGTCGGTCCAGGCCGTCAGCGGCGAATACGCGCTGACCGCGGGCACGAAGATCTACACGCAGGCCGGTTCGGCGCCGGCACGAGCGGTCGGCGACTACCTCGCCGGCATCCTGCGCAGGTCCACCGGTTTCGCCCTGCCCGTCTCCGACGCCGGATCGGGCACCCCCGCCGACGGCATCTCGCTGCTGCTGTCCGGTGCCAACCCGAGCGTCGGCGCACAGGGCTACCAGCTGAACTCGACCAGCGCCTCGGTCATCCTGCGCGCCACCACGGCTCAGGGCCTGTTCGGCGGCGTGCAGACGCTGCGGCAGCTGCTACCCGGCAAGGTCGAAAGCTCGACGGTGCAGACCGGTCCGTGGACGATCCCGGGCGCGAACATCCTCGACTACCCACGTTTCGCCTACCGCGCCGCGATGCTCGACGTCGCCCGCCATTTCCACCCGGTCACCACGGTCAAGCGGTACATCGACCAGATCGCGCAGTACAAGATCAACCACCTGCATCTGCACCTGACCGACGATCAGGGCTGGCGGATCCAGATCGACAGCTGGCCCCGGCTCGCGACCTACGGTGGCAGCACCCAGGTCGGCGGCGGCGCCGGTGGCTACTACACCAAGGCGCAGTACACCGAGATCGTGAACCACGCGGCGTCCCGCTTCATCACGATCATCCCCGAGGTCGACATGCCGGGGCACACCAACGCGGCGCAGGCGTCGTACGCGGAGCTGAACTGCAACAACACCGCTCCCCCGCTGCGCACCGACATCGCGGTCGGCTACAGCTCGCTGTGCATCCCGAAGGACATCACGTACACCTTCGTCGCGGATGTCATCAGGGAGATCGCGGCGCTGACGCCCGGCCCGTACTTCCATATCGGCGGTGACGAGGCGCAAGCGACCACGGACGCGGACTACCTCGCCTTCATGAACCGGATCGTGCCGATGGTGGCCGCCAACGGCAAACAGATCATCGGCTGGCACGAGATCGGCAAGGCGACGCTTCCCTCGACCGCGTCCCCGCAGTTCTGGGGCACCAACACCTCGAGCACCGAGGTCTCGAACGCGGTCGCGCGGGGCAGCAAGGTGATCCTCTCGCCGGCGAACAAGGCCTACCTGGACATGAAGTACAACGCCAGCACGCCGATCGGACTCTCGTGGGCGGGCTACATCGAGGTGCAGGACGCCTACAACTGGAACCCCGGCGCCTACCTCAACGGCATTCCGGAATCGGCCGTCCGGGGCGTCGAATCCCCGCTGTGGAGCGAAACCGTGGTGACCCCGGCGAATATCGACTACCTCGCGTTCCCGAGGCTCGCGGCGCACGCCGAACTCGGCTGGTCACCGTGGTCGACCCACGACTGGAACGTCTTCCGGGTGCGCCTCGGCGCACAGGCTCCGCGCTGGCAGGCGCAGGGGATCAACTACTACGCCTCCACCCAGGTGCCCTGGGACACCGCCACCGGCAACCCCGGCACCTGCACGCCGCCCGCCTGGAACGCGACTTCGGTCTATACGAACGGAATGAGCGTTTCGCACAACGGGCGCAAGTGGAACGCGCAGTGGTGGACTCAGGGCGAAGAGCCCGGGACGACCGGCCAATGGGGCGTCTGGCGCGACGCCGGCGCCTGCTGATCCCCGGTGAGCCTGCTCGGCCCTGGCCGAGAGGCCGAGCAGGCTACGGTGGGGTCATGGCCGCAGATCTGGAAGTCGTACGCCGTCTTTCGCTCCAGGAGCACGGACTCGCGACCGTCGCGACGGTGCGGGCGGACGGCACCGTCCACTCCTCGGTGGTCAACGCCGGAGTGATCGAAGACCCGGTCACGAAGGCGCCGGGCATCGGCTTCGTCGCGCGGGGCGGCGTCAAGAAGCTCGACCTCTTCCGCCGGGCAGGGCACGCCACCGTCACCTTCCGCCGCGGCTGGGAATGGGCCGCCGTGCAAGGCGCCACCCATCTCATCGGACCGGACGATCCGGATCCCGCCTTCGACGCGGCCGGGCTTCCCCAACTGCTGCGCGACGTCTTCATCGCCGCGACCGGTACGCACGACGACTGGGACGAGTACGACCGTGTGATGGCCGCCGAACGCCGGGTCGCCGTCTTCATCACCGCGAATCGGATCACCGGGAATCGCTGATACGAAAAAGGCCGCCCGAAATGCTTCCGGGCGGCCTTTTCGTTGCTGTGTCTACTTCTTCTTGCCGGAGTCCTCCGTGGACAGAGCGGCGACGAAGGCCTCCTGCGGGACCTCGACCCGGCCGACGGTCTTCATCCGCTTCTTGCCTTCCTTCTGCTTCTCCAGCAGCTTGCGCTTACGTGAGATGTCACCGCCGTAGCACTTCGCGAGCACGTCCTTGCGGATCGCGCGGATGGTCTCGCGGGCGATGATGCGGGCGCCGATGGCGGCCTGGATGGGCACCTCGAAGTTCTGCCGAGGGATCAGCTCGCGAAGCCGATTCACCATGCGGTTGCCGTAGTTGTAGGCGTCGTCCTTGTGCACGATCGCGGAAAAGGCGTCGACACCCTCGCCCTGAAGCAGGATGTCCACCTTGACCAGGTCCGCCGCCTGCGAGCCGGCCTCTTCGTAGTCCAGCGACGCGTAGCCGCGCGTACGCGACTTCAGGGTGTCGAAAAAGTCGAAGATGATCTCGCCGAGCGGCATGTTGTACCGCAGTTCGACCCGGTCCTCGGACAGGTAGTCCATGCCGAGCAGCTGGCCGCGCTTGTTCTGGCACAGCTCCATGATCGTGCCGATGAACTCCGACGGTGCCAGGACGCTCACCTTGCTGACCGGCTCGAGCACCTTGTCGATCTTGTTCCCGGTCGGCCAGTCCGAAGGATTGGTGACGTGGATTTCCTTGCCGTCGTCCAGCACGACGTCGTAGACCACGTTCGGCGCGGTGGAGATCAGATCGAGGCCGAACTCGCGCTCCAGCCGGTCGCGGGTGATCTCCAGATGCAGCAGACCGAGGAAGCCGCAGCGGAAGCCGAAGCCGAGCGCCACCGACGTCTCGGGCTCGTAGTCCAGCGCGGCATCGTTGAGCTGGAGTTTGTCGAGGGCCTCACGCAGCTCGGGGTAGTCCGAACCGTCCACCGGGTACAGGCCGGAGTAGACCATCGGCTTCGGCTCGCGGTACCCGGCGAGTGCCTCCTTCGCGCCTTGGCGCTCGGAGGTGACGGTGTCACCGACCTTCGACTGGCGGACGTCCTTCACACCGGTGATCAGGTAGCCGACCTCGCCCACGCCGAGCCCCTTGCTGGGCTTGGGCTCCGGGGAGATGATCCCGACCTCCAGCAGCTCGTGCGTGGCGCCGGTGGACATCATCTTGATCCGCTCGCGCGGGGTGATCTTGCCGTCGACGACCCTGATGTAGGTCACGACGCCCCGGTAGGTGTCGTATACCGAGTCGAAGATCATCGCTCGTGCCGGAGCGTCCGCGTCGCCCTGCGGAGCGGGCACCTGCTTCACGACCGCGTCGAGGAGATCACCGACCCCGACGCCGGTCTTCGCGGACACCCGCAGCACGTCCGACGGCTCGCAGCCGATGATGTGCGCGATCTCGGCGGCGTACTTCTCCGGGTCCGCGGACGGCAGGTCGATCTTGTTGAGCACCGGGATGATCTGGAGGTTGTTCTCCAGCGCGAGGTACAGGTTCGCGAGCGTCTGCGCCTCGATGCCCTGTGCCGCGTCGACCAGCAGCACGGCCCCTTCACACGCTTCGAGAGCGCGGGAGACCTCGTAGGTGAAGTCGACGTGGCCGGGAGTGTCGATCATGTGCAATACATGATCTTGCCCGTCGACCTTCCAGGGCAGGCGCACGTTCTGCGCCTTGATGGTGATCCCGCGTTCCCGCTCGATGTCCATCCGGTCGAGGTACTGCGCGCGCATGGCCCGCTCTTCGACCACGCCGGTGAGCTGCAGCATCCGGTCGGCCAGGGTCGACTTGCCGTGGTCGATATGCGCGATGATGCAGAAGTTCCGGATGAGCTCCGGGGGCGTGAACGTGGTGTCGGCGAACGTCGTCAACGGGGTTTCCTCGCGAAGGTCGGGGTGTGCCACCTCTATGGTCCCATGCCGCTCCGGGTGCGAGTGGGGGTCATCCCCGATGCGAGCCGCGGTGACCTGTGGTGCCCTCGAAGTATGAGTACTTCATTGACCCAGATGCTCGACCGAACATTCGGCCATCCCAGGGGACTGCTCGGCCGGTTCGGTGGCCTGGCGATGGCGCACGGCAACGCTGCCACCGAACAGCGGATCGTCGAACTGGCGGCGATCGAATCCGGCGAGACCGTGCTGGTGGTAGGGCCTGGCCCGGGTGTCGGCCTGAAGGAGACCGCGCGGCACGCGGGCCGGACGATCGGCGTCGACCCGTCGCCCGAGATGCTCGCGCTGGCCCATCGCCGCTGCGGCGACAAGGTGGAGCTGCGCCGTGGGACGGCCGAGGACACCGGTGAGCCCGACGAGAGCGTCGACGTCGTGCTGACCGTCAACAACGTGCAGCTGTGGGACGACCGGGCGGCCGGGCTCGCCGAGCTCTACCGGGTGCTGCGGCCGGGTGGCCGCCTGCTGCTGTCCTCGCACGAGAAATGGCTGCCCGTGTCCAGACACGAACTCGCCGACGAGGCGGCCGCCGCGGGATTCACCGATCTGCAGACCTGGACCTGGGATCCACCGGGATTCGCCTCGCTGGCCGCACAGCTGCGAGCGGCCAAACCCGGGACCTAGCGCGGGTCTGTGCGCAGCGGATGCTCGCGCGGAACCTCGACCAGCACGATCCTGGTGCCGTCCGGGTCGGCGATCCACGCCTCGTCGAGCCCCCACGGTTCGCGACGTGCCTCGCGGACGGGGTCCACGCCCTTCGTGGCAAGCTCCTCCAGTGTCGCGGGCAGGTCCCTGACCTGCAGCCACAACGCGACGTCGGGGGTCGGACCGGTCTTCCCGGTCCCCACGATCTCGAGTGAACCGTGCCCGAGGAAGAACACCGTCCCGCCCGGGAACTCCTTGTCGATCGCCAGGCCCAGGGTGTCCCGATAGAACGCCGTCGTCACGTCGAGGTCCTTCGGGTGGATCAGCACCCTGCTGCTCAGCACGTCCATGGCTCAATCCCTACCGGATGCGATCAGGCCATCGCAATCGCGGTGATGCCCGCCAGCACGACCACCGATCCGGCCAGCCGCCGGACGGCGTTCGCCTCGCCCAGCACCAGCCACGCGGCCAGCCCGCCGAGGACGATGCTCAGCTCCCGCGCGGGTGCGACCAAACTCACCGGGGCGACCTGGAGCGCGTACAGCACCAGCAGGTAGGCGACCGGCGAGAGCAGGCCGACGATCAGCACCTCGCGCTTGTGCTCCCGCCAAAGCCACGAAAGCTCTTCCCGGTCCTTCAACGCGTAGGGCGCCATGAGCAGGCTCTGGACGATCGCGCCGGATCCGAAGTAGACGATCGGCGGCACCCCGAGACCGGTGACCGAATGCGCGTCCCACAACGTGTAGGCCGCGATGGTGAGACCGGTCAGCAATCCGTACGCCACCCCCTTGCGGCGAGCGACCGGGTCCGCGTGTTCCGGCGAGCGACCGGTGCCGATGACGAGCACCCCGGCGATCACCAGCGCCGCGCCCAGCAGACCGACCGGTCCGGGCCGTTCGCCGAGCAGGATGACGGCCGCCAGCACCGAGATCAGCGGCCCGGTGCCGCGAGCGAGCGGTACACGACAGAGAGGTCGCCGACGGCGTATCCACGCTGGAGGACGACGCCGTAAGTGACGTGCAACACCGCCGTCACCGATGCGGCGAGCAGCCAAGTCCACTGTGGACGCTGAGACTCGACGGCCAGCGAGACCGCCATCACCGGAATCAGGGCGACGGCGGACAGGCTGTAGTAGGCCCAGACGAACCGGGCACCGCCGCGGCTGATCCGTTTCGCGGCCAGATTCCAGCCCGCGTGGACGAAAGCGGCGATCAGGACGAAGGAGAGTGCGGTGGCGTTCACTACGATCTTGACCGTACCGCGACCGGCTCCTCCGAGGCGGCCGCGACCAGCCCCGAGGCGGCTGTTAGGCTTGCGGTTCGTCGTCGTGTGGCATTCCGTCATGGAGGAAACCCGCGCCGCTCCCGAGCGCGCAGGGCCGGTCACACAACGCGGCGGCGAAACCACCGAGATACCCAGAGGAGCGCCCCCGTGGCCAACATCAAGTCGCAGATCAAGCGCATCACCACCAACGAGAAGGCGCGTCAGCGCAACCAGGCGATCCGGTCCTCGGTGAAGACCGCGATCCGCAAGTTCCGCGAGGCCGCCGACTCCGGCGACAAGGCCAAGGCCGTGGAGCTGCAGAAGGACGCGGCCAAGAAGCTCGACAAGGCCGTCACCAAGGGCGTTCTCCACGCCAACCAGGCCGCCAACAAGAAGTCCGCGATCGCGAAGCGAGTCAACGCTCTCTGATCGGCTTTCCGAAGGGCCCCGGCGAACTCGTCGCCGGGGCCTTTCGGCGTTCTAGAGGTATCTCGGCCGGTGCTGTTTCAGCGGCTGCCGTGGGCGGCGGCGACGTCGAGGATCGCGCGTTCCAGGGCGTACTCGGGATCTGCCGCGACACCCTTGACCTCGGCGTTCAGCCTCGCGACAACCCGCATCGCGGTGGCGAGGCCGTCCTGGCCCCAGCCCCTCGCCTGCCCCTGTGCCTTGCGCACCTTCCACGGCGGCATGCCCAGCTCGCCCGCCATCTGATTGGGGTTCCCGCGACCGGCGCCGGACACCCGCGCGATCGTCCGGACGGCGTCGGCAAGGGCGTCCGCGACCAGCACATGCGGAACCCCGAGCTGCATCGCCCAGCGCAGCGACTCCAGCGCCGCCGCCCTGTCGCCGGAGACGGCCTTCTCCGCGACGGCGAAACCGTTCACGTCCGCGCGGCCACGGTGATAGCGGCGCACCGCCTGCTCGTCCACCGTTCCCCCGGCGTCCGCGACGAGCTGCGTCGCCGCCGAGGAGAGTTCGCGCAGATCCGAGCCGACGGCGTCGATCAGCGCCAGCACGGCCGCACCGTCGATTTTGCCGCCCACCCGGCGAACCTCGTTGCGGACAAACGATTCCCGCTCAGCGGGCTTCGTCAGCTTCGGGCAGTCGACGATCTCGGCGCCGGCCTTCCTCAGAGCGCCGGGCAAGGCCTTCGCGGCCTTGCTCCGGCCACCGCCGTTGTGCACCACGACGAGCACGACGCCTTCGGCGGGCTGCTTGACGTACGCCAGCACCCCGTCGGAGAGCTCCTGCGAAATGTCGTGCGCGGATTCCAGGACGATGACCCGGCCCTCGGCGAACAGCGAGGGGCTGACCATCTCCGCGAGCGCGGGGACTGTGAGGTCAGACACCCGGATCCGGGTGAGATCCGCCGTCGGGTCGGCCGCCTTGGCCGCGTCCGCGGCGGAGCGGACCGCCCGTTCGATCAGCAGCTCTTCCTCGCCGAGTACCAGGACCAGCGGCGATGGGGTGGAAGCTTGCGTCGTCACGGTGACGATCCTGCCACTCCTCCTCTGGCGTGCTTTGTCCGGTGAGGTAAACCGGACGCGGTAGCCCGACGTGAGCACCATGTCGTACGGTGTAGTCGAGGCGACGCGATCAAGTGCGTGCCGACAATCGAATACCGCTCATCCAGAGGGGCAGAGGGAACGGCCCGATGAAGCCCCGGCAACCGGCGTAAGCCTGTCATCCCGCGTTCGCGGGGTAGCTGACGATCACGGTGCCAATTCCGGCCCGCCTCGGCGGGGCAGATGAGGAAAGGACCTCGCGATGACCGCAACCCTCGGCACGACCTCCACCACCAAGACCCCGGATCTCGGACCGGCCGTCGAACTGGTGTCGAAGGAAGAGGGACACCGGCAGCCGCTCGCCCCCGAATTCGTCTCCGCTGAAGACTTCTCGCCGCTCGAGGTCGCCTACGACTTCGGCCGTGTGCGCCGCGAGGACATCCAGGCCGGGCCGAACAACATCTGGCGCTACAAGAAACTCCTTCCCGTTCCCTCGAATGTCGAGGAGATCCCCAACACCGAGCCCGGCGGAACTCGTCTCATCCAGGCCGACAGGCTGGCGAAGGCGTTGGGAGTCAAGAAGATCTGGGTCAAGGACGACACCGGCAACCCCACCCATTCCTTCAAGGACCGCGTGGTCGCCGTCGCACTGGCGGCCGCCCGCGAGTTCGGGTTCGACGTACTCGCCTGTCCGTCGACCGGCAACCTGGCGAACGCGGTCGCCGCGGCGGCGGCCCGCGCGGGCTGGCGGTCGGTCGTCCTGATCCCGAAGACCCTCGAGCGCGCCAAGATCCTCACCACCGCCGTGTACGACGGTGACCTGATCGCGGTCGACGGCAACTACGACGACGTGAACCGGCTCGCCACCCAGCTCGCGGCCGAGCAGGAGAGCTGGGCGTTCGTCAATGTGAACGTGCGGCCCTACTACTCGGAGGGCTCGAAGACGTTGGCCTTCGAGGTGGCCGAACAGCTCGGCTGGCGGCTGCCCCGGCAGATCGTGGTGCCGATCGCCTCGGGTTCGCAGCTCACCAAGGTGGACAAGGGTTTCCGCGAGTTCGGGCAGCTCGGCCTCGTCGAGGAGACGCCGTACAAGGTGTTCGGCGCGCAGGCCACCGGCTGCTCCCCCGTCTCGGCCGCGTTCCGCGCCGGCCACGACGTCGTGCAGCCGGTGAAGCCGGACACGATCGCCCGCTCGCTGGCGATCGGCAACCCGGCCGACGGCCCCTACGTCCTCGACGTGGTCAACCGCACCGGCGGCGCGATCGAAGACGTCAGCGATGACGAGGTCGTCGAAGGAATCCGGCTGCTGGCCCGCACTGAGGGGATCTTCACCGAGACCGCCGGTGGGGTCACCGTGGCGACGGCCAAGAAGCTCATCGAGACCGGCAAGCTCGACCCGGACGCCGAGATCGTGCTGCTGATCACCGGCGACGGCCTCAAGACCCTCGACGCCGTCGAGGACAAGGTCGGCCCGAAGGCCACCGTGAGCGCCTCCGCCGACGCGGTCCGCGAGGCACTCGCACTCTGAGTTCCGTTGGCCCGCCTCAGGAACGAGGCGGGCCACGGGGTTCGCCCCGGCGCACCAAGGCAAGCCCGCGCGAGCCTGCGACGACCGCAGTGTCGCCGTCGGTGTCCGTCCTCGCGACCGCGGCACCGACGGCCGTCAGGTTGTCCAAAGTGGACTTGCTCGGGTGGCCGTACGTATTCCCGGCGCCCACGCTCACCAATGCCACTCGCGGGGTGACCGCGTTGAGGAAGTCCGGCAAGGTGAATCTGCTGCCGTGATGCGGGGTCTTCAGGACCTCGGCACGCAGATCCGTTCCGTCCGCCAGCAGGTCGGCCTGCGCCGCCAGCTCGACGTCACCGGTCAGGAGGATCCGTCCGGCAGGCGTCCCGGCGCGCAGGACGACCGAGCCGTTGTTGATCACCGTGCCGTCTTGTTCGAGGGCCGACCGGCGGGTGACATAGCGCGGTCCGAGTACGTCCAAGGACAGCCCGGGCCAGTCCAGCCGCTGGCCGATTCCCAGATCCAGCAAGGGAATCCCTCGACGCGCGGTCTCGTCCGCGACCTGCTGCCATGCCCAGGCTGGCGCGCGGCCGGGTCCGACGGCGACCGCACCGACCGAACGCCCCTCGAAGACGGACTCGAGGCCACCTATGTGGTCGGCGTGCAGATGGCTCAACACGATCAGGGGAACCCGGTCGACGCCGAGCCGGGTCAAGCAGTCGTCGACCGGCCCCGGTTCGGGCCCGGTGTCGATCAGGACCGCCCTCCCCTGGTCCGCTGTGGCCAGCACGACCGCGTCGCCTTGTCCCACGTCGCAGGCGACCGCGGTCCAGGACGCCGGCGGCCACGCAGGCTCCAGTACTCGCACCGGGACGAAGACGAGAAGCCCGCCTGCCAGCGCGATCGCCAGCAGGATCCTCGCGTGCCGCATCCGGATGACGACCAGGAACACGGCGAGCAGCCCGGCCGCCAGGAGTCCGCCCCACCAGCCGCCCGGCCACTCCACCACCGCGCCCGGCGCACGGGCACCATGCCGGGCCACCGTGATCAGCCAGTCCGCTTCGGGTCCGGTCAGGCGGACCAGAAACCTGCCCGCGGCCGGCCACCACGGCCCGGTGACAGTGGCGAGTACACCGAAGACGGTCGCCGGGGCGACCACCGGCGCGGCGAGCACGTTGGTCACCACGGAGACGAGACTGACCGTGCCCGCCATGCCCGCGATGACCGGTGCCGTCATCACGAAGGCGGCCAGCGGAACGGCCAATCCCTCGGCGTAGCCCGAGGGAACGCCACGGTCGACCAGCCACCCGGCCCAGCGTGGCGCCAGCAGCACCAGCCCGGCCGTGGCCAGCACCGACAGGGCGAAACCGAAGTCGGTGGCCATCGCCGGGTCGGCGACGACGAGACCGGACACCGCGAAGGCCAGCGCGGGCAGCGCCGACCCGCGGCGGCCGAGGGCGAGCGCCAGTAATCCGACGGCCCCCATCACCCCGGCCCGGAGCACGCTGGGTGCGGGCCCGGCGAGGACCACGAACCCGGCGAGACCCGCCGCGGCGGCGAAGGCCGACGTCCGCGGCCCGACCCTCAGCAAGCGCAGCAGCAGAAGGATCGAGCCGCAGACGATCGCCACGTTCCCACCGCTCACGGCCATCAGGTGAGACATGCCGGAGTCGGTGAACTCGCGTTCGACCCTCGGGGACAGCGTGCTCGTGTCGCCGACGACCAGCCCGGGCACCAGGCCGGCCGCCTCCTCCGG
The DNA here is from genome assembly GCA_963766045.1 of uncultured Actinomycetota bacterium. Taxonomy (GTDB): domain Bacteria; phylum Actinomycetota; class Actinomycetes; order Mycobacteriales; family Pseudonocardiaceae; genus Amycolatopsis. Next base: position 1,830,813 of record CAVXYN010000003.1, on the reverse strand, counting down.
AAGTACGGCACAGGACTCCCGGAGGCCGGCACGCAGCGATTCCGCTGCTCGCTGCCACCATGGCACCGGGCCGAGCCCCACCGGCGGGCCTCGCACCGAGAGGACCGCGACAGTCAGTTCGGACCCCTCGGCCGGTGCGAGCCGTCCGGACGCCGTGACCTCCTGCCCGGGTAGCAGCGACGTCCAGCCTTCACCGGGGCCGAGCAGGAGGACTCTGCCGGTCGAGTCCACCGCCCGCCCGTCGGCGACCACGGCCTCCACCGCCGCGGCGATGACCACCAGACGGGTACCCGCCCGGCGGTCGGCGTATCCGGCACCGCGGACCGGACGCGGCCGCTCGGTGACCACCACCCTCATCGTGGCGTCGCTCCCCCGCGCGGCGGCGGCGCGGAGATCGTCGTGTTCGGCGGCCCTGATCCGCAGGGCCACCGGCCCCGCCGTGAGCACGCCGAGCACCGCGAGCGCACCCAGACCCGCCACCCACCGGGGCGCCTTCCGGCGGGCACGGACCAGGAGGGCGATCGCGAACACCACGGCGGCCGAACCGCAGAGCACCGCGATCCACCATCCACCGAGCAGTCCGAAAAGGGTGCCGAGCCAGGCCGTCAACGCGGCCGGCACCAGCCGCAGATCCTGGCCTCGCCACGACGCCGTGTCCACTTCGGACCGATCGGCGAACAGCCTCATCCGACGGTCACCAATTCACGGATCTTCGTGTACTTGCTTTCGCCGATCCCTTCTATGTCACGGAGTTGCTCGACGGTGGTGAACCCGCCGTGTCCGGTCCGCCAGTCGACGATGCGTTTCGCCATCACCTCACCGACTCCGGGCAGCGTGTCCAGCTGCTCGGCCGTCGCCGTGTTGAGCTCGAGCTTCCCTGGCGGGGTTCCGGTGCCTGCCGCGGCAGGCACCGGAACCCCGACGGCCACCTGCTCGCCGTCGGTGAGCCGCCGTGCCAGGTTCAGCCCGGTCAGATCCGTGCCGGGCTGTGCCCCACCGGCCGCCGTGAGGGCATCGGCGACCCGTGAGCCCGGAGGGATCGTGACCAGGCCGGGGTTGCGAACCTTGCCGACGACACTGACCACCAGCGGAGATTTGCCCGCCGCGGCGGGCAAATCTCCGGCGGCCTTGGCCGTCGGCAAAGGCGGTGGGCTCTCCACCCCCGGCCGATGTCCGAACAAGGCGACCGCACCGGACACGATCACGGCCACCGCGATCAGCACGGCCACCACCGCGAACCACCGCCGCTTCACCGGTACGCCGTCCGCCGTGAACCGGGCGGGCACCCAGCGGCGCACCAGCCTGCCCGCGGGCGGGCCCTGGGTGGGTGGCGACAGCTGCGCGGCCAGCCACGCCAGCCTGGCGTTGGCGGAGGAGCCCGGCGGACGGGCGGGTTGCTCGAACACGTGATCGACGCTACCGAGCCGCCGACGGCAGGCGGCAGTGGTGATTTCCGGATCTGTGGATAACCGGGGTGTTGTGGACAACTGACACCGGCAGACGTCCGGATCGACGATTTCCGTCGTAGCCCCATGGGATACTGGCGGGCTGTCCCTGGTGTCCTGAGTCGGAAATTCGCGCCGTAAAGTTCGTGGCGGCATTGGCCGACTGTGCCTGGTCTGACTCGGAGCGTCTCGAATGCCTCGTTGGGGACATTGAGCGTCTCGTATGTGGCATTGGGGACATGTCTGTCCGTTGTGGACTGTTGCTGATGTGACGGTGGTGACGTGAGAGGTGGCTGGGGTGCGAGATCGGGAATCGGAGGGGGTGCAAAGGTCGCTTTCACAACCTTCACGGTTGCGAAAGTGGCCTTCGCAACACGGCACCCCAACTTCACAGGTCCGCCGGGGCCCGAACACGACTTACAACGCGAACTTCCGGCTCAGGGCACTCCTCGAAGGACGCTGACGCGGCGGGCGGTCTAGCCCGCCCGCTGCACGACCACACCGAGCACGCCCGGCCCGGTGTGCGCCCCGATCACGGCGCCGATCTCCGAGACCACACAGCCGTCCGGGCAGCGGATGGACCCCTCCAGCCGGTTGGCCAGTTCGACCGCGCGTTCCGGCGAGGCGAGGTGGTGGACGGCCACGTCGGCGATCCCGCCGTCTGCGGCACGCACCGCGAGTTCGACCAGTCGCGCCACGGCTCGGTTCATCGTCCGCACTTTTTCCAGCGGCTGGATCCGGCCCTCGGACATGTGGAGTACCGGTTTCACCGCGAGTGCCGTCCCGAGCAGGGCGGCCGCCGGGCCGATCCGTCCGCCACGACGCAGGTATTCGAGTGTCTCGACGACGAACAGGGTCTCCGAACGGCTCACCGCGTCCATCGCGGCCGCCTCGACCTCGGCCGGATCCGCGCCTTCCGCAGCGGCCCCGGCGGCACGGAGCGCGGCGAATCCCAGCCCCATCGCGGTGCTTCGCGAATCGACCACGCGCACCTTGTCGGGACCGACCTCCTGTGCGGCGAGCACCGCCGCCTCCCAGGTGCCGGACAGTTCCTTGGACAGATGGACGGACACGACGGCGTCCGCCCCTTCGGCCAGTGCCGCGCGGAACTCCTTGACGAACTCGGCGGGTGTCGGCCGGGAGGTGGTCACCATGCGCCGCTTGCCGAGCGCTTCGGCGAGTGCCGCCGGGCCCATTTCGACGCCGTCGAGGAACACGACGCCGTCGACGAGGACATGCAGCGGGACCACCCGGATCCCGTTCCGTTCGGCGAAGCCTTCCGGCAGGTGGGCGGTGGAATCCGTGACTACGGCGACCGACACGGAAGTCAGCCTACGTTGCCGCGGGGCGCAGCACCGGAGCCATAAGGCGGGCCATTTCCTCGCCTACGGAGGCATGTCCTTCCCAACCCCAATGCATACCGTCCGGATTGCCGCGGCCGCTCCGCACGTGATCACCGACGACCGCCTCGAGGTCCAGCAACGGGACGTCCACGCGGCGACCCCACGCGGCCATCGCCGCCGCGGCGCCCGCGCGAGCGGTGTGGACATGGCCGTAGGCGGCGGATCGGTGGACCGACGGCAGCATGCTGAAGATCGGCAGCTCCGGACGAAGGACACGAAGCGCTCCGACAGCGGTGTCGAGGTAGTGGATGGTCAGCTTCGCGGGCAGGACCGCCGGACGTCCCCGCAAGGCGATCGCGAGCCGGGGCTGGGCGGCGAGATACGTCTTCCGCGCGAACCGCCGCAGCGGATCGGGCCGCAGATACCGCAGACCGTTGCGCAGGTAAGTGGGCAGCGGCGAGGGCAACGTGTCCATGCTCCCGATGGCGAGCACCACGGCGTCGACATGGTGAAGATCGGCCCACACCCGCGGATCCCCGATCAGTGACCACCAGACGTCGCGAGCGGTCCAGCCGAACCCGGCGACGAGATCGGCACTGCCGCCGAGCCGTCCGGCGGCGACGTTCGGCCACAGCCGCGCGTCGTCGGCGGCATGCGGACCGTCGGGGCCGTGGAAACTGAGGGAATCGCCGAACACGAGCAGGCGCGGGGCCATGGGTCAGCCGGTGATTCCCGCGTTGTAGGCGGCCAGGCGCCAATTCCCGTCACGCCGGGTCAGCTCGACCCAGTGACAGTTCGCGATCCCGCCCAGCGCCGGCCAGGACGTGACCGGGAGGCCGAGCAGTTTCGCGGTCAGCGCGATGATCAGGCCGCCGTGCGTGGCCAGCAGCACCGTGTCGCCGGCACCCGAGTTTGGCAGGTCCAGATCCGCGACGACCTCGGACGCGCGTTCGGCCACATCGACCCTCGACTCACCGCCGGGCGGGGCCCAGGTCGCGTCGACCCGCCAGTGGGCCCGCTCCCCCGGGTACGCCTCGTCGACCTGCTTGCCGGTGAAGCCCTGCCATTCACCCAGGTGGGTTTCCCGCAGGCGCTTGTCGATACGCAGCGGGACGCCGATCGCCTCGGTGAGCACCGTGGCCGTGTCGGTGGCGCGCCGCAGATCCGACGCGATCACCAGATCTGGGGAGAACCGGGCCAGCGCGGGGACGGCGAACCGGGCCTGGTTCCAGCCGACCGGCGTCAACGCGGAGTCCAGATGCCCCTGCATCCGGCCCGCCGCGTTGTAGTCGGTCTCGCCGTGGCGCCAGAGCACCAGCCGCCGCGGACTCACGAGGCGCCTTGCGCGTCGGCGGGGTCCTCCTCGGTGGGCGTCTCCAAACCGGCGACCTCGATCCGCGGGCAGTCCTTCCAAAGCCGCTCGAGACCGTAGAAGGAGCGTTCCTCCTGGTGCTGGACATGGATCACGACGTCGACGTAGTCGAGCAGGACCCAGCGGCCCTCGCGTGCACCCTCACGGCGGACCGGCTTGTGCCCGCCGAGACGCAGTTTCTCTTCGACGTTGTCGACGATCGCGCCGACCTGGCGCTCGTTGGGCGCGGACGCGATGACGAAGGCGTCGGTGATCACCAGCTGGTCGGACACGTCCAGCACGACCACGTCGCTCGCCTTCTTGTCCGCCGCCGCATGGGCGGCCGCTACGGCCAGCTCTCGTGCCTCGGACGTGGCTGTCACAGTTCTCCTCAAACAGATGGCTTTACTCGCGGGTGCGCCCGACGAGGGTACCCGGTCACGCACCTGGGTCTTTGCGATAGAGGTCCTTTTTGGCGATGTAGCGCACCACACCGTCGGGCACGAGATACCAGACCGGCTCCCCGCGTTCGACCCGTTCACGGCAGGCGGTCGAGGAGATCGCCATGGCGGTCACCTCGATCAGACTGACCTTCCCGCTCGGCAGGTGGTGCGAGTTGAGCCGGTACCCCGGCCTTGTCACACCGATGAAATGTGCGAAGTCGAACAGTTCCTCGGCGTTGCGCCAGGTCAGGATCTGCTCGAGGGCGTCCGCGCCGGTGATGAAGAACAGCTGGTCGTCCGGGTATTCCGCGTGCAGATCGCGCAGGGTGTCGACGGTGAAGGTCTGGCCGGCGCGGTCGATGTCGACGCGGCTCACCGAGAAGACCGGGTTGGACGCCGTCGCGATCACGGTCATCAGGTAGCGGTCCTCGGCCCGCGTGACGACCCTGTCGGTCTTCTGCCAAGGCTGGCCGGTGGGCACGAAGATGACCTCGTCGAGCGCGAACCGGGACTGAACCTCACTGGCCGCGACGAGGTGCCCGTGGTGCACGGGGTCGAAGGTGCCGCCCATGACCCCGATCCTGCGTGGTGACATGAGTCGTGAGCCTATACACCGGATGAGCATCCCCGCTCGGGTCGGCAGACCCGCCCACCGCGAGTGATCCGCGTCACATTACAGTCGGTTCCATGGATGAACGGTCCGTTCATGACATGCCGATCGCCCGTTCATCGGTGGCATGGGGTAGACGTGGGGACGTGGACACCTCAACGCTCCGGGATCGGGCCGAGACCCTCCTTCGCGCACTGGCCGGCGATGACGCCCTGCTGCGCGAAGATCAGTGGACGGCCATCGAGGCGCTGGTCGCGCACCGCCGCCGCGCGCTCGTCGTGCAGCGCACCGGCTGGGGCAAGTCGGCGGTGTACTTCCTGGCCACCGCACTGCTGAGGGAACGCGGCAACGGGCCGACGGTGATCATCTCGCCGCTGCTGGCGTTGATGCGCAACCAGATCTCCGCCGCGGCGAGGGCGGGTATCCACGCCGCGACGATGAACTCGGCGAACCCACAGGAGTGGGATCAGGTCCAGGCCGCGATCGCGGCCGGCGAGGTCGATGTCCTGCTGGTCAGCCCGGAGCGGCTCAACAACCCGGACTTCCGGGACACGGTCCTGCCGAAGCTGACCGCGACCGCCGGGCTGCTCGTCGTCGACGAGGCGCACTGTATTTCGGACTGGGGCCACGACTTCCGGCCGGACTACCGGCGTCTGCGCACGCTCTTGAAGGATCTGCCCGAAGGCGTTCCGGTGCTCGCGACCACCGCGACCGCGAACGACCGGGTGGCCACCGACGTCGCCGAGCAGCTCGGCATCGGCAACGGCGGCGACACGCTCGTCCTGCGGGGCAGCCTCGACCGGGAAAGCCTGCACCTGTCGGTCGCCAAGCTGCCGACTTCGCAAGCCAGGCTCGCGTGGCTCGCCGAACATCTGGCGGAGCTGCCGGGATCCGGGATCATCTACACACTCACCGTCGCGGCCGCGCACGACGTCGCCGGGCTGCTCACCGAGCGGGGCTATCCGGTGGCCGCCTACACCGGGAAGACCGATCCCGCGGACCGGCAGGCCGCCGAAGACGACCTGCTGGGGAACAGGGTCAAGGCACTGGTCGCCACTTCGGCACTGGGAATGGGTTTCGACAAACCGGATCTGGGTTTCGTCGTCCACCTCGGTGCCCCGTCGTCGCCGATCGCGTACTACCAGCAGGTCGGTCGTGCCGGGCGCGGTGTCGATCGCGCCGAGGTGATCCTGTTGCCCGGCCATGAGGACAAGGACATCTGGGCGTACTTCGGTTCGCTCGCGTTCCCGGACGAGCTGCGGGTGACGCAGGTGCTCAACGCGCTCGCCTACTCGGACCGTCCACTGTCGACTCCCGCGCTCGAACCGTTCGTCGAGCTCTCTCGGTCCCGGCTGGAAATGGTCCTCAAAGTGCTGGACGTCGACGGCGCCGTCCGCCGCGTCAAGGGCGGCTGGGAAGGCACCGGCGAGGAATGGCGCTACGACAAGGAACGCTACGCCCGGGTCAGCGCGGCTCGGACCAACGAACAGAACGCGATGCTCGCCTATCTCGACACCGACGGGTGCCGGATGGAGTTTCTGCGAAGCCAGCTCGACGATCCTGAAGCCGCGCCTTGCGGCAGGTGTGACAACTGCACCGGAAAGCATTGGGACACCACGGTTTCCGACGACGTCGCCGACGCGACCCGGCAACGGCTGCGGCGGCCGGGTGTGGAGGTCGCACCGCGGAAGATGTGGCCGACGGGGATGTCCGGCCTGGACGTCCCCCTCTCCGGACGGTTGCCGGCGGGCGACCAGGCCGAGACCGGCCAGGTCGTCGGCCGCGTGACGGACGTCGGCTGGGGCACCCGCCTGCGCGAACTCGTCGGACCGTCCTCGGCGGACACCGAACTCCCGGATCCGGTCTTCCAGGCCTGTATCGAGGTCCTCAAGGGCTGGCAGTGGGCGGAACGCCCGGTGGCGGTGGTGGAGATCCCCTCGGTCACCCGGCCCGAGCTCACCCACGGTCTCGCGACGAAGCTGGCGTCGATCGGGCGGCTGGAGTACCTGGGCGCGATCGCCTCCGCCGGGCCCCCGCCGCGCCAGGCGAACAGCGCCCAGCGGCTGGCCGACCTGTGGCAGCGGCTCAGCCTGCCCGAGGACGTCGCCGCCCGAGTCGCCGCGACCGAAGGGCCGATCCTGCTGGTCGACGACCTGATCGACACCGGGTGGACGATGACACTGTCCGCACGGCTGCTGCGTCAGGCCGGTGCGCGCGCCGTCCTGCCGTTCGCCTTGGCCAGCACGTCCTGACGGCCGACCCGATACCAGAGTTCGACAGGTTCTTTCCCACGCGCGAACTTTCTGGCAAGGTTCCGTCCACGCACGAGTACGGAGGTGCCGATGGCGGACTCAACAGCGGAGAGCATCAAACATCGGCTGCCGGTGCGAAAACTCTTCGCGGCCAGTGTCGGAAACGCGCTCGAGTGGTTCGACTGGACGATCTACGCGACCTTCAGCATCTACTTCGCCAGCGAGTTCTTCCCGAAGGGCAACGAAACCCTGGCGTTGATCAACACCTTCGCGACCTACGCGCTCGCGTTCTTCTTCCGGCCGCTCGGCGGACTGCTGCTCGGCCGCTTCGCCGACACCAAGGGCCGCAAACCCGCGATGATCCTGACCATCGTGCTGATGGCGGGCGGCTCGGTGGCGATCGGCGTCCTGCCGACGTTCGCACAGGTCGGCTGGCTGGCGCCGATCCTGTTGCTGCTGGCAAGGGTGGCGCAAGGACTGTCGCTCGGCGGCGAGGTCTCGAACGCTTCGGCGTACTTGGGTGAGATCGCGCCACCGGCCCGCCGCGGGCGGTACTCGGCCTTCTTCTACATCTCGACCGGATCGGCCGTCCTGCTCGCCTCCATCCTCGGCTTCGTGCTGGCGCGGACGATGTCCAAAGCGGACCTGACGGCGTACGGCTGGCGGATCCCGTTCCTGCTCGGCGGCGTTCTCGGAATCATCGGTCTGTGGTTGCGGCGCAGTCTCGCCGAGACGGAACTGTTCGAGGCGAAGAAGTCCACCGCCCGCCGGGTCGAACGCCCCTTGCTCACCACCTTGCGCGAACACCCCCGGGCAGTGGGGCAGCTGGTGGGCTTCTCGATGCTCTCGACCTTTTGCTACTACACGTTCTTCAGCGCGCTGCCGTCCTTCGCGGTCAAGACCCGCAAGGCCGATGACGTCGACGTATTCCTGGCCTTGTCGATCGCGACCGCGCTGTTCGTCGCACTCCAGTACCCGATGGGCATGCTGTCCGATCGAATCGGCCGCAAACCACAACTGCTCGTCTGGTCCGCGGCGACGGCGGTGCTCATCGTCCCGCTGTCCACTCTGGTCAGGCCCGGCCTGCCCGGGTTGCTGGTCGTGTTCTGCGTCGGACTCTGCCTGTACACGGCGATGACGTCGATCGCGCCCGCGATCATGAGCGAACTGTTCCCGACGGAACTTCGCGGGCTGGGCATCGGTGCCTGGTACAACCTGACCGTCGCGCTCTTCGGCGGTACCGCTCCCCTCGTGCTCACCGCCTTGTCCGACGCCGGAGTGTCGACCCTGTTCTTCTGGTATGTGGCCGCTGGAGCCGTGATCGCCTTCCTGGTGATCCGGACCTTGCCGGAGACCAAGGGCAGCGATCTGCGCTGAAACTCCGTCGCCGCCGCGACGGTCAGGAGTCGCCGTGGTCGCTGAACACCTTGCGCTTCAACGGAGGTACCGCTTGGAAGACGCGGAACATCCCGCGGGCCATGGTGCGACCGACCCGGTTCTCCGAGACGAACTGGCGTGCGCTGCGCTCCGAGTCGCGCACCGCCGCGAAGCCGTACTCCCGCATCCGCTGCTCGTAGTCCGCGATCGCGCTCCGCGGATCGCCGGTCTTCTGGGCGGCGATCAGGTTGCGGCACAGCGATTGCGCGTCCCTGAGCGCGGTGTTCGCGCCGATGCCACGGAACGGGGTCATGCTGTGGATCGCGTCGCCGAGCAGGGTGACATCGGAGGTCGGCCACGGCTCGACCGGCACCGAGGTGAAGATCGGTAGCCGCGACACCGACTCCGCCCGCGAACCCGCGACCAATTCGACGAGCGCGGGATGCCAGCCATCGATCTTGGCGAGTACCAGCTCGCGCAGCTCCTTTCCGTCCAGTGAAGACAGGTTGTCCGGATAACGGCGGTTGTTCGCCGCGAACGCCCACATCACGTAACTGGACATGTTGTCGAACAACACCGGATCGAACTCGGCGGTTTCGTCGTTGACCGACAGGTTTCCGGTCAGCTCGTGCGGCGCGGTGAACAGGCCGGTCCCCGGCGGGGACATCACCATGTTCGGTCCGTCGGTGACGCGGGCGGGCAGCCGTTTTCTCGTCTCGGCCGTCAGCGGATGCTTGCCCGCGATCGCGACGATCCCGGTGTCCACGCGCTCGGCATGGGGCAACATCTGCTTGCGCACCCGGGAATTCGCCCCGTCCGCACCGATCACCAGATCCGCCTCGGCGGTGGTGCCGTCAGCGAAGGTGCACATGATCCGACCGCCGACGCGCTCGTAGGAGACGAACTCCTTGTCGTGGTGAAGTACGCCGTCGAGTCCCTCGGACAGCACCTGGTGCAGGCTGATCCGGCTGACCGAGTGGTGGCTCGACACGGGATCCGGGCTCGAGGTCAGCTCACTGTCGATCACCATCAGGTCCTTCAACTGCTCGGTCACGAACGAGAATTCCCCGTCCGAGTTGCCGGTGGTGTCCAGGAACCGTTGCCAAAGCCCGGGCGGCAGGCACTCGTGCAAGGCGGCCGACCCGTGCGGGTTGATGTGGACGCGATAGCCCTGCAGCCGCTCGGTACGCGTCCGGCTGCGTTCGTAGACGGCCACCTCCAATCCGGCCTTGCGCAGACCCTGCGCCAGGCACAGCCCGCCGGTACCCCCACCGATGATCGCGATCTTGGTCGCCATGTCGTCCCCTTTCGTCGCACCAACTATCATCCATAGGGATAATTAAGTCAACCAGACGTTTGAACGAGTCAATGGCTAAGGTGATCCCATGTCCGAACCCGCACGTCGCAGCCCACGCCGCGCCCCCGTCGAACGCCAGCGCGACCCCGAGCGCACGAAGGCACAGCTCCTCGACGCGGCGAAGGTCGAGTTCGGAGCGAAGGGATATGCCGCGGCCCGGGTCAGCGAGATCGCCGCACGCGCGGGCGTGAACAAACAGCTGATCTCGTACTACTTCGGCGGCAAGGAAGGCCTGTACAACGCGCTCACGGCGACGATGTACAACAACTACGTCGCAGCGGCCGATCACGAGAGCCCGCTCACCGAAGTCGTCCGCTATTTCGCGCAGTCAGGCGTACGCGATCGCGAGCTCGGCAAGCTGTTCATCTGGGAGAACCTGACCGACGGAGCCCCGGACGCCATCGGCGTCGACGGGCAGCGGGAGTTCCTCCAGCGCCAGGTCGAATACGTCCGGGCTCGGCAGGCCGCCGGGGACGTGCCGGAAGACCTGGATCCCGCCTACCTGCTGGTGATCCTGATGGCCGCGTCCAGTGCGGCGCTCGCCCTGCCTCGCGTGGCTCGAGCGATCACGGGGCAGGAAGCCGACTCCGCCGAGTTCACCGAGACCTACGCCGAGCAGCTCACGAAGCTGCTCGACCACCTCGCCCGCCCCGAGAAGCGGTAGCAAAGGTCCCCCGCTCCCCCGGAAAGTTCGGGATCACTTGAACCTCCGGCAACTCTCGCTGACTAGTAAGGGCAAGACCCCAGGGGAGGTATCGGGTGGGCAAACCCAGAGACGTCGACTTCAGCGAGTACTTCACCGCACGAGTGCAGCGGTTCCGGCGGCTGGCCTTCGCGATGTGCGGGGACTGGCATAGCGCCGAAGACCTGGTGCAGGGCATGTTCGTGCAGCTGTACCGGCACTGGCGGCGAGTCCGCCCGGACACCGTAGATGCCTATGCACGCCGCATCCTGGTCAACGCCTTCCTCGCCGGGCGTCGGAAGCATCGCCGTGAGCAGGTGACCGCGGAGCCGCCGGAGCGCCCGGCGTTGCCCGGCCATGACAGCGACGGCCGGATCGACATGGAGCGAGTGCTCGGCGGCTTGACCCCGCGTCAGCGCGCGATGGTGGGACTCAGGTTCCTCGAAGACCTCCCGGTCACCGAAGTGGCGGCGCTGCTCGGCGTCGCCGAAGGCACGGTCAAGAGCCAGACGGCCCGCGGGATCGACGCGCTGCGCACGGTCCTGCCCTCACCTACGACCAAGGAGTGACCGTGGAAGACCTCGATGTGCGCTCCGCGCTGACGTCCTACGTGACCGACGACGAACCACCGATCGGACTCACCACCGAAACCGTGCTCGCCGCGGGCCGCCGATCTCGCCGCCGCCGGATGGCCGCGGCTGTCGCCGGAGCCGCACTGGCCGTCGCGGCGATCGTCGGCACGACCTTCGTCATCGCCGTCCCGTGGCCGGGCGGACAGGTGGCGGGGCCGGTGTGCCCGGACAAGACGCGTCCGGAAGCTCCCGCGCAGACCAATGCGCGGCTGAGCTGCGCGGTGGGTAACGCGGTGCGCGCCGTCCTCCCGCCCGATTCCCCGATCGAACGGCTCACGATCCCCGGTGAGGCACCGCACGCCGACCCGTTCGAGCTGATCTCCATGCCGCCGGAGGAGCCGGTCATTCACCATATGGGGGTCCGCGTCGACACCGGCGCCGGTCCGGGATCGGTGTACGTGGTCACCGTCGGAGTGGCGAATCCCTGGCCCGAGACGTGCAAGTCTCCAGAGAGAACCCCGACCGAATGCCTCACCAGGCGGTTCGGGGATGGCCTCTTGCAGGAGGCGATCTTCGTCGAGTCGGGTTTGATCACCTACGAGTCGACGTACTACGCCTCGTCGGGAACCGTCACCGTCACAGCGAACAACAGTGGCGTGCTGAAGAAGAACCCGGTCCCGGACGCACCACCTCAGAGTCCGGTACCTCCGCTCACCCGAGCCCAGGTCACCGCGATCGCGACGACCTCGGCGCTGGTTCCGTAGGCGAATTTCAGTGGCGGAGGGGGACGAGGTCGTCGGCGTGGACGACCTCGCGCCGCTGTTCGGCGGGGAGGTCGTGGCTGGAGTGGCCGATGAGGTCGGGGAGTTCGCCGGCGTCGAAGGCGACGACGCCGCGGGCGACCGTGCGCCGAGCGGGGTCGACGAGGTCGACGACGTCGCCTGCCTGGAAGTCGCCGTCTACGCCGGTGATCCCGGCGGCGAGTAGCGAGCGCCGGCGGCGGACGACGGCGGTTACGGCGCCGTCGTCGAGGTGCAGTTTGCCGGACGCGTCCGCCGCGTAGCCCAGCCAGAAGCGGCGGGCGGAGAGGCGGGAGTCCGCGGCGGCGAAGGCGGTGCCGACGTCGGCGGAAGCCAGCGCGCGGGCGGCTTCGGAAGCGGCGGCGAGCAGGACGGGGATGCCGGCACCGGCAGCGGTGCGGGCGGCCGCGAGCTTCGAGACCATGCCGCCGGTGCCGAGCCCGGAGCTCGACATGCCGACGGTGATCCCGTCCACATCGGACGCTCCGGTGACCTCGGAGATCTTGCGTGTGGCGCCGTCGCGGGGATCCCCGTCGTACAGGCCGTCCACATCGGACAGCAGGACCAGCGCGTCGGCGCCGATCAGATGTGCCACCAAGGCCGCCAGACGGTCGTTGTCGCCGAAGCGGATTTCCTCGGTGGCCACGGTGTCGTTCTCATTGACCACGGGAACCGCGCCGAGTGCCAGCAGGCGGCTGAACGTGTTCTGCGCGTTGCGGTAGTGCGAACGGCGCACGACGTCGTCCGAGGTCAGCAGAACCTGGCCCACGGTAAGGGAGAACCGGCCGAAGGACTCAGCGTACGCGTGCGCGAGCGCGAGCTGCCCGACGCTGGCGGCGGCCTGCTGGGTGGCGAGGTCACGCGGACGTTTGCCGAGGGCGAGCGGCGCCAGGCCGGCACCGATCGCACCCGAAGACACCAGCACGATCTGCGTGCCGCGCGAGACCCGCTCGGCGATCGCGTCGACCAGCGCGTCGAGCCGCGCCACGTCGAGACCGTCGCCCGCGGTGGTCAGCGCGGACGAACCGACCTTGACGACCACCCGTTTCCCATCGGCGATCGCCCCACGGGTCGTGGTCACTCGTCGTCCAGCTCTTCACCGTCGACCGCGTCCGGACCGTCGCGGCGGATCCGGCGGGCTTCCTTTCGTTCGGCCGCACCGATGCGCTCGTTGTTCTCCAGTCGCACGTCAGTCCCACGTCCGGACATATGCACCGCGACCCCGGCTGGCGTCGACGGCTCCCATTCGAACTGGACGTCGCCGATGGTGACCGGGCTGCCCGGTACGGCGCCCTTCTTGGCCAGCGCCTCCTCGACGCCGAGCCGCTGCAACCGGTCGCCGAGGTAGCCGACGGCTTCGTCGTTGCCGAAATTCGTCTGGCGGATCCACCGCTCCGGACGGACACCGCGGACGATGAAGGCGCCCTCTTCCTCGGGGTCGATCTCGACGGTGAAGCCTGCATCATCGACGGCCAGCGGCCGCAGCACGACCTTCTCCGGCTCGGGTTCCGGCTGGTCGGCGCGGTACTTCTCGACCACCGCGCCGAGTGCGTAGGTCAGTTCCTTCAGTCCCTGCCGGGACGCCGTGGAGATCTCGAACACACTGAGCCCACGGGCTTCCAGCTCCGGGCGGACGAACTCGGCGAGTTCGGCGGCATCCGGGACGTCGATCTTGTTGAGCACGACCACCCGCGGCCGGTCGGCGAGGTCACCACCGAGGCTCGGCGTGTAGCGGGCGAGTTCCTCTTCCAGGGCGTCCACATCGGACACCGGGTCGCGACCGGGTTCGAAGGTGGCGCAGTCGACGACATGCACCAGCACCGCACAGCGCTCGATATGGCGCAGGAAGTCGAGGCCGAGTCCCTTGCCCTCGCTTGCACCGGGGATCAGGCCGGGCACATCGGCCATGGTGAACACGGTCGACCCGGCGGTGATCACGCCGAGGTTCGGCACCAGCGTGGTGAACGGGTAGTCGGCGATCTTCGGTTTAGCCGCGGACAGCACCGAGATCAGCGACGACTTGCCCGCCGACGGAAAGCCGAGCAGGCCGACGTCGGCGACCGAACGCAGCTCGAGGACGAGGTCACGGCTCTCCCCCTCCTCGCCCAGCAGCGCGAACCCGGGCGCCCTGCGCGCCTTCGAGGCCAGCGCCGCGTTTCCGAGGCCGCCGCGGCCGCCCTGAGCGGCGACGAAGGTGGTGCCGGGGCCGACGAGGTCGGCCAGGATCTCGCCGTCCTCGGTGAGCACGACGGTGCCGGACGGGACGCGCATCTCCAGCGTCTCCCCCGCCGCGCCGGAGCGGTTGGCGCCCTGGCCCATCTTGCCGTTGCCGGCGCGAGCGTGCGGGCGGAAGTGGAAGTCGAGCAGCGTGTGCACGCCTGCGTCGACGATCAGCAGGACGTCGCCGCCGTTGCCGCCGTTGCCACCGTCCGGGCCGCCGAGGGGCTTGAACTTCTCGCGGTGCACCGAGGCGCAGCCGTTCCCACCGTCGCCGGCGGCCAGATGGATCACCGCGCGGTCCACGAAACGGGACGCCATGACTTGCCTCTATTCAGTCGCGCTGTCGTTCAAATGGGATAACACAAACAAACGAGGGGTGGCGCCGGATATTCCGGCCCCACCCCTCGTCAGAGGTTTAACTTGAAGCCAGAGTTCAGGCTTCGGTCGGCACGATGTTGACCGTCTTGCGGCCACGCTTCTCGCCGAACTGGACCGCACCGGCGGCCAGCGCGAACAGCGTGTCGTCGCCGCCACGGCCGACGTTCACGCCGGGGTGGAACTTGGTGCCACGCTGGCGGATCAGGATCTCGCCGGCGTTGACCTCCTGGCCGCCGTATCGCTTGACGCCCAGCCGCTGCGCGTTCGAATCGCGACCGTTGCGGGAGCTGGACGCACCCTTCTTGTGAGCCATCGCTCAGCCTCTCCCTGAAGATCCGAATTACTTGCTGATACCGGTGACCTCGACGCGGGTCAGCTTCTGCCGGTGACCCTGGCGCTTGTGGTAGCCGGTCTTGTTCTTGAACTTGTGGATCCGGATCTTCGGACCCTTGGTCTGCTCGACGACCTTGCCGGTGACCGAGACCTTCGCCAACGCGTCGGCGTCCGTGGTCACTTCGCCACCGTCCACGAAGAGGACTGCGGGGAAGGTGTGCTCGGTACCCGGCTCGCCTTCGAGCTTCTCGACCTCGACGACGTCGCCGACGGCCACCTTGTACTGCTTGCCGCCGGTCTTGACGATCGCGTACGCCGACACGGAAGTCTCCTGCTTACTCGACAACGGGTGGGGGCTTGCGCGACCGGCCCGCCGGAAAGGCGGTCCATGGCCCTGCGCAAGGTGCCCGCTTTATGTAGCGGGCCGTTCTACAGGTTACGTGGGGCTCCCCGGTGCGATCACACCGGGGTGCCCCTAGGTGTTCACTAGCTCTTTTCCGACGCCTCGACCGGCGGACCGGCAGGCCGCGAAGCCGCGCGACGCGGACGACGCCGGGTCGAACGCACGGCCGGGGCCGGGACGTCCACCTCGGGTTCGGTCTCCTCCTGTGCTGCCACAGGAGCCTCAGTGGTCACCGGGACCTCGGGAACCTCAGGCTCCGGTCCGGTCTCGGCGACAACCGAAATCTCTTCTTCTCGTGACGCGGGGACCTCGTCGACCGGAGTCGTCACCGGCTCGCCGGCGAGTTCCGTCGCGGGAGCCTCCACGACCGGTTCGGGAACCGGCTCGGCGGCCGCCTCGGCCGCCTGCTCGACGGTCTCCTCGGCAACAGGCTCGGTGGCAACAGGCTCGGTGGCAACGGGCTCGGCGGACTCGACCGGCTCGGACACCTGGGCGGCGGGCTCAGCAGGCTCAGCGGGCTGCTCAGCGGCCGGAACCGGCTCGGGAGCGTGCCCGTTGAGCGCGGCGCCCTCCACGTGCTCGACGTCGTCCTCGGGGGCGTGCTCGCCCTTGACCACCTTGGCGGCGTTGGCCATGGCCTGCACCGCCGAGACCACCGATTCGCGCTGCACCGGAGTGGGCTGCGGCGTCTCCGCCTTGGCAGCCGCGGGCTCGGGAACAGCCTGCTCTTCGCTCTTGCCGCGGCCTCGGGAACGCCGGGAGCCCTGCTCCTTGCCGCCTCCACCGCCGCCGCCGTGGCTGTGCCCACCACCGCCACCGCCACCGGAACCACCGGTGCGCTGCGGTTCGGTGGACACGATCACACCGCGGCCCTTGCAGTGCTCACACGGCGTCGAGAACGCCTCGATCAGCCCGGTGCCGATCTTCTTGCGGGTCATCTGGACCAGGCCGAGTGAGGTGACCTCGGCCACCTGGTGGCGGGTGCGGTCCCGGCCGAGGCATTCGGTCAGGCGGCGCAACACCAGCTCACGGTTCGATTCGAGCACCATGTCGATGAAGTCGATGACGATGATGCCGCCGATGTCCCGGAGCCGGAGCTGGCGGACGATCTCCTCCGCCGACTCCAGGTTGTTCCTGGTCACCGTCTCTTCCAGGTTTCCACCCGATCCGGTGAACTTGCCGGTGTTGACGTCGATAACCGTCATCGCCTCGGTGCGGTCGATGACCAGGTAACCGCCGGAGGGCAGCCAGACCTTGCGGTCCAGCGCCTTGGTGATCTGCTCGTCGATCCGGTGGTCGGCGAAGGCCGAACCGGTGCCCGTGTACCGCTTGACGCGGTCCGCGAGGTCCGGCGCCACGTGCTGGACGTAGTCGTAGATGGTGTCCCAGGCCTTGTCGCCCTGGATCTCCAGCTTGGCGAAGTCTTCGGTGAACAGGTCGCGTACGACCTTGACCAGCAGGTCCGGCTCTTCGTAGAGCATGACCGGGGCGCCGTTCTTCTTGCTGTTGCCCGCGTCGGCCTTTTCCTTGATGACGTCCCACTGCACCTTGAGGCGGCGGACATCGCGGTCGAGCTCCTCCTCGCTGATGCCCTCCGACGCAGTGCGAATGATCACACCGGCGTCCTCGGGGACGATCCGCTTGAGGATGTCCTTCAGCCGGCGACGCTCGTTCTCCGGGAGCTTGCGGGAGATCCCGGTGGCGCCACCCGCGGGCACGTACACCAGGAAGCGGCCCGGCAGCGAGATCTGCGTGGTCAGCCGGGCGCCCTTGTGCCCGACCGGGTCCTTGGTGACCTGGACCAGCACGGAGTCGCCGGTGGACAGCGCCTGCTCGATCTTGCGGGCCTTGCCCTCGAGACCGGCGGCGTCCCAGTCGACCTCACCGGCGTAGAGCACGGCATTGCGGCCGCGGCCGATGTCGATGAAGGCGGCCTCCATCGAGGGCAGCACGTTCTGCACGCGGCCGAGGTAGACGTTGCCGACGATCGAGCCACTGCCCGACGAGGTCACGAAGTGCTCGCACAGCACGCCGTCCTCGAGCACGCCGATCTGCGTGGACTCGCCCTTCTCGGCGACGACCATGGTGCGCGCGACCGACTCGCGGCGGGCGAGGAACTCGGCCTCGGACAGGATCGGCGCCCGGCGACGGCCCGCCTCGCGACCGTCGCGGCGGCGCTGGCGCTTGGCCTCGAGCCGGGTCGAGCCGCGCACGCTGCGGACCTCGTCCCTGGCGGGACGCTCGGTCTCGGCGGCCTTGGCCTGCCGGACATGGACGACCGTGTTGGGCGGGTCGTCGTTGGTGCTCTCGACGTTCTCGTCGCCGTCCCCGCCCTTGCGGCGGCGGCGACGACGGCGGCGCTTGCTGCCGCCGTCGGAGTCGGCGTCATCCGCGTCGGCGTCTGAAGCGGCCTCGTCGGTATCGGTGGTCTCGGCCTCGTCGGCCTCGGCGTCCTTGTCCTTCGAGCGCTGCTGACGGCCGCGCGGAGCGGGAGCCTCGGACTGCTCTTCGTCGTTCTCGGCGTCGGTCGAGTTCTCGTCGCCGCCCTTGCCACGGCCGCGGCCACGACGGCCACGACGACGGCGGCGACGGCCGTTGGCGTCGTCCGAGTCGTCGTCGGCACCGCCCTGACGGTCGGTCTGCTCGGAGGTCTGGGTCTCGTCCTCGTCGGCGGCGGCCTCGGCCGTCTCGGTGAAGGCGGGCTCCGGCTTGCGGGCCGGCTTCGACGCGACCGGCTCCGGCGGCAGGAACACCGGCGAAGGGGCCGCGAACACCGGGACGTGCACGGCGGCCTTCGCCCGGCGGGACGTCTGCTGCGGCGGCTCCGGGGTCACCGGGGAGGCCAGTGCGGCCGGGACGGCACGCGAAGGCGCCTCCACCTGCGGAGCGGCTTCAGGCGCGGGCTCCGGCTTGGCCTCTTCGGCGGGCTTGGCCGCTTCAGACTGGGCCGCTTCGGGCTCGGCGGGCTCCGAGAGAGCTTCGGCGAGCTTGATGGCCACATCGCGGGTGACGCTGGACTGCGCGCTGCGGACGGTCTCGCCGAGCTCACCGAGCTTGGCCATCAGTTCACGGCTGTTCGATCCCAGGAGCTTCGCGAGAGCGTGCACCCGGATCCGGGGTGGCAGTTCGGCCAGCTGGCCTGCGATGGGTGTGGCGGTATTCCCGCCGGTGACGGCGGGTGTGTCCGCGTTCGACATATATCTATCTCCTCCGCCCCCGGGCGCGTCGGCCGGCTTCCACCGGCTTCGACGCGGCCGCGCAGGGGCCCCTTTCTGTTCGTTCCGCCGTGGTGGTCACCAGCGGCGGGAATCCTTGCCCTGACACCGCGACGGCACCGGGATGACCGGGTGCCGTATACGGCTGAAGGTCTGCTCGGCGGAGCGCTGGCCAGGTTCGCGACTTCGGGCCGCCCGCCACGTCGTCTAGCCGCCCTACGGGCAGCGACGCGTGTGGAGGATGTTCAGCACACCACCGGGCCGCAACACCGCGGGCGCCACCTCTCACGTGTGCCCATCGGCCAGCGGCCACCGCGAGTATCCCACACCCCGCCAGTCCACCGGTGTACTCGGTGCCACAGGCCTGTAGCCCGGGCGCGCCGCGGCCACCGGCCGGGGGAACTTCGCGGCAGAGCTTGTCGACCCGGCGCCGGGTGGCTAGCGTGCGGCTCGGGGGTGCCGGAGCGCTGGCTGCGGCGGTCCCCGTAGTCCCCGTTCTCCGGTGGGAGGTCCGGTGTCCCTGGTGGGGCGGTCGCTGCGAGCGGCCGTGTGCGCCTTCATGGTGCTCTCCGGCTCCGTGCTGCCCGCTGCGGTCGTCACGGCGGCCGAAGCCGAGCCCTCGTGCCATCCCGACGGCCGGACGCTGCGTTACGTCGTCGCCTTCGACCGCGGCACCTCCGAGGCCGAGGCCAAGACGGCGATCACCGGGGCCTGCGGCACCACGACCATCTATTACCCGCAGATCGCCGTGGCGGTCGCCACCTCGGCGGATCGGGACTTCACCGAGCTGGTCCGGCCGGCCGGCGCGTTCAGCGCGCAGGCGGAACGGCTGGCCGTGCAGCGGGCGAACGGTACTCCGGCGGCCAAGCCGGCCCCCGCGAGGGCGGAGCTCGAGCGTACGAATCCGGCGAAGGTGCCCTCGGCGGACCGCGCGGACGAACAGTGGGACATGCGCGCGATCGGCGCCGACAAGGCGCATGCGATCAGCCGCGGCAGCCACGACGTCGTCGTCGGCGTCCTGGACTCCGGTGTCGACTCGGACCATCCGGACCTGGCGGCGCTCGACCCGGACAAGTCCGCGGGCTGCCTGACCGGTGCCCCCGACCGGAACTGGACGGCGACGACTTCGTCACACGGGACACACGTCGCGGGCGTCATCGCCGCCGACGACGACGGCAAAGGTGTCACCGGGGTGGCGCCCGGCGTGCGGATCGCTTCGGTGAAGGTGATCGACGACCGGGGCTACGCCGATCCCGAGGCCGCGGTCTGCGGGCTGATGTGGGCGACCCGCCAGGGCATGGCCGTGACCAACAGCAGCTTCTTCGTCGACCCGTGGTCGCTGTCGTGCGCGCATGACGACGACCGAGGTGTGGTGAACGAGGTCATGGCACGGGCCGTCGAGTACGCGACGTCGGCGGGCACCCTCAACGTCGCGGCGGCCACGAACGAGGCCGTCGGCCTGGCGCCGTCGCCGCGATCCGGCGTCCGAGCCCCGGCGACGGGCTGCCAGGCCCTGCCCGCCGGCCTGCGCGACGTCGTCGCGGTCTCGTCGGTGAGCGCGGAGCGGGTGAAGGCGGGTTACAGCTCCTACGGACTCGGGGTGATCGACGTCACCGCTCCCGGCGGCGAGGCCGGCCGGTGCGTGCTGTCGACCGTCCCCGGCGGGTACGCGCCGTTGTGCGGGACTTCGATGGCGGCACCGCACGTCGCCGGTGTCGCCGCCCTGCTCGCGTCCACGCATCCCGGTTACAGCGCACGGCAATTGCGGCGGACGCTGGACGCTCAGGCCTCCCCCATCCCCTGCCCCGCCGACTACGACCTGACCGGCGACGGTTCGCAGGACGCCTACTGCACTGGGTACACGGGCTTCAACGGGTTCTATGGCCACGGGCTGGTGGACGCTCTTGCCGCGGTGACGCCGAAGGCGACGGGTTCGAACTCCGCCCGGTGAAGTGACCGAGTGGTCCAGCTGGAGTCAGCGGAGCAGCAGTTTCCCGAATCGCTTCGACGACGCGTAGACGCCGATCCCGGCCAGCGCCAGCAGGTACGCCACGTTTCCGAGCATCCCCGGTGAAAGCACCCCGGTGGAGAGTCCGCGCATCAGCTCGATCCCGTGGTACAGCGGGAAGACCTTCACGACCCACTGGATCGCCTCGGGATAGACCGACAGCGGGTAGAAGGTCGTCGAGAACAGGAACAACGGCATCAGCACGAGCTGGATGTAGTCGAACTGCGAGGTCGACTTCAGGAAGGTCACCAGCACGATGCCGATCGCCGAGAACGCCATCGCGATCAGCAGTGCCGCCGGTATCAGCAGCACCGCCCACCACGAACCGGCCAGGCCCATCGCGGCCATCACGCCCAGGAACGTCACCGAGTAGATCCCGCCGCGCAACACGCACCAGCCGACCTCGCCCAGCGCGATGTCGAGCGGGCCGATCGGGGTGGCCAGCATGGCGTCGTACAGCTTGGCGTACTTCAGTTTGAAGAACAGGTTGTACGTCGAGTCGAGGATCGCGCCGTTCATCGCCGACGCCGCGAGCAGGCCCGGGGCGACGAAGGCGACGTAGCTCATCATCTGCCCGCCCGGCCCGGCGACCTCGCCGACCAGTTTGCCGAAGCCGATCTGGAAGGCGAACAGGTAGAACAGCGGCTCGAAAACGCCTGACACGAAAAGCATCCAGGCGTGCGAGTAGGTCAGGAAGGTCCGCTCCAGCACGGCGGTGGACCGCCCGCTGTACATCGCGGACGGCAGGATGCGCAGCAGCACTCCACGGCGCGGCGCCTCGGTCAGCACGGTCACCTAGACCACCAGCCGTCGGTAGAAGTACTTGTGCGCCAACGCCCAGCCGATCGCGAGCACCACGACAAGGAACGCGAGATGGCCCAGTGTCGCGAGCGGGCCGACGCTGCCGAGGCTGACCGCGCGGGCGGCCTCGTTCCCGTGCCACATCGGGGAAAGCCAGGCGATCCAGCGCAGTGCGCCGGGCAGCTGCGAGATCGGGAAGAAGGTGCCGGAGAACAACGTCATCGGCATCAGGATGAACCGGAACACCAGGCCGAACCGGTAGCCCTCGTCGTAGGTGGTCGCCGCGAGCGCCACCACCGGTGTCCCGCAGGCGAGCCCGGTCAGGGTACCGATCAGCACCACGGCGATCGCCCCGAAACTCGTCCACGCCCCGAACAGCGCCGCGATGACGGCGTAGATCGCGCCCGCCATGGTCAGCCGGATCCCGGTCCACAGCACCTGGCTGCCGAGCACCTGCCCCGGCGTGATCGGGGTCGCGGTGACGGCCACGTAGCTCTGCTGCCATTTGAACCCGGACAGCACCGGGTAGCTGGACTCGCCCACCCCGATCTGCGCCGCCCCGGCGACCAGCAGCGCGGGTGCGACGTAGTGCAGGTACGAAAACCCGCCGGTCGCGTCGCCGGCCTGGACCTGGGAGCCGAACCCCAGCCCCATCGCGGCCAGGAACAGCACCGGCTGCAGCCCCGTCGAGTACAGCGTCGACAGCCAGTACCGGCGATACCACATCCAGTACCCCTCGACGCGCAGCCAGGCGCCCCGCAGGGGCGAGACCACCTTGCCGGTCGAAGTCGTCGTCTCGGTCGCGGTCATCAGTCCACCAGCGTCCGGCCGGTGAGGCGGAGGAACACGTCCTCGAGCGAACTGCGGCGCACCAGGCTCGACAGGGGCCGCAGCCCGCGGGCGTGCGTCTGTTCGAGGGTGGCCTCACCGGTCATCGTGTAGAGCAGGACGCGGTCCGGCAGCACCTCGACGCGTTCGGCGAGCCCTTCGACCTGCTTCGCCGCGGCCTCCTGCTCACCGTTCGGGAAGCGCAGCTCCACGACCTCGCGGGTCGAGTACCGGCTGATCAGGTCGGCGGGTGAGCCCTCGGCGGCGATACGGCCGTTGTCCATCACGACCAGCCTGTCGCACAGCTGCTCGGCCTCGTCCATGTAATGCGTGGTGATGATCAGCGTGGTCCCGCCGGCCTTGAGCCGGAACAGCCTGTCCCACAGCAGGTGCCGGGCCTGCGGATCGAGGCCGGTGGTCGGCTCGTCGAGCAGGAGCAGCTCGGGCTCGTTGACCAGCGACCGCGCGATCGTCAACCGCCGCTTCATCCCGCCCGAGAGCGAATCGACCTCGGCGTCGGCGCGATCGGACAGCTGGGCGAACTCCATCAGCTCGTCGGCCTTGCGCCGCACGTGCGCGCGGGAGAGACCGAAGTAGCGGCCGTAGATCTGCAGGTTCTGGCGGACGGTGAGCTCGGTGTCGAGGTTGTCCTGCTGGGGCACCACACCGAGCCGGGCGCGGATCTTCGGCCCTTCGAGGTCCGGGTCCATACCGAGTACCCGCAGGTCACCGTCACTGCGCGGAGACACGCTGGCGATCATCCGCATGGTCGAGGACTTGCCCGCGCCGTTGGGCCCGAGGAAGCCGAACGCCTCCCCGCGGCGGACGTCGACGTCGATCCCGCGCACGGCTTCGAAGTCGCCGAAGCGCTTGACCAGCGCCTTCGCCTGCACCATCGACTGCACCGCCGGCGCTTGTCCCTCTGCGTCACCCACGATTCGCACCCTAAGACCTGCCACCGACAAAATTCGACCGGTTTACCGCGCAGAGGGGTCGGCCGGTCACGGAAAACGGGTCTTGTTGGACACTCGCACCTCGTCAATACTCACCGAATATGAGTCCCAAGCCACGAATCGCCCTGATGTCCGTTCTCGTCACCGCCGGACTGCTGGTAGCGCCCGCTGCGCAGGCGGCGGAGACCACTGTGGACGGACGCACCGTCGACCCGCGCCCGTCCACCGCGAAACTGGCCGCCGAGTTGCACAAACTGACTTGGCAGAGCCACGGCAAGATCCGGCTGACCCAGATCGGCCGCAGCAACGAGAACCGCCCGGTGTGGGCGGCCAGGGTCGGCCACGGCAAGCTCCGCATCCAGTACGTCACCCAGCAGCATGGCGACGAACCGCTCGGCACGCCCGCCGCGCTGGAGTTCCTGCGCAAGGTCGGCGTCGGGCACAGCTCCTGGCAGAACAAGCTCCTGTCGAAGGTGACCGTCGACATCGTCGTGCGCGCCAATCCGGACGGGCACGAGCGCGACTGGCGCTTCAACTACGACCCCACCGCCACTCCCGAGTACGGGGAGAAGGGCAAGGGCTACGACATCAACCGCTACCACAACCCGGCCATCGCGCCCGAGGACAACCCGGCCACCGAGGCCGGCCTGATCCAGCGCCGGTTCGCGTCGTTCAAACCGGACGTCATGATCGACTACCACATGCAGGGCCGGTACAAGGATGGAGGAGGCAAGGAGATCACGGCTTCGACGCTGTGGCCGACGAATCCGGGCGTGAAACCGTCCGATGTGGCCTTCGCGAAGCAGATCGCCGTCGTCGCACAGAAGTCGATCAACGGCAACGGGGGCTACGTTTCGCAGTACCCCGGCGGTGACTACGAAGGTATCGCCCGCAACGGGTACGGCCTGCTCGGCAGCGGCAGTGTGCTGATCGAGCTGAGCGCGATCCCGGACCGTGAGCAGGCGCAGATCTCCGACGCGCTGGCCTCGATGCTCGCGATCGCGCAGACCGCCGCCGACGGTTCGGTGCGGAAGATCGACCCGGCCAAGGCGGACGCGATCCCGCCGCGTGGGCCTGAGCTGCCGGGCACCGTCGAGGAAGCCGACGAAGCCGCCTGACGGGCGGGGCCGGGAGTGTTATGAAAGGACCGTTTATAACAGTTTTTGTTATAAACGGTCCTTTCATAACATCGGCGAGGCTCAGCGGACGGTGACCGTCAAACCCCTGGTGACCCCGTTGACGGTCACCGAAAGGTGCGCCACCCCGGGCCGCAGCCCCGTAAGGACGCCGGTCGCCGGGTCGAAGGAAGCGACGTCCCACGGCATCGCGGGCCGCACTCCGTCGGCGATGTGCGTGCCACGCCCACCCGTCCAGTCCGCGCTCACCGGGTACGACACCGGCACCTGACGCGCTCCCTGCGTCACCACCGCACGGACGTCGGCCTTCGCGCCGCGCGCCAGCTCAGCGGGGCCTGACACGGTGAGTGCGTCGACGTTCGGCCGGGTTTCGAATCGTACCGGCTGCGCCCGGTCGCCGGGGTCGACGCGGCCCAGGGTCCAGCCGACGAAACCGCCATCGCCCGGTGCCGCGGCCGGTGCCTTGCCGGAGTTCCCGTTCACCAGATACGGCACACCGTCCACACGGGACAGACTGAACACGCCCGCGTGCGAAGCGATCGCGGCGGCCTGTTTGCCGGACTCTCGTTCGAACGCGGTCAGCCAGCCGGTCAGCATCGCGGCCTCCTTGCGGTCGGCCAGCCGCGAATTGCCGGCCGGGCTCGGATCCTCGACCGGATGGTGCATCGCGACGACGACGCCGCGGATCCGGCGGTCCGCCTTGGCTCCGTCCAGGGCCTCGCGCAGCATCCGGATCTGGTCGAATCCCCCGGCCCGCAACGAACCTCGCGAGGAATCCATCAGCACCAGGCGGATCCCGGCGATGTCGGTCACGCGATGGGTCTCCCCGAACGCCGCCTGGAACTCGGCGAGACCGTGCCCGCCGTCCGCCTCGTGGTTGCCGGGCACGTAGTACCACGGCACCTTGCCCACGAGTTCCTCGTCGATGACCGACCGCGCCAGCACGAAATCGGCCGTCGTGCCGCGATCGACGAAGTCACCGTTGATCAGCACGAGATCCGGTTCCGCCGCGACGGCCTCACGCAACGCGCGCCGGGCCTGTGCGACCAACGGGCCGGCTGGATCGTCGGCGGTGAACTGCGCGTCACTGACCACGGCGATACGCAGACCGCCGGTGGCCACGCCATCGGTGATCAACGCCGGATCGCGCGGCGCCGGATCGGCAGGCACGTTCGCCGCCGGAGCCACCTCGAAGGTGAGGTCGTCGAAGATCAGCCGTCCTTCGTACTGCTGATCCGGGACGTTCTCGACGGCGTAGAACTTCGTCAGCCGCTGCCCCTCGGGAAGCCCGGCCGGGATCGTCGCACGGAGATACCGCCAACCGGTCCAGTCGACGTTCAGCGACAGATCCACAATGGACGGAACGTTGGCCGCGTCGCGGAGTTCCGCCCGCAGCCAGGCACCCTTCGCGTCGCCGTTGACCCACAAGCCGATCCGCTGAGTACCGGACGGCAGCGCGATCGGCGTCGCCGAGTTGACATACGCCGCACGGGTGGCGCTGGTCCCGGTCAACCGGTAGTCCAGAGCCAGCCCGCGGCCGCCCTCACGTCCTGGCGCCTCGGAAAGCGCGGCACCGACGACAGCCGGGAAGACGCTCGCGGCCCAGCCGGCGGGACCGTCCAAAGGAGACACAACGCGCGCCTCGGTACCCACGGAGGCGACCAGATGCGTGACCTTCCCGCCGGCGGTCGCGGTGATCGCCGAAGCGCCGGACGCCGTAAGCGCGGTGACCGCGAACCCATCGCCCGACGGCTCGACCCTGACCACGGAAGGGTTGTAGTCCAGCTTGACGTCGTCGGGCTCGATCCACGTCCCATATCCGTCGGCGTCGTAGCCGTAGACCTTGAATATGCCCCGCGCGCCCTCACCGGACAACGCGACCTGTTCGGTGCTCGTGCCCAGCCGCACCGGCGTGCCGAGAACGTTCAGAGTCGTCCTGCCCCGCACCCCGTTCCGCTGCGCGTAGACGTCGACGTCCGCTCGTGCGTCCGGCCGGAGCCGGTCGGGGTGCGCGGTGAAAACGCCGTTCGTCACCGTGCCACGGAAGGGATTCGTGCTGAGCCAGCGTGCGTCCGCGGGCACGGCGGCGCCGGTCTCGTCGTGTCCGCCGGCGACGAGTTTCCGTGACAGTCCGGAAAGCACCCGGGCCGCGTCGGCGGTGTCCTGCACCGCACGCGGCGAGAACCCGGTCAGCCGCCCGCTTCCCGGCACCGTGCCGACGCCGATCCCGTTGGGCACCACGCGTTCCCCGCCATCGGACGGCGAGTTGCGGATCAGCGCGGTGGCCTCACCCTCCTCGCGGGCGAGCAGCGTCGACGAGCCACCGCCGTCGAGGTTGATGGCGTCGTCCGCGCCGAGGGACTTCATATGGCGCGCGAGTTCCAGTTCGGTCAGGCCACGGCTGTCGGACTGACGGCCGTCGACGGTGGCCAGCCACATCTTCGTGCCGTCCGCGGAAAACCCGACCGCGGTCCTCGGGTGCATCGCGACGTTGTCGACCGGCTGGATCACGCCGTCCCGCAGAAGCACGATGTTGCCGCCGACGGCGACCGAGATCTTGCCCGCGTCGCTCCGCGGGGCGTAGGTGACGTCCACCCGGTCGCCGACCTTCAGCGCGGACACGGTGTCCGAGCCGCCGTCACGGGCGAGCACTATCGTGCCGCCCGCGGCGATCGGTCCGTCGGCGGGCTGCGGGCGCACCTGCGTGACGAGGCCGTCCCGTATTTCGACTTCGGTGACGCGCTGGGCGCCCGCGACCGACGTGCGCCGCGAGGAAGCACCCCAAAGCGGGGTGTAGACGCCTATCGCGTTCCCGGTCAGGACCGGGCTGTTGAAGTTCGACGCGGGGACCGAACGGCCGTCCGGCAAGGTGATCGTGGCTTCCAGGAACACTTCCGCGAGCCGAGCCTTGCCTTCGTCGGTGATCGACGCGGTCAGGTTGTGCCCGCTCGCGGGCGCCGTCTGCAGCTTCCCGCCGTCGATGCCGACGCCGATCGGAGCGCCGGTGGCGTTGATGTCGAAGAAATCGCCGTTCACCCCGGCGATCGCACCCGTCCTGGCGACCTGCTGCGAAAGCGGCGTGCGCGCGGAAACCGTGCCAGGGCTGAGGTAAGTGGGTTTCAGCGTCTTGCCGGCGAGGTCGACGGCGAGGGTGTCGCCGCGAATCCAGCCGGCCGGGTCGTACCGGTCGAATTCGGTGAGCTCCAGTCCTGGCGCGACCTTCGAGGTCGCGCTGGTGGTGACGAGACCGTCGTCAGGCGCGGCGATCGAGTAGGCGGACGGACCCTCTTTCGCCGACGAGCCCGCGGGTGCGGCTTCGACCGGCGGCGGTCCGAGTGGAGCGGTCAGTGGATCGGCGTGGACGGGCGCGGCGATCAGCGATCCCGGCAGGAGCGCGGCGATCAGCAGCGCACGGGTTCTCGGGCGTGAATTTCTCACAGAATACCCCACGATCGAGTGAGAGTCGGCTCAGCTCAGCACAGCGGACGTGAGCCGCCAGGAGAAGACCCGGGGGTGAACGTGAACCGAACGGCGTAGGGCGCGTAGGTCAGGAAACGAGGGGTCAGGGAGTGAAGGGACCGGCCAGGAAGGTCTCCGCCGCGGCGACGTCGCCGGTGATCTTGAGACCCGACTCCGCGAGCCCGACCCGTTGCCACAGCAGCAACTGCAGTCCCTCGGCCGGACCTTCGGCGATGGCCGCCGCGGACTCCGCCGATTCGGCGGGCCGGGAGCCGGGAACGTCCGCGCCTTCTTCGGGCGGGGAGATCAGCCACGCGTGCCCGGTGTCGGAAGTCGCCAGCAGCAACGGAACGGTGACCACCGGCGGGGTGTGCCAGCGCTTCACCTTCGGCAACATTCCGCTGAGGACCTCGTCCACGCCGTCGGCCGCGAGCGGCGGATCGAGGGTGTACTCGGTCCCGGCCGCGCGGTGCGCGTCGAGCAGGTGCACCGCGGTCTCGTGGACCTGACGGCGGAACCAGAACGCCTTGGTCTTGGCGAAGGCCGTGAAGTTCCAGGCACTTTCGTCCGGAGAGGCGGCGAGCAGGGCCTCGATGAGGTCCGACGCGCTTTCGCGGTACCAGCCCGCGAGATCCGCGCCCGGTTCGAGCCCGAAGCCATCCGGGGCGGGATCGCCGGTGCGGACGATCACGGTCGCCCAGCGATGCACGTTGCCGAGGTGGACGCCGAGATCACGCAGGCACCAGTCCCCGCAGCACGGCACGCGGGCGGCGAGGTCGCCGGTGCGCAGGACCTGTTCGAAGCCGGCGGTCAGCTCCCGCAACCGTGCCAGGTAGGCGTCCGGAGTCTGCGGCAGCGTCATGGAGAACCCCCGATTCGTGGGTGGCGCGGACTTCCCACGCCACCCACGAGTCTGTCAGATCTCTGGGAACCAGAGCTTCAGCTCGCGCTCGGCCGATTCCGGCGAATCCGAGCCGTGCACCAGGTTGAACTGGACCTCGAGGCCGAAGTCGCCGCGGATGGTGCCCGGGGTGGCCTTCTCGACCGGGTCGGTGCCGCCGGCGAGCTGACGGAACGCGGAGATCGCTCGCGTGCCCTCGACGGCGATCGCGGCGACCGGGCCCGACGTGATGAACTCGACGAGGTCACCGAAGAACGGGCGCTCCTTGTGCTCGGCGTAGTGCTCCTCGGCGAGCGAGCGCTCGACGGTGCGCAGTTCGAGGGCGGCGAGCTTCAGGCCCTTGCGCTCGATGCGCGAGATGACCTCGCCGACGAGGCCGCGCGCGACGCCATCGGGCTTGACCAGGACCAGCGTGCGTTCAGTCACGACGGCATTTCTCCTTGGGTGGTTTCGTGCTATTCGCCCGGAGCTTATCCGGGTGCTTCTCACCGCTGCGGCCGCAGGGTCTTCGACCACAACGAGGCGCCGGTGGCGTCGCGCAGATCGACCGTCAGCGCACCGCTGGAGCCGTCGATGTTGACTTCGCCGAAATGCTGGAAACCGTCGGCGGGCGAGGTGTTCGCGACGGGCGGGGCGTGCACGAACACCGCTTCCGGCCCGAACGTCGGGTCGAGCGAGTTCGGCCCGAACGCGCCGGCGTTGAGCGGGCCGGAGACGAACTCCCAGAACGGATCGAAGTCGGCGAAGGACGCCCGGTCCGGCGAGTAGTGGTGCGCGGCGGTGTAGTGCACGTCGGCGGTCAGCCAGACGACGTTGCGCACCTTGCGCCGCGAGATCTCCCGCAGCACCCAGGCCAGTTCGGTTTCGCGGCCGCCGGGCGCGCCGGGCAGGCCGTTGGCGACGCCCTCGATGTCCTTGCCGTCGGGCACGGTGAGCCCGATCGGGAGATCCGCCTGAACGATCTTCCAGGTCGCGGTGCTGCGGTCGAGCGCGTCGACGAGCCAGCGTGCCTGTTTGTCACCGAGCACTCGGCCGGGCTTCGTCCGGTCGGAGGTGTTGGCGTCCTTGTAGGTCCGCATGTCCAGCACGAAGACCTCGGCACGCGCTCCGTAACGGAAGTTGCGGTAGACCCGGCCGTCGACGGCGCGGCGCTGGTCGATCGGATGCCATTCGTGGAACGCCTGGAACGCGCGGGCGGCGAGCACGTCGACCCGCTTCTCGGTGTATTCGGGGCGGTCGTTGAGGATCTCGCCGGGGTACCAGTTGTTGACGACCTCGTGGTCGTCCCACTGCACGTAGCCGGGCACGGACGAGGCGAAGCGCTTGAGGTTGTCGTCGAGCAGGTTGTACGCGAACTGCCCGCGATACTCGTCGAGCGTCTCGGCGACCTTCGCCTTCTCCGGGGTGACCAGGTTGCGCCACACCCGCCCGCCGGGCAGCGCGACGGTTTCGGTGAGCGGGCCGTCGGCGTACACCGTGTCGCCACAATGCAGGAACAGGTCCGGGTTCCGCGCGGCCATGGCGCGATAGATGGTCATTCCGCCGCGTTCGGGGTTGATCCCCCAATTCTGGCCGGCGACGTCGCCGGACCACACCAGGCGGACGTCTTCGCGGCCGATCGGCGCGGTGGCGAAGCGGCCGGTGAGCGGCTCGCTGCACGTCCGGCCGTCGAGCGCCTCGGCGGTGACGCGGTAGTGGACCTCGGAACCCGGCATCAGCCCGGCGACCCGGACCTTGCCGGTTCCGCCGGTCTCGGGACTCATCACCGGGCCGTGCACGCGGCGCGTGTGGCGGAACGACTCGTCCCGCGCGATCTCCACGATCAGCCGCGACGGCCGGTCGGCCCGCGACCAGACGATGCCGGAGCCGGTGGTGACGTCGCCGGACTGGACGCCGTGGGTGAGCACCGGCCTGCCGCCACGGAGCAGCCCTGCGGCGCTGGACGTCGAGGGGACGAGCAGGCCGGTGGCGAGTGCCCCGGCGCCGGTGATCCCGGCTTTGAGCAGTGTGCGGCGGTTGTGGTGAGTCGGTTCGGTCATGTCGCGGTTTCTATCCCGCGACCACGGCCGGTTGGCCAACGGGGCCTTGCGCGGCGGTGAACGCCGGTTACGACGTCCGCCGTTCGGCCCTGCTGCCCACCGGGCTTCGGGCGTACGGTCGCTTTCGGGGTCTCTGGTCTAAGGGGAACGATGCACGTCATCCAGCGATCCATTGCCCTGCTCGCCGTGGTTTTGTCGGGACTGGGAGTGGTCACCGGTGTTTCGGCGGCTGACGAACTCGGGCGATCCCGGGCGGTGATCCGCTACACCGAGTATGGGATCCCGCATATTTCGGCGAAGGATTTCGACGGCCTGGGCTACGGCTACGGGTTCGCGGCCGCGAAGGACAACATCTGCGAGCTGGCCAACACCTATCTCACCGTGTCGGCGCGCCGTTCGGCGTTCCTCGGTGCCGGAGGCGGCGGGAACCCGGCGATGAGCGAGGCGGAAACGAACCTCGACAGCGACCTGCATTTCCAGCGGATCAACGACTCGGGCGTCGTCGAGCGGCTGGTCGCGCAGCGCGCCCCACAGGGGCCGCGCGCGGAGGTCCGGGAGCTGGTTTCGGGCTATGTCGACGGGTACAACACCTTCCTGAGGCGGACCGGCGTGTCCGACCCGGCTTGCCGCGGCGCCGCCTGGGTGCGACCGATCACGGAAATCGACATCTACCGGCACTTCTACGCCATCGTTTCCGTCGCGGGACAGGGGCTGCTGGCCGCCGATCTGGTGAAGACCCAGCCTCCGTCCGCTAAGGACACTCCGGCGGCCGGACCGGAAGCGGCACCGGCCATCGCGAGCGAGCTGCGGAAGGCGCTCGGCACCGGAGAGCTCGGCAGCAACGGCATCGCGATCGGCGGTGACGCCACCAGAAGCGGCGGCGGGCTGCTGCTGGGCAACCCGCATTACCCGTGGCAGGGCGGCCGCCGGTTCTGGCAGTCGCAGCTGACCATCCCCGGCCGGTTCGACGTCTCCGGCGGGAGCCTGCTCGGCATCCCGCTCATCCAGATCGGGCACACCGCCGACGCCGCCTGGACGCATACGGTGTCGACCGCGATCACGTTCGGCTTGTACGAGGTTCCGCTGACGGCGGGAGACCCGACGACCTACCTGGTGGACGGCAAGCCGGAGAAAATGGCTTCGCGGCGAGTGAACGTCCAGGTCCGGGAGGCGAACGGTGAACTCAGGCAGGTGAGCCGTACGTTCTACGCGACACGGTACGGACCTGTGATCGGTTCGGCCCGTGGCGTGGCTGTCCCGTGGACCGCGAAATCGGCGCACGCGCTACGAGACGGTAACGCCGGGAACATGCGCGGGCTCAACACTTGGTTCGAACTCAACCGAGCACGCAGTACCGGCGACGTCGTCCGCACGCTGAGCCGCACCCAAGGCGTGCCATGGGTGAACACGGTCGCGGCCGACCGGGCGGGCAACGCCCTGTACTCCGATATCCAGACCGTGCCACACGTCACCGACCAGCTGGCCTCGAACTGCGGAACCCCGCTGGGAAAGGCTTTGTACCCGGCGAGCGGTGTGTCCATCCTGGACGGTTCGCGACCCGGATGCACCTGGGGAACCGCGCCAGGGGCACTCGACCCCGGCCTGTTCGCACCATCGCAGCTGCCGGTACAGCAGCGGCGCGACTACGAGCTCAACGCGAACGACAGTGCCTGGCTGGCCAACGCCCGCGCGCCGATCACCGGCTATTCCCGGATCGTCGGAACGATCGGCACCCGCCGTTCCGACCGCACCCGTGAGGCACTCATCACGGCCGAGGAAGGATTGGCGCGCAAGGACTTGAGCACTCGCTGGCTGAAGGAGACCCTGTTCCGCGACCGTAGCCGGACGGCCGAACTGGCGGCCGCCGACACGGCGAAGATGTGTGCCGCGTTCCCCGGCGGTTCGGCTCCGTCGTCGTCCGCGCCGGTACCGGTGGGCAACGCCTGCGCGACACTCGCCGCGTGGGACCATACGTTCCGCCTCGAAAGCCGGGGACCGTTGCTGTTCCAACGGTTCGCGCAACGACTCGGCGGAATCGCCGCCGCGTGGCAGGTACCCTTCGACCCGGCCGAGCCGGTGACCACACCGAACACGCTCGCTACAGGAAACCCCAACGTACAAAGGGCTTTCGGCGACACACTGGCCGAATTCCGCACCGGGGGCATCCCTGCCGACGGCCCGCTGCGCGACAACCAGTCGGTGACGAGGGCCGGTCAGCGGATCCCGATCCACGGCGGGCCGGGCGGGCTCGGCGTGCTCAACGTGATCACCTCGCTGTGGGACCCGGCCGCGGGCAACACCGAAGTCGTGCACGGGACCAGCTTCGTCCAGGTGGTCGGTTTCAGCGGCAGGTCGTGTCCGGACGTGTCGACGCTGGTGACCTACTCGCAGTCGACCGACGTCACCTCGCCGCATTTCGCGGACCAGACGAAGCTGTACTCGCGTGGCGGGTGGGTGCGCGGCCGCTTCTGCGCGGCCGACATCGCCGCGTCGCCCGAGCTGCGGGTGGTGCAGCTGCCATGATCCGCGCCGGAAGACTCCGTAACGGAATGCCGTGAAGGCCTTCTTCCCTACCGCGATGGCAGGGAAGGAGGCCTTCACGGCATTTCTGGTGCGAGTTCCTGGCCCGGCCGGGTTGTGTTGCGACATTCGCCGAATACGTCACTCTTTGGTGTTATCGGCGTCAATTTACCGGCGGGTATCGTATTTAATCACTTCAGTGCGAGTTCAAACAGGTGTTCGACAATTGCGGTAGTGTTGTGGGGTGTCCAGCAGACGAACCCTCGAACCGCCACACCAGCTGTGGCGTGCTGGTGCGCAGGAACTCGCGCACGGTGTCGTCGAGCGTTTGTCCCTGGCACGCCAGGCGATGGCGGAGATCGGGATGTTCCTCGCCGAAATCGACGCCCGCGGCCCGATGGACCTGTTCGGGCATGGTTCCACCTCCGGCTGGTACGCCGAAACCGCACGCATCACCCCCGGCGACGCCCGCATCGCGGTCAGCCGCGCCGTCGCTTTCAATGGTGGCCGGAATCTCGACGGCACCCCCGAACCACCCACCGCGCCCGATCGCCGGTGCCGCCGCCGCGGACGGTGACCTGGGTGAGCCACAGATCGACCCGATCCTTCACATCCTGAAGAAGATCCCGCCCGAGGTGTCCCCTGAGGACCGCGAGTAGCGCCGAGCAGATCCTGGTCGAGCTGGCCCGCCATGCCGGGCCCCGGGAAATCCTGAACATCGGCGACGACCTTCTCGCCCGCCTGGATCCCGACGGCAAAGCAACCCGCCGACGATGAGGATTTGGCGCCGCCGCATCGTGAGGTGTTCCTCAAGAAACGCCGGAACGGCTGGTGGAAACTCACCGGAACCCTCGACCCCGAATTCGCCGCCCGCGCCAACGCGTTGATGGAAACCTGGGGACAACGACGACCCGTCGACCAGGACGGCAACCACGACTGGCGCAACCCCGCCCACCGCCACACCGACGCCCTCTTCGACGCCATCCACTACGCCATGACCAACGACAAAGCCCCCACCCTCGGCGGAGACCGCACCACCGTCGTCGTCACCGTGCCATTAGACGCGTTGAGAACCGGGCTGGGCATCGCCTGTCTGGACGGGATCGACCAGATCACCGCCCGACACGCCCGCATGCTCGCCTGCGACGCCAACATCATCCCCGCCATCCTCGGTTCGGAGAGCGAACCACTCGACATCGGACGCATGAACCGGTACGTGACCCCCGGCCAACGCCGCGCGTTGAACCTACGCGACCACGGCTGCAGCTTCCCCGGCTGCCAACGCCACGCCAAACACTGCGAAGCCCACCACCTACTCCCCTGGGGCCACAACGGCGACACCGACCTCGCCAACCTCTGCCTACTCTGCCGCTACCACCACACCGTCATCCACGGAACATCCGGCTGGACCGTCCGCATGACCACCAACGGACTCCCCGAATTCATCCCACCGCAATACCTCGACCCACTCCAACAACCCCGCCGCAACAACGCCCACACCCTCTACTAACAAAGCGTGACGGAGCCCGCCAGCCACCCCGCCGACGGGCCCATCACCATGCCCAGGTCAAGGCGCGCCGAGGTCACCGCAGCCGTGCTTGATCCGGTCCGGGAACAACGGCCCACCTGTAGCGCACGCCACGACCTCACGGACCGCCACCGACGATGCCACCTCTCGTAGCCGCTCCGGAAAATGGTCGGCAGCCAGAACAAGGTCCAGCGCTCCCGCGACCGCATCCGGGTTCGCTTGAAGATGGTCGAACAGGTTCGGCCAAAGCGGCATAGGTGTTGACGAACTGGTTGAAGCCTCGCGGCCGCAGCCAGATCCCGATTGGTGATGTCGTACGCATCCGGCCTGGTGGGAGCCCTGTTGAAGTAGGCTGACAAAAAGGTCAGCTTGGGGGCGATCACATGAGTCATGCCGATTGGGGCCTGCGTGACTACTACGCCGGCGACGAAGATCCAAACGTCCGTTACCTCGTGATTCTCGTTGAGGGAGAACAACTACCGCACGCCGTGGTCAGGCTGACCGGTACCACCGAGGAAGCCTTCACCCACAACCTGACGTGGGAACCGTCCGACCTCCTGAGCCGCGTGCCGGACGAACCACAGTGGACCGCTCATGAAGCCAACCTCGGATACGCCAACGGTTTCCTGGTCGAGATGGTGTGTGCGATCAGCGCGGCGACGCACGATTCGGAACTGAGCGACTACAAGTACTACGCGGTCTTCAAGGACACCAAGGACGTGGTCGACCTCGGCAAGGCCTACATGCTCGTCCGGCGATCGGAGGCCTACTGCGAGGAGGAGTACGCCGGGCACAACCTGTGGGAGCGCACCGACAAGCTTTACCGGCTCGACAGCGGCCGGGACTGGACCGAGGAGTACATCGCGATCAGCGAGGCCGGGGCGCGGTTCCTCAGACAGAAGATCGACGCGATCTGGGTGACCTGGTATCGCCATCACGTCGTCTTCTTCGCCGATGGCACGCCGTATGCCGTGGTTGTGGTGGCGAAGGATCCGCAGAGGCGGAGGGAGCCGCAGGAGTTCACCGGTGACGGGCAGTTCCGGCCGACGAAGGTTCTGGACAAGGTGTCGGCGTCGAGTGTCCAGGAGATCGACTTCGACTCCGCCGTACGGATCATGGCGGAGCTGGTCCAGCAGCGAGGCGCCGGCTGGGAGACACCTGGCGGCTATGCGGTGTTCCACCAGCCGACCGACGTTCTCGACCCCGACTCGGCGTACGCGATCGTCCGGGAGCCGGGGCCCGAGCACGAGATCGTCCTACCACTGTCCTCGACGGAATCGGAACGTCTCGCGGCCCGCCTCCACGTCAGGAACGCGAAGAAGGGCGCCGCCGCTGTCGGTGGTTACCACCATTTCGCGGTCTTCGAGAACACCGCGGCCACGATGGACGTGAACAACGCGTACACGGTGATCCGACGGGCGGTGGACGGGCCGGAGCGGTGGGAGATGTTCCTGCGACCAGGCGAGTGGCCACCGACGGCGCGCCCGAGAAAGGAGCACACGTTGCCGATCGGCGAGGCCGATCTGGACCGGATCACCGGACGACTCACCATGGCCGAGCACCGCTACTTCGAGTTTCGCTGCCGCGCGCGGGGGCCTGTCGCGTTGGTCAGGCTCACCGCGACCACCGAGGAGTCCTCCCTCGATCTCGGCTGGCAGCCGTCCGACGTCTTCGCGCGGCTGCCCCACGAACCGACGTGGTACGTCGACGAAGTGAATGAGCGCGGCATGGACGCCCACAGGTTCTGGTCCGCGAGTCTCAAGCGGGGCGTCGCACACTCGAAAGACGAGATCCGGTACTTCGCGATCTTCCCGGCGCAGTCGGCCGCCTTCGACCTCGCCAACGCGGAACTGGTGATGCGACGCAGGGGCGACGTCGAGGAGAAGTTCGTCCGGCCCGGCGGCTGGGCACCGGCGGACCAGACTCTGGACTTCTACTACCTCCGCCACCTCCCGATCAGCCATGAGGAGGCGGAACGGTTGACCGGCTGAGGATTCGTCGGTTACCGAGGTTGCTGTTGCTGGCTCGGCAGGGTTCCCGCCGCCATCCGCCTCGCGACGTCGCGGCGCAGCCAGAGCAGCCACAGCCAGATCCCCAGGAAGAGGACCCCGAGCACCGCGACCGCCGGCAACGTCACCACGAACGCCACGAGCGCGAGCTGCAGCACGAGGACCGCGGGTACGGCCCACGGCTTCTTCAGGAATCCGCACAGCACGATGAAGGCGACCGCGATCGCGATCACCGACCAGCCGGTGACCGTGCCGACGCCGCCGCCGAGTTTGGCGACCACCGGCAGCGCGAGAGCCACCGTGATGCCCTCCATGATCAGCGAGCCGGCCATCACGCCGCGGAAGGACTTCATCGGGTCCTTGGCCGGCGGGTTCGGAGCAGGGGTCTCGGTCACGCCGGCTCCTTTCCGAACATGGTCCTGGCCTCGCCGGCGGTCACGACCGAGCCGGTGACGAGGACACCGCCGCCCGCGAGCGGTTCTTCGGGGTCGTCGCTCTGCTCGACCAGGCCGATGGCGGTCTCGATAGCGATGTCCAGACTGGGCTCGGCGAAGACCCGGTCTTCGCCGAAGATCGAGATGGCGATCTCGTTGAGCTCATCGAGCGGCATGGCGCGCGGCGACGAGTTCTTGGTGACGACGACTTCCGAGACGACCGGTTCGAGCGCGTCCAGGATGCCCCTGGCGTCCTTTTCCGCCATCACGCCGACCACGGCGGCGAGCCGGCGGAAGGCGAATTCTTCGGCGACGGTGGTGGCGAGGGCCTTGGCACCGTGCGGGTTGTGCGCGGCGTCGAGCAACACCGTCGGTGCCGCGCGAACGTGTTCCAGCCTGCCCGGGTTTTCGACCTCGGCGAACGCTTCACGAACGGCTTCGATGACGAGCTGCTTGTCCTTGCCCGCCCCGAAGAACGCCTCGACGGCGGCCAGGGCGAGGGCGGCGTTGGCCGCCTGGTGCGCGCCGTGCAGGGGCAGGAAGATCTCGGTGTAGACACCTCCGAGGCCCTGCAGCTTCAGCAGCTGCCCGCCGACGGCGATCTCACGTTCCAGCACACCGAACTCGCTGCCCGCCCGCGCGACGCTCGCGTCGACCTCGACGGCGCGTTCCAGCAGGACCTTCTGGACCTCGGGGTCCTGTTCGGCGATGACCGCGACGCTGCCGGGTTTGATGATCCCGGCCTTCTCCACCGCGGCCTTGGCCGGATCGCCGCCGAAGTACTCGACGTGGTCGACGCCGATCGGGGTGATGACGGCGACGTCGCCGTCGACGACGTTGGTGGCGTCCCAGGAGCCGCCGAGCCCGGTCTCGATGACCGCGGCCTCGACCGGCGCGTCGGCGAAGGCCGCGAACGCCATCCCGGTGAGCACCTCGAACTTGCTCATCGGCACCGCGTCGGGTCCGCCCGCGCCGTCCACCATGTTCACGTACGGGGCGACATCGCGGTACAGGTCGACGTACGCCGCCGCGGAGATCGGGGCGCCGTCCAACGCGATCCGCTCGGTCACCAGCTGCAGATGCGGGCTGGTGTAGCGGCCGACCCGCAGGCCCATCCGGGACAACAGCGCGTCGATCATGCGGGCGGTCGAACCCTTGCCGTTGGTCCCGGCCACGTGCAGCACCGGGTAGCCGCGGTGCGGCTCGCCGAGCAGGGTGACCAGCGCGGAGATCCGCGCCAGGGACGGCTCGATCTTGGTCTCGGGCCAGCGCAGGTTCAGCTCGGCCTCGACGGCCATCAGCTCACGGCGTGCCTGCCCGCCGTTCGGGTCGGACGGCGCCTCGTCCTCACCCTGGTCGTCCAGCTCGTGCAGTTCCTGGTCTTCGGCGGAGACCAGGTCCGGCACCGGGCCGAGCGCGAGGT
Source organism: uncultured Actinomycetota bacterium (assembly GCA_963766045.1). GTDB lineage: Bacteria > Actinomycetota > Actinomycetes > Mycobacteriales > Pseudonocardiaceae > Amycolatopsis. The sequence goes on along the minus strand of CAVXYN010000003.1, from coordinate 1,791,993 downwards.
TGTCCCCCAGCTGCCCGATCCCGCCGATGCCACCGCGAGAACCACCGCCCGCCTGGTACGCGGCGTCGGGTGCGTCCAGATCCGGGTCGGTGTCGTCCGACGGATCGTGGGCACGTGCCCCCAATTCGTCGACACCGGCGAAACTGTCCAGATCTGCCAGGTCCGGGGATTCTGCGAACTCCTCGGAATCCCGGCCGTCACCTCGCGGCACGAACTCTCCTCTAAGCCTTACTCCCTGTCGGGGCGAGTCTACGTGCGGCTTTGCTGGCACTCTCGACGCATGGGGTTCAACCACAACGACCACTACCACCCGCTGCTGCTCGACCAGCTGCCTCCCGGACCCGGGGTGGCGCTGGACGTCGGCTGCGGGGCGGGCCGCTTCGCGCGGCGGCTCGCGGCGACCGGGATGCACGTCGAGGCGATCGACCGGTCCGGACCGGTGCTCGAGCTCGCCCGCGCCGCCGGCTCCCCCGGCCCTGGGACGATCTCGTACCGGCAGGCCGACGTCGCCACCGAAGCACTCCCCGACCAGGCATACGACTTCATCTCGTGTCTGGCCTCGCTGCATCACCTGCCGTTCGACACGGTCACCAGGCTGCGGGAGTCGCTCGTCCCCGGCGGCGTGCTCGCCGTGCTGGGGCTCGGCAGGCCGAGCAGTCCGGCGGACTGGGCGCTCGCCGTCGCCGCCGTCCCGGTCAACGCCGTCGCGCGGCTGGTCGTCTTCGCCGGTGAGCGGCTGAACGGCGGGTCCGATCATCTGCCGCAGGCGCCGATCGTGGATTCGGCGCCGCCGCTGGGCCAGATCCGCCGGGACGCCGCCCGGCTGCTACCCGGGAGCAAGATGCGGCGCCTGCTGTTCTTCAGGTATCTGCTGGTCTACCGGAAGCCCGACGAGGATCACCCGATCTGACATCACGCGCGGGTGAAAATGTCCCTCGACCACCCGATCGGCGGCGCCTTGCCGCCCGGATCCGGCCCATTTTTGTAAAGGCCAGTCAGTTCGGGAGATCGGGGTCCTCATGCGTATCAGCCGCGTCCTGTTCGCAGGCGTCTCGGCCGCAGTCCTGCTGATCACCTCCGCGACGGCGGCCACGGCCGCCGAACGGTCCTACCGCAACTACGTCGCGTTGGGCGATTCCTACACCTCCGGCCCGTTCATCCCGCTCCCCCGGCTCGATCCGCTGGGATGTGCCCGGTCGACGTCCAACTATCCGGCATTCCTCGCCGCCGCACTGCGCGTGCGCTCGTATACCGACGTCAGCTGTGGCAGCGCGGACACCACCCATATGACACAGCCGCAGAGCGTGCTGCTCGGCTGGAACCGCCCGCAGTTCTCCGCGCTGCGGGCGGACACCGACCTGGTCACGCTCGGCATCGGCGGCAACGACTACGCCGTCTTCGGCACCCTCGTCGGCACCTGCCCGGCGCTGCGGGCGGGAGACCCGACCGGGAATCCGTGCCAGGAGCAGTTCACGGTCGGCGGCGTGGACACCATCAAGGCGAAGATCGCGGACACCGGCAAGAACGTCGAGAAGGTGCTCGCCGGGATCCACGCGCGCTCACCGAAGGCGGACGTGCTCGTCATCGGCTACCCGCGGATCGCTCCGGAATCCGGTTACTGCCCCACTATCCTGCCGTTCGCGGACGGCGACTACGCATGGCTCGCCAGTGTCGAGAAGGCCTTGAACTCAGCCATCGAGAAGGCGGTCGCCGACGACGGCAATTCGTCCTTTGTGGACACCTACGGCCCTTCGGCCGGGCATGACGCTTGCGCGCCACACGGAGCCGCGTGGATCAACGGGCAGCACAACAACCTGCTGGCCGCGGCGGCTTACCACCCGTACCGGACCGGGATGGCCGGCGTGGCCGGGGTGATCTACCGGGAGCTCCGCTGATCAGCCCTACGTAGCTCAACCGAGCAACGAGGCGAAGCGCTTGGCGAAGGTGTGCACGTCACCGGGCCACCGCGCCGAGACGTAGTTCCCGTCCTGCACCACGAATGCGGGCTGCTCGTCGTCGAGCCGGTCGCGGGATCGGCCCGACCGCTTGACCGGCTCGTCCTCGGGCGCGTCGAGGAAGTCCGCCGGGGAGGCCAGCGCACGGGTCACCTCCTGCTGCACGGACATGTACCCGGCGGGCTGGCCGTCCTCCTCGAGATAGGTCCGGTAATAGTCCGGATCCCAGGACCGGGTGCGCCGCGCGATGTTCCACGCGGCGTTTTCGAAACCCCAGGTCAGCGCCGTGGTCTTGCGCCCGTGCAGCACCGATAGCCCCGTCTCCGGATCGACGCTGCGCGCGACGAGGAGCACACCGTGACAGACCGCCGCGACCGGGAGGTCCCGACGGAACGCCTCGACCAGCAATCCCTGCAGCACCGGGCTTTCCAGGTACTCGCGCATGCCCCGCGCCCGGTGGCCGCCCGGCAGAACGATCCCGTCGACGGCATCGAGGTCGATCGAGTCCCAGCGGATCGGCGAACGCCAGGCGGGGTCGTCCAGCAGCTCGCGGTGCGCCGCCCTCGCGGCCTTGTCCGCGCGGAGCACACGGCCGACGAGGATCAGCTTGCGCAGCAAGGGGATCCGGCCCCACCGGTCGAGCCCCTCGCCGGTGACCATCAGCTTGTCGCAGGTCGCCTGCCGCCCTTCCGGAGTCGCGAAGAGCAGCTTGTGCCCGGCGCCTGCCAGGACCCGGGCGCTCACCGCGACCTCGGAGGGATCCGCGTCCCGGTCCGGGACCGGGATCAGCACCGTGGCCATCAGACGGCCGGCAGGGTGTCGAGGCGCGCGTTGATGCGCTCGATGTCGGCGACCGCGTTCTCCTTGCGGGTCTTGATCTTCTCGATGACCTGCTCCGGCGCCTTGTCGATGAAGGCCTGGTTGCCGAGTTTGCCCGTGGCCTGCGCCAATTCCTTCTCGGCGGCACCGAGGTCCTTCTGCAGACGCTTGCGCTCGGCGGCGACGTCGACCGTGCCGGACAGGTCGAGTTCGACGGTGACGACACCGGCCGAGAGCCCGACCTCGATCGACGCGCTAGGCGCGAAGCCGTCTTCGGCCGGGGTGAGCCGGACCAGCGAGCGCAGGGACTCGTCGTGCCCGGCGATCTCGGCGAAACCGTCGCCGGAAAGCCGCGTAGCCACCTTCTGGCTGGGCTTGAGGCCCTGGTCCGCGCGGAACCGGCGGACCTCGGTGACCAGCTTCTGCACGTCCGCGATCCGCTTGTCGGCGGTCGGGTCCCCGAACGAAGCGTCCGCCACCGGCCACGGAGCGACGACCAGCGACTCGCGGCCGGTCAGCGCCGTCCACAGCTTCTCGGTGATGAACGGGATGAACGGGTGCAGCAGCCGCAGCACCGTATCGAACACATGCCCCAGCACAGCGCGCGTCGCGGTCACGCGGGTCTCGTCGCCCTGGAACACCTGGACCTTCGAGAGCTCCAGGTACCAGTCGCACAGCTCGTTCCAGGTGAACTGGTAGAGCGTGTCCGTGGCCTTGGCGAACTGGAAGTCCGCGAGCAGGACGGTGACTTCCTCGGTGACCCCGGCGAGCCTGCCGAGGATCCAGCGGTCCGCCTCGGTGAGCTCGGTCGCCGGCGGCAGCGTGGCGTTCGCGTCCGCGCCGTTCATCATCGCGAACTTGGTGGCGTTCCACAGTTTCGTGGTGAAGTTGCGGGAGCCCGCGACCCATTCCTCACCGATCGGCACGTCGGTGCCGGGATTCGCGCCACGCGTCAACGTGAACCTGAGCGCGTCGGTGCCGTAGCGATCCATCCACTCGATCGGGTCGACGCCGTTGCCCGCGGTCTTCGACATCTTCTTGCCGTGCTGGTCGCGGACCATGCCGTGCAGCGCGATGGTCTTGAACGGCGTCTCGCCCGTGGCATAGAGGCCGAACATCATCATCCGCACGACCCAGAAGAACAGGATGTCGTAGCCGGTGACCAGCACCGCCGTCGGATAGAACTTGTTGAGGTCCGGCGTCTTCTCCGGCCAGCCCAGCGTGGAGAACGGCCACAGGCCCGACGAGAACCAGGTGTCGAGGACGTCCGGATCCTGGGTCCAGCCGTCGCCGGAGGGCGGCTCCTCGTCCGGGCCGACGCACACGACCTCGTCGTTCGGGCCATACCAGACCGGGATGCGGTGACCCCACCACAGCTGGCGCGAGATGCACCAGTCGTGCAGGTTGTCGACCCAGTCGAAGTAGCGCTTCTCCATCTCCGGCGGGTGGACGTTCGTCCGGCCGTCGCGCACCGCGTCTCCGGCGGCCTTCGCGAGCGGGCCGACCTTGACGAACCACTGCAGCGAAAGGCGCGGCTCGATCGGCTCTTTCGAGCGCTCCGAGTGCCCGACGCTGTGCAGGTACGGCCGCTTCTCGGCGACGATGCGGCCCTGCTCGCGCAGCTTCTCGCGCACCGCGACGCGTGCCTCGAACCGGTCCATGCCGTCGAACTCGGTGCCCGTACCGTCGATACGGCCCTGCTCGTCCATGATCGTGATCATCGGCAGGTCGTGCCGCTGGCCGATCTCGAAGTCGTTCGGGTCGTGCGCCGGGGTCACCTTGACCGCGCCGGTGCCGAACTCCGGGTCGACGTGCTTGTCCGCGACGACCGGGATCCTGCGCCCGGTCAGCGGCAGCTCGACCTCGGTGCCCACGAGGTGGGCGTAGCGATCGTCGTCCGGGTGGACCGCGACGGCGGTGTCGCCGAGCATCGTCTCCATCCGGGTGGTGGCCACGACGATCGAGTTCTCCCCGTCGCCGTAACGCATGGAGACGAGTTCGCCCTCGACCTCCTTGTGCTCCACCTCGGCGTCGGACAGCACGGAACGCAGCTCCGGCGACCAGTTGACCAGCCGTTCGGCGCGGTAGATCAGGCCGTCGTCGTACAGCTTCTTGAAGATCGTGTTGACGGCCTTGGAAAGGCCCTCGTCCATGGTGAAGCGCTCGCGGGTCCAGTCGACACCTTCACCGAGGCGCTTCATCTGGGCGAGGATCTGGCCGCCGTAGGTCTGCTTCCACTGCCACACGCGCTCGACGAAGGCCTCACGGCCGAGCTCGCGGCGGCTGGTGCCCTCGGCGCGGAGCTGCTTCTCCACCAGCGCGTGGACGGCGATGCTCGCGTGGTCCATCCCCGGCAGGTACAGCGTCTCGTCGCCGAGCATGCGGTGGTAGCGGGTGATCGCGTCGATCAGGGTGTGCTCGAAGGCGTGGCCGATATGCAGCGAACCGGTCACGTTCGGGGGCGGGATGACTACCGTGAACGGCGGCTTGTCCGACGTGGGGTCGGCCGTGAAATAGCCCGCGTCCACCCAACGCTGGTAGAGCGAGGCTTCTTCATCGGCCGGGTTCCAGGCACCCGGGAGGTCGGTTTGCTGCGGCTGGGCGTTCTCGGTCACAGTTGACAAGTCTACGAACTCCCCGAAGCGGGTTTCATCCGCATTCCTCACCGGCCGTAACGATCACCCACCGCCGGGCCGATGAGCAGTTGCCGGGCGTCTCAGGGGGAGACGCGACGGGCATCTCTGGGGGAGGCAGCACGTGGAAGATCAGCGCGACGAAACACGTCTCGAGCCGGTGGATCCGAAGTCCCGCAAACGCTGGTTCATCGCCTTACCGGCCGTGGCCGTGCTGGCGGCGGCAGGCGTGATCGTGGGCCTGACGTGGGACAACGAGCCGAAGGCCGGGGTCGGCGCTGAGGTCGATCTCGCCAAGCCGTATACCGGCACCCCGGCGGCGAACTGGGCGGAAGGACTCGCGGGGATAACCTCCCCGGCGGCGCGGCCGGTCGGCGGCTTCACGGCGGCAGAGGTCGACGCGGCGTTCAAGCAGGCGCGGGCCGCCATCTCGGCGGTCCGGCTGGACCCGCGGGCGTTGAACGACCACGACGGCTCGGTCCTGCTGAACCTGCTTTCGCCGAGGGCGCGGACGGAGTTCGAGCCCATGCTCACCGGTCGTGACACCACGGAGAAGAGCAAACTCCTGATCCTGCTCGGAGAGCACCGGCTGCTGCCGGTCAGCCCTCGGATGTCCGGGACTCTGACCGCGAAGCCGGGGCCTGCCAAGGGCGAGCTGGTGATCCACGCCGCCTACGTGACCGCCTACGCCTTCGACGGCCCCAAGACCGAGCTGACCTCGCCGGCGGACTTCGTTTCGCTTGTCCGCGACGAACAGGACTACCTGATCCGCGCCGGGGCGCGGTTCGCGAAGGCCGACGTGGGACTGAGCTACGGCGAGGGCTCGGGCTACACGTCCTATATGGCCTGCGACGCGGCGAAGGTCGGTATCCTCGCGCCCCAAGTACTCTGACAAGAGTAAGGCTGTCGACGGCGCACCCGCGGTGGAGGAAGCCGACAAGTACGACCCGGCGAAGCCCCTGCCGAAAACCGGCAACTGCCCGTAGAACTTTCGCCGGAATCAACCTCGGACGAGCTGTGGGGGTACGGAACCACGATGGATGAAGAAGACCGTCGGATGGAGACCCATCCCGACCTGGCCGATCCGAACTGGCAGAAGCATGCCGAGCTGGACGCCTGGCTGGGCGCGAAGAAGGAGCTCAAGAAGCGCCGGCGCAAACAGCGTAAGGTCGCCGGGGCTTCCGGTGCCTACCGCGCGCCGGGTTCGGGCCGGGGGCCGGCGATCGCCGCGATCGTGGGCCTCATCGTGCTGCTGGCCGCCGCGGTGACGGTGAACCAGCTGCAAGAGCGCGGCGTCAACGAGACCCCGTACTTCCCCCTCGACGAGTCGCAGATCGCCCGGATCGTCACGAACGCCTGACGCGAGGCGTCAGACCTCGACGATCTCGACCAGATCCTCGAGACCGACGAGGTCTTTGGCGTTCCGGGTGTACAGCCGGGCATCGTGGGCGTGCGCGGTCGCGGCGATCAGGAGATCCATGGTCCGCGCACGAGGCTGACGTCCCGCTTCCACAACGGACACAGCGAGGAGCCCGTAGCTGGCGGCTACCGCGTCGTCGATCGGTAGCGCGTCGAAGTCGCGTTGGAGCGCGCTCAAACGCCGCAACCGTTGCGCGCGCCGGACCGGATTGCCGGCCACCAGAACACCGAAATGCAGTTCGGCGACGGTGGCCGCGCTGATGGCGAGTTCGCCCTCGAGCGGCGGGACATCGGTCGCGATGACGACGCTGGTGTCCAAGACCGCCCTCATGCCTCGACCCACGGATCGCGAAGGGTCTGGTCGATCAGGTCACGGTCGCTCTCCCAGTCCGGGTCGGCCGGACCACGGAACAGATCCGCCACCTCGTCGTAGGTGCGCCACGCGCGCCGGGACACCGGCACCAGCCTCGCGCTGGGGCGGCCGGAAACCGTGATGGTCACCTCTTCGCCGGCTTCGGCCCGCCGCACCAGTTCAGAGGCCTGCTGCCGCAGCTCACGCAATCCCACGAAACTCATGAACACCACGGTAGCACAAGTGCTACTTTGGAGATTTCCACTGAATGACCCCCTCGGTCGCGTTGTCCGGAAGTAAGGCGCACGATGGTGACATGACCCGCGAAGCGCCATCGAACGACGTTGACGAAACCCAGCTCGAGGTGGGTAAACCGAAGAGCTGGGCGGCCGGGATTCCCGGGGTCGCCGTCTCGCTGCTCCGTGGCGTGGAGCAGATGGGCACCACGCGCACCGTGAAGACGCTGCGGCTGCTGAACCAGCGTGACGGGTTCGACTGTCCGGGCTGTGCCTGGCCGGAGCCGCGTGAGGTCGACGGCGAGCACCGCAAGCTCGCCGAGTTCTGCGAGAACGGCGCGAAGGCGGTCGCCGAGGAGGCGACGAAACGCCGGGTCGGACGCGAGTTCTTCGCCGAGCACTCGATCGAGGATCTGGCGACCAAGACCGACTTCTGGCTGGGCCAGCAGGGCAGGATCACCGAGCCGTTCGTGCTGCGCGAAGGGGCGACGCACTACGAGCCGATCTCCTGGGACGACGCGTTCAGCCTGGTCGCGGACGAGCTGCGCGGGCTGTCCGACCCGAACGAGGCGATCTTCTACACCTCCGGCCGCACCAGCAATGAAGCCGCGTTCCTCTACCAGCTGCTGGTGCGTTCGTACGGCACGAACAATCTGCCGGACTGCTCGAACATGTGCCACGAATCCTCCGGCGCCGCGCTCGCGGCGACCACCGGGATCGGCAAGGGTTCGGTGTCGCTCGCCGACATCCACAAGGCGGACCTGATCGTCGTGGTCGGCCAGAACCCGGGGACGAACCATCCGCGGATGCTGTCCGCGCTCGAAGAGGCCAAGGGCAACGGCGCGAAGATCGTCGCGGTCAATCCCCTGCCCGAGGCCGGGTTGATGCGGTTCAAGAACCCGCAGAACATCCGCGGCATGATCGGCAAGGGCACGCCGCTTGCCGACGAGTTCGCGCAGATCCGCCTCGGCGGCGACCTCGCGCTGTTCCAGGCGATCGGGCATCTGCTGCTGCGGTGGGAACAGGAGCTGCCGGGCACGATCGTCGACCGGGAATTCGTCGAGAACACGACCGAGGGTTTCGACGACTACGCGAAGCATCTGCGCGAGATCGACTGGAACGAGGTCGTCGAGGCGACCGGCCTGCCGCGGGAGCAGATCGAGCTGGTGGCCCGGATGATCGCGACCTCGGAGCGGACCATCTACTGCTGGGCGATGGGCCTGACCCAGCACAAGCACGCGGTGCAGACGATCTCCGAGATCGCGAACCTCGCACTGGTCCGCGGAATGATCGGGGAGCCGGGTGCGGGTTTGTGCCCGGTGCGCGGGCATTCCAACGTCCAGGGCGACCGGACGATGGGCATCTGGGAGAAGATGCCGGAGTCCTTTATGGACCGCCTTGACGCCGAGTTCGGCATCAAGGTCCCGCGCGAGCACGGCTTCGACACGGTCGAGGCGATCCGTGCGATGCGGGACGGCAAGGGCAAGATCTTCTTCGCCGTCGGTGGCAACTTCGCCTCGGCCACACCGGATTCCGTGCTGACCGAACGAGCGCTGAAGTCGTGCTCGCTGACCGCGCACGTGTCCACGAAACTCAACCGCTCGCACGTCGTCCCCGGCAGGACCGCGCTGATCCTTCCCACACTCGGCCGCACCGAACGCGATGTGCAGGCGAGCGGGGAACAGTTCGTCAGCGTCGAGGATTCGATGTCGCAGGTGCATACCTCGCGCGGACGGCTGGCGCCTGCCAGTGAACAACTGCTGTCCGAAGTGGCGATCATCTGCCGTCTCGCGGAAGCGTTGCTCGGTGCCGGGCACGCCGTGCCGTGGCGGGAGTTCGCCGGGGACTACGACCTGGTCCGCGACCGGATCGCGCGCGTGGTGCCGGGCTGCCAGGACTACAACAGCCGCGTCCGGGAGCCCGACGGGTTCGTCCTCCCTCACGCGCCTCGCGATTCCCGGCAGTTCAACGGAACCGCCAACGGCAAGGCGAACTTCACCGTTTCCGAGCTCGAGTATCCGCATGTGCCCGAGGGCAGGCTGCTGTTGCAGACGATGCGAAGCCACGACCAGTACAACACCACGATCTACGGCCTCTCCGACCGTTATCGCGGGATCGAGGACGGCAGGCGTGTGGTGTTGGTCAACCCCGACGACCTGGCTTCGCTGAACCTGACCGACGGCGCGATGGTCGACCTGGTCTCGGAATGGCGGGACGGCGAGCGCCGGGCACCGCGGTTCCGGGTGGTCTCGTACCCGACCGCTCGCGGTTGCGCCGCGGCCTACTTCCCCGAGGCGAACGCGCTGGTGCCGCTGGATTCGGTGGCGGACAAGTCCAACACACCGGTGTCGAAGGCGATCGTGGTGCGGCTGGAACCGCTGGGGCAAGGGCATTCCGCCCCATAAGCCGCCCGCTTGGCGGTGTCGGGCAAGGCCGATCCGGGACCAACGTGAACGGGTAACCCTGTTCACGTGATCGCGGAAAGGCCTTGCCATGTCACGAAGATCGACCCTACGCGGCCTAGCTGCACTGGCCGCCGTCCTGCTCGTCGCGGTAGTGCCCGATGCGGCAGGCGCGGCTCCGCTCGCGCCACCACCGCTCCCGTTCGTCTCCCAGCTGGACCTGTCCTGCTACAAGACCGAGGCCTACAAACCACCGCCGACCACGGTCACCACCAAGCACCTCAACCCGGTCCTCGCCGACCTGCCGACCGAGACCCATCAACTGGGCGAGCGGAACCAGTTCTGTGTACCGGTCGCGAAAAACGGCGTGCTCCCGCCGCCCGGCATCCTGGACTTCGTGGCCTGGGTCGATCTGTCCTGCTACCGGATCGAAGGCGCGGCGGTGAACCGCCCGCTGAAGCTGACCCAGCTGAACCCGGTCGTACAGAAGCTCGGCGTCCCGGACGCGCCGGTGACCATGCTCTCGCCCGAGCAGTTGTGCGTGCCGGTCGCGAAGAACGGCAAAATCCCGCCTCCGGAGATCCTGTCGTTCGTCCGGCACATCGACCTCAAGTGCTACACCCTGCGCGTTCTCGGCATCCCGGGCCAGCCGTTCCCGTTGACACTGGGGCACCTCAACCCCGTGCTGGCCGACCAGCCGAAGATCGATGTGCGGGTGACCAGCGCGAGGCAGCTGTGCGTACCGGTCGCCAAACGGGGCGACGAGATCCCGCCGGAGGTGCTCAACACCGTCCAGTGGCTGGATCTGGAGAAGTTCGACGTCGTCACTCCGCCGACCGTCATCGGGCCACTCACGCTGAAGCTGACCCACCTGAACCCGGTGCTGGCACATCTGCCCAACGAGGCCGTCACGATCACCGTGCCGAGCCAGCTCAGCTTGCCGGTGGCGAAGGACGGCAAGATCCCGCCCAGGGAATGACATTGTCCTGAAATCCGTGAAGGCCTCCTTCCCTACTCTGAGGGTAGGGAAGGAGGCCTTCACGACCCTCAGTCGATGCAGCCGGCCGAGTCCGGCGTGATCGGATCTTCGGCTCGCACGGCCGGGGCCGAGCCGCCGCCCGAGGAGCCCGGTCCTTTGTAGACCTGCCCGAGGATCACCTCGACGTGGCCCGCCGGGACCGAATCGGCCTGCTGCGCGGTGAGGCCGCCGAGTAACCGCGCGATCTCGGCGCCGCGTTCGGCCATGTCGGCGGCAAAGCGGACCACCGAACTTCGCCGCACCGAGTCCGCGTTACCAGTCGCGCCCTTGACGAAACCCTTGTCCCCCAACAAACCCGCGACCCGTGTGGCCAAACCATCCTTGCCGCTGGCGTTGACCACATCGACGGTCGGGCCGGCGGGCGCCTGATGAGTGGGCTGGACGCCGATCAGCGCGGCGGCGAAAGCCTTGACCTGTGCTGGATCCACCTGCACCGCCGTCCACGTGGGATGGCGCGGATCGTAACGGTAGTCCGGGTTCACCACCGGGATCGTCTCGAACGCGATGCCACCACCCGAAACCCCGCGCATCTGCCGCACGAAGTCGAGCAGATCCCAGGATCCGTCGAGCACAACGGATCGTCTCACCGCGTCGATCAGCTCCGAAACCCGGCCAGGACTGGTCAGAGTTCCTTGGGAGAGCACCTGTTTCGCCAGCCCGGCGAGGAAGACCTGCTGGCGGCGCATCCGGTCGAGGTCGCTCCGGGGGAGGTTCTTGCGCTGGCGGACGAAGGCCAGCGCGTCGGCGCCCTGGATCGTCTGCCGCCCGGCCGGGAAATCCGCGCCCGAGTCGGCGTCCTTGGTCGCCTTGTTCAGGCATACCTCGACACCGCCGACCGCTTTCGAAATCTCGTAGAAGCTCAAGAGATTGACTTCGGCGAAGTGGTCGATCTTCACACCGCTGAGGTCCTCGACTGCCTTCAACGTCGCCTTCCGCGCGGCAGTCAGCGCGAGACGATCGATCTCGGCCTTGTCGGTCTTGCCTTCCTTGCGGAGGTCGCCCGCCGCGGCCAGCTTGGCCCGGCCGAAGATCTCGTTGATCTTGCCCTTGCCCTGCTCCCCCGGCGTCATGACCCAGGAGTCCCGCGGAACGGAGAACGCCTTCACGGCCTGCTGCCCGTTGGGGATCCGGAGCACGATGAGCGTGTCGGTCAGGTCGTCGCCGTTCGCCCCGGTCCGCAGCTCGCGGAGCACCTCCGGCGACAGTGGATTCCCCTGGGCGTCGGTCCGCGAATCCCGCCCGACGAGCAGGATGTCCAGTGAGCCGTCGGCGGGCTGCTCACCGGGAGCGGGAGAGTCGATCACGTCCACCCGCGTGACGTCGTCGAGCGCGTTCAGCGCCGTGTATCCGTACGCGGTCCCGCCGAAAACGGCGAACGCGAGCACGGCGACAAGGACCTTCCCCAGCTTGTGCACACTCTTCTGACGCGCTCGAGACCGTCACCGCTGCACGAGTGATCCACTTCACATCCGCAGATGCGAGGCGCCGTTCAGGTCGAGGATCGCACCGGACGCCCAGGTCGCCTCCGCCGAGGCGAGGTAGGCCACCGCCGCCGCGATCTCCTCCGGCGTTCCGACCCGGCCGAACGGGCTCTGGCCGCGCAACGCGTCGCCGCTGTCGCCGGTGAGGCGATCGGCGACGCGGTCGGTGGCCGTGAACCCGGGCGCCACGGACGTCACCGAAATCCCGTGTGGCGCCAGCGAAACCGCGAGCGACTGACCAAGGGAGTGCAGGGCGGCTTTGCTCGCCCCGTACGCGGGGTGGTCGGGTTCGCCACGGAAGGCACCGCGGGAACCGACGTTGATCACCCGGCCCGTCGCACCTCGCGCGATCATGTTCCGCGCCACGCAGTAGGTCACGTTCGCCGCACCGAACAGGTTGACGTCGATCGTCCGCCGCCAGATCTGTTGCCAGTCCGCATAGGACACGTCGGCGACGGGATGGGCCGTCTCCGGCGAGGTCGCGACCGCGGCGTTGTTCACGAGGATATCGACACCGTCCACGATGGACTCCGCCTCGGCCGCGATCGCCTGTGCCGCAGTGGGATCCGCGAGATCACCTTGCACGAGACCGTGACCAGATCCCGTGAGCCCGTCGACCGTCTCGACGGCGGCTTCGTGATTGGACACGTAATGCACGACGACACGGTCACCGCGTTCGGCGAAGGCCCGGGCGATCGCGCGGCCGATACCGCGCGATGCCCCCGTGACCAGAACGCCCCTCATACTCTCAGCCGCCGAAAAGCTGGACGACCTTCCGGAAGAGTTCGTAAACGCCGTAGGCGAACGGAATCGCGACCCACAGCCAAGCCAGCACCATCAGCCCGGTGCGCCGCCGTTCGGGAGCCTGTTCGGTCATCGGGCCTCACTCCTCGCGGGCGTCCCGGACGGTGCCGGTTCGTGGAACTTCGGGTTGACCGGCCGCACCAGCTCGTTGGCCACGAAACCGATGATCAGCAGGCCGATCATGATGAACAGCGACGTCGTGTAGAGGTCCGGCCCGACCTTGCCCGCCGCCTTCTGGCTGTCGGCGATGGCGTTGATGATCAACGGGCCGAGCACCCCGGCCGTCGACCACGCCGTCAGCAGCCGGCCGTGGATCGCGCCCACCTGATAGCTGCCGAAGAGGTCCTTCAGATAGGCGGGGATCGTCGCGAACCCACCGCCGTAGAACGACAGAATCACCATGGCGCACAGGACGAAGACGAGCTTCGAGGCGTTGGTGGTCAGCGCGATGGTCAGGTACAGCAGCGCGCCGACGCCGAGGTAGAGCCGGTAGATGTTCTTGCGCCCCACCAGATCCGAGGTCGACGACCAGACGAACCGGCCGATCATGTTGGTCAGTGAGAGCAGGGCGACGAACCCGGCCGCCGCGGCGACACCCACCGGCGTCGAGGTCTCACGGAAGAAGTCGGAGATCATCGGCGACGCCTTCTCGAGGATGCCGATGCCCGCTGTCACGTTGAAGCACAGGATCACCCACAGACACCAGAACTGCGGGGTTTTGATGGCGTTCTTGGCCGACACGTTCGCCGTGGTGATCATGGCCTTGCCGTGGTCGGTCTTCGCTACCCAGCCGGCGGGCTTCCAGTCGTCGGCGGGGACCCGCACGAGCAGGATGCCGACGCTCATGAACACCGCATAGACCAGGCCGTGGATGAGGAACGCCGTCGCGACCGTCCCGATCGACCACGGCGCGGCTCCCAGCATCTGCGCGGACCACGGCGACGCGATGAGCGCCCCGCCGCCGAAGCCCATGATCGCGATCCCGGTGGCCATCCCCGGCCGGTCCGGGAACCATTTGATCAGCGTCGACACCGGCGAGATGTACCCGATGCCGAGCCCGATCCCGCCGATCCCGCCCCAGCCGAGCACGACGAGCCAGTACTGCGACGTCGCCACGCCGAGCGCGGACAGCAGGAAACCGGAGCTGAAGCAGACCATCGAGACGAACATCGCCCAGCGTGGGCCGTTGCGCTCGACCAGCGTCCCGCCGAACGCGGCCGACAGCCCGAGCATGACGATGCCCAGCTGGAACGGGAGAGCGCTCTGCGTGCCGGTGAGGCCGAGGGTCTTCTCCAGCGGGGGTTTGAACACGCTCCACGCGTAGGCCTGCCCGATCGACAGGTGCACGGCCAGTGCGGCGGGCGGAACGAGCCAGCGGCTCCAGCCGGGCGGCGCGACGATGCGGGAACGGTCAAGGAAGCCGACAGCCATCCGACGCCTCCGTACTCTGGGAGTGACACTGGGAATGTATTACTTAATGTCCAGCGTTGCAGTACCCAAGTGTCGAATGACAGGTCAGAAGGGCGGACAAGTGGGCAGGGTGACGGTGCGCCGTCCGGTCCGGAAGATCTCCGCGACCAGTGACGTTCGTCGGCCCGACGCGCTGGCGGCCGAGGAGCCGCTGGAAATCCGGGTCGGCGGCAAGGCGCTGGCGGTCACGATGCGGACCCCTGGCTCCGATGTCGAACTGGCACACGGCTTCCTCCTGTCCGAGGGCGTGCTCGCGTCCCGTGAGGATATCGCGACGGCGCGCTACTGCGACGGCGTCGACGACCAGGGCCGGAACACCTACAACGTCCTGGACATCGCCCTGGCCGAGGGCGTCGCACCGCCGGACACCGGAGTGGAGCGCAACTTCTACACCACGTCCTCGTGCGGCGTCTGCGGCAAGGCCGCGCTCGACGCGGTCAAGCTGCGCAGCCGGTTTTCCCCCGGGAAGTCCGAATTCAGCGTGAGCACGGACGTCCTCGCGAAGCTCCCGGACACCCTGCGCTCACACCAGAAGGTCTTCTCGAGCACCGGCGGGCTGCACGCCGCCGCCCTTTTCGACTCCGACGGCACGCTGGCGGTGGTCCGCGAGGACGTCGGCAGGCACAACGCCGTCGACAAGGTGCTCGGCTGGGCGCTGCTCGAAGGCCGGATCCCGGCCGCACACTGGGGTCTCCTGGTGTCCGGCCGGGCCTCGTTCGAACTCGTGCAGAAGGCCGCCATGGCCGGGATCGGCCTGCTCGCCGCCGTCTCCGCGCCATCCTCCCTTGCCGCGGAGCTGGCCGAGGAGAACGGGATGACGCTGATCGGTTTCCTGCGCGGGGACAGCATGAACCTCTACACCGGCGACCACCGCGTCATCGGTACATGAATGAAATCCCCGTTCGCCGAATTACTCGCCGAATTTCCGATAGACGTTTACTTGATCAAGGCGGTGCGGACAGCGGCGGTCCGGTTTTCGCGCCCGTGACCGGTGGGGTGCAAGCACGCGGTGTCATCCTCGCCGGGCGAGGGTTCCCCGTGGCCTGCGGTGCCACGAACCCCGACGTGAGTCCTGAGTGCTACAACTACGTCGTATACGCCCCGATCAGCGTCGTGCTCGACACGTGGGGCGTGCGGCTCGAAGTAGGCTGAGTTTTCCTGGCGAGGGCGCGTGATGGAGTCTTTCACTCGCCCTCGCCAGAACGCGACACTAGCTCTCCACCCAGTTTCCGTGGAAGCCATGGGGAACCCGGTCCGGCAGGTGCACCGAGCCAACGGTTTCCAGGGTCCCGGCGTCGAGGATCATGAGGTCGCTCTTCTGCGTGGCGGAGTCATAGACGAACCCCATCAGGACACCCTCGTCTTCGGCCGCGTCCACTGAGGACGGAACGAAGACGAACTCGCCCGGCTGACGGCCGCGGCCGAACACCTTCGTCTCGGACGACCGCTTTTCGAGGTCGTGTTTGAGGATCGAGCCGGCGGAGGAAGCTCCGTCCATCGTGGACATCGAGTAGCCGAACCGGTGCCGCCGCCCGAGAAGCCGTTCGTCGACCCGCGGGAACTCCTGGCCCTGGTCGTCGAGGCGCTCCTCGATCACCTTGCCCGCGACCAGATCGACGGTCCAGCGGTCCAGCGCCGGCGGCCCTTCGCTCGGGCCACGAAGCTCGTTGTCGAACATCTTCGGGTGACGGACGACGTCGAGCACGATGGAGTCGCCGTCGTCATAGGCGTTCATCGGGTGGAACACATAGCAGGGTTCGACGTCGAACCAGCGCACGTCGCCGGATCCACCCTCACGCGGCATGACGCCGACCCGTGCCGGGTACTTCGGATTCCACCGGTACGGATAGCCGGTGTTCGGCCGGACTCCCTTGCGCATCATGGCGGTGATCGGATCCGGCACCTTCACCTTGCCGGCGAAGGCCGACAGCACCAGTTGGGCCGGGGTGCGCAGGAACGGCGGGATGGCGATGCCGATGGCCTGCTCGATCTCGAAGGTGACCGGCAGGTCGTAGAACACGACGTACTTCTCGGTCATCGAGAAGTCGTGCATCATCGGCGAGCCGGTGACCTCGATGTCGACCTTGCGCCGCGCACGCCCGGCGGCGTCGATCACCGAGTACTGGACCTTGTTGCCCCAGCCGAAGAAGTACGAGACCGCGTGCAGCTCGCCGGTCTCCGGATCCCGTTTGGGGTGCGCGGTGTAGCCGCCCGGCAGGGTGCCGTCGAAGTCGCACGGGCCGACAGTGTCCAGTTCGTCGGTGAGCTCGTAGTTGGCCACCCCGCCTTCGATGAGCGCGAGCGTCTTGCCCGCGTGCCCGACCACGTTGGTATTCGCGCCTAGTGTGGTGATCCCACCGACCTGACCGCCGTCCCACGGCTCCCCCAGCGCCTCACACAGCTTCGGATTGCGCACCCAGCGGTTGCGGTACCACTCGGCGCGGCCCTCGCGCAGCCGGACGCCGTGGACCATGCCGTCACCCATGAACCAGTGATAGGTCGCCGGGTCCACTTCGGACAGCGGGTTCGGCCCGTTGCGCAGGTAGCGCCCGTCGAGGTAGTCCGGGATCTTCCCGGTGACCTCGAGCTGGGTGATCGTGTGCTCCCGGCTGACCGGAGCGAAATTGCCCTCGAGGAACTTGTTGCCCATGACCAGGCCCCCTATCCGTTCAAAAGCACGATGAATAACGAGGTTATGGATCCATTTATAACAGGGTTATGGGATACTGGCAAGCATGGCTCCGAAGTCCGATGCGAACGACGTCAAGGCCCGCCTCATCGAGGCCGCCATCCGCCTGCTGGCGCACGGCGGTCCCGAGGCGCTCCAGGCCCGCAAGCTGGCGGCCGAGATCGGCGCGTCGACGATGGCCGTCTACACCCACTTCGGCGGGCTGGGAGCGCTGGTCGACGCGGTCGCGCAGGAGGGGTTCCGGCGGCTTTCGGCGAACCTGGGCGCGGTCGACGAGACCGACGATCCGGTGGCGGACATCCTTACCCTCGCCTTGGCCTACCGGCAGTCGGTGCTGGAGAATCCGCAGCTCTTCGCGGTGACCTTCGGCCAGAGCGCGCCGAGCGGGCAGAAGGCGCCGATGATCGACGTGACGAAGCCGGAAACCCGCGAGTCCATCAGTGAAGAAGGGCTCGAAGCGTTCAACTACCTGGTGCATGCCGCGGACCGGGTGATCAAGGCGGGCCGGTTCCGT
Source organism: uncultured Actinomycetota bacterium (assembly GCA_963766045.1). Lineage (GTDB taxonomy): Bacteria > Actinomycetota > Actinomycetes > Mycobacteriales > Pseudonocardiaceae > Amycolatopsis. The sequence goes on along the minus strand of CAVXYN010000003.1, from coordinate 1,774,180 downwards.
GCGGTGTCCGAATACGAGGTCGCGGCCCAGTTGTGGAGCGCTGTGCACGGCTACATCACGCTGGAGGTCGCCGGCCATTTCGGCGCTCAGGACAACGGGGTGGAGGACATCCTCGTTCCGCTCGCGGTCACGCTCGCGGTCGGCTTGGGCGACACGTTCGAGGCCGCGAAACGGTCCGCGGGGAACTCGATCGAGTCATGGCGCGCGGAGAAGGGAAACATCGCCGGCTGATTCGGCGATTACCTGATCACAGCTTCGCGACACGTGGAACGCTGTGGGGTGAGATGACGTCGGACCGGGGAATCCGACGGGTGAGCGGGGGACGGAGGCCGGTGGGCGACGACGACAGGGAGCACGATGCGCTGTCGGGGGTCCATGGTGCCCGTCGCTGGCTCAGCCGCCGTTCGATGCTGATCGCCGGCGCTTCGGGCCTCGGCGTCGCCGGGCTCGCGGCCGGGACGGCCACCGGGGTCCTGCCGTTCAGTGAGGCCCTCCAACGCGCCCTCGGTGTCGCGTCGCCGACGCCCGCGACCCAGCTGGGCAGTCCCCGTGTCGAACGGGTCTACTCCGAGGCCCGCGGCCGCGAGGTCGATCTGGTGCTCATGCTGCCGACCAAGGCACCGCCGAAGGGCCTGCCGATGTCACTGATGCTGCACGGCCTGCACGGCAACGCCCGCCACTCGGCGCCGACGGGTCTGCTCAAACAGCTCGGCAGTGACGTCGCCCGCAAGGCTGTCCCCCCGTTCGGGTTCGTGGCCCTCGACGGAGGCGACAACTACTGGCACGAGAACCAGCCGGGCGACAACCCGATGAGGATGCTGCTCGAAGAGGTTCCCCGCTGGCTTCAGGCGCGCGGCCTCGGCGGCCGGGACGGTCTTCCGTTCGCCGCCACCGGTCTCTCGATGGGCGGGTTCGGGGCGCTTGTCTACACCCGGCGTCGTCTGGAACGCCGTCGTCCACCCGCCGCGGTCGCGGCGATCGCGCCCGCGCTGATCACGTCCTGGCCGGAGATGAGCAAACGCCAGGCCTTCCGCGACGCGACCGACTGGGGTTCGCTCGACCCGTTGCGCCACATCTCCGTCACCAAGAGCGTGCCGACCGGAATCTGGTGCGGTACCGAGGATCCGTTCATCGGCGGGGTGCGGAGGTTCATCAACGAAGCGCGTCCCGCGGTCGCGCATACCGCGCGCGGCAAACACGGCGACGCCTTCAACCGGACGGTCGTCCCCAGCGTGGTCGCCTTTCTCGGCAAGCACGTCCCCAGAAGCCAGTAGTCCCCACAGGCCGATAGCCGCTCAGAGCCGGAAGAAGGCCCTGGTGACGGTCGCCCCTGGTCTTCGGTACTGCCGGACCAGGTCGGCGACCTGGTTGACCAGCACCAGGCCGCGTCCGCCGATCTGACCGGGAGGCGCCGGGCGGCGGCCGGCCAGCGGATCGCTCAGCGTGCCCTCGTCGACGACCTCGCACAGGACATGCTCGCCTTCGGCCCAGACGCGGACGACGCCGTGACCGGAGCCGTGCAGCACGCTGTTGGCGGAAAGTTCCGCCACCGCGAGCACCAGGTCGTCCACCCGGTCCGGGGCGAGCCCGCACGCTTCGGCCCGCTCCTGCGCGAACCGGCGGACCGTGGCGAGGCGGCCGAGGTCGAACCGGAAGTCTTCGCCGGCGCGCGGCGCGGGAAGCGGAACGTTGTAGTCGTCGACGACGACGTGCGGAGCGTAGGTGGAACTCCGGCGATCGCCCACGGCACTCGACAGGATGGGATGCGTCCTGGAGACGTCGCACACGACATCGTCGGCGAGCCGAGCCGTGTCGTACGGGCAGAGGATGCTGAGCTCGCGGCCGGCGAAGGCGAAGTTGATCAGCGCCTCGTGCTGGGCGCAGGCCGGGTACTCGACGGCGGACCTGCCCTCCCAGACCGGTTCGCCGACGATCCGCACCGGCCCGGGTCTGCTGTCGGCGAACGCGAGGAGCACGCCGGGCAGAATCCGGCCGGGGTTGCGGCCTGCCTCGGTCATATCGACGAATTCGACCTCGGCAGCATGCTCGCCGAGGCCTTCTTCGATCAGCGTCAGGTTCCGGCCGGGTACAGCGACCGCTACCGGCTCGCCCAGCTTCAGGCCTTCCTGGATATACGGAAGTGTTCCGTCGAGGTACTCAGCGTCACCGGAGTAGAGCAACCCCACGTGAACAAAGGGTTCCGGGGCGACTGTCACTGAGTCGTCTTACCCCGGTGAGACAAAGCCGAAACCCGCCTAACGAGGGAAATGTCGAAATCGGCGAGAAAATCAGCCGAGCCAGCGTCCCGCCATGGAAATCAACCAGAATCCGGTGAACGTGGCCGCGACGAACAACCCGGTCCAGGCGACCAGCGACCGGGTCACCTCCGCGTCTTTCAGCGCCCGGATCCGCAGGAGCGCGTACGTCGAAACGGCGAACAACGGCAACGGGATCAAGGGCAGGGGCGACAAGCGGACGACCCCCGCGACCAGGCAGGTCGTGATCAGCACGCCCAGCGTGATGGTGAGCGCGCGAGGGATCCAGAGATGCCCGCGATAGGCACCGACGACGATGCGTTCGGTGAGTTCGACGAGTCCCGTGACCTCGCGCGGGCTCACGGCTGCCAGTTCGGGAGCCTCGGTTTCGCCCTTGGTGGAAGTCAGCGGCACCTGCGCATCCTATCTCGGACGGATATCGGCCGGGTGAGTGTGTATGAGAAGCCGACGCCCCGGCCGGAAGAACCCGGCCGGGGCGTCGGTTGCGAAAGGGTGGATCTACGCGGACTTCTCGCCGCGCTCACTGCTCCGGCGCCGCGAGGGCTGCCGCGCCACGATCGTCGGGTTCACGTTCTCGCGGACGGTCTGCTCGGTGATGACGACCTTCGCCACGTCGTCGCGGCTCGGGATGTCGTACATGACCGGCTGCAGAACCTCTTCCATGATCGCGCGCAGGCCACGGGCACCGGTGCCGCGGAGCACGGCCTGATCGGCGATGGCCTCGAGCGCGGTCGTGGTGAACTCGAGCTCGACGTTGTCCATCTCGAAGAGCTTCTTGTACTGCTTCACCAGCGCGTTGCGCGGCTGGGTGAGGATGCTGACCAGCGACTCCTTGTCCAGGTGCGTCACGCTGGCGACGACCGGGAGACGCCCGATGAACTCGGGGATCAGGCCGAACTTGATCAGATCCTCGGGCATGGTGTCGGAGAAGACGTCGCTCTCCTCGATCTCGGCCTTGGTGCGGATCTCCGCACCGAAGCCGAGGCCGCGCTTGCCGACCCGCTCGTTGATGATCTTCTCCAGCCCGGCGAACGCGCCGGCCACGATGAACAGCACGTTCGTCGTGTCGATCTGGATGAACTCCTGGTGCGGATGCTTGCGCCCGCCCTGCGGCGGCACCGAGGCGGTGGTGCCCTCGAGGATCTTCAGCAGCGCCTGCTGCACACCCTCGCCGGACACGTCGCGCGTGATCGAGGGGTTCTCCGACTTGCGGGCGATCTTGTCGACCTCGTCGATGTAGATGATGCCCGTCTCGGCGCGCTTGACGTCGTAATCGGCCGCCTGGATCAGCTTGAGCAGGATGTTCTCGACGTCCTCGCCCACGTACCCGGCCTCGGTCAGCGCCGTGGCGTCCGCGATCGCGAACGGGACGTTGAGCAGCTTCGCCAGGGTCTGCGCGAGATACGTCTTGCCACAGCCCGTGGGGCCGAGCATCAGGATATTGGACTTCGCCAGCTCGACGGACTCTTCCTTGGAGTCCTTCGGTCCGGCCTTGTCATCGGCCTGGATGCGCTTGTAGTGGTTGTACACCGCGACGGCCAGGGTCCGCTTCGCGTCGTCCTGGCCGATGATGTACTGCTCGAGGAACTCGTGGATATCAGCGGGTTTCGGCAGCTCGTCGAGCTTGACCTCACCGGCCTCCGCCAGTTCTTCCTCGATGATCTCGTTGCAGAGATCGATGCACTCATCGCAGATGTAGACCCCGGGGCCGGCAATGAGCTTCTTCACCTGCTTTTGGCTCTTACCGCAGAAAGAACACTTCAGCAGGTCGCCGCCGTCACCGATCCGTGCCATGGCCGTTGACCTTGTCCCCTCCGGCGCCACTTCTCTGCGCCTGCACTGTCGCGCCTGACTATCTTGCCGCCCCGGTCACGGATGACCTCTCGGAGCCTCACTCACTGCCACTGACGGTACCCGCCCGACGCCGTCGGCGGGAGAACCAACGTCACATCTGAGCACGCCAGAAGCCGACCCTAGACCAGGAGGCCGGTGCATGTCGTCTTCTCGACACGCACCGGCCCGTCGGATCAGTTGTCGGATGCCTTACGGAAAGGCAGGACCTCGTCGATGATCCCGTACGTCTTGGCCTCCTCGGCCGTAAGGATCTTGTCGCGCTCGATGTCCTTCTTGACCTCGTCGGCGTCCTTGTTCGTGTGCTTGGCCAGGATGACCTCCATCTGGCGGCGCACACGCTGGATCTCGTTGGCCTGGATCTCCAGGTCGGACACCTGGCCGTAGGTGCCCTCGGTGGCGGGCTGGTGGATCAGCACGCGGGCGTTCGGCAGCGCGAGCCGCTTGCCCCGGGTACCGGCCGCCAGCAGCACCGCGGCGGCCGAAGCGGCCTGGCCGAGGCAGACGGTGGTGATGTCCGGGCGGACGAACTGCATGGTGTCGTAGATCGCCATCAGCGACGTGAACGAACCACCCGGCGAGTTGATGTACACCGTGATGTCGCGGTCCGGGTCCTCGTGCTCGAGGTGCAGCAGCTGGGCCATCACGTCGTTGGCCGACGCGTCGTCCACCTGCACGCCGAGGAAGATGATCCGCTCTTCGTAGAGCTTGTTGTACGGGTTCGACTCCTTGACGCCGTAGCTCGTTCGTTCGACGTATGAGGGAAGGATGTACCGCGACTGCGGAAGCTGGAAGTTGCTCATTGACCTCTCCTGGTATGCCTTCGCAGATCAGCGGTTGGGAAGCGGGTTGTCGCGCGTCAGGACCTGGTCGACGAAGCCGTAGTCCTTGGCCTCCTGCGCGGTGAACCAGCGGTCGCGGTCGCCGTCCTGGACGATCTGCTCGACCGTCTGGCCGGTCTGCTCTGCCGTGATCTTCGCCAGCTCCTGCTTCCACTTGCCGAACACCTCGGCCTGGATGGCGATGTCGGAGGCGGTACCGCCGACGCCCGCCGAGGGCTGGTGCATGAGGATCCGGGCGTGCTGCAGCGCGTAGCGCTTGCCGGGCGTGCCGGAGGAGAGCAGGAACTGTCCCATCGACGCTGCCAGGCCCATCGCGTACGTCGCGACGTCCGGGCGGATGAGCTGCATGGTGTCGTAGATGGCGAAGCCGGCGGTGACCGAGCCACCCGGCGAGTTGATGTAGAAGCGGATGTCCGACTCGGAGTCGTCTGCGTCGAGCAGCAACAACTGGGCGGTGATCCGGTTCGCGACCTCGTCGTTGACCTCGGAGCCGAGGACGACGATGCGCTCCTGGAGCAACCGCTCGAAGACCGAGTCGGTGAGGTTGAGCCCTGCGGTACCGGTCCGCGCCTCGGGAAGATTCGAGGTGCGCTTCCCCGCCGAGGATCCATGTGCGCTGTGCTGCGTCACGTCATGCCTGCCTTTTCGCCGACGGCGGCCCCGATGGTGCTGGCCGCCGCTCTGTGTCCAGATGCTGTGTCCAGATGCTTGAGATCTTGCAACCGACCCTAACGAACTTGGGCGGTGCAGAATGCCTGACACCGCCCAAGTTCGCTTACAGCTTTACGGCCGGATCCGAATTCCCTACTCGGCCGCAGTCTTCGCGGGTTCTTCGGTGACCTGCGTCTCCTCCGCTGCGGGACCGAAGAGCTCGTCGAGGTCGACAGCCGCGCCGGAGGCGTCGGTCACGGTGGTCTTGCGGACCACCGAAGCCAGGGCCTTGCCGCGGCGGACGTCGGCGTAGATCGCGGTCAGCTGACCGGACTGCTGCGCCCGCTGGACGTACTCGTCCGGGCTGATGCCGAAGCGCTGCGCCTGGTAGATGATCCGCTCGGTGAGCTCGCCGTCGTTGACGGTGGTCTTCTCGTTGTCGGCGATGGTGTCCAGCAGCAGCTGCGTGCGGACGGCCTTCTCCGACTCCTCGCGGACCTCGGTGTCGAACTCCTCGACCGTGCGGCCTTCGGCCTCGAGCGCGGCGGCGAACTGCGCCTCGTCGTGGTCGAAGGGGTGGATCGCGTCGTGCTTGCGGTTCTCGATCTCGGCGTCGAGGACCTTCTCCGGGATCGGGACCTCGGTGCGCTCGAGGAGCTCCTCGAGGACCTTGTCGCGCGCCTGGACGCCCTGCTGCATCTTCTTGACGCGGCCGAGACGCTCGCGAAGGTCGCCCTTGAGCTCGTCGATGGTGTCGAACTCGCTGGCCATCTGGGCGAACTCGTCGTCCGCCTCGGGCAGCTCGCGCTGCTTGATGGTCTGGACCGTGACGGTGACGTCGGCGTCCTTGCCCGCGTGCTCGCCGGCGACCAGCTTCGTGGTGAAGGACTTGGTCTCGCCCGCGTTCGCGCCGACGATCGCGTCGTCGATGCCGTCGACGAGCTGGCCGGAGCCGATCTCGTAGGACAGGCCGGTGGTCGAGGCCTCCTCGACCTCCTGCCCGTCGACCGTTGCGGACAGGTCGATCGAGACGAAGTCGCCGTTCTCGGCCGCGCGCTCGACACCGGTCAGGGTGCCGAAGCGGGCACGCAGCTCGTCGAGCTGCTCGTCGACCTCGGCGTCGGTCAGTTCGACGTCGTCGACACTGACGGAGAAGCCGTCGAGGTCGGGCAGCGAAATCTCCGGGCGGATGTCGACCTCGGCGGTGAACTCGAGCACCTCACGGTCCTCGAGCTTGGTCACCTCGAACTCGGGCTGGCCGAGCGTGCGGACCTCGCCCGCGCGCACGGCTTCCATGTACTTGGCCGGAATGACCTCGTTGACGACCTCGTCGAGCACCGGGGCTCGCCCGATCCGGCTTTCCAGCACGCGAGCCGGCGCCTTGCCCGGACGGAAGCCGGGGATGCGCACCTGCTGGGCGATCTTGCGGTAGGCGCGGTCGAAGTTCGGCTTGAGCTCGTCGAACGGCACCTCGACATTGATCTTGACTCGCGTCGGGCTGAGCTGCTCGACGGTGCTCTTCAACGTATTCTCCTCGAGCGGTAAACGATGTGATTGACGATCCGAAGTGGTCAATACCGTGATCCACAACGGATGTCCCCAGGTCACCTTGCAGACTGGGCTGACCGAGTCTAGGCCCAGCGACTCATCGGCCCGGGTCCGGGGCCTTGTCTTACGCCGAGCGCCGTCCGGTGCACAGGACAGCCGCCACCTGATCGGCGCAGTTTTCGGTTCTTCTCTGTCACGAAGTGGCTCATTGCTGGACACGGATGCGTGACACCCTTCACCATCAGGCGCCTTGACGTGCCGTTTCACCTGGTAGTTGAAGTTTACAAACCAGTATCAAGTGTCTACGGTGTGACAGCTTGTCCCGGTAGCCATCGACCGAGGGGACCGATCGATGACCGTCGCCGCCACCCGGTCGAAGGACCGTGGGGAAGTATCGGAAAGACCCGGGCACGCGCCCGCGGGGCGCGGGGTGCCCAGCCCGCGGATCCCCTTGCCCGTCGTGTCGGTGCCGACGGTGCTGTTGTTCACCGGTGGGGCCCTGGTCTGGACGGGCGCCACCTGGCTCGTTCTCAACGGAGCCGCGGCGCTCTGGGTGACCCTCCCCCTGCACGCACTCGTCACCTTCACCATGTTCACCGTGCTGCACGAGTCGACGCATCACGCGGCCGGCCAGCTGACGTGGTTCAACGAGCTGCTCGGCAGGCTTGCCATGCCGTTCGTCGCCAGCTACGGCTCCTTTCCCTTCGTGCGCTACATCCACCTGGAGCATCACCGCAATACCAATGAGGACGCGCATACCGATCCCGACGCGTGGACCGCTCACGGCCCGTGGTGGCAGCTGCCGTTGCGCTGGATGACGATCGACGGCTGGTACGTGCGGTTCTACGTGCCGCGCCAGCGCACCCGGCCGATGTCCGAACGGGTCGAGACGGCCCTGATGGTCACCCTCACCCTCGCTGGGTTCGGCTGGCTGATCGCGACCGGGTACGGCTGGGAACTGCTGGTGATCTACGTGATCCCGCAGCGCATCGGGCTGGCCGTGCTGGCCTGGTGGTTCGATTGGCTGCCGCATCACGACCTCGGTGTGACGCAGCGGCAGAACCGGTTCGGCGCCACCCGCGTCCGGGTCGGGATGGAATGGCTCGTGACGCCGATCATGCTCAGCCAGAACTACCACCTGGTGCACCATCTCCACCCGGCGATCCCGTTCTACCGCTACCTGCGCGCGTGGAACGACAACCAGGAGGCGTACCTGGCGAAGAACGTCCCGATCACCACGGCGTGGGGCCGGGAACTGACGGCGTCGGAGTACCGCGAGTGGCGGCAGCTGACCGCGTCGTTCGACGAGGAACCGCCACCGGTCCCCCAGCCCCGGCAGCCGAGCCGGTTCCACCGGCTGCGCGTCACCGACGTCCGGCCGCTGTGCGAAGGCGCGGTTTCGGTGACCTTCGACGTTCCCGAGCGGCTGCGGGAGACATTCCGCTTCGTGCCCGGACAGCATATCGTCATCCGGTCCACTGTGGACGGCGAGGAGCTGCGGCGCGTGTACTCGATCTGCTCGACGCCGGACTCCGGAACGCTGCGGATCGCGATCAAGCACCAGCCGGGCGGCGTCTTCTCCACGTTCGCGAACACCGAACTCGCGGCGGGCGACGTCCTGGACGTCCTGCCGCCGGACGGGGCGTTCACCCTCGCCCCCGAGGAAGGCCGCGCCGGGCGCTACGTCGCGCTCGCCGCCGGCAGCGGGATCACACCGATCCTGTCCATGCTGACCACGACCCTGCTGGCCGAGCCGAACAGCAAGGCGACCCTGCTCTACATCAACACCTCCGGCGCCAGCACGATGTTCGCCGACGAACTCGGCCACCTCGCCGGACAGCTCGCCGGGCGGCTGCACGTCGTGCATTACCGCACCGACGAACGCGACCCGGACCTCCGCACACCGCGGATCGAGAAGCCGTTCGATACCGTCGGTGAGGCTTTGGCGATCTCGCACGAGCGCTACCAGCGCGGCCGCCTCGACGGCACCCGGTTGCGGGCGCTCCTGCAGGCTCGGCTGCATCCGGCGAAGGTGGACGACTGGTTCCTGTGCGGACCGCGGGACCTGGTCGACATGGTCCGCCGGACGCTGGCCGACAAGGACGTCGCGGACGAAAACGTCCACTTCGAACTGTTCCAGGGGGCCCTTCCCGTGCGTCCGTCCCGGCTCCCCGGTCACCGGTTGACGGTGACCGCCGGCGGAAAGACCGCCGAGGTGCCCATGACAGCGGGCCAGACCGTGCTCGACGCCGCACTGCGGAACGGAGTGGACGCGCCCTACGCGTGCCTCGGCGGTGCTTGCGGGACCTGCCGGGCGACGGTCGTGCGCGGCGAGGCGACGATGGACGTGCGCTACGCGCTCACCGACGAGGAGATCGCGGCAGGCCGGACCCTCACCTGCCGCGCCGTCCCCGCCACCTCGGACCTCGCCGTCGACTACGACCGCTGACCCGTGCGCCAACGGGCCACTCACGTGATTGAACGGGTCACACGCGTGATTGAGCAGGCCACACACGTGTTGCCCTTCTAGTCACGTGTGTTGCCCTTCTAGTCACGTGTGTGGCCCTTCTAGTCACGTGTGTGGCCCGTCTGGTCACGGTGACCCTGGCGCACAGGACGCTCACAGGCAGCACACAACGCGTGCACACCACGGCGTCGCACGCTGAGTGGTATGGCACCCGGCGTGGCTCCGACCACCGGCCCGCGCCGGTGGTACCGGCCCGGGCGGCTTTCCCTGCGCACCAAACTGACCGGCTCGATGGTGCTCCTGCTCGCCCTGGTCTGTCTGGTGATCGGGGTGGTGAGCGAGATCGCCCTGAAATCGTTCCTCGTCAACCAGATCGACGGGCAGCTGGCGCTGGCGAGCGCGCGTGCCCGTGACTTCGCGAGCCGTCCGCCGGACGACTCGCGCGGAGGCCTCGGCCCCAATCCGCTCAACGCCCCCGGGCAGGCTTCCGGGACCCTGAACGCCCGGTTCTCCGGCAGCCAGGTCGTCTACGCCGGGGTCCTGTCGGACAAGGGCAAGCCGCAAGGACTGACCGCCGAGCAGGAGGCACAGCTGGCCGCGCTGCCCGTCGACCGGCGGCCGACGTCGGTGGACCTCGGCGAGCTGGGCGACTACCGCCTGCAGGCCGTGCCGATCGCCGCCGGTGTCGTGGTCACCGGTCTCCCCCTTGCTTCGGCCCACGAGACGCTGGTGACCGTCGGGCTGATCCTGTTCGGGGTTTCCGCCACCGGCGTCGCGGGAGCGGCATTTCTGGGCGCGTTCGCGGTCCGCCGCACGCTGCGTCCCCTCGACCGCGTCGCGGCGACGGCCGGGCGGGTGTCGGCGATGCGGCTCGACCGGGGCCAGGTCGCGCTTTCGGTGCGGGTGCCGGAGGTCGACACCGATCCGCGGACTGAAGTCGGCCAGGTGGGTTCGGCGCTGAACCTCATGCTCGGCCATATCTCCCAAGCCCTCGATGCCAGGCACGCCAGCGAAACCCGGGTCCGCCGGTTCGTCGCGGACGCGAGCCACGAACTCCGCACGCCACTCGCCGCGATCCGTGGCTACGCCGAACTGGCAGGCCGCGGGAGCGCGCTGGTGCCGCCGGACGTCGCGCATTCGATGTCCCGCATCCAATCCGAGGCCGCACGGATGACGGTCCTGGTCGAGGACCTGTTGCTACTGGCGAGACTCGACGCCGGCAGACCGCTCGACGGCGCCGAGGTCGATCTCACCCGGCTGACCGCGGACGCGGTCGGCGACGCGCACGTCGCCAGTCCCGGGCATCGCTGGGAACTGCGTCTGCCGGACGAGCCGGTGCTCGTCCGCGGCGATGTCCAGCGTCTGCACCAGGCGCTGGCGAACCTCCTGTCCAACGCCCGTACCCACACGCCGCCCGGCACCACGATCGTCACCGGCCTCGGCCGGGACCACCACGGCCGGGCGGTGCTGACGGTGACCGACGACGGCCCGGGGATCGCCTCCGGCCTCCTGCCCACCGTGTTCGAACGATTCGCCCGCGGCGATTCGTCCCGTTCCCGCACCGCGGGCAGTACCGGCAGCACCGGGCTCGGCCTGGCCATCACGTCGGCGATCGTGGTGGCGCACCACGGCACGATCGAGGTGCACAGCAGGCCCGGCCGCACCGAATTCGCCGTGCATCTCCCGGTGATCGAATCCCCACAGCCGGTGCACAGCCTCGGCACAAGGGCACCCCAGGTAGACGCCTGACGCTGAGGGGCATGACCGTTCTCGACTCCCGCGCCGAAGCGGACGCTGATGACCAAGCCGGGGCCTCCCCCGCGAAAAGCCCTTCGCTCACGGCCCGCCTTCTGCGCGGGCGGCCAACCGATCCCCGCTGGGTCAGGCCGTCGGTCGCCGCGCTCCTGCTCGCAACGGCGGTGCTGTACCTGTGGAACCTCGGCGCGTCCGGCTGGGCCAACGCCTTCTATTCGGCGGCGGCACAGGCCGGATCGCTCAGCTGGAAGGCGCTGTTCTTCGGCTCGAGTGACGCGGCGAACGCGATCACGGTCGACAAGACCCCGGCCGCGCTGTGGTTCATGAGTCTCTCCGCCCGCCTGTTCGGCGTCAGCGCGTGGAGCGTCCTGATCCCGCAGGCGCTGATGGGTGTCGGCTCGGTGGCGTTGCTGTACGCCGCGGTCCGCCGGACTTCCGGTCCCGCCGCGGGCCTGCTGGCGGGCGCCGTTCTCGCGCTCACCCCGGCCGCGGCGCTGATGTTCCGGTTCAACAACCCGGACGCGCTGCTCGTCCTGCTCCTGATCGCGGGCGCCTACTGCGTCGTCCGCGCGCTGGAAAAGGCGAGCCCCGGCTGGCTCGCTCTCGCCGGTACCGCCGTCGGTTTCGGTTTCCTGGCCAAGATGTTGCAGGCGTTCCTGGTCCTCCCGGCCTTCGGGCTCGCTTACCTCGTTGCCGCGCCGACATCGATCGCACGACGCCTGATCCACCTGCTCGGCGCGCTGGGCGCGACGATCGTTTCGGCGGGCTGGTATCTCGCCGTCGTGGCGCTGTGGCCCGCGGCCGATCGCCCGTACATCGGCGGTTCGCAGGAGAACAGCCTGTGGGAACTCGCCTTGGGCTACAACGGTTTGGGCCGGATCACGGGTGACGAGGTCGGCAGCGTCGGCGGCGGCGGGACGCGCGGCTGGGGCAGTACCGGCTGGGCCCGGCTCTTCGGCACCGAGATGGCGGGCGGGATCGCCTGGCTGCTTCCGGCGGCCGTTCTCGCCTTCGCCGCCGGACTCTGGTTCACCCGCCACGCACGACGCACCGACCGCGACCGGGCGGCCCTGATCCTGTGGGGCGGCTGGCTTCTGGTCACGGCCGCGGTGTTCAGCTACATGAGCGGCATCATCCACGCGTACTACACGGTCGCGCTCGCCCCGGCCATCGCCGGGCTCATCGGAATCGCGGGTGTGCGATTGTGGCGTGCTCGCGGCAATCCGGTGGCGGCCGGCACGCTGAGCGCCGGGATCGGGCTGACCGCGTTGACCGCGTACGTCCTGCTGTCCAGGCAATCCACCTGGCTGCCGTGGCTGGGAATGACGATCCTCGTCGCGGGCATCCTGTGCGCGATCCTGGTCTTCTTCGCCGCACAGCTGCCGAACGCGGCACGGCGTCTCGTCGCCGTCGGAACGCTGGTCGTCGTCCTCGCCGGAACAGGTGCGTACACCGTCGCGACCGCGGCCACACCGCATACCGGCGCGTTGCCTTCCGCGGGACCGTCGACGGGGCGAGGGATGGGGCCGGGCGGTGGTTTCGGCGGACGCGGCGGCGCGGGCGGCCTGCTCGGTTCGAGCCTTCCCGGCGAGAACCTGGTGGCACTGCTGCAAAAGGACAGTGCGGACTACCGGTGGACCGGCGCCGCCGTCGGCTCCAACAACGCCGCCGGCTACCAGCTCGGCAGCGGGACACCGGTGATGGCCGTCGGCGGGTTCAACGGCACGGACCCGGCGCCGACCCTCGAGCAGTTCCAGGAATACGTCCGGAATGGACAGATCCACTACTTCCTCGGGGGCGGAATGACGATGCGGGGCGAGAGCGGAAGCGACGCCGCCGAGCAGATCGCTTCCTGGGTCGAAACCACCTACACACCGACCACCGTGGACGGCGTGACCGTCTACGACCTGAGCCGGTGAAACCCGTGACGGAACACAGGAAGACCACAGGCGAGACACAATCACCCCTCAGCGCGGTGACCGAAATTGGTGACATGACAGCCGCCATCACCTCCAGCACCGAGTCCGGCCGCCGTCGGCCGATCACCGCCACCGGCACCGCGGTCCTCGACGTCGTGATCCCGGTCTACAACGAGGAGACCGACCTCGAACCGTGCATCCGCAGGTTGCACGACCATCTCGAGGAGCAGTTCCCCTACCCTTTCCGGATCACGATCGCCGACAACGCCAGCACCGACGGCACCCTGCGGGTCGCCGAACGGCTCAGCCGCGAGTTCGACGAGGTCGAAGTCCGCCACCTCGGAGAAAAGGGACGCGGCCGCGCTCTTAGCGCCGTTTGGTCCACTTCGGACGCTCCAGTCCTCGCCTACATGGATGTCGACCTGTCGACCGATCTCGCCGCACTCGGCCCGCTCGTCGCACCCCTGATCTCCGGGCATTCCGATCTCGCCATCGGCAGCAGGCTGGCCAGGGGCGCGCGGATCGTGCGCGGACCGAAGCGGGAGTTCATTTCCCGTTGCTACAACCTGATTCTGCGCGGAACTCTGGCGGCGAGGTTCAGTGACGCGCAATGTGGGTTCAAGGCCATCCGCGCCGACGTCGCCGAGCGCCTGCTCCCCCACGTCCAGGACACCGGCTGGTTCTTCGACACCGAACTGCTCGTGCTGGCGCAGAAGGCCGGACTGCGGATCCACGAGGTCCCGGTCGACTGGATCGACGACCCGAACTCGTCGGTGAACCTCGTCTCGACCGCCACCGCGGATCTGAAGGGCATCGCCCGGCTGACCCGCGCGACCATGACCGGCGACGTCCCGATCAGCAGCCTGCGCGAACAACTGGGCCGCGCTCCGATCCAGGTTCAGGCGCCCGGAGTCGCGCCGAGTCTGGTGCGGCAGCTGGTGCGGTTCGCCGCGGTCGGCGTCGCCAGCACCATCGCCTATCTCATACTTTTCCTGCTGCTGCGGACGTTCTCCGGCGCGCAGACCGCGAACCTGGTCGCGCTGCTGGTGACCGCGGTCGGCAACACCGCGCTCAACCGGCGGCTGACCTTCGGTATCCGAGGCCGCCAAGGCGCCGGCCTGCATCAGTTCCAGGGCCTGATCGTATTCGGCCTCGGCCTCGGCCTCACCAGTGGTGCGCTGGCCATGCTGCATTCGATGACCGCGCCGGGGCTGCCGCTCGAGATCACCGCACTGGTCCTCGCGAACCTCGCCGCCACCGTGCTGCGTTTCCTGCTGCTGCGCGGCTGGGTGTTCCGCTCCCGCCGCCGGACCGCCACCGAGATGGAGAGCTGAACCATGACCACCGCACTCGCCACCCGGGTGGAACCCCGCCCCGCCAAGGAGGACGCCGTCGAACCGCCCGCCCGCTGGGTCCGGCCCGCCGTATTCGGGCTGCTGGCCGCGACCGCCGTGCTGTACTTCTGGAACCTGACCGCGTCCGGCTACGGCAACTCGTTCTACGCCGCCGCCGTGCAATCCGGCACGCAGGACTGGAAGGCGTGGCTGTTCGGCTCCCTCGACTCGGGGAACGTGCTGACGGTCGACAAACCGCCGGCCGCCCTGTGGGTCACGACGGCGTTCGCGCGGCTCTTCGGCTTCTCGAGTTTCACCGTGCTGGCACCGCAGGCGCTGATGGGGGTCGCGTCGGTCGGCCTGCTCTACCTGACCGTGCGCCGGACTTCGGGACCGGTCGCCGGCCTGTTCGCCGGTGCCGCGCTCGCCGTCACGCCGGTGGCCGTGCTGATGTTCAAGTTCAACAACCCGGACGCGCTGCTCGCGCTGCTGCTGGTCGCCGGCGCGTACTGCACGGTCCGCGCGATCGAGAAGGCGAGCCCGCGCTGGCTCGCGCTGGCCGGGGCCGCGATCGGATTCGGCTTCCTGACCAAGATGATGCAGGCGTTCCTGGTATTGCCCGCGTTCGGCCTCGCGTACCTGATCGCGGCGCCGACGTCGCTGCGCAAGCGTTTGCTCCACCTGTTCGGCGCTGTCGTCGCGGTGGTCGTCTCGGCGGGCTGGTTCATCGCGCTCGTCGATCTCTGGCCGACGGACTCGCGGCCGTACATCGGCGGTTCGACCGACGACAGCCTGCTCGAACTCGCGCTGGGCTACAACGGTCTCGGCCGGATCTTCGGTGGCGAGGGCAACCGCGGTGGCGGTATGGGCGGCGGTGGCATGAACGTCGGTTTCGGCGGGGAAAGCGGCCTCACCCGGATGTTCGGGACCAGCTTCGGCGGTGAGGTTTCGTGGCTGCTGCCCGCGGCACTGATCGGTCTCGTCGCGGGGCTGTACTTCACCCGGCGGGCCGCGCGGACCGACAAGACCCGTGCCGCGCTGATCGTGTGGGGCGGCTGGATGATCGTCACCGCGCTGGTGTTCAGCTATATGAGCGGCACCGTGCACCCGTACTACGCGGTCGCGCTGGCGCCGTCGATCGCCGCGGTGGTGGCGATCTCCGGAACGTCGCTGTGGCGCGGCCGGGCGCATCTCGGCCCGAGGGTCTTCCTCGCCGCGATGATCGCGGCCACCGCGGTCTGGTCGTACATCCTGCTGGACCGCGACGCCGACTGGTTGCCGGCGCTGCGCTGGATCATCGCCGGTCTCGGCCTGGTGACCGCGACCGTGGTCCTGGTCGGGGTGCCGCCGATGCGCAAGCTCGTCGCGGTCATCGCCGCGGTGGCCGTGCTGACGCTCGGCCTCGGCACCACCGCCTACGCCGTCGAGACCTCGCTGCGGGCGCACTCCGGTTCGATCCCGACTTCCGGCCCGGCGACCTCCGGTTCGCGTGGTTTCGGCGGTGCGGGCGGCGACGCCGGGGACGGTTCGTCGTCGGACATCGGGATCCTCCTTTCGGAGACCACGACGAAATGGGCGGCGGCGACGTCGAGTTCGCAGTCGGCCGCGAACCTCGAACTCGCGAGCGGCAAGGCCGTGATCGGGATCGGCGGCTGGAGCGGCTCGGATCCGGCGCCGACACTCGAGGAGTTCAAGCGGTACGTGGCGAGCGGTGAGATCACGTACTACGTGGACGGTGGCCGCGGCGGCGGTCCTGGAAACGGCGGCTCGAACGAGATCTCGGAATGGGTCGCGGCGAATTTCACCGCCACGACCGTCGGCGAGCAGACCGTCTACAACCTGCTTTCCTGACCACCCGGTAAATGCTTCGACAACGGTTGCGGGCTTCGGGATCCTGGACGGCATGAATCGGCCGTTCCGCTGGGATCTCGTGCGCCCCGACCAGTTCGGGACGCTACTGGAACGCGCCGACGTACCGTCGCTATGGTTTCCCAGGGACTTGACCGAATGCGCGGCCAAGGTCCTCGCACGCGGCGGCGACGCGGATCTCCATTTCGTCGGCCGTTCCGCGGACAGCGTGCACGATCTCCTCAGCGGCGTCCTGGACGGCACGCCCTGGCGGGAGGAGAGCTGGCTGCGGACGGTGATCACGTCACTGAGGTGACCATGATCGGTCCGTTCACCTCGGCCGCCGGTGGTTGCGGCGTGTTGCGAAGGTCGCTTTCGCAACGTTGAAGGTTGCGGAGGCGGCCTTCGCAACACCTCCGATATTCGCCGATTGTGTCACCCTTTGGTGTTATCGGCGTCATTTTACCGGCGGGTAGCGCGTTTAATCACTTCAGTGGCAGTTCAAACAGGTGTTCGACAATTGCGGTAGTATTGTGGGGTGTCCAGCAGACGAACCCTCGAACCGCCACAACAGCTGTGGCGGGCCGGTGCGCAGGAACTCGCGCACGGTGTCGTCGAACGCCTGTCCCTGGCACGCCAGGCGATGGCGGAGATCGGAATGTTCCTCGCCGAAATCGACGCCCGCGGCCCGAGCGACCTGTTCGGACACGGTTCCACCTCCGGCTGGTACGCCGAAACCGCACGCATCACAGCCCGCGACGCCCGCATCGCGGTCAGCCGTGCTCTCGCCCTCAACGGTGGCCGGAACCTCGACGGCACCCCCGAACCACCCACCGCCCCGATCGCCGGTGCCGCCGCGGCGGACGGTGACCTGGGTGAGCCACAGGTCGACCCGATCCTCGGCATCTTGAAGAAAATCCCGCCCGAGGTGTCTCCTGAGGACCGCAGTAGTGCCGAGCAGATCCTGGTGGATCTGGCCCGCCATGCCGGGCCCCGGGAAATCCTCAACGTCGGCGACGATCTCCTGGCTCGCCTGGACCCGGACGGGAAGCAACCCGTCGACGACGAGGATTTGGCGCCGCCGCATCGTGAGGTGTTCCTGAAGAAACGCCGGAACGGCTGGTGGAAACTCACCGGAACCCTCGACCCCGAATTCGCCGCCCGCGCCAACGCGCTGATGGAAACCTGGGGACAACGACGACCCGTCGACCAGGACGGCAACCACGACTGGCGCAACCCCGCCCACCGCCACACCGACGCCCTCTTCGACGCCATCCACTACGCCATGACCAACGACAAAGCCCCCACCCTCGGCGGAGACCGCACCACCGTGGTGGTGACCGTGCCATTAGACGCGTTGAGAACCGGGCTGGGCATCGCCTGTCTGGACGGGGTCGACCAGATCACCGCCCGACACGCCCGCATGCTCGCCTGCGACGCCAACATCATCCCCGCCATCCTCGGTTCGGAGAGCGAACCACTCGACATCGGACGCATGAACCGGTACGTGACCCCCGGCCAACGCCGCGCGTTGAACCTACGCGACCACGGCTGCAGCTTCCCCGGCTGCCAACGCCACGCCAAACACTGCGAAGCCCACCACCTACTCCCCTGGGGCCACAACGGCGACACCGACCTCGCCAACCTCTGCCTACTCTGCCGCTACCACCACACCGTCATCCACGGAACATCCGGCTGGACCGTCCGCATGACCACCAACGGACTCCCCGAATTCATCCCCCCGCAATACCTCGACCCACTCCAACAACCCCGCCGCAACAACGCCCACACCCTCTACTAAACCCCGACCATGCGTGACGAAGCCCGCCAGCCACCCGCCGACGGGCCCATCACCATGCCCGCAGTTCGAACCGCCTCCCCTCTGCCCTTGGAGATACGGCGGCTGGTCCTCCGGCCCGGAGGAACCCCAGCCAGCGTCCGACCGACAGGTAAGCGACACCCCACCCTCAGGCGGCCCACAGGAAACAGGCGGATTCTGGGAATTGGGGAAAGGATCACCCAGGGGTGAGGAGAACGCGATGGTCGGGGAACGCAGGGAGCTTCCGCACTGGCACACCGCGAGTGTGCAGGGGCCGCGGACGTATAACGCGGACGCGGTCGGGGCGTATGCGGCGGCGGACGGGCCGGGGATCGTGTTCGCGCTGGCGGATGGGGTCGGGGATCACCAGGACGCGGCGCGGGCGGCGCGGACGGCGGCTTCGGCGGCGGCGCGGACGCCGGTCGGGCAGGGGCCGGTCGCGGCGATCATGGCAGCTCAGCGGGCCGTCCACGCCTTGGGCGGGGCGGGTGACTGTGTGCTCGTCGTGGCGATGCAGGCCGAAGGCGGGTATGCGATCGCATGGGTCGGTGATGCCCGGGCGTACGCTTGGGACGGGTACACGGTGCGACAGGTGACGACGGACCACACACTGGCGCAGTACTTCCGTGACCACGATCAACCCACGACGCCGCGGATGGAGCACGTCGTCACCACCAGCGTTCGGACCACCGAAGAGCACGAGATCGGCACGGCCACCATTGCGACCGGCGGGCTGCTGCTCACCAGCGACGGCGTGCACAAGGCCCTCACCCCGCCGACGATCCTCGATCTTCTCGGGATGCCGGGGCGGGCGGCGACGGCGCTCGTGCGGACGGCGATCTCGCTAGGTGGCTCCGACAACGCCACCGCGATCGTGGTGGATCCGCCGGGGGCGGACCTCGCCACGGAGAAATTTCGCGTCGCGGCCTGAACCGGGCGGTCAGGCCGCGACGCGATCCCTTTTGAGCTGCCGGTACTCCTTCAGCACCAGCACGACGATGACGACGTCGAGGGCGGCGAAGAACGGCAGCGCGAGTGAATGGGTGTGAATCGCCCGGAAGACCTCGTAGACCACGAACGCGGAAAGCACCACGGCGGCGATGGGATAGGCGCGCAGCATCTTGCGCGCCAACGCCCATACCAGGCCGAGCTTGATGATCCCGTGCGCCAGCAGATACACCACCGCGAACGTCCGGCCCTCGGCGAAATGTCCCGCCGCGAGCTCCAGGTGCCGGGCCAGCGTGCCCTCGGGGTCGCCGAGCAGGTCTCGGGTGACCACGGCGTGCGCGAACCCGCTGATCACCGAAGCCGGGACGATCATCAAGACCAGCCCACCGGCCAGTTGCAAAGCGCCGTCGAGACCCTTGAGGGTGATGGCGACCCGGAACAGCTTCTCGGTGGACATGAGCGCTCCCTTCCTGATCACCTCACCCTGCCCCAGCCGATCGGGTACCGCAGCGGCCGTCACCGGAACAGGCGGTCTTCTCAGACCCAGGAGATCTCCCGCGGTCAGGTGCGGCCCAACCACTCCGCTCTGCACGACAGACAAGTGCTGTCGAACCATCTCCCGCCGAGCTGTGGGACGTCGCTGACCGCGACCGTCACCTCGACTCCGCACAGCGTGGTGAACGTTTCCTCGGGACGTGGGGCAAAGGGTCCCTCGAGCGCATGGCGCTTCCCCTCGGCCTGCTGCCATCTCAACATGACTCCCATTTATGCCTTGCGCCGGTGCAAGTGAAGCGGCCACTGGGGGCGCGTCGGCATGACGGTCAGGCGATGAAGGTCGGCCGTCCCGCCAGAACCGTCGCGGTCACCGGGATCTCGCGCAGTTCGGACGGCGGAACACGGGCCGGATCGACGGCCGTGACCACCAGATCCGCGGCATCGCCGACCTCGACCGAAGACCGCCCGCCCGAGGCCGCGGCGAGCGCCGCGTCCAAGGGCATGGCCTGCTCGGGATGCCACGCCGGCCGGTCGTCGTCCGTCCGGCTGATCGCCGACGCGATACCGTCCCACGGGTCAAGGGGCGCGACCGGAGCGTCCGAGCCGAACTCCAGTTTCACGCCGGCGCGATACAGGGCACCGTAAGGGAAGGCTCGGTCGGTGCGGCCGCTCCAGTGCCGGTCCGCGACGTCACGATCGTCGGGCTGGTGCGCGGGCTGGACGCTCGCGACGACGCCTAGCGAGGCGAACCGCAAGACGTCGTCCGGCTGAAGCAGTTGCGCGTGCTCGATCCGCCCCGCGCAGCCGACGTTGCCGAAGGCGTCGAGCGCGATCTTGTTGGCGTGGTCGCCGATCGCGTGCACCGCGGGCGACAGCCCGTTCTCGGATGCCTTGCGCATCAACGGTTCCAGTTCCTCGGGCGGCAGTTCGAGCAGCCCGAAGGACTCCGTGTCGGCATAGTGGTCCAGGCAGTAGGCGGTCCGGGTGTTCAGCGAGCCGTCGACGAAGAGCTTGTACGGGCCGACCGTGAGCAGGCCGTCGGTGCCCTCGATGACATCGCCGGTCCGGTGGCCGCGTTCGACGGCGGCGTCGAGAAGGTATTTCGCGATCACGCAGGAAATCCGTACGGGCAACGGTTTCCGCTCGATGCGGCGCTTCCAGTCGGTGACCGTGTCGGTGTACTCGTAGTCGACGATCTTGGTGATCCCGCGCGCCGCGGCGGCGTCGAGTGCGTCGGCGACCCAGCCGTCGACAGCCTCGGGTGGCGCGACCGGCAGTTCGGCCGTCGCGCTCATGCAATCGTTCTCCAGCAGGACACCGGTCGGGTGGTCGCGGCCGATCAGTTTCAGTGCGGCCGGGCTGAGCCACAGGGTGTGGAGATCGGCGCTGAACAGGGCGACCGGGTGGCCGGGCAGCGCCTTCTGCAGCAGGTCCTTGTGCGGTGTGTCGGGCCAGAGGCCGTCACGGAACCCCGCACCGAGTACGAGGTCGCCGGGCGGCGCCGGGTTCGCGAGCAGGTGGGCGAGCACGAGATCCACCGCGTGCTCGGCCGAGTTCGCCTCCCCCAGCGGGATCCGGCGCCGCACGGTCGAGAACTGCGCGGTGTGCGCATGCGCGTCGACGAGACCGGGCAGCAGCGTTCCGCCGTGCCCGTCGAGGACCTCCGAGGCCTCCCCCGCGCGCCCGGGCGCCTCGATGGCCGCGATGCGGCCGTCCTTGATCAGCACGTCCGACAGGGAACCCGCCAGACCGACCCGGACCCGGCGCAGCAAAAGATCGTTCACGTCTCTCACCCTGCCAGCCCGTCCGCAATTCGTCCTCTGGTCGCGGATCACGACCTCGCGAAAGTGAGCTTCCCGAGGGCGGCGACCAGAGGCGCGAGTTCGGGGACCTCCTCCGCGGCGGCCAGCGCCTCGGTGAGGACGGTGTCGTGCGTCGGACGCGCGGCCGCCAGCAGTTTCCGCCCCGCCGCCGTGACCTCGGTGTAGATCCCCCGCCGGTCTGTCGGGCACAGGTACCGCTGCAGCAGCCCCCGGTCCTCCAGCCGCGAGACCAGCCTCGTCGTCGCCGACTGGCTGAGCACGACGGCGTTCGAGAGCTGGTTCATCCGCAGGTGGAAGCCGTCCTGCCGGGCGAGTACGTCGAGCACGGTGTACTCGCTTACGGACAGCTCGTGCTTCCCCTCCAGTGCCCGCCCCAGCGCGTCCTCGATCCGCGCGTGCAACGCGGCCAGCGTCCGCCAGCCCTGAGCGCGCGCCTCCACGGCGTCGTCGGCCAGTGACACGGTTCACCTCTTCCCCGGTTGCCCGATCTTCGTTGCGTGATGCATCATCAAGCGTGTGCAATATACGGCGTGTGCAACTATTTCAGACGCTCGTAGTTGCCAACGCCAGCTACAACCACTCTACGGGAAGAAGGCACCTTTCATGCCTGCCGCTCTGCTCGCACTGGCGATCAGCGCCTTTGGTATCGGCACCACCGAGTTCGTGATCATGGGCCTGTTGCCCGAGGTCGCGGGTGACTTCGGCGTTTCGATCCCCTCCGCCGGCCTGCTGATCTCCGGCTACGCGCTCGGTGTCGTCGTCGGGGCTCCGCTGCTGACCGCCCTCGCCTCGCGAGTGCCGCGTAAGACAGTCCTCGTCGGCCTGATGGCCCTGTTCATCGCCGGGAACGTGGCGTCCGCGCTGGCGCCGACCTACGGCCTGCTGATGACCGGCCGTGTGGTCGCGGCGCTTTCGCACGGCGCGTTCTTCGGCGTCGGCTCGGTCGTCGCCGCCTCGCTCGTCGCGCCGAACAAGCAGGCCAGCGCGATCGCGATGATGTTCACCGGCCTGACCGTGGCCAACGTCCTCGGCGTGCCCGCCGGCACCGCACTCGGCCAGGCGTTCGGCTGGCGCTCGACGTTCTGGGTGGTCAGCGTTCTCGGCGTGCTCGGCCTGGCCGGCATCCTCGCACTGGTGCCGAAGCAGGCGACGTCCCCCGGCGAAGGCCTCCGCAGTGAACTGGCCGTGTTCCGGCGTCCGCAGGTGTGGCTCGCGCTCGCGATGACCGCACTCGGTTTCGCCGGGGTATTCGCCTCGTTCACCTACATCGCGCCGATGATGACCGAGGTCGCCGGCTTCTCCTCCGGCGCGGTGACCTGGCTGCTGGTGCTGTTCGGCGGCGGTCTGTTCGTCGGCAACATCCTCGGCGGCAAGGCGGCCGACCGGTCGCTGATGCCGAGCCTGTACGTCATCCTCGCCGCGCTCGCGGCCGTGCTGATCGTGTTCGTCTTCACCGCGCACGCCCAGCTTCCCGCCGCGATCACCATCGCGGTGTTCGGCGCCGCCGGTTTCGCCACCGTCGCACCGCTTCAGGCCCGCGTCATGAACAAGGCCGAAGGCGCGCCCGCGCTGGCGTCGGCCGCCAACATCGCCGCGTTCAACCTCGGCAACGCCGTCGGCGCATGGCTCGGCGGCCAGGCCATCGAAGCCGGTCTCGGCTACACCGCGCCCAACTGGATCGGCGCCGCGCTGGCGCTCGCCGGACTGCTGGTCGCGGTCATCTCAGGCATGCTCGACCATGGGCGGCGTAAGGCCCGTCACGCCGAATCGGCCCTCGCCGCCTGACCCGCAGTAACCCACGAAAGGAAAGCAAGTGACCGACATTCCCACCGTCAAGCTCAACAACGGGGTGGAGATGCCGCAGCTCGGATTCGGCGTCTTCCAGGTGCCGGACGACGAGACCACCGCCGCCGTCCGGGCCGCGCTCGACGCCGGGTACCGGAGCATCGACACCGCCGCGATCTACGGCAACGAGGCCGGCGTCGGCAAGGCACTCGCCGAATCCGGCATCGCCCGCGACGACCTGTTCATCACCACCAAGCTGTGGAACAGCGAGCAGGGCTACGACGCCACGCTGCGCGCGTTCGACGCCAGCATGGCCAAACTCGGCCTGGAGCGGCTGGACCTCTACCTCATCCACTGGCCGACGCCGGAACGCGATCTCTTCCTCGACACGTGGAGGGCGTTCGAGAAGCTCTACGCCGACGGCCGGGTGCGCGCGATCGGCGTGTCCAACTTCCACCCCGCCCACCTCGAGCGGGTCTTCGAGGCCGGTTCCGTCGTGCCCGCGGTCAACCAGGTCGAGCTGCACCCGTACCTGCAGCAGACCGAGGTACGCGAGTTCGACGCGAAACACGACATCGCGACCGAAGCGTGGAGTCCGCTGGCCAAGGGCGGCGACGTGCTCGGTGAGCAGGCCGTGGCGGCGCTGGCCGCCAAGTACGGCCGCACGCCCGCGCAGATCGTGCTGCGCTGGCACCTGCAGCTGGGCAACATCGTGATCCCGAAGTCCGTGACACCGTCGCGGATCAAGGAGAACCTCGACGTCTTCGGATTCACCCTGTCGGGGGAGGAAATCGACTCCCTGTCCGTTTTGGACCGCGGCGAGCGGACCGGACCGAACCCGGACACCTTCAACGTCGCATAGCTCTTTGTTTTCGCACGAGCCCTCTGCGTAGCCGGTTACTATTCGGCTGCACAGCTCCTGCGCAGAGGGCTCCTGTGCGAAAAGAGGTCACCGAGAATGCAGGCCCGAGGACGTGCCGTCCTCGCGACATTTCTGCTCGTGGCGTTCCCGTTGGTGGTCGTCGCGATCGGTGTCGCGAGCGTGGTCGCGGGGCTGCGAATCCAGGGCAAGGGCGGGGTCTACGTCATGCTCGCCGGGCTCGCGATGATGGTCGCGCTCGGTTTCGGCCTGGTCAGCGCGCTGCGGGCGCGCCGCCCCCCGATCGAAGGACCGCGGCTGGACCGCGAGCACCATCCGGCGCTCTGGCAGATGATCGACGATCTCGCGAACCAGGTGAAAACGCGGCCGCCGGACGAGATCGTGCTGCTCGGCGAGATCAACGCCGCGGTCACCGAAGACGCCCGGTTCCTCGGCCTGCGCCCCGGCCGCCGCACGATGATGATCGGCCTGCCGCTGCTCGCCGCGATGAGCGTGAGCGAGCTGCGATCGGTCCTCGCGCACGAGCTGGGCCACTACAGCGGCGGCCACACCCGGCTGCTCGCGCTGACCTACCGAGGCACCCAGACGCTGGCGTTCACCGTCGACCGGCTGGACGGCGGTCCGGCCAAGGCCCTGCTCAGCGCCTACTCGAAGCTGTACCTCCTGGTCGCGCGGTCGGCCAACCGGCGACAGGAGCTCCAGGCCGACGAGGCGTCCGTCCTCGCCGCCGGCAGCCGCACCGCCGCCGCCGCGCTGCGGAAGGTCGCCACGCTGACCCCGCTGTGGACGGACTACTGCGACCGCTACGTCTCACTCGGCGCGGCCGCGAAGCGCACGCCCGAAGTGCTGCTGGGCTTCCGCTCGTACCTCAACCACCCGGTCCAGCGGGACTGGGTCACCGAGTACGCCGACGACATCCTCGACAGCGAAGAGCTGACTCGCTTCGACAGCCACCCGCCCACGAAACGGCGGCTCGCCGCGCTGGCCAAGCTGCCCGACAAGCCGGTGAAGCCGGACGCCCGGCCGGGCTGGTCGCTGCTGGGCGCGCCGAAGGTCGACGTCCCCACCGCCGAGCTGGACGTACTGGTCCGCGACGTCGGGCCGCGGGCGGGCTGGGCCGAGGTCGTCAAACGGGCCGGGCGCGCGTCCGTTGGTGAAGGCGCGAAACTGCTGACCGCGGCCGGGATCGAGAGCAGACTGGCTCCTCGCGGCACGATCGGCGAGGTCGTCCGCGTGCTGCGCGACGGCGACACCGACGCACTCGCCAAGCCGCTGCGGGCACCGTCCCGGCAAGAAGGCCGCGAACTGCTCACCGAGCTGTTCGCCGACACCGTGACCGCCGCACTCGTCGACAACGGCGTCGCCGCGCACCGGCTGAACTGGG
This sequence comes from uncultured Actinomycetota bacterium, assembly GCA_963766045.1. Lineage (GTDB taxonomy): Bacteria > Actinomycetota > Actinomycetes > Mycobacteriales > Pseudonocardiaceae > Amycolatopsis. The sequence continues at coordinate 1,748,555 of CAVXYN010000003.1, read as the reverse complement.
GTGGCGGCTGGGAACTGTGCCTCGGCGACGGCGATCCGTTCGACGTCGTAGACCTGGTCGCCGCGGCGGTGGCCAGCCCGCAGGCGGTCGACGAACTCGTCCACAACCTGCAGCTGCTGAACGTGCCCGCCGGCTACTTCTGCCCGCGGGAACCCGAACCGGAGCCGGACACCGGCGAGGCCAGGATTGTCGGCCTGTTCACCGCACTCAAGGCCAAGCGGAAGCTGTTCGACCTGATCGTGTGCGACACGGAGCTGGTGCTGCTGCCGATGGCGCGTTCGGTGCTGATCCGGCGCGGGGTCGCCGGCCTGATCGGCGCGCGCGGGGTGTCCGACCGCAAACGCGTCCGGCTGCTGCGTGAACGCGGCCTCGACGACCTCCGTGCCGAGCCCGGCGCGCGGCGGATCTCGCTCGCGGACGTGGTCAGCGGTGGTTTCCCGCGGCGGAAGCTCACCGCGTACCTGACGCTCGAACTGTCCGACGGCGAGAAGCTGGAACTGGCGATCACCGGGCACACCGAGGATTTCGGGACCGCGCACGAGGCGCTGAAGGCGTACTTCCGGTCTTTGAAGGCCTAGCGTCCTAGAGCTAGCGCTTGTAGCCGACCCCGCCGAGGCTGAGGTAGTTCAGCTCACCCAGCGGCGAAAGACGCGGGCCCTCCGGCCACCAGTCGTGCAGGTAGGCCACGCCGGGCTCGAGGATCTCCAGCCCGTCGAACAGCGACTCGATCTCCTCACGCGTGCGGTGCACCGTGCGGAAACCGGTGTCCAGCATGAGGTCGTCGAGCTTCTGGGCGAGCGCGGTGCGCGACGATCCGTCGTTCGGCTGAAAATAGTGCGTCAGCAGGAGATACGACCCGGGGGCCATGGCGTCGACGTAGGCGCGGACGACCGCGCGCGCCTTGCCGAGGTCTTCGATGTGGTGCAGGACCGAATTCATGATCACCGCGACCGGCCGGTCGAATTCGATGTGCTCGGCGACCACCGGTTCGGCCAGGGTCCGCTCCGGCTCGGTCAGGTCCGCGCCGCTGACGTGGGTGAGGTGCTCTTCCAGCAGGGCCAGCCCATGCGCCTGCACCACGGGATCGTTGTCGACGTAGACGACCACCGCATCCGGGTTGTAGCGCTGCGCGACCTGATGCGTGTTCTCCACGGTTGGCAAGCCGGAACCCAGCTCGAGGAACTGATCGATACCGCGTCCGCCGGCGAGGAACCGGACCACGCGGGCCGCCCAGGACCGGAATTCCTTGGCCATCGCAGCGGAATCGGGGGCGAGGGCGAGCAGGTCCGCTACGGCCTTCCGGTCGACCTCGTAATGATCGTGACCGCCGAGAAGGGCGTCCTTCATCCGGGCGAGATTGGGCTTGTTGTAGTCGAGGGGATGCGGGCGCCTCGACACAGACCGGACCTCGTCCGAAGTCATGGACACGTTCCACCCTTCAGCCGCGCACGGATGCGGCGAACGCACCCAACGGCTCCCTCGATATCGACGGACAGTGCACAGATTACGACATGGCGTGTAGCAATGTGAACCTCCCTCAGAGCCTTACCTACCTGCGGTGATCACGCGAACGGCCGGAGTGAGGTCAGACGAAGGTGAGTTCACGCCAAGTGACGCCTCCGTCGATCGTGCGATAGACGGCCGATCCGCCATCCGCGTCGGGCAGGCCGTCCACTACAACGCCGACCCGTTCGGCCGGAAAGTCCAGGTCGTTGAGGCAGACGCCGCGGCCGCTGAGTTCGGTGGTCGTCCAGCTCGCGCCGCCGTCGGCCGTGCTGTGCAGGAATCCGACGCCGCCGCCTTCCGCCGCCACGGTCGCCGAGGTCGCCGAAGCGGCGCTGAAGCTCTGGTCGATCCCGACGGTCGGCGCCTGGGCCGACCCGGTGAAGGCCCCACCCAGCCGCGGCGCCCGCCACAGCCGCCGCAGCGTCGCACCCGGCTGCGGCGAACCCGGCCCGCCACTGCACAACGCCAGCACCTGCCCCTGCCGGATTCCACTCAAGGAAGCCGAAGCGTCTGCCGGGCAAGGCGGCGGCGCGCTGGAGAACGTCACGCCGTCGGACGAGGTCCAGTACTTCTGAGCGCGGTAGTCGGCGCCCATCGAAACCTGCAGACCACCACTGGCGGCGAGGTCGCCATAGGTGATCGAACCGCTGACGGTGAAGCCCGGAACCGGCAAGAGCACCCGGGAGCCCGCGAAACCGGCGTACAAGGTCGTCGTCGACGGACTGCCGTAACCGTTGACCATCGCGAAGACCTTTGCCCCCGATTCGGTGATTTTCGAAATATAGAACGGCTCCTTCGCCCCGAGCAGCCGCATCGGCGACCACTCGCGTCCGCCGTCTCGGCTCGTGAGGAGCCGGGTGCCGTCGGAGACGAAGACGTCCCGCTCGTCGATCACGGTGAGTCTGACCTGATTGTGGTTGTCCGGCAACGAAATCGGCGGCGAACCGATCCGCCGCCACCGGTTCCCGCCGTCGGCCGTCGCCAGCAGCGACGCACACCAACCTGGTCGGCCACAAGGGGAAAACCCGAGAACGTACCCTCGCTCCGGCCCGGTCCAGCTGGTCGACGCGGGAGCGAAACCCTTGGGTACCAACGTTTCGGCCGCCGCCGCGGGCGGCGTGAAGGAGACAAGGCCGGTCAGCATGACGGCGGCGACGGCGGCCCACCGGATCGGTTTCATGATCACGAAGACGTCTGATGACGAACCGGGTTGTCCGCCGATCGGGGTGAACGCGGCGATCATGTCGGGTACGCTCCTGCCCTTGTTTCTCATGGACACGGATTCACTCGGTTTGGCCCGGGAGCGGACCGGGTATCCGGTCGGCGGCCGGTGAGACGGAGGTACGCACCGATGGACGACGCGGGCACGCGCGCTGACGGTGACGGCGATGGTGACGCCGGGACCACGCAGCGCCGGTTCACCCTCGGCATCCACGATCCGGACCACCTGCCGCGCAAACTCGCGGGCCGCTACGAGGTGGGCGAACTACTCGGCCGCGGTGCGACCGCTCGCGTGTTCCGGGCACACGACCTGCTCAAGAACCGCGCGGTCGCGCTGAAACTGTTCCACGCGGACACGATGGCCCGTGACGAGCGCCGTCGCGATCAAGAGATCCGGACGCTCAGCGCCGTCCGTCATCCCGGCCTCGTCCCGCTGTACGACGCGGGCTCCGACGACGGTTACACCTACCTCACGATGCGTCTGGTCGAAGGACCGAACCTGGCCCGGCGCCTGCGCTCCGGCCCGATTCCGCTGGACGACGTCCTCGAACTGGCGGCCCGGCTCGCCGACGCGCTAGCCCACGTCCACGCGCACGGCATCACCCATCGAGACCTCAAGCCGGCGAACATCCTGATGTCCGAGGACGGTCCGCTGATCGGCGACTTCGGCGTCGCGCACGCCTTCGACACGACCAGGGTGACCGAAACGGGCGGGGTGGTCGGCACCGCGGCGTACATGGCGCCCGAGCAGGTCCGCGGCGAGAACATCGGCCCGCCTGCCGACGTCTACTCGCTCGGGCTCGTGCTGCTCGAATGCCTTTCCGGCGAACGGGAGTACGCCGGGACACCGGTCGAGGCCGCGATCGGGCGGCTGCACCGGGCGCCACGAATTCCGCAGGGACTGCCCGCGACACTGACGACCCTGCTTCGCGGGATGACCGCGCGCAAACCGTCGCAGCGCCCGACCTCCTCGGCGGTCTCCCGGATCCTGCAGGCCGATTCGACCGGTACGGCGGTGGCCTACACCGGCCCGGGCCGCCGCAGACGCGCCGCCGTCGTCGCGGCGATCAGCGCCCCGGCCGCCGCGATCACCGTCGGCGTGATGGTCGCCATCAGCCAGGTGGGAGGGAACTCCGGCATCCCGCAGGGCGACCTGGTCCCGCCCGCGGCCACCGGGAGCTCCGCGCCGGCGGAAGGCCAGGTGCCGGCGTCGCAGAGTCAAGTGGACATCCCCTCCCGCTCCGGTGAGACGCCGCCGGGAACCGTGGTCGTGACCGAACAGGTCCCGGTCACCGTCGACTCCCCCGGCACCGGAAGCGTGGCCCTCACGACCGCCCCGGCGAATTCCACGACCAGCGCCACCGACCCGGCCACCCCGACGAAACCGAGCAGAACGAAGACCAGGACGAAGACGAAGACCCCGAATCCCGGCTGAGCGTCCGCCCGGCCGGTCTGTCCACTGTGGACGAGGATGGGAGCCGACGATGACCTACATCAACGACCCGCGCGAGCCGCAGGAAGAGATCGTCGAGCGGACACATCCACGGATCCGGGTCGTGCGCACGGTCAACGCGCTCATTCACGCGGTGTGCTGGGTCTTCGCGCTGGTCCTGCTCGTGCACATTCTGCTGGTCTTCGGCGAGGCGAACGCCTCCAACGGATTCGCACAGCTGATCGACCGCTGGTCGTCCGGGGTCTCGCTCGGTCTGCGCAACCTGTTCACTCCCGACGGCCCCAAACTGCGCACCCTGCTCAACGACGGGCTCGCCGCGCTGCTGTGGCTGATCATCGGCGGCGTCGCGACAGACCTGGTCACGCGGATCGGGCTGCCAGGCCCCAAACGGGTCTGGTACCGGCGAAACCTCAACTGACCTGGCCGGATCGCGGTTCGCCCGCCGCGGCGTCGTCGCTCTTCTCGGCCTCGGCGGCCTGCTGGGCCTCGGCGGCCTGCTGGGCCTCGGCCGTCTCGGCACCGTCGACATGTTCGCAGTGCTCGTCTTCCGGGTGCGTGTCGAAATGCTCACGGCACCAACGGCCGTAGCGTCTGGCGTGAACGGTCATCGCGGGCACCTCCTCCGGTCGCAGACCCCGGGGCGGGACCTGACATTCCCTCTAGCCACAAGAGTCCTCCAGCCACGTCACGAGCGCCACTCGATTACCCGGCGAGGGTGTGACTTCTTCGGGAACTACCCCGCGCCGTGCCGTTCGAATCGCGTCCGTTCAGTGCACGGGCGGAGCGGCTTCGATGGCGAGGACCGCGATGTCGTCGTGCGCGCCGCTGCCGAGCCAGTCGCGTACCTCCGAGCGGATGCGGCCGACCATCTCGCGGCCGGAAAGTCCGCGGCAGCCGTTCAGGAGCTCGCGCAGCCGCTCGTCACCGAACAGGTCCGATGGCCGGTCGCGGTTGCGGGCTTCGGTGATTCCATCGCTGTAGAGCAGGCAGACGTCGCCTTCGCCGAGGCGCACGGTGGTCTCGGCGAACCGGGCCTGCGGGGAGATCCCGACCAGCGTGCCGGGCAGGGTGACCTCGTCGACCCGGCCCTCGCGCCGCACAACGAGCGGCGCGGGATGCCCGCCCGACGCGAGTTTGACCTCGAGTCCGCCGTCGGAAGCCAGCACCGAGCCCAGCACCAGGGTCGCGAACCGGCCGCTGCCGCCGCTGATGAGCAGCTCGTTGAGCAGGCGCAACAGCGTCGTGCCGTCCTTCTCGACGAGGTTGAGCGCGGCCAGCGACTGCCGGACACGGCCGGTCAGCGCGGCCGCTTCGGCGCCCTTGCCGCAGACGTCGCCGAGCACGAACGTCGCGCCGCCCTCTTCGCGCGGCAGGACGTCGTAGAAGTCGCCACCGACGTCGAGCAGGCCGCCCGCCGGTTCGTACCAGACGTCGAACCGGACGCCGGGGACCTCAGGAGGCGGCATCGGGCGCAGGGTGGTCTCGAGGCCGCGCGTGGCTTCTTCCTGGCGGGCGTAGCGATGCGCGTTCGCCAAGGCGGTCCCGGCCGCCCGGGCGAATTGCGCGACCGCGCGGGGGTGGTCGTCACCGAACGCCGGTGCGCCACGCCGTCCCAGCACGACCGCGCCGGTGACGCCCGCGCCATCGTCGAGGCCCAGTGAGACGACCGTGACCGACGAATGCCCGGCGAGCCGCTCCGCGACGATCGCGGGCAGGGTCGAAATCTCCTCCTCCGGGACCGCCTTGGGCGCCGGTTCCTCAGCGGAGGAGAACGTTCCGGCGATGACCGGGGCCAGCTGGGACGGCACCCGCCGGATCCGGCCGTGGCCGTGGTTCGTGCGGTGATCGCAACTCCACCACTCCCACCGCCCTCGTGTGGTGGGCAGGAGGACGAACACGCAGTCCGCGAGTTCGGCGGCGGCGAGTTCGGCGATCATCTTCGCGGTCCCGTGCCGTCCCCTCGCGGTGGCGAGACGCGGGCCGGCTGCGGCGAGGAACCCGTCGACCCGGGGTCCGTCGGCGGCGACCTCGGAGGTCACCGTCCAGGCGTGCCATCCGCCGGGCAACGGGCGGATCCGCGCGGGGAACCGCCGTCCCGAATGCTCTACGTGACCGACGTCCGGTCCTTCGGCGGTCAGCACGGGCCGTCCCCCGCCGAACAGCTCCCTGGCGGCCGGGTTGGACCAGCGCAACGCTCCGTCGACGTCCTGCACGAGCACCGCGTCACGGACATCCTCGAGCAGCGCGCGCCAGAACCTCCCGGATTCGGGCAGCGCGCCCTCGACGAACCCTGGCGACGGCTCCGAGGGGAGCGACGTCGAGGCCGGGGCCGGCCGTGACACCATTCCCGGACCTCCTGCCTGGCGGGTAGCGCAGCGTGAGCGGGCGGACTGGCTCGAAGTGTAGGTCGAATCATGGCACGCTGAGGCGACGACCATGGCTTGGCATGCGTGGTGGAGAGGGTCGACACATATGACACAGCAATCCCAGCGGGACCGGAACCCGAGCGAGAGCGGGAGCGCCCAGGTCGACGAAGCGACCTTGGAACGCCTGCTCACGGCGGCCCGGGACCTCGGGGACGGCAACTTCCGGCGACGTCTGGTTGCGCACGGGGACGGGCTCGCCGCCCAGCTCGCCGTCGCGTTCAACGACATCGCCGAACGCAACCAGAAGCTCGTCACCGAGCTGCTGCGAGTCCGGGAGGCGGTCGGCAAGGAAGGCCGGCTGACCGAACGGGTCGCGGCGGAGATCGGGCCCGGTGGCTGGGCCACCGCGGTCGACGTGGTCAACGGGCTGATCGAGGACGTCAGCAGGCCGACGGCCGAGCTGAACCGCGTCCTCGGCGCGGTGGCCGAGGGCGATCTGTCGCAGCCGATGCCGCTGGAGGTGGGCGGACGGCCGTTGCAGGGTCAGTTCGCCGAGCTGGCGAAGACGGTGAACGGCCTGATCAAACAGCTTTCGCGGTTCGCGACCGAGGTCACCAGAGTGGCCCGCGAGATCGCGACCGAGGGACGACTCGGCGGGCAAGCCGAGGTTCCCGGTGTCGCCGGGACCTGGCGTGACCTGACCGACAACGTCAACGTCATGGCCAGCAACCTGACCGACCAGGTCCGCAACATCGCCCAGGTGACGACCGCGGTCGCCCGTGGCGATCTGACGCAGAAGATCAACGTCGACGCGCGCGGCGAGATCCTGGAGCTCAAGAACACCGTCAACATCATGGTCGACCAGCTCTCGTCGTTCGCCGACGAGGTCACCCGGGTCGCCCGTGAGGTCGGTAGTGAAGGCCGCCTCGGCGGTCAGGCGCAGGTCCCCGGCTCGGCGGGCACGTGGCGCGACCTCACCGATTCGGTGAACCTGATGGCGGACAACCTGACCGACCAGGTCCGCAACATCGCCCAGGTCGCCACCGCGGTGGCGAAGGGCGACCTCTCGCAGAAGATCAACGTCGACGCCAAGGGCGAGATCCTCGAACTCAAGAACACGCTGAACACGATGGTGGATCAGCTCTCGTCCTTCGCCGACGAAGTCACCCGAGTCGCCCGCGAGGTCGGCAGCGACGGACGGCTCGGCGGCCAGGCCACCGTGCCCGGCGTGGCCGGGACCTGGCGTGGCCTGACCGACTCCGTGAACCAGATGGCGGACAACCTGACCGACCAGGTCCGCAACATCGCCCAGGTCACCACCGCCGTGGCGAAGGGCGACCTGACACAGAAGATCACGGTCGACGCGCGGGGCGAGATCCTCGAACTGAAGACGACCGTCAACACGATGGTGGATCAGCTGTCGTCGTTCGCCGACGAAGTCACCCGAGTCGCCCGCGAAGTCGGCACGGAAGGTCAGCTCGGCGGCCAGGCACAGGTGCCCGGCGTCGCGGGTACATGGCGCGACCTCACCGGGTCGGTCAACTTCATGGCGAACAACCTCACCGCGCAGGTCCGCAACATCGCCCAGGTAGCGACGGCGGTGGCGAAGGGCGACCTCTCGCAGAAGATCGCCGTCGACGCCAAGGGCGAGATCCTCGAACTCAAGAACACGCTGAACACGATGGTGGATCAGCTCTCGTCCTTCGCCGACGAAGTCACCCGAGTCGCCCGTGAGGTCGGCAGCGACGGACGGCTCGGCGGCCAGGCCACCGTGCCCGGCGTGGCCGGGACGTGGAAGGACCTGACCGACAACGTCAACTTCATGGCGAACAACCTGACCGACCAGGTCCGGAACATCGCCACCGTCACCACTGCCGTGGCGAAGGGCGACCTGACACAGAAGATCATCGTCGACGCGCGCGGCGAGATCCTCGAACTCAAGACGACCATCAACACGATGGTCGACCAGCTCTCCGCGTTCGCCGACGAGGTCACCCGGGTCGCGCGCGAGGTCGGTACCGAAGGCAAGCTCGGCGGCCAGGCCACCGTGCGCGGCGTCGCGGGTACCTGGAAGGACCTCACCGACAACGTCAACGTCATGGCCGACAACCTCACCGACCAGGTGCGGAGCATCGCTACGGTGACGACGGCGGTGGCGAACGGCGACCTGTCGAAGAAGATCGCGATCGACGCGCAGGGCGAGGTCGCCGTGCTCGCCGAAACGATCAACGGCATGGTCGAGACGCTGCGCGCGTTCGCCGACCAGGTCACGCGGGTCGCGCGCGAGGTCGGCACCGAAGGCATCCTCGGCGGCCAGGCCCGCGTGCCGAACGTCGCGGGCACGTGGAAGGCGTTGACCGACAACGTCAACGTCATGGCCGACAACCTGACGAGCCAGGTCCGCAGCATCGCCACCGTCACCACGGCGGTGGCGCAGGGCGATCTGTCGAAGAAGATCGACATCGACGCGCGCGGCGAGATCCTCGAACTCAAGACGACCATCAACACGATGGTCGACCAGCTCTCGTCGTTCGCTTCCGAGGTCACGCGGGTCGCGCGCGAGGTCGGCACGGACGGCACGCTCGGCGGCCAGGCCGAGGTACCCGGCGTCGCCGGAACCTGGCAGCGGCTCACCGAAAGCGTCAACCAGCTCGCCGGGAACCTGACCACCCAGGTGCGGGCGATCGCGCAGGTCGCCACCGCGGTGACCGCGGGCGACCTGACCCGGCAGATCACCGTCGACGCGTCCGGGGAGGTGGCCGAGCTCAAGGACAACATCAACCAGATGATCGCGAACCTGAAGGAGACCACCCGCGCGAACCGCGAGCAGGACTGGCTCAAGACGAACCTCGCCCGGCTGTCCGCGCTGATGCAGGGTCACCGCGATCTCGCTTCCGTCGCGGTGCTGATCCTCAGCGAGCTGACCCCGCTCGTGTCCGCGCAGCAGGGCGCGTTCTTCCTCGCCCGCGAGGACGAGGAGGAAGAGACCGTCCTGGAGAGCATCGCCACCTACGGGCTGGCGAAATCCCAAGCGGGCCTTCGGTTCGCCCCCGGCGAATCACTGATCGGCCAGGCCGCGGTCGACCGCCGCACGATACTGGTCCACGAGGCGCCGCCGGAGTACGCGCTCATCTCTTCGGGTCTCGGCGCCGCCGCCCCGGTCAACGTGATCGTGCTGCCGGTGCTGTTCCAGGGCGAGGTGCTCGGGGTGCTCGAACTGGCGTCGATCAACGCGTTCAGCACCGTCCACATAGATCTGCTGGAGCAGCTGAAGGAGACCATCGCGGTCAACGTCAGCACCATCCAGTCGAACTCGCGCACCGAGGCGCTGCTGACCGAATCCCAGCGCCTGGCGCAGGAACTGCGGGCCCGCTCCGAGCAGTTGCAGGCACAGCAACGAGAACTGCGCCGCTCCAACACCGATCTCGCGGAAAAGGCGGCACTGCTGGCACAGCAGAACCGCGACATCGAGGTCAAGAACAGCGAAATCGAGCAGGCGCGGCAGGAACTCGAGGAGCGCGCCGGCCAGCTGACCATGGCGTCGCAGTACAAATCCGAGTTCATGGCGAACATGTCGCACGAACTGCGGACTCCGCTCAACAGCGCGCTGATCCTGGCGAAACTGCTGTCGGAGAACCCGGACGGGAATCTGTCGGAGAAGCAGATCCAGTTCGCGCGAACGATCTACTCGGCGGGCAGCGACCTGCAACAGCTGATCAACGACATCCTCGATATGGCCAAGGTCGAAGCCGGGCACCTGGATCTGCAGATGTCCGACGTCACGCTGCCGGAACTGGTCGAGTACGTCGAATCGATCTGCCGCCCGCTCACCGCGGACAAGGGCCTCGAGTTCGCCGTCCTCATCGACCCGCCCGTGCCGTCGTCGATCCATACCGACGAGCACCGCGTCCAGCAGGTACTGCGGAACCTGCTGTCCAACGCGGCGAAGTTCACCGACGAGGGCGGCGTCCGGCTGCATATCCGCATGGCCGACGCGGGCGAGGTCGAGGCCGATCCGCTCCGCCAGGCCCCCGGCGTCCTCGCCTTCGCCGTGGAGGACACCGGGATCGGCATCGCCCCCGACAAACTCGCGATCATCTTCGACGCGTTCCGCCAAGCCGACGGCACGACGAGCCGTAAGTACGGCGGCACCGGGCTCGGCCTGTCCATCAGCCAGCAGCTCACCGAGCTGCTCGGCGGTGAACTCCGCGTCCGCAGCGAACCCGGCAAGGGCAGCACCTTCACCCTGTACCTGCCGGTCAGCGCGGCCAACCTGGTCGTGCCGACCGCCCAGACCAGCGGTGTCCCCCTGATCATGGCCGTCCCGCCGGTCGCCCCCGAGGCCTCGTCACAACGGTTCCACGGCGAGAAAATCCTCATCGTCGACGACGACCTGCGGAACGTCTTCGCCCTCGCCGCGGTGCTGGAACGCAACGGCCTCGAGGTCATCTACGCCGAGACCGGTGTCGCGGGCATCCGGGTCCTGGAACGCCACGAGGACACCGCCCTGGTGCTGATGGACGTGATGATGCCGGAACTCGACGGCAACGCCACCATCTCCGCCATCCGCGCCGAGGCCGCCCACGAGGACCTTCCCGTGATCGCCGTCACCGCCAAGGCGACCGCCGAGGACAAGGCGCGGACCCTGGCATCGGGAGCCGACGACTACGTGACCAAGCCGGTCGACACCGACAAGCTGCTGGACCTCATCGCCGCACACCTCGAGGCGGATGCCGCTTCGAGCGGTGTCACGCCGCTCGCGGCCCCTGAGGACGACGATGCCAGCGTCGGAGCCGACCAAAACTGAGCACGTGGCTGGGTGGGCTCGTGAGTGGTGATGAGGTCACCGACAAGCCGGCATGGCGTGGGGCCGAACGGACACTGTGGCAGGAGGCGCTCGCCATCGACGCCGGCGACGACCTCGCGGTGCGGGCGATGCAGGATGAGGGAGGACGGCTCCTGCCGGTCTTCGACGCCATGAGGCGTGTCCTTGCCACGGCGACCGCGCCAGGCTGAGATGTAGATCGAAGTCGGGATGACAGGATTTGAACCTGCGACCCTCCGCTCCCAAAGCGGATGCGCTACCAAGCTGCGCCACATCCCGGGTCACACTCCCCGCCACTAGATCACCGGGGGGTGTGCGCACAGCCTAGCGGGTACCGCTAAGCTGTTTTCGCACCCGGGTACTCCGGGGGCATGCGGGTGTAGCTCAATGGTAGAGCCCTAGTCTTCCAAACTAGCTACGCGGGTTCGATTCCCGTCACCCGCTCCGAAGCTCCACATGAGAACCCGTAGGCGTCTGGCCTGCGGGTTCTTTGCGTTCGACGGTGGGCACGTGACTCGAACCTGGAGCGATACGGTCGCGAAGGCCGGACAGCACGTCCCCAACGCCACGTACGAGACGCTCAACGTCCCCAACGAGGCATTCGGGACACGCCGGGCCGGCACAACCCGGTGTCGACGGCGTGCCCAGCGAGTCCCTCGAAGGCGACCCTTCGCACTACTCCCCCGTCAGGTAGGCGCACTTCGTCCATGTTGTGCGGCAGACTGGCGCGCGTGAAGACAGGACCACAGGTCGAAAACCTGCTCAGGGAGCTGGCACCGCAGGTCATCGGGCTGCTCGTGCGCAAGCACGGGCAGTTCGATGCCTGCGAGGACGCCGTCCAGGAAGCCCTGCTCTCGGCCGCGCAGTCGTGGCCGGAGCAGGGCATCCCGGACAGCCCGAAGGCATGGCTCGCGACCGTGGCGTCACGACGGCTCGTGGACGAGTGGCGCAGCGAGAGCGCGCGACGCCGCCGCGAGGAGAACTCGGCCGCGCTCGACCTCGTTGATCCAGGGCAACCGTCCACATCGGACGACACGCTCACCATCCTTTTCCTGTGCTGCCACCCTTCGCTGTCCGCGCCCTCACAACTCGCGCTCACGCTGCGCGCTGTCGGAGGCCTGACGACGGCGGAGATCGCGAACGCGTTCCTGGCGCCGGAATCCACCATGGCCCAGCGCATCAGCCGGGCGAAGCAGACCATCAAGAAAGCAGGCGCGGAGTTCGTCCTGCCGCCACAGGCCGAACTCGCCGAACGTCTCCGCGTCGTCCTCCAGGTGCTGTACCTGATCTTCAACGAGGGCTACACCACCAGTGCGGGCCCCGACCTGCACCGCGCCGATCTGACCGCCGAAGCCATCCGCCTCACCCGGCTCTTGCGACGGCTGATGCCGGACGAGAGCGAAGTCACCGGCCTGCTCGCCTTGATGCTGCTGACCGACGCACGCCGAGGAGCCCGTGCCGACGCGGAGGGCTCGCTCATCCCGCTGACGGACCAGGATCGCGCGCGGTGGAACGCCGGGATGATCGCCGAAGGTGTCGCACTGGTCGGCAAGGCGCTCGAATCGGGTCCGGTCGGGCCGTACCAGCTGCAGGCCGCGATCGCCGCCGTCCACGACGAGGCGGCCACGGCCGCGGACACCGACTGGCCGCAGATCCTCGCGCTCTACGACGTCCTCGAGAAGGTCTCCGCCGGCCCGGTGGTCACGCTCAATCGCGCGGTCGCGGTCGCCGAGGTCCACGGCCCGGAAGCCGCACTCGAACTACTCGACACACTCGAAAAGGACAGCCGGATGACCCAGACCCACCGGCTCGATTCCGTCCGGGGCCATCTGCTGGAAGAGGTCGGGGACACAAAAGCAGCGCGGGAGGCGTACCTGCGGGCCGCCGGGAAGACCGCGAGTGAGCCGGAACAGCGCTACCTGACCCAGCGCGCGGAGCGGCTCTAGCGGTTTTTCAGCACGCTCAGCATCACCTGTTCCGACTTTCCGTGGATATAGCCCGAGTAGACCGCGTGGATCCGGTGCGTTGTGCCGTCGTACCGGGTCAAGGTCGCCTTGATCGGGATCTTGCGCTGGATCTCGGCCGTCGAGATCTCCTCGTACGGCAGCCAAACCGACCCGGGCCCGGCGAACGGCGGAGCCATCAGCAACCACAGTAGCTCCGGCTTCCCGTTGCCGGACGGCTTGCCGTTGATCGGCACGAAGAGCAGTCCGAGATCGGTGATGAGGAGATGTCCGGGCCGATCGTCGAGCTTCACATGGGCGAGCCCGCCGATCACCTCGGAGGCACTCGACGAGACGCGCTCTCCGCCACCCCTCGCCGCGGCCGGATCGATCCCCCACGCGGCGAGCTCGACCCGGGCGCGCACGACGTTTTCAGGGTCGCGCGTCAGCAGATCCTCGACGAGCTCGAGGACGTCCACAGTGGACCCGTCAGCGTCGACGACATCAGGTTCGTCGTCCTCCCAACGATGTACGAACCGCATCGTGCCCGCGTCCAGGCCGGCCAGCACGATCGCGGCGAGCAGACCGTTCTCCTCCACCCGGACATCGAGCTCGTCGACGGGCGGCAGCTCGAGAAGGGCTTCGAGACTCCCCTCGTAGTGCCCAGTGGCCCTGGCGATCGCCCGGTAGGCGGCCTCGGCCGCCTCCTTCAGCTGCGCCAGATCCGACTCGCACGGATAGGTTTCCCACGGGACACGGCGCCGGTCGCCCAAATCGAAAGCGGTCTCCAGCCGGGCGGCGACCTGGCCGGGATCGCCGAGCAGACCGAGCGCGGGGCGTTCGTCCACATCGGCGGATTCCGGCATCGTTTCCAAGGCCCACAACCGTTCCACCATCGGCGGATGGGTATCCCACCGCGTTTGCCGCCGGACCGGGTGCTCGGCGGTGGTCATCCATTCACGCCGCGCCTGAAGCAGCTGAGCGAAACCGCAGAAGACATCGGCCGGGGCCAGCCCGAACCGGAAGCCCACTCCGACTTTGACGTGCAGGAACCGATTCCATTCGCCGCCGATCACCGGCGCGAGCCTCAGTGCCGATTGTGCTGCGGTCCGGCCCGCGACCCTGCCCATGACGTGGTCCGCGCCGTACTCTTGGCGGCGGCTCGCGGCCCGCCGAGTCAGGATGAACAGCCGGGCGTAGCCACGATAGATCCAGGAAAGCGGATTGACCGATCGGCGGGGAAACCGTTCAAGCATCCGTGCGACGGCGACGTGCGCGCGATAGCCGAGCCCGGTGGTCCGGCCGTCGAACTGTCCGTAGTGGCCGAATTCGTGCGCCACGATCGCGCGCAACTGGGTGCGGGAAAAGGCCTGCAGCATCGGGTAGCCGATCAAGAGGAACCGTCGTCCCGGCTTCAGCCCGAACAGGCTGGCCTGCTCGACGACCGAGGCTCCCGGCACGGTGGTGATCCAGACCTGGTCGGGCAGCCGGGTCCTGATCGTCTCCCCCAATTCGGTGAGCATGGCCCAGAGTTCGGGGGCGTCGTCGCGGAAGAGCGGGACCCCGGCCGGCACGAACGGCTTCGCCTTGAACGGCGTCAGCGCCACGACGCCCGCGCCGAGCAGCAGGCCCAGCGTCAGCGCGGCGACCAGGAACGGCAGGCCGTCGAGCCGGGCCAGCAGCAAGCCACCACCGAAGGCGAGCAGTACGAAACAGACCGCCGCCAAGACGTAGAACCCCAGCAGCAGGAGCACGACCCCGACCACGCTGACCCACCGGCGCATGGCGCGGAACATACCCCCTCCTGCCGTCCACTGTGGCCGAAAGTCGCGTGAAGGACTCCTTCCCTCGGCTGAGCCGAGGGAAGGAGTCCTTCACGCGCTTGGGATCAGCCGGTGGTGACGTCCAGGTAATCCAGGTTCGCCGGACCGTTGGCCGTGGTCGCGGCGAGCCTGATGGTGTTGGCGCCCGCAGCGAGGTTCAGTGACCTGGCGACGGAACTCCAGTTGGTCCAGGCTCCCGTCCCCTCGAACGCGACGCCCGTGGCGACGACCGTCCCGTTCACCGAGATGTCGACCGGCCGGTTCGCCGTGGTGCCGTTGGCGAAGCCGAAGTTCGCCTGCACGGAACCGGCAGCGGCGGCGTTGACCTTCCATTCGACATAGCTGCCGACGGCGTTGGTGCCGTTGGCGAAACCGGTGCCGGAGAAGCCGGTGTGGTTCGAGTCGATCGTGCCGCCCGTCGACAGCGTCCCGCCCTCGGCCTCGTAGCGGGTCGTAGGACCGCCGGAGCCCTTGGAGACGCGGTAGACCACGGTTCCGTGCGCGGGAACCGACGCGCTGATCGTCCCGGTGGTCGTGCGGTTCGCCTTGGACCACAGATCCTTCAGGTTGTACGACGGCGCACCGCCGATGCCCAGCGCGGCGGCGGTGGTGCTGATCGTCGCGGTCGAAGTGTTCTCATTGGACAGTGCGACCGCGCGATCACCGTTCGCCAGCACCTTGTTGTAGACGACCAGGCCGCCGTTGGAACTGACGATCGTCGCCTGCTTGCCCAGCGAGTCCTGGTCGAGGGCGATGATGTCGGTGTTCTTGAGGATGCTGAACGTGTCCGCGTTGACCTTGCGCAGGTCGGCGCCGATGAGCAGCGGCGCGGCCATCATCGCCCACAGGCTGAAGTGGGTGCGGTACTCCGTCGCGGTCATCCCGCCGTTGCCGACCTCGAGCATGTCGGGGTCGTTCCAGTGACCGGGCCCGGCGTACTGCGCGAGCACGCGGTTCGCCTTCGCCTTGCCGATCATGCTGTTCCAGTTATCGGAAATGTCGCCGGTGGTGCGCCACAGGTTCCCGACCGGCTCGCCCCAGGTCCACACCTTGGGGTTGGTCTGGCCCCATTCGCAGAGCGAGTAGACGATCGGACGGCCGGTCCTGGCCAGCGCGTCGCGCATCGTCTTGTACCGCTGCTGCGCGTCGACGCCCTGGTTGTTGCAGTTGTCGTACTTCAGGTAGTCGACGCCCCACGAGGCGAACAGGTTCGCGTCCTGCTGCTCGTGCCCGAGCCCGCCCGGGAAACCGGCCGTGTTGCAGGTCTTGGTGCCGGCGCTGGTGTAGATGCCGAACTTGAGCCCCTTCGAATGCACGTAGTCGGCGAGCGCCTTGATGCCGTTGGGGAAACGTTTGGTGTCGGGCTGCAGGTTGCCCTGCGAATTCCGGGTCGGCAGCGCCCAGCAGTCGTCGATGTTGACGTACTGGTAGCCGGCGTCCTTCAAGCCCTGCGCGACGAAGATATCCGCGATGCCCTTGATCATCGCCTCGTTGAAATCGGCCCGGCAATGGGTCGTGTTCCAGTTGTTGAACCCCATCGGCGGGGTCCTGGCGAGGCCGTTTTCCAAGGCCTGGGCCGGTTCCGGCGCCGCGATCTCCGCCGCCGTGTAGGTGACCGACGTCAACGCGAGGGCCGCCGCCGCGGCCACCGCCATCCGCCGGACGAGTGGGATTGCCGACATGCTCACTGTGCTCCTTGTGTCAGGGACGGCAAGAAGCGGCTGAGGCGACAAAGACATCCGACGAGTGCGCGGCGGTTTGCACTCGTATGACCCTGTGTTCCCCTAGGCGCTGCTTCGTGCCAGGCGAGAGGTAGGAGGTCTATACCACCTGTTCAGTAAAAGGCGCCCTTGAGGAGCAGTCAAGGTGCCTCTCAGCGAGACGGCGTCTTCAGTCTTCGACCTGCCGGGCCGTGGCGAGCGCGCGTTCGGTTTCCCAGTACGCCCGCATCGACACGATCAGCCCGTCCTCGCGCACCCGGTAGACGAACACGCCGTCGGTGTCGACGCGGTAGCCGCCGGGCAGATACGTCGTGATCGTGCCGATGTTCGCGACCTCGTCGCCGGCGGCGTGGGAATCGCGGATCGTGAACTGGAACCGCTCGACGTTGGCGATCGTGGCCTCCCAGAAGGCGCCGATCCCGTCGTGGCCGTGATGACCTTTGCCCTCGGCGTCGAACATCGACGGGCCGACCGGGTCTTCGACGACGGCGTCACCGGCGAAGAGCCCGAGCCAGCCGTCCTTGTCCCCGGAGGCGACGGCGGTCATCGAACGGTACGCCGCATGGCGGGCGGCCGGCTGCTTGACGGCCGGATCCCAGCAGACGTCGACACCCATGGCTCAGTCCCCCAGCTTCGCGATGATCTCGTCACCGAACTTCTTGATGGAATCGAGCTTCGGCCCGATTTCCGCGTCGAATCCGATGCCCTCGAACACCCACGGCATGGTGATCACGTCGGTCACGCCGATCTCGCCCTGCTCGCGGTAGCCGTCGAGACCGAACCGGTCGATGCAGACGGCCTGATACTCGAACGGGTCATCGGCGCGGCCCTGTTCGGCCAGCAGCTCACGCAACCGGGTGATCGTGGCGCGCAGATCGTCGAACTTCATCATCGCCGAGGACCAGCCATCGCCGACCCTGGCGGCACGGCGCAACGCGACCTCGGTGTGGCCGCCGATGTAGAACGGCACCCGCGAAGGCGGTGTGGGGCTCATCCGCAGCTTGTCGAAATCGAAGAATTCGCCGTGATACTCGACCATTCCGCCGCCGAGGATCAGCCGCAGCACGTCGATCGCCTCGTCCACGCGCTTGCCTCGTCGCTCATACGGCGCGCCGCACCACGCGAATTCCTCGGGCGACCAGCCGACGCCGAGCCCGAGTCCGAACCGGCCACCCGTCAGAGTGGCGACCGAAGCCACCTGGCGCGCCAGCAGAACCGGATTCCGGGAGCCGAGTTTGAGCACCGAGGTGTAGAACGTGATCCTGTCCGTGACCGCGCCCATCGAGGCGGCGGCGACCAGCGGATCGGCCCACGGCGTCTCCTCGGTCCAGAACCGGCTGCCGTCGGGCGTGTACGGATAGTCGGCCGAGACCGTTTCGGAATAGAACAGGGAATCCGGGAGGGCGACCGAGGAGAAACCCGCCTCTTCGGCGGCGTGGGCGAGCTCGCCCAGCTGATCCAGCGGATTCATCGCGACCGACAGGGTGAACTTCATACCGCCGAACTATAACGTGTTCTAGTTTCGGTCGCCAGAGGCACCGTGACCAAGGGCACTGACCGGGAACCCAGCGCGTACTGTCCGCGTTGTCGGGATCAAATGGTCGAACGATTCCTGGAGTGACTCATGGGCACCGCGATCTTCCTGATCGTGCTCCTTGTCGTCGTTGTCGGCGGCGGCCTCTACTTCGCGAAGTCCCAGGCGGCGGCCAAACAGCGCCGGCTCGACGACGCCAAGGCCGACGCGCGGCGACTCGTCGAGCGGCTCGGCGGTCAGGTACTCAACATCAACGGCACGGACACGGCCTCCCAGCAGGCGATGGCGGACGCCTCCGAGCGCTACAACGCGGCGGGTTCCCAGATGGAGCAGGCGCAGACCGCGGAACAGGCCCGGCTGGTCAAGGAAACCGCCATCGAAGGCCTCTATTACGTCCGGGCGGCGCGGCTCGCGATGGGCATGGACCCCGGTCCGGACCTGCCCGGCAGCGAAGAGCGCGATCGAGCGGGCAAGGTCACGGAGTACCGCTCGGTCGACGTCGAGGGCGAGCACTACGAGGCCTCTCCCGACCCGAGTCAGCGCACGCCGCACTACTACCCGGGTGGACGTGTGGCCGGGCGGCCGGTTCCGCAGGGCTGGTACAGCGAGCCGTGGTGGAAGCCCGCGCTCGTGGCCGGCGCGTGGGGCCTCGGCTCGATGCTGCTCTTCAGCGCGATGTTCTCCGGTATGGGCGGGATCGCCAGCGCGGCGGCCTGGGAGTCGGGCTACGACGCCGGCCAGGAGGACGCCGGCGCGGACGCCGGTGGTGACGCGGGCGGCGACACGGGCGGGGACGCCGGTGGCTTCGATGGCGGCGGCTTCGACGGTGGCGGTTTCGACGGGGGCGGCTTCGACTTCTGACCCGCTTAGACACCCCTTCAAGCGCTATGAACGGTCCGTTCCTTGCAAATTTCGCAAGGAACGGACCGTTCATGGCATTGGAGGTCGGTACTCAGGCGGGCTGACAGGTGGGGCACCAGAAGAGGTTGCGCGCGGCCAGATCGCTGCGCGCGACCGGAGTCCCGCAGACCAGGCAAGGCAGACCTGCCCGCCGGTAGACGTAGACCTCACCACCGTGCCGATCCTGGCGCGGGGCGCGGCCGGTCACCCCGGGCAGGTGTTCGGGCGCGACGGTGTCGATCCGCCCCACCCGCACGCCGTGCTTCATGAGCGTCACCAGATCCGCCCACATCTCGTCCCACAGCCCGCGGTCGAGCGCCCGGCCAGGGACGAGCGGCGCGACGCCGTGCCGGAACAGCACTTCGGCGCGATAGACGTTGCCGACGCCCGCGAGCACCGACTGGTCCATGAGCAACGCGGCAATGGAGGTCTTCGAACGCGAGATCCGCTCCCAGGCCTTCTCCGGCCGGGCGTCGCCGCGCAACGGGTCGGGGCCGAGCCGGGCCTTGATCGACTCGGCACGATCCACGTCCAGGAGTTCACACTGGTTCGGCCCGCGCAGATCAGCCCAGTGCGTGCCGCCCTCCAGCCGCATCCGGACCTGGCCGACCGGTTCGGGCGCGGGCAGTTTCTCGTCGGAGAACGTGCCGTACAGCCCGAGATGGATGTGCACCATCCCGTATGGACCGTAGTCGTGGAACAGATGTTTTCCGTACGCCTCTGCCGTCACCAGCACCTGACCGTCCACACGGGACGCTTCAGTGGCGAACCGGCCCTGTGGGCTGCTGACCGCGACCGGCCCGCCGCCGAACCGGCGTTTGTGCAGCCGTGCCAGGCGATGGAGGGTGTGCCCCTCAGGCATTTCAGTTCTGGGGCAGCGGCGGCGGCCAGCCGGTGGCCTCGTAGTCGAGGATCTGCTGGACCCGGCGGGCGTGCCGCTCGTCCGGGCTGACCGGGGTCTCGAGGAACGCCTCGACGATCTCGATGGCCTGTTCGGTCGTGTGCATCCGCGCGCCGACGCCGATCAGCTGGGCGTGGTTGTGCTCACGGGTGAGCTTCGCGGTCTCGACACTCCACGCGAGGCCCGCGCGAGCGCCCTTCACCTTGTTGGCCGCGATCTGCTCGCCGTTGCCGGAACCACCGACGACGATGCCGAGGCTGCCCTCGTCCGCGACGACGCGGCGGGCCGCCTCGATGCAGAACGCCGGGTAGTCGTCAGCCGCGTCGTAGACGAACGGACCGACGTCCTCCACGTCGTGGCCCTGCTTCTCCAGGTGGGCCACGAGGTGGTTCTTCAGTTCGAATCCAGCATGGTCAGAGCCGAGATATACGCGCACGGACCGGAGTCTGCCATCAGCGCCGGGGCCGGGCATGCTCTGGGGGTGGACATCTGGGGGCAGCACGAAGCGGACGTCAGACTCGAATGGGGACCGGAAGGCGTCGGCACTCTGGGCGGCGCGTGCGCGGTCCTGGTGATCGTCGACGTACTTTCCTTCAGCACCACCACGGATCTCGCCCTCGGACGCGGTGCGCGGGTGCTCCCGGTGCGCTGGCGTGACCACCGCGCCGCGGAGGCAGCCAAGGCCGCGGGCGCCACACTCGCGGGTGAAGGCGCCTGGACGCTCCGGCCGTCGTCTGTGACGGAAATCCCGTCCGGCACGCTCCTCGCGCTGCCCTCGCCGAACGGCGCGACGCTGTGCAACGCCGCCGCGCAGACCGGGGCGGAGGTGCTGGTCCCGGAAGCGCTGGCACAGTGTTCGTCGGGGCGCGAACTCGCCGCGGGCGGGCACGCGAACGACGTGACTCTCGCCGCACGGCTCGACACGAGCAGCACGGTTCCCGTGCTGCGCAAGGGGATTCTGGAGACGGCATGAAGTGGCTCGAACTCGCCGAGGGTGTGTACGCCCGTCGCTACGAGGAGCTGGACCTGACCACCGGCCTGGTCATCGGCGACGAGAGCTGTCTCGTGATCGACGTCCGAGGTGACGTCGAGCAGGGTGCCGAACTCGCCGCCGCGGCCCGGGAGATCACGCCGCTGCCGTGGTCGGTCGTCTACACCCACTCGCATTTCGACCACAGCTTCGGCACGACGGCGTTCCTGCCCTGCGAGGTCTGGGCCCACGAACGCTGCGCCGCCGAGCTGAAGACGGATGGCGAAACCGCGCGCCGGAAGTGGATCGAGTACTACAAGGCCGAGAAGCGGCCCGAAATCGCGGCGGCGCTGGAGCGCACGACCCTCACCATGCCCGACCGCCTGGTCGCCGACACCACCGAGATCGACCTGGGCGGGCGGAAGGCCGTGCTGCGGTTCCTCGGCAGCGCCCATACCGACCACGACCTGTTCGTCCACGTCCCGGACGCCGGGGTGGTGTTCACCGGCGACGCGCTCGAGCACGCGGAACACGGGTTCAGCGCGTTCTCGTTCAACGACGGCTCGAATCTCGAAGAGTGGCCGTCCGTGCTGGACGGGCTTCTGGCGTTGGACCCGCGGGTCGTCGTACCCGGGCACGGCGAGCCGGTCGACCGGGAGTTCGTGCGGCGTCAGCAGGCCGGCCTGCGGGAGTTCATCGAACTCAAGCGGAAACGCGACGCGGGTGAGCTCACCGACGACGAGGCCGTCGCCCGGTCCTCCTATCCGGAGGACATCACCCGCGCCGCGCTCGCTACCCCTTGAGCCCGGCTCAGTCGAAGTTCAGCTCCCCGGTCCGGGTGCGCTTCAGCTCGAAGAAGTCCGGGTAGCTCGCCAGCGCGCGGGCGCCGTCGAAGACCTTGACAGCGTCCTCGCCGCGCGGGATCGAGCTGAGCACCGGGCCGAAGAAGGCGACGCCGTCGATGTGGATGGTCGGGGTGCCGACGTCCATTCCGACCGGATTCATACCTTCGTAGTGACTCTTTTTCAGCGCTTCGTCGTACTCGCTCGACTCGGCGGCCTCGGCCAGCTCGGCAGGGGCGCCGATGGCCTCGAGGGTCTCCTTGATGACCTGCGGGATGTCCTTGTTGCCCTGGTTGTGGTGACGCGTGCCGAACTCCGTGTAGAAGTCGCGCAGCGCCTCTTCACCGTTCTTCTGCGCGAGCGCGGTCGCGACGCGGACCGGTCCCCAGCCGCGGCTGAGAAGCTCCTTGTACTGCTCAGGAAGGTCCTCGCGGCCACTGTTGAGCTCCGAAAGGCTCATGATCCGGAAACTCAAGTCGAGGGAGCGGTGCTTCTCGACTTCGAGGATCCAGCGCGAGCTGATCCAGGCGAAGGGGCAGATCGGATCGAAGTAGAAGTCGACCTTGGTCGTCTCGGACGGGGCGGTCATCAGGTCTCCCAGTGCCATCGTGTGGTGGAGCAGGTGCCTACAGAGTGCTACACAGCGAACCAACATCGCCGCCGTCGGTGTTGTTCCCGTCGTCAGCACCGGCCTCCACATGATTGGATGCCTCTAGTTGGAAACCAAAACCGATACCGATGACCAGAGGTGCCAGTGCCCGCCCCCAACCTGACCCGAGACCAAGCCAAGCTGCGCGCGGACCTGCTCGACGTCGAGTCGTATGACATCGAGCTGGATCTGACCGACGGCCGCGGCGGTCCCGGGGAGAAGACCTTCACGTCGAAGACGACGATCAAGTTCGCCGCGGCCAGAAGCGGCGAAGGCTCTTGGGTCGACATCGTCGCCGAGGGGATCGAATCGGCCGTCCTCAACGGGGCGGAGCTCGACGTCACCGGGTACGTCGAGGACAAGGGTGTGGAGCTGCCCAAACTCGCGGAATCGAACGATCTCGTCGTCGACGCGGTCTGCCGGTACATGAACACCGGCGAGGGCCTGCACCGGTTCGTCGACCCGGTCGACGACGGCGTCTACCTCTACACGCAGTTCGAGACGGCCGACGCCAAGCGCATGTTCGCCTGCTTCGACCAGCCCGACCTGAAGTCGGTCTACCGGCTCACGGTGATCGCGCCGAAGGACTGGAAGGTCATCTCGAACGCGCTCGTCGAGTCGGCCGAGGAGACGCCGGAGGGCGCCGTCCGCACCGTGTTCGCCGTGTCCGAGCGGATCTCGACCTACCTGGTCGCGCTGATCGCCGGCCCGTACACCGAGTGGCGCGACGAGTACATCGACGACCACCGCACCATCCCGCTCGGCATCTACTGCCGCGCGTCGCTCGCC
This sequence comes from uncultured Actinomycetota bacterium, assembly GCA_963766045.1. Lineage (GTDB taxonomy): Bacteria > Actinomycetota > Actinomycetes > Mycobacteriales > Pseudonocardiaceae > Amycolatopsis. Next base: position 1,725,112 of record CAVXYN010000003.1, on the reverse strand, counting down.
GAGCATATGGACGCGGACAAGCTGTTCACCGAGACCAAACAGGGTTTCGGCTTCTACCACGACAAGTTCGCCACCCCGTACCCGTTCTCCAAGTACGACCAGCTGTTCGTGCCGGAGTTCAACGCGGGCGCGATGGAGAACGCCGGCGCCGTCACCTTCCTGGAGGACTACGTCTTCCGCAGCCGCGTCACGCGCTACGCCTACGAGCGCCGCGCCGAGACGCTGCTGCACGAGATGGCGCATATGTGGTTCGGCGACCTGGTCACCATGCGCTGGTGGGACGACCTGTGGCTGAACGAGTCGTTCGCGACCTTCGCGAGCGTCCTCGCGCAGGCCGAGGCGACCGAGTACAAGAACGCGTGGACCAGCTTCGCGAACATCGAGAAGTCGTGGGCGTACCGGCAGGACCAGCTGCCCTCGACGCATCCGATCGCCGCGGACATCGTCGATCTGCACGCGGTCGAGGTGAACTTCGACGGCATCACCTACGCCAAGGGCGCGAGCGTGCTCAAGCAGCTCGTGGCCTACGTCGGCCTCGACCACTTCCTCGAGGGCCTGAAGCTCTACTTCGGCAAGCACGCCTGGGGCAACGCGACCCTGGCCGATCTGCTGGGCGCACTCGAAGAGGCGTCCGGCCGCGATCTGTCGTGGTGGAGCGCGCAGTGGCTGGAGACCACCGGCCTGAACTCGCTGAGCCCGCGCTACGAGGTCGGCGCCGACGGCAAGTTCGTGTCGTTCGCCGTGACGCAGAGCGGCGCGAAGCCGGGTGCCGGTGAACTGCGGACGCACCGGGTCGCGGTCGGTGTCTATGACGAGGACGGCAGCGGCAAGATCGTCCGCAAGCACCGCGTCGAACTCGACGTCGACGGCGAGCGCACCGAGGTGCCTGCCCTGGTCGGCCTCCCGGCGGGCAAGCTCGTGCTGGTCAACGACGACGACCTGACCTACTGCACGATGCGGCTCGATCCGGCGTCGCTGACCACGCTGATCGACCGCGTCGCCGACATCACCGATTCGCTCCCCCGCACGCTGTGCTGGTCGGCGGCATGGGAGATGACGCGTGAGGCCGAGCTGAAGGCGCGTGACTTCGTGACGCTCGTCGAGCGCGGCGTGCACACGGAGACCGAGGTCGGCGTGGTGCAGCGGCTTCTGCTGCAGGCGCAGACGGCGCTGAACTCGTACGCGAACAAGGCGTGGGCCAAGGAGAAGGGCTGGCCGGAGTTCACCGCGCGGCTGCTGGAGCTGACCTTGGCCGCCGAGCCCGGCTCGGACCACCAGCTCGCCTTCGTGAACTCGCTGGCCCACTCCGTGCTCGACGACTCGCTGCTGCGGATCATCACGGGCTGGCTCGACGGCAGCGGGCCGCTGGCGGGCCTGACCGTCGACACCGACCTGCGCTGGCGGCTGCTGCAGGCGCTGGTCGCGCACGGCAAGGCGGACAACGAAGAGATCGACGCCGAACTCGCCAAGGACGACACCGCCGCCGGCCGACGGCACGCGGAACGTTCGCGGGCGCTGCGCCCGACCGATGAGGCGAAGGCCGACGCGTGGCAGCGGGCGGTGTACGACGACGAGCTGCCGAACGCGGTCAGCGACTCGCTGATCACCGGCTTCTCGCACCCCGGCCAGAAGCACCTGCTCGGGGACTACGTGACGCGCTACTTCGACATCATCGACGAGGTGTGGCAGCGGCGTTCCAGCGAGCGGGCCCAGCCGACCGTGGTCGGGCTGTACCCATCGTGGTCGGTCGAGCCTTCAACGGTCGAGGCGTCGGACGCGTGGCTGGCCGAGGAGCACCCGGCGGCGCTGCGGCGGCTCGTCTCCGAAGGGCGGGCCGGGATCCTCCGGGCACTGGCCGCCCGGGAGTTCGACTCCCAGGCCGGCTAGTCCCCAACGCAATGAAGGGGCCTTTCATCGCAAAATTTGCGATGAAAGCCCCTTCATTGCACTTGGGCCAGGCGAACTCAGTGCGACGGGTTGCCCGCCTGGTCGCTCAGCATGCGCAGCGAGTTGACCAGGCCGCCGATGAGGTCGCCTTCCTTGAAGGAGGCCACCATGCTGGCCACGGCGAGCTTCGCACCGCGGTCGGGCAGGCGGTGCCGGGCCTGGGAGCCTGTCACGATCTCGATCACGCGCTGCCCGGGCGAGACGGCGACGAGCACGGCGTCGGCCGGGTTGTCGGTCGAGGCCTGCAGCTGCTCCGCGCTCTCGCGGGAGTCCTCGCCGAGCTCGCCGAGGTACACGCTGAAGTCGAGGCCGGTCTCGCGGCTGGCCAGGGTCAGTGCTTCGTCGAGCCGGGCAAGCTGCTGGGTCGAGAATGGGCTGTTCGGAGCAACGGGCTCGTACATCTTGGCGGCGGAAACCCGGCCGCTCGAGGTAACGACCGCGCCGTAACCGGGGTCTTCGTCAACAGCGGCAGACGAATGGGTCAGTTCACCAGTTGCCACGAGCGCCTCCCGTCACCGAAGCGCCGTCCGCCGTGATGACGGAGGGCGTACCTCCCGCATTCGTGTGCGGATGCCTGGCGCCGACACCTTCGGGGTTGGCGCTCCACCACATGGCCGGGTAATCCCACGGCTGCCCCGGCCGGTACCGCGCGGTACCAGCGCCTTTCGACCGCAGCGTGGCCACCCCGCACAGGGCGTAGATGGCCAGGGGGATCACCGCGAAGACCAGGATCGTCTCGACAAGGTTCACGCGCGTGAGCGTATCCGATGACGATCCTCCGTACCCGCTCGCACGGCCGTTCCACCGATCACAGCCGTGCGCCGCGCCCTCGACCGCTCGTCGTCCGGAGATGGCCGTCCGCCGCTTGCCGCGAAAGCGCTCCCACGTTGGGGCGAAGCGGAGAAGGCCGAAAGGTTGCAACTCAACGTACGGGCGGCCGCACCCGTCGCTGCCGTCTTGTCCCCGCCTTGAAATCCTCGTAGCTTTTTCACCTGTACGGGCCTTGCGCCCCGCCCCCATCCCCAGCAGGTAACGCACCGGTCCCAGGAGGACGCGCCATGACGAGCACCCAGACACCCGGCCAGGCGATCATCAACGACATTTCGTCACTCTTCGAAACTGAACCGGCCCCCGGTACGCGTGTGACGGCGGGCACACGGGTTACTCGCGGTACTCGTGTCACTCGCGGTACCCGTGTCACGGCCGGAACCCGCGTCACGTGCGGCACTCGTGTCACCCGGGGCACCCGAGTGACCCGTGGCACCCGCGTGACGGCTGGAACCCGCGTCACCTGTGGAACCCGCGTCACTCGTGGCACCAGGGTCACCCGTGGCACCCGCGTGACGGCTGGAACCCGCGTCACCTGTGGAACCCGCGTCACCCGTGGCACCAGGGTCACCCGTGGCACTCGCGTCACGTGCCAGAGCGACTACACCTTGGCCGCCTGAGCCCAGATCCACCGGCTCGACGGCGAGTACCGCGGTAGTAGGGGACGGCGTACTTGTAAAGAAGAAGCCAGTGCGACCAGGACAGCGTCCGGTCGGACGGCATAGCGGAACCATCGGCCCGCCCCGGCCGCCGAAAGGCAGCCGGGGCGCCGACATGTTCAGGGGCGGTTCAGGCCGCCGAACCGAGATAAGGCCGCCACAACGGGTCGGCCTCCTTGGAATGCGCGAGCAACCGCCAATGCGGCCCGTGCGGTGCCCTCGGCACCACCCGCAGGCGCCAGCCGATCTCGGAAAGCAGTTTGTCCGCCTTCCGGTGATTGCACTTGGCGCAGCAGGCCACGCAGTTCGTCCAGCTGTGGGGACCGCCTCGGCTACGCGGGACGACGTGGTCGATAGTCTCGGCCCGGCCTCCGCAGTAGGCGCAGCGGTACCGGTCGCGATGCATGAGCCCGGCCCGGGTCAGCGGCACCTGCGCGCGGTAGGGCACGCGCACGTAGGTGCTCAGCCGGATCACCGACGGCACGGGCAGCGAGACCGTGGCGGCGTGCAGTTCGAGCCCTCCCGGGTCTCCGTGCACCACCTCGGCCTTGCCGCACATCACGAGGACCACCGCGCGCCGCAACGGCAACGCCGTCAGCGGTTCGAACGTGGCGTTCAACAGCAATACCCGTCTGCGGCCCCAGGACGACGCTGTAGTCGTAGTGGGTACCGCCGTACTCGACGGGTCCCGCCCTCTACGCTGTCCGGGCGGGCGGGCAACACCCCCTGGCCGTGTTCCCGGCCCGCCCGGTGGAGCCCCATGCGAAGGGGCACCTCCCGGATGAGCACGCAACACGACCTCCGGCGCCTGTCCGGCCAAGGCTTGGCTCGGGACGCCGAGGGGGATGGGTTGTCGGTCTGGCACTCGACCACCTCCACCGGTGCAGGCATAGTCGACCACAGATCAGCCCCAAAGTGCACGTGTGTTACAAGACGTGTCACATGCGTGAGACCCCGCGGCCACATGACGTTGGGTGTTTCGAATCCATCGGGGCCTCAAGATCGTGAGAGCCCCGCCGAGCATGGAAGGACATTTCCTCTACGTGAACCTGCTGCCCACGGAACCTCCGGCCTGTGTCAAGGAACCCAGCACCCTGTGCGGCCAGGTGTTCGACCTCACACACAACGAATGGCTCGCCGCGTCGGCGGCCTGGCTGCTCACGAAGCCGATCAAGATCCTGCTGATCCTTCTCCTCGCGTTCCTGCTGCGCTACCTGGTGAGACGGTTGATCAACCGGGTCACCAAAATGCCGAGCGGTTCCAAGAAGCTGCCGGCTCTGCTGAGACCGCTGCGTGAGAAGGCTCCCGAAATCCTCGGCTCGGCGATCGTGGAACGCCGCCGCCAGCGGGCCGCCACGATCGGCTCCGTGATGAAGTCGATGGCGACCTTCCTCATCTACGGGCTCGCCTTCATCCTCGTGCTCGGCGAGCTGGGGATCAATCTGGCGCCGATCATCGCGTCCGCGGGCATCATCGGGGTCGCACTCGGTTTCGGCGCGCAGAACCTCGTCAAGGACTTCCTGTCCGGCATCTTCATGATGATCGAGGACCAATACGGCGTCGGTGATGTCGTCGACGTCGGCGAAGCGACCGGCACGGTCGAAGCCGTCGGCCTCCGGATCACGACTCTGCGTGATATCAACGGCACCGTCTGGTACGTCCGCAACGGCGAGGTACTGCGGGTCGGCAACTCGAGCCAGGGCTTCGCGGTCGCCGTGGTCGACGTCCCGCTCAGCTACTCCGCCGACGTCGAACGCGCCACCGTGTTGATGGCCGAGAAGGCGACGTCACTGCTCGCGAACGAGCACCTGGCGCCCAACGTGCTGGAGCCGCCGGAGATGCTCGGCGTGGAGACCGTGACCCCCGAAGGCATCAAGCTCCGCCTGACGGTGAAGGTGCGCCCGGGCAAGCAATGGGCCGTGCAGCGCGCGCTGAGGGCGCATCTGCTCGCGGCGCTCGACGAGGCCGGCTTCGAGCCACCGCTGGGTCGCTTTATGTCATCCCCGCCCGCCGGACAGTAGGGCGGGGCAGAATGGAGACGTGTCAGTGAGCGAACCAGACCCCACGACCGTGTACGAGGCGATCGGCGGCGAGCCGGTGTTCCGCCGGATCGTCGCCCGGTTCTACGCCGAGGTGGCCGTCGACGAGGTGCTTCGCCCGCTGTACCCCGAGGAGGACCTCGGCCCGGCCGAGGAGCGGTTCCGGCTGTTCCTCATGCAGTACTGGGGCGGCCCGCACACGTACTCGGATCAGCGCGGCCACCCCCGGCTGCGGATGCGGCACGCGCCGTTCAAGATCGGCCCGATCGAACGCGACGCCTGGTTGCGCTGCATCAAGATCGCGGTCGACGAAGAGAACATCGAAGAGCCCTACCGCGGTCAGCTGTGGGCCTACCTCGAAATGGCCGCCAACAGCATGATGAACAGCTTCGTGTGATGGAACGGGACGTGGACTGGTGGAAGCGGGCTGTCTTCTACCAGGTCTACGTGCGCTCGTTCGCCGATTCCGGTGGCGACGGCGTCGGTGATCTCGAAGGCATCCGCAGCAAGCTCGGTTATCTGGAGCTGCTCGGCGTCGACGCGCTCTGGCTGGCGCCGTTCTACCGCTCCCCCATGGCCGACCACGGCTACGACATCGCCGACCCGCGCGACGTCGACCCGATGTTCGGCACGCTCGGCGACTTCGACGTGCTGCTGACCGAGGCGCACAAACGCGGTATCAAGGTCACCATCGACCTCGTCCCCAACCACACCAGCAACACCCACGCCTGGTTCAAATCGGCGATGGCGGCGGCGCCGGGCAGCCCGGAACGGGATCGCTACATCTTCCGCGAGGGGCTCGGAAAACGCGGTGATCTGCCGCCTAACAACTGGGTCAGCGCGTTCGGCGGGCCGGCGTGGACCAGGGTCCCGGACGGCCAGTGGTACCTGCACCTGTTCTCCCCGCAGCAGCCTGACCTGAACTGGTCGAACCCCGAGGTCGCCGCCGATCTCGAGCGCACCCTGCGGTTCTGGCTGGACCACGGCGTCGACGGCTTCCGCATCGATGTCGCGCACGGCATGGCGAAACCGCCCGGCCTGCCGGATATGGATCCGCGGGTGAACCCGCTGGGGCCGAGCGAGTTCTACGATCCGCGGTTCGACAACGACCGCGTGCACGAGATCCACCAGATGATCCGCAAGGTGCTCGACGAATACCCCGGCACGATGGCCGTCGGCGAGATCTGGGTGCACGACGACGAGCGGCTCTCCCGCTACCTTCGGCCGGACGAACTGCATCTGGCGTTCAACTTCCGGCTCGTGCTCACGCATTTCGACGCGGACGCGATGCGGACGTCCATCGAACGATCCCTGGCCGTCCCGGCGACGGCCGGGGCGCCCGCGACCTGGACGTTGAGCAATCACGACGTCTGGCGTCAGGTCAGCCGGTACGGCGGAGGCGCACAGGGCGTCCGGCGGGCCCGCGCGATGGCGCTGGTCGAGCTGGCCCTGCCCGGCACCGTCTACCTGTACAACGGCGAAGAACTCGGGCTCGGCAACGTCGACCTCCCGCCCGAGGCGCTCGCCGACCCGCGCGCCAAGACCGCCGGCGTGGAATTCGGCCGCGACGCCTCGCGTGTGCCGCTGCCCTGGGAAGGCGACCGGCCGCCGTTCGGTTTCTCCCGCAACCCGCGGACCTGGCTGCCGATGCCCGACGACTGGGCCCCGGTCACCGTGGAAGCGCAACTCGAGGATCCCGCGTCGACACTGTCGCTCTACCGGCGGGCGATCGAGCTCCGGAAGACTCATCCGGCGTTCACGGGTTCCACTCTGGAGTGGTACGGCGCGCCCGCCGGCTGTTTCGCGTTCCGCCGGGGCGGTGGGCTGATCTGTGCGCTGAACACCTCGGCCAGCCCGATCAGGGTGCCGCCGGGTGAGCTACTGCTGGCGAGCGTTCCGCTGGTGGACGGGAAACTGCCGCCCGACGCGGCCGCTTGGCTCGTCTGACGCTCGGGCCTGGATGTTATGAAAGGACCGTTCATAACAAAATTTGTTAGGAACGGTCCTTTCATCTCACGTGTGGATCAGTTGTGCCCGAGGTGCAGGCGGTACTGCGTCTGGGCGTTGAACTCGTTCTGCCGGACGAACTTCGCCGGGAAGGTCCGCCAGTCGTTCAGGTCGAGAACGTCCAGGCCCTTCACGATGTCGGACGAGAAGATGAAACCGTTGTACCAGTACGCCGACCACGATCCGCCGCCGACGAGTTTGTCGTTCGAGAGCGGGCCACGCTCCCAGTACGCGATTTCCTTCGGCTTCGACGAGTCGGTGAAGTCCCATACCGAGACGCCGCCCTGGTACCAGGACTGGACCATGATGTCCTTGCCCGGGACCGGGATGATGGAACCGTTGTGCGCCACGCAGTTCTCGGTCTCGGACTGGAGACGCGGGATCTTGTAGTAGTTGCGGAACTCCAGCTTGCGGTTGTCGCCGCGGCCGGTGATCTCGTAGATGCCGTTGGCGCCGCGGGTGCTGCCGAACTTCTCGAGGCAGGTCGCCATGCCACCGCCGCCGAGCTCGTCGGTGAAGACGATCTTGGTGGCGTCGTTGTTGAACGTGGCGCTGTGCCAGAACGCGAAGTTCACGTTGTCCTGGACACGGCTGATGACCCGCGGCTTGAGGCGGTCGGAGATGTCGAACAGGACGCCGTCACCCATGCAGGCACCGGCCATCAGGTTCTTCTCCGGCAGCGCCGTGAGGTCGTGGCAACCGGTGGTCGCCGAACGGTTGGTGCCGTCGGGGTTGGGGCCACCGGTGTTGCCGCCGTCCGGGAACAGCACCGGCTTCGCGACGAGCTCGGCCTTCGCCGGGTTCTTCACCGGAACCTTGATGATCGAGATCTTGTCGTGAGGCGGCTGGCAGTCCGGCAGGTTGGCCGCCGGCGCGTACGACGAGACGTACACGAAGACGTTCTTGCCGTTCTTGTCCGGCACCATCGTGTTGGTGTGCGAACCGCAGTCGGTCTCGATCGCCGCGACGTACTTCGGCGCCGCGAGGTTCGAGATGTCGAAGATCTTGATACCTTCCCACGCCGTCTTGTCCGACGAGGGCTTCGCGACACTCGAGCACGAGTTGTCGCTACGCGAAGCGTCCGTCGACAGGAACAGCAGGTTCCCGGAGATCGAGACGTCGTTCTGCCCACCGGGGCAGAGGACCTGGCTCACGATCTTCGGGCGGTACGGGTTGCGGACGTCGAAGACGTTGAAGCCGTCGTAGGTGCCGATGATCGCGTGTCCCTTGGTGAACGCGATGTCGGTCCCGGTCGAGTCCTTCGTGAAAGGTCCCTGCTGCGGAACGTTCGCGATCGACCGCAGGTTGGGGCTGTGGACGATCTCGTCCACTCCCGGGATCGCGTTCGCGGACGGCTCCGCCACCACAGCGGGCGCGGCGAACGCGCTGGAGGCTCCGAGGGCGGCGACTGCGGCCACCGAGACGAAGACCCTGGTCAAGCGACGTTTAAGCCTTGGCTGCAGCACGATATGGCTCTCCTTCCACCCAGCTTTACGCGAACCCTATTCCTTACTTAGGCTCAGCAGATACCGACCAATGGAGGATCTCCCGGAATGAAAAAAAGTTTGACATCGGCGCTGCTCGTGGCCGCTTTCGTGGTGGCGGGCTGCACGGGCGGCGAAACCCCCGCCGCGCCGACGTCGAGTGCCCCGGTGATCGTCCCAGGGAAACCCGGCGAGCAGGCGGGCACGGCGGCACCTGGCCCGGTGAACCGCGACGCACCCAACGACGCCGACGTCGAGTACATGACGATGATGATCCCCCACCACGAGCAGGCCAAGGTCATGACCGGCCTCGTCCCGGCCAAGACGCAGAACGAGCAGATCCGCGCGATCGCCGGACGGATCTCGGTCGCCCAGGACGGCGAGATCGCCATGATGAAGACGTGGCTGTCCGACCGCGGCAAGCCGGTACCGGGCCAAGGACACGAGGGGCACGGTGGCGGCCACGATCACGCGACGATGCCGGGAATGGCGACCGGGGCCCAGCTCGACGAACTGCGCGCGGCCACCGGTCCGGCCTTCGAAAAGCTGTTCCTCGACCTGATGATCGCGCACCACCAGGGCGCGCTGACGATGGCGGAAGCCCAGCTCGGCAAGGGCGTCGAGATCAAGGCTCAGGAGATGGCCCAGGAGGTCATCACCGGCCAGACCGCCGAGATCGAGCGCATGCGAACGATGCGCGCGAGCCTGTAGACCGAAGTGCGAGTTCAGGCGTCGCCGGCGCCGTAGCCGGAGTCGTCGTCGAGGGTGCCGGAGACGATCCAGGTGGCCAGGGCGGCGGCCTGGACGTACGGGGCGGCTGCCGCGGCGGCACGTCCGGCGGCTTTCGCACGTCCCCACGTCTCGGGACGTGCGGCCTGCTCAGGCGCCTCTTCGCCGGGCGGCCGCTCGGTCCGCCACGGGGTCTCCTCGGCCCTGACCCCGGCGAGGAAATCCGCCGTCGGGTCGTCCCCGTCCTTGTCCGTCATGGCACCACCATGACACCGCGGGCGGCTTGAAGCCACCCGCGGCGCCCGGCGGTAAGAAACCCGTCAGAAGAGCAGCGGCAGCAGAGCGTGGCGACGGCGGAGGACCGCGCCGTAGCGGGCGTCGATGCGCATCCATGAATCCGTCGCGGTCACGCGGACGACGTCGTCGGCGATCGAGGAGTCCAGGAAACCCATCCCGGACAACGCGAACAGGCACCGCATCTGGACCTTGACCTCGAGCTCGGCACCGGTGACGGTGAGCACCGCCTGGTCCATCAGCGAGGCCGGCGGGTTGCCGTGCGGGCCGGCGTTGTCGCGGGCCAGCGTGACACCGCGATCGGCCAGCTCCGCCACCACCGCCACCGGCAACTCGTCCACCAGCTGCCAGCGCCCGGGCGCCGGCAGCTCCGAATGCCACATCAGATCCCGCACCGGGCCGGGATCCATCCGCTCGCCGCCCGCGATGGTCAGTGCCGCGAGCAGCTCGTTTCCGGACACGGTGACGTCGACCGGCGTGACGCGACCGGCGACGGCCCTGGTCGCGAGCACCTCGAACGGGGTCGCGCTCCACGCCTCGACGACGCCGTCACCGCGCTGGCGCAGCCGCACCAGCGCGTTCTGGTCGAGCCGGACCGCCCTGGCGACGAACGCGCCCAGGGTTTCCCGGTCACCCGCGTCCGGGATGATCAGCTCGGGCTCAGACATTGGCGAATCCCCGCTCTATGAACGCGCGCTCGTCCTCGGTGAGCCGCCGCGGCCGCGCCGACCCGGTGTCGAACGGCGCGAGCACCGTTTCCGCGGTCACCGCCACCTTGTCCGTCTCCGTGGGTCCATTGTGGACCTTGTAGCCGAGCGTGAAGCTCGCGTTCTTCAAGTCCTTCAACAAAATCTCCACCCGGATGTCCTGATCGGACACCACGATCGGCGAACGGTAGTGGACCGCGAGCTTCACCACGACGATACCCTTCGGCAGCTCGGTGAGCCCGGCACGCACGGCCTCACCGAAGAGCAACGGTATCCGAGCCTCTTCGAGCAGTGTCACCAGGTTGGCGTGGTTGACGTGCCCGTAGACATCCATATCCGACCAGCGAGGCCGGATCATCGAAATATAGGCCACTATCGCACCGTGCTCCGGATCTGCCGTGCCGCCACCGACAGCGTCGCCAGGTCGAGCTTGCCGGACTGGTTGATCTCGTCCAGCGCGACCCGAGCCCGCTGCAGCCTGGACGCGTTGGTCTTCTCCCAGTGGGCGATCTTCTCGTCCGGATCGGTGCCCGAGTCGCTGTGCCGCAACGCGTCCAGCGTGATCGCCCGCAGCGAGCCGTACACGTCGTCGCGCAGGGAGAGCCGCGCCAGCGCGTGCCAGCGGTTGCCGCGTTCGAGGCCGCTGATCGAGGTCAGCATCTTGTCGACGTTGAGGTGATCCGAGAGCGCGTAGTACAGGCCCGCCGTGTCGCCCGGCGTGTGCACCGCGTCGATCCCGGCCTGTTGCTCGGCCAGCTCCGCCACCTCGGTGACGTCGAGCAGGCCGTAGGTGTGCAGCAGGATCGCGACCCGGTTGGCCAGATCCGCGGGAACACCCTGCTCGACCAGCCTCTCGGCGTGCGCGTCCACCGACGCGCACTCGACGCCGCGAAGCAGTTCGTGCGCCCGCGGGGCCAGCTCGCCGACGACCCGGCCGAACCGGTTGATCTCGGCGAGCGGGGCCAGCGGCTGCGGCCGGTTGGTGAGGAACCAGCGGGCGGCCCTGTCGAGCAGCCTGCGGCTCTCCAGCATCATCTCGTCCGCGACCTCGGTCGGCACGATGTTGTCCAGCGCGTCGATCTCGGCCCACAGCGACGGCAGGTCGTAGACGTGGGTGACGACGGCGTAGGCGCGGACGGCGTCGGTCGCGGTCGCGTTCATCTCCTCCATCAGGCGGAAGACGTACGAGATCCCGGCACCGTCGACGACCTCGTTGGCCACCAGCGTCGTGATGATCTGGCGCTTCAGCGGGTGCTGGAAGATCGCGTCGCCGAAACGTTCGCGCAGCGGCTTCGGGAAGTACTGCGGCAGACGGCGCGAGAACACCTCGGAGTCCGGCAGTTCGCTCGCCAGCAGCTGGTCCTTGAGATCGAGCTTGACGTGCGCGAGCAGCGTCGCCAGCTCCGGCGACGAAAGTCCCTCGCCCGCCTTCTCGAGCGCGCGGAACTCCGCCGAAGACGGCAGTGCCTCGAGCTTGCGGTCGAAGGCGCCCTTCGCGACCAGCGCCGCGACGAGTCGCTGGTGTACCGAGAGCATCGGGCCCGCGTGTGCCCGGCTTACGCCCAGCACCGCGTTCTGGCGGTAGTTGTCGGCCAGCACCAGCTCGCCGACCTCGTCGGTCATCTCCTCCAGCAGCTCGTTGCGCTGCTCGGCGTCCAGGCCACCACCGGTGGAGATCAGGTGATCCAGCAGGATCTTGATGTTGACCTCGTGGTCGGAACAGTCGACACCGGCGGAGTTGTCGAGCGCGTCGGTGTTGATCTTGCCGCCCGCGCGGGCGAATTCGATCCGGCCGAGCTGGGTCAGGCCCAGGTTCCCGCCTTCGCCGACGACTTTGACGCGGAGCTGGTTTCCGTTGACGCGCAAGGCGTCGTTGGCCTTGTCGCCCGCGTCGGCGTCGGTCTCGTTCTCCGCCTTGACGTAGGTGCCGATACCGCCGTTCCACAGCAGTTCGACCGGGGAGAGCAGGATCGCCTGCATGAGGTCGTTCGGCGCCAGCGTCGTGACGTCCTCGCCGAGGCCGAGGGCCTCGCGGACCTGCGGGGTGATCGGGATCGTCTTCGCCGACCGCGAGTGGATGCCGCCGCCCTCGCTGATCAGCGACCGGTCGTAGTCCTCCCACGAGGACCGGGGCAGGTCGAAGAGCCGGCGGCGCTCGGCGAACGAGGACGCCGCGTCCGGGTTGGGGTCGAGGAAGATGTGCAGGTGGTTGAAGGCGGCCACCAGCCGGATGTGCTCCGACAGCAGCATTCCGTTTCCGAAGACGTCGCCCGCCATGTCGCCGATGCCGACGACGGTGAAGTCCTCGGTCTGGGAGTCCTTGCCCAGCTCGCGGAAGTTCCGTTTGACGCTCTCCCACGCGCCCTTGGCGGTGATGCCCATGGCCTTGTGGTCGTAACCGACCGAGCCACCCGAGGCGAAGGCGTCGCCGAGCCAGAACCCGTAGTGCGCCGAAACCTCGTTCGCGATGTCGGAGAATTTCGCGGTGCCCTTGTCGGCCGCGACCACGAGGTAGCTGTCTTCCCCGTCATGGCGCACGACGTCCGGTGCGGGCACGGTCTTGCCTTCGACCCGGTTGTCGGTCAGGTCGAGCAGGCCGGAGATGAACATGCGGTAGCAGGAGACGCCCTCGTTGTTGAAGGCGTCGCGGTCGATGCTCGCGTCGCCCGTCGGCACCGGCGGGCGCTTCACGACGAAGCCGCCCTTCGCGCCCACGGGGACGATGACCGCGTTCTTGACCGCCTGCGCCTTGACCAGGCCCAGGATCTCCGTGCGGAAGTCCTCCCGGCGGTCCGACCACCGGAGACCACCGCGTGCGACGTCACCGAAGCGCAGGTGCACACCTTCGACACGCGGCGAGTACACGAAGATCTCGTACTTCGGGCGCGGCTCGGGCAGCTCGGGCACGGCGCTCGGGTCGAGCTTGAGCGCCAGGTACGGCCGCGGGCCCCCGTCGGCGTCGGTGACGTGGTAGTTCGTCCGCAGCGTGGCGAGGATGACCGCCATCAGGCGGCGCAGGATCCGGTCCTCGTCCAGGCTGGTCACGGCGTCGACGAGCGAGCTGATCTCGGACGTCAGCTGCTCGGCCCGTGACGCGCGGACGTCGTCCGCGAGGGAGAGGTCGAACCGGGTCTCGAACAGCCGCACCAGTGCGGTGGCGATGTCCTTGTGCGCGAGCACGGTGTTCTCGATGTACTCCTGCGAGAACGGGATCTTCGTCTGGCGCAGGTAGCGCGAGTAGGCACGCAGGATCGCGGCCTGCCGCCAGGTGAGCCCGGCACGCAGGACGAGCCCGTTGAAGCCGTCGACCTCGCTGTCCCCGTTCCAGGCGGCCCGGAAGGCCTCCTGGAACCGGACGCGCAGATCGGCGTCGGCCTTCTCGACCACGCGCGCGTCGATCAGCAGGCCGAAGTCGTAGATCCACGACCGGCCGCCGTCCTCGCGGCGCAGCTCGTACGGGCGCTCGTCGACGACCTCGACGCCCATGTACTGCAGCACCGGCAGCACCTTGGACAGGGTGACACCCTCGCCGCGCAGGTAGAGCTTGAAGCGGCGCTCCCCCGGCTCGCAGTCGGCGGGAAGGTAGAACGACATCGCGAGGTCGCCCTCGTCGGTCAGCGAGTCGAGGGCGCGGAGATCCGCGAGCGCCTCGACGGCGGTGAAGTCCTCCTTGTAGCCCTCGGGGAACACCGCGGCGAACCGCTGGCCCTGTTCGGTGGCCGATTCCTCACCGACGAGGCTGATCGCGCCGCCACCGTCCCCGGCCCTTTCCCGGCGTTCACCCAGGATCGCCTCGACCATCCGGTCGTCCCAGCTGCGCACCGCCTCGTTGAGACGTTCCTGGATCTGCAGGGTGTCCGGGTCGGTCCGCTCCGCCGGATCGGTGTGCACGATGAAGTGCACCTGCGCGAGCACGGTCTCACCGATCCGCGCGCTGTACTCCAGCTGCTTGCCTTCGAGCTCCTCGAGCAGGACTTCCTGCATCGCGAGCCGCGAACGGGTCGTGTAGCGGTCACGCGGGAGGTACACCAGGCACGAGTAGAAGCGGCCGTACGGGTCGCGGCGCAGGAACAGCCGCAGCCGACGGCGATCCGAAAGCGTGATCGCGCCGGTCGTCGTCGAGTACAGCGAATCGGTGTCGGCCGAGAAGAGGTCCGCGCGGGGCCAGTTCTGCAGCACCTCGAGCATCCGCTGGCCCGAGAAGGACTCCATCGGGAACCCGGCGCGGTGGATGACCTCGCGGACCCGGTTGCACACCACGGGGATGTCCAGCACGTTCTCGTGCAGCGCGGTCGTGGTGAACATGCCGAGGAACCGGTGCTCGCCGGTGACGGTCCCCTTGTCGTCGAACGTCTTCACACCGACGTAGTACGGGTAGACCGGGCGGTGGACCGTGGACGGCGCGCTCGCCTGGGTCAGCACCAGCAGCGTCGGCGCGAGCGCGGACGCGGCCGTGTCCGGACCGGCGGTGAGGCTTCGCGCGGCCAGGCTGTCCTGGCGCAGGACACCCAGGCCCGAGGCCAGGACGGCACGCAGAGCCGGTTCGTCGGACTCGGGATGCGGGTTGTCGATCAACTCGTAGCGGCGGTACCCGAGGAACGTGAAGTGGCCGTCGGCGAGCCAGCGCAGCAACCTGGCACCCTCGGCGACCTCCTTGGCTGCCAGCTTCGGCGGGTCTTCGTCCAGCTCGTCGGCGAGCCGGCGAGCGGTCTCCGCCATCTTGTCGGTGTCCTCGACGACCTCACGGACGTCACCCAGCACCGAAGCGAGGCGATTGTCCAGTTCCCGCGCCCGATTCGGGTCCGTGACCAGGTCGATCTCGATGTACATCCACGACTCGGCGGCCGAGTTCGCCGGCGGTTCGGCCGGGTCGGCGTCCGGGTGGACCTCGAGCAGCTCGCCGGTGAGGTCACGGCTCACCACGACGATCGGGTGCACGATGCGCTGTACCTGCACGCCGTCACGGGCGAACTCCGCGGCGACGGAGTCGACCAGGTACGGCATGTCGTCGGTGACGACCTGCACGACGGTGGCTTCACGGGTCCAGCCGTCCTCGGGACCGGTCGGGTTCAGCAGCCGCACCGCGGGACGGCCCGGCATCCGGCTCTTGGCCAGCTGAAGCTGCGAGCGGACGGCCCCGACGAGGTCGACGGGGTCGTCACCGAGAATCTCTTCCGCCGGAATGTGCCGGTAGTAGAGCCGGATGAGATCAGCGATCTCCGGCGCGTACGCGGCGGCTTCGTCGATCAGGTCGTCCCGGATCTGCTCCGGGTTCGCCGACGGGCGCCGGGCACCGTCTTCGGTGCCGACATCTTTTCCGGGCGGGGACGAGACTCCCGTCGAGCTCATTTAAGGCAACTCTCCACTGTGCGAGATTGACACCGCGACCGGCACGACGTTGTACCGGACCAGATCCCAACCTACAGCTCTCGGCGACGAGCACCTACACGCCGGGGGGTCGGCGTACGAGCGGGATTTCCCTGCTCAGCTAACGGAATCGCCTGATCGGTTCAGCTACTCACGGGTCACAAACGCGGTCCGTACGCACCCCTCACCACGGGTGGTGACCAGCGATCATTTCCCGCTGAAGGGAACTAGAAACGCCCTGCTGAATCGTTACAGTACCGACCGTGCGAAGCCACGATGGAAGCAAGGGACCTTTGCTATCGCGCGGTCAGTCCACGCCGTTGTTGTGGTGCCGGTCGCGTCCGTTCACCGGACGCTTTCCCGAGCCCTGGGAGCCGAGCTGTTTGACCAAGGCGGCCGCGCTCGCGGTGCCGGCCTGATGCTCGGCCAGCGCGCGGGCGAGCAGGTCGGCGAGGCCGGCGTCCGGCGGCGGCTCGTCCTCCGCGATCGCACGGGCGTAGCTCTCCGGGAACGGCGTCATCGGCCGCCAGGATCCGGTGTCGGTGAGCGGGTCCAGCGCCGGCGGCATCCGCAGCTTGGGCAGCCAGGGATCGGAGACCTCTTCGCGGACGTTGTTGCCGTACGACACGGGCTCCGTTGCGGGCGGGTCCTCCCGGGGCGGTGGCGCGAGCGGCACGGCCGGTTCCGGCGTGGGCTCGGGTTTGAACGACTCAGGCTGGAACGAGTCAGGCTGGTACGAGCCGGTCGCCGGCCACGTCTCCTCCGCGGGCGGCTGGGAACGTGCCGGTTCCGGGGTGTCGTCCGCACGGCGGCGACCGCCACCGTGTCCGCCGGAACTCGAGATTCCCAGCCGGTCCAGTACCGATTTCGCCGCCACCGAACCGTGTTCGGCGTCGTGCCTCGTCTTGCGCGAGGTGGGTGCGGTGGTGCGGCGGGCGCGTTCCTCCGCGGCCCACTCGTCGCTCTCCCACAACGGGGCGGCGGTCCCCGGTGGCCTGGGCACCTCGGAGTCCGCGATCCGCGGCATCGGCTCGGCCGCGGGCTCCGGCGCCAGAAGGAGTTCCGGAACCGCGAGCTCGGGTTCGGGCTCCGCCCGGCGGGTGGGCATCTCAGGCTCCAGCCGCTGCTGCCGCGCGGTCGGGATCGGGGCCTCGGGCCGCGCGAAACCGGCGTCCCTGGCAGCCGGGATCTCCGGACGGCTTCGCTCCACGGGCACCGGCTCGGGTCGCGCCTGGGGTTCGGGTTGTGGCTGGGGTTTCGGCTGTGCCTTCGGCTGGGGCGGCGGCATCAGCGACGGCGACGGCGACTCGACCGGCTTGGTCTTGGGCTCGAACCTGATCGTCGGCTTCGGCTTCGGCTTCGGCTGGACACGGCGACGCCAATCGCCGGGCGCCGACGCCGCGGCCTCACGGCGCGGCTCGGGCTGGGACGGCGGCTTGAGCACCGGCGTTTCGGCGGCGCTCTCCTTGATGGCCGGCTCGGCCGGTCGCGGCTGCTGCACCACCGGCCTGCTCTGGACCGGGGCCGGCGTCTCACGACGCAGGAGTGCGGGCGGCTTCGGCGAGGCCATCTCGATCGCGGGCATCACCGTGGTCTCTTCGGCCGGCATCGGCGGGGCGGCCGGCCTCGACACGACCACGCGAAGGACGTCGTCCAGGTCGACAGCGGTGTTCTCGGCCTTGCCGAACTCGCCGACCAGGACGTTGCACGCCTGCCTGCGCGCCCGCGCGTGCAGATGTTCGGCGGCACGCGACCGGTGCAGGCAGCCGATCGCCTCTTCCGGACGGCCGAGCCGTTCCTCGATCTGGGCGAGTTCCAGCCACAGCCGTGCCGTGACCGAGTGCAGGCCGTGATCTTCGGTCCCGGCGACCGCCTCGCGCACCAGCATGCCCGCCGCTTCGCCGGAACCCGCGGGCAGCAGGACCCGGGTGGCCACGGCCAGCCGCAGCCAGGCCGCAGGCGAGACCCCGGCGGCCCGGACGGGGGACTCCAGGATCGGCTGTGCGACCTCGAGAGCGATCTCGCTTTCTCCGCGATCCAGCAGCGTGCACACCAGCTGCAGGATCAGCCGGACCCGGACGAGACCACCGTCGTCGTTCGGGTTGCCCAGCTTTTCGAGCATGCCGAGCCCGGTCCGCGCGGCGTCGGCCGCCGACGTGAGGTCGCCGTGGCGACGGCGGTGCGCCGACACCCCGACCCGCAGCATGGCCCGGATCAGCAGCTGCGAATCCGCCGGCATCGAGCGGTCACCGACCACGAGCTTGTCCGCCTCGGCGAGCACCCGGTCCAATTCGGCCTTCCGGCCGAACTGCGCCAGGCAACCGACGAGGTGACACAGCGCCTCGGCCCGGTGCACCGGCGAGACCGCCGGATCCGCGAGCAACGGCCGGAGCGCGGCGAGCCCGGTCAACGGGACGCCGACGCTGCGCGCGCAGACGGCGAGGTCGATCCGCAGCCGCGCGGCGATGTCGCCGTAGCCCGCGTGTTCGGCCGCCCGCAACGCGGCCACCGCACGGCCGACCGTCCGGGGACGGCTGCCGAGCCGGACCCGTGCGGACACCACCAGGCTCTCCGCACGGATCCACTGCTCGTCGGCACCGGCCGCCTCGGCGAGCGCGGCCGCGCGCTCACCGAGCACCAGAGCGAGTTCGGGCGCCCGCAGGTGCAGAACGTCCGCTCGTTCGATCAGCCTGCCGACAGCGGACAGGGTCCCCCCGGTGGCAGCCGTCCGCCCACCCACCATGGTGGTGGGTGCGCCTGGCCGTTGGCGCTTGCTGGCTTCCACGGGGAACCCCCGGCCCTCAGTCGCGGGTCAGCTTGCGATGGGTGACGCGGTGCGGCCGAGCCGCCTCGGCGCCGAGCCGCTCGATCTTGTTGTTCTCGTAGCCCTCGAAGTTACCTTCGAACCAGAACCATTGCGAGGGGTTCTCGTCCGTGCCTTCCCAGGCGAGAATGTGCGTCGCGACCCGGTCGAGGAACCACCGGTCGTGCGAGATGACCACAGCGCAGCCGGGGAACTGCTCGAGAGCGTTCTCCAGCGAGCCCAGGGTCTCGACGTCCAGGTCGTTCGTCGGCTCGTCGAGCAGGATCAGGTTCCCGCCCTGTTTGAGGGTCAGGGCGAGGTTCAGCCGGTTGCGCTCACCGCCGGAGAGCACGCCCGCCGGCTTCTGCTGGTCCGGCCCCTTGAAACCGAAGGCGCTGACGTAGGCACGCGAGGGCATTTCGGTCTGCCCGACGTGGATGTAGTCCAGCTTGTCCGAAACCACCTCCCATACCGTCTTCTTCGGGTCGATCCCGGCGCGGCTCTGGTCCACATAGGACAGTTTGACCGTCTCGCCGATCTTGACCACGCCGTCGTCCGGCTCCTCGAGCCCGACGATCGTCTTGAACAGGGTCGTCTTGCCGACCCCGTTCGGCCCGATCACGCCGACGATGCCGTTGCGCGGCAGGTCGAACGACAGCCCGTCGATCAGCACGCGGTCGTCGAAACCCTTGCGCAGCTTGTCGACCTCGACGACCACGCTGCCCAGCCGGGGCCCCGGCGGGATCTGGATCTCTTCGAAGTCGAGCTTGCGGTGCTTGTCCGCCTCCGCGGCCATTTCGTCGTACCGGTCGAGCCGGGACCGCGACTTGGTCTGGCGCGCCTTGGCGTTCGACCGGACCCATTCGAGTTCGGACTTCAGCCGCTTGGCGAGCTTGGCGTCCTTCTTGCCCTGGATGGCGAGACGCTCGCCCTTCTTCTCCAGGTACGTCGAGTAGTTGCCCTCGTAGCCGACGACGCGGCCGCGGTCGATCTCCATGATCCACTGCGCGACGTTGTCCAGGAAGTACCGGTCGTGGGTGACGGCGAGGACCGCGCCGGCGTACCGCGCGAGGAACTGCTCCAGCCACAGCACGCTTTCGGCGTCCAGATGGTTGGTGGGCTCGTCGAGCAGCAGCAGGTCCGGAGCCGACAGCAGCAGCTTGCACAGCGCGACGCGGCGGCGCTCACCACCGGAGAGGTGAGTGACCGCTTCTTCCGGCGGCGGGCAGCGCAGCGCGTCCATGGCCTGCTCGACGGTCGAGTCGAGTTCCCAGGCGTCGGCGTGGTCCAGCTCCTCCGAGAGCTGGCCCATCTCGTCCACCAGCTCGTCGGTGTAGTCGGTCTCCATCAGCCGGAGGACCTCGTGGTAGCGATCGAGCTTGGTCTTGATCTCGCCGAGGCCCTCCTCGACGTTCTCGCGAACCGTCTTGTCCTCGGTGAGCTCCGGCTCCTGCATGAGGATGCCCACGGTGGCGCCCGGCTGGATGAAGGCTTCGCCGTTGCTGGCCTGCTCGATCCCCGCCATGATCTTGAGAACGGTGGACTTACCAGCGCCGTTCGGCCCCACCACGCCGATCTTGGCGCCGGGGTAGAACGCGGTGCTGACGTCGTCGAGGATGACCTTGTCCCCGACGGTCTTGCGCACCTTCTTCATGGTGTAGATGAACTCGGCCATACCCGCGATCGTAGAGCGAGCCGATCGGCGCCTTGACGGCGGTCACCATCGAACTACCGTCGGTCAGCCCGATATCACTGAGTGAGCACCTGAACGCTCAGGCCGCCGCTGCGTCTTCCAAGGCAGTGACCATGGGATTCCCGACCTGCGGTAGCGGTGTCACGCGGGCACGATCCCGGCCGGAGCGCCGGATGTCCGCCGAGCACCGCGCGAGGTTCGGGCCGATGGAGAAGGCCTCAAGCTCAGGTAGACCGAGAGGCGCCGGAATCTCCTCCGCGGTCTCGGCACCCCGCAGCCGCCCGGCGACGATGACCGGATCGCCCTTGCTCAGGCAGTAGAACGTGGTCATCGCGAGCTTCCGCCGGCAAGTGACCTTGACGGCGAGTTGCCGTCCGTCCTCCCACTCGCCTCTTTCCTTGTCATACCGGCGTTCGACACTGCGTAAGCCGAACGAAACGACGTCGTGGCCGTTCACGCGTTCCGGATGGTGGACCGGTTCGCTCGTCAGATTCCCGACCATGGTGACCCAGGTTTCGCCCATCGCCATCACACTCGCCTTTCTCTCGATCCGGGCCGCGCCCGGCGTTTTCGCTTGATCCCAGACTGCCGTGGATCAAGAGACGAAACGGGCACGGGCCGAATCTGTGGACAAGTCGGCGAGCTGTGGGCTTCCTGTGGACAACCAGGGGCCGGTGCCGGCGAACCGTCGGTGGCTCGTGCTAGGTGGCTGGGCTCGTGAGTGGTAATGACGGTTATTGAGGGGTAAGGCAAGTGTGGCGTGTGGGACACCCGGTGCAGGCGTTCATCTGGCCGTGAAGGCCTCCTTGCCTACCCTGAGGGTAGTGATGGAGCCCTTCACTACCCCGCCGAGGTGATCACTGGCGACAGTGGGGAACCGTGACACCAGTGTCGAGTCGAGGCCTTCACGGACCAACCACCCAACACGACACCCTTGCCTTTCGGCTTAGAACCACCCGAATCACTCACGAGCCCTGTCCCGGCCCCCGCCCCTTGTCCGCGAGTTTCTTCAGCATCGCGTTGTACGCGGCCAGATCCGCGTCACCCGACGCCTCCTCGCGACGATCTCGCCGCCGAGCCTCCCGCTCGTCCTGACGGGCCCACTGCACCAGGAGCGCGATCAGCACCAGCAGCACCGGAAGCTCACCCGAAGCCCACGCGATCCCACCGCCGAGCCGCTGGTCGGTCAGGAGGTCGGTGACCCACGGCAGTTTCAGCGAGCGGTAGAAGTCCTGTCCGAGCACGGTCTGCATGCTCATCAGCGCGATCCCGAAGAACGCGTGGAAGGGCATGGCGGCGAACATCATTCCCAGCCGTCCCAGGTGCGGGATCCGGCGCGGCGCCGGGTCGACACCGATCACCGGCCAGTAGAAGACGTAGCCGGCGAGCAGGAAATGCGCGTTCATCGCGAGATGCGCCCAGTGGTAGTTCAGTGCGGCGTCGAACAGGCCCGAGAAGTACAGGCCGTAGAAGGAACCGACGAACAGCGCGAGCGCGACCACCGGATGCGTCAGCACGCGCGAAACCGGGGAGTGCACGATCGCGAGGATCCACTCGCGTGGTCCGGGCGGGGCGTCCTTGCCGGCGGCGGGTAGCGCGCGCAGCGCCAGCGTCACCGGTCCGCCGAGGACGAACAGCACCGGCGCCACCATGGAGAGCAGCATGTGATTGCCCATATGGACGCTGAACATCGCGGGCGCGTACCGGCCGATGCCCGACGAAGTCGCGATCAACAGGACGAAACAGCCCCCGAGCCACGAGATCGTGCGGCCCGTCGACCAGGTGTCGCCGCGACGCCGCAGCCGCCGGACACCGGCGAGGTACAACACCGCGAGAACGATCGCGAGGGTGCCGTAGACGAGGTCGAACCGCCAGTCCGTGAGCAGGCGCAAGACGGTCGGCGGTCCGGCGAGGTCGTAGCCGACCAGCAGTTCCGTCGTCGACGGCTGGGTCAGCGACTCCTGCGGCGGCGGGGTCTTCGCGAGCCCGGTGGCGATGCCGAGGGTGACGAACATGATCAGGATTTCGACCGCGGCGAGGCGCAGCAGCTGTCCGCCACCCGCGCCGTTGACCAGACCGGCGACGCCGCGCTGCCGCTGCTGGTGACCGAAAACGCCGAGCAGCAGCAACGCCACGGCCTTCGCGACCACCAGAAGGCCGTAATCAGTGGTGAAAAGGTCGCCGATCTTGATCCGCACCAGCGCGTTGACCACACCGGAAACCGCCATCACGATCCAGCACACCAGCGCCAGCTTGGAAAACCGGGTGGCCGCGAGCGTGAGGTTTTCGCCCCGGCGCCAGCCGAGGGCGAGCAGCGCCACCAGCCCACCGACCCACAGCGCCGCGGCGATCAGGTGGTACAGCAGGCTGTTGGTCGCCATGTCGTGCGAGCCGCCGCTCGCGGAATGCCCGGTGACCGCGACCGGGATCAGCCCGCCGACGGACAGGAAGAAGATCACCGTCGTCCAGCCCCAGGTCAGCGCGAGACGGCAGCCGAGCGCGACCAGCAAGGCGATCAGCGCGGTGAACAGCCACGCCTTCGGCTGTTCGATGGCGTCCACGAGATCCAGCAGCACCTGCGGCGAGAGCACCTCGGCGAACGGCCGTCCGGCGCCGTCGGCCGCGGAGAACAGGATCGACGCGGCGGCCGCGACGAACCACACCCAGGCGGCGATACCGGCGACCCGGATGGCCGCGTAGCCGTCCGGCGCGAGCGTCCCGGACTTCTGCGGCGGCACGAGGAACGCGGCGAGCAACAGCGAACCGACGCACAGCACCGACGAGGCTTCGGCCAGCACTCGGACGACGGTGATGCCGTAGCGCGTCACGAGTCCCGGGTCCGGCAGGCCGGAAATGACGTACCCGGCGCCGCCGGTGAGCGCGACCAGGCCGACGGCGACCACCGCGGCCAGGACCGTCCCGATCGACACCAGCGGCAGCACGCCGGCCTTCCGCGAGGACCGGGCTGGTTTCGTCACGGGGTCTGAAGGCACGCCACGAGGGTATGACGACCGCGCAAGGGGCAAGATGGCGGCGTGCGGATCATCCTGCTGAGGCATGCCGAGTCACTCGGCAATGTCGACGAGCTCGCCTATACGCGGATCCCCGACCACGCCCTCCCGCTGACCGACGCCGGCCGCGCGCAGGCCGGGCGGACGGGGCCCGTGCTCAAGGAGATCCTGGACGGCGAGCGACCCGCGGTGTACGTCAGCCCGTATCTGCGGACGCGGGAAACGTTGCGGCTGCTGGACATCCGCAACGCCTGCGAGCGGATCGTGCCGGAGCCGAGGCTGCGGGAACAGGACTGGGGCAACCTTCAGGACCCCGATGAACAAGAGGTCGAGAAACAGCGCAGGCACGAGTTCGGGCACTTCTTCTACCGGCTCCCGCACGGCGAATCCGGGGCGGACGTCGACGACCGGGTCGCGGCGTTCCTCAGTGAGCTCGCTTCGTGCGGCGAAAGTCACCCCAAGACCGTGCTGATCGTTTCGCACGGCCTGACCATCCGGCTGCTGTGCCGCCGGCTCTTCGGCTGGAGCATCGAGCTGTTCGAGTCCCTGTCCAACCCCCGGACCTGCGAATACCGGGTCGCCGAGCGGCAAGGCGACAAGTGGACGCTGGACCGCCCGTTCGAGCAATGGCGCGGCTCACCCGACGGGGAGACGCAGAACTAGTGTCCTGCGCCGGAAATGCGGTGCTCATCTCCGTGGATCCAGGTTTCTGCTGGCAAGGCGCCGGTTCTCCCTCGTACCGGGTTGTACTCGGGCGGACCGGCAACGCAGCCAGCGGGAACCTGGGCCGCGGAGATGGGTGCCTGATTTCCGGCGCAGGACACTCGCGGCGCCTCCAGCGCGACGCGGGTTCCCTCTCCCGGGCTGGACTCGATCCGCACGCGGCCACCGATCTCGTCGAGACGCGCGATGATCGAGTTCTCGATGCCGAACCCCGGCCGGTAGGCGCGGACGTCGAATCCGGCGCCGTGATCCCGCACGGTCAGCGTCATGCCGCCGTCGCATTCCTCGAGACAGACGACGGCTCGTCCGGCCCCGGAGTGCTTCAACGTGTTGCGCAAGGCTTCCCGCGCCGCGTCGTGCAGGGCGCGGACCGAGGGCTCCGGAAGGTCGAGGCCGCCATCGTCCTGGACGACGACCTCGACGCGCAGACCTTCGGCGGCCATCTCGGCGGCGAGCAGGCGCAACCGCTGGTGGAGATCCGCCGAGACGGAGGGCTCGTGTTCGAGGCTGATCCGGAGACGCAGGGCCTGAGCGCGCGCGGTGCGGCGGACCCGGTCGAGGCTCGCGGCCGGGTCCAGTTCGTCCGCGGGCGCGGGGATCGCGAGCGACTCCATCACCTGGAGCACGGTGTCGTGGACGTCGCGGCGATGCCGCTCGCGTTCGGCCGCCCGGCCTTGCCGTTCCCCGAACCGGAGGACGAACCGCATCAACGCGCCCAGCAGGATCCCCGCACCACCACCGAACATCAACGTTCTCACGCCGCTCCCTCCCCGGATCAGCCGACCTGAAACAGCGATCGAGTCGCATTCATCTCAGTTTACGGACGATCAGTTTGGCGGTGTCTCGGCGAGGATGTCAACGGGCGACGGTTTCGTACTCCGCCTCCCGTTTCCGTGCCCGTGCGGCGGCCAAGGCGGACGGCACGATCAGCGCAGCGGCGAGGCCGACGAACAGGAACGACACCGAAAGGGACGTCACCTGCGCGATTCCGCCGATCAACGGCGGCCCGGCGAGGAATCCCGTGTAGGCGATCGCGGTCACGAAGGCCAGTTCCCGCTCCCCTCCGCTCCCGTCCGGCCGTTTGCCCGAAGCACCCGCCATGCTCAACGCGATCGGGAAGGCCGCCGCGAGACCGGCGCCCGCCAGCGCGAACCCGGCATAACTGAAGACGGGCACGCGGACCAGCGCCGCGAGCAGCAGACCGGCCGAGGCGATGGCCGCGCCCGCGGCCAGCGAACGGGTCGCGCCGAACCGGTTCTGGATCCAGGAGCCACCAAGCCTCGCGGAGGCCATGGCCAGCGAGAACCCGCCGTAAGCGAACGCCGCGGCACCCTCGCCGACGCCGTTTTCGGACGTCATCAGCAAGGCCGACCAGTCCGAGATCGCACCTTCCGCGATCGCCGAGCACAACGCGACGGCGGCCAGGAACCACAGCACCGGACGCCGGATGGGAGCCGTCCGCGGCTTCTCGACGGGCTCGGTGTGCACCGGCCGTGAGCCGGGCACGGACGAGGCGACGAAGACGAGCACGACCAGCGCCCCCAGCGCGGCGACCGTGAGGTGTTCGCCCGGCGACCATTGATGCGAGGCCGCGAATCCGGCGGCGACGGAGCCCGCCAGCGCGCCGAAGCTGAACCCCGCGTGCAACGTCGGCATGATGGCGCGCCCGAGCCTTCGCTCGACCTCGACACCCGCGACGTTCATGGCGACATCCAGCGCCCCCACGCTGGCACCGAGTACGAACAACGCACCCGCGAGCAGGAGCACCGACGACGAGAAGCCGACCATCGGCAGCGCCGCGCAGGCGATGATCGTGCTGCCCGCGACCACCGCGCGGGCGCCGTACCGCTCGATCAGGCGGCCCGAAACCGAGGCCGCGAACAACATGCCGATGCTGGCACCCAGCAGAGCCAGGCCGAACACACCCGGCGAGGCGCCGACCCGCTCGGAGATCGCCGGCGTCCGCGGTGCCCAGGAGCCGAGCGCGGCCCCGTTGAGCGCGAACACGACAAAAACGGCCGTCCGGTCACGCATATACCCCAGTCTCCTTCCGATTCCTGTTCGCCCAGAATGACTTAAGCGCTTCAGAAAGTCCACCGGGTAGTACCGGGACTAGACTTCGCCGGGTGACCAGCACGCGACGGCGACGGCCGACGTTGGACGACGTCGCGGATGCCGTCGGGGTGTCGCGCGCGACCGTTTCGAACGCCTACAACCGGCCCGACCAGCTGTCCGGCAAGCTGCGCGAAGAGGTCCTCCGGGCGGCGAAGAAGCTGGGCTACGCCGGCCCGAACCCGACGGCTCGCAGCCTCGCCACCAGTCGCACCGGAGCGATCGCGTTCATGCTGGACGCGAACCTGTCGACGGCGTTTTCGGACCCGGCGCTGTCGGTGACCCTCGACGCACTCGCGACCGTCGTCGATCCGGAGGGGCATGCTCTCCTGCTGCTTCCGGGGGACGGCGAGACCGGCGGACCGCGTGCCGAGCGGGTCCTCGCCGCGCAAGCCGACGTCGCCGTGGCGTACTCCCTGGCGGATGACGCTCCGGCGCTGGGCGCGGTTCGGGACCGCGGGCTGCCGCTCGTGGCGATCGACCAGCCGCACGTCCGCGGGTCGGCACTGGTGGGCATCGACGATCGCGGTGGCGCGGCCGCCGCCGCGGCGCACCTGATCGAACTCGGGCACCGGCGGATCGGGATCTTCTCCGCGCAGTGCCTTTCCGCACCTCGTGGCGGCGAATTGAGCCACGAAGACGCCGACGACACCAACTTCCACGACACTCGCGAACGGATGGCCGGGTATCGGGAGACGCTGGCGGCCGCCGGTATCCCGGCCGCGGACATCCCGATCTGGGAGGCGTCCGGACTGTCCGTGGAGGGTGCGGTCCCGAGTGCGTTCGGCTTGCTCAACCGGTTTCCCCGGCCGACCGCGCTGCTGTGCATGTCCGATCAACTGGCCCTGGCGGCCATCGCCGCGGCGCGGCATCTCGGCCTGTCCGTTCCCGGACAGTTGTCCATTGTCGGTTTCGACGACGTCCCTCCCGCCCGATGGTCCGAACCACCGCTGACGACGGTGCGGCAGGACTTGGCAGGCAAGGGACGGATCGCCGGCGAACTGGCACTGAGCCTCCTACGCGGCGAGAAGATCCCTGCCCCGGCTCAACTGCCAGTCGAACTGGTCGTCCGCGACTCGACGGCACCCGCCTAGGACACGCCCTAGCACCCGCCTCCGGGCCACGCAAGGCCGCTCGGCGAATTGTGGACAACACGCCCCGATTGAGCGGCGCATATCTACTTATCCACAGAAGTAGAAATGCGGGCTGACAAACCCAGCACGGCGAGCCATCGTGGAATCACACATTCACCGCGGCACCGAGCCGCGAATTCACCCGGGGAGAACCCAGCCATGTCGCGACGTTTGACCGCCCTGCGCGCACGCCTTCCGCACGTCCTCCTTCTGGCCATGTTCGGCCTTCTGACCAGCACAGGAGTCGCGAGCGCCGCCACAGCACCGCCCGAATCCGACTGTAAGAAGGGCGAGTTCTGCGTCTGGGCGGAAGATTCCTTCTCCGGTGCCGCACAGAAATTCGACCTGCGCACGTCGAATCCCGAGGAATGCATTCCGCTGCCAGAAGGCTTCGACGGACATTCGTTCGTCAACCGCCTGAGCAGGGACGTCACGATCTACCAAAGTGAGGAGTGCACGACGGAAGGAGATTTCATCACCTATCCGGGTGGTGGCACCTATGTCCCGCAGGGACCGTTCGTGATCC
Organism: uncultured Actinomycetota bacterium; assembly: GCA_963766045.1. GTDB lineage: Bacteria > Actinomycetota > Actinomycetes > Mycobacteriales > Pseudonocardiaceae > Amycolatopsis. Next base: position 1,697,050 of record CAVXYN010000003.1, on the reverse strand, counting down.
GCGCCCTCAAGATCTGGGACTGACCACCCAGACGGGTTCCTGCTGGTCGCTCGCCGGGGAGTCGACTCGCGACCTGCACGAACCCCGGGGCCGCTCCCCCGAAGCGGCCCCGGCCCGTGAGCGCGTCACCCCGCGTCGTGACGCGCTCACGGGCGCCCCACTGTGCGCCCAAAATAGGTTCGGCAGACCTGAAACGATCTGGCGGTGTCGAGCGATCGACAGGTTGGCGACGGCTAAGCTGCCGATGCTGGGCGACCGAACGTCGCCGACGTCGGCCCTCGTAGCTCAGCTGGATAGAGCAAGAGCCTTCTAATCTCTAGGTCGCAGGTTCAAGTCCTGCCGGGGGCACGTCGCACGGGGAAACCCCCTGGTCACAGCAGTGACCAGGGGGCTCGTCGCAGAACAGCGCCCCACTCTTGGCCCACTGTTTTCGCCGCGGCCATCTCATAACGATTCGTGTGATCAACGTGACCTGTCACCAATTGACCGAATAGCGGCGCGGGTTGGATATAGGTACCAGTTGTCATCAAATGCTCATTCCCTGTGGCGGATGCTGGCTCTCTCGGACCACGCCAAGCACGCTATGGGGGACGTCGGATGCTGTTCCAGATCCTCGGACCGCTCGAGGCTCAGGCACCGGGCGGCCGTTCGCTGACGATCAAACCGGGCAAACCGACCATGGTGCTGACCACGCTGTTGCTGCACCACAACCGGTGGGTGAGCGTGGACAAGCTGATCGACGCGACCTGGCACGACCGGGCCATGCCCGCCTCGGCCGCGGGCAATCTGAAGTCGTACATCTGCGGACTACGCCGGTCACTGCCGCCGGCCGGGAACGGAACGCGGATCGAGAGCAGGCCCGGCGCGTACCGGATCGTGGTCGGCCAGGGTGAAATCGACGTCGACCACTTCGAGCAGAACGCCGCGGATGCGCGCCGAGCCCTCGTCGACGAGGACCTCGAACGAGTGGCCAAACTGCTCACGGACGCACTGGACCTGTGGCGTGGCAGGCCGTTCGACGGCCTGACAACCCCGGCCGCGATCGCCGAGGTCGCCCGGCTGGATCGGGTGCGCACGGAGATGCGGCAAAGCCTGGCCGAGGTCTGCCACGCCATCGGGCGGCACGCCGACGCCATCACCCTGCTGCATGAGCTGCTCGACGAAGACCCGCTGCGCGAACACGCATGGGCCCGCCTGGTGCTGGTGTTCAACGAGACCGGGCAACGCAACGAAGCCCTCGCGACCTACCGGCGGGCCCGTTCGGTGATCGTGCGCGAGCTGGGCGTCGAACCCGGTGCCTTCCTGGCCGGCGCACACCACACCGTTCTGCGCGGCTGCGCCTGAAGTTCTCCGCCATCCGGCCCGAAGGCTTCCTTCCCGGCTCGATCACCGGGAAGGAAGCCTTCGGCCTATTCGACGTGGTCGGTCACTTGACGCTGACGGAGGCCGACGACCAGGACGAACCGTCCGGGCTGGACGTCTTGACCGTGCGCGACTGGCCGGGCTTGAGCCCGTCGCTGGTCACCGAGGCCTGGCCGGCGGCAGCCGGCTTGTAGGCGATGACCGACGGCTTGTGCTCCTTGCGCTTGTCCTTCGTGAGCTCGTGCCACTGCTTGTGCTTGTCGTGCTTCGTGTGCTTCGTGTGCTTCGTGTGCTTGAGCTTCTTCAGCTCGTCCTTCGCTTTGTTCAGTTCACCCTTGGCCTTGTCGACCTCGCCCTTGGCTTGATCGACCAGCTGCTTCGCCTTGTCCAGGGAGCCGTTGGCCTTGTCGAGCGACTCGGTGATGTTCTTCTTCCCGTTGTCCGGCGCGATCATGGCCGGCTTCTGGACGACGAGCATGAGCGGCGGCATCTGCGCGGCCTGCGGCTGGTCGGCTGTCTTGGCGACAGCGGCCCTGACCACCGGCTTACGCGTCTTCCTCTGGGGTTTCACCTTCTTCTTCGCCGGGGTGGCGTGGCTGACCTTGGCGACCTTCTTGACCGGAACCGATCGTGCGGCGGGTGCCGCGGGCACGGCTGCGTGAGGTGAGACCTGCTGCACGGGCGGAGTGACGGGAACGGCCGGCTTCGCCGGTGCCGGGGCGACCTGGCCGGCGGGGGCCGGGGCGGCGGAGGCGGCCGGTTCGTCTCCGCCGTCGAACGCGCCGAAGGTCCACGCGCCGAGGGCGGCCGTGGTCAGGCCGGCGACGCCGATCACGCCCGCACGTTTGATGTCCATGGTGTACCTCGATTTCGTGTTGCCTGCCGTGACGGTCACGGCTGGGGTCAGGGCGTGTCTTCGTGACGGCGGTCGTAGAACTCTTCGGCAAGGGAGCGGCCCATCAGGCCACCGAAGATGCCCGCGGCGACGCCGATGGCGATTCCGACGGGGGTCGCGACGACAAGACCGGTGGTCACGCCGAAAACCAGCGACGCGGTTCCGCCACCGAGTCCGGTGACCGTGCCCCGGCTGATCGGCTTGTCCTCGTGCTCCAGGTAGTAGTCGTACTCGACCCGTTCGGCCTTTTCCTCTGTGTCCGAAATGGACGGTGCCTGGTGCAGCCAGATGTCATCGGGGATCACGAGATAGGTGGGCTGCGGAATGATCGGGGTCCGGGCGAAGGAGAACTTCCGGAAGGCCGTGCGCAGGGACAGCACCGGACGTTCGGCGAGGGTCGTGGCCATGGCACTCAGTCCCGGTCGCCGGTCATGATCTTGATCGGCCTGTCGTCATCGTGGTCCTTGTCCTCGTGGTCCTTGTGCTTCTTGTCCTTCTTGTCTTCCTTGTGGTCCTTGAGCTTCTCGACGCTCTCGCGGAGCTTCTCGAGGTCACTCTTCGCCTTCTTCAGGTCGCCCCGGGCCTTCTCCAGCGCCTTGCCCGCCTGCTCGACCGCGTCGTGCGCGGTGTCGACCACCTTGGTCGCCTCGTGCAGTTGCTTCCGGATCGTGCGCGGCGAGGTCACGGGCGGCGGGTCGACGACGGCGGCGCGCACGACGAACCGCTTGTCCGGAAGGGCACTCGAAAGCTTGGGCGCGACCGACTTCAGTGCACGAGGCGCGACCGCGGCCGACTTCTTCGCCACCGGAAGGGATTGCGACAGCTTCTTGACGGTCTGCACGGGTTTCACCGTCTTCTGCGGCAGAGCGGCCTGTTTGACGACCGGCGCCTGGACCGGCAGGACCGGCTTCACCACGACCTGCGGCGGAACCACCTGAGCCGGCGGTGCCACCTGGGCCGGCGCGGCCGATTTGGTCTGCGGCGCGACTTTGCCGGTCTGCGCGGGCGCGGCGGGTTTGGTCTGCGGCGCCGACTTCTGGACCTGGGGCGCCGGCGTCTGGACCGCTTGCGGGTGCGCCGCCTGCGCGACGTCCTGTGCCGGTTTGTCGTCGGGTCGGTCGTCCACCAGAGCGTTCGCGGTGGAGGCGCCGATCGCCGCGGTGGCCAGCCCGGCGACGCCGTAGACGGCGGCCCGCCGGAGATTGTTCTTCTGCTTCATCCGTCCCACCTCGCTGATCAAATGCCGTCTCTGCGGCGCTGCCGATGGGCAGCGTGGAGTGATCCGGTTCAGTATCGATACATCGGCGGTTCATTCCGCCGCCGTGGCAGGAACCTGTCGTCGCCCTCATGGACCGGGAGGTGGTTCGTAGCCTGCTCTTATGCGACCGGAAGACGGGGAATGGCTCGGCGGTGGATCGGCCGCGGACGTCTTCGCCGTGCTCACCGACGACGGCGAAGACGTCGCGCTGAAGGTGTTCCCAGGCAGGCTGTACCGGCGCACCCGCATCCGGCTCGAGCGGGAACTTGAGCTGCTTTCGGCGATCGGTGGGCAGGTGCTGGTGCCCGGCGCCATCGAGGAACTGCCCGACGGGCGGTGCGCTCTCCGGAGTGAGCGATGCGCCGGGTCGCTGCTCGATCTGATCGAGGCCAACGGCCCGCTTTCCGTCGAAGACACACTGATTCTCGGTGCCGCGATCGCGTCGACCCTCGCGGCCGCGCATGAGGCCGGGATCGTCCACGGCAGGCTCACGCCGTCGAACGTGCTCTTCCGCGCTTCGGGCGAGCCCGTGATCAACGACTTCGAACGGACGCTCCGGCCGGTGTTCGTCCGCGACCCCGGCCATGGAAACGGTTTGCTCGCACCGGAAACAGCCGTCGGCGAACCCACCGATCTCTACGGTCTCGGCGTCGTCCTCCACCTCGCGCTCACCGGCACCGCGCCCCATCCGGAACGCCCGGAACTGCACCGCGAGGACGCGCCGATCGACCTGCTCGCGCTCACCGGGAACCTGCTCGCCGAAGATCCCGGCTCACGCCCGGGAAGTGCTGCGCTGGTCGAGGAAATCCTGACCGGGCTCGCAGAACGGCTGAAGCCACCGGAACAGTCCACTGTGGACGACGTCGACCAGGTGACGGTGACCCCGGGGATCCAGGGTATCCCGCTGCTGACGATCGGTCCCGAGCCTGCCGAACCCCGCAAGAAGAAGTCGCCTTGGCCGGTGCTCACGATCGGCGCGGCCACCGTCCTCGCCATCGCCACCTGGTTCCTGCTGCCCGGCGCGTCGGAACCGCCGCAGGCCGCGCCGAGCCCCGTGCGACCGATCCCGACGAGCTCCAGCGCACCGGCTGCGAGTACCCCCAGGACCGTCGTGCAGGTCGAGCTGGCCAAACCGGTCGATCACGGCTCGACGGTCGAACTCTCGTGGCGGGCACCTGAAGGATTCGACTCGGCCGTGGTCGTCGCCGGCGATACCGGGGAGGCGAAGACCACGTTCGTCCGGCAGCAGCGGACCATGAAGGTCCCCGTCGAACCGGGCCGCAAGTACTGTTTCCTGATCCAGGCCACCGACGGCAACGGCGTCCACGAAAGCTCGCCGTCGCCCATCCGTGGCGCGGTCTGCCGGACATGACCGTGCCGGTGTTGTAGCGTGAGCGGGTCTCCCGGCAGCACGGTGGAGAGGGGATCCGGCCGGCGAATGAGCAGTGCGTTCGAGCAGCTGAACGGTCCCGTCGCCGCCGTCTTCCCTGGCCAAGGCGACACGGTGGTCAAGGTGTACCCGGGATCACTGGACCGCGAGACGCGCTCGGCGCTCGAGCGGGAACAGGCCCTGCTCTCCGCCCTTCGCCATCTCCCGTCGATCCTCCAGGTGGAGGAGATCACCAAACTCGCCGACGGGCGGACGGCGCTGCGGATGCCGCGCTGCGACCGGTCACTCGCCACGCTGCATGACTCTCTGCCGGTGCGGGACGTCCTCCTCATCGGTGAAACGGTCGCGCTGGCGCTGGCCGCCGCGCACCGCGCCGGAGTCGTGCACGGATCGATCACCCCCGGCAACGTCCTGATCCGGCACACCGGCGAACCCGTCGTCGCCGATTTCGGGGTGGCGCTCAGGCAGCGGTTCAGCCGCGATCCGCTCTACGACCTCGAATACACCGCGCCGGAAACCGTGCACGACCAGACGGTGAGCGAACGGTCCGATCTGTACGGCCTCGGCGCCTTGCTGCATCTCATGCTCACGGGAGAACCTCCACATAGGACACTCGTCGGCGAACAGCCCGGCGTGCGGATCCACCGGGTGCTCACCGAACCCGTCCCGCGCATCGAACGCCCCGACGTCCCTGACGAACTGGCGACACTGGTGGCGGACCTGCTCGCCAAGGATCCGGCGGATCGCCCGGCGAACGCGGCCGCACAACTGACCCGGCTGCGTACCGGCGCGCACAAGATCGTCGTACCCGGTCTCCCGGCCGAGCCGATTCTCGTCCTGGAACCCACGCGGCACGAGCGGCCACCGGAGGAAAGCCCACGGAGGCGGCGGAAGTACGGCGTCGCGCTCGCGATCGTCGCCGGAGTGTGCGCCGTCGCCGCCGTCCCGTGGTTCCTCACCACCACGGGGAACGACGCCCCTTCACCGGAAACCGGTGGATCCTCGGCGAACGGGGTCGTGATCGACCTGGCCCCGCCCGTCGACCAGCAGACCTCCGTCGAGCTGTCGTGGACCTCGAGCGCCGACCTGGAGTTCGCCGTCATCGTCGCCGAAGAAGGCCGCGCTGAGCCACAGGTGATCCCCGCGGAACACAACACCCACAAGAAATTCGTGATCCGGCCGGGACTGGGATACTGCTTCCAGGTGCAGGGCAGGAACCCCCAGGGCGCCTACGAAAGCCAGGTCCAGTCGCTCCGCGGCGCCGTCTGCAAGTAGCCGGGGTCAGGCGCCGCGCGGGGGGAACAGGACACGGGCGTTCAGAGCCGCCCGCAGCCTCGCCCGCCAAGGTCGTCGCTTGAGTCCCTTCCGGACGGTCTTCACCGCGGCCCACGCCTCCTCGGCGACGTTCGGAGCATGACCGGACCACAACGCCGCGTCGACCGATCTCGCCAGCGAGTGCAGTCCGTCCACTGTGGACTGGTTGCCGAAGGTTCCGGCGGAGGCGGCCAGGTCGCGAACCGTCATCCCCGTGTTCACCTGAATACCGTGTGCCCGCAAGCGATCCCTGGCCTCGGCCCAGGCGGCGATCACCGCGTTCCTGCCTGTCTTGCGACGCCGTCGCCAAGCCCGGATGCTGGTCGCCCCGGGGACTCCGGCGCCCCAGAACACCAGGAGGACGCCGAGACCGATCCCGGTGATGATCGCCGTCATGGACCAGTTCCACGAGCCGAGCGCCTGATCGTCCTCGGATTCTCCCGGCGGCAGCTGCGGGTTCTCGAGTTTCTGTTCCGGCGGCAGCTGGGTGCGGGCCTCGGCGACGGCCGCCGCGATTCCGCTCGCCGCGGCGGTTCCGCTCTGTTTGGCGGTTCCCGACGGATCGAGCGGTACCCAGCCGACCTTGTCCACCGCGACCTCGGGCCACGCGATGATGTCGGAGTTGCGGACGACGTAGGAACCGTCCGCCTCGGGTCGCTCCGGAACGCGGTAGCCGACGACGAGCCGGGCCGGAATCGCTTTGAGCCGGGCGAGGACGACGTATGCGGCGGCGAACTGTTCGGTCGTCCCGCGTGGCTCCTCGAGCAGGAACCGTCGCAGCTGCGGCCAGCCGTGGCCGGTCGGCAGGTCGTCGCCGGTGGCCACCTTGTAGTTGGCGGAGAGGAACCGCTCGAGCGCGAGCGCGGTCTGGAACGTCGGCCGCAGCTCGGGGAACGTCCGGTCGGCGAGTTCATCGACCGCCGGGGGCACCGTGCCGAGGTCGCCGAGGCCACCCGGCAGCGCCGCGTTCATACCCGCACCTTGCAGCGCTTCGAAGCTGACCTGGGGTTCCCACCAAGCGACCGTGTAGCGGCCCCGCGGCGAGCCCTGGCCCGCGACCAGGGTGCCGCGGGCCTCGTCGACCAGTGCGTCGATGCCGCTGACCGAAGCGGGCGACGTCTGGCCGGGCAGCCACGGCCCGGACGAACCCGTCACCTCGATGGCGGCCTGATGCTTCGCGACCGGGACGTCGATCCCCGGGCTCGGCGGGATTTCCGCGCCGAGCCGCCGGAAGCCCCCACCCGGCGCCCAGTTCGAGCCGTCGAAGTCATCGAGCACCGCCAGTGGCCAGCGCCGGGACGCGGGCGTATCCCCGGTGTACCGGAACACCTCCGGAGCCGGATTCTTCGTCCGGGACGCGATCTCGCTGAGCGGACTCGCGACCGACTCCTCGGCGACCGGGACGGCTTCGTCGTCCTTCAGCGAGTACGCGGGCCTCGCGAGCGGGTCGACCACGACGAGCGCGAGCGCGCCGACGACACCGAGCACCACCGCGGGCGCGATCAGGCCGAGCAGCCGGGGCAGCGCGATCCGGCCGCCACTCACCAGCAGCAGCCCGGCGATGGCGGCGTAGCCGATTCCCGTGGCCACCGAGGCGAACCCCGTCATCGCGACGAAGGCCTGGCTCAACGCCAGTACGAGCAGCCCCGGCGCCAGCGCGAGCAACGGCCACCGCAGCCGGTGCAGCAGTTCGATGCCCAGTACGGCGGCGAACAGGACGGCGACCGGGACGAACGTGATCAGCCGGGGATCCGCCAAGGCGGGCCACGTCGATTGCAGAGTCAGCTGCCAGCCGTGGACGGTCCCGTCCGCCAGCACCGACAGCGTCTCCCCCGTCGGAATGCCGGCGACGGTCGTTCCCGGCAGCACCGTCTCGATCACCGCGAGCAGACCCGCCACCAGCGCCAGTACCGGCCGCCACGAGGCCAGCTCCGGGAACCGCCTGCCGAGTTCGGTCACCCCGTAGGTCACCAGAAGGACCGCGGCGAGCGGGAGCAGCAGCGCGGTGAAACCGAACACCGGCGCGAAGAGCAGTCCGCCGATCGCCGCCGCGGAAAGTACGGCCACATCCGCGATCCGCGGGGTCACGACACCACCTCGTTCCACCGGCTCACCGCCTCGGCCGCGTCCGCCGCGCTGATCCGCCGGGCACGCGGGACACCTTCGACACCGTGAACCCCGAGGCCGTCCATTCCGAGGCCGTGTGTGCCGACGCCCACGACGAACATCGACGAGAAATGCGGCCGGACGATCGACAGCCCTTTGAGATCCGGTCCGGCCCGGCCGGTCACGACCACCAGACAGCCACCGCGGACACCCGCGCGCGACAACGCCATCGGGATCATCGGCCGGTCCGAGGCTGGATCCTGCTGGACTTCGCACAGCACGTCGAGCAGTCCTCTCGCCGCTTGCGCCCCACCGAAAGTGGTGACGTCCTCCCCCGCCGACGTGACCAGGCGGCAGCGGTGCCCGGCCGTCGCCGCCGCGTTCACCAGCGACGCCGCCAGCTCGGCGGCTTCCTCGAACTCGTTGTCCGACAACACCTTCGACCTGGTGTCGAGTAACAGGGTGAACCGAGGGTGGTCGGGATCGACGTAGTCACGGACCATCAGCTGCCCGGTCCTGGCGGTGGCCTTCCAGTGCAGATGCCGGACCTCGTCACCGACCACGTACTCGCGCACGTCCCGCAGATCCGCCGAACCGTGCAGCGAATCGTCGGTCGTCGGCCCTTCGTGATGGTGCCGGGGATGTCCGGTCGCGATCGCGCGCGCCGGATGCAGTTTGGGATAGACCCACAACGAGGCCGTGTCACCGGTCGGCAGCGGCCGCCGCACCAGGCCGAACGGATCGGCCCGCTCGAGCATCAGCGGGCCGACGGTGAACCTTCCGCGCCGCCGCGTCGGCAGCTCGTAGTGATACGTCGCCTCGCCGCCCGGCGGCAGCGGCCGGACGACGACGGCCAGTTCAGCACCGTGTTCGCCGTGTTCCCGCGCGGTGAATCCCGGTTGCCGGTTCGCGCCCGGATTCCCGACCAGCAGCCGGGCCAGCGCCGGACGGCCGCGTTCGACCCGGTCCGGGAAGACGTCGCGCCGCACCGAAACCTGGGGACGCCGGATCACCAGGGCCACCCCGGCGAGCAACGCGCCGACCGCCGCACCGGCGAGCGTGCGCAGCAACGGGTACCCGCCCACTTCGCCGAGCCCGTACAGCAGCACGGCGGCGACCAGCAGGCCGGTTCCGCGTCGAGTAAGCCGCATCCTCAGTCCACTACTTCCAGGTGATCCGGTTGGATTCGATGCTCTCCGCGCGTATCCACACTTGCCGCCCGACGGTGCCCTGCGGGAATTCGTCGAATTCGAGGGTCCCGTCGGCGAGGACGGTCCTGGTCTTGCTGCCGTGCGCGCCGTCGCTCGTGTAGCAGGTGATGGTCAGGCTCTCGCCCGGGGTGAAGCCGGACATCTTGATGTGGACGAACGCGCAGACCGGTGGGTCGCATTGGTCCGCCGTCGTGGTCTGACCGCGTGAGATGGTGATCGCCCGGTCGGTTTCCTCGTCACCGCGCGCCTTCGTGACGGACGCGGCCGCGCCCCGGCCGGCGGAGTTCTCGGCCACCACGGTGACCGTCAGCGGCTGCTCGATCCCGATGTCCCGGATGAGATGCGCCCGGCCCGAGCCACCCACCCTCGCCGAGCCGGCACCCGAACCGTCGGCACGCTGCCACGACACGTGGTAGGCGGTGACCGGCGAGCCGTTCGCCGCCGCGGCAGACCAGGTGACGTTCGCGTCGGTGTCCCCGGTCTTGATCCGGACGCTCAGTTTTCCCGCCTTGCCGGGGACTTTGATGCTGGATCGCGGCGTCACCGAAGACGACGTGGTCCCGGGTCCGGTTCCCGCCCGGTTGGTCGCGGTGACCGTGAAGGCGTAGGCGGTCCCGTTGGCCAGCCCGGTGATCGGCGTGGTCCGCACTCCCCCGCCGACCGTCTTCTCGCCGCCGGCCCAGGTCACGCGATATCCGGTGATCGCGGCCCCGTTGGTCGTGGCCGCGTTCCATTTCACCGTCGCCGAGCCGTCCCCCGGCGTGGCGGTCACCGAACGCGGCGCGCCGGGCGGGCTCGCCGGAACGGGTGTCTGTGTCTTGGGCGGTTGGGTTTGCCGCTGAGGCGGCGCGACCGGCCGGTCGGGCTGCCCGCCCTGCGGTGCCGACGGAGGCGGTGTCCCGGTTTGCCGGTCGTCCACGGGGTTCTGGATCGGCGGGAGTACCGGTTTCGGGTCCTCGGCAGGCTTCTGATCGCCGGTCACCGGCACCTCGTTCACCGCGCCGTCGTGGTCGACCACCAGCACATGCGCACCGTCTTCACTGTCCACATAGACCCGGGAGTCCTGACCTCGCGTCGGCGGCTGGCCACCACTGGGAATCGGCTTGACGTCCCGTTGCCGTCCCCCGGCGTCGTAGGTGCGCAGAGTGCGGTTTCCCTTGTCCACCAAGGCGACCACGGAACCGGACGACGCCAGCCCCACGTAGTCACCCGGCGGCAGCGGGATGCTCACCGGCGCGGCGGGCTGCCGTCCCTTCGCCAATCCCGTGGTGTCGAAGAAATGCAGCCGCGACGTCGGCCGGTCCAGGATCGCGAGCCTGCCGTCGACATCGGTGGACGCGGCGACGGCGGTTTCCGGGACATCGATCCCCAGCCGGACCGGATCTCCGAGCCCCTGCGACGAAATCGTCCGCATCGTGTCGTCCACGTAGTCCACGAACACCGGCCCGGTGGCGGTGACCGCCAGCGAACCCCGGTGCCGGTCCGGAATCGTGATCGGGCAGGTGACGCGGTCGTCGTCCGGGGCGAGTTCGCACAGCAGCCCGTCGTCGACGCGGTGCAGCCAGAGCCTGCCGTCGGCGGTGGCCACCGGATCGCCCAGCCTGCCGCCTGCCGAGATCTTCACTTCGGCGTTGCCGAGCCGGATGATCGTTCCGGCGTCACGATAGACGGCGTACGGACCGCCCTTGGTCTCGATGGCGACCGGCCGCTCGTTCGCCGGGGCGGGCGTGGTCTTCTCGACCGAGAGCGTCGATTTGCCGAATTCGGTGATCTTCGGCGCGAGGATGTACCCCTGCGTGGTCCCTTGCACGACCTGGCCGCCGGTTCCCGCGTCCGGCGCCGGGACCTGTGCGTCGGCACGTTTCCCCGCGCCGTCGATATGGAAGGCCGAACCCAGCGCGGAGTTGTAGACCCAGTGCCCGGTCTGGACGAGATCCAAGCCCGGCAACGGTTTCGCCGCACCGGTGACCGCGAGGCCGACCAGCGCGACACAGCCGGCGACGATGGCGGCGATCGGTGCCCGCGCGCCGAAGCGCCTGCTGCTCTCCTCCGTCGCCACGACTCAGACCGTGTTGATCGCGGGTGCCGGGGTCGCCGCCATGGCCTCGTCGACGATGTCGGTGGCCGCACGCTGATTGAGTTCGGCGTCGGCGGTGAGCACCAAACGGTGGGCCAGCACGGGTTTCGCGACGGCCTTGAGGTCGTCCGGGGTCACGAAGTTCCGGCCGTTGGTGGCGGCGAGTCCCTGTGCGGCCCGGACAAGCGCGATACTCCCGCGCGGGCTCGCGCCGTAGCGGACCGACGCGTGCTGCCGGGTCGCCGCGGCCAGCCGGACGGCGTAGGAACAGATCGCCGGGTCCAGATAGGCGTCTCGCACCTCGTCGATGGCACGGCGCAAGGTTTCCAGGTCCACCACCGCGCCGAGCTCGTCCGGGCTTACCCGCGCGCAGTCGCTCATGATCACGCGCACTTCGGCGTCGTGATCGGGGTAGCCGACGGAGATCCGCATCATGAACCGGTCGAGCTGGGCCTCGGGCAGCCGGTAGGTGCCCTCCATCTCGATCGGGTTCTGGGTGGCGACCACCAGGAACGGGTGGGGCACGTCGTGCGGCACCGAGTCGACCGTCGCACGGCGTTCGGACATCACCTCGAGCAGCGCGGACTGCGTCTTCGGCGTACCGCGGTTGATCTCGTCCGCGAGCACGATGTTGGCGAAGATCCCGCCACGGTGGAACTCGAACTGCTCGTTGTTCTGGTGGTAGACCATCACGCCGGTGACATCGCCGGGCAGCAGGTCGGGGGTGAACTGGATCCGGTTCCAGCTCCCGCCGATACTGCGCGCGAGGCAGCGGGCCAGCGTCGTCTTGCCGAGCCCGGGGACGTCCTCGATCAGGAGGTGTCCCTCGGACAGCAGCGCGGCGATCGCGAGCCGGACGACTTCCGGTTTGCCGCGCAGCACACGCTGCACGTTCTCGGCGACCGCCTGGTACACCGCGGTCGCTGCCGGCTGGTTCATCGCTCCCCCTTGAAACAGGTGCTTACGGTCCGCATGATCTCCCGACCGGTCCGGGACCGGTCCCGTACCGGTCATTTCCACGTGATGGTCTTCGCCAGTGGGTTGTAGACCTCCGGATCCAGCGTCACGGTGATCTGATCCCCCTTGGCACCGGGATAGGGGAAGAGGTCCGTGCCGCTGTTGTGCTGGCCGGTGAGCTTGATCGTCGTTTCCTGCCTCCAACCACCGGGTCCGGTGGCGACGACGGGGAGCGTGGCGTTCCAGTTGGCGGTCTCGGTGATCGTCCTGGCCACGAGACGCACCATCCCGTTCCGCTGCGTGACCTCGATGGCCGGCTGTCCTTCGGGGATGGTCGGGTCGTCGCCCGCCGGACCGTTGCCCGCCGCGCTGACCGCCTCGACGTAGAACCGAAGTTCCGTGCCCACCAGCAGGAAGTCGGCCACGTATCGTCGTGCGGACGCGGCCACCGTCACCTCGCCGCAGGTCGGGCGGACGTGTGGCTGGTCGATGCTCTCCTTGTCCGGGCACCAGTAGATCCGGTAGCCGGTGATCGGCGAGCCGTTCGCGGTCGCGGCCGACCAAGTGATGAGCGCCCCGCCGTTGCCCTGAGGCTGCGCGGCGACGTTCCCCGGTGCGCTGGGCGGATTCGGGACGGCCGGGGTGACCGGGGCCGAACTGGCGCCCGCTCCCGTTCCCGCGCGGTTGGACGCGGCCACGGTGAAGACGTACGACGTGCCATTGGTCAGCCCGGTGATCGACGCTGTCCGCGAGCCGCCGCCGACGGTGACCTCGCCGCCGGGCCAGGTCACCCGGTAGCCGGTCACGGTCGCGCCGTTGGCCGGTGCCGCGTTCCACTTGACCGTCGCGGACGCGTTTCCCGCCGTCGCCGTCACCGCGCGCGGAGCGCCGGGAGGACTCGCCGGAACCGGTGGTGATTGCGGCTGCTGAGGTTTCTGCGCAGGTTTCCCCGTCTCGACCGGTTTGGCGGGAGGCGGTCCGCGAGGGCCTCCGGTGTCCGTGTTGTCCTGAGGTTTCTCGGGCGGCGGGGTCACCGGCTGGGTTTCCCCGGACGGTTTCCGGTCGCCGGTCACCGGGACCTCGTTCACCGCGCCGTCGTGATCGACCACGAGCACGTGGGCGCCATCGGCACCGTCGACGTAGACCCGGGAATCCTGGCCGCGCACCGGAGGCTGGCCGCGCCCGCCGGGAATCGGCTTGCTCTCCCGTTTCCGGCCGCCGCTGTCATAGGTGTTCAGGGTGTGATTGGCGTTGTCGACGACCGCGACCGTGGTCGGCGAAGTGGCGACACCCACGTAGTCGCCCGGCGGCAGCGAGACGCTCACCGGGGCTGCCTTGCGCTTCGGCGAGACGTCGACGAGATGCAGTTTCGCGCCTTGCCGGTCGAGGATCGCCAGCCTGCCCTCGACGTCGGTGGCCGCCGCCACCGAGCCGTCCGGAACGTCGACGCCCAGCTTCACCGGCTGGCCGAGACCCGACTCGGTGACGGTCCGGAAGGTGTCGTCGGTCGTGTCCACGAACACCGCGGTGTCGCCGACGACGGCGAGAGAACCCTTGTGCCCCTGCACCGCGAACGGGCAGGACAACCGCTCCGAACCGGGCGGCAGCTCGCACAGCAGGCCGGTGTCCAGCCGGTGCAGCCAGACCCGGCCGTCACCGGTCGCGACCGGATCGCCCAGCGGCCCGCCCGCGCGAAGGGTAAGAGAGCCTTCGCCGAGGCGGACCACGGTCCCGGCCTGGCGGTAGACCGCGTACGGCCCGCCACGGACCTCGAGGGTCACCGGAGCTTCGGGCGCGGGCGCCTTCTGGCTGCTTTCGACCGACAGTGTCGACTTGCCGAACTGGACGATCGTCGAAGGGCCGACCGCGTAGCCCTGCGTGGGGCCCTGCACGACCTGGCTGCCGGGATCGGCGCCGGGGAGACTCACCTCGGCGTCGGCCCGCTTGCCCGCCCCGTCGATGTGGAAAGCCTTACCCAGTGCGGAATTATGGATCCAATGCCCGGTCTGCACGAGGTCGAGCCCTGGCATCGGTTTCGCCGCCCCGCCGACAGCGACGCCGACCAGCGCGACACAGCCGGCCACCACCACCGCGATCGGAGCCCTTGCCCGCCAGCGCGCTCCGGCGGTCCCCTTCCCTGCACGGATCACGGTCGGCAGAGTACGCGGTTCGTCATCGGCGTTCGGCCTCATGGGTTACTCCGAGCGGGTCCACCGGGGTTGCTCCCTGGCTGGCTCACGAGGTACTCACCGGTAGCGCCAGTTCGAAGATCGCCCCGCCTTCGTCGCGGTTGTAGACCCGCAGCGTCCCGCCGTGGATATCGGCTACCCACTTGACCACGGCAAGGCCGATCCCGGTCGAGCCGCCGCCACTGACGAACCGTTCGAACATCGCCTCGGCCTTCTCCGGATCGACGCCGGGGCCCCGGTCGGCGATGATCACCCGGCCGTCCAGCACGGTGACCTGGATGTCGGCGTCCTCGTCCGGCCCGTGGCCGTGGTTCAGCGCGTTCCCGACCAGGTTCGCGACAGCGCGCCGCAGCAAGGTCGCGTCGCCGTCGACACGGGTCGGAGCGGCCGTGAACGAGATCCGCGCTCCGTCGGACGGCATATCCTCGACGACCATCTCGACCAGCTGATCGAGCATCAGCGGGCCGATGGACAGCTCCTCGATCCCGGCGGTGACCCTGGCACGGCTCGGCCAGAGGTCGATGATGTCGCCCATCATCGACGCGAGACGGATGGTGCGCGGCAGAATCTGGGCCTGCTCCGCGGGATTGCGCGACGCCGTCTCGGCCAGCGCTCGCAGGCCCGCGACCGGGGTCTTGAGGTCGTGGACGACCCCGTCGAGGAGCTGGGAAAGCCCGTCGAGCAGGGTCTTCTGCTGTTCGAGTGCGTCCGCGGCCGGCCGCATGGCGCGTCCGGCGATGAAGTACCCGAGGCCGCCGAGGCCCAGCACCAGGACCGCGCAGCCGCCGATCACCAGCAGCACCCAGTCGTCGTGCTCCTGCTGCACCGGTTCGGCATCGGCGACCGTGACGATGGCGCCGACGATCTGCGCCGTGTCGCTGTCCTTGAGCGGATCCGCCGAGACGTAGACCGCATGCCCCTCGGCCGTGCGCTCATAGCCGGTCTTCGACGTGTTCGTGGTGGTTGCTTCGGTGGCGAGCCGGTTCAGCAGGGCGTCGTCCACCGACACGCACTCGTTCTTGCTGAAGTGGGGCACGAAGCGCGGAGCGCTGCCGGGGAGGACGGCGAACTGCGGGCACTGGCTGTCGACCGAGTCGGTCCCGATGAACGCGGTGACGACTGGGCCGCCATCGACGGCGATCAGCCGGGCCAACGTCGAGGACACCTGCCGGACACCGCTGCTGAGCCGTTGCTCGCCCTGATCGGCGTCCGTCTCGATCAGCAGCCAGGCCAGCACGACCAGGCCCAGTGCGTTCATCGCGGTGAACACCAGCGTCAGCAGGCGGCGGAGTCGGCGCAGGCGGCCGGTCGAGGAATCGGTCACGAGAGCCGGTACCCGACGCCGCGCACGGTTTCCACCGGATCGGGCTCCCCCAGCTTGCGGCGCAGCCGTTTGACCACGGCGTCGACCACGTTGGCCATCGGTTCGTTCTCGAGATCCCAGCAATGCTCGATCAGGTCCGCGCGGGAAACCGCCATCCCCGGCCGCGTCGCGAGGAACTCGAGGATCGCGAACTCACGGTTGCTCAGGGACAGCAGGACACCGGCCCGGCGGACCTCGCAGCGCGCGAAGTCGACCTCGAGGTCGGCGTGGCGCAGGATCGGCGGCCTGCTGTCCTGGCGGCGGCAGAGGTTCATCACCCGCGCGAGCAACTCGGCCATCACGAACGGCTTGACCACGTAGTCGTCGCCGCCGTGTTCGAACCCCTCGACCCTGGCGCTGCTCGAATCGAGCGCGGTCAGGAACAGCACCGGCACGGCCCAGCCCTGCCGCCGTCGTTCGTCGACGAAATGGATCGCGTCGCCGTCGGGCAGCTTCCGGTCGAAGATCGCGCAGTCGTGCGTTCCCCCGGCCGAGGCGACCGCTTCGGCCGCGGCGGCCAGGGTGCCGGCGGCGTCCACACCGAACGACGCGTTCCGCAGCTCGGCGGACACGGCCATCCGGATGTCGTCGTCGTCTTCGACGATCAGCACCCTCGCGTTCATGTCATCAAATCCTCATACGCCGGAAGCCATCGTGGGATCAGTCGAATCAAGGAGGTCGTCATGGGGTTCGCGGTGGAGATTAACCTCTGGATCAGCCTAGACCAGCTGATCAACCCGATCTGGCAGGAACAGGACGCGCGCTGGGACAACACCGTGGGATTCGGGATCCACGGCGAACGGGGTAGACCGCTGGAGCGTTCCGGGTGAGGGTGGCTACCGTGGTCGGGTGCGGATCTTGGTCATCGAAGACGACGAGGCGCTCCGGTCGTCGGTGCATTCCTCTTTGCGCGGCGCCGGTTTCGCCGTCGACGCGGTAGGTGATCTCGGGCCTGCCGACGAAGCGCTGTCCTTCAACGAGTACGACTGCGCGGTCTTCGACCGGATGCTGCCCGGCGGCGACGCGCTGGACTACGTCGAACAGCGGCGCAAGACCGGCTGGACCACGCCTGTACTGTTCCTGACCGCGCTCGGCGACCCCGGACAACGGGTCGCCGGGCTGCGGCGCGGGGGCGATGACTACCTCGAAAAGCCTTTTGCCGTCCAGGAAATGGTGGCGCGGGTGCGCAGCCTCTGCCGTCGTGGCCGGGTCCCGCTCCCCGCGGTGCTGCGGTCCGGCGACCTCGAAATGGACACCGGCAGGCACGAGGTCCGGCGCGCCGGGGTGCTGCTGAGCCTGACCCGGACCGAGTTCGCGGTATTGCGGTGCCTGCTGGAGAACGCCGGGCGGCCGGTGTCCCGTACCGACCTGATCGGGATCGGCTGGGACATTCATTTGGATCCGGCGTCCAATGTGCTCGACACGCTGATGGCGAAACTGCGGAGGAAACTGATGAGCCCGCCGCTGATCGACACGGTGCCCAAGTTCGGCTACCGCATCGGCTGACGCCTTATAGAGTTCAGGAATGGTGTCCGAGAAACTCACTCTGACCTGCGCGAACTGTGGCCAGGACCACACGCTCTCCTCGTTGGCGTGGCGGTGTTCGTCCTGCGGCGGGGTCCTCGACCTGACCGGCTTCACTCCCTCGCTGGCGTCTCTCGGCACTCTCGCCGGGCGCCCGGCGACGCTGTGGCGGTACCGGGAGGCCCTGCCGATTCCGGAGCCGGCGGGCATCAGCCTCGGCGAAGGCATGACACCGCTCGTCACCACCACCCGCCCCGGAACGCTGGCCAAACTGGACTACCTCACGCCGACCGGGTCCTTCAAGGACAGAGGAGCGGTCATCCTGCTCGCGCTGGCCAAGGAACTCGGCGTCTCCAGGGTTCTCGCGGATTCGAGCGGGAACGCGGGCGCGGCCGTGGCGGCCTACTCGGCCCGCGCCGGAATCCCTTGCGACATCTACGTTCCCGCGAGCACGTCTCCCGGCAAGATCGGCCAGCTGAGGGCGTTCGGCGCGAAGGTCGTCGCGATCCAGGGCAGCCGGGCCGACACCGCCGACGCCGCCGCCGAAGCCGCCGACGAGCCGGACGTCTTCTACGCGAGCCACGTTTATCACCCGTTCTTCTTACAGGGCACCAAAACCTACGCGTACGAAAGCTGGGAACAGCTCGGCGGACGACTACCCGAGACCCTGGTTCTGCCCGTCGGCAACGGCACCCTGGTCCTCGGCGCGTACCTGGGCTGCCTCGACCTTCTCACGCAAAGCCTGATCGACCGGCTGCCCCGGATCGTCGCCGTCCAAGCCGCCGCCTGCGCTCCCCTCGCCGAAGCGTTCGCCCACGACGCCTCCGTTCCCGCCGGCGTCCGGGGTGGGGCGACCGTTGCCGAGGGAATCGCGATCGCCGAACCCGCCCGCGGCGCACAGATCCTCGCCGCGGTAAGGGAGACCGGTGGCACGATCGTCAGCGTCCCGGAGGCATCGATCACCACCGCCCACGCCGGCCTCGCCCGCGCGGGCCTTTACGTCGAACCGACCTCGGCGGTCTGCTGGGCAGCCCTCGAAACCGGGCTCGTCGCGGACGCCGAGGACGTCGTGGTCCCGATGTGCGGCAGCGGCATGAAGTCCCACCCGCCGCTGGTGTGAATGTCCCGAATGCCACAGTCCGTGAAGGCCTCCTTCCCTACTCTCAGGGTAGGGAAGGAGGCCTTCACGGATCACTTTCCACTCACGAGCAGACGGCCAAGGCGCGGATCGCCGCGCCGAGCCGCCCCGCTGACGAGCCCAGCCCGGCCGGGACGATCGGCGGCGGTTGCCGCCACAAGAGCCGTTCGGCCAGCTCCTTGCGCAAGGGTTCGAAAACCATGTCACCGGCCTCGGCCAGCTCCCCGCCGATGACGATCAGCGCCGGGTCGAGCAGCATCGTGTTCACCGCGCGATCACGCACGTCGGAGGTGACCGCGAGATCGCCGTTTCCGAGCAGCAGACCGGCGGTATATCCGTTGTTGACCACTGTGGACAGATCCGGCGGGGCGGTGTAGGCGTCCTTGATGGCCGAGATCAGGGCGCCGGCCTCCCGCCAGTCCGAGGGCGTGGTGTCGGGGACCACCGATTCCTCGGCCACGGCGGGCGAAAGCGACGGCAATCCGGCCAGAAGTGTCGCGCTGAGGATGAGTACGAGCCCCGCACGGGCTCCTCTTCGATACTTCACGAGTGTCACTCCTGGTCCGGGGAAGGGGAAAGGGAAGGGGCGGGGCCGCCACCGCGGCCGGCTGTCGGGTACACGGCCGCGGTGGCGGAGATCGGGTCAAGGCGTGATGTGGTAACCCTGGCCATTGGCCGCGGTGAAGCTGATCGTGGCTCCGTTCGTATGCGCGACGGCGTTGCCCGCGTTGTCGACGACGTTGACCGGTGCGGTACCCCACGGATTGGCGAGGGTGAAGGTGCCGCCGACATCACTGGTGACGTCGACGTAGCCGACCCGGCCGGCGCTCATCTGACTGGAGATCACGAACGCGCCCTTCGCCCGGAGGTTGACGAATTTGGCGTTGCGTGCCGTCGGCCAGTTGGGGAACACCCTGGTGACGCCGTTGTAGGTCTGCAGGTACATCGAGTTGATCGTCTCGATCGCCCCGGAGGTCTCCTGCGCGCCGCCGTACTGCCGGATGGTGAGGTTCGGCCGCCACAGGTTGGTGATGATCGTCTTGAACTTGCCGATCAGATCCTCGGCGGGCCAGCCGACCCGCGCCGCGATCGGG
The DNA here is from genome assembly GCA_963766045.1 of uncultured Actinomycetota bacterium. Taxonomy (GTDB): domain Bacteria; phylum Actinomycetota; class Actinomycetes; order Mycobacteriales; family Pseudonocardiaceae; genus Amycolatopsis. Next base: position 1,677,172 of record CAVXYN010000003.1, on the reverse strand, counting down.
AACGTCTTCGGGAAGCCGTTGCCCGACGAACCACGCGAACCCGGCAGGAACGGGTCCACCCACTGCAGGGTGTTCCGTGCCTTCTGCAGCAGCGCCGGATCACCACCGATCGCGAGGTTGTCGCCAGGATGCACGACGCCTTCGAGGTTGATCGGCTGGTCGTTCTTGTTCAGCAGGTCGTTGCCCTTGATCGAGTTGTTGATCTCGGAAGCGAGCAAGATGACGTTGAGCCCGTCCCGCGTTCCCTCGGGGTAGGCCACGAGGTTGTTCAGCACGTCCTGCCAGCCCGCACGCAGGTTGGCGTCCACACCGAGTTTCCGGCTGCCCGCGAGCACCGCGGTGAGCACCCGGCGGGCGTAGCCGAGGTCGTAGACGGAGTTGACGTCGTCACCGCCCTCGTTGACCCCGCTGTCACGGATGAAGTACTTGCCGCTCGCCGCGTCCTTGACCACGAAGTCCTGCCAGAACGCGGCAAGCTCCTTCAGGAACGGGTAGGTCACCGTGCGGAAGAAGTTGAGGTTTCCGGTGTACTCGTAGTCCCAGAGGAATGGGATCGCCGCGAAGGTCCCATTGGTCTGCTGGTCACTGGGAAGGTTGTCGGCGTTCTTGGTGCCCGCGACCGGGGTCGTGGCGGGCGGAGGCCGCGTGGTGTCGTACGGCGACACCGTGCGGAAGAACGTCACGCCCTCGTACCCGGCGGAGTGCGTGCGGTTGCGCGAATACGGGATCGCCGCCTGGATCACCTTGTAGTACGGCTTGGCCAGCTCAGGCCGGTTCGACGAATAGACCCCGTAGTACTGGGCTTCGGTGTTGTAGTTCAGGAAGTACCGGTTGCCGAGGTTCGGGGCGTCGCTGGTGCGCCACGGCGAGTAGGTACCACCCGGGAGGAAGCCCTCACGGTTCGCGGCGGCCACGGCGTACAGCCCGCCGTAGTAGAACTTGTTGAGCGTCGCGTCTCCGGTGTCCACATAGGACTTCAGCCAGAATTGCCTCCACCATTCGCGGTGCGCCGCACGCGCGGTGTCGAGCACCCCGCCGGTGACCGCCGTCGCCCTGGCCGTCGCCGCGCCGGTGATACTCGCCAAAGTGCGCGGGTTGGCGTAGCCGCCGTTGCCGTGCAACGACGTCACAAGCCGCACCGTCGTGCCGGGAGGCAGGTTGAAAGCGAGCCGGGCGTTGCTGCTCGACGGCGCGCTGGCCGTGGCGGTCGCGCCGATGACCTTCGTCGACGCCGCCGCTTTGGACACCCAGCCGGACGCGCCGTCCGCGCCGGTGCTGCGGGTGATCCACACCTGGTTGCCGCCGGTGACACCGGTGGTCCCGCCGGGCGTGGTCAGATCGACCTGGATCGGGATCTGCTGCGCGGTCGACGGCGTCGACAGCTCGGTGACGATCAGGTTCTCACCGTCGGAGGTCCAGGTGCGGGAGCTGACGACCTGACCGCCGATGGTCTGCGTGCCGCTGACCTCCGCGTTGAGGATGTCCTGGCGTTGCCGGTAATTCGCGTCGGCGCCGGTCGATCCGCTCGTCAGGTTCGTCGACCCGTCGAACAGCTGGAAGTCCCGGATGTAGGCCTTCTGGTTGGCGTTCGCGGGATCACGGACGGCGCCGGTGATGTTGAGCCGGAGGTAGCGCGCCGTGAAGCCGGCCACCGTGCGGTCGGTCTGCTCCGCGGTGTTGTTCGTGACGGTGTCCACAGTGGTCCAGGTGGTGCCGTTGTCACTGCGCTGCAGCGCGAAATTCCTGGTGTTCAACGCCTGGAAGTTGTCCGCACGGCCCTGGTAGCCGTTGTGCCGGACGAGCCAGCGGGTGACCGTCTTGGGCGCGCCCAGGTCGACCGTGACCCATTGCGGTGCAGTGGCACTCGCGTTCGTCGAGGACACCCAGCGCGTTTCCGCGTTGCCGTCGATGGCGCACGCGGCCGTGCATTCCAACGTGTCCTTCACCGACGCGGTGGCGCTCGCGTCCTGAGGGCTCCGGATGGCGATCTTGCCGAAGTGGATCTGCCCGATGCTGGAATTCCAGAGATCGGACTTCGCCAGGTAGTAGTTCTGGGTGCGGTTACGGGCGTCGGCGGTCACGGCGACGTCGCCGTTGCCCAGCAACAAGCCCGTCGTGTAGCCGGCGTTGACCACGCCGGATTCCGCGGGTGGCGCGGTGTAGGCGTCGGTGATGGCCGAGAGCAGCGAGCTGACTTCGGGCCAGCTCGGCTGCACGACCGCCGCCTGCGCGGCCGTGGGGGAAAGGGCGGGTAGACCGGTAAGCAGGACCGTGGCGAGCGATAGTGCGAGCCCGGCTCGGGCTCCTCTTCTGTGCTTCACGGGTCGCTCCTCGTCATTGGGGAGTGCTGCGAGAGGGGTGAAGGGAGACAACTGTTCCGGTGTTGCGGGCGCGCTCCGCGGCGAAGACGACCCGGTGGCTGTCCACGCTTTCCCCGATTCCCGAAAGGATCAGCTCGGGGCGGCCCTGGTGCAGCGCGTCGACGAACGACTTGGTGAGGTTCTCGTCGCCGCCGGCGTGTCCCTCCGCCGCCGAAGAACCGTCGAGTGCGGTGTCGACGGTCGTCGTGCGCTCGGTGCGGAAGTCGTAGACGTGGACGAAGCGGCCGTCGCCGGTCAGCTGTCCACGAGTGCCGAAGATCTTCGTGTGCCGGTTTTCCAGCGGGGTGAACGCCGTCATGGTGAACGACGCCGTCACCCCGCCTTCGAATTCGAGGTTGACCACCTGGTGGTCGACCACGTCGTTGTCGCTGGCGTAGACACAACGTCCGTACGGGCCTTCGGCGAGTGCCTTGGTGACGGCGTCCTCGGTCAGCTCCCCCGCCGTGATGACGCGGGTGAAGTACTGCTTGGTGCCGCCGTTGCGCAGGCCGTCGCGGTAGAGCGTGGTCGCGGAGTAGGCGCAGGAGTTCTGCAGTGGACAGTCGAGACATCGGTCGGCCGCGCCGGGAGGGCGGTTCTCCGGCCGGAAGTGATAGAGCCCGCCGAACGACGAGGTCCGCACCACCGGAAGGCCGACGACGTAGCCGAGCCAGTCGATGTCGTGACACGACTTCGCGAGCAGCGCGAATGCCGCTTCGTCGGTCCGCCGCCAGTTTCCGCGGACGAAGGAATGCGCGAAGTGGTACGCCCCGATGGGTTCGAGGTGTTCGACGCTGACGATCTCGCCGATCTCCGCGAGTCGTTCCTTCACCACCCGCGTGTAAGGCGTGTAGCGCATGACATGGCAGACCGCGATCGTCGCGCCGGTGCGCGCGGCGACCTCACCGATCGCGATCGACTCGGCCTCGGTTGGCGCGATCGGCTTCTCCAGCAGGATGTCGTAACCCTGCTCGGCGAAGACCGTGGTCGGCGCGAGATGCTCGGCATCGAGCGTCGAGACGATCACCGCGTCGGCGATCCGGCCGCGCTCGGCCAGTTCTCGCCAGTCGGCGAAGACGTTCTCCTGGCTGAGTGAATGCCTTACCGCGAAACGATTTCTGATCGCGTCACGCGCCTCGGCGACGGCGACGATCTCGGCCCGCTCCGGCCACTTGGCCGCGTATTCGGCATACGCGGAACCCCGCGCGCCCGAGCCGACGACGGCGATGGTGACCGGCCGGTCCAGTGGTTGCCCGACGTGCCCGCGCAGGTTGACGGGTTCATGTGTCGTGATCGTCATCCCTTGACGGCTCCCCCGGTCAGGCCCTTCACGAAGTACTTCTGCAGGGCGAGGTAGAACACGAGAACGGGCAGCGTGGCCAGGAACATGAGGCCGAACATCCCGCCGAAGTCCCGCTGGTACTGCCCGAGCGAGCGGTAGAGCCCGACCGTGACGGTGGTGCCGCCGGCGGGACCGAGGATGATCAGCGGATTCAGGAAGTCGTTCCAGATCCACACGCCGAGGAAGATCAGCACGCTCGCGGTCGCCGGGCGCAGCAACGGGAACACGACCCGCCAGAACGTCCCGAACTTCCCGGAGCCGTCGATGGCGGCGGCCTCCTCGAGCTCGATCGGGATCGAGCGGATGAACCCGGAGAAGACGAACACGCCGAACGGCACGTAGTAGCCGACGTTGAACAGCACCAGGCCGCTGATCGTCCCCATCAGCTGCGCCAGGCCGAGCACCTCGGTGACCGGTACGAGGATCACCTGCGGCGGGATCATCAGCCCGGCCAGCAGGACCAGCAACGCGATCCGGCCGAATCGGCTGTGTGTGCGGGCGACGTAGTGGCCGAGCATCGCCGAGACGATCGTCAGGATCACGATCGACAGGAACGTCACCGTGACGCTGTTGACCAGGCCGTTCCAGAACAGCCCGTCCGGCCGGTTCAGCGCCTGGGTCAGGTTGTCCGCGGTGGGCGGGACCGGCAGTGACGCCGGCGACGCGGTGATGTCCGGCCCGTGCTTGAAGACGTTGGCGAGGACCAGATACAGCGGCAGGAAGAACGCGCTGGCGACCACGAGCGCGATCAGTGGCCGCGTGTGGTTCTTGACCGTCACAGGTCGACCTCCCGTTTCTTGAGGAGGCGGAGGACGACCGACGAGACCACCGCGACGATCACCAGCATCGTGATCGCCATGGCCGAGGACAGGCCGGTCTTGTTCTCGGTGAAGCCGATCTGGATCACGGTGAACGCCAGCGTCGACGTCGTCCCGAGCCCCGGGCCGCCTGCGGTCAGCACCTGGACGTGGTCGTAGGCCTTGAATCCGGTGATCAGCAGCATGACCGTGTTGAGCGTCAGCGCCGGGGCCAGCATCGGCCAGGTGACGTGGCGGAACCGCCGCCACGGCCCGGCACCGTCGAGCTGCGCGGCCTCCAGCAGCGACGCGGGGACGCCCTGCAGGCCGGCCAGGTAGACCACGGAACAGAACCCCAGCATCTGCCAGGAGATGACGAAGCCGATCGTGTAGAGCGCGAGGTCCGGATCGGAAAGCCAGCCGGGCGGGCTCTCGACGCCGAGGTCTCGCAGTGTGCTGTTGATCAGGCCGTCATCGGAGAGCATCGCCATCCACACCACGCTGACGACGACCGAGCTGAGCACCACCGGCACGAAGAACACACTGCGCAGCGCGTTGTAGAACCAGCCGCGGCGATCCAGCAGCATCGCCACCGCCACCCCGCCCACATTGGGCAGGATGACGATGATCGCCGTGAGGATCGTGGTCACCCGCAACGACTTCAGGAACGAATCGTCACCGAGGAGGTTGAGGTAGTTCTGGACCCCGACAAAATCCGTGGTGCCGTTGAAGAGATCCGCGTTCGTCAGGCTGTAGACGAAACTCAGCGCGATCGGGGCGAGGACGAAGCAGGCGTAGACCAGGAGTCCGGGGGCGGCGAACACCATCGGATACGACCAGTTTCGCCGTTTCCGTGTCCTGGTCACCTGTTCGGCGGGTTTGTCGAGCAGCATGGGCTACTTCCCGCCGGCCTTGGTCCACTCGTCGTCGAGGAGGTTCGCCGCCGCCGCGCCGTCGGTGGTCCCGGCGATGATCTGCTGAGCGATGGCGAAGCTCTTGTCCGCGACACCAGGCAGGAGCGAGTCGTCACCGGTCTCGACGGTGAAGGCGTTCACCACGGTCCCGGATTTGAGGACGTCGAGCGTGGCCTGGTAGACCGGGCCGACCTGCGGCGGCGAGTAGCCCTTGATCGCGATGATCGCGGCGTCGGTCTTGACCAGTACGTCGTTGTTGGCGGCGTTCTGGTTGAACTCCAGCGCGAAGGTCCTTGCGGCATCGAGGTTCTTGGACTTGGCGTTCACGATCGGGCCGCCGCCGGTGTAGGCGGGAACGACGGTCTTGCCGTCGTCGGTCGGCCAGGCGAAGACGCCGACGTCGAAGGAGGGCTTGGTGGCGTCGGCCGAGGCCGCGAACCAGGAACCCATCGGGTACATCGCGCCCTTGCCCTCGACGAACGCCTTCTCGGTGGCCGGGTAGTCGCGCGAGAGACCGGCTTTGTCGATGAAGCCCTTCGCGGCCAGGTCGGCGAACTTCTGGGTGGCCTTGACGAACGCCGGGTCGGTGAACTTGGTCCCGCCCGCACGGCGCTTCACCAGGAAGTCGGGCTGCTGCGTGTAGACGTCGGTGCCGACCAGCGCAGTCCAGATGTAGCCCGCGGCGAAGGCGTCCTTGCCGCCGCCACCGACGACGAACGGGTTGGTGCCCTTGGCCTTCAGCTTCTCGGAGACGTCGAGGAGTTCGGCGTAGGTCTTCGGCGGGGCGGTGATACCGGCGTCGGCGAAGAGCTTCTTGTTGTAGTAGACCAACGGAGTCGGCTGGGTGTTGTACGGCAGCTGGTAGATCTTGCCGCCGAGCGGGTTGGACTTCGGGAAGTCGTAGTTCTTCAGCTCGTCGTCGGTCCAGGCGTGCAGGTTGCCGCTCTCCGCGAAGCCCGCCGGCGCGATCGCCTGGAGCACGTCGGGGAACTGACCGGAGGCCAGGAGCTGCTTGGCGTAGGCGTTCCGCTCCCCCGCGCTCGGCGCGACGAGCTTCTTGACCACAATGTCAGGGTGCTTGTCGGTGACCCGCTTGATCGCCTCGTCCCAGTATCGGGGCGTCAGGTTGGGTGTCTCGAAGACGAGGAAGGAGATCTCCTTCTTGCCGCCCGACGTGGAGGAGGAGTCCGGGGTGCCCGCCGGGGAGCAGGCGACGAGACCGGTGGCGGCGATCACGCCCAGACAGAGTGCAAGTGCCTTCTTCATCGGTTCTCCTGGTCGGACCGGAGGTCCACGGGCTGGTGAGTTATTAAACTCAAGGTTGTTTAATAATTGCCGTTGTGTCTAGCATCACGTCCAGAGGCGGGCAAGGTTGCGATGCCAAGCTGTTACCAAGGGAGTCACATGGCCAAACTGTCCGGCGGGGATCCGTCACTGCTGCGGCGTCTCAACGTCACGGCGGTCCTGCGGTCCCTGTACGACGCCGAAGAACTCACCCTCACCGAGCTGGTGAAGGCGAGTGAGGTGTCGCGGCCGACGGTTGAGGAAATCGCCTCCGACCTGGGTGAACAGGGATTGGTCGAGGAGGTCCTCCTCCCCCCTGACGCGCCGAGGCCGGTCGGCAGGCCCGCCAAGCGGTACCGCTTCCGCCCCGACGCCGGCCACGTCGCCGGACTGGACATCGGCCCGCACAAGGCGTTGTGCATCGTCGCCGACCTCCGCGGTGACATCGTCGAGCACGCCAGGGCCGACCTCTCCCCCGAGATGAGCGCGTCCGCGCGCCTCGGCATCGCCCGCGACGTCGTCGACTCGGCCACCCGAGGTTTCGGGAACGTGCGAGGGCTCGGAGTGGGCACCACGGGTGTCGTATCGGACGGCAAGGTCGTGCGGAGCGACCGGCTGCCCGACTGGACCGGCGTCGACCTGCCCGCGGAGCTCGGCGCCGGGCGCCCGTACCCGGTGCTGACCGGGAACGACACCAAACTCGCGACACTGGCCGAACACTGGCGCGGAGCCGCGCGCGGTGTCGACGACGTCGTCTATCTACTGGTCGGGCGGAGTATCTCGCTGGGCCTGCTGCTGGGCGGCGAACTGCATTCGGGACACAACGGCGCCGCGGGCGAGATCGGCGTCCTGCGGGACGTCGGCTGGTACACCGCGCTCGACCGGTTCCTCTCGTTCGGCGAAAGCCACCGCTCAAGCGAAGCGGCGAAGCGGGTCTTCGACGCCGTCCGACGGGGCGACGCCGAAGCCGAAGCCATCGTGTCGGCGTTCGTAGCCGATCTCTCGATCGGTGTCGCGGCAACGGTGCTGACCGTGGATCCGCAGCTGGTGGTGATCGGCGGCGGGCTCTCGCAGGCCGGGGACCTGCTGACCAGGCCGCTGCGGTCCGAACTGGAGCGGCTGTGCCTGTTCCCGGTGCGGGTCGAGGCGTCGGTGCTCGGGGACGAGTCGGTGGCGCTGGGCGCGGTACGGCTGGTCCTGAGCCAGGTGGAACGCGAGCTGTTCAAGGTCGTCGCCTAGGTGCGTGGTGCCGCACTTCGTCGACGAAGTGCGGTGGTTCGCACCAACGAGATCACCACGATCACCACGGCCACGGCCCCGCTGGTGAACAGCTGGGCACGCGCGTCGGCGTCCGTCCACATGAGAATGAGCACCCCGGCCATCCCGACCAGCGCCACCCAGGTGAGCCACGGGAAGCCCCACATCCGCACCGGCAGGTCCTGCGCCGTGCCGTCGCGCTCGGCCGCCTTCCGCAGCTTCAGCTGCGAGACGGCCACGAAGATCCACACCACCAGGATGTTCGCCCCGATCGCGTTGAGCAGGAACGGCAGCACATGGTCCGGCGCGAAGAAGTTCAAAACCACGGCGACAAAGCCGAAAGCCACCGAAGCCAGGACGGCGGTCCGAGGCACGCCGGCACCGGAGAGCCGCAGCAGAGCGCGCGGAGCCTCGCCGCGGGAGGCCAGGGAGAACACCATGCGTGAGGCGCCGTAAAGGTTCGCGTTCAACGCCGACAGCAAGGACGTCAGCACGACGAAGCTCATCAGCAACGCCGCCGCCGGAACGCCGATCTTCTCGAGGATCGTCACGAACGGGCTGGTGTTCGCCGACGCGGTATCCCACGGCAGCAACAGGACCATCAGCGCGACCGACCCGATGTAGAACAGCAGCAGCCGGACGATGACCGTGCGTGTGGTCCGGCGGATCGAATCCGCCGGGTCGTCGGACTCCGCGGCCGCGATGGTGACGAGTTCCATGCCACCGAAGGAGAACGCGACGGCGAGCAGTCCGGTCAAAACACCCTGCAGCCCGTTCGGGAGGAAGCCGCCGTTGCCGGTCAAGTTGCTCAGACCGACCGGCGAGGTCCCCGGCAGCACCCCGAACACCGCGAGCGTGCCGAGGACGAGGAAGCCGACCACGGCGGTCACCTTGATCGCACCGAACCAGAACTCGAATTCCCCGAACGACCGCACGGCGAACAAGTTCACTCCGGTCAGCACCGCCATGAACAGCAGCACCCAGGTCCACTGTGGAATCGACGGCAGCAGTTCGTTCGCGATCGACGCCGCCGCGGTCGCCTCGGCCGCCACGACGACCACGAGCAGGCACCAGTAGAGCCAGCCGACCGTGAACCCGGCCCAGCGCCCGAGCGCCTTCTCGGCGTACACCGAGAAGGAACCGCTGCTCGGGTCGGTGGCGGCCATTTCGCCGAGCATGCGCATGATGAACACCATGAGCAGGCCGGCGACCACATAGGAAAGCAGGATGCCTGGACCCGCGGTCTTGATCCCCGCGCCGGTACCGACGAACAGACCGGCCCCGATCGCTCCGCTGATGGCCAGCATCGTGACGTGCCGCCTGCGGAATCCGTTGCCGAGCGACGGAATCTCCGCTGTGGTCACGGGTTCTGCTGGGCCTGGTGAGGGCATCGGCGATCCATTCGTCTTCGGCGGCGGCCGGTCAGCGGTCAAACGCGGGACAATTCTTCCAAGCGTTCGTGGAGCCGGTCCACATAGTCCTCGCATTCGGGCTTCATGAGTACACTACGAAGGATCCTCGCGCCCTCCGCATTCGCCTCGAACCCGGCGTGACGTGCACCGAATTGCCCCGCGCTCACCCGCAATGTGCTGAGGAACACAGGATCCTTCTCGGCCGTCATCCCGTTTTGCATCAGCCGTTCACTGGCGTGGTCGATCTGCGAAAGGGAAAGCGTTTCGGTGACCGGGAAATACGCGACGATGTCGAGTTCCGGTCGCTGGTACAGCTCGAACCGTTCCGAGTCCTCCAGTAGTTTCGCCCACCGCAGCGCCGCTCGCCGCCCGGCCGCGAGCGCCTGCCCCAGCCCGTCCGTGGTGGGCGGCAGAACCTGGAATGTCAGCCACAACGCGGCGGCCGCCGCCCCCGCCCGCGAACATTCGAGGCTGATCTCGCCGAGGTGCAGCTCGTCGGAAGTGAAATAGGTGTACGGCGAATCGTGCAGATAGAACCGGCCGACCGAGGGATCCTTGAACAAGACCGCGCCGCAGCCGTAGGGCTGGAGACCGTGCTTGTGCGGATCGATGACGATCGAGTCCACTTCGGCCAGGGCGAGCCAGGGCGCCTCGGGCAGCCCTTCGGGACCGTCCACACCGGACAGAAGCTTGAAGAACCCACCATAGGCGGCGTCGACGTGGATCCGGACGCCGTACCGTTCGCGCAACGCCAGCGCTTCGTGGATCGGTTCCACCACACCGAGCGCGGTCGTGCCCGCGGTGAGCACGACGGTGCCCACCTTCCCGGTGCGCAACAGTTCTTCGAGCGCGTCCAGATCCATCGCGCCGCGGCCGTCGACCGGAACGGTGTGCCCTTCGACGCCGAGGACCCCGCACATCCGTTCGTGCGTGTAGTGCGCCTCGGCGCTGTAGGCGATTCCCTTGTCCGGATGGAGCTCCCGCGCGACGAACAGCGCTTCCAGGTTCGCGATCGTGCCGCTGGTCGTCAGATGCCCCAGGTGTTCCGGGTAGCCGAACATCGTGGCGAGCTGCTGGACGACCTCGCGTTCCATTTCGGCCGTCGCGGGTCCGCCGTCGAGGGCGTGGTTGTTCGGGTTGATGAGCATCGCCGTCAGGTAGCCGACCACCGCGGCCGGATGCGGCGGTTTGAGCATCTGACCGGCGTAGGACGGGTGGAAGAACGGGTAGTTGTCCTTCAGCCGCTCGGTGAGCGTTTCGAACGCGGCCTCGAATCTCCCGTCGGGGATTTCGAGCGACGAATGCCGCTGGACCGGGGCGAACGTGCCCGCCCAGGCCTCGTTCGACGTCAGCGCCTGACCGAGCCAGTATCGGAAGTCCATCCCGTCACCCCTTTCGCGGCGGCCGGACGCCGCGGAATTCCCAGTCCCCGCCGAGCGCGGTGGAGAGCACTTCTTCCGAGGCCGTCGGCTGCGCGCCGACGTCGTCGCGGATCCCCGCGGGACCGGTGACGATGTGGTTGGTGAGCCTGCCGAGCCCTTCGACCTCCACCTCGACGATGTCACCCGGCTGCACCGGCCGCGAGTTGGCCGGGGTCCCGCTCAACAGGACGTCTCCCGGAGACAGGGTGATCGTGCGGGCGATGTCGGCGACGAGGTAGTGCATGTCCCATTCCATCTCGTCGGTCGAACCGTCCTGCACCACCTCCCCGTTGACGTAGGTGCGCAAACGCTTGCCCCGGAAGTCCCAGCCGGTCACCAGGCCGGGGCCGAGCGGGCAGAGCGTGTCGGATCCCTTGACCCGCAACATCGAACCGGCGTCGGTGTCGCGGAAGTCGTGCAGCCCGTAGTCGTTCGCGATGGTGTACCCCGCGATGTGGTCGGCCGCCTCCTTGGGCGAGACGTTCCGGCAGGTCTTCCCGATCACGATCGCGATCTCGCCCTCGTAGTTGAGGTAGCGGCAGCCCTCCGGCCGGACGATGGCACCTCGGTGTGCGTTCAGCGCCGAGACGGGCTTGTGGAAGTACGTCGGCGCGGCGGGAAGTTCCGTCCGGAACTCCTCGACCCGGCTCCGGTGGTTGAGGTGGACGGCGACGATCTTGCCCGGCACCACCGGCGGCAGATGCGCGGCGCGCTCCGCCGGTACCCGGCGCCCGTCGGCGGAAACCAGCTCGTCGCCGTCGAGGACGACCTCGACGACGGCGCCCTCCAAGAGAATCCTGCGGTACTCAATCATCGGAACCTTCCCATCCGGTGGCCGGACGATCGAACCAGATATGCACCTGTCCCGTACCCACCGAATTCTCGTACTCACCGAACAACCTTCCCGGCGCGGCGAACCGCTCCTCCCCCAGCGCCCCGGCCATCGCGACGTAGTGCCCGAACCGGGCTTCCGGTTTGTACTTGAGGAATTCCGGCATCGTCGTCAGCACGAGGTCATGCCGTCCCTCCTGGAACCAGGCGATGCGCTCCTCGTCGGCCGCCCGCGCCTGCGGGGTGAAGATATGGGAGAGATCGCTCGATTCGTGGTCGCGGATCTGCCGCAGCGGCCAGAACGTATGCGACAGCGCACCGGAAGCGACGAACAGCACCTTGCGGTCGGTTTCCGCGATCCCGTCGGCGATCGCGCGGCCGAGCCGCAGGTAGTCCTCGGTTTCGGCGGTCTGGCAGACGCCGATCGAGAGCCAGCGTTTCCCTTCCACCCCAAGGTATTTCCACGGGTTCACGGTCGCGTAGAAGATCGGCAGGTACTCGTCGTCGATCGGCGTGATCCAGGTGCCGCGTTCAGTGCCGTGCGACGCGATCGCGTGCGCGAGTTCCGGATCGCCCGGGAAGTCGTAGGGAATCCGCGACATCCCGCGCGGCAATTCCTCCGACGTGAACCGCCCCGACCGCCGCGCGTGCGAGGTGACGACGAATTCGACCGTCGTCGCCCAATGCGAGTCGAGCACCAGCACGGTGTCGTAGTCGAGCGTCTCGAACACCTCGGCGCGGAGCTGCTCGAGCCCGGCGACCAGCGTCGAATCCTCGCCGTTGTTCAACTCCCGGCGCACCGATTCGGCCAGCATGATGGTGGGTACATGGGAGATCAATCCCGCCCCGGCTATCTCGCCCACGGCTCAGCCCATCCTTCCGGCGCCGTCACGGTGTTCTTGACGTCGCAATAGAAATCGAAACTCCATGTGCCACCTTCGCGACCGATCCCCGACTGACGCGAGCCCCCGAACGGGGCCCGCAGGTCGCGGACGAAGAAACAGTTGACCCATACCGTCCCGGCGACCAGCCGCGCACTCACCCGGTCCGCGCGTTCGGGGCTGCCGGTGACCAGCGTCGCCGCCAGGCCGAAGCGTGTCCCGTTCGCCAGCCCGACGGCCTCGTCCTCGGTGCCGAACGTCTGCAGGGTCAGGACCGGGCCGAAGACCTCTTCGGTGACGATCTCCGCGCCGGGCCCGACCTCGGTGAGCAGCGTCGGCCGGTAGTAGAGCCCGCCGAGGTCCGTATTCGGGCCGCCGCCGAGCAGCGCCCGAGCCCCGGCGGCGATCGCGCGCTGGACGAAGCCGTCGACCCGGGCGACGTGGTCGTGGTGGATGTTCGGTCCGACGTCGGTGTTCTCGACGCGCGGGTCGCCCTGCCGCAAGGCCGACGCCTTGGCCAGGAACCGCCGGGTGAACTCGTCGGCGATCGAAGCTTCGACGAGCAACCGGGAACCGGCGAGGCAGACCTGACCGGCGTTGTCGTACTGGTCGACGGCGAGATCCACGGCGAGGTCGAGATCGGCGTCCGCGAAGACCACCAGCGGCGACTTCCCGCCCAGCTCCAGGCTGACCGGGGTCAGGTTCGCCGCGGCGGCCGACGCGATCCGCCTTGCCGTCGGCACCGAGCCGGTGAAGCCGATCCGCGCGACCCGGGGATCGCCGACGAGTGCGGCGCCCGCCTCCTCGCCGTACCCCTGTACAACGTTGAGCACGCCGTCCGGCAGTCCCGCCTCGGCGGCGATGTCGGCGAGCAGGGACGCGGTGAGCGGCGACCATTCGGCCGGTTTCAGCACCACGGTGTTCCCGGCCGCGAGCGCGGGAGCGACTTTCCAGGTGGCCAGCATCAGCGGCGCGTTCCACGGCGTGATGAGCACGCAGACCCCGGCCGGGTCCCAGGAAACGTGATTGGTGTGCCCTCGGGTGTCGAAGTCGGGCCGGCCGAGGTTCAGCAGCCAGTCGGCGAAGAACCGGAAGTTGTGGGCCACCCGCGGCATCACCCCGCGCCGGTGCGACCGCAGCAGCGCGCCGTTGTCCGCGGTCTCGACACCGGCCAGGTCCTCGAGCCGCTTTCCGACGCCGTCGGCGATCGCGTACAAGATCCTCGCGCGTTCTTCCCGGCTGGTCGCGGCCCAGGTGCCGAACGCCTTCGCGGCAGCCGTCACGGCGGCTTCCGCCTCGGCCGAACCTCCCCTGGCGACCTCGGCGAGCACCGTGCCGTCGATCGGTGAGATGTCGGGGAACGTGGTCGCGGAATCGAGCCGTCGGCCGCCGATCCAATGGCGGGTGTCGACGGCCGTTCCGGCCACCACGGCAGATCGCGCCATAGCCGGTCCTCCAAATTGTTTGGCTCCAAACAACGTAGGAGCCGCCGGGCTTCCCGGTCAAGGGTTTTCGCGATATCGTTTGGACCCGAACGATTGGAGCGCCGAGATGACCACGTACGCGGATTGGCAGATGGCGGCCAAGGACGTCGCCACCCGCTTCGTCCACCACATCGACGGAGCCGGCGACCCGGGCTCGGGGCCGGTTTTCGACGTCGTCTCTCCGCGCGACGGCAAGGTGATCGCCACCGCCGCCGACGGCGGGACCGGCGAGATCGACCGCGCCGTGGCCGCCGCTCGCCGCGCCTTCGGACCATGGTCACGGCTCTCCCCCACCGAACGCGGGCGCGTGCTCGCCCGCGTCGCGGAGGCGATCGAGGCGCACCGCGCCGAGCTCGCCCTGCTGATCAGCCTCGAGATGGGCAAGCCGATCACCGATGCCCACGACATCGAGCTGCGGGCGATCGTCACCACGTGCCGCTGGTACGCAGAGCTCGCGGGCAAGGTCGCCGACGAGGTGCCACAGACCGGCGAGGACTCGCTCGCCCTGGTCACCCGCGAACCGGTCGGCGTCGTCGGAGCCGTGGTGCCGTGGAACTTCCCGCTGACGCTCGCGGGCTGGAAGGTCGCGCCCGCCCTCGCCGCGGGCTGCACGGTCGTGCTCAAGCCGTCGGAACAATCCCCGCTGTCAGCTGTTCGGCTGGGGGAACTGGCGACCGAAGCCGGTTTGCCTCCGGGAGTGCTGAACGTCGTCACCGGTGACGGTCCTTCCGCCGGGCGGGCTTTGGGCCGGCACCAGGACGTCGACGCGCTGGCCTTCACCGGTTCCACCGCCGTCGGACGGCATTTCCTGCGCTACGCGGCCGATTCCAACCTGAAGCGGGTTTGGCTGGAGCTCGGCGGCAAGTCGCCGAACATCGTCCTGCCCGACGCCCCCGATCTCGCGGCAGCCGCGGCGACGGCGGCGTGGGGGATCTTCTTCAACCAGGGCGAGATGTGCACGGCGCCGTCCCGGCTGCTGGTGCATTCGTCGATCGCCGAAGAGTTCGTCGAGGCCGTGATCGAGCACGCGCGGACACTGGCCGTCGGCGATCCGCTCGACCCCGGCACCGAAATGGGCCCGCTGGTCGGCGAACAGCATCTGGAGAAGGTGCTCGGCGAGATCGAAACCGCTCAGCGCGAAGGCGCCCGGCTGCGCTGGGGCGGCCGGCGGATACTGGCGGAGTCCGGCGGCTACTACGTCGAGCCGACCGTTTTCGACCGTGTGACACCGGAAATGCGCATCGCCCGGGAGGAGATCTTCGGTCCGGTACTGGCCGTTCTGACCTTCGACACCGTGGACGAAGCGGTCGAACTGGCCAACGACGGCGACTACGGGCTGGCCGCCGCCGTGTGGACGTCCGACCTGTCGACCGCGCACCGCCTGAGCCGGCGGCTGCGGGCGGGCACCGTCTGGATCAACTGCTACGAGGAAGGCGACCTGAGCGTGCCGTTCGGCGGGGTGAAACTGTCGGGCAACGGCCGCGACAAATCCGCGCACGCGCTCGACAAGTACACCGAACTCAAAACCACCTGGATCCAGCTGTGAGCCGTCCGCTGATCGCGGTGCCGAGCCGGTTCTCGCGCACCACGTCGGCGCTGCGGTTCTCGGCCGTCGTCACCGCGCGTACCCTCGCGGACGCCGTCTACCGGGCGGGCGGCGAACCGCTCCTGATGCATCCGTGGGCGCCCGGCGGCGACGTCGACGCCGCCGAGATCGCGGACCGGCTGTCACGCTGCGACGGCGTGCTGCTGCCCGGCGGCGGCGATGTCGCGCCGTACCGCTACGGCGCGGCGATCGTGCACGAGCGGGTCTACGACGTCGAGGACGAACAGGACGCGTTCGACCTGGCCCTGGCGTCGCACGCGCTGAAGACGGGCATGCCGCTGCTGGCGATCTGCCGAGGGCTGCAGGTGGTCAACACCGCGCTCGGCGGCACCCTGTGCCAGGACATGACCGGGCCGCACCGGCATGTGGTCCAGCCGGTCGAAGTCGAACCGGATTCGCTGCTGGCCGCCGTCACCGGAGGCGGGACGGTCGCGGTTTCGTGCTTCCACCACCAAAGCCTCGATCGCCTCGGCGAGGGACTCGTCGTGACCGCCCGCGCCCCGGACGGCACCGCCGAAGCCGTCGAACGGCCGGACTCGCCCGGCTGGTTCCTTGGCGTGCAATGGCATCCCGAGGACACGGCGGCGACCGATGCGGCGAACCGCGCGTTGTTCGCAGCGTTCGTGACAGCAACGCGCCTCAGGATCGCCGGCGGGGCCGGGTGAGGGCGGCCTGACGCCGCTCCTCGCCCTTCTCTTCAAGCTGCGCGACGATCTGCCGAAGCGAACCCGCCAGCTCGGTGCACTCCTTCGGGCTGAGCCGGTCGGTCACGAACGCCTCCTCCTTGTTGAACTCGGGGAAGAGCTTTCGCATCAACCGTTCACCCTTGGCCGTCAGCGCGAGCAGGACGAGGCGGCCGTCTTCGGGGTGCTTCGTCCGGGTGACGAGGGCGTGTGACTCCAGGGTCTTCATCACGCCGGTGAGCGTTCCCTTGGTGATCCCGGCTTCCTCGGCGACGTGCCGGGTTTCCTTCTCACCCCAGATCCACACCACCCAGAGGACCACGAACGCGGTCCAGGTGAGGCCGGCGGCGCGCAGGACCGAGTTCTCGAAATGCAGGCGCACCGCGGTCGCGGCCCGGTGCAGGTTGGCCACCGCCTCCATCCGCTCCCAAAGCAACGGGATGCCGCCGAGTTTGGCCTGTACGGCCTTTTCGGTCTCGGCCAGCGTGTGATGCCCGGTCAACAGCCACTTCCTTACTCGGCCCCAGAGGTACCCGCTTCCAGGAGGGTGCCGCCGTCCCAGCACACCCCGACCTGCCGATAGTAGGCGCCGATGGGCTCGCGCACGGTCAACCTGGCCAGTTCCTCCGTCGGCGCTTCGAATAGTTCGAGATCGGCGTCGGCCGCCCACGGCTGCCCGCCTTCGAACGAGGCGGCGCCGGTGGCGATCAGCTCGTCCAAGGCAAGGGCCTTGCCTTTCTCGATCGACGGTAGCCAGCGGTGATGCGCCATCGGGTGCGCGTTGACGAAACCGTTCGTTTCGGACGGCTCCCGCAGGGTCACGACGGTCTGGGCCAGCCTGCGGTCGGCAGCCGCGAGGGTCGCGCCGAAGCGTGCTCCCGTGGCCAGCCGCGGTGCCGGGCCGTACGGATGCGGGCGCGTCAGGTGGATCGACCCGAGTTTCTTCGGATAGCCCTGGTGGAAACCGCGGGCGATGGCGAAATCCTTGTCGACCCAGATGTAGACGCACCGCGAGTAGGTCTGTCCTTGATATCGGCACCGGACGACGACAAAGGCCTCCTTGTACTGCGCACGGACCGGGTCGAGCAGCTCGTCCCTCGTCTCCCCGCACGACTGCCAGTCCGCCCAGATCAGCGCGACGGCGCCGGGGTCGTCCTCGGCGAGCTCCAGCGGTTCTGGCAGCAGCTCGGCGACCCTGTCCGGATTGGTGCGGTATTCGACCGTGAGCAGGTCGCCCGAGTAGTACCAAGGCGGAGACGGCACCAGCGACGACGCGCCGGTGCCGGTCTTGGGGTGGAAAAAGCCGCGAACCGAGGTCACGCCGCCTCCTTCAGCCGTCGCTTTACCCAAATCGTTTGGGCCCTTACGATATGCCGGAACGGCTCGCTTGTCACGGGGTCCGCGCGGACATATCGTTTGATGCCGAACAACTGGAGGTCGACAGCGGTGCAGACACCTTCGATCGAAACGGCCTTGTCCGAACTGGCCGCCCGGGAGATCGACCTGGTCCGCGTGCTGTGGAGCGATCTGCACGGCGTCGCGCGCGGCAAGGAGTTCACCGTCGACGAGCTGGCGGACATCGCCGGGCACGGCGTCGCGTTCTGCCAGGCCGTACTGCTCACCGATCTGAGCGCGGTCCCGCTGGAACGCGCGGAGACCTCAGGTGGCGGCTGGCAGGACGCTGTCGCGAGACTCGATCTGTCCACAATGGCCTATCCCCCGTTCGCGCCGGGCGTCGCGCTCTGCCTTGCGAACGTGCACGATCCCCGTACGGGCGAACCGCTCGACTTCTCTCCGCGCGATCTCCTGCGCGCCCAGGTCGAACGGCTCGGCACCCGCTCGTTGCGACCGATTCTGGCGCCGGAGCTGGAGTTCTACCTCCACCATCCGGACGGTACGCCCTACGTCGACCGGGAAACCGCCGGTTACGTCGTCGGTTCGGCCAACGATCCGTCCGGAATGCTGTCGTTGCTGCTGCGGCAATGCCGCGCGCTCGGGCTCGAGGTCTTCGCCGGGAACCAGGAGTTCAGCGGCGGCCAGTTCGAGATCAACCACCGGCATTCGGACGCGGTGAACGCGGCCGACCGAGCCTTCCTGTTCAAGTACGCGGTGAAGGAGATCGTTGCCCAGCAAGGGCTTCGGGCGACCTTCATGGGTATGCCGTTCAACGGGCGCGCCGGCAGCGGGACCCATATCCATGTCTCGCTTCTCGATGGCAACGGGCAGAACGCCTTCGAAGACCCTCTTGACGAGCACGGGCTCAGCGACCAGGCACGTGGGTTCCTCGCCGGCGTTCTCGACCACGCCCCCGCGCTCACGGCGATCCTCAATCCCACGGTGAACGCCTTCAAACGGCTCCGCGCCGGCGATCTCGTTCCCGTGGTGGCGGATTGGGGACCGGACAACCGCACGGCCTTCGTACGCGTGCCAGGTGAACGTGGCGCCGCGACCCGGTTCGAGATCCGCGTCGGCGACGGGACGACGAATCCGTACCTCGCCTTCGCCGCCTTGCTCGCCGCCGGCTTTGACGGGATCGAGCGCGACCTCGCCCCGCCGTCCCCTGCCGTCGCCGGGACGACCGGCCGCGGTATCCGGCTTCCGGGATCGCTCGACGAAGCGCTGGGAGCCCTCAAAGAGGACAAGATCCTGGCGCAAGGGCTCGGCGAACGGTTCACCGACGTGTACTCCGAACTGAAGCTTCAGGAGCTGGACCGGTACTCGCGAACCGTCACCGACTGGGAGTTCCGCGAGTACGGCTGGTTGCTGTGAGCACCTGCGGCTAGGGCACGAGCCGGCCCGCCGCCTTAAATCTTCATCAAATCGGTGGCCGGCCAGGCCTTCGATTATGGCCGAATTAACGGGCGATTAGATACGAGGAGCTAGCGTCTGCTCAGCGGAATGTTCGGAATACCTCCGCATGGTGAACAGAAGGTTTCGAAAATTCATATTCACCATTCATCAGTCGCCCGGATCAGCTCACAGAAATGGATGCATGATGCGTAACAAGATGGCTCGTCTCGGAACCAAGGTCACGGCTCTCGTCGTGGCCGTGATCGCCGCGATGACCCTCACCCCGGCCAGTGCCAACGCGGGCGAGGCGCTGTACAAGTTCGTCAACATCCACAACCACGCATGGTATGGCCTGCACTTCAAGATGGTGTACGCCAGCGACGACGCCTGGATCTGGGGCACCAGCAGGACTCAGTCGGTCAGCCTGGGCGAGCAGATGGAGTCGACCGTCGTGGTCGATGGTGACCGCGAAATCGAGTTCTACTTCTGGATCGAGGCCGGCGACACGCTCTGGTACAACGCCGGGGTCGCCAAGTACGCCTCCAGCTACTGCTTCGACACCTGGGGCACCACCACCATGTCGGAGATCTACCGCACCGACTGCACCACCGGCGCGATCATCTAGGCACAAGGGGCTCGTGAGTGGTAATGACGGTTCTAGCCGTCATTACCACTCACGAGTCCTTTACTGGGTGCGAACCCGCAGCGCCTGTCCCCCCGTGGTCGAACTGTCGGCGATACTCTGCCCGCTCGACTTCTGCCAGACGACGTCATAGCTGCCCGTGCTGCGTTCCACCTTCACGCCGTCGAGCGAAACACCCTTGACGTCGTTGGTGAGGAACGCGGGACGGCCGTCGGATTTGTCGAACTGGATCTCACTGCCGATGAACTTGATCCCGGTCGCGTGCCGGATCCAGAACCCGTACGCCGGGCGCTTGCCGAAGATCCGCGGCGGGTAGGTCGTCGAAGCCTCCGGCGGGACGACGTTGGCGTCCGACGCCGGGTGCCCGCCCGGGACGCTGAACTTCACGTTGTCGAAGGTGATGTTCTCGATCGGCGAGTCGGTGCGGCCGGAGATGGTGCTGGCGTATTCCGGGTCGCCGGGGATGTCCTTGGGCGCGGTCAGGTTCGTGCCGGTGATGTTCTTGTAGGTGATGTTGCGGATCCGGCCGGCGGGCGGGCTGCCGGGGCAACGGGAACGCTTGCCGACGTGGAGGAAGATCGGCGAACCGGTCTTCGACAGCTTGATGTCGGTGAAGCTGATGTTCTCGATGATCGCGCCGTCCATGGTGACCATGCCGAGGCCCGCCTTCGAGGCGCCCGTGATGTTCAGGTTGCGGAACTGGATGTTGCGGAAGCTCCCGCAGGTTTCGGAACCGAACTGCACCGCGTTGTTCTCGGTCGAAAGGATCGTGGTGTCGCGCACGATGTTGTTTTCGCTGACGAACGTCTTACCGAGCGCGTAGTCGCTCTTGAACGCCACGGCGTCGTCGCTGGCCTCGACCCGCGAATCGGCCAATTCGACGTTGGAACTGTTGATGAAGTTGATGCCGTCGCGGTCGTCGTTGGTGAAGATCTTGACCCGGTTGAGCTTCAGGCCGTTGCAGCCGTTGGCGATCAGCGCGAAATGGCCGGCTTGGCGCAGCGTGAGGTCGGCGAAGCTGACGTTCTTGCAGATCTTCAGCGAGATCATCTTGTCGGCGATACCGGCGGGGATGTTCTCACCGGTTTCGAGCTTGTTGTTGCCGTCGATGGTGCCGGTGCCGGTGAACGCGATGTTCTCGACGTTCTCGCCCCACATCAGTGCGTTGCGGAAATGGCTGTGGCCGAAGTCCTGGTAGTCGTCGTACGGGTTCGGCTCGGGCGCGTCCATCCCGCTGCCCGAGGCGATGATCTTCGACCCGGCCTGCAGGTTGATGGTGATATTGCTCTTCAGGTGGATCGAGCGGGCCAGGTACGTGCCCGACGGGATCTCGACGACGCCGCCGTTGGCCGCGCTGGCCGCGGCGATCGCCTTGTCGATGGCCGGGGAGTCGACGGCCTTGCCGTCACCCTTGGCCCCGTAGTCCTTGACGTTGAAAGTTGCCGCCGCGCCCGCTCCTGACGGGAACGCGACCGCCAGGCCTGCCACGAGCGAGAAGACGGTGAACACCGCACCGCTGAATCGACGCCTCATGATGGGAACTGCCCCTTGACTCGGGTGCCCGTCGAGGAGGCGGAACTCGAAGATGCACTGAACTGGTGTCGATCACGACCCTAAGAGCGACGCCGCGTCCGCGTCAACAGGCCGTTCGGTGCAAGGAAACTCAGCGGGACGGCAGAGCCGCGCGCTGCTCGCCGATGTCGCCGAAGAGGTCACCCAGCTCCTCGACCCGTTCGATCACCTGGTCGGCGGTGAACAACAGGTCGGCGGCCTTGCGGCAGGCCTCGACCTCTTCCCAGGTGATCGGCGTGGACACGGTCGGGATGGCGCGGCCGCGCAGCGAATACGGCGCGATGGTGGTCTTGGCCGTGTTGTTCTGGCTCCAGTCGATGAACACCCGGCCGGGGCGGATCGCCTTGGTCATCCGCGCGACCACGGTGTCCGGCGAACGTCGCGCCAGTTCCTCCGCGATCGTCTTGGCGTACTCGGACGTGCGTTCCGCCGTGCGGGTGCGCACCGGGCAGTACAGCTGCATGCCCTTGTTGCCGCTCGTCTTGGCGTACACGCTCAGGCCGTCGTCGGTGAGCACCTCGCTCAGCTGTTCCGCGACCCGGCAACAGTCGACGACGTCGGCGGGCGGGCCGGGGTCGAGGTCGAACACCAACAGGTCAGGCGGTTTCCGCGCGCCGCGCGCGCCGACCGTCCACTGTGGAATATGCAGCTCCAGCGCGGCGAGGTTGGCCGCCCACATCAGCGTCGGCAGGTCGCCGACGACCGGGTAGTCGAGCACCTCCTCACCGCCGCGGCTGCTCCGGTTGGTCAGCCGTGCGGTGCGGACCCAATCGGGTGCGTGCCGGGAAACGTTCTTCTCGTAGAACGGTTCGGCGTCGACGCCGTCCGGGAACCGGCGGAAGGTCGCGGCGCGGTCGTGCAGATGCGGCAGGATCACCGGGGCGATGCGGCGGTAGTAGTCGAGGACCTCCCGTTTGGTGAAACCGTGCGCCGGGTACAGCACCTTGTCCAGATTGGACAGGCTCAGCCGCCGTCCCTCGATCTCGACCGTTATCCGCTCCTCAGGCACCCTTCGACGATAGATCACCGGAGCGTCTTCCGGGGTACCGTGAGGCATGACCACCGTGCCCGACGCGATCGCCCCGATGCTGGCGACCGACGGCGAGCTGCCGACGGGCGGCTGGGGCTATGAATACAAATGGGACGGCTACCGCTGTTGCCTGCGCGTCGGCGAGGGCGGCGAGACGCGCCTGACCAGCCGTCTGGGCAGTGACATCACCGCGAGGTACCCGGACCTGACCGGCGAAGCCCTCGAAGGACGCGAAGCGGTCCTCGACGGCGAGATCGTCGTGCTCGACGGCCAGGGCCGTCCGAGTTTCCCTCTCCTGCAGACCCGGCACCTGCGCGTTCCGGACGCCGCGCTGCTGGAGCAGGCCCCCGTGCACTTCTTCGCCTTCGACGTCCTGCGCCTCGACGGCACCCTCCTGCTCGACCAGCCCTACAGCGCGCGTCGCGAAGTACTCAATTCGCTCACCGCCGGCGGGCGTCTCGTCATCCCACCGGGCTACACCGACGAGGACATCGCGCCCGACCAGCTGCTCGACGTCGTCCGGCAGCACGGGCTCGAGGGGCTGGTCGCGAAGAAGCTCGACAGCAAGTACTACCCCGGCAAGCGGACCCGGGCCTGGATCAAACGGGCCATCTGGCTGACCCAGGAAGTCGTGATCGGCGGCTGGAGGCAGGGCGAAGGGCGCCGGGAGGGAACCCTGGGCGCCCTGCTGCTCGGCGCGCACGACTCGGACGGCCGGCTTCGCTACATCGGCGACGTGGGAACCGGATTCAGCGACAAGGTCCTCGACGACCTGCATGTCCGGCTCGCTCCGCTGGCACGGAAGACGCCACCGTTCGAAGTACCACGAGAGAAGGCCCGGCGGGTGCGGTGGATCGAGCCGGAACTGGTCGGCGAGGTCGTGCACCGGAACTGGACGCCGGACGGGCGGCTGCGCCATACGACCTGGCGGGGATTGCGGGCGGACAAGACACCGGAGGACGTCGTGATGCCCGATGACGTCTTACTGCCGGAGAACGTCCCGACCGAGTAGCTTCTGACATTTTCCTCGGCGACTTCCGAACGTAGCCGATACGAATTCTCGGAACACCTATCGGGTGATTAGAGCGATCTCAAGTAATACTCGAGGTTGCTAGCACACACGTTCGATCGGGAGTATTGTTGATGGCGTGACCAGCACCGATGCATCCTCGCTGACCCGCCGTGAATGGTGGCGGGTCGAGAAGAACGCGCTGTTGTCACGCACCGTGGAAATCGAGATCGAGAAAAGAAAACTGGAAGCCGAGCAATACGAGACGTACGCGGAAATCCACCGCCGGGGGTTGAAGGCGGTGTCCGGGCACAGCTCGCTGTCCGGTCTCATCCAGGAAGACCTCCTGCTCTCCAAAAAAGAGGCGGACACCCGCGCCGAACGCGTCCTCGCCCTGCATCCCACACCGGCCTTCACCGGTGACGTACCCGCGCTTGCGCCACTGACCGCCTCCGCGGCCGCGGACGGCGCGATCGGCGGCAGCCAGATCGACGCCATCATCCACACCCTCGCCCAGATTCCCGCCGATGTGCCCGAGCAGACGGTGCGCGGCGGGGAACAGATCCTGGTCGACCTCGCCCGCAGCGCCGGGCCACGACAGATCACCCGCGCCGGGCGGCATCTGCTGAACAACCTGAACCCCGACGGGAAAGAACCGAAGGACAAGGACCCGAAGGTCATACGCCCCGAGTTGCGGTTCATTCACCACCGCGACGGCAGCCTCGGGATCACCGCCACCCTCGACCACGAGATCTACGCTCGGCTGAAGTCGGATCTCGATCCGCTGGCCAAACCCCACAAAACCATCGACGGCGTACGCGACGACCGCAACCAGGACGAACGCTACGGCGACGCCTTCGCCGACTACGTCCGGTTGAAAACCAGCAGCCGGAACCTGCCCGGCCAAGCCGGAGAAGCCACCCACATCCTGATCACCATGTCCTACAACGACCTCATCCGCGACATCGGTGAAGCTCACCTGGATCTGGTCGGCCCGATCAGCGCCACCGACGCCCGCATCTCGCCTGCGACGCCCGCGTCCGGCCAGGTGTTCTCGGCACCGCCGGTGAACCCCTCGACATCGGCCGGTCGAAACGCACCGTGAGCCTGGCCCAGAAGTACAGCAGTGAAGGGAAAGTCAGCATTGCCCAAGACGGACAGCTTGACCATGGTCGCCCTCTCGCCGTCCGGCACGACGCAACGATCGCAGGCGCGCCCGTGATGATCAAGACCTCCGCGCTGACATAAAACACTTTCGCCGCAACGATTTCAGCAGACCGGCCCTTTCCTCATCGTCCGCTGTCGTGGAGATTCGTTGGTAGAACGGAGAAACCACCAGAAGCGGGGATAGATGGCGGACTTCACCCTTGGCGTGGAAGAAGAGTTCGTCCTGCTGAATCCCCCGGACGGCTCAGTGGCGCTGCGGGCGCCCGCGTTGCTGGAGAGTCTCGCCCTTGAGCCCGGCGTGACCGGGGAGCTGATGCGGTTCCAGATCGAGACCGCGACCGGGATCTGCCGGAGGCTCGACGAGGTGCGCTCCGAACTGATCCGGTTGAGGCAGATCGTCGCGAAGGCGGCGGAGGCGGCCGGCTGCCTGATGGTGGCGTCCGGGATACCGCCGTTCGGCCGACGGCCGGATGCGATCACCACGGAGCCTCGGTATCGGCGGCTGGCCACGGCCTTTCCCGCTCTGATCGACGGCGCGGGGACGTGCGCCTGTCACGTCCACGTCGGGATGCCGTCGCGGGACCTGGGGGCGAGGGTCCTCGCCGGGTTGCGGCCTTGGCTTTCGCCGCTGCTCGCGATCAGCGCCAACTCCCCGATCGAAAACGGCGTGGAGTCGGGCTGGGCGAGCAGGCGGTACCCGTTGTGGGATCGGTGGCCGACGGCGGAACCGCCCGGCGAATGGGCCGACGCGGCCGCGTACGACGGCAGTGTCCGCGAGGCGATCCGGCGCGGTGCCGCACTGGATCCGCGTGGAATGTACTTCTACGCGAGGCTTTCACCACGGCATCCGACGATCGAGGTCCGGATCGCCGATGTCTGCCTGGCCGTCGACGACGCCGTTCTCCTCGCCGCGCTGGTCCGGGGTCTCGTCGCCACCGGTGTCGCCGAGGTTCGTCGTGGCTCGCCCCTCCCGCGGGTGCGGACCTCGCGGGTCACGGCGGCGCTTTCCGCCTCCGCGCGGAACGGGTTGGACGGCCCGGGAGTCGATGTCTTCACCGGGCGCGAAACCGATCAGCGGGCGCTCATCGCCGGACTCTTCGACCATATCCGGCCCGCGCTACAGGCCAACGGCGATGCGGAAGACGTCGAACAGGGGCTGCGAGCGCTCTTCGAGGACGGGACCGGAGCAGCCCGCCAGCGCAGGCTGTTCGCGGATTCGGCTTCACCAGGCGGATTCGCCGCGGACCTCGCCCTGGCGACGATGACCGTCTCCAGCCGCTGACCTGGGTCGACGTAAAGTCAGAGCCAGCCGGATTCCCGCGCGATCCGCACCGCGTCGACCCGGTTGCGGGCGCTCAGCTTCGTCACGATCGTCGTCAGGTAGTTCCGCACGGTGCCTGCCGAGAGGAACAGTTCGGCCGCGATCTCGGTCGGGTCGGCCCCGACCGACGCCATCCGGAGCACCTCGATCTCCCGCGCGGTCAGCGGGCAATCCTCGCTGTCCCAGGCGGCGAGGGCGAGATCGCCGTCGACGACGCGCCGCCCGGCCGCGACCCCGCGGACGGCGTTGGCCAGCTTGTCCGCGGGCGCGTCCTTGCGCAGGAAACCGTTGACCTTGGCGGCGAGCGCGCGCCGGAGGGTGCCGGGGCTGCCGAGGCTGGTCAGGATCAGTGTGCGACAGGCGGGCAGCTGTTCGTGCAGTTCGGCGGCCGCGGTGAGACCGTCCTTGCCGGGCAGATCGATGTCGATCAGCGCCACATGGGGGTTCGCGGACTGCGCCAGCGACAGGATCTCGTCACCGCTCGCGCATTCGGCGACGACCTCGATGTCGGCTTCGAGTTCGAGCAGCGCGATCAGGGCCCCACGGACAATGTGCATGTCCTCCGCCACCAGGACCTTGATCATCAGACCGAACTGCCTTTCGCCCGCGCCATCCCTACAGCCGTCATCCCCGAGCCGTCAACCCATCCCCAGTAGGAAGATACTATCTTCACACATCCTTCCCGGAAAATGGAAACCGGCCCTTGACCGCGGCGGGGGGACGCGGTCAGGGGCCGGTTTGTGTTGCCGCGGGAATACGTTCTTCGGACCGCGCCAACACGGCCGAGGTGTCTCCGGCGTGAATGCGCTTACCAGGAATTCTGCGGCCGTTCACCGGCAGGATCCAGTGCGCACACCACCGGCGACCTGTGGTTTTCGCATGGTCCATCCGTGCCGCACGGCCCGGAGTCCGGCCCTGGTGACCGACTATGAAATTTTCATGCGCCCGGACACACGAATCCATATCAGCCGGTGAATCAAGCACTTCAGGAGAAGGCCGGGCGAACACTACTGTCGGAAAGCGCAAACCAAGAATAATTCCTCGACCGAAAGGACGGTACAATGGATGAGACTGTCCGGCGAGCCATGGAGCGAGCCATTGGGGCCATGAACGAAAACCTCGGCGAAGAGCTCACCATCGACGACATCGCCCGCGCCGCCACGTTCAGCAAATTCCATTTCACCCGCGTGTTCCAGCAGGCCACCGGCGTCTCACCGGGACGGTTCCTGTCCGCACTGCGGCTGGACGAGGCCAAGCGGCTGCTGCTGACCACCTCGATCACCGTCGCCGACATCAGCCACCGCGTCGGCTACAACAGTGTCGGCACCTTCAGCACCCGGTTCAGTACCCGCGTCGGGCTCTCCCCCTCCGCGTACCGCCAGCAGGGCGGCTTCCAGAACCGGTTCCCCGGCGATCCGCGTCCGGGTACGAAGCCGGCGATCCTCCGCGGATTCGTTTCGGCGCCGCCGGAGATCTCTCCGGGCCTCGTCTTCGTCGGGCTCTTCCCGACTCGTCTCCCCGAGGGCGCGCCCGTGCGCTACACGGTCATCGACGCCCCCGGCCCGTACCTGCTGACCGACGTTCCCGAAGGCACCTGGCACCTCGTCGCGCATTGCGTGACGGGCCCGCTCACACGCCGCGGCACCGGCTACACCGGCCACCACGGCCCGATCACCGTCGAGCCCGGGGTCACGGCCCGGCTGGCCGACCTCTGCGTGCGGCCCAAGCGCCTGTTCGATCCGCCGGTCCTGCTCGCGCTCCCCGACCTCCGGCAGCGCACCGAGCCGTTCAAGCACGCCGCCTGATCCACCCGACCGAATGCCACGTACGAGGCTCGACGGCCTCATACGTGGCATTCACGCTGTCAAAACCATTCAGGCGGAAAGCCGGCCGGCGACGGGAGTGAAGAACTCGCGGATGCGCTGCCGCCACAGTTCGTAGGCGGGCAGGTCCGGACCGTCCTCGGTGACCTCGGTCCGGTCGGCCAGGCCCACGGCCTCGTCGATACTGAGCCCGGCCAGCGTCCGCGCGGCGCGGCCGGTGTGCGGCGGCACGAACGAGGAGTACGTCCTCGCCTTCACCGCGAACACCACCCCGAGGCCGAGTTCGTCCTGGTGCTCGCCCGCCGCCTTGCGCAGCAGGGTGAGCCCGTACTGATCGCACCCACCCGCGAAGGTGGCGGCAAGGCCGACACCGCTCCACAGATCCGGGCGGCGGCCGGCCGGGAACCGGTTCACCGCGGCGGCGACCTTCACCGGGTCGGCCCCGTTGATGAACCACAGCGCCCGCCCGATGCCCTGGTCACAGGCACGCGGGAAATACGACGGCATCCCCGCCCACGGGTAAGGCGAGGGGACGAACTGCTTGTCCACCCACTTCCGGGTGTCGAAGTACGCGCGGTCGAAGGCGAAACCGTCGACGGCCAGCCAGCTCATCGTCGGATGGAACGGCACCCCGGCGAGGTCGGGCAGCACCTTCTTCCACAGCGGCCGCGGCAGTCTCGCCATGGCGAAGCCGATGCCGATGTAGGTCAGGAACAGATGCGGACGGCCCGGCCCGCTCATCAGCTCGGCCGTGCGGTCCTTGCGGCCGCCCGGCATGACGTCGAGGAGGGTGAACGCCATCGTCGCGCCTTCGTAGGCGAACCCGCGCATCTCCGGCTCGACCATGTCGAGGCGCCGTTCCACCTCCCACAGCGCGGGCCCGTCGATCCCCCACTCGAAGCCGCACACCACCGCCTGCGGGATGGACTCCAGCCGGGCGGTCGCCGGCGTCGTCGTCACCCCGAAACCCCGGCCTTCGAAGCCCACCGATGCCAGCGAGGGTGCGAAGAGGACCTTGCGTAGGGCACCCATCAATGTCGTCATGGCATACGTCCTTTATGGATTGTCACGGCAACGCGCGCGGGGATTCGGGGTCGGACTCCAGGAAACCACCTCGCGCTCGCCGTCGACTCGACGCTTGATCGAGGTCTCGCGAGACCGGCGGCCGGTACCGCCGAACAGTCGATTTGCCCGATATGACAAAGGGGAATTCACCCGTTCGCCAACGGAATTCACCGGAGTGCAACGTACTTCTACAGAAACGTATTGCACACCCTGTCGGCATTTTTACCTACTTCAAGACTGACGGAGAGTAATCGATCGATCGCAATTCTCATATTTAGCGAACCTCACCATCGCCGCAGCTCACCAAGGTTGTGATCGGCTTCCAGGATGATCGACAAACCCGCAACCTCGAATCGTGCGATTCAGATTCACTCTTCCAAGCTTGCTATGTACACTGAGAGTTAGCACCTGGGGAAGAGGAGGGCTGGAGTGATCCGAGTCCTATTGGCCGAGGATATGCACATGGTCCGCGGCGCCTTGATCGCTTTGCTGAATCTCGAGCGGGACATCGAGGTCGTCGCCGAGGTCTCTTCGGGCGACAAGATCCTTCCGATGGCCGCGGAGTACCGGCCGGACGTCGCGATCATCGACATCGATCTCCCCGCCAAGGACGGACTTTCCGCCGCCTGCGAGCTCTATCAGCACCTGCCCGAAGTGCGCACGCTGATCCTCACCTCACTCGGCCGCCCGGGCACGGTGCGCCGCGCGCTCGACGCGAAGGTCAACGGCTTCCTCCTCAAGGACGCGCCCGCCGACAAACTCGCCAACGCCGTCCGGTCCGTCGCCATCGGGCGGCGCGTCATCGACAGCGAACTCGCGCTTTCCGCCTGGGAGACCGAAGACAGCCCGCTGACGCCGCGGGAGGCCGAGATCCTCCGTCTTGCGGCGAACGGCCACACGGTCGCCGACATCGCGGCGGAGCTGTTCCTCTCCCCCGGTACCGTGCGAAACTATCTCGCGACGGTTGTCACGAAACTCAACGCCCGCAACCGGGTTGACGCGATCCGCATCGCGAGCGATTCCGACTGGCTCTGAGCCGCCGCGCGTCTTCTCGTTTGCGACAACGGGTTCCGCGAGCGACGTCGTGAGAATCGCATGCGGCGCAAAGAAAAACTCACGGTCCGATCATGTTTCCCACACTGGCCCGCCGGATCTCCCTCTGTCACCGTCACAGAAGGGGACTCCGCCGGAGGGGCAGGGATGCTAGGGATGAGTATCGAACCGGGTGCCGTCGCCCCAGTGCGAGGCGGGCCGAGCATGGTGCGCGCACGCGTCCTCGGCCCGTTGGAGCTCTACGCCGACGGTGCCGACCGCGCGCCGACGACACCCAAACTCCTGCAACTCCTGGGGATGCTGCTCACCCGTCCGGGAAAGACGGTCCACGTCGACTCCCTGGTCCACGAACTGTGGAACGACGCGCCGCCGCGCAAGGTCCTGCGGACCCTGCGGACCTACGTGCACCATCTTCGCCGGCACCTCGACCCCGGCGGTGAGGACGGTCTGCTCGTGACGAGCCCGTCGGGATACCTGCTGCGGATCGACCCGGCCGTGATCGACGTCTTCGAATTCCAGCGGCTGCACCGGCTCGGCCGTGACCTGCTCGCCGCGCACGACCACACCGCGGCCGCGCGCTCGTTCCGCGCCGCACTGGACCTGTGGTCCGGACCGCCGCTCACCAACGTCCACTGTGGACCGACGTTGGCCGCGTACACGGTCTATCTCCTCGAGCAGCGGCGCAATGCCCGCGATCTGTGGATCGAAGCCGAGATCAGCGGCGGCAGGCACCGTGAACTGCTCGGCGAACTGCGTTCCCTCGCCACCGCGAACCCGCTCGACGAAGGCCTGCACGGCCAGCTGATCCGCGCGCTCGGGCGCAGCGGGCGGCGCAGCGACGCGGTGGCTTCCTACCGACGGTTGCGAGCGAGGCTCAACGACGAACTGGGGGTGGAACCCTGCACCGAACTGCAAGTGCTGCACCGCGACCTGCTCTCCGAGGGGCACTAGTGTCCTGCGCTGGCAATGCGGCGCTTATCTCGGTGGATCCAGGTTTCTGCTGGCAAGGCGCCGGTTCGCCCTCGTACCGGGTTGTACTCGGGCGGACCGGCAACGCCGCCAGCAGGAAGCTGGGCCGCCGAGATAATTGCCTGATTTCCGGCGCAGGACACTCAATCCGCTGAACGAGCACCACCGCTTGATCACCGCCAGTTCCAGGAAGTTGAGGAGTCAAGAATGACCGCTCGCACCTACGGCCAGTTCTGCGGCCTCGCCCGTGCACTCGAGATCATCGGAGAACGCTGGTCGCTGCTCGTGATCCGCGATCTCGTGCTGGGGCCGAAACGCTTCACCGACCTCCAGCAGGGCCTGCCGAAGATGCCCACGAGCATCCTGTCCAGCCGGTTGAACGAGCTCGAGCGCCACGGTGTCATCCAGCGCCGCGTCCTCCCCCAGCTCGACGCCGGCGTGGTCTACGAGCTGACCGAGTACGGCAGCGACCTCGACCAGATCCTGCTGCAGCTCGGCCTGTGGGGCGCGCGCTCGCTCAACGACCCCGCCGCGGACGACATCTTCACCCTCGACACCGCGATCCTTGGCATGTACACCACGTTCCAGCCCACCGAGGCGTTCGGCATCCACGTCGCCTTCGAGCTGCGGTTCACCGACACGCTCACCATCCACGCGATCGTGGAGGACGGCTCGCTCAACGTGGCCGAGGGCCCGTACCCGAACGCGGACATCGTCATCGAGCCGCGCGGGCCGGTCCTGCTGAAGCTGCTGAACGGCGAGCTGGACCCCACCGGCGCCGTCGCCAGCGGTGCCGTGGCCATCAAGGGCGACCCGGCACACCTGGAGCTGTTCACCCGGCTGTTCCACGTGCCCTCGGCACCGGTGCCCGCCGAAGGCCTCGTCACGCACTAAGAGAGTCCGTTTACCCGCAATTAGTCCTCTGCTTGCCTCACGCAAGTAGAGGACTAATTGCGTTTATTCGAAGCGGGACGTGTCGCCGGCACCCCGGCGCACGATCTCCGGCTCACCCGATGAGAAATCGATGACCGTGGTCGGCTCGACTCCGCATTCGCCGGAGTCGATCACCGCGTCCACGACGTGTTCGAGCCGCTCCTTGATGTCCCAGCCCTGGGTCATCGGTTCCGCCTGGTCGGGCAGCAACAGCGTGCTCGACAGCAGCGGCTCGCCGAGTTCGCCCAGCAGCGCCTGCGTGACCACGTGGTCCGGGATGCGCACACCGACGGTCTTCTTCTTGGCGTGCATCAGCCGGCGCGGCACCTCTTTGGTGGCGGGCAGGATGAACGTGTAACTGCCCGGCGTGGACGACTTCACCGCGCGGAACACCGCGTTGTCCACATGCACGAACTGGCCGAGTTGTGCGAAATCCTGACATACCAAGGTGAAGTGATGGCGGTCGTCCAGTTTGCGGATGCTGCGGATGCGGTCGATCCCGTCCTTGTTGCCCAGTTGGCATCCCAAGGCGAAACAGGAGTCCGTCGGGTAGGCGATGAGCCCGTCCTCACGCAGGATGTCGACGACCTGTCCGATCGCGCGTCGTTGCGGATTCTCCGGATGTACGTCGAAGTACCTGGCCATGCGCAGAGCTTAGGGCCAGTCGGCCCACGCCGCCGTCAGGGGGATCATCGGCGTGGCCTCGACTGATCGGCCGTACACAGTGGAGCGCGTCTTCGTTCGTGGCGAATCCCGCGCGCCCGTGGATCCCGCCCTATACGGCCGCGCGTACCGCCGGACCCCGAGATTTTCCCTCAACCAGGGGGAAAATGGTCTTCGCCGGCGCCGTTTTCCCGGTGTCTCGACGGGTCTGGGAGGTAACGCGCATGGTTTAGGATCCGAATACTGCCGTGGAACGCCGCACACCGTGCGGATCCGCCCGAGCCGTCGTGAGGGCGGAGCACAACAACGTAGTCGTCTTCCTGTTACCTCTGGGGTGCCTGTGCCGGAAAAACTCGCGGTGACCGCGGAGCCTCTGGGAACCGCCGGGATCGACCGGCGGCCCCGGCACGCACTGTTCCTCGCCGGGCTGACCATCTCCGTGGTCATCGTCAACGCCTGCCTGTTCGGTCTGCTCTTGGTGCTGCTGCAGCCAGGGGTGGACTTCTGGCAGGGGCTGCTGGCCGTCCTCTACGTCGGGCCGGTGCTGGCCATCCAGCTGCTCTACTTCAGCCGCCCGGCGGTCAGGCTGGACACCAGGCTCGCGAAGGGCATGCTGGCGATCCAGGCCTGTCTCGCCTTTCTGCCCATTCTGCAGTTCGGCCAGGCCTTGATCACGTTGACCACCTTGGTGGGGGGCAGTGCCCTCCTGCTGTTCCGGCCGAGGACGGGCTGGCCGGTCTTCACCGTGGTGATGGCGGGCTCGGCCTGGGTCCTGTGGACCTACAAGGACACGGTCTCCGGCGCCTTGTTCGACATCACCTCGACGGTGTACTACGCCCTGGTGGTGTACCTGCTGACCTGGCTCGCGCGCCTCATCACCGAGCTGCACCAGGCCCGAACCGAACTGGCGAAGCGGGCCGTCGCCGAACAGCGTCTCGCCTTCGCCAACGACCT
Source organism: uncultured Actinomycetota bacterium (assembly GCA_963766045.1). GTDB lineage: Bacteria > Actinomycetota > Actinomycetes > Mycobacteriales > Pseudonocardiaceae > Amycolatopsis. The sequence continues at coordinate 1,643,908 of CAVXYN010000003.1, read as the reverse complement.
CCACGACCTGCTCGGACTGGGCCTTTCGGCGATCGCGCTCAAGGGCGAGCTGGTGCTCCGGCTGCTACGGAAGTCGCTGGGTCAGGCGCGAGGCGAGCTCGCGGAGATCACCGCGGTCGCCCAGCGCACACTGTCGGACGTCCGCTCGGTCGCCCGTGGCTACCGGGAACTCTCCCTGGACAAGGAGGCACGAAGCGCGGTCTCACTGCTCTCCGCGTCGAACGTCGAGGTGCGGGTCGACCTCGAGCAGGTCGAGCTGCCGGTCAAGCTCCGCACTCTGCTGGCGAAGATCCTGCGCGAGGGCGTCACGAACGTGCTCCGCCGGACCGGCGTCGAGCACTGCGAGATCGCGGTACGCAGGGGTGAGGGCCGGGTGACGCTCGAGATCGTTCACGACGGAATGCCCCATGAGGACATCGACGATGCGGCGGAAAGCCTGCGCTCGATCACCGAGGAGGTCACCGCCCTCGGCGGCGACCTGCGCGCGGGCGAGGAGCCGTCCGGAAGATGGCGGCTGCGAGCCGAGCTCCTGGTGCCGAAGGAAACGGCACCGGCCGAAGCGGCGCTGGCCGACGGGCCGGCGCACTGGTCCCGCATCGACGCCCGCAACGTCCAACGGCTCTTGACGGTCGTCTTCCTGCTCTTCGGCATCTCCGCGATGATCCGGGCCGTCATGCTGACCGACGATCCCTGGCAGCTCACCTTCACCATCGGTTGTCTCTGCGCGCTGACCGCGCTGCAGCTCGCTTACTTCGCCCGGCCGAACGTGCTGCTGCGGTCCCGGCTGAGCTACACCCTGCTGTTCGTGCAGGCCTGCCTGATCTTCCTGCCGTTGATCCCACTGGGGAAGAGCTGGGTGAGCATGCCGAGCCTGTTCGCCGGCACCGCGCTGCTGGTGCTGCCGCCGCTGGCGGGCTGGACCGCGTTCGCCGCGACGGTCGGCGGGGTCGTACTGGTCAGGGTCAGCTTCGGCACGGATCTCCTCGGCGGCTTCTACACCTTCGCGGCCGGTGTCAACACCGGCCTGATGGTGTTCGGGCTCATCTGGCTGCTCCGGCTGGTGACCGAACTGGGCGAGACCAGGAAACGGCTCGCCGAGGTCGCGGTCGCGGAAGAACGCCTGCGGTTCGCCCGCGACCTGCACGACCTGCTCGGGATGAGCCTTTCGGCCATCGCCCTCAAGAGTGAGCTGACCAGCCGGATCATGGACATCGACGCCGGCCGGGCCACGGATGAGCTGCTGGAGATCCTCGGCCTGACCCGGCAGGCGCTCGCCGACGTACGTTCCGTGGCGAGCGGCTATCGGGAGCTCTCCCTCGATCAGGAGTCCCGGTCGGCACAGGCCGTGCTCGCCGCCGCCGATGTCCAGGTGCGCCTGGAGGTCGAGCACGAGAACCTGCCCGCCCAGGTCCGGACGGTGCTGGCGGTGGTGCTGCGTGAAGGCGTGACCAACGTGTTGCGGCACAGCAAGGTGGAGCGGTGCGAGATCGCCGTGCGACGTGTCGAGGACGGGGTCACGCTCGACATCGTCAACGACGGCGTCCAGAACGGCGCGGGCCCGCGCGATGACAAGCCCATCCGGGTCGAAACGAGCGGTAGCGGGATCACCAACATGTCCGACCGCGTGGCCGGGCTGGGCGGGCAGCTGACCGCGGGGCTGGAGCCGGACGGCCGGTTCCGGCTGCGTGCGGTCGTTCCGGTCGAGGTGCCGGTCTAGCTTTCAGGCTCAGATCCAGCCGGATTCCTTGGCGATCCTGATCGCGTCGACCCGGTTGCGTGCGTTGAGCTTCGCCACGATCGTGGTGAGATAGTTCCGCACGGTTCCGGTGGAGAGGAACGCCTTCGCCGCGACCTCCATGGTGTCCCGGCCCTCGGCGGTCAGTCTCAGGACGTCGACCTCGCGAGGGGTCAGCGGACATTCGATGGTGTCCCACGCGGCCAGCGCCAGATCCCCGTCGACCATCCGCCGTCCCGCGGCGACCCCGCGCACCGCGTTGGCGAGCTTTTCCGCGGGGGCGTCCTTCAGCAAGAACCCGTTGACCTTCGCGGCCAGCGCACGCCGGAGCGTCCCGGGGCGGCCGAGACTGGTCAGGATCAAAGTCCGGACCTCTGGCAGCTGCTCGTGCAGTTCGGTGGCGGCGGTGAGCCCGTCCTTGCCCGGCAGGTCGATGTCGATGACGGCGACCTGCGTCCGCGAAGTCCGTGCGGCGGCGAGGATCTCGTCACCCGAAGCCACCTCGGACACCACCTCGATATCCGGCTCCAGCCGGAGCAGGGCCACGAGTGCCCCTCTGACGATGTGCATGTCCTCGGCGACGAGAACCCTGATCACCATCGCGCCCCCTCTGCACGACCCCCGCACTCAAGTTAAACACCGAGAGGCGGCAGACGTTCCACCGTTCGAGTGATGGAAGCCCCGGTCAAGAAGCGTCGACATGGCGAACGATGCGGCAAGAGAGTTACACCGGCAGGGATCCCGCAGTCGGCTGGTGACCCTCGGTTGTGCCACGCTGATCCCGTGCCTCTCGACCAACGGCGCCGTCACCTCGAGATCGTCGCCGTGATCGCCGTCGGCGGAGTCCTCGGCGCCTGCGCCCGCTACGGCGCCACCCTGCTGTGGCCCACCGGGCCCGGCTCGTTCCCGTGGACCACGTTCTGGATCAACGTCACCGGCTGCGCCGCCATGGGTGTCCTCATGGCGATCGTCTCCGCCGCACGCTCCGCCCACCCGCTCGTGCGGCCATTCCTCGGGACCGGCGTCCTCGGCGGGTACACCACGTTCTCCACCTACGCGGTCGACGCCCAGCGCCTGCTCGACGGCGACCACCTCGTGACCGCGCTGCTCTACCTCGCGGCCACCGTGGCCGCCGCACTGGCCGCGGTCTGGGCCGCGGCCAAGCTCACCGGTCTCGCGCTGCGTCTCGGGAGTCGCCCGTGAACTGGATCATGGTCATCGCGGGCGCGTTGGTCGGAGCTCCCCTGCGTTACCTGACCGACCGTGCCATCCAAACGCGCTTCGGCACCGCGTTCCCGTGGGGCACGTTCACGGTGAACCTCGTCGCCTCCGCCGTGCTCGGCCTTCTCGCCGGCGCGGCCACCGCGGTCGCCGTTCCCGCGTCGCTGCAGCATCTGATCGGCATCGGGCTGTGCGGCACGCTCAGCACCTACTCGACGTTCTCCTATGAAACGGTCCGGCTGACCGAGGCCGGCGCGAAGTTCTTCGCCGCCGCGAACGTGGTCGTGAGCATCGTCGCCGGACTGGGCGCGGCTTACGCCGGCACTGCCTTGGCCATGGCGGTGTTCGCGTGAACCGGTATGCGCAGGGCGAGGATCGCGCCGGCCGCGATGACCGCGGCGAGGACAAGGAACGTCGTCCTGGCCGCGACGTCGAGACCGTCGTCGAGCCGCGCCTGAAGCAGCACGCCCGCGACCGCCGCGCCTAGTGCGGAGCCGACGTGTCGGGCGGTATTGAGCACGCCGGACGCCGCTCCGGCCGTGTCCGCCGGGATGGTGCGCAGGGCTTCGGTCGTCGCAGGCGCGATGGCGAGCCCTTGCCCGGCTCCGACGGCCAGCAGCGGCGCGACGAAGACCCAGGCGCTCGAGGCCGCGTCCGGCAGCAACGCCGTTCCGCAGACGCCGAGCGCGTACAGGCCGAGACCGCCGACGAGGAGCCAGCGACCGCCGAACCGGTCCGCGAGCCGACCGGCCACCGGGGCGACCGCGCTGAGCGCCAGCGTCCACGGGAGGGCCGCGACCCCCGACATCAGCGGGCTCATCCCGAGCAGCCGCTGGGTCTGCAGGACGAACACGAGCAGGAACCCGGCGATCGAGAACGCCGTCACGAGGGTGAGCACGGTGGCGACGCGATAGCCACGGTCGCGGTAGAGCTCCAACGGCACCAGGGCGTCCGTCCTCCCCCGCTCCCAGAGCACGAACCCGGTCAGCGCCGCGGCGGAGAGCCCGAACACGCCCCACTGGGGGCGATCGCTCTCGATCAGGCCGTACACGAGCCCGACCAGGCCCAGCGTCACGAGCAGCATGCCGACCACGTCGAAGCGGTGCCGCCGCCCGGTTCTCGCGTCGGGGATGACCCGCAGAGCGAGCACGATCCCCGCGAGCCCCACCGGAACGTTGAGCAGGAAAACGGACTGCCAGCCGAATTCGGTGACCAGCAGACCCCCGAGGGTGGGGCCGCTGATGGCGGCGATCCCGGCGACTCCGGTGAACAACCCGAAGGCCGCGCCGCGCCGCTGTGGCGGGAAGATCGCCGCGATCAGCACGAACGCCTGCGGGCTGAGGATCGCGGCGCCGACTCCCTGGACGACCCTGGCCGCGATGAGCTGGGCCGGGTCGTTCGCGAGGCCGCACAGCGCGGAAGCGAGGGTGAACAACGCCAGCCCGGCGACGAACAGGCGGCGCGGCCCGGCGAGATCGCCCAGCCTGCCGAAGAAGACCAGCAGCGAGGCCAGTGCGAGCAGGTAGCCGTTGAGGATCCACAGGATCTCGCCGAGACCGACGTCGAGCCGGGTCATCATGTCCGGCACGGCGGTGTTGACGATGGTGGTGTCCAGCAGCACGAGGAAGTTGGCGACGCACAGCACGCCGAGGACGCGCCACGGGTTTCCGGCCATTCCCTGCCCTCTCTCAGGAGAAAGCCGGCCGTCTCTCGCGCTGTAGGGGAGCGAGAGCCGGCCGGCCGGGAAAGGATCAGCTGGCTTCGGCCAGCGGCGGGGAGATGGTGCAGGCACCGGTGACACAACCCCAAACGTCGGCTTTGGGAGCATTGGTCCAGTTGTCGAAACGGTCGATGACCAGGTCGGGGTTGTCTGCCTTGGTGAGGTCGATTCCACGGCCGGCGAAAAGTGATCGGACATTGTCGGACACGGCGTTCTTCATGCGATTGCTCCCAGGCGTTTAAGTGGTCCGTCGGTAGGGAAATCGTCCTTCCGAAGGACCACTCGCAACCAGTGCAATGCATCATCGGGCACCTGTGCTTTTCGCCTACGCCGCAAGGGCTCTTACACATTGGGCCATTTCCACGACGGCTTCGGCCGAATGGAGTAATCGGGCGCGATTTCGAACACGCCACGAAATCGACCGACAGCACAATGCGATAGCGCAATGTAATTACGCGAAAATGGTCTCGTGCGAAAATTTCCGCCTGCTGTTCAGGCGGCGAGCAGCTCCGCCAGACCGGCATAGCCGCGCTCACACAATCGGACGCCCGAGATCTGGGCGTAGGCCTTGTCCGCCCGGATCCCGAGTCCCTCGACCATCCGGTTCATGAAGTTGAACAGCGAGCAGACGAGGACCGCGTCGTGCAGTGCGCGCTCGTCCCAGCCCGCCTCGAAAACGGTCTCGGCGTCGGCTTCGGTAATCCGCGACGGTGTCCTGGTCAGCTTCCCCACGTACGCCAGCACGGGCTTCATCCGCTCGTCGACGGCCGAGGACTCCAGATCGGTCAGCGCCGCCCCCAGAAGTCCTTCCGGGACACCGAAAGCCTCCGCGGTCACGGTGTGCACGCCATGGCAGTAGTCGCAGCCGTTGACCCCGGAGACGTACGCCGCGATCAGTTCCCGCTCCCCCGGGCTGAACGCCGACGGTGCCCGCATCACGAGCTCGTGGAAGGCGAGCAGCGGGGCCGCGGTGGCCGGGAACTTCTGGAAGACCTGGAGCAGGGTGGTGTCAGTCGGCAAAGACTTGAGATAGGACATCGCGCGTACTCCCCTTCTGCGGCGCCGGCCCGTATCCGGCGAGTTTGTCGACGTCGTCGCGGCGCAGCCAGCAGGCCGCGAGATAGGCGACCGACGCGGGTCCCGGCCCTTCGACGGTGGCGGCGACCCGCTCGGTGGTCTGCTCCCATTCCTTGCGCAGCGAGCCGGCCGCCGTCATCTCCGGGCCCGCTTCGATCAACGGGCGGACGGTCCGCCAGCGGGCGGCGCCCGCCTCGATCAATGCGGCCGTGTCCGGTCCGAGCGCGCCGTGCCGCGCCTGGTCGACGGCGAGCGCGACGAGGGCGGGCTCGTCGGCGATCCGCGCGAGGCCGAGCCCGGCGAGCAGTCGCTCGGCGTCCAGACCCATCAGGATCACCCCCGCCTCGGTCGACGGGGCGTCGTCGATCGAGGGCAAGGTGAACCGCGAGTCGTAGTCGTCAGACACGGGCGACGTCTTTCACCGGGGTCGCCGCCATGGCGGCCCGGCGCAGGTTCTCCGCGATCGCGGCCGCGACCCGCGCGGTGGCGACCCGGTGGCCGTCGATGTTGCGGGCCGCCGGGCCGAGCGCCATCCCCGCGGCCGCGCCGACGGCGAAGACCCGGGGCGCGCCGAGGTAGGCGAACGTGCGCTCGTCGAGTTCCGGCCAGCCACCTTCATCGCGGACGGCGTCTTCGGGCAGGAGACCGGTGCCGATCGACGGAGTCGTGCCGAGGGCGAGGATCACGTGGTCCGCGCCGACCGTGCCGCCGCCGTCGAGCCGGAGGCTGATCGTCCCACCCGCACCGGGCACCACCTTCGTGATGGCCTTGCCGCGATGGACGATGAGCCGTCCGTCTTTTTCGGCGGTCTCGAGCAAGGGACGGAACTCGAACATGATCGACGCACGGCGGAAGCGACCCATCAGCTCGAGCCGGCCGGTCCGGCCGACGCCGTCGAAGCGGGCGCGGCCTTCGGGCCGGAAGAACGACGAGTTGACGTCGGCGCACTGATACCGCTCCCCCGCCTCACGCACGACCCAGTGCACCTCTCGGCCCTGCGCGAGCCCGTTGGAGATGAGGTGGGCGGCGGTCAGCCCGGCCCCGACCACGACGAGCCTGTCACCGCCGACGGGAACGGGTTCGTCCCAATAGCTCACCCCGTTCGGCGGATAACCGCCACCCCACCAGGAATCCGGTGCGGGACGGCGTTCCTCGCCGAGGCACAGCACCGCGTGGCCGGCCGTCACCGAGAACCGGTCGGCGCGCACGGTGACCGCGTCCGACGTCGGCAGGACCTCGCGGACCGAACCTCGCCAGGTCCGTTCGGTGACTTGATGACTGGACGCGAGATGCTCGCAGTAGGCCTCGAAGACGTCGACCGGGACGACCGAGCGGTGCCCCGCCTGCGCCATCCGGATCTCGCGGCGTTCCACCGGCGTGAGTACCGACCAATGCAGCCGCGCGAAGTCCAGCAGCTCGCAGTCCCGATAACCCTCGACGCCGGGATGGTGTTCGTACGGCGAACGCAGGACACGCTGGCCCAAGAGGTCGATGCGGTCGAGGAAACGACCGCACGGACGGCCGTCGCGGTCCACCACGACGACGTCGCGTACTCCGTGGTGCCACAACGCCGAAGCGACCGCGAGCCCGGCGGGGCCGGCGCCGACGATGACGACGTCGGCGCCGGACGGCGGTTCGGGGGTCGCGGCCGGACGGGCGGCCGGAAGCCTCGGCCAGTCCCGTCCACGCGGCGAATCGAGAAGATGGGGTTCCGGGACGAAGGTGATCACCGCCGGCCTCAGCCGATCACGGTCACCGGAACGATCAGCTCGATCACGGGACGCTGGCTCATCCCGTTGCTGATCAGTTCTTCCAGTGTCTGCTGGGATTGCTCGGCGGTGTCGGTGGCGATCGGGCTGTAGCGGGAGTAGGAGTAGGTCGGCTTCCGGCCGCCCGCGTCGAGCGAATACACCTTCAGCACGGCCTCGCCCGGCCGGACCTCGCCGTCATAGAAGGTCAGGCGGCGCTGATCCGGGGTCATGAAGGATTTGGAGAACTGGCGCGAAAGCACGAGGGTGTCGGAATCGTTGACGAACGTCGAATCCTCGTCGGTGACGACCTGCATCGCGACCCACGTCTTGTCGGTCAGGTTGGTCTCGGACTTGATCACCTGCCAGCGACCCGGCTCCGGCAGGTTGACGCTGACCGAGACGTCGTGATCGGTGGTGTCGATCGCACCGGAGATCATCAGGACCCGGCGGCGGACGTCCGCCACTCCTGCCATTTGAATATCGCGGGCGCGAACCCGCGTCGAAACGTCCAATCCGGGGAATTCGGGTGACGACATTTTTGTGCCTCCAGACCTCGACTACCGCCCAGCAGATATTGCGCGCACAGCAGAATAATCTTCCCCATCCACAAACACGGGAAGAATTTCACGCCGGAGTGGACGATGTCAAGATGAGAAACCCATGATCCGCTACTGACCAGGTCAGGACTCTTCGCTGTCGTCGGCGAGCGCCGCGGCGGGCGTGCCGTGCTCCAGCGCGCCCACATAAACGATCTCGAACGAGGAATCGGTACGTTTGAGCCCGATTTTGATAACGAGATCGTGTTTCACGAGAATGATGAACTGGTGGGGATCCCGGCCATCTCCGAAAATGTCGTAGATGAGGAAGGCGGAACCATCGGCGACCGCGAAGAGTGCTTCATAGATTACGTTGCGATCAGCCTGCGGTGCGGTGGCGGCCCATTCTTCCAGCACCTGCATACCCGAAGTGAGCTGGAGGCGCACAGCCATCCGATGGCCTCCTCGAGGTCTCGCCGGGTCGCGGACGATCTTCATTGTCCCGTCCCCGGTGCCCGGTGGTCTTCTCTGTCCTTGCGGTCCACGCCGGTCGCGGGTCATCGGCTCAGTTGTAACCGAGGACGATGTGCTCGGTCAGGTACTCGCGTTCGGCGGGCCGCCGCTGCTCGGGAATGAACGGGACCTCCTCGGACTCGAGGATCCCGCGTGGGTCGAGATCATCGGTCACCACCCAGATTCGCACCTGTGCCGCCATGACGTTCCTCCCGGTCTCCGATGAACGGATCACTTGACAACAAGGATGAACCCTGCCGCTCGTAGCTCGCTCGAAGGCGGATGAAGATCCGGATGAGCAATTAACAAGTCGCGGATGAGAGGCTCCTGGTAGTGATCTGGTCATGGACGAAACGGTTTCGACCCGGGAGTACGCCATGACCGAACGCCTTGACCCCTATGAGATCTACGCCGAAGACGAACTGGACGTCGACCTGCTGGGCCTCACGTGGTCCGAGTTGTCCGCGCCGGAACGGCGGGACCGGACGTGAGCGCCGCGGAGCGCCAGCGGACCTGTGCGGCCTGTGGCGGCCCGTTCGAGCCTGGGGAGCGAACGGACCTCGAAACCGTGGTCGCCGGCGGGATCCTCTACGTCGCCGTGCACACCCACCACAGCACCCACCCGCCGCGGCGCGAAACCGAGGCCGCGCAGCGGTTCACCACGCACACCGCCGCGTGACCAGACACGGGCTTCACGTGCTTGAAGACGTACCTCACGTGATCAGAGGGGCCACACACGTGTTTGGAGGGGCCACACGGGTGTGGCCCCTCCAAACACGCGTGTGGCCCGTTCAATCACGCGAGGTACGTCTCTGATCACGCGTGGTGCGGGTCAGGGGAGGGTGGAAGTCCGCCAGCTGGCAGGGGTTTGCGGCGACCACGCCGAACGCGCCGGCGAGACCGCCGTCAGTGGCCGGGCCGAGGCGAGCGCGGACAGGACAGCGACGAGCGCGGCGAGTTCGGCGTCTTCCGGATCCCCCCGCAGGACCCGGAACACCGGCGCGCCCACCGTGTCCTTTTCGGACGGTGCCATGGTTCCCCCGTTCAGATCGGGTGGTTGCCGTGCTTACGCTGGGGCGCCGCCTTTCGCTTGTCCTGCAGCATGTCCAGCGCCCGCGCGACCGCCGAGCGGGTGTCGGCCGGATCGATGATGTCGTCGACCAGCCCCCGTTCGGCGGCGTACTGCGGATTCATGAACTCCTCGGTGTACTCGGTCACCAGCCTGCCTCGCAACGCCTCCGGATCGGGTGCGGCGGCGAGGTCCTTGCGGAACAGCACATTGACCGCGCCCTCGGCGCCCATCACGGCGATCTGGTTGGTCGGCCACGCCAGGGAGACGTCGGTACCGATCGACCGCGAGTCCATCACGATGTACGCGCCGCCGTAGGCCTTGCGCAGGATGACCTGGATCCGCGGCACGGTCGCCTCGCAGTAGGCGTGCAGCAGCTGCGCGCCGTGCCGGATGATCCCGGAATGCTCCTGGTCCACGCCGGGCAGGAAGCCCGGGACGTCGACCAGGGTCACCAGCGGGATGCCGAAAGCGTCGCAGAACCGCACGAACCGCGCTGCCTTCTGGGACGCGGGGCCATCGAGCACTCCGGCGAACACGACCGGCTGGTTGCCGACCAGGCCGACCACCCGCCCGTCGATCCGGACGAGCGCGCACAGCACGTTCTGCGCCCACCGCTCGTGCATCTCGAAGAACTCGCCGTCGTCGGCCAGTTCCGCGAACACGTCCCGCATGTCGTAGGGCTGGTTCGGTTCCACCGGCACGATCTCGGCGAACCGGGGCCGCCGGTCCTTGCCCGCGTCCTGCGACGGCTCACGGGGCGCCGGCTCCAGGTAGTTCGACGGCAGCAGCGAGACCAGATACCGGACGTCGGCGAGGCAACTCTCCTCGTCGTCGTGCACCACCGTGGCCACGCCGGACGACGCGCCGTGCACGTCCGCCCCGCCGAGCTCATCGTGGCTGACCCGTTCCCCGGTCACGGTTTCCACCACGTCCGGTCCGGTGAGATACATACGCGCCGTGTCGCGCACCATGAACGTGAAGTCCGCCAGTGCGGGCGAATACGCCGCCCCGCCCGCGCACGGCCCGAGCACCACGCTGATCTGCGGGATGACGCCCGACGCCTCGACCTGACGGCGGAAGATGCCGCCGTAGCCGTTGAGCGCCATGACACCTTCCTGTATCCGCGCGCCGCCGCTGTCGTTGAGCCCGATCAGCGGCGAGCCGGTGGTGACGGCCAGATCCATCACCTTCTGGATCTTGGCCGCGTGCGCCTCACCGAGCGAACCGCCGAAGACGGTGAAGTCCTGGGCGTAGACGAACACACGCCGTCCGTCGATGGTGCCGGACCCGGCGATGACTCCGTCGGTGTAAGGCCGGTTGTCCGCCAGCCCGAGCCCGCTCGCCTGATGCCGCCGGTACAGCTCGACCTCGGTGAAGGAATCGGGATCCAGCAAGAGATCCAGCCGTTCGCGCGCGGTGTGCTTTCCGAGCGAGTGCTGCCGCCGGACGCCGTCGAGCCGCCCGTCGACGATATGCTCGCGCAGCTCGTCGCGCTGGGTGCGCAGCAGCGGCATCGTCGGTTCGGGCGGGTGCACCGGCGCGGTGCCGCGGGCCAGCGGGATGACCTGACCGTCGGTCGGCCGCGGGATCCGGGGGCGCCGCAGCCGCTCGTCGGGCAGCGGCACCACCTCGGCCTCGTCCGTGCGCTGCGCGCCCGGATCGCCGTGCATGGTCACGCCGCCTCCCTCGACCGGGTCTCGCGCTCGAGTTCGTCGAGTTCGATCTCGCGCACGATGTCGCGCCAGCACACCCCCCGCCCCAGCCGAGGCATCGTCGTCACCACCGGGGGCCGGTCGAGCCCTGTGGCCGCCGGCTCGGTCTCGTCCTGCCGGGCGGTGGCAGCGTCGTTGGTGGTCATGCGGGTATCCCTTCCCTCTCAGCGATTCGCCGTCCCGCTTGCCGGTCCGAGAGCAGTCCGGACCGGTGCAGCCAGCGCACGGTGTCGGTGACGGTCTCGCCTGCCGGGCGCGCCGCGACGCCCGCGGACGGTGCGCCGTCCTCGACCGGTTTCGCCACGGCGCAGACGTGGATCGCGCCGTACTCGGCGGGGATGTGCCATGGCCAGACTCGTTGCAGGACACCGGTCAGCCTGCCGACCGGGGCCATCGACCAAGGCGGCAGGAAGAGGGCGGGCAACGCGCGTCCGGTGGCCTCCCGCACGGTCGCCATGAATTCCCGGGTCGTCAGGAAATGACCGGGACCGAAGAACCGGTTCCCACTCGTTTCCGGCGCGGACAACAGTTCCGCATGGAGTTCGGCGGTGTCGCGGACGTCGCCGATCGGCAGCCCGCCGGACGGCCACATCGGCATCAGGCCGCGAAGTACGTTGCGCAGCCTGGTGTTCTGATCGCCGACGTGCGGATCGTGCGGGCCGATCAACGCGGGCGGATAGGTGATGGCGACCGGTGCGCCGCGCTCCTGGAAACCGCGGGCGACCACCTCGGACTCGGCCTTCGTCGCCAGGTAGGTCTCCTTCGGGCGACCGACCGGCGACCCCGGCCCGATCGGCGCCTCGGCCGGGAACAGCGCTCCCACCGTGGAGACGTGCACGATCCTGGCGACCCCGGCACGGACGGCGGCCTCGAGGACGACTTCCGTCCCGCGCACGTTCGTCCGCCGCATCTCGCCACGGCGTCTGCTGTCGAACGAGTACACCGATGCCGCGTGCAGCACCGCTTCCGCGCCGCGCACGGCGTCCGCGACGGCGATCTCATCGGTGACGTCGCCGACGCGGATGTCCACTCTGGACGGACCGATTCCCAGCGGTGCCAAGGCGGGGGCGACCCGGTCCGGCTCCCGGACCAGGAGCCGGACCCGGTGTGCCCGCCGCAGCAACGCGGCCGTCGTATGGGCGCCGACGAATCCGGTGCCCCCGGTCACCACGACCAGACTCACGACGCCCTCCCCTCAGGCCGACGCGCGAACGCGGCCGGCGATCTGGTGGTAGCTCCCGCTGTAGAAGACCAGCGAGTCCTGTGCGGAGCCCCGGCTGGAGGCGACCACCCGGCCGAGGAAGATCGAATGGTCACCGCCCTCGTAGACCTCGGCCAGTTCGCATTCCAGCCACGCCAGCGCTCCGTCGAGCAACGGCGCGCCGGTCTGCGGCCCGGGCGTCCAGTCCACCGCGTCGAACTGCGCGATTCCGGCCGGACGGCGCCAGTCGGCGAAGTACTTCGCCAGCTCCTGCTGATCGGAACCCAGCACCGTCACCGCGTACGAGCCGGCCGTCACGATGGCGTCGTGCATCCGGGCGGCGCGGGAAACACAGCAGAGCACCATCGGTGGTTCCAGCGACACCGAGGTGACCGCGTTCGCCGTCATCCCGTGCGCCCGCTCGCCCGCCGCGGTCAGGACCGTGACCCCGGTGGCGAACCGGCCCATCACCTCTCGGAGCCCCGCCTGCGCGGACAGCCGGCGGCGCGCGATCGGGCTCGGCAGCCGTTTCTGCAGTGGCCTGGAAGGCTCCTGAGATCCCGAAGTAGACCCGGTGCCCACGTCATTCTCCCTTGCCGTTGACCGTGTACGGGGCCAGCGCCTCACGCAGCTGCTCGGGCACCCGGCTGGGCACCGTCGCGGTGTTCGGGCCGCGCATGCACGCGATCCGCTGCCGACCGCGGGCCACCAGCCGCTCGCCTTCGTCGGTGAGGTGGACGTAGTCGAAGGTGAACTGGATCTGGGTCTGCGTCAGCTCTTCCAGCCGCAGCCGGATGGAGAGCTCGTCGAAGGCGGTGATCTCGGCGAAGAACTCGCAATCGACCTTGAGGGTGAACAGCTTGAGGTCCTTGCGGACCTCTTCGAGCACCGCGGGCGCCTTGTCCCTCAGGAACATCTCGCGGCACCGGCCCTGCCAGCGCACGTAGTTCACGTAGTAGACGTTGCCCACCAGGTTGGTCTCTTCGAATCCGACCGTGTGAAGGATCTCGTAGTAGTCGGCCATGGTCAGCTTTCCTCTCCCTGGAGCACCGCGAAGACGACGGGGTCGGTCCGGTCATAGACGGTCGTCGCCCAGGTGGCGATGCGCGCGGAGCCGTTGGCGAGTACCGCCCAGCCGTCCGGGTCGACCCGGTGCACGGTGAGCGCCTGTGTCATGTCGCCGGTCTTGCGCACGCATTCGAGTGCGCTCCAGACCCGCGTGTTGGCGACCGAGATGGGTTCGCGGGCGTCGGCGGCGAGCAGTTCTCCGACCGCGAGCAGGTCCTCGCCGAGCAAGCCCGCCCAGTCCTCGGACGTCCGTTCGATCGCCGTCTCGACGTCGCACGCCACCTGGCCGGAACCGGCGATCACCAGCGTCAGGTCCGCGCTGTGCGAAGCGCTCACCTCGACGCCGTCGGCCTCCGGTTTGCCGTCCGGGCGGTAGCGGATCTCGAGCGGCTCGTCGACCGCACGACCGGCGGCGAGACGGGTCTGCGCCCGCCGTTCCGCGGTGGTCTCGACCGACGCGTCCACCGGGTCCGGCTCGACGACGACCGCACGAGAAGAACCGAGCAGCCGCTCAGCGGCACGCTCCAAATAGGACCCGAGCATCGAGGGAACCCAAGGACCGGCACCGTCACGCTTGCGGACCGCGCGCAGTTTCAGCCCTTCCCACCGCTCGACCAGTGTCCCGTCGGGATTGCGGACGTCGAGGTCGTAGACGTAGCTGTCGCCGTCCTGGGAACGTTCGCGGGCGTCGAGCAGCACGAACTCCGGGTCCTGCGCGCCGGGCTCGGCCAGGAACAGCCGCTCGACCCCTTGCGGCAACAGCGTCGCGTCCGGGACACAGCACTGGATGGCGTGCATCATCGCGTCACGGGTGCCCGGGTCGGCGAGCAACTGCTCCTGCGGCAGGAACGGGGCGAACCAGTCGACCTTGGCGCCGGTCGCGATCTCGGCGACCGCGTGCCGTGCGCTGGCCCGGCGGTAGCCGTTGACCCGCTGGAATCGCTTGCCCTGGAACAGAACCGTGCCGTACAGCTCGGTCGTCGGGTCGACCGGGACCGGCGGCAGCGCGGTGCTCCGGACAACGACCTCCCCGAGCGGATCCGGCCGGGTGAAGCGCAACCGGGCGCGGAAGTGGTCGGCGCTGAACCCGGTCTCCCCGCTGCGCAGCACCACGTCCACCGTTTCGGCGTCCTTGGCAAGCGCGGCGAGCCGGACCGTGGTCGACCCGCCCGGCGAGACGATGATCGGGCGCAGGAACTCGACATTTTCGAGCACCGGTGCCGGCAGCGAATCCGTCTCGAGCGTGGCCTTGGCGACCTGGGTCATCGCCTCCATCCCGATCACCGCGGGGAACAGCAGCTGCCCGTCGAGCAGGTGGTCGGCCAGATACGGGTCGCTGCCCGCGGACAGGTCGGCCTCGGTGATGAGCTCGACACCCGGGTAGTGCACCACCGCGCGGTCCACGAACCGGGTCAGCGGCAGCTCGCGCTTCTCGATCGGGAGCGTGGCCAGTCCCGCGGTCCGGCCGCAGACGACCAGTACCGACGGGGCGGCCGGGTCGCCGACGACCTGACGGAGGATCTCGATGCCCTCCTCGGTCGGGATCGGCGTGATGCCGTCCCTCATCAGGGCACTGACGACACCGAGCTTCTCGCCCATCCCGGTTCCGGACCACACCGACCATTCGAGGGCGATCGCCTTCGCCTGGGGGTGTTCGCGCCCGAAGCGCAGGGTCAGTTCGGTCATCCAGTCGTTGGCGGTGGCGTAGTGCGCCTCACCGCGAAGACCCGCCCGGCCGATGATGCTGCCGAAGGTGACCAGAAGCTTGATCTTCTCCTGGTCGACGGCGTCGAGAACGGCGTTGAGACCGCCGATCTTCGGCGCCAGCGTCTTGCGGAAGGCCTCCTCGGTCAGCGAGAACAGCGCGGCGGGCTCGTTGCGGCCCGCGCCGTGCAGCACCGCGGTGACCGGGCCGAAGGTGGCCTCGATCCGACCGATCGCGTCCGCCACCTGCTGGGCGGCGGTGACGTCGGCACGTTCGTAGACGTACCGGATCCCGGCCGCGTCCATCCGGTCGAGGTTCTCGGAAAGCTCGGCGTCGTCGGCCGGGTCGCTGCGGCCCAGCAAGGCCAGCTTCGCACCGGAGTCCTTTGCCAGCGCCAAAGCGCTCTCCGCGGTGATGCCCTTGCCGCCACCGGTGACGAGCAGGACGTCGTCGATGCCCAGCGGGGTCTGGCCGGGCTCGGCCGGAGCGGGCGGCAGTGCGCCGAGCTTCGGCACCGTGCGTACCCCGGCCGAGTCGTACCGGACTTCGCTGAAGTCGTTCGTCGCGGCGACCTCGGTGACCACAGTGGACACTGCCGCCTCGAGCGCTTCGGCGTCGACCGGCTTGACGTCGGAGAGGTCGACGATCGTGGTGCGCGCCGACGGGTCCTCGAGCCTCAGGGTCTTCGCGAGACCCGAAGCGCCGAGCCCGTGCTGCACGACCACGAAGCGCGTGCCGTTGGGCGCGGCCAGGACCGCACGGCCCGCTTCGAGGAAGAGCCCGACATCGGCGGCGTCGCTGTCCTCGTTCAGGCAAAGCAGGACACCGTCGCCGACGCCGGCCGTGGCCAGCGCGGCGCGCAGCGGTTCGGCCAGCGGGTGACCTTCGGACGCGAACGCCGTCCACTCGGCCGCCGAGAATCCGGCGGTCGTGTCGATCACCGGTTTCGGCGCCACGACGTAGTCCACCGCGAACGGCCGGACCCACGGGCCGACCCCGGTGACCTCGGCCGAACCGCTGGTGTCGGTCGGCTTGGCGGTCTGGGCCAGCTCGTCGATCATCTCGGCGAGCTCACCGAGGCAGACGGTCGCGAAGTTCGGCATGCCCTCCAGGGCCGGGCGGCCCAGTGCGCGGGTCACGTCGTTGACCAGCTGCCCCACTGTGATCGACGACAGGTGCAGGTCGTCGAGCGGATGCGTGTCGGCGGTGACGGCCTCGAGCGGCAGCTCGACGCGCTCGGCGGCGAGCTTGCACAAAAGGTCGAGGGTGCTGCTGCCGCCGCTGTCCGCCGTCGAGGCGTCTTCGGCCGAGGCCGCGGCGGGCGCGGCCGCCCGTTCGCGAGCCAGTTCGACGCCGATCGACGGTGCCGCCTCGCAAGGGCTCGCCAGGAAGTTGAACTTCCCGTCGACCGGCAGTGCCCGCAGGGCCCGGCCGGCGAACAGCGTGCCGGTCTCGAGTACGACACCGAACGCGAACGCGGCACCGGCGACCTTCAGCACGGCGGCCAGCGTCGGGCTGTCGGTGTCGATCGACAGCACCGGTTTGCCCGGCGCGATCTCGCCGAACAGCCCGGTGAGCACCCGGCCGGGGCCGACCTCGATCACCAGGTCGCTGCGCTCGGCCACCTTCGCGGCGGCCTCGCGGAACCGCACCGGCAGGACCACCTGGTCCCGCAACAGGTTCCGCAGGTCCTCGGCGGCGTGCAGGACGTCACCGGACACTGTGGACACGACCGGCCGCTCGAGCCGGGCGAAGTCGAAGGTCTCGAGTTGCTCGGTCATCGCCTCGGCCGCCGGTTCGACCGCCGGCGAGTGGAAGGCGTGCGACACGTTGATCCGCGTCGCGTTCACACCTGCCGTGCGGGCCTTCGCGACCACGCGGTCGATGGCGTCGGCCGGTCCGGAAAGGACCGTCTGCTCCGGAGCGTTGTACCCGGCGATGACGACGTCCTCGCCCTCGGCGAGTCCCTCCGCGACGTTCGGCGTGGCCGCGATTCCCGCCATGGCGCCGTTTCCGTCGCTGGCGGTGGCCATCACCTTGCCGCGGATCTTCGCCAGCCGCAGCACCTCACGCTCGTCGAGCGCGCCGCCCCAATGCAGGGCGGTGAGCTCGCCGAGGCTGTGGCCCGCGACGGTGTCCGCCTCGATGCCGAGGCTTTTCAGCACGCGCAGTCCGGCGAGGGAGCCGGTGACGATCCTCGGCTGGGCGACCTCGGTGGCCACCTGGTCGCCGCTGGTCGAAAGGCCGGCGGCGCGGAAGATGTCGTCGGCGCTCGTGAACCGCTTGCGCACGGCACCGACCGCGCCCTTACCGGATCCTTGTCCGGGGAACAGGAAACCGATCTTGGGAGTGGTCGCCCGCGAGCCGGCGAAAATCCCTTCGGCGGCAAGGAAGACCTCGGGCTCGCCCTCACCCAGCAGGTCGAGCAGCTTCGACAGCTTGCGCTCGGCGTCCTCGGGGTTGCTCGCGACGACCGCCGCGCGTACCGGTTTCCCTGACAGCTCTTGAGAAAGCGCCCCCGCGAGGTCGGCGAGCTCCGCCAGCGACAGCTTCGGCACGCTCTCCAGCAGCCCCGTCACCTGGCCACGCAACGACGCGGCGTCGTCGGCGTCGAGCAGCAGCAGCTCGCTGTCCTGCCGTCCGGCGACCAGCGACCGCGTCTTCTCGTCGATTTCCTTGCGCCGCGCCGCACCGGGCGCCTCGGTGACGGTGACGTGCGAGTTGATCCCGCCGAAGCCCATCGCGGAAACACCGGCGCGAACCGGGTGGTCCGACGGCCACAGCCCGGCCTCGGAGGGGACGTACATCCGGGCCGAGTCGCCGACCAGCGACTCGTGCGGCTCGAAGTGCCCGGTGCCGGGCGGGATGACCTGGTGGTACACCGCGAGCGTCGCCTTGATCAGCCCGGCGACCCCGGCCGCGGCCTTGGTGTGCCCGATATTGCCCTTGATGGTGCTCAGCGCGGCACGCTCGGCGAGCGGGTCGGCGTCGCGGCGGGCGGTGGAGAGCGCCTCGATCTCGGTGGCGTCGCCCAGCGCGGTCCCGGTGCCGTGGCCCTCGAAGTAGGAGACGGTCTCGACGCCGTAGCCGGCCTTGTCGTACGCCCGCTTCAGGGCCAGACGGTGACCGGACGCCTCGGGCCGGGTGATCCCGCCCTTACCGTCGGAGGAGACACCCCAGCCGCCGATCGAGGCGTAGATCCGTTTGCCCTGCGCGATCGCGTCCTCTTCGCGCATCAGCACGAGCATTCCGGAACCCTCGCCGGGCCAGAATCCGTTGGAGTCGGCGTCGTAGACCTTCATCTCGCGTTTGGCCAGCGCGCCGGTCTTGGCGAACCCGATCACCTCGAACGGGTCGATCGACAGGTCGACACCACCGGCGATCGCGACGTCGAGGTCACCCTCGGAAAGCGCGTTCGCCGCGGTGACAACGGAAAGCAGCGACGACGAACAGGCACCGTCCACAGTGAACCCGCCGCCGCCGAAGTCGAAGAAGTTGCAGACGCGGCCGGCGATCGTGTTGGCCAGCCCGCCGGCGAGGGTGTCCTCGTCGATCTCCGGGAACGGCGCCTTGTACTGCGTCTCGAGGTCGAGAAGGAACTCGGCGGTGTCGTCGTCGGCCCAGCCACGTTCGGCGAGTGCCGCCGCGACCGTGCGGCGCACGTACGGCCACCGCAGCCGCATGAGGTTGGCGCGGGAGAACTCGCCGGTGAGGCTGTTGCCGATCACCACACCGGTGCTCGAGCTCGGCATCCCCTGTCCCTCGGGGAAACCGGCGTCCGCCAAGGCCTGGGCGGCGACGTCGAGGGCGAGCCAGTGCGTGGTGTCGGTCGAGCGGAACGTGCTGCCCGCGACCTTGTACTTGATCCGGTCGAACTCGTAGTCCCGCAGAACGGCGGCTTTCTGGGCGTAGAATCGGTCCGCTGCCTTGGGGTCTGGCGAGTAGTAGTCCTCACGGTTCATCCGCTCGTCGGGCAACCTCCGAAACGCCCGGCGGCCGGCGAGGACGTTCTCCCAAAGCTCGTCCGGTGAACCGGCATCCGGGTATCGGAGGCCGATACCGACGATCGAAATACGCTCAACGCTCATGCCACCGCACTCCCCTAGATCTCAAACTCAGTCACGGAATCCGGTCCCGGTGCCGGGAAGAGGCACCGTCCGTTCGCGCAGTCCGCTCCAGCATGACCGGGTGCAGGCCGGGCGTCTTCTCTCATGTTGTTGAAGGCGGGTAAACGAATCCGGCGACCGCCACGGAATACACTCCCGCGGCGGCCGCCGTGATCGTCAGATCGGGGAAACTCCGGAGAAGCCACCAAGCAAGCGAAGGGGTACTCCCGGTTTGCTTCGGCCCGGCGCTCGATCTGTCCCCACCAGAATCGCTCCGGTCGGCCGCTTCGGTCTTCTTCTGAACAGGGCTAACGGACTCGGGAGCAACCATCCACACCGGACAGACACGTCCCCAACGCCACATACGAGACGCTCAACGTCCCCAACGAGGCATTCGAGACACTCCGAGCCAGAGTCCGTCAGGGTGGCCCTCACGCACTTCACGGAACCCCTCAACCGCCGGGACGTTGGCTGCCCCGGCATCCGTAAGTCGGCAGGTGACGGTTGGCCCGCACCCAGCCACTCACGACCCGCTGCTCAGACGCGGCTTCTCAAGCAGGGCAACGCACCTCTGAGCCGTGGCAAAGGAAGCCCATCCCACCAGCTCGATCAGCGCGCGGTCGTCGAGACGGACGGCCGCCACCATCTCCTCATCGACCTGATAAGCCGCCTTCGCCACCACCAACGCGAGCCGGGCGGCAGCACGATCGCCCGAGGAAACGTCCCCCACCGCGGACTCCACCCAAGCCCGGCTCAATCCAGGCGGCCGGCCATCCCAGCCGGCCAGCTCCCGCCGCACGATCTCCCGGACACCCGGGGGAACCGCCACCGACTCGAAGGCCGATTCAGCACGCAGGAAGGCATCGGCGACGGTGAGATTCCTGGCAGCCCAAGCGAGTTCCCCCGACCCGGCGGGCAGGAACTCGAGCGCGTCACCAGGTTCCGCGCCCTCGACCGGTTTCAGGAACCGGCCCAGTACGGCTCGCACCTTCGCCCGTGCTGAATCGGGCACGGACGTGGGTAAGGGCGACGGTCCGAGGAAGACGCTCACCATCCGGTTCAAGTAATGAAAACTCAACGCGACACCGGTGAGTTCGGCGGCAGCGGCCGGCGCCAACGGCGGCCGGTCGCCGGTCCCGCTCGCCCATTCGGCGAGGGCATGCTGTGCCGGATCGACGAGATCCACGCCGGAACCGATCGCGGTGGCGGCCTCGGCCCGGCCGAGCGAACCCAGCGCCATGCCGTGGACTTCGACGCAGTACGGACACGAATTCGCCTGCGACACCGCGGAAGCGACGACCTCCCGGTCTGCCCGGCTCGTCGTTCCCGCTGCCACCAGCGATTCTCGCAGCATCAGCCAGGTCGCCGCGAGCAGCGGCGGGGACGGCGAATGCAGTGCGACCGGTGGGGCGAGCATGCCGAAGTCCCGTTCGACCTGGCGGTACACGTCACGCACCAGCCCGGTCGCCTTCCCCGGCCGCACCGCCCGCACATGCCGGACCTCACGCAACGCCCGCCGCAACGCGAGCTTCACCAATTTCGGCGCCATCCTGACCCTCTCGACCCTAGATGGAGTCCTCGTAACCACAAGGTCTCCCAAAGGGCGCTCTGCGCCCGACGGAGACTTCACCCGTCGCGCGCCGCTTTTGGCGAAGGTCACGGAAACGTTTTGCAGGGCGCCTTGCACCAGAACGTGAGTTCTCAGTGTCCGGCGCCCTGCGAGACGCTTCCGTCAGCGCGCGATAGAGAACACAGCCTTCACGGATCTTTAGCTACCAGCGACCACAGACAGGCGGCTGACAGCACGCCGCCCGGTGATGGAACCGTCGGGTGCGGGTGCGCCATAGGTGACGTCGACACCGCGCGCCTGCAGTGCCTGCACGATCCCCGGCACCGAACGTTCCGCCAGCGCCGCGATCGTCATCGCCGGGTTCACTGTCAGCGCGCCCGGCACGGAAGCACTGTCGGTGACGAAGATCCCCGGATGATTCCGCAGCTCGTGGTTGGGGTGCAAGGCGGACGTCTCCGGGTCGTCACCGATCCGGCAGGACGCCAAGGGATGCACGGTGTACGCGCCGACGACGTCGTTGGTCCACGGCGAAACCGTCGCGAGTCCGTCCTTCTCGAGGATCTCCTTGCACTCCGCGTCGGCGAGCGCCCAGCCGTGCCGGGTGTTCGGGGTCGGGTCGTAGCGCAGCGGTCCGCGGCCGAGCATCTGCTGCGAAATCCGGTACGCGTTCCCGGTCGGTGGCGGCGCGCCGAAGACGCCCTCGTTGTCGTCCTCGGTCATCAGGAAGATGGTCAGCCAGGAGGCCCACTTCTTGAGGATCTCCTTCTTCTGCGCCCCGAACCACCGCGGTTCGTCGCCATCGGGAACCTGCGCGAGGATCGTGCCGAGGCCGGGCGGGAAGTACAGCTGCTCCAACGAGTACCGCTCGTACTCCGGCAGCGAACCGTCCAGCTTGTCCCAGTTCGCCACGGTCGGCCCCTTGCCGATGTGGTTGGCCTCGTAGACCTTACCGTCCTCACGGGACAGTCCGAGCACCTCGCGGACCCGCTCCTCGTTGATGATCGCGGTGTTGAGCCGCTCACCGTTGCCCGAGAAGTACCGGCCGACCCCGTGCGGCATGGTGCCCAGCGCCGACTCCGACCGCTGCAAGATCACCGGCGTCGCACCGGCACCCGCGGCGATGATCACGACCTTCGCGTCGATCGTCCCACTCGAGGAGTGCACGCGATAGTCGACGTCGTCGAGGATGTTGAAATGGACGCGATAGTCGCCGTCCTCGGTACGCTCGATCCGCTGGACCTCGTGCAGCGGCCGGATCTGCGCACCGTGCGAAAGCGCGGCGGGCAGGTAGTTGGTCAGCATCGACCGTTTCGCGTCGAACTTGCAGCCCGCCATCATGAAGTTGCAGTTGACGCAGCGGTCGTTGTCCACCGCCACCGGCGCGGGGTTCGCGGTACGCCCGGAATGGTTGCAGAACGCCGCCCACAGCCCGCCGGCGTACGAGACGTCGTTCCAGTCCTGTTTGGACACCGGAAGCGCTTCGTCGACCCGGTCGTACCAGGGCTCCAGGGAATCCCGCGTCAGCACCGACGGCCACATCCGGCGGCCGATGCTGCCATGTCGTTCGAACACGAACCGCGGTGCGCGCGGCATCGCGGCGAAGTACACGACGCTGCCGCCGCCGACGCAGTTGCCGCCGAGCACGCTCATCCCGTCCCCGACGACGAAGTCGAACGCCCGGGTGTACGACGAACCGAGCAGGTAGTCGTGCTCGAAATCGTCGGCGGCCAGCCACGGACCGCGTTCCAGCACGGTGACCTTGGCCCCGCCCGCGGCCAGGTGGTAGGCGGGGATCGAGCCACCGAACCCGCTGCCGACGATGACGACGTCGGTCTTGTCGTTGGCGCTCATGCCGGGCTCCCGGAGGGCGTGGTGTCGGGATGGAGTTTCGCCAGCTCGCGGCGATACGAGAACTTCGGGAACCGCCAGAACCCGTCGGAATCCGGCGCGCGGTACCCCATGGCGAGCAGCCCGGGATGCCCTTCGGCGATGGCTTCGGCGGTGTGCTTGTGCGGCGCACTGTCGAAGGACATGTTGCAGAACAGGGCAAGGCTGACCCAGCCGTCCTTCTCCGGATGTCCCGGCGTGGTAAGCGAACGCACCAGCGCGGTCCGGTCCTCAAAGGACAGTGCGACGAAGGGGGGCACGTCGTCGTCCAGCGTCAGCTCGTTTTCCTTCGCGTAGGTCCGCGCGTGCTCGTTGAGGGACTGCGCGAGGTACGGCAAGCCGACCGTCACCCCGGTCGCCTCGGTGTGCAGCAGCTCGAGCGCGCCCGCTTCGACGGCGCCGGGGCCCGCCGAGACGCCGGCGATGGCGCGATCTTCCGGGAATCGCTTCTCTCCCGGGATGATCGTGTCCGCGTAGGCCTCCAGCGTGAGCACCTTGACCTGTTCGTCCGGTTCCACGGAACCTACCTCCTGTTCCTGGTGTGCACGGTCATCGGCAGCCCGCCGCGCACCCGCAGCGACAACATCGCCTCGGGAACGACCTCGTAGCCTTGGGGCTTCGTGAGTTCCAGGTCCCGCAGGACCATCGTCAGCACGAACACCGCCTCCATCACGCCGAGGCTGTTGCCGATGCAGAACCGCGGCCCGGCGCCGAACGGGATGTAGGCGTACCGGGGCCGCCCGCCCGGCCGGTCCGGATCGAACCGGTCCGGATCGAACTTCTCCGGTTCCGGCCAGAAGTCCGGATGCCGGTGCAGCGTGTAGGGCACGACGACGACGTCGGAACCGGCCGGGATGTGATACCCGCCGATCTCGTCGTCGGCCTGCGCCACCCGGGGCAGCAGCCACACCGGCGGGTACAGCCGCATGACCTCTTCGATAACCCTTGCCGTGTAAGGCAACCGGCGCAGATCCTCATGGGTGGGCAGCTGGTCGCCGAGCACCTCGTCCGCCTCGGCGCGCAACCGCGCCGCGACCTCGGGGTGCTCGTCGAGCAGGTGGAACGCCCAGCCGAGCGTGCTCGCCGTCGTCTCGTGCCCGGCGAGCAGCAAGGTGATCAGCTCATCGCGCATCCGCTCGCGCGCGGCCTCCTTGTCCTCGCCCGCCGTCGCGATCAAGCGGGAGAGGACGTCTTCGCCGTTCTCGACCGGATTCGCCAGCCGCTGGTCGACGAGTTCGTCGGCGATCCGGCGGAGGTCGTCCCGGGCCTCACGGAAGGCGAGCTGCTTCTTCAGCGGCGCCCATTGCGGGACCATGCTCAGGGTCACGGCTTCGAACATCGCCTGGTCCTGCACGGCCTCGAACGAATGGCCCAGCGACTCGAATCCGCCGAGTTCCGCGTCGAGCAGGGTCTTGCCGAGCACGCCGAGGGTCAGCCCGGTCATCTCGTGCAGGATCTCCACGGGTCCCGAGCTGTCCTTCAGCCGCTTTACGAGACCTTCGACCTCGTTCGCGACGACCGCGGCCTGCCGCGCGATCCGTTTCGGCTGGAACACCGGCTGGATCGTGCGACGCTGCTTCTTCCAGGTCTCGCCGTCGCTGGTGAGCAGCCCGTCGCCGAGCGCCCGCCTGGCCTCCTGGAGGCCGATTCCCTTGTGGTAATTGGCCGCGTTGTCCGCGAGTACGTGTTTCGCCAGATCGGGGTGGTTGATCAGGTACATCGTCTTGGGACCGATCGCGATCCGGACGACGTCCCCGTATACCCCCGCCGAGTCCGACATGAGCGCCAGCCGGTCGGTGAAGAGTTTCTTCAGCAGACCGAAGGTCGCCCGTCGCGGCGGCCCTGGCGGCACTGCCCTGGTCGGTACCGCCTCCTCGGTCATGCCGCCACGGCCCCGGATTCGGCGTCCGGCTTCTCACCCGCGGGCTTGGGCAGCGCGGTGAGCTCGGCCGACTTCCGCTGCTCGGCCTCCCATTTCGCGGTCGCCTTCTGCGAGAAGTGCAGGCCCCACAGGAACAGGCCGCGGATCAGGCAGACGCCGGCGGTGGCGAGAAACAGGCCATAGGCGACGTGCACCACCATGAAGAACCCGTACGCCAGCGCGACACCCGAGCCGAACAGGATCTGCGACGCCGGCTTCGACGGGGTCGTGCCCGGGTCGGTGACCATGTAGTTCGTGTAGAGCACGAACGCCACCCCGGTCATCATGCCGAGCGCTCCGGGAATCGCGGTGTCGAAGACCAGACCACGGATGATCGCCTGCAGCGCGAAGGTGATCAGCCAGGCGCCGATCAGCCACATCCGCTGGGTCAGCATCGCGTTGAGCACCGTGCCCGAAACGATGATGATGCCGACGATCACCCAGCCCACCCACGAGTCGACCTGCTCGGTGAAGTGGTACGGCGGGGCGATACTCGCCCACGGGAACACCAGCAGGATGATCGTGATGCCGAAGTTCGACGGGTTCATGTAGTGCCGCAACCGGCCGCGAACCGGTGCCTGCAGCACCCATTTCGCGCCGACCGCGACCACGACACCGAACATCATCACCAGTACCTGGTCGTTGACATAGGTCAACATGTTGAGCGCGAGACCGGTGATATGGGCCGGGAAGAGGAACTCCACCAATCCCTTGAAACCGTTGCCGCGGAAGCGAACCTCACGTCCCTGCGACCGCGCGCCGATGATCTCCAGCACGATTTCCGTGGTGTACGCGGTCGCCAGCGCGATGAACGGGTAGACCCACGGCTGCTCGAAACCGAGCACGGTGTAGCCGATGATGTTGAAGATCGAGATCGAGATCGCGAACCGGCGCAGTGCCGTGATCGTCTTGTTGTCGTGTTTCGGGCGGGCTTCTGTCTTCTCTGCCATGACGGTCACTTCTCCTTCGCCTGGGTGCCCAGCATCAGCACGTGGCCGCCCGGGGCCAGCTGAAGGTCCTGCTGCCTGATCTGTCCGGTCAGGTCACGCCACTGCACGTGGACGTTCACCGGGCCGGTCACGCCCTTGCCGAGACCGATCTGGATCTCGTGGCCGCGTTTGCCGGAGTGCCCGCTGCCGCCGTCGACGCGGTCGATGTACTTCTTGCCGTCGGCGGTGGTCACGGTGACCTGTGCGCCGATCGCCGCGGTCCCGCCGGTCCCGAGCGGGCCTGCCGCCGCGGGATTGTCGAGGCACAGCTTCAGCTGCAGGTACGCACCGGTGTCGGGGCTTTCGTTGTGGTAGAAGACCGGCTGCTCCCACTGGCGGGCCACGGTGAAGTCGAGCTTGCCGTCACCGTCGGCGTCGCCGGTGGCGATACCGCGGGTGGGCACGGGAACGGCCAGACCGAGGCGCGGGGCCAGGTCGGTGTAGCGGCCGTCGGAACCCTTGGCCCAGAAGTGCAGGGTCTGGTCGCCACCGACGTCGTCACCGGCGACCATGTTCGGCCACCAGAAGGGGTTGGCCAGCAAGGAGTCGTTGGACGTCGCCAGCTCCTGCAGCTGCGGCCAGCGGTTGACCTCGCCCTTGACGAAGCCGGTCGCCTGGGTGATCACCGATTCGCCACTGTTGTTGTAGTCGGCGATCTTGACGTCCCAGCCCCAGCCGGACCACGCGGTGCCCGCCTGTGCGCTGCGGTCGACCCAAGGCGCTTCACCACCCTGCAGACGGCCACGCAGATCCGCGGTGTCCTTGGCGGTGTTCATGAACTGGAAGTGGCTTTCCTCGATGCCCCACGACGTCGTGATGTTGCTGACGTACATGTCGTAGAGGCCATCGTGGTCGAGGTCGGCGAAGTCGACACCCATGCCCTTGAAGGAGTCGTTACCGACCACTTTGGACTTCGGTTCCGTTGCCCCGCGAACCCCCTTGACCTCGGCGAACTCGATCTTGCCCGGCTTGGACTTGTTGTACAGCAACCGGTCATGGCCGAAGTCGTTGCCGATGTAGAGCTCGGACAGGCTGTCGCCGTCGACGTCGGTAGCGCTGGCCGCGAGCGACCAGCCGCCCTGTGCGTCGGCCGGGATGGCCTTGTCGTCGAGCGCGAACGTCGCGGTCGGCTTCGCGCCGGAAGTGGCACCGGTGAACCGGAGGATGTACTTGCCGCCGCTGTTGTCCGCGTGCGACATGGACTCGTTCATCTCCACGCCGCCGGCGACCCGGTCGTCGAGCACCGCGCTGTCGGGGAAGTAGTTGCCGATGAAGATGTCCTGGTGGCCGTCGCCGTCGAAGTCGGCGACGGACGCGGCGTTGGTGTTCCACAGCGCACCGCTGTACTCGCCGTTCTTCGAGTTGTTGCCCGGCACCAGTTCGACCGGCTCGTAGGTCTTCGGCTCGAGCTTCGTCGCGGTGGGCTTGGCCAGGAACACGATCGGCGTCCGGCCCCAGTAGTAGGCCATCAGGTCGACCCGGCCGTCTTCGTTGTAGTCGGCGGGGATGCAGCCCATCGGCGCGATGTACTTGCCCATCGGCAGCGGTGCCGCGTCGAGGGCGAACGGCGCATACCGGTCGCCGCCCTTACCGGGCGTCGGGGTGATCACCACCTGGTCGCTGCGCGGGTCCACCAGGCACAGGTCGTTGGAGAGCATGTCCCCGTCGAGGTCGTTGACCGCGATGGCGGCCCCGACCGACGAGATCCACGCGCGGATGCGCTCGTAGTCCTTGTTCACCGTCCGGATGGACTGACTGAGTTTTGCCTCCGGCAGCGCGATCGTCAGCGGGGTGAACGCGTATTTCGAAGCCATCGTGTCGGCCTCCGCGGCCGAGACCGTCGGCAGCTGTGCCGCCACGAACAACCCGGCCATCGCCACCAGCGCCACGATGCCCGCAAGCTGCTTGCGGAGCCAGCCCAAGGTCGTGGTCATTTGCCTGCACCTCCAGAACGCGAAAGGATTTCCTGGGCGATGCGCTGTCGCCAGGTTTCGAACGCCGGGAGCTCACCGTCGACCACTTCGGCCGGCCGGACCTCCAGGGTGAGGGCCGCCGCTTCCTCGGCGGGCAGCCCGCAGATCGCCTGAGTGGCGACCTCGGTCTCGGGGATGAGCAGACCGGCGCGGACGCGGGCCTCGGCGGCGAAGGCACTGCCCTGCGCCAGATTCCCGCGGAACTCACCGGCGAATTCGGCCAGCTTCCGCAGCTCGTCGGAGGTGACGCCGCACGCGTAGGTCGAAGCGAGTCCGACGCCCGCGTACAGGTCTCCGTGCCGTTCCTTGGGGAACCTGGCGATCGCCTCGGTGACGAGGTCGACGTCGGTACCGCGGATGAACCACAGTGCCCGGCCGATCCCCTGGTCGATCGCGCGTAACGCGTACGCGCTGTTCCCGTCCGGCCAAGCGAAGTTCTGGTCCTGATATTGCCCGTCGATGTACTTCGCGGTCTTGAAATAGGCTTGGTGGAAGCCGTAGCCGTCGAGCACCAGCCAGCGCAGCAAGGGATCGAAGCCCTCCGGCGACGGCCAGCGGAACCTCGGCAGCCGCGCCATCGCCCAGCCGACTCCGACGTAGACGATGTAGTCGTGCTTCTCACCGGGGCCCGCGAGGAACTCCGCGGTGTGGTCGCGGCCGCCGCCCGGCAGGCCGTCCAGCATTCCGTAGCCCATTCCCGCGCCTTCGTAGGCGAAACCGCGGAATTTGACCGGAATCTGTTCCAACCATTCTTCGGCCTGTGCGGGCGAACGCGCTTCGACCGCGTGCGCGTAGCCGAGCAGGAATTTCTCGCCGACGGTCTCCAGCAATTCTTGAGCGGCTGGGCTCTTCTTGTGGAAACCTCGCTTGTCCAGCGACGTCTCGGAGACGTCCGGTGTCAGGATTCGACGCCTGAACGTGCGCCAACCATTGCCCAACGCACTCTCCCCCTTACCGGGTGGATTTCGAATTTCTTGCACTGGTTAAAGGCTCACACAGCGGAGGAGAACCCAGCTACTCCATGGTTGCCACCGGGTTCTCCCCCTTTGCCCGATCTCGGCGTTCGGGAATTAGGGCGTGTCTGGCGGATCATTGTTCGCGATCTTCGGGCCCAGGCGGCCCCTGGACTCCGAAGCTCATCGAACAGATCCACCAGACACGCCCTAAACCCCGATCAGGCGACGGCGCGCAGGTAGCCCGGCGCGGGCATGGTCATGCGGCTCCCGGTCGACGTCGGACCGCCGGCGAGCGTGATCGCCATCGGCGCGTCGGTCGGCTGCAGGTTCCGCATCGGCATCCGCAGATGGACGCGTCCGTACTGGGTGATGTCGACCCGGCCGGGCAGCGTGCCCACGGAAAACGTCGACGCTCCGGAGCCGGCGGCGTGCTCGGCGACCGCGATGACGGTCCACCGGCCCTCCGGGACCTGGGTGATCTCGATATCCGTCGTGAGCACGTTCGCCCTGCCGCCGAACGCGACCGGACCGCACTGCGGGATCGCGTCGGCGAACAGTCCGATGAGGACACTCGCAGGCGCGGCACCCCGTGGCACCTCGACCCGGACGCTGACCGTCCCGGTGCCGCTACGCAGCGTCGCGCAGCCCATTCCCGCGCTGTGCAAGGCTTCCAGCGACGGAAGCCGCTGGAAATGCGGCGCCAGCGCCACGAGCAGCTCCCCGACCTCGGGGTCACGATACTGGGTCGGCGTCATCCCGACGGCCCGCGTGAACCGGCTCGTGAAGGTGCCGACACTGCTGTAACCGACACTGCACACGATGTCCGACACCGTCAGCGAGGTGGTCAGCAGCAACCGTTTCGCCTCGAACAGCCTGATCGCGGTGAGGTACCGGCCCGGGGTCACCCCGGTGGCCTTGGTGAAGATCCGCGAGAAGTGGAACGGGCTGACGAACACCTCGGCGGCCAGATCGCTCAGCGTGATCGGGTCGACGTACCTCGCGTGCATCGACGAGATGGCCTGAAGCACGGCAGGCTGTAATGGGGTCGCCGGCTCGGGGAGCCGACCGGATTCGATGACGCCTTTCTCGTTCGCCACCGTGGCGACTGTTCGTAGCTGCATCAGACCAACCTCGGATTCGCCGTCTCTTTTCGTCTGATTGCCAGCAAAGACGTCCGGGGTTTCGATGTGCTCGACAGGTGATCGAGGTGCGGCTTACGCAGGCCTTATCCTCCGCTGCCGGATCGGCGGCCGGCCCGGTCCGGTGCGGTGAGCGGCACCCGGGCGCACAACCGGTGCGCACCATCCCGGCGCAGCCCCGCCGCGAGATCGCCCCCGCTCAACCCGACCCGGTAGGCGAGATTCCCGATACCGCAACCCGACGCGGGGTCACCCTGCGCGGTGACGCCGTCGTTCACCAGCTCGAGCCGTGCCGACCCGTCCTCGACCCGAATGGTGACCTCGCACCAGGTCGCCTTGCTGTGGCGCAGGATATTCGTGACACCCTCGCGCAGCACGGTCGCCAGCGTCGTACCGGCCGGGCATGGGAGTGCGGCTTCGTCACAGTCCATCCGCACGGTGATGTCGGCGGCCCGCAACACCGCGCTCGCGACGCGGCATTCCTCCGCCAGTGAGAGTTCGCGGTAGCCGGCGGCCACCGACCGGACGTCGGCGAGCGCTTTCCTCGACATGAGAAGGATCTCCGCCAGTTCCTCCTGGGCCCGCTGCGGCTGCTCGACGATCAGCCGGTTCATCAGCTCGCTCTTCAGGGTGATGGCGCTCAGGCTGAGCCCGAGCAAGTCATGCGTGTCCCGCGAGAATCGCAACCGTTCCTCGGTGACCGCCCACCGGGCGAGCTCCCGCCGGTCCGCGGCCTGGTGCGCGGCCTGGGTCAGGGCGTAGACGATGATCCCGACGACGAGGGTCGTGACCATCGCCGTAGGCACCGCGACGGTGACCAGGTCGGCCGGGGAACCTTCGGCGTCGGCGGCGATCAGTCCGGAGAGGACGACGACCCCGCTCACCGCGATGACGGCGGGAATCCGGTTCAAGATCAGCAAGAGGCTGCCGGCGAAGAAGCCGCTGAACGCCGCCCAGCCCGGTCCAAAGTGGATCATCGGCAGATAGATGACCGCGGCCTGCGCGAACAGGAGCGGTTCACCTCGTTTTCCCTTCGCGACGGACCGGCTGAGGAAGACCAGCTGGACGCCGACCACACCGGCCGCCCAGAGCACGCACCCCAGCACGTCGGCCCAGTGCGCGACAGTGGCGATCGGGCGGATCATGGCGAGGATTCCGGTGCCGCAGAAGACGATCGCGACTATCGCGCGCGAGAAGCCGACCTGGTTCCGGTTCTCACCCCACGTACGGACAAGGTTTAGCCCGTTCGCTCTACCCGCGTGGACCTTTCGGCTCATCGGCCGGAAGTGCACGGATCTCATGAGCTCCCCATTCCCCACACCTACCCGGGTGCACAAAATAACCAACGGGAGTTGAGGTTGCGGGAAAAGAAAGTCAACCGAGACCGGCGGTCACGAAGGGAGATCGAGCACGCACTCACCGACTCCCACTTCGGCGGGCCAATCGAGTTTCAACGCGCGGTCGACGCGGTCACCGGCGTCGACCGGAACGGCGTGCGCGGCGAGGCCCATGGCGCGGGCGACGAGATAGAGGGTCTGCTGCAAGGCACCGACATGCGCCAAGGTCGTGGCATACGCGCCGCCCCCAAGCACCGAGGCCATCCGCGGCATCCGCGCCGTCACCGTGATCAGCGCCGAGGGGCGCCGGTGGTTTCCGCCGGCGATCATGGCCATGTCGAGCATCGCGGCGAGGTCGCCCTCGTCGTCGTTGACCAGGCCGAGCCGATGCTCGAGCGGGTCGTAGTGGTAGATCCCGCGTTCGACGCCCGAACAGCGGTTGACCGAAACGTACAGCTCGAGTTCGTACAGGCACGCGACGCTGAAATACGGCCGCTGCGACGCGTCGTGGCCGGGCCCGTTCGGGAGGTCGCCGTTGGGGAAGTGCACCGGGCCGATGGAACGGACCCTGGCGCCGCGGAAGAGGAACTCGCCGATCTGCTCGGCGGACAGCGCGCTGTCGGTGAACTCCGGGCAGACGTGATCGTTCTCCAGCAACGCGGTCAGCGTCGGATCGGTCTCCGCGCGCGCCGCGAGATCCGGCCGGTACAGCGAATAGACCGGCCCCTCCCCCGTCTGCGCTTTGACGACCGGCGGCTTCCCGAGCCCGGGGAGGTCGGCGGGACCACCGGGCCGCCAGGTCCGGCTCGTCGTGTGGAACAGCAGTTCGTCCGGAGCCCACAGGCTCAGCTCCGGGTCGTCGTCCTCGGCGAACCGGCCGTTCTCGCCGGCGACCTGGGCCACTCCGGCGGCGACCAGATACGAAACGATAGCGCCGACGACGCTCGTGTCGACCCCCGTCATCGTGGCGATCTCCTCCACCGACCTCGCCGTCGCGAGCGTCGCCGCGACGTGGACCGCCGCCGGTTGGTACAGCACGACGCGATACCGCGAGGACGGCGACTCGAGCCCCATCGCGTGGGCGTCCGAACGCAGGGAACAGAAGCGGGACAACCGAATCGGCCGCGCGGGCAGGATCTCCTGCGGGGAGAGCACCGGAGCCCACAGCACCGGGATCACCGAAAGCATCGGGCCTTTCCCGTCGGCCAGCCCCAAGGACCGCACCACCGAACCGCCGAGTTCCTTGAGCACCTGGCGCAGCGCGTCGGCGCCTTCGGCCGTCCAGCTCAGTTCGCCTTCGAGATCGGGGGTCTGTTCCTCCGGCTCCCACGACGACGTGACGTTCGCCAACGAGACCGGCCCCATGGCCATCCGCCGCAACGACTCGCGCACCAGCGGCCCCATGTCGGCGAAGTCGAACTCCCCCCATCTCGTGACGACCACCAGGGAGCCGTCCTCACCGATCTCGACAAGGCTGTCGTCGGTGAGCGACCACAAGGGGATCGTCTCGGCCACACCGCCGGGGGAATCTGTCGTCAACCTCTTACTCCAGCCGGATCTACAAGAACATGGGGAACGGGTTCAACCGGTCGTACGGCGTGGGCTCGGGGAGCCTGCCCAGTTTCACCGGTACGTCGAACAGCCGTCCTGGGGCGAACCGGGTCCAGAAATGTCTCAGTCCGGGAACGACGACCCTGACCACCGGAAGGTCGATGTCGGGCCTGGTCTGATCCAACACCAAGGTCTCCATCCCCAGTAGGGAAAGCTTGCGCACCAGCGATTCCACGTCGTCACGCACGTCACGGCGCCGGACGAACTTGAAGTCCGCGGCTCGCCTTGCCGAACGCCCGGGAGCCGGCAACAGGTACGGCTGGTTGGCGACCGTAGCGTGCCGGAGCCACCGCGTCGCATCGGGATCGTCGAGTTCCACGTCATTCGGGAGCACCGACGGGATCATCTGGTTGAGCTCGCTGATCGCCCTCCGCAACGCCGTCCTGGGATCCAGGTGGGCGCCGAAACCCATCATGACGTTCTCGCGCGGTCCGGCGATACTCCTGGACAGCGCGACCATCACCGGGACACCGATATCCGCGGAGAGGTCGAGAACCCAAAGGTCACGGCCACCCCGCGCGTACTGCCCGACCATCTCCTCGGCCCACGGATCGTCGAACGAGGCGATGTCGACGCCGGGTACCGCAAGCCGGTTGTACCACCACAACGCCACCGCATCGCGTTCGATGAGTTCGAGCAGGCCCTGGAGGATCGCGTCTTCGACGCTGCTTCCGGCCGCGCAGCCGTTGGAGTCGGCGCGCATCCCGGTGAGCCCGCATTCGTACGGCACGCCGTAGTAGAGGTACGCCGTCGGCATCAGCTTCCGGAGCCGGCCCGACAGCGACCAGACCGGCGTCCAGTCGATGGCGGCGGTCTCGTCGAATCGCTCCGGAACGTGCTGGAAGACCGCGTGGCGCGCGTTCCACTCATCGCGGTTCCGGTACTGGCGCTCGTCGAAGAGCATGCAGGAGTTCGGGTGGACGGCCTCGGCCCCCAGCGCGCGATAGCTGTCCCGGATCCGCAGTTCGTCACCCTGATAGTTCGCCGAAAACCGTTCCACCGCTTCACAAAGCGCGCCGACCTCGGCGTCGATCGGGCTCGCGCCCTTGCCGCCGTTGTGCCCGCGCAATCCGGCCTGCAGTCCCGCCTCCCCGAGGACGCGGCGCGCGACGTTGAGACCGGAGCGGTACGCGTTCACGTAGGCAGGCGCCCGAGGATCACGGGCGACCTCCTTGACGATCCCGGTGACCGGGCTGATCAGGTGGCCGTAGCGGTCGAGCACTTCGACCGGGGTGAGCGTCCGGTGCCCTCCGCCACCGGAGGTCGCCTTTTTGGCTTCCTTCAGGACGATCGGCTCGGCCGTCCGGGCGGCGACCAGCCCCGCGTCGCCGCATTCCGGGCACTGTGGACGGCGTCTCAACTCGTGCAGCCGCCCTTGCAGTCCGAGGGTGTCGAGGATCCATACGCAGTGCTGCCCCGGATACCGGTGGCCCGCCAGCCATTTCGACGCCTCGAGCGAGATCAGGTGCGCCGCGGCCGCCGTCAGCGGCGGTAGCGCCGGAACCGGGCACGACGCCGGACCGGCGTGCCCGAGCACCTCCTGGACACACGCCTCCGCGTGCCGGTGTCCCCAGAGCCGGTTGGTCAGGCAGTGCCAGCAACCGGACCGCCCCGGCTGCATGACGGGACCGATCCACACCTGGGAGCCCGCCGGCCTGGCCAGCAACCACGGTGCTCCCGTACTCCGGTGCTCGGCGTCGATCTCGGCCAGCCGCGGGTCGAGGTAGTCATCGCACAGCACGATCGACAGGTCGGCGGCCGTGTCGACGAGTTCGATCCCGCCTGCGGCAAGCGCGTTCGCGACCTGGGTGGTGTCGCAGCCGGCGCCGATACAGGTCAGGCTCGCCGTCCCCGGCTTCTCCCTGGCGGCGACCTCGGACGCGTCGAGACCGCAGGCGTCCCAGTACGCCAGCGCGCGCTCGTCGGTACTGGGCTCCCCCGGCCCGCGCAGCGTGACCAGCCCCTCCTCGACGAGCGCGGCCAGCACCCCGGTGACCTGCTCCGCGTTCATCCCGTCCGGACAGGCGGACAGCAGGCCGTCCAGGTCACGGGTGCCGTCGAGCAACGCCGCGACCGAGGCGACCTGCGCGCCGCGAATCGAGATGACCCCCTGCTCGGAGAACAGGTAAGCACCGTTGCCCTCGCTGATTTCCACGCGCAGATGACGTTTGAACCCCAGCCCGCCCGCGGTGGGCCCGGCAGCGGCCACGGAGTTCGGTCCGAAGTCCGACGCTGTGTCTCGCATGAGAACCCCCGTAGGTCGCGGTTCTCGAATCCTGCTGCGCGGCCCGGCGCCCGGCCAGTGTCACGTTCACGGTTCGGGTATGAAAAACCCACGACTTCTCGGGAAACACGCACGCGGGCTCTGGTGGACGGCTCACTGGCCGTGCGCGGTATGCCTCTGTCACTGTCGATACCCAAGGGAAATCTCCCGCGACAGGGGGAACGACCACGACGCGTATCGAGCTGGAGGGCGCTGCGATGTACGCCGGATCACGAGTATCGGATACGCACCACAGCTCGGCATCTCACCCGACTCCGGGCGTTCCCGCAAGCCCCGCCCGCTTCACCCTGCTCGGCCCGCTCGAAGTGGTCCGCGACGGGATCGACTACGCACCGACCACCCCGAAGCTGTTGCAGGTGCTCGCGATGCTGGTGATGAGCCCCGGCAAGATCGTCCACATCGACACGATCGTGCAAGAGCTGTGGGCGAACGATCCACCGCGCAGCGTCCGCACGACCATGCACACCTACGTCTACCAGCTGCGCCGCTGCATCGACGAGAACGAGCTCGCCCCGTACGGCGAGACGATGCTGGCGACGAAACCGCCGGGATACGTGTTCCGCATCGACCCGTCGCAGGTGGACGTCTTCACCTTCCAGACCTTGCAGAAACAGGGCAGGGAACTGCGGGCGCAGGGCATGCACGTCGAAGCGGCACAAGCCTTCCGCGCCGCACTCGACCTCTGGGCCGGCCCGCCGCTCTCGAATGTCCACTGTGGACCTGTGCTGTCGGCGTTCGCGGTCGAACTGGTCGAACAGCGGCGTAGCACCCTGCACCTGCGCATCGAATCGGATATCTCGGCCGGACTGCGGCACGAGCTGATCGGCGAGCTGCGTTCGCTGGTCACCGCGAATCCGCTCGACGAGGCCTTGCACGGTCAGCTGATCCGGGTGCTGGGACGCAGTGGCAGGCGGTCCGACGCGCTCGCGACCTACCGCCAGCTGCGGACGCGGCTCAACCACGAACTCGGTGTGGAACCCTGCGACGAACTGCAGGTGCTGCACCACCAATTGCTTTCCGAAGGTGAGCCCGCATGAATTGCGGATACCGCCGTTCAGAGACATTTCCGCGAACGAGAACGAAACTGCACCGCCGCACGGGAACGAAAGTGAGGATCGACGGATGAGCAGTCGTACCTATGGGCAGTTCTGCGGGGTCGCCCGCGCACTGGAGATCATCGGAGAACGCTGGTCGTTGCTCATCGTCCGGGACCTCGTCCTCGGCCCGAAGCGGTTCACCGAGCTGCAGACGGGCCTCCCGAAGATCCCCGCGAGCACGCTGTCCGCACGGCTCAACGAACTCGAGCAGGCCGGGGTGCTTCGCCGCCGTCTGCTCCCCCAGCTCGACGCCGCGGTGGTCTACGAACTCACCGAGTACGGCAGCGAACTCGACCAGATCGTGCTCGACCTCGGTCTTTGGGGGGCACGTTCGCTCAAGCGGCAGGCGCCGGAAGAGGTGTTCACCCTCGACGCGGCGATCCTCGGGCTTTACACGACCTTCCAAAGTGAGAAGGCCAAAGGCATCCACGTCCACTACGAGCTCCGGTACGCCGGCGACATGATCGTGCACGCGATCGTCGAAGACGGCGCGCTCAAGGTCACCGACGGTCTGCACCCGGACGCCGACATCGTGATCGAACCGCGGGGCCCGGTGTTCAAGGAGCTGATGACCGGCGAGCTCAGCCCGGCCGAAGCCACCCGGAGCGGCCAGGTCAGCATCGAAGGCGCCTTCGAATACCTGGAGCTGTTCACCGAGCTGTTCCACATCCCCGCCGCGCCGAAACCGACGGTCGGCATCGTGGTCCGGTAAGGACGGACGTGCTGGCGTGGCCCGGTCACCAGGCCACGCCACACTCTGTTTTTCGGCACCCGGCGTTTTCGTCACCCAACGTGCCGCTAAATGATCTATTCGCGAACACAACCGGCTGATCGGCGTAATTCCGCTGCGTAGATCAGCAATCCGGAGTAACGGAGATCGACGGCGCGCGAGTTAGGGTCGAAACCTGTCACCGGTCCGGACCCTTTCCGCCCCGAGGAGCCCACCCCATGGCCGCAATCGATTCGGCACGTCCAGGCCTGCTCGCTTCCCTCAACGGGAAATACCATCGCGCGGCCTTGGCGGTTTTCGCCGTCATAGTCATCGCCCACTGGGCGGAACATCTCACGCAGGCCTTCCAGATCTACGTCCTCGGGTGGAAGGCCCCGGCGGCCCGTGGGGTGCTCGGGATGCCGTTCCCGAAGTTGATCTCCTCCGAATGGCTGCACTACGGCTACGCCATCGTCATGCTGATCGTGCTGTTCGCGCTGCGCCGCGGTTTCGCGGGCCGCTCGCGGCAGTGGTGGAACCTGGCACTCGGGCTCCAGTTCTGGCACCACATCGAGCATCTGCTGCTGTTCATCCAGGCGCAGTCCGGCTGGCGCCTCGGCGGCGGCACCGCGCCGAGCAGCATCATCCAGCTGTTCGTGCCGCGGGTGGAACTGCACCTGTTCTACAACACGATCGTCACCATCCCGATGATCATCGCGATGATCCTGCACCGCCGTGCGTCGAAGGCCGAGCAGCTCCTCACCAGCTGCACCTGTGCTCCCGAAAGCCGCAAGCGCGAACCCGCCCTCACGTCCTCGT
Source organism: uncultured Actinomycetota bacterium (assembly GCA_963766045.1). Classification (GTDB taxonomy): domain Bacteria; phylum Actinomycetota; class Actinomycetes; order Mycobacteriales; family Pseudonocardiaceae; genus Amycolatopsis. Next base: position 1,606,199 of record CAVXYN010000003.1, on the reverse strand, counting down.
GATCGCTCGGGTCGCGAGTCTCATCGCCTTCTTCTTCGCGCTGTCGATCGCGACCGCATCCCCGGCGTCGGCCCATGTCGAGTTGGTTTCCTCGAACCCGGCCGACGGGGCAAGGCTCACCTCGGCTCCCCCACAGGTCTCGGTCGTGCTGTCCGAAAACGTCGGGATCCAGCCGAATTCGATCAAGGTCGTCGACCAGCAGGGCACCAACGTCGTCTCGGGGCCGGTGTTCCAGCCCGGCGACGTCGCCGAAGAGGTCGCCGTCAAACTGGAACCCGACCTGCCCGACGGCAGCTACCTCGTCGAGTACGCGTTCGTCTCCACCGATTCACATCCGGTGCGCGGCACCATCGCTTTCGTCATCGGCACCGGACCACTGATCACCTCCGCCGGCGCCGTGTCCGCGTCGACCGGGACGGATCCGGTGGTGGACGTCCTGTTCACCGTGTTCCGCTGGGGCTCGTTCGGCGGGGTCGTACTGCTCGGCGGGCTCGTCTTCGTGCTGGTCTGCCGTCCGTCCGGGCGGACCGACCCGATGGTGCGAAAGCTCGTCCGGACCGGCGTGGGCCTCTCAGCCGTCACGGCCGTCGCCGGGTTCCTGCTGCAGGGCCCGTACGTGGCCGGACGCGGAGTGGACGCCGTCTTCGATCCCGCGCTGATCGAAGCGACCCTGCGTGTGGCGTACGGGAAACTGCTGCTCCTGCGGCTCGCCGCGATAGTCGCGTTGGCGGTGATCGCCCGACGGCTGCTGACGCCGACCCTGCCGGACCGGCTGAAGGCGCGCTACGAAAACCTCGGGATGGCGGCGGGGTTCGTCGTGCTGCTGAGCTTCTCGGCGACCGGGCACGCGGTGGCGGACAAGATCATGTTCCTGTCGGTCTCCGCCGACCTCGCCCACTTCGGCGCGATCACCGTCTGGGTCGGCGGGCTGGTGCAACTGGCCGTCGTGTTGCGCGGGCGATATCCGGCTTCGGAGGCCGAGGCGGCCCTGGCCCGGTTCTCCCGTGTCGCCACGGTGTCGATCGCGATCATCGTGCTCACCGGCGCCTACCTCGGCCTGCGGAACGTACCGTCGGTCGAGGCGCTCTGGTCGTCGGCCTACGGCATCGTGTTCGTGCTGAAACTGACCGCCTTCGCCGCGTTGCTGCTGGTCGCGAACGTCAGCCGGAAGGCGGCGCGGCGAGGGATCACGGGCGGCGGCGGCACCGGCCTGGTGACCGCGGACCTGCGCCGCCTGCGGGTCAGCGTCGGGGTCGAGGTGCTGATCGTGACCGTCGTACTCGGACTGGCCGCGATGCTGTCCTCGATGTCCCCGACCGGCTAGCGCGCCCGTCACCTCTCGTGAGTGGTAATGACGGTTAGAACCGTCATTACCACTCACGAGACTGGACCACCCGGCTAGCTCTCGGTGGCCTCTTCGGGTAGGGCGAACGGACCCCAGGTGAAGGCGCGGAGCCACGGCTCGGGATCACCCAGCCAGGACATGGCGGTGATCTGAGCCGCGCTCCGGCGTCCGGCGAGCGAGCGGTACAGGTCGGCGGGCGTCCCGGAGAGGACGGCGGCGACCGGTTCGGTACCCGCGATCCAGGTCCCGCCCTCGGTCTCGATCCGCATGCCAGGCAGTCCGTGCCTGGTCAGCGAGCCGCCGAGACCACTGACAAGGACTTCGAAGCCGCGAAGCCAGGCCGGATGGACCTCGGGCGGCGGGACGCCGAGTGCGTAGCGAAGATCCAGTTCGTGAGTGAAGGCGTCCATCACCATGACGTCCCCGCGGCTCGCGCCTTCACCATCGGCGGCGAGCAGTGAGTCGATCTCGCTTCCGCGATCATTCCAAAGCCGCAACAGTTCTGTCACCGTTGCCGTCTCCGGCACCGGGCACGAACCACCGCCGAATCGGACGATCACCCGGTCGCAGATTTCGGTCAAATGCGTGACCAGATCCCGGACAGTCCACTGTGGACAAGCGGGGACGGCCCGCTCGCCGGTGCCGGGACGGTCGGCGAGCAGGGTGGTGATGTTCAGTCTGACCTGCCGGTATCCGTCCGACGCCGTCGCTGGATTCCAGCCAGGGACCCGAATTCGGCTGCTTGTCACGCGGCCACCTCCAGCGACGGAAACAGAGAAGCGTTCATTCTCCCACGGCCACATCGGTTCACTCGTCTTGCCGCTTGCGCGTGACCGTTCGGCGCAAGATCACCCACCAGTGGGGCGTGTCGTTGCGGCTTGAGGCACACTGGTCGGTGAAACCCCGTGCGGCTAAAGCAAATCGCATATTCGTGACAGATCGACCACTGTGGAGGTGACCAATGGAGATGCCCGGCTTCGACCTGGCGTGGCGCGGTTTCCATCGCGCGCAGGTCCGGGAATTCGTCCGCGAGGTGGAAGCCGAACTACGACGAGTCGCCGCCGAACGCGACGCCGCCATCCATCGCGGAGAAGCCCTCGCCGCCCGGCTCATCGCCGCACACGAGGAGAATCGCGAACTTCACGCCAGTATCGACCGGATCAGCCGGGTCCCGATCGCGCCGGACGCTTTGCAGGAGCGTTCTCGCCGCATGCTCGAGATCACCCGGGAAGAGGCCGAGGAGATCACCGCACAGGCCGCCGAGGACGCCGCGCGGCTCAAGGCCGAGCACGAGGCGCTGATCGCGAAAACCCAGGCGGAGCGGGAAAAGCAGCGCGCCGAACACGAAGATCTGATGCGCCGCGCCACCGAGCACCGCCGGAAACTGGACGAAGAGGCCACCCAGGCCCGCGGCCGGATCACCGACGACTTCGAACGCGCCATGAAGCTCCGGCGCGCCCAGGCGATGCGCGCGCTCGCCGAGCAGGACAAGGCCGCGCAAGCACGGGCACGGAAGCTGATCGACGAAGCCACCGAAAGTGGCAAACGTCTGGTCGCCGAGGCACAACAGCAGGCCGACGTCGCCCTCAAACTCCGTGACGACGTCCTCAAGCAGCTCGTCGGCTGCCGCGAACTGGTCGCCGAGGCCGGATCGGTACTGAGCATGCCCGAAGATCCGAGAGCGTCCGTCCCCGCTCAGCGCCGGAACAGGCCCGAGGCCCGTACCGGCACCGAGGCGGCCACGGGTTAGAGGTTCGTGCCTGAAGAGAACACGACCGGCCTGACCTCCATCGCGTTGATATGCGCGTCGGGGATCATGCCGGCGATCTCGATCGCGCGTTCCTTGGTCTCGGTTTCGACCAGGTAGTAGCCGCCGAGGTATTCCTTCGACTCCGCGTACGGGCCGTCGCTCACCACCGGGACGCCGTCACGCACCCGGACCACCACGCTCTCCGAAGGGTCCGCCAGCGCCTGCGTCCCGATCAGCTCCCCGGACTCGGTGAGCGACTTCATCAAAGGGTCGATCGACGACATCACCTCCTCGCGCTCGGCTTGAGGGATGGCGTTCCACGCTTCCGGGTTCATCGTGATCATGATCATGTACTTCATCGTGTTCCTCCAGGTCTCGCGGCCGCTTCCCGGCCACTCACCCCAGAGTCGGAGCCGCCGGTTCCTTCTCGACATCCTGGCACCGACGAATTCCCGGTGCTGTGAACCCGCTCCGGAACCGCGGGCCCGGATACGTGGGGTGGGTATACTGAAAGGCGGCACGGATCGACGAGAGAACGGGTGCACCGATGACGGGCTACGGCAGCGAGCGGGAGGCCTATCTCAAGCGCCTGCGCCGGATCGAGGGGCAGATCCGCGGTTTGCAGCGGATGGTCGAAGAGGACAAGTACTGCATCGACATCCTGACCCAGGTGTCCGCGGCCACCAAGGCCCTGCAGTCCTTCTCCCTCGAACTGCTGGACGAGCACCTCGCCACCTGCGTGGTCCAGGCCGCCGCGGCCGGTGGCGAGGAGGCCGACCTCAAGGTCCGGGAAGCGTCCGACGCGATCGCCCGCCTCGTCCGTTCCTGATCACGCGAGTTTCCCCTCCAATCACGCGTGTTGCCCGCCTGATCACGCGACGCCGCGGAAACCCCGCAACCGCAGGCTGTTGGTCACCACGAAAACCGATGAGAACGCCATCGCCGCGCCCGCGATCATCGGGTTGAGCAGGCCGAGCGCGGCCAGCGGCAGCGCCGCGATGTTGTAGGCGAACGCCCAGAACAGGTTGCCCTTGATCGTGCCGAGCGTCCGGCGCGAAAGGCGGATGGCATCGACGGCCGCGCGCAGGTCGCCCCGCACCAGCGTCAGGTCACCGGCTTCGATCGCGGCGTCCGTGCCGGTGCCCATGGACAGACCGAGGTCGGCCTGCGCCAGCGCGGCCGCGTCGTTGACGCCGTCACCGACCATGGCGACCACGCGGCCTTCCGACTGCAACCGCTTGATGACGTCGACCTTGTCCGCCGGCAGCACCTCGGAGAAGACGTCCTCGATCCCGACCTCGGCCGCGACGGCGCGGGCGGAACCGGCGTTGTCCCCGGTGAGCAGGACCGGCCGGAGCCCGAGCGCTCCCAGTTCCCCGACTGCCTGAGCGGACGTGGGCTTGACCGTGTCGGCGACGACGACCAGGCCCCGCGCCTCGCCGTCCCAGGCGACGAGCACCGGTGTCGCACCCCGCTGTTCAGCCGCTGCCTTGGCCTGAGCGAGCCGTTCGCCGACGGTGATGCCGTGCCGGGCGAGCAGGGCGGCCCGTCCCGCGATGACGGCCTTGCCATCGACCTCGCCGAGCACACCCAAGCCTTCGGCGTTGCGAAACTCCTTGACCTGCGGCAATGCGCCGAGACGCTCCCGTGCACCGTCGGCGATCGCCCGCGCGATCGGATGTTCGGAGGCGTACTCGACAGCGCCGGCCAGCCGGAGGGCTTCGGTCTCGTCGGCGCCGTGGAGGTCGGTCAGGCTCATCCGGCCGGTGGTCACCGTGCCGGTTTTGTCGAGGACGATGGTGTCTATCCGGCGGGTGGATTCGAGCACCTCCGGCCCCTTGATCAGGATGCCGAGCTGGGCGCCGCGACCGGTGCCGACCAGCAACGCCGTCGGCGTCGCCAGGCCCAGCGCGCACGGGCAGGCGATGATCAGCACCGCGACGGCCGCGGTGAAGGCGGCGTCCGCCCCGCTTCCCGCGCCGAGCCAGAATCCGAGCGTGCCGACCGCGAGCGCGATCACCACCGGGACGAAGACGGCCGACACCCGGTCGGCCAGCCGCTGCACGGCGGCCTTGCCGTTCTGCGCGTCTTCCACCAACCGCGCCATCTGCGCGAGCCTGGTGTCGGCGCCGACCCGGGTGACGCGGACGACAAGCCTGCCGCTGACGCTGACCGTCCCGCCCACGACGGAGTCACCGGCGGCGACCTCGACCGGTACGGACTCACCTGTCAGCATGCTCACGTCGACCGCGGAACCGCCGTCGGTCACGACGCCGTCGGTGGCGATCTTCTCCCCCGGCCGCACCACGAATTCGTCGCCGATCCGCAGTTCGCCGACGGGAACCCGGCGCTCATCGCCGTCTCGCAGGACAGCGACGTCCTTCGCGCCGAGCTCCAGCAGGGCGCGCAAGGCCGCTCCGGAACGCCGCTTGGACCGGGCCTCGAAATAACGACCGGCGAGCAGGAACGTGGTCACTCCGGCGGCGACCTCGAGATACAGGTTCCCAGCACCCGACCCGCGTTCGATGGTCAGCTCGAAGGCGTGCCGCATTCCGGGCTCACCGGCGGTGCCGAAGAACAGCGCGTAGAGCGACCACAACGTCGCCGCCGCGACGCCCAGCGAGATAAGAGTGTCCATGGTCGCCGCGCCGTGCCGGAGGTTCGTCCAGGTCGCGCGGTGGAACGGCCACGCGCCCCAGGTCACCACGGGGGCGGCCAAGGTCAGCGAAAGCCACTGCCAGTAGGTGAACTGCCACGCCGGGACCATCGCGAGCACGAGCACCGGAACGGCGAGTGCGGCGGATACGAGCAGCCGTTGCCGGAGCGACCGGGCCGGTTCCTCTTCCGAGGCCCGCGCGGGCGGCTGGGCCGTGTATCCGGCGGATTCGACGACGCCGACCAGCTCGTCCACCGAGACCGCGGCCGGGAAATCGACCTGCGCCTTCTCAGTGGCGTAGTTGACCGTGGCGGATACCCCGTCGACCTTGTTCAGCTTGCGTTCGACCCTCGCGGCACAGGAGGCACAGGTCATGCCGCCGATGCTCAGCTCGACTCGCTGCGAAGCAGGGGTCTCGACACTCACGGTGATCCTCCGTGGTGGCCCGCGTGCTCACTGCTCGAGACCGGCGGGGCGCCCGGCACCGGCGCCTGGTCGAGCGGCCCGACCGCGGACCCGATCGTCCAGGCCACGGCGAACACGGCGGCCAATGCCGCCGCGAACGCCGTGACCTTGACTGGGGTACTCACGAGACGAGCTGGTAACCGGCCTCGGTGACGGCCGCGGTCACGGTCTCGACGTCGAGCGGGGACTCGCTGGTGACGGTGACCTTGCCGCCGGCGACGTCCACGTTCACGGCGCTCACGCCGTCGATACCGCTGACCTCCTCGGTGACCGAGGTGGCGCAGTGCCCACAGGACATACCCTTGACGGTGTAGGTGGCGGTGATGGTGTCGGCCATCTGTACGGACTCCTCTGTACCGGATGAAGCGATCACTACCTTTATACCCCTTGGGGGTAAGGGTGTGTAGTGAGGGGGCGGTCACGCCACCGTGGTGACCGTCGCCCGGTGAGGGCAGACTGCCGCCATGAGGAAGATCTCCGCCATCGGCATCGGCGCCGGCGACCCGGAACACCTGACTGTCCAGGCGATCTCCCGGCTGAACGAGACCGACGTCTTCTTCGTCCTCGACAAGGGTTCAGAAAAGCAGGACCTGGTGGGACTGCGCCAGGAGATCCTCGACCGGTTCGTCGAACGGCCCGGCTACCGCGTCGTACGGGCGCAGGATCCTGAACGCGACCGGAAGCCGGACGACTACCGGAAGGCGGTCGCCGACTGGCACCGCCTCCGGACCGACGTCTACGAACGCATGATCCGCGACGAACTCGAACCCGGCCAGCACGGCGCGTTCCTGGTCTGGGGCGACCCGGCGCTCTACGACAGCACCATCACGCTACTCGACGCCGTCCTGGCTCGCGGGAACGTGGAGTTCGACTACGACGTCATCCCCGGGATCAGCAGCGTCACCGCGTTGACGGCACGCCATCGGACCACGATGAACCAGATCGGGCGGCCGGTCCTCGTCACTACGGGGCGACGTCTGGAAGCGGGCTGGCCGAACGAGGCCGACGACGTCTTCGTCATGCTCGACGCGCACTGCACCTTCGGCCGGTTCGCCGGCCAGGGCTTAGAGATCTACTGGGGCGCCTACCTCGGCACTCCTGACGAACTCCTGCTGTCCGGCCCGCTCGACGAAACCCTCGCCGAGCGAATCCGCACGACCCGCGCCGAAGCCCGGGCCAGGAAGGGCTGGATCATGGACATCTACCACCTGCGACGCCCTGTCTGACTCTCAGGAAGACGCCTCGTAGCGCGCGGCGATCGTGGCGGCGCGGTCGCGCAGGGAGGTGCGCAACCATTGCGGGGCCAGGGCTTCCGCGTTCGTGGAGAGCTGCCACAGCGCCCATTCGGCGTGCCGCGAATCCTGGAAGGTCACTTCCAGCCGCAGCCGGCCGTCCGCCTCGGTTTCTTCGGCGAGGACGGCCAGCGCGGTTCCCACCAGGTCCTCCCGTCGCGCCGGATTCACCCGTACCTGGACGGCGACCTGGTCGCCACCGGCCCGGAATCGCGTGCTGCGTTCCTTCCAGGCCCGGTCCAGGTCGACCCGGTCCGCTCGCTCCGCGGGTTCGGGGAGTTCCTCGGCGGCCGACACCCGGGACAACCGGTAGGTGCGGTCCTCGCCGGACCTCGTGGCCAGCAGGTAGCCCTGGTCCCGCACGGTGACCAGGCCGATCGGGTCCACCGTGCGCCACTGTGGTTTCCGGTCCGTGGCCGCATAGCGGATGCGCAGCTTGTGGCCGGCGAACACCGCGCGCCGGACCTCGGCCACGATGACGTCGGGCACCTCCTCGGCGACCACGCGGCGCGAGAGGAGATCGGTCTCCGGGTCGATGAGCAAGCGCTCGGCCACGCCGGCCGCGGTGTCCCGATGGCTTTCGGGAAGCGCGTCGATGACCTTGAGCATGGCCGAAGCGAGCGCCGAACCGAGGCCGAACGCCTGCGCTCCGCGCCGTGATCCGGCGACCAGCAGGGCGAGCGCCTCATCGTGGTTCAGTCCGGTGAGCTCGGTCTGGAAACCGGGCAGCAACGCGAAACCGCCGTGCCTGCCGCGTTCGGCGTAGACCGGGACACCGGCGGCGGACAGCGCCTCGATGTCGCGCAGCACGGTGCGAGTGGATACCTCCAGCTCGCGGGCGAGCGTGGCCGCGGACAGCCGACCGCGCTGGCGCAGCAGCAGCACCAGCGAAACCAACCGGTCGGCGCGCATGGGAAAACGCTACCGGAATACACGACACAGGATGTCGTGATTCCCTGGGAGGCTTTTCCTACGACATCGAAGATGAATGGAGCTCGTGTGGCAATGGAACGAACGACGGTCAACCCGTGGACCTGGTCGGCGGAGTTCGGGTACAACCAGGGCGAGATCGTCTCGGGGCAGACCCGGACCTTGTACTGCGCCGGGCAGACCGCGATGAGCGGCGACGGCAAGCCCCAGCATGAAGGTGACATGGCGGCGCAGCTGGCGCTGAGCCTAGACAACCTGGAGGCCGTTCTCGGTGAGGCAGGCATGTCTCTCGCGAACCTCGTCCGGCTCAACGTCTACACCACCGACGTCGAGCTGCTCTTCCAGCACTATGGCGTGCTGGGGGCACGGTTGGGCGCCGCCGGGGTGGCGCCGGCCAGCACGTTGCTCGGGGTGACCCGGCTGGCGATCCCCACTCTGATGGTCGAACTCGAGGGGACCGCCGTCGCGTGATGCGAGTGCTCAGGATGGTGACGATCGGCGTCTATGGCTTCGACGTCGAGTCGTTCCTGCGACGACTGCGGCAAGCGGATGTGCGCCTGTTGCTCGACGTACGCCAGCGCCGCGGTGTCCGCGGACCCGAGTACGCCTGGGCGAACTCACGCCGGCTGCAGGCGGCCCTCGCCGAGGCCGGGATCGCCTACGAGCACCATCCTGAGCTCGCCCCGACCACCGAATTACGCCGGCTCCAGTACGCCGAGGATGACCGCCAAGGGGTCGGCAAGCGCTCGCGCCGCGAACTCGCGGCCGAGTACACCCGTCGCTACACCACGGAGATCCTCGACCTCGCCGACCTCACGCCGATCGTGGCGGCGCTGTCGGGCGGTGGGACCGTGGCGCTGCTCTGTGTCGAGGCCGATCCCGAGGCATGCCACCGCTCGTTGATCGCGGAACGACTGGCCGGGCAGCACGGCGTCACGATCGATCACCTGCGCCCGTCAGGCTCAGGTAGTCGCTGAGCCGGGTGGCCGCCTTGAGCATGGTGAGCCCCTGCCGCGTGAGCTTGCGCTGCCAGTCCTTCAGTGCGGCGGAAAGTTCGTCGGTGCCGCCGGCGGTCCGGATCTGGTGGACCACGGTGGAGATGTATCCCAGCGGATAACCGCCGCGCCGGAGAAGGTGGGCGAGCTCGGCATCGCGGATGTCGCTCGCGCCGAAGACGCGGTATCCGGTGGCCGGATCTCGTGTGGGGACGAGGATTCCGGCGGCTTCCCAGTTCCGCACGGTCGCCGGGGTGACCCCGAGCCGATGCGCCAGCTCCCCGACGGTCCTGGGGTCCGCTGATCCCACTGGAGCCACGTCGGACTCCGCCGTCAGGTGTTCCACGGCCTGTCTCACCGACGCGAGGGTGTCGCGGTCGCGAAGCAACTGCCCGTGGCCGCGGTCGATGATCATCAGGGCGTCGTCGAGCCGGTCGTCGTGGAGTGCGTTCATGATCCGGCCGGCGGCCGAGTGCCCGTAGGCGGGAATGAGGGCGAGGAAGGCGCGAAGCGCTACCGCATGGACCTCGGTGTAAATCCGGTAGCCGCTGCCGGTGCGCTCAGCGGGCAGAATGAACCCGTCACGCTCATAGTTGCGGACCGCCTGGGTCGAGATGCCATGCTCACGGGCGAGGTCGGCCGGTTTCAGGGTTGCCACCAGTTTGAGACTTTACCGCGGCGATGCCCAGGTCGGCTTCGATAGAAGTCTCAACTGACCTTTCAACGATACGCTTGAGACCTATGAGTCAGGACATTCGAGACTTCGTAGACCCGTCTTGCGACCTGCTGGCCCTCGGCGAGCCGACCCATGGGGAACCGGCTTTCCCGCTGATCCGGAACGAATTCTTCGCTCAGCTTGCCGGGCGGGGATTCCGGTCGATCGCCCTCGAGACCGACCGCGTGGCCGCGCTGACGGTGAACGACTTCGTCCAGGAGCGAGTGGGCACCCTCGACGTCACGATGCGGGAAGGCTTCTCGCATGGCTTCGGCGAGTTGAACCCCAACAGGCAACTGGTCGCCTGGATGCGCGAGTACAACGAGCGCGTTCCGGCAGCCGAACGCCTGGCCTTCCACGGCTTCGACGCGCCGACCGAGATCATGAGCGCGCCCAGCCCGCGGCGCTACCTCGAATACGCCCGCGACTACCTGAAGCTCGACGTCGACTTCGCATCCCTTGTGGGCGACGACGATCAGTGGAGCCGCACGGAGGCGATCCTGGATCCGGCCGAGTCGGTCGGCGCGACCACCGAGGCCGGGGAACTGCGCTCGATCGCCGACGGAATGCTCACCACGCTTTACGTACGCGCAGAGGAAAGGATCGCCGCGACCTCACGCGCCGAGTGGTACCGAGCCAAGACGTATCTCACCGCCGGCCTCGGCCTGCTGCGTTATCACCAGCAGTCGGCAGAGCGCATCGACGATCAGAATGAACGGATCGCCGGCCTTGGCGCCGTCCGCGTGGCGATCATGGCCCAGAACCTCCTCGATATCCGGGCCATCGAAGCCCGGCGAGGAGCGACGCTGGTCTTCGCTCACAACGGTCATCTGCAGCGCGGCACTGGGCGTTCGGAGATCGGCTCGTTCGGTGCCGGCGGCATGGTGGAGTCCATTCTGGCGAGGCACTACACGTTCGTCGCCGGCAGCATCGGCCGGAGCGAAGCGCTCGGGCTTCGGGATCCTGAGCCGGATACCTACGAGGGGTCCCTGCAGAACCGGAGCGACAGTTGGGGCCTGACGCCGGCTGCCGCGGTTCCTGCAGGCCACGCGCGTACTGACGTTGATCCGACGCGAGGCTACTTCCCTCTTGACCGGGCGATGCTCGACTTGGCCGATGCCGTCTTGCATATCAACGCCGCTTAGAAGCTCGTGAGCGGTAATGACGGTTCTATTGAGCCGAAAGGCAAAGGTGTCGTGTCGGACTTCGACCGGACACTGGTGTCACGGTTGCCCCGCTCTCGTCAGAGATCACCTCGGCGGGGTAGTGAAGGGCTCCTTCACTACCCTCAGGGTAGGCAAGGAGGCCTTCACGGCCGGCTGAACGCCTGCGCGGGGGTGACCCACCCACGCCACCTTTGCCCAATCCCTCAATAACCGTCATTACCACTCACGAGCCCTGGACGTGCCCATGAAAAAAGGTCTGGGACCTGGGAGAACTCTTGGTTCTCTACCAGGTCCCAGACCTTGTTCAATTTTAGTCCGGCGGTGTCCTACTCTCCCACAACCCTTCGGTTGCAGTACCATCGGCGCTGTCAGGCTTAGCTTCCGGGTTCGGAATGGGACCGGGCGTTTCCCTGACGCTATGACCACCGAAACACTGTGAAACAACACAAGCGTCTGGCTTGGTGTTTCAGAGCTGTAGAGTGGATGCGTAACATCTTTGTGGGCAAGTCCTCGGCCTATTAGTACCAGTCAACTCGATAACACATTACTGTGCTTCCATTTCTGGCCTATCAACCCAATGGTCTGTTGGGGGCCTTAACCCACAAGGGGTGGGATACCTCATCTTGGAACAGGCTTCCCGCTTAGATGCCTTCAGCGGTTATCCCTTCCGAACGTGGCTAACCAGCCATGCCACTGGCGTGACAACTGGCATACCAGAGGTTCGTCCGTCCCGGTCCTCTCGTACTAGGGACAGCCTTCCTCAAGTATCCTACGCGCGCGGCGGATAGGGACCGAACTGTCTCACGACGTTCTAAACCCAGCTCGCGTGCCGCTTTAATGGGCGAACAGCCCAACCCTTGGGACCTACTCCGGCCCCAGGATGCGACGAGCCGACATCGAGGTGCCAAACCATGCCGTCGATATGGACTCTTGGGCAAGATCAGCCTGTTATCCCCGGGGTACCTTTTATCCGTTGAGCGACACCCCTTCCACCAGGTGGTGCCGGATCACTAGTCCCGACTTTCGTCCCTGCTCGACATGTCTGTCTCACAGTCAAGCTCCCTTGTGCACTTGCACTCAACACCTGATTGCCAACCAGGCTGAGGGAACCTTTGGGCGCCTCCGTTACTCTTTAGGAGGCAACCGCCCCAGTTAAACTACCCATCAGGCACTGTCCCTGAACCAGATCATGGTCCGAGGTTCAGATTCCCAATCCGACCAGAGTGGTATTTCAACAACGACTCCACCAACACTAGCGTGCCGGCTTCACAGTCTCCCACCTATCCTACACAAGCCGAACCGAAAACCAATACCAAACTATAGTAAAGGTCCCGGGGTCTTTCCGTCCTGCCGCGCGTAACGAGCATCTTTACTCGTAGTGCAATTTCGCCGGGCCTGTGGTTGAGACAGCCGGAAAGTCGTTACGCCATTCGTGCAGGTCGGAACTTACCCGACAAGGAATTTCGCTACCTTAGGATGGTTATAGTTACCACCGCCGTTTACTGGCGCTTAAATTCTCAGCTTCACCCCGAAGGGTTAACCGGTCCTCTTAACGTTCCAGCACCGGGCAGGCGTCAGTCCATATACATCGTCTTGCGACTTCGCATGGACCTGTGTTTTTAGTAAACAGTCGCTTTCCGCTGGTCTCTGCGGCCACCCACCCCTAGTCCGCGAAGGACTTCAGGATGTTTGGCCCCCCTTCTCCCGAAGTTACGGGGGCATTTTGCCGAGTTCCTTAACCACAGTTCACCCGATCGCCTTAGTATTCTCTACCTGACCACCTGTGTTGGTTTGGGGTACGGGCCGTGCATACACTCGCTAGAGGCTTTTCTCGGCAGCATAGGATCACTCTACTTCACCTCAATCGGCTACGCATCACGTCTCAGCCTCATGAAACACGGATTTACCTATGTTTCGGCCTACACGCTTACACCAGTACTACCACTCACTGGCGGAGCTACCTTCCTGCGTCACCCCATCACTCGACTACTACGGAATCAGATCCCACGCTCCACAACCACCACGCTGCCCGAAGGCTTTGCGATGGCGCTTCGGGTGGTTAGTATCAACCGCCTCATCCTGGGCGCATATGCTCGGGTACGGGAATATCAACCCGTTATCCATCGACTACGCCTGTCGGCCTCGCCTTAGGTCCCGACTTACCCTGGGCGGATTAGCCTGGCCCAGGAACCCTTGGTCATCCGGCGGCAGAGTTTCTCACTCTGCATTCGCTACTCATGCCTGCATTCTCACTCCCACACCCTCCACGACTGGCTTCCGCCGCCGCTTCCCTGGATGCAGGACGCTCCCCTACCCATCCACACCACTGCACCACACTCTCAAGGAGGCGGTGGATGTATATGTGTGAATGACACAGCTTCGGCG